>OZ247426.1:42500-4742161 GCA_965232835.1 Dehalococcoidia bacterium | reverse complement strand
GCATCGGCTACCCCAACTCCCCGCGCTCGCACTTCCGCTCCATGGACATCTGGCACACCTGTGAGCCGGACAAGCTCGGAACCGAGGGCTGGCTGGGACGCGCCACCCGTGACATCGACCCCAACAAGGAAAACGTTCTCACCACCGTCAGCTTCGGCCCCTCGCTGTTCCGTGCGCTGGCACTGCCCGGCGTTCCCGTGGCAGTGGTCGACGACCTGGACAACTACGGCCTGTTGCCGAACATCGCCGGTGAACAGCGCAACAAGGTGCTGGACCGCTTCGCCCGCATGTACTCGCCCGCCATCGGTACCGGCGCGGTGATGGACTACATGGGCCAGACCGGTCTGGACACCCTCGAAGGCGCCGACATCCTTAAGGAAGCCCCCATGATGTACTCCTCGGATGTCGAGTACCCGGACAGTTCCATCGCGAAGAAGCTGAGGGGCATTGCCCAGGTCCACCTGGCCAACTTCGGCACCCGCGTGTTCTACGTCGACCACGGCAGCTTTGACAGCCACTCCAACCAGATTGGCATGCACGACAAGCTGTGGAACGACGTTTCCCACGCCATGGACGCGTTCCTCGACGACCTGAAAGAGCACAACGCCGACGAGGAAGTCGTGGTCCTGATGTTCACCGAGTTCGGTCGCCGCACCCACGACAACGGCTCCGGCACCGATCACGGCGCTGGCGGCGCGGCCTTCATGTTCGGCTCTGGCGTCAAGGGCGGCCAGTACAGCGAGTTCCCCTCCTTGGCCGACAAGGACCTGGAGCAGGGCGACGTCGTTCCCAATAACGACTTCCGTGGCCTGTATTCCACCGTCCTCGAAGACTGGATGGGCCTGGACGCAAAGCCACTGGTCGGCGGCGTCTTCGAAAAGCTGCCGATCCTGGCCTAGGCTGGTTCAAACCGGCAGAAAAGCAATACCAGGGGCGGGTTGACACCCGCCCCTGCGTTAACCAACGACCACCCTGACAGGGGAGGAATTCCAGAATGCTTACCGAAACAGTGGCAGGCCGCACCTTCGACTACAGTCACAACGTGGGCCGTGGCGCGCAGACCGGCATGGGCTTCAACACGCCGGTGGCAATGACCATCGGACCCAATGGTATGGTGTATGTCGCCAACCGCGGCAGCGAATCCATCAGCAATGTTGGCTGGAACCGCACCGGCGTGGGCCAGCGGATCTCCAGGGTCAGCCTCGGCAGTACCTGGGGCGAGGAAGAATACATCGGCGAGTTCAGCCGGTATGGAAACAATGACGGTCAGGTCATCTGGCCTGCTGGCATAGTCGCAGACAATGACGGCAGCCTGTATGTGGCCGATGAATGGCTGAACCGGATCTCCGTGTTCGATGGCGACGGGAATTACCAGCGGCACTTCTCCATCGTCCAGGAGGGCGACCCCGAGGTTAACGGCAGTTGCGGAATCGCGATCTCCGCCGACGGGGAACTGTTCGTCAGCGACGGACGCAGCCACCGGGTCCGCAAGTTCACCACTGGCGGACAGTACCTCGGTTCCTTCGGCAGCGAAGGCTCCGGAGAGGGCGAGTTCAACTCGCCGTGGGGCATCACCATCGACAAGGACGGCTTCGTGTACGTGGCTGACTCTGGCAACCACCGGGTCCAGAAGCTGACCCAGGATGGAGAGTTTGTCGCCCAGTTCGGACGGGGCGGCACAAAGCGTGGCGAGCTCCATTACCCATCAGACGTTGCCGTCGACCCCGAGGGCGACGTTTATGTGTGCGATTGGACCGAAAACCGGTGGAACCGGGGACGGGTCCACATTTTCGAGGCCAACGGCAGGTTCCTGACCAGCCTGGTAGGAGACGCCCAGCAGCTCTCCGCCTGGGCCCAGATGACCGTGGACGCCAACGCCGACTATGCCAAGCGCCGTCGCGAAGTGCGCACCACCGAGCCTGAGTGGACCTTCGCCCAGCCCACGGCAGTGGAGTATGACGCAGAGAACAACCGCCTGATTGTGGCGGACACGCAGCGCAGCCGCATCCAGATCTACAACAAGGTGAGCAGCTACCTGGTCCCGCAGCTCAACCTCTGATCATCGCGGCCTAACCCGGCCCAAACAAAAAGCCCGCCGATATAACCGGCGGGCTTCTTCTCTTCGCAGGGACTTGACTATTGTCCGCATTCAAATGCACTAAGGCAATGGCTTGACGTGTTCCTCCAGCCAGGGAATCAGGTTGTCAAACCGGAATGAGTTGGATTCGTACAATCCCATAAAGAAGGAGTACGCAGCATCCCGACCGCAGTTGAGATACGACCCGTTCATGCGCACGAATGAGTCAGTTATGACGACGGCGACACGCTTGTTTCCATCGATAAAAGGATAATTCTGAGACAGACTCTCCATTAGAGCGGCCGCTTCCTCGACAAGGCTATTGTAATATCCCATCTGAGGACGCCATATCGCAGATGCAAGGGCACCTTCATCTCTGAGGCCGTGGGCGCCGCCCATTTCTTCGATAAGCAAGTCGTGTATGGCAATTACTTCTTCGATGGAGGGGAATTCGTGGCTCACTGGGCCAGTAACTCCAGTAGTTCACGGTTGCGCTCCATACTAGCCCTGGCATGGGCCATGACCTCGGGGCGAACTTTCCTCTGAGAACGGCCCTCGATATATGCGCGAAAGGCGTCTTCAAGAACCGACTGGAACTGCCGACCGTCGTCGGTAGCGATCTTCCGCATCCCCGCCAGCAATTCAGGATCGACCTGGCTGGAAAATTTCTCCCGCTTTGCAGTTGTCATCTCCGCCCTCTCAGGTACACTGTAGGCTGATAAACAAATGTCAGTCTATACCACCAATTGATAGCATATCTATATCTATCCAGATATTTCAAGACAGGTGACACTGTATGGAACCTGACCGCGAACAGCACTTTCTCCGCATGGCAGTGGAGCAACCGGACATCATGTGCGGCGATGCCCCCGACGAAATCCTGGAGGCCTGCGGAGTTGAGGTGGAGCCGACGGACTTTCTCGAGGAGTATTTCGCAGCCGGCCACTCTGCATGGCTGAACCAGAAGCACGGACGCACCATCAACAAGCCGCAACTCCTCGTCAACCAGGCGATACTCGTGCTCTACCGCCGGGCCTGCCTGCTCTACACTGCTCGTTTGACCGGTCAGTCGACTGCCGACGACGACAGGCCATTCTTTTCGGATGAAGACCTGTACTAGCGTCGGGCTGTCACGGCAAGCACCTGGCTGTGTCGCATCTCCCCTGGCTTGCCAGCAAGGGCGGTCGACAGTAGTACAATCAACGGACGCAAATTCCCATTTGGAGGAACGATGGACGGAAAGACAGCCATCGCAAACATACTGAAGCAGGAGGGAGTCGAGTTCGCCTTCTGCTTCCCCAACAACCCGCTGATCGATGCTATCGCAGCAGCCGGCATCCGCCCGGTTATCGCCCGCATGGAGCGGGGCGCCGTGAACATGGCGGACGCTTACACCCGCATAAACAATGGCCACAAGAATGGCGTCTGCATTGTTCAGGCTGGTCCTGGCATCGAGAACGCATTTCCAGGGGTGGCCCAGGCATTCGCCGACAACGTGCCCATCCTGATGCTGCCGGGCCACGAGGGTTCCGGCCGCACCACCATGACCTCGGACTTCTCCGCTACCCGCAACTACGGAGGAGTGACCAAGTGGTCCGGGATGATCAACTCTCCCGAGCGAGTGCCCCAGTTGCTGCGCCGCGCCTACACGCAGCTGAGAGCCGGCCCGCCTGGCCCGGTGGTGCTGGAGACTCCGTCGGACGTTATGAATGGAGAAATCGATGAGTCGCTGTTCTTCTACAGCCCCATCGCCAAGCGCCGCACCGCTGCCGACCCGGTCGACGCGAAGAGAGTGGCCCGGCGCCTGATGGACGCTGGCCGGCCGGTGATATACGCCGGGCAGGGAGTGCTATACGCCGAGGCTACGGATGAACTGGTAGAGCTGGCCGAACTGCTGAACGCGCCGGTGATGACCACCACCCTGGGCAAAAGTGGCTTTCCGGAGAATCACCCATTGGCGCTGGGCACCGGCGGCAACACCGGGACCCGGGCGGTGGGCGAGTTCCTGCGCCGGGCGGACCTGGTATTCGGCATCGGCACCAGCTTCAACAAGACCCTGGCATCCGCCCCCGTGCCGGTGGGCAAGGCCATCATCCAGTCCACCGTCGATGACCGCGACCTCAACGGCGAGTACGCCCTGGAGGATATGCTGCTGGGCGATGCCAAGCTGGTCCTGCAGCAACTTATCGACGAGGTGAGAAACGCGCTGGGGGACAATGGGCGGCGAGGGGACGGATCCGTCGCAGGTGAGATCGCGGCCATCAAGGCAGAATGGCTGGCGGAGTGGATGCCGCGCCTGACCTCGGACGACATCCCCATCAGCCCATACCGGGTCGTCTGGGAGCTCAACAACGGGCTGGACAAGGCCAACAGCATCATCACCCACGACTCGGGCAATCCACGAGACCAGATCGTGCCCTTCTACGAGGCCACCACCCCTCGCGGATACCTGGGCTGGGGCAACTCCACGCAGTTGGGCGCGGGTTTGGGCTATGCCATGGGCGCCAAGCTGGCCGCGCCGGAAAAGACCGTGGTCAACCTGATGGGCGACACCGCCGTGGGGATGTGCGGCACCGACTTCGAGACGGCCAGCCGCAACCGTATCGGCACAATCACGGTGATCATCAACAATGGCGCCATGGGCGGTTACGAGAAGAACATACCCATCGCCGTGGAGAAATACGGCTCCAAGTTCCTGACGGGGGACTACACCAAGATGGCCGACAGCCTCGGCTGCCACGCCGAGACCATCACCCAGCCGGGCGACGTCGGCCCCGCGCTGGCCCGCGCCCAGGAAATCGCCTCGGGAGGCCAGCCCGTGGTGCTGGAGATCATGACCCGCGAGGAACCTGTCTTCTCGCAGTACTATTAGGCAGCGCCCCTTTGCCCAGCGTACAGGGAAAAGCTCACAAGGGCAGCCAGAAGTGGCTGCAAATTCTGGTGAATGATTGCCCTGAACTTCTCAACCGGGAAATTGGAGGGCAATCTCCCATAGAGGAACTGGCAATCCAGTGGCTTTCTCCTCTCCGAAAGGATGGCTACAAGGAATATCGCGACCAACCTTTCATTGACCTACTGCATGTCGAGTTACACAAGAGACCACTCGAATCATTTTGGCCTGCCTCAGGCCCGAGATGGGATGCGCTCGGGAAAGGGGGGCGGAGCGAATTGCTCCTGGTGGAGGCCAAATCTCATACAAAGGAGTTGGTTAGCAGCGTAAGTGCCACTGCGATCTGCTCCTTGGGAAAGATAGAATCGAGCCTGCGAGAAACCAAAGAATGCCTTCACCGAAGGTCAGATCCGGCAATAGACTGGACCAAGGGTGTAGACCAGTACGCCAACCGTCTAGCCCACTTATATCTCCTATCGCATCTCAATAGTCTGGACGCTTATCTGATCCTGTTGTATTTCCTCAATGACAATGAAATGAACTCAGCCGACACCTACGTTCCCAGCACCCCCGGCGAATGGATATCGGTCGTCACCCATCAGGACAGGCTTATGGGAATTCGCCAAAGGCACCCACTGTCCGACCGTATTATTCATGCCTATATTGACGTGAATGACATTGAGGCCTACCAATGACACGCTCCATCACGGACCCGGCGGCAGCCAACCGTGGCAGCCGCAAGTGGCTGCAGATACTGGTCAACTGCCGTCCCGAGTTGCTGAACGACTCCATCGCGCAGCGGCTGCATGAGCTGCCGGATGACATCGACTGGCGTTCTCCAATCTGGGAGGACCACTACGCTGAGTACAGGGACCAATCGTTCCTGGACCGGCTGGCAGGCTCTATGTACTACCGTGCTCCCATGCAAGCGCAGCAGGAGTTGTCGGATTTCTGGCCTCGCTTCGGCCCGCAGTGGGACGGCTTGGCTGTTACCGACAGGGGACAGGTTCTGCTGGTGGAGGGCAAGGCTCACATTCCGGAGATGGTGACTGCCCCCACGCAAGCCCGAGGAGAATCGGCTCTGCTCAAAATCCAGGAAAGCCTGGGCAGAGTCAAGAATTTTGTGAACTCGAAGGCGCCCGTCGACTGGTCAAACAGTTTCTACCAGTACGCCAACCGACTCGCCCACCTGTACTGGATGCGAGAGGTCAACGGACACGACGCCTACCTGGTGAACCTGCACTTTATCAATGACCCGGAGATGAACGGCCCGGCGACCGAAGCGGAATGGCTGGCCGCCATACGGCTGCAGGAAGTGTTCCTGGGTGTTCGGCAAAGTTCGCAGACTGGCTACGCCCTTGATGCCTGGGTCGGGGCTTATTCCATAGACGCATTCATTGATGTCAACGACATCCCCGTGCTTTATCCCCCACCACTCTAATCCGCAGAGGAGCCGAAACAATGCCTGAGAAGTTCAGCTACGAGGGGCTGTTTGCCTCTGGCGTACCCGAAGTGACGCCGGGCAAGACCCGCCACGCCAAGTACGATTTTGCCGTTGCCTACCCCGACCCCGACACCCTGCCGCTGGACGGGCTGGCCGATGCGGTTCGCGGCGCGCTGGCGCGTGAGGGGCGGGACCTGGCTTACTACACCGACCCCGCCGGCTACCCCGAGCTGCGACGGCTGGTGTCAGAGCGACTGGCCCGCAGCCGCGGGATGCACGTCGACCCGGAGGGCGTCGTGCTTACAGGCGGGTCGGGCGAGGCCATCTCCATGGTCATCCAGGCTTTGACCGACCCGGGGGACACGGTGCTGACCGAGGAGTTCCTGTACCTCGGCACGCTGCGGTCCTTACGGCGCTACAAGGCCAACGTGGTCGGCATCAAGTGCGACGAGGACGGCATCATCCCCGAGGATCTGGACGCCACAATTGCGCGGCTCAAGGCTGAAGGCCGGAAGGTCAAGTACCTCTACACAATCCCCACCTTCCAGAACCCGCTGGGATGGACCATGACCCTGGAGCGGCGCAAGAAAGTGCTGGAAGTGACCCGGCAGCACGGCGTGCCGGTGTTCGAGGATGACTGCTACATCGACCTCCGGTTCGAGGGAGAGGATGTTGTCTCCTTCCATTCGCTGGACGACACCGGCCAGGTGATCTACGTTGGCTCATTCTCCAAGACCATCGCCCCCGGCATGCGCATGGGCTACCTGGTGGCACCGCCGGAGGTGACCAGCCGGGCATGGGCCTTCAAGATGGGCGGCGCCGTGAACCACTTCGCGGCCCTGACCATCGCCGAGTACATCAACCACGGCGATCTCGAGGGCCACGTTCGGGAGCAGAACGAAGCCCTGAGAATCAAGCGAGACGCCATGCTGGCATCATTGGGCGAGAATTTCGGGGATGCTGCAACGTGGACAAAACCAGAGGGCGGCCTGTACATCTGGCTGACGCTGCCGGAGGGCGCCGACCTGGACTCGATACAGGAGCAGGCGTTCCAGGAGGGCGTGGGCTACTACTCCGGAGTCCTGTTCTCACCAGAGGGCGAGGGCAAGAATTCCGCGCGCTTGTGCTTCGGATACCCCACGCCCGAGGAGAACTACGAGGGTGTGGCCGAGATGGCGCGCATCCTCGAGCGCCACGGGGTGATCAACTAGCCAGCCGGAGGTTAGCCGTGCCAGTCGACCCGAAAGACTACACGTATCTCTGGAAGGACCGCATTGTTAGCCACCCAAATATTTTGGGTGGCTAACCCATCATCAAGGGTACTCGCCTATCGGTCGAGTTTGTCACGGACAGGGTCTGCACCCTCTACTTTACCGTGAAAGACTTTCTGGAGCAGTACACTCAAGTTACTGAGGATGACGTGCGTGCCTGCCTGGAATACGCTGCTACTGGAGCTACGTTATCAAACGTCAGCTGGGCAGAGTTGGACCAACGAATGAACGAACAGGAGGAACGGCGAAAAAAGGAGTGGCTGAAAGAGTGGCTGAATAAGAATGCGGCTGCTGGCTGACGAGAATGTAGACCAATCTGCAGTGACGCGGTTGCGGTCAATGGGGCATGACGTCGTTTATGCGAAAGAGTCCAGTCCGTCGGCAGACGATCCATATCTGCTTCGCCAAGCCACGCGCGAACAACGGACGTTATTTACCTACGATATGGACTATGGCGAACTGGTACACAATCAAGGAGAGCAAGCTCCATATGGGGTAATCCAGTTCCGCATTCACAACCGATTGCAAGGAGAGCCCCGAATCAATTTCATCGTCGGGGCAATTACTGTGTGGGAACGATGGCCTCCCGAGGTATGGACGATTCAGGTTAGGCACCCAGGCAACTGAGCGGTTGGCATAAAGCTAATCCACCGGCTCTTCGGGGTTCTCCAGGTCCAGCATGGCCAGCAGGCGGCCGTACCCCAGGAACATGCCGGTGATCATTCCCAACTCGAAGATCTCGGGGTCGGTGAACTCCCGGCGCAGCTCTGCAAAGAAAGCATCGTCTGCGTTCTGATGGTCGACGGCCATCTTCTCGGCAAAGCGGACCGCTAGCTTCTCCCGGAGAGGTAGGTCGGTGTCCTCGAAGTGGGCCAGCGACGCCACCATCTCCTCCGTCATTCCCTGCTGCACCGCCGGCACAGCACGACCCAGCTTTCAAGTGGCGCACTCGTTCAACTCGGCAATCTTGAGGCGCACCAGTTCCTTCAGCCTCGCGTCCAGCAGGCCCTCCAACTTGAGCGGCCCATAGAAATCCCAGAAAGCCTCGTAAGCATCAGGCAAATTGCCGGCCGCCTGGAATATGCGCGGATTCAGCTTGTGCTCCGCAGCAGCTGCGGCAATTCGCTGCATTCCTGGGGTCAGTTTCTCGGTGGGCACCAGCTTGATGCGGGCCATTATTCCTCCGGAATGTTGGAATAAGCGGTCAGCGCTACGTCACAGGGGCGGGTTCCGGACCCGCCCCTGTCTCTTCCCATAGTCACGTGTGGTTGCAGTCGTGCCCTACACCACCGGGCGATCGGCGACGGCGGGGTCAACCTTGCGGCGCTGGAACCGGCCGTCACCAAGGGTCCCATGGAAGTTTCCGTCCTCCACGACAACCTTGCCCCGGAGGATGGTCGTGACCGGCCAACCCTCGATCTCCGTCCCTTCCCAGATGCTGTAATCGGAGATGTGGAAGTCGTCCATGGTCAGCGTTTTCTTGATGCTGGGATCGATCAGGCAGATGTCGGCATCGCTGCCCGGGGCGAGCACGCCCTTCTGCGGCCACAGGCCCATTATCCGGGCGGCATTGGCGGAGGTAACGTCCACGAACCGCTGCAGCGTCATGCCCTGCTTGGACACGCCCTCGCTGTAGGTGATGCCCATGCGGGCCTCGGCCCCGTTGTGGCCACCGGTGACGTCGGAGATAGTGCGACCCGAAATCTTGGTCTCCCAGGAAGTGCAGTACTCGTCAGTGGCCATGGTCTGCAGACCGCCATTGATGATGCCGCTCCAGAGCATCTTCCGGTCGGCCTCCGACTTCAGCGAGGGATAGGTGTGGTACCTCATCCCGTTGTCTTCCTTGTAGTTCTCCTCGTTGAAGCAGCAATAATTGTGCAGGGTCTCTCCGTAAATCGGACGACCGTTGGAGCGGGCTTCCATGATGTTTCGCACGCCCTGCTGCGCGCTGACGTGTACGAAGTAAATGGGCGAGCCAGTCCACTCGGCAACCCGCAACGTCCGGGTGAAGGAGACATCCTCTGACTCGGCGCTGTGGACCTCCGACATGTGAGACCAGTGGGTGCGCTCCTCACGGGTCAGCTTCTGGTACATGTGCTGCACCATGTCATCGTCCTCGGCGTGGACCAGGAGCATGGCGCTGAGCCGCTGAATCTCGGTCATCAGGTCGTGCAGGTGCCCCGTGCCAACCATCCTGGGCTCGCCGGTGGTTGCGGGCGGGCGTATGTTGGTGGTGAAGATCTTTACGGAGGCGAAGCCGTCCTCCACAAACTCGTGGAGGGAGCCGAGGATTTCCTGCGGGATCTGGCCCAGCAGCATCAGGTGATGCGCGTAGTCGGTGTAGGACTGCCCTTGCCAGACCCCGGTACGCTCGGCGATGGCCTGTTGAATGTCGATACCGGGATACTGAATGGCAAAGTCCAATATCGTCGTGGTCCCCCCGAACAGGGCCGAGCGGCTGACTTCCGGAGGCGGAGCTGTCGTCAGGTCCCCGTGGCCCATGATGGGCGCTGAAATGTGGGCGTGTGGCTCAATGCCCCCGGGTACCACTACTTTGCCGGTGGCGTCGATTATCCGCCCGGCCTCGTCGCCCATGGCACCAGCCGCGGCGACCGCTGCGATTTTCTCTCCCTGAATCGCCACGTCCCAGTCGCCAACACCCATGGGTGTCACAACTTGCCCGCCACGGATGATCAAATCAATCATGAGAAATCCCCCTGTACTAGTCTCTTGATGTGCCTGCCGTCACGCGGGCTCCAGCCCGGTCTCACTAGCGGTTTCCCGTGGGCGGCAGTTTAGCATACGGAATAGAACAAAGGACGGTCAGAACAGCGATTATGCAGCCCATGCCCACCATGCGGATTTCCGACGCTTTGACGGTATCAGTTTCCTGCTGCGGGCTGGGTCTGGCCATCCTGCTTCGGCGGGACCTCGGCTGGTGCAGGCTGCGTCTGCGCCTCCGGGGGAAGCTCCTGCTCCCAATCGGGCAGCTGGTGCCTGCGAGTGGTGGGCAGAAGGATTATCGAGATCACACCGACCACGCTCATGGCCAGCGACAGCCCCATGGTGGCATCAAAGTTCCCGGTCCAGTCGCGCAACCAGCCGCCGATCAGCGACCCGGTAGCCATGCCAATCCCGGCGCCCATCATTTGCCAGCCATAGGTCGTGCCAATGGGGGCGCTGCCATAGTACTGGCGATTGATAATGGGAAACGCGCTCATCTCTCCGCCGAATCCGATTCCGAACAGCACGGCGAAAAGGTAGAACTGCCACGGGTCCGTGGCGAAGAAAAGCAGGAGAATCGGCGTCGTCTGCAGGAAGAAGCAAACGGCCATCACGCCCTTGCTGCCCAGGTGATCGGCCAGCACAGGCACCGCAAAGCGCGTAATGGTGCTGGTAACTGACATGGTCACGAAAGCGCCCGCCGCCAGCCCGGGAGACACACCCTCGGACTCAGCGATGGCGACCAGGTACACCAGCACGATCGCGTGTCCGGCGCAGCCCCAGAAATGGATGCCAATGAGATTCCAGAAGGCCAGGGTGCGCTGCGCCTGCTTGAAGAACACCTTGGTGCGTATCCTGGCTACCTCTCCGCGCTGGACCTGCCTGACCGGCTCACTCTCGGAGGCGCCCAGGGGCCTGAGCCCGATCTGCGCCGGCTCGTTGTAGAAGAACCGCACCAACCCCAGGATAGCCACTCCGCCAATGATGCCGGGCACCCAGAAAGCCGCCCTGAGCCCGGTGAGTCCGCCGCCGAAAAGGGCGATCACCAACAGCATGATCGGCACGGCCACCAGGGGGCCAATCCCCTGGGCCGATTGCAGTATGCCCATCCCCGTACCGAGGTGGCGCCTGAACCACATGGTCACCGAGGCAGTGAGCGGGACCTGGAATATGCCCATGGAGGCGCTGAGGATGATCCCGAAGAACAGGTAGAACTGCCAAAGGCTGGTCATGAACCCGGTGAGCACCATGCCAGCTATGAACAGTACGGCGCCGATAGTCATGGTGACCCTGGCGCCGTAGCGATCCCCCAGCCATCCAGCCGAGGGGCCCAGCATCCCGGAAACGACCCACTGCAGGGCAAATCCGAACCCGACAGCTCCGTAGCTCCAGCCGAAGGAGTCAACCAGGCGCGGAATCAGGACACTGGAGGAGGACCGGAACGAGGAACTGAAGAGGCGCATCACTGCGGCGATAGCCACAATTGCCCAGGCGTAGTGAACGCTATGGCCGGCCAGGATCAGATTGTTGACGCTGAAAGAGAAATTGGGAGATGACGTCATTCTATTTGAAAGCTCAATGAAGTACCGATTTATCGAGAGCCCTTGGCCAGCCAGGAACGGAGCAGGGCAAACAATCGGCAATTATAGACCAAGCAAGCAATAGTGCGACGAATAGCTGCGTCATTACGCGGCAACAACGGGTGTACGAGTTGACAAAACGGACCTCGTCGGTATAATAGACTGTTACTGGCTTATGCCTCGAACTATGTCTTCATTTCAGCACCCTCGTTTCAGGCCTCTATCCCCGCTTGTCTTCGTTTTTAGCTCCTCTGCGTCGTAAAACGCTCGGTTGCCCTTCGCTGGTACTCTCGGTAAGGAGATACGGAATGGCTCTACCCGCTATTCGGAATGGTCACACCCTACAGTCCCCGGATGTCCGGACCTACGCCCAGATCCCGCAGGTTCTGGAAGTTCCCAACCTGATTCAGAGTCAGATTCAGTCGTATAAGTGGTTCAACGAGGAGGGACTGGAAGACGTCTTTCGGGAAGTCTCTCCGATCTTGGACTACACCAGCAAGAAGTATGAGCTTCACTTCCAGGAGCACGAATTCCGTCCTCCCAAGTACTCGCCACAGGAATGCAAGGAGAGGGAAATTACCTTCTCTCAGCCCTTGTACGTAAAGACCCAACTGGTGATGAAAGAAACCGGCGAGATCAAGGAGCAGGAAATATTCATGGGGGACTTCCCCATGATGACCGAAAACGGCACTTTCATCATCAACGGCGCCGAGCGGGTGGTGGTCAGCCAGCTGGTGCGTTCGCCGGGAATCTATTTCGTCACGGAGCGCAGTCCCAGCAGCAACCGCAACCTGTGCATGGCCAAGCTCATCCCGTCGAGAGGCGCCTGGCTGGAGTTCGAAACCAGCAATAAGGACGTTCTCTCGGTCAAGGTCGATCGCAAGCGCAAGGTCTCCGCCAGCACCTTCCTGCGGGCCTTGGGCGTGGCATACGACGACCAGATTACCGCGCTGTTCGACGAAGTGGACGCGGACGAGACTCACCGTTATATGCAGGCGACCCTGCGCAGCGACCCGGCCGCCGATCCCGGTGGTGTCAGCTTCCGGGAAGAAGACCTGCGCTCGCTGTGGGAATGGCTGCATGAGGGTGAGGAGTACGACAAGGAGGCCGCGCAGAGAATTGCCGGAGCTCAGATCGAGTTCTATCGGCGTCTCCGTCCTGGCGAACCTCCCAGCCTCGAGAACTCCAGGAATCTGATCAACAACCTCTTCTTCGAGGACCGAAGGTACGATCTTGGGCGCGTTGGCCGTTACAAGTTCAACCGGCGCCTGGCACTTCCTGAACTGGACTCCGACCCCAAGACCCTGACCCGCAGAGACATCGTTGCCGTCATACGCACCATGATCCAGATCAACCAGGGTGAAGGCCAGGTGGACGACATCGACCATCTGGGCAACCGCCGGGTGCGCGCCGTTGGCGAGCTGGTGCAGAACCAGGTCCGCGTCGGGCTACTGCGCATGGAGCGCATGGTCAAGGAGAAAATGACGCTGGTAGACCCGGAGACAGCCGCTCCGCAGGGCCTCGTCAACATACGTCCCGTTGTGGCAGCCGTCCGGGAGTTCTTTGGCGGTTCGCAGCTTTCCCAGTTCATGGACCAGACCAACCCCCTGGCGGAGCTCACCCACAAGCGCCGACTGTCGGCCCTGGGGCCGGGAGGCCTCTCCCGGGAGCGCGCCGGATTCGACGTTCGGGACGTGCACTTCTCTCACTACGGGCGCATCTGCCCGATAGAGACGCCCGAAGGTCCGAACATCGGGCTGCTCAGCTCTCTGGCATCCTATGCCAGGGTCAACGAGTTTGGCTTCATCGAGTCGCCATACCGGGTCGTCTGCCGCGAACTGTCCAAGGACTCCCCCGACCTGCGGGGCAGGATAGTCGCGGAAACGGTCGCAAATCCCGAAAACGGCCACGTAATTGTCAACGAAGGCGTGTCCATCGGCGCCAATCGCATAGCCGCCATCCGCCGACTTCCGGAAGGGACCATGATCAAGGTGCGTCCCTTTGTGATGGAGGCCTCCGCCGCAAACCTGGAAGAGTCCATTGTCTGGCTCTCCGCCGACAAGGAGGAGACGTTCCGAATCGCCCAGGCCAATGCCAAGCTGGACAGCCTTAACCAGTTCGTCGAGGACCGCATCGAGATTCGGGTGGGCGACCAGTACACGCAGGGATCTCCCAGCGAAGCGCACCTGATGGACGTTTCGCCGATGCAGATCATGAGCGTGTCCGCCGCGCTCATCCCCTTCCTTGAGCACGACGACGCAAACCGCGCGCTGATGGGTTCCAACATGCAGCGCCAGGCCGTTCCTTTGCTCCGCCCGCAGTCGCCCACCGTTGGTACCGGGATCGAAGAGCGAGTCGCCCGCGACAGTGGCCAGCTGGTCACCTCCAAGGTGAACGGAGTCGTTACGTCTGTGAACGGGCGGCAGATCGTCGTAACCGACGTGGATGGAACGGAGCACGTTCATCCGCTGATCAAGTTTTCCCGCACCAACCAGGGCACCTGCTTCGATCAGCGCCCCATTGCCACCCGAGGCGACGTGGTGCAGGTGGGCAGCGTGCTGGCCGATAGCTCTTCCACCGAAAATGGCGAGCTGGCGCTGGGTCAGAATGTGCTGGTGGCCTTCATGTCCTGGGAGGGCTACAACTATGAGGACGCCATCATCGTCAGCGAACGCCTGTACCGCGACGACTTCTTTACGTCAATCCACATCGAGCGCCACGAGATGGAGGCACGGGAGACCAAGCTGGGCCCCGAGGAGATCACCCGCGACATCCCCAACGTGGGCGAGGCCAGCCTTCGCGACCTGGACGAACGCGGCATCATCCGCGTGGGCGCCGACGTGGCGCCGGGAGACATTCTGGTCGGAAAGGTGACGCCCAAGGGCGAGACCGAGCTCACCGCAGAGGAAAAGCTGCTCAGGGCAATCTTCGGTGAAAAGTCCCGCGACGTTAAGGACACGTCGCTGCGGGTCCCCCACGGGGAGCGCGGCAAGGTTATCGACGTCAAGGTGCTGAGCCGTGAGAACAAGGACGACCTGAACCCCGGAGTTAAGGAAGCCGTCCGTGTCTGGATCGCCCAGACCCGCAAGATCTCGGTGGGCGACAAGATGGCGGGACGCCACGGCAACAAGGGCGTTGTGGCCCGCATCCTACCCGAAGAGGACATGCCGTACATGGAAGACGGCACGCCCGTCGATATTATCCTCAACCCCATCGGCGTGCCCTCCCGGATGAACCTGGGACAGGTGCTGGAAACGCACCTGGGCATGGCCGCCGATCAGCTGGGATTCCAGGCCAAGACCCCGGTGTTCGACGGCGCCACGGACGAGGCCATCGAGGACTCCTTTGCGAGGATATGGTTCCGCCAGCAGGCCGCGGCTGCCCACAACGACAACGGCACCGAAAACGGCCACCACAATGGAAACGGAAACGGTTCCCGGAAGGGGGAGGCCGAACAGGTCTACCGGTGGCTTGAGGAGCATGGCTGCGATCCCTACGATATTTTCGACGAGTCCAAGATGGGTGTGGCCAGGGAAGCTTGCCTGCGCCTGTGGCTGGAGAACGAAGCCGGCAGGGACACCACCGGCATGGACATTCACCAGATGCACCAGGAGGCCCTGAAGGTCCACCGGGAGCGGCTCATCGCCCCGCCAACCTTCGGCAAGTTCATGCTGTACGACGGTCGGACCGGCGAGGAATTCGACCAGCTGGTCACCGTTGGCAGCATCTACATCCTGAAGCTCATACACCTGGTGGAGGACAAGATCCACGCCCGCTCCACCGGGCCGTACTCGATGATCACCCAGCAGCCCCTGGGCGGCAAGGCCCAGTTCGGCGGGCAGCGCTTTGGTGAGATGGAGGTGTGGGCCCTGGAGGCCTACAGCGCCGCCTACAACCTGCAGGAGGTGCTCACGGTCAAGTCAGACGACGTTGCCGGACGGGTCAAGACCTATGAGGCAGTCGTCAAGGGTGAACCCATCGGCCAGCCTGGAGTACCCGAGTCATTCAACGTCTTGATGAAGGAGTTGCAGAGCCTGGGACTGCGGGTCCAGCTGCTCAGCGAAGACAACCGGCCCATTTCGGCCCAGGACCTGGCTCCTGAACTCGGGAGCGAATTCGGCGGCAACACCGAGCTATTCCCTCTGGAGACGATTTAATAATGGTAAGAATGGCAGACAGGGCAGATTCCACCGCCACCGACTTCAATGCCATACGCATCTCCATAGCCTCTCCGGAGCAGATCCTCAGCTGGTCTCACGGCGAGGTCACCAAGCCGGAGACCATCAACTACCGGACGCTCCGCCCGGAGAAAGACGGCCTGTTCTGTGAGCGGCTGTTCGGTCCCACCAAGGACTGGGAGTGCTTCTGCGGCAAGTACAAGCGCATACGCTACCGGGGCGTGGTCTGCGACCGCTGTGGCGTGGAGGTCACCCGCGCCAAGGTTCGCCGGGAGCGCATGGGGCACATCCGACTGGCCGCTCCCGTGGCCCACATCTGGTTCAGCAAGACCAACCCCAGCCGGCTGGGCCTGCTGCTTGACCTCTCTCCCCGCAACCTGGAACGAGTGCTCTACTTCGCCCAGCACATCGTGATTTCAGTGGACGACGACGCCCGACGGGAGACCATCGAGGCGGAACAACTGAAGCACGAGCTGGAGGTCGAACGCAAGCGCGCCAACGCCGCCGACGAACTGGAGGAGCTGAATCGCCTGGTCCTGAGCTACACGGGTGGCCGGGAGCCGGAGACCGACAACCCGGCCGCCGAGTTCGCCCCGGAGGGCGGCGATCCGGTGCCGGAACTGCTTGAGCTCCAGCGTCAGATTGATGCCATCAACAACCAGCTGGCCACCGAGGAGACCGACCTTTCCGCCCAGCTGAAGGTCACTCTGGACGAGCTGAACGACCTGCAAAAGATGAAACTGCTGGCCGAGTCCCGCTACCGCGAGCTGAAGGACCGGTATCCGGGGGTCTTCGAGGCAGGGATGGGCGCGGAGGCCATTTTGGCCATCCTGCGCGCAGTGAACCTCGAGGCCCTGCGTGACCAGTTGATCAACGATATGCAGTCCACCTCGGGCCAGCGCCGTCAGAAGGCGATCAAGCGCCTTCGCGTGGTGGAGGCCTTCCGCCAGAGCGGCCATCGCAACGACGGCAGCCAGGGAGACGGAACGCGCGTGGAGGACATGATCCTCACCGTGATGCCCGTGTTGCCTCCCGAACTGCGCCCCATGGTGCAGCTGGACGGCGGACGCTTCGCCACCAGCGACCTGAACGACCTGTATCGCCGCGTTATCAACAGGAACAACAGGCTCAAGCGCCTCATGACCTTGGGAGCGCCGGAAATCATCATTCGCAACGAGAAGCGAATGCTCCAGGAGGCCGTCGACGCGCTGATCGACAACGGTCGCCGTGGACGACCCATCCAGGGAAGCCATAATCACAAGTTGAAGAGCCTTTCGGACCTGCTGCGGGGCAAGCAGGGTCGCTTCCGCCAGAACCTGCTGGGCAAGCGCGTCGACTACAGCGGCCGCTCCGTGATTGTGGTGGGCCCCGAGCTGAAGATGAATGAGTGCGGCCTGCCGCGGAGGATGGCGCTGGAGCTGTTCAAGCCCTTCGTCATGCACCGCCTGGTCATGCTGGGCATCGCGCCCAATATCAAGAACGCCAAGCGGATGGTGGAACGCGCCCGCGGCGAGGTCTGGGACATCCTGGAAGATGTCATCAAGAACCGCCCCGTGTTGCTCAACCGCGCGCCGACACTTCACCGCCTGGGTATTCAGGCGTTCATGCCGGTGCTGATCGACGGGCATGCCATCCAGATTCACCCATTGGTCTGCTCCGCGTTCAACGCCGACTTCGACGGCGACCAGATGGCAGTGCACGTGCCTCTGTCGCGGATGGCGGTGCTGGAGGCCCAGGAGGCCATGCTCAGCACCCACAACATGCTGTCGCCGGCCTCCGGCGATCCCCTGGTGGCACCCACCCTGGACATGGTGATGGGCTGCTATTACCTGACTGACGTCGATACGCTGGCAAAGCGCCCCGACACCAAGGGTGCCGCACGCAAGTTTTTTGACATCTCAGAGGCCCGCGACGCATACGAGGCAGAGGAAATCGACCTGCGGGCTCCTATCTATGTGAGGAGCATACGCGGAGGCGACAACCGGGGCGGCTATTACTCCACCACCCTTGGACGCCTCGAGTTCAACGCCATTCTGCCCGACAAGTTCGTGTTTGATGAAACCCTCCCCGAGGCCGTCCGCATCCAGAACAAGCTGATCGATCGCGGCGCGCTGAACGCGCTGACCTCGAATCTCTACCGGCTGCTCACGAACGACGAGACCGCCGAGGTGCTGGACCGGATCAAGGACTTGGGGTTCCGGTACGCTACGGCCTCTGGTATCACCATTGCCATCAACGACATCCAGGTGTCCACCGAGAAAGAGGCGGTCATGGCACAGGCCGAAGAGACGGTGGACCAGTACAAATACGAGTACGAAGTCGGCCTGATTTCCGAGGAAGAGCGCCACGCAAAAATCGTAGACGCCTGGAACGAGGCATCCTTCAGGACTGCCGAGCTTGTGGGCGACGACCTCAGTAGCTACGGCGGTATCGGGATCATGGCCCAGTCCGGAACCAAGGGCAATATCTCCCAGATCAACCAGATGGCCGGGATGCGCGGCCTGGTCCGCCGGGCCGGCAGTACCGACGTCATTGAGCTGCCGGTCAAGTCCAACTTCCGCGAGGGCCTCACCGCGCTGGAATACTTCCTCAGCACCCACGGCGCCCGCAAGGGTCTAACCGACACGGCGCTGAATACCGCCAGCAGCGGCTACCTCACCCGCAGGCTCATCGACGTGGCCCAGGAGGTTATCGTCCAGGATGAGGACTGCGGCACGCTGGACGGCTGGGCTCCGCAGCGGCCGGCGCCTCATAGCAACATTACGCTGCAGTACCGGGTCACCGGGCGGCTGGCCGCGACCACGCTGGCCCACCCGGAGACCGGTGAAATCCTGATCAACCGGAACGAGACGATCACCCTGGTTAAGGCAGATCAACTGGTGACGGCGGGCATCACCGAAATTCCGGTGCGTTCCCCGCTGACCTGCGAGAATTCGAGGGGCGTGTGCCGAATGTGCTACGGGGACCTGGCCGCCACCGATCAGCCGGTCCTCGAAGGCCAGGCCGTCGGCATCATCGCTGCCCAGAGCATCGGTGAGCCGGGTACCCAGCTCACCATGCGCGTCTTCCACACCGGCGGTGTCCGGCGACGCAACAGTGAACTGGACGAGGCCGTGCTTGCCCGCGCCAGGGAGCTGCAGTCGGTGCCCGTGGAGATCCGCGAACAGCTGGGACAGTTCCGCCAGGACATGCCCTCGGTGGGCAAGGTCTGGGAGGACAAGGAGGAGCTCAGCCTGAACGTCTCCAGCGACCGGCAGACCATAGCCACCAGGATGACGGAGGCGCTGGGCTACCTGGAACAGACCAACGAGGCCCGTAATCAGCGAGGCCAGATCAACTGGGTCCGCGACGACCTGAGCCGTCTCGGCGAGGTGAATTCACTGTCTCAGGCACGCGATTTGGTCTCCCAGATCCGCAGGGATGTGGACATTCTCAATGCTGGCATTGACGCCCAGTTGGGTTCGTCAGGACAGAGGCGAGACCAGCGGCGGGACACCATGAACCGTCTGCGGGAAATGGCCGGCGAACTGCCTGGACAGATAGAGCTGATCCTCGAAAACGTCCGCCAGACGCCGTCGGCGGAGCTGGAGGATGCCGCGTTCAGGGTTCGGGAATACGCGACCTCGGTCATTCCCGAATTGCAGAAAGTCGTTGACGAAATCACCCGGATGATCGAAGAGATTCCGGGCGCAGATGCCCGTCTCCAGGGCCGACTGCTGCTGGTAATCGAGCGCATCCTCGATGAGTTGCGCCGCGCCAGCGAGGCAAAGGAACTCCAGGAGGCCGTCAGCCGGGCTGTGCGGACGGATAGCACCGAGGAAGACCATTTCCGGGTGGCGTATGAGCTCAACAGGATTCTCGGCAGCTCCAACCGCCACAGTAACGACCTCCAGCGCGAGGCGGATGTGATCAGGCAGGACGTGGAAGCCCAGAACCTCGACATCACCGGCGGGCTGCCGCAGGTGGAGGAAATCTTCGAAGCCCGCGTTCCCAAGAATGCCGCGATCCTCTCCGACATAGACGGTGAGGTCGAACTGGAAACCGACGAGGAGAACAACGTACTTCGCGTGGTCTTCCGCGAGGAAGTCCGCGAGGAATATCCCCTGCCGGAAGGGGCCATTATTGTGGTCGAAGACGGCGATATGGTGGCTGCGGGAGACATCCTGGCCCAGGTGCCCGTGGTGGAGCAGTATGCCCTGCCCGACGGTGCCGAGGTCCTGGTGGACAACGGCGAGGAAGTCACCGAGGGAATGGTGCTTGCCACAATGCCGGAGACCGACGACGCCAGCGAGGCCGCTGCCGTACCCACCGCAACAGTGTCCGGTCGCGTCGAGCTCTTGGAGAACGGGCTGGCAGTGATCTCGGACGGCGGAGCCGTAGAGGCCACAGTGGGCGGACGCATCGAGGTGGCGGATGAGTACATCACCGTCATCTGGGAGGACGCCGAGGTTAGGGAACACGTCATTCCCACGTCGTCCTACCTGATGGTCCGGCACGAGGACAAGATCAACGCTGGAGACCCGCTCACCTCAGGGCCACTGAACCCCCACGACATCCTGCGTATCCGGGGCAAGGAAGCCCTCCAGTCTTACATCGTTGACCAGGTGCAGGCGGTGTACCAGTCTCAGGGTGTGACCATTCACGACAAACATATCGAGATCATCCTCAGGCAGATGTTGCGCCGCGTCCAGGTGACCGAGCCCGGCGACACCGAGCTCATACCCGGGGAGGTGGTGGACAAGTTCGCCTTCCAGGAACAGGTGGCCAAGGTGCTGGCAGAGGGCGGCGAGCCGGCTACGGCAGAACAGGTACTTCTCGGAGTTACCCGCGCGTCGCTTCGCACCGACAGCTTCCTGTCTGCGGCATCCTTCCAGGAGACGACCCGGGTGCTGACCGAGGCGGCGGTCAAGGGCCAGCAGGACCACCTGCTCGGCCTCAAGGAAAACGTCATCATCGGCAGGTTGATCCCGGCACAGGTAGAGATCCCTGGAATGGACGAGCTGCTCAAGCCTCAGCCGGCGCTGGATATGGCCGCCATGGCCCCCGGCGGATGGCTGCGTGGTCCGGCCGCTTCCGAGACCGACGACTCGGCGGAAATCGACGTCCTGGGTCTGGAGGAAGACTTCGACCGGCTGGCCCAGGCCGCACGAACCTACGCCTCCGAGGGAGAAGACGAAGACGACCTCGAGGATTTCTTTGACGACGAGGACGACGAAGAGGAAACCCCAGCCGACGCAACCGCGACCGCACCGGAAGCAACCACAGAGGAGCCACAGGAATAACTCAGATGGGGCGATGGCCTGGCAGGCCATCGCTCCGCCACATAATATCAATCCGGTAGAACAACTGGGTGAGGGGAAAGGGATTGAACAGACCGCAAGAACCCAATGACCTAAACCTTTCAGTGGATTTGGCCCCCAGCCACCCCAGGGGCCTGAAGCTGAATAACCCGGTAATCATCGCCTCAGGAACCCTTGGGTACGATGGATACGGACGTGGGGTTGCCGGCATCCACCCTCTCGAAGAATTGGGCGCGGTAGTCCCCAAAACGGTCACCCGCTGGCCCAGGGAAGGTAACCCCGAACCTCGCTGGTTTCCCGAGTCGTTTCGACAGGCCTGGGAAGCCCAGGACCAGCTTTTTCTAAACTCGGTGGGCCTTATCAACCCGGGTATCGAGACGGCTGTCCGGGAGTGGACGCCGGGTTGGGCCGACTGGAACACCACAGTCTTCTTCAGCTTTGCTGCCCACAGCGTCGGCGAGTTCGCCGGAATGGCTGCGTTCACGCAAGAGGCCACCGGCCTCAGTGCCCTGGAGGTTAACCTCTCGTGTCCCAACGTGGAAAACGGGGCAATGTTCAGCTACAGTCCCGCCCTCACCCACGACGCCATCGCCGCGGTAAAGGCGAACACGGACCTGCCGGTGCTGGCAAAGCTGGCCCCCAACGTTCCGGACATCACGGAAATCGCAAGGGCAGCGGTTAACGGCGGCGCTGAGGCTCTGACCATCAGCAACACGCTGCCCGCCATGAGAATCGACCTGGCAACACGGAGGCCGGTGTTGGGCACCGCCACTGGGGGCCTCTCGGGAATGGGCTTGAGGCCCGTGTCCCTGGCGCTGGTATACCAGGTGGCGCAGACCATAGATGTGCCCGTCATCGGAGTGGGCGGCATCTTTGAGGCGGAACACGCCGTTGAGTATCTAATGGCCGGCGCCTCTGCCATCCAGGTGGGCAGCGCCAATCTCGTAGCAATGGATGCTCCGTGGCGTATTCTGAGGGAACTGCGCAACTACATGACCGACAACGACATTTCCAGCCTTTCCGAATTGCGAGGAGCAGCACAGCCTTCTACGGCCGGTAGCCGCTGATTTCCTCTCCGCCCGGTGAAATGTTAAATTAAGGGCGATGAGCCGCCCATACTTTCCGGGTAGGGCGGAAACCCCAACCCGGAAATTCTTATTTCAGGACAAACCGCCATGGTAACTGTTCTTCAGAAAATACTGGGTGATCCCAACGACAAGGCACTGAAGAAGCTGGGCTCCATCCGGGATGACGTCAACAAACTTGAAAGTGCGTTCAGGCAACTGGACGACGACGGTTTGCGGGCGAAGACCCAGGAGTTTCGCTCGCGGCTGGAAGGCCGCGAAACCCTGGATGACCTTCTGCCGGAGGCCTTCGCCGCCGTACGCGAGTCGGCAAGGCGAAACCTGGGCCAGCGCCATTACGACGTGCAGATAATCGGCGGATCGGCCCTCCACCAGGGCAAGATCGCCGAGATGAAGACCGGTGAGGGCAAGACACTGGTCGCGACTCTTGCCGTCTACGCCAACGCGCTGACTGGCCGGGGCGTACACGTGGTGACGGTCAACGACTACCTAGCCCGCCGCGACCCGGTATGGATGGGGCCCGTCTATGACGCCCTGGGCCTCACCGTCGGATGCCTGCAGCATGATGCAGCCTTCGTTTATGACCCGGAGATCACGGGAGGCAAAACGCCAAGCCTTCGCGCGGTAACGCGCGAGGAGGCCTACCTCGCAGACATCACCTATGGCACCAACAACGAATTCGGCTTCGATTACCTGCGCGACAATATGGCCCTCTCCTCGGAGAGTCGGGTACAGCGGGAACTGCACTACGCCATCGTTGACGAGGTCGACAACATCCTGGTCGACGAGGCCCGGACCCCCCTGATCATCAGCGGCCCCGCCGAGGAGCCGGTGCAGCTGTACCAGAATTTCGCCCGAATCGTTCCCCGGCTCGACCCGGCCACGGACTACACCATCGACGACCGTTCCAGGGCAATATCGCTGACCCAGGACGGCATTGCCAAGATGGAAGACTGGACCAACACGTCGAACCTTTATGACCCGGAAAACTTCCACCTCGTCCAGTACATGGAGAACGCCCTCAATGCCCACGTTATGAAGCAGCGGGACAAGGACTACGTGGTCCGCGACGGCGAGGTGGTGATTGTCGACGAGTTCACCGGCAGGTTGCAGCCCGGACGCCGGTGGTCCGATGGTCTGCACCAGGCTGTGGAGGCCAAGGAGGGCCTGAAGATCCAGCGGGAAAGCATCACGTACGCCACCATTACCCTGCAGAACTACTTCAGGATGTACGAGAAACTGGCTGGGATGACCGGTACAGCCGCCACAGAGGCCGACGAGTTCTACCGGATATACGGTCTGGAGGTCGTCGAGGTCCCCACAAACCAGCCCATGCAGCGCCAGGACCTCTCGGACCTGGTTTACCAGACCAGCGATGGCAAGTGGAAAGCGGTGGAAGACAGGATCTTCGAGATACATGAGACCGAACAGCCCCTGCTCATAGGCACCACCTCCATCGAGGACTCCGAGTACCTCAGCGAACGGCTGCGCAAGCGGGGCGTACGCCACCAGGTACTGAACGCCAAGAACCACGAGGGTGAGGCAGGAATCATCGCCCAGGCCGGCCGGCTCGGATCGGTGACTGTGTCCACCAACATGGCAGGCCGTGGCACCGATATCGTGCTCGGTGGAGCCGATACGTCTCGCGAGGATTGGCAGAAGGAGCACGACCGCGTTGTGGACATGGGCGGGCTGTACGTCATCGGCACAGAGCATCACGACGCCCGCCGCATTGACAACCAGCTGCGAGGTCGCGCCGGCAGGCAAGGGGACCCCGGCTGCTCGCAGTTCTACGTGTCGCTGGAAGACGAGCTGATGATCCGGTTCGGCGGAGAGCGAATAAAGACCGTAATGGGCTGGACCGGGCTGGAGGAAGACGTCCCCATCGAAAACAAGCTGGTGACCAAGTCCATCAGCGGCGCCCAGGTAAAAGTCGAGGGCTACCATTTCGACATACGCAAGCACCTTCTCGAATTCGACGATGTGCTGAATAAGCAGCGTGAGGTGATCTACACCGACCGCCACCGGGCCGTGGGCGACGCAGACTTGCGCTCCGAGACGCTGGAGATGCTCCGCAAGGAGTATGGCCGGCTGATTGCCCAGTACCTTCCCGGTCGCCACTCGGATGACTGGAACGCCGAGGGCCTCATAGACGACCTGGGCCAGATAGGACCGGTTCCCGACGAACTGGAGCATGAGGACAACGTCTACCGGTACAGTCAGGACCAGATAACGTCCATCCTCTGGGAACACGCGGAAAAGATCTACGCAGAGCAAGAGGAGGCCGTGGGCGCCGAGCAGATGCGCCTCGCCGAGCGGTTCCTGCTGCTCCGAGCCATCGATTCACACTGGCTCCAGCACCTGACGGCCATGGAGAACCTGCGCACCGGCATCGGACTTCACGCCTACGGCCAGCGCAACCCATTGGTGATGTATCAGAGTGAGGGGCAGAAAATGTTCCTGGACCTCCAGGGGCGCATCCAGCGGGACGTGGTACGGACCCTGTTCCACGTTTCGGTAGACACTGGCCAGATGGCAAGCCAGATGAATGGCGGCAGCGGTCCTCGCCGCAACAGGTCGAGTGGAAGTCCCATGCGGGCCGTATCCGGCTCCAACAGCAACGCCAGGCCGGGCGGGTCTGCCAAGGTCGGCCGGAACGCCTCGTGCCCGTGTGGCAGCGGCCGTAAGTACAAGCGCTGTTGCGGCAAGGCGGCTTAAGCGGGTAATACAGTGCCCAGACGCTATAGCTTCAACGATATTGTTTCAATCGTGCGAAGCCAAGGATGGGAGTTTCACCACTTCACCGGAAGTCACGCCAATTATCGTAAAAGAGGATTCCCCACAGTCGTCATCCCACAAATGCGGGGACCTTTGCGACCCGGAACAGTTGCCAACGTCCGTCGCCAGATGCTGCTTAGCAGCGAGGAATTCGAGCGAATAGCCGACGAGGTCTTGTAATGCCGCTGCAAAAGTTTACGGTGTTCCTGATGGCGCAAGAGGATGGATATCAGGTAATCGTCCCTCACTACCCAAACTGCACAACTGAAGGAGACACTGTGGAGGAGGCCTTGGCCAACGCCAAGGATGCTATGGAGGGCCTACTGCACGTCGAGGAGAAACACGGAGGCGACAAGGTAGGTTCCTATGTGTTCGCTCCCCACGTGGTGGTTGCCAACATAGACGTCGAAGTCCCACAGGGCCTGCTGGAAGAGCAGGAGACCGTCGCTACATCGCCGGACTAAATCGCCAAATTGGTTACGGGCAGGACCTGCCCATCACTCGGGGCTCACTCATCAATCCGAGAGGGACTTGCCCCCGAATAAGCCCTTCAGCCAGCCCATGATCCCTCCACGTTTGGGGGGCTCGGCATGGACCTGCTCTTCGTGCTCCATCGGCACCACACCCTCCCCGGAAAGCACGTACTCAGGGTCGCGATCGAAGGCCACCTTGCAGCCGCGGCCACAGAAGTAATACTGCGTCCCCTGATATTCGCTCTGGCCGCCAGGCGGGTTGGATGTATCAACCACCATTTGGCAGACCGGGTCAATTGCTGTGGCCATCTTCCCTTCCTCGTCAGGTAGCCGGAACTTCCAGCCGGGCCCCACGCAACCTGAGTGAATTGCTGATCACTGTCACCGAGCTGAATGCCATCGCCAGGGCTGCCAGCACCGGATTCAGGAACCCCTGTGTCCCGAAGAAAAACTCCAGTGATACCGGCACGCCGCCCAGGGCCTGGAACACCGGGTACAGCGCTCCCGCCGCCACGGGCACCAGGAGCACGTTGTAGAAGAATGCCCAGAACAGGTTCTGCTTGATGGTGCGAATGGTCTGCCGGCTGAGGGAAATTGCTGTTGCTACACTCCCCACGTCACCGCGCATCAGCGTGATGTCGGCGGACTCGGCCGCAATGTCCGTGCCGCCACCGACTGCCATCCCGACGTTGGCCTGGGCAAGAGCAGGGGAGTCGTTGATCCCGTCGCCTACCATAGCGACGACGCGGCCCTCGGATTGCAGAGTACGAACGATAGCAGCCTTGTCCTGCGGCAGCACCTCGGCCTCAACCCAGTCGATGCCCAACTGCCTGGCGATGGTGTAGGCCGTGGACGCGTTGTCGCCGGTCAGCATGACCACGTCCAGGTCCATTTCTCGCAGGCGCGCCACACCCTCCCTGGCCTCGGGCTTCAACGCGTCGGCCACCGCGATGACCCCCCTGGCTGTCCCACCAGACGCCAGGAACATGGTGGTCATTCCTCGCTGTGCCATTGCATCGGCATGATCGGACAGTCCATCGAGAACAATGTCGCTGCGGTCCATCAGCAGGCGGTTGCCCAGCAGGACAGGTTCTCCTCCGACCTGGGCCTCGATTCCCTGTCCTGGCACGTTTCTCAGGCCCGAAATTGGCTGCAGGGGAAGGTTCCGGCGCTGCGCCTCATCCAGTACCGCCTGTGCCAACGGATGCTCTGACCCTCGTTCGGCGGAGGCGGCCAGCACCAGCAGCTCGCGCTCGCCGATACCCACCGATGTGATCCCGGTAACGGTAGGCTTTCCTGTGGTGAGGGTTCCGGTCTTGTCCAGCACCACCGTATCGACCCGGTGTGCCGTCTCCAGGGCCTCCGCCTGCTTGACCAACACTCCTTGCTCCGCGCCTTTGCCGATGCCGACGATCAGGGCGGTGGGTGTTGCCAGCCCCAGGGCACACGGGCAGGCGATGATCAGCACCGCCACGAACACCAGAATGGCAAAGGTCACCGCCGGCGCCGGGCCAATCAGCAGCCAGAGGACGAAGGCGGCGAGAGCCACGGCAACGACGCTGGGAACGAAATAGGCCGAGACACGGTCGGCCAGCCTCTGTATCGGTGCCCGCGAGGCCTGCGCGTCCTGCACCAGCTGGATGATCTGGGCCAACGCCGTGTCTTCACCCACACGCGTCGCTCTGCAGAAGAGGGCGCCCTGCTGGTTCAGCGTGGCGCCGTAGACCCGATCGCCAACCGACTTTTCCACCGGCATGCTCTCGCCGGTGAGCATCGACTCGTTGACCGCCGATTGTCCCTCTGTCACCTCGGCATCTACCGGGATGAATTCACCCGGCCGCACCAGCAACAGGTCCCCCACGGCGACCTGCTCCACCGGAATCTCCGACTCTCCATCCTCCCGAACGACTCTGGCGGTATCGGGCCTAAGTTCGATGAGCCGTCTGATTGCCTCTGAGGTCTGGCCGCGCGCCCTGGCCTCCAGGAACCGGCCCAAAAGGACGAGGGCGACAATCACTGCCGCGGTCTCGAAAAACACCTTGCCATCGATTCCTGCATTGGTCAGGACGGAAGGGGCGAATCCCTCCAGCAGTACCACCGCAACGCTGTAGCAGTAGGCGGTACCGGTTCCGAGGGCGATGAGCGTGTGCATGTTGGCCGAGCCGTGCCGCAGGGCAGTCAGTCCCGAACGGTAGAAGGGGGCACCGGCCCAAAAGAGCACGGGCGTGGCCAAGGCCCAGAGCAGGAACGGGTAGAAGGCTAGGTCCATCCATCCTGAAACCCATGGAAAGCCGCTGAAGGCCCCCAGGAACAGGAGAATGGCGCCGGTCGCTGCGACCAGCAGGCGGTTCCGCAGGTCCAGCGTCTCCCGGGCTTTGGAGAGGCGTTCCAGTTCGCGTTCGCGGTCTCCTGAGGACTCGACGGAGTATCCTGCATCCTCGATCGCCCGTCGCAGTTCCTCGAGACCAGCCAGATCGGGAACGTACTGCACTGTCGCCTTTTCCACGCCTAGGTTGACGCTGGCGCTGGCAACCCCGGGGACACCGTTGAGCGCTCGCTCCACGTGGTAAACGCAGGCGGCGCAGGTCATCCCCCCGATGTTCAACGAGGCGGATACAGTCTCAGTCTCTTTTACTTCAGTGGTCATAGTCCGAAGTGGCAGGCCTCCCTCATGGCACGCTATTCACATCAGGCCCCACCTGCCTTGATCAGACGCCCTGTACGAAATACAGATCACCGCGGGAGGCTTTCATCCGCATTTCCTTGAGCGGCGCATACACGTCGGAGTCGTACCACTCCCTGGCCTTTTCGACGCTGTCGAACTGCAGAATCACAATGCGCACGGGCTCGTAGTCTCCCTCGATCTTTTCCGGGGTGCCGCCACGAACGACATACGTTCCCCCGAACTGGGCTACGGTTTCGGGGACCCTCTTGCCATACTCGGCAAACAGGTCGGGATCAGTCACAGTGATATTGCCAACCATGTATCCTGCCATAGTGGCAGCCCTCCGTGAAATCGAAATTATTCGGACAGACATCAGCGTAGCACCGACCGGCCCGTCAATCAAACCTCGCCTCTCCAGTTGTCGCAACGCGATGCAGAACGAAGGCATAGAAAAAGGGAGCGGTGAATTTCCGCTCCCGTAACACGCGGCGACATTCCCGCTGTCAGACGTAGCGGGGCTGAACATCCTTTGGCAGCCCGAAGGCGTGCTTGCCGACCAGTTCCAGCGCGTCGAAGCCACCGATGGGATGTATGGGGCCAGCCCGCACATCGCGGTAGTGCCTCTCCAGGGGCAGGCGCTTGGCCAGCGCAGCGCCCCCGACCATATCCATCGCCTTGTTGACCACATCCATCGCCGCTTTCATGCAGAAATACTGCAGGCCAACCGCCTCCACCAGCGTGTCGTCGTCGCGGTTGTTTATGTCGATAAGCCTCTCGGCGACGCTTTTCTGCCACGTGAATGCCGCGTGCAGGGCGATGTCCATTTCAGCAGCCAGGAACTGGTGGCCCGGGTAGTAGCTCTCCGGGTGCTTGAACGGAATGTTGGTGCGTCCCTTGGTCATGTTTACAGCGAAGTCGCGAGCGGCTTTGGCGATACCCAGGTAGACGGCTCCGAATGTGCCCCCGTGCCAGGAGTACAGGCCGCGGGCATACTCATCCCATACCCACAGGTCGTGCTTGAAGACATGGTCTTCCTCGACGAACACGTTCTCCAGCCGCCAGCTGTGGCTCTGGCTGGCCCGCATCCCCATGGTATCCCAGTCGTTCAGGCAGACCAGCCCCTCGGTTTCAATGGGGAGCACGAATATCAGGCCGATCTCCCCGTCATCCGGGTCGTCATATACCGCCGTGCAGCCGAACAGGTCACCGGCGGGGCTGTTGGTGCCGAAGCCTTTCCGCCCGTTGATGTGGAACCCCCCATCGACCCTTGTCGCCTTTACCGTGGTGTAGCCGATGCCGGAGATACCCTTGAAGCTGTCCACTTGCGGGTCCGTTACGGCGCCGAAAACGATCAGCTTCTCGTCGGCGACCTTAGTGAGCAACTCCTTTGGCCCATCATCGCCGCGCAGGATGAGGTCGTTCATGATGAACGGTAGGCCGAAGTGCATGTTGATGGCCAACGCCGTTGCGCCGCACCCTTGGGCCAGCCGGTTCTGGGCGATGCAGATGTCCAGCAGGTCGGCGCCGCCCCCGTTGCAGTCTTCGGGAATCGGCATGGCGGAGTAGCCCGACTCCTTCATTTCCGCGTAATTCTCGAAGGGGAATACGCCCTCCCGGTCGTATTCGGCGGACCGTTCCGCGAATACATCGGCGTGCTTTGCGGCCAGGTCATACCATTTGCGTTGCGATGGCGTCAGTTCCTGGGTCATTAGCATCCTCCCGTGCTCGCCTTGTGGGAGCAATTCGTAGGAAAATGTCTCGCGGCGGTATTCTAGCGCAACGGCATGTGGGCGTCCAATCTACGTTCACGATCCTTCGGGGCCAAGGGCACCCTGAACTCGAGAGCAGGGATTAAATCTGAGGAAGGGCTGCCGAGGAGAGGGAAGACGCAGAGGAAGTCAGGAGTCCAGCCACTCTCGCGGGTCGCGTGAGAGGCTGACAACACGAGACCCGGTAGACCGCTCGATCCATCCCGACTCTGCCAGTGCGCTCACGATGGCCCGCCCCAGACCACCGCCGAGGTGCGGGCATCGTTCGGTCCAGTCGATACAGGAAAAGGCCACGGCTTTCCCATTTTTTGAGGCAGGGATAGCCACTCCTCGTTCCGTAAGGGCCTCAGCGCCATCAGTCGTGGGGACGTAGCGGATCCGGCCGGCGTCCGGTGTCAGGGAAATCGCCTCCAGCCAACCTCGCGCCAACAGGTCGTCCATCATCTCAACGCCCGCGACCCCGGCGAGGTGGCCGTAGCACGTCCGGGCGCGACGCAGGGGTGTATCGCGCCGCACTTCTCGCTGCGCCTGTGGGCTGGCGGGCCTGATGGGAAGCAGCATTGAGGATGTCATGGATGTACGGGAGCCATCATTGCAATATTACACACCTTGGACGACGCTCACCCGCCGCCGATGGCGGGTAGAAAGTGGACTTCGCTGTTCTCTTGCACTCGTTCCAGCAGGCCCATCAAGCTGGTCTCGCCGTCCACCACCACAGCCAGACCGGGGAGCAGATCGTCCTCCTCCACGTCCATAATCAGGTCCCTGGTGCCGGGAAATTCCCGTTCCAGGTTGTTGATCACCTGCCGCACGGTTGCCCCAGGCACCACCACCTGCTGGCGGCCGCCGGTAAGGTTCTGAATTCGCGGTGGGACCCAAACTTCCGGCATCGCTCCATCCTCCTCAAGGGCTTTCCGTGGCAGTTTATAGCAGGATCCGAAAAGTCCGTAGGGGCGCCCCGTCTTTCAAGACAGTGTGCGCCCCTACAAGTCTGGCACTATTCCTTGCGGATTACTCCTGGCCGTTATGACCCAGGATTCCGTCCAGCACCTTGTCCGGAGACATGGGCAGTGAAAGGAGCCGGACACCAATGGCGTCGTGGATGGCGTTGGAGAGCGCTGCCAGGGGTGGCACGAGTGGCACCTCGCCGACACCGCGCAGCCCGTAGGGATGTGCAGGATTGGCGACCTCGACGATGACCGTGTCGATCATCGGCAGGTCGAGGCTGATGGGCATCCGGTAGTCGAGGAAGCTGCTGTTGAGCATCCCGCCCTGGTCGTCGAAGCGATACTCCTCGTTCAGTGCCCAGCCGATGCCCTGCACGACGCCTCCCTGGATCTGCCCCTCGACGTAGCTGGGGTGGATGGCCTTGCCAGCGTCCTGGACTGCGGTGTAGCGAAGCACGTCCACCTTGCCGGTTTCGGTGTCGACCTCCACGTCCACCAGGTGCACGCCAATGGAGGGGCCGGCGCCGGGCGGGTTCACGCCGGCTCGGCCCACGATGGGCCCACCGGTACCGACGGCGCGGGCGGCAATCTGCTTGAAGGTGAGTCGAAGCTCGGAGTCCGAGGTGTGCTGCAGGACACCGTCGACGTACTCCACGTTCTCCACGGGAACGTCCCAGATCCGGGCGGCGCGCTCGCGCATCTGCCGCTTTACGTCCTGACCGGCCTCGTAGGCTGCCCACCCGGACTTGAAGGTGGCGCTGCTGCCGCCGGTGTTGGACGTGAATCCGATGCTGTCGGTATCGCCCACCTGGGGCTTGATGTCCTCCATGGGTACGCCCAGCACCTCGGCGATGTGCTGCGACACGGCGGCGCGGCTCCCGCCAATGTCCGGCGAACCCTCGGTCAGGCTGACGGAACCGTCGGAGTTCACCACCGCCAACGCGCTGGCCGGCCCGGTGTTGTTGCCCCAGAAGCCGCTGGCGACGCCGCGGCCGCGCTTGATGTGGCCGTTGGCCCCGTCGGTCTTCCCGTCGATGGGTGTGTTGTAGTGAGGATGGTCCTTCAGGGCCTGCAGGGTCTCGATGTACCCGACCTTGGGGGTCATTGGACCGGTCACCCGGCGCACGCCCTCCTTGGAACTGTTGAGCAACCGGAACTCCAGGGGATCCATTCCCAGCTTCTCGCAAAGTTCGTCAATGGCTGTTTCCATCGCGAAGGCCGACGCTGGCGCACCCGGCGCGCGGTATGCGGCGGACTTGGGCCGGTTGATGACGACGTCAATGGCCACCAGGTGAGCGTTGGGAATGTCGTACTGGCCCATCATGCACTGGGCGCCCGGCGAGACCGGCGAGCCAGGGAAGGCACCCGCTTCGTAAATCAGCGTCGACTCGGCGGCAACCATCTTGCCCTCTTTGGTTGCGCCCAGCTTGACCTTGATCTTGGTGCCGGAGGTGGGCCCGGTGGCCTCGAAAACCTCCTTGCGAGACATCTGTACCTTTACCGGATGGCCGCTCTTGCGAGAGAGCAGGGCCGCCACCGGCTCAACGTACACCACGGTCTTTGCGCCGAACCCGCCCCCGATTTCCAGCGGAATGGCCTTGACGTCTGCCACCGGGATGCCCATGAACCGTGCGGTGTGGTCGCGAACGGTGAACTGTCCCTGGCTGCTGGACCAGATGGTCAGCTTGCCGTCGGCTCCCCATTGGGCGGTGCCGGCGTGGGGCTCGATGTAGCCCTGATGCACCGGGACGGTCTCGGTTTCCTTTTCTACGACGACGTCGGCCTGCTTAAAGCCCTCTTCCACGTCGCCGAGTCGGAACTCGAACTGATTGGCGATGTTGCCGCCCGCGCCGTCGTCATCCTCGTCCAGCAGACCACCGGGACGCAGCGCCGGGTTGGACAGGCTGGCCAGCCTCTCGTGCACCGCAGGCGCGTCGGGCTTCATGGCCTGGTCGGCGCTGAGCACCGGCGTGAGGACCTCGTAGTCCACCTTGATCAATGCCAGCGCCTGCTCCGCCACGTGCGGGCTGGCCGCGGCCACGGCTGCGATGGCATGGCCCTTGTACAGCGCCTTGCCCCGGGCCAGCACGTTCATACTGAGGAACCCGAGGTTCTGGATGGCTCCCTCGGCCAGGTCGGCCAGGCGCCCGGAGGTCTCGGGCCAATCGGCGGATGTTACGACTGCGTGCACCCCGGGGTAGGCCTCTGCGGCACTGGTATCGATGGATTTGATTCTTGCGTGGGAATGGGGGCTGCGAAGTATCTTGCCGTAGAGCAGGCCTGGGAGGTTCTGGTCGGCTCCGTACCGTGCCCGCCCGGTAACTTTTTCCGCGCCGTCGGGGCGTATTGGCCGCTTTCCGACGACGTTAAATTCCTCGGTTGACAGGACCATATTCGGCTTGTAATCCAGCATCTGCGTCTCCTGGCGATAACTGTTGTAGAGCACCTGTGACTACGCGGATATAGTATCACAAAGGGCCTCTGTCATTGGCGGGTTTAATGGTGGGCGCACGGGCCTTCGACTACGCTCGTACCCTCGCCCCGGACCGTTTTCGACCAGGCCCGGGGCGAAATTGCGGACCACGGCGTTCGCGAAATCATCGGGTTGAGCCGCCTAGGGCGGACCCAGACACGACCCTACGATTCCGCCAGTTCCTCTGCCTGCCGGATCAACTCTGTCGTTTCGCGTATAAGTTCCAGTATGTGGTCGTCATAAACGGCACCGTAATAACAGCCGTCAATGTGCAGAAACTGTGCCCGTTCGGAGTATCGGGCGGGCAGGTCAGCGTACCCCTTGGCACGAGACAGCCGACGGGAGCCGGTGGAGATCTCGGTGATTGTAGCGGTGTCGCCGTTGTGGGCCAGAACGGCAGCCTCAGCGGCGGCGCGGGTGGCGTTCCAAGCCTTGCCACAGGCATCTCGCACGTCTCCGGCCTCCAGCCGATCTATGGCAGAGCGATACTGCTCCCAAGCATCGTCAAATCTGGCTCGAAAGGCAACTGCGTCGCTATTTGAACTTGTCATCCTAATTCACACACACAATCCAGATGTAGCTTCGATTAATTTATCAGGTACATCAGCTACAGGAGACGCGGGCCTCGGTGAGAAACTGCCGATTACTGGAGCTCCCGGGATACGATGCAACAGTGATTGGCATTGGAGGAATCCCAGTTCGGTTCAAAAGGCCAAGCCCCGCACTAGCCGCAAATCGGGGCTTACGATATACTGCCTACGGAAATCGACGGTTTCACAGCCACGCTATCCCGGTCAGAGTTCGGGCAGGGTGTGCGGGCAACATTCGAGTGGAGTGAACGACTAGGATGCGTATACCCGTCCCCGTTTTCACGAGGAGGCGCATCGGCCGAATAATCGTGGCTCTCGCCGCAGTCGGGCTGATCTTGCTTTCGACGGTGGCAAGCCATGGATGCAGGGTTCAGGGCAGCAGTCCTGCGGAAGGCGGGGCAGCTGTCTCCTCCGACTAGTGCCGCGCTGATTTCAATTCGCCGAACAGGGCAATCCGCATCCCTTTCCCTGATGGAAAGGGCATTCAAGTGGTTTAGGGCCAGCTAAATCCTCTTCAGCACGAGCCGCGTTATGGCTGCCGATAATAGCCTCTCACCTCACGGCGGCGAACTAAAAATTTCAGTGGCGCCCCCTGATGAGGTCCCGCACATCATAGCGGGCCTGCCGCAGTTGGCTGTCAGCGAACAGATCGCGCGCGAGGCCATCAACCTGGCCTACGGCGCGTTTTCCCCTTTGGACGGCTTTATGGGCCGCGCGGAACTGGATTCGGTCGTGCGCACCATGCGTCTTGCCAATGGACTGGTGTGGAGCATCCCCGTCGTCCTGGACGTTTCACCCGGTGAATGGGCGGCTACTGGTGCTACGTCAGGGAGCCGGTTGCTCCTGACCCATCAGGACCAACCCTTGGCCATTCTGGAAGTAGCCGAGGTCTTCGACTACGACCGAGACCTGATGGCCTCCAATGTCTACGGCACAACCGACCCCGAGCATCCGGGAGTGGCCCGCACGATGGCCCTCAAAGACACGTTGGTCGGCGGCAAGGTAACGCTGGTCAACCCTCCACGGGTCAACCCGCCATTCGACCAATTCTGGAAGACGCCACAGCAGTTGCGCGCGCGCTTTGAGGAACTGGGGTGGAACTCTGCAGTGGCCCATCAGACCCGGAACGTGCCCCATGCCGGGCACGAGATGATGATGAAGGGCGCCTACCTGGCGTCGGGTGCTGACGGAGTCCTGGTCAGCGCCGTCATAGGGGAAAAGAAACCCGGAGACTACATAGACGAGGCGATAGTCCTGACCCACGCCCTGTTGCGCGATGAGGGATTCTTCCTCCCGAGCATACACGAGACCTCCACACTCATGTGGGACATGCGGTATGCGGGTCCACGCGAGGCCGTGTTTCACGCGCTCGTACGCAAGAACTTGGGTTGCACCCACCACATGTTCGGTCGCGACCACGCGGGGGTCGGCAGCCACTACGGGCGTTACGCAGCGCACGAGATTTTTGACACACTTCCGGACCTTGGTATAAAGTCGGTGCTCACGCTTGAATGGTGGTATTGCCCCGTCTGCGAGAGTGTGGCCTACGAGGGAATTTGTGGCCACCCGGAACAGAAGCAGGACCTTGCGGGAACCCTGATCCGCAGCATCATTAGCGGCGGTGCGGGACCGGCGGCCACCACGCTGAGGCCACAGGTACTGGAAGTGGTGCAGTCCTGCGCAGAGAAATACGGAATGGGTTCGCCTTTTGTTACATCGGAATACCTCGAGAACAGGACCCCGGTAATCACGATGCCGGAGTTGAACCCATGCACCTGTTCGGAGCACCTATCAACTTAGAGTCTTGATGTTTGCAGCCCCCTCTACCAGACGCGAGGGGGTTTCGCTTTGTTGCCGGAAGGAACAGCAAAGCAGACCAATAACCGGATTGGGGGTGAGCCATGCCAACTTTCGTGAACCCGAACGCCTGTAACGCCTGTGCCGAGGAGCACTTGGGGCCCCTCTGCGTTTACATCTGCCCCAACGACCTGATGGCGCTGGACATCAATGTCAACAAGGGTTTCAATCAGGAACCCGAGTTGTGCTCGGAGTGCTATGCCTGCGTCAAACTCTGCCCAGAGGAAGCGATCAACGTCCGCGGTTATGCCGACTTCGTTCCCCTTGGCGCCATCGTGCAGCCCCATCGCACCCACATCGAAAATGAGGGGGATGGACTGCGGTGGGAGGTAGTGTTCCGAGACGGACGCAATTTCGAGTTCACCTACCCGTCCCGCTCCCGCCCTGCTGGCACAGTGGTGCCCTACGACGGGTTCACCGAGGACCGCGTAGGCGATCTCGGAAACCAGAACCTGGCGGGCGATTCGAACTGGCTGGGCGTTGACAAGCTGCCTGTGCCGGGCGCCAAGTAGCGCACCTGCATTCCGCTCCCGTGTTAAATTCACGGGGCGGATTTCGGGCGCCGCGCACTGCGGTAGCATTCTGAACCATTGAGGTGAAAGCCGTGGCTTTTGAGACCACTGAAACCGTGGATTGCGACATCCTGATCATCGGAGGCGGAATGTCCGGCTGCGGGGCCGCCTTCGAGGCCAGGTACTGGGCGGGTAGCGACAAGCGCGTGGTGCTGGCGGAGAAGGCCGCCATCGAGCGCAGCGGCGCCACCGGAGAGGGCCTCTCGGCCATCAACTGCTACATGGGCCAGCGCTACGGCTGGAACACCCCCGAGGACTTCGTAAACTACGTCGTCAACGACATGATGGGGCTCGCCAGGGAAGACCTGGTCTACGACGTGGGCCGCCACGTGGACAATTCGGTCCACCTGCTCGAGGAATGGGGCCTCCCCATCTGGAAGCAGGAAAACGGACAGTACGAGCGCATCGGCCGCTGGCAGATTCCCATCCACGGGGAGTCCATCAAGCCCATCGCCGCAGAGCCGGCCCGCACCGCCCTCGGCCCTGAGAACATCTACGAGCGCGTGGCCATCACCCACCTGCTGAAGGACGACGACGATCCCAACAAAATCGCCGGCGCGGCGGGCTTCTCGGTTCGCGACAACAAGTTCTACATCTTCCGTTCGCCGGTGGTCATCATCACCACGGGCGGCGCGTCCAACGTGTTCCGTCCTAGGTCCGTCAGCGAGGGTCTGGGCCGCACCTGGTACTCGGTTTTCGCCACCGGCTCGGCCTATGGCCTCATGATCCCCGCCGGTGTCGAGATGACGCAGATGGAGCACCGCTTCGTCCCGACACGGTTCAAGGACGGCTACGGCCCCGTGGGCATGTGGTTCCAGTACTTCCACGCCAAGGTGCTCAATGCCCTTGGTGAGGACTACACGGAGACACGCGCCGATGAACTGAACAAGTACGAGCCCTACGGCTCTGCCATCCCCACCCCCACGCCGCTCCGTAACCACCAGATGTACCTGGACATCAAAGAGGGGCGCGGCCCCATGTACATGCGCACCGACCAGGCCATGCAGGCTCTCTCCGGCGGCGACCCGGAAAAGATGGAGCAGGTGCGGAACGAGGCCTGGGAGGACTTCCTGGACATGACCATTTCCCAGGCGCTCACCTGGGCTGCCCAGAACATTGCCCCCGAGGAAACGCCCTCCGAGGTGGTGCTGGCCGAGCCCTACATCATGGGCTCACATTCCGGCGAGGCCGGAGCATGGGTCAGCGGCCCCGAAGACGTTGCCAGCGACGACTATTTCTGGGGCTACAACCGCATGACCACCGTCCGCGGCCTCTTTGCCGCCGGGGATGGGGTGGGCGCTGCGCCGCACAAGTTCTCATCCGGCTCGTTCACCGAAGGCCGGATCGCCGCCAAGGCCGCAGTCAACTTCCTGAACGACAACCCCGGACGTCCCAACGTTTCGGCGGGCCAGGTCGACGGAATGAGGCAGACCATCCTCAACCCACTGTCCACTTTCGAGCGACACAGGGGATTGACAACGGCTGAGGAGATCAATCCCAACTACCTTACCCCCAAACAGGGCCTGGTGCGCCTGCAGAAGATCATGGACGAATACGCCGCGGGCGCCTCGGCGTGGTACACCACCAACGGTCCCACCCTGCAGCGCGGCATCCAGCTCATCGAAATGCTACGGGAGGACCTTGAGCATCTGGCAGCTCGCAACCCTCACGAACTGATGCGCTGCTGGGAGGTCAGGCACCGGGCCTGGGTCGGCGAGGCGCACCTGCGCCACCTGCTGCACCGCGAGGAGACCCGCTGGCCGGGCTACTACTACCGCTCAGACTTCCCCGATCTGGACGACCAGAACTGGCGGAAGTTCGTCAACTCGAGGTTCGATCGCGATGCCAATTCCTGGCAACTGATGACGCGTCCGTACCGCGACCTGATAACCGGCTAGCCGGCTCAGCCAACACTCGCACCGAAAGGGGCGCCAGCATTCTGGCGCCCCTCTTTCATGCAACGCATTCGACAAATCCCCTCTCCCTCCGGGAGAGGGTTAGGGTGAGGGCGTTTCCTCCACCGATGCACCTGACGCCTTGGCCTGCCCCTTTTGGTACGAGCATTCTGTCTGGCGACCTATAGTTGCCTTTCAGGTACTGGTGCATTCAGATCTTTGTGCAGCGGCGTATCAGGGCGCCCCTACACCTCGTCCTCCGTCCAGTAGCGGTACACCGGCTGTCGGCGCGGCAGCACCGGTCGACGGAGCAGCAGCCTCCCGGCAGCGACCACCAGCGCGCCGGCAACGAATCCCCCAACGTGAGCGAAGAACGCCACGCTGACCGTGTTGGACAAGCCCAACGAGGTCAGACCCTGGAACAACTGCCACAGGAACCAGGCTCCCAGCAGCCAGATCGCGGGCATTTCCACGACCGTTATGAGAATCATCACGATCAGCGCGCGTATCCGGTTGTAGGGGAATGTCATCAGGTACGCGCCCAGCACTCCGGAAACAGCGCCGCTGGCCCCGATCAGAGGCACCTGGGACTGTGGGTCTATCGCCAGATGGGACAACGTTGCGGCCACCCCCGTCACCAGGTACAGGAGCAGGAACCGCAGCGGCCCCAGGTGGTGCTCCATGCTGCTCCCGAAAACCCACAGGAACAGCATGTTGCCCGCAAGGTGCAGGAAACCGCCATGGATGAACATACAGGAGAAGAGGGTTGCCCACGTAGGAACAGGGGAGGAGATATCCGTGCCGTCAAAGAGGAGCAGGTACTCTCGTCCTTCGCTCAGCTCGGAGGGGATGAAGCCCCACTTGAAGAACAGGACATTGATGTCGAAGCTGCCTCCGCCCGTGAGAACACCTAGACCACCGGTCTCGAGCTCATACAGGAAGACAAGGCAGTTCAGCCCAATAAGGCCGATAGTAACGGGAGCAAAAAGGCTCCGGCGGGCGCCGGCATCGGAAAAGGGGAACACGTCTCAAATCCCCTGATGCAGGGCCCGCCCCATGGTATACGTCAGTCAGTCCGAATCACGTGGCGGCGGCGGCGGTAGAACCAGCCACGATGTCGCTGGTCGCGTTGACAATGATATCCGACGCCTGACGCGGCGTCAGGTGGCCCATGTTTAGCATCATGTGGTAGTGCGTGGGGTCGTTGGGGTTGTAGCTGAAGAATCGCTGGAAATAGTTTTCGTGAGCCTGTTCCAACTCGGCCCCGTAGTTCTCCGCCTCCTCGCGGGTATAGTTCTCGCGCTGCATCAGCGTATTTACACGCACCTCCAGCGGCGCTATCAGGCCGATGTGGAAAGTGTCGGTACGATCGATCAGGATAGCGTTGGCACCGCGCCCAATGATCACCGCATTGCCCGACTCATAGATGTCGCCTACGACTTTCTCCAGGGCTTCAAGGAAAGTCTTATCATCGATGGGCCTGTTAGCGGAGGCACCCTCGCCCATCATTTCCATGAACGTTTCCGGTGGCAGATTTTCGATTCCCCGCCCAAAATATGGCTCACCGCTGACACCCGACATTGCAGACCGTTCCAGCATTGTCTGCAGGAACCGCCCCAGCCTGTCCCGGAAGCGGTCCACCCGCTGCTCCTTGGCTATGAGCGCGCCGACGGGCGATCCGACAAGCCTTGCGGCTTGGGTGAATACCAAGCGATCGTAGAAGTCTATCTCGAGGCTGCTTGCCACCATTTGTCCGACGCTCACCGCGCCGGCCCCGAGGGGACCGTTTATCGTTATGACTGCCATCACTGCTACCTCCCTTTGAAATTAGTGGCTGATGATCGTCGCCCGGCTCGGGCCAAGTCTCCTGACTACGGGGTACTTTCCAGCAGCCGTGACCGGCGGCGGCCATACTCGTCAGCAAGCAGGCCCAGTGCATAGGAGTCGAACCACTGGTCGCCACGCCGGTGGGCCTTCCTGAAGTGGCCCTCCATAACGAACCCGATATGCTCCACCATATTCAGCGCCGGCCTGTTGTATTCGGGAACATCCACCCAGATTCGATGCAGGCCCATGGCATCGAAGGCATGGTCCAGCAGGCTAACCATCGCCATGGTCCCGTAGTGATGGGACCAGAGGTCCTTCCGGCCGACCAGAATGAAGGCCTGGGCCTCCAGCAACGGCCATTCGATCAGCAATTGGGCCTCGCCGATGTGTTCGCCATCACTCGAATAGACGGCGAACACCTTGCGATTTTCGTCGTTGAACACTCGCGACCATTCCATGCCGTCAGCGTCGAGAACCCTGGCAGGGTCGTAGCCCGCGTGCAGGGGACGACCATCGTCGCCCATACCGTACCAGGACGTGTTCACCTCTTCGTCTTCGAGCCAGGCCATGAGCCGCTCCACATCCTCGCGTGTGGGCGGAGCCAGAGAAACTTGCGGAAACATACCTCACCCCCATCTACATACGATTCCGAGGGGGCCGACGCCGCCTCGAACTGTTATCCTGCAAAAGTTTGCATACATTATATCAAGTTTCATGCTAATTCAAGGCCGCAAGGGTCTCCATAATCCAGTTTGCGGGAATAATCTCCAGATTGGGGACTGAATCGGGGAGGCAAGAGCGATTACTGTTTGCCAGGGTTGTATACTCACGCAGGTGCTGGATCAACTTGATACTCTAGTGACCGGCAAGAGTGAGACGAAATGAGAGAGAACACGCTAAAGGCAACCCTGCAGCAGGGCAAGGCAGTTTTCGGCGTTATGATCACCTTTCCTTCCGCCCCGGTGATCGAGATGCTGGGCTGCCTGGGATTCGATTGGGTCCTGATCGACAACGAGCACGGGTCGATAACCGTGGACAACTCCGAGGACATGGTGAGGGCCGCCGAACTCTCCGGGATTGCGCCCATCGTGCGCCCCGTGGCCAACAAGCCTGAGATCATCGCTCCGTTCCTCGACCGGGGTGCCTGGGGCGTCCAGGTCCCCCACGTCAACACCGCAGAGGAGGCCAGGGCGGCCGTTGATGCGGTCAAATACTACCCGGAGGGCCACAGAGGCATCTTCAGCCGGGGCAGGCCAGCGGGCTACGGATTCAGCGGCAGCACCGGCGAATACGTGGCAGACGCCAATCGCAACACGCTGGTCTGCCTGATGTTGGAGGAGGTAGAGGCCATTGAGAACCTGGAATCAATGGTGCAGGTTGATGGCGTAGACGTATTCTTCATCGGCTCAGGCGACCTGTCCCAATCGATGGGAGTCCCGGGACAGCAGACACACCCCGAGGTTCAGGCTATGATGGAACGCGGCGTCGACGTCATAGTCAAGGCGGGAAAGGTTGCCGGTGTCAGTTGTCCCGATAACCTCGTCCCCAAGTTCCTCGACCTGGGAGTACAGTACTTCCACGGCAACGTGAACAGCCTGCTGCAGACCTCCAGCGTCGCCTACCTGGAGAACATGCGGGAATCGGCAGAAAAGGCGGGGCTCTAAACCAAGGCCGGTAACAGGGCAAAAACAAGAGCGGCGCCGTTTGATGACGGCGCCGCTCCTTTGTCTCCGGAAAATCGTCGTCGTTATGCCGGGACCGGCACACTACGCACGTTGTTGATCGCCTTTACCTGGTCCATCAGCAGCCGGAAGTTTTCGAATGTCAGCGACTGCGGGCCGTCGCACTTGGCCACGTCGGGGTTGGGGTGCACCTCGATCAGCAAACCGTGAGCGCCGGCGGCGATGGAGGCCAGGGCCACCGCGTCTCCAGGTCCCAATTGCCGGCGCTATCCGCCGACGACAGGCTGGTACGCACCGGGTCGCCGGTAACCAACCACTACGGTGGCCGAACCAGGGCGCTGGAAAATGATGGGACGGCCGAGGGAAGACAAACCGCCGGGGGATTGGGCAACCCCGGCGGTTCTTGCATTCCGAGTGTGGAAACGTGCTAGGCGGGAGTGGCGACGCGGTCCCCCAAGGCTTCGTAGGCCCAATGGAGCAACTCCTCGGTCTCCCCCCAGCCGATACAGGCGTCGGTGATGGAGACGCCGTACTGCAACTGGGAAAGGTCCTCGCAGAGGCGCTGGTTGCCCTCGTTGAGGTTGCTCTCCAGCATCGCGCCAATGATGTCACTGTCCCCGCTGATCCTCTGGGCGACTATATCCTTGAAAGCGCGGGACTGCTGCCTGTAGTCTTTGTTGGAATTGCCATGGCTACAGTCAACCATGAGTTGGGAGCGGACTCCGGCCTTCCCCAGTCTGTCCTTAGCCGCAGCGATGGCTTCGATGCCAAAATTGGGGCCCGCACTGCCGCCCCGGAGTACAAGGTGCCCGTCCGGGTTGCCGGTGGTACGGACGAGAGCGGTCTGGCCATCGCCGTCCACGCCCAGAAAACCATGTGGACTGCGGGCGGCCAGCATGGCGTCGACGGCAACTTGTGCATTACCGTCAGTGCCGTTCTTGAATCCGACGGGCATGCTCAGGCCGCTGGCCATCTGCCTGTGGATCTGGCTTTCCGTGGTGCGGGCGCCAATGGTGCCCCAGGTTATCAGTCCAGCCAGATACTGAGGAACAACTGGATCGAGGAACTCGGTACCAGCGTACATCCCCATTTCACCGATCTCGAGAAGAAGAGAGCGAGCGGTGCGGAGTCCGGCCTCAATGTCGAAGGTGTCATTGAGGTATGGGTCATAAATGAGGCCCTTCCAGCCAATGGTGGTGCGGGGTTTTTCGAAGTAGACCCGCATCACAATGAGAAGGCGGTCACTGAGTTGCTCGGACAGTCCCTTGAGGCGGCCCGCGTAATCCAGGGCAGACTCCTTGCTGTGGATGGAGCAGGGACCAACGACAACGAACAGCCTGGGATCCTCACCATCGAGAACCCTTCGCACCTGTTCCCGGCCCTCCAAGACAGTCTGTTCGACGGCGGGAGAGACGGGTAGAGAGTTGACGAGATTTCGCGGTGTGGTTAGAGGCTGCATGGACTCGATGTGTACATCGATCGTTTCCGATGGTTGCACGATCTTCCTTCCAAACAAAAAATAGTGGCTAAGAGAACGGTCTTAATTCCACCTTTGGCCCGATCAGCCAATCCAAGACCGGCCTCAGGTACAATTACAAAAAACCCCCAACCTATTTCGGCTGGGGATTGGTGTCCTGCTGGCTGCTTGTGGCTAACACACCAATACTCTGCCGGTTGGCTGGCAACCGGTATAGAAATAGCAAGAATAACCGCAGCCGCCCCGAGTAATTTTCATTGCAAATATGATGCTACTCGCCCTCGGGGTTGAAGTCAACAAACTCAGGAAGCGCTTTCATGGAAATCGCACCCGGCTCCATTCCATAAGTAAACACCCTCTGATACGAATTCCATTTATGACCTGTACGCCCTGAGGGACTCTGTTCCGTGAAGGTAAATATTTACCAACTCCTCAGGTTCTTTATCGGTATTGACAAGTATAAGTACCCTGATGCAACGGTTCAAGGCAGTTGGCACGGTCAACTCGACCGATCCCAGGAGGGCAGTGTTGTTCCAGCCCAACTGCCGGGCGGAGGCCGCCGGAAAAACAGCGTTCAGGTCAGGGGTCGTGGTGAAGAAAACCGAGGCCACATCCCGTTCCTGCAGGTCGTTGGCGTCGATCAGGGCCTCCAGTAACTCCGTTGTCGCGGCGTTGATGGCGTCGCTGGTGTTGTCCTGGGAGATAGTGGCGCCTCTTACGCCCCGGCAAGCGGTCATCAGTGTCCTCCATCGGTGGTTCGCTCGGTTGAGATTCGTCCAGCCAGAGAAGCCACAAAGGAGCTGGCTCGCTGCACAACCTCATCCCTTTCAGATTCAAGAATAACGCGCACCAGGGCGCTGCCTACCACTGCGGCCTCGGCGGTTTCGCCCACCTGCGCCACATGCTCGGGGGTGGAAATGCCAAATCCTATGGCCAGGGGCAACCCGGTGTGGGCGCGCACCCTGTCCACCAATTCGAATCCCCGGTTTGAGACCTCGCTTCTCGCTCCGGTCACCCCGGTAACGCTCACGCAGTAGACGAACCCGCTGGCGTTTCGACAGGACTCCGCAATGCTCTGCTCTGTACTGGTGGGCGCCAGCAGGGGAATCAGGGAAATACCCCTGTCCTGACACTCGCTGGCCAGATGGCCCGATTCCGTGCCTGGCAGGTCCACGGCTATCAGGCCGTCGACTCCCACACGCTGGCACTCCTGGGCATATCGCCCGACGCCGTAGGAGAATATGGGGTTGTAATAGCCCATGAGGATCAGCGGGGTGTCGGGGACTCTGTCCCTCAGGGACTCCACCACATCCAGACAGTCCTGTGCCGTCACTCCGTTCTGAAGGGCCAGAAAGCTGGATTGCTGGATGATTGGTCCCTCGGCCAGGGGGTCGCTGAAAGGCACCCCGATTTCCACGACGTCCGCCCCTGCCTCTACGAGGGCAGGTACCAATTCAAGGGTTGCGTCCAGGTCAGGAAAGCCGGCCGTCAGGAATACAACAAGTCCGGGGCGCTCCCGCTCCCGGACGCTGGCGAACATTCGCTCAATGCGTTCCTTGCCCATCAGATGGAATTGCCTGACGCCAGAGTTTTGCAATAATCGGTTCGATCCAGAGAGAATGTAACTTACCTTTCAGGCACTGTCCAGTCCTTTTCCGTAACGGCATGCCCGGGTTTCGATTCAGTGGCGATGCCAGGGGACCCCTCTTACAGTCCTGCCTTTACAGCCAGGAGAGCGATGGCATTCTGTCCCGCGTGTGCCGCGATGCAGGGCCACAGCGAGCCCGTTTTGACGTGCAGCCATCCCAGGGCCAGGCCGGTGAAGAAAATTGGAATGATCGTGCCGGCATCCAGGTGCAGGGCGCTGAATACCAGGGCGGTGGAGACTATGGCCGGGCCGATGCCGATGCGTCCCAGCAACCCCCGCAGAACGAACCCCCGGAACAGGACCTCCTCGCTGACCGGCGTCACTATGGCCAGGGCCTGGAACGTCAGCAGAAATCCCAAGCCGGGAAAGATGGCATCCTCCCGGATTTCACGGGGCCGCAGGACATCGATGTCAATGCTCTCGACGATCAGCCCATAAAGGAATGTCGCGAGGATACTGAACCCCAGTGCCGCCAGCGTCAGCAGGGCCGACCAGGGCAGGGAGACTCTCGGGCGGACCAGCCCCAACGCTCGCAGTGGCAAGGGGGATTGCCGCACGCCCATGAACCAGACGGTCAGGCCAACCCCCACGGCCAGCAGGTGGACGGCGACCCAGGTCTCGAGGGCGGGCTCATACCGCGAGTAAAGGGGGCCTACGGCACGTGCGATGAAAGCCGCGGCAAACAGGATGGCAACAAAGAGGAAGAGAGCAATGCTGATCTGCCCGACCGTCCATGGGACGAACAAAGAAGGATCCTGAACCCGTACAGCAGGCCCTTCCGGTGTCTGCGGCCGAATCTCCGACCTGCAGGTCGGACAGCGGTCGCTGCCCGCAGGAATGGGCAGCGAACAATTGGGGCAGAAGCGAATTGAGTTGGTCATAAGAGCATCGAGCAGCCGTCACAACATACGAGCAAACGCTCGGACTGGCAACTCCCCGCATCCGGGGTCGCGATTGCAGAGTCGTGTCTGAACTGTGATTCGCTTGATTTTGGGATTTCGCTGATGGGTTCCCAATCCTGTTAATCTTTCAATCCTGTTAATCCTGATTCAGACAAATTGAGAACGAGAGCACTTTGCAATCGTCCTGGGTTTCGGCACAGAGCCTTTTAATTGTTGCCTTTCCCTGTGGGAGAGGCAGAATCGAGGAACCCTGGCCTCGTTACACTCAAGATTGCATCGCCATAGGCCGTGGGCCATAATTGCCCGAGGCAAGAGGGAGAACGGCCGGATAGCGCGTGGGGCCGAACGAATATCGCCCTCAAGAGCCCAGTCCGGAACCCATCCTGGAGTACGAAGCATGGAAAACACTCCGATGTCCCGGGAATCGTTTAACGAGGCTGCCTCCAGGCTGGGCATAACGGGCTCCGAAGCCCACATGGACGAGCTTTTCCGGCAGGTCCAGGGAGTATTGGCCGGAACCCAGTCTTTGGCAACCATCGATGTCAGCAACGTTGAGCCTGATATGGCTTTTGACCCTTCAAGCGGGCAGCCTGGCTGACTCACACTCGCTGTGTTCCGGGCAACTGCTGCATTCTCGGGGAGGATATCCCGTTGAACGAACTGGAAATTTGCTACGCCAGCGCGGGCCAGTTGGCCCCTATGATCAAGTCGGGCGAAATTTCGCCTGTCGAGGTCATCGAGGCCCATCTCTCGCGAATCCGCGCCACCGAACCGGTCTTGAACTCCTTCATCACTGTCCTGTCCGAGGAAGCGGTGGCGGCGGCGCGCCAGGCCGAGCGGGATATTCGCGCCGGTCGTTACCGGGGACCGCTGCATGGAATCCCGGTGGGCCTCAAGGACCTGTTCAACACCGGCGGCGTCCGCACAACCTCGGGTTCCCGCATCTACGACAACTTCGTCCCCGACCAGGACTGCACCGTGGCCGCCAGGTTCCGGGAGGCAGGGGCCATTCTGCTGGGCAAGCTGAACATGCACCAATTCGCCTACGGGCCCACCGGCGAAAACCCTGATTACGGCCACATGCACAACCCATGGGACCCGGATCGGGTGAGCGGGGGCTCCAGCGGCGGGTCGGGATCGGCGACGGCAGCAGGACAGTGCACCATAACCACCGGGAGCGACACCGGCGGCTCAATCCGCATCCCTGCCGCGTTGTGCGGGATCGTCGGGCTGAAACCGACCTACGGACGGGTGAGCCGCCACGGTCTCACGCCGCTGGCCTGGTCAATGGACCACCCCGGGCCCATGGTCCGCACGGTCGAGGATGCCGCCATCACAATGAACGTAATCGCGGGGCACGACCCCAACGACGTCGCCTCCGCAAACGTGCCTGTCCCCGACTACACGTCTGTGCTAACCGGCGAGGTTCGCGGACTGCGCGTCGGCGTGCCGCGCCAGTACATGGAGGCCCCCCTGGACCCCGAGGTCAGGCAGGCTTTTAATGACGCCATGGCACAGATGGAAACTATGGGCGCCGAAGTGATAGAGGTCGAGTTCCCTGAGTTCAACGACGCCGCCGCCATTTCGACCACGATGCTCATGGCCGAGGCTACAGCCTGCTTCCGGGACTTGCTGGCCAGCGACGGCAGCCGCCTCTACGAGCCGGTGCGCCTGCGTCTGGAGGCCGGGCTGTTCATCAGCGCCGCCGACTACCTCCGAGCTCAGCAGGGCCGGGCCGTGTTCGACCGCGCCACACGCAAGTTGCTGGAGGACGTCGACCTGCTGGCAGGCCCCACCGAGCCGGTTACAGCACCCCCGCTGCTGCAACAGCAGGTTCTGGCGGGCGAACACGAGGTGGGCACCGTGGCCGCGCTGACGCAGTACACCCGGCCCTACAACATCACCGGATTCCCCGCCATTTCCGTCCCCTGTGGCTTCTCATCGGAGGGACTGCCCATCGGCCTGCAGCTGGCAGGCCGCCCGTTCGACGAGGAGACGGTGCTGCGAGCCGCCCACGCCTACGAACAGTCAACCGACTGGCACACCCGCCGCCCACCGGTGTAGCCCTTCGTCCTGTCCAGAGTCTCGAGAGTCCCCTCTCCCCCGGGGGAGGGATAGGGTTGGCGCGTACTCCCATAGTAGGCCAAGGGGCTACTCTCTCGTCTTTACCGCCGTTCCCACCACCTCTTTGGAAGGTGATGGAGAATCGAAAAGCTCTGGACGGTCATTAAGGCTCCGGCACGCCTCAACCTCGCATCGTGTAAAATGGTACATTACCAACTAGTCCCGGCGTTTTTTCGCCGGATTGAGGCGATAGGCCTTGCCCGAAATTACCGCAGTCACCTTCGACCTCTGGCAGACCCTGCTTGTCGACAACCGCGAACTGGGCCTAACCCGCTCCAACGCGCGGCTCGAAGGTGTGCGGCACATCCTTTCGGCCAGCGGAGAGGAGTTCGAGCCGGAGCACATCAGCGAGGCCTACTGGGACTGCTTTCGACAGTGCGCCGCCATCCGTGAGGAACTCCGGGACGTCAGCTTTCCGGAACAGATCGCGATCTTTATGGAAAGTATCAGCCCCGGCCTTGGCCAGCGGCTGAACGCCGAGGCACTCGGAGAGATTTCCCGGGTGTACGCCGACTCTTTCCTGGAATATCCTCCCCCGGCACACACGGATGCGCTGGAGGTGCTTGGAAGCGTCCGGGAAATGGGTCTCCGCATCGGCATGATCTCCAACACAGGCATGACCCCGGGGAGCACATTTCGCACCTACCTTGCCAATACCGGGATGCTGGAATACTTCGACACGCTCACCTTCTCCGACGAGGTGAAAATGGCGAAGCCGGCGAAGGAAATATTTCTGCTCACCCTGCGGCAGATGAAGACAATGCCGGCGCAGGCTGTGCATATAGGCGACAGCGTGCGAAACGACGTGGCTGGCGCCAAGCTGTCGGGATTGAGGACGGTCTGGATCACGGGATTCAGCGAACGCGACGATCCCTCTGATCCCTCCACCGAACCCGACGAGACGGTGGGCAGCCTTGCAGACGTGGTACCTGCCATCAGGAGGCTGTGCGGCCCCTGACAACCAGGAAAACACCGGAAAATCTCGTTTCATTTCTCCCTGTCCTCCAGGGCACGGGAACTGATTCGCCAAAGCGGAAGCGGCATCCATGCGGATGGAGAACCACAAGCTGGGCGACCGATATGAAGAAGGACTCACGGACCTGGCAGAGCTGTGCGACCGCATACTCTCGCAGAGGCGGCTGATCCTCGTCAGCAACCGCGGGCCGGTCGAGCATCACACGACCGACGGCCGGACCGAGGCGCGGCGGGGCAGCGGCAGCGTCGTAACCTCTTTCAGCCCTCTCTCCCAGGCCCGCGAATTCACCTGGGTCTCCAGTGCCATGGGCGAAGGCGACCGGGCCATCTCTTCCGGCGGCGCGGCAGTCCCGTCTCCCCTTCCGGGCCAGAGGATCAGCCTGCGCTACGTCACCACTCCGCGCCGTGCCTACCACAAGTACTACAACGTGATCTGCAATCCGCTGCTCTGGTTTCTGCAGCACTACATGTGGAATCCTCCCCACAACCCCACAGTCGATTCCACCGTCCACGACGCCTGGGATACCGGGTACGTCGCAGTAAACGAGGCATTCGCAAAGGCGGTGGTGGCCGAGGCAAGATCGCATCAATCGCCTCCTGTGGTCCTGGGACACGACTACCATCTTTACCTGCTGCCGGAATTTGTTCGCCGGGACTTGCCTGATGCCATAATCCAGCACTATATCCACGTCCCATGGCCCACGCCGCTGTACTGGAACCTGATACCAAGGCACATCGTTCGCCGGATCTGCGAGTCACTCTGCATGGCAGACATCGTCGGCTTTCAAACCCCGATGGACCGGAACTGCTTCCTCGACACCGTGAAGGAGTTTTTGCCGGATGCATACGTAGACCGGCAGTCAGGGATCATCGAACTCGACGGGCAGACATGCGTTGCCAGGGTGTACCCCGGCTCCATCGACGTCGCCGAGGTTCAGCACATCGCCAATGCTCCGCGCACCCTGGAATACGAGGCCCGGCTCAAGCGGGACAGCGCAGAGACCACCATTGTGCGGATCGACCGCGCAGAGCCCAACAAGAACATCGTCCGGGGCTTCCGGGCCTACGATCAATTGCTGTCCGCCCACCCCGAGATGAAGGGCCGCATCAAGTTTCTGGCGTTCCTGGTGCCGTCCCGTACTCACCTGCGCCAGTACCAGCGATACATGGACGAAGTCCAGCAATCCATCCAGCAGGTGAACAAGAACCACGGTTCCGGTGGCTGGCAGCCCATCGTCGCCTACATGGAGAACAACTACGCCCAGGCCATCGCCGGGATGAAGCTCTACGACGCGTTGCTGGTGAACACGCTGGTGGAGGGAATGAACCTGGTGGCCAAGGAGGGGCCGGTCGTGAACAGTCGCGACGGCGTCCTGGTGCTGTCGCAAAGCAGCGGCGCCCACAGCCAGCTGTCCGAAGGCGCCATCAGCGTGGCCCCGACGGACATAACGGGAACCTCCGAGGCCCTTTACCGGGCGATTACAATGTCTGCATCGGAACGGAAGGCGCGCGCCTCGACCCTTTACCGCTCCATCTGTGAGAACGACAACGAGGACTGGTTGAGCAGGCAGATGGAGGATGTGGCAGCGCTATTGTAAATCCGCGATTCAACGGACATCTCCATTGCGGCAACCGTGGGCGCGTGGCCCGCTTGTGAGGACACGGAACAGTCTGAAGCGTATCCAAACTACCCTTTAGTCCAGGGGACGAGATTATCCAATGGAACAGCTATTCAACCCAGGCCCCTTCGAGACCGGGTTTCCTGACCTGCAACTCTGCATATTCCCTCACCTGAGGGAACTGATGGTGTTCGACTCCCGGCCCGGGGAGCCGCCGGTGCGGGTATTGGATACGGATGACATCCTCAGTGACGAGTTTTTCCGCACCGTGGAGGCCGAATTCTCCCACGCCCTGCGGCACACGGGCGAGTTCCCCTTCGCCCACTTGATGAACCTGACCATGCACTTCGAGGAAACGGTCCGCGAGGTGGCTATGTCGTTCATCCTGGACCGCCTGGGGGTGCACCTGCATGCCGAGCCCGGCACGGAGATCAATCCCGACGACCTCCCGGGCGTGATCGTTTACGTGATTTCAGGGAACGCCGCCGCCGCCCATTCCGAGGTGGTTGTGGGTGCCCTGCGCACGCTGTTGGAAGACGGCGACGAGCATGGCTCATTGGCGGAGTGGGAGGCCAAACTGACGGACCTTATATCGCGGGAGTCGGAGATCACCCAGCGCCTGAGCCGCGAGGAACTGACCGAGGCAATACGAGGCGATTCTCCCGACTATTTCACCCTGTGGGACAACCTCAACTGATGAGCACGACGGACCCGCTTCGAACTGCGCCACAGAGCGATGGCGTGCCGCGTGGCGACTTGAATCAGATCACCCGCATCGGCCTGATCTCCGACACCCACTCTGCGGGTAGCGGGCGCGACCTCCCGACGCCGGTGCTGGAGGCATTGCACGGGGTCGACCTGATCCTGCACTGCGGCGACCTGGAATGCATTGGTGTCCTCGACTACCTGGAAACCGTGGCACCTGTGCTGGCAGTGCGTGGCTATGAGGACCCCCGGGAGCCCGGCGGTCGTTTGGCCGACGCCACCCGCGTGGTGGACGTAGCCTGGCTGGCCATCGGCATGATTCACGACATCCAGTGGCCAAGTCCCAAAATTGCAACAAACGGCGACGGGACCGGGCTGGTGCTGCCCGAGGGTCAGGCGGAGTCGGTGCTGCAGGCCAAGTTTGGCCGTCCGGTGGACGTGGTGCTGTTTGGCGACACCCACGAGGAACTGATCTGCCGCTGGGACGAGGCGCTGATCATCAACCCGGGCAGTCCCACTTATCCAGGCAGGCGACACCGCAGGGGTGCCCTCGGCACCATCGGCCTGCTGGAAATCAAAGCGGGCGAATGTATCGCCCGCATCATCGACCTGGAGACCGGTGAGACCTCTATGTCCTACGGGGGTGCGCGCCGGCGGAGCTGTAAGTGTCCGGCAGGGCAATGGGCCCCGGGTACTTTTCCAGCAGCGACATGAAGAACTCGTGCCTGGGCGGATTGGTGGCGTCATTGTCTGACTTGCGCAGGTAGATCCGCATCGCCGGGTTGCCGTCGCGGTCGCGCATCCACAGCTGGTACGAGGGCAGCCCTCGGTCGTTGGTTGTGTGGATGAACTCGGCCTCCCGAATCTTGGACATATCCAGGTGCATGTGCGTGCCGTCCGGCACCATCAGCGTAACCACCCGTCCGTCGGGAGTGAACCGCAAGTCGTCGAAGTCCATGTAGACCTCGGCCGAGGCGGCGGTGCTTTCCAGCATCACCACCACTTCGTTGAATGCTCCTCCGTTTCTCCCATCGCGGCATTCCTCAAGGATTGCACGCAGGTTAACACCCTTGGATGCGCTCATATCGTTCAATCCTCCTGTCTTGATTGCCTTGGGTCCACCGCGAAAGGGCGTCTACGCCAGGTTGATCAGCGCATTGACCTCAAGGAACACCGGCGCAAAGACCAGGGACACGACTGCCATCAGCTTGAGCAGGATGTTCAGCGAGGGGCCGGACGTATCCTTGAACGGGTCTCCCACCACGTCGCCCTCGACTGCCGCCTTGTGGGCGTCGGAACCCTTGCCGCCGTAGTTGCCCAGCTCGACGTACTTTTTGGCATTGTCCCAGGTGCCGCCGGCCGAGGCCATCATGATGGCCAGCATGAACCCGGAGGCAACAGACCCGATCAACAGGCCGCCCAGGGCCGCCTGCCCCAGGATGAATCCGGTGGCGATGGGAGCGACAACCGCCATCACGCCGGGGACTACCATCTCACGCAGGGCGCTGCGGGTGCTTATGTCAACGCACCGGGCGGAGTCGGGAGTGCCGGTGCCTTCCATCAGGCCCGGAATCTCCCGGAACTGCCGCCGTACCTCATCCACGATGCCCTGAGCCGCCCGGCCCACGGCCTGCATGGTCAGGGCCGAGAATATGAACGGGAGCATCGCACCAATGACCAAGCCCACCAGGATTTCAGGCTGGAGCAGGTTGATGCCAATGTTCTCTGCGCCGATCATTGCTTGTACGTCTAGCTTTCCGTCGTCCCCGATAATAATGAGCTTGGCGCTCACGCAATAGGCAGCCAGCAGTGCCAGGGCGGTCAGGGCCGCCGAGCCGATGGCGAAGCCTTTGCCCGTGGCCGCCGTGGTGTTGCCCAGGGCGTCCAGGGCGTCGGTGCGCTCACGCACTTCGGGGTCAAGGTTGGCTTGCTCGGCAATGCCGCCCGCGTTGTCGGCCACGGGACCGTAGGCGTCGGTCGCCAAGGTGATGCCCAGGGTGGAAAGCAGCCCAACGCCAGCCAGTGCCACTCCGTAGAACCCGGCAAACCAATAGGCCAGCAAGATCGCGACTGACACGCAGATGACAGGGACGAGGGTACTCAGCATTCCGCTGGCGATTCCCTGGATTATCACGGTGGCGGCGCCTGTTTCCGAGGCAGCGGAAACCGTCTGTGTCGGCTTGTAGCTGTATGACGTGAAGTACTCGGTCGCCAGTCCGATAATGGTTCCAGCCACCAACCCAGCCACCACGCAGCCGAACCACCACCAGTTGTCGGTAAGCGTGATGGTCAGAATCGCTGAGAATACGATCAGCAGACCGCCGGCCGCGAATATGCCGTATCGGAGCGACCAGAGCAGCTTTTCGAAGTTGGCCTGCTCACCGCTGCGCACCACGAACGTGCCCAGGATGGCCGCCACGATTCCCGCGCCGGCCAGCAGCATCGGGAATACCGACTGCGAGTCGGTGTAGTCGAATTCCGTGGCGCCCCCGGTGGCAAACACCACGGCGGCGGCAGACAGTGCAACCGTCGAAATGATCGAGCTGACGTAGGACTCAAACAGGTCGGCGCCCATTCCCGCCACGTCGCCGACGTTGTCGCCCACGTTGTCTGCGATCACGCCGGGGTTCCGGGGGTCGTCCTCGGGAATGCCGGCTTCGACTTTACCAACGAGGTCGGAACCGACGTCGGCGGCCTTGGTGAAGATGCCGCCGCCCACGCGGGCGAACAGGGCGATGGAGCTGGCGCCGAACCCGAATCCGGCAACCACGCTGATGTTCTGGAATATCAGGTACAGGAGGGTAACGCCCAGCAGGCCGATGCCCACCACCGTAACGCCCATTACCGTTCCGCTGGAGAAGGCCACCCGCAGCGCTGGGTTCAGGCCCCGCATTCCCGCAGCGGCGGTGCGCACGTTGGCCCTCACCGCAACGTTCATGCCGATGAACCCGGCAGTACCGGAACAGATGGTGCCCACCAAGTAGGAGATCGCCGTTGCCGGTACCGCCATGTCGTGTTCGAAGATCGTGTAGTCCAGGACACCCAGGACTACCGTAACGATGACCACAAAGGGCAGCAGCGACATGTACTCCCGGCGCAGGAAAGCCCCGGCACCCTCCCTTATGGAGTCGCCGATACTGCGCATGAGTTCATTGCCAGGGTCGGCCTTGAGCACGCGCATCGCGGTGAATCCCGCAAAAATCAGGGCAAGCGCACCTGCGGCAAGGGCAACAATTAATGATTCCATGAACTCTCTCGGAGGCTGAATTGAGGGAATACGAAACGTAATAGTAGCCCGAGAAATTTATCACAAGCATCCATGAGCGTCAATCGAAATTCGTCGCCGCGCTCGACATTCCCATTGGCATTCACCGGTCAGCCCGCACTCCTGTATCCTCCAAACAAGACCGCCCCGGAGGCCTTGCGGCACTTCCAGGGCGGCTGGAACACAATAGGTGAGGAAGCAATCCCCGCGGCCTGCCTCAGGCCAAGATCGACGACCCTACCAGGACCTGATGACCGGCAGTACCTCTTCGGCGAAGAGCTTGAGGCTCCGCTCCGCGACGTCGTAGGGGATGCCGCCGAACCGGAAGGAGACGTTCCACTCGAATTCTCCCAGCAGTTCCTTGCGCTCCTCGAGACCTCGCAGGATCTTGTCTGGCGTGCCCCAGCTGGCGGCCTTCATGAAGCCCTCGACCGCGCCCTCAAGGCCCGCCGACCGCGCGATCTCCGCCTTCTGCTGATAGGCGTTGTAGCCCTTTACGTTGGCAAAGTGGTCGCTCAGGAACTCGTAGTGGTAGAAGTTACTCTCCACGAACTTGCCCTGGTACTGGCGCGCTTCCTGCTCAGTCTGTTCGAGGTCTGTCCCGCAGACTACGAACTCGGAGAGCATCAGGGGAGGAGGCTCGGTGCCGTGAAACTCGCGGTGCAGGGCCCGGCCCCGCTCGATGCCAGGCATACGCATTTCCCAGGGACGATCAGCGAACATGACGATGTGGGCGCCAATCTTGGCCGCCGACATCACCGACTCATCGCTGGCGGCCACTGCGTAGATGCGACCATCGAATGAGTGCTGCGGACGTGGCCGGATCTCGATGCGGGGCTGCGGGTAGTGGGGCCCGTCGCCCTCGATGAAGCCTGTCTTCAGGGCCTCCACGATCATGGGCGCCGCCTCGTCGAAACGCTCACGCGACTCGTCCATGCTGATGCCAAAGGCCTCGAACTCGCGCCGCGCCAGGCCCCGGCCGAACCCGAGACGCAAACGCCCGCCGCTCAGCATGTCGAGCACTGCGGCGTTTTCCGCAACCCTCAAGGGGTTGTGCCATGGCAGGATCACGGCGGCCGTGCCCACGTCGATGTTGGGATGCTTGGCCGCGATGTGGGTCATCAGCTGGATGTTGTCCGGCACGAAGGAATAGTCGTTGAAGTGGTGCTCCGCCGACCAGACGCTGTCGAACCCCGCATCAGCGGCAATTTCGACGAGGCGCAGTTCCTCGTCCCACATTTCCGCATCCGTGCCTTCGTCCCAGCCGTAGCTGGAGCAGACCAGCATGATTCCAACATCCATTTCAATACTCCTTAAATTCGTTCTGTGTTGCCTGTCCGGGCCACGGCCTCAGAAACTCGGCATTGTTGGATTGGGTGTCAACTGGAGCTCGTGGGTCCAGCACGACTTGTCCTGAGTGTGCAGGTACCAGAAAGCTTCGGCGATCTTTTCCGGGTTCATCAGCAGGTCGGGATTTTCCTGCGCCCGCGGCGTTGCCCGTGTGCCGGGCGAATCGATCATGCCGTCGATCACCACATTGGCAACGTGGACGCCGTGCTCGGAGTACTCCTCCGTCAGCGCCTGGGCCAGGCCGCGCATCAGCACCCGCGGGTAGTACAGCGACTGGCCGGTGAAGCGCTTACGGCCACGGAGCGAGAAATTGTTGTTGGAGATCAGGATCGAGCCCTCTCCCCGTTCCCGCATGGACGGCAGCACCTCCTTGGCGACCAGGAAGGGCCCGCTGCTGGAGATGTGCTGGGCGGTCTCGAAGTACTCGTAGGGCATGTGCTCCAGCAGCTCCATTTCCGGAGGAAGGTCGCGTCCCTCGAGGTACCCGGCGTTGTAAACCAGGACGTCCGTCTCGCCGGCCTCTTCCCTGATCCGGGCAAAGGCATCGGAAATGGAGTCCCGGTGAGACAGGTCCAACTCTACGATCATGCACTCGTCGCCCCGCTCCTTGATCGCCGCCTCCAGGGGCGCGGCGTTGGCGGCGTTGCGGGTTGTAAGAACGGTGTAAAAGCCCTCGTGGGCGAATTTCAGGGAGATGGCTCCGCCAACGCCCCAGCGAACGCCGACGGGGAGGTCGCTGTCGTCAATGTCTCCGCCGTGGACCAGATGGGTGTTGCGCCCATCGGACTGCCACTTGGATGTTGCCCCTATCACCACGGCAACCGGTTTTCCGCTTGTGTTCATGTCCAGTCCCCCAGGATCTGAAATGGTGGAGAGCGCCAGGAGGCCCGATGGGCAGCTGCAGGATTTATGACACCGTCAGACGTAATCTACCTTCAGATATGCCAGCGAAATTATGCCAGCGAAATCCAGGAAATGCCTCAGGTCCAGTCTGGCTATATACGTGCAACGTATTCGCCGGTACTTTACTACAAACGGCTGGACGGGTGGTAATACTGCCCGGAACTTCGGTGGGCAGTGCGGCCCCGGTACCTGGTTAAGACAATCGCAGTGTCCGCCTCCATTAATTTTGTCTGAATCAGGATTCACAGGATTGAAGAATTGACAGGATTTGGGGGCATCAGCGAAATCCCAAAATCAAGCGAATCACAGTTCAGACAGGATTTTGCAATAGCCCTGCGGTCCCCGGCGTTCGCGCATTGACGGCCCCGTTTGCCAAGCTACAATTGCCATCAGACATCGCTATCACGTTTCAGATGTATAGGAGGAAGGAATATGCCGCATTTCACCTACGGCGACGTCACGATCCGTTACGAGGAGGTCGGGTCCGGGTTTCCTCTGCTGGCCACTCCCGGCGGGGGACTGAACTCCAAGGTCGAAAACTGGCCCGGCCAGGTGTTCGATTCAATGGAGGTGTTCAAGAACGACTTCCGCGTCATCACCATGGACCAGCGCAACGCCATAGGCGGCGAGTCCACCGGCCCGGTGCAGGTGGAAGACCCGTGGGGCGCGTTCGCCGACGACCAGCTGGCACTGCTGGACCACCTGGGCGTGCAGGAGTTCCTGTTCATCGGGTACTGCATCGGCGGTCCCTTCGCCATGACGCTCATCGAGCGGGCGCCGGAGCGAGTGCAGGCGGCTGTCCTGTGCCAACCCGTGGGACACGCCTCGAAAACGCCGGACGCCATGTACGATATGGGCCGGGACTCGTGGGGTCCGGACCTTATCGCCCAGCGACCGGAATTGTCCATGGAGACCATCGAGCAGTACCTCCACAACCTGTACCGCATTCAGCCGGACTTCATGTACTGCGTGTCTCGGGACTTTGCCCGTGCCTGCCAGACCCCCCTGCTGGTCATGCCCGACGATACGCCGGCGCATTCCCTGGAGGCGGCCCTGGACATGATCGAGCTGGCCCCGAAAGCTCAGGCGACTCCGTATCCCTGGAAGGAGGAGCCCGGTCTGAAGGCCAAGACCATCGAGCAGGTGCGCGAGTTCCTCAAGGCCCACCAGCCTGCGGCGGTCCGCTAGCCGGAATTCCATCGCGCGGCACTCGCTACGGCTTTTCGAAAAAGGCCGGCGGGAACAGAACCGAAGGGCGCCCAATCGGCGCCCTTTTGATTTTGTGGCCAGGTGTACATCCCTTCGACCGGAGCTCGCTGGTGTAAAGTGAGGCACGCGCCTTTCCCCTGAAAAATGCAACGAATCGATGGATAAGGAGTATGGACATGACGGAACTGGCGGACTACGCGAACAAGTACGAGACAGTGAGCGTGCACCGGGAGGACGGGATTCTTCAGGTGACCTTCCACTCGGGTGATGGCAGCCTGCTGTGGGGCGAGGCATCCCACCGCGAGCTCGGGTACGCCTTCGCCGACATCGGCGCGGACCCCGAGAACAAGGTGGTGATCCTTACAGGCACGGGCGACGACTATTGCGCGAATTTCGAGCCCAACCGCTCCAACCGACGGATGCCCATGGACTGGGACAAGACCTACTGGGAAGGCAAACGCCTCCTCATTAACCTGCTGGAGATCGAGGTGCCGGTCATCGGTGCAGTCAACGGCCCCGCCACCATCCACGCCGAAATACCAGTGATGTCCGACATCGTGCTGGCGTCGGAGACCGCCACGTTCCAGGACGGACCGCACTTCCCGCGCGGCGTGGTGCCCGGCGACGGTGTTCACGTGGTCTGGCCGATGCTGCTGGGGCAGAACCGGGGCCGGTACTTCCTCCTGACGGGCCAGACGCTATCAGCCCAAGAGGCCAGAGACTTGGGCGTGGTGGCCGAAGTCCTGCCCCGCGACCGGCTGCTTCCCCGCGCCTGGGAGTTGGCCCGCCAACTGGCCGAGCGTCCCCCGCTGACACTGCGCTACGGCCGCGTGGCCATGACGCTCCAGCTAAAGCGGCAGATGCAGGATATGCTGGGATATGGCCTGGCTCTCGAGGGTCTTGCCTACGTCGACATGTCTCTCAAGCAGGGGTAGTATTCCAACTCTCTTCAAATGATGGGCAACCTCGAGGGTTGGTCCTACCGGTTGAGTACCTTACGGTATCGGCGTCCCTCGGGAGCGTCTCTGCCCCCACCACCGGAATTTCGGGGTCAGGAAAGCGGGCCGCACATTAGCCTCGAACCCGTATCGCAGACAATAGGAGTCGTTACGAATATGCCATATCTCACGCTACCAGGGGTGGACCTGTGGTATGAAGACAGCGGCGGTCAGGGGACGCCAATTATCCTGCTGCACGCCGCCTCGGGAACCTGCGAGGCCTGGGAGCACCAGGTGCCAGCGTTCACCAGTGCGGGGTATCGCTGCGTTGCCTACGACAGGCGGACGTGGGGCCGTTCCCGTACCACAAACCCGGACCAGCAGCCCGGCTTCGCCGGAGATGACCTCCACGCCCTTGTGGAACACCTGGGCCTGGATCGCGTCCACCTGGTCGCGACAGCAGCGGGTGGAATCCCCGCGATCGACTACGCCCTCGGCCACCCGGAGCGGGTGCGAAGCCTGGTGGCGGCCAACACCATCGGCGGTGTGCAGGACGAGTCATACCTGGAGGTGCAGCACAGGCTCCGCCCGCCCGAAATCCAGGCGCTTCCCGTGGAGCTCAGGGAGCTGGGCCCCTCATATCGCGGGACCAACCCGGAGGGAGCGGCCCGCTGGCTGGAAATAGAGCTGGCCAGCAGGCCGGAGGGGCCGGTGCCCATGCAGCCATTGCGAGAGCCCATCACCTACTCCCGTCTGCAGACCATGCGGGTACCAACGCTGGTACTGTCCGGGGAGGCTGACTTGCTGTCGCCGCCGGCGCTGATGCGAATGCTGTCCGCTCACATACCGACTTCCCGGTTCGTTTCGATATCCGACGTGGGGCACGCGGGGTTCTGGGAGCGCCCCGAAGTCTGGAACGGCCTGGTGCTGGAGTTCATCGGCCAAAATTAAAACCAAACCATTTGACAGCTTGATTTGAGGGATTTCGGGCAGGACACAGCTCTCATTGCATCATCTACCACACATAGTTCTTCCTTCGGCGACCGTTCCTACTAATGGCTCAGACTCCCTCTTATCGTAATATCGTGCCTATCATCTCCAGAACCTGCTCCACTATCTGCGGAGCAGTTCGCGTCGCCAGCCCAGCATTTCTGGCACGCCAATCCAGACTCTTGATATGGTCAGACAGCACGACGCCGGTAATGCTTCCTTCCTCGGGAAGATGTACCTCAAAGGGGTACCCTTTCACAGCCGTGGTAACCGGGCAGAAAAGGGCGAGGCCCGTCCTTTCATTATAGCTACTAGGGCTCAGTACCAGTGCTGGCCGACGTCCCGCTTGCTCGTGTCCAGCCTGAGGATTGAAGTCCAGCCACACAATATCGCCCCTCCCTGGAACGTAAGTCGTGCTCACCATACTTCCTTGCCTCGGAGTGAACCCGTATCCCATTCCGAGTGCAGGTTTTCCGTAGTGACCCGAGACAACATTTCATCCAGGTCATATTCTCTCTTTACCAGAGTAAGACTTTCACCGTCCGTGGTCATCTCAATCACCGACCCGACGTGGACGCCCCACTCCTCGGCCAGAGGTTTTGGTATCCGGACTGCCAAACTGGATCCCCACTGGGCTATACGCGATTTCGTCCCCATATCGTTCCTTGCCGTCATAGTAGAGATATATGGTGTATATCCTCTTGTTGTTATCCTGTCCAGTAGACTAATCCGGGTTATGCCCTATTTTTCGACGACAGGCGCTTTATGATGAGCAGACCCGCGCAGGTGATTTCTAATGCCACTCGGCATTGCGCCGCGCACCGCACGACCTTGCCAACCATGGGCGGTGCTGTCAAACTATCATTATGCGCATTGGAGATTTTGAATTCGGGGAACCACTGCCGGAACTGAAGGACCCGCATGTCCTGGCGGTGCTCCGGCCGTGGATTGACGTGGGCCGCGTGGGCACCTTGAGCCTGCGGCGCATCGAGCGACACCTGGGAGCAAAAGAGGTGGGCCGGCTGGTTCGTCCCGGCAGGTACTACGATTTCACCCGCTACAGGCCCAAAACGAGGATGCGGCGCGGTCAAAGGGAATACACTATTCCCACGACCACCATCAAGGTGGCAGTTCGTGAAAACGGCCCGGACCTGGTAACCATCCACCTCCTCGAACCTCACGCCTACGGTGAGGATTTCACCGACTCAATAAATGGAGTGCTGGAGGCCGTGGGCGCGCGACGATATTCGATGATCGGGGCCATGTACGACATGGTGCCCCATACCAGGCCGTTACTGGTGTCTGGCGGTACCCTCGATGAGTCCAACGAGGCCGAGTACCGTTCGGTGGAAGTGCGACCCAGCGACTATGAGGGTCCCACCACCATAACCCATCAGATTTTCGAGTACTCCGAGTCCGCGGGGATAGACACTCGCATATTCGTGGTCCATCTGCCCCAGTATTTCCAGGTGGAGGAGGATTTCACAGGCACAGCTCGCCTGACGGGGATCCTCTGCCGCCTCTACGGCCTCCCCAGTCGCCTCGAGGACAGGGAACGCGGTGTCCAGCAGTATTCATCGCTTCAGAACATCGTCGACGACACCTCGGAGGTTTCCAAGCTCCTGTCCAGGCTGGAAGAGCGATACGACCGGGATAGTGCGGAGGCGGCTTCCGGCAGCGAATCAACCGCGCCTCTTTCCCCTCAAATCGAGGAATTTCTGCAGGGCCTGGATTTTGGCGAGGATAACGGCTCCGATTCCGGCGAGGACGACGACTAGGGACTGTTCTAAAGGATCGTATTAGCCGTCTCATCCCTGGGCTTCAGAACGGTCGCGAGCCCGGGCGCAGTAGTCAATGCTTATGCTATTCCGCGATCCATGATTTCGTTCCAGGCGTATTGGTAGATATTACGAAGTCGTTGAAGTGCCTCAGCGACCTTCGTTGACGCGGGTATAGGCGTATGATAGATTGGCCTATGCCCATCCTAGATCACGGGGCATAATACATTGGAGGTGGGTCAGCATAGCCAGGCAATATAGGGTCAACGAAAGAATTACCAGCCCTCAAGTACGGGTCATTGGCGGAGACGGTTCTCAATTGGGGGTAATGGAGACTCGGCGTGCGCTGCAGATGGCACGAGACGCCGAGGTCGATCTGGTGGAGGTTGCGCCCAATTCAGACCCACCTGTGTGCCGGCTGCTGGACTACGGCAAGCTGCTTTACCTCTCCGCAAAGAAGGAAAAGGAATCCAAGCGGGGACAGAAGAGCACCGAGCAGAAAGAAGTACGCTTCCGTCCGAATATCGGGACCCATGATCTTGACGCAAAATTGCGCAAGGTGCGGGAGTTCATCAACGACGGTTCCAAGGTCAAGCTGACCGTCAGGTTCCGGGGCCGTGAGGCTGCCCACCAGCAACTTGGCCTCGCAGTACTGCGCCGGGTCGCCGATGAACTGAAGGACGAAGTGCGATTGGAGCGGGCGCCGGCAATGGAAGGACGCTCCCTTTCGATGGTGCTGATCCCCTCAGTGGCGAAGGGAGAGGAACTGGCGGCGCAGAGAGCGTCGTCCGGCACCAAGAATCAAGCGAACAAATCCGGCGATGACATAACCGCCGAACCCCAGCCGGATAAGGTAGAAGAACTGGCCGATGCCAAAACTTAAGACGCACAAGGGCGCCAAAGCCCGTATACATGTCACTGGCTCCGGGAAAATGCTCCGACGCAAGCGAATGAGCAGCCACCTGCGGCGCAAGAAGCCGACCAAGGTGACCCGGAAATACTCGGACAAGATGGACGTTGCTGCTGCCGACGTTCCTCGCCTCAAAAAACTAATTCCTTACGGTTAGCCGACAGGCGCCCAATACGGAGACCTATCTGTGGCAAGAATAAAACGCGGCGTTACCAAGCGTCGCCGGCACAAGAAGATCCTCAAGGAGGCCCGGGGATTCCAGGGCTCCTCTCATCGCAACTACAAATGGGCCAAAGAAGCCGTGATGCACGCCTGGTCTCACGCCTACCGTCACCGCCGGGAGCGTAAGGGGGAGTTCCGTAGCCTCTGGATCGTGCGTATCGGAGCGGCCTGCCGGGCTGCCGGGCTTTCCTACAGCCAGTTCATCCACGGCCTGAAACTGGCAGAAATCGAACTGGACCGGAAGATTCTGGCAGATATGGCCGTCAGGGATCCCGACGCATTCAACCAGCTGGTGGAAACAGCGCGGGAACAATTGGCAGCCGCCGCAGCGTAGCGGCCAAAGTAACCCAGTCCAGGTAATGATAAAGCCGGGCACCCCGCGGTGCCCGGCCTTTTGTTGTGCCCCATCGTTTGTCCTGATTCGGTTGCCTTGGCCCGGTTCACATCCCCGGCACTTGACGATGTGGCTTTACACCAGGGCAAACCCGTAGTAGGTGTCTGTCTCCAAGACCCGCCGCAACAGTGAATCCTCAATCGAGATGGGTCTCAGGGCGTTGCTCCACCGCCCGGTAAGTTCCCGGTGCAGGTCGGACAACGACATTGGTTGATTGCCCTGGGTCAGCAGCGTGCGGAAAACGATTTCCTTTATCGGCATGTCGTACCGGATGTAATCGTCCTCGTCCCCGTGAAACTCCTGGATTTCCCGGATCAGATCGCCTGAGTCCAACTCGTGAAGCGGCTTGCCCCATGAGGGACAGGCCGGAGTCAGGCGGCCGCTGATCAGGTGAACTGCCGATCGGTTCAGTTGCTCCAGCCGGGCCAGGCTGATTTGAAAGCGCCCACTGCCCACCGACGTATCGCCGGAAGATCCACCGGTTTCCAGCCCAGCTATGGTCATAGATCCACCTCTTCGTTCCAGTCCAGCATGATGATTCGAACGCGTTCGCCAGCTTCCTTGACCGGCAGGTCCTCGGGGCAGATGGCCAAAGCGTTGGCCCGAGACATGGACGTCAGAATGTTCGATCCCTGCGGCCCCGTGGGGGTGGCGTAATAGACGCCGTCCCTCAGCTCAACCTCGACCCGCGCATAAACCCTACGCCCATCATAGTTGCGGATGGGCCCGGTGAGCACGCCCTCCACTGAGGGGCGCGGGCGCACAGGACGGCCCAGCATGGTCTGAATGGCCGGGCGCGCGAACATCTCGAAAGCCACCATGGCGCTGACCGGATTTCCCGGCAGGCCCAGCAACGGCACATCCTTGCCGCCGTCTCCACGCAGGTGCCCAAAGGCGAGAGGCTTGGCCGGCCGCATGCGCACAGACCAGAAATTCATGGCCCCTCGTTGCTCCAGCACGTCCTTGACGATGTCGTAGTCGCCCTTGGAGACACCGGCGGATGTTATCACAAGGTCGGACCCGGCGGTTGCCGCGAGCTTCGCATGAAGGTCGTCCAGGTTATCCCGAGCGATGCCAAGCAGACGGGGAACGCCGCCGCAGGCGATCACAGAGGCCGCCACGCTGTAGCTGTTGCTGTCGTAAATCTTGCCGCCAGCCAGCTCCGTACCGGCCATTTCCAGCTCGTCGCCCGTGGCCAGGACCGAGATGATGGGGCGCCGCCTGACCCGCACCCTGTCCAGCCCCAGCGAGGCCAGGACGCCCACCTCGGCGGCGCGCACGACCGTTCCGGCCTCCAGCACCAGTTCCCCCACGCGAATGTCCTCGCCGGCGGGGCGGACATTGGCCCCGGCAGGCATTTCCGAGAAAATGGCCACTTCGTCCAGCGGCCTTCCCTCTGTCTTGCGCTGCACCTCGTCGGTTTCCTCAAAGGGTACTACGGTATCGGCGCCGTCCGGCACGGGCGCGCCGGTCATGATGCGCATTGCCGTTCCGGCTTCTACCGAACGGTCAGGCAATTGCCCGGCGGCCACAACGCCGATGACCGGGAGACGGCGCGGTGAATCTGCTGATGCGCCGACGATATCAGCACCCCGCAGCGCGTAGCCGTCCATTCCCGAATTGGACAGCGGCGGCAGCGCCAACGGAGACGTTACATCGTCTGCCAGGGTTTGCCCCAGGCTTTCCAGCAAGGGGACCTCGACCGCATCAAGGGGAGAGAAGCTGGCCATCACCCTCTCGTAGGCCTCTTCCACGCTGAGCATGTCCTCGTCCGCGTGGCTGTGGCCATGGTGGTGTGGTGCCTCCTCGTGGTGGCCGCGATGGTGGCGGTTTCGTGTCGTCATGAAGCGCCTCCCGTAATTTGGGGGCCAGATACTGTGAGGAAAGGAAGTGGCAGTGTGTCCACATTCCGCATTCCTCGTTCTTAATTCTCAACTCCTGAGAGTGGCGCCTACCTCCCGCTCCAGGGACCGCAGCAGACCGTCAAGCGAGCGCGTGACCTCCTCGTTGGTGAGCGTCCGGTCGGTCGCTTGCAGATGAACATGAAAGGCCAGGGACTTGGTGCCCGGAGCAAGGTTTTCACCCGAATAGATGTCGAACAGTTCGGCCCTTTGCACCAGCCTGTTGCGCATCATGAGACCGGTGATGTGTGCCGCCGGTACGTCAGCCGGGACGACCAACGCCAGATCCCGGGTCGCGGCGGGGAAACGAGGCAGCGGATCGAACCGCCGTTCAGAGTCCGGCAGCGCCTCCAGGAGAGCGGGCAAGTACAGCTCGAATCCAGCCACCGTGCCAGAGTCAAGGTCGAACCTGGCGCCGATGTTGGGATGAATTTCGCCCACGAAACCCAGGACGGCATTCCCTGATTTGACTACCGCACACCGCCCCGGTTGATAAACCGTGTGCTCGCCCGGCTCCCAGGTGGCATCGATTTCCAGCCGCTCCAGGAGCCACTCCACCACACCCTTGGCATCGAAGAAGTCCATGTCGCCGGTGCTGTCTGCCCCAGAGAGCCAGGAGTCGGCTGACCGCTGGCCGGCCATCACTGCGGCGACGGTCTCGACCTCCTCGGGAAGATCACCGCTGCGGGGCAGGAAGACGCGCCCGGCTTCAAAGAAGCGGAAGGGACCTGGGCCGCTGGACTGATTGGCGGCAAGTGTGGCCAGAATGCCCGGCTGAAGGGTTGGCCGGAGGACTTCGTGCGTTGAGCTCATCGGGTTCGCCACGCGCATTGCCGGAGCAACCCCATCCTCGGTGGCAATCCTTTCCAGCAGTTCCGACGACACCAGGGTGTAGTTAATGACTTCCTGCACCCCCCCGGACGCCAGCAGGTCCTTGACCCCGTCCCGCAGCGCGATAGCGGGTGTGGGGCTGAAATACGGAATTGGTGTAGACAGCATCACGGTCGGTACGGCATCGTAACCGATGATCCGCACGACCTCTTCGACCAGATCGTCCTCGATGTTTACGTCGTTCCGCCACCAGGGAATGGTTACCACCAGGGCACTCCCCTCAGTTGCACACGCGAAACCGAGGGACTCCAGCGCGATACGGGCCTGTTCGAGCCCGACATCCATTCCCAGCGACTGACGCAGCCTGCGAGTAGTGAGAGTCACTGTCGGAGGTGCATCCGGCGGCTCGGGATACACATCGATGTAGCCAGGAGCGACGGTCCCGCCGGCAACTTCCTGGATCAGCGCGGTGGCCCGCAGGAGGCCGAGGGGCGGCAACTCGGGTCGCAGGCCCTTCTCGAACCGCAGGGTTGCCTCGGTGCGCAGGCCGAGTGACGTGGCCGTCTCACGGTTGTTGGTGGCGTTGAAGTTGGCTGACTCCAGCAGGACAGTTTGGGTGTCCGGTCCGATCTCGCTGTTGGCGCCGCCGATCACTCCGCCCAGGCCGATGGGATCGTTGGAGTCGGCGATGACCAGGTTATCGGTCGTCAGCTTCCGCTCCACTCCATCCAGAGTGGTCAGGGTCTCGCCCGGACGGGCCCGGCGCACGATGACGGTCTTGTCCCTCACCGCATCGAGGTCGAAGGCGTGCAGAGGCTGGTTGTACTCCAACATCACGAAGTTGGTGACGTCTACCACGTTGCTGATGGGACGCAGGCCAGCCCGGGTGAGACGGTCCTGCAGCCACTGCGGCGACGGCCCGATGTTCACGCCGTCAATGACCGTTGCCGTGTAGCGGTGGCAAAGGTCGGAATCTGCGATGCTAATGCTGACCCGCTCCTCCACCGGGGCACCGGTTTCCTCGTACTGTACCTCGGGCTCGGTGACACTGCCGCCCGTCAGCGCTGCCACCTCGTGGGCCACGCCCAGCATGGAGAGGCAGTCGAGACGGTTCGGCGTTAGCTCCAGGTCAAGAACCGTGTCGCCGAGGTAGTCCGACAGGGATTCGCCCAGCGGAGCGTCGTCGGGCAGCACGATGATGCCGCTGTGGTCGTCTCCGAGGCCCAGTTCCAACTCGGAACAGATCATCCCCTGCGATTCCACGCCTCGAATGCTTGCTGCAGCCAGCGTTTCGTGCTTGCCGCTGTGGGCGTTGTACAGGTACGCTCCGATCCGAGCGAAGCAGATCTTCTGACCCTGCGCCACGTTGGGGGCTCCGCAGACCACCTCCATGTCAGGCGCGTTTCCGTCGGCCTCGGACCCGGTGGTAACGGTGCAGAGCCGCAGCCTATCAGCGTTGGGGTGCTGGCGTACGCTGGTTACGCTGCCGACGTACACCTCGCTCCAGCCGCCCGTCTCCACGACTTCGCCCACTTCCACGCCGGCCATGGTGAGGCGATGGGCCAGTTCGGACGGAGGCAGGTCAACGTCCACGTATTGCCGGAGCCAACTGAGGGGAACTTTCATTCAGACCCTGAATCCAAGGTGAAAATAGCCTGTGGAAGTAGCCACGTCCTAGAACTGCCGGAGGAATCGGAGGTCGTTGGAGTAGAAATGCCTTATGTCATCTATGCCGTATTTCAGCATCGCAATTCGCTCGGGACCCATCCCGAAGGCGAAGCCTGTGTACTTGTCGGGGTCATAGCCGACGCCGGCCAACACTTTGGGATGCACCATTCCGGCGCCCATAATCTCGATCCATCCGCTGTCGCGGCAGATGCGACAGCCTTCACCTTCACCGTCGCAGGCGAAACAGTCGATGGACATGTCCACACCCGGCTCGACGAAGGGGAAGTAGTCGCAGCGGAAGCGAATCTGCCTCTCCTCGCCGAACAGGCGGCGGGCAAACTCGTAGAGCGTTCCCTTCAGGTTGGCGAAGGTGATCCCCTCGTCCACCGCCAGGCCTTCGACCTGGTAGAAATGCCACTCGTGGGTGGCGTCGGTGGCCTCGTACCGGTAGCACTTGCCGGGCACCACAACGCGTACTGGCGGCCGCTGGTTCTCCATCACCCGCGCCTGCATGGGCGAGGTGTGGGTGCGCAGCAGCATGGGCTGCTCACCGGCTTCATTGGTGTAGTCGACCCAGAGCGTGTTCCACATGTCCCGGGCCGGGTGACCCTTGGGTATGTTCAGCATCTCGAAATTGTAGTGGTCCCACTCGACCTCGGGGCCCTCCACGACGCTGAATCCCATGCCCACGAAGGCCGCGCAGATCTCGCGCACGATCTGGGTGGTTGGGTGCAGCCTCCCCTCGGATGGTCGGCGGCCGGGTAGGGTCACGTCGAGGCGGTCCTCCTGGGCGGCCCGCAAGAGTGCTGCGTCATTGATCTGCCGCGTACGAGCCTCGAGTCCGGATTCGAGGGACTCCTTGGCCTGGTTGGCAAGCGCACCGATCCGGCGGCGTTCGTCGATATCCAACGACGAAAGGCCCCGGAGCACTGTCGTTAGACTTCCGCGGCGTCCCAGATAGGAGATACGCCACTGCTCCAGGGCATCAAGGCTGTCCAGAGCCGAGAGTTCGGCGAGGGCCGCGCCGGCCAGGTCTTCAATGTTCTGCGGTGTGGGCTGCACCAATGGGGCGTCATTCCTGGGCCGGGCGGAAGGGGATGCCCCTTGCCCGTGGTTATCCTGTCACGAAATTATAGAAACCGCCAACTATCAGGTCAAGGCGAGAAGGGGGCAGACGTGGGTCGAAACGACAGCCTCTCGCTCTCAAACGGCCCTCCTCGGGTTAGGCCTCACAATTTAGACTTGATTGGCCGCACATGATGCTCCTATCAATGGACATTGCATTTCTGGACATTGCGGTGGGGCAAGGCTAGACTTATGTCGAATTTCCCCGGCGATTCGACAGCTTTACGATCATTTCGCCAGAGGTCAGAAAATGCCCGTATTTTCACCTGAATACCTTGAGAAGGCGGCCTACCACATCTACCGCGCCAAGGGCACTCCCGACGCCGAGGCAGAGGTGGTGGCCACTCATCTGGTTAAGGCCAACCTCTGCGGCCACGACTCCCACGGCGTGATCCAGATACCCACCTATGCCGAACGCATCGACGTGGGCCACATAGTGCCTGGCGCCCCCTTCGTCGTGGAGCGCGAAGCCCCCTGTACGGCCGTGATCAACGGCAACTGGGGCTTCGGTTTCGTCGTTACGGAACGGGCCATGCGCATGGCCATCGACAAGGCACGCACCCACGGTGTGGCCGCCATCACGGTTCACAGTCAGAGCCACATCGGTCGCCTCGGCGACTACCCGACCATGGCCGCCGCAGAGGGCATGATCGGCATGATCACCGCCGACTCCGGCGCCGCCCCGAAGCACGTCGCGCCCTTCGGCGGTCGGGCGCGGAAACTGGGCACCAATCCCATCTGCATCGGCATGCCCAGCGATCTCGATGGCCCGGTATTGATGGACATGGCGTCCAGCACCGTCGCGCTGGGCAAGATCGCACTGGCCCGCAATCGCCGCGAGTCCATCCCGCAGGGTTGGATCGTGGACCGGGACGGCAATCAGACCACTGACCCAAATGACTACTTCTCCGGCGGGGCCATCCTGCCGGTGGGCGTGGACCAGGGACACAAGGGCTACGCGCTGTCGTTCATGGTCGAGGTGTTCTCCGGTCTCTTGACCGGCCTCGGCTTTGGCATCGACCCGGAGGGGCGGCACAACGACGGGTGCTTCATCGCCGCTTTCAACTTGGAGCATTTCAGGCCACTGGACGAGTTCAAGAAAGATATGGGGGAGTTTGTCGAGTTCATCAAGGACTCGCCGCCCGCAGCCGGATTCAGCGAGGTGCTGTATCCGGGAGAGATCGAATACCGCACCGAGCAGCGCCGACGCCAGGAAGGCATATTCGTCGAGGACGATACCTGGGACCAGATCAGCGGCCTGATGAAGTCCCTGGAGGTCGAAAACCTGGTCGGCGACCCCTAGTCTCCCGTTCCACCCACAGTTCCTTCTCTCCCTGGGAGAGGGTTAGGGTGAGGGCGTTCCCACCGCTACCGAGATGGAGGATCAGGTGAGTTCACGTAGTCCTTTCAGCGAGAAAATAAGGGAAGCGTACCTGGAATCCGCCGAGTTCTTCGCAGGGCTTGTGGACGGGGTAGACCCCGAGGGATGGGAGGAGCACGCCCTGGGCCAATGGACGCTGCGAGATCTGGCCGGCCACACCTATCGCTCTATCAGCACGGTCGTCGGTTACTCCGAGAAGCCTGCCGCCCAGGTGGACGTAGAGTCTCCGACTCAGTGGATCGTAAACGTCAGGCAGAACGCCAATCCTGACAGGGTGGCGGAGCTGGGCCGGTCGGCTGGCCTGGAGATCATGGACAACCCGACAATGATGGTGCGTGGCTTTCTGAACATGGCCCGGGACCGGGTGAACGAACTGGACGATGACTTCATCCTGGCAACGCCGCAGGGTGGGATGAGACTCATTGATTACTTGCCTCTCCGCACCATGGAGCTGGTGATCCACGGCAGCGACTTTGCCCGGGCCCTGCGCGTCGAAGCCACACCCCCGGCCAGTGGAGTGCAGGTGGCCCTGCAGGTTTTGACCGGCGTGGCCGTCGCCGAGGGCCGTGGCCCGGACCTGGCCAATGCCCTGACCGGCCGTACCGCTCTCCCTATCGGCTACAACCTGCTCATCTGACAATTTGGCCTTCCCAGACCGAGAGGACATGGCATCCCAGAACTCAAACTACCGCAACGCTGGAATATTCCTGCTGCTGACAGCATTGGCCACCGCGATTTCCGTGCCTGCACGGTTGGCGGCCGAGGCTGACCTTCCTACGCTGGAGGAGTCCCTGGCAGCCATCGGATCGGCCAAGGCGGCCTACGGCATCGGCGGGGTTGCGAGGATGGTGGGGGGAATAACGCTGGTGGCGGCGGCCATCCCGCTGAGGCGCTCCCTGAGGGACTACAGCCCGGCTGCCAGTGGCTTTGCCGGGGTGCTTTTCGTTGCATCCGGTCTGGCCTCGTTGGCGTCCGGGGCGACCGCTGTGGCGCTGGCTATAACCGCCCCGACGGACCTGAAGCCTCCGGAACTGATGGTGCTGCCCGAAGAGGAATTGGCGTTCGCCATCCGGTGGATAGCTGGCTCAGTCGGGTTTACCCTGGCAGGTCTGGCCCTCGTGGCGCTGGCCCCGGTGCAGTGGCAAATGGGCGGCGGCGTCCAGCGCGTAGCCGCAGTTGTGGCTGCGGTGCTGGGAGTAGCAATGCTTTTCATTTGGCTGGACGCCGCCACGATGGTCCACCGCATCACTGGCATCGTCTTCCTGATCTGGTTGATCATAGCAGGGCTGTGGCTGGTTGTACCCCGGCTAAGGGAGATGATCATTCCTTCAACTAACAGCCGGCTATAGGCGTTGCTCCGCTTGAACACGCCCCTTTAGCTGGCATCGCAACTCTACCGGGGTTGTAGGTTTTCAGCCAGCCTGTTCCCGCAGCTTCCTGAGCAGCGGAATCTGGCGGATCTTGGCCGGGGGCAGGTCGTCCCAATAAATGCCCATAGGACGGGGCATTTCGCCAACGCAACGGATCGTCTCCTCTGGCGTCACGACGTAGTCGAGGAACACATCGTGGTGAGTGTAGGGCAGATCCTCGTCCAGCACCTGCATCGAGTGAACCGTGCTTACCACCGGTGTTTCGGGTGAAACGATTCCGGCGGCGATGGCCAGGCCATACTCCAGGTCGGCGAACCCGCCACCCTTGCCCACGCGGGTACCTATGTGATTGACGGCGACCGAACCAGATATGACCAGGTCCACGGGCCGCATTTCTTCGACGAAAACCGGTCGCCCCCAGCGAAAAGCCCCCGCGATGGTGGACGCCTCGGCGGGGGAGGCACCTATGGTTGCCGGGTCCAACTCCACGAAGCACTGCTCCTGCCGCAGGCGCGGCACGGCCATGTAGAGGGTCTTGCCTTCCTCCAGTGCCTTCTGGCGCAGGGGCCTCTGAGCCTTGTCGGGGTTGCCTTTAATCACGCGGGCATTCTGCCAGGCGTGCAATTCACCCACGCGTTCGGCGGCAGCCTCGCAGCCTCGAAAATGGGGAATCTTGTCGTGGAGTTTGCGTGTATGAGCGGCTCCGGCCTCTTCCATTGCCGACCAAACCGCCTGACGGACCTCATCCTTGGTGCGCATACCGAGTGTCGCTCCGCTATCGCTTTGAAATCGCGAGGCACATTGTATACCACCAGGGGTTCACGCCAATTGCCGGTCAGACGGTTCGCACTCTGTGAAAGAGAGGTGTCCAGGGTGGCCAGGGAGCCGAGTGCCGTGTCAGCAGATTAGCCCTCCCTCGGGCTCAGTCCAGTTTCTGGACATTGCTCGTAAGCCTTGAATACGAACTTGACCGACACTTCCCCTCGCGGGGAATTTTCGGCTACTCCGCAAATTTAGTTAGCGCAGGAGGGGAGAAATGAGCGGCTGATGATCTCTTGCCTGACCTTTCAAAGCGTCATTCAGCGCCGGTTGGTCGTGCCTACTGTGGAATGGGTTCCGGCACGCTCGCCGGCGGACATTGCCCTCCGGTTACTCGTTGCCGCGCTCGTATCCGATGACACGGACCTTCAATTGGTCTCGTTCGCTTTTAACTTTCCAGTCGGTCCATGGCCCGTTCATGTTGCGGGGCCGGTGAAACTTGAGGCTACCGATGTCCCAGTCAGCCTCTGAGATCGAATCCTCCGAATCCGATCGCGTTTCCAGGAACTTGAGCGCGGTGCCTCCCGTTCTCTCGATCACTATCCAGTAGCTTGCGTCCGGCTCCAGCACCGTGTCCGGCGGTGCCGTGAACTCAGTCAGCCTCGCCTCAATGCTGGTTGGATTGATGAACGCAAAGATCTGCGCGTTGGGACGGGAATATCGTCCCGGGACGTGCGACGACCACAACGAAACTCGGACGCCGTTCGGATCTGCCAGCGCTTCCTGAAATTTCAGGGCCAGGCCGTGGATGACGTATCCCTCCGAATTTCTGCCGGTGTGGATTCGGATGGCGTGATCGGAGTTCTTAACCGTCGCGTTGCCGTCATTTCGCTTTCCCGTGTTTGAAACCAGCACCCTCTCGGCCTCGGCATCATCATCGGTTACCGTCACGGTTAAGTCTGCCGTCGACAAGCGTTCTCTCCCCTCTGAGCCACTGGTCACCCTGACCTGCACCTCGTATGCGTTGTCCATGTTCCTGTCCGCCGGCACCTCGAAGTCGGGCACTAACCTCATGGACAGAACGCCACTGCTGCTGATGGAAAACAGGTCACCGTCATCCCCTCCGATGATTTCAAAGCCCGTTGCCGTGTCCTGCGCGTCCGAGTCATAGGCGGTGATGTACTCCGCCAGCCTGGTTCCTTCTTCCAGCGATATCGCCCTTCTGTTCAGAATCCGGGGCTCAGCATTGACGGGAACCGATCTCAGACTCCTCATGTTGTCGGCGACAGTGCCGGCAGCCAAATAATACCTGGTCGCAAGAAAAGGCGAATGCAACACCAACGGCTCAGTGATTCCCACGTTCGCCATCTTTACCGGATCGTCCCACAGTTGGGCGTTGGTAACTTCGACATAATAGGTCCCTCTCTCACCGGCGCCCACATCGATTCGGGTGGTAACCGACGTAGCGCTTTCGTCGCTGTGGCTTATGTATTCGGAGGCCAGTTCGGTCCCTGCATCGTCGTAGAGTTTGATGGCCGGATGCATGTAGTGGCTGTATGGGCCTGCAGCGGTCGCCAAAAATGTATAGTTGGTATCGTCCTCCAGTTCCACTGCAAACCAGTCGTAGTCCTCGTAGTAATGGTATACCCCTTGATCCGCTTCCACGGAGTCGACGGTGATGGTTGCCCAAGTCGTGTCGTCGTGGTACAAGTCGCCTCGTACAACCTCTGTGCCCGTCCAGATCCTGTCCGGGTCGTACACTATTCGGATACCGTAATCGCCGGTACTACCGTTGTCGGCGGACACTTCGATGTACGGACCATAGTTGCGTCCAGCTATGAAATGCCACGACACATAGCCCTCGGGCGGGTCCGTGACGGACTCGACCTCCACATCTACGACTCCCGAAGAATAGTGTGGATTGTCCAGATAGAAAGCGCGAACGCTAACGTCATCGGCATCGGTGAGTTCCGTCGCGTCTACATCAATCCTGTATCGGCCTCCGTAGTCGAACGACAGTGAGGAATTAAACCAGTCCTTGTCCGTACCGTTACCAATCGTCCCCTGCACCATAGGCGATTCGTTTGAATGTCTGTTGAAGGCAAGGTATCCCGATGTAAACGAGTCCTCACCGAAGTCATCCGCAGGTTCCTTTCCCCATATGGTGAGGGCGAAAACTTTGCTGGTGTCCATACCCCAGTCAATTCCCTGGGTGTCTCCTGAACTGACCCAGAAGTGGTCCTCGAGGCTCCATCCGGAAAGCCCCAGGGTAGTTTCGGTCTTGTTGGTGGTGAACTCCCAGCCGACAGAGCCAGCAGTAACGTCTATCCTGACCAAGTAGCTGGTGTTCGGAGCAAGAAGTGCGTTTTCCGGCGCCTTAAAGAAGGGCCTCCCGACGAGGTTGGACGGCGCATCGAGTACATATGAGGTCGTTCCGGGATGTCCTGCTCCGGCGGGTTCGCTGATGAACACAGCTACCTTTGCGCCCGGTGTCGCATTAATAGTGGCTAATTCCACTCCGGTCAGCAGATAGCGTGCGGTGCCAGTCGTGAATCCCTGGGCATCGTCGAAAGTCTCCGATGTAGCGGCTGAGGACGTGTTTCCGTAGTTGTCGACCAGAATCATGCCCCTGGCATCCTCGGTTTGCTGCATCAAAGCGCTCCCGATGCCAGCGTCCGGCAGCGATCCAGACTCAGGGTTGGGACGAGAAATATACCCATTGGAATAAACTCGGGACGTTATTTCCGCCTCCGCATTTCCGTTTACCAGGCCGGCACCTGATTCGTCCGCAACGAATGCTGATGCGACAACTATTCCCATGATTGCGACGATCGTTGCCGTGCGGGCCAGTTGCCGAGAAATGGTTGCCATCAAGCTGCCTCAGTAGAAACGAAGACTTCCCTGGCCATGTCCCTGGGCGACCGGACGTCAGAGTCCAAATGCCTGGGCTATGGGGGAGGATTCCGGAAGTCCATTGGGCCGCGAATCGGCTGAAGGATTTCCAAGGATTCCGCGACATGGGGCTGCCTGCGGCTATACGCTCACAGAGGCGGAACCTTGCGTTGCCACCCAGGGTGGCTAAGAAAGTAAAGTGTGGGATGGCCAAAGTCTGTGTGATTTTGAGTATCAGCAGTTGTGCGTCAATCCTTCCATTACCGACTCACATTGCTACCTATAAATGTTTACCACACGTCGGCTGACTTTGATGCATACGCGGCATATCGGACATTGCAAAGCACAGACGAAATTGTTGTAAGCGGGCCTTGGCACACAGCGTATTGCTTATGTGCTGCCTTGGTCATAGGGCACGGAAGGCCTGTTCACAGTCGGGAATGTTTAAGCGAACTAGCTGAAAGACAGCCAGTCTCTTAAAATTCTGAACACTGTCAATTGCATACGTGCTCAAACCCCTCTCGGCAGCGGTCCAGCGGTGTCACCGGCCAGAGGGGAGGATTGCTCTGAGTACCGGAGCTTTTGAGGTTGGTCGGGCATCCCCCTACACAGCCCAAGGCAGCGGGCCTGGTGTCAATACCTGCATCCGTGGACTCTGGGTACGTACAGCTGTCGACGCTGCGAATAGAGTTCCGGGAATTTTGACTCACGGCCTCCCCGTGCAGCGCGGCCATGCACAAACCCCCGGCTGGGCCAGAGGCGCTATCGGCGGCGTCTGCCCACGATTCCGCACGGTTGATCCGCTCCTTGAATCCAGAGCCGCGCGGAACGCGAGCGCTGAGGAATGATGTGGGCTCATGGATGTGGCGCTGGGAATCAGGATGCAGTAATTCGCCGTCTGTCATTGCTAACGCAACGCCGCAGACACGACTCCGGCGAGTGGCAACCCCGCAGAAATGAGAGTGGTTGAAACGAGAAATTGACTTGTGCAGGGGCTGAAACAGTTGGAGTGCAGCGCTTTCTCGAACGCGCCGGCGTCACTCCGCTGAAATCGACAGCCCTTCGATGAACTCCAGACCAGGCAGTTTCTCCAGTTCCTGGGGCGCCACCTTCAACTTGCCGGATCGGCTACCTGCTCCAAGAATGATGTAGTCCATCTCCAACAGGCGCACATCAGCGTAGATTGCCAAACCTTCCGGCAGAGCCAGGGCCGTGACTCCGCCGATCATCATTCCCGTCACGTCACGGGTCTCATCTGCTGAGGCGAAGGACGCACGCGACACTCCCATCAACCCGCGCACTCTATTGTTCACATCCAGCCGGTCGCAGGCCCGCACGATGCCCGCGCAGTACGCCGCAGGGCCGCGCTTGCTGGCAACTATGATCGTATTGGCGGAGTGGGCGAGGTCGTACCCGTACTGTTCGCAGAAGTCTGCGGTGTCGCCGTATTGGGGATCGATCTCGATCCACTCCCAGCCGGTGATGCCCAACTCGTCAAGTGCCGCCCGCACTCGACCTTCAATCTCTTCAGGGGTACTCATCATCCTGTCCATCACCGGGATTCGGAATCCTCCCTCAATAAGCGTTTGAAACGCTTGGGGCCCCAAGCCATTCCTTGACCAAAGGTCGCCGACGGCACAGGTCTGCGCCCCGGACGCTCTCATGGTCTTCACACCGACTGTGAAGCAATACTGCCTCTCCTACAAAGAGAGCCAGCTTTACGAAGCGTACCCAGTACTGCAGAAACTCCCGCTGTAGCGTCCTGGAAGGGACACACTCCCACGCCCGGTTAACCGCTGCCCGTTCAGGCCAGCGAGAAGAATTCCATGACCGGGCCAAAGGCCTCGGGTTCCATCAGGGTCGGAGCATGGCCCACGCCGGGGACTTCCACCATGCGGCAGTCCTGCATTTCCGCCACCATGCGCTGGGCTATCTCCGGGGACAGAAGGTCGCTGGCGCCGCCCCGTACGAGCAGCACCGGGCCGGGTATCCTGCGCGCCAGTTTCCAGGATACTTCCGGGTCGGGGCGACGGGGGTCGCTGCGAACCGCCGGGTCCATCTTCCAGGTATAGCCGCCGCCTGCCAGCACCTTGACTGCGTGACCAGCCATTGCCCGTTGGTGCGTGTCGCTCATGGCAGCGAAGCCTACCCGATTCTCCCGGTGCCAGGCCATCACGTCCTCAATGGCCGCAAAGGTGGTGACGGCATCCCGGGAACTGCTGGCGATGCGGCTTCCTCCTCGTGAGTCGACCTCGGGTCCGATGTCGTTCAGGACGGTGCGTTCCACGCGGTCAGGGTAGGTGCCCGCGTAGGTCAGGGAGATTCGGCCTCCCATGGATGTGCCCACCAGCGAGAAACGGTCGAAACCAAGAACCTGGCGCAGCCCTTCCAGATCGGCAACGTAGGCGTCGTTGGAGTAGTCCCCGTTGGGAGCCCAATCGCTGTCGCCACGGCCACGAACGTCCACGGAGATGACGTGATACCGCGGCGCAAAGTGAGGCGCCAGCAGGTCGAACGCGTGGGCGTTACCGGTCAGGCCGTGAACCATGATGACGGGAGGCGCGCCAGGATCCCCCCATTCCAGGTAGTGGAGGTTGAGGTCGCCGACTTTCACGTATCCGTCCGTTGCCTTTGCGATCTCTGTGGTCATGGTGCCTCCTCATTCGTTCTGGACAAGGACATGCCTGGTAAATGACAGTCCGCTACGGAGCACTACCGATAATCTAATATCCAGTCATCGAACCATCCGGCTACCCGATATCTTGATTACGGGTCGCGGTGGGGAGTCCCGCAAATCTTCGGCGCTCCGAAACTCCGTATTCACACTTGACCGGCTTCGGGCAATCTGTGGCATTTTCAGGCACTGGCGAATATCTCGTTGGCGATGTCCATCGCGCCCCGGGCAAACGGTATGCCAGCGTAGAGCGTCATGTGGCCGAAGACCTCGATGACCTGGTCCTGAGTGAACCCGATGTTCAGAGCGCCCCTGATGTGGCTCCGCAGGGGACCCTCTCGACCCAACGCCGCCAGGCACGACATGGTGCAGATGCAGCGGGAGGGGAGATCGAGGCCCGGCCGTGTCCAGGTCGCGCCCCAGTAGTATTCTCCGGTGGTGCGTCCCAGCTCCCTCTCCGCCTGCGTCGGGGGAGCCGGACGTGCCGGCGACGACGTTCCCATGTAGTTCCGCCGGTACTCGTCGCCCCGCTGGAACAGGCTGTCGGGGTCCTCATTGGCGTCGTGGATGCGGGCCGGGGTGAAGTCAATGCCGCGTTCCTCGAACACTGCCTTGCACAGCGCCAGCGCCTGTATACCCGCCGGCGCTCCACCGTACCAGGTGTCGTGAATGATCAACTCAACGATCTGTTCCGGCGTCAATCCCACGTTCAGGGCGTTACTCAAGTGCCGCTTGAGCTGTACCTCGCGGTTCATCACTATGAGGCACGACAGAGTGACCATCTCCCGCTGGACAGGGGTCAGCGCAGGCCGCTTCCAGATGGTGCCGAAAAGCGCCTCACCCAGGATCCTCTCGAGGTCCGGCGCAATGTCCCACGCTCCCGGCGAAGGTGTGGTGGTGATTTGACCGCCACCGAACATCCGTCGCGTTTCCTGTCCGCGCTCGTAACGATCATCCAGTTCACTCATGGCCTACCTCCACAGCATTTGTACCCGAATTCAAGCCGCCGACAGTGTAAGGCGGCATCACAGGAGTCGCAACGGTTCCCTAGTCCCGGGCGCGCGACCCGTCGCGGCGATTGCGCTTCCGGTCCAGGGCGGAGAGTTCCATCTTGCGAAGGCGCAGATTCTCTGGAGTTACCTCCAGCAGTTCGTCATCCGATATGAATGCCAGCGCCTCCTCCAGGCTCATGGTCACCGTGGCCTTGAGGCGCTTGGCCACATCCGCCGTCGACGAGCGCATATTGGTCAGCTTCTTTTCCTTGCACACGTTGATCTCTAGGTCTCCCTCCCGCGGATGGGAGCCGACAATCATGCCCTCGTAGACCCTGATGCCCTGGTCGATGAACGTATCGCCCCGGCCCTGGGCGTTGAGCAGCCCGTAGACGACAGCGACCCCATTTTCCGATGCCACGAGCACACCGTTACGCCGCGACTTTATTTCCCCATCCATCGGCTGGTAGGACAAGAAGACGCTGCTCTTGACGCCGTCGCCGCGGGTGATGCGGTTGAAGTAGGCATTGAATCCGATCAGGCCCCTGGTGGGAATCTCGTACTCCAGGTGGACATATCCGTCTCCGCTGTAGCGCATATCACGGTGCCTGGCCATGTGGGCCGACAGGTATTCGCTCAGCGGTCCCAGGTAGTCCTCGTGGGTGGTAATGTTAAGAATTTCGTAGGGCTCGTAAGTCTTCCCGTCTATTTCCTTGTTGACCGGCGTCGGACGGGACACCTGGAATTCGTACTGCTCCCGCCGCATCGTCTCGACCAGGATGGACAGGTGTAGCTCCCCGCGACCGGCGACCACGAACACGTCCGGGCTGGAGGTGGGTTCCACCTGCAGGCTCACGTTGGTCCTAAGTTCCCGCATCAGCCTTTCGTGCAGGTTTCGGGAGGTACAGTGGGACCCCTCTTTGCCCATGAAAGGCGAGGTGTTGACACCAAACGTCATGCGCACGGTGGGCTCGCCGATGTCGATGGACGGCAGCGCCGACGGGTCTTCCAGGGAGGTGATGGTATCTCCGATGGAAACTCCTTCGGGACCGGTCACGGCCACAATGTCCCCGGTGTGAGCCTCCGAAACCTCAACCCGGTCCATACCGTGAAACACGAATATGTGCTCGACGGTATGAGTGCTGGAAGCTCCGCCGCGACCCAGCAGGGCCACCCTGTCCAGCACTTTTATCATTCCGTTGGTAACCCGGCCCACGGCTACCTGTCCCAGGTAGTTGTCGTAGTCGAGGGCGGCCACCAGCATCTGCAGCGGGGCTTCCGGGTCGCCCGCGGGCGGAGGCACTGAATCCAGGATGGCCTCAAAGAGGGGCTGCATATCCGATCCCGGTGCCTCCAGGCTCCTGGAGGCGTAGCCCTGTCGCGCCGAGGCATACAGCACCGGGTAGTCAAGCTGCTCCGCCGTGGTGGCAACTTCCAGAAACAGGTCCTGGACCATATCGACGACTTCGTCCACCCGCGCCTCTGGACGGTCTATCTTGTTGATGACCACCAGGGGGTTGACGCTCTGGCGCAGTGCCTGGCGCAGCACGTAGGTGGTCTGGGGCATGGGCCCGTCGACGGCATCAACCAGCAACAGGCAGCCGTCGGCCATGTTCATTACTCGTTCCACTTCGCCGCTGAAGTCGGCGTGACCGGGGGTGTCTATGACATTGATCCGGACATCGCCGTACGATACGGAGGCGTTTTTGGCCAGGATGGTGATGCCGCGTTCCCGCTCAAGGGGATTGGAGTCCATGATCAGCGTGCCCACCTGCTGGTGTGGGCGGAACACCTTGCCCTGTTTCAGCAACGCGTCGACCAGGGTGGTCTTCCCGTGGTCGACGTGGGCAATAATGGCAAGGTTACGGATGTCGTTGTTATGGTAATCACTCAAGTCTTATCACCTCCCCTCTATAGTAGCATTCCGGGCATTGTTCAGTCGCAATCGCGAGGGGCAATTCTGAACGCCTGATTTCTACACGGTGGAATACGTAACGGAGTGTGGCGTGGCGCGATAAGGGCGCGGCGGCGATTGCGGCTCAGAAAGGGCAGAACTATGGGCGGGCGGGCTAACAGCGATAGTAATTCGACCGCGAGCGGCAGATCACCCGGGCTTGGTGCCGGAGGCGGCGATGTCGAGGGAGAGGCTGTCGACGTCGCAGTGCTGCCCGGCTTCACCGAGCGACTTGGCGGAGAGAGCGTATAGCCCACCCGTATACCACTCTTCACCTCGCCGAGGGCGGAGAGCGATTGTATTCTATGGAAAGGCTAGGAGAGTTCAAGCAATGCGTATCATTCACGCAAGATCAATTATGGCGTAAATGATACTCAAAGGAACGTGATGGAAAACTGTGGTGGCGGAGAGAGTGGGATTCGAACCCACGGTACAGTTGCCCGTACTCCGGTTTTCGAGACCGGTGCTTTCGTCCACTCAGCCATCTCTCCGCTAGGGGACGGACGAGGGTTCCTGCCTTGAGACTCTTCAGAAGCGCTGAGGTTGAAGCAGCCTGGCGGTCGGGAACCTTCAATCCAGTGTATCGAAATCCGAATTTGGCGGCAAGGGCAGTGGGTTGGTCCACCAGGGTCTCTTGGTTTTCGCAGTCCATCCGTCAAGTACGTTTATGGTGAGCTTGTCGAATTACTCACAGGCGGCCCTTCGACAAGCTCAGGAGTGCCATGGGGAATGGCCGTTTGGGAGTATTTAGTAGCGCTCAACCCCACGGACCGTGCAATCACATGCAGCAATTGTAGCGTCCCGCTTGACGCCGGGGGAGGGCCGCCGGGCTTGGTGGTAGCCCGGGGCCAATGTGCACGATACCAAGCGATTGGAGCTGATCCTGAGAGGTATGATGGTGGAGCGTCCTGACAGTAGTGGCGAACAGAAATGGCGCGGCAACCCGGCACATGTGCATGGACCAGGGGTACGACAATCAAACGGGCCACCTGGCGGTGCAGCCAAAGGCTACCGGGGATACATCAGGTGCGATCAGGTGCAAAGGGGAGGAGAATCTTGATGCCCGAGGCAGCAAACGCTATCTGGAAAGGCGCAGGCTAGTGGAGTGCATCCTGGCCTGGCTGTCCAGGCGCCGTGCAATATTGGCACAGCGCGACAAGAGGGTGGTAACTACGTTGGCCTACTCCAGTTGGCCTTCGCCCTGCTCTGGTACAGCCCACGACGCCAACCAAGGCATTGAGATCGTCTCTTTGTGGACCGGGACACATCGGCGAGGCGGAACTGGCCGAAATATCCCGTATAATGCGGTTGACAACGTATCGTGGAGAAATTGGCCTATGGTAACCCCCTATCGGTTTCATGTTGACCAGCGCGTCCAGATTCGCCGCAGGGGCGGAGGCGGCCACCGGCAGCCGTCGGAGAGCTCGCGTGGCCTGCTGGGCTTAATCGCGCCGCAAATGACGGACGACTGGACCGGTACCAAGCTGGAGCTGGAGGCGGGTACGCCCAACGTGTACTACGTATTGCTGGACAGTGGCGCCACGGAGCTGATCGCCGAGGACTGGCTGGAGCTAGCCCCGACGGATGCGCCACCCCCTCCCGCACCGCAATCGAAATTCCCCAACTGACAGACGAGGTGAAAACATGGACTTCGGACTCACTGACAAGAAAGCATTCGTTGTCGGCGCCAGCAAGGGCATCGGCAAGGCCATCGCGCTGGAGCTGGCGCGTGAGGGCTGCGATGTCGCCATCGCGTCCCGCACCATGACCGACCTCGAACAGGCGGCCCAGGAAATCGCGGAGGCCACGGGACGAAATGTCATACCCATCGCCATGGACGCTACCAGCCGTGAGCAGGTGGACGCGGCGGTGGCCGAGGCCGCGCAACGGCTGGGCGGGCTGCACATCCTGGTGAACAGCGGGTCCCCTCCCGGTGGCTCTTCGGATGCCACCGGCCCCATCGATACCGTGAATGATGATTCCCTCCTCAACGACTTTGACGTCAAATACGTGGGTGCGCTCCGCTGTGCCCGGGCAGCCATTCCTCATCTGAAGGACCAGGGCTGGGGCCGTATCATCAACATCAGCGGCGGCAACGGGCGGACGGCGGGCAACCTGAGCGGCGGCGCCCGCAACGTTTCCATGGTGCATCTGACCAAGACGCTGGCAGTCCAGATGGGACGGTTCGGCATCACAGTAAACTGCGTCCACCCGGGCACCACCCGCACCGAGCGCACGCCGGGACTGCTGGAGGCCCGTGCCGCTCAGTTGGGTATCCCGGTCGAGGAAGTGGAGGCGCATGACTTTGCCCCTGACTCACCGCGGGGCAACCACATCTGCCGGATGGTAGACGGCTCGGAGATCGGCTACCTGACCTGCTACCTGGCATCCGACAAGGCCTGGGCCGTGACCGGCGAGGTTATCGCCGCTGGCGGCGGCACCGGCGCCGCGGTCTACTATTAGGGAAAACCTGCATCGCACAAGGGCGGAAAATGAGTACCGTTCAATTCATTTCGGACTGCCTGCAACAGACCCACATCCGGCTGATGGCGACCTGTGAGGGCCTTACCGAGGAACAGATGGTTTGGCGCCCGGGGCCAACGTCCAACAATATCGGCTTCATTTTGTGGCACATGACGCGCAACGAGGACGCCCGCATCAGCCGCACCGCCGGCCGGAAGGGCGACTACGAGCATGACCTGTGGGTGTCGGGAGGGTGGTTCGAGCGGTTCGGACAGCCGGAGACGGCGCCCGACCCCGGCGACCGGCTGGGACTGCGCAGCCTGGCCATTCCGTCGCCTGATGTGCTGATCTCCTACGCTGAGGCCGTGACCGTGCGGACGGTCCGGTTCTTCGAGTCGCTGGACGATTCCCGCCTGAACGAGTTCATGGGAGGACGCGAACGGGAGGAGAGGGTGAGCGATTCGCTGCGGCACGTGATCGTCCACAAAAACAACCACCACGGCCAGATCGACTACCTGCGCGGCCTGCAAGAGGAGGACTGGGACCTGACGCCCGGCACCGGCAGGATACTGCCCGGGCGGTCGGGGTAAACTGAGGCAAGGGCCAAGGGGGGGAGAAATGACCACGACTACGCGCGCCATCGGCCAGTCCGCCGTTCGCGGCGAGGGGCCGGACAAGGTCACCGGCAGGTCCGTATATGCCGCCGACATCTCGTTGCCCGGGATGCTCTGGGGCAAGGTGCTGAGGTCGCCGTTCCCTCACGCCCGCATCGTCAGCATTGACACGGCGGCTGCCAGGGCCGTACCGGGCGTCCACGCGGTCATCACTGCCGCCGATCTTCCCGATTCGCTGGTGGGCCGCAGGCTGCGAGACATGCCGGTGCTGGCCCGGGACGTGGTGCGTTTCGTAGGCGAAAAGGTTGCTGCCGTGGCCGCCGAGACTGAGGAGTCCGCCAAAGAGGCTTTGCTACTCATCGACGTGGAATACGAGGAGTTGTCAGCAGTTTTCGACGCCCACGAGGCCATGGAACCGAATGCCCCAACGCTGCACCAGGACTTGTCCGGTTACGAGGGTCTGCCTCAGCCGGAGTCGGACGTCAACAACGTGTTCGCGCACATCACCTGGGGGCAAGGAGACGTGGAGCAGGGGTTCGCCGAGGCCGACCTGGTGTTCGAGCATACCTTCAACGCCCAGCTCATGCACCAGGCCTACATCGAGCCTCACGCCTGCGTGGTCAGCGCCGAGGAGTCTGGCCAGGTGCACCTGTGGATTAACAACAAGGACCCCTACGCCCTGCGGGAGCAGCTGGCCGCTGTCTGGGGCATGGACGAAGAGCGCATCGTGATGCACCCGTGCAGCATCGGCGGCGACTTCGGCGGCAAGGGCTCGTTCATGGACGCGCCCCTGTGCTACTACCTGTCGCTGCACTCGGGCCGACCGGTCAAGATGGTGATGGACTACATCCAGGAGTTGATGGCGGCCAACCCGCGACATCCGGCGACCATGACCATCAGGAGCGGCGTCAAGCGTGACGGCACCCTGGTGGCGCGGCAGGCGCGGGTGGTGTTCGACAGCGGCGGGTACGGGGCGTTCAAGCCGACGGTGTACCTGCGCGGAGCCGATCACCTTTGCGGCGTGTACCGCATCCCCCACGCTCGCATCGACAGCTACATGGTCTACACCAACAACGTCCCCAAGGGCCACATGCGCAGCCCTGCCAAGCCGCAGGTGGTGTTCGCCGTCGAGGCGCACACCGACCTGATCGCTCGAGAGCTGGGGATGGATCCCTACGAGTTCCGGCAAAAGAACCTGCTGCAGAACGGCGACGCCTCGCCCGTCGGCCACGAGTGGGATGACATCCGCGCCGAGGAAACGTTGCAGCGCGCCGCCGAGGCGGTGGGTTGGGAGACGCCCAAGCCTGAGAAGCCGAGCGTTCTGACCGGTCGCGGGCTGGCCATCACCGACCTGTCACAGGGTGTGGGCCGCTTCGCCGCCAAGATCAGCATGGACTCTTCGGGACGCCCCACGCTGCACATGGCCTTCTGGGACACGGGCACCGGCTCCCACACCGTACTGCGGCAGATGGTGGCCCAGGAGCTGTCCGTCCCGGTGGACGAGGTGGACATCAACCTGCTTGATACCTCGGAGATGCCATTCAGTTCCGGCTCCGGCGGGACGCGTGTGACCTACACTGCGGGGCAGGCCGTCGTGGGCGCAGCTCGTGAACTGAAACGGCAACTCATCCGCGCCGCCGCGCCGCTGCTGGATTCCCCGGAAGAGGACGTCTCACTGCAGAGCGGCCGGGTCGTGGTAGGCCCGTCAGAGTTGCGACCGGCATACTACCGCACCATCAACATCGGCGAGGTGGTGGCCCACGTGGGCGACGGCACCATTGTCGCCGAGCACGAGCTCGCCTCGGAGCCGCCGGACCTGACCTCCTTCTGCGCCCAGGCTGCCGAGGTGGAGGTGGATCCGGAGACTGGGGCGATTACCGTCAAGCGGCTGGTTTCCGCCCACGATGTGGGAGCCATCCTGAACCCCCTGATGCACCAGGGCCAGGTCGAAGGTGGAGTGATCCAGGGCTTGGGCTACGCGCTGATGGAGGAACTGCAGACCGAGGACGGCCACATCTCCACGGTCAGCTTCGGCGACTACAAGATACCCACCATCGCTGACATCCCTGAGCTGGTGACCGTTCTGGTGGAAGGCAACAACGGCCCGGCGCCCTACCGCAGCAAGGGCATCGGCGAGAGCGCCAACATACCCGTCGCCGGCGCCATCGCCAACGCCGTCGCCGATGCCATCGGCACGCCGGCCCCAAGCCTGCCGCTCACCGCCGAAAAGGTGCTACGGGCGATGAGGACGGGCGTATAATCGCTTCAGGGAGTACCTTAGGAGCACCTCTTCCGCAAGGAGCGCTGCAATGGCCGAACCTGTGAGAGTCTGGGCGATTCGGGCCGCAGAGAAATGGAGGGCGGATGAGTTCGCCCGCCTATTCTGGAACGAGAGGGTCGCCGCGATAGACTACCTGGGTAATGGCGGGCCGGATCTCCGATGTTCCACCTTGCCTCAATTGAAAGACGCTCTTCGATCAGTTGGGTACGAAAATAAGAGCAGGATAGGAAATGTAGCGAACCAGCTATGGCGTTTTGCAAACGAGATACGCAAAGACGATTGGATAGTCATTCCTCGGCCCAAACCCGGCGACGTCATGATAGGTCTCTGTGTTAGCTCATACGAATATGCCCCGGGTAGGCTGCACGATGACGAATACCCCTACATTATAAAGGTCGACTGGTTAAGAGACATATCTCGTGACTGCCTGTCCGAGGAATTGCAGAGTGCGGTCGAAGGCATGAACGGGCGATCACTGTGGAAAGTAGACGGCAGACATGTCACGGAATTGAAGTCCCTGTGCAAGCTGGGCTTTGAGCACAGAAATGTGCCCGTGAACCTGCCGAACTACTTGGTGCAGGCCGTGGATGAGCTGGTGGGGGAAAGGGGACGTCCTCACTACATTGTCCACGTCGTGCTGAAAGAGTTGGAAGAAACGGAAAAGACAAGACAGGCAAAGGAAGAGTCCGGCGAGGATTTCCACCCCTCTTGGGAAACTTCGGCTATGGCTTACGCATGGGTGCGGGCATCGCGCGACTTGGACAACGAGCGGCTAGAGGAAAAGTCGGGTGGCAGAGAATCTATTTGACACCACTGTTCCCATCAGCTATACGCGCCGAAGGCCTGGGGTAATTGAACTGGTCGAGGGACTGCTGGATGAGGATCATCAGGTTGGTATCTGCGCTATCGGCATAGCTGAATTTTATACCAACGTCAGGCCCCACGAAGCGGAACTAGCTGAACGCTTGACTAGGCTTTCCGCATTTTCAAGCGGCGTAGGCGAGGGAATCTACGAGCCGGTGGTACAGAGCGACGGGGAGTTCCTGCGTGTCGGGGTCAGCGACCGACAGTGAAAAACCCTCCGACGCCAGCCACAGGTGGCGACGCACGAGGGCGATGGCGTCCACGAAGGTCGGTGACGGTTTGTCGTACCAGGCCGCCCTGCGCTGGGTCATGGGATGCCGTTTTTGCAACGAGTGGGCGGCCAGGGTCATCCAGGAGAAGAGACCCAGCAGGACGGGCGTGGTGCGGGCGATGGCCAGGTCCGACCACTGGCGTTGGGTCTCCACACCCAGGTGGGCACGCACCTCATGAAAGGTGACCTCCAGTTGCCAGCGCAGGACAAACCATTCCAGGATTTGGGTCGGGTCCGCCGACGGGTCGGTGCAGAGCAGAGCCTGGGGGTCGAAGAGGCCCTGAGGGTCGCGGATCAACACCCAGCGGATGGTGACGGGCGGCTTGCCCGAGCGGTACCAGACCGCGATCTGGGAGGTGAGCTCCACGATGCGGGTGGTGCCGTCGTACCAGGCCACCTCGGTGCTGTCCCAAGTCGCGCTGCCCTGTTCAAGGAGCATTTTCAGCGATGGCCTCCGGGGGCCTTTCAGTGGCGGACGACCGTTCTGACCCGGCTGGCGGGCTGGCGCTGGCGCGTACAGGGCCGCGTCCAGGCGCAATCTGGTAATGAGAGTGACCGGTTCCCGTAGGGATTGGCAGCAGTGGAGCAGATCCAGCACGGCGTAGCTGTTGTCGCCCACCAGGACCAGGGACCGCTGGGGCAGCCAGCGGCGCAACAGCATGACCATCTGCCGCGCCCAGTCGGTGATCTTCTTATGCCGGCGTCCTTGTTGCTCGTGATACCGAGATGAGGGTGCCAGCACGGTGAGCACCGGCAGAGCCCAATGGCGTCCCGCCCAGGGGACGTGTCCCAGCCACATCAGGGAGATCCAGCGCAGACCACTGGCCTTGACCAGTTGATTGCGGCTGGAACGCACCGCGTCCCGGTAGATGCCTCGGGCCCTGATCTTGGCCCCGCGACGCCGTTCCAGGGTTTCGTCGATGCCGAAGATCAAGGGGCCGTCGCCGCGGTCCAGGTGCTGGAGCAGGAGCACCAGCAGGACGCGGGCTACCTCACGGGACGACCACACGGCCCGGTTGAGCACCTCGTGATAACGGGCGTAGTCGCGCTGGTCGCTGCGGCCCATGACGCGCAGCGCCGCGGCCACGGTGCGCTGGCCCGGGGTGAGGATTGCACCTACCAACAGCAGTTGTGCTTTCCGCCAGGTTGGGCTGGTGAACAGCGTTGCAAAGGGAAGGAGAACGGTTACAATGGCATCGGGCAGGGTGAGCATGGTCAGACCTTTCTCGGAAAGTGGGGTCAGACCAGCTTACCCTGTCTTTATACTTTTTCTAAATTATGCGTAAAGTCTAGCTTGATAGCCCGCCTGGATTACTTCGACATCACTGCGGATATGGCGGTCGCGGCGGGAGTCTTTTGTAATGAATATGCTAGAAGGGCATTACGCTGACCACCACCGACACCATCACCGCAGCCGTAGCCCTCGCCATTGACGCAACGTTTGTGACGGCCAATCAGCGGCACTTCCCCATACATGAAATACGGCTGTTGCCCCACAATTAGGGAGGCACTCATGATCGATCTGCTGATCACCAACGGAATGGTTGTCGATGGGACGGGCAGTCCTGGCTTCTTTGCTGCCGTGGCCGTTGAGGGCGATCGCGTCAGCATCCATCGCGGCGACGTGTCAGGGCTGGAGGCGGCCCGGACCATCGACGCCACCGGCTACGTCGTCTGTCCCGGTTTCGTTGACCTGCATTCGCATGCCGGGCTGACCATCCTGGGCGAGCCGCACCACGACCCCAAAGTGCGGCAGGGAGTGACCACCGAGTTGGTGGGCATCGATGGCATCTCGCACGCGCCGTTCAAGACCCGCGAGGAGCTGGAGCGGTACATCTGGCTGGACTCGGGGCTGAACGGCTACCCTCCCCTGCCAGCCGACTGGCTCACCGTGGCACAGCTGCTGGATAAGTACGACAACTCCGTCGCCATAAACATGGCGTACATCCTTGGCAACTCGCCGGTGCGCATCTGGAGTGTCGGCTGGAATGACCGTCCGGCGACTCCTGCCGAGATGGAGGACATGAAGGCCGTCACGCGCGAGGCCATGGAGGAGGGCGCCTGGGGCCTGTCCACGGGCCTGGACTACCCGCCCGGCTCCTATGCGTCCACCGAGGAGTTGGGCGCACTGGCCGGTGTGGCAGCGCGACTGGGCGGCCACTACCACACCCACACCCGCGCCAGCCTGCGCTCTCAAGGACTAATGGCCCCGTGGGAAGAGGCGCTGCAGATCGGCCGTCTGGGCGACTGCCCGGTACACCTGACCCACTACCGGCAGGGAGCCTCCGGCGTGGGCAGCCACCTTGACTACCTGGGTCTGGTGGAGCGAGGCCGCGACGAGGGGATGGACGTCACTTTCGACTGCTACACCTATCCCTACTCGGGCACCACGGTCACCATTGGTCTGCCTCACTGGGCCAAGGACGGTGGTCCGGAACGACTGATGGACGCCCTGAGCGACCAGGACGATCGGCAGCGCATGAAGCGCGAGCTTTCCCGCGACCGGTTGGAGAACAACTGGCTGACCAACTTCACCCAACCCCAGAACAAGCAGTACGATGGCCGGCTGATTACCGACATTGCTGAGATGCGCGATCAGGACCCCGAGGATGCGCTGTTCGACTTGCTGCTGGAGGAGAACCTGGGCATCTCGACCGTCGGGCTGGGCACCAACGCCCAGACGCTGTACGCTTTCGTTTCGCACCCGGCGGGGATGATCGCCAGCGACGCCATCCTGTTCGGCGAGTATCCGAACCCGCGCACCTACGGTTGCTTCCCCATCGTCCTGGCCGAGTTCGTGCGGGCCGAGCAACATCTGAAGCTTCCTGAGGCCATTCGCAAGATGACGTCCTTCCCGGCGCAGCGTCTCGGCCTGCCCGACCGTGGCATCCTGCGCGACGGTTTCAGGGCCGACATCGTCCTGTTCAACCCCAACACCGTCAAGGCGCTGGCCACCAAGGAAGACCCCAAGCAGTATCCTGTGGGCATCGACTACGTGATAGTCAACGGTCAGGTGGTCATCGATGACGGCGAGAACACCGGCGTCCTGCCGGGCCGCGCCTTGCGTCGCGGGCGGGCCAGCACGTAGCATACAATTATGGTTGCGGACGCTTTACGGATGCGGAGGGGCGGTATGTGGCATTGGACCTGCATCTACCTGACGGTTGTCGTGTTGGCGGTGGCTTTCACTATTTCATGCGGCGGCGACTCGGGAGAGGCCACGTCCGCGAACGGGGAGTCAGCATTCCGGCAGGGCGAGTCAACGTTCAGCACCAATTGTTCGGTCTGCCACGGTGCCGTTGGTGAGGGTACGCAGACGGGGCCGCCACTAGTGCACGCCATCTACAATCCGAATCACCATCCGGATTTCAGCTTCCACAACGCTGTCAACAACGGGGTCCCGCAGCATCACTGGGTGTTCGGCGATATGGCGCCGCGACCCGGCCTGTCGGAAGGGGACGTTAACAACGTCATCTGCTACATACGCACACTGCAGGTTAAAGAGGGGATCTACGAGGGCGAGGTTCCCTGCTGAGGCCGACTACGCGTCGAATATCTCGCCTAGCGGCAGGCTGAACCCCGGGAGCACGTCGCCACCGTCCAGCACGTCATCGCCGGTCAGCGTTACCGCCGGGACACCGGGGCGATGAACCAGTATTGACCTGGTCGCCGGGCGAACCTCCAGGGCCATGGAAACCCCGAAATTCAGCCACATAGCGATCTTTTCCCGAACGTCCAGCTCGGAATCGTTGGGGGATACTATTTCGACCACCAGTTCCGGGACTACCTCAAGATATCCGTCCGAATGGTCGTCAAGTGGCAACCGCTCTGCTGACACAAAATAGACGTCAGGTTCCCTGACCGTATCCGGGTCCCGTTCGATGAAGACTCCACCATCGCTGCCGCCGACCTGTCCCAGCCTATGACGCCTGACGTGACGGTCAAACTCGCCTCCAATTCTTATTGCGATTCGAGCATGGACCTTTCCAACAGACGCGGTCTCTTGCAACACTCCCCGGATAAGCTCACCTTTAACTCCCTGACTGTTTAGTCTTAGCAAGTCCTCGGCGGTGAGCTGCTTGTTCTTTGCGGTGGCCATATCGTTCACCAAACAGTAGACGTCTCGAACTCACTTTACCATTGGCGTTGAATTAGTCTCGGGATATCGACGGGGATTAGGCGTCGAAGATTTCGCTCAAGGGCAGAGCGAACCCCGGGAGCACGTCGCAACCGTCCAGCACGTCATCGCCGGTCAGCGTTGCCGCCGGGACGCCGGGTCGGTGAACCATGACAGCTCTCTCTGCCGGATACACCTCTATTACCATCAGGACACCATGGGCGAGCCACATGGTGGTCTTGTCGTTGACTGCCTGTTGCTGGTCGGTGGGCGATACGATTTCCACCACCAGCTCAGGCATTACTTCCAGGTAGCCTTGAACCCTGATACTAAGCGGTAACCGATCCGACGACACGTAATAGACGTCTGGTTCGCGCACCATATCGGGGTCCCTTTGTATCAGCACGCCAACGTCGGTTCCCCCGACGCGTCCGAGTCTCTGAGGTCTAACATGGACATTCAAGAAGGTGATGAAAATTCCCGCGATATGTCCGTGTTCCTCTCCAACTGACACAGTCTCGCACAACACTCCCCGGATCAGTTCGCCTTTGATGCCCTGGCTGTTGAGCCTCAGAAGGTCCTCGGCGGTAAGCAATTCTGTTGTGGCCGTAGCCATACTTCCTCCCGGCGGGCCGAGGGTATGTACAGATTCTACTATACCCGTCTGTCAATCGGTTATTTCCCCAGGGTCCTCAGCAGCCCCTCCAGCGCGGCGCAGTCGCGACAGCCGTCGCGGGATTCCGGCGGCTCGGCAGTCTCGTGGATTCGGATAGCCCGGCGGATGAGCGGCGGCAACAGCCGGTCCGGGTCCAGCTCAACCTCGACCACCCGCGGCCTGAATCCGAGAGCGAAACCGGACTGGTCAATCAGTCCGGTTTCCGCGATGGTGTTGTCGTCGGTCGCAGGCTCCATGTAAACCAAGGCCAGCCCGGATACCGGAGGGAAGTCCAGGCTCCGGGCAATCCAGGCGTAGGCGTTGAGCTGGGCCCGGTACACCCGGTGCTGGCTGCGGTTGTCGGGGTTGTACCGGGAGGTCTTGTAGTCGACTATGGCGCAGGAGTCGTCGGCCAGCCGGAATATGGCGTCGGCCTCGCCACGGAGGGTAACGCCTGTAGTCTCGTCCAATGCCTGGAATTTCGACCAGTGGGGCGGGTCGATGAATTCTGTGGCCTCGCCGATTCCAGACATCCATTCCGGCAGCCCTCCCTCTCGCTGAAGATGGGCGATGATGACCTGCTTGGTGTACCGGTCGATGCTGCTGAAGATTCCTGGGAATCCCTGCCACGGCAGCGGCCTGACGTGCATGCGAATCCAGGCGCATCGGGCGCAGAATCCGAAACCGGCATAGCTGCCCAGTTCCGTCGCAGAGATGACCAACCCCGCTGGCTTACCTTCGCCGTCTGGCGGCTCTAGATCTGGCGTCGTCGACCCCAGCGGCTAATCCCCGTCGCCGTCGCCCGACGCGCCCGCAGCCGGGGCTGTCCGCTGGGCAGGCGTGGCAGCGTCGGGCTCGGGGGTCGCTTGCGCTCTGGCGACATTGCCACGGGCCTCAGCGGGCAATGCCTCCTCCCAGTCGGGTAGCTGGCGTCGTTTGGTGTTGGGCAAGAACAGGATCGCGAACACCGCAAGAGTGCTCAGGCCGAAGGACAGCCAGAGGGGCCACCAATAGGCACCAGTGATATCCCGGAGGAAGCCAGCCATCACGGGGCCGAGGGCCATGCCGAATCCGGCGCCCATCATCTGCCAGCCGTAAGCGGTGCCAGTGGGTGCGTCAGCGTAATACTGCCGGTTGATAATCGGGAAAGCGGTCATCTCGCCGCCCATTCCGATGCCAAACAGCACGGCAAACAGGAAGTATAGGCCCACACTGTCGCCGGCCCCGAACAGAATCAGTATGGGCAAAGTCTGCAGACCGAAACAGACCATCATCACCCACTTGCTGCCAATGACGTCGGCGATCACAGGAACAGCGAAACGGGTGACGGTGCTGACTACGGTCAGGGTCAGGTACACCATCGCCGCCACACCGCTGGATATTCCGTCTTCAATGGCTATGGCGACTAGGAGAATAAGGATGATGTTGTGTCCGGCACACCCCAGGCCGTGAATGGTAGCCAGGTTCCAGAAGGCGGAAGTCTTCTGTACCTGCTTCAGGAAGGTGTTTGTCCGCAGCTTGGCCACCGCATTGTTCTGCAACCGGCGCACCGGTTCGTCGGCGGGGGCGCCCCACTGCGTGATGCCCCGGTCTGCGGGTTCGTTGTAGAACCACCTGGTCAGGGCCAGCAGGATGATGCCGCCAGCAATGCCGGGAACCCAGAAGGTTACCTGCAAACCATACCGGTCGAAGAGCAGGTATACCATCAGGATTGCCAGGCCGGTGCCAAGGCCCTGGAGTCCTTGCAGAATTCCCATGACCAGGCCAAGGTTCTTGCGGAACCACAACGTAACCCCGGAGACCAGCGTTACCTGGAATGAGGCCATCCCTGCGGACAACAGCACGCCGAAGTAAAGATAGAACTCCCAGAGTTCGGTCATGATTCCAGTGAGCACCATACCGGCCATGAACAGCACCGCGCCCGCCCACATCACCGAGCGCACGCCGTACCGGTCGCTGAGCCAGCCGCAGACGGGACTGAGGGCTGCCGACAACATCCACTGGATGGTGAATCCGAGCGTGATGAATCCGATGCTCCAGCCAAACAAATCCTCGATCTCGGGTACGAGGATTGCCACGGCAAAGCGCATGCTGCTGCTGGTCATCCACATGATCGTGGCGACCCCAACGATTACAAAGGCGTAGTGGACTCTCCGTCCACCGATGACCAGACCCTCTGGCCGCATTCCAAGTCCGAACATCAAGAACAACTGCCGGGGAGAATGCCAACGGGATGCGTCATTCTACTCCTGCATCGCATTTTGTTTCAACGATGTTACGAATTCGTCTGTTTATGACCCCGTTATGGAAACTAAACGACTGGCGCGGGGTGTAAAAGTCCTAGGAGTCCCTCTAGTCTTGACCGGGGTTTACCGAGGTGTCCCATGAATGTCCGGAGTTATAGTTCGCGTCTGATCACCTCCAGACTGTCACCGGCTGCTAGCGCCGTAGCGGTTAGCACCCTTTCACTGTCTGCGTTATCATTCTGACAGTTAGTCGAATCGAATCAGGAGAGCCAACAATGAAAGCCACCACCAAGCTGCGACAGATGCTCAACTCCGACGACATGGTCGTCGCCCCCTTCGTCCTCAACGCCCTGCACGCCAAGATAGCCGAGTCCGTCGGATTCAACGCTGTCTATATGACCGGCGCCGGCACCGCCGCCGAGCGCGGATTCCCCGACGTTGGTCTGCTCACCATGACGGAGATGGTTGCCAACGCCAAGTACATCGCCAATGCGGTCGACATTCCGGTGATCTGCGACTCCGACTCGGGCTACGGCAACCCGCTTAACGTGATGCGCTCGGTGCAGGAATACGAGGCCGCCGGGGTGGCGGCCATCCACATCGAGGACCAGGTATTTCCCAAGAAGTGCGGCTTCTTCGAGGGCAAGCAGGTCATCCCAGTTGAGGACCATGTGCAGAAAATCCGGGCCGCCCTCGACGCCCGCAAGGACCCCGACTTCGTCGTCATCGCCCGCTGCGACGCCTACGCCGTAACCGGCTGGGAGGACACCATTCGCCGCTGCAAGGCATACGTCGAGGCGGGCGCCGATGTTGTATTCGTTGACGGCATCAAGAGCCAGGAGGACATCCAGAACTACGCACGGGACATGGCCGACCTGCCCCGAATGTACAACGGCGACCTGATGAACACCAATGACCTGAACGACCTGGGCTACAAGATCACCATCTGCGGCAGCACCATCTGGCTCATCTACCAGCAGGTCAAGGATTCCTTCGAGGAACTCAAGACCACCGGAGCCGTGGACCCCAGCCGCTTCGCCACCCGCTGGGACGTCGCCTCCCTACTCGGCCTCGGCGAAATTTACGAGCTCGAGCGCAAGTATGGCGTCAGCGACACCGTTCCGACCAACGTGTAATCGTCCAAAGCACAAGGTTATAATGGGACTATTCAGACTAGATGGCCCGTCGGAGTAGTAATGGCCACCGTCCTTAGGCTGATGACCGCAGAGGAGCTACTCCTCATGCCCGATGACGGTATGCAGAGAGAGTTGATCCGCGGAGTGTTGACAGAGGATATGCCACCGGGAGATGAGCACGGAGTCTTGGTTGCCCATATTGCTTGGCTTCTGACCAGTTATTCTTATGAGAGTGGCTTGGGGCGAGTGCGAGCAGGTGATTCTGGGTTTGTACTGGAGCACGACCCTGACACAGTTAGAGGCCCGGATGTGGCTTGGGTCTCCTCCGAGCGTCTTCCGACGCCGGTCATCGGCTACGCAGATCTGGCCCCAGATTTGGTGGTGGAGGTAAAGTCACCCAGCAACTCCAACCGAGAGATGGCGGACCGAGCATTGATGTGGCTGTCTCACGGCACAAGGATGGCAGTGGTGGCCGACCCTCGGACCCTATCCCTTACCGTGTTCCGCCCCGGTCAACCTCCGATGGTGCTGGGCGAGTTCGACGTGTTCGATGGCGGTGATGTCCTGCCCAGCTTTTCGGAGCCGGTCTGGAGGTTTTTCCGCCCCCGCGAATAGTCTCCGAGCGACGGTCAACCGAATCCCCTGGAAATGAAAGGCCTCCGTCCGCCATCTGCATCTGGCAGGGCGAACGGGGGTCGATTTGTGCCCATAGTCCGGGTTCTCTCGTGGGCTGTGAGCCTGTCCAGGGTCAGTGGCCGCGGTGCTGCTGGAACTCCCGCTCCGTGGTCTCTGCCTCAACCTGCTGGTACTCCGGCAGGCTGATCAGGGCCTCCACGCCGGCGCGCAACTCGGCCACCCGGGACGCGTTGATACCGATGTGACCAGTGTCCCGCAGGCTCTCGTAGATCTGCCGAATACCGTCGACCGCGGCGATGATGGACGATGTGGCGTAGATCAGGAACTGGCAGCCCAGGTCCCGGTACTCCTCCACCGTGATGTCATCGGCGCCTGCGATGACCATCAGCGGTATTTCGGGAACGCCCCGGCGGAAGGTGGCCAGGTCCTCGCGGCTGCGGACTCCGCGCGGCATCACCAGGTCCACCCCCAGGTCCTTGAGCGCGTTTCCCCTGCGTATGGCCTCATCCATGTCGCCTTCTACGGCAGTGAAGGCATCGGTACGGCCCACAATTAGGAAGTCTGGGTCGGTGCGGGCACGGAGCGCGTAGCCAATCTTCTGAAGGAACTCGTCCATTGGAATTACGTGCTCCAGCCCGGCGTGGTACGACGCTCGCTTGGGGAAGAACTGGTCCTCGATGTGGATGCCTGCCAGGCCTCCCTGCTCGAAGGAGCGCACCGTGTGCATTGCGTGCACCGGTTCTCCGTAGCCCGCATCAGCGTCGCAGATGACCGGAAGCGGGACGGCGCGAACGACCTTCTCGGCCACCGACAGCTGCTCCGTCATGGTCATCAGCGGCTCCGTCACTGCCAGGTGAGCGCCCGATATGTAGCCGCCGCAGTACACGGCATTGAATCCCAGCGACTGCACCAGCCGGGCCGAAATCGGGTCGTAGGCTCCGGGAGCGACGATCTGTTCTCCCGAGTTGATTCTGGCCCTGAGGTCGGTTCGTACTGACATTTGTCTTGCCTCCTGAGTTGGGATTCAACGCAGAGGTCACGGAGAACGGGCCGAGGGCGCAGAGTAGTTTTTTTCTATTATCTCTGCGTCCTCAGTGCTGAAAAACCCCGGTTAGTCCTGTGGAATGAGAGGGACCACCTCGCGCGAGAATTGCTCCATGTTCTCCTGAAGCGACGCCACGCTGTCACCAGCGGGGAAGCCGATGATGAAGTTGGAGACGCCGAGATCCATGTACTGCCTCAGGTCGGCTGCTACCTGTTCCGGACGGCCGTTCATCCAGTGGCGGTTGCCACCCGCGGAGTTGTCGAAGCGAACATCGGTACTGAAGGTCAGGTCGACGGCGTTCTCGTCTCGCCCTGCCTGGACCGTGAGGCGTCGCAGCCTGGCGATCATGCCCGACAGCTCCTCTGGCTCAAGTATGGCAGGGGGGCGAAGGCCGATGGGCATCCACCCGTCGCCGTACTTGGCAGCGCGTCGAATGGCCGGGCCGGTATGGCCGCCGATCCAGATGGGAGGATGTGGCTTCTGCACAGGCTTGGGAGAAAATCCGCTGCCCGATATCTGGTAATGCTCTCCCTCAAACTGGGGATTATCCTTGGTCCACAATTCCTTGTAGAGCTCGATATACTCGTCTGTAACAGCTCCCCTTTGGGCATAGGTGTTGAGACCCATGGCCTCAAACTCCTCTTCCATCCAGCCCACTCCCGCGCCCAGGATCACCCGACCGCCGGAAAGCACGTCCAGCGTCGACAGCATCTTGGCGGCCAGTACGGGGTTGCGATAGGGCAAGATGAGCACATGGGTGCCGAGGCGCACTCTCTGAGTGCAGCCAGCCAGGAAGTTCAGGGCCGCCAGCGGCTCGAAGTATGGCTGGTCGGGAAGGAACGTCGGGACGCCGTCGGCGGCGTAGGGATAGAAGGAACTGACCTCTCGCGGAAGAATGACGTGGTCGCTCACCCAGATGTGGTCGTATCCCAGGTCGTCGGCGCGCTGGGCCAATGCGCGTAGTCCGTCGGGCTCGGCCAGCGGACCCCTGGTTGGTACCGAGGTGCCGAAGGTCACTGCCATAACATCCTCCGGTGGCGCAGATGAGCGCCTCTAGAATTCTTTTGCTGGGGGCCAGTGTAGCAGATGCCTTCGGCCCTTGCGGGCCGATAAGCCACATGCAATCCACAGTACATCCCGTGCCCGATCGGAGCGTTACGTACCGGACCTACACAATGCCGCCCGGTGGTGTCACCCCCCGGCCCTTTCGTACCACGTAACTCCCCCCAACGTAGTCGTGCAGGCCCCGCCTCCGGGCGTCCATGACCACCCACAAATAGAGCAAACCGAGAGGGAACAGAGCGACGGAAATTACTCCCCGCAGTGTCTCTCGCAGTATCACTCGGGGCCAGGAGGGCACATTGCCGTTGGCTTCCACAACCTGGATTCGCAGCAGCATCTTGCCCAGGGTCTGGCCCCTGAAGGCGGTCATCAGCGTGCCGTAGATCGTATACAACCCGCAGAAAACGAAAAGGAACCTGTAGTTGAAGTTTTCGACAATTACGGCGATATCATCATTTGATGAGAGGTCGGGGTTGCCGGAAATGAGTGGAATGCCAACGATCATCGCAATCAGTACAGAGGACGCGTAAATTACAATCCAGTCGATAAGGAACGCACCGGCGCGAAGCCAGAATCCCACGTACTCGACGCTCGCCTGACGGGCAGAAACTGCCCGTCCGCAGTTGGCGCAGAATTCGGCAGACTGGCCTATCGCGGCCCCACAGGAGCCGCACCGCACGCTGGCGGGAGATGTCGCAACCGGTGAATGGACTGGGTTGTCTGCGCAATCGAAGCACATTTGGGCCTCGACCCGGAAGTGCAGGCCGCAAAGGGGCGCTATGCCACATCGGCTGCACGTATGGCCATCGCCCCAACTTACCACCACTCCGCAGCTGCGACAGTAGGGAATGTAGTCGGCTGGAGCAGTTGAGCCCGGATTCGGAGCGTACTCCCACTCGTCGGCCGCGAGGGCTATCGGGTGTCCGCAGCTTCTGCAGTCCCTGGCGCCCCGCTCCACGGGGGTTCCGCAGTTCCCGCAGAAGGATGCTCCCGTGTCGATTTCTGGTTCTCTGGTCATTTTCACCGCTGTTCAGGATACGAAATGCGAGGTATACAGCATACGACGCCAGGTTGTTCGGCTCAAGGTAGGCGTGCGGCTGTCCTGCGGTGCAAAGGTACCCCGTTGATACATTTCCGAGAATCGCTAAAATTCAGAGCATATCAGAGCGAAGTCGCTGTATATGACCAATAAATCCGGAAACCAGGGCCGGTGGGCTGGGATTGTGATGGCGTCCAACTGTGGCATGAGGACTTGCAGGAATAAACCGTTGCCGCCGCATTTGCCAGTGATTGCTTCGTTGTCCCGCGCCAGTTCACGCCGAGTCCGGGCTGGATTAATCGTGCTGATCATGACTATTTCCGTTTTCGCGCTGGCGGGCTGCGATTTCAGTCGTGAGCAGTTTTCTCAATCCACTCCCACCAGCATTCCGCCCACCAGCACCTTGCCGCCAGCTATTGAAACGGAGACTCCTCCATCCGGCGGGTCGACCGCAACCACTGGCCCCGGCGCCACCGCAGGTTCGACCGCCAACGGAAGGGTGCTTCCCGTCTCCATCGCCGAGGTTGCCTCCGACAGACCCGAGTACGACCGCGGTACATGGCGCCACTGGACGGATGAGGATAGCGACTGCCAGAACGCACGGCAGGAGGTACTGATCGCGGAGTCCAGTGTCGCAGTTACCTTCCAGTCTGACGAACAGTGTCGTGTGGCGACGGGGCTGTGGTTGGGACCATACACCGGCACCGAAGTGGATGATCCCGGAAGCCTGGATGTGGACCACATGGTGCCACTGGAAAACGCACACCGCTCCGGCGGATGGAACTGGAGTCCGGAACGCAAGCGGGAGTTTGCCAACTACCTGGGGTACGAAAACCACCTCATCGCCACCACCGCCAGAGCCAACCGCTCCAAGGGCTCGAAGGGGCCGGAGGAGTGGCGTCCGCCCCTGGAGGACTACTGGTGCCAGTATGCTGTTGACTGGGTCACCATCAAGAACGAATGGGGGCTGACGGTAACTGAGGCCGAGTACGTCGCCCTCTCCGACATGCTTGCCACGTGCGGAACGACAGTGCTGTTGCAGCCCAGACAAGGCACACCGCCCTCGCCCCCGACGCCCACCATTCCACCGTCGCTCCCTGCCGACATGCGCTATGACCCCTTCGGGCCGGACCGGAACTGCGGCGATTTTGACACTTACCAGGAAGCCCTGGCATTCTTCCTCGCCGCGGGCGGCCCTGATGATGACCGCCACCGCCTGGACGTCAACAGCGACGGCGCACCCTGCGAAACACTGCCCGGAGGGCCGGCGGCTGCGGTGCAGCACGACGGTCTGGCGGCGGCAAGCGCCTCAAGCAAGGGCGCGTCCTCCGGCGATGACCCCGGATGCCCCGCTACAGGCCCGCCGCAAACGGCGCCGTCAATGGGCGTAAGCTCTGATGCCGCTTGCGACCCAACACCTGTCCCAGCGGCCGCCATCCTTGTACCTGCCTCTCGCGCCTCCCCTACGGCTCCCTCACCAATGACTTCGCCGACTCCACCGCCAACTCCCACGGCTATTGCTCCCGAGCCGCACAAGGAAGCTCGTCCTCCCGTTCTGGCCTCGCAGGCAGACCCTAAACCCTCTCCCACCCCGGAGCCAGTGACAGCCCTGCCTGTCTTCCTGGATCTGCCGTTCGACCCTGATGGGCCGGACAGGAACTGCGACGAATTCGACGAGTGGTGGGACGCGCAGAACTTTTACCTGGCCAGCGGCGGTCCTGCCGCAGATCCACATCGGCTGGACCAGGACGGAGATGGCACCGCCTGCGATTCCCTGTTGGGCAGTGCAGTGGAAGGGTCGGAACCCATCGCTGGCAGTGCAGTCGCCCCAACTGGAGCCGACGACTTCCATGACCGGAACTGCAGTGACTTCGAGACCTGGGAGGAGGCGCAGAATTTCTTCCTTGCAGAGGGCGGCCCGACGCAGGACCCTCACAGTCTCGATGGCGACGGTGATGGTACTGCCTGCCAGTCCCTGCCGGGAGCACCGAACGCAACATCCCCCGGCGATCTGCGGGATTCGCAGTCTCGTTCCTCCCCGATGCCCGCTCCGGATACTCATCGCGAAGCGAACGATTTCCAGGACCGGAACTGCAGCGATTTCGATACCTGGCAGGAGGCACAGAGCTTCTTCCTGGCAGAGGGTGGCCCATCGAAGGACCCCCATCGGCTAGACAGAGACGGCAACGGTGATGCATGCCAGTCGCTGCCGGGATACCCAGGATAATTGATAGAGACTCGTTGAATTCGCTGCCTCCGGTTGTACCGTGCCGATACGGTGTGCTAGGCTGAATTCAGGGTCGGTGATCGAAATGAGTGAACAATTGTCGTCAAACAGGGTGGTCGTTGCTATGAGCGGGGGCGTGGATTCCTCCGTGGCCGCGATGCTGCTGTGCCGCGAGGGATGGGATGTCATTGGCGTCACGCTTAAGCTGTACAGCCTGGACGAATCAGAGCTGCCCGACGACCACCAGGGCTGCTGCACCCTGGACGATGTTGAAGACGCCAGAGCGGTTTGTCGCAGGCTTGGCATCCCCCACTATGTATTGAACATGGAGCGCGAGTTCCACGACCAGGTGATGGAATATTTCGTGGACGAGTATCGCCGGGGGCGGACGCCACATCCCTGCATTGCCTGCAACGACAAGATCAAGTTCAGCCAGTTGATGTCCCGCGCCGATGCCCTGGGCGCCAGGTACGTAGCCACCGGCCACTACGCCCGTATCGATCGGGGGCCGGGCGGCGCCGTCCTCAGGAAGGGTTCCGACCAGGGGAAGGACCAGTCGTACGTGCTATTCGGAATGACCCAGGACCAGTTGTCCCGCACCCTGCTCCCCATCGGCGATTACCGGAAGGAGGAGATTCGCCAGATCGCGCTGGAGTCGGGGCTGATCACCGCCGACAAGCCGGACAGCCAGGACATCTGCTTCATACCTCTGGGCGACTACCGGGAGTTCCTGCGCCAACGGTCCGCGGGTGTTCCGGGCGAGATCGTGGAGCTCGACGGCTCGGTGGTCGGTGAGCACCAGGGGATCGAGTACTTTACCGTCGGGCAGCGGCGCGGACTTGGGCTGCCCAAGACGGCCGGAGAGCCCCGATTCGTCGTGAGGTTGGAAGAAGATACCAACCGAGTGGTGGTCGGGCCGGAGAGCGCACTGTACGCAGACGAAACCTGGGTATCGGGAGTCAACTACATCAGTGGTGAGTGGCCCGCGGAAGGAATGTCAGTTTCGGTCAAGATCCGTTACAAGTCCTTCGAGGCTCCAGCCACATTGCATCCCCGGCCGGGAGGAGCAATCGTCCGTTTTCGTGAACCGCAGCGTGCCGTAACCCCCGGGCAGGCGGCCGTGTTCTACGATGGCGACGTGCTGATTGGCGGTGGAACCATAGAGCCGCCGGAGACCGCGCCCACAGCGGATCTGGCGGTTGCTGCAACGGCACAGCGGTAACTTGGGCGATGCCTCGAAGGCCGGAGCGACTGCCCTGCCAGCTTTCCAGCCTTGGTCTCGACAGCAGGCGAATTTTGTTGAACCCACGAAGGGCTTCGGTTGCCTGACCTCTCCCTCGAACTAGCGCTGCTGACACTGGGAGTCAGCCCGGTGGCGGGCGCCGACGAGGCCGGGCGCGGTCCCATCGCCGGCCCCGTGGTAGCGGCAGCGGTAATCCTGCCGCCAGACCTCGCTGGCGACGAGGAATGGCTTGGCCTGCTGGATGATTCCAAGCGCCTGTCTCAGCCGAAGCGGGAGTTGGCGTTCTCCGCTGTGAGGGAACACGCCCTCGACTGGGCTGTTGCGGCCATCGACTCCGAGGAGATAGACCAGATCGGGATTGGAGTCGCCACGCTCAAGGCGATGCTGCAGGCCGTGGACTCCCTTCGAGAAATTCCCGCCCACCTCCTGCTGGACTACATCCACGTACGGCAATGCCCGTACCCCTACGACACCGTGGTGAAGGGCGACAGCAGGAGCTACAGCATCGCGGCCGCTTCCAACGTTGCCAAAGTGACCCGCGACCGCATCATGATCGAGTACGACCATGCCCTGCCCGGTTACGGATTCGCCCAGCACAAGGGGTACGCCACCCGGCAGCACCTGGATCGCCTGCGTGAGATTGGCCCCTGCAGCATCCACCGGCGTTCGTTTGCGCCCGTGGCCCAGGCCCGGCTGGCCCTTACGGAGCGAGTGGTCCGGTGAGCAGCGGCAACCGGCGGTTGGGAGATTGGGGCGAACGCCAGGCCCGGCTGCACCTGGAGGCCAATGGCTACTCCCTGCTGGCGCGGAACTTCCGCTGCCGCGCCGGGGAGATAGACATAGTCGCGCGCCAGGGCGAACAGCTGGTTTTCGTCGAGGTCAAGGCACGCCGGGGAGATGCCTACGGGACCGCCGAGGAATCCATTTCACCGGCCAGGTCAGAAAGGCTCGCAGCAGTGGCCGAGGAATATCTGCAGACACGGCTTAGCGGAGAATTCAGTTCACGGACTGACTGGCGTATTGACCTGGTGTGTTTGAATATGGACCGCCAGGGCAGGCTCTTGTCCATCAACCACATCGAAAACGCCGTCGAATTCTGACCTCAGTTTCTGGTCGCCAGAGTCGCCCGGCATGTCCAAACTGGATGCCAGTTCCCCCTGTCCGCTAGATGACCAATGTCAAACGGCACGTCAATCCCCAGAACACGAAAACCAGGGCAAACAACAGCGCGAGAATCAGGCAACCATTTCGCCCATTCAGCCACTTAAACGGAAAGCGAATCAACCTGATAAGGATCCCCATCAGTAGGGCATCTCATCGGCCGCCGGGTGCGGGCCGTTGATCTGGGCGGCCAGGTAACCGGCTCCGAAGCCGTTGTCGATGTTCACCACGGCAACGCCGGGAGCGCAACTGTTGAGCATGGATAGCAGCGCCGCCAGCCCTTCGAAACTCGCGCCGTATCCCGTACTGGTGGGGACCGCGATGACGGGCACTGAGACCAACCCTGCGACCACTGCGGGAAGTGCCGCGTCCATGCCCGCAACCACGATTATGACCCTGGCCGCCTGGATTTCCGGCAGGCGGTCCAGCAGGCGGTGCAGCCCGGCCACTCCAACATCGGCGATTAGCCTCGCGTCCTGCCCCATCAGTTCGGCTGTCAGCTTCGCCTCCTCGGCAACCGGCAGGTCTGCCGTTCCCGCGGTGACAATCAGGGTGCCTGCAATTCCCGGCGGGACATCCGGCAAGGGCAGCACAATAGCACCGGCGAGTTCATGGTGCTGCGCCTCGGGGGCAGTCTCCAGCACGGCGGCGTATGCCTCGGGGCTTGCCTTGGTGACCAGCACCGGATGGCCCCTGCCTCGCAACGCTGTCACGATTCCTGCGATCTGTTCCGGCGTCTTGCCCTTTCCCAGAACTACCTCAGGGGAACCCGTGCGAAGGGGACGGTGATGGTCAATACGAGCGTAGCCAAGGTCCTGGTATGGCAAATCGCGGAGTTCTGACAGGGCGCTCTCAAGGGTAATATCACCGTCGCGAACCCGCTCGAGCAGAGCGCGCATCTCACCCCCGGTATGGCTCCTCGATGCCATCGGTTCAGCCTAGCAACTGACGGCGGGCCGCCTCTGAGATGCGCTGATAAACCTCCTGAAATGACAGCCCGGACTTTACGGCGATATCCCGGCAGTCGTCCGGTTCGGGCGCAGCTCCGACTGCAGTCCCATCCAGCGACTTTACCTTCACGTGGACTTGTCCGAATTCCGTGTCTACTGTGACTATTTCCCTGTCCACCACGTATCGGTCAACCACACGAGACCGGATCCCCAGAGTGGGTGTCTCCCGCAGTATTAGCTCAACGGCGGCCTGCTCCAGTGGAGGAGGCACCAGCACGGAAAGGATGGAGCCGGGGCGGTTCTTCTTCATCTGCACCGGCGTGTGCCACACGTCGAGCGCCCCCAGTTCAAACAACCGTTCCATGGCGTAGCCGAGTACCAGGCCCGGGGCATCGTCCAGGTTGGTCTCCAGCAATACGACGCTGGCTGGCCGGAATGTATCAGGCCTGCTGTCGGCCGGTTCGGCAGCGTCCGATGTCTCGCCCAACCACAGCCTGAGGGCGTTGGGAAAGCCGGGCGGGTCCTTGGTTCCCAGCCCTACGCCCACGCGCTGAATGGAAAACTCCGGCCGGTGAAATTCTGCCAGCGACGTGATGATCGCGGCTCCGGTTGGCGTGGTTAGTTCTCCCGAGCCGGCGTGGGTCGGACTGTCCGAAGCGACTGGGGCTCCCGATGCTGCAATCAGCTCCAGCGTGGCCGGCGCCGGGTTGGAGTAACCACCCGGACGCCGGGGCGGCGACGGTTCGCCCAGCACCAGGGGCGCCGAGTACACGCGTTCAATCCCCAGCGCCTGCAGTCCGATGCAAAATCCGAAGACGTCCACCAGCGTGTCCAGGGTGCCCAGTTCCTCGAGTTGCAGTTCCTCCTCCGTCTCCCCGTGAACGCGGGCCTCCGCGCTCCAGAGGGTCCGCAGAATATCGGCGGTGCGCGTCTTGACGGCTTCGTCGAGGGCGCTGAGCTCGGCTGTCCTGAGGAGCCTTGCTGGAGAGTAGCGGGTGCGGTCCGTCAGATTGACCTTCAGGTGGGTGCCGCGTATCTCGCAACGCGTGCCCTGAGCCGCCTCGATGTCGTAGCCGTCCATGGGCAGCATGGCCAGTTCGCCGCGCAAAGTCTCCAGTGGGAGCCCCGCATCGACCAGAGCGCCCAGCAGCATATCGCCGCTGGCGCCACCGATGGGTTGAATGTAGGCAATCTTCATGGGACGTAGTGACGGCACAGTTGGGCGGAATATCCTGACGGTACCTTACCGGCCCGCGTCATCAGGATGAGAGGACTTTCCGGTCTGCTGGCTTGAGAACCTCGTTCAGGCTGCCCGACCGCAGGGCTGTCAGATCCAGCGAGACCCACAGGTAGCCAATCTTTTTCAGTCCGGCGACGATCTCATCCCGGTTCCTGAAGGCGATCTCCATATCGGCCTCGGATGCCTCCACCCGGCACAGCTTGTCATGATGGCGAGCACGGAACTCCCTCATGCCCAGCCCTCGTAGGAGGTCCTCAGCCTGCTCGATCCTTGACAGCGTCTCGATGGTGACCGGCGTCCCGTAGGGAACACGGGAGGAGAGACAGGGCTGCGCCGGCTTGTCCCAGACCGGAATGTCCAATTGCAGTGCAACGGCACGCACATCGGCCTTGCTGAATCCGGCCTCCAGCAACGGGCTCCGGGCCCGGTGCTCCGCCGCCGCCTGCATCCCGGGACGGTAGTCGCCCTGGTCGTCGGTGTTGGCCCCGTTGGCCAACCAGGCGTAGTTCTCGGCCTCGGCCAGCGCGGTCAGGTGCGTATACAGTTCCGTCTTGCAGAAGTAGCAGCGCTGAGGAGAGTTCTGGGTGTAGCCCTCGCGTTCCAGTTCGTTGGTCCGGATGATACGGTGAGCAAACCCGAATTGCTGCGCCAACCGCTCGGCTATATCCAGCTCACGGGCTGCCAGGGCCGGCGACACCGCTGTCACCGCCAGGGCGTTCGCTCCCAGGATCTGATGGGCGGCCACGGCAACCAGAGCACTGTCCACTCCACCGGAAAAAGCGGTGACAACGGAGCCCATCTCGCGAAAGATGCCCCGGAGCGTTTCCAGCTGAGTGTCTAACTGTTCAGATGCCAATGGACCGTCCGTATGCGGCTGATTACCGCAGGATCAACTGAGGAATGAAGTTACGGCGTTAGCGAATGCCTTGGGCTGTTCCAGCATCAGGAGATGCCCGGTGCCAGCGATGGTCTCGGACTGGGACCTGGCTATCATTCGCTGGAAATCAGCAGCGTAGGCGGGCGGGTTAATCCGGTCCTGCTCTCCCCACAGGATCAGGGTCGACGCCTTGATGCGGTAGGCGCGGCGGTCGAGGCCCCTGTCCGGCAGTGGCCACAGGAACTTGCCGGCGGCTGCGATGTCCTGCATCCTGTCCCGGGCCAGTTCATCGGCGAGCCCGTCCAGCGACGCCGCACCGCCCGTGGTGGCCGTCAGACGCTCCGACAGCTCATTCGCGTTCAATGCCAACAAGTCCGCCACCGGCTCCTCATCCCGCCACACACCGGCGGGCGACACCAGGACGAGCCGGTCGATGGACGACGGTGAGGCGGCAGCCATTTCCGCGGCAATCATTCCTCCAAGGAAATGCCCCACGACGTGGGCCCGCGTCACGCCCAGTTCGCGCAGGACTTCCAGGCTGTACAGCGTCAAGTCGGCCAAGTCCGCCAGGTGCTCCAAGCCCGTTGCCGAACCGTAGCCGGGCAGAACCGGCGCGTAGACGGTGAATCGCCGCGAGAGAATGTCCAGGAAAGGAGCCCATCCCTTCTGCCCAACGGCCCCGTGCAGGTACAGAAGCGGCGGCCCCTTACCGGCCGTGGACACCTCCGTACGAAAGTCGCCGCGGCGGATTTCCACGTTCTTGGTTTCAGGCATCGTTGCTCCGAAATAGAGTTACTCGTAACCAGTGTAAAGGATTCACAGCCCGGCGTACCACTCTGCGATGGCGGCACCTATCTCGTGGGGCGAATCTTCCTGGATGAAATGTATGCCGGGAACAGCCACTTCGCGCTGGTTCGTGAATGTTCGGCAGAATTCCCTCTGCGGGCCGGTTAAGATAGCTCCGGGCTCGGCGTTGACGAACAGCTTGGGAGTCGGGGTTTCCGACAGCCATTGGGCGTATTCTTCGACGATAGCGACTACATCCGCAGGCTCCCCCTCGATGGGGATCTCACGGGGCCACGACAGCGTGGGCCGCCGCGACTCTCCGGCCTCGGCGTAGCGGCGGCGGTAGACATCCATTGCCTCTTCGCTGATGCCGTTGATGGTGCTGCCTGGGAGGACCCGCTCCACGAATATGTTGCGTTCCAACACCATGGTCTCGCCGGCCTCGGAGCGGAAACCCTGGAACACTTGCCGCGCTGCCTCCGGCCACTCGTCCCAAGTGACGGGGCGCACTATGGCCTCCATGTACACCAGCCCGGCCACCCGGCCCGGATGCCGCCGAGCCCAGTGGAACCCCAGCGCCGAGCCCCAGTCGTGAACCACCAACGTTACGGGGGTATCCGGCAAGACGGCATCGAACCAGGCATCCAAATACTTGCTGTGGTCGAAGAACCGGTACGAGCCGTCAGGAGTCTCGTCCGATTCTCCCATGCCCATCAGGTCAGGAGCGAGGCAGCGGGCCAGCGGAGAGACGTGGGGAATGATGTTGCGCCACAGGTATGAAGACGTCGGGTTGCCGTGCAGGAACACGACGGCGTTATTCGATCCCCCCTGCGCTGCGCCGGTATCGACGTATGCCATCTCCACACCGCCCACGTCAACGCGTTGGCGGGGGTGGAGGTCTTGAGACGAGACCAGGGTATCACCCAAAGGTGTGCTCCTTAAAGTTCGTACTTGCCGATGTCGAGCGAAGAATGGAACACGGCCAAAATCGTGACATCATTGTTGCCGTGCACCAAGTAAGTTATCCGGTAATGCCCGTAGAGAATGATCCGCACATGACGATTGGAATCCGGGTATTGCCAACCCAACTCGGGAAAGCTCTCGAGAAATTGGGCTCGTTCCCGAATGCCTTCGACGGTTCGTGCGGCGGCCTGTGGATTATCTTCAGCGATGTATTCGTATATGTCCCTCAGCCATAGCTCGGATTCCTCGCTCCAAATCACTTGGTCCATGACTTGATGCGCCGTCCCATCTCTTCATCTGAGATGACTCGCCCCGCATCGGAGTCAGCTAGCCCACGTTTCACTGTGATGTAGAAGATGATCTCACGCGCGATTTCTTCAAGGGTGCTGTCATCGGGCTGCCTCTCGATCAGGCCATACAATTCTTCCTTTGCTTCTGACATCAGTTGCACCCTCGATAATTAGCGCTTTCCTGCCTAACCCACCGCGATGGGCATGGGCGAGTTGGGGTTCGAGACGCCCTCCGGCCACCAGCGGGTCTCGTATTCCGACCACATGTCTTTGACGTAGGGCATTACCTCGCGGGCGAAGAGCTCAGTGTTCTTCATCGCCAGCTGCTTGGGCATGTCGCCGAACTGGAGCAGCAGCATCAGGTTGCCTACCCGCAGCTCCTTGATGGCGTGGGCCAAGTGCTCCCGCACCGTCTCCGGCCCGCCTACGATGACGTTGCCCGCCTCAAGGTAGTCCGTCCACGTGAACTCCTTCAGTTGGTCCTCCCTGGACTGGGTGGTGGAGTTGGCCACCGTGGAGTTGTTGCTGCGCACGGACCGGTATCCTGGAGGGTTGCCGAAACCGGAATGGACGTGCAGGCATTTCTTGAAGAAGTACTCGATGGACTCCTTGTACTCTTCCGCTTGAGCGTCTGTCTCCGACACCGCCACCAACTGCAGGAACCCGGCGTGGTAGGGGTTGAACTCCTTGCCCTGCCGGTCCATCTCTTCCCAGAATCCGTCAAGAACAGTCTTGCCGACCTTGTAGCCAGAGTAGGAAAGGTAGCAATAGACATAGTCGTTGCGTATGGTCCAGTCCCAGGTCTCGAGGCTACCGCTACCGGGAACCCAGATGGGCGGTCGGGGCTGCTGTACGGGCCGGGGCCAGATATTGACGTAGCGCTGCTGGTTGTACTTGCCGTTGAAGGAAAAGGGCTCGCGTTCCGTCCAGGCCTTCACCACCAGGTCGTGGGCCTCCTGGTACTTGTCCCGCAGCGTGACGGGCACCTGGCCGTAGCCGAAAATGGTGTCCATGGCCGTTCCCAGCGGGAATCCCGCGATGAGCCGCCCCCCGCTGAGGACGTCCAGCATGGCGAATTCCTCAGCCACTCGGATGGGCGGGTTGTAGAGAGCCAAGCTGTTGCCCAACACCACGATGGCGGCGTTGGAGGTCCCTCGCGCCATCGCCGAGGCCATCAGGTTGGGCGACGGCATCAGGCCGTAGGCATTGGCGTGGTGCTCATTGACGCAGATCCCGTCGAATCCCATCGCCTCTGCGAATTCCAGTTCGTCCAGGTAGTCGTTGTAGAGACGGTGGCCCTGGCGTGGGTCGAACAGGGAATTGGGCACATCCACCCATACGCTGTGGTAATCTTGTTCAAAGTTTTCAGGAAGGCCTTGGTAGGGCATAAGGTGGAAGAAGCACATCTTCATAGCGAATCATTCCTGCGGGGCTGGTTTGTGCTGATTCTACACCGAATTCGTCGCCTGCTGCCACTGACGGCTACCACCAAACCAGTCCATGAACATAGACTCGGAATGTAGAGACACCAAATCTGCACCGGCAAGTTACCACCCTCTGGAATGTCGGCCCACCCGAATGCTCGACTGTAAGGAGATAAAAGTATGGCCACCATTGAGTCCCGGATCGAACTCGTAAAGACCCTGGTCTCCAGCATCAGGGAGCGGACAGGATCGCTGTCTCAGGAACAGTTGGAGCTGCCCAGCGCGTGCTCGGAGTGGCAGGTGCAGGATGTGCTGGGCCACCTGATTGGCGGAGCCCAGAGGCAGATCGACAGCATGACCCGCGGCCTGGCCGGAGATTCCGGACCTCCGGAGGGATTCGTTCCCCTGGACAGCAGCGCAGCGTCGGCCAGCAACGCACGGGGCGACGTCCAGCGCCGCGAGGGCTTCGGAGATGGCCTGCTGGATGCTTTCGACGACCATTACGCCCGCCTCTACGATGTACTGGACAGCTTTCATCCCGACGGCTGGGAAACCCCCTGCTGGCACATGCGCCGCGGCGCCATGCCTGCCTGGGAGTACATCGAACTGCGCTTGCAGGAACTGGCAATCCACGACTGGGACATGCGCAAAGCCCTGGAGCCGAACCCCTCGATCAATCCCGATTGCGTAGATGATGTCCTCTCATTTGCCAACAAGTGGCTGAGAATGTGCTTCCGCCCGGGCGAGAAACTGGACACGCCGGTAGTCTACGAGTTCGACCTGGCGCCCCCCCACGCTGCCAGCATTATCCTGAGGATCAACGGCGACAGCTACGACTTGCTTTCATGCAGTGAGACTCCGGAGGAACGTTGGACGATATGCGCCGAGGCCCCGGCATTCCTGCTCTTCATCTATGGCAGGATCACGGGTCGCGAGGCCGTGGCAGCCAACGAGTTCGCCATTTCCGGCGACCCGGAACAGCTTGACCGGTTTGAGGCGTGGTTCAGGGGAGTGTAGGGGACGACTTCCATTGAACGTAGGAAGAGGTAATTTAAGGGCGGAGTTTGCGAGTTGAGTACTGACACCAGAGACGTGGTGGTAATCGGGGCAGGCATTGTGGGCAGCATGACCAGCTACCTGCTGTGCCGCCGGGGGCTCAGCGTGACCATGATGGAGGGTGATACCCTGGGCAGCCATGCCTCGGGTCTGGCCTTTGGAGGACTCGACCCGCTGCACGGAATCGGCGTTCCCGAGCCGCTCCTTGACTTCAGTCTATTCTGCCTGGGCAGGCACAGGTCGATAGCCCGCGAGTTCCAGGGGGCCACCGGACTTGACCCGCAGTTCCGTTCGCGAGACCGCCTCTACCTGGCATTCGATGACGATGATGCCGAGAGAGAGCAGCTTGACGAGGCCTGGATGAGGCAGGTCTCCGGCTTCGACGTCAGATGGCTTGATCGAGACTCGGTCCGGAGGCTGGAGCCCAAGGTCAATCCCGAGTGTGTGGGTGGTCTGCATATCTCCGGAATGGGTGCCGTTGACGCGTATGATCTGACCATGGCCGCCATACGTTCCGCGGAACGCTTTGGCACCCGGCTGGTTGCTCAGCGGGCAACCGGGCTGGAATACAGCGGCGGACACGCCGTCGCGGTCACTTACGACGGCGGCAAGATTGAGGCGGGAACCGTGGTCGTCGCTATGGGCCCATGGTCCCAGGTGGTAACCGACTGGTGCGGGGCGCCGGTTCCGGTGGAGCCGCTGAAAGGACAGATACTCCGGTTTCGATACGAGGGCGAGCCCTTCCATGTCGCGCTGAATTACAAGGGCAACTACGTGGACTCCAAACCCGATGGGTTGGTGTGGGCCGGGTCAACCGAGGAAAACGCAGGCTTCGATCACCACCCCAACTCCAGGGGGCGAGACAGCATCCTGAACGATCTGGCCCATATGGCGCCCTCCATCGGGTCGTCGCGTATCGTCAACCACACGGCTTGCCTGCGTCCCGTCACTCCCGACGGCATCCCTATCGTGGGTAGGTTGCCTGGCTGGGACAACCTCTACCTGGCCAGCGGTGCCGGGCGAAAGGGAATCCTCTGGAGCGTGGGTATGTGCCAGGTGGCTGCGGACCTGATTACCGAGGGGTCGACGCAGGTGGCAGGTGCCGAATATCTGACTCCCGCCCGGTTTGTGGCCGACTAAGGCCGCCGCTGAATGCCAGGAGCCCCAAGGCTTGATTCGACTGGTTAAGCGCGGGCAACCGGTGGGTGCTAACCCAGTGACTCCTTGCGCGCGACGAGCAGGCCATCCTCGCGGGTGATTCGCATCGCGAATGCGTAGCGGTCGACCTCGAGAGCCAGATCTACGTCCTCGGGGTGGTACTGAGGCTGCTCAGGATCGAAAAACTTCTGGGTCGCCCCTCCTGTCAACACCAGCGCCCTGACCGCGTCGAACTCCGGCTTGCGGCCTTCCATGATGTTACGCAGGTAGATGCCGCACTGCTCGTCCTCATCTGACCGCACCCTTCCCTGGTCTCCCATGGCGATGATGGATACCACATCCGGCTGCTGGCTGCGAATGGAGTCGACGGTCGCCTGCGCCACTACGAACGATCCGAGGTAAAGGGTCTGAGCACTGTCGGCAGCGGCCGCGACGCCCACCGTGCCGGCCCTGGTTGACTGAACCAGGCTCTTGCCGGCGACTTCAGCCTTCGAGATCTCAAATGGCGAGTTGCCGAAGTCGAATCCCTCGGGCCGTTTGCCGTCCACCTCTCCCATGAGGAGATCGCCCACTCCACCGCGGTGCAGCTCGAGGGCATCCTCCGCTTCGGCCACCAGCGTAATCTGCGTGGCGCCCCGGTCAAATGCTATGGCAGCCGTGGTGAAAGCCCGAAACACGTCGATGACGATGGCCGTTCCCGTGGCCTCCCGTGCGTCCCGCACCAGGCTGCCCATGCGAATTTCCATTCACTACCTCGAAAAATATCTGCAACTATCAGCCGCTAACTTGTGGGTTCTGCCAAGGGCTCAAGTATTGCCAACAAATCCCCCATTGAGTCCAGGTCCAGTGCAATGGCATCTGCACTCAGCAGGAATTCACGCTTGTAGTAGTTGCCGTGCAACTCGTTGGCTATTCCCCTGAGACCCCTGAGGCGATCATCGCCGGTCAACAGGCGGGCGTTATTCATGACTACGCTGAACTGGTCGTGGCGGCTGTATTCCCAGCCTTGGGCCGTTGCAACCGCCTTGGCCATCCAGGCTGCCGCGCCCCATCCCTTTTCCGAGGCTTGGTGCAGGTCTCCTTCCGCCAGGTACTCCCGGCTCTTGGTCAGGAACTGGCGGGCCTGCTGCCGATAGTCGGCAGTCGCAGCGGGGTTGAATAGCTCTTCGTTCATGATATGCCGGATTTCTTTGCTGTTGAATTATGCCAGCTTGGTCAGTTTCTGCAGCGATCGAATCTCCCTGGGCGGGTTCAGGTTGCTGCCGGTGTGCGTCCAGGACACCTCGCCGACGAAAATGTCGCCCTTGGAGTTGATGCACACGCCGTGGGGCGCGATGAAATGGCCCGGCTCCTCGCTCTCCGGTGCGTCTCCCAGGCGGGCCAGGACGTTGCCCTTAACGTCGTGTATGGCCACGCGGGGGCCAAGGCCGTAGGCCTGCGAGTTGGGGCCGATGGCCACCCCCAGCTCGCCGACGTAGACTTTCTGGTCGCCGTTCTGGTCGATGTAGAGGCCGCAGGGGCGAGCCATGTTCTTCCACTGGGTCTCGAATTTTCCGTTCTTGTCGAATACCTGGATGCGCTGGTTCTCCCGGTCCGCCACGTAGACCCAGCCGTCTTTGTCGGTGCAGACGTTGTGGGCGATGTTGAATTGCCCCTCGCCGGTCCCGGACTCGCCCCAGGAGAACAGCAGCTTGCCGTCGGGAGAGTACTTGTGTACGCGGGCATTGCCGTAGCCGTCCGACACGTAAAACTCGGCGGTCTGTGGGTCTATGGCGACGTGGGTGCAGCGGTTGAACGGGTCGCCGCTCATGAACGGCGCCGGCGTGCCGGGTATGCCCAGCGTGAACAGCACCGTTCCGTCCAGACGACACTTGCGCACAGTGTGGTCGCCGTCGTCGGACAGGAAGATGCTGTCGTCGGGACTCATGGTGACGCCGTGAGCCCGGGGATACAGCCCCTCGCCCCACGAGCGCAGGAAGTTCCCTTCGCCGTCGAATACGATAACCGGGTGCTCGCCGCGGTTGAAGACGTACACGTTGTCGCTCGAGTCGCAGCCCACAGCGGCACACTCCTTGAATGACCACCCATAGGGGAGCGTCCCCCAACCTTCTGCGACTTCATAGCGGTATTGGCCCTCACCCAGAGTTACCATGTTGTCCCTCTCGTTTGGATGATTTTCCTGCTCAATCAGTGGAATGCTCGCTGCGCGTATCCAATGTTTCGGGCCCACGGTAGTCCGCTAGAATTCCCGGAATATCGTATATCCCGCCGACCCCAGCGCATCAGGTTTGTCGTCGTCCGGTCCGGTTGGCCCACCGCGGCGCGCCTTGGCGCTCCATTCCTCGATCTGCACTTCAACCAGCGAGGTCACGCCGAGATCAGTCTCGGGGGGAGGGTTGTAGTCACGCTCCAGAAGCCGGTCGGGGAAATAGCGCTGCACCATCTGGTCGAACAGTTCGAACTTTTCGTCGTGGTCAGTCACCTCGCGCGCGGTACCGAACAACACCACACTGCGGTAGTTCATGGAGTGGTTCATTGCCTTGCGCGAGTAAACCAGCCCGTCAGCCATCGTCACGGTCACGCAGACGGGGGCGCCGGAGGCCAGCACCTCCATGGCACGGCTGCGAATGGACCCGTGCAGGTACATCAGGTCAGGGTTGGTGCTGTCATAGTGATAGGTCAGGGGGATGACGTAAGGCAGCCCGTCCTCGATGAACCCGACGTGGGCCACCATCCCACTGCTAAGGATTTCCGATGCCTCCTCCGGGACTGCTCGCTCCGGATGGTTCTTGACGCGAGTGCGTTCGCTCGTCTGCAATTTTCCGACTCCGGCTGGTTTAGGATTCCGTCTGCGTGGATGCTTTGATCAGGCGTTATTTCCTGCCAGTATCAATAAAACACGCGGATATCGATTTTAGCAAGCGGTCGATTTGGCCCGTAGGTTTGCCAGCAACGACGCGGGGTTGTTAGCATAGCGACAATGCCAGTACAGGTGGAATGAAATGCCCCATCACGAGGAACAGCAATCACAACGCGATTTCGTCAAGTACACGTTCTTTAATGTGGACCCTCGTTGGCGCGGAGTGCCAAGCGAGGAGCGACGGGCAGGGAAACAGGAATTCGCCGCCGTGCTGGACGAGTTTTCCGAGAGAGTATCGATCTCCAGCTACAGCCTCGTGGGCACTCGGGGCGATGCCGACCTGATGCTGTGGATGGTGAGCCCAACACTGGAGGCGGTCAACGAGCTGTCGGCCCAGATCAACCGGACGTCGCTGGCGCCATATCTGACCACGCCCTACTCATACTTGGCCATGACTCGCCGGTCTCCCTACGTCGTCAACCATCGTCACGAGGGACAGGAGGGCACGTCGTCGTCGATGCGCATCGTGGGCCGCAAGTACCTGTTCGTCTATCCCTTCGTCAAGACGCACGACTGGTACCAGTTGCCCAAGGAGGAGCGGCAGGAGCTGATGAACGAGCACTTCGTCATTGGCCACAAGTACCCTGACGTCAAGATCAGCACGGCCTATTCGTTCGGTCTCGACGACCAGGAGTTTGTTCTGGGCTTCGAAACTGACGACCCGTCAAACTTCCTGGACCTTGTGATGGAATTGCGCGAGTCAAAAGCCCGGCCCTACACCCTGCTGGATACGCCGATCTTTTCCTGCATCTGCAAACCCATCGAGGCCTGCCTGGACGATCTGGGATAGGCAACGGCCCTGTCTAGAGCGCCGTAGCCAACCGACAACGCCACACAGAGAAAGGGGCCTGCACCTGAACAGGCCCCTCTTTTATGCGAACCGGATTGTCCCGGCTTGGCTGCTTTACTTCCGCTTCAGCTCTGCCGGATCGGTGTTCTTGAAGTAGTCGTAGTTCTTGGCGATATAGTCCTGCCACTCGGCGGGCACCGAGTCCTCGGCGAAGATGGCGGTCACCGGGCAGACCGGCTCGCAGGCGGCGCAGTCGATGCACTCGTCGGGGCTGATGTAATACTGGTCGTCCTCGTCGCGGGTGTAGATGCAGTCAACCGGGCAAACATCGACACAGGCAGAGTCTTTCAGGCCAACGCAGGGCTCGGCGATGATGTAGGTCATAGCGATCGGCTCTCTTACAAAATTGGGGGATTCACCCACCCACAACAGGCGGGCCTTCACTTGCTGATTATAGCACGGCGGTGGCCGTCTGCAATAAGACGTGCTTTTGGTTTGTTATTCGAAGGCAGGGCGATTCGGCGAAAACGACGGGCCCGAAAGGCGCCATTTGCGAGTGATTCCTATAATACCAACCCGTACGTTCGCTTTTTGATGGACAGGTTCACGAATGTCTCGGTGCGTTGCACTCCGTCCACGACTCCCACCTTTGTGCGGAGGAAGTTCCCCAAGTTTTCTGCCGACTCCAGACCGGCCCAGATGAAAACGTCGAAGGCGCCCGTGGTGATTGCCACGTAGTGCGCCTCGTCCAGGGACGCGATGGCCTCCGCCACGGAATCGGACTTGCCAGGCCCAGTTTGCAGGCCAATAAGGGCGGTGGTAGCATAGCCCAGCTTTTCCAGGTTCGGCACAGCGACCACTTTCACCACATCGTCCTTCATCAGGCGGCGAAGCCGTCGCCTTACCGTTCCCTCGCTGACACCCACCTCTCTTGCGATCTTGGCATTGGATGCCCTGCCATCCAGCTGCAACAGGGCTATAATCTTACGGTCGAGTTCGTCCATGGTCACACCCTCCCTCAAACTGCCAGACCAGAATACGTTGCCGCCATTCTCATGGGGGATTTGCGACATTCGCCATGGCGAACCATCATATTTCCGACTTTCTGGCGTGTCAATATCGAATTCCTGCTTAAGAATGCCAGAACATGCTAGAATCTTCCGGTATAAGTACAAAACTGTCCCATATATTAACGATTAAAGATAACGCGGGCAGAAGGGCCTGCCCGGGCATGACGGGTAGTTTCCCCCAACCTGCTCCCTGGATTGCTCCGGTATCCATGACCCCAGACTATCGTTTCGAGGCGCCTGAATTACCAGCTCATCATCATCTACGGGCAGCAATTGATTCGTTTGGATAGCGTTGACAGTGGCTGCGGTGGCTGATAAATTTGTGGGGTGACCATTAGCAGTCGCACCCGCCTCACTGCTAATCATTGAGTGCCTACAGGTGACCTTTTCCAGGAGATGACGATGCCTCGATACGATTACCGTTGCGTCAGTTGTGACAATCATTTCGAGTTGCGCCAAAGCTTCAGTGAAGCAGGCAAAGGGACCTGTCCGGAGTGCTCCGGGGAAGGTCAACGGGTTTACCACGCCGTTCCTGTGATTTATAAGGGCAGCGGGTTTTACACCACCGACTACGGCCGCCCGAAGCCTCCCGTCGAAAACGGCGCCAGCAAGAACGGGAGCGATTCCTCAAAGTCCAGCAGCGAAAGCAAGCCCGCAGAGACTTCCTCGTCGGACAGCGGAAGCAGCTCTTCCGACAGTGGGTCGGCATCGCCGGCTGCAAGCACGGCCAGTTCCAGCTAAACTGCAAACCCCTCGGGCATTCCTTGGCTGAACTCTGAAATAGCCGGCTGCATTTGCAGTCGGCTATTCCTATTTTTCGGACTGCGGAGCAATCGACGCCACATGAGAGCGCTGGTTCAACGGGTAAAAGAGGCGTCTGTTGAGGTCGATGCTACCGTTGTCGGGAGCATCGGTCCCGGACTCCTGGTCCTGCTGGGAGTTTCCTCGGAGGACGACGAATCAGACGCCGAGTATCTCGTCCCCAAGATCGCAAACCTGCGAATCTTTGCCGATAACGCAAACCGGTTTAACCTCTCGGTGGCGGACGCAGGCGGTGATGTCCTGGTGGTCAGCCAGTTTACCCTCTACGCCGACACCCGCCGTGGACGTCGTCCCGACTTCACCCGGGCGGCGCCTCCCGAACTGGCCGAGAGGCTGTACGAGCACACGGTGTCGCTGCTGCGGGAAACAGGATTGATAGTGGCCACAGGCCGATTCCAGGCTTACATGCAGGTGAAGTCCCAGAATGACGGACCGGTGACCATAATGCTTGACAGCGCGGACAGGCACCGCTCCCGTCACTAGCCGGGGACCCGGTCTCCCCGTACCTGGATTGCTACCGGTGCCAGCCCATTCCGAGGTAGAGGCCCCTTAGATAGGCAATCTGGCCGCCATGAGAGAGGTAGTCCCACATCACCTGGCCGAAGCATGCGGCGATGGGCCGCGGCTCCTCCGAAGGTGGCCAGACAATCTCTCGGGACAACTCTTCTTCGGTCGCCTGGGCCAGGTAATCCTGGATCGCCGACTTGACGGCGTGGTAGTAGCCCAGCTGCGTGTCGCGGGATGGCGGAGTCCACGCCGCCACCTGGTCAGCACTCCAGCCAACGCCTCGGTCGTCCGGCTCATCGGCCATTCCGAACTGGCCCACCCATCCGTCCTGCACCCACAATTGCTGCGTGTTCCTGACTCTACTGTTCAGAAAGGTGTCCATCACCCGGTTCATGTGCCAAAGGATCCACGCGGCGGAATTGCATTGGTCGGCGGGGATTCGTGCGAGTGTCTCCTCGTCCATACCCTCCAGAGCGGACTCGACCATTCCCCAGTTGCGTCCCAGGCAGGTCGAAATGGTGTCTTTCGCATTGGCCATTTGCTCTTACCTCAGTTGTGGAATACAAAAATCGCAACGCCCCTACTTAGGTAAGGGCGTCGTCCAGGATTTAGCACTGACGGGCGAGGTTACTCAAACTCAAGATCGAGGCTGATGTCCAGGGCCGGAGGCGAATGGGTGAGTTCTCCGATGGAAATGAGGTGAACCCCTGTGCTGGCGACATCGCGGACGGTGTTGAAATTAATCCCGCCGGATGCTTCCACCACTGCCCGATCGCCGATAAAGCCCATCGCCTCCCGCATCATCTCCACAGGCATGTTGTCCAGCATGATGATGTGGGCGCCGGCATCCAGCGCTTCCCGGGCATCGTCCAGTGACTCCACTTCCACCTCGACGCGAATCGTGTGCGAGGCGCGCTCCAGGGCCATTTCGATGACCTGCCGCAGACCCATTTCCCGGAAACGGTTGGCCTCGATGTGGTTGTCCTTTATCAGAATTCCGTCGGCCAGGTTGTAGCGGTGGTTGTAGCCGCCACCAGTCCTGACCGCGTACTTGTCCAGGTAGCGGTGCCCCGGCGCAGTCTTGCGGGTGTCCACGATGCGGGAACGCGAACCCTCGATGGCCCGGACGTAGCGGTTGGTCAGGCTGGCAATGCCGCTCATTCGCTGCATGAAGTTCAGGGCGATGCGCTCCGCCCGGAGAATGCCTCCCGCAGGCCCCGCCACCCGGGCGATTTCCTCGCCCGGCGAAAGCACACTGCCGTCGGCCATCAGCGCCTCGAGCTCCAGGTCGGGCTCCACCCTCCGGAAGACAGCCAGTCCAACATCGACGCCTGCCAGAACGCCGTGGGCCTTGGCACGCAGCATCCCGACGCCCCGGATCTCCGGCGGCACCAGGGCCGAGGTCGTGGGGTCGTTGAACGTCTGGTCCTCGGCAATCGCCGCGTCGATCAGGCTGTAGACTTCGGGCGGAAATTCGGGCACAGGCTTCTCCTGCTGAGTCCTCTACAACTACCGCAGCGCCAGCATTCGGTTGAGGGCCACCAGGGCGTCCCGGCGGATGTCATCGGGCACGGTGATCTCGTTCATCACGTGGCCCTCCAGCAGAGACTCCATCACCCACAGCACGTATGCGGGATGGATGCGGTACATGGTGGAGCAGGGGCAGGTCACCGGGTCGAGGCAGAAGACCGTCTTGTCCGGGTTGTTGATGGCCAGGCGATTGACCAGGCTGATCTCAGTCCCCACTGCCCAGACGCTTCCTGCGGGGGCATTGTTGATCTGGTTGCGAATGAACTCGGTGGACCCCACCAAATCGGCGGCCTGCACCGTTTCCATCACGCACTCGGGGTGCACCAGCACGTTCACATCCGGGAAACGCTGGCGGGCCAACTCAATTTGCTTGACCGTAAAGCGGGTGTGGACCGAGCAATGCCCCTGCCACAACACCATCTTGGCGCGCCGCAACTGCTCGGGGGTGTTGCCCCCCATGTTGCGGAAGGGGTTCCAGACCACCATCTCGTCAAGGGGCACTCCCATCTTCAACGCCGTGTTGCGGCCCAGGTGCTGGTCCGGCAGGAAAAGCACCCGATTTCCCTGGTCGAAGGCCCATTTCAGTACGGCCTCGGCGTTGGACGAAGTGCAAACGGCTCCGCCGTTTCGTCCGCACAGGGCCTTGATCCCGGCGATGGAGTTCATGTACGTGACAGGGACTATTTCGTTGGGGCCCAGGACCTCCATCAGGTCATCCCAAGCGTCATCCACATCGTCCATGGGGGCCATGTCGGCCATGGAGCAGCCGGCGGTGATATTGGGCAGGATCACCCGCTGGTGCTCACCGGCCAGCACGCAGGCGGTCTCGGCCATGAAATGCACGCCGCAGAATATAATGTAGTCAGCCTCCGGTCGGCTGGCCGCCTGCTGGGAAAGCAGGAACGAGTCGCCCTGGAAGTCGGCGTACTTGATGACCTCCTCTCGCTGGTAGTGGTGGCCCAGCACCGTTACCGAAGCCCCCAGCTTGCCGCGCACCTCGTGGATCCGTTCGTCCAGTTCGTCGGCGGTGAAGTGAAGGTACTCGGTGGGAATCTGCTGCCACCGGACGTTTACCGCGAGCTCCTCCGCCAGTGGTTTGGCGGGAAGCTCGTCTTCAGTCTTGCAAAAGGCCGAGTGTTCCAGTTCCGTGATGGGTACAATCGGACGACGGCGGGTTGTCATCTTCGATTCCCTCCCGGGAGGAATGCTGAATGGGAAATGTGGAATTTTGAATGCGGAATGTGGAAAACTTGATTGGGTGTCACTCAATTCCGCATTCAAAATTCCGGGTTTCTAGACTGGCTGCCCCTGCAGCGACCACGCCCCGGCCCGTTCGATCCGCACGTTCAACAGTTCACCCATCCGGTCGTCGTCGCCCTCTTGCATGGGTATAAATACCAGTTTGTTCGAACGAGTCCGGCCCTGCCACTTTCCTTTCTTGCGTGCTTCCACCAGCACTTCGAACTCGTTGCCGATCAAGTCATTGTTGACTTCGGTGAGAATCTTCTCCTGGAGAGCGTCTATACTCTGGCGTCGGCTGACCTTCACCTCGTGCGGGACATCGTCCTCCAGGGTGCGGTCTGCGATGGTCCCCGGGCGTGTGGAGTAGGCGGCGCAGTGCACCTTGTCCATCCGCAGTTCTTCCAGAAGGTCGTAGGTCCTCTGGAATTGTTCGTCGGTCTCGCCGGGAAATCCGACGATGATGTCCGTGCTCAGCGATGCGCCCGGCACGGTGTCGCGTATCTCCTGAACCAGAGCGGTGTACTGGGAGCGACTGTAGTTCCGGCGCATGCGGGTGAGCACTTCGTCGTCTCCAGCCTGCACCGGGAGGTTGATGTGCTCGCACACCTTGGGCAGCTCGGCGACGGACTCGATGATGCGACGGCTCATGAAGTTCGGGTGCGAGGTGAGGAACCGTATACGGTCCAGACCTCCTATGTCGTTGAGCCGGGCCAGCAGCGTGGCCAGATCGGGCCGTCCTCCGCTTTCGTCGGGCAGGTCGTGCCCGTAGGCGTCCACCGTCTGCCCCAGAACCGTGACTTCCTTGACGCCACGGGACACCAGCAGCTCCACCTCTCGCGCCACCTCATCCACCGGGCGGCTGACCTGCCTGCCCCGGCGGTAGGGGATAATGCAGAAGGTGCACATCAGGTCACAGCCGTGGATAATCGGAACGTGGCAGGCCACGTCGGGGCGGGTTGGCGCCAAGTTGCCGACGCAGCCCTCCCAGTCCATACTCATCCGGTCGCCCAGCAGGTCCAGCAGGGGCTCGAACTGCTGCGGACGCATGAACACGTCGACGTAGGGAAAGCGGCGAGCTAGCTGGTCCGACTTTGGCCCCACCATGCAACCCATCAGGGCGATCACACGGTCAGGGTCCTGCCTCTTCAGCCGGGAGACGGCGCCCAGGTTCCCCACCACCTTGTCCTCGGCCGACTGCCGGACGACGCAGGAGTTGAGTACCACCACGTCGGCGTCGCTGGCGTTTTCGGCGGACTCCAGCCCCATCTGCTCGAGGGCGGAGGCGAGACGCTCCGAGTCCGCCGTGTTCATCTGACAGCCGATGGTCCAGATGTGGAAACTGTTCATAGCACCAAAGGAAACAGGCTCTGGTTGGTAAAATGGACTCTGCCGGGATCGTAGCAAACAGCGGAACCAGATAGTGGGAGTTCCACCTCAGGCTCACTGCCCTCCATTTGGGCTATTTTAGCGGTCTGCCAGTCAAAATAGCAAACAACTTTGTGATTCCGGTAACAAATGGAATAGCCTCGATTGCTGGCGGCGTAAAGTAGGCCCTTCAGGGGGCTGAGGTCACTTAAACCGAGGTCACTTAAACCATGGAGTGTCATAAAGCGTCGGATCTGTCGGACTCGGTTCTTAATGGGCCCAAACGGATACTAATCTGCCCCCAAACTGTCTGTGACAAGTCAATCCGGGATAGCCTCGGCTGACGTGGAGGAAGATGACTACGGAAACAGAAATCCCTGTGGAGAACAGCATCCTTGGAGTGCTCAGAAAGTTGGGGATCGAGCGGGCGCACTTTGCCTCGCGCGGACTAAACGACTGGCACGGAGTGGCCTCCCGCCACCCCGAGGCTGTGGCCTCCCTGACCCTGGTCTGCCCATTGGGGTTTGATTCACACGCGCTGGCCCCACTATCGGACAGGCTGCTCGTGTTCAACGGAGACAGCGGCGGCGCAACCCAGACCATTGCTCGCAATATGGCCGCCCTGCCAGAAACGACTACGGTCACTCTGCCCGACTGCCCCTTCCCGGACAACTACAACGACCTGGCAGTGCATCGAGGCCGGGACATTGCCGCGCCTATGCTGGACTTTCTCGATCGGACGGAATCCATCCGTCCACAAGGCAGGGCAGCGCCTTCGATTGTGGATGGAGAGGTAGGCGGCGTGTATTTCAAGGTGCAGGGCTCGGGGCCGCCGCTGGTGCTGCTGCCCCTTGGCGCAGCGCCATCCCAGTGGGACCCGCTCATCCCAGCCCTGAGGGAGAGGTTTAGCGTCATCTCGCTGTCGGGCCCCGCATTGGGGATGGTGGCAAGCCTGGAGGGGCGAGGGCGAACGCCCGGCTACCTGTCGGCAGTGGGCAGGCTCATCGCCGAGACGGAGTTGCAGGATGGGGAGAGTGTGCTCGAAGTGGGTTGCGGGACCGGTGTGCTCTGCCGGTGGCTGGCCAGGGAGACCTCCGGCGGAAACCAGGTCACAGGCATAGACGTCAATACTTTCTTCCTGCGAGAGGGCGCTGAAATCGCCAGGCGCGAGGGCGTAGCCGATGCTGTGAGCTTTCGAGAGGGCAGCGCCGAGCAGCTGCCCTTCGAGGACAACAGCTTCGACGTTGTTTTCTCCAGCACGGTGATTCAGCGAGTGAACGCCGAACTGATGCTGCCGGAGATGGTCCGCGTTGCCAGGCCCGGTGGCAGGGTTGCCGTACTTGGCCATGCTCACGACATGAACCGGTGGATTAACCTTTCCCTCAGTCCGGCGCTGAAGACCAGGATCGAATCGCCGCCGTGGGTCGAAGACCGTGGCCACCCCCAGGGGTGCGACGATGCCTCCCTCTACCAGCGCTTTGCGCGGCTCGAACTGACCGATGTCAGGATGTTTCCCTTTATCAGCACATTCTCTGACAGGATGCGGCTGCAATTCCTGCAGGGCGGGATACTGCCAACCCTGAACGCAGGAGAGGCCGCCGAGTGGCGAGCGGCGGTGGAGCAGGCGGAGGCCAATGGCACCTTCTTCATCTCGACGCCATTCCACTGCGCCGTGGGAATCAAGCCCTGAATATGGTAGGGGCGTCCCTTGTGGACGCCCCTAAAACACAAACTGCACTGGGTAGGACAACTACAAATGTTGTCCTGTTCTCTCACCGCTGCCCATCCGTCCCCCCAATGCAAAAGCGCTGGGACGCTAGTGGCTGTGCTGTGCCAGCTCTATTAGCACGCCACGGGCGGCGGACGGGTGCAGGAAACCGATGTCTCCTCCCATCAACCCGGTGCGCGGCACTTTGTCGATCAGGTTGATGCCCATTTCGTCCAGGGTGGTCAGCTTGTCGGCGATCTCCTCCACCTCGAAGCAGACGTGGTGCAGGCCCTCGCCGCGTTGGGCAATGTGGCGGGTGATCAGGCTGTCCGGGCCGGTGCCCTCCAGCAGTTCCAGGTTGGTTTCGCCCACGGGCACGAAGCAGCCGCGGACGCCGATGTCTTCGCGGGTGATGATCTGGTCGGGCTTGAAACCGAACAGACCCCGGTAGAACTCGATGCTCTCGTCCAGGTTGGCGACGGCGATGCCGATGTGATGCACCAGATCGGAGGCGACCGGCGCGTTAGCGGACAGTGTCATTTCTGGTCTCCTTTCAATACTCCCTCTCCCTTGAGGGAGAGGGTTGGGGTGAGGGGGACCCGCAATTACCAGTGCTGTTTCCGTAGCGAAAATTTCACCCCCACTTTCCCTCCCCCTCAGAGTAGGGAAAGTGGCGCGGGAAGTTCAGTAAGTGGACTTGCGGCCCTCAAGGTTGGTGTGAATGTCGAGCAGGACGGTGCGCCCGTCGCGGTTCAACTGCTGTGCCCTGACCAGGGCCGGCGCGATCTCCGATGGCTGGGTCACGGTGATGCCAACGGCGCCCATGCCCTCGGCGATCATGGCGTAGTTCCCTCCCATTCGCGTCAGGCCGAACAGCTCGTTGGCCACCGGGTAGCCGCCCGGGTAGGTGGCCATGCCGCCGTTGTTCAGCACCACCGTGGTGATGGGCGCCCCGGCTCGTACCGAGGTCTCTATGTCCAGGCCGGACATCCCGAAGGCGCCGTCGCCCATGAAGTTGAGGCAGAACCGGTCCGGATCAGCCATCTTGGCCCCGATCATCAGCGGGATGCCGTAGCCGAGGTGGGTGGACTTGCCCCATCCGATGTAGCTGTGCGGCGTGGTGGCGGTGTAGAAGGGCATTATCATGTCCCGTGGCGCACCGGCGTCGTGGGTGATCGTGCTGTTCTCCCGGTCCAGGTTCCTGTCGATCTCGTTGATCACCCGGTATGCGTTGATGGGCACCTCTTCTGTCTCCAGCAGCGGTGTCCATTGGTCCAGCCAACCCTTGCGAACCTCGGCTATCTCCTCGGCGACGCCATTGGGCTGCCTTCCTGCCTGGCCGATCTGTGCCTTCACTTCGTCGACCAGCGCCTGTAGGGTCAGCTTTGCATCGCCCGGCAGACCGACGTCCACCGAGAAATCTTTGTTGATGTCCTCGATGCTCTCGACGTTGTGGATGATTACCTTGCCGCCGGGGATGGGCTGGCCGTAGCTGGTCCGGGTCATGCTGGACCCCACGGCGAACAGCACGTCCGACTCTTGAATCCATGTGCGAGCAGGGAGGGACGTGGCGGCGCTACCCGCTCCCAGGGACAGCGGATGCCGCTCGTCGAATGATGACTTGCCGGGCATGGTGGTGTAGACCGGAATCTGGGTCAGCTCGGCCAGTTCCCGTAACTCATTCGTTGCTGATGCGAACAGTACGCCCATGCCCGACCAGATGACCGGCTTACGGGCGTTCAGCAGCAGACGGGCCGCCTCGGCCACATCGCTCCGGGACGGCGATTGCAGCAGGCGCTTGGGCGGCTGGTATGCCAGCGATTCCTCAGGGACTTCCTGCCCTCCCACATCAGCAGGGATTTCCACGATTACGGGGCCCGCCCGTCCGTTGCGCAGGTTGTGGAAGGCCCGCCGCATCACCGCCGCAACCTGTCCCGGCGCGGTGATGACCTCAGCGTGCTTGGACACCGACTGGTAGGAGCGCACAGGCGAGAAATTGGGCCTGATGGCGTATTGACCCAGCGCCGGCCCTCCGGCCAGGTACAGGATGGGAATGTTGTCGGAAAAGGCCTGGGCGATGCCGCCGTGGGAGTTCTCCGAGCCGGGCCCGCCCTGGGTGATGGCCACGCCAAACTTGTTGCGATCGTTCATCCGGCTGTAGCCGTCGGCGGCCATCAGGGCCCCGCGCTCCTGGCGGAACATGACGGTGCGAATGCCCTCGCTGGCCGCTGATTCGATCAGGTTGTTGGAGGGGAAGCAGGAGACCCAATCCACGCCCTCCGATTTCAAAATCCGTGCCACTGCGTCGTTGACGTCCATACTCATCCGCTCCGATTCGAGGTCAGCACGCGGCACTGTCGCTGGCGCGCGCTCCGTGCTGGCATTTTGAGCCGTATTCTAACACTGTAAGGAATTTGCGCCCCTGAAGGCAGGGTAATTCGATCGCTCCCCATTCCAGCATAAAAAGCGATAGGGTGGGAGGTGAGACCGTGAGCGGCACCAGCATTGCAATCAGCATACATTGGGGCAACACCCCTCACCCTGACTCTCCCCCAGAGGGAGAGGGAACTTGTCGCAAACCCGCAGAGCGAGTTGAGGCAGGGATTTTGCATGTGGAGGCTCTCTCCAGTGCCTCACTCGTTGCGGAGGGCGGCCACCGGATCGATCAGGGTAGCCCGGTAGGCCGGATAGCTGCCGCTGGCGAATCCCACGCCGGCGGCGACGAGGAAGGCCGCCGCAATGCTCCACGGCTGAATCAGCGTAATCATTTCCTGGCCTCCCAGCTCCCGGCCATTGATGGCTATGGACGCGCCGATGCCAATGGCGATTCCGACGATGCCGCCGAAAACGCTGAGCATCAATGCCTCGGCTACAAACTGCATCACAATGTCGCGAGTGGTGGCGCCCACCGCGCGCCGGATGCCAATCTCGCGGGTCCTCTCGGTTACCGACACCAGCATGATGTTCATCACCCCGATGCCTCCCACTACCAGCGAAATGCCGGCGATGCTGCCCAGGAGGATGGAGAGAGTGTTGCTGACCTCGGTGGCCGCGCTGATCAAGTCGTCCTGGCTCTGGATCACAAAATCCGGCTCGGTCGTATCGTGCAGGAAGAGCAACAATTCGCTGATGTCCTCCTTGACCCGCTCCCCGTCTGCATTGCTGTCCGTCTGAACGTCGATCTGGGAGACGCGGAGGTCTCCGGACGGCGTGTAGAGGAAGCGCAGTCGTCCCGCCATGGCGCTGATCGGCAGGAACACCTGGTCATCCGCCTCGCTGGCTCCCCCCTGTGCTTCAAGAACCCCGATGACGGCAAAGGCAAGGGTGATCCGCCCTCCCGCGAAGGAAAGGCGCACCTCCTGGCCAACGGGATCAATGCCGGGGTACAGCGTATCTGCTACGCGTGCCCCCAGTACGGCCACAAGAGACCGCTCATTATCGTGAAATTCCGTGATGAACGAGCCGTACCGCAGGTCCAGATCCCGTACCTCTGAATACTCGCTGGAGGTCATGACGATCTCCGACCCCACGTTGTTGCCGCCCGCGATGGCCTGCGCGTCGAAGGACATGCGGGCGGCCACCGAAGTGACACCGGGGATGCCGTTAGACATCATGGCGTTGGCATCGCCCTGCACCAGCGTGGAGGAGGCCAGACCGGCGAATCCGCCACCCTGGGACGTTGTCGCCGCGGCACTGGATTCAATAAATATTAGGCCGGTGCCCAGTCCCTCGATTCGGTCGGTCACTCCCTTTTGCGTGCCTTGCCCGATGGCAATCAGGATTATTACCGAGCTGACCCCTATGATTAGACCAAGAGATGTCAACGCGCTCCTCAGCCTGTTGGCGAAGATGGCGCGCAGTGCGATTCTGACGGTGTCGAGAAGGCTCACAGCCTATCGCCCCCCAGTCCCCTATCCCTCGGGGGGAGGGTTAGAGTGGGGGCGCGCCCGGTACCGCTGTCCTCGATGATCCGGCCATCGCGCATCCGGATGATGCGCCTGGCGTAGCTGGCGACCTCCTGCTCGTGAGTCACCAGTACTATGGTCAGACCAGCCTCGTCCACCAGCTGTTTCAGCAAAGTCATCAGGTCGTGTCCCGTGGCGGAATCCAGCGCGCCTGTTGGTTCGTCGGCCAGCAGCACCAGTGGATTGGACACCAGCGACCGGGCGATGGTGACTCGCTGCTGTTCGCCGCCGGAGAGTTCTGTAGGCTGATGTGAGATGCGGTCCAGAAGGCCCACCCGTTCCAGGGCCTCGGCGGCGCGGCGGCGCCGGTTTCGGATGCCCTGGTATATCAGCGGCAGTTCGACCTGCTCCAGCGCTGTCAGTCGCGGCAGCAGGTTGTAGGACTGGAACACGAACCCGAAGGCCTGCCCCCGCAGCCGGGCTCGGGTGTTTTCCGGCAACTGTGAGACGTCGTGGCCCTCGAACACATACCGCCCCGCACTGGGCCGGTCCAGGAGGCCGATGATGTTCATCATCGTCGTTTTGCCCGAGCCCGACTGCCCCATAACCGCGACGAAGTCTCCCTTGTCGACCTCGAGGTCTACTCCGGCCAGGGCATGCACCTCCGCGCCGCCGATGGAGTAACTGCGGGACACGTTCTGGAGAGCGATCACCGTCCGCCTCCGCCTCCGCCCCCTCCGGGGCCGAAGCCTCCGAATCCCGGATTGGCCTGGGGCTGCTGCAGCGTGGCGCTGAATGCAATACCGGCATTGTCGGCGCCGACCAGCAATATGGCGCCCATCTCGATACCGCTCAGAATCTCGACCTGTGTCCCGTCAGACTCGCCGACCTCGACGAATGCCCGTTCGAATCCGGCGTCCGCTTCGTCGCTAGCGGGAGCGGGAATGCTGACGAACCAGGCCCCGTCGAGTTGTCGAACAGCGGAGACCGGGACCAGCACCGCGGGTGGACGGACCTCAGTGAGGATGGTAACGCTGGCGCTCATGCCGGGGGCCGGCAGGGGAATGTCTGGGGAATCGGAGGACTGTTCCCCCGCATCCTGTTCCCCGGCATTCTGACCTGCGGCCTGGCCCTGCTGTGCGCCAGCAAGGCGGCCGAGTTGGCCGGATGCACGAAGGGTCTCGATCATCTGCTGGACCTGTTCCGGGAGTTCCATGCCCTCAGGCAGTGGCTCTCCACTGAGAATGGCCTGCCTGAATTCTTCCGCAGTCACGCCCTCCGGCAGCTCCAAACCGGCGAAGGGCCCTCCTCCTGCTCCACCGGCGAAGCCGCCGCCGGCTCCCCCCGGTGCCCGTCCGCCGGTCCTTGCTGCGATGGCGTCCGTATCGGCTTCAGTCCCGGTCAGAATGCGGGCCGCCACCTCGTAGGTAACCACTCCCTGCTCTGCGTTGGGAACGCGGCTTATGGATTCAACCCGCACGGGATAGTCCGTTCCGTCAATTGCATCGAATGATGCCACTCCGGTCTGACCCACCTCAAGGTCGAGCAGTTCCTCCTCGGTCACTGTGAGCTCGATCAGCATCCGGTTCGATGTGCTGAGCGTAACCGCTACGGACCCTGCGGAGATACGATCACCTGGCAGGATATTGACGGCCTCCACGAAACCGTCGAACGGAGCGAGAATGGTCAGGCTGGCAAGGGCCGCACGGGCCTCCTCAACGGAGATTTCCGCCAGGCGCAGGTCCTGCCTCTGCTGGGCAATGGCATTCTCGGAGGGCCCCGCCACCAGTTCGTCGTAGTGTGCCTGGGCGCTGTCCAGACTGGCCTGGGCACTCTCCAGCGCGGCCTGGGCCTGATCGAACTCTCCTTCGTCTGTGGCGGCTTGCAGTTCCTCAAGTCTGGCCATCGCCGCGGTGTGGCTGGCCCTGGCTGCTTCAACAGCCTGCTCGGCCTGGTAAACGTCCTCCGCGCTGGCCTGCGCCCTCAGGTCATTCAGCCTGGCCACCGCTGCGGTGTGGCTGGCCCTGGCTGCTTCGAGAGCCTGTTCGGCCTGGTAAACGTCTTCCGCGCTGGCGCGCGTCGTCAGGTCATCAAGCCTGGCCACCGCCGATGCGTGGCTGGCCTTAGCAGCCTCAATTGCCTGTCGGGCCTGGAAGAGGTCTTCATCGGAGGGCGGCGTGAGAAGTTCGCCCAGAGCTTCCTCTGCCGATGCCAGGGAGGAAAGCGCCGAATCCATGTCAGCGTGTGCGCCGACGTAGGCCAGGTTGGCCTCGATCAATGCCGTACCGAGGCTCTCGTAGGCTGCCGACCTTTCCTCGAAGGATTCCTCCAGCGCATCCATCTGGGCCTCAGATAGAGGAGGGTCAGAATCGCAGATCGACCTGATCACCTCGTCGCTCGAAATCAGCCCGCTGTATCGCTCGCAGAACTCCTCCCAATCATTGGTGAGGGTCTCGTTCAGTTCCTCCTCGACTCTGGTCGAGTCCGCGAACGTTACCTGCGCCTGCATCACCTCCGAACGGGACTCCGAAACTTCCGCGTCTGTGGGTCCGGCGGTCAGGTTATTCAGGGCCTGCTCTGTGCTGGAAATCTCCCTCAGCGCACTGGCCACGGCCTGCTCCGCGCTGCTCAAGTCGCTGGCGTCCGGTGGCTCGGAGAGGAGGGCAAGAGCCTGTTCCGCGCTGGAGAGTTCCCTGAGGGCGCTGGCCACGGCCTGCTCGGCACTGGCCAAGTCGGCAGCGCTGGGTGGGTCTGACAGTTCCTCCAGGGCCTGCTCGGCACTGGAGAGTTCCCTGAGGGCGCTGGCCACGGCCTGCTCGGCACTGGCGAGGTCGGCGGCGCTGGGAGGCTCAGAAAGCAGTTCCAGGGCCTGTTCCGCGCTTACTACCTGTGATTTCGCCGACACTATCGCCTGGTTCGCGGAGGCGATGGCCGACGGCTCGGGTTCGGCCAGCAGGTCCTGGAGGCGCAGCTGCGCCAGCTCCAGTTGCACCTCGGCGGTCTGGACACTGCGCTGCGCCCCGGCATCATCAAGGGAGGCCAGAGAATCGCCCTCCCGGACTTCGCTCCCTTCTGAGACGGCGACCGAGGCCACCACCCCGCCCGCCTCGAAACTCAGCGTAGCGCTGCGTTCGGACACCGCTGAACCTGACAGGCCGATCTCGGTGGTAAGACGTCCCGTAACTGCCTCGACGCGTTCCGGCTCGAATACAACATCCTCCTCGTCCGACCTGGTCAGCAACAGCGCGGCAACCACGACGGCAGCAATGACCACCGCTGCCCCGGCCAAAATAAGCCAGCGCTTGCGCGAGCCGCCTCGGTTGAGTATCGCGTCGATGTCGGTAGTGCTCATTGGTCGGCCCCCATCAGACCGGAGATGGCTGTATTGGTCAATTCTTGGCTGCCTGGCTCCCGCAATGACGGCAAGTTGTGCCGGCAACTGCCGGCAACGCCGTTAACCGGTGGAGCGTCGCGGACGGCACTCATTGGTGATTCTGCATTGTCCCGGTCCAGTTGGCTGAGCATTGGGACTCCCTCGAATTCAGGCCTCTCCAAACAACCCTAACAGGATACGGACAAACCTTTAAGGACTTGTGAAGACAGGAAAACGCCAAGCGAAAAGCGCCGCTCAGCCGGGGGTTTTTATAATTCCCTCTCCCTGCGAGAGAGAGGGAGAACCAAAGGCCTTGCCCGTTCACGGCGTATACGTGCGGTAGTAGGGGCAGCCGGAGTAGACCGCCCGCAACGCTCTGCCGGACGCCACGGCGTCGAACCGGACGGTCTCGGGTGATGTGGGATCGTCTCCGATCCGGAACAGTCCATCGTCCAGGGGAATCAGGGGTGCGTGGCCGCCTCCCGGGTAGAGCAGGAGCAGAAATCCCTTCCGCACCGCAACGCGGAAGTTGGTCAGCCCGAAGTTGTAGGTCCGGTAGTGCCCGCAGTAGCTGTCCCAGTCGGCGGGGTAATCGAACCGATCAGGGCCGGAGTATCCCGCCTCTGTATACCATCCGGGACCGTGAAATACTTCCACCACATTCTCCCCATCCCGTCCAAACTCCAGGAGGTGGTGTTCCAGGTCGGGGTGTGGCACGTAAAAGCTGTCCTGCCCGTAGCGTTCCAGCGCGACATCCTCGTTCTGCCATCGCAGCGAGAGCCCCCCGGCTACGGAGGTGATCTGGAGTCTGTCATTTCCTGAAATGTAGGTGCCCTCGTACTCTGCTGCGTTGCTGACTGCTCCCCAGTCCGGTGCCTCCGGATACGCGGGCATTTCCTGGCCATTAATCCCTGCCCGCAACACGCCGAGCATGTGCAATGCCATGTTTGCGGCTCCGAAAGACTGCACCAGCCCGTTGATCAGGACCACCACCCCGATTCCCTCGTCGACATCCGCGATCATGGCCGATACGAACCCCGTGGTGCTGCCGCCGTGGCCCACGTAGGCGTGTCCGTCGATGTCGGCAAGGATGAGCCCGTAGCCGTAGTGGGCGCCGCCCCACTGCGGGGTGGCGATCACCTTCTGCGTCATCAATCGGAAGCTCTCCTCGGAAAGCACACGGCCATTTGGGCCGGCTCCGCCGTTCATGTACATTCTCAGGTAGGTGGCCATATCCCCGGCGGTGGATGCCTGGCAGCCATCCCCGACCCCGTACTCGGTCCACATGGCCGGGACCAGGCCGTGGTCCACGTGCTCCGGGCGGTCGTCGTAGAAGCTGCGGTAGCCCACGGCGGCCAGTTTCCGCGTGTCGTAACCGATGACCGGGTGAGAATTCCGCATGCCGAGGGGGTCGAGCACTCTGGCCTGGATGGACTCCTGGTAGGAACGGCCGTCCAGTTCCTCCAGCAGGAATCCCAGCGCCTTGTAGCCGACGTTCGAGTACCGGAAGTGGCTGCCGGGAGGAGATCCCGTGCGTTGGTCGCGCAGCGCCCACGCCTCGTAGAGACCGTGGGTCCCGATGTCGGTCCCTGAACCCAGCCCGGAGGTATGGGACATCAGGTGGTGGGTGGTGATGGGCCTTCCGGGTTCAACGGGATTGGCTGATTGAACTTCAAACCACGGCAGATAATGACTGACCGGTGCGTGCAGGTCCAGACGGCCCTCGTCGTGCAGCTGCATCAGGGCGATGTTGGTGAAGGACTTGCCGATGGAGCCGACCTCGAACATGGTGCCTTCCTGGACAGGCGAGCGCGCGGCGATGTCGGCATATCCGAAGGTTGCGACCTCGAGGAGGCTGTCGCGACTGGTCACCGCGAGGGCCAGCCCAGGCATGTTGACCTCCTGCATCCTGGTCTCCACGTAGGACTTGATTTCCTGCAGTGCTGTTTCGAGGCTCGTCATTGGGCACCTCTGCTGGATGTGTTGGTTTTCTGATGAATGGTTGGGACAGCCGCCGGTGTGAGCGAGTGTGCGCAATTGCCAAGGCATTGTCTGAATCAGGATTCACAGGATTAAAGGATAAACAGGATTCAGGTCCTTCAGCGAAATCCGGAAATCAAACGAATCACAGTTCAGACAAAATTCAGGCCGGCGACACTTTCAAATTGCACCTGAAGATTGGTGTCGAAGCCCTGTTGACGTGTGAACTTATGTTCTATAACATCTACTTCCCAAAGCTGAAGCTGTTCCAAAACAGTGCCGTCAGCCAAGGCCACCACGCAGCACGCTGACGCTCTGTGGTGGCAGTTCAGACAGTTGCGGACTGACCACACGGAGCCGAATTGAAAGTCGCCTGTGTCCTCATCACCCACCTGCGGGCCAAGGCCGAAATGCAACGGCACCCCCACCTGAAGGACCAGCCCGTCCTCATCGCCGACCGGAGCAAGTCCCGGCCCGTGGTGGTCGATTACTTTCCTGCGGCCACGGCGGTATCGGCAGGGATGCCGCTGGAGCGGGCGTTATCGTACCAGTCTGAAAGCCCTTCTCGCGGGCGAGAGGGGGGAGCTGAAGCCGTCGTGCTGGATGCGGACGAACCTCACTACCGCCGGGTGTTCCGGCAGGTGCTGACCTCCCTGCAGGGTATCAGCGACCGGGTGGAGGACGCCGGGCTGGGCGTTGTCAACGTTGCCCTGGACGGACTGGAATCCATGTACGGCGGCGAGGAGCGGCTGGTACTCGCCCTGCTGAACGCCGTCCCCCAGTACCTGGCGCCCCGGGCCGGCATCGGCGAGGGCAAGTTCACGGCGATGGTGGCAGCTCGCAGCAGCGATCATGGCCGGGCCGCCAAGGTGCCGCCGGATGCCGCGACCTTCCTGGCGCCGCGTCCCATCGCCCTGCTACCGGTGTCTGAGAATACCATATCCGCCCTGCATCGCTTCGGCCTGCACACCCTGGGCCAGGTGGCCGCCATAAACGTGGACCGACTGGTGGACCAGTTTGGGCGGGAGGGCGAGTGGATCTGGAATCTGGCCAACGGCCGCGACGACCGGGCCCTGGTCCCGCTGGAGTACGAGGAAACGGTGACCGAGGAGACCTCGTTGCCCTTCTCGTCCACGTCGCTGGAGATGCTGCTGGTGGCGTCGGACACGCTGCTGCGCCGTGCCTACGCCCGCCCCGTCATGCGGGGGCGGTACGCCGGGCGGGCCTCGCTGGAATGCCCGGTGTTCGCCTCTGCGCCATGGGAGAGGACCGTCAACTTCCAGGAGAGCGTGGGACGCTGGGAGCGGGCGTCCTTCATCGTGCGCAGCCGCCTGGAGGCCGAGCCGCCCGAGGTTCCCGTGGACGGGATGGCGCTGACGCTGTCGGGCTTCACCGGCGAGTCGGGGTCGCAAATCGGCCTGCTGCCCGACGTGCGAGAGGACCGGCGGGGTCGGATCTTGGAGGCGGAGCGGCGTCTCCAGACCCGGACTCAAGGCCGGTACGCTGAACGCTATCGCTCTGTGCCGGGGGCTAAAACCGGAGGACAGGATCTGGACGAAGGAGACGCAAACGTCGGGCCGGTCAAGCGTCCGGCGCTGTACCGGGTGGTGGAGGTGGCGCCCTGGCACCCGGCGCCGGAGATGCGGGCGGTGCAGACGCCGCTGGACCCGCTGGGCGGCGAGCTCCGCCCCCTGCTGTCGCCGGAGCCCGTGATGGTGCGGGAGGACCGGAACGGGCTGCCCGAGGCCATCCGGCAGGGGGTCGGGTCCAAAAAGGACGGATGGCACCAGGTGGCGCGCATCGAGGACTGCTGGACCTTCGACCTGTGGTGGTTGCCCAGACCCTTGACCAGGACCTACTACCGGGTGGAGCGGGAGAACGGGGGGCAGGTCACCCTGTTCCGGGACCAGCACGATGGCTGCTGGTACCAGCAGGGACACTAGCGCCAGGACTCTCCATGTATAACGGATACAACGGTTACGTCGAGCTCCACGCCAAGAGCTTCCACTCCTTCGGGCTGGGCGCATCCCACACCCACGAGCTGCTGGCCGAGGCTGTGGAGCAGGGCTACGGCTGCCTGGCCCTGACCGACACCAACCTTTGCGGGGCGTTGGACTTCGCGCGGCAGGCCAACGGCCTGGGCCTCAAGCCCATTACCGGCGGCGAACTGACGCTGACTGACGGCAGCCGCCTGGCGCTGCTGGCGAAAACACGGGAGGGCTACGGCAACCTATCGCGCCTGTTCACCCTGGCCAACGCCGCCGATCGGAAGGACCCCAGGCTCGACCCGCTCCTGCTCCCGGAGCACTCCTCCGGGCTGGTGTTGCTCACCGGGGGGCGCAACGGGCCGGTCTCGGCGCTGCTGGAGGGGAACAAGGCCGTTGAGGCGAAGCAGCTACTGTACGACTACCTGGACTGGTTTGGCAGCGACTCGGTGTACGTGGAGTTGCAACAGAACTTTCTGCAGGGCGACGTCCGGCGCAACCGTGACCTCGCGGCGCTGGCCGACAGGGTGGGCGCGCCGGTAGTGGCCACCAATGACGTGCACTACCACGTGCCGGAGCGCTACCGACTGCAGCATGCCCTGGTGGCCGCCAGCCACAACACCACCATCGACCAGGCCCTGCGCCATATTCAACCCAACCATCACCTGTACCTGAAGCCGCCGTGCGAGATGGAGGAGCTGTTCAGCCACTGTCCCGAGGTCATCGCCAACACACGCCGCATCGCCGGGATGTGCGAGTTCGATCTGAGCGCCGACCTGGGCTACACGCTGCCCGACGCCGACGTGCCGCAGGGGTACACTCCGGACACCTATCTGCAGCAGCTGTGCTACGAGGCGGCCATCCGGCGGTACGGCTCGGTGACTCCCAAGGTGGCGGAGCGGCTGCGGGAGGAGTTCCGGCTGATCGAGCTGCACAACCTGTCGGGGTTCCTGCTGCTCTACCGGGAGATCGTGCAGATCGCGCAGAAGATCATGGAGGAGCGCGGTCTGTCGCAGCCGGAGATGCCGCTGGAGGAGCGGCCGCCGGGCCGGGGGCGAGGCTCGTCGGTGGCGCTGCTGGTGGGCTACCTCATCGGCATCAGCCACGTCGATCCATTGCAGTGGGACCTGACCCTGGAGCGCTTCATCTCCGACGACACCAGCCTGCTGCCTGATATCGATCTGGACTTCCCTCGCCAGCTGCGCGATGAGCTGATCCAGCGGGTGCACCGGCGGTTCGGGCCAGAGTACGCCGTGCTGGCCGGGGCCGTCTCCACCTACCGGCTCAAGGGAGTGATCCAGGACCTGGGCAAGGCGCTGGGCCTGCCCCGGGACGAGCTGTCGCTGCTGTCCGGCCAATTGCAATCGCACGACGCAGACTCGCTGGCCATCGAGATGGGGGAGCTGCCCGCGTTTCACGAGCGCGTGGATGCCCCCGGCTGGCGGGACCTGATCGATCTGGCCCCGCAATTGATTGGCGCGCCCAAGGGTCTGGGGCAGCACGTGGGTGGGATGATCCTCAGCAGCGCGCCCATCCCCGAGATGGTGCCCGTCCGCGCCGGGGCCATGGAGGGGCGCTACATCATGGACTGGAATAAGGACAGCGTGGCCGACGCCGGTTTCGCCAAGATCGACCTGCTCTCGCTGCCGGTGCTGGACCAACTGGAGGAGGCGCTGGACATGATCGAGGAGCGCGAGGGGCACCGTCCCGACCTTTCGCGCATCGACCACCGGGACCCGCTGGTCTACGACCTGATCAACCAGGGCAAGGCCAAGGGAGTCTTTCTGCTGCAATCGCCGGCGCAGCTCAAGATGGGCCAGCGGCTGAACTCGCGGGACTTGCAGGACCTGGCGTACCAGGTGGCGCTCATCCGTCCCGGAGTTGGAGTGCAGGGCAGCGCCGTCTCGCAGTTCGTGGAGCGCTACCGGCACGGCGCGACGTGGGACTACGACCACCCGCTGGAGGAGCGGGCGCTGGCACGGGGATTCGGCATCATCGTCTGGCAGGAGCAGGTGGTGCAGCTGGTGATGGACGTGGCAGGGTTCACCGCCGCCCAGGCCGACGAGCTGCGGCGGGCCTTTGCGCGACCCAACAATGCGCACCTGATCGACGGCTTATGGCAGCAGTTCCGCGAAGGAGCGCGGCGCAACGGCGTGCCCGAGGACGCGGCGCGCAAGATATTCGCCAAGCTGAACGGGCATTACATGTTCCCCGAGTCGCACTCTCACGCCTTCGCCATCACCGCCTACCAGGCCGCCTGGCTCAAGCGCTACCACCCGGTGGAGTTCTTCGTGGGCCTGATCAACAACCAGCCAATGGGCTTCTACCCCATGGAGACGCTGAAACAGGACGCACGGCGGTTCGGAGTGCCCTTCCTGAACCCCTGCGTCAACCGGAGCGAGATGGCGTGCATCACAGAGGACGGGTCGGTTCTGGTGGGGTTGCGGTTCATCAAGGACGTTGGGCCGGAATCGGCAAAGCTGATCGTGTCGGAGCGGGAACGGGGCGGTCGCTACACCAGTGCGAGCGACCTGGTGCGTCGCACCGGGCTGAAGCCCCAGGCAGTGCTGTCGCTGGTGCAGGCGGGGGTCTTCGATGGGGTCACGCCCAACCGCCGGGCCGCCTTGTGGGATGCCGGGCTGGCCACGCGTCCGGGCCGCAACGGCCAGGCGGCGCTGCCCCTGCTGCTGGAGGGTGAAGCTCACGAGATGCGTGATTTTACGGCTTACGAGAGGATGGCCGGGGAGTACGAGGTCATGGGCATCTACCCACAGGGCCACCTGATGGAATTCGTGCGTCCCGATCTGGCGCCCGACGTGCTGACGACCACGGCGGTGTACAGGCTGGAGGAGGGCGAGGAGGCGCTGGTGGCCGGCTGGCCCATCGCCCGGCAGCACCCCAAGGGACAGGAGGGTACGGTGTTCGTGACCATCGAGGACGAGGAGGGAGACGTGCAGCTGATCCTGTGGCCCACGGTATTCGCCCGCCGGCGCCGGCAGCTGCAGAGCCGGATCATCCTGGCCCGTGGTGTGGTGTCGCGCTGGGACGGGACAACCAGCCTGGTGGTGATGGACCTGCAGGCCATCGACCCGCAGGTGTCCATGCCAGCCGCCCACGATTGGCACTAATACTACAGTCGCTGTTGCCCGGCCACAGGGTGTATATCTCGGAGAATCGCAAATATCCAGCTACGGACCTAGTGCTTGCAGGTGGCAGAAGCAAGCAAGTCATCGGGCTCCAAGTATCCGGCGTAATGAATGTGCGGCTGTAGTACTAGCCGATAGCCTTCAAGCCGAACCATTGCCGGTTGCTGGCGCTGCTACCCATTTGAGACCTGCTTCAGAGGATCGAACCGTGTCATCGCACTGTCCGGAAAAAGGCCCGTATGTCCTCTGCCAGCAGCTCCGGCTGCTCCATGGCTGCAAAGTGGCCGCCTCGGGGCATCTCCGTCCATCGCTGCACGTTGTGAGTGCGCTCGGCCCACTCGCGGGGCGGGCGGTTGATCTCCACCGGGAACACGGCCACGGCGCAAGGCGGTTCCACCCGCTCACCGGGCTCGAACCGCCAGTTGTCGACGCGGTTCTCATAGTAATGGCGCACCGACGACGGCCCGGTCTGGTTCACCCAGTAGAGCATGATGTTGGTCAGCAGTTCGTCACGCGAGTAGCTGTTCTCGGGATTCCCTCCGCAGTCCGACCAGGTGCGGAACTTTTCGATGATCCAGGCGGCGAGGCCGACGGGAGAGTCGTTGAGGCCGTAGCCTAGCGTCTGCGGCTTGGTGCGCTGGATATGGAAATAGCCGCCCTCGTCCTCGAACCACCGTCGGGCCTGGCGAATGAACTTCTGTTCAGCGTCCGTCAGCGGCGGGTCGGGATCGCCACGGAACGCCGGCACGCCGGTCATGAGGTTCAGGTGCACCCCAGCCACGGAATCGGGGAAGTCGAACCCCAGCCGGGAGCTGATCATCCCGCCCCAGTCGCCTCCCTGCGCTCCGAAGCGAGAGTATCCCAGGCCCTCGGTCATAAGCTTGTGCCACACCCCGGCGATGCGCCTGTTGCTCATTCCCCGATTGACCGGCTTGTCCGAGAACCCGTAGCCGGGCAGCGACGGCACCACCACGTCGAACGAGTCTGCCGGATCGCCGCCGTAGGCCGCCGGGTCAGTCAGCATCGGTATGATTCGCAGCATTTCCACAACGGAGCCGGGCCAGCCGTGGGAGATAATCAGAGGGAACGGGTCAGGCCCCCTGCCACGCTCGTGGATGAAATGGATGCCGAGGACGTCAACATCGGCCCGGAAGTGCTCGAAATCGTTCAGCCTTCGCTCTTGTGCGCGCCAGTCGAACTCCGTCCGCCAGTACTCGACCAGGTCCCGCATGTACGCCAGGTTCGTCCCGTAGTCCCAACCGGAATCCATAATTTCGTCCGGCCAGCGAGTGTCGGCCAGCCGCACCGCCAAGTCGTCCAGGACATCCTGGGGAACGTCGATGGTAAAGGGCTGAACATCCATCAAGCCTACTCCCGAGTCTTCGGAGAACTCCACATTCCGGTCAGTCCGTAAACTCCGCACTCCGCCGCCACTGCAGGTAGTCGACGAGGGCGCCCCGCAGGTCGAAGTCCGGCTGCCACCCGAGGTCCTGCCGCAGACGATGCCCCGACAGCGGGCCCCTCGAAGGCACCGACGCTCGCGCTCTCGCCGCCGCCCCATCGGCTACGGCTGCGGGCGCCGGGCTGCCTGGTTCCAGCTCGGCCAGCGTCTCCAGTATCTCCCGGTAGGTGATCCACGGCCCGGCGGTCAGGTTGTACAGGTCGTGGGGGAGTTCCGGGGCGTCGAGTATGGTTTGCAGGCCCCGCGCCGTGTCCACCGAGTAGGTGTAGTCGCGTCCCTCCTCAGGGTCGAAGGAGTCCGTCTGCACCTGAAGCGGTTCACCACGGGCTATCTGTCCGGTCCACTGGTACAGGGCCGACATCACGGCACGGTGGCCTGTCACCCGTTCCATGGGGCCGTAGGGAGTGCTCAGCCTGACGCTCACCGTCGACATTCCGTACAACTCTCCATACCGACGCGTGATCAGTTCCCCAGCGTACTTGGTGATGCCGTACATGGAGTCCGGCGACACCGGCATGTCCTCGCTGTAGGTCTGGTCGGTACCAGCCGATACCCCGTAGGCAGCGCCCGAGCTCACGTAGAGGAATCGTTGCACAGAGGCAATTCGCGCCAGCTCCAGCACATTGGCAAGCCCCCCGATGTTGATGCCCACCACATCACGGGCACGCTCCACCTCAAGCGCGTGCTGGTTCACCGTGTAGGTCACGGCGTGGATGACCTTGTCGATGCTGTGGCTGGCGCCCAGAGCTGCCACAGCATCGGAGTCGCGGACGTCGCCTTGGACGAAGGCAATCCGGCCTGCCCATTCGGATACGAAATGACGCACGAGATCATTGGCGGGAGCGACGTCGTAGCTGATGACCTCGTGGCCGGCGCGGGCCAGTTCACGAACGATGTTGGCCCCGACGAACCCGGTTCCCCCGGTTACCAGAGTTGCCATAACGTCCCTCCAATGTGCTGCGTGATCTCCGCACTCCTTTGATTCACTGGCCAATTGTAGCATCGCCCGAGATCATATCCCGGAATCATTCCGCACTTTCTCGTGGACTCAAGGAGGGGTCGAAGAGGAGGGTGCAAGGCGGCTGTCGGTTCCAGCAACTCTCGGCGAATTTCACGACTTGACAGCCAACAAAGTGCGCCCCTACGATTGAATATACACTGCCCGTGTCATTGAGGCGGGCGAGTATGCCGTGGGGACATAGCTCAATTGGGAGAGCGCGGCGTTCGCAATGCCGAGGTTGGGGGTTCGATCCCCCCTGTCTCCACCAAACGCACCGGTTGTTCCATCACAGGCCCCTGTAGCTCAGAGGATAGAGCGGCAGCGTCCTAAGTTGCGCGTCGGGGGTTCGAGTCCCTCCAGGGGTACCACCATATCCAATACTGCGAACTCCGCCGTTCAGGGCGATTTCGGTAGCGTCTGCTCCCTCTATGGGGCTATCTTCCGGCGTGGGGATCGTATAGACAATCGTCGCCCCACCGGGCCGGACCAGCACCTCCTTGACGAATGACCGCACGAAGGCTTTGGTCTCGGTGAGTTCGCTGGTCTTCAGAAATTCGCTCATGTCCTGGGCAAAGGCGGCGACGATATCGGCACTGTCCAGGAGTTGCCGCCTCTGAGATAGGACGGCGCGCGCCTCCTCGGCGGCGGCTTCCAGTTGTTCACGGCGGTGGCGGTGTTCCAGGATGCGGTCCGATGCGTCGGCCATGTCCAGGTCGGTGCTCTCCACGAAGTGCCAGATGCGGTCCAGTTTCCGCTTGACCTCCTCCAACTCGGCCTCGACAGTTTCCAGGTTCTGCCGCTGTTCCCGGGCCACCCCGTCCATCTCCTCGTCCAAGAGCTTCACCAGGTCGCGGATGTTGGACTCTGTGAGGATGTTGTCCCGGATGCTGCAGATGATGATCTCCTCGAAACCCTTGGCGTTGAGCCTGGGTGTATCGCAGGACCCGCTGCCCTTCTTGAGCAGGGATTGGCAGACGTAGTAGGTATACTTGCCGCTCTTGGCTTCGGAGGCGGTGAGGGCCTTGCCGCAGGTCTCGCACATGGCCAGGCCGCTGAGCAGGTAGGGGCTGGCGGCGCGGCGCGGATGGGTTACCGCCGGGGCGCGGGCCTCCAGCAGCTTCCTGACCCTCTGGAACTCCTGCCGGGAAACTATGGCAGGGAAGGCGTTCTCCACCCGCACCGGCTCCTGGCCGTCCTTGCCATTGGTTCCCCAAACCAGAGTGCCGGTGTAGGCCTCGTTGCAGAGTATCTTGTGGATGGTGGTCTTGCTCCACCGCTTTCCGCTGGAAGAGGGAATGCCCTCGGCGTTCAGGGTCTTGAAGATGTCCAGGGATGTCCTACCCTGGAGGGTGAGGTCGAAAATGCGCCTTACCACGGCGTCGTGGGGCGGGTTCAGTTCCAGCCGGGGGCGCTTCTTGGCTCCATCCTGGACGTAGACCCGCCGGTAGCCGTAGGGAGCGTTGGTGGTCATCCAGAAGCCCCGGGAGGCGGCCTCGCGCATTCCCCGCGTCACCTCCTGGGCCAAATTCTCCGAGTAAAACTCGTCCACGGACTCGATGATGGCCTCCATGAGTTTGCCGGTGGGGGTGTCGTCCGCGTGTTCGGTGATAGACACCACGCGGATGCCTTTCCTGCGGAGCATGGACTTGAAGGCCACGGCGTGCTCTCGCTTGCGGGTGAACCTGGAAAACTTCCAGACCAAGATTTCCTGGAAGGGAGAGTCGGGCTTCGACGCCTCATCCAGCATTCGACGGAACTGGGGCCGGTCGGCGATCCTGCCGCTTTCGGCCTCGTCGATGAACTCCCGTACCACCATGTAGCCGTTTTTGTCGGCGTAGTCGCGCAGCGCCCGAAGCTGGGCGGCCACCGACAGGTCCACGTCCTGGCGGTCGCTGGATACCCGGGCGTAGAGTGCCACGGGGGCCAGATCGGTGTTCTTACTCATCGCTGTGTCCTCCTCGTTCATCTTCACGTTCATTCTGCCGGAAGCGCAGCCGTTCCAGGCGATGCTCTCGGCGCAATTCTCTCTCTTCCATGTACAGGCGGAGGGCTTCGCGCACCAACTCGCTCATATCGCGGCCCTCTTCGTCCTTCATCCTCTGCACCTGGTCGAACATCTCCGGGGGCAGGGAGAAGGTGATGGTCCTGGATTTACGGCGTGGCGGCATGGTCTCTCTTTTTGCCTGTTGTTCTAATAGATTGTCTTACTATAATTATCGAACTACCTGACCGGACCGTCAAGACAAGGCGGTCACCGCCTCGGGTTGGATTCCGAGATAGGGCTCCCAAACCGAACGGCCCAACTGCGGCTCCAGGACACTCCGGTGTTCCAAGGGAACGGTGACGACAATTACCTTTGCCAGCCGACCCTTCCACAGGACGGGGTTGGCCACCACGGCGATGCCGTCGCCCTCGGCATACTCTTGTCTGCCAGAGCGGGCGGCCTCCTCCGCCAGGGAACCAGCGGAAAGTGTCTTGCCCTTACGGGGAATGCCGCCCCGCCAGCCGTTCAGCAGCCTGGAACGGGGCACCCCCATGTTGGCCGTCCGCTTTACCACCGTGACCCGCAGGTCCTCGAGCCTGGTGGGCAGCGGCCAGGACACCGGGTCGCCCTGCCCCTTCCGTTCGTAGAGCACCGCCATCAGCGGTTGCCGTTCCATCACCTCGCCCAACCTGATGGCCACCGCCGAATAGGAACAGCGGAACACGTTCTTCAGGGCCACCACGTCCAGCCCGCTGGCCAAGGCGTAGGCGGCGAAGGTATCCGGCCGCATCAGAACGGCAGCCGCAAAGCGGTCGGCCTCGGCGCACACCCTTTGTACCGGCGCCTCCCCGTGGCAACGCAGCCACAGGGTCTCGTATACGATCTCGTAACCCTCGTGGAGCACGGTGTATTCGCTGGAAGCCTCCCACTGGCCCTCCTGGTAGTGGATGGCGCGGCTTCCATCCGGAAGGGGGTAGTGGATGCCCCGCAGGTCTCCGGGCAGCTTGGCCGGAGACACCTTTCCGATGCCGGCCTGCTCGTATGTGTGAGCCAGCTCAGTGAGGGCCGGGCGTCCCGACAGGTTGAAGAAGGCGGCGAACTCGGAGGCAAATCCCTCCGGTTCCAGACGCGTCATCGGCTCGTCCTCGCCCATCAGCCCGTCGCAAAAGTCATCCAGCGTTCCAGTCATCACTATTCCAATAGCCGTTTGCCGGTGAACTGTTCGTACATCTGGACAATGAACCGCTTGGCCTCCAGGGACAGGGGTCCCGAGGGCCGGGTGCCCACCTGGAACTTGGGATCGGCCAGCACGTACTGGTAGGCCCGCTCGACTTCCTGGGGTTCGGTGTCCCTGGCCTCTATTCCCTCCGGCTCATCCAGGAACCCGGCCCGCCGGAGCAGGTCCTGCACGTCCACGTCGTAGAGCGCGGCCAGTCGTCTCAGCACGCTGGGGCCGGGCCTGCGGTCCCCCCGCTCTATCTGGGAGAGGTAGGAGTTGGAAATGCCGGTGCGCCGTCCCACCTCCCTGAGGCCGGTGTCTCCTCTTAGTCTCCGCAGCAGTGGGCCGATCTCCTCCTGTTCGTTGTGCCGCTCCATCACGTCGCCCCTCGTACTAATGCAGCAACCACTTGATGCTGATGCATTCCTGCCCGATTCCTGTCGAGTTATTGTTCCAGTTTTGCAAACACTTGTCAATTTGATGGTACAAAATGACCACAGACTAATTGTCTGTCTGGGTGCGACGTTGTTACACTCTTCAGTAATAGAACAATTGTTTCCTTGGGGATTATACCCCTGGAAACAGCGTTGCGCCACCGGGAAACGTCTCTGGATTTCCAAGGGGAGGCAAGGCTTTTGAGCAGGAAGGGGAAACTCACCGAGTCCCAGGAACAACGCCGCATCGAGGGACTGCGCATCCTGGCCCGCATCATCGCCCGGCACTACCTGGCTCACCCGGAGCTGTATCCCAGCCCCGGGGCTGACGGGAAGGCTCCCTTCGTCGCCGGCCATAGCGCCGTTGACGCTGAGGCCGGCGGCAGGGACGGGAATCATGGCTCGTAAGCGCGACACCGAGAGGGTGATGCTCCGTTCGGAAGAGGCCAGGGGTCTGCTCCGGCAGCTCAATATGTCACGGAACGAACTGGCCGAGCGGTGCGAGCTCACCTCCGGCTACATGTCCCAGCTGTTCAACTGGGAACGCAGCCCGTCTCCCTCGGCCCGGCGCCGCATTCAGCAGACCCTGGGCGTCGATGATTTCGACGCCCTCTTCGTCGTGGTGAAAGTGGATGAGTAGAGAGCGTGATTCACAGAGGTTTTCCTACGTCCCCGGCGTGGCACTGCTGCCCGAGGAGTTCTGGGCGCGCCTGACGCGGCTAAAGGAGGTCTCGGGCCTCACCTGGCAGGGGTTTGCCAGCATGATCGGCGTGGACTACCGGCAGGTGCTGCGATGGCGGAAGACGGGGGCCGAACCCTCGGGCGGGGCCGTGATGGCCCTGGTGGACTTTGCCTTGCAGGTGCCGGGCGGCCTGAGTATTCTCACGGGCCGGGACGTGGTGGTCACGGTGCGAGGCGGGGAGTAAGGCCGTGGGACGCCAGCGGTGGGTCTACCGCGTGGAGCCGTGCTATTTCCCCGAGGACTTTCCCCAGAGGCTGGAGCGGTTCAAGGAGGCCGCCGGGTTCTCCTGGCGTGGGCTGGCGCGAGAACTGCGGATTGACGTCCGCCTGCTCAAGCGCTGGCGGAACGGCGTCAAGCCGGATTCCGCCCACCTGGTCGCGTTATTCGGCATGGCCGCTCGCCTGGACCTGCTCCTCCTGCTGCTACCGGAGGCGGGGGAAACCGAACAAAGTCAGGGAGATCAACCATCCTGCTAACCGCGCCCCTATATCCAACCGTTCTTTTGGGCGAATTTCCACGTATAGAATGTTGAAACGATGGCAGCCTCTAACATCGGTCCAAATAGATCGCCGTAGTAACTATCTTCCATTGGATACGAATGGACTGTCATATTCCTTGCCAAGCAGGTCACCAGGAAATTTCGTGCCCAATAGCCGTCCTCTGAGTCCATTAAATTGGCGTCCTTTAGCAGGGTGTCTAAGTTGTTCAAGAATTCAGTGGTGGAGTTGGCACTTACCGCTTCGGACGACTTGAACAAACTATACCAACCTTCTTGGCACATCACCGTTTCAACTAAAGGGGTTAAGGTTTTTCTTCCAGGATTCAACCCCCCCTTGACCGCCAAGTCCTTCAGGAAATACTCGTAAGAGTTGAAGATGTTCTTTAGATTGGTGTATCTCTGAACTCGCCTGAAGTTACGACGGTATTCCTCGTTTCCTACAGCGACCATTCCGCCTAGTGCCGACGGCAACAACCCCAATCCCTCTTGCTCACAATGGTCCAGAAGGCCGTTGATGTCCATATCCGTAATTGACCAGTTTCTGGCACCATGCCTTTGTAAAGCTGCGTGGCACCTGCTGGCTACGTTTTTGAGAATGTCAGCCGCATAGTCTCGTTCTTTGGTGGCAGGATTCAAGCGGCGGAATGTCTGCTTGTCAGAAAAGCTCGTCTGCCCTAGCTGACCTGCTATCTGGTCCCGTGTGTCTCCCGTGGTCAACTCAATCAGGTCCTCCAAGCTGAAGATGTCCTGTTTCAATGCCTCCGCAAGTTTGTATTGTTCATCTCGCTCGTAGTCCTGATAAAGCTTGATGACCCGTCGCAAGAACACGTACAGGTCCTCGGCAGTGAGTTGAAAGCGCTGTCGGATTGACTTGGCAAGTTGGGAAAGGCTCTTCTGATAGGCCTCCTCTTGAGCATCATCAAGTCTCCTGGCACCATTTTCTTCGGTAATCCCAGCGAATGTGCGATTACGCTCCTGCATGTAGACCGTAACCCAGAACGAAAGTGCATCAAAGTAACGGCCCATTCCTTCGAAGCCTGAGAGTCGCTCCTTGGTTGGCGAACGAGGGAAAATACCCCTCATTGGCGCGTCTTCTCGAAGGTGTTCAATCAGCCAGGCATTCTTGAACAAGTCAGGATACTTCTGGATGAAGTGAAGCTGGTGAACCTGCCAGTAGCTGTAGTAATGATCAGCGGTACGGCGCATAAACTCGTTGCCGTGCCGACCACAAACCGTCACCCGGTAACTTGACCAGGGCTGGAAGTTGGCGCCATCAGGCCGGTGCAGGTAGGGATTGTCCCCGGCCTCAAATTCGCGGTCGAAGCAGTGGACCCGTTCCTGATCGCTCAGGTCTTCGTAGCCATGCGGAAACACCCTTTGCCTGCCCGTCAACCGGCTCAGCTCGGGCCATTTGGCAAAACAGTCCCAATCCCGGTTGCCGTCTCGCTGATGGTGGTAGTTCTCGATGACGTATTCATTGGGGTATACCACCCTGGCCGACGGAAACATGGCGCCGATCGCTTCGTAACGCTCCAGTTCTCTTTCATCGGTCTTGATGTTCAGGTCTCTGCAATATCCCGTGAACACGCCCAAAGTCGCATATCTGTATCCGTAAATGTTCAATGAAACCCTCTAAAGCTTCGCTATTGCTGGAACTAAGGGCAGTTGACTCCTTGGACGGACCCTTGCTCGATGGATAGATTAGTTTGGTCTGACTATCATTTTATCAGCCCATTAGCGACAGGGAGGCTTCCAGATGCTTGGGCTATATCACGCCTTGCCCGACGTCCCAGACGCTTCAGGATGCCCCCGCGGGATACCCACAGAGGTAATCTTGACTCCGGCCTGACGCAGCTAGTTTCCCGCCACCCGCAGAATTGGTTTCGCTATCCCTAATGTTGTCGGGGGTGAGAGAAGCCCCAGAGTTGCAACCGTCGAGACAGTTGTCGCAAATCGCCAACTTGTAGAAGAGAAAGAGGCCGGACGGTCAATTCCGTCCGGCCCCTGCTGCACCATTACCCCACCCACGTCGCATCACCTCCGGACCACCCCCTGCGGGTCATTCCTGGCGGCCCGGCGGTTCAGAGAGCGGTCGAAAATTCCGAAGGCCCCGATCATGCCGTCGGGGTCTTCGCCGCCGTCGGGCGGCTCCTCCTGCCAAAGGAGGGCGTGGGCCACGAGGCCGGCCATTTGGAGCAGGTAGTCGCTGTCGGGGTCCCGGAAGGCTGGGCCGCCGATCACTCGCCCTATGGGCACGTTGCGGGTGTGCCATCCGTCATCGCAGGCCCCGTGGCGCGTGGGCACCGGGTTGTAGCTCCTGAGCCTGTGATAGAGGCTTGAGACCATCTCATCGGGTTCCTGGCCGAAGATGACGAAGGCGTGGCCGCCGGCCTGGGCGGCGGTGGCATTGACCCGGTTGAACAACCGGTCCAGGCTGACTCGCCGGTACGCCGGTATGTCCTCCTTGTCCAGGCAGATGTTGGTCACCCTGACGCCGCCAAACTCAGCGGCGAATTCCTCGATGAGACGCAACCCTCCCGCAATCACCTCCTCCCCTTGGACGGGCGCGGGGTCGCCATGGCAGCCGCAGGTACAGGACTGCGTAAGGGCAGCGAGTTCGGCGGGTCGCAGTTCAAGGTCGGCGGGTATGCCGCAGCGGGATTCCAGGCTCCGGCGCCAATCGAGTATCCGCCGGTTGAGCCGGTTCCAGGCCCCGGTGTCCACGCCGAGGGCGGAACGGACGTGATGCCGGAACCCCTCGGCCTCCATTGCGTAGTAGATTCTCATATCGCCTATTTCCTCCTGATGGGTTGATGTCGGGACGATTAAAAGGCGTGGTCGGGATGGAAGGAACCGGGCCTCTGCCAGGCTGCGCCCAGCGGCCCTGACTCCTCCAGGGCGGCCCGGTGAGACACCCACAGGGGGACTCTGACCCCAGTCCGCCGCATCTCGTTGTCCGCCACCCGCAGGAAATGGGTGGCGGCGATGTCGTCGTCGAAGACCACCAGGACTGCGGGAATGGATCCGTGGTCGTCCAGGGGACGGCTGGCGGCGTAGTAGCGCAGGTAGGGAGCGATGCGTGCTGCCATGGTGGTGGGGCGCACCGCCCTGCGCTCCCATTCCAGGAAAAAGGGGCGCTGCATTCCATCCCACTCCACGACGCCGAAAGCGTCTGGGCGCACCGAGTGCAGCCGGTCGTTGTAACGGAAGAACCGGGCTGCCCTGCGGGCCGGGTCGAACCGGGCCAGCCGGTAGCCCAAGCGGCGCGACTGGCTGGCCAACTCGGCCAGAAACCAGTGGACCGCCTGGGTGTGGTCCAGGTTGCGCAGCAACTGGCGGCTGCGGGAACCGCGGACGTTGCGCCAGTCCAGGGCGGCCTCAAGGTCCAGGGGGGCGGCGCTCCACCGCCGATGGGCCACGCCCACGGCGGCGCGGTCCCTGCGGGCCAGGAATGCCAGCCCGGAGTCGGAGAGGACCAGACAGCGTTTCCCTCCGGTCCTCACCGCCAGCGCCAGGCCCAGCGATTTCAGGCGTTCCGACACCTGGTAGACCCGGGAGTGGTTCACCCCCAATAGTTGGCCCACGTGGGCCGGAGCGAGCCAGGGCCAGTCGTGGAGCAGGTCCAGCAACCGCTTCTCGGCCGGCTTAAGCAGCACGGGCAGCAGGTGCCTGGGTACATCCCCATCCGGCAGATCCAGCCGCAGGTCGGCCGGGGCAGATTCCCGCCGGGCCGTACTCACGCTGGGCAATTCACCGCCATCCGGCACGCAGGCCAGCACTTCCGCCAAGGACAGGGGTACGGGATAGGCAGGGCCCCGCCAAATGAGCGACCCAGTTTCGGCGCGGGCCGCGTCGCTTTCCAGGGCGATGAAACCAATCAGCGGCAGGTTGTCCAGCATCCGCCTCACCTGGCGCAGCCGCACCTCATCGGGGGCCAGCAGCAGCACGGCGCCGGGGCGCGCCTCCTGGGACAGCCGCCACAGGCGCTTGGCAAAGGCGGTGCGGTCGGCGGCGTTCCCCATCCGGACCACGGCCAGGGTGCGCCCACCGGGCAGTGTGATGCCGGCGTCCAGGGCGCCCGATCGGTGCCACTGGAGATTCAGGGGACGTTCAGCCGGCGGAAAAGAGGCGACGGTGCGGTGGATAACGGCCAGTGAGTCGAGCCTTTCCAGCAAAATTCGTTGCCAGCGGGCGGAGACGGGACGGCTGGACAGCAGTTCGTCCAGGGAAACTCCCTCCATCTCCGCCAGCCGTACCAGCCCGGAGGCTGTGAGGCAGTAGCGGCGGCTGGGACGGGACAACTCCGAGGCGTGGAGGATGGCTTGGACCGTTCCCCGCTCCGCCAGCCGGTCCATGCTGCCGTAGACGGCGCTGCGGGACCGGCGGCAGAATGCAACCAGTTCCAGTCGGTCCAGGAAGGGCATTTCCGTCAAGCGGCGGAGAATGCCCAACTCGCAACCTGCCGGTATCATTACTCGTCCTCCTGCTGGGTCAAGAGCCGGCGGTACTCCCTGACCTCATTGGATTCCCCGGCGTCGGCGTCGCCGGAGGGCGACGGCGACGCCCTGTCCTGTCCCGGCGTCCCGGTTCCGGCGTTTTGCTGCCGCTCGGCCAGCAGCCGGCGGTACTCGCCCACCTGCCGCCGTCCCTCGGCGTCGCCCGCGTCGTTGGGCCGCATGTAGGCCGAGGCGTCGGCCCGGATGCGGTCTGCGATGGCCGGATCGCCGGACTCGGGTCTCAGCACGGCCATTGAAAAGGCGGGCATCCGCTCGACGCCCACGGTGGCCCGCACGTAGCAGTGGTGCACGTCCAGGGAAACGATGTCCTCCTCCGACACCCGGTCCCGGCCCAGCTCCCACACCATCTGCCGGGCGTCGTTGCCTGCCACCTGGAAGACGGCCAGGCAGCCCACGTTGGCCAGGATGGTGTCCCGCATGGTGGGAGAGAGGTCGTCCAGCTTGGCCAGGCTCTGGGTGGCGAGGATGAAGCTGGCTCCGTACTTGCCCAGCTCGCTGAGCATGGACTCGTAGTCCACGCCGGGCATGGACTGCATCTCGTCGACGACGACCAGCGCTCCCCGCCGCTGCGCCAGTGGGAGGCTCTCCTGCTCCCGAATCACCGAGTCCACCAGGTTGAGCAACGAGGCCCCCACCAGGGCGGCCACGTCGCGGCCCACGCTGCCCTGGGCGGTGGAAACGAAGAGGATGCCGCCCTCCAGGATGGTCCGGCGTATGTCGATGGTGGAACGTGACTGGCCCAGGATTGCCCGTGCCTTCTTGGAGGAGGCGTAGTAGGCCAGGCGGGTCTGTACCGGGGCGATGGCCTCGCCGCGCCGCTCCCGGCTCCAGCTCAGGAAGTCCCTGGCCCAGAACCGCAGAAGGTAGGGATCGTTGACTTTGGCCAGCACCTCTCGCCGGAACCTGGGATCGGCCAGCAGGGGCAGCCCGTCCAGGATGGTGTACTGCCGGTCGGCCTCCATCTGCTCGTTGGCCTCGTGGAGGCTCTTCACGGCGTGCTCCAGGATGGACTGCATCCTGGGACCCCACTGCTCCCAGAGGCCGTGCATCACCCGGACGACCGAGTCGGCGGTGCGGTCCCGGTCGGAAAATATGCGGGTGTCCAGGAGGTTTATGCCGGGGGCGCCCCACGCCTCGGCCAGGTCGATGAGCTTCACCCTGTCCGCCAGGGACTCGGGCACCTGCTCCAGCAGGCCGGCCACCAGGTCGGCGTGGGGGTCGACGACCACGATGGCGTCGTCGTCCCTTCCTGCCGCCTTTTCCCTGAGCTTATGGCTGACGATGTGGTGCATCAGGGTGGACTTGCCCATGCGGGTGCGGGCCAAGTAGAGGTGATGGCGGCGCAGCAGGTCCTCGGGAAAGCGTATCTCCCTGGGGCCCCCAGTGGTGGTCTGCCCCACCGGCGCGCCGCCCTTGACTCCCCGGGCCGAGGGCAGCAGGGCCCGGGAGCCGGAGCGCTCCAGCAGGGGCGTTTCATCTCTTTCGCCGGGCGGGTGCCACAGGGCCGCCGCCTCCCGGAGTCCCAGGACGCTGCGCCTGCCGAAGAGACCGGTGCTGGAGGGATGGAGGTTGGTGATGGGGGACAGGGGCTTGATCTTGCCGACCTTGAACCTGGCCCCTGCGGGGTGGTCGTAGTGGCGGTAGGCGGTGGCCACCGACTCCAGTATCTCCCTGGCCCGCTCGGGCCCGGCGCTGTCGGGCAGGACGGTGATGACCTCCATCTCGGCATCGAAGGCGATGCGCCCCACCTTCTCCTTGATCAGCAGGGGATCGTATACCCGCCTGCGGGCCTGCTTCCAGCGCCACCAGCCCCATCCCGCCACGGTGAGACCCAGGACTGAACCGGCAGCCAGCAGGGATGCTTTCAGGTACTCGCCGTCCTGCACCCACAGGTAGCCCCGCAGCACTGCCAGCGCCCCCGCTCCCAGGACGGCCATGGTCACGCCGTCCAGCTGCAGGGGCTTGGTCTGATAGGTGTAGGACGGCTCGCGGTTCTCCGGCACGGCCCGCTTGTGGGCGCGGACCTGGTGGGCCTGGGACCAGTCGGGGCCCAGGGAGCGAAGGAGCAGGCGGGACAGGACGCGCTCGCCGGGGCGCAGGGCCGACAGGGAGCCGATGACGGCCAACAGGGGATCGGAACCGGGGTCCAGGAGGTCGTCGTCGCGGAAGGTGCGCAGGGGCACGTACTCCGGACCGTCGGCCCGGAGGGTAATCCCCCACGCCTGCTCGCCGCCGTGGACGACGATGGGGTCCTCGTCCACCGGCACCTGCCGGATGCGGGCCTGGGGGTAGTGGGCCGCGATTTGCTGCCTCACCACCTGGTCGTCGTGACAGCGGGCCAGCAGGTCCACGCCGTCGGCGTCGCCGGCCAGCTCCAGGGAAAAGGGTTCGGGTACGGCGATGGACTGCAGCAGGTTCTCCACTCCCAGCAGGGTGCGCTCGCCGGTGCGCGGCGGCGTCACCGCCAGCAGCACCGGGGGGCGGATGTTCGGCCGGTCGCCGAACAGCGTTTTCTTGACGTTGAAATTCATACGAGTTGCCTCTGTCTGTTGGGATTGATTGGGTTCAGTGCCTGGGTCCGGGCCGCCATTCGATGACCTCGGTTTCCTCGGGGGTGGCCTCGATGCGGACGGGAAAGCGGTTGCCCCTCGCCAGCAACAGGCCGTCGCCCCTGGGACAGGACAGTAGCCAGCGTTGCAGTTCCTCTGGCAGGTCAAAGGCCTCGCCCACGGTGCTGACTGCTGCAGCGTCCTGCTGGAGCAGCAGCTTGAACGCGGCGTTCTGCAATAGGGCGCGTCCGCTGTGGCCGGTGATGGCCCGGGAGGAGTCCTCGGAAAGCAGGTCCTGCACGTCCTGGGTGATGAACTGCAACCCCAGCCGGTGCTTGCGGGCGCGCTTTGCCATCGAGACCATGAACGCCGCGCCCTCGGGGTGCTGCATGATCGACCACACCTCGTCCACCACCAGCAGTCTCGGTCTGGGGTCCTGGGCGGCGGCGGCCCACACCGTCTCGGTGCAGACCATCGCCGCCGCCGGTCTGAGTTCGGGTTCCAGCAGGTGCAGGTCGAACACCGTGACCAGGGCCTCTCGGGCCAGCAGGTCGTCGCCCTCGTCGGAGAGCAGGTCCCGCAGGCTGCCGGTGGCAAAGGGCCGCAGCAGGTGGGCTATCTCCGGGGTCTCGGTTTCCAAGTAAGCGTAGAAGTCCCGGAAGCCGGTGCGCTCCCGCCTCTCGGAATAGTAGCCGGCCAGGGCGTGGTCCAGGGATGAGCGCCGCTCGGCGCTGAGCCTTTCCCCCACCATCACCTCGATCAGCCGCCGCAGGCTGCCGATGCGCTGGAGCAGTTCCTCGCTGTCGCCCCGGTCGATGACAAAGGGGTTCATACCCTGGCCGGGAACGCCGGGGGAAAGCACCCGCCCGCCGGCGGCGCGGGCCATGTCGGTGTACTCGCCCTCGGGGTCGATGATGTAGGCCCGCACTCCCCGGCACAGCCCCCGCAGCACCTCCAGCTTGGTGGCGAAACTCTTGCCGCTGCCCGAACGTGCCAATACCGCCGTGTTGTCGTTCAGGTGTGTTCCGTCGAAGGGGTCGTAGACGATGGGGGCGCAGGCCCGCAGGTCGATGCCGTAGAGGGTGCCACTGCGGGTGTCCAGGTCCGGCGGCGAGAAGGGGAACAACCGCGCCAGTGACGAAGTGTCCAGAGTGCGCCACACGGCCACGGCGTTCAGGCCCAGGGGCAGGGTGGACAGCAGTCCCTCACGCTGCCGGAAGGCCAGGCTGTCCAGCTTTCCCAGGGTGGCGGCGAAGTGGGCCCGCGCCCTCTGGGTCAGGTCCCTGAGCGTGTCGGCATTGTCGGCGTGCAATGTCACCGACAGCGATGCGTGAAAGAGGCGTTCCCGGCCCCGCTGCACCTCGTCGCGCAGGCGGGACACGTCCTCCAGGGCGATCTCCGCCTCGGATGACATGCTGCGGCCCCGCTTGAAGGAAAGAGACTGTGCCGACTCGAAGCGGACCTTCTGCCACTCCAGAGTGCGGGCCGCCTGCTCCGTGGGTATCGCGCCCAGGTGTACCGACAGGTCCATGGGCGCTCCGGCTGCCATCAGCCCCTGCAAAAACCCGGGGGCCAGGGATCGAGGCCACTTGCCCAGGTGGAGCGAGCGCACCAGGTGGTTGCCGATGCGGATGTCGCGGCGGTTTACCTCTATTTCAGTCTCGGCGTCTTCGTCCCTCTCATTGGGGGACCCGCCGAGAGCCGAGGCCAATAGCAGCACGCGCAGTGCCTGGCCGTTTAAAGGAAATACGCCGAGACCAGCGCGCAGCAGCAGGCCCCGCAGTTCGTCGGCGCGGGTGTGTTCGCAGACGGCGTAAAAGCGCCGGTCAAGGATGCCCTCACGCGTTTCCAGCGTGGTGAGCAGCCGTCCCAGGCTGTCTGCGGCGTCCCTTGTTTGCTGCGGCAGGTCCTCGGGCTGGGACGCCATCAGGTTGTTGCGGAGGGCCTGCAGCACCGGCGGGTGCTGGCGCACCAGCAGTTGCATCGGGAAGTCCACGGCGTTGAGGGAGCCGGCGAAGGCCCCCAGCTTGGGTTCGTCCAGCTCCAGACCCATCACCTCCAGCACCGCCAGCTTCACCCCGTCCAGACGCACCGGCCCGTCCTCCTCAAGGTGGGACAGCATGAAGAACAGCGGCAGGGGGGCCGGAGGCTTGGGTTCAGGAGCCGTCTGCCCAGTCTCCGCGTCGTTGGTCTCGCCGTCTTGGCCGTTTCCGGCCCGGCCCGGCAGCTTTGCCAGGTCTGGCAATTTCAGTTTCATAGTGTGTTTCTCCTCTTCTTGCTACAGGCTGGGAATGATCCCGCCCACCAGCATCAGGGTTATGGTCTTGGCCAGCAGCACCACCACCAGGCCGACCACGGCCATCAGCACGGCGTTCCTGGCCCGGCCCCGGCCCTCGCCCTCGGCTCCCTCGGCCATCAGCACGAACCCGGCCCAGACGATGGCGAAGAAGCACAGTCCGGCGGCCACGGCGGCCATTGCGGTGAGCACGGCGTCGAAGGACGCAAGCATCGTCGTTGCCGCTGCCGCTTTTTCCTCCGGAGTCGCGGCGATGAGAGATGCGGCAAGGCAGGCCAATATCAGGAGATGTAGGGCGCGGCGCATCAGGGAAACTCCCGCCGGTCTGACCGGTTGAACAGTTCTTTTGTCTCCTCATCGCTGAGGGGTCGGTGTGTAACCGGCTCGGGCGTCGGCGTTGGGTCCGGCAGCGCCAGAGCCGCGTACGCGGCGTCGGCTGCCAGGGTGGTGGACATCGCCACCGTTTCCTCGCGGGTCCTCGCGAGGGCGTCCCGCTGCACCACCTCGGCCCGGACGTGCTCGGGGTGGTCGATGTCCAGCGTCACGTCCTGCTGCACCGTCTCGCTGGGGACCGAAAGCGTGGCGCCGATGGTGTAGTTCACCACCTGCCCGTCGGGGGGCAGGGCCACGGACACGGTCCTGCTGACGTAACGGCTCACGCCGGGACGCAGCAGGCTGACCGTCTCGGTGCGTTGCTCTACCCGGCGCGGGTGATGGGTGAGCTGCACCAGGGGAGGCAGCGGCACCGACAGGGACGCCGAGAGCGCCGCCGCCATCGTGATCTCGTGGACCGTCTCCCCGGTGGACACCGGCAGACTGAAACTGGTCTCGCCGTCCTGAACGAATGGGGCAGTGGCGCTGGCGTTACCCGCACCCACGTTGACGGTGCCGGTTACGGCGGCAACCGTTGCGGGCAGCAGTGCGTCCACGGACTGCCGGTGATGCCCGGCGGCCATCGCCACCTCGACCTGTTCCTCCAATTCTCCGGCGCATTCCGAGACGATGACGCCGGTCAGGGTGCCGGGAGTCCAGCCTAAGGTGTCGACGCTGAGATTGCAGACACGTCCCTCCGCCGCCGGCATTGGATGGGGTAGCTGGCGTCCCTTGAGGGCCAGCGCCCCGGTCTGTCCCAGCCCGTCCTGCCAGGCGAGGGTGAAGGACGGGACGGGTCCGTCCAGGGAGAGGCCGAATCTCTCGGTCTCTCCCTGCTCCAGGATGTCGTGGACGAAGAAGGTCAGCACCCGGCCGCTGTCGCCGCCGTAGGACCTGACGTCCAGCCTGAGTTCCGTGGCGGCCCTGACGGTGACCATTGCCAGGGTGCCGGTCACGGTGATTTCCTCCAGGTAGAGCCTGCGGCCGGTTACCGGCTCGGGAGGCGGATAACCGATCTCGTCCAGCCGCCAGGCATCGTCGGACCAGGGGCCGTCGGCCAGGGCCAATGCCGGAAAGGTGGCGATTGCCACGGCCAGCGCAGCCAGAGATACGGACAGGCGCCGGTGCTTGCGACTCCGACTTTCCTTGTCCTTGGCAGTCTTTCCTTTGTCGCCGTCCCCGCGGCTGCGGCGCTTGCCGAACCAGACGTGGGCGCGGAATGGGGGACGGCCCCTCCGACGCGCCGCCTTGACGGCTCGGCCTGTGCCCGACAGCGCTTTCCTGATCAGCAGCCGCAGCGGGTTGGGGTTGGCCTCCACCGGTTCGGAAGTCGGGATCTCGGAGTGATCCTGTTCCATGGGTTGAGCACTCCGAGTAGGCAACGACGTCTTTACCAGCGCAGGAACAACTTGGCTGACTTTTTTCACCGTCTGCAGTATCGGGTTGGGCCTGGCCTCCACCGGTTCAGAGTCCGAGGGTTCAGTGTGAACCGGTTCCACTGACGGCGCAGGGCGGATGTGAGACGCCGCCGCCCTTGCCAGTGCGGTGACTACCCGGCCGATTTCTTTCACTACTTGCAGGACCGAGTTGGACCTTGGCTCCACCGTTTCGAAAGCCGGGAACTCGGACTGCACTTGTTCTGTGGGTTGTTGCGCCCTCCGAGTAGGCAATGCCGCCCTTACCAGCGCAGGTACTACTTGGCCGACTCTTTTCACCGCCTGCAGGAACGGGATGGGCCTGGTCTCCGCCGGTTCGGGAGCGGGGACCTCGGATCGGACCAGTTCCGATACGGACCCGGCGTAGCGCCGGGCGCCCAGGTTGAACTTGAGCAGGTCGGCGGCCACCAACGGCAGCCCACGGCCTCCCACCCTGCCCACGGTCATGGCGATGCCCAAGGCCCCCAGCAGGACGGCCACGCCCAGACGGAACTCGGCAGGGCCGACGGGAAAGTAGCGGTAGGCGCCGTAGGCCACGGCGCACACCGCCACCACAGCCACGATCTGGGGGAAGGTGAGCCACAGCAGCACCCGGTCCTCGGCCTGCACGTGGGTCGGTACCTCGTGTTCTCTCATTCCGTACCTCCTTTACCCCGAGCCCTTGGTGGGCGGCGGGGTGGGGTCGGGCACGCTGGGATCCACGGTGTTGCCAACAACGGCGTTCATCACCAGCTCCACCACGCCGTAGGCCACCATTGCCAGCACGATTCCGGCGAGGGCGGTCATCATTGCGCTCTTGCCCCGCTCCATCTGGTTGGGTGCGCCGGAGGCGGTGAGGTAGAGGTAGGCCCCGTAGATGAAGTAGCCGACCCCAACGACACCCACCAAGCCCAGCAGAATGCCCACCAGGTTGGATATGGTCTGTGTCAGGTCTCCCATAAAATCGTTCTCCTTGTGTGATCGATTCCTGTTTCGCACGTTTGTCAGTTGCCCGTGGGAGTGAGTCCCGGGTCTCTATTTGCACATCTCTTTCCCTCCGCAGGAGTTGAACGGGGCTGGGTCTGTCCGCATCCGCTGGTTGACGTCTCGGTCAGGGCCCCTGGCTCCTGGGCGTGGGGCCCGCCTGGGCGGTGGGGGTGGCGGTCTGCGCCGCTGTGTTGGCGGTTCCGGCTGCCGCCGTTGCCGCTCCGGTGACCGCTGCAGCCGCGACTCCAACTGGCCCTGCCCCGCCCATCACCGCCAAAGCCCGTCCCGAGCGCATCAGAGCGCTGGGCAGGGACATCCCGAAGTACAGGGTGTGCAGCCAGGCGTCGAAGGTGCCGTGGTTGCCCAACATCGACGGGACCCGAGTGGCCAGGTAGACGAAGGCCAGGGACATCAGCAGTTTCCAGATCAGGTCCTGGGCCGGCTCGTAGACCGCTATGGGCGCCAGGTCGCCGAGAAACCCGAATCCCAGGGCCAGGGCGATGATCTGCACCGCCTGCTGGAACACCGTGGTCATGAACAGCCGGAGCCAGTGGCGTCCCCAGCCCGCCGTGTGGGGCAGGATCCACAGTCCCAGGGCAATGGGCGCCAGGGCGATCAGGATGTCGATCAGCGCCAGCCGCAGGATCATCTGCACCAGCAGGTAGAGGACGAAAAACCCGTAGACCAGGTAGATCAGGGCCAGTAGCAGCACCAGTCCCACACCGCCCGAGGCCACGGCCCGGAGCATCGTGTCAAGGGACGCCCGGAGCAGGTCCCCGGCGGTAACGCCCAATGACACGGTGATGAAACCGGAAACGGCATCGGCCACGTCGATGACCAGGGCGCACCACCAGAGGGACGACGCGGCGGCGGCCAAGCCCAGCACCAGGCGGGGCACCATCTCCCGCCAGCCGGACTGATGGCGTCCCAGGTGCTCCTGGACGATGAAGCTGAGGCCCATCCAGCCCAGGATCACCACCAGGGCGCCGGAGGCCACGGCCCAGACCACGGTCCAGGCCAGCCTGACCGATTCATGGGCGTAGGTGAGTTCTGCGGGGGTGCCGGTGAGGATGTCGCCCATAAGCGCTACCCTCCCCGGCAGTTGGTGGAGTCTGAGTCCGTTGCCTGCTCCACCACGCCGCAGAGGGCGCCGTGGACGCCCTCAATGGCCCAGCGGGCCATGGCCCGGCCCCAGCGGTCCGGCTCCAGGGACTGGAGCACCTTGTCCCACAGCTTGCCCGACTGGTGCTCCGGCACCAGGGCGTAGTAGGGCCAGGGGTCGCCGCCGCCGGGGTTCTTGACCAGCAGGGCCAGCAGGTAGGACTGGTCGGGGTCGAGGGCGGGCTGTCCGTCCAGGGCGGGGTACTCGATGGTGTACTCCCAGCCGTCGGATAGCTCTTTGTCTCCGCCCTGGACGCGGTAGGTGGCGGTGAGCCAGTCGCCGCTGTCGGGGTGGCGGACGGCGTAGAACAGGACGTCGACGGGGCGGCTGAAGACGGGGCGGGCAATGAATCGGCCGTCGTCCTTTCGCTCGACGACCTGCAGGTCCTCGTTGACGAAGACCGGGGGTTGGTCGGCGGGAGTCTGGGCCAAGGCGACGCCGCCAGTGGGGAGGGCCGGAATGGCCGCCAGCAGCAGCGCCGCCAGGAGCAGCGCCGGCCGCCGGACCCGAGCCGAGGTCGGAATTAATCGCTGGAACATGATTGCCTCCTTCCGGTGAGTTTTGAGACCTGATGTTCGACAACCAAGTCTGGCGGCGGGTCGGGCCGGAGGTAATGCCTTGAAAGGGGGGGTGTGCACACCCCCCCTTTCAAGGCGTGGGATTTCAAGCACCGGATGTGGTGTTATGGACGTGTACAGGAATCCGGACTTGGGTTTGGCCGGTGCCAGGAAGGAGACTCGTAGCTGAAATGGGGGCAGGACGCCCATTTCAGCGGTCCGTTTGCAAACACCTGGAGTCCAGTGCCGGTTCCGGTCGAGGCGTGCATCGGTCCCTTTGGAGCGGTGCATTTTGCGGAACAGGGAGACCCTCGCCGGCAGACACAGCCCCTATCGGAAAAGTGCAATTGGCACGGAGGTGATGAGCATGAGTCAGGACGAGAGCGGGACGGTGGCCAGCTCCGGCACTGCGCCCGGCAGCATTGGCGACCGCGACGACGGTGGTGCGGGTCGAGGCACGGCTGGCGACCCTGGTGGAGCGGGTGAGGTGTCCTCCGACGCTGCGGATAACGGACTGGCACGCTCTGCCGCCTTTGCCGAGGCGGCGGGTCAGGTGGTGGAGGACGTCTACGAGCTGCGGCTGACGGCCCTGTTCCGGCAGCTGGTGCGGACGCGGGGGTACAAGGGCGCGGCCCGGGTGCTGGGCGTGGACCCCAGGACGGTGACCGCCAGCGTTCGGGAGGGGATGTCGCGGCGGGTGAGGAACGAGGTGGAGAGGATGCTGGTGGAGAGGGACGGTGGCGCCAGGGACGAACTGGAGGAGGCGGTGGGAGAGATGGCGGAGCAGTTCGGCGGTCTGAAAACCCAGGTGGCCGGGCTGGAGTCTGAACTCAGGGAGGGCATGGAGGCCCTGGGGCAGACCCACGCGCAGGGAATGCGGCGGCTGGAGCAACGGCTGGCCCTGGGGGCAGTCAGGGGCGCAGACGGCAGCGGGTTACCCCATCCGGCGCCCGTTGCGGTGTCCGGGTCGAGCCGGCGTTTCCCCGATCTGGTGACCGTGGAATCTGCCGATGACGACGAGGCCGTATTCGGCAATGCTTGGCCGCTGGTCAGTGAGTGGCGGGAGCTGTGGGACGGCCATCCCCCGCGAGGCAGGGGACTGGGCTGGGTGTGCACGCGGGCGCGGATCCTGGAGCTGGAGGTGGCCATGCTGGAGGTACACGGGCTGACACTGCCGCCGGAGACGGAGCCGCTGCGGGGCCTGGACCGGGGTGCGCAGCTGAACTGGCGGCTGAGGGCGCTCCACGGCTTTCACCGGCGGCGGGCCAGGCTGGAGCTGTTGGCCCGCCTGGGACGGGCGCTGAGTCCGCCGCGCTGGCTGAGGGCTGCTCGTACCAGGCTGGGATCGGTCCTGCTGCGGTGGCAGCGGTAGGCCATCGGCATCGGAAAAGGGTGGTCCAGACAGGTTGCCGGATTCTCGCCCTGTTGTTGCCCGTTTCCTGCGGTCCCTTTGCGAACGATGTCGTCGAAACCGCCCCAAGACCCTTGTCGCGCGCCGGACGGCGCCGGATACTGAATGCGTTGTCTGGCTTTTCCAGCGTTTCCACTGCCTAGAAACCTGGGGGCGTGATCCCTGCTCGCCCGGGCCTGCTCCGTGAGGATCGAATCTTTTCTCCCCGGAGCGCCCACGAGGGAATTGCTGTAGGACGGAGTGACGTTTCCTCCCCCCGCAGCCGGCGAACCCATATCCAAGATGGCGCGCGGTGCGTCTCATCCGGTACATCATCACCAGGTGGCATCCCACTCCACGGACTGAAACACGGAGGTGGCAACCGTAACAAGAACGGCGTCCCGAGTTTCCTTTCCACGGCAGGTTTCGAGTTCAAGGAAATCAAACTGACAGGAGGTGGCGGCTAGACCCAGGACGGCATCCCGGACTCCCCTAACCCAAAGTCTCACCTGCGGAGCGCCTGAGTCGCCTCGCACTCCTCACGCTGCGGTTGGAGACGGCACACGCTCCGGCCGCATCCGCACGATTGCGGCGCAACTGCCGGACACAGTTTGCGGCGCCGTGGGATTCACATGCTCCGGCCGGCGAAAACGCAGTCGCGGCCCGGACGCTTACCGTTGCAACGCGGTTGCCCCTGACGGGACCGCGTTCCCTGTCGTTTCCCCCACTTTCCCCTCCCAGCAGCTCATAGGACCAGCAGTGGCGCCGAGCCAAACTCTGGCGTAGCTGCGTCTCTCTCCAATCCCCAGACCGGCGTTATCCGTTGCAGTTTCAGACCCAGGGCGGAGTGCGCCCGACGTCGGAGCGGTCTTTTTTCACAACGTGATTCACCACTTTAAGGAGGTGCGTATGAACATCGCAGAGGGGTTCACCCAGGTCAGGGATTTCGCGGTCAAGGTCGCGGAGTTCATCAAACGGCATCCGAGGGCGTCGATCGCGGCGGTAGCGGCCCTGGTCATCGCCGGACCACTGCTCACCGGGACCGGCGGCGAGGCGTTTTTCCTCAACCTTGTCGGGCTGGGCATCGTCGCCCTCATCGTCCGGCGGATCATGCGGGCCAACGAGAGGCGGCAGGCGGCGCAGGCCCATTGCCGGTGCAGGTGCCATAGACAGCAACAAACTCAGCAACAGAGAGGTACGCCATGACGACAGTTACCCTGGACTCCCCATCCGCTACAGGCAGTCTCGAATTACTGGTTGACCGGCTGCTGGCTACCCTGTTCCGGGACGAACCGGAGCAGGGGGTCCCGGCGTCCGGCTTGGTCAAGGCGGTCCACGAGGCCCGGCGTCTCAGGCAGTCGGGCGACCTGGACGGGGCGCTGGAGGCATTCAACGGAATTGATATCGCAGACACCCAGGACTCCCAACTGCGGTGGCTCTACTCCGAATGGCTGGACATCGCCCGGCGCCGGTTCACCGGCTGCGGGGCAATGATCTACAGCCCCGCGGCCGGCCGGGCGGCGGTGCTAGTTCCTACTGCCGACGGCGACGGAAAGGCGCTGGAAGTTGCGGTGGTCCTGGGAATGCGCTGGCCATTGGGCAAGACGGTCTCCCAACGCAGCTTGCGGGGGCTGAAACCACTGGTGAAAGGAGATTCATGATGGTCGCAGCCCCCGCCACCGTGAACATCGCGGAACTCAAGGCTCGCCACCCTCTGGGCGACGCGGTGGAGGTCGCAGGCATTGCCCTGCGCGGCAAAGGGCGCGTCCGGCAGGGAGTCTGCCCCTTTCACGAGGAAACGGAGGGCAGTTTCACAGTGTACTCCGACACCGAGAGATTCTACTGTTTCGGCTGCGGCGCCGGTGGAGACGTGCTGGATTTCGTGGGCCGCATGGAGGGTCTGCCCCTGCCCGAGGCCATTCGACGTCTGGACAACGGTTCCCCGCCGGTAACAACCGCTGCGGTTCGTCCGGCGGCAGCCCGCCAACCCGCTGCGCCCGAGATTCCTCCCAGGGATCCGGCGCTGCTGACGGCGGCGGTGCGGTTCTACGCCAGTCAATTTCGGCGCAGCCCGGTGGCCAAGGCATACCTGGCCTCGCGGGGCGTTGGCGTCGACGCCGCTATGCGGCTGGGTCTGGGATTCGCGAGGGGCAGCGGGCTGCGGCAGTACCTTGACTTACTCGGTTTCAACTTGGACCGGCAGGGGGACTCGGGGTTGTTCCTGGAGCGCGGTGCCGAGCGGTTCACGGGGATGATCACTGTGCCCGACATCGCCTCGGGCCGGGTGGGGTGGCTCACCGCGCGGGCGGTTGACCCAGCGGCCAAGCCTCGTTTTCAAGCGATACCCGGCCCCAAGCCGTTGCTGGGCCTGGCGGCCCTTGAACCCGCGCGCCCTTACGTCATCGTTACGGAAGGGGTCTTTGACTACCTGACTCTGGCGAGTTGGGGCTACTCCGCCTGCGCCGCCCTGGGCACTCAGGGAATGGACAAGGTGGCGGCAGCGCTCCGGGGCTGCTCCCGCGTCTTTCTGGCTTTCGACAACGATGGATCTGGCTATGAGGCCGCCGGCATTCTCAAGGACTTGCTGGGCCGCCGCGCCGCCGTGGTCCACCTGCCCCGGGGCATTTCCGACGTGAGCGAACTGGCCAACCTGCCCTACGGCCAAATGCTTTTCAACCGCCTGCTGGCTCAATCAGCCCGAAACGCTCGCTAGTCAACTCCCCTCCCGGACCTCTCCTCTACAGGCCCGCCATCCCAGGCGGGCCTTTCCTTTCCATCTGCTCAACTCACCAACTTGATTACCCCTGTCCATTTCCCGACGGGGCCTCGGCCCGCTAACGGCATTGCCTTAAGGCAATCCGCGTCTCCGGCAACTCACAACACAACCGATAAGGAGCAACGCCATGTCCAACGAGAACGGCAACGGCAACCACAACAAGAACGGCCACAGCCCCAACGGCCACCAGCGCAACGGGCACGTCCCCGCCAACGGCGTCGCCAAGAACGGCAACGGGCACAACGGAGCCGAGTCCATCCCCGTCCACGACCTCCTCTGGGACTCCCTGCCGGCCAGCGTCACCGACAAGCTGGCCCAGCCCCTGGATGCCTGCCTGGTGTCCCAGCGCAGGGGCCGGGGCAACCGCAGCGTCTCCTACCTGGAGGGCCGCACCGTCATCGACCAGGCCAACCGGATATTCGGCCACGGCGGCTGGGGCCACGAGGTGGTGGGCGACGTGATCCTGCGGGAGCTGGACCAGGTGAACGCCCAGACCGGCGAGGTCAAGCGCATCCGGGCCTACTCGGCCACGGTGAAGGTCACCGTTCCCGGCGCTCCGGCCCGCACCGACGTGGGCTTGCAGCCGGTGGCCGATGAGACGGTGGAGGGCCATGAGACGGCGTTCAAGGGGGCCGTCACCGACGCGCTCAAGCGGGCGCTCAGGACCTTCGGCGCCCAGTTCGGCAACTCCCTCTACGGAGACGTGGCGGGCCAGCCGGGAGGCGGCGCCGGCGACACGCTGGCCCCGGCCCTGCGCAAGACCCTGCTGGACCTGGGGGTCAGCCAGGGTTTCGACGAGGAGCGGGTGCGGCAGGCGGTGCGGGGCCAGACGGGCAAGGACCTGGACGACCTGCCCGCCTCTGAGCTGACGCCCCTTGTCGAGCGCGCCGCACGCAAGGTGCAGCAGCGGCAGGACGCCGAAGGCCAGGGCGGAACCGACGAGCAGTAGCAGCAGCACCAGACCACCAACCAGGCAACGGGGCCGTTCCACAGCGGGGCGGTCCCGGTTCTCATTTACCGGATCAGGAGGGAACGCAATGACCGGTACCAGGGTGCACACCCCCTGGGGCTATCCCCAGGCCATTAACGAACTGGCCGAGGGAATCTGGCGGGTCTCCACCGCCGGCCACGGCGGGCTGAAGCTGAGCAGGGAGCGATGGGAGGACATCCCCGACGTGGTGAGGGACACGTTCCTCAACGCGACCTTCGCCGAAGAGGACTGCGAGGAGCCCATCGCCAGGACGCTGCTGGGCATCGGCGACGACAGGGATAGGGAGTTCGCCATCAAGGTGGCGGGCTACTTCGACCGCTACGCTCCCGCGCTGCCCTACCTGCGGAGCAAGGAAGGTGCGTAATGATCGCCACGACGACGCGTGCCAGGCCCCGCAGCCTGCCCAGCGTTACCACCAAGCTGGCGACGGAGCTGGGCAACCTCTACGTCACCATCTGCCTGGACGACGGCGGCAACCCATTCGAGGTATTTGGCTCCCTGGGCAAGGCCGGCAGCCTCCAGAACGGGGTCACCGAGCTGGCCTGCCGTCTTGTGTCCCTGCACCTGCGGCGGGGTACGCCGCTGGACGAAATCGTGGAACAGTGCCAGGGCATTTCGGAGATGCAGCCCTGGCCCAACGTGATGGAGGACGGCAGCACGGTCTACGTGCGCGGCCTGGGCGACGCAATCGCGTTGATTCTCAGGGGCCACATCGAGGCTCAGACGGAGACGGAGGAAGCTGAACTCAAGCTGGCCGCCGACTGAACGCAATCAATGATCTGGCCGACAGACCCACGGGGCCGTCTTCCGATACAGAGACGGCCCCGCTTTTCATTTCAACTAAAGGAGCAAGTCAATGACCACGATGATTGACAACAGGACCGACGTCTACTCCCGGCCCAACGCCCGCTTCGGCGAGGGCGGGACCCTGGAGATCCGGGCCTCGGCGGCGGGCAACTGCCGCCGCGCCCTTTGGTACGAGGCCAACGAGTACCCGGTGACCAACCCCCGCACGGAGGAGTCGTTGACTGTCCTGGAGGCGGGCAACGCCCTGGAGCCGGTGGTGCTGAACGCCATGCGGCGGGCCGGGTGGGACATCGACGCCACTGACAAGGACAGCCCCCGGATGGTCTCCCTGCGCCTAGGCCCGGGGCTGGTGGTGACCGGCCACGTGGACGCCACCGGCGTGGTGCCTATCTTCGGCGACGAGGCCAGCGTCATCGAGATCAAGACCCGGGGGCCGGAGGCATACCGCCGCTGGCGGACGCTGGGGGCTGAGCGCAGCCACCCGGAGTCAGTTGCCCAGGGAGCTTTCTACTCCTACGGGACCTTCGGCGAGGCCAGGGACCTGGTGATCGCCACTATGGACACCGGCTCCCGGCAGTGGGACTTCGAGGTGATACCCGCCGAGCGGGTGGCGGAAGCCTTCCAACGGGCCTGCGAGCGGCTGGGGACACTGGGCGCCCACCACGCGCTGCACGGACCGGACTCATCGGCCCTGCCTGAGCAGGACTTTACCGCCGACGACTGGCAGTGCCAGCGCTGCCCCTTCCTCAACACCTGCCTGCCGGGGTCGGCAGCGGCTGAACCGGAGAACGAACCCGCCGTGGATACCGAGCCGGTCACTGACGAGGAGGCGCAGGCGGCGCTCCACGAGTACGAGAACGCTCAGGAGATGCTCAAGGCCATTGAGGAAGACAAACAGTGGGCGCTGGGCCAACTCCGGACCTGGCTCAGACAGCAGAGCAAGGAGAAGGCCAAGCTGGATGGCCGGGTGAAAACCCGGACCGTGGGGATGGTCAAAAGCACCAAGTACAGCGTGGACCACAAGCGGCTGAACGCGCTGCTGGACCCGGAGACCAGGGCGGGCATCGTCACCGAAAACGTCTCCGAGTACCTGCGTGTCAGCTAGGGCAACCCGGACGCTCCCAGACCGGAGCGCGCACGGGGCCGTGATCCCCTATCGGATGCGGCCCTGCAACACCAACCCCAACTCACAACTCAACGGAGGAACGATCATGGCGAAGACCATCAACAGGGTGGAACTGCTGGGGCGCGTGGGCGCCGATCCCGAAATGAAGTACACCGCCAACGGCACTGCGGTCACCCAGCTGCGCCTGGCCACAGACCGGGTGCGCAAGGGCGGGGAGTCCGAGACCGACTGGCACACCGTTGTGGTGTGGGACAAGCTGGCCGATGCCGTCGCGCAGTACGTGCAGAAAGGGCAGAGGATCTACGTCGCGGGCCGCCTGGCGCAGAACTCCTGGACCGGTGACGACGGGCAGCGGCGCTACCGTACCGAGATTCACGCACAGGACGTGGTGTTCCTGGACTCGGAGCGCAACGGCAACGGCTCCGGCGGTGACAGCAATTCCAGCAACTACGCCAACACCGTTGCCGCCAACGGTGCCAACGCCGGCGCCTATCACCAGTCCGCCGACGAGGACTCTCCCTTCTAACCGGACAATCGGACACTGACGCCATCCAAGGCGCAACACGGGGCCGCCCCTGCTGGCAGGGGCGGCCCCGCTTTCTTTTCCAGACCCATTTCAAGGAGTCAGCCATGCCCCGCAAGAGGCAAGCCAAGCAAGAGGAATTGCCCCTCTCCATGCCCGAACCCGCCGCTGCCGCCACGCCGGAGGGCGAGGCGGTGCTGGAGGCCCTGCGCTCCAACCTGACCCTGCTGGGGGAATTGGCCGCTCGCTACCAGGTGGCCTTCCAGCCGGAACACCCCGCCGACAGGCCGCAGATCAACTGCCCGGAAGATGTCCACAACCTGCTGGCCCCGGAGATGAGCGGCCTGGCCCAGGAGCAGCTGCGGGTGCTGCTGCTGAACACCCGCAACCAGGTGACGGGCCAGCGGGTCATCTACATCGGCAACGTCAACTCGTCGGTGGTCAGGCCCGCCGAGGTGCTGCGGCACGCAATCATCGAATGCGCCACCAGCATCATCATCGTCCACAACCATCCATCGGGAGATCCCACGCCCAGCGGCGCCGACGTGTCCATCACCAAGGACATCTACGAGGCAGCCAAGCTGCTGGGCTTCGACCTGCTGGACCACATCGTCATTGGCGGCAACAAGTGGGTCAGCCTCAAGGAAAGCAAGCTCTTCGGCGACTAACCCTTTTCGTCCGAGACCGGCGCTGGGCCGCTGACCCCCACGCGGGAACTCCTAATCTCCGCACCCCTCCCCACACCTTCACCTACAGGAGGCACCCCATGATTCCCACGCAACCCGCCTTGAACGGCGAGGACTTGTTCACCATCAATGCCGGCGGCTACTCGGCCACCGCCGACGCCTATGCCCGCGACCCGGACACCGAGGGTCTCTGGTTCCTGTCCATGGTGGGACCCCAGACCGCCCTCAAGGCCATCTGGGCCTCCCTGCTCAAGCAGCCGCCCGACGCCGCCTACATCATCAGGGGCGTCGAGGGTATGGCCCTCTCCGGCGGATACCAACGGTGCCAGGTGCCGCACCACACCGTCGGCACCTGGACCACCCGCATCGTACGGCTCCCCGCCAGCCGGGGCTGGCACGCGCTCGTCTACACGCGGCTGGCCGAGTTCAGTTTCGAGCGCGACGACTTTCTGCTGCTGGCCCAGGACCAGGCCGACGCGCCAACGCTGCACCACCGCTTCCTGGACCGGCGCAGCCCCCTGCCCCTGCATCGCTCCTGGCGGGACTGGCTATGGCGGCGCGGGCTGGACACCGGCGAGATCGTCCCCCTGGAGTCCGCCGGGCTACTGGCCTACACCTGCAACCCCAACGGCGAGGAACTCAAGGCCGACCTGTCGGCGGCGGTGGCGGCGGGGACGCTCACCCTGAATGCCGATGACACCAATGACACGGAGGATGACACCGATGGATAGGACGCTCAATCCCGTGAAGCGGGGCAACAAGCGCCGCCGAGCCCGCAACTGGAAGGCCTGGCAGCTCTTCTCCCCGGACGGCACCAGGTGCCGCTTCTGCGAACACGACCACACCGCCCACCTTACCTCCTCGGCGCAGCCCCAATTTTACCGGCCCGCGACGGAGGCGGACTGGAGCAACCCCTGCGAGAGGCTCTATCGCCACGAACTGCCCAACGGCTCGGAGGTGCTGGTCAAGCGCGTAACCGTCGCCAACCGCGCCGAGTTGCTCACCGTTTTCTGCGTCCAGTGCGCAAAGGATAAGGACACCGATCAGGTGCTGTGTTTCCAGCGCACCCTGGCCAAGGGGGAGGTGGTGGATCTGAGTCACTATTCCAACGGACAACACGCCAACGGCAACCACAACACAGGGAGGTAGTCCAATGGCCGGCAAGCAGACCCTGTACTTTCCCTGCCCCTCCTGCGGGGCTCGGTTCTGCCGGGTGGAGGAAACCGACGGGGACCTCCACGCCGGGGAGACCTATCACTGCAACGAATGCGGCGCGGCGGTTGTCCTCGTCGCCCTGAGCATGGACATGCTGGCCGACCCCGCCGCCATCCGGTGGAACTGCCACTTCTGCAAGCCCGGCCCCTGCCGGTTGGCACCGTCCACTGGCAGCACCGGCGACTCATCCGAGGGCGAAACCAGGTAAAACACCGAATCCATATAACCGAATCCATATAGATGAAGGAGGACTGACATGAGACTCGCTGCTCAAGCCAAGGGCGGGTATTACCCGACGCCGCCCCGGGTGGTGGACCTGGTGGCCCAGTTGCTCTACGGGGCCCGGGGCCGCCCACGCAGCGCCGACACCCTGCGGGTCCTGGACCCCTGCTGCGGAGCTGGCGACGCCCTGGCCCAGTTTGCGGACCTGCTGCGGGACCGCAGCACGGTGCCGGTGGAAACCTTCGGGGTGGAGCTGCACCGCGACCGGGCGGAGCAGGCTTCGGAGGTCCTGGACCGCGCCCTGGCCTGCGACCTCTTCGCCACCACCATCGCCAACAACGCCTTCGGAGTGCTGTTTCTCAACCCGCCCTATGATTTCGATTCCGAGGACAAGCGCACCGAACACGCCTTCCTGACGTACACCACGCGGTATCTCACCGAAGGCGGGCTGCTGCTGTTTATCGTTCCGAAACAGAGGCTCGCCGTCTCCGCCCGATACCTCTCCTCCCACTACCGGGACATCCGCTGCTGGGCCTTCCCGAATCCCGAAAGGGAAGTCTTCGACCAGGTGGTCTTGATCGGACAGCGCAAGTCCGAGCCCAGCCCCGACCCCTATGCCGAGGAGCAGGTGCGGGCCTGGTCCTTCGGCGAGCCGGAGGAGTTCTCCTACCGTCCCTATCCGGTCTACGACCCGCCGGTGGTTCCGTCCGGGGACATCCTCTTCGCCACCCGCACCGTGGACCCGCTGGCCGCCGTCGCCGAGGCGCGCAAGTCCGGCCTGTGGGCCAGCCAGGAGGTGCGGGACTCCCTCTGGCCCGCCGACGACCGGCGTACCCGGCCCCTGATGCCACTGCGCCGTGGTCACCTGGCCATGCTGGTGGCGGCGGGATTCCTGGACAACCTGGTGCTGGAGGCCGAAGGGCAGCGCATCCTGGTCAAGGGCCGCACCACCAAGGAGATGGTGCTCGCCGAGGAGACGGAGAACACCGAGGTATACCGCGAACGGCTGAAGACCACCGTGGTGGCCCTGGACCTGGACGGCGGGGAGATCACCGATATCGCAGCCTGACCCAGAAACGACAACAACTGAATTGACGGCTGGCAGACCAGCCGCATCACGAAGGCCCCGCCGGTGGGTGAAACCGGCGGGGCCTTCGCCTATTCCAACGGCAACCCTCACGTCAAGGAGAACACCCATGAACCTGTCCGGTTTCATCGACACCTTCAAGGAGGCCATTGCCAAGCGGGTGGTGGAGTCCTACCCGCCCCTCTACCGGCCCTCGGAAACCCCGGTCAGGCTGCCCCGGCTGCTGCGCACGCCGATGGGCGGCCAGGATGACGCCATCAAGGGGACCGCCCTGTCCCTGCAAGCCCATAGGGGTACCACGGTGGTGGGCGAGATGGGCACCGGCAAGACCTTCATCGGCGCCGCCGCCGCTCACGCCGCCGGTTTCCGGCGGGTGCTCATATTGTGTCCACCTCACCTCACGCGAAAGTGGAAGCGGGAGGTGGAGGACACGGTGCCCGGCGCCCGCGCCGCCATCGTTGCCTCCATCACCGACCTGGAGCGGCTGCGGCTCTCCGTGGGTCCTGCGCCCCTCTTTGCCGTCATGTCCCGGGAACGGGCCAAGCTCTCCTACCGCTGGCAGCCTGCCGTGGTCCAAAGGTGGGCCGCCGCCGGGGGCCGGCTGGTGCGGGACGAGCAGACCGGCGAGCCCTTCCAGGTGCCCTGCTGCCCCACCTGCCATGCCCAGGTAGTGGACAAGGACGGCGTGCCGTTGACCGATGCGGAGCTCTCCCGCAAGCGGAGGAACTGCGACCTGTGCGGCTCGGCTCTCTGGCAGGCCGACGGCACCGGACCGCGCCGCTACCCGCTGGCCGACTACGTGAAGGTCAGGATGAAGGGCTTCTTCGACCTGCTTATAGGTGATGAGGTCCACGAGTACAAAGGAAGGGGTTCCGCCCAGGGCATCGCCGCCGGGGTGCTGGCCGACGCCTGCGGCAAGTCCCTCACCCTTACCGGAACCCTGACCGGAGGATATTCGAGCACTCTCTTCCACCTGCTGTACCGCTTCTCCCCCGACATCCGAGCCGAGTTCGGACGGTCGGAGGAGGGCCGCTGGATACAGCGCTACGGTTTCCTGGAGGAGACGGTCCGCCACTCCGACGACGGCGACTCCTTCGAGGATGGGCGCAACAGCCGCCGCAAGGGGTATCGCAAGACTGTGCGGGAGCGGCCCGGCCTGGCTCCCTCGGCCTTGTTCCACCTCATCGGCAACTCGGTCTTCCTGCGGCTGTCCGACGTGGCCTCGGGGCTGCCGCCCTACGAGGAGCAGGTGCTCCTCTCGGGCATGGACCGGGAGACGGACCACACCGGCTTCTCCCAGCGCAAGGCCTACGATGCCGTGTTCGACACCCTGCGGCAGGCGCTGGCGGCAGCGTTGGCCAAGGGTTCCAAGCGGCTGCTGGCGACCTACCTGCAAACGCTGCTGGCCTACCCTGACGGCTGCACCCGGGGCGAGACGGTCTTCGACCCCCAGACGGGCAACGTCCTTATACAGATGCCGCCCCTGTCCGGGGAAAAGCTCTACCCCAAGGAACAGGCGCTGGTGGACCTGGTGGCTGCGGAGAGGCTGGCGGGCCGCAAGGTGCTGGTCTACGCCACCCACACGGGAACCCGGGACATCACCGAGCGGATGGAGCAGTTCCTCACCACCCACGGGTTCCGGGCGGCGGTGCTCAAGGCGGACTCGGTGGCCCCGGACCGCCGGGAGGCGTGGGTGGAGGAAAAGGTCAAGCAGGGCATCGACGTGCTCATCTGCCACCCCAGGCTGGTGCAGACCGGCCTGGACCTGATCGACTTCCCAACCCTTTGTTGGTTCGAAACGGATTACAGCGTTTACACATCCCGGCAGGCGTCGCGGCGCTCCTGGCGCATCGGGCAGAAACGCCCCGTGAAGGTGGTGTTCATGGCCTACCGGAACACCCTCCAGGCCGACGCCCTCAAGCTGGTGGCCAAGAAGCTGCAATCGTCCCTGGCGGTGGAGGGCGAGTTGCCTGAGGACGGGCTGGCCGCCTTTGGCGACGACGGGGACGACCTGATGCTCGCCCTGGCCCGGCAGATCGTCAGCGGCGAGGAGACCAACGCCGATGGCGAATCGTTGGAGGACGTGTTCGCCCGGGCGCGGGACGCGGAGGCCAGCGCCGAGGAGTTCCTGGTGGACGACGGCTGGCAGGCGGCGAAAATCGAGCCGGAAACTGCCTCGGTCAACGGGAATGGACATCTTTCCAATGGCAATGGCCACGACGCCATCGGTATCGAAGGGACGGTCGAGCTGGTCCTGGGCAACGGCCACCCCGAGGAACCCGCACCTGCCGAAGGGCAGCAATCCTTGTTCTCCTGGGCTGAGTTCCTTTCCGAGGAACCGGCGCGGCCCAACGGACGGAAGGGGAAGTCCCGGCCGGCCGCCGCGTCCCTGTTCCAGTGGGCGCTGGATAAGGAACAGGATCGGGAGAAGGAGACGGTGGGCGTGGGCCGATAGGCCCAACCGACGAGAGGGGACACCGCTTTGCCCGCGGCGTTCCCTCTTCGCATCTACGGCGTTCCCATAGGGGACGCCGCTCCAGGCTACCAACCGAAACGACACCATTCACTGAAGGAGACCAATCATGGCACGCATCTTTGTGTACGACGACCGTGAGTTCCCCGACCCGGACCCGGAAATGAGCGTGGAGCAGGTGAAAACGACCCTGGCTGACTTCTACGGCGAGATCGCCAACGCTTCGGTCAAGGAGACCACCCGGGGCGAGGTCACCATCTTCGAGTTCCAGCGGCGGGTGGGCACCAAGGGCGCCTTCAGCCCCGACCACAGCTAGGAGGCAGCACAGATGGACAACTTGACCTTCGCGGGTCTGCTGGCAGATGTTCCGCCGGCGGACCTGAAAATCACCGAGCTTGCGGCGGAGCTCACCCTACCCGGCGGCGGGCTGGACCTGGACGCGGCGGCGGCCCGGCAGCCGGAGGTGGAACTGGCCTGCGCCCAGGCCCAGGACTTCGTTGCCGCCACCAACCGGCTGCTGGAGGCGCTGAAATGGCAACTGCGGCCCCGCCGGCACTGAGCAACCTCGCCGTAACACTCCTGCGGCGTCCGCCATCGCTGCGGGAGCTGATCGTCCGGCTGGGCTACGCAGAGGACTACGCTTGGTTCGCCGGGCTTGCCCGCCGACTCTTTCCCGACGAGGCGGAAACGATGCTGGCGATACCCGACGTGGGGGAGCGGCTGGAACGCTTCGCCCGGCTCTTCGAGGAGCGCCACTTCCCCCTCTACGCCCCCTACCTGGAGTTCTACGTGGACGAGGGCGAGGACCCGCCCTTCACCTGGCTGCGGCGGGGAATCCCCTTCCAGTTGATGGGCATCGGCTACGACGGCCTCCACCAGATGTGGGACGGCTACCGGGAGGGGCTCTCGGCGCTGGCGCTGCTGGCCGAACTCCCCGACTTCTATAGCGACGAACCCGGCGGGCTGCGCACGGCCTGGCTGGAGTGCGCCGCCCAGCGCATCCCCCAGGAAGCCCTGCTCCGCATGCCTACGGGCGGCATTCCTCTGGAGGCTCTCACCGAGGCCGTCAGGGACACGGGGTATGCGGGCGCGGCCCAGGCCGCAGCCTGGGTGCGGGCCGAGACCGGCAACCTCTTTCTCGACCACAGTTTTGAGGATGGCGACTACGACGGCTTCTCCGACCCCTGGGAGGAGGAAATCATCAAGGAGGGCACCGAGGAGTGGCAGAAGGCCAGCGCGCTGGTGGACTCGGTGGTGAAGCTGGCCGATTGGCTGGAGGAAGACCTGCCCAGCCGGTTCGCCGAACTGCTGGAATTCATCCTGCCGCAATTACCAGAACAAGACCAACAACAGGAGGAAAACGATGATGACGACCAATGACACTCACCGGACCGAGTGGTCCCTGCCGGTACACGACGACCTGCCCCGGGACACCCTCCAGGCGCAACTGGAGGTCTACAAGGAAACCATCCTGCTACGGGGCTTCGAGGCCGACCGCAACTCGGTCAGGACAGTCTCGGCGGACGAGATCGCCAACGTGTTCATCCGGCACCTGGGCTTCTCCTCCGGGCTGCTACCCGACAACGCTCTTTGGTGGAACCAGGGGGAGACCGGCCAGGTGGTGGCCCTGTGGCGCCCGCCCCAGGTGTGGCCGGTGGCCCTGCAACGTGAGGCGTTCCAGCCTCCCGCCCGGCTGCGGCTCCCCATGCCGGGGCTGGTCTTCGTCTGCTCTCCGGGTCGGGCGCCCTGGATCTACGCCGCCCTGGAACGGCCCACGGATCCCGAGCAGCAGATCTACCGCGCCCCTTGTTTCAACGTCTTCCGCGACGGCCGGGTCTGCCCCGGCAGCCACCGCTTCCCCGAGGAGGTGGGGCGGATACCCGAATCTTTCTTCCAGTCCTTCTTCTCCCTTACCGGAGATACGAAGGACCGGTCGAAGCGACACCCCGACAACCTGCAATCCTTATGGGAGGAACTTGATGGAAAGGCTGAGTACCCGGTTGAGGACCTGGTTCCCCAATGCACCGTGGGCCACGTCATGGCGGCCTCAGAGGGACGGCGGGGTTACCACCCCTAACGCCGGTGTTGCCCCGGTGGGCTACCTGGTGAACCACCCCGCCGGTCTCTCCGGAACCCAAGGCATCGGGTTTGACTACGTGCTGGGGGCCGGTGGCCTTTACGTGCAGTCGGAGAACGCCCACCTGACAGCGCGGGTGCTGGTCGCTCCTGCCGAAGTGCGAGGCCTGGCGCCCGTGTCCGAGAAACTGACGCTGGCCCACGGCCCGATACCGGCCCACGTATTCGAGCTGGGTCTGGGCTGGCTCCTGGCAGCGCCCGATACCGAGCGGTTCTTCGCCATCAAGTGGGACGGCGGAGCCTACCGCCTGGTGGTCCCGCCTCAAGAGGGGACGGGTTCATCCCTGACATACCAGCCGTCCCAGGGCGTCATCGCCGAGTTTCACTCCCACGGCAGCCACCGGGCCTTCTTCTCCACCACCGACGACCGGGACGAGCAGGGTTTCCGCGTGTACGGCGTCGTGGGACGCATAGACAGCCCTCAACCGGAATTGACCCTTCGCGTCGGCATCTACGGCCACTTCGCCCCGCTGGACTGGTCCCAAGTCTTCGACGGCCCGCCCAAGGGCCTCGGGCGGGCGGGCCAGGAACCCGAACCAACATCGAGCAACTTACATATGAAAGGAAGGTAACAGCGATGCCCTACTACCTGGACAACATATTCCTGCTGGACAACCCCTGGATCACCGTCGTCGGTTGCGGCGGCACCGGTGGCTTCGTCGCCGAAGGCCTTTGCCGCCTATTCCAGGGCCGCGACGCCACCATCGTCCTGGTGGACCACGACCGGGTGGAACCCCACAACCTGCTCCGTCAAAACTTCTATGCCGAAGACGTGGGCAAGTTCAAAAGCCAGGCCCTGGCCGACCGTTTGGCCGCAGCCTACAACCGTCCCATCGGCTACTCGGTCTATCCCTTCCGGGAGGAGGAAGGCCGCTACCCTGGCCTCTCATCCCACGACGGCCTGGTCATCGGCTGCGCCGACAACGCCGCCGCCCGGAAGGCCATGGCCGAATGCCTGCCCGGAGACCCCTGCCGCTGGCTCATCGACGCCGGCAACGACACCAACTGGGGCCAGGTGCTTGTCGGCAACGTTGCCGAAAGGGTACGCCTGGAGGAACCGCCCTTCACCAGCGACACCTGCCACCTGGCCCCGGCGCCCACCCTGCAACGCCCGGACCTGCTGACTGCGGTGTCCACCCGTCCGCCAGACGTGGACTGCGCGGCGGCGCTGGACCTGACCGACCAGGACCCCACCATCAACCAGATGATGGCCTCATTGGTGTTGCAGGTGGTCCGCCGCATGGTGGCGGGCACCTGCCCCTTTATGGGTCTCTATCTGGACATGGACCTGGGCGCGGTGACGCCTTCCTACGTCACCCCGGAGGCGGTGGCCCGGTTGGTGGAGCGCAGCGACGCCGGCTGACTGGCGCGAACCAACCCCAACCCACAGAACCAATAAGGAGATGAGCAACCATGACCGACCAAAAGGACACCGACGCGGCCATTTGGCAGGACGAACACAGCGGGAAGCGGGGACACCAGCTGATGACGAATAAGCTGGCCGACACCATCCCCGCCCTGGGCGCCAACGAGAACGCACGCGACTACGATGAGGTGCTGGCCCCGGCCAAGCTGTTCAGCCCCTATTCAGGCTGGACCTGGTACATCACGGAAATGGACCCCGTTACGGGCCAGTGCTTCGGCCTGGTGGATGGATTCGAGCGGGAACTGGGCTACTTCGACCTCAGAGAGTTGGCGGAAACCACCGTATTCGGCGGCGTTCCCGCCGTGGAGCGCGACCTCTATTGGGAACCGAGGACCCTGGGGGAGATCAAGCGCTGGTCTCAAGGGGACTCGTCGCTAAGCGAAGGAGAGACCATGACTGACGAAACCGGAACGCAGGACGCGGTGAGCGCCGAAGAGTTCCTCTTCGGTACAGCGGCGAATGATGCCTCCGCCGATATAGACGAAGCCCTTTCCGCTAGCGACGCCACTGACGAGGTTGGCGACACGGAAGCCGCCGCCGAACCGGAGGCCGAGCCGGAGACGGCTGATGAGGAACCCGACGTTGCCGACGACGCGGACGAGGCCGCAGAGCAGCCCGCCCCTGCCAACTCGGAAACCACGGATGAGCTGAAGGTGGTCCTGTCCATCCGGGCGGGCCGGGCCACCATCGGGGTGCAGCGGCCCTCGGCAGACCCCCACATCGAGTGTTTCGACGACCCGGACATGTTCGAGCTGGCCGACCAGTTCCCGGCGGTGGTGGCAAGGGCCCGGGCCATCTGGGAGGAGGAACCCAGGCATCCGGCCTACGTGAAACCTGCTGCCCCACCCAGGCAGCGGAACCGCCGCCAGCAGGCCACCGCCCAGCCTGCAACCGCCGACGGGGACGGGGAGGCTGAGCAGCCGCAGCCCGAGACGCTCCGTCTGTTCTAGGGGACGCCACTCGCCCTGTACCTGGGAGAACAGGGGAGGGACGCTATATCAGCGTCCCTCCCAGACAGCGCATATGTGGGGCCTTTTTGCGTTTAAGGGATGGCGGCCCCTTCCCCTCCGCCGTCTTCGTCGCCCACAGGGACGATGATGAACAGCCGGTGGAAGTCATCAACACCCAAGACTTGCTGCATCCGCCGCCGCAGACGCGGCGATGGGCTGCGTTCGCCCCGCATCAACTGAGACATGTATCCCCGGGAAATTCCGCAGCGCCGGGCCAGCTCGTTCTGGGAAATGTTCAGCCGGTCCAGCAACTCCCATACGGCGGCTGTCTTGAGCAGTACACGCAATGAGCGGTGGCTGCGTGGCATGTCCCATGTCTCCCTCGGAAATCCTGGCGGCACTCTCCTGAGTTTGCTCCAAGTCCACGGCGATACCACTTGCTTCTGTTCATCCCAATGCGTATCTATCCTGCACGTACCCCAGCCAGTCGTCCCACCGTCCCCCGGCTTGGTGTTCCCTTACCCACCGGACCCATTCTTGGTGGGTGAAAGCGGCAGACCGGGCCTTTCCCCGGAAGATGTTTCCCCATCCCTCCAGGCCGTCTATTCCGCTCCTCAGGAGGGATGCCTCCAGGTTTTCGTTTCGTTCATCGAACGCCACGGCGGAGACCACCAGACTGTACTTGCCGGACTGGGCTATCCCCTCTGCCAGAGCCTGCTGCCGGAACAACTGGTATCCGGACCGGGCCGCCGGGCAGGTGGGTAGGTCCGTCAGGGTGTCATGGTCGACGACCGGCTCCAAGTGTTCCCAGTATCTCCTGTTCCAGGTTACCAGGTGACATTGGTTCGAGGGGTCCCTGGCCACTTTCACAGCATCCTTGCAGCGGTCGGGGTTCCGATTGCTGTGGTGTTTCCATCCGGAACACCGTTCGAAGTTCTTCTCCGTGAACTTGTTTTCCACCAGCACCAGGCCGTGGCCTCCGTTTACCAGGAAACCCAGGTCAGGAGAGGTTTGGTTTGCCCCTCGCTGGATATCCCTCTCCCCCAGCAACCGACGAGGACTCCTTTCACCGGTTTCGGCGTACTCCAGTTCTAGTCCCTCCAGCGACCTGATCTCCGGATCGACATGGCGGTTGAGGAAGGCCGCGAGGAGGTCTCTGCCGTTTTCGGAGGCTCGAAAAGGATAGTACAGGTTGGCACAGAACACCCACGAGCTTTTGAGGTTGTGGACTCCGGTGTGCGTCTGAATCTCCTTGTCCTCAAGGTATTTGCTCAACGGGTTGTCCGAACCCGTGCGGATACCGGGCCAGAGTCCTTCTTCCCACAGTTCTCGGGGTAGGATCCATGACCGTCGCTTGCCGTTTTGCTGTCCCCATTCGCAGGAGGCGACGTGGCCTCTTCGCCACTCGGTCTGGTGGCTCTCCATGAATCGCTCGAAGTTCCTCAAGAAGTCCCGTCCTTTGCGAGGCGTCTTTCCGGCTCTGGAAAATGAATCCTTCTTGACTCCGGTTTGAGGATACGAGAGTTTTGCCCGCTATGCCGGTCCTGAGTTGCGCTTGCCGCGCGCCCGCCAGCGGTTCCGCCCGTTCCTGCGACCGAGGTCGGGGCATTCTCAGGGTTGGTTCCACAGGTCGGTCTCCATTTCGAGGTCGCGGGCCACCCGCCGGAGCATCAGCACCACCAGCGCCCCCACGACAGCGTCCAGGCCGTAGCGGTTGGGGTCGCGCTGTACGCCGGCGGCCAGCTCCAACGCCTCCGCCACCGCGGAGTATGCCCAGCCGATCTGGGTGGCCTTGGTCTGGTCGTCGGTCTCGAGGACCTGCGCCACCGGAGTAAGCACGTTGAGCGCGTCGCAGATGTCGTGCAGGTCCCGTGCCGCTTCCACCAACGGTTCGGGAAGGCTGCTCGTGGTCATGTCGTCGTCTCCTGCCCGCCCGCATTCAGGCCGGCGCTGGCAGCGTCCCGCATCGGACCAGCCGCCCATTCCGGTGTTCGAGCGGCAGGGTCGGCCGGTCAATCGGTAGTGGCGGCGCCCAGCGGGGCCCGCGCCATTGGTGTTGGCGTTGTGGGACCTGATCTGCAATTGGAACTGCGTACTGGTCGTCGGGCGTTGAATGGGAACGAGGTTTTCCTGGACCTCATGTAGTCTGCTCACGCTGACGCCATCGGAGGAACCGTCTTTCCTGTGGCGAATGGTGCATGCGTTTATTGCTTGTCCGCCCACCCAGCCCTGGCAGTCCAACTTTTGGTTGGGGTTGTGTTCCGGCCCGTCCTGGGACAGTTCGGGGGCCATTCGGGACCCCGCAGCAATGATTCCGGTGTTCAGCGACACCGCCAATTCCACATTTCGTATGCCGCGCCGCGGGCTGGAGACCGGCCGGGGCGAAGGAACTTCGCCCCGGCCTTGTCCTGGTCCCTAGAAATTGCACGTGGTGCCGGTGGGGTCAGACCACGCTACGTCGCTGCCCGGGCTTGAGCTCGCCCCGAACAGTCTGATGGATCCCTGCGAGATACTGTTGCCGTCGTTGTCCTTGCTGGTAACCGTGATTCTCCAGTAAGTGCCGTCAACCGCGCCTGTCCAATTTACCTCTCCATTGCTAGTGCCTTTACCGGAACCGATGCATATCCAGATCTTCTCCCCCGAGGCGTAGTCCCAGATGAAGCCATTGCCCAGACTTTCGTAGTAGAAGAACACGTCGGTGCCGGCGCCACCCGTAAGGGAATCGTTGCCCTCGCCGCCGCTCAGCGTGTCGTTGCCGGCGCCGCCAAACAGCGCGTCGGTTCCGCCGCCGCCCTTAATCACGTTGGCATTTCCGTCGCCGGTGAGGTTGTCGTTGTCGGCCGAGCCGAGCAGGTTCTCGAAGCCGTCATAGCCATCTCCCTGGGCGTCGCCGCCGCTGCCGACGAATTGGGCTAAGCTGACCTGCACCCCGCGGTTAGAAGAGGCGTAGGACAATGTGTCGGTACCGGCGCCGGCATTCAGCGTATCGCCACCCGCGCCGCCCTCGATCACGTTGTCGTTTGCGTCGCCGGTGAGGACGTCGTCGTTGGCCGAGCCGATGATATTTTCGATGTTGGAGTAGGTATCACCCTCGTCGTGGCCTCCGGTGCCACCCCCTGTCCCTCCCCCGTTGTTCAGGGCTATGGTCACCCCGATGGGGGAGGAAGCGTACGAGAGCGTGTCGTTGCCATTCCAACCATTAAGGTCGTCTTCGCCGGCTCCGCCCTCCAGGATGTCGTCGCCGTAACCGCCGTGCAAAATGTCGTCACCGGACTCGCCATACAACTCGTCGTCCTGGAAGTTACCGTTGAGGGTGTCATCGCCCTCCCCGCCATACAACCTGTCGTTGCCATTCAAACCATTAATTACGTCAATGCCGTCTCCGCCATACAGCAGGTCGTCGCCATCGCCGCCGTCCAATGTGTCGTTATGGCTCCCGCCCTCCAGGTGGTCGTCGCCAGCTCCGCCTCTCAGCGTGTCGCGCTGTCTGCCGCCAATCAACCTGTCGTTGCCATCATCACCGTTAATTACGTCAATGCCGGATCCGCCGTCCAGGTAGTCGTCGCCGTCGCCGCCGTGCAACGTGTCGTTATTGCCCCCGCCATACAACTTGTCATCGCCGGCCAAGCCTTTGATGGTGTCATTACCCGAATAGCCGTGGAACTCGTTGTCGTTTGCGTCGCCCGTGACGGTGTCACCGTATCGAGAAAAATTAAACCCCTCAATGCTGGTGTAGGTGTCGCCGGCGGCCCAGCCGGTGTTGTTGGATGGTGTGGTAAGGTCTAATGTGACACCTTGACCAGCAAGATTGAAATTAACACCGTCAAAGCCGCCTTTGCCGTCGAAGCTGTCGGCGCCATGACTTCCATAGAAAAAATTGTTTTCTTCGTTGCCGATGAACGTGTCGTCGTGTGCCGATCCCCCCAGGGTCTCAATGCTGATGAATGTGTCGCCCTCGGCGTGGCCGCCGGTGCCCATGCCCGTGGTCAAGTTCACGGTTACACCAGCAGGGCTGTGATTGTGCCATACAATATCCCCTAAAATGAGCCAGGGTACGCCGAAATAGCCACAGCAATCAGCATTGGAAGGGCCGCCGTGCAAGATGTCGGCGCCGGCACCGCCAGAGAACTCGTCGTCGCCGGCACCGCCCATAAGGGTGTCGTTGCCGTCCTCGCCGTGTAAATGGTCAAGATCAGGGCCACCGTTTAGTGTGTCGTTGCCCGCGCCTCCTTGCAATCTGTTGCTGCCCCCCAGGCCCGTTATCACGTTGTTACCTGAATCGCCGAAGATATGGTCCCATCCCATTTCCGACCCGATGATGTTCTCACAGTTGGAGATGCTATCGCTGGCGGCGTGGCCGCCGCTGTGGGTTCCAGTGTCGAGATCGACCGTCACCCCGGCGTTGGAGGAGGCGTAGGACAGCGTGTCGACGCCGTCGCCGCAGTCCAAGGTGTCGCCGCCGGCGCCGCCCTCGATCACGTTGTCACCTGAATCGCCGGTGAGGGTGTCGGCGTTCGCCGAGCCGATGATATTTTCGAAGTTGGTATTGGTGTCACCCTGGGCATCGCCGCCGCTTCCCGTACCGCTGTTGATGGTCACCGTTACCGCGGCGCTGGAACCGGAATAGACTAGCGTGTCGGTGCCGTCGCCTCCGTTCATCGTGTCGCCGCCCGCGCCGCCCTCGATCACATCGTCGCCGTCACCGCCGTTGATGGTGTCCGCTCCCGCGCTGCCCTTGAGGACGTTGACATTTCCGTCGCCGGTCAGGGAGTCGTCGTGCGTAGAGCCGATGATGTTCTCACAGTTGGAGATGCTATCGCTGGCGGCGTGGCCGCCGCTGAGGGTTCCCGTGTCGAGATTGACCGTAACCCCGGCGTTGGAGGAGGCGTAGGACAACGTGTCGCCGCCGTCGCCGCAGTCCAAGGTGTCCCCGCCGGCGCCGCCCTCCAGGGTGTCGTTGCCGCTCAGGGCCTCCAGGGTGTCGTTGCCGCCCAGACCAACGATGTGGTCCGGTTCAGGGGTGCCGGTCAGCGTGTCATTGCCCGACGTGCCGAAGATTACGCCAGAACCGGCATTGGCGCGCCAGCTGTGGCTCCCGCTTTTCACCGACCGGAGCTGGAAAACGTAGCTTTTGCCGCTGTTCACTCCGGTATTGACGGTTATTGTCGACTTGCCGCCCGACGTAGTGGGAGTGCCGGTGGCCGTCCAGGCGGACCAGCCCGACCACTCAAAGATGCCGGAGTCCAGGTACCGGTATTGGTGGCTGATGGTGCTGTCGCTGGGGTCGTCCCAGGTCAGCTTGACCCCGCCGCTGACGGGCTCGATATCAAAACCGGAGGGAGGGGGTACATCCTGAATGACGCTTGCCCCCGTCTTGACCCCTTTGTTGGTGAGGGTGAAGGGCGAACCGGGATTGCCGGACAGCGCCATTTTCTCCAGGCTGGTCAGCGGCTCAAACACATCGTCCGGCAGCCCGCTCAACGTGAGGCCGTTGTTCGCCAGATCCAACTCCTTCAGGCTGGAGAGACCAGTGAACAGGTTAACGTCCAGCTGGGTCAGCAGGGCATTGCCCGTAGGATTGAAGTTGAGGAAGTCGTTATGGGCTTTCTGGTTGTCGAGCGCCAGCCACTCGAGGCTGGAAAGGTCGTCGAACACGGATGTCTTCACGCCTCCCGTCTCGGATGCCGGCAGTCCGCTGGAGGTGAGGGCGTTTCGACCCAGGTTCAGGTACCAGAGATTGCTCAGGCCGTCGAATACGGTTTCCGGCAGCGAGGTGATCTGGTTCCGGCTGAGGTCAATCCACCACAGGTCGGTAAGCCTGCTGCCCGTGGCGCCGAACGCATTGGCGGGCAGGGAGTTGATCCTGGTACCGGACAGATGCAGGGTCTTCAGGTTGGGCGCATCGACGAAGCAGTTCCCCGGAAGCGCCGCGCCGGTATCCCCCATTGTCTTGTTGTTATTCAGGTTGATGTCCGTCACACTGGCGCCCCATTTGCCGGCGCCGCAGACATCGCTCCACGAGGTGAACGTGTTGCTGGACGCGTCCACGCTACTCAGGCTGCTCATGCCGGAGAGGTCTCTTGTCCCCAGCGAGCGAAGACCCGTGTTCGACAGGTCCAGCCTGACCACCCGATCCAGGTCTTCGGCGCCGATGTCCTTGCAGGCCTTGTTGGCCAGCGCCATCAGGGCGTCCCGCACCTGGGGCGTCCGGTCGCAAACGGCCAGGATTTCGTTTTGCTCCCAGTTGGTCTGAAACTCCCCCGTTACTGAGGCGGAGAGACCGTCGGGGTCGGTGGCCGTGAGCGTAACCGTGGTGACCAGCGGCTTTGGCAACGCCGGCGTGACGGCGCCCCAGTCGTCCTCGGCGTCCAGCCGGATGAACACCCGCTGGGTGTCCTCCTGGACGTAGATGCTGTCCACCAACTCGCTACGGACGGCAGGGACCGATACGGTGTAGGTCAGCGTGTCGCCGTCCGGGTCGGAGAATATGCCAGCGTACGACTTGCTCATCAGGGTACCCCGGGGAGCGTTCCCGGTACCTACGAACGCGGTGTAGTTCTCCGCTTGATAGTCGATCTCGGGCGCCTGGTTGGGCGGGACCCAGGTGATGGTGATCGGGTCGGAGGTCACTGAGCCCGCTGAACCGTAGGTAACCGTAACCTGGAACGCGGTGGACCCGGCGTTGTTCTGGAGATACGAGAATGTAGCCTCCGTCCCGGCGGAATACCAACTGCCGCCACCCAAGTCCAGCTCCCACTCATATCCGTGGGCCTGGCCCGCAGGCGCATTGGTAATGACCCCCGTCAGGGTAACTTCCTCGTTGATCTTGAGTTCAGTGGCGTCGGCTGCGATCGAGACCCGGAACCCGGGCGCAGGCTCCGGCGTGGGTTCGGGCGTAGCGGTTGGCGTTGGCTCCGGCTCGTCGGTTGGTTCTGGCGTTGGCTCCGGTGTTGGTTCCGGCGTGGGTGTGGGCACCGGTGTGGGTTCGGGCGTTGGCGCGGGTGCTGACTCTACCCGGAAGCTGGTCGCCGCCGGTTTTCCGCAGCCAGCGTCGTTGCAGGCCTGCACGCGCACCACCCACTCGCCGTAGGCTGCCACGGTGATGGCGGTGCTGGAAGAGTTGACCCTCGTACCGTCGTTGAGTTTCCCGCCCTTGGGCCGCCAGCGGACCAGGTAGTCGTTGGCCCCCTCGACGTCGTCCCAGTCCGCCGACACGGTCAGCGAGCCTTGTTCGGTGGCAACGCTCAACCCGGTGGGCTTGGCCGGGACTTCGGAACCATCCTCACTCTGCGCACTGAACGGGCTCCAGTCGGCCGACAGCGCACCCGTCAGGAACGCGGCGGCAAAGACGAGAATCAACACCGCAAGGGAGAGCAGGATCCAACGGGGCAGGAAGGTGGTGGCGGTTCGGGGAGTCATGCCGTCACCTCCTCAAGGTGACGGGCACCGGGCTCCCGGTTTTGGTGGTTAGATGAGGCGGAAAGTCGGGGGGGGGGGTAAGAAACGGCCACCCGCTTCACGCGGGCAGGCCAAGGCAATTCCAGCTACGTCACGCAGAGCTGCGGACGCAGTGAACGAAAGGACAAAAGGAAATCGAGAAGTGGTTGACGAGGGCCGGACCGGCAAATGATCAGCCCGGGACCCGGAAAGGGCAAGGGCCATGACAATTCGACCTCTACATCCTGAGAATTCCAGCATCCTGGTGCGACTCGTAACGTCGCACTGACAGGCAAGCCGGAAAAGCTTAGCACCTTTTCAATCACAATGGCGTCTCTTTCTCACCAATATATATATCGTTTGCGTATCCTATAGGCTTCAAGCAGGGATGACAGGCTAGAGATGGTTTTGAGGCAGGACTGCGCACCGGGTGCCGGACGGAGGAGCCGATGAGCGGCAACAGCCAACTTGGACGGGAGACCCAGGCCCTGCGGGAGCGGATCGTCGAGTCCCCGTGAGGTCCATCCATCTCCCTCCCGGCCGAGCATTTGCCGAACGTCGAAAAGCCTGCCTTTCAACCCCGGCAGTGCAGCGCCGCCGGCACTCCGTCCCTGCTCCAGACGGTAACCGGACCGGACAGGCCCTCCTCCTGGGTGGCGGTCAGCATGGGCAGGTCGCCGGCGACGGCCTCGAAGTTCTGCCGGGCCAGCGCCATCTCGCACACCATCAGCAGCGGCAGGGGACGCCGGGCCCGGGCCATGCGCCGGTATGGTCCCAGCTTGCGCTCCACGTCGTAGGGAGATACCGAGTAACGCTCGAACTCGATGCAGTGGGTCTCCGCTCCCAGGGTTCCTTGGCTGACCGGCACCAGCAGGTCGGGCCGCACTTGGGTCAGGCCGGGGATATTTATCTCGCCGCGCCAGCCGGCGACAACCGCCACGCACTCCCTGGCGAAGCGCACCACCAGCCGGTTCACGCCGTCGTTGTGGTGCTGTTCCTGCTCCCGGAACCAGCGGCCCAGGTAGGCTCCGTGGCGACGGCGAATCACGGCAGGGAGTATCCGGCTCATGTTGGCCGCCCGCCTCATGCCCAGCTCCGACAGGTAGTGCCGTCCGTCGAACAACGCCACAAGCCCGGTGTCGACGAATCGTCGCAGGTGGCGGGAGACCTCGCCGGCGTTGCCGCCGACGACCACACTGAGCCAGGAGGCCCGCATGGCCGGGAACTGGCAGAGGGCCAGAAACAGCCGGTGTGCCAGCCGACCGTCGATGGCCGCCACGTCGGGGTTCTGACGGAGCCACAGGTCCACGCTCTCCGGCCTGCCGACGCTGGGATGGCCCGATGGGTCGGACACCAGGTCCCGGGAGGGCCGTAGCTCGACCGCTGGAGTGCAATTGCCGTCCGGGGTGCAGAAGATGGTCGGCGTGGAACCGGGCAGGGTGTTCCGGGCCAAGTCCATGGCCCAGGCGTCCACGGCCACCACCACCTGTCCCGAGGGTTCCACCTCCTGGTCCGGATCCTCGTAGAAGGTGCGGTTGCCGATGCGGAGATACCGGCCCTCCTCGCTGGAGTAGCAGTCCACGCCCCAAAACCGGTGCTGCTCCTTGCGCCTCAGCACACGCTCGGTGGCGTGCATACCGGCGTAGGTGAAGGGGGTCCAGAGGTCCGGGCCGTAGCGGGCCACCGCGTGGTAGAACCCGCCGTGCCGCAGCAGCCGGAAGTCGGTCATCCTGGCCTCCCTGGTGGTGGCGGTGTCACTCGCGGGCAGGTTGACCCGTCCGCTGCGCAGCAAGTCCGGGGCCAGGCGGTAGACCGGCTCCAGCATGGCCAAGCGGCGCAGGGACATCTCCACGCCCCTCGACGTTGCGGTCCAGGGCGGGTGCTCGTGGCCGGCCCCGTCGCTGGTCTGATCGGCCGGTTCACCGCCGACAAAGGGAGAGCTGTCTTGGTTCTCCTGATGTACCGGATGATCGTGGTCCAGGGCGAAACGCTCCCGGTATTCCTGGGGCAGTTCACGCTGGGGGCGGAACTGGGCCTGAATTTCGGCCCGGGCCTCCTCCCTGGAGCTGGGATGCTGGTGGCCGGTCTCATACAGCAGGTCCACGGCCTGGCCGGTGAGGAAGAACCGGTGCTGGCGCCTCTCGGTCATGCCCCGAATCACCGAGGCCACCCAGCCGCCGGAGTGCAGGCGGCCCAGCATCCTCCTTACCTGATCCTCGGTGGTTTCCATCACTGACGCCAGGTTGTTCACTCTGGCCAGGGGCATCCTTGCGGTGATTCTCAGCAGTCGTCGCTGTTCGTCGTCCAGTGGTTGCCGGGAGGCCATGGGTGTCCCTCCTGCATCTACCCTCCCCTGGCGCCACAGACGGCCAGCCCTGTTTTCGCCTGCGTTGAATCCCCTCCGCGTGCTAGGTGGGTTCTCGGGCGAGTGCTGCCGCCAACGATGGCGGTACTGGGAAGAAAGTATTCTATTTATTGATATTTACTATACGTTTAAACGAGGAAAGCAGATCGCATATTTCGTCGTGCAATGGACGGAAACCATTGCTGGGAGCCCAATGTTCATATTGCGGAACTTGGCCATCCCAGGGCCCCTGGACTGGTGCTCAGGAAATGGCAGCGAATAAACGGTGGTTCTATGGGGCATATAATGAGTGGGAGGGAACTTCTGCTGGTGGCTCGGCCTCCAAGTGAGATTGCCCACTCTGGCTATCACCAAAGGTGTAAGACGGAATCGGACGCAAGGCATTGGCCACTCCGAAGAGACCGGAGCGACTGGCGCCGTCAACTACACTGAACGATGTGTTGCCAAGCAATCGCTGGACCACGGCTCCGGTGTGCAGGCCCTGAAAATTAACCCAGATAGAAACCCGCTCTGGGGCAAATCAGCGGCAGACTTGGACTTTGTGACATTGCTATGCTTAGGAAAAACGTGAAGCCCTCCCAGATCTTGGCTCGGCTGGTTGAGGAGTGGAACATAGACTTTATTTCCCCATCCCAAGTGCAGGAAGCGATGGGCGCTATCCGCCTGGCAACAACCGGGCTGGCGGACGAAATTAAACCGAAGTGCCTGATCGCGTGCGCCCTTGAACTGAGGGTAAATGGGGGTTTAGGGCACACACCGGTCGAATGCCCTGAAAGTGCATCGGCCGACAACCACTCCATTCAGGAAAATGGCGTTCTCAGTTTGATCGCCCGAACGGAGCCGGACGGCTCTAGAAGTGTCCTCCGGTTCTTTCCTACAGTCTCTCAGCTGATCAACCTTGCCCGTGGTCCCGCTGGCTATCCCGGAAGTGAGTGGATGTGGAATATAGATAGAGTAGAGCCGGTGCCCCTTTCGATCTCCTTGGCCAGCATCGGCCATTTTGCATGTGGAGACCACGATGGACTCACGTTCAGGCCCATCGACGAACTACATCTACCAAAATGGGATTCCTACATTCGCATAGATGAGAAGAACTGTCCTTCAAACGTTAGGGATGTGGCACAGAGACTGTTCTTCTTGGCATACCGCACCCTGTTATTTCGGATCAGCCAATTTCGGGGCACTGAATCAGTTATTGCTCAGAAATTGCACGAAATGGTTAGATCGGGAAACAGATTTGGCGTAGATTCCTTGAGACACAATCTGGATGAGACGGCACGTGTCATGACACCGCTGTACCGGCACAAGTCTTTGTTTGACCGGCGACTGACAGGAGTCTCTAAAGCTCCCCTTATTCATCACATCGCCCCATTTACACCGATTGTTCCCTATGCTGCATCGGAGTACTTACCTATTAGGCATAGGGTCAGCAGGGGCAATAGGAAGGAAGACACTTACGACTTCGCTTCATGCAACGTACTGCCAGACCAGGACCAAACTTGGTTCATTGTGTCATACCCGACCACGTCTGACCAAAATTTGGACACTTTGGCATCCAACTATGTCCGTGACTTCACATGCGTTAATCCGACGTTACGCAGGAAGAAAGACGTCGGATGCCTCAGTGGCTATACAAATGTTTATACCTCACCCGATGGCTATTATTCATTGGCACCAGAACTTAGAGCGGAAGTGGAAACGACAATCGCGTCTAAGCTCTGCGAAGAGCCGTACGAAAAAACACTGGACCAATTGAAACGCTCCGATGCCGGGGACAAACTCATCAGACGAATTCAGCAAGATCTCGCCAAACAAGGGACCTGATCCACAGCCGGACCCTTTGGGATCAAATCCCAGACCCAAGCCTACCAGACGCGTGACACCCGCGACTAACGTGAACCTGAGAGGCAAGGAGGGTAGCCCGGAGAGGGCCCCGCTCCCAAATTGAGAGCAACTATTGCTGTCGTGAATGAACGGGAAATGACTCAGGCGTGGTGGCAACACAGCCAGGCTCACATTCGTCCTGAGAGCTTGGCTGTGGTGATCTCCGGGACTACGGCAGCCGCGCGGTACTTTCCGACATGTGTCCTATATTGATAGAGTGGGTGTGCTGATGCGAGATACCAGGGTCGCTGGATTTTAGGATGATGACAACCGGCAGCCTGTTGGATGACGGGATCGAGTTGAGTTTCACTGATGGTAACAGGCGTTTCATACATTACAGGGAATTTCCCGAAGTGAGGAGCCGCGAGGGCATCGCCGGCCTTGAGTTGCCCAACCCCAACGAGATGGTCCTCCAAACAGCCGGGAGTGAGGACGTTGAAATCCCCTGGGCCTTTGCCCGTCATTACTGCGACGCGACCTACCGGCCAACAGTGGAATCCATCGCGGCACCGGGGAGGCTAACTGTCGGCGAGAGAGTGCGACGTTACCGGGAGACGGCCGGGATGACCCAGGTGGCTTTGTCCCGTGCTGCGGACATCGGGAGGGCCACGCTCGTGAGGCTGGACAGGGGGGGCAGTCCCCCAGTTTCAAGACACTGAAGGCCGTCGCCGACGCCTTGGGTATGGACGCCCCGTACCTGCTGGTCGAACCGGAGATCCTGCCTCAGTAGCTTGCTGGGGTCCGTGAATAAGGGAGATAGGCGCAGGGAAATGGCAGCAAGTGGAAATAAGCTGAAAGCGGCGGTAGAAGACTACTTCGCCGAACTTAGCCGCATCCGGGCGACCGGGGGCGGCACCGGCGAGCTGTCCAACTATCCGCCGCTGAACAATTTGCTGAACGCCGTGGGCGGCTCGCTGCGCCCCAAAGTGTTTTGCGTCAGCCAGTTGGCCCAGCAGGGAGCGGGACATCCCGACTTCGGTATTTATGCCGTCAGGCAGGTGTCAAAAGGCCAGCCCAAGCAGGGGCAGCTCCCGGAGGGCGGCGTGGTTGAGGTCAAGGCGGCCAGCGACGACGCCTGGCTCACCGCCGACAGCCACCAAGTCAGCCGCTACTGGGAGCGCTACCGCCTCGTTCTGGTAACCAACACCCGCGATTTCGTGCTGCTGGGCGAGGACTCGCAGGGCAACCCTGCCAGGTTGGAGACATTCCGGCTGGCTGACTCGGCTGCCGAGTTCGACAAGGCCCTTCAGCACCCCAAGGCCTTCTCTAACAGGACTGGCTTAGCACTAGCAGAATACCTAGACCGCGCCCTGTCCCACCGGGCGGCGCTGGCCGAACCACGGGACCTGGCCCGCCTGCTGGCATCCTACGCGCGCGATGGTCTGTCTCGGGTGGAAGCTTCCAGCGACCAATCCTCCCTTAACGCCGTGCGCTCAGCGCTGGAGGAGGCCCTGGGCGTCAAGTTCGAGGGAGACCGGGGCGCGGCTTTCTTCCATTCCACGCTGGTTCAGACATTGTTCTACGGCATATTCTCGGCATGGGTGCTGTGGGCGCGGCAATCACCGTCTCCAACGGGTAATTTCAACTGGCGCGAGGCCGTCTGGCACTTGCGGGCTCCAGTGATACGGGCGCTGTTCCAGCACCTGTCCGACCCCGGCAAGCTGCAGCCCCTGGGCCTGGTGGAGGTGCTGGACTGGACGGCGGCGGCCCTAGACCGGGTGAACCGCGAGTCCTTCTTCGCCAAGTTCAACGAGGGCGAGGCGGTGCCCTATTTCTACGAGCCGTTCCTGGAAGAGTTCGATCCCGCCCTGCGCAAGCAGCTGGGTGTCTGGTACACGCCTCCCGAGGTCGTGCGCTACATGGTGGCCCGCGTTGACCGTGCGCTGAAGGACGACCTGGGCATCGAGGACGGGCTGGCCGGGGAGAACGTATACGTCCTCGATCCATGTTGTGGGACCGGCGCATACCTCGCGGAGACACTGCGGCGGATCGCCGCCAACCTCTACGGCAAGGGCCTGGGCGCGCTGGCCGGGGAGGTGGTGAAAAGGCTGCTACGGAGCGGGTATTTGGGTTCGAGATCATGCCAGCCCCATTCGTGGTGTCTCACCTGCAGGTCGGGCTGACCATGCAGGATTTGGACGCGCCCCTGTCCGACGACCCAGGCGAGCGGGCAGGCGTTTTCCTGACCAACGCGCTGACCGGCTGGGAAAAAGAGGAATCTGAGACAGAGCTTGGAACGCAGTTGCAGATGCAGCTGATTCCTGAACTGAAGGATGAGCGCGACCGGGCTGAACGGGTGAAGCAGGACACTCCCGTGCTGGTCATCCTTGGAAACCCGCCTTACAACGGCTTCGCCGGAGTGGCTGTAGGCGAAGAAGCTGAGCTCAAGGACGCTTACAAGAACCCGACGAAAGTGAAAAAACCGGAGGGCCAAGGCCTGAACGACCTCTACGTCCGCTTCTTCCGCATGGCAGAGCGTCGTATCACTGAAATGACGGGGAAGGGGATCGTCTGCTTTATCTCCAATCATTCGTGGCTCGACAACCTATCTTTCACCGGGATGCGCGAGCATTTTCTGGACACTTTCGACGCTATCCGCCTCGACTGTCTCAACGGCGACAAGTACAAGACTGGCAAGACTACACCTGAGGGCAAGCCCGACCCCAGCATCTTCTCCACGTCCGGCGACCCGGTTGGCATCCAGGTTGGTACCGCCATAGCCACGCTGGTCAGGAAGGCGGAGCACGAGCCTGTTGAGTCAGTGTGCTTCCGGCACCTGTGGGGCCAGACTAAGCTGACGCAACTGACCGAGACAGCGGAAACGGAACCACCGGACCTATACGCTGCCATCAAGCCGTCTCTCTCCTTGGGTCTACCCTTTACGGAGTTGGCCGTCAATCCTGAGTGGAGCAACTGGCCCTCGCTGCCCGACCTGTTCCCAGCATCCTTCCCTGGGGTCAAGACCAGCCGAGATTCGTTCCTAGTTGATATCGACCTTGAACAACTGGAGGAACGGGTGTCGGACTATTTCAACGCTGAGTTGAGTCACGAGGAGATTGCCCGACTTCATCCCACGGTGATGAACCCGGCAGCGCGGTACGACCCAGTCGCGGTCAGGGACGCTCTCCTTAAACGCGATGAGCCGCACCCAAACAGCGGCATCATCCGCTACGCCTATCGTCCCTTCGACAGCCGCTGGCTCTACTGGGAGGCCGACACCAAGCTCTTGGACGAGAAGCGAAGCGACTATCGGCACAACGTGATTGACGGGAATCTATGGCTGTCCTCTGCCCAACATCTACGAAAAGGCTCAGAGGAACCGCAATCCTGTTTCGCACGGGCCATTGGATCGTTGCACCTAATTGAACGGGGTGCCAATATGTTCCCCGCATACCTGCGGGAAGAGGGACTGCTGTTGAATGGCGGCGGCGATGGGCGCCGCCCCAACCTGACGGCGGCGGCGCAACGCTACCTGGACCGGCTGGGGTTGGGCGTGGAGGACCTGTTCCACCACGCGCTGGCGGTGCTGCACGATCCGACCTACCGGGAGGCGAACGCTGGGGCGCTGCGGATGGAGTGGCCGCGCATCCCGCTGCCCGGCTGGCTCGACGACGACGATGCCGGAGCTGCCGACGAGCTGCGCGTCTCCGCCGCCCGGGGCCGGGAGCTGGCGGCGCTGCTTGACCCGGATACGCCGGTGCCGGGGGTGACCGCCGGGACCCTGCGCCCGGAGCTGGCGACCATCGCCGTGCCGTCCACCGCTGCCGGCGGCAACATGACCGGCGACGACTTCGCGCTGACCGCCGGGTGGGGGCATTTCGGCACCGGCGACGCCGTGATGCCCGGAACCGGTAAGGCCGTGGAGCGCGACCATACCACCGCCGAGCGCGAGATGATGGGCGATGCCGTCGACGCACTCGGCGACACCACCGTCGACGTCCACCTGAACCACAACGCCCTGTGGTGCAACGTTCCTGCCGCGGTGTGGAACTACAAGCTGGGCGGCTACCAGGTGCTCAAGAAGTGGGTCTCCTACCGGGAGCACAAGGTGCTGGGGCGGAACATGCGCCCTGAGGAAGTGCGGCACTTCTACGAGACGGCCCGGCGCATAGCCGCCATCCTGCTCCTCGCAGGGCCGCAATGAATCGGGAAAAGAGACCCAATCGACAAGGTAAAGGCCTGAAGGGACAGGCCTCGCTGACACCTGCTTAGCTGCTCTTGGTTAGGAGGTGGGTGATATAATTTGCGGTGTAGACTTGCCTAGCTTTGAACCGCAGCCCCTTCCGCTCAGGCGTGATTCGAGAGTGTTAACGAGGTAAATGGCTACCATTAGGGCCGAAGGACAGCCGCCTAGGGCAGCCGTAGACTTTCTAAGGCACTGCTACCGGTTCGCCGCCGAGGAGTGGCAGCATGTCAACCGGCTGGATCTGCCAGACCAGGGGTTCGAGAGCATTTTTCGGGACAGTTGCGCTACTCAGCTGATCGGATGGGAAGTTTCCGAGCATCGAGAGATGCGCCTAGGACAGGAGGCCTCCACCGCTTCTGGCGTGCTGCACGAAATTGACATATTGGCCAAGCACTCAGACTGTAGCATCATAGCGGAGCTGAAAAACAGGCAAGATCCTCCAGGTAAGAACGACATAGTAGTTCTGTTCGCCAAGATAGTGGACTATCTGGCTATTAATCCAAGCATCCTGTTGAAGGAGATTTGCCCAGTCTTCCTGACGACGAACGCGTTTGAATCTCGATCATTGGCGGCCTGCCTGGGGCTCGGGATTCACGCTGTGAGCCCTGGTTTGAGGCCCGTCCCGCTACTTGTAGATAATGCCAAAAGGTTGGCATTCGAGCTGTCGCAGGGTCTTCAGGTCAGCGAGGAGATCCATGTGCGTTTTGAGGACTTCTGCGCCGAGCTCAACGGCTTGTGGCTGAGTCTGTCAGAAACTTGGATTAGCAGCAGATTCGGTTATCGCTCGGAAGACACGATTACCGTAAAGGCCGCCCCAGAACCGGATTCACAAGCCATAGTCCCTTTGTTCAGGCAGCTAAATGCGGAGTGCAGCTGGCTTCTGTCCAGTGCGAGAGAGGCGAAGCAGTGAATATCACGAGCTACAACGTAACGGACGTGGGTTACCACTACATAGGACTCAGGGCCCTGGACAGCCTGGCGGATGGTACCCGTAGAGATACGCAGACAGGGGCAATCTCACAAAACGTGCGCAAGTACGTCTCAGATAAAGCACTGAGGATGATGCTGCCAGAACCACGGGGGACGTTCGAAACTTCTGGCGTAAAGATAGCCCAGGAGCTCACACATCTCGGGCTGGCTACGTCGGTCAAGGGGTCGTACGAACTGACCGATGAGGGAAGGACGGCCCTGGATCTCCTGAACAACCGGCGGCATAAAGAACTACGCCGGTTCATGGTGAGAGCGCATCTACAAACCTACGATAATCTCAGGATTGTGGTCAAAAGGCACTTAGTACTGAGCGCAGTGTGGCGCCCGGTGGTCAGCGCCGAGAAGCCAGTAGGCAGGGAATACCTTGCATCCCTTCTAGTCCCCACGTTCGAGTCTGAAGCGGAGGAGCAGGCCGACCAGCTGCTGTCCACTCTCAACGGGGATGGTCCCAAGAAGGTGGAGGATGCCCTGAATCGTCTTATTCTGAGACGGGCGGTGCCTGAGATACGTCTAGGCGTGCCAATGTTCAGAGCCATGTGCGACCGCCTGACAAGTTTGCGACTGTTGAACCAGATGAGATCGTACCGTGATTGCTGCGAATTCCTGAAAAGTTATTCTCCATGCGTTGACAAAGCTCCATCAAACGATTGGTATGTATACTTGGACGTTAGTCTGGCCTCGGGGGAATCTTTCCCCTTTTACCTCTGTGAACCGGATATGTCAGATGAGAATACGAGGAAGAACTTTCTGGCGGCCGTGCATAAAGCATTTGCCAAGCTGACACCGACGGCTGGGTACTTCGACCTGCCGGAAGTCCGAGACACCGTGAGCGAGTACCTGAGAATTCCTGAGGCCGCATTCGATGAAGGCCTCAACCGAGTGCTGGACCTAAGCCCCTGTCCCTTGACGGTTGGTTTAACGTACGAAGGTACGACCGGACGCCGAAAACCCTTGGTCCGCGACCGTGGCTCCACTCAAATTTTTAACCTAGTAAGGAATGCTTGATGCTGCGACTACCCAATAGGACTTCGCAACAAACTGCCTCGCCCTACGCCGCTTTGGGCCTGAGGGACCTGCCATTCCCCTTCACCGCCGTTGCAGATCCTTACAACACCGACCCCAGGCGAAACGGGGCTATCTATGCCGAAGATCCGGTACGTTCGAGTATTGAAAAATTCGAGCAGCTTCTCATTCGCCCCAACGACTTTCAAAACAGAGTGCGGTTAGCCTACCTCTGGTCTAGAGGCGACCAAGAGACCGGACGAGGCATGGGAAAAACTGCGCTGCTGCGCTACTTCCGCCAGCGCATAAACCAGGATTGGGGCCAGACGGAGTTCAACGGACAGTTTTCGGCCTTAGTGGTGTATGTGTCCTTTACCTCCCAGGTCGACAGGCGCTATATGGAGCAGTTGGCTCTGTCGGCGCTGGTAGATATATGTCGCAGCCGGGTATTGGAATCTTCCAAAGCTTCTCTGCGATTGGACCATCTTACTCCTGAAGTGACCGACCAGGTGGTTACTAACCCAGACGGCTCGCAGGACTATGCCAACCTGTTGGACGACGAGATACTGGATTCCAAAGGCGTAGATCCGGTGCTCTTGAACCAACAGGTTGCAGCGAGGCTGGTCGAGGTAGGAGTACAGGCCCCTTCGGCGACAGCCCTTGCGGCCGGGAGTTTCGAGGACTACCTCAAATCCTTCAGGCGAGACCGCAGCTTGGAACCCCTATATGTCCCAAGAGACACCAAGATATTGGAGTATTCACGCGGCTTTCTCTTTAATGACGTCGTGCATTACCTGCGGGCTGCAGGGTTCCAAGGTGGCTATCTCTTCATAGATGATATAGAGAACCTAGTGGACCAAATGGCCCGCAGGCACCGTCTAGAGTTCGCCAAAGAATTCGCTCTCTGCACGGTGCGGCCCGGCTACGCTAACACCGCACACAACTTCTTCTCCTGTGTTCTCACTACCCATCAGCAGGCGTCAGTGGGTCTGTCGGCCGCTTGGGGGGAGGCCGGACTGGCAGGAATTGCGCGACTGGACCCGAACGACCCCAACTCGGTGGAACTCCCACTCCCCAGCGCGGACCAGGCTAGGGAAATAATCATCGCCCACCTCGACCACTACCGCCTCGACCCCAATAAGAGGGGAAGCATCGAGCCATTCACCGAGGACGGCATAACAGCCTTGATAACGAACAGACAGCACCCCCGCCTTCTGTTGAGTGTGGCGGCCTCAGTGGTTAGCCGCGCCGCTCAGGACGGCTTACACTCAATAGACGCGGCCTACGTTGACGCAGGGATCGACGGGGCTACCATGCAGGCCATCCCTGACATTACCGAGGGAATCGACGGAGCAATATAGAGCGTGTAAACGGCGGCGCAAAAGTGGATCGTGTAGGCGGAAGGTGCCTGACATCCTGCGATTAAATCCTGCCAGCATGACCCAACCATGACACCTGACGAGGACGGCTTTCGGAATGACTTCCGCTTAGCTCTGAGGCGGTCCGAGTGGATGAGTTGGTGGATGAACGCCCCGGCTAAAGTGATGTCACAAACGCGCGTTCGTGACGCTGGGTCACGATTCACTACTTCAACCTGTCCAAGTGTGAGTGACAAGGGCATAGTGCAATACGCACCAGTTGGAGGGAGAATGCCCGCGGCGAGCGTTCCTCCCCGTCTGAAATTTACTATTTATGCTGGTATAGTTCCTGTTCCTTGTCCCGCTGCCGGATTGCAGCGGCGGGTGGAGTTGCCTGCCATTTAGGAGATCCAGGGATACGTGGCCGCCTTCCCGAAATGGAAGGTTGTGATCCGCAACATCGTAACGGGCATTGAGCTCGTTGAGGATGAGGTGGTTCTGGGGTAAACAATTCCCATGCCCCCGGGAGGTGTGACGACCAAATCAGTCCCTCCGCCTGTAGGCATTAGGCTACACGCTATTAGCTGGTCCATACGAAAAATAGCGGGTCGTCAAGGCCTTAGGTTTTGCAAAATTATGTCGCCTTGCCCATCTTCTTTGAAATTTGTCTCGGCTCGAAGGTCGAGATTTGTCGTTCAACTCTTGGAGACAATGATGCGCCATCGTTTTCGCGGGTAAAATGGTATTTAGCGGGTGCAGGACGCCTGAATTATTTGGGTTGGGCTTTAAGCTAAGCCAGTAGAGGTGAACCGCGTAAATGGCTTTGGACTGGAAAGCAATCCACCCATTGAACGGCTCGCAAGCCATTGCATTCGAAGAACTGTGCGCCCAGTTGGCCCGCGCCGAAACTCCTGACGGTGCGAATTTCCACAGGAAGGGATCTCCTGACGCTGGCGTGGAGTGTTTTTGCGTCCTGATCGACGGCGGTGAGTGGGGGTGGCAAGCAAAGTACTTCGACGCGCTCGGCCCCCCACAGTGGTCGCAGCTCGACAAATCGGTCAGAAACGCGTTGGAGAAACATCCTGCCCTAGTCAGCTACTACGTATGTATTCCGATGGACCGCCCGGATGCCCGCGTTTCGGGTCAGAAATCCGCTATGGAAAGGTGGGACGAGCATGTCCAAAAGTGGAGCGGCTGGGCGCAGGACATGGGCAGGAGCATCGAGTTCGTATGGTGGGGTTCGTCGGAGCTAATTGACTTGCTGTCCAAACAGACCGAATGCGGGCGGTTGTTGTTTTGGTTCGGAGAGGTCGAGTTCAATCAATCCTGGTTTGGAGACCGCTTAGGGGAGGCGGTTACAGCAGCGGGACCTCGATACACGCCGGAAGTTAACGTCGAGTTAGAAATCACCCAACATTTGGCAGCCTTTGCCCGTACCGAAGAAGCTCTTGATCGGATAAAGGCTCTTGCTCGGCAGTTAAGAAAGGAGTTTCAGGCAATTGCCCCTGCGGCATCAAAAGACGACCCTCTAGAGCGTGTTGACTTACTCGAACTACCGCAACTCGGAAGTGCGATTCTCGAAAAGTTTTCGGCGCTGGGATTCTCTCCCCTAGACAAAATTCCGTTGGGCGCTATCGCCGGTGAAATTGACCAGGCGCAATCGATAGCTGTTGCGGTCATCGAGGGTCTGCGTCAGCTCGAAGGGGACTACGATACTCAGAGGAACCCCGGCACCCAGGCACTTACGTACCGAAGCAACCCATACAGGGATTGGTTGCACCGCATTTACCGGCTTCAGAGTCAATTAAACGAAACAGGAAAGCGTCTCTCCGAGGCAGACGATTTGGTCAATAGTCGCCTTCTGACCATCAGGGGCGATGCGGGAACGGGTAAAACCCATTTGCTGTGCGACTTCGCTTGCGAGCGCGTGAAGGCTGGCGCTCCAGTGGTTCTGCTTTTGGGACAATGGTTTTCAGAGTCGGGGGAGCCATGGACGCAGTTGCTTCACCAATTAGGGTTGCAGGGCAAGTCTCCCGAACAGTTCATCGGCGCTTTGGAAGCGGCCGCCCAAGCCTGTAACTCCAGAGCCCTGGTTATGATTGATGCCTTGAATGAAGGACAGGGTAGGGAGATTTGGAAGTTTCACTTGGCTTCGTTCTTGGCGCGGCTTGAACGGTCTCCCTGGATTGGTGTTGCGCTCTCCGTCCGTTCATCCTACGAAGAAGCTGTTCTTACGGTGGAGGTCAAGGATCGATCCGTTGTCTTGAGTCATGAAGGCTTTTCAGGCCGGGAATATGACGCGGTACAAACTTACTTTTCCTTCTACGGTCTTGAGTTTCCCTCAACCCCAATCTTGCAGCCGGACTTTGGAAATCCGTTATTCCTGAAGACGCTATGCGAAGGATTGTACCGCGAGGGACAGCGAAGGGTCCCTCGCGGTTTCTACGGCATTACCGCGGCGTTTGACCTCTACCTCAACGCGATCAACAAGAAGCTCGCTACCCAGCTTGACTACAACCCGAATGATTACCTGGTTCGCCAGGGATTAGAAAGGGTAGCCAAGGAACTAATTGGAGCAAGTTGGCGCTCGATCCCAAGGACTCGCGCCCAGGAGATTGTTGACGAGCTACTTCCTAACAGGACTTTCAGCAATTCCCTTTATCGCGGATTGGTAACCGAAGGCATCCTAATTGAGGACAAATCATGGTGGACCGACAACCCTTCGGAAGACGTCGCGCTCATTGCTTATGACCGGTTTGCCGACCACATCATCGCGGACTATCTGCTCAAAACGCACATTGATGGCGCCAACCCGGCTGCCGCATTTACTGAAACCGGAGGGCTCGCATTTCTATCTGAAAAAGATGGCTATGTGCCCTCTGGACTCATTGAAGCCTTGTGCATACAAGTTCCCGAACTTACGGGGCAAGAACTGGTTAGGCTGGCGCCCAGGCTTTGGCACGACGCACACATCGGTAAGGCGTTTCTGGAAAGCATCGTCTGGAGAAACTTGGAGGCTTTTTCCGAAGACACCATTGCAGTCCTAAATGAGCTTAGCGAAGCTGGCAAAATATGGAGCGACCCACTCGATACCCTTCTCATCGTTTCAATAGTACCAGGTCATGACTGTAACGCTGAATTTTTGGATAGAAGGCTCCGGCAGGACACCATGTCTGAACGTGATGCCTGGTGGAGTATCTATCTGCACAGGACTTGGCGAGAGGAAGGACCAGTTGACCGGCTGGTAGATTGGGCGTCGAACGTATCGCCCGATAGCCAAATTGAAGCCGCGGTTGTCGATCTAGCCGCAGTCGCATTGGCATGGATGCTCACAACTTCTAACCGCTTCGTGCGGGACAGGGCAACCAAGGCCCTGGTGGCGCTGCTGACTTCTCGTATAGAGTCGGCAGCTCGACTGGTGGAGCGCTTCGCCGACGTGAACGACCCATACGTGACTGAGCGCGTGTATGCCGTTGCCTACGGCGTTGTCATGCGTAGCCACGACTCTCAGGGAGTCGGTAATCTGGCGTCGGCTGTGTATGAGAAGGTGTTTGCTTCCGGCAGTCCTGCGCCTCACATCCTGCTGCGGGATTACGCGCGGGGAGTAGTTGAACGCGCCATAGCTCTCGGGGCCGACATTCAAGTGGTTGAGGAATTGATCCGGCCTCCCTACAAGAGTACTTGGCCGTCCTTCCCTTGCGAAGACTGTGCTAAAGAGATGACCTTTAATCAACGGGAAGATTTGCGCGATGACGGAAGGCCAGAATTCGCCATAAATAGCATCACCGGCTCAGTAGACCGGTGGGGCGACTTCGCTCGCTACGTGATAGGAGTTGAATCCTCGTCAAATTGGCTTTCATTGCCATTTGAGGACGCGCCTTGGCAATCTCCCGATGAAAGATTGCAAAATCTGCTTTCGACGTTAACTGATGAATTGAAATCAACGTGGGAGCAATTCAAGAAAAGTGATTCAAGTCTCAAAGAGTCCGAGGCGATGAACTCTGGGGCCCGACTCAGACAATTGATTTTTATCCAGTTGAAGGAGTCAGGTTCCGAAGGCGCGGACGAATTGGACAACTGCGCTAGGCCATCGCTCCCTGTTGACAAACACGTCATTGAACAGTTGCGGCATGAAGCACAAGCATTACTTGAGTCTTTCAAGGCACAACTGACAGAAGATCAGTTGATGGAATTGAACTCTATCTTTCTGGATGAAAACGACCTGGAGTTCAGGGAAGGGCCACGCTTCGACCTGAAGTTAATCCAGCGCTATATTCGTTGGCGGGTTTTCAACTTGGGTTGGACTGCCGAACGGTTTGGGGAATTCGACCAAATGGTCAATTGGAGATCAGGGAGAGAAGCATCCAAGCCGGAACGTATCGGGAAGAAATACCAATGGATTGCCTATCACGAGATCCTCGCCTATATCTCGGACCATTACCAATATAGAGAGAGATACGCCGGCGAATATGCTCAGCGCCGATACGAAGGACCTTGGCAAGAGTCGCGCCGCGACATTGACCCCTCTTGCATCCTCAAATCCACCCCTGGAGGCACACCCTTTGGGGGCCACTATCCTTCGTGGTGGGGAAACGAGCGATATGACGCTTGGGATGAGGGAATTAGTCATCAGGACTGGCTGGGCAACCGCGAAAACCTGCCTAATATTGAACGCCTTTTGGAAGTGGTCAATCCGACGGAGGGAACCCGTTGGTTTAACGTGAACGGCAATTTTCTATGGCGGCGACCGCATCCCGCCGATGAGGAGCCCTATGAACGAAACCGCAGGGAACTTTGGATCGGAGTAACGGGTTATTTCGTTCGTGCCGAGGATGTCGGCAACTTTATGACTTGGGCAGAGACAGTTGATTTCTGGGGAAGGTGGATGCCCGAACCGCCAGAAGATTACCGAATTTACTCTGGCGAATATGGATGGTCTCTGGTCTTTAGGCATCTACACTCCGATTGTCTGGAGGGCGAGGATTGGGTTAGGCCACAGACACGGGACGGCGAGAAATGCCCGGTCCTGATTCAGCCCACGTCGTTCATTTCTCTGTCCGAAAGCGGCGGGTTCGATTGCTCATTGGAAGACGGTTATTCTTTGCGTTTGCCTCACCCGGACTATATAAGTAATTTGGGCCTGCGGTGGTCCGGAAACGGGGCGGATTTCCGAGATGGAAACGGGGATCTCGCCGCCTTTGACCCAACAGCCCACGGCGACGGCCCATCGGCTTTGCTGCTGCGCGAGGAACTTCTAAATGAGTATCTCAAAGATAACAGACTGGCCCTCTGCTGGACTATCATCGGCGAGAAACAGGGTGTAGGAGGCGATACCAGCGCGGAGTACCGAGGATACGCCGCCATGTCAGGCGCTTACAGCTATTCAGAGGAGAAGTTGGAAGGGTTTCTTCATTATCGAAAGAAGTTGCCGGGTAGCCTCGATGGAAATGGTCGAGAAGAGAGAATTGGCGAGGGCGCGGCCCTAGATTCTGAAGATACTGATTAGGCACAAGTTCCCAAACCAATAACCTTGCTGTTGAGATTCACTTTGGTTTCGAGAAAATTTCCTTCAAGTTAGACCCATCGACTTGGATGTCAACGAGGTCGAGATATTGAGCCATTGGGCCGGAGTAATGGTGGCCCACCTGTACTGCGCATGGGATTCCGGTCAGAGACTTTCATCCACTCTTACCCGTCGACCTGTTGGATGGTCCAGCGTCTGGAGATCAGCCGCTTGGCCAGTTCGCGCTGACTCACTCCCCTGGAACGCTCCTCCCGAATGTACTCCCGCTGCTGCTCGGTAAGGCTGGGGAGCCGTCCTGGGAAACGCCCCTCGGTCCGCGCCTTGGCTTGACCGGGGACCGAGCGTTCCCTGATGGAGTTCCGCCACCACTCGCTGAAGGCCAGCACCATCTGTAGCTGCAGCTTCCCGCTCGCCGTGGCCGTGTCGAAATCCTCCGCCAGTGACTGGAACTCCTCCCCGGGGTGGTGCAGGCCCTTGATCACCTGCAGCCCGAAGGTCAGGCCCCGGGAGAGCCGGTCGATGTGGGTGACCACCAGGGTGTCGCCGGCGACCACCAGGTCCAGCAACTCCAGGAGGCCGCCGCGGTCGTCCTTGGCCCCGCTGGCCTCCTCGGCGCGGATGTTGCCCATGGCACAGTCGGCGCGGACCAGCCGCTCCACCACCTGGGTCCATTCCACGAAACAACTCTGGAACTACTGCGGGACCAGACGGGAGAACACTTCCCAATGGGCCTGCCGAAGGTGTTGGGGGGAATGCCGTCGGGCAGATCCAGGAAGGCGCGGAAACAGTCCTCATTGTTCCTGCTGAACTTCGCCGCTTATACCCAGGAATCCGCGCCGCAGATCTCGGCGCAGATTGCAATGGGCACTATGTCCAGCAACTGATTTCGCTTGCTCCGCTTTAACCAGGGGTCCTTCAACTCCCCGAATGAATCCATGACCGATGCCCCCAGCCTCTCCTCCTTCACTCACCACCCTTGAGTACAATTTACCTTCCTTTTTCCTATAGTCGAGACGCAATTGCCTTTGGGAGACACGTAATGCGGTTATCTGGCTGTGTTGGACGCCCGGACGTGATTGGGATAAACTTGGCTTTGTAACCGGACGGTTCCTTACAGCGGGACCTCCCACCGGAAAGTTCGCATTACGGTACACTTAGGGGTACCATCTACCAACCGAGCAGTCCGGGGTGATGTACCACGTATATCGTCCCGGATTCTTTTTATCTGCAACGCCGTCCATCGGCACCGCCTCGGGTCTATTTGCGGTAGTGGCTGCGGCGTTCATGCCCACCTGAAGGCAAAGAGAGCGGTCCGCTCGAACGATCTCCTTGCGTGACAGGCTACGCGTCAAGCTCATGCTGGGCATAGTAAGGGTTCCCTGATATATAATCCTGCCCCGGACTGCCATTCCCGTTCCTGCATCATGGAGTATTACATGCCCAGCTCCGACCATAGCACCATTGAAGCCATTACCTTTGACCTTTACGGCACCCTGCTGGACCTTGAGGCAACGTTCGCGCCCGGTTTCCATGGTTTCCTCAGAGAGCGCAGCATCGAGCTTGATGCGGCGGAGTTGGTGAGGACCTGGGAATGGGTCTACCTCCACGAGGGGATGGTGGACACATTGCTGGGCGGACCGCGTACTCCCTTCGAAACTCTGCGGCGAACCACGCTTTCGCAGCTGTTCTCCAGAATGGGTATTAGCCACAGCAGGGACGATATCGAGGACCTGCTGGGAAACCGCGTTACGCCTGCGCTGTTCCCGGATGTGGTCGAATCGCTGGAACCGATGCGAGAGCGTCATACGCTGTCGGTACTCTCCAACGGAGACCTGGCAGTTCTGGAGCGCATCGTCGACACGCTGAACATTCCTGTTCACCGCGTGATATCCGTGGAGCAGGCGGGCTGCTATAAGCCAGACCAGCGGGTTTACCGCAAGGCCATCGAATTGCTCAACGTGGATGCCGGAAACGTGCTGCACGTCGCCGCCCACGCGTGGGACATCCGGGCGGCTAGGGTGGCCGGAATGCGTGGAGCCTACATCGACCGGCACAACATTCCCTATGCCCCTTTCACCGATGAGCGGCCAGAGATCGAGACCACCAATCTCCCGCAACTGACCGCCATACTGACGTAAGGCTCTCCGCGTGGGGCCCGCATCCCCTTGCCTTCCAGTCAGGTATAGCGGATCCTCGAATCCGGATCTATACCTTGAGCATCTGTCGAGGGGTACCCGCTGCTCTGCAATCCGCATTTGGCCGTCGGACACCGCCTCCATGCAAGAGAGACCTTTCCCATACGGGATTCCCGGGGCCCGCAGGCGCAGGGTATTTTACTTCTCTCCCCCTTGGGGTAGGGGTGAAATCCTGCGCATCAGAGGCTTTGCAACCGGTAACAGAAGACCACCCACCCTTTCCTACCCCGGAGCAATTAAGAGGCCCTGCGGCGCGCAGCCGAGGTGTTGCAGGGGCAACATCGGATGGTATAATAGGGTTTTACTGGCCCGGCCGAGGTGGTGGAATTGGTAGACACGCTGTCTTGAGGGGGCAGTGGGCGTGCGCCTGTGTGGGTTCAAATCCCGCCCTCGGCACCACTTTCTGGTCAGGCAGGCTCGCCTCTCGGCACTGAGGCAGCATACGTTCAGGGCGACGTAGCCAAGCGGTTAAGGCGGAGGTCTGCAAAACCTCTATGCGGCGGTTCGAATCCGCCCGTCGCCTCCAAGTTCCCTCCCTTATCTCACGCTGTAATTCTTAGGCCAAATCCCTTTTATTGTCCTCCTTGTCGCAGCTCGGGTCGCCACGCGACATTCTGAGCACAGTTCACTATCCCTCCCCTCCTGTTCTCTCCATCCCTAATGCTGTTTGTGCATTGCCTCAAATTGCGCGGTCAGCCCGGCAGGACAGAAACCAAGGCGACTCCTTATAAATCCGCGTGTTGACTCCACCCGTATTACCCACGGAAATGCCATTGCGGATGGTGTACTTCCGCGACCAAGCCGTGCAGCGACACGGGATTTCCGGAACCGTCGACGGTCGGAACTCCCGGTGCGCTAAAATCCCGAAGGGCCTGAGCGGATGCCCGCACTGAGCGGTCGGCCGCAGCTGATCGCGGATTTCTGCTCCGAAATCTGCCTTCGTTTGGCATGAAATGCCCGTATCATGTCCCAGGTTCGTTTATCACCAAGTGATTTACCTTGACCGGTTGTTGTATGGCGTTCTCGAAAAAGCTGATCGCTGCTCCTGTCCTAGTCTTGGCGGTTGTGTTGCTGTCCGTCGCGGCGGGTTGCGGGTCCGAGTCTGGCCAAACGATATTGCCAACCCCCGCTGCCACAGAGACTCCGGCGGTTTCGCCCACTGTGGCTCCGACCGAGGTTGACCAGTCAACCGAAGGTGAGATGCCCGGCCCGACCGGACAAGCAGGGCAGGAAGATGGCCGGGCCCCTGCGGGTCAGCCAGACCCAACCTTGGAACCCGGCACGCCCACTCCGACCTCTACTCCGACTCCCACCGCCGGACCCCTGCCAACCTCGACGCCCGACGTGGTCCGGGTGTCGGAGTCCTCTGCGGAACGGGAAACGTCTCCTGCGGTCAGCGATGACGATCTCAAGGCCTTGATCTCGGGCAACTCCGATTTCGCCTTCGACCTGTACCGGTCTGTTGCCGATGGTGATAGCAACCTGTTCTTTTCACCCCACAGCATCTCGACGGCGCTGGCAATGGCCTACGCCGGTGCAAGAGGTGAGACTGAGCGCCAGATGTCGGAGACCTTGCGATTCGACCTGCCACAGGGCACGCTGCACTCTGCCTTCAATGCCCTCGACCAGTCGCTGGATTCCCAGGAGCCAGGCGATGACCCGGATGCTTTCCGCCTGAACATCGCCAACTCGGTCTGGGGCCAGCAGGACTACGGATTCCTGCCAGAGTTCCTGGACACCCTGGCCGTCAACTATGGCGACGTGGTGCGGCCCGTTGATTTCCAGGGCAACCCGGATAGATCCCGCTTGAGGATTAACGACTGGGTCGCCGAGGCCACGGAAGAACGCATCACAGACCTCATTCCGCAGGATGCCATCGACCGGTACACGCGGATGGTGCTGGCCAACGCCATCTATTTCAAGGCGGCTTGGCGACATACCTTTGATGAGGCAGCCACATCGCCGAGCACCTTCCATCTGCTGGATGGCAGCGAGAGGGAGGTGCCGATGATGCGGCAGCAGGCAAGGCTGCGCTACGCCGATGGCGATGGATTCCAGGCGGTGGAGTTGCCATACGAGGGCGGCGACGTTGCGATGACCATCCTGCTGCCCGATGCCGGTAATTTCCGCGAGTTCGAGGAATCGCTGTCGGGAGAGGCCGTAGACGACATTCTGGAGCAGCTCGAAAACGAACAGGTGCGACTGACCATGCCCAAGTTCGAGGTGGAGTCTGCCTTCAGCCTGACCGAGACACTGGCGGCCATGGGCATGCCCGACGCCTTTGACGATACCACAGCGAACTTTTCCGGAATGGACGGAAGGCTGTGCCGAGCCAGGGGCGACATCTGCCTGCTCATCTCCGACGTGCTGCACAAGGCCTTCGTTTCCGTTGACGAGGCGGGCACCGAGGCGGCAGCGGCCACGGCTGTGATAATTGGCATAACCAGGGCGGTCGAGCAGGAGCCCGTCACGCTGGTGGTGGACCGTCCGTTCCTTTTCGTCATCCGCCACCAGGCAACCGGGGCCATTCTGTTTGTGGGCCGCGTCGTGAGTCCCTAATTGCCCTTATGCCCCGGACGGCGAGGGGCCCGGTCTGTTGCTTCGTTCGCTGTGAGAGGGTAACGCCGGCGTCCAATCCTGCGGGCATCTGGATACGCGCCTCGAAGAGAGAGGGGCTTCTCACTTTGCCCAGGGCAGCTACCCTAACGGTACCAGCCGGTGCCGCGCCAGTAGCCCCTCAGGTACGCGATCTGCCCGCCGTGAGCGACGCTCTCCAGCACCAGCTGGCCTAGAGCCGTACCAAGGGTGTGCTCCTGCCGCAGGGCCTGTGGCGGGAACACCACCCGTTGCTCCAGGTCTTGGTCAGACAGGGATGGCACATACTCCCGGGTAATGGCCTTGGCCGCCTCGAAGTAGCCCACCTGCACGTCCTTTGCCGGAGGCACCCACGTGGCGAGATCAGCGGTGCGGCCGAGGCCATCCGGATTGTCCGCGAGGCCGAACTTCTCGCACCAGCCGTCGGCATACCAGAGCTGCGTCAGGGACTGCAGCCGGTGCATGATGAACAGGTCGGTTACCCGGCTGATGTGCCCGAATATCCAGGAAACGGAATTGCTTTGCTCGTTTGGCAGCCGGGCCATCGTGTCGTAGTCGAGGTCGGCGATGGCGGCCTCCACCATCTCCCAGTTCCGTTCCAGCGAATACATGATCGAATCTGTGGCTGCCATTTCCGCTCCTGAAAATGTCTGGTTTGGATGTTGTCGGCCCGCCCGCCGCGGAATCCGGGCCGCGATGGCACACCCGCGCCGGGGCATCCAGCCGGCGAGGCGGGAGGGCTATTCGACGCCCGGACCCCAGGTTGTGCCAAAGTCGAACCGGGCCGCCAGTTGTCCCGTGAAGGTGCTGGCGTCCTGGAGGGCCAGGTACACGGCACAGGGCCCTACCTCGCTGGGGTCCACCCTCAGATGCCAGTCCCTCTGCGTCCAAGGAATCGCGGCCGACCCCTCGCTGCGCAGCGGTCCAGGGCTGAGAATGTTCACCGCGATGTTGTGCTCCCGAACTTCATCTGCGAGGCAGAGGCTGAACATGTGGACCGCCGCCTTGCTGGCGCTGTACAGGACGCCGCCACCCTGCGCAGGATCGGTGGCCATCCTGGATCCGAGGTTGATGATACTGCCCCGCCGCTGCTCCATCATCACCGGCAACACTGCCCGGCTGCAGTGGTAGGGACCGGTCGCATTGATGCGCATAACCTGATCCCAGCGGGCTGCGTCGATCTCCATGATCGACTCCCCCAGCACCATCTGTCCGGCGTTGTTGAAAAGGACATCGATCCTGCCGTAACGCTCCGTAGCCTGGCGGACCATTTCGTTGACTTGGCCCTCGTCGGTCACGTCGCAGTCCAAGGCAAGGACGTCCCCGCCGACGCTGCTGATGTCAGCGACAGTCTCGTCAAGGGTACCCGCAAGGCCGGTCGGAGATTGGCTGCGGGCGCAGATGACCACGCTGGCGCCCTCCCGGGCGTACTCCCTGGCTATGGCCCGCCCCAGACCTCTGCTGGCTCCGGTGACGATTGCGACCATTCCGTCCATCTGACCCATAATCGGCCTGCCTCCTTAAAGGTGGGTGCCGTCCTGCGTCAAAGCAGGCCCTGCTACATCACGTGGCTTGGCCGCCGTCCATTTCGATGCACTGGCCCACGATGAACTCGGAGTCTTTGGTGCAGAGCCACGCGATCACGCTGCCGATTTCCTCGGGAGTGCCAGCCCGTCCAATGGGGATCGTTTCCAGGCGATCGTGCCACTCCTGGCTGCGGGGAAAGCCGTACAGCGCATCGTTGCGGGCGGTGTCAGTGGTGCCGGGCGAGACGGCGTTGACCCTGATCCCCTGGGGCGCAAGGGCCCGCCCCGCCTTACGGGTGAATGTGTACAGCGCGCCGCTGGCGGTGGCGTAGGCCAGATCGGCGGCGCGGGCGATCTTGGCCTCCACGGAAATCACGTTGACGATGCTGCCTCCGCCGCCCTGCTTGAGCATTTCCCTGACCACCGCCTGCATGCATAGAAAGGTCCCGGTGACCTTTATGTCCAGCACACCGCGCCAGGCATCCTCGGACAGGTCCTCGAGCTGGGCCCAGGCTGCCATCCGGGGGGCGCTGGCGTTGTTCACCAGGATGTCTATTCTCCCGAACCGCTGCATAGTCCTGTCCACCATCGACTGCACCTGTTCGCCGCTGGTAACGTCGGCGACCACGGGCAGGGACTCGCGGCCCATTGCCGTGATCTCCTCGGCCACGCTTTCAACGTCCCGCCAGCCGGCGGCACGCTCATCATCCGGAAAGGTCGCGGAGTCCCGACCGGTGCCGGCAACGACGACGCTGGCGCCTTCCCGCGCCAGGGCCAACGCGGCGGCGCGACCGATGCCTCGCATGCGGCCCGCGCCTGTAACAATGGCAACCTGTCCATCCAGCTTGTCCATGTCGGCCCCATTTACCTTGCTGAATACCCTACGACAGGCCAATAGCCGGTTGACCCGATCACGATGGTTGTACCACCTAGCTCGACTGTCCGGCAAGCGTCCGGGACGATTGCATCTTCATTGTCTGAATCAGGATTCACAGGATTCTGGGATTTTCAGGATGTTACCCAATACTGCTAATCCTTTTATTCCGGTAATCCTGATTCTAACGAACCTTGTGGCGCCGGACTTTGCAGCCTCCCGGCAAGCGTCGAGCCAATTGTTGACAGTCACCGGGAAGGACTCTAGGCTAGCGACAACCGACAATCGCACGTGGCGGGAGTGCACATATGGAGATCAAAGACCTGATCATCGACGACCGTGAAAGAGGAGTTTTCAGGGTCCACCGGTCGTCAATGACCTCCACAGAATTGTTCCAGAAAGAGCGGAAATACATCTTTGACCGGTGCTGGATCTATCTGGGGCACGAATCGGAAGTGGAAAACAAGGGCGACTATCGCCGCCGCACCGTGGCTGGCCGACCTCTTTTCTTTGCCCGTGGCAGGGATGGCGAGGTGCGGGTGTTCCTGAATACCTGTCCCCACCGGGGTGCCTTGATCTGCCGCCGGGACGAGGGCAGCGCCGAAGTACTGCAGTGCTTCTACCACGCCTGGACCTTCAATACCAACGGAGAGCTCGTCGGAGTCCCCGGCGAGGACGCCTACGGCCCCGGTTGGGACCGGGAGGAACTGGGCCTGAAGCATCCGCCCAGGGTGGAGAGCTACCGGGGCTTCATATTCGTGAGCTTCAACCCCCTGGTCGAAGACCTGGTCACCTACCTGGCCGACGCCAGGGAGTACCTGGACCTGATCGTGGACCAGGCCGAAGAGGGGATGCGGGTGGTCGCCGGCTCCAACAAGTACACTATGAAATCCAACTGGAAGCTCCTGGTGGAAAACAGCCTCGACGGGTATCACCTGATCCCTACACACCAGACCTACCTGGACTACATCAGCAGTCTCGGTACAGATGACTCCGGAGAGAGCATGGCGTCTCGCCTTCCGGGCCGGGCCAGGGCCCTGGGCAACGGCCACTGCGTCATCGAAACCGCGGCCCGCAACGGCCGTCCCATCGCCCACTGGCACCCGCTGTACGGCGAGGACGCCAGGGAGCCCATGGCGCGGGTCCGCCAACGACTGGTGGAGAAGTACGGCGAAGAGCGCACCCACCAGATGGCCAATACCTCCCGTAACCTGATCATCTTTCCCAACCTGGTGATCAACGACATCATGGCCATCACCATCCGGTACTTTGAGCCCCTGGCCCCTGACGAAATGGCAGTCACGGCCTGGCACCTCGTCCCGCGAGAGGAATCGGATTCGATGCTGGCTACCCGCCTCGACAGCTTCCTCACCTTCCTGGGCCCCGGCGGCTTCGCCACCCCGGACGACGTGGAGGCCCTGGAGTCCTGCCAGCTCGGTTTCCGCGCCACCGAAAACGAGTGGTCAGACATGTCCAGGGGAATGCTGAACCCCGGCCCACTGTCGACTGACGAACTCCAGATGCGGGGGTTCTGGCGGCAATGGCACGCTAACATGCAGGGCTTTACCCATACAAACGTTCAGGACGGGCAAGCTCGGGAACCCGAGGTCGCCCTGGCAACGGACGACTAAGGATGATTCGGTAAGGAAGGGTATGTCCTCACACTAACCCTCCCACAGGTGGAGAGGGAACTGAGTGGAGCCGGTAACTATGACCACCGCAAGTAAACCCACACTGCGAGAGCAGGTGGAGGACTTTCTGTTCAGGGAAGCGGAGCTGCTTGACGACTGGCTGCTCGACGACTGGGTGGCCCTGTTCACCGAGGACGCCCGGTACATTGTGCCCACAACGGACCTGCCAGACGGTGACCCGCAGCGCGACCTGGTCTTCATCGACGATGACATCGTCCGCCTGCGCGCCCGGGCGGTGCGGTTGAACAGCCGCCACGCCCATCGGGAATACCCGTGGTCCCGCACCAGGAGGTTTGTCTCCAACGTGCGGGTGGATGAACGCGAGAACGGCGAGCTGGCGGTAACCGCCAACGTGATGGTCTACCGCTTCCGCAGCGGCGAGGGAGCACCCTACGTCGGCAGCGTCCACTACACCCTGCGACGAGACGACGCCGGGTTCAAAATTGCCTACCGTCGCGCCGTCCTGGACCTGGAGGCCCTCTCGTGGCATGGCGCCGTCAGCATCATCTTCTAAACGGAAAGTTCCCTCTCCCTCCGCGAGAGGGTTAGGGTGAGGGCGTCCCAACAAATGGCAACAGGGGCTAGACCTTGAAACTGGAAGGTAAGACAGCGCTGGTAACCGGTACCAGCCCCAACATCATGGGCGGCATCGCCGAGGGGTTGGCCCGCGAGGGCGCCAACCTGGTGTGCGTAGACGTCCGCGAGGAGTACGTCCAGAAATGCGCCGCCGCCATTGAGGCCGACGGGCACGACGCCATCGGCGTTGTCTGCGACGTTACCGACGAGGAGCAGGTGCTGGCAGCAATCAACGCGGCGACGGAACGGTTTGGAGGGATCGACATTCTCGTGAACGGCGCGGCCCAGTTCAATTTCAAGGGCGTGCTGAACATGCCCCTGGACGAGTGGCGCCGCCAGACCGACATCATCCTCACCGGCGCGTTCCTGTTCACCAAGCACGTGTCGCACCAGATGATCCAGCAGGAACGGCAGGGCAACATCATCAACATCATCTCCACGGCGGGCCATCAGGGAGAACCGGGCAACGTGGGCTACGGTACCGCCAAGGCCGGGCTGCTCAATTTCACCCGCTCTGTGGCCATGGAACTGTCCCGGTACGGCATCCGGGTCAACAGCCTGACGCCAACCGCCACCGACTCGTCGGAAGCCCAGGAGCGGGCCGCTAGGTGGGGAGTGGAGTGGCCAAGACCGCGACTGGGCCAACGGGCGTCAGGGCTGCTTCCGGATGCAAGAACAGGCGCGCCTCTTCTCAAGCTCCCCCAACCCTCGCACTACGGCAAGGCTGCCGTTTTCCTCGCGTCCGACGACGCTGAAATGATCACCGGGTTCGACCTGCGGGTCGATGCCGGAGCCGTTTCCAGGTACTGGATCTGGTCTCCGGGAGACGCTTAAACCAACCGCAATGGGAGGCAATGATGGCTGAGATTCTCGGGGCAGGTGTAACTCACTATCCGCCGATGCTGGTATCCGACGAAGAGAAGGCATTCCCGATCAACATCACCCTGGCGCGGGACGAGCGGGTCCCGGAGCACATGAAGAATCCGGCCAACTGGCCCGAGGCCATGCGCGTGGAGTACGGCGAGGACGAGGGTGTGGCCGCGGCCGCCGCCCACAGGGAGCGCCTGGTTAAGAGCTTCAGAGTGGTCAACGACGAGATTCGGGCATTCGACCCTGACTTTGTCGTCATCTTCGGCGACGACCAGTACGAGAATTTCAGGGAGACTATCATCCCTCCATTCTGCGTGCTGGCCTATGAGGAATCGGAATCCACTCCGTTCCAGAAGGGATTTGCGGCGAGCAAGCGCAACGCCTGGGACGAGCCCTCGGACAAGGCGTTCCGGTACCGGGGGCACGCCGAGGGCGCGCGCTGGCTCACCACCCAGCTGATCGAGCAGGGCGTGGACATGGCCTACGCCTACAAGCCCCTGCACGACCCTGGCCTGCCTCACTCCATCCTGAACACCCTGCTGTTCCTGGACTACGACCGGCAGGGGTTTGACATCCCGGTGGTGCCCTTCGCGGTCAACTGCTACGGGAGCAAGGTCATCAGCAACCGGGGCGGCATATTGCCCCACAAGGAAAATGGCAAATTCCTGGAACCGGACCCGCCCGGCCCGTCCATCAAGCGCTGCATGCAGGTGGGAGCGGCCACGGCCCGCGCGCTGCGGGAGAGCCCATGGCGAGTGGCCCTGGTGGCATCGTCGAGCTGGTCCCACGCCTTCCTGACCGAGAAGAATCACTTCCTCTGGCCGGACATCGAGTCCGACCGCGCCATGTTCGAGGCGTTGCAGGCCGGGGACTACGATGCCTGGAAGGACGTGTCAACACCGCAGATCGAGGCCGCCGGCCAGCAAGAGTTGCTGAACTGGGCTTGCCTGCTGGGAGCCATGGCCGAGCTGGAACGGAAACCCGAGGTCCTCGACTACATCGAGACCTACGTGTTCAACTCCAACAAGTGCATGGCGGTGTTCCGCCCGTAGCGGGACCAGAAGTACGTATGAGATAGCAGGGCCACCGGTCCCGGCGCTGGGACCGGTGGCCCTGTGCTCTTGACCGCTAATCGCGGACCCTAACCAGCTTCTGCATGGACCGGAGCTCGCGGGGTGGGTCCATGTGGCGACCGTAGTCGGTCCACGACACCTCGGCCACGTACAGGTCGCCCCTGGAATCGATGGCTATGCCGTGGGGCGAGTAAAACCGGCCCGACTGGTCGCCGTAGCTCTCCCGCCCGACCCTGGCCAGGATCCCTCCCCTGGTATCCATCACCGTAACCCGAGGGCCGAGATCGGTGCCTATGTCGTTAGTGCCGATGCCGCAGAAATACTCCCCGATGTACATCAGCTCCTCGCCCGACCGATCGTCGATGACGATGGCGGCGGCGCGAGACAGGTTGCCCCACTGGGCCTCGTACCTGCCGTGGGAGTTGAACACCTGGATGCGGTGGTTCTCCCGGTCGGCAATGTGGACCCATCCGTCATTGTCTACCTGGACGTTGTGGACGATGTTGAATTGCCCTTCGCCGGTGCCAGATTCGCCCCACGAGAAGAGTAGCTTTCCGTCGGGGGAGTATTTGTGCACCCTGGCGTTGGAGTAGCCATCGGCCACGTAAAACTCGCCCGTGCGCTTGTCGAAGGCCACGTGGGCTGGGATGCTGAACGGCTCGCCGCTCATTTTGGGGCTGGGCTTGTGGGGCGTGCCCAGAGTCATCAGCAACTCGCCTTCGGGCGTGAACTGCCGCACCGTGCTGTCGCCGTTGTCCACGCAGAAGACGGTGCCGTCGGGCGCGATGGTCACGCCGTGGGGATTTGCGAACACCCCCTCGCCCCAGGTGCGCAGCACGTTGCCGTCGGTGTCGAACACGATCATGGGTATGGTGCCACGGTTGAAGACGTAGACCTGGTCGCTGGAGTCGACCGCCACGGACGTTCCCTCCCGGTAGACCACGCCCTCGGGCAGGTTGCCCCAGTTCTTTCCGGAGACCTGGTAGTGAAAGCCGTTCTCCCCGATTACGACCGGTCCGCCCTGGTCACCGTCGGCCCCGTGTCCCTCGGTGCGCAGGCCATACTCCCAGTCCTGTTCCTTGTCGACCATCGTCGTGTCCTCCTCGGATATGCGCCAGCGGCTGCGGCGGTACAAACAATATATCACGCTGCCCGCATGCCACTCCGCGCTGGCGTTGTCCGAATCAGGATAGGACTTACGAAGTTGACTTTGAAGTTCCCTCTCCCTCAGGGGGAGGGTTAGGGTGGGGGTGAAATCTCGAACCGCCTAAGTCCTATCCTGATTCAGACGAAATTTATGACGAGTCGGCGTTGTTATCGTACTGGAAAGACACAGCCGCTCTGTATGTATCCATCCAGTGGTAATATTGCCGCAACATTGCCGTTCGCGGGAGGTTGAAATGGCTGAAACGCTGGTCCTGCAGAACGCCACCATCTTCGATTCCACGGGGCGCGAGCCCTACGGCCCGGGAACGGTCGTGATCGAGGGAGACCGGATAACCGCCGTCGGCCCGTCGGACCAGGTATCCGCGCCGCGAGACGCAACGGTCATCGACGCCACCCATCACACCGTCATGCCCGGCCTGATCGATGCCCACACCCACGTCGGGGCCGTGGACAATTCCTTCGGCTCCAACTTTGAGGACAACCATCCCGGGGCGATCTATGCCTACTCCGTGGCCCGCATCCTAAGGGAAACGCTCATGGCTGGGTTTACCACCATCCGGGACGCCGGCGGCTGCGATTACAGCTTCAAGGTGGCCGTTGAGTCCGGACTGATTCCGGGGCCTCGCATTTTCACCAGCCAGGCCTACATCTCCCAGACCGGCGGCCACGGCGACATGCGCCACCGGCACGACCGGGGCGCTCCCAGGGCGGGCCACCGGCTGGCACCGGTACCGGCCATCTGCGACGGCGTTCCCCAGGTGCGGCAGGCGGCGCGGGAACAACTCCGCACCGGCGCCGACCAGCTCAAGGTCATGGCCGGCGGGGGAGCTGCCTCGCCCACCGACCCGCTCGACTCCCCCCAGTTCACCGTCGAGGAGATCGCTGCCGCGGTATACGAGGCCAGGGCGGTCAAGAAGAGGGTGATGGCGCACGTCTACGTCCCAGAGGGGATCAAAAACTGCGTGGAGGCCGGGGTGCGCAGCATCGAGCACGGAAACTTCCTCGACGAGGAAGCGGCCTCGCTCATGAAGGAAAACGATATGTACCTCGTCCCGACGCTGACGGTCTACGATCTGATCGCAGAACGAGGCCGGGAACAGGGTATCTCCGAGTTGGTCATCGACAAAATCAACTTTGCCCGGGGCGCCGGGCGACAGAGCGTGGAAATTGCCATGGCGGCGGGGGTCAACATCGCCTCCGGCGCCGACCTGTTCGGGCAGAACTACGGCCTGAAAGCCGTCGAGCTGGAGCTCAAGGCCGATGTAATGGGGTCTATCGCAAGCCTGGTCTCGGCAACGCGCACCAACGCGGAGCTCATCGAGCGCTCGGGCGATATCGGCACCCTGGAGCCGGGCAAGCTGGCCGACCTGATAATGGTCAGGGGCAACCCGGTGGATGACATCACGATACTGCAGGACCCAGAGAACATACCGCTGGTGATGCAGGCCGGTCGGATAGTCAAGCAGGAGGAACCGGGGTAGTGGAGAAGTAAATAGGGTGGAGGTGTCTGAACTGTGATTCGTTTGATTGCGGGATTACCTTGATATTTGCACTTCCTATGCGGAAAGGACCGGGGTGGGGATGAAATCCGGCCCATCACTTCATCACACGAATCACAGTACAGACAACTATTCTGCATTCGTCCTGTTCTTCAAGCGCCTAATAGCAAGCAGGAGAGAAATCTGATGGCAGACGTGAGAATCGCGACACTTTCCGGTGACTTCACCGTTATTGGCGAATCGGCGGTCAAGGAGTTCCGGGACAGCCTGCACGGTGAGTCGCTGCTTCCCGGCGACGCTGGCTACGACGGCGCCCGTGGCGTCTGGAACGCCATGGTGGACAAGCGGCCTGCCCTCATCGCTCGCTGCAGCGGGACTGCCGACGTCATCAACGCGGTCAACTTTGCCAGGGACAACAGCCTGCTCATCTCGGTGCGTGGCGGCGGCCACAACTTCCCCGGCAACAGCGTCTGCAATGACGGCCTGATGATCGACCTTTCCCGCATGACCGGCGTGCGCGTGGACCCGGCGGCCCGGACGGTGCGAGCCCAGGGCGGCACCAAGTGGGGGGCGTTCGATCACGAGACCCAGGCCTTCGGCCTCGCCACCACCGGCGGCACCGACATCGACACCGGCATCGCCGGCCTCACGCTGGGCGGCGGCATCGGATGGCTGTCCGGCAGCTACGGGCTCAGCTGCGACAACCTCATCTCCGCCGACGTGGTCACCGCCAACGGACAGGTGCTCAGCGCCAGCGCCGAGGAGAATCCCGACCTGCTTTGGGGACTGCGCGGCGGAGGCGGGAATTTCGGCGTCGTCACCTCCCTCGAGTACCAGCTGCATCCCGTCGGACCCGCCGTGCTGGCCGGTTGGCTGATCTTCCCCATCGACAAGGTGCGGGACTTCTTCGCCCGGGTCAACGACTTTACCGACACAATGCCCGACGAGATGAACCTCATCACCTTCCTGCACACCCTGCCGGACGGCGGCGGCAAGGCCTGCAGCATTCTGCTCTGCTACCACGGCGACATCGAGGAGGGGCAGCAGGCCATTGGCCCGCTGCGGGCGCTGGGTACGCCCATAGTGGACGACGTGCGCCCCATGCCCTACGCCGACGCCCAGAAGCTGGCGGTGGCGCCCGCGGGACGTCAGAACTACCTGAAGTCTCACTTCGTGAGCGAGGTCAGCGACGACGCTCAGGAGGTGATACTGGACTATTTCGAGCGGATAACCTCGCCGCTCTCCAGCGTCCTGTTCCAGTACGTTGGCAACGCAGCACGGCGCGTGCCCGCCGGCGACACCGCCTTCGGACACCGCCACGCCCTGGCCGAGTGGGCCACCAACGCCGTGTTCCTGGACCCGGGGGAGTCGGAGGTCCACATCAAGTACGTCCGTGATTTCGCTGCGGACATGTTGCCGTTCTCCTCGGGTGCCTACATCAACCAGGTAGGCACCGAGGAGGAGGAAGGCGAGGAGGCGATACAGGCAGCCTTCGGCGACAACTTCCTGCGGCTGGCGGAACTGAAGCAAAAGTACGACCCGACCAACCTGTTCAGCCACAACCAGAACATCCGCCCCCGGCTGTAGGCGTGTCGTCAAATAGGCCCTTCAGTCAGGCCGTATACTTTGGGAGGGCGCATATCAGAGCCATGTAGTGTGGCTGGCGCAGAGTACAGAAAGAGACGCGAATGCCCGACTACCAGAATATAGACCGTTACTACTCAGATCTGGCCGAGCTGATTGAGCTGGGCGGGTCTGACAACGAGTTGAACATCCGCCCGGCCTTCCAGAACTGCCTGGCCGCCTATTGCGCCGCCCACAGGGAAAAGCTGGTGCTGGTGCCCGAGCTGGCGTCGTCCAGGGGCAACAAGCCCGACGGCACGATCCGGGACGCACTGCGCATGGCCCGCGGCTACTGGGAGGCCAAGGACTCCCACGACAACCTGGACGCAGAGATTCAGGCCAAGTTCAGCCAGGGCTATCCGACAGACAACATACTGTTCGAGGACTCACGCGAGGCGGTGCTGTTCCAGAACGGCGCGGAGGCCATGCGGGTCGAAATGGCCGATGCCTCGAAGCTACACCGGCTCATCGACAGCTTCCTGAACTACGAACTGCCGGAGATCGGTGAGTTCCGGCAGGCACAGCAGCAGTTCAAGGCCGATCTACCGTCGGTGCTGGAGAACCTGAGACAGGCGGTGGCCGAGGCAGAGGAGAGAAACGCGGCCTACCGCGAAGGAGTGGTCAAGTTCCTCGAGTTGTGCCATCGCAGCATCGGTCCCGGGGTCACTGACGCGGATGTGAGGGAGATGCTGCTGCAGCACATCCTCACCCAGGACATCTTCCTGCGAGTGTTCGGCGAGACGCAGTTCCACAGCGAGAATAGCGTCGCGCGCCAGCTTTCCGGGCTGGAGCGTACTTTCTTTACCGGTGACGTCCGCCGCCAAGCCATCGACCGTCTACGGGCCTACTATGGCGCAATAGGCCGTGCCGCTGACGAGATAGCCGAGTACTCGGAAAAACAGCGGTTCCTCAAGGCGGTCTACGAGGACTTCTACAAAGCCTACAACCCAGCGGCGGCCGACCGGCTGGGAGTGGTCTACACGCCCAACGAGGTGGTGGACTTCATCATCCGGGGGACGGACCATCTGCTGCAAAAGCACTTCGGCCGCAGCCTTGCCGACGACAACGTGCAGATACTGGACCCGGCGACGGGTACCGGCACCTTCGTCACCAGCCTGATTGACTACCTGCCCGCCGACCGGCTGGAGTACAAGTACCTGCACGAGATCCACGCCAACGAGGTGGCCATACTCCCCTACTACATCGCCAACCTGAACATCGAGTACAGCTACCGGGAGCGCACGCGAACATATCGGGAATTTCCCAACCTGTGCTTTGTGGACACGCTGGACAACATGGACTGGCAGCAGGCTGGCTCCACCGGCGGCGCGGTCACGCGACAGGGCGCGCTGTTCAACCTCGGCGGTATGTCAGAGGAGAACTGGATCCGAGTCCAGGAGCAGAACGAGAAAACCATCAGCGTGATCATCGGCAACCCACCGTACAATGCGACCCAAAGCTACTGGAATGACTTTAACCCGAACCGTCCATATCCTGCGATTGACCAGCGGATCCGTGAGACATACACCGCTGCCAGCAGTGCTCAGAATCTACACAAACAGTACGATATGTACAAACGATTCATCCGCTGGGCCAGCGATAGGCTGGATGATGATGGGATAGTGGGCTTCGTCACTAACCGGGCCTACCTGGACACACGACAAGACGACGGCTTCCGCAAGGTTGCGTCTGAAGAGTTCACCGACATCTATGTTCTCGACCTGGGTTCAGATGTCCGCCGTAACCCTAAGATTTCGGGCACCACTCACAACGTCTTTGGCATCCAGACCGGCGTATCCATCGGGTTCTTCGTTCGTGACCAGGCAAAGCTGGGGCAATGCAATATTCATTACGCCCGACGAGAAGACGCGGAATTGGCGAAGGATAAACTCTCGTACTTGCAGGACGCCGATTTGGGCGGCATTGGGTTTGAGGCCATTACACCGGACAGGCGCAACGACTGGCTCAACCAATCCAGCAGCGACTTTGAGAAACTGCTGCCCTTGGCGAATCGCGAAACCAAGCTGGCGAAGCGCCTTGAGGATGAAAGGGCTCTATTTGAACTGTATTCAATTGGTGTAGCAACAAACCGGGACGAGTGGTCTTACGATTTTAATGCAGCCAACCTAGAAGGAAAGGCAAGGTTTTTCGCAAATAAGTACAACGATTTCTTAGCAAGCAACGACACATCCTGCGATCCCATTATCAAGTGGAGCCGCAATTTGAGACGGCACTTCGAGGGTGGTCGCAGAATCGATTTCAGTCGGAACAAAGTGGTTACGCTAATTTATCGTCCGTTCGTCTCCAAATGGTATTTTGGAGATGTGGTGATGAGTAATGACCTTACTCGAAATCACTTCGAAATGTTTGGGTCCGACTTGAGACGACCTAATAAAGTTGCCAACTTTTGTGTAAATCGAAAGGACTTTTATATCCTAGCAAGCGATAAATTGACAGATCTTCACTTTACAGGGGATACGCAATGCCTCCCCCTCTACCGCTACACTCCGGAGGGTGAGCGGGTCAGCAACATCACCGAGTGGGGGCTGCGGCAGTTCAGGGAGCACTACGGCGACGAGTCCATCACTGCCGAGGACATCTTTGCCTACACCTACGCCGCCCTGCACGACCCGGCATACCGGCAGAAGTATGAGCTGGACCTGCGGCGGGAGTTCCCAAGATTGCCTTTCCACGAGGACTTTCGTACGTGGGTAAAGCTGGGGCAGGAATTGCTGGACTTGCACATCGGCTTTGAGAACGCTGAGCCCTACGGCCTGCAGCGACTGGACAAGGACATCCCGTCGACAGACTCAGCACCGGCGGTAAAAGTACGACTCACGGCCAACAAGGCAACCGGCAGCATCGTGCTGGACGACAAGACCACGCTGACCGGCGTACCCGACGAGGCGTGGGAATACCGCCTGGGGAGCCGCTCGGCGCTGGAATGGGTGCTGGACCAATACAAGGAAAAGAAGCCCAGAGACCCCACCATACGGGAGAAATTCAACACCTACCGCTTCGCCGACCACAAGGAACGGGTCGTCGAACTGCTGCAACGCGTCTGCACCGTCAGCGTTGAGACGGTGCGCATCGTCGATGAGCTGGACCGGATCACCGAGATCGACCCCGACGAGGGGTGGGTGCTGAAGGACGAGGTGCGGGAGAGGTTGGAGCGGTCGCGGTCATCGGGCGAGCCGACACTGACGACGGATGAGCTACGCCGGGAGCTGGGCCTGGACGAGTAACTTCGCCGCGTGGGTCGCGTTTCAATTCACCACGCCCTGTATCCCCGCCTGTCCCGGCAAAGGCGCAGCCCCCCGCCGCAGGCGCCACCACCAGCCCGTCTAGCGGTTATACTCTTGGGGCACAACACTCAGCGAAATAAACAGGCTGCGTGAGCTTGCCCCGGGAGTGGCCCGTCCGGCCAGGGGCCAGCTCCGCGCCGCCGCCAGCTTGCGCAAGGAGGAACCAGCATGCCGCTGCCGCCGAACCGGGTCGACTACCTGCCCATTGTGGACCGGCCCGTGATCAAGTGGCCCAATGACGCCCGCGTCGCCCTCTGGATTTCGCCCAACGTGGAGCACTACGAGTACATGCCGGAGAACGAGGGCGCCCGCAATCCGTGGCCGCGCACTCCCTACCCCGACGTGCAGCAGTACTCCTACCGTGACTACGGCAACCGCGTGGGCTTCTGGCGGATGCTGGAGCCGCTGGACAAGTACGGCATCAAGTGCTGCGTGTCGCTGAACATGGCCGTCCTGGAGCACTTCCCGGAGATCGGCGAGGCCATGGTGCAGCGGGACTACGACTACATGAGCCACGGCATCTACAACACCCGCTACCTCTACACCTACGACGAGGACCGGGAGCGCGAGTTCTACCGCGACACCATCGAGACGCTGCGGCAGCACACCGGCAAGCAGCTCAAGGGCATGCTGGGCCCGGCCATCTCGGGCAGCATCAGGACGCCGGACCTGATGGCCGAAGCGGGGCTGATCTATCACACCGACTGGATGCACGACGACCAGCCGGTGCCCATCAGGGTGGCCAGCGGCAAGCTGGTGTCGGTGCCATACTCTATCGAGCTGAACGATTCGTCGGTGTTGCGGGACAACCACTACGAGGGAGACTATTTCGCGCGCATCTGCAAGGCCCAGTTCGACCAGCTATACCGCGAGGGCGCCGAGAGCGGTCGGGTGATGTGCATCGCCCTGCATCCCTTCCTGATCGGGCAGCCCCACCGGATAAAGTACCTCGACGACATCCTCGGCTACATCATGTCCCACGACGGCGTCTGGCAGACCACCGCCGACGAGATCGCCGAGTACTACATCGCCAACTACTACGACCAGGCCGTGGAACACGCCGCGAGACTGAACAACTAACCCAGCGAGAGAGGACGCCCCATCCTCTACCTCCAGGCAAGAGCGCATTTCACATCCCCTCTCCCTCCGGGAGAGGGTTAGGGTGAGGGCGTACTCCGCCCTCAATCAACAACAAACACGGGGAACAGCAACAGGAGGCACCCGACATGCCCGCCGAACGCCGCTTCGGGATGGACCACGAGCACTACGACTGGTCGCCGCTGAGCACCAGGGGCATCCTCCGCTGGCCGGATAGCGCCCGCCTCGCGCTGTCGGTGGTCGTCACCCTGGAGCACATGGAGTGGCAGCCCCCCGAGGGCAGCTTCCAGCCGGCCAACCTGGCCGGTGGCTCGGCGGCCCGGCCCTTCCCGGACTACGCCCGCATCTCCCACCGCGAGTACGGCCACCGGGTGGGCATCTACCGCGTGCTGGATGTGCTGGAGCGGCACGGCATTCGGCCCACGTTGGCCATGGACGCCATGACCGCCGAAAACTATCCCTACCTGGTGCGGCACTGCCTCGACCGGGGATGCGAGATCATAGGACATGGGATCTCCGTCAGCCGCATGATCACCGGCAACATGACCGAGCAGCAGGAACGCGACTACATCCGCGAGTCGCTGGACGCCCTCACGCGGGCCACCGGCGAGACCCCGACGGGATGGATGGGGCCGGAGTACGGCGAGTCGGAGCGCACCCCACGGCTTCTCGGCGAGGCTGGCATCAGCTACCTGTGCGACTGGGCCAACGACGAGCAGCCCTACCCGCTGAAGGTGCCCGCCGGCGAGCTCTTCGCCCTGCCGGTCATGCTGGAGCTGGACGACGTGGTGGCCATGGCCCACCGCAAGGTGACCGTCGACCGGTACGCAACCATGCTCCGGGAGAGCTTCGACGAGATGTACGATGACGGGGCGGACAACGGGCGTTCGATGGTGCTGAGTCTGCATCCGTGGATGACCGGGCAGCCCTTCCGCATCGGCTTCCTCGACGAGGCGCTGGGACACATGCTGCGGCGGCAGGGCGTCTGGGCCGCCTCCGGCGCCGAAGTCGTGGACTGGTACCGCAAGAATCCTCCGGTGGCGTGAGAGGATCAGGCAAAGGTACGAACGCAAACGACCGCATACACTCGAACGAACCCGGCTGGAGACTGACTGGATTGTGCTTACGCAGGTGGACGACTACGCCCTGGCAATCGACGTGGGTGGGACTTTTACCGACATTGTCCTGCTGAACCTGACCACCGGGGGCATGCGGCTCCTCAAGACACCCTCCACTCCCGACGACCCGTCCCGGGGGTTCGTCAACGGTATTTCCGAGATACTCAAGGCGAACGGCGTGGGGAACTCGCAGGTCCGCCGTATATTCCACGGCACCACCATCGCCACCAACGCCGTCCTCGAGGGCAAGGGCACGCCCGTCGGGGTGCTGGTCTCCGAGGGGTTCAAGTACGTGCTGGAGATTGGCCGGCACAGCATGGCACGGCTGTCCAACCCCCACGTCTGGGTCAAGCCGGAGCGCCCGGTGCCGCCGGAGCGCATCCTCGAGATATCGGAACGCACCGCCTTCGACGGCACAATACTGGAGCCCATCGACGAGGATGCCGTGCGATCGGCGGCGATCCATTTTCGCAGCCAGGGCGTCGACTCCATCGCCATATCCCTGACCCACTCCTACGCCAACCATGCCCATGAGCTCCGGGCCCGGGAGCTGGTGCTGGAGGAGTTTCCCGGCGCACATGTTTCCCTGTCCTCCGATGTGCTTCCCGTCTTCCGCGAATACGAGAGAACCATCACCACCGTCCTGAACGCATACGTCATGCCTAGGGTCAGCTACTACATCGAGAACCTGGACCGGGAACTACGGATGCTGGGAGTCGAGGCGCCGCTGCTGATCATGACCTCCAACGGCGGCGTGATGGGCGCGGAGACCGCCACGCGGCGTCCGGTGTACACCGCCCTGTCCGGCCCTGCAGCGGGGGTGATGTCGGCCATCGACGTGTCCGGCAACACGGGCATCGATGACAGCATATCCTTCGACATGGGCGGCACCAGCACCGACGTATCCCTGGTCAGCCAGCGCACCCCCACCACCACTCTGGCGGGGGAGCTTGGAGCCTGGCCCGTGCAGCTACCGATGCTGGACATCGCCACCATCGGGGCTGGCGGGGGCAGCGTCGCCTGGCTCACGGCGGCGGGCAACCTGAACGTTGGGCCCCGCAGCGCTGGCGCGGTGCCTGGCCCGGTCTGCTACGGCCTGGGAGGGACAGAGCCGACGGTCACCGACGCCAATCTGGTGCTGGGCCGCATTGACGACACCATCGCCGGCGGCGCCCTGACACTGGACGTCGAGGGGTCGCGGAAGGCCATTCAGGAGAGAATCGCCGCTCCGCTTGGCCTGGACCTGGAGCGCGCGGCCCACGGCATCTTGCAGATCGTCAACTACAACATGATGGGCGCCATCCGAAACGTCAGCGTGGAGCGCGGTCATGACCCCCGTAACTTCGCGCTGATCGCCTTCGGCGGGGCAGGGCCGATGCACGCCATCGGCGTGGCGCGGCTGCTGGACATGACCACCGTCATCGCGCCTCCCAGCCCGGGCGTGGCCTCGGCCTACGGGTTGCTGGTGGCCGATTTCAAGAACGACTACGCCAGGACCTCGGTCCAGAAGCCGCCGGCCTATGACCTCTCGGGCATGGAGGACATCTACCGTGATTTGGAGCGAGACGCAGATCACTGGCTCGACTCCGAATCGGTCCCTGCCGACCGGCGCGAGCTGGCGCGCTCGGCGGACCTGCGATACGCACACCAGGGCTTTGAGGTGACGGTCAGCGTGGTGGGCGATGTTATGGAGCCGTCCACCATGGAGACCACGATTCAGCAGTTCCACCGCGAGCACGATCGCCTCTTCGGTTTCTCGCTGGACCAGCCTGTGGAGTTCGTCACGCTGCGCGTGACTGCCCGCGGTCACCTGGAAACGGCCAGGGCAGCGCCTCTGTCCCGCGAGCTTGGGAAGCCCACCGAGGCAATGCTGGGGCAGAGACAAGTCTACTTCGACGATGCCGGGGGCTTCGTGTCCTGCGACATATACCACCGGGCGAAATTGGCGCCGGGATCGATCATAGACGGCCCGGCCATCCTGGAAAACGTCGACTCCACCGTGGTCATCGACCCAGGCTGGCGGGCCACCATCGACGACTACGGCAATTGCATCGCGCGGCCTGCGCTTTGAATTGTTCTTTCACAGGACGAGAAGATGTGACTAATTCCCTCTCCCTCCGGGAGAGGATTAGGGTGAGGGCGTGTCTCTTCACTCCCGGATAGCGGCGACTCGGCCACCCACGTTCCCTGGAGCAAAGCAAATATGCCACGCACCTCTTTAGGAGGATCCGAATTATGGCGACAACCCACCCAAACAAAGAGGGCGGATTCCCGACAACTCCGGTGGACCCAATCACGCTGCAGCTCATTCGCGGCTCCCTGCGTTCGGCGCGGCTGGAGTGCGAGCTGCTGATCGAGCGCACGGCCATGTCGGCGTTCATCCGGGAGAAGAAGGACTACACCGTCAGCTTCCTCGACCGGCAGGGACAGGAAATCTACGGCGAGACCCTGGGCAGCGACATACTGGGCTGCGTGTGGGACTGCTACCCGCCGGAGACCATGCACCCCGGCGACGTGTACTGGTACAACGATCCCTACCTCTCCAAGGGAAGCATCAGCCACACGCCGGACATGGTATTCATCGCGCCCGTGTACTTCGATGATGAACTGGTGGCCTACTGCCACTCATTCGCCCATTTCTGGGACCTGGGCGGCTCGCGTCCAGGCAGCATTGGGCCCGCCAATACCGAGATATTCCACGACGGCACCCTGGTGCCACCCATCAGGATCGTCGACCAGGGCAGGCTGAACGACGAGGCCTATCGCATCATCCTACGCAACTCTCGCTACCCCGACCTGCTGGAGGGCGACAGCCGGGCGCTGATGGCTGCGGCGCAGCGAGCCGAGGAGCGGGTGCTGGAAATTTTCCGGCGCTTCGGCATGGAGACCACTCTGGCAGCCATCCAGCAGGACCAGGCGGAGACGGCGGAGTTCATCCGCCACAAGACGCTGGAAATGATCCCACCCGGTAGCTATTCCACCAGCGATTACATGGACAACGATGGGGTGGGAGAGGAGTGGCACTCATTCCACCTGCAGCTGCACCGCACCGGCGACGAGGTCACGCTGGACGCCACCGGAAGCGACGATCAGGCTCCCGGCTCGATAAATTTCATGGCCAGCGACGGCACCATCGGGGCCTACTTCGGCCAGCACTTCCACCAGTACGACCCATCCCTGACCATGAACGACGGACTGCTGGCGGCGGTGGACGACGTGAAGCTGCGTCCCGGCAGCATACTGCAGCCCCAGTGGCCTGCCGCCCTGGGCTGCCGCGCCCACACGTTCACCAAGCTGAAGAACGCCGTCCGCGCTGTCGTCGCAAGGGCCAACGGCGGCGACACAATGGCGGCCATGGCCGTATACGTCATCGCCTACTGGCGAATGCGGGACGCCGAGACCGGGGAGTGGCTGCTCTGCACCGACGGCATCGCGGTGGGCCACGGCGCCCGTCCCCAGGCCGACGGTATCGACGCCGTGTACAGCCGCCACAACGAGAACTACCCGGCCGAGTTCATGGACATGGAATACCCGCTGCGAATGGAGAGGTACGCCATCCACCCGGACTCCGGCGGCCCCGGAAAGTACCGCGGCGGCTGCGGCATTATCCGCGACGTCCGCCTGCTGGCCCCGGAGGGTACCTTCGGGCTGCGCGTGGAGAACAATCGCTTCCCGGCGTGGGGTGTCGCGGGCGGCAAGGCAGGCGGCACGTCCAGGGTGGTGAAGAATGAGGGCAGCACGAACGAACTGGAGATTCGTGCCTTTTCCGACGACAACCCCTGGCAGGCCGGCGACATGGTACGGCTCTACACTGCCGGAGGCGGCGGCTGGGGCGACCCCCTGGAGCGGGAAATTGCCTCGGTGGAAAGGGACGTCAGGGGCGGATTCGTTTCCCTGGACTCCGCACGCTCAGAATACGGGGTGGTCATTGATCCGGAGACGCTTAAGGCCGACAACCCCGGCACCCAGGCATTTCGCAACGACCTGAGCCGGACACGGGAGCAGCCCAAGCTGTTCCACCGGTTCATCTACTTCGATGACGACGAGGAAGAGCGCCGGTGGATCGAACGCAACCTTCCCAGGTAGGCGCGCTAACCCTCACCACGGGTCTGCATTGGGCAACGTACGGGCCATTCGCATCAGGACGAATTCAGGTCGTCCAGCGGTCTTTCTCTCTTTCACGGGATTCCATCGCGCTCCGCAGTCAACGCGATTGCAGGGTGATTGTGTGAACTGTGATTCGTTTGATTCTGGGATTTCCCTGATGGGATCCCTGTCCTGCACATCACTTTCACTCCCACCCTGACCCTTTCTCTCAAGAAGAGAGAACTGCTGTGACAGACTCCAATCGAGTTTGTCCATTTGTGCTCGATTTTCGTAACCACTATTGGAAAACATCCATAAATCTTGTAACAGCGTCCGACAAGGGTTATTGTTGTCGCCAAATGAAAGATTCATCCCTGTGGAGGAGAGTCATGGCGAGCACACGAGCACCCTTCCTATCCACCACCTACAGCGCCTACTACCATTCGCAGGTACCCAAGGAAGACGAGGAACTGACCCGCATCGGTCCCGGAACACCCGCCGGCGAATACCTGCGGCGGTACTGGCAGCCCGTCTGCTACGCCGACGAGCTGGCCGACGTCCCCGTTGCCCTCAAGATTCTCGGTGAGGAATTGGTGGCCTTCCGCGACTTCAGCGGCCGCGTCGGTCTGGTGGAGGCACACTGTCCCCACCGGGGCACCTCGCTGGAGTTCGGCCTGGTCTCGGAGCGCGGCATCCGCTGCTGCTACCACGGCTGGCTCTTCGACGTGGACGGCACCATCCTGGAGACCCCCGGAGAGCCCGCCGGCAGCACCTTCAAGGACCGCCTATGCCACGGCGCATACCCGGTGCACGAGTTCCAGGGCATCCTGTTCGCCTACATGGGCCCTCCGGAAGAAATTCCCGAGTTCCCCATCCTCGACACCTACGAGCGCGAGGGATACCGGCTGATGCCCGGCCAGCGCTACGATTACCCATGCAACTGGCTGCAGGTCCTGGAGAATGCAATGGACCCGGTCCACGCCTCCTTCCTGCACACCATCGTAGCCGGGACGCAGTTCACCGACGAGTTCGGGGTCATACCCAACCTGGACTTTATGGAGACAACCGCCGGGGCGATCTCCATGGGCACACGCCGGGTCGGCGATAACGTGTGGGTGCGCACCACCGAGTGCGTGCTCCCCAACATCCAGCAGATTGCACCCACCTGGAACGACGGCAAGGGACCGGAGGAAGGGCTGGACGGCCCCATGATGACCCGCTGGATGGTGCCCCGGGATGACACCAGCACCATGGTCCTGGAACTTCGCCACATTTCCGAGGCCGAGGAGAGGGAGCCGGCCTGGTGGTTGGACCGCGACCAGATGCTGCCCGCCCAGCTGCCGATTTCCGAGAACCTCCGCGACCAGCAACTGCAGCCCAGCGACTACGAGGCCCAGGTCAGCCAGCGTCCCATCGCGGTCCACGGGATGGAGCACCTGGGCGCCACCGACCGGGGCATCACGATTTTCCGGAGGCAGTTGCGCCGCGGCGTCAGGGCTGTGGCCGCTGGCGAAGGGCCCTCGGAGCTCGGCGTCGACGATAACGGCCGTGTTTCCACCTTCTGTATCGACACGCAGGTCTCGATGCCGCCTGCGGCCACCGAGGAGGAGGACACCAGGCAGTTGCGGGAACTCGGGCAACGCAAGGCAGCGGAATACATCAGCAACCCGCCGCACAAGTCCTGACCTCTCAATCAAAGGAAATAAGTTACGGCCCGGGCGGAATGCCCGGGCCGTAATCGCAATTAGTCGAAAGACGCCTCTGCGTTGTGAGTTGAGCGCTTCAGGAGCCTCCTGCCTTAGGCAGTAGTTTCGAGGAAATAAAAATTTCCGATCAAATAGTTCAGCTCATCTTCAGCAGGTAAAGCTCCAGCCCGTATTCAGGACTGCAGTATCCACTCCCGAGAACGAACACCCGCCACTATAGGATCGTGATGTTATGTCCTCCAAACCACTCAATGCCATGGGTCGGCCGAGGAGAATCAAGGTGGACCTGGGAGAGGAGTCGTCCCTCCCGAGTCTCCCGATGGCAGTGGAGGTTGGCGATGCCAAGTTCTTCCTGGTCAATGGTAGCGAAGGCTACAAATTGCTGTCCGTAATCTGCCCCATGAAAGCGGAGAGGTGCAGGATGAGGGGGAGGACGTGTTCACCTGCGACGGCCACGGGTGGCAATTCGACAAGCAGACTGGGGTATGCGTAAACCGGCCCCACATCCGCATGACGGCGCTCCTCGTGGACATTCAGGATGGGCGGCTATCGGCCTTGATACGGCCCGAGTAGGTCCTTGGGACTGCCTCGGGACTCCCCTCACTAACCTTCCATTCCCGCCAAAGCTGAAACAACGTCTGGGACGTTGAGTTTGTCTGAATCAGGATTATCAGGATTCAAGGATTGCCAGGATTTCTAGCAAGGAATGGAGAACATCCTGAACATCATCTAATCCTGTAAATCCTGATTCAGACCGTCACCTCTCCCTACCCGGTCACGTATCCGTTCTTCTTGTCCCAGGCAGCCGCAGCCCCGTCGCGGTCCTCTGGCTGGCCGTAGCCGCCGCCTCCGGAGGACAGGCAGATTATGTGGTCGCCCGGATTGACCACCACGCCCACCTCCTTGGATCCCAGAACTCGCTCGGAGCCATTGGAAACGATGGTGTAGTGGTGCGGCAGTCCATCGGCGGCACCGAACAACCCGAAGGGCGGCACCACGATGCCGTCTCCCGCGGTGTTGAGCAGGGCTGATCCCTCGCCCTCATAGACCAGGTCGCAGACGGCGCCCAGGCCACCGCGCCACGCTCCCTCGCCTCCCGAGTCGGGGCGCAATTCGTGTCGCTCGACGAAGAACGGGAACCGCTCCTCTGTGACCTCGATACTAGGGGAACGTATGCCGCCGGCCACATTGATCTCGCCGACGTTGGACCACCCATCGATGCCCTCAGCAGCGCCGCCGCCTCCCCTTGCCAGGAAGAAGTGCCAGATGAACTGGCGCCCCGTCCTCGGATCGTGCCCGGTAATGGCATACCGCAGCCGACGCGAGAATCCGGCGGACACGGCGCTGGGTATGGCCGGGGCCAGCGCCTTGAACACCGCCTCCACCACCTCCTCGGCGCAATGGTTGGTGCTCATGCACACCGGCGCCGGCGGGTTGGCGTTCACCACCAACCCCCTCGGCGCCACGATCTGCACCGGTCGCATGGATCCCTCGTTGTTTGCCACGTCCATAGGGGCCAGGTACATGATGGCAGCGTGCGCCAGCGACCGGGTGTTGGCGTAGGCGCTGTTGATGAACCCCTCGACCTGCGGGCTGGACTCGCTGAGGTCGATGGTCATGGAGTCGCCGTCGATGGTGACCCTGGCCCGGATGGGCACCAGCTTGCTGTCAAACCCGTCGTCGTCGACGAATGACTCGCCTTGATAGACCCCGTCGGGCCAACCAGAGATGAACTGGCGCACCTGCCGTTCGGTGGCGGCGAGAATTTCGGACACCACCACCATCAGCCGGTCGGCGCCGTACTCGGCCAGCAGGTCCTGTATCCTGCGGCCGGCAAGCATCACGGAGCCAATCTGCGCGTTCAGGTCACCCAGGAAATTCTCCGACTGACGCACGTTGGCCGCCATCATCTGCAGCAGGTCGTGGCGCGGGACACCCTTGTCGTAGAGCCGGAGGGGCGGGATGCGCAGCCCCTCCTGGAAAATCTCGTTGGCGCCGGGATTGTAGCCCCCGTGGGTGCCGCCGCCGACGTCGCTGTGATGCGCGCGGTTCACCCCGTAGAACAGCAGCCGCCCCTCGTGGAACACGGGCCGGATGATCGTTATGTCCGGCAGGTGGCTGCCACCGAAATAGGGGTCGTTCAGGATGAACAGGTCTCCGTCGTGGATGTCGTCGCCGAAGTAGTCCCGTACGGCGGCGCCCGCCACTGGCAGCGCGCTGATGTGCACCGGTATGCCCTCGCCCTGGGCCACCAGCTGACATTCGCCGTCGAGGATGGCAGTGGAAAAGTCGCGGCTGGAGTTCAGGATCTGCGACATGGCCGTCCGCAGCATGGCCTCGGTCATTTCCTGCGCGATGGACTCCAGGCGGTGCTCCACCACGGCCAGAGTGATGGGGTCGTCGTGGCCTGGGCCCCCGTGGCCGTTTGCTCCGATTGAGTCCGGCGCAACCCTTGCCACTCGTTCACTCTCTCCCTGAGTGAGGGCGTCGTCCTGACCTACACACAACTCGATGCCACCCATGGCATCGACGGTCGCGTGGTCGCCGGGACACACCAGCACGGTGGTGAACTCTGATTCCAGGATGGCCGGTCCTTCGATTTCCGTCCCAGCCGGCAGGGAGTCCGCCGCATACGTGGAAGCGTCGTGCCATTCGCCCATGTAGACGCGTCGGGAGCCAGTGGGACTCGCAGCAGCCTCGTCCCCAGTCCGGTCAAGCTGCGCGATCCTGGGGAGCTTGCCCACAGCCGCCACACGCAGCGTGATCAGCCGCACCTCCTGGTCCTGCTGGGCGTAGGAGTACAGCTCCTGGTATCTCCCGTGAAAGTTGGAGGTCAGTTGTCCCAGGAACTCCGCGTCCGACAGGCCGGTGTCGGGCACAGGAACGGTGACCTCATAGATCTGGTCCAGGTAACGCATATCGGCGGAATACTGGATCTCCACTGCCTCGGCCGCCACACCCTGGGCCAGCAGCTTGTCCCGGCCCTCCGATCCCAATTCGGCGAGAATGCCCCGCAGTTCGCTGAGGTCCATACGGTCCAGGCTCACCGGGTACGACCTGAAGTAGTCATACCTGATGTCGGTGTTCAGCATTCCGTAGGCCGACAGCACCGGCGCCGATGCCGGTATGTACACCTTTTCGACCTGCAGTTGGCGGGCAACCTCGGAGGCGTGCAGACCGGAGGCCCCGCCGAATCCCATAATGGTGAACTCGCGTGGGTCGACTCCGCGTGAGACAGACATCAGCCGGATACCCTCGGCCATGGTCGTGCAGACCACCTTGTACACGCCGTATGCGGCCTCGACGTCGGACAGGTTTAGCGGCGTGCCCACGTGCTCGACAAGGGCCCGCTGGGCGGCTGCCGGGTCGAGGCTGGCACGTCCGCCCAGGAAGTTGGCGGGATCCAGGTACCCGAGTGCCAGGCTGGCGTCGGTGACGGTGGGCCGATCTCCGCCCCTGCCGTAGCAGGCCGGGCCCGGGTCGGCTCCCGCGCTGTCGGGGCCGACGTGCAGGATCCCACCCTCGTCCACACGGGCGATGCTGCCCCCGCCGGCGCCCAGGGTGTGGATGTCGATCATCGGGGCAGCGATCTTCCATCCCGCCTCGAACTTCTCGTTGGCGATGTGGGGGATCCCGTTTTCAATCAGCGATATGTCCGTGCTGGTGCCGCCCATGTCAAAGGCTATGATTTTGCGCTCGTCCAGCAGTTGGCCGATGTAGGCCGCAGCGCTCACGCCACCAGCCGGGCCGGACAGGATGGCTCGCACCGCCATGTTCTTGGAGTCCTCGATGGGGGCCACACCGCCGTTGGACTGCATGATCAGCACGTCCTTCAGCTGCGGGTACGCCTCGAACCGCTCGCCCAGCCGCGACAGATAACGGCTGAACACCGGCCCCACGTAGGAGTTGATTACCGTGGTGCTCAGGCGGTCGAATTCCTTGATCTGGGGAATCACCTCGTGGGACAGGGAGGTGTACAGTTCCGGGAAACGGCTGCGAATGATTTCCGCAGCCTGCTGCTCGTGGGCCGGGTTCAGGTACGAGAACAGGAAGCAGACGGCCAGCGCCTCCGCTCCCTCGTTGACCAGGTGCTCGAGGCTCTCAATCAAGGCGGCCTCGTCCAGGGGCCGCTCGACGGCGCCGCTGGCGCGCACTCTTTCCGGAACGCCCACCCGCAGGTAGCGGGCCGCCAGGGGTTCCATCATCTTCATCCGGAGGTTGTACCGGTCTTCCTTCAGGCCCTCGCGCATTTCCAGCAGATCGCGGAAACCATCGGTGGTGACGAGCCCCACGGTGGCGCCCTTGCGTTCCACCAGAGTGTTGGTGGCCACAGTGGACCCGTGGATCACAAGGTCCGTGGCGCCGAGGAATTCCTCCAGGGACAGCCCATAGGCAGAGGCGGCCTCCTGCAGCCCGTTCATCACGCCGATGGACGGGTCATGGGGCGTGGTCTGGGTCTTGAAGAACCGAGGCTGTCCACCTTCGTGATTTAAGCGTCTTGCAGACTCATCCCCCAGCGCTACCACGAAATCGGTGAAAGTGCCTCCAACGTCTATCCCAATCTTGTACACCTGTGACCTCCTGGTCCTGCTGGGAACTGATGTGAACTGTCACCAGCATCTTACGCCATCATGGCGAGCAGATGGCACCCAATAAGGACAAGTACGAGGAGGCACGCCCTCGCTCCGTTATTCGTTCCAAGCGTATTCGAGATCCGGCGCGACCTGAATGTTCTGGACTCGCCAGTTGGCCAGGGCTTTAAACCGTGTCAGCCCTATACGCACCCGGAAGTTCTCTCCGCGGGTTGGCGCGTTTCTTCCGGCCATCCAGAACGTGTTTTGGGCATCTGGGTTGTAGCGGTCTTGCAGCATTCCGTTCGGCAGGCACGTCATACTGATAGATTCTAGTTGATTGTGTCCTTCTGCGATTTCTTGGTAGTTGTATTTCACAAACACGGTGGTTGTTAGATAGGCTACGTCGTCCCGATCAAGGTAAACCGTAGGTACTTCCCCGGCCTCGTCCAAATCTGCGCCTGCCCGAATTTGGCGGATTCTCATGGAGGTTTGAGAAGTCTGAATGGTCACAGTTCTTGCGCCTTCGACCTTCTCGGCTTTTGAATCCACAAACAGGGCTTGTCGTAAGGAGAAATCAGGAGAAAACAAGTAGCGGGCTCGTTTGTAGTCTATGGTGCCAAAGAGCCTGACCGGAATGACAGAAGTGCCAATCCGGTCCATTGCTTCTCTTGTCACGTCTTCCGCAATGTCCTGTACGTCATCGCGCTCGTTCCGGAATATATCCGAAGCCTCTTCTGCAAAGGAATATATGGCTTGAACTACGAGACGTAGGGTAGCCTTTTCAATGGATTCCAGCACATCGAGGTTGTCGGGCAGTTCGGTAGGGTCCAGCGTCATCTGTCACCCTGACGATTCCAGCGCAATTCGCGCCGCAGCCTTATCCACGTACTCGGCTACGTAGTCTATGCCAATGTATCTCCTCGCCTCCCGAATTGCCGCGACGGGCGTCGTACCCAGCCCCATGAAAGGGTCCAGCACCAAGTCGCCTTGGCCGGAGAACAGCCGAATTACCCGCCTGGCCAATTCCAAGGGGAACTGGGCTTCGTGTTCGGTGTTGTTCCTTACCGAAGGTATCTCCCAAACTGCCCTGGAACCCCACATGCTCCATTCCTCCCGGCTCAGCCGGTTGCGGTCGATTACCGTTATTCCGGGTTTCCAGAAAATATACACGTACTCGAACTCGTCCACGGCCCGGTAAGACAGGCTGTGCCAGCGGGAGTTCTCCCAGCAGGGGTCTTTTACCCACGCACGGCGGTCGTAGAGGAAGAACCCGGCCTTTTCAGCCCATTCTTGCACCATGCCCCCGACCAGCTTTACCTTGGTCTGGGGGACGTATTTGCCCCCCCGGACGTTGTTGTGGTTTAGCCGCCGGTCAATGGTCTGTTCACTGCAACCCAGCAGATCAGCAAGCTGGTACCGGTTGAGGTCTGGATGTTCATGCTGCGCCGCGAGCACTTGCTCTCTGGAAATTCCCGACTTCTTTGAGGAAATGTTGTCGGCCTGGATGCGGGGCATTTCAGGGTCTGGAAAGGCTAAAATGTCAGCGATGTTGACGGCCAAGAACCCCCCTGGTGCGATTATGCCAAAATGCAGCCGTATTACGTCGCTGAGCAATCCTTGCCATCCGTCAAAAGTCAAGTGTTTCTCGTAGGTCTTGCCTACGAAATAGGGGGGCGACCAGAAGCTCAAGGCTATTGTTTCCGGCTCGATCCGGCGCAGGAGAGCCCGGGAATCTCCGCAGTAGAGACGGTTGGCCGCTAGCAGTTCTCCATCCCGCAGTTCCCCGATGCTCGACCACAAAGGCAGTTGTCCAATATTATTGCTGGATTCCTGGTTCACCTACGATTTACCCCTTCCTCAATTCAATAGCGAAGGCTGTTATGAAGAGATCGGACTTTGGACGCCAGCCTATTTCACTACACCGGGCTGCTGCAGGGCAATAGGCAATTGTCATAGAGGAATCTTGTTCCGATTTTGCAGATGGTGAATAGGCCGATCATCCCGACGCCTCAGACCGCCGCGACGCAGCGATCGTTACGCAGGCGGGTTGGCGTTGAACCAGTCGGCAATCTGGGAGCCGGTCGCCGCCCACACTCCCTGGCGGCGGACCATGTGGCCCAGGGCCTCGTCCAGGAAACGGACCCGGAAGGGCTGTCCAGTCAGCCAGGGGTGCAGGTTGAACGCCAGGAGCAGTCCCGACTCCCGGGAGTCCTCGTACAACCCGTCGTAGCTCTCCTGCAGCAAACGGGCGTAGCGATCGATGGGCAGACGACGGTCCGCGAGCGCGTTCACGTCGTCCAGCTCCCACATCAGGGGCAGGGCGCACATGTCTCCATTGGGCGTCGTCAGGCGGTAGGGCTGCTCGTCGTTGACCCAGTCGCAGACGTAGTTCACTCCCGCACCGGCTAGGATGCCCGGCGTGCGCTCCGATTCGCCGTACTCGGGGCCCAGCCACCCCTGGGGTGTAGCGCCGGTGGCCTGTCGGAGAGTCTCGACGCTGGAATGAACGTATTCTTCCTCGTCCTCCTCCGTCATTCGGCCAGAGATCATGCGGCTGGCGGAGATCCCGTGGCCGATAATCTCGGCGCCGCGCTGCCGGCAGTGCTCGACGAGGTAGGGATTGGCCTCGGCAGTCAATGCGTCCATGGCCACGGTCGCGGGAATGCCATGCTTTGCCAGAACGTCCAGCAGCCGGAAGATGCCCACGCGGTGTCCGTACTCGCGGTGAGTCACACGAGCGTAGTCGGGGAAGGGCCGATCGCCCAAGCCGCCAGCGAGGGCGGTGGTGAAGCTGCCAGGCGGTGCCTCCCACTCCATCTTTTCCAGAGTGACCACCACGCAGAGGGCCATCCGGGCGCCGTCAGGCCAGCGCAGCGTCCCTCGCCTGTTGATTGGCGACCATTCGTAGTGCTCGTGGTCCATACCCGGACGGCGTTCAGCCGGCATATTGGTCACCTCTGCGAACTGGTTACTTGGAGTACGCGTCAGGGCAACCGCAAGGGTTGCCCCTCCGTGTTGCGACATTGACTAGGGGATCGACGATCGTGCTCGTTGGAGCGACCTTCCTGGTCGCCCTGGAGCATAAGTTACCTTGACCACCGTGGTCACTCGCCCTCTGGGAGACCTACTGCGGGCGGAACTGGGCCGCGTGCGCCACTGCGTCGTCATAGTAGTTGGCGATGTAGTGTTCGGCAATCTCGTCGGCAGTGGTCTGCCACACGCCGTCGTGGGACATTATGTAGCCCAGCAGGTCGTCCAGGTACTTGACCCGGTGAGGCTGGCCGATGAGGTACGGGTGCAGGGCAATGCACATGACGCGGCCGCTGTCGGCTCCCTCGGCGTATAGCTGGTCGAACTGGGCCTTGCAGATGCGGGCGAAATACTCGCCCTCGAAGCTGCTGCGGAACACCGGAACGTCGTTGAGCTCGATGCTATAAGGCACTGACACCAGCTTGCCCGACTTGACCCGAATGGGCACCGGCTGGTCGTCGTGCATCCAGTCGGTGTGATATATCAGGCCCGCCTCGGCCATCAGGTCGGGAGTGCGATCGGTGCCGGAGACGGCGGGGCCCAGCATGCCCTTCAACTGCTTGCCGGTATGGCGACGCAACGTTTCGATGTTGTCCCTGTAAAACTCCCGCTCCTCATCCTCGGACAGGGTGTTCAGGTAGCGAGTGTTGTAAATGCCGTGGCTCATGAAGTCGTAGTCGCGCTCGACCATTGCCTCGCCAATCTCCGGGAAATGCTCCAGCACTGCCAGGTTCAGCGACACGCAACAACGGATGCCGTGCTTGTCCAGCACATCGGTCATGCGCCAGAAGCCGACCCGGTTGCCGTAGTCGCGGTAGGAATACTGCTGAACGTCCGGTATGGGCATGCGTGGCCACGCGGTCCGGACTCCGTCGGAATCCGGCAGATACTCGTAGTGCTCGATATTCGGGGCGATCCACAACGCCACCCTGGCGCCATTTGGCCACCTGATGGGTGGGCGCTCGATGATGGGGCTGTAATCGACTCGGGACGGGGCCTCGGCCATAGTCCGGACCTCCCTCTGGAGTGGTTGTGGTCACGCGCCATTCTAACCGCAAACCCGCTGCTTTTCTAACCACAGAGGGCACAGAGAGCACGGAAGGTCTTGGTAATTGACACTGTGTCGCGATACTTTGTGCCCTCTGTGGCGAATAATTGGAGATTGAAGGCCGAAGAGGGAGTCCAGGATGTCTATGCCGCGTCGAATCAAAACGTGGCCGCGTAAATTGGGCTGGCATTATCCCGGTATAATCTTGGCATGCTCCAGTTGTTCCAGCTCTCCCTCTGGCTGACGCGTCGTCGCCTGCGCAATTCATGGGGCCTTACCGCAGCCACTTCCCTCGGTATCATGGCCGCCGTGGTGCTGCTTAGCACCACATCTCTGTATTCGGACCTGCTGGCCGAGGCGGGAGTGCGTTACACGCTGTACGGCCAGGACCGTAGTACGCTCGACGTCCAGGTGCTCTCGGAAAACCGGTCACTGGGGGAGGACGATTACTGGCAACTCGAGGAAGTCGCCAATACAGCTATCGACCGCCACCTCGGTACCTTGCTCACCCGCGTGGAGCGGTTCGGGCGCACACAATGGGGTATGCCCCTGACCCTGGACCCCGACCAGGCGGTCCCGCCAGTGACGACGGTTTCCGGCCGCCCCTTTTTCATGACCGGGTTTCGGGAACATAGCCAACTGGTCGAGGGGACCTGGCCGGAGGAAGCCGGCCGTGCCGGGCGTTCGGGGGTGGAATTGCAGGCCGTCATGGGGCAGCAAGCCGCCAGCGAGACGGGAGTGGGAGTGGGCAGCCGGATCTATATCACTCCATTCCGTTCCTCTCCGGAGGAGCGCATCGTTCTCAACATCGTGGGCCTTGTGACTCCCCTGGATGTCCGGGAGGAGTTCTGGCTGGGTTACCCGAGCCAGTTCAGCCAACAGATCGTGGGCGACATGTACGTCGTGCCCGCCTATGTGGCCGAGTACGACTTTCTGCAGGTATTGGGGAACCGGTTCCCAACCCTCATCGGAGATTTTGGCTTCAACGTATTTGTTGACCCATCCCGGATCACCGCCCGGACGGTCGAGGAAACCCGGGATTCCCTGGAACTCCTCGAAACGGACATCAACAAGTCGTATCCCCGCACCTTCACCTTCACGCGCCTGGATCTGACGCTGGAGGAGTTCGAGCGCGACCTGGTCGTGGCCAGGGTGCCCGTCTACGTTTTCATTTCCCTGGTCGTTATCATCGTCCTGTATTTCTTGCTCCTGATCGCCGGCATTCTCGGGCGCAGCCAGTCAGACGAGCTGGGCCTGCTTCGCAGCAGGGGCGGGAGCGTCCTGCAGGTGTGCGGCGTTGTGCTGCTAGCGGACGGGATCCTGGCCGCTGCGGCAGTCGCCGTGGGTCCCCTGGTTGCTTGGCTGATCGTGCGCTACGCGATGCTGCCGACCTTCGGCGATGTGGGCGGAGGGCCCATCGAGGTGGGCATAACCGGTGAGATGTTCTGGATGGGAGCCATTGGCGCCGTCCTGTCCATGGCTGCGCTGGCCGTTTCCGCGGCAACCCGGGCGCGATCGGGAGTTGCCGACTCCATGAGCGGACGCTCCCGGCCACCGGCGGTCTCGTTTCTGCAGCGCTACTATCTCGACGTTGTGGCAGTCATCGTCGTCGCGATACTCTGGTACCAGTTCGGAGAGCGGGAGGGTTTCCTGACCAGGTCTCTGGCCTCCCAAGGCCTGCAGTCGGACCCGACCGTCATACTAGGGCCGGTCCTCGGATTGCTGGCGGCGGCCCTGGTGCTGCTGCGGGTCCTGCCGCTGATGGTGCGGCTCACGGTCTGGATTTTCCTCCGGACAGGGCCAGCGTGGTCCTCCTTTGCCACAACAAGGGCGGCGAGGGACCCGGTGCTGCCGTCAGCGCTGGCAGTGCTGCTGATGCTGTCGGCCGCTGTTGGAGTTTTCGGGGCCACGTTCCAGTCGAGCATGTCCGGTAGCCAGCGGGAGCAGGCCCTGTACCGGGTGGGAGGAGAGGTGGTGATTTCCGGTCCCAGGGTTGAAGAGTCCCTGGCGGATGAGGTGGCGCAGGTCTCGGGAGTGGCAACGGCCACGGCTGTCCTGCAGGACACGATCACCCTCACGCAGGGACACCTCAGCTTCCAGGGACAGCTGCTGGCGGCGGAACCTGACAACCTGGCCCGGTCGACCTGGTTCCGTGACGACTTTTCCAGTTCAACGCTGCCCGAGATGGCGGCCCTGATCAGGAATCCATCCGTCGAGAAACCGGCGGGTGTGCCGGTGCCGATAGGTGTGGAGAGCATCGGAATCTGGCTGCAAACCGGTTTCCTGGCCGGAGTTGAAATCGATGCCACCATCAACGTTTGGGCCAAATTGAGGGACGCAAAGGGGATATACACCAATGTGTCCCTGGGGGGCTTCTCCAACGCTGGTCCTCCGAGCGCCAGCGGGCAGCCGGCCTTGAGTCCAGAGGGAACAGACTACTGGCGGTTCTTCACCGGGGAATTGTCGGAGCGGATGATCAGAGAAGACTTGGAGCAGACCGGGTCTGATTCACTTACGCTGTCGGCGATATTCCTCACCACCAGCACGTTGGCAAGGGTCCCGTCGGGAACCCTCCAGATCGACGACATCACAGTCTTCGGCCCGTCGTTCCCGCCGGAGGGCACCGTATTGGATGACTTTGAAAGCGCCGGTCGGTGGCGGCAGCTGGACATTCTCACCGGGACGCAGGACGTGGTGGAATGGGGCCCCGCGACCGGGCGGGAAGGGTCGGCTGGCCTTGCCTTTACCTGGCAGGAACCCTTCACTGGCCAACCGAGGGGAGTGCAGATCCCTCCCGTCAACCTGCCCATCCCTGCCATAGGTGGCGGAGGTCTCCGCGTGAATGATCGATTGTGGATCAAGCACTCCCAGTCATCCATTCCGGTCAGAATCGTTGCTGAGACGGAGCTTTTCCCCACGACAGCGAAACCCGATCGGCCCTTCCTCATCCTGGACATTGACTCATTGCTGTCCTACAGGAGATTCCTCCCTTCGGCGGGACCCGTCGACGGCCCGTCACAAGTCTGGCTTTCCCTGGATCCCTGTCCGTCTGCAAGGCCAGCACCCGGCACGGCATCGCTCTGTGCTGACAATGAATGGATGTGGCGCGAAGACGTAATAACCGACATCGAAAGCGTCCTGCCGTCGTTAACCTACGTCATAGACCGGAACGCGGTGGCCGACCGGGCGTCGCGAAACCCGCTGGCCGGGGGCGGCTGGGACGGGCTGACCGGTCTGAGCATTGCCGCCGTGGGTATCGCCGTGGGCATTGCCTCACTGCTGTATGGCGCGGCATCGGCCAGGGCGACCAGGGTTGACAACGCGGTGGCTCTCGCCCTGGGCCTGTCGCGGAGGCAGCTATTGCTGACACTCATGGCTGAACGGTGGCTGATGGCCGGAGCGGCCATAGCGGTGGGAGCAGCCATCGGCTACTGGCCGGGGCTGCAACTGATCGAGCGGCTGGAGATACCGCCGGGAAGCTCGGCTCTCCTGCCACCCATTATTCCCCAGGTGCACGAGCTGCTTCTGGGCCTGGTGCTGGCCGGACTCATCGCCGCTGTGATGGGATCCGCGCTTTACTCGGCAGCCCGCGGCCGGCGTGAAAGGCCGGCCGACGTGCTTAGGACGGAGGCCTGAAACCCTTGGCGACCCTGCTGCGATTTGCTTACGTTATGGCCATAGGCCGGGCTGTCAGCAGCTGGCGGCTGGAAGCGGTACTGTTCTCCGGGACCCTGCTGGCAGTCGCGCTCATGGCCAGCGGTGTCATATTTTCGGAACTGCTAGCCAACGCCGCTCTCCGTGACGCCCTGATGCGCTCGGAACCCGGGGACGTAAACCTGAAGGTGCGCACCTTCAGCAGCCAGGATGACCCGCCGGATGTGGAAGGACGGGCCAGGGCCTTCAGGGAGCGGGAGGCGTTTGTCCGCCAGAACGTTCAGGAGCCCTTGGGAAGCTACCTGAAGGACCACACCCGGATTATCAAGTCCGCCACTTTCTTTTTCCAGGAACCGGCTCCTCCTCCTGGGGCCGGTACGGGCGGCGCAGGACGGCCCCTTCTTGATGCGGACAACGAATCCAGGCCTCGGGGGGCGGTGGTCCATCTGTCAGGGCTCGAAGGGCGCATCAACCTCATCGACGGCCAGTGGCCCACCGGCCCGGTCCCCGAGGGTCAGCCAATGCCGGTGGCCATCGACGGCCTGGGGGCGCAACTCCTGGGCATGGGTGTCGGCGACGTGATGGAGATATTCCCCGCCTCGCTGTTCGATGACCACCCACCCATCGAGGTGCGCATAGCCGCGGTGTTTGAACTCCAGAACCCGGAGGACCCACTCTGGTACGACCTCGCCTCCTCGTTCAGCAGGCAGGACGACAACTGGACCCTGGTGCCCCTTTTTACCAGCGAAGAGGCGCTATTGAGGCGGGCCCTGAGTTCCTATCCGACGATCTACGCCGATACCACGTGGTACTTCCTTCCGGACCCCGAAAAGATCCCGGCCGGCGAATCCGTGGAGATACAGAGATTGCTGGGCGGGATCGAATGGCAGGTGAATTCCGGTCTCCAGAACTCCGGATACACCATCAGGCTCGACGACCTGTTGAGGGACTTCGAGAGGAAACTGCTCCTGGCGCAGGTACCGCTGCTGCTGATGCTATTCCTGGTCGTCGCCATCCTCGTCTATTACCTGGCACTGATGGCGGGGCTGATAGTGCGGTCCCGTTCCACCGAAATCAGCCTGCTGAAGAGCCGCGGAGCCACGCCCCTTCAGATTGCAGTCCTTGGCCTTGGGGAAGGGCTGGTCGTTGCCGTACCGGCGGTAATCGTCGGACCCTATGTGGCGCTGGGACTGATCAAGGTGTTGGGGTTCTTATTTTTCCAGTTGAGTGGCACCGCCTCCGGGTGCGATGCTGCAGCCAGCGTTGCGGCCTGTGGCACCACCAGCGTGCCGGTGGGCATTTCACTAGACTCGTTCCTCATCGGACTGGCCGGCGGGATTCTCGCCGTGTTGGTTTTTACGGCGACTACCCTGCTGGCGTCGAGAAGAGGCGGCGTAGAGGCGCGCCAGGCCAGCTCTCGCCCTCCGACGTCCAATTTCTTCCAGCGATACTACCTGGATGTTGCCCTCCTCGCGGTAATCGGCCTGCTGTGGTGGCAGCTGCAGAGTCGCGGTGCCTTCCTCGTGCAATCCCTGGGCAGCAGCGAGCTGTCCATCGACTACAGCCTGCTGGTAGGGCCCGTGTTGGGTCTGGTGGCTGCCGGGATCATCGTCCTTCGGGCCTTTCCCTGGGCCACGGCGCTTCTGGCCACCGCATTGAATACGAGATGGGCCGGGCCATTTGCTCCGTCCTGGCTCCTGCACGTGCTGCGACACCTGTCCCGCGATCCGCTGACACCAGCGATGCTGATAGTGCTGGTCATGCTTGCCACCACCCTGGGTGTTCTGGGCAGTTCCTTTTCGGCGACCCTGGAGCGGGGACAGCGAGAGCAGGCCCTGTACAATGCGGGCGCCGACCTGCGCCTCAGGTTCACCAGCCTCAAGCAGGGCGAGGGAGCGGCTGCGGCAGTTGCCGACCTCGACGCAGTCGCAGCCGCAACAGATGGTTACCGCTCTTCCGCTTTCCTCACCACCACGGGATTCAGCACATCGGGAGCATTGCTGGCGCTGGAGTCCGATTCCCTTTCGGAGACGGCCTGGATCAGAGAGGATTTCGCCAGCGATTTTGAGGTCGCGGAGCTGTCGCAGGTGCTGCGGGAGGGCCTGAGCTATCGGCAGTCGGTGGACGCGCCAACAGCTGTGGCGGATTCGCTTGCGCAGGCTGATGGAATCGCGTTGTCGCAGGATGCGACCGATCTGATCCTGTGGACCAGGGCCGGGGGTGCCTCAACGTACCTGGGGGTGTGGGCCAGGCTGCAGGATGCCAACGGGCAGATCATCGACGCCTGGATGGGTGATCTGGAACAGACAGTTTGGACTCGCCTGTCCCTGACCCTCACGGAGGAGGGTTTCAAGGCCGCCACACCGGAGTGGAGATGGCGGCCCCTGAACGCCCAGGGACCGTACAGGCTTCTGTCGTTTTCGGTGCGCAGCCGCCTGGGGGAAGACGAGGGAGGCGCCATCTTCTTCGGGAGGATCGACGTTGCCAAGCCGGACGGCGAGGCTCTGGTCCACGACTTCCGCAGTTTGGACGGCTGGCAGGTCATCGAGGATTTCCGCAAGCCCGGGCTGTACTCCCTGGAGAGCAGCGGGGCGGCGGCCTGTGAATGGCCAGCAGGAGGCACTCCACCGCCCTGTTCTGGCAGTTCGACGGGGGCATTGCAGTTCGGGAACACCGGCAGGTTGAGCTTTGCGTCAGGAGGAGTGGGCCAGACCGGAATAAGGGCCGGCGGTCCGGACGATCCGATTCCCGCGCTGGCCAGTTCTCGCTTCCTCGAAGTCTCAGATGCGGCTGACGGGGATACGACGAATCTGGGCATGTCCAACTACTCCCTGCTACTTCAGATAGTGGGAGAGGTTGAATTTTTCCCCACTCTTGATCCCGCTCAAGAGCCATTCGTTGTGATGGACCTGGACCGGTTCAACCGAGCCGCCGTGCGACACAGCCCGGTACCGCCTCCGGGACCAAACGAGCTGTGGATTTCCGGCGCAGGCGGGACAGTGGACTTCGAGGAAGTTAACAGCAAACTGCAGGGCGAGGGCGTGACCGTCCGCGAACAGCACGATGCACGGTCCATGGTGGCTGCCAGCCTGGACCAACCCCTGGTCAATGCCGGGTGGGGTGGGCTGCTGGTGCTGTTGTTCCTGGCCATAACCCTGGCCAGCGCCAGCGGCCTTCTGCTGTTTTCCCACCTGGACGCCACGGAACGCCAGACGGAGTTTGCCCTGCTGCGCACACTGGGAGTCTCGCGCGGACAATTGCGGACCATACTGTGGGCCGGACTGTCGGTCATGGTGCTCTGTGGCGTGGGGCTAGGAACACTGCTGGGGTGGCTCCTCGGGGCCAGCCTGCTCCCTCTCATGGAGGTTGCCGAGGCCGGTGAGCGAATAACTCCGTCGCTGGTATTCACTGCCGACTGGCAGCGGCTGCTGATATCCTACGCTATCCTTGCGGCAGTCGGTTTGTTCGCCGCCCTGTGGCTCGCATGGCTGACGGGACGGCTACAGTTGCATCAGGTACTACGGATGGGAGAATAGTACTCGAAATGGACTCTACCAACGTACGGCTCGAAACAGCTTACACGGGCGGCACCGATGCAACAGAGCGGGGAAACCCCTATGTGGTCTGCCAGGACCTGTTCAAGATCTACAAACGCGCAGACCTCGAGGTCGTAGCCCTGCGCGGCCTGAACCTGACGGTCAGGCAGGGCGAACTCGTGGCGATTGTTGGAGCCAGCGGCAGCGGCAAGAGCACCTTGCTGAACATCCTGGCCGGGTTGGACCGGCCGTCGGCGGGAGAGGTATGGGTCGGCCAGCGTGATCTGCTCAACGTATCGGAGCAGAGCCTGGTCGACTACCGTCGCCGCGACGTGGGCTTTGTCTGGCAGGCCACCACTCGCAACCTGCTCCCCTACCTCAAGGTGTCCGAGAATATTCGCCTGCCTATGGCCCTGGCTGGTCGTCCGGGGAAGCTGCGGCGGGAATGGTCCCGGGAGCTGATGGCGGCCCTGGGCATTGACGACAAAGCCGATCGCCTGCCCCACCAGCTCTCCGGGGGCGAACAGCAGCGCGCAGCCATAGGAGTCGCCCTGTCCAACCAGCCCGGGTTGTTGCTGGCCGACGAGCCCACCGGGGAACTGGATACCGCCACGGCAATCCAGGTCTTCGACATGTTCCGGACTCTGAACCGGGACCTCGGAGTGACAGTAGTCATCGTGTCTCACTACCCCGGAGTATCCCAGTTCGTCGACCGGGTGGTGCACATTCGCGACGGACGCATCAGCTCCGAGACGATGTCCGTCGCCTCCTACCAGCGCGACGGCTCCCGCAACGAGGAGGAATATCTCGTCATCGACGAAGCCGGGAGACTGCAGTTGCCGCAGGAATTCGCAGCCCGTTTCCACTTTGAACCCGGAAGGCAACGTGGCCTGGCGCGGCTGGAAATCGAGGATGGGCGAGTGACCCTGAAACCGTCAGACGGCAGTCCTGCCCCTGGTCAGAGGGTTGAAGAATGAACGGCGCAATAATATCGGCATCCGCTTTGAGCCGCAGGTTTGGGAGCGGGGACTCCGAGGTCTGGGGCGTGAGGGACGTCAGCCTCGACGTTAGAGAGGGCGAATTGCTGGCCCTGACGGGCCGGTCCGGGTCGGGCAAGACCACCCTGCTAAACCTGCTGTCGGGGCTGGACCGTCCGACCGGCGGCTCGGCCATGTTCCGGGGGCAGGACCTCTCGCGCCTGCCGGAAAAGGAACTTGTAGAACTTCGGCGCCGCAAGATCGGGTTCGTTTTCCAGTCCTTCGGCCTGATGACGCTGCTGTCGGCCCAGGAAAACGTGGAACTTCCGCTGCACATCACCGGCGTGTCATGGCGTGAGCGCAGGCGCCGCGCCGAGGAGGCCCTGGAGTCCGTTGGCCTGGGCCCGCGAGCAAAGCACCGGCCCTATGAGCTCTCCGGAGGCGAGCAACAACGGGTCTCCATCGCCAGGGCCCTGGTAACCAACCCTGAAGTGGTCTTTGCGGACGAGCCGACCGGTGAGCTGGACACCAGCACGGCCCGATCCATTATCGACATACTTCGCCGTATCTCCAGCGAGGGCACCACCGTCATAGTGGCCACCCACGACCAAACCCTCGCCGGTGCGTCAGACCGGCAGATGGAAATGAGCGACGGCCACCTGGTGGAGGAAGGATTCCCCGTAGACGCCCAATAGGCTCGCTGCCTCAGGGCGCGCCCCCGTGCAGCGGCAACAGGCCGCAGTGCCGGCCATCCCGCGGCGTCGTTCGCCCTTTGCGTCCGGGCCGAGATGGGTAGGCGGCGCGCCAAGTTTCACTTGTTACAAAATAACCACAGCCGCCTTCAACCTGACGGGGCACCCGGCAATCTCGGTGCCCTGTGGGCTGAACTCGCAGGGTCTACCCATCGGCCTGCAGATCGCGGGACGGCCCCTCGATGAGGAGACGGTGCTGCGGGTGGCCCACGTCTACGAGTCCCTGGGCCCCAATCTGACCTCCCCGCTGTAAGTTAATGGGGATGCGAGTGCCATTCCCAAAGTCCCGATAGCATTCCATTCAGGCGATTTTCCAATGTAGGGGCACACAGCCGTGTGCCCCATTCACAGACAGGCCCTTGCCTGGTATCAGACCACCCGAATCCGAACCCTGCCCAAAGCTCCCATCCCTTTGACGGGGAATGGTCAGCGTGGAGGTAAGTGGCAGTGCAGAAATGGCTCCGGTGAATCGGCTGACGCTCATCCCGAGCCTGTCGAGGGCTGAGCGGAGGCTTGCTCCGGATCGTCCGTTGGCGCTCGCCGGGACATGACCGGGCGGCGGGCCAGCAACATCAGCGCGGCGGAGAGGAAAAGGAGAGTGGACGAGCTGAGGATCAGCAGCGTGTAGCTGCCAGTAAGGTCGTAAATGAACGGTCCCACAATCTGGCCGACGCCTAGCCCGCTTGCCTCAAAGGGCCGTATCGCGCCAGCAATGGCCCCGTAGGAGTTTCTGCCGAAATAGTCGGCCATGAGAATGTATCTGAGCACTTCGATTCCGCCGTGAAACATCCCCCAGAACAGTCCAAAAGCGTAGGCTGTAGGCAGCGACTCCACCCGCAGCAACGCCAGCGCCGCCACTCCCGCCATTGTCAGCGCTCCCACGACGCACCAGCGGGCGGTGAACCGAGCCGCCAGTTGTCCCCACAGCAGGCTGCTCAGAGCCAGGAACGTGCTGAGGCTCAGCACACCCGCAGCCTGTGGCGTTGTAAGTCCTGCGAATTCCTTGAGGTAGGGCACAAGGCTGAATCCCAAGCCGGAGGTGGCCCCGATCTCAAGGAAGGTCACGAGCGCCAGAATCCAGAAGGCGGGCGTCCGTAGCGCCTCGCCAGCAGACCAGTTGACCTCCGACGTCACCGCGCGCGCCGGGCTACGACCCGCTTGAGTGCCGCCACTTCCCGCCTCCCTCTGACCTACCCCAGGTGTACTCGGGTCAGCTCCATCGGGCAATAGGCCGATATCCTCGGGCCGCCGCCGCATGATCAGCACCATGGGAACCGCAAGTGCCAGGCTGATTATCCCCAGGCTTCGGAATGCCATGCGCCAGTCGGCAAAAATGGTGATCAGCAAAAATGCCTGAATGATCAGCGCGCCGCTGATAGGACGGAAGACTCCGGTTATGGCCAGCGCTATATTCCGACGGCGGTTGAAAAAGTTGACCGCCATCGTGCGAGGAACAACGCCAATGAGGAAGGGCTGGCTGATAGTTCGCCCTATGACCGCGGCCAGGAAGAACTGCACGGCAGTGGCAGCTCCGCCGATGGCGATCATGCTCGCACCCAGCACAATTGCGCCAACGGGCATCAGCCACCGGGGACCGTACCGGTCCGCCATCCGACCGGCAAAGGGGGCAAAAAACCCCGACATCCATACCCCTATGCCAGCTGCCAGACCGATGCTGGTGCGAGACCAGCCGGTGTCATCCACGATGTAGGACTGCACACCACCCAGCACCACTCCAGCGATGGCCGTGGCCACGAACGCCCCGGCCCCAGACAGTCCCAGCACCAGCCAGCCGTAGTAAAAGGGCGTGCGTGGACGCCAGTTGAGGAGGGTGGAAATAAATGGAGGCATCGGGATGACTCTTATATCAGACAACTGGCCTTCCCACAAGAAAAGCCGGCGAAAGCGAAGGACTATTCTGTTGTTCCCTCTCCCGGAGGGAGAGGGTTAGGGTGAGGGCGTAACCTGGTTTCCCAAGACTCAAAGGCCACTGCATTCCGCTGTACTTTGGTGTAGAGCAGATGTACCGCACACCCTCTGACTCATCATTTCAGGTTTCGCGGGAATGCTGTTGGTCATATACCAGCACCGCTCGCACCGCTACTGACTTCTAGCCACGACCAATAGCAAACCCCCGTCGTTCCTCTGCCGGTGGCTTCGCGCGTATAATGAGCGCCAATATCCACAGAAGGAAAGCAATCGCTGATGAAATTTGGACTTTTTTACCAGATCCAGGTCCCCAAGCCCTGGGATGAGGAGAGCGAGGCGCGGCGAATCTGGGAGGCGCTTGACCAGATCGCCTTCGCCGAGGAAATGGGATACGACAGCGTATGGTTCTCCGAGCACCACTTCCGCCCGGTCTGGTCGCACAACAGCGCCCCCGACCTCACGTTGGCGGCCGTCACCCAACGCACGTCGCGGATCCGCATGGGTATCGGCGTGGTGCTGGCACCCATCCACCACCCGCTGCATACCGCGGCGCGCATGGCTACGCTGGACATCCTCAGCAGGGGCCGCGTCGACGTGGGTCTGGGCCGAACCGGCTACCCCTACCAACTCACTCCCTACGGCACCGACCTCGACGACACCCGAGGCATGTGGGAAGAGTTCGCCCAGGTCCTGCCCCGCATCTGGACCGAGGAGGAGGTCAGCCACGACGGCGAGTACTTCCACATCCCTCCCAGGCAGGTGCTGCCCAAGCCGCTGCAAAAGCCGCATCCGCCCCTCTGGTCCGCCTGCGCCAGCGAGGAAACCACCCGGCGCGCCGGCGAACTGGGCTTGGGCGCACTGGTTGGCAGCGAGGGCGGCCTGGACCGGGTGGCGGGCACCCTGGAGCTGTATTACAAGAGCCTGAACGGTGCCCACGGCCCCACCGTGAACAGCCAGAACGCGCTGATGACCGCTGGCTTCTGCCACGAGGACCCCAAGGTTGCCAGGGAACGCGGCACGGAGTTGATCGGTTGGTACCTCGACCAGCAGCGTGAGCGTGCCCGGCTGGTCTGGCGTGGCGTAGACGCCGCATCGGTGCCCCCGGACTACCAGGGCTATTACGAGCGGGACATGCGCTTGGCTGCCGGGCCACACGATGGCGATCCCACGCCCGCGGAAGTGGTCGAGCGCGGCGCGAATTTCTGCGTCGGGACGCCTGACGACTGCATCAAGTTCGTGGAACGCTACCAGGAGATGGGAATCGAGCAGATCTTCTGCCTGAGCGCCATCGGCCCGGCATCCCACGAGGAGACCATGAACACGCTGCGCATGTTCGGCAAGCACGTCATCCCGCACTTCCGCGAGAATTAACATCGAAATATAAGATGAACAGAATATACGGAGTTTGCATGCTGCCTATCCTGTTCATCGATGGGTTATAGGAGTTCCTCAATGAAAGCAGGTGTTGTATTTCCGCAGACCGAGATCGGAGCTGACCCAGCGGCGGTGCGCGACTACGTGCAGGCGGCCGAAGGCCTTGGCTTCTCGCACCTGATCGTATACGACCACGTTCTGGGCGCCGACACCTCCCATCATGCCAACTGGAGGCCGGGCGGTTACACCAAGGACAGCATGTTCCACGAGCCGTTCGTGCTGTTCGGATATCTGTCTGGCATCACGACGTCCATTGAGCTGGTTACGGCGATCCTGATCCTTGGGCAGAGGCAGACTGCCCTGGTAGCCAAGCAGGCGGCACAGGTAGACGTGCTCTGCGGCGGTCGGCTGAGGCTGGGCATCGGCGTTGGCTGGAACCATGTGGAGTACGAGGCGCTGGGTGAGGATTTCAGCAACCGCGGCGCCAGGCAGTCGGAACAGGTAGAGGTGCTGCGGCAGTTGTGGACCAACGACGTGGTCGACTTCCACGGCAAATACCACGACATCAGCAACGCGGGCATCAACCCGTTGCCGATCCAGCGGCCCATCCCCATCTGGATGGGCGCCGGGACTCGGGCCAACGACCACCCGCCAGAACGTGTGCTGCGCCGCGTCGCCCGGCTAGCCGACGGCTGGTTTCCGCAGGTCAGTGCCGCCGACGCCCCCGCAGTGCTGGAGCGCCTGGCCGAATATGCTCAAGCGACGGGCCGCGATCCCTCCAGTATCCTGATGGAGCCGCGCATCAACTCCGCGGATGGCGATCCCGAGCACTGGCAGGGGGAGACCGAACGCTGGGCCGGTTTGGGAGCCAGCCACATATCCATCAACACCATGCGCGCCGGTCTGGAGTCGCCCCAGGACCACATCAACGCCATCCAGCAGTTCCGCGAGGTGGTGGGGTAGCAGGGGCCACAGTTTGTGGCCTTAAATTCCAGCAGCACCACTGGAGTAGTCCGTTATGTGCGGCAGATTCACGTTAATCAGCAGTGTTGCCGATCTGCAACTGCAGTTCGGGTTTGCCATGGAGGCGGCGGACGTCAGGCCGCGCTACAACGTCGCACCCACGCAGCAGGTGCTGGCGGTCACCAACGACGGCGAGCGTCGCGGCGAGTTGATGCGCTGGGGACTGGTCCCATCCTGGGCCAAGGACATCAAGATCGGCAACCGCATGATCAACGCCGTCAGCGAGACCGCCGCCACCAAGCCTGCCTTCCGCAGCGCCTTCCGTCGCCGGCGCTGCCTGGTGCTGGCCGACGGCTTTTTCGAGTGGCGCAAAGAGGGCAAGTCGCGGGTGCCGCTGTACTTTACCCAGAAATCGGGCGAGCCAATGGCATTCGCCGGGCTGTGGGAGAACTGGAAGTCTCCCGAGGACGAGTGGATTCGGTCCTGCACCATCCTGACCACCGCCGCCAACTCGTTCATCGAGCCGGTGCATAACCGTATGCCGGTGATCCTGTCCGATGAGACCGTACCCCTCTGGCTCGACCCTCTGACCGAGACGCCCGACAACCTGGAACCGCTGCTCCTACCGGCGCCCCCGGAGCTGCTGGACGTTAGCGAGGTGTCGCCGGTGGTGAACAACGCCCGCAGCGAGGGTCCGGACTGCATCGAACCCGTAACGCCACCTGAAGAGGTGCGGCTGTTCAACTAGCGGCAGAGGCAGCCCTCCCTGTCACCAACCGGTCCCGCCTGTTTATGGCGGTGTTGACGCTGGCTGCCCACCTGGCCGCCGGGTTGAACCTTTTTGCCCTCTCTCCGCTCCTCCCCCTGGCCATCGATGACTACGGTATCAGCCACGGGGCTGCAGGAATGCTCGTATCCCTACCCATGCTGGTGGGCGCGGCCATCGGACTGCCGGGCGGCAAGGTCATCGCCCGGCTCGGCGTCAAGCGGTCTTACATGCTGGCGTGGATAGCCCTGGCACTGCTGGCCCTGGCCCCCATAGCCCCGAACTTCTACGTCCTACTGATCCTGCGCCTGACCTACGGGGTGGGACTCGCTCTGGTGGTGGTCGCCACGGGCCCGCTGGTGATGCAGTGGTTCCGGCCCAAGGAAATGCTGGTCATCAACTCCCTGAATACCGCCCTGATGAGCGGCGGCATCGCTGCCTCGACCGCCGTGGCGATCCCCCTGGCAGACCTGCTGGGGTGGAAGATGACTCTTGCGGTGTTGTCTGCACCCGGCATCGTAGGGGTTTTCATCTGGCCATTTGCGCCAAAAGACCGCAACACAAACGGGGAACGCCCGGGCATTTCGGTGCGCGAGGTTATCTCGGTATTGCGAATGAAGACCGTCGCGCTTCTGGTAATAGCCGACGCCGGCATATTTATCCAGTACACGGCGCTCTTGACATGGATGCCGACCTTTTTTGAGGAGGTGCGTGGCTTTCCCCTGGAGCAGGGCGGATTCATAGTCTCTGCACTTTCTCTTGTAGGGATATTCGCCGTGCTGGCAGGCGGGGCCGTTCCCCTGCTGTTCGAAACTTTCCGGTCGAAACTGGCGGTCTTCGGCGCCGCCGGGGACATAATATTCTCCTACAGGGGAATTCTTGTCTCGTCGGGTGTACTGGCGGTATTGGGAGGTCTGGGCACATTCCTCTTTGCCGGTCAACTGGGGATTTACGTTTCCGTAGTGGTGCTGGGGATCGGCTCCTGGTTCTACGTGCCGGCCCTGTTGACCATTCCCATGCGCCTGTCAGGGGCGACCCCGGAGCGTGTTGCCGCTGTATGGGGTTCCTATATGACATTCTCCGGGATGGGAATGTTCATTTTTCCGATCCTGGTGGGTTGGTTGTACAACGCCTCCGGTTCCTATTACCCCGGTTTCATCATCTGTGCCGTGGCCAGCTGGGCGCTTCTTATCGCGGGAGTTCTCCTACCCAAGGAGGCTGGATCGACGGTATCCGATGAATGATTGACACCGCGGGAACGCGGCGCGTAGGGTTACGACGGTTCTCCCCCGATCAATAGGAGGTTTATCGTTATGGCAAGAATCCCTGCAGCCACCAGGGACAACGTTCCCCAGGACCAGGTAGCCGAATTCGACCAGATGGTTGAGAGCCTTGGCGGCGTTCCAGCTTACGGCCCAGGCTCGGTGATGATCCACGTACCCAAGGCCCACCAGGCCAGCACCGCGCTGAACCAGTACCTGCGCAACGAGTCCTCTCTGCCCGAAGCGGCCCTAGAGCTGTCCATGCTGCTGGCCGCACGGGAGTACGACTGCCAGCACATCTGGAACGCACACGCCGCCTCAGCCAGAGCCGCCGGCGTGCAGGACGAAGTGGTGGACGCCATTCGCGACCGGGACGAGCTGCCCCCGCTCAGTGACCTCGAGCGGGCCGTCATCAATTACGCCCGGGAGTTTTTCGAGTACCGCCGCGTCGGACGGGGCGCATTCCAGGACGCAATGGAACAGTTCGGCAAGCAGGGGCTCATCGAACTGACGCTGGTCATCGGCAATTACAGCTTCCTGGCCTTCGTCATAAACGCCTTCGACCCAGACCTGCCCTCCAACCGCACAGAACCCCTCCTGCCGGGGTAAATCAGTTCCAATCCATGAAACGAATTTCCTTTCCCTATTACAAACGTCCCCTCTCTCTCCGGGAGAGGGTTAGGGTTAAGGGAAAAAGCGGAGACTTGAATCCCATCCCCCTGAGGGGAGGGTTAGGGTGGGGGTGAAACGTCAGTTGAAGGACCCCGTATCCAGAGCACGAATCCTGCGGGCAGAGGCGACGGATGCCGAAAAGCTTCTGTGGAGCCACCTGCGACGCCATCAGGTGCTCGGCTACCAGTTCCGACGCCAAGAGCCCATCGGGAAGTACATAGCTGATTTCGTCTGCTATCGGAAGAGGCTAGTTATCGAGCTGGACGGGGGCCAGCATATTGAGCAGCTTGACTACGACAGCGAGCGTAGTCGGTGGTTAGAAACTCGGGGTTTCAGAGTTGTCAGATTCTGGAACGAGGATGTGCTCAGCAATGCGGAAGGTGTACTTTCCGTAATTGCAATGTTCCTCGAAGATGCATCTTGACGTGAGTTTCACCCCCACCCTAACCCTCCCCCTGAGGGGGAGGGGATTCACTCCCTTTGAGCAAAAATCGTAGGCTTCGCAAGTCCATACTTGATAGGAGAAACCATGCCAACAACACCATTCAAGATCGATATACCCGATTCCGTTCTGGATGACCTTAGAGCGCGGCTCGAGCGTACCCGGTGGCCGGATGAGCTGCCCGGTGTCGGCTGGGAGTATGGCTCCAACATGGACTACATCAAGGAGCTGGTGGAGTACTGGAAGAACGACTTTGACTGGCGCAAGCAGGAGGCGCTGATCAACAGCTTCTCCCATTTCAAGGCCCCAGTCGACGGTCGCGACGTCCATTTCATCCACGAGAAGGGCAAGGGGCCGAACCCTCTGCCTCTGGTCATCACCCACGGGTGGCCCGGCACCTTCTTCGAGATGCACAAGGTCATTCCTCTGTTGGCAGATCCGGGGGCCCACGGCGGCGAGCCCGCCGATGCCTTCGACGTAGTCGCCCCTTCCATGCCGGGTTACGGCTTTTCCGACGCCGCCCAGGAGCGTGGGCTGGACGTGCTGGCCGTCGGCGACGTGATGGCCAAGCTGATGCACGAGCAACTCGGCTACGACCGCTACGTCGCCCAGGGCGGCGACTGGGGCGCCAGGGTTACGGCGCAGATGGGCCACAAGCATTCCGACCACTGCATTGCCATCCACTCCACCGGGGTCGTGGCGCCGACCCCGTACCTGGGCCCGGGTTCGGCGCCGCTGTCTGAGGCCGAGCAGGGCCTGTTGCGCCAGCGCGAGCAGTGGATGGCCGACGAAGCCGGCTACTTCCACATCCAGGGGACCAAGCCGCAGACCCTGGGCTACGGCCTCAACGACTCACCCGCCGGGCTGTGCGCCTGGATCGTGGAGAAGTACCGAACCTGGAGCGACTGCCACGGAGACGTGGAGTCCAGGTTCACCAAGGACGAACTGCTGACCACGGTCACCATCTACTGGGTCACGCAGTCCATTAACTCGTCCGCCCGCCTGTACTACGAGACGCTGCACAAGCCGTGGGAGTTCGCGCAGGGAGAGCGTATCAACGTGCCCGTGGGTGTCGCGATATTCCCCGCCGAGAACAGCCGTCCGCCGCGCGAGTGGGCCGAGCGCTCTTACAATGTCACGCAGTGGACGGTCATGCCCAGCGGCGGCCACTTCGCCGCCCTGGAGGAGCCAGAGCTGCTGGTGGAGGACATGCGCAACCACTTCCGCTCCTTGCGCTAAGGCGGTTTCGGCCCAACCTGGCGTGGTAGGAGTGCCGGAGTTGCATCAGAGACAAATAGACGTCCAAATTCCCTCCCCTTGGGGGAGGGAATTAACGCCCTCACCCTAAACCTCTCCCTCCGTGAGAGGCGATTAGTGGTTGGCCAGGAAAAACTGAAACAGGAGATGAGCACAATGCCCGCAACACCCTTCAAGATTGAGGTACCTGATTCCGTGCTGGACGACCTTAAAGCCCGCCTGGGGCGGACGCGTTGGCCCGACGAGTTGCCCGGCGTCGGCTGGGAATACGGCTCCAACATGGACTACATCAAGGAGCTGGTGGAGTACTGGAAGAACGACTTCGACTGGCGCAAACAGGAGGCGCTGATCAACAGTTTCTCCCACTTCAAGGCACCGGTCGACGGCCGGGACGTGCATTTCATCCACGAAAAGGGCAAGGGGCCGAACCCGCTGCCCCTGGTCATCACCCACGGGTGGCCCGGCACCTTCTTCGAGATGCACAAGGTTATTCCCCTCCTGTCCGACCCAGCGGCCCACGGCGGCGACCCGGGGGACGCTTTCGACGTCGTCGCGCCGTCCATGCCCGGCTATGGCTTCTCCGACGCCGCCCAGGAACGGGGGCTGGACGTGCTGGCCGTGGGCGACGTGATGGCAAAGCTGATGCACGAGCAGCTCGGCTACGACCGCTACGTGGCCCAGGGTGGCGACTGGGGCGCCAGCGTAACCTCACGGCTGGGCCATTCCCACTCCGACCACTGCATCGGCATCCACACCACGTCGGTAACTCGACCCACGCCGTACATGGGGCCCGGCTCCCAACCGCTATCCGAGGCCGAGCAGGGTGTGCTGCGCCAGCGGGAGGAGTGGCTGGCCGCCGAGGGCGGATACTCACACATCCAGGGCACCAAGCCGCAGACGCTGGGCTACGGCCTCAACGACTCGCCCGCCGGGTTGTGCGCCTGGATCGTCGAAAAGTACCGCACCTGGAGCGACTGCCACGGCGATGTCGAGTCCAAGTTCACCAAGGATGAGTTGCTGACCACGGTCACCATCTACTGGGTAACCCAGACCATCAACTCGTCCACCCGCCTGTACTACGAAACGCTGCGCAAACCTTGGGACTTCGCGCAGGGCGAGCGCATCAACGTGCCGGTGGGCGTCGCGGTGTTCCCCGCCGAGATCAGCCGCCCGCCGCGCGAGTGGGCCGAGCGCTCCTACAACGTGACCCAGTGGACCGTCATGCCCAGCGGTGGCCACTTCGCCGCCCTCGAGGAGCCGGATCTGCTGGTGGAGGACATCCGCAACCATTTCCGCTCCCTCCGCTAGACCCGCACCCCCCTTCCGCGGACAGTCGACCGCCCGCCCCTCGGTGACCGAGAGGCGGGCGGTTTCACAGTCAACTGCACTACGACAGGTTACAATGGAAAACGACTCGCTTACATTCACATTGAACGGAATTCTCTACCAGATCGATCCTCATATATGGCGTGACCACCCAAACAGAATAGGGCTGAAAACTGTGGAGCGCATCACTGACGCTATCCGCGATCCGGATGTCAGGTAAGACGAGACGGCTTTCACAATACTCTATCGGAAGTGGTTCCCTGAATTGGGACGCGGAGGAAACTATGTCAAGGTAGTCGTGGAAAGAAAGGAAACTCATTGTGAAATCACTACATCGCATCCAGACTCGAATATGAGACGCAGAAGAGGCGCGCCATGAATGAAAACATAAAGTACAGGTACGACCCTAAAGGGGATAGCTTGCACCTCGCCTCTCTTTCTCCAGACAGGGGCAAATTCGTAACGAGCTGGGACATCACCGAAGACCGTCCCGTGGGACTGGTTGCTGACCTTACTGCTGAAGGCCGCTGCATTGGAATCGAGTTCTGGAACGCTGCCGAGCTACTTCTGCCCCATCTACTGCCAGAGGAATTCCAGAAAACCGGCATCAAAACCGCCCTGCTGGTTGACTACGATAAGAAATCCGACACCCTGCATCTTCACGCTGGTAAACCTGCTAATCACTGTGAAACCGTCATCGAAGGCTGGACAGCTCATTACGACATCGACAAAGATCCCGTCGAAGAAGGGGGAATCGGCGAGATAGTGGGCATTTCACTGGAGCGTGTATCACAGGACCTCCTTCCTGACTTACGCAAATACACGCCCTCCGAATACGACCCCGACAAGCAGGAGCGGATGCAGCGCTTCCGCAGGAGCAGCGTAGCCGAATGACCGCCGGGAGCAGCCAATCCTAGCCAACACCCTCGCAATTTACTGGCTCCGGTCCTACGCCGGAGTCATGTTGCTGGTCGCGTTCCTCTTGAACCTGGCGACCGGGTTCGTGCAGTACGGATACAGCCTGACACTGCCTCCTATGGAGGAGGCGCTCCACATCTCCCACACTCAAGCGGGACTGCTCATCACCGTTACCGCGGCAACGCGCATGGGCGGCTCGCTGGCATCGGGCACCCTGGCCCCCCGTTACGGCAGCCGTTCCATCACTGCGGTGGGAACCCTGGGCGTGGGCGTCGGGATGGTGCTGCTGGGATTCGCCCAGAACTACGCCGCAGCACTGGGAGCGGCCGTCCTGATGGGGGTCGCCAGCGGTGCCGCCCTGACGCCAATCATGGGGCTGTTGGCAGCCTGGTTCCAGGCGCGCGATCGCGGCCTCGCGGCGGGTCTGGCTGCCTCGGGTGGAAGCATCACGTTCATCTTCGCCGGTCTTGTCATTCCGTTTCTCACCGCCGCCAATTGGGAGGACGGCTGGCGGCACAGCTGGCAGCTCTTCGGTGGCATTGTCCTGGTGATTGGCGTGATGTCCGTGGTGTTCGTTCGAGAGCGGCCCACCGAGGCCGCAGGGGAGGAACGCCGCCCCGATACTCCGCGCACCGCCTGGCCTGTAGAAGCATTCAGGCACCCGGCTGTCTGGCTGATCACGTTTTTGGCGTTCACCTCTGGCTGGTCGCAGAACCTGTTCACCACATTCTTCGGCCTGTACCTGACCCAGGAAAATGACGTGACGCTGTCCACAGCCGGTCAACTGGTCATTCTCATAGGAGCGCTCAGCATTGTGAGCGGCGTGGCATGGGGCTGGATGTCCGACAAGCTGGGACGGGGGCAGGCGTTCGCCTATTCATTCTTGATACAGGCGGTGGCCTACGTGCTCCTGGCCATTGTGCCTGTCTTCATCTCGTTCCTCATCGCGTCCGCCCTGATCGGATTCACTCTCCGTGCCGCCTACACAATATGCGCGGCCTCGTCGGGCGATTACGTTCCTGTGCGCTTCTCGGCTGCTGCCTTTGGCCTCATGTCGGTGGGCGCCGGGTTTGGGAGTACCGTATCCCCCACCATCGGTGGGCTGCTGGCCGACTTTGTGGACATGAGGTGGGTGTTCTGGCTGGCCACCGGTGGATCGGTGTGCGGCATACTGGGAGCGATATACCTGCAGACGCGCAGGCAGGTCACGTCATCCTGAGAACTGAGCCTGCCGTTGAGCGCCAGGCCCTACCAGCGGATGAGCGTCCTCGGTATCTGAAGTTGCCTGACCTTGCGCCGGAAGGTTGACCAGGAAGCGCGAATTTCGTCCTGGCTCACCCTGGCAGCCACCGCCCTGTATCCTTCCACGGCGCCGAAGGAAAGGCCCGCCAGCGCGCCACCCACCACTGCATCGAGGACGAAATGGTTGCCGGTAATGGTGATGGCAAAGAAAGTAAGCGTCGGATACAGCACACCGGCAGCCTTGAATCCTCCCGGCAGCGACCGCAGCCAGTAGACGCCGAGGATTACCGTCCAGCTGAAGTGCAGGCTGGGCATGGCAGCGTTGGTGTTGTAGAAAATCGCCATTGAGTCGCTGCCGTAGAAGGTCGGGCCAAAGGCCTGTATGGTGTCCACCAATCCGACCCCGGGAATGGCAAATGGAGACGCCACGGGAAACAGGGCGAAGACTACCAGGGCGGCGCAAAGGTCTATCACAACAACCGTGCGGAAATAATAGTATTCCCGCCGCTTGCGCAGGAACAGGTACGCCGCCAGCGCGAGGATCACAGGCCAATAGGTGAGGATGTAAGTCCAATTTAGGAAAACGACTATGGGCTTTACGTGCTCTATCGCCCAGGCTTGCCAGCCGGGTTCCCAGAGGAACCATAGCTGCCGTTGCAGCTCAGCGACGCGGTCCCCGTTGAATATGGCGATTTCCCGGACATTGTCGTAGAACAGGCCTCTGCTGAAAACGTAGACCAGGTAGGCGCCGAGGTACAGACCCGCCTCAGCCAGCAACCTCCAGTGATCCAGCACCCAGCCGGCAAAAGGCGAGCGCCAGCACGCCGCCAACCACTGGGCGGCAGGGGTCTGCTGCAGAGTTGCCTTCCAGTTCACGGCCCACGAGGGGATGACGGGCGCACGGAAGGTCCCGGGCAGCCTCCATCGCAGCCGCGGACGGCGGGCCTTACCGGTTCGGTCGGCCCTCATGCCTCAATACCACCAACGGAAGCCTATGGCCTCCGTTGTCCGGAACGTTTAACAGGTTGATCATGAATTTCAACATTTCCCTGAAAGTAGACTGGAACCATTGCTCAGAAATCTCTTTATGTCGACTCTAAAATGAACGTTTACTGAATAATCGCTATGAGCAGAATCCCGCATAAAGTCAGGTGGGGAGCAATTAGAAAGGAGTTGTGCCGTTCCAAAGCGAGAACGGCCCTTCCTGTCGCCAGGGTGTCTGCCTGGTACAGTGCTCGGAGGCGACGAAAGGCCAGGGTGGGTCGAACGAACGTTGGGACGCTGGATGCAGGCCTGCCGTTAAAGCTGCAAAGCCCTTCGCGCCGGGGAGGAGCGACGTGGATTCGAGATCCCTAGGGAGTTCGACACGCAAACGAGGACTGCGGCTTTCGGAGCAACTGAATTCAGCTTCAAGCCCCGGAAGCCTGGTTTGCGACTGGAGCGTCGGCCCTGTAACGCGCCCGCTTGCTGCCATGGTAACCCACTGCCGTTCGACCTAGGATCGCCGCCTGCAGCGGCAATGGTCCGGTGACCAGCGAAACCTGCCAGGGTCCAAGTTCAGGTTACAGCAGTGCCAACTGGGGTATCCTTGGTAATCATACAATTTCGAGAATATTCAAGCAATATCACAGCACCACCTCACATGTCTTTTCGATAATCTGTCTGAATCGGAATTGTGGGGATTCAAGAATTTTCAGGATGTTCTCTGATCCTGTTCATCCATTAATCCTGCAAATCCTGATTCAGACAAAGACTTTGCAATCGTCATGCCAGTCCCTGCATTCCAGCCCTCCCGCGAATTGCGGCCTGGCACGCGGAGGGTACTGTGAGATCGTTTCTTTACGACGGTCCGTGCAGCAAGGCGCCGTGGAAGGAGCGCGTCAGTCCGTCAGAAAGTCCTGGACCACTTGGGAGACACTGTCCAGCTGTTCCAGTTGCGGCACGTGGGCGGCCTTCTCGACAATCACAGACCTCGACCCGGAAATACGGTCGGTGAACTCCTGGGCATAGACTGCCGGGACGATTCCGTCCTGCTGGCCCCAGATTACCAGCGTCGGAGCCTGGATCCGGTGCAAGCGTTTCCTGAGGCCCTTGTCCGGGATGGGCCAGGTAAACTTTCCGGTGCAGCCCAGGTTCCAGATGCCCTGAATCTTTGCCGTCATTCGTTCTTCGGGATCCTCCGGCTCAGCCAGCACCTGTCTCGCCACCGGTCCGTCAGGTTCACTGAACAGCTCTTTGCCCAGGTCCTCGGGAGACATTACCATCCAGTTCTTCACCGGAGCGTCATCCCGCCACAGGCCGATGGGGTTGAGCAGTACAAGCTTACTGACACGCCCCGGATTGGTTGCCGCGATCTCCGACGCCACCATCCCGCCGAATGAGTGGCCTACCACCGCCGGTGACTCCAGTCCCAGCCCGTCGAATAGCTCGTAGTAATAGAGCACCAGGTCCCATAGGTCGTCCAGCGGTTTGACGGCATCAGGATCCCCCGGAGTCGTGCCGGGGTGCTCCGGCGCGTAGACCGTGTGGCTCTGAGACAGGTCGTCCAGGAAATCGTCCCACCGGAGGCCGGCGGCGCCGTGCAGGTAGACCAGGGGCGGCCCCTGCCCGGCTACAATTACCCTGGTCTGTATCTGGTCCCGCCATACGCTGAGGGTTCGTTCCAGTATCGTCGCCATCTTGAGTCCCCTCCAGGCAATAACAGGGTCGGGCTAACCGCTTGCCTGCCCCACCAGTTGTCGCTTGCCACGCAGCTTTTCCGGCCACCAGTGGTTTTCCCAGCCGTCATCGTCCCAGATGTCCCGCAGCTTGGGCATGACCTCTCTTCCGAACAGGTCGATGTTCTTCAGCGTGAGCTCGTGAGGCATGGAACCGATGTGCAGCAGCACCATCAGGTTCCCCACTCTCAGCTTCTTGATGGCGTCCTCCAGTTGGTCGACGACCGACGCGGGGCTACCGCCGATGACCAACTGATTGTCGATGAAGTCCTGGTAGTTCCACTCCTTCATCTCCTGGGTGACCGTGGCTATCTGGTCCACGTAGCCCTTGCGGTAGGTGTTGTCCAGGCTGCGGAAGTCGACGTATCCAGGCGCGGAAAAGAACTCCGGCGCTATATGCAGGGACTTGTCGTAGAAGTAGCGAATGTGCTCGTAGTAGTCCTTTTCGGCCTGCGCGTCGGTCTCGCCCACGACCACCAGCTGCAGGAAGCCAGCGCGGTACGGGTTGGGTTCCAACCCCTGGCCTTCCACGAATTCCCAGAACCCGTCCATCACCTTCTTGCCCAGGTTGTTGCCCCAGTAGCTGAGGAAACAGTAGCAGTGGTTGTTCTGTACGGAAAAGTTCCAGGTGCTGAGACTCCCCGACCCCGGCACCCACACCGGCGGATGCGGTTGCTGAATCGGGCGAGGCCACAGGTTGACCATGGGAAGTTGGTAATACTTGCCGTTCCAGGCAAACATTTCCCTGGACTGCCAGGCCTTCATGATTAGGTCGTGGGCCTCGTAATAGCGGTCGCGGTGCTCGATGGGAGGAATGCCGTAGCAAAGGTTGGCGTCCATTGACGAACCCAGCGGCATGCCGGCCACCAGGCGACCGCCGCTGATGCAGTCCAGCATCCCGTACTCCTCGGCGACACGGATGGGCGGGATGGTGGTCGGCAAAGTCGCGCCCATCTGCACGATGGCCACATCCTGGTCGTTGGTGGCCCGCGCCAGGGCGGAGCCCATGAGGTTGGGACCGGGCATGAACCCGTAGGCGTTCTGGTGATGCTCGTTGACGCACACCCCATCCAGCCCGGCATTGGCGGCGTGGGTGAGTTCATCCAGCGTCCAGTTGTAGTACTTGCCTACCTGTTCGGCATCGGCCAGTTCCCACCACGGCGGGTCGACCCAGACGGAGTGGTACCGCTGCTCGAAATCGGCGGGAAGGTCCCTATGGGGCATCAGGTGAAACATCGATACTTTCATGGTTGGTACCCCTCAGCCTGATGGGATGAATGGCGGCATTGTAGCACCAATGGGAAATTGAATCATTTTCTGCGCCAGGAGAGACAGAGCTATACGTGTATGACAGCCAGAAATGGTAATCTTACTTACGGAATTCGTAGCGAAATGCCCATGGACATCACAGTTCCGCGGGGCGCAGGTTGACGGGCAGGTGGCTCTCCCAGTCCGGGATCTGCCTTACGGTTGGCGATGGCAGCAACCAGGCGGAGAACAGAGCCATGAGGCTGAACGCCAGCGACATCAGGAGTGGCGCCGCGTAGGTGCCCGTCAGGTCCCACAGGACTCCGGCGCACACGGGCGCAAGCCCCATGCCGAGGCCATTGCCCAGGTTCTGCCAGCCATAGAGGCTGCCTTGGGGAACGTTCCCGTAGTACTGGCGGTTGGCGATGGGGAAGGTGGGCACCTCGCAGCTCTGGCCGATTCCGAACGGAATCGCGAACAGGTAGAAAGCCCAGGCGTCGTGTACAAAAAAGAGCAGGATCAACGGGAATGACTGCAGGGCCATACCCACGACCCACACGGTCCGGCAACCCCAGCGCTCGGCTATTACGGGCACAAGGCCGCGAGCGATTACCCCAACACCCTGCTGCGCCGCCAGCACCCCGGCGGCCACGCCCAGGGACAGGCCGCGGTCCACGGCGATGGCCACCACCAGGACGTTGATGATGTTGTGGCCCATGCATCCCCAGTAGTGGATGCCGATGAGATTCCAGAAGGTGAAGGTGCGCTTGGCCTGCTGAATGAACACCGTTGCCCGGACCTTTGCCGCCTCGTCCCTCCGCCTCGCCTGGATAGGCTCATTGCCCAGATCACCGAGGGGACGCAGGCCTATGTCGCTGGGCCCGTTGTGAAAGAACCTGACCAGCAGCAGCAGTATTGCCCCGCCAGCTATGCCCGGCAGCCAGAAAATCCACTGCATTCCCAGCTGGTCGAAGGCGGCTCCTATCAGGAAGAGCAGCGCAATGGTGCCCGCTCCCTGGAATGACCACACCACTCCCATGGCCGCGCCCAGGTGCCTCCTGAACCAAAGGGTGACGCCGGAAACCGTCAGCACTGTGTAGATGGTGGTCGCGATGCCCAGGACAACGCCGAAGTACAGGTAGAACTGCCACAGGCTGCTCATCACGCCGGTCAACATCATGCCAGCGATGAACAGGACACCCCCAGCCAGCAGTAGCCAGCGCACGCCGTACCGGTCTCCCAGCAATCCGATGTAGGGGCTCACAAGGCCCAGTACCACCCACTGCAGGCTGAAGGCGAGACTGATCTCCCCATAGCTCCAGCCGAAGTCGCCGTTGGGTTCGCTCAGATGCGGCACCAGCGCGGCGGATGCGAATCGCACGGCGGAGGTGATGAACCCCATCGCCGCGGCAATCGCCACGATGACCCATGCGTAGTGAATCTGGCGTTTTGAGAACATCGGGAGCATTACACGGAAATTGCGGTCGATTTTCTGCGCATTGAACTCAATAATATCGAAAAAGCCCAAGTCTTAAGCGCGCAGTATACACATAATGACGAGTGATCATCGGTTCACTGAGTTTCCACACCAAGGCGCTTGCCAGGTCGATTTCTGAATCAGGATTCTGGGATTTTCAGGATGTTCCCCCTATCCTGCTCATTCTTTAATCCTGCAAATCATGATTCAGACAAAATGAGTGTCTCTGGACTTTGCAGTCGTCCTGACAGCGCAGGGGCGGCACTGGCACGAACGGCACCGATAGTGGTACAACCAATAGGGAAAAGCCAGCACATTGTCCCAGCAGACCCAAGGGAGACCTGCTATGAAGTTCGGAATATACAGCTCCATCGCCGACCCGCCCGCGGGCGAGCGGCTGGCCCTGAGAATCGACGAGGTGATCGCGGAGGCAAAGCTGGCCGAGGAGGCTGGTTTCGATTCCTGCTTTTTCGGTGAGCATCACCAGGACAAGGACGGGTTCCTGCCGTCCCCCCTGATCGTGGCCACGGCGGTCGCGGCACACACTACTGCCCTGAACGTGGGTACGTCGGTGATCCTGCTACCCCTGCACAACCCGGTGCACCTGGCGGAGGACGTAATCACCCTGGACCTGGTGTCCAAGGGGAGGATCATCCTGGGCGTGGGACTGGGATACCAGGACGCCGATTTTCGGGCTTTTGAGGTGCCAGTCCGCCAGCGAGTTGGAAGATTCGAGGAGGCAGTGGAGATCATCCGCCACTGCTGGAGCGGGAAGCCATTCTCATTCCACGGCGAGTACCATCAGCTGGAAAACCTGCACATCACGCCCAGCCCCTTCCAGGATCCTGCCCCTCCGCTGTGGATCGGCGCCGGCACTCCGCGAGGGGCGCGCCGCGCCGGGCGCATGGCCGACGGATTTGTGTTGACGCCCAGTGTCGACATGGCCACAGCCATCGAGCTGGCCGACATCTATCGGGATTCCGCCGCGCGGGAAGGACGGGAACCGGTGGTGGTCTTGATGCGGGACGCATGGGTGGCCGAGACCCGCGCCGAGGCCGAAGAGGTGTACGGCCCAGAGGTGATCGAGGCTTACAAGTATTACTGGCGCAACGGCCTTTCCGATTTCGACAACATACGATCCGAGGCCGAGATAACGATGGACAACCTGAGAGGGGACCGCCTGATTCTCGGAGATCCGGAGGAATGCGTTGCAGACTACCAGCGATGGAGCGAAGCGGTGGGAACAGATTATTTCCTGCTGCGGTTGCGCCACGCCCACTCCGGCGGACCGCCCCACGAGAGGATCATGGAGGCGATACAACTGTTCGGCGAGCAGGTCATACCCGCGTGCGGCTAGCGTTGCAATAGCGAAGGCAATCCCTTACCACCAAAAGGTCTCCAAACGCTCAGAAATTGCCAAATAGGCAATCCCCGGCGGCGGCGCTTGGACGGAGGTTCCCTCTCCCTCCAGGAGAGGGTTAGGGTGAGGGCGTCCCCAGTCTGAAGGTCGCCCGTTAGTGGTTCGACAAGCTCACCATAGCAGACTGGCAATGCGTGGGTGATCACGAAAAATCCCGGACCGGCAACCCGTCCTGTTGACGACGATTTGGAAATCGCCAACAAGTCTATCAGGGCATCAATTCAGCAAATTTCGAGAGGGCAGAATGGCGATATACCGGATATTTTCCGACGCTGACGGCGAGAGCCACATCGAGGACCTGAACCTGGAGGAGCACCCGGAGCTGGGGGCACTGATCAACGTGTCCGAGGTGCGCGTGCAGGAGTTCGACGGCTCACGCAACATGGACTTCCATCCCCTGCCAGAACGCAGGCTGGTCATCCACCTGTCGGGAGAGGTGGAGATCGGCGCCAGCGACGGCTCCAAGCGGGTGCTGCGTGCCGGGGACATCCGCCTGATGGATGACGTCACCGGCAAGGGTCACACCCACGTCGACCTGTCGCCATCGGGCGCGGTCTACGTCCTTATGAAGGACTGACCGGCCTCTCTTCACGCCGATCAGGACCCAACTTAAACCAAGGTAAATCGCGCTTAATTCCCTCTCCCCCCGGAGGAGGGGATTTCTCGCGTATCCCACAAGGTCCACGCGGTCGTCGGACAACCTTCTCACCTGGAACGGACTGGTGGGGTTGACCTGGAAATCGGAACGCGCGGTCACTCCAGGAGCCGGGCGGCCAGCTCCACGAAATCGTCCACGATGATGTCCGGCTGGTACACCGAGTCCTCGGTAGGCAGCCGGTACCGGTTGACGTAGGCCGCCCTGAACCCGCAGGCCTGGGCGCCCAGGATGTCGAAGGCGTGGGCCGCGACCATCATGATCTCCCCAGGCTCGCACCCCAGCCGTTGCACTGCCTTGCGGTAGATGCCTGGGGCCGGCTTGAACGCGCCCACCTGTTCCACGGAGATGACGGCGTCAAACTCGACCGGGACGTTGTTCCCCAGCAGTTCCTCCAGGTACCACTGCTCGCCGTTGGAGAGAGCCACCAGGCTGTACCGCTCTGACAGTGACCGCAGTCCGTCTACCGCGTCGGGGTAAGGATGGAGCCCCTTGTAGACCTGCATGAACTCCCGCACCGCCTCAGCCGTGTAGCTGACGCTGTGCTTCTTCAGGCAGTAGACGAAGGCCCGGCGGCAGGTCTCGAGGTAGCCGCTGTGTCCCAGCATCAGCAGGTTGTCCTGGTACTGCTCGATGCGTTGCCGCTCCCGCCACTCGGCGTAGAACGGCTGGCCCGTCATTGTTGAACCGTGGGCCGCCAGGAACTCCCCGGCGGGACCGGCCAGGCTGCCGGTGAGGTTCATCACTGTGCCGAAGATGTCGAAGGTCAGGTACTTGACGCGGGCCAGGGAATCATCGGGCATTTTGTTATTCTCCCACTGATCTCAATTCGCCACGCCTGTAGGGGCGACACTTGCGGTCGCTCCTACAAGCACAGTCGTCAATCCCTGACAAGCGTTCCGACACGTAGGGGCAACCCTTGTGGTCGCCGCGGCACTTATGGCCACCCTACCTCTTACCTCGCTTACGGCAACCGGGGACGCCCTCACCCCAACCCTCTCCCAGAGGGAGAGGGAGTATCAGGGGTATACGACGCTCAGCTGCCGGGCGTGGTCAGGGGCATGCGGCGCGGCGGGGGTGGGACGTCCTGCAGGCTGCTCAGGTCCAGGGGCGGGATATCCACGCTGAGGAACGATTGCACCCCATTGGCCAGCTTGTTGTAGTCCGGGAACCAAGCCGCCACCTGCCGTCGCCATGCCTCCAGCCCACCGCTGGCGTGCATCTCGAAAATCGCCTCGCGACCGTCAAGTCCCGAGGACACCTGGTCCCACGCCAGTTGCAGCAGCGCAGCCCGTTGCAGCGCAGTGTAGCCCCCGCCGCCAAAGGCGTCCTCCAGTTCGGCAGCCATTCCAGGGTCGGCGAAGTCGGTATCCGCTGGTGCGTTGACCAGCGACGAACCGGGCAGGCCCCGCAGGATCTCGCCCATCCGCTGGCGCACCCGCATGGTATTGATTCCCGAGGACGCCACGTGCAGCTGATTGGGCAGGGCAAACCCGCTTACCGTCATCTCCGGGTCCAGTTCCGCCGCCGTCAGGCAGGTGCGGGTGACCTGGACGTTTACCGTCAGCTCAGCCAGTTGCTCCATGGTCTGCTGATTCTCCTTGAGGCCCATGACTTCGGCCAGGGCAAGGGCAATCCCAAGGGTCAGCTCTGCCTTGGCCAGCCATCCGTAGCTGTGATGCCAGAGCAGCCAGCACACCAGCGAGTGGCGCCTGTTCCGGTCAATGGTTTCCCCCGTGAATACCCGGGATCGGGGAATGAATACATTGTCCATCCAGACCATGGAGTCCAGCTCGTCGAACCGGCTGCTCAGGGGCGAAATGAACCTGTTCTGGTGCCGAGCGGCGATCCTCCGCGACACCACCCGGAGGCCCGGAGCGTTCACCGGCACGATGAACCACAGGTGCCGTCCGCTGCCCGAAGGCAGCTCGTCCCGGCTGGTGACCAGCAGGTCCTCCGCAAAGGGCGTGCTGGTGTGCATCTGGATCTTGCCGCTGATCACGATGCCGTCGGCGGTCTCGCTGACCAGCCGGAGCGCCGCGCCCTGCGTCTCCTCGTGACGGAGACGTGTTCCAATCAGCGGCCCACCCCCGGCGAAGGTGAGGAATCGGCCCGTGGCATCCAGGTCCTCCAGGTATGCCTCTGCCGAGGCGATCTCCTCGGCAGAGTGGTCCAGGCGCTTCAGGGCGTTGGTCATGCCCATGGCGATCAGGTGCCCGTAGCCCGCCGTGTGGGTGATGTTTCCGCCGGTGATGAAATGCACGGCGCTTATCGCCCTGCCGAGACGCCGCAAGTCGTCGGACGTCCTCGGCGGAGTGAGCGCCAGGGGGTGCCGGTGGCCGTTTCCGTCGGACGGCGTCAGCAGTATGTCCTGCCATTCGGGGTCGAGGTGGCGGTCATACCACGCCATGTACTCATCGACCATGGCCGAGGTGGCCGGATGCGTCGTGACGTCGTCCACCGCGCCCTCACCCACAACCCAGACATCGCGACCATCCCTCAGGCTTTCCTTGTAGTCAGCGCCAGTTCGCATGCTTGTTCCAAGCCATCACGCAGCACGCTTGCGCTCTGTGGTGGCGGTTAAGAATTCGCTCGACTAATCAAGTGAAGTTTCGCACCCGGCAAGTCAGATGGGAAGGTGGGTGGAGATTTCCAGCATCCGGGTGTGGATCACCGCCCGGTGCTTGGTGTACCACCACTTGCCGTCCCGCTTGACGAAGGTGTCCTCGTAGTGCCCCACGGCGTAGACGTTGCTCTCTCCCGCCCTGGATGTGCGAAACACGGCGAAGTGCGAGAGGCAGGACGCATCCTCATCGTTAACGTCCATGCTGATGGGAGACACCAGGTGCAGGCGCTCCCCCTCGTCGCGCACCTGGTCATTGACCTCCGCCAGCAGCTGCATCATGTCGGGCTTTCCCAACCGCAGCCAGACGTTTTCCTTGCCCCCGATCTCCCTGCTGCGGACGACCATCTCGTAGGTTGAGGTGTCCGCAAAGGTGTTCATGTAGTCCACGAACTGCTCCTGGTCCAGCAGGTAGGCGGTGTTCTGGACCAGGTCGCGGATGGCCTCCTTTTCGTCAGCAATGGAAACATAGCCATCGGCGTTCGTCATGCAGGGCCTCCATGATTAGTCCAAGGCTGTCCTTAGAGCATCCAGGCAGAAGAGGGGGACTTGTAGCCCCCCGAATACCTAGCCGAATTCTCGAGCCAATCAGTCGCCGAATGGGTGTGCCGGAGAGCGGCCCATGCGCCTGCCCCATTCCTGGTAGTACCGGCGCATGTTCTCGTCGTCGTGGGCCTGGAAGTCCTCCTCCCGCGCAAAGATGCTGTAACGAACTGCGCCGGTGTTCATGTTCTCCCACTGCGTCTCGGTGGCCATGATGTCCTCAGGGAGGTTGCGCCCCGCCGGCCCCCAGTACTGGTTGTGATGGCGTATCCTCAGTTCCCGCGCCTCCTCGGTGTCCGACTTCAGGCCGAGGCCCCGCCACTCCACCAGGGTGCGGCCGGGCTCCAGGGGCACCACCCGGTCGAGGCGCAGGGAATCGGTGCGGAACAGAACCAGCAGGTCGGGGAAAATATTGGCGTTCATGCCCTGGTTCGGCGCTATGCCCGGGAAACGGTGCTCGTTGCGGTCGTCGCGGTTCCCGGCCTGGTAATCGGCGAATTGACCGTTCTGGCCCTGCATGTTGTGGCCGTTGGGGTAGTAGCTCCACTTGCGGGCCAGGGTCTCGGCATTGAGCGCGCCGGTACGACGGTTCAGTACGTGGAGCAGGTTGTGGTAGGACTCGCTGTTGTTGTCGTTCCACAGCTTCCAATTGGTCTTGAGAATGGCTTGACTGTAATGGAAGACCTCCAGTTCCTCGGTGGCCAGGGGTTCTTCAAGCGGGCCAACGATCTCGCCGAGGTACTCGCTCAAGGGCTCGGTCTCGTCGCTCAGGCACACGAACACGAACCCCATAGTTGTTTCCAGCCGGACGGGCAGCAGGGGAAAGTCCTCCTTGAGGAACCCGGTGTTGTCGTAGCCTTCCGGACGGGCTACGCCCTGCAGGGAGCCGTCGAGGCCGTAGGTCCACAGGTGGTAGAAGCACTGGAATGCTTGGGCATTGCCGCACTCCTGCCGCACCACCGGGGCGGCCCGGTGTCGGCAGATGTTGTAGAAGGCCCGCAGGACGCCCTTTTCGTCGCGGGACAGGAGAATCGGGAAACCGGCAACGGAGACGACACGGAAGTCTCCGGGATTGCGGACCTCGCTCTCGTGGCACACGAAATTCCACACCCGGCCGAAGATCCGGTCCCTCTCCTCCTCGAAAATCTCCCGGTCGGTGTAGATGCGGTTATCGACGTAACGGGATTCCGGCAGATTCGGGATACCTCCGGTCAAGCGCTCAAGGATCGTTGCCATGGTCGATCTCCTCTCGCTGTCGTCTGTGCATCAGGTTGGGACCAATTAGACTACATTGTCTCTTATATGCCAACCCTAAAACGAGAATAATTCCGTAAAACATCAATCATTAGAAGCAATGATTCCAAAATATTAAACGATAATCGTCTAAATATGCGGGATCGATACGCTATGCCTTTCCGCACCCTTCGCGCGCTGTTGCGACCGTGCCTCCCGGGGCCATTGAAGTCGACGGAATAAAAACAACGTCATCATTGAATTAGTCCTGATTCGACGCAAAGGACCTTGTTTCGCCTTCCGGTGGAAGACGTCACAGCCTCAGGTGAGCAGCGTTACTTTCCAGGCGTTGCCGAAACGAGAACTGGGCTGCCTTTAAAGCAGCCCAGACAATATTACTGACCCAAGCCAACGGAATCCTGCCCCTCCGGAATCACGGATCTTTAACTTTCCACCTACTGATGGCAAAATCAAATAGCGGGCTGAACGCAATGCCGGGAAACCGGCGGACCATAACCACGTCTGAAACCAGGCTGATCCACAGCCAAATCAGGCAGAAGGCCGGGATGGCGGAAAGGCAGACGCGGCGGACTTAAAATCCGCTACCTTAATCGGTGTGTGGGTTCGACCCCCACTCCCGGCACCATGACCTGAAGTGCAACCCCGCGCTTACTGGAAGCTCCTCAGAAGGCTGCCGAACCCCGGTATCGGCTCCGTCCATCCCAGTCGCTTCAGGGCAAGCCAGATGCTCGCCTGGTTGACCGTGATTACGGTCTTGCCCAGCCTCTGTTCCAGTTCCTCAGCCGCATCCAGGGCCCGCCAGGCCGTGCCGGGCAGGTACACGGTATCGGCGTCCTCGTGCACCACGGTGGGCACGAAGTCGATGATGGTCTGAGGCGGCTCCGCATCGATTTCCCGCGGATTCATGGAGTCCTGCATCCACGGTTCACCGTCGGCGCTCAGCACCTCGAACCCCGCCTCCTCCATCAGCGGCTTGAGACGGTTGCGCAGGTGGTAGTTGCGGTACGGGCCGGCGATGCTCAGTTTGCGGCTCCCCATGTGGCGCAGGGCGGCGATGCAGGAGGTGACTGCTGTGATCGACGGGATTCCACTGGACTCCTCCATGATTTCGGACATTCGCTGGTCGTAGGCCATATAACCCTTGTGCCAAGTCCCGGACGTGCAGGCGTAGACCAGCACATCGGGCCCGATGTTGGACAGGGAACTGGCCCCCCTGGCCACATCGTCGTTCATCTTGTTCACGTCGAACCCGAACAGCGCCCAGTCGGTTTCGTTGGCTTCGCTGCTGCTCATGCTGATGCGATGGCCGGTTGCGGCATCCGTTTCCGGCTGGCTGCCCCATGACCCGTTCCACATCCGTTCGAAATGCACAGTAATTTCCGGCGGCACCACCCTGTAGAAATCGGGCTCAACCACGGGGTTGGTGGCAGGCACGAGGGCGCCAATTCGCTGTGTTTTCGCCAGATCAGCCATATTCCTCCAATACCGGTAAGCATCGCCTGGGCCTCTGTTGCCCAGGGGCCGGAACGCAGAATTTTCACAGGGGATATCGCCCGCTATTTTACAACGTACGGAGGCCCCGTATTACCCCATAACGCTGTGGGATTCCCAGACTGGCAAGGCATCCACCGGAGCTGCTGTGGATATATAATTCGGCGCCAGTCCAGCAGTGGGGAACGCGGTCTGGAAGACTTAGTAGTCTGGCAACTTGCGGTCATTTTCGTGACCGCTGCGATAGGCCTCTCCCTGTCGGGGGCGGCCGGATTTGGCGGTGGCGTGCTCCTGCTGCCGGTGCTGGTCTGGATCTACGGCCCCGATGTGGCCGTGCCGGTGGTCGCCGTATTCCAGCTGTTCGGCACAGTTTCGAGGGTCTGGATCAACCGGGAGTTCCTGGACTGGAAGGTGGTGGCGTGGTTCGCCTCCGGATCCACCCCCTTCGCCATTCTTGGCAGTTTCCTGTTCATCAGCACAAACACGGAGCTGCTGACCCGCCTCATGGGCGGTGGCATGATCGCCCTGGTGGTGCTGACGCAATTGCCGTGGTCCAAGCGTGTCCGGATGCGGCTGTGGGGGTTCCCGCCGCTGGGGGCCAGTGCCGGATTCCTCGCCTCGGTGTTCGGGATCCCCGGTCCGTTCGCCCCGGTATTCTACCTGGCCTACGGGCTCAGCTCCCGGGAATACGTCGCCACCTTTTCGATGAGCATGCTTCTGATCCAGATCCCCAAGCTAGCCATCTACGGAGGCGGCGGAGCGCTGCTGACTCCGCTGGTGCTGGGCCTCGGCCTATCCCTGGGAGTGGTGGCCATCGCCGGATCGTACTTCGGGGCGCAATTGCTGCGTAGAGTGCCCGACAAGTACTACGCTGCGGGAATCAACGCGATAGTGGCGGGCTTCGGGGTCCTGTTCCTGGTCACCGGCGGATAATCTCGGGCCTTGATCCTCAAGGCCACGCAACATCGCTTGCCTTGGGCGATCCGATCAATGTTAGCCGGGTTCGGGTGCCTCCACTTTTTCCTTGACACGAGACAACTGCGGGCCCACAGGCAACTGTGGGGACAGGCGACTTCCGAACATTCGCACGAAGGCGTTCCGCACCAGGCGGATTGCGTAAACCGGCCCGATGAACATACCGGGCACCATGGGCTCTATCTCCGTAACCATGGTAACCCGAGTGCCGTCCGTCTCCCGGTCCATTTCCGGAACGAACTCGAAAATGAACTTTTCTATCGAATGGAGAAGACCGTTGTAACTGTTCCTGGTCTCAACTACCAGTGCTCCCGCCCTCAACTTTTCCGGGTCAGGCGGCTCATACACGGTTAGTCTGGAAAGCCTTTCAACCCTCACCGGGTTGTCGCTCATCCCGCCCCGAATTATCAGGGGCCCGCGCATCACTCCTGACTGTTCCCTGCGCAGGGTTACTCCCGGTCCAGCCGGCCCCTCGGGCGCCCTGGTGACACGAAAATCTGACTCACCACTCCACTCCATGAGGTGAGAGAGGTCAGCCAGATAGTCGAATACCTGTCGGGCCGGCACGCCGATGACCACGCTGTTGCGGCCTACCTGAAACGGGCCGGCCATTCGGAGGCCTAGTCGCTGCCGACGTCGTCGCCGGTATCGACGCGGAAGCCGATGCCGACCTTGACCTGGTACCAGTTGGCCTTTTCCCCATCAATGGTGCCGCGGATCTCCCGGACTTCGAACCAGTCCAGGTTGCGGATGGTCTGCGAGGCCCTGGTGATGGCCCCATCAATTGCTTGCTGTATGCTCTCGCTGGACGACCCCACCAGCTCGACTATCTTGTAAGTGCTTCCTGCCGCCATTTTCTTACTCCCTTGGATGCCTGCGAGCAGTGGGTTTTGTTCTCTCGCAGCAACACCATATAATATTCGCCGCGCCTGGATACGGCAACTGAAGTATTGCCGATCAAGGACTTCGGGCCACTGCAATGGTATGGCCGTAATCGCCACAATAATGTTTTGATACTACTACGTGTGATGTATACGTACCGGATTTTGGAGCTAGAATCCCGTCCCGACATCCCAAATCACCCACAGCAGCGAATTCACAGCCAAGGAAAGGAAGCCTTGCATACTTCGAGTAGCGTTGCTTCGTAGACGATTATGAGGACGCGTATGAGACTCAGAATTTACTTCGACCTGATGGACCAAGTTTTTTCCCTGCATTCAATACCCCGCAGCCAGGACTCCGCAGAGGTGCTGAGTGCCCCCGGCGTGGTTGTTGACTTCCCCTCTAAGGACAGCAACAAGCCCGTTGGTATGGAGGTTGTGGGGTTTGGGGCTATATTGCCTTTAGGCAAGAAGGATTATTCAGCAGCCACCGATACCCAGTCATTCGGAGACAAAGAACACGGAACGTTAGTCGTCGATAACGAAGACCTGGTAGCCTACTTCGGCACTCAGCCACACGATCCTGATTACCTGTATCTCTTAGCGGTAGACCTGCGGAATGCGTCCACGCATCTTGCCCCGCTCCTTGCTGTCTTTGCCGAGTGAGCTTCCTGGCTGGAAGCTGGGTTTGGGTAAAATTCGATGTAATTCCCAAAGAAAAGGCGTTCCCGCAATCTCCATTCTCGCAATCTCAGGGAGTACCCATGTTTTCTGACATTCATCACGTGAGCTACCTGGTCCCCGACCTCGATGCAGCCATTGGCTCTTATGAAGAAACTATGGGGGCGGTAGTGACTGGGCGGGGCCCCGTCCCCAATCTGGGCGAGGTCGTTTTCCTGCGGGTCGGGGACGTGGAGGTGGAGTTCATACAACCCAATGACTCGTCAGCCCTCGAGGGCGGTGGAGGCGCCTGGGTTGTGCACCACATGGCATACGCTGTGGAGGAACTTGACCGGGTCGTGGCGGAACACCGGGCTCGGGGATACCGGTTCCTGACAGACGAGCCGTTCACCAACTTCATGGGCTACCGGCTGATTTACTTTGACCCGGCAGACACAGGTGGGTGCCGAGTGCACCTGACCGACGCCGCAACCCTGAGGTAGTCTCAATCGCCTGGGCAGCGCGGCAGTAATTGCTGAATCAGGGGAGCTTTGGCGGGTCCAAAAAGGTTCTCGCGAATATGCGCTGTGGTAAGATTCCGGTAAGATTTCCCCTGTAGCATAAGGCTGGTGAGTACGAGCTGTTCGCACCCTACGGGTGCTTTACCGGCTCCCTCAGCGGACGGATAAGGAGATAGATCGGAATGAAGGCACTGGAAGGCCTGAAGGTGCTGGACCTGACACGGGCCCTCGCCGGCCCATTCTGCACCCTGATGCTCGGCGATCACGGTGCCGACGTCATCAAGATCGAGATACCGGGTAGCGGTGACGACACGCGACACTGGGGCCCGCCATTCATCGAAGGAGAGAGCGCCTACTTCCTCTCCATCAACCGCAACAAGCGGAGCCTGACGCTCAATTTCAGGGAAGACGAGGCCAAGGAAATCTTCCTGAAACTGTCCGAAGATGCTGACGTTATCGTGGAAAACTTCACTCCGGGAGTGATGGAGCGCTTCGGGCTGGGCTACGACGTGGTCAAAACGGTCAACCCTGGCATCATCTACACCTCGATTTCCGGGTTCGGGCAGGACGGCCCCTACAGCCGGCTGCCAGCCTACGACCAGATTATGCAGGGCATCAGCGGCCTCATGAGCCTGACCGGGGAACCCGAAGGTGAACCCCAGAAAGTTGGCATCGCCGTATCCGATATCGGGGCGGGAATGTGGGCCGCGTTCGCCATCATGTCCGCCATCCATCACCGCGCACAGCACGGCGAGGGACAGTACATCGACGTATCGATGCTGGACGGCCAAGTGGCGTGGCTCACCTACCAGGCGGCCACTCTCTTTGCCAACGGAAAGCCCCCTGCCCGGCTGGGGGCAGCACATCCCAACCTGTGCCCCTACCAGGCGTTCATGTGCCAGGACGGCAAGTTCATCAACATCGCAGTCGGCTCGGAGCGCATCTGGGAGCGATTCCGCGTTGCCATGGACCTGGAGGAACTGGTCAAGCCGGACTATGCCACCAACGGCGACAGGGTCACCCACCGGTCGGTACTGGTGCCGTACCTGCAGCAGGTGTTCCTGACCAAGCCGGTAGCCCACTGGGTGGAGAATCTCCAGAAGGTGAGCGTTCCCTGCGGCGCCATCAACGACCTGGCGGACGTGTTTGCGGACCCTCAGATCGAGGCCAGGGACATGCTGCAGACGATGGTCCACCCCACCGCGGGAACCATTAAGCAGACCGGAATACCCATCAAGTTCTCGCTCACCCCGGGAGGGCTGGATATGCCCCCTCCCCTGCTCGGACAACACAACAGCGAAATCCTGTCCGGCATCGGTTACAGCGACAGCGAGATCGCGGCGCTGAAGCAGCGGGACGTGATCTGAACTTGCTGCTCGTAGAACTGTCGATGCAAATCTCCTGACCGCGCTGAATTCGTTCACGCCTTCGGATTAGAGCAATGGATCTTGGACTGAGAGACAGGGTGGCAATCGTTGGTGGATCCAGCCGTGGTATGGGAAAGGCCATTGCCCTCGCCTTTGCCCACGAGGGAGCGAATGTCACGATTTGCTCCCGTAAAGAGGCGGACCTCCGCAGGGCGGAGATCGATCTTGCCAGGGAGTCGTCCCAACAGCACGTTCTGGCCATTCCGGCCGACCTGACGGTGGAGCCCGACATCAGGCGGGTTGTCCGGGATACCGTAAGTCGCTTTGGACAGATCAACATACTGGTAACACACATGGCGACCAGGATTGAGGACGAGGCCACCGCAAGGGCATCCGAGATGGATGACGATACTATCTCGTCGGCCATCGATGAGAGCTTCCTGGGGGCCGTCCGTTTTGCCAGGGAGTCCGTCCCCTATATGAAACAGCAACGATGGGGACGCATCCTCAACCTGCTGCCCGAGTTTTCCATAAACTCCATACCGGTCGGCAAGGTCAGCAAGACCGACGAGAGTGCCCTCAACTCCTCCAACCGCATGGCAATTACCGGATACGCCAAGAGCCTTGCCAATGAGCTCGCCCCATTCAACATCACCGTCAACAACCTGATCCACGGTCCTGTGGAAGGCGATGCCCTGAGAGCCGTGCTGGACGAGCGGGGCAAGGCGGAGGGGCTCAGGCTTGACCAGATGGAAGAGCAAGCGGCCAACCTGGTGCCCATGAAGCGTCTCGGCAAGCCGGAGGAGGTCGCCGACCTCGCCGTCTACCTTTGTTCCGAGCGGGCCTCGTACCTCACTGGATCCAATATCGTGCTTGATGGCGGAATGCGCCAGGACCTGCACTGACCCAAGTGCCCGTTATCCTGTTCCCTTTTCAACTCTGAAATCATTCGGGCCACTACCCTGTGGCCGACGGCCATGGTGAGGACGGGCAAGCTCCGCACTTCCAGAACGTTTACGACTCGGCACAGGAGTTTACGGGCCAGGATGGGATTCCAGTCTGGTTGGTCTACGACTACCGCGAGTCCAACCCCATTTTCCGCCAAGACATTCATCCGTCGGGGCAGGTCACCCGTCCTTGCTACTTAGACGTGCACAGCGAGGCGGTCAACCTCGACGGGTTCGAGACCAGGGACACGCGCCGCATCATCCCCGGCGCGCGCTTCTCCGTGGAGCCGGGCATTTACCTCCCCGAGTTCGGCATCCGCTCCGAAATCGACGTGTTCATGTCCGAGGACGGCCCACACCCCAGCTCCCTGGTCCAGCGGGAAGTCGTGCTGATGGGGTAAAGTGATATAAGATCACTTGAGTGCTGAAAGAAGCGATGGTCAATTATGTCTACACGATTGCCTGAAAAACTGTCTGGCACCGCCTGGTTCAAAGAGACATTGAATCGAATTGAGGCATTGCCGTTCCAAGACGACAATTGGTCCGACGGGGCCAAGAAAACCGACCGTAAGGCAGTAGACCACTTGCTAGAGGTGCTTGCGCAGATTCTTCCAGACAATGCTCCTCCTCCGTCAATTGTACCCACATGGCAAGGTGGAGCCCAGGCCGAATGGCATCGCAATGGCGTTGACCTGGAAATATCAGCCAACCCATTCAAGCCTGTCGAGTATTACTTCAGCGACGGTGAGGATGAGCTGGAAGGGTATGCATTGGACGACCGGGCCAGCCTGAAGAACTACGCTAAGTCTGTCGTATAGCACCTCCTTAACTGGTTGCTGATGGAAGAACGCCCACCGGATGATTCCGGAATAGAAGACAGCGAACTTGTCCTTCGACGGGTCTCAGAAAAAAGCGTCATTTTCGATGAGAATCTCGAGAGGATCCGACCATCCAGTCAGGTGTTTCTCCAGGATGGCCCCGACGGCCTCGTCTCCGTATATCTGGAATCAGAAACTACACACGGCACCGTGGCTGCCGAGGGACCGGAACCGTATTTGGTGAGAATACCCGTCCGGGAACTGCGGGAGTTGGGGCTTGGCATCGTGCGAGACCCGTCATCCGGGGGGCCTGGTCATTGCGAGATCACCGGCAGAAAGACAAGGGGCAAGCTGAACAGATTAGCCAGGGAGGCAAGGTGGGTAGTCGGCTATGCCCCTGCAGGTGCTGAATGAACCGAGTACCGTCATCCAAGTTGCCCACGTCTCTCGTATGCCGGTAGAATGGCGGGCGACGCACAGACTGAGACAAGAAGGTACGCAATGGAATTTTCGCTGGCCTACGAGATGCAGCGTCCAATGCTGGACGACCACGCCGTTATCGAAGAGACCCTGGAGCAGTGCATACTGGCCGATGAGATGGGTTTCGACGCAGTGTGGTTCGTGGAGCATCACTTCCTGACCACGTTCTCCGAGTCGCCCTGTCCTGAGGTCATATTCGGTGCGCTGTCCCGCCTGACCAAGCGAATCCGGCTGGGCTTCGGCGTTGTGATCCTGCCCTACCACCATCCCGTGCGCGTAGCCGAGCGGGTGGCCATGGTGGACCACCTGTCCCATGGCCGCGTGGAGTTCGGGACCGGTCGCTCCGCCCCCTACGAACAGCTGGGTATGGGAATCGACCCACGGGACACGCGGGAAATGTGGGAGGAGTCCCTCTCCATGATCCCCAAGATCTGGGAGTCGGACTACTTCGAATGGGACGGCAAGTTCTGGAAGGTACCGCCCCGTCAGGTTCTGCCCAAGCCGTACCAGAAGCCGCATCCGCCGATTTGGGTTGCCGCACTGCAGCCCACCACCTACCAGCTTGCGGCGCAGAAGGGCATCGGCTCAATGGCCCTGGGTGTGAACGCCCCATCGGTGCTGGAGCCGTCCATCAAGGAATACAAGACCGCCATCAAGGAAAGCAACCCGGTGGGCGCCTTCGCCAACAACAAGTGGCTGTCCTCCTGTTTCGGACTGTGCGGAGAGGATGACGCGGCCACCAAGCAACTTTCGGCAGACTCCCTCAAGACATTCTTCGGCCCGGGCCGTCCCTATGTCCAGGACCAGAAGGACATCTATGCCCGACTGCTGGAACAGTGGGGCGGCGTGCCCGACCACCTGGCCCAGAACTTCTCCCGGTACGTCGATGTGCCTGCCCAGGGCGCCAATGGCGGATCGGGACTGGACCTGTCGGGCGGCAGCGCGCTGGCCCAGAAGGTGTGGGAGGAGTTCGACGCCGCCACCATGGCCGAGCGCGGCATCATCGTCGCCGGCGACCCAGAGTCCTGCATCAAGGCGGCGCGGCTGCACGAGGCCACCGGTGTCGACCAGCTCCAGTTCCTGATGGCCACGGAAACCGTCCCTCACAAGAAGGTGATGGAGTCCATCGAAATGTTCGGGAAATACGTGATTCCCGAGTTCCGGAAGTCGGAGCAGGGAAGCCCTGAGTGTCCCATTGATGTGAACGCAGCCTGAGAACCGGCTGCACAGCAGGCGAATTTCGGGGCCCCGACTACCGTCGGGGCCTTTCCTTTTGTGAAAAAGCCGAGAAAGCGGTACATACCTTGATGCTGCGTTACAATATAGGCGGCATGAACAGCGGGGGGAGCAGCTATGCCGTTTGGAATTGGTCGAGGCGCAGGCGTCGCCGTGGTTGAGTTGCACGGGGTAATCGGAAGCCAGATTCGCCCCGCAGCCTATTCCCGCATCTTCGAGACCGTCGCGAAGAGCAAGGCCTACCGGGCTCTCCTCCTGGACATTGACTCTCCGGGTGGCTCGGCCTCGGCGTCGGAGGCCCTGCACCGCAGCATCGAGCGGGTGGCCGAGGCCAAGCCGGTGTTGGCCTACGTCCGTGGCATCGGAGCGTCGGGGGGCTACTACCTGTGCTGCGCCGCCAGCCAGGTCTTCACCCTGCCCACCGCGCTGGTCGGTTCCATCGGCGTGCTCTACCTCAGGCCGGTCCTGGAGCAGCTTCTGGGCAGAGCAGGTGTTGAATTTTCCGTCTTCAAGGGCGGCAAGTACAAGGACATGACCGGCTTCTGGCGCAGCCCTACATCGGAGGAGGCGGAGAGGCTGCAGGGGCTTATCGACGAGATCTACGACAACTTCGTGCAGGTTGTGGTCAAGGGCCGCTCCATGACCGAGGAGGCCGTCCGCGAACTGGCCACCGGAGAGGTCATGACCGGCCAACGGGGGATCGAGGCTGGCCTCGTTGACCATATCGGCGACTACGACGACGCGCTGCAGGCGGCGGCCGAGGCGGGTAATACCAAGCCGAGGGCCAAGCTGCTGCAACCCAAGCGCAGCCTGTCCCAGCGATTGATGGGCCGGCCATCAATGGGGGCGGACTCAATGGCCGAACTGGCCGCGGCTATGCAAAGGCTTATGGGCGGCGGAATCTACTACATGGACCCAGCGCACATGGCGCGCTGGTCCGGGCAGGGCGGCTAGGCAACGCCTGCCCCTTCAGCTAGGAGGTGCGGCCGCAGCTGTTCCACTGCACGCTCAATCACCACGCCCATAGCCCACCCTTCCGGGTCAAAGTTCACGCACAGCCCGGGGGCAACGGTCTTCTCGGTGTAACCCGCGTAGGGCGGTTCACCAGTCTGAAGCCTGAGCGTATCCGTTTCCGGAGAATATGTGATCGCCATATCCCGGTCAAATCCGCTGACCTCGTCGGCGTGCTCCTGGTCGGGAAACAGATACGGCCCCAGAATCTTGGCCGCGCTGTACACCACCACCTCCATTACTTCCCCATCCCGGTTGTAATGCACCGAAAGATTCGGAGCGACCGTTTCTCCATCTGTAGAAAAATCCTCGGTAATAAAAACCAGGACATCCGGGGAATCATACCTGATTGTCAGTCCCTTGCCATTCACGATAACCTCCCGAATCTACTGGTCAGCCGCCGGTCTATGTAGGCGGTTTGGAGCCGGTCGTCTTCCACCACTTTGATCCATCTATTGATCTCGTCTATCCACCCATAACATAACTCCCTGCCATCTCTGGGGTCTGTTTCCTGGAAATATGGCACTGCTGCCATAGATTCGATCCACTCCGATCTCACTTCGTGGTGCGGTCTATTCACGTGGTGGTGTATTGGATTGGAAACCACCCGTCTGGCGTAGGCTCGCCTTTCATCAGTGCTCATTCAGCCGCTTGACTTCCTGCCAGAGCGCCTCCTTCTCGTCCAGCGGCAAGGCCTCGAAGTCCAGGCCTCTTTGGCCGGCCTGTTCCTCCATACCCAGGTAGCGCGACCGGAAGCGCGAGTTAGCTTGACGCAGCACGTCCTCGGCGTGCAGGTCCATCCAGCGGGCCAGGTTCACCAGCACAAAGAAAACGTCTCCCAGTTCGTGTGCTTTTTCCTCCTGTGTGCCCGCCTGGCGCAGTTCACCGATCTCCTCGCTCAGCTTGTCCAGCACGCCGGTGATGTCGTCCCACTCGAAACCGGCGCGTGCCACGCGGTCATGCATCAGCTGGGCCGCCGCCATTGCAGGAAGGCTCGCCGGTATGCCGTCGACTGGAGACTTGCGGATCCCGGAGGCGGCGCGCTCCTCGGCCTTGATGCGCTCCCAGTTCCGCTCCACCTCCCTTGCATCGGCCACCGTGGTGTCCCCAAAGACGTGGGGATGACGGCGAATGAGCTTGCGGTTGATCCGTTCCACGACATCGCCCATCTCGAATCGCCCGGCCTCGCGGGCGATATCGGCGTGGAACGCGATCTGGACCAGCAGGTCCCCCAGTTCCTCGGTCAGGACAGACGGGTCGGCGCCGTCGATGGCCTCCAGCACCTCATGGGCCTCTTCCAGCAGAGTCCGCCGCAGCGACTCGTGGGTCTGCTCCCGGTCCCAGGGACACCCGCCGGGAGCCCTCAGCCTCGCAACGATGTCCACCAGCGTCTGGAATTCCGATATCTTGCCGTTCGATTCGTATTCAGTCATACACCGATTATAATCAGGCCCGCCCATGTTTCAATCACTGACAGGTTCAGGCAGTCTCCTCGCCCGTATCGCGGGCCGGCTACGCTTCGCGAACCGACTTCGCTGGCTGCCCGCCGCCCTATTCCTGGTCGCCGTGCCGGTGTTCCTCATCACCGGCAGCCTGACGTGGGCGTTCAACAGCATCGGGCTATACGAGGACGGCTTCGAGAAATACCGCATCGCCAGGGCCAGCGGAATCTCTCCCGACGACCTGCGGCAGGTGGCGCTGGACCTGCGGTCGTATTTCAACTCGGGCCAGGAGCCTCTGCATGTCCGCACCCGCATATTCGGGCTGGAGCGCGACCTCTTCAACGAAAAAGAGGTCCACCATATGCGGGATGTGAAACGCCTGCTGTGGGGGGTGTACGGAGCATTCGCGGTGTCGTTCGTCTGCTTGGCCGCAATGATTGCCGCCGGTTTCGCAAGGCGGAGGCGCGACTACCTGCCGATGCTGGCTCGTCGTGCCCTGTGGGGTGGTGGGCTGACGGTGGGGCTGCTGGTGCTATTCGGAATCGTTGCGTCGGTAGGCTTCGACGCGTTGTTCCTGCTGTTTCACCGGATCAGCTTTGCCAACGATTTCTGGCAACTGGACCCGAGGACCGACTACCTGGTTTTGCTCTTCCCGCAGGGGTTCTGGTTCGACGCGACGCTGTGGTTTGCCCTACGCGCCATTGTGGGCGGCCTGGTCCTGGCCGCGGCAGGCGGCGCCTGGCTGGCCTGGGAGAAATGGGGCGCTAACAAGGCAATCTGAAGGGCCGGACGGACTTCGCCAAGAAAAAAGGTGCGGAATCCTGACCGATGGCCAGATTCCGCACCCCAGTCTGCCGAGGGTGATATTTTCGAGCGAGACCGGATTCGGCCTAGTGTCCGCAGCCACACCCGCCAGCGCAGCATCCCCCTCCGCCCATGGGCGGAAGCGGGCCGGGGTCGAAACCCAAGTCCTCGGTGGCGTTACCCACCCTGGCAAACACCGAGATGGCACGCTTGGCCGGCTGCTCGCAGTTGGGGCAATCGGCGCCGGTGGCGCTCATGGGCTGGAGCTTCTCGAACTTGTGGCTGCAGGTGGGGCAGTGATACTCGTACAGAGGCATACTGTCGCTCCCAATTCATAGTCTGTTAGGCCAAATTTACCCCAGCAACAAGACCAAGGTCAAGCGGTGAGGGCTGAAAGGCGAGGCCCTTCAGTTTTCGCGATCAATCCGTCAAGGTCCGCACCAGTCAAACCGTCAATTCCGTTCATGGTGAGCTTGTCGAACCACAAAAGTACGGCCCTTAGACAAGCCTGTCTTGAGCCTGCCGAAAGGCTCATGCCCAACGACTTTGCAACAACAAGAGGACCCTGGATGGCAGAGCAGGACGATTGCAATGTACATTCCAAGCCGCTGTTGGTGAGCCTGTCTAACCATGTGGGGCTTGAAGGGGCATCCTTCGACAAGCTCAGGGTGAGCGGGAGACGATCAAGCGCGCGACATTGCAGGGGCCGACCCGGGTGACTGATCATCAGTCCGCGCTAGAATCATATATAATCGGAGACTGTCTGCTTACGAAAATCGAAATAAGTTGATGCTCTTCCATCGCGGAAATTCATTGGGAGAGCAAGGTTCCCGGCTGCTATCAATTTGCTTTCGCACATAAGGACCGGCCAATCCTACAAATGGTGGGTGTTTGCCACCATTGCCATCGGAACCTTCGTGTCGGTGGTGGACACCGGTTCCATACTCATTGCACTCCCTGAGATCGCGGCGCACTTCGGTGCGGACCTGCCAGCCGTACAGTGGGTCGTGGTGGGGAATGCGTTGGCCATCAGTGTCCTGATCCTGCCCATGGGCAGACTGGGCGATATTGTGGGACGCAAGTGGGTCTACGTTGGCGGGCTGGTCATATTCGTAGCCGGGGCAGCCCTGGCCGGAGTGGCCGTCAACCTGCCATGGGTCATCACCGCCAAAGTGTTTCAGGGCGCGGGCTCCGCCATGATACAGGGCAACGGCATGGCCACCGTCATCTCCGCATTTAGCGGAACTGAACGGGGCAAGGCCCTTGGAACCCACATGAGCGTGGTCGGAAGCGGGGCCATCGCCGGACCCGCCGTGGGCGGCCTTCTGGTGGCTGCATTCGGCTGGCGTTCGGTCTTCTTCGTAAACGTCCCCATCGGAATCATCACCATATTGGCGACCATGTACGTCCTGCAGCAACCCAGGGGCGAAGCTGCGAACCCTGACCGTTCAATGGGCAGCTTTGACTGGATTGGCGCCGGGCTGTCGGGGCTGGCGCTCCTGGGATTCCTGCTGGTGGTGGGCAACGGCCATCAGCTGGGGTGGAGCTCTCCCGCCGTCATTCTGGGGGCCGCAGCGACCGCGACTGCCCTTGCAGGGTTCATCTGGTGGGAATTGAGGACCGCACATCCGATGCTCGACCTGCGGCTGTTCAGCCGAAAGCTTGTCGCCATTGGCATCGGTGCCAGCTGGCTGTCGTTCCTGGGAAGCCAGGCCACGCGGTTCATGGTGCCCTTCTACATGCAGCGATTGCTGGAGATGAGTCCCCGGGACGTTGGCCTGCTTATGATTCCGCCAGCATTGTGCATGGTCCTGCTGGGACCGGTGAGCGGTCGCCTGTCGGACCGATTCGGTTGGCGCATATTGACGATGTCGGGCCTGGGTCTGTCGGCCACTGGGGCTTTCCTATTGGCAGCCAACCTCACCGAATCGTCGTCGGCGCTGTTCATCGTGTTCGCTATGATGCTGCAGAGCTGCGGCATGGCACTGTTCAACTCGCCGAATAATAGCTCGGTATTGGGCGCAGTCGAACGCTCCCAATATGGTGTCGTGGCCAGCCTTACGCAGCTGGTTCGCAACTCCGCCAATGTCACCAGCATCGCCATCGCAACCACGATCGTCGTGGTGACCATGGCCACCTATGGCGTGGAGCCCAGCCTGGACGCGGTATCGCCATCGGTGGCGGACGCCTTCGTGGCCGGGCTGAAATGGGCCTTCCTGGTGATGGGCGCCATGCTGGCGATTGGCATTTGCCTGGTAGTCATTCGGGGAGAGCGAAGACGGCCGGAGAGTAGTGCCGCTTCGGCCCCCGAGCCTGCCGAGTCACCTGCTGATTAGGTAGGCCCGTTCACGTTGGACAAGGGCATAGGCGGTTGCTACACTAGGCGGCAGCACCCATATACAAAGAACAGGCGGAGGAGAAACTGTGGCAGACGTCAAGATTGAGGTCAGGGAAAACGGCCCCAACCGAGTAACCGGGCCCATCGAAATAGTTGATATCAGCGGCGCCAACTACACCATCCCCGAGGGGCGCTGGGTTAGCCTGTGCCGCTGCGGCCTGTCGGCAGAAAAGCCCTTCTGCGACGGCGCACACCGCGACGCCGGCTTCCAGGCAGATTCACAGGCCCGCTAGCCCCGGCCTCGGCAGATAGTCGCCTAAATGGGGCGCTTGAAGGGGCGCCCCTGTTTCATTTCCCGAAACCCGCCGGGGTACCGTGAGGAAGTATTGAGCCAAGACCCGCGAGAGCCACTGGATCAGCTCGAAATCAAGCCGCTGACACCTGACCTGATGGACGCGATGGGGGTCGTACTCAGGGGCAGCTGGGGTTCAACCTGCTGGTGCATGTACCCTAGATGGACCGAGCCCCAGATGCGCGAACAAGCCAGAGGTGGAGAACGGGGTCCGCGTCGCAGGGAAGCAATGACCGAACTCGCCGGGCGCAACATGGCTCCGGGTCTGATGGCATTTGAGGGAGACCAACCGGTCGGCTGGATAGCTATTGCTCCCAGAGACGAACTGACCCGAGTAGCCCGTTCCCGCGCCACGCCGCCGGTGGACGACGAACCGGTGTGGGTCATTCCATGCATCACGGTCCGCAGGGCGTACCGCGGGCGGGGGATAGCGTCCGCGCTGATACGAGCCGCCGTGGACTTCGCGGAAGAGCACGGAGCGACGGCGGTGGAGGCATACCCAAGGGCAGGCGAGGAACGCACCGGCGACGACAATGCGTTCTTCGGCACCGAGGAAATGTTCAGTCGCGCCGGGTTCCAAGTGGTACGCGCGCCACTCGAGGGACGGCCCCGAAACTGGCTACCCCGTCCGGCGATGCGTATCTCCACCGAGAATGTCGGCGGGTAGGAGGCAGACCAGCCTGCCCGCTAAAGCAACGCGCTACGAATCCACGGTGGTCAATGGAGTCAGCAACTCCAGCAACTCCGCTACGCTTTCGATGTCTCGCCGGATAATATCCGCCTCCAGAAATCTCTTGCGTTCGTAAAAGTTCCCGTGCAGATCGTTGGGAATCCCGCGCAATTCTCGCAGGCGGTCGTTGCCAGTTTTCAAAATAGCCTGATTCATTACCCGGCTGAAATCGGCGTGCCGGTCGTATCGCCAGCCCTGGGCCTCAGCCACAGCCTTAACCATGTGCGCCGCAGCGCCCCAGCCCTTCTCCGATGCCTGGTGCAGGTCACCGGCGGCAAGGTACTGTTGTCCCTTCACCAGAAAATCGCGGGCCTGTGTTTCGTAATCAGTCACTGCTTCAAAGTCCGGATCGATGTGCTGGGAAGCCATGTCATTCTCCATATTGTGCCGGTAATTTAGCACAAGCGGAGCATATGGCACATCTGCAACTCTACTGGCAACTGCGTCGCATGGAGCGAATGCGGCGCACACTTTCCAGCCGCTCCTCTGCGAGGCGGGCAGCGGCGGTGGCGGTGGAGATCTCCTCCTTCCTCGACGTCTTGATAACGCTGCCCATGATCTCGTGGATCCGCTCAGTCTTTTCCCGGGCCCGGTCTTCGCTGTACCCTGCGTCGCCCATCTCTGCCTCGACGTTGATGACCCCACCCGCATTTACGATGTAGTCGGGCGCGTACAGGATGCCGCGACGGTGCAGGTCTTCGCCGTCATCGTCGGTGAGGAGCTGGTTGTTGGCCCCGCCCGCCACGACACGGCACTTGAGCTGCGGAATGGTCCGGGGGTTCAGCACGCCCCCCAGGGCGCAGGGCGCCAGTATGTCGCAGTCGGTAGTCAGGATCGAGTCCGGAGTGGTCACCTCAAGGCCCCAGTCCCGGGCGCGGTCGAGGGCATCGTCGAACACGTCAGTGACGACGATTCGGGTGTCCTCTTCCATCAGGTGCTCGCAAAGATGGCTGGCAACCTTGCCAAAGCCCTGGACGGCCACGGTCTTGCCGCGCAGGCCGCCGTTGCCCCAGACCTCCTCGGCGCAGGCCTTCATCCCCATGTACAGGCCCAGGCCGGTCATGATGGAGGTATCCCCGCTGCCACCGAGGCTGATGGGCAGGCCGGTGACGTGCCTGGTCTCCTGCCTCATGAATTCCAGGTCCCGACCGGTGGTGCCGACGTCCGTAGTGGTAAGGTAGCGGCCGCCCAGGGTATCAACGAAGCGACCGTAGGCCCGCATCAGAGCCTCGGACTTATCCCTGTGAGGGTCGCCAATGATCACGCCCTTGCCTCCCCCGAAATGGAGACCGGCGGCCGCCGACTTGTAGGTCATCGCACGGGAGAGGCGCAGCGCATCAGTAAGCGCCTCGGCCTCGCTCTCATAGGGCCACATACGCGTACCGCCGCACGACGGTCCAAGCGTGGTGTCATGGATGGCGATTATGCCCTTCAGGCCCGAGCCGGGGTCGGAGAACATTGCCACCTGTTCATGGCCCTCGTCGCTCATTCGCTCGAGTATGTTCATTTCCGTCACCCCCATTACGTTTCCGGTACTTCAATTATAGAACATTGCAAACAAGAATACATTATATTTTGAAACATTCTAAGGAGCTTCTCGCCGAGCCTCGGCTTCCAGGCAGGAAAGTTTTCGAGCCTTGGTTGACTACCGTTCCTTGCCCCACATGGGGTGACGGAAAGTAGGACGTGGCAGGATACGATCTATGGGGCGCTCCTGCGGCTCGACTGCATGCTCGGGCTCCGGTTCCTCCGGTGCGGGGCGATAGGCCCGCACGGAACCGCGCTCCGGACCGACCTCGCTCAAGTGTTGGGCCAGCGCCTGGAGGCTGTTCATATTGTGCACGGGAAGAAAGTCGTCCACGTAGGGAAGGGCTGCCTGCATTCCCTGGGTCAGCGGCTGGTAACTGGCGGACCCCAGCAGCGGATTGAGCCAGATCAGCCGGTGGCAGCTGCGCTGGAGGCGCGAGGTCTCGCGGGCCAGCAGCTCTGGCTCTCCCCGGTCCCAGCCGTCGGATATGATCATGACGATGGCCTGTCCCCTGAGGGTCCGCCGCAGCCACTGGTAGTTGAACGTCTTCACCGCCTCACCGATGCGAGTGCCACCGGCCCAGTCGGGCACGGCTCGGGAGACCTCGGTGATTGCCTGGTCGATGCTGCGATACCTCAGCTGGCGTGTGATGCGGGTGAGCCGCGTCGCGAACAGGAACGCCTCAACCTGATGGGGAGACGAGGACTGCCCTGAGGTGACCGTGTGGATGAAATGGAGCAGCATACGGGTGTAACGTTCCATGGAGCCGCTGACGTCGCAGATCAGTGCCAGTGACCTGGGTCGGCTCTTGGGGCCGCGCTCGGCGAGGTCGAACATCTCCCCGCCGTACTGCAGGCTGCGCCTCAGCGACCGGCGCACATCCAGGCGGGAGCCTTCGCCGGGGATCATCCGCCGCGTGCGACGGGCGCCCAGGTCCCATTGCAGTGAGGCCATCATCCGGCGGGCCTCGGAAATCTCCTGCCCGCTGAACTGCGCGAAGTCCTTCTGGCGCAGGACCTCGCGGGCGCTGTAGGTCCGGGTCAGATCGATGTTGGAGACTGCGTCGTCGTCCTGGTCGCCCTCCAGGGCCAGCGTGTCATCCATCGGCTCATCACGACCGGCTGACACCTGGGGCTTACGGAAACGGCGCTGCTCACCCATGGATCGCAGATCCATGCCGCTGCGCGCGGTGTTGGGCTTGCGCCAGAAGACGTTGAAAGCCTCATCGAAAACGGGCAGGTCCTGCTTTCGGTGCACAAAAATGCTGCGGGCGGCCTGGTAGAACTCAGCCCGACGCCCAATGTGTACGTGCTCGGTGGCCCGCACCATGTCCAGCACGTTGGCCGGGCCCGCATCCAGCCCGACGCGGCGCAACACCTCGGCGAAGCGCAGCAGGTTGGGCAGGATGTGGCCGCCGGGATCCGAGCCGTCGCGGTTCAGGGCATAAAGGTTGGTGGTCATGGATGATTCTTGTCCAATCCAGACTACCGCGCTCGTGCCTCTTTCCCGTCCAGTAGGAGCAATGGGATGGTGACCAACCTTTGCCCATCAGGAGTTTCCACTCTCTCCAAAGGAGTAGGCAAATTAATATCCACACCGTCCGTACGGGCTTCAATTGCATAGTCGCGTAGAGCTTCCTTGCCGTTTGCAATTGCCTCGTCCAGAGTCTCACCCATGGCAACAATCCCAGGCAAGTCAGGGAAGGTAAGTCCATAGGCGCCTTTGTCCCCATCCATTAGAGCAGGGTAGCTGGGCATCTTCGCATCCTCCTAATTCGGCCAGCCCGCTTTCTTAGCGATGGAGCGGGCAACTTCTTCAGACACCACTCTATGACGCGGCAAATTTTTTTCCCGGGGATGATTGGGTGACGGTAGATGTCATGGGCGAAGCCGTGGCGGGATAGATACCATCGTTCCCTTTCCAGCCTGCGCCTGATTCTCCTTGTGGATGTCTCCATTGTTGGAGAATGCTAACACATGGTGGACTGGAACTTGCTATTAATTCGCTCATCCTGTACTAAGAATCAGGAACAGCAACGCGAGAATAGGAGTCCTCCCTTGAATATTATCAAGAATAAAAAGTATTCCTTACCTGCGCCCGCCGCGGCGCGGGCCACGGTTGCGGGAGCGCTCCAGCATTGCACGCACCGGTTCGCCGCGCACCTGCTCTATGTCGTCCTGGTACTTGAGCATCAGGCCCAGGGTGTCGTCGATGACCTCGGGCTCCAGCTCCCGCTGGTTCAGGGCCATCAGGGCCGAGGTCCAGTCGAGAGTTTCAGAGATGCCGGGAATCTTGTACAGCTCAGTCTCCCTAAGCTCCTGGACGAAGCCGGTCACCTGTTCCGCCAGCCTCCGTGGCGCATCGGGCAGCCGTGAAGAAATGATCTGCATCTCTTTTTGAAAGTCGGGATAGTCGATCCAGTAATAGAGGCAGCGGCGCTTGAGCGCGTCATGCACCTCGCGGGTCCGGTTGGAGGTGATGATCACCACCGGCGGGTGTTCGGCTTTAAACATACCCATTTCGGGGATAGTGATCTGAAAGTCCGCCAGCATCTCCAGCAGGAAACCCTCGAACTCCTCGTCGGCCCGGTCCAGCTCGTCGATCAGCAGCACCGGGGCGCGCTCGTGGGCCGCGTCGATGGCCTGGAGGAGGGGCCGCTTGATCAGGAACCGGTCAGTGAACAGCCCGGCGGTCGCTGTCTCCCGGTCAACGTCGCCGCTGGCCTCCAGCAGGCGAATCTCCAGCAATTGGCGCGGGTGGTTCCACTCGTATACCGCCTGGTTGATATCCAGGCCCTCATAGCACTGCAGCCGGATAAGTTGCGTATCCAGGGCGGTTGACAGGGCTCGGGCGATCTCCGTTTTGCCCACGCCCGCCTCTCCCTCAAGGAAGAGGGGACGCTGCAGTCGCATGGCCAGAAACAACGGCACCGCCAAGGAGCGGTCGGCGACATACCCTTGCCCACGCAACAGCTCTTGAACGGCTTCGATGGAGTCGGGGACGGTGGCGGTCGAAGTCAATGGGCGGCTCTCCAATGGGGCGATTGAACACGTGAGGCTGAATTCATTTTAGCCTAAATCCGCCCACGCCGTAGCCGTGCTTGTCATTCCCTGTCAGGTGGGACGAATATCGACTGAAAGTACCTGTGGACCAGTCTGCGCAGCCGCTCCCAGTGATCCCCCAGGGAGTCTCGCTGTACGGCCGTCAGCTCATTGTATGTGGCGCCGAACTGGGGGAACCGCCACACGCTGAACACCCAGAACTCCGGCAACGGCTCATCGGGGGGCCGCTCGTCCAAGTACCCGACGCCACCGGTCAGCTCCCATGAGACCAGCACACGGCCGTTGTGGGCGAGGGCCAGCGCCTCGACCCAGAATGCACGGCGATCCTCGCCGCTGTAGGAGCGCATCAACTCAAGGAGGCGGTACAGGCGTTCATCGTTGTCGGCGGCAGGCCCGGCAAAACGACGGGTGTAGCGGCTTTCCCAGCGGCGGCCCAGTGCCGGAATTACCAGCCCTCCGTCGGAGGCGATGGTGAGCATGGCAGACATCGTCGACCAGCGCATCGCTTTGTCGCGAGCAATGGCTTCGTGGGTATCGCCAAGCTCTTCGGTAGGGCCTTGCAGTCTGGCCTCGGAGGGGGTGACTGGCGAAAGGGGCAACCCGGCCAGGACTCGCCGGAACTGTTCCCGTTTGTCGCGGTTGCCAGTGGCCAGCAGGATCGGGGTGGGAGTGCGTCGAGTCATATTTCTAAACTGTGATTTGATTGATTACGAGATGGCCTTGATTGGTTTGTCTACCCTGAATCATCGCAATCGTCTAATCACAGGAATCACACTCAGGCTATCCGGGCCACCGCCCTCGTTGCCGCGCCGTCGCCGCCCTTCAGCTTCAGCGGCAGCGCCCAGAGTTCGAACTCCTCGCCCACCAGCAGGTGCAGGTTGATGAGGTTCTCGATGAGCGGTATGCCCTGACCCAGCAGCAGACGGTGCACCGGAAAGTCGTTAATGGTCGACATTGGAGTGGGCGGATGCTTGTCGATGGGAAAGTCAACCGCCACGGCGTTGACGCCGTTGTCGGCCAGGTAGCCAGCGGTATCGGTACCCAGATACGGTCCGTGCCCGTAGAACCGAGGGCCGCCTGACTCGTTTTCGGCCCAGGCGGTGAACAGCACCGCAATCTTGCCGGACAGCGCGCCGGGCGCTCCTCCCGCGGCCTGCACCTGTTCGATCGTCAGGGGCTCAACACCCCGAGCCACACTCCGCAGGTCCAGGAGGACCGCCGGACCCATGTACTTCTCCAGCGGCATCTCGTCCACCGTGGCAGCGCCGGGCACGAAATGGAAGGGTGCGTCCACGTGGGTTCCGATGTGGGTCGCCAGGCACAGCTTCTGGTTGGACCGGGCATGGGTCTCGTGGGTCATCAACGGGGAGGTCTCCACACCCATGAGCCCCGGGATTTCGCTGACCCGTTCGCTGCCGAGGGTAAGTGTCAAATCGATCAGTCGTGCCATCAGACCTGTTCCTCGTATTTAGTCGCCGGGACTTGGAGCCGGTAACCCTCCAGGGGACGGCTGGGCCTCTTGTGGCGAAGCAGCCGGGCGGAAAAGGTTCTCCGACCGGGCAGCCTCGGGCAGGGACTGCTCCCAGTCCGGAATCAGGACACGCTTGGTCGATTCCAGCGTCAAAATCACCAGCGAACCGACCATGCTGAAACCCATCGAGAGGGCGAATACGGGCAGATAGGAACCCGTAAGTTCCCTGACCAGACCACCCAGCAGGGTGGCGATGGCGTGTCCCATCATTGCGCCCATGATCTCATAGCCGTAGAGGGTGGCCATGGGACCGGTGCCGAAATACTGCCGGTTCACCACTAGATACGCCGACATTTCCCCGCCGAATCCCAGTCCGAACAGCACACCGAAAAGGTAGAAGGTCCAGGGTTCGCTGGCAAAGAAAAGCACTGCAACGGTGACGCCCTGCAGGAAGAGCGCGACGATCATCACCGGCTTGCCGCCCATTTTCTCCGCGAGAATTGGCACGACAAAGCGGCCTACAATACTGAATATCGATATGCAGCTCAGGATCCAGGCTGCATCCGTCAGCCCGATCCCTTTTTCGGTGGCGTAGGGGATTGCGTAAATCAGCACGATGCCGTGTCCGGCACAGCCCAATCCGTGGATGGTAGGCAGGTTCCAGAAAGCCCGAGTGCGCCGCATGTGCTGGCCGAACACCTTAAGGCGGAGCATCAGCACATCTTTCGGCGGCACAATATCAACCGGGTCGTCGCCCCTGGTGCCATAGGCCCTGATCCCCACGTCGGTTGGCCTGGAACGGAAAAACACACTGCACAGGAGAATCAGACCCCCGCCAACAAAGGCAATGGCCCAGAATGTCGCTTGCCACCCGAACGCTCCCAGCAGCTCGGCAACAGCGGGAGCAAGCAGGGCAGCCCCGATGCCACCCGCCCCCTGCAGCAGGCCAGTGGCCAGACCAAGACGACGACGGAACCATCCGCCTATGGAAGCTTGCAGCGGCACAAAGGTAAAGGCCTGGGTGATGGCCAGGAGCACCCCGAAGGCAAGGAAAAATTGCCAAGTCTGGGTGACTATACCCACCAGGAACATGCTGATGAGATACAGCGCGCCGCAGCCAAACATGATGGGACGGGAACCGAAACGGTCCCCCAGCATGCCGGCAATCGGAGACATCAGGGAACCGACCAGGTAGTAAAGAGCGAGGGCGGCGCCGATGGTGAAGATGTTCCAGCCGAACTGCCCCTCCTCGTCCTGGAGCAGCGGTACCATGATGCCAGCGGACATGCTGATGGACTGGCCGATGACCTGGACCACTATGAGAATGGCCAGAATGATCCAGGCGCGATGAAAGCGGAAGGGGACTACTGCGGCTAACTGTGCCATATCACCTTAAGGGAAGGTCAGCAACTAGTTGCGGATGAAGGGTCAATGCAGCGGGCAGGCCTTGAGGAAGCCTTGCCCCCACCAGGAACCGGCGACACCTTCGGAGGTCTCGCCGATGGGAGCAGAGCCGAAGGCGGCCTGAGCTTGCTGGCCGCCTTCGGAATTGTTCAGACTTGAGTCGTCCAGTGTTGTGCCGGCAAAGCCGAAGTTCAACTCACGGCCTTCCTCACTGGCGGATACGGCCCAGGCCCCAAAGAAGATTATCAGCGCCGCCGTCGTGATGACCACCACCACGAAGACGAACGGCGCTGGCATGTTGCGTATCTGGGTCAGCTTCGAACCTCAACGTCGTACGGGAAGACCATGTTGTTGCCGTAGCCTCGGCCGTCCCACTTGTTGGGGAATTCCATTGGCTGTGTCTCGCCCAGGTTGTTGGTGGCGCGGCACATGATGGTGTACTGGCCCTCGCCCGGGGGCCGCCAGAAGTGCTCCCAGCGGTTCCATGAGTATCCGATGCGCGGATGCAGCACGTCGACCGGCACCCAGCTTTCGCCGCCGTCCTCACTGAATTCGACCTTCTCGATCTGCTGCTCGCCGGACCAGGCGGCACCGGCCAGCTGGTAGCCGGACGCCGGAATGATCTCGCCGGGGACGGGATTGGTGATGATGGACTTGACCTTGAGCTTGCTGTAGTAGGTGTAAGGAATGGGAGAACCCGGCTCATTCTGGGTCATGTAGCGTTCGGTCATGTAAAAGCCCTTGAACTCATGGTCCAGGACGTGAATGCCAACCAGCCACTTGACCGAATTCATGCCGTACCATCCCGACACCAGCAGGCGCAGGGGGCGGCCATGCATCAGGGGCAGGGGCTCCCCGTTCATCTCGTAGGCCAGCAGCGTGTCGGGGTGCATGGCTTTCGCCATCGGCAGGCTGCGCTCGTAGGTGACCTCGGACGGGTCGCCGACGACTTCATCCGGTCCGTGGTCGGCGCCCTCGAACATCACCTCGACGGCGTTTTCCTTGACGCCGGCAAGCTCCAACACGTCACGGAGGGACACACCGGCCCATTCGGCATTGCCCATGATGCCGTGGCCCTTGATTTGCTCCATCACAGAGCTGATGCGCAGGGACTTGGTGTAGTATTCCGGCACCGGGCTGTTGCCGCAGCACTCGAAGGTAACTTGGAACCGCTTCTGCGGCAGGCTCCTCAGGTCGTCCAGAGACAGGGACAGTTCACGCCCGACCAGGCCGTCGACCTTGAGCCGGTAGGTATCGACGTCGATTTCCGGACAGTCCTTCCAGTGATTGCGGACGTAGAAAAGGTCGTTGGGGACGATGTTCTCCTGCAACGCGGAAGGGGGCGCGGCAAAAGTGCGCAAACCGGCGTTGGTCGGGATGATCTGGGGTTCTGCGCGGGTTCCAATCTGCGGTAGGGCCATGTTGTCCTCCTTAACGTCAGTGGTCTGCGCCTACAATTCTCTGCTGCTTTCCTTTAGATTACGGCCTAACGCCGGACAGCGACTCGTCGAAATGCTCACCGGAGGCGGCTTCGCGGCTCTGGTGCCAGTCTTGCCTTCACCGGCGCTCTGGGTCTCGGGCTGTGTCGGCACCGTCCCTGATCCGCCACTGTCTCAGCTTTTCACACGGTTTCGTCCATCCAGATACCAAGTACGATAATTCCGTTCGAGGCAGCGGGATACATCCGGTGCAATCGCCACCACCGGTTATTCCAGGAAGCTCGTCTGCGGGTCGTTTGTGGGATAGGTTATCAGCAGCACCGCCGGCGTCCACAGGTGGTTGACCAGCTTGTGCGGCGTTCCCGGCGGAATAAGGAGCGTGGTGCCAGCACGAACGGTGCGGATCTCGTCGTTGATGATCGCTTGGATTGCGCCCGACGTCACCTGCATCGATGCGTCTGTGTTGTGAACGTGCATTCGACTCTCCCAGCCGGGATCGATCTGCACTTCTTTGATAGTGAGCGACTCCGCACCCAGAGCGCCCGACACGAAATAACGCTCGCTGAAGCGGTCAACGGGTGTGGGCATCCTGATATCGGAGTGATCTATGTAAGGCATCTTGGCTCCAGGACTCTGGGGCATTTTACCACCACAGCCCGATTAACGCATTTTAGCGCGAGACTCACCGTGGCGCCCGGGCCGTGGCCAGGCGAGTCCCGTAATTTGCCGGTTCCCGTGGGCTGACGAAAATCCCTACTCGATAGTTACGGGATAGCCCACAATGGCGCTGAAGTTCTTGCGCATGTTGTTGTAGCGGGGCTCACGGGACTGCACTCGTCCCACCTCGTCGGTCGCCCGCGACATGATGGTGTAGTCGCCGGGCTTGGCGTCCCACTTGTAGGACCAGCGGACCCACATAAACCGGTCGCGGGGCTGCTCGATGTGCGCCGACTGCCAGGTCTCGCCGTCGTCGACGCTGACCTCGACATTGTCGATGGCTCCTGCGCCGCTCCAGGCGTAGCCGCGAATCATGTGCTCGCCCGAATTCATCACCTTGGTGTTGTCATTGGGGCTGGTGACGATGGACTTGACGCCGATGGTGGTGATCAGTTCCTTGTCAGGGGAATCCTCCGAGTCAGCGTAGTAGTAGAACTGGTAGTGGTACCAGCAGTCGGGCATATCCTCCGTGACTTCCAGCCGCCGCAGCCACTTGACCGACCAGTTGCCCGACCAGCCCGGCACCAGCAGCCGAACCGGGGCGCCGTGCAGGTGCTCCAGCAGTGCGCCGTTCTGCGCCCACGCAAGGATGGTGTCGGGGTGCAGCGCCTTCTGCACCGGCAGACCCTTGTCGTAGTAAAAGGCGTCGGTGCCAGGCGCGGCGGTGGCCGGGACACCGATGTCCCAACCCTCGGCACGAATGTACAGCGACTTGTCGGTCAGCCCAGCCTCCTGCAGTACGGCGTACAGTGGCACGCCGGTCCATTCGCTGGCGCTGAGGATCATGGCCTCGGAGGTGCGGGAGGGACGAGGACCCTCGCCCTTGAAGTACTCGAAGAAGGTGGCGTCAGAACCGGAGCACTCCATCACCGTGCGCACCGAGCGACCGGGGAACCGGCGCAGGTCGTCGAGGGACAGTGTGATCGGGTTCTTGACCTCGCCATCGATGGTCAGCGTCCACTGGTCAGCAGGAATCAAAGGCGGCACGTCGAAGTGCTGCACCGTGTAGTGCAGGGGTGTCGGCGTGATCAGCCCCTCCAGATCCATAACCGGGGTGCGGATACGCACCGTGCGGCCCTCGTCGTCCAGCAGGGTCACCGGAGTCACTTCCTTGGACGGCCAGCCGTACCAGTCGCCGGTGAGCCCGGCGTTGGCTGCGTCGGATCCAATGGACTCATCCATTCTGAGAAAATCTGGCACCGCGCCTTCTTGAGTAGTCATCCAGGTCCTCCTTCCCCAGTCAACATTGGCATTCCAGTTCCTTGGAACGTTACTCTAACCCTTTTTCTGGCGGGTTTTGAGCCAAGCGTCGTAGTTATCCTGCATGTAGCTAAGATGTTCCGGGATGTGAGCTTCGTATACGGCCAGCCAGTCATCCATCGTCATATCGCCGTTTTCGGGATGGTAGCAGACATTGGCCCAAGCCTTTTCCGGCAGCGTCTTGATGAGGCTGTGGGTCTGATGGCGCAGGAGTCGGAACAACTCCATGGACTGCCGGGGGTCCTGTTCGGTGTAGCCCAGGGCCGCTCCCCAAGCGTTTTCGTCGTAGGCCATCAGCGGCTGCCCCGGTTCCGCGACGAAACGGCGACAGCGGATGTAGCTGTTGACTTCGCTATCGGTTATATGGACCAAATGCTCCCTGATGCTCCAACAGCCGTGCTCGTCGCGGAAGTCCCACATTTCCTCGGGAAATTGGCGCACCCCATCGATCAGAGTTTCATAAGCCCTGCCGTACGACGCTATTTTGTCATCCCGTTCTTTGGGTGTCATATTCCTTCGCCGTCGGCAGGGCCGGTTTGGGGTTACGAACTGGTGGCGTATTTGAAGCCCAGCTCCGTCTCCCAGCGCAGGTAGTTCATCATTTCGCCGTAGCTGCGATCCACGCCCAGGTAGTTGATGTCGGCCGGAGGCCGCACGATGCCGGTAAGCCCCTGCTCCACCGGAAGCCCGGCCTCTCGCCAGGCGCCCATTCCGCCCTCCAGCACCGACACGTTGCTGAAACCCAGCTGGCCAAGGGTAACGGCGGCCAGCGCCGAGTTGCGCCCGGAACTGCAGGTCACAGTGATGGACGCTGCCTTGTCCGGCGCGATTTCACCGATCTCGATTTCCAGCCAGCTGCGGGACACCCACCTTGCGCCGGGCGTATGGCCCCCGGAAAAGTCCTGGCTGGTGTCGACGAACAGGACCACATCGGACGGGCTGTCGTGCAGCTGCTGTGCCGAAACCAGGTTGACGCTGCGGAATGCATCGCCCAGTCCTGCCACCGAAGTCCTCTCCATCCCTGGAGACAGTTCTCGACCTGAGGCGGCCCAGGCCAGGGTGCCGCCGTCGACCACATAGACCTCGCTGTGTCCCATCTGGCGGTAGAAAGACGCGGTGACGGTGCTGCGGGCACGACCGTCGCAGCAGAACACCAGGGTTGCGTTCTTGACCACAGCCACATCATCGGCGCGTTGCACCGCCTGGCCGCCTGGCCACCAGCGGAATCCGGGAATATGGCCGTCGGTATATTCCTTGTCGGTGCGCACGTCAACGAGGTAAACGGGCTGGCTGTCGCGCCGGGCAATCAGATCAGCCAGCTGGTCAGGAGACATGTAGCGGACGCCGTCCTCCGCCGCCAGCTTCGCGGCGTATTCCTCGGCGGCGGCGCGGCCCTCCTCGGTGACCTCGGGAAGCTCGACGCGGTCTGCCCCGTTCTCCAGCTCGAACCCGGCCAGCAGCCAGCCCGACGTGCCGTTCTTCAGCCCCAGGGCCTCGATGCCCATGCGCTGCAGTACGTGGGTGCCGGTTATGCTGCGGGTGCGGCCGGCGCAGTTCAGGATGACGGTGGTGTCGTCGTCAATCTCGTTCAGGACGTCGGTGATGCGCAGGGCCAGTTCGCCGCCGGGCATGCTCCGGCCGCCGGGGATGGCAAACCGCTGGTACTCCTCAGGAGTGCGTGTGTCCAGGATCACCAGCTTGTCGCCCCGCTCGATACGCTCGTGCAGGTCCTCGGCGCTGATCTCCGGAACGTGGTGCACCACCTCCAGCATCTCGCCGAAATCCTTGCTGGGAACGTTGACGCCCCACTCGGTGGGATAGTCGCGGGCCGACCACCGGTTAACGCCGCCATCAAGGACGGAAACGTTGGTGTATCCCAGCCGCTCCAGCGTTGCAGCAGCGAGGGGGGCGCGTTGACAGTCGTCGTCGCAGACCACGATTTGCACGCCCTTGGCTGGAACCGCGTCCTCGATGATGAATTCGATCCGGCGCCGAGGAATGAGGGCAGCACCGGGAATGTGGGAGCTGTTGTATTCGCCGGACTCGCGGACATCAATCAGCGCAATTGGCGCATCGCCCTTGAGCAGACCGTCCAGTTCAGCGTCGGTAATTGTGTTGGCCATAATTATCGGCTCACCTTGCCTTTTTTCAAGCGCTCAGGCTACGTAGGCTTTTGGATGCCGTAATTATGCGAACGCTTGCAACTGGGTGTCAACCCAACGTGAAGGCTGTGCTATACTTCCGAAACCATGGCAAGCGCGAACGATGAAATAGTCGAAATACCGCTGTTTCCCCTTAATCTGGTGCTCTTTCCCGGTATGCCTCTACCCTTGCATATCTTCGAAGAGCGCTACAAGGCGATGATCGGCGACTGCATGCGTTACAACACTCCCTTCGGCGTCTCGCTGATCCGATCAGGGCAGGAGGTGGGATCGCCCGCCGATCCGCAGCCCATCGGCACCACCACGAGAGTGTTGCGTTCCCAGATGCTGGAGCAGGGGCGCATTAACGTCATGACCAAGGGCGAGCGCCGCTTCGAGATTGTCGAGATTACCCAGCAGGAACCCCACGTGGCCGCCTTGGTCAGACTCCTTGACGAGCCTGTCGGGGATGATTTCTCCGGTATTTCTTCGGAAATCACCGAGGAATTCAGCCGGCTCATGCGCAACCTGATCTCACTTACCGGCGGCTACGCGTCCCAAGTTGAGATACCCACCGACCCGGTGGAGCTTTCCTACACCATCGCCGCCAACCTGGAAGCCCCCGTGCCCGTGCGGCAGGAACTCCTCGAGGTGCCCACCGCCGCCGACCGGCTGAACCGGCTGGTCCCGCTGCTCAAGCGCCGCAACCACGCCCTGGATGAAGAACTGCAGCGTCAGAACCCGTTCAAGGGCCCTCGGCTGAATTAGCATCGTCTGAACTGGGATTCAATGGATCAGTGGGATTCCACTGATTGAAACTGGGCAGCCGTCCCGCTTCACCAGTAACCACCAAATCAGGGTTAATCAGGTAATCAGGAAAATCACAGTTCAGGCAACCTTTCTAGCTACGCGTTGAACAGCCGCAGCGCGCCCTGCTCCGGTATATAGCCGCTGAACAGTTCCGGGTGGATCATCTCGGCCATTATTTCCAGTCCCGTTACCAGACGCGGGCCGGAACGGCTGGTGTAGGCGCTGGCGTCGACGACGTAGACCCTGTCGTTGCGGACGGCCGGAAGGTCCTTCCAACCCTCGCGTTCAGCCAGTATGGGAACGTCCTGCATGCCGCGCTTAACATCGAAGCCGCAGGGCATCATCACGATAATGTCTGGCTGGCGCTCGACTACATCGTCCCATTCAAGCTTGAAGGTGCCGGTGTCCTTGTCTCCGAAGGTGTTTGCGCCCCCAGCGATGTCCACCATCTCCGGAACCCAGTGCCCCCCGCACATCAGCGGTTCGGCCCACTCCACGTGCAGCACGCTGGGCTTGCTGTCGGCGTCGGCGGCCCGGGCGGCCACCGCCTCGATGCGGGCCTCCATGTCCTCGGCGATCTCGTCTGCCTTCTCTTCAGCCCCCGTGGCCCGGCCCACCGTCCGGATGTTCCGGATGACGTCGCCCAAGAGCTGAGGGTCGAGGGAGAGTACCTCGGGCTGCTTGGCCAGGGTCATGCTCACCTCGGCGACCTGCCGAGAGGAGATGGCTCAAACCTCGCAAATGGCTTGCGTGATGAGCAGGTCAGGCTCGGCGGCCTGCAGCACCTCCTCGTCGATCTCGTAGATGCCCAGCCCCTGTTCCAGGCGCTCGGAAATGACCCGGCTGATCTCGCCGCTGGTTGGCTGCTGACCCTGGAAAACGCTGCGCACCACCCACGGCTTGTCGCGAGCCTCGGGTGGATAGTCGCACTCGTGGGTGACGCCCTTGAGGCTGTCCTTCAGGCCAAGCTGGTAGACAATCTCGGTGGCGCTGGGCAAAAACGAGCAGATATTCATTCCAAACCTTCTTTAATTAACCGCAGAGAACACAGAGGCCACAGAGATCTTTTGCTTGTTCAATATCTCTCCGTGTTCTCTGTGCGCTCTGTGTTTAAACCTTTTCCCCTAGCGTTTCTTTTCCGAGTGGGAGGTCAGTCCGACGGTGGTATCCGCAGTCGCCACGGCGACCGAACCATAGAGGGGTCAACGCCGTTTCCAGGTTTCCACCAGCTCGTGGGCCTGATCGTCGTCCACTCCCCACATCGTAAAGTGCACTTTTATGGCGTCGTACAGGGTGATGTCGCCAGGCGTCTTTTCCGGATCGCGATAGGACTCGATGTCCACTTCCATCCAGTCGAGGGCGATGTCCTCGGAGTTGGCGATCCGTTCCACCATGTTGACGGCACAGGCGGTGATCCCGGAGAAGAACAACTCTCCGGCCCCGATCTCGTCTCCGCCCGGGTCATCGGCGACCCAGTGGTGGTTCCGCGCATTGCAGATGGCGCGACCCAGGGTGCCCGTGCTGTAGCTCTTGGCCTTGTAGGCCAGGGTCAGTTCAGCCATGACGACCTCCTTCGGTTTCGGATTCCTCGACGGTTCTCTCTGTTAAGGATTTCTCCCTCTCCCTAACCTTCTCTCGCTGGGAGAGGGGATAACGATAACGGGGTTCACTCCTCCCCTGGAGAGAAGGACTCTCGGAGAGGTGGCCTTGCGTCCTAGTCGGCCACCCGATAGGCGACGCACTCGACAATTTCGATGGCAAGTGGCTTCTGGGCGAGCCCCGTGGTCCCTATGACGGCCCGGCAGGGCGGGTTGGGGATGAATTCACGGTAAATCTGGTTGAACTCGCTCCAGAGGTCCATATTGGTCAGGAACACGATCATCTTGATGACGCGCCCATAGTCGGTGCGGGCGGCGGTCAGTATGGTCTCCACGTGGCGGAAGCAGGCACGGTACTGCTCCTGGTAGGTCTCCCCCACCGGATGGCCCTCAAAGTCGGATGAGGTGGTGCCCCGGCAGTAGACCTTGACCGCCCTCACCTTCAGCATCCGTGTCAGGTCTTCCTCGAAGTAGTCGGTGTACAAGCCGGTGCGGTGGGAAACGGCGTCGGTGGCCTCGTGCCGGCCTTGCTCAATGATCAGGTCAAGCAGTCCGTCCCGCTCCTCGAAGCCCAGGGCCTGCGCCTCCTCTATGCTCATGGCGTCGAGTTCGGCAAGGCTGAGACCGGACTGTTGGGTTTGCGTCATCTGGGAATGACCTCGAAAAACATGGGCTCCGCATTCCAACCAGTGGATACCTGGAGGATTGCCTATATTAGACTGCCGCAACCGAGAGACGCAAGGGAGACCCGCTTTGACAGGCGTCGAAACCGCCACTTAAGATGGCTGAAAGAACAGGTTCTGACGGAGTTCGCAATGGTAACGATACCCCAGTTGAAAGAGCAATATGAAGGGCTGGACAGGCAACTGCCCGCAAAGGGTGAGGAGGCCATTGAGCCCGAGTGCCTGCTGACCTTCGAGTACGAGTATCCGGAGCGGGATACCGAGGTGGTAATAGACACCGACGAGTTCACCGCCGTCTGTCCGTGGACCGGCCTGCCCGACACCGGTGAGCTGGTCATCACCTACGTGCCCTCTGACAGCTGCATCGAGCTGAAGTCCCTGAAATTCTACCTGCTGTCCTACCGTGACGTGGGCATCGTGCAGGAACACGCCGCCAACCGCATCCTCAACGACTTGGTGGCCTGCTGCCAGCCTCGCCGCATGAAGATCGCGCTGGACTACAAGATACGGGGCGGGCTGCACACCGTGGTTACGGTGGAGCACAAAGAGGAATAGCCGAGTCAGCCACCTCGCAGCAGAGCGGTCAGTTCCCGGATGTCGCCCATTTCGTGCAGCCGGGAGACAGAGTCGGTTACATCCCTGACGCCTTGCTCGCCGAGAAGTTCCCCGGTTAGAAAGGCAAACTTCCGGTGCAGTTCGTCGGCCGGGGCGGGGTTGCGGTGGTCGCCGTGGTGGGCCACCACCGACTCGCTCAGCGTCCTGCCGTCGTTCAGCGAGACGGTCACGCGGGCCGCCGGGTAGTCATAGCGGCGCAGGTCCATCTCGGGATCGGCGGAAACGGCCACCTTTCGGGCCAGTGCCAGGGTATCCTCGTCGATCAGCCTCTCTGGATAGAAAGCCGTGATGTCGGTCGACCGGTGGGTGACGGTGGCCGCCAGGGCGTAGGGCAGCGAGAACTTGGCCGCCAGCATGTTCGGCGGGGCCGGGTCGGTCATGATCATGGCCAGCGGCGGGGCAACCACGTCTATGCTCTCCACGTCGCCGGCGCCGAACTCCCCCCGCTGCAGGATGTGCTGCATCCCGTCCAGTGCGTGATGGTTGTACAGGCAGCAGGCGTGCAGCTTGAAGTAGTTCTGCTGAATGCGCAGCGCATCCTGCTCACCCAGGCCCTGCACCACTGCCTCGGCGTCAAACCCGCTGCCCAGCAGTGAGCCGTAGATATCGGCAGGGCCGTCCTCCAGGCTGGTAAATCCGCATTCCACCAGGTTGGCCGCCATTATCCCCTGCATGGCGGACCGCCCAGGGTACAGGTTACGGACCGTCGCTCCCTCAATGCAGGGAGTCCAGGTGTTGGCGGGACTCATGGACGCGGCGAGGCTAATTGCCTCGGCAGTCTCCGAGGGGTCCAGCCCCATCAGCCGGGCAGCCGCGACTGCAGCGCCCGCTGTGCCCCAGGTACCATGGGAATGCACCTCCGGGCGGACCGTGGTACCCGTGCCGATGCGGGATGTGACCTCGTAGGCCACTATGACACTCTCCAGGAACTCACGGCCCGATGCGCCCACCTGCTCGGCAACGGCCAGTGCCGGCGGAACGACATGGATGGCAGCGTGTCCTCCGCCCAGCCGGTTGCCCTCATCCATCTCCAGCGCGACCCCGGCGGTGCCGTTAGCCAGCGAGGCAAGCATCGGTCCTGCCAGGTCTGGATGGCCGATGATGGTTGCCTCACCCGTCCCGCTCATCCGGGCGGCCATCCTGGCCAGCTTCCGGTTCTCGGGAAGCCTGCTACCGGCCACCATGGCCCCGAGAGTATCCAGCACCACTGTTCGAGTCGCATCCCTGGTTTCGGGGTTGAGATCTTCCCAGCGCAAATTGCATACAAATTGCGACAACCGGTCAATGTATTCTGGATGCCTGGACATATAGCCTCCCAAGAACAGGACGGATGAATGGCGGACTGAGGGCCCCGTCCAATACACTGTCTGAGAAATTGTCTTTGCCGGTCCACACCAGCATAATGGGGCACATTATGTCAGAAAAAAGACAGCTTAAATTCGCTTTCATCGCCAATCTGCGCATACCCATGGTATTGGGGCAGAAGATCAAGCGTGTGGCTGATAATTCCTGGACGAAAATTCGCCGTCTACGCGGGTGCTGCGGAAACTACGATCAACCCGGGTGTTGACTGAGCGAAGTCGGGTCGCCGGGCGGCGACCACCAGCATGATGGTCATCACCATTCGGGGCATCGTCACTAGACAGGGTTGCCCAAGTGCAATAGGTTGAGCCTGGATTGGCCTAACCCGCGAAACGGCTTGGAGTCATTCCGGGACCGGTCAGGAACTTGCCAGGCGTATCCCTTCCCACCAGTGCTTGCCGTGCCCGCGCCGTTTGCGCTTCATGCCCAGGCCTGAGAGTCTCAGCCCGAAAGCCCGCTGGGAAACCGGCTGCCGTCCGGAGTCATGGCACCAGCCGAGGAACCCGGCGTACAGCTCCCCCGCCAGCATCCGGCGGTCCTCGCCGGTGTCGCACCGTTCCGCAACGAACTGCCCGACGATATTGCCGACCGGGATTCTGTCAATCGAGGACCCGTTGCCATTGAAATGGCCATTGTGGCCGTTCTGAGGGGTCGCCAGTTCCCCTTCTACGGTGGGCGAGTGCCACTGATCGGCTCGTTCCGCAAGAATGGAGTCCCAGCTGTCCTCCTCCTCGTCCTCTCCACCCGAGGTGATTGGGGGAACAAAAGGAGGTGAACCAGGCGCCAGCCGCCTTTCGGGGGGGTCGCCCGGATATCCCTTGGGAGGTACGGCTACCGGTGGGTCCTCCCCCTCAACTTCCGGGGCATCAGGGGCGCCGAGGACTCCTCCGAACCGGGTCTGTCCAGGGGCGAGATACCTGGGCAGGGTCCTCGTAGCGCCAGAGTCCACCGCTGCATTGGCACTGGAGGCGCAGTATTCCAGCAGGTGGAGATATCGCTCCAGGCCGCCGAAATCGTCCCAGCTGAGCACTTGCCCCTCCAGGGCCGAGGCATTCAGTGTGAATCCGAACCGCCGAATGTGGAAAATGCGACGATAGGCGGGAGGGCACTCCCACACAGGCTGGAGGATGGAGCGGTTCACAGCCAGGCCGATCAGGTACATGGCCGAACGGGCGGCGCGCAACTCGGGCCATTCCTCCCGGATCGGCTCTCCGCCGAAGGCCTCCTCGAGGCTTCTCTGAGCCTGCAGGGCGGATAGGGCGAAAGAGGCACGCATCTGGTTGGCCGCACCACGGGTCAACTCGGCAGCCATCTCCTGCCTCGTCCGATGCTGTCCGCCCGCCAATTGGCCGAACTGAGCGCCATCGCCTGCCGCACCAGCCAGCGCGCCCGGCGGTATCCTTCCTGCCTTCGCCCCTGTGTGCAGGGACACGGCGAAAGCCAGATTTTCCTTTACCAGCCTGATTTCATCTCCTGGTTTCACACGCCACCACCCGGCACTGCCTCCAGGACCAAGAGGCCGGAATCAGATTGCATTCATTGGCCAGAGAAGACCAAAGCTATGGGAATTTCCGCGCGATAAGTGAACTACTCGTTGATGTTCATCACCACTTTGATGATGTTGTCCTGTCGCTGGTCATACATATCGTATGCCTTCTGCACATCCGAGAAGCCCATCTGGTGAGTAACCAGCGGCGACGGGTCGCACCAGCCGCGCTGCCGCAGGGCGACGATTTCCTGGATATGACTGATGGGGTCACCACTGCGCGCGCCCGTCGTGGGGATGATGCGCGGCTGCTTGTCCATCAGCCAGTTGTGTTCCAGAGGAATAAATTCCTCTTCCTGGATGCCGAAAATGATGCACGTCCCGTTCTGGCGGACCAGGCGGAAGCACATGTTGAAGGTGTCGGCGTAGCCCGCTGCCTCCACCACCACGTCGGCGCCAGCTCCTCCGGTTATCTCGGCCACCGCCTCCTCCAGGTTGTCCCTGTCGGGATTCAGCTGGTAGGTGGAACCGAAGGTCTTGGACGCCTCCAGCCGATTGTCCAGCAGGTCGACGGCGATAACGTTGCGCGCTCCGATTCGCGAGGTGATCATCGTGAAGCTCAGGCCAATGCTGCCCTGTCCCATCACGACAACGTTCTTGCCCAGCAGGTTGGGCATCTGCTGGCAGGAATAGAGCACGGTGCCGGAGGGCTGGCACATCACCCATTCGTCCAGCGATCCTTCGTCCGGAAGCAGAATCATCCGGCTGGGGTCGGAAACCATGTACTCAACGAGACCCGCTGATCCGCGAGGGGGGATCACGATAACCCGCTGCCCCTCGTGGTAGGCATCGGTGCGGCTGTCCACAATGGTGCCCGCGAGTTCGTGGCAGGGGTGTCCGATGGGCGCTGGATAGTATTCCTCAGGGTTGATCGCGAATCCGTGGCGTATGTCGCTGCCGCAGACGGAAACGCGCTCCAGCCTCACGAGGCACTCGCCGTCCTGGGCCGTGGGCTGCTCCGCCTCAAGGAGTTCGAATAGTTTTGGGCCGACTAATCTGGCCGCTTTCATCAGATTGATACTCCCGAATGAAAATGCTGTCGCCCTCAGCGGGGCGATTTTTGAATTATGGCTATATTACTAGTCAAGAAGCAATTACGGCAACATGTTATGTCCACTCAGTTGCCCGTATTCCTTTCCTCTATACCTGAAAAGACCAGCAGCTTCTCCACCAAATCGCGGACTCTTTGAATGTCACGCTCCACGTCTGCGGCGTTCTTTTCATCGGTGTAGAAATTGAGGTGATTACGATATGCGACTTTGAACCCATCGAACCAGAAGTTGTCCTGTGTTTCACTACCCAGCCGCTGCATTGCCCGCAACAGGTGGGCATACCTCCCATGCCTCCAGCCCCGGCCAATGCAATACACCTTGATGGCATGTGCCGTAGCTCCCCACAGCTTTTCAGACGCCTGAATATTGTCCCCTTTCACCAGGTATGTTTCAGCTGACGCCAGGAAACGGACCGCAATTCGGGTGTGTTTCTGAGAAGGTGTTTCCATCATCTGGCTGTTACTCGCCCTTCACATCGGCAAAGGGCATCAGATTATTCACCAGCCGCCGGACCACAGGGCGATCGGTGTCCACATCGTCGTCTTCCATACTGCCCACGAACAGCTGACCGTCGTAGGCAATTCTGAATCCGGTGTACAGAGAATCGTTGCCGGTTTCTTTGACCAGTTGGTCAATAGCATCCCGCAGGTGTTCGTATTCCTCGTGCTGCCAGCCCCGGCACACGCATACTGCCCTCACGGCGCTGGCAGCCGCCTCCCACAGCTTTTCCGACGTCAATCCGATATTGCACCGTCCGAATTCCCGGTCAGCCTCGTCGAGCAGTTCCTGGGCAGCTTGGGCATATTCTCTAGCCTTGACTTCGGCGCCCGTCATAAGGCCTTACCTCCCTGTTGCCAATGGTGGCGGAACCATCTTACCAGTTGAGAAATCCGCAGTACCCCACTCGCTACCCCACCTGGCCGTAGCGGAAGCAGTCGGTGGTGTGGTCGTTTACCATGCCGGTAGCCTGCATGAATGCGTAGCAGATGGTGGGGCCGACAAACCGGAAACCGCGTTTGCGTAGGTCGCGGCTCATCGCCTCGGACAGCGGCGTCTTGGCGGGCACCTGGTCCAGCGACTCCCAGGCATTCCTTATGGGAGAGCCCTCCACGAATCCCCAGATGTAGGCGTCGAAGCTACCGAACTCCTGCTGCACAGTCAGGAAAGCGCGGGCATTGCCGATGGCGGCCGCCACCTTCTGGCGGTTCCGCACGATGCCGGGGTTGGCCAGCAGCTCCGCTACTTTTTCATCGCCGTAATCGGCAACGACAGCCGGGTCGAATCCGTCGAAGGCTTCTTGGTATGACTCGCGCCTGTTGAGGATCAGTTCCCAGGAGAGCCCGGCCTGCGCGCCCTCCAGCACCAGGAACTCGAACAGCTGCCGGTCGTCGTGGAGTGGAACTCCCCACTCAGCATCGTGGTATGCGATCCCGAGCGGCGTTGTGGCCCATGCGCAGCGGGTGACCTGGGGTGGGTCGATAGGCGTCGTCATGGCTGTGGTGTCCAAACGTTGAAGTTGGAAAAACTGGGCGAACTCTGGTGATTAAGGAAATAATCGGCCATCACGCTCACAGAGCCAATATCCAAGTTGTGCGTCAGATCCAGATTGGCGACCAGGGAGCCATTGACGAATAACAAGCCGTCCTCCCCGAAAGCCATCACGAGCAAATGATTGCTGCTCCTATGAGACTCGGCGGACTCCCGAAAGCGTCCGCCGTCTATTTCAGTGTATTCGGGGTCAAGGGAGTCGCGTGTATCGTGGAACCACGATCCGTCGCCATCAACTCCGATGACTTCCAAGCGGTCGAAAATGGGATTTCGAATTATGAACCCGTAGTCCCAATCCGTCCCTAGGGGCCTGGAGAACTGGGCCTCGGCGACCAGGTCGTTGGTCCAGACCCCGCTGCGATGCTCTGAAATAAAACCCGGCTCCTTCTGCAGCCTTGCGCTAACCGGACCGTAACGTTTCAGGAGCGGAAATATCTCGAAGTCCTCAAAGCGTGTGACGGCCCCAGATACCTCATTACCGGTGAAAGCGCCGGTTATTACCGCAACATCACCCGGTCCATCAACGCCCGACAGGTCCAGCATTGCCACAAACTCGTCGTTCACAAAAAGCAAGCCACGCTCCCCGAAAGCCGCAAGCCACAGTTCATTACGTCCGGAGGCGCTCGTTTCAAATCTCCCGAGTGTCCCATCCGCAATATCCTGACTCTGAGGGCTACCACCCACTCGCCAGGATACTTCCCACCGCCCGCGACTGGTTACCACCACATCTATGAACCTTGAGGAAGAACCGGTACCTCTGTCTCGAATAACAAACCCGTAGTCCCACGAACCGGAGCCTGCAGAATACGGATTCACGAATGTTGCCCTAACAATCATGTCAGAGAGGGAGACTCCGGCGTATTCGTCCTCTATCAAGCCGTCGGCCGGATCGTGCCATAACTCCCCGCTAACGGGTCCATAGCTGCCGGATGTCGACGCCGCCGGTGTGGGCTGTGGCCTGCGAGTTGGAGTGGGTGTGAGGGCTGCCTGCGCTATCTTCAACGCCGGGATTTGCGCCTGGACCGTCCTCTCGGAGATGGCGAAACCCAATCCTTCCGCCGGCCTACCGGACCCCGCCTCGAATATCCGGTAGGTGTTGATTCCCAGGATTTCGCCGGAAACCGACAGCATCGGGCCTCCGCTGTTGCCCGGGTTGATGGCCGCGTCGGTCTGTATGACGTCGCTCCAGAGATCCGAGTCGTAACGGATGGCAGAGACGATGCCACGTGTAATGCTGGCCTGCCCGGTCAGCCCCAGGGCATAACCGATGGCCACCACCTCGTCCCCAGGTTCCAAATCTGATGCGTCGCCGAATTTCAGCGTCTGAAACATCCCGCAGCAAATGCTGACCACCGCAAGGTCACGGACCGAGTCGATTCCCAGCACTCTGCCACGATAAGTGTCCGAGTCATTGACGGTGACGTTTACCTCGACAGCGCCCTCGACTACGTGCTGGTTGGTTATGACGTATCCCGTGCGGCCCTGTGTCTCGAAGATTGCCCCCGATCCGCTGCCGACCCCGCTATCGATCCTCACAACGGACGGCCGGACTTGCTTGACCATCTCGCTCAGCACCGCCGCCGGCGACGTTGTGGGTGTGGCCGTGGCCGTCAGACGCTGCGTGGGGGTTGGTCGCCGCGTGGCCGTTGGGACTGGCGGAGGCGTGACCGTGGGCGCTGGTGTTGCGGTGGGCGTCGGAACCGACGTGCCCATCGGCGCCGGGGTGTCAGTGGAAAGGGGCGTATCCGTGGGCAGTGCGGCAGACACAGCGGCCTCCACCGTCGCTCCGAGGTCCGGAGTGGCAACCTGCTCTCCCGAGTCGCCTTCCGACCCACAGGCCAAGGACAGCAGGAAGCACAGTACGACGGTCAGGGTGGGCAGGAATTTCATTGGCAGCACGGCCGGCCATCCAGCACAGGCGGGCGTTGGTCGCCCGTTGATTTCACATCGATGGAAGTCGGGCTTATTATATGACAGAGTAGTTTTTCTACCCCGACCTTGCTCCGTGCAATTGAGGGGAATTGTGCAGGCACATAGGAGGCCAGTTTCGATGCCCAAGGAATATGACGTCATAGTGGTCGGCGCTGGCAACGCGGCCCTTTCCGCAGCCATCGCCGCCAGGGAGACCGCCGAGTCGGTGCTCGTGGTGGAAAAGGCGCCCGAGTATTTCCGTGGCGGCAACACGTACTTCACCGGAGGAATCATCCGGTTCGCCTTTGACGGTCTGGAGGACATCAAGACGGTCATCCCCGACATGTCCCCCACCGAGGAGGAATCGGTGGAAGTCGGCAGCTACACCGAGGACCAGTTCTACGACGACATGATGCGCGTTACCCAGGGGCTAAGCGACCCGGAACTGGCCCAGATCCTGGTCAGCCAGTCATTGCCCACCATGCAGTGGATGCGCTCGAAGGGCGTCAGGTTCGTCCTGTCCTATGGGCGCCAGGCGTTCCGCGACGAGGCCATCGACAAGTACCGCTTCTGGGGCGGTCTGCTGGTGGAGGCCGTGGGCGCGGGCAAGGGCCTTTCCGACCAGCAGTTCGACGTATGCAGGGCACAGAATATCGAGGTGCGCTACTCCACCCAGGCCAAGGAACTTCTGCTGGATCCCACGGGCCGGGTGAACGGCGTGCGGATGCTGGGTCCCGAGGGCACGGAGGACGCCTACGCCAGTTCCGTGGTGTTGGCCGCCGGGGGATTCGAGGCCAACGCCGAGATGCGCTGCCGCTACCTGGGGCCCGGCTGGGAGCTGGTGAAGGTGCGCGGCATTCCCTACAACACCGGTGACGGCATCCGCATGGCACTGGAGGCCGGGGCCGTGCCTCACGGGCACTGGAGCAGCTGCCATGCCGTGGCCTAGGACCTGAATGCGCCGGCCTACGGCGACCGTACCGTCACCGAGCTGTACCAGAAGCACTCATACCCCTTTGGCGTCATCGTCAACGTCAACGGAGAACGATTCCTGGACGAGGGATACGATTTCCGCAACTACACCTACGTCACCTACGGGCGGGCGCTGCTGACCCAGCCGCAGGGTGTGGCCTTCCAGATCTTCGACGACAAGGTCAAGCACCTGCTCCGCGACGAGTACCACATTCCGCAGGTCACCATGGCCCAGGCCGACACCATCGAGGAGCTGGCTCGCCGCCTGGACATCGACCCTGACGGTCTCGCTGCCGAAATCAAGAACTACAACGCAGCCGTGCAGACCGACATCCCCTACAACCCGACGGTCAAGGACGGCCGCCGCACCGTGGGCCTGAGCCCCGACAAGACCAACTGGGCCCAGCCCATCGACACGCCGCCCTACCTTGGCTACGCAGTAACCTGCGGCATCTCGTTCACTTTTGGCGGGGTGCGCATCGACAACCGGGGGCGCGTGCTGAACACCAGCCTGGAGCCCATCCCCGGGCTTTACGCCGCTGGGGAGATGGTTGGCGGGCTGTTCTACCACAACTACCCCGGCGGTTCCGGTCTCAGCGCCGGCATGGTCTTCGGCAAGCTGGCCGGCACCAGCGCCGCCCACGACGCCGCAGCCCTGCGGGATTAAATTGCGGGGGCCTCTGCATTTCCCGATGGCAACTGACTCTGTCCAGCAACCACGGTCGTCAGCCGAGGATGTCGGATGCGCCCAGCCTGTGCCAATTGCCTTCGGGATACGCGATTCGTAGCTACTGTAGAAACTATCTCAAGAGTTCCTCCCCTTCAATGGGGAGGGCTAAGGGGGGGTGAGAAGGTTGTGTAGAGATAGGCGCTGGAAAAGCAAGCACTGGTTATAAGATAGTTTCTTATGACAACCATGGGTGTGGCGGGGTTGGCGAGGACACCGGTGTGGGCGACCATTTTGATGGTCGCCGCCACCTTCGCGTATGCCGTTGTTCCCGCGCTCAACTACTACGCTCACGGGTGGGAAAACCCTCTCCTCCTGAACGGGATCGCAAGGCTTACATTTTCGATCGGGATCCTGCTCTTTCTGGCGCTCTCCTTTCCTCCTCTTTTTTCTCGGGCCGGCCTCCGGGCCGCAGCTCACACAGTCTGGAGAGAGCGAAGGCTGCTGGCCCTCGTTCTCCTGACCACGGTGGACATCGTGCTGTTCAGCCTGTCCTACCGATACGTGGACATTTCGCTTTCGACGGCGATTACGGCGATGACTCCCGCAGCGAACGTCGTGGTCCTCTCGCTTCTGACCACCGGGTGGATTACGTGGCGCCAGGGCGGTGCACTCCTGCTCGCCGCTGCCGGTGTGATCCTGGTGATGTGGTCCGAGGGCGTCGCCATCGAAGTCGATGCGCACTGGTGGCACGTCGTCGTCGGGACGGCGCTGGCCTTAGGCGCGGTGGTTAGTGGCGGGCTCGTGGTCGCGTCCCTGCGGCTTGGCGAAAACCTGGCCGTCGACTGGTACTGGGCGGGACTGGGGAGCGGTCCCAGCCTGGTCTGGTACGGCTCAATGCTGGTACTGGCCTTGGCGCAGGGCGTTACTGCGCCGTTCTTCCTGCTGTTGTCGATTCCCCAGGGAATGCCGTCTGCACCCGAATTTGGGCTTATGTTGCTCATGGGGCTTGCCGTGCTGGCAGGCACTATCCTCTGGGCATTAGCCAATGGAGGTGGACTAAGGCCAGCGGTTAACGCCCTGGCTTACCTGCAACCCGGCTGGTCATTGTTGCTATTGGCCGGACTGGGCATTTCTGGAGTGGTCCACTGGCCGCTCCTCGGGTTGGGCCTGGCCCTCATCGTGACAGCAAACGCCGCGATTCACCACTGGAGTTGGCCCAAGTGAGAGGAAGCGGGGAAATGCTCTATTCGCCCCATCACTGCTAGGGCCCGGGATTCACGCCATTGCAACAATACAGGGATGATCCACGGTCCCTATCGCACACCGATTGAGGACTACTCACCCCCGCGACAGCGCCACATCATAAGCTATCCGAGGAAGTTACCCACCTAGAACCAGTTGGCCTTGTCCACCACATTGCGGAGCATCCGTCCCTCGTTGAATCGCTTGCAATTGTCCACTAACAGCTCGGTGCGCCGGTCGTCGAGGTACGGGCCAACCCCGGCGACATGGGGAGTGATCAGCACTCCCGGAGAGGTCCACAGGGGATGCCCCTCAGGCAGCGGCTCGGTCTGGAATACGTCAAGTCCCGCGCCCGCGATCTCCCCGGCCCGCAGCGCCTCCACGAGATCGTCCAGCACAGTCGTAGCGCCCCGGCCGATGTTGATGAAGAAAGCCGTCTCCTTCATCGCCTTGAACTGCGTCAGCGTGAACATCCCCTGCGTTTCCGGTGTCTCAGGCACGGTTACGAGGACGAAGTCGGCCCTGGGCAGCACGTCCAGCAGGTCCTCGGGGCGGTGCAGTTCGGCCATGCCAGCCGTGGGTTCGGTCAACCTGGGGTCGACACCCAGAACGGTCATCCCGAACTCGGCGCACAGCCGGGCTGTTTCGCCGCCGATGCCGCCGACGCCCACCACCACCGCCGTGGCCTCGGGCAGGTAGATGGTCGGGTATCCCTGGCGCCAGACACCCTCCACCTGCTGCGGGATATAGACCTGGAAACCGCGGGCAAAGGCCAGCAGGAAGGCCATGATGTGGGCGCTGATATGGTCGTTGTATATCTCCCTGGTGTTGGTGACCACCACTTCGCTCTCGACCAGTTCCCGGGTGTAATACCCGGCGCGCGGCCCGGCCTGGGGACACGAGACCCATCGAAGTCTTTCGGCGCGTTCCAGCAGCTCCGGGACGATGTCGCCGAATGCGGCATCAGCGTCGCCAATGACCTCCATGGCCTCGCCGACCGTGGGGCAGAGATGCACGTCGATGTCGGGAATCTCCCGGCGCAGCAGTTCCGGCCAGTGCTCCTGGTAGTTGGGAGGACAGATCACCAGTTTGAATGCCATTGGCTACACCTCTTCGAGCCCCGATTTCGTCGGAGACAGTGTAGGCACCGCCGGATTCGAGGGTCAATCGGAGGGGCCCCACTGACCAGAGCCTGTCAATTGTTCCCTCGGCTTGGGGGGTTAGTGTCGAAATCGGGTATTTCGCCAGCTTGCCGCCGAGCGAGAAAACGCCCTCACCCTAACCCTCTCCCAGAGGGAGAGGGAACAATTAAAAGGCACCCACCCGTCCATAGGCACCGTAGTTTAGCCGTTGCCCGTGGGTGTATGATGATGGCGGTTTCGTCCTCCACGTTGTCCTGCCATAGGGAACGGTGCATACATGAGCGCTCAACCCCCCGTTAAGCGCCCCATTTTTTTCGGTTGGTACGTCGTTTTCGCGGCAGTATTCATGGGATTCGCCGCTGCCGGCGCCCGCAACGGGTTCGGCGTATTCATCGATCCCATGACCGAGGAATTCGGCTGGAATCGCCTTATCATCTCCACAGCTTTTTCCGTGGGGGTTTTGCTCAACGGGATAATCCAGCCATTCATGGGGCAGATATTCGACCGTACCGGTGGCCGCAATCTCGTCCTCATTTCCGCCTTGTTGCTGGGCCTGATCACCATGTCCCTGGCGCTCACCATGCACATTCTGTTCCTCATTTTCGTCTTCGGCGTAATGGCCTCATTGGCACAGGGAGGCCTGTCGCTGACCAACACCTCCGCGCTTCTGTCTCGTTGGTTTCGGAGAAAGCGAGCGACCGTCATCGGGTTGAACTCCACGGCACTGTCCCTGGGCGGGCTGGTGATGGTGCCCTTCGCCTACTTCCTCATGACAGCCACCGACAGTTGGAGGATTGCGTGGCTCGGCCTGGGAGCCGTGATCCTTATCACTCTGCCCGTGGGATGGATGTTCATCCGGGACAATCCGGCTCAGATGAACCTGCTACCAGACGGAGACGAGGAACCGGATCAGCAAAACCCGGGGCAGCAGGCGGAACGTGTACCCGGGCCACTGGAAGTGACTTCCTGGAAAGAGTCGCTCAAATCAGCGCCTTTCTGGCAGATGTCGGGGGCCTATTTCGTTTGCGGGGCGACTACGTTCATCCTTTCGGTACATTTCATTCCTTACGCCATGGACAGGGGCGCCTCGGGCGGCACTGCCGCGCTGATTTTCGCCGTGATGAACGGACTCAATATCGTGGGCGCAACAGCTGCAGGTTATCTTTCGGACAAGGTCGGCGGCACCAAGAACTGGTTGACCCTGGTCTACATATCGCGGGGACTGGCTTATCTGCTGTTGCTGCTTACCCCCGTGATGGGCGTGATGGCCATTGGCGGAATTGCCGTCAACTGGAATATAGTCGGTCTTTGGATCTTCGCGGGCATCGCTGGGTTCTCGTGGGTAGCCACGCTGCCGCTCACCTCATCGCTCACCGCAGAGGTCTATGGTCTCCGGGCGCTGGGGACGATTTCGGGAATCAGTTTCCTGTTCCACCAGGTGGGCGGCTTTGTAAGCGTCACCCTGGCCGGGTGGCTGTACGACGTGACCGGATCCTACACGCTCCCATTCGCGATCATTGGATCCCTTCTGGGACTGGCCGCCATATCAGCATTCAGCATCCGCGAGAAGAAGTACTCGGCCCGGTACCAGCAGCCGCGCACGGTCTGGGTGGTCGATGCCTAGTCTCGGGCAGATGCTGGGCTCGTTTCTGCTCCACCAGGGCGACGCCGCCGACCCGGAGTTGATCCACTGGCTAAAGGACCAGATGGATGAGATCATCGGCCTCGGACCGTGGGTGATGGTCGGCCTGATGGCCGGGATAGTCGTTGCCATTCCGGTCTCCATCGGCATCCTTTACCTGTATCAGCAACGAAGGCACGGGTCGCCGCTATCCTGATGGACCTGCGGGAGCGATAGTCTTCCACAGACTTGTCAGAGAACACCAGATTGAGTAGACTAGCTTTCGCCTTCATTGTGGAGAGAGCCCCCGCACATCATCGCGATGGAAGGTGAGTGGCCGCAACCCGGAATAGTGGCATTGACGCCAATTCGGTTCCGGCCCGCAAGGCCTGCCGAACCAGGGGCAGGCCGCATGAAAACGGCATTTCTATAGGAGGATGTTTTCGAACTGCCATGTTTGACAAACAGTCGTTAGACTCTCTTTTCGACGAACTTCGAGACCAATACGAACTTGAGCCCGATTGGGAGGAAATCCAGCGTGACGCCCACCTGGGAGTGGCCCGGGTGGATGGCGGCGTAGAGATCGGCAACATCGACCCCCGCGTTGCCGAGTTGGTTACCCGACACAACCCCGGCTAGTACACGTCGTCGATTTGAGTCGCACGCGTATTCGATGAGCGGCCCTTTTGTAAAGGGCCGTTTTTCATTGATTCCGACAGGAAGACGCATCCATCAGCGGGGAACTCTTTCCCCGCTTTGGTATGATTGACCCCTATCTATGGAATTCTCAGAGGAACAACAGCCAGCCGCCATTCCCGCGGCCCGCATGCGCCTCCCCTCTATCCGTCTAGCGGCGGTGGTCGGCGTAACCTTGGCACTCGCGGTGGTGATTTTGGCCTGGGCCGGAGACTGGGGCAGCCCGCCCGCCCTCAGGTCCACTGATCTCCAACCAACCTTCCGTTACGTCAACAGCGGCTGGATTTCCCCGCAAAACTGGCAGGAACACGGGGCCTTCTCAGAGGAACTACAAGCGTTCGTAATCGTCAGCGAGGACGAGCTGGACTCTTTCGAGGATGGGTACATCAGCAAAGTCAGTCGCGGCAATGCCACGACGCTGGGGCGCATAGATTTCGAAACGTCGGTGTTGCTGGCTGCCTATTACGTCTGGCGGCCGGTCAGGGGAGACCCGCTGTCCGTCACCGACGTCGTTGTCAGAGGCAACCGCGTCACCGTACTGCTGGCCCTCGACGACAACGCGCAGGGGCGGGAATACGCCTACCTGTACGCGCCCATGATTATGGTGGCGGTGGAGCGCTCGCTGTTCCCCATGGGAGAGACAGTGGAATTCACGTTCGAATTGTCAGACCACCCCTCCGTGACGTTGAACGCCACGCCCAATTGAGCGTGGCGTAGCTTCCTCAGAAAGTGTGTTGCAAATTCCCTCCCCCTCTGGGAGAGAGTTAGGGTGAGGGCGTTCCCTGTTTCTCACCAATGGAGGACATCCCCGCAACCTGCTTTGTCACGCAGCCAACTCGGGGTCCATTACCAGGTCCCGCTCAGGTCCGGAGTTAGGCCTCAGCAGTTGCCCATTTCGACCAGCTGGCCCTCCAGCCAGGCCACTTGGCCAGCGCGTACAGCAGCGTAGGTGTCCAGGCGCATGGAGCCGCGCTGCAGGTTGCCCACCGAGTCCATCCAGACGAAGTGGCCCTCCCGCTGGTCGAACACAGCGGCGTCGCCGCACATCCCAGGCGCCAGCGAGCCGATCTCATCCTGCAGGCCCAACACGCTGGCCGGCGTGCTGGTGGAGGCGGCGATGGCGTCCTCTAACCCCATGCCCATGGCGTGCATCTTGCTGACCAGGTCGTTCATCTGGTAGACGTTACGTTCCGGCGGGGGAACGTGGATGTCGGTGCTGATGGTATGGGGAGCCAACCCCTGCTCCAGTGCGGCGCGGGTAACCTCCACGTCGCAGTGCACGCTGGCGTGCGCCAGGTCCATGATGACGCCACGGTCCACTGCGGCCTTCACTTCGGGGCGGATCTTCAGGTTCCGGTCCAGCATGTTCTCCGGGTGGCCGTTGAATGCGTGGGTCGAAATGTCTCCGGGCCCCAGAAATTCCAGCACGTCCGGCAGCGGGATGGGCGTGCCGCTGACGTGCACCATCAGTTTCGTGCCTGACTTGTCGGCCACGGCACGGGCCGCCCGCATGGCCTCGTGGGCGTTCCAATAGGCCACGGCGTTGACGTGCATTCGGACCTTTACGCCGAAGCAGAATCCGGGGTTCTGCTTGATGTGGTTGGCGGTTTCATCGACGTCGATCACCCGCATATCGTGCAGCCCGCCGCCCAGCACGCGGTTGACGGCCAGACCTACGCCGCCGACGTGCAGGAACGCCAGCAGCCGGGTACGGTGAGCCGGGAAAACGTAGTCCCGCATGGCCTGGTAGTTCAGGAACCCGGCGCTCCCCGCATCCACGCCCGTCGTCGTACCCGAGGATAGGCAGATCTCGTCAGGATTCACCGAGGTCGGGTTGCCGCCGTGGTAGAAGTGGCCGTGCAGGTCGATCAGCCCCGGCGTCACCAGCTTGCCCGAGACATCCACCGTCCTGTCGGCTTGGGCGGAATCGATTCTCTCGGCAACGGCAGCAACCAGGCCGTCCTTGAACGCCACGTCCCGGCGGTCGTTGATACCCTGGCCCGGGTCGAGCAGGGTGCCCCCGCTGAGCAGCAAGTCATAGGTGGGTGCGGAAGTCGTCATCGGTCATCCCTCATTCCTGACATGGATGTACAGGATACACAGGATTGGGATTCTGGCATGAGTGTTGTTCTTTGTCCTGGACCAGGAATCGCGTGCTCGGTTGGTCGCAGCAAATTCCACAGCGTCGCGTTGTCTACCGCTAGTCCGCGGAAGGGCCGCCACCGCCGTCGGGTCTTGGCTGCACCTGCAGGATCTGCGGTTCCACATATTCCATTCGACGCATCCTGGGATAGACCCGAACCCTTGGGTCTTCCATGTCCGAGTCCGTAATCTCGTTGGACTCCTCGACCGGTTGGAAACCGTGGGTCTCTATCGCCCGGGCCACCAGGTTATCCACCAGCTGCGGCGAACGCCCTTCCAGACGCCCCAGCTGGTAGGCCAGGGTAACGGCCAATTGGCCACGGGAAATCTGCTCGAAAGCATCCCGCACGGTAAGGTCCTCCGGCATGCAGCCGCACTGGTCCAGAAAGTCGTCCAACACCTGTCCGATGATGTCTGACAGACCGCCCAGTTCAATTTCGTTCATGAACCCGGTCAGCTTGTCGGTCAGGTCCTCGATGCCATCGGCAGGCAGTATCCCGTAATGCTGGTGCACTTCGTGGACGTGTTCATTCTGAGCATGATCCGGTTCTGGCTCATTGTCCGGGTGGTGCGCTTCGGTCATCAGACCCTCGCTAGTCGTCGTCCGGATCAGGCTCCGGCGCTGCGGGACGCCGGTCGGCATAGACCGAGCCGGGCAGGATCGCATTGGAACGGCTGCGGCCCTCCGCGCCGGGGCGGGACATGTTCAGCAGAGAATCCTTGAGGCCGTTGATGGCCTCCTCTCCGACCGACAGGTTGATCACCAGACCGGCTACTCCGGAGTTGCGCAGGGCCTCCAGCGTCTCCCCGTCGGGAGCACTGGAGACCTCCGCCAGGAGGTGCTTGCCCACGCGGCCGCTGACCTTGGCCAGGCCCACCATATCCTGCAGCGTCCATTCGTGGGGGTCGCCGGGGAGCGATACCAGCACAGCGTCCACCGGCAGGGGATTGATGTCGCGCAGTTCCTCGGGCGAAGAGCCGGTATCCACCGCCAGCACACGCGCGGCGTCCTTTGACGTCACTGCTGCCAGCGCGGTGCCCGACAGCGAAAACACCAGCAGGTCGGCACCCGCCTCGCGCCAGGAACCGGCATCCGGTGCCGTCAGCGAATCGGACCGGACACCCCAGTTGACTCCCGAGGCGGCCTCGCCAACCTCGCTGGCCTGTCCGGCGGAGGATCCCGAAACTATCACTGCGTCGGGGCCGAGGCCTGCGGCCGCGGCGGCGCCATCCTTGCCTCCGTCGGTCGTTACGACCAAGCCCAGACCGGGCAATTTAGGGGGACGGGTGGCGCCGAACCCCAAGCGAGGTGCCGCCCCCTCCCTGATTTCTTCAAGCCGTTCCAGAAACTTGCTACTCATTCCCGTAATGTCTCCTGCCCTTTTCGCCCGCGAGAAGGGCTTTCAGGTCTATCCAATAGACTGCGCGAACCTCGCCGCGCACCGCCTGATTATACTCCATTGAGAACCGCCCGAGAGAATGATTCCTTCGCGAAAGGCGCGGGGAATCGCGCGGGTCACGTTGGGAATCGCAAAGTCCCGGAAATTTACCGGACGTTAATGCGCAACTGCCTGGCAAACAGGAGGGCAGTAAGGACACTCACGGCGGTTGCTCCGAGGCACAGGTACGCTATCCCACCGTAGCCCGTGGTCGCCAGTAGACCTCCGGCAATGGCGGCGCCGAATACGCCCCCCATCTGGTTGGTCAGGCCCATCATGCCCACCCCGGTAGACTTGGACTCTCCCGAATGCTCGGTGCTGGCGGCGACGAGGACAGGGAAAATAACACTCAGCAAGCCCGTTCCCAGGGTTGCCAGGGCCACAGCCACCAAGAGCTGGAACTCAAAAGCGAAGAACAGGAACCCGCAGGCACCCCCACTGGCGCAGGTCGCGGCAATCAAGGCAGGGCGGTGTCTGCTCCCAGCCACGACCCCGCCTGCGTAACTTCCCACCACCTGGCCCGTCGCTATTATTGCCAGCGGCAAGGCCACGAACCGCAGGCTCACGTCATAAGTATGGATCATATAGGCGACGAAGAAGCTGACCGTAGCCCAGAAGACGACGCGGTGGGCGAGGCTGACCGTAAGGGCCACCTGGAAAAAACCCAAGGCAAAGAGAGACCAATAGCGGGAGAATATGACGAGGTCGCGAACCCTGTTCCCACTGTCCCTCGGCAACCACAGCCAGGCTGCGACAAGGCCCATTGCGCTCAGCAAGCCCGAGGCTATGAACGCGAATTGCCATCCGCCCCAGTCGGCCAGCACTTCCACCGCCGGCACGCTGACCACCGATGCCAGCTGCCCAACTGCCAGCAGTGAGCCGACCGTCCGAGCCCGCCTCTCCGGGGAAATGACATCGGAAATCGCGCCCACGAAGGTGGGAGGCAATGTTCCCCCGCCCAGACCGCTCAAGACCCTCAGCGCCATCAGCGTCTCGAAGTTGGGCGCGAACGCAGACCCGATCAGGGACCCCACCAGCAGCAGCAACCCGGCGAGGGCAATGGGGCGTCGACCAAAGGAATCGGACAATGGGCCCACGGAGAAGACCGATACACTCCAGGCCGCAAACGTGGCAGTGGCCAACTGCCCGGCCACTGCCACCGAGATCTGCATATCATCCGATATCTCGACCAGCAGAGCGGGAATCATCAGCGTCGCGTTCATCGCGCCGAAGACACTGATGAAAAGGCACGCAAGAAACAGCGCCTTGTTTGTTTCCCTTGGGTTCGCCTGAGTTGCCTGCGTTTCTATTTTGCCTTTCCTCTGTCAGCCATAATGGTCGCGACTCCGCTGGTCCCATCCCTTGCATCGTACCGGTAAATCACCTTTCGGCGCGCCTGCCTGTAATGGTGAGAGTCCCTGCCCATTCTTTGATACGGTTCCCGAAATAATCCTGAACCGCCAGCGGGAAACTATATCCATCAACCCCCGAGATGTCCAAAACAGCGAGTCTCTCTTCCTGATCAATTGCAAAGTTAGGCACCAAAAGATTCGTCTGAATCAGGATTTGCAGGATTAAAAGATAAGCTGGATTGGGGAACCTACTGAAAATCCCAGAATCCTGTGAATCCTGATTCAGACAATGTCTTCACAATCGTGAGGTTATCTCCACAGGGCATACCGGGAACCTGTGGATCCCCACAGTCTGTAGCCCAAGTGCCGTTTGCCCACCGTTTCAACGGTGGCATATAATTTCACCCAATATTGAACCGGTGCTGTTCTTCAGACCCGATTGTTGACCTTGGCAGACGGTCCCACTCAGTAATTCGGAATATCAAGCATGCTCCTGGCTTTAGACATAGGAAATACCATGGTGACCATCGGCGTCTTCGGAGATTCCGGACTCGTCACCACCATGCGTGCGGCGACGGACTCCCGTCGCTCCGCGGACGAGTACGGCCTGCTGCTGACCAGTCTGCTGCAGCTGAACGGAGTGCAGCACGAGGAAATCAGCGCCGTCTCGATGTGCAGCGTGGTGCCGCCCCTGACCGGTGTGTTCGAAGAGGTGGCGTCAACCTATTTCGGAGTTACCCCGCTGACAGTGACGGGCGCCGTGAGGACCGGACTGCAGATTGCCTACGACAATCCCCGGGACGTTGGCGCCGACCGCATAGCCGACGCGGTGGCCGCCAAGCACCTGTACGGTTACCCGACCATCATCGTGGATTTCGGCACGGCGACGGTTTTCGACGTCATCTCCTCGGAGGGCGTGTATCTCGGCGGAGCCATCGCCCCCGGCATCAGCGTGGCGGCCGAGGCGCTGTTCCTGAACACGTCACAGCTGCGGCGCATCGAGCTGACCCCCCCGCCGTCGGCCATCGGCCAAAACACGACGGCTGCGCTGCAGGCTGGTCTGGTCCTGGGCTATGCCGAGTTGGTCAAGGGTCTGGCCGGGCGCATCAAGGGAGAGCTGGGCGGCTTTGCCACCATCGTTGCCACCGGCGGGCTGGCCGATGTCATTTCCCGCGAGACGGGTATCTTCGACCACATCAATCCCAACCTGACCCTCATCGGCCTGCGCAACATCTACGATCTGAACCAGAACCCGGACTAGGCCAGAGGGGGTGCCGTCGTGCTAAGTGGCAAGCGCGTTGTACTGGGCGTGACCGGCAGCATCGCCTGCTACAAGGCTCTGGACCTGGCCAGCAAGCTGACCCAGGCGGGCGCGCTGGTCGACACCATCATGACCCACGGGGCCACACAGTTCGTCACCCCGCTGGCCTTCCGCAGCCTGACGCATCGGCCAGTGGTCACCGACGCCTTCGACGCCGACTCCGAGTATGCCGTTGAGCATGTAGAGCTGGCCCGGCAGGCAGACGTCATCGTGGTGGCGCCCGCCACGGTTCACACCATCGCCAAGCTGGCCATGGGGATGGCCGACGACCCGCTGACGACCACCGTGGTGGCCTCCAAGGCGCCGCTGATGGTTGCCCCGGCCATGGACGCCGACATGTTCGAGCATCCTGCCACGCAGGAGAATCTGGAGCGGCTGCGAAATCGCGGCGCGGTCATAGCCGGGCCGGGACAGGGACGGCTGGCCTCCGGCCTCGTTGGCTGGGGCCGCCTGCTGGAAACGCCGGACCTGCTGGGCTACATCGCTTACACGATGGGCCGCGAGGGAGACCTCAAGGGCCGCACCATCGTAGTCAGCGCCGGCGGCACCGCCGAGCCCATCGACCCGGTGCGCGTCATCACCAACCACTCCTCGGGCAAGATGGGCTATGCCGTGGCCGAGGCCGCCCGCGACCGTGGGGCCAACGTGGTGCTGGTCTCCGCCGCCAAGGGGCTGCCCGCTCCTCCGCTGGTGGATGTCGTGCCGGTCAGCACGGCGCAGCAGATGTGCGACGCGGTGCTGGCCAGGACCGCAGATGCCGATGCGCTGATCATGGCCGCCGCCGTCGCCGACTACCGTCCCCTGTCCGCCGCCGACCAGAAGATCAAGAAGTCCGACGACGACCTGACCATCCCGCTCGCCAAGACCGTGGACATCCTGGCCACGGCACTGGGCGACTTCGTGCGGGTCGGCTTCGCCGCCGAGAGCCAGGACCTCGTCGAGAACGCCCGGAGCAAGGTCGCCTCCAAGTCCCTCGACCTCATTGCCGCCAATGACATCACCAGCGAGGGCAGCGGTTTCGGCACCGACACCAACCGAGTGACGCTCATCGACCGCGATATGAACGTTGAGGAACTGCCCCTCCTTACCAAGTACGAGGTAGGCAACCGCATTCTGGACCGGGTTGCGCGCCTGTTCCGACCGCAGCTATAGCCTGAAATTTTGCGGTAGGAGCGAGAACCATGGCGCAGGACAACACCGATTCGCGGAAACTCCCCGTCCTCGGATGGGCCGACGTCGGCATCATTGCCGTCGGCCAGAACGCCATCGGCATCGTCGCTGCGGGGGTCTGGAACTCTTTTGGCATCGCGGCCCTCAGCCTGCTCAACGCCATGGGACTGGTGAGCTTCGGGCCAGTGAACTCCATGGGCTTGGTGGCCATCGGGGGCGTCAACGCCATGGGGCTGGTGGCCATTGGCGGGGTGAATGCAGTAGGGGTCGTTGCCATCGCCGGGGTTAGCGCGACGGGTGTGATTGCCATCGGCGGAGTCAGGAGCAGCAGCGCGCTGCCTTGGTCGTAGCAGAGTTTCGAGGTCGCCCTAGCTCCCTAATAGTCTGTTAGTAATGAGCGCGTCTGATTAGTTCCCGACGCCGGTTTGTGCCTCTATCTCTCGACGGGCTTGGGCAAGGTCATACCTCGCTTGAAGGCGCATCCAGAATTCGGCCTTGCTCCAACCTATGCGCTCCAGGGCCAGTGCCACGATGGGCGATATACCACACTGGCCTCGCATCAGGCTCGAAACCTCCTCCTGGCTCACCCCCAACTTCAGCGCGAATTCATAGGTACCCCAGCCCAAATATTCTAAACTGTCTCGCAAGACAGCAGACGGATGGGCGGGATTCCTTTCCGTCATAACGTACCTCTAGTGGTAGTCCTCAAGGTTAATATCAACCGCCTCACCGTCAGCGAAGCGAAAGGTTATCCGCCAGTTTCCGGTTACACGAACACTCCAGACACCTCTGCGGTTGCCGGTCATCTGGTGCAGACGGTAGCCTGGTAAGTCCATTTCTGCGGGACTATGAACCTCTGAAAGGCCTGTCAGGATGCTTGAAATCCGACCTACCTGATTTGGATTAAGGCGGCTGGGATCATCGGTCTCCCAAAATCTCCGTAGCCCCGAGTGCCTGAATTCCATTTCATTATCTCACAGAGCACACGGAATCGACGCAGAAATTCTCAAGCCTCCGTGTACTCTGTGCGTTCGGTGGTTAAACTCGCCCGAGGCCTACGACACCGTCTCCTTGAAGCGGCGGATGGCCTCTATGTGCTGGTCTGGACCCTTCAGTCCGGCGCGCATGGTGTTGACCGACAGGTGGGTGGCGCCCACGTTGGCCCAGTCTTCGGCCAGCTTGCCCCAGTCGTCCTGGGCGTCGGTGGCGATGCCGATGCGCCCCTCGATGCCGATGTCATCCGGGTTGCGGCCAGCGCTTACGGCGATCTGCCGCATCTCGGCGATGCGCTCGGCGCCCTCTCCGTCGGGTGCGAACTGCGGGAACCAGCCGTCGCCCATGCGCCCGATGCGCCGCACCACCTGCGGAGCGCCGCCGCCGAACCAGACGGGGATGGACTTGGCCGGCCTGGGGTTGATGCCCGCGTGGGTGATGTTGTGGTAACGCCCGTGGAAGTCCACTACGTCCTGGGTCCAGAGCATGCGCATGACCTCGATCTGCTCGGCGGAGCGGCGGCCACGGTTGGTGAAGTCCTCGCTGAGGCCCTCGTACTCGACCTCGTTCCAGCCGACGCCGATGCCCAGTCGCAGGCGCCCGCCGGTAAGCACATCGACCTCGGCGGCCTGCTTGGCCACCAGCGCGGTCTGGCGCTGGCCGAGAATCAGCACGCCGGTCACGAACTCCAGCCTCTGCGTAATGGCGCCGAGGTAACCGAAAAGCACGAAGGGCTCGTGGAACATGTCCACCGAGCTGTACGGCCGTTCCCATGACTCGCGCTTACTGGCGTCGGCGCCCAGCACGTGATCGAACACCAGCAGGTGCTCGTAGCCCAGGTCCTCGGCGGCTTGCGCAAAGTCCCGCACCCCAGCGGAGTCGGCACCAATCTCGGTCTGCGGAAAGATGGCTCCCAGTTGCATTGCTGCCTCCTCAAATGCTCGCATGAATCTACACGCGCATTATAAGTTCCTGTCAGCCCTTTTCAACGCGCCATACCGGTTGCCATGGGACGATCGCAGGGTCGGTCCATTCTTAAATCTTGTCTGAATCAGGATTCACAGGATTTAAGGATGAGCAGGATTGGGTTCCATCTGCAAAATCCCGAAATCAAGCGAATCATAGTTCAGACAACTACTTTGCAATCGTCATCGCGGTTGCCACAGGCGGGAACATTAGACATTCAATTCGGGTATCGCCCATTTAGTAGTTTGAAATACAAACTAGTTTGCGATACAATAATCCCAGTCAGGATAGCCAAGGAGGTCAAACGTGCAACGAACCGAGTTAACCCCCGAAGAGGGATGGCGAAGCATTCACGCGACCCTGGCGCAGGCTCAAAGTTCCCTCTATCTCGCTGGGACAGAGTACATACTGCTGCTATGGGGCGCCCTCGTGTCGGTTTCCCTTTTTACCATTTTCGCCATAGCAGAGTTGGCGCCGGGATTCGCCTCAGACTATCCGTGGTACCCGGGTCCGCTGTGGGGCGTTTTCGCCGCATCAGGAATGGTGGGCAGCGCTCTAATCGGACGCCACGCCGGCAGCCGGAATGCGGACCATGCGACGGCTCGCAAAGCGGGGCTCAGGGTATTCGCATTCTGGGTGGCTGTGACTGCGGCTGCGTTTCTAATCCCCGGAGCCGCCGGATTGTGGTCTGAGGGCGGGGCGGAGAAAATACCCCCTGTGGCCATAGGGATAGTGTGCCTCGGTTATGTGCTGTTCGGCATCTTGCATCGTCCAGCGTTGGCCGTGGTTGGCGTGGGCATGGCGGCGGCGTTTTACATCCCGGCCTACTGGGGAGGTGATATCGCGGCTTTGGCCACGGGAGCGGGCATGCTGGCCGTCACAGTCCTCGGCGCGGCCTGGATCCACAGGACCGGCCAGTCGTGACCAGCGAGGACATTTTCCTCGACGAGACCATCCACCAGCCCGCCAGGCTGCGGGTGATGACAATGCTGGTTGCGCAGCCGGAAGGCGGACGGCTGGCCTACGGCTTCATCCAGAAGGCCCTCGGCCTTACCGGAGGCAACCTGACGACGCATTTGCGCAAGCTTGAGGATGCCGGCTTTCTCGCAACCACCAAGGAATTCGTCGACTCTCGGCCACGCACCTGGGTGAACGCCACCCAGGAAGGTCGCAAGGCTTTCACGGAGTACCTCGTTAACCTGCAAAGAGCGCTCAATTGGCCGGCCCAAAGTACAGAGTGACCTCCTTGTACGAAATCCGTAACAAGCGTATGCTCGTATCAGTCACATCCCGGGAGCTGCCATGAACGACACGGTTATCCGAACCGACGGGCTGACCAAGCGGTACGGCCATGTGTTGGCAGTGGACGGTCTTTCCCTGGACGTACCGCGCGGCCGGATATACGGGTTGCTGGGTCCCAACGGGTCGGGCAAAACAACGCTGATGAGCATGCTGTTGGGGCTGGTACGTCCCACGGCAGGCAGCTTTGCCCTCTTCGGCAACTCCCCGGAACAGGGTGGCCTCGACAAAGAGCTGCACCGGATCGGGGCACTCATTGAGACACCCACCTTCTATCCCTACCTCTCCGGGCGAAACAACCTGGCCTATTTCCAGGGCATTTCGGGTCGCGGCGATGCCGCCGAGCTGGACTCCCTGCTGGAGCAGGTGGGTCTGGGCGGAAGGGGCGGCGACAAGTTCCAGACCTACTCGCTGGGCATGAAACAGCGCCTGGGCTTGGCCTATACCCTGCTGGGTGACCCGGAGTTGTTGGTGCTCGACGAGCCGACAAATGGCATGGACCCCGCGGGCATGGCGGAGGTGCGCGACCTGATTCGCGGGTTGGCCAGAGATGACCGCACCGTCATCCTCTCCAGCCACCTGCTGAACGAGGTGGAGCAGGTCTGCGACAGCGTGGCCATCCTTTCTCACGGCAAGCTCATCGCCCAGGGCGACGTGGCCGAACTCCTGCAGGAACGCGGCAGTCCCCAGGTCCGGCTGCGTACCACCGACGACCGAAAGGCCTGGGAGATTCTGAATGCCCTGGCCTGGGTGGACGGCGTGAGCGCAGACAACGGCTACCTGGTGGCAAGTGTCGAGGCGGACCGGTCCTGGGAAATAACCGCCGCCCTCAGTCGCAACGAGGTCTACGTTGCCGAGATGACACCGGCGCAGATCTCACTGGAGCAGTATTTCCTCGACGTTACCGACGAGGCTGAGGCTCTCGGGGAGGTGGCCCGATGACCATGGCAATGCAGGTCGCCCAGCTGACTCGGTGGGAGTGGTTCAAGCTGCGCCGGCGATGGGTGCCGTGGATCGTGCTGGGCTTCGTGATGGTGCTTCAGCAGCTGATATTCTGGCTGGTGGCCGTGTTCGGCGAGGACCTGTCCTACCAGTCCACATCGGAGAACATTTCCAACGGGTTGGGGTTCGCGTCGTTTTTCGGTCCCTTCGTCGCGGTGATCCTGGCCTCGGTGGTGGTCGGCGGGGAATACGGCTGGGGCACACTGCGGCCCGTGCTGAGCAAAGGCGCGGGACGCTGGCAGTTCTTGATGTCCAAGGTCGCGGTGGTGGTCCTGTTCACTGCAGCGCTGATGATCGTGATGTGCGTCGGCGTAACGATCAGCGGATTCATAGCCGAGGCAGTGCTCACTCCCTCCGAGGGCGTCGAACCCTACAGCGACATATCCGCAGTCGACCTGCTGGCCCTGTACGGCAGGATGCTGTATGCCTTTTTGCCCTATATCACGCTGGCCCTGTTCCTGGTGGTGCTCACTGGGTCCAACGGCGTCGGCATCGGGCTGTCCATGGGCTACTATATCGGAGAAGGGATCATCCTTGCCCCCATCCTGTCGGTCTTCAGCTGGTCCGACAAAGTCCACGCTTTCCTGCTTAGCCCGAACGTCAGTGCCTGGCAGAACGTGCCGCCCTACAATGACGGAAGCATCTCAACCATCGGCGGAATATCCGACATGGCCCATGGCTTCATCATCATCACCATATACATTGCGGTACTCTCCGCCGCAGCGTTCACTCTTTTCCTGAGGCGCGACATCGCGGGGGCCAAGGGCGGCTAGGAGTAAAGGCATCGTTTCGATTCAGGTGATTTGCAGCAAGTAGGGGCGGGTTTGAAACCCGCCCCTACTTGCATCACCAAAATATGGAACGTTATCTCACCCCTTGCGGGCCCAGAAGATGCAGTGCCGCATGGGTTTGTTGTCATCGAAGTAGATCAGGCCGCCCATCTTGCCGTCGGTGTCATCATCGATCAGCTGCAGGCCGAGGGTTCCGATGGCCTCCAGCAGTTCCTGCTCGTCATACATCTGGTAGCTGCGCAATACGCCATTTGCCCCGTATGCGCCGTCAACCACTGTTTCTTCACCGCGCCCCGGCTTGAACATCAGTTGCAGCACGCCGCCGGGACGCAGCACCCGTGCGAACTCGGGCAGTACCCTGCCGAATAAGACATCAGGCGGGATGTGCTGGATCACAGCATTGCACACCAGGACCTCGAAACTGGAGTCGTCAAAGGGCAGGACGTCGCGTAGGTCGGCGACCCTGATCCGATCGGCCAACTCGGGGCGCAGTTCGCGGGCCATACGGACGTTCTCCGCCACCGCGTCCAAACCAAACATCCGGAACCCCAGCCCCTCGAGGTATGACATCTCAAGCGCACCTGCCCCGCAGCCTGCGTCCAGTCCTGGGCCGGGGATCGCCAGCTCCGCCAGTCGCCGGTACAGGTCGCGGTCCTCGCGGAACTCAGAGTGGGAACGGTTGGCGAACACCTGCCGCAGCGCGGCGTACTCGGATGCTCGCTCCCGGTAGAAATCCAGGGAGAAATGGTCGTAATGAGGAATTGACTCGTTCATGAAAACGACAGGGGCGCACATCAGTGCGCCCCCATTCCTGTCCAGCTAAAATGGCAGGATTACTTGCCGTTGCCACCGTTGCGGAAGGCCGGAATGATCTCTTTCCCGTACAGCTCGATGGACTCCATCACCTTTTCGTGGGGGATGGTCTCGGTCTGCATGATCAGCATGACCTGATCGACCCCGATGTCCTCGTAGGTCTTGATGGTTTTGATGCAGCTCTCGGGATCGCCCGCAATGATGACGCCACGGTCGGCCAGGGTGTTGGCATCCAGCTGGGCCACGGCGGCGCGCGCCGCACCGGGCCCGCTGTCCAGCGAGATCCCGGCCTCGGCAGCCTGGGCCTGGTGGGCCTCGTCGGACTGGCGGAGCCAGCGGCCGAAGTCGGCCTGCAGGTGATCGGGCACGCCCCCCCAGGCCTCCAGCAGTTCCTCGTAGGCGCCGATGCGACCGGCGATGTAGGGCTTGTCCGGGCCGAAGAAGGTCTTCATGGACTCGGCGCACAGCTCCTTGGCTGCCTGGTCGTCCTTGGCGCAGAAAGAGTGGACGTTGTTGCCCCAGAAGTCGTTGATCTCCGCGCCCACGGGGTCCGCGTCCTTGATGGCGTCGCGGTAGACCTTTACGTGGTTGGCCAGCACGTCGACGGCGTAGGAGGCCGACGACAGCACGCCGATGCCCTTCTGGGCGGCTAGGCGGAAGCTCTCGGTCTGGGTGCAGGCCAGGTACATCCTGGGATGCGGCTTCTGGAAGGGCTGAGGCAGCACGCGGCGGGGCGGCACGTTCCAGAAACCACCCTCCCACTCAAACTCCCCCGAGGTCTGCCAGACCTGCGGGATCATCCTGATGGCCTCGTCCCAGCGGTCGCGGGTCTCGCGGGGGTCGATGCCCTGGCCCAACTGCTCGTAGGCGTTGGAGCGGCCGGTGCCGAACTCCACGCGCCCGCCTGTGAGCTGGTCCACCATTGCAGCACGTTCGGCGATGCGGACGGGGTGGTGATTGGGCAGGATGGACACGCCGAACCCGATACGAATGTTCTTGGTGCGCTGCGAAAGGGCCCCGAACATCACCTCGGGACAAGGAGATCCGGAGAAACCATAGAGGAAGTGATGCTCCACAAACCACAGGTTGTCGAAACCGACCTGATCGGCAAGCTCACACTGTTCCAGGGTTTCCTGGTACAGCGCATACCAGTCGATTTCGTCGTCATAAGGACGCTGCATTTCGTACAAAAGTCCAAACTGCATGGATATGCTCCTTTACGTTCATGTGCTTAATTTAGTCTGCCGCAAGTATACCCCAGCTACTGAAGGCCGTGTAGATTCAAGATCAGGGGAGGCAGAGCGTATACTGGAATGCAATGGATAGCTGTTTAGAAGCGCGCGACTAATTAGGGAGGCGAGCATGGTAGAGACGAAGACTGGAATCTCCCGCCGTCAACCGCTGGAACCTCGACTGGACTTTTCAGCCATGCCGGTGCCGCTGCGGTGGGCCGAGGGCGGTCAGATTGTCAGGTTGTGCGAATCCAGAACTTCCCTCGAGATCATCATCGGCTTTTACCGCATGGGCTACACGGCAGAGATGATCGCCGACACCTATCCGTGGTTGGAACTAGCCGACATATACTTGGTCATAGCTTTTTATTTGAGGAACAAGAAAGCGATTCATGCCCATCTTCAAGAGACTTATGAACGTGCGGATAAAGAATGGGCGGATATGCTGGAGCTAGGAATTACATCCGAGGAGAGCTACATGGCGCATTGCGAAATCCGCGGTACAGAGTGGTTTAACGAAGAGTGCTGAAACTCCTAGCGGAAGATACAAACCCTGAATTACTTGTGCAACTGAGGAGGCATCTTCCCGGCATTGATGCCGTCCATGTTAGGGACATAGGATTGGATCGGACACCGGACCCGGTCATCCTCCAATGGGCCGTAGACAATGACCGGGTCTTAGTGTCTCACGATAAGAGCACTATGCGTAAGTTCGCAGAGGATAGGATCAGGGAAGGATTGCCCATACGCGGACTCATCCTCGTGCACCAGGAGAGCCCTATAGGTACAGTAATCCATCAACTGATTCAATTCGTTACCAGGTGGCAAGTCATGGTAGATGGACAGGTTGCCTTCGTTAGGGCACATTCGCGTTTTCCGTAGGAACCCCTACCCGAAAATGTCCAGCGGCAAGAACGCTGAGACCACGAAGTTCGGCACGTCGACAACCTCGCTGACCTTGAGGTCAACGGCCACGCTGCAGATGCAGTAGGCCTGCTCGCGGCTCCAGCCCCGTTCCATCAGCAGGTGGATCATGTTCAGCAGAGCCTGCCTAGACGCCAGGGTGCCATTCTCCGACTCGTTGACGCCGTCGACGATGCACATTCCAGTCGAGGCAATGAACCGGCGGGGCGCCGCCATTTCGGGGCTGGTGAAATAGTCGTCGCGCTCGAAGTACGGGAAGTTGATACCCCGGCTGGTTGCCTCGCCTTTTCGCACCCGGAAGCTGACGTGCAGGGTGCAGTCCATCTCGATAGCCGTGCCGCAGCACTCGGAGTCGCCTTGGGCGTAGTGAGCGTCGCCTGCGGAGAACAGCGCGCCCTCCGTGAACACCGGCAGCATCAGACGCGTGCCCGCCGTAAGCTGCTTGATGTCCACGTTGCCCCCGTGCTCTCGGGGCGGAATGGTGCGCAGACCCTCGGAGGCGAAGGGCTCCTGTGCTGGCACGGCCCCGTCTGGGGTTGGGCCTACCACCGCGCCTCCCCGCCGCAGCAGTTCGTCCTCCCGCAGCAGTATCTCCTGGCGCAGGGCCCTTGATGGCGCCACGCCGATGGTGCCCATGAACGAGGCCTCGGGTACCCGCACGCCGGGCAGCTGCTCGGAGGTGGCGAACCCATCGCGCATCTCCCAGTGGCAGACGAAGGGCTCGGTATACAGGTCACGCAGGAAGCCGAAGCCGGGCAGAATGGTGGTGAAGCCCCAGGCCGCCGGTTCGATGCTCAGAACGTTGACCTCAAGCAGGTCGCCCGGCTCGGCGCCGTTGACGTAGACCGGGCCGGTCAGGGGATGTACCAGGCCCAGATTCGTCGCCAGTAAATCCAGCGGCTGAGTGTCGGGCGTAATCTGTCCATCGAAAGCGTTGCGGGTCTGCATCACCACCTCCTCGCCCTCGTCGGCGCGCACCGCGGGCGGGATGTCGGGATGCCATCGATTGTGCCCCTTGTCCGGCTCGTCGCCGCACTGCTTTGTGTAGTCCAGCAGAATCTCTTTCATGAGGGCGCCTCCTGATTTCGGTTAAGGAGCGTGAATCCGTCTTCGAATCCTGTTAATGATACTGGCAGGGTGGTTGCGCCCGCAGATTATATCTCACAAGCCAGGGCCTAAATCAGTAGAAAGGGACGCGGAGCCGTTGGTATTCTGGTAGCGATTTCTGATTCGCGAAATTACTGTACAAGCCAACCAGACGACCATTCCGCGGTATTAACTGACCAATCAGCAGATGGTTGAAAACAGCAGATGGTTGAAAATGAACTCATAGGCATGGAGCTAAATTAGATGGTTTTTCCGGGGGGAAAAATGAAAATCATTCTACTGATGGGCTTACTATTGCTGGGAGGCCTCTTGGTCGCCTGCGGCTCCGACCCTGCGCCAACGAACACCCTGGCGCCCACGTCCACACCGGCGCCAACGGCCACGGCTGTTCCCACGGCGGCGCCAACAGCCCGGCCCACGGCCACATCACCGGCACCGGGTGAACCCACGCCGAGGGCAACACATCCCCTGCAGTCAGTGGTTCAACAACAGGAGGAGGAACGCGAAGACCAGGGGGACGCGGTCCGGGGCGGCGTGCTGAGACTTCTCGGCAGTGACCCGCCCACTTTGGACCCTCACCAGGCCGGCGACGTCAGTTCATCCCGTTACATTCTGGAGGTGTTCGGGGGCCTGCTGACCATCAACCCGGAACTCGAACTCGTTCCGGACCTGGCCACGGAGTGGGCCATAGACCCGGACGGCCTGGGTTACACCTTCACGCTCAACCCCGACGCCAAGTTCCACGACGGGCGTAGGGTGACTGCAGAGGATTTCAAGTACTCCATCGAACGGGCTGCCGACCCGGCAACCGAGTCGCCCGGGGTAGACACCTACCTTGGCGACGTAGTCGGAGTTTCGGAGAAGTTGAACGGTGAGGCAGATTCGGTCTCCGGAGTTAGCGTTCTGGACGATACCACCGTACGCCTGTACCTGGACGCACCAAAGCCATACATTCTGGCCAAGCTCACCTATCCCGTGTCCTTCGTGGTGGACAGGAACAACGTGGAAACGGGGCGCGACTGGATAAGGTCCCCCAATGGCACCGGCCCGTTCATACTGGCAGAGTATGAGCCTGGCGTGCAAATGAGGTTGGAGCGGTTCGCGGACTATCACCTGGGACCGGCACAAGTCGACGCCGTTGAGTTCAACTTGGCTGGCGGCGATGGCCTGCTGATGTATGAAAACGATGAGATACATTGGGGCCAAGCCGGTCTAGCACTCATCGAGGCACTGGCGGATCCGACCCATCCGTTGCGTGAAGATTTGCATCTCGGCCCCCCGGACTTCGACGTCTTCTATTACGGCATGAATGCGGAAGAACCTCCTTTCGACGACGTCAAGGTACGACAGGCCCTGAACTACGCAATAGACCGCGAGACCCTGACAACTGTGCTCCTTGGCGGTGTTGTCACCCCAACCAGCAAAATCCTGCCTCCCGGATTCCCAGGCTACAACCCGGACCTGGAGGGGTATTCGTTCGATCCTGAGAAGGCCCGGCAGTTGCTCGCTGAGTCCAAGTACGGCAGCGACACCTCCACCTACCCCCGGATAGTTATTACTTTCCCGGGTTCTTTCGGTTCTTCGCTCAGTCCGTTGAATGAGGCAATACTGGCGACCTGGGAGGAGCAACTGGGAATCCAGATGGAAATCCAGCAGACAGAGTGGGCCACCTACCTGGACGATCTCAGGGAGCGAAGATTCCAGATCTTTGGCGGTTCAGGCTGGGTCGCAGACTACCTCGACCCTGAGAACTTCCTAGACGTGCTCCTCCACAGTGAAAGCAACAACAACTACAGCGGATTCGGCAACGCCGAAGTGGACTCCATCCTGGAACGCGCCAGAGTGGAGCAGAACGAACAGGCGCGGATAGCCTTGTACAATGAGGCCGAACAACTGATTATCGAGCAGGCCCCCTGGGTACCCCTGTTCCACTCAAACGGAGACAGCTACATAATCAAGCCCTACGTGAGGGGGCTGCCGCTGACACCACTGGTCATCCCCAGGCTGAGGTACGTCTACTTCACCCAGTGAGGAGCTTATAGCTCCTTGACGAAAACATTAGCAGGGGCGCCGGGATGTGCGCCCCTTTACAATTGCGGCAAAACGAAGGGTAAGAGGGACTCGATTTGGAAGTCTACCTGGTGGACGGGACCTACGAGCTGTTCCGTGCCTATTTCGCCATGCCCAAGCTGGAATCGCCCAATGGCCAACCCGTGGGCGCGGTTCGCGGACTGACCCAGAGCCTGCTCAGCCTCTTGCGGGAAAGCCAGGTCACCCACATCGCCTGCGCCTTTGACAGCGAAATCAGGTCTTTTCGCAACGAAATGTTCGATGGCTACAAGACCGGCGAGGGCACCCCGGACGACCTGCTGTCCCAGTTCCCCCTTGCCGAGCGGGCGGCAGCAGCGCTGGGCATAACCGTCTGGCCGATGGTGGAGTTCGAGGCCGACGATGCCATTGCCACGGCAGTAGCACAGCTCAAGGAAGACTCCAGAGTTGAGCAAGTCATCATCTGCTCTCCTGACAAGGACCTTGGCCAACTCGCCCAGGGCCAGCGTGTAGTGTGTCTCGACCGGCGCAGGAAAGAGGTGATGGACGAAGATGGCGTTGTAGAGAAGTTCGGCGTGCCCCCGCGTTCCATCCCCGACCTGCTGGCACTGACCGGAGACTCGGCCGACGGCATACCGGGCCTGCCAAGATGGGGGGCCAAATCCTCCGCCACCGTGCTATCCCGCTACAGTCGCCTTGAGGACATACCAACGACGGAGCCGTGGGACGTAACGGTGCGAGGCGCCGCGTCGTTGCAGGCCATCCTGGCTGAGGAGTTCGAAAACGCACTGCTCTATCGCGATCTGGCCACACTGCGCTACGACGTGACAATCAGTTCGGCGTTGAGCGACCTCCAGTGGCACGGCGTGCGGCGTACCGAGTACGAAGCGCTTTGCGAGGAACTGGGCTTCGGACGGTTGGCCGGCACCCCCCATCTCTGGGCGCCGGATTCCTAGCCGGAACCAGTCATCGTCTATAATTGTGGCAATCAGCTTTCGACGAGGAAGGAAAGCGATGACTCAACAGAAAACGCTAATGACCGCCGATGAGTTCTTTGAATTTTGCTGCCGGAGCGATGGGCGATATGAACTGGTAGATGGAAAGGTGGTGAAATTGGCTCCGGCAAATGAGCAGCACGGCAATGCAGCTTTTAACATTACTGGCTCCTTTTTCGTTTATTGTCGCCAAAGCGGGATCGGCAGCGGCGGTGTGGAGACGGGATACCGGGTGCGGTTAGACCCAGACACGGTTCGTGGCCCCGACGTATCGTTCAACGTGCGCTCCCGGGGGGAGGGGGGAAATCCCCTTGCCGGGTTCGTCCCCGGCGCGCCGGACATCGCCGTGGAAGTAGTCTCCCCGTCAAACACAGCTGCCGAGATGGAACGCAAGGTTGCCGAATACTTGGCCGCCGGTTCGCAGCGCGTATGGGTGGTCCGTTTGGCAACACGCCGGAATCCCCGTAGCGTCGTGGTCCATCGCGCCGACGGCACCACCATCACCTACACCGGCGACGACGTCATCACCGACGAGGAACTGCTGCCAGGCTTTTCACTGCCGCTGGCCGAGATTTTCAGTTAATTTCCTGCCTCCCTGAGGTCAACCAACCCCCAATGCCTCTGGTTCGGAAGGGATGCTATAATGCCCGCAATCGCCGCCGGGTGCATGAAGCCGCCGGGCGGGCCAAGCCGATGATAGGGAGTGGACCATGCACGTCGGATACTTCACAGAGCGACCTTACCAGGACCCGGATTCCGGGTACTTCGGCGCTACCGGCAAGCCCATCATGGACTTGACCGTCAGCAATGAAATCTATGACCCCAAGCTTGGCGCCGAGCTGTACAACCGCTACCTCGACGAAAAGCTGTACGCTGAGGAAATGGGCTTTGACGGCCTTATGCTCAATGAGCACCATGGCACCCCCTTCTGTATGGGCGGCGCCATGAACGTCGAGGCGTCCATCCTCGCGCGCATCACCAAGCGGGCCAAGATCGTGCTGCTGGGCAACATCATCCCCATCTGGGACGATCCCCTGTGGCTGGTGGAACAGCTTTCGATGATCGATATGATCTCCCGAGGCCGCCTCGTCTCCGGGTGGGTGCGCGGCACCGGTCGCGAGAGCGTCGCCCACAATGCTCCGCCTCCTTACAACTGGGAGCGGTTCCAAGAGGCCCACGAGTTCATCGTCAAGGCCTGGACCACCCCTGGCCCCTTCCGCTGGGAGGGAAAGCACTACCAGTACCGCCACGTCAACCCGTGGGCGCGTCCCTTCCAGAAGCCCCACCCGCAGGTCTGGCTCCCCGGCGTCATCAGCCGCGACTCCCTGATGTGGGCCGCCGAAAAGCGCATCCCCTACATCATGCTGTCCACAGAGCTTGACCCGACCAAAGCAGCGTTCCAGCTCTACCACGACACAGCCGCAGAACTGGGCTACCAGTCCGGTCCGCAGAACCTCGGATACCTGTGGAAGGTGCATGTCGACGAGACCGAGGAACTGGCCGAGCAGGCCGGACGAAAGTTCGTACAGGGTCCTAGCAACCCGTTCCTGGCGGGCAACGAAGGCACCACAAACCCAGCGCTGGTCAACCTCCCTGGTCTGACCTCCCGCCGGCGCGTGCTGCCGACGCAGGGCAGCGCCACCGCCGCACGGGGTGGTCCCGCCTCTGCGCTGGGCCGGGCCTACGAGCAGCAGATCGCCGACTACACCATCATCTGCGGCACTCCCAAGACCGTGATCCCCAAGATCCGCCACGTGCTGGAATACCTGCGCCCCGGCAGCGTCTTCTTCTGGGACGGCGACGGCGCCATGACCCACGACGACTCCATGCGCAGCCTGCGGTTGATGGGCGAGGAAGTAATCCCGGCGGTCAAGGAAATGGCCAAGGAACTGGAACTCCCCAGCTCGTTCGAGGTCGACCCGGCCACCGGCAAGCCCTACCCGGAGGAAATCCCCGACGTGGCTGCTACTGCCAGCGCCGAGGGCGGCCACAACGCCGACTAGCTCCGAGAGGACATCGGAGAATCATGGGAAAAGCCAGAGGGGCGGGTTTGAAACCCGCCCCTTCGACGCAAATTGCACGTACAACCAAGCCAAGGCTTTTAAAATGACTGGTCAAGTCAAGCGTAGTTGTTTCCGCCTTTGCGCCCGTATTAATCAATGAGCGCCAGACCTAGTCTCTGCTAGTCCGAGATTAAAAGACGCGCGCCGGGAGAAAAGCCGCGAGGACTACAATGACCACTAAAAAGACATCGCAGAAAGCAACCGACGAGCGATATCCCGGCCTCGTACCGCTGCCCGACCCCCCCGAGGTTCCCAGGATGCAGGAGCACACTCACATCACCCGCGCCGACCAGACACTAAAAACCTGGTTCCGGCGCCGTCCCGGTACGCTGGTAAATGGAAAAGGCTACCTGTGTCAAGACAGAACAAATATACGTCGCTCGCCCTATCCCGACTGTGTCGTCGCGTTCGACGTTGATCCCGAGCGTATTACGGCCACCAACGGATACGTGATAGTGGAAGTTGGCAAACCGCCGGAATTCGTGCTCGAATTCGCGTCGTCTGCAACCGGTCGACGAGACTACACCGTCAAGAGGGAACGTTACGCCGCCATGAGCGTAGGTGAATACTGGCGTTTCGACCACAGCGGCGGACGATACCATAACGTGGCCCTCGCCGGAGATCGTCTGGTCAACGAAACCTACGATCCCATCACAACAACCAGGGAGCCGGACGGCATGATCTGGGCCCATAGCCAGGCCCTGGGTTTGGATCTGTGCTGGCTCAGCGGGGAGCTCCTCTTCCGAGACCCGGCCACTGGAGAATTCCTGCTCAATCAGCAAGAAGCTCAGGACGCGTTGGAAGATGCCCATACCCGCCTCCGCATGGAACAGCAAGTACGCCTGGACGCAGAGGCTCGCGTCCGTGAACTCGAAGAAGAACTGCGCCGCCAATAAGAGGAAAGTTAGGGCGTTCCCTGAATAACTGCACTTAATTTCTCGGCTGCTGCCTTTTGTGGGCACGGCAGTGTTCCAGCAATGAATACCTCATCTTTCAGTCCCGACGTAGCCGTCATCGGCGGGGGGCCTGCCGGCAGCGCAGCCGCGACCATGCTGGCGCGCCAGGGCTGGCAGGTCGTGCTGTTGGAGCGCGAACGTTTCCCCCGTGAGCACGTCGGGGAATCCCTGCTCCCGGCGTCCATGCCCGTCCTGGAAGAACTGGGGGCCATGGAGGCGGTACAGGCGGCGGGATTCCTGCCCAAGTACGGCGCCACAATGGTTTGGGGCCGGGACCCCGAGCCGTGGAGCTGGCACTTCCGGGAGACCAGCGCCCAGTATCCCCACGCATACCAGGTCTGGCGCCCCACCTTCGACCACATCCTGCTGCAGAACGCCCGCGGTCGCGGCGTCGAGGTTCGCGAGGGGCACCACGTTTCCGGTGTTGAGTGGCACGAAGACAACTCCGGCGCGACTGTGCGTTTCGTCTCCGACGCCAACGGCCCCGGACAATTGCGAGCGCGGTTCGTCGTGGACGCCAGCGGCCAGTCAGCGCTCCTTGCCCAGCAGAACGGAGCCCGCCGCTGGGATTCGTTCTTCCAGAATCTGGCGGTCTACGCCTATTTTGAGGGAGCGGAGCAGCTTCCCAGTCCCGACGAAAACAACATATTCATCGAGGCCTTCGAGCACGGCTGGTTCTGGACCATCCCTCTCGGCAACGCGGCGCCCACCAAGGCCAGCAGTTCCGGATGGAGCAGCGTCGGCGCGGTTGTAGACAATAAGACCGGTCAAGAAGGCATCCGTCGTCTCGGCGCACGCGATTTCCTGCTTGGCCAGCTTTCCCAGGCCCCACACACCGCCGCCATGCTCCGCGACGCGCAATGGGTTGGCGGACCCAACGTATTGCGGGACTGGTCCTATTCGGCGGAACGCACCACCGGGCCGTCTTTCGTGATGACCGGAGACTCGGCCTGTTTCGTCGACCCGCTGTTTTCCTCGGGCGTCCACCTGGCGCTGATGTCAGGCGTCATGGCCGCCGCCTACGCAACCACGGCGCTGAAAGCCACCGAGGGCGGAGACGAACAGCTGCGGGACCTGTCCGGGGAGGTCTACCAGGAGCTGTACTACAAGGAATACAACCAGTTCCGGGAGATGGCCCGCCTCTTCTATGCCAGCAACCTAACCTCCGACTCGTACTTCTGGGAGGCCCGGCGCATCACTGGTGAGAACGAATTCACTCCGCGCCAGAGCTTCATCCAGGCGGTCGCCGGCCAACCGCCCCGGGGCTACGAGCGCGTGGTTCTGGACCGGGGTGAGGCACCGGTGGACTTTGTCGCCAGCGTCCGCGCCGTCGAGGGCGAGCGGGCGGAGCGGGTCCAGCGCATCGCAGGTCTGCGCTCCGATCCCCAACGCAACCAGGTCCTAAACGCCGTCCCGCAGCTCGCCGAAGGCGTCCGCGTGGCCCGCAGACCCGTGCTGGGAGAGGGCGAGTTCGTGTGGGGCTACAGCCTCAGCGCAGTTTCGCAGCCCGAAGGCATGCCCTGCAGCGAACTGGTCGCCGCCCTGGTGTCCATGGCCGACGGCAGGACGTCGGTTTCGTCTCTAGTCGACCGGGTCGGCCCAAACTTGGACCAACCCGCGCGTGCCCAGCTGGAGGCCGCAATATCCCGCACGGTAGAGATCCTCTACATCGACGGAACCATCGGGCGACTGTCCCCGCCGTAGTGCACACTTCCTGAATTGGTCCTGCCCGCCACCAGGGCTCAACGGAGTCACGGGAGCTGGCGAGGATTTGCCCGGTACGCCACCCAACAATCCCCGATGCGTAGTAAGATAGCGCCTGCACCGAATCATTTTTCCCATTCAAATCATTCTGGAGGCAGTGAATGACCACCAGACAGATTCCGTCCGAGGAACAGGTTATCGAGTGGATCGACTCTCTCAGCAACTGGGGCCGCTGGGGCGATGACGATCAGCTGGGCACGGTGAACCTGATCACAGACGCCAAGCGGGCCCAGGCCGCAGCGCTGGTCCGCGAGGGGATCAGCGTGACCTGCTCGCGGCTCATAGTGCCGGAAGGCGCCTCCGACGTGACCTCCATCCCGCCCCTGCATTACATGCTGCGAGCCGGCGACAGCTGCCCCGACGAGGGGCCCGGCGGCACCTCCGACTTCATCGGATTCTCCTTCCATGGCCTCACCATCACCCACCTCGACAGCCTCTGCCACCAGGTCTGGAACGGCAAGATGTACAACGGCCGGCCTGCCTCCGACGTTAACTCCGAGACCAAGGCCAACAGCCTCGACATCGACAAGGTCCAGAACGGCATCGTGACCCGCGGCGTGATGCTGGACATCACCAAGGTCAAGGGCAAGGACTGGCTGGAGGCCGGAGAATTCGTCTACACCGACGATCTCGAGGCCGCCGAGGAAGCCCAGGGTGTGCGCGTCGAGGAGGGCGATGCCCTGATTGTGCGATACGGTTGGTACAAGCGGCGCCAGGAGTTGGGCCCGCCCGCTGCCGGACGTCCCGGGCTGCACGCGGAGACGCTGCCATGGCTCAGGGAGCGGGGCGTATCGTTGCTGGGCGGGGACGCCTCGGTGGACGCGGAGCCCAGCGGATACCCAGGCGTGGGCCTGCCCATTCACAAGGTTGGCATCGTCGGCATGGGCCTCTGGCTCATCGATGCCGGAAACTGCGAGGAACTTGCCGCGGTCTGCGAACGCCTGGGCCGCTACGAGTTCATGTTCAACGTCGCGCCGCTGCGCTTCAAGAACGCCACAGGTTCTCCCGTCAACCCACTGGCAATTTTCTAAACGGGTGTTTAGCGAGTCATCTCTCCTTCCGGGAACAGGGTGACGTCACCCTAATCTCGAAAGGGCGGGCGCCACTAGAATTGAATATTGAGAGTGATACGGATTTCCTTAACGCCCTCCAAACAGGAAAATCGAGGTAAAAAATGACCACGCATTCCAACACACTGGATGGCAAGATCGCCATCGTTACCGGCGCGGCCAGCCCCATCGGCATGGGCCGCTCCATCACCACGGGATTCGTGCGAGCCGGCGCCCGGGTGGCCATGCTCGACGTCAACGAAGACTGGCTGGAACAGTCGGCCAACGACCTGCGCGAGATCGGCGGCGATGACGCCGTGATGCCAATCGTCGTGGACGTCACCAGCCCCGAGTCAGTACAGAACGCGGTGCAGCGCACCATCAGCGAGATGGGCGGGCTGCACATCCTCGTGAACAACGCTGGCATCAACGCCCGCACCGGCGGTTTCGGCACCGGTGAGGCGGGCAGCCAGAACCCTTACTGGACCCTCCCTCCCGATGCATGGCTACGGGTAATTGACGTCAACCTCAGCGGCCCGTTCCTGATGTCTCACGCCGTGGCTCCTCACATGATCGAGCAGGGATTCGGTCGCATCATTGGCGTCACCACCAGCATGGACACCATGTGGCGCAAGGGCGGCGCGCCCTACGGCCCGTCCAAGGCCGGCCACGAGGCCCTGGTGGCCATCATGGCCCAGGACTTGGAGGGGACCGGGGTCACCGCCAACGTGTTGACCCCTGGAGGCGCTACAGCCACCAACATGGTCATCCCGCCTGAGGGCGCTACGACTGACGGGCTGATTCAACCCGAGGCCATGCAGTCGCCGTCCGTCTGGATCGCCTCGGACGACGCCAGCCACTGGAACGGCCGCCGGATCATCGCCCACTACTGGGACGACGCCCTGCCTCTGGAGGAGCGCCTAGAGAAGTGCAGCGCCCCCGCCGCCTGGCCTCAGCTTGGCCTCCAGGCCGTCCACCCCAACTGGTTCGGCCGGGGTTAGTTAATTCTGGCTAGACACAACACCCAAGGAGCGACGCAATGGCATGGATACGTGAGGAAGACCTGGACCTGTCCCCGGTAATTCGAATCATGTCCATCAACCCGAAGGCGATGGAGGCGGTGCAGCGACTGAACGCGTCCATCACCTTCGGCTCATCGGCCCTGACCAGGGTGCAGGAGGAGGCCATCGCCACGGTGGTCTCGGCGACCAACCACTGCCGCTATTGAACCATGGCCCACGGGGGGTTCCTCCGTGACCATTCTTCGGACGCCGAGTTGGCCAGCCACGCGATGCATGACTACACGCAGGCCAAGCTCGAGCCGCAGACCCGCGCCATGCTGGACTTCGCCGCCAAGCTGACCCGCACGCCGGCGGACATGTCCCAGGCTGACGTTCAGCGGCTGCGCAATCACGGACTCAGCGACGAGCAGATCCTGTCGACAGTGCTGGTTACCTGCACGTTCAATTTCATGACCCGGCTGGCCGATAGCCTGGGTGTGGAACCGCCGGAGGGCCGGCAGGAATCGCACACCCAGTGGCTGAGCGAGGCGGCGAAATCCCAGGAATGGCTGATGACGCCAAGAGCCTGATGGGTGCGTTTCCCCAAGAAGGACCAAGGGCCGCCGAACATCCGATTTCAGCGGCCCTGTTGCTTCATGCAGGCTGGGTCTGCAGGTTGTCTCTCGTCGCCCTGCCCAGCTAGTCAACCATTTTGACCGGCTGGTGGGTGAGGTGGTGGCGGAAGAAGCCGAGGGGAGTCGAGGCGCGCCTCCTCAGCACCCGGTGGTACAGAAACCGCAGAACCGACGTCATAAGGAGAGACACCGTAGCCCCCTTCCCGCTGCGGTTATGGTGACAGCGGCGGGTGATTCCGCCGCTGTTTGAGTTTCGGTTACCGGCCCGCCTTGATGAACTCGGCGATACGCTCCCCGATCATCATCGTCGTCACGTTGGTGTTGGCGCGGGTGCAATCGGGCTTTATCGACGCAGCGGCCACCCACGGGCCCTCCAGGCCGTGCACCCTGCCGTGCTGGCTGACCACGGCCATGGGGTCATTGGCCGGTCCCATCTTCGCCGTGCAGGATATGTGTTGAGAGGTGGTCACCTCGCGGAACAGGTACTGGTCCAGTGCCTCGTCGGTCTCCAGCTCGGCGTCGGTCGGCTCGATTCGTTCCTGGATAATGTCACTGAATGCATCGGTCTCGCCGATCTTGACGCAGAGGCGCACCGTTTCGCGCATCCGCTCCAGGTCGAACGTGTCCTCCAGGTACCGGCAGTCCAGGAACGGCTGCTGCGCCGGGTCTGCCGACTGCAGGCGAACCTCGCCCGCTCCCGCCGCCAGATGGATGCCCACTGGCTCCATGCGGTCGCCCCCCGGTTGATGGGTTCGTTGGCAAAAGACTGCATGGACATTTTCATGTCGTTGCGCAGGTCGGAGCCCTCGGCGGTGTAGCGCAGGGAGACCTGCATCCGGGGCGCAAGGCCATCCAGCGGGACTTCCGGCCTGGTCCGCCACGTCACACATACGAGCGGGTGGTCGCGCATGTTTTGGCCCACGCCGGGCAGGTCGGCCACTACGGGGATGCCATGCTCCTGTAGGTGGGCCGCCGGGCCCATGCCGGACAGCATCAGGATGTGGAGTGCGCCGACGGCGTCGAGGAGTCGGCGGTGTCAATGACGGGTCGGGGTTGACCTACCCAGCCACCGATTCTGTCCTCCCCAACCGACCACCAGATATGTCGCCCACGGCAGTGCCACAAAGGATCCGTCAGCGGGAGTTAGCACAGACTACTGCGTACAGGGGTGTAGCGGGCCGGTCCCGGCGGAGCTGGGCAACCTTTCTAACCTGGAGAAAGTGTCCGTATGTGGTAACCGACTGACTTGAGGCGCGGCGACGCTGGGAGTGCCGAGAAGGTCAACGTACGCGCTCTCGATCGTCTTTCATCTCGGGGTGCTGGTTCGCCCGTCGCCTGCGCGACACGGGACGTTCCGCCCGGTGGCAACTACCGTACGTGCCGATCATCGACGTTTGAGGTTGGGGATTTTCTGTAGCGTCGAAACCCTGACCGTTGCCAACTCGTCGGAGGAACTGTACGAATTGGGGTTCGACCTCGTCGTTACACTCTTCAGCGGCCTCTGGGTGTCGATCAGCCCGGTCTACGCAGTCATTCTGCGGGCACTCTGTTACCGTTCGGGCACCAGAGGAACCAAACGCTACGGGCCGGAGCCGTCAATGGTAGGGTGGGCTGAGACCTGGGCGAGAAAGTCCACCAGGCCAGGACAATGTCGCCTGCCGTAGAGGACTCCAGAGACCGGCCGGCCCGGTTCAAGCGCAAATTTATGCCATCGCTCTGCGCAATTCACCTTGGGTTTGGCTTGGGAGCAGCCCATATTGCAGCCTGCGAGCGCAGGTGGAAGCAGTCGCTGAGTGGTCGGGGTGAGTGGATTCGAACCACCGGCCTCTACGTCCCGAACGTAGCGCGCTAGCCACTGCGCTACACCCCGATGTCTTCATTTTAGCACAGGCTCTGGGCGGTCGACAGTAGTGGTTTCAGGTAACCCGGGAGCTTTTCTAAAGTCCCTCAACTCGTCGCCTGAGCGCAGCGAACGGTCTCACCGCAGGGATGGAGATTCTTCGCCGCGCTCAGGACGACAGGCTGCCGCGCTTACCTTGCCATCGTCCTGATCCACTCCCCAGGGTCCTGTAATTCTCCTTCCCCCTCGGTGGGAGTGCTGGGGTAGGGCTGCAATCCTGCGCATCAGCGGCTTTCTAATCGATAATAGAACGCCTTCACACTGACCCTCTCTCTCCGAAAGAAAGAAATATTACAAAGCCTTGGCGCCATCCTAAGTCGCGGTTGACCGTGCCATGGGCCACTGCTAGAATGCTGCCACCTTGTCCGGGTTGGCCGGATAGTGCCCCGCTCATAACTGCAAGGCTGCTACTCAGCCGAATCCCGCAATTCTGGGGGAGGATATGGCCAGGAAGTTAAGCGTATCGGTCGACCACAACCTGTGCGTCGGCAACCAGATGTGCATCTCCATCGCCACCAAGGCGCTCACCCTAAACGACGACCGGCAGGCGATCCCGGCGGATGTGGACGCCGACACCGAGGAGGTTATCCTCGAGGCCGCTGAGCAGTGCCCCATGGCCGCCATCAGCGTAATGGACGCTGAGACGGGGGAGCAGCTCTTCCCGTAGCGATTCCGAGCATCCACTAAAAAGCCCTCCTTCACAGGCGCGAAGGGGGGCTTTTTTCTTGCAGAGGTTATACTGTCTGGCGTCCGAAATGAGTACTTGTGGGGATGCCGGGATGAAGCATCTGTTTTACCGCGGCGACAACCTGGAGGGACTGGCCCTCATCGCAGAGAGGGGCATCAAGGTTGACCTGGTCTACATCGACCCGCCTTTCGCAACCAACAACGAGTTCCTGATCGATACCGACCGGGCAAATTCGATCAGCGCATCGGGAGAACTGGCTTACTCCGACACGGTGATAGGCGAGGATTACCTCGATCAGCTGAGGCTTCGGCTGGAGGCCATCCGGCGCGTTATGGCGGATGACGGCTCCGTCTACGTCCATATCGACGTCAAGATGGAGCACCATGTCCGCCTGCTGATGGACGAGGTGTTCGACTCCCGAAACTTCCGCAACTCCATCACGCGGATCAAGTGCAATCCAAAGAACTTTGCCCGGTACTCCTACGGCAACATCAAGGACACAATCCTGTTCTACTCGTTGTCTCCTCATCGGATAAAGTGGCACCCGCAGGAGGAGCCGCTCACCGACGAGGACGCAGTGTCGCGCTACCCGCTGGTCGACGAGGAGGGCCGGCGATACGCCACCACGCCACTCCACGCGCCGGGCGTCACTCGCAACGGGCCGACGGGCGGGACCTGGCGGGGCATGCCACCCCCCGCAGGGCGCCACTGGCGCTACCCACCGAAGCGGCTGGAGGAATTGGATGAGCAGGGTCTCATCGCATGGAGTAGCACCGGCAACCCGCGCAAGAAGATCTATGCGGATGATTCGCCCGGCAAGCTGCCGCAGGACGTGTGGGTGTACAAGGACCCGCAACGCCCCAGCTACCCGACGCAGAAGAACGCGGCCATGCTGGAACGCATCATACGCACATCGTCGGAGCCTGGAGATACGGTGCTGGACTGCTACGCCGGCAGCGGCAGCACGCTGCTGGAGGCTGCGAGGCTGGGCCGCCGGTTTATCGGGATGGATGAGTCTCCAGCGGCGTGTGGCGTGGTGGAGGAAATGCTGCGTGGTGGAGGCATAGAGTGGCGGGAGTTGACGCGTGCTGGGTCCATTGTCTGAACCAGGATCTATTTGATTAAGTGATTACCTTGATTGCCCTTTAATTTGGGTGGGCGACAGTATACCCGTAGTGACAATGGCTGATGCAGTAGTTTTTCTCGATAATGCGCGGAGGGAATGATGACGAACGTTGGCATGTGCCTGCTGATGACGCAGCACGACTTTGACATCGTTGGGGTGGCGCGAAAAGTGGAGGACCTGGGATTCGGGTCGCTGTGGGCGCCGGAGCACGGCGTGGTGCCCGCCGATTTCAGCGTCGGCTCGTCCGGCGCTGCGTCGGGGGCTCCCAGCGTCTACGCCGACGGGCGGATCAACCAGATCATCGATCCGCTGGTGTTTCTTGCGGCGGCAGCGGCGGCCACCAAGTCGGTCCGGCTGGGCACGGGCGTCTGCCTGGTGCCGGAACGCAACCCCATCCGGCTGGCCAAGGAGGTCGCGACCCTGGACCTGGTGTCGGGAGGTCGGTTCGTGTTCGGCATCGGCGCCGGCTGGCTGCAGGGCGAGGCCGAGGTGCTGGGCGCTGACTTCCCCCGCCGTTGGCGGCAGACGAAGGAATACGTCAACGCCATGAAGGAGCTGTGGACGAATTCGGTGTCGGAGTATCACGGACGGTGGGTCGACTTCCCGCCCATCATCTGCGACCCCAAGCCGGTGCAGAAACCGCACCCGCCCGTGATGGTTGGCGGCGAACTGACCCGGGCGGCGCAGAGAGTGGCGGACTACGGCGATGGCTGGCTCCCCCGGGCCCGCACTACCTCGGCCTACCACGACCCGTCGCGGCTGCCCGAGGCGCGGCGGCGCATCGAGGACCTTTTCCGGGCCAAGGGACGCGACCCGTCGCAACTGAACATCACCATGTGGGACGCGCCGCCCGACCGGGAGCAGAACCGCCGCTTCTTCGACGCCGGCGCCGACCACATCGTGCACATGCTGACCACCCGCGACGAACGCTCGACGTTGGAGGCTCTGGAGCAAGTTGCGGAGGCGGTGCTCTAGCTCAGGTCGCGCAGGTGGCGGGCGAACTCGAATCGGTTCTCCAGCAGGCCGATGTCCATGGCGAAGGAGGTCGGCCCCACGGCGGCAACCTTGGAGTGGATCACCGACAGGCCCTGGCGTTCCGTGGCAGCGGCGTAGGCCTCTTCCAACGCCTCCACGGTGTCGGCCCGGACCACATGCTGCACCCCGGCCTCGCGGGCTACACCCGCCAGGTCCGTGCCGGTGGTGGTGGCCGAAGGGAACCCGCCCACCGACAGCAGGCTCTCGTTGTCGAACACGATGTGGGTCAGGTTGGGTGGACTGTAGCGTGCCAGGGTGCTCAAGGTGCCCAGGTTCATCAGCAGCGAGGCGTCGCCATCCAGTACCGTAACCTGCTGGTCCGGTAGCGACAGGGCGATGCCCAGTCCCATGGACGACGCCAGGCCCATACCGTGTTCGAGGTAGAAAAAGTTGGGCCTGTGCCCACAGTTGTACAGCTCAACGGCCACTGCGCCCATGATCGTGACGACGACCTGGTCCTTGAGCTTGGGGTAAATGGCCTGGAGAGCGTCTTCCCGTAACATCATTGCTACTTTCCTGCTGTGACGAAAGCTACGCCGTGTTCCAACTCCCGGAGATCTGCCCGCAGAATCATCACTCCTCCCACATCAGTTCGCGGGTGAGCAGCAGAGCCACGGGGCGCAGCGAGCTCTCCGCCAGCGTTTGGGCCTGCCGGATGTCGCGGGCCACCAGCGCCGGGTCAGCCATCTTGCGGTACATGATGCCCAGAGCGTCCAGCACTCGCTCCGTAACAAGCCCGCCCTCCGTCTGCCACGGGTCGCGTTCGCCCATCTCGCCCCGGTAGCTGATCAGCATCAGCAGCGGAATGCGGTACAACTGGGCCAGCGACACGATGCCGTTGATGGAGGTCAGAAGGCCGTGGTTCTGCATCAGCATGGCCGATTTCTTTCCGGCCAGGTGGGCACCGGCCGAGATGCCCACACCCTCCTCTTCCTTGTTCAGCCGCACCAGAGTGACCTCGGGATCGTCATCTGCCATGCCGACGAGATGCACCAGCCAGGTCTCGGGCAGAGCGGAAATGAGGCTTACGCCGGCGTCTTTGAGGGCGTCGTATATTACTTTGGAATTGGTCGAGGATACAGGCAAGGAGGCACCGCCATAAAGTGATCGGATAAGGGGCGTATTCTAGAATTCAGGGATAACTGGGGTCAGACGGATGTCGTGGCATCGCGCCCGTGAGTGGCCGGAGGCATGAACTCCTCCACGGCAAGGACAACATCGGGGAAAGCACCGGGGCTGATGCTGTCTCCGGGCCGGTAGGTGGCGGCGTTCACGTATCCCGTTTCGGACGGGTTGGTGTATACGGTAACCTCGCGCACCTGAAGGTTGGCGATCCACACCTCGGGGATGCCAGCGGCGGCGTAGCGAGCCAATTTGGCGCCGCTATCGTATCGCAGGGAGCTGTCGGCGACCTCAATGACGAAGTGCACGTCTTGCGGTTGACTGCGGGACGGTGCGGTATGCGGTCGTACCACCGCAAAGTCAGGCTGCGGAGCGCTTAGGTCGTTCAGGTAAATGGGGCACTGTACCAGGACCATCGCCCGGCCAGCCAAGGCAGGGGCAAGTAGCATGGTAATCCAACCAGTGCCGAAAACGTGAGAATCCCCGATAGGAGCCATAAAGATTATCTTTCCGTCCAGCAGTTCGATTCGATCATCCTCGTGTAGTACGCCCGCCCTTTCCATGGCCAGGTATTCGTCCACGTTGAACAGGCGGAGGCCTGCCAGCACGGCGGCCTGCTCGCCCTCGGCTATGATGCCCGACGATACCAGGGCGTCGCATTCCTCCGGGGTGAACGGGCGCATGGGTGGCAGTTCGGTCCGGGTGGTAGTCATGGCTGCCTCCAGGGCATGGCACCTGCCATAGGAGTAATCGGCTTATGCAGGCAGGGCAATTTCATTCTAGCTTACATTGATGCAGTATACTGGCCTGACCTCTGAGTGGAGAAGGGCATTGAATTCCCCGTTCCGGGATCCGGTGGAAGCAATATCCCGCGACGAGATGGCCGCTTTGCAGACGGAGCGGCTGCGTAACTGTGTGGCTCGCGTGTCGGTGAATGTGCCGCTCTACCGGGGACGGTTGGCTGCCGCTGGTGTCGGTCCGGGAGACATCCACTCGCTGGATGACCTGAGTCGTCTGCCTTTCACCGCAAAGCAGGACCTGCGCGACAGCTATCCCTACGGAATGTTCGCCGTACCCATAAGCGAGGTGGTGCGGCTGCACGCCTCCAGCGGCACGACGGGCAAGATGACAGTGGTGGGCTACACGGCCAACGACATCGCCACTTGGGCCGACCTGGCAGCGCGGGCCCTGAGCATCGCCGGAGCCGACCGGAACGACGTACTCCATGTGGCCTACGGCTACGGGCTGTTCACCGGCGGGCTGGGTCTGCACTACGGCGGTGAGCGACTCGGCGCCACGGTGGTGCCCGTTTCGGCGGGCAACACTCGGCGGCAGGTGGATCTCCTGCAGGACTTTGGCGCTACGGTGCTGTGCTGCACGCCGTCGTATTCGCTGCTCCTCGCCGAACAGGCGGCGGAGGTTGGCGCGGATCTGGGCCGGCTGCGCTTGGGGGTCCTCGGCGCCGAGCCGTGGTCCGAGGAGATGCGCGCCGAGGTCGAGGCGCGTCTGGGTGTCACCGCCCTCGACATCTACGGGCTGTCGGAGGTGATGGGCCCGGCGGTGTCGATGGAGTGTCCCGCCAAGCAGGGTCTGCACCTGGCCGAGGACCATTTCATTCCCGAGATCATCGATCCGGAAAGCGGCACGCCACTGGCGGACGGGGAGACTGGCGAGCTGGTGCTGACCTGCGTCACCAAGGAGGCGCTGCCGCTGCTGCGCTACCGCACCGGCGACCTGACACGGCTGCAGCAGGGCGAGTGCGCCTGCGGGCGGACCACAACGCGTATGAGCAAGCCGGTGGGTCGCACCGACGATATGCTGATCATCCGGGGCGTCAACGTGTTCCCGTCGCAGATCGAGGCGGCCCTGCTGCAGGTCGAGGGGCTGGAACCGCACTACGAGCTGCACCTGGAACGGGGCGAGTCGAGGATGGACGATTTGACCGTCCGAGTGGAGGCATCGGACGGGCTGCTTGGGGATGAGGGCGTGTACTCCATCGTTGGCCGGACATTGTCGGCGACACTGCAAAGCGCCCTGGGTCTGGGGTGTCGCGTGGAGGTTGTCGCGCCCCGGCAACTGCAGCGAAGCGAAGGAAAGGCCGTAAGAATTGTAGACAACCGCCGTCTCTAATTCCCTCTCCCTATGGGAGAGGGCCAGGGTGAGGGCGCACCTACAACAACGCAGCAGCGTTAACCCTGTTGGGGAAAGCACGAAATGAACTTTGAAACCATGCTGTACGAAAGCGACGGTAACCTGATTCGCCTGACGCTGAACCGTCCGCAGGCGTTAAACGCCGTCGATTATCGCGGGACAGTGGAGTTGCACGAGGCCGCACAGGCGATTCACGATGATCCTACGGCACGGGCAGTGATCATTCGGGGTGCTGGCCGGGCGTTCTGTGCCGGCATTGATCTAAAGGAGCTGGCCGCGGGCGAAACGCCCCACGCCTATTTCTACCACTGGGACCGGGCACTGCGGCTGCTGGAACTGTCGGACAAGCTGGTGCTTTGCGCCATTCAGGGCTATGCGCTGGGAGGCGGGCTGCAGCTGCCGCTGGCCTGCGACATCCGCATCGCCACTCCCGGCGCCCAGATGGGGCTGCCCGCAGCCAAGGAGGGGTTCATCCCCGGCTTGGGGACCTACCGCCTGCCCCGGTACATCGGGCTGGGCCGGGCCAAACGCATGGCGCTGTCAGGGGAGAATGTGGACGGCAACGAGGCGCTGCGCATCGGGCTGGTCGACTACGTCGTAGATCCGGCCAATTTTGACGCCGAGGTGGAGGCGCTGGTGCAGCAATATCTGGTCATCAGCTCCGAGGGCGCGCGGCAGACCAAGCTGATGCTGTCGGCCTACCAAGAATACGCACACGGCCAGTTTTTCGAGGAATACCTGCGGCGCCAGGCCATCGCCATGGCTTCGCCGGACCACGCCGAGGCGTTGGCCGCCGTTCGCGAGGGCCGTGAGCCGGACTACCGGCGGGTGTAGCGCGGTTAGCTGTCGGATCCACGACTGAGTTCGTTCGTCTTTGAGGGTTGCTCACGCCTGAAATCCGCGTGTGTCCGGTTCTGGCGAAATCAGGTTAGTGAGTGAATGACACATCCATTACAGGCCCGGATTTCCCGGATATCTGTGTGCAGCGCCAAATCGGTAAACCGGGGAACGCCCTCACCCTAACCCTCTCCCGGAGGGAGAGGGGATTACGCACACACCCTCTTAGACCTGCGGCCAGACCTGCTGTGAAAGCTGCTCCAGAGTCTCGATGACCTGGTTGGCGCTGGATACACGGGAACTGGCCACGCCTCCGACGTCGAACACCAGGTTTGACACGCCGATCTGCTGGTATGCTCGGATGTCCTCGGCGATCTGTTCGGGGTTCCCCGCGAACCGGGGGCGTTCACGGTCCGGGCCGCTGTGAGCAAGGTTCAGCCCAGCGACACGAAAACCTATTTCGATGTCTGCCGGATCGCGACCAGCCCGCTCAGTCTGGGACGCCAAACGGTCCATGGCCCCGCGAAGTTGTTCAGGCGTGTCCATAGGTGACAGGCGGTTGACGCCCAGGGGGTGCCATCCGTTACCGAGCTGCGCAGCGCGTCGGATGGCCGGGCCGCTCTCACCGCCGATCCAGATGGGCGGGTGCGGCTTCTGCACCGGCTTGGGAAGGAAACTAATGCCATCGAAATTGACGTATTTGCCCCGGAAGGTCGGGTTGTCGCTGGTCCACAGCTCGATGTAGGCCCTTAGGTACTCGTCGGTAACAGCTCCGCGTTCGTCAAAGGGAGGCAGGTCCAGGACCTCAAACTCCTCCCGGAGCCAGCCGACGCCCACACCGAGGATGACGCGCCCACCGGAGAGGACATCGAGTGTGGCAATCGCCTTGGCAGCCACCAGCGGATTCCGGTGAGGGACGATCATGACGCTGGTTCCCAACCGGATTCGGCTGGTCTGGCCAGCCAGAAAGGCCAGCATGGTCAGCTGGTCGAGACATTCGCCCGGGCCGGTTCCCGGATGCACCCCCTCCTGGTTGTATGGGTAGAGCGAGTCGACTTGGCGCGGGAATATGATGTGGTCCGGGCAAACGAGGAAGTCGAACCCGAGTTCTTCCCCTCGCCGGGCGATCTGGCCCATCGCCTCGGGAGCAGTCAAAGGACCGCTGCCCGGTATGGTGAAACCGTATTTCATTGCTGCTCCTTGCTACCTCCAAAAATCGCCGGTGACGCCCGGGGCCTCGGTGTACGATGCTACTGATGCACGCCGGGCGAGTTTAGGCAACGGGCCACCCTTGGGTCAATCGCAACGCGGCATCAACCGGAAAGTTGGGTTTGTTACAATGATATTGAGAATTACATCGGCGTTTGGGTGGTAAAAGCATTGGCTGAATCGGGCGTAATCGAATCAAAGGGAACAACGCAGCGGATTAACTTCGCCACGTCGCCGGAGCAATACAGGCACTGGCGGCTGGAGGTGGACGGTCCCGTGGCGCAGTTGACCATGCAGGTGCAGGAAGACGCGCCGCTCTATGAAGGGTACGAGCTCAAGCTGAACTCCTACGACCTCGGCGTGGATATCGAGCTGTACGATGCCATACAGCGTCTCCGGTTCGAACACCCCGAGGTGGGAGCGGTGGTGGTCACCTCTGGGCATGACCGCGTGTTCTGCGCCGGCGCAAACATCCGGATGCTGGCCCAGGCCGACCATGCGCTGAAGGTTAATTTCTGCAAGTTCACCAACGAGACGCGCAACGCCATCGAGGATGCCAGCGAACACTCGGGCCAGCGCTACATCTGCGCTGTCAACGGTCCTGCGGCGGGCGGAGGCTACGAGCTGGCCCTGGCCTGCGATCACATCATCCTCATCGATGACGGCTCCACCACCGTGGCCCTGCCCGAGCTGCCGCTGCTGGCGGTCCTGCCGGGCACCGGTGGCCTGACGCGGTTGGTCGACAAGCGCCGGGTGCGCCGCGACCACGCCGACTTCCTCTGCACGACGTCCGAGGGACTGCGAGGACAGCGCGCCCTGGACTGGCGGATGGTAGACGAATTGGCGCCCCGTTCACGGTTCAGCGAGGCGGTGACCGAGCGGGCCACGGAGTTCGCGGCCGAGCGTGAACGCCCTTCAGCCGGCGAGGGAATCGAGCTGACTCCACTTGTCCGGGAATTTAGCGACGACGGCGTTTTCTATCGGTACGTCAGCGTCACCATCGACCGGGAACTGAGCGCCGCCTTTTTCGAAATAATGGGCCCGGAAATGGCCGCGCCTCAGGACGCAGCCGGGATCAGCAACGGGGGCACCGAGTTCTGGCCGCTGGCCTTGGCGCGCGAACTGGACGACGCCATATTGCACCTGCGTACCAACGAGGCCGAGGTCGGGACCTGGGTTTTCCGCACCAAGGGCGATTCGGAGATGGTGCAGGGCTACGATGACCTGCTGCTCTCCAGCGCCGACAATTGGCTCGCCCGCGAAATCATCCTGTACCTGAAGCGTACTTTGAAACGCCTGGACGTGAGCTCCCGATCGCTGATTGCCCTGGTAGAACCAGGCAGTTGCTTCGCCGGAACGCTGCTGGAGTTGGCCCTGGCCGCCGACCGCTGCTACATGCTGGACGGCACGCTAGAAGATGATGAGGATCCCCCGACGGTGCGGCTGACCGGCATGAACCTCGGGCCGCTCCCCATGGTCAACGGCCTGACGCGTGCTGAGGGCCGGTTCCTGGAGTTGGCCGAACTGGAGGAACACATCAGACGCGACCTGCTCGCTTCGGACGCTCACGACCTGGGACTGGTGACGTTCATTCCGGACGACATCGACTGGGAGGATGAGGTGCGGCTAGCTTTGGAGGAGCGGGCCAGCTTTTCGCCGGACGCTCTGACGGGGCTGGAGGCCAATTTGCGCTTCAGCGGCCCCGAGACGCTGGAAAGCAAAATCTTCGGCCGCCTCAGCGCATGGCAGAACTGGATCTTTCAGCGGCCCAATGCCTCGGGCAGCCATGGTGCCTTGCAGGCCTACGGCACAGGAGCCCGGGCCGAGTTCGACCAGCGTAGGGCGTGATCCACGGTTGAGGCCAGCACACACCGAAGGGGGATGTATTCGATGACTGAAGAACCAGCAGCCACTCCGGAAGAAGCGGGCGTAACTCTAACGGAACACTGCTACATCATCAGGAAAAAGGGAATACTAAGCGAGGAGCCCATCATAAAGGGCACCCGTACGCCCGTGCGCGCGATCGTGGAACTCTGGCGGCTGGGATATAGGCCGGAGGAGATCCCCTCCGGGCTGCCCCACTTGAGCCTGGCTGCCGTTTTTGACGCCCTCAGCTACTTTTGCGACCATTCCGAAGAAATAATGGAGCACATTGAGAGAAACAGAGTGCCGCCGGAACTCATCCATCCGAGTGTGAGAAACATCTGAGCGGCGAATTGTTCATAGCAATTTACCTGGATGAGGATGTGGGGGTTGTTATAGCAAATCTGCTCTCCGCTTTGCGATTCCGAGCGGTTACGGCGCGAGACGCTGGTCGGTTGGGCTATCCGGACCCGGAACAGCTCGCCTATGGTGTAGCACAGGGGTTGTGCGTGGTAACGCACAACCGGAGGCATTTCCAGGATTTGCATCGCCAATACCTGGCCGAGACCGAGACCGTGCCGGAACCATCATCGCGTTTCGCAAACGACCGGGCGAGATTTTTGGCCGCCTGCTCCCAATACTCAATAGGATTACTGCCGACGAAATGCGAAACCAACTGTTCTACATTTGAGATTTGCAGGCGGCCATCCAACCACCATCAAGAGGCATACCATGAGCATCAACTACACGGACCGGATTCCCAACAACGTGGGGCTGGCAAACAACCGCCGGCTGCAACGGGCGTTGGAGTCGTGGCAGCCCAACTACATGAAGTGGTGGCACGAGATGGGGCCCGACGGCTCCACCGACTTCGACGTGTACCTGCGCACCGCCATCAGCGTGGAGACTGACGGCTGGGCCAACTTCGGTTTCGTCAAGATGCCCGAATACCGCTGGGGCATCTTCCTGGCCAAGCCCGAAGCTGACCGGGTCATCTCCTTTGGTGACCACCGGGGCGTGCCGGCCTGGCAGGATGTTCCTGGCGAGTACCGGGCGCCACTGCGTCGGCTCATCGTGACGCAGGGCGACACGGAGCCTGCGTCGGTGGAGCAGCAACGGCGCTTGGGGCTGACCTGTCCCTCGCTCTACGACCTGCGCAACCTGTTCCAGATCAACGTGGAGGAGGGCCGCCACCTCTGGGCCATGGTCTACCTGCTCCACGCTTACTTCGGCCGGGATGGTCGCGAGGAAGCCGAAGCCATGCTGGAGCGCCACTCCGGCGACGCCGACCGCCCGCGCATCCTTGGGGCGTTCAACGAGGCGACGCCCAACTGGCTTTCGTACCTGATGTTCACATTCTTCACTGACCGGGACGGCAAGTACCAGCTGGCCGCGCTGGCCGAGTCGGGCTTCGACCCGCTGTCGCGCACCTGCCGGTTCATGCTCACCGAGGAGGCGCACCACATGTTCGTGGGCGAGACCGGCGTCATGCGCGTGGTGCAGCGAACCGGCGAGGTGATGAACGAGCTGGGCACCGACGACCCGGAGCGCCTCCGAGCTGCGGGGGTCATCGACCTGCCGACCGTGCAGAAATACATAAACTTCCACTACAGCGTATCGGTGGACCTGTTCGGACAGGAGATATCCACCAACGCCGCCAACTACTTCACCGGCGGGCTCAAGGGCCGGTACCTGGAGTCAAGGATCGACGACGATCACCGCCTCACCGAGGACCTGTGGCCCGTGCACACAGTGCGGGACGGGCGCATTGCCGTGGAGGAGATGAACGCGTTGGGCGCTGTCAACGAACGGCTGCGCGACGACTACATCAAAGACTGCCAGCGTGGGTTGGACCGGTGGAACCGGGCACTGGAATCCATCGGCGTGGACTTCCGCCTCGATTTGCCGCACCGGTTCTTCAACCGGCAGATTGGTAACGCCTCCGGCATTCGGGTATCGCCTGACGGCCGGGTCATCAGCGAGGAGGAGTGGCAGGCCAACATCTCACGCTGGCTGCCCACCGACGAGGACATGGCCTACGTCGACTCGTTGATGCGCCGGGTGATCGCGCCGGGCAAGATCGCCGGTTGGATCGCCCCGCCGGTGCGCGGCATAGATGGCCAGCCCTGGGGCTTCGAGTACGTTCGCTTTAACTGATCCGGTGCAAGCTGACCAGGGAGAATCGCCATGCAGCAGCACACAGTAGCAGTTGACTCCAGCGTTAGTCCGTCACGGATCAGTTATCCGGACGTGTTCAACGTGGCGGTTCCGTTCATTGACGGTCACCTTGGCGATATTCGAGCCTTCAAGCCGGCCATAGTCTTTGACGACCCCGGCGAGACTGTCACCTACGAGCAGCTTGCCGAGCGCGTCAACCGTTGCGGCAATCTGCTGCGGTCACTGGCCGGCGAACCCGAGGGGCGGGTGCTAATGGTGGTCAAGGACTGTCCCGAGTTCTTCTACGTGTTCTGGGGGGCCATCAAGGCCGGGCTGATTCCTGTCCCCCTGAACACGCTGCTGAGATCCGACGACTACCGGCACATCATCGAGGACTCGAGCTGTGCCGGTCTCGTGTACTCACCGGAATACCGAGAGGAGGTCACCCGCGCGCTGGCTGGGGCCGATCACCAGCCCACGTTCATCATCTGCACCGAGGGGCCGAGCTCGGTCGCCGACATGCTCGAAGAGGCGTCTGTGCTGCTGGAACCCGCAGCGACTACGGCAGACTCCGAGTGCTTCTGGCTGTACTCTTCCGGCTCCACGGGGCGGCCAAAGGGCGCGGTGCATCGCCATCGCGACATCGTCACCACGTGTGTCCACTATGCGGAGAATACCCTGGGCGTTAAGGAGGAGGACGTCTGCTTCTCGGCGGCCAAGCTGTTCTTCGCCTACGGGCTGGGCAATGCCATGACTTTCCCCCTGTGGGCTGGTGCGACGGCGGTCCTGAGTGGGCAGCGCCCGACTCCGGAGATGACCTTCGACATCATCGAGGAACACCGGCCCACGCTGTACTTCGGAGTACCGACGCTCTACGCCGCCCAACTGCGCGCGCTAGACGAGGCACCCCGGGATCTGTCGTCCCTTCGCGCTTGCGTGTCGGCGGGAGAGGCCTTGCCGGCCGATATTTTCCGCCGTTGGCAGGAGCGCACCGGCACGCTGATCCTGGACGGCATAGGCTCCACCGAGGCGCTGCACATATTCATCTCCAACATCGCCGATGACTACCGCCCCGGTACCAGCGGGCGCCCGGTGCCCGGGTACGAGGCGCGCATCGTGGACGAATTCGGAGTCTCCGTGCCCCACGGAGATATCGGGAGGCTGTTCATCCGCGGCGACTCCACGGCCACCCACTATTGGAATAACCCGGAGCGAACAGCCGAGACCATGGTGAATAACGGCTGGTTGAACACCGGGGATACCTACCTGCAGGACGATGACGGCTACTACGTCTACTGTGGCCGCAGCGATGACATGCTCAAGGTGGGAGGCATCTGGTGCTCGCCGGTGGAGATCGAGGGTCGTCTCATTGAGCACCCACGCGTGCTGGAGGCGGCAGTGGTGGGCCGCGCCGACGCAGACGATCTGATCAAGCCCGAGGCGTTCGTGGTACTGAATGACGCCGGGGACGCCTCGGATGATCTGGCCGTCGAACTGCTGGAGCACTGCCGCAGCGGCCTGGCGCGCTACAAGTATCCGCGCTGGGTCAACTTCGTCGACGACCTGCCCAAGACTGCGACGGGAAAGGTGCAGAGGTATCGCCTGAGGAGCTAAACCAAAACCAAGGTGAATTGTCCAGAGCGATGGGGTAAATTTGCGCTGAAACCGGGTTGGCCGGTCTCCGGAGTTGTCAGGGGTTGATGATGGGTGCGAGGGGAATAAACCGGTCTCGGGAACAATGGCAATTGGATGACAAAGCCTTGCTCCGGCGAATGATTCTGGCGCCAAGCCCAGGGAGCGGGCCCTTCGGCAAGCTCAGGATGGCGTCGGACTTTGGCGAGAGAGGGTCGGCGGCCCTGATTTTCGGGCAGGCCGGAAGTTTTCACTGCCTCGGCAAAACGCAGCGGACTGAGTTGAGATCAGCGGTACTGGAGTTGCCTACGGCAAGCGACATAGTCTCGGCCAACTGGGCCCGTTGGCAGGTTGAGCAGAAGGGCAGCATCAAGTCCGGGACGTTGGTTGCCCTCTCGGAACGATTGCGCCGGAGGCACGGCGGGCGTCTCAACGTGTTCCGGGACAACGCGCCGACCCATCGCGGAGAGGCGGTGCAGCGGCTGAACGCGGCGATTACCTTCCGCTCATCACCCTGACCGGGGTGCAGGAGGAGGCCATCGCCACGGTGGTGTCGACCACCAACCACTGCCGCTATTGAACCATGGCCCACGGAGGGTTCCTCCGTGACCGTTCCTCGGACCACGAGTTGGCCGGCCACGCCACGCACGACTACACCCAGGCCAGGCTCGAGCCGCAGACCCGCGCCATGCTAGACTTCGCTGCCAAGCTGACCCGCACACCGGCGGACATGTCACAGGCTGACGTCCAGAGGCGGCCAAAGCCCAGGACTGGTTGATGACGCCGAGAGCCTGATGGGTGCGGTTCCCCCTAAAAGCCAAGGGCCGCCGAACATCCGGTTTCAGCGGCCCCGTTGCTTGGTGCAGGCTGGGTCTGCAGGTTACCTCGCGTCGCCCAGCCCAGCTAGTCCACCATCTTGACCGGCTGCCGGGTTACGTGGTGGCGAAAGAAGCCGGGGGGAGTTGAGGCGCGCCTCCTCAGCACCCGGTGGTACAGAAACCACAGAACCGAGGTCATAAGCAGAGACATGGTCGCCTCCTATCTTTGGACGGCTACGTTGACAACCGCGTATGACCCCGCTGCCGATCGTGTCCCGGTTACCGGCCCGCCTTGATGAACTCGGCGATGCGCTCCCCGATCATCATCGTCGTCACGTTGGTGTTGGCGCGGATGCAGTCGGGCATGATCGAAGCATCGGCCACCCGCAGGCCCTCCAGACCGTGCACCCTGCCGTGCTGGCTGACCACGGCCATGGGGTCGTCGGCCGGGCCCATCTTCGCCGTGCAGGATATGTGCTGCGAGGTGGTCACTTCGCGGAACAGGTACTGGTCGAGGGCCTCGTCGGTCTCCAGCTCAGAATCGGTCGGCTCGATTCGTTCCTGGATGATGTCCCTGAACGCATCGGTCTCGCCGATTTTGACGCAGAGGCGCACCGTCTCCCGCATCCGCTCCAGGTCGAACGGGTCCTCCAGGTACCGGTAGTCCAGGAACGGCTGTTGCGCCGGGTCCGCCGACTGCAGGCGAACCTCGCCCGCTCCCGCCGCCAGCTGTATGCCGCTGGTCAGGCGGATGCCCACTGGCTCCATGCGGTCGCCGCCCCGGTTGATGCGTTCGGTGGCGAATGACTGCATGGACATTTTCATGTCGTTGCGCAGGTCGGAACCCTCGGCGGTGTAGCGCAGGGTGACCTGCATCCTGGGCGCAAGGCCATCCAGAGGGACTTCCGGCCTGGTGCGCCAGGTGACCCAGACCAACGGATGGTCGCGCATGTTCTGGCCCACGCCGGGCAGGTCGGCCACTACGGGGATGCCATGCTCCTGCAGGTGAGCCGCCGGGCCGATGCCGGACAGCATCAGGATGTGGGGGGAGCCGATGGCGCCGGAACTGAGGATTATCTCGTTGGCGTAGACGTTGAACACCTCGCCGCCGCTTTCCACCTGCGTGCCCACCGCCCGGTTGCCCTCGAACAGGATCTTTTGCACGTGGCAGTTGGCTCGGATCGTGAGGTTCAGGCGGTGACGGCCCTGGTCCAGGTAGCCCAGGGCGGTGCTCATCCGCACGCCACCGGGGTTGTTGAACGGCGTCGGGCCCACCCCGGTGGAGTCCGGGTTGTTGTGGTCCGGGCTGTCGGGGAAGCCCAGGTCCCGGCAGGCCTGGTAAAACGCGGACTGCGCCGGATGCCAGGTATCTGGCTTGAACCGGTGGCACACTATGGGGCCATCGGTCCCATGGAAATCGTCGGAGAAATCGGTGTCGGTTTCCAGTTTGCGGAAGTAGGGCAGACAGTCGGTGTATTTCCACTGGTCGTTGCCCGCCTCGGCCCACGAGTCGTAGTCCTCCGGCACGCCGCGCAGAAACACCTGCCCGTTGATGGCGCTGGAGCCGCCAGTCACCTTGCCGCGCGGCACCAGCATGGGAGGCGCGCTCTCGGTGGCCTTGCCGGTGAACTGCCAGTTGTGGTCGCTGACCATTATGTCGATCTCGGTGGAGTACCCGAACTTCACCTCCTCGGGCAGCTGCTCGAAGTCGGGGTAATCCGGCCCCGCCTCCAGCAGCAGAACCGACACGTTCGGGTCCTCGGTCAGTCTAGTCGCGATGATGGAGCCGGCAGACCCGGCGCCGATCACGATGTAGTCATAATTCATTTCTTGCTCCTTTGAGGAACCAATTCACCACAGAGAACACGGAGTTCACAGAGATATCCTTTTTTTTCTCTCTGTGCCCTCTGTGGTTGAACTAAATGAGCGCGTCGGGAGTCTGTATGCCGTCCAGGTCAGCGTCGCTGGCCGGTTTGTCGAGGGTCATACCCAGGTCGGTGGTCATGTAGTGGTACACCTGCTTCAGGTGGTGGGTACTGTGGCTGAGCACGATGTTCAGTAGCTCCAGCACCGTCACCTCGCCGCCGTAGTGGGCCGGCACCACGCGCTCGAACCCCTCGGTGTTTCCGCTGGCCAGGAAGGCCTTGATATCGTCCCGCACCTTATGCCCGTACTCGGCCATCTGCGGGGCCGTCGTGATGCCCTTGAGGCGCTCGTCCTGAGCCTGCATGTCGTCCCAGCTCATGCTGCCCACCTCGTGCGACAGGTAGGCGATTTCCGGGAACGCCATGATGTGCAGCACCGTGTCGCGCAGGCTCCAGGGCCGCCACGGAACGATGGTGTCCAGCTGCTCCTGGCTGAACTGGTTGTTGGCCCGAACCGTCGCGCTCAGGATCGCGTGGTATTTCTCGGCCAGCCAGGCGGTCTTGCCCGAGAGATCCACAGACACCTCCAGCTTGAGTGCCGGGATGAGCTTGCGGGGGTAGTAGCCGATGATGACTTCGGTGTCATCAATGATGGTGACCGGCAAAGACTTGATGCCGCGACTGCGCAGGTGCTCAACCGCAGCGGGCTCGCTCAGCAGGTCGTGATGTTCATACGCTACGCCGTTGGATTTCAGGAACTCTTCCAGAGTCCGGCAACTGAATCAACCAGGCTGGGTATAGACCTGTACGTCCATGACCATACCACTTTCCTCCGTGAGAAAATGTTGCGGGTATCCTACCACGCGACGGGTGGAAAAGGCTCACCTCGAAAACCAGCGGTGGTATGCCGCATCATGAGTAGAGCTGGCGAGGGCCGGTTACCGCGAGCGAGACCATAGGAGAATGCCTGCCCAAACGTTCAGTACGGGAATCATCCCGTTCACCACAATCCAGATCCAGGAGTGTCCCTCACCCTCGTCGAGTTCCTTGATCCAGTTGTAGAAGAACAGGTAGGCGATGAACAACCCGGCGTAGAGCACGAAATCGGCTTCGGACCACCCGCGGGGAGTCGTTCCATTCTCAGCACCGCCCGGACGCCAGACTTTGCTCCAGGCGCAGAGCGCGATCACCAGCAGGATGCTGATGGCCATCAACGGGTTGAGGTAGTTCCAGAGGTAGTGCCTGTCGCCCGGTATGATTGCCTGGGCTACCACCACAATCGCCACCAGGACCAGCAACGAACCGGTTATCCGATTGAACATTTCCATACGGCCCTGTTCCTTCACGCAATGTCTGGCATGCCTCAACGGGGCGATTTTCAATCTTACCAGCAAGTCGCTCCGGCAGGCCCACCGCCCAAACCCAGCAGTGCGATGATGTGCCATAATGTTGCCCAAAGTGGCGGCCCGTTGTCCCCGCAATCTTTGGGGATTCCCTCCGACGAGATCAGGAGGTGGGGTTCGCAAGACGGAGGGCGAGATGGCTTCCTTTTGGGAAACGATACCGGTCGGCGATAGGGATATGCACGTCTACGCCAGTGTGCCCAGCGGCAGGGGCGGCGGGCCTTTCCCCGCGGTGATTGTGAGCCAGCACGGGGGCGGCGTCGACCAATTCATTCGCGACATGTCCGACAAGCTGGCCGAGGCCGGGTTTGCGGCAGTGGCCCCCAACCTGTTCCACCGGTTTACCGAGGAGCAGCTGGACAATCGCACCGGGCGCATCCAGCACCTCAGCGACCCGGAGATAGTCGCCGACATCACTGCCACCGTGGACTGGCTGCGGGCGCACCCCGCAATCCAGGGCGACAACATCGGCATCACCGGGTTCTGCATGGGGGGCCGTGTTGCCTGGCTGGGCGCCGCGACCAATCGTTACATCAAAGCCTGTGCCCCCTACTACGGTGGCAACATTTTCGTTACCTGGGGCGCCGGGGAGAGCACACCCTTCGAGTTGGCCTCCGGAATGCAGTGCCCAGTCCTCTTCCATTTCGGAGAGGTCGACGAAAACCCGTCGCTCGCCGACCGCGACAAGCTGGATGCAGAGCTGACTTGCCTGGGTATCGACCACCAGTTCCACACGTACGAAGGGGCCGACCACGCATTCATGGACTACACCGCGCACCGCCACCACCAGGCGGCCTCCGACGCATCCTGGCCACGTACCATCGACTTCTTCACCAGCCACCTTATGAGCTAGTAGAATCCTACAAACAATGTCTGAACTGTGATTTATTTGATTGAGGGATTGCCCTGATTGTGAGTACACCAGAACAAATCATATCCATCCTCTAATCAAATAAATCACAGTTCAGACAATCCTCGCTTAATCCGCACCGCAGAAATTCACACAAGGAGAAAGATGAGACGATGAAATACGATTACATCATCCTGGGCGCCGGGTCGGCCGGGTGCACGCTGGCCAGCCGGCTGTCGGAGGACCCATCCAAGAGCGTCCTTCTGCTGGAGGCCGGGCCCGATTACCCGGACTTTGAGAGCTACCCCGACGACCTGAAATTTGGCTACGACCAGACCGCCTCGGCCATCGACGCGCCGCACAACTGGTCGTTCCAGGGCAATACCACTCCCCTGGCGGCCGAGCCCATGCCTGTGCCCCGCGGACGGGTGGTCGGCGGGTCCAGCGCCATCAACGGCCAGGTTTTGCTGCGTGGCGTACCCGAGGACTACGACGCCTGGGCCGCCCTGGGCAACGACCAGTGGGGATTCACCAGCGTCCTGCCCTACCTGCGCAAGCTGGAAAGCGACATGGACTTCGGCGCCGATGACTTCCACAACGACGACGGTTTCATACCCGTGCGCCGCTTTGCCAAGACGACCTGGCTGCCGGCACAGCAGGCGTTCTACAACGCCGCCCGGGCCGTCGGATTCCCTGACGACCCTGACATGAACCATCCGGAGTCCGGCGGCGTGGGTCCCATCCCAATGAACAACCCCAACGGCGTGCGGATGAGCACCTCGCTCACCTTCCTGGGCGCGGCGAGGCACCGCCTGAATCTGACGGTCAAGGCCAACGTCACCGTGCATCGCGTCCTGTTCGACGGCAAGAAGGCAGTCGGCGCAGAGGTGGAGAGCGGCGGAGAGCGCTTCTCCGTTGAGGGCGAGGAGATCATCCTCTGCTCCGGCGCCGTCGCCTCCCCGCAGATCCTCATGCTGTCGGGTGTCGGCCCCCGCGAGACGCTGGACAAGTTCGGCATACCGGTGGTGCAGGACACGCCGGGCATCGGCCAGAACCTGCGTGACCATCCCAACATCCGCGTACCCATCGAGGTCAAGGAGGACTTCCCCCTGAACCCGCAGGACCCGCGCACCCAGGTGGCCCTGCGATACACCGCCACCGGTTCCGACCTGCGCAACGACATCCAGATCATGGCGTCGTCCTTCTCGTCGCCCATCTCCGGCGACCCGTTGGAAGCCGAGGGAATCCGGTTCACCTGCATCCTGGAGTTGGCCTACGGCAAGGGCCACCTGACCATCACGTCGACCGACCCCAACGTGCAGCCAGAGCTCAACTACAACTACTTCGCCGACGACCCCCGCGACCTGGCCAGGCTGCGAGAGGCGGTTCGTCTCTGCGTGGGGTTTGTAGACCACCCGGACTACGCCAACATCGTCAAGGAGATCATCGAACCGACCCCGGCCGACCTGGAGTCGGATGAGGCGCTGAACAACTGGCTGATGCGCACTGTGTCCACCTCGCAGCACATCTCCGGCACCTGCAAGATGGGGCCGGACAGCGATCCCATGGCCGTGGTTGACCAGCAGTGCCGGGTCAAGGGCTTGGAGAACCTGCGCGTCATCGACGCCTCGGTGATGCCCGACTGCATCCGCGCCAACACCAACTGCACCACCATCATGATCGCCGAGCGGATGTCCGACATTATCAATGGCGGATAGAACCCATCAGTAACCCTTCGGTATCGCGCCGAAATATGGTGGAGACGGAAAGGTATTACGAAATCCGCCCTGTCGCATTGACCCCTCCTTTGCTAAAGTGGAAAGGAGGGGTTTTACTTTTCACGGCCCCCAGTCTCTTGTGGAGGTGGCACAGATGAGCGCAATAACATCAACCCTGCCCAGGAAGCTGCCTCCGGGACCTCGCGGCCTGCCCTTGTTCGGTTCGCTGCTGGAGATCCGGCACGACACACACCTGGCCATCGACCGCCTCGCCAAGCGCTACGGCGACGTGTGCCTGATGCGCTTCGGCAGTGTGCCGACGGTGGTCATCAGCGACGCTGCCCTGCTGCACGAGGCCTTCGGTAAGGCCGTGCTGGCCGATCGCTGGGCCAGCGAAATTATGAACGCCCTCAGCGGACAGAAGGACCTGGTGATGGCCCCCTATGGCGATCACTGGCGGCAGATGCAGCGGTTCGCCAACCGGGAGCTGCTCAGCGCTCGCAACATCGAGAATGTACGCGAGCTCCACATTGCACACGTCGTCGACGGCCTGGTCTCGCAGATGGCCGAAATGGGAGATGCCGGGGAGCTGGTGTCGCCACCGGCACTGACGGCCCGCAGCAATGCGACCCTCATGTTCCGCAGCATTTTCGGCCAGCCGGAAAACGCCAGTGACGAGTTCCTGCAACACAGGGAGACATTGCTGGAATACATTAGCTGGATTTTCAGCAGCGCCACCTCGACCAACCTCGCCGATTACATTCCCTGGCTCAGGTTCCTGCCCAACAACGCCGTGAAAGAGGCGGTGCGGCAGGCCGAAATTGGCGGCGCCATAATACGGGCTCTAGTGGAGGACGCCCGGAACCGTCCCGGTCTGGACCTGTCCGCTCCCACCAGCCTTGTGGAGGTGATGCTGGCCCAGCAAGACGAAGGCGAGATAACCGAGGTGATGACACTCGACCTGTGCATGGACCTGATCATTGCAGGCACCGACACCTCGGCCCAGACGGTCAACTGGTTCCTGCTGATCATGGCCAACCGGCCCGAGATCCAGGCCCGGGTGCACGAGGAGCTGGACCGGGTGATCGGTCGCGACGCCCTCCCCACCGTAGACGACCGCACTCGGCTGCCTTACCTGTTCGCCTGCCTGGCCGAGTCCATGCGCTACCGCACCATCGGGCCGCTGGGCCTGCCCCACCGGGCCTCGGAGGATGCCGAAGTTGGCGGCTATTTCATCCCGGCGGGAACCCAGGTGCTGGGCAACATATACTCCATCCACCACGACCCGCAGTACTGGGACTCGCCCGACGAGTTCATCCCGGAGCGCTTCCTGCCCCAGGACGACGGCTCCATGTCAGAGGCGCTGACCAGCCAGGCCTACCTGCCCTTCGGCACCGGCCATCGTCGCTGCCCCGGACGCCGGTTCGCCGAGACGACCGTGTGGATGCACATCACCCGGATGCTGCACCGGCTCCGTTTCGAAACACCCGACGGCCAACCCGTAACCGAGGACGAGATGTTCGGCCTGGCCATCTCCCCCAAGCCGTACTCGCTGAAGGCCACACGCCGCTGGTAGGACTCATCAGTCTTGGAATGTTCCCTCTCCCTCCGGGAGAGGGTTGGGGTGAGGGGGTTCTCCGACAGGATGCGGCGCTCCGCTCCCTCTCGCACTGGACCAAGGTGAGTACGCCCGCAAAGGGCTGGAGACTAATCCCCTCTCCCTCTGGGAGAGGGTTAGGGTGAGGGCGCATACCCTCGTTTGGCAGCAAACGGTCGAGCCCCTACCCCAGCTGCTCCAGGGCGCGGCGGTCCAGCATCATCTTTACCGGGCTGATAGGCCGGAAGGTGCGCGACATCCGAACGTCGCCGGCAAGGCTGCACAGGGTGTACGCATCGTAGGGCTCCATGCCCTTCTCCTGCACCAGGAAATCAACCATGCTGCGCACGGCGCCCTTCATTGCCGGGCCAAGCTCCTCGCCGTAGTAGAGGACGACAAAGTAGTCCGGGGTGATAGCCCTGGGACTCTCGATGCCCATACCCTTTTCGATGGTAACGCGGATGTGGCTGTCCGCCGCGCACTCGGCGCCGGTGCCGCCCACCGCGCCGTCGCCCACCACGGCGTGGCAGTCGCCCATGGCCAGCAGGCCGCCCTCGACGAACACGGGCAGGAAGATAGTGCTGCCTTCGATCAGTTCCTTGATGTCGATGTCGCCGCCGTAGGGTCCGCTGTCGCTGGCAGTCAGCTGGGGATAGGTGGGCGTCGTCGCCACCAGGCCCATGGACGGATTCAACGGCAGCCTGATACCCGAGGGCAGAACCACGTGGCCGTCCTCAATGGTCATCACCGTGGGGTAGGCACGGTCAAATTCCTGCTCCAGGAATCCCCGGCCCGGCGATACCATATGCGCCGCGCCCTCCGATTCCCGCGGCGTGACGCTTAGGAAATCCACGCGAAGCGCATCTCCCGGCTCCGCGCCGTTGACGTAAATTGGGCCGATGGCCGGGCCCTTGAGTTGCTTCTCGTCCAAGGCCTTTGGGTCCCGGATGCCCTCGAACGCGTCCCACGTCTCGACGATCAGCTCATCGCCAGAGTCGACGGTGATTGCAGGCGGGTTGGCCGGGTCGAGAACGTAAATCTTGTGGTCTCGGGTGAGCCGTTTCATAACGCCTCCTCCATGTTCATGCGTTCGCTAAGGCTTCTGTCAGACTCTTGTCAGGCGACTGGGAATCTCCGGCCAGCAACTCAAGGCGGTAGCTGACGCCAGCGTCAGGGTCAAGGTCGACGACGCATACCGCGCCCTGCTCCGGCGCGCCGATGGGACCATAGGGGCATCCCGAGTAGACGGCGGTTGTGCCGGCGCGGGACACATCGGCGTGCCGGTCCCAGTGGCCGAGGGCCAGGTAGTGACAGCCCGCAGATGCGATATCGTCAGGATAGATGGGCGATGACCGCTGGTCGCGATCGTTCTCGAAGTGGAAATGACCATGGGCCAAGGCCACCAGCCAGTTCCCCTCTGTCGGCGCAGGCATGCCGTCCAACGGACGGAATGAGGGAGTGTGTGACAGCATTGCCCGCCCCCACAGTTCCAGGCTCAGATCGGGGAAGGCCAGCGTCTCGCCGGACGGATTGCAGATCACGTGCAGGTTGTCCGGAGCGTCCATGAACGGCGCCCTGCGGTACACCGACGTCCGGTGGGCGAGGTCGTGGTTGCCTGGCAGCAAGATGACTGGGACGTCAACCAGCGCCATCTGCGCCACGAACCACTCCACCACCTCGTCCGAGACCCGTTCGTTGTCGAACACGTCCCCCGCTAGCAGCAGGGCATCGCCGCGCAGCCGCCTCACCGCGTCCACCACCGACGACAGCACCTCACTGCCCCTGGGGTGCCCGGTGGGGTCACCCAGATGCGTGTCGGACGTGTGGATCAGGCGGAGTTTTCGGTCTGGCTGCAACGGCTTGATTTGACTCAATGTAGTACTCACCCCTAGCATGGTTTTACTCAGTCAATACCGAGAAGTCGTATGAACATCACACTGAATATTGATGACGAAATCGCGAAGAGGGTCCACAGGATCGCCGCCGACAAGAATACCACGCTGGCGGCCATGGTGGGCGAATTCCTCAGTTCAGTGGCCGAAGCCGAAGCTCCTGAGCTGGAAGCTGCGGACCGCCAGAAAGCCGCTGACAAGCTGAGCTCTCTCTTGGCCTCGTTGGCCCAACCTGATGTTGGTGGGCATGAAAAGACCGCGGGTGAGGAAGCCGCCGATAAATTGAGAGAAACCATCGAACAACTCAAGCGGCCCATGGGACCTCGGAATTGGACGAGAGATGACCTCTACGACCGACCTCGTGCTTACTTCAAACGCGACTGAACGGCACTTCATAGACTCCAATGTCCTGATCTATATGTACGACACCTCGGAGCCACAAAAGCAGCGTTTCGCAGAGGAACTTGTAGCAGGTCTCACGCAGAGAAGTAACGGTGTTCTGTCAGTGCAGGTCATGGGGGAGTTTTTCTTCAATGTGACCAGACGCATCGCGAATCGCCTGTCCGTGGCGAAGGCGGAAAGGGCTGTCGGAGCGATTGGCTCGTCATCCACCCTTGATGTACTCGACATCGACATGGCAATGGCGCGGCGGGCTATCAGCACACACAGCCGGTACGGGACCACCTACTGGGACTCCTTCATAATCGCAGCGGCCGAGAGAGCGGGCTGTTCCACCATCCTTTCCGAGGATTACAACTCCGGCCAGTCCTACCACGGCATCCTGGCCGTCAACCCCTTCGCCGCATCACCAACGTAGGCGGGCCCGTCGTGCCGTAAGCAATCCCGCCTACCCTCCGATTACACCCCGCTCCCGCAGGTCGGCGATCTGCGCTGGCGTGAATCCCTGCTCCTCCAGCACCTCGTCGTTGTGCTGTCCCAGCAGGGGCGGCGGGCGGCGAATGGCGGCGGGAGAATCGGTCAACTTCAGCGGCGACCCCGGAGTCTTCAGTTCGGGCACGTTGGGGTGCTCCATCTCCGCGATCATGTTCCGCGCCAGCACCTGCGGGTTGGTCACCACCTGCGATACGCTGTTGATCGGGCCGCAGGGAACGCCTGCGTCGTTGATCACGTTTACCCAGTGGTCGGTGCTCTTGTGCTGGAACATCTCCATCAGGATACCCACGCACTCCTCCCGATGGGCCACCCGGTCGGTGTTGGTGGTGAACCGGGGGTCTTCCAGCAGGTCTTCCCGCCCGATGGCCCGGCAGGTCCGCTCCCACAGGCCCTGGTTGGCGCAGCCGAGGATGAAGTAGCCGTCGGATGATGCGAAGCTCTGGTACGGAACCAGGCTGGGATGCCCGGAGCCCATGCGCTCCGGGTCCTCGCCAGTGCCCAGGTAACGAGTGGCGTGGTAGCTGAGAGCTGCCACCTGCCCATCAAGCAGCGCGGCCTCAACCCACTGGCCCTTTCCTGTCTGGTCTCGCTGCCTCAGCGCGGTCACCACAGTCCCGTAGGCCATCATTCCGGTGAAAAGATCCACCAGCGAGAAGCCCACCCGCTGCGGCAGGCCGTCGGGTTCGCCGGTCAGATGCATCAGCCCGCTGTAAGCCTGGATGATCAGGTCATAGCCCGGCATGTTGGCCATGGGTCCGGTGCGCCCGTAGCCGGAAATGGAGCAGTAGACGACACGGGGATTTATGGCGCTGATTTCGTCGTAACCCAGGCCCATGCGTTCAAGGGTTCCGGCCCGGAAGCTCTCGATCATCACGTCCGCATCGGCGGCCATCTTGCGCACCAGTTCGACGCCCTCCGGCTCCTTGAGGTTGACCGTGATGCTGCGCTTGTTGCGGTTGAAGGTGACGAACTGGGTGCTCTCCCCGTTCCAGAAGGGAGTCCAGTGGCGAATCTCGTCGCCCAGCGAGGGTTCCTCGATCTTCACCACGTCGGCGCCCATATCGCCCAGCAGCATGGTGCAGAACGGCCCCGCCAGTGTCCGCGTCAGATCTACGACCTTGATGTCTGCCAGAGCGCCAGCCATGTTGCCATTCTCCGGTGCAATTCAGCTTGTGGATGATTTCACAACCCGCCGATTATAGCACGCAGACGGGCGCATTCCGGAGGCCCTGCGGGTGGCCGATCATACACAGTCACGGGCCCGGAAGGCTGCTGCTTCCCGATGCTCCTCCCCAGGACGATTGCAATGCCAACCTCAATCCTCTAATGGCGAGCCTTCGAACCACGAGCGTATTGGACAGGCATCATTTGACAAGCCAAGGATCAGCGTACTCCGGCGAAACACGTTTCCTTGCGGTCGTCCTAGCCCCTCCCAGCGCGAAGGCCAGTGAAACGAGGCCCGACGACAGGTCTGGATTTCTCCAACCAGATGGACGCTACAGCATCTCTGCGCGCACCCCCTCGAGTCTACGGCCCCGCGTTGCCCCGAATGAATTCGACCGGCAGCCTGGTTCGCAGTGCTTATAGATATGCGATCAATTGACCGATCCTTATGAGATGTTTATGAAAACCATCAGCCTCTACACAAAATTTCCATAATTCATTGTTAGAGTGGCTTACCAACGACATCCTCGAGGCCGGGCAAGGGAGACCCATATCCCTGCCACGCTTACGGAGGCGCTTTCCGGATGGCAACCACTGAAATCGGCCGCGCAGGCGAAATTGCCCACGACCATATCCATGACTATCGATCGGCGGGAAGACGCAGTCTCCTGTTGGTCCTGGGCCTGATCTTCTGTCATATCACGATCGAAATCGTTGGAGGCTTCCTTTCCGGCAGCCTGGGTTTGCTGGCTCACGCCACCCATATGGTTACCGACGCCGTAGCCATCAGCCTGGCGCTGTTCGCCATGTGGATCGCCCAACGCCCCGCGACCATCACCCGTACCTTTGGTTTCCATCGTATCGAAGTGCTCGTGGTGCTGATCAACGCGGTCGCGCTCTGCGTGCTCGCCACCTGGATCTTCTACGGAGCCTATCAACGGTTTGTAGACCTGTCCCACGATCACGCCCACGAGCTGAACGGTGCAATCATGCTGTCTGTGGGCCTGGCGGGACTGTTCATCAACGTGTTCGCAGCCTGGACTCTCTATCGCACCTCCGAGCACAGTATCAATGTGGAAGGCGCGTTCTGGCATATTATCGCCGACCTTTCCGGATCGTTCGTGGTGGTGGTGTCCAGTGTTCTCATCCTCCTCTTCGACTGGGACCTCGTTGATCCGATCCTCAGCGTAGTGATGGGCCTCCTGATAATGGCCGGTTCCATTCGTCTCGCGATGAAGGTCTCCAGCATCCTCCTGGAGAATATTCCCTCCGGACTGGATATGTATCGGCTGTGCAGCAGAATGGAGGACATGGAAGGAGTGACCCTGGTCCACGACGTTCACGCCTGGACGATTACCACCGGCTACAACGCTCTCGATGCTCACGTGCTCGTTGATCCCGACTACACCGGCGACGTGGAGCAACTCATGCGTCGCCTGAGCAAACTCCTCGTCGATGAATTCGGCATTCACCATGTAACCCTGCAGATGGAACGCTCAGCGACAGAATGCTCCGAGCAACACCACGTCGGCCACTTGATGGCCAGGACATTGTCTGAAGCCTAGGCGAACATTCGCAGACGAGGAAACGCGCGGCACATCGTCAATCGTGAGGCCATCGCCATTGGCCAGACACCGGGAAATCACTCAGGAGGAATCCTGGCAGCAGTTTGAAAATTGACCCGTTGCTTCGGCAATGCTAGGTTGACTGAATCTCGATGATCGGCAGGAATCAGTATGAATGCCAGCGACAGGCCCGGAATCGTGGTGCTGGGCGGCATCAATATGGATCTGGTCACCTTTTCCGAGCGGTTCCCCAACCCGGGCGAAACCGTGGCGGGGCACCGCTTTGTGACATACACGGGAGGCAAGGGCGCCAACCAGGCGGTGGCCGCAGCAAGGATGGGTGGGAGAACGGCCATGGTGGGCCAGGTGGGCGACGACCTTTTCGGCCCGCAGTTGCTGGATGGACTCCGGGCGGCAGGCGTAGATGTCTCGGGGGTCGCTGTGGCGCAGGGCGAGACCTCCGGCATAGCTGTCATCAGCATCGACGAGTCGGCCCAGAACCAGATCATCCAGGTCCTAGGCGCCAACTCCACCTGCAGTGAAGTTCAGGCTGCCGCCGCGTCCGTTGCCCTGAACAACGCTGGTACGCTGCTGTTGCAGCTGGAAGTCCCGATTGAGGTATCGCTGGCTGCTGCCAGGGCAGCAAAGGTGGCGGGAAAAACGATAATGCTGGACCCTGGGCCGGTGCGTGCCTTCCCCCAGGAACTCCTGCAACTGGCCAACGTCATAACCCCCAACGAGACCGAGGCGGAAGCGCTGGTCGGCTTTACCGTAGACAGTCCGGACGCGGCGGCTCGGGCGGCCCGGGAGCTGCTGGCCCAGGGGAGCGGGGCGGCGGTGGTCAAGCTGGGAGCACAGGGGGCCTGGTTCGCTACCGGGTCATCCTCCGGCTACCAGCCGGCCTATCCCGTCAGGGCAGTCGACTCCGTGGCAGCAGGGGATGCCTTTAACGGTGCCCTGGCTATCCTCCTGGCTGAGGGAGCATCCCTCCCCGACGCGGTTCGGGTCGCCTGCGCTGCGGGTGCCCTGGCCGTCACTACCACGGGCGCACAGGACTCAATGCCCACACGTGCTGCAGTGGAGGAATTACTGAACCGATAGTTTCCGGGGGGTCTATCGGCGAAGGGCCGACGGTGCGCAGACCCCAGCACTGCCGCCCGGCGTGGGCGGAGCCTCCTCGACAGACTGCCCCAACCGACGATGCGTCGCAGGCTATCTGACAATGCGAAAATCACCGAGGTAGCTGACAATGGCAATCACGGGTATCAGTGCCGTCACCGCACCCCAGAACACGGTCACAGTACCCAGAAGGACGTAGAAGCCGTCTGAGTCCGCTTTTTCGCTCATGTAGAGCGCGAACAGGAACACCATAACGGGCAACAGCATCAGGGAAAGCACGGCATTGACTCGAACCGCCCGACCGGACATCAGTCCCGAAAACAGCGCCAACCCCGCGCAGACGATTCCCGTCATGGTCAACGGAGCCTTCCACACCTCCCCCGACTCGGGAACGCCCGAATAACCCCAGAAATCCAGCCCGACTGCCGCCACTGCTCCTGCCGCCAAAGCCCAGAATTCCGGCCGCAGCAAAAACGGACTCCGCCTTGTTGGTCGGTAGTGAGGGGCAGTCTCCGCTTGGGCACGCAGGCCTCGAGCCTCGGCTGTCGATCGGGATGTACGTTCCTGGTACTCCCCGTCCAATGTCAGGGGTGGATCCGTTGGCCTTTTGCGGGACCTTCGCCTCGGAACTGCCTGATCCCGGACCTGCTCCGCCGTAAGGCCGGTCCATTCCCGCGTCGGTGCCGGTGGCGCATCCGCCACTCTCGGGCCTGTTGGTCCGGAGGCACTCTTGGGTTTGGACACCTGTGTCCTCGAGGCCACGGCGCTGGCCATCTCGGCAAAGTCCCGGGCCGCCTTTTCCGAATCCCTGAACCAGGCCGGATCGCTTAGCTGTCTACGATGGTCACCGGAAAATGGGTGTGCGCATACGTTCCTGATGCTTCTGATCTTCGAGACGAACCGACGGTCAAGACCGATTTCCCGCAAATCAGCATCTGGCGGGGGAGAGCCCGGTTTCCAGATCGACAGCATCACGGCAAACATGTCAGACAGGTCGCCGTTATCTTTGATGCTATCCACAGTGGGAACAGAACTACGATTAATCTGCGGATCCCCATCCAGGCTCCAGCTGCCGCTCCTTTCCGCCGCGACCGCCATTCTGTGTACCAAAGGAGACAAATTGGGGCCAATGGGGAGCAGTATCGAGTTCAAGCGGCTGGCTGCATCGTTGAGCGCCGTGAGGTCAGAGTTCGAAGTCATCGTTTCAATCTGTACTCACTGGTATCGGCTCGATGTGCGCTGGGAACACCAAGTATCTGATGCCTCGGAACTGGACCAGTCTCACTTTACCGGGGGTAATACTCTACACGGTACCCCCGGAATCCGGGGCCTGGCCAATGGGATGGACGTCGCTGGCCAGAACCTATTGGTTGTCGGCGATCCGTTGACCCTGAGCCTGTCGAAGGGCCGTTCGTTCGTGGTTCGACAAGCTCACCATGAGCGAACTTGACGTCTTGACTGCGAAAACCCAAAGACCCAGTGCCGCTGGCCAAAGTATAAGCCATGGTTGCCAATTCCCCTCAAGGTCGTTCTATCGATCGCCGCAGCAGTCGACCCAGGATTAGGCCGGCGCCGGACGCCAGTACCCAGCCAACCGCCGCCAGCCCGAAAGCCCACCAGTAGGCGGCGGCGCCAATTTCCAGCGCGATCCCCAGAACAGCCATAACCGTCAGCAGGGCCGCCAGCGACGCCGAGAAGACCCCGGCAACACGAACGGCCCTGCTGCCGCCAGCCCGCGACAGTGCCTGTCCTCCCGCGACTAGCCCCATGGCCAGCACGGTCACGCTGGCCGTCGCTTTCCAGAATGCGTTGGAGTCCGGCGTCCCCCACAGGCCGATCACCATCAGCAGCAGCGCGGCGACCGCCACGCCAATCGCCGCCGGGCGAAACCACGGCCCCGGGCCCGAACGCGGCATTGCAGTGGCGCCGACCAGCGTCACGAAAAATCCAGCCACCAGTAGCGCCGTCAGGAGCAGCTTGCCACGCGTCTTGGTATACTCCAGCGTGCCGATGGCGAACGCCACAACGGCGACAGCCGCCAGCACCGACAGGAAGCAGCCGGCGGCGTAAACCTGAGGCCGGCCAGTCCACTCAGGCAGCCTCATGCACAATCCCGGTGATTGATTCCGGTCGGTCGTTCATCAGGGAAATTATAGTCGCGCCGCGACTGGGACATGGGAGCATTTTGACCACATCGGGCGACAATTTCTGCGCGTCCTGCGCCACTCCACTGGAAAGGCGCGACATTTTCGGCCAGGAACGACCGGCATGCCCACAGTGCGGCAGGGTGGTGTTCTATGACCCCAAGGTGGCCGCAGTCTGCCTGGTCGAACGCGACGGCAAGGTGCTTATGATCCAGCGGGGGACCGACCTGGGCTATGGCATGTGGAGCCTGCCCGGCGGGTTCGTTGACCGCGGTGAGGTTGTGGAGGCGGCCGCCGCACGGGAGGCGTGGGAGGAGACCGGGCTGGAGGTGTCCGTTGACGCACTGATCGGCCTGTTCTCCCTTTCCGGAGACCCGGTGATCGTTGCCGCCTACACGGCCCACGAGACCGGGGGGACGCTGGCGCCGGGCCCCGAAGCGCTGGAAACCCGCTTCGTTGCCCTCGATGCCCTCCCCGAGCTGGCATTCAGTCGCGACACCGAAATCCTGGCTCGATGGCAGGCGATGTCCTCGCGCCCCCAAGGTACGCAAGCCAAATCCCCTCTCCCTCAGGGAAATGGTTAGGGTGAGGCCGTAACCCCTTGCTATCCAAGCTGGCGCGTTCTGCCCTGGACCTGGTATTCCCCATCCACTGCACCGGATGCGGGCGCGAGGGCGGCATCATCTGCACCCAGTGCGCCGACGACCTGGAGCGGGTGGCGCCTCCCTGTTGCCGGGTCTGTTCCGTTCCGGGAGCCAATGGCGTGTGCCACTGGTGTCTGCAATACCCCAGAGGATTCGAATCGCTGCAGAGTCCATTCAGGTTCGAAGGGCCGATTCGGGACGCAGTCCACGCCCTCAAGTACCGCGGCGTGAGGGCAGCGGCCGATTCACTGGGCGGATTGATGGCCGAGTATCTCCAAACCTCTACGCTCAACGCCGATGTCCTGGTACCGGTGCCGCTCCATCCACGTCGCCTGCGCAACCGTGGTTACAACCAATCAGCGCTGCTGGCCCGTGCTATATCCGCGCGCGCATCCCTGCCTGTGCTGGACGGCCATCTCGTGCGCATCCGGAACTCACGCCCGCAAGTGGAGGTGACGTCCCGCGAGGAGCGCCGCCGCAACATCGCCGATAATTTCGATTGCCAACGCGACGCCACCAACCTTGCCGTACTGCTGATCGACGACGTTGCCACCACCGGCAGCACGCTGTCCGAATGCGCCCGAACGCTGAAGGACGCCGGCGCCTCTAGCGTCCACGCCCTCACCCTCGCCCGCGACGCCTAGTCCCATCCCACTACACAACCTCCCTCCTCAGTTCCTTCTCCCTCCGGGAGAGGGTTAGGGTGAGGGCGTCCCCGGGAAGGCCAAAGACGATTGCGAAATCATTGTCTGAATCAGGATTATGAGGATTTCGGGATTTTCAGGATGTTCCTCAATCCTGCTCATCCATTAATCCTGTGAATCCTGATTCAGACAAGATTGAGAATGAACCCGCTGTGCAATCGTCCCGCTCGCTCACGACCACGATTGACAAGGTTCGGCGCGTCTGCTGAAATTGGGCTATCACCCAGAGCAATGACAAATATGAGACATTCGGAGGAGAGCGTTATGGCAGGCAGGACAATGATCTACGTCGGCGCCGAGGACAATGGCCTGTACCGCAAGGAGGCCGGGGACACCCGCTGGGAAAAGCTGGCCAAGGGAATGCCCCCCTCTCCCCAGGTGCGTGAAATCGTGGTCCATCCCAATGATTCGCAGACCATCTACGTTGGCACCCAGCGCGGCATCTACCGCTCCACCGACGGCGGCGACAGCTTCGAGCGCATGAACATGACCGAGGGCCGCATCGTCTGGTCCATCAAGTTCCATCCTCACGACTCCAACATCATGTTCCTGGGAACCGAGGGCGCCGAGGTCTTCAAGAGCACTGACGGCGGCCAGAACTGGGAATACTGGTCCACCGTCGCCAACCCCGACGCGGTGCAGATGGCCTTCGCCACCCGCATCCTGGGCATCGGCATCGAGGGCGGCGACACCAACCAGATGTACGCGGCTCTTGAGGTGGGCGGCGCGGCGCACAGCTCCGACGGCGGCAGGACCTGGACCATCGTCAACAGCGTCTTCGAAGGCGATGTCGACCTCCTGGACCTCCACGGCGTCACTGTGGGAACCAACGAGCAGGTGTTCATCTCCAACCGCACCGGCGTTTGGCGCACCCGCGACCGTGGACAGACATGGGACGATCTCCAGTTTGAGAGCTTCTCCAACATCCGTTACTCTCGCGGCGTCGAGGTAGCACCCAACGATCCCAGCACCCTGTACGCCTGCGTCGGCCTGAACTTCGGCAGCGAGGAAGGCGGCGTGCTGCGCTCCACCGACGCCGGCGAGACCTGGAGCCGGTTCGACCAGGGAGTCCGGCCAGCAAGTACCACCTTTGGCATTGCAGTAAACGACCGCGACCCGCAGCAGGTGTACTTCTGCACCCGCAAGGGCGAGGTGTTCGGCACCCACGACGGCGGCTCGACCTGGCAGGGCCACGACCTCCCCGCCATGGCCGGCGGCGTCAAGGCCATCGCCTGCACCACCATCTGACCCTACCGGCTGCTCTACCCAAGATGTAACCCATCCGACTGCGTCGATACTCTCGGCGCAGTCGAAGTTTAGAGGGGGCGCAGAAGTGGCGACGACAACCGGGCTCGACATGGTGGCGGCAGCCAGGGCATTGCGGCCACAGATAATCGCGGCGCGCGAAGAAATGGACCAGCACCGCCGTCTGCCCTCATCCCTGGTAGCGGCGATGGACGAGGCCGGCCTGTTACGCACCTATATGCCCAAATCCCTGGGCGGTCCTGAGATAGATCCCATCACCGCCTTCCACATAGTGGAGGAACTGGCCATGACGGACGGGTCTGTGGGATGGTGCTGCTTCATCGCCGGGTCCCTCAGCCTGTTCACGGGCTGGCTGGAAACCAGCGTGGCCCGCGAGATGTTCGGGACTCCGCCCACTCTGCGAGGCGCGGGCTCCTTCCGGCCCCTGGGGACCGCGAGAATCACCGAAGGAGGCTACACGGTTACCGGACAGTGGGACTTTGCCAGCGGCTGCCTGCACTCCAACTGGCTCGCCCTGAACTGCGTCGTGGCCGACGAGAACGGCCCCCGCCTCAATGTCGGTGGCCCGCTCGATGGGCTACCCGAGCTCAGAATGATGTCGGTGCCCACCGAGGACGCAAGGGTCGTTGACAACTGGTCGGTCATCGGCCTCCACGGCACCGGCAGCAACGACGTGGCTGTCACCGAGCTTTTCGTTCCCAAGAACCGCACTTTTGCACTCGTCGATCCTCCCTACGACACCGCTCCGCTGTGCAAGTTCCGCTCGGCCATGGCGGTCACTTTCACCCCGTTGGCAGGCCACACGCTGGGCATGGCCCGCGGAGCCATGAACGCATTTCAGGAGTTGGCGGGAGCCAGCGGCACAACCATGAACATGTCCCTGCTCCGGGATCGCCCGCAAGTGCAGGAGGTGGTTGGCCGCGCCGAGGCGATTATCAGCGGCGCCAGGGCCTACGTGCTCGACTCAGCCGGTACCATGTGGCAGGCAATGCAGTCAGGGAAGGAAGACCTCGGTCCCGAAGTGCTCCAGACCCGGCTGGCCGTAACCCACGCCGTCCACGAGTCGGAGCGCGCCATCCACATGCTGTATCACGCCTCCGGCACCAACGCCCTGAGAAGCCGCCACCTCCTGGAACGCTACTTCCGCGACGTGAACGCGGCAATGATGCACGCCGGCGGCCTCGTGGCCAACTTCGAGCAGGGCGGCCGCGCAGCCTTGGGCTTGCCTGCAGGTGCGCCGGGCTGGTGACGTTTCATCTCCCAATGGGCTGGCTCTCCAGAACGCCCCTATTCCGGAGAAGTCGAACCCTCTGGTGGTGGTATACGAAAGACGATTCCACCGTCAGGCGCGTGTGAGTGCGACAGAAAGGCATCCGTGAGCCGCCGGATTTCCCTTAGGGTTTCAGTGTGCTGGGCATCGGAGCGTTCCCGCGATTCCCTGAACTGGACTTCGGCCCAATCCCGCAGTTCCCTGTTATGGGCGTCGGAACGTTCACGAGCCTCTTTGAACTGGACTTCGGCCCAATCCCGCAGTTCCCTGTATTGTTCCTCCGAGCGTTCCCTAGCTTCCCTGTATAGTTCCTCGGAGCGTTCCCGAGCCCATTTGAACTGGTCGTCGGACCGTTCCCGGGTGGCCTTTATTTCACCTTCCACTCGGCCTTGACGCAGATAGACCGGAGCCACCAAGCCCAGAATCGTGACAAAGGCAACCGCCACTGAAGCAAAAGCGGCTATTGTCGGGGCGTCCATCAAGTCTTCTCTCTGTTCGGTTAATCCTGTGAGTGTATTGTACCAGCCCCTTATGGGCGCACCCACGTCTCCGACCAGGCCAAGCAGGCGGTGCTGCTCTGCTTTTCGCCCCGCATCTCCAGCGCCACACCGCCGTCCGCCTCCTCGCCGTTGATGGTGATGCGGCCAGACCGCGCGGGAATGAAGCAGCTGTAAACGCCGTGGGGCCTTCCGGGAGCGCTCCCCGCCGGGACGGTGAGCATGAACGGCTCCAGGAAGTTGTACCAGGTCAGCGTTATCTGCTCGTCGTCGTTTTCCACCGTCTCGGTCCAGAAGGTGAAGGTGTCGCCCTTCCTGCTGAACTCGGCGTCGATCACCGGAATCGATTGGTCGGCGAACTCGGGGAACAGCAGGCTCTCGATCTCATCCTGCAGCCAGCGCGCCAAGGCGATGTTGTCGGCGTAAATCCGCACGCCGTCGACCAGTTCGCTCTTCAGGAAAAGCACATGCCCCGCGCCGCTTGGGGAATACAGCACGCGCCAATGGCTGGACCTGGTCGTCTGCTCTTCCCCCTCCACGAGCCTGATGAACGAGTTCTCACCGGTTAGCAAGATGTGGTTGGGATCAATCGGGTTTGCCGTCGTCATAATGCGGGCCTCCTGTTTCTATCAGTTCTGCCGAGACCATATCTGTCCTCGGTGTAGAAGATCCTGGGGAAGAATTCACCCGTAAACCATCTCGCGCGCATCCCCGCCAGGGATACGTAGGCCGTGGCACAGCCGCCGAGGCCGAAATTAATCCCCACCAGCAGAATACCGGCCCACAGCACATTGGTGAACATCAGGAATAGGGCCGCGCCGCCGAGTAGCAGCGTCAGAACAAAGCCCGCGACCATCCCCCGGTAGCCCTGCCGGCACAGCCTGCTGAAGTACTTGAGCTCAGTTTCCGAGTCTACCTTCAAACGCTCGGAAGCCAGCCCCATTATCCGGTCCACCGCCCCAGGAACGATGCTCTCGTAGTGAATGATCACATCATCGGAGGGCAGCGTTCCCAGCTGGGAGTCCGCTGCCACCGAAACCCGGCGGGGAATAAATTCGACCTCGGAGAGCCTGTTGGCCTCCTCAATCTCGAATGTCGCTATGGAGTCGCGCACGTACCGGTCGATTACCTGGCGGCTCCTGTCCGAGTCACTGCCCTCGAATTCGTTCTCAAAGAAGACGCGCTTCTCTTTGTGTCTTACCGCCAGGAACAGGGACCACCAATCGAAAACTCGGACCAGGCCCTCGAAGAAAGCCGTGGTTGGCGTGGCGCGAGTGCTGAAAATGAGGTGCATCGCCGGGCATCACATCCGGGAGGAATATATCTGTTCCGCCTGGACTATTTTAACCGGTAGGGCACAAATGACAACGCCGCCGCAAGGTGGCGCGGCGGCGTTTCGTGTCTGGGTCAAAATCTCGGGCTAGTCCTCTTTGGAGGGGAACCAGTCCTGCTTCCAGGGGAACTCCCCGTCGGCGGAGTCGAAGGCCGGCAGACCCGCCTCGATCCTCTCCCGGTAGGGGCTGGTGATAGGCTCGCGGTACGGGTAAATGCCACCCTCGTAGACCTCGGGCCCCTTCTTGAAGTGCTTGGCCTCGTCCAGCGTCTCGATGAACGGGGCGTTCATGTCGTACAGCTGGTCCACGGTCTTTGGCCGAGGGCCGGCCTTGGAGACGTGGCCATACAGTTCGCGCCCAATGATGCGCTCGGCGGTCCAGACGCTGTCGATCAGCTTGTCGATATCGACGCCGGTCTCGATGCCCATGTCCTCCATCATGTGGAGCAGGTCTTCCGTGGGAGCCATGCCGGTGGCCCGGCCGTTACCGCAGTAGGGGCAGCCGCCGAACCCGCCGATCGTGCCGTCAAGCTCCAGCGTGTCGTCGGAACCCAGTGTCCGCATGGCGGCGTAGGCCGACGCGATGGCCATGTTGCGCCCGTTGTGAAGGTGCAGGCGGAAGTGGTCGATCTCCGGCCAGCGTTCCTTGACCCGGTACAGGCTCTCCTCGACCTTGGCCGGCGTGCAGTGGCTCATCGGGTCACCCATGGAAACGCTGCGGACATCGATGCCCACCTCGTCCCACATAGCGTGTTCCTTTTCCAGCAGGGTCATCAGGCTGTCAACCGGGAACTCGCCCAGGAAGTTGGAGCCCCAGCTGGCGTTGCAGCCGATGCCCGCCTCCTTGACGTTCAGTTCCTGGGCCTGCGCCACGCGCTGCGGCCACGTCTCCATTTCCTGCATCTGCGAACGGTTAGTGTTGCGGCGGGTGAACACGTCGCACATGTGGGCAGAGAGACGCGGGTAAGGGTCGCGCTCGATGGTCAGCGGCGGCGAGTACTGCCGGGCGCGCTCCACGCCGCGGGAGTTCAGGGCCAGAGCGGTGTAGGTGACTCCTGGCTTGGGCGTGAACCGGGTGACGATCTCGTCGATTCGCTCCATCTGGGGCGTCCACTTGGGGCTGACGAAGGAGCCGACCACGATATTCTTCAGTCCGGTGCCGGAAAGCTGGTCAAGGAGCTCAACCTTGTCGTCGACGGATATGTTGGAGTCCTCGATCTGCATGCCTTCGCGCATGCCTTCTTCTTTGTATACTACCTTCGGATAGCTGGGCATTTGTGCCTCCTGAATGGGCGGGTATGGATATTTCCAGCAGCGTAAACGGGCAGCGCGCAAGCCGCCAATTTGCAGCGATTGTAGGGTTGCGGCTCGCTGGCTGTCAATCGCAAGGAACTGCGTCATTTCTCGGCAACGAAAAGGGCGCGGCCTCGAATGACCGCGCCCGCTCGCTCACTGTAACAGTCTCCTCCGCAGAAAGTGGATCAGTTCTGGGGACCCCATACATAGTCCACACCGTCAACGTGGCAGTCCTGGCATCCCCCCAGCATGCCCGCCCTGTCGTCGCTGCCGTCGGTCGTGTTCTTGAGCCAGAACCAGTCCCCGTTGTCCGGGTCGTAGCTTTCCTGCTTGTACATGACGGTGATGGCAGCCAGGTCACCGGCGGGGGTGTGGTTTTCCTTTACGATGATGGCCCCCTCAGGCATGGTCCCGCCAACCGCGTTGAAAGCGGCATCGTTCATACGGATGGTAAGCAGAGCGCCGTGAGGATCCTCGCCCGGGTACTTTTCGGTGGAGTCCGGCCAGAGAGACCAATTCTCCTGGTAGTCCACCTCCTCGAGGTATGCCAGCATCGAAGCCTCGGTGGTCTCGGGTAACTTGCCTTCCTCAGATCCGGTACAGGCAGCCATTGCCATCACGATGCCCATACTCAGGAGGGTCGCAGTCAGAAGCAATTTCTTCATGGGTGTACTCTTATTCCGCACTTCGTTGTGAACATAAAGACTCTGGGGAATCCTAGCGTTGGCGTATGCCGAATTACACAGAAATATATGGATTATTCGTGAAAGCTTCTTCACAGTTTTTTCATAATCGCGCTTCCCGTACGGCCATGGCAACGCTGGCTGCTGACCGTTTCAGGGCGGTAGCTGTTGACACTCTTGAAGTGCCGCTCCTATAATCCCGCAGAGATGTAATCCGTTGCTGATACGGATTGCCACTCCTTAAAAAAAGAATGTTCCGGGCACGTAGGGGAGCTCGGTTGAGCCGGGCTGAGAGGGTGGCCGTATGCCACCGACCCTTGCGAACCTGATCTGGGTAATGCCAGCGTAGGGAATCGGCTTTAGTACTGTATCCATTGAGAGCCGCCAGCCATCTTCGCTGGCGGTCTTTTCTTTTTGTCGAAATATCTCCCAATGATTTCACATACCCTTCGATACAAAGCTAGGAGGAGCGCAATGGTACAGACTGAATACACCAGCCAGTTCCAGGGCAAATCAAGTTTCCCGGCCAGCCAGAAGGTTTACAAAGAGGGTTCCAAGCCCTCCATTCAGGTACCTTTCCGGCAGGTGACCCTCACCCCCACCACGGGCCGCTTCGGCCAGGAAGACAATCAGCCCCTGAACATCTACGACACCAGTGGCCCATACTCCGACCCCGGCGTGCACCTCGACCTGCAGCAGGGCCTCCCCGCACTCCGGCGGGAGTGGATCATGTCCCGCGGCGATGTCGAGGAATACGACGGCTATGGCGTTCCGCTGCGCGGCAAGAACGTGGCCCAGCCGTTCCCGGGGCTGACCCGTAAGCCGCTGCGAGCCAAGCCTGGCATGGCCCCGACGCAGATGCGCTATGCCCGCGAAGGTGTCGTGACCCAGGAGATGGAGTACATCGGCATTCGCGAGGGAATCGACCCCGAGTACGTTCGCGATGAGATCGCCCGTGGACGGGCCATAATCCCCTCCAACATCAACCACCCCGAGTCCGAGCCGATGATCATTGGCCGCAATTTCCTGGTCAAGGTCAACGCCAACATCGGCAACTCGGCCGTCACGTCCTCCATAGAAGAGGAAGTGGAGAAAATGCTCTGGGCCACCAAGTGGGGAGCCGACACGGTGATGGACCTATCCACCGGCCGCGACATCCACACCACCCGCGAGTGGATCCTGCGCAACTCCCCCGTCCCCATCGGCACCGTGCCCATCTACCAGGCGCTGGAAAAGGTCGGCGACGACCCCGCCGAGCTGACCTGGGAGTTGTACCGCGAGACTCTGATCGAGCAGGCCGAGCAGGGCGTGGACTATTTCACCATCCACGCCGGCGTGCGGCTCCAGTACGTGCCTCTGACCGCCAACCGGATCACCGGCATCGTGTCCCGGGGCGGCTCCATCATGGCCGGCTGGTGCCTGGCCCACCACCAGGAAAACTTCCTCTACACCCACTTCGAGGAAATCTGCGAGATATTGCGGGCATACGACGTCTCGTTCTCTCTCGGGGACGGACTGCGCCCCGGCTGCATCGCCGACGCCAACGACGAGGCCCAGTTCGGCGAGCTGGAGACGCTTGGTGAACTGACCAAGATCGCCTGGGAGCACGACGTCCAGGTAATGATCGAGGGCCCGGGCCATGTCCCCATGCACAAGATCAAGGAGAACATGGACAAGCAGCTGGAAGTGTGCCACGAAGCGCCCTTCTACACCCTCGGCCCGTTGGTAACCGACATCGCTCCGGCCTACGACCACATCACCTCTGGCATAGGCGCGGCCATGATCGGTATGTTCGGCACCGCGATGCTGTGCTACGTCACTCCCAAGGAGCACCTTGGCCTGCCGCACCGCGAGGATGTGAAGACCGGCGTCATCACCTACAAGATCGCTGCCCACGCCGCCGACGTCGCCAAGGGACACCCCATGGCCCAGCAGTGGGACGACGCTCTCTCCAAGGCCCGGTTCGAGTTCCGTTGGGAGGACCAGTTCAACTTGGCGCTGGATCCGGATACGGCTCGGGACTACCACGATGAGACCCTGCCGGCCACGGGCGCCAAGGTAGCCCACTTCTGCTCCATGTGCGGCCCCAAGTTCTGCGCCATGAAAATCACCCAGGACGTTCGGGAGTTCGCCAGGGACCGCGGGGTGTCGGTCGAAACCGCCTTCGATACAGGGATGGAGGAAAAGTCCCAGGAGTTCCGCGAGGCCGGAGGCCGCATCTACCAAAAGGCCTAGCGGCGTCTGGACAAAATCGAATGGCACTGACGGGGGCGATTTGCAAATCGCCCCCTTTTTGTTGATGATAAGAATGGACCAATGACGGAGGATTGATCGATGGCCATCTATTTTCTGCTGGGCAGGCTGAGCGGCGAAGGCCAGCGCATGCTGCATTCCAATCCCGACCTCGTATCAGACACGGCAGCAACGCTGGAGGTCGAGGGTGCCAAAATTCTGGGACAATACGCTGTCCTCGGACACTACGATTTCATCACTATGGTGCTGGCCGACGAGAACGAGGCAGTGGCCCGGCTGTCGGCTGAGTTCGGCGCACGCACCGGCCTGCATTTCGAAACGCTGTCCGCGGTGGCAGTAGGCTTTCTCGCCGATAACGACCCGTCCGGCGAGACGCCCGACCGCACATCCGTGGAGCTGGGCATCGGCGGAGGCAGCAACGGGGGTCATGACAATGCTTGACGTGAACGGCTCCAGGCTGAACGCCGCTCGGGAACTATTGCAAGCCGCTCGTGATGAATTCTCCCGCGCCGAGGAAGCGCAGGGTGGAGCTGCCGTAATCGGCTTGCGCAATTCCTGCGGGAAGGGCTGGTTGGCAGTGGTCGAAGCGATAAATGCCCACTTCTTGAATCAGGGAGTTCCGGAGTCGGAACTACCAGACAAAGAACGAGGAAGGAGATTTTTCGTAAGTCAATATATGAGCCGGGAACTCCGCAGGAGCTACAACGACCTGTGGAAAACATTTCACGTTGACGGCTACTACGAGGGCATCGTTGAATTTGACGAGATGCCGGAACGATTCGAAGAGCTTGAAGAATTCATTGATACTATCGAAGCGCCGTCCGGCCGGTGACGGACCAAGTCAGCCCGAGGGTGAACCGCCGCTATGACGACAACCAAGAGAAAGCTGTTGACCGCAGAAGACCTGCTTGAACTGCACAGCAAGGGAATAAAGGGCGAACTCATAAGGGGGGTATTGGCGGAGACAGTGTCAACTGGAGTGGAACACGGCAAAATCACGGCGAAGTTCACCATCAAGATAGGTATCTTTGTTGAACCGAAGAAGCTGGGAACCATTGTGACGTCGGATTCAGGGGTGCTGGTCGGAAGGAATCCAGACGTAGTTCGAGAGCCCGACGTTGCATTCACTTCCGCCGAGAAAATGCCGCTGGACACTCGCATACGCGGTTATTCGGAAGTATCCCCTGATTTGATTGTTGAGGTTATGTCTCCAGGCGATTCCGTCAGAGCGCTGTATGACAAGGCACACATGTGGATAAGCCACGGTGTAATTTTGGTATGGGTGGCCGACCCGGACTCACGGACTGTGGATGTGTACCGCCAGGACGGCACAATCGTTACCCTCAGCGAAGATGACGCCCTCGACGGCGCGCCAGTGCTGCCGGGGTTCACCCTTCCAGTTCGAGAGGTCTTTGAATAACCGCCTCCAGCCACGGAAGATAGTGTGCTGGAGGTGCGACCCGCCAACCAGACTCGCTCAATTGGGCGAGTTTTTCTTTTGTGCGCCTGCGCTATAATGAACGTTGGTCTCATTGGTCTCAGTTGCGCCTTGAGACAGTCGCTCACCCCCAACCCTAGCCTTGGTGGTCGTAGCCTATGTTCAGCCCTGTTTCCAGCCGTGTAAGTTTCCCCGAGTTGGACGCCCGCATCCTGGAGCATTGGAAGGAGCGCGACGTCTTCCGTCGCGCCGGCACCGAGCGCGAGGGAGCCCCGCGATTCATGCTCTATGACGGGCCTCCCACGGCCAACGGCAGCCCTGGCATCCACCACGTCCTCGCACGCATATTCAAGGACGTCATGTGCCGCTACAAGACCATGAAGGGCTACCAGGTGCTGCGCAAGGGCGGCTGGGACACCCACGGCCTGCCAGTGGAACTGGGAGTGGAGCAGGAGCTGGGGCTGACCAGCAAGCGCGACATCGAGGAATATGGCATCGAGGAGTTCAACCAGAAATGCCGCGAAAGCGTCTTCCGCTACGTCCGCGAGTGGGAAGAGATGACCGACCGCATCGGATTCTGGGTGGACATGGACGACCCCTACGTCACCCTCGAGAATGACTACATCGAGTCCGGCTGGTGGATCCTCAAGACCCTGTGGGACCGTGGCCTGCTGTACCAGGGCATGCGCGGCACTCCCCACTGTCCACGATGCGTCACCAGCCTCAGCTCCCACGAACTGGCCCTCGGCTACCAAGAGGACACTCCGGACCCGTCGGTGTTCGTCAAGTTCCGCGTCGAGTCGGCGGGATCTCGCCCTTCCATCCCTCAGGCGCTGAACGGGGACGACACTCCGGCCTACCTGCTGGCCTGGACAACCACTCCCTGGACGCTGCCGGGCAACACCGCCCTCGCCGTCGACCCCGACTCTGAGTATTCCGTCGTCGAGCTGGAGGGGGACAACGGCACCGAGCGACTGGCCCTTGCCACGGCCCTGCTCGAGGACAACATCAGCCAGGAACACACCGTCGTCGGCACTCTGCCGGGCCGTGACCTCGTGGGCCTGGCCTACTCGCCGCTGTATGCTCCAGCCATGTATGGCTCACGAATCAGCCGGTTCGAATCTGGGGTGCTGGCAACCGTGGAGGAGAGTGGCTACTCCACCAGAGTCGTCGCCGCCGATTTCGTTTCCATGGAAGACGGGACGGGCATCGTTCACATCGCGCCAGCCTTCGGCGACGAAGACCTTGGCCTCGGTCGGGAGAAGGGACTGAACTTCGTGCAGCCAGTCGACCTGCAGGGCATCATCACCGGCGACTACCCCTTCGCCGGCAAGTTCGTCAAGGACGCTGACCCCGAGATCATGGCCGACCTCAAGGAGCGGGGCCTCCTGCACCACCGCGATGTCTACCACCATACCTACCCCTTCTGCTGGCGCTGCGACACGCCGCTGCTCTACTACGCCAAGAGCTCGTGGTACATCCGCACCTCAGCGCAAAAAGACGACCTGGTCGAGATCAACAGCCGCATCAACTGGTATCCCGACCACATCAAGGATGGCCGTTTCGGCGAGTGGCTTCGCAACAACGTCGACTGGGCAATCTCCCGCGAGCGCTACTGGGGCACACCCATCCCCATCTGGCATTGTGACAGTTGCAGCAACCAGGTCTGCGTCGGCGGGCGCGACGAGCTCAAGGAGCGACTCGGCGCCAGCGGCGGGTCCGTGGACGGCCTGGACCTGCACCGCCCCTACGTCGATGAGATCACCTTCCCCTGCGACCAGTGCGACGGGACCATGTCGCGCATCCCGGAGGTCATGGACTGCTGGTTCGACTCGGGCGCAATGCCCTTCGCCCAGTCCCACTATCCATTCGAGAACCCCGACATGGAGCAGGACGGGCTGTTCCCCGCCGACTATATCTGCGAGGCCGTCGATCAAACCCGTGGCTGGTTCTACAGCCTCCACGCCCTCTCCACACTGCTGAAGGGCGAACCGTCCTACAAGAACGTCATCTGCCTCGGCCTGATCCTCGACGAGCGCGGCCGCAAGATGAGCAAGCGCGTCGGTAACGTCGTCGAGCCGCTGCCCTTGCTGGACGAGCATGGCGCCGACGCACTGCGCTGGTACCTGTTCACCGCATCCCAGCCCGGTGAGGCCCGGCGGTTCTCCTCCCGGCTGGTCAACCAGACCCTGCGCCAGGTGCTGCTGACCCTCTGGAACATCTACTCGTTCTTCACCGGCTACGCGGCCATCGACAAGTTCGACCCAACGCAGAAGCCCGACGGCTGGAGGCCCGAAAACGAGCTGGACCGCTGGGTACTGTCCGAGCTGAACGAGCTGGTCGCCGAAGTCGACCGCTGCATGGAGAACTACGACCCGACCAACGCGGGCCGTCGCATCCAGGAGTTCGTCGACCGCCTGTCCAACTGGTACGTCCGCCGTAGCCGCCGCCGCTTCTGGCGCAGCGATGAAGGCGACGCCGACAAGCTGTCCGGCTACATCACTTTGCACACCTGCCTGGTCACCGTGGCCAAGCTGATGGCGCCACTGGCCCCATTTGTGGCCGAGGAACTCTATCAGAACCTGGTCTGCACCGTAGACCCCGACGCCCCCGACAGCGTGCACCTGGCCAACTACCCCGTAGCCGACGAGTCGCTGGTGGACACCGACCTTATGGAGGCCACCCGCCTGGCCATGCGCATTTCCAGCATGGGCCGCGCCGCCCGCTCCAAGTCCGGCCTCAAGGTGCGGCAGCCCCTGGCCTCCGCCGCCATTCGCACGCGCACCCCGTCTGAGCGCGCCTTCGTAGCCCAGGTCCGCCCACAGATCATCGACGAGCTGAACATCAAGGACATCGAACTTCTCGACGACGATTCGGACCTGTTCCGGCAAGCACAGGCACAGGCAGGTGGCGAACCGGAGACCGTAGTGTCCGTCGGCCACTACACCGCATCGCTGGAGGCGGGCTACTTGGTGGCCGTCAACGGCGAGATCACCCCGGAGTTGGCCGAGGAAGGCCTGGCCCGTGAACTGGTACACCGCATCCAGGGGCTGCGCCGCTCCGCCAATTTCGAGGTCACCGACCACATCGAGACCTGGTACGACGGCCCCGAGGATCTGTATGCGGTGATGCGCGGCAACTTCGCCGCCTACATCCGCGAGGAAACACTCAGCAACGCGGTGGAGGCCGGCTCGCCCCCTGAGGGTTCCAAGTCCGAGACCGCCAAGATCGAGGGCCAGGAAATAACCTTGGCCGTGCGTCGTGCTTAGACTTTCTGCGTCTCTGCCTCCCATCATAGTCCCTTCTCCCTCCGGGAGAGGGTTAGGGTGAGGGCGTCCCCTTGCCGGAACTGCCCGAAGTGGAAAGCGTGCGTCGCAGCCTCCTCCGGTCGGGATTGGCCGGCCGGACAATAACCCGCGCCGACATCGGCTGGGCCAAAACCGTCAAGCACCCGACAGCGGAGGAACTCGCAGCCTCCGTGGTGGGCCGGACCATCGAGGACGTAGGACGCCGCGCCAAGTACCTGCTGTTCCCCCTGGCAGGCAAGCCAACGGCAACACTCGTTGCTCACCTGGGAATGACCGGCAACCTGGTGGTGCAGGCGGGCGATCTGGACCCGCACGCCATGACCCGCCACGCATTCGCGCTCGACGACGGACGTGAACTGCGGTTCATCGACGGCCGCAAGTTCGGCAAGCTGTGGTTGTCCCACGATCTGGGCAAGATACTGCCGCCCCTCAGTCCCGAACCCCTGGGCGACGAATTCACCACCGAGTGGCTGTCCGACGCCTTCGCCAAGCGCAACGCTCCGGTCAAGGCGCTCCTTCTGGAGCAGTCCATCGCGGCTGGCGTGGGCAACATCTACGCCGACGAGGCACTGTTCCTCTCCGGCATCCGCCCGGACCGTCCGGCGTCGGAGCTCTCGGCGGACGAGGTGGTGCGCCTGCGGCAGGGCATCATAGACTGCATCAACGCCGGTTTCGCCGTCTACGACCGGGTCAGGGAGCAGCGCTGGCCCGAACCGCCCGAGCCCATGGGCACCTGGAGCCACCCCCGCGATGCCGCTACGCCCTGTCCCAACTGCGGCGGCGAGATGCAGTCCACCCGCATCCGCGCCCGCGGCACTTGGTTCTGCCCCAACTGTCAGGCCTAGCGCGGGCAAAGTATGGAGTGTAACTAATCCCCTCCCCCTGAGGGGGAGGGTTAGGGTGGGGGTGAAAAGGATGTGTTAAGCAAGGCGCCGAGGTACCGGGCACTGGAATTGAAATAGTTCCTTGATCAGCCAAATTCCGAATTCCCTCTGTGCCCTCTGTGTTGAATTACCTACAGCGCCGTCCCGTAGATGTGTGTCGGCACGACTATGATGGCTGAGCGGCGGTCGGCGACCATGGCCGCGTCGTACTCCTCCCAGTTGGAGTGCTCCTCACCGGCGGCGACGCGATAAACGTCGCGCAGGGTCAGGCGCAGTTCGTCGGCGTCGGTGTTGTTGGCCGAAGCGATGCGTGCCTGCCCCTCCAGCACCACGAAAGGCCGCCACTCCTCGGCGGAAATCAGCAGCGTGCAATCTGGGTTGCGACGCAGCAGGTGCAGCTTGGCACGCGTCTCTGTGACGGAGAAGGCCACCCCGTCCTGGTAGGCCCCACAGGTGATGATGCTCATCTGCGCCGCGCCGTTACGCCGGAATGCGGTCAGCACACCCCGGTGATTATTGGTGCAGAACTCGCGAACATTGTCTGGCAGCATTGTGTCCTCTCTTGAATTTCAACGTCGTGACGCGTTGGTGCTGAACTTGTTGTAGAACCGACTTGTTACCTAAGGGCGGTTGGGACCTATCCCGGAAATCCCCTCTCCCTCCGGGAGAAGGTTAGGGTGAGGGCGTTCCCTCGTAATCCCGCATAAGCGATTGCGGTCAGTTAGAACTGTTTTCCGTAGGACTGAGTATTTGCCACTCACCCCTCAGAATTCAACCTCGTACATGTGGTAACGGGTGTTGTACATCTCCAGCGACTGGTACACCCTCTGGGCCCTGGTGTTCTCCTGCTCCACGTACAGGCGCAGCCCGCAGGCGCCCCCGGCGGCCCGCGCCATCTCCTCCACGCGGCGATGCAGGGCGGTGTATACGCCTCGCCGACGGAACTCGGACCGAACGTAAACGCTCTGGATCCACCACCAGAGCCCGTTGCGCCAATCGCTCCACTCGTAGGTCACCATCAGCTGCCCGGCCAACTCGCCATTGATCTCGGCAACCAGGTAGAACCCAAGGGAGTCGTCGGCCAGCACCGCCGTCACCCCGGGACCCACGATCTCCGGGGCAAGCGCCATTCCCTCGGTCTCACGAGCCATCGCGATGTTGGACTCCGCGATGAAACCAGCGTCGGTGGTCTCGGCCCGGCGAATGTGAATGTCTTCAACCATGAGCGTAGTTTAGCAGAGTGCCGGTAGATGAGAGGGGTGGCTTTTGTTGTTCAGAGTCCGGTTTGGAGGCAGCCTCGTTGGTGGAGAGAGTATAATTGGAGGGGGCTGAAGAGTGTTTGTAGGCAGGGGCGTGTAACCGATGTTTGAGAACCTGACGGAACGGCTCACCGGCATTTTTAATCGGCTGTCCAGCAAGGGACGGCTGACCGACAAGGACATCGACGAAGCGCTGTCGCTGGTGCGCCGGTCGTTGCTGGAGGCCGACGTCAACTTCCGGGTGGCGCGCGATTTCGTGGCCCGCGTCAAGGAGCGCGCTCAGGGCTCCGAAGTGTTGGAGAGCCTCACTCCTGGGCAGCAGGTCGTCAAGATCGTCCACGAGGAGTTGACGGAACTCCTCGGCGGCGGCTCCACGGGCACGGTCCGCTCCGGCATCACCCTTTCCAGCCAGGCCGTATCCCCTCTTATGCTGGTCGGACTGCAGGGCTCCGGCAAGACCACCACTGCCGCCAAGCTGGCCCTCGAGCAGCGCAAGCAGGGACACCGTTCGCTGCTCATCGCCGCCGACCTGCGCCGTCCCGCCGCCATCCAGCAATTGGAAACGCTGGGCCGGCAGCTGGAAATCCCCGTCTACTCCGAGGATCCCAAATCCTCCAACGCCGTCAAGGTGGCGCGCAACGGGCTGGCCCGGGCCGCCGAGCTGGGCGTGAATTGGGCCATCGTCGACACCGGGGGCCGCCTGCAGATCGACGACGATCTCATGGAGGAGCTGGAGGAAATCCGGGATGCCGTGAGTCCCCACGAGACGCTGTTGGTGGTCGACGCCATGACCGGCCAGGACGCGGTCAACACCGCCGAGGGCTTCCACCAGCGCGTGGGCCTCACGGGGCTGATCATGAGCAAGATGGACGGCGACGCCCGGGGCGGCGCTGCCCTGTCCATCACTCGCGTGACCGGAGTGCCCATCAAGTACATGGGCGTTGGAGAGCGACCCGACGGGCTGGAGGTATTTCACCCGGACAGGCTGGCCTCCCGCATCCTGGCCATGGGCGACGTGCTGACGCTGATCGAGCGCGCCCAGGAAGCCGTCGACGAAAAGACCGCCAAGGAGATGGAGCGGAAGATCCGCCAGGCCAGCTTCGACCTCAATGACTTCCTGGACCAGCTCCAGAACGTCAAGAAGATGGGATCAATGGACCAGTTGCTTGAGATGATCCCGGGCATGGGCAGCTCGACCAAGAAAATGATGGCGGGCGACCTGGACGAGGGCAGGCTCAAGCGAATAGAGGCCATCATCCAGTCCATGACGCCCGATGAGCGCCAGCGGCCCGACATCATCAACGGCAGCCGCCGGCGGCGTATCTCCAGAGGCAGCGGCACCACGCCCCAGGACATCAACCAGCTGCTGAACCAATTCAAGCAGACTCAGAAGCTGGTCCGCCAGATGTCCCGCTCCCGCAACCCCGCCAACCTAATGAAAATGTTCAGCCGTTAAACCCGCCGCTAAACCATCCCCGAGCGCATGGCGGCGAACAGGTAGGCAGTAGCGTAGCTGCGCCAGGGGCGCCAGCGTTCCGCCAGCTGCTCTACCTCCGCATCGGTAACCGGCTCACCATCACGGAGCAGGCTCGAAATGCCGCGCCGCAGCGCCAGGTCACCCAGCGGCAGCGCATCGGGCCGGGCCAGGCCACGTACCAGCGCCCACTGCGCCGTCCATCTGCCGATGCCGCGCAGTTGAATCAGGCGGCTGACGAATTCATCATCGGGCAGGCGCTCAAGCTCCGGCCATTCCGACTCAAGAGCGGCTTGGGCTATGCCATGCACGTACTCCGACTTGCGCTGCGTCAACTTCAGCGTCCGCAACTCGTCGGGAGTGGACGCCGCGATCACCTCGGGACGAGGGAAAGCAAAGTAGGTGACTCCGTCGAACTCTGCCGTACTGCCGAAGCGCTCGATCATCAGCATACGCATGGCCCTGGCAACGCTGGCGGAAATCTGCTGACCCAGGATAGCCAGCACCAGCGACTCGAAGAGTGTCGCGGTGCGTGGCAGGTGCAGTCCGTTGAACCTCTCCGCCAGATCAGCCATGGGAGGGTCGGACGCGGCCAGAGCGTAGAACGACCCAAGGTCCTGGTTCGTGCCCAGCATCCACTGCAACTGGGAGGCGGCCAGCTCCGCATCCGGATCGCCAAGCGACTCGCCTCGAAGTTCCACCGCGATCTCGGGAGCGTCAACGCTTCCAGTGGAGTGGACAGAGGCCAGGGCCAGCTTGCCATCCAGGTCCAGCAGCCTTCGATAGACCTCGCCATCCATGCTGTCGGCGCCGCTGCGGGCCTGAAAATAGGTGTGGTATCCCGCCGTCAGCTCGAAATCGAATGGCGGTACCGCATGCAGTCGGATGTCCAGTGACTCGGTCGTCATGGTCACCCGACTCCCAGCTGGCCGGAGCCCAGCACGGTGTACCGCGCACCCGACGGGAGCAGTTCGCTCCGCATCACGTCCACGCACTCCACCCGCCAGGATATGGGAGACGGAGGAGTGAGCGACGACATCACCGAGCCGATGTGAGCCAACTGGCCGTCCGAGACGCTGCGCCGGGGCCGGCCCAGGGTGATGTGCGGACGGAATGGCCGCTGCTCCGGAGGGTAGCCTAGCCCGTTTATCGCTTCCTCCGCAGCCTGCTGCACCGACGAGAGGGCGTCCATGTCTCCCCCGACACCGGCCCACAGCACGCGGGGCTTGCGCCGGTTGGGGAACATGCCCAGTCCTGTGAGCTTCAGTCCAAACGAAGGATGTGCGCAGGCAACCTCCCGTACGCATTCCAGCAGCGACGGAACGTTGATGGACGGGATGTTGCCCAGGAACTTCAACGTCAGGTGCATTCCATCGGGCCTTGCCCACTGGATGCCCCCGGGCACTTCCTGTCGGATGCGCTCCACGGCATCGATGAGGGCCTCCCGCGCCTCTGTCGACAGGCCAACGGAGACGAATACCCGAACGGAATCCAAAGGCGAAGCCACTAGTCGCTATCCCCGGGATGCAGCGCCCGTCTCAACGTGGAGCGGGCCGCCACCAGGTCGATGTATGACTTGACCGAGCAGTCGAGATCGCTGCCTTCGGTGTAAACGGCAGGCGCAACACTGTTGACCCGGCCTTCCCTGCGGTATTGCTCGGCTTGCTGGTACGCGCCGTCGTCAAAGACGGCGATGGACAGTCCACCCAGGTCTTTCACCAGCCGGAAGCAGGGAACGTCGGTCTCGCCATCCCCAATGTAGATCATGTTTTGGAATGGCACAGGCCGTTGCTCCGGCGGCACGAACTTGTTGATTACCGAACTGTCCTCAAGGTCGTGGGCCCCCTTGTTAACACGGAACAGGTATTGGGTCTTGGTGGTGAAATTAATGGCCACGGCAGGCCAGACGGCAAATCCCTTCTGATCGTAAAGGAACTTGGAAGCATAGATATGGGCAAACCTGTCAGCAATGGATGTGCCCTCGATGATCTCCGAGTTGCCCGACGAGATCACGTAGTGCTCCACACTCACGCCGCTCTTCCGTCCATACCCATCGATGCGATCAAACCAGTCCTCGACGCCGGGAAAGAACTCGATCTCGTGGCTCTTGGCAACAAGGTCATCCCGTCTCACCGGCCTGCCTGCCGCCCTGGCCTTCTCCAGCATTACGAACATGTAGGTGAGAATGCCATCGGCGTGATGCTCTCTGGCCAGGGTGTCAACCTCCGTCCAGAATTCCGATGCGGTCATCCCGATATCGGGTATGAATTGACGTTCCTGCATGTTGCCTGGGGCCAGCGTGCCGTCGAAGTCGTAGATTATGGCCAGCGGTATTGTCCGCTCGGGCATCGATCGCTCCTGAATGTGCGATAGGGTTCTACATTATGTCAAAGGAGTCAAACCGATGCTACTGCAGCTCCCGAAGGGTCGCTGCAACCCTGTCATACCACACTGTCAGGTCACCGACAGAGTACCTGGCATTGGCCGGGCTGGGGTTCGGCACAACATACACGCTGCTGGGCCCTATGGCGCGAGACTGCAAGCCCAGATCAGGAGACGCCCTTTCACCCTCGCTATATTGCAGGTAGGCCTTGTACGCCATCAGCCCGTGGAAGCAGACCAGCCTGGGCGCGCAGTCCAGCAGTCTTTCCCGCAGGCGCGGCGCCCAAAGTCGGTAGTCGGCGGCCTTCAACGCGTTGCCCTGCGGCGTCGGGCGCTTAACCACGTCAGTGAAACCGATGCCGTGCTCCAGAAGCTGCGCGTCGTCAGACGGAGTACATTCACGGCCCAGCGCGGCGGGCAGCAGCGAAGATCGGTTGAAGGCCGGCCAGAACCGGTTGCGGGGGTTGGCGAAATAGTGCCCCTCACGCGCAGAGTACTCCGAGGGATTCAGCCCGACGAAGACCAGGGCCAGTCCCGGCGCCAGGAGGTCGGGCAGCGTGTGTAAATCCGGGTAGTCGTCGGGTTGGGTCATACTGCCGTCACACTTCCCGCAGACCGAGCAGGCGCGCGGCGTTTTCGCCCAGGATCCGCCGGCGGTCACTCTCCGCCAGGGGCTGTGCGGCAACCTCTGCCAGAGGCCGCGACGGTCGCATCAGCGGGTAGTCGGTCGCAAACAGGATGCGTTCCGACCCCACCAGCGATGCTACGGTGGGGTAAATCTCCGGGCGGTAGAGAAACGGAGAAGCCGCCGAATCGAAGTAGACATTGGACAGCGCGGCTCCCACCTCGGGCATCAGCGAATAGAACGGGAGCCCACCCCCCCAGTGGGCGCAGATTATCACGTTATCCGGAAAGTTCTGGATGAACCGCCAGATCTTGTCGGGCGTGGTCGCGCCCTTGCCCGGGTAAAGGTGGCCCGCCGGCTCTGAGCAGTGGACCAGAACCGGCAGTGAAAGCTCGCGAGCCAGGTCCATCACCGGTCCCATCGCTGGCGAGTCGGCAATATCAAAGTCTTGCGTATCGGGATGCAGCTCGCCGATACCGCGCAACCCGGCGTCGGCGCATCGCCTTGCTTCCGCCACGGCCGCGTCACCCCACGCCGGATTGACCGACGCAAATCCTGTCAGCCGGTCCGGGTTGGCGCAAACCGCCTCGATGAGATAGTCGTTTGCCTCGATCGCAACATGGTAGTCGCTCCAGCCCATTCCCATGACCACCGAGTGGTCCACGCCGTCACGCTTCATTACCTCAAGGAGTTTCGAAGCGTCGGCGATTCGGGCGGATGGGCTCGACAGGATTTCGGCGAAGGTGGCATCGCGGGCGGCCAACTCATCGCGGCGAGTAGCAAATGTAGGCGGCAGGATGTGGCAGTGGGCGTCTACGATCATCGCTTACTGGCGAGTACGCAATGATTGATGAGGATCTCTATCTAATTCCCAGTTCCTCATTCCACATTCCTAATTCAAACCCTAATGGTCGCGGCCGTTGTCGCTGAACTCGTTGTCACTGTAGACCGCAGTCTCTCTCCCCTGGAACACGTGGACGACAAAGTTGTTGCGGATTATTCCGACGGCGTCGGCGATATCCTCGTCCACAGCGTCCATGATCTCCTGGATGGCCTGCTGGGTCAGGCTCTCGTCAACGGCCAGCGAAACATGCACCATCTCGGTGGTGAAGTGTATGTCGACCCGCCCGACAGTGCGGTCAAACTCGACTATGTTGTAGGCCTCCGAAAACGGAGTCCGTACCTCGCGCTCGAATGTGAAATCGGCCATATTAAGACAGGCTCACGTTGACTGATTTTGCTCAGGGCCTCACTTGGCCGCTTCCCATAATTACCCATTTGTACGAGGTGAGTTCCCGGAGACCCATGGGCCCACGGGCGTGCATCTTCTGGGTGCTGATGCCCACCTCAGCTCCCAGGCCGAACTGTGCGCCATCGGTGAACTGGGTGCTGGCGTTGACGTACACTGCCGCCGCGTCCACCTCGTCCAGGAACCGCATGGCCGCCGAGTAGTCCTCGGTGATGATGGCCTCGGAGTGCCCCGACCCGTAGGTCTCGATGTGCTCCAGAGCCTCGTCCAGGGAGTCGACCACCTTGACGGCGGCAGTCAGCGACAGGAACTCGCGGCCCCAGTCGTCCTCCTGCGCCGGCTGCGCATTGACGCCGGTCCCGGGACCCAGGATGCTGAGGGCGCGGCTGTCGCAGTGCAGTTCCACGCCCGACGCGGCCAGCCCGGCGGCGATGCGGGGCAACCCGTCGCCGGCCACTGCCGAATGCACCAACAGCGTATCGAGGGCGTTGCAGATGGTGGGCCGGCGCACCTTGGCGTTCAGAGTCACGTCGGCGGCCATATCCAGGTCGGCGGCGCGGTCGACGTAGGTGTGGCAGACGCCCACACCGCCCGTGACCGCTGGCATTGTCGCGTTCTCTCCAACGAAACGGACCAGGCCCTCGCCACCTCGTGGCACGATAAGGTCGATGTACTGGTTCATTTTCAGCAGGGCGTCCACGAGGTCGCGGTCCGGGTTGTCCACGAACTGCACTGCGCTCTCCGGCGCCCCGGCATCGGCCAGGGCCCGGCGTATCAGTCGGACCAGTTCCGAGTTGGAACGCAGGGCCTCCTTGCCTCCCCGCAGGATGCAGGCATTGCCCGACTTGAAGCACAGGCCGAAGATGTCCACGGTGACGTTGGGACGGCTCTCGTAGATGCTGGCGATGACCCCCAACGGAACGCGACGCCGGCCCGCCACCATGCCGTTGGGCAGGGGGTTCATCTCGATGGTCTCCCCTACGGGGTCGGGTAGAGAGGCCACCTTGCGCTGCTCCTCCGCAGTCCCTCGAAGGCGATCAGGCGTCAGCAGCAGCCGGTCGATCATGGCCTCGCCGAGCCCGTTGGCCCGGGCCTCGGCGCAATCTTCGGCGTTAGCCTGCAGCAGCGCCTCATTGTCGGCTTCCAGCAGCCCGGCCAGATTGTGCAGCGTCTGGTTCTTGACGCTGGAGGAGAGCTTGGCAACCTGCCGTGAGGCAGTGCGGGCAGCCTGGCCTATGCGCAGGAGATCTTCAACAGTTCTTGTAGTCATGGCGACCTATCCGGTGGGTTTGGAATTGAGTACTGACTTGTCTACTTACAGTTCTTCCCATTCCTCCCTGCTTATTTGAGCTTGACGCAAGATTTGGGCGAGCAACGTTCGGCTGATATCAGATCGATGAGGATTAGGGATGCTCACCTTGACTGAACCTTTTTCCATGAACTCGTGTCTGCCCCCTGGATTCGGACCATCGAACCCCATCCTTCTGAGATAATTCACCAAATTCCTCCTGCCAATTGGTCCAAATGCAGGCACTAGACGGTTTTCAATTTATCTGCAAGATTCATCGAGGGAAGCACCGGAATCTCATGTCCGCGCTCTACTCCAAGGATTATCCAGCCTTCCAATACTTCTGCCAATTCTTTGCGACACTCTTCGAGTGTATCTGCGTTGGCCCATACGCCCTGGAACCCATAAATTTCACCATAATAGGTTCCATCTTCCACAAAAATCACGAAATCCGCGTCCCGCATGGCCAGTTCAATATATTCGGCCAGCACATCATCCGACGGTACTGAAGGCAGAATTACCCCCATCACGTCTCTCCTTTATATCCTTTGGGTACTGCCAGTCTACAGCAGCACCAGGTTGTTGCGGTGGACGACCTCCTCGCCGTAGTGGTAGCCGAGGGTTTCCTCGATCTTCTCGGAACGCAGGCCGCGGATGCGCTCAATGTCGGCGGCGCCGTAGTTGGTGATTCCACAGGCGAAAGGGCTACCGGAGGCGTCGGCGATATAGACCGTGTCGCCCCTGGCAAAGTCGCCGTCGGTCCGGCGCACTCCAGCCGGCAGAAGGCTCCTGTTATGTTCCCGGAGAGCGTCGACGGCGCCCCCGTCGACTATCACCTGGCCCCTCTGCGAGATGCCACTGAGCATCCACCGCTTCCGGGCCTCCAGCTTTTCCTCCGCCGGCTGGAAGAATGTGCCGACAGCCTTCCCGTACGCAGCCCGCAGAGCCACTCCATCTTCCCGACCATGGGCCATGACCATGGGAATCCCCGACGTGGTTACAAGCCGCGCTGCCTCCAGCTTCGTGGGCATCCCTCCGCGAGCCCATGGCTGCAGGTGGCGGCCTGCCATCGCCTCTACCTCCGGGTCAATCCGCTCGACCCTGGGTATGAGAGTTGCGGAGGGATCGATCCGCGGATCCGCCGTATACAGCCCGTCGATGTCGGTCAGGATCAGCAGGAGGTCGGCGTCCACCAGGTTCGCCACCAGGGCCGACAGCCGGTCATTGTCGCCAAACACGGAGCCGATCTCGTCCACGGCCACCACGTCGTTCTCGTTGAGCAGCGGCACGACCCCCAGCTCCAGCAGTCCCTGCAGCGTGTTACGAACGTTCAGGTACGACTGGCGGTTGGACAGATCACCGATGGTGAGCAGCGCCTGGGCCACGGTGACTCCGTGCTGCGCGAACTGTTCGTGGTAGATCTGCATCAGCCTGCCCTGTCCCACGGCGGCGGCCACCTGCCGCGAGCGAATGTCGCGGGAAACGGGCCCCTGCCGGCCCAGAGCCTCCCGTCCGGCGGCGATGGCCCCCGAGGTCACCAGCAGCACCTCCGCCCCTTCCTCGCGCAGCTGGCAGATCTGGCGGACAATGCTGCCCAGAACGTCGAGGTTCACCCCGGCGGTGTCCGAGCCGCCCCCGGAGAGGATGGCGGTCCCGGCCTTGATCACAATGCGCCGGTACAGGACAGGGGAAGGGGAAACGACATGTCCCTCAACGTTTGAGGAGGGCAAAGCGGAAGTATGACCGATGAGGGACATTCAGAAAAACACACCAAGGCGAGGATTGGCCGGTCGGCGGACACGTAGGTCTGTGGAATTTCGCCATTCGATTATACACTGTCGGCCTATGCGATCTCGTGCACGGAGTCCGATATCGTCAGAGGCCTTCGGTAGGCTGCATTGCCGTCATTGCCACGATGGAGGCCAATGCCGAAATCGCCGTTCCTTTCAAGTGAGAAGCTTGAAACGGCGACCTCCCTGGATTACTCTGAGTCGTAGGGAGCCGGGGCGGTAGGCTCGAGTTTTCGGATTTGAGCCTCCGGGCTTGGGTCTCCGGGGAGGCGTAGTCATGTCCACCGCTGGAACAAGTTTTTCCTGCTCCAAGTGCCATAATACCCAGTATGAGACCGAAGAGATTCGGACCACCGGCAAGTATTCGCGTTTTTTCGACATGCAGAACAAGAAATTCACCGCCGTGTCTTGCACGCAGTGTGGTTACACGGAGATTTTCAAGGGCGACTCCTCGAATCTGGGCAACTTCCTTGACCTACTGGCCAGCGGTTAAAATACAAGTGGGCAGCCGGTTGCCGGAAAAATCCCTGCACTGCCCGTGGAAACATTAGTCCAATCAAAGTAATCTCGATGACAGACGCACCCCACAGGGGGTTGGCCCAGCTGCCAACCTCCGTTTTGGCGTTCACTCGTTTTTCAGGCGAAGATCCACCGCCAAGAATACGCCAGCTCGCTCCAAGACAGCCTCGACTATCGCGTTGGAACGGTACATGTCTCTGAATGGAATCCTGAAACTCCTGGAAAGGCACCCCGAATTTTGCGGCAGCCTCGAGGACGCGGTGTCCGGCCGGGCCCCCGAGGTCACGGTCCGGCAGGGCGCCCGGGCGACGTTCGTCGCGTCTCTTGCCCGGCGAGCGGAGGCACCGACCCTCGTGATCGCCCCTCGTCCCGAGGATGCCCGGCGTCTGCACGACCAGCTGCTGAGCTGGCTGGGTGAGGATTCGCCGGTACACCTGCTACCTGAGCCGGAGGTCCTGCCTTTCGAGCGGTTGGCCGTGGACGGAAACACCAGCAACCAGCGCCTCGCTACGCTGGCCGCGCTGGCATCGGCGCGATGCGCAGACGACCAGGACGTCGACAAGCAAGACCACTGCCACGGGCCGGTAGTTGTCTGCTCCATTGGTTCAGCATTGCTCTACACCGCCCCTCCGGACCTGATGGCCGGGAGGTTGACAGCGAGTGGCGAGACCGGTGTCTGGCGGGTCGGCGACCGGGTGAGGCTGGACTCGGTACTCGCCCAGTGGGTCCAGCTGGGGTACCGCAACGAGCCGGTGGTGGACGCCCCCGGTTCCTTCAGCCATCGCGGGGGCATACTGGACATCTATCCGCCGGACTGCGAACTGCCTCTGCGCATCGAGTTTTTCGACGACGAGATCGACACGATACGCCGTTTCGACCCCTTGACGCAGAGGTCGGTGGGCACTGCCAGCGAGGTTCGAACGATTCCGGCCCGGGAACAGCTGCCGGAGATGGCCGGCGCTGGGATCCTGTCGGCTCGCGCTGCGGCGATGGACCTGTCCAACTGCAACGAGGTGGTCCGGGAGAGGATCGAGGAGGAATTGCAGTCGCTTACAGGACTGGGCGGACCTGAATTCAATCCCGAGAGCCTGTCCCTTTACAGTGGCCTCATAAACCGCACTCCGCTGCTGGACTACCTGGGACCGAACTGCACCGTCGTCCTGGAACGCGGCGGACGAGTGGAGGCTGAGGCCTCTGAGCTGGAGGAACGATTCCAGCGGATGCGAGCGGCCCGCGAGGAACGGGGAGAACTCCCGATCAACTTCCCTTCCCCCTGCATGTCCTGGGAGGAATTCACAACGCTGCTGGAAAATCATCGCGTGGTCGAACTGCAGACGTGGGTCGGCGAGGATGACGATCAGATATTCCTCCCTGCCACTCCGTACTACGGGCGCCTGGAGCAGCTCGCCGCCGACATCAGGCGGCGCCAGGGCGAGCCGGTGGCAACTGTGGCAGTAACTCAGCACGCACGAAGGTTGGCAGAAATCCTGGAGCAGCATGACGTCTCTGCCACCATATCCGACGCGCTGGACGACACTCCGGATCCAGGGGATGTCTGCATCCTGACTGGATCCCTGCGCAACGGCTGGGGCATAGAACTGCCCGCGAAACAGTCGACCGCCGCAAAGTCAGGCAGGGGCAGAAAGCGGGGAGCATCCCGCCCCGTCTTAACCCATCTGGACCTGCTGACAGACGCGGAACTCTTCGGTACCGTCAAGGAGCGGCGCCAACGCCGACCCCGCCGGGCCGAGCGTGGGCCAGACATCACCCTCGCCGACCTGGAGCCGGGCGTGTTCGTGGTCCACATCGATCACGGGGTGGCCCGGTTCGCCGGGACGACCCAGATGGGTGAGGGCGCCGACGGGCGGGAATACCTGGTCCTGGAGTACGCGGACAGCGACAAGCTGTACGTCCCTACCGACCACCTCAACCGGGTCAGCGCCTACGTGGGGGCCCAGGAACACGCTCCCTCGCTGACCCGTCTCGGCGCTGCCGATTGGGCGCGAATCAAGCAGCGGGTGAAAGGCGCGGCGCGGGAGATGGCCCAGGAGCTGATTCGCATCAATGCCACGCGGGAGCTGGCCGAGGGGCACGAGTTTGCTCCCGACAATTCCTGGCAGCGGGAACTGGAGGACTCCTTCCCCTTCATCGAGACTCCCGATCAGTCCCAGGCCATCGTAGACGTCAAGACGGACATGGAACGATCCCGCCCCATGGACAGGCTTATCTGCGGCGATGTGGGCTATGGCAAGACGGAGGTGGCGCTGCGGGCCGCGTTCAAGACGGTGAGCGACGGGATGCAGGTCGGGATTCTGGTTCCGACCACCGTCCTTGCCCAGCAGCACTACGCCACGTTCACGGAGAGGCTAAGTCCGTTCCCCGTGCGCGTGGAGGTGCTCAGCCGTTTCCGCACTCCCAAGGAGCAGCAACAGGTGGTGGAAGGCCTGCAGAAGGGCGAGGTCGACATCGTCATCGGCACTCACAGGCTGCTGCAGAAGGATGTGCGGTTCAAGAACCTCGGCCTGGCCGTGGTCGACGAAGAACAGCGCTTTGGCGTGAGCCACAAGGAGCGGCTGAAGCAGCTACGGCGGCAGGTGGACGTCCTCACCCTTAGCGCCACGCCCATCCCGCGCACGCTCAACATGGCCCTTTCCGGACTGCGTGACCTGTCCTCCATCCAGTCGGCGCCCGAGGCGCGGCTGCCGGTCAAGACATTCGTTTCGGAGTATTCGGAGGACGTGGTCAAAGAGGCCGTCCTGCGCGAAATGGAGCGCGGCGGCCAGGTCTTTTACCTGCACAATCGCGTCCGGACCATCCACCAGGCCGCCGACGACATCCGCAAGCTGGTCCCCCACGCCCGAGTCATCATCGGCCACGGCCAGATGGCGGAGTCAGAGCTGGAGGATGTGATGGTGGACTTCGCCAACGGCGAAGCCGATGTGCTGGTCTGCACCACCATCATCGAGTCAGGGCTGGATATGCCCAACGTCAACACGCTGATCGTGGAGCGGGCCGATCGCTTCGGGCTGGCCCAGCTTTACCAGCTGCGGGGCCGCGTGGGCCGGGGACAACACCGTGCCTACGCCTACCTGCTGGCGCCCAGGGGACGTCGCATTACGGAGGCCGCCGAGATGCGCCTGCAGGCGATCCTTGAAGCGTCAGACCTCGGAGCGGGGTTCCGCATAGCCATGCGCGACCTGGAAATTCGCGGCGCCGGAAACATCCTGGGCGCCGACCAGAGCGGCCACATCCAGGAGGTGGGGCTGGACCTGTACACCCAGTTGCTGCAAGAGGCGATCCGCGAGCTGGAGCGGGAGGGAGGACACTCTAACACGGCCGGCGGCGACCTCATCGGAGAGGAACCGACAAGGATCGAGTTGCCCCTGAATGCCGGCATCCCGGAGGACTACATCGCACATCTGCCCACTCGGCTGTCGGTGTACCAGAGGCTGGCCCGGCTGACCGAGCGCAGGGAACTGCCCGACATTCGCGAGGAACTGCGCGACCGGTTCGGACCCGTGCCCGAGGAGGTCGAAAACCTGCTCAAGGTGTCCGAGGTCCGGGCCATCGCCGGCGCGGGGGGAGCAGAGTCGGTAATCCGCAACAGCGAGTCCATCGTAATAACATTGAGGAACCCGGTGGGCGGGGCCAAGGCGCCCCTGCAGAGGGCACTGGGACCGTCGGCACAGGTGGGCAACGCGCAGATCCAGATGCCCCTGCGGCCGCTGGGGGACCAGTGGCTGTCGCGCCTGACCCGCACCCTGGAGAGGTTGCAGGTGTTCATCGACAACATGCGCCAGATGGCCGTGGACGCAGCGGCAGCGAGCTGATAGTCACTTCGGATCGCGGGTCCTCAGGATACGTAAACGAACTTGAAGGAAGAAGTGTTGTGAAGATGAAGGAAACGATGGTCAGGCCGCCCATTATCGCAGTTATTCTGTCTCTCGGATTGTTGATGGCACTCACGTTCGCGGTGGCCTGCGGAGGAGACAGCAGCGACGGCGGCGACGCTGAGATGGCTGCAGACTTCCCCATCATCGTGTCGCAAGGACAGGACATCCTGGGCGGCGACAACGTGGCCATGGCCTCCCTGGTTGGAGAGCAACCAGTGGTCCTGAACTTCTGGGCAGCGGAATGCCCGCCGTGTCGGGCAGAACTACCCGAGTTCCAGGAGTTCCATGAGGAATACGAAGACCGTCTGCTGGTTTTGGGCATCGACTTGGGTCAGTTCACCGGCCAGGGCACGCCCGAGCAGGGCCGGGAACTGCTGGCCGAGCTCAACGTTCACATACCTGCAGGCTACACGGAAGACCAAGAGATTCTGCCCAAATACAGTGTCCTTGGACTTCCCACCACGATATTCATCAACGCCGATGGCTCGATTCACGACAAGTGGACCGGGGCCTTGAACAAGCAGACCCTCATCGACAAGGCCGAGGAGATGCTGGGCAGTTAGCTGGTGGAAGCTCACTTAGCCGTTCCCTCCCCCATAGGGGTGGGTTGGGGTGGGGGTGAAGTCTCGGTCATTGTCTGAACTGTGATTTGCGTGATTCCTGGATTTCCTTGATGGCGACACAATCTTGTCCATCCTCCAATCACACGAATCTCCCACGAGCTGGTCAAAGCGACAGACAAATGATCGAAAGGCCGCGGTAACCTGGCAGGGCTTTTTCGAAGTCCCTGCGCGGCAACCTGCCATTCTGAGCGCAGCGAGGAATCTCCATCGCCGCGGTGAGAACCCTCGCTGCGTTGCAAGGGACAAGTTGAGGGACTTTGCAAACGTACCGGGGTGGCTTGGGCATGCCAATCATTGTCTGAATCAGGAATTACCGGATATATGGAAGTAAGGGATAGACCTTGCGTCAGGGAACGATGCCAAAATCCTGTGAATTTTTCCTCCTGTAAATCCTGATTCCGGCAGGTGGTCGAGGGGCTCTGACGGGCGGCCGGGCGAACGATTCAATCGGAGATCAATGGCCGCGCCAAATGTTGCCCATCCCCGTCTCCGTGTAAAATGACCCAACCCATTGACCGGAGACGCCAAATGAAATATGACCACATCGTAGTCGGGGGCGGCACTGCGGGCTGCATCGTCGCCGCCCGGCTGTCCGAGGACCCTGCGCGCTCGGTGCTGCTGCTGGAGGCGGGGCCCGATTTCCCCGATTTCTCCCAACTGCCCGATATGCTGAAACTGGGATGGGGGCAGGTCAACCTTGAGGCCCGCGCCGCCGGGTCTCCGTACAACTGGTCGTTCACCGGCACCGCGACCCCTGAGCAGGCCGAGCTCATGCCAGTGCCGCGCGGCAAGGTGCTGGGCGGCTCCAGCGCCATCAACGGCCAGACCTTCATTCGGGGCGCTCCCGAGGACTTTGACACCTGGGCGTCGTGGGGCAACGAGGGCTGGTCCTACATCGACTGCCTGCCCCATTTCCGCAGGCTGGAGAACGACGCCGATTTTCGCGACGATTTCCACGGCACCGACGGCCCGGTGCCGGTGCGCCATCACCACCGCGAGACCTGGCCGCCTTTGCAGGAGGCGTTCTTCCAGGCCGCAACTGGTGTCGGCTACCCCTTCCATCCCGACGTAAACCACCCGGAGGCCACCGGTGTCAGCCTGCGCGCCGAAAACAACATCGACGGCGTGCGCATGAGCATGGCCCTGGCCTACATCGACTCGGTACGTCATCGCCTGAACCTCACTATCCGCGCCAACGTGCAGGTCAATCACGTAGTCCTAGAAAGCGACCGTGCCGTCGGTGTTGAGGTGGAGAGCGGCGGCGAGACCTATGTGGTCGAGGGAGGAGACATCATCCTGTGCGCCGGGGCGGTGGCCTCGCCCCAGTTGCTGATGCTGTCTGGGGTGGGCCCGCGAGAACATCTGGACCGACTGGGCATCCCCGTGGCGGTCGACCTGCCAGGCGTTGGGCAGAACATGCGCGACCACCCCAACGTGACGGTACGGTTCCAGGTCAAGGACGACGTTCCCGAGGACCCCATCGCCATGCGGGCCCTGCGGCTGCGCTACACCGCCACCGGGTCCGAGACGCCCAACGACATGATCCTGTCGCCCGCCTCGCTGAACACTGTGGTCCGCGACAACAACCCAGCCCACACCGTCAACTGCGGGCTGTACCTCGCTGCCGGAAAGGGTGAGCTTTGGCTGACTTCCGCCGACCCGAACGCCGCGCCGGAAATGGACTATCACTACCTGGAGGACCCTTGGGACCTGGAGCGGCTTCGCGAGGCGGTGCGGCTGTGCATGAGCTTGTTGGAGGGACCGGCCTACGCTCCCTACATCGAGGGTGTGCTGTCGCCGACCCCCGAAGACCTGGAGTCCGATGAGTCCTTGAACCTGTGGCTACGGCGGAACGTCAGCACCTCGTACCACATCTCCGGCACGTGCAAGATGGGCACTGCTGATGACCCCACGGCCGTGGTGGACCAGCGGCTCCGGGTGCGCGGCGTCTCCAACCTCAGAATCGCCGACGCGTCCATCATGCCCGACGTAGTGCGCGCCAACACCAACGTAACCACCATGATGATCGCCGAGCGCGTCTCCGATTTCATCAAGGCGGGGCATTAAACGCCGAGGGTGCCAAGGAAATTAGAAGACCCGGCGTCCTCTGCGATCTCGGCGCTTAACCGAAGCCGTAGAGGCGGGCGCAGTTGTCCCACAGGAACTTGCGCTTGGCTTCCTCTGACAGGGGCAGCTCGAGGAACCGGTCCACCGACTTTGGGTACTTGGAGTCGGCGTGGGGGTAGTCGGTGGAAAAGACGATGTTGTCTTCTAGGCCATACCGCGTCACGATCTCCGCTGGCTCCTCGTCGCACTCCACCGACAGGAAGCATTGGCGACGGAAGTATGCGCTGGGCTCCATCCGCAGGTCGGGGTGGTCGTAGCTGGCCGACATTTCGTAGTGCTCGTCCAGGCGCCAGAGCAGCCACGGCGCCCAGGAGCAGTTGCCCTCCAGGAACGCGACTGTCAGCTCCGGAAAACGCTCCAGCACGCCGCCACCCACGATGTCCACGGCGGCCAGCATCATCCCCATGGGGTGGGTGCAGGTGTGGTAGAGCATGTGGGTGCTGAAGTTGTCGCCCGGCTGCGGCAGGTTGACCCGCCCGCCCTCGTGGAAGCTGAGCGGCACCCCGAGGCTCTGGATCTCGGCCCACAGCGGGTCGTAGTAGGGATCGTGCCAGTTGCGCCCGGCCACGGGATTGGGGCGGACGAACACTGTCCTGAACCCCAGCTCGTTAACCGCCCGGCGGGCCTCGGCCACGGCGCCCTCGATGTCCTGCGGCGGTACCATCCCCGCGCCGAAAAGGCGTCCGGGGCCGCCGCTGCAGAACTCGGCCAGCCAGTCGTTGTAGGCCCGCGAGATGGCGGTGGCCAAGGCCGGATCCAGGTCACTGTCGCCCAGCGTGAACAGCCCGCGGCTGGGGAACAGGACGGAAACGTCGATGCCCTCATTATCCATGGCCGCCACCTGCGACGCGCTGTCCCATCCCTGACGCTCGGAGTCCGCGTAGACGTCCTGCTGGCTGGTCATCAGGGGCTGGATTGCGTTGGCGTAGCTGCGGTTGGGCAGCGGAAACACGTTGCCCCCCACCTGCACGCCCAGGTCGCGCGGATGGCGGTTGGTGCCCACGGGAGCACGGTCCCGGAACGCAGGGTCAATGTAGCGCTGCCACAGGTCGGCAGGCTCCACGATGTGCATGTCCGAGTCCATGACCCTGAAACCATTCTTGGACATTGGCTGCGTCTCCTGTGGGGGTACTGTTCGATATCCCGGTGGAGCGAGCTACGCCACGCCCACATCGATGATCACGTTGCCAATGGCGCCGCCCTCGACGGCACGGTGGGCCTGTATCGTCTGCTCCAGCGGGAAATGCGGGCCTACCAGGTGCGTCAGGGATCCCGACTCCAGCCACGACGTGATGTCAGCGATGGCGGCATCCTTGGCCGGCTCAGGCATGTCGTATACCAGCACATTGCGCACAACGGTGTTGCTGCGTCGGAACTGCAACGGCACCGCCGGCTGCTGGCCCGTACCGGCAGCGTAGATGGCCACCACGCCCGACGATTTCAGCACCTCGCTGGTCACCGGGAAGTTGGCGGCGAAGTCCACCTCGACGATGTGGTCGACGCCCTCGCCTCCGGTGATGTCCATGACCCGCTCGATGACATCCTCCGTGCGGTAGTTGACGGTGTGGTCAGCCCCCGCCGCAGTGGCGATTCCGGCCTTGTGGTCGGAGCTGATGGTGCTGATGACCGTGGCGCCGGACAGCTTGGCCTGCTGCACCGCGTAGTGGCCCACGGCGCCCGCGCCGCCGGGCACCAGCACCACTTTGCCATCCAGCGGCCCATCGGCGAACAGGCACCGATGCGCCGTCATGGCCGGGACACCCAGGCAGGCTCCCTGATCATAGGCGATGGAGTCAGGCATTCGGACGACTTGCCCCGACGGCTGCACCGTGTACTCCGCTGCCGAACCAAAGGGACGGCCGAACTGGGACTCAAACAGCCACACTCGTTCGCCGACTCGCGACTCCGGCACGCCTGCCCCCACCCGGTCGATTACGCCCGAGCCGTCCTGGTTCGGGATCACCCGCGGGAATCCGATGCGTGCCGTCGTCCCGGCCCGGCGCTTCCAGTCGGACGGGTTGACGCCGGACGAGACGACCCGGACCCTCACCTCGGCGGGCCCGGGCTCCGGATCGGGCATTTCGCCGTACTGCATGATCTCCGCGGGGCCATTCTCTTCGTACCAGACTGCTTTCATACTAAACTCCGTCCGCACGTAGGGGCGCACAGCAGTGCGCCCCTATAAATATCCCGAATCGAATGAAAACCGGCCAGGCTACACGGCGCGATTGACGTAGTCGGTCTTGGCGCGCTCGATGGCGGCGGCACGACCAGTCTTGAGCGTGTCGCGACGCTCGTAGGCCCACTGGTTGGAGCCGGCGGTGCTGGCCGTAGAGCCCTGGAACACGGGCATGACGTAGCGGGCCATCAGCTCGTAGCTGTGCAGGACATGCTCCCGCTTGGCCCAGTCGATGGCCTGGACCATGAAACCGCCGAAGCCGCCACTGCGTTGCTCCAGTTTCTTGATTCCCTTGATGCAGTCGTCGGGCGTGCCGATGATCCAGGCGCCCCGCTCGTCCATCACCTCGATGATGTCCTCCAGCGGCCCGTCGACCACGGCGTCGCGGCCCATGGTGTGCTCGAAGTACTCGCGCTGGTAGCGACCCGCACCGACGCGGGCCTGCTCCATGGCCTCCTCCTTGGTCTCGGCCAAGTGAACCGGCAGCACCAGCCGCCAGTCGTCTCGGTTGACGGTCTGGCCGTGCTCCGCAGCCGATGTCTCGCAGATGTCCCACAGCGCGCTCAGATCGGAGTCAGGAGCGCCCGGGTCACGCGGCACGGTGATGGTCAGTACCGCGGCGCCGTACTTGCCCGCCAGCGCCACGCCGGACGGGGACTGAACCGATGCCACGGCGATGGGCATGTGCGGCTTGGTGTAGGGTCGGAGCTGCAGCATTGCCTCCCTGAGGGAGAACCAATCGCTTTCGTAGGTGATGGGCTCGTTCTCGGTCATGAGCCGCAGTACCATGCCGAAGCCTTCGTCCATTCGCAGACGCTGTACCGTGGGGTCAATGCCCATCATGTAGGCGTCGCCGGGCAGCGCACCGGGTCCCACCCCCAGCATCACGCGCCCGTGGGTCATGTGGTCCAGCTGGACCATGCGGTTGGCAACGTTGAACGGGTGATGATAGGGGATGCTGATGACGCCTGTGCCCAGCTTGATGTGCTTCGTGCGGTCGGCGGCCACTCCGATGAATATCTCGGGGGAAGAGATAGTCTCCCATCCGGCGCTGTGGTGCTCACCGATCCAGGCCTCGTCGAATCCAAGGTGGTCCAACCACTGGACCAGTTCCAGGTCCCGGTCAATGGCCAGGGTGGGGTTTTCCCCAACCCGGTGGAACGGGCCCATGAAAATTCCGAATTTCATACGTTCTGGCAAAGGCATGACGCTTTACTCTCCTGCAATCTCTACTTACGCTGCCGCAATTATAGCCCTCAGCCCAAACTATGCCAACGAACCGGGTCTCGCGGCCCGAGGGGGAAAAAGCCAAACACGAATGTCTGTCGACGTCTGGCGGACTGAGAGGATGAGCCATATTCCAAGCATTGAGAAGTGTAATCACGCGGATGTAGTATTGAATCGTGCCAGAGGTGATTCAGACAGTAACTTATTCTCGGTGGTTTTCCAAGCTGAGAGACCCTCAAGCGAGACTACGCATCAATGAAAGACTCCGGCGAATGCTCCTGGGGAATCCAGGAGATGTGGGCCCGGTAGGCGAAGGGGTCTCGGAGATGCGTTTAGACTATGGGCCGGGCTATAGAATCTATTACATCTGGCGAGAGTATGATGAAATCCTCCTTCTTGCAGGAGGAGACAAAAACTCTCAGCGTCGAGATATTCGCAGAGCCATCGAACTCGCACGCACCTACAGGAGCTAGTGTCAATATGGACATCAATTTGAGAAATTCAGGACTCAGCAGATGGGATCCGGCAGAAAGCCTGAGAACAGAGGAGGACATGCTCCTCTACCTGCAAATTGCTATGGAAGATCCCTTCCCTGAACTGATAGTGGCAATTTTGGGAGACATAGCACGAGCAAAAGGCGTAGACGAAATCTCAAGGGCCACCTTTGAAGATGACCGTCTAAGTGAAGCCATCTCGGACGCTACTCGAATGATTCCAGATGCCTCCCTAACGTAGCAGGCAAAAAGCCTGAGACCGGCCGCTTGATTACGTCTTGCTGACGCCTCTTCATCCTCTCACTGATTTTTATTCCTCGTCCCTATTCTTTACCCCCTGGCAGGCCTGATCAGGCCCAGGTTGTCGCGGAGAGTGCCCGACACGTACTCCCGCCGGAACAGGCCCCGGCGCTGAAGCTCCGGTACCACCAGCCGGACAAAGTCCTCGTAGGCGCCGGGCATGTGGGTGGCGGCGAGCACGAATCCGTCGCAGGACTCCGACACGAACCACTCCTCCATCTGGTCCGCCACCTGGGCCGGGGTGCCGGTGAACACCGGAAACTCGCGCAGCGTTCCCCGGCCTGACCACTCTATAAAATCGTTTAGGGACGGATTGGGCTTTCCGCTCAGCCGGATGACCCGGTCCAGGAATCCCCGCAACCCCGTCATCGACGCCATGGTTTCGTCCGTCAGCGGCTGGTCCGGGGGGTGCTGGGCAAAGTCGTAGTTGAACACCTCAGAGAGCAGGGAGAGAGAATCGACGGTACGGGACAGACCGTCGATGAATCCCAGCTTGTCGGTCGCCTCCTGCTCCGTTTCACCGGCAACGACGTAGACCGCCGGGGCCACCCTGACCGCGTTCGGATCGCGCCCTGCCGCCGCTGCCCTGCAGCGTAGGTCCTCGCGGTAGGCCTTGCAGCCGTCGGGGGTGGGAAAGATGACAAACAGCAACTCTCCCCAGCGGGCGGCAAACTGCCTGCCCCGCTCGCTCTGTCCGGCCTGTATGATCACCGGATGCCCCTGCGGCGGACGGGGAACCGTCAGCGGACCCCGGGTGCTCAGGTACTGCCCCTGGTAGTCGGCCCGACGGACGCCCTGTGAATCAGCAAACCGTCCTGAATCTCGGTCGGCGATAACGGCGCCGTCTTGCCACGAGTCCCAGAGCGCGATGGCCGCCTCCATGAACTCGTCAGCGACGTCGTACCGGTCATCGTGCTCCAGGTGCTCGGAAACGCCGAAGTTGTGGGCTTCCGAGTCGTTGAGAGAGGTGACAACGTTCCAGGCTGCCCTACCGGCAGTGAAATGGTCGAGGGATGCAAACAGGCGCGCCACGTGGAAGGGCGCGTAGTAGGTGGTCGAGTAAGTGGCTCCCAGTCCCAGGTGCGACGTGGCCAAGCCCATTGCGGTGATGATCGGCACCAGGTCCAGCTTGACCGCCCGCACGCCGTGCTCCACGGCCTCAGCGTACGAGTCGCCGTACCGACTGGGCATTGCCAGGCGGTCGTCGATGAACGCCATGTGAAACCTGCCCTCCTCCAGCGTCCTGGCAATGTCCTGGTAGTACTGCAGGTCGAGGAAGTTGGGAGCCGTTTCCGGGTGCCGCCAGGAGCCGGTGTAGTTGGAGCAGTTGGACGCCTGCATGAAGGCGACCATCAGCATTTCCCGTTTGGCTGGTTGTGTCATTACACTTCACCGTTGTCTGGCCTGATGATGCTTGGGAAATAAGTCTCTACGCTGGGAAATTTACGGTGGACGTTCCCGTCCCTCTCACCGGGCGGCGCGCGTACAGCACGATGGCGCTGGAGGCTGCCGCTATCGCGGCGTAGACAATGAAAATGAGGGCGTAGCTGCCCCTGAGATCGAATACCATTCCCGCCAGCAGCGGGCCTGTGGATTGACCGACCAGCACGCCGAGTTCCGCCACACCACGGATTTTACCCAAAGACTCCCGTCCGAAGTAATCGGCATATACCACGGTGGGTATTATGTTGCCTCCGGCCGCCACCATTCCAATCAAAACGGCAGCGGCAAGCGCTCCGATAATGTTGGTCACGAGGAACAGCAGGAGCACGGAGCAGCTCAGCAGCGCCAGCATAACCGAATACATGACCCTGGCCGACACCCTCTCCATCAACCAGCCCCACCCGACACTGCCAGCCGCCGACACGACCCAGCTGGCTGTGACCACGGCGGCGGCGTTGGTCAGTGAGAGGCCCTGGTCCCTCAGGTATGCGGCAATGTGAACGTTGATTCCCGCGTGAACGAAGAAGGTCGCGAAACCCATGACCACCAGGACCCAGAAGGCCACGGAGCGGGCCGCCTCTCCCAGCGACCACGAATCGTCCTCGGCTCCGAGCGACAATTTCCTCTCGCCGTTCGCGGGATGACCGTGGAGGCGGCGAACCTCGTCGTCGCCGTCAGGCTGAAGGCCGAGATGCTCGGGCCGCTCCGCAATGAGAAGCAGGTTCGGGAGGAGGGCCACGGCCAGGACAATCACTCCCAGTGTTATCCAGGCGGCGGCGACACTGAACTCGTCAATGATCACGGCGGCTGACATGGTGAAGACGACCCCACCGATGGCGCCGAACAAGTAGACCACGCCAATGGCCCGCCCCCGCATCCGGATGAACCAGCGGGCGGTAACCGTGCCCGCACCGTTGGGCGACGCCGTGTGGAACACAACCCGGCCCGCGGCGTAGGCAAGGTAGAAGGTTACTGGAATCGTGGCCCACGCCAGGGAGATCATTGACGCTCCCACTGTCAGCACGCCAGCCACAAGGACAGGCCGCGCTCCGAAGCGGTCGATGGCCCAACCAACGACTGGCGAAAGCACCATGGACGCCAGGGCTCCGGCGCTCACCGATCCGGCAATGAGCGAGCGCGACCAGCCCAGCTCCTGGGACATGGGGTAGATGAACACCGTCAACGTGGTGATGGCCGGCGCCATTCTCGCGAAAACGGCAGTACCGGAGGCGCCAACCACGACCCATCCGTAGTAGAAGGGCAGAAGGCGTTGTAGGCGGGATGCTAGCAACGGTTCATATCCAGGAAATCAGGTCAAAAAAATTCCCTCTCCCTCAGGGAGAGGGTCAGTGGCGGTCATTCGGGACGCCCCGACAGGCCAAATTAGGGATGGGGCGCACGGGGTGGTGCGCCCCATCGTTCAGGAATTAACCCAGGTTTGCGCCGAAGAAGTTCAGCACCTTCTCCCATCCGTCGTTGGCCGCCTCCACGCGGTAGCTGGGGCGGTCGACAGCGAAGAAACCATGGCCCGCGTCGTCGTAGCGGTGGAACTCGTAGTTCTTTCCGTGCTTCTTGAGGGCCTCCTCCAGTTCGTCCACATCGGCCGGAGACGGCCTTGGGTCATCGTTTCCGAAGAGTCCCAGCATCGGGCAGTTCAGCCCGGCGGTGAAGTCTACGGGCCAGGCGGGCATGGCGGGGGTGAGCTGGTCGTTGCCCTGGGTCACGCCGCCGCCCCAGCAGTTCACTGCAGCGCTCACACCCTCAAGGGTGCAGGCGCCAAGGTAGGTCTGACGGCCACCGGAGCAGAAGCCGATCAGGCCAATCTTGCCGTTGACGTAGGGCAGGGTTCGGAGGTAGGCCATGGCGCCTTCCACGTCGCCCATTGTGCGCACGTCGGGCATGCCTCCCTTCTCGCGGATGCTGTTGCTGTTTTCCTGCGGCGTCGCCTGCCCCTCCCGGAAATGCAGATTCGGGGAGATGGTAACGAAACCGTTGTAGGCCAGCTTGCGCGCCATTTCTTTGGAGGCGTCGTCCCAGCCGGGCATATGGTGGATCAGAACCACGCTGCCGTAGGGTCCCCCTCCCAGTGGTCGGGCCAGGTAGGCGTCGATCATGTCGCCCTCGTGGCCCTTAATCAGGACCGTCTCGGCCATCATTCCTTGATAACTCATCGCGTTGCAGCCTCCCGAAATAATTGGTTTCAATCATTGGTTCCGGAGTAGCAACCGACCCCGGAAAATGTGAACGGCAGTTGTCTCCTGCCGTAGCCTACTATCGGGGCAAACTCCCGTCAATCCGCGTTGGTAGAGACGTGTGTGCTAGACTGAAATCGGCCATTGGGGAATTGGGCGAACAAGCGAATTCAGACACTTGGCCAGAGGAGCCGGGAACATGCGTATAGGGCTTTTTGTGGGAGCGCTGGAGCTCATGCGTAACGTGGCGGAAAGGCTTCAACGCATTTCCGACGCGGAGGCAGACGGGTTCGACAGCTACTGGCTGCCCCAGCATTTCGGCGCCGACATGTTGACGGTGATCGCCATGGCCGGGATGCAGACCCATCGCATCGAGCTGGGCACTGCGGTGGTACCCACCTATCCGCGCCACCCAGTAGCCATGGCGCAGCAGGCCCTGACCGCGCAGGTGGCGACGGGAGGCCGCCTCACCCTGGGCATCGGCGTGTCACACCGCTCCACCATCGAGGGCTGGCTGGGATTGCCCTACACCCGTCCGGCGAGGCACATGGAGGAGTACATGTCCGTCCTCCGGCCCCTGCTCAATGAGAGCGGAGTGGATTTTCACGGACAGGAATTCCAGGTCGCGGGAGAGTTGCAGATTCCTGACGCCGACATGGTGACCTGCCCCGTGGTGATCGCTGCCCTGGGACCGCGAATGCTGGAGATCGCCGGCCGCCTCGCCGATGGCACGGTTACCTGGATGACCGGGCCCAACACCCTGAGGGAGCACGTTGTTCCTCTGATAAACCAGGCCGCAGCAGCAGCCGACAACCCGCCGCCCCGCGTTTGCGTCGGTATGCCGATAGCCGTAACCGACAACGCCGACAGGGCCCGCGCCCGTGCCGACCGGCTCTTACAGCACTACGCCATTCTCCCCAGCTACCGCGCGATGCTGGAGCGCGAAGGAGCAGAAAGCCCGGGCGACATCGCCATCGTCGGCAACGAGGCCTCGGTCGAGGACCAGTTGCATCGACTCGCGGAGCTTGGCGCCACGGACCTGCTGGCCACTATCTTTCCCGTAGACGGTTCGCAGACGTCCCAGACTCGTACAAGGGCGTTACTGCAGAACATGGTCGGGAAAGTCTAAACCTCCCGCCTGTCCCCAGGTCCATCGCCTCTGGGTAGGGCGCGCGCCGGCCAGGGGCCGCTCATTACAGTTAGGGTTGCCCTCACAAGTTTGTGATTGTTGGCACATTGTTGACCACCTGCAAATCCCCTCACTAGAATGATAGTTATCTCATTATTGGATGGAATCAAAGCCAAGTCATGAGAGCAAAAGGGCAGTATTCGTTTCTGGAGTCATCCGATGTATCAACATGTTCTGGTACCACTGGACCGATCGGCAGAATCTGAGGGAATTCTCGACACAGTGCCGACGCTGGTGAACGCCGATGGAAAGGCCACGCTGTTGACAATCATTCCGCCAGGCCGCACCCGCTCCATGGGGGAGTTAGTGATCCTGGGATCGCAGCAAGAGGAAGAGGACCGCAGCCGGGCCCTGGCCTACCTCAATCGAGTCTCCAACCGGCTGAGAGAGTCCTCGGTGGAAGCCACCACGGCCGTTGTCGTCAACGATTCCGTTCCCGCGGCCATCGTCGCTTTTGCCAATCGCAACTCGGTCGACCTGATCTCCATGTTTACCCACGACCGCCGTGGCCTGGCCCGGCTGGTCAAGGGAAGCGTGGCCCGCGAGGTGGAGCGCCGGGCCGTGATGCCGGTGCGGGTTTTCAGGCCGGAGGACGTGGCAACTACCACCGACAATGCCGCGCCGGACCCTGGCCACGAGTTCGACTACAGCACCGTGGATATGTTCTCTCGCCTGTCTCGAGAGCAGATCTCGGCTGTGGTCGCCCTGGGACGCACCGTGTCGGTAAAGGAAGGCGAAACCCTGGGTGCTGGCGGATCGGCAGGGCAGAACCTGTTCGTTATCCAGTCGGGCGAGGCCCAGTTGACCGCCCAAGCCGATATAGGCCAGATAGCCGTCCGAATCGCGGGCGTTGGAGAGTCCTTCCCGCAGGCGGTTCTACTTGGGGAGGGAACCCTCATCACCGCCGGCTCCGCACTTAGCGACATGACACTGCTGCAGATACCCCGGGCCACACTACTGGACCTGTGTACACAGGACTCAGCCATCGGCAGGGGCATTTATGCAGCCACGGCGCAGCTGTTCGCCAACCGGTACAGCCGTACCTTGAACGAGCTCGGCGTCAGCGTGAGCAGGGAAATGGAGATGGATAGCGGGGAGGAGGACTCCAGCGAGGAGTAAACCGAACACCGGCAAGACAGGCCCGGAAAGGAACTGTTATTGACCGTCGAGCCTGCGGGGCCCCGAAGCTCCCGCCGGCTGGCTGACATCTCTGCGCAGCAGTTTGGAGGTGTGTAATGGTTACCATCCTGGAGCCCAGGGTAGACACAGAGGCCAAATTACACCTGGAGGTGGAACCGGTTCCAGTGCCCGAGGATGTGCCGCCGAGGACTGGATACCTGGAGATGCGGTACGCAATGCCATTTGCCGGAGTCAGGTACTACTCCTTCCGGCACAGCCGGGTGGCCGCAGAGGAAGACGTGAAACCGGAAGAGCCTGTGCCGGCGCCGCTGGCAGCGCAACTTATCGACGAACGGGTGATTCTGCTATAGAATCGCAATTCTCTGAAGTCCCTTTTCACTGGCGAAAAGGGAGAGGGCCGGAAACCGGCTAAATTCTGTAAGGCGTGAGCGATGTACGTACAACTGGCATGGGGCAGAACTCGGCCGGGGGCCTGGAACACCCTGAGAGACTTCTATGCGGACAAGGTCATTCCCTTCACCATCGGCATGCCCGGCCTCCAGGAGCGCCAGCTCTGGCGTGGCGCCTCCGATCCGGACGAGATGGGCTTCTGGAGTGTATGGTCCTCGCTGCAGGAACTCCGCAATTACGAGACCAGCGACGCCCGGCGACAGTTGGCCAACGAGGCCGAGGAGTTCTTCTTCCCGATGGCCTACCCCAGGGGAGAGACCTGGATCAAGCATTTCGAGATAGTTGCCTCCGCCGGGGAAGGCACGACCGATGGCGCTTACCTGATGACGGCATGGGGCAAACTGCGCCTCGGCTCCTGGGATCAGTACGAGCAGTACTTCCGGGACCAGGTCATGGAATCCACCGAGTCGGTTGACGGGCTGCGAAAGCGGATGCTGCTCCGGAGTACCGAGGACCCCGACGAAGGTGTAAGCGTCAGCGTGTGGGACAGCGAGGAGGCACTGCTGCGGTACGAACGCAGTGAACTCCGCCGCAACATGGCCCAGGAGGTTGAGAACCTCTACCGGGGTGAGTTCTGGGTCAAGCACTTCGAGGTGACTGATACCAACCAGTAACGTCTGTCCATTCAGCTATGCCAGGCGACAGAAACGATGGGGGCGGGAGTAATTCCCGCCCCCATCGTTTTGCCTCTTGGGGAGAACTGCCCAGCGCCGACTGAGATGGGCTGGGCTACACTTAACAATGGCTTAACCGTAGCCACCGATCCGCATTCAGGCTAGTTGGGCGGTCATTCGGAAAAAGAATAGGGCGGGTATTGCTACCCGCCCTTGTTCATAGTCTCCGTTGATGATGCGTTAGCTCAGGCTCTCGCGCCGTAGATTGCATCCGGCAGCCACAACGCGATGCCGGGTACGAACAACACCAGGGCAGTGGTGATCGCCATGCATCCCATGAAGGGCATGACACCTATCCAAACATCCGCAATGGTGCTTTGCTCCAACACCTCGTTGGCGGCTTCGGCCTGCTCCCTGTCCACGTCCAATCGCACACCGTGGAGCACATAGAGATTGATTCCCTCGGGCGGGCTGATCAGAGCTGCCTCTACCAGCAACACCATAATCACACCGAACCAGACCAGGTCTACACCCGCCCCCTCCAGTGTGGGGAGCAGAATCGGCACCGTGGTCACCATCATGGCGAAGCTCTCCATGAAGGTGCCCAGCACCAGGTAGAACACGACAAGCACCAGCACCAGCTGCCAGTCATTCAAGCCCAGTCCTGAAATCGCCTCGGCGATCTGCTGCGAGATGCCCAACCGGGCGAAGGCGAAGGACATGGTGAATGCGGCCAGCACTATGAGGAATATCATCCCGGTAGTGCGGACTGTCGATACAAAGGCGTCCTGCACTATCAGGAAGTTACGCCTGATTATCTGTCGCTGCACCGCTGTGTCAGGGAACCGCGCGTTCTGGAGGTCTTCCTGAGATGCATTGACGAGGAAGGGAACCCAGCCGGTCCAGGGGACGATCACAACCTCGATCAGGAAGATATTTTCCCCGATTATGCCTGCCAGGGGGATGGTGGGATCGCCCAGATCAAATCCCCTCAGGGCCCAGGCGATCTGCAGGACCAAGTGCAGCAGGAGAACCGCCACCAGTAGGCCCAGTCCCCACTTAACCACGCCCGCCGCATTGGTGAGACCCAGAGACCGCATCAGGCCGCCGAACATCGGCATCAGGATTTCTTCGGTATTCAGAATTCCGGCGAGCACAAAGGCCCCGTACACGCCGAACGCCGCTGCCTCCGACGGTGTGGCGATACCTCCGTATATGGAACCGATCACCACGATGATTAGCGCAACGATTGGTATCAGGGCAATGGAGCCAATGAGTCGATTAACCCAGCCTTGGATGGTAAAGAAGCTGTCGCCCGATTCCCGAGGGGCCAGCCCGCGCCAGACAAGCGCCAAGCTGAGGATCATTATCATGAAAGTGGCAGTCAGCACCATCCCGGGCACAAAGCCGGCCATGTAGAGGCGGCCGATGGACTCCTCAACCAGCACGCCGTAAATGATCAGGCTGATGCTGGGCGGAATCAGGATCCCAAGGGTGCCGCCTGCGGCCAGCGACCCAATCACCATCCGTTCCGAGTATCCGCGCGCCCGGAAGCTGGGCAGCGAGACGCGGCTGATGGTGGCAGAGGTTGCCACACTGGAGCCGGAACACGCAGCGAAGATGGCGCAGGAAACGATGTTGGTGTGGATCAAGCCACCGGGGAGCCACCAGATCCAGCGAGTGATTCCCGCGTACATCCTCTCACCCATGCCGCTTCGGTTCATAAGCTCACCCATCAGGATGAACAGCGGCACGGCAACCAGGATGAAGCTGGTGTTCCCCTCCCAGGACTTGTTCGCCATGATGTTCCACAGGGGAGCATCGGAGAAGAAGTGCATCATGATCAGGGACAGTGCTCCCAGCGCGGCGGCCACGTACATGCCCGCCAGGAAGAAGGCCCCCATCAGTCCGAATGCTACGCCAATTGCCACAGCTTAACCTCTCACGCCCCCGGTTCTTTGTGACCCGGAAGGCCGGGTGGAATGGAGCAGACGCGATGCCTGCTCACTAGTCGGCAGCACCCGCGGCCTCTTGCTGCATAAGCTCCAGGGCCTCGATTTCCTCGCCACCCTGCAAGCGGTTCACGGTGGAAAGTAGCGACTCCGCGACCATCATGTACATCATCTGCAAGGCAGTCACGCACAGCAGCGTAAATCCGATGGACACTACGATCTTGGGTATGAAGAGGGGCGTGAGCGGGTAGTCATTGGTGACGACACCCCGTTCGTAGTTGTTCACCACGGTTTCCCACATCTTCCACATGGTGACCCAGCCCAGGAACAGCACCGCTGCCATGGCAATCCAGTCGGCAGTGGACCTGGTCTTTTGCCCCATGTACGGGAGGAGCACGTCAATTCTCACGTGGGCACCGGACCTCAGCGAGTAGGAGAAGGCCCAGGTCGCGGCCATCGCCAAGACGTATCCGCTCATCACATCGGTGCCCGGCGCCTGGACCCAGTCCAGTTTGCGCGCCACCACCTGGTAGGTGATGAAAAACCCCAGCAACAGAAGTTCCAGACCGCAGACATATCCCAACGTGAAATACAGCTTGTCGAATATCGAGCAGATGGTCCTCGAGAAGAGTAGCGCATCCCTCGCGCCCAGCGTCCACGCCGACAGGGGCAGCCATATGAAGAACAAGATGAATAACAGCGAGAATATCACTGTCATCTCAATGGGCACGCCCAGCCCGTCTTCCCGAATGGGGATAATGTCCAAGAGGAGCAATAGCGCCACGAGGTACCCTATCCACCCGATGACCAGAGCCCACATCAATCTTGGAATCGATACTGCCATAATCGCGATCCTGCCGCTTTGCTGAGTTTGAGATGCCTATACTGCGCCCCATACTAGGGTGCAGCCCCATATTTACGTTTGGCAATAATACACCAAATTTCGCCCGGCGCAATCCCTTTTGGGGTGAATTGGTGGCAAACCGGATTGGGCGGGCCTGTGTCCGTAGGGGGCTTTGGGAAGGCTGACTGGATTACCGCAGGGCGCGGCGCGTGCCGTTACGAATATTGACTGTTTCGCAGCCATATTCCGCGGGCTGTCGCTGGGCTAATGGCAGGTCCTGGGAAACGAAGCGCCCACCCCCGCCAAGGCTGGGGGTGGGCGCAAAAGAAACCGGGATTCAGGAGCTTACTGGGCGTGGGGTCCCTTGGTTACGGGTATGTCGGAGACACTGCCGTCGGCTTCGATCATCATGCCGACGTAGGGGCCGACGTGGTCATTGAACATCTGGACGGCTTCTTCGCCATCGCCGGGGAACTTGAGGCGGCGGAGCCAGCCGGGGATGACGTGCTCCTTGACCGCCACGTTAAGGCTGTAGTCCGCCAGCTCGGGGGTGAATTCGACCAGTTCCATACCGGCGTCGACGTTTTTCTTGACACCGGTTACGTTCTGGATGGAGGTGAGGCGCAGCTGTTCGAGCTCCGACTTGGCCCCTTCCTCTATAAATATCTGCTGCATATCTTCGGGGATGCTGTCCCAGACATCGGCGTTCACGATGTTATTGGTGGAAAGGAGGGACTTGAGGGGGCCGTTGAGGTAGTCGGTTACCTCGTACCAGCGCTGGCCGTGGCCGGGGGTTGAGCCGGTCACGCCGGCATCCAGGATGCCGCGCTCGAGGGCAGTGTAGACCTCGGCGAACGCGAGGAACTGGGCCTCGGCGCCCATACCGTTGATCCAGTCGGACAGCGCGGCCGCGTGGCTGCGGGTCTTCAGGCCTTCGAAGTCCTCGAGGGTGCGCAGGGGAGTCTTGCTGAAGAAGAACTGGTCGTTGCCGGAATACCAGTTGTGGTTAACGACGATGCCACCTGCGGTCTCGGAGGCCACCATTGCCTCAAGGAGAGGGTGCATATCGGTCAGGGAGTAGTACATCGTCTCCCAGTCGGGGTAGATACCCCAGAGGGACTGGACCTCGATGGCGGGCAGGGCACCGGCGACATAGCCGGTGTAGATATTGGCCATCCCGAGGGTGCCATCGGAAACCAGCTGCAGGGTATCGGGCCCGGCGAGGCCCAGCTCGGGGAAGGAGCTGACTTCCAGGATGAGCTGGCCATTGGTACGGGCTTCCAGGTTGGGCGCCCAGTACTGCTCAATGATCTTGCACGGGAGCAGAGCGCGGTTGATGCAGGCGTGCTGCACCGTGATGCTCTCGCCGGTGGAGGTCAGTTCGGTGGGGTTGGTGAGATTGGCCCGTTCGACCAGCGACTGGTAGTAATCGCTTTCGTAGAGCCAGGTGTGGTCCTGGAGGGCGGTGAGAGGGACATTGCCTTCCAGATCGCCCAGGTCGGTGTCGGGGTCGCCGCCGAGGGTGAGGGGAGCGGGGCCGACGAGCTGATTGATATCGCCGACATAGATGGCCCCGGGGCCGCCCGCGTTGTCGGCGGCATATTGCAGCAGGGCATCATCGCCCGACATCATAACCTCGGTGGGTTCCTCTTCCATTGCCTCCGCCTCGGTGGGAACGGGCGTTGGCTCGGGGGCGGTGGTGGCCGTGGGCGCCTGGGTGGGCACAGGGGTTGCGGCCTCTCCGCAAGCGGCGAGCGCGCCGACCAGTAGCAGGGAGAGGATCAAAAGGGCACCTATAGTCAACCTGGTTTGGATCATCCTGAGCAGTACTTCCTGTTCAAACCCTCGTTGGGGTTCATTTAATTGAACCTGGTTCTGACAAGCCGGGTCTCCCGGGGAATCACGCCAAAAGGCGGAGCCGCCCTATCGGCCGGCCCAGGGCCCCTTCGTGATCTCGACCTGACTAATAGTACCATCCTCATTGATCCAGATGCCGGAGTAGGGGCTGGACTTGTCGTTATAGATATCAACGATTTCCGCGTTCTGCCCCGGGAATCCCAACCGGTTCAGCCAGCCGGGAATGACGTATTCCGGCACCACGGTCTGCTGGATGTATTGCTGGACTTCCGGAGAAAACGGTATGGCCTGCATGCCTAGCTGCTGGTTGATGGCGACGGCGGCGACGTTCTGAAAGGGGGCGAGGCGCAGTCCCTCTAGTTCGGCCCTGGCGCCCTCTTCGATCATTATCTGCTGGAGGTCTTCCGGTATTTCGTTCCAGACATCCTTATTGATGACGTTATTGGTGTAGCCGAAACCGACGAGCGGCCCGGCCATATAGTCGGTGACCTCAAACAATTTGGCAGAGGAGGCCAGGAGTGCGCCGTAGATGGCGGCGTCGACGATACCCTGGTCCAGCGAGGTGTACAGCTCGGCTAAGGAGGTGAAGACGCCATCACCACCCATACCGCGGATGAAATCGGACTGGGATGCGGCATTGACGCGTATTTCGAGGCCATCGAAATCGGCGGGAGCACTGAGTGGCGTGTTGGCGTAGATCCATTGGTCTGCCCCGGCAAACCAGTTGCGGTTGAACACCCGGCTGCCCTCCGTCTCCTGTTCGATCAGCTGGTCTATGTCTTCAGCGAGGTCGGTCAGGCTGAGATAGGATATTTCCCAATCGGCTGCGGACCCCCAAAGGGACTGAACCTCAAGAACGGGGGCTTCACCCGCGACGTAGCCTGTATAGATATTTACCATGTCGAGTGTCCCAATGCCCACCTGGCTCAGGGTTTCCTGGCCATCGATCTGCAGTTCCGCAAAGGAGGTGACCTCCAGCGAGACCTGGCCGTTGGTACGGCGAGCGATATTGGGGGCCAAGTAGGCCTGTACCAGGACACAGGGCGGTAATTGCCGGTCGATGCAGACGTGCTGGATGGTGATCTCTTCACCCGAGGAAACAAGCTCTGTCGGGTTGGTCAGGTTGGCCTTGGCAATCAGTTCCCGGTAGTAATCGCTGGTGTAGATGAACATGTGGCCCGGGACGCCGAGTTGCTCGGACCCGGCCAGCGCCAGCCCTGACATCTGGGTGTACAGTTCGGGAGGGAACTGGAACATCAGGCCTTCATGCGGCGGTGGACCCACCAGCTGGGTGGGGTCGCCGACAAAGATCGCTCCGGGGCCGTTGGCGTTTTCGGCAGCGTAGGCGGCCAGCGCTTCCTCGGCCGTTGGTCCGGGCGCAGGTTCCGTCGGAGGTACCACCGTGGGTTCGGGTTCCGCAGTAGGTTCCGGGGGCTCCGTTGGCTCGGCAGGTTCCGGTGTCGCCGCCGGGGGCGCAGTGGGCTCGGGGGCCGGCGCTTGCGCGGTCGGCGCCGTGGTAGCCGTGGGAGCGGGCTGCACCGTCACATCAGTGTCCTCGGCATTGTCGCCGCCACAGGCAGCGAGTCCCGCCAACATGGCAAAAACGGCAACAACAACTGTGAGTCGCCAGATTACTGCAAGATTATTCCCAGCCAAATTCTTGAATCCCAAATTAATGCTCCACGTTGAACTATTTTTGAATAGTGCCCAACGCAGCATTTTAATGGCGACTAATGATTAGAGTCAAAAAATACCAGTTTGCCCTGATGTTGTTCCCTACACGTACTGCCTCTCCTTGTACCATCATTGAACAATAACGGTCCGGAGAGCGCCCTCACCCTCACCCTAACCCTCTCCCAGAGGGAGAGGGGACTTGGGGGGCGCAGCCTATATGCCGTCTGCAAGACTCAGCGGGCGCCCTTGGCCTGGTCGGGGAGCCATGTCACGAGTTCGGGGAAGAGCATGAGGATGCCCATGACGATGGCCATACAGACCATGAACGGCAGCACACCTATATAGACGTCGTTGATCGTCTCGGCCTCCGTCACGCCCCTTACCTGGGCGGTCTCGCGGCGCGCGCCGTGGAGGACATAGAGGGACAGGCCCTGGGGCGGGCTGATCTGGGCGGCCTCGAGCAGGATGATCATAATGATGCCGAACCACAGCAGGTCTATACCCGAACGGAACAGCGTTTCGATGAGAATTGGGAGAGTGGTGGCCAGCATGGAGTAACTCTCCATAAAGGTGCCCAAAAGCAGGTAGAAAACAATCAGAATACCGACCAGCTCCATCTGCGTCAGCTCCAGGCTGACCACCAGGTCGGCCAGGGCGTGGGAGATACGCAGGTAGGCAAAGGCGAACTGGAGGGTGAAAGCGGCCAGGAGGATGAACATGATCATGCAGGTGGTGCGCATGGTGGACATAAACACCTCGGTAAGCACCGCGGCGTTGGACTGCATGATTGCTTTGACCTGGGCAGAGGAGGGCATTCTTGCGTCAGCCAGCTCCTCCCTGGAGACCTCGGAGAGAATGAACACCCAGCCGGCGAGAGGAAGTAGCAGCACCTCCAGCAGGAAAACGGTTTCCGCAAGCTCGGGGGACACGAAAAGGGACTGGTTGGGGAAAAACACCAGGTAGATCGTCTGGGCCGCCAGGTGAACCACCACCACACCGACGATAGCCCCAAAGACCAGCCGAACCGCGTGGTACGAACCACTTAATCCGGTAGCGCGCAAAGCGAGGGCGAATACCGGCAGCCACAGGTTCTTGGAGTTGTAAAGGAAGGCCAGGACGAAAGCGCCGTAAACGCCGATGGCAGCGGCCTCGCTGGGCGTGGCTATCCCGCCGTAAATGGAGCCCAGGACGGCCAGCACCAGTACTATGACGGGCCCCACGGCGATGGAACCGGATATACGGTCAATCCAGCCTCGCCAGGACAGGAAGGTTTCTCCCTCCACTCTGGGGGCCACCCTGGGCCAGATAATTGCGGCGGCGGCGATGAAAAGCATGAACACGATGGCCATTATCGCGCCGGGGATGAATCCCGCCAGGAAAAGACGGCCAATGGACGTGCCGGTGCTCAGGCCATAGATCAGCAGCAGAACGCTCGGGGGTATCAGGATGCCCAGCGTTCCCCCTGCCGCCAGGGAGCCGACGACCAGCCTCTCGTTGTAGCCACGGGCGTGGAACGTGGGGAGGGCCACACGGCTGATGGTGGCCGCGGTGGATATGCTGGAGCCGGAACAGGCCGCGAAAATGGCGCAGGAAACGATGTTCGTGTGGAGCAATCCGCCGGGGATGGGGGCGACCCAGCGGTCCAGGGCCCGGTACATGCGGTCCGCGATGCCGCTGCGGAGGACCAGCTCTCCCATCAGTATGAACAGGGGGATGGCGACGAGGAGGAACCGGTTATACGTCTCCCAGACTCGGTTGGACATTATGTTCCACAGGGGGGCGTCGGAGTACATCTCCGACAACAGCAGGGCCAGTGTTCCCAGCGCACCGGCAACGTACAGGCCCGCCATGAAAAACACGGTCATCAGGATGAATGCTACGGCTATTAACAAACGCGCGAGACCTTCGACAGATGTCTGAACTGTGATTCGTTCGATTATGGGATCGCGGTGATTCCGGGCGCCATTGGGCCGGGTGGTCGGGCAACCATAACGGTTGCCCCTACGGGCGGATGTCTGCATTCACAAACAACGGCCCCCGCGTCAGGGTGCCATTCGGCAACCGGCGGGGACCGTAATCGGTAGCGCCCTCAGCCTGAATTGCTCGTGAATTACCGGGGTAACTTAACACTTGGCGGCCCTCTTGAAAAGGGCGGGATGTCTGAACTGTGATTTATGTGATTATTGGATTGCCCTGATTGAAGGGGGTGGATGGTTCACCCACTCCCCCCTTAAGATGGGGGAGGGAATTGGTGGTTCAGTATTCTACGCGGTATACCCTCGCGGCGACGTCGTGGAACATGTCGGCCCGCTCGGAGGCCGAGTACTGGGTCGTCAGCCTCTTGAATGCGTTGTACATGACGGTGTACGAGTATGACACCTTGTCCACCGGGAAGTTGCTCTCGAACATGCAGCGGCTGGGGCCGAACTGGTCGATGCAGTAATCGATCAGGGGCCTCATATCCGCAGCCAGTTCCTCGGACCCGATGGGGGTGGCGCGGGCGTGCCAGTCAAAGCCGGTGCGGGGCATACCGATGCCGCCCAGCTTGATGACCACGTTGGGAGCGGACGCGGCGGCGGTGATGCCCTTACGCCACTGGTCCAGAACCTCGGAGTCCCGTCCGGCGTAGGGGCCCTCACGCAGCAGGCCGCCGATGTGGTTGAGGATGATGGTCAAGTTGGGCACGGCCTTGGCGAACTCGGCCAGCTCGAGCATCTGGGGGAAATACATCCATCCCTCCAGAGTCATGCCCATATCGGCCAGCACGCGGGCGCCGGCGCGGAAGTTGTCGCTGCTCATCTGCCCCTCGGCCTTGTGGGCCGCGGTGTTCTCCACCTCGGGGTGTGGGTCCCAGGTCACCGAGTGCCGGATGCCGCGGAACCGGTTGGGGCTCGCCGCCTGCAGGGCCTCCAGGACCGGGCGCACGTTCTCGCCCAGGTTCAGGTTGGCATGCCCGACGATGGAGGCAGCGGCCTTGGTGGGGCCATAGAGGCCGTTGTCGCTGGCAGCGGCCAGACCCTGCACGAATTCCACCTCGCCCACGGGCCGCAATTCCTCGGGGCCTCCGGAGCGATACATCGAGCGCGCCTCCACGAACACCGTGGAGCGCACGTTGTGGCCCCCGTTCACATCGTCGGCCAACTCATGTAGCAGGTAGCGCTGGAAGGGAATCCGCTCCATCCGGAAGTCCCAGAAGTGGTGATGGGGGTCGCAGATGGGGATGTCAGGCTCCAGCGCCTCCTCGGGAGTAAGGGCGAGCCAGTCATTGCCTCCGAACGGCATAAGAGGCCTCCATAATCAAGCTGAAATTACGATTTGCGCGGCCCGAATCATAGCACATATATGATTGGTGTCCGCTGACCTCCCGCTGGATTTGCGCCCGTGTGCTGATGAAGCTATGCTGGCGGAAATCAGAAACAGGCGAGGAGTGCAAGATGGCTAGAATCGCGCGGGTTGGCCACGTGGTCCTGAACGTCAGGGACACCGTAGAGGCCATCGACTGGTACACAAACGCCCTGGGCATGGAGCTCATGAACCACGATCAGGGCATGGATATGGCGTTCCTGTCCTTCGGCGTATCCGACCACGACATCGCACTGATCAAAGCGCCCGAGGGCGTCGAGACAGGCAGTCCGGGGCTGTCGCACACCGCGCTGCAGCTGGAGGGCGGCGAGCCCGAGCTGCAGGAAATGTTTGGACGGGTCAAGGATGCCGGCTATCCTATCGACTTTACCGCAGACCACGGCCTGACCAAGAGCTTCTATTGCTTCGATCCCAGCGGCAACCGCATCGAGATATTCTTCCAGAACCTCCACAACGAGGAGGCCCGCGAGTTCATGCGCCAGACCGGCGCGGTGCTTGATCCATACGAACTGGAAGCCTTGCCTGCGGACTAGGCGCCATTGCAGGCCAGACGCGGAGGCGCTGGGTAGGTTCCCAGCGCCTCTTTCGTAAATTTTCCCAGCGGGAGTGCCCAGTATGTCCAGCGTTCAGCGCAGCGAGCTACCCTTCCTCACCGTAGCCGAGTTGGGGAGACTGATCCGCGCCGGGGAGGTCTCACCCGTTGAGGCTACCGAGGCCTACCTGGAGCGAATTGACCGCATCGACGGCAGTGTGAATTCCTACATCACCGTGTGCCACGAGGAGGCCAGGCAGGCTGCAGGGGCGGCGGAACAGGAGATCGCCGCCGGCCGATACCGCGGACCGCTGCACGGCGTTCCTGTGGCCGTGAAGGACCAGTTCGACACCGCCGGCATCCGCACCACCTACGGCTCAGCGCTGGAGTGGGACAACGTGCCAACCCAGGACGCTGTGGTGGTGACCAGGCTGAAGGAAGCGGGAGCCATTCTGCTGGGGAAGCTGAACCTTTCGGAGTTTGCGCTGGGGGAGAGCTTCCACCATCCGGGCGGCCAGCCTCGCAACCCCTGGGACCTGTCGCGCAATCCTGGCATCTCCAGCAGCGGCTCGGCGGCGGCGACTGCGGCATTCCTGTGCGCCAGCGCTCTGGCCGAGGACACCGGCGGCTCGACGCGCATCCCAGCGGCTTGGAGTGGCCTGACCGGTCTGCGCCCTACCTGGGGTCTGGTCAGCCGGCGCGGCGTAGCGGGCGTGTCCTGGTCCATGGACACTGTCGGTCCCATCTCCCGTTCCGCCGAGGACTGCGCTCTGACGTTTCAGGCCATTGCCGGGCACGACCCCGAGGACCCGTACTCGTGGAGTGGCCCGGTCCCCGACTACGCCCATGAGATCCAGCACGACATCGACGGGCTGCGGGTGGGTGTGCTGCGGGAAAAGGTGGTGGAGGGAGGGCTATCGCCGCAGGTGAGGCAGGTCATCGAGTCGGCAGTTGCCCAGCTGGGGGAGCTGGGCGCAACGTCGCAAGAGGTCTCGATCCCCATCGTCGAAAACGCCGGGGCGGTCTCAAAGTGCATCACAGATATGGACGGCTCCATGGTCCATTACGAGCGCCTGAAGACACGCATCAACGAGTATGACCACAACACCCGGGTGCGTCTTCTGACAGCCATCCTCACTCCAGCACAAGCACTGCAAAAGGCGCAGAAGGTGCGCACGCTGATCCGAGAGGCAGTGCTGGAGGCCCTGGACGAGGTAGACGTCATCGCGCTGCCCACGTCGCCTACGGGCGCCCCCCTGCTGCCGACAGAGGCCGGTATAAAGAGCCAGGAGGACGCCCGGAGCCGCATCTCGGGAGTTCGCAACTTTACGGGGGCGTTCAATGTGGCGAACCTTCCGGCGCTGTCCATCCCCTGCGGATTCACGGAGGACAATCTGCCGCTGTCGCTGCAGCTGGTGGGAAAGCCGATGACCGACGGGCTGCTGATGCGCGTCGCCCACGCCTACCAGCAGGCAACGGACTGGCACCAACGCCGCCCGCCGCTGGGGGATTAGGGGGCTACTCAGATAACTGTTCGATATTTCGACTGCTGTGTAAAATTCGGACGATTTCGATGCCATCCGGTTCCAGAACATAAATCACATAATATCGCGTTCCGGATACGTTGTGTCTTCGAATCCACGGCCCGTAGTCTTCTCGGGATCGACCCATGCCCGGATGATGAGCGAGAAGCCGAAAGCTGTCCTTGAGGCGGGAGACTTGCCGGTCCGCAACGGTCTCACTAGCATTTAGATAGAGATATGTCCATATGTCATCAAGTTCGTCTTCCGCCTTCCGTGCTAAACGATAGTCGGGCATCAGACGTTGTGAATCCTATTTCTGGATTTCAACTTTTCCAAAGAGCGTCGTTTTACGTCTTCGACTAGGTTATCGAGTGTATCTTCCGTATACGTCGTGTAGCGCCCGGCCGCAAAATCGTCCAGACCCTCTTGGACCAAGTCTCGAATCTTCGCTATCTCAACGTCGTACACATCCAACAGATCCAACGCACGTTCAACCACCTCGTCTGCCGACGGATATATGCCTGCGTCCACCTTCCATTGAATACGTTTGAGCAGCTCGCTGTTGATCGCGACTTCCATTTCACCTCTCCTGTGCAACTCAAGCATAGCCACCAGCGCACTTAGCTGCAAGGCAGCCCGCACCACTTGCGCCACTGCAATCGATACTCCACAATCCGCTTGGAATCGGGACAGCAGACTACCGGGGGAGCCGACGTTTATGGACAGCCTGATTGCCCGTGCGCTGGATACGGCAGCGGCGCGGGGAGCGTCGTACGCCGACGCGCGAATGGTGGAGACGGCGCAGGAACGCTACTCGGTGCGGACCGGCGTAGTGGACGTTATCAGCAACGACGAATCCGTGGGCATCGGCGTGCGGGTGGTGGTGGAAGGGGCCTGGGGCTTCGCCTCCACCAACACCATGACCACAGAATCCGTCGACCAGGCCGCTGCGCTCGCCGTGGAAATCGCCAGGGCATCGGCGACGTCCGGAGGCCCGCAGGTGGATCTGGGACCGCCGGTGACCAGCCGAGGAAAGTACACCACAGCCATCGAGATAGATCCGTTCTCCATCGCTCCCGAGGACAAGCTGGCGATGCTGCTCGATACCGACGAGAGGATGGGCCGCGTGGAGGGGATTTCTGCCCGCACGGGCAACCTGATATTCATCCGCGAGCGCAAGTCCTTCGCCAACACCGAGGGCGCCGACCTGGAACAGACCATCTACGAGGCCGGAGGAGGCATCCAGGCCACCGCAGTGGGTAACGGCGAGGTGCAGCGGCGCTCCTACCCGCAGTCCATGGGCCGTCAGCAGGGCTGCAGCGGCTGGGAGTACGTCCAGGCCTTTGACCTGGCGGGCAACGCCGAGCGGGTGGCCAGCGAGGCCGTCGCCCTCCTCACCGCAGATCGCTGCCCGTCGGACATCACCACCACGCTGATCATCGGCGGCTCGCAGGTGGGGCTGCAGATCCACGAATCGTGCGGTCACGCCATAGAGCTCGACCGGGTGCTGGGTTCCGAGGCAGCCTACGCCGGGACATCGTTCCTGACCACCGAGAAGCTGCACGATTTCCGCTACGGCTCGGAGCAGGTGAACATCACCGCCGATAGCATCCGCCTGCCGGGGCTGGGCTCTTTCGGATGGGACGACGAGGGAGTGCCAGCGCAGTCGACGCCCATCGTCGAGGCCGGCCGATTCGTGGGATACCTGATGTCCCGCGAGACCGCCGCCACCCTGGGCCTGCAGTCCAACGGCACCATGCGGGCGTCGTCGTGGAACCGCCTGCCGCTGATCCGAATGACCAACGTGTCCCTGGAGCCGGGCGAGTGGGAACTGGACGACCTGATCGCCGACACCGACGACGGCATCTACATCGACATGAACCGGTCCTGGTCCATCGATGACCGCCGCTACAACTTCCAGTTCGGCACCGAGGTTGGCTACGAAATCAAAAACGGCAAGCTGGGACGACTGCTGCGCAACTGCACCTACACCGGCATCACGCCGGAATTCTGGAACTCCTGCGACGCGGTGTGCAACGAGAACCACTGGACAATGTGGGGAACGCCCAACTGCGGCAAGGGCCAGCCGGGCCAACTGGGCCACACGGGGCACGGCGCTGCACCCGCCCGGTTCCGCAACGTGCGCGTGGGGGTGATGCGATGATCGGCGAAGATGCTGCCATACGGCTGCTGGAGCGCGCCCTATCGCTCTCATCAGCCAGCGAGACGGACATATACCTGAGCAGCCAGGACCTCGGTCTGACCCGGTTCGCGGGCAACGCCATTCACCAGAACGTGTCTCACAGCAACGTCACCTTGAATATCCGCGCCGTTGAAGGAAAGCGGGTGGGGAGAGCCACCACCAACGACACCTCGGACGACGGCATACGCCGGGCCATGGAGGCTGCCAGGCGCAACGCCCTGCTGATGCCTGAAGATCCAGCTTTCCCGGGCCTTCCGGAACCGCAGCAAGCGCCGAGAATTGCGAGCTGGGACGAATCGGCTGCGGCATGCTCGCCGCTGACGAGGGCGCAGATGGTGGGCGAGGTCTGCCGTCAGGGCGCCGCCGAGGGCCTGGACACCGCCGGGGCCTGCCGCACCGGGGTGCACGAGATCGCGGTGGTAAGCAGCCGGGGCGTGCGCAACTACCACGCGGGCACGTTCGCGGGGCTGATCATCACCACCCGCAGCGACACCTCAGCGGGCTGGGCCAAGGGCGGCTCGTGGCGGCTGGACGAGATCGACTACCCGGCCCTAGCCGGTGAGGCGGTGGACAAGGCGGTGAGGGGCAAGGAACCGCAGCCCATCAGCCCCGGTGAGTACACGGTAGTGCTGGACCACTACGCCGTCGATGACATCCTGGAGGCACTGTCGCTGTACGGTATGGGCGCGCAGGCAGTGCAGGAGGGCCGCAGCTGGATGTGCGATCTGCAGGGAACCCGGGCCATGAGCGAGTCGGTATCCATCTGGGACGACGGCCGGGCCCTCGACGGGTGGCCCATGCCCTTCGACGTCGAGGGCGTGCCGCGCCGGCGAGTGGAGTTGGTGGAAAACGGTGTGGTAAACGCGCCGGTGCACAACACCTACACCGCCGCGCAGGACGGAGTTTCCTCAACGGGACATCAGCAGTACTTCACCGGCCCGCCCATCGCGTCCAACCTGTTCATGGCTCCCGGCGATAAATCGGTAGACGATCTGATCGCGTCGACCGAGCGCGGTCTGTACATCACGCGGTTCTTCTACACCCGCCTCTCCCACAACCGGGGATGCGTGATGACCGGCATGACTCGGGACGGGACGTTCCTGATCGAGAACGGCGAAATCCAGCACCCTGTCAAGGACCTGCGGTTCACGCAGTCCTACGTTGACGCGTTGAGCGGCGTGGAGGGCATGGGCCGCGAGGCCAAGCTGGTGCTAAACGAGGTCGGCTTCGCCACCCGCGTCCCCGCCCTGAAACTGGCCACGTTCAACTTCACGGGGGTAACGGTGTAGGGGTGGCGGGATTGGCCCATTCTGGTCGGGCCCCCGAGAACAAGATGTTCCAATTGAACGTGAAACCAGCCAACCCCGAACCTACGGACTGTCGAAATCTCCGCTCAGCCCTTGAACGTGTTTTCGTTGTGCCATTCCAATAACGATGGGTCCGGCCGACGATCTATATGGGCAGGAACAGCAATCTGTGTACCGTGGAGCGAATAGTATTCGCGACCGTTTTGGAATTCCTCTCTGATTGACGGACTAACCTCGAAATGCAATGACGGAGTGACAGTTACGTAACCCGCATCAAACAGGCTATGGATGTCTTTCCGCAGCAAAAGGCCGTTTTTGGCGTCATGCGCCCCACCGATATGAAAGGGCATAATATGTGCTGCATCTAGCGCAGGTAGAGTTCTTTCTTTCGTTACAGCGCATCGACGGTCGTAAGAATCGGTAACCAACACCCTGAAGGCCCCTTGTCCGAGCCTTGGGGTGACCAGTTGCGGTGTGCCGAACCTCGCAATCTCCTCACCGATTCCGCGATCAGAACTCTGGGCCATTTTCTCTTGAATGGCTGACCAAAGTTCAAAGCCTTCCGGGTTTCCTGTGTTGTAGGTCTTAAACGTGACTATGTTTCTGGCAAAGCTTTCTGGAGGCGAAATCCAATCCGACTCATCAAGAAAGAAGGGTTGGGTCAGTATTCGACAGCCAATTTCAAAATCGCTCCTGTTATCTACTCCGGCGTTTCGATATTTCGCAATTCGTGAGCGCATTTCCAGGTAGGACGTGGCTCCATTGGCTTCCCCAAAAGCATCCCACGCCAGAGAACACGGGAGCTTGTTTGCGTAGGCAAAAATTCCGCCGCCGACAATCATGTTGTGAGGAGCATGTAGCTTAAACAAGAACAGCTCGCCGGGACTCAAGGCTCTGAAATTAACTGCGGACGGCGCCCAGAAATTCACCTCAGTCAAGTCAGGACGCTGACTCAGACCTCTGAACCAGTCATAGTCTGTTACTGCGACTACCAGATTTATGGCCATAGCAGTCAACCCCCCCTAGTTGGAACGAAACCCCGATGCCTTTCGACTATACGGTTTCGTGCAGGTTCGTAGCTTGGCAACAAGCAATCTAAGGGTACCTCAATGGCGATGGTCTTAAAGCACGCAAATTGAAAGGAGGGTACTTCCACATTATGCCAGAAGTACCCTCCGTGAATGATGCCGTTATATCGATAGTGGCTGCCTAAGGCAAGGTTATCCCTCTACATGAACTCATTTGCCGCTTGCATAGTGTCCATTGACGTTCCCTTCGCTTACCGAACCTCTAACCCCCGCCAGCCTCCACTTGGGACAGGAACTGCATCACCCGGCGGGCGTACTTTTCCGGTTCGTCGGCGTGGGGCTTGCACTCGCCCCACTGGCTGTTGGGGACCAAGCGATGGGCCATCTCCGCCACGGCACGGGGATGCACGTCATTGTAGCCCGGCATGATCATGGCCGGGACGCGGATGCCCCGCAGCATCTCCTTGGTGCTGCCCAGCGTCGGGAAGGGGCCGCCAAACAGGGCCTGGGCCGTGTCGCGCATCACCTGTATGAACTCCTCGGTGTCCATTGCCTCCAGGTTCTTGCGGTACTCTGCGTCGGTCTGGGCGATTTCCGGGCTGAACGGAGCGAAGCGGTCGTCGGCGTCGAATGCGTCGATTACTGCTCCGATGCCATCGGCCGCCGCCATATCCATGCTCCTGAACAGCTTGGTGGTCAGGTAGCCGTCGCAGATGACGCCACCTGCGATGTTGGACGGGAAGATGGCGCGCACCCGCTCAGGCCGACGGTAGGCGCACCCGAACGATATGGCGGCGCCGAAGGACCCGCCGCCCAGGATGCTCTGCTCGATGCCCAGGGAGTCCATCAGGCCGAACACGTCGTCGCAGACCATATCCCACGTCTGCACCACCATGGGGCTGCGGGACTGTCCCCCAAAACGCCGGTCATACACTATGACACGGTGCTCCTGCGATAGAGCATCCACCACGTTCCCGTAGCTGCTGGCCACGCCCTGCAGTCCGCCGGGTGACAGGATGATGGGCGGCCCGCTGCCGGCCTCCTCGTAGTACAGTTCCGCTCCGTTCACTTCGGCTATCGCCATGTTCCGGCCTCCTGTCTGCTTCAGACTCAGTCCAACTGTTGGGGATTATAGGTTCGAGCGGGATTGTCGGCAAAGGTTGACCCGCTCTGCCGGCACTACTACGATTCCCCGAACAGACAACCGGAAAGGACGGAACCATGGCATCCCAGGAATATGCCGCCCTGGTCCAGGATGCTGAACGGAGCGTGTTGTGGTTCCTGCGAGCGTTCGAGGCCATCCAGAACGAGATGCGCATTGAGGGGCTGCATGCGTTCCAGCATCACCTGCGCGAGGTGATGCAAGGGGACTTCTCGGAATCGACCGGCAGGCTGTCACAGTTCGACCCGCCCGATGGCCGGCAGCAGTTCCACGACGCGTTCCTGGCCGGCATCCGGCATGTCAGCAACGCCGGGGAGTCGTTCCTGGGCGCTGAGCAGGGGAACTATTCGCTGACTGCCATGGACACGCGCCGGTCGCTGTGCCGGGGGTTGCACGTGCTGTACGGCATCCGGTCGCAGACTCCGACGCTGGCGGAGTACTGGGTTCTCCCGGACGCGGTCGAGAGTCAGCGGGTGCCGGAGTCGCCTTCAGCGGACAGCGACGCTCCGGTCGGCGTGCTGCACCGGCGTCGCGAGGCTCCGCTGGCCGACTACTCGCTGTACGTGCCGGAGGGCTACACACCGGAGCGGCAGTGGCCGCTCATCGTCTGCCTGCACGGTGCCTACGGTCGCCACGACCATCACGTCTGGTCGTGGCTGAGACCGGCCAAGAGCCGCGGCTACATGGTGCTGGCCCCCAAGTCCGTGGATGTCACCTGGTCCATTCTGCAGCCCGACCTGGACATCGGGTCGGTGACTGGCATGCTGGAGGAGGTGTGCGCCGCGTACTCCGTTGACCGGAGCAGGGTGTACCTGACGGGCCTGTCCGACGGCGGCACGTTCACCTACCTGCTGGGCCTGGGCCGCCCGGACCTGTTTGCCGGGATCGCGCCCGTGGCCGGCGACCTGCACGGGATGACGGACGGCATGCTGCGCCGCAAGCAGGGCATCGAGCTGCCCATCCACATCGTGCACGGCGCCCACGATCACATCTTCCCGGCGGAGACCATTCGCAGCGGGCACGAGCTGCTGACGCGGCTGGGCTACAACTCGCGTTACGAGGAACTGCCGGACTGGGGGCACTCCTACTGTTCCTTTGTTAACGAGCAGCTGGTCATGCCTTGGTTCGAGACCCTGGGCGAAACCACCTCGGGCTGACGGTACAGGCGCTGGGACCACAATCAACAGCAGACAGAGGAGGTGTTATGGCAGTCCTGAACATCGAAGGGGTCACCCACTGGTCGATCCCCGTAAACGACCTGAACGAGGCTGAGGAGTTCTACGGAGAGTTGCTGGGCCTCACGCCCAAAGGGAGGCTGGGCAACAACACCATGTCCTGCTTCATCGTGGGCGACCACAACATTCTGCTGTGCGAGCGTTCCGACGCGGCGGACGGCAGCTTGCGAGACGACGGCGGAGCGCACCACTCATTCACGGTATCGCCGTCGACCTTCGAGGCGGCCTGCCGGGAATTCGCCCAACGCGATATCAGGATCGATCACCTGACCTACCGGGCCCGGGGGTTCTTCACCGGTCGCGAGCTGTACTTCTTCGACCCCAGCGGCAACCGGCTGGAGTTGCGCGACCCAACCTGGACGGAGGGGATGCCGGAGCCGTCGTTCGAGGAGATGGCGGGGGCGTAGGCATCGGGCGGTGGTCGCTCTACTTTGCATTTTCACCCCCACCCTAGCCCTTCCCTTGAGGGGGAGGGGGCTGATGGCCTATCCGTCGTTATGGGTTTCCGACTCAGGGTTACGCCCTCACCCTAACCCAGAGGGAGAGGGGACTCGTTGGAGGGCCGTCCGTTCGTGGTTCGACAGTCACACCACAGGCGAATTACACGTTCAGGCGCATTAGCTCCTCGGAGAAGACTATCTCGCCATCGTAGATCTTGCTGACGTCGCCGATGCCCTTCTCCCTGGGGCCATGGCCCGAGAGGTGGGGGCCGATGTGGACCAGCACCAGCTTCTTGACCCCGGCGGCCTGGGCCAGGCGAGCCGCGCCGGTGGTACCGCACTGCCCTCCGGCCTCTCCGTTGGCGTCCATCACCTCCTGGTCGTCCCAACACATGCACAGCATCATGTCGGCGTCGCGGGCCAGCTCGGCCACCGAGTCGCAGGGCTGCGTGTCGCCGGTAAAAATCACGCTGCCCTCTGAGGAGTCGACGCGGTAGGCCAGGGAGTCAAGGTAGGGCTCGACGTGCTCGGCGGGAGCGGCGGTGACCTCCCAGTCGGGGCCGCTGAACACCTTGCCGGGCCCAACGTCCTTGGCCGACACCGACGGGGCGGGCCGGGGCAGGGTGCCGCCGCGGTTGACGAAGACCTGCTGGCTCAGCGGGTGGTTGACACGCGCCTTCCAGTCGTGGGCGAACACGCCGTTCTCGCCGAGGATGCCCTCGGTGATCTTCTCGGTCAGGTCGGGGCCGAAGACCTGCAGCTCGTTCTCCCGTCCGATGCTCTGGTCCCATCGGCAAAGCAGGAAGCAGGGGTAGTCGATATCGTGGTCGAAGTGGTGGTGGGTGAAGAACAGGTAGTCGACCTGGGTGGGCCACAGACCCGCCTTGACCAGCTTGTGGGTGGTGGCCGGGCCGCAGTCGAACATCAGGAGCTGATCGCCCACCTTGAACACGTGGGAGCTGCCGAATCGGGTGGGCGTAGGGGTGGGCGTGCCGGCGCCCAGCGTGTAGATCTCAGCCATAACTGACCTCGCTGGCCTGCTGGTTGCAGGGATGCCCCAGCATACCATTGGGGTGGCGGAGGGGGTTGTCTGAACCGTGATTCCTTTGATTTGGGGATTTTGCTGCCGCGCCGGGCGGGCACAACGGCTGGGGATACACAATGGGGTTACACCCCAAGGTCCGCCATCATCGTGGGGGCAAGGGATACCCGGGCGATTTGGTGACGGGCGACGGTTGCGCCTGAGACAGCGCACACCGTAGTGTAACGTCAACCCCTCATTAAGAACTGGGAGTCGGAAGATAGGGCCGACGTAAGGGAGTATGAGGAATCTGTCCCCTCCCAGGGATTAAAAATGAATCGAGACAGGCTATTCGTGGGCAGGGACTTTTCGGTATGATCCGGCTCCTTGGCCGGGGCTGGACAAGTGAACTTGCGGGCTTGGCCTCGGTTGCCAGATGCTCCGTCATAGTCGCGGCACCGTTTATCAAATATGACGAAGCCGCCTGGTTCCGAGACCAGTTGAACGCGGGTGTTGATGTTTTGACGCTGGCCAATATTGACGCCGAAGCGGTTAGCACAGCGGCATTGGACATTTCGGACTTGCGTTGTCTCTTGGAGACGTCACCTTCATCGAAATTGATTGCGCATTCATTATTGCATGCGAAAGTATTCGTGGCGGATGAAACAGCGGCCATTGTGTCTTCGGGCAACTTAACCCGTTCGGGCCTGGACAGTAATTTGGAATATGGTGTCCTCCTTGATGATCCAGGTTTGGCCCATAAGGTACGTGGCGATATGCTTTCGATCGCTCGTCTCGGTAGTTCGGTTGAATTAGAAACTGTTGACGAGCTGGCGGAATTGGAAAAAGATCTCCGCCAAGCCCACTCCGCCGTCATCACAGAGGCGACCCGGACCGCGCGGCTGAATTTTGACCAGGTAATGCAACGAGCACGGCCCGCCTTTGTTTCCGCTCAGGTTGGAGACAGGAGTGCCCACGCCGTCTTTGGAGAGGCAATACTATATCTACTTGCCAAGGGGCCCCGTAGAACCCAAACAATGGAACTGGAAGTTCAGCGCCTGATGCCGGACCTCTGTGACGACAGCGAATTCCTGATGATCAAAGGAGAACGGTACGGAAGGGCGTGGAAACGCCGTTTTCGACACGCTCAGCTGTATCTGAAGCGGCGGGGATCAGTATCCTACAACCCCGGAACGAAAGAATGGGCCCTGGGCGATAACGAAAATCTCGATGCCGATCCCCTCTAGCTCCCAATGAATTTGAGGGCTCCCTGTAAACGAGATTGAGCCGGATTAACGGGGGCTGACGAACTATTGGATTAAAAAGCAAGGCAGCCTCCTGAGCACCAAGGCCACAATGGCGTCCAAAATGTAGTTCTTCACACTCCTTGTAGGTGCGCACTCTCGGGCGCGCTTTTTTAGGCAGTACTTTGGCCCGACCTTGCATCCACGATTTGGAACCATGCTCCAAGGCCCAGATCCCTTTCGAAGTCAGGGTCAGCGTTAGTCGATCAGAAACCATTGACCGCCCGGCTCCGGCAACCCTGCGCTCAACGCTCCTTAAACCTCTACTCTCAATGACTGACTTTGAAAGAGCACTGCCACTGGGACCCGCGGACTTTGGACGGGGTTGATGGCGGTGGTATAATCGGCGGCGCCCCGGTCGACGCCCTGCCTCGACCGATTGCAAGCATGTGGCCGTTGCCGTACGCTGCGGCCCCGGTTCCGATTAGCTAGGTCAGCGCTGAACAGATTAACGGGAATCATCCCGGGTTCAGCTTAGAGAGTCGTCCGTGGACCAAATCCGCCGGTACATAACCTTCCTGCAGGAATACTCCGTCCCGCTCATCCTGGGCGTAATCGTCGGGTTGGTGTGGGCGAACCTCCACTTCGACAGCTACTACCGTATCGTCGAGTTCGACTTTTGGAATTTCGGCCAGGGCCCCTTCCTGGATGACGGACAGCACCACGACCTGAACGACTTCTACGTCTTCGGGAAGCACGTCTCTTTCCACTTCCTGATCAACGAAATGTTCATGGTCTTCTTCTTCGGCATCGCGGCCAAGGAGATCACCGAATCAGTGCTGCCCGGCGGGGCGCTGAATCCCCTGCCCAAGGCGATCAACCCGATCATGGGTACCCTGGGCGGTGTGTTCGGCCCGGTGGGGCTGTTCATACTGCTGGCCTTCATCTTCTACGGCGGCACCAACGACCTCGGCAGAATGATGTTCCCGGCCGAGGGCGTCCTGGGCGGTTGGGCCATTCCCACGGCCACCGACATCGCGCTGGCCTGGCTGGTGGCACGGGTGATTTTCGGGCCGCGACACGCGGCGGTGAACTTCCTCCTGCTGCTGGCGGTGGCCGACGATGCCATCGGGTTGGTCATAATCGCCGTCTTTTACTCGGATAACGTCCAGCCCATGTGGTTGCTGCTGACGCTGGGAGGCATGGTAACCGCCTACGCGTTCCGACGAATTGGCGTTACTTGGTGGCCGGTATACATCCTGGTCGCCGGGGGCATGAGCTGGGTGGGACTGGTCAAGACAGGTGTTGAGCCGGCGCTGGCGCTAGTGGTAATCGTGCCCTTCCTGCCCGCGATTCAGCCCTCGCCTCACGCGGATGAGGCACTGGAGGAGCACGGCGAGCACGAGGGAGAGGAGCTGGAAGCGGCCCACGAGGCGGGCCACCACGGCCATAACGTCGGCGTGCTGGACCGGTTTGAGCACAGCTTGAAGCTGCCGGTGGACTTCGGGCTGTTCTTCTTTGCGTGGGCCAACGCGGGGGTGGCCTTCGGCAACATCAACGCGGTCACGCTGATGATCCTGCTGTCGCTGATCGTGGGCAAGACGGTCGGCGTATCGGTGTTCTCGTACGCCGTTTCCAAGGTCGGATTCCCGCTGCCCGAGGGCATGAGCATCAAGCACCTGATGGTGGCCGGAATGATCGCCGGGCTGGGGCTGACGGTGGCGCTCTTCGTGGCCAACAAGGCGTACGCTGGCACGGACTTCCTGGACCCCGGCAAGATGGGCGCGGTATTCAGCGTGATCGTGGCGGCGCTGGCCTTCATTTTCGCCCGCGTGATCGGCATTCGCCGGGAATCGGACTAGCGGGCCAGTCTCAACGCCGAGAGCGCAAAGGACGCCAAGATTCCGCTTTCCGGGTCATTGGCGTCATCTTTGGCCTCGGCGTTTATTCATTCCTGTGGAGAAGAGTTGATGATCGGCGTACTGACGCACCACTGGGCCAAGGCGGACAAGATCGAGGAGGCCAAGACGCTGCTGGACGGCAACGGCCTGGCTCAGAGCAGGGCGCCGGGATTCGGCAGCCGGCAGACGTTGATTTCGCTCAGCGACCCGACGAAGATATCGACGCTGGTGACATGGGACAGCAACGAAATCTACGACGCATGGCGTGCCAGTCCGGAGCGGGCCGTGGCCATGGCTGGCGCGGAGGAGTTGTGGGCCCAGCCGCCACAGTCTGAGCGTTTCGACATGGTGGGTTAGCAGCGGTGCGGTTGTCGGCGCCCTTTCCCGGAAATGGGCAAGGGGGCAGCGTGATAGAATCGGGACGAACGAATTGTTGGGGCGGCGCATCCCTATTACGGTGTGAGGCCGGCCCGAGGCTTGGCTATGGCGCTCCGTAAGACCAAGGACAAGTACACGATGCTGCCCTACCGCAAGGGTGGGCCCATAGACTATGCAAGCCTTGAATTTGACGCGGGCAAAAAAGAAGTGCCTCCGGACCATATGGAGCAGAACCGCGAGATTCACGAGGTCATGGGTATTCTTTTCGCCCACTTCACCGATTTCCACCGCCGTCCCGACGTGTTCATCGACACCGACACCAACATCTGCTACGACCCCAGCAACCTGAACGTCCGCATTGCGCCCGACGTGTATCTCGCGTTCGGGGTCGATGCCGAGGCCATACGCCCCCGGCAGATTTACCTGCCGTGGGAGGTGGGCAAGGTGCCCGACTGGGCGCTGGAGATCGCGTCGGAAAGCACGCGGCAGGTGGACCTGAACAGGAAGCCTGCAATCTATGCCCGTATAGGGGTCCCCGGATTTTGGCGTTTCGACCCAACCGGCGGACGGTACTACGGGTTCGCACTGAACGGACTGCGCCTGGCAGGCGGGGAGTACCAGCCGATCGAGATGACCACAGAACCGGACGGCATTCTCAAGGGCTACAGCGAGGTGCTGGAGCTGAGCCTGGCCTGGGATGAGGGATTGCCACGCTTCTACGACCCGGCCACCGGCGCTTACCTGCAGAACTGGCGGCAGGACCGGGAGGCCTTGCGGGCAACGCAAGGCGCCTTGCAGGCCGAGCGTCAGGCGCGGGCGGATGCCGAGGCCGCAATGGAATCGGCATCCGCCAGAGAACGCGAATTGGAAGAGGAACTGCGCCGCCTGCGCCCGGACTCATAGGCGGCCACAGAGGAGGGACGCCGGATGAGCCGCAGGAGTTTCTGGGCCTGGGGAATGGAGCAGGACGAGCCCACCGCGGAGCAGGTGCACGAGGCGGCGGCGCGGTTGTCGCAGCGGTACGGCGTGGAGGTGGAGGCGGCGATGCCGCCCCGAGCCGAGGAACTGCGTCTGCGGGCGCCGCGCATCAGCCCGCCATCGTCACTGGCAGCCATCTGCGCCGCCGACGACCATGACCGGGCGGTGCATACTTACGGCCGCAGCTTCCGCGACCGCATCCGAGCCTACAACCTTCAATTCCCCAACCCGCCGGATATCGTCGCATATCCGACTACGGAGGACGAAGTCACGGCGGTGCTGGACTGGTGCTCGTCCTCGGGGTACGCCGCGATACCCTACGGCGGAGGCAGCTCCACAGTCGCGGGTTTCGAGCCGCCGGAGGGCTACGACGGCATCGTTACCATAGACCTGTCGGCGCTGGACCAGGTGCTGGAGGTCGACGACGTGTCCCGTGCGGCGCGGATCCAGGCAGGAGCGTACGGGCCTGGGCTGGAGGCGCAGCTCCGGCCCCACGGGTTCACGCTGCGGCATTACCCGCAGAGCTTCGAGTTTTCGTCGCTGGGAGGATGGATCGCCACGCGCTCCGGAGGCCACTACGCAACCAATCACACCCACATCGACGACTTTGTTGAGTCCGTGCGGATGATTACCCCGGCGGGCGTGTGGGAGTCGCGGCGGCTGCCGGGCAGCGGCGCCGGCCCCAGCCCGGACCGCATGGCCATCGGAAGCGAGGGCATCCTGGGCATCATCACCGAGGCTTGGATGCGCATACAGGCGCGGCCACAGTACCGTGCGTCGGCGGGCGTTACGTTCCCGACTTTCATGGGCGGCTCGGAGGCGGCCCGACGCGTGGTGCAGGCCAAGCTCTGGCCCGCCAACTGCCGTCTGCTGGACCCGGGCGAGGCCCGGAGCGCCGCAGGCATGGACGGCAGCCGCGCGCTACTGATCCTGGGCTTCGAGTCCAACGAGCTGCCGCAGGACGAGAACATCCGCCAGGCCGTGGCCATCGCGAGGGACGCCGGCGGCACCATCGACGAAGCGGACATACGCATCTCGTCGCCGGGCCCACGGGGCGATGAATCAGCGGGCGACACGGGACGGCAGGGAGCCGTTGGAGCGTGGCGCAACGCCTTCCTGGGCGCGCCCTACCAGCGCAACATCACCACGGGCCTGGGGCTGGTGGCGGAGACGCTGGAGACGGCCATCACCTGGGACTGCTGGCCGGCCATGGACGAGATGGTGCGCGGTGCGCTGCAGGAAACGCTGGATCGGGTCTGCGGCGGCGGGTCGGTGTCGTGTCGCTTCACCCACGTCTACCCCGACGGCCCGGCTCCCTACTACACCTGGGAGGGCATGGGCCGCCGCGGTGCCGAGCTGGAGATGTATGCCGAGATCAAGCAGGCTGCCTCGGATGCGATCATGGCCGCCGGGGGAACCATCACTCACCACCACGCCGTGGGACGGCTGCACCGGCCCTGGTACGATCAGCAGCGCCCGGACCTCTTCGCCGAGGCGCTCAAGGCCGCCAAGCGCACCCTGGACCCCAACGGCGTGCTGAACCCGGGCCTGCTGGTGGATGTGTAGGCATCACCTTCTGCACGCCCGTTCAAAATACCGATGAAATTCTCAGTCATCCCCGCCCGGTCGGGGATCCATGGGGGCGCCCAAGGACTTTCGATTCCCAAGCGAATTGTCTGAATCGGGATTTGCCCGATTGGAGGATTATCAGGATATTCCCCATTATGAGAATCCTTAAATCCTGTAAACCCGATTCAAACTGAAATCGAAAGACGCAGGTGCATTCCACGCTTAACGAAAGGCGAAAGACATCCATGCTGAAAACAAGATTCACCCACATTCTCGGCCTTGAGTACCCGGTGATGTCGGCGCCGATGAGCAACCACAGCGGCGGGCGGTTGGCGGCGGCGGTGTCGCTGGCGGGCGGCCTTGGGACGTTTGGGGGCACCAACGACCTCGGGCCGGAGTGGCTGCGGGAGCAGATCGCCTACATCCGCAGCGAGACCGATCGGCCCTTCGGCGTTGGTTTCATCACGCAGCTCATCGAATACAACACCACGAACATCGAGATCGCCCTGGAGGAGAGGGTGCCGGTGTTCATTTTCTCGTTCGCCGATCCGGACCCCTGGGTTGCCCGGGCAAAGGACGCCGGGGCGGTCGTGATCTGTCAGGTTCAGTCGCTGGAGCTTGCGAGACAGGCCGTGGATGCCGGGGCCGACATCCTGATGGCACAAGGCAACGAGGCAGGCGGCCACACCGGCGAGATCAACCTGCTGCCCCTGCTGGTGAGCCTGGTGGGGCGTTATCCCGACGTGCCAGTGCTGGCGGCCGGCGGCATCACCACGGGCCGTGCCATGGCCGGCGTGCTGGGGGCGGGCGGCGAGGGGGTATCCCTGGGCACAGCCATGGTGGCCACACAGGAAGCGGTGGAAGTACCGGAGACGTTCAAAGAGCAAATCGTGCTCTCGGACGGCCAGGACTCTACCTTCACGCGGCTCTATGACTTGCTGGGGACCCGTCCGTGGCCCGATGGCATCGCGGGGCGCGTTTACCGCAACCGCCTGGTGCGAGAGTGGGACGGTCGCGATGCGGAGGTCCTGGCCCACCGCGAGGAGCTGGCATCGGACGTGGCCGCGGCTCGCGCCCACGGGGATGTGGAGGCTTCCGCGGTCTACATGGGGCAGGGTGCGGGGCACGTGAATGCCGTTCGGCCGGCGGCAGAGGTGATCAGAGAAATCTGCCGAGACGCGGAGGCCATCATCGGGGCGCTGCCGGACAGGTTCATTGGGTAGGCCGGACTGTTGTTTCCGGGTGGCTTCTCTTCGCGGAGCTTCACCCCCACCCTAGCCCTCCCCTGAGGGAGAGGGGAATCGTCAGATAGATTCATAATGGCAGGGCGTAGGGGTGGCGTTACTCGCCGCCCATGCCCTGCAGGGCTTCCTCGACCTCGCTTTGCAAGCTGCGGAATATCTCGCCGACTGTGCCGCGAGCGTCCACGGTCGTGAAATTGTGCTGTTGGGCGAGGCCACGAAATTCCTCGAGCAGCGCAGCCTGGTAGCGGGTAAAGTTGTCGTACAGGTCGGGCCCGCGCATGAAATCCTCTCCCGACTCCCAGTGGTCCAGCTGCCGTACTGAGAGCACCCGCGGCAAAAGGTGTTCCACGTCGACGTCCAGGTAGAGTACCTTGTCCGGAACGATGGCGAACTCGAGGACATCGCTGAGCCACTGGGAGGGCACCCCTCGCACCCTGGCCCGGGCGATGATGGAGAAAATGTATCGATCCACAAGGGCGACCATGCCGGTGCGCAGGGCGGGCACGATGCTCCGCTCCATGCGATCCCAGAAATCGGTGGCGTACAACAGGTTCAGGGTGAGCGCGTCCAGCGTGTTGCCGCGCATGGCGCGGTCGATACCCGACGAGGCAACCTCCGAGCGCCGGAGCCCAGTGACCAGAACGGCGTAGCCTTCCGCCTCCAGCCATTCCTGCAGCATGGCAATCTGGGTTGAGCGGCCCACGCTGTCGGTGCCCTCAATAACGATGAGGCGGCCAGGAACGGCCTCCTCCCCCATGCGAGACGGCGTGTGCCCGTAGAAACTCAGCTTCCTCATTGTGGCGCCCCCCTGGCTAACCAGCGCAACGATAATCGCGACAGACGGGAACAATCCCCATGCAGAATTGCGTTAGAGAGAGTGCCCGGTCAATTTCCGTATTTCCTGGATTCCCGCATTTACGAGAATAACGGTTAAAGGACCGTGAAATCTTTCCTGTTAGTCCCTTACTCGGGAGATCTTTCCATTCGCAGGATGTCCTGCTCGGTCAGGCGTCGAGGCGGCGGCTGGGTGATGTAACGTCCGGACAACCCGTTGTGGGCCAGGGCCTCCGGCACGCTCTGTCCGCCGGCCTCCAGTGCATCTTCAATGAGCGGTTCGACGTAGCGGCGCACCTGCTGCTGCTGCACCGAGATGGGCTGGGTGGCGTCGATGGTCATCAGCCCGAACTCTTCTGACAGCCCCTCATATTCCTCTAGGAGTCTGCTCTGGAAAATGCGGAAGGACTCCTCGCGGTCGTTGGAGAACCCCATGTCCTGGCCGGCTTCGTAGAACTTGAGTTGCTCCCTTCCGGCGCTGAGGCGTTCGATGGAAACCTCCAGGGGCACCCTGAAATACAGGGCCAGGCTTGGCATCACTGCAAAGGAGTAGATGCGCCGTATCCAGTCCCGGTCGACGCCGCGAGTCGCATCCCTGGCGAAGGCGGTGTACACGTAGCGGTCGGCCAGCACAATGGACCCAGCCCGGAGCGCGGGCAGTATCTGGGCATGCACCCGGCTGGCGAAGTCCGCGGCGTGGATCAGGCTGAAGGACATGGGAGTGAGCAATTCCCGGTTCTTGGCCTGCTTGGTGGTGCGTTTGACAATGGGCGACGAATTCCACTCGGTGAAAACCGTTACGAGATTGCGACTTTTCAACCACTTCTGCAGCAAGTCCAGCTGTGTACTTTTCCCCGAGCCGTCAATTCCCTCAACGATGATGAGCCTGCCGGGGAACTCGCCATCGTCGGGGTGCTGGCCGTAGCGTTCCCCCATCCGGTATGCGTAGTTGCTCTGCAGAGTGGCCATAACTTACTCCCTGAGTTTCCGTTTCGTAACTGGGCCGGAATCGAAGGTCATTCGGGCTTTACGCGACCCTGAGGATTCGGGGCAGTCCGCCTTGTAAGCCCGGGCATGGAGCGATATACCGACGCCCGGTTTGCGATTCAGGCAGCCGTATAGTCGTACCAATGGAGATTGTAACAGTTCCGCCACTGGTTGCCAGCCTGTTCAATAGCCATCGGGGTTCCAAAAAACATGACTAGCTTCAAACAATTGGATTCGACTTGATTGCGAACGTCAGGCGGTTCTGCCATTTCAAGGGATATACGGCTGCATCGATACTGGCCCTTGACCGCCGGGGCGCTGAGGGGTTAGCGTCCCGTCAAACCTCATTGCTGCCCCGTCGAGGAGAAGAAATGGACAGAGCCAGAATCGCCGTGTTCTCGGGCCCCAGGTCCACCATCGCAAACTCGCCCACGCTGGTGACCGGCAACAAGGGCCGCCTCCCCGGCGAACGCATCCTGCCCGGACGCTACGAGCACCTGGTTCCCCAGCTGCTCCACGAGCCGGCTGTGGTCAGGATACGCAGGTACAGCGGCCACCCGATGGAGGAGGACTCGGCAGCCCTCTACCAGCAGGACGGGCAAGACTACTACGAGGTGGAGCTGCGTCCCGAGGACGGGCCGTACCCGCTGCCCTACGTGGCGCGACGGGCCAACGGGGCGGAGCAGGGGCAGCCGTTCGAGGAGGCCGACCTGTTCGACCCGGAGCTGAACTACGGAGGCCGCCAGTTCTTCTATCCCGACGCCTCGCGGCTGTTTGCGGAGATTGACCGTACCATCCCGGGGAGGGAGGATTCCGGCGAGGGAAGCGTGCTCGACCGTAAGGCCGACTACGATTTCATCCGCGTTCTGCCTCCCGCCGGTTACAGCCAGAAAGGTGAGAGGTCGGGCGTCGACTATTTCCCGTACCGGCCCCTGGCCCTTCGCCGCTCGCCCCGCTACCGCGACCTGGCCAAGGCCACAAACTCGGTGAACGCCGCCCTAGCCAGCGGCAAGTACGCCGGAGGCATCTGGCTAGAGGGGAGCCCAACGGTGGAGGAAACCCTCTACTGGCTGAGCCTGCTCATGGACACGGAGCTGGCCATAACCGGGTGCGCCTCGCAGCGCACCCACGGTCAGCTGGCCAACGACGGCGACCGCAACATAGTCGACGCGGTCGACCTGATCCTCTCCGGACGCGGGTCGGGCATCGGCGCCGTCGGGGTACAGGACGAGCGCATCTACGCCGCCCGGGAGTTCAAGAAGGCCGACGACCGTCCGGGCAACTACAAGGCCACCGGCGGCCATGGCGGCATCCTGGGAACCGTGGGGCCGCCGGTCACCATCTGGTACAAGCCCGCCTACCGACACACGAGCAGCTCCGACGTGAACCTGTCCCGGCTGCCGGCGGTGGTGGAGTTCCCGGAGTACGCCGACGGTGGCGCATCGGTTCGCGTGGCGGTGAAGGACGACGCGGGCGCTTTACGAGAGGAGGCGATTCCGCGTGTCCACATAGTCAAGTACGGCGCCTACATGGACGAGGATGAGACGGCCGATCCGGACAATGAGGTCGACATCATCGCCCGCATCGACAAGGCTCTCCGGGAGCAGGCCAGCAGCGACGCGATGTCGCCGATGCTGCACGGGTTCGTGCTGGAAGGGTCATCGCCCTACGGCCTGGGCGGGATGTCGCAGCACCGGGCGCTGGAGGTCGCCGCGTTCAGCGGGATGCCGGTGGCGCGAGTGGGCCGTGCCGATCCCGGCGGACGCGTTCCCAGCGGCTGGGACGACGTCACCATCGCGGGCAGCAACCTGGACACCAACAAGGCCCGGCTGTTGTTGATGGCGTCGATGCTCAAGCTGGGGCGGCTGCCGAAGGCCCGCGACCCGCGCGTTCCGACGAGGGCCGAGCGGGCCGCCACCGTTGCCGCAGTGGAGCGGTTCCAGGAGATATTCGAGAACCACTAGGCTGGTCAGATGGGGGTCTGGCATTCCCTCGGCCCTTGGAAGGTTGACCATTCACCCCCACCCTAGCCCTCCCCAATCAAGGGGGAGGGGATTTTCAATTGTTCCCTCTCCCACCGGGAGAGGGTTAGGGTGAGGGCGTTCTCTTATCGATTGAAAAGCCGCTGATGTGCAGGATTTCTCCCTCACCCAGCCCTGCTCCTAACTGGGAGGGAGCACCCATAGGCACTGTCCCCAATCAAGGGGAGGGGATTCTTGCGAGCCCTGCAGCAATGCGAGAGTGGGTAAGCCGCGCCGTTCAGCCGCCGTCGCGCTGCCAGAGGGCGTGGAAGTGGTTCAGGGGGCCGTGACCCTGGCCGACGGAGAAGCTGGTGCGTATGGACTCGGTGACGTAGTCCTTGGCTTGCTGCACCGCGACAGGGATCTCAAGGCCCTTGGCCAGGCCGGCGGCGATGGCTGAGGCCAGAGAGCAGCCCGTGCCGTGGGTGTTGGGCGTATCGAACCGCTCCGAGGTAAACAGTGTGAACTCCGAGCCGTCGTAGAGGACGTCGGTGGCCGGGCCGTCCAGGTGGCCGCCCTTGACCACCGCGTTCTCCGCGCCCATCTCGTCCACCAGCATGCGTGCGGCGAGCTTCAGGTCGTCGACGGTGTTCATCTCCCGCTCGGTGAGCACGGCGGCCTCACGGCTGTTGGGCGTGACCACCGTCGCCAGAGGGACCAGCACGGTGCGCATAGCCTCGACGGCGTCATCCCGCAGCAGGCGGAAGCCAGTGCTGGCCACCATCACCGGGTCGATGACGGTCGGGCCGAGGGAGTGGCGCTGAATGCGCTCGGCCACGCAGCGGATGATCTCGTTGCTGGAGAGCATGCCGGTCTTGACGGCGTCGGCGCCGATGTCGGTGACGATGGCGTCGATCTGGGCCTCGATCATATCAGTCGGCGTTTCCAGCACCGAGTTGACACCCAGGGTGTTCTGCGCCGTGATGGTGGTGATGGCGCAGGTGCCGAACACGCCCATGGCGCCGAAGGTCTTGAGATCGGCCTGTATGCCAGCACCGCCTCCGGAGTCGGAGCCCGCGATGGTCATGGCGCTCGGCACACGTCTGGTGGTCATCAGCATCCGTCCTGTCTCGTCATGAAATCGCAGCCATGGTACCACGGGAGGCCACATCACTTGGCAGCAGCGGCAATACAGGTCAGGCGCTCCTCAAAGGGTTTGCCGTACAGCCTTTTTACCCCCACCCTAACCCTCTCCCTGAGGGGGAGGGACTATTGAGATAGTTTCTTGCTTTTCAATGGGGCGGTTGCGCGAATGGGCCTGAGGTGCCATTATCAGCCGCAGAAACGCCCTCCCTGCTGGGATCCTTTTGGGACCATTTGCGGGAAAGAGGGATGCGCATAGTCAGCCCGTTCAGGAGTCGTCATGAGCAGTGAGCTTACCTACATGCCCGCCACGGAGCTTGCCGAGGCCATCAGGTCGCGACGGGTCTCGTCGGTGGAGGTCACGCAGCACTTCCTGGATCGCATCGAACGACTGGATTCCCAATTGAATTCCTACCTGGCCCTGGTCCCCGAACAGGCGCTGGCGGACGCACGTGCCGCCGACGACGTGGTGGCGCGCGGCTGGGCCACCGGGCCGCTGCATGGCATACCAATCTCCATCAAGGACCTGGAGTTGTCCAAGGGCATTACCTCAACGATGGGCTCCTACCTGTTCCGGGACCGCGTCCCCGAGATCGACTCCATTGTCGTGGAGCGGGTCAGGGCCTCCGGGGCCATCGTGCTGGGCAAGACCAACACGTCGGAGTTCGGGCAGTCGGGCACGATAGAGAACAAGGTGAGCGACCCCTGCCGGACGCCGTGGAACACAGGCCACACCTCGGGGGGCTCCAGCGGCGGCGCCGGTGCCGCGCTGGCAGCCGGGCTCTGCACCATCGCCACGGGAAGCGACGGTGGCGGCTCGATACGCATCCCGGCGAGCTTCAACGGCGTTTTCGGCATCAAGCCGACGCAGCATCGCGTGCCGCGCTACGGCGGCTACGGACGGCCCGCTGCCAACCATTTCTCGCAGTCGGGACCCATGAGCCGCACCGTGGCCGATACGGCGCTGCTGCTGCAGGTGCTGGCGGGACCGGACAGCCGCGATCCCAATTCCCTCAGGGAGACGCCTCCAGACTTCAGCGCCGGGCTGGGAAGGGGCGTCGAGGGGATGCGGATCGCATGGAGTCCCGACTTTGGATACGCCGGGGTGGACCCGGAGGTGGCCGAGGCCGCGGCCCGCGCCGCGAGGGTGTTCGAGGAACTGGGGGCCATCGTCGAGGACGCGCCGCTGCAATTGGAGGACCCGTTCGAGACCTTCTATGACGTATTCGCCACCTCTTGCTACACGTCATACGGGCACCTGCTGGAGGAGCATCGGAACGAGTTCACCCCGCCCGCCCTGAACTCCATTGAGCACGGTTCCCGCGTCGACGGCGCCCGTCTGTCGCGAGCCATCGCCCACGTGGACCGGCTGGGCCGGCAGATGGAGGACTTTTTCAACAATTACGACCTGCTCCTCTCCCCGACGATGGCAACGCCGTCCCTGGAAATCGGCGCGCGGCCATCGGTGATCGGCGGCAAGAAGGTCGACCCTGAGTGGGGGTTCATCCCGTTCACCTACCCGATCAACATGTCGGGACAGACCGCCTCCAGCGTCCCTTGTGGCTTCTCATCCGGGGGGCTGCCCATCGGCCTGCACATCATCGGGCCGAGGGGATCCGAGGCGAGGGTCCTGCAGGCATCGGCCGCCTACGAGCGCGCCCGGCCCTGGGCCGACAAGATCCCGGCGGGGTTCGAGTAGGCTTGACGCGGGCCAAACGCGGTAGACGTCAAAGGGAGTAGCACAGAGTCAACGGGGCAGCCACAATGGTTGCCCCATTTATACTTCCTTCAAGAATGACTCACATTCCCGGCGGCCGCAAAGTATTACCCTTTCACCCCCACCCTAACCCTCCCCCGTCAAGGGGAGGGGACTTTCGAGATGGTTGCAATGCCTCAATCGCGGGATCGCATAGCGGGAGACCATCCTGCGGATTGCCGAGGCGAATCCAGCGGCCAATGGACACGGGGTGGCGATGGAGTGCCGGATCGACTGGCTGGGCTATCCTGTGAGGCAGTCGGGCACTGCTATGTCGTAGACATAGAGAGCAGTACGGCGACGCTGGGCTGCTTCCACTGCGACTACGGCGAGTACATCGGAGCCTGGCACCCCAAGTAGGTTCGGTTAGTGGGCTGGTTCGCTAGAGCAGCTGGATTTACGCTTTCGCGGGAATGACGGTTCGACGTTGCAGCGCTTTCACGGTTCAAAGAGAACTGGGGACGCCCTCACCCTAACCCTCTCCCAGAGGGAGAGGGAATTTGTCAGTTACTTATTGTGGAATAGGGCGACCCCGGTCCTTGTAGATTTCGGCCACTAAAGCAAAGGCGTCCTCCGCGTTTGCCAAGGCCTCGGCCAATGTATCGCCCTCTGTTATCAACTCCGGTAACAACGGAGAGGTGACCGTGTATCCCCCTTCAGGTTGCGGCTCCAATACCAACGGTATTCTCGCTATCATCTTGCTTCTTTCAACCGCCTCTTGAGGGACTCTTCAAGACCATTGACATCCTACCATCAACGGAGACTCAACTGACAGGCGACAAACTACGCGGCGAGCTTTTCGCGGAGGCGGGGGAGAACCTCGTCAGAGACGCGACGGCACTCTTCGACGTGGGGGAACCCGGAGAGGATGAACTCCTGGAAGCCCAGCTTCGCGTAGTCATAGAGCGTGTCGGCGGCCTGCTGCGGGGTGCCGACGATGGCGGTGCCGCAGTTAACACGGACCTCCGACAGGCCGTTCCACAGGTGCGGGCCGACGCGGTGGTCGGGGACCTCGCGGGCCTGCGCCTGCTGGCCCACCATCTGCGTGCCCACAATGGCCGACTGCCGCTGCGCCTTGACGGCGGGATCAGCGTGGTTGATCAGCTCGTTGGCGGCGTCCCAGGCCTCGGCCTCCGTGTCGCGGACGACGAGGTGGGTGCGCAGTCCCAGCTCGGGCGTTCTGCCTGCTCGGTCGAACTCGGCGGCGACGTCGACGTTGCGGCGTGCCGTGTCCTCCAGGGGCTCGATCCACGACAGATGCACGTCGGCCTGCCGCCCGGACAGTCCCAACGCCCTCGGCGATGCGCCCCCGAGGTAGAATCGCGGGCTATCGTTGCCCGGCTGCGGGGCGCAGAAAGCATCCTTGAGGCGGTAGTAGTCACCATCGAAATCCACCGGGCCAGGCTCGGTCCACAGCTTGCGGCAAGCGGCAATGAACTCCTCGGCGCGCTCGTAGCGGGTCTCGTGAGTGCTCTGCTCGCCCACCCGCTCGAAATCGTTCTGGATGCCTCCCGGCACGACGTTGATGTCCACGCGGCCCCTGGAGATCTGGTGCAGGGCCGCGGCCATCTGCGCGAACAGGCCAAGCGCGATGAACCCGGGCCGCACGGCGATGAGGAAGCGTATGCGGCTGGTTACAGCAGCCAGCGCCGTTGCCGTAGTCCAGGTCTCGGCCAGCGGGGCGTCCTCGGCGAACAGGCCGTTGGCAAAGCGGGTAGGGATCAGCAGCGAGTAATATCCGCACTCCTCCGCTGTCTCAACCACGCGGCGGAGATAGTCGAAATCCGGAGGACGCTCGGCCCGCATGGTGCCAGCCCTGCTGCCGTCGCCGTCTATGGGTATGAACCAGCTGAATCTCACCTCGCCAGCACCGTTGGACATGCTCGCTCTCCCGTTCGGGTCGGATGGGGAATCCAGGCAATCAGCCATTGCCCGTGAGACGTCACTTGCCTCTTGCAGCCTCGCTGGCCAGGGTCCTGTGCTGCCCCTCCTCGCGCTGATACCACATTATCATCACGATGCCGGCGGCTACGATGCTCATCATATCGCCCGGCACCCAGAGCATGAGGCCGCCAAGCTGCTGGTCGATATGCCACTCAAGGCCGTAGGGCTGGAGAACCTCCTCATAGGCTTTGTACAGATGCTCGCCAGGTTGGCTGGAGAAGGTGATGGCCGCCCCCAACAGGGTGTTTGGGATCACAATGAGGCCAAGGTACAGCACTCGCAGACCGTAGTGCAGCCGGGAGCGGTGTGGAGGGGGATCGATGACCACCCACCAGAACAGGAACCCCGACGCGCTCATGGTGAGGTGCATCAAAGCGTGCACTTCGTCGTTGCGCAGGGCCAGGTTGAAGGCGCCCGGAACCTGCCACAGGTAGAGACTGCCGAGGAAGAAAAAGATGGTGAATATGGGGTTGGTCAGCAGGCCGTACACCTGCCTGACGTAGTGGTTCCGGGCTGCAGGACGGATGATTCCCTGCCTTGCCCAGGTCGGCATTCCCCGCAGCATGGGCGTCAGCGGCGCGCCCAGCAGGATGAACATGGGGGCCACCATTCGCAGGATGAAGTGCTGCGCCTGGTGAAAGGACAGCAGGTGGTCGGAAATGGGGTCCAGCGGCGACTGCAGGGCGAAGAACACCAGGAACAGCCCGAAGAAAAAGGACGCTTTCTGCCAGTTGTTCACCGGGTGTGTCGGCCGGTCCCAGTTGTACAGGCCGTTTATGTAAACATAGGCGGCCAGTAGAACCAGTATCGTCGGCAGGGGGTTGGTGTTCCAGGCCGTCCACGGCTCCTGCCCGGCGTCGATGCCACCGTGGGCCAGGGCGGACGGCGCCGCCCACAGCGCCAGCACAAGGGCGGCAGCGGCAGCAATTGTCAGAATCAGGATTTTCCGGATTAAGGGATTTACCGGATGCGCCGGAGCAACCCCGCAATCCTTCAAACCTGTAATTCCGGATTCAGATATTGGAGATATCCTCATAAATCTCAAATCCGGTAATTCCTGATTCAGACGTTAAGATCGGCCCGGGCGGCCCTCTTGCGCCGGTAGTCCCTGCGGGCGGACCACCAGACGTAGGCGATTCCGGCGATGATCGCGCCGAACACCCCGAAGTACACCCAGGAACCCTGTGTCAGCCGGTTGACCGACGGCACTTCCAACTCGGTCACGTCGACCAAGTCGGCGCCCAGGGGCGAGGAGACGTCTGCACTGATGGCCCAGACCCCCGTTGAATCCAGCTTGAGGTTGACGTTGTACTGGGCCGGGTCCGCGGGTGAGTTTGTGGCAATGGCCCAGCCGGGTTCGCCCTCATTCGCATTGGCTGCCACCAGCACAACCCGGGCATCCGACACCGGATCGCCGGTCTCTGGGTCGGTTACGATCACCGCGTACTGTGCCGAACCTGCCGCAGTGTTCAGGTTCACCGGCACGACCACGATGTCGTGGTCACCGACGTGGTGGACCTCCTCACGAGCCTCGTCTTGAGCGAGGACCGTCTGGGGCAGTACAGCCGCCAGCGACAGGGCCAGCAGCATGGCCAGGATGGCCACCGGGAGCGTGAACCGTGGATTATCGGCACTTATCATCTTAGGCCGTCGACGCACACGGGCAGAATTTGCAGCGGACGCCATCCCAGTGTGTGAATTGCTGCACAATCAAGTATAACGCGCCGCGGCAAAGTGCGCACGGCGCGTCTATGGAATTGCCCAGAAACGGGCAGCGTCAACGGGATGGCCTGGCCAGCGCCTCCAGGTGGCCGACGTGGTGGTTTTCAGAGCACTGGTCGGCCGAGTGACACAATTGGAAAGTCACGTGATGCAGGTTGTATTGGTCGACTGCTATGCGACGAAGCTGCCGCTGCATCTCGTCCTCATAGCCACGGAACGACGGGTCCACGAGAATATGGGCGGTCATCAGGTCGAAGTTGGAAGTGACCGTGAAGACGTGGACATCGTGGATAAGGGTCACTCCTGGCACGTCCTCCAACTCGGCGCACAGAGCGTATAGGTCCAGGTGCTCTGGCACGCCTCCCAGCAGCACATTCACCGACCGCAACACCAGCCGCCAGGAGCTCACGACAATCAGCAGCGCTATGCCGACGGACAGTATCGGATCGATGAGCACCCAGTCGGTGAGGATCACTACGACTCCGGAAATGACAACACCAACCGAGCCCATCAGGTCAGCCATGACGTGCTTGAAGGCGCCGTCCACGTTCAGGCTGTGCTTAGAGCCGGAGTGGAGCACGAATGCCGCTGCGACATTTACCAGCAATCCAATCACTCCGACGATGAGCATCAGCCCGCCATCGATGTGAATCTCGTGATGGTTGGAGAAACGTTCGACGGCTTCCCATACGATCCAACCGGCAATAATCCACAGGCTGAGGGCATTAAACGCCGCCGCCAGGACCTCGGTCCGCTGATAGCCGAAGGTGCGCTCGATGGACTCCGGCCTTCCTGCAATCCAGACTGCCACCAGCGCCAGCGCGATGGACGCGGCGTCGGTGAGCATGTGGCCTGCGTCGGCAAGCAGCGCGAGGCTGCCGGAGAATATTCCGCCCAACACCTCGACGATCATGAAACCGCCGATCAGGACGAGGGCGATAATCAGGCTCTTGCGGCTGGCCTCCCGGAGCTCGGCGGCGTGATCGTGGGCATGGCCGGAGTGATCATGTCCCGAATGGTCGTCATGATCATCGTGGGCATCGTGGTCGTGCCCAGCGTGCGCGTCGTGATCATGGCCCGCATGCGCATCGTGGTCGTGGCCCTCGTGCGCATCGTGGTCATGGCCGGCGTGGGCATCCTGGTCATGCCCTGCGTGAGCGTCGTGGTCGTGCCCGGCGTGCGCGTCGTGGTCATGGCCGGCGTGCGCATCGTGGTCGTGGCCGGCATGCGCACTGTGGTCATGGCCCTCGTGCGCATCGTGGTCATGGCCGACGTGGGCGTCGTGGTCGTGCCCAGCGTGCGCGCCTTGGTCATGGCCCTCGTTTCACCCTTCAGCAGATGTCATATCAGCGAACCAAGTGCGAATTTTGAGCGTTCAAATTCACTATACCGACTAGAGATCAAACCTGGACGTGGCTTCCAGGTGTCCCAGATGGTGGTTTTCGAGGCATTGGGTCGCCGATTCTTCAAACTGGAGTGTGAGATGGCCCACGCGATGCTTTTCGTAGACGATGCGGCGCATCTGGTCCAGCAGTTCGTCGGACCTTGTCTCCAAGCCAGGCTCCACGACAACGTGGGCGGTGAACGCGTGATAGCCCTCGGATATGCTCCAGGCGTGGACGTCGTGAATCAGCGTTACCCCCGGCACCTCCTCGATATCTGCGCAAAGGCTGTACAGGTCCAGGTGTTCGGGGGTGCCTTCCATAATGGCGTAGAACACCTTGAGGATCAGGCGCCAGGAACTGGCGGCGATCAGAGCTGCCAAGCCGATGGAGACAATGGGGTCCACAATTGTCCAATCGTTGTAATGCAGCAATACAGCGGCGGCAACGACTCCGATGGACCCCAGGAAGTCGGAGACCAGGTGCCAGAAGGCTTCGTCCGCCCGGCGGCTTCCCTTCGATCCCAGCTTCAGGACCACCGCGGCTATGATGTTGACGCCGACGCCAATAATGCCAACGGTCAGCATCAGAACGCCATCGACTTCCAGTTCCGCCCGGTTCTGCAACCGTGCTATGGACTCGAAGAGCACCCAGGCGGCGACGAGCCAGAGGGCCAGTGCTCCGAGCATGGAACCCGCCACTTCCAGCCGGTGGTAGCCGAAGGTCCGTTCAACGGAGGCGGGTTGGCTCTCGGCCCAGGCGCTGAATCCCGCAATGGTGATGGCGGAACCGGTGGCGAGCAGCAGCCCTGCAGCGGCGAGCAGCGCCAGGCTCTCGGACAGCCAGCCAAATATGACCTCAGCAACCATCAGGCCAATGGTCAGCAGCAAGGCCGTTACCATGCTGTTACGCCCAGCAGTGCTACCCGTCTGACTATTGTTGTCCTGGCCGGGCCGGGCCGTCACCATACGAGCTCTCCGTCCAGAATTACCCAGTGTCGGGCTGGGTGCCCGGGACCTCCAATAGGGCTTACTGAAGCTCGAAAGTCTTTTTCCAGATTCCTGGCGAACCGGAAGCATGGGTCATTACATCCCGCATCCGCTGGTTGTCCGGGTGAATATCGCGCTGCCGCAACCATTCGGCGGTCTGGGAGACATTCTCGTTCTCGAATTCGTACACCGTGGCGTATGAGGGGCCGCCCCGGACGGCTTTCCAGCGTCGTCCGCGAATGCAACCGGGCACCTTTTCGTAGTTGGGCACGTATACCCCTGAGTACCAGTCATTCCATGACGCGTCGTCCTCAGAGGGAACGTCCATGCGGCCAATCTGCAGTGCAGGCGCCATGCCGCTGCCGGCGATTCCATCCGTCAGCTCGGCGGGATGGATCATATCGTAGACATTGTTCATGAAATTGGTGCCGATGATACTGGGGCTCACCCTCTTGCCCCACTCGGTGCGGGGGCGGCTCTTGAATGCGTCCGTCTCGACAACCGCCGCGCTTTCCAGCTCGTAGACCGCCATGTGCTTGGGGCCGCTGCTGGTTGCCTCGTAGCGGGCTGCGTTCAAAACGCCGGGCACTGACAGCAACTCGGCCAAATGCTCCTCGTTATACCAGGCGTTGAAGTCGTCCTCCATTTCCGCCGGAATGTCCGCCCATACGATCATCAGTCCAGTGCCTTTCTTGGCCATTCCTATCTCCTACCAATGCAATTCGGCTGTATCAATTAATGTAGTTGAGCAATGATAACGGTGAATTGGTTATTTTGCACCAAATTCTGGATGTATCACCAAACGATTTGCCTTTTCTCAAGGTCTTCGACCTCATCCGGAGACAGGCCGAGTATGCCTGAGAATACCTCCATGTTGTGCTGTCCCAGAGTGGGAGTCCAACGGTCGATGGAGGCGGGCGTCTCAGAAAATCGCCAGGGCGGGGTTACCGCCCTCTGCTGCTCACCCGTTTCCGGGTTGTGGACCATCGGGAACGCACCCCGCTCGATGAGGTGATCATCCCGCATCATCGAATCCGGGGCCAGGGACGGGTAGACTGCCACGCCATGGGTCTGCAGTTTCTGTGTAACTTCCGAAGCCGTGAGTTGGAGAGTCCACTCCTCGATCAGCGCATCCAGCTCGTCGTGCCTGCGCCAGCGACGGAAGGCGTCCCCGAATTCGTCGCCGACGGCCCAGTCCGGGGAGCCGATGGCATGGACGAAGCCCTGCCACTCTGCATCCGAGGAAATGGAGAGACTGACCCACTCATCCTCACCGCCGCAGCGATACACACCCTGGGGAGCAGCGGAAGGGTCCCGGTTGCCGTTCCGGTGCGGGTCGCGGGAGTTCATAGCGACGTCCAGCAACTCCGGCCCGATGAAAGACGTTGCAAGGTCCCGCACCGACACATCGACGTGCTGACCAATGCCGTTGCGCTGGCGTGCGGACAGGGCGGCCACGGCGGCGAAGGCGGCCAACATCCCGCCGGTGTGGTCCATGGCGTGGCGCAGTTCCACGGGGGGACCGTCGGGGTAGCCGGTGAGGTGGCCAAGGCCGCCCAATGCCGCGAACATGGGCGCGTATCCGGCGTAGTTGCTTTCCGGCCCGGTCTGGCCGTTGGATGACAGCGACACCAGGATGATGTCGGGGCGCACCTCTTTCATTGCCTCGTAGCCGAGCCCGAGACGCTGCATAACTCCGGGACGAAAATTTTCCAGGACAAGCTCGGATTTACCAACCAGTTCCAGAGCCAGCTCCACCGCCCTTGGCTCCTTGAGGTTCAGGCAGACGGACATCTTGTTGGCATTGATCTGCTCGAAACTGGAGGGAGGCTTGCCGTACATGGCGTGGGGGCGCCGGGTAATGTCGAGGCGGGCCGAACTTTCAATCTTGATTACTTGCGCGCCCATTTCCGCCAACATCAGCCCGGCAAAGGGACCGGCAGCATGCACCGAGAAGTCGGCCACCCGTATGCCCGCCAATGGTCCCTTGCTGCTGCCTGTGCTGTCTTTGCCTGCGGAATCCATCCGTCATTCTCCGTAGCGGGATGTTGTAGCGTGAAACAGGCCGAAGGTCAACGCTGCAGCTGTCGCAGTCCCTCCGACCTCTGGGCCTCACTGGTCCCGGGGACGACTACCGCAGCCAGCGCCCCGGCAGCCAGTCCGCACAGGTGTCCCTCCCATGACACGTAGTCGTTGATGGGCACGACGCCAGAGACCACCATCCACCCGAACACGCAAGCCACCACCAGGGCCACAAAAACGGACAGGATGCTGAAGTCAATCACGCCCCTTACCAGCAGGTACCCGAACAACCCAAAGACCACTCCGCTGGCGCCAACGTGAATGGCCGGCCGGCCAAACAGCCAGACTCCCACGCCCCCCACGAGGATGATGATCAGGCAGATCCAGGGGAACTTCGTGCCGCTGCGAATGACCGCCAACGTCCCCAGCGCCAGCAGCGCGACGGCATTGGACTGGACGTGCAGGTAGCTGCCGTGCAGGAACGGGCTGACGGGAATACCGATAAGCCCGGAGGTGGTGCGCGGCTCCAGACCATAGACGTTCAGCGCATGATCAACGCTGCCGTTGAGCACTTCAAGGATCATTATCAGGGCGATGAACGCCATGAGGATGTAGAGGCTGATGGACACTGGTATCACCAACCACCGCTATGCATCAGACGACCCCGGCTCTTGCCAGCGAGGCGAGTTCCTCAGGTGAATACCCCATAGAGCCGAATATTTCCGCATTGTGCTCGCCCAGCATCGGGGCTCGTTTCGGGCCCGGCGGAGTCTCGCCCATCCGGACAGGCAGGCCAGCGTAGTCGAAAGTGCCCGCCTCGGGATGGGTTATCTCTTGGAAATAGCCCCTCTCCCGCTGTTGAGGGCTGTCAAACACTTCGGCGGGTGTCAGGTAAGGGGCAATAGGCACGCCATGGGCCTGACCCTCACGGTACAGCGATTGCCGTGTGTGTTGCACCGTCCACTGCCGCAGGTTTTGGTTGATTTCCGGCCCGTGGGTGGCCGGATCCCGAAATTTCTCGGAGCTGGCCCACTCGGGGTCCCCAAGGAGGCGCGAAAGACCCTCCCACTGCCTAGGCTCGAGGGTTAGCAACTCCACGTAGCCGTCAGCGGCGGGCAGAACGCCCCCGACGCGAAAGAAACGGGAGTAACGCGTCTCCACGAATCCCTCCGCCTCCAGCCTCTGGATGGGCATGTACCCGATGGCGAGCTGCGCCTCTTGCATGGAGCTGTCGACGCTTTGCCCTGTCCCATCCGCCCACTGGGCCACCACGGCCCCGAGGATGCCGACCGCCGCGGTCAGCCCGCCCTGGTACGACGCCATCATTCCCCCGGCGGCGATGGGGGCACGGTCGGGGAATGTGTCGAGGGCCAGGCCGTTGGGCAGCAGGTTGCCCTCACCCCCGGCGTGGAACACGTTTACGTCGTGGGCGGCGAATTCTGCGTTGGGGCCGGTGGAGCCGAAGGGCGTGATGGCGGCGACGATGAGGACTGGGTTGTGCTCCGCGAGATCCTCCCGCACCAGACCTCTCGATTCCGCCAGGGACGGCGACGAGTCGTGTATGACGACGTCCGAGTGAGATGCCAGCTGTCGCAGCATCTCGCGTCCTTGAGGATCGTCAACGTCCAGCGTTACGCCGCGCTTGCCGGTGTTCAGGTAAAGGAACGTCCCGCTGCGCTCCGAGTGGGGCTCATCGCCGGGGAAGGGGCCACGGCGCCGCGACGGGTCACCGGTCCCGGGAGGTTCGATCTTCACAACATCCGCGCCAAGCGATGCCAGCAGCTTGCCGCAGTAAGGCACAGCCACGAGGCTGCCCAGCTCCAGTACGCGCAGGCCGGACAGGGCGGTGGGGGACTCAGTGGTGTTGGCCGTCATAGGAAGTACGGGGGGTGATTAACTTCGTCGTCCGGAACGTCCTCAAGCTGTTCGCTCACGGGATTGACCCGCATGCGCATAGACTGAAGCATTTCGTAGCCGATAAGAGGTATTGGGGCAGGGGCTACCATCGTGGCGAACCCCTTTCCTCCTTGACGCCCAGCCAACACCCTGCCCCTTATAACGTAAGAATCCAATACGATCACGCCGGCAGCAGTCAGAAATCGGCTTTGCCCATCCGGGATCAATTCAAGCCCTAATGCATCGATTTCGTCTTGTGGCAATCCCATTTTGGCCGACCCCGTGTCGACAAAGAAGGAGTAACGTCTGCTGTCGGCAGGGCCGAAGATGATGGCCTCTACAAACGTCCTGCCCATGTTCTCTACGCCTCTCCGCTAGTCCGTTGCGACGGCTCGCTCTGCCAACCGGAGGCTGGCGTCGATGGGCAGGACGATTTGGCCGTCGCGCTCGATGCGGGCTTTGAAAGAACGGATTTCCAGGCGTTCGATTTCTCCCGTGTCGGGGTTCAAACCGGCCGAAACACCCTCGCTTATCTCGCACAAGTCCTGGCCGGGATTCGGTGGGTGGAGTTCCAGGGCCAGCGTGTCGGCCTGCTGGTCGTACTTGATGGTCAGTGTTGCGTCCGAGGGAGACAGCTTGGCATCGTTCCGGAGCGTGACGTCGGCAGGCCATAGAATGGCGTTTACTGGTACGCGGATTTCATCTTCTTTCTTCAGCCAAGAAAAAAAGAACAGGACCTCTACCGTTTCAATCTTGCCTGTTTCGAGATTGAAGCGCGCGAGTAGGGACTCGCCGATTTCGTTCGAGTCCTGCTCGGCATAGGGTTGGCACAGGTCAATAAACAGAAAGTCGCCAATTTTGTCATACTCGATTGTCAGGGTTTCGCCCAAAGCAACGTACCCCTTGCGACATCCCGCGTCATGTAGGCAGTGGCCAGCCAGTGGCGCTCACCCTGATCGCTCCTGACTGCGACCATCACATACTTATCAATGTCATCATACCAGCGATAGAGCATCACTGCCCCTCTGTCCTGTTCTCGTTCCATCACGAAGTCGGGGTCCTGTATTGTTTCTCCGGCACGATCCCAATATATGAGTGCGAAATCCTCGTGACGCGCCAAGACATGGCCATACCGTTCGTCAGTTACCTCGACGGTGCCTTCAAGAAAGGGACAAGAGAGGTACTCGGGCATTCGCGCTTAATTGGACTCGCTACTCCGGCAGGATGGGCGGCATCTGCTCGCTGTGGGCCACATCGCGCAGGTTCAGGGCGTGGCCGTCGGTGAACCAGGGCAGGCGCGGGTCGCGGGAGGGCAGCATAACCGTGGCCTGGCCGGGGGCGGTGATTTCTCCCCGCTGGTTCTCGGCCCAGATTTCCAGGTCCACGAGGGGCGCGCCGTTGTGGACGTGCTTGCCGATGACGCGGCCTTTGCACCACTGGGTGTCGCCGTAAACGTTGAATCGCCGACACTCGACCCGCAGACGCTTAAGGAAAGCATCGTCGCCCATCCAGTTGGTGACCAGTGTTCCCATCCACGAGACCCGCTGAGGGCCGTAGTCGTAGGCGCCGGGAACGCCGACGGCTTCGGCCACCGAGTCGCGCAGGTGCCCGATGCCGGTGTATTCGATGCCGCCCCCGGCCTCGGGGTTGCGGAAGAAGTGGTCGGGGTGGCGCAGCGCCTCCCGCAGCAGCACTCCGTGAGCGCTGGAACGTCCGGAGCCCACCAGGAAGGCCGAGACGTCCTGCAGAGACAGAGGGCCACGCACCACGGGGTCGAGCTCATCGCCGATGTTGGTGTCCTCGTAGTAGCGGGGCTGGCCACCACGGGCCTTCTCAGCCAGCACCTGCTGGTCAATGGCCTCCAGTTCCTCGGACGTGTACTCATGGCGACGAGGTACGCTGGCGTACTTGCCGCGTTCGCGGGAGGCGCGGCGTTGATGGCGAGTGCACCAGCCGACGATGCGGGCCACCAGTTCGTCGCGCTGGTTGGTGTAGGTGGTCTCCACGAACTGGATCACCAGCGTCTCGGAGTAGCGGCTCTGACGCTCCTGCACGTCCAGCACACGCTCGACGCAGTTGACCGCATCGCCGGGACGGATGTTTCGGAAATTCTCCCAGTCGTTGCCAGCGAAAAATCCGTGAACGCCCGGGAGGCCCCAGCGGGTGCGCCCGGACCAGTGGCGCATGTACGGGGCGCACGGGTGGCCGATGATGGAGCCGTACTTGGAGTAGGCCGCGTATTCCTGATCACGGAATATGGGGTTGGTGTCGCCGATCCCGTTCACAAAATTCAGGAGGGCGCCAAGTGAGGCGTCGCGCACAAAGTTCTCGGTGCGCATGCGGGTTCCGATCATGGCCTTGGCGCGGGCGATGGCCTCGGGGGTTATACCGCCCTCGACCTCCGGCAGCGTTTCGACAACTCGTTCACGTTCGTTCTGGTTGGTCATGGTTGCTCCAAAATTTCTTTCATTTGTCAGGATCAGGATTTTTAGGATGGGAGTTACTTAGTTGGAGAGTACGCCCTCACCCTAACCCTCTCCCAGAGGGAGAGGGGATAGCTCGCAGTTGCGTAAGTCCTATCAGGATTGAAAGACTAACAGCATGATTCAGTCTCGCTCCCGAAAATTCTATAATCCTGTGAATCCTGATTCTGACAATCCCTTCTAACCTTATTCAGTAGAGGGAATGGGATGTATGAACTTTCAGTTACCAGATTACCTGCTCCTCCTCGAGGCGGGCCAGCTCTGCCTCCCCCAGGCCCAGTAGGCCGCAGAAGATCTCGCGGTTGTGCTCGCCCATCAGGGGGGCGTGCCGCTGGATGCGGGGCGGAGTGCGGCTCATCTGCCACATCAGGTTGAAGATGGGTTCGGACCCCAGCGCGGGATGCTCGATGTCAGAATACAGCCCTCGCTCTTGGAAGTGGGTGTTGAACAACCGACCCTCGGCGTCCAGCACAGGAAAGGCCGCCACTCCGTGAGACTGCAGCAGTTCCGTCGTCTCCCACGCCGGGCGCTCTCTCGTCCACTCCGATAGGCGCACGTCCAATTCGCGGCGGTGGTTGAGACGGGTGTAGCGGCTGGAGAACTCTGGCTCTGCTGTCCACCTCGGATTGCCCATAGCCTCCACCAGGCCGCGCCATTCGTCTTCGGTGCGTACGGCTATGGACACCCACTCATCTTCGCCGCTGCACGGGTAGTTGCCATAGGGGGCCATCACGGGGTCGTAGTTGCCCCTCGTTTGCAGCGTCCTGCCCGTCAGCTCAAACTCCATCAAGCCCACGCCCATGGTGGCCACGGTCGCCCGCAGCATGGACACGTCGATGTAGCGGCCCGCGCCGGTCGACTTGCGCTCGTGCAGGGCGGACACGATGGCAAAGACAGCGTGCAGGGCTCCGGTCAGGTCGGCGTAGGCGTGCTTCAGCCCCAGAGGCCGCCCGGTCTCGCCCTCGGCCGGCTCGTAGCCCATGGTGCTGTCAAGGCCCGACATTGCGCCGATGGAGGGAGCGTAGGCCCGCAGGTCGCGCAGGGGGCCGGTCTGGCCGTTTGACGTGATCGACGCCATCACCAGCCGCGGGTTGCCGCGGCTGAGGGTGTCATAGTCGAGGCCAAGGCGCTGCATCACGCCGGGTGAGAAGTTCTCGATGACCAAGTCGCACTCGGCAGCCAACCGGCGGGCCAGCTCCACGGCCTCGGGGTGCGTGGTGTTAAGCGTGATGCTGCGCTTGCCCCGATTCACGTTGTGGAACATGGGATTCTGTTCCGGGTCGGGCTCGTCACCGATTATGGGGCGGCCCAGTCGCATGTAGTCCATGCGCTGTCGGGTCTCCACCTTTATCACCTCGGCGCCCATGTCGGCCAGGATCATCCCCGGAACGGCGCCGGCCAGCACCCAGCCGAAGTCGAGGACGCGGTAGCCGTGTAGGGGACCACGTTGTGTGTTCGTCTGCTGCGTCATCCCAGCACCTGCATAAAATCGAAACCCGTCAGATAATGCCGAGGCGGTATAGTTGCACCACCTCTTCGGGGGTGTAGCCCAGGTCGCCGGCGTAGATTTCGCTGTTGTGCTGGCCCAATGTCGGTGCGGGACGGGGCTGTGAAACTTCGGCCGTTTCAGGTAGAGCACCTGGGCCTCCCAGTTCGTAGGGCGGCCCAGGGAGGGTGACGGGGCCGGTGTCCGGCCGTTCGACCTCCCGGAACAACGTGGCCAGGCTGGGGTCATGGCGCACCTCGTCGAAGCCGCGCACCGGCGCCAGCGGGATGCGGTGCTCCAGGGCCATCTCCAGCAGCTCGGCCTTGGTGTGCTGCAGCAGCCACTCCTCGACGTAGCCGTCCACCTCGTCGGCATACTCGTTATTCATCACGGTGCGGTTGCGGAGGCGCGGCTCCTGCGACCACTCGGGCGTGCCCATGAGCTCCAGCAGGCGACGCCACTGCCGCCCCTCGGGGGAGCCGACGAAGATGTACCCGTCCCTGCATCGCAGGATGCAGTTGGGGTATGGGAAGTCCAGCGCGTGGTGGCCGGTGCGGCGGGTTACGCGCCACTGGTAGACCGCCATCAGGGCCTCGGGGCCGTTGTACAGCCCGGCCATGGACTCGATCTCGGCGATGTCGATGTGCTGGCCGGCGCGGGCAGCGAGGACTTCTCCCTCACCCCTACCCTCTTCCGCTGGGAGAGGGAGCGAATTGTCGCGGGCCAGCAGGGCTATTACGATGGCAGAGGCAGCAGCGGCGCCGGCGAAGTAGCCCACCTCCGGCGTGCCGAAGGTCAGCGGCTCGCGGTCGGGGCTGCCAAGGCCCTCGCAGATGCCCCCGCCCGCAGCGAGGTTGATGTCGTAGGCCTTCCAGTTGCGGTAGAGGCCGGTCAGCCCGAAGGGCGTGATGGAGGCCATCACCAAGCCGGCGTTGTGGCGGGAAAGAGCCTCATAGTCCACGCCGACACGGTCCATCTCGGTTGGGTGCAGGTTGTGCACAAGCACATCGGCGCGCGACACCATGCCAGCCAGTATCTCGCGGCCCGTCGGGGTCTCGAGGTTGAGGGATACGCCGCGCTTGTCGGCGTTGAGGTACAGAAACAGGCCGCTGCGCTCCCGGTGGGGGATGTCGCCAAGCCAGGGGCCGTAGTCGCGAGCCCAGTCGCCGGTGCCGGCGCGCTCGATCTTGATCACGTCCGCGCCCATGTCAGCCAAGAGCTTGCCGCAGTAGGGCGCGGAGATGAACTCGCCGAACTCCAGTACCCGCAGGCCGTAGGTCATGCTCCCAGGCTCACCGCTGCGTGGCGCCTCACGCCGTCAAGATGCTGCGCCAGTTCTTCCGGCCTGTTCAGAAATGGCGAGTGACCGGTCTCCATCGTTATGACCTCGACGCAGGGAAGCGCAGCGTACATCTCGCGGGCAAACTCCGGCGACACCGCGTTGTCCTGCGAGCACTCGACGTAGACGCGAGGGATGCGGCCAAAATTGCCATCGGTGATCCGCATGGTACTGACCAGCGGGCCAACGGGCTGCGGCACAACCATCGACTGCGCCCAGGCCACGTCCTCGTCGGAGCAGTCGTTGTAGAAGCGATTTTGCGTCTGCTCCATCTTGTAGACCACGTGGCTGCGGTCCGCGGCCAGGTTCCAGGATGTCCGCTCTTGCAGCGCCTGCTGCAGGTCGGCTTCCCCGGAAACCGTCCCCATGAAAGTTGTGCCGTCCGGGATCAGGACCGCCGTCAGGTACACGAGCACGGCCACTCGGTCTGGCCGCAGCTCCGCCGCACGGCTGATGGATATGCCGCCAAGGCTGTGCCCCACCAGCACCGCCGGGCCATCCAGCGAGTCCAGCACGCCGCAGACGTGTTCGGCGTAGGTCTCCAGCGTCACGTCCGCAAGGGCCGTGTCGTCGTGGCCGTTGCCGGGCAGGTCGACGGCGACCACGTGATGTCCCTTCGCCTCGAGCAACGGGACTAGGCGCTGCCAGCACCACGCGCCGTGTCCGGATCCATGCACCAGGACGTAGTTGGCCATTTTGCGGCTCCTCAAAGTTCGCGATTTGTTTCAACGCCGAGGGCGCAGAGTTTACTCCAGCAGATTTCTCCGGAGCGATGTTAAGGTCTCGGCGGAGACTCCGTGCTTCAGGAGGAATGCCTCGGCGCCGCCGAATTCCTCTCGCAGGGTATCCTGGTATGCCTGGAACGCCACCGGCTGAGGGGACAGCGTCTCGGCGGTGGGCGATGAACCCTGCTCAATGCCTTTTATCCGCTCGACTATTCCCTCTACCACCTCGATGGTCAGCATGTAGTCGGCTGCGATGGTTTCCTGGTCCACGCCCAGCACCTCTAGGATCAGGGCGGCCAGCAGTCCCGTGCGGTCCTTGCCGGCACTGCAGTGAAAGACTGCCCCGCCGCCGGCCTCGATGGTGTCGCTGATGGACGTGATGGCCTCGGCCACGCCCTCTCCGGAATTGCGGACCAGCCACTGGTAAGTGGTCGTGAGCCGCCCCGCGATGTCGCCGCCCGTAAACGGGGGGATCGCTCCTCTCCCGTCGAGGAGAGGGAAATGCCGGTACCCGGCCGCTGAATCTTGCAACGGGCCCCGGCCGTCGCGCTCGGCCTCGTTGGTGTTGCGCAGGTCGACCACCAGCCGAACGTTCAGATCGTCGACGGCCAAGGCAGTGTCTGCGGATGTCATGTCCTGCAGGGCGTCGCTGCGGAAGAGCCGACGCCATCGCACTGTTTGCGCCTGCGAGTTGCGGTAGCCGCCCATGTCGCGGAAGTTAACGCAGCCTTCGAGGGGCAGCCAGCGGGAATGCTCCGCGTCAAACGGGCGCTGAGCGGATGAAGGGTCGCTCATGCTCCTGCCACCCCCATCTCGCGGGCGATCTCCAGCATGGCCCGGGCGGTCTCCTCGTGGGCGATGTCCACCATGTCGCCGCCGAAAGTGACTGCGGCGCCTCCCTGGGCGCGGGTGGCCTCCATCGCCTCGATCAGGCCCTTGTAGTGGGCCACCTCCTCGGGCGTGGGGGTGAACACCTCATTGACCACGGGTACGTGCGAGGGGTGGATCAGGTGCATTCCGGTGTAGCCCAGCTGCTTGGCCTGCTGCGCCGACTTGCGCAGGCCGTCCAGGTCGTGAATGTCCATCCAGCCGCCGCTCATGGGGTAGGGGATGCCGGCGGCGCGGACGTCCACCAGTACCTTGGAGCGCAGGAACAGCGTCTCCATGCCCTCGGGGGTCCACTGGAACCCGATGGACCGGGCGGTGTCGCCCCCCTTGCCGCCACTGGCGCCCATGTGGGCGACGCGCGGCGAAGCGTTGGCGATCTCCCAGGACTGCCGGATGCCGGACGCGGTCTCCAGGGCGGGATCGATGAATACCCTGCCGACCTCCAGGCCCTTCTTGCGCTCAATGTGGCGCAGCAGGACGTCGACCTCGACCACGTCCTCCGGCCCTTCGACCTTGGGCAGCAGCACGCAGTACAAATGGGGGCCGGCCACGGCCTCCAGGTCCTCGCCGGTCAGGCCGGTCTCGAGGCGATTGACGCGCACCACAATGTTCTGCCCCGCCTCGCCCAGCTCCTGCACCATGCGTCCCACGGACTCACGGGCTGCGGCCTTCTCGGGGACAGGAACCGAGTCCTCAAGGTCGAGAATATAGGCGTCAGCGTTGAAACGCGGCGCCCGTCGCATCCAGTCTTCCTTGTTGCCCGGAACGAACAGCTCGGTCCGGATGGGTTTGGCGTTGAACCTCACTCGGCTTCCTCCAAGGAGTATGGGTTTTCCTGCCGTGTCTTCACTCCCACCCTAAACCCTCCCCCAACAATGGGGAGGGGACTTGTGCGATGCTACATCAATGGGTGGAAATTTGGGTGGAAATTTTCAGACGACGCCCTGGGACTTTAGTTCCGCGACCTGTGCGTCGGTGAGGCCGAGGATTTTCTGGAACACCTCTTCGTTGTGCATGCCCAGGGTCGGCGCGCCGGGCAGCGGCGGCAGCTCGCCTCCGGAGAACCGCACGGGGAACCCGGCAGCCACCGCGCCTTCCACCGGTTCGTTCATTGCGCCGTGATTCATGGGCACGAGGCTGCCCCGGTCCCAGAAATGCTGGTCGCGCATCACCTGCTCGGCGGTGCGGACTGGCGCGCAGGGAACGTCATGGGCCTCGAGGCACTTTATGGCATCGTCCAGGGTCATCGGGCCGATGCGTGCCTGGATTTCCTGCCGCGCCTCCTCCACGTTGTCAGTGCGCTTGACGTAGGTGTCGAAGCGCGGGTCGTCCAGCAGTTCCGGGCACTCGAGGGCGTTGCACATGCGGCGCCACTGGTCGTCGCTGGTGACGGTGATGGAGATGTCGCCGCCGATGGGGCTGTACAGGCCCGTGGGTCCGCTGCGGCTGATGTTGCCGGTGCGCAGGGGCAGGCCGGCATCAATGCTCTCCTCCAAATTCTCCATGAACATAAGGGAGACCAGCGTGTCCATCATGGAAACGTCGAGGTACTGCCCCTGGCCGGTGCGGTCCCTCTCGCGCAGGGCGGCGAGGATGGAGTAGCAGGCGAACATGGGCGTCACCAGGTCGCCGATGTAGAACCCCACCTTCACGGGCGGCCGCTCCTCCTCACCATTGATGTCCATCACGCCGCTCATGCCCTGGATCTGGGGATCGTGGGCTGGCTTGTCCTTGTAGGGGCCGGTCTGCCCATAGCCGGAGATGGAGGCGTAGACAATGCCCGGGTTGACGGCGGCCACTTCCTCGTAGCCCAGTCCAGCGCGGCGAAGAGAGCCAGGCGCCAGGTTCTCCAGCACCACGTCGCTCTCCTTGGCCAACTCGAGGAACAACTCCTTGCCGCGCTCGGTCTTCAGGTCAAGGGTGACGCTCTTGACGCCCTGGGTCCGCTTGAGGAATCGGGTGGAGATGTCCTCGTCGGAGTTGCGCTGGGCGTGAGTCCCCTCGGGTCCGGCGAAGGGGCCGTTGCCGCGCACCGGGTCGCCGCGCCCGGGTATCTCCACCTTGATGACCTCGGCCCCGAGGCGAGCCAGACTCATGGACGCGAAGGGCCCGGCCAGGTACACGGTTACGGCCAGGACCCGGATGCCGGACAGTGGCTGCATGGTCTTCTCCACAAAAGGCTTATTTAGCTGGCAAAAAGGGAGGGTGAATTGACAAACTAGCCCGAATCAGTGGTGACTGTCCGGCGGACTATCGGCCCTCCCTCTCTCACAAGTGAGAGAGGGAGGGCCTGAGAAAGACTCAAACGCCAGCTACTCGAAGTCCGCCGGCTCAAGCTCGGGGACATCGTCCACGATGCCCGAGGAGTAGCGCTCGATGACCTGGCGGTAGTCGGCGAGCTTGCCGTGCAGCCATTCGATCATGTCGGGCCAGTTGTCGCGGTTGTTGGTGTCGATGGCCAGATCGTCGGATGAGCCGCCCAGGTTCAGCTGCAGGCCTTCCATGTAGGACGAGATCAACCGCACCGTCTCCCGGTCGTAGTCCCGGCTCTGCTCCACCAGGTAAATGCCCACGCTGCCGTCGGCGACGTACTGGGACAACAGCGCTCCGCCCACGGAATGATAAATGTTGCTGTGGGAGTGGTCCTGGGCGATATTCACCTCGCCGGGGAACTGTTCGGCGTAGGCCTGCCAGAAATCGCTGCGCTTTCGTCGCAGACGGCTCAGCCGGTCGTTGACGCGCGTCGGGCTCTGGGCCGCGCGGTCGATGGCCTGCATGCGGCGGTCCCAGTCGTGGGGCTGAGCGACAACCTCGAAAATCGGGGCGATCGGCGCCGGGAAATCACCGATCCGCACTGCGCGGACCTTCACGGCAAAGAAATTGAAATCGCCCGGGGTGTTTATGTTGAGCCAGCGGATCGTCGAAAGGTGGGCGGGCTGGAACTCCCTGGCCACCCAGATGGCGGTCTGTGCCTCCAGGCGGGCCATATTGCTCAATATCTGGCCCAGGTGAGCGTGATCGGTGCCGTCCAGCTGATTCTCAATCACCACCCGACTGTCATTGACCGGAAATGTCGCCAGCACGTCGGCCGTGAAGCCGTTCACCGAAACCTGGCTGTGGTCTGGTTCAAGGGGCATGCCGATAACCCTTGATAACCGCTGCAGATTGTCCTCTAGCCAAGGGGTAAAATCGGCCACCTCGTCCGGCCATGCTTCCCGCAGTTCAACTTCCCTGAGTTCGCTGAAATCCATCACACTCTCCACCTCGAAAAGGGCTGCCGATATTCTAACACCGCATTGGCAACCCTGTGGTACAATCCCCTTGCTTTGTGGGGTTCTTGAAAAAGGCCCTGCGCGATAGAGTAACCGTTTACTTCCAATCTCCGCATGAGGTGGATTCAAATGGCATCCAACATCGTCCTGTCCAACACCGAATTCAAGGTTGTGGGAACCCGTCCGGTGCGGCATGACGGCACCGACAAGGTAACCGGCCGGGCCAAGTACGGGGCCGATTACGACTCGGCAGGGACACTCTTTGCCAAGGTGCTACGCAGCCCGCACGCCCACGCTCGCATCAAGTCCATCGACACCAGCAAAGCCGAGGCCGCCAGCGGCGTCCGCGCCGTGATCACCGGCAAGGACATTCCTACCGACAGCGCCGCCGCCCGCAAAGTGATGGCCAAAGATAAGGCGCTCTACAAGGGGCACCCGATCGCTGCTGTCGCCGCCACCAGCGCCCACGATGCCGAACAGGCGCTGGCACTGATCGAGGTGGAATACGAGGTCCTCAAGGCGGCCACAGAGGTACGCCAGGCGATGGCCGATGACGCCGAGCTGCTCCACGAGGACCAGACCACCACGGAGCTGGGCGAGGAAACCGACAAGCACAGCAACATCGCCACCCACTTCCGCTACGAGCAGGGCGACCTGGACCAGGGTTTCGCCGCTGCCGACGTGATCGTGGAGAAAGAGTATTCCACTTCCACCGTTCACCAGGGTTACATCGAGCCACAGAACGGCGCAGCCTTCTGGAACAGCAACGGCGAACTGACCATCTGGGTGAGCACGCAAGGCGCTTTCACCACTCGCGACGCCCTTGCCGGGGTGCTGGACCTGCCCGTTTCCAAGGTCAGGGTGATTCCCATGGAGATCGGCGGCGGCTTCGGAGGGAAGATTCCCATCTACCTCGAGCCTTTGACCGCGCTGCTTTCCCGGAAGGCCGGCGCGCCGGTCAAGTCAGCTATGTCCCGCGCCGAGGTCTTTGAGGCCACCGGCCCGACCTCCGGCTCTTATATGCACGTCAAGATGGGCGCCACCAACGACGGCAAGATAGTCGCCGCAGAGGCGATGCTGGCCTTTGACGCCGGCGCCTTCCCCGGCTCCCCGGTGACTGCGGGCGCGCAGTGCATGTTCGCCCCTTACGAAATCGAAAACTGCCGGGTCGACGGTTACGACGTCGTGGCCAACAAGCCGCCGGTAGCCGCCTACCGGGCGCCGGGCGCGCCCATCGCCGCCTTCGCCGGCGAGACCGTCGTCGACGAGTTGGCGGAGAAGCTGGGCATCGACCCCATCGAGTTCCGCCTCCGCAACGCCTCCAAGGAGGGCACCCGCCGCGTTGACGGTCCGGTGTTCCCTGTGGTCGGCAACATCGAGCAGCTGGAGGCCGCCCGCGAGTCGGAGCAGTACCAGCGTCCGCTGGAGGGCCCCAACCGCGGCCGCGGCGTGGCCTCGGGCTTCTGGTTCAACATCGGGCTGCAGTCCAGCGCCGCCATCAGCGTGCAGACCGACGGCACCATATCGCTGGTGGAGGGCTCCACGGACATCGGTGGCACCCGCGCCTCCATTGCCATGCAGGCCGCAGAAGTGCTGGGCATACCCGCCGAGGACGTTGATCCCAGCGTGGGCGATACCGACAGCGTCGGCTACACCTTCCTGACGGGCGGCAGCCGGACCACCTTCGCCACTGGCTGGGCCGCATACGAGTGCGCCCAGGAAATCAAACAGAAGATGATCGAGCGGGCCGCCAGCATCTGGGATGTTGACGTCACCGACGTTGACCTGGTGGACGGTGTGTTCCAGCACGCTTCCGACCAGGAACTGAGCATGACTTTCAAGGAACTGGCCGGGCAGCTGAACCGCACCGGCGGGCCAATCTCCGCCCAGGTCAGCGTTGACCCCCGCGGCGCCGGCGGCGCTTTCGCCACCCACATCGTGGACGTGGAAGTGGACCCCGACACCGGCAAGGTCACGATCCTCGACTTCACCGCCATCCAGGATGTCGGCAAGGCCATCCACCCCAGCTACGTGGAGGGCCAGATCCAGGGCGGCGTCGTGCAGGGCATCGGCTGGGCCCTGAACGAGGAGTACCGCTTCAACGCGGACGGCCGGATGGAGAACTCCTCCTTCCTCGACTACCGGATGCCCACCAGCCTTGACTTGCCGATGATCGGGACCGTGATCGTCGAGGTCGCCAACCCCGGCCATCCCTACGGCGTGCGCGGCGTCGGCGAGGTGCCGATTGTGCCTCCCATGGCCGCCATCGCCAATGCCATCTACGACGCAGTGGGCGTGAGGATGACCAAGCTCCCCATGTCTCCCGATGCCGTTCTGGAGAGCCTCTGGGAGAAGAACGGCGAGCCGTCCGGCTTGGCGCAGGCCGCCGACTAGCGAAATCCCCTCTCCCTCCGGGAGAGGGCTAGGGTGAGGGCGTAAAATCGCCCACGCTAATTCTGTCTGCGACGACACCACAGGGGCGCACAGCTGTGCGCCCCTACTGTATTATTGTCGTCATTTCCCTCTGTCTGAATCAGGATTTTCAGGATTAGGAGATTTTCAGGATAGTGGTTTCAATCCGGTGAATCCTTTAATCCTGAAAATCCTGATTCAGACAATAAGGGAAGACGCCCTCACCCTGACCCTCTTCCGGAGGGAGAGGGGACTATCAAGGAAAGGGAACTTACAGGAGAACGAAAATGACCAGAGTACCCTATGCCACACGCGAAGGCATGGACGCCGCCGGGCAGGCCATCTGGGACGAGATCGAGACATCCCGCGGGGGCGTGGCCCGCAACTACGCCGCGATCCTGAACAACCCGCAGGCTGCGGGGGCCATGGCCGGCCTGGGCGGATACGCCCGCTACGAGACCCCGCTGCCGCCGCGCATCAAGGCCCTGGCCGTGCTGACCGCCGCCCGCGAAGCCTGCGGGAAATACGTGTGGACGGTCAACCAGGCGGCTGCCAAGCAGGCGGGCCTGTCAGACGAGGCGATCGCCGCCATCCACGAGTACCGGGCACCGGCGGGTTTTAACGCCGACGATGCGACGGTGGTGCAGTTCGTGCTGGAAGTGCTGCGACAGCACCGCGTTTCCGATGCTACTTTCGAGGCCATGCGAGCGCTGGTCGGCGACGCCGGCGTGGTAGATGTCCTGGTGGTCAGCGGCTACTACCACACCCTGGCCCATACCCTGCAGGCGCTGGACGTAGACCTGCCCGAGGGGACGGACAGCGCTCTCACCTACTGAACGAGGGCGCGGTCAATGTAGCTGTCCCGCCGGAGGCGGGCGGGCACACTCTCGCCTTGGAGAGAGTGCAAATAATTTCCTCTGCCTCCGGGAGAGGGTTAGGGTGAGGCCGTTCCCTGGATTACCGAGGATGATCTATACGGCGCCGCGCAATGAAAAACGGGCTTGTAATGGATGAGTAACACTCCCTCTCAACGGCTGAGTGACAAATTCCCGGCTCCCACAAAGATAAGGCCAGCACGGCTTCCGCGTTCACAGGCAAGCAAGGGTAGTACGCCCCCACCCTGGCCCTCCCCCGGAGAGAGGGGACCTGGGAGTTGCCCGCTTAGTCATTCCCGTCTTCGCGGGAACCGATGTATCAGAGTGCCGATTCCCTGGGGCTGTAACAGGACAGCACTCGGGGAATCCGGTTGCCGGGTACCTGATGCCGGGACATCACGATGGCCTCTTCGCAATCGATGAATTGTCAATAGATGAACCTGTCATTTTTCACAATACTTTCACAAAATTGGTGCATTTTTCTATAGAGTCTTCATTTTATGTCAGTACAATTCAACCGTATTTCAAGCGTCTTTGCCTGATAATTTTTATTGATACTTTATTGTCCTCTCTGACCGAGGTTGGGCCATCGGGTTTGGGCAGGGGCCGGATTCCCGCACGGGGCGAAGGCGCTTTAGGGTGGATGTAATTCGTTGGCCCAACCTCAACGATCCTGTAGCCTCGGTCGTTTTCATCTCCACAGTGCATCTCCCGAACCCTCCTTTCGGGAGATCACGGAGACCCGACCTGGTGTTTCGCGGACATCGGGGGCCGGCACCGCACAGTGCGTCGGGCCTCTTTTCTTTTCACCGACTTGGCACTAGATCAAAGAAACGAGCAAATCCGCATCGAGCCCGATGAGCCCACGCCGGTCCCGGTAGCCGCCATAGCGGGATTCCAGGGGGTACTGCTGGTACTGACCCCCATGGTCACCGCGATCACGACCACCGCCTTTGTGGCGGGTCAGTCGCCGGAATACCTGACCTGGGCGGCCTTTGCCGCATTCCTCATCTGCGGCTGCACCACTGCCCTGCAGGCGGGGCGCGTCTGGCGCTTCGGCACCGGGCATGTCCTGCTGACTGCGGCCAGCGTTTCCCTGGTTGTTGTTGGTGTCCCCGCTCTCGAAGCCGGAGGCCCAGGGCTACTGTCTGCGCTGGTTGTCTGCGGAGCACTGGCGCAATTCGGCCTGGCCACGTGGCTGCCACTGGTGCGGCGCATCATCACGCCCGTGGTCACCGGCACGGCCCTCATGCTCCTGGCCGCGACGGTGATTCCCATCGCGGCCGGGCGCATCGCTGACGTGCCAGACGGAGTCACCCCTTCGGCCGGCGTGGTCGTGGGCGTTGTCACCCTCGGCGTGCTGGTCGTGCTGGGACTGCGAGTTCCGGGAGGCTGGAGGCTGTGGGCTCCCCTCATTGCCATTAGCGCAGGATCCTTGGCGGCCGCTCCCTTCGGCCTGTACGAATTGAGCAGCGTGATAAATGCCCCCTGGGTCGGCCTGCCCGGGACCTGGTACCCGGATTTCGAGATCCCGGCGCTGGATTCTTTCGCCGCACTTTTGCCCATGGTGGTCATCGTTGTGCTGATCAACGGAGTCAAGAACATGGGCGACAGCGTGGAGGTGCAACGTCTTTCGCGCCGTGAACCCCGAGCCACCGACTACCGGCTGGTGCAGGGGTCCCTGTATGCCAATGGGTTGGGGGTGTTGCTGAGCGGCCTGGCCGGCTCGCCTCCCACCACCATCAACTCGGCCACCAGCGGCGCCCTGGTCAGCCTGACCGGGGTGGCCAGCCGGAACGTCGGATACATCGCAGGCGCGACCCTGGTGGCCCTGGCGTTTTCTCCCAAGCTGACCGCGGTGCTGCTGGTAATCCCGGCTCCGGTGATGGGCGCCTACCTGCTGGCGGTGATGGGCACTTACGTCGTCGAAGGCATCCGCACTGTGGGGCAGGACGGGCTGGACCAGAAGAAGGCTCTGATGGTGGGGATTTCCTTTTCCATCGGGCTCGCCATGAACAGTTCCGGCATCCTCGACAGGTTGCCGGGGTCCGACTGGCTCCAGTTCCTGAACAACGGGCTGACCGCCGGCACGCTCGCCGCCGTGCTGATGACCTGGTTCCTGGACCTGACCGGACCACAGACGAAGAAAGTCGAGGCGCCCCTGGATGACTCCGCCCTTCAGGAAATCGACCGGTTCCTGCGCGACATCGCCAGGAAAAACGGTTGGAGCTACCAAGCCACGCAAAGGCTTCGGGCAGTGGGTGAGGAGACGCTGTGGAGCCTGATGCCCACGGGCGACGCTCACCTGAACGGGACCTCGCGACGCCTGACCCTGGTGGCTAGGACCGAAAACGACGCGGTGGAACTGGAATTCGCCGCCAAGGTCGAGAGCGGGAACATACAGGACCAGTTGGCCTTCCTGAGCGATGTTTCTCCTAAAGAGGACGAGGCATCCTTCCGGCTGCTGCGTCATTTCGCCGAGTCGGTGCGGCACCAGAAATACCACGGCGTCGACGTGGTCAAGGTGAAAGTCGTGGAGGGCCAGGGTCAAGTGGCGCGCCCCGACTAGAACCGGTTGCCTCGCACGCATTCCGGCGGCAAGTGGCCGGGCGGCGTGCCAGGAAACAGTCACTCCAGCCGCCTGATGCGTGGCAGGGCAATGGCGGCGATGACGCTGATGGTGGCCAGCGCGGCGCCGTTGATCAGCAGTGCCCTCGGGGCGCCCACAGCGCCTGCCAGGGCCCCGACCCCCACGTGGCCGATGGGCGCGAACCCGATGCTCAACACCCACGATCCCATGGCCCGGCCCCGTTCCTCGTCGGAGACGAGTTCCTGCATCAACGTCTTGTACAGTGTGTCCACAGCCATGGCGCAGGCGTTGGCGAAGAGCAACACGCCCAGGAACGAGTAGATGTTGCCGGTGGCCGAAAACGCCATCAGGCCCCCGCCGAATCCCAGGGCCGTGGCAAACATCATCAGGCCCTTCTTCCTGACCGACGCCATTGCGGCCAGCAGCCACAGCCCCAGCAGACCGCCTGCCTGCCGTCCCGCTGTCATCACGCCCAGGCCCGTCGGGCCCACGTTGAGCACCTCCTTGGCGAACACCGGAAACAGGGTCATGTGAGTAAAACCCAGCACCTCGGTGGCAGCCGTCAGGACCATGAGGATGAGGAGCAGCCGGTAGTTGCGCAGCAGCCGGACGTATCCCGTCAGGTTCCTCAACACCGAAACAGCTGCCGGACGCAGGGACCGCCCAGGGTTGGTGATGGCCAGGGTCGCCACCCCTGACGCCAGGTAGCAGACGGCGGCGGCCACGAACTGCCACCCGGGGCCCACGGCCTCGATGACTGCCCCGGAGACCAAGGACCCGGCGATGCCACCGCCCTGCATGGCCATGGCTCCGAGGGCGAGGCCATTCAGGGCATACTCCGGCCCCACGATGTCGTAGGTGTACGTCTGCCGGATCGTGAGTATGAAGGCAAAGGTGCTGCCCAGCAGCGCGACCAGGCCAATCACGACCCACACGTTGTCCAGTCCGCCGAGCAGCAGCAGGGCCATGGCCAATGCCACGGCGGAGGCACCTACGGAACCTATTCGGAGGAGAGTGCGCCGCTCCCACCGGTCGGCGATGGCCCCGGACAGGATGCCGAAAAAGAAAAACGGCACCATGCGCGCCGCGGCGCCGACTCCTACCATCAGCTCCGAACCGGTCAGCTCGAATATCAGCCAGCCGACCGAGACCTGTTCCATTCCGGTGGCCAACGAGTAGAGCACGGTGGAGAGCCAGAGCAAGCGGAAATCGTGAAAGCGGAGGGAGGCGGCCCAATTCCGTATACCAGTCACAGTGACTGATGATACACGTGCTGTGGACCAGAGCCCTATGCGGCGTCGGTGCACGATTCACTGCGTATTTCGGTCCAAGGCCTGAAGGTTCTCTTTGGGCCTTGGTCAGAACTGTGATTCGTGTGATTACAGGATTACCCTGATTCGCAGCAGAGCCGGAGAACAAAATCCTGTGAATCATCCCAATCACACGAATCAGAGTTCAGATATTCCTGGTAATCCTGATTCAGGCGGTTGGTTGACCATCGGCCGGTCAGCCAAATGGTATTATGGCGCCGGCCCATACTGATCCTGGCCATCCCAAACTTGGCCATCCGGAACTTGGGAGGAAACAGCATGCCTTTCGGAGATAACGCCTGGTTGTCACTGACCCAGGAAGATTCCCTCGAACCCGAAATCCCCCTGTGCGACCCGCACCATCACTTCTGGGACCGTCGGCTGCAGAGCATCCCCTACCAGCGCTACCTGCTGCACGAGCTGATGGGAGACTTGGACTCCGGCCACAACGTTCGCTCCACCGTGTTCCTGGAGGCGCGGTCGATGTACCGCGCTGCGGGCCCAGAGGAAATGAGGCCCGTGGGCGAGGTGGAGTTCGTGCAGGGACTTGCCGCCGCCAGCGCCAGCGGCGTCTACGGCGAGGCGAGGGCCGCTGCGGCCATCATCGGCGCCGCCGACCTGAAACTGGGCGCCGACGTGGCCCCGGTTCTGGATGCGCTGCAGGCGGCCAGCCCCAACCGGTTCCGGGGCATCCGGCACAACGTAACATGGAGCCCCGACCCGGAGATCGACAACCGGGAAACGCCGGGCATCCTGGCAAACGACTCTTTCCGCGCCGGCGCCCGAGTGCTGGCCAGCCGAGGACTGTCGCTGGACATCATGATGTCGTTTCCGCAGTTGCCGGAGTTGGTGGAATTCGCCCGTGCCGTGCCGGAGGTGTCCATCATCCTCAATCACCTGGGCGGGGTGAGCCGCACGGGCATCTACGCCGGCAAGGATGACGAGATCGTCCCAGCCTGGCGAGAGAACATCGCGGCGGTGGCGCAGTGTCCCAACGTGACCTGCAAGCTGGGCGGCATGGGCATGCCCCGCTGGGGATTCGACTGGCCCTACCGGAGTGTTCCCATCGGCTCCGAGGAACTCGCGGAGGGCATGGCGCCGTGGATGAACCACGCTATCGAGCAGTTCGGGCCGGATCGCTGCATGTTCGAGAGCAACTTCCCGCCAGACAAGGTGTCCTTCTCCTACAACGTGATGTACAACGCCTTCAAGCGTCTCTCGGCGGGCTACAGTCCTTCCGAACGGGCGGATATGCTCCACGACACCGCCGTCCGGGTCTACCGCATCGAATCGTAAAGAAGGCCAAGGGCGGCGTCTCGCAGTTGTTGCCTCCACTTCGGGTGTGGGTTAGGCCCGCCCTGAGATTGTCGAAAGGCTGGGCGTTCTCTCGTCACTGATGAGTCGCAATTAGCGCGAGATTCCACTCCACCACGACCCTCCCTCTGGTGGGGAGGGAGAATGGAAAGACCGGGAGTGTGTGCTGTCATGAAATATGACGTGATCATAGTCGGGGCCGGGTCGGCCGGGTGCGTTCTGGCCAACCGGCTGTCGGAGGATCCCGGCCGCTCGGTCCTGCTGCTGGAAGCCGGTCCGGATTACCCGCCGGATCAGCTGCCGGACGAGCTGAAATACGACATGCTCCAGGCCGCGTCTGCGGAGGGAGCGGCCCACAACTGGTCGCTGGTGGGCCAGTCGACCCCGCAGCAGCCCCGACCGGCCCACGTCGCCCGGGGCAAGGTCACCGGCGGTAGCAGCGCCATCAACCACCAGATCATGCTGCGGGGTGCGCCCGAGGACTTCGATTCGTGGGTGGCGGCGGGCAACGACGAGTGGAGCTACCTGAACACCCTGCCCTTTTTTCGCAGGCTGGAGTCGGACGCGGACATAAGCGACGACTTTCACGGCAGCGACGGTCCCATACCCATCTGGCGGCATGCCCGTGAGAACTGGCTGCCCCTGCACCGGGCGTTCTACCAAGCCTGCCGCGACTCCGCTTTCCCCGACGACCCCGACATGAACCATCCCGACGCCACCGGTGTTGGAGCGATGCCCCTGAACAATCCCGGCGGTGTGCGGATGAGCACGGCCATCACCTACCTGGACGCCTGTCGGCACCGCATGAACCTCATCATTCGCGCCAACGTGCTGGCCCGTCGCATCCTGTTCGAGGGCAGCTCGACGGACTCACTGCGAGCGGTGGGAGTCGAGGTCGAGAGCGGCGGCGAGACCTTCGTCGTCGAGGGCAAGGAGATCATCCTAAGCGCAGGGGCAATCCACTCCCCGCACCTGCTGCTGCTGTCCGGCGTGGGCCCCGCCGACGAGCTGCGGCCCCACGGCATCGAACCGGTCCACGACCTGCCAGGTGTGGGACGGGGCATGAAGAACCATCCGTCGGTCAACATCGTCTTTCGTTCCCACCCGGAGCACCGGCTCACGCCCGACAAGCCGCGGAACCAGGTGGGCTTGCGGTTCAGTGCCGACGGCTCCGAGCGCAACGACATCCAGGTGCAGCCAACCACCTCATATCCGCCAAGTCAAACTCCACCCGACATCCGGTTCGGTTGCCGGCTGGAGTTTCCCTATAGCGAGGGAGTTCTTTCGTTAGCGTCCAGCGATGTGTCGGTCCAGCCGGAACTGGATTTCAGGTTTCTCACCGATCCCAGGGACCTGTCACGATACCGGGACGCCGTCCGACGAACTGTGGCAATCTTCGACCATCCCGAATTCGAAGGGCTGCTGGAGGAGCGCCTGGCACCCACCGATGCAGACATGGCCAGCGACGACGCTCTGGACGCCTGGCTGCAACAGAACGCGGGGATTGCCGGACACACCTCGGTGACCTGCAAGATGGGGCCAAAGTCAGACCCGCTGGCGGTGGTGGACCAGCACTGCCGAGTGCACGGAGTTGCGGCACTGAGGGTGGTGGATGCGGCGGTGATGCCTGACATCGTGCGGGCCAACACCAACGCCACCATCATCATGATGGCAGAGCGGGAGGCCGACTTTATCCGGGAGGGCAGGTAGGCGCCGGGCTTGGGTTGGCAGCGGCCGTATGAAGCCCGCTGGCCAGAGCAAGATCTCCCGTTGAATCAAGCAGGACCGCCGGTGGGTCCCCCGCGACAGGAGGCAGTAAAACGCGGGGAACCCAGGCCGTCCCGGCGGAATGAGGAGAGAGTAAGCCCAGGAAGCGACCGGCCTATCGGTTTTCAAACTCGCCGGATTTCAGCGTAGATCGGCAACACCCGCCAGGGAATACCGGGAGTCGTCGCCGTCTGACACGGTGTCTCCCACGTCATCCTGGACCGGCTGCGGAGTGGCCTTGCCCGGAAGAACTCGATGCGCGAAGGCACGGATTCTCTCACGGGTCGACTCATCCAGCATCTCTGCTACGCCGCATTCATGGTCGTCCAGCGCATCCGACGCCATCGCACCCGCAGCCTCGTGGGCTCCACCGGCGACGACCACCCGGGCCATCGGCGTCCAGGGCCCTCGCTCCATCTCGCGACCCCTTTCGTCCAGGTAGCGGGACCTTACTCGCACGTGGTACTCAGCACCGGCAACCAGGCCAGTGATCCTGAATGCGTTGGCCTGCGGATAAGCATTGCCGAAGGTTTCCTCGTAAGAGGGGAACTCACCGATCGAGCTTGCCCAGTTGACCCGGTATTCGGTGGGGGCAGGCTCCGCTGCGTCCCAGGTTGCGAGGATGGTGCCGGGCTCGTCACTGTTCAGTTCGAGGTTCGTGACTTCGCCCTTCAGGACACCCGGCCCCGCAAACGCACTCCCCAGGTTGGGACTGCCTTTTATGACACGGATGCGGCAAAGGGTTGCCACCAAAACGAAAACGAGAAAGAGGGGAAGAAAAATCATAAGGAGTATTGAAGCGTCTATCATGGTTGGCCCTTCTGTCTGTTACTGAATATGAACGGGACTTACCTGTTTCCCCGGAACAAGGTGAAGTGGTATGCGTCCCTACCCGGATGATTCAATCCTGTACCCACGCACATGTCGTATATGGGAACCTCACATGCACAACTTATCCCACCCATGTGTAATCAGAGTGAAAATACGGGCGCAGAAAATGTGAAATGTGTGAAGGTTTTAGATTTGTACAGAAACTACCGTCAACCGCCTTTTGAGCTCCGGCATAATATTGCGGAGCCTGGCAGACACAGATCCAAGGCCAGAACCAGTCCCGCCAGCGGGTTGCCACATCCCCTGAACCGATTACAATTGGCGGGGTCGCAGGTAGGCTATGAAAGCAAGCTGAAAACAGGAGGAACCACCTCATGTCAGAAATTGAGAACAAGCTGAAGGAACTGGGCTACGAGCTACCCCCTGCGCGTGCACCGGGCGCCGGCAACATCATCCCCTTCGTCCGCACCGGTAACCTGGTGTTCCTGTCGGGCACCGGCCCGGGCCTGCCGGGCGGCGGCCTGCTGCACACGGGCAAGCTTGGCGGCGATGTCACCATCGAGCAGGGCTACGACTGCGCCCGGCAGACCATGCTGAACCTGCTGACCAACCTCAAGGGCGCCATCGGAGACCTGGACAAGGTGAGCCGGATCGTCAAGCTCCTGGCTATGGTCAACTCCACACCCGACTTTGGCGACACTCCCCGGGTGGCCAACGGGGCATCGGACCTTCTGATCAACCTGTACGGCGATCGGGGTCGCCACGCTAGGTCCGCCGTCGGAATGGCCACGCTCCCTGGCGGCATGCCTATCGAGATCGAAATGATCGTCGAGGTTGAGGACTAGGGGCCCCTTGTTTCCCCCTCCCCCTCAAGGGAGGGGATTTCTGTGCAATGAGAGGTTGACACGATGGCGCTTGGTGACAAATTCGGAGTCCTGCTGCCCACCCGGGGCGTGCTGGTATACGCCGGCAGCAACGGGCCGAGGGTGGAGCAGGTCTGGCAGATGGCCGAGACAGCGGAACGGGCGGGCTACGACTCCGTCTGGGTCGGCGACAGCATCACCTCCAAGCCCCGCATGGAGCCGCTCACCGCCATGGCCGCCGTCGCCGCCCGCACCAGCCGGGTCAGGATCGGTACTGCCGTGCTGCTCAATGCCCTGCGCCATCCCGTCCACCTCGCCCACGCGGCCGCCACCATCGACACCATATCCGGCGGCCGGACCATCCTGGGCCTGGGCGCGGGCCGTGGCAACAACCAGATGTTCGTCAACGAGCACGCGGCCGTCGGCGTCCCGATAACCGAACGCGCCGCGCGGATGGAGGAGAGCATCCGCGTGATGCGCGCCCTGTGGACGGGGGAGGCGGTCAGCAGCGACGGCGAGTTCTACCCGCTGGAGGACGTGGAGCTGGAGCCGCGGCCAGTGCAGCCGTCCATCCCCCTCTGGATTTCCAGCAACTGGGTCAAGCGCGGGCTTTCGCGGGTGGCCGAGTACGGCGACGCGTGGATCACCAACGTCCCGTCCACCGACCTGTTCGACCAGTGCTGGGACAGGATCGAGCAGAACGCCGGCGAATTCGGCCGCGACCCTGCCAGCATAGGACGCTGCCTGTACGTGTCCGTGAACCTGAACGATGACGACGTCGCTCTCGCTGAGGGGGACCAGTACATGCGCTCGTACTACAGCATTCCCTACGAGGTCATCAGCAGGAACCTGCTGTGCGTCTTCGGCCCGGTCCAGAAGTGCATCGACACGATACAGGCATACAAGGCCAGCGGCGCCGACTACTTTATCGTCCGGTTCGCCTCGCCGAACCAGGCGCAGCAATTCGCCCGATTCACCGAGGAGGTCCTGCCCGCAGTGGGGTGAGGGGACTTATGCGCACCCCTTGACCGAGCGATTGCGAAGTAGTTGTCTGAACTGTGATTCGTTTGATTTCAGGATTTAGCTGATGGAATCCGATCCTCCACATCCTCTTATCCTGATTCAGACAACTAAGGTACGCCCTCACCCTAACCCTCTCCCTGAGGGAGAGGGGATTAGTCACACTCCCTCTAAGGTTCCTTCCGGTTACCTTTTCACCCCCACCCTAGCCCTCCTGGTAGCCCGACCGCTTTGAGGTGATTGGTAACGGGGGCAACCACAAGGGTTGCCTCTACCAGTCACGGACCGTCCCGTAGGGACGCCCCTTGTGGGTGCCCTGATCGCGGAAAACAATCGTGGCCAGACATACCCATCAATACAATGATTTCGCTCTCCGGGAAGAAGAGAGAATATTCGAGAGCCAGCGTCAGCCTTGGCGCTCTGCGTACTCGGCCTTGGCCGCCTCCACCAGCGATGCGTCGCGCAGAAGGTCTGCGGCCGTCAGGCTCAGGGCCTTGGCCACCTGCAGGGCGTTGGACAGGGCCAAGTCGGTCACCGCCGTCTCCTGCATATCGGTGGTGTGCGAGGGCACCGGGGTCTCGCTGACGGCGTAACGCAGTTCATAGCCGGGCATGGCCTTGCTGACGTTGCCAAAGTCAGTGGATGCGCCGCTGCCCGGTCGACCGGGTATCGGCTCGTCCAGCCGGACGCCCAATGCCTCAAGGTTGGCGGACATTGCCTGGGCCAGGGTCACGTTGGGCTGCACGTTCTCGTAGAACGGGTAGAATTCCTCCACCTCAAGCCGGGCGCCGGTCATGGCCGCCGCACCCTCCGCCACCGCTCTCACCTTGCCCACGACTTCGTCGCTCAGGTACCTGCCGTCCCGCGAACGGAGCATGAAATTGGCGGCAGCGAACTGCGGCACCACATTGGGCGCCGTGCCCCCGTCGGTGATCACGCCGTGCATGCGCACGTCGTCCCGCAGATGCTGGCGCAGGGCATCGATGCCGGTGAACAGGTGAATGACAGCGTTCAGGGCGTTGATTCCCGCCTCGGGGTACGCTGCCGCGTGGGCAGCTCTGCCGTGATACATGTACCGGTATCCAACCATGGCCAGGCTCCAGCTCTCTCCCCGGGCCGCCGTTGCCGGCACGATGGTGCGGTTGGAGAAGGGATGGGATGACAGGGTGGCGTCCACGCCGTCGAACACCCCAGCCTCCAGCAGGCGAATCTTGCCGCCGCCGCCCTCCTCGGCGGGCGTACCGATGACCATCACCGTCCCAGGCAGTTCCTGGGAGTTGGCCTTCAGCCCTAGGGCAGCCCCCATGGCGGCCATGGCGATGAGATTATGTCCACAGCCGTGGCCTATCTCGGGCAGCGCATCGTACTCCGCCAGCACCGCGATGGTCGGGCCACCACCGCCGCCGCCGGGGATGACCGCCCGGAATGCCGTCTCGATACCGCCTAGGCCCCGCTCGACCGTGAGGTCGTGCCTCTCGAGGAACCCGGCCAGGGCGTCGGAGGAGTAGAATTCCTGGTAGTTCAGCTCCGGATGGGCGTGAACATCCCTGGAGAGTTCGAACAGGCCCTGCTTCGAGGCCTCAATCACGGAGTTTGAACGCTCTGACAGCTGGTCTTTCGTTGCGGTGTGCTGGCTGGTCATGGTTGCCCTCTCCTTCTGTGCGGGAGGATTGAGATGGTTGCGACCCCTTGGTTTGTGGTAATTCTACATGCGTTTCACCCAGCGCGCCTATGTGCTGTTGGAAATCCGTTATTCCTCAAGGAACCCAGAATCTCCAAATGGGGAGGTCCCAAATGACCGCAGAATCGCTGATCACAATTCCCGCCCGGCGGGGCAAGGCGGCATTCGTGTCCAGGGGCCAGAGGGTCGCGGTGATCAATTCCCACGGCCAGCAGGTAGTCGACACCTGGGCCTTTCGCCCCGATGACCTCACCGAGTTCATGTCGATGGAGCACTGCCGGACGTCGCTGGGACGCATCATGCCCGTCGTGGGCCAGTCCATGGTGACCAACCACCGGCGCCCGATACTGACGGTGGTGGAGGATTCCTCAGGCGGGATTCACGACACCCTGATGTCGGCCTGCGACCGGTACCGCTACGAGCTGCTGGGCTGCGAGGGCTACCACGATAACTGCACCGACAACCTGGCAGCCGCGATGCGGGAACTGGGCCTGACTCCGCCGGAAACGCCCAGCCCATGGAACCTGTTCATGAACATCCCCGTGGGGCCGGACGGTTCTGTCAGTTTCGAACCCCCGGTGTGCGGGCCGGGAGATCACATCACGCTGCTGGCCGAAATGGACTGCGTGGTCGCGTTCTCCGCCTGCCCGCAGGACGTGGTGCCCGTCAACGGTGTCGACTGTGTGCCCACCGAGGCCCACTTTAGGGTGGTGTAGCCGGTACTCAAAGCGAGTCCCCAGTTTGCGGCATGGCGTATACTGGGCCGCAAATTTGTGCCGATAAGGCCGGAGGTATCAATGAGCAGTCGCGAGGAACTCAGGCGCAAGGGCAACGAGATACGCGACCGAATGCAGCACGGGTCGTATCCAAGTCGGAGGCCACGGGCGACGGCCAGCGTTCCGGGGCTGAGGAACTTCACGGGAGAATCGATCTTCGGGTCGGTGTGGGCCCGACCCGGCCTGGACATCCGCTACCGGATGCTGGCGACCCTGGCCGTACTGACCTCGCTGCAGCGGCTTTCCCAGCTGGAGACGTACGTCCACAGCGCGCTGACCCTGGGCCTGAGCGCCGAGGAGATCCAGGAGGCGCTGATCCACTGCAACATCTACGCCGGGTTCCCGTCAACGGTCAACTCCCTGGAGGTGGCGCACGAGGCGTTCCGGGAGAGAGGAATCGAGCCGCCGCAGACGGAGGTGCCTGAAGTCAGCCTGGAGGAGATGGAGGCGCGTGGGCGAGATCTCCGGGAGCGGCTGATGGGGACCCAGGACCGCGGAGGCTACACCGACGCGGTGACTGATCTCGCTCCGGACATCCGGTTGATTACTTTCCAGTTTGCCTTCGGAGAAATATTCTTCCGCCCTGGCCTGGACCTCAAGTCCCGGGTGGTGTGCACCACTGCCGCGCTGACCGCCCTGCGCGCTGACGCCCAGCTCCGCAACTTCCTGCAGGCGGGCCTCAACGTGGGTTTCAGCAAGGAGGAAATGACGGAGGTCCTGATGCAGACGGGAGGCTACGCTGGCTACCCTGCGGCGCTGAGCGCCCTCGCCATCGCCGCCCAAGTCTGGGAGTGATGCCGGGGCGATTGCAGGGCCTTGTCTGAACTGTGATTCGATTGATTTCGGGATTTCGCTGATGGGATCCCGATCCTGCAAATCCTGATTCAGACGGAATTGGTGGCGGCGGACATTCCAGTCGCCCTGGGAGCGAAACCCCGACAGAGACGCGGCGTTCACCTGCGCCGCGTCAAGTCAGCAGACAGCGGCGAACCCATCGTAACTGCGAATACGAGAAATACGCTCACCTTGGCCCAGAAGGAGAGGGGTCATTTGGAGACCCTCATCAATCCGTAGTCCTATAGTATGCGGGAGTGTCCGTGCCGCGATGCACTACCGGCCGCTCCACAGCTCGGCGGGGGCTCCGACGCGGCGGCCCCACCACTCGGGGCCCTCGCTGATGTAGGCCCACTCGGGATTCTGCACCGTATCGCGCAGCGCTGCCATCACCGCCGAGAATGTCTCCGCGTCCGCCTCGGCAAACTCGAAGTAGCCGACGAAGTCATAGCTACCATCCTGGCCGTAGCCATCGGGGGCGTGCACCAGTCGCCGCGTGATGCAGGATATGCCCGCGTCGGCGGCCAGCGCGTGTCCCTTGACCGCCATGTTCTCGTCGGCATCGTAGCGGGGAAGGAAAAAGCTCTCCCGGTGCATCCAGTCCATGCCCCACCACTGGGCGTTCTTGTTCATCGGCGTCACCACGCCCAGGGGATGCGTTGATCCCGGGCCCGGCTGCTGGGCACGGGCGTAGGCGTACTGGGTCATGGCGTGACTGGTGTAGCTGCGGGGCCGCTGCACCCCCGACAGGGTCTCCACACTGCCGCCTGTATCTTCCAGCAGTGCCTTCAGTGCGTCCTCGTACTGCAGCAGCGGCTCTTCCGACTCCCCCTCCAGCCGGACGAGGGCCACCGCATCCCGCACGGCCGCATGGGGAATGTCTTGCTCACGGGTCATCGACGATTCCACCCTGAGCATCTGGTACCGCCCGCGCTGGAAGGCCTCGGGGGATGGCGGCCCGTCCACGTAATGCATGTTCTCCATGCCATCGCCCAACTGCGCCATGGCCTCGGCGAGGCCAGCGGGGTCGGGACCCTGCTGGAGCTTGAGGAACAGGAATCTCTGGTACCCGGTTACGGTGGTCGTGAGGTTGAGATCGGTGGACTGCATGCTGGACCTCCTGAATGGATGGTGACCATCCGGGGGAGCCGTATGTGACTCGCTATACGAAAGCGGCCCTCAACTGCGGGCAGGTAACAGTCTGGCCTGTGCGATAGCCAGGTTCGTCTGGTTGGGTGCGGGTTACAATGACGCGCAGGTCAATGCGCGCCTAACCGGACTCCTCACCGAACCGAAGTTCGTCGCACATCTCCTGGTCGGCCTCGGCTAGGTCCGGCTGATCGTTGAAGTGGTGGACCAGGGCGCGCTGCCCGTAGTAGATCCCGTTGGACGGAGCCAACTCGATGGCGCGGGTCAGGTCGTCGATGGATTTCTCGAAGTCACCAACCTCGTACCAAGAGCAGCCCCGGTTGTACCAGGCCTCGGCCAAGTCCGGATCCATTTCGACGGCCGTGGTGTAGTCCTGGATGGCGCGGTGATACACCCCGTTGCGGCTGTAACGATTGCCCCGGTCCAGGTAGCCCGCCGCGTCCGTCGGCTCCTGTGCATGCTTGCGCTCAAATACCATTACGCATCCGGCCTTACCCCTACATCACCGAGCGGACCAGGCCGCCGTCGACCAGGATGGTGGTGCCCGTGATGTAGGTGGAGCGGTCCGAGGCCAGGAAGGCCACCAGATTGGCCAGCTCCACAGGCTCCCCGACGCGGCCCACGGCGGTGTCGGCGGCCCGCATGGCCAGCGCCTCGTCGACGGTGACGCCCAGCTCGTTGGCCCGGGAGGTCACGTTGGACAGCATGCGCTCGCTGAGGATGGACCCGGGGCACACGTTGTTGACCAGGATGCCGTCGCGTCCCACTTCGTCGGCCAGGCTTTTGGCGTAGGCGATCACGCCCATGCGCGTCGCGCCCGACAGCGCCAGGTTGGGGATGGGGTTGTACACGGTGCTGGCCAGGATGTTGATGATGCGCCCGCCGCCTCTCTGCTGCAGGTGCGGGATCCCTTCACGGCACATACGGCCGAAGAATATCAGGGACCGCTGCACTGCCGTCTCCCACTGCTCCTCGGTTGCTGTCGCCGAGCGCGCCAGGGGCGGCCCGCCGGAGTTGTTTACCAGTATGTCGATGCCGCCGAACTGCTCCAGCGTCGCGCCTATCAGCCCGTTGATGCTCTCCAGCCGGTCCAGGTCCGCCGGGTAAGACAGCACCTCGGCGCCGGTGGATTCCCGGATCTCATCGGCCGCCTGCTCCAGATCGGCGGCGGTGCGGCTGCAGACGGCAACCTTCGCCCCCTCCTCTGCCAGCACCTGGGCGCACGCCCGGCCCAACCCCTTGCTGGCCCCACCTATGATCGCGACCTTGCCCTTTAGTCCCAAGTCCATACTAAATTCCTCAGCGCTGCCCTTGCTCCCCCTCTCCCTTGAGGGAGAGCTTTGGGGTGAGGGTGAAAATCAACTCGCCGGATTATACCAGCCAGTCACCAATGCCAGCATCCGCAAACAGACGGGACGGCAATTTATCAGCCGCATGGCGCCAGTAAAAGAGATGATGGTACCCTTGCGCCATGCCGGTCCGGAGTTAACGATAAGGGCGGCACAGTTGGTGAAGTGATGGCTCAACTCCTGGACGACGTGCAGATTCTCGAGATAGAACGCCACGCGGTGGACATCGCCCGGGGTGCCGGGAACATCTTGGCCGGCCATTTCGGGAAGCGTATCGAGGTCGAGTTCAAGGACGACAAGCAGCGGGACCCGGTCACCGCCGCGGACAAGCAGACGCAGGCGTACCTGGCCGCCGAGATCCTGCGCCGCTTTCCCGACCACGGCATCCTGGGCGAGGAGGCCACCGAGGAGGAAAAGCAGTCCGAGGAGCCAGCCCGCGATACGCTGTGGGTGCTGGACCCCCTGGACGGCACCACGAACTTCTTGAACGGCCTCCCGGTCTATGCCTCGTCCATCGGCGTGATTCATCGCGGACGCCCTGTGGCGGCGGCGCTCTACATCCCGTGGCCCGCCGACGGCGGTGGCTTCGTGCTGCACTGCCGCCGGGGAGGCGGTGCCAGGATCTCGCCTATGACGGCAGAGACCGAGGAGCCGGGTGAGCCCGTCAATGTACTGGAGACTGAGCAGCCCATTCCCAACCGCCTCATCGGACTGCCGGGGTACTTCGGCGTTGCCAACCGCTTCGCTGGCGGGCTGGCCGGCAAGGAGGGCGAGCTTCGCACCACCGGCAGCATCGCCTACGAGCTGGCCATGGTAGGCCGGGGTGTGATGCAGTACGGCATATTCGGCGCGCCGCGGATGTGGGACATGGCCGCAGGCGTCCTGGTAGTGCAGGAAGCGGGCGGCACGGTGATGACGCGTTTCAAGAGTGAACGCCAGTGGCATCCCATCGACAGTTTCGTCCCATCATGGGACGAGAAGACGCCAACAATGAAGGAGCTGCGTGCCTGGGTGGCCCCGCTGGTCGCCGGCAACCAGCACCTCGCGCCGCTGATCGCCGACAACGTCCGCCGCCGCTTCAGCCTCCGCGCCAAACTGCGGCCCGTCGCGCGGGCCTTGCGGGGGCGCAAACGAGGGCAGCGGCCCAACAGCTAGATTACGGCATCTCCTTTCGCCAACCTTCTTGACTTACCCTTGTTAGCGATTACTCGATGCAAATATACAGATATGTTGATTTATCTACAGAACAGTATACAATAGACGTAGGCCATATTTGGAGGAAGGAATGGCTCCTGCAGATAAGGGGAGTTTTCGTTTCGACCCCGCGAGTATTGTCGATTGTAGAAATAGGCTAAGTCTAACTCAAGCTGATTTTGCTCGATTGATCGGAGTTCCAGCCAATACGCTCTCGAGATGGGAGACGGGGAGAGCGGCTCCCGACGCTCATTCATTAGCGGCAATCTATTCTGTAGCTCAAGATAGAGGGTTGAGCATGAACTTCTTTCGACGAGTAGAAATCCAGCCACGCAACAGGCTTGTAGTGGTATTGGACTTTCAGAATCTTGGAGTCGCGGCTCGAGACATCTCAAAGATGGATGATTTCCTCATGGAAAAATTGGACCGCATCGCTCCACAAACCGAACTAGAAGTGTTCAAAGCGTTCGCGAGGCCCGATCAAGAAGCCGCTATCAGCGAGCTAAAAAAATTGAAGTGGAGGGTTAAAGCGGACAAGGCCAATCTGGATTCGGCAATCGTTCAGCAAGTTAAGAGCGACTGCGGGCACGACCCTGAAAATACGGTTCTGGTAATCTACTCAAGAGACGGGGATTTTGCTAGCCTCGTCAGAGAAATGCAGGATTGGGGAGTGGAAGTCTATCTTATGGGTCCTGCTGACACCAGCCAGCGCCTGATTCATGCAGTGGAAAGAGACCATCGCATTCACTGGCCAGACCCACATCCCGACGTGGTCCAGGCCGTTTCCATTACTGGATTAAATGCAGGGCAACTCTAACTACACAGCTTGTGCCCTCCGTAAATAGTAGTTACCAAAGGAATTGGGACTCACTCAACTCCCCAGCCCCTACGCCGAATCCGGCGCCCAGCCCCAGGGGCGGGGGCCCCAGGCGGCCTCGAAGACCTGGCCCTTCTTGACGGCCATCACCGGCGTCACTGCCTTGTCGGACTTGCGGGAGTCGCCCAGCACGTCGTAGACCACCCAGTCACCGTCCTGGATGTCGAGGACCGACAGGTCGGCCTGCTTGCCGGCCTGCAGAGTGCCGATGCGGTCGTCGACACCCACCGCCTTGGCCGGGTTCTCAGTACACATGGTGACCACCTGGTCGAGGGTGAAGCCCATGGCCAGGAAGCGGGTCATCATCTCGGTCATGCTGTGCACCGTACGGGCGCGGCCCGGCACGGTCAGGTCGGTGCTGATGCAATGGGGCAGCACGCCCTGGTCAATCACCCGCTCGCCCACGTTGAAGCTGAAATTCATCCGCCCATGGGCCGTGTCCAGCCAGACACCGCGCTCGTGGGCCTCCTTGGCCTCGGGCACCAGCTTGCCGTCAGTGTCCAGCACGCCGCCGGGGTTGGCCGTGAAGTAGTGGGTGACAATGTCGCCCTCCTCGAGGATGGGCAGCAGTTCGCGGATTACGTTGGCGTCGTAGCGCTTCTCGGTGTCGCCGATGTGCACCATCAAGCGGACGCCGGCCTCCTTGGCGGCCCGCTTGGCCATCCGGGGCATTTCCATGCCCATTATCTCCAGGGCGGGTGACACCATCCGGGCCTTGACGCCGGAGATGATGTGGCGGTTCTCGTTGATGGTCTCCACGGTGTGGTCGAGGTCGATGCTGGAGGGGCTGAAAATGTCTGGGGTAGTGGCCAGCCCGGTGCGGCAGATGTGGAGCAGGCAGATAATTTCCGTATCGCTGTTGGGCAGAATGTGTCTCGGGAAGCCGCCGAAGGTGTCGCAGCCCGAGCTACCGGCGTCGACCATGGTGGTGACGCCCGAGCGCACCCCGCCGATGTCCGGCTCCACTCCGGTGGCATTGACCCCGGCGAACACATGGGTGTGCAGGTCGATCAGGCCGGGTGTGACCACCTTGCCCTTGACCTCCACCACCTGCGTTGCCTCGGAGGCATCAATGTCAGCGGCGATTCGCGCAATCTTGCCGTCCTCGATGGCCACGTCATTCACGCCGTGAATGTTCTGCGAGGGGTCGACCACCGTTCCGCCCTTTATCAGCAGGTCGTACATCTTCATCAGCTCCTTGCCGCAGGTGGAATTCTCGCCAAAATGTAGAGGCGCACAGCTGTGCGCCCTTGTTGGAGACTACCTGATGGCTCCTAGTTGTTGAACATTTCGCCGATGGATTGTCCGTAGTGGATGCGATAAATTGCCTCTCCAAGGAGGGGGGCCACCGGAAGCACAGTTATCTTTCCGTTGCGCTTCTCGGGCCCAATGGGGATGGTGTCAGTAACGACTATCTCCTTGAAGGCGCTTTTGGCCATCGTCTCTGGCGCGTTGCGCGATAGAACGGCATGGGAGGCGCAGCAGTAGACCTCTTTCACGCCGTGGTCCAGCAGGGCCTGGGCCGCGTTGGCCACCGTGCCGCCGGTGTCTATTTCGTCGTCGAAGGTCAGCGCGACCTTGCCCTCGACGTCTCCGATGACGTTCATCAACTCGCTCTTACCGCTGTTGTCGGTGCGCCGCTTCTCAATGATGGCCAGCGGGGCAGACAGCCGCTCTGCCACGTCCCGCGCTTTCTTGCTGATGCCTATGTCAACTGCCACCACCACCAGGTTTTCAAGGCCTTTGTCCGCGAAGTACTGTGTCAGTATTGGCACGGCTGTTAGCTCGTCCACCGGCATGTTGAAGAAGCCCTGAACCTGCGCGGCATGCAGGTCGACAGTCAGCACCCGGTCGGCACCTGCAGCAGTCAGCAGGTCGGCCACCAGCCGGGCCGTGATCGGCACCCGGGGCTGGTCTTTCTTGTCGGTGCGGCCGTAGCCGTAGTAGGGCATGACGGCCGTGATGCGCCCGGCCGACGCCCGCTTGCAGGCGTCGATCATGATCAGCAGTTCCATTATGTTGTCGTTGACCGGAGCGCAGGTGGGCTGGACGATAAACACGTCGCGCTGGCGTATGTTTTCCAGGATGCGAACGAAGGTGTTATCGTTGGCGAACTTGAACACCTCGGCCTGGCCCACCGGTATCCCCAGGTAGTCGCAAACCGACTGGGCTAGGTCAGAATGGGCATTTCCCGAAAACACAACCATCTCGTCGTGAATACTGACCATGCGGGCCTCCTGGACAGCGGGGATAGAGGTATCTTCCGGGCTGGCTGCGCGAGGGAATTTCGCCACGCAAAGCCACCGGAGGAGGTCTCAAGTGCCGACGAATTATAGCATAGCCCCGCCTTGGGCGGGACTGATCAGAAGCCGCTGGCAGGGTTCCGAATTAGGTGGTTTGATTTATGAGGCCCCTGATTTGGAGCAGTGCCAGCAGGTTGTGGGGCGACCAGACGGTTCCCATCTTTTCCCGTCTGCGGTACTCCCGGTTCTGACGCTCCAGTCGTGATGTTGTCCGGTGTCTTTCATGCCCTGTCCCCAGATGGGTCATACCCTTTCCCGATGCTTTGCGACACCAATCCAGGGCCTTGCCTCCGCTGCGGATAATTGCCTCCCGGGCATGCTCCTCTGCCTCGGCTCTGCTGGCGGATTCCAGCAACGCCCTTGCCGCCCTGAATCCCTGATGGCCCACGTTGCGCCGGTATTCCCGCAACAGGTGGAACTGGCAGAGCTGGTGGGGCGCCTCCCTCCCGTAAACCAACTCAATTCCGGCAGCTATGGCACGATCATCGTCGCTCACCAAGTGGACCGGAGTGCCCTCAGCCTGCCGCCAGGCTTGGTCTATCACCTCGGACCAGGGTTCGAAAGACCCCAGGGCAGTGCCCATTTCGTCCCGGATCACCCTCATTTCCCTGGGTCCTAAGCGGGTCCTGGTCCACATTCCGTCCAGTTCCCAGACTTGCCCCGACTGCACCGGCTCTCTCACTGCCTCCTGTCTGACCCAGCGGCAAAGAGTGCTCTTGACGCTGCCCACCAACCGGCCAGCCTGAGTATAGCTGAGCCCCAGAGCAGCCAATCTCACGGCCCAGTCGGCAGTTTTTTTGAATACCTGCGGTAGCGTTCCTCGTCGCCCAGCAGTTCCGCACCACTGGTCATGCTGCGGCAGTCCCCACAGCGGAACACCGGTATCTGCAACTCCAGCAGGCCGTATCGGGTGGCGATGGACCGGGAGTAGCGGTGATGGCGGTGCATCAGCAGTCCGCAATCGCGGCACTGCGGGCGGTACTGGTCCAAAGATTCCTGCAATGTCCACTGCAGGCGTAGCGGCAATTCCTGTTCCAACCGGGTTTCCAGTTCGAAAAGCAACCCCATCACTCCTCACCTCCCCACTCAGTCCCAGCCTATCCTACATCCCATACCACCTAAATTGGAACGCTATCGAAGCCGCTTGAACTGAACAGGGAACCCCTGTGCTATCATATTCCGGCATTCTGGCCGCTGCGGTTTCACCCGTGCTTTGCCCGGCCACAGGAGGGACGCTTTGGAGGTCCTGCTCAGCTCACCCAGGGGGTTCTGCGCCGGCGTTGTCCGCGCCATCGACGTGGTGGACGTATGCCTGCGCCGTTACGGACCGCCCGTGTACGTCAAGCACCAGATCGTCCACAATCCGTACGTGGTCAATGACTTGGAGTCGCGCGGCGCAATAACCGTGGAAGAGGTGGACGAGGTGCCCGAGGGCTCGCTGGTGGTGTTCTCAGCCCACGGCTCGCCACCGGAGGACTTCGAAAAGGCCAGGGCCCGCAACCTGCGTGTCATCGACGCCGTCTGCCCGCTGGTCACTCGGGTCCACAACGAGGCCAAGAAATACAGCCGGGAGGGGCGCCGCGTCCTGCTGGTGGGGCACCGGGGACACCAGGAAGTGCGGGGCACCATGGGCCAGGTCGAAATGACCCTCATCGACGATAACGCTCCCGCCGAATTGCCAACCTGGGGGGACGACGAGGAAATCGCCGTGCTGACCCAAACCACGCTCTCGGTGCGTGATACTGCCCACGCCATCGACGCCATCAAGGACCGGTTTCCTCAGGCCCTGGTGCGCAACGACATCTGCTATGCCACCACCAACCGCCAGGAGGCGGTGACTCAGATGGCCGGCAGCGTTGATTTGGTGCTGGTCATCGGCGCGCAGAACAGCTCCAACTGCAATCGCCTGCGGGAGGTGGCCGCGGCCCAGGGAGTGCCGGCCTACCTGATCAACGGTCCCGAGGAAATCGACCCGGAATGGCTGGACGGCAAGAACAAGGTCGGCGTTACCTCCGGCGCCTCGACCCCCGAGATCCTGGTGGAGAGCGTGATCGAGGCCTTGGCGCCGGAACGCGTGACCATGCTCAGCGGCGTCGAGGAGGACGTCTCCTTCACCATGCCACGGGAACTGCGCTAGCAATGGCCCGGCCTCACCGGGCTGAACGGCCATTTACCGATAGTGCGGGTTTCCGCCGCTAATGGCTGTCGGAGATGAGGGCAGCGCCGAACCGGAATCCGTAGCGCAACTCAGATTCGAGTCCCTGCGGAAGAGAATCTTTTCCGTTCCTGCCCTCGTATCCTTCCTGGTGGCGGGCGGCTTTTTGCTGTTCCTGGTCACCCGGTTTGACGTCGACATCGAGGTAACCTGGCAACAGGCCCGGTCCGCAGACCCCTGGCTCCTCGTGGCCGCGTTCGCAGTCCACTACACGACTTTCCTGTTCCGCGGGGCGCGCTGGCGCCTGTTGCTGCAGAATTCCGCTCGAATCTCCGGCGACAGCGAGCCCGTCCCCGGCATCCTGTTCTGCAGCCGGGCCGTGCTGCTCGGCTGGTTCGTCAACTCCATTGGCTGGCTGCGCTTGGGCGACGCATACCGAGCCTACCTGTACCGCGAGGAATACAACGCGGCGTTCTCGGGGGCCATCGGGACGCTGCTGGCGGAACGGCTGCTGGACGTGGTGCTGGTGGCGCTGCTGTTGGTCATCGCGGCCCCGTTCCTGGTCGGCGAGGCCGGAGGCGGGTCGGCCTGGGCGCTGGTAACCGGTATCGCTGGCCTGCTGGTGGTCCTACTGGCCGTTCTGCTTGTCGCCCTGTTGCGACTGAGGTCGCTGTTCCTAAGGCTGCTGCCAGAATTTCTGGCCTCCCGATTCGAGCGTTTCCTGGCCGGCGCCGCCACCGTCCGGCATCAGCCGGTGCACACCACGGGCCTGGGCCTGCTGGGATGGGCCGCCGAGATGGGCAGGATGTACCTGGTGGCAATGGCGCTGGGGTTCGACCTCAGCGTCGCGCTGGTCATGTTCCTGACCCTGGCCAACTCGTTGCTGTCGCTGGTGCCCACTCCGGGCGGCGTCGGCGCCGTGGAGTCGGGCGTGGCCGGCCTCGCCGTTCGACTCGCCGCGCTGGCCAAGGAGTCGGCCACGGCCCTGGTGCTGGTTGACCGGTTCATCACCTATATCAGCGTGATTATCGTCGGGGCAGTCATTTTTGCCGCCCGTCCCGTCCTGGCGAGGCGGCGCGCCGCAAATACTCACCGGAATGAGCACCAACAAGCAGGTCCAGAACGGGAGTGAGTGTAAAGCATGCTCTACACCGCCAGCTTCTACGAGCCTCGCCACTGGGTTGGAGTCCGATACCGGATCTCGAGGGCTCATCCCAGGGGACGACGAACCGAGTGGGAGGTGCAGCCGGCGCTGTACCCGTCCCGGGCTCTGCTGACGGAGTACCGAGCCGGTGACTTGGGTTTCGCAGCCCTGGATGTGCGTTACCGCGAAGAACTTGACGAGACTCACGAGCGGGACCCGGGTTTCCGGGAGTTCCTGGAGGGGCTGCCCGGGACAGGCGACCTTACGCTGCTCTGCTTTGAGCCGGAGGGTACGCCCTGCCATCGCCGTTCAGCGGCCGCCTGGCTGTTGGAGCGCGTGCCTGGGCTGGAGCTGGGTCGATTGCGATAGTTAGACTACCACTCGCTGCCTACGGGCCGCTGCATCAACTCGAAGGCGGCCTCTCGCGGCGGCAGGCCCTCATGCAGCACACGGTAAGTGGTCTCTGCGATGGGCATTTCCACGTCCAACTGGCTGGCCAGTTTGAGCGCTGCCCCAGTCGCATTGACACCCTCTGCGACATTGTCCATGGAGTCGCGGATTTCGGGCCAGGAGCGGCCCCAGGCCAGTTGCTCCCCCACAAAGCGGTTGCGACTGAGGCGGCTGGCACAGGTGGCGATCACGTCGCCGACACCGGCGAGGCCGGCGAAGGTCAGCGGCTGCGCTCCCGCGGCCACTCCCAGCCGGGCAATTTCGGCCAGGCCCCGCGTGATGAAGGCCGCCTTGGCGTTCTCGCCGAACTCCAGGCCGTCGCCGATGCCGGCGCCCAGCGCGACGATGTTCTTCAGCGCTCCTCCCAGTTCCACACCCACCACGTCGTCGCTGGTGTAGACACGAAAGCGGGACGACAACAGCGCCGCCTGTGCCCGCTCCGCCGCCTCGGGGGACTCAGAGGCGACTACGGTAGTCGCCGGCTTGCCCTGCAGTATCTCCTTGGCCAGGTTGGGACCCGAGAGGGAGCAGATACTGGGCAGCAGTGACGTAGGCAACTCCTCGGCAAGCACCTGGCTCATGCGCAGCGCCGAGGGCAACTCCAGTCCCTTGGTGGCGTTGACGACCACCGCACCGGGGTCGATGTGGCTGGCGATGCGCCGGGCGTTTTCCCTCAGGCGGTCCGAGGGCACGGCGATGACCACCAATGCAACATCCGACAGGGCTTCCGCCGGGTCTGCGGAGACCCTAAGCGGTTCCGGGAACTTGATGCCCGGCAGAAACCGGGAGTTCTCGCGGGCACGCTCGAGCCTGTCGCACTCGTCAGCGTTCCGGGCGAGCAGCGCTACCGGACGCCCCTCTCCCGACATGATCATGGAAAGGGTTGTGCCCCAGGTTGTCGCGCCCACCACGGCCACTTTCGCTGACAAGGGAAACACCCGAAATCAAAAGAGTGCAAAAAGCATAACATGGGTAGTGTACAGCTTTCAGGTATCGACACCGCCAAGCCGGGCCATTCCAATGACACATGTCCCTACAAAAGAGAAAGTCGCTACTTCAATAGCCGGTAAGCGAGCGCCCAGATAAGCTGGGAACTACGATCTTTCAGGGCAAGACAAAACCCCTGCCTTCGGAGGACAGGGGCTTCTAGCAATTAGCCAAGCATCTCGGCGCAGCCTAATCGGGTTGCCAGTTTGCCGCGATTAGTTCTTGTAAGATTTTCTCGTACGGTTCCCCTGTTTCCTCGCTCCTTCGTTTTGCCTCTAACGACAGCTCAGCCCCTTTATTCAGTTGCCTCTCAACAAACACTTGACGACGTTTTTCACGATCCTCCTCAAACTTTTTGTATATTTGCAATCCTAGGACCATGATTATCACCCCTGCTTCCAGAGCCGCAAAGGACGCTGTATAGAACAGAATACCACCAGAGGCGAACTTCGCCGCCACCTCAAATTCAGCTTGTGAATCCCAGAACCAACCTACGTTCTCCATTTGCGATAGCCAGAGAGTCAACAGTAGTGATCCCAGGGGAGTTGCCACCATTTGAAAGCGGAGCCAGTGCTGCCCCCACCATTCCAATCCCAGCCTTATCCATCGCGTCATCAACCCAGTTCCGCCGCCAGCCTCTCTCTAGGTCATTATAGGCTATAGTGAGGATATAACGGCAGGTTGCACTTTTCGAGCTTGAATACAAGAGTTGAAAGCCAGTGTGCCACCGGTCGTGCAGGAGTCGGTCATCTTCAACCCCTAGGCGGCCGCTACTCCACGGGGGCGGCGGGTGCGCCCAGGCGCCTCTCGCTGCCGTTGATGAGCCGCTGTATGTTGTCGCGGTGCTGCCAGATGATCATGGCGGCAGCTCCGCCGGCAAAATACATGTAAGTGATGGAGTACCATCCGGCCAATGCCAGCCCCACCAGCGACGCGGCTCCGGCCAGCACTCCCACGATGGAGCCAAGGGATATGTAGCGACTGCCCAGGGCTGTTACCAGGAATGTCGCGGTTGCCACTCCTGCCGGCACCGGCGTCATCATGGACAGCCCTCCCAGCGCCGTGAGGATTCCACGTCCGCCCCGGAAACCGAGAAACACCGGCCAGTTGTGCCCCACCAGGGCCACCAGCGCCGCGGCAACCTCCGCCAGATGGGCGTCGGCAACCTGGCGCGCCACTATCACCACCACCAGCCCCTTGGCGACGTCGAGGGCGAACACGGCGGCAGCCGCCTTGCCGCCCCCGGTGCGGAGGACATTGGACATACCGGTACGACCACTGCCGAAATTTCGCACGTCCACCCCTGAACGCCATCGCAGCAGCATGTATCCCCAGGAAAGCGACCCAACGAGGTAGGAGAAAATCACAACGGCGACATACTGGAAGACAGGGGACTGATCAGGCAGGTAGACAACACCCAGAACGGCAGCTATGGCCAGCAGGGGAATGGCAGCAACCTGGATGACCAGTGTGCGGGGGAGCTCTCTCATTGTCGGCGGAAGACCAGTCTGAGGTGGGTGCGGTTGAAGCCGAAGGCTTCACGTATGCGGTTTTCGAGAAATCGCTTGTAGGTGTAGTGTATCAGCCGAGAGTCATTGACAGTGAGCAGGAAGGTGGGCGGATTGATGCCAACTTGCCGTATCCGGTTGATACGCGCCCTCACGCCCCGGTTCCGCTTGACCATCGGCGGGCTGTGTTCGGACATCGCGTCGGCCAGCATGAACTGCAGGTCGCGGCTGGCGACTATGCGGCGGCGTTCATCCCACAGGTCCATGGCAGTGTCCATCAATCCGCCGATGCCGCGGCCCAGCAGGGCAGAGGTGAAGCAGACGGGAACGTAGGACATGAAGTGCAGTCTCTCTCGCACTTTCGCCTCAGCTTCGGCCCGGGCATAGCGGTCCTGGTCCTCCCGCAGGTCCCACTTGTTGACCACCACGATGACGCCCCGGCCCATCTCCCAAGCGAGCCCGGAGATGTGGGTATCCTGGGCCGTGGCCATCTCCATGGCGTCGACCACAATCAGCGTGATGTCGCTGCGGTCGACGGCGCCCACTGCACGGATGACGCTGTATTTCTCGATGCCGCGCTCCACCTGTCCGCGCCGACGCATGCCCGCCGTGTCGATGGCGACCACCTCGCGGCCCCGATAGGTGAACTGGGTGTCCAGGGCGTCGCGGGTAGTGCCGGCCACCGGACTGACGATGGCGCGCTCCTCCCCCAGGATGGCGTTTATGAGGGCCGACTTTCCAACGTTGGTGCGCCCCACGATTGCCAGGTTCAGTTCGGCCTGCGGCGGTACGTCTTCCAGCTCGTCCAGCGCAGGGAGGTCGTCACTGTCTTCGGTCTCCTCCCACTCATCCTCTCCGTCGTTGTCCACTGCTGCGTCCAGGGCCGGAAGATTGGACAGCACCCGCTCCATCAACTCGTAGATGCCGTAGTTGTGGTAGGCGCTTATGGGTGTCGGGTCTCCCATCCCAAGCTGGTAGAACTCCGGAGTATTGAACTCGCGGTTGTCGCTATCCACCTTGTTGACCGCCAGCACCACCGGCTTGAGGGTGGTCCGCAGTCGGTTGGCGGCGATGGCGTCGGACGGCATGATGCCTTCGGCCACATCGGTCACCAGAACAATCACGTCAGCATCCGACATGGCCATCTGGGCCTGCTCCTGGACCTTGGAGCGAATGCTCCCCTCCGGGTCAGTCTCCAGCCCGCCGGTATCCAGCAAAATGAAACGGCGGCCCTCCCAGTCCGTGTCGGCCATCAGGCGGTCCCGGGTGGTGCCGGCCACGTCCGACACGATCGCATGCCTCCAGCCGACGATGCGGTTGAAGAGCGATGACTTGCCCACGTTGGGGCGGCCAACAATGGCTACTATAGGGAGCGGCATAAGGTTGACGTCTCAGTAAGTGTAGTGACTTTGCAAATTTTTCATCCTCTATCGGGAGAGGGACGTGGTAAGAATGTTCCCGAAGTCCCCTCCCCTGAGGGGGAGGGCTAGGGTGGGAGTGAGAGCGCTGCCATCATCCGCCTTCCAGCAGGAATTCCAGCACCGCCTTCTGCGCGTGCAGTCTGTTGTGGGCCTGCGGGTAGGCCACCGACTGGGGGTGCTCCAGCATTCCGGGAGGTACCTCCTCGCCGTAATGCGCTGGCATATCGTGCATGAACAGTGCTCCGGGCCTCGCCTGCGCCATGAGCGCGGAATCGACGGTGTAGCCGGCGAATTCCTTGCGTCGCTCGTCCGCCTCGGACTCCTGGCCCATGCTGGCCCAGACGTCGGTATAGACGACGTCGGCCCCTGCCACTGCATCTGCGGGAGACCGCAAGTTATGAACCTTGCCGCCGCCTCGTTTGCCGGCCGCCTCAACCGTTTCACCGTCCAGATCATAGCCTGCGGGCGAAGCGATGGCGAAATTCATGCCCACAGCGGGCAGGGCGAGACACAGGCTGCGGGCCACGTTGTTGCCGTCGCCGATGTAAGCCAGGGTCAGGCCGTCCAGGGCCCCCTTGTGTTCGTATATGGTCAGCAGATCGGCCATGGTCTGGCAGGGGTGTTCCCAATCGGACAGAGCGTTGACCACTGGCACGGTGGAGTACCTCGCCAGATCCTGCAGGTCCTCGTGTCTAAAGACGCGAGCGACTATGCAGTCGACATACCCCGAGAGGACGCGGGCAACGTCGGAGACCGGCTCCCTCACGCCCAGGCCGACCTCTTCGCCCCCCATGTACAGGGAGTATCCGCCCAGCTGCTCCACGGCGACCTGGAAGCTGACCTTGGTCCGCAGCGAGGGCTTCTCGAACAGCAATGCCACCGACTTGCCAGCCAGTGGCCCGTGGCCGCGCCTGGACTTGCCCAGAGCGGCCCGCTGGATGACCGAGCGAGTCTCCTCTTGAGACAGGTCGGTCACGGATAATAAGTCCCTTTTTTCGCTCATCACTCACCTATTCGCAGTCTGATGTTACTTGAATCCCCCTTCCTGTTCAAGCTGAACGGCCTGATCAACAGGAGGATTGCGATGCAATTGTCTGAACTGTGATTCGTTTGATTTTAGGATTTCCCTGATGGATCCCAAACCTGCTCATCCAAACGGGACGATAGGCTAGAGCTGCCGGAGGGCACCAGGAGGCCCGTGAATCCCGATTCAGGCAAAAAGACTTTGCAGGCCATGCCGCCGTTTCAAGTTGACTAACCCCATAGCGATATTTACTATTGATGCTGTCTCCAGCGATTTCAATTGAACCAATTGCATTCCGGTAACGGTTTCGGACGATGCAGGCGACAGTTGACTCTCCGCCGCTGATTGATCCCGTAATTCACGATGTTGCGGAGTTTCGCGACCTGTCGTACCCCGCTTACAGGGCCGAATTGCGCGCCCTGCGCGTGCATCTGCTGTCCCTCCAGGAGCGGGTGGCAGAGAAAGGAGAACGGCTGGCCATCGTCCTCGAGGGGAGAGACGCCGCCGGAAAGGGCAAACTGTCGGCCGGAATCACCCACTACCTGAACCCTAGGTCCGCTTGGGTGGTGGCCCAGGGCACGCCCACGCCCCAGACGATGCGCAACTGGCTGGGACGGCACCACAAGCTGATGCCGGACAGAGGCAACATCGTTGTGTTTGACCGTTCCTGGTACTCCCGGGCCATGATTCAGCCGGCCATGGGGTACTGCACCATGCGGCAGTACAACTATTTCATGAGCCGCGTCAACGATTGGGAAAGGATGCTGGTGGATGAGGGGGTCACCCTCATCAAGATTTATCTGTCGGTCTCGCAAGAGGCACAGGACCTGCGGTTCAGGCTGCGCAGCACCAGCGACCTGACTTACTGGAAATACTCCCTGAACGACAGGATGGCGGCGGACCGGTGGCATCTGCTCACTTATTTCAAGGAGAGAATGTTCTCCGTAACCTCCACGGAGTACGCTCCATGGGTTATCATAGATTCAGACAATAAGAATCAGGCCCTCCTGAACGCCATCCACTATGTGCTGGTGCAGTTTGGATACGAGGACCGGGGACTGATTCACCCGTCACTGCAGGCCGAATCGGAAGCCGAACAGGAATTCCTGGACCTCCTGGTGGACGGTGTGCTGTTCACTGGATTGAACCGGGAGCAGGTGGCAATATTGGAGCGAATTCGCATACATGAATAGAGATGAGCTGCCGCTTATGAGGGCCGCCGGGGGCTTGGTGCTGACCGGCGGCCATGCTTTGTTAATCCGAAAGCATCATCTGTGGGATCTGCCCAAGGGAAAGCTGGATGGCGATGAGCATCCGGAATGCTGTGCCCTGAGGGAGATTTCCGAGGAAACGGGGCTCGATCCCGATCTGCTTTCCATTCGCGCTCCACTCTGCCGATCCAGTTACATCTCCTATTATTCCTATGGGCCGGTAAACAAGACCGTCGACTGGTTCCTTCTGGACTACGCAGGAGATACCAGCGATCCTCTTGTTCCGGAGCTATCCGAGGACATTGACATGTGCCAGTGGGTGGCCTGCGAGAAACTGATGCGTACCGCCAGCGGCTCGAGGTCCTACCTGACGCCGGTTTGGCGTGCCATCGAGATGGCGCTGCATCCCGCCGCCGCCGGCGAACCCGCTCGTTAGCCACATCGCGGCTTCACAGCCACCGATTATCCCCGGCGGCGCCTCAGGTCTGCTATCATAGTGCATCGCATAGCGATGGACTTCCAAAATCAGACTTCGAGGCAAGAGAGCATGCCAGGCCCAGGTTTGAAGGCCGGATTGCAGGGTCGCATGGAGACTGTGGTCAGCGAGGCCAATGTGGCTCCCCACGTTCCAAAGTTCAGCACGCCCTCCATGATTCAACTGATGGAACAGGCGTCGATGGATAGTGTGGTGGGACAGCTGTCGTCCGGAGAGACGACCGTGGGATTCGAGGTCAACGTGCGCCATCTGGCACCCGCGGACATCGGGGATACCATCGTGGCCACCGCCGAGTTGACCGAGGTCGACCGCAACCGCCTGACGTTTCGGGTGGAGGCATTCCACGGAGACCGCAAACTCGGCGAAGGCACTCACCGCCGGGCAATCATCCAGACCCCATCCTGAACACCGGCCCCTGTCCCTGCCCTGCGCAGTCAGCTTTGCCCATAGGGGCGCTGACTCCGTTGGTGTGCTAAAATCCGGTTCGCGTCGCAAGACGGGTGACGGTTCTAAGAATAGCACCCGTGGTCCCAATTTCTGAGTAAATGACGACCTTAGTTGTTGTCCGGGAGCAGCAACCATGGCCAACATGGAGCACGTTCAATTGGTAAGGCGTGGCCGGGACCACGTCGCCCGCTGGAGAGAGTCCAACCCCAACGAGCAGCTGGACCTCAATGCGGCTTACATGAGCTACGTTCGCGCTCCGCAGGTCAATATCAGCGGCGCGGACCTTCGCAACTCGGACCTCATGGGCGCCGTGATGCGAAGGGCGAACCTGTCCGGCTGCTATATGAATACCAGCCACATGTACCACGCCGACCTCAGGGAGGCGGACCTCACCAACGCACTCCTCTACGGTGCCAACATGCGGGGCGTAGACCTCCGCGGGACTGACCTTTCCGGCGCTGACCTCGACCGGGCAGTCCTTTCGGACGCCAACCTGTCGGGGGCCAACCTATCGGGGGCCAACCTGCAACGGACCAGCCTCCAGGGCGCCAAGCTCATTGGCGCCAACCTGACCGGCGCCAATTTCTCGGGCGCCGATCTCGTGCGGTCAGACCTGACAGACGCCGTGCTGGCGGACACTGACCTGTTTCAGACCAAGATCTGGAGCTGCACCATGAACGGCGCAGATCTCAGTGGCTCGGCGCTTGGCTACACCGTATTCCAGGATTGTGATCTCCGGAACGTGGCCGGCCTCGAAAAGGTACGCCACGATGCTCCGAGCAGCATCGGCGTTGACACGCTATATCGTTCAGGAGGGCAGCTGCCGTCCGTGTTCCTGTCGGGGGCAGGCATCCCCGCCTCCGTCGCGGCCCTGCAGGAGACAATTGCCGCCTCCGGCGTGTCCCTCAGCGAGTACTACATTTCCTGTCGCGACGACGACGAGGAATTCGCTCGCAAGTTGAGTGAGGACTTGGCGAACCTGGGCGTAACCACGTGGGTGTTTTCCGAGCGGTCGCGGGGCAATGCCCTGGTATCCCGCCTCAGCTCCTCCGATCAGGAGGAGATAGAGCGCTGGATCCGAGACTACGACAAGCTGATTGTGGTCGCCTCCTCCCGGGCCATCGATTACGAGACCATCCTTAACGACATCACTGCCGCGAGGGACAAGCAGCAGTCCTCAGACCGGTGGCTGCTGTATTTCGTCGCGCCGGACAACGGCCTGATGAGTCCCACCGGACGCGCTGGCCGAAACATGGCGGCCGAGAATGTGGTATTCGACCTGCGCGCCGAGGACGAGGCCACTTACCACGCAGAGCTGACCAGGCTGGCAGAGGCGCTGCAACAGGACCAGCCCGCAAGCGCCGGCGTGCCGGTTGTGGACTTCCAGTTGTGATTTAGGTAGGCCAATCGACCAAACAGCAACCAGAGCGCGCCATCCAGACGTCATCAACCGGCAAGGCAACGAGGAAAGGGGAGGGAATGATCCCTCCCCTTTAGCTTTTCCCGTTAAGAGAATCCCTCCGCTGGAACCGCGGAGCTACGATGTCTCCAGACCATCCGCCTGCCGCAGCCGTTCCTCCAATTCGCGAACCCGGGCCCGTGCAGCATCGCGCTGCGCCTCGGCGGCATCGCGTTGGGCCTGTGCAGCATCGCGCTGGACCTCTGCAGTAACTCGCGCAACCCGTTCGTCATCGAAGGTCGGCAGGTAGCGCCGGCCATCGGGGTCGTACCAGCGCAGCTCGCCCTGCTCCCAGCAGAGATCCAGGTTCAGCGCAAAGCTGTGGCCCCAGAAATGCTCGTCATCAACGCGGTGGATGGAGATCGGCTGGTATTTACCCTCAACCAGCCGATCGCCCGCCAAATGCGTCTGATGGAACCGGCCGCCCGAGGGGTCGAACCGCCAGTACTCCAGGACCCCCATGCTCTCATAGTCTTCGCGCTTGGTCGTCTCGTCGCGGCGTCCCGTACTCTCGGACGCCACCTCCAGCACGAATTCGGGCGGCTTGCCCTGTTCGGGGATGAGACACCCGAGACGGGCCTCGTTGACCAGCGGGTCGGCATCGAAGGCGATCAGCAGATCAGGATAGCGCACACCCTCATAAGTCCTCGATGGAATGAGCGCGGCGGCTATTTCGCTGGTGATAATGGTAGTTTCCGGATTGCCGAAATGGGCGGCCAGGGAACCGGGATAACCAGGGAAATTCACTTTGTAGTATGCAGTCAATTCGTCCGGCGGCGCGGGCAGGAACTGAAAAGAGCCCAGCGCGTCCTTCGCCGCGGTTTTACGCTTCATCGTCATAGCAAGCCTCGCTGCGCGAGGGATGGGCCAAGTGGATAATCATCTTATAGCGGAAACAAAGAATAGAAAAGGGGCCGGCAAATTGCCGGCCCCTGAAGTCCGCTTGCTACAGCGAGATACGGGTTGAGGTCTAGATGTAGTCCTCTTCCTGCATCATGCCGATGTTGTCGCGGGACTGTTGCAGACCGCGAGCGACCTGGTCGCGGAGCTCTTCGATCATCGCATCGGTGATCTCTCCGCCGTTGTCCATGGCCTGGTCGCGGAAGCTGTCGAATGCGAACTGCTCGGTGTCGCCGTGAGGCATCGAGGAGAAGAATTCGCGCTCGAATACGGGGAGTTCGCCGGGGCCAAAGTAGCCCTTGCCCTCGATCTCGTAGCCTTCGAGGTCGTGGGTACCCTTGCCCAGCACCTGACCGGTGGCGGCATAGTGCTCCATGACGGTGGACATGCCGTACTTCTGGATCGGGCAGACCTTCATGCAGATACCGCAGCCGAGATAGCGAGCCATTACGGGGCGGCAGCGCTTGAAGTAGAGCTTGTTCTTCTCGATTCCACGCCACCAGATCTTGTCGCGCATCAGGGCGCGGCCCGGGCAGCGGTTCACGCAGACCTGGCAGACCTGACAGAAAGCGTGGATGCCGTAGTCCACCGCGGAGTCGTGCTGGACGTTGGCGTCGGTGGTGATGATCATCAGCCGGCAGCGGGAGCCGACGTGGGGGGTCAGCAGGTAGCCGCAGGCACCCAGGGAGCCGAGGCCGGCAGCGACGAACATCGGAATGTAAGGACCGGTGTTGTCGTTGGGGCTGTGGACCTGCGCACGATAGCCGAGACCCTGGATGAACTTCGCCAGTTCCAGACCGGCCGCGCCCTCGGTGCGGTAGGTGCTGGAGTGGACGATCTCAGCGTCGATGCTGGGGATGGTCTGGGTCGGCTCGAAGTCCTGCTCGTAGGCCAGGCAGATGGCGTGGGGGAACTTCACCCAGTCCTTCTTGCTCTGGTAGGTGTACCGGTGGTCATAGGCGGTGATGCCGACTTCGATGTAACCAAGCTCGCGAGCCTTGCTCTTGATGGCCTCGGTTACGTCTTCGCCCGTGGGCTCAGCAGCGGGTTCCTGGTCGCCAGTCAGGCGGGCGGCCAGAATCAGCGGCTGGTTCAGGCGGTCGTGCTCCTTGCGGATCTCACGCATTTCAACGTGCTGGTCGCGGATGGCGTTGGCCCAGTCGCGAGAAGCCCGTTCCGTGATGTTCATGGTTTCCAGAGGATATTCCCTGGCATACCAGTCAACTTCGCGGGGGGTGAGAGGAATTCCGGGCACGGATTCCAGCTCTTCAGGGACCTGAATGGTGACGGATTCATCACCGAGGTACTTGCCAGGCCGGACGACCTCATGGCCTATCTTAAGCATACCTTCCCTCCAAAATATTTTACGCCGGGCAACGCGGGGTTTGCCTTGTTCCGAACCATACCTTCGCTTCAATTAGGTTGTCAAGCCTTATGACACTTTGATTTTGATATTCGATTACGCCATATTGAATAGCATTGCTTCAGATATGAAGCTTCACCGAAATGTCGTGATTGATTTTCGTTGCAGACGGTCGAAAATGCACGCGTTTTCGGCACCACCAGTGCTTAGCCGCCAGTCCTGCGCGCTATCATGGCCGTGGCCAGCGGGCTGGCCCCGGAACGGACCGACACGTCGACCAGCGATGGCCGTCCTGAGGCCAGTGCTCGTCCCACCGCTGCTCCCACATCTCCGGGGGCCTCGACGTGCTCGGTGTAGCCGCCGATGGCCTCCACCACTTTATCGTAGCGGATGTGCCTCAGATCGGTGCCAACGGCGCGGCCATAGTAGGCGACCTGGAATGTCTTGTCGATGCCCCACGTGGCATCGTTCCCCAGCACCGTGGTGATGGGCAGGTTGTGCCGGATGCAGGTGTCATATTCCATGGTGTAGAAGCCGAAGGCTCCATCACCGATGAATACGAGAACCTTTGAATTCGGGTTGGCCAGCTTGGCGGCCATGCCGTAGGGGATGCCTGCTCCCAGGTGCGAGAGCGGTCCCAGGCGCATGAAATGGCCGGGCTTCCTGGCCTTGACGTAGGCCCTGCCCCACTGCACGTAGTCCCCGCCATCGAAGATGACCACGGTGTCATCGTCCAGGTGCTCTTCGAGGCCGGTGTAGACGTCAAGGGGATGCATGGGAGCCTCGCCGGTGGCCTTGCCGCGCAGCTCCTCGTCCCAGGCGTCGCGGTCCTGGCGCAGTTGGTCGACCCAAGCCGACTTGGACTCTGCCGCTCCCGACGACAGTGCTGCGGTGAGTTGGTCAACCACCGCACCTAGATCGCCCTGGATGCCCACGGCGACGCCACGGTTGCGACCGATTTCCGCGGGAGACGCGTCTGCCTGGATCAGCTTGGCGTCGTCGGAGAATACCCCGCCGTACCTGTAGCGGTGGTCCAGCCGCTTGCCCAGCAGCAGGGCCACATCGGCCTCCCGGAACCGCCTGGCCGTCGGGTTCAGGGCGCCGTCGGCATAGCCCATACAGAGAGGATGCTCATCGTCCAGCAGCCCCCGCGCCTGCTCCACCGTAAATACCGGGATTCCCGAGGTCTCGGCCAGCTTCTCCAGCTGCTCGGCCTCCACCGAGTAGCGCGCCGGATTGCCCGCAATGATCACCGGCCTTCGGGCTCCGCGAAGCAGCGCAGCCGCCTCCTCGATCAGCGACGGGTCGCCCTGAGGACGGCCCATGGTGCGGTATTCCTGCGGCAGATACTGCGGCAGGTCATCCTCGCTAATCTCCGCATCCTGCAGGTCGATGGGCAGAGTCAGGTGCACAGGGCCGGGCCGGCCTGTCATGGCGGTGCGGAAGGCCGTCGCCACGTACTCGGGAATGCGAGTCTTGTCGTGGATCATCCACGATCCCTTGGTCACCGGGGCGGCCATGCTCACCTGGTCGATCTCCTGGAAGGCGGCCATGCCCTTCTCGGGAAGCTCGGCACAGCCCGCCACGAAGATCACGGGGCTTTCCGAGGTGTAGATGGCCGGCAGGGCTGAGATGGCGTTGGAGAATCCGGGCCCACCGGTGAATATGCCCACCGCCGGCTTGCCGGTGATGCGGGCGTATCCGTCGGCCATGTGCAGCGCCGCTCCCTCGTGGCGTGTGTCGATGAACTCGATGCCCTCGTCTGCAGCCGCGTCGACCAGCGGCAGGATGGTGTCTCCGACGATGGTGAACACCTTCTCGATGCCCTCCTGTTTCAGGCATCGAATGAACAGGTGGCCTCCGGTGAGTCTGGCCATGGTCCCTCCTGGTATTCAGGCCCGGTTGATGGGCCTGTAGATTGGGCGAATTTACGCTTCCCTGGGTCGCTGCTAGGAGCGATCACAGCGCAGTTGAGGTCTGTGTCATAGTTCCCGGCGTATTTCAACCCGCGCATGATATACGATAGGCAGCACGATGCAAAACGAGATTCCGGGTTTGCGAGTCGCTCCTCCTTGACTAATAACACCCAAAGCCTAAGCCACACCCTCTACGTCGTAGGTACTCCCATCGGCAACTTGGAGGACCTGTCGCCCCGGGCCGCCCGGGTGCTGCGTTCGGTGTCGTTGGTGGCGGCGGAGGACACCCGCGTGTCCCGGCGGCTACTGGCTCATCTTGAGACCCGCCCAAGACTCATCAGCTTCAACGAGCACAACTGGCGGGAACGGCTGGAAACGGTGCTGCGGGCGTTGGATGACGGCGACGTCGCACTGGTCTCCGACGCAGGAATGCCAGCAATCAGCGATCCCGGCCGGGAACTGGTTGCGGCGGCGGCCGAACGCGGCGTCAGGATCGAGTCCGTGCCCGGACCGTCAGCGGTCACCACGGCACTGGCGATGTCGGGCATACCCGCCGACTCATTCCTCTTCCTCGGTTTCCTGCCCCGTCGCGCCCGCGAACGGAGAAAGAGGCTAGAAGAGGAAACCTCCTGCCCGCACACAGTCGTCCTGTTCGAAGCGCCCCACAGGGTCAAAGCCACGTTGCAGGACATCCAGCGTATCTTCGGCGACCGTCCCCTGGCGGTCTGCCGGGAGCTGACGAAGCTTCACGAGGAAGTATTCCGGGGCAGCGCCGCGGAGGCCCTCAACCATTTCGACGCACCCCGAGGCGAGTTCGTGCTGGTGCTGGCGGGCGCTGATGCGACCGCTGCCCCTGGCAACTCTCCGGAGGCTAGCGATAGCGAAATAGGGGACTACCTCAGGGAACTGCGCGACAGTGGCGCGCGTGGCCGCGAGGCGGCGGAATCCGCTGCGGCCAAGTTCGGGATTTCGCGAAACCGCGCCTACCAGCTGTGGCTAGAGGGACGACAGTGAAGGTAACGGGAACAAGGAAAGCCGTAGGGGCAGCCCTTTTGGCTGCCCTTGTCATTCAACGTGGCTGCCATTGTCGTTCAGCCAATCTGTCCATCAAGGTCATCAATGGTTGTGAACCACTGGTGCCGAAGCCTGACTCAACACAAATGCAAGTCCCAGCCACACTTTCTGGCTGCTTTATTCCATTAGATGATGCTATACTCTTGTTCTGATTGCAATTTCTGATTCAATCTGATTCAAGAGGGCCAGCGGTATTCTTGGACTCCTGAACACAGCATTGTCCCGAGGACCCGGAAGACAGGGCGAAGGCGGCATCTTCTATGGCTGGTGGCTGGTGGTCATCACCGGGCTGGTGATGGTCATTGCCACGGTGCCGCTGTTCCACGCCATGGCCGTGTGGGCCGTGGCCCTTGAGGTGCAATTCGGCTGGACCCGCGCCCAGCTGGGCCTGGCTCTCACCCTCACGCGAGTGGAAAGCGGCCTCATCGGACCCCTGGAAGGCTACCTGGTAGACCGTGTGGGCACCCGGCGGATGGTGCTCATCGGCCTGCTGGTCCTCGGCGGCGCATGGATCTTTTTCTCCCGCGTTGAGAACCTCTGGATGTTCTACGTAGCCTACATCCTGATGGCCGTGGGCCAGGGCCTCGGCAGCTGGATCCCACTGATGACCATGCTGAACAAGTGGTTCACCCGGCGACGCTCTTCGGCCATCGGGTGGGCCAACGTGATCAGCCGGTTCGGCGCGCTGATTCTGATTCCCGGCATCGCCTGGGCGGTCGCCGACGCCACGGGACGCCCGGGCTGGCAGACCACGGCGCTGGTCGTGGGTATCACCATCCTCGTCCTGGCCTTCCCTCTGGCCAGCCTCATTCGCAACGATCCACGGGAGTACGGGCAGCAGCCCGATGGCGAGCCGCAGCGACCGGCAGGTTCGGATTCCGTCCGATCTCAACCAAGGCAGCAGGAACTGACCGCCGCGGAGGCATTACGCACCCCGGCCTTCTGGCTGATCGCCTTCGGGCACGGGTTCACCTCAATGGTTATCCTGGCCATCATGACCCACCTGGGCCTGCTGATGGTGGACAAGGGCTACTCCGGACAGGACTCGGGATGGGTGATCACTGTCTACCTGGCACTGGCCATGGGCTTCCAGCTGGTGGGAGGCTACGCCGGCGACCGGATGTCCAAGCGGGTGGCCTTGGCGTTCTTCACGGCTCTGCAGGCGGGCGGTGTGCTGGTGTTGGTCGTGGCGGACACGCTGCCCATGTTCTACCTGTTCGCCGTGCTGTTCGGGATGGGATTCGGCGGGCGCAATCCTCTGACTGTCGCCATCAGGGCCGACTACTTCGGCACGGGGTCCTTCGGCAAGATACTGGGGTTCTCGACCGTGCCAATGAACCTGCTGCTGCTCATCGCCGCGCCCTTTGCCGGCCAGATGTATGACTGGTACGGCAACTACGACATTGCCTTCCTGGTCCTTGCCGGCCTTAACATGGTCGGCGCCGCCTGCTTCCTCGCGGCGAGCCGCCCGCGTCCTGGGCGACCCCAGCCGGTGCAGGCCGTCCCGGCAATCAAGTAACGGCCAACCACTGCCACCCGAATCAGGTATAATCGCCCGGGGGGAACCAGACTGATTGAGCCGGAGCGACACGCTTCACATGTCGCCAGCCGGCAAGGAGTTCCCCCGTGAGCGCCGCAGAAGAACAGCAGCTCTCTTCTCCCCGTCCCCGCTTTTACTACGGCTGGTGGATGGTCGCGCTGGTCTGCCTGGTGTTGATCGTTGCCACGGCACCGCTCCAGGATGCCGTGCCGATATGGTCTACAGAGCTGGTGGACCAGTTCGAATGGTCAAGAACCCACCTCACTGCGGCCTTTTCTATGACTTTCCTCTTGGGACTGGCCGCACCAGCAGCGGGCTACCTATCAGACCGGTATGGCCCTCGTAGGATAGTGGTGGCGGGGCTTGGCCTGGTCGCCACGGGGACCCTCCTTTTTGGCCTCCTTCAGGACTTGTGGACATGGTTTGCAGCAATGTTCGTCATCGCGACAGGCCAATTGTTGGCTGGTTTCGTCCCGTTGGTGGCCCTGTTGAGCAACTGGTTTGTCCGCCAACGCTCCACTGCCATTGCGGTTACCTTTGCCTCCACATCCCTGTTTGCGCTGGTTGTAGTACCGGTCATCTCGTGGAGCTCTGGCGCGGAGGGCCTCATTTCGGGATGGCGCGTAACCGCATTCGCCCTTGCGGGAATCGTGGCATGTGTCGCGGTGCTTGTCGCCAGCAAGCTTCAAAACCGCCCCGAGGAGTTGGACCCGCTGCCGGATGGGGACAGTAACGCGAAGACGAAAGAGGGGACAGGCAGCTTTACCATTGGCCAGGTCATGCGGACGCGCGCCTTCTGGATTCTCATGGCAGCTGACTTCCTGGTAACGGCAGGTGCCCTCACATCCCGGACTCACATGGCGGCGAATATGATAAATGCAGGGCTCACTTTCACCCAACTCAGCCTCGCACTCTTGGTCCAATCCACCGTTTGGGTGCCCTTTGCGATTGTCGGAGGACTGGCGGGCGACCGGTTCCCCAAGCAGGCGGTTCTAAGTTTCTCCGCACTTGTACTTTCTGTCGGGGTATTTGCCATAGCGCTCGCCGATAACCTGCCAATGCTTCTCGTGGGTTCGACATTGATCGGCATGGGTTCCGGAGCGCTGGCGCCCGTAATCTGGGCGATTCTACCTGACTATTTTGGTATTGCATCCCTGGGCAAAGTACTGGGGGCATTTGCAATGATCAGCGGCATTGCAGGCATACTCAATGCTTTTGCATTATATTTCCCGCTCCTTGTCGGGTTCCCCAATTCCGAGAACGCCATACTTTTTTTGGCGGCAGGGTTGACTCTCCTGGGCGCATTCCTGTTCCGGAACGCGCATCCTCCGGAACCTCCGCGTTTGACCACCACAGAGCAGAGGCTGCCCTGACGCCGCCAGGCCAAAGAAAAGCGGAGGGCGCTATGCCCTCCGCTCTCGCTCCTGATTTCGCGTGATGCCTGGAGTCTAGGACTCCTCAATGGTGATGTTGTTGATCACCAGCCGCTCGGTGGGCTCGGAGGGCTCGCCACCCCGGCTGCGGGTCACCGGCGCGTTGGCCAGCGTGTCCAGCACTTCGTCCCCGTCGGTCAGCTTTCCGAAAATCGTGTAGTTGGGCGGCAGGCCCACCTCGGCGCCGTGGACGATGAAGAACTGGCTGCCGTTGGTGTTGGGGCCGGCGTTGGCCATGGCCAGCGTACCGCGCACGTATTTCCTGGAAACCGGTTCGTCCTGGAAGCGGTAGCCCGGGCCGCCGGTGCCGGTGCCAAGGGGACAGCCGCCCTGGATCATGAAGTCCCTGATCACCCGGTGGAACTGGCCGTCTTCGTAAAAGCCGTCCCTGGCCAGGTGTACAAAGTTATTCACCGTCAGCGGAGCCTCGGAGGGGAAAAGCTCCAGGGTCATTGCTCCGGCACTGGTGTCAATGGTTGCCGTGTAGGTCATGGCTGGGTCGATGGTAGTGGGTGGCGGGCTGGAATACTGTTTTGGCGGCATTTGAAACCTCCACTAGAATGCGTGGCAATTGTAACACTTCCCGCCAACCACACTCCCTTCGGCCCCATTGTGATGGCTGCGTCTCTGCAATCGAATCCGCTATGAATTGACGTCACGAGAAAGGCCCCGCCTTGCCGGACGGGGCCTTCAACAGTCGCCTTTGGAAAAAACTGGCCTAGAGCAGTCCGCCCTGGTAGATGGAGGACTGCTTCTGGTACACCTGGAGCCGCGCACGGGCTACCTCGACTACGAAAACACGGCCTTCGTCGTCCACTTCCACCGCGATGGGCCCCTGGAATGCCGCCTCGCGCTCCGACAGGCTGTTGGAGGCCTGCCGGCCCTTGACGGTGATGGGATCAATGAGCACTCGCTCCAGGCCCCACTTGGACAGGGAGGCCTCTCCCAGCAGCTTGGTGACGAAGTTGCCGTCGGCGTCGAAGACCTGCAGACGGTCGTTCTTGTAATCGGTGACGTAGATGACACCGTCCTTGTCGACCGCGACGCCGGTGGGCCGGTTGAACTCGCCGTCGCCATCGCCGCTGGAGCCGAACTGCATCAGGAAGGTGCCTTCGGGCGTGAACTTCTGGATGCGGTCGTTGCGCCAGTCTGCGATGTAAACGTCGCCGTGCCGGTCGATCTCTATGCCCCAGGGGTACCTGAACTGTCCGGGGCCGGAACCCTCGGAGCCCCAGGAAAACTGGAACTCGCCGTCCCTGGTGAATACCTGAACGCGGTGGTTGTAGCTGTCCACCAGGTAGAGGTTGTCGTCCTTGTCGAAAGCAAGGCCGGAAGGCTTGTTGAACTCGCCCTCAGCGGACCCGACGGTGCCCCACATATGCGTCCAGCCCTGGCCGGGCTTGTAGCAGGAGACACGCTGCAGCCACTCGTCAGACACGTAGGCGTTGCCTTCACTGTCAAGGGCGACGGAAGTGGGCCACATGAAGCTGCCGTTGGGTGTGGTCGCGGGGTCGGCGTCCTCCGGATGGACCTTCTGGCCGAAATCCTCGATGAACTCCTCGTCCACCGTGCACACGGTGACCCGCTTGCAGGGGAAGAAGGCAGGCGTCTCAGAACCACGGCTCAGCACGTAGAGCCGGTTCTCCGGATCCCGGGTGATGGCCACCGGCATGAAGAAGCCGTTGCCGCTGCGAACTTCCTGCCTACCGATGGTGTGGCTGTACTGGAAGGTTATGGGCGCAATCTGAGTAACCATTTTCACCTCGTTTGAGAAAATGGATTCCCGCTTTCGCGGGAATGTCGTTGGGAATTTAATCGAGCCTGATGGCGCAGCAGGGGCGGGTCTGAAACCCGCCCCCAAAATTCGGTGTTTGCTACCTTATGAATCCGAACTGTTCGTAGTTGCCACCGAGGATGGCCCGGTCGTCGAGCCCCATCCACTTGTCCAGCAGCTCGGAGTAGGTGCTGCGGAAGTCGTTATTCCAGTGCAGGTCGCCCTCGTCCAGCTTGGACGGTTCCAGGGACGGATACGTGCCGTAGGTGCCGCCCTTGACGCCGTCGCCCATTACGAAGGCCACGCTGCCGGAGCCGTGATCGGTGCCCGAGCCGTTGTCCTTCACGCGCCGTCCGAACTCGGTGAACATGAGGATGACCACTTCCTCCGCGGCGTTGTGTTCCTTGAGGTCATCGTACAGGTCGGTGGTGGCGGTGGTGACGTCCTCCCACAGCTTGTACAGGGAGGGGTTCTGGTTGGCGTGGGTATCAAAGGTACCCGGGTTCACGCCGGTGTACAGGATGCGGGTGCCGAACTCGGCCAGATGCACCTGGGCGATGCTCTTGCACCACTGGGCGAACATGCTGCCCCCGTATTCCACCGTGGAGGTGTAGTTGTCGGGAGCGGTGTTCAGGATGTCGGCGCCCTTGAGCGCGTCCAGACCGGTCTGGGACAGGTAGTCGTTGGCCGGGCCGGTGCCGATGAGGGGCGAGTACATCTTGGAGAAAATGTCCAGGGCCTCCATCCGCTGGTCCTCGCCGTCGATGCCGGTCAGCACGCCGTAGGAGCTCAGGTCGCCGACGGAGGCTACGGAGACGCCGGGGGCTGCCAGGGCGCGGGGAAGGCCGCGGCCGAAGTTTACGGCGGTCAGCACGTTCTCGCGCTCGGGGTCCAGCTCCCGGATGGCCTTGCCCAGCCAACCCTCGGTGATTATCTTGGCCGGCTCGGCGGTATGCCAGATGTCCAGAGAGCGGAAGTGGGAGCGGTTCGGGGTTGGATATCCAATTCCCTGGATTACCGCTACTTTACCCTGGTCGTAGAGGTTCTTGATCGGATACATTGCCGGATGGAAACCGACCTCGTCGTTGATGTGAAGCACATCGGCAGCGTCAACACTTACCGCCTGGCGATAGTCGGTGTAGTGCGGGTCATTGTAGGGAATGACGGTATTCAGGGCGTCGTATGCACCCGTCATCTGGAGGACTACCAGCACCCGGTCTTTCTTATTGGTCGTCATCGTGTCTGCCTTCTCCTCTCTATGATTGGCAACTGTCCAGCAGTTTCGCTAACTCGCTGGATTTTCGGAACCTGGCGGAATGCGGAAAATGGCGAATCCGGTATCCTGATCGTGTGAGTGATGCGCGAGGGCCTGCAACAACTGCTGATGGTTGCGCCGGCTCTCTTCCCGGAGTTCCCGGATTTCCAGCCTGTTCTCTTCCCGGAGTTCCCGGAGTTCCTGCCGGAATTCCTCGCGCATCTCCTTTAAGTCTTCTACCAAAAGATCGACCTTGCCCTCGATTCTTCCCTGGCGATACAGCAGTCCGCCCACTAAGGCGAGAAGTGTAAGCACCAGTCCGCCCAGCGCAATCAGAGTCGACACTTCAATCGTTTCGCCGTTCGCAGGATGTCTTGCCTAAGCGTACAGGTATTCCTTGGTCGAGGCGATCAGCTGTAGCATCTCGCACACTTCCTGTGGAAACTCGGCGGTGTCGGTGCGGACAACATCGTCCTTGGCGGCGCGACGCATCAGCATGGCGCGGCTCTCGTCCGAAAGCTCGTAGTGGCCGAGGTACTGCAGGCAGCCGTCCACCATCTCGGCGGGAGTGATGGCCGGGCCTACGTCCGCCAGTTTGCCAACGATGTCCTGGATGCCCGGGAATTTGGCGTCGCCAAGGAAATCGGCGGTGAAATTGATGCGGTGCACCAGGGTGCCGCCATCGATCCACTCACGGCCGGTGTGCCAACCCTCCACTGAAGGCGGGTTCAGCAGTTCCTGGCCCATGTACTTCATCTCGTCGAATATGAACTCGAAGCCGGGCTTGGGCTCGGTCCAGTCGCCAACCATCCTCAGTGTCCCGATGACCGTCTCGATAGGGCTCTTGATGCGGCGGAACCGGGAATTCTTGAAGGCATCGGAGTTGAACAGCACCTTCATCATGGCCTTGATGTTATAGCCGGAGCGGAAGTATTCCTCCTCCAGCATCTGGATGGTCTCCATGTCCTGCGGCGGGGTCTCCATCCACGACGGAACACCGGGCTCGTCGGCGATGAAGTAGCTGTACAGGTGGCGGGAGATGAACCGGGCGGCGGCGGGCTGCTTGCAGATGATGTCGATGATATCCTCACCGTTGAAGCGGCCGGTCTCGCCCAGGAAGGTCTTCTCGCCGTCGTCGTGGTCCTCGGCTACGTAGAGGAACTTGGCCGAGTAGCGGCCGTACGGCTGACCGGGGACGGGGTTGGCAATGGTCCAGCCTGTGAAGGCGCGGGCGCACTCCTTCACATCGTCCTCGGTGTAGTTGTACTCACCGTCCTTGCCAACGCCCAGAGAGAACAACTCCAGAAGCTCACGCCCGTAGTTCTCGTTGATGGACTCCTTGTGGCTGAGGCAATTGTCAAGGAAGAAAATCATCGCGGGGTCTTTAGAAATCTCGATCAGCAAGTCCCGGAAGCTGCCCATTCCGTAATTGCGGAACATTTCCAACTGGTCGTAATGAGTGGGGTAACACTGCACCTTGCTGTCGGCGGTGCAGAATATGCTGTGCCAGAACAGAACCATCTTCTCTTCGAGCTGCGCCCGCGAATTGATCAGCCTCCAGGCGAAGTACTCGGGCACGGCACGCGTGAAGTGGGACCACTCGACAAAGCAGCGCTCGGTCAGGTCCAGATCCAGTCCATTGGAGTGTTCGTCGGGATTGAGCAACTCCTCAAGGGTTGCGTCGTATCCCTTCTCGGCGCGCTCCACCAGATCGTCGTATTGGGCGCCAAAACCAGCCCTCCTCATGAGGTGGGCCATAAGGGCAATATCCTGCTTGGTTGCCTGGTCTCCCATAGGAATTTGCACCTCCATATTTGAGCAGCACTAATCCGCGTAAGCCTACCATTTCCCACGTCCGGATTCAAGCCGCCTTCACGTTTGCTGAAGCGGGCCCCTCGGCACCGCTCAGGTGGCGGACTGCGGGACGGCTGTCCTATAATGTGCGGCGAATAATTCCATTCAATTCCTTACAGGAGATGCGAAACCCATGGCCGATGACGGCTTTGTGAAAGTGGCCCAGGTTAGCGAAATCAGCCCCGGCGAGATGATATCCGTGGACTTCAGCGGCGATGCAGTGCTGGTCGCCAACGTTGGCGGCGTCATCCGCGCCTGCGACGACATCTGCTCCCACGCCTATGCCTCCCTGTCCGAGGGAGACCTGAACGGTGAGGAGGTGGAGTGTCCCCTCCACGGAGCGCTCTTCAACATCACTACCGGCGAGGCACTGACGCCTCCCGCCGACGCGCCCGTCAAGGTCTACAAGGTGCAGGTGGAGGGCGACGACATCTACGTCGCTTCACCCGAAGAGTAGCGTCGAGCTCCGGGTGATTCGGGATTAAAACAGAAACGGGGACGGCGGCGTCCCCGTTTTTTCTCGTCAGTTGTATTGCCTACCAGCGCAGACTCCGCAGACGGCGCCACGTCAGGGCGAGCCCACGACGCCAAGGTCATCCCAGGGCCAGTAGACCAGCCAAACCTTACCGACGATATTCTCCTCCGGCACCACGCCCCAGGCCCTTGAGTCGTTACTGTTTCGCCGGTTGTCCCCGATCACGTAGTACTCCCCGTCATCCAGTACCAGCGGCCGGGCGTTTGAGCGGTCCGTGCGCTGCAGGTACGGCTCCCGCAGCGCCTCACCATCGACGTACACCGTCCCTGAGCGAACCTCTACGGTCTCACCTGGAAGTCCCACCACCCTTTTCACGAAGTCCTTGCTGGGGTCCCGGGGATAGCGGAACACGATGATCTCGCCCCGGGTCGGCGGGTCAAAGGCGAACTGTGGGGAGGAATCAGAAGCGTCCCAGAACGGGATCACCCTTGACAGCCTCTCCGCGTCAATCTGGAAGTAGGACACCTGGTCCACAATGAGATATTGCCCGCCCTCAAGGGTGGGTGACATGCTGGACCCTTCCACTTGGAAATTGCGGACGGTGCCCTGAAGCACCACCAGGGCCACCAGGGCCAGCAGTACGGCTTCCAGTATTTCGCGAGCCAGGCGGGGCATTGTTGTACGGCGCTCTCGAGAAAATCCCTTTCAACTACCTTATCAGAGGCAACCCTGGGGTTGGTAGTGACGGTTGCGTAATTCAAGGCGATTGCAAAGTCCTGTCTGAACTGTGATTCACTTGACTCTGGGATTTCGCCGATGGACTCCCAATCCTGTGAATCTCTTAATCCTACAAATCCTGATTCAGACTGAATCGGTAGCGGCGGGATTTGCAATCGTCCTGTGAACCGACTTGATGGCTTGACTGCGAAACCCAAACCCCTGTTGCGGCAATGGCCAGTACTGCACGCGATAGCCGCGCATACAACGAAGATCAGCAGTTGCCTGCTTTGTCCGCTCTTAGGCCCTCTGCTACAATCGAGACGCCTTCAGGCAGTGGCCTCTCCGGGAGCAATGGCCACGAAATCACGCTTTAGAGGAACTTGAATGAGCTGGAAGTTTCAACTCCTGACCAAGCCCATGGGCGGCGTCACCGAGGGGCCCGTCTGGGACGGCGAGCAGTTGCTGTTCACCCACATACCGGCCAGCCGCATCATGCGTATCGATCCCAAGACCGACGAGATCACCGTATGGCGCGAGGGCACCAACCGCACCAACGGCCTGGCCCACGACATAGATGGCAGGCTCTTCGGCTGCTGCTCCGGCGGCCGCGCCATCGTGCGCTTCGACGATGACGGGAGCACGGCGGTGGTAGCCAACCGAATCGAGGGCCATCCCCTGAACACGCCCAACGACCTGGCCGTCGACGCCCAGGGCCGCATCTGGTTCACCAACCCGTGGAACGCGGGCAACATCGACGCCACCGAGGTCGAGGTGCCGGGCTGGCGCTGCGTGCTGCGCGCCGACCCTCAGCCCGACGGCTCCTACGCCGTCTCGCGGGTCGAAACCGACAGCACCATGCCCAACGGCATCCTGGTGTCCATAGACGGCAAGACACTGTACGTGGCGGAGAGCAACAGCGACGACCCGTCCATAGACCGCGAGCTGCGGGCCTATCCCATCAACGACGACGGATCGCTGGGCGCCTACGACATGCTGCACGCCTTCGGCACCGACGGACGGACTGCACAGCGGGGCATCGACGGCATGTGCTTCGACCGCGAGGGCAATATCGTCGCCACCGCCGGCTGGCCCACCTCGGGCCCGGGCCCGCTGATCTACGTCTTCGACCCCAAGGGCCGGGTCATCGAGACCCACCCGGTGCCCTGCATCCGGCCCACCAACTGCTGCTTCGGCGGACCGGATCGCTCGGTGCTCTACGTCACCTCGGCCGAGGGCCACGTCTTCAAGGCGCAGACGGACATGGAGGGCTGGGCCCTCTTCCCGTAACAGCAGGTTTGCTTTACCCAACCGTTTGTCCTGAGCTTATCGAGGGACGGCGGTTGGGTTAACTACATGAGATTGAAGGGCAAATCCCCTCCCCCTGAGGGGGAGGGTTAGGGTGGGGGTGGTCCTCACAGCCCGGACCACCAACAATACGCGAAGGGCCGGACAGAAGATATGAGCTTGCGAAATTTGGACGGTTTCGGACGCGACCAACTGCGCCAGGGCGGCGGACGGGGCAACGGCAATGATCATCTCGACGAGCTGTTTGGGGCGACCGAGCTGTTCATCTACCAGACGCCCAACCGCAAGACCAAGGGCTTCGACCAGCTCAAGCTGTTCCTCGAGGCCAACGAGTGCGAGGTCATCTTCACCACCGATGTCCCGCCCGAGCTGCGCAACTACGAGGCCTTTCGCATCACCCACAGGCGCGGCGAGGCCATCCCGACGCCGGTGCTGCGGCGCTCCCACTCCTGGGCCCACAACCGCAACTTCTTGCACAGCTTCTTCAAACCCCTGTACAGGTAGCCCGCCTTCCGTTCATAGCAATATGGCCCTCTCCCGTACGTCAGGAGAGGGCCATATTGGTTCACCATCCGTTGAACTTGGCCTCGTCTCCCCCTACGGCCCCGACGGCTTGCGGTACGGCTCCAGCAGCAGGCGCACGTCGGTGTCCACGTCCGCATCCACGTAGAACGGCTCGAAGTCGGCGGCCCGCGTCCAGATGCGCGCTGCCTGGATCAGGGCCGCCCGCTCCACCGACGCCGGCCATCGCAGAATCCCCACGCCGCCCCCCAGGGCGTGGGTTGACGCGACGGTGCCGTTCAGGCCCCTGGACAACGAGAGCTCATTCGCGTCGATGCCGATGATCAGTGCCTGTTCGGTAGACGCGCAGTCGCCTGCGTCTCCCAGCATCACCGTCTGCCCGATGCGCAGCTGCGTGCCGTCGCTGACGGTGGCCGTTGTCGCCTCCTCAGCCAGCTCGGCGGCCAGGGTGGCGCCGGAGGGCTCGACGAAGCAGCGGTAGCCCCACAGACCCGCGATGCGGAAGTTGGCCGCCCCGGCGCAGAACCCGTCGCCGCCCGCGCGAGCTTTGACGGCGCCGTGGGGGTGCCCCCAGTGTCGCAGCGGTAAGGAGTTGTGCGGCAGCAGCCGGTATTCGCCGGGATCCCAGACCTTGCCGAACGTCCTTCCCTCCCCGTCGGCCTGCGCCAACTCGGCCACGGCGATCAGGTCCGGCACCAGCAGGCGGTCGCCGCCCGGACCGTCGAATAGCAGCGTTTCGGCGCGGGGGTAGAAGTGCCGGTTGCAGTAGTGGTCGACCCAGTCCGACACCGCCAGCAGCAGCTCGAACAGCTCATCATCGTCGTCGTCGCCAGCGGCCGGGTCCTTCAGCACACTGTCGTCCTTCAGCTTGGTCAGGTCGCCGTAAAGAGAACGATACGCTTCGCGGCCCATAATCTCTCCTCAACAAAATCCCCTCCCCTTCTATGTAAGGAGAGGGTTACAACAGCTGCGCTCTCCGCCCATTCCCAACTCCGCATTCCCAATTCCTAGCTCTCCTCGGTGTACTCGATGATCACGGTGTGGTCGTTGGAGGGCGGCCTGCCGCGCCAGCGAAAGCTGAGCGACTCGCCGCGCAACCCTCGCGGCCCCTGGTCCCGGTGGTAGGTCCGGGTGGAGGCCGTACCCTCGTCCGGCACCGCCAGGATGTCCACGGCGCGGGAGGGGTCGGTGGCCAGGCTGCCCGCCGTCCCGAAATACAGCTCACAGGAATGGCGGTTATCCGACACCGGCTGCACCACCTTCACGCGTATCAGTCTGATCCGATAGCCCTTCGCGGGCGTGAGAATCGTCTGGCGCCCCCGTCGACGGGTGGCCGTGACCTCTGCGGTATTCAGGACGTAGGGCCTGCGCCTCAAGGGCGCCCGGTGCGGAGTGCGCGTGGTCATAGGCGTTTTCCTCTAAATTCTCCCTCTCCCTCAGGGGGAGGGCTGGGGTGGGGGTGAAAATCCTGGATTCATTGACCTTCTAGACAACTGGGACGCCCCCACCCTAACCCTCCCCCTGAGGGAGAGGGAACAGATTTTCTGCCCCCAAATCCCTAACTCTCCTCGGTGTACTCGACTATGATCTTGTGCGAGGTCACTGGCGGGGTGCCGCTCCACCGGCCGCTGAGCTGCTCGTCGCGCAGACCGCGCGGCCCCTCGTCGCGGGGGAATATGCGCGTCGAGTCCTCTCCCTGCTCGGGGATGTCCAGCGTGTCCACCGCCTGTCCCGGATCCGACGCCATGGACTCTCCCTCGCCGAAGTAGATCTCGTACAGGCGCCGGCCATCGGCCACCTCCTGCAGGGCCCGCACCCTGAGGATGCGTAGGCGCTTACCCTTGCTGGGAAAGACCAGCGATTCCCTGACCGCGGAGGTGTTGGTATCGTGGGAGCGCAGGGTCGGCTCGTAGACCCGGGGTCTCGGCTGCACCCTGCGGTTGCGCCGCGTGGTCATCGCAGTATCCGGCCCAGGCCAGCGCCGCCCAGCCCGGCGATGGCCGCCAGCGACACGGTGAGCGCCGTACCGTCAATGCCCTGCGACAGCGCGTAGGTCTCGATGCCGGACACCGCAACGATGCCAAGTCCGGCCACCATGGCCCAGGGCCGCGAGAACCGTCCCTCCCGGCCGTCCTTCGGATGAATCACGATGTGCCTCCTTGACGTTTGTTCCCTCTCCCTCCGGGGGAGGGTTAGGGTGGGGGCGTCTCCGTAACCGGCAGCGGCCAATGATGCGGATGCTTTCACCCCCACCCCTGCCCTCCCCCCCAGGGGGAGGGAGAATCCAGGACTCCGCCTAGACGCCGGTGATGTTGTACTGCAGCGCCGTGTGCGTGGCCGACGAGCGGCTGCCGCTGCGCTCCTGCAGCGCGATCCGGAAGCTGACGACCATGATGTTCTGGCGTTTCTGCGCGTCCCGGACAGTCTCGATGGTCAGTTCGCGCTTGAAGCCCACCCGCCACTGCGACCGGTTCACGATGAGCAGCCGTCCCTTGGTGTTGGCGTTGCCGCCGTTGGTCACCTTGCCGTCGGCGTCGGCCAGGCGCATCTGCTCCGACACGATGACCGGGATGCCCTCCACGGCGCCCAGCTGTCCGGTCAGGATGGTGGCGTTGGGGCCGAACTTGTCCAGCGTGCGGAAGCTGTCAATGCTCAGCGACTTGATGAACGTGTTGACGTCGGTGATGTAGGCCAGCTCCGAGGGCCGCACGCCGTACTTGCCCAGCTTGCCTCGGATCTCGTTGAACATATCGGCGCTGACCGCCGCGCTGTGGTCGTTGCCCATAGCGGTGTTGTCCACCAGCGGCTGGTGCAGCAGGCCGTCGAACCCCACCAGTAAGTGCCCGGTGCCCGCCGTGGTGGCTGCGATGTTCGCGCCGTCGGCGTTGATGTTGTTCTGCGTCGTGGTGTCGCCGTTCAGGATGACGTCGTCGATCACTTCGTGGGCGTTGCGCAGCAGGCTACGGCGCAGCTCGTCCATCATGGCGATCACCGCGTCCTCGTCCAGGTCGTACGACCAGGGCACCTCGGCCACCAGCTCGTGGGCCGTCAGCGTCTGCCGCGCCGTGGCCGGGGCGCTGCCGGTGACCGCCGTGTTCTCGGTGCCGGGGTACCAGTTGACCGCGCCCAGCTGCAGCGGAATCTGGAACGGGTTGGACGGCATCTGCACCGTGTTGAACAGCGGCGCGACGGCCGTTTCCAGGTTCACGTCGTCCCACAGGGCGCGGGCCTCCTGAGTGTCGACCAACTCGTCGCCCGATCCGGCGGTGGTGGAGTCCATAGCGGCCTTGAGGTTCGATTGCCAGTCCTCCAGCATGCGCGGGTTGGCCCCCGAGGGCTCGCGCAGCTGCGCCGACAGCAGGCTGCGGGCGCAGGCCAGATCCAGGTGGTCCATGCCCGCATACTTGCCGAAGGCCACCCGCGTCCGCTCGCCGCCCTGCAGTCCGCCGCCGTACTGCTGCAGCAGGGCCAGCTTCTCGCCCTGACGCCGCGCGTCCTGCAGCTTCGTCAGCTGCGAGCCGATGCGCTCCATCTCCTCGCGCAGCGGCGGAATCTCCGAGTTCATCCGCGACTCGTAGAACTCGCGGATGCCTCCCAGCTCCCGCTTGACCAGCTCCAGGCCAGCCGTGGAAAAAGCCCCGTTATCAGTGGTCATGCATCTCTCCTATCTCTGATGTCCCCTCCCCCTGAGGGGGAGGGCCAGGGTGGGGGTGAACCGTCCGCATCAACGGCTCCCGTCTCTCCCGGAGTTGTCTGAACTGTGATTCTTGTGATTCGCTGATTACCGTGATTTTGGGTTCGCTCCGGTATCGTCACGAAAGGGGAATCAGCGAAATCCCTCAGAGTTGTCTGAACTGTGATTCTTATGATTCGGTGATTACCGTGATTTTGAGTTTGCTCCGGTATCATCACAGCCGAAGAATCAAGGCAATCCCTTAATCAAACAAATCACAGTTCAGACACCGCCCTCCAGCATCATCACAGCCGAAGAATCAGCGAAATCCCTTAATCAGACGAATCACAGTTCAGACGCCCCCCTCCAGCGCCGAGAGCAGCGCGCCCAGGGCAACGTCGCTCCACGTGATCCCAGGCACCTCTGCGAAACGCTCCCTCTCCCCCCGGGAGAGGGTTGGGGTGAGGGCGTCTCCCCCCGCCTCCCGCCGCAGCGCCTGCCGGTTGGCCGGCACGGGCACCGCGCTGACCTCCAGCAGCTCCTGCTCCAGGTAGCGCAGGCCCAGGAACGCTCCGGTCCGGGCGTCGCGCCGCTCTTCCCAGCGGATGGGGCGGAAGCCCACGGAGACACCCCACTGGAATCCCGTGGCGTACAGCGCGGCGACCTCCTGGGCGAAGGCGGTGGGAGCGAACTCCATCCTGGCCAGCAGCCGGTGCGACTCCGTCCAGACCGACAGCGCCCGCCCGATTGCCGGGTGCCGGTAGTCGTGGGCCCAGAGCAGCACCGGGTTGCGCAGGTACGCCTCGAGGCGCCATCCGTCCGCCGACACCACGTCTCCGTGCCGGTCCACGTCGTCGGTGGACAGCACAAAGGTCAGCTCGCCCGATTTCTCCCCGTTGGCGGCATCCACCGGCGTCCCCGCCGGGTGCCACTTGACGACCGTCCCGCCGGCTCCGTTGGCCCTGAGCCTGTCGAAGGGCAGTTGCTCCGGGTAAACTTGCATCGCATCCTCCTGACCCCGCCGGACGCGCCAAAAGAAAAAGGGACGCGCCCAACGGGGTGCGTCCCCAACGTCTTGAACTCATTCAACGTGAATCAGAGCCTACGCAGGTGTCATGGGGCCTGTCAACGGGCGGGTGTCAGTGGTAATTGTCTGAATCAGGATTTTCAAGATTAAAAGATTGGCAGGATTGGGGAACATCCTGTTAATCCCAGAATCCTGAAAATCCTGATTCAGACAACTGTAGTCAGCAACTACTTTGCCACCGGGCGCCCCTCGACTGAATGGGGGCGATCAGGCGGCTGGGACGTCGGTCAGTTCAAAGTCGCGGCCCTTGAAGAGGAGCGGTTCCCGGGTGGCGCTGGCCAGGGCGTAGGCGAAGCAGTCGCCGAAGTTCAGTCCGGCGGGGTGGTTGCCCTTGCCGAACCTCCGCCAGGCTTGTCGAGCTGTCTGGGCCTGTTCGGCGGTGACCGGCTCCAATTCGATCTGCGCTCTGCTCAGAAACGCATCCAGTTCGTGGGCAGCCGTGGGCCCAGCGCGGCTTTCGAGGACGATTGTGGTTTCGAGGAGTGTGGCGGCGGATATGCGGCGAGAGGGGCCGCGGTGATGGCCGTTGCGAAACGCTCTGCATCGGGTTCTGCGAAGAGGATTGCAAGGATTGCCGAGGTGTCGATGATCACTTGGGCAGTCCCCGCTCATCGTAGAGGAAATCGCCGTGTTCTATGGCCGACGGGCCGTCGCGGAGGGTGGAGGCGCACCTCTGGGCTATGGCCTTCAGGTCCTTTAGCAAGGTCTCCGTGTCGCGGGCCTTCTTCTCGCGGTCCAGCCGTTCCCTGAGGGCCACGGTGATGGCGCCGGTCATTGTCTCGCCAGTCAGCTGCGCCAGTTCACTGGCCAGTTGACAGGTCTCCTCATTCTTGATGTTGAGACTCACGTCCGTCTCCCGTCTCTGGGTAGATTGCTTGTTCGTGATTCTACCATGGGGAGCGCCCGTCAATTTAACATCGCAATCGACAGACCACCCGATGCTATACTCACTCTCAACTCCCCGAGGCGGTACCCACCCATGACCACCACCGACTGGAAGAACCAGCTCTATTTCGGCGACAACCTCGACATCCTGCGCAACCACATCGCCGACAGCAGCGTTGACCTGATCTACCTCGATCCGCCCTTCAACTCCAACGCCAACTACAACGTCCTGTTCCAGGAAAAGAGCGGCGAGCAATCGACGGCACAGATCACGGCCTTTGAGGACACCTGGCACTGGGACATCGAATCCGAGCGCGCCTACCGAGACGTGGTAAACAACGCACCCAAGAATTTGTCAGACCTCCTCCAAGCCATGCGCCAGTTTCTCGGCACCAACGACATGATGGCCTACCTGACCATGATGGCCCAGCGAATGGTCGAGCTGCATCGCGTCCTCAAGCCCACCGGCAGCATCTACCTCCACTGCGACCCTACCGCCAGCCACTACCTCAAGCTGCTTATGGATGCGGTCTTTGGGAGAGACTTGTTCAAGGCGGAAATTACCTGGCAACGCACGTCCACCCACAACGACTCCACCGATTTCGCTAATGTTAGCGACAGCATTTTGTTTTACAGCGTCAGCGCTATAAATTCTGACGCCGTTCGCATTCAGTTAGATCCGAATTACATCAAGAGTCATTACGGAAATTCGGACGACCGAGGCGCCTATCGCACCGACAACCTCACTGGCCCCGGACTTTCGCAAGGAGAAAGCGGTAAGCCGTGGCGTGGATATGACCCCGGATCCATCGGACGCTGCTGGTCCGTTTCCAAAACCGGCAAATATGCGTCATGGATTGATGAAAACATAATTCCTGGATACAAGAGCACCGTCAGCGTACTGGCGCGCCTTGACGCCCTCGACCAAGCGAATTTGATATACCACAGCTCGAAAGGGCAAGTTCCTCAACTTAAACGCTACTTGGACGCCAACCCAGGCCAAGTACCCAGCAATATTTGGGTCGACATCCCCCCTATTAACTCTCAAGCTAAAGAACGCCTTGGCTACCCTACGCAAAAGCCGGAGGCCCTGTTGGAGCGCATCGTCCGCGCCAGCAGCAACGAGGGCGACGTGGTGCTCGACCCCTTCTGCGGCTGCGGCACCGCCATCGCCGCCGCCGAGCGCCTCAACCGCCGCTGGATTGGCATCGACGTCACCCACATCGCCATCACCCTGATACGCCACCGCCTGCACGACACGTTCAAGGCTGACCTGAAACCCTACGAGGTCCTCGGCCAGCCCCAGGACGTCGCCAGCGCCCAGGCCCTGGCCACCGACAGCGAGAACTCGGGCCGCTACCAGTTCGAGTGGTGGGCCCTCGGCCTCGTCGACGCCCGCCCCGCACAGGACCGCAAGAAGGGCGCAGACTCCGGCATCGACGGCTACATCAACTTTTTCGACGACAACAGCGGCAAGGCCAAGCGCATCGTCGTCCAGGTCAAGAGCGGCAACGTAGGCCGGAACCAGATAGCCACGCTCAAGGGCGACATGGAGCGCGAGAAGGCCGAAATCGGTCTGTTCATAACCCTCAAGCCGCCCTCAGGCCCCATGGAGTCCGAGGCGGTATCCGCCGGGTTCTACACCCCGGAGCACTACCCCGACAGCCATTACCCCCGCATCCAGATCCTGACCATCGAGGAACTGCTGACCGGCGCCGCCCGTGCCGAGTACCCCCGCCTGGCCCCCGACGCCACCTTCCGCCGCGCCCAGCGCAGAGGCCGCGCCGCCGGCACCCAGTCCACCCTCGTCTGACCGCCCCACGCCCTTGACCCGTCATCCACTCGTAGGGGCAACCCTTGCGGTTGCCCTGCTGCTGTCTGAATCAGGATTATCAGGATTCGGAGATTTTCAGGATGTTCCCCAATCCTGTTCATCCTCTAATCCTGCGAATCCTGATTCTGACAAAATTGGAGATTTTCAGGATGTTCCCCAATCCTGTTCATCCTTCAATCCCGCGAATCCTGATTCAGACAAGTCAGGATGTTCCCCAATCCTGCTCATCCATTAATCCTGCGAATCCTGATTCAGACAAGTCAGGATGTTCCCCAATCCTGTTCATCCTTTAATCCTGCGAATCCTGATTCAGACAAGATCGGTGCCGCCCGCTTTTCTCAGCCAAACTGAGACACCAACCCGCGGTTTCCTCGACTGGCAAAATTGTCCGGGATATGTTAGCTTTAACAGGTTAGCCAAAACCGCTGGCCACAGACGGGGTCATTAAACTCGCCCCGCAAAGCTGAGGAAGGAGCGCACAAACGATTATGGAAGTAACGACGCTCGCCATCGAAAAGCTCAGGGAAGTCATGGAAGAACAGGGTGAGCAGGAAGGCGCCCTCCGCGTCATCGCCATCCCGGCGGAGACCGGCGGCCTCCAGTACATGCTGACCCTCGAGAACGAGTCTCAGAACGACGACACCGAACTGAACCTTGAAGGCGTCAAGTTCCTGATGGACTCGGACAGCGCCCCCTTCCTGGAAGAGGCCACCATCGACTACGTCGAGAACTTCGGCGGGCAGGTCGGCTTCGTGATCAACAACCCCATGTTCGGCCAGGCCGGCGGATGCGGCTCTGGCTGCGGCTGCGGAGCCGGCGGCGGGGGATGTGGCTGTGGCGGCGGGGGATGCGGCGGCCACTAGGCCGAGACTCGCACACCGGCGTTACCACCACCTGACAACCGGAGACCCCCGCGGTAGCACTGGCGCAGAACAAGCCAGTCCCCCGGGGGTCTTTCCTTTTGCAATCAGCAAGAAGGGTAACCCAATCCTCCTCTTCCGGAGGGGGATTTGCGTCAAGAGTCCGTCTAATCGACCGTACCGGAACGGAAGCGGGATTTCAAGGTGGAAAATGAAAGCCCCCGGCTGGTAAAAGCCGGGGGCTTTCATTTTAACGGGACTAAGTGTAGCTAGACCAAGTGTGGTTCCAAGGCTTTTACCAGATTCTCCACTTCGTCAATATCTTCTCCGATAGTGACAGGACTTAACAGGGATGGATGCTGGTAGTAATTCTGGTGCAATATGTGAGCCGCTTTACCGTAGTCCCGCAATTTCGGCAAGTGATAACGCTGTCGAGCATTAACAATGACGGTGTCAAACTGATTGTGGTGTTCATAAGGCCAGTTGTTTTCGACAGCCACGGCCTTAGCCATGTGCGATGCCGCGCCCCAACCCTTCTCCGAAGCCTGATGTAGGTCTCCATCAGCCAAGTACACCTTGCCTCGCTCCAAGAATGTCTTGGCGATACCCAAATGGTCAATGGCTGCTTGGGTAGCCATCATGTTACCCCTTGAACTGCTATGAGAGTCTATCCCGTAGCAGCATAGATTCGATAACCCTATGTTAAGGGCCCGTCCGATTACCGTCAAAGGCATCTTGCATCAATAGTGCCGAAAAACCTGGACTTTTGGTGCAAAACCAGGGGGAGAACTGGGGTGGGGGTGAATAGGTCGCACAGAGCAAGCCCCACAGAAAGCAGTTACTCGCTTTGTGCTAAGTTCAGCTGAGTTTCGGCCTCAATTCCGGCCCCAAATTTCAGGCGAATGACCGTCCGCTGATATCGAAAATGCACGTCTCCTTTGCTACCATCAAACGGTACTTTTGTATCTGGGTAGCTCCGGAGGGTGGTTGCATTGAGCGGATTCCTGCACCGTCGGTGGACAAGATTTACCCACCCGCTGGGGCGTCCCAGACTCTGGCATCCCGCCCGGTGGCGGTGGAACGAGCGGATCCTGGTACTCGGTGAGTCCATTGCGCTGATCTCGGCGATCTTTGCCCTGGGATCAGAGCTGCTGCACTGGCACGGCACCAACTGGTTCCTGCTGGCCACGCCCATCGTCGGGTCCGGGTCACTCCTCTGGTACGCGTGGGACACCGTCAGCGTCGGCGATCGCCCCCTGACTCCGGCCTCAATCCAGAACATCCGCCAGGTGGTGCACGGCATCATGCTGGAGGACGTCGGCGCCGTGGTGGACTGGGAAAACCCGGACGACCAGGGCTCCATCCCCGTCCGCATCGAGTAGCCGACACCGGACGGGAGCGGCGCAAAACTAATCCCCTCTCCCTCCGGGAGAGGGTTAGGGTGAGGGCGTACCCCCCACTTTCACGAACGGACAGCCCTAGTCAGCAAGACCGCAGCCGCTAACCTACAGACCCGCCGCTCAGCCGACGTTCACCCGCAGCTGCCTGGCAAAGACGGCCAGGAGCACGGTGCTGCCGACGGTGAGGGCCAGGCACAGGTAGCCGATGCCCTGGTAGCCCACGATCGCCAGGAGAGCCCCCGAAAGCCCGGCGCCGAGGACTCCACCCACGAAGTTGCCGACGCCGATGGTGCTGGCCCCGGTGGCCTTGGACTCTCCCGAGTACTCCGTGGTAGCAGCCACCATCACCGGCGCCAGGACGCTCAGCAGACCCGAACCCGCCGTCGCCAGGGCCACCGCCGTCCAGAGCCCGAAATCGACGGTGAAGAAGAGGAACACGCAGGCGCCTCCCGCCGCCGTGGTGGTGCCCATCAGCACAACTCTGTAGCCCTTGGTGGCCACGAACCCGGCGGCGTAGCTGCCAATCACCTGGGCCGCCGCAGCAATCAGCAGCGGGATCGCCACGAACCCCACGCTCAGGTCGTAGGCCTCTATCAGGTACGCGGCGAAAAAGCTGATCAGTCCCCAATAGGCCAGGCGCTGGGTGACAATCACCGACAGCGCGACCCGGAAGAAGCCCATGGACAGCAATGCCCAGTACCTGCCGAAGAACACCAGGTCCCGGTTGCGCTCCCGGCTGTCCCGCGGATACCAGATCACGGCCAGGAGCAGCGCCAGCCCCAGCAGCGCGCCGGCCAGCAGGAAGGTCACACGCCAACCCCACAGGTCCGCGAACAGTGCCACCAGCGGGACGGTTATGGCCGAGGTCAGCACCACCGTTCCCATGATGCCGCCCACCGCCTGCGCCCTCCTGGCCGGGGAAATGACGTCGGAAACCACCCCCACCGACGTGGGCGGAATAGTCCCGCCTCCCAGCCCGCCGATTATCCGCAGCACCAGAAACACCTCCATGTTGGGGGCGAAGGCCGATCCCACCATGGAGATCAGGACCATTGAGATTCCAACCAGCGCCACCGGACGGCGGCCGAAGGAGTCAGCCAGCGGCCCCACGGCAACGATGGAAATCGCCAGCGCCGCGAAGGACGCCGTGTTCAGCTGCCCCGACACGGCCACCGAGACATCGAGGTCGTTGGCTATCTCGACCAGCAGCGCCGGTACCATCACGATGGCGGTCTGGGTGCTGAGTATGGCCAAAGAGAGGACAAAGTAGAACCAGGCCTTGTTTACCTCCTTGCCCCCTGCCTCTGCCGCTTGCGTGGTCATGCCGATCTTCCTCGTTTCTGGAAACTTGCCACGGTCACTTTGCTCGCTCGAGACATCAGCCGGTGCCCACGCGCAGTTGCCTGGCGAACACAGCCGCCACGAGGGCCCCCGCGACGGCAAAGGCGATGCACAGGTAGCCGATGCCAGCGTAACCCATGGTGGCCAGCAGCACACCGGAGAGCCCGGCCCCCAAGACACCGCCGCCCTGGTTGCTGAACCCTATCAGGCTGGCGCCCGTGGCCTTGGATTGCCCCGAGTACTCAGTGCTGCCGGCCAGCAGGACGGGCGTTGTGACGCTCAGCAGCCCGGACCCCACCGTGGCCACTCCGACCGCGGGCCACAGTCCGATGTCGAAGGCGAAGAACACCAGCGCGCAGACACCCCCTGCAGCCGAGGTCGTGGCCACCAGCAAGACCCGGTAACTCCTCGTCGCCAGCACCCCTGCGGAGTAGCTGCCCACCACCTGGCTCAATGCAAAAATCACCAGCGGCAGGGCAACGAACCCCACGCTAACGTCGTAGGTCTGTATCAGGTGGGCCGCGAAAAAGCTTAGCAGGCTCCAGTAGGCCATGCGCTGCGCAGTGTTCACCGTAACGGACAGCCGGAAATAGTTAAGGGAAAGCAGCGACCAATACCTCGCAAAGAAAACCAGGTCACGAGAGCGTTCCCGGTTATCCCGAGGGTACACGACCCAGTTCAGGAGCCATATTGCCGCCAGGAAAAATCCGGAAATGACGAAGGCTGACCGCCAGCCCCACCAATCGGCGAACAGCGCCACCAGCGGGATGCTGATCGCCGATGTCAGCACGATGGTGCTGGCGATGCCGCCGATGGCCTGTGCCCTCTTAGCCTGGGAGATGACGTCGGAAATCACCCCGATGGACGTGGGGGCAATCGCGCCTCCTCCCAGTCCGGCCAGCACACGAAGGGCCATCATCGTCTCGATGTTGGGGGCGAACGCGGACGCCAGGAGGGACACTACCACCAGGAACACACCGGCAAGGGCCATGGGACGGCGCCCCACCGAGTCGGCCAGCGGCCCCACGGCGACGATTGACACCGCCCAGGCCGCGAAGGTCGCCGTGGCCAGCTGTCCCGCCACCGCCACCGAAACGTCGAGGTCCGCAGCAATCTCCGTGAGGAGCGCCGGCACCATCATCACCCCGGTCATGGTGCCGAAGATGATGAGACATAGGGAAAAGTAGAACAGCGGCTTGTTAATCTCTTTGCCCTGCGCCTGCGCCGCTTGTGTGGTCATAAGGTTGTCACTGTTCCTGGAGAATTGCAGCCATCGCTTTTCGGCGCCGATTTGATGCCGGTTTGCGGCCCGGTTAGAGGCCCGGAATGTTCAGCCGGTGCCAATACGCATGTGCCTGGCGAACACCACCGCCGTCAGGATACTCAATGCTGAGGCCACGATGCAGAGGTACGCCATTCCCTGGTAGCCCGTGCTCGCCAGGAGTCCGCCGGCAATGGCGGCGCCCAACACACCGCCCAGCTGGTTGGTCAGGCCCATCATGCCCACACCCGTGGACTTTGAATCTCCCGAGTGTTCTGTGCTGGCGGCCACCAGGACAGGGAAGGGGACGCTCAGCAGGCCCGTTGCCAGGGTTGCCACCCCCACAGCCACCCAGAACTGCAGGTCGACAGCGAAGAACAGGAAGCCGCACACCCCTCCTGCTGCGCAGACGGAGGCAATGATGATGGCTCGGTACCTGCTCCCGGCCACAAACCCGCTTGCGTAGGTTGCCAGCACCTGTCCGATGGCTATGATTGCCAAGGGAAGAGCCACGTATCGCAGGGCAACGTCGTGGGTGTGAATCATGTAGGCGGCGAAATAGCTGACTATAGCCCAGAATGCGATGCGGTGGGCGAGATTGACCGTCAGGGCCACCTGGAAGAAATTCAGCGTGATCAGGGACCAGTACCTGGAGAAGATGGCAAAGTCGCGAACCCGCTCCCCCCTGTCCTTTGGCATCCAGAACCAGTTGGCCACAAAGCTGATGGCGCCCAGCAGACCCGCGACGATGAAAGCGGACTGCCATCCGCCCCAGTCTGCCAGCACGGCCACCGCCGGTACGCTGACCACCGTCGAAAGCATGCCGACGGCCAGCAATGCGCTGACCGCCCGGGCCCGCTTTTCCGGGGAAATTACATCGGAGATGGCCCCCACCATGGTGGGAGGCAACATTCCTGCGCCCAGGCCGGTGAGGACCCTGAGTACCAGCAGCGTCTCGAAATTCGGGGCGAACGCTCCTCCGATCAGGGACACGGCGACCAACAGCATTCCGAACAGGGCAATGGGGCGACGACCGAATGAATCGGACAGAGGGCCGACGGAAAAGACCGAAACCGCCCAGGCCGCATACGTCGCGGTGGCCGTCTGCCCGGCCGCCGCCACCGAGATCTGCAAATTGTCCGATATCTCCACCAGCAGGGCGGTGATCATCAGGGAGGAGTTCATCCCGATGAACGAGCCCATAAACATGCCCGCAAGAAACAGCGGCTTGTTTACCTCTCTGACCCTCGCCTGCATCACTTGAGCGTCGATTTCGTTGTCCCCCTTTCAGCCGGGGCCTGAGCAGCCACAAGGTCGCGCACGCCGGTCATGGATGGTTTTGTGGTGTCCGATAAGATCCCCTCTCCCTCCGGGAGAGGGTTAGGGTGAGGGCGTCCCCCATTTTCCGTGAGAAACGGATCGGCATCGAAACCTGCTTTGCGGACGTGTATAGGACTTGCCAACCCACTATTGGGCCTTTGCAAAACACGTGAATGCGCTCGGTTCCAGGCAGCACGGACGCCGCTAGCTCTGGGTCTGCGGGCTGGGTACTGCGGGTGCGGACGGCTTGGCCGGCGCGCGGGTGCTGACGGCGATGGCGCCCGCCATGATCAGCGCCAGGCCAATGAAGGCCTCCAACGGCAGCCGCTCGCTCAGCACGATGGCCCCCAACACCACTGCAACCACCGGAAAGAACAGCGGCACCAGCGAGCTGCGCATGGCCCCGACCCGGCTTATCACCAGGAAATACAGGCAGAAACCCGCACCGGTAAAGACCCCGGTGGCAATGATGGCGGCGATGGCACCCATTCCGGGAGCGAGGGTGAGGGGAGACTCCACCGCAAACGAGAGCGGCACCAGGGCCACACTGCCAATGATCATCGACCCGGTGACCATGGCGCGCGGGTTCAGATCCTTCTGCCGTCGGGCATAGATCGCGCCCAGCGTATGGCTCATGGGACCAAGAAAGGTGATGACGATGCCCAGGATCTGGTCGCCGGCGTTGGCCACCACCGACGGGCCCATCAACAGGATGATGCCAGCGAACCCGACCACACCGCCGATCAGCGCCCTGCGGGTGAACGTTTCCTCGGCCAGCAGCAGGGGCGCCAGCACCACCGCCAGGATCGGCATGGTGCCGAACAGTATGCCGCCCATGCCGCTCTCGATATGCTGCTGCCCCCACGCGACAGTTCCGAAAGGAATCGCGCAAGTGAGCACGCCCAGCAGGAGCAGGGGCCTCCATCCCTGCCAGGTGCGAGGCAGGCGCACGCCGTAAGCGCGCATCACAATCCAGCAGATGAACGCCGAGATCAGAGCCCGCAGAGCCGCGATGACCACGGGCGAGATTTCCTTTACAGCGATGTTTATAAACAGGAATGTGCTGCCCACGAGCACCGATGCTCCAAGCAGCAATCCCCAGTCTGCCAGTGTGATAGAACGGTTCATTGTGCTGATATCCTGGACCCTGTGCCATTACCACTTGTAAATCGCAAGCAATTGTACAGCAAAGCTTGTTATTTGCAAGTGAAAATCCAACTTGGTATGCTAGGCTCATGATTTATGAGCCAAAGCATTGTCCCATCCGGTTTGTGATGGGCGTGTTCGGGGATCGCTGGTCGCTGTTGATCGTCCGCGACATGATGTTCCGGGGCTCCACCCGGTTTCAGGACTTCCTGGACGCGGACGAAGGCATTTCGACCAACATCCTGTCCGACCGCCTGAGCCGGCTGGAGGCGCAACAGATCATTACTCGGCAGAGAGACCCGGCCAACGGGCGCCAGGTGCTGTACGCCTTGACTGACAAGGGCCGGGACCTGCTCCCCGTCATGCTGGCCGTTATCGACTGGGCCGAGAAATATGACCCGGACACCCACGTTTCCCCAGAGTTCGCCGAACAATTGCGCCTGGACGTAGATGCGGTCAGAGATGCGATGTTCGACGCCATGGAAAGGTCGCACTTGAGCCCGGATGCCCTGCGTCCCATCGACATGATTTCAGGCGGCAAAATCAAGGCGACTGCCGACTGAACGGGGCCCTTGAATTGTTCCCTCTCCCGGATGGAGAGGGTTAGGGTGAGGGTGAGGGCGTTCTCTTTTTGAGAGGCAAGCGAGCCAAATACGTGGTTTTCCTCCTGGTCGTCCGTACAGAGGGACAATTAAGAGCAACTGCCTACTGAGCCTGACCCCCGCTCGCAACAGTTAAATATTCCAGCCGCCTGCATCAGATAATGACTTCGCTTTGCCCTCCCCTTAGTCAGTGGTTCGGCGCAAATCACGAATAAGCCAACAAAAAACCGCCGTGGTCTAATACCACTGGCGGCTGAACTCATGAGCCTCGGAGATTGGTCGGGGCGGTCAGATTTGAACTGACGACCCCCTACACCCCATGCAGGTGCCCTACCTGGCTGGGCCACGCCCCGACTCTGCTTCAATTATAACATGGCCACGGGACGGCGGGGCAAGGCAAGACAAGCCCTCGGTCGTAACTCGCAGGAAGCCCATTGCCATCCTCTCCCCGCTCGTGATAAGATTCACGATGAAGTTAGATTAAGAAGAAGCAAGAGAAAAGACGCACCCGATGCTAGACGGCGAAACAAAGACAAACATCATCCGCGACTACCGCATCAACGACAAGGACACCGGCTCCGCCGAGGTTCAGGTGGCCATGCTCACCGAGAACATCAAGCGGCTGACCGACCACCTGCGGACACATCGCAAGGACGTCCATTCGCGGCGCGGTCTGCAGATGATGGTGTCCAGACGTCGGCGTCTCCTGAATTACCTGAGCAACGAAGACGTCAACCGCTACCAAACACTCATCTCCAGGCTTGGCCTCCGCCGGTAGAACTGTCGCCGACAACCCCGACGATCTCGGGGTTGTTTTTCGTCTAGCCACGTCCCACCCCCTGCTGTCTTCGCGACTAACTCACCTTTGAGTAAGGTCGTGCGTTACATTATGGCAACAGAAATTGCATCCCCCACTGTCGTCCACCGCGAGATAGGCGGCGAGACCCTGGTCCTCGAAACCGGTCGCCTCGCCTTCCAGGCCCACGGCGCAGTCACCGTACGCTACGGCGAGTCAATCGTACTGGCCACTGCGGTGATGTCCGATCGGCCCCGCGCCGAGGACATCGACTTCCTGCCCCTGACCGTCGACTACGAAGAACGGCTCTATGCCGCCGGCCGCATCCCCGGCAGCTTTTTCCGGCGCGAGGGTCGGCCCGGACAGGAGGGCATCCTGGCCTCCCGTCTCACCGACCGCTCCATCCGCCCCCTGTTCCCCAAGGGACTGCACAACGACGTGCAGATCACCCTGACCGTGCTTTCCGCTGACCAGGAGAATCCGCCGGAAATCCTGGCGATGATCGGCGCCTCGGCCGCCCTGGCCATCTCGCAGATCCCCTTCGAGGGTCCCGTCAGCGCCTGCCGCATCGCCTACCGAAACGGCCAGTACGTCATCAACCCCACCTACGAAGAGAGCGACGACAGCACCCTGAGCATGGTCATCGGCGGCACCCGTGATGCCATCATCATGGTTGAGGCAGGAGCCAACGAGGTTTCTGAGGAGGTCATCCTCGAGGCCATCCGCCGCGCCCAGGAGGCCAACGAAGAGATAATCAGCCTCATTGAGGAGCTGGTTGCCCAGGTAGGTCAGCCCAAGCTGGAGTTCAAGACCGACAAGGACGCCGCTGCCAAGATGGACGGCAGCATCCGGGAGGTTGTGGGCACGCGTCTGGCGGATACCCTGGCCGAAAACCCGGACAAGGTTGCCCTGGAGGCCCGCGAGAACGCCCTCCGCGACGAGGTCAGCGAGAAGCTGTCGGAGGAGTTCGGCGACAAGGCCCTCTCCGAGGGGTTCAAGAGCGTGATGCGCGACGAGGTGCGCCGCCGCATCCTCGAGCAGCACATCCGCCCCGACGGCCGCGCGCTGGAGGAGATCCGCCCCATCTCGTGCGAAGTGGGCGTACTCCCACGCACCCACGGCTCGGGCCTGTTCACCCGCGGCATGACGCAGGTGCTCTCCACCGTTACGGTCGGGTCGCTGTCCATGAAACAGACCCTCGACACCGTGGGTCCCGACAACACCAAGCGCTTCATGCATCACTACAACTTCCCGTCCTTCTCTACCGGTGAAGCCCGCCGCGTCGGCTCCCCGGGACGGCGCGAGATCGGGCACGGCGCACTGGCCGAGCGCGCCATCCTGCCCGCCCTGCCCTCCGAGGACGAATTCCCCTACGCCATCCGCGTCGTCTCCGAGGTGCTCTCCTCCAACGGCAGCACCTCCATGGGCAGCGTCTGCGGCGCATCCCTGGGACTAATGGACGCCGGCATTCCCCTCAAGGCCCCAGTGGCCGGCATCGCCATGGGCCTGGTAACCGGCGAGGACGGGCAGTATGCCATCCTCAGCGACATCCAGGGCATTGAGGACTTCCTCGGCGACATGGACTTCAAGGTTGCCGGAACTGAGGCTGGCGTCAACGCCCTGCAGATGGACATCAAGTGGACCGGCCTCACCCAGGAGATCCTTGCCGAGGCACTGGAGCAGGCTCGCGTGGGACGGCTCCATATCATGGGCAAGATGGCGGAGGTTATAACCTCCGCCAAGACCCAGATGAGTCCCCACGCTCCCAAGATGATTCGGCTCAAGATCAACGCCGATAAGATCGGCGCTCTCATCGGCCCCGGCGGACGCGTCATCCGCGGCATCCAGGAGGAGACTGGCACCAACATCGATGTCCAGGACGACGGCACGGTGACCATCGGCGGCGTCGACCAGACCATGCTGGAGATGGCCCACGCCAAGGTCGACAGCCTGACCCGTGAGCTGGCCATCGGCGACATTTTCACCGGCAAGGTGGTGCGCCTGACCAACTTCGGCGCCTTCGTCGAGCTGGTACCGGGCCGCGACGGTCTCATCCGTAACGGCGACCTGGGCGACCTGGAAGAAGACCTGGTCGAGGGCCAGGAGATCACGGTGATGATCCACGAGATCGACTCCCAGGGCCGCGTCAACCTGTCCCGGCGGGCACTGTTCGGCGACGACAGCCCTCCGGCTCCCAGACCCGAGGGCGCGCGTGCCGGCGGCTTTGGCGGCGGTCGAGGCCCCGGTGGCGGACGGCCCGGCGGATTCAACGGCGGTGGCGGTGGCCGAGGCGGCAACGGCGGCCCGCGCAGGAACGGTGGCGGCGGCGGACGGCCCCCGGGTGGCGGCAGCGGTGGACGTGGTCCGGACCGCCGCTTCGACGGCGGCAACCGCAGCAGCGGCCCACGTACCTAGAGTCAACCCCCGACCCTGGACGAATCGGAGCGCTGGGAGCTTGTTTTCCCCGCGCTCTTCCCTTTTAATCAGGTCTGATTTTCTAATTCTGAACTCATTCACTCCACCCGGAGGACAAAATGGCTGCGATTAAAGTCGTGATACATGGCGCAACCGGCAAGATGGGCGTCGAGACCGTCGCCGCCGTCTGCCGCGAGAACGACATGGAACTGGTGGGCGCCGTCTGCGGCACCAACCGGGGCGGTGTGCTGGCGACGCCGTCCGGCGACGTGCCCCTGTCCACCGACCTGGCACAAATCCTGGACGATACACGCCCCAACATGATGGTGGATTTCACTCACTCCGCCGCCTGCATGGAAGCGGCCCACACAGCCGCGGCGCGCAAGATCAACATGGTACTCGGGGCCAGCGGCCTGAACGCCGACCACCACGCGCAGCTGGACGCGCTGGCCAACGACAACGACGTGGGCATCATCGTCGCGCCCAACTTCGCCCTTGGCGCCATCGTGCTGAAAAAGCTGGCGGAGCAGGCCGCGCCGTTCTTCGACTACGTCGACATAGTCGAGTCCCACCACGAGATGAAGATCGATGCGCCGTCCGGGTTCTCGCTGGCCCTGGCCAACAGCCTGGCAGAGCAGAAACAGTTCTCCCGCAACGTCACCGAGAAAGAGAATATCCCCGAGACGCGCGGGGGCAACGTCAACGGCGTCACCGTACACAGCGTCCGCCTGCCCGGCAGGAGCGCCCACCACGAGGTCGTGTTCGGCGCCGCCGGACAGACCGTAACGCTGCGCCACGACACCCTGGGCCGCGACTGCTATATGCCCGGCGTCGTCCGCTGCATACGCGAGGCAAACGCCCGCCCAGGCCTGGTGGTGGGCCTGGAGAGAGTCCTCGGGTTGTAGAGCAGCCCTAGCACCGGGTCATCGTGTGCATCTGGCTCCGGCAGTCTGGTATAGTGATTTGGTGGATTTCGTAATTTCCATTTAAGGAGAGTGTGTCCCCGTGGAAGACTTGACCATTGCAGTTGTTGGCGCTACCGGAGCCGTTGGCGCAGAGTTCCTGCGCATCGTAGAGCAGCGTTATGCCAAGCCTCCCGTTCTGAGGCTCATGGCATCCAAGCGCTCCGTCGGCAAGCGCATCGCCGTGGGCGGCAACGAACTGGTGGTCGAGGAGGCTACAGAGCACTCCTTTGAGGGCGTGGATGTGGCGTTCATATCCGCCAGCTCTGCGGTCAGCCGGGAGCTTGCGCCCCACGCCGTCGCCGCCGGCGCCGTGGTCATCGACGACGGCTCGGCCTTCCGGATGGAGCCCAACGTCCCGCTAGTGGTGCCGGAGGTCAACGGCGAGGACGTAGAGTGGCACGAGGGCATCATCTCCATTCCCAACTGCTCCACCACGCCTCTGGTTATGGCGGCCCACCCGCTTCGGGAGGTCGCACCTATCCGCCGCGTGATCGCTGACACGTACCAGTCGGTCTCGGGCGCTGGCGCATCGCTGGTCGCAGACCTGCGCGAGCAGTCGGGGCGGCTCATCGATGCCGACCACGCCTCCACAGCCAGCGAGCCGGGGCAGATCGCCTACAACCTCATACCGCAGATCGACCGGTTCATGGACACCGGCTACACCTACGAGGAACAGAAAATGCGGCAGGAGTCGCAGAAGATCCTCCACGACCCTGAGCTGCGGATATCCGCCACCTGTGTCCGGGTTCCGGTGTTCGTGTCCCACAGCGCCGCAGTGCATATCGAGTTTGACCGCCCGGTGTCCGTCGGTGAGGCCCGCGAGGCGCTGGAAGGCATGCCCGGCCTGACCGTGCTGGACGACCCGGCCAACAACGCCTACCCCATGCCTTGGGACGTCTCCGGCGAGGACGACGTGTTCGTGGGCCGCATTCGCCAGGACCTCTCAAACCCCAACGGCCTGGCCATGTGGATTGTGTCTGACAACCTGCGCAAGGGGGCGGCGCTCAACAGCCTGCAGATCGCGGAGGAACTGGTCGCCCGCGGCCGGCTAAAGCCGAAGGCCGCCAAGGCCACCGCCTAGTTGGGAAGCCGGATATCCCCCCACCCTATCGAGGAGGGCGAGGGCGTCCCGGACCCCGCCATCGCATTTCAGTAGCGGCGTTCGACCCCATCCACCTGCATTCCCCGAAGGGGAAAGAATGGCATGACCCTGTACCGCACAGGGTTGCCAGTGACACTGCTACGCGTATAATGGGCGCCAAAGAGAGAAACAGACTTCGCGCATTTGCATTTATTGGAGGGCTAACCATGGTTGAGATAGGCAGGCTGATTACAGCGATGGTCACACCGTTCGACGCCGAGGGGAACGTGGACTACGAACAGGCCAAGCGGCTTGCCAACGCCCTTCTGGACTCCGGCAGCGATGCCGTCATCGTTTCAGGCACTACCGGCGAGTCGCCCACGCTGACTATCGATGAGAAAATCCGGCTGTTCGGCGAGGTCAAGGACTCCGTGGGCGACCGGGGCGCGGTCATCGCCGGCACCGGCAACTACAGCACCGCCGAGAGCATTGAGCTCAGCCAGGAAGCCGAGAAGGCCGGCGTAGACGGCATGCTGCTGGTGGTGCCCTATTACAACAAACCGCCACAGGAGGGCCTGTACCAGCACTTCAAGGCCATCTCTGAAAGCACCAACCTGCCGGCCATCCTGTACAACGTAACCAGCCGCACCAGCCTGAACATGTCGGACGAGACGACCATCAGGCTCAGCGAGCTGGATCGGATCATCGGGATCAAGGAAGCCGGAAGTGATATGGACCAGATCACCCGGATCATCGACGGGGCCAAGCCCGGGTTCCTGGTCTGGAGCGGCAACGACAACGAGACCTACTACATCATGGCCACGGGCGGGTTCGGCGTGGTGAGTGTCGCCTCGCACCTCATCGGCAACCAGATCAAGCACATGATGGGCCTGCTGCTGGAGGGCGATGTCGAGGCCGCCGCCGCCGAGCACCGCCGGATGCTGCCCATGTTCAAGGTTCTGTTCGTCGAGTCCAACCCCATACCGGTCAAGTATGGCGTGAACAAGGCCGGATTCAACGTCGGCAGCCCCCGCCTGCCGCTGGTGCCGGCCTCCGATAAGGCCGCCGCCGAAATCGACAAGGTCATGTCGCAGTACACCATTGACCTGCCGGTCTAGGTTCCGGTTCGGCAAACGCTGAACAATAAAACGGCCCCGCAATTGTGCGGGGCCGTTTGCTTTATGGGCGGCAGTCTGTCATGGCAGTGTGCCCCTACCACTCCACTTCTCTGTACGACACTCCCTGCCTATCAGCCCTTGCTTTCTATGGATCCGGAATTGCCTCACCAATTACCATTGGCCAAGCTTCAACCCCCGTCGCCTTGTTCAGTATGCTGGCACGTGCAATAGCATTTTCGATGTCACGGTCGCTCACGGTCAGGGATATTTCGGCGACAAAATAGACGGTAGTATTACCGTCTCGCCCGCTCACCACACCATCGGCCTGCAGAAGATCCCCCAATTCTTCGTCTGAAATCGAATCGTCGTCAGCGGCATTGGAAAGTAGTTCCTCAAAATGGTCGCGGCACCCACTCAAGTTGTCCAAAAGCGATCGACAGTGGCGCAGGGTCCGTCCACGGCGTTGCCTGAAAGCAATGCCTGCACTGCCGGTCAAACACCGCGCCGACCTGCGTTCGTATTCATAGTTGACCAAGGAACGCAAGTCCCGATTCAAGGCACAAACCGCAGTTCGATAATCGCCAGAGCTAGTCGTCGGTAGACCACCCGGGGAAAGCGCAAAGGACACGCCAGCTAGAAGACCGGGCTGACCTGGATGGTCTCCGCCCGGCTGGGGCCGGTGGAGACGATCTGCACCTGGCAGCCGACAAGTTCCTCGATGCGACGGATGTAGCGAACAGCGTTGGCGGGGAGTTGGCACATCTTGGTAGCGCTGGCGGTCGGCTCGTCCCAGCCGTGCATCTCCTCGTAAACCGGCTCGCAGCGGGCCAGCAGCGAGGTGTTTGCCGGGAACCTCTCCACAGGTTCACCGTCCACCGTGTACCCCACGCAGATCTTGACCGACTCGAAGCCGTCCAGAATGTCCAGCCGCGTCAGCACCAGGCCAGTGAAGCCGTTGACCAGCTGGCTGTATTTTGCAGCCACGCCATCGAACCAGCCGATGCGGCGCGCCCGGCCGGTGGTGGTGCCGTACTCCTGGGCGATCTCGCGTATGCTCTCAGCCGATTCGTCATCGATTTCCGAAGGCATGGGGCCTCCACCCACCCGGGTGGAGTAGGCTTTGAACACACCAAGCACGCCGGCGATGGACTGCGGGCTGAGCCCCAGCCCGGTGCAGGCGCCGCCGATGGACGGCGATGACGAAGTGACGTACGGGTACGAGCCGTGGTCCAGATCCAGTAGCGTGCCCTGGGCACCCTCGAGGAGCACGCGTTTCCCGGACGCCAGGCGGTCCTGAACGATCTGTTCTGTCGGGTGCGCATAGGGCCTGAGCTGTTCGGCCCACTGGCGGCACTTGGCCTTCACGTCCTCGTAGGCCAGCGGCTCGGCGCCGTGGATCTTGGTGATGATTGCGTTCTTCTGTTCCAAGACGCTCTTAAGCTTGGGCGCCAGCGTTTCCCAATCAAGCAGGTCTCCCACCCGTATGCCGGCGCGGCCGGTCTTGTCCACGTAAGCCGGGCCGATGCCACGCCCAGTGGTGCCGATGGCGCTGGAGCCGCGGGCCTTTTCTTCCAGCGCGTCCAGCAGCACGTGGTAGGGCATGATGACATGCGCCCTCTCGCTCACGTGCAGCTTGCCAGTGTCGATGCCGCGTCCCCGCAGCATCTCCATCTCGTCCGTCAGCACATCGGGGTCAACGACCACCCCGTTGCCAATGATGCCGTCCACATCGGGCCAGCAGATGCCGGAAGGGACCAGGTGAAGCTGGAATACTCCATCATCGTTGACCACTGTATGGCCCGCATTGTTGCCGCCGGCAAAGCGCACGACGCTGTCCACCTCCCCGGCAAGGTAGTCAATGACTTTCCCCTTGCCCTCGTCGCCCCACTGTCCTCCGATAACGGCGTATGCCGGCATCCTAAAACCGCCTTTTCAATCAAACGAAAATTGCCAGCTATACAATAGCCAGCGCAAAGCGCAAAACGAAGCCGTCCCCTGTGTGAGGCGCGGCTACCCGATTATACCAAATCGGCTTACGCGGCGGAAGGCGAGGATGAATGACCGGCTACCGCGCCGCGCAGGATTCATTGATTTATCCAGTAGGAGTTGGGAACCGGCGGGTTCGCGCGCCGGCCTCGCAAGGTTTAGAATGGATTGACAGCAACCGGGCAAACTCCAACCTCCCTTGGGCGGGGAACGAATATGACACTGAGAAACAGGCTCGAGGACGATATCAAGGACGCCATGCGGGAGCGGGCGCAGCAGCGGGTAGACGCCCTGCGTTTCCTCAAGTTCGCTGTGCAGGCGGTGGAGAAGGAGCGGCGTGAGGCGCTGGACGACGAGGCAATGGTCCAGGTGGTCTCCAAGCAGGTCAACGACCGGCGCGAGAGCGTCAAGGCCTTCCGCGACGGCGGCCGCACCGAGCTGGCCGACAAGGAAGCCTACGAGTTGACCGTGCTGGAAGAGTACCTGCCACCGCAGCTCAGCGAGGACGAGATCGTCGCCCTGATCCACGAGATCGTGGCCGAGGTGGGCGCCAGCGGGCCACGCGACCGCGGCAAGGTGATGGGACGCCTGATGCCGCAGGTACGGGGCAAGGCCGACGGCGCCGAGGTCAACCGCCTCGCCGGCGAGATCCTGGACTCACTGGGTTAGAGGGACAATTCCCCCTACCACTTGGCGAGGGCAGGGTAGGAGCCTCCCTGTCTGCAGACGCTGAGAATGCCGTTATCGAGTAGATAAGATGCGATTCGGAATCGTGCAATTCCCCGGCACGTGGAGCGACACCGACTGCCACCACGCCGTCAGCGACGTCCTCGGACAGGAGGCGGCGTATGTCTGGCACAAGGACACGGTGCTGGAGGGGCTGGACTGCGTCATCCTGCCCGGCGGGTTCTCCTACGGCGACTACCTGCGCCCCGGCGCCATGGCGCGCTTCTCGCCGGTGATGGACTCGGTGCAGGCCTTTGCGGCCTCCGGGGGCACGGTCATCGGCATCTGCAACGGCTTCCAGGTCCTGTGCGAGTCGGGCCTGCTGCCCGGTGCGCTGCGAGCCAACCGGCAGCTGGAGTTCCGCTGCCAGTGGACCAACCTGAGCGTCGAGCGCACCGACACCCGTTTTTCGTCGACCTGCACCGCTGGGCAGATTCTGCAGGTGCCCATCTCCCACGGCGAAGGGAACTACTTCGCCGACGCCGAGACGCTGGCCATGCTGGAGGGCGAGGGCCGGGTGCTATTCCGCTACTGCGACGATTCGGGAAAGGCAACCGACGAAGCCAACCCCAACGGCTCGGCCAACAACATCGCGGGCATCATCAACGAGGCGGGCAACGTGCTGGGCATGATGCCTCACCCGGAGCGCTGCTGCGAGGCTATGCTGGGCGGGACCGATGGCGCGCTGATCTTCCAATCGATTGTTGACAGTGTAGTCCGGACCTAAACTACCGGATGCTCACCATAGTCCTTTCCCTTCTATCCGCCGCCAGCCTCGGCAACGGCGCGGTAGCCGGGCGCGCCAGCCTGCAGGGCGTCCATCCCATCATGCTGATTGGCGCCGCCCAGTTTGTTGGCACCGTCGCCGTTGCCATTGCGGCTCTCGCCGTTTCTCCCGGCGACCTTTTCGGAGTGACCGGGGCCGCCCTGTCCTGGATCGTCATATTCGGCCTCGTGCAGTTCGTGATTGGCCGCTCATCCGCCTACACCAGCCTGAGCATCATCGGCGCGTCGAGGGTCGCTCTTTTCATATCGACCCAGGTCCCCTTCGCCGCTTTCTTCGCCATCGCCTTTACCGGCGAGAGCCTTGGGCCGCTGGTTGCCGTTGGCACATTGGGAGTGATGATCGGGTTACTGCTGGCCAGCGGAGACTCGATTACCCGGGGATGGCGAACGGACCGCCGGTATCTCCTCGGGTGCCTTTCCGGGCTGATCGCCGGAGCGGCTACGGGCGCCAGCGATAGCGTTCCAATTTAGGTGGTATGGGATGTAGGATAGGCTGGGACTGAGTGGGGAGGTGAGGAGTGATGGGGTTGCTTTTCGAACTGGAAACCCGGTTGGAACAGGAATTGCCGCTACGCCTGCAGTGGACATTGCAGGAATCTTTGGACCAGTACCGCCCGCAGTGCCGCGATTGCGGACTGCTGATGCACCGCCATCACCGCTACTCCCGGTCCATCGCCACCCGATACGGCCTGCTGGAGTTGCAGATACCGGTGTTCCGCTGTGGGGACTGCCGCAGCATGACCAGTGGTGCGGAACTGCTGGGCGACGAGGAACGCTACCGCAGGTATTCAAAAAAACTGCCGACTGGGCCGTGAGATTGGCTGCTCTGGGGCTCAGCTATACTCAGGCTGGCCGGTTGGTGGGCAGCGTCAAGAGCACTCTTTGCCGCTGGGTCAGACAGGAGGCAGTGAGAGAGCCGGTGCTGTCGGGGCATGTCTGGGAACTGGACGGAATGTGGACCAGGACCCGCTTAGGACCCAGGGAAATGAGGGTGATCCGGGACGAAATGGGCACTGCCCTGGGGTCTTTCGAACCCTGGTCCGAGGTGATAGACCAAGCCTGGCGGCAGGCTGAGGGCACTCCGGTCCACTTGGTGAGCGACGATGATCGTGCCATAGCTGCCGGAATTGAGTTGGTTTACGGGAGGGAGGCGCCCCACCAGCTCTGCCAGTTCCACCTGTTGCGGGAATACCGGCGCAACGTGGGCCATCAGGGATTCAGGGCGGCAAGGGCGTTGCTGGAATCCGCCAGCAGAGCCGAGGCAGAGGAGCATGCCCGGGAGGCAATTATCCGCAGCGGAGGCAAGGCCCTGGATTGGTGTCGCAAAGCATCGGGAAAGGGTATGACCCATCTGGGGACAGGGCATGAAAGACACCGGACAACATCACGACTGGAGCGTCAGAACCGGGAGTACCGCAGACGGGAAAAGATGGGAACCGTCTGGTCGCCCCACAACCTGCTGGCACTGCTCCAAATCAGGGGCCTCATAAATCAAACCACCTAATTCGGAACCCTGCCGGCGCCAGCACGGTCCTTGCCAAGCAGGCAGTGAATGTGTATGACTCACCGCTGGCAATCACGACCCTTGGCATGATTGCGGCCACACTCATAGTGTTGCCTGCCGTGGGTATCATCGCGGCCCGAAACCCCGCCGTGCGCGAATTCGAGTGGAAATTCATGGGCCTCGTTGCACTGTCGGGGCTGAGCACCACGGTGTCCATCGTAGCCCAGATCTTCGCGGTGCAGCGCGCCGACGTCGTAATTGTGGCCCCCATCCTGGCCACGTTTCCGTTGTGGACGCTGCTGCTGTCCCACCTGTTCATCGCGCGTCTGGAGCAGATTACACTGCGGCTGACCATTGGTACTTTCGTAACGGTGGCCGGCGTGGTGGCGGTGGTCCTCGGCGGCCAGCTATGACTGTCGACACCGGAACAGGGCCCGGCATAGCACGTGGTCCGGCACCGGTCGGCAGTGCAGGCTGCCAGTGATCGCCGTCGTCCTATCCCTGCTGTCGGCCGTCGGCCTGTCTGGCACCGCGGTGTCGAGCCGCATCGGAATGCAGGGAGTGCATCGCGTCTTCGCCACCGGAGTCTCCCTGGTGGTGGGATTCCTGGTCACCCTGTTGTTGGGGATGGCAGTCGCGTATTCGGACCTCATCAGCGTACCCGTGGCGGTGCTGCCCTGGGTGCTGGCATTCGGGGTCGTGCATTTCGCCATTGGCCGTTCCGCAGGAATGATATCCATCGACATGATCGGCGCCTCCCGCGCCTCTCTGTTTGTGCTGGCCTCGTCCCCAATTGCCGCTCTTATCGCCGTCGTGTTTCTCGGGGAGACTCTGCGCCCGCTAGTGGCGGTCGGCACGGTTGCCGTGGTGGTGGCGTTGGCGCTGGCCAGCGGCGATTCCCTGACCAAGGGATGGCGGACCGACCGGCAGTACCTGCTGGGGTGCCTGATAGCACTGTTCTCGGGCGCCGCCATGGGCGGGGGATTGGTGCTGTCCAAGCAGACCGTCGCGATCTATGACTCTCCGCTGGTGGTTACCAGCCTGAGCATGCTGGCCGCAATACTGTTTGTCATCCCGGTCGTCGCTGTGGCCGCCGCGCGCTTTCCCGCCGTCAGGTCCTTTGACCGTAAGTCCATGGGTTTTGTCCTGTTCTCCGGACTGACCACAGCAGTGGCAGGAGGTGGGCAGTTCTTTGCGGTGCAGCGCGGCGACGTCGTGGTGGTGGCCCCCATCATAGCCACCTTCCCGCTGTGGACGCTTCTGCTGTCTCACATATTTATCTCCCGGCTGGAGCAAATCACCCTGCGCCTGGTCGTCGGAGCGCTGCTGGCGGTGGCGGGTGTGATTGCCGTCGCAGTGGGCGGACAGCTATGATTGTTTTTTCTGTGCCCTCTACCGCCCCACCAGCGATGAGGCGGAACCCTCACGTTGCAAGGCGGGCTGACCATGGCGGCAATTGTCTTCTCCCTCGTGGCGGCCATTGGGTTCGGAACCGCCCCGATCTTCACCCGCACCGCGCTGCAGGGCTTCTCCTTTCTCCCCGCCGTCTGGACGTCCCTTATCGTCAGCTTTTTCCTTGCCGCGGCGCTGGCTCTGATCTTTGCCCGGCAGGACCTGAACAACCTGACGCTGGTGGCTTTCCTGTGGATCCTGGCCGTGGCGGTGACCCATCACGTCTGCGGCCGGCCCCAGAACTACCTGTCGGTCAGCATCATCGGCGCGTCGCGGGCCAGCCTGTTCTTTTCCAGCCAGGCACCCGTCGCCGCTTTTGTGGCCGTGGTCTTTCTCGGCGAGTCACTATCCCCTCTCATCGTCATTGGCACCGTGGGTGTCGTGGCCGGACTTATAGCGGGCAGCGGAGACTCCCTGCTGGAGGGCTGGAGGACCGATCGGCGGTACCTGCTTGGATACCTGGTGGCACTGTCGGCCGGCTCTGCCTACGGCATGGTCAACATATTCGTAAAGAAAGCCAACGAGTCGTTGGACTCGCCGCTGCTGGTGACCTCCATCAGCCTTCTGATCGGGATATCCCTGCTGGCTCCGCTGGTCGCACCCCGAGCGGTAAAGGAGGGGAGGAATACCAGCGACCTCCGAAGGACGCTACTATTCGTGGTGCTGGCCGGGCTGGCAGCCGGAGTCGGGGTCAATTCCCTGTATTTTGCCCTGCTTACCGGAGATGTGGTCATAGTGACACCCATCACCTCGATTGCGCCGCTGGTGACCGTGCTGATTGCCCAAGTCTTCATCTCCCGGCAGGAGCAGGTGACCCTGCGTCTGGCTGCCGGGACTGCTCTGGCCGTGGTCGGCGTGGTCCTGGTATCGCTGGCCGGGCGGGTCTGACGTTGATGGTGACCCAATGACCGCCATCGGACTGTCGTTCCTGGCCATCATGGGCTTCGGCAGCGCCACCATATTCGCGCGACTGGGAATGGGCCAGGCCGGGCCCATGGCCATCGTGTTCATCTCCCTCGTTACCAGCTTCGCCGCGTCGGGGATACTGGCGGTGATTTTCGCCCTCTCCGACTTTTCGACCCTGCCCCTGATCGTGGTGGCATGGTGCGTGATGCTGGGGGCATTCAACTTCCTGGGCGGCCGCAACCTGTCCTACCTGGCCGTCGGACGCATCGGCGCTTCCCGTGCCGGGGCCATCGTGGGGACCTCCGCGGTATTCGCCTCCATCCTGGCCATCACCATCACCGGGGAGCGGCCCCACTGGGTCGTTCCCATCGGGTCTGTCGTGGTCGTGCTTGGGCTGGCCACAGCCCTCGGAAAGAGCATACTGGACACCGCCGGAGCCGGTGGCGCAACCGGCCGCTCTGCGCTGATCGGATACCTGTTGGCCCTCGGAGCCGCCGGCTGCTACGGCACGACCAACGTGGTGGTCAGGGCGCTGACCCTCGACTACACATCGCCGCTGGTGGTGTCGACCATCAGCCTGCTGTTCGGGATGCTGCTGGTGGCCCCGGTGGCGGCCAAACAGGCGGTGGCCGCCATCCCCGTGGCGCGACAGTCGCCGGGATTCCTCGTGTACGCCGGGCTGTCGGGGCTGGCCGCGGCCACCGGCGTCAACTGCACCTACTTCGCGCTGCAGCAGGCCGAGGTCGTCGTGGTGGCCCCTATTGTGTCCTCCAACCCGCTGTTCACGCTGATCCTGGCGTCGCTGTTCCTGTCGGTGCAGGAAAACGTCAACCGCTGGCTGGTGCTGGGGACGCTCATCACCGTAGGAGGCGTGGCGTTGGTGGTGCTGGGCAGTCAGCTGTGACGGCAGCGTGTGGCCCGCCACCCACGCCCATGGCATAATCGTGGGGCGCAAATTGAGACACCACACGGACCGATAGGAGGGGCCATGCCCGGACTGATTACCACCAACAAGATTAACCACGTGACCACCATGGTGAAGGACACCGCCCGCGCCATGGAGTTCTACAACAACCTGCTGGGAATCAAGCAGATCGAGAGCCAGGTCGACAACCCCGAGATCACGTGGCTGCAGCTGGAAAGCGGCATCATGGTTCACCTGATCGAGACCCAGGAGGCGCCGGCCAAGCCCGACCGCATCCACCACGCCTTCGAGGTGGAGGATTTCGAGGGAACGCGCGCAACGCTGGCAGACAATGGCTTCGAGATCGAGCGCGAGGGCGTCCGCTACGACGGCCAGGCCTTCCTGTTCATCCACGATCCGGACGGCAACCGCGTAGAGTTCTGCACCGCATCCGGCTACGCCCCCGCCCCCCCGCGCCCCACCAGCTGCTAGGGATTGTCTGAACTGTGATTCGCTTGATTGATCTGATTGCCTGACTTCACCCAATAATCACGGCAATCATCAGAATCAAATAAATCACAGTTCAGAAACGGAGAATGAAATGTTCGACAAGATTCAGCACATCGGCTACCTGACCTCCGACCTTGAGGCCGCCGTCTCGTGGTTCGAGCGGTCCTTTGGCGCGGTCGATGCCGGCGGTGGACCGCTGTCGCCCAGCTACGCCGTGCCCAGCGGAGGCCGCAACGCCTATGTGCGCTTCGGGCAGGCTGAGGCCGAGATCATCGAACCCGCGGACAAGTCCGGCGTCGGGAGCAAGGTCCTGGACATGCACCACGTGGGCTACGTTGTCGAGAATATGGAGCAGGCGGCCGATGAGTTGCGGGCCCGGGGTTTCGCCTTCGGCAGTGACGAGCCGTTCGTCAACGTTTTCGGCCACCAGGTGTTTTACCTTGACACCGAGACCACCAACGGCGCCTTCGTGCATCTGACGCAGCTGACGTCGCCGGCAGCAGGGGCCGGTGAAAGTGGACTGGACGTCGAGCGCATCGTCCACGCTGGCTACCTGGTTCGGGACGTGGATGCAGCAATCGAATGGTACGTGCAGCGGTTCTCGGGCACTCACGTGGGAGGCGGCCCGTCGCCACGGGGCGGGCGCAACGCGTTCGTCAACTTCGGCCAGGTGCAGGTTGAGCTGATTGAGCCGGGCGACCCCACGACTATCCCCGCAGGCGTGCATGAGATGGACCACGTCGGATACGCGGTGGGCGACATACCCACCTGCATGCCGGAGTGCCAGCATCGCGGGCTGCAATTCATCGCCGACTCGCCCGCAACGAACTCCATCGGCCAGCAGGTGCTGTACTTCGACACCAGCACCAGCCTTGGCTCCCGGATGCACCTCACTCGCCTGCCCGACTGAGAGCGGTGATGCAGGGTTACGCCCTCAGTCCAACCCTTTCCCGGAGGGAGAGGGAGTTGGCGATATGACGCCTCCACGAAACATCATCCTGGTGGGCTTCATGGCCTCGGGCAAGACCAGCGTGGGCCGGGCACTGGCGGAGTCCATGTCCGGCGCGGCCGCAACACGCAGCGAATCCGGCTGGACGCTGGTGGACGCCGATGACGTGATCGTGGCGCGGGCAGGAAAGCCCATCCACCGCATCTTCGCCGAGGACGGAGAGCCGGCATTCCGAGAGCTGGAGAGCCGGGTCATCGCCGACCTCTGCGCCGGGGAACGGCAGGTCATCGCCTCAGGCGGCGGCTCGTTCGTCAACCAGCGCAACCGCAACGTGATGCTGGCCGGCGGGCGAGTATTCTTCCTGTCCGCTAGCCCCGCCACCATTCTGCAGCGCGTGCTGGAGGAGGACGCCGGAGGACCCATCCGCCCCCTGCTTGCAGTGGACGACCCGGAAGCCCGCATCGCAGAGCTACTGGCGCAACGTATCCCGGCCTACTCGCAGGCCCACCATACCGTGGAGACGGATGGGGTAACTGCGGATGGGGTGGCGGCGAAAATTTCGTCACTCTGTGGAATTGATATATCCTATTAATGTCAAATTTAATCTGTAATAGATAAACGGAGCGACCATCATGCCTGACGCCAGTGCCAACGACCCCAACCTCGCCGCCACGGTGCACCACTCCGGAGGCTCCTACCCCGTCGTCGCGGGGTGGGACATCCTCGACGACCTGGGTGAGAGGCTCGTGGACGTTGGCGTCCGGGGCGCAGCCTACATCATCACCGACGACAACGTGATGAACCCCTACGGGCGCCGGGTGCAGCGGTCGCTGCAGGCGGCGGGTGTGCCCACGCACTGCTTCATCATCCCCTCGGGCGAATCCAGCAAGAGTTTCGAGCTGGCCCAGGCCATCTACCAGTGGCTGGCCGAGCGCAGGGCCGAACGGGGCCACACCATCGTCAGCGTCGGCGGCGGAGTACCGGGCGACCTGGGCGGGTTCGTGGCGGCGACCTACCTGCGGGGGATGGCGTTCGTGCAGGTGCCCACCAGCATGGCGGCCATGGTAGACGCATCCATCGGAGGCAAGGTGGCCATCAACCTGCCCGCTGCTAAGAACCTGGTCGGCGCATTCTACCAACCCAGGGGCGTGTTCGCCGATGCGTCAGCTCTGTCGACGTTGGGCAAGCGGGAGCTGGCCGAGGGATGGGCCGAGGCCATCAAGCACGGATTCATCCTCGACGCCGAGCTGGTCGATGTGTTCGAGGAGCACGCCGAGGCGCTGATGGACGTGGACCCGGAGATCTCCGCCGAAATCATCCGCCGCAGCATGGCCATCAAGGCCGATGTGGTCAGCCAGGACGAGCGCGAGACCCTCGGCATCCGCATCCTGCTCAACTACGGCCACACCATCGGCCACGCGCTGGAGTCCTCCACCGAGTACGGCCGCTTCCTGCACGGCGAGGGCGTGTCGGTGGGGATGATGGGCGCGGCACGGATGGCCGCCGAGATGGGCCTGATGTCGCCTGACATCGTAGACCGGCAGCAGCGCCTGCTGGAGCGATTCAGCCTGCCCATAAGCGCGCCCGGTGTCCCCACGGAGGACGTGCTGACAGCGATGTCGCTGGACAAGAAGGTGCAGTCGGGCACCAACCGTTGGGTCATGCTGGAGGACGTGGGACAGTCGGTGGTGCGCCAGGACGTGCCGTGGGAACTGGTCGAGCGCACGGTGCGCGACCTGACGGGGTAATCCCGTAGGTGATTCTTGGGATTAATCGATCGACCTGACTTTGGGAGAGTCGGACCATTATGGAGCAGCAATACCCAATGGAACCTTACGAAAACGGAAGTGTCGTTGTAGCCGACTATCGTCAGCAGTCGCGGCAGTTCCTGGTCAAAGGCCGAGAATACCTGGACGGTGGGGACCTGCACCAGGCTGCGGAAAAGGGTTGGGGCGCCGCGGCATGGATGGCAAAGGCCGCCGCCGTGGCGCAGGGCTGGGAATATTCAAAGCACGACGAATTCTTCACCGTAATGTACCAGGCCCGTGATCTTACTGGCGACGATCGGATTCGGAACCTGGGGAACACAGCAAATTCGCTGCATGGATTCTTCTACACGCGAAAGAGTTTTCTTCGTCCGGAGATCATTGGCGAAAGCCTGAACGACGTGGAAGTTCTGCTTGACATCCTCCAGCCGTTGACCGAAAGATTGTAGTAGCACCCCGACTCAGTGGCCGCCTCCGCCGCTGCGGCGCTCCCGCGACCGCGCCATCATCACCAACAGCGCGACGCACATTCCGCCGCCGCTGCCCAGCAGGACCACCGACGCTACCGTGGACAGCACCTCTGCGCCCGGGACCGCCTGCGACACTTCCTCAAGGGCCACCGCCACAGCTCCCGTCATGATCAGCAGGCCATACAAGAACCGTATCCGCGATGGGTCCACGCGCTGCGTCGCCCTGGCGCCCAGCTGGGACCCGATGGACGCCGCCGCCAACATCAGCGCGGCCATGAGCGGATCGACCCGATCTGATAGCGCGTAGGCGAACGATCCTACCGACCCGGTAATGATGATCTGGAACAGGTCGGTGCCGATGGCGATGGTGGTGGGGACTCCCAGCACAAAGATCAGCACCGGCATGAGAATGAATCCGCCGCCGGCGCCCAGCAGCCCCGCGATGAATCCGATGCCGAAACCGATGATCAGGGGCACAAAGACCGAAATTTGCTCGATGCCCGAGACGGGCAAGGACACGTAGGTGGAAACGCCTCCCACTCCGGGGATGCCCACCCGGTGGGGAGGTATGCGCAACGAGCGGACCCGCTCCGTGAGCCCTGCGGTGGTGATGTCCTCGCCCCCTCCTACGCGCCTCCCCTGTTTGAGCCAAGTGCGCCAGAAATCGTAGAGAATGAAAAGTCCCAGCGAGGCCAGGAATCCCACGTAGACATACCGGATTACCGGCCCGGCGATACCGGCGGCCTCCAGCGTCGCATTCACCCACTCGGCCAGGAAAATGGCCGGAATGGTGCCGGTGACCATCAGCGCGCCCAGCTTGAAGTCGACGTTGCCCAAGTTCCGGTGCTTGAGGGTGTTGATGATGGAGGTGCCCATCACCAGCGTCAGCCCCGTCCCTACGGCGTACACTGGCGGCACTCCGAACACCAGCAGCCCGCCGGTGATGAGAAACCCGCCTCCCACGCCAAAGAAACCGCCGAGCATTCCCACGATGACGCCGAGAAACACCAGCAGCGCCGGGTGGATGACGACGTCAGCGTTAGGAAAGTACATCGTCCCCGTCTGCGTGTTGGCGTCCGCGCTGCAACCGTTCGGTCAGGCGGAACACGCCGCCCCAGAACGCGCTGAGCAGCAGCGCGGTTGCGGCCATCACCCCGAGAACGAACAGGGCCCACACCACTGGTGGCCCGCTACTGAGGCTGGTCAAAAACTCGTTCATAGGTCCACTGGGCTATACTGAAATGCGACTAGCGGATGATAAAGCAAAACCAGCACACGGGACAGCAGCGATGACGGCCTCCGCCTTCTCTTTCCAGCTCCTCCACACCGACGGGCCGGCCCGCGCGGGACGGATCCAGACGCCCCACGGGACGGCGGACACGCCGCTGTTCATGCCCGTTGCCACGCAGGCCACGGTCAAGGGGCTGACGCCCGAGGAGGTTGCGGCGGTCGGCGGCCAGGTCGTCCTGAGCAACGCCTACCACCTTTACCTGCGGCCCGGTGTACAGACGGTCAACTCTCTGGGGGGCCTGCACGGGTTCATGCGCTGGCCTGGTCCCATTCTTACCGACAGTGGAGGCTTCCAGGCATTCAGCATGGGTTCCCTGCGCAAGGCCAGCGACGAGGGTATCCGATTCCGCTCCCATCTTGACGGCAGCGAGCACAATTTCACGCCCGAACTGGCAACGATGAATCAGGTCGGCTTGGGCGCCGACATCATAATGTGTTTCGACCAGTGCATTGCTTACGGGGCCACGGAGAGGGAAGTGCGCCGGGCCATGGAGCGTACTCACCGCTGGGCGACTGAGTGCCACCGGATACATCGCGACTCCGGCGCCTGGCCGGAGCAGGCCCTGTTCGGTATCGTGCAGGGAGGCACTTTCTCCGATATGCGAGACGAGTCAACCGAGGCCATTTCTGGCATACCATTCGACGGGTACGCCGTCGGTGGACTGGCTGTAGGCGAGGACAAGGAGCAGCTCTACGGGTTCACCGGGCAGGTCGCAGCCGGACTGCCGCAGGACAAGCCTCGGTACTTGATGGGAGTCGGCTCCCCGGAGGACCTGGTGGAGGGCGTCTGCCGGGGCATCGATATGTTCGACTGCGCCCTGCCGACACGCGTCGCTCGCAACGGCGCCATGTTCACTCCCGACGGGCGCATCGACGTTACCAAGCGGCGATTTGCAGAGGTGGAAGGCCCTGTGGACGAGGAATGCGACTGCTACGGCTGCGCCAACTATTCCGCCGCCTACGTGCATCACCTGTTCCGTGCCAGGGAAATGCTGGGGCTGCGGCTCGCGTCCATCCACAATCTGCGTTTTGTGCTGCGGCTGATGGAGCAGATCCGGGAGGCGGTGCGGGAAGACCGGTTCGCGGGTTTCCGTAGGGATTTCCTATCTCGTTATCAGCCCACCAACGAGGCAGCCCGGCAGGAGCAGAAACTGCGCTGGCTGCAGGAAAGGGGTTAGATCGGATCTATAGCGAACTGTTAATCTCGGCTCATCTCGCGCGGATTCAAACTGAAAGACATGCGAAACCCGCTTGTCCTTCAACAAGTTCAGGACGAACGGGTGGCAAGGCCATGGGAAAAGGGTTTCCTGGCGAAGGCGACTTGCAGGCTACAGCAGGCCGCCAGCCACTGCTGGAACAATGCTAACCTCGTCGCCGGTGCTCATCGCGGTGTCGAGGCCATTCAGGAACCTGACGTCCTCGCCGTTGAGGTATATGTTGACGAAGTAGCGTAGTTCGCCCTCCTCGTCGATCAACCGGTCCTTCATTCCAGGATAGCTGCCTTCCAGTTCATCGACCATGGCGGTCAGGCTGCCTGACTCCACCTCTACCTTGTCCTTGCCGCCGGTCATCCGCCGCAACGGAGTTGGTATTCGAACCACGACGCTCATCAGGGATACTCCTCAACTTCGCCTGGGCTAATTCTCTCAATCTATAACAATGCAATGGCGGGCGGGCAATACTCCAAGAGCCTAACCCTGTAGCGCCGCCTCAAAGGAAGTGATCGTTGGCTTGATGGTGAGGGGATTGACCACATCCCCCTCGACCGCTTCCTGGGTCTTGAGGCCGTTGCCGGTTATGTAGACCACGGCCAGCTCATCAGCGCCGATGGCACCGGTCTCCGCCAGGTGGGCCAGGGCTGAAACGGTGACCCCGCCGGCAGTCTCCGTGAAGATGCCCTCGGTTTCGGCCAGCAATCGGATGCCTCTGACGATCTCGTTCTCGGGGACGGCGTAGGCGGAGCCTCCCGAGTTGTTTATCACCCGCAACGAGTAGATGCCGTCCGCCGGGTTGCCAATGGCCAGCGACTTGGCCAGGCTGTCGGGGCGCACCGGCGTGATGCGGGCCTCGTCGCCGCTCCAGGCGCTGACGATGGGCGAGCAGCCTTCGGCCTGCGCCATGTGCATCTGCGTGGTGACCGCCGGGTGATGCACGGTGTTCTGGTCGATGCCGAAGGAACTGGCCTGCACGCCGTCCAGCAGGCCCAGGCAGGCCAACTCGTTGAATCCCTTCCATATCTTGGTGAACATCGCCCCTGAGGCCGACGGGACGACCACGTGGTCCGGCAGGCGCCAACCCAGCTGCTCGGCCACCTCGTAGCCCAGCGTCTTGCTGCCCTCGGCGTAGTACGGGCGCATGTTGATATTGACGAAGGCCCAGTTGTAATCGTCGTTGTCGGCCAACTCGCTGCACAGGCGGTTCACCTGGTCGTAAGTGCCGTCAACCGCGACCAGGGTAGGGCCGTAGATTGCGGCCCCGACGACCTTGCCGCGCTCCAGGTCCGACGGAATGAACACCACAGCCCGCATCCCGGCGCGGGCGGCGTGCGCCGCGACACTGCAGGCCAGGTTGCCGGTGGAGGCGCAGGAAATCGTCTCAAAGCCGAATTCACGAGCCTTGGTGGCAGCAACCGAGACCACCCGGTCCTTGAAGGAGAACGACGGGTTTACGCTGTCGTTCTTGATGTACAGGTTGTTCAGGCCCAACCGCTTTCCCAGGTTGTCGGCCTTGAGCAGCGGGGTAAATCCCGCCATTATGTCCACCGGGTTCTCGCCGTCCGCCGGCAGCAGGTCGGCGTAGCGCCAAATGCTCAGGGGGCCTGCCTCGATGCGGTCGCGGCTAACCACCTCGGAGATGGTGGCGTAGTCATAGACCACTTCCAGCGGACCAAAGCAGAAATCACAAACATTCAGAGGACCTGCGGACTGTTCCCGTCCGCACTCGCGGCATTTGAGACCGTTAACGAAAGCCACTAACCTCGGTTCCTCCTCTGCGGCGCAGGCCTTGATTCCGCTTCGAAATGGGCCTCACGGGCTGGGGACAAATGGCAAAAGAAATACCTGACGCCGAGCGCCTCAGGTACAGGCGATGGTAACAAAGGCCCCCCACCTTGTCAATCTGAAAGCGTCTATTTACTGGGCCTTTCAGTCTCTGCAATCTAGCCAAAATTCAAGCCAGCATTTCGCTCACAAGGAGCTCAATTCCGTTCAAGGTGAGCTTGTCTAACCACCAACGGACGGCCCCTCGACAGGCTCAGCGCCATCGGGTTGGCCACAACCAAATGGCCCTGCCGCGGCTGCGTCGTCGCCTGCCATGCTCGACCCTGCTGGGCTATAATCCCGGGGAGGTGGCCATGACTCTATCCGAATCCAGCCGCTACGACCTTGCTGAGGACCTCTCCATCTGTCGCATCCTGAACGGCATGTGGCAGGTGTCCGGCGCGCACGGCGCCATCGAACCTCGCGCCGCTATCCGGAGCATGTTCGACTACATCGATGCCGGATTTACCACCTGGGACCTGGCCGACCACTACGGACCCGCTGAAGATTTCGTCGGGGAGTTTCGCAGGCAGCTTGAGTCTGCTCAGGAACCCGAAGCACTGTCCGGAATCCAGGCGTTCACCAAGTGGGTTCCGCGCCCGGGACCAATGACCCGCCAGGTCGTCGAGGGCAACGTCGACATATCCCGCCGCAGGATGGGAATGGACTGCCTTGACCTGCTGCAGTTCCACTGGTGGGACTACCGCGACGAGCGTTACCTCGACGCCCTATCCCACCTAGCCGATCTGCGGGACGAGGGCCGGATCCGCGAGGTGGCGCTGACCAATTTCGATACTCAGCGGATGAGAGACATCGCGGACCACGGCATCCGGATAGTGTCGAACCAGGTGCAGTACTCCCTCATCGATCGCCGCCCCGAGGTTGCCATGGCGGGGCTATGCCGTGAACAGGGCAGTTCCTTGCTGGCCTACGGCACCGTCTGCGGCGGGCTCTTGTCAGACCGCTACCTCGGCCAGCCCGAGCCTACTCGCGCCGAGTTGAATACGGCCAGCCTGGGCAAGTACAAGCAGATGATCGACGCCTGGGGCGGCTGGGGTCTGTTCCAGCAACTCCTGTCCGTTTTGCGAACAGTCGCCGACAGGCACAACGCCAGCATCGCCAACGTCGCCGTGCGCTACGTGCTGGACCGCCCGGCCGTCGCCGGCGTGATCGTCGGCGCCCGCCTGGGCGTGGCGGAGCACATCGCCGACAACGCCCGATTGTTCGCCATCACGCTGGAGGCCGACGACCTAGCGGCCATCGAGGCTGTGCTGGCGGAGTCCCGCGACCTATACCAAATCATCGGCGACTGCGGCGACGAATACCGCCGGTAAACAGGGGACGCTCCGTCCATCGAAACAATTGTCTGAATCAGGATTCACAGGATTAAAGGATTAACAGGATTGGTTAACATCCTGAAAATCCCAGAATCTTGATAATCCTGATTCAGACTAAAGGCCCTCTACGCGACAGGCAGCACGGGCTCGGTGCTGTCTGCGGGGAGGTCCACCTCGAACGCGTTCAGGAAGAAGGCGGTCTGGGAGTAGTGGCTCATCAGCGCCGTCAGCTCGACCAGGTGCTGCGTCCCGAACTGCTCCAGCGCAATCTGGAAGGTCGACGACGAGACGCGATGGTTGGCGTAAAACTCGTTGCAGTAGTTGACGATGGCCCGCTCGTCGTCGGCCATGGGCGGCAGCGGCTGGCGCTCGCGGATGGCGTCGATGATTGCGTCGCTGACCCCTGCATTGCGCGCGTCACCGGCGTGGGCGTTCCAGATATAAGGGCAGTCGAAGTTGCGAGCCGTGGCCAATATCGCCAGTTCCCTGATTCGGTTGGAGAAGGTGCTCTCGTAGCGCAGGTATGACGTCAGCCCAGCGCGGCGTTTGGCCAGCTCGGGACTGTTGACGATGATGGATATGGGCCCGCCTGCGATCGTACCACCGGTATCTTTTGTCAGTTCGTCGAAGGTTCCGCGGACCTCCTCGGGCACCATGTCTCGCGTCACTACGGGTACTCTGGCCATGGTTCACCTCGCTATTGAAGCTAGTCTGTGGGGATCAGTTTTTTCGCTATAGACGTGCGGCAAGTCCCCTCTCCCTCCTGGTGAGAGTTAGGGTTGGAGCTTACCCCACGTTTTTGGACCGCTGCGTGGTCAAGATTATTCGCCACGGAGCTTATGATAGCATCGCGCGGTGGCCGCCATAGTCCGCCAACCAGCAAAGCTGCAAGGGAGGCTCCGCTCGTGGGAGAGATAGATGTTGATTCCGTTGTGTTCAGCACCCAGGCTTACTATGACGGCCCGGCCGACGAGATCTATCGCACCGTCTGGGGAGACAACCTGCACCTCGGCGTCCCCTGCGGCGAAGATTGCCCCCACCCGGAGGCAGCGCAGCACACCAACGAGATCATGGCCGCCGAGGTGTCGCTGGGACCCGGTGCGCAGGTTCTCGACCTGGGGTGCGGCTACGGATCGACCGCCCGCTACCTGGCAAGCGAGTTCGGCTGCAGCGTCACCGGGACCAACATCAGCCGGAAAGAACTGGACCTGGCCCACAGTCGTAGCAGGGACGCAGGTCTGGATCACCTGCTGTCCTTCCAGTTTGGCGACTTTCACCGCCTGCAGTTCCCGGATCGCTCGTACGACGTGGTCTGGAGCCAGGAGGCGTTCCTGCACGCGGCTGACAAGGCAGCCGTGCTCTCGGAGGTACGGAGAGTGCTGAAGCCGGGCGGCACCCTGGCCTTTACTGACATACTGGTGCGAAAAGACACCCCCGCCAGCGACCGGGCCAGAATATACGACCGGGTGAAATCGCCGGACATGTGGGACCTGGAAGAATATCGCGATGCCCTGGCGCAGCTGAATTTTCGCGTGGACCGCGAGGAAGACTGGTCGCAGCACGTGGCCCGCTCCTACGGGTGGGTGCGCGACCGCCTGCAGGAGAACCGTACGCAGCTACTGCCGAGAATCGGCGCCGAAGCCATCGACCGGACCGTGGAGGCGCTCTCATTCTGGGTGGACTCGGCCAACTCCGGCTACATCGGCTGGGCGTTCATCGTCGCGCAAAAGTCGTCGTGATACTGCTGCCATGCAGTGGCCGATGTGCCGTCTTTCCAGAAAAACGCTACAATCCCCGCAAAGCATTGAATACACCCCTCGAGGAGGCAGCGCCATGGCAATACAGGAAAGCGTGGGCGTTCAGGAAGCCCAGGAATACTACGACACCGCCGACCGCATCCGCATCAAGCCGGGCTGGATGCAGGGCGAGGGGCAGCCCATGCCCGAGATCGAGCCCTACCTTTGGCGCTGGTCTCAGGTGGAGCCACTGGTGATGAAGAGCGGCGAGCTGGTCACCCCCGACCGCGACGTGGAGCGCCGCACCCTGCGGCTGGCCACGCCGGGCATCGACCGGGGCACCACTCACACCATCACCGCTGCGCTGCAGCTGCTGCTGCCGGGAGAAAACGCGCCGGCCCACCGGCACACGCCGACGGCCATCCGCTGGGTGCTCAAGGGACAGGGCGCCTACACCACCGTCGAGGGCGACAAGTGCTACATGGAGCCGGGCGACCTGGTGCTCACCCCATCGTGGACCTGGCACGACCACAACAACGAGGGTACCGAGCCGATGGTCTGGCTGGACGGACTTGACGTGCCCCTGGTCCGCTACCTGCGGGCCAATTTCTACGAGCCATACCCAGAGGACCAGCAGCCCGTGGTGGGCGTCGCCGAATCGGAGCGCAAGTTCGCCTCCGGTGCCCTGCGCCCGGCCTGGGAAACTCCCAACGCACCGTACTCGCCGCTGTGGCACTACAAGTGGGACCGGACCTGGGAGGCGCTGCAGCGCCTGGCCGAGGTCGACGCCAGCCCCTTCGACGACGTTGCCATGGAGTTCAGCGACCCGGTTACCGGCGGCCCGGTACTGCGCTCCATGACCTGCTGGGCCCAGCTGATCCGCCCCGGCATCCGCACCCAGGCGCACCGACAGACCAGCTGCGCCGTGTACCAGGTCTACAAGGGCGAGGGCTACAGTGTCATTGACGGCCAGCGGTTCGACTGGACTGAGGGCGACTTTTTCGTCGTGCCACCGTGGGCATGGCACGAGCACGCCAACGACTCCGGCAAGGAGGCCGTGCTGTTCTCCATCCAGGACATCCCGGTGATGAAAGACCTGGCCCTCTACCGCGAGGAACCCTACACCGAGAACGCCGGCCACCAACCCGTCACCAGCCACTTCACTGGATAGCCACACGGCTCAACGAAAGCCGTTTCCTCCAGGCTGGTGGTGTGGAGTAGGACAAAATATAGGGGCGCACGGCCGTGCGCCCCTATATTCTCTTAAGCGTAGTCGAATTCCCAAGACGATCTCTGAACCAGGATTCTCCCTCTCCCTCCGGGAGAGGGTTGGGGTGAGGGCGGAACCCCCTACCCGAACAGCGGCATCACCTTCTCGCCGAACATCCGCAGCGACTTCTGCACCTTGTGGGTGTCCATCTCGCCGGTGTTCAGCTTTAGCATCAGGTTCCGGACGCCGATGTCGCGCAGCTCGGCGACCTGTTCGGCCACCTGCGACGGCGTCCCTACGATGAACGAGTGGTCGAAGCTCTCGCCGGCAGGAACAGGAGCGCTGGAGTCCCTCGGGGGCAGGCCGCCAGGGTTGTACAGTTCTCGGGCGTGATTGAAGTGGGCCCGCTCCCGGCGGAACCCCGCCTCGGCGATCTCCACCGCTTCGTCGCGGCTCTCGGCGACGAACAGGTCGCGGGATGCCCAGCACTGGTCGAAGGCGGCCTCCGTCTGCTCCTCGCTGAAACCCGAGTCGAGCATGGTTGCCTGGTAGCGCTCGAGGCGGGACTGCAGGGTGGCCACGGTCTGGATGCCAATCATCACAGGCCTGCCGATTTCGGCCATCCGGACAGTCGAGTCCTCGCTGATGCAGGCCCGGATCAGCGGCGGGTGCGGCTGCTGGTACGGCCTGGGTCGTAATTCTGGAAACTCCAAGTTCCAGTGCTCGCCCCGGTGTTTCACGTTCTCGCCGGTCCAAGCCTTCACCATGAGGTCCTCCGCCTCGTCCAAACGGGATAGTCCATCCTCCATGGTAATGCCGAACCCGATGTACTCATAGTGGTTATAGGCCGAGCCGCGCCCCGTGCCCACGATCAGCCGGCCGTGGCTGAGGTTGTCCAGCAGCGCCGTCTGCACGGCCAGCCGCACGGGGTGGTGGAAGGCCAGCTCCACCACGGCGAATCCGATCTTCAGGCTGGTGGTGCGGGCGGCAACCGCCGCGCCCAGGACCAGCGGGTCGGCGTGGGCCGCCGCGCCGTCGAAGTGATGTTCAGTGAGCCACACCGAATGCATACCCATCTGCTCGGCCAGCAGGATCTCGTCCAGCGTGCTGTCGATGACCGCCGAGTCGTTTTCTGCATGGTGGCTCACCGGAAATACAAAGGAACCGAAACGCATCTTTCCCTCACAAGGAACCTGTGTGAATTGACCACGGCGATTATAAACCAGCGTGTCCAACGGGGTGGCGCGGAACCGCCTGTAGTCTCCTGCCCCCGCCCATGCCGGTTGACGCCCCTCTTTGTGTAAGTTTGCTGACGTCATCAGGTTTTCCGAGGCTGGGCCGGGCGGGCTTAATTCCGATGGGGCTATAATGAGGCTATCCTAGCCGCAAGTGGAAGGCAATGAACCACGACGAAGCTCAACAGCCCCAGATAGACCATTTGATAGACAAGGCCCAAGCCTTCTACCGCGAGAAAGTTCGCCCATGCGTGTATCCTCAGCACAAGGGCCGGATGCTGGTCATCGACCTGGAAAGCCACGACTACGAAATCGACGACCACGACATAGCCGCCACGCAGCGGCTATGGCAACGCAGACCTGGCTGTCTCACCTTCGGCATCAGGATCGGCTATAAAGCTGCCTACCACTTCGGTGCCCGCCGGTCACCGGAAGACGAATGCTAATCGGCGCGGTCCGTAGCCATCAAGCATGGGTTAACGTTGAAATTCTGGACCGAATCGGTCAGCCCCATACGATAGAAGTTTTGCTGGATACCGGATTTGACGGGCACCTGAAATTGACCTCCACCACTATCCAGGAATTGGGACTATACCGTTCAGGATATCGCTTCGGAGAACTCGCCGATGGCACTATGACCCGGTTTATGAGCTATGGCTCTACCGTTCTATGGGACGGCCAACCTCGCCTCGTGACTGTAATCGAAGCTGATACGGAGCCGCTGCTGGGTATGGAACTCCTCCAGGGCAGCCGCGTCACCCTTGATGTCCACGAGGGCGGTCCAGTAACCATCGACGCCTTGCCTTGATCCGGAACGCCGCCACCCTGACCCTGCCGCAAAGAGACGGGGAACCATCGTAACCCCTGTTGACGCCCCACAGGCCCCGCCGTATCATCGCCGCAAATCTGGCCCAACCAAGGAGAAAGGCTATGAAATACGACTACATTGTGGTGGGCGCCGGGTCAGCTGGCTCTATTATGGCCTCGCGGCTCAGCGAGGACCCGTCCGTGTCGGTGCTGCTGCTGGAGGCCGGCGAAGACTACCCGGAATTCGAACGGCTGCCCGACGAGGTCAAGTTCGGGTACGCCACCGCAACCGACGTCATGACCAGCGACCACAACTGGCAATTCTGGGGCAAGCCCACCGAGACAGCGCCTCCCATGATGGTGCCTCGCGGCAAGGTCACCGGCGGTTCCAGCGCAATCAACGGCCAGGTGTTCCTTCGCGGAGTGCCGCAGGACTACGACTCCTGGGCCGAGATGGGCAACGACGAGTGGAGCTTCATCAAACTGCTCCCCTTCCTGCGCCGCATCGAGACCGACACCGACTTCCCCGGCGATGACTTCCACAACTCCGATGGCCCCATCATCGCCCGCCGCTTCAAACGGGAGGAGTTGCTGCCGGATCAGGCGGCGTTTTACCAGGCCTGCCGAGAGGAAGGTTTCGCCGATGTACCCGATCACAACCACCCAGAGGCCACCGGCGTCGGGCCCGTGCCATTCAACAACCCCAACGGCATACGCTGGAGCACTGCGCTGGGCTACCTCGATCCGGCCCGCCACCGCCTCAACCTGACCATCCGGCCCAACTGCGTTACCCGACGCGTCGTCTTCGAGGGCAAGAAGGCTGTCGGCGTCGAAGTCGAGAGCGGCGGCGAGCGATTCACCGTCGAGGGTGAGCAGATCATCCTGTCCTCCGGTGCCATCGGCTCACCGCATATCCTGCTGTTGTCGGGCGTGGGGCCCGCCGGCCATTTGAACGAAATGGGAATCCCCCTTATCCACGACCTGCCAGGTGTAGGACAGAACCTGCGAGACCATCCCATGGTGTACACCAGCTTCCAGACCAAGCCGGACTATCCGCTGGACGGCTTCGCCCCCCGCGTGCAGATGACACTGCGCTGGACCGCCGAGGGATCCGACCTGCGCAACGACATGATGATATTCATGCAGTCCTATGCCACCGAGCGCGTCGACCGCGGCGGCGAGCGCATGGATGCCTTCGGCATCAGGATGCTGAGTGTACTGGACCTCGAGCTGAGCGCCGGTCAGCTCCGCCTCCAGTCCGCCGACCCTGACGAGCAGCCGTTCCTGGACTACAACTATATGGAGGATCCGGAGGACCGCCGCCGCCTGCGCGACGCCGTCCGCCTCTGCGCCCGGATCGGCGAACACGAGTCCTTCCGAGACATCGTTCAGGAGCGGGTCGAGCCCACTGACGAGGAACTTGCCACCGACGAGGCCCTGGACGTCTACATGATGCGAGAGGCCACCACCGGTCAGCACATTTCCTGCACCTGCAAGATGGGCCCCGCCAGCGACCCCATGGCCGTCGTCGACCAGTACGGCCGCATCCACGGCATGGAGAACATCCGGGTCGTCGACGCCTCCATCATGCCCAACTGCATCCGAGCCAACACCAACGTAACCACCATGACCATAGGCGAGCGCGTAGCCCAGTTCATCAAAGACGGCCGCTAGGCAACGGCACCATCGCAAACCAAATCAAATTACTAACAGGGATACACAGGATGGAAAGGATTTAAACTTCCTGATTCATCCTGTGTATCCTGTCCATCCGTGTTATTCGAATGCACGTTGACGATATATGACAACGAGGCACTATGGCCTGACGCGGGCCATAATGGGTTGTGCCTTTCAGGTGAGCAACTAACTGGGTGCCGGGTTCCTCGAGTCCGTTTACGAAACCGCGATACTGATCGCGTTGAAGGACGAGGGCATTACCGCAGTCTCTCAAAAGCCCATCGAGGTAACGTTCAGGGGCCAGGCGGTCGGAACCTTTTTCGCAGACTTACTGATTGAAGATAAGGTGCTGGTCGAACTCAAGGCCGCGAAAGCCATCGCTCCAGAGCATCAGGCACAAGTAATCAACTACCTGAAGGCTACGGGTATCGAAGTGGGGCTGCTGATAAACTTCGGAAACCCTAGGTTGGAATACAAGCGCTTCACCCGCCAACCCAACTAAACCAACATGGATATACAGGATGCACAGGTCTAAACTCGCCCCAACAGAACATCCTGTATATCCTGTTCATCCATGTTGATAAACCTACAACCCGATCAGCTCCCTCGCGTTCTCGCCCAGCATCTGCTCCTTGGCTGCGTCGGGCAGGGGCAGCGACTCGATGAACTTGGCGTCCTCGGCCATGTCCGCCAGCGGGAAGTCAGTGCCGAAGCAGACTTTCTCCGCGCCGTGGCGACTGACGATGCCCGCCAGCGTTTCGCTACCCAACTCCTTAAGGGCCGGTGGCCAGGTGGTGTCGATCAGCACGTTCTCCCGGCCGATTAGCTCCCGTTCCGCCTCGTCCAGCATGTAGAACCCACCCAGGTGCAGCGCAATCAGCTTGAGCTTCGGGAACTGCCGCACGACGTTCATGATGCGCGCCGGGTCGGCCCACACGGTGTCGCCGGGCTGCGTGTGCGCCCACCGGCCCGAGTGGATCTCGACGACCATGTCGTCGCCCATCTCCTCGTAGAACGGGAACATTCGCGGATCGTCGGGATAGTAGCTGTTCACCATCGGATGCAGCTTGAAACCCTTGATGCCCGCGTCCCGCATCCTTCGCACCTCGGCGGGCTTGTCCTCCAAATCCGGGTGCATGGCCCCGAAGGGCACCAGCATGTCGTCCTGGATGCTGATGAGCCAGTCGTTGGCGCCCGGCAGGTGATCCAGCCGCTCCACGACACCCAGCACAACCGACTTGTCCACTCCCGACGCCCGCATGTGCTCCTTGATGCCGTCGACGGTGTTGATACCCACCGCCGGGTAACCGAAGGTGTTGGTCATATTCTCCAGCACCGCCGGGGCGATGCGGTCGGGCCAGATGTGCGTGTGAACGTCGATGCGCATAGGTTGCCTCTCAAACCTGAGATGTCCCGTAGAACAGGTAGCCTAGCCCAGCAGTGCCTCGCCCAGTCTCTCGATCGCCGGTCCGGCCTCATCGCCTGCTACGGCTCCGAGCGAGGCTACGGCCATGTCAGCGCCGGCCTCCTCCATCCGATTGATGGTGTCTCGGTCTGAGACGCCGTAGACGGAGATCTGGATGCCCTTGGGGTCCCTGCCCGCTGACTCTGCCAGCTCGTCCAGGGTGGCGCGGGCGGCCCGAACTTCCTCCGGCGAGACACGCACGGGGAACCAGCCGTCGCCGTAGGCCACCACCCGGCGGAAAACATTGCGGGCATTCCCGCCGAGGAACACCGGAGGGTGCGGCTTTTGCGCCGGCTTGGGGAATACCTTGAGAGCCGGGAAGTCATAGTAACGGCCGTGATGCTCAGCCTCGTCCTCAGTCCACAGCGCCTTCATCACCTCGATGGCCTCGCGGGTCTGGGTCCAGCGGTGGTCAAAGTCGCCTCCCATGATCTCGGTTTCCTCCCGCAGCCATCCGGCGCCGATGCCGAATATGAACCGGCCGCCGGAATGGTAATCCAGGGCAGCAATCTGCTTGGCCTGTACCAACGGACTGTGCTCCGGCACCAGGCAAATGGAGGTGCCCAGCTTGATCCGGGTGGTGGTGGCCGACGCCATTGCCAGCCCGATGAACGGGTCGCCCATGTCGTACATGTGAGGCGGTATCGATCCGTCGGGAGTGCCGCCGTACTGCGAGGTTGTCTCCACCGGGATTATGGGGTGCTCCGGCAGCCAGAAGGAATCGAACCCGATTTCCTCAGCCTTTCGCGCGATCCCGCCTATGTCCGTGGTGTTGCTGTTGAGCATCGTGCTGACGCCGACTTTCATACCGGTCCCTCTTTTCAGTATTTCTGAGTTCCCTGTCAGCCGTGATACTATCACAAGGGTGGCAATATTTGGTTAGTCAGTCAGCATCTGGACGGCGCTGAGCTTTGGTCTTGCCGCACAAATCCACAAGAGAGTTTGAGTCTTGACCTTTGCGGATTCGATCAAGACGTGCTTCAACAAGTACATCGACTTCAGCGGTAGGGCATCCCGATCCGAGTACTGGTGGTTTGCGCTGCTGGGATTTGGGCTGTCTTTCATTCCGGTCATCGGGTGGATCCTGCGCCTGGTGATTTTGCTGCCGTCTCTGTCGGTACAGGTGAGACGCCTGCATGACATGGACCGCTCTGCCTGGTGGCTACTGCTGCTGGTGCCACCCATTACCATAATCGGCGTGATCATCTTGCTGATAATGTCAATATTTCCCGGCACTCCCGGTCCCAATCGCTACGGCCCGGACCCGATGCTGCCCCGGCGGGACTGGGAAGAATTTGACTACGACACGCAGGGACGCTCCTACGGCCGTGAACCCTTTGAGACAGACTTTTCCGCACCCAGTTATGACGACGAGCCGCCCGCTCCACCCGAGCTCGGGGAGTCAGAGAGCCACCGCTATTGCACACAGTGCGGGATGCAATTGCAGCAGGACGCCCGCTTCTGCACGGCGTGCGGCACCAGCGTATAATCGCCCCCTCCACGGCAGGCAGGGCCAAATAGCAGTCTGCCGGCAAGGTACTTGAAATGAATCCGATAGAAGCGATCACCTCAGTCTTTCGTAACTTTGTCAATTTCAACGGCAGGGCACGCCGTTCGGAATTCTGGTGGTTCGCTCTGTTCGCTTTCCTTTCCCAGATCATATTGAACTTTGTACCCATTCTTGGATCGATCTATTCCCTCGTACTACTTCTTCCATCGCTGGCCGTGACGGCCCGCCGGTTGCACGATACCAACCGAACGGCCTGGTGGATGCTGCTCTACCTCGTTCCAATCCTGGGGATCATTGTGCTGGCCATAATGGCCCTGGCAGTACTGGGAGTAAACGCTTTTGATCCGTTCGAAACCAGCGAGGTTGGATGGGGGATCCTGGGAGTCCTCTTTCTCATCTGGTTGCTCATCAGTCTCGCCTCATGGATAGTTCTGCTCGTCTTCCAAATCATGCCGGGCACCGTGGGACCCAATCGCTACGGCCCGGATCCCTTGCGGCCTGACACGGGAACCCCATCGTACGGCTTCGGGACGGCTGGACAGGTCCCTGACTACTCTCCGCCGCCTACTGCCGGGGGTGCAACACTGGGCGGTCCAACGCCGTCAGCGCCGCCCCCGGACTCCGAACCCGGCCACCAGCGCCGCTTCTGCACCCAGTGCGGGGCACAGATGCAGCCCGAAGCCCTTTTCTGCACCTTCTGTGGCACCGAGGCCTGATACTAGCGTCCCCGGAGGGATACATCGGCCCTACCCCACTCTACCGTCAGGGTCTCCGGTATGAACCCATTACAGGCGGTCATTTCAGCCTTTAAGAATTACGGCAACATGGATGGTCGCGCCAGCCGCTCCGAATACTGGTGGTTCTTCCTGTTTTTCGTCGTGTTCCTGTTGGCCATCTTCATCGCCAGCCTGGTATGGAACCCGGCGCTTCTGGGGGTCTGGGTGGCGTACATGGTGGTGATGGCCCCACCTCTTTGGTCGGTAACGGTACGCCGGATGCACGACGTTGGCCGGTCCGGGCGCTGGGCTGTCCTGGGATTCATGCCGATGGCTGGCGGTCCTCGATACACGCGGCTGCTCATGCGCCCCGGCACCCATGGCGCCAACAAGTACGGCCTGGATCCCCTGCGCCCTGAGCTCGGCGGCTGGCTGGAGAGGCCGGCAGACCCCCGCGGGGTGGACCGTCGGGAGTAGCGGGGACTGAGTGTTTTCTCCCTTGCACCGACGTTTCCACTTCTTTTCGGCAGGTGCAAGCTCGGGGATGTGTAGCCGCCAGGACGATGGCAAAATCACAGTTTGAATCAGGATTCACGAGATCAAAGGATGAGCAGGATTGGGAGTGTCCTGAAAATCCACGAATCCTGAAAATCCTGATTCAGACAAAACAGCTGACGCGCAGGATTTCGCCCTCACCCTAACCCTCTCCCAGAGGGAGAGGGAATAATCCAGAGGCCCTGAAGGGAATGGGCCGCTGATTTCCCAACGGCTGGTGGTACGTCTATAATTGCCGGAGTTTTGGAGCCTGAGTCTTTTCAAGTTGAGGTAATGCTTTGAAGATTGATCCCAATACCTTCGAGAACTTCTACCGCGTCTTGACCGGCGTGGTGGTGCCGAGGCCCATCGCGTTCGTGTCGACACAGTCCCCCGACGGAGTCGACAACCTGGCGCCTTACTCGTTCTTCAACGCCGTGGCCTACGACCCGCCCACCGTTGTCTTCTCGTCCTCACGCCGCGTACCTCACAAGAGCAAGGACACGCTGCGCAACATCGAGGAGACTGGCGAGTTCGTGGTGAACATCGTTGTGGACGACATCGCCGAAGCCATGAACAGCACCTCAGCCGAGTACCCCGAAGACGTGGACGAGTTCGACATCGCCGGCCTGACCTCCGTGCCGTCGGACCTGGTGAAGCCGCCGCGGGTGGCGGAGTCCCCGGTCAACATGGAGTGCCGCCTGAACCAAATCGTCAACATCGGGGAGGGCCCCGGAGGGCACGGCCTCGTCATCGGCACCATCCTGCTGATGCACGTAAGAGACGACATTATCAACGGCCACCGCATCAACCACCACCTGATGAAGCCTACGGGACGCCTGGCCGGCAGCATGTATTGCCACACCGCCGACACTTTCGAGCTGGTGCGTCCGGTCTACGACCCGGAGACCACCGCTGCTATCAGCGGCTAGTTGCGGGCCATCTGGCCAATGTAAAAGGGGCGCACTATAATGCGCCCCTTTTACATTGCGAATAGTCTTGCGAGGAAAACCGCAGCGCCAACAGGCACGACTACATGCCAACACCGAACGCCGGTGGGCGAGACTCAAACGCGGAATAATGGTAGACCGTGTGGTGGGAGTGCGGCTGGAGGAAGCGGAATCCGGGACAGGCGAGAAGGCTAGTAGGGGCTCGGCGGGCGCTTGGAGGGGTCGTCCTCTTCGTCGGTGCTTGTTTCGAGTTCCACGTCGGCTCCAAACATGGGACGGCCTTCGCCAGAGAAATCGGGCTCTGCCGACTCCGTGTAGCTGCCCGAAACACTGGTTGCCTGCTCCACCCGGCCCGTGTAGACCTCTTCCTCATCTTCGGCCTTCACTGGCTCCGGCGCCTCATCTGTGTAGCTGCCCGAACTGCCGGAAACCGACTGCGTCTCAGCTTCGGCTTCCTCCTCGTCGGCAATCTCAGGCTCGAGCTCGGATTCCAAGTCAGCGTCATCAACTATGGCGTAGTCAGATTCGGCTGCCTCAAACTCCTCATCAGCCTCACGGTCAACAAGGGTGGCGGTAGCGAATGAGACTCCCGACTGTTCGCCGTGATACTGCGCCAGCGCGTCTTCAAGGTGAGCCCGAAAAGCGCCTGGGTCGCGCATCATAAGCATCATGCGGCTTCCGGAGATCATTCGAATGCGCAGCCTCTCACCGAACGGCAGTGCCAACAGTTCCACGTGAGAGATTTCGGCAAAGGAAACAACCCGGGTGCGGGGCATTCCATACACGATGACCATGGAGTCGCGGTACAGCAGAAACTGACGCGGGGTGGTGAGCCAGCTGTAAGCGCCCATTACAACGCCAAGAATGACGAGCAGGTAGCCGCCAGACATGATGAACCCGAGAACTATAACCACCAAGGAAAAGATAAGCGTCAGATTCCACTTGGTGGCGTGCTGGTCCCAGTAGATGGGCGTTTCCTGCTGCTCTGCCATGCCGATATTTTAGCACACGTGAATTCGTCGCGCGCGCCGCTTTTGACATTCCCTTGCACCACTGATATGTTTCAACGCGGCAAGCGGAGACCCGTCCGGCAGGTAACACTTCAATAAGTAAGACTTCCCGGCTGGACCAACGGGAATCCACACAGAATTGCAGCAGGACAGGACCGTGAACGCAGACGCAAATCGCCCGGACAACTGGGCCCACATGATAGTGCAGGCGTTGAAGGACTACGACACGTCGCTCATCGCCTATGTGCCGGACACCTCCATACACCGTGTCACCCGGATCATCGACCAGGACCCGTTCTTCCACCTGGTGTCGGCCACGCGCGAGGAGGAGGCCGTCGGAATCGCCGTCGGCTCCTATGCCGCGGGCCGCAACGCCGCCGTTTTCATGCAGACCAGCGGGTTCGGCAACAGCATCAACGCGCTGGCCAGCCTGTGCATTCCGGCCAGGGCGCCCATCCCGTTCTTCATCAACATGCGGGGCGGCACCGGGGAGTTCAACATATCCCAGGTCCCCATGGGCCGAACCACGGTGCCCATCCTCGATATGTTTGGGATCGTGAGCTACACCATTGAGGACGAATACCGCATGGACAACCTGCTGGACGGCGCCATGAAGCTGTGCTACGCCAATCGGCAGCCGGTGGCCGTATGCCTCACCCAGAGGTTGCACGGAGGTAAGTTTGCGTAGGTTCGACGCTATAGAACTGGTGCTGCGGCTGGCAGAGGACCGGCCCATCGTGGGCAACCTCGGCCCCACCTCCGACGAGCTCTGGCACGCGGGGCACCGGGACAGGAATTTCTACACGTACGGCAACATGGGGCTTGTTTCGTCCCTCGGCCTCGGCATGGCCCTGGCCACCGACGAGCAGATCATCTGTATGGACGGGGACGGTTCGCTGCTCATGAACCTGGGCTCCCTGGCCTCTATCGGCAGGGAACGACCCAAGAACCTGATAGTCCTGGTGTATGACAACGAGGAATGGGGCCAGACGGGCCACCAGGTGAGCCACACGGGTACCGGCACAAGCCTGGAGGCAGCGGCCCTGGCCTGCGGCATCACCAGCACCACCACGGTCAACGACCTGGAGGAACTGGAAGGCGCGCTGTCCAGCGCCCTGGACACCGATGGGCCGCATTTCATAGTCGCCAAGATTGAGGAGGCGGGTTACCTGCCCGTCGCCCCAGTGGAACCCGAGTTCACCCTCTACCGTTTCCGCAACACCTTCGTCGAAGGCCAGCAGCCTCAGCCGCCGCGCTAAGGGTGGGGTGCCACCTGTGCTGCCATTAGGGCAGAGGTTGATACGGCAACGCGGGAAGCAGAGGGCCTGCCCGGCATAACCCTTTGGGACATCGCGCGCAGCCTGGGACGACTGGACAGTCACGCCGAGCAAAGCGACGCCCGGATGGACCAGTTCGACGGCTGTACGGACCGTATGGATCGAATGGAGGCCCGGTTAGACCGAATTGAAGGGCGTTTGGGCCGCTTTCCCTGAAGGTAACCGGAATAGGGCCCACGACGATCGGGGGAGTGGTAACAGTCTTGGTCAAGTTGTTTGCCAGGTAGAACGAAACGTCATAAAGAGTTCTTCCTGTCGAATGGCCTCTCAGTATCTCTGGGAGGTTTTCTTTATGAAACCTGACGTCAAATGGCTATTTTCAATTCGAAAATGGTCTCACGTTTTGGGTTAAAATGGGATCAAGTCGCTATTGGCACCAGCGGAGTGAGCCATGACCATACAATCCACAACCGGCCACACCCGAGTTCCGTCCGATGTAGACGAAGTCGACGACCTGAGCATCATATACCCATCATCGGACGGCGAACCAATGGCCGAAAGCGACTGGCAGTACGTACCCCTGACCGAAACCGTCTCCACTCTACGCGTATGGTTCCAGGACCGTCCCGACGTCTATGTCGCTGGCGACATGCTGGTCTACTACCGAATGAACGACAACCTGACGAGAGTGGCGCCGGATGTCTATGCTGTGTTCGGGGTCTCGGGCAACCATCGCCGGGATTCCTGGATTGTCTGGCGGGAGGGAAAGGCGCCGGACTTCGTCCTGGAAATCGCATCGCCCAGCACGTGGCAGAGGGACGTTAACGAAAAGCGCTCGATCTACGCTGACATGGGCGTTACCGAGTACTGGCGATTTGACCCCACCGGCGAGTGCTTCACCCCCTCGCTGGCTGCCGAGCGACTGGTCGATGGGGAGTACACCCTAATGTCGCTGACCGAGGATAGCGAGGGCGTCATCAGCTGCCACAGCGAAGTCCTGGGACTGGATATTTGTGTGCTGCCCAGCCTGGAGTTCAGGCTCTATGACCCAGCCACAGGCCTGCGGCTCCGCAATCACCGGGAAGATGCAGCGGCCCGTCAAGCCGCAGAGGCGGCCCTCCAAGTGGCGGAGACAGCCCATCAAGCGGCTGAGGCAGCCCGCCAGGCTGCTGAGGCCGAGAATCACGACTTGCGCGAAAGGCTGCGGGCATTGGAACCGGATAGCAAGTAACCCACAGCCTATGCACTGTCGAACCGGTCGGAGCGGGAGGCTGGCAAGAGGAAGCACGAAGGGCGGGAATAAATCCCGCCCTTCGCATTGTCTCCCGATGGAGCCTGGTCTAGCTCTTGACGTACTGGTTGAACCAACCGAGCGTGCGCTGGAAGGCGTCGGCGGCTGCGTCCTCGCGGTAGTCGGGGCGCTCGTTGCAGTTGAACCCGTGCCCGGCGCCGGAGTACATCTTGAAATCGTGGGTGACGCCAGCGGCCTTCAGTGATTCCTCGATCTGGGCCACGTCCGCTGGGGTGGGGTTGGCATCGTCCTCCCCAAAGTTGCCCATCACCGGGATGGTGTTGGCGGAAGTCCGCTCGATGGGGGCGGGGCCGTCGCCGAACGGCACCAGGATGCGGCCACCGTAGTACACGGAGGCGGCGCTCAATCCGGAGCAGCTGGTGGCGGCGAGGTAGGTGATCCGCCCGCCGACGCAATAGCCGACGATGCCGATCTTGTTGCCGCGGGTGCGCTGGTAGCGGTTCTGCAGGTAGTCGACAGTTACGTTGATGTCCTCGATAAGCTCTTCATCGTTCAAGGCGCCCATGTACTGCTGCACCTGGGGCATCTGGTCGTAGCCCAGCTTGGCGTTGGGGTGCTGGCGATGGTAGAGCGACGGCGCGACGGCGACATATCCCTGCTGAGCGTACTGATCGCACACCTGCTCGATGTGCCGGGTTACGCCAAAGGCCTCCATCACGACGATGATGGCCGGGAAGCTGTTGCCTTCCGACGGGGCGGGATGGCTTACGTAGGTGGCCATATCCTGGCCTTGAGCTCCGCTCAGGGCATCCATCTCCCGCTCGCCGGCGAATCTGATGTTCTCCCAGAATGATGGCATTGAACTCCTCCTGTTCACTGTCCGTAAATCAAGGCCTGTGAATCGGGGGTTGGGCTCAACCCAATGCTAAAGACCGCAAAGGCGGGGGCCACGGTCTCATTGGGTTACCGCCGCTGTTTCCCAGGCCGGTTGCCAAAGGATTTTAGCAGATATGCCAAGGCGGGAATAGCTGACGGCTCACGCCTTCCGGGGCCTTCTCATTTTCACAGGAATTCCTCTCTCTCCGGGAAAGGGTCAGGGTGGGGCGCAACTTACTGACACGGACAATGCAGGCCAAATGGGCAGTCCAACGGTTCCAAAACGCATTTGGACATCTCACGCCGTTGGGGCAGGCGTCCCTGAAAGTTTACTGGCGCAATCTATCGTTTCTATTGCCTTCTCGGGAGCCCGGAATTTCTTGACCCACACCGCGCCGCGAGTGTGCTCGTAGCAATCCCATACAACTTAACCTGTGGCCTGCATCGCATGCTATCATTGGCCCTGCCACGTTCCGGGTGCTGCCAGAACAACTGAACGATCGCAGTCTGGAAATCGGCCACATTATTACCTGTCGCAACCGAGGCGGATGTGTCCAACGCGCTATTCATTGCTTTCGAGGGAGGGGAGGGCTCGGGCAAGAGCACCCAGGCCGAGCGACTCCTCCAGCGACTATCGGAGACAGGACACCGGGCCGCCCTGGTGAGAGAGCCCGGCACCACCACCCTCGGCCTCTATCTGCGCGAATACCTGAAGAGCAAACGCCCGCTGACCCTCGAATCGGAGTTGCTGCTCTTTGCGGCGGCGAGAGCCCAGCTCGTGGCCGAGGAAATCAGGCCCGCACTGGAGAGGGGCATCACGGTGGTCGCTGACCGTTACACCGGCTCAACGGTGGCTTACCAGGGATTCGGCCGAGGCATAAGGCGCGATGTGATCGATTACCTCAACGACTATGTCACAGGCGGCCTGATTCCCGACATCACCTTCCTGCTGGACACCGAACCCGCCGAGGGTCTGGAACGAGTTGGCTCACCCCAGATGCAGATGGCCCTGATGCCTGAGGACACCGTTGACGTTGGCCGCGCCGACCTGGCTGAACAGCGCCGCTTCGAGGACCAGGCCGTGGGGTTCCACAATCGGGTGCGTCGCGGCTACCTGGAGCTGGCCAGGACAACCCCGGGATGGCAGATCGTTGACGCCCGCCTGCCCATAGAGGAGTTGTCTGACCAGGTATGGGAAGCGGTGGCGCAGATTCTGCCCGATTCGTCGCCCGACGACGTTTCCTCCACAGCCACGGCCCTATCCCAAGTCAAAGAATAAACCCCTCCTGATCAGGAGGGGTTTCAATTCACATACCGCGCTCGACTGACGGAGCGTTCAGTGCTTGCTAGTCGTCTGCGGCTACCAGGTCGGCCTGCTCGATCTTCTCGCGGACTTGCGCCAGCATCTTGCGGACGCGGCCGAGATCAGGGAAGACGTTGCCTTCACCCTTCTTGTCAAAGATCCGCTCGCCGTCCAAGAACACTTCCATGATGCTCTGGCCGCGGGGAGAGATGGCCACCGCTGCGTCGGGTCCGAAATGCCGGAAAAACTCGTTCGCCATCCACGTGGCGGTTCCGAGATGCTGTCAACTGACGCAGTAGGTAATCTCGATCTGTACTTTGCCTTCCATCGGTTCCCTCCGAAGGATTCAGGATGACGCTAGTGTACCTTTCGCCGGTGAAGGGTGCAAGTGATTTTTTGCACAATACCGCGCGCCTCGTCCTCAGTACGAATACACCCTGTCTCCAGGCCAAACTCACACCCGGTAGAACATAACCGCCCGTTCGGGCTCCCGGCCCTGGCTCACCGATGCCACGTTGTATCTTTGGCCCAGCATGTGCTGCAGTCGGCGGATATGGGACCGCTGCGGCGCCAGCTTGACCGTCATCTCCCCTCCCAACACCCGGTTGGCGGCCTCCTCGGCCTCTTCCATGGCTCGCTCGATATTTGGCCCCTGCGGCCTCTCCTCCGGCTCCGGAGCCGCCCGGCCTCCATGCCGGTTCCACTGGCCCACCACGGTGCGCAGGAAGTCCTGCAACTGGGGCAGCGAGTTTTTTCGCAGCACGAACACCGGCTTGCCGTTGGCCTCCGCGATCCGCACAAGCTGCGACCCACGGCGATAGTGCGTCTTGGTGGTTAGCACCAGGTCGGCACGGCGCAACTCGTTCACGATCTGTGCCGGCACGCCGGACTCGACCATGGCACCCTCCAGCTTGTCCCGCCCCACGCCGAACAAGAAGACGCGCACCTCGGATACCATGGCCGCTTCTTCCTCGGACATTTCGCCCATGGGCCGGGGCAGGCGCGGAGTAGGAGAGCCGCGTTCGTGCTCCCGGTTGCCTCCCCGGCGGCGTTCCTGTCCCGGCTCGCGTCCGTTGCGCCGACCCTCGGGCTGCCAAGGCGCGGGCGCGTCCTCGTTGGTCCGGTACTCCTCCTCGGCCCGCTGCACCTCGCCGTTCTCGTCAATCCAGCGAAGCTCCGGGACGATAGGATAACCGCGCAGCCACTGGTCGACAACGTGGGCAACGTCGCTGTGGACGGCCAGCCGTTCCCAGCTCTGGATCTCGCAGACCACGTCGAAAGTGGGCGGCGCCTTGCGTTCCAGCACCGTTTTTTGGGTGCCTCGGTAGCGCGCTTCCTGGTCGCCCAGCGTAACCGTCTGGATGCCTCCCACAAGGTCCGAGAGTGTGGGGTTCATTATCAGGTTGTCCAGCGTGTTGCCGTGGGCCGTCGCGATGAGCTGAACGCCGCGCTCGGCGATGGTGCGGGCTGCGGCGGCCTCCTGCTCGGCCCCCATTTCGTCGATCACAACGGCCTCGGGCATGTGGTTCTCCACCGCCTCGATCATAACGCCGTGCTGCTGCAGCGGAGTCCGGACCTGCATTCGCCGGGCCCGCCCGATGGCCGGGTGTGGGACATCGCCGTCGCCTGCGATTTCGTTCGACGTATCAACGATCACCACGCGCTTGTTGGCCGAGACGGAGAGAACGCGCGCCATTTCCCGCAGCATGGTCGTCTTGCCGACTCCGGGCCGGCCAAGCAGCAGGATGTTCTTGCCGGAAAAGGCGAGGTCTTCGATCATCTTGATGGTGCCGAAGACTGCTCGGCCCACGCGGCAGGTCAGCCCGATGATTCGACCGCGGCGGTTGCGGATGGCGGAGATTCGATGCAGCGTGCGCTCGATTCCCGCCCTGTTGTCATCGCCGAACTCGCCCAAGCGGTCGATCACTCCCTGCAGGTCGTCCGCGTCGACCTCCTGGTCGCTGAGCGACGCGTCTCCGGAGACGAAACGCGCCTCGGGCTCGCGTCCAAGGTCGAGAACGACCTCTAGCAGTTCCCCCAGATCCTCCCGCTGCCTGAGGGCCGAAGAAACCCGGTAAGGCAGCACATTCAGCACCAGCTCCAACTCTTCCCGCACGGCCTCTTGCACTGTCGCCAATATCGCTCCTCCACCCGGAAAGTCTTTGTCCTGTAATGGTCAGGATGCCCTCAGAGGAGATACCCGTATCCCTATTGTACGGGTGATGTTTCAGAAATTCATTGGACAAGTCCACAGAAATACTGGTGAACGCGGGTATCCCGGGTGAGCTCGGGATGAAAGGATGTTGCCAGCAGGTTGCCCTGCCGTACTGCGACGGGACGTCCGTCATCGAGACTGGCCAGCACGTCGACGGAGTCGCCAATTCGAATGACCACGGGAGCGCGGATGAAAATGCAGTTGTAGGGTTCCTCGGACAGGGGCGAGATCTGCAGTTCCTGCTCGAAGCTGTCCACCTGGCGACCGAATGCGTTGCGTCGAACGCCAATGTCCATGATGCCCAGGGGCACGGGGTCCTGCTCGGTGATTTCGCTGGCAAGCATGATCATGCCGGCGCAGGTGCCCCACACGGGGTGGCCGTCGGCCGCCATGCGGGCGATGGGCTCGCGGAGATTGTACAGGGACATCAGGCGGCTGAGGGTGGTGCTCTCACCGCCGGGAATGATCAATCCATCCAGAGCTTCCAACTGCTCCGGCAACCTGACCTCGCTGGCCTCCACATCAATGCTGCGGAGGATCGCGATGTGTTCCGCAAAGTCGCCCTGTACCGCTAATACGCCAATGTTCAATTCGTTATGCCGTTAGCCCCGCTGCACTGATGAGTGGAGGTGGGTCCTGCCACTAGATGGATCTGGCCCGGAGCGGCTTGGTTACAAGGCGTTCTTCCGCAGGATCCACCATCAGGTTGAATATTTGCAGGGTGGTGGCCCCGAGCAGGAATTCGCCCTCGACACCGAAAATCACCGGACAGGGAAACTCGCGTCCATCAATGCCGAACAGGGCCATTCCGTAACCGTATTCAACCTCACTTCCGCCAGCAATGGTAAAGAATCTGTATTCCAAGGGGGAGACGCCGTGTTTCGCAAGGAGCGAATCCGGCATCACTGAATGGGCTGCTCCGGTGTCCACCAATGCAGCGACGGGAGTGAGTTCGGCAGCACCGATCCTGCCCACACCTACTTGCACCTCAAATAGCCCCATCGGCGCTCTCTTCGCCGCCGTGCCCTAAACGCTACGGGGTGCCAGGAGCTCGCCCGTGGGGATGTCGCGGACGTTGCGTCCCACCATGGGCTCGCCCAAGTCCTTGGAGACGTCGGCCAGTATCTTCGGATCCTGGTAGTGGGTCACTGCCTGTACGATGGCGTGAGCGCGGCTCGCCGGGTCTCCGGACTTGAAGATGCCGGAGCCGACAAACACGCCGTCCGCGCCAAGCTGCATCATCAGGGCGGCATCGGCGGGGGTGGCCACACCGCCAGCCGCAAAATTCACCACCGGGAGCCGTCCCTGCTCACGGGTTTCCTGGAGCAGTTCCAAGGACACCTGCAGGTCCCTGGCTTCGACCACCATCTCGTCGTCGGGCATGGTCCGCAGCTTGCGGATGTTGTCCTGCACTGCGCGCATGTGCCGCACGGCCTCAACCACGTCGCCCGTGCCAGCCTCGCCCTTGGTGCGTATCATGGCCGCGCCCTCGGATATCCGGCGCAGGGCCTCGCCCAAGTCGCGGCAACCGCAGACAAAGGGGACCTTGAAATCGTGCTTCCAGACGTGGTGGGTCTCGTCGGCCGGAGTGAGGACCTCAGACTCGTCTATGTAGTCGACGCCCATGGCCTCTAGAATCTGGGCCTCAACGAAATGACCGATGCGCACCTTGGCCATGACCGGAATGGTTACCGCGTCCATAATGCGCTGAATAATCGCCGGGTCGGTCATCCGGGCCACGCCGCCATCAGCGCGGATATCGGCAGGAACGCGCTCGAGGGCCATAACGGCCACGGCTCCCGCCTCCGCGGCGATCTGGGCCTGTTCCGGAGTGACAACGTCCATGATGACGCCGCCCTTAAGCATCTGGGCGTGCCCCGACTTGACGGTGAAGGTTCCGGTCAAAATGTCTACAGCCATTTCCAACAATCCTCCGGCTGCGCCGCGTCATAACTGCAGGACAGCCCGGTTCTTTTCCCGAGTGCGAGCCGGCGCGACCGGCCCACTAGTTGTTAATCGTCTGCGAACTTATTCGTAATTATACGAGCAGCAACGACTGTAAGCAATTGCAGGGAGCTCCTGCCGCGACTTCAACTGGAAGCGGCCCAGGACTGCTGGCCATTGGCCTTTCCGGGAGCGTGGGTTGCGGAAAAGCGGCAAGGGAAGAGAGAACGAAATGTCTCGCTACAACGCCAGAGACCGGTGCGGCCCCAGCAGACGCCCAGTCGACCGCTCAGAAAGAGGGAACCGGATAAAATTCGAGGACTAGCAGAGGTGGAGAAACTAGCAGCTGCCATCCTCGCTGGCCTCAAGCGATTGGACCATCCGGTTCATGAAGGCAGCCAGATGACGGATGCCGGCGATCCCGACCTGATAGCTCATTCGCGTCGGGCCGACCACGCAGATGGCGCCACCGACTCCACCTGGGCGACCATAGCGGCAGACGATGACGCCAAAGGGACGCAGCGATTCCTCGGAGTTCTCCGCACCAATGGTCACCCGAGGATCGCTCTCGTTGGTAGCGGCGATGATGCGTTCCAGCATCACTCGTTCCTCGATCATCTGCACCAGTAGCCGGGCGCGTTCTCCAGCAGCGAACTCCGGCTGGTTCAGCAGGCGGCTAAGCCCCTCAACGTAGTGCTCCGGAACGTCTGCCTGCTCCGACTCCTTCATGACTTCCATCGTGGCGCCCACTACCTTTTGCTCCGAAGGGTCGAGCTCCAGCGATAGCGACTTGATCTGGTCCCGATCAAGGCCGGTCAGGGGGCAATTGAGCCGTTCGGCAATCTGGTCCAGGTGCTGCTGGGTGACGGGTTCAGCGAGAGTGAGCATGCGCTTCAGCACCCGCATCTCGTCGAGCACGATCACCAGCAACGCAACGGTTTCCTGCAGGAACACCAGGTGCAGCCGCTTCAGCCGTGGGGAGGTCGAGCGGGGTTCGGTGACGATGGCCAGGTTGGCAGTCATCTGTGAGAGCACCGCAGCGCACCGGCGGGCCCATCCGGCGGCATCGGGCTCGACGCCTCCCAGGGTCAGGTCCACGCGGCGGCGCAGGCGGCCGGGGAGTGCCGGCCACTTGTCCAGCGACTCCACATAGTGGCGGTACCCGAGGTCGGAGGGCACTCCTCCAGCCGATACGTGGGGCCTCGAAATGTAGCCCTCCTCGGTGAGCTGGGACATGGTGCTTCGTACCGTGGCCGAGCTTACCCTGAGGGCTGGGCTGCGAGCGATGCCGTCCGACGCCACGGGTGTGGCGGTCTGAACGTATTCGTCGACGACTAGATTGAGGATGGTTGATGCGCGGTCATTCAGCATCGGCTGTGCCCCCGGTGCGGGCATTACCGGGCCCAGGCCGGCGGGGCTTCCGCCCAAATCGCTATAAGCCGAAGCTAGCACAGCGCCGGTGGAGTGTCAAACCTGTTATGCACCGACCATACTGCGAAATTCGTCCGCGTCCGGCGATATTCGTTGACCGCAATTCCGGGTGGTTCTATACTCGTATCGCGGCCTTTTTCGTTGTATGGTCGCCAGATTTTCGGGCGGGTGTGTGCTGTGTATTATCAGTCCAACGTTGCGGCCCTGGCGGATGTGGTTCTGCCGGTATCGGAATTCAGGGCGCGGGTGGCCAGGGACGCGCTCCTCATCGTCGGGTTCACCCTCTTTGTCGTCCTCTTCGCCCGGCTCTCCGTCCACCTGCCATTCACGCCGGTGCCGGTTACGGGGCAAACCTTCGCCATGCTGGTCACCGGCGCGGCCCTGGGCAGCTGGCGCGGCGCTTCGTCCCTGGGCCTGTACCTCGTGCTTGGCATGTTCCTGCCGGTCTACGCGGGTTCCGCCGACGGATATCTCTGGCAGTCAGGCGTTGGCGAGTACGTATTCGGCTTCAGTTCCGGAAGCTCCGGGTTCATCTGGCAGATGGCCTCCGGCGGCTACATCATCGGGTTCGTGGCTGCGGCATGGCTGGTCGGGTACCTGTCCGAGCGCGGTTTCGGCAGCAACGCATGGGCCCTGCCGGTGCTGCTGGCCGGCAACGTGCTGGTGTACGTGCCGGGCCTGATCCAGCTCTCGCTGTTCGCGCCGGAGGGCAAGACGCTGGAGTGGGGTCTGTACCCATTCATCGCCGGCGACCTGATCAAGCTGTTCCTCGCGGCGGTCCTGGTGCCCGCGGCGTGGGGCCTGGCCAACTGGTTCCGGGGCGACGAGGACGATTCCGGCCGCCGCAGTTCCGGCAACGACCGCTGGCTCTAGCACCGGGAACCTGACCTTAGTCCCGGCTTAGAACCCGGATTTAAGGCAGGAGCCCCGGCCCTCAAGGCAGCTACAGGGAGGCGAAACATGGACCTGGTCTGGCTGGGACACGCTTCATTCCGCCTGCACTCGCAGGGGATGGTGGTGGTGACCGATCCGTTCCCCGAGTCGCTGGGGCTGCGGATCGACGGGCGCCCCGCCGACGTCGTCACCGTCAGCAACACGCACCCGAACCACTCGGCCGCCGACACGGTGGGCGGCGAGCCCCGGCTGTTCCGGGCGCCCGGCGAGTACGAGTACAACCACGTCGTCGTGCGCGGCGTGATGACCCCTCTGCCCGAGGGCGCGCCACACGAGCAGCGCAACGTCGCCTACACCATCGAGATGGACGGCATCAGCGTCTGCCACCTGGGCGACCTGACGCGTCCGCTGACCACGCGCCAGGTGGAGGAGCTCAAGCCCGTGGACGTGGCGCTGGTGCCCGCCGGCGGGCAGTGCACCCTCAGCCTGGACCAGGCGCTCCAGACGATCCAGGACCTGGACCCGAAGGTGGTGGTGCCAATGCACTACGGCCACGGCCAGGAGGGCCTGGCCCTCGACGGCGTGGAGCCCTTCCTGCGGCGCATGGGCCTGGAGGACGAGACGCAGCCTCAGCCCCGCCTGGTGATCACTCCCAGCAACCTGCCCTCGGACCTCCGCATCAACCTCCTGACCCCTCCCAGGGGCTAGGCCGCTGCGGTAGCGGCGCCATCAGCGTTTCCAGTCCCGCTGGCCCTGAGCCCGGCTCTTCTGCGTTCATCCTGAGCTTGTCGAAGAGCCGGCGGTTTGTGGTTCGACAGGCTCACCACCAACGGTCTTTCCCAACCACGATCCCGTCTTGCCCAATCCCGTTCATCCTGAGCTTGTCGAAGGGCCGGCGGCTTGTGGTTCGACAAGCTCACCACGAACGGTCTTTCCCAACCCATCGCGAAACGAACAGGGCGGGCACTCGGCCCGCCCCTGCGTTGGCGTGAGAGTCCCCCGGCCCGGCTAGGCGGCCGCTTCCTCCTCGGCCCGCATGCGCTGGCGGGCGTGGCGCGCGGCGACGTAGAGCAGCACTCCTCCGGCCAGCACCAGCACGATGCCGCCCACGATGGCCAGCGGCGGTATGCGCGTCACGGCGGTGTCGCCGGTCACCGGCAGGATGGCCGTGGGCGTTGGCTCGGGAATGGCCGTCGGCGGCACGGGCGTCGGCTCCGGCGTGGCCGTCGGCTCGGGCGTCGCGGTCGGCTCCGGCGTGGCCGTCGGCTCCGGCGTCGGTGTTGCCGCCCGGGGCAGCGGCTCGTTGAACGTCAGGTCCTGGGTATACAGGTCGTAGACGCCGTAGAACTCGCGGGTCTCCGAGGCCTGGATGCTGCCGTGCTCGTTGACGATGTGGAAGGTAACGTCGCGGCCGATCATCCGGCGGTCGGTGGGCTCGATGATCAGGCCGGTGTAGGCGCCGCCCTCGCCCACGCTGGCGGCGTCGGTCTGATAGGTGGCGCAGCCGTCGACGCAGGCCACGATCTGTATGCCCGCCGGGACGGGGATGTCCAGGATCGTCGCGGTGCCGGAGTAGTAGTCCTGCAGCAGCGGCTGCAGCGGGCGCTTGTCCTGCTCCTGGCCCGGTACGGCGGCCGCGATCCCCAGCATCAACATCGCCGCCAGTATCGCCAGCGGCCACACCGTCCTCTTCGAAATCACGTCCGCACCTCCCTCAACGCCACGAGTCCAGTTGCTTTACATTCTGTCGCATTTTTATACTAATTTCAATATTTGTACTAACTGGGATTGGTCGGATTGGCGGCTGGGCGTGGTTGTCTGAACTGTGATTCGTGTGATTTTGGGATGGCCGGGATTCGCCCTCACCCTAACCCTCTCCCAGAGGGAGAGGGGACTGTTGCGGGGGATTCACCCCCACCCTAGCCCTCCCCCTGAGGGGGAGGGGATTGTTGCGGGGGATTTGCCCTCATACTGACCCTCTCCCAGGGGGAGAGGGGACAGGAGGCGGGAGGGGAGAACGAGAAAGGGGCGCCTTGGTGGCGCCCCTGATTGGTTCCTGGGGTTGCTGAGTGCGGTGGTCAGGTCAGCGGTTAGCTGCCCTGGCGACCGGCGATGAACGCGCCGCCCGCGGCGACCACGCCAACGATGGCGATGATCAGCGCGACGATGGCGAGAGCTCCGCCGCCGCTGGGACCCTGGGCGCCGTCGTTGCCGGCAGGACCGGCGGGGCCGGCGGGACCGGCGGGACCGGCAGCACCGGCTGAGCCGTCAGCGCCGGGGGCGCCGTCACTGCCGTCGGAGCCGTCGGGACCGGCGGGGCCAGCGGGGCCAGCAGCACCGGCGGGGCCAGCGGGGCCGGCAGGTCCGGCGGGACCGGCAGGACCGGCAGGACCGGTGGCGCCGTCAGCGCCGGCAGGTCCGGCTGCGCCCTCGGGACCACGGGCGCCGGTTGCGCCGCGCGGGCCGCGCATGGCTTCCATTTCCTCTGCCGCGGTCTTGGTCGGTGTGGGCTTGGCAGCCTCACTGGTGAAGGCCATCAGGTCGGCGCGGGTGATGTCGCCGCGCATGCCGACCATGACCTCTTCCATCGAGGTCGCGTCGTACATCATCATCTCGGAGTCTTCGCCTTCGCCCATCATCATTTCGAGCGAGAACGAGACCATGGCGCCCGAATCGCCCTCAACGTCGACCTGGAACATGCCCATGGCGTCTACCGTGCCCTCGCCGGCCTTCTCGCCGTCGATCATGGCGACGACCATGGTGCCCTCGGCGGCCATGGCGTCGTCCAGCTCGGCGGTGCCGACGACACGGAACGGAGGCTGCTGGGCCAGAGCCACCGACAGCGGCAGCGAGGCCAGCAGCGCCAGCACACTCAGCAGTGCCACTATTCTGGTTACGGTCATTCTTTCCTCCTTGTCTTTGACGTCAACGCGGTTGCGCCGACGTGCCTGCGAGCGGGGATGGACCCCGGCCCGTTGGTGGTGGGGAGGCCCCCCGATCAAATCGAGGCGCGGCCTCCCCGTGGCTCACGGGAATCGTCCCGTTTGCTGAGTGTTTGCCCTAGCGAATGGGCCTGTTGTTGGAACCTGCGTACAGCTGCGCGCCCTGGAACTCGATGGGATCGCCCTCGCTGACGATGACGATGTACGCCTCACCAACGGTGATCTCGTCCAGGTTGTTGAACGAGGCGAGCTCAGGATCGGGATCGTAGAACTCCCACATCTGGGTCGCGCCGATCAGGTACCACACCCGCTCCAGGCGGCCAGCCTCGATCAGGTCAGCGAACACGTCCGCGGGGTCGGTGGAGACTTCCTCCACTGCGTCGGAAACGGTGATGTAGCCGATTGCTTCCTCACCACCCGCAGTGACCTTGACCACATAGCGGTTGGGATTGAGCAGCGGCACCACGACACCGGTGACAGTGAAAGTGCCGTCCCTGTCAGCGTTGTTGTTGCCCGCAGGGGTTACTCTCTGGCCTGCGATGGTGATCTCGGTAACGCTGGCGAGACCCCGGAAGTTCATACCGGTAACGTCGACGCTCTGACCGGAGGTCGCGGTCTCGGGGGAGACGGACACGGTGGCGTCGAGGATCTTGTGATCCACCGCAGTGGCTGCAGGCGCGTCCTCGTTGATCAAAGCCGAAGCGTTGATCTTGTAGGTCTTGCCTTCACCGAGACTGGCAATGGTAGGCACCAGGATGGTATGGACAAATCCACCCACGTCGTTGGTACCCGGGTTGCCGTCGGCGAGTGCCCTGCTGTTGTAAGTGATGGAAATCACGTCACCGGCGGGGAATCCAGTGCCGGTTACGGTTACCGCCTCGCCCCTGCGACTCTCAGCTGGATCGATGGTAATCGCTGGCTTGGGTACGGTAATACTTGCCGTCCCTCTGCGACCAGAAGCATCGATGACCACGACACTCCGGCTTCCAGGACTGACATCGTCAGGAACGGCCACGGTCAGAGACACATTGCCGTTGGCGTCAACGGTTTCGCTCTCGATGTTGGCGGTGGCGACAGGCTTTGAGCCAATCGTCACGCTGCTTCCGTCAGAGCCATCAACCTTTTCGCCGGATCCGAACCCACTGCCGGTGATGTCGATTGACTGGCCGGGGACGGCAGTATCAACGCTTACAGTGAGGGGGTTGCTGCCAAACTCTACCGTCTGGTCAATGTTGGCACTAGCCAGGCCGCTTACCCGAACGCGTAGCGAACCGGCTGAACCTGCTGGAGTAATGTACTTCCAAGTGTTGTTGTTGTCGTCGTCCGCGTCAACATCCGCGCCATCTGTCCCGGCCGGCATAGCCATATTGCTACCGACCCTGACCGTGGGGTGCGGAATCACCGGTGGCGTTCCGGTAGCGGGCATGAGCGTCGCGTCCTTCAAAGTGATTGTGAAGGGTGCGCCAGGTACCGGGTTCGCCGGGCTAATTGAGAAGGAGGAGTTAATTTTGAAACTTGCCGCGGTATTGGCATTCTTACCAGCGGAGTCAGACACATCGATGGCGTTGCTACCAGCCGCGAAAACGCTATCGTCGTCGTTGTTTTTGATGTCAGTCGCGACAACGTGCGTGAAAGCACCATCAGTGGATACAGCCTTTTCCGTGTATCCCGCACTGCCCAAGGAGATGGTAGCGGTTCCGTCACCAAAGCCCTTGCCGGTTATGGTGATTTCACTGCCACGCGCTCCGCTTCCCGGGCTGACGGTAACCTCGCGGAACACGACACCGTATCCCACGTGCTTGTTTCCGGCAGCACCTTCCACAGAGACCTCGTAGCTATCGGGAGCCTCGTTACTTAGGTCAGGGTTCGTTACTCCGGCAGCCCTGGTGATCCGAACCCTCGTTACGTCTGTATCGGTAGCCGGGAATGTAGTATCGTCATCACCAGTGTCGCCCATAGTCAGCGTGATCGTCGTGCCATCAACGTTGACGCTGCTCGGCTTTCTGGCTGCATTTACAGTGATGTCGCTGGCATCAATGCTGCTAGGGACACCAAACTTGGGTAGTTTTACGACGAGGTCTTGTCCTCGCGTAAGAGATGGGAGATCCGGGCTAAGGATATCGACGCTGTCGAACAGAGTCGCGGGTGTGCTAGCAGTGTTCAGGTCAATGGCCACCGCGGCTCCTGGTGTCCTCTCACTTCCATTGGCAGGGTAGCCGTAGGTCAAAGTGATATCGTAGACGCCAGCCGAAGCTTCGTTGTCTGTTTTGACGTTGTCGACGGTTAACGTGATGGTCTTGACTATCCCATCATTGAGGTTAACCCTTCCGGTGCCCATGGCAGCGGTGCCATCAGCTGCATCGGTTAGAGCAACACCACTAACCACGGTTGTTCCTGCATCCGCCGTTATCTCAAAGGTCGATTCGTCGCCCCAGGCGGTGGCTGGGACACCGGTGCCAGTACCAGCAGTGACCGTGAACTTAAGTGCAACAACGTTTCGTGCGACTGCATGGTCGTAAGTGAAGTCGTCTGCTACTACTGTAATTGTCTGAGCCGGTTGATCTTCTTCGGTGCCATCATCGGCAATAGTGACAGGAACGATGGAGATATTGGCTCCTGCTTCCAATTGGTCGTGTGTGTGGTCATCCGCACCGCCATGGCCCGGGTCGGCCCCGACGCCGGTGGCGCTGAAGACGCCCATGGCGAAGAGGGCAGCGAGGAGCGCTGCGGCCATGAGCAGGGCAATTCCAGTGGATTTGCCAATCATTGAATTCATCTGTGTTAATTCTCCTTTCGGCCGGTCCCTCGGGCGGCGGGGCCACCTGGGCGCCCTTGTACCGTTGGGGCCGGTTCCCGCTCCCCGCGTTTCGCGGAGTCAAGATGTGCGGGACCCCCGGTCGTGCCGGGGGATGTTCCGGGTCCAGGGCCTGTCCGGCGGCGGGCGCCTCGTGGGCTCCCCTGTGCCGGCGGGCCTGGGTTGCGCCCTCACCGTGGTTCGTGGTTCGACAAGCTCGCCACGAGCGGTGGCGGGGCGATGCCCTGGGGCGGTCGTGCGCGGGCTGGCGGCGGGGCCTCCTGGGCTTCCTTGTGCCAGCGGCGTCGGACTGCCTTGCGGCGGTTGCCTTTCCCCCTTGTGCCCTCGCGGATGCGGGGCCCGGGGGATGACCGGTTGATTGCCTGGTTGTTAAAGGTCTCTGTATCGATGCACTCCCGCTGCTGCCCTGCCGGGTCCCACGCGAAGCGTGGGGGCGCGGGCCGGGAGTGGCGCTGCGGTCCCGCCCTTGGCGGGAGCCTGTATCACATGAGCCCGACCTCCTCTGAAATACGAATCACCGGACACCCCGGCCGAAACCGGACTGCCGGCGCGGCTTTGTCCATTCCGGACGTAATTGTAGCTATAGAAGTATTACGCGCCCCTTACGGCGAGTCAAGAGATATGCATGACGTTTTGGCGACTTTCCGCAGGTGCCTTTCCACTCCCCTCCGGGGGACGGTTTCAACACAGAGGGCACAGAGCGCACAGAGGTTTTATTTTTTCTCTACCGAGAGTTACAGGCCATCTCTCGCATTCCCGGCGGAGACATAAACCAAAAAACTCTGTGCTCTCTGTGCCCTCTGTGTTTAACTCCCGGGGGGGTGGCAGATGCGGCCGGGCATATACACGGGAATTTATATTGTCAATAGGCGGATACTGAATTAATATTATGGAAAGTGTTTTAAATTTGTAAAAAATACCGTGGTAAAAGATTGTTGGTTCTCATAGACTCTTCCCATGGCCCGCAATGAATACCCATCAGACCTGTCGGACGCCGAATGGCAGTCGGTTGACCCCCATGTCCCGCCGGTGCAGCCGGAAGGCCCTCGCGGCCGGTACTCCCGCCGCGAGATACTGAACGGCATCCGGTACGTCCTGCGGACCGGGAGTCCCTGGAGCAGGCTGCCCGACGACCTGCCGCCGTGGGAGGTGATCTACCGGTACTTCTGGCTCTGGCGGCGGCAGGGGGTCTGGCCCCGGATCGACAGCGAGCCGCTCCCCGAGGCCTACCGGCCGCTGTGGGACCGCAGGGGGCGCGGCGCCGCATCCGGCGGCGGAGACCCGGCGAATCAAGGCCCCAGGCGTCGCATCCCCGTCATCCAGTCCCTGGTGGCATTGATGTTCGTTCTGATGGGCATCGTCGCCTGCTCCTTCTTCTTCGGCTCCCCCGACGAGGACGAGAGCGAGGGAAGCGCCGCATCCCAGAGCGAGGCGGCCGCTGCACCGAGCGCGTTGGGCTTCCTCCTCGCCGTGAGCAGCGCCGCTCTGGACGAGGACGCGGGCCGGACGGCAATCACGGTGACCGCAACGCTCGACGGCGCGCCCCTGCCAACGGACAGCACCATCGCCATCACCGTCGGAGCGGACGGCGACGGCGCGTCGGGCGCCGACTACGCCGCCGGCAGCGTGGGGGCCATCACCATCCCCGCCGGGCAGACGTCCGGGACGACCACCCTGCACCTCACGCCCGTGGACGACAACATCCACGAGGACGAGGGCGAGGCGGTATCCGTCTCGGGCACGGCAGGAGACCTGGGCACGGCCCTCGCCGAAATCCGAATCATCGACAACGACCCCGCCTCCACCGGATTCGAGCTGACCGCCAACCCCGCGTCCCTGGAAGAGGGATCGGCCCAAGCGAGAGTATCGGTCACCGCCGCCCTGAACGGCGCCGCATTCGCGACCGACCGGGCCTTCGCCATCACCGTCGGGGCGCCCGGGGACAGCGCCACGCGCGCCGACTACGCCGCGACGGGTGTCGGAGACATCATCATCCCGGCCGGGGCGACCACCGGGACCGCCAGCTTCGCGCTCGCGCCCACCAACGACGGCACCCACGAGGGCATCCCCGAGAAAATCACCATCTCGGGCCGGGCCCCGGGGCTGGGCAGAGGATCGGCAATCGTGACCATCGTCGACATGGACCCCCCGTCGAGTGGCCTTGACCTGTCTCTCAGCCCGGCGACACTGGACGAGGGCGCCGGCCCAACGGAGGTCTCGGTGACCGCGGCCATCGACGGCCCGGCCTACGCCACCGATACGGCGGTCCGCCTCAAGGTTGGGGCGGCGGGCGACACCGCCTCCGCCGACGACTACACCGCGTCTGCCGCCGGGGACATCATCATCGCTGCCGGAGCCACCGCCGGCACCACCACCTTCCGGCTGACGCCCCTGGACGACCGCATCCGGGAGGGCATCGACGAGACCATTACGGTCACAGGAAACGCCGCCGGCCTGGGCACGGCAGCGGCGACGCTCAAGATCGCGGACAACGAGGCTGCGCCGACCGGCATCCTACTGGAGGTGAGCCCGCCAATCCTGCTCGAGGAGGCGGGCTGGACCGACATCACGGTCAAGGCAACGCTCAACGGCCCTGCATACCCCACTGACAAGGCGGTAACGCTCGCCCTTGGAGAGTTCGGGGACAGCGCGGGCCGGGGTGATTACGCCAGGTCCGCCCTCGGGCACATCACCATCCCCGCCGGCCACACCTCGGGCACAGCCTCTTTCCGGCTCCTGCCGCTGGACGACTATCTGCACGAAGATGTCATCGAGGAAGTCACCCTGTCGGGTTCATTGGTCGGCCTCGGCACCGGCTACGCGACCATCGGGATCCTGGACGATGACGCGGCATCGACGGAAGTCGTGCTTGATGTGAGTCCCATGTTCCTGTACGAGGGCGCGGGCCAGGTCGAGCTCACGGTCGAGGCCTGCTTCAACGGCCCGGCCTTCACGTCCGACAGGGTGATCAGGCTGGGCGTCGGCGCGGAGGGCGACACCGCGGGGACCGACGACTACACCTTTGCCGGCATCGAGGACATCGTCATTCCGGCGGGCTCGACCTCCGGAACCGTCACTTTCCAGCTCGACCTGCACAACGATGGAGTCTACGAGGGCGGGTTCGAGAAAATCTCGGTGTCAGCCACCGATGTGGAGTTGGGAACAAGCCACGCAACGCTCTACATCCTGGAGGACGACGCGCCGACGACCGGGATCAAGCTGTACATTTCCCCGAGTGTCCTGGACGAGGACGCAGGGCAAACTGAATTCAAGGTGACGGCTGAACTGAACGGCTCGGCCTTCCCGGTCGACAAGCACCTGACCCTCACCGTGGGGGTTCCCGGCGACAGCGCAAGTACCGACGACTATGGCGTGGTCAACGTACAGGGCATCACGATTCCCGCGGGGCAGACCTCGGGGACGACCACGTTCCAGCTCACCCCGTTTGACGACTCCAATGCTGAGCGCACCATAGAATCGCTCACCGTATCGGTCCAGGGGGAGGGCCTGGGTTCAGCGTCGGCGAGGATCAGCATAAGAGACAACGAGAAACCCGTAGTGATCCAGACTCCGCCCTCATTCAGACTCCCAGTGGGCGGCGGCGGTGGAGGGACCGGCAGCGGCGGGATCGGCGGCAGCGGCGGTGGTGCGAGCGGTTCGTCTCAGTCCGGTAACACGCGGTCGGATGTTAACTCTAATACTCCGCCTCCACCGCCTCAGTCTCAGCCCGTGCAAAGGTCTGTAAATCCACCGCAGCAGTCGGACACTACGGATCCGCCGATGCTTTACTGGCCATCCGACCCGGTCATCTGCGATTACAATCCGAGTACCAAGAGATCGGTGTGCACCGTGAATAAGAAAACGGACGGGACGAATGATTGGGAGGATTGGATAGACATATTTGGATGCCGCTATCCCCTTCCACAGGATGGTCGGCTAGAGAAATCTGAAATGGACTATATCACCAGCCGGTGCTAATAGTCAGACCATCATGGCGATTCGTCTTTTTCGGCAATGATGAAAGTACAGCGTTGGGTCAAATCAGGATGGGCCAGTGCAGGAGAGACGGAGCTTGGTTCGGGAGTCCACGGCGGACAAGCACCAGCCAATGGAGGCTGCCACCCAGTTGAGATCTGAGACGCGGGCGATTGCGGCCCCTTCCGGGCTGTCTCCGTCAGGTTCGCCTTTCGCCCGGACGGGCCTGAACCAGCAAACCGCCGCTGCATTCGCTGATCCTCGTTGGGCGAGTTCAGACAAGTCTCGTTCATTTGCGGTTCGCGCCTCCATTCGAAGCAATGGAAACGCAATTCCGGGGCAAGGGCAGCCCCTGCCGTCTGCGCTGCTGTAGTGCCATTGAATCGCCGGTCAAATTCAGCGCCTGACACGTCGGTGAACTTGATGGCTGCAACCAGTGCCCAGACTCCCAGCCCTCCAGGCGTCAGGAGTTTGGCCGTCGTCTTTCCTTTCAGCCACCCCCCCGTAGCCTGGAATTACCACGACGCTTGACAAGAAAAGAACGTCGCGCAGTTCCCCGAAGCGTCCTGCCCACGCGCTTGACAGCTTTGTGGCCCTTCCTTTCTCAAAGTCATTTCCGGTGGCAACTAGCTTTATCAGGTAGGCGTCGTCGTAGTACCAGTACTCGATCAAGTCAGGAATTGATGGGATAAAGACGATGGAGTTTGGCCCTGGCGTCTAGGATTCCAAAATGCCGGTTGATTCTGGCTCGAGCCTGGTTTATACCCTGTTCCAAATCGTGAATCTCCCCACAGAGTGACTCCTCGCCTGTGACGCGCTTTTTGAAGCAGCCCCGGAAAGAGTCACTGAATTCAATCTCCGCCGTCCCTTCGGCAGGCTCAGGGCAGGATTGAGCCAGTTGCCTTGCAATACGCCGCGCCTCCGTCCCCGGAAAGCCCCGTCACAAATACGCCTTGCAATTGGTGTTGAAATTGTCCATTACCACCCGGGCCACCGGACATCCGGGTAGGCCTCGTCCGCGATCCATCGCATATGCTGAGCAAAGTCCGGGGCGGGGCGCCGCTCCGTTACCGCCACATGCCGCCTCCTGAGCTTGTCGAAGGACATCCAGGGGCTCGATGAAAAGTAACAGGGAAGCGGGCCACTCCGGCCCCAACAATGAATGATTCCTGTGGCTATCCCGCAGGTGCGACGGCCTCTCACATGCCTGGCATGGACAGAGAACCAGCCGCCGGATTTAATCCTGCAATAGTCGTGGTGGAGACGACGCCACCAAGCCAAAGCCCGGCAATGCCACTACAAACGGCGCCCCACCACCCATCCGCCAAGGTAGTATTGGGAGATACCGCGCCCGCGCTGCCTGGTTACCATGAATATCTCCGTCATCGTCCCAGCCTACAACGAAGAGACTATTCTGCCTGCGACGCTCGACGCTATTGGAGCGGCGGCGGCCACGTTGACCGCCAACTCCGGCGTCTGCGTCGAGCTGCTGGTCGTCGACAATAACAGTACCGACGCCACCGTCATCGCGGCCCAGGAATCTGGAGCCCGGGTGGTCCGGGAGCCGGTGCAGGGGATCGCCAGGGCCCGTAACGCCGGGGCGCGTCACGCAGGGGGAGAACTGCTCGTATTCGTCGACGCCGACGTATTGGTGCCTCCCGATACGCTCTCCGCGATTCACACCGCCATGTCCGACCCGAGCTGCGTGGGCGGCGGCGTGGACGTTGAGTACCAGCCAAGGCGACGTTCGGTGAGGGTCTACCTGCGGGCCTGGCGACTTCTCGCGGAACGGCTCGGCATGGTCCAGGGTGCGACACAGTTCTGCACCAAGGACGCGTTTGACGCCATCGGCGGCTACGACCAGACTGCCTGGATCGGAGAGGACGTGGATTTCTACTGGGCGCTCGGAAAGCTGGCCCGGAATACTGGGGGACACGTTCGACTGATTCGGAATCCACGGGTGCGAGCGTCCTCGCGGCGATTCGACACCTGGCCTGTCTGGAAGACCCTGTTCTGGACCAATCCCCTGGTCATCGCACTACTCCGGCGACGCAGGTGGCCCTGGGGCGGATGGTACTCTCGTCCCGTCCGGTGACCCTCAGTCCCCCGGCTGCGGTTGCGGGGCCGGCTCTTCCTGGCGGGGCGCGGTCCGGGTGTTGCCCTGCAGGAACGACACCGTCATCGATGCAATGACCAACGCCACCAGCACGTAGAAGGCGTTGCGCATACCCACCGTGAAGGCGTTGCGCACTCCCTCCACTGAGCTGGTGCGCACTGCTTCAAGGCTCGGCTCGAATCCCAGGGAGCCCATGGTAACGGTCACAATTGTCGTAGCGATGGCCAGGCTGATCACGTTGGCCGAGTTACGCACCAGGTTCAGGAATCCCGACACCACGCCGTAGCTGTCGCGTCCCACCGCGCTTAAAACCGAGCTGGAGTTGGCGGAATAGAACGTCCCCATTCCGCCGTTGACCAGTATCAGTCCGGGAATCACCTCCCACAGTGGCGAGGTGTCGGTTACGCGGCTCAGCATGATCAGGCCGGCAGTGGACGAGACCATGCCGCCCACGGTGAACCAGCGCCAGCCGAACCTGTCCGACAGCGTGCCGCTGACCGAGCCCATGATCGCCATGAGCAACGCGCCGGGCATGACCACCAGCCCTGCCACCTTGGGGCTGTAACCCAGCACGTTCTGGACGTAGAAGGGCATCAGGAACAGCACCGACGATTGCCCCAGGAAGGTCAGGAAGGCGGCCGATATCCCGCAGGAGAAGACCCTGCCCCGGAAGAACCGCAGGTTGAACATCGGGGAATCGGTCCGCAGCTCCCACCAGATGAATGCCACGAACATGCCGGCGGAGAGCACGAAGGCGGCGAGAATCGGTGCAGCCATCCAGCCCCAGTTCACCGCCAGGGTGAGGCCCAGCAGCAACGCAACCAAAACGCCCGTGGACAGGAACGCCCCGGTCCAGTCGAATCTGCTGCCCCGCGATGCCCGCTCCGACTCCCAGCCGCGGAGCACCCACAATGTGGCCAAAACTCCCACAAAGCCCAAGGGGATGTTGATGAAGAACACCGCCCGCCAGTGGATGAGGTCCACCACCGTTCCGCCTATGGCCGGCCCGGCCACGGCGCCGACGCCCACGGTGGTCATCAGCAAGCCTATGGCCCGGCCGCGCTCGTGGGCCGGGAACACCGAGGTCATGATGGCCATGCCCGTACCCTGGGTCATGGCCGAGCCCACGCCCTGCAGCAGTCGCGCTCCCAGCAGTGAGCCCAGCTCCGGAGCCAGTCCCGCGCCCGCCGCACCTACCATCAGGACAATGCTGCCCAGGATGTACACCCGCTTCTGGCCCATCATGTCGGCCAGGCGTCCCATGGGCAGGAGCAGTGCGCTGATGGTTAGGGCGTAGCCGATGACCACCCACTGCACGCTGGGGAGCTCGATCACCATGTCCTCGGCAATGGAAGGCAGCGCCACTATGACGCTGCCATGGTCGACGACGGAGGCGAACAGCCCGATGGCCAAAGCCCCGAAGACTACGTACTTGTTCCTGTCGCCCTGGTTCACGGACAACTGGGTATCAAGTGACCCTCTCCCCGGCACGGTAGGAAACCTTGGAGCCAAGCTCCATAATCACGAAAACACACCGAGGCATTATACTCTTGTCCGGTCAAGGAATTACGCAGAGAGCAATATTTCCGATCGGGATATCTTGCTGGCAGTCAGCCGGCATATAGGAGGAAGGAAAATGGCCAGAATTCCCACAGCCGACCGGAACAGTGTGCCGCAGGACCAGCTGGAGGCGTTTGACGAATACGTCGCAGGGCGCGGCAGCGTTCCGGATACCGGGCCACTTTCGGTGATGATTCACGTACCGGAGCTGATCAAGCGCGGCGAGCACCTGCGGGCCTACCTGCGGGGAGACGAGTCCAGCCTGCCCCTCAATATCCGCGAGCTGGCCATGCTGGTAACTGCGCGGGAGATGGACTGCCAGTTCATCTGGAACGCCCACTGTGCATTCGGTCGCCAGTCGGGCCTGAGCGACGAACTCGTGGACAGCCTCCGGGACAAGAAAGAACTGCCGGCATTGTCGGAGGCGGAGTCAGCCGTCCTTGATTATGGCCGCGAGCTCTTCCGGACCCGCCGCGTCAGCCAGGAGACGTTCCAGCGGGCTATGGACCAGTTCGGCAACCGTGGCCTGGTGGAGCTGACCACGCTCATGGGCTACTACTCCTGTCTCGCCTTCAACATCAACGCGTTCGAGGTCGGCCTGCCCGAGAACATCACCGAGGCGCCCCTGCCGGTGTAGGGAGGGCTGGGCACTGACACCTGAGTGAGACATTTGTTGCTAGGGCGGGGCTGCTTCGATGACATAGAACGTAACCCGCTTCTCGTTTTGGCCAGCCGTCGACGCGGCCACCCGGTAAGTGCCAAAGCGGGGCAACTCCCACCGGTTGTTGATGACCGCCGTGGCCCTGAAGGACTGACCCTGAGTTGAGTCGACGGGCCGTCCGACGTTTACGGCGACCTCGACCTCCGGAGGTAGCGTGAGACCGTCCTCGTCCTCGATGCTGATAGACAGGCGGTGCTGCTCGTTGGTGAGATTCCATGGAACGAGCACACCTATGACAATGGTGAGGGAAACCGGGGAGGCGATGTCTCTCACCTGTCTGCGGTCCCACGCCCCGCCCATCATGTACAGCTTGCCGTTTAGCACCTCGGCGCGATCAGCGAGGAGCAGGAAGTCAATCTCCACTTGTTCAATTGTAGGCAACATCTACGCCGGGCTCCCTACAGCACGGCCGCTGCGATTTCCTCGATCTCGTCGATGGCAGCATCGCCCTCCGTGTTGTTCAACCAGACGGTGATGCGGTCCGCGCCGGCGTCCGTCAGCTCCTCGATTTCCTCGCGGGTGCGGAACTGGTTGCCAAAGCCGAAGGCCAGGATTTCGATGGACTTGGGATCACGCCCCGCCGATTCGGCCAGTTCATCCAGCGTGGCCCGGCCGGCGCGAATCTCCGCCGCCGAGGTGCGGTTGGGCATCCAGCCGTCGCCGTAGGCCACGACACGGCGGAACACGTTCCGGGCCTTGCCGCCCAGATACACCGGCGGGTGGGGATTCTGCACCGGCTTGGGGACCGACTTGACCGGCGGAAAGTCGTAGTACTGACCGTGGTACTCCGCCTCGTCCTGGGTCCACAGCTGCTTCATAGCCTCGATGGACTCGCGGGTCTGGGTCCAGCGGTGGTCGAAGTCGGTGCCCATGATCTCCGCCTCCTCCCGCAGCCAGCCAGCGCCGATGCCGAAGATGAAGCGGCCATCGGAGTACCGGTCAAGGGTCGCGATTTCCTTGGCCAGCAGTAGCGGGTTGCGCTCCGGCACCAGGCAGATACCGGTGCCCAGCTTGATACGGCTGGTGACGGCGGAGGCTCGGGCCAGCGCTATAAACGGGTCGACGATGCGTCCGTACTCCTCTGGAATCGCACCATCCGCCGCTCCCGCGTAGGGAGAGGTCGTGCGCACCGGCAGGATGGCGTGCTCCGGCACCCAGAAAGACTCGAAGCCGAGGTCCTCGGCCCGCTTCGCCAGCAATGCCGGATCGGCGGAACTGTCGACCTCAAATGAAAATATGCCGACCCTGCTCGTGTTCTCGCTCATAATCGCTCCGGCCGGGGCAAAATCGTTTATCATGGATATATGCAAGTCGCGGCGAGTGTAGCAATGCACTTTTGCCGCGGTCAAACGCCCACCATCGCGGGGGAACTTCGCGTTCCCACAGGCTCCGCAATGGCAACAAGTCGTCTTTCGGCGATCGCAAGGACAATGGTATTTTGGCAGCAAAGCAAGTAAAATCGCGACTATCATCAAAGGGCAGCCATTTCCAGAATGAGGGGCGTGACGGGGTCCAGGATGCCGTCAAACCCTCCACTGATGCACCCGCCGGGCGCATTGATGCCTGGTCGAGGCTTGGTACGAATTTGGCGATAGGGGGTAGTGACTTTGGGGTAACGGCCATCGAAGGAGTGGACAGACTACTGGAAAGAGTCACGGACTACCTTCCGGAAGAGGCGTCCGAACTAATCAGGAATGCCTACGAATTTGCCGAACTCTCCCACGAGGGACAGTTGCGCAAGTCGGGCGAGCCCTACATCGCCCACCCCCTGGAAATTGCCCTTTTTCTCAGTGAACTCCGCCTGGACGAGCAGACCATCGCCGCCTCTTTGCTCCACGACGTGGTTGAGGACTGTGACGTCTCCCTTGATGAGCTGTCCGCTAAGTTCGGCCCCGAAATCACCCGGCTGGTGGACGGCGTTACCAAGCTGACACAGCTGGACAGCCGGATCCACGACCCCATCAGCGCCCTGCCCATCGGCGGGGATGACCCCGACAGCCTTTACGCCGAAAGCCTCCGCAAGATGCTTGTGGCCATGGCCGAGGACATCCGCGTCGTCCTCATCAAGCTGGGCGACCGCCTTCACAACATGCGGACCCTGGGAGCCCTTCCACCGGACAAGCAGCGGCGCATCGCGCAGGAAACCCTGGACATCTATGCCCCCCTCGCGCACCGGCTGGGGATCTGGGAAATCAAGTGGCAGCTGGAGGACCTGGCTTTCCGATACCTCAACGAGGAGAGGTACCGCGAAATCTCCCGCATGCTCGCCGCCCGCCGCGCCGTCCGCGAGGCCTATGTGGCCCAGGTCTCAGACCTGCTGCGCGACAGGCTGGAATCCGATGGGATAACGGCAGACGTCTCGGGGCGCCCGAAGAACATCTACAGCACGTATCGCAAGATCCAGAAGTACGAGGCCCAGGGCAAACAGCTCAGCGAGATCTACGACCTGTTCGCCCTTCGCGTACTGGTGGAGAAGGAAGCGGACTGCTACCGGGTGCTCGGTGTGGTGCACCAGCTGTGGCATCCCCTGCCCGGCCAGATCGACGACTACATCGCCAACCCCAAGGAGAACATGTACCAGGCTCTGCACTCCACGGTGGTCTGCGAGGGTGGCACGCACCTGGAAGTGCAGATCAAGACCTTCGAGCACCACGAGACCGCCGAGTATGGCGTAGCCGCCCACTGGCGCTACAAGGAGGGCAACTCCAGGGACCTCCAGTTCGAGGAGAAGATGAGCGGGCTGCGGCAGCTGTTGGAGTGGCAGCGCGACGTCACCAGCACTGCGGAGTTCATCGAGTCCGTCAAGGAGGACATCTTCCACGACCAGGTGTTCGTCTACACCCCAAAGGGTCGTATCGTCGAACTCACGGCAGGGTCCACTCCCATCGATTTTGCCTACAAGATCCACACGGAGCTGGGCAACAGGTGCGTTGGCGCCAAGGTCAACGGCAAGCTGGTCTCCCTGGATACGGCTCTGGAAAACGGCGACACCGTTGAAATTATGCGCACCAATTCGGACCGCGGGCCCAGCCTGGACTGGCTGAATTCCAATCGCGGCTATGTTCGCTCCGCCCACGCCCGCCAGAGCATCCGACACTGGTTCCGCAGGCAGGAACGTGGCACCAACATCCAGCGCGGACGGGAAATGCTGCGCCGCGAAATGCGTCGTCTCAACCTGAAATTTGAGGACAGCGAGGTCCTGGGGCTGTTCAAGTTCGACAGCATGGACGACCTGCTGACAAACCTTGGATCCGGCGGCGTAACCGAGGGCCAGCTGGCGCAGAAACTGGCTGAAGCCCGCCAGGAGCCGGAACATCCCCTGGCCCGCAAGCGCACCGACCTGCCCCTCTCGAGCCCCACATCGGGAATCAAGGTGCTGGGAGTTGGGGATCTCCTCACCCGCATGGGGCGCTGCTGTGGTCCCATCCCCGGAGACGAAATCGTCGGCTTCGTCACCCGGTCCAGGGGAGTGACGGTCCACAAGCGGACGTGTCCCAGCGTGCTGCACGAGGACGAGCCCGAGCGTTTCGTCTCGGTGGAATGGGGTCAGGCCAAGGAGCTGTTCCCGGTGCGGGTCACCATGCTCGCCTACGACCGCGTTGGCCTGCTGCGGGACCTGACGCAGAACGTCTCGGAAGAGGGCGTCAACATTTCAAACGTCGTTACCGCACAGCAGCCCAACGGCACGGTGAACCTCACATTCAACATGCACACCACGGGGCTGCAACAGCTGAGCAAGCTGTTCTCCAAGCTGGAGGGCGTGCGGGGCTGCATATCGGTACACCGCGAACGCTCGGGGGTTCCTGCGGGCACCCACTGATCCCCATAGTTTCACCACAGAGGTCACAGAGAACGCGGAGGATTGATTTTGTGATTTCCTCTGTAAACTCCGTGTACTCTGTGGTTAATCATATTTAAGGAGACCATCAATGCCAGAGCGACAGCCGATCATTCCCGCCGGAATGGCGCCGAATCCAAACCTCTCTCCCGGCGTCCGCGTGGGAGACATGCTTTACGTGTCGGGGCACGTGGGCACCGACGCCAGCGGCAACATCGCCGAGGGCTGCGAGGCCCAGTCCCGCCAGGTCATGGCCAACATCCGCGGCGTAATCGAGGCCGCCGGCGGTAAGATGGAGGACGTCTGCAAGATTACGTGCTTCCTTACCAACATGGACGACTACGCGGACTACGCCAAGGTGCGCCTCGAGACCTGGCCCAGCAATCCGCCCGCCAGCTCCACCGTCGGTGTCTCCGCCCTGGTGCGCCCCGAGCTGGTGGTCGAGGTTGAGGCCATCGTCAAGCTCGGCTAAGCGGGAGTTTCAACGCCGAGGGCGCAGAGTACGCCGAGAAAAACGAAAAAAGACTCTGCGCTCTCGGCGAACTCGGCGTTGAATAAATCGGGAGGGTAGCCATGTCCGTTGAAGACAAGCTGCGGGAAATGGGTCTGACGCTGAGCGAACCCAACGCGCCGGTGGCCAACTTTGTGCCGTCCGTGCGCACGGGCAATCTGCTGTACGTTGCCGGCCACATCGGGTTCATGCCCGACGGTTCGATCCTGCACCCCGGCAAAGTGGGCCGGGACGTTACGGAGGAGCAGGGCTACGAGTCGGCCCGGCAGGCCATGCTGAACTGCCTGGCCGCCATCAAGGCTGACGCTGGCAGCCTGGACAATGTGAAGCGTGTGGTGAAGCTGCTGGTCATGGTCAACGCAGACCCGGACTACGAGCGGCACTTTGCCGTGGGCAACGGCGCCTCCGACCTGCTGGTCGCCCTCTACGGAGACGAGGGCCGTCACGCCCGCTCCGCCGTGGGCATGGCCGGTCTCCCCCTGCGCGCCCCCGTGGAGGTAGAGATGATCGTGGAGCTGGCGGGGTAGGGGCGCAATTGGAAGCAAATTGCATGACTTTCTTTTGGCACTGACATCCTGTCTCTGTATCTGAAATTGACGCTATTTTGCCCTGCGCCCTATCAACGTACCAAAGAAGGCCCCTATCCCACCCTTCATTTGCCAGTCAGCTGCTTGAGCCAAGGCATCCCGGCGTTCTGGGTCGTTTACGCCCAACCAGATGATGACCGCAAATCCAGCCAGGCCTACAACGAGGGCCAAGAGAGGGGGCAGATTCTCTCTGAATCCGCCCCCGTCATTACCTGAACCACTATTCATTGCTCATCGGCCAGCTTGTCTGTTCTCCTTGGCTTGTCTGCCAAAGGCCGGCCTCCGCGCAACGAATTTACCCGTCCTAGTGTCAACATAGGATGCAGACAACGGGTGAAAGACGATCTCCTTTATTGTGGTGAACAGCCATCGCCCTTCGACGAAGACGCGATGCAACGCCCTGTATGCTATGTGTGTCATGGCCGCTCTCCCTCAGAAACCCGCATATCTAATAATAACACCCTTAATCATCCACCAGCGTGCGGGACACGTCGACGGTGGCGTAGGACCAGGCGATGCGGAACGGTGCGTCGCCGGTGTTGATCAGGCGGTGGTGCGTGCCGGGCGTGATGAACGCCGCGTCGCCGGCACTTACATGGTGCTCAACACCGTTGATCATCAAGGTTCCCTCGCCCTCGATGACTATCACCGACTCCTCGGCGTTGTGGTAGTGCGTGGTGTTGGAGCGTCCAGACTCGAAGCTGGTGATGCCGCTGGATATCTCGGTGGCGCCGAATTCCTTGTTGATGTGGCTGGCGACGGTCACTCCCTCGGCCCGCTGCAACGTGTCTACCTCGCTGGCCCGGATTACTCGCGGCTCCGGCATGGCTCCCCTCCTTAGTTCCTATTTTTCAACACAGAGCGCACAGAGGCCACAGAGTGACCTATTATTTTTTCTCTGTGTTCTCTGCGCCCTCTGTGTTTAATTACTCCTCGCTACTCCTGTTCCAGGAACTGCCGCACCCAGTCGGCATCGGGTTGGCGGTCCTTCATGTTGTAGAGGATAACGGCGTTGCGCACCGAATCGGCCTGGAAGAACCGCTCGTAGAGGATCTGTCGCGCGCCGAAGGCGCTGCACGACATGTCCCACGCCAGCCGGAACAGCCGCACGCGATCTCGGGCTGAGGTCTCGTCGGTCTCCAGGTAGCGGTTGATCTCCTCGGCCAGCGGGCCTTCGAGGTCGGCCTCGGTGGGCAGGGCCATCAGGCTGCTGGAACCCAGCAGGTGAATGATCTCCCCCATGCGCGGATACATGCGGATGAAAAGGTTGCGGGCGGCCTGCAGGGGCAACTCCGCCGGGGCCATGATGCCCCACTGGTCCACCTCGGCGTCGGCCTCCGCGGCTCGCAGGCAGGCCTTGGTTACTTCCAGGTTCTCCACGATCTCGGCGATCATCTGCTGCACCTGCTGCTGCGTGGACGAGCCCAGCGTTTCGGTCATCAGCGTAGCCAGCCCAAGCACGAACTCGCACTTGGCCACGTTCTTGGTAACCACCTGGTGCCCGGAGTGGACGTGGCGATTCGTCGCAATCTGCAGGTTGTTGCACAGCTCCACGTCGCCCAGCAGAAACACGTTCTCCCACGGCACAAAGACGTGGTCGAAGAATGCCACGGCGTCCATTTCCTCGAATCGTGACCCCAGCGGGTGGTCAAAGTTGGAGCGGCCGAAGTCGAAACTCTCGCGGCACTGGTAACGCAGACCTGGGGTATTGTTGGCCACCGCGAAGGCAAAGGCGTAGGGTTCGGGCGCTTGCCCGGGCAGCTGGTGCGACGTCGTGGGATACAGCGCGATCTCCTCGGACAGCGGCGCCAGCGTGGCCAGCACCCTTGCCCCGTGGACGATGATGCCGGCATCGGTCTCCTTTTCCACCCGCAGCGCGATGTCTGTGCGGTCCTCCAGCGGAGTGGAACCCGGCGTGCGACTGCGCTGCAAGTTCAGCAGGGTATGGGTCAGCACCAGGTCATTCTCGCGAACGTGCTCGTAATAGTTGTTGATGTTGTCCTTAAACTCCGGGCGGTTCTGGGCGAAGTAATCACCGGCAGCTGCCATGGCCATGATGTTGACGTTCATGAAGTCGGGGCTGCGGCCCTTCATCCCGAAGGTGGCCCGAGCCCAGTGGCGCATCATCACCCGTCGGGCGTCCAGGTCCTCCTTGGCGCGCGGCATAATGAACGACGTTCCCACACGGTCTCCAGTGGTGGGCGACACGTAGGTCATCTCGTCGCGAATGGCCGGGTCATGCTGCATGTCGTACATACGCGCCAGCGACTCAACGCCTCCCTGCAGCGCGGGATGGGTGGTTACGTCCTTCACCCGCTCGCCGTGCAGGTAGACCTCGGGACCGTTCTCCTTCAGGTTGGCGATGTATTCCGCCCCGGTTCTGGCTGGCATGTCGCTGCCCCCTGTGATGGACTTGGTGCGCTTTTCCGAATGGTACCACGCTGTTTGAGGGGCGTCACGAGGCGTTGTCTGAATCAGGATTTCCGGGATTAAAGGATTGGCAGGATTCTCCATCCTGAAAATCGCTGAATCTGGTGAATCCTGATTCAGACCATCCCGATTCCAATTCCTGTTGTCGTAAGGTACGATGCCTTCGGCACAAAGAGAACCTACGACTCCACATTTAGCTAGGAGATTGACCGATGTACGTGATCATCGCGCCCATCCAGATCAAGCCCGGCTGCAAGGAGCAGTTCATGGAAGCCATCATCCCCGACGCCATTGGCTCGGTGAATGACGAACCCGGTTGCCATCGTTTCGACGTGATCCAAGACGCCGGCGACGAGAACCGCGTCTGGCTCTACGAGGTGTACGATGACGAGGCCGCCTTCCAGGCCCACACCGAGGCGCCGCACTTCATCAAGTTCCGCGATGCCGTGGCCGACATTCGGGTCGATGGCATCCAGGGCGCGGCTCGCGGCAGTTACAACGTCTGGCCCACCGACGCCGAGTGGAAGTAGCCCGCTGATTCTCTCTCCCTCCTGAATAGGGTAAGAGGTGAGGGCGGAGTTGAGTTCAAATTCGTATGTAGGAAAATGGTCATGTACGTAATAATTGCGCCGATACAGATTAAAGAGGGGTGTAAGGACGAATTCGTCAAAGCCCTGTTGCCCAATGCCCAAGCCGCCGCCAACACGGAGCCGGGATGCCTGCGTTTCGACGTGATCCAGGACGCCGGCGATCCCAACCGGCTCTGGGTCTACGAGATCTACGTGGACGAGGACGCCTTCCACGCCCACCAGGCATCTGATCATTACAAGAAGGCAATTGAAACCATGGGGCCGATGCGCGGCGACCCAGTGCTGCAGGGCGCGGCCCGCGGTAGCACCAATATCTGGCCGCCCGACTCCGAGTGGAAGTAAGGAAACGCCCCACCCTGACCCTCTCCCGAAGGGGAGGGAATTTTAGCCAGGGGAAAGCACGATGGCAAAAACTATATTGCAGAGCAGCGAAGTGGCAACGCCGGCTGGCATCATGTCTCAAGGCGTTGCGGTTCCGGCAGGACGAATGGTGTTCGCCTCTGGTCAGGTGGCGAGGGGCGTTGACGGCCAGCTGGTCGGACGTGGCGACATCCGCGCGCAGACCCGCAAGGTGCTGGAAAACACGCAGGCGGTGCTGGCGGAGGCTGGCGCTACCCTGGACGACGTCGTAAAGGTGACCGTGTTTGTCACCAACCTCGCCGAACATTTCTCGGCCATCCACGAAGTCAGGGCCGAGTTCTTCTCGTCGGACTACCCGGCCAGCACACTGGTCGAGATCAGCCGGCTGGTGGATCCCGACATGCTCATCGAGATTGAGGCAATAGCCGTCGTTCAATAGGCGACGATTGGTGAATCCATAAACACTCAGGGGCGCACGGTCGTGCGCCCCTGAGTGTTTTCCGTGCAGGTCCACGGCATTTCCCAGGACCATTCGTCCCGCGCCTATGGAAAGGAAGGGCGTTAGCCTCGACTGGCCGCGACCGCGGCGGCCACGCCGTCAGGCGCAAGGTCAGCCTCCCACGGGCCAGGGAAGTTGCCCTGGGGACGGTCGCCGCTCATGAACAGGTTTTCCTGGCGATGCCAGTCCTCACGCGGCGTCTCGTAGTAGACCTCGATGCCGTTGCCGTCGGGGTCCTTGATGTAGATGCCCAGAGACAGCCCGTGGTCCGAGACTCGCTGGATGGGCACATCCTTTTCCTTGAGGTTGTTGTAAAAGTCGGCCAGGTCCTCGAGACTGCCCATCCGCCAGGCCATGTGGTTGAGGCCAACCTGGCCAGCGCGAGGGCCCTCAGCGTTCTCGCCCACTTCCATCAGCGCAATCTCGTGCGACTGGTTCAGGTCGGCGGACATGAAGGCGGCGCGCCCTTCCTTGAAGTCATAGGTATGCAGACCTAGAACGGACTCGTACCACTCTCGGGCATCTGCGGCGTTGCGGACATAGATGTTAACGTGTCCGAGGTAACTGGGTGTGAATCCCATAGCGTTCCTCCTTTTTGACTGCTTGTTGTGCAGGTTACGCTACCATATTGCGTTCAATACCTGCAAGAAAAGGCGCATCAGGCACGCTTGCCGACGACCAATGGCGTAGCGGCGCGAGAGGAAAGGCGATGCTACAATAATACTGTCGGCATCCAGGTGCCGGAGGCGAACGGGCCGTTAGCTCAGTCGGCAGAGCACCGGACTTTTAATCCGGGTGTCGTGGGTTCGACCCCCACACGGCCTACCAACACATCTCAGATTCACGCCATCCTCCGTCGCAGCGACATTGATTGCAGGGTGGAGAAAACGTCAATGGCCGGCAAGGCGCCCAGAAAGACACGCGGGGCCTCCGGGAAGGCCCTCTCGAAGAATGAAAAAGGGGTGGTGCTCCTGTCGGGCGGCAACCCCCAGATCGCCAAGGCAGACGGCGACGAGCCGGTGCAGGCCTACATCGCAGCCATGCCGGAATGGAAAGGCGATATCGGACGCCAGCTCGACTCTTTGATAGAGCGTACGGTTCCTGAGGTACGCAAGGCTGTGCGATGGAACTCGCCCTTCTATGGTGTTGAGGGGCAGGGATGGTTCCTGAGCTACCACGTATTCGCCCGCTACGTGAAAGTGACGTTCCTCAATGGCTCGTCGCTCGACCCTCTGCCTCCCATAGAGTCCAAGGACAAGGATACGCGCTACTACCACGTTTTCGAGGACGGTATCGCCGACGAGGAGCTCATCGAAAGCTGGATACGGCAGGCAGCCTCGATTCCGGGCTGGCCCGGGTTCTGAACGTCCGAGGCCCGCGAGCGAGTGCGGCTGTTCCGCCTCGCGTGGGACGTGGCCTGCAGCGCTTTCGGCGGGCGCCAAGTGCTCTACGAGCGCTTTTTCGGCGGCGACCCAACGCGCAACGTCCTGCTGCTCTACCAAGGCTACAACCGCGACGGCGCCGTGGACCGGGTACGGCAGTTCCTGGAGCGGGAGGAATGAAATCTCCATGACAAGCCCCATACGAGAGATTTACCATGGAATGCGTGCCAAGAGATGGCTAGCAGCGGCCGTAATCGTTGAGGCACTTGGTCTCTTAGGCGCAATAGGTTCAATTCCCGCACTGGGTTTTCTTCCACTAATTTGGGCCCTCGCTATCGTCGGAATTTTCTCCACGGTTGGTGTACTTATTGTGACAGCCCACTACGTGTGGGAATACAACCGCAGACCATTGAATGACACTCAGCGGAGAGAGGTACAGGACCTGATTTCCCCCTACTTACTGTCTGTAGAGGCAGATAGCCTAGCCCCCAAAGCCGAGCTATCAAATTTCGTCCGAAATTCAGAGTTGTTTTGGGTTTGGCGTTACCAAAGCAGCGTCCTAAAATTCGCTTGGGCAAGTCAGGAGATAAGGCAACCCGGCTATGTGTTACTAGGCGAGATGCGCGGTGTCGATCGACTAACAAGGGAAATAGCATTCACAGTGATACCCCCACCTACAAGGGACATAGGCCAATGCCTCAGTGACCTTGGCGATATACCGCCAGAGCTTAATCTGGAGTGGGGAAACATGTTTGATGGGGATCGTTCGATAGTAGTGCTCTATGAGAACGCCAAAGGGGAACTGAAGTACATGCCAGTGAGACCAACTCAAAAGGTATTGTTTGACGATCGGATGGCATCTCCAATCTTGGTTTCCAGTAATGTGACCACCGATCTACCGGTTCTGAGAAAAAGCTCTGAGTCAGATCTTTGGGAGTGGGTGGCACCATAGATCAAAATGTCTGAATTCTCCAAACACGGAAATCGATGATTACCTATGGGGATACCGGAAACAGAGGGACAACTCCAGATGTGATTCAGACAGCAGGCTACGATGAAGATATTGGCAAAGGTCCACGCTGGCGTTATAGTATGCAGCACTAGATTTGCGACTCTGAGAGAGTACACACGGAGGGAATTATGGCGAAGCCGAAGAGGATCGGGCATCTGGTAATCAACGTCAAGGACCAGGACGCCTCGACCAGGTTCTACACCGAGGTCTTGGGATTCGAGATCGCCGTGGAGCGGCCGGGCTTCGGCACGTTCCTGACCTGCGGCCGCGTCCACCACGACCTGGCCCTGTTCCAGGCCAAGGAAGGCGCGCAGGAAGTCGTCGACGGCGGCCTGGGCCTGAATCACATGGCCATCCAGGTCGAGGACTACGAGGAGCTGAAGGACTACTACAACAAGCTCCAGGAGTACTACGAGGTCGACAAGCTGCGGACCGTAGACCACAGCATGACCAAGAGCATCTACATCCAGGACCCGGACGGCAACGGCATCGAACTGTTCTGCAACTCCTTCGACAGCGCCGAGGAAGGCCTCGAAGAAATGCGCCGCCCCGGCCGCCAGAACACCGCGCTGGTCTTCGACTAGGCAACCCTCACCCTCCCTTTGGGGGAGAGGGAACACAGAAAGCCGTAGGGGCGCACATGCGTGCGCCCCTATATTTGTGTCAGGGAGACGAATGTCAGCTGAGCCAAATATACGCATCAGGGCTGCAGCCCTGGACCTGGATGGGACGATCATCGGGCCTGACGAACTGGTCACGCCCGCGGTCAAGGACGCCATCGGTCGCCTGTCTGCCCGCATCCCGGTGTTCATCGCCACGGGTCGGGAGCCGCAGGACGTGTTCGAGTACGCCAGCCAGCTGGGACTGACCGGGCCGCAACTGTCCGACGGCGGCGCAGCCATTCTCGACCCCGTTAACCGCACCCACATGTGGAGCGCCAACCTGGGACCCGAGCTGGCGTCGGAGGTGCTGGGGATTATCGGCGAGCTGAAATCCAACTTTGTCGCCACCCACGGACGCGGGACCTTCCGCAGGGTCAGCGATCTCCCCGATCACGAGATCGTGCGAATATCCGCGCTTGACCTCTCCCGAGAGTCAGCGCAGGAACTGACACGGCGCTACCAGGACCACCCGCGGATCAGCGTCATCCTGGCGTCGTTGCCCTACAACGGCCTGTGGGCGGTGGACTTCACCTCGAAGGGAGTCAACAAGGGCACGGGCATCGCCCGTATGGGAGAGATGCTGGGCGTCGAACCGCGTGAGATGGCCTGTGTCGGCGACAGCTACAACGACCTGCCCATGTTCGCAGCTGCCGGATTGGCCATCGCCATGGGCGGAGCGCCCGATGACATCAGGAGTGCCGCAGCGCTAACCGCTCCGACGGTGGAGGAGGACGGGCTGGCGTTCGCCATCGACAACCACATCCTGCCGAGAGTCGGTTAACCACAGAGTACACAGAGATAAATTTAGGCCAGTTCAAGAAAAGCTCTGTGTCCTCCATGTTCTCTGTGGTTGATAGCCACTAGCGCAGGGCCGGGGCGACCTCTGTGGCGAAGCGCTTTACCGATGCCAGGACCTTCTCCTTGGCGATGCCACCGCCCACGTTGACCTCGGCTACCACGCCCGACAGCCCCTGCTCCTCGATGATGTCGCGCAGCAGGCGCGATACGGTCTCGGGGTTGCCGTAGGCCAGGCGGTCGCGCAGCAGGTCCTCGTAGGTGATCGAGGAAAGCTGTTGAGCTCGCTGGACGCGCTCCTCGCTGGGAGTGGCGCCGGCGACTGTGGCGCTGTTAAGGAAGTTCTGGGCCAGCCGCCTGTAGGCCCGCATTGTGGACTCCTCGGCGTCGGCGTAGGCCTGTTCATCGGTCTCGCCGACATACACAGGGAGGCGCAGGAAGACGCTGGTATCCGCCTTGTGGCCGGCATCCTTCCAGGCGGCCCGGTACTCGTTCAGGCTGGCGGCGAGGGTCGGCCGGTCCATTCCTCTCAGTCCGACGAAGACCGGTAGGCCCTGACGGCCCACCTGGGGGAACGTCTCCTTGGTGGTGGCGGCAATGCGCAGGGGCGGATGGGGTTTCTGGTACGGCTTTGGGATGACGCAAACGTCGTTGAACTGGTAGTACTTGCCCTCGTAGGAGAACCGTTCATTGGACCAGGCGGCCAGGATGATCTCGAGGGATTCCTGGAAACGCTCACGGCTCTCGGCGTAGGAGATGCCGTAGCCCTCGTAAGCGCGGGCAAAGCCGCTGCGGCCCACGCCGAACTCCACCCGGCCATGGCTGATCTGGTCTACGGTGGCGACCTCCTCGGCCAGCCGGATGGGGTGCGCCAGCGGCAGCACGTTCACCGCCACACCCACGCGGAGGCTCTGGTACCGGGCCACGATGGCAGATGAAATGATCAGCGGCGCGGAGACCACCGAGGGAATGCCGGCGCCCATGGTGTCCAGCGGACTGCGCGGCGCGGCGAAGTGCCGTTCCGCCAGCCACACGCCGTCCAGGCCGCCCATCTCGGCGGCCTCGGCCATGGCAAACGCCTCGTCAAAGGCGGCCTCCTCGGTCTCGCCGTAGCGGTAGTCGCATTCCATTACCAGTCCGACGTGCATGCACCCTCTCCTGAAAAGGCCGCTGTATCAGTCTCGATTCTAGGTTGCCCCCTATGCAGTGTCAAACCTGCCGGGGTAGGTTCACAAGAGAAGCCAAAGAGGCCGCAGAGCTAATATTTGGAGACAACAAAAACCTCTGCGGGCTTTGGGTTCTCGGTTGCGAAAACCGCTAGCGCAGGTTGGGGGCCACCTCTGAGGTGAACCGTTTGACCGATGCGAGGACCTTGTCTTTGGAGATGCCGCCGCCGACATTCACCTCGGCGATCACGCCGTCCAGCCCCAACTCCTCAATGATCTCGCGCAGCAGCTTGGTGACCGTGTCTGGATTACCGTAGGCCAGGCGGTCACGCAGCAGTTCCCTGTAGGTGATGTTGGATATCTGCTGGGCCCGTCGGACGCCCTCCTCGTCGGGTGTTGCTCCGGCAACGGTGGCGCTGATGAGGAAACTCTGGCCCAGGCGACGGAAGGCCTGCATGGTGGAGTCCTCAGCGTCAGCGAAGGCCTGCTCGTCGGTCTCGCCCACGTATACGGGTATACGCAGATAGACGCTGTCATCACCCTTGTGTCCAGCGTCCTTCCTCGCTGCGCGGTACTCGCCCAGGCATTCGGCCAGCTCGGGGCGGTCGAGACCGCGCAGGCCTACGAACACCGGCAGACCAGAGCGCCCCACCTGGGGGAAGGTCGGTTGCGTGGTGGCGGCAACACGCAGCGGCGGATGCGGCTTCTGGAAGGGCTTGGGGACGACGCAGACCTCGTCGAACTTGTAGTACTTGCCCTCGTACGAGAACCGCTCATTGGTCCACGCGGCGAGGATCACGTCGAGACATTCCTGGAACCGCTCGCGGCTCTCCGCGTAGGAGATGCCGTAGCAATCATAGGCCCGGTGAAAGCCGCTGCGGCCCACGCCGAACTCCACGCGCCCCTGGCTGATGTGGTCGATGGTAGCGACCTCCTCTGCCATCCGGATGGGGTGAGCCAGGGGGAGCACGTTCACCGCGACCCCCACGCGCAAGTGCTGGTACCGAGCCACGATGGCAGTGGACATGATCAGCGGCGCAGACACCACCGATGGTATGCCAAATCCACCGGTGTCCAGCGCGTTTACCGGGGCGGCAAAGTGCCGCTCCGAGAGCCAGACGCCGTCCAGCCCGCCCATCTCGGCGGCATCTGCCGTGGCGAAGGCCTCGTCGAAAGCGGCCTGCTCGGTCTCCCCGTATCGATAGTCGCATTCCATAACGAGGCCGATGTGCATGAATCCTCCAGCAGTCGTACATCTCTGAGAGTCGATTCTAGGGTGGCCGCGAAAAGGGTGTCAAACCTGTCCGGGGTGTGTCGGGGGTCGTGATAGAATCCGGAAATGACGGACTTGGCCAGATCTCGGGCCGCATTGATGGATCAGCTGGCCCGCCGCATTCGCTCACCAGAGGTGATGCGCGCCCTGGAGGCGGTGCCTCGGGAACGGTTCGTGCCCGCCGAGTTGCGCAGCGTGGCCTACCAGGACATCCCGCTGCCCATCGGGGAAGGTCAGACCATTTCGCAGCCCACCATGGTTGCCGAGATGTCGGCGGCCCTCCGGCTCTCTCCGAGGGAAAAGGTGCTTGAGGTTGGTTGCGGCTCAGGCTACCAGGCAGCGGTGCTGGCGCAGCTCGCCTCCGAAGGACTGGTGGTCACGGTGGAGCGGCTGCAGGGGCTGGCCACCCGCGCCGAGGCGACGCTGCAGGAACTGGACTATCGCAACGTAGTGGTGGAGCTGACAGGCCCGGTACCCGGCTGCCCCGAGCGTGGACCCTACGATGCCATCCTGGTTGCCGCCGCGGCCCCGGCGATTCCGCCGTCGCTGCTGGCGCAGCTGCGCGTTGGAGGCAGGATGGCCCTGCCCGTGGGGTCCCGTGAGGAGCAGGAACTGCTGCTGGTGCTGAAGACCGGCGAGGGAATCTCTGTCAGCACCCTCGGACGCTGCCGCTTCGTCCCGCTGCTGGGCGCCGAGGGCTTTGGGGAGTAGCGGGGATTTGCCACCGATAGATGGTCCGCAGGTATCAGTCTACGGCTGGTAATTCTTTGAGACCTCGGCGTTGAAGAACATCGGATCGTGCCAGTAACAACCGACGCAACTCCCTATGTAATCCCGCCCGCCGACTGTCCAGCCTACGGAGTAGGAGAGTTGGGTAGCGTCAAACCGCTCCCTGGTGTCCTGGCACCGGTCACAATGTGTTCTCTTGGCATCGTTGGTGGCCTTGGACATCGGTTGATAGTCCTCAATCGCAAGGCGTCGAGGAATGTCCTTACGTCCGTCTTTGTGGTCGGCTTCCAGATTGTTGCTGACAGCCAAGACAACACAACGCTGCCCTGTGGTTACTTGCCTGCGAAGGGCCGCAGGCGTCTGAGTATTGAGTGGTCGTTCATTGAATCCCAGCAACTGAACGCCGCTGATGCTTCCGCGCGGGCCGCCTTTCTCCCGGTGTATGACATACTTGCGGCCCAAGCTCCCATCGCTACGGCACCAGGCACCACCGTTGCCAAAGTTGTTCAGGCCAGCGTAGCGGCCCACCATTTCCTCGCGGCGTACCACTCGGGATACGCCCCGGTGGTCGGGCTGGGCCAGCTCCTCGAACAGCGCGGCCTGCCCGCCCAACTGCATATCACGAGGGTTCTGCATTAATGGCCTCCCGCATAACTCGCTGCCGGGAGATTTCGACGTAGCGCTCGTCAATGTCGCAGCCGGCGAAGGCGCGGCCGTTTTTGGTCGCGGCCATGGCGGTAGTTCCAGCGCCCAGGAACGGGTCGACCACGAGGTCGCCGGGGTTACTGTGCTTGGTTACCAACTCGGCGAACAGATCCTCGGGTTTCTGCGTGGGGTGCTGTCGATTCCCGTTATGACGTGGAATGGGGAGTTCATAAATCCCTGGATCGGATGTGTATATGCCCGAATCATAAGAGCTGTTGAATGTGGGCTTGCCGACCTTGACACCGGATACTGCCATCTCACGGCAGTTGGACAGGTAGGTGGCCCGCATGTTCAGGGGGACAGGGTTGGTTTTTTCCCAGATGATCTGCCGGATCATCTTGAACCCTGCTTTTTCCATGGCTTCCTTGACCAACCCGATTTTCCAAAGGTCGTACCAGATAATAGCTGTGCCACCTCGACGCAGAGCTCGATAAAAGACCTCTGCCATCACCTCAAGGTCTATCTGGCAGTGGTCCCACTCGCCGAAATCCATTGACACAGCGAACCGCTGGACACCGTTCACCACGGACTTGAACCCGGTCTCCCTGCTGATGGTGTAGGGTGGATCGGTCAGGATCAGGTCGACCGATCCTTTGGGCAGCGAGTCCATGAACTCGCTGAAGTCGGCGACCTCAATTCTTGGAGATGGCAGGGCAGCCTTGTGGGTTACGCCGCCCCGGTCGGCAGCGGCGGTCCCTTCCTGTTTACGTTGTCGTGCAGCCATTATGTCAGTCAGAATACGTGGTGCTCCGGAGGCCGTCAACGGCCAGAAGTCTCCTACGCCGTGCTAGAATCGAGCCATGACCGACTTGAGTAACGGAATCCTGAGAGCAGCCGCGATGGTTCGGCAGGCGACCTACGTCGTGGCGCTGTCAGGCGCCGGGCTGTCGGCGGGCAGCGGCATTCCCACCTATCGCGGCGCGGGCGGACTGTGGACGCAGCACGGCACGCCACCGCTGCTGTCGTACCAGGAGTTCGCCAGCGACCCGGCGGCCTGGTGGGCGAAACGCATGGCCGCCGAGGATGACCCATCGCATCCTGTCTATCAGATGAAGCAGGCCGTGGATGCAGCGGAGCCCAATGCCGGACACCTCGCGCTCGCGGAACTGGAGCGGCGGGGCATCCTCCGCAGCGTCATCACGCAGAACGTCGATAACCTGCATGCCGAAGCCGGAAGCCAGGCACTGCTGGAGATCCACGGCAACCGCACTCGCCTGCGGTGCATCGAGTGCGGCTTGCGGCTTCCTCGCGACGACTACGATCTGTCCAGGACCGTGCCCCTTTGCCGTGAGTGCGGTGGCGTGGTCAAGCTGGACACCGTGATGTTCGGCGAGCCGATTCCCGCCGATGTGCTCCAGTCCTGCCGGGAGGTAGCGGAGCGTTGCGACTGCATGTTGCTGGTGGGAACGTCGGGTACCGTCAACCCCGCCGCCCGTCTGCCCCTGGTGGCCAAAGACAATGGAGCGACACTGATCGAGGTGAACCCGGAAGACACGCCCCTGACCGCCTGGTGCGACATCGCCCTGTCCGGGCCGGCGGATGTTATTCTGCCGGAACTGCTGCGTTCGATATAATTGTCGCCACGGATGATTTCCTCCGCTAACACCTTTCACTGACTCGGAGCAGCAAATGCCATTCGTGCTGTCCCAGTTCGGGCTGCCCGATGCCCCCTGGGTTGACCCGGTCCTTTCGATCGCCGTGGTGGTCATTTCCATGCTGGTGGCCGCCTTGGTTCACTTTGCCATGTTCCCCCTGGTGACCCGGCTGACCCACCACACTCCAACCGAGCTCGACGACGTTATCATCCGGGCAGTGAGGCTGCCCATCAATGTGGCCATCGTGGTGCTGGGCGTCTACCTGAGCCTGACGCTAACCCTCGACCTTCCCATGGGCGTTCAGCATGCCATTGATCTCGGGGCCCGGGCCCTTGGCGTGCTGCTATTCGTCGTCCTGGTGGGACGTGTCTTTTCCCGTGTCATGGACTGGGCCATCGCAGAGCAGGACAAGAGGGAGCATCACACCGTGGACACCCGCCTGCTGCTGATGCTGCGGCGGGTACTGGTGGGACTGATATACGCCCTGGGATTGCTGCTGGTGATCAACACCCTGGGCATACCCATCAGCCCGCTCATCGCCGGCCTCGGGCTGGGTGGCGTGGCAGTGGCCCTGGCGATACAGCCGACGCTGTCGAACCTTTTTGCCGGAACGTACGTGATGACCGAGGGAGTCGTATCGCCGGGGGACTACATCGAGATGGAGGGAGGAGTTGCCGGCTACGTGCTTGAGGTGGGGTGGCGCAGCACCCGTCTGCGTACCTGGGGCAACAACCTGGTGGTGGTTCCCAATGCACGGTTCGCCGAAACCATCATCACCAACTACTACGAGCCCACGCCGCCGGTGAATGTCTACCTCACTTGCGGAGTCAGCTACAGCAGTGACCTGGCCCGAGTCGAGGCGGTGTCCATGGACGTGATGAACAGTGTCCTGGAAACCAGCCCGCACGGCGTTCGGGAGTACGGGGCCTACTTCGGGTTCGAGAATTTCGGGGAGTCCAACGTCGATTTCTGGCTGTTTGTCCAAGCCAGGGACCGGCTGGCCAGCTTCGAACTTCGATCGGATCTGATAAACGAACTCCACCGGCGTTTCGATGAAGAGGGCATCGTGATTAACTACCCGGTGCGCGCCATCCAGTTTCCCGGCGATACCCCACCCAACGCTGACCGCCGACATAGCGAAAGGATGCCTGAGTTTGCCCGCCGTCCTCCACCCGCGGACACGCCTAATGCCGATGCAGGGGGTGGAGACGGACCCGACGGCCCAGCCTAGCGTGATTGGCCACTTGTGTGGCCTGTAACAGGCAGATATAATTAAGTTGCAATGTTGCCCGCAGTCTCCGCCAGGAGGCTGTAACGGAGGGCACATTCCTCTCCCCGGGCCTGTAGCTCAGGCGGTTAGAGCGCGGTCCTGATAAGACCGAGGTCGATGGTTCGAGTCCATCCAGGCCCACCACACACCCCATTTATGGTAAACTCAGATACAAAATGACGGCTTTTTCTCTCAGGTGCCACCAGATGAATGGTCGTCAAGCAGCATTTTGACCACAGTCTTCGCGCAAACGGGAAACGGTTTCTCAGCAGTCTGAAGGCCTCCAACCGGTACTCCGAAGGGTACCTCGCCAGCCTCGAAACCACCCTCGGCATGGCCGCCCTCTACGCCGAGGAGCAGGGCTGGCCCGATGTGCAGGAAATCACCACCGAGCACATCGAGGACTACCTGTCCTACCTCCAGGACCGGGAGCGGTGGTTCGGTGAGCGGACATACGCCGAGCCCAAGAAACTCTCCAAGGGCCACATCAACGCCCAGTACCGCCGCCTGAACCGGTTCTTCAACTGGCTGGTGGAGCGTAAACACATCGACGAGAATCCGCTCGGCGATATAGAGCCGCCCAGCCTGGAAGAGAAGACTGTTCCTACCGTCACAGAAGACCAGATGAGGGACCTGCTGACCCTCGCTGACCCCGCCCTCGCCAGAACTCCCGCCCACCGCTTCAGGTTGACTCGCGACCGGGCAGTGCTGTACGCATTTTGGGATACTCCCGGCCGGCTGAGCGAAATCGCCAAGCTGCGACTCCAAAACACCGACCTGACCAACGGCACGCTGCAAGTGATGGGCAAGGGTCGCAGAGAGCGAAAAATGCCCATTGGCGACAGGGCGAGGTCCGTGATCTGGGACTACCTGCAGGAAAGAGAATCCCTAATGCCCCGCACTGATGCTCTGTGGGTGTCCGAGCAGGGTGAGGCTCTATTGTCCAACGGAGTCCGCCAGCTTCTCATGCGCCTGGCGAAGCGAGCCAACATCGAGGGCATGCATCCGCACCGTTTCCGACATTCCTACGCCATCAACGCCCTGCGCGCCGGCATGCCGGAGCAGGTGCTGAAAATCGTCGGTGGGTGGAGGAAGATCCCTGAGACCTACTTCAAGACCTTGGGGGAAGAGGACGCCATAGAGTTCCACCGACAGGTCAGCCCCGGGGACCGGCTGGGGAAGGCGTCGTCCCCAAACGGGCGGCAACAGGGCCGACAGCGGGGAAGGCTGTGAATGCATGTTGAGATTGCACGCCGGTTTTGCCGATTCGGCCTCTCGGGGCATTTATCGGGCGTGACGGACTTGAAAGATCCGCGTTGTCTCCCCTAAAAGCGACTACCGCCGCCTGCCGGACAGTTGCATATGAAAAGGTGAAATACTCACGCGGAGTAGGAGAGACGGTTAAATGTTGATAAGCGCGAGGACCCTACTTGGCCGGACATTCACATCCAGAGGGCTGGGCCGTTTCTTGAAAAGGAGGTCTTAGATGGAGAAACTCGCCTGATTGAAGCGCGAGATACTGGAATTGAATTGGAGCAAGGCAGAAAACTCCCCGCCGAGGTCGTAAGGATTGTTGCAGTGATGCAAGATACGATGCAGAACCGCTACAGCATAGAGCAAGGACGGGGCTCGTGAGGGATATACGGAACGGCCAATGTCGGCGCCGAATCGGGGATGGCAGTGTTCTCGACACCGGATTAGATCGGCGTTGTTGCCGAGACGGCTTGGGCATGGTCGTGGGAGGCTAAATCGGGGTGTCTGATCACATCAGTGGTTACACTCGGTAGTTGTCGTTTTCATTCACTCAGTTCATTGATTGAGGTGGACTCGGAAAACTGGACAGTATCCGTGTTAGGTGTCAAGTTTGTTGCAGGTGTATGGGGCAGATTGTTTCATGCAATCTCCGGAACCCAGGGTGTGCCCCTCCGGGCCACGGCGTTCAGATGCAGCAACAGCTTCCTCATCACCGCTACCAGAGCGACCTTCCCGGGCTTTCCACGCTGACGCAGCCCCTGGTAGTAGTCGCGCAATGGGCCAGCCACCCGGATCACTGACCAGGAACAAAGGTACAGAGCGCGCCGAACCACACTGCGGCCGCCTCGAATGGCCCGCTGGCCCTTCTTTTGTCCGCTGTCCCGGGACCATGGAGCGACGCCCACCAGGGAAGCGAGGGCCTTGGCGTCCAACAAGCCCAATTCTGGCAGGTGAGCGACCAGTATGGCAGCGGTTAATTTACCAACTCCTAGTACTGTGCGATAGAGTGCGGCTCGCTGGGCCACAGGTGGACAGCTCTGCACCTTCTCCTGATACTCCTGGTCCAGCACCTCAATTTCGGCCTCGAGCCAGGCGATGTGGCGGTTGGTAGATTCGGCGACGGCCGGTGACACCACTTTGTCGACTCGCGCCAACTCCTGTACTCGCTGTTCTACAAGCTGCCGACGCCGGCGCAGCAGGTCTCGCAGCTCCTCGAGTTCCGGTTCCAGAGTCGGTGCCCCTGCGTTATACTCCCGGAACACGCTGCCGAAACGGGACAGAACCTGGGCGTCCCGAGGGTCGGTTTTCGCTTGGTAACCGCAGGCCCTAGCGAAGGCTCGCACGCGGGTTGGTTGGGCCAGTTGCATATGTATATCGGTTTCGCGCAAGCGGTCCACCACCAACCGTTCGTAACCTCCGGTGGCCTCGCACACCGCCACAGTGGCACCCTGCTCAGCGAGATGTTTGAGCAACTTGGAGATTCCCTCCACGGTGTTGTCGAACCGGTTGACAGGACCCTCAGCAACAGAAACGTCCAGACTGGCTTTGCCTACGTCAATGCCCGCCACTATCATGTTCTGGCCTCCTGAATCCAACTTATGCGTCCTCCACACTTGTAGATGCGGGCCCAGCGCCCATGTATCCGTTCGGAGCGACCAGTGTGGGGAGGGGTGTCATACTGTCCGTCGGCGCAGTGCAGGGTTGTCACCCGGCTCGCCAGGTAGCTAACGACGCGCCCCTCCCACCTGCCCCACAAATTGGCCTATTTGCAGGGCAACTGCAACATACAAGGTAACTAAGTGGGACTCCTGCTCCTAAACTGAGGGCAGCAGCAACTGTCAAGGAGGAGCGGGAAATGTACAGAGAGCGAAGAAAGCACAGCCCGGCCTGCAAGGCCAGAGTTGCACTGGAGGCAATGAAGGGCGGGTAGACGGTGGCCAAGTTGGCCGCCCGGTTCGAGGTCCGCCCCAACCAGATTCAGACTTGGAAGAAGGCCCTGGCCGATGGCGCGGCCGCCATTTTCGACCACGGCAACGGGAACAATAAGGCCAAGGAGTCGAAGGACAACGATGCCCTGGTGGCCCGGCTTTACCAGCAAATCGGCCAACTCAAGGTGGAGCGGGATTTCTTGCAGGAAAGGTCCGGTCCATGGCCCCGACAGAGCGGCGTGAGTTGGTCGACCGGCAACACCGGCTCCTGTCCATAGTACGGAAGTGTGCCTTGCTGGGCGTCAGCCGCTCCAGCCTCTACTATCGTCCCAAGGAGACCTCGCGACAGGACCTGTCCCTGATAGGCGGGATCGACCGCCAGTACCTGGAAACGCCATTCTACGGTTCCAGGCGGATAAGGGCATCGCTGGAACGTCAGGGCATGCCGGTAAGCCGGAAGCGGGTGCAGCGACTCATGAGAGTGATGGGGCTGCGGGCTATCTACCGGCGGCCTCGCACCAGTCAACCGGCACCGGGACGCCGGGTCTATCCCTACATGCTGCGAGATATGACGATCACCCGGGCAAACCAAGCATGTGCGGCGGACTTCACCTACCTGCCCATGGGGCCCGGGGATTCCTCTACCTGGTGGCAATCATGGACTGGCACAGCCGGTACGTGGTGGCTTGGTGGTTGTCCAACACCTTGGAAGCCGGCTTTTGCGCCGAGGCGTTGGAGGAGGCCTTGACCAGGGGCCAGCCGGAGGTGTTCCACACCGACCATGGGAGCCAGTTCACCAGCCACGAGTTCACGCAGATACTCCGGGATCACTCGGTGAGGATCAGCATGGGCGTCCGGGACAGGTACCAGGACAACATATTCGTGGAGCGACTGTGGCGGACGGTGAAGTACGAGTAGGTGTACTGGAAAACCTACGCCTATGGCCTTGAGGCCCACCAAGGGCTGCGAGAATACTTCCGGTTCTACAACGAGCGGAGGCCGTGTCAGGCCCTGGGCTAGCGGACGCCGACGGAGGTCTTCTACGGCCAGCCTGTGGAAGATAATGAGGAACTGAAGAAAAGGAGGTGCTAGGACCAGCCGGTCTTGGCATCATACGGAGCAGTGCAGGAGTCCCACTTAATTGTGGCTTAATCCTGTCCAACCGATGGGGTCCACCTCAGATCACGTGAATCGAGTACAATTGTCAGCAAGCCGCAAGGGGCGGACACTTCTTCCCCCAAATTTAGAGAGAGGCAAGGGTAGGCACGTCGGGTGATGTATTGAGTATGCGTTCGCTGGAGCCAGACCTGTCACCTTGCGTCAACATTGTGGTTACTTGCACCAAGAGAAAGCGCAGGGGTCCCAAGGAGGCTCTTAAGTTCCGACACATCGCCAAGGACTCGATTGAGGAGGGATTCTCCGCCTGGGTCGATAGCTTAAATGGAATAGACGACGGTAAGTTGCCAGCCAGGGAACTCTATGCAGGCGATCATTGGTCTGTCGCTTCCTCTCTCGAACAGGTTGCGGCCTCCTCAGGATTCAGAGCGGCAATATGGGTCTGCTCTGCTGGTTACGGTCTCCTGAATCTGGATAGCATGGTTAAACCATACTCGGCCACTTTTTCGTCCTCACACCCCGATACAGTCTGTAGATGGAGCGATGGTAAGTATCGCCGCGGTAACAAACGGTTATGGTGGGATCTCTTGGGCCAGTGGTCGGGACCAGACACAACTTCTCCTCGCTCAATCGAGGGGTTAGCGGCGACTTTTCCGACTGACCCGCTGTTGGTGGTAGCCTCGCGAGACTACATGGAGGGGTTATTGGATGACTGCAGAGGAGCCAGGAACGCACTGGACAACCCGGATCTACTCAGCATAGTGTCGGCGGGGTCGAGAGACTTGCCGGGATTGAACCCGAACCTGATTCCATCTGATGTTTCATTGAGGTGGCTTGTGGGTGGTAGCGTGAGGGCGTTTAACATACGATACACCCGAAAAATCCTGTTGGAGACGGATTACCAGGAACTCCGCGCCCCAGTGCTTCACCGAAAATTCACCGAAATCGTCGCCCTATCACCCCGACCGCCCGCAATTTCGCGGGCTAAAACCAGCGATGGAGAGGTATGGGGGTTCATCTGGACATCTTTGGAGCAACAAGGATTGACTGGGCACACAGGATTACTGCGTCGTTTCCGTGACAGCGGCAGGGCATGCAGTCAGAACCGCTTTTCCCGTATATTTGAAAGCGCGGTGGAAGCATTTCTGAAGACTGATCGGTAATCATCGGAGCCAAATAGTGAAGTTCTTCTTTGCCGACAGCTTAGACATGGTTGATCCTTCGTTCAACTTTGAGACGGAAACCAGGTCCGAGCGGAGAGTGCGACAGCGAGACGATTTGTACCCCCATGAAATTCTGAGCGAGTCTCCGTATCACGGTGTGCTAGTTTCAAAATCATTGGTGGACGGGCACGGGCCCTCGGGAGGCCGTTACTCATTGGCTCAGCGCCAGCGTTTTTGGAGGAACGGGGTCAAGTCCTTCATGCGACTTGACCAATTGAACGCCAGCGCCGTCCAGGGTGCTGCCGCTCCCCAGTTGGAGGCCATGGGAGACTGTGGTGCGTTCTCGTATGTGAAAGAGAAGGTACCCCCGGTGTCCACCAGCGAGGTAATCGAGTTCTATGACAAGTGCGGGTTTGACTACGGGATCTCCGTGGATCACGTGATACTGGGATATGAAACCAAAGCGGGATCAAATCTGCCCGGGTTCGCGGATACATTCATAGAATGGCGGGAGAGGCAGGCAATCACCCTAGAACTGGCTGACGAGTTTTTTGTAGAGACCCGAGCTTCCGGCGTTGGCTTCACCCCCTTAGGGGTGGCCCAAGGCTGGAGTCCGGAATCGTATTCGACGTCAGTCAGGGAATTGCAGAGGATGGGATATCAAAGGATCGCTCTTGGTGGAATGGTGCCGCTCAAGACATCCTCCATCCTTGAATGTTTGGAATCAATCAAGGCAGGGAAGCACCAAGCCACCGAACTACATCTTTTGGGTATAACTAGATGCGAGCATATTTCTCGATTCCGGGAATATGGGGTAACGAGCTTTGACAGTACTTCCCCCTTGAGACAGGCCTTTAAGGACGATAAGGACAACTACTACACCCTCGAAAGAAACTTTACGGCGATTCGGGTGCCACAAATTGAAGGCAACCCGAAGCTTCAAGCCCGAATACGTTCTGGCGAATTGTGTCAGGGCAGGGCCCGTGAAATGGAACAGAGATGTCTCTGGGGTCTGCGGGAATACGACAGAGGTGCCCTTGCCATGGAGGAAGTGTTGAAATTCCTGCTAGAGTACGAGCAGATACATCACCCCGCCGAAACCAGAGAGACCGCATATCGGGAGGTGCTTACCGAACGGCCTTGGACAAAGTGCGGTTGCGACATCTGCGCGGCTATTGGAATTGAGGTGATTGTGTTCCGGGGAACCGAACGCAACAAACGGAGGGGGTTCCATAATCTGAACGTTTTTTTTCAGAGGTTTGGGGCTGAATTGCAGGTAGGGGCACGTCTGTGATAAGAAAGCATCGACTTTTGTGAGTTTACCGGGAGGACCAGTTTTGGCTCCAGCGAAACAACTTTCGGTGTTAGCCTTGGAGCTAAGCCAAGGCACTACCCGTAAACTTTATTCTTTTGCTGTCGATGGGAAACTGCTGTCGCAGTTCGCGGCCATTTCCAGGGTCCATGAAGATTCGGAGGAGGATATTGCAGGGTATCAGCGCCCGGAGGTCTTCGCACACGTAGCGGACATACGGGAGTACTTGGAATCCGCAGACCCGATGCTTCCCACGAGCCTCGTGGTCGCGTTCGACAGTTCAGTCAGTTTCATGCCGACCTCTATCGATTCTAACGAATTTGACACCGGGCGATGCGGAATCCTCAAAATCCCCCTTTCGGACGAATCAGGAAATTCCACAAAAGTAGCCTGGATAGTTGATGGACAACAAAGAGCCGCTGCAATACGTGATGCGGTCGTTAGCAGTTTTCCTGTATTCGTTACGGGATTCATGGCTGAATCAGACAAAGATCAACGAGAGCAATTTATCCTAGTTAATTCCCCAAAACCGCTGCCCAAAGACCTGATCTACGAACTGCTCCCGGGTACTGAATCACGCCTGCCTGCCCTACTCCAAAGGAGACGATTTTCGGCTGCTCTTCTCAGGCGCCTGAATAAGGATGACGATTCGCCTTTCAGGGAAATGGTTCGGACTCCGACCAATCCCAAGGGAGTCATCAAGGATAATTCGATATTGAGAATGATAGAGAACAGCCTGAGCGACGGTGCGTTGTATGCGTACAAGAACGGCGGATCTCCCGAAGTGGGCAGTGAGGATATGCTGACCCTCCTGAAGAACTACTGGGGAGCGACGGCAGCGGTGTTTTACGAAGCTTGGGGGCTACCCCCTAGACATTCGCGTCTGATGCATGGTGCAGGAATAATTGGAATGGGCCTGGTTATGGATGCCTTGGCAGATGGATGTCTGCCCGGAGAGGAACCTACTGTCCAAGAATTTCAGGCCAGCTTGGAGCCACTGAGGGAAGCCTGCCATTGGACACAGGGATATTGGGAGTTCCAAGACGGGCGAACAAGAAACTGGAACGAGATCCAAAACACGCCCAAGGACATCCAGTTGCTCGCCATGCATTTGCTAAGGGAGTATCAGAGACGGGCACTTGATTCTCCTTAGTTGAGCTATAACCACATGAAGGCAATGGGAGGTAACCCCACTTTTGAATTCCTACTATTTCGTCTTGGCCCGTGATAAGTAGGGATCTCCAGCCATGAAGCAGAGATTCCAACCTGGGAGCTTCGTCTGGACATTCGACCACTACGGGATTGGTCAAATTTCCTCAATTGAACGTGACCAATGCTATGTGAAGTTCTTCAAATCGATTAGCGACGAAGTCGAAGGTGTTTACTCCACAACAAACCTGGAGCCTGCCATCCTGAGTCCTCAAACCAGGGCCTATCATCGTGATGAGGATGGGATCTGGTCCGTCGGTCGAATTATAGACTTTGTTTGGGACAAAGGCCCCATGTCCTACGACGTCCGATTTCCAAACGGCAAAGAATTGCGGATCAGCGAGAAGGACATCCGAGTTCGCTGCCTGCAGCCCGTGGATGACCCTGCCTCCGTCCTGGCAGCGGGTGGCATGGAATCCCAGTTTCTGCACGACAGACGGAGGGCTGCCATTGAATGTCTAACTTCGGGGAGATCAGCGGGCTTCGGGCTGACGGCCCTGCTTTCAGCGTCTGTCGAACTTGCCCATCATCAAGTGGACGTTGTGCGACGGGTGCTGAATGACCCTATCCAGAGATATCTGCTCGCTGACGAAGTGGGCTTGGGAAAAACCATTGAAGCGTGTGCGATCGTCCGACAGGCTTTGTGCGATAACCCGGGCGAGCGGGTGGTCGTAGTTGTACCATCTACCTTGGTCGGCCAATGGAAGAGAGAACTTGCCTGGCGATTCTTCCTAGAGCCCTCGGGAGACCGGTTGCGGGTTGTTCCTTATGAAGAGATAAGTGCGATTAATCCATCGGAAGTAGATACCTTCATTGTGGACGAAGCGCAGAATCTGATTTCCGACAACCGCAAGGACAGTACGGCGTATGAGTCCCTGAAAGAAATCGCGGGCCATGCTCACAGACTGCTGCTCCTTTCCGCGACCCCCGTGCTTGGCAATGAAAAGACCCTGTTGGCCCTGCTCCACTTGCTTGATCCCATTTCCTACCGGCTCGATGATGAGGTCGCCTTTCGGCAGAAGTTGGCTAAACGTCAGGAATTCGGTCGCTTTCTGCTGACTATAAGGCCAGACCAGAACCCAGTATTTCTCAGGATGTCGTTGAGATCATTGCTAGAGTTGGTTCCCGAGGACGAACTCGCCAAGAATCTCGTAGCCAGGATAGAGCAGTCCCTCGAGCAGCAGGATCAGCAATCGGTCTCCGCCGCCGTGAGGGAGTTCTATCACCACATCTCAGACACCTACAGGCTCCATCAAAGAATGATACGTACAAGACGGAAAGATCTGTCAAACCAGGGATCTCTTGCCAGGCTGGCGCTGTCGCCCGTTCTGGCCGAAGACGAGGATGAAAGGACCCCCTCAATGGTGTTGGCTCTTGACCAGTGGAGGTCCCTGTCCCTCGGGGCTTTGGCAACGATGTCTGGGAATTCAGCGGAAGAATTTGAGCGGGCCATGGCCCACCGATATTTGAGGCTCCACGAGGCACTCGCCATCGACTTGGTGGCTTGTGGCCAGGAACTAGAATCGCAATTGAGGGCCATCGAGTCGGGTCGCGCCCAATCCTTCCGGGACGACAGAATAGCATTGGAACATGCCCTAGCTATTCTTGACGAACAGTCCGAATTCACGCGGTCCGGGTTCGCAGTCACGGTGATCGCCCAGGCCCTGCGGAAAATCGCAAGCACGGCTTACCTCCCGCGGCTCGTTACTTTTGGGTCGTCCACTGCATTCGTTGAGAACGTGGCCAACAGATTGCGGACCGAACGAGTTGCCGACGTATTTGTCGTAATGGGAGACTCCACCGAGGAGGAGACCGTTTCGGCGGTCGACGGTTTCTTCGCTTCCCACGGCCCGGCTGTAATCTGCTTTGACCAACGAGGAGAGGAGGGCCTCAATCTACAGTATGCCCACGGGATAGTCCACCTCGATCTTCCCGTGGCTCCGACACGAATCGAACAGCGGATAGGACGCCTTGACCGGTTCGGGCGGGAACTACTTCCGGACAGGGCAATACATCACTGGGTCGTGACCCCATACGCTGACTATGTTCATCCATGGCAAGCATGGTTCGAACTGCTGCGCGATGATTTCCAAGTGTTCGAGCAGTCCATTTCCGAAGTGCAGTTTCTCCTCGATGAACTGCAGCAGGAGGTCGTTATGGCCCTGTACAGGAGTGGAACTGCGGGAATCAGTGCCCTTGGTCCGCGCGTCAGGGAGGCAGTCCGGCAGGAACGTGAGCGGCTGGACGAGCAGTATGCGCTGGACAGCCGGTCTCTTATTTCCCCTGAGGATACGGATGCGTTCCAGGCGATCGTTTCCCGGGACACATACGACCATTACCAATCCCTGCATACGTGGCTGACCGAAGTCCTACATTTCAGCGACGAGTGGTTGGAGGATTTCCCTGGTGCGAGAGCCTTCAGGCTGCACTGGACTTCCAGGACCCTGATCCCAAAGAATCCCTTACAGGCACTGTTCTCTGAAGAATCCTTGACCACTCCCATGACTTACGAGCGCCAGTCTGCTAGCCGTCGCCGCGGGTTGCGCTTGGTTCGGCCAGGACTGGAACTGGTAGACAACCTGGAAAAGATGCTGCGATTGGATGATCGCGGTACTGCCTATGCGACTTGGAGGATGGAGCCGGATTGGCCGGGAGAGTCACGGGGGCCATGGTTGGGGTTTCGCTTGGTATTCGTGGTAGAGGCCAGCCTAGATGCTGCGCAAGACGTACTGAGGAACTCATCCCTACCCGAGACGTTTCCCATATCCCTGGCCGGGATAAAGCGACGTCTGGATTCGATACTGCCACCTTGGACGGACCAACTTTACATCGACATCCAGATGCAGCCAGTGTCGAATCCATTTCTGCTGGACGTATTGGTCCGCCCATACACGACTGATCCTGACGCGTCGGGACGCATGGACTTCAACCTGGGCAGTCGAAGGAACGCACTCTATGAGGCCATTGGATTTGACGAACTGTTTTCCGCATGCAACAGGGTGCGGCAGGAGGCAGAGGCCCAACTGCGCACAACCCAGCAGTTCAATTCAATGGTCAACGGCAGAGTGCAAAGCGCACTGGCTGAACTCGATGTAAGCAGGTGGGGCCTGGAGCGTCGAGTTAAAGCCATACTCGAAGAGAGCGGTGGGACTGCGTCCGGGCTGGAAGTGGACATCCTGGTCAACTCTGCGGTCGCTGCGGGCATCGCATCGCCCACCATCAGGCTCGACTCGATCGGCCTCGTCATCGTCTCTGATCGTCCTCCGAAGGACGATGTATTGCAGTAAGACATAGCAGGACGAAGAAATCGGCGCTGGCCAAACAGCCAGATTACTATCGGGTATCAAACAAGCAGAAACGACTGATGGGGCGGAAACATGCCTGATAACGATGCTTTACCCGACATCGCCGGACAGTTGGGTGTGGCAGACACGTCGAGCGGACAAGATGTCCCCATTTGCCTCCTGCGACTAAAGGGGGCGTTGGCGCCAACCAACACCACGCGCTCCGGCAGGCCGTCCCGGCTTGACCTAGCTGTTCTTATCAGGCAATGCCTGAGGAACTACGATGCGCAGTCCGACTTCCGGTCTCCGGCACGAATCAGGTTGCCCCAGGGTCTGAACTGGCCCACTGCACAGGAATGGAAACTGGCGGGCATCACCGCCGTGTCGGCAGGAAACGGCACAACCATTCAGGCGAACCCATGGATTCCAAACTGGCTACCCGACCCGGCACTCGGCGGCGTGGATGGCGCGGCGGCATCCGAAAGCCAGCGTAGGAGGACCCATCCGGTTCAAGGAGACCCCTTCATGTCCGGGATTCCGGGGCATCAAAACTACCAGAGTCCCGGTCAGCGAACTGCGGTCAGGGCGGCCCTCTGCGCCCCAACGGGTTCCACCCTCGTGGTTTGCCTCCCGACGGGTGAGGGCAAAAGCTTCGTGTTTCAGACCATCGCCTCGTTCGGTTATAGGGCAACCGACGGCCTGCCCGGTGTAACTCTGGTAGTCACACCCACGGTCGCATTAGCCCTCGACCACCAGCGAAGAGTCCAGGAAATGGGAATCGCCGAGCATCCCGTCGCCTATATCGGTGGTATGCCGGACAACGAAAAGCGGGCGATTGTCGAACGGATAAGGAACGGGACCCAGGGCCTCTGCTTCGCAGCTCCCGAGTCAGTTTGCGGTGCACTCTTTTCCCCCTTGAGCGATGCGGCGTCGCAGGGCTTTTTACGAGCATTGGTGGTTGATGAGGCCCATCTCGTCGATGCCTGGGGAGCCAATTTTAGGGCCGATTTCCAGTTGCTTGGCGGAATTCGTACGAAGATCCTGGAGAATGCGCCCGGTGGCGCTCGGCCCCGGACCCTGCTACTATCTGCCACCTTTACGGGGACTACGCTTGACACTCTTCAATCAATCTTCCCAAGCGACCTTGCCAGCGGTGGTATTCAACTGGTCAGTTCCACCCAATTGCGTCCGGAAATCGAGTACTGGGTTGCAGGTCCCACCGGACGTGAGGAGCGCAAGAGGCGTGTAACGGAGGCTCTTCTGCACATGCCCCGGCCCGCGATTTTGTATGTGACGGAGGTGGAACACGCCGAGGGATGGCGCAGCAGTCTCCGAGAGTTGGGGTTCCGGCGGCTGGCGATGTTGACCGGCAGAAGTTCGACAGCCGAAAGGGAAAGGGTGGTTGGCGCCTGGCGGAAGCAGGAACTGGATCTCGTGGTGGGCACGTCCGCTTTCGGCTTGGGGATCGACCACCCCAATGTCAGAACTGTGATCCACGCCTGCGTGCCGGAAACTCTGGACAGGTTCTACCAGGAAGTGGGACGGGGTGGCAGGGACGGGAAAGTGGCCGCCTCAATAATAGTGCCTGTCCGCGAGGAACACTACAGCGAAAGGGATGATTTTCAGATGGCCAGTTCCCTGAACAGCCGGAGGCTGCTGACCATAGAGGTCGCCCGCCGACGCTGGGACGCCATGTTCAACCACCCCGAAAAAGTGCACGAAGGGGATGGAGTGTTCCGCCTCCCGGTTGATGTCCCGCCCGGCACTGATCAAAGGCATATCGATATGGAGGGCGAGACCAACACCGGTTGGAATCAACGAGCCCTGACCCTCATGGCCAATTCCGGAATGTTGGAACTCCTTGGCCCAGTTTCGTGGAGAGAGACGGCATCCAGTGGTGAACCAGACGGGGGTCAGGATGAGGGGGCCTCACCAGCAAGACGGCGTGAAATCCACAGGGTGAAAGTCTTAGACCCGCGGCATCAGGATGATTTGGCATGGACGGAAATGGTGGAACCCTATAGAAAGCGCATGGAATCTGCTTCCCGGTCAAATCTGGACAAGATGCGCCAGTTCCTGCGGAGCAGGCAATGCGCAGCCGATTTGCTGGCCCCAGTGTACGAAGTAGCGTGGAAGCCTTCTGACGACGACCCCGAGAGGACTGTCCCGGTGGCCAGGGCCTGCGCCGGCTGTCCGCATTGCCGGCGGACCGAAGTTGAACGGCCCACCGAGGCCCCGCAGATTCCCAGTATACCGTGGCAATGGACCGCAGGCGTTGCCGCACCGGCTTCAAGATTGCTGGACGACACAAATCGAGTCCTGATCTTTTACGACGATGTCCTGGACGGGCCGACTCTCCGACGCTGGAGGCAGAGAATGGCCGCAATGGCCTCCTGCGGGGTCCGGAATTTGATCTCATTGCCGGGGGCGCCGTTGCAGGCCGCGGATGTGCAAGGGGAACTGCCGGACATCCCTATATTTTCCTCGACGGAGTTGCCGCCCTTCGATTACCTCCCGGCGGCGCCTGTTGCAGTCATCATTCCTCCAGGGTACAGGATTCCGCGGCATATCCTGCGGCCTAGGAAGCCCGCCGAGACACATTTCATATTCGCGCATCGAGACTCGCCGGATCCCGGCATCCCGGGAGCGCTGCTGCGGGACCGCTTCCAGGGTCCGCAGTTGGCCAGTCTCGAACTGTTCTTTTACAGGATGAGCCAATGAGCGTAATAACTTCCCTGACTGCTACCCCAAATCGACTGCTGATAGCACTGCGGTTCGTTGCCAGTTGCGGACCTGGCGGCGTCACGAACGAAGTGCTGCAGCAGACCCTGCTGCCCGGGGAGTTGGCGAGGAATCCCACCGGAGATGACGAGCCGCAAGGAGGAAGCGCAATCGGTGACGATGTGGTGCGTGAGCTTCGTATCTTGGGTATGGTAGCCTCGGGCGATGACGGTTCCCTGATAGTGTCTCCCAAACTGACCGATCTGACAGAGGACCGCTTTCTTGGCTACCTGCACGAAAAGCTACTGAACCCGGAGGAAGCAGCGAAGCATGGTCAGGAGGCCTTCCCGCGCGCGCTGGCATGGTTGCTTTGTCTAGATCCAGCAAGTCCGCTTGCTTGGGAGGACAATTACAGAGGTCTCGTTGAACGGGACTGTGGTCCAGAAGGTGGATCATTCGAACTGACCAACAGGGCCCGGTGCAACCAGTTTGTCTATTGGGCCTGGTTCCTTGGACTTGCCTGGCGGCTCGAAATCGACAGTCGGAATGTGGTTGTCCCCGATCCCACCACGGCCATAGCCAGAAATCTGGGTCGCTGGGAAGCCAACCAGGACCGGGTGCCCGTTAGAGAATTCCTGTCGAGACTGGCTGTCGACCTGCCGGTGCTGGAGGGGGGAACTGCCCGAGGTGCCGTGGAGTCCATAATTGCCTCCGACAGGCAGCGTCCCGATGGGTACATCTCTAGTTCAACCAGTTTTGCCTTGCGACGACTGGAGCGTAGCGGTCGGATTGCCATGGAACGCATGGCCGATGCTCCTGCATTGAACCTCGATTTCGGACCAGAGTTGAGAGCAGTCAGCCACGTAAGGGTGGCTGGGACTTCTGGAGGGTAGACGTGGCATTTCAGAGTTACATGTGCTGGGACACAGGGAGGGTCCGGCAGGTGCTGAACACCGATGCCGAATATGCGTCTCGCCATATATTTCTTGCGGTCCACTCGGAATTCCCATTGAGGGCGACAAGTCCGAGGCCCGGAGGGGGAACCGGCAGAGTGGATACCAACTGGTCCATGCAACCCCAAGAGTTTCTCCAGGCATTTCTGTCCTTGGACTCCCCGCACATGCAGGTTGCAGTCCTGGGGGACTCTGGCTCGGGCAAATCCCATTTCATTAGTTGGATGAAATATAACCTGTCGGCGTCGGCTGACCGGTATACCATAGCCATCCCCCGGACTGGGGTCAGCCTGCGGGGAGTGCTCGAACTGATCATCGGCGCTCTGCCAGAAACCGAAAGGCAGCCTTACCTGGATGAACTCAAGCGTTCTGGGTCGCAGCACAGTTCGCCCCAGGACCTCCAGGGTAGGCTCATGTCAGCAATTGCCGACACAATTCAGAGTGATCAAGTGAGCGGAACCTCGAACCCTGACCTGGAAAATGCGTTGATCCAGATTTTGCCCAACTTGTTCCTTGACCCGACCCTGAGGCGCCACCTCAGCAAGGTCGGGGGAATAATCGAGCAACTGGCCACCCAGGTGCTCAGTGAATCCAAGGACTACCTGCCGGCGGAGGATCGACGGGAATTCTCCATTGCTGACCTGCCGCTCAGTGGAATACAGACGGCCGAAATGGCCCGGGACACAAGGAACACATGTGATTTCCTTCGTTCGAGTCCTGAAAGCCAGGAATTGTCCGTCGACATCATGAACCGTAATCTGAACAGGGCTATACCCCAGGTCCTGAACTTCTCTGGCGACCGACTGATCCGGTTACTCCAGGAAGTCAGGCGCGATCTAAAGGCGCAGAGCAAAGAACTGGTCTTGCTTGTTGAAGACCTAGCGCGGTTGCAGGGACTCGATCTGTCGTTGTTGGAGGCGTTGATCGAAGTGGGCAACGAGGACAACGGGCTGTGCCGCCTGCGGTGGGCGGCGGCCGTGACGTCTGGATACTACACCCGGTTGCCAAACACCGTGCAGACCCGGATGAACTACGTCTTCCAGATGGACTACCCGACCGGAGGTGAAGAAGGTTCCATCGGCAGGGATAGCATAGTCGCTTTCGCGGCAAAGTATTTGAATGCGACCCGGGCGGACGGATCCGAACTGGAGGCCTGGGCTGATCTACCGGAGGACCAACGAGGAGATCCCCCGAACCGGTGCGAATACTGTCCTCACAAATTGGTCTGCCACTCCGCCTTTGGTGCCCATGACGGAGTGGGGCTGTATCCCTTCAACAGCGATTCCCTGGTGAACATGCTGAGGCGCCTAAACGACGACCATGACCGTGGGTTCAATCCCCGGTTGCTGGTCAAAGACGTAATGGCCGAGATCCTCGGAACCTACGGCGAAGACCTGAAGGACGGGAGGTTCCCTCCGCAGTTGTTGCTAAATCAGATGCGGGGCGCCCGACTGCCTCCGGTCGTGCAGGACCAGTTGCGACGGGAGAATCCCCAACAAGCCGGCAGGCAACTCGCCATCCTCGAACTCTGGGGCGACGGCGGACAGCAACCGGCGGACCTGGCCGAGGAGCTATACACAGCCTTTGGGATCACAAAGCCGCAGTTCCAGCGAACGCAGCAGCAGCGTCCCGAACCCGCCGTGTTCTCCGAGCAAGCGGTTCGCGTCGAGCCGGTCCATGTTGAGCCAGTACCCAACCCCCCTGAGGTCGTCGACCCAGTGGTGGCGGCAATCCGCGATTGGGGAAACGGCGAATTAATCCAGGATCGTTTTACCAGCCTACTCCGGCCGTTAGTATTCGACTCGATAATTGGCCATATCGATTGGGACTCGCAGGGCTTGGTTCAGAGTTATTTCGCGGGTGCCTCCCAGCGTCCTTTCACCAAGTCATCCAGCGTACGCTTTGCTCGCCAGATGACCTATCCGACGCCGCCACCCTTAATTCTGACCATCCCAGTTGGCGATGGACCGCAGGAACTAACCGAGGCCGCCATGGCACTGGAAGGCCTATACCTGTTCAGCCGGCACGAAAACTGGGGATTCGACGGCGGACGGGACCTTTTTGCAGTCTTTGCGAACTGTCTCGAACGGTGGTCGTCAGATGTCCTGAAACAGATCGAGTCTTTCAGGAGATTGCAGGGCCGATGGGATATTCCCACGGCGGCAGTGGAAATGCTCACTGTCGGCGCTGCCCTGGCGGGAAAGGCGCCGAGGAAGAAGAACGATGATGTTGGCTGGTTGAATGCGCTTTTCACCGAATGGCCCACCCAACTTCCCGACCGGACCCGGGAGTGGCAGAACTTGTACTCTGCCTTCGCTAGCGAACTGACGCCGTTGAGAGATGCTGTACGTGCCAGCGCCAGCGGTACCAAGGGAGGGCAGCGCGGCCAGTTCATTGACCCAACAGCGCTGCTTCCGGCCATCAGACGTGTGCGCCGGAACTGGAACTTATCAAGCCCGCCCCCCGATGAATTCCAGGGCATGCAGAATCAATTTGGTAGATTCGCCAGATTACACAACAGAGTCCGAACTGGACTACCCACAGCAGCTGCCGTCGAGTGGCATGAGGCGACCGACTGGGCGAAAGAATGGCAAGGTAACCTTGGCGAAGATATAGAGGGACGATTAGCAATAGGCGAAATCCGCGAACTAATAGCCCTCGCTCTGAACAGTGGTATACCGTTCAGCAGCAACACCAAGCAGTCAGTGGACTCGGCTCTCATCGAACTGGAGAGCGCCCAACTGGACAATTTCTTGGGCAGAGCCCTTCGCCTGCTGGAAAGAGACGAACCGCTCAAACTTCTGCACAACCTCGGAAGGCGTCGGGGAAACCATGTTGGCGGTGCTGTCAAGAGACTGATTCCAGCCCTTGCGCAACTTCTAAACCAACTCGAAACTGCAGTTGACAACAAGACGTCAAACTCCGGAATCATCGTTAGCGAACTCCAGGAGAACCAGGCGAGAATAGAAACAGCCCTGAGGCAATTGGTCTCCGGGTTGTGGGTGATGGAGGCTACCCATGTCCAGCCTGACTAGTCGCATGCGGGAGATTTCGAAGCGCATAAGGGACCTCGAAGGCCTCAGGGCAACCGAGGACGAGGCGAACCAGTTCAAGACCCGTGCTGACGACCTCTCCAATCTGGCCGGAATGATCCAACAACCGGTCGCTCAGATCGAGTTGTTCCGCGGCAATGGCATTGCCGTGGAAACGCCGAGAGCTCAGGCCCACCAGTTGAGGCCGGAACTTGAGGCGATGCAGCAGGCGTATGCCGCGGACAGGAAAAGCATCATTGCGGCCAGCGGTGAATGGAGGTTTTCCACCAGGACAGGACTGGAGAACATAGCCAAAAAATCCAACCAGCAGTTGCGAGAGGCGTGGGCCAGGAATTTGTCCGAACTGAAACCCGCCACCGACAGCGGCCTGTTGCGCCTGCTGTCCAGGTCGACGGCCTACCAAGAACGGTCGCGCAGAATCTCCGAAGTCTACGGCCAGATTGATGGTCTGGCGAACGGGCTCCCCAGTACCGTGCAGGCACTGGAGAGGCCGCTCAAACTGGCTGAGGAACTGCGAGGCCTGATTAGCGAGCTTCCTGACGACATCCCAGTTCCGATTCGTCAGTTGTTTCAATCCATTAACGAAGGCCGCGCTACCGCCGAGCAATTGACCGAAGATGCAATGCAGTGGTTGTTGGACAACAAAATGCTCTCCGACCTGCAAGTGTCCTGGAGGCCTAACTGAATTGGAACCCACGCCGGAATTGATAGACGCTCTGCTGGACGAGGTGGAGCAACTCGAGTTCCCGTCGTTAACGTGGGGATATGTAGATGGAAGCATTTCCCAAGAGGAAATGCTTGCTATGGCTACCAGGGTCATTTCGAATTTCCGGGAAGCCGTGCCTCCGGCAGACCTCATGGAGGTCCTGGTGTCGGGGTTGCTACTCTTCGAATTCCAGAGCGATGGCGGCTACCGGTTCCGCTCTCGCTTCGCGGAGGGCGTCAGGCTGCTCACGCGTCTCAAGCAATTGCTGCCCGGCCGGCCATGGCTGTCATCGCCGGACCTGGTATCGGACTATCGCGTAGATGCCCGCCCCCGTGGCCTGCCCCGGCGAGACATATCGCTTGACCAGGCGCTGGCAGACTTTGAGGACCTACCGGTGTTCGACAGCCTTCGTCGCACCCTCGTGGAAGCGTTCGTTGGCTCCATTCAACTTTCCGGATTCCAGGTGAGGGCGGCTAGGGCCATCATGCGACGGGCCCCCCGCGATAGCGGAACAGTGCTCACTTCGGGTACCGGCAGCGGAAAGACCCTGGCCTTCTACCTGCCGCTGGCTGCCGAACTAGGGCCACTGACCGAGTTGGGAAGCTTCTGGACCAAGGCCGTAGCGGTTTTCCCTCGCGTCGAGTTGCTGAAGGACCAATTCACCCAGGCACATACTCTGCTGGCTCCGATGGCAGACACTTTGACCCGGCTGGGAAAGCGGCCCTTCCGCCTAGGGACGTTCTTCGGCGACACGCCTTATGAAGCAACTCGGCATGCGGTTCAAGACAGTCGTTGGAAGAGATCTAGGCTAGGAACGGGATTCATATGTCCTTTTCTCACCTGCCGGCTTTGCGGCGAGGAAATGGTCTGGCTGTACAGCGACCTTGACGCTAAGAGGGAGATCCTGAACTGCGAAGGAGGGTGTAGGGCACGGGTTGACGAAACGCAGATCGTATTGACCCAACTCAAGGCCCAGCGGGAACCTCCTGACATTCTATTCACCACCGCTGAATCGCTCAACCGGCGCCTGTCCGATTCCTACAACCGGGAAGTATTTGGCATCCACCCGAATCGCTCGCAGTGTGCCAGGTTTCTGCTGCTCGACGAGATTCATACCTACGGAGGCACCAGCGGAGCCCAAGTGGCGATGGTCTTGAGGAGATGGCGGTACGCCAGGGGTGCTGGAGAACCGGTCCGCTACGTGGGTCTGTCGGCGACACTGGAGGAAGCCACCAGGTTCTTTGCCACGCTCACCGGCCTGCCGGCGCAGTCGGTCAACGAGGTCGCGCCCCTCTTGGAGGAACTGGAATTCAGGGCCAAGGAATATCAACTGGTGCTCCGGGGAGATGCTAGTTCCCGGACCCAACTCCTGTCGACCACGATCCAGACCTGTTTCCTCCTCTCCAGGCTGCTAGATCCGCTCGGTTCGACTCCCGCGCCTTCGGGGGGGAGATACGGCTCCCGGGTCTTCGCATTCACCGATGATTTGGACGCGACTAACCGGTTGTTCGATTTCCTTCGAGACGCCGAAGGTATGGACGTCTTTGGAAGGCCGGTGAGCGAGCGGGAACCCCTGGCCGTCTTGCGCGGATCTAGCCAACCTGACCGTTTCCTGCGGGCGGAACTGGGGCAGGACTGGACCCATTTGGGAGAGAGGCACCGCCCTTTGACCCGCAAGTTGACCATCGGCCGTACGTCGTCCCAGGATCGAGGGGTTGCTGCCGAGGCTGATGTGATCGTTGCCACTGCCGCCCTCGAGGTGGGTTTCAATGACCCGTTGGTGGGAGCGGTCGTGCAGCACAAGGCCCCCCACCAACTGGCCAATTTCGTTCAGCGCAGAGGCCGGGCGGGCAGGTCTCCGGAGATGCGGCCGTGGACGGTCACCATACTGTCCGACTTTGGCCGAGATCGGTTGATGTACCAGTCCTACGATCGCCTGTTCGACCCCGTCCTGAGGCCCTTCACCTTGCCAGTGAGCAATCGCTACATCCTCCGGATGCAGGCAGGGTTCGCAATGCTGGATTGGCTTGCCAAAAAAATGACCGGGGGGGGCTCAAGGGATCGTGGTGGACGGCTCTCAGTGGACCGTTTCGCGAGGGCGATGACGGCGAGGACCGGACAAAGAAGCGCAAGCATGAAAGAGCTGTCCGGGTTTTGAATGAGGTACTGGAATCAAACGGAGAATTGAGAAACAACCTTGTCAATTATGTGCGAGGGGCGCTGAGGCTGGAGTCTGACGACGATGTCAACGAAATAATCTGGGGCTCTCCCCGCTCGCTGCTGCTTGAAGTACTGCCGACGCTGGCCAGACGGCTGGAGACCAACTGGAAATTGCATCCGGCCCTGAGCGGCGAGGTATCCGAGGACATCAAGTCGGAGGGATATCCGCACCCCCTCCCGGACTTCCTACCCGCGAACCTCTTCAGCGATCTCAACCTGCCTGAAGTAGCCGTGGCACTGCCAGCGCCTGTGAAGGGGGCCGAAGGGAGAACCGAATCCATGCGCGTCGCGGACGCCATTCGCCAACTCGTTCCTGGCAGGGTTACCAGGAGATTCGCGCCGGAAAGGGGCAAGCTGAATCACTGGATTTCAGTTCCACTCCAGAGCGGAGTGAACAAAATGGAAATTGATGAATATGCCAAAGATAACGAATGGGTAGCATCGATACCAGTTGAGCAGGACGGCGAAGTTAAGGATATCGTCTGCTATCGCCCGTGGACGGTCAGTCTGAAGATAGCGATGGATGCCCAGGTTAGCTCAACCTCCAATGGAAGCCACGTCTGGCTGAAGCACTTCGTAGCTGAAAGAGAGCCAATCAGCCTGTCAACGGCCAATGATCCCCAGTGGGGACAAGCCGTAGTTTCTTTTGATTTCTATCTGCATGCGGCCAACTCCAACGTAGTGGTTCGACGATTCACTCTCGAGGCCAATTCGACCGTAAAGAGGGGCGGCGCCAATGGCGAAGAATTCAATGTAAAGACCCGGTATATTGACTCTGAGGGCAATCCGGCTGCAATTGGTTTCGAGCAGGAAGTCGATGCAATACGAGTGGCTGTAAACTTGCCGGACGCCGATGAACTGTCGGAACTGGCCGCTGCGTCGAACAATCTGCCGGAGTGGAGGAACGCCTATTTCAGGGACCTTGTGATGGAGGACCCTGAACTGTCCCTAGTTGCCAACTGGTTTCAGAGGGACAGGCTCCATAGGGCCGCGCTGCTGGCCTTGACGAGAGCAGCTGTTATCGGGCGGTCAGACATCTCATCGATCCTGGGCAACCTTTCGGTTTCAAGTTTTGCGGACATCCTCTCCCAGGCCGCATCGAAGGCCCTGCCAGATGACCCGAGCTATGATGGACCGAACGTCAAAGAAGCACCGACAGAACTGGAGGAAGAAATACGTGGCGGGGCAGTCGGCCAAGCCTGGGAGGAACTGCTCGAGTCGGACGTAACTCAACGACGGCTCCTGGCTCTCGCCCGGGAGATGTGCGATCCAAAACCAGAGCGGTGGGGGAACTGGCTGCGGGAAAGAATTCACGAAACCCTGGGACAGGCCCTCCTTGCCGCCGCGCACTCCGCTGCCCCAGAGCACATGGCGGAGGGTTCGTTGCTCCTTGACCTGGACCGGGGCGACCCCTACCGCGATCCGGGTGATTCGGCCGAAGTCTGGCTCACCGAAAGCGCGATAGGAGGGTCGGGAGCTGTGGAGGCGCTCGCCCGCAAGGCATCGGACACGCCAAGGATGCTGATAGAAGCTCTAGAAGCAGCGATTTCTCCTGAGGAAGGCGAACTGACAAGCAGTGGTCTGGACGAACTCGTCGAAGCCTTTGTCGCAGAACCGACCATCGCTGAGGTGGTCGGGAAAGTTCGAAGCCGGTTGGGCCATGTCGAGCGGGCCGCCGCCCAGCAGGAACTCTACAGGATTCTTGCCACGCAAAGAATGTACGCAGAGACCAGCCTGAAGGTCGCAATGAACCATCGTATTCTCCGGTCTGGCACCAGTTCGGCAAGCGATGTGTTGATATGGGACCTGGTGCGGGCCTGGCGCAATTGGGAACGCGAACTGCAATTGGGAATTGACCTGCGCACCTTCTGTTCCATCGTTTCCTCGCACCCGGACTTTGCCGACAGCGTGCGGCAACTGTTGGCCCGAGGTAACCCGGCGGACCAGAGCGACGATGACGTGGAGGGTGTCCTGTATGGCCTCCTGTGGCCGCGCAAGTGGGAGGTGCGATCCAGAGCTCTCCAGACATACCAGCCCTTCCGGGCCGGGGGCTACACCGATCCTGCCCTGGTTCGTGAGCTCCTGCTGGACTCCGGCCCGGACCCGGTCGAGTTCGGCCGGGAGGACTGGGAAGACCGGTACGCGAAATCCTTGGCCTTGATGGGTGTGGTAAGGCTGAGAATCCCTCTGGAGAGGGAAGTTGATTTCAGCGGGGTTATATTTCAACTTCTCAGCACCCCTGTGGAGGTGGATTATCTGCAGTTGTACCCCAAAATTTCCAAGCACCAACTCGGCGATGGCATGATTTTGACCTTCATCCTGAGGGAAATGTTCTAAGTTTTGGACTCACCCAGAGAAATATACTCGCAGCGGTCAGCTGACCTGCCTGCCGATTTGCTCCAGTCGCTCTTTCTTGCCGAATTGCTGTTCCCCAGTTCAAGACTGTGGATCTCTTCGCCGTGGATAACCGACTTCGATCTGATCGACAACAGGTCTCGGCAGTTCGGGGCTCTGGCGCCCCGTTGGCCCTCCACGCCCATACGCTTTTCCGAGGTGCTCGGCGAATTGGTGCAGCGCGGGTCTGAGGTGGTCGTGATCACCAGCCAAGACCCCAAGAACGACGATTTCCTCTCCAGGATATACGACCTGTGCGCTCTGCATCCGGACCGAGTTCATGTCATCATCGAAAACCAGGTGCACGAAAAAGGCATCCTGACTGACCATTTCACGTTGGATGGGTCCATGAATTTCACCTACCGGGGTATCAACTATAACCAGGAGCACCTCTCCTACCGCTGCCAACCCGAGGTGGTCCACGAGAGGCGCCTGGTACTAGAAAGCCAATGGGGTTACCGCCTATGAGCTTGAAGGGTGCCGACGGTTCCTCTCTGATGCCCATGGTCCGGCCCCTACTGGGTTGGGATGTGCTTCGGGGGAATCAGCATGCAGGCAGGCTGAGAACCATGGAAACCGTCCTAGGTACACTTGAGGACGACCTGTTTCCTGGGGCAATCATTCCGTGTGTGATTAACCTGCAGATGCACTACTACGCTCTGGCTTCGACCCACGCCCAGCAGCAGCGATTGTTGGCCCTGCTGCGGGCTTCCATCGGTCGCACGGTCACGGACTTCTCGGGTCAGTCGCTTCCTTTCAATGAATGGGATGACCTGGAAGCGCTGCTAGTGAATAACGGATATCCCGCCGGATTCCATTTCACTGCAGGAGGCGAACAAGAACGAGGAAGGTACGCGCTTGCAGCCCTCGCACGGCTGCGGACCTTGGTAGACCAGGGCGGTTCGTTTTCAACCAGCCAGCCAAGGACCACGCCCCAGGAACGCCAGCAGTTCGAAATGTCGTTAGCTGCATACGATCGGAGAGGTGCTGAGCAGGCCATCCAGTTCCTTCGAAGCAACATGCGATTGGACGCCGTAAATCTTGGCGCTATGACGGTGCGATTGCTTTCAAGGTTCCAGGAATGGGAGGAGATTTGCCAACTGGACACTTTCCCCTCCCTTTGCCAGGCACGCCGGGCCGGCAAGATTACGGATCTGCTGGCAGAGGCGGTCTATAGGACGCACATCGTTGCACTGGAAGACGAGGAGGACCCGGACACACTTGTTTCCGGATTCCGCGACAATGTGCTGCCCATAACCGGGAACCTGTTCGGTATATGCCCAGAGTATGTATCGCCCGTCGCCGGCAGGGCCTTCGTTCTGGCCGCAGGTGTGTCGGATCCCCCCGATGCACAACTGGCAGACAAGTTGCGAAGCATCTCGGATCACTGGACTGAGGAGGACCGCAAATCGTTTGAGGCCCTACGGCAGCTTTTCTTCCAGGACAGTCCCGGACCAGAAGCCGGGAGCACTTCACCCGAAGCAGAATTCCAACGTCAGATTGAGGTGCTCAGGTCCGGAGAATCGCCCCCGAACCTGGAACGGGCCCGGGCCGGTGTGTTCGCAGCGACGCAACTGGATACCATCGATGCTTTCAGAATCTTGGTCGCCTACGTGGAAAGCCTGGTAGAGGACGACAGGAATACACTCCTTTCCAACTCGTTCAATCGCCTCGCATACCAAAGGATGGCCGATCAGTGTGCTGAGACATTTGTGCCGGAAAACTGGGTTGAATGGATCGGGATACTGGAGAGAGAGGACTTCTCTGTTCCTCAAGACTTCCTGCTGACGGTCCTCGAACGCTGGAGGGTCAGTGAACACCTCGGAGACGGGCGCCGCGTTGCTGAACTTGTCTATGCCATAGAAACGGCCGCACCAGTGCCGGAAGTCCGGCTCCTTGATGTTCTTCCCTCGCTGGTGCAGTGGCTGCAATCAGACCCGGCATGGCCGAATTCCTCCCTGCGGGAACTGTATCGTGCGGTCTATGAGCGCATTCTCCTGTACCTGTCTGTGCGTTGGTCGAAGGAGGCCGTCGTCATCGCCAGGGAACTTCTGGAGGCCATTCTTGACCTGGGAACGGAACGAGAGGATTACGCCAAACTGCTGGGTGACATGGGGGACGTTCTGCCCGAGGGACCGGGAAGGACCGACGCAAGCGTTTTTCTCGAGTTGGCCGAGACCATCGCCGATTACGCTTCCCCGGATGCCGAGAGCCGGCAAGAACTATGGGGGAGGATCGCTGCAGGACTGCATTCCGCCAGTTCCCGTCTGTCGGCCGAAGAGGTCGTTCTGGCCAACGACTTAGGCCAGGTATTCGGGTACGATGTGGTGGTTCCCGTAGCGGATGAAGCTACCGAGGAGACAGTTGCCTCTGTTAATCTGGCAGGAAAGACGGTGGCAGTCTACACTCTTACCGATTCAGTTGCCCAGCGTACCGGCCGCCTCCTGCAAGCTTTGTATCCAGGCGTACGGGTGGAGTTGGCCAATGACCGCGTCGGGAGCCGGAGACTCGAAGAGCTGGCCAGGAGGGCGGATATATTTGTGGTCTGCTTGAGGTCTGCTGCCCATGCTGCGACGGAGTTCATTAAGCGGTCCCGTCCAGCCGGGATGGATGTTCTCTATCCTGCGGGAAAGGGTTCTTCGAGTATCTTGAGAGTCCTCCAAGATAGCTTCTCAATGTGAAAAGGTGTCGGAAAAGAGAATTGCGCGCGTTATGATTTAGACGCACCGGCCAGAATCACAGAGGCTGGAACGCGAATCCAAAGAAGCGGAGCGCTACATGCCAGAGTACGGCTTGACCCTCCTGTCGGGAGGTCTCGACTCCACGACTGTAACCGCCTATGCAAAAGACCGTAGCGATTTTATCTCGTCCATCACGTTTTATTATGGGCAGGCCCATTCCAAGGAAGTGGATTGCGCGGGTCATATCGCTGGGATCCTGGGAGTCGAGCACGAATTGGTCGACATCTCCTTCCTCTCCAAGGTCGCCTGGTACTCAGCCCTCACCAACCCCGACCGCTTTCCGGTTCCGGCGGAGCGGTCCGCCGAGCAGATAGGATTCGGCGTTCCGATAACCTATGTTCCGCTCCGCAACACGATATTTCTTTCCTTGGCTGCTGCCAGCCTCGAAAGCAGGGTCCTGCACGCCATCGAACTGGAAGGGGTTGACGCCGCCAGCATTTCCGCGTCTGTATATATGGCCCCGAACGCCCTGGACTACAGTGGGTACCCCGACTGCCGCCCGGAGTTCTACGAGGCGATGAAGAACGTGCTAGCTCTCGGCAGCAAGCTCTGGACCGAGTACGGCGTTCCGATCAAGGTCGAAACGCCAATAATCGAACTTACTAAGGCGGAAATCGTGGCCCTTGGTATGAGGCTCGGGGCGCCGTTGGAATACACTTGGAGTTGCTACGAAGGCGGGAGGACCCCCTGTGGGACTTGCGACAGTTGCCTTCTCCGCGCCAAAGGATTTGCTGAGGCAGGAGTTATTGACCCCCTACTTGAGCGGCTCAATCGAACTTGAGTCTCATCAAGGACCAAGATAGCAGTCGCGCTGGCGTAAATGTGGTCTTCAAGATGCCATTAGAATTCCGGGGTCGCAGCTAAATTTGTGCCAATTTTCCTATACTCGTTTGCTAATAGAAATAGGCGCCTGATATCGTTCGGCATTCGAGAGCAATGTATGAGGGGCCTGCGGCTCAGGGCAATGCTCTTACTCTATAGGCGACCAAACCCTTAAGGTTAATCGCTTGGCTGCACCCAAACTCGAAAAGAGGAACCCGTTCGCCCACCTTTAGACGTAACTGCGAAATGATTGACTGTGGCGTGATCTTATAAGCGGTGCCCCAAGATTGCCGATGTACCCACTGAAAGTCCTCCAGGTAATCCACGGCTACCCGATGCGCTACAACGCCGGCTCGGAGGTGTACACCCAGGGCCTGGCGCAGGCGCTGTCGGAGCGGCACGAGGTCCACGTGTTCACTAGGCAGGAGAACGCCTTCCTGCCCGAATACGACTTGCAGGGAGACAGCGACCCGTCTTCGCCGGGAATCAGGCTGCATGTCGTCAACATGGCGAGGGCTAGGGACGGCTACCGGCACCAAGCCGTGGACGATGCGTTCGCCAGTGTCCTCGACGAGGTCAGGCCCGACGTGGTGCATATCGGGCACCTGAACCATCTGTCTACATCGCTGGTGTTTGCGGCCCGGGGGCGCGGCGTGCCCGTGGTGTTCACGCTGCACGACTACTGGCTGATGTGTCCACGGGGACAGTTCATCCAGATGTACCCGGAGAATTCCATGGACCCGTGGGCTGTCTGTGACGGGCAGGATGACCGCAAGTGCGCCGAGCGGTGTTACTCCCGGTACTTCTCGGGCGACCAGCGGGAATACGAACTGGACACGGACTACTGGACCCGGTGGGTGGGCCGTCGCATGGCGCACATTCGCGAGGTGTGCGACGCGGTGGAAGTATTCATCGCACCGGCGATGTACCTGCTGCGCCGATTCAGGGACGAGTTCGGGCTTCCGGAAGAGAAGCTTGTCTACCTCGACTACGGATTCCACCTGGACAGAATGGCGGGCAGGGAGCGAGTTTCTGGAGAGCCCTTCACCTTCGGGTACATCGGCACCCATATACCGGCCAAGGGCGTGGACCACCTGATTCAGGCCTTTGGTAAACTGTCCGGCGAGTCCAGGCTCCGGATCTGGGGGCGCGACCGGGGCGTCGAGACCGCGGGCCTCAGGACTCTGGCCCGCAATCTGCCTGGGTCTGCCGGAGACCGGGTCGAATGGATGGGTGAGTACCGCAACCAAGACATCGTTCCCAACGTGTTCAACCGTTGCGACGCCATCGTGGTGCCGTCCATCTGGGCTGAGAACTCGCCCCTGGTGATCCACGAGGCCCAACAGACCAGAGTCCCGGTAATCACGGCCGACTACGGCGGAATGGCCGAGTATGTACACCACGAGGTGAACGGCCTGCTCTTTGCCCACAGGGACCCCGAATCTCTGGCCCGACAGATGCAGCGGCTGGCCGACGACCCGGAACTGGCGATGCGGCTGGGCAGCCGAGGGTACCTGCAATCGGCGGACGGCAACGTCCCGGACATCAGGGACCACGCCCTCGCCGTGGAGCAGATCTACGAGAGACTGGTCCGCGAAAGGAGGACGCGATGACAACGGTCAACAACGCGGAGCCAGCAACCGGACCATCGTCAAGCGTCAGACCGGGGCCATGGCGGATCACATTCGACACCAACCCCGACGACTGCAACCTCCACTGCATCATGTGCGAGGACCACTCGCCGTACAGCACGACGCAGCCCGATCGGCTAAGCGCGGGACTACCCAGGCGCCGCATGGACATCGACCTGGTGCGCAGGGTCCTGGCCGAATCGGTCGGCACGCCCTTGCGTGAGGTCATTCCCTCGACCATGGGTGAGCCGCTGCTGTACCGGGAATTCGACGAGATACTGGACCTCTGCGCCCGGTACGGGGTCAAGCTCAACCTGACCACCAACGGCACTTTCCCCCGCAGGGGAGCCAGGGCATGGGCGGAGCGCATCGTGCCCGTCACCTCCGACGTCAAGGTGTCTTGGAACGGCTCCACCAAGGAGACCCAGGAAAGGGTGATGCTGGGCACAAGATGGGAGACAGTTCTGGAGAACGTCCGCACGTTCATCGCCGTCCGGGACGAACACGCGGCCCGTGGCGGCAACCGCTGCCGGGTCACGTTCCAGCTCACCTTCATGGAGGTCAACCACGTCGAACTGCCCGATGTGGTGAGACTGGCGGCCGAAATGGGGGTTGACCGTGTGAAGGGCCATCACCTGTGGGTGCATTTCTCTCAGATCAAGGACCAGTCCATGCGCCGCAGTCCCGAGGCCATCGAGAGGTGGAACACCACGGTGGACGCAGCGTACAACGCCGTGGAAAGGTACCGTTTGCCCGACGGGAGCAGGGTGCTGCTGGAGAACATCTTCAGGCTCGATGCCGACGACGAGGGCGAGATAGCCGCCGGTGCGGAGTGTCCGTTCCTGGGACAGGAGGCATGGGTGGCCTCCGACGGCAGGTTCAATCCCTGCTGCGCGCCCGATGTCCTGCGTCGCACGCTGGGCGATTTCGGCAACGTCAACCACATCAGCCTTTACGACATCTGGCAGGGTGATGCCTACCGCGACCTCCGATCCGTCTACATGGATAAGCCGCTCTGCCAGGGATGCAACATGCGGAGGCCCGAAGGCCCGTGAGCGGCAACTGGCGGGACTACCGGATATCGGCGGACGGCACTCACCACGTCTGCGACGGAAGGCCTGCCTATGCGGCGCGGTTTCAGGAGGTGCTGAAGTTCCACGCGCCGGGCCTTGCGCCGGTGCTGGATGACTCGGGTGCCTACCACATCAACCCCGAGGGGCTGCCGGCCTACGATGCACGCCACGTCAGGGCATTCGGGTTCTACGAGGGGCGCGCCGCAGTCCACTCCGCAGATGGATGGTGCCACCTCCTGCCCGACGGCAGTCCCCTCTACCCCGAGCGATACGCTTGGTGCGGAAATTTCCAGGAGAGCCGATGCCCGGTGCGCCTCTCTGACGGGCGGTATTTTCACATCGGCGGAGATGGCACGCCTGCCTATTCTGAACTCCACCGTTACGCCGGGGATTTCAAGGACGGCTACGCGGTGGTGCAGCGCGGTGACGGGCGGCACAGCCATATCGACCAGTCCGGCGTGCTCCTGCATGGCCGTTGGTTCCTGGACCTGGACGTGTTCCACAAGGATTTCGCCCGAGCCCGCGACGAGCAGGGTTGGCATCACGTCGACATGCACGGACAGTCGCTATACCGGAACCGTTACAGGAACGTGGAACCCTTCTACAACGGACAGGCCAGGGTGGAGGGAATCGACGGGTCGCTGTCGGTCATCGGAGAAACGGGCGAGACCCTGGTGGAATTGCGAGGGCCGCTGCGCTCCCCATTGGAGGAACTGTCCGGCGACATGGTGGGGATGTGGAGAACGCAGGCCATCCGAGGAGCGGTGGAACTGGGGGTATTCGAGTCCCTGCCAGCGTCCGCGCAGGACATCGAGAGATCACTTGAACTGGCAGACTCCGTGGGCGCCCGGCTGATGCGGGCATTGGCGGAACTGGGGTTGGTCCGGCGCGATGCAGATGGTGCTTACCATCCCACTGAAAAGGGCACTCTCCTGCAACGCTCACACCCATTTTCGCTGGCAGGCGCCGCTTCGCTCTGGGGGGGCGAGACTTATGCGGCATGGGCGGAAGCGGAGTATTCCCTGCGCACAGGTCGCTCTGCGTTCAGGAAGCTGTACGGCCAGAACCTCTTCGAGCGCCTTAGGGACAGGCCGGAACAGTTGCAGTCCGTCCACAGGGCCTTCGCCAGCTACGCCAAGCACGACTACCGGTCATTGGCGGAGGCTTGGGACTTTGGAATCCACGACCACATCCTTGATGCGGGCGGCGGGACCGGCAGATTGGCCTTTGAGCTTCTCCGCGCTTACCCCAACCTGACGGCCACGGTGATGGACCTCCCGGAGGTTGTCCTCGAAGCCGATCCGATTGACGAACTGAAGGGCCGCTGCCGTTTTGCTCCCGGCGATTTCTTCGAACCGTGGCCGGTCCGTTCCGATGCGGTGGTGCTGGCGAGAGTGCTGCACGACTGGCCCGACGATGAGGCGGTCCGCATTCTCGCCCGGGCCAGGGAGGCGATGCCGACGGGTGGCACGCTCTACGTGATCGAGATGGTGCCGGACGACACCTCTGGCGCCGGTGGCCTACTGGACCTGAACATGCTGATCGTGGCTGGTGGCGCCGAGCGCACTGAGGAACAGTTCAGGCGCCTTCTGGACTGTGCCGGGTTTGCGCTTCTCGAGGTAATCCCGACACAAACGGTGAGTTCAGTCATCAGGGCGAGGGCCGTTTGACCAAACCCGATCCTGTGACATCCATCATGGAGCAATTGGCCGAGGTCCCCGAGGGAGTGGATGCCTCATTGGTTATCAGGCACGCCGAGCGCGAGGCTATCCCGGCGGGCACATTCGGGCATGACGCGAACCTCACCGCAGAGGGAACCCAGGCGGCGGAACATTTGGGAGCGGCCCTGTCGGAAAACAGGGCGCTGACCATAGTGTCCAGCCCGGTGCCCAGATGTGTTCAAACCGCGCGGGCGATGTTCCGGGGAGCTGGTACTTCTGCCGAGCTCCTTACGGACAGGCACCTTGGGGGCCCCGGCGCTTTCATTGTCGATTCCGAGGCCGCTGGTCCGCTCTTCCTGGAGTTGCCGATTCCTGAAATCGCCCGTCGCCAACTCCAGGATGCCATGCCACTGCCGGGTATGCGGCCAACCCCAGAGGGAGTCGAGATTCTGCAAGAGTTGGCAACAAGCCCCCTGGGCGAAAACGGTCGGCTGCACGTCTTCGTCACACACGACATCATCTTGTCGGTCTTCGTGGCCAGCATCTTCCGCTCGTCTCTGGAGGAGACTGGATGGCCGGACTTCCTCGAAGGGCTACTCCTGTGGCGCCACTCGGGGCGTCTCCAATTTTCCTGGAAAGGGAGAAATGGTTAATATGGCCCGACCTGTAGAATGAGGGACGCGATTCTACCTTGACCCAGTTAGAGAGATGTCCCATTGGCGGAACAGTTGGTCCACCCAATGAATCGCACTTCTTACAGACACTACACTGTACAAATGCCAGCAAGCCCGGTAAGCTGAACACTAGACCCCAACACTGCGGCGGCAGTCTCCTTGGCTGTCGCAAGGTCGTCCCAACAGACTGCGGTGTTAAATCCAAGGGTCGGGATACGAAAAGTGAGTGTCCAACAATGTTCCATCGCCAATGAGGTAACCACGGTAAACTACCACCTCTGGAAGTCGTGCAACATGAGCTGCGGCTTCTGCTTCGCAACTTTCCTCGACCTACCTCCCCAAGTCGCCACCTGTCTCCCCCAAGATGACTCGGTCCGCCTGATCACCCTCATCGCCGTGGCTGGCTTCCGCAAGATCAACTTCGCCGGTGGCGAACCCACGCTCTGTCCCTGGCTCTCCGAACTGATCCGCCATGCCAAGTCACTGGGCCTGACCACCTCCGTGGTGACCAACGGCTCCAGGATCACGGAAGCTTGGCTGGACAACCTCGCCGACTCCCTCAATATCCTGGCCATCAGCATCGACAGCGTGGACGCCGAAACCCAGCAGAAAATTGGCCGGACGGTCAAGGGCAAGTCGCCAATGACAAGGGCGGATTACCTGAGCATCGGAGAAAGCGCAAGGGCCCGCGGCATGCGCCTCAAGGTCAACACGGTAGTGAACCGCCATAATGTTGACGAGGACTTCCGATCCTTCATCAAGGCCATGGGACCGGAGAGGTGGAAGATTTTCCAGGCGCTACCGGTGGAAGGCCAGAACGATTTTCATTTCGACGAGTTCGCAATTACCCCCGACGAATTCGACCTCTATGTGGACCGGAATGGGTCGGTCGAGCGGGATGGCATCAGGGTGATCCCCGAGAACAACGAGGTGATGACGGGCAGCTACTTGATGATCGACCCACAGGGCTGCTTCTTCGACAACACAAAGGGGGAACACACCTACAGCAGTCCAATTCTCTCGGTGGGCGTGCAAACCGCTCTGGCGGAGATCAGGGTTTACCCAGAGCGATTCATAGAGCGAGGCGGCCTTTACGATTAGATCGTCGGATCTGGAACTGACGGACGGTCGCCCCAAGATAGCATTCGGTTGCTCAGACAAGAAACAGCCGGTGACGTACGCGACATCGGCTGTTTCTCTATATCAAGGCGAAGAGCCAAAAACCGTTCTGGAGATCCATTCTGCGGTAAGTGCAATTGCCTGACTGGTAGGGACCTGGGGTTTGTACCCGAGCACCCGCCGGGCCTTCTCGGTGCTGAACGCCTCGCGCTGTCCCTCCTCCCCCGGGCGGTAGTCGACGTACTCGATGGGCACATCTGACCCTGTTACGGCGCAGCACATCCTGGCAAGTTCCTCAACGGTGTGCTCTTCCCCGAAACCAACGTAAAACTTTTGCCCCACCACCTGTTTGGTAGGAGCTTCAATGGCCAGCATCCAAGCCCGAATCACATCGTTGACGTAGGTCAGGTCGCGGGTCTGCTGTCCGCCCTCGATGACGATGGGCCTGCCGTGCAGGGCGTTCCACAGCCACTTGAAAATGAAGACCTCGCGACGCATGTCGGGGCCGACGACCACGCCGGTGGAAAGAACCACCGAGGGAATGCCGTAGGCCCGGTGCCATGCCCACATGGCCAACTCAGCAGCGGCCTTGGAGAAACCGTAGGGATTGTGGGGCGTGAGCGGATGGTCCTCGTCCATCGGCAGGTAATGGGGACGCCCAAGCTCGTTACCGGAGGCGGCGAATAGTAGCCTCGAAACTCCGCCGGCCAAACGCACCGCCTCCAGCAACTCCACCGTCCCCCCGATGTTCTGCATCACTGTGTACCGGGGTGAGTCGAAAGCCATCGGAGTGTCGGGCTGCGCCGCCAGATGCGCCACAACCGAATGCCCCTCAACATCCGAGGGCTGGATGTCCTGGAGACTCTTCCAGACGTAGCGGAAGTCGGGATGGTAAAGCTCTTCCTGGAGGAGACCGGCGTGAGCGGGGGCAACCACGTCGAGACCAGAGACGCAGTAGCCCTTGGCGAGCAACGCCTTGGTGAGGCTGGACCCAGCGAAACCGGCTGCGCCGGTAATAAGAATACTTTCGTCAACAGGCATCCGCCACCTCAGCAGCCCAGAGATTCCTCCGGCATCACGCCGCGTCAAATGCCGATGTACTCGAAACCCTCCGCCCTCATAGTGATCGGGTCCAGGGCGTTCCTGCCGTCGAATATGAACTTGGGAGACGCCATATTGCGGCTAACGGCAGTCCAGTCCGCCTCGGCAACCTCGCTCCACTCGGTCATGACCACGGCGGCCTGTGTTCCGGTTGTGGCGGTCAACACACCCTTTGCCACCCGAACACCCTCCGGGAGCAGCGCAGTATCGCCATCTCCTACGCAGGGGTCGTAGACCGTCAGTTGCGCCCCCTCATCGGCAAGGGCGCAGGCCAGCTTTACCGCAGGTGCTTCGGTCAGATCGCCGGTACCGGGCTTGAAGGTCAGGCCGAGGATGGCGAGTTTCATCCCGTTCAGGTTGCCGCCGAACCTGTCCCGAAGCGCACGGAGTGGGAGTTGCCATTGTCGCTCGTTCACGCCGATGACCGCACGGAGCAGGTCGGAACCGTCGCCCGATTGCCGGGCCAGATGGTCAAGTGCGCCGATGTCCTTGGGCAGACAGGGACCCCCGTAGCCGACCCCGGCGAATATCTTGGCGCCGTTCCTGGAGTCCAGCGCCAACCCTTCGCTAACGTCGTCGATGGAGGCACCAACCCGGTTGCAGATGGCGGCGATCTCGTTCATGAATGATATGCGGTTAGCAAGGAAGGCGTTGCTTGCATACTTGATCATCTCGGCCGTGGTGATGTCAGTGGCCAGCACCGGAGTGTCAATGTTGCCGTAAAGACGGCGCACAACGTCAAGTGAACGGGTGTCCCCGGGTTCAGTCCCGATGACAATACGGTCCGGGCAGTCCCAGTCGGCAAGCCCCTGCCCGGCACGTAGGAACTCAGGATTGGCGGCGTATCCGATGCCGGCGCCGTACAACTCGTTCTGCAAGATCGTGTGGCCGGTGCCCGGCGGCACGGTGCTCTTCATGGCCACCACTAAATTACCGTTTATCCTTTCCCGCACACAGTGTATGGCAGCATGCACCTGGCCCAATTCGGGAGCATAGCCCTCCCCCGGAGGAGTCCCCACCGCGATGAGTGCCACGTCGCCCAGGTTTCCGTCCACGTCGTCGCAGTGCCAGAACCGGATGTTGCCGGACACGAGCGCGGACTTGAGACGGTCCGCCAACCCCGGCTCGTAACCGTCGTATACTCCGGCCTTCAGGTGCTGCACCCTGGCTGTGTCTACGTCCGTCGCCAGCACCTCGTGCCCTGATGCGGCCAAGCTGACAGCGGCGACGGTACCAACAGGGCCCAGGCCAACAACTGTTACTTTCATTTAGGTAGACACACCCGTCATTGAACTGTCGCCAGGGTACAGGCGCTCACGACAAACGTTTCCAGCGGCATCTCGACACCGTACGACTACAGTGACCAAGCAGCCCAAGCTATTGTATCCATCCTCGCACCCACAGTCTTATCCTCGCCGCGTGGAATTGGCAACGGACGAACTTGGTATGAGAAAGCTGGACTGAAGAGTCAGGTGGTGGAATCGATCTAAAGCCATCACATAATTTCATATTTCCACAAAAAATGGGAAGCTGCCGCGACAGTGATAAGCGTGCCCGTCGACGATGAAACTCATCGGCTGGCCAGAATCAGAGCTGCCCGGAGGGGCACCTCGATGTCCGCCATACTGAGAGATTACCTCCTTCAGATTCTCGAGAAAGGCGGGGACCGCCCTCTCGAAGAAACCGAGCCGGAGCGCAGGGCGAGAATGCTCGACGAAGTGATGGAGAGGTTCCAGGCCGAGGGTGTGGGGCTCGATGCCAGCGAGAGACTGAGCCGGGAGGATCTGAACGACAGAAATGCGGCTCGCTGACACCAACACCCTCATCTACGCCGCCGATGCCTCCCCAAAGGAGAAACATAAGAGAACCAGAGCCGCGGACGTGCTGAAGGAAGAGGATCTGTTCTTGTCGGTGCAGGTGTTCCAGGAGTTCTATCATCAAGCTACCCGGCCCACAGGCAGACTTCGCATGACTCACGAGCAGGCCCTGGCTTTTCTCGACCCATTCATGGGCCTGACCAGCGTGCCGGTAACCCGGGAACTGTTCAACAGGGCCGCTCAAGTTGCCGACCGGTACGGAATCTCCTACTGGGACGCGGCCATACTGGCGGCGGCAGCAATGCAGGGTTGCGACGCCGTTTACTCCGAAGACTTCAAAGAGAATCAGTCATACGACGGCGTACTCGTGATCAACCCGTTCCGCTGACCGTGAACGATGAGCCGGGAGTGATGAATTTCTACAACGGCCCAGAATGGGACTGGGCTGACCGCAGCCGGGCGACTCTGCCGTCGTGTGAAAATCACGGCGGCAGAGACTTGGGTAACGACATCGCCGAAAGCAGTACAACGACGGTATTTTCATCGAAGAACCGTCGGCCCTCTCTGCCTAAGGGGCCGAGCGGACTGGAATAATGGAGAGCACCGGATCCCCCGGATAACTGCACCAGAATTAACGCCCAGCGTGTCGGATGTGACGCTTGGGCCAAACAGACAGTCAGCTCCCACTCATTCACCTGCCAGCACGATCATCCCAGAGAGGGTTAATCGGCAGCTTCGACAGTTCCTTCACCACCCTCCTGATGCGAGATTGATCACTGTCCGCTGCAATGATCCTGCATCCGGCCGTGGTGGCGGCGAATAAAAGAGCGCTGTTCTCGCCTGAAAGATCGGGAATGCAAACCACCTGACCAGGCTTTACGAAACGGCGAATGACAAGCTCCGCTGCATGCTGGATGGACTAGTGCTGGTTCATGGATTCTTCCGGCTGAGGGGGGACTACGATCACATCATCGCCACCGTCGAGACGTGCCCCAGGCTTGCCAAACAAAAGCAGCGGGACAGTTCTATGCTCGATGTAGTGCGGCTCCCCGGTATTGGAAATTGGGGAATCAAAGAGCACATGGACCTGGCAAATCCACTCTAATCGTTTTCGCCGCGTCACTCTGTCCAGTTGCCTCGGCAGCCACCCAGAGTCTGCTGCCAAAATCAAGATGCCCTCGTTGCTGAGTACATCGGATGCGAGCGTTGCAACAGAGGCCAGTGTACTATCCTCGAAATCGCCATGCGGAGTCGCAGCGCAGATGACCAGGTCCGCACCGCCTGCCTGCAACCTCAAAAATGGGGCACCGGCGCCGACTTTCAGGATGCAAATGCCGTCCTTCTCATAGACGAGAGAAACGGGGTCGGCATCCTTCCAGCAAGGAGGTGCCGATTCCAGGCGGGCGAGCCTCACCCCCTCCGCCGCAGTTTTCGACTCACCTGAAGCGACGAGCTCGACCTCCTTGCGCTGGACTTCTGGAGTTTCGTTGACCACTTTCGATGCGTCGCTGACCGAGATCTTGTCTTCACGGACAGCCTGCCGCAGCTCGGGGGCGGCATTGCTCTCCGACGAAAAGACTTTTGCTCCGTAGGCAACGGTTCTCAGACTTATTTCGTACTGCTCTGCGGCCTCCTCTTGGGTCAGGGGGGCCTCGGGATTATTCCGCAAATTTGCAGAATTATCTCCAGTGGTGCCTGAAGGCCATCGACGTCCTCTCTTTGACCCATCTGACAGGTTCACTGCCGCCTCTACCGTTTCGCCGTCGGTTAGATGCCTTCGAACCACGTTCGCGGACTTGACGTACGCCTTCGGGTCGACGCCTTGAGCCACGTCCTCAAATGTTGGCTCTACCCCGACCTCTAGGCATGCCAGAAGGCGGTGTACGCCGCCGATAATCTCACCCCTCCAACGGATAATGGGGAGTCTCAGACCGTGCGTAGAGATGTCCTCAACGAGTGCCGAATACTCTTCATCAGTCATCCCTCGAACCCGAAACGCGTGGTGGCTAACAGAGTAATCCCAGTCCGGAGACTCCATTGCGACCCGCCGCTGGTCAGTCCTCCAGTCCGTCCCTGACGTCATACCAGGGACATCAGTCACTTCCGCCCCAGTGGCCCAATTTCTCGGCGCCATTGACAGCCCGCATGGTCAAATTCCTGAAAATCGACAGACAATAGCTAGCGGGGCCCGTGAGGAGACGCAGAGTGCCCTGCCCCCTGTTGTTGTACCATTTTCTATGTTAGTCCTGCCGCCTCTGCTATTGCGCCGTTGACTCTTGTGAAGGTGCAGAACATCCAGCCTTGTTGCAGGCTGTGACGGTGTATGTGGTGGCGTAAAATGCGAAAAACGAGCTGTTTGGGTTGCTATCGTAATAGCCAGTGCCAGGGGCGCTCACCTCTGCATCAAACTTCCATTCCTGATAAACCCTATAGTAGGTCGCTCCATTCACCTCATCCCAGGTGACCATCGCGTCATCAGTCCCGCCCACCTCGACCTTCTCCGCCCGAATTCTGGGAGAGGCAGGGATATCGACGGGGCCGTCGGTCTCCGTCAGTCCCGCTGTTGGCGTGGCCTGCGAGCATCCTATTTCGTTGCAGGCACTTATCTCGTAGGAGTACACCGTATTTGGGAGCAGGCCGACATCGAGATACTTGCGGACATCGCGTATCTCCATCGTGATCTCATCGCTGGCCGCTGAGCCCTCCGGGGAAATGCGACTCAGCGCAAAGTGCTGGACGTCGTGGGGGATACCAGCTAGCGCACTCCCTGAGAGGACGTTGGAGCATCCGGCGCTGTTGCACGCTGAAACCGCATATTCGGTCTCATACCTTTCCAGAAACGGGAATGGTTCCCATTCAATGGTCAGCGACTCGGAAGTCCTCCCTGTGACACGGACGCCCAGTGGAGCAGGTGGGATCGGCTTGACTAGATCCTGAAGAGCGAAGGTGGTTTCAGCTAGGTTCTCAGCCAACGGGTACATGCACCCGAACCACTCACTGTTGGACTGGACCTCGTAATAAATGTTGTAGTGAGTAGGTCTTGGCCCCGGAGAGGGCACCCAGTTGAATCGCATCACTGGCCCCTCCCAGGAAGTACTCACGACAGGTTCAGGCGGGCTGCCTGGATTCGCGTCGAATGGATCGCATATCAGCCCCTCAGGCTTGGGAGGTCCGTTCAGTTGCGCAGGGTTTGACTCGTCAATCTCGGAGCACTCCGAATTGTCACAGGCCACCACCCAGTAGTAGTTTTCACTGGAGGGGCTGGTGTGATCAAAGCGAGTTTCGACAATGTTATCTGCCAACTGTACGCAAGAGCTGAAAGAATTCCTTTCGTTTGAATCGCAATCGTCAGCAAGAAATCTGCTGTAGTAGACGATATAGTGAGTTGCATTCTCAGAGGCATCCCAAGTGACGGCAGTCTCGAGGCCTTCAAAACGGTAGCTCTGGTTGCCCGGCGTCTCTGGAGAGGAAAGCCCCCCGCACGCCGATGCAAAGGCTAACAGCGCGATCATTGCGAGTGTCATCATTTTCATAGTGGCTTACCTCTGCCGATTCCGAGTAGCCTGATGTCCGACTTTTCGCCTGACTTACGATGGAGACGACATTCGGAAACGTAATTTCGCACAGCCGGAAATTGTTTCCGCCGAGGTTGCCCTTCCCGGCTTACACCCGAAAGGTTCATTTGCACCCTGTCGATAGGATTCATTCGTATATCCTCCAAGGGATTCACATTCACCTATCGTTGGTTTTCCTATTGCGTATACTCCCTGAATCGAGGGAAAACTCTGAATACCACTTCAAACAACAATAACGCCCTCCCCGGGAGGATGAAGGGCCACGCCCTGGCAGTCCTGCAGAGTTCTGGGCTAAGGATCTCGCTGTGGCTCAGGTGGTTCGTAGTTATCGCCTGGCTTGCCCAGCTTCATCTCCACGTCCAGCTGGCCCAGCCGGCGTACCTGGCGCATGTTCTCTCCGGCGCTTTCCTGCTGGCGGTCAACACCGTGGTCCTTTACCGCTTCGAGACGAAGCGCGGAGTGACATGGCGTTGGGCCCTGTCCCTCAGTGCCATGGACCTGGCATTTCTCACAGGTGGCCTGACAATTGCCATCGGATTTGCAGACTACTTCTTCGTTCTATATTATCCTGCGCTTGCAATGTTTGCAGTTGTAAACTATTCGTTCAGAGTTACACTTGCGGCGACCACTGCGGTTGCGGCCTTACACGCTGCGCTGAGCTTGTCAACTGAATTCGGGGGATCCCTTACAGCCAAGGCAGACCCAATGCTCCTACTGAGCATTTTTGCAATGTACGCCGTTGTATGTGCTGTCAGCCTGGTTTCCAGGTTCGACAGGGACAGGTCATGGTTCGACCGTGTCAGGAGGAGAGAGGCCGTTGAGAAGGGGGAGGAACTCCAGCAGGAGCGGATCGAGCTGTCACAAACCATCCACAACACCATCGCTCAGTCCGCTTACCTGATTGGACTTGGCCTCGAGACTGCGATGGAGCTTGCCGACGGGCTGAACGATGAGAATAGGGACGAATTGATCGAAAAACTGGAGGCAACACTTGCGCTATCGAGATCAACTATGTGGGACCTCAGGCATCCGATAAATGTTGGCCCCATATTTGAGGGAAGAGAGCTCGGTCGCGTGCTCCGTTCTCACGCATCTACCTTCAGCACCATTACCTCGATCCCCACGGAAGTGGTTCAAGTTGGCGAGGAGCCGCCTCTCCCGGTAGTGACAAGAAGGCTGCTTCTTTCCATTGCCCACAATGCCTTGAGCAACGGGCACAGGCACTCCAACGCAGACAATATCACCATAGAGCTGCTTTTCGACCACAGCACAATTCGCCTGTCTGTAACTGACGACGGTATTGGGCTGCCAAGCGACTATTGTCTCCGTGGCCAGGGCTTCAGAAATATGCGTATGGATGCAGAGCGGATGGGAGGGTGGCTGGAGGCAGGGCCGGGAGAATCCGGACGTGGCGCAACCATAACCTGTGTCGTTCCATTAGGTTCAGACAATGGAGGTACGTGATTTGACTCCTGCCGTGCTTACCAAGGTGTTGCTCGTTGACGACCACGAACTCATGCGCGTCGGACTCCGTGAGGCGCTGGAGCGGTCGGGGGACTTCGAAGTCGTCGGGGAAGCCGCTGACGGCGATTCGGCAGTAAGGGAAGCCCTGGCCTTGAAACCAGACGTGATCATTATGGACGTAATCATGCCGCTCAAGGATGGGATAGAGGCATGCCGCGAAATCGTAGACATTCTCCCTGACACCCGAGTGCTCATGTTTACCGCCTCACCGGAGGAGGATGCAGTGGTGGAGTCATTCGCGGCGGGGGCTACGGGCTACCTGGAGAAGTATTCGGGAAAGGAGCACCTGCTCCGGACGGCCCGGGATGTTGCCCAGGGGGAATACCGAATACCGAGCGAGGCCGTAAAACGCGCCTTTTCAGATATCCGGTCAGGAGCGTCCCAGAGCAATGAGCAGAATTCCCGCAATCTGACCGACAGAGAGCAGCAAATTCTCACTATGTTCAGCAAGGGCCTCACCTACGCCGAAATTGCCGACATCCGCGGTAACAAATGGGTGACGATAAGGAACGCGATCTATGGCATCCAAAACAAACTCGGTCTCGGCACGAAGCGGGAATTGGTGGTGTGGGCCGTGCGGGCCGGTCTGCTGGATGATTGGGAGCTGGGAACCTGATTTCTGACCGGAGCTCGCCTTATCCTGACTTCGAAGGCGGCTGCTGGGGCGATCCATGATTCAGTCTTATCATTTGAAGAGTACGGGCTTGACGCGGTTGTTGGCGACCGTAAGTATCCTTACGCTGCTGGCGATTTTGGCCTGCGGCGATTCCACGGAAGATGCGGTGCCTTCCCCCACGCCGCGTTCGGTGCTGTTCGCCACTCCGCCTGCGGCGACAACCACGGGCACCGATGACGAGTCGGGTTCCGACATCACCGTGGAGCTGAATCAGACCGCCACTCCGTATCCGACACCCACATCATATCCGACGGCCACGCCCTACCCCACTGCGACGCCATACCCCGTTGCTGTAAGGGAGTCTGAATCCACACCCGGAACCGTTCCGGTGACACCTGTCGCGCAAACTTCCGCTCCCTCAGACGATCCTACGTCAGGTCCCTCTGCCGGCCCGACCATCCAAATCGCAATTCCCAAGAAGTCCGAAATAGAGCATCCCAAGGTGGATTCTGCCATTAACAGCTTGGTTGAAAAGGTCAGGTCCGGGGAGATCACCGCTGAGGAGGCAGCCAGCGAGGCCCCTTTGCACCGGGGAGAGTCCATGGGGGTCATCATCCTCCTGTCCGGCAACGTAGAGGGTGTAGTCGTATTCCTTGAGAACAACGGGGCAACCAACATCAACGCCGGAGACGACTACATCGAGGCCTTTGTCCCGGTGCTTCTCCTGGGACAAGCCTCGGAACAACCGGGCGTATTGCGGGTGGACCAGATACAGCCGCCGGGCAGTACCCTGGCGACTTTACCGGTCACCGGGCAGGGCCCCGATGTTCACGGCTCCAAGTCGTGGAACGATGCGGGTTATTCCGGCCAGGGAATCAAGATAGGAGTAATAGACCACGGTTTCTCCGGTCTTTCTGCCATCCTGGGTTCAGAAGTTCCGGCGACGGTCGAGGCGAGGTGTTACACCTGGCTGGGTCAGCACTCCCAAAATCTTGCCGACTGTTCCGACGGGGGCGCCCACGGCACCACCGTTTCCGAGTCGGTCATGGACATCGCCCCCGAGGCGACGCTGTACATATCCGACCCCCAGTCACTCTCGGAGCTGAAGGACTCTGTTGATTGGATGATTTCCGAAGGAGTCTCGGTGATAAATCATTCCAGGCTCTGGTCATTCGATGGCCCGGGAGACGGAACCTCCCCTTTATCGGTCAGCCCGCTGAACGCCATTGACCGGGCGGTTACGGCGGGCATCGTCTGGGTCAACGCGGCCGGCAACCAGGCCCAGGGAACCTGGTTCAAGCAAGGGCCGTTCAATTACACCACCGAGACTATTGATGGGAACGAGGTCAAGTTTCTCAGGTTTTCAGGTTCCCAAATCAGGAACAGTGATTCGTACCTGGGCGGCCGGCTCGAGTTGCGGTGGGAAGACGACTGGGGCGAGGCCGACACGGACCTGGACCTGTTCGCACTGGTCCCAGGAACGGAAACAGTCTCATTGCATAGCATCGACTTGCAATCCGGGCTGCCAGGACACAACCCGGTTGAATGGGTCAGGAGTCGCGCTACTTTCGACATATTGATCTCCCACCATAGCGGACCTCAGCCGGACTGGATTCAACTGGTTGGGTGGGGACCCACAACGCTGACGCTGAACTCCTCCGGCGCAGGGAGCATCATCAATCCTGCCGAGAGCGCCAGTTCCGGGATGCTGGCCGTGGGCGCGGCCCCCTGGAGCGACGTGAACGTGCTATCCAGCTTCAGCAGCCAGGGCCCCACTCCGGATGGCCGGATCAAACCCGAGGGAGTTGCGGCAAACTGCGGCGACACTGTCACCAGCACCAGACCATTCTGCGGCACCAGCCAGGCCTCGCCCCACGTGGCTGGAATGGCCGCCCTGGTCCGGCAACGGTTCCCGAACTACACCCCGGCGCAGGTAGTTTCCTACCTGAAAAACGAGGCAGAGCAGCGCATCAGCAGCCCTGACCCCAACAACACCTGGGGACACGGGTTTTTCGTGCTTCCCCCTGTCGCTCAATCTCCGCGGCCCACTCCGCAGCCTACACCCCAGCCCATCGCTGCGGTACCGGGCGCACCAGGAAATCTCACGGCAACAGGGAACGGACAGACCCGAATTGACCTGACCTGGAGCGCGCCGTCTACGGACGGTGGCGCCACTATAACCGGCTATCAGATTGAGGTATCTGCCAACCGTTCATCCTGGAGCAGTCTGGCGTCCGACACCGGTTCCACAGGCGCCAGTTACTCCCACACCGGCCTGACGGCGGGAAGCACCCGGTACTACCGGGTCTCGGCCATAAATTCCGTTGGCGCCGGAGCTTCCTCAAACATCGCGGAGGGCAGCACAGACGCGGCTACCGCTCCCGACCTGGTGGTGGACGCGTCCACGGTCAGCGAGAGCGCTCCAGACGCCGGGGAACGATTTACTCTGAGCGCCACGGTGCGCAACCAGGGCAGTGGCCGTTCGGACTCCACCACCCTGCGCTATTACCAGTCCACCGACGCGACAATCACCTCCGCCGATACGGAGATGGGCACGGATTATGTGTCCCGGCTTTACGCCTCCGATAGCGGCGACGAATCCACGAGCGTGACCGCTCCAGACACGGCCGGCACGTACTACTACGGCGCCTGCGTCGATTCGGTGTCCGACGAGTCCGATACGACAAACAACTGCTCGGTTGCCGTGGCAGTCACCGTAGGGGCCGCACCCGCGCCCGATCTGATGGTGGATACACCCACGGTCAGCGAGAGCGCTCCGGATGCCGGGAAACGCATCACGCTGAACGCCACGGTGCGCAACCAGGGCAGCGGCTCTGCTGGGTCAACCACGCTGCGCTATTACCAGTCCACCGACGCGACAATCACCTCCGCCGATACGGAGATGGGCACGGACTATGTGTTCCGGCTGGACGCATCCGATAGCGGCGCCGAGTCCATAAGCCTGACCGCTCCTTCGACGGCCGGCACGTACTACTTCGGCGCCTGCGTCGATGCGGTTACCGATGAGACCGACACGAGCAACAACTGCTCGTCTGCTGTCACGGTGACCGTCGGCGCGGAGCCAGCGCCGGACCTGGTGGTGGACGCACCGACGGTCAGCGAGAGCGCTCCGGATGCCGGGGAACGCTTCACCCTGAGCGCCACGGTGCGCAACCAGGGCAGCGGCTCTGCTGGGTCAACCACGCTGCGCTACTACCAGTCCACCGACGCGACAATCACCTCCGCAGATACGGAGATGGGCACGGACTATGTGTTCCGGTTAAGTACCGCCGCGACCGGCGCTGAATTCACCAGCGTGACCGCTCCAGACACGGCCGGCACGTACTACTACGGGGCCTGCGTCGATGCGGTGTCAGATGAGACCGACACCTCCAACAACTGCTCGGTTGCCGTGGCAGTCACCGTTGGGGCCGCGCCCGCGCCGGACCTGGTGGTCGACGCGCCGACGGTGAGCGAGAGCGCCCCGGACGCTGGAGAGCGCTTCACCCTGAACGCCACGGTGCGCAACCAGGGCAGCGGCTCTGCTGGTTCAACCACGCTGCGCTACTACCAGTCCGATGACGCGACAATCACCGCAACCGATACGGAGGTAGGTACCGACTCGGTGTCCCGAATCAACGCCTCCGCCAGCGGCGCCGAATTCATAAGCGTGACCGCGCCAGACTCGGCAGTCACGTACTATTACGGCGCTTGCGTGGACTCCGTGTCCGATGAGACCGACACGAGCAACAACTGCTCGTCTGCCGTTGCCGTAACTGTATCGGCGTCCGTTAGCGCCCCTGGCTCCCCCACGGGCCTGACGGCCACAGCGGACGGTGAGACTGAGATCGATTTGTCGTGGACTGCGCCATCATCCGATGGCGGAGCAGCCATCAATGGATACAAGATAGAAGTCTCGACCAATGGGTCAAGCTGGAGCGCTCTGGTGGCGGATACCGATTCGACCAGCACCAGTTACAGCCACACAGGACTGACGGCAAGGAGCACCCGCCACTACCGGGTGTCGGCTATCAACTCGGAAGGGACTGGTCCAGCCTCCAACACAGACTCGGCAACTACGGAGACACCTGCCCCTTCGGACACCCGGGCATGTGCTAAGAATGGCGCAGTCGCAAATCCGGATAACAACGAGGACTTGGTTTCTGATTGCGAGATCCTACTGGGACTGAAGAACAAACTTGTCGGTACCGGCTTCCTTAATTGGTCGGCAACAACCCTCATAACCAGTTGGGATGGCATCACAGTAAGCGGGAGCCCGGCACGAGTGACCCGGCTGGAACTTCGCGTCAGAGGTAACACGCGTGTCACTGGTCAATTGCCCGCAGCATTGGGCGAACTGGCCAAGCTCGAAGTGCTGGCTATCTACGGAGCATCTACCAATGATGATGAGCCAATATCGTTAACTGGAACTATACCAGCGGAGTTGGGGAAACTCACAAGACTTAGCGAACTCACTCTACATCAGCACCAAATATCCGGGACCATACCGGCCTTACTTGGCAACTTGAGTAATCTTCAAAAGCTTCAACTTAACTTCACCCAAATAGGTGGATCAATACCTACGTCACTGGGGAATCTGTCCAAACTGAAGACCCTAACACTCTATGACAACGACCTGAGCGGGACGCTACCGGCGGAACTCGGGAGACTCGGCAACCTGCAAACCCTGAACTTTAATCTTAACCGCGTGACCGGATCCATACCGCCGCAATTTGGCAACTTGTCCAACCTGATGACCTTGGCCCTGCAATTTAACCAGCTTAGTGGATCGATACCTACTGAACTGACCGACCTGTCCAACCTGCAGGAAATTTATATCTCCTGGAACAACTTTACCGGGTGCATACCCAGTGCGCTGCAAGAAGTTGCAAAAAACGACCTTGAACTGATCAATCTGCCGGATTGCGACGGATCCACTGCGCCCGGCAAGCCCACGGGACTGACCGCGACAGCGGACGGCCAGACGGAGATCGACCTTTCCTGGAGTGCGCCGTCGGATGACGGCGGTGCAGACATCACCGGCTACAAGATAGAGGTTTCGACCAACGGGTCCAGCTGGAGCAACTTGGTGGCCGACACCAAATCCACCAGCACCAGGTACTCTCACACCGGGTTGACGGCTGGCAGCACGCGACACTACCGCGTATCGGCCATCAACTCCGCTGGTACCGGCCAGGCGTCGGACTCCGACTCAGCCACCACTGATGCCGCCACGAAGCCCGGCAAGCCGACCGGGCTGACCGCCACGGCGGACGGCCAGACAGAGATCGACCTCTCGTGGACTGCGCCGTCGTCCGACGGCGGGGCTGCCATCACCGGCTACCGGATAGAGGTCTCGACCAACGGGTCCAGCTGGAGCGACCTGGTGGCCGACACCAACTCTACTGCCACCAGCTACTCTCACACCGGGCTGACGGCTGGCACCACCAGACACTACCGGGTGTCTGCCATCAACTCCGCAGGAACGGGTGCGGCAACGGCCTCCGAGTCGGCTACCACCGCCTCGGCACCGGCTCAGGCAACCTCCTGCAGCGTGGACCTGGTGGTACGCCCTGGCGAGAGTTGCACCTATCCCGGGCGGTCCGATGAGTTCTCGGTGGATTCCTCGGGGACTGGAAGCTTTCTATTGTTCAATGGTGGTTCAAAGATCGAAATACGCGACACCAACATCAATGGCGTTACATACACCCTCGTTGCAAGCAAGCAGAGCGACGGCAACTGGAAGATTGAGGAAGTAGGCTGATCGCGGGAAGGGCTTCGGCAATTTCGAAGAATCAGTTGGCCGAGGGATTCGCGAGAAGAGTGCCCAACCTAATTCAAGGATTGGAATATGAGACTCTCTTTTTTCAGGAGCAACGGGTTCAAGGCGCTTGCTGCAGGCGTCGTCGTTCTGTTGGTAGTGTTGCTGGTATGGGCATTCGGCATCAGAGGCTCGTCCCCCGAGGAGGCTGCGACGCGGGTCCCGACTTCTGCCCCCAACCCGACGGCCCTCCCTGAGCAGGCACCCAGGGCGGCCTCAGATTCGGCTGGCACGCCAATGCCCCAAGAAGACCCGCCCCTCTACCGAGCTATCTGGGCAGGCACCGTCGACGAGGTACGAATTCTCGTTGCGGCAGGCGCAGACGTCAACGCCACAGACGGCGACGGGGACCCGCTTCTGTATACCGCCGTCTGGCGGGCCGAACCGGAAAAGGTGCAGATCCTCGTCGACGCAGGGGCAGACGTTGAGGCCAGGGACTCGGACGGAGACCCCCTGCTGTACACTGCAATCTGGCGAGACAGGCTGGAGGCGCTGAAGATCCTCGTGAGTGCCGGGGCGGATGTTGACGCCAGAGACGGCGACGGCGACCCGCTTCTGTACACCGCAATCTGGCAGGACAAACTCGCGGCACTGAACATTCTTGTCGAGGCGGGAGCCAACGTCAATGCGGTGGATTCCGAGGACAATCCCCTCCTGTACACTGCCATCTGGCGAGACAAATCGGAGGCGCTAAAGATTCTGATCGCTGCTGGCGCAATGGTCGACTCCAGAGACTCGGATGGCGAGCCCTTGCTTTACACCGCAGTATGGCGAAACGAACCGGAGGCACTCAGAATCCTGGTGGAAGCCGGAGCCGACCTCAATGCGAAGAGGGCCAACGGAGAATCGCTGCTACATGTTGCGCGCTGGCGAGGACACACCGAAATCGAGGATATACTTCTTGCTGCGGGGGCGACGGAATAATGGCAGGCCGGAGCCTGGCAAACAACCAAAGCCGATCTCAAATGTGTCCCGGAGAGGCTTCGAGATGAGCGAGATGTCCGCCAAACGCCTGGTTTCCGGACGGTCAATGAAACTGGTTGCGGGCGGAGTGTCCCTGCTGGCGCTGGCCCTGCTCGCCGTGCTGACTGCCGGCTTACTGACCAACGAACCGAGTCAGGACTCCTCGACACACCCCGCCTCCAACGGGGTAGTGTCCTCCAGCCCGGGCCCCGACGATGAACCGGCGTTGCCATCCGGCAGTCGGGCGCTGCACGCGGCCGTTGACAAGAACGATCATGCGCTGGTGAGGGTCCTTGTCGAAGGAGGCGCTGACGTCAATGCAAAGGACGTCTTCGGGGATTCGCCCCTTCATGAGGCCATTGACAAGGACCACGGGGGCATGGTGAGTCTCCTCGTGGAGTTGGGGGCCGATGTGAATGCAAAGAACGCCTTCGGAGACCCGGCCCTCCACCGTGCTATTTTCAAGGGCGATGTAGAAATTGTGCGCATCTTGGTCGAGGCCGGAGCGGACGCTGACTTACGCGACGCCTTCGGAGACTCGGCCCTTGAGCGGGCGGTCACCGTGGGGAATGAGGAGATACTTCGGATTCTCCTCGACGTGGACGGAGGCTAGACTGCCCCGGGCCTCTGATCGTGGCACAGGGTTTGAAGGGTGACGCAAATACGACTTGGAGTAACCCGGAAAATGCTCAGCAAGATTGAAGTCTGGACTTTATTTAGGGTGTCGTCGACATTTGCGGTGGCAGCGCTGACTCTGCTCGCAATAATCGCGTGCGGCAATGATAGCAGTGAGCCGGGAGGGTCCCCCACGGCGCCCCCTGGCATGTTCTCGACTCTGCCCACCACTGAGTCCCCGGCGGCGGGGGATCAGGCGCCCACCATCGAGCTGAACACGCCGGAACCCACCTTCACTCCGCAGCCAACACCCACCCCAAATCCGACCTACACGCCCGTGCCGACGTTCACGCCCCTGCCGTCAGCCACGCCGGAGCCGACGCTTGACCCGACGGGTACCCCGGTGCCCACGGCGACACCCAACCCTACGGCGACGCCAGAGCCGACGCCGGTCCCAGATCCAACGGCCGCGCCTACCGAAGTTCCCACGTCGGTGCCTATTGCCGCCCCTACATCCATCCCCACCGTTCGACCAAATTCCAACCCAAGCTCAAGCAATGGCCTAAACCAAAGTCTCTGTGAAGCAGTATTTTACGACCGGGAGGAATTGACTGAAACCCTCATCGATGCTGGTGCCGACGTAAACACAAAATGCGAGGGGTACAATGGCAGGACGCCGCTTGGCGTGACCGTCAATTACGACAGGAGTGAGATAGCAGCAATGCTCGTCGCTGCAGGTGCCGACGTAAACTCCGACCCAGATAGAACCCTTTGTGCAGCGGTTTTTTACAACAGGAAGGAACTAGCTCAAATCCTCACTGATGCAGGTGCATACGTAAACATAAAATGCGAGGCGTACAGTGGCCAAGCTCCTCTTAGCATTACAGTAAGTTACGACAGGAAGGATATGGCAGAACTCCTCATTGATGCAGGCGCCGACGTAAACTCTGACCCAGATAGAACGCTTTGTGCAACTGTATTTTACGACAGACAGGAGTTAGCTCAAATCCTCATTGATGCAAGCGCCGACGTAAACATAAAATGCGACTCCAGGGATCGGAGGCCACTCGGTATAGCAGTAAACTACAACAGGGTAAAAATGGTTCAGCTTCTCATCGATGCTGGAGCTCACGAATGACTGACAAGTTTCAAGGATAGCCACCGCCGCCATTTCGCCCGACCGCCTCGATGGCATGGGACTGGAGCCAGCCGTGGCGCGAGTCCACCAGGCGGACCTGCGCGCCGCTGTGGACATGCAGGGCCTCCTCCTCTGAAAGGCTGCATGGAGTAACTGAACAAGTGTTGAAAATGATAATCGGGCGGGACGGATTTGGTGCACTCTTGAAGTCAACAGCCAGTATGGCAGCCCTGGCCGTGCTCGCCTTGGCGGCCTGCGGCGGTTCCAGCGAGGAGCCTGCGGGTTCCCCCACGGCGCCCCCTGGTATGTTCTCGACTCTGCCCACCACCGAGTCTCCAGTGGCAGGGGACCAGCCGCCCACCATCGAGCTGAACACGCCGGGACCCACCTTCACTCCGCAGCCAACTCCCACCCCAAACCCAACCTACACGCCGGGACCCACGTTCACGCCCCTGCCGTCAGCCACGCCGGAGCCGACACTCGCCCCGACGGGCACCCAGGTGCCTTCTGCTACTCCGCAGCCGACGTCTACCCCTCTGCCGACTTACACACCAGCACCAACATATACGCCCGTCCCGTTGCCAACCTCGACGCCATATCCCACAGCCACGCCCCGTCCTACCGCCGTCCCCACGCAGACGTCAACAGCGACGCCCAGGCCAACGGACCCACCTACACGGACGCCTGATAGACAATACGATGTGAGAGTCACTAAAGAGGGTATCGGCTCGGCCCGCATAACTTGGGACTCCGTAGAGGGGGCCACGCACTATACAATATTCATTGAGGATTTCTTTCCGGGCGGTTTTCGCTGTGGAGTCACGTCGATGGCACGTGCTGTTGTGTGTGAGGAATTAGTCTCCAATGTCAAAGGGACCACTTATCTTCATGAGTCGCCCAAGACGGAGATTCCCGGACACACCTCAGTTTATTATTGGGTGGCTGCTTGCGATGAGCACAATTGCCGCCTCCTTAACGAAGAAGGAGTGAAGTTCGGACCGGTTCCATCACGTTTAGGGTAATTTGCAGCTACCCGTCCCCGTCCCGCCCCACGGCCTCGATGGCGTGCGCCGGGAGCCAGCCCTGTAGTTCGCCACCGGGCAGGGCGACCCGAAGCCAGCCGTGGCGGGAGTCCACCAGGCGCACCTGCGCGCCGCTGTGCAGGGCGAACTCCTCGCCATACTGCGGCCCCGGTCCGCTCAGCACTTGTACTGTTCTGACAGTTACCACGCCTGTGTTTTCGTAGGGATTGGAAAGGATCATGCTCAGCAGCAACACCAGCGGGATGAGCATAACAACGAAAGCAGCGGCAGCCCCACCGCGGATAATATCCCTACCGCGAATGGACGGGCGTAGGATCACAGAGCTTATGGCGACCCCGGCCACGGCCCACAGCAGCAGCGCGGCGATTGAGAATTCCGTGATCGTGGCCCAGCTTCTCCCGAAGTCGGCGACGCTGGCGACCAGGGAGTCTCCCTCGGCCTGCAACTGGTCCACCGTCCGGCTGCGTGCAAGGTCCAGGTTGGCGGTGATGTCCGGGTCGCGGGGCGACAGCTCCTCGGCTCGCAGATAGTTGAGGATGGCCCGGCCCAGGTCACCGTCCTCCAGGTGGGCATTGCCCAAGTTGAAGTAGACGGTTGGATCTCGGTATCCCAGTCCGATCAGGGCCTCGTACTGCTGGGCGGCCTCGGCGTACTCCCCGCGTTCGAACCGCTGGTTGGCCTCGGCCATCATGTCCTGCGCCGATGGTTCCTGGGCCATGACATCGCTGGCCAGCACCGCAAATACGGCAATAGCCAGCATCAGTCCCACGGGGAGGGCAAGCCGCCGGATCATGGCGTCAGTTCCTCTTCAAGTTCGCCCAACATCTCCGAGACTCGCTCAACCTGGCCGCCAGCCCTCGCGGAGCCAACATCCGGAGGGGTGTACCTGGCCGACTCGCCAGCAGTCAGGACTTCCCCCACCTTCTCTTCCAGATCAGGCGATATCCCTGCCTCACGCAGCCTGTGGAGGAGCGCCTCGCGGGTCACCCCGCTTACCCGCATTTGCAGCCGTGCGGAGAGGTAGGACAGCATTGCTTCAGAGGCGGCCACCGTGGGGTCGCGGCCGGAAGCCGCCGCTCTCGCCAACGCCGCCCGGGCGTCGGGCAGGGCGTTGTTGCGCATGGACTCGGCGCGCGCGGCCTCCTGCGAGGCGCGTCGCCTCCGCCATACCAGCGCCCCGGCAATGATGAGCGAGGGGATGGCCCATGCAGCCCAGTACGCCGGGCTATCCGGCAGTTCTGTTCCGGGTTTACGCAGTGAAGAAGGGACGGACTTGATCGGACGCACTTCCAAGGCTTCCTCATCTGAATCCTCAACGGCAGGCAGCGCAGGGACCGCAGGGGCACCCGCCACGTCTCCGACGCTCACTGTGATCGGGGCAGTGGAAAGTTCAACAAACTGCTCCAGCGCTGGGTCGAAATAGGGATAACGAATCGCGGGAATAGTCAGCCCCCCGGCCTGTTCCGGCATCAGGACAATCTCGTAAGTGCGGCCCCCGGTGATCTGCCCCGCCACCACCTGGCTTTCAACACTCACAGGCGATTCGATAACTCGCCAGCCGGCGTACTCTGGCCATTCGGGATCGGGAAGCGCCTCGATATTCCCTTCTCCCGAAATCCCGAACGTGAGCAGCACAGGCTCGTTGAGATTGCCCTCGGTGGCATCCGCGGACGTGGATACCTCGAAGCTGCCCACGGCCCCCGTGAACCCCGCTGGCTCCGGGACGGGCAGGGGGCGCACTTCCACCGCTACGGAATCGCTCTGCAGTTGGCCTGGGGCACCTGGCGCTCCGGTCGAGACCTCTAACATTGCGGGCTGGATCTCCCCAGCTCCCACGATGCTGGCGAACAGCACGGTTCGTACCTCGACAACCCGATAGTTGCTGGTGCCTACGGTTTCGTCGTACTCCTCCTGTCTCGTCTCCTGGCTGTTCCAGAAACCAGCAAAGTCCGGCGCGTTGTACGTCACCCGCACGGACGACAGGTTTGCGTCCCTGCTTTGGTAGATCTTCAGGCTGTAGGTAATTTGCTGTCCCAGGTAGGGGCGGTCATTGTCCACCGACGCCCTGATGAACAGCGCCTCGCCGGGGGGCGACTGGGCGTTGGCGGACGGGACGGCTACCGCCGCCATCACCAGGATTGCAATGAAGACGACAGTCAGGAATAGGCGTATGTTCGTTGGCCTTGCCATGTGTTCGGCTACCAATCGAATTCGCTGGGAGGCTTGGGGGAGACCAGCACCTGATCCCGGCGTTCCTGCAGGGTCTGGGCGGCCTCGCCCACTGATTCCAGGATCTGGCGGGCCTGTGACTCCGTTATGGGCTGGTCCTGTTCTTGCGATTCTGCGTCCTGTTCCTCTTCTTGCTCCTCTTCCTCTTGCCGCTCTTGCTCCTCCTCGTCCTGTTGCTCGTCCTCTGGGGACATCCGCCGCAAGGCAAGTTCCAGGTTGTGTTTGGCGTCGAGGTCGTTCGGGTTCATTCGCAACACCTCTTCGTATGCCTCCACGGCGTCGGGATAATTTTCCTGCCGGAAGGCGGCGTTGCCGCGGTTGAAGAACCCACGCGACCGCAACTCTCCGCCGGCGTGCCGCAGCGACTCGTCGTAGCTTTGCAACGCCTCCTCGTAATCCTCCGTTCGGTAGAGCGCATTCCCGGAGTTGTAATAGGGCTCACCGGACTCGGGAGCCCGGCCCTGAGCGTTCTGGTATGACTCCAGGGCGCTCGCATACTCGCCGCCCAGGTACGCATCATGGCCCGCATTGTTGACCTGAGCCGGTGTGGGCCCACATGCCAGCAGGCAAGCGGCAAGGAGCATCGCAGCGACCAGAACTCTGAGGTCAATCATTTCAGGCACCCTCCGAGGGTGCTTGCCGCCTTGTTCGCCTGGGAATAAACAGCCGGTCGGTCGTCAGCTCGGCCAGAGCCAGGCATAGGGCGCCCGCCAGCAGGAACAGCTGGAACCGCTCCACCTTCCTCTGGCTGAATTCGCTCTGGAGGCTCTGGTCCTGGAACGATCCAATCTCGTCAGCCAACCCGGCGATGGCGCCGCCGTCAGTTGCCCGGAAGTACCGGCCGCCACCGCTCTCTGCGATCTGTTGCAGTCCGGCCTCATCGATTCTGGAGATGAGCACCTCGCCCTCGGCGTTCTGGCTGTATCCAGTGACTTCTCCACGTTCATCGTATTCGGGCACCGGAGCCCCGTCGGGCGAGCCGAGGCCGACGGCGTAGATCACGGCTCCCTTCTCCGCGGCCTCCCGGGCGGCGGTAATGGGATCGCCCTCGTGGTTTTCGCCGTCGGTCATTATGACGATGACCTTCTGGTGTTCCCGTTCGGTGCTGAATCCCCCCATCGCGGTGTCTATGGCCTCGTCGATGACCGTGCCCTGGCGGGTGATGGCGTTGGGGCTGGCGTGGTTCAGGTAGGTCCGGGCTGTCGCGTAGTCGGAAGTCAGCGGAAACTGGACGAAGCTGGCCCCTGAGAACAGCACGATGCCGACCTCGTCTCCCTCCAGCCTCGAAATCAGGTCGGAAATCTCCAGCTTGGCGCGGTCAAGGCGAGTGGGCTTCAGGTCCTCGGCCAGCATGCTGCGGGAGACGTCCAGGGCCACCATGACCTGGACCCCGCCCTGCTCGACGATTTCGATGTCGCTCCCCCACTGGGGCCGAGCCAGGGACACTATCAGCAGAGCGACACCGACGAACCAGAGGGCCAGCCGAAGGCCACGAACATGTCGGTTGGCCGACAGCCCCAAGCGTTCGAAGAGGGCGGAGTCGCCGACCCGTCGCAGCGCACCGGCACGTCGCGCCCATGCCCACCACAGGAAGATAGCCAGCGCGGGCAACGCAGCCAGGATAATCAGAAATTGCGGCGCTCCGAAGGACATGGCGGCTAGGGTATCCTCCTGAAAACGGTCCGGGAGAGCAGTACTTCCAGCAGGATCAATAACAAGGCCGGCACAAGAAACCAGGCCAGGACCTCCCGGTAGCGAGTGAATATCAGGACCTCAACCTCCGTTTTCTCCAGCGCGTTGATCTCCGAGTAGATGTCCCGTAGTCCTTCAGCGTCCGTGGCCCGATAGTACTTTGCGTCGGTAATGTCGGCGATTTCACGGAGCGTCTCCTCGTCCAGGGAGCTTTCTTCCGCCGTTCCCCCGCTCAGAGCAGTCCCCACTCCAATGGTATACAGCTTGATGTCGAGGGCCTGGGCTGCGGTAGCAACAGTAATCGGGTCCAGCTGGCCCGAATTGTTGACACCGTCGGTGAGCAGGGTAACCAGCCTGCTCTCGGAGCCGGAGTCCTTCAGCATGTTGGCGGCTGTCGCCAGGCCGCTGCCGATGGCCGTGCCGTCTTCGATGCCCAGCTGGTCGGCCAGGTGCACATCACTCAGCAGCCGAAGCAACACATCGTGGTCCAGGGTCGGCGGACTCTGTATGAAGGCCTCCTGGGAGAAAACGACCAGCCCGATGCGGTCGTACTGCCGCTCCTCGATGAATTCGGCGATAATCTGCTTGGCGGCCCCCAGCCGGTGCGGGGCAAAGTCCGTTTGCCCCATGCTGCCTGATATGTCCACCGCAATGGCGATGTCCACACCTTCACCCCGGATGACCTCCCGGGCGTCCGCTATCTGCGGCCTGGCGGCAGCGACAATGACCAGCGCCAGGGCAATGAACCGCAAGGCAGGGACGAGGGGCATCAGCCGCAGCCTTAGCGACCGCCCCCCTGTGGAGACAAGGCCGGTATCGGCGTACGTCATTGCAGGAGACCCCATCCGGCGCCTCCAAATATGGGGAACCGCCGCGAGGAACGGCACCGCTAGCAACAGGAACAGCAACCACGGCGACGCGAATGTTATATCAGTCACGGCGCTGCACCATGCAAGCCCGGTGTGGCGGCTGGCGCCGTGGCGAAGGCCGCTCGCGTAGCCTCGATGATGCTTCGCATCTGGACGACCGCTTCGTTCGCCACAGCCTCGGTGGGCTCATAGTTGGCGAACTTCACCAGGTCCGCCTCCTGGAGCAGCTCAATGATCGGCGCGGCGTTACCCTGATCGAGGGCAGACCGCGAGATTTCACCCGCAATTTCCTCGGTCGACATGTCCTCGACGTTCCGGCCTCCGACATCTAGCAGGTAAGCCGCTCCCAGGTAGGTGCGGAGAGCCGCCCCCACGAGGGTGTAGTGCTCCTTCATGGCGCCGCTCGCTGGCAGGTCGAGGCGGGCAATGCGGTCCAGTTCCTGAGTGGCAACCTCCCAGGGAGTTCGCAGGTCAGGCAGAGCTGCGGCTGGCCGTTCCCCACGGCGCGAACGACGGATGAGGAAGAATACGGTTCCTCCCCCTGTTGCCAAAACTACAACCGCACCCAGGACGAGTACAATCGTCCGCTCCCAGAACGGAGTTGCAAGGTCTGCAGGGGGGCGCAGGTCCTTCAATTCCTCGTCAGGCGACGCCAGTACAGAGTTCACGGTCAGTTGGAGCGGGTTGGGAGAGACCTGCGCCACAGTTCCATCCGGACCGCGAACTGAGACGGGGATGTCCGGCGTCTCGAAAGTGCCGGGAGCAAACAACCTCACCCGGAACTGCTTTGCCACAGTCCGAACGCCGGCGGCTAGGGAGACCGTCTGCACGGAGGTCTGCGCCTGGATCTCGAAGGGCCCCCAATCACGCTTCAGACGGGGGATAAACACGGTGAAGTCCTCGGGGTGTGAAACAATGAGACTGATGGTTGCCGGATCGCCAACAGTCAACTCCGAAGAGTCTGCCACCATAGACGCCCGCACACCGGACGGCGGGCCAGTCTGGGCAGGCGTGGCTGCAACAGCCATGATGGACAGCGCCACGGCAACCAGCAGTGATGACCACCAACAACAATCCGTACCGCGCAATCCATGGCGGGAGAGCAAAGGCAGCCGGCCGAGAGGAATTGGTAAATTCATCTCCCCAGCCTTTGCAGCCGGGTCTTGAAGAACGCACCGACCTCGGCCACATAGTCCCTTGCAGTGGTGACTCCCACGCCGTCCACGCCCGCAGCTATAAAGACCTCGCGCTTGTCCTCCTCCAGCCGGGCCACCCTGCCACTGAACTCCTCTCGCCACTCCCTGCTTCCGGTGTCCACCAAGCGCATCTGTCCGCTCTCGGCATCTTCCAGCGCTATCACGCCCACGTTGCTGATCTCGTGCTCCAGCGGGTCGCTGAGGTCGAAGGCCACCACGTCGTGCCGCCGGTTGGCGACCAGCATGGCCTGCCGGTAGGACTCAGGATCGGCCAAAAAGTCGGAAACCAGGAAGACTATGCTGCGCCTCTTCAGCATCCGGTGGACCGTGTTCAGCGCCAGCGTAATGTCGGTGCCAGTGCCCTCGGCTTGAAACAGCAGCAGGTCCCGCACCATCCTGAGGACGTGGCTTCGCCCCTTCCTTGGCGGCACCAGCGACTCCACCCGGTCGGTGAACAGCAGCAGCCCCACCTTGTCGTTGTTGGTGGTGGCAGCGAAGGACATGACCGCAGCCAACTCCACAGCCAGCTCCCGCTTGAAGCGGTTGCGCGTTCCAAAGTCCCCTGAGGCGCTGACGTCCACAACCAGCATCACCGTGAGTTCCCGCTCTTCGATGTAGCTCTTGACGTGGGGCTCACCGGTCCTGGCGGTCACGTTCCAGTCTATGGAGCGCACATCGTCGCCGGGGTGATACTGGCGCACCTCGTCGAACTCCATTCCGCGTCCCTTGAACACAGACTGGTACTCCCCGGCGAAACTTTCGTCGACAAGCTTCCGGGTTGTGATCTCGATCCGCCGGATCCGTGCGATCAGGTCGTCGGTGAGCATCTACGGCACTTCGACGTTTTCCAGTATGCGCTGGACTATTTGCTCGCTTGTCACATCCTGTGCCTCAGCCTCGAAGGTCGTTATGACCCGGTGCCGCAGAACGTCTGGCGCGAGCTGCTTGATGTCGTCGGGGACCACGTAGCCTCGCCCCTTGACGAAGGCATAGGCCCGGGCGGCGGCTATCAGGAAGATGCCGGCCCGGGGGGACGCCCCGAAGGAGATCAGGTTTACCAGGTTGTCGAGGCCTGCCGCTGCGGGGTTCCTGGTCGCAATCACAAGGTCGATCACATAATCCTTGATCTTTTCGTCAACGTAGACCTGGCGAACGATTTCCCGGGCGCTCAGGATGTACTGGGCATCCACCACGGGCTGCACGTTAAGCGGGGCGCCCGAAGTCATGCGCTCGATGATCTCCCTTTCCTCGGAGCGTGCCGGGTAATCCACGATCACCTTGAGCATGAAACGGTCCACCTGCGCCTCGGGAAGCGGGTAGGTGCCCTCCTGCTCGATGGGGTTCTGGGTAGCCAGCACCAGGAACGGAGCATCGATCGGGAAGGTCTCATCACCTATGGTTACCTGCCCCTCCTGCATCGCTTCCAGCAAAGCGCTTTGCACCTTGGCCGGTGCCCGGTTCACCTCGTCTGCCAGAACCAGGTTGGAGAAGACCGGGCCCTTCTGAACGCTGAAGTCCCCTGTGCGCGGGTTGTATATTCGTGTGCCGATAAGATCGGAGGGCAGCAGGTCGGGAGTGAACTGGATCCGGGAGAACCCGGCCTGGATGGCTTGGCCGATGGTCTTGACCAGCAATGTCTTCGCCAACCCGGGCACGCCCTCCAGCAGGATGTGCCCGTCGGCAAGCAGGGCTACCAGGGCACGCTCCACCAGCCGGTCCTGGCCGATTATCGCCTTGCGAATCTCCGCGTCCAGCACCTGGACGAACCGCGCCTCCTTTTCCACCAGATCGTTTATCTGTCGAAAGCCAGCTAGGGTCGACATGTCAATTGCAGGCTCCTTCAATTACTCACAAACTATATTTCATCGATCAAATCGTTTGTCAATGCCAACTGTTCCACGTGCATCTGTTCGCTCGGAAACTTGGAGTTTGCAGGTAAATCGGCTTCTCTGAAGTCATCCTTGCCACTCGCTGAAAGGCGTTACATTTCGCCCCTCTGGAATGGCACTCCAGTTTCACCTACCACGCCGATAAAGGCGTCCCCAAAATTGGTGATTGGCGCCCTACCCTCCGGAGCGCTGTGGGCATGTAAGTTTGTCCAGCCCCGTAAATCGACTAGCTTCCATCTGAGGCAAGTGGCGCTCAGGCCTTGTCGAGTTTCTCAGAGGCGGACTGTATCACAGAAGCCCTTCCAGAGAGCTGAATCGAGAAGCGCGAGGCAGGTCATCTGTCTGCGAGAAAGCTACCACTGATAAAGCTACCCCAGAAGCAGCAGATTCCAGTGTTTTCTCGATCGTCCTTTGAATCGCCATCGTGGCGAGCTTTTGGTTGTTGACATGATGCGTCCGGTGCCGTGGGAGGGATTGCCGTGGCACCTCAGTACTGATGCTCGCAAGCAGCTTGGCCTACACTACCTGTCTACTAGCGGCACCAAAAGGTTCCTTTGCACCCCTCCTGGAATTGCGAATGCAACTGACTGTGTATTCCCAAGACGGGATTCGAGGGCCGAGGCCCCGAGCGCAGACTGGTGCTGGTTCAGGAGCCGCAGGGGTGATGATGATGCTCTATCTGCCCGGCAGGGGCACCGGAAGGGCGTTCCTGTCCCTGTACCAGCACAGGTGGCCTGAGCTGAGGTGTGGGTTCTATGTGGCGGATTGGTGCCGAGGGGCTTCTATACGATCAGGTTGACGATGTTGGCAGCCGCTGAAACCGATGCCGCCACTATGGTCGCCCCTGCCACCGACGCTGCGAACCAGTTGCGCCTGAACCAGTACCAGCGGGGGGCCTGTAGCTGCTCCCAGTATGCCCGCCCTTGGGCCGTGAGCCTGAATGAGCCGGTTCCCACGTTCTCGAAAGCCCCAATGTCCACCAGATACTGGATTGCGTCCCTTTCCAGTGGGTCGATGTTCAAGTGGGTGAAAGCCATTGAGCCCGGCCCGCCGTTCACCAAATTGCTCAGCTCCGAGCGAATCATGTTTTCCAGTTCTTTGGATACTCCCTTGACCACCGCTACCTCCCAACACCTGAGGATTCCATTCCCTGACCAGTTGTCGCCCCAACTGAAGCGGGGCTTAGCGAAGTATTAGCGTCTCTGTACGTTGCGGTTCAAATCGGCCAGTCGGTTCTGAAACTTTCGGTAGGATTCCCCTCGCCAGAACAGGCACCACGCTATCTTGAACTCGACGAACCGGTGCTTGTACGGATAAATCACACCATCTACATCCTTGTACCCCTGCACAAACCACTTGTGATGCCTCTGTCTCACAGGGTCCAGAAGGGCTAACAACTCCCAGGCTGCATCCGCGCGCTCTTCCAATTGGGCAAAATTGTCGTGGGTTCTGGGTTCGATCAGCCGTCCCAGCGCCCTGGCACGTTTCACACGGGCGAAGGGCCACAGGGGTCCGTTGGTGCAAAGCCAATTCACGAAGCGGTCGCCGGCCCCGACCTTAGAGGGAAACAACCAAAAAATCAGTGTCAGAAAGAGAGAGAGAAATCCCGCACTTCCGCCTACAAGGGCGACCCACTTCTCCATAGACATGACCCCTGCAATCCTTTACTTGTCACTGTGGAGCGCACTTAGTAGAGCGTCCTAGCCGGTGGCCCGGAACACTACGTTGACGACTATTCCGCCGATTGATGACACTGAGGCAATCGCCGCCACCGTTGCAGGGAACCAGTTGCGCCTGAACCAGAACCCTCGGGGTGCAAACAACTCATCTGCGTACTCACGCCCAACCGCTGTAATGCGATAGTGTCCGGTTTCGATTTCCTCGACCCCCCCTTTGTAAGTCAGAAAGCCGATAGCGGTCCTTTGCGAATTCGACCATTGCAAATCCGCTCTGACCGGTTCTCGAATTAGTCCTTCAAGAATTAGCCCGTCAAGAAGTAGGGTTTTGCAATCCTCTTTGAGTTCCTTCGGGACTCCAATGGACATTGACATCCTCTCAACGACGTATGTTCCTGTCCTTTAACGTAGCACCGCCTCTGGACCAGCGTCCACGGCCAACTGTCAGTAATCACAGGAAAAGGGCGGGAGTGGTCCCGCCCTTGCTGGTTTATCCGGTCCGGTGACTGTAATCAGCTCGAGAGATAATCCGCCCACTGCTGCATCAGCCCCCGCCTCTGGTCCAGCAGGTCGGAGCGCAGGTAGATGTTTTCGACCGTGGTCGCCCCCAGGGAGTGCGACAGGCTGGCCTCTGCCAGATCCCGGGCTATCTCGTGTTCTGCGCACCAATCCCTGAATGAAGAGCGGAACCCGTGGGGGACTGAATCGAGCTTCAGGCGGCGCAACAGGGCGGTGAAGACCATATCGCTCATTGCCCCGCCCTCTTTGGCAGGGAATACCAGTCCCTCGCCGCTCCCAAGTGTCCAGGCGTCCCGCAACACCGCCAACGCCGGTTCCCGCGGTCGTCCACACGGAGCGCCAACCCGCCGCCGTCCGAGTGGGTGCCGGAGCCAAGGGTCGTGATCTGCTTCAGGTTCAGGGCGTTGTGCAACCTCTTTGGCATCGCTACGCCCGCTATTTTTGTACACGCAGGGGAGTTGTCTACATTGTATACGGATCGCGTGTACAAAAAAGGGAGAGTTGCCTCCTAGGCAACTCCCCTGTGTAGCTAATCTGAAACCTAATCACTATCTGATGGCGGAGGGAGTGGGATTCGAACCCACGATACAGTTGCCTGCATAACGGTTTTCAAGACCGCCGCCATCGTCCACTCGGCCATCCCTCCGCAGGATGCGTCGCCTGCCTCCATTTTATCCCGCTCCGGCCCTGTGGCGAAAGGCCTGCAACGTGAGTCAACCCGTACATCGGAGAAACCAAATCGCAATGTCCGTCCGGTCCCGCCCTCCCGGTTTGAACACTGCCCGACAGACTACCAGGCTGGGACACGCTGCCAGCGGGCAAGAGCAAACTCGGCTGCCCGCCAGTACCAAAGCAGGTTTCCGCCCGGCAAATCAAGCGCGCAATTGGGCCGCCATGAGTATTGTCACATCTCGACCAATGTTTGCTATAATAGAGATCTAGTCTTTGCCTTGGTCGCTGCCTCCGGCGGTGGAACGAGCGGAAGTGGCTCAGTGGTAGAGCACCTCCTTGCCAAGGAGGGGGTCGCGAGTTCAAATCTCGTCTTCCGCTCCACTTGTTTACCGTCCTCTCCCTTCTCCGTTTCGTGACGGCCTGATAACCTCCCCACAAAAGCACCTCATTCCCTCTAGAACCTGTTCCGTCAGCTCGACCATCGCAGCAGAATGTCACCGCAACTCGTACAGAATGTCGCGTCAGGCCTGACCGGCGTTATGCAGTGACTGCACACAAGGCTCGACGGACTGGGAGACGGCCCCGCCAACCCGCAGTGCTGGCAGAAACGGCTGCTGACGATGTTCAGTTGTCCGCACTGTCTGCAGGCAGCCCTCGGATAGTTGCGACGCAGCCGGAATGGGGAGACGCGCTGCGCCCAGCGGAACCGGCTGAGCGTCCACCACAGCCCCAGTCCCATCAGAAACAGCAGCGATAGCAGGGCCAAGGGAGACAGGGTCAGCACCAGTATATTAAACACTCCGTGCACAACTGCCGCCACGGTAAGCCCGCCCACCAGCCAGAAGCCTCGCCCCCTCCTGTGCCTCTGCATCTGGACCCCCAGGGCTATGCCCCAGAAACTTCCGAAAATGACGTGGGCCAGGGTGCTGAAGAGGGCCCGCCCCACCATTACCTCGGGCCCGAAAGACAGGATGTAGACCAGGTTCTCCAGCGACGCAAATCCCAGGCTCGCCGCCACGGCATACACCAGGCCGTCGCGGGGTTCGTCGAAGTAGAGCGAACGGTACGGCCCCAGGCGCACGGCCAGGAATTTGCTCAGCTCTTCCGCCGGACCAACCACGAAAAGCATTGCGGCCATGGCACCAACGATGCCATCGCCGACCCGCAAGTCGTCGTCCCTGAGGAGGAGGTACTCAGCGCCGCCGGCCGGAATCGTTGATACCATTCCCAGCAGGAACGCAAAGACCAGCAACCGCCTCGGCTTGGGGCGATAAGCGCGGCCCCGCACGAAAAACCAGAGCCAGAAAAGCCCCGGGGCGAAGGCGAGGACCGCGTATCCCAGCAGTACCATTACACACGGGCCCTGCGGCTATTTTCTGACCACGACGGTATCGCAGATATGGTCGTGCAACCCCCGTTTGTCGCTGCTGAACGCAATCATCAGGTACCCGATGAACAGCAGCAGCGCTGAGAGGCCGCTGGCCACGTGTCTCCCCAAGGCACGCAGGCCGCTCACCTTCGACCCGTCCGGTCTCAGAACGTAAAGGCCCAGGGATCGTTTGCCGACTGTAGTCGAAAACACGGAAACCCCTACGGTGTAATAGATCGCGCCGACGATGGTCATGATGCTGTCTGCAGCAGTCCACAAGGCGTCGCTGGAGTAATAGGCCTCGATGGACGTTCCCGGCATCAGGGTGAGTAGGATCAGCTGAACGATGACCAGGACAATCGCGTCGATGAGCCATGCGAGCAACCTTATCCAGAACCCCGCAGGCGTTCCCTCCAGCACCCCGACACCCATCGCCGTTGACCTCGGGGCGCCGCCAAATTCGTCCAGGGGCAGGCCACAGGAGTAGCAAAATGTTATGCGCGGTGCGTTCAGGGACTGGCAGCGCGGGCATGGGATGGAAACGGCAGGAGCGGTGGGCGGCGCCGCCACCAAAACAGAACCGCAGGCGTGGCAGTACTGGCTTTCGGCCCGGTTGACGGTGCCACAAGCTGGACAGCCAAGACCCATCCGGCTGCCGCATCGCACACAGTAGTTGGCCGCACCTTCGGAGGGCGCACCGCAGTTCGGACAGTCGCTCATACCAATCGCCGTAGAGTTACAGGGTCCCGATCCCTATATTGACCAGCCGAAGCCAGGACCAGCAGGCCTCCTCTAAAACTCCACCACCATCTGCAACTCCGAGGACGGGCGGCACAGTGCCTCGAACGCCCCCTGGATTCCCTCTATGGGCACGAAGTTGGTGGCGCTCAGCATGTGGTCCACCGACACCAGACCCTTTCGCATCAGGTCCAGCGCGATCCGCCAGTCCTGTGGCTGCGTGCCGAACGATGACTGCATCCGAACCTCACGCGCCATCCAGTTGGGCGGCAACACCGCCGTCGGCTCCCACGCTATGGCCAGCATAACCACCTGGCCGCCCTTGGCGCAGAGGTCCAGTGCCTGCTCCATGGTCGACGGCGCAGCGGCGCACTCGAACACCACTTGCGGGCCGATGCCGCCGGTCAGCTCCAACACCCGTGTCTCCAGGTCGTCCTGCAACGGGTTGACCACCGCGTCCGCTCCCAGTCGCCGCGCAGCCTCGGCCCGGGCCGGCGCCGGCTCCGACACGATCACGGTCGTAGCTCCGGCCGCCCGCGCCGTCTGCATGCACAGCAGGCCGATGGGCCCCGCTCCCAGCACCACCACGGCGTCGCCCAGCTTGATGTCCGACAAGCGCGCGGCGTGGACGGTCACAGCACAGGGTTCAGTCAGCGACGCCTGTTCGTCGGTCACGTCATCAGGGACCGGGGTGAACTCCCACTCATCCATCAGCACGTACTCGGCGTAGCCCAGCTGCCGGGCATTGTGCTGGAATCCCATGGTGCGATAGTTAAACCGGGGATTGGCCCTTGGTCCCGGAGGTGTGCCGGGAGGAGCCTGCCCGCCGCCTCCGACCACGCGGTCGCCGCTCCTGACTCGCGACACCCCGTCGCCGACGTCGACTATCGTCCCCGCGAACTCGTGCCCCAACACTGTACCCGGCTTGGCTATGTCGTACATGAACGCGTGAACGTCGGTGCCGCAGATGGCGGCATACCTGACCTTCATCACCGCTTGTCCCGGCCCCGGCACCGGGTCTGGAACATCCTCAACCTGCAAGACCTGTTCGCCCTTGTATACTGCTGCTCGCATGGTTCACCTCTTCACCTTTGTTTTTGCAAGTATAGCCTTTCCGATGTCTGCGGCAATTGTCTGAATCGGGATTTACAAGATTAAGGGATTTTCACAATTGAGGCCGCGCCACAGGATTTCAGATCCATCCCGCTAATCCTCGAATCTTGTAAGTCCTGATTCAGATAATGCTTCGCACTCCCTCGACGCTGCCCGGATTCCACACTCTTGCAGAGTGAGAGTAAACTGGCACACAAAGACAGGTACTCCACAATGGAGGAAATGAAATGAAATCTCTTGGACGGGTCGCCATAGTCACAGGCGCGGGTTCCGGAGTAGGCCGGGCTTCCGCCCTGGCCCTGCTGCGCGACGGCTACTCGGTTGCCCTGGCCGGCCGAAGGATAGACACGCTGGAAACAACTCTGGAGGCGGCCGGCGCCGAGTCCGAGGAACACCGGGGCCGCGCCATCGCGGTGGCCACCGACGTCGGCAGCCCTGATTCAGTGGCCCAGTTGTTCGCCCGTACCCGCAACGCCTTTGGAGGACGGCTGGACGTCCTGTTCAACAACGCCGGCAGCTCGTCGCCGCCGGTGAACATGGAGGACCTGACCTTCGAGCAGTGGATGACTGTGGTCAACGCGAACCTGACCGGCACATTCCTCTGCACCCAGGAGGCAATCAGGATCATGAAGGGCCAGGACCCCATGGGCGGGCGCATCATCAACAACGGCTCCATCTCCGCCTACGTGCCCCGTCCCAACAGCGCGCCCTACACCGCCACCAAGCACGGAGTGATGGGCCTGACCAAGGCCACGTCTCTGGACGGACGCAAGTACAACATCGCCTGCAGCCAGATAGACATCGGCAACGCGGCCACGGAAATGACCGCGCCCATGGAGCGCGGCATTCTCCAGCCCACTGGCGATGTCATGGTCGAACCTCGTTTCGACGTCCAGCACGTGGCCCAGCAGGTGGTATACATCGCCAACCTGCCCCTCGACACTAACGTCCAGTTCATGACAATCATGGCCACCAAGATGCCCTACATCGGGAGGGGGTGAGAGACCATGGCTCTGATCGAGGCCGGCGATTTCAGGTTCCAGGTTGATACCGGGTGGGGCCGTTTGCCCGATGGCATGGCCGCAGGCGTCGTGACCGGCGTGGTGGTCGACTCGCAGGACCGGGTCTACCTTTGCCAGCAGCAGCAGGACCCGCCGGTGCTGGTGTTCGACCGGGAAGGTAGTTACATCGACTCGTGGGGGACAGGGTATGTGGTGGAGCCGCACACAATGTACATCGGCCCCGACGACGTGATTTACCTGGCCGACCGGGGTGCCCACGTGGCCATGAAGCTGTCAACGGCCGGCGAGGTACTGTTGGAGGTCGGCAACCGAGGTCAGCCCTCGGACACGGGCTGTTTCGAGGACGAGGGCATCGTCCTCCGTGCCGGCGGACCGTTCAACCGGCCCACGCGCCTATCGCCGTCGCCCTCCGGCGACCTGTACGCCTCCGACGGCTACCGCAACTGTCGCGTCCACCGTTTCGCCGCCGACGGGCAGTTCATCGCGTCGTGGGGCCGGCCCGGCGGCGACGGTCCCGGCGCGTTCTACTCGCCGCACTGCCTGTGGGTCAGCAGCGACGGGCTAGTCTATGTCTGCGACCGCAACAACAACCGCGTCCAGGTGTTCGACTCGGAGGGTGAGTTCGTCACCCAATGGACCAACGTGCAGCTCCCCACCGATATACACATCGGGCGCGATGGACTGTTCTACCTGGCCGAGCGGGAGAGCGGCGACGCCGTGGAGAACCTGCTGACCGTCCGCGACGGCTCCGGCAAAGTGCTGGCCAGCTGGATGACACCCCGCAGCCACCAGGTCTGGCCCGATGCTCACGGCGACATCTACCTCGTCAGCGGCGGAGCCACCGACGCCAGCAAGGGCCTCGCAACAAGGTACGTCAAAGTCCGCTAGCAACACGGAAAATTCCCTCCCCTTGACGCAAGTCCCCTCCCCATTAGGGGGAGGGTTAGGGTGGGGGTGATGTCCGCGCGGCAATCAGTGCAACCGCAGCAGAACCTCTTCCCGCATTCCACGACCCCGATGGGCGTGTAATTCGCGCTCCAACTGAAGCAGGATTTTTGCGTTAAACGAAATTCCAGTAGGTTCCCAATCCTGCTCATCCTCAAATCCTGTGAATCCTGATTCAGACAAATTCCCTGTAATATAATGTCCCTGGCACGCACCTATTGGTGATATTCGTGTCATTCATCGGCCAGCGGAAATCCCCAAAGAGATGGCCGATTCGTCAAAGTAAAACTTGCTGATAATTTAACCAGGAGGAAACAATGGTTGATCAACTGGCCCGCCCCAAAGACCAGGTGGAGGTCTACTGGTTCTCCGAGCAACCCCAGGGGTACGTCGGCGACGCCCAGCTGGAACAGTTCGACTCGGGACGCCTGGGTTTCCCCAACACGTTCTTCGACCCGGACAAGGCCCACATCCTGTACAACGAGTACCACGACCAGTATGCCCTGGCCGACGAGGTCGGGTTCGACGGCATCATGACCAACGAGCACCACGCTGCCTACTGGTGCGGCAAGCCAGCCGTGAACCTGGACGCCGCCGTCATCGCCAAGGTGACCAAGCAGGCCAAGATCGCCATCCTGGGTAACGTTATCGCCGTCAACGACCCCATCCGCATGGCCGAGGAGATCGCCATGCTGGACTGCTACTCCGGCGGTCGGATCATCTCCGGCTTCGTGCGCGGCGGCGCCGTCGAGACCCTGCAGGCCGGCATCGACCCGACGCAGAACCGGGAACGGTTTGAAGAGGCCCACGACCTCATCGTGAAATGCTGGACCACGCCAGGACCCTTCCGCTACGAGGGCAAGTACTACCAGTACCGGGCAGTCAATCCCTGGGTGCTGCCCATGCAGCAGCCCCGGCCCGACATCTGGTTCCCCGGCACCGGCAGCCCCGAGAGCGTGGTCTGGGCGGCGCAGCACGGCCACCCGTACATGAACCTCGGCGCAGTCATGGAGACCACCGAGTGGCTCAAGAGCATCTACATCGACACCGCACTTGAAGCGGGCTACCAGCCCGGACCCGAGCACTTCGGCTACCTGCTAAAGGTCTTTGTCGCCGACACTGACGAGAAGGCCGATGAAATCGGACGTAACTTCGTGTGGACCGAGGGACATCGCCAGCGCGGTCCCCGCGAGCACGTCGACCCGCCAGGCTACCAGTCCCGCCAGGCCCTCCAGATCAAGCGCAGCCGGCCCTCCGGCGCATTTGCCGGCAACGCTGGAGACCCCCAGTCCTACGATCTGCAGAAGGACCACCGCACCATCATTGTCGGCTCGCCCGACTCTGTGATCGAGCAGCTGCAGTGGGTTGTGGAGAAGCTCAACCCCGGCTACCTGCTGATCTACGGCAACGAGGGCCCCATGCCTCACGAGGACTGCATGCGCTCCATCGAACTGCTGGGCAAAGAGGTCATCCCGGCCCTCAAGGAGATCCAACTGCAACCCTATGAGGCCGCCTAGTCCTCCTGTACCGGCGAGGAGATTCCCGTTTCGCCCAAGCCCTCTCCCTTCGGGAGAGGGCTTGGGCGTGGGCGTTCTGCCACGGGAGTTGCAGGATTCCCTCCCCTTCAGAGGGACTGGGGTTTGCATCATAAGTCCCGATTAAGACTGACTTTGATGTGAGGTGGACCCCATTATTTGGACAGGATGAGGGCTGAGTTAAGTGAGAATCCCGGCTCTCCTGCCAGCGATTCGGTCCCCTGGAGGGTGAACCCCTTCGAAATGCCGGTCCAGGGTAAGAAGCTGACCCTGACGGCATCGGCGTTGGCAGAGGGCGGCTGAATAGACGACGCCACCGCGTTGTGCACTGCTAGTACCGGGCGAGTGCTGGGGTATGCCCGTGAGGGCGCCCGTCCACTCTGGGGACATTTCTGCGTAGTTTCAGTTGGGGCCATGTCCGCCAGCTGGACAGAGTGAGACGGGAATTGCCGGCCATGAATGGCGGGTTTTGACGTTCGGCAAATGGTCATGCCTGTGGAAGTTGGATGGGCTCCGCGAGCCGAATCAATTGACCTGCCGCGACCGGGTTGAATCCAGGTTGATTGAGAAACAGGGCATTGTCGACGCGAGGAGCCAGGTTAACGCGGTAGATATATTTTCCCGATCGGGACGGCGCCGGCCTCGTTCGGATTCGGCGCGGCCTTGTTTGGGTCCAACCAGCAAGCGCCGGCCCATCAGGGGTCGCGCGGGTCGGGCATGCGGTAACCGATGCCGCGCACACTGAATATCCATGCCGGGCTCTGGGCGTCGTCGCCCAGCTTGGCCCGGAGCTTCCTGACGAAGTTGCGCACCAGGTTGACCTGCCCCTCCTTGCGTCCGCTCCAGACCTGGCCCAGCAGGGTTTCGTAATCCACCACACGTCCCGAGTTCTGCGAGAGCAGGCGCAGAAGCGCGTATTCCGTCGCGGTCAGCTCGACCGGGCGACCGGCCACTGTCACCCGACGATCCTCGTAATAGATGGCCAACTCTCCCAAGGCGAAGGGCTCGGGGCGGGTGGCCCGGCGCAGCGCCGCCCCCACGCGAGCAGTCAGCTCGGTGGACGAGAAGGGCTTGACCAGGTAGTCGGCGGCCCCAGCCCTCAGGGCCTCGGCGACGGTCTCGTCCCGTCCGTAGCCAGAGATGAATACCACCGGCAGACCGGCCAGCTCGGGGACGCTTCTCAGCAGCTCGATGCCGTCGGCGCCGTGCAGCACCAGGTCGAGCAGGACCAGGTGCGGCCTCTCGGCGCGGACGGTGCGGGAGAGGTGCTCGTGGTCGCCCGTCACTGCCACGGCATAGCCCGCCTCGGTGAGCGTGTGGCGCACGTAGCGCAGGGTCTGCGGGTCGTCGTCCACCACCAGGATGCGGGCAGTCTCGCTCGCCGGAGGTGTGCCGGGCAACGGTGCCAGGGCTGAGGGCTCGCTCTGTCGGGCATCCTCGGCCACGGGTAAGGTGAAGGTGAACCGGGCGCCCTGACCGGTCCCGCCACTTTCGGCCCGGATGCGGCCGCCGTGGGCCTCGACCAGCCCCCGGCATATGATGAGCCCCAGGCCCATGCCAGCCATCGCCCGGCCGCCGACCTCGTCGTCGAGGGCGTACCTGCGGAACAGGTGAGGCAGCTGCTCAGGGGCCACACCCCGCCCCTCGTCCCGGACCGAGATGGCAACTTGCGAGCCGTCGCGCACGGCCTCAACCCGAATGGGGGCAGAGTCGGGCGAGTGCCGGGCGGCGTTGAAGAGCAGGTTGTTCAGCACCTGCACTATGCGCCGCCGGTCGGCCATCACGCGGGGCAGGTCCGGCGGCAGGTCGATGATCACGGTATGCCGTCCGCCAGCGGACAGGAAGGTGCTGCGCGCGCCCTCCACCAGCGCGGCCACCTCGGAGTGCTCGGGAGCCACCGACAGGGTGCCCGCCTCGATGCGCCCGGCATCCAGCAGGTCGCCGATGAGCCCCCGCATGTGGTCGGCCTGCTCCTGGATAATGCGATGGAACTCGTGCTGCTCCGCCGGGTCCAGCCGGTCGGATTCCTCCATCAGGGTGGCGGCCGAACCCTTGATGGCCGTGAGCGGACCCCGCAACTCGTGGCTCACCATGCCGAGGAAGTCCGCCCGCAGCCGTTCCAGTTCCTGGAGCGGCGCCAGATCCTGCAGCGTGACCACCACTGACTTAATGTCATTGCCGTCGGCGGGGATGATGGGAGTCACGTTGACCAGCGTGGTGACGCTGCCTCTATTGGGGACCGAGATCACTATCTCCTCGGCCCGCAGCGTCCGGGCGCTAGCCAGTACCTGGGGCATTGTCAACTCGCTGACCACGATTTCGGTCCCGTCGGAAAAGCGGCAGGTGGCCACCTGAACCAGGTCCTCTGTCGGGCGGCCCACCGGGAGCAGGCCCCCGACCAAGCGCCTCACTTCACGGTTCATCGACACCGGCCGCCCGCTGCGGGCGTCGAACACCACCACGCCCACCGGCGAGGTCTCGATCAGGGCCTCCAGGTCCGCTCGCGCTCCCTGCTCGTCCCGGTGGGTGCGGGCGTTGGCCACCGCCGAGGCCGCCTGCGCCGCGAAAAGCGTCAGCACCTCCTCGTCCCCGTCGGTGAACTCGGGGCCGGTCTGCTTCTCACCCAGGAAGAAGCTGCCCACCTGTACGCCCCGGTGGTGCATGGGCCCCCCCAGGAAGGTTCGGATGAACACGTTGTCGGTGTTGAAGCCCAGGGACGCGATATAGGCGGGCATATCGTTCACCCGCTGGTAAGACGGAACGTCCCGCAGGACATCGAAGATCCGTAGGCCGTCGCTCCACTCCATCATCTGCTGCGTCTCCTCCGGCGAGAAGCCGAACCTGACGACGTGTTCCAGAGCCCGGGTCTCGTCAATGGTGACAATGACCGCGATGCGAGCGCCGGTCAGTGCACAAGCGGACTCGGCAATTTCGTGTAGCACGGTGTCGACGTCCAGGCTGGCGTTCACCCGCAGGATGGCATTGGAGAGGGCGGCGATCCGCTCCCGCAGAGCCTCGATCTCCCGCTCCGGTTGGCTGTTGCTGCTCACTTGGCTTCTCCTCCTGGGCCCCTCAACGCCCCCCCAGATGCGCTCCGAAATATCAGCCCTACACAGGGCTGGGGTTACGATAAGGATATCATAGCCGGCAATTTGGATATTCTGAATTGATGAACGTAATGCTGAGCGCCGGGATCGCCGAGTCGAGCCACGAATCTGAGCCTGGTTCGTTGGACGTGTCGACGGACAGGAACGACGCAGCTGTGGAGCCATCCCATGCTGTCCAAATGCGCTATGCGGCTCCGGATACGAGAGGACTGTCGGGTGGGCGTGCGGGCACCCGAGGCCACCGCCACGATGCCCTCCGCAGGGAAACGGGCGGCCCTCGCCGGTTAATTCCTGGAAAGGGTCGCCCCGCCAGGGCAGTGAATATGACACTAAGGATACTGTAATACCTTTAAATAATACACTAAATTGATGATTTTAGTGCTATAGTCACCCAGCGAGTATGCACATACATCGATTCGATTCGACCTAATATTCTGTGGTTAGCGATACTATAAGACCAATATGTCAGGGCCTCGCTCAGTCTGCCAGCGTGACTTTGTGCCGTCCCAGCCCTCGCTGTCCGTCTCTCGCCACCGTTAAGTACGGCTTTTCTCTGCCTTCACGGCCCTGCTCGGCGCGACCGATTCTTCAGGCTGGCCGGCGCGACTTTGCGTACCGACTTCCTGACCGGGACAACCAGCGACTCAGACAGCTTCGCCAACATGACCGCCATCGCCATCGCCATGAACAGCTCGAATTACTCGTACTGATGTCGTCCTACGCCGAAACCCTCTCCATATTGCTGGTAAAACCCACCCCTTCCTTATCGTAGGTCTGGCATAAGTGAAATCTTTTCCCCCACGCCGCGTAGTTCCTAGGCTGCTAATACTTGCTGTAGCGTTGTTCGTCTCAGGATGTGGCCTTCTTGGCGAGGATTCTACCGACGCGTTTCCGGACTCACCGCCCGGATCTCCCGGGGCTACGGGGGTGCCCGGCCTGACGGGACAAAAGGGCGATACGGGTGCTCCCGGTCTTATGGGCCCCGAGGGCCCGCCCGGCCCACGTGGTCTCACCGGCCCAATGGGAGTTCCCGGTTCTGCTGGGCCGCCGGGCCCTCCCGGAGCCACCGGGGTGCCCGGGCCAAAGGGAGAGAGGGGCGACAGGGGAGATCGTGGTCTCTCAGGGCCTGAGGGCCCCCCCGGCTTGGACGGTCTTCCTGGCCCAACAGGAGTTCCCGGAATAGCCGGCGAACGCGGCCCGTCTGGTCCGCCAGGAGACACCGGCCCCGCCGGGCCTCCTGGGCCGCAGGGGCCACAAGGGCCCAGCGGCGGCGGAAGTGGCTCTCCCGGACCCGCCGGTCCACAGGGGCCTCAAGGCCCCAGCGGCGACGGAGGTGGCTCCGCGGGGTCTCCTGGGCCTCCTGGTTCCCCCGGGCCACAGGGGGAGCCCGGCCCACCCGGTGAAACCGGTCCACCGGGGCCTGCCGGTCCCTCCGGTTCCTCCGGCCCGCGGGGGCCTGCCGGACCGCCCGGTTCACCCGGGCCACAAGGGGAGCCTGGCCCGCCCGGCGTTGCCGGTCCACCGGGGCCTGCCGGTCCCTCCGGCCCACAGGGGGAAGCTGGCCCGCGAGGCGAAGCAGGTTCATTGCTGCCGATGGTCACTCCTGCCCAGGGCCAGTCGGTAGCCGCCGGCAGCAACTTCTCCTGCGCCATCACTCCCGATCAGGCCGTGCAATGCTGGGGCGGAGCAGCCGACTCACCGGTCATTGCCCCATCGGGTCATTTATTCGAGGCAGTGAGCGCAGGCAGCCATGCGTGCGGCCTCAAAACCGACGGCAGCGTGGTCTGCTGGGGCAGTCGTGTGGACACCCCGGCCAGCAACTCCGAGTTCGACATGCTTAGTGTGGGAAATGACCACGCCTGCGGGGTCAAGGACGATGGAACCCTGGTTTGCTGGGGTGCCCGCACCGATACGCCCACCGACACCAGCGGTTTCGCCACGGTCAGTGTTGGCCACGACCATGCATGCGGCGCAAAAACCGACGGGACCCTGGTTTGCTGGGGCGACGATACGGAAGGAGAAACCACTCTTCCCGCGTCCAATTCTGGCTTCGGTACGGTGGCCGCCGGCAAGAACTTTTCCTGCGCCGTTAAGGCTTCTGGGGGCGCAGTATCGTGCTGGGGCGCGTTCACCAGCACGCCGTCGGGCAACACGGACTTCTCCACTGTGGCGGCCGGCGCCGGTCACGCCTGCGGAAGCAAGAGCGACGGCACGGTAGTTTGCTGGGGCGATGCCGCCCAGGACAAACTGGCCGTCCCCGACGCTACGTTCATCGCTTTCGCCGTAGGTGATTATCACGCCTGCGGGCGAAAGACCGACGGGTTGGTTGTCTGCTGGGGTGGTCCTCCCCCCGACGATATGAACGCCGACCCAGGCGATGCGTCCGCACCGCCGGCCGAACTGATTCCGGCGTACGACCTCGGGGTTGGGGAGGACTTTGCCTGCTCCCGGGACGCCAGCGGACGTGTGGTCTGCTGGGGCAACGTGTCGGGGGACACGATGAATCCCAGGACCGAGGTCACTGAGGATGCGGTGTTCGCCTCCCTGGTGGTGGCGAAGACCCACGCCTGCGGCATTGTCGAGGGCAGCCGCGAGGTGATGTGTTGGGGCGACACTGCCGACGAGAAGCTACAGGCCCCGGACGGAGCTTTCGCCTCCATCGCGGCAGGAGATTTCTATACCTGTGGAATCAAACTGGACGGCGGAGTGAGCTGTTGGGGGAAGGATACCGTCCTGGCGCTGGCGCCGCCCCTGCCGCTGACCACCGCCGAACACACCATTGCCGTCGGCTATGGCTCCGCTTGTGTGCTGAAGCCCCACGGCGCTGTCCTCTGCTGGGATGGTGACGGATACGGTGTTGACAAGGTGGCAACTGGCTCCTTCACCAGCATCAGCATGGGCCCGCAGGGTTATCATGCCTGCGGCGTGCGGCGGGATAGTAGCATTGCCTGCTGGGGGGCTGAATACGAAAACAATCAGGGCGAGGCAACAGTCCCGGACGACGCGACCAACCCCAATACCGACTATCGCCTGGTCGTCGCCGGCAGCCGCGTCAGCTGCGGAGTGAAGATAAGCGGTGAAATGATCTGTTGGGGCCTTCAAACAACCATCGACGATCTCCCAAGTGAGATCACCGGGGCCGATAAAGTAGCAAAGACCTTCACCGCCATATCGTCCAGCGATGACAATTTCTGTGGGTTGAAGCAGGACAGCTCCCTGTTTTGCTGGGGCAGCCAGGGGGTGACAAATGGATTCCCGCAGGATAATACCGGCTTCCGGGACATAGGCGTGGGCGAACATTATGCCTGTGGGGTGAAAACCGACGGAAGTATGCTCTGCTGGGGCATTGAAGCCAGCATCAAGAAGCCCAGTGATGCAGAAAATGCCGACTTCGTCGCAGTCGGCGTTATGGCAGAAAGAGCAATGTACGGGGCTACCTGTGGAATAAAAACAGACGGACGGGCGTACTGCTGGGGGGACCAGTCTCCTTCCACCACACCGGAGAACACAGACTTTGTGGATGTTAGCGTTGGCAACATTGCTTCTTGTGCAGTGAGATCCAATGGTCGCGTGGCCTGCTGGGGCTATGCGAGCAAGAGGCCCGCGTACCGGCCGCCTTCCGAGTTGCAATGACATCCCATAATTGTATTCTTCCGGACCGAGAATACCCGGCGGAGGATCGGAAGATGCCATTAGTATCGGCATGTTCCTTTCCAACGGCCGGGACTCTGACACGGAACTCGATGCTTGGCTCCCCGCACCCGGCAAACGCACATCCCACCCTGGCTTTGACTGAGTACGCTGATTGAACTCCCGACATGGGGTAAGGACCGGAAAATTGCGACCAGATGCCACCGAGTTAGTCGCCGATTCAAGTCTGGGGCCCCGCGCGTCGCCCGACGCGGTGGGTGCGGGCGGGCAACCATGGGTGAATCCGAGGTTGGTGGATTGGCCGCGGTCAGCCATATCGATCCAGTCCAAAAAGGCAGAACATCCCCTCGCAGATCAACCGTGGCGACGGGTCAATGGAAGCGTCGTCGACCAGCCTGTCGAACAGGTCCTGCTTCCCGATCAGGATGGCGTCTATGCGTTCCTCAGTGGTATCGGTGCAGGAATACTTGATCACGTTGATCTTGGCCGTCTGTCCCATCCTGTGGGTACGGCTCTCAGTGAGGTGGGCGGCAGCAAAATATATGTGGTGGGTACTTACGAGATAAATTCCAACGGCAATACACGAAATGGAACCGTACGTGCTGGGGCCGAACTAAAAGGTCCAACGATCTATTATAGGACCCCACCCAGTGGATAAGAGTGTGTGTGTATGCTAATTTCTAACATATGGCAAAAGCGTCATCAACTCGCAGGTGCCCTGCTTGTCGTGACATTGCCTGTAATAGCCATAGTTATTTGGCAGATGGTTTCAAAAGGTGATTATATCGATGCACAAGAAGCTGTGGAGGATGCCTGCCTGGGGTTCGCCAACTACACGGCATCCTATGACATTACAATTCAGGGAACTGTTACATTTGGCACTGAATCCATGACTGGTAATGAAGATTGGCGCATTCAAGGCGAAAATATCTATAGACTTTTGACTGCTACAAAGGATGGTGTGTCGATCCAAGCTGAACATATTGAAATAGCAACTCGGAACGATAATACCGATGGTGCCAGCGGGGGTAGTGGTGCAGGTAGTAGAACCAGATACTACCGCGGTGCCGACGCTACAGGCACTTGGGGCGAATGGAAAACAGACGTGAATAATATAGCACCCTTCGCTGATATGTCTGGAGCCGCTGGCGAATCCGATTCTGAAGAAATTCCTGCTTCTTTCTGTGGTCGCCCTTTGCTAAGCGATGACGTGTCGGATACAACATCCGGGCACATTGGGGAAGAGATTACAAACGGCACGAATACCAAGCATTACTTCTACTTAATCGCCTCAAAGTCGCAGCCAGAGGAAAACTATAGCAGAGAGGATTTTTGGATTGACCCAACTACCGGGAGATTTGTGCAAATAAAAAGGACGATTGTACAACCTCCCAACACAAGGCTGGAAACGCTACATTCTTACTCAGGTTGGGGTGAACCCAACGTAATTACTGCTCCTGTCTTGTCTACGCCAACACAGGAACCAAACGCCACCACCACGCCGCGGCCGCCACACCCTCGGGACTGACGGCTACGGCCTCCGGGGCCAACAGCATCGCACTGTCGTGGACGCCGCCGGCCGGGGCCTCTAACTTTGGTGTATACCGCTGCCTCCCGTCCGGTTCGGGACTGCCCGCGTTCTACGAGACGGTCTCGGAGAACGTGCCCGGCGCGACGTACACTACACAGGGCGGTCCTGCCGCGCCGACCATCACGAAATAGCGGCAACGGCGATGGGGTGACCTACAGGGCAACGTGGGGAACTGGCATCGGTGTCGGCATTCCTTTCTCAGTCATTGTGTTCCGCCGTGGCACCGTCGTCGGTGAAGCCGACGCTCATCTTGACGGTGTTCCCCTGATCGTCCAAGGAGAGAGTGTAGGTTTGCCCGGTGGCCCTGGATATGTGCGTGCCCGTGGCTCTATCATTTCGTACTCACTAGTTGGTGTGCCACGGGTGCGTGCCCGTTTTGGAGCTCTGGCGAGTGTGTCGAGGCCTCCATTGCACGTGCTACTCTGCTCCATGAATTATTGAGTAATTTCCAGTTGGAGCAACGGGTCCGAAACCTTGGCGTGTGGTGATACCATCATTACCTGGCGCAATCTTGCCGGGGTCCCCGCCCGAGTCTAGGCATTGGCCGGATATGCCATTGGGCCTGCTCCCGGTGCAGAGGGTATCCCATCAGCGGGTGCGACATAAGCCGCAGGGACGCGGAGCAATCAGGAGCGGAGAGGCGAGATGAGAAAGCTTGCGGTCTTGCTGACTTTCGTTGTCATTGTGCCAAGTATGTCTGCTCTCCTGGCGGGATGCGGGTCGCCCTCGCCGACGGAGCAAGTTGCCCCACCCGCCAACACTGCGGCAGTACTGCAGGCGCCAACCGCCTCCCCAACGCACGCGGGCGGCCCTGCACCGGCTGCAGCCACGGTACCCCCAACCGTGACTGCTATCACACCAGCATACCCGGCGACTCCCTCGCCTGCTCCTATAACCACACCTATCCCCACAACCGACGACGGGCTTGAGTTTGAGTCGGAAGATCCGCCGGTATCCTCAGCCCGCGACGGAGGCGTAACTGCAGAAGGCCGGGATACATCAAAGGAGGGTGGGCCGCCGGCAGGGCAAGTGGAGGGCCGTGGCTACACGTGGGAGGACGGGGACAGGACTCTCACCGTATATCTCCAGACCGATCTGGCCGTGGAGCAGGGTTCAGATGGGTTGCCTCGCGACGTGCGGGCGGCTGACGACGCTGGGGACAGAGTGGCCAGGGGTGTGGGAGGACAGCCGCAAGGCGATGCGCTGCCTGTATTTCGCTCTGAGTACGGAGAACTCATGACGTTGCCTGGCGGCGTGCTCCTGATTCTTGATTCCGAGTGGAGCAAGGCAGAAACGGACGCCTTTTTCTCGACCAACGGCATCAAGATGGACCGCGTTTCCGAGTTGAGTTATGCCGTCAACGGATTCTTCATAGAAACGGATCCGGGGTTCCCCTCGCTGGAGCTTGCCAACACGCTGGCGGTCCTGGATGGCGTTGAAGTGGCCAGCCCCAACTGGGCGAGAGAGGAAGTCCCGAAATGACCGTTGCCCTGTTGGGAACCTCATCCGTAGTACCCCAATTGTTTTGTGAGCGCTAATCTTTCCGCCGAGTTAATAACCGCATGAATGCGTGGCTCAGCCCGGTCAGACTTGCTGCCGTGGCAGGGGGCGCTCTGCTATGCCTCATTCTGCTTCTGGGATACGCCATGGCGCAGTCGACACCCGCTGCGCCCACCATTGACTCCATAACTCCGGGCGATAAGCAGCTCATCGTCGCGTGGACCGCCCCTACTGGCGAAACTGGCATCACTGCTTACGACGTCCGCCACATCAAGAGCAGCGATGACGAGTCGGTTGACGCCAACTGGACTGTGGTCGACAGCGCCTGGACCACGGGCACGCTGGAGTACACGATAACCGGCCTGGACAACGGCACGCAGTACGACGTGCAGGTGCGGGCCGTCAACGCCAACGGCGACGGGGCGTGGTCGGCAACGACGGAGGGGACGCCGGTTCTGCCCGCGCCCACCCTGGACACGGTGCGCGGCGATGACCGCGCCGTTTACGTCGCCTGGAACGCGCCTGCCGGCATCACCACCGGCGTCAAGGCCTACGACGTGCGGCACATTAACAGCGATGCCACAGACAAAGCCGATGCCAACTGGACCGTTGAGGAGGACGCCTGGGAAGACGGAGACGGCAGCCTCTTTCACGCCATCACCGGCCTGACCAACGAAACTGGCTACGACGTGCAGGTGCGGGCCGTCGATGAGGACGACGTTGATGGCGCCTGGTCGGCCACCACCGCCGCTACCCCTGGCGATCATGGTGCCAATCGCACCAACGCCACGAGCATGTCCGCAGGAGACAGGGTGTGGGGCGTTATCGACCCCACTGACGAGGAGGACTACTTCAGCTTCACCGTGTCAGAGACGGCCGACTACTGGATTTACACCCAGGGAGACCTTGATACGGTGGGTGAGCTTCAGGACAGCGACGGCAATTTCATCAAGAGCAGCGACTATGGCCGGGTCTTACCCAATCCGGACGCTTTCTTCCTTTGGAGCAAGCTCGATTCCGGTACGTATTACGTCAAAGTGACGGGGTTCGGAGACACCGACGATCCATACACCCTCAGAGTCCGGGCATTCCCCGAACGCACCGGATGGCCCACAGCTCCCACCATACCCCTCAATGGCTCCGCAAGCGGTTCCATCGAACCCGAAGAGGACACTGACTTTTTCAAAATTGTGCTTTCCGAGACGACGGAAGTTGCCATACGAGCATCCGGGTTCCCTGACACCGTCGGCAGGCTGTACAGAACTGGATCCGTCTTTGTAGCATCCAACGATGATGGCTATCTGCCAGGAGGCAGCAAGAACTTTCTCATCCGGCGAAGTCTGCCGGCGGGGACCTACTATCTGAACGTCAGCTCATGGGATGACAGGTCTGAAGGGCCGTTCAGTGTGTACCTCCACACCATCACTGAGCCGGGCAGCACGAAGGCCGACGCCCAGGTGCTGGCACTTGGCGACGTGGCCGGAGGAAACATCAGCCCCGGCGGGGATGAGGACTATTTCAGCCTGACCCTGGACGAAACGACCCACGTGATCATCGGAGGGACGAGCCGGGGCCAGGGGCTTGATATCAGCGCTGAGCTCAAGGATTCCAACAATTTCGACGCCCCGATCGATTCGATTAAATTCAGTGACCGGTTCGTATTCCAGGGAACGCTGGACGCGGGCACATGCCATCTGAAGGTGAAGGGCAAGGAATCTACCGATACCGGCCGTTACACCGTCAGGGCCATCCGGGAGGGTTCATATACCTATTTCGAAAACCGCTGCTCCAACATCTCCCGGAGCGCCGGCATCAACGATCCCCTGTACGGATGCCAGTGGCACCTGAACAACGACGACCAGTTCCGCAACAGCGGCGGGCAAGACATCAGGGTAGAGGAGGTGTGGCCCACCTACACCGGCGACGGCATAACGGTGGCGGTGGTGGACGACGGGATGCACTACACCCACGAGGACCTCAAGGACAATGTGGACACCACCCTGAATCACAACTACAACACCAACGACACCGACATATACGGCTATTTCGACTGGCACGGCACCGCGGTGGCCGGTCTTATCGCGGCAAAGGACAACGACAAGGGGATCCGCGGCGTGGCACCCGAGGCCACGATTTACGGGTACAACTACCTCGAGGCAGTGAGTGACGCCAACAGGGCAGACGCCATGACCCGCAACTCCGCGACCACAGCCGTTTCCAACAACAGCTGGGGGCCCAGGGACTTCGGCGAGCCGAATCCCATAGCCGCGACGTGGGAAATGGCGGTTAAGAATGGTGTGACCAACGGGTACAGCGGGAAAGGCGTGGTTTACGTCTGGTCTGCCGGCAACGGGGCCGAATATGACGATGACTCCAACCTGGACGAGATAGCCAACTACTACGCCATCGTTGCCGTCTGCGCCGTGGGACACGACGACAAGCGCGCCGACTACTCGGAACCCGGCGTCAATCTGTGGGTCTGCGGCCCGTCCAGCAGCGGGAGAGTGGGCCAGCCCCGGATAACGACCACCGACAACGGCAACAGGTACTGGGGGCGGATGGGAGGCACCAGCGCCGCCGCTCCCATCGTCTCCGGCGTGGTTGCTCTGGTGCGGGAGGCCAACAACGCCCTCACATGGCGGGACGTCAAGCTAATCCTAGCCGCCTCCGCCCGCAAGAACGACCCGGCCAACACCGGCTGGCAGCAGGGGGCGCTGAAGTACGGCTCCACCACGGACCACTACAACTTCAACCACGAATACGGCTTCGGCATGGTGGATGCCAAGGCCGCCACTGACCTGGCCGTGGGCTGGAACAACCTCTCCCCTCTCCGGGAGACTACATCCGAATCAGGCGCCATCAACCTGTCCCTTCCCGACGCCGCTGCCGTTGTGGGCGAGCCTGACGCTCCACGCCAGGTCTCCACTACGCTGACCGTCGGAGACTTTGTAGATTTCGTCGAGTTTGTCGAGGTCAACACGCATTTCAGCCATAGCAGTTTTCGCGACCTGAAGGTGGAGCTGATCTCGCCGTCGGGCGCGGTATCCCTCCTCGTTCCCTACGCTGACCTCGGCCAAAGAGTGAGCCTGCGTTCGGCTTTCCGCTTTGGTACAGCGCGGCATTTGGGGGAGAACCCGGCCGGCACATGGACGCTGCGGATTACGGACTACAAGAGGCAATCAGGCCGCGCTGAATCTCTCAACTCCTGGGGACTGACGATCTACGGTCACGGCTATCAACCTGCGGCACCGGATGTAGACACAGTTACTCCCGGCGGGGGCACCCTGACCATCGAGTGGAAGGAGCCTACTGACATCGGGAAGTCCGCTGTCACATCCTACGACCTGCGCTATATCCGCAAGGACGCAACGGACAAGAGCGACGCAAACTCGACCGAAGAGACCAGCGTGGGAACGCTCACCAACTTAACCCATACCATCACCGATCTTATGGGCAATGTCGAGTACGAGATTCAGGTACGGGCCCGTAACTCGGAGGGAATCGGCGTTTGGTCAGGGTCCACCACGGCCGAACCCACCATAGTCGAGCCGTCGGCGCCATCCATCACCAACGTCACTCGTGGGGACGGGGAACTGGCCGTTGCCTGGACCGAGACGTCGGACAATGGAGGCGGGAGAATTACCGCCTACGACGTTCGTTACATCGAGACCAGCGCCGACGAGACGGTGGACTCCAACTGGACGGTGCGGGACAACGCGTGGAGAAGCGGCGATCTGGAATACACGATCAGAAGCCTCACCAACGCCGTGGAGTACGACGTGCAGGTGCGGGCCGTCAACTCGGCCGGCGACGGAGGGTGGTCCGGCACGGAGACGGGGACGCCATTGCCGGACGACATACCCATCACCATGCAGTGGGAGGAGACGACGCTGGAGGTCAATGAGGACGCCGGCAGTGTGGTGCTGACGGCGGGGTTCACAACCACCCTCAACGCCCCGCCCGAAGCCGACTTTGAATTTGAGCTCGTGTTGTCAACCACCGATCTCGGCACGACATTGAACGACGACTACACGCCTCCACCCTCCTCGGCCAGCTTCGTGGCCAGCGACTTCAGCCAGGCCGACGTCAACGGGCAGCAGCTATACCAAGCGACCAGGGACTTCAGCATTGCCATCATCGATGACACTGCGGACGAGTCGGACGAAAACCTCCGGGTAACCATGAATTACCAGACCCCCGGCTTGTCCCACCTCCGGGGAGGGCCCCAATCGGCAACCATCACGATCAACGACGACGAACACGTGCCGGTTACCCTCGGTTGGGAGCAGGCTGACGTAGCCGTTGACGAGGACGGCGGCAGCGCCACTCTGCGCGCTCTTGCCGTTACAACCGTGGACAAACGCCCGGAGGACGGGTTCACCTTCGACGCATCCATCTACACCTCAGATGGCGGTGCAGGGCAGCCTGGCGACTATATCCAGATGGACGATACCGTTACGTTCGACCGGAACGACTTCAGCCGAGCAACCGTCAATGGCCAGCCCCGGTACCGCGCGGTAGAGCAGGTCTCGGTATCCATCGTGGACGACACCACCGACGAAATTGAGGAGGACTTCACCCTAACACTTGAATACGCCAATGCCAGCCCGCTTCACCTGCAGGGAGGTGCGGCCATCGCCACCGTCAAGATCGCTGATGACGACTTTGTTCCAATAGCCTTGAGCTGGGAACAGGCGGACTATTCGGTCGGCGAGGACGCTGGGAGCGTCATCCTGTTCGCCCAGGCCACCACTACAGACGAAGGGGCGCCGCTGTCGGACGTCTCCTTCAGCGTAAGGGCTACGACGAGCGCGGGCAGTGCCCGGCAGGGCTCCGATTACTCCCATTTGAGCGCAACCGAAACCATATTGCACACAGATTTCACATCGACGGTCGTTAGCGGTGAAGTGAGGTATCGAGCTGAAAGACAGATCATCGTAGATGTCCAGGACGACGTCTACGACGAGGGGGACGAAAGCTTTACAGTGAGACTTTCTTACGCCAGTTCAGGGCTTCCATACCTGACTGGTGGCGCGGCAACCGCAACAGTCACCATCACCAACGATGACGAGGGTGGTCCTCCGCCTCCCCCAGTAATACCACGAACGCCCTCGACACCGACGGTTACCGCAGCGTCTGCCAACAGCCTACGAGTCACGTGGTCGGCACCGTCCGGCGGTCCTTCAGCTACGAGCTACGAGCTGCGCTATCGTCGGAACGGCAACAGCTCCTGGCCGTCACCCGTCAGCGCTGGCAACAGTCGCAGCTACACCGTTACTGGCCTTTCCGCGAGCACCACGTATGAGGTCCAGGTGCGTGCCAGAAACTCTGCGGGCCCCGGAGGATGGTCATCGACCGGAAGAGGCACCACCAGTGCGGCTCCGCCACCACCCCCTCCTGCTCGAAACACAGGCGGGAGTGGCGGCGGGGGCGGAGGGTTCTTCGTACCTCCGGCTCCCCAGGCACCGCCACGTCCGGCACTTACGACTCAGCGTGCTGAGCAGGTGTTCCAGCCACTCTCGGCAAACGGAACACTGGGCCGGGTTTGGCTGTTGGTGGAGAGGTATCAGAGCTGGCTGTTCTATGATCCTGACCCCCGGTTGGCGCCATTCAACTCGCTGAGGACGATCAACCTGGCATCAGACCCGCCTGCAGTCGTCGCCATTAACGTTACCAGGAACCAGCGATTCCGCGGCCTTCAGCTGTATGCAGGGTGGAACTTCGTGCCCGTTACGGCACAGCCGCTCGCCCCGGGGGCCGGGAATCAGCCGATCGAGCAACTTTTCCGCTTGCTTGTTGCCAGCGGAACGTTGCAGAGGGTCTGGTGGTTGGACAGCCGGTCCCAGGAGTGGAAATTCTACGACCCCGACCCGGAACTCGCGGCGTTCAACACACTGACGACGGTTGACCTCGCTACCAACCCTCCGGTCGTCCTGGCGGTCAGGGTGGACCGGCGGACGGAGTTCCGAGGGCACACCCTGTACCCCGGCTGGAATTACGTTGTTATGAGGTAGGCTGCTACGCGCCAACTACGAGCAATCGGGTTGCCCTCGGCGTCGCCGACAGATGCCCATGCTGCAGTCGGAGCGATGGTGCCGACACTTAAAGATCGGAACATCCAGGTGTCTAAATTGTTTCAACTCCAGGCGACACTATGTTCACCGCTACAGACGCGATCTCAATGGTTCTTAGTGCACGGCCGTGACACGGAGGTTACCAAGTCTCGCTGGACGCCCATTTCTCTTGATGGCCGTGAGAGTGACTTCGCATCAGTAAGGTAGTGAGCAGGGCATCCATCGAAACACTATGCGCCGCTATTGCTTGGCAGACAGCCCGCCCCTGAGAGGAAAAGGCGCCACCGGGATCCGACAGCCAAGGTGGGTAAGCACACGGCATGGACAATAGCGCGTACCAGTTGACTTGACACCCTCGCAGGGCATCAACGCAAAACCACGCCGCTGAGTGCTTGGACCACAGCTGGCCGATATTCTTCAACGAAATTAACGGCCAACCTTCTCTCTACGTAATTCGTCACGATTCGGGCAACAATACGACACAAAGATTGCTTATCATCGAGTGTTATCTTTCGATTGACACCTAAAAGTAATGTAAGTATTATGCAACGAATCTCAGGATCAGGAGGATCGGCGCCCGCCTGACTTCATTCAACAGGCTACAGTCGGCATCTTCTGGTTCTGCGCCGAAGTTCCTCCTAACCACGGGGCGCTGCCCCCTTCATGACCGTCGACCTAATGGTTATGCACCCTTGAGAAAGGGTGAAGGTAAGCAAGGCGACGGGAGCGATATCTACGGCGACGCCGAGAACGCAGAGGTCTCGGGCGCCGTCACTTCCATAGGGTCGGAGTTCAGTACTGCGGAGGTGGAGAGGAACCCTAATTTCCTCAAGGAGGTTGCCCTTATTGGACGCTATCAAGGTCTCAACCAATTCCGACAAGTGTGGGACCTCGATCGCCTTGGGGGACAGGCCGGGCCGACCTGATTACCAGTGGAGGTTACTCTCGGAGGGGCCTGACAATTTGCCAGACACACTTGTAGGGATGAATATGGCCCGGTACGCAGGGCCAGGCATCGTCTTTTGGCGCAAAGGATTCAACCTCAAGACCGCCCAGTGGATGACATCCGCGTCAGGAAAGCACCACCAGAGAGAGCACGTAAGAACAAAAGGCTGACAGCAGGTAGGCCTCTGGATGCAAATTGCCGTTTCAGGCCTTCGGCGGTCAGCTACCGGCGAGTAGACTTGGCGTCAGGCCAGCCATTGTAGGATAAACGTTAGTGGAGGCATTGCGATGAACAAGAATCTGCCGTCAAGCATCAGGGTGATTTTCCCGCTTCTGTGTGCCCTGCTGCTCATGATTATCGTTGCCTGTGGTGGCGATGATGGTGACGATTCCGCGCCGGCGGCGACCACCGCGCCAGCAGCAACTTCCGCGCCGGCAGCGACCGCTGCACCGGACGCGACCACAGCAGCAGCACCCACTGCCGATGCCGCAATGGTCAGCTCGGAGGGGTACTGGAAAAGGTTCGTGGACCAGGGGGTGTACGGTGGGATCCTTCGGGAGGGTCACATCTACGAGAACGACCACTGGAGCCCCTGGGTCGGGTGCTGCAACAGGTCGGTATTCATAGCCCGAAACCCCTACAACTTGTTGGTGATGCGCGACCCCGCTGACCAGAACACCATAGTCGGTGACCTGGCCGAGAGTTGGGAATGGGCCGAGGATGGAAAGAGCATCAACTTCCATCTCGCGCAGAATGCAACGTGGTTCGATGGCGAGCCTGTCACCGCCGAAGATGCGGTGTACAGCCTGGATAATATGACGGACCTGGACCAGGTGAGGCCAAGGACCCGGAACGTCGAGCCTTACTACGCCAGCTCCGAGGCCATAGACACCCACACAGTGAAGGTGAACACCAAGTTTGCCAACCCTGCGGCCCTGCTCCCCTTCCTGACCGTGGACTTCATGGTCATGCACCCCAAGCATGTGCTGGAAGGCAAGCCGGCTGACGTGGCCGATTTCTTCGCCGACCCCAATAACCTGGTGGGCTCGGGCGCCTTCATGTTCAAGACCAGGGAACTGGGCAGCAGCATGGAGATAGAGAAGAATCCCAACTATTTCAAGGAGGGGTTGCCCTTCCTGGACGGAGTCAAGGTCTTCGTCATCAATGACAAGAGCAGGCTCGCGGCAGCCCTGGAGGTCGGGCAGGTCGATTGGGCTCCCGGAGCTGCCTGGACCGAACCACAGTTGAAAGACCTTGCAAGTGCGCTCGAGGGTAAAGGCAGGATCCTTTACACTCCCGTCACAAACGTATTCCGCTACTACGAGTTCAACTTCAACAACCCTCCGGTGGACGACCCCCGGGTGAGGAGGGCGATCTACCTGGGCTTTGACAGCAAGGAGCAGGTGGAAATAAACCGCCTCGGCAACGGCAGCCTGGGTATACCCTTCTTCCCGGATACCTGGATGTCGGCGACACCGGAGGAGATATCCGAGTGGCCCGGTTTCCGGTACGTTGACGAGAGCGGCGAACTGTACATAGGCGACCCGGTGGGCGTGCCGGGCCTGAGCAAGGACCCTGCAGACCTGCAAATGGCCAGGGACCTGCTGGCCGAGGCCGGGTTCCCCGACGGGTTGACCCTCGACTACCTGTACGCCGACATATTCGAAGAGGAAGCCATTATCCTCAAGGAGAATATGAAGGAGATAGGTGTCGAGCTGAACCTGCTGCCGAGGGACACCACCACGGCAGCCAACGCTGAGCAGGCGGGGGACTACAAGCACATGCTCGGCTTCGGCCACGGAACCAACATCATTGACCCGGACGACGTGTTCCTGGGCGTATACATGCCCGGCGGGCCAAGGAATGCACTGAAGTACGAGGACTCCCAGGTCAGTGAGATCTTTGAAACACAAAAGAGCGAGCCTGACCAGGCGGCACGGCGTGCGCTTATCAAGGACGCCGAGGACATTCTCCGCCAGGGCGAGGGCCACGGCCGCCCCATGTTCTGGCACCCGATGGAGCAATTGATCCATCTCAACCACGTCAAGAACATGAACACTGCGCCGTTTACCGTCCAGTACGGCTACCAGAAGGAACACGTCTGGATGGAGCAGTAACCGCGGGCACGCCTCCAGGACATGGAAACTATCTCAAGGGTTCCCTCCCCCTTGAAGGGGGAGGGTCAGGGTGGGGGTGAAGACGCTGTGCCGCTATTGCGCTGTACTGCTACTCACCCGACTTGAGATAGTTTCTTAGTCGTCAGCAACCCAGGTTCGGCATCAAGGTTTCGACCCGACGATCTCAAGCCCCAATGGCCCGGCGGGCCCATCTTGACCGCTGGTACTAATTTACTTCCAGCTACTCCTCAGGAGCGAGCATGACCGCGTATTTCTTCCAGAGGCTTGCGCTCTTCGTGCCCACGCTGATACTGGTCTCCTTCCTGGTTTTCGCCATCATGCGATTTCTTCCGGGGGACCCGGCTATAGCGCTGCTCAGCCAGGGAGGCGTGGGGAGCTATACCGAGGAAGACGTTCAAAGGATGCGGGAGCGGCTGGGGACCGACAAGCAGTTCCACGTACAGTACGCGGAATTCATACAGGGCCTGGTCACGTGGGACCTCGGCGAGTCCTTTGAATTTACCGGAGTCCCGGTGTCCGACATGCTGGAGACCAGGTTCCCCCTCAGCGTAGAGCTGGCCCTGCTTGCCCTGATTCTCTCCTATGTGGTTGCCGTGCCCCTGGGCGTTCTGTCAGCGGTGAAGCAGGACAGCTGGTTTGATGGTGTGTCCAGAATATTCACCGTCGGGGGCATTGCGTTACCGCCCTTCGTGGTGGGCTTGCTGACGATATTCGTCCTCGCCCGCTTTTTCCAATGGCTCCCTCCATTAGGCTATGCCCAGCTCTGGACTGACCCGCTGACGAATTTGCAGCAGTTGATCTTCCCGGCCCTGGTGCTGGGTTACTTCAACATGGCCTTTGCCACCAGGGTAACCCGCTCCGCCATGCTGGAGGTTCTGCGAGAGGACTACATCAGGACCGCCCGGTCCAAGGGCCTCCATGAACTGATTGTTATCGCCCGCCATGCCCTGAAGAACGCCTTTTTGCCAGTGCTAACCGTGGCTGGCTTCCAATTGAGCCGCCTGATTGGTGGAGCGGTGATTATTGAGGTTATCTTCGTGGTTCCAGGCATCGGCGAGATGTTGGTGAGAAGCGTCCTGATCAGGGATTACCCCATCGTTCAGTCCACAGTCATGCTGATAGCAGTCGTGGTACTGGTCCTGAATCTTATCGTTGATCTGGCCTACGGCTGGCTCAACCCCAGAATCCGCTACGGTTAATGGATTTTCCAGACCAACGGGAAGAGTAGAGTCATGTCGAGTGATCCAGCTGCGATAGCTGTGCCCCCGATCGTCAGAGGCATCCGGGCAACGCAGGGCTTTGCGCTTGCGCTGGCTAATTTTTGCAGGAGAAAACCCTCGGGAGCCGTCGGCGGCGCAATGGTATTTCTCCTGATTCTGATTGCGATATTTGCTCCGCTCATATCACCCTTTGAACCCAACCAGATCAACGCCGAATTTTCATTTGCATCCCCCGGAACAACCATGCCTTTGGGCGGAAATTTCGCGGGGCAGGATGTCCTGAGCAGGCTCTTCTACGGAGGTCGCATCTCCCTGTTCGTCGGCTTCGTCAGCATAGCAATAGGTATAACCGCAGGTTCCCTGATGGGCGCGATCAGTGCCTACTATGGGGGGAAATTCGATCTCATCATCCAGCGTTTTGTGGATGCTTTCATAGCCTTTCCGGGAATAATCCTGGCGTTGGCCCTCATGGCGGCCCTTGGCTCGTCGGTGTTCAATATCATCATTGCCCTGGTCGCCGTTTTGGCCCCCAGTGCCATCCGGACCGTGCGCTCCCAGGCGCTGGCCCTCAAGGAGATGGACTATGTGCTGGCAGCCCGGGCGGTGGGCGCCGGCGACGCGCGAATCATTATCCGCCACATCGTGCCCAACTGCCTGGCCCTTTTCATAATTCTGGCCACCATAAATTTGGGCTATGCCATTCTTGTGGAGGCTTCTCTCAGCTTCCTCGGCGTGGGCGTACCGCCGAACGTGCCAACCTGGGGCGGCATGCTGTCCGGGTTGAGCCTGACGGAGATGTCGAATTATTGGTGGCTGATCGTATTCCCTAGCCTGTTTCTGGGCATTGCGGTGTTCGGGTTCAACCTGCTTGGAGACGCCCTGCGAGACGTGCTGGACCCGCGACTGCGGGGGACTGGCTGAGCAACATTCTCGACGGCATTCCGGGGCTGGTCATGGCTGGCGCCGTAGTCGCGGCCATCGCCTGCACTGCCGCAACCCCGGAAGCCACCTCGCCTCAGCCGGGGCACCAGGGCCAGTTCGCTCCCACGCCCATCGCGCGTGAAGAGGCCGAGCACTCTCCGCATTTCCCAACGCCGGTGGTGGGCGGTACTTGGCGCACCAACCGGGACAGGTACATCCTGGACCCGGAGATTCTGGGGCCCGGCAACAACCGGGACGCCATACCCCCCGTCTACCAGCCTCAGTTCGAGTCGGTGGAGTCGGCGGAAACCTGGCTGGACGATGACGATCCGGTCGGCGTGCTGGCCCTGGACGATGAGGTCCATGTGTATCCCCTGCGGCTGCTGGTGTACCACGAGGTGGCCAACGACCAGATCGCCGGGGTCCCGGTCCTGGTGACCTTCTGTCCTCTGTGCGATACGGTGATAGCCTTTGACCGGCGGGTTGCCGGGGAGGCCCTGCTGTTCGGGGTTTCCGGAAAGCTGCTGCACGATAACCTGATCATGTGGGACCACCAGACCGAGTCGTGGTGGCAGCAGCTGTCTGGCAAGGCCATTGTGGGAGACCTGGCCGGCGAGCAGTTGGAATTTCTCCCGATCCGCACCCTCTTTTGGCGGGATGTGCGCCGGAACATGCCCTCGGCCCGAGTCCTTTCCCGGCAGTCCGGGTTCTCGGAGAGCGAGGCAGGCTTCTACGATATAAAGATGTGCCCCGCTGACCACTCCACGGAGCCGCCGCTGTGGACCGGCGGGCCCACCAGCGAGACCCTCGGCTCGTACGCCCGCGTGGTGGGCCTGTATCTGGATGGAGCGGTGGCCTACCCCATTACTGCACTGGCCGAGCAGCAGGTGGTCAACGATGTGGTGGATGGCCGGGATGTGGTCCTCTTTTATTCCGCTCAACCGTGCGACGGGCGGGGCGGAGCAGAGACCGTCGACACGGCTGCCGTCTACAGCCCCTGGGTCGGCGAGAGGATGCTGTCCTTTTACCCGGAGTCGGGTGCGATCCTCGACCGAGAGACCGGCAGCACGTGGAGCCCGGGAGGGCTGGCGTTGCGTGGACCACTGAAGGGTAGGCAACTGGAACCGCTGCCCCACACAATCTCCTTCTGGTTCTCCTGGGTTGCCTTCTACCCGGACACCGACCTCCGACTCCGCAAGTAGGGAGACTGCCCTCTTCGGCGGGCTCAGGGCAATCCTGCTCCCTCTGACAGCAAGGGGTCCGGACGATTGTAGTGTCACGCTGCTTACTGGTGCCCGCTCATCCTGAGCTTGTCGAAGGATGCCTGTTCATCCCCTCGTGGCACGACAGGCTCACCATGAATGGACTTGATCGACTGACTGAGGAATCGAAAAACCCTGATCCGGGACTGCCGCTAGGTCGTCATTCTGCGGAGGTGTCCTCCAGCAGGCCGTGCCGCACGGCCCAGACCACCATCGCCTGCTTGGACTCCACTCCCAGCTTGTCCTGTATCCGGTAGATCGTGTTGCGAACTGTCACGACGCTGTTGCCCCTTCCCCTGGCGATCTGGGTGTATGATCTGCCGCTGGCAAACTGCGTCAGTATGTCCTGTTCCAATGCCGTCAGCTTCCCCGGCGCCTGGCGAGTGGACAGCCTGTGGTCGCCGCGGACCATGGCGAAGACCGCCTTCACGGCCTCGTCAGGCATGTGCAGGCGTCCCTCGGCCACATCCTGGACGGTCTGCAGCAGCTCCTCAGGGCGCGAGTATTTCTGAAGGTAACCCGTCGCCCCGGCGGCCACCGATTCAATAACCGCGTCCTCCTCCGTGGATGCCGTCAGCATCAGGACCTTTGCGTCGGGCAGTCGTTCCATGATCTCGCGGCAGGCGTCAACGCCGTCCTTTCGCGGCATGATCACGTCCATGACTATCACGTCGGGTTCCAGTTCCTCGACGATGGCAACTGCCTGCTCTCCGTCCTCAGCCTCTCCCACCACTTCGAACCGACCGGAGGCCTCAAGCACATCCTTCAGGCCGCTCCTCATTACCGGATGGTCGTCAACCACCATTACCCTTAATCGTTGCGTCGACGGCATAAGATCTTCCTCCCTTATCGGTGTCCCGTGGAACCTCGCAGGTAATGGTGGTGCCTCCCCCGGCACTCTCGACGATGAGCCTGCCGCCCATCTGCTCGGCATCCGCCGTCATTCCGTTGAAACCCCTTCCCCGTTCGTCATATCCGGTGGGAAGGCCCACTCCATCGTCCGAGACGGATAACCGGATCAGGTCCAAATCAAAGCTCAACCGCACCTGGACCCTGCTGGCCCGGGAGTGTAGAAAAGCGTTGGTGAGGGCGTTGTGAGCGACGGAAAAGAGCCGGGCCCGCGTTTCCGTAGGAAGCGGAGGCTCGGTGCCCGACTCCGCCATCTCCGTGGGGATGGCGGTTATCCGCTCGAAGGTGGAGCAGTGGGACCAGAGGACCCGTCCAAGTCCCCTGCCTTCCAGAAGGTGGCCCGAGTCGATGGGGCCCCTCATCTCCCACATGGCCGACATCGACAGCTCCCGGGTTGCGTCCAGGGCCGCCATCAGTTCCTGGTTGGATTGGTCTGCCAGCTCCCTGGCCCGGTGAATCCCCAGGCCGATCATATAGGCGGTCTGGGCGGTCGTGTCATGGATCGTCTGCGAGACCTCGATCCGTTCCTGCCGCAGGTGGCGCTCCCTAGCCACTGCCGTTTGCCACCTGTTGCGCTCGAACCGGGTTATGAGGTTTACGCCGAGGACGATGAGATAAAGCACAGCCAGCCTCGCCACCAGCACCTTCTCCTGGCCCGCCTCGAGGTCGAGGCCGGGACCCACCACCAGGCACACGACGGTGTAGGCCACGGCGGCTATGGTTGTCGAGGCGATGCTGACCCAGCGGGAGGAGAAGACAACAGCGAAAACGGCCAGGGCAGGGTAGTAGGACAGGAAGATGAAACTATTGAATCCTCCAGCTATGAAGACGCCGTACGTCGTCAGGGCAACGTCCACGGTGCCCAGAAACAGCAGCCATCGCCAGGTCACCGGCCTGTTGGTAAGGAGGCGGAAGTGGACGAGACCATTGGCTATCAGCAATGTGACGGGGATGGCCAGGTATTCCGTGCCCTCCGGGTACCAGAAGCTCGGGCGGTAGGCCAGCAGGAAGATCCCCACCGCCCAGACGAACCAGCGGCCCCACACGGAAATCCAGGTTGCGTGCAGCACAACATCCGGCTCGGACACCGTGCCTGAAATCACCCATTTTTGCACCGTCGTAATGCCGGTTTTCAACAAGTCCCGGTCCCCGTTCCGAATTCGCGGGGCCGACCGGGCCTCGCGACAGGCGATGGCGCGACTCCCCGCGCACACGTGCAATTAAGCCATGTTCGCCACCCACAACTTACTTCATCCGCTCCACGGATGCGAGGGCGAAATATACCAACCGGGACTGGGCATATTGAAATTCCCGTAAACAGAAAAGTACGGAAGCAAACTGGTGCATCGCTACCAGTAGCCCACCGGCAAAGGGTTGCATCTTCTGGACGATGGCAAAATCCTGATATATGTCATCCTGAGCGCAGCGAAGGGTCTCACCGCGGAAATGGAGATTCTTTGCTGCGCTCGGAAGGACAGACTGCCGCGCTCGTGGTTCGACAGACTTACCATGAGTGGATTGAGATTGACCTTGCAATCGTCTTGGGAAAGGGGATGGCGGGAAAAGAGAGAGGGGCGCTGTGGTGGCGCCCCCTGACGGGTACGTGTGGGTGGGGTTGGCCCTCACCCTCTCCATCTGGGAGAGGGCTCATCATGGCTGGCGATCAGCTCCCCTGGTGACCGGTAATGAACACGCCGCCAGCGGCGACCACGCCAACGATGCCGATGATGAGCGCGACGAAGGCGAGTGCTCCGTCGCCGTTGGGAACCTGGGCGCCGTCAGCGAACGCAGGACTGGCGTGTCCGATAGGACACTGGGCTCCGGGGCCGCTTTTGGAGCCGTCAGATACCTCCTCGGGGGTGCGCTCAGACTGCCGACGGCGTCCCACGCCATGGCCATCGGCTGCTGCTTGTCTGATGACTGGTTGGTGGCCCTGTCCCCCCGCAATTACCTGCTGAGCGCTGTCGACCACCGCATGACAGTTATGTGACTCCTGGTATTCCTTGCCGTCAGGCCCAGCAATACCGCGTCCGCTCGTTCTTGGGCGCTTTGGCTTGTTGCGGCCTCGCTGCACTCCGACTCCACATCGTCCTGGAACCTAGACTTGACCCCGACCGTGTAGGCCGCGTCTATGTCTAGCCCGGTGAAGGCGTAAGCCTTGCTACAGGGTGTCGTCAAAATGATAATTTGGTGGTGATAGGCAGGTGGGGCCTGAGTGTGCGAGATGCAGATGTGGTACATGTACAGCGGCCCAGCGATATTGCGGACCAAGTCAGGGAATGTTTACGACCCCTTTTCGCTAACTGCGTATCCCAACACCAAGGACAGCTACGGTAGGAGAATTGATCAGTTGATACCAACAGCGCAATTACTCAACCGTCCGATTCCGGCAATTTGACCGCCGGTTCGAGAGCGGATTTTCCATCGGGCCTCCCCAACCCTTTGCCATAACGGTTCCCTTCAAGTCCGCCAGATCTCATCCTGATCAACGCAATTGCTCCGGCAATGGCAGCGATGTAAGCAACTTGGAACAAAATGGTCAATGGGAGTCCCAAGGTATACTTGTCGACTACGTACGTGGCTATCGTCGAGGCCCCTGCTGCGGCCACTGTCAATCCTCCGAGAATTAGGGGAGCGCCAAATTCCTTGAGCTTACGCATCATCGCCTCTTCGGTTCAAGCCTGGCTAGCTCCAGGGGTTATGTGTACCCTCCCAGTCATTTCGGCGAAAACCGGAATGGCGGAACAGCAACTGTTGCAGGTATGGCGTCTTAATTTGACGACGCTCCCTAGTGACCAAGAGGCGTACCAATCCGGGTTTCCTCTGTTTTGAATTACTCTCAGTCACGGGTCCAAGCTAAGTCGTGGCCGATTGTTCCCGGCGGGTGGGCACCCATGGGACTTCGAGCGATCCCGCTCTGTAACCGAGTCCCGCGGCAACTCCCGTCACCGGCACCGTCGACGCCAGTTCGCCTTTCCTTCGGCTTGAGCATTCAATTCGCCGTTCCCAGGAAGAGCCGAATCATTCAGGGAACTCCCCAGTGGGTGGGTTCTACATACCTCGCTTGTGGGTTCCTGGTGTTTCCTGCGGCGACGCCGATTCCGGGTCACTACCCCGGAGGCCAGGCCAACAGCAGGCTCACCACCAGTGCTGTGGCCATCAGGACGAATGCGACAGCGAGGGCGACGAGGACCCGGAGTGCGAAGACAGCGTTTTTCCGCTCAATTGCGTTTCTCCGCACATGGTCCTGTTCGTTGGATTCACCTAAAATGGCCCGCCCCCCCCCGTTAGTTTCCGGTCGCGTGCCGGTGTGGTGATCCCCTTCATCCGGCCAGCGAGTGAAGACAGTTGAGAAAATAAAAGAAATGACGATCAGAGGCCTGAAAATTGCATGCCCAGCTGTTGACGGTCTGAGTACCCGGTGTCGGCGTGGTCTTGGACCTCCGCCGGAGTGTTGACCCCGATACGGGCGTTGTTTTGGCGTTGGCATTCGCGACCTCTGCGAGGTAGTGACTCCGGCACTGGAACCTCGAATGCCGGGAGGCTTAACTCCACCGGTTGTGCCTTGAGTCGGACAGCTGGGCGGAGAATAATTTTCGGATGAAGTTGCGCTACAACGCCGGCACCCCGTGCGGGGTGCCGGCGTTGTAGCAAGAAAGGGGCTATTCCTGCTCGTCTGAATGCCAGCCGGAGCCGAAAACAAACCCGTCGTATTCCATCACCCATGCCCGGAGGGACGGTGTCGCGTCCAGCGAATCCGTGGCCTCCGAGGAAACCCAGTTACCCTCTGCCGAGGCATCCAGTATTTCCTCGCCGTATACTGCCGCGATGTTGCGGCCGATCAGGGAAGTATCAAAGCTGGCAACGATGGTGCCGCCCTTGTCCGCGATTACGGCAAACCACACGCCCTCGATGTCTTCCGAGGCGTTGTAGTAGGCGACGGTGTCGGAAAGGCCTGCCGTGGCACTGTCCGGGCCCGCAAAGCGAGCCATGGTGCCTTCCAGGCCCACCTGACGATAGGCATCCACCGCCGCTGCCACTAACTGGACGGTGAAGTCGTTGGCGTTGACATACCAGCCGGAGCCGAACAACAGATCGTCGTGCCTGACCACCCAGGCGTGCTTGAGCTCCACGGCCCCGAGGTGGCGGTCGCTGTCGGTCAGGCGATCGGTGTCCGGATTCTTGTACTCGTAGGAAACCCAGGTCCCTTCCTCGGTGGCGGCCAGCATTTGGGGGCCGAAATTGTAACCCCTGGCGTCCGTCCCCAGCGGACCGTTGAGATTCTGCCCCAAGACGTTGGTGTCGAAGTGACTGATGATCTCCCCGGTTTCGCCCGCGATGAACACGTACCACTGCTCGTCGATGCTCTCGAGGCGGTTGTAATGGGCCACAGTGGCATCCAGGCCCTCCTCCTCATACCTGCTGATGGCGCTGTTCACGAAGAACTTGGTGTAATCAGCGGGCGAGGTCTTGGCTGGCACCGTCGCCACCGTATGCTCGGCAATTCGCCGGACCTCATCGGGGGAGAGCTCCGTCTCGGACGCAGGCAGGCCCTCCATGGCAGTCCGTATAAGCTCTTCCACCTCGCTCCTGCTGACTCCGGTTTCCGGAACGGCGGCCAGCGCGGCACGCACCGCCGCCTCAACATCCGCGGCGGTAATCCCAGAAGCGGGTTCAGGCATTTCGACAATGGCCGCCCGGATGGCAGCATCCAGGTCAGCCTGTGAGATGCCGGTTTCCGGTTGAGGCAGACCGGACAGCGCGGCCTGGATCGCCTCCTCGACCTCCGCGCGGGCCAGGCCTCCCTGAGCCGTAGCGGAGGTGGAAATCTCGTCGCGAACTATTTCCCTGACCTGTTCGTTGGTCAGTCCGGGCTGCACGTCCGCGTCGTCGTCGCCGCAGGCGGTCAACACGGTAGCTGCGAATAAGAGCAGTGCCGCCAGCGCCATCATCGTTGGTAATTTCAGGTTAAACATTGAGCGTCATCTCATCCGTTCGTCGAATGTCTGTCCGAGGAATTTTCGCCAGAACCCGCCGCGAGGCCGCATTCCGGCGGTCTGTTCAGACCGGAACGCGACCTCGCGGAGTTGTCAGTCAGACTTGCTTGATGTGGCCTCCGGTCCTACACGCCGCCTCCACCGAACACGATGTGGTCCGCGTCGGGGCCGTAGCCCGAGTGGGTCAGTTCGGCGTCATTGCCGGAGGGGTCCTGGATGGTGCCGTCGTTGAGTGTCAGCTTGTCGGCCTCGATTGCCAGGCCGTCGCTGGCCGAGTCACCCACTGCCACGGTGTACTCGAACACCACGTTGGCCCCGCTGCTATTGCTGCTGCTGTAGTCAGCCAGCTTGTTGGCACTGCCCTCGCCGTAGAATTCCAGCTCCAGCTGCGGAGTGCCGGATACGGTGACATCCTCGCTGAAGGTCACTGCGATGCGGATGGTGTCGCCGGTGCCGTAGGTGTTGCCATCGCCGGGGAAACTGGTGATGGCGATGGACGAGATGGTCGGGGCAACAGTGTCCGCACCGTCCACCTTGTGCCCGGAATCGGCGGCCAGGGCGTCGTGAGTCAGGGTCGCGTCGTTGCCGGCCTCGTCCCTGATCGCGCCGCCGTTCAGGCTCAGCTTGTCGGCCCCGATGGCGATGCCGTCGGTGTCGCTCTCGTCAAGGGCCACGGTGTAAGTGAAGACCGCCGTAGGGCCATAGCTGGAGGTAGTTGCCAGGGTCGTTGTATTTGTGCCGAAGACCCCCGCCGAGCCACCGGTGATGCTGTAGTCAGCGCTCTTGGCCGTGCCATCGAAGTCCAGCTCCAGTTGGGGCGTTCCGGTGACTGCCACGTCCTCGCTGAAGGTAACGGTCACCTCGATGGCGTCGCCGAGGCCGTAGGTGTCATCGTCGCCGGGGTCACTGGTGATCACCAGCGACGAGACCGTGGGCGGCGTGGTGTCCGAGCCGTCCACCATGTGTCCGGACTGGGATGGGATGGCCTTAAATGTCAGGTCGGCGTCGTTTTCCGACTCGTCCTGGATGGTGCCGCCGTTGAGGGTCAGCGCGTTGTTGCCGATGGCGATGCCGTTGGCGTCGCTGTCGTTCAGGGCCACGGTGTAGGTGAACTTAACCTCTGATGGATCCGCTGCCTCTGATCCAAATGTGCTGACGTAGTCTGCCGTCTTGGCAGTGCCGTCGAAGTCCAGTTCCAGTTGCGGCGTTCCGGTGACGATGACGTCCTCGCTGAAGAAAGCAACCATCAGGACAACGTCTCCCTCTCCATAGGTGTCGTCGTCGCCCGGGTCGCCGACAATGCGCACGGACGAAATGGTCGGCGCAGTGTCGTCCGGGGCGCTTACCAGGTACTCCGGATTGTCCGGGACCCCGTGGTGGGCCAGGAGGGCGGGGTTGCCCGCCTCGTCCTCATTGCTGCCTCCATCCTCAATGGTGACTCCATCCTCAATGGTGGCTTCTCCAAGCATTAGGCTGCTTGCGACGATAGACACACCATCGTCGTCTTCGTCTCCCTCCCGCACCTCGTAGTAGAACCTGATCCTTTGACCTATGGAGAGCCCGGGATCGGCAGGAAGAAACGGATGCGGGTGTACGGCCGCCCGGACCTTACCGCCGATGTCCAGATCAATTTGCACTTGGCCCTGTACCCTGACAGTCTCGTCGAAGATCACCTGGACGACGATCTGTTCGCCGAGCTCGTATGTGTCGTTGATGGAGGCCGGTCCGCCGGAAATGGTGACTGCCCGGACCGTCGGAGGAGTCTGGTCTCCACTTGTCAGGAAGCCAAAAATCTTGTGATTGGGGTCCTCATCCAGGGAATTGATTGCGCCAGGGGGGTTGTGGTCGAAGGGAACATCCTCCTTGTCGGTGGCCGTGATTTCCAGGCTATCCGGCAGTTCAACGCTGATGCCATCGTCGTCGCGGTCGCGCTCATCGACGGAGTACCGGAATACCAGGACATTGGTGCCGTTGCCCGAAGCGTATTCCGCCAGCTTCTGTGTGAGGTCTGTGTCGAGACCCAGAAGCACATAGTCGTGGTCATCGGCGGTGACTCTCTGGCCGAAGTCAACGCTGACCTCGATGATCTCGTCCCGCCCGTAGGTGTCGGGCTCGGAAATTGGCGTGGAGGTTATGGACATCTCCTTGGGGTAGGGCCGGCCGTCGAGCTTGTGGCTTTCCTGTGGGGAGATTAGCCAGCCGATTTCCGGATACACCTCGGTGTCCGTGCCAGCGATGGTTATGGTCCCGTCGCCTCCCAGACCACCGAGTTGCCCGTCAACCAACGAGGTGCCCTCCGTGGTTATGCCATCGGGATCCAGGTCGCGTGCCACGACATTGTGTGCAAACACCAGCGTATTGGTGCCGGAACCCCTGCTGTAATGCCCGGCCCTCCAGACGGTATCGTCGGCGGGTCCGGATCGCAGGTTCATATAGCGGCTGCCTTCCAAGTCCATGGGCACGCTGAATGTGACAGAGACCTCGACGGCCTCGCCAAAGCGGTAGGTATCGCCGGTCTCCGGGGTGGAGGTGATTTCGACATTGGTGCTGACGGGCGGCAGACTGCCGTCCACCTTGTGGTTCTCATCGTCATCAAAACCCTTGTAGGCCCGGTAGACCACCCTGTCCGAATACCGGTGCGTGATGGCTTCGTACCCGGGGAAGTTGTGCCAGCTGCCGTTGCTGTCCTTGTAGCCGCCTTCCATCCTGATGCCATCGGTGTCCTCGTCGTCCGCCTTAACGGTGTAGCCGAATACGAGGACCCTGCTACCCGAACCTCGCAGGTACCCAGCCTGCCTCCAGTCGTCGCCAACCCGCAGGCCAAGGCGGGGATTGCCGCCATCGGCCACCTCCACCCGGTTGCTGAAGGTTGCGGAGATCTCGATGAGCTCTCCGACGCCGTAGGTGTTGCTTTCCCTGGCGGGTTCCGAGGTCACCTCGACCTTCCTAATGTTGGGGTCGTCGTCGAGGATGGTGATCTCGCACTTGTTGTCCCAGTCGGGGTCGTCCAAATCGACGATGTCATCGTCAGGACCGAAGCGTGCGGTAAAGGTCTCGTCCTCCTCCAACTTGTTGTCGTTCCTCGTCCGGAAGACGTGCCTGTCCCGGTCGGCCGCCGCTTCGGCGTCGGTTGTCCAGACTTGGCCAGTGCTCTGGTTGACGTAGTCTGTCTCATCCGCCGTGCCGGCGTCGGTGTACCAGTTGGCCCAATATTTGGTGGTGTGATTGTGGTTGGTCACCCGTACCAGGAAGACGTCCACATTCTCCCCTTCCCGGACCTCGGTGGTCGGGCAGTCCAGGTAATAGGTTGCATCGTCAGCGGACGCCGGCCGGGGATCAAGTGAGCCCGTTGCCCAGACCAGGGCGATCAGGGCGGCCAGCGCCAGTATGGCCAGTGTCAGAGTTGGTCTTTTGAATGGATTGAATAGTGCCTTCTGGACTTGGATCATGCTCTTCCTCTGCAGAGGGCGAAAAGAAATAGATAAGTACCGAAATCGCCGCTAAGAGATGCTGACATACCCTGTTTTCGTAGGTCTATACTTGGAAAATTTATGGACATCACCCAAGTGTGGCCGTGCATGTGAATTGTGGAAGACCGGCATGTGAATAAGATGATTTGTTCCGATTTCACTGTTCCGGGGTTTCCAGGAGTGGTAAATGTGTATCAACCACCGGGCCAGATAGCCCTGTTGAGAGAGGTGATCCGTTGCTGCAAGTTGCCGTCCTAAACACGTGGTAACAACAAAAATGGCCCCGCAGTAGCGGGGCCATTGGTGAGCGATGTCGTTTGTACTGAGCTCCTATGGTTCAGGCGCAGGCTCGGACTTCTCCCTGTTCCAGTCCATGCGGAGCGGATGAAAGAGGGTTGCTCCCAAGCTTCGTATCCTTATACCCAGATGTAATGTGACACAGCACGCGGTTCTCTCGGGGTACCTGAACCGCTTGCCCTGGTTCTCCTGCATTCTCTGTACCCTACGATTTCCTGGCATCTGCTCCCCGACAAGCAATGATGTTCAAACTCGTCGTCGATCCGGAGGATCGGCACCTGATGGCATTCAGTGTTGTTCAAGGCGCGCGGTCCCATGAAACAGGTTCGTTCGGTGCAGTTTTCTCCGCCAATGCTTGACTGGAGAGAGTATCGAAGGTTTCCAATCCCCGGCATTTGACGGGATCGTGGGTGCCGTCCTGCCCGGTCGTAGCATTGCAGTTGTTCTCCTCGCTTTCGGCCCAGCCGACGCCGTGATTGTCGCCTTCCCGTTGCCCGCCGCCGTTACGACACCGGCCTCATCCACCTTCGCCACTGAATTTGCGCTGGTCGTCCAGGTCACGGTGACTCCAGTCACTGCGGTGGAGTTCTGGTCACGCACCTCCACCCTCAGCTTTGCCGTTGCGCCAAGTGCGGTCAGCACCACCGTAGCGGGGGTGATCGCGACTGACGTGGGTCGGGCGGGCTCCGGTGTCGCCGTAGCAGTTGGCTCCGGGCTTGGCGCGACGGTGGCAACTGGCGGCGTGGCGGCCGCATTCGGTACCGTGGTCTCGTCGTTGCTTCCGGCGACGGTGCGGGAATGGCTGCCCAAGGACCATCTGGCGGCGTTGGCCGATCTGTTCCACCAGGTGCTGGAGCTGTGCCGGCAGGCTGGCCTGATGAAACTGGGGCACGTGGCTCTGGACAGCACCAAGGTCCGGGCCAATGCCTCAAAGCACACGGCCATGAGCAATGGGCGGATCAAGGAGAGGGAGGCGCAGTTGAAGGCCGAGGTGGACGAGTTGCTGCGCCAGGCCGGAGAGGTGGATGAGGAGGAGGACCGCCGGTACAGCCGGGACGAGCGGGGCGATGAACTGCCGGAGGAGTTGTCCGTCCGTGAGGGGAGGCTGCGGAGGATAAGGGAGGCCAAGGCGGCACTGGAAGCCGAAGCTCATGCGGCGGCGGAGCAGGTCGAAGCCGAGGACAGAGAGCATCCCGGGGTGCCCGATGACCGGGTGCAGCGTAACTTGACCGATCCCGACTCCCGCATCATGCCCGGTCCCGGAGGGCGGGACTTCCAGCAGTCGTACAACTGCCAAGCGGTGGTTGACCATGAGCATCAGGTGATCGTGGCGGCCCGGGGCCGGATGAGACGCAAGCTGCGAACCAAACGGGGTCGTGAGCGCTACGCCCTGCGGATGGAGACGGCGGAGCCGGTGTTCGGTCAGATCAAGCAGGGCCGGGGCTTTCGGCAGTTCCTGTTGTGGGGGCTGGAGAAGGTGAACCGGGAGTGACTGCTAATCTGCGTCGGCCACAACCTGCTCAAGCTGTTCCGGTTCGGGGATGGACGCCCAGGTAATGCACGAGGCAGAGGCAGTAATCGCACGGCTCACCGTCGGCCAGTTCCCACGGACCATCCCGGTTTTCACAAATCCGCCCCCTCCCACCCTGGTGGTCTCCAGCTAATCCTCAGACAGGCTGCTAGGCTATCCGATTCATGTCAATGCTCATGCCTGCCGCTCGCATCTCTCTGGCTAGTGTTAGCTTCCAGCCTTCGCCTCCGTCCAGCGGGACATACTGGACTCCGCCATAGTCGGACGGCATTTCCATCTCACCGTCCAACAGGGCACACACTCGGTTTCGGCCTAAGCTGCCCAAGAAAAAGCCCAATTCCAAGACGACATTTTGCCTGGGACGTGGCCTCAACTTGTCTGGTTCCGTAGCCAGTGCTCCAACGTCGTCTGGTGTACACAAGATTACCGCGAAGCCCACTCCTGAATGATCCTCGAATTTCTCAATGATTGTCCGGCCTTCGCTGGGTTGTTCCTGGAGAATGACAGGTTCAAGTTCTAAGGATTCGAGGAATCTCGCAACGGTATTTCTACTCCCGTCACTTCTACCGTGGACTACGAAAACCCGATTGGACACCAGTTGCTCAGGCATATCCTGTGCGGGAGAGGCGGTTTGCGACGAGGTGTCATCGTCCCAATAGTCTTCAATCTCATCAAGCATAGATTCGAGAAGCACTTTCGCCTGAACCATTCCGTATCGATAGGCTTCCACCTCGTCAGATCCATCGTCAGAAAACATGTAATGGGGAAAGAATCTAATTTCAGTGAATTCTTTGACGTGTTGAGATTTGTCTCCAAATGTATGGGAAATTGCGATGCGGGTGTTGCGACGCCACTTTTTGAAGTCCTCAGCGTCAGTATTCAATTGCTGTAGCTCGGGAATTTGCGCCAATGCCCTACTAATCCGGTTTCGGGCTTGGCGTATGGTTGGTTTCAACATTACGAAAGACTACCTCACCGAGAAACCAAGTCGCTGGCTATTATAGTTGGTTCTAATCTCCAGTTCACGCCTCCCGGTCCAGGAACTCGCGGACGCGCCGCTTGGCGCCGTCTCGGTTGTAGCCTTGATACAGCAGCAGGGCGTTGCGCGTGGGGTCGCCACCGAAGAAACGTTCGTAGAGCACCTGCCGTCCGCCGAAGGCGCTGCAGGCCACGTCCCACGCCAGCCGGAACAGCCGCACCCGCTCGCGGGCCTCGGTGGTGTCGGTGGTTAGGTAGCGCTCCACCTCCGGGCCGATGGGGGCGTCGAAATCGCCCTCCGACGGCAGGGCCATCAGGTTGCCCGAGCCCAGCAACTGCACGATCTCGGCCAGGCGCGGGTAGATGGTGGTAGGGTACAGACCTCTGCCGACCGTGATCGGACCCTGCGCCGGGCATATCACGCCGTAATCGTTGAACCACGCGTCGGCTTCAGCCGCCCGCAGGCAGGCCTTGAGCGTCTCCAGGTGAACGATGATCTCCGCGATCCTCTCCTGGATGTGGGTCAGCCCGCCCGATCCCAAGGTGTCGACCATCATCTGGGCCAGCCCCAGGATGAACTCGGTCTTGACCGCGCAACGGTTCACCACCTGGTAGCCCGCGTGGGTCACCGACTGCGTGGCCGCCGAGTAGTTGTTGCACATGTCCACGTCGCCCAGCAGGAACACCCGCTCCCAGGGCACCAGCACGTCATCGAAGAACACGATGCAGTCCATCTCCTCGAACCGGGAGCCGAGGGGATGGTCGAAGTTGGACCGTCCGTAGTCGAAGCTCTCCCGGCAGATGAACTTCAGGCCCGGCGTGTTGTTGGGTATGGCGAAGGAAAAGGCCTGCCGCCAAGCCTCGGGCCCGATCATGTGCGTTCGCGTGGGGTAGACCGCGATCTCGTCGGAAATGGGGCCCAGGGTCGCCAGCACGCGGCTGCCCCGCACGACGATGCCCGCGTCCGTTTCCTTGACCACCGTCAGCGCCACCTGGCCGTCCAGATCGTCCACCGTGCCGCTGGTGCGACGTGGCTGCAAGTTCACCAGCGTGTGGGTGAGCGTAATGTCGTTTTCCCGGATGAACTCGTGGTAGTTGCGCACGTTGTCCTCGAACTCCGGGCGGTTCTGGCCGAAGAACTCAGCGGCCCCGGCCCAGCCGGCGATGGACACGTTCATGAAATCGGGCGTCCGGGCCATCATGCCGCAGCCCACCCATGCCCAGTGGGTCATCATCTTGCGGCGCACCAGCAGCTCCTCCATCGTCCGCGGCACCTGGAACGAGCGCCCCACCGGGTCGCCCGACGTCGGCGAGGTGAAGACCATCTCGTCCCGCGTCGCCGGGTCATGCTGCAGGTCATACAGGGCAGCGACCGACCCGACGCCGCCCTTCAGCGCGGGGTGGGTGGTAACATCCTTGATACGCTCGCCCCGCATCCAGACCTCGGCGGGGTTCTCCCGCAGGTTGGCGATGTACTGCGCGCCGGTCTTTGCTGGCATGGCTGGCTCCTATGTGCTGCCCGTCCTGTTTAAGAGGAACGCAGGCAAGAATATCGCAGTTAAAGGCCCGGTGAGTGTATCATCACTGGTGATTTGCCTGACCTACACAATTCCTCTTTGCCCGGAGGCTCGGTATGACGCTCAAGCCACGCGCCGGAGCTGCTGGTCCACTGCACTGGCTCCCAGACCCGCCGCCGGGCTACGTCCAATTCCCGGACGCGCCCCGGAAGGAAGATATGACCAGCCCCGAATACCTGTTGTACCCCGGAAAGGCGCGGGCCCTGCGCCACTGGCTTGGCAATTTCGAGACCACCCTGATCACCTTCGACAAGTTCCTCAGCCCAGTCCCCTTCGCCGATTTGGGGGAAATCGAGGGCCGCGGCGATGTGTTCTACCCCGATATGCTGATTGCCACGGACGTGGACCCGCAAGTGTCAGCAAACCGCAATGGATACGCCATCTCGGACTATGGCAAGGCGCCGGACCTGGTGATGGAGGTTGCCTCGGGGAGCACAGTTGCCAATGACGAAACTCGCAAACGGGAGGGGTATGCCGCCCTGGGCGTCCGGGAGTACTGGCGCTTCAACTCCGGTGTCGGCCGCCAGGGCCTTCTCAGCCTTGCCGGCGACCGGCTCGCGGACGACCGCTATGAGCCGGTCCAAATCGAAGAGTGGGAACCGGGCCGCTTCCGGGGCTACAGCGAAGTCTTGCGTCTGTACATATGCTGGGAAGTCACTCAACTAGAATGGTATGACCCGGCGGAGGGCGTCTACTTGCCCGACTACGACACGGTTCTGGAAGCCAACCAAGCTGAGCGCTCCGCACGTCTGGCCGCCGAAGCCCGCATACGCCAACTGGAGGCGGAGAACCAGCGCTTGCGTGGCGGGTAGGTTCCGGTTCACTTGGTGCCGGTGATTTTTCCGGATGAATATCAAACCGGCAAACGATTTGCTCCAATACTTACTAAAAAGGAACAGCGTCATTCACGGCCAAACTTGGCGATGAACGAGATACGTTCGTAGTCGTGAGCCAGCAGGACAAGGGCGGCGGATGCAACTAACCTTAGCCGCCCATTTCGTAATCGCCGCCTACCACTGACCCGCCGGTATCAAAACGCTTGGCCTTGTGATACATTTCGTCCACTCCGAACCTCACCATCAGGAGGACGCAATGAAAGGCCGAGTGATTGTCTGCGCAGAATATGGCAAGCCATTCGAAATCCAGGAGTACGACGTTCCTGAACCCGCCCCCGGCGCGGTGCTGCTGCGGATGACCCAGGCGGGTATCTGCGGCTCCGATCTGCACGTTTGGCGCGGCGATCAGGTCAACGTGCCGCTGCCGCCCACGGGTCGCGCCATGGGACACGAGGGCACCGGCGTCGTCGAGACCCTCGGCGATGGCGTGACCACCGACTCCTCCGGAACGGCCATCCAGAAGGGCGACCGCGTGGTCTACGCTGCTGTGTTCCCCTGTTACAGCTGCCACCAGTGCCTGCAGGGCAACACTAACTGGTGCATGAACCGCAACTACCCCGCCGCCGGCGTGTGGCCCTACTTCACCGGCACTTACGGCGACTTCCTCTATCTGCCTCCGCGACACCCGTTCTTCAGGGTCCCCGATGAGCTGGAGGACGACCTGCTGGGCCCGGTGAACTGCGCCATGGGCACCGTCACCACCGGCCTGATTCGTGCCGGCGCCAGCGAGGGGGACTACGTCGTCATCCAGGGCGCGGGCGGCCTCGGCGTCCACGCCACCGCCATGGCCAAGGAGATGGGCGCCGACCGGGTCATCGTCCTTGACCGCCTCGAGAACCGGCTGGAGCTCGCCGAGGCCTTTGGCGCCGACCACACCATCAACATCGAGGAGTTCAACACGCCGGAGACCCGCGTCCGCCGCGTCAAGGAGCTGACCGACGGCCGGGGCGCCGACGTGGTGATGGAGCTGGTGGGCCGCGCCGAACTGCTGGCCGAGGGCATCGACATGCTCAGCAACGGCGGCACTTTCGTCGAGATCGGCGACATCGTGCGGGGCCGCGAGGTGTCAATTGACCCGTCCAAGCTGCTTCAGGGCAAGAACATCATGGGCTCGCTGATGTACAAACCCGACCTGCTGCCCAGGCTGCTCAACTTCCTCGTCCGCAACAAGGAGACCCTGCCCTTCGAGCGCATCGTGTCCCACAAGTTCCCGCTGGCCGAGGTCAACGAGGCCTTCCCCCAGTGCGAGTGGGACCAGCGCCAGCCGGAGATCACCCGCGCCATGCTGGTGCCGTAACTAGCGCCGACAGACACCGTGGATGCACAGATGGCCCCGGGGCAATTCCCGGGGCCTCTTGCGTGCTAAGATTAAAGTGCCTGAAAGATGATACGCAGCTTCAGAGACAGGGATACGGAAAGGTTGTTCCTCGGTCAGCGAGTGCCTACGTTCCAGTCCCTTGCCCGACAGGCCATGCGACGACTCAACGATTTGGACGCCGCCGTATCCCTGCAAGCTCTAAGGGATATTCGAGGATACAGGCTTGAGTCTCTTTCTGGAGAACGGGCTGGACAATACAGCATAAGGATAAACCTACAATGGCGCCTTAGCTTTCGTTGGGGCGATAACGGGCTCTACGATGTTCAGATAGTCGATTACCACTAACAGGGAGGCCAATTGTGAAGATTGACGATAGGCCGTTTCAGAATGGCATGCCGCCGTTTCATCCCGGTGAGACTTTGGCTGACGAACTGAGCGAACTGGAAATCACCGAGCTGGAAATGGACGACTATCTGGCAGTGCCGCGGGGAACGACTGCTGCAGTGGTGGCGGGTCGAAAGGATATTGACGCCGACTACGCTCTTCGTCTGTCGCACTTCCTTGGTGCCGCCGCCCGCTTCTGGATGAACTTGCAGATCACTTACGACTTGAAAGTCGCGGAAAAGAAATCCGGGCCTCACATCTTGAAGTACGTGAAGCAGCTACCGCCCGTTAAATTCCCCGTCCTGCCGGAAGATGACCTGCCTGACTCTAGAGCCCTTGTCCAGTCCTCCCGCAATTGGCTCGACCCACTCTCCTCGTATGCTAGAATGCCACTGAAACCCCAACAGCGAGGAATGACCAATGAAATTTGGCCTGATGTATGAGATCCAGATTCCCGAACCCCATCACCCCGGCATAGAAGCGGAACGCTACAAGCAGGTGCTGGCCCAGGTGGACCTGGCCGACGAGGTCGGCTTCGAATACTTTTGGACCGTCGAGCACCATTTCCTGAAGGAGTTCTCCCACTGCTCCGCTCCCGAGGTGCTGTACGGCGCCATCTCCCAGCGGACCAAGCGCATCCGCATCGGCCACGCCGTTGCCCTGCTGCCGTCGCAGTACAACCACCCCGTCCGCGTAGCCGAGCGCGCCGCGGTGTTGGACATCCTGAGCGACGGGCGGATGGAGCTGGGCACCGGCCGGTCCACCACCCTAGTCGAGATGGATGGGTTCGAGGTCGACCCGGCGCAGACCCAGGCCCAGTGGAACGAGGCCATCCGCATGATCCCCAAGATGTGGACCGAGGACCCGTTCTCCCACCAGGGCGAGTTTTTTAACATCCCCGAGCGTTCTGTCATCCCCAAGCCCGTCCAGCAGCCGCACCCGCCCATGTGGGTTGCCTGCAGCCAGCCCGACAGCTTCCGCCGCGCCGGCGAGCAGGGTCTGGGCGTGCTGTGCTTCAACCTGGGCGGCTACTCCCAGATGGAGGAGCGTGTGGCGGCCTACCGCGAGGCGATAAAGAACGCCGATCCCGTCGGCTCATTCGTCAACGACCAGGTCGCTGCGCTGTGCATCGTCCACTGCGGCGAGGACGGCGAGGAGGCTCGCCGCGTCGGTGGGCCGGAGGGCGCCTGGTTCGTGCAGATGGCCGAGAACCTGTACGCTCCCTGGGCCGGGCGCGAGGTGCCGGACAGCTACAAGTTCGCCGTCGACGCCGTGCAGACCGAGCGCGTGGACAAGACCGCCCAGGATCACCTCGACTCCGGGGCCTTCGCCATGGGCACCCCCGACGAGGTCATCGAGGTCATGAAGAAGTACCAGGAGGCTGGCGTGGATCAGGTGCTGTGTTTCGTGCAGCCCGGCAACCTGTCGCACACCCGCATCATGGACTCCATCAAGCTGATGGGCAAGCACGTCATTCCCTACTTCAAGTAGGGAAGTTACGCGCTATATCGGGTGACGTATGTAGGGGCGCACGATTGTGCGCCCCTACTGATTGTTTGAACTGTGATTTGCATGATGACCATGATTACGAGGAATCAGGAAAATCCCATAATCATATAAATCTCAGTTCGGACATACGCCCCGCTAGTCGGAAGACGGCAGCTTGCGTGGCTCCTGGAGCTCCATCTTTACTTCGCAGCATACGATCTCGCCATCGCCGCTCTTGGTGCAGAGGACGCTGCTGCCACAGGTCTCGCAGGTGTATCGCTTTCCCAGTTGATTGGCCATGATCGACACCCCTACTTCAACTGCATCGGCTGACCGCAGCAGACGAGATTTCCATTGCCGCCCTTGGTCACTATGAATTCGGCATTGCACTGACTGCAAATGTAGCGCTTTCCGGTCTGGTTAGGCAATTTTGCGCTCCCCTGTATCAATTTGATTGACGGGATTTTAGCCTGATAGGTTGCCCCTTTCAACCTTGCCGACGCGGGTGCTATTTCGGCATAAACCGGACCAGGAAACTGGCCTCTCCCAGCGGAATACCGTCGAACAGGATAGCTGCGGAGTGCTCACCGGCTGCCTGCACCGGTATGCGAAAGGTCTTGATCCATCGCTGAAACAGGATGCCATCCTCCCACTGCACTCGCTGCGCTGGGGGCGTTTCCAGCGGCACTCCGGGAGTCTTCAGAGCGACAAAAAGGTGGTGATCACCGGGCAGCGCTCCGCCTATGCAGAACGCAAGGTTCACGTCGACCTCTGCCAGGACCTGGCCAGCTTCTCCTTCCGGAGGCGGCTCGGGAAGGTCCACCAGGTCTACTATGCCGTTGAGGTTCAGGTCTCCGTCAGTTCCCTCATCGGTACTCCGGCAGAAAAGGGCGTACTTCAGGTACGGATCGTCTATGGGAGTCGTCAACCGGTTCCCCCTGAATTCCAATACTTAACGCCTGATTCTATCACGGGTTCAGGTTGTAACGCAGGCGGCGGCGCTGGATTATAATGCGCCGCATAATAGCGACGTTGGAGGGAAAATCATGCCCATCAGCAGAGAGCGGTTCCAGTCCGGCATGACCACCCAGGAATATATCGATTACATAAAAGTGAACAAGGATCCCTTCGTTGAGATTTACAACACGGTGGAAATCCCGACGGAGGCCGCAAGCTGGGTCGATGGGTTGAACCACCCCGTCAATCTGGCCGTGTTCACCGCCGACTGGTGCGGCGATGCGGTCAGCACCACGCCGGTGATACTGCGGCTGGCCGACAGCAGCGAGAAGTTCAATCTGCAAGTGTTCAGCCGCGACGATGACGTCTCGCTGGCCGACACATTCCTGCCCGAGCATCGCGCCGGGACCGTGCCTATCTTCGTGGTCCTCGACGACGACATGAACGAGGTTGCCCGGTTCATTGAGACGGCCAGCGGTCTTGTACCCCAGATCGACGCCATGGATGAGACGATAAATCGGGACACGGAGGGGCTGGACGAGGCCGCGCAGCGGCAAGCCCGCCGGGGGCGCCGCATGGCTCACCGGGTGGCGCACACACAGCCCTGGGCCGAGGTGATCCTGCGGGAGTTCCGCGAAGTAATCGATGCCGGCCTGAAGGCATCACCCGCCGAGCGTCCCGCTGTCGGCGGCACCAAGTGGCCGCCTGAGGACTAGGCCTGCCTGCCACGTATCTCGCGCAGTACGTTTATCGCGAGCGTGCCCGGGGAGTTGTCCGCTGGTTGTTCAAGGGGCTAACCGGGAGCAACCTCAAAAGTTGACTGTACACGACGAGAGTTCGGGGGCTGTCACCCGCTGATATTCACCACCTCCGCTCCAGCCGCCTCGGCGAACATGTCGGCGGTGGCCGGGTGGCAGGTGAATACCAGCACCTGATTGGTTTCCGCCAGGTGGCCAAACGCCTCTGCGGCCAGCCGGGCGCGCCCCGGATCGAAGTTGACCAGAGCCTCGTCCACCACCACCGGCAGGCGTTCAGCATGCTCACCAAACTCGCGGATAAGCCCAAACCGCAAGGCAAGGTACAGTTGCTCCCGAGTACCTCTGCTCAGTTCGGCGGGCTGCTTGCTGTCCCCTGACTCATCGATCACCGTTATGCTCTGTTCGCCTATGGGAGAGTAGAGCCGCTGGTATCGCTGGCCAGTCACGCCGGAGAAGAATTCCTGGGCGTGTCGGATAACGCCGGGCTGGCGTTCCTCCTCAAATTTTTGCCGGGTCTTTTCCAGCAGTGCCTCGGCGATGGTGAGCCGTGACCACTCGCGGGCCTGTTCCCGCAACTGTTCCTCGAGGGTATTACGGCGGACGCGCAGTGTCGATGATTCCTGTTCGCTGGTCAGGTGTGCCAGTTCGGTATCAATGCCTCCGCGCTCCTCACGCAGATGGTCGCGGTTTCCGGCGACTTCGGCGTGAAGCTCGGACAGTCGGGAGGATTCCTCCTCCAACTGGGCAGGATCGGAAGCTGAGAGAGACCGGCAGAAATCGTCAAACCTCTCTCCGGGGCCGCTCAGCCTTTCAAGGCTGCGGCGAAGATCGTCCACCTGCCGTTCCAAGTCCAACCACTCTTGGTGCTGGCGTGCCCGGCGGCGAAAGTCCTCGGCGTCCTCCGTTCCACCTGCAGCCAGTAACTCGGCCAATTCCCCCTCCGTCCCCTGCAGACGCCGGTCCCTGGCCTCCAGAATCTCCCGGACCTCCTCAACCTGCTCCCTAAATCGTTCCCGGTCGGCGAAGGCGGTCTGGATATCGTCCAGACGCCTGATGAGTTCGTCTGCTACCACCGGGAGTTGTCGATGGCTCTCTGAATCCAGATGCAGGCCATGGCGCTGTGCCAGGAGTTCCACCAATTGGCGAAATTCCTCGATGTCGTTTCGAATTGCCTGCACTCGTCCCCGCATCTGGCTGGTGGCCGACAGTGCGCCTCGGGCCGTTTCGACGCGGGCCAGGAAGGCGGTCATGGACTCCGGCGTCAGCGTTTCGTCCAGTCCGTGTTCCTGGAGCCATAGCTGCCATTCCTGATGCGACCGTTGTGCGTTCTCCCGTGCACCGTCGTGTTCCTTGACCCCAACTTCCAGCCTTCGCTCCTGCGACTTCTCCCGGCGAGTCGCGTCCTCGAGCCTCGACTCGGCGGTCCTGCGGGCTTCTAACGCGTTGCGCGCCAGGTCGAGGCGTTCATCCACCGAGTCCAGCGCGGCGTCGTCGACCTGCTCGCGAAGACCAAGGGTTGTTGCCGAATCCAGCAATGACTGGCGGGCCGCCTCCTCGGCCCTTTCGGCGTCAGCAGCCTGTCGCGCCAGCGTGGTAGCAACCGGCGACGGGGTTGTGACAGGAGACGTGGGCCGTCCCATAAGCCAGAGCATTGCGGCGGCGAGGAACAAGACCAACCCACAGAGGGCACCCAGAATCAGAGCGCTCCCACCGATCAGGATTCCCGCCACAACGAAAGCGGCACCTGCCACGACCATTGCGATCATCGGCAGTGGACTGGTGCGTTTCGAATCCCCTGCCTGCAACTCCGCACTCGCGGCAAGTGTGTTGACTTGGGTTCGAAGTGTTTCGTGATTCTGGCGCTGCCGTTCGTATTCAGCCAACCTGCCCCGGGCCGTGCGGAGTGCATCCTGCCGCTTCGACAGGGCTGCGACGTCAAGCTGCGGTTCCAGCGGCAGTTTTTCCCGCGCCTCCGCCGTCTGTTCCTGCAGTTCCAGGAGGGAGCGGCGATCCTGGGCCAGCTGAAACTCCGCCTTCAGGGCGTTGTCACCAGCCTCGGCCATCCTTTCCTTCCACGTTTCAACCTGGTTCCTGACCACCAACGACGTGTCAAAGGCCTGCAGTTCCGATTCGTTCCAGCCGTGTCCCAGGTCGGCCAGCTGCCCGGTCAGGTCAGCCTCCATTCCCCGCAACTCGCCCTCCCGCTCCGGCAGGTCGCGTACGGCGGCGTCGAATCTGTTGCGGTCGCGGCGCACGGCCTCGATGCGCTCCCGGTCATACAGCAAGTCCTCTCCCGCGATGGCGGCGGACGCTGCCTCTTCAACCTGCTGCAACTGCCTGGCAGTCTCCTCCCGGTCCTCACGGGCCTGGCGCACCCTGTCCACAAGACTATCGAGTCGCACTATCGGATTTTCGGGAAAGTCCACGTATCTGGGCATAACTTCCAGCTGGGACTCGCAGGCTGACAGTGCCAGCCAGTCATCCCACCCGTCCCGCAAACGGTCAACGTCGCTTCGCCGCACGTTCAGCCGGGAGAGTTCCGCGTCGGCCTCTCCCAATTCCACGTCAATCTCCGTCTTGCGTTCGGTCAGTGCGCCGTATTTTCCGGCGTTTCCTTGAATTGCCCTTAATTGGGCGTCAATTTCTCGGAGGGCACTAACCAGCCGGGGCACCTCCTGGTTGTTGCCTCGACTCCGGTAGATTTTCCCTTTGTGCTCGCCCAGCGACCTCAGAAGGCCGGCCAGACCCGGCGCTCCCTGTCCGGCGCTGTAAATGGCGCCGCTGGCGTCATTGAGCGAGGCAGCCACCTGAAGTTCGTCGAGACTGAAAGCGAACACGTTCCGGAACAGGTCTGGAGTGGCGTTGCCCGCGAGCCTCTGCATCAGCGCGCCAGGGTTGGACACCGGGCCATCGGGCGCGACCACGGCCAACCCGCCTCGTGCCCCGGCATATCGTTCAACGGAATAAGGCACGCCCGCGTCGTCGCGCAGGGTAATGCGACCCCCATGACGCCCCCCGGACAGCGGCGGAAAGTGGCTGTTGAACCGGGCGGGAAACCCGAATAGGACAGCACGAATAAAGGCCAGCGTTGTGCTCTTGCCTGCCTCGTTGGGACCGTAAAATACTGTGACATTGCCTGAAACCGGACCGATGGCGCGCTGGTTGAAGTGGCCGAAGCCCTCCAGGTACAGCTCCTCTATTCTCACTCTTCATCCTCTTCTCTAACCAGCGAGGACAGGCATTCCTCCTCGGCCGCCGCCAGCAATTCCAGCAACTCATCATTCACAGGAAGATGCGTTCGCAGATACGGGGCGGCGTTGGAGCTAACGTAGAGGGTCCGGAGCAACTCCCGAATTTCCGCCAGCGCGCCGGGATCTTCCCGCAGCGAGATACCCAGGCGCGCGAGGTCGCCGGTGAAGTCCTCGCGCCTGGCTGCCTGTTCACGGTCCACGGGAGAGCCGGTGTTCAACTGGATCCGCTCGCACCACAGCCAGTGGGTCTGATGGGCGTGCATATCGTTGATATGCTCCTGCAGTTGTTCCCCAGTTCCGGATGCGCGAATCCATCGGTTCAAGGATCCACGGCCAGTCAACGTGAGTCGGAAAACCACGGGACGACCGCCACTCGCATCCGAGCAGGAAACCACGGCTCGATCTACGGCATCGAGTAACTCCTGCTCGGTTTCCAGCCCTTCGATTCCGACCTCCAGCACATCCCAGCGCACCACGTCGACAGGGCGAAAATCGAGTATCACCTCGCCATGGTCGTCCACCTCCACGAGGTAGACGCCGCGCTCACCGGTTTCGCGGGGAGTGCGTCCCTGTGGGTTGCCTGGGTAAACGACCGCGGGTCGTTCCCGTCGCAGCACCTGCCGGGTATGTACGTGGCCCAATGCCCAGTAGTCTATTCCTGTCTCTGACAGGTCATCCACAGTGCAGGGAGAATAGTTATCATGGGCGGAGTTGCCCCCCACATTGGCGTGAAGCAACCCTACGTTGAATCCGGAACGATATGGTGGGCGAAAATGCTGCGACAGATTTTCGGTTACCACCCGCTGCGGGTAGCTTATCCCGTGCACTGTCGCACGCTCCGGTTCACCAGGGAATACCGGCTCCGACGACACCTCCGGCCCATAGCGAACACATCCTGGGGGCAGGTCCAGCCGGGCCTCCCAGCCGTCCAGGGGATCGTGATTTCCGTGGCACACGAAAGTGCGGATGCCTGCTGCGTCCAGACGTTTCAGTCCGTCAATGAACCGGATTTGTGCCCGCAGGCTGCGGTCCGCGCCGTCGTATATGTCGCCTGCCACCAGCAGTGCGTCCACTCGCTCCCTGAGACACAGGCTGATGATGTTTTCGTAGGCGTCAAAGGTGGCTCCGTACAGCCTCTCCGCGACATGCTGCGGCGCCTCGGAGCGGATGCCGCCGAAAGGGCTGTCCAGGTGCAAGTCGGCAGCGTGAACGAATTTCAGGCGACTCATGTAGGCCCCGGGTTCTTTCAACTCCCAGTCCGAATCAGGATGGACCGGATTCAAGAGCTTCAGGATAGGAGTTTCAGAATTTCCCTATCCTGTGAATCCCTTGACCCCAGGAATCCTGATTCAGACAATTCTCCCGGCAGACAAAATATCCCGGAGACCTACGGGTCGTCGTCTCGCCACTCGAAGCTGAGGTTGGTGTAGCGGACGAAGACGCCGCCGCCGGGCGCGCCCAGGGGGCCGTTGGCGGCCAGCACGGCTATGGTGTACTGGTCTCCCGGGTTGGGGTTGTTGGCCAGTTCCACTCGCTGAGGACGGTTGAATCCTTCGACAGTGCCACGCTCTCGATTGCACTCGCCGTTGACCCATACCTCGCCATAGTCGTCGACGCACGTCTCGAACAATAGCCGGGTGCGGCGAGGGTCTCGCCCTCCGACTGTGTCGGGTACGGTAATGTTGATGCGATACCAGACGAATGAGAAGCCAGTAACATAGTCCCCGCCGAACCTGGCCCAGGCGCTGGTATCGGAACAGACCGCCCAGCCAGAGTCGTCGTAGTCGGGCAGACGAGCCGGACTGCCCTCGATCCTCTCGGTCAACCCGTAGTTGTCGGCGCCGGGGATAAACCCCTCGGCATATTTCCACTGCCCTTTGACTGCGGCCTGTCCTTCGGCGCTGTTTATGTCTATAGGGAATCGCGGCATGGTTCACTCCTTGGCCCTAGTGTGGACCGATTCCGTTGTGTATGCAGCCCCGATCAGGATTTAACGACATCCCCAACAGGAAAATCCTGTCAAACAGAGAATCACATAAATTCCTGGTAGGACTAAACCCCGGTGATCTTGATGCCCGAATGCGTCCGGTAGATGCGATTTATATTGACCAGCAGGGGTGTTACCTGCTCCACGTACTTCGCGTTGGCCAACGCGCCGCCGTCGACGCCCCTCAGGCTCTTGATCTTGTCGGCCAGGCCCATCACCAGCTTCTTGGCGTCGGCATGGTCGGAACACACGACCACGTCGCCTTCCATGTCCACTTGCGGATCCTGGAGTTCCTCGGCGCTGACGTTCTGAAACGCGGCAACGACCTGGGCGCCGGGCAGAATCTCCTGCGCTTCCTGGGCAGCCGAACCGGCCTCCACCTCGACGGCGCTCGCGCCCTTGCCGCGCTCGAAGACCATGGGGGCAATGACGCTGACCACAATCTTGCCGTCCAGGGACGCGGCGAGGTCCTCCAGCACAGGCCTTTGGCCCTCGTAGGGAAACGCCAGGAACACCACATCACCGGCGGCTGCGGCTCCAGCGTTATCGGTCCCGGCTATGGCAGCGCCGGGCGCTCCCTCTGCCAGCTCGGCAGCGGCGGCCGCCCCACGCTCCGTACTGCGGGAGCCAATGGTCACTGCTTCTCCGGCCAGCGCCAGGCGCAAGGCCAGCCCCTTTCCCTCCGGCCCGGTTCCTCCCAGGATAGCAAGCATCGCCCCTCCTTTGTATCGATCGGTATACTGACGGCCCTACTATACAACAGGCCCCGTACCCGTCGGCAACGGCCAAATGTCACTGGCTGGAAGGAACCAAGCCATTCGCGAATGGCGGCCCTTATATGACACTTGAATGCTAGCCGCCGAAAAGGTAAATTTAATATTCACAAAATCACAATTCACTAATTTATTGGAACGTATCCTTGAAGACAATCAGTGTAACAGTCGAGGACGAAACTCACCGCCGACTGCGCATCATGGCCGCCGAACAGGGAACTTCCGTCTCCTCTATGATAAGGAACCACATGAAAGGGTTATTGGAATCTGCCTCCCAGACCACCCCTACCGAGACCAAGAGCGAAAGGCACCGTCGAGAACTGATGGAGTTAGCCGAGGAATTTGAGCGCAATGGGATAGGGATTTCGGTGACCGAGAACCAGACGAGAGAAGAAATGTATCTGCGCAATGCGACTCGCTGATTCCAACATCCTCTTGTACGCAGTTAGCTCGGACCCGGCCGAGGCAGGGAAGCGAGTTCGGGCCCTTGAGGTTCTCGCCGACAGTGACAATCTCGCCCTCTCGGTGCAAGTTCTGGCCGAATTCTATCACCAAGCCACGAGGCCTTCCCGTACCAGCAGGCTGAGTCACGAGAGAGCCCTTAGTTTCATTGACCGTCTGGCAGATGTGCCAGTTCAGCCGGTCACAACTGAGGTGTTTCGAAGGGCGACGGAACTCTGCGACCGGTTCCGTCTATCCTACTGGGATGCCGCAATACTGGCGGCCGCCAAAATCCTCGGCTGTGACGCGGTGTACTCGGAAGACCTGAGCCACTCGCAAGACTACGACGGAGTCCGCGTGATTAACCCGTTCCTGTAGAAAACTGGACTTGAGGAGTCCGGAACCGGATTCGCCGGCGGAGACTTCCAAGCAATCCGCCCGCCTTGTGTTGCTGTACCGCCTCGGTGATAATAGTCCCGCTTTACTGAGACTCACGGTCTCATTTCAACCAACCCCGGAATCGAAAAACCCGGAGGTATCCTGCCCATGGTTGACCTCAGACGGGCGGCCGCAATTGTCGGCGTCCACGAGCACGTTACCCGCTACGCTCCCGACAAGAGCGAGCTCCAGATTCAGGGCGAAAGCATCATCAAGGCCCTGGAAGACGCCGGGCTGTCCAAGAACGACGTCGACGGCCTGTTCACCGCGTCGATGTCGGTACGCAACAGCGGCCTGAACCTCGCCGACTATCTGAACATGTACCCGAAGCACGTCGACAACACCACCGTGGGCGGCGGGTCGTTCGAGTTCCACCTCGCCCACGCCCTCAACGCCATCCACGCCGGGCGCATCAACGTCGCGGTGATCACCTACGCCACCCTCGCCCGCTCCGGCGGCGTGTCCGTCGGCACCGGCGGCGTGGGGCGGTTCGGACACCCGCGCCTCGACCCGTCCCCCGACAGTTTCGAGGAGCTGTACGGGCTGACCACCGTGGGCCTGTACGCCATGATCGCCAATCGGCACATGCACCAGTTCGGCACCACCCCGGAGCAGCTGGCAGAGATCGCCGTGGCAGTGCGGCATCACGCGTCCATGAACCCCGAGGCCCTGTTCCGCGACGAGATAACCGTCGAGGACGTGATGCGCTCCCGGGTAATCTCGTCGCCGCTGCACATCAACGACTGCTGCGTCATCACCGACGGCGGCGGCGCGGTGGTCGTCGCCTCGCCCGAGGTCGCCCGCAACTGCCGCCACACGCCCGTGTGGGTTCTGGGCACCGGCGAGGCCGTGGCTCACCAGGGCGCCGGCAAGCGCGACCTCATCTACATCGCCGCCAAGCAGAGCCATGAGCCTGCCTTCGCCGGGTCCGGCGTCACTCACGACGACATCGACATGGCAATGATCTACGACTCATTCACCATCACTGTGCTGGAGACTCTGGAAGACCTCGGCTTCTGCGAGAAGGGAGAGGGCGGCCAGTTCGTCAGCAACGGAGCGCTGAAGATTGGTGGCAAGCTGCCCATCAACACTGACGGCGGCGGGCTGTCGTCCAACCATCCAGGGATGCGCGGCATCTTCCTGCTGATGGAGGCCACCCGTCAGCTCCGCCACCAGTTCGAGGGCACTCCGCGCCAGGTGCCCGACTGCAAGATCGCCCTGTGCCACGGCACCGGCGGCGCTCTCGGCTCCCGCCACAGCGGCGGCACCGTAATCCTGGGGAGGGATTAGTTATGCCTGAATGGAACAAGCCGCTGCCCACCGTGGTCGGGGAGACCCGAGCCTATTGGGACGCCTGCCGACGCGGCCAACTGCTAATCCAGTACTGCGACAAGTGCGACGAATACCAGTTTTACCCCCGGGGTATCTGCTCCCACTGCTGGTCGGAAAGCCCGTCGTGGTTCCAATCCAGCGGCAAGGGCACCGTCTGGACTTACACAGTCACGTACCAGAATCGCACCACCGGATTCGATCAGGGCCCCTACGTCCTTGCCCTCGTGGAGCTGGAGGAGGGCGTGCGCATGTTTACCAACATCGTGGGCTGCGACCCTGGCGAGGTCACCATCGGCATGCCGGTGGAGGTCACCTTCGAGCGGGCCACCGACCAAATCAGCGTTCCCTACTTCAAGCCCACGGCATAGGGCGTCATCAAGGTTCTCTGGGCTTCGCGCCAGCAGCTACTACGGCCTTTAACGCCCCCTGGCAAATACCCGAAACTACCGAGTGGCGATTTCATCGTGAAATCGCCACTTTGACACTTGGTGGCGCGGCTGGTTAAATTCACACCCACTACAACGCTTAATTGAGACAGGTGAGCTATGAAAGCAGCAGTAATGCGAGAGGTCAACCAGCCCCTGGAAATCGAGGAAATAGATGTCGCGTCGCCCGGCCCGCGCGAGGTGCTGGTCCGCACGGGCGCCAGCGGCGTCTGCCACAGCGATCTGCACTTTATCGAGGGTCTCTACTCCACGCCCACCCCGATCATCCTCGGCCACGAGGCCGCGGGCACCATCGAGGCCGTGGGCGACCTGGTCGACTACGTCAAGCCCGGTGATCGGGTGATCACTTGCCTGTCCGTCTTCTGCGGGACCTGCGAGCGGTGCACCGAGGGACGCACCGTACTCTGCTCCCGCACCGGCCTGACTCGCGGTCGAAACGAGACGCCTCGCCTCAGCCAGAACGGCGATGAGGTGATGCAGTTCGCCAACCTTTCGTCATACGCCGAGCAGATGCTGGTCCACGAGAATGCGGTGGTCAAAATCGAACGCGACATTCCCTTCGAGCAGCTGGCGCTCATCGGCTGCGGCGCAACCACCGGCCTGGGCGCGGCGTTGAACACTGCCGCTGTCCGACCCGGCAGCACCGTGGCAGTCATCGGCTGTGGCGGCGTGGGCCTGAACGCCATCCAGGGCGCCGCTCTTGCCGGCGCGCTGCGCATCATCGCCATCGACGCGGTGGAGACCAAGCTGACCCTGGCCCAGGAGTTCGGTGCCACAGACGTTGTCGATGCCTCCGGCGGCGACGTGGTGGAGAAAATTCGCGACCTGACCAACGGCGGCGTTGACTACTCATTCGAGGCTATCGGCAAGAAGGAAACTGCCGAGCAGTCGTTCCACATGCTGCGTCCCGGCGGCACAGCCACCGTAATCGGCATGATCCCCCAGGGCACGAAGATTGAGCTGGACGGCCCGTCTTTCCTGAGGGAGAAGCGCATCCAGGGCAGCAGCATGGGCTCCAACCACTTCCGCACCCACATGCCGCAGTACGTGGAGTTCTACCTGCAGGGCCGCCTCAAGCTCGACGAGCTGGTCTCCCGCCGCATAGATCTAGAGGACATCAACGAGGCCTTCGAGTACATGAAGGAAGGCAGCGTCGCGCGCAGCGTGATCACGTTCTAGCAATTGCCGGTGCAGCTAAAGGCTGATACGCTGGTAAGACAATCCGCGGAGTGGCTGGAAATACGTTTGTCCCGCTAACCGGGAAGAGCGCCAGACATAGCCGCGGGTTTGTTGTTGGGGAGATACGATTAACAGTCAAAAGTAACTGTGGGGTAGAATCATTGGAGTAGCCACCATAAGGAAACAGAAATGAAAATGTATGCGCGCGGCGTCCTCAAGGGGCAGACTATAGAGTTGGACGAACCCGTAGACCTGCCCGATGGCGATCGGGTGGAGGTAGTACTTCTATGGCCTGAGATCGTCCCGATAAAACGCACGGCCGAGGAGCTCGAGGTTGCGAAGGCTGAGTACGAACTGCAGCGAGACAGCCCTGCATACCGGACCCTCAAACCGCGTCCACCCGGTGAGTACGTGGTCACCAACGAAATGGTCGACAGAATTCGGGAAGAACTAGGGTTCTAAGCTATTCCGTTCCTGCTAGACGTAAATGCTCTCGTAGCTCTGTTAGACTCGGGCCACCAATTCCATAGACTGGTCTCTGAATGGTTCGACCTCAATTTTGAGGAGGGGTGGCTGACTTGTCCTCTAACGCAAAACGGATGTGTCCGTGTCCTTTCCCAGCCTCAATATCCTCGCGCTTGGCGCCTATTTGAGGCATTGACGCGAGTTCGGACTGCGATTTCCTCCCCGTACCACACTTTTATCAACGATGACATCAGCATCCTGGACGTAGGTCGGGTGGATGATCAGCATTTGACAGGCCACAGACAGTTAACGGACGCCTATCTGCTCGCTTTGGCAGTGGCGCACGACGCCCGGTTGGTGACTCTGGATCGGCGTATTCCCCTAGCCGCTGTTCGTGCTGCCACTGAATACAACCTCGTTGTGATCTAGCCTCCCTATAACAAACTACCATGCAATGAAGGTTAGCGAATCCCGAGGGCGATTCGACCACGAAAAACGCAAAGGGTGCCGGATCAAGCACCCTTCACCATGCGCAATGCCCTGCGCAAGCTCCCGTCCGGAGCCTCTCTCAGCCCCCTGAGCGACCGCGCTAGTCGTCCAGGTGAATGGTGGCGACGACCCTGGGCACGTCACCCACGACGCGTGTGGTGTGGCCGCGACCGGTCAGGTCCTCGGCGAGGTTGACGTCTCCAGGACCAAGCCTGTGGACGGTTCCGTCGCCCAGTCCAATCTCTGCCTCGCCGGACAGGGTGATCAGGTATTGCCTGCGAGGCGCCACGTGCCAGTCGCTGAAGAACCCCGGCGGCAGAGCGCGGAAAACAATCCCTTTGGCGTTGTGCAACTCGTTCCATGCCGGATGGGAGGACGGGTCGATCACCTCGATGTGTGACTCCCCGTCGTCGCCGGAATACAACCTTATTGATGCCATGACTCCTCCTGACCGTCTTTTCCCTGAGAGGGTTTGTAACACATCGGACAAGCCCACTAAAGGCCATCTTGGGCTCCCGTAGGCCATTCTTTATAAAGGGGTGGACGCCCTCACCCTAACCCTCTCCCGGAGGGAGAGGGGATTTGTTCCAACCCCTCCGGGGCAGGATTCTAACGCAAATTCGAGACCAGCGGTCTAAAACTCCTCCACCGGGCGGGTAGCGATGCCGTAGGTGCCGTAGAAGAAGTGAGCGTAGTGCGTGGTGCCGCCGGTCACGAACAGCAGGTACTGCTCGGGGCTTTCCAGCCTTGGAATGGTCGCGTCGGGGTCGCTCTCCAGTGCCTGCAGTTCCGGGTGATGCAGCCATTTCCCATTTTCGTCAGTAGGGACGCCACGCCTACCGATAGCCTCCTGTAACGGCATCCGGCAATGCTGGTGCAGCCATTCCTGGGCGTCGCGCTTGCTGTACCCGGCCTCGGCCAAAATGACCGCGCGAGAGGGACTGAGCACAACGGGATGGTACGGCCCGGGGTAGGACACCCGCTGGCTGGTGTGCCCCACCTGCGCTGAATCCCAGCCTTGCAGCCACCCGCCGCTGCCGGCGCCCGGGTAGGACATCATGGAGGCTATGTTGTTCAGCGTGTCCTTGTGGTTCCTGGACCCCGAGTCGAGGATGTCTCCCGGTCCGGTTACGGTCACCAGCGTGACGGCGCTCTCGTGGGGCTGGAAACCCAGGTCAACGTGGTAGGGCTGCCACGGGCTGAGTTCCTCGTTCTCGGCGATGCACATGCCGAACTTGGTGGGCAAGCCGATGAAGTTGGGGTCGGCGCCCCCGGCCTTGCAGTAGCCGATGTTGATGAGGCACAGCCGCAACGCCCGCCCGATGGCGGTGTTGGCGCTGTTGACCACGCCTGGACCCATGGCCGAGGTGCCGCAGTTGATGCCGGCGCGTTGGGCGATGGGGCCGTTGACCAGTATCAGCGGGGCCTCGGTGTGCCCCGACACCTGCATGTCGCGGTGGTTGAGCTCCGGCTGGGCCAGGCAGTCGATGGCGGCCAGCAGCACCGGAAACTGCTCGGGACGGCATCCTGCCATCACGGCGTTGATGGCTATCTTCTCCACGGTGGCGACCCCGAAGCCCGGCTCCATCACCATCAGAACGTCCAGGGGAGCCCTGCCGGTGCCGGCCAGCATCCTCTCCACCAGCTCGGGCGTCGGCGGAATGACCGGTAGGCCGTCGCTCCAGTCCCTTTCCGCCAGGAACCGGTTGACCGCGTTCAGGCCATCGGGGGATGCATCCATATCCACCGTAAAGACCTCTGTGGCGCCGCCGGTCTTCTGGGCAGTGACCGGGCCGCGCGACACCGGGAAAGTTGTCAGCCCGTGGATAATGGAGTCGACCTGCTCGTCAAGCATGTTGCGGATGAATTCGGGCTGCTGCCCGGAGGTGGCGTGGGGAATGGTGACGTAAGCGGTGGTGGGCTGTCCCCACCCGTCCACGCACGCCTGCCACGACCGGGCGAAGCTCTGGGCGGCGATGCCCACGGCGGGAATTCCGGCCTTTTCCATGGCCACCATGTCATGGCTAAGCCACGACGTGCAGCCGCCTCAATGGGCCGTGGCGCCCACGATGGCATCCACCTCAGTAGCGATGCGGGCGGCTTCCTCGTCGTCGATGTGGACGCCCCGGCTGAGCGCGGGACGGCCTTCTCGCAGATCGCCGCCGTAACGCTGGAACCTGACACTGGGATACCGTCGCTGCAACTGCTCGGCGAACCGGTCGACGGCCACGTCGGCCCCGCCGGTCATGTTGTTATAAAGGCCGATGGTCTTGCCCTCAAAGGATGTGAGCCTGGGGGCGGGAGTGATTTTGAAATCCACCCGGTCCGCGGCTGGCGACATTATCTGAACTTTCATGCCGTGATTCCTTTCTGGATCATGTTGGATATGGGGCTCGCAAAGCCTGTGCGGCTTTGTTAGCACGGGTCACTCTGGTGGGCTTGAGAATAGTTGCGCGACACGCCAACGTCAATCAGCGGTGGTTCGTACCGCAGGGTCATTTAATCCTCCCTCCCCTGAGGGGGAGGGCTGGAGTAGGGGTGAAATTCTGCGCATCACTGACTTTGCAATCGATAAGAGAGCGCCCTAACCCTCTCCCAGAGGGAGAGGGAACAATTAAAGGGCTCCGGTCCGTACCGCGACCCGAACACAATCAGGCCGAAGGCGACTCGTTATGGCTCCCAATGCGGTAGCCGATGCCCTGCTCGGTAAAGATGTAGGCCGGATGGTTGGCGTCGTCGCCCAGCTTTCGACGCAGCCGGCGCAGGTGAGTCCGGACAACCTGGGGGTCGCCGGCGGCCGTGACGTGCCACACCCGTCGCAGCAACTGGTCGTGGGTCACGACCCGGCCGCCACTGGTCGACAGGACTCTCAGCAGATCGTACTCGATGGGTGTCAGGTGCACGGGCTCTCCGGCGACGACCACCTGGCGATGGACGTAGTCGATGCTCAAGTCGCCCAGAGTGAACGGTTCCGCCGGTTCATCTTGGTCCCCTGTCGCCTGCTTGCGCAGCGCAGCTCTGATCCGCGCCGTGAGCTCGGTGGGCGAGAACGGCTTGACCATGTAGTCGGCCGCCCCGGTGTCGAATGCCCGCTCGATGTTCTGGTCCCTGCCGTAGGCCGTCAGGAAAATCACTGGCACGTCATGGACGCTCAGGATGTCCTGCATCAGCTCGATGCCGTCCGCGTCCGGAAACACTAGGTCGAGCAGGACCAGTTGCGGCTTTTCCGACTCCACCAGCCTCAGGGCCTCTTCCGGGTCGGCAGTCAGCACCGGAATGTAACCCGCCCTGGAGAGGGCATCGCGCACCAGTCGAAGCGTTTGTGGATCGTCATCCACGGCCAGAATGCGGACACGTTCGCTTGGCTCGCTGTGGGTCCGGGTCGACTGGTTCCCGTTCCTTGGACCATGGCTGAAGGTAGCCTGGTCAGCCACCGGCAGGGTGAACGTGAACCGGGTACCGAGGCCGGGCCCTTCGCTTTCAGCCCATATCCTTCCGCCGTGTGCCTCGATGATGCCCCTGCTGATCGCCAGTCCCAGTCCCGAGCCCGTGCTTTCCCGGTCTCCATTATCTCCCTCGATTCTGACGTACTTCCGGAAGAGGTACTGGAGCTGCTCCGGGGAGACGCCTCGTCCCTCGTCCGCCACCGACACGGCCACATGCCAGTCCTGCCGCGCCGCCGTAACCCGGATCGCGGAAAACTCCTGGGAATAGCGGGAGGCGTTGGATAGCAGATTGCCCAGCACCTGCACAACTCGATGCCGGTCAGCCATCACGGTCGGGAGGTCCGCCGGGATGTCTATGTGCAGCTGGTTGCCGCTCCCCACGCCGCCGAAGGCGAGGCGAGCCTGCTCAACCAGCGTGGACAGGTCCGTGGGTTCGGGGCTGACCGACAGGGAGCCGGTCTCGATGTGGGCCACGTCCAGGAGGTCGGCTATCATCCGGCGCATCCGGTCGGCCTGGCCGTCGATCAGGCGATGAAACTGCCGAATCTCGGCTTGATTGAGATGCGCGGTGTCGTCAAGCAAAGTCGAGGCCGAGCCCTTGATCGATGTCAGGGGAGCGCGCAGCTCATGGCTCACCATTGCCAGGAACTCGGCCCTCAGCCGTTCCAGTTCCTCCAGCGGAGTCATGTCCTGGAGGGTGACGACCACCGATTCCATTTCGCTCCCGTCCTGAGAGTAAAGGGGCGTCGCGTTCACCAGCACGGTTATGGACCTGCCGTCGGGGACCTGCAGGACGATTTCCTCGGCGCGTATGGTCCGCCCGGTGCTGAGCCTGTAAGCCAGCGGAGACTCCTCCAGGGAGATTTCCCTGCCATCCATCCGGCGCAGGCTGAGAATTTCCATGATCTGCTCGGGTGGGCTATCCGGGTCCCGCAGGCCCTCGATGACCCGAAGGGTCTCGCGGTTGTAGGACACCGGGTCGCCCGACTTCGCGTCAAAGACCACCACGCCAATGGGCGACGTGTTGACCAGCGCCTCGAGGTCGGCCCGTGCCCGCTGCTCGTCGCGGTACCTACGGGCGTTGGCGATGACCAGTGCCGCCTGCGAGGCAAACATCACCAGCGTCTCCTCGTCCTCACGAGTGAAACCCCGAACGTCCTCTCCCTTGGTCAGGTAGATGGAGCCGACCCTACTACCTGCGTTGCGGATTGGCGCCATCAGGAGGGAGGTCACCGTGACGGGAGGGCGCAGTTCCTCCATCCCGAACGACCGCATATAGCCTGAGAGATCGTCCACCCGCAGGGGCTCGGCGATGTCATTCAGATGCCAGAAAAGCTGCACGCTCTCCGGGAGCTCCACCAGCATTCGGCGTTCGTCCGGTGTCAGGCCCGAGGCCACGAACTCCTCGAATTGACCATCCGGGCTGAGGACCGTTATGCCCCCGTACCGTGCGTCCGAGAGATCGCGCGCGCTGTCCACCACGTCCTGGAGAACGCTGTCCAGGTCGAGACTCTCGTTGATGCGCAGACTGGCCTGGCTGAGCCGGGTCAGCCGTTCCTGCAACGATTTGAAATCCTGTTCCAGCTGTTCGCCTGGCTGCATCGAAGTCCTCCTCGCCGGGCCGCAGCGATTATACCCGCACGTGACAAAACTGTCACAGTATTGTTATGAACAACGGGCTGACTGTCATGTCTCTGTCAGACGCCGGTCCATAGAATGTGCATTAACAGACAGCGGTATAGGAGGCATCAAATGTTTGAAATCGATATCAATTGGACCGGTGTCGTCTTGGCTGCTGCGGCTTACTCCGGCTCCCCCGTGGTCATCTCGGTGTTCGCTGGCGCCATTTCTGCTGGGATGAAACCAAGCGATTCGTCTCTCAATTCGATACTCGTTGGAGCGGGAATTGGGCTGCTGGGAGCGGTCGCCGTCGTCTGTTGGGGGCTGGTCACGCTGGGGATGGCGTTTGACTCCAGCCTGGATGATTCCACCCTTCTGGCTATTTTCCTCGCTGGCCCGTTCGTTGTATCTGCCGGCTGTGCGTGGCTCACCTGGGTGTTTTCGTCGCTGTCATCGACTTCAGAAATGACGGACATTGAGGAAGGCGATGCCCTCAAATGCCAGTAGGGCCGCGTCATATCCTGGCCGGGCATACGGGGACCGTCATAGTCCCGGGTAACCCAAGATAGAACAAGTAGCCCCGGAATCAAAAAGTAGGATAGGGTTCAAGTCTCACGGAGATGAATTAAATGAACTGCTCAAGATGCAATCGACAAATCGGCGAGGGCGACCGTTATTGCCCCTGGTGCGGCGAGCCAGTGGCATTCCCTGCTGAAGCGGATTCCCGGGGCGTCGGCGACGATGCCCCAGGAGCCACTGCATCCGAACCGATAGCCAGTGACCGAGAACTGCGGGCGTTCCGGACCGACCTGGATTCCGTAGTCTCCGAGGTAAACCGCCTGTCTCTCAGGCTCGTTGACCTGGAAAGGAGGTTCGGAACACCCGGTGCCGCGCGAGCCCCCGCGCAGCCCCCGCCGGACATTCAGCGGCGCGGGCCGTCACCCGCAGATCCTCCAGCCGCCCAGCCGGTGGCGCCGCCGGCCACCCGATCCGCGGCAGCGACTCCCGTCGGCCCCGTTCCGGCCGGACACCTCGATGTTGAACGGGGACGTGAGCGACGGGAGCCGGTCTTGGCGAGCACGGCGGGGGCCGCAGGCGGCGGAGTCAACGTCCCGAGACTTCCTGACGTGAACCTGCCGAGCTGGAACTGGGAGTGGCTGGTGGGTGGCAACTGGCTGGCCCGCATTGGCGTGGTGGCCCTGATCTTCGGGGTGGCCTTTTTCATCAGCCTCGCCATCGACCGGGGTTGGCTGGGTGAGGTCGAGCGGGTGGTCCTGGGCCTCGCCGGCGGGCTGGCCCTCCTCGGCGCTGGGGAATTCTGGCGTCGCCGGTACGGCGTATGGGCGCAGACCGTAACGGGCGGCGGTTTAGCCATACTATACCTGTCGGTTTACGGCGCCTTTACCCTTTACGATCTGATATCTCCCCTGACAGCCTTCGCCGGTTTCTCCGTGATAACGCTGGCGGGCGCCCTGCTGTCGCTGCGCCACGAGGCGATGGCCGTCGCAGTGTTCTCCATTCTCGGCGGCTTCGCCACGCCGTTGCTCTTGCAGGAGCGACTTCCCGATCAAAGGCTGCTGCTGGCCTACGTTCTAGTGCTAGATGTCGGCGTTCTTGCCCTGGCCAGTTTCCGCAACTGGCGCTGGTTCACACTCCTGGCCTGGGTTGGCTCGCTGGTCCTGTTCGCATTCTGGTACCAGGAACTGGAGCCGGACCTGGGGCTGGCGCAGGTCGGCATCACCGCCATATTCCTGGTGTTTGCCGCTGCCACGGTCGTCTTTCATCTCCTGCGCCGACAGGCCGCCAACATTGGAGACCTGGCGCTGATCACGATGAACGCTGCGGCCTTCTACGGCATCAGCTTCACCCTGATGAACGACGAATACCGCCCCTGGATGGGCGGCTTCACTGCCGCGCTGGCCGTGTTTTACGCCCTGGCGGCCGCCTCTTTCCGGATGCGCGGGGAGGCGCAGAAGAACCTGATGCTGTTTTCGGCGGGACTGGCCGTGGTGTTCGCCGTTCTGGCCGTGCCGATACAGCTGGGCGGACCGTGGATCAGCGTCGCCTGGGGAGTGGAGGCGTTGGTGCTGGTCTGGATGTCCTTCCCTCTAAAGATGAGGGAGCTCCGTTGGGCCGGATGCGCGATGTTCCTGGTGTCAGCAGTCTGGCTGGTGGCGGTGGAAGCCGCTGCATTCAGTGAGGATTTCACACCCTTCCTCAACGAGTACATGATCAGCTACGCCGCGGCGGTCATTTTGCCCGCAATGGCCGGCTGGCTGCTACACCTGCGGCGCGCCGCGCTGGAGCCCAGGGAGGAGGCTGCCATCCCGGGCCTCGCACTGCTGTCGGTGGCTTTTGCCGCCATAGCCGTGCCGGTCCAGCTGGACGGGATTTGGGTGACGGTGGCGTGGGCCCTGGAGGCTGGTCTCCTGCTGTGGCTGTCCTTCCCTCTGCGAATGCGCGAGATTCGCTGGTCCGGCTACGGGTTGTTCGTGGTGCTTTCTCTCTGGCTGCTGGTAGCGGACACTCCCGACGCTTTCTCCGAGGACCTGACGCCCTTCCTGAACCTGTACACCCTGGCCTACGGAGCGGTAATTCTGTCCGCCGTATTCTCATCCTGGCTGCTCTGGTACAAGCGCGAGGAGCTGGAGGGATACGAGCAGGCCGCCTACCCCGTATACGCAGTGGTGGCCGCTGCATCCGCTGCCATAGTGATTCCCGTGCAGGTCAGCGGAGTGTGGGTCACCGTCGGGTGGGCTGCCGAATCGCTGCTCCTACTGTTGCTCTCGCAGCGACTGGGCATGCGGGAAATTCGCTGGTTCGGGTTCGGATTGCTGGCGGCCATGCTGGTTCGCCTGCTGGGCTGGGATACCTTCGACACGGACTCGCAGACATTCCGGCCCGCGCTCAACTGGCGGTTCCTCGCATTCGCTTCCGGCATTGTTGCGCTGTATTCGGCGGCAGTCCTTGAATTCCGCCGCACGCAGGCACTGGATGCCTTGGCCTCCGACCTGGAAGCAAGGGCGGCTGTCCCGGTGCTACTGTCACTCGCGAACCTGGCCACCCTCTGGCTGCTCTCGGCGGAAATCATCGCCACCGCGGGCAGTTCCTGGCTCGGCCTCTCGACCGGGGACAGCGAGAATGTAGCCAGCCTGGGACTGAGCTTGCTGTGGGCCGTATACGCCGCCACCCTGATCGTCGTGGGCGTTGCCCGTCGCCTCAGGTGGGTGAGGCTTGCCGGACTGGCGTTGCTGGCGGTCCCGGTGGTCAAGCTGTTCGCCTACGACTCCGGGACGCTGGAGCAGGAATACAGGGTGATCGCATTCATTGCGCTGGGCTTGCTCCTGATCGCCGGCGGGCTGCTCTACCAGCGTTACAGCCGGGTGGTCCGGGGCTTCCTGTTCGAGTAGAACGTCGGCCTCGCGGAGAGCGCAACGCCCTCCGCGAGGCTGGAATATAGCCAACCCTTATCTGAATCAGGAATATCAGGATGCTGGGATTTTCAGGATGTTACCCAATCCTGTTCATCCTTTAATCCTGATAATCTTGATTCAGACAAAATCTGTGGCGGCGGACCATTAACGATTCCGGTTGGAACTGACCCAACCTCCCGAGAACTGCTATCCTTTCCAGAGACGAATGCCAGGAGCCAGACATGACCACCGAGCAACTCCAATCCAGCCGCGTCCGGGTACCCGAGTCCTTTCCCGAAATGCAGGACTATTTCTGGGAGCAGGGCTGGACCGATGGGCTGCCCGTCGTCCCGCCCACCGAGGACGCCGTCCGCGACATGCTTTCGGCCATCGACGCCGACCCCCAGCACTCGCTGGGCGTGATGCAGCCCCGCAACTCGCGGGCCACTTTAGAAAAGCTGGCCATCAACGCCGTAATGGCCGGATGCAAGCCCGAGCACTTTCCCGTCGTGGTGGCGGGAGTGCGCGCCGCCATGCGCGAGGGATTCAACCTGGCGGGCACCGGCGCAACCACCGGCGGCGCAATGCAGGTCATGATCGTGAACGGCCCCGTCGCCCGGCAGGTGGGCATCCAGGCCGACGCCGGCGCCTTCGGCCCCGGGTTCCGAGCCAACGCCGCCATTGGACGTGCCCTGCGGCTCATCGTGCGCAACGTGGCGGGCCTGACGCCGGGAGACATGGATAAGGCCACACTGAGCTCACCCGGCCGCTACAGCTTCTGTTTCGCTGAGAACGAGGCCCGCAGTCCCTGGGAGCCGCTGCACGTGGAGCGGGGTTATGCGCCCGACAGCAGCACGGTGACCCTTGCTGGCATCCTGAGCGTGTACCGGATCATGGAGAGCACCTCCGGCACCGGATTCGGCGTCCTTGGCACCATCGTCGGCAACATGAAGACAGTGGGCATCGCCAACTACTACCAGCAGGCCACCGGCGGCCAGGTCATCCTCGTTCTTTGTCCCGAGCACGCCGCCGAAGTGGCCGCCTCGGGGCTGAGCAAGGCCGACGTGAAGGACTATGTTTTCCACAACGCCCGGTTGACCGTCGGTGAGCTCAGGGGCATCGCCCACTACGGAAACCGCACCTGGCCCAACTGGATCGACGAGTCCCGCGACGACGTACTGGTCCCCATAGTGCGCTCCGCCAGCGATGTGGTGGTGCTGGTGGCCGGTGGCGACGGGCGGCACTCCTGCTGGATGGCCGGCTGGGGTGTTACGCTGGTGTCAACGGAGAAAGTCGAACACTCTCTGCGGGCGTGAGAATCTCCCCAAGTCCATTGGGCTCCGGCACAATGTTGGGATCCAGTAACTCTTTGATGTCCTTCGTCCATCGCTCGTTATCCTCAACGCCGAGAGTCAGGGAATCAAAATATTCATTCCTGAGGGTGAGCCGCAGCACCGGCTGACTGAGAGTAGCGCACCAGAAGTCCCTCCGGCCTGCCCGTCGGTAGGTGCCGGCCTTCAGCAGCCAGGGAATGAAGCTGCCGGGAAGGCGAACTTCCATCCAGTGGGTTCTGGGCCGGTCCGTTTCAACACTCTCGATGTGGGCGAGGGGTATTTCCAGGGCCTTGAAATGGAAGGCAAGCAGTTTCCGCCACCAGTCCAGTTCGATCCTCAGGTATTCTCCATCAATGTGCACTTTCACAACAGCAAGATCCTCGCAGCAACAGGGTGGGCAGGTTCGCCCTATCCATTGTAATGGGGGGACACATGGGACACAAAGGTCGGACTGCCAGTCTCAAAGTTCCCTGTGCAACCCCTTGCGCGATTGTGAAAAATAGTGCATACTCACGTCTCGAATGCTTCCTGGTGGTTTGAGCGAGGCGGCCCCACCCGTTCCCATTCCGAACACGGTAGTGAAACGCCTCAGCGCCGACGATACTGCTTGGGCGACTGGGTGGGAAAATAGGTCACCGCCGGGAGGCTATTCGCAGAAATTCCTCCCTTGAAATCCGAAACCGGTGCGAGCTCGGCGCGGGGAATCCCGTGACCCGGATAGACCGGATAATTCCTCCGTCCCATTCCCCGGTATTAGGACTGGCGGATTCCCGCGATCCGCGTGCCTTTACACCCTGCGAGGGCGCCCAATATAATCGCCTTTGACGATCGGTGTGGTCGCACGCGCCTTGTGGCGTTTCGTCTCTCGGGGGAGATCCACTTATCAGCCTCCCCAAAAGGCCAGGAGCGGTATTATGGGCAGCAGATTCGAAAAGTTTTCGGAGCGAGCGCGGCGGGTGTTGTCGCTGGCCCAGGAAGAGGCCCAGCGCTTCAACCACAACTATATCGGGACTGAGCACATTCTCCTTGGCCTTGTCCGCGAGACGGAAGGTGTGGCAGCCCGAGTACTGTCCAGCCTCTCCGTTGACCTTTCCAAGGTACGATCAGCCGTCGAGTTCATCATCGGCCGTGGCGAAAAGCCCGCCCAGGGCGAGATCGGCCTGACTCCCCGCGCCAAGAAGGTGGTGGAGTTGGCGGTCGACGAAGCCCGCCGGATGAACCACACCTATATCGGCACCGAACACCTGCTTATCGGCCTCCTCCGCGAGGGCGAGGGCGTGGCCGCCGGTGTGCTGGAAAGTCTGGGTGTCACCCTCGACAAGGTGCGCACCGAGACCCACCGCATCCTGAGCCACACCTCCGGCCAGGGGCAGCAGTCCGGCCGCACCAACACCAAGACGCCGACCCTCGACAACCTGGGTGTTGATCTGACCAACGCCGCCAGGTCCGAGAAGCTGGATCCGGTGGTGGGCCGCGACCAGGAACTGCAGCGGGTGATCCAGATTCTCAGCCGACGCACCAAGAACAACCCGGTGCTGGTGGGCGAGCCCGGTGTCGGCAAGACCGCCATCGTCGAGGCCATGGCCCAGATGATTGCCCGGGGGGATGTGCCCGACACCCTGCAGAACAAGCGCTTGGTGACGCTGGACATGGGTTCCCTGGTCGCCGGTACCAAGTACCGCGGCGAATTTGAGGAACGCCTCAAGAAGGTCATCGAAGAAATCAAGAGTTCCGGCAACTGCGTGCTTTTCATTGACGAAATTCACACCCTTGTCGGAGCTGGCGCCGCCGAGGGCGCCGTGGATGCCTCCAACATCCTGAAACCGTCGCTGGCCCGTGGCGAACTGCAGTGTATTGGCGCCACGACTCTGGACGACTACCGCAAGTACGTCGAGCGAGACCCGGCATTGGAGCGTCGCCTCCAGCCGGTGCGGGTGGAAGAACCCTCCCCCGAGGAGACCATCGACATCCTAATGGGGGTCAAGGACCGCTACGAGGACCACCACAACGTCAACTACACCGACGACGCCATACGCGGCGCCGCCAATCTGGCAGCCCGCTTCATCTCCGACCGTTTCCTGCCCGACAAGGCCATTGACCTCATTGACGAGGCTGGCTCCCGCGTCCGCCTGCGAGGCAGCGTGACCCCTTCCTCGGTAACTGATGCCATGCAGGTGCTAGAAGCCGTCAGCCGCGAGAAGGACGAAGCCATCGCCGACCAGCGCTACGAGGCGGCTGCAGAACTCCGGGACCGCGAGCTCCAGGAACGACAGACCGTCGACGAACTGCGCAGCGAGTGGCAGGAGGGACGCGGCCGGGAACGTACGTGGGTCACTGAGGACGACATCGCTGAAGTTGTCAGCATGTGGACCGGTGTGCCCGTAGCCCGCTTGGCCAAGGAAGAGACCGAGCGGCTCCTCCAGATGGAGAACGAACTGCACAAGCGCATCATCGGCCAGGATGAGGCTATCGTTAACATCGCCAAGTCCGTCCGTCGCGCCCGAGCCGGTCTCAAGGATCCGCGACGCCCCATCGGCGTGTTCATGTTCCTTGGCCCAACCGGCGTCGGCAAGACCGAGTTGGTTCGGGCGCTGGCCGAGTTCATGTTCGGCCACGAAGACAACATGCTCCGCCTGGACATGTCCGAGTTCCAGGAACGCCACACGGTGGCCCGCCTCATCGGCGCCCCTCCGGGATACGTGGGCTACGACGAGGGCGGACAGCTTACCGAGGGCGTTCGCCGCAAGAATTACTGCGCCGTTCTGCTGGACGAGATCGAGAAGGCCCACCCCGAGGTCTTCAACATCCTGTTGCAGATATTCGACGCGGGTCAGCTGACCGACGCGCGGGGCCGCAAGGTGGACTTCCGCAATTCGATCCTGGTAATGACCAGCAACCTCGGCTCCGATCTGATCAAACGGGAGACCTCGGTGGGGTTTGCAGTCAAGTCCGAGAACGCCCGCACCGACCAGAGCGCCTACGAGCGTATGAAGGACAAGGTTATGGAGGAGGTGCGCCGGTTCTTCAAGCCGGAGTTCCTCAACCGCATCGACTCAACCGTGGTGTTCCACCAGCTCGCCGAGTCCGAGATCCTGTCCATCGTCGACCTGATGATGAACCAGGTCAGGCACGAGCTAGACGACAAACAGATCGGGCTGGAACTTTCCGACGCTGCCAAGCAGTACCTGGGCGAAAAGGGGTTCGACCCGGTGCTGGGAGCCCGGCCGCTGCGCCGCCTGATCCAAAACGAGGTGGAAGACCAGCTCTCCGAGGAGCTGCTGGCCGGACGCCTGGGTGCTGGCGACGTGGCTTTCGTCGACCTTGAGGAGGGCGAGATCAAGATTACCGCCACCTCCTCCGCCGACCTAGTTCTGGAGGAAGAGCCGGCCCCAGCCGACTAGCTTCCTCCGTTACCAAGACCAAGTTAGAGGGCCTCCGAATTCGGAGGCCCTTTTTTATTGGTTCCCAAGTGTCGTTTCCCAGATCTCCTCTCACCTTGAGAGTCCATTAAGGTGAAGCCGTCCCTTCAGTTGCTCGCTAGGGCACCGAAAACCGGCATTTAGGTTGTTGTTCGTTTCTCACCTTCCTCATTGCCTTGCGGACTATCTGGAACCAGCATTGAATCTCAGCCACTCCCCTGAGATTTTGATGACAGTTGCCTGCCGACAGGTGGACGCTCTTAGCCATATAATTCCGGCAAGAGACGAGTGGCTGCAGGAGGCAGATATGGCCAAGGTGGCGGAGCGACGGCGGGCGGTGTACTACTGCGGGGATTGCGGGCACGAAAGCGCAAGGTGGATGGGTTTCTGCCCCAGCCCGCACTGCGAGTCGGCGAAGCCTCTGCTGGAACGCAGGCTGACGGCCGCACAATCCTCGGCGAATCAGCAACGCAATGGCTGGACCGGCCTGGCCGGCAGTGAAGCATTGGCGCTGGCCGAAGTCTCAGCCAGTTCCCAGCCTCGAATTCCTTTCTCTTCCAAAGAATTGAACAGGGTTCTCGGTGGGGGCGTGGTTCCGGGGTCCATCTCATTGCTTACCGGCGAACCTGGCGTGGGCAAGTCCACGCTGATGCTGCAACTGGCGCACTCCCTGGTGTGCTCCTCCGTTGTCGAGAATGCGCCGGCCGCCGGTCCCGTGCTCTACATATCGGGTGAGGAATCTCCGGTGCAGGTCAAACTGCGCGCGGAACGGATGGGAATCGATGGCCAAGGCATCCTGCTGCTGGCCGAAACCGACGTCGACGCAATCCTGGAAAAACTGGACGAAATTCAGCCAGCCCTGGTAATCGTGGACTCCATACAGACGCTGCATACCGACAGTGAATCGGCCGGTCCGGGCAGTGTCGGGCAGGTCAGGGAGGCCGGATTGCGACTGACCCGTTGGGCCAAAACTCACTCAAGGCCGGTAATCGTGTCGGGCCACATGACCAAGGACGGAACGCTGGCCGGTCCCCGAGTCCTAGAGCACATGGTGGACGTGGTGCTGCACCTTGAGACGCAGGAGTCTGGAGCGTTTCGCGTGCTGAGGGCTGCCAAGAACCGGTTCGGGTCCACCGACGAGGTTGGCGTGTTCCTGATGGGTGAACGGGGCCTGAACGACGTTCCTGATCCATCGCGGGCAGTCCTGTCCAGCCGGGGCGGGCCACAGCTGGGGGCGATAACCACTCCGGTCCTGGAGGGAACCCGGGCCCTGTTGCTGGAGGTTCAGGCCCTGACCAACTTTTCGCAGCTTCAAACGCCTCGCCGCGTCGCCAACGGAGTGGACTACAATCGGCTGCTGATGCTCTCGGCGGTGGCCTCCCGGCGCACCGGGCTCGAACTGGGCGGGCAGGATGTAATCGTCAGCGTTGCCGGCGGATTTCGCGCCACCGAGCCTTCAGCGGATCTGGCCATACTGCTGGCCATTGCCTCCTGCTACAGGAACTCGGCATTGCCTCCTGCTGCCGCTTTCGGCGAGGTGGGCCTGAGCGCCGAGTTGCGCGGAGTGCCCCAGGCGCAGCGGAGAGTCAACGAGGCTGCCCGCCTGGGCCTTGACCGCTGCATCCTGCCTGCCGCAAACGCTGCCGAGGTCGACGCGCCGCCGGGGATGCGGCTCATCGGAGCCGACAACGTCGCCCAAGCCATCCGCGCTGCCCTCGCCGACGCGAGAGACGACGGAGACCCCGCACTACCCGGTGAGGACCTAGGCTAAACTTTTATGAAAAAATCCCTCTCCACCAATGGAGAGGGATTCGGATAATCAGTAAAGGTTGAATGACGAACTGGCTCTGGTTTACCGTTAGCCACTCGCCTCCAGCGCCGCCTCGTGCTCGTGGGTGAACTCGTGGTCCTCGCAGGCCACCCAGCGCGAGCCGTCCTCGTACACCTCTTTCTTCCAGATCGGCACGACTTCCTTGATGCGGTCTACCGCCTTGTGGCAGGCGTAGAACCCCTCCTTGCGGTGGGGAGAACCAACGGCCACAACCAGGCTGATCTCGCCGATTGCCACGGTGCCGGTGCGGTGCCCGATGGCCATGTCGTCCAACCCGAACTCGGCCATCAGTTCCTGACGCACCTCTTCCAGTTTCTTGACCGCCATCTCGTCGAAGGACTCGTACTCCAGGGTCAGCACCCCCTTGCCCTCGAAGTTGTCGCGGGTGGTCCCGAGGAATGTGACCACCGCCCCGTTGGTGCTGCTACGGACGGCGGAGGTGAATTTGTCCGGGTCGAGAGTCTGGGAGGTCAGCTCGATCATGATTTCCTCGCTGAGAATCGGGTTCATCCGCCACTCACGGGCGGGATGAGACAGACGTCATCACCGGGATTCAGGACGTCTTCAGGTTCGGCATAGTCTGCATTGACCGCAACAACGATCTTCACGTCCGGAGGTGCCAGCCGCGGATACAGGACGCGCACCGCGTCGGTCAGGTCGGCCACTGTGGCGCGGTCAGGCAGTTCGATGGCAAACTCACGAGTGCCAGCCCGCTCCCGGTACAGTGCGTAGAGTCGAATGGTCAGTTGCATGCCTTGATTGTAATGCGCAAAGTCGCTACGTACAAACCTGCATCAGCGGTTGCGGTCTTGGCGCGAATCTGGCCAAATGGATTTCGCCTCTTGCAGGAGTTGATGCTACCAAGCTGTGGCCTGGCACGACGGCGTCGCTGCACACCGCGAATGGCCCTGATTTCTAAAGGATGGGAACTATGCGAGTAATGGTAATGGTAAAGGCAACGTCTGACAGTGAGGCGGGCACCATGCCCTCCGTTGAACTTATGGAGGCGATGGGGGCATTCAACCAGGAGCTGGTGGATGCCGGAATAATGCTCGCCGGAGAGGGGCTGAAACCGTCCTCGCAGGGAAAGCGGGTGGCGTTCAGCGGCCCGGAGCGCACGGTGGCTGACGGGCCGTTCGACGCCACCAATGAGCTGGTTGCCGGTTTCTGGCTTTGGGAGGTGCAGGACATGGACGAGGCTGTGGAGTGGGTAAGGCGGTGCCCCAACCCCATGTTGGGCCCCAGCGAAGTCGAGATTCGACCGCTTTATGAGATGGAAGATTTCGGCGACGCCATGACGCCGGTAGTCGCAGAACAGGAGGAGACACTGCGGCAACAGCTGTCCGATAGCTGAAGGTTCACCTGGGTTGGAAACTCAAACACCAGGACGTTCTTCAGGACAGAACCAAGTCTGGAGTCTTCCCTTGGCCCATCCGGGACGATAGCAGAGTCTCTGTAAATCCGTTGGTTGTGAAGATGTCGAACTGCTGACGGATTACGGTCCCCGTCTTTCGACATGCCCAAGACTAACGGTTGGGAGCCTGTGATTACTTTGAAATCATCCTGTGGCCCAGCCGCCGCTCTGGATCGGATTGCGGCGGCCTGTTAGTGCATTACGAGGCCACCGTCAACGTTGAATGACTGGCCGGTGATGTTCCGGGCTCCAGGACCGGACAGGAATCGGGCCATGGCCGCGATGTCATCCGGCGTGTTGGCCCGGCCGATGGGAATGCGGGCGTCCCGGGCCTGCTCCATTTCGGCGATGCTCATGCCGGAGATCTCGGCCCGCCCCTGCATGGTCTCGGCGGCCATTTCAGTAAGCGTGGAACCGGGACAGATGGCGTTGACGTTGATGTCGTGCTGTCCAAGCTGGTGCGCCGCGATCATGGTCATCGAAATCACCGCGCCCTTGCTGGCTGCATAAGCAGCATTGGAGGTACCCGAGTAGCCCTTTCCCGCGATGGAGGCGATATTTACAATGCGCCCGCCGCCACCCTGCGAGATCATCTCGCGGGCTGCCCGTTGCATGCCGAAGAATACACCCTTGGCGTTGACGCGGTGGATGCGGTCCCAGTCCTGCTCCTCAACGTCCATGATGTACAGGTAGCGCGTGATGCCGGCGTTGTTAACGATGATGTCGATGCGCCCGAAGGCGTCCTTGGCCTGTCCGATCATCCGGTCGATGTCGGCGACGTTGCCCATATCGGCGTGGATAGCCAGGCTCTCGCGTCCTAGCTCCTTGACCGCAATGCTGGTCTCCTCAACGTTCTCGGCGTTGATGTCTGCCACGGCCACGTTGGCCCCGGCGTCGGCCAGTTGCAGCGATATGGCCCGCCCCATGCCGCGCCCCGCGCCGGTGACCACCGCGATCTTGTCCTGTAGCTCCATGGAGAGAGACCTCCCGGTTCAAATCAATGGCGAGTGTACAAATGCAAATTGGGTCAGTCCGCTGCTTGATCGCTGGCAGGTGCAGATGGTTCTGCTTCGGACGAGAGTTTCAGATTGCGTAACCGAACGCGGACGGCATTATCCCAATCCACGTAGTCGGCGGAATCGTGGGTTTCCCAAAAAAGACGTTCCTCTTCCTCGGTGGCAAATGCTGGAATCGGCTTAAGTTTCTTGGGCATATTGATCACGCTCCCTGCGGCTCATGTCGCGGGCTGATATAACGCGGATAGCAGTGTCTTTTTGGCGCAGGGTAAAAGTTACGTGCAGCAGGCGCCCTAACCGAGAACATCCAAGAGCATTATACCGTTGCTCGGACTGGCTGTGCTGCGAATCAGGAACAATCAACAGAGGTTCGTTGGCAAATACCTGCTCTGCCTCAAGTTGGCTGACCCCGTGGCGGTCCTCGCTTTTCCTAGCGTTTCCTTCATCCCACTGAAAGCCAACTATACCGGTGAGGTTGATAGATGGTGCCATTTGCCGGTTAGGTTACAGGCCTAAGTCCAGGCATTCAATCCCGTCCCATAGGACCGTTCGAGCTGAAGATTGTTGAAAAACCCCTACCCTGCAGCTACACTCGCCGCAAATTGAGAGGGCAGAACGGAGGTGCACCATGGCAACCGAGGCGAGAGTTGACACCATCGTGCGTGGCGGGCAGGTCGTCACGTCGTCGCAGGTCCTTGACGCCGCCGTGGCCATTCAGGGCGAGAAGATCGTTGCGGTGGCGCCGGAACATCTTCTGCCGCCCGCCGACCGGGTCATCGACGCCGAGGGCAAGTTCGTGTTGCCCGGCCTCATCGATGCCCACGTGCACCTCGACGGCCACGACGACTACGCCCTGGGCGCACGCGCTGCGGCCCACGCGGGAATGACCACCCTCATACCCTTCGGCAATTACACACTGGAGGGCGACGAGACGCTGCCCCAGGCCGGAAACCGCATCCGCGAGGAAATCAACGCCTCGGCCGTGGTCGACTTTGGCTTCCACTTCATCCTGCAGAACCGCCCGTCCATCCTGCGCTCCCTGCCCGAGGCCATGGACATGGGGTTCAAGTCGTTCAAGATGTTCATGACCTACAAGAAGCGCCCCGGCCGGATGTGCGACGACGACTACATCTGCGAGGCCATGGAGATGGTTGCCAAGGCCGGCGGCGTGCTGCAGCTCCACTGCGAGAGTGGCAACATCATCGAGTACCTGGAGAACAAGCTCATCGCCGACGGCCACACTCACCCCGAGTTCTTCCCCGTGGCGTGCCCCGACTGGGCCGAGGAGGAGGCCATCAACCGCGCCATCGCCATGGCTGGCGCCACTCGCTGCCCGACCTACGTCGTGCATCTCAGCACCCAGCTGGGCCTGGAGCGCATCAAGCAGGCGCAGGCCATGGGCCAGCCCATCTACACCGAGACCTGTCCCCAGTACCTGCTGTTGTCCGACGCCGAGATGGCCAAGGTCGGCCCCCTGGCCAAGATCGGACCGCCGCTGCGCGCCGACGACGGCCCTGACCGCGACGCCCTGTGGGCCGGCCTGCAGCGGGGCCACATTTCCATCGTGGCCAGCGACCACTCGCCCCACCCGGAGGAGCTCAAGAAGCCCGGCTGGGACAACATCTTCGTCACGCCGGACGGCGCGTCAGTGCCCTTCGGATCGCCCGGCATTGAGACCCTGGCGCCGCTGATGTACAGCGAAGGCGTAGTCAAGCGCGGCATGCCCATCACCTGGCTGGCCCGCGTGATGGCCGAGAACCCGGCCCGCATCTTCGGCCTCTACCCCCGCAAGGGCGTGATCCAGCCCGGCGCCGACGCCGACCTGCTCATCCTCGACCCAGGCGTCGACCGGGTCATCACTGCCGCCGACCACATGAGCAACGCGGGGTACAGCCTGTTCGAGGGCTGGGAGATCACCGGCCGCCCCTGGATGACCCTGCTGCGCGGCCAGATCCTGCTCAACGACGGCAAACTGGAGCAGCAACCCGGCTACGGCCAGTTCATGGAGTGCGACGGCCCCACGACCCCGCTGGGCGGCCCGGTGAGCTGAGGGGGGCCGAGTTCAATTCAGGTGAGCGTTTACCTTTCGCGGAGCAATACGAGCGTTGCCAGTGGCCTGCGCGCCGTCGTTGAAGTCGCCATAAGCCCCTCGGTGGCAGTCTCGGCAAATTCTATCAGGTTGATTACTTGCCTCCGCGAATACCTGGAGTGCGGGTCATAGTCCGCTAATTGTCTCTGTTGCTCCAGGATAGCGAACACGGTTGCAAACTGCTGTACGGCTGGTTCCGACAGTCCTCCGTTTCGTGCCATCCTGCCTCTTGCTGGGCCGTGATCAAGGCTCCTGTAAGTTCTCGTCCATGACTCCCGAGTTTGCGCGTCTGTAGACAGTCCGGCGACTATGTTGGCGTTGCTTAGACACAGGGCGTGAAACATTGCGTAGTAAACAGTGCTGACTGCCCGTTTCAGCATGGCCTGTCTGGGTCTGCCTCGCGTTTGTCGGGTCGCGGAGTCCCCCGCCAGAAACCTAGCTGCATCGATGAGGTGGCGCCAGTTCACGTCTGGTCGTCATCTTCATCTTGATCCCAAGGCATCTGCTGCCTGAGCCGCAGTAGTTCCGGGTATTCTTCCTTGGGAATGTAGGATTCGATCAGCACCTGGGGAAGGCCAAGGGCCTCAAAATCCCCTGTCAACGAGGTCATAACAGTGATTACTTTTTTCGGGTCTGGGTGCTTCCCGTGTCCTTCGTAAACTATGTCGACTCGAAATGAGTCCTTCCCATCCATGTCCCGCGTCGGCTCGAGTACGATAGGCCCGAACTGCAATTGGCCCTGGAAATGTGCAGCAAGCCTCTCACGGTACAGGGCCTCAACCCTTTCAGCCGTTTCGGTTGAGAGTGCCATCCTTATTCTCCCATTCGCCGAATAGCGACAACCCTTTACCCATTGTATTCGAACACGATCCCTTGGCGCAGACGTCGAGGTTGGGCACGTTGAATGGATCAGACCCTCACACCTACCCCTTAAAGTGCGGCATTACCTGGTCGCTCATCAGGCGGAGGGAGTTTACGACGCGGTCGGCTGGGATCTGGCCGCCGTAGTTGACCTCCATCACCACGCCTGTCACTCCCAGGTCCTCCTGGTAGCCCTTGAACGTGTCCACGATCTCGGCCGGTGTGCCGAACACCACCCGCTCCTCCAGCACCTGCTCGTAGGGAGCGGCAGCGATGCGGCGCATGCGCTCGGCAGTCTCCGGGTTGGCGGCGGTCTGGATCAGCTCGGTCACCGCGTACTGAATGGCCCCCAGCGCGCTCACCCGGGGCTCCTCGTGGGCCTGCTCCTTGCTTTCGGCGCAGTAGACCGGCACCCGGATGGCGATGTCCGGCGTTCCGGTGTGGCCCGACTCCGTTAGCTTCTCCCGGTAGGACGCCAGCCGTTCCTTCAACGCCTCGCGGCCCGTGTTGGCGCTGATGAAAATGGGATGGCCCATGGAACCCACCAGCGGGAAGGTGTCCTCGCCGGCCACGGCAACGCGCACGGGAGGGTACGGCTGCTGGTACGGCTTGGGCGTTACCGTAACGTCGTGGAAGGTGTGATACTCGCCCTCGTGGCTGAGACTCTCCTCGTTCCACGCCTTCATGATGATTTCCAGGGCCTCCAGGAATCGCTGGCGGCTTTCGGCGTATGGCACGTTGTAGCCCTGGTAATACTTGGTCAGTCCGCTGCGCCCGATGCCGAAGTCAAAGCGTCCCTTGCTGATGTGGTCCACCGTGGCCGCCTCCTCGGCGACCCGCAGCGGGTTGGTCAGCGGCAGCACCTGCACGGCCAGGCCAGTGCGGATGCGCTCGGTGCGGGCGGCGATGGCGCTGGCGATGACCATGGGAGAGGCCAATACGGCCCGCTCCGGGCTAAAGTGGTGCTCAGCCAGCCAGACGGTGTCGAAGCCCATCTGTTCGGCCTCGGTGATCTGGGTGAAGGACTCGTCGAAAGCCTCTGACTGCGAGGCTCCCTTGCGAACGTGGAAGTCTGTGAACATTCCGAAATTCATCGGTAATCTCCGGTGGTGAAGTGAGTGGTTAGCGGTGTGTCACAAAAGCGAGTGTATTCGCGCACGGTAACGGGCGTCAAACTGGGCGGGCTGCCCGGAGCAGCACCTTTGGATTATCAGGGAGGGATTGCCTCGGTCAGCCGAGTGGGAGGTTCCTCCGCACACGAAAGCGTTGCTTAAGCAAAAATTTCACCCCCACCCTAACCTTCCCCCTGAGGGGGAAGGAATAATCGAATGGCCAAAACCCTCACCGGAGGGTGGGGCGCCTGCCAACAGGGTCTACAGCTCTGGACGCATGGTGTGCCATTCGGTGGCCTGCTCATAGGCGTGGCCGGCCCGGAGCACCGTCGTCTCCTCGAATGGGCGCCCTGCAATTTGCAAGCTCAGTGGCAGCCCGTCCTCGCTGAAGCCGCAGGGGACCGAGAGCGCGGGCAGGTTGGCCAGGCTGGCCACATTGGTAAACAGCCAGGGAGTGCGGCCCACGTTGTCCTTGCTGGTGATCGTCGGGTCGGGCCCCAGCGCCTGTGCGGGGACGCCAATGGTGGGCGAAAGCAGAAGGTCGTATTCCTCAAGGGTCTTCAGGACTTCGGAACGCAACAGCGTTCGCAACCGGACCGCCTTGTAGTAGTGGGTGGCTGGCATTATGGCATTCACCAGGTAGCCTATGCGATTGTCGTGGCCGATGTCGCGGGGTCGCTCGCGCAGCAGGTTACCGTAGGTCGTGGGCGCCTCCACGCGGATGCCGCCGTTGATCGGACCGGTATGGGCGGCGATGGGAATCGAGACCTCGTCAACGTTTGCGCCCATTTTCCGCAGCACGTCACCGGCGTCGATGACGGCCTTGCCCACGTCCGGTTCCACCGCGTCGGCGTAGAGCACCTCTCGCAGGATCCCAATGCGCAGGCCCTCGACGTCCCCGGTCAGGGCCGACCGGTAGTCGGGCGGCTGCTCCTGGCTGGTCAGGCGGTCATTGGGATCATGACCCGCGATGGCCTGCAGCATGATGGCGCAGTCCTCCACCGTCCTCGTGATGGGCCCCACGGTGTCCATGGAGCGCACGCCGGGCATCACGCCGTAGCGGCTGACCAGTCCCCAAGTGGGACGCAACCCGGCCAGGCCGCACCATGCGGCGGGGCATCGGACGGAGCCGCCGGTGTCCTCGCCGAGGGTAGCAGCCGCCATGAACGCCGCCGTGGCACCGCCGCTGCCGCTGCTGGAGCCGCCGCAGGAGCGTTCGCGGTTCCAGGGATTGCGCGGTGGGTCGAACTGGTGCGACAGGGCCGTGGTGGCGAACTCGGTCATGTTCAGCTTGCCGAGGAGGACCGCGCCGGCCTGCTTTAGACGCGCAACCACCGTCGCGTCGTACTCCGGCACGAAGTCGTCGAAGAGCGGCGTTCCGATGGTGGTGCGGATTCCTTCGGTGTACATCTGGTCCTTGACCGCCACGGGGATTCCGTGCAACGGACCCCAGTAATTGCCCGCCGCGATTTCGTCCTCGCAGTCCTGTGCCGCCTGCCGGGCGATGTCGGCAGTCACGGTGAGGTAGGCCCTGATCTGGCCGTTCAGCGACTCGATGCGGTCGAGGTAAGCCTCCGTGACCTCCACCGGCGAGACGTCGCGATTGCGAATGTGCTCCCCCAGTTCCGCTACAGTCAGAAAGGGGATCTCGTTGCGCTGCATTTGCTCTACTCCCGAGTTCAATGCCGGAATGATAGGTTGGGCTCTTTAGCCGGTCAATCATGGTTCTAGGTGCACACTTACCGGTGTCCGGCAAATGTCCCGGTCCAAAGGACTCGTTTCACCCTACAATCCCTCCACCACGCATGCCCTCTACCTCCGGAGACGTGTACCCGAGCCACTCAAGGATTTCGCCGGTGTGCTCGCCCAGCGAGGGAGAGGGAGGAGTATGGCCAAGCTGCGTGCCGCTGAACCTGGCATAAGGTCCGACCATCCTGACCTTGCCTTCCTGCGAGTGCTCGTATTCGTCTGACAGTCCGTTGGCCAACACCTGCGGGTCGTCGTACATCTCTTCGATGAATCGGATGGGCCCGGCGGGAATGTTTCGTTCCTCGAGGATTTTCAGCCACTCGGCGCTGGGCTTGCTGCGGAACAGTTCCTCGGCCTGCCGCTCCAGGTTCTGGCTGTATTCCCGGGACTCGGGCTTGGTCGGGTCCCAGTCCGGCGACAGGGCCTTGTCCGTCATCCCCAATGTCTCCAGCAGGCGCAGACGCAGAGGCTGGCTGAGACACCCGACGGCAATGGGCGCGTCGGCGGTCATGTACACGCGGTAGTAGATGTTGCCGTGGTGCTCGCGGCGTCGGCTGCCCGGCGAAAGCGCCACCAGGTCATCGTAGGGCGAACCCGCCTCGCGTTGGTCGTGGATTTCCCTGAGCGTCCTCTCCCGCATCTCGCCATCCAGCTTTTCCACGTGCAGGAATCGGGCGCCCATGAGGTTCAGGGCCTGCCCCAACAGCGTGGTCTCGATCTTTTGGCCCACGCCGGTGCGCTCCCGGGCGTACAGGGCGGCGCTGACCGACCCCGCCATGGCGATGCCCGAAGCGGTGTCGATGAGGGGGCTGGACCACACCCAGGAGGGCACGTCGTCTACGGTCTTGGTCTCGGAGGCGATCATGCCAGTCATGGCCTGGATGATCATGTCATAGCCGGGACGGTGCGCATCAGGGCCCTGCCGGCCGTAGGCGGTCAGCTCGCAGTACACCAGCCGGGGGTTGATCTCCGACAGCCTCTCGTAGTCCACGCCCAGCTTTTGCGCCACGTCGGGACGGAAGTTGACCAGGACCACGTCGATGTGCTTCACCAGTCTGGACAGGATCTCCTGTGCCTCGGGCTTCGTCAGGTCCAGAGGCAGGCTGCGCTTGCCCCGGTTGTAGACCATGAACGTGCGGCTCTCGGGCCTCGGACTATCGGGTGGCGTGAACCGCTGCGTCAGGCGCCACGGCTCTCCCCCGAGAGGCTCGATCTTGATGACGTCGGCGCCCATCTCGGCGAGAATCCGCCCCGACAGCGGCCCGGCGATGATCTGCGTGAAGTCTGCCACCCTGACGCCTTCCAGCGGACCGGGCATGGTCTGCTACCTCCTGTGGAATCTCTTGGGATTGCACGGATAGATTGTCTGAATCTGGATTTCCGGGATTAGTGGATTTTCAAGATTGGGAATGTTCTGTAAATCCTTGAATCTTGATAATCATGATTCAGACGATCACTCCCCCAACAGGGCCGCAAGCTCCGCGTTCACGTCGTCGGGCCGTTCGCAGTGTGGGAAGTGGCCGGCGCGTTCCAGCTTGATGTAGCGTGACCCCGGCACGGCCTCGTGGATCTCAAGCTCGTACTCGTCGGGCTGCATGGGGTCGTCGACGCCGCGTACCAGGGTCAGCGGCGCCGCCAGGCTGTGGATGCGATCGCGGGCGTCGAAGCGGTCGATGGTCAGCAGATCGTTGTGCTGCGAGATCGGCCCCACCTGCTTGTGGCACTCCATCAGGTCGGTTTTTAAGTCCGGGTCATCGACGAACAGGAGCATGTGCTCCATGGCGTCCAGCCACTTCTGCATGGACTCACCGCCTTTTGCCGCGTTTAGGCGGAACTCCAAGCTGCCCGGCGCCCGATCCTTGGGACGCATGGCCACGGTCATCAGCAGAATGCCGTCGACCTCGTCCGGCCAGGTCAGCGCGTAGTCCAGGGCGACGCAGGCGCCGAGGGTGAACCCGGCCAGCACCAGTCCCGTCGTGTGCCCACGCTCGTGCAGCCAGTCCCGGAGCCAGTGGGTGTAGCTGGATACGTCGTCGAGGGATTCGCCCTCCAGGTGGCCGGGCAGGTCCGGGGCCAGCGCACCGGGGAAGCGCTCCAGCTGGTAGCGGTAGGACGCCGCGCATCCCCCTGCGCCGGGGCCGTGAACCAGGACCAACTGCGACATGGATTGCCTCCTGTGGGAATTCGGAATTATGAATGTGGAATGTGAAATTGCGACGTCGTTTGTTTCTTATCAACAGAGCACCGGAACCCGAGAATCCGTTCCGTCTTTCATCATTCCCAATTCCTAATTCAGACTATCGGCCACGTTGAGGGATAGGACAGCCCGGTGCGGGCCAGCATGCTCTCGCCCACGGCCTGCACTTCCTCGATGAGCGCCTGCTCGTCCACGAACAGCGCGGTGTGGTCCTCCACCACCACGCGGCCGTCGACGATGACCGTGTACACGCTGCGACCGTCGGCATTGTAGACCAGGCTGTTGACCGGGTTGAAGAGCGTGGCCCACTCGGCCCGCCGCGTGTCGTAGAGGGCAATGTCTGCTTTCTTGCCCGGCTCGATGGAGCCGATTTCGTCGCCCAGCCCAAGCGCGTGGGCGCCGCTGATTGTGGCCAGCTCCAGTGCTGTCTCGGCGGTGATGGCGGTGGTGCTGCGGCGGGCATCCTTGTACAGCACCGCAATGAGGTACATTGCCCGGTTGGTCTCGACCAAGTTTGAGTTGTTGCCCGCGTCGGTTCCGATGCCGACGGTGACGCCGGCCTCCAGCATCTCAGGCAGGAGCCCCTCTGACGTCATGCCGTAGCCGGACTTGACGGCCGCCGTAGGCACGGCCACCACTTTCGTGCCGGTGCGGGCCAGCGTCTCGACCTCCGACTGGTCAAGTCCCAGGGTGTGGGACAGCACGACGTTTTCTCCCAGCACACCGAGGCTTTCCAGGTACTGGGTTGGTCGCATGCCCGTGTCCCGCAGACACGACTCCACGTAGGAGGCGCTGTTGTTGAAATGCAGGGTGAGCGAGACGCCGTTCTCGTCGGCCAGCCGCTTGGACTCCTGCAGCAGCCGTGCCGAGTTGAAATTGGGGCCGAATGGCATGGCCCAGGCCCGAACGCGACCGTCCAGGGCGCCATCGTAGTCACGGATGGTCCGGCCCACGATGTCTATGGCCTCGTCGGTCTCGTACACCGGCAGGTTGGTGGGGTTGGGCATGTCAGTGACATGGGCGCCGACGATTATCCGGCATCCGGTCTGCTCGTAGGCCCGCAGTCCGGCGTCCAGGAACTTGGTGCTGCCCGGATCGATAAATGTGGTCGTGCCGTACTTGAGCAACTCCGTTATGCCCAGCAGAGAGGTGAGGTATTCCTCTTCGGCGGTCATCGCGCCCTGCAGGAGAAACACGTTGGGCAGGTAGTTGGAGCCCAGGCTGTCGGGGAAAATGCCCCGGGTGGCGTGGGCGTAGCTGATATGCATGTGGCCGTTGACCAGGCCCGGGGCAACCACCATGCCCTCAGCGTCGATGACCCGATCGGCAGCCACGTCGGCGAGATCTGAGGATTTGCCCACCCGGACGATGCGACTGCCCTCAATCAGCACTGCCCCATCGCGGATGATGCGCCGTTCTCCGTCCATGGTGATGACGTAGCGGGCGCCCTCGATTTTCAGCGTAGTGTCCGGCATGCCGGCCTCCAATCGCTCCTGTGGGCGGTCTCAAGATGCGGTCATTATAACGGCACTCACAAAACCGCAAAGGACGAAAAGTATAGGGGCGCACAATCGTGCGCCCCCACTGCGGATGCTTGCCTGAACCCTTAAGGCCTATAGCCGATCGAGGAAGGAGGTCACGATGGAGTTGAACTCGTCGGGCTTTTCCATCTGCGGGCTGTGCCCACAGTTGTCAATGATGGACAGCTGCGAGCCGGGGATCGAGCCACGATATATCTCGCCGCACTCCAGGGGAAGTATGGCATCGTTGGCGCCCCAGACGATCAGGGTGCGGGCCTGCACCTTAGACAGGTAGTAGGGCAGGCTGGGATTGTGCAGGTAGGGCTTCCAGCCGAGCCGCGACAGCATCTCGCGGTTGGAATGGTCTACGGTTGCTTCCTGTGGAGTCAATTCCCGGGTGAAGTACTCGTAGTTGGGCACCTGCTCCGGGTTGTGGAAGGCCAGTTGCCGGCGCACATCGCCACCGACCATGAAGACCTCGGCGATTTCCGAGTTCACCGGGCGGATTCCGGCTGGGTCGATCAATATCAGCCCTTCGATGTCGCCTCCGCCCATGGCCGCCATTTCCGCGGCGGTCCAGCCACCGATGGAATGGCCCGCGAGGACATAGTCCTCGAGTCCCAGCTCGTTGGCGAGTTCCAGGACGAAGTGAGCGACGTCTGTGATGGAATAGACCCATCCCGGGCGCGGGGTGCCGAAAAACCCGGGGAGGGATGGCGCGTACACGGTGCGCCTCGCCGCGATGGGGCCACTGGTGGGGTCAAAAGTTCCGAAGCCGCCGCCGCCGTGCAGGAAGAGAAGGGGAGGCCCGGAGCCGCCGGAAAACACCTCCACCGGCGTGCCTGATACCTGGACTGTTAGCCTGTTGCCCACTGTTGCCAGCGTCATGCAATAAACCTCACTTTCGGTAATTGGCGCATCTTGCCCGCGAATGGGGCAGAGGGGGTCTTCAACCCTTGTGAGCCCCGTCTATGAAGCTCAAAATCATCCCGATTCTGGTACATGCAACGGGCCTTGTCAAGCTGAAGCAGGCTTGACACGTTTCCCGGCCAGCCATACCATGAAAGAAGCTTTTCTCCGTTCTTTGACGGAGATGTTTTTATGGGGATTAGTCTAGCGGTAGGACGCCTGACTCTGGATCAGGTAGCGGAGGTTCGAATCCTCCATCCCCAGCCACCGCTCTCCGCAGAAGTGGTTCCGTTTGCTTATAGGGGATAGGCTAGCGGCGTCCCTTTTGAGTACGCCGAACACTCTGACGTAACTTGTAGTATGGGTGCTGTTTCGCCGTTCGCCCCTTGACCTTCGTTTTGGTCTTGGCTGGCCTTGCCGTCGCGGGCAGTCTCGCGGGACGGGGCGGTCTACTAACCGATTCCCTCGTTGACCGCTGTGGCGGTTCCCTCATCAGTTCGGGCTTCACGTCGGATTTCAACTGCGGCGCATCCGCCAGCCGTGTCTCCACCGTTACAAGCTGCGGAGACACGGCGTCCTCTTTTACCACGTCGGCCCATTCCACGAAGGGCGGATTCGCTTTGGCCCGTTTACCTGGAGTGTCGTTTTTCAGGGCCTCGTGACCGCGCATGTGGTTGTAGGTGATTGTCCAGCCGTCAAGGTACCGTTGCGCCGACTCCATGCTGTCCAGCCCGCGCAACGTCTTCTCCCTGCTCCGGTACGTTCCCTGCAACCGTTCCGACATGTTGTTGTTCAGCGACGACCGCAACCCTTGAGACTTAATGTGCAGGGTCTTGGGGAAGACCTTGGTGATGGCGGGCCGGTACGAGGTCATCTTGTCAGTCTTGATGGTGTTCGGGTCCTTACCGGCAGCGGCCCTGGCCTTCTCCATCGTCTCGACTGTGGCCTTCAGGGTGCGGGTTCTGGCTAGGTGGGAGGCAAGGATGTAACGGGTCTTGGTGTCCATGACGTTGTAATTCCACATCTGCCAGCCGCCCACCTTGACGGCCATTTCGTCGGCCACCCATTCATCCCCAACCTGGGCCTTCATGTCGGCGGTGAGTTCCTTGGCTTCCTCGGTGTAATCCCTCACCCATTCATAGATGGTGGCCTTGCTGGGTTCGGGTATGTCGTATTCCTCTTTCAGCCCTTCGGCAATCTGCTTGTAGCTCTTGCCCGTGTAGAAGTCGCGGATCGCGCTACCCATCATTTCCGCGTCCATCCGGCGGCCCTCAGCTTTGCCGTTGGCGCGAAACTTCTTCTTGCAGTTCTTGCACTCGTACCGCTGGGTTCCCTTCTGGAAACCGTCTTTCACCACGCGGTCAGAGTCGCAGGCGGGGCACGACAGTTTGTAGGTTTTGGTCTCAGTAAATTGCGCCATTGTTGTCTCCGTCAGGTGAGTCCCATTACTTCGCCTTCAGTTTGCTCAACGAATTTCAATTGCTCTTCAAAGGATGGAAGATCGATGGTTGCATATTTGAAGAATGCCCCTTTATTCCAAGTGCCATTGTCCGAATTCGAAGCAAATTCTCTGAACATTTCCCGTTGAGCCAGAGCGACCCATTTTAAAGAAATTCCGTAGGCGGTATTCGGCTTCACTGTCAGGATGTAGGCATCATCAGTCATCGTATAATCCCCATTGGGGAGGTAGTTGATGAAGCCCGCCTTGCCCTTGCGTACAATGTGTATCCCCTCACCCGAAACGACCTTGATTCGGCGCGCTGGATTCTTGGGGTCGTTGCATCGGTGAATGTAAGTCTGCGTGTTAGGGTCGATGCTGCCAGTCAGCAGTCGAAAAGGTCTATCTCCTTCGTACTGCAGCAAGGAGTACAAGAATTCCTCAGTCAGGCCAGAGTTGCCACCGACTATATCGAATACTTCCCTACAGGGAACATTCTTAGCCTGGTAGTTTTGATAGTCGGCGAGCGGGGGTAAATCCTCCAGTTCCCAGGAGCGCAAATAATATTCAGGCAAAAGCATAGTATGCCGGTCGGACAGAATTTGGTCGGATGGGACAAATCCGCCCTTCCTCGTTCTACGCTCGACTCCTTTTTCATCAATCCACTGGGTTCCGTCGGATTCGGCGTCGTCGAATGCAAGCCATCGCTCCTCAAGAATTCCGGGCATCTCCTCACCCTCGGTGGACACCCAGCCTGATATTTCGTCGTGCATCCATCCGTTGCGGTTGTTCCTGAGTTTCGTCGGGAATCTCTTGTCTGAGTTTGCCAAGCCGTCGTTGTCAATAATGTACATCCAAATAGGCTGTGTCTGAAAGCGTGTGGCCTTGTTGCTCCGCTTTGTAAAGAAAAGGGCATACGTCTTCTCTTTCGTGTAGGGAGCAAAGGCAAATTTAGGGAGCGAAATAATCGCGGTGATGGTGCAAGTTTCCAAGAATTCCCTTCGGAACGGTGCATACGATGGGTTCTCTAGCACACCATCTGGTTGTATGACGCAGGCTTGACCACCAACCTTCAGTAACTGATTGATTCGACAAAGAAAGGCAATTTCGTAGCGGACCGTTGAGATTGAAGCCGTTTGCGCCTGGATTGTTCCGCCTCCGTAAGGTGGGTTGGTAATTACGTAGTCGAACTTGCTGACTGAAAAGGGGTGGCGATCTGGCAAAAGGGTGTTGGCGTCCCTCATGTTCGTGTGCCCGTCGCCTACGAGGAACATGTTAAGGCGAGTCCTAGATATGTTCACCCCACGGACGTCAATACCGTAGAAGCAATTCCGCTCCAAGAATTCCGCGACTTCTCCAGTATACGTCCCGTTGCGCTCGTATCGATTCTGGAGCGCCTTATAGCTTTCCGTTAAAAATCCGCCAGTTCCGCAGGCAGGGTCCAGAACCGTGAACTGCCTGCTTGGGTCGCCATATTCTTCTTTGGACAAAAGCAACTTGGCCAGCACGTGGGCATAATGGCGTCTTGTGAAATATTCTCCGAACTCCCTTTTCTCTTTTGAGGAAGCGAACATTTCATAAACAGCACCGAAGAGGTCAAATCCCGTTCCGTGCAACGGGCGCATGGAGTCGATGATGTCGTATATGCGTCGGACATCGTCGCCGCCTACCAAAGCTCTCGCGCCGCGCTGGATCGCTGCTCTCAGAGTGCCTATGAGATCCCGGAATTCTTGGAAGTCGGTTTCATCCGACAGGCGGTCAATGTAAGCCGTTATATTTGCGACAAGTTTTTCGTTACTCGGATCGGCGCATTCCGACCAATATACCTTGCTGGAATCCTTGTGGTTTTCCAGCGCCACTTTCTCCTCATAAAACTCCAGTGCCACAAATCCGATTGTAAAATCTATCTTCTGCTGGTTGTTCTCAAAATTGATGCCACGGTAGATGGTGGCTAATTCCCACAGTTTCTTGTTGAAAATCGCCTCAGAAATTGTAGATATGGAATCCACGTTGGTTTGAATGTTTGAAAGCCCGGGCTCCCTCGCGAGCCTGTGCCTTATGAGCCTCAGAATATCGATGGTCTGAAACTCGCGTATGGGATTCCGGTTGAGAGTGATTCCCTCCAACGTGTCAGCGTTGTAAAACAACGATGTGTGACAGTTCGTGACGATGAAATACGGTAGGTTTAGCAGTCGGGATTTCTCTTGCCCTTGGGTGATCGCATTTTGCCATTCACTGTCATCCACAGTGCAGTTGTCCTTCACCTCAGCGTAGGCTACCAAGTTCTCAATGAATTGCCGTTCATTTGAGCCGTCGAACTCAAACTCGGAAATTAAAAGGTCTGGCCGACGGGGGCCTGTATATTCTGCGAATGTAGAGTCATTCACGATTTGACGAAAAGGGATATTCAGCTGTCCCTCAAGAACATCGTGAATCAATCGTGAGACGCTCAGTGCCTCTCGTCTAACTCGTTTCATACCGCCACTTCCAAGAGGGTACTCGACAAGGTTGCCCTGCGTGTCGGGTCTATCCTCGCGTCCTCAAGCGTCGCACCAGAGACTTGCTCATCCCATAGCCGATGATTCCAAGAACCACCATGAAGTACGCGCCGAAGGCCGTCATTGCAGCCTCCGGTATCTCCGCTGGATACACAAGATGATCCCATACGATTACCGCGCCGTAGAACGCGAAGAAGCCTGCTGTGATGGAGCGCACCGGTTCGCGGACTCCCATGAACGCTCCGACTTCATTCTTGGCTGTCCTGAACGCCCATCGCCCAATCCTGAAGGGAATACTGACAGGCTTCCACTCGCTTGCGACCGCCCAACGGGCCGAAGCAGCGACACGAGCCTCCGGATAGTGCCGCTTGCCAAATCGGAATGCCCTCTTTGCAGCCCAGCAAACCACGCTGTATACGAAGTTGATGGCCAGTTCCTCGCCAGCATCGCCACCGTCAAATCCAGGATCAAAGTCGCCGCCGAAGAAGTCGTCGCTCATGTCGAGCCTCCCATCCTGATTTCCGATGGAAGGCCCGCGTGCTTTACAGCACGTTCATTGAGAGGATAAACTCTCGTTTAGGAATTTGGCGGGCCTACCGCCGGTTATGTCCTGAAAGTCCAGTGAGTGAGACCACTGGGCTTTCGTCGTTTTGGAGCCGCCTTTTTCTGTCGGCGGCCCGTTGGCGGCTATGCTAGCATGCGCTATCCCCTATAAGCAAACGGAACCGCAGAAGTAGCCGTGTCCGCGTTTCCCCTCCCATAGTCCCTTGCTTCCGCCGGTTAATCCGCCCGGCCCTGCTTCCGTCCCGGACGTCGTGTAGCCAACAGCCGTCCACTCGACTCTGAACGCTCTGCCCTCCCCTACGGCAGATAGCCATCGGCTGATGACTGCGTGGTCCCTGCCGCAACTTCGCATCTATTGGGCCGTGCGCCCACCGTCAATCACCACCTCCGAGCCGGTCACGAAAGACGCCTCGTCGGAAGCCAGGTAGAGCACGCCGTAGGCGATTTCCTCCGGAGTCCCGATGCGCCCCAAGGGTACCCGCTCGATGGTGGTATCGAGCTGGGACCCACCTCCTCGGGCAGAGAGCAACATAGGCGTTTCAATGGGGCCGGGGTGCACCGAATTGCATCGTATGCTATCGCCGGCGTACTGAATGGCCGTGGACTTGGTGAGAAGCCGCACCGCGCCCTTGCTTGCCGCGTAGGCCCCTGACGTACCGGGAGCGGGGGCGATTCCGGCGCCCGAAGATATATTGACGATGCTGCCGCCTCCGGCCTTTTGCATCTCAGGTATGGCCGCCTTGGTGCCCAGGAACACTCCTTTGGCGTTGATGTCGAAAGTCCGGTCCCAGTCTTCGACGGTGAATTCCTCGATGCCGCCGGTGATCGAGATGCCGGCGTTGTTGACCAGCACGTCCAGCTTGCCGAACCGGGACACTGCCGTGGTCACTGCCACTGACCAGTCTTCTTCGCTGGTCACGTCCAGGCGAACGAATACGCACTCCCCTCCTGCCTCATTCACTGCGGCCTCAACCTGGCGGCCCTCTTCCTCCAGGACGTCGCCGATGACCACTTTGGCTCCTTCGCGGGTGAACATGTGTGCCTCGACCGCCCCCATGCCCCTTGCGCCGCCGCTGATCAGGGCAACCTTACCTTCCAATCGCATTTCATAACCCTCCCAACTGAATTCGCGTGACCTGTATTCCCACAGCCAAATTTCCAGCGCTGTATCAACTGGCCAACCCAGGAATGCTGGGTCCTTTGGCCATCATCCATTGCCGGCTTGGGGTACCATTGCCTCAGGCACCGCTCTCGTGCAGCCTGCGCCGCATATCCTCGGGAACGGACTGCAGGCGGCGCCGGAAGGCGGTGTTGGCTCGGTCGGAAACGCGGCGGGCAGCCTCTTCCATCAGAGCCACGCCGCCAAGGTAGTCGTCGACATGGATATACTCCGCCTCGATGCGTCCCTCAGGTGCCCCGTTGTGGTAGTTGCCCAGGGGAAAGGCGATTCCCGTGGTCCGGTACCCGTAGGCCGAGAACGCGCTGGCCTCACAGACGCCGCCGCTCATCAGCTGGCGCTGCGCCGCGAATCCGCCCTCGCGCTCGTTCAGGGCCTCGCGGGCCCGCACCAGCACAGACTCGGCTTCGGCGTCGAATGTGGAGCCCGCGTCGCCGACCCGAATCACTGGACCTCGTCCCTGCTCGGCGCCGGGCAGGGTGCGGCTGGACTCGGCGGAGATGATGAGCGTGGTTGCGGGCAGGAGTCCGTTTTCCGCCGCAAGCCTGGCCCCTACCAGCCCGATCTCCTCGGCGCGGGTGAACAGAGCGTAAACGTCGCCCTCGGTCGGCTGGCCTCCACGGACCAGCCGCGCCATCGCGGACAGGGCGGAGGCGCAGCCGGCCAAGTCGTCCACGGCGCGCATGCGGATGTATTCGCCGTCCAGCTCAAAGTCGACCAGGTCGAAGACGACGGCGGCAGGCAACGGCAGTTCGGCGGCGAGGTCAGCATCGGCAAGGCGTACCAGGGCCCGACGCTCTGATTCCTCTCCGTGCGGACCAACCGTCTCGGCAGCCATACGCACGCCCCCCGGCAGTATGACCTGCAGCGGTACCCCGGCCGCAAAGCTGGAGGCGGGTATGCCGCCCAGTGCGTCGGCCACGAACTCGCCCTGGTCCCCGTGCCGGTCCGCCAGTTCGAATCCGGGGTGGTCCATGTGAGCCACAATGGCCAGGGGCGGCACGTCGGGGTTGGTTCCCGGCAGGCAAGCGAGGATGTTGCCGGGCGCGTCTATGCTGTATTCCACGCCGGTCTCGTCAAGTATCTCGCGGACCACCGAGGCGACGCCCGACTCGTGGTAGGCCACCGCGGGCTGGGCTCCCAGCCGTGCCAGGAAGTCCAGCGCTTCTTCTCTATCGTTCATAAGCATTCCTCCGTAGCAGCAATTTACCACCCCCGGTCAATGACTGTCGCGCACGGGTCGGAGGCGACCACTTGCGGTGTCATTCAGCAAAACGATGTCCGCAATCCTGTATACTCAAACCACAATATAGCGATGGGGGATTGATCGTGCTGGAGCAGTTCAAGGTAGGACACGACGAGGCGGAATTCGTTCAGGGAGATGACCTGAAATCCACCGTGGCGGGCATTTTTCGGCACCTTGGGGTCCCGGACGGCGACGCCGAGCTTGGGGCCGACGTGCTGGTGCTGGCCGACCTGCGGGGAGTGGACTCCCACGGCGTGTCAAACATGCTGCGCAGCTACGTCACCGGCTACCAGGATGGCTCAATCAACCCGCGCCCCGACTGGCGGGTGATCCGCGAGACGCCGTCAACCGCAACGGTTGATTCCGACCGGGGTCTGGGGACCATCATCACCCCCAAGGCCATGGACATCGCCATTGAAAAGGCCCGGAACGTCGGCGTGGGCATGGTGGCCATCGGCAACGCCCGGCACCTCGGCATGGCGTCCTATCACTCCATGCTGGCCCTGGAGCACGACATGATCGGCGTCTGCATGACCAGCTGTCCGCCGCAGGTGCTGCCAACCTTCGGGGCCGAGCCGCGCCTGGGCACCAACCCCATCGCAATCGCCGTGCCGACGGGTGACGAGGCGCCGTTCGTGTTCGATGCCGCCACCAGTTCCGTTGCGGTCAACAAGATACGCATCGCGCAGCGGCTGGGCGCCGACATTCCGGCGGGCTGGCTGGCCGAGAGGGACGGCACGCCGATCATGGAGGACAAGCCCGCCCCAGACGACTACTGGCTGTTGCCGGTGGGAGGCAGCCGCGAGGGTGGGTCCCACAAGGGCTATGGGCTGTCGTGCGTGGTGGACATCCTGGCCGGGGTACTGACGGGCTTCGGGTACGGCGCGGTGCCGGGCCGCCCCAACTTCGGGCACTACGTGGCAGCCTACAGCGTTGACGCGTTCACCGAAGTGGCCCACTTCAAGCAGGAAATGGACGAGTGGGTGCGCATGATGAATGCCACCAAGCCGGCGCCGGGGCACGACAAGGTTATCGTGGCCGGCCAGCCCGAGGCCGAGATGGAGGCCACCCGCCGCGACGAGGGCATCCCACTCCACCCCGAGGTGTCGCAGTCCATCCGCGACATCTGCGCCGAGCTGGGAGTGCCGTGCGGGTTCTAGGAGGCTGCTCCCACACTCACGCGTGCGGCGGGCGCGAGGTGTGCCAGGGCGTGGCCTGCTCGTAGGCGTGAGCTACCTTCAGGACCGTTGCCTCGTCGAAAGGACGGCCGCCGATTTGCAGGCCGATGGGCAAGCCCTGCGAGTTGAAGCCGCAGTTGACGGAGATCGCGGGCGCCCCCGCCAGGTTGATTGGACGGGTCATCACTGGCGGCTGGTTGCGAGCGTCCTCCTTGGACTTTAACACCGTGTCCTGTCCCACGAGCGGCGCGCAGCTCTTGGACGTGGGCAGTATCAGAACGTCGTAGTCGGCCAGGGCGCCCAGAACCTCGCGGCGGGTCATCTCCCGCAGTTTTTGGGCCTTCTCGTACGCCTGTGCAGGCAGGATGCTGGCGGTGAGCAGTCCGATCTGGTTGGCGTGTCCAAACTCGTGCAGCCTCTCGTGGATCCAGTCTCGGTAGGTGAACGAGGCCTCAGTGTTGATCAACGCGGCAGCCAGCGTGCCGCCGTGGACGGTCAGAGGCAAGGACACCTCCTCGACCGTGGCGCCCAGTTCTCCCAACACCGCGCCAGCGGCTCTGACTCCAGCCCTGACCTCGGGGTCCGTGATGTCGCTCTCGATCAGCTCGGTGATGGCGCCGACCCTGACGCCTGCCAGGTCGCCGCCAAGGGCCTCGCGGTAATCCGGCACCGGTACGTTCCAGGTGTACGGGTCCCTGGGGTCGTGGCCCGCAATGGCGCCGAGGGTGATCGCGGCGTCTTCCACGGAGCGGGAAATAGGACCGACCTGGTCCATGGACCACGACCCCGGCTGCACCCCGTGACGGCTGACCCGCCCCCAGCTGGGGCGCAGGCCTACGATGCCGCACCAGGCGGCCGGACGCCGGATGGAACCGCCCGTGTCCTCACCCAGAGACGTGGCGCACAGGAACGCGGACGTTGCCGACCCGGACCCTCCGCTAGAGCCGCCGGCGAACCTGTCAAGGTCCCACGGGTTGCGGTTCAGGCCGTACCGCTGGGAGCCTCCGAGGGCGAACTCGTTCAGGTTGGTCTTGCCCAGAATAACGGCCCCCGCCTCCTTCAGCCTGGCAATGACGGTGGCGTCCTCGTCCGGAACAAAGTCTGCCATCAACCGCGAACCGACGGTGGTCCTGATGCCCTGAGTCCAGATCTGGTCCTTGACCGCCACCGGAATGCCGTGCATGGGGCCGAGGTAGTTGCCCCCAGCGATGGCTCGCTCCGCCTCCTCGGCGGCGGCCATCGCCTCCCTTCGAGAGACGGTCAGGTACGAGTTGAACTTGAAATTCAGGGCGTCGATACGGTCCAGGTAGACGGAGGTCGCCTCCACCGGCGAGACCTCGCGAGTCCGTATGCGTTCACCGAGTTCCGCCGTGGTCAGGAAAGGGATGTCCTGCTTGTCCATCTTCCGCTCCTGTGGGGGGTGATTGGGCAGGTCGGCCAACTCTAAATCCAGGTTGCACCAGCCCTTGCCGCCTATCGCTTCACTTATGAATTCTTGACTGCGTCAATCGTCCTCCCTTGCGAGGACATCATCCAGGACGACAGTAGGTAATCTTTCGATGCGCCGAAAGTCCGTATCGTTGGTGATGAAGAGCGCGCAGCCAGCCCGAAGAGCCGTTGCGGCGTGCAGGGCATCAGGCAGTTTCAGACCGCTTTCGGCGCGCAGACGGGCAGCATCCTCAAACATTTCGTACGAGGTATCGAGCAGCCTCAGGGCATTGGAGGCGAATACCTCACGATATTGCATCTCAATCCCTATGTTGCCAACTTGAAACGGCTTCACAAGAACTTCAGTAACCAGGACCGGGCTGCTCACTATTGAGAGGTTCCCATCCTGGGCTTGCTGCCACATCGGTTCAAGAAGTGTGCGGTACGGCTCTATACGTTCCACACTGTAGATGAGAACGTTGGCATCAATATAGACCACCCCGTCAGAGGGAATGACTAGCGGTCCCACGACGCCTTTTCTTCTGCCAAGTACTCCCTCACCTCTTCAGCCGTGCGAAACAATCGTTCCTCTGGGCCACTGTTGAGGATTTCCATGATTGAGCGTCCCCTAACAGTGGAATCATGGAGCACCACCACTTCCACCAACTGCCCGGCCTCCAGCTCCGGGCTGTCAAACTCCACCCTACCCCCCGGCAGGACAGTGGTACGTATGCGTAACGTTTTCTGCATAGTCGATATCTCCAAATGGGAGTTACGCAGTTGGAGGTTTTACCCTCCCCTTTAGGGCAAGGGTTAGGTTGCAAGTCCTAGTCATCCTTCAGGGCCGGGATGACCTCTTTGCCGAACAATTCCAGGGATCGCATGGTGTCCTCGTGGGACAACGGACCGCCCTGGGCCTCGAGCAGCAGGGCGCCGATGCCCAGTTCCTCCTTGATGTAGCGCAGCTTCTTGATCACTGTTTCGGGGCTGCCGACTACCAGGTGGTACTCATCCTGCAGTTCCTGGTATGACATTTCGTTCAGTGGCCTGTTGCGGCGGAGGGTGTTGGCGGCGGCGCCGGCGGCCGAGAAATATCCAGGAGGAGACCAGTATTCCCGGGGTCCCTTGAGGGGATGGCCCATGCGCCACAGGAAGGCCTTGCCGGATTCCTGGGCCTTTTCGTCGGTGTCGTTGACGTGGGCGCAGATCATGAACGCGAACTTGTCCGGTTCGGGCTCCCAGCCGGCCTCGTTGGCGTGCTTGCGATAGTTGGCAAACAGGTTGCGCGCCTGGTCCATCCGGGTGAGGAACGCGGCGTAGGTGTAGTGGTTGTCGGCGGCCCACTTGACCGTCTCAGGACTGCCGGTGCCGGGCACCCAGCAGGGCGGGTGCGGCTGCTGGATGGGCAGCATCCACGGGTTCACGGCGCGGTAGTGGTAGTGCTTGCCCTCCCAGCGGAAGGGGCCGGGCGTAGTCCAGGTCTTCTTGATCAGGTCGTGGCACTCCTCGAACCGCTCGCGGTTGTAGACCGGGTTGGTGTTGTTAGCCCAGCTCTCGATGCCGATGCCTCGCACGAAGCCGGAGATGATGCGCCCGCCGGAGATGACGTCCAGCATGGCGATCTCCTCGGCCAGGCGCACGGGGTTGTCGGAGGTGGGGAGCATGTTGCCCAGCATCAGGATCTTGGCGCGGTTGGTGACGCGTGCCAGTATGCCCCCAGTGATGTTGACCTCAACGTCCATGCACGAGGGCGTGTTGTGGTGCTCGTTGATCATCAGGCCGTCGAAGCCAACTTCCTCGGCATACTGGTACTCATCCAGATAGCGTTTGAAAAGGTCGTGGGCCGTGGACGGGTCGAAATACGTGTTTGGGAAGGTCAGACGCATGGAGGGGTAGTCCTCCACCACCGACTCGGGGAAAGCGGCGTAGGGAAACTCGGTAAAGTAAAAGACTTCAAAGGACATAGCAGGGACTCCGTTGTTCAGGTTGGGTTTCTCAGTCTATGGTGCGGTTGCGATAAGGAACAAATGGCAGTTACTTCTGCGACAGTAGCCAGTCTAACAGAGCATCCAGAAAGCCGTCGCGGTAGCCGGGGGCGTGCCCGCTCCCCTCGCCGACCCAGAGCTGAATATCAATGCCGTCGGGGCAGCCGGACCCCATCCGGAAAGCTTGGGTCTCTGCGCCAGGCACAATCTCATCCAAATCCAGGCTGGCGTAGGGCAGAGGGTCTAGAGGCCAGTCGCAACCGGCGCGCTGTGCCCGCCGGTACACTATATCCTCAGCCCCGGCGTAAAAGGCCGTTTCGCCGTTAGCCTCCACGCCCGGCTCGGTGATCTCCCCATCGAACAGGACAACCTTATCATTGGTGCCGTGGATGTGGAGCGCGGAAACGGGCGGAGTGCCATCGCACTCCGAGTCCTCGACGTAGCTGGTGCCGGCGAGGCTGGCCACCGCGCGGAGGCCGGGGAGGCCCTTGCAGGCTATGTAGTGGGCCATGAACCCGCCGTTGGAGTAACCGAAAAAGTATACCGGCCCTACGTCGAATTCTTCACTCGCTTCCTGTACCAAGGCGGTCAGGGCGGCGACGTCGTCCTGGTCAGCCTTTCCGAGCCCGCCGGTGGGGTTCCAGAAGCGTTGGCCCTCGGCATTCTCGATGCCGTTGGGGAGGAGGAGCGCGAACCCGTCGCGGTTCACCCGCTGGTGAAAGGGCACATAATGGCTCTGGAGGAAGGAATCGCTGCCGAATCCGTGAAGAGAAACGATGAGGGGCATCTTCCCTTCCGGCGGCGGGTCGGGCAACACCAGCACTGCGGACCTTCCTCCGCCGTATGCTGCTCCGTAGTTGATGACTTGCGCCTGACCGCCGCCCTCTTCCGCCAGCCTCAGCGAGCTATTGATGCCGTTTCCTTCAAGCAGGGCGAGGCGTTTGTCCATGCCGGTGAACCATTTTTCGATGGCAGGCAGTACCAACTCAACCTGAGAGGCGACGACTTTGATGTCCTGCATCCGCGAGTCCAGATCGTCCAGCCGCTGTTCGGCGCGTGTCTGCCCTTCCTCCAACGCAGCCAGTTGTTCTTCCTGGCCCTCCTCGAAGTCGGCGACCTCCTCCTCGTGCTTCCTAGCGGCCTCTGCTGCCTCCTGCTGCTGGATGAACTCTGCCTGAGCTTGTCGCAGAGCCGCCAGTTCGCTCGTCAGCGCCGAATTTTCCTCCCCCAACCTGGTGGCTTCGCGCAGCACCGACTCGTTCTCCTCATGCAGGGTTTCCAGCGACTCCTCGAGGGCATGAGCCTCGGCCTCCAGGAGCAGCAGCCTCTCAGAGGTGGATGAGCCGGCGTCGTCCCCGCCGCAGGCCAAGAGGAAAGCGGCCAGCAGAACGCAGGCCGCTAACATCGCAAAAGACCGGGACACTTCAGTGGGTCCGAGGAGAATCATCTATTACGCGAGGAACTCCAGCGCGGTCTTGACGAACTCGTCGGGTTTCTCCACCTGCGGGGAGTGGCCGCAGTTCTCGATGACCACCAACTCTGAGCCTGGGATGCACTCCTGGTAGATGCTGCCGCATTCCACCGGGACGATGCCATCCTGCCGCCCCCAGACCATGCGAGTGGGCACCTTGACGCGCTTGAGCAGGCCTCCGGCCAGGCGCGGGTCGTACATGTAGGGTTTCCATGTCAGACGCACGGCCATCTCGCGGTTCAGGTCTGCGGTCAACTGCTCCTCGGGAGTCAGCTCGCGGGCGTATATCTGCTGGTACTCGGGAGCCTGGCTGGGGTCGTGGAACATCAGCTCGGTTACCTGGGCCGGGCTGATGATGAAAATGTCGGTGATCTCGCTGTCCTGGGGTTTCACGCCGGCGGCGCCCACCAGCATGAGCTTGCCCACGGCGTTGTTGCATGTGGCAACCAGCTCGGCGGCGATCCAGCCGCCCATGGAGAAGCCGATGGTGCGGACTCGTTCCAGGCCCAGGGTCTCCAGGTACCAGGTATAAAAGGCGGCCATGTCCGGGATGCTCTCCAGCCAGTCGGGCCGGGGCGATTTGCCGTAGCCCGGATGAGACGGGTAATAGACGGTGTAGTGTTCGGCCAGCGCGTCGGCAAACCTGAGCCAGCCGCTGTTGCCACCGGCGCCATGCAGCAGCAGCAGGGGCTCACCGCTACCGCCCTTGAGGGTGTGGACGCCGACTCCGCCGACATCAACGATTTCTTCCGTAAACGCGGGCATTTCTAATCTCCTGAATTTTGTTTTCGGTGCAGAGGATGCAGTGGTTCAACTACGAACGTTCCGTGCGTCCTCTGCCTGTGCTGTACGCCTGGTTAGTTCAGCAGACCCGACTCGGCCTTCTGGAACGGGTCAGTAAGCTCCAGATCCTCTCCGATCTCGCGAAGAGCGGGCAGCACTTCCTCTCCCATCAGCTTGAGGCAGTTCATAGTGTCGGCGTGGGTGGTATCGCCGTCGTTGGTCCAGACGCCCAGGATTCCGGGGCGCAGCTGGCCCAGCACGTCGCGCAGCTTGCTCACGACGGTTTCGGGGCTGCCGACAACCCAGCGGTTGGAGGCCAGGATTTCGTCGTAGCTGGCCGTTTCCAGGCCAAGGCCAAGGAATGGGTCCTTGCGGACGCGGCCCTGGTACTGGGCGATGCGGGGGTCCTTCATGCTGCCGCTGTAACCGATGGGCATCATGTAGTCGCGAGGCATGGGAACGCGACCCACACCCACGTTGCCGGTCAGGAACCCCTTGGCCGCCTCGTAGGCCTTTTCGTCGGTGTCCTGAACGTGGATGCGACACAGGTAACCGAAATTCTCCGGGCCCGGCTCGTAGCCGTTGTCCCGGGCTGTCTCGGTGTAGATGTCCATCATGTCCTGGGTGCCCTGTGGGTCGGTTTCCAGGTAGATATAGGGATAGCGGCGCTCGGCGGCCCAGACCAGCGTCTCAGGGCTGCCCAGTCCCGGAATCCAGACCGGAGGATGCGGCTGCTGCAGGGGTCGCTCGAAGGGGTTTACCACCCGGAAGTGGTAGTGCTTGCCTTCCCAGCGGAAGGGGCCGGGGGTGGTCCAGGTCTTGATGAGCAGGTCGTGGGCCTCCTCGAACCGCTCCCGGTTGAACAGAGGATTGACGTTGGCGGCCAGGCTCTCCACGCCGGTGCCGCGCACGAAACCCGAGACCAGGCGTCCGCCGGAAATCATGTCGATCTCGGCCAGCTCCTCGGCCAGGCGCAGCGGGTTATCGAACACAGGCAGCGGGTTGCCCAGCAGCACGATCTTGGGCGTCTTGGTGTTGCGGGCCAGAATGGCGGCCTCGAGGTTCATGGTGGCGCCGAGGCAGGTGGGGGTGTTGTGGTGCTCGTTGAGCATCAGCCCGTCGAACCCGACTTCCTCGCAATACTCATACTCGTCGAGGTACTCGTTGTACTGCCGGGCGCCGACGACGGGGTCGAAATTGCTGTTGGAGAAGGTGAGCCGCACCGCCTCGTTGGGGCTGCTGCGGACATCCGCCTCCGTGTAGTTGGTATAGGCACGCTCGGTAAACCGCATCAGGAACATTGCATTCGTCTCCTATGTGATGGGGGTGTGTCAGAAGGTCGCACTGGTATCGATCAACTTTGATTTGCTAGGCTATCTTGGCTCTAGCTTGTTTTCGTTACGGCGCAGTCAAACTTGACGGCAAAGTCGGTGGAACCGACCTGCACGAAGTATCTACCCTGCGCATTGCCGTTGGCAATTAAGTCAGAAAACTCTCCGCTTACACCGCTTAACCGTGCCCAATAGCATGAGTCCAACACTCCAGTTCCAGCCTCGCCACTATAATTACCGGGTTGGATATCCCGTCCGACAAGGTAAGTTCCGGGTGGCAGTTGCGTCAAAAAGCCCTGAGATGCAGGAACTTCATCCAAGGCAGTCAACTCACATCGCGTGGACAATGCTACATCCGTCTCTGAAACGTCGACATAAAAGAGGCCCTTGGCGTTGTCGTTAGCCACGGTGTCAGCAAATCCTCCGCCAAGTCCACTCAAGCGTTCCCAATAGCAGGTGTCAAGCACCTCGGTTCCAGCCTTTCCGGCGTAGATACCCGGTTCGATATCCCTCCCTACGAGGTACGTCCCAGGCATCAATTGCGTCAAGTACTCCTTTGGTGCGGGCACGCCTTTCAGTTCAATCAATTCACATCGAGTGGATAGTGCTACGTCTGATGGCGAAACCTCAACGTAAAAGGGGCCTATGGAGTTGTCGTTCGCGATGATGTCAGAGATCTCTCCACTAAGCCCGCTCAACCGCTCCCAATAGCAGGATTCCAACGCTCCAGTTCCCGCAAGGCCCAGATAGATTCCAGGTTCGATGTGTGTTCCCACCAGGTGTGTGCCAACGTCAATGACATTGACTTTCGGCTGTGGAGTTGCAGTGGGCACTGGGGTGGCCGTTGGCTGTGGAGTTGCAGTGGGCACTGGGGTGGCTGTCGGCTGTGGAGTTGCAGTGGATTCAGGAGCGGCCGTTGGTCCTTCAGTGGCAACAGGTTTCGGCGTTGCTGCCTCTTCAGGAGTGGGTGTCGGTTCTTGGGAGACTTTCGGTTCTGGTGCAGCAATTTGACCCACTATAGCCGTACCAGTTATTGGAGGTGGCGGGGTGGAAGTTACCATCTCAGTTGCCGAATCGGTGCAGTTCACCAATGAGATCATAGTTAACGTTAACAGGAGGATAAGAACTGTTGCAGACTTAAAACCGCCGATTCCCTTTGGCAAAATAGCTCCCTTTTAACGATCGACAAACCCGCTAAATGCACCGCAACCTATCCTACCCGCGCGCCCATTGAGGGTCAAGGAACGCCGGCGGAGGGAGCGTCGCGGCCACGCCCGCGATGGGTCGTGTGCTATATTGAAGCCACCAATGCTCAGCGGAGGGCCGGGCCGATTGACTGGTCTGTTTCGACCCTCCGAATACATCCCTGAAAGCCCTTTTCCTGAGCGAGAAGGGAGTGAGGTTCCCTTTTATGCCCAAAGTTCTGGTATCTGATCCAATTGGCCCCGAGGGTGTCTCCCTGCTGGAGACAGGGGCAGACGTAGACGTTAAGACCGGTATGAAACCCGCCGAATTGCTTCAGACCGTCGGAGGCTATCAGGCACTGGTGGTCCGCAGCGAGACCAAGGTCAACCGCGAGGTAATTGAGGCAGGAACTAGCCTGCAGGTCATCGCCCGCGCTGGCATCGGTGTGGACAACATCGATCTGGACGCGGCCACCGGCGCCGGCATCGCCGTGGTCAACGCACCCACAGGCAACACCGTGGCCGCCGCCGAGCACACGCTGGCGCTGATGCTGGCCATGGCCCGGAACGTTCCCGGGGCGCACGCATCGCTGAAATCCGGCGAGTGGCGCCGCAGCGCGTTCATGGGCGTCGAAGTTCGCGAGAAGACCCTCGGCATCTGCGGCCTGGGCCGCGTCGGAACCGAAGTCGCCCGCCGAGCGCAGGCTTTCGGCATGCGGCTGGTGGGCTACGACCCGTTCGTCGCCCCCGACTACGCCCGTCGCATTGGAGTCGAGCTCCTGTCGCTGGACGACCTGCTGGCTGAGTCCGACTTCGTGACCCTCCACACTCCTCTGACCGAGGGCACCCGCGGCATGCTGGGCACCCAACAGATCGAGAACATCAAGCCCGGCGCCCGCATCATCAATGTCGCTCGCGGCGAACTGGTCGACGACAATGCCCTGCTGGCGGGGCTGGAGTCGGGTCAGCTGGGTGGTGTGGCCCTGGACGTGTTTGCCAAGGAACCGCCGGAGCCGAGCCCGCTGCTGGAACACCCCAAGGTTACCCTCACGCCGCACCTGGGCGCGTCCACGAGGGAGGCGCAACGCGAGGTGGCCATCGAGGCGGCCGAGCAGGTGCTGGCGGTGCTGAAGGGCGAGCCGGCCCGCAATACTGTGAATGCTCCTTTCGTCGCTCCCGAGGTGCACGAGGTCCTGGCGCCCTTTGTTCCGGCGGCATCCACCGTGGGCAAGCTGCTGGGCGTGCTGTCCGAGGGCCAGATCACCGGCATTACAATCAGCTACGAGGGGGAAATCGCGCACCACGACTGCCGGATGCTGCAGGCCGCAGTCCTTGCCGGGCTGCTGGCGCCCGTCAGCACGGTGAACGTCAACTTGATCAACGCGCCGGTGCTGGCGCGGGAGCGCGGTTGGAACGTTACCGAGCAAAGCAACCGGATGTCCCGGGAGTACGCCAGCCTGATCTCGGCAACGCTACAGACCGCCAATGGCAGCCTGACCATTGCGGCCACCTCCATGCGCAGCGAGACCCACATCGTCAAGTTCAACGATTACTGGATGGACATCGTTCCCAACACGCCGTACCTGCTGTTCGTGGACAACCGCGACCAGCCGGGCTCCATCGGGGCTGTGGGCACCATCGCCGGACGCCACAACATCAACATCAGCTTCATGGGCGTTGGTCGCATTCAGTTGCGTGGGCAGGCCATGATGGTCATCGGACTGGATGATCCTGTACCGTCTCACGTGATGGATGAGATCAGGGCCCTTTCGCACATAAGCAGCGCCAGGCTGGCGACGCTGGCGGGGTGAACGGCACTCCCCATTTGGGGGAGGGCTAGGGTGGGGCTGAAGTCCCGCGGCTCAGTACCTTTGCTTCGTTCGAAAGAGGGACCGCCCTCACCATAACCCTCTCCCTCCGGGAGAGGGAACACTTTATAGGATCCTGCGTAGGCTAGGAGGAGCGACATGGGCGACAAGATCGGAATCATGGGCGCCGGAGCGCTTGGCAGCTACGTCGGTGCTTTCCTGTCCCGCGAGGGCGAGGACGTCACGTTCGTCGACATGTGGCCGGATCACGTGGAAAAGATGCGCGCTGACGGACTGCACGTGACTGGCAGCCAAGGACCATTTACGGTTCCAGTCAAGGCCATGCACCTGACCGACGCTCAAGGGATTGTCGAACCTTTTGATTTCGTGTTCGTCTCCGTCAAGTCCTACGACACGGAGTGGGCCACCCATTTTATCAAGCGTTATGTCAAGGACGACGGTTTCTTCGTGTCGCTGCAGAACTGCTGGAACGACGTAATAATCGCCGGAATCGTTGGCGAAGAGCGCACGGTGGGCTGCATCGCCTCCCACATCGAGGTCGCCCTCTGGGAGCCGGGCCACGTAACGCGCGGCGGCGCAGTGGGTCGCGACCATGGCCACCACGTTTTCCGGGTGGCTGAGATCACTGGAGTGCCGTCCCGGCGCTCGGAGATGGTGGCGGGTCTGCTGGACAACATCGACGGCGCATACTCCTCCACCAATCTTTTCGGCGAACGATGGGCCAAGCTCTGCCAGAACTCCATGGGGAACGGCATCTCGGCCTCCTCGGGGCTAGGTTCCCAGCAGATGGCCGAGGACCCACGCTGCCGCCTGATTCGCATCCAGCTGTGCAAGGAGGGGGCGCAGGTGGGCTTGGCCATGGGCCTGGACGTGGTGGACATCAACGGCCTGCCCGCCCAGACCTGGGCCGACGCCGACAAGGGCGACGTGTTCGAGGAACTGGACGGGTTCCTGGCGGCCCGCGGCGGGCGCGTCAACTGGCTGGCGTCCATGGCCCAGGACGTGCACAAGGGACGCCGGTCCGAGATCGATTTCATGAACGGACTGGTGGCGGAAAAGGGTCGCGAGGTGGGCATCCCCACGCCGTTCAACGACGCCGTCATTGAGGCCATGCGCGCCGTGGACTCCGGGGCCCTGCCGCAGGGCCCCGACCACGTCGACCGCGTGCTCCGCGCCGCCGGGCGGTGAGTGGCACTGGCTATATGAGGTCCCGTTGACCTGATCCACCCCCAAGAGAGAGGACGATCATGTTCATCAAGGTGGAGCCCGCCGAGTTCTTCATGTACCGCGTCATCCTCGTTTTCGACCTGGAGAACGTTAACTCGGAGGACCAGGATGTCCGAGACTACATGACCGAGTGGGAGCTGGAACCGAAGTACCAGTACACGGGCGATTTCGAGGGCAGCAACAGCGAAGTCATGCAGTTCGGTGGATGCTACCTGGGCAGGCATCTGGGCAAGATCTCGGAGATACAGCGAAATCACGTGGAACGCGAGATCATCACCGCAGAGATCGGGTTTGTGCTGGATGACGAGGGAGACCCGGTGGCGATTCCGGACGGTCAGCGCGAGGAAACGCTCGCTCAACTGGTCCACACCTTCCACCAGCCCGAGGCGTTCCAGCCCAACGACGAGGGGCTCCTCGAGGCAGTGCTGGATGCTCCGGCGGTAAGGCAGGCGGCGCGGGAGTTGCTGGCCGCAGGTTAGCGAACTGTCCTGACTCGGCTGGAATGAAAATGCCCCGCACGTCTGTGCGGGGGCATTTCTTTTGGCAGTTTTCGGAAACCGGCCATAGGTGGTGGATGGAGCGGGTGATGGGAATCGAACCCACATAGCTAGCTTGGAAGGCTAGAGCTCTACCACTGAGCTACACCCGCGCGGCAAATGACGAAATGTCAATTGAGCCTCTTACAATTATATCCCCACATAGGCCGAGGTGCCACATCCCGAGGCCCGGCTTAGTCCCGCAGGCGGCGGGCGCCGGGCCGCGTGCTCCTGCCTGCGGTTCCCGTCGAGCCGGATTCCGCGCCGTTGGTGGACCCTGCGCCGCTGCCGTTTTCGCTGCCGTCCGCGGATGGGCCCTTGCCATCCGTTCCCGGTCGAGCTTCCACCGGAGTCTCGTCGGGAACCACGAAGCTGAGACGTTCCCGCAACTGGTAGATGACCCGGTCCACCTCGTAGTCCGGTGTGCGGTAGCGAACCAGGGAGTGGCGCACTATCTCCAGCCCGGCTTCCATCTCCGGCCAGACCACTTCCTGCACGCCCATCCTGTGCAAGTCCTCTCCCTCAGAGCGTGCCCGTACCCGCGCCACAATGTCCAATTCGGGCTGTAGCTGCAGGGCGCGGTAAGCGGTCATCTCCACCGATACCGGGTCGCCGGTAGAAATTACAAGCATCCCAGCCTGGGGTACCCGTGCCGCCCGAAGGACCTCCTCGCGGTCAGACGAGCCGAGCACCGTGTGGTACCCGTTGCTGCGCCACTCGTCCAGGGTGCGGGGATCCAGGTCGACGACGGTGAATGGCACGTCGTGCTGGCGCAGTTCCTGGGCCACCAGGGAACCGACCCGTCCCAGGCCGCAGATGACCACGTGCCCGAAGGTCTGGCGGGGGCGCTCCTCCGAATGCGGGTCACCGATGCGGTAGGGGCTGAGCACCCTGAAGCGACGGCTCAGGAGGTTGATCAGCTGCGTGCCACCAGCAATAACCGGCGGCCCGGCGGCCATCGTCAGCACTGCCGAAACAACGATCAGCGAATGGAACGACTGGTCCACAACGCCCAGGGCAAGCGCCCCGGCAACCAGGATGAAGCTGAATTCGCCAATCTGGCCCAGACCCACGCCGGTTAGCAGCGAGGTGCTGGGAAGGTATCCGGATATGCGAACGATTAAGGCGGTGACAACGAACTTGATGACCACCGCGGCCCCGATGACCGCCAGAACGCTGGCATAGTTGTCGACTATGAACACCGGGTCGGTAAGCATGCCCAGGGACGCAAAGAAGAGGGCGGCGAACACGTCCCGCAGCGGCGCCACCTCGGCCAGCGCCCAGTGGCCTATATCGGACTCGCTCAGCAGCAGGCCCGCTACAAAAGCGCCCAGCGCCGCCGACAGTCCTACGAAATTGGTCAGGCCCGAAATGGCGAATACCAGCGCCACCACCATGAGGACAAACACCTCACGGGAGCCCAGCAGAGTTATGCGGCTCATCACCAGGGGCATCACTTTAATGCCCAGCAGAGCCACGCCGCCGATTACGATCACGGTCTTCAGGACGCCCCAGCCGGCCTCCCGGAGGACGTTCAGAGCGCCGCCGCTGCCGTCCATGGCGGGCAACATAGCTATCATCAAGATGAACACCAGGTCCTGCATGAGAAGGAACCCGGTGAGCAGCCGGCCGTGCAGGCTGTGGATTTCGCCCCTGTCGGTCAGTGTTTTCAGCACCACCATGGTGCTGCTCAGCGCTCCGACCATTCCCAGGATGATGGCGGTATTCGTATCCAGGCCGAGTGCCAGCCCGATGGGGGTCAACAACGCAGCGGTGACCAGTATCTGCAGTATGCCCCCGATGACGATGACTTTCCCCAGGCTGATCAGCTCGCGGAATGAAATCTCGATGCCGATGGCGAAGACCAGCAGCACCACACCGATTTCGGCGAGCTTGTGAACCGTATCCACATCAGCCACGGTGGCAAAGTGGAGCCATTCGTCACCAGTCCGGCCCGCTACGTATGGGCCGATGATCATACCCATGGCCAAGTAACCCAGCACAGGGGGCGCCCGCAGTACCCGGGCTGCCACACCACCCAAAAAGGCGGCGATCACCACGGTGACCAGGTCAACAAAAAGATGACTCTCGAAGTGTGATTCGCCCATCGTGCTTTCGGTTAACCGCCAACGGACCATTGTCCGCGGAGATGAAATTGCAGTTATTATAGGTTTGATGGCAAGGTGTGCGCCAATAGGCAGCATTCTGGCCTAGCCGGTCTCATACTCTTGCGGCCCGTCAACGCTATGCATTCCCCGAACTGACTCGGGCCGCAAGACAGCAAAAACCCCACGTTAGTGGTCAATATCTGCACATTTGGAGAGAAGAAATGGCCGTTGAACATAGAGACTACCCGGATATCGCCCCAGCCGGACCAACCTACAGCCGAGGCACAAGAGCCGGCAACCTGCTGTTCGTATCCGGATGCACGGCGCGAGGTTCCGACGCCCAGGGCAAGCCGCTGATGGAACAGCTGGACGAAACCCTCAAACGAGTGGTGGGAGTCGTGAGGGCCGAGGGGGGCAGCCCGGGAGACATCGCCAAGATCACCTGCTTTGTCACCAGTATTGCCGACTGGACCAGCAACCCCGAGGAGCAGGGAGCGATTTTCGCCAAGTATCTTGAGGGCAAGTACCCAGCCAACTCCCTGATCGAGATCAGCGCCCTGGCCGAGCCGGGCCTTGACGTCGAGATCGAGGCGATCGCCGTCATCGGCTGAGGCGCACAGGGCAATCCCCGGCTCAAACCGGGGCACCACAAATGCCAGCAATCGCCAGCGGCGGGAGAGGCGGCCGGGTTACTTACCCCGCTCCCGTCCCTCTCGGATCCAGCGGCGTATGTTGCCGGGGCTCAGGGGCAGGGTGGTGATGTGTACACCGAAGGGCGACAGGGCGTGGGCGACGGCGTTTCCGAGGGCTGCGCCGGTGGCAAGGATCGCCCCTTCTCCCGCGCCCTTGACCCCCAGTGGGTTCAGGGGCGAGGGGGCCTCCTCGGTGATCACGGTGTCGATGTTGGGAATATCGGTGCTGGTGGGCAGCAGGTAGTCCATCAGAGTTCCCGACAGCAGCTGCCCGCTGTCGTCGTAGACCAGTTCCTCCAGCACGGCGCCTCCGATCCCCTGGGCCGCCCCGCCGACCGACTGGCCGTGCATGGTGAGGGGATTGATGCAGCGGCCCACATCCTCGACCACCACGTACTGCAGCACCTCCAGCTTGCCGGTCTCTGGGTCCACGGCAACGTGGGCGGCGTGGCTGCCGTAGGCGTAGGTCCACTCCTCGATGCGGAAGTACTCGGTGGCGTCCAGGGCCGTGTCCGGGTCGTCGAACCGCTGCTGCGATTCGGCCAGCGCCGCCACCTGCTGCAGGGTCAGCGTCCGGCCGTCCGCACCGTCGTCCCTGACTGTTACCACTCCGTGCCTGAGGTCGAGAACCTCGGGTTGGGTGTCCATGTAGCTGGCGGCCAGGGAAAGGATCCGCGCCCTCAGTGTCTGGCACGACATGTGAATGGCGCTTCCGGCCATGACCGAAGCCCGGCTCCCGAAGGTGCCGATGCTGGCCGGGATGTAGTCGGTGCTGCCATGGAAGATACGGACGTCATCCATGGGCACGCTGAGCGAGTCGGCGCATATCTGCGCCATCACCGTCTCATGGCCCTGCCCCATGGTGGTGATGCCGAGGTAGACCTCCACCTGGCCCTCCGGCGTGACCAGCACCCGGGCGCCCTCGAAAGGGCCAAATCCGGTGGGCTCCACGTACGAGGCGATGCCGACGCCGTGGTAGCGGCCCTGCTCGTCTGGCCCCTGCCCATGGGCCAGGGGCTCATAGCCAATCTGCTCCAGCGCCCGGTTGAAAGCGCTGGCGTAGTCGCCGCTGTCGAATACTGTGTTGCGTCCGTCCAGGCGCGTTGGCCCGGCGTCGTAGGGCATCTCGCTGGCGGTGATCAGGTTGCGGCGTCGCAGTTCCGCAGGATCCAGGCCAAGGTCTACGGCAACCATGTCAAGCAGCCGTTCCCGGATGAACGTTCCCTCGAAGAACCCGGGCGCACGGTAGGTGCCGGCGCCCATCTTGTTGGTCATCACGCAGTTGACCGAAGCCTGAAAGTTGGGGATGCGGTAGGGGCCGGTCATCATCACGGCGGTCAGGGCCGGCACCACGCTGCCGTGAGTGCGCACGTAGGCTCCCATGTCGCCGTAGACTGTGGTGCGCAGTCCCAGCAGCGTGCCGTCGCTCTTGGCGGCTATCTCCACCTCGCACTGCACCTCCCGAGAGTGGTTGGCCGACGACAGGTGCTCGACGCGGTCCTCCACCCATTTGACCGGCCGGCCCAGCCTGAATGAGGCGAATGGTATGAGGAAATCCTCGGCGTAGAACTCGCCGCGCACCCCGAATCCGCCACCGACGTCCGGCTCGATGAAATGGATGCGCTCCTCGTCGATCTCCAGGTGCCGGGCCAGGATGGCCCGGTTGGTGTGGGACACCTTGGTCGGCCCCCAGACCCGCATGTGCCCGTCGGATGCGTCGTAGTTCGCCAACAGGCCTCGGGTCTCCATGGGATTGGCGGTGTGGCGGTTTGTGCTGAACTGCTCCCGGCGGACGTACTCCGCCCCGCGGAAAGCGGCCTCCACATCGCCCACGCTGATCTCAGCCGAGCCCGCCAGGTTGCTGCTGTTGGCCGGGTGCACCAGTACCGAGTCCTTCAGCGCTTCATCGATGGTGGTGACCGCGGTCTGCGGCTCATAATCGACCTCGATCAGGTCCAGGGCGTCCTCGGCTATGTACCGGCTCCCGGCCACCACCACTGCGACCGCCTCACCGGCATGCCGGACGGTGTCGCCGGAGAGAGGTCTCTGCAGGTAGTCGTCCAACCCGGGCAGGGGGAACACGCGCATGGGGATGGGCTTGAGTAGGTCCGCCATGTCGGAGTGGGTGAAAACGGCCACCACGCCTTCCAGAGCCAACGCCGCCGTCGTGTCGACGCCGCGCACCCGCGCGTGAGAGTGCGGACTGCGCAGGATGGCGGCGTGAAGCATCCCGGGCAGGCGGATGTCGTCCAGGTACTGCCCCGTGCCGGTGACGAAACGGACATCCTCCCGGCGGCGAATGGGAGCGCCAATATACGTTTGGGCTGGGGATTGAGAGGTCACGACGTACTCCATCGCGGCGAGTAGGATCTGCACAGATTGTGGCGCTGCGGGCCCTTTTTCAAGGGGGTACCAGGCAACATCAGGTCAGGCTGGGGAATGGCACAGGATGCGGTGAGTATATCGAGCGGCGGGCCACAACCGCAACGAACGGAGATATTCGCCTGCCTGCTACCCGGACCTGCGGCGTCGGGCGTTCCTGCGCCGGTTGGGGAAATAAACGGGAATCCCCCTGGGGGCGCCGATGCGCAGCCGGTAGTACTCAGAGGATATTTCCGCACCGATGATCACGATGTACCCGGAAACATAGGTCCAGGCCAGGAGGGCGATAACCGAGGCCAGTGGGCCGTAGACCCTTTCGTAGACGGCGTAGTGTTCCAGGTAAAAGATGAAAATGCTTTTGGATGCCTCGAACAACAGGGCCGCCACCAACGCCCCGGGCCAGACGTATCGCCAGTGGGTCTGGGCTATGGGGACGAATTTGTAGATGAATACGAATATCAGAAAGGTGAACAGGAACGGGATCGGCCTGGCCAGGGCGTTAATGCCGTTGTGTTCGAGGAATGCCAGCTTGCCAAGAATCGGGATTTCCTCGCTGGCAATGAATTGCAGCCCCGAGGTCAGCACGAGGGACGATAGGAAGAATGGGGCCACGCACAGGGCCATGAAGATCTGGCGCGGCTTGTCGATGTAGAACGGTCTGTCCTTTTCGATGTCCCACGCCCGGTTCACGGCCCGGGAGATGGCGCCGAAGAGAAGACTGGCGGTCCACAACAAGCCCAAGACGCTTACTATCCCCAGTATGCCCCGGATGTTGCCGACGGCTTCCACGTTGGCAGCCAGAATTCCGTCCGCCCCCGGAAGATAGGTGTGGAAGAACCTTTGGACCTCCCTTTCTACTGTTTGGGAGTCCATAACGAAGCTGAACAGGCTTACCAGGCAGATGGTCAATGGGAAGATGGAGAGGATGGAGTAGTAGGCGATTGACGCCGCGAGGTCCATGGAATGGTCGTCGCCCAGTTCCCGCCAGGTACGCCGCGCCAGTTCCATGCCAGGCAGAGGGGCGAGCCTTGTCCTCACCCATCGCATCCTGACCCGAAGGCGAAGGCCACGCCGACCCCGCCGTCTCGCTGCCGGATGGTCCGCCGCAAAGAATCTTTGCCTGATTCGTGCCAGTGGAGGGCGAATACTTAGCATAATGAATAAAAGGGAGACCCGGAAATGGAGTCCCCCTTCGAGCGCATTGTCATCAACCGTCTTATCTGGTCAGTTTTGTTCAAGACCCGGAATTACAGTCTCTACATAGGAAACCGTCGTCGATGCCGACTTAGGATTGCCCGCCCTGATTGGTCCCCTCCCTGCGGAAGGGAGCCCGCAAGGCGACGGACACTCCGCCGACCACTCCGCCGACGGAGTTGGTGACCGCCTCGCTCGTGGTCTCTCCGAAGGAACCGGCGGCGCTGACGGCGCCGTTGGCCGCGGCGGACGCTGCGTCCTCGGCCCGAAGGCCGATCCGCTTGGCGGCCTCGATGGATTCCTCAACCGCGCTACGGGCCACCAGCGCTGCGTCGCCGCCCACCTCCGCCGTGCCCTTGACCAGGCCGCGGGAGGTATCCTCAATGACCTGCAGCACATTGCCACCCACCTGGGCCGCGCCGTCCACTGCGCCGTCGATGGAGTCGCGAGCCGTGGCGCCAAGGTCGCCTCCGATTTCCCGCGATCCGTGGATGGCGCCCCGGGCTGCGCTGAAGGCCGCATCCTGCATGCGCACGGTAACACCGCCGGCGGCCTCGATGGACCCCTCCACGGCGTTCCGGGTAACGGAGGCCACGTCGCCTCCGACGGCGGAAGCTCCCTGGATCAGTCCCCGGGTGCTATCCTCCACGGCCTGCAGGACGTTGCCGCCCACCTCGGCGGTGCCCGTTACCACGCCCTTGGCCGTATCTCTCGCGGTGGCGCCGATGTCCCCGCCGACCTCGCTGGTGCCCTGGATTGCCCCGCGGGCAACGCTGAATGCGGCGTCCTCGGCCCTGAGGCCGACGCTCTTGGTGGTCTCCAAGGTCCCCTCTACCGCGCTGCGGGCCACGGTGGCCACGTCGCCGCCGACCTCGCTGGTGCCCTTGATGGCAGCCCGCACGGTGTCGCTGCAAACGCCCACGGTAACCGTAGATACTTCACCGACGCCTCGAATAACGCCGATAACGGCACCCTTTGCGGTCGAGCCGACTTCCGCGCCGACGCCGCCAGTGGCCTGGATGGCGCCCTTGATGACGTCTACGGTCAGCCCCTGGACTCCTCCGATGATGTCCCTTGACCCATCCAGCGCAGTCACGGTGGCGAGGCGGGTTGCGTTCACTGTTCCCTCAAGGATATCTCCTGCCCCGCTGATGGTTCCCGTTATCGAATCCCTGATTGTGCGACCAATATTTCCCAAAACCACGATTGCATCCTCCCCGAAATACTCGGTCTCTCGCAGCAGCGTCAAATTCACGCCAACGCCACTGGAAATTAAATATTAGACAGTGTCTATTATACGCCATTACCCTCCGCGAACGTGTCTTGAGCCGGTCTGGGCTTGGGGTTACACTGGCTGTTACGGTTGTTAAGGCTTAAGGAGGGCGAAATGCCCAGCAAGGACAAGCAGCAGTGGCTTGAGGAAACCCTGCGACCCGCCGTAGAGCGTTACCCGGAACGCAGGCAAGCCTTTGAGACCGACAGTGGACTGTCCATCGATCCCCTTTACTCGCCCGAAGATATGCCCTCTAGAAGCCATGACTACGCCGAGGATATCGGATATCCCGGCGAGTTTCCGTACACTCGGGGCGTGCAGGCCAGCGCGTACAGAGGTCGTGTCTGGACGATGCGCCAGTATTCCGGCTATGCCACGGCTGAGGATACCAACCGCCGCTACCGTTACCTGCTGGAGCAGGGGCAGACCGGGCTATCCGTTGCCTTCGACCTGCCCACACAGATCGGCTACGACTCCGACCACCCGCTGGCCAAAGGCGAGGTGGGCAAGGTTGGGGTGCCCATCTGCAGCATAGAGGACATGGAGACGCTGTTCGCGGGAATTCCGCTGGACAAGGTCAGCACGTCCATGACCATCAACGCCACTGCCTCGCTCCTACTGTGCTTCTACATCGCCGCAGCCGGAAGGCAGGGTGTGTCGCCGGAGCAGGTGAGCGGAACGATCCAGAACGACATTCTCAAGGAGTACATCGCGCGCGGCACCTACGCCTATCCGCCCCGCCCGTCAATGCGGCTGGTGGTGGACGTGTTCAAGTACTGCGCCGAGAATGTGCCGCGCTGGAATACAATCAGCATCTCCGGCTACCACATGCGGGAGGCAGGCGCCACCGCAGTGCAGGAGCTGGCCTTCACCTTCGCCAACGCCATCGCCTACGTGCAGGCGGCCCTGGATGCAGGGTTAAAGGTCGATGAATTCGCGCCTCGACTTTCCTTTTTCTTCGTCTCGCAGAACAACCTGTTCGAAGAGGTGGCCAAGTTCCGGGCCGCCCGCCGGATGTGGGCGCACATAATGCGCGACCGGTTCGGCGCTCAGGATCCCCGCTCCATGATGCTCCGGTTTCACACTCAGACAGCGGGCGTTTCCCTCACGGCCCAGCAGCCTGACAACAACGTCATCCGCTGCACCGTGCAGGCTCTGGCGGCCATACTTGGCGGCACCCAGTCGCTGCACGTGAACTCTCGGGACGAGGCGTTGGCACTGCCGACGGAGGAGTCAGCCCAGCTCTCCCTGCGCACGCAGCAGATCCTGGCGTACGAGAGCGGCACTGCCGACGTGGTCGATCCGCTGGGTGGGTCGTGGTACGTGGAGAGCCTGACCAATGAGTTGGAGGAACAGGCGCTGGAATACATCCGCCGCATCGACGATATGGGCGGCGCGGTGGCAGCCATCGAGGACGGCTTCCAGATGCGCGAGATCGGCGATGCCGCCTATAACCACCGGCAGGAGGTGGAGTCGGGCGACCGTATAATAGTTGGGGTCAACCGCTACGATACCGATGAGCCGCCGGTGGAGGGCCTGATGCGCGTCAACGAGGAGGCTGCCCGGCAGCAGGTGGCGCGCCTGGAGCGCCTGCGCAGCCAGCGGGACGGAGGGGCGGCCCAGGCGGCTCTGGGTCGGCTAGAGGCCGTGGCGCGCTCCGAGGCCAACACCGTTCCCACCATCCTGGAATGCGTCGAGGCGTACTGCACCCTTGGGGAGATTTCCGGCGTCCTCCGCTCGGTGTTCGGCGAGCAGGAGGAGATGGCGGCATTCTGAGGGGCCACCTACTGAACTCCCTCCCCGTGAGGAGGAGGGTTAGGGTGGGTGTGAACCGCCAAGGAGAGAAACATGCCGGTGCACAAATTCAACAACCCAGGGCTGGTGTACTACAAGGCCCTGAGCAAGTACCTGGAGCTGGTCAAGGAAATCCCCGAGGTCGTAGAGGTGCGCCTGTCTGAGGATGACGTGGTTTGCACCGTCATATCGGCAGATCCGGTTGACAACTCCCCGCGATACAAAGTCTTTGACGCGCAGGCAGCCATGATGCGGGCCGTGGACCCTCAGCCATTCGACTTTCGTCTGTTGAACTGCCAGTCTTTGGCCGCAGAAAAGAGGGACGACTATATTCTCAGGCAAGGCGACCTGATCTGGATACGTTAACCCTTGCCCACTCCGAAAGAGTATATGGCAAAGGCCATACGAAATGAGGAATTCGCTACTGCAATTAGCGTTCTCGCGCCAAGATCAACAGAGTGGGAAGTCGTATCCCTTTTCTATTCAGCATTGCACTATATGAACGCTTACCTGGCATCTGAAGGGCATTATCCGACCACTCATTGGGGCAGAAGGACGCTGGTAGTTCGCCTTACCAACCTTGAGAGGGAGTACGACAACCTCCTCCAGCTAAGTATGGACGCCAGGTACGAAGTTGTTGACTTTACTCCTGAACAGGTGGATGCACTCAGAGGTGGGGATTTCCGTCGCCTGAAAGAGGCGGTTCTGGCCCTAATTGGTAATCAAATCTAGCGCACAATGACAAGCTGTAATAGAGGCCCCTGATTTATTGATAACGCCGGAGGGGAGAAATCGGGGTCCGTGCGTAGAGCATCGCCAATCAGCGAGGCTACTCGAAACTACAATCGCAGTATAATTCTGGAAACGATTTTGGCAGAACCAAAGGAGACAACCACCATGCCCGACCTGATACTCAATGAAGAGGAGCAGATGCTCCAGACCACCCTGCGGGACTTCGTGGACCGCGAGATCGCCCCCAAGGCCAGGGAATCCGACGAGCGCGCCGAATTCCAGTGGGAGGCATGGCGTGGGTTCGCCGAGCTGGGCCTGACCGGGCTTGGCGTCGACGTCAAATACGGCGGTAGCGGCCCCGCTGGCTACCGTCAGGTGTCCATAGCAGCCGAGGAGGTGGCGCGAGGCGACGCGTCGGCCTCTGTAAGCTGGTTGGCCCACTTGGCCCTCGGCGTCGCGTCCATTGACCGCTTCGGCACCGATGAACAAAAAGAGCGCATCCTGCCACCCCTGGTGGACGGCCGGGGTGTTGCCGCCTTCGGCCTGACGGAGCCGGGCGGCGGGTCCGATGCCGCTGCCCTGCAGACCACCGCGGTGGAGCGCGACGGCACCTATTTCCTGAGCGGCAGCAAGATGTTCATCACCAACGCGTCGGTGGCCCAGAGCATCGTGGTCTTTGCTACGCAGGACCGCAGCCAGGGCTACAAGGGCGTCAGCGCATTCATCGTCGACAAGGGGTCGCCGGGGCTCACCATCAACCCCATGCACGGGAAACTAGGAATGCGCAGCTCCACGACCGACGAGATAGTCTTCGAGGATACCCCTGTTTCCTCGGAAAACCTGCTTGGCGAAGAGGGACGCGGGTTCAACCAGGCCATGGAAATCCTGACTTCCAGCCGGATCATCATCGCCGCCCAGAGCACCGGAATCGGCCAGTCGGCGTTGGAGGCAGCCTTGCGTTATGCCCAGCAGCGCCAGACCTTCGGCCAACCCATCGCACAGCACCAGGCCATACAGTTCATGCTGGCCGACATGGCGGCAGAAGTGCATGCCGCCCGAGTGGTCACTATGAACGCCGCCACCCTCAAGGATGCCGGCCAGCCTTTCCTCCAGGAAGCCAGCATTGCCAAGCTGTTGGCCTCCGAGATGTGCATTCGCGTCGCCGACAAGGCGCTGCAGATCCACGGTGGCTCCGGCTATTTCCAGGAGGCCGGCGTGGAGCGTATCCTGCGGGATGCCCGGGTCACCACGATCTATGAGGGCACCTCCGAAGTGCAGCGGCTGCTCATTGCGCGGCAGGTGTTAAAGGATTACGCTATCTAGGTATTCGAATTCTGACGCATAGATGGCGCAGATAACCGGGACACTATCGAGGCGAATCATAAGATTGACGTCTCTATCCCAATACCAGCAGGAGCATTCTGCATGGCATCCAACCCCCCTCCTGAGCCTGTCCCGGATTCCGACGCCGCCTTGTGGCTGGCTGTGGGGCGACTGCAGTCGGATGTGGCGCGTCTGATAGAGGGGCAAGGCGAACTCCGCACCGAATTTCGTACGGACATGGCAGGTACGAACCGCAGGATCGACGAGAGTAATCGCAGGATGGACCGGCTGTTCTACGCGATCATCGGGGTCGGCGCCGGCGTGATCGGCACACTGGTCGCCGTTCTGCTGCGCAGCGGGTAGCCCTCATCGGAGGGCAATCCGCCATACCAAGAATAACCTCACAGAACATTGTTGAAATGCAGAATAACGAACGCCCGATAAGGGTATTGGTAGCCAAGCCCGGCCTCGATGGCCACGATCGTGGCGCAAAAGTCATCGCCCGGGCCCTGAGGGACGCCGGTATGGAGGTCATTTACACCGGGATCCGCCAGAGCCCTCAAATGATCGTGCAGGCAGCCGCTCAGGAGGACGTGGATGTCCTGGGCCTCAGCATACTTTCCGGGGCCCACCTGGAGATACTGCCCGAGGTCATGACCCTCCTGCAGGACCAAGGGATGGACGATGTGCTGGTCGTGGTGGGTGGGATAATCCCGGCCGTAGACCGCCAGCCGCTCAAGGACCTGGGAATCGTCGAGGTCTTCGGCCCGGGTACCTCCACCGGAGAGATCGTGGACTTCATCTCCGAACACATGGCGGAACGCGTCTGATGTGGTCGTCAACCCTTGATAGTTTGACAGCAATGCCGCCATTACAGCCTTGCTATCCGCTTGACACAGGCGGTGATTCGAACCCTATAATTTTTGTTGTCGTTTTTCGTAAAGCCAGTTCAAATGCTCTATAATGTGTCGCAGCTACTGATGGAACCAACCGGTTCCACCAGGCAATTTGAGCTCGATGAACCGGTACCCGACGGTGACGATGAACGGCGGGCTACCGGGATGGTGCACCTGCTCCGCACACACCAGGGGCTGCTGCTGAGAGCCGACTTACAGGTTCAGACCGTCTCGGAGTGCGCCCGCTGCCTTGTTGCCATAGCGCACATGTCGGCCATTGCCCTTGAGGAGGAATGTTACCCCACGATAGATCCCTCCACAGGAAGGAGGGAATTCCCTCCCGATCTGGCAGAGGGAGTCCTGCATATCGACACCACCCAGATGCTGGACCTCAGCGAGGTGGTTCGCCAGTACCTGTTGACCAGTGAGCCGTTGAAGACCCTGTGTATGCTGGACTGCAAGGGGCTATGCCCGGAGTGTGGGGCGGACCGCAACGAAGGCGTATGCAAGTGCGACGGCGACCCGGTGGACCCCCGCTGGGGGGCGCTGGCCGCGCTGCTGGCACAGGAAAAGGAATAGCAAGTAGCAACCGCCAGCACGGCGAACTCTTCCATTCCTGCCGGTCGCCACATAACATGATCGCGGGATGAAGACACCAGAATTTAGACTTCGCCATTATCAGGCACCGGGCCCTTGGCCTGGTTGAGGAGGACACCATCAGATGGGCGCATTACCCAAGAAAAAGCTGACGCGGGCTCGGGGGGGACGCCGAATGACCGCCTACAAGCTCAAACCAATCAACGCGGCAAACTGCCCGCGATGCAGAACCGCCAAGCTGCCCCACACGGCATGCCCCCAGTGCGGGTTCTACCGAGGGAGACAGGTGGTAGACCGCCAAGTCTAGCACGGGTTCTCTGTCTGGTTCTCCGGGGCAGGGTCTGCACAGGGTGATTGCCGAAATAACTCTCGCTTAGGGTGCGTATCGACGATTCCTTGCCGAAGATTCGACTATTCAGTGGGTGCTATCGGCGTAGTGGGAAGGTTGACATAATTTATTCAATCGCGGGGTTGCATTGCGTTGCACACGCGACGTGTTATGTCATAGAATTCCTAGCATATTATTTCAAAAGTGTTTCATCCATCCTGGAGGCATCTAAGATTAACTCAGAAAATAAATGGGCCTTTGTGTTCCCTGGGCAGGGTTCGCAGAAAGTGGGTATGGGACTTGGCCTGTTTGAGGAGTCCCGAGCCGCCCGAGAGACCTTCGAAGAGGCGGACGACAGCTTGGGTTTCCCATTGTCGCGCATGATATTTGAAGGTCCGGCGGGAGAACTGCAGAATACCGCCAACTCTCAGCCGGCCATTATGACGGTCAGCGTCGCCGCTTGGCGCTCGTGGGCCGAGTTGGGCGGCCAAGAGGCCATCAGCGCATCGGCCGTAGCTGGGCACAGCCTTGGTGAATACAGCGCCCTGGTGGCTGCCGGCGTGTTGGATTTTTCAGACGCGGTGCGTTTGGTTCGCCTCCGGGGCGAACTGATGAATCAGGCCTCCTTGAACCGCCCCGGCACCATGGCAGCGATACTGGGCTTGGACGAAATTGCCCTGGCCCAAATTTGCGCTGAAACCGGGGTAGAACTCGCCAACATCAACACTGACAACCAGATAGTTATCAGCGGCGACCGTATGGCAGTCGCCCAGGCGGTGGATCTTGCCACCGCGCGCGGCGCACGCAAAGCGGTACCATTGCCAGTCAGTGGCGCGTTTCATTCTTCGTTGATGATCGAGGCGGAGGCCGGACTCTCTGCGGAACTGGAAAGGCTGGCCCTTCGAGAGCCAAGGATGCCTATAATAGGCAACTGCGACTGCCGCGCACTTACCAGTAGTGACGAGATTCGGGATGAGCTGGTACGCGGGCTTTGCCGCTGTGTCCAATGGAAGGACTCTGTCGTGGCCATGGTCGACTCCGGGATTGACCGGTTTGTTGAGTTTGGTGCCGGAGGCGTCCTTGCTGGCCTGATCAAGCGAATCGACCGCGAGGTGGTAGTTTCCGCGGTGGCCGACCCGGAATCGGTCCGGAAATTGGCTGCGGTGGCGAGCTAGACCTCCGGGACTTGCCAAGAGCTGGTCTTTATGGTCAAGTCTGATGACCCCAGACGTGTCGCGAGGTCAGTCGCATTGCAATCTCTGTTCGCGGCCGACGTTAGAGGCCGTCGCGGCGATGGGGTTCAATCCCGGGGTTCCGCCCCGGATTATAATTGGATGGACGAGGAAGTTGGCCGCTCCGTGTTGGAGTTCGCCGACCGGCTTCACCACGGCGTAAACGATCACCGGCAGAGACTTGATGGCCTGATTGGCCGTTTCGCCCCTGCATGGCCGGTGACCCAGTTGCCCATCGTGGATCGTAACATTCTGCGTATTGCACTATTTGAACTCTTGCATAATCCGGCCACTCCACCCAAGGCGGCCATCGACGAGGCGGTGGAGTTGGCCAAGGTGTTCGGAAGCGACAGCTCTGCCAGGTTCGTCAACGGGGTCCTGGGCTCCGTTATGGCCAGCCTGGACTCCGGAGACCTCGCCGTTGCCGGACCCTCGCTTGATGGGAGATGAACCTTGCCCACAGTATTTGAGCGCGTAAAAGTAATTGTCGTAGACAAGCTGGGAGCCGACGAGGGAGACGTGGAGGAGAATTCCTCATTCGTGGACGACCTCAATGCCGACTCCCTGGATCTGGTCGAATTGATCATGGCCTTTGAAGAGGAATTCTCCACCGAGGAATCTCCTCTTGAGATCCCGGACGAGGACGCGGGGTCCATCGCCACTGTATCCGACGCCGTGGCCTATCTTAAAAGCCGCGGCATTGACGACGACTGATTCCCGCTTCTCTCGCAACCGTTGAAATGCCTGACCGCAACTACAGGTGGTCCGGATGGGATTGTTTGAGCCTCGCGGAACGTTCGGCAAGTGGCCGTGTGCTTTTCGCTTTGCGGCTCGCGAGGATTGAGCTGACCGGGTCGAACGCTAATGGATAGTCTCGAAGATGTGGCCAGGGCTGTCCGTAGTTGTACCGACTGCCCCCTGCACCGTGGTCGTACCAATGCGGTTCCAGGCGAGGGCAGCCCCGTCGCGGAGCTGATGTTCATCGGCGAGGGTCCCGGATTCCACGAGGACAGGCAGGGGCGTCCGTTCGTCGGGCCCGCGGGTCAATTGCTGGAAGGGTTGCTGGCTTCCATAGGCACCAATCGTGAAGAAGTCTTCATCGCCAACATGGTCAAGTGCCGACCGCCCGACAACCGCGATCCCCAGCCGTCGGAAATCGCCGCCTGTTCCAAGTACCTTGACCGCCAGATTGAGCTGATCAACCCCAAGCTCATCGTAACCCTCGGGCGTTTTTCACTGGGCCGGTTCTTTCCCGGTGAGAGTATCACCCGTGCCCGCGGCAGTCTGAGGCAGAAGGACGGGCGCCTGATCTTTCCGGTCATGCATCCGGCGGCGGCTCTGAGGCGACCCGAGCTCAGGACGACCATGGTCCAGGACTTCCGGGCCATCGCTCAAGCGCTCGAGGGGGCGCCAGAACCGGAACCGGAACCACTGGAGGTGGCCATGGAGGCGCCGCCCCAGGTGCAGCAGACAGACCTGTTTGGAGCTGCCAGAACAACTCCGCCCCGCGCGGACGTTGTGGCAACTCCTGAAGAAAACGAAAATCAAGAAAGAGAGGATGTGGTCCAAAGCAGTACTGAGGAGGCGGGCGGTCCGCAACAACTCTCGATGTTTTAGGCCAAACTATCGGAATGAACGATCAGTCATCGGAAAAGCTTCGCGTAATTCCCCTCGGAGGGCTGGGGGAAATCGGCAAGAATATGTTAGCCCTCGAGTATGCCGACGAAATAATCATAATTGACTGCGGTGTCCAGTTTCCCGAGGAAGGGATGCTGGGCGTCGATCTCATAATCCCCGATGTGTCCTACTTGGTGGAACGCGCCGACCGGATCCGGGGAATCCTAATCACCCACGGCCACGAGGACCATATTGGCGCCCTGCCGTTCATCCTGCCCCAGATTCCGACGCAGGTCTTTGCGCCACGGCTGGCTCACGGGCTGATTTCGGCGAAGCTCAAGGAGCGTCGAACGACCCGGGAGTTCACCTCCACGCCCATCGACCCGGGCATCCCATACCAGTTCGGACAGCACTTCGCAGCGCGGTGGTTCCGTGTGTGCCACAGCATCCCCGATGCCATGGGCATCGCCGTCAGCACCCCACTGGGCACGGTGATCCATACCGGCGACTTCAAGATCGACCATACGCCCGTCGACGGGCGGAAGATAGATCTGACGGCCCTGGCGGGTTATGGAGATGAGGGAGTCCAGCTGCTTCTGTCAGACTCCACCTACGCCGAGGTGCCCGGTTATACCCCCTCGGAACAAATCGTCGGCGCTGCGCTGGAACGTGCCATCGCCGAGGCTCCGGGGCGGGTGATGGTCGCCACATTCGCGTCCCTGGTCTCCCGCGTCCAGCAGGTGGTCGACGCAGCGGAGCGCCATGGCCGGAAGGTGAGCATTGTTGGGCGCAGCATGGTGGAGACCGTAAAGGTGGCCTCAGAACTGGGCTACCTGCGGCTGCCCCCCGACATATTGCAACCCCTGAACGCCACGCGCAATCTGCCCCCTGAACAGGTGGTGTTGATGACCACCGGCAGCCAGGGGGAGCCGACATCCGCCTTGGTGCGGATTGCCAACAAGGATCACCGCGACGTCAGCATTATGGCCGGCGACACTGTGGTTATCAGCGCGACTCCCATCCCAGGCAACGAGTTGCCCGTCAGTCGCACCATCGACAACCTGCTGCGCCAGGGTGCCAGGGTGTTGTACGACCGCAACGCCACTGTTCACGTCCACGGCCACGCCAGCCAGGAGGAGCTCAAGCTCGTCCTGAGCCTGGTCAAGCCGCGTTATTTTGTTCCCGTGCATGGGGAGTACCGGCACCTGAACGCCCACGCCCAGCTGGCCTGGGACCTGGGAACAGCCAAGGATGGCATCTTCGTGCTGGAGGACGGGGACGTCCTGGAGATTGGCGCAGAGGGCGCCTCAACGGCGGACCGCATCAAGGCCGGCCCCATATTCGTGGACGGCATTTCACGCCGCGACACAATGAGCAAAGTGCTGACACAGCGACGCAGCCTCTCCCGCGACGGAGTGGTGGTCGTTGTGGTCCCCCTGGACCGCAACAGCATGACGCCCGCCGGTGAGCCGTTGACCGTTGCCAGCGGGTTCATGGACGATGGAGAGGCCGACACGCTGTTCCGGGATCTGGGCGCGCACCTGGTATCCGAGCTGGCGGTGAATGGTGGCCCTCCACCCACAGAGGACGACATAAAGACCAAAGTGCGCGAAACTGCTCGCAGCTTTATAGGTAACGTAACGCGCAAATCGCCTATGATAATCCCCGTGGTAACCGAGGTCTGAAGAGTCCCCGGTTCCCTCCGCCCGGGGGTGGAGGGTGTGGATGTGAGTGAGGGTGTTGCATGCCCTGCGCCTCGGTTGCCATTGGATCGCAACCAGACAGGAGGCGCCCCATGGTCACCACTACACACTCCGACCAGTCCCGCTCTGCCCGTTCCGAGTCGGGACCGCCCACTTTCGGAGAGATGTTTCGAGCCAGCCCATGGCTGTTCCTCGACGGGATGGTGCTCATTTCGGCTGTCATAGTCGTTGGAGCCTTCTTTTACTTTTACGAGGATACCCGCAACTCGCTCTGGCAGGCCCTTGGGTATGGCTGGGTACCCGTCGGTTTGTGGACGGCTTCCATCATTTTGGTCCTGCGATACCAGGCTCGGACGTTGGTGCATCGCTGGCGTCTGTGGTGCGTGGGCGCCGCCCTGGTGGCCATCTCCATTTGCGGAGTGTCCTACCTCAGCCCCGCTCGTGGCCTGCTGGAGGAGGTCTCATACGCTGGCCGTTGGGGTATGGCCCTTGGCGGTCCCTCCCTGCTGCCCGTTGGCCTGGTCAAGATGCTTGCCATTGCTGGCCTGGTCCCGCTGGTGTTCTACCCTCGTTCCATCGGGCCCTTCTACACCAGCGGAATTTCCCACCTCTGGCGATGGTTCCAGATGGCCGCGGGCTACGCCTACCTGGGATTCGTTCGGGCCGCCGTGGCAACGAGGAATGGCCTGGGACGCATCAGCGATAAGGCCGCCCGGGGGCGTGCTGCTCGCGCCGAAGCCAAGAAGGCCGTTCAATCCGAGAAAACCCCCTCAAGGAAATCCGGGAAAGAGGACGATCCCGACCTCGAACCTGCCTCCCCTGCCGTTGCGACCGGTTACCTCAGGCGCGCCGAGATGGAAAAAGAACCCGAGGCAGAACCGGATGATGATCTTCCACCATGGATGCCGATTACTGCCGCCGCGGCAAACGGCGAGGACGAATCTGGATTCGGCTGGCGGCTGCCTGCCATAGAGACCCTGGCTCCCCCCGAACCCGTCGGAGCATCCGAGGAGGAGTTCCAGGGAATGGCCAAGGAGGTCGAGCAAGCCCTTGCCGACCATGGCGTTCGCGTGGAGGTAACAGGCATCACGGCCGGACCCCGTGTGGTGCAGTTCGGCCTCTCGCCGGGATGGGTCGCAAGGAAAGCGGCCAACACCGAGGGTGGCGAGCGCAGCCGGGTCAAGGTGCAGAGCATTCTCACCCGGGAAAAAGACTTGGCGCTGGCCCTCAAGACCCCGTTCCTCAGGATCGAGGCGCCTGTGCCGGGCGAGGCCCTGGTGGGCCTGGAGGTGCCGGTACCGACCCCAACCAAGGTCCACCTGCGAGCGGTGATGGAGACACCAAAGTTCCAGAAGCTGATCAGCAAGGGCGGGCTTCCCATCGCAATGGGTCAGGACACTGGTGGCGAGCCGGTGGCCCTGGACCTCGCCGCGCTGCCCCACATGCTGATCGCCGGCGCAACCGGCAGCGGCAAGAGCGTCCAGATCAACTCCATCATCGCCTCGTTCCTGATGACCAAGACGCCGGACCAACTGCGGCTGCTCATGGTCGACCCCAAGCGGGTGGAACTGACGCCGTTCAACGGCATACCTCACCTTATCCAGCCGGTGATCGTCGAAGCGGAGGAGGTAACCGAATCCCTGCGAGGCCTCAACCGCGAAATGATCCGTCGCTACAAGCAAATGGAGGAAATGGGCGTACGCAACATCGAGGTCTACAACGAGCGCTCCGAAGATAAGATGCCCTTCCTGGTGCTCATAGTGGACGAGCTGGCCGACCTGATGATGGTTTCCGGATTCGAGGTGGAGCAGAACCTTGTGCGCCTGGCTCAGCTGGGCCGCGCCGCTGGGATTCACCTGCTGCTGGCGACTCAGCGTCCCTCGGTGAACGTGGTCACCGGGCTGCTGAAGGCCAACATTCCTGCCCGATGCGCCTTTGCCGTTTCCGGACAGGTGGACTCGCGGGTAATTCTCGACTCGGCGGGCGCCGAAAAACTGATGGGAAAGGGCGACGCGCTGATCCTGCACAAGGAATCTCCCAAACCCGAGAGGATGCAGGGAGCGCTGGTATACGACGAGGAGGTCGAGGAACTGGTGAAGTTCTGGGTCGAGCAGGAGGGTCCGCCAGTGCCGGCCATCAACCTGGAGTCCAGCGAGGAAGGGGAAGGCGAGGAAAACATCGATGTGCAGCAGATGGACAAGGCTCGCGACTTGGCCATTCGCAACCCCAACCTGAGCACCTCGGTACTGGAAAGGCGCCTGAAGGTGGGAGAGAGGCGAGCGGAGGAAATCCTTGAGACGCTGGAAGAGGAAGGATACCTCATCCCTGCTTAGCCTTTTCCGGCATTCGGTCAATATCCATCCACCCCACCCTGACCCTCTCCTGCAAAGGGGAGGGTCAAATCTGTAGAGTGTCCCGCCTGGCTCCAATCTGGATCCAACCTGGCTCGCAGCTGCCGTCTGTTACTCCCCAACCATTCACCACAGATATCACGGAGGACGCGGAGGTACAGATGGACTACTCCGTGCCCTCCTTGGTTGATATCCTCTCTCCGTCCGTTATGGGAGCCAATAAAGCGCTGGGACGGATTCCGTATTCGAGGGTGCCGTGCTATCATTGGGCATCCTTTCAGTTCGCCGACTGCCGCTTTGCTCATTGACCTTCACACCCACAGCTACCCCAAATCCGACGACAGCTTCCTGAGCGTGGACGAACTCATTGAAGGGTCGAAGGCGGCTGGGCTGGATGGAATCTGCCTGACAGATCACGACGCGTTCTGGTCGGATGAACAGGTGAGGGAACTGTCCCGGCGCCACCAGTTCCTGGTGCTCCCCGGCAGCGAAATAAACACCGATGCCGGCCACGTGCTGGCTTTCGGCCTAAGCAGGTACGAATTCGGGATGCACAAGCCTGAATTCCTGAGGGCCTGCGCCGATCGCGTTGAAGGCGTACTGATCGCGGCGCATCCCTACCGACGGCGCTTCCTGGAGGACCCCGGCAGGGACCCGGAGGCAAGGGCCGAGATGCTTCAGCGGGCCACGGTGGATCCGTTTTTCGGTCTCTGTGAGGGTGTGGAGGCCCTGAACGGCAGGGGTTCCGCAGAACAGAACCGGTATTCTCTGGATCTGTGTCGGGGCCTGGAGATGGCGTCCGTGGCTGGCAGCGACGCCCATCGCGCGGGGCAGATCGGGACTGCTGCCACCGAGTTCCGTGGGCGGGTGGAATGTGTGGCCGATCTCCTGAGACTCCTCAAGGCCGGTGAGCATCGCCCTGTGGACCTGCGCGGCGAATCGATTTCGTCGCAGTACCCCCCGATGGCCAGATCGAACCTCTAGGTTCTCCGCCCCTCGACCTCATTGTTGCGAGGCTCGGGTGACTCTCACGGGCCCGAACTCGAACGGAGCGAGCAGATGGCCGAAGCGCTCAAAATTGAAGATCTGTCTGTGGAGTTTCACAGCCCTACTGGCACCGTTCGCGCTCTGAACGGTGTCAACCTGACGCAGGAAGAGGGAGAGATCTATTGCGTCGTCGGCGAGAGCGGCGCCGGGAAAAGCACCCTGGCCCTGGCCATCATGGGTCTGCTGCCGCACAATTCCTCGGTCCTCAGCGGGCGCATCTACTTTCAGGGAGTGGACCTGATGCGTGCGGGGCAGGACTATCTGCGCGGCCTACGCGGGCACGAGGTATCAATGGTGTTCCAAGACGCTCAGGCCGCCCTCAATCCGGTTGAGCCGGTGGGGTCGCAGCTTGAGGAGGTGATCCTGCACCACAGCGATATGTCGCTTCGGAACGCCAACCGCATGGCCCAGGATATGCTCCACGAGATGGGACTGCCCGATCCCAAGCGGGTTATGGGGCAGTACCCTTTTTCCCTCAGCGGCGGCATGTGCCAGCGTGTAATGATGGCCATCGCCCTGGTGTTGCGACCCAGGCTGCTGATCGCTGATGAGCCGACCTCCGGGCTGGACGTTACTCTGCAGGCCGAAATCCTGGAGCGTCTTCGCCGGTTGGTCAAGGACCAGGGCTCGTCGGTGCTGCTCATCACTCACGACATGGGCGTGGTGGCCTCCATGGCCAAAAAGGTGGGGGTGATCTACGGCGGCAGCATGGTGGAGCATGCGGACGTGATACCCCTCTTCCGCCGGGCCCAGCACCCGTACACCTGGTCGCTGCTACAGTCCCTGCCGCGCCTCGACGATGCGGGCCGTGCCATCCAGCCCGTGCCCGGCAACCCGCCGGACCTGGTGAACATGGGCGAGCAGTGCCCCTTTCTCCCCAGGTGTTTCAAGGCCACCAACCAGTGCCGGCATGACAGCCATCCGCCACTGGCAGAAACAGAGGAACGCCACTACGTGGCCTGCTACAACCCAATGGTGCCGCAGGAGTAGGGGCAGTGGGCAGCGGTTGGGCCCGTTGATTCTCCTCCCTTGGGACGAGGGTGAAATCCGCCGTTTCCGTGGCTCTCAAGCCCGCGACAGGACGCCCTCAGCCACAGGTAGAGGGAACAGCTACGATCCCCCAGCCACCATCTGAAGGACTGGCGGGGAAGGCTCTCCTCGGTTCAGAAAGCCCCATTTTTCTCCCGAACACCTACCGCCGGGGGGCAGACTCGCCGACCAGCAGTTCCAGGGCCAGGTCGGGGTCCACGCGGCCCTGCTTGATGGACAGGTCAGCCTCCAGCAGGCGGTCGTAGCGCCACGCGATGTCCTGCCTGGAATGGCGTCGGGCCTGGTCCATGGTCTTGCGCACCACAAAGTCCGAGGATGTTCCCAACGCCCGCTTGAGTTCGTTCTGAGGCAGTTGGCGCTCAATCGAGTCTTGGGCCAAGGCAAGCAGGCGCAGCTGCCGCTCGACCATGGCGATGATGTATTGAGGCTCCCGTCCGTCATCACGCAGTTGAGCTAGCAGACGGAGGGCCACTTGAGACCGACCATCGATCATCGCGTCCACGGCCTCGAAGATGCTGGCTTCGCGAACCTGTGAGACCATCAGGCGCACATCGTCCTCACCGATTTCCCGACCGTTTGAATACAGGGAAAGTTTTTCCAATTCCTGGTCCAGTGTCCAGAGGTCGCTGCCCACCAGGTCTGCCATCGACCTAATGGCCACGGGGCTAATGGCCGCGCCCTTGAATTCGGCAGTTTCCTTGATCCAACGGGCCAGTTGCTCTCCCCGGGGAGCCGCCCGCTCCTCCACCTGGCAGACCGGACCGAGTGACCGCAGCAGCGGATTGTTGGCATTCAGAGAACCGTCGGAAAGCAGGAGGAGGGTGGTGTCTGGCATCCCCGGAATTGCCCCAGCCAGGGCCTGCCACGAATCCGCGGCGCTGTTGCTGCGCCGACCCCTGCCGCCCCCGGAGCGAGACTCTCCAACCGACAGCAGCCCGTCCACCGCCACCAGGCGCAGCGGGTCAAGGAACGGAATGGCCTGGCAAATGCCCAGCAGTTCCTGGGGAGAAACCTGGTTTGCCTGCATGCGGTGACGGTTGGCCTCCATCAGGCCGTCGGCGCCGTACTGCGACTCCAACGCCGAGACGGCCTGCCGCACCAGGAAACTGTCGCCGTACACTACATGGGCAGGCATTTGTCCTTCGGTCCAACGGTTACGGGTAATTGTAGGCGTAGCACGCTATCTCTCAGCCGGTCGCCTCCACTTGTAATCGAGCAGGGCAGTGAGGCGTTCATTACAGGCCAAGATTGATGCCAGGAACTCCTCTGCATTGGTACCTTCCACGGCCCGCTGACGTTCCTCGGCCAAGGGGGTATTCGGCTGCCTACCCCGCTTGTCTCTCCCAAGCAATCATTCAGGCGTAATCCGGTTATGACGACCCGTTGTGCTGCTCGTCGAGTCGGTGGGTTAGCCGTTCTATTTCTGCGAGAAGCCTGGCACGGTCCTCGTCAGCTCTGCGGCGCTCTTCCTCGGTTCTCAGGCGCTCCTCCTCCACCCGGCGACGTTCCTCGTCAACCCTCGCCAAGGCCTCCTCGGCACGCCTGCGTTCCTCTGCCAAGGCCTTTTCTGCTGCCTCTCTGGCTCGTCTTTCCCGCGTAATCATTACGTAGCTCCATACACCGCCGCCAGTGGCAGCAATGGCCGAATTGGTCAACAGGTCTTTAAGCAGCGCCGGGTTGATGAATGCGGCGATGGACGAGGTGTTGCACCCTGAAAGGGTCGCCAATTCTTCGGTGCATCGACCACCTGTAAAGTACCATATTAACCAGGTGGCCGCCAACGCTGTCACTCCCGCGGCCACGGGCAGTAATGCAATCTCCCTGAAATCCTGAAGTGCAGATATCTGTTCGTTCATCAATGGGTGCTCTGGCTGCACGCGGGTGGCGGTGGCGGCATTCAGCATGGAATAATGAGCCGGAATCGTAGCCCAACAATCCCGGACAATTCAACCAGGAATCGGACGTGATCTCACATGAAATTTGGCTTGTTTTCCCACGTTCCATGGCCCGAGGACACTGCACCCAGCCAAGTGGTCGACAACATCACCGAAGAGTTCTGCGTCGGCGAACAGCTGGGGTTTGACAGCGGTTGGGTGGCGGAGCACCACTTCTCCCGCTACGGGCTGGGCTCGGCGTCGCTCATGCTGCTGGCCAACATCGCGGCGCGCACCAAGACGCTCAGGCTGGGAACGGCGGTAATCATTCCTCCACTGCACCACCCTGTGAGGTTGGCGGAGGACACCGCGACTCTTGACGTCCTGAGCGGCGGGCGGCTCGACGCAGGTTTCGGACGTGGGACTGCGGGCTACGAATACACGGGCTACAGAGTGGACAGCAACGAAAGCCAGGCCCGGTTCCAGGAGTCCGTACGCATCATCGAGGGGCTGTGGACCAAGCGGAATTTCACCTTCAAGGGAGACCACTTCCAGGTGGAGGAAACCAACCTCGTACCGCCGCCGGTGCAAAAGCCGCACCCGCCGATGTACATCGCCGCCACCCGCAGCCGGGAAACGCAGGACTTTGCTGCGGCCAGCGGGCACTCGGGCATCATGGGAGTGGTGCTGGATACCACCGATGCACTGGACCTCTGTAGCCAACTGGTCTCGGAGTCCCGTACGGCCGGCCACGAAATGGATATCGGGGGCATACCGTTCTTCCGGTACTTCTACGTGGCAGAAACCGAGGAGCAGGCCCGCCGGGACAGCGAGGCCGCCCTGAATTGGACTATGGACGTGAACCAGTGGCGCCGCACCTACGAGCGCGGGAGCGAGGTCTACGATAACCTTGACGTCTTCCGGCAGAATCGCACGGAGTACCCTCCCTCATTCGAGTACCTCTTTGAGCACCGGGCGTTCATCGGAAATCCGGACCAGATCATCGCCAAAATCAAGGCATTGCAGGATGCGGGCATCGGCTACTTTGGCTGCAATTTCTCGTTCGGCGGGATGCCGCAGGACAAAGTGCTCAGGTCAATGGAGCTGTTTGCCCGCGAGATAATGCCGGAGTTCGCCTAGCCGGTGAGCGCGGTAGGACCATTACGCCCATACGGGAGACCGGGATGTGACCACCCTGGCCAAAGAGCACTTTTTCACCGACCGGGTCGACTACCACAGACTAAAACGACCTCTGAAACCGGCGGTAGATGCACAAGAGATGCGACAACGACCTGGTCGGACACATACACGGGCTACCGGCCCTCCGGCGCATTTGCCGGCAACGCGGGCGACCCCCAGTCCTACGATCTGCAGAAGAACCACCGCACCATCATCGTCGGCTCGCCCGACACGGTGATCGAGCAGCTGCAGTGGGTGGTTGAGAAGCTCAACCCCGGCTACCTGCTGATCTACGGCAACGAGGGCCCCATGCCCCACGAGGACTGCATGCGCTCCATAGAGCTGCTGGGCAAAGAGGTCATCCCGGCTCTCAAGGAGATCCAGCTGCAGCCCTACGAGGCCGCCTAGCTGTACTATCCCGACGAGATTTCCCCTTTCGACAACAAGGTCCCCTCTCCCTCCGGGAGAGGGTTAGGGTGAGGGCGTAACCGTGTTGGCATGGTAAGTCAGTGGATGTGTGACGTGTTCCCCCTCTCAGGGGTATCAGGGTGGGGGTGAATTCTTCAACTGCGTAAGGTCTATCAGGTTACTGAATTCGGAGCAACCCGTCGAACTGCCCTCCCATTGATGGGGAGGGCAGTTCAAAACTTGGCGCGAAAACAGGGGACGCCCTCACCCTAACCCTCTCCCGGAGGGAGAGGGGATTTGGTCCGACCACGATGGAACGGTGCCTTTAACCCCCGCACCGTAAGCTGCGATAGCAGAGTCCTGGACGCCTCGGCAATCTCAGCGACCGCCGCGTCAAAGGACTCGGCGTTCGCACGCGACGGCTGCCGGTAGCCGCTGATCTTGCGCACGAACTGCAGCGCCGCCGCCTCGATCTCAGCGTCGGTGGCCGGCGTCTCCGGGTTTCGCAGGACCTTGATGCTGCGGCACATCACCGGCCTCCCTGTTCGGCATTTCGAGGAACGGGACGGTACTTGTCGCCCTCCTCGCGGGTGATGCGGCCCGAGGCCATCAGCCACATGCGCGCGATCTCTGGGCCCATGAACTTGAAGGTGCGCCGCAGTTCCTGGGACAGCGTCGGGTACTCGTGGCCCTCCAGGGCCTCGTAGAACCAATGGCAGAACCCACCGTGCTCGTCCCGGATGGCCTGCACGCGGCGGGCGTTCTCGATGACGCCCTCGATCTTAAGCCGGTTGCGTACGATGCCCCCATCCTGTCGCAGGCGTTCGACGTCGTCGGGCCCCATCTCGGCCACGGCGTCGATCTTCCAGCCTGCGAAAGCGTTTCGGAAAGCGTCGCGTTTGTCGAGGATCATCTTCCAGGTCAGGCCGGCCTGGAACACCTGCAGGCTCATCACCTCGAACAGCGCGTCATCGTCCGTGGACCGGCGACCCCAGACCTCGTTGACGTACCAATCCCGCAGTGGATCGGGCGGCTCCTCCGGGTCGGGTATGGACTCGTGGGGCATGATTTCTCCCAAGTTTCACCACAGAGAACACGGAGCACACAGAGTTTTTCCAAAATTCCCTCTGCGGTCTCTGTGTCCTCTGTGGTTAGTAAATGCCTTAGCGCGGAATGATGGGCAGGGTTACGTGCGACGGGTGGTCCTCGTCGTGCAGGATGGTCTGGATGGCAGGCTTGAGCTCGGTGTCGGCGGCGATCACACCACCGGTGTTGGTGTTGCGGTCGAAGCGCGGGAAGTTGCTGCTGGAGACCTCCAGCCGGATCTGATGCCCCGCCTTGAACACGTTGCTGGTGGCCCACAGGTCGATGGTGTAGCAGTAGGCGCGGCCCGGTTCCAGCAGCGACGGGTTGGACATTGACTCCCGGTAGCGGGCGCGAATGATGCCGTCCGTCAGGTTGCGGGCGCAACCGTCCTCGCACACGTCCACCAGCTTGGCCGTAAAGTCGGTGTCGGTGGCCGAGGTAGCGGCCCACAGCGTCACCGAGATCGGCCCCGTCACCTCAACGTCTCGTTCCACCACCGGGGTGGAGTAGACCAGCACGTCGGGGCGCGCCTCGATCTCGTTCTGGTCGTAGGCCCCGTTGGCGGCAAAGTAGGGGTTGCAGCAGAGCTGCCCGCCCCGGGTCGGCACCGGGTTGGCCGGGTTGTACAGGAACACGTCGGGCGACTCATCCGACGGCGCCTCCGGGCTGAGGCTGCCATCGCCGTGCAGCGAGTTAGCGTTGCCGCCGCTATGCAGGTAGTAGCTCGTGTTCTGCGCCCGGGCCAGGGGCCACTCGTTCTCGTCGCGCCAGACGTCGTCACCCATCACGAAAATCTTGACCGGCGGCTCGTCCAGCAGCCCCGTGTCCTCGCCCTTCAGCCACTGGCTGAACCAGCGCAGGTGAATCTCATCGAGGCCGAGAGCCATGGCATCGGCGGCCACGCCAAAGTAGTGGCTACCCGCCATGCTACCGCCCCTCGAGCCGTGCTGCCACGGGCCGATGATCAGCCTCTGACCGCGCCGGGCGTCCTCGGTGGCGCCGTGTTTCTGCATTCCCATGAAGTTGCGGAGGGTGCCGCCGAGGAATATGTCGTACCAGCCGCCGATGTTCATGGCCGGTACGTTGATGTTGGAGTGCTGCTCCTCGATGCACAGCTTCTTCCAGTAGTCGTCGAAGGTGGGGTGCTCCAGCCAGTCAAAGTAGTAGTCGGCCAGCCCGCCGTTCAGGTGCGGGAAGTCATTCAGCGGCAGGTGCTTGAAAGACTCGGTCATCCCGTCCACGGCCTTGAGCAGTTCTCCCTGCCGGGCTTGGGGTATGCTCCTGGCGCCGGAATGGGTCTTGAAGTTGGCCAGGGTGAGCTGGAGCATAGTCCAGGACATGTTGAATCCCAGCTCGAATGCGCCGCCCTGGTAGGTCCAGCCGTCGTGGTAGTTGGAGGCGGTGACGTTGGGCGCGATGGCTGCCAGGTGCGGCGGCACGCTGGTGGCTGCCAGCCACTGGGTGGCGCCCACGTACGAGGTCCCGACCATGCCCACTTTGCCACTGGACCAAGGCTGGGAGGCGGCCCATTCGACGGTGTCATAGCCATCGTTGATGTCATCCACAAAGCAATTGAACTCGCCGCCGGAGGTGTATCGGCCGCGAGTGTCCTGGACTACCAGCGCGAACCCGGCCTTGGCCGCCTTCATCGGGTCCATCATCTGAGAGGACAGAGCGGAGGTCTTGTCGTAGGGAGTCCGTTGCAGGATTGTCGGGAACGGGCCCGGGCCGTCGGGCCGGTACACGTCGGCGTACAGCGTCGTGCCGTCACGCATCACGGCGGGCAGGTTGGTCTCCACCTTCAGCGAAACCGAGTCTGGCATGGCTCATCCTCCCTGATTTATTTCACTGCATTTGTCTGTATCAGGAATTGCCGGATTCAAGAATTCAGACATTAACTGAACTTGGGCATAACCTCTTCCGCAAACAGGTCCATCTGGCGGTACAGGCCGTCGGCATCCGGTGACAGGAAGCCCAGGTTGATGTGCTCCACTCCCGCCTCGATCTTGGCCTCCACCTCGCGGGCGCAATCGTCGGGGGTACCGGCGATGCACAGGGCCCGGGCGATGTCCTCGGCGCTGCGGTCCGGGGTCACGTAGCGCTCACCCACGTTTCGCACCGCCAGCTCCATCGCCTCGTCGCCGTTGACGGAGATGGCCGTCGGCTGGTTCAGTCCCCAGTGAAAGCCGTCCAGCTCCCGGCCGGCTTCCGCCGCGAACTGCCGTACCATGTCGTTGCTCCACTTGATGCGGCGGTTGGTGAACAGGTAGGGATACCAGCCCTCGCCCTTCAGAGCGGCCCGGCGCATTGCAGCCTCGCTGCGGCCGGATACCCAGATGGGCGGATACGGTTTCTGCAACGGCTGGGGCAGCAGCGTTACATCGTCGAACTCGAAGAACGGTCCGCTGTGGGATACGTGCTCTTCCATCCATAGCCGTTTCATCACGTCCAGCATCTCGTCGGTGCGCCTCCCACGCGTGCGGGTGGAGATGCCCAGGGCATCGAACTCGACGTGCGTGCCGCGCTGACCGCTGATGCCGATGCCGAAGTCGAGGCGGCCGCCCGAAACCTGGTCCACGCTGGCCACCATCTTGGCCAGCATCACCGGGTGGTACAGCGGCACGATGACGATGCCGGTCATGATGCGGATGTCCTCCGTGGCCCCGGCGGCGGCGGCCATGGCCGGCAGGTTGAGCACCGTGGGCCGCGGCGGGTTGCCATCCATGATGTGTTCGCCCATGGTGATCCGCTGGAATCCCAGCTCCTCGGCGCGGCGGGCAAAGGCGGGAACGTCCCAGTAGTCCTCCACGCTCAGGCTGCAACCGAAGGTGATCGTACCGCCACTCATTGCTGTGCTCCCTCTCAAACGTCCCTTCTAATGGCGCCACAATTCTACCACCGCCAAAGCGACTGCGATAAAATTTAAGGTGATGTCTAGAGTGATGGAAGGAAAGACCTGCCTGGTGACCGGCGCCAGCGACGGCATCGGCTATGTCGCGGCCCGCGAGCTGGCGCTCAAGGGCGCCAGCGTCATTGCCGTGGGACGCAACGCTTCCAAGACCCATGGCGCCGTGATGCGCATCATCGACGAAACCAGGAACGATGATGTCAGCTATTTCGTCGCCGACCTGTCGTCGCAGAGCGACGTCCGCAGGCTGGCGAAGCAAGTCCGGGAGAGAACGTCGCGGCTGGACGTCCTGCTGAACAACGCCGGGGCCATCTTCCTGTCACGGCAGACCAGCATTGACGGGCTGGAAATGACCTTCGCCCTGAACCATATGGGCTATTTCCTCCTGACAAACCAGCTGATGGACCTGCTCACGGAATCGGCGTCGGCCCGCATCATCAACGTCTCCTCCAGCTCCCACAGCTCACCAGGGAGGTTCCGGCTGGAGGACTTGCCCAAGCCCAGCAGCAACCGGGGCTATCGCGCCTACGGCCGCTCCAAGCTCTGCAACATCCTGTTCACCTACGAGCTGTCCCGCCGGCTGGAGGGGACCGGAATCACGGTCAACGCGCTGCATCCCGGGCTGGTGCGCACCAACATCGCCAGGAACAACGGGGCCCTGGGCCGTGTGGTGAATTTTTTCATCGGAGCCCGCGGCATTGACGCAGTCCAGGGAGCAAAAACGCTGGTATACCTTGCCGCATCGAGCGAGGTGGAGGAAGTCACAGGAAAGTACTACGTGGACTGCCGCCCGGTGTCCTCCTCAAAGCTGAGCTATGACCCGAGCCTCGCCGAGGGCCTGTGGGAGCTGAGCGAACGGTTGACGGGATTGTCTGAACTGTGATTTATGGGATTATTGGATTTCAATGATTTCCGATCACTCACCTTGTCATTCCGACTAAAGTTAATAATCTACCCCTATGATTCCATAGATGCGAGAAATCCCTAATCATAAAAATCCGATAATCCCATAAATCACAGTTCAGACAACTGCAAGGAGACATACCGGCATGAAGCGAGCGGTCGAGTTTTACAGCGAGGGATTCAAGCTGCAGGGCGACGTGTACACGCCCGACGATCTGGCGCCCGGCGAACAGCGGGCGGCGGTCCTGCTGTGCCACGGCTACACCGGCGTAAAAGACCTGTACCTGCCCGACAACGCAAGGGTGCTCAACGAGGCCGGCTACGTGGCCATGGCCTTCGACTACAAGGGTTGGGGGCAGAGCGAGGGCGTGTCGCCCCTGCGCCTGGCGCCCCATAGCCGCGTCTCCGACGTACAGGCGGCCATGACCTTCCTGGGCGAGCAGCCCGAGGTTGATGAGGACCGCATCGGCATCTACGGCACCAGCTACGGCGGGGCCACTGTCGTCTGGACCGGCGCCATCGACCCGCGCGTCAAGTGTGTGGTCAGCGTCGTCGGCATCGGCAACGGCACCCGCTGGATGAGCCGCGTCCGCCGCATGGACGAGTGGTTCGATCTCCTTGACCGCTCCAAGGCCGACCGCATCACGCGGGTCATGACCGGCAAGTCCGAAATGGTGGAGCGCGGCGAGATCCTGTTGCCCGACCGGCAGTCGGCGGCTCTCGCTGCGGCACAAAGGGCCAACAACCCCAACGCCGTTATGACCATCCCCGTCGAGTACATCGACGACACGCTGGGATTCAACCCCGAGTGGGTGGTGGACAAGATTTCGCCTCGCCCCGTGCTGTTCATCACCAGCGACCAAGACCGGCTGGTTCCCCCCGAGGAGTCGGAGCAGCTGTACGCAAAGGCCGGGGATCCGAAAAAGCTGGTCATGCTCAAGGACGTGGGCCACTACGAGGTGTACGTGGAGCCTGCGTTTTCCCAAGTGATGCACCACACCATGGCCTGGTACCAGCAGCACATGCCGGCAAAATGTTAGACTGGCGCATCAGGGACAGCGAAAACGGAAGGAAAGGAGATTAAAGCGATGTCAAACAAGGGATTCTCGCACATCGGCCTCTCCACCCACGATCTCGATGCCACCATGGACTTTTACGAGAACATCCTCGGATTCAAGGTGGTACGCTGCGACACCATCAAGATTCGGCAGGGCGGCAACATCCGCCACGCGTTCATCGACGTTGGTCGCGACCAGTTGGTGGCGTTCATGGAGCCCAACAACATCCCCGGGCTCCCCGACGACTTCGACACCGGCATCAACAGGGGCCTGGGCATCCCCGGCGTGTTCTACCACTTCGCGTTTGAGGCCGGCAACCTGCACGAGCTGAACGCCAAGCGCGAGGAGCTGGCGGGCAAGGGCGTCAGGGTCACGGACATCGTCGACCACGAGTGGGCCATGTCCATCTACTTTGAGGACCCCAACGGCATCTCGCTGGAATACTGCTGCCTGACCCGCGACATCGGAACCCTGGACGACGTAACCTTCCAGGAGCGTTTCGAGCGCTCCATCGAAGTGCGCAACGGCCAGCCCGTTTTCGTCCGCGACGTCCAGCCCGACCCCCTCGAGGCAGTCCTGGCCGACGACTAGGAGAATCCTCCGCAAGCACTCAACAACACGTAGGGGCGCCCCTTGGGGGCGCCCTGTGTTGCTTTCTGAGGATGTACGACTCGTTCCATCTCCCGGAGGTACTGGGTTTGGGTCAGAGCGTTTCCTCGCGAGTTAGCAATCAGTCGTGTCGAGGAATGTCACCTGCACAACTCTCTCCGAAGGTGGAGAGAACCGGTACGCCATGACAGCACGGAGGCTTGATGGCACTGGAGATGCGCGAAAAATGCGAGCGCTGCGAAACCCTGCTAGCGCACGAGGACGCGGCGCGGATCTGTTCATACGAGTGTACGTTCTGCCCCAGCTGCGCAACCGCCATGGACCACACATGCCCGAATTGCGGGGGTGAACTAATAGCACGCCCCCGCCGACGCGCGGCAGCCATCGGTTCATAAAGAAAAGCATGTCTGAACCCGAGACAATCGTGGTTCAAGGATTCGTAGGATCGCGACAAGGCATCCTAAAAATCCTTTAATCCGGTGAATCCTGATTCAGACAGTCTACACGCCCACCACGCGCACCCGGTGGTTGTTGCTGTCGGCGATGAAAATGTTGCCCGCGGCGTCCACCTCGCACCCGTGGGGCCGGTCCATGGCCGCCTCTTCGGCGCGCCCGCCGTCGCCCTGTCCACCGAGCCGACCGCCGGCGATGGTGGTGACGATTCCGGTGGCGGCGTCGATGCGGCGGATGGCGTGGTTCTCCGTGTCCACCACCAGCAGGTTGCCGGCGTGGTCGCAGCGGATGGCCTTGGGCCCGCCCCACGTAGCGGCGGCAGCAGGTCCGCCATCGCCGGTGTAACCAAACTCGCCCGTGCCGGCCAGGGTAGACATTATGCCGTTGGCGTCCACCTTGCGGATGCCGTTACCCTCGCGCTCGGCGATGTAGGTGTTGCCGGCTCCGTCCATGCACACGGCCCGGGCGCCCAGGATGCTTGCCTCCGTGGCGGGCAGGCCGTCGCCGATACGCTCCTTGGCGCCGTTGCCGGCGAAGGTGGTGATGATGCCCGATGTCAGGTCGACGCGGCGGATGCGCTGGTCCTGAACGTCGGCGACGAGCAGCCCGCCGCGACCGTCGAGGAAGCAGTCGTTGGGTTCGCGGAACTTGGCTTCGGTCGCCGGCCTGCCGTCGCCGCCGTAGGCCACCTCACCGGTCCCCGCGACTGTGGAGATGATGCCGGTCGCCGCGTCGATCTTGCGAATTACGAAGTTCAGACGGTCGACGACGTACACATCGCCGTTGGTGTCCACCTGCAGGGAATAGGGCTGGTTGAAAGTGGCCTCGGTGGCCGGGCCGCCATCGCCCGAGTAGCCCTCGGCGCCCGTGCCCGCGATGGTGGTGATCACGCCCGTCGCAGAATCGACGCGGCGAATGCAGTGGTTGATCGCCTCAGCCACGTACAGGTTGCCCGCGGTGTCGAAGGCGCACATGAACGGCTCGCTCATCAGGGCGGCAGCCGCCGGCCCGCCATCTCCCATGAATCCACGTTCACCGGTCCCCGCGACGGTGGTAATGATCCCCGCTTGGTAGGTCATGTTCTCTCTCGCTCCTCGTAGGCAGGTAACTGTCTGGGACATCATTCTAGCTGACGCTGGAGCAGTTGGCTCATGCCAGGGAGCGAAACTGATTTCTGATTTGGAGTATGGTATCGTGTAGATACAAATGCACCAATATTCGTGCTTTAACTATTTCTGAATTGGAGAGCCATTGCCCAATGCCAGCCGAATCCAGGGTGAATGAACTGCTCGAGACCCGGACCAGCCTGATGGTGGCGACTGCAAAGTTGGTGGCCCACTACGTTGCGACAGCCGTCCAGGCAGACATCCCCGCCGATACCATCAATTCGGTCCTTGTGGACATCGTCGAAAGTACCATGGTCAGCGAAATTTACGTGACCGACGCCGAGGGAAATATCGAGTTCGGCAGCCACCCAACGCTGAATTTCACATTCCCAACGGACCCTGAGGCGGGCACCCAGGCAGCTCCCTTCGCCCAACTGCTGGAGGGCACGGAATCAGACGGCACCGCGACCGTGGTGGTCCAGGAGCCGCAGCCCAGGGAGTTTGACGGCACAGTGTTCCAGTACGTCGGCGTCTCCGGAATAGTGCGGCACCGCATCGTTCAGGTAGGCATGGCGGGAGAGGACTAGCCGGTCCGCCCCAGCAACTCAGCTCCCGCTCCCCACCTGCCCGTTGTACCAGTCGAGGATTTCGCTGCCGGTCATGAACACCACGCCCTCGAAACGGCTGATGTAGTCGAAAATTGCGTCGTAGTACTTGATCCGGTGCGCCGCCCCTGTGATGTACGGGTGGGTTGAGATGCACATCACCCGGGCGCTGTCGGCCCCCTCGCGGTACAGCGTGTCGAACTGGTCCCTGGCCCGCTCGAACAGTTCCGGCGAGCGGTGGTTCTGGATCAGGTAGATGGGGATGTCATTCAGCTCCACCGTGTAGGGCAGGGCCACCATGCGGCCCGACTTGACGATCATCTCGTAGGGCTGGTCGTCGTTGCACCAGTCAGCGATGTACTCGATGCCCTCCTCGGCCAGCACGTCGGGCGTGTCGAAGGTCTCGGCCAAGCCGGGCCCCATCCAGCCGCGGGGCGCCGTGCCGGTGGCCTCGGCGATAGTGTCGATGGTGCGGCGGATGACGGCCCGCTCGTCCGGCTCCCGGTTGATCACCCTCTGTATGAACCCGTGGGCCAGCATCTCCCAATCGGCCTTCATGCACTCGTCCACCAGCGACGGGTAGCTGAGGCAGACCGATGCATTCAGGCTAACCGTGGCCCGGATGCCATACTTGTCCAGCACCTGCTTGAAGCGCCAGAATCCCACGCGCAGGCCGTAGTCGAACCATCCGAAATTGGGAATGTCGGGGATGGTGCTGACGCCCTGGGGCGTGGGCAGCACGGTGCGGGCCATGGGCTCGTTGATGTCCCACTCCTCCACGTTGATCACCGGCCACACGGCGACCCGGGCGTTGTTGGGCAGCTTCAGCGGCGGACGGTCGAAGATCGGCGAGTACTCAGCGCGGGGATTGGCCATGACTGCCTCCTGAGTGTGCGTTCAGGCCGTGCGGGCCTGTTCCAGTAAGAGTCGTCTAATTCCCGGGGCTATGTTCGATTGCCCGAGTTCACTTCCCAGCGGACCCGGCCATCTGGTAGATCATACACCCGAAACCGCCAGTTCATGTGCTCGCTGAGCATCGGGTACACCATGGTGAAGATCTCCTCGCGGTACCCATTCTCCACGACGCGCTTTCCATCGCTCGTGGCAGGCGCGAAACGGCGCCAGATCTGCCAACCGGCCCCGGGGTCTTTCAGGAAAAGAAAAGACGGCTGAGCGAAATCTCCGTCAGCCTGCTCTGGTATGTCGCCCAGCGTCATCGGGCGACAGATGCCGGAACTGCCATCCAGGTCCGCTGCCACCAGACCGGGGACGTCTAGCGACCGTTCGTTGGCGCCGCCGCCGACCGGGTCCCAGCGGGCGCTGACGCTCCCGTCGCTCAGCGGCTGCATAACCATTCGCACCGACTCTTCCCCAACCATGGGGTAGGTGCCGCCCCTGATGTCTACGGAGCGAAATCCGACTGAGATGTGGTCATCAATAGCGACGCCGCTACCGGTGACGACGTGGCGCAGCTCAGCGCAGGAGCAGAAGTGCGCGTCGGGGTAGTTGTTGGTGCCGAACACGTCGCTGGCAATCACAAAGCCAGCTACAGCCTCGACCCCTTGGCGGGCGCACTCTTCAAGGGACAGCCCTCCAGAGTCGTCCGACCATCTGGCTATAGTTTCGTCAGCGTCTTGGGGCATCTTCTGCTCACCGCGGACTTAACGCGGGTGTCTTGTGGCTGGCGAGTGGGACCATCGTCCATTCCTGGAGGCACGCTGAGCGGCGATGCGCCTGCGGCTCGGGAATGATGGCCGATTCTACTTGGCCCGCCTGCCAGTGTCCAGACGGGGGATGCCGGCTACTCGCCGCGGTAGATCTGCGTATTGGGAGCGAAGGCGGCCCAGGCGAACCAGAAGTGGTTGGCGTGCACTATGGGGGTGAGCGACTCCCCAGCCAGCGGCCCGGAGATCGCCTGTCCCAGAACGTTCCAGGTCGAGCCGGTCTGGTCGTCCACGAATCCCTCGGACCCCGGTCGGAAAGTCAGCTTTTCGCCCATCGAGCTGGCGATGAACACACCAGTGGCCCCCACGTCCCGCGAATCGGAGATGCTGGACTCGTCTAGCGCCGAGGCGGTACCGGGCTGGAACAGCACCACGATGTCCCAACCGGGCACCTCGTAGTGCACAACGCGTTCCTGCTCCAGTACCTCGTAGGGAAAAGCGAATTGTCGCCCGTCAATTTCCAGCGTCACAACTCGCTCCATGGGGAGCAGGCGGTCGTCGGGACTGCCCTTGAACAGGAACGGTGACTGGTCGGCGCGGTCATAGCCTGCGTAGGGGTTGCGCCCGTAGCTGCGCTGATATCCCGTATCTCGGGAAAGCACATCGGCATCGGGGAATGACGACTTGAAGTCACCCCACGACACAAGCTGCGCTGGCACAAAGTCCAGCTGGTATCCGGCGTAGGCCCCGACAATTCCCTCGCCGGTGAGCTGCTGCCACCAGCTTTCCGTCTGTCGGTCCCACATGACCAGGTCGCTGTTGCGCAGGTTGCCCGAGACGCCGAAGTCCAGCGTCACACCCCCCAGGCGACGGTCGAATACCACGGCAGAGTTGCAGAGTGGGCAGAAGGTCACGGACACCGGAACGCCGCCCAGGGTGTCGTTTGCGATCTCGTGCCAGGTCAGAATGGCCAGCGGGTAGGCGCGAGCCTGGCCGCCGATTTCCAAGGCCACCACGGGCTGCACGTCCTCGAGCCACTCGTCGGCGTCAGCAATGCTCTCGAACTGTGGGTCATCCAGCGGCGGGATGCCGTCGCGAGGCACGCCGCCAGACAGGAATTCGTCGTAGGGGACGGTGTGCAGGCTGAAGTCAGTCAGCCAGTGCCCCGTGCTGAACCTCGCCGCGTCCAGGTCGTTTTGGAAGTCCGGGTTGGGCTCGACCATCAGTGCAGGGCCGCCATCGCTGCTGACAGCGGTGGTCGGCGCCTCAGTAGCGGCCCCCTCGGTGGCGTCGGGCGAATCGGTCGCGGCCTGGGTGGCACCCGTTGTTGCAGTCGGTCCCGGCTGGGACGAGACGGTGGAGTCCGTGGGCGTCGCATCCTCTGCGCCACAGGCCAACGCCAGCAGGCCGAGAAGGGCAGCCATCGAAAGGAGCAGGGCGAGAGGCCGGCCTTTCCGGCTAAAGGAGATTGCCGCGCCCAACTGTCAGCCAGTAGAAAACGATGTAGGCGCCCGCGATCACCATGAAAGCGGAGGCGATGGGCTGGATGTAAGGCAGGGCCCGGCGCATCACGCGCACCATGGCGCCCTTGAAGATGGCCATCCCCAGGGTCATTACCATTATCACCAGTCCCATGCCGATGGCGTACAGGAAGAAGTTGCCCACCACCTGCAGCAGCGAACTGCCGGCGCTGCCGATGCCCACCACGGCGATGAAAATCGGCAGGGTGCAGCTGAGGGACGCGGTGCCATAGGACACGCCGAAGGTGAAAAAGCTGCGGATGCTGACGGTGTTGGGGTTGCCCAGGCGGTCAGCCGCGCGCGCCGCGATGCCGGTGTACAGCTTGCCGCCCGCCACCATCCAGGCGCCCGCGCCCACCAGCGCCGCGCCGATGATCAGGCCCAACCAGGGCAGCAGGTCGCTGATGAACGAGGCCGACAAGCCAACTGCCCCACCCACGATACCGAACAGGATGATGAATCCGGCAGAAACAGCGCCCCCCACGACCAGGCCCCGCAGTATCGAGGCGACTGGGCCGGGACGATCCTCCTCGTTCAGGTTGGAGCCGAGGTAGAGTCCCAGGTAGGCCGGGAGCATGGCAAACCCGCAGGGATTAACCGCCGATGCCATACCTGCGGCGAAGGCAAAGAGCGCTGTGCCTCCGATCAGCCCGCCGAGGAACTCCTGCGAGTTGCCGGACAGCTTGCCCTCTACGAACAGGTTGATGGGATCAATACCCCCACCGCTGCCGACGGCGAACGCGCCGCCGATGGCAATGGCCAAAGCTATGGCGGCTACCGTCACGGTCACCACCCAAGTGCGGGCGGGTCCCTCTCTTAATGATGTGATTGTTACATTCATCGCTATTTATACGCCGCGATGGTTCGGTTGGATTCTCAACAAGTGGAATGTCCACAGAGTCCCCTCTCCCTCAGGGAGAGGGTGAGGGTGAGGGCGTACCCCTGACTTTCCAGGACAGGCTGGTGCTACGAGATATCTCCACACTGCTGATATGGCCTTGCTAACCCCATACGTGTTTTCAGCCGCTATGAAAAGGGTTGTGGGTCGTATATCCCTTCGGGCGCCAGACCAGCAAACCTGTCTGGATGCAAAACCTCGGCAATGCCCTCCAGCACGTCGACCACCCTCGGCCCGTGGCGGCTGGGCACGCGTCCGTCGAATACGAACGCCCGCTCGTTGTGCACGGCGGGCAGGTCGTCCCAGCCCGGCAGCACCGTCAGCTTGTCCCTGGCTTCCTGCCGCGACCGTTCTGGCCCAAAGGCGCAGGGCATGATCATCAGGTACTCGGGGGCGTAGTCCCGCACCTCATTCCACGACAGCTCACGGGACTGCCCTCGGGGAATGGCGAGGCCCTCCTCGCCGCCGGCCATCTCCGAGATCTCAGGCAGCCACTGTCCCGTGTTGCGCAGCGGATCCAGCCAGTCCAGGCACACCACGCGCGGGCGTTTGCCGTCCGACCGGTCATCCTGAGCTTGTCGAGGGACGCCATCGGTAACGTGCGCGATACGCGCCTCCAGCGATCCGCGAAGCTCGCTGCCCCGCTCCGGCACTCCGGCAGCATTGGCCAGGTTGCTGACGTTCTGGAGGATGTCGTCGACGCCGCTGGGCCTGATGGTCAATATCTCGGGTTGGTAGTCCAGCACCTTGGCCGCCGTCTCGAACACCGAGCCGCTGGCTATGGCGCAAACCTCGCACAGTTCTTGGGTGATGATCAGGTCGGGCCGCAGTTCGGCCAGCAGCTCCTCGTCGATCCAGTACATTGGGTTGCTGTTAGCACGGGCCTGCTGCACTAGAGCGTCGATCTGCCCGCTGTCCAGGTGCTTGATGTTCCGCAGGCTGTGGCTCACAACGGGCAGCGATGCCGCCTCGTCGGGGTAATCGCAGGCGTAAGACACGCCCACCAGATCGTCGCCGAGACCAAGGGCGTACACCATCTCGGTGGCGCTGGGCAAAAGGGAGCAAATGCGCATATTGGTCCCCTGGCTGAGAATGAGACCAGTATAAGTCTGTGTATCGGCTCCGGTACAGTATTCCAGTCGCCTCATCTGCCATCCGACCTCCGTGATACAATTTTCGTAAGAGCAGGACCTTGGGGGGCGGCAGTGTCAGCCACGATTCTGTCCGGGACCGATCTGGCAGCGGAGATACGCGGCGAGGTTGCCGCGGGCGTCATCGAAAGCCAGGAAAAGCACGGCGTGACACCTGGACTGGCGGTGGTTCTCGTCGGCGACGATCCGGCATCTGCGGTGTACGTGAACAACAAGCAGCGCGCCTGCGAACAAGCCGGGCTCTACAGCGACTCCGCGCGTCTGCCTCCCACGGCCACCGCGGACGAGATTCTGGCCGCCGTACATCGGTTCAACGAGGACCCCAGGGTGCACGGCATCCTGGTCCAGCTGCCTCTGCCACAGGGTATCAACCAGCACCGCATTATCGAGGCCATCGACCCGGACAAGGACGTCGACGGCATCCACCCGTACAACCTGGGCAAATTGCTTCAGGGCCGGCCGGACTTCCCTCCCTGCACTCCCGCCGGAATCGTCGAGCTGCTAATGCGCAACGGCCACGATCCCGAGGGAGCCAACGTAGTCATCTGCGGGCGTAGCGAAATCGTCGGCAAGCCGCTGGCTGCACTGCTGATGCAGCGGGGCAGGGGCGGCAACGCAACAGTGACCGTGTGCCACACCCGCACCCGCGACCTGACAGAGGTTACACGCGGCGCCGACATCCTGGTGGCCGCCATTGGCCAGCCCAGGGCCATTACTGCCAATATGGTCAAGACAGGCGCCGTGGTGATCGACGTGGGAATCAACCGCGTGGACGACCCAACCGCGCGGCGTGGCTACCGGCTCAAGGGCGACGTGGACTTTGAATCCGTTTCGCAGAAAGCCTCGGCCATCACGCCGGTGCCCGGCGGAGTGGGACCGATGACCATCGCCATGCTGCTGGTGAACACACTGAGCGCGGCCCGCATCAGCGTGCACGGTCGCCATCATTCCGCCTGACCTGTGATTGGCCCGCCCAACCGTGCGTACCAGCGACTTTGACTACGAGCTGCCCCCCGAGCTCATCGCACAGACCCCGGCCGAGCCCCGCGACTCATCCCGCCTGATGGTACTCCACCGGGACACCGGGACGACCGAACACCGCCGGTTCACTGACATCCTCAAGTACCTGCGCCCCGGCGACCTGATGGTATTCAACCAGAGCCGCGTCATCCCGGCCCGCCTGTTTGGTGTGCGCGACGACAACGGTGGCAAGGTGGAACTGCTGCTGCTACGGCGGGAGGCCGACGGCGTTTGGGAGGCGCTGGCCCGACCGGGACGGCGATTGCGTCCAGGTGCCACAGTGACCATTACCCCACCGGACAACGAACCACCTCGACGTAGTCCGGTGGGAGAGGGAAAGCCGCTGAGCGTCGAAATCCTCGAGTCGAGGGCCAGCGGACTGAAGGCGGTGCGGCTGTCGTCGGAGGAATCCATCGACCAGATGGGGCACGCGCCGTTGCCTCCCTACATCCGGCAGCGACTACAAGACCCCGAGCGTTACCAGACGGTGTACGCCAGGGAACCGGGCAGCGCGGCGGCTCCGACGGCGGGGCTGCATTTCACACCCGAGTTGCTGTCGAGCATCCGGGACGCAGGGGTAGAGATGGCCTTTGTGACCCTGCACGTGGGACTCGACACCTTCCGTCCGGTGCAGGATGAAAACCCTACGGAGCACCACATCCACACCGAGCATTATTCGCTGACTCGGCAGACCGCCGACACGCTGAACCGTGCCAGGGCCGAGAACCGCCGCATCATCGCCGTCGGCACAACCAGCGTCCGGGTGCTGGAGCAGGCGGCATCGGACGCGGAGCGTGAGAGGCGCAGATTCGAGCCAGTGGAGGGCGACGCCGACATCTATATCCTGCCGGGCCACCCATTCCGCGCCGTGGACGCCATGATAACCAACTTCCATCTGCCACGGTCGACTCTGCTGATGCTGGTCTCCGCCTTCGCTCAGTACGGTGCGGAAGGTGGAGCGTCCGGCCGCGAGATGATGCTCGCTGCCTACGCCGAGGCGGTCCGGAGGCGGCACCGGTTCTACAGCTTCGGCGATGCCATGCTGATCCTGTAGCCTGACTTTAGCGGTTCTGATAGAGTGAGTCTAACGGTTCGCCCGGCAGAGGAAGGTATGTCTGAAAAAAAGCATCGTGTCGAGATTTTCTTTGACGATGAGGAGTATGCGATCCTCGAAGAACTATCAACGGGAACCAAGTTGAGCATCAAAGAGCTGGTATACGATAGCGTGTTCCGTGCCCACCTGGACGAGGAAGCAAAGAAGCGTCACGAGGCGGCGAGGTGGCTTCGCTCACAGCAGCCCATTGATTGGGGAGCCGACTGGGCAGAATTAAAGCATGAAATGGAACGTGGCATAGCTTGGCGAGCTCTGAAATCAATGGGCCAAGACTTGGAGCCATCAGAACCTTCGCAATGAGGCTCCTGGATGCAAATGTTGTCATTTACTCCGAAGGTAGTGAGCACATATACCGCGACCCGTGCAAGAGAATCCTAGATTCTGTTGATGCATGGCCCGGGGAATTTGCGATAGACGCTGAAACCCTACAAGAAATCCTTTACGTTTATTACAGTCGAGGTGAACTTGGGAGAGGGGTGGCCGTTACTGAGAAGCTGTTAAATCTCTTCTCCGAAATCATTCCCATCACTGCCGCCGAAATCCGGACGGCTATGCGCCTGATGTCGCAAACCAACGGTCTCTCATCTCGCGACGCCATTCACGCCGCTGTGGTTATTGAGCACGGACTGGAAGGCATCATAAGCGCCGATCAGGACTACGACCGCATTCGTGGACTGCGCCGCTACGATCCAACAGAAGTGGCGGCAGGGTGATCTTTCAGATCACTCCACACCCAGCCGTATGTCGCCCAGGCCTTCGAAAGTGAACGCGGCCTCGTCGCCGGGGTTCAGGAACTTGGTGCTCACGATGCTGCCGGTCATCACCAGCATCCCCGCCTTGAGTTCCTTGCCGCGACCGGCGAGAGTGTTGGCCAGCCACGCCAGCGCGTCCAGCGGGTGGCCAAGCACGTCGCGTCCGTAACCCTCGCCGGCAGGCTCGCCGTTGATGGTCATGATGCCGCTGGAGTTCTCCAGATCGAGGCCCTGCCAATCGGCCCGCTCCGGACCCAGCACTACGCCGGCATTCCAGGCGTTGTCGGCCGCCACACCCAGGAAATTGAGGTTGCTGTAATCGGCGCCGCGGTCGTCCACCAACTCGAAAGCCGGCATCAGCGCGCCGACTGCGCCAGCAACGCCGTCGCGGCCGTAAGGAGCGCCTCTGGCCGGAATTTCCGCCGTCAGCCGCACGGCGACCTCGCACTCCGCGCCGATGCGAACGAAATCTGCAGCCTTCACCGCCGCCGGGGAATGGTGCACTCCGCTCTCGAAAACCGCTCCCGCTGCAGGGGCATCGAACCCGACCATTCGCTGCATAACCGGTGTGGTCAGCGCGATCTTGTACCCGACGATGGCCCCGCGCTGCGGCGCCAGCAGCAGCTGGAACGCCTCCTGCATGTCGTAGGCCTCATCGATGGTGGCCGGCAGGATGTCATCGGGCAGCGCCTCGTACCTCCGGCGTTCACAGTGGGCCTCTAGCAGGAACTGCGCCGCTCTTTCCGCCTTGTTATGTTGAGTCACAACTGATTCCTCCGGGGTGCACGAGTACTGCCGATCAATCTCGACTTACGACTTCGGCAGTTGCCTTTTGCTGGCGTGGACGGCAGGGATTATACAAGCTGGAGCAACTGCAGGGTGTTGCCATCCGGGTCGCGGAAGGTGGCGACCCAGCCGCCCCAGCTCTCCTGCTCGGGCTGGCGAATGAACTCCACGCCCGCCTCGACCAGCCGGTCGGCGACCGCATGGATGTCAGATACACCCAGGTGCGGCATGAACCGGAACGAGTCTTTTGAGTTGCCGGACACCCGATCGTGGAGTCCAATGTTGAACCGCACTTCACCAAGCTCAAAGGCTATGAAATCGGTATGGCGGGAATGCAGCGGCAGTTGCAGCACGTCGTTGTAGAACATGAACATCCTGTCAAGATCGTCCGTCCAGAAAGTGACCCCTACTACTCCAGTGATCATCGCCCTAACCTCCAAAAGGAAAACCCGGCCAGTGCGTACAGCAGGCCGGGCCCAACATTGCGCTCAGAAGCCACAGGTTGCCCTTGATTATACCTCCGCCAGTTCTCCTCGACGCTTGGCGGCGGAGCACCGGGGACAGAGGCCGTAGAAGTCTACCCGCTGCCAGCCCACCTCGAAATCGGAATTTGCGGTGATGCTGTTTCGTAGGCTCACGACCATATCGTGAACATCGCTTGCCGTATCGGCATCGATGACATTCTCGCACTCGATGCAGACTAGATTTACGTGGGGTTCCATGTTGGGCTCATAGCGGGACATTCGCTGGAAAGGGAGTTCCTGGATCAGCCCGCTCTTTTGCAGCACGCCCAAGGTCGAGTAAATGGTCGCCAGGGTCATCGATGGGAAGTGCCCGCGCACTCGCTCGTAAATCTGCTGAACTGTGGGATGGTCCTGCGAGTTGAGCACCACCTCGGCAATGGCCAGCCGCTGCGGGGTAACCCGGACGGCCCATTCCCGCATCCGTTCGACCAGCTCATCTTGTGTCAACATAGACTACTCCAGGGCAACCCTTTTTTCTCTCTTGCCGCAGGAGAGGGCCACCGGTGCAGGCGCCGGGACACCCGCCATCCAAGTTCAAATTCTTCCCATAAATATAACGTAAATCGACATTCCCAGCAACTCATTTCAGTCTCGCCGTTACTGTAAAACCGTCCTCGGCGTCCTGCCCAGCAGCGCCACGCAGGCACCAACGACCCCAATGCCGGCGCTGATCATGAAGACGTCGCGGTAGGCCCTGATGAACGCCGTGGATTCGGCGCCCATAGTCCCCACAAGCTGCGCCAGGTAGTGGTCCTCGCGCAGGGCGAATACGCCGCCGAGGACCACGATGGCGGTGATGGACCCAATGGCCTGCGTCAGCGCCAGCATGCCCCCGGCGGTGCCGAATCGCTCGGCCGGGACGCTCTTCATCACCAGCGAGTAGCAGGCCGCCTGAACCAACCCGTGCCCGGCACCGGCCAAGGACACCCAGATGGTCACTGCGGCCAACGAGGACTCGCCGTCGAGGAACGCCATCATCGCAAGGCCCGCGGCGATAGCCAGCATGCCAAGCACACCCACAATCTGGGTCCCGATGCGGTCGCTGATCCAACCCCCGAGGAGAGACATCGCCACGCCACACAGCGAGGAGACGGCAAGCATCACTCCCAGGACCTCCGAACCGCGCCCAAGTGAGTTGGCCACGTAGAAAGGAAAAATGAACCAGATCACAAAGGCCGAAAGGAAAATGAAAGCCGAGCACGCACCGGCAACGAGGAATCCCCGGTTGCGGAACATCCCTAACGGCAGCACCGGCCAAGCGGCGGTCCGCTCGATGCGCCAGAACAGATAAAGGGCCGCTGGAGCCAGGACCAAAAGTACCAGCACCGGCCAGTTATCCCATCCGATTTCCCTCCCCAGCCGGGTACCGATGATCAGGGAGATTATTCCAATGGCCATGGCCACGGTTCCCTTGAGGTCAAAGGCCGGCCCCTGCCTCGAAAACGGGGGATCGCGGTCTAGGAAGAGCCACGCCAGTACCAGGGCCGCGACCATGAACGGAACCCTCCCCAGGAAGGCCCACTCCCAATCAAAGCCAAGCCAGCCAGACGCCACCAGCAATCCGGCGCCGATGGTGCCTCCAACCATGCCGAGGGCCTGGCTGCCGGTAGTGAACCCCATGCCCAGCCCGCGGCGATGCGCCGGGAACAGGTTGGCGGCGATTGCCGGAGCCACAGCGTACATGCAAGAGGTGCCGATGCCGTGCAGCACCCGGAATCCGACCACCGAGGTGAGGTCAGGGGACAAGGCGATGCAAAACATTGAGACGAGGTAGGCCATACCTCCCCACAGGTAGACACGCCGGAGCCCGAAACGGTCGGCAAAGCTGCCCGTCCCCATGACCAGGCTGGCCCTCACACCCATGAACACGACCAGCGCCCACTGCACGCTCTGCAGGTCGGCGTCCAGCCCGTCGGCCAGCTCCGGCAGTGCCACGTTTACCGAGAAGTCCAGCGCGGCCAGGAACATGGCCAGCGCCGAGGTGGCGCCGATAAGCACATCGCGCCACCGTCCGCCGTGGACCAGCGGTCCCGCAGCGGCGTTAACGGCGGCCACGGCTGGATCCCGCGGGCCGGGTGCGGCAGTGGGGGTCAGGGGATGTGTCGGTATGCGAATCCATCACAAATGGGATTCTACGCTACCGGGGAAGGGGAAAGGGCGACAGGGGCGTAACTACGGAGGGAGGGTGGTAGAATGCGCCGCGGTTTGAACGGCCTCGCAACCCGAACTACAAAAAACGATACCCCGGCGTCATCACCAGTCTCCTGCAGAAGACGGGGAGGGGAACATCCGGGGCCTACATAACTACGCTAACACAGGCAGGATTATGACGCAAGACTCATTTTACAGCCACTTAAGCAATTCTATATCGAACGACCTGAAAGGGCCATATCGGCGATTCAGTCCGCAGGCGGTGGCGGAAATGCACGCTACCCACCTTTGGAATATTGCCATATGCGAAAGCCTCTATCCTGCCTTGCATACTTTCGAACTCGCATTGCGCAACAGAATTCATCTGGTGGCTCTGAGTCACTTTGGCAGCGAGGATTGGTTCGAGGGGAGACTGAGGACGCAAGAAGAAGAAATGTTGAATAATGCTCGGAATAGAATCTACCAGTTGGGAGTAAGGCCTGTTGCTGTTTCGGAGGTAGTCGTTACTCTGAGTCTGGGATTCTGGGTAAACCTGTTTAAAGGCCGCTATGAACAAATTCTGTGGCCGCAGTTGCTTCGCAGAGTTTTCCCTCACGCCACAAGACTCCAGTCTACCCGCGAGCCTCTGTACTTGCGCTTGAATCGCATCCGCCGCCTGCGTAACCGGGTGTTTCACCACGAGCCCATCTGGCACCTGCCCGATCTCGCGGAGCAGCACGCGCTCATCCTGGAGACCATCGGCTGGATCAGCCCGGCAATGTTGGCCATGACGCGACTGCTAGACAGGTTCGACAGCGTTTATACTAGGGGCTCACAACCGTTTGCGGTCGAACTCGAAAAAATATCGCAAGGCTGGAACGCATAGCGATTGAACCAGGAGGGTAGTGATGGTCCAGAACACCGGAGGCATTGACGCACTGCTTCAGGAGGAGCGGAGCTTTCCCCCGCCCGCCGACTTTGCCGCCAAGGCCAATATGGCCGATCCCGACATCTACGCCAAGGCTGCGGCTGATCCCGAGGGGTTCTGGGCCGGGCTGGCCGAGGAGCTCGACTGGTTCCAGAAATGGGATACGGTGCTGGACTGGAGCGGCGCTCCCTTTTCCAAGTGGTTCATCGGCGGCAAGCTCAACGTCTCCTATAACTGCATCGATCGGCACGTCAACAACGGCCGCCGCAACAAGGCCGCCATAGTCTGGGAGGGCGAGCCGGGCGACTGGAAGGTCTACACCTACGGTGACCTGCTCCGCGAAGTCTGCCAGTTCGCCAACGGTCTGAAGAGCCTGGGCATCAAGAAGGGCGACCGGGTCACCATCTACCTGCCCATGACACCCGAGCTGCCCATAGCCATGCTGGCCTGCGCCCGCATCGGTGCGCCGCACAGCGTCGTGTTCGGCGGGTTCAGCGCCGAGTCGCTGCGCGACCGCATCAACGACTCGGAGTCCAAGCTGCTGATTACCGCGGACGGCGGCTATCGTCGCGGCGGAGTGATTCCTCTCAAGCAGAACGCCGACGACTCTCTGGACGGAGCGCCGAGCGTCGAGAAGGTGGTGGTGCTGCGCCGCACCGGCACCGCCGACGACAAGATGGTGGACGGCCGCGACATCTGGTGGCACGACCTGATGGAAGGCCAACCCATGACCTGCGAGCCGGAACCCATGGACAGCGAGGACATGCTGTTCCTGCTCTACACCAGCGGCACCACCGGCAAGCCCAAGGGCATCGTCCATAGCTCCGCTGGGTACCTGCTGGGCGTACAGGCGACGACCAAGTGGGTGTTCGACATCAAAGAGGACGACATCTACTGGTGCACCGCTGACATCGGCTGGGTGACGGGGCACAGCTACATCGTCTACGGCCCGCTGGCCAACGGCGCGACAACGGTGATGTACGAAGGCTCGCCCGACTACCCGGACCGCGACCGGTTCTGGGCCATCGTCGCCAAGTACGCGGTCACCATCCTGTACACCGCGCCCACTGCCATCCGAACCTTCATGCGCTGGGGCGAGGGCTATCCCAACAAGCACGACATGTCGTCGCTGCGTCTGATGGGCACCGTCGGCGAGCCGATCAACCCGGAAGCGTGGGTCTGGTACTGGCAGCACATCGGGGGGGGCCGCTGCCCGGTGGTCGACACCTGGTGGCAGACTGAGACCGGGGCCATGATGATCGCGCCCCTGCCCGGCCTGACCACCCTCAAGCCCGGCTCGGCCACCAGGCCCTTCCCGGGCATCCAGGCCGAGATCCTGGACTCTGACGGCAACCCGGTCGGCCTCGGCGGAGGCGGCTACCTGGTCGTCAAGCAACCTTGGCCCTCGATGCTGCGGGGGGTATATGGCGACCCTGAGCGGTTCATTGATACCTACTGGTCCCGGTACGACGGCATCTACTTCACCGCCGACGGGGCCAGGCTGGACGAGGATGGCTACTTCTGGCTGCTGGGCCGCGTTGATGACGTGATCAACGTTTCGGGCCACCGCATCGGGACCATGGAAGTGGAGAGCGCGCTGGTGGACAACCAGAAAGTCGCAGAGGCCGCCTGCATCGGTAAGGACCACGAGGTCAAGGGACAGGCCGTTGTTGCTTTCGTAACACTCAAGGACGGGGTGGACATCTCGGACGACGTTATCACCGAGCTCAAGGCCCACGTCGCCGGCAAGATCGGCGCAATGGCCCGCCCCGACGACATCCACTTCGCCGCCGAGCTGCCCAAGACCCGCAGCGGCAAGATCATGCGCCGCCTGCTGCGCGATGTCGCCGAGGGCCGCGCCCTGGGTGACACGACAACGCTGGCCGACCCGGCAGTTGTGGATTCCCTGAAGGCCCAGTACGGCGACGACGAGTAGGAGATGAACAGCTAAAATGGAGAGGCGAACTCCTGGGGTCGTTGCAGGACGTGCGTCCCCGTACTGGACGAACCAGACCAGGGAATTCAACGGAGAATCCACCGATGGCTACTGCTACAGCACCTGACATTGAGGCCGCCCGAAACCACGTAGTCCATTGCCACCAGTATATGGACAACGCGCTAGAGGCTCTGGAAAACAACGAGCCGGGCAAGGCTGGTGAACTGCTCTGGGACAGCGTTTCCCAAGCCATTCACGCTGTTGACGCTTGGCGTGGACCGATTGTAATCAGACACCGCGGGATGCTGAACTTCGCCAGAAACTTGAGCAGGGAAATCGACGACGACAATTTCCACAACAATTTCCTGGCATCGAAAAGCCTTCATGACAACTTCTATCACCCCGAACTCGAAACAGATGACGTCGAATTGGCGTTGCCGGGTATTCAACGGGCAATCTCGCAAATACTGGCCCTGCTGCCCGAGGAAATCCGCAACGGAGTTGGTAGGGAGTGAGATATGATGTATTTACCTGAACCAACATTAATAGACGGTATCTGCGTTTGCAGCGGGCTCGCGGATTGCGACCATCACGCCTGTTGCGGGGGTTGTCCCGACAACACAGACTATGGGTGCGGCGAATGCTGGAGCCGGGACTGCTACGAGCATAACTTCAAGGATTTGGAGCCTTTCCTCTCCAACATCGAGAGACTGCCAGCGGAAGAGCAAAAGCCTTACCTGCCTCTGCTGGAGAGATGGCGACAGGCGAGACAAACCAGCAAGACTGAAACGCTTCGTGAGGGAGTGTGACTATGGCAACCTACAAGAAGCATGAGGCCCAGGAATGGGCGTGGGAGACTCTCAAGGGCCAGTGGACGACGCTGATTACGCCCTTCACCCCCGACAACCGGTTCGACCGCGAGGGCATGAAACGCAACATCCGGCACGTGCGCAGCCTCGGCACCGTGGGCGCCGGCTGCACCTGGGGCATGGGCGAGTTCTGGAGCCTCACTCACGAGGAGCGCGTGGACGTGATGGAGTCAGTGGCAGAAGAGGCCCACTCCTCGTCGGACGCGGGGAGCTGGCCCATCGGCGCCCACGTGACCCATACTTCCGCACCCGAGATGCTGTCGCTGGCCGCCAACGCCGAGCGTCTTGGCTATGACCTGCTCATCGTCGCCCCACCGTACATGGTCACAAAGGTCGAGGACCAGGTGGTGGAGTACGTCCGGCTGCTGGCCGAACACACGAACCTGGCCATCATGTTTTACAACTCGCCGCAGTTCGGCATCACTATGAGCGTCAACGGCCTGGAGCGCCTGTGCAACCTTCCCAACGTGGTGGGTGTGAAGGAGGCCAGCTTCAACCAGCAGCTCTCCATCGAAGCGCACCTGACCCTGGGACAGGACTCCATCATCAGCACGCCCGACGAGTGGATCTACTTCAAGGGTCAGGAGCTGGGAATCAACCAGCAGGTGATGTTTGCCAACACCTCCGACTGGCGCTTCGACGTTCCCGGCGCCAACAACTACGTGCGCTGGATCGAGCGGGCCTGCCAGGGCGACCTGGACGAGGCGTTCTACGACCAGCACCTGCGCCGCCTGAACGAGCTGTCGGACGCCTGGTGGACTCGCACGGTCGACAAGTACAACGGCGCACTGCCCGTATCATTGGTCAAGCACTGGGGTGAGCTGATGGGCATGGCCGCCGGCAAGCCACGCCTGCCGCTGCTCGACCTGACGGCGGAAGAAAAAGCGCAGCTGCGGCAGGAGCTGGAGCCGCTCAAGCCCCGCGTACCCGAGCCCGTTCGCGCCGAGGTACCCGAAAGAATCGCGCCCAGTGGCTCGACCTACACGCCGCGACCGGTCTATGCCCGGCCCACCGACCCTCAATCGCGCACGGCGTGGCTGACCGGCAACGACAACTTCGCCTCCGGCATGCTGCTGATGGTCAGCGTGCAGGACGTTGACGAGGCTCTCGAAGCCGAACAGGGCGGCGCCGACGTCGTGGACGTCAAGAACCTGCAGGAGGCGATGGTTGGTTCTGGACATCCCTCCACCGTCCGCCAGGTGCGGGGCATCATCCCGGTGGAAAAGCACGTGAGCGTGACCCTCGGCGTTGTGCCCAACCAAGCTGGCACCGTGGCCATGGCCGTCTACGCCGCTGGCATGATGGACGCCACTTCGGTCAAGGTGGGCTTCCGAGTGGCCGAATACGACACTGCCGTCGAGGTGTTGCGCGAGTCCCGGCGTGCGCTGGACGGATTCAATACCAAGCTGGTCGGCTCGCTGTTCGCCGATAACGAGCTGTACGAGGGCGGCCTCGACCCTCACCTGATGGTGCAACTGGCCAGGGACGGTGAATGCGACGGTTTCCTGATCGACACCCTGACCAAGGACGGGCGGAACCTGTTCAATTTCATGCCAGAGCCGGTACTGCGCCAGATCGTGCTGGAGGGCAAGCAACTTGGCCTGAGCACGGCACTGTCCGGCCACCTGAAGATCAGCGACCTTGACGAGTTGGCCCGTATCAACCCGGACATCGTTGGCGTTCGCGGCGCTGTCTGCGCCTCGGGCGACCGGGGCCGGGCCGTGGCCTGGGAGGCCGTCGCCGAGTTCAAGCGCCAACTGGACATGCGAAAGAGCGGGGAAATCGCCGTCCATGAGGACGCCCCGACCGTCACCGCCACCAACGGCTGGGTGGTGATTGATGGTCGCGGCAAGAGTTGTGCCGGGGTCATCGCGGCCCTGACACACCAGATGGAGCAGGACCGGGAATCGTTTGTCGAGGCGATCCTTGCCGACGCGCTGAACATCTATGACGTAACGCTCTGGGCCGAGCAGGCCGGGCACCGCCTGCTTACCCAACGCAAAGACCCCGACGGGGCTGTGCGAGTACTGATACAGCCCTGATTTCGCCCTTCAACACACGCAAGGAATAAGGTACACTAGTCCAGTCGCTCTAGAAATTTGCCAGGGTATGCCGGGACGGGGAAGGAACCGTCCCGGCAACTGTTTTTCAAGTTCTGGCAAACATGGAACGTATTGATTACAGCTAGACGGACATATAAAATTACTAGCTGTCGCCCAATACGAGACCTAAAGTGGCGATGCACTCATGACACAAAGGGAGGACCTGTGGATTGACCGTTCTAGGTAGTCATGTCTTGCTGGAGCTCAGGGACTGTAACTCCATCCTGCTCAACGACCTCGATTACATACGTCAGGCGATGCTGACGGCCGCCAATGACGTAGGCGCCACAGTCGTCGGAGAATCTTTTCACCGCTTTACCCCACAGGGCGTTACCGGCATCTTGGCCATAGCCGAGTCACATATTTCCATACATACGTGGCCGGAATTAAGCTATGCCGCCGCAGACATATTTACCTGCGGATCAACTTTTTCGCCCATGGACGCAGCCAGCCGCCTCGCCGAGCAACTGGAATGCCGGGACCCGGAGTTCAAGGAGATTGAAAGGGGATTGGTACCCCAGGCAGTCTCGGGCTGAGGTCCCCAGCCGATGGAACTTACCGGTAACTGGTTCGCCGAAAGCGTTTCCCCAGATTTGGCCGTTTTGTTGCGGCTTAAGTCTGTTCTGTTTTCAGGGTCAACCGCCTACCAGAAGGTGGAGGTCCTGGACTCTGATGTCTTTGGCAGAACGCTGGTGCTTGACGGCAAGACGCAGTCCACCGAGTCGGACGAGTTCATCTACCACGAGTCCCTGGTGCATCCTGCGATGCTGTTCCATCCCGAGCCCAGGTCGGTGTTCATCGGCGGCGGTGGTGAGGGGGGAACACTCCGAGAGGTACTGGCCCACAGATCTGTGGAACGCGCCACGATGATCGACCTGGACCGCGAGGTCGTTGAGTTGTGCCGCGCGCATCTTCCTGACCACCACCAGGGAAGCTTTGATGACTCAAGGGTGACGCTGCGGCACGAGGACGCTCGCGCGTTTCTGCAATCAGGCGGAGACGGGTACGACGTGATCGTCCTGGACTTGGTCGATCCACTTGAAGAGGGGACCGCCTACCTGCTGTACACCAACGAGTTCTACAGCATAGCGAAATCGCGGCTGAATCCCGGCGGCATACTGGTGACCCAGTCGGGACCAGCAGGACTGCCTAACCACCGCGAGTGTTTCACCACCATATTTCACACCTTGAGCGAGGTATTCTCCCACACTGCGGCAGTTCAGGTTCATGTGCCCGCCTTCCAGACGCTGTGGGGGTTCACCATCGCCTCCGATGCTGCCCTGACACAGGGGCCGGAATCAGACATCGACACCGCCATCGCCCAGCGAATCAACAAGCCGCTGCGCCATTACGACGGAGAAACGCACCGCGGCATGTTCGCCCTGCCTAAATTCCTCCGAGAAAGCATGGCAGGCGAAACCCGGATCAATCGCGACGATCACCCGGTGTTTATGATCTAGCGCCCGGCTGCATCGTGACTCATTCGCAGCAGTCTGATTCCTACTGCCGAATGTTTGATTGGCAGGATATTCAACACCCCCCATGATGCCACTGTTAACGAATGATACCCGTTGGTATTCTGGAGGAAAAACCTGATCAGAACCCAACCACCACAAAGATACTATGACGACTAGCGCTATAACCGAGCATGTGCAACTGGCCAAAGACTTCCTGGAGCGAAGTAAGGGTTACTTTGCGGTCGGGGACTTTCACCAGGCATCCGAAAAGGGCTGGGGAGCGGCAGCCCACATTATCAAGGCGGTTGCCGCTGCTAACGGTTGGAAATATGAGCATCACGACGACTTTTCAAACGTCGTCATGAACGCCCGTCAGAGATACAGACAACCGCGCCTGAGGGAAATGTCGCGTGCTGCTGAAGCGCTCCACGTGAACTATTACAAGCGTAGGGAACTGTTGAGTCCTGACCTCATCAGGGAAGACATCGCCGACGTGGAGCGAATGGTGAACGTGCTGCTCCCTCATTTAACCTGACGGCTCGGGTCCACCCCATCCTCAGCCCCTTGGGGCACCCCCGAACCAGCGACCTCGCCAGAAATTTCAGGCAGATAAACGCAAATGAGAAAGGGGCGCCCAATCGTGCGCCCCGCTTTTGCTTGGGATATACGGGCCTACGAGAGTCCCGATAGCATGCACTGGCCGGCTACTCGTTCTCGTTCCAGGCCGCCTGCAACTCGTCCTCGTCAATCACTCCCTCTTCGTCGTCGTCCAATTCGTCATCCGGGGACACTGCATCCTCCACATCGCCGCTCCGGTTAAGTCGCGGCTGAGTGTTCATGGCGGCGTGGTTGGGGAATGACGCGACATTCTGCAGGCTGCGGTGCCGCGACGTCTCGTGGATCATGATACTGATCCCCTCGGCGCTGGCGCCAATGACCGCCGCCTCGTAGGTGTTGCCGCCTTCGATCAGCCGGCCCAGCCGATGCCCCAGGCGCGGGTCCACCTGCCCCAGGTATTCGCCATCATCCGAGTAGACGCTGATTCCGTGGTGCTCGATGACCAACTGCACCGGTGCACCCGGAGAAATCAGCGCCGGCGACAGGTTGCGTGGAGTGTGTCGCAGGGTGGTTGAGGCCGACTTGCCGCTGTCGCCGATAAACAGCTGCGGTGCACCAGCGGCTCTGCGTGCGTGCCTCGTAGTCGCCGCGGCGCCGGTTCGCATCTGGTCAAGGCGGGCCCTGTTCTTCCGGGCTATGTTGTTGTACGGCGCAAGCTGGCGAACGCGGTCAACCACGGTGTTGGCCTCATCGTAGCTGCCGAGTTCCATGAGGGCCTTGGTGAGCCGGTTCATTGCTTCGACGTCATCCGAGGACAACTCGAGAATGGCCCGGTTGACCTCTGCGGCCCGCTCCCATTCCCCTTTCATTGCCAGGCCCACTGCCTCGCGATCCAGGTCCTTCCTGAATTTTGCCCCCCCGACGGCGGCAGTCGATTGCGCGTTCATCTTCTCCTTCCATCTATGCCTGGCCCTTTACGGAAAACCGGGATGTTCTCCCCTATCGCTGTGGGCGATTTTCTCCCGGATTCCCAAGGCCGAGTAGAATACTAATACTGCATATCTACTGATACACCCGCCCGCCTGCCAGGGTCAATAGAAATATCAACCTGCGAGTGAGGAAATTATGGGCAATTTGTGTGACTTTATGTATGGTACGAATTTCGGAATTTAGCGACGAAAGGCGTCCCGGTGCCGCCACCTGATTCGCAACAAATCGAGGCCCATCGAAAAGGCGTCGCGAAAGGGCCTAACCTTGCTGTGTTCTCGGTAATGCCAGTCGACTCCAATTTCGGCAATCGTCATCCCGAGACGGTGCGCGAGATGGAGAATTTCGACATCGTAGGAGAAGCCGTTCATCGTGGCACGGCTGAACAGTTCTTCCGCGGCGCGAGCCTTGAAGCACTTGAACCCGCACTGGGTATCGGCAATCCTGGGAGCAGCAAGGCAGCGGGCGAAAGCATTGAAAGCCCTGCCCATCAGGTGCCGGCGCGACGGCTCGCCGTAGCGCGCCGCCCCGGACGCCTCACGGGACCCCACGGAAACGTCGACGCCTCCGTTCTGCGGGGGCAGAAGGCGCTCGACCTGTGCGATGGGAACCGAAAGGTCCGCGTCGGAAAGCAGACGGAATTCGCCGCCAGCGGCCAGCATCCCGTTGCGCACTGCCCATCCCTTGCCACCGTGGGGCAGCGACAGGACTCGGACCCTTTCGTGCTCTCCGGAGGCCTCCCGCACCAGGCTGGCCGTGGCATCCGTGCTACCGTCGTCGGCTACGATGACCTCCCAGCCATAGTGCTGCAAGTCCAGGTAATCGGTTACCTCCCGGACGGTCCGGGATATGCGCAACTCCTCGTTGTAAGCGGGAATCACAACGGAGAGAAGGATTTCCGGGGAGGAAGAGGAGTCGGAGTGCGAAATACGGCAATCACTCCTGGAAAGTGGGCCCGAGAATCAGGGAGCGGAATGACGGTTTATGATCAGGTCTCGCAACGGCGATGTATCGAGGCAGTACCGGCTCCTCTTGTCAGCCGGGGCACATCCGTCACCTTGCGCTGCGGTGCCATCAGGCGCGGTCCAGATGGAATCCCTCGTGGAGAATCCGCACGGCATCACGGCCCTGCGACTCGTCGATTATACAGGATATGCGAATTTCGGAAGTCGTGATCATGTCGATATTGATCCCGCCATTGGCCAGCAGCCGGAACATGCGCGATGCGTAGCCCGGCGTGTTCTGCATACCGGAGCCAACGATGCTGACCGCCGCGAGTCTGTTGGCGCTGACAACGCCGGCGGCGCCCATCTGCGGCGCCAGGGATTCCACGAGGCGCACGGCAGCCGGGAGGTCGGTGCGGCTGACGGTGAAGCTGATGTCTGTCGACTGGTCTCCGCCCGTGTTCTGAACGATGGTGTCCACGCTGATGCTGGCCTCTGCCAGCGGCTCAAACAGAGAGGCGGCCAGTCCCGGTCGGTCGGGCACGCTCTGCACGGTGATCTTGGCGACGCTGGCGTTGTAGGCGATACCGGTTACTTTAATTCTGTCTTCCATCTGATTCTCGACCGGATTCTGACCTGAATTCTGGCCCGGATTGCTATTGCCCGGATTTTTCGCCGCTTGGCCACAGGTGGTCGTTGAAGTTGCCTTAGGGTGCCCTGGGGCCCCGGGATCCACGGCAAAGGCGTCGCCGGGACCGTCGCCAACGGCGTGTATCAGCGTCCCGGGCACGTCGTTGAAACTGGACGCGACGTAAATGGGCACCCGGTACACGCCGCCCAGCTCGATGGAGCGGGGGTGCATTTTGGCGCCCAGGCTGGCCAGCTCCAGCATTTCCTCGTACCCCACTTCGTCCAGCTTGCGTGCATCGGGTACGATGCGGGGATCCGCGGTGTAGATTCCGTCGACGTCGGTGTATATCTCGCAGCGATCGGCGTTCAGGGCGGCGGCAATGGCCACGGCGGTGGTGTCGGAGCCGCCGCGGCCCAGGGTGGTTACGTCGTCTTCCGGGGTTATGCCCTGGAAGCCGGCCACTACCACGATTCGTCCCGCGTCCAACTCACGCCTCACCCGCTCCGGTTCGATGCGGCTGATGCGGGCGCGGCCAAAGCTGGTATCGGTGCGGATGCCCGCCTGTGGCCCGCTCAGGCTTATGGCCTCGTGTCCCTGTTCCCTTAGGGCCATGGTCAAGAGTGTGGATGAGACCAGCTCCCCCGTCGAGAGGAGCAGGTCCATCTCGCGGGCATGCGGTTCCGCGGAGATGGTGTGGGCCAGTTCGATCAGCTCATCGGTGGTGTCGCCCATGGCCGAAACGACCACCACAACGTCCGTTCCGGACTGGCGAACCGCGCCAATGCGCCCGGCCACGTTGATAATCTTGTCGGCATCAGCCACCGAGGAGCCGCCGTATTTCTGGACGATGAGAGGCATTGGATTCAGACTCAGGAGGAATTGAATGATCCGCAATAATGGATAGCCCACGCTCTATCCACTTTCAGAGAAACCCTAAACACTAGTCAAGTAGGGCCTTTCTGGGTGAATCACCGGAACCAATCTTTGACGACTAGGATCCACGGCCAGATCAAAAGCCTCAAGCGTAGTGGCACCCAGCAGGTATTTTCCCTCAGGCCCAAAAATGACAGGGCAAATCCATTCCTCGTCCCGCATAAACACCCGAGCTTGACCAATGTCGAGCACTTCCACGGCCCCGTCTGCGAAGGTGAAGTTTCTCTCCGCAATGGGGAATATGTGGAGTTGCTCCAGAAGCGACTTTGGCAGCATAGAGTGATGGGCACCCGTACCCACTAACGCAGTAACCTCTGTCAAATCACCGCCAGCGGGATGGCCGACCTGAATTGCAACGCTAAGAGTAGTCATCAACATGTCCTGTTGGAGCTAGGATAGCAGGTGCGCCCCCAGGGCGGTGGGCTGGGTCACTTTCACCGTGCCCTCCACCGAGGCCTGCCGGGCCGCCTCGGCCATCTCGTAGGCCACTGTCATCTCTCGGCCCTGCGTCAGCGCCAGCACCGTCGACCCGCTGCCGGAGAGGAACGCGCCAAGTGCGCCGGCATCGCGGGCAGCTTTCATCAGAAGTTTCATTGCCGGGAACAGGGGCTGACGATACGGTTGATGCAGCCGGTCCTGGGTCGCGATGTCCAGGTATTCCGGGTGATTGGTGGCCATCCCGGCCACCAGCAGGGCGACCCGGGACATGTTGTGTACCGCATCGGCCACCGACAACTCCTGGGGCAGCACGGCTCGTGCGTCGGCCGTGGCGATGCGCATGTCGGGAATGAACAGCACCGTGTGCATGGCCGAGGGGATGCTGACCGGTACCGTGTAGAGGGTGCTTTCCTCGGTCACCACCAACTGCAGGCCGCCCATCACGGCGGCGGCCACGTTGTCGGGGTGCCCCTCGATGGTTGCCGCCATTTCCAGCAGGTCGCGCTGTTTGAACTCTCCGCCCGAAAGGGTGTTGGCCGCCACCAGGCCTCCTGCTATCGCGGCGGCGCTGCTGCCCAGCCCCCGGGCCAGCGGGATCTCGTTGCTGCAGCGGACCTTGACCGGTGGCAGTTCCCTGCCCATTTCGCGGAAGAGGAATTCCATCGATCGGTAAACCAGGTTTTCCGGCCCCGCCTGCAATTCCCCATCACCCTCGCCGGAGACGGCGACCGAGGGTGCCTCGCCTGCGGGCAGTGGCTCGATCTCTACCGTGTTCCAGATGTCCAGCGCCATTCCCAGGCAGTCGTAACCAGGGCCCAGGTTGGCCGTGGTGGCTGGAGCAGCGACGCGTATTGTACTGGCCGTATCGGTCATTCAGCGGATCCTCAGGGGCGCGGTGGCAGCACATCCTGGAAAACGTATCGTCCTACGTCCAGGTTGTGCCGGAAACGATCTGCGGCAACTCCGCCGTCCAGGCCGGGACCAGAGCCGATGATGGGGACCGTGGTCTCGTGGGCCGAGCCGTGGGAACGCAGACCCTGGGGCATGGTCACCTCGGATGGATCGCCAAAGACGGTGGCGGGATCCGCCAGCACGAATATGTCGCCCACCCGTTCAGGCATCAGGTGAAAACGGAGCGATGCCTCCTCCCCGGGGAGGGCGTCCTCAACACCATCGAGATGCCGCAGGGCATCGACCGCAGCGTTCAGGTCGGTCCTGTTCTCGAGGTGGACATAAATGCTGCCGCCGAGGTTGGAATGATGCACCACGTACCGGTCCTTGATTACCGGAACGGCCTGCGAGGAAATTCCATAACGGGCCAGTTCGGCGGGCAGATGCAGCATGCGGGTCTTCTCGGACATCCCATGATCGGCCGTCACCAGCATCCGGGCGTCCGGTGCCTGTTCCCTGACCGCGCCCAGCCCCTCGTCCAGCAGCGTAACGTGGCGCGCCGACTCGGAGTGGACGGGGCCGTAGGTGTGCATGGCATAGTCGGTGGTGGTCAGGTACACCAGATCGAAATGTTCGCGGGACATGGCGTACCGCCCCGCCTCCAGTACCCAGCGGTTGACCTCCAGCGAGTAGATCGGCGGGGGCTCGCCCACTCCGCTGACCACCCAGCCGGGCGGCTCCTCGGAGGATATGCTGACCGTCGCTCCGTCGCTAAGGAGGCGGCGCAGCTTGTCCTTGGCGGTAACCAGCAGGGAACGCAGGCCGCATGCGGTCGCCCGTTGGAACATGGTCTCGGCGCGCAGGAACTCGCCCGACTCCATGTAGAATTCCTCGCCCAGATCCCTGTCGAGCAGGTAGTTGGACGTGATCCCGTGCTGCTCGGGGTAGCTGCCGGTGACCAGCGATACATTGTTGACGTTGGTAACGCTGGGCGTCATGCCGCGGCCATCGACACGGAACCCCTGCCGGGCCATGGCCGACAGGTTCGGCGCGGTACACGCCTCAAGGTACTCAGGGTCAAGCCCGTCTATAAGCACTACTATGGTCGGTGTGTTCATGTCGTCTTCCAGAACAGGTGCCATTGCCAGGACGAAAAACCTCAGAGAACGCTAAGGACCGACAATGCAAGCTACAAAAAGCTCCAATCCCGCTGTGGTGAAACCTGGATCGAATTTTAGCAGACTTCGTTTTGCGAACAGAGGCAGAAGTTTCAGCTCACGTGCTCTTTGGCGACCTTCAGGTAGTCGAGAGCCAGGCGCGGCAGCAGGAAGCGGTGCAGCACGCTGTCGTGGGCTGCGGTGCCCATGTTTTCGGCGAGGGAATCGCTGGACATCAGGGCCACGATTCGGTCCGCGCACTCCTCTGGCGATGAGACCAGGTAGCCGCTGACTCCGTCCTCGATCTGCAGCCGTATGCCGCCCGCGTTACCGCCGATCATCGGCTTGCCCTTCCACATCGCCTCGGTGACCGTCAGGCCAAAGCCTTCCCTCGTCGACTTCTGCATCAGCACCGAGGATGCCACCTGGAAGGCGTTGACAATCTCGTCGATGCTGGCAGGCAAGCCTGAGGGGTCGTGGTACAAGTGGATGTCCGGATCCCCACCCGCGTGGGCCGCCACGCTGTTCACCACCTCCAGGGCCTCCGGGTCGTCGGCGGCCTGGGAGAGTCCCAGGAGGGCAAGCTGTAGCCCCGGCACCGACTTGCGGGCCATCCGATAGGCGTCGATGACGCCCCACGGGTCCTTCCACAGGTCGAAACGCGACACCTGGGTGACCAGGGGGCGGCTCCTGTCCACTCCCATCCTCGAAACGATGTCCCAGGCCTCTGTTTCGTCCATGGCCTGGTTTTTGCTGGTGAGCGGATCGATGGCCGGCGGTGCGATGTAAACCGGAGTCCCGTTGAGCATGTGCCGGGGAACGTAGTCCTCCAGCGAGAAAATCAGGTGGTCATAGTCGTCGTGCAACGGCAGCAGCGATGACAGTGCACTGTCGTTGGGGCGGGTCAGGTCGATGTGGCAGATCCAGAACCACGCCTTCGAGTTGGCCGAGCCGTTACGGCGGAGAAGGCCGGCCAGCGGCAGGAGCTGGGGGTCGTGCATGAACCAGATGTCGGCCGACACCGAGTCGTGGCTCATCACCTTCGCCACCTGCCGGATGTTGTCGTGGTAGACCTCCAGTTCGTCGTTGGACAGGGAACCGTCTGCGCCCTGCAGGAGGTTGTGGATCTTCTTGGTAACCTGGAAGAATTCGGCTTGGGTGGGATTGATAACGATGCGCTCGGTGGGTACCCCCAGGGCGTTGAACAGCGGCACCATTGACTGCAGGATTTCGGCCACCCCGCCGCCGGTGGCGGTGCTGTTCAGGTGAGCAAAACGATACTGGCTCATCTCCGAGGCCAGCGAAAGCAATTCGTCGGCCTGGGCCGGCGGCATATATAGCAGGTAATCGTCCAGGGAAACGGGTGGGTATTCCAGCTTGAGATACATCGACTCAGTCCCTATTCCAAATTAAACGCCCCGTAGGCCGGGGCGCTGTTGCGGCATGCCGTTTGGGGCGCATACGCCCTGGTACCTAATATCATTTCACCGAAGCGGGGATTACTGCAAGACCCTGCCACCCCTTTGGCAGCCGATTCGCATTTTCGTCGGGTGCTAATTCCGCCACCGGACCGGTGGCGACAAGTGAGAAAACGCACGCTACTCCACCGTGACTGACTTGGCCAGGTTGCGTGGCTGGTCAACGTCGCAGCCCCGCAGCAGCGCGATATGGTACGACAGCAGTTGCAGGGGCACGGTGGTGATCAGCGGGAGGAGCATCTCGGATGCCTTCGGGATGAAGAGGGGATAATCGACCTCCGAGGCACCATCATGGTCCCCCTCGGTCAGCACGGCCACGACAACCCCGCCCCGTGCCTTGACCTCCTTGATGTTGCTCAGGGTCTTGTCCCGCAACCCGTCCCGGGGAGCCAAGGCGACGGTGCACATGGCCGGATCGATGAGAGCGATGGGCCCGTGCTTCATCTCACCCGCCGGGTAGCCCTCGGCGTGGATGTAGCTGATCTCTTTCAGCTTCAGTGCGCCCTCGGAGGCGATGGCCGCGTTGGCCCCGCGACCCAGGAACAGGAAATTGCTGTAGTGCCCCACCTGTCGAGCCAGCTCACGATAGATGTCGGACCCGGCCAGCACCTCTCCGATGAGGCCGGGACCACGCGCCAACTGGTCCACCAGGTTCCGGGTGGCGCCGGCGTCCAGGTGGCCGCGCACCTGCCCGAGATAAGTGGCCAGCAGTTGCAGGATGGTCAGTGATGACACGAAGGTCTTGGTGCTCGCCACCCCAACCTCGAGACCCGCTCGCATGTACAGGGCCCCGTGAGCGATGCGGGCAGCCTGGCTCTCCTCGGCGTTGCAGATAGTAACCAGCGTTGCTCCCCTTTCGCGGGCCAGGTGCATGGCGGCGATGGTGTCGGCGGTCTCCCCAGACTGCCCGATGGAGACCACCAGGGTTCGGGGGCCGATGATCGGGTCACGGTATCGGAACTCCGAGGCACTCTCGGCCTCGGCGGAAACCCCCGCCAGCCTCTCCATGTATTGCCGACCCACCTGGGCAGCGTGCAGGCTGGTGCCACAACCAATGAGCACCACCCGGTCCAGTTGCCTGATGGCGGCCGGGGTGAGCGGGAAATCGGGCAGGGTGACGAGCCCGCCGGCAAAGTCGGCGCGGTCGCGCAGGGCCGCGGTCATCGCCTGGGGCTGGTCCATGATTTCCTTGAGCATGAAATGACGGTACCCGCCCTTGTCCACCAGCACGTCATCCCGCGAAACCTGGCGAGGCTCCTTCACGATTGGACGTCCCGAAAGGTCGCAGTACCGCACTCCTTCGCGGCTGACCACGGCCATCTCGCCGCCCTCGAGGAAGCCAACATGCCGCGCACTCTGGTCCTGTTCCAGCACGGGCAGAATGGCCGGCAGGTCGCTGGCAACGATGCCCTGTCCCCGCCCCTGTTCATCCATATTGTGGGCCACGACGATGCCGCCGGCAAAACCGAGACGGAGAGCGCAGATCGGGCCGTCCTCGCCCTGAAGCGTGGCGGTGATCGCAGATGAACCCTGCACCATGCTCCCCATCCGAAGGAACGCCTCCTCGAAGCTGAGTCCCAGCGACATTCCCTCCTCTACCAGGTGAGAGAGGGCTTCGGTGTCAGTCTCCGACCGGAAAATATGCCCCGCGGCCGTTAGCCGTTGCTTGAGTTCCAGGTAGTTCTCGACGATGCCGTTGTGGACCAGCGCGACTCGATGGCTGCAATCCGTATGGGGATGAGCGTTGTCGTGGGACGGGGCGCCGTGAGTGGCCCAGCGGGTGTGTCCCAGCCCCAGGGAACCGCGCGGCGCGACTCCATTGATGGTGGCGGCCAGTCCGCTGACCTTGCCAACCGTCTTGCGCAGGTGCATGGCGCCGGTATCGTCGACGACGGCGATCCCGGCGCTGTCGTAGCCCCGGTACTCCAGTCGTTTCAGGCCTTCATAAATGATGGGCCAGGCTTCATCCTGCCCCACGTAAGCAACAATGCCGCACACGGCGATCCCCTGTATGGTAAGGATTTGGGACGAGGCTTATCTATCCGGAAGACGCGCCGAAAGCTCGGGCGTCGTCGTGTTCGCGGGCGTATTGTCCATCTTGTCTATCGGATTCCTGAAATGGTGCAGCAGGATGGCGGATGCGTTTTCCATGGTAAAACTGCCGGCCAGTCCCCTGCGGTCGATATGGGCGGTGAGTCCCGTGGCCATCTCGTGGCTCCGCACGACCGGCTCGCGGTTGCCGAAAGTCAACGTGTCGGTATCGCGACAGTAGTCAACCAACAGCTCCGGGTATTTCTCGACTTCGGACATATCGCCCCGCTCCAGCACAGGCATCAGGATTTTGCAGGCGTCAAACCAGTAGATGCCGACAAGTTTGTCGCCCGCCTTATAGAAGCTGGAGATGTTCGGTTTCAGGGTTACAACCTTAGCGCCGCTTTCAGAAGGACCTGTTCGTATCCACATGGACAGGAGATCTCCCACAGAGGAGAAGTCTATGTCCAGTTCCATTACGTTCCCCACAGTCTTTCTCCTCGGTCGGTCGTATCCCTGTATGCGGACAAGATCTGCAACCCTGTGGCCTCCTCCGCAATAACCACTACCAGCCACCAATTGCCTTGATCCGATTCTAATATACTCTTCCAGTAGACAGTTCGGTTCCCCTCGGGAGCTTGAACATGGTCCGGGGCAATTAACGCCTCGATGATTCGTTCATGGGTTGCCTCGAGGTGTACGCCCTTGACCCTGTTGTCCAGGAAATGCCTGGTGAACAGGTAGAACTGGCCATTCGCCACGATTCCCTGTCTGTACTGTTCTTCCAATTGTTCAGACCTGACCTCGCTCCGACAGCTCCTTGGCCAGGTTCTTGGCGAACTCCTCGATGGTCGATTGCGCCTTCCGGCGTATCACCGGCTGCCCCAACTCTCCCAGGCGCCCCATGAATGTGGTGTCGGTCTCGATTACCAGCTCAGTCTCCGCAGCGGATATCCCGTTCATCCGGACCAGCATCTCGGTCTTGACGCCGCCGCCGATTCGACGGTCGCTGGCCTCCACGACGTACCTGGCTCGGCCATCAGCCTCGTTCTGCTCTGCGACACTGACCGTCCCGGACAGGTTGATGCTCATCGGGCCGACCCTGGCTTTCAGCGTGCCCCGGAAGCGTCCCTCCCCGTCGGAGGCAACCTCCACGACACCGGGAACGCACCTCGCGGCGGTGGCGACGTCCATCAGGTAGTTCCACGTACGGTCGGGACTGGCAGGGACCACGCAACTGTTTTCCAGCTTCACTTCCCTGCTGCTCCCCGGCCTTCCCCAGACGCCACGGCCTGAGCCAGAGCCCTGCGTGTGAATACCCCGGCCATCTCCCGCTTGTAGTCGGCAGAGCCTCGGAAATCGTCCAGCGGGTCGACTGCGTCAGGCACGGTGTCGGCGGCGGCGCGCATGACCTCGTCGGTGAGCTCCTGGCCGTTCAGCAACTCCTCCGCAGCGCGGGCCCTGATGGGTGTAGTGCCAGCCGCGCCCAGCACAATGCGAGCGTCCTGGCAGATGTTGCTGTCATCAAGAGAGAGGACGGCGGCCACTGAGACCGTGGCGTAATCGTCGGCAGTCCGGGGCAGGAATTTCAGGTAGGCCCCGCATGCATTCGGCGCCGGGACCGGCACGGTCAGCGATGTCAGCACCTCCCCGGGCCTAACGTCCGTCTCGTAGTAGTCGATGGACAGTTCCTCGACTGCGCAAATCCGCTGTCCGGAGGCGGAGGTCAGCTCCACCGATGCGTTCAGCGCAATAAGGGCGGGTGGCGGGTCCTGGTTCGGATCGCCGTTGACCAGCGCGCCACCGACGGTGGCCATGCTGCGGATGCGCCGGGTGGCCACCGTGCTGACCGTATCGGCCAGCAGGGGGATTCGATTCCGGAGCAGAGGGCTGTCCTCCAGTTGCTTGAGGGTGCAAAGCGCCCCGATGCGCAACGCGTCGTCCATTTCCTCGATCGTACCCAGGCCTTCTTCCGCAGCCAATTGACGCAGCCCGATGACGTGGCCCGGTTGCGCGAAGCGCTGCTTCATCTGCAACACCAGTGCCGTGCCGCCAGCGATCAGGCGCGCATCGTCGCCGTGTCGCTCCAGCAAATCCAGGGCGGCTTCCAGAGAGGAGGGGCTATGAAATTCGAAATCGATCACCGGCGACAGATCACCGGGCCTGGCTGCTGGACCGGGCGGCAGCTAGTACAGAGTTCAGGATTCCGTAGTAGCCGGTGCAGCGACAAAGGTTGCCCATCATCCAGTCCTTGATCTCTGGCTCGGTGGGCTGAGGGTTGTGGTCCAGCAGCGCCTTGGCGGCCACGATCTGTCCCGGCGTGCAGATGCCGCACTGGAACCCGCCGTGGTCGATGAACGCCTGCTGCACCGGGTGCAATTCGCCGCCGTCGGCGACGCCCTCTATGGTCGTAATCTCAGTACCCTGAACGGAAACGGCCAACGTGATGCAGGAGGCGTGAAGCTCACCATCGACCAGCACGGTGCAGGCGCCGCAGACGCCCACGCCGCAACCCTCCTTTGAGCCGGTCAATCCAAGGTCATTGCGCAGGAAGTCGAGCAGCAGGCGGCTGTTGGGGGCCTCAGCCTCCCGCTCGACTCCGTTGATTTTCAGCTTTACCATCGCCCACACAATACCGTTATGTGGGTATAGCGTCAACTGAAATTGGCTTTCGTTGATATACTTGGCGAGTCGTTAAAATTTGTCCCGAAAAATAGAAGGCAATCCATTTCAGGAGGAGTTATGCAAGACCGTAATGGCAACGCCCCGACGCAGCACATTGGCAGCACGGTCCTGGTGGTGACTATGGACGTCGACCCCGAGGACGAGGCCGAATTCAACAAGTGGTACAACGAGCAGCACCTGCCGGAACGGATGGAGATCCCGGGGTACGTCAGCGCCCGCCGCTTCAGGCTGGAGGAGGGCGAAGGCGCGCTGAAGTACCTGTGCATCTGGGAACTTGAGGACGGCAGCCCCCTGCAGAGCCAGATGTACAAGGAGCAGCAGGCCGACCCCACCGCCCTTTACCAACGGGTAAACAAGACCATCAAGGCGCGCACCCGGGGCCTCTACCGCCAGATATTCCCCGAAACCGGCGCGTTCGAGGACCGCTCGGGGTTCCACCCGCGTCACCAGGAAGTTTCGGCGTAAAGTTGCAGCGTCAATGGCGTGTAGTTTCTTGGCGAGGGCTAGTGCACGTAGTCCAATGCTAAAATTTCAATGATGGATTACTGGATTGCTTGGTTGGGCATCGGTATCGGGGCAGGCGGGCTGGTCGCAAGTATCGTTGGAGTGTTATTTGCTTTCTTAGCCCGCCGCGCCGCCAAATCGGCGGAGCAGGCCGCCACGGACGCCAGAACCGCCCTGGTTCGGTCCATTAGCTCGATAGACGTCGGTCGCGCGATAAACCTAGTTTCGCGGCTGAAGGAGGTTCACTTTCAGGGGAATTGGGACTACGCTCTGGGGCTGTACCAAGAGCTTAGAATAACGTTGAGCGAAATCAGGGCAAGTGTTGCCAATGATTGGCCAGAGTCTTACGAAAATATCGGAAAAGCCATTCCCCAATTGACCGCTATAGAGAATATGGTGGATCGGTCTCGATATGAGAGCGGCTCCGGCGGACCTGAAAATATTCCTAAGATTGACGAGACTCTGACCGAGATTCAGCAGTCCCTAGAAACGTTGCTAGGTAGTATGATTTATTCAGACGAGAGCGGGAGTGAGTAGTATGGCAGATATGGAGCATGTAGTTGCTAAATTGTCTGATCTCTCCGAGAAAGGCCGGATTCCGTGGAAATCTACGGTCGATAAGTCGGCATTTGCGGCCACATTCGGCAAAATGTCTGTCCTACTAACTTCAAATGAGACTCGCGGTCTTGACAGCCGAACAGTGTACGAGCTCAAGGTGCTTGACGCCAATGGAGACGACATCGACTCTACAACGACAAGCTACGAAAAGCGACTATTTGCGCCGTTAATCGGGGTTGATGAACCTCCGCCACTTGCGCGGCTGTACACATTGGCCAAGCGGGCAGCTCTAGGAGTCGACGAAAGACTAGAAGAATTGATAAGAGCTATGGAGTCTGTGTCTAGGTCCTGAAACCGGCGCCTTCGAGGACCGCTCGGGGTTCCACCCGCGTCACCAGGAAGTTTCGGCGTAGCATTGGTCAATACCAAAAATTGACCGAGATTGTCCGAAAACATACATCCGGAACAGCGCACAGGGCGTAATATTGGTGTGTTAAGCTATTACGCGGTCGGGAAGACCTTCTGAAGTAAGGGTCCTTTCGACCACTGGTAGTAGTAGAAAACCTCCATCGGGGTTCTGCCGCAACAAATGTTTGGACAGCCAGCGAGCTTCCTCTCCTCAGTGGGAGACGTACTCACAAGTTGGACCACCCTAGTGGTATTCATGGCAGCCCTTGGCGTGGCAGCGGGGCTGCTAATTTTCGTTTACGTGTTTCCGGGGCAGCCCAAGATCGGCGTAATCGAAATCCCGTATACCGTAATTAGCGATAATTCAGCCTATGCCATTGGGGAGTACCTCAACTACGCCCGCGAGGACGACTCCATCAAGGCCGTGGTGATCAAGATCACCAGCCCCGGCGGGGGCGCCGCCGCCAGCGAGCGCCTCTACATCGATACCGCAAGCCTGGCGGAGGAAAAGCCGGTTGTCCTGGTGATGAACGGGCTGGTCGCCAGCGGCGGCTATTTCATGGCCATGGGCGCAACTCACACCTTTGCCCAAACCTCGTCACTGGTGGGTAACGTGGGTGTGGTCGCCTTTTCCGATCCCCTGGTCCCTTCGCTAAGTGGGGAATCGCTATTGACCACCGGGCCCTACAAGTCGCCCGGTTTTTCCCGCGAGCAATGGCTTGAAAGCCTGGAGGACCTCAAGAACTCATTCGGCCAGGTAGTCATCGCCGAGCGCGGCGATAAGTTGAGGATTTCCAGGGAAGAGTTGACTGAGGGACGCCTCTACTCGGGAGTCGATGCCGTCAGGCTGGGGTTGGCCGACGAACTGGGAGGCAACAGGGACGCATACGAAAGGGCAGCCGAACTGGCGGGGATTTCCGGTTATGGCTACGTGGACGTCAATTACGAGGTAGTCAAGCAGTATTATAGGGACCTGCAGGACTTGTTCGCGATTTCACCAGAGGATGGTGGCGCCCTGGATGCCCTCGCCTTCCTGGAGCAGGACCGTGCCGGCGACGACCTGAATATCGACGGCTCCCCTGCTGCGGCCAGCGCCAGTCAGGCAAGGCTGGATGCCCTGAGGGGCCTGATGCTCTACGGCAGGCTGGGTATCCAGGAGGAAGACCCCCTGCCGGACTTCCCGGTCGAATTGAACCACCCCAACTTCTACTACCTGTACGTCGGTAATGATCCCTAAACTTGCGACAATCGTCCTGCTGCCCCTGTTTGGAGTGATCGCCTTCCTGGTGGCGTATTTCGTGTTCTACAGCGGAGGCGGGTACGACGCGCCTCCGCCTGTCAACCTGTCCCTGGAGCAACTGGACTCAACATCGCTGACTCCTCACGTTTCAGACGAGCCTCCGCCAAGCCGGCTGAGCCAGGGCCTCCTGGTGATCGACGCCCAGCACGCCAACTCATTCTCCGAGCGGGAGCTCGTTGGCTTCGCCTCGCGGATAGCAGATCGCGGGTTCGATGTGGAGATCGCGGGGAACTTTTCAACGAGGCTTGATCCCTCGCTGGCCAACCAGCGCTACCAGTTGCTGGCAGACAAGCTGCGACGGGCCGACAGTTTTGCTGTCATTCTGCCAAGGATCAGCTTCAATGAGAAAGAAGCAGCCCTGGTGGAGCAGTTCGTGCGCAAAGGCGGAAAGCTGCTGCTGATTTCCGACCCGGGCAGGTCGCAGAGAATCGACGGACTGGCCAAGCGGTTCGGAGTGGACTTCCAGCACGACTATCTCTACAACACTGCAGAAAATGACGCCAACTTCAAGCGGATCCTGGTCAAGGACTTCCAGCCCGACCAGCTCACGGCAGGCGTCGAGAGCATTACCCTCGATTATGCCGGTTCGGTGGAATCCTCCGGCGGCGGGTTGGCTTTCGTCAGTCCAAGCACCAAGTCATCGTTGCTGGACCAGGTTGGCGACTTCTCGCCCATCGCCTGGGGCGACAGCCGAAACGTCCTGGCCATCGCCGATTTCACATTCCTCGTCCCGACCAACGATTCCCTGCTGGACAACGGCAGGCTGGCCTCCAATATCGCCGACTACCTTACCGACAGCCAGAGGGAGTATTTCCTTTCCGATTTTCCCTATTTCTACCGCTCGGGCGAGCAAGACGGTGTGGACATTCTGATAGGAAACTCCGGTCTGCTGAATGCAGGCCTGGAGGCAAAGTCCGGGCTGGCGACCTATGGGGTCTCCTCCGAGGTGGTCGCAGCTGAGGACGTGAGCCGGAGCACCGTGTTCCTGGGACTGTACGAGGACGCAGCCCAGGTGGGCCAGTACCTCCAGGTCGCTGGAATCCGTGTTGACGACACCATCGGCACCCCCTTTGCCCCCGAGCTGGAGTTGCAGGACACAGCGATAACCCTGTTGGATCTGGATCAGGGCCGTGGAGTGCTGATCCTGCTCGCGGACACTCCCGAGACCCTGTCCGCCGCCACCGCCCGCCTGATCTCCGGTGAATTCAGGTCAGACCTGGTGAGTGATTTTGTTGCGATTCGCAAGTTCGAAGGAATGGGCCAGCCTGCCCAGTAAGCTATGAAGTTTCGATCTCTGATCCGTTTGTTTGTGCCCATACTCCTGCTCTTGACGGTGGCCGCCGTTGCCTGCACTCAGGATGATGGCCAGCAGTCCACGCCCGTGCCGTTGCCTTCCGCCGCACCCACCGAGGCGCCCAGGCCCCTGACCGCCGACGAACGGGCGGCCATAGATGAGTTCGAGGCCCAGCTCCAGTCGATCGACGACGAGTGGCAGGAGTTCTACGACGATTTCGACGCATGGCGCGCCGGCCTGGTCGAGTGCCACCCCAGCACCGCTCGTGAGGCACTGCGGGAATTGGCGGGGTCGTTTGCTGCCGTGGCCGAACAGGCCGGATCCCTGCCCAGGACCTCCAGCACCTCTGAGCTGGCCGACCTCGTGATAGCCGCAACAGACGCTGAGGAGACGGCCCTGCGGCAGCTCCGGGACCGCTGGAGGGCAGGCAATATCACCCTGTTCGAGATGGTCGAACAGCGGCGAACCGAGTCCGCCCTTGCCCACAACTCCGCCGCCGATATGTCACTCTCCAAGCAGCAGGAACTGCAGGACGGGCCGACTCTCGACCAGATTGATGAAATGGAGGCTTTCTCCGAGACCTTCGACGCCATAGCCGACAATTGGGATGACTTCCACGACGCCTACGCCGCTTTCGCAAAGCGGGAGAGCAAGCTCGAAATGGACGACAGGACCTTGGGCTACGAGGTGCTCGTGGCCCAGCTCAACGCCGTAATGACCGCCGTCAATGCGCTGGAGACCACCGACATCAACGAGGACATTGTTGACGCACTGCAGGAGGCGGCCGAAGACGAAGTCGCGGCTTTGCAGTTTCTTGCTGATTTCCCGCCCGATCTGACGGACGAGGAGTCCGAGGCCCAGGACGAGGGTGCCTCAGGGCAAGCGCCAGCGATGGCCCCATCGTCCGCGCCCACTGTTCCCAGAGGCACAACGCAGGTTAGTCCGGCGGCTGCCTCGGCAACACAGCCAGCTGCGCCAACTCCTGCAGAATCCCCCGCAAATCAAGCTGAGGAGGCTGCAACGCCAACGCCACCCACGGCAATGCCCACTACCCGCCCGACGCCCTCGGCTCCGCCGTCCGGGGCGGAAACAAAGTCGGTACCGATGTCGCCCATCCAGGAGTTGAAAGCCGCCATCTCAGAGACGCAAGCGCTCCTGGAGGAGATGGAACAGTCCATCGACGACATAGTCAACGACAAGTCAGCCAAGAGCCTGGCAGACCTGGAGGCGTTTGACGAACAGCTAGAGTTGTTCATAGTGGAGTGGGAGCAGTTCTACGAGGCCTACAACGAATGGAGGTCCTCAGACGGAGGATGCGATAGCGTTGAGGTGGGTGGTGTACTGGCCGGATACAGCCAGGAGGCCGCCGGGTTGGCCCGGATGGTTGATGACCTGCCCCAGTCCGGCCTCCTTCTGCCAGTCTTCACACTGACCGTAGAGGCTGCCGAGCGAGAATCAGGCGCCATCCGCACGCTGGCCAGCAACTGGGGCCCATTTGCCATCGACGCGTTCAAGGCGGTGGACGACGAGCGGGTGAACGCGCGCAGGCTGCGCCGGCAGGCCAGCATCGCTCTGGAGGATCTGAACAGCCGCCCCTGATCGTTTCGCTAGCTCCGCGAGATTCGGTGAAGGCTCACGCGAATCCAGCCCCAAATCCGTTCGTGGACCAACAGACTCTCCGTGAACGGATTTTGCTTCAGGCACCGGTTCCCCTGTAGGCAAACGGTCGTGGTGTAGGCCGATGTCTAACCGGCGATCAGCATTTCGTCGGTGTTGATCAGCGGGGAAAGCAGCCTGGGACCGTTGGTGGTAACCAGCACCATGTCCTGCAGGTGCCAGAAGCCGATGTGGGGCTCCAGCGCCACCACCATTCCCTCCTCCAGGACCCGGTCGCTGGACGGCACCATGTAAGGCTCCTGCTGGTGCCACCACGCGCCCACTCCGTGTCCGGCCAGCGAGACGTTCCCCTGGAATCCGGCGTCATGGAATCTGTCGTTGGCGTAGTGGTAGATTTCGGCAGTCCGGGCGCCGGGGACACACCGCTCTATGGTGCCGCGGTAGATGTCGAGAGTCACCTGGTACACCCGCCTCTGCTCGTCCGACGGCGCTCCCACGCAGACGCTGCGCGACTGGTGCCCAGGGTAGCCGTTGAGGTAGGACACATAGTCGTTGCGAATAATGTCGCCGGCCTCGAAGGTTATGTCGCCCTCACCGCCGTAGGCCACCGTGTTTCGGCTGGAGTTCAGGATGCCGTGGGCCCAGTTGGCCCCCCGTCGGATACAGCTCTCGATGATTCGACTGTGCACGAGGCGTTCGGTGTCTCCCGGCCTCACGGTGGGCAGCACCTCGAGGTAGGCTTCGTCCAGCAGCTTGGCCCCCGCCTCAAGCGCCGCGACCTCCTCGGGCGTCTTGATCCAGCGCACCCGGTCCATCAGCTCGGTGCTGTCGACAATTCGGGCACTGGGCAGGAGCGCATGGATTTCCTCCCACCGGTTGGCGCTGACGTAGCTCTTCTCGAAACCGATGGTCTCCCCGGACAAGCCGAGCCGCCCCAGAACATCGACGGCCCGTTGGTAGGGAGATTCGGCGTAGTCGTCATACACCTCGATGCGGTCCAGCCAGGAGTCGCGACGGGCCAGCGGAGCGGCGTAGGTGTTCAGGACCAGGACCGGCTCCCCGTGTCGGGGCCAGACCAGCAGCACCTCCCGTGGCGAGTCGGGGAATTCAAGGTGGCGGGCCAGAGTGCCCGGATAGGCGAACCCTGCCAGGTACGTGAAGTTCTTGCCCGAACGCGCAACGATGGCCGACACGCCCTCCTCGTCCATCAGGCGATGCAGCCGCTCAACATTGGCAATGATCTTGCCGTGGGCGTTGGCCATGGTCGTTCCTCCGAATCAGATGCGTTAAAACTCAGCATCAGTCCAGCAACAGTCCGTTGTCAAATAGGCTAATGGCAAAGTAACGCAGATGGATTCTTGGTTCGATTGGGCAAGCCTCGCCGTAGGCATAGGCAGCCTAGTAGCGGGTACCTTAGGATTGTGGTTTGCATTCTTGGCTCACCAATCCGCGAAATTGGCAGAACGCGCTGCTGCTTCAGCCAAAGGTGCGGCGGAAAGGGCAAGTGAAGAAACCCGACGGACCGTCAGCCGAAGTCGCCGGACTGTGGACAATGGCAAGGCTATCTTTCTAACCAACCGGCTAAAGGCCTTCCATCGCAGCAGTTATTGGGAGTATGCCTAGTAGCCGAGCATCACTGAACTGATGGGTTTTGGATCGGCCAGTCCATCACGGTCCCGATGCGCTACTTGACCCTGTTGGCTGTCTCGTTCTTGACCGTCCAGATAGGTTCTATCACCGCCAGCACATCCGAGGGTATTAATTCACCGACAGCCATATTCCCCAACACCGGAAAGGCGTACGTTCCGAGCGTTGACTGCCACTGGATGGCGTGCTTCGGGTTGGACCACGTGGCCCGACGTAACTCGATGACGCGAGAGGTGGCTTCAGCGAAGGTGGGGGCTGACGTAGCGGGGTTGAGGGCGGCTTCCTTGGCGGCCTGTCTTTCGGCCAAGGGGTCCCGACCTTCGGCAACGGTGGCGCGACAGCCCGCCGCAGAGTCACGTGCTTTGGCCAAACCGACTAAAGGGTAGGGGCCCAGACCGATGTCTCGGCGCCTTCCATTGACAACGATTCGTTGGACCCACGATTTAGTGCCCCCGGGGGCGACTCAGAGGTAGAGGCCATCCCCATCGGGGTGCCGTCCCGGCTTGGTGAGCGCCTTGATCCCTTTATCGGTGAAGTTTCCCATTCCCTCATTTTTTCCCACATGGTGAGTGGGATATAGTGGCATTCTATGGAGGTGTAAGGGAAAGTTGAACGCCTAAGTATCAGCCACTTGAATGCGTACAGCAGATAAATGAGGCTTCCCGGGACTGTTGGGAAACTAAAGTGGCGGAGAGGGCGGGATTCGAACCCGCGAGAAGCTTGCGCCCCTACGCGATTTCCAGTCGCGCCCGTTCGTCCACTCCGGCACCTCTCCGCGCGGGGACGATGCATTAAATTATAGGTTTACCCCAACCAAGCCGCAACCATCGACACCACGCGGATAAAATAGTCTCCTGCCCATGCCCTGTTACCCCGGCGTCAGACCCTCCGGTCAACCCTGGGAAAGCACCGGAGCGAAACTGCGCCGCCGGGCAGGAATGCGTACGGGGAACGCGCCATAAGCATCCCCGTCCTAGTCCGAGAGCTCATCTATCAGCAGCGGCCGAATGATCCGCTTGACCTCCCCGACATCGGACACATAGTTTCCCTCAAGTACCTCATCGAGCAGGCCACTAAAATGCATAGTTCCGATACGTTCTGATTCATGCCCGCGATGATGATGGTTATAGCACTCCGGACCATGCCGATTGAGACCAAACTCGCTGAGGATCAGGGCCGCCGAGTCATCAATGTACAAAGTGCGAGAGAAACCGAAAGTTGAGTATTGGTGTCCCCTGATGTCAGGGCGGAGAACGCGACCCAACTCTCGTGCCGCTGCAACGGTCACCCCGGTCCGGTAAGACCACAAGACCCGTATGCGCTTGGAACCGGCAAGGGTCGCGAATCCTCATCCACCTCGGTCCCACCTGAACGACGACCACAACGTCCGTGGCCAGGTCCGCGAATAGTACCAGCACACGAGCCAGAAGCATCACAACGGAGTTGCTGCGGTAAATCCAATGTATTCTCAGGGAAAATCGCCAGTCCATGATGCTCCTGGCGATGGGTATGACTGAACAGCCAGCCACCGGGAATCTCTACAGTTGAAGTGGCAAAAAACAAGATCATCCACCTGAAGCAGAAAATAGACGGTCGTCATGCAATCATAGAAATAGACGAATATAATAACGTGCTATTCATACCGATATTAAGACGTGCTGAACATCGTATTGTACAGAAAGCCTCTGGATCGAATGCTACTGCGCCTAAACCCAATTACATTGAAATGGAATCAGGGTTGCGTAACGGTCATTTTTCTCGCAGGCGAATTCTACCAGGTTTCAATTCACCAAGTTGCCGAGATAAAAATGCCACGCTTTATATCGCGTGGCATTAAACGATCAATTGTATGTGCCATTAACTTATTCGTTGACACCTACAGCATCACAGAAATTCATGCGTGTGTCAGGAGACATGTACGAAGTAATTGAGGCAACAACTGCACGCAAAGCTATATGTGGTGCCATTTCCCATTCCTTGGCATTTTCAGGGGATTCGACTTCGTGCCAAGGTGTTTCAGTATCAGGATGAAAAGAAGAATCTGTCAACAATTTGTTGAATATACCAGCCTGATGGTCTCTTAACAAGTCTGCTCTGTTTCCTTGGTAGTCGTATTGCTTATGAATAATACAAGCATTTTGGGACAGAACGGTTGTTAGAACCAAATCTAATTTCTGTAAGTTATCATAAAATTTCTGTTGAGACGCTGATATTATTGTAGAATCGGGCACGTGAGTAGCAGAAGCGATAGGCTGGAGTGTGGCAGGATATGTAGGTGATGGTGTAGACTCAATTTCAGAAGTATTGACAATTGAAGCAGGAGTTGTCTGCGTGGCACCAGATGATTCGCTTTGGCAGGATACAGTTGCAGAAAAGAATAAACAAAGACACAACATGATGGCCGTGAATTTAAAAGAATACATAACATCCTCTTTATTAAGGAATTTATTATAACATTAATGCACGTATGTGGTGGGAGCACCCTTGAACCACAACTAGCCAGCCACAATTCCCACGCCCAGCACAGCGAACGGCGACGGTGAAATCCGCACTATAGGTCCCGCCATACCGTCAATATCTGGATGTATATGACGGTCAGCGAGAGGGCGTCCAGGTTGACATTTACTGCCGCATCGGGCTGTCGAGCAAGTCGACGCTTGCAGGAGCCCAGCGCGATGAGTCTCTTATTGACTATCAGGAGGATGCCAAACGCAATAAAGAATACTGAAGTGGGTGATGCAGGAATGTATGCGGCATGCCGGCCCAGGGCCAATATGCCATAGATAACCTGAATGAACCCGGCCAATATGTCGGTCGTTGCGGCCTCAGCCAGACTGTCGGCAAACTCTGCCACGACCATGGACATGGTGATGGCTGTGAGAATGTTCGGCCCGTAGATCATCCCCTGGGTGCTGCCAAACAGGGACACAAAGATGCCCAAGGCGACCTAACCGTAGAGACGGACCACCACGCCCAGGACGTACATCACTCCAATGCCCATGGCCACCGGCGGGACCACGCCTCCGGCCGCAGCTCCGCGTCGGACATCACCCCGAAGATCGCGCAGGACGTAGGAGCCGCGCCCGGGTTACGCCGAGGTCAACTGCCATATCAGCGGCATAGCCTGACCCTGGACCGGATTTACATATCGAGGATTAAACCATCCCCTTTGTCGGAGACAACTGCCATAAAGTACATTTTTGGGCAATCACTTCCGGAGCGCGAGGCAGTCAAGGGCCATCGGCGCGCGCCCACAGCGGGGGAGCGCAGGCTCGCACGATGCCGTTCCTCATCCGCTTTCCCGAGAAAGGCTGCAATGAGTGGCCTAGTGGAGTGATACCTGGAGATGATTCGCCCCATCCCAAGGGTCGAATGGGGGTCCCACCCAGGGATGTTCCTTTGGGAACCATTTGCTACATCATTCCGACAATGTTTGGAATTTAGGGGATTTTGACAGGCAAATGCGATTGGCATTGATCGTTCTCTGCGGACGGTTGGGCAAGTTGTCTCACACGGCTATAATGCGCACATATTGTCGGGAGCAAAACGCCCTATGACCGCTACCCTGGCCGGTGACCTTGTGAACGCCGCAAAGAGATTTGTCCCGGAGATCGTGGCAAACCGGGACCGGATTGACCTGGAATGCCAACTCCCCCACGAGTTGGCCGTGGAGATGGCAAACGAGGGCCTGTTCGGGCTGTACGTGCCGAAGGAACTGGGAGGACCCGAGACCGACCCGGTTACGGCATTTCACGTGGTGGAGGAAATAGCACAGGCCGACGGTTCGGCCGGGTGGTGTGTCTTCAACGGAGCCGCCGTCTCCTCGGCGGTGGCGAGGCTGTCGCCGAAGTCGGCCAGGGAGATATTCGGCGATCCGCCCGAAGTACTCGGTTCGGGTTCTGCCCGTGCAGGCGGCACCGCCAGGCTGACCGATGGAGGCTACGTTGTCTCCGGCCGGTGGAATTTCCTGAGCGGCATCGACCACTCCATTGCGCTCTTCGTCGCCTGCCGGGTGGTTGACGACAACGGCCCCGTGCTGAACGACGATGGCAGCCAGGTGATGCGCACGGTGGTGGTCCGCGTTGACCAAGGCGAGGTCCTGAATACCTGGACTACCATGGGAATGAGGGGCACCGCCAGCCACGACGCCGAATACCACGAGGTATTCGTGCCCCATGAGCATTCTTACACCCGCGGCGACCCCGCCCACTATGAGGGCGCGCTGTACACTCCAGCCCAGTCAGCCATCGTCTTCGGCTGGACTCTGTCGGCGGCAAACACTTTGGGAATGGCTCGCGGCGCCATGAACACCTTTGTCGACCTCGCCACCGACTCGGGATCGACCGACTCGCCGGTGCTGCTGCGGGACCGCCAGCACATCAAAATCGTCGTGGGCGAATGCGAGGCAATGATCGACAGCGCCCGCCGCTACGTTCTGGACACGGTGAGCACGATGTGGGAGGAGCAGGTGAACGGCGGACCGGACCTGGCGGAGAAGGCGATGCGTACGCGGCTGGCAATCACCCACGCCATACGACAGTCCATCGCGGTCGCCGACAAGCTGTTCAGCGCCGCGGGCACCAACTCGATTCACCGCTCCGTGGGCCTGGAACGCTACTTCCGCGACCTGCACGTCCACGGTCAGCATATCTCGGGGTTGCCACTGAATTTCGAGTTTGGCGGGGCCACCCTCATGGGCGGCTCGCCCCCGGTGTCGCTCTACACATAGGGGGCTTAGTCATTGGATTTCCATAGCCGGAATTGACTGCTAAGGTCATCGAGAAAAGCCCGGAGCGATCGGTCAGACTGCTTAGCTCGCTCTAGGTCGATCTCCCGTACTATATCTTCGGCGAATTCAATTCCTCCAAGACTGGGAGTTACCCCTGCGTCACGTATAGCCTCAATGAGGCGCCTTTTGTAAAGGTCTCGGCTGCATTTCTGTTCCGGCGCATCACAACCCTTGCCGAAAACCCTTCTGAATGCTGCGCCGTCAAGTAGCAACCATCGTTCGATGTGCGGGTCAGGGACAGCAAACACTTTGGGGGGGAGAGGTGATGTAACCGATTCAGATGCGACGACAATCTCCCGGACGCGCTCTGTAAGCCCGCTACAGTTAGCGTCTGTTGCTACGACAATTAAGTCCGGGAGCGGGCTGCCCTGACCTGCCAAATCACGCAAATAGGTGCGGAATTCCTGGACTACTCTGCCGTGGCCTCTTACGGCACTGCGCCAATTTAACCTCACTTCGATACCATATTCCTGGGCTATCCGATGCGTCAGCCCGCCGATAATCAGTTGGTGAGCCAAGTCTTCGACGAACAGAGCTATATCATGCATCGAAGTCGCCTCTCATAAGGCGTTCTGATACGGGAAGTGGTTCCAGCCAGTCATCGAGCGCACCGTCAATTTCGTCCCTGTGCCACAGCGGCCCCCAAGTCGAAAAGGGGTTTATTTGAGTACAACGTCCGCTTCGTTGCACCGCGAACAGGGAATCGTTGGGGAGCATATCGGGCAGAATCGGTGAGTGTGTGGTGACTATGTATTGAGTCGGGCCAAATCCGGAGCGGGTCTTCAGTAGTTCCGCAATCAGATGGATTCGGCGGGGGTGAACACCGTTCTCAGGTTCCTCAAAACCCACCAGTGACGGGGAATTTCCAGCCCCGGTCAACGCCAGCAGACCCAGTAGCCTTAGCGTACCCTCGGACAGCACACGTGAAGGAATGGCAACCCCACTTTCCTTGAGGCGAAGTTCAACCTCCCCAATGTCGCTTACGTCTATCTCAATGCCGTCTATATTTGGCATCATGGTATGAAGGGCCTTTTCCACGGCTTCGAATTGTTTGGGTTCGAGCGCCTGCAATGTATTTAGGTAAGCGGCAAGTTCCTCGCCCATCAGCCCTATATGTCGTACCTCCTTGACCGGATTGGCCGCCCGCATTCGTTCGCGCGGCTCGAAGTAGAAGAACAGCCAGCTTTCCAATTCGCGTCTTGCCGCCACCAAGTGTGGATAGTGGGGGGGATAATGAGGCATGGATAGAATAGTCCGGTCAAGATAGCGTTCGTATTGAGTAGGGTGCGCTTGTCCCTCCAATCTTAGGTGAATCTTCTCGCCTTGCCGTTCTAGGAAGGGCTTGCGGCCGCCAGTAGGTTCCCCCTTTGAGTTCAGGGCCGCGAGATACTCGTCGGTCACGCGTAGGAAGCCGGAGCGGGGCACCATTTCAATATCGATACGGTAGCGCAGGTCCCGTTCCCGGACTCGGGCAGAGCTGCTGCCTGATGCTTCTGGACGACCTTCACCGCTGGGACGGCGCATGTCCAGTATCTGCCTGTTCACGGATTCAACTACTGTGTCCGATAGGCGCAGATCAACTTCGATAGAAAAGACGAGCCTCTCTTGCTCCATCAACCCCCTAAGTCCACCTTCTCCGAAGGTGAAGGATTCCAGCGGTTTACCTCGGTAAGGAGGGTCGAAGGCCTCATTCAGTGTTTGGCTGGTTGCCATCTTGGAAAGGAGTTGCAGAGAATCAAGGAAATTGCTTTTCCCGGCCGAATTTGGCCCAAACAACAAGGTTAAAGGTGACAACTTCATTTCTACATCTATTAGGGACTTGTAGCCCCTGATGTGGATTCTCTTCAGCATATATCGTCTCCCTAGAGCGGTTCCGAACGGTCTGAATCCTAGGACACGGCTTTGGGGAGCCATCTCACCGCCCGTAGAACCGGCACCCCCGTAAGTGGCAAAACGCTGCAAGTAGAAATTGGTCATTCCTATTGTATACTGGCCGTCATAGGAGAGCGACTGATTCCAACGAAAAGGCTACTTTGCCACTGAATTTCGAGTTCGGCGGGGCCACCCTCATGGGCGGCTCACCGCCAATGTCGCTGTATACCTGAGCCCAGGACATTTCCATTTGAGATACAACCATTCCCTTTTTATCCCTTCCATGTATAATGCGACTTTATTGAAGATTGAGAGAATTTGCGGAGGGAATGCACATGGCATCTTTGCAGCAAGCGACTGCAGCAGGCACGTCCCGGAATGGCAATGTCGAGGAATACGACGTCCTGATAATAGGCGCCGGGGTTACCGGGCTGTATTCCCTATACCGGTTCCGGGAACTGGGATTCACAGTCAAGTCTTTTGAAGACGCCTCGGGAGTGGGAGGGACCTGGTACTGGAATCGCTACCCTGGCGCAAGGTTCGATTCCGAGAGCTATACGTACGGCTACTCGTTCTCAGACGAGCTTCTGGAGGAATGGCACTGGAAGGAGCTGTATTCCGGACAGCCCGAGAATGAACGCTATTTGAACTACGTCGCCGACAAGTTCGACCTTCGCCGCCACATCCGCTTCAACTCCCGCGTGGAGTCCTGCGTCTATGACGAGGAGGCCAACCGCTGGGAACTGACCATGCAGGACGGCCACAAGGCGCGAGGCCAGTTCCTGATCACCGCCGTCGGGCTGCTTTCGGCCCACTACGTGCCGGACTTTGAGGGTATTCACGACTTCAAGGGGCCGTGGTTCCACACCGGGCGCTGGCCCAAGGATGGCATAGAACTGGCCGGCAAGCGGGTCGGCGTGGTTGGCACTGGGGCCACGGCGGTGCAGCTAATCACCGAGATTGCAAAAGAGGTCGGCCACCTCACCGTTTTCCAGCGCACGGCCAACTACTGCGCACCCCTGCGCAACCGCCCCATCACCGAGGAGGAGCAGGAGGAGATCAGGGCCCGCTACCCGGAGATTTTCGAGAAGTGCCTGGAGACCGCCGGCTCCTTCATGCACGAGTTCGACACCCGGTCCGCCTTCAGCGTTTCCCCTGAGGAGCGAGTGGAGTTCTACGAATCCCTGTGGCAGGAACCCGGGTTCAAGAAGTGGCTCAGCAACTTTTACGACGTGATGATGCCCGGTCCGGCCAACGAGGACTACGCCGAGTTCTTCCGAAACAAGATCCGCGAGCGGGTCAAGGACCCGGTGGTGGCCGAGATGCTGACTCCCAAGGACCACATGTTCGGCTCCAAGCGGCTGCCCTGCGAGAGCGGCTACTACGAGGTCTACAACCAGGACAACGTGCTGCTGGTGGACGTGAAGAAAGCTCCAATCCAGCGCATCACAGAGACGGGTATCCAGACCGCCGATGCTCACTACGAGTTCGATATCATCATCTACGCCACGGGTTACGACGCGGTTACCGGATCGCTGAGCCGGATGCACATCGAGGGACAGAACGGCGTCACCCTCAAGGACAAGTTCGCCGAGGGTCCGCGAACCTTTATGGGCATTTCGAGCGTGGGCTTCCCCAACATGTTCACCGTCAACGCAGCGTCCGTGGGAAACTTTGTGCGCGCCGCCGAGCCACTGGTGGAGTGGATCAGCGAGTGCATAGCCTACGTGCGCGAACACGGCTACCAGCGCATTCAGCCAACCCAGCAGTCGGAGAACGAGTGGACCCAGCACATGATCGAGGGCGGCGAAAAGATACTGCGAACCCAGGCCGATAACTGGTTCGTGGGTGCGAACATCCCCGGCAAAGCCCGTTTCCTGCTGACGGCGCCGGACACCGCCCCGGTGATGCGGGCCAAGCGCGCCGAGGTGGCTGGCAGCGGCTACAAGGGATTCAGCCTGGAGTAACCCTTTCGGGACTGTGGCCGGAACAAGCCGAGAACGAATGAGGGGCGGAATGAATTCCGCCCCTCATTGTCATCTAGCTAAAAGGCGATGGACTATTCTTTCGAATCTCCGTTCATCGAGATTCCCTTTTCCCTGGCTACGCGAGCGATCAATTCCTCAAGGTCACGGTTTCCCTGAGCTCGGCCAACCTCGAGCAGTGCCGTCAATGCCTCGGCGAGCCCCTCGTCACGTCCCTCGGCACGACCCTCAGCACGCCCTTCGGCGATTCCCACAGCACGGCCCTCGGCCTGGGCCTGAGCTCGCCATTTCCTTCTCTCGTCCAAGGCCCAGAACACCAATCTGACACCTCGCTCTGCCAAGACTGCAATCGCCGCGTAAACCACGGCTCCCAGATCTACAAGGGAAGCCCAAGATCTTAAAATCTGCCGGGTCCCCCAGAGTTCGGGTGCTGAAACATAGCCGAGTACTATTGTAGCAATGAATATGCCGAATGGTGCCGCCATTGCGTGGCGGCGCAGCCAGCGCCTCTCCTCACTATCCCTCCATTCCGGCATCACCCTTATCCAATCATGTCCCCTTGCCTGCTGTAGTTCTCACAATCTTGGTCAACATCACTCAATCCGGTATGCCTCCCGGGGAAAGCGGATATAAAATGGCTGGGGCCTGATCTCGAACCCGTCCCAGATGCATGGCATCTACCGCAGCAGCATAGATGTCCAATAATTCCCAATTGGTGAAACTGTTGACCGCTGTATGTTGACCAGCCTGTTCTCAATGCTGAACCTAGGCGAACGGATCGCTCCGCGGACTCCCTTCTTTTATGGATGGGTGATCCTGTCCACGGCCGCCAGCACCCAGGTGGTGCGGAACGCGACCGCCAGTCTCACCATCGCCGTGTTCATATTCCCGCTGTCCGAGGAGCTGGGCTGGAGCCGCACGCTGATCGCCGGAGCCGCCAGCTTTGGGGGTCTGGCGGCATCCTTTGTGTCCCCCGGGGTTGGCTGGCTGGTCGACCGCTACGGCGCTCGCTTCGTGCTGACCGCAAGCATTTTCATACTGGGTTTGTCCACATTCTCCCTTGCCTGGGCCACCGTTCCTGTGGCCTTTTACCTGGCCTACGGTGTCGGTCGGGTCATCTTCTCCAGTCCCCTATCCATCGGGTCCTCGGTGGTCGTATCGCGCTGGTTCGTCCGGATGCGCGGGCGGGCCTCTGGCATCCTGTTCGGCTCGCACTCCATCGGCCTGGTGGCCTTCCCGCTGATCGCCTCGGTGATCATCGGCGCCAGCGGGTGGCGGGAGGCCTGGATGGTGCTCGGGATACTGGTGTGGGGCATCGCGCTCCTGCCGACCGCGCTGCTCATCGTCCAGCAGCCGGAGGACGTGGGCCTCAGGCCCGACGGAGATCCTCCAGCCGAGACTGCCCCGAAAGAGACGTCCGGGCCGGTTGCCTTCGGTCCCGCACCCACTCCCACAGCGGAGGAGCCGGTCTGGACGCTCCGGGAGGCCATGCGGACGCCGGCGCTATGGATGTTCGCAACCGCGACGGGCATGGTCTTCCTGGTGCAGGCCGGCGTGAACACTCATCTTGCGGCCTACCTGCGAGACCAGGGGCTGAACGCAGCGTTCGCCGGCTTCGGCATCAGCTTGAACGCCGCCTTCCTGGGCTTGGGGAGCATCGCCTGGGGTTGGGCCACCGAGCGTTTCCCGGCCCGCTATGTGCTGGCGGCCGTGGCTATCACCGTGGGGGTCTCGTCCGCCCTCTTCGTCATAGCCGATTCCAGGATCGAGATACTGGTCTATGCGGTGCTGTTCGGGTTCGGCGTGGGCGGCCTGCTGTCCGTCCCTCCGGTGGGATACGCCGATTACTACGGGCGGCGATCACTGGGAGTGATCAGGGGAGTAACCGAGCCACTCACCACTTTCGGGCAGGCTATCGGCGCGGTCGTGGCGGGCCTGGTATTCGATTTTACCGACAGCTATCAGCTGGCGTTCGCGGCCTTCGCCGTTATGGGTGGGCTGGCGACGGTGCTGGTGCTGTTTGCCCGCCCTCCTAATCGTCCCTCGACTCCGCAGCACGAGACCGAAGGCCACGCGTAGCCCTCCCGGCAACGACGGCAAGAAGCGGACAGGGGCAACACCGCGGTATTTTGCAGGGGTAGGCGCAGTAAGCAGTCATAGCTCGACTACTGCCTGAAATCGTAGCAATCAATAGACGAATTCCAGCGCTTCCACGTCTGATTACAACGACTAAATGCGCACAGTCTACGACGCGATCCTGAAGGTACAGCGGTGGCCTTGAATTGCCCGCTGGCAGCATTCTCGAAATGACGGAAATTCGATCCCGTGACCGTCTTGACGATGGGCTATCTTTCGACTACGCTTTTGCGGCTTAACAAAGAGGTCTCAATACGGGTAGGATGGCCCTTTTCCCATTACCGGACAAAGAGAGGTCCGGTTACCGGTTCCAACATGGGGTGAGATCCGCGTTGCCCCGGGGCCAGAAAACATTACCGATGCGTACCGGAGGAGGTATATGACGATAAATAGGTTATTGAGTACGAAGGCTTTGCTGCCGCTGGCGCTGATACTGGCGCTGGTCGTTATCGTGGCTTGCGGTGGCGCAGAGGAGGCGACGGAGGAAGCGGCTACGTCAATTCCGGCGCCCACTTCTCCACCGGCGGCTACGGATGAGCCCGCGGCCCCCGCTGATACGCCGGTTCCCGGCGCTACCACCCGGCCGACCAACACCCCGGCGCCTACGGCGACGGCGGTAGTCGACAGGCCGACCCCGACACCGGCCACCTCCGGCACGTACGGGGGAACCGTGAGAATGTCTGCCTATGCTGACAGCCGCGACTGGGACCCCAAGGGTTCCTCGTCTCTCTCCAGCATTCAGGCCGTCAGCCAGCTCTACAACCAGATCGTGCAGTACGACACGGTTGATACCAGCCTGATCGTCTGCGACCTTTGTGAGTCCTGGGACGTGACGGACGGTGGAGAAACCTTCACCTTCAAGATCCGCCAGGGCGTAAAGTGGCAGGATGGTGAGGACCTCACTGCCGAGGACGTTCACAACTCGATGCTCCGCTACGGCGATCTGGACACCAGCATGGGGCGTTCCGGTCTCTGGCGCGGGTACACCCTGGAGTCCAGCAATGGCGGCGTCAATCTGATTGACGACAGTACTGTGGAATTCAAATTGAAGTTCGCCTCAGGCGCCTTTATCAAGTTCCTCGCTGTTGACTATGTCAAGGTTCTCCCCAAGCATATTCTGGACCAGGGCATTGACCTGAACCTCGCAGAGAATGTCATTGAACACCGCTCCGGCTCTGGCCCGTTTGTGCTGGACGAGTACCAGCGCGGCAGTTTCTACAAGGTGTCGAAGAACCCCAACTATTTCAAGGAAGGACGGCCTTTCTTCGATGCCATAGATCACACTATCATCGTGGATCCCAGCGTGCTGATCGCCCAGTTCCAGGGCGAACAGCTCGACATGTCCAACGGCGGCTTCACCAATATGACGCCGACCCAGGTGTTCGAGCTCGAGCGTGACACCGATGGCAAGTACCGCTCCTTTGCCGTGCAACCCACGGCCGACTGGGGGTTGATGCTGAACGTCAAGAAGGCGCCGTTCGACGACGCCAGAGTTCGCCAAGCTATCCAACTGGCCATCGACTACCAACAGTGGAACGACTTGGTCTTCGACAACACCTCCGGCGTGGGTTGCCCGCTGATGGGGCTGGCTCACAGCTTCGAGGAATGTCTCACTTGGCCGGGCCTGCGTCCCAAGGACACACCCGAGGGCGAGGCGGACCTGGCAATGGCCAAGCAGTTGATGGCCGATGCCGGCTTTGCTGACGGTTTCGAGACCCGCATGGACGTTCGGCAGGTGGGCACCTATCCCGAGCAGTGCACGGTGGTCAAGGACCAGCTGGAGAAGAACCTCAACATCCGGGTAACCGATTTCCAGACCTATCCCAGCGCGGCTGGCTATGACCTCTTTGCCACCTCCCGTCCTGCGGATCAGGCTGGCGACTGGGAACTGGCCTGTCAGGGTGAGGGTCAGGTGGTGCTGGACGTGGACGGCATCATGGGCGGCGTATATCTCAAGGGCGCCACCCGGAACTACACCGACTGGGAAAACGATCAGGTGAATGCCTGGCACGAACAGCAAAAGCAGGAAACCGACCCGGAGGCACGCCGGGAAATCAACAAGGAAATGGAAGCCTTCCTGTTCACCCAGCAAGACAACCATTGGGTAACCCTGGGTTGGGGCGTGCTGCAGTGGGTGATCGGTGAGCAGATCAAGAACTTCAACGCTCCGCAGACCGTACAGACTCACTTCAAGCACGAAGACATCTGGCTGGAACGCTAGACCCGTAGTGCAGATCGCGGGGGCGGGTTTCAGATCCGCCCCCGTATTCCTTTCGTATGGGCTGTAGCGGCAGCCTTCCCTATTCGGCCCTGATATGGGACTGGGCAGATGAGACAATACATCTTCAAGCGAGTCGGGCTTTTCTTCCCCACGATCATCCTGATTACGATAATTACATTCGTGGTCATGCGGTTGATCCCAGGGGATGTGTGTCTGGCGATTCTCAGCGACGGCGAAGCGACGTTCACGCAAGAGGAACTGATCGAATGCCGTATAGAACTTGACCTGAACAAGCCGTTGGTCAATCAGTATTTTGACTGGATTGGCGGCGTCCTGCAGGGAGATTTCGGAAACTCCTACTGGTTCAAGGCCCCGGTGATGGAGGAGTTGGCCGAACGAATTCCGGTGACCGTAGAGCTGACCATCCTCTCGATGCTCATTTCTGTCGTCGTGGCTGTACCTTTGGGGATTGTGTCCGCACTCCGTCCGGAAAGCGCGTTGGACTACGCGGCACGGGTGTTCACAATGGCCGGCATCGCCATGCCGACTTTCCTCATCGCCATCCTGTTGCTCCTTCTGCTGGTGAAGGTGGGTGGGCTGGCGCCGTTGAACTACGTTACCCTGTGGGAAGACCCGCTTACCAACCTGCACCAGATGATCTGGCCTGCATTGGCGCTGGGCTTTTACGAAATGGGTTTCGTGGCTCGCGTTACCCGGTCTGCGATGATGGAAATCATCCGCGAAGACTACATGCGGACCGCCCGGTCAAAGGGCCTGAGCGAGAATGCGGTGGTCTACGGGCACGGTCTTAAGAACGCCCTCCTGCCGGTTCTCACCACCTCCGGCTGGATTTTCGCCCGCCTGTTCGGCGGAACGGTGATCATCGAGACCATCTTCCTGGTACCCGGCATGGGCCGGATTCTCATCGAGTCTATCTTCCAGCGGGACTACACGATGATCCAGGCGGAGATTGTAATCATCGCCGCGTTCATTGTGACCATTAACCTCGCGATAGACCTGCTCTACGGCTGGCTCGATCCGCGCATCAGGTACGCGTAAGGTCCAAGAAAGGCACAGGAGGTCAGTACAGGCCTCTGTGCCTCCAGCTCGACTCGATTAAGCAAGCAGCGCATACTCGGGGCCCACAGTCGTGGGCCCCTGGCAAACCCTCCAGTAAGGGATGGAGATATGGCAGTATTCCGCACTGACACTGCGGCCGAAGAAAGGATCCTAGAGGGCGACGTTAGGCAAAAGCCTACGGGGCTTGCCGGGATCTGGGCAGTCAGTTGGAGCTTTACCAAACGCAAGCCCCTGGGTGCCATTGGCGCAGTCATAATCGTACTGGCAATCCTGATCGCGGTCTTTGCGCCAGTGGTTGCTCCTCACAACCCTGAGGGGGTGGGAATCGCCAAGAAGTTCTCGCCTCCGGGAACGGCGAGCGCCCCTCTTGGGACTGACCACATCGGGCGAGACATCCTGAGTCGCCTCATCTACGGCGCGCGCATCTCCATGTACGTGGGTGTGATGACCGTCCTCATCGGTATAACCATAGGCACTATGATCGGGATCTCCAGTGCCTATATGGGAGGGGTGTTCGACATGATCATACAAAGACTTGTCGACGCCCTGATGGGATTCCCGCCAATTATTCTGGCGCTGGGGTTGATGGCAGCCCTGGGCGCCGACATCAATAACGTGATCATAGCGCTTGTGGTAATCCTGGTGCCCGGCGCGACCAGGGTCATCCGCTCCGAGGCCCTCCGCATCAAGGAGTTGGACTACATCCTGGCGTCCAAAGCCATCGGCGCCAATCCGTTGCGAGTGATGATTCGTCACATAATGCCCAACGTGGCGGCAACGTACATCGTCCTGATGACCATCACCCTCGGCTTCGCCATCGTGGTCGAGGCGTCGCTCAGCTTCCTTGGCGTCGGCGTGCCAGAGGGCACCGCCACCTGGGGCAGCATGCTGGAGATCGGGCGTGAGCACATCCAGACCCAGACCTGGCTGGTCGTGTTCCCCGGCATCATCATCGCCGCCGTCGTGTTCGCCGTTAACTTCCTGGGGGACGGTCTCCGGGATGTGCTGGACCCGAGGCTCAGGGGACGGTAAGCGAACCGCTCATAGGGACCTGAACTCAAGGGGCGCAGATTTGCGCCCCTTTCCTTTTTCCGGCATCGCAAGCTAGAAACGCCAGACTATTCGCACCCACCCATGTGGCGAACGAATACGTCACAGGTTTATACTCTGGGGCGGGCAATTCTAGGTTTCGAGAACTCAAGTTTCGATCAGGGAGGCGAATAGGGTTTTGAAAACGAACGGTATTATTCTACTGGCGATTTTGTCGTCAATGATGCTGTTGCTGGTTCTTGCCTGCGGCACTGAAGACGCAGCAGAAGATGAACCAGAGGAAGTCGAGAGCCGTCTGCAAACGATTAAGGACCGCGGGACCGTAATCTGTGCCAGTCGAAACGATGTACCAGGTTACGGCTTCATCAACGAAGCCGGCAACAATGTCGGATTTGACATCGACCTGTGCCGCGCCCTTGCCGCAGCCGTCCTGGGCGATCCGAATGCCATCGAGATCCGGCTGATCACCGCCGCAGAGCGCGGGCCGACGATCCAGTCCGGTGAGGTCGACATGCTGGTGCGGACGGTGACCTGGACGACGTTACGCGACGCCCAGTGGGGCAACTATGCCCAGACCATGTTCTATGACGGCCAGGGGTTCATGGTCAACAACGATCTGGGCGTTAGCAGCGCCCTCGAGCTGACGGACGCAACCGTGTGCGTAACCCAGGGCACGACCACGGAGCTCAACCTGCAGGACTTCTCGAACCAGAACAACCTCAACATCACGCCGCTCACGTTTGAGGACACCGATGCCGTCAGCGCCGCTTACCAGGACGGCCAGTGTGAGGCGTTCACCAACGACCGTTCCCAGCTGGCCGCTATTGGCTCGGGCTTCGACGATCCGTCGGCCCACAACATCCTGCCGGAGACCATCTCGGAGGAGCCGCTGGGCCCGGTGGTCCCTCACGGCGATGACCAGTGGTTCGACGTCGTCAAGACCGTCATGTCCATCCTCATCTATGGCGAGGCCTACGGCGTCAGCCAGGGCAGCGTCCCAAGCGCTGCCACCGGCACGACCGTTGTGGACCGCCTGCTTGGCATCGAGGGTTCCTTCGGCCAGGAGAGCCTCGGACTTAGCATGACAGTGGGCCAGGACGTGCTCAGGGCCGTTGGAAACTACGGCGAGATCTACGCCCGTAACCTTGGCCCCGACGGCATCAACCTGCCGCGCGAGGGCGGGCGCAACGCCCTGTGGGCCGATGCCCCCTGCCAGGACTGCCCCAAGGGCGGTCAGATCTACGCAGCCCCGCTGCGCTAGTACAATTCAACCAGCAATTGGTTGGCAATCACTTGGGGGCAGGTTCAATGACCTGCCCCTCTTTTGTTATTCCTGATACAAGACCAGACTGCTCGCGCATGGGGATTTGTAGGTACAATGGTCTAAAATCGGAAAGCTCGGCTCTTGCCGTTGGCCGGAAAGAGGACCAGCCATGTTTCGTCTTCCCCTGATAGCGGGGACACTGCTTTTGTTTGCCCTGGTGGTCTGTACCTCTGAGGACCACGAGTCCAGCCCGGATGCTGCATCGGGAGAGACCTCCCGGCTGGAGCGGGTGCGGGAACGCGGCACCCTGGTTTGCGCCACGGGCAACGACACGCCCGGATTCGGCTACGTTGACGAGGGAGGAAACAACGTCGGATTCGACCTGGACCTGTGTCGGGCCGTGGCTGCCGCCGTGCTAGGCGATGCGTCTGCCGTCGAATTCCGCGTCGTCGACCCCGCCGAACGGGGGCCAATCCTGCAGGCGGGAGAGGTGGATATGCTCTCCACCGTTACCACCTGGACATCGTCCCGTGACTCCCAGTGGGGCAACTTCACGCAGACCATGTTCTACGACGGGCAGGGTTTCATGGTGCCGCGCAGCCTGGGAGTTGCCAATGCGCTGGAGCTGCAGGATGCCCGCGTCTGTGTTACGCAGGGCACCACCACAGAGTTGAACCTCGAGGACTTTTCCCGCGAGGCCGACCTGAACGCTACGGCTGTGACTTTCGAGGACTCCGAGGCGGCCCTGGAGGCGTATCGTCAGGGCCAGTGCGACGCTTTCACCACAGACCGGTCGGCGCTTTCCTCACTGCTGGACACCTTCCCCGACCCCGGAGAGCACGTCATCCTGCCGGATACCATCTCCGAGGAACCTTTGGGTCCCGTGGTACCTCACGGAGACGAACAGTGGTACGACATCACCAAGATTGTCATGGCCATCCTGATCTACGCCGAGGCCTACGGCATCGGGATGAGCGACGTGCCCACGGCGGTCACCGGCGATGCCAAGGTGGATCGACTGTTTGGCCTGGAGGGGTCCTTCTCCCAGGAGACGCTGGGCCTCGAACCGACAGTGGCCCAGGACGTGATCCGGGGGGTGGGCAACTACGGGGAGGTCTACGACCGCAACCTGGGCAAAGACGGTATCCAGCTGCCTCGCGAGGGAGGCCGCAACGCTCTGTGGTCAGATGCTCCCTGCCAGAACTGCCCAAAGGGCGGCCAGATCTACGCAGCACCGCTGCGGTAGGCTAGGCGTGGCCCCTGCACCCTCGCCGCAGCTGTAGCGAGGGCGCCGAACCAGGGTGGGGCTGTATGCCCTGCCACCCAGCCAGCTGGGCTTGCGGGGAGTTGACGCGCGGCGCCCCGAGGTCGCCCACGGTCCGCGCGGGGCCTGAACCTTATGCCCGCTATTGCTCAACATCCGGCGGCGAACATCACGAGGGTCATTCGACTATCGAAGACACCTTGCGCCTGGCGTTTCAGTGAGGGTATCTTACAATTGGAATCGTTGCTTTGCACAAATATTTCAGCCTCACCCTATCTCTCCATCTTGACGGTGGAGGGATAATCGAGAGTCCGCTGCCAGACCATACCGCTGGTGTTGACCTTTTCGAGGGATGAGGGGCACAAAGCGTAGGGAGTTCTGAATGCTCGCACCCGCCGGATTCACCAAGGCTTTGAACAAGTTCCACCCTGAGTTCGCAGCCGTTTAACATGGGTACCCACGTGTGTTAGATTTGACACCGAAGTTTCGCTCCATCTTCGCGGGAGTCGTATGGCTCAACTCAGGGGTCTTCTAACCTACCAGGGCGTCGAGGTCTGGCGGCACACCAAGGTCCTGCAATGGGCCTTGCAGATCGTCTCCGGCATCGTCGTCGTTGTATTGGTGGCCTGGTTTTTCACCAACATTGCCACCGCCGTCCAGGACAGGGAGATTCCTCACGGATTCAATTTCCTGGACCGCGCCTACCAGACGCCGATAGGCCAGCACATAATTCCCTACGAATCTTCGGATTCGTTTGGTTATGCCCTGTGGGTCGCCATGGTCAATACCATGGTCATATCCGTGCTGGGAGTGACCCTCGCGACGATGCTGGGCATCTTCATAGGTGTGGCCCGGCTCTCGACCAACTGGCTGGTATCCAAGCTGGCCACGGTATACATCGAGTTCTTCCGCAACGTCCCACTCCTGGTCCAGCTCTTCTTCTGGTTCTATATCATCCTGGCCCTGCCGCCGGTTAGGGAGGGATACGTAATAGGCGGGGGCCTGTACATCAACAACGGCGGATTTTCTATGCCGTTTCCGGCGGCCACCGGGACCGGCGCCGCAATACTCTGGCCGTTGTTGGCCCTGGCAGGCCTGGTGGTTGGCCGTGTTGTATACCAGTTTCTGCTGCTGCGTGAAACAAACACCGGGCAGCGTTCATATCCTTTCACGGGCGGACTGGCTATCGCCGTCATCATCGGCGCCCTTTCCTGGATCATCATCAGCCTCGCTGCGGGAGATTCCCCCTACGTAATCTCATCGCCTCACCCAGAGGGTAGATTTGGCCGCATAAACGATGGCTTCACCGCGCCGGCTGGTATGGTGGTGTTGCTGGTCGGTCTGGTGACCTACACCGCATCGTTCATTGCGGAAATCGTGCGGGCCGGCATCCAATCCGTGCGGCGCGGTCAGACCGAGGCCTCGCGAGCTCTGGGACTCACGCCCATGGAGACCCTGCGGTTCGTGACCTTCCCTCAGGCTCTCAGGGTCATCATTCCCCCGCTGATCAGCCAGTTCCTGAACCTGACCAAGAACAGCAGCCTCGCCGGCGCCATCGGGTACGCCGATCTGACCAACGTGGCCAAGACCATGACCCAGACGGCACCGGCGGTGTCCATCTTCCTGCTGATTATGGCGGCGTATCTTGCCATGAGCCTGACCTACTCGCTCATCGGCAACCTATACAACCGCCATATCAAGTTTACGGGGGGCTGACGGTGACAGTAGCACCGCAGACAACCCCCGGCGAACGCTTGCCGCCTCCCCGCACCGAGGTGGGAGTCATCGGCTGGATGCTGCAGAATCTGTTCAGCTCCCGGTTCAACACTGCCCTGACGTTGATCGCATCAGCGGTGACCGTTCTGGTCCTGGTCTATGGCCTGCGGTGGGTAATTACAGAGGCCGAATGGAAGGTCATCGGCGTACTGGGCGGGCAGATGGCCATCGGCCAGTACAACACCGAGTCCTCCTGCCCCGGTCAGAACTGTTTCTGGAGGCCACAGGTATCCCTGCTGCTGGTGTCGGCAATGTTCGGAATGGCCTGGGCTTTGGCCGGAGGCGGCGTCGCCAGACGCCTTGCCATCGGCATAGTGATATTCATCGCGCTCTTTGCGCTGCTCCCTTACAGCTTCGAACGCATGGGGATGGACGTGCGGCTGCTGCTGGTGGCCAACATCCCCGCAATGCTGGCGGGATGGGCCATCGCCCGATACACCCGCATGTCCGTGCGGGGCATAGTAATCTACGGCGTGGTCGCTTTCCTGGTAACCTTGTTTCTGCTGCGAGGGATTTCCGGGGTGCCGGGGCTGCAGCCCGTTCTCGTGATCCACTGGGGCGGAATCAGCCTGAACATTCTGCTGGCAGTCGTCGGGATTTCCCTGAGCCTGCCCATCGGGATCGGCCTGGCGCTCGGGCGGCGCAGCAACCTTCCGCTGGTCAAGCTCCTGTGCGTGGTGTTCATTGAGGTATTCCGAGGCGTACCTCTGATCACACTCCTGTTCATGTCGCAGGTCCTGGTGCCCTTGGCCTTTCCTGAGGACTTTAATACCAGCTCCCTTCTGCGGGCAGGTATCGTCATAACACTGTTCAGCTCAGCATACATGGCAGAGAACATCAGGGGCGGTTTGCAGGCGCTCCACCCCGGTCAGGCAGAGGCGGCAAGGGCGCTGGGTCTCGCGGGCTGGCAGACCACCTTGATGATTTCATTGCCCCAGGCCATCCGGAATGTAATCCCCGCCATCGTGGGACAATTCATAGCGCTGTTCAAAGACACCAGCCTTGTCTACATCATCGGAATGCTGGATGTCGTGGAAATAAGCCGCGCATTCATCCAGGGCAATACCCAGTACCTGTCCAACGCCAAGGAGGTGTTCATATTCCTGGCGCTGGTTTTCTGGGTATTCACCTACACAATGTCATACGTCAGCCAGAAGGTGGAGGATCACATGGGTGTGGGCCAGCGATAGGTCCACAAGCACCTGCGTTGTGCTCAAAGTGGTTCCCGCAGAATCAGGAATTCGGATGGCCAGCGATGAACGCGGTTGTCTCTGCACCGCAAGAGAGGTCCCCCGCACTTGCGGGAGAGACGAATGGAGGCCGAAATGGTTGAGGAACAGCCCAACGGTTCAGCCAACGATGGGCCGATTATTATTGCCCGTGATGTGCACAAGTGGTTCGGAAACTTCCACGTGCTGCGGGGAGTGACCACGACGGTGGACCGCAGCGAAAAAGTGGTGGTGGTGGGACCTTCCGGCTCGGGCAAGTCCACTTTCATTCGCACTATCAACCGGTTGGAGGAGCATCAGCGCGGCGACATCGTGGTGGACGGCATGCCGATGACTCAGGACGTGCGCAACATCGACGCCATCCGCCGGGAAGTGGGAATGGTGTTCCAGCAGTTCAACCTGTTCCCGCACCTATCCGTATTGCAGAACGTTACCCTCGCCCCCATGAAGGTGCGCAAGTGGAAGCGAAGCGATGCCGAGGACGTGGCGATGGAGCTGCTGGAACGAGTGGGAATCCCGGAGCAGGCCGACAAGTTCCCCGGGGAGTTATCGGGCGGTCAGCAGCAGCGCGTTGCCATTGCCCGCGCACTGGCCATGCAGCCCAAGATCATGCTCTTCGACGAGCCGACATCCGCCCTCGACCCGGAGATGATCCGCGAGGTGCTTGACGTGATGCGGGAACTGGCGGAGTCCGGGATGACCATGATCATCGTGACCCACGAGATCGGATTCGCTACCGAGGTCGCCGACCGCATCCTAATGTTTGACGAGGGAGTGATCATCGAGGACGCTCCACCCTCAGTATTCTTCAATAACCCCACACACGAAAGGACCCAGACCTTCCTCAGCCAGATCCTGAGCTGAACGGGGATTTCTGAATCAGGATTTACAGGATTTTAGGATTCTCAGGAAGACCAGGTCATCAATCCTGCGCATCCTTTAATTCTGAAAATCCTGATTCAGACGATGGTTGACTAGAGGACGGTGCCCAGCAGGTCCAGGGCGGCTTGAGCGGCGCCGTGCTTGGTGGCATCGCGGTCGCCGTCGATAAGCACCTCAACGGCCGTGTCCTCTCCGTCCTTGACCGAGAGCCCGACCCAGAACGTGCCGATGGGCAGCCCGGAGCGCCCGGCGGCCGGCCCTGTTACGCCGGTGGTAGAAATGGCGTAGTCGGTGCCGGTAAGTTCCCTCACCCCGCGAGCCATGCCAACGGCCATCTCCCTGCTGACGGTGCCGTGGTTGGGCGCCACCTCGTCAGGCACGTTCAGCACCGACTCCTTGAGGCCGCCGGTGTAAGCGATCACGCCGCCCGGAAAGTAACGCGAACTTCCGGGGACGGTGCCCAGCATGTACCCCACGAGGCCGCAAGTGCAGGCTTCGGCCACTGATACGGTCTTGCCAGCTTCGGTAAGCTTGGCTGCGATCTCTTCAACTTGCATGTTATTTCTTTCCTGACATTCTCAGGTTAATGGGACCTCGTGCCCAATTACTCGCTGGAACGAAGTCGCCCTTCCCGGATTTCTTCCATAGCAGCTGCAGCCCTAACTAATGCGTTGGCGGCTCTGTCTATGTGCGAAATTACCAAGTCGTTAGACGCGCTAACGTTTTTCAAAGAATCACTGGCTGATTCTATGCTGTTGGTTGCTGTTTTCAGAGCGTCTGCCGCAATGTCCAACCTGGCGACAGCTTCATCGGCACTGTTTGAGACACCTTGAGTTGCGCCACTCATCGCTCGTAGCGATGCCTCGGCATCACTAAGCGCCTGGATGGCACGGGCCTCGGGGCTTGTGGGTACAGTGGTCATTTGGACACCTTTGGGCTCATTGGGTTCCTGAACTGTAACCGTAACAGAGTCGTTATCAATTCTCAATGTCGTCGAATGTCGCCGTTTGATCGATAACTTTATTGCCTAAACGCCCAGCATCTTGTCGGTGGTCATGAGTTCCATGATCTCGATGCGATTGCCTTGCGTTAACCGGCTGACCTGCTCCCTAATCGGGTCGGCCTCTGAGGGACGACGCATGCCATTGCGATACGGCGACATCAGGGCATCGTCGGTCCATTCCAGCACCACGGTGTCAGGCTCGGACGGAGTGGTGTATCCGTTGAAGTAGACCCTGAACTCGCCACGGTGGCCCGTTTCGTGGTAGAGCTGTGCCTGCCTCTGAACCAGGCTTGCTACCCGGCGGGCCTCTCCGGGTTTGCATTTCCAGATACGCCTCAGGAGGTACATCCGATTCTCTCTCGGCCAAAATTCAGCGAAAGCCGCCCTTTGATTCTGCCTCCACCACTGTAGCCAACTCCTTTTTCGGTGCGACGGGACAGCGCGGAACGGCGACCGGCCTGCTTTGCCATTTCGGCTCTAGCTTGGAAATTTGGTGCTGGCTACACGTCCAGCATTTTGTCGGGAGTCATGAGCTCCATAATTTCGAGGCGGTTGCCGTCCGTAAGCTCACGGACCTGGCCACCGACCTGCAAAGCTGCCTGAGGCAGTTCGTTGCCGGCGCGCATGGTGGACATCAGCGCCTCGTCGGTCCACTCCAGCACCACGGTGTCGGGATTGGAGGGTGTGGTGGCGCCGTTGAAATACACCCTGAACTCGCTGCGTTGTCCCGCCTCACGGTAGATCGTAGCCTGCTTTTGCACAAGGCTGGCCACGCGCCGGGCCTCACCGGGCTTGCATTGATAAATTCGCCTGAGCAGGTACATTAGCTCCTCTCAAATCCTAAAATTGTGGCGGTAAGTCCGCCGGGCTGCCTTATTTCAAGCAGCACCCGATCTCCCCGGATGCTACACATCCAGCATCTTGTCGGAGGTCATGAGCTCCATGATCTCGAGCCGGTTGCCCTCGGTGAGCTCAGCGACCTGGCCGCCGATCTGCCTCACCGCCGCGGGCAGCTGATGGCCCGCGCGCATGGTCGACCTGAGCGTATCGTCGGTCCACTCAAGCACAACGGTGTCGGGATTGGAGGGCGTGGTGGCGCCGTTGAAATAGACCCTGCATTCACTGCGCTGGCCCGCTTCCTCGAATGCCTGGGCCTGTTTCTGCACGAGGCTGGCCACCCTGCGAGCTTCGCCGGGTTTGCAATTGAATATGCGACGTAGGAGGTACATAGCATTTCCTCTCAATGAAATTACCGCCGACAATTCGTCGACGGCAGTCATCATACCTGATTTTTGATGGGTTGGATTGTAGACCCATAGGGCCTACAGCTTTCTCAGGAGGGCGAGGTATTCCCGATTGCCCGCGTCACCGGTGATGGGCGAATCGATGGTGCCCACCAACTCCACGTCCTCGCGTTCATTCAGCCACTGTTCCACGCGCATCAGGATGTCCTCGCGCAGTTCGTCGCTGCGGATGACGCCGCCCTTGCCCACCTCCCCACGGCGGGCCTCGAACTGCGGCTTGATCAGCGCGACGGCGTGGCCGGCTCCCAGCCCACTGGCTTCCCGGCCATTGGCGGAATGCAGATGGGTCAGAGGCTGCGGCAGTGCCAGCGTCAGCGAGATAAACGAAACGTCGATGACTAGTAGGTCCACCGGCTCGGGCAGGACGAAGGGCAAGCGGGCATTGAGCTTCTCGTAGCTGACAACACGAGGGTCCTGTCGCAGGGTGTACGCCAGTTGCCCGTGGCCCACGTCGACGGCATGGACCCGTTCCGCGCCTCGCTGCAGGAGGCAGTCGGTGAATCCGCCGGTGGACGCCCCCACATCCAGCGCCACGAGCCCGGAGGGATCTATGCCGAATTCGTCCAGCGCGTGAGCCAGCTTGTACCCGCCCCTGCTGACGTAGGGCAACTTGCCCTGCACCTCGACCTCTATGTCGCTGGACAACAAGGATCCTGCCTTGGCGACACGTCCGGAGGGAGTGAAAACGACGCCCGCCATGATCAGCGCCTGTGCTCGCTCCCGGGACTCTGCCAGTCCCCGCTCCACAAGCAGGACATCGGCTCGGGTTTTTGCGTTTGAATTTGCCGTGGCTTTCACCCCCACCCTAACCCTCCCCCTCAAGGAGAGGGGACAATGTTTCCGACTTTGGTTATCTCCCGACGAAGTTGGGGCGGCGCTTTTCCAGGAAGGAGCGGTATCCCTCCTGGTAGTCCTCGGTATCGAACTGCGTCAGCGGCAACGCGTTCTCCTCGTCGGTCAGGTCGGCGAGGACGGGCTTGGCCTGCACCTGCCGCAAGGTAAGCTTATTGACTGCGTGGGAAAGGGGAGCCAGTGCGGCGATCTCGTTGGCCAGTTTGTATGTCGCCTCGTGCAGTTCCTCCGGTGGCACCACCTGGTTGACCAGCCCGATGCGCAGGGCCTCCTGGGCGTCCAGCAGGCGGCCGGAGAGCAGGATGTACAGCGCGTTGCCCTTACCCACCAGGTCAACCAGCCCGCGCATCTCGCGGTGGCCGATGGTGATGCCGAGGCGAGCGACAGGAATCCCCAGCCGGCTGCCCTCGGCGGCGATGCGCAGGTCCGTGGCGACGGCCATCTCGCATCCCCCGCCAGCGGCGAAACCCTGGATCATCGAGATTGTGGGCGTCCCCATCTCTGACAGGGCTTCCAGCAGGCCGTTGACGGCATCGTTGTAGCCCTGACCCTTGATCGAGTCGGAGCGGTGCTTGTGAAAGTCGGCGATGTCGGCGCCCGCCGAGAAGGCCTCGCCACCGGCGCCGGTGATCACCACGCAACGCACATCGTTGTCGGCGTCCAGCTGTCGCATCAGGGCGGCCAGCTCGTGCCACATATCAAAGCTTATGGCGTTACGTTGGGCAGGGCGGTTAAGGGTGACCGTAGACAGAGGCGGCTGGCGATCAAGGAGAATGTAGTCGTTCAATGTTGGATCCTCTAGTCGGAGTTAGCTTTCGCGTCCCAACAGCAGGGTAAGGGCGCGACTGATAATATTGCGAGCCATGGGGATTTTATACCCGTTCTGGGGCAGCGGCGTAGCGTTAGGCAAAGCCCTGGCGGCAACCTCGGCGGGGTCGACGTTATTGACGGAATGGCCGCTCAGGCCATCTTCCAATTCGATTGCACGATAGGGAACCGGAGCCACGCCACCCAGGGCGATCCGGGCCTTGTCGATGGCGCCATCGTCCTTCAGATACAATGCGGCGGCGACGCTGACCAGCGCGAAATCGCCGGACTCTCGTTCCCGTACCTTGATGTACACGCTGCGGTCCCGCACGACGAGAGGCAGGACGACGCGGGTCAGCAGTTCGCCGGGCTCCAGCACATTCTCGCGCTTGACGTCTCGGACTGGGCCTGCAAAAAACTCCCCCATCGCCAGGTCCCTTCCGCCATTGGGGCCCAAGATTTCCACCCGTGCATCCAGGGCGCTCAGCGCCACCGCCGTGTCGGAGGGATGCACGATGAAGCAACGGTCGCCGCCAGTGACGCACAGCAGCCTGGTGTTGCCGGCAAGGGCGTAGCAGCGATCGCCGCCCTTCTTGAGGCACGGAATGAGCGGGCTGCGGTAGTACCAGCAGCGGGGTCGCTGGGCCAGGTTGCCGCCGATAGTGGCCTCGTTGCGGATCTGCGGGGTGGCAAGCCCTTCAGCTGCCTCGGCCAGCGCGGCATAGCGGCTGCGAACCAGCGGATGTTCCGCGACGTCAGCGATAGTCGCCGCTGCGCCGATTGCCAATCCGCCGTCAGCGGTTTCCGAGATATCGTCCAGACCCGGAATGGCGGCCAGCCCCACAAGCCGGTCCGCCGCCACCACGCCGTCTCGTACCTGCGTCAGCAAGTCGGTGCCCCCGCCCATGGCCACCCTGCCGGTTTGAGAGAGCAGGGCCACCGCCTCGTCGATTGACCGTGCCGAAATGTATTCAAACGGGGGCATCAGCCGCCATCATCCTGTCGCAACGCGGCCAGAACCCGGTCGGGGGTGAACGGAGTGCGGCGCAGGCGAACGCCGGTGGCGTTGTAGATGGCATTGGCGATGGCCGGGGCCACGCCGACCGTTGGCACCTCCCCAAGACCCTTGGCGCCCAGGGGACCGACAGGGTCGACGATGTCGGCGAATACGACCCGGATGTCAGGGTAATCAAGGATCGTCGGCGACTTGTGCTCCAGGTATCCGGCATTCAGAGTGATGCCGGTGGCGGGATCGGTGAACAGTTCCTCCGACAGGGCGAAACCGAGCATTTGGCTGATGGCGCCCTCCGCCTGGTTCAGGGCAGTACGAGGATTTATGATGCGGCCCGAGTCATGGGCGGCCACGTACCGCAGCACCTTTACACGACCCGTCGCGGTGTCCACCTCCACCTCGACGAAGTGGGCGCCGAATGAGTTGACGATGTGGTCAGTGCTGCCCGGAATCACCGAGGCGGTGGCGGACAGTGCTTCACCATCCATCCGTCCCGCGACCTCTGTCAGCGCCATCCGTCGGGATGGGTCGGACTTGATGAACACCCAGCCTTGGGCGGCATCCAGGGCGTGTACCGGCACCTCGAGCCCTGCGGATGCCAGCTCCAGCAGCGACTCCCGTACCTCGGTGGCGGCCTGCACCACGGCGGTGCCCGTGGAAAACGTGGCCGTCGAGCCGGCCGTAATGGGGGCATCAGGTGTGCCGCGCGAGTCGGCCAACAATGCCTCGACCTGCTCGTACTCAGCGCCGAGGATCTCTGCGGCAATCTGTGGCAGGACCGTGCTTGCGCCCTCCCCCACGTCCATCAGGCCGGTGACCAGCCTGATGGCCCCGGACTTTTCGATTCGCACCTCCGCAGCAGAGGGCGATCCGGGGCCGCCACGGTAGATCATGATGGACATCCCCCGTCCCCGCTTGAGTGCGGGGTCGGTCGTCGGCTCAGGACGATTGTCTCGCCAGCCGAATGTTTCTGATCCCAGTTCCAGGCATTGCTCAAGGCCGTTGCTGGAAAAAGGGATGCCGCCCTCCAGAGGCTGACTGTCCACAACCCGGTCAGCCGGCGTAACGCGCTGCCCAGGTTGCCCCTCCGGGCGGACGCGGTTCATCAGCCGGAAGTCCAGAGGGTCCATTCCAAAGTGCTCGGCAGCCCGATCCATCAGGCTTTCCAGGGCAAAGTGCCCTTGGGGAGCGCCAAGGGCACGATAAGAACCGGCGGTTGGGCGGTTGGTGTAGGCCAGATGGGCCTCGTACTTGACGTTGGCACAGTGGTAGAGATACAGGATGCCCTGGCCCGTGCGGCGCGCCACCCCGGCACCCGACGCCAGGTATGCTCCTGTATCCAACACTGCGGAAGCCTCGATGGCGGTAATGCTGCCGTCGGATTTGAACCCGGCGCGGATGTGGATTCTTGCCGCGTGGCGGACTCGACCGGCGACGAATTCATCTTCCCGCGAGAATTCCACGAGAACCGGGCGTCCTGCTCTTTGGGAAAGAACGGCGGCCAAGGCTGCAAGGCGCGTTTCGTCCTTATTGCCATAGCCAGCCCCCAGGTGGGGCCCAACCACTCTGATGCGAGAGGACGGCAGTCCCAGCGCAGAGGCAAGGGCGTCGCGGTCGACATGCACGCCCCGGGTGGTCTTCCACACCGTCAGGTCAACGTCTGTGTCCTCTCCCCAGGACGCCAGCGCAGCCCTGGGCTCCAGCGGCGCTGCCGAGTGGGTTGGGATTTCGAATTCGTCCTCCAGCACCACGTCTGAAGAGGCGAATCCTTCTGCGACACTGCCTCGTTCGAGGAACAGCACCTCCCCCAGGGCAAGGTTGCCGTCGGGATGGATGGGCACGGCGTCGGACGCGAGGGCAGACTCGGGCGTTGTGTAATGGGGCAGAATGGAATACTCGACCCGAATCAATCTTAGGGCCGCCCGGGCCGTATCCGGGTCGTCGGCGGCCACGGCTGCCACCTCGTCGCCCACGAACCGGGCGCGGGTGTCGAGTATGGCCAGGTCCGGAGCCAGCCGGCCACCGGGGGCGTCAAATGGAGTGACCACGGCACGGACGCCGGGCAGGCGCAAAGCCTCGCTGGCGTCCACGCCCACGATTTCGGCGTGGGCGTGTGGGCTGCGCAGGATGGCGCCGTGGAGCATGCCCGGCAACCTCAGGTCCGCCGTGTACTTGGCCTCGCCAGTCAGCTTGGCGTCGAGGTCGCGGCGTGCCACGCTGGTGCCGGCGACGTTGAGCGTCATCTATCCATCCAGATTAATCACAGAGCACACGGAGACCACAGAGATTTTCTGCGAGTCCAGAAAAATCTCTGTGATATCTGTGTTTAGTCATTTTGGTTAGGATCTACAGAATGTGGAACAGGCGCAGGTGTTCGCGCAGGACATCGGCGGCAAAATCGTTCTCGATATCGCGCCAGACCGAGTGGATGTGGTTCGCGCCATCCTGGCGATTGTCGAACTCCACCACGAAATTGCCGCCGTGGATGCGGTAGTAGTGGGGGTCGTTCTTCGACACCGGGCCGGCCCATCCCAAGTGAAAATGGTCGAGGCCCTCCTCGCGTATGGCGGCCAGCTTCTGCTCGGCCAGGTCAGTGCGCACCTGTCCCACGTACAGGGCCACCAGGTTCAACAAGGTCTCCTTCTGGGCGCCGGTCATATCGGCAGCGGCCAGTCCCTGGGGCCGAAAGGGGAACGAGACCTTGGTGCTGTTGTAGGTCAGGATGTCCAGCGGGGCCTCATCGTAGATGGTGGCGGTCGCTTGCTGGTCGGGGTTCAGGCTCTCCATCAGATTGAAGGCCAGGTCTTCGCGATCTCCCAGGATTCGCAGCCCCTGCTTGGGGCCCTTGCGGACCTCAGCCGGGTTGGCCCCGAAAAAGAACGGCGTTACGGAAATGACGTTATCGCCCCAAACGCTGAAGTGCAACGAGACGTGATGCCCCTCGCAGCGCCAGCCCCACGGGTCCCCGGTTCCCGGCTCGCCGAATATGGTGAAATAGTACAGTTCAATATCGCGCACAAAAGTGATCATGCCCATCTCTTTTTCCAGCGGGCCCAGAACATCTTCGTGCTCGATGATCTGGCGTGCCTGTTCGTAGGAGCGCGGAGTCAGCCCGGATTCCAGCAGGGAAAAGGCCAGTTCGCGCTGGTTGGCGTCCATGTCGCGCAGGGAGAGGCCGTGGCGGTTGATCGGCGGATAGTACCAGTACATCCGCTCGCCGTCCATGTACTCGAAGGTGGCCAGGGCCTTCTGCTCTGCGGTCAGGCTGTCGAGGAAGCGTCGGGCGGCGGCGGCCATCTGGGCAGCAGCCTGCATTCCGGGTTGTACTGGCGCTCCGCTGCTCTGGTTCTGGACAGTAGCCATTTGAGGGACCTCCTGGGCGGGTGCGATTCCGGTATTTCTGCGAGTTTATGAGCGGGCTAGAGGAGAGTCAACCGCGTCGCCTGCTACTCTCCCCGCATGCGGCGCAACTCCTCCTCAAGGGCGCGGACCCGAGCCGATTCAGCGTCCGCACGAGCCTCGGCAGCGACGCGGGCGTTGTGTTCGGCGATGCGGGCGCTGCGCTCAGCCAGGCGTGCGTCGTGCTCCTCCAGGTATGTGTTCAGGTAAAGGCGGCTGACCGGGTCCCAGAAGCGCAGCTGGCCGTCCTCCCAGCACAGGTCTAGATTCAGCACGTCGCTGTGTCCCCGGAAGTGGCCCTCGACAGTGCGCTGTATGGCGATGGGTTCGTACTCCTCTCCCGCCAACCGGTCTCCAGCAAGATGCGTGCTGTGGTAATTTCCGCCCGATGGATCAAACCGCCAGTATTCCGGGACGCGAAAACCGGCGTAGACCTGTCGTTTGCGGACCTCATCAATGCGACCCGTGCTTTCGGAACCGACCTCCAGCACAAAGTCAGGCGGCTTGCCCTGTTCCGGTATGAGGTAGCCATTGCGGGGTATGATCAGCTCGGGCCGGGCGTTGAAAGAGATGAGCAGGTCGGGGTACCTGATGCCCTCCCGGTCCTCTCGCACGAACAGTCCTGCCGCTATCTCACTGAGGATCACGGTCGTTTCCTGGTTCCCGAAGTGGGCGGTGAGCGAACCGGGATATCCTGGCAGGTTGACGTGGTGATAGGCAGTCATCTCTTCCGGCGGCGCATCGGGAAAGCGAAGCAATTTCCCGGCTCCAGGTTGCGGGGTGACGGGCTTGGTGGTCATGGCGGGCCTCGCGGGCCGTGGGATGGATACGGACATTATAACCCGGAGCGGAGCCGCGCCTGAGGTTATCCTCCGAAGCCTGCTCAGCCGCGTTCTGCGGCAGTGCGAACGGACTGGAGGATGCGGCCATAGGCGTTGCAACGGCACAGGTTGCCGGAGAGGGCCTCGCGAATGTCGTTGTCAGTGGGGGTGGGGTTGCCGGCGAGCAGGGCGTGGGTCGCCATCAGGAAACCCGGTGTGCAATAGCCGCACTGGGCGCCGTCCTCGTCGAGGAAGGCCTGCTGGATCGGGTCGAGCCGGTCGTCGGCTGCCAGCCCCTCCACGGTAAGGACGCTGCGGCCTCCGACCTGGCCCACCAGCGTGATGCAGGCGTAGACCGGCTTGCCGTCCAGCAGAACGGTGCAAGCGCCGCACTCGCCCCGGTCGCACCCGCGCTTGGCGCCGGTGAGGTCGAGCTCGTCGCGCAGGACGTCCAGCAACGTCCTGTGACTCGGAACCGCCAGGGCATGCTCCTGGCCGTTCACATTCAGGTTAATATCGGAATCAGTCATGGAGCCAATTTAATCACAAAAGGCGCGGGTGCCACAAAGTTTGTTGGCTTTGTGTGCGGCCCGCGCCTGTTCTGACCGGAGCTTAGCCCACTGACGGCTAATTCAGAGTCGCCTGGAGAGACTCCTCAAGTTCCACGAGTGTGGCGAACCCCTCAAAACGGTCCTGTACCAAGCCGTCGGTATCCAGGACGAAAGTCCACGACTCGTTGAACCAGTGGGGCAGCATGGTCAACCCCCACTCGTCCACCGTGGCGGCTATGCGCGCCCGGGTCAGGTCTCCCTGGATTTCGTCTGGATTGTCGTAGATTTCCACGTGGATGAAATTGGCCTGTCCATTGTACTTGGCCCCGAGCTCCGAAACCGTGTCTACCTGCGGGCCGCAGGTGGCGGTGGTGCAGAAGGCCGGCGAGGCGAAGACCACCACTGTCGGCAGGGGTCCCTCGATAGCCTCCCGGACGGTCACCTGGTAAAGCGACTCGTCGGGGCTGTAATCGGTGGTAATCAGCGCCAGGTCTCCGAACGCCGATAGCGTCTTGTTGTCGCTCAGCGGAGCCGCCGCCCCAATGGCAGGAACCGGGGACTGCTCCAGGACCTCAAACTCCTGTGCGGCCCAGCCGGTCGCGTCTGGGCCCTCCGCCATGATGTCCAGGCGCCAGGTCCCAGGGCGGTCGAATTCCACCTCGCTAACAAAAGTGCCGCGGGTGCCATAGGGCCATTCGTTGAACCGGGTCGCGACGGTCTCGCCCGCATCATTATCCGGCACGAACACAGGCGTGAATTTCACGCTGGAGTCCTTGACCAGTCCGGTCTGGGTGGTGAGCAGGAATGCCACCCGCTGCGGTCCGGTCTCCAGGACGGTGGTGGCGAGGATTACGTTCAGTTCCTCTCCGTCCCTCGCTGGAGTGTACGCGGTGTCCTGGGAGTCGCTCTGTTCCCCGGGGACGGTGGGCTCGGCCGGAGGCGGTGTGGGCTGATGCCCCTCCACCACAGGCTCCTCTGTCGGAGGAGCGGCGATAGTCGGGGCCGTCGTTGGGGTCGGAGACGGCGCCTCGGTGGGCTCGGGCTCAGGCTCTGACCCACAGGCTGCCGCCAGAGTCACCAAGAGGATGACAGCGACCAGGCCCGCCACCCAGAATCGTTGCAGATTAAACCGGTCCAACATCAGAACCCATCCTCGTATACGCCGAAGGTGAATGAGAATAGCCCGAAATCACTTGATTGCGAGGAAAGCTTGAGCAACTGCGAGCCCTCCCAGGTCGGGTGTTCGACAAGCTTGTACAGCCTGGGATCAGTTACTTCAATGTAGGATTCGCCATCATCGCCTATGACCACGTCGGCGCCCTTGTTTTCCTCGGTCAGGTAATCGCCATTGACTGTCACCCTGACCCGGTATGGCTCCCCGGATTCGGATGTCAGCACAGCGTTCACCGAACGGGCAGAGTACTTGAGGGAAAGGTAGTTGTCGTAGTTGTCCGTGTCCAGGGCGAGCCGGGCGCTCTCCGGGCCGATGGCCCATAGGCCGTTGAAGTAGATCAGGTTTCGTTGCAGCGAATCCGGGGCCTCGAATTCGCTGATCCCCTCGTTCTGGTCTCCGGCATCGAAGGATGCCTTGGCCGCCTGCAGGTACTCATCGGGCTGTCCGAAACCACCCCGTCCCTGCTGGACGGAAAACCGCCAGCCCGCGAACAGCTCACGCGTGACATCCGTGCCCCTCTGCTGGAAGGTCTCATCTCTGCCCTGGTCTTCGGGAAGCGGCATTTCCGCTTCCGCTGTCATGCCGGCCTCCGCCAAAAGCTCGCGAATCCTTTCCTCGGTCTCCGCGTACTTGCCCTCACCAAAGTGGGTGTAGCGGATTACGCCAGTCTGATCAATGAGGTACTTGGCAGGCCAATAACGGTTGGAGTAGCTCCGCCATACTGCGAAATCATTGTCCTGCACCACCGGCCAGACCACACCGTCCTCGACGGTGGCATCAACGACGTTTTCGTAGATCTTTTCGAACTCGAACTCCGGGGTGTGTACGCCGACGATTACCAGGCCCTCGTCTGCGTAGCGGTCGTGCCATTCTCGGAGGAAGGGGAGGGTTCGGATGCAGTTGACGCAGGTGTAGGTCCAGAAGTCGATCAGGACCACATTGCCCCTGAGGCTGTCCAGGGCCAGGGGTTCGCTGTTGATCCATTCCTGGGTGCCCTGGAACTCGGGGGCGCAGTCGCCTATCGCGCCGCCTCGAGAGCCCTCGCAGGGGGGTATGTCGGCCGACGTGAGGCGGGGAGCGCGTTGGGTGGATGTGACTTCCGTAGCCTGTTCGTCGCTGGCATCTCCGGGCTGGGTCGACTCGACCGTAGCCGTGGGAGCGGGTGCGATGGTGGGCTCTGCGGGCTGGGTTGCGTCGGAGCCGCAGGCCATCAGGACCGCGAGGGCCACTGCCGCCAGAATGAATGGTAGACGTACCATTAGGAACCGTCCTCGTAGGTGCCGAATGTTATTGAGAATGGGCTGAGATTGTTGGGGCGGGTGCCCTCACCCTCACCCTCTCCTGGAGGGAGAGGGGATTGCTTTCTGGTGCTGATGTTTGGATCAGGTTACGCGTTGCGCGGTTGGCGAGGACGCCCTCGCCCTCACCCTCTCCTGGAGGGAGAGGGGATTGCTTACGGGATTCTGGGATTGGGAGGATATCAGAAACCGTCCTCGTAGGTGCCGAATGTGAATGAGAATAGGCTGAAATCGTTGGAGTTGGAGAACAGCTGGATGTATTGGTTTTCCTGCCACTCGGGGTGCTCCACCAGGAAGTACGCTCGGGCGGAATCGACCATCAGATAGCTTTCTCCGTCGGTCCCGATGGTGATGTCTTCGCCTTTGTTCTCCTGCGTGAGGTATTGATTGTTGAGCTTGACGACGACCTTGTAGGCATCTCCTGACTCCGATGACAGCACGGCGTTGACCGATCTCGAGGAGTAGGGTAGCAGGATAAAGTCCTGTTCAATATCCTCGGTCTCCCTGGCGTGGCGGGCGTACTCGGGGCCTATGGCCCAGGGCCCCTGGAAATAAATGTGATCAATGAGAACGTCCCTTCCTGAAATCTGGAACTCGGCGATTTCGGAAGTCTGGTCGCCCCGTCGATAGGATACCTGGGCGGCGGCGGCGTAGGTCTCTTGCTGCCCGATTCCACCACGACCCTGCAGGGTCGTGAACCGCCAGCCGGCGAACAGCTCAGGCGTCCGCTGCCTGGTCCTGTCGGTGGCGTAGGTGGGGTCGCGCTGCTGGTCCTGGGGGAGGGGCTGGGCGAGGGTGTCGGGCTGGGCGCCTATCTCGGCGAGGAGGGCGCGGATCTGCTCCTCGGTCTCGGCGTACTTGCCCTCGCCGAAATGGCGGTAGCGGATAACGCCATCCTTATCGATGAGGTACTTGGCGGGCCAGAACCGGTTGTCGTAGCTGTCCCAGACCACGAAATCGTTGTCCTGGACCACGGGCCAGGCGACGCCCATATCGACGGTGGCGTCGACCACATTGTCATAGACCTTTTCAAAGCCGAATTCTGGTGTGTGGACACCGACGATGACCAGGTCCTCGCCGGCGTAGCGCTGGTGCCAGGTCTGGAGGAAGGGCAGGGTGCGGATGCAGTTGATGCAGGAATAGGTCCAGAAATCGATGAGTACGACCTTGCCTCGGAGGTTTTCCATGGTCAGCGGGTCGCTGTTGATCCACTGCTGGGTACCGGCGAACTCGGGGGCGCAGTTGCCGAGCTCGCCGCCTGGGGTGCCCTGGCAGGGGGGGGTGTCTGAATCAGGATTTACAGGATTTGAGGATTTTCGGGATGTTGGTTCGGGCGTGGGCTCCGGGGATGGCGTTGGATGGGGTGTGGGCGTTGGGGGTACGGGGGACGCCCTCACCCCAGCCCTCTCCCGGGGGGAGAGGGGGTTGGGGGTGGCGGTTGGCTCGTGCGCGGTTGGCGTGGGGGTGGGGGTGGGGGCGGCGACGGTGGGTACGTCGGTTGGCTCGGGGGTTTCGGTGGGCCCTTCGACAAGCTCAGGGCCAACGGGGGTTGCGGTTGGAGGGGCCGTGGTGGCTGGGTCTTCCGCGGCGCAGGCTAGCAGCAGCAGGGGGAGGAGAATTGCGGTGGCCAGCAGGGCCAGTCCGCCGCCGGGGAATCCTAATTTACGCAGCATCAACTTACGCGTTCCTTTAGTGCCTGAATCTTATGCTGGGGGTAATACGCTGGTTGAGGCGGGGTGGATTTGTTGGGGGGGTTGTCTGAATCAGGATTTTCAGGATTTGGGGATTTACCGGATGTTGGTGGGGGTTCTTTTTCGCGCTCAGTCTGGCTTTTCACTTTTTGCCTCAAGGGATGGGGGGACGCCCTCACCCTAACCCTCTCCCGGAGGGAGAGGGGACAATTGGCTGGGTTGCTCAGCGGACGGCGCCGGGGATGGGGACTGAGTCCAGGAGGCGGTCGACGACCTCGCGGGGTTGCATTCGGCGCATGCGGGCGGCGGGGGAGAGGATGATTCTGTGGCCGATTATGCCGTAGGCCAGGGCCTGGATATCGTCGGGGATGACGTAGTCGCGGTCCTGGACGAGGGCGTAGGCGCGGGCCATCCGGAACATACCGAGGGAGGCGCGGGGGGATGCGCCGAGGGCGACGTCGTCGTGGTTGCGGGTGGCGTCGGCGATGGCGACGATGTACTCGCGGACGGTGGCGTCGACATAGATATCGGTGGCGGCGGCCTGGAGACGGAGGACGTCGTCGGGAGAGGCGACGGGGTCGAGGGACTCGATGGGGTGGACACGCTCCTGGTGCTCGATGACGGCGAGCTCGTCGGCAAAGTCGGGGTAGCCGAGGCTGACGCGGACGAGGAAACGGTCGAGCTGGGCCTCGGGGAGGGGGAAAGTGCCCTCGTACTCGATGGGGTTCTGGGTGGCGAGGACGATAAAGGGGTAGCCGAGGTAGTGGGTGATGCCGTCGACGGAGACCTGGGACTCTTCCATAGCTTCGAGGAGAGCGGACTGGGTTTTGGGGGTGGCGCGGTTGATCTCGTCGGCGAGGACGACGTGGGCCATCACGGGGCCGGGGCGGAACTCGAACAGCCTGGTGTTCTGGTTGTAGATGGAAACGCCGGTGATGTCGCTGGGCAACAGGTCCGGCGTGAACTGGATCCGCTTGAACTGGCAGCCCAGCGAGACCGCCAGGCTCTTGGCCAGCATGGTCTTACCCACGCCCGGCACGTCCTCGACCAGTATGTGACCCTGGGCAATGAGCGCGGCCAGGGTTTGCTCTATGACCGCTGTCTTTCCCACAATGACACGGGAAACGTTGTCCACTATGGCCCGCGCCATGGCGGGGGCGGAATCTGACTGCTCCACCGCGACCTCTTCGTTATGCCGGAATGTCTTTCGGGTAAGTGGAATTTGCACGCTGCGGGCTACATGGTAGTATCCGCAAGGCCAATCGAGTGTATCATAAGACACTTTCACCGGGCCTGTGCGGCCCATGGCTAGGACGAGAAGAGGCACCGGTACCGTCATGTTTTCGGTAAACAGGCGCACCCTGATCCTGCTGGCTCTCCTGGTGGTGCCGCTGTTCTACGCCATCAGCACGGGGTTTGACTTCCTCTACACCCTGCTCTACGCCATCCTGCTTCTCCTGATAGTGGGGGCGTCATGGGCATGGGTGAACCTGCAGGGCCTGGAAGTGCGGGTAACGCGCTCCGGCGACCGCGGGCAGGTGGGCGCCTACCTGGAGGGCAGGGTCGCGGTCACCAACCGGACCGTGATTCCCAAGTCCTGGCTCGAGGTCACCGAGCTGGTCAACGATGTGCCCGAGCCCGGTGGCCGCGGCCTCTCATTGGACCGCCGGCAGACACGGGGCTGGCGTATCGAGACCTACCTGGCGCGTCGCGGCCTGTACGAGGGCGGCCACGTGCGCATCACCAGCCAGGACCCGTTCGGCCTGTTCCGAATGGGCAAAGACTTCTCCGACCCTCATAGCTACATCGTCTACCCCGCCGTGGAGCCCCTGCCCAACCTGGATTCGCGATTTGCCAGCCTGCCCTCGGACACCCGGCTGACCAGGTTCTATGATCAGGTTACGACCGACGTGGCATCGTTGCGCGTCTGGCGGCCGGGCGACGCCTACCGTCGAATCCACTGGCCGTATACCGCCCGGATGAATGCGCCGATGGTCAAGGAGTTTGATATTGGCCAAGCGGCGCAGTTCTGGATTCTCCTCGACCTGGACCGCTCGTCGCACCATTATCCAGAGGGTAGCCAACGGCCGGAGATCCCAGAAGCGAACGCAGACGGAGAGCCCTGGCGGTTCCAGCCTGAGAATACCGAGGAACTGTCAGTAACGCTGGCCGCCTCGCTGGCGCAGCGGCTGATGGACCTGTCTCTGCCCGTGGGCCTGGCCGTCAACGGCGATAATGGCCGCCTGCTGCGACCCGACAACGGTACCGACCACCTCAGCCGGCTCATGGAGACTCTCGCATCCGCCAGTGCGGTCGAGGCCAACTCGTTGCCCGAGTTCCTGCAGTCCATGCGGCCACACCTCAACCATTTCCATTCGGTCACCGTGGTGACAGCGAATACCGACCCGGACTGGCTGGCCGCTCTCCTCGACCTCAAGCGGGGAAACGTGACCACCTCCGTTGCCGTGGTGGACCCGGCCTCTTTCGGCAGCAACAGGACCGTGGGTCCTGTCGTGGAGGCAGCGGCGGCCAACCTGGTTCCCGCATATGTCGCCCGCTACGATATGAGCCTGGACGATACCCTGACGCAACCGATGAACCGCGAGATTGTTGAGGCACTGGACGCGTTGGCGCCGGCAAGCTCTGACGACGTGGAGTCCCAGGAACCCGTCGAGGCAGTGGAGGACGGGTCGTGATCGGTGGGCATACTGTCCGGCGTGCCCTTCCCTTGAAACTGGACGGGGACGACTTGGCCGGGGCCGGCGTAGGTGTATTGCGACTCCTGCGTCCCGCCGACGGATGGCTGGCGCTGATTCTCCTGGCTGCCAATCTGTGCGTTGTGGTCATGGCCGTAGAGAGGGCAGATTGGGCTCCCACTCCCAGCCTGGTCGGAATCCTGCTGCTCGGAATGCTGACGGCATTCGTATTTCACCGGATTGCCGTGTACTGGTTCCTGGCGATCATTCCCGGCCTGATCCTTGGCGGCCTGACGGTAATCTGGCAAATATCGGGTTACTCCTTCGACGGCGAGACCCTCGGAGGAGTGGGCGCCCTCTGGAACCGCCTTTCACTGTGGATGGAGGCAGCGCAGGAGCAGTCGATCAACATCGACAAGGTGCCCTTTGCCTTCGGCCTGGTCACGGCGTCGTGGCTCACCGGATACCTTGGGGCCTGGGTCTTTCTGCGGCACCGCAATTTCTGGGGCGTTTTCGTGCTGGGAGGTCTCGGGCTGTTTTCCAACCTCACTTTTCTCCCGCCAAATACCACCTTTCACCTGAGCCTCTACCTCATCACCGCTCTGCTCCTGGTGGCACGGGTGCAGGCGGTTCGACGCCAGAGCCACTGGGAACGCCGCGGCATCCGCTACGACGAGGGACTCAAGTCCCTGAGCCTGTCGGACAGCTTTTTCCTGACTATGGCTGTCATAGCGTTTGCCCTGCTGCTGCCCACCGGCGGGGCATGGCCGACGGCGACACAAGCATACGAATCGATCCGCAAGCCGCTCGTGAGCCTGGAGGACGATTTCAACCGCCTTTTTGCTGGGCTGCCGGCGCGGCGGGATATCGGGTTCCGGGTGTGGGACGACGTGATGCCATTCGCGGGGACGATCAGTCCGGCGCCGGACCACACGCTGCTGGTGGACTCTCCGATAGCGATGCACTGGAAGGCACGGACGTACGACACGTACACCGGGCAGGGATGGATATCGGAACACACGGAGTTCCAGCCTCTGGGTTATAGGCCGGAGTTCTCGAGGCCGGCGGCTCCGGAGAACAGGCTGACCGTGACCTACGCGATCACGCCGCTGTACTCCTCGGAGATAATGTTCGCGGGAGCCCGGGTGATGCGGGCGGACCAGGAGGTGGAAATCGAGACGGCGGCTCCGGCCATCTACAGGATGAACGTTGCCCTGGGCGACCCGCTGCCGGGACATCCGGAAGCTCTGAGGGAGTCGGCCAGGTCCATCGCGGAGAGGGCGAGGGCGAACGCGGCGGTGAGCGCTGCGGAGCTGGCGGGACTGCTGCCGCCGGACTTCCGGGTGAACGAGATAGAGCGGGCCGATGGGCGCATCACATTCGTGGAGGTGGAGGAGGCGCTGGCGGACCCGGCGGACGTGCTGGCGCTGCGGCATCCGGACGGGGTGTTTGTGTCGCACAACCCGTATATCATCACATCGTCGGTTCCGGTGGCGGACGCGGATGACCTGCGGGCAGCGGGGACGGACTACCCGGTACACATCTACGAGCGGTACACGCAGCTTCCGGCGGACCTGCCGGGTCGCGTGGGGGGGCTGGCGCACGAGATCACGGTGTCTGCGGAGACTCCGTACGACAAGGCAGCGCTGATCGAGCGGAACCTGCAGCGGCTGGAGTACAGCCTGGGGATCGACCCTCCGCCGTTTGACACGGACGGGGTGGACCATTTTCTGTTCAACGAGAGGCGGGGGTACAGCGAGTATTTCGCGTCGGCGATGGTTGTGCTGCTGCGGACGGTGAAGGTACCGGCGCGGCTTGCGGTGGGGTATACGTCTGGGGAGGAGACGGAGGTGCCGGGGATCTACGCGGTGAGGGACAGCAACAGCCACGGATGGGTGGAGGTGTACTTTCCGGGGTACTCGTGGGTGCCGTTTGAGCCGACACCGGGGCAGGCGCTGCCAGCGCTGATGATGCCGGGCGAGGGGGAATCCATCCAAAGGGAGGGGGACTTCTTCGCGGAGTTCGACGTCGACTGCCTGGACGACATCGCCGACGACTGCCTGGAGTACGTCGAGCCCTTCCTGGGACCCGGAGAGGACGGAGGAGGGGGCTTCGAGCAGCGGGGCACGCCGGGGTGGGTCTGGGCGCTGGTGGTCCTGGGCGGCGTGTCGGCGGCCGGCGTGGCGACGTGGTGGGCCTTCCGGAGGTACATGTTCGCGTCGTACGAGCCTCAGGACGTCTATGGCCGGGTGCAGGCGCTGGCAGCCGTCGGGGGGCTGGCCGGGGCCACGCCGCGGACACCGTACCAGTTCGGGGAGCGGCTCAAGACGCTGCTGCCGCTGCACCGGGAGCGGCTGGACCTGATCGTCGACACGTACGTCCGGGCGCGGTACGGCGGGCGGCGGCTCTCCTCGCAGGAGGCCGGGGACCTGGCGGACGCCTGGCTGAACCTGCGCTTTCCGCTGCTGATAACGTCGGTGGGGCACCGAATCTACCCGAGGATCGAGACGTGAGCGAGTACAAGTACCACATACAGGAGATTCCCACGGGCTGGATCGGGCTGGTGGGCAGCGAGCGCGGGCTCCGCAGGGTGGCTCTCAAGCCGACGCCGCAGGAACTGCTGGAGGACCTGGGGTCGGACGTGGACGGCGCGGACCACGACGCCGAGTTTTTCAGCGACACAGTGGCCCGACTGGAGCGTTACAGCGATGGAGACCTGGCAGCCCTGGATGACATCGAGCTGGACCTCGCGGACGCTCCGCCGTTCTTCCGGGCCGCGTGGAGCGCGTGCCGGTCCATCCCGGCGGGCGAGACCCGCAGCTACCGCTGGCTGGCCGCCGAGGCGGGGAACCCGAGGGCCGTGCGCGCCGCGGGGCAGGCGATGGCGCGCAACCGTTTCGTCCTGATCATTCCCTGCCACCGCGTGATCTCCAGCGACGGCGGGCTGGGAGGCTACGGCGGCGGCGGACTGGGGGTCAAGGCCAGGCTGCTGCAGATGGAGCTGGACCAGTCCCTCGAGGAGTGAGCGCGAGAAGAACCGGACCCGGAGAACGGACCGACGAGGCGGAACGCCTCATACCTGGGCGGACCTTATGCCACCTGCGACGACCCCAGCCCGGGAGGCTGGCCGGTAACAGGACCCCAAATCAGATGGCTGGGGAGAATTCTTAGTCCAAATGGGAGAGATTGAGTTGTCATCGAACGACATTCCCCGTCCCGAGGAAAAGTGGGCCAGGGTCAACGGACTGGACATGCGCTACCTGGACTGGGGCGGCGACGGCGAACCGCTGCTGGCCCTGCACGGCCTGGCGTCGTCGGCCCACTGGTACGACATCGTCGCGCGGCTGCTGCGGCACCGGTACCGCATCATTGCCCCGGACCAGCGCGGCCACGGCCAGACCACCCAGGCACCGTCGGGATACGACTGGCATACGCTGTCGGACGACCTGGCGGCGCTGCTGGATCACGTCGCCACAGAAATTCCTGTCTTCGACGGACCGGTTTCCGCACTGGGACACTCGTGGGGCGGCCACGTGGTCAGCAACCTGGCCTACCACTACCCGGACCGCGTGCGCCGGATCGTGATGATCGACGGCGGATTCCTGGACGGCCGGCTGTTCCCGGAGCCAACGTGGGAGGCTTTCTCCGACCGCCTCAGGCCGCGCAACGTGACCGGCGACCGCGAGGAATTTCTCAACCGGCTGCGAGAGCAGATGGCCGGGTTCTGGAACAGCGAGATCGAGCGCATCGTCCAGACCATGGTCTACGAGGACGACAACGGCCAGATCCAGGACATACTGCGCCCAGAAAACCAGGCCCAGGTCATCCGCGCCATGTGGGACGACCCCTGCTCGCACACGCTGGCGCAGGTCGAGTGTCCCGCGCTGCTGGTCGCCGCCGGCCCGCTGCCTGAGCGCGCCAACAGCGATTTCGCCCAGCTGCGCCGCCGCATGGTCGGGGCCGCCGAGGCCGCCCTGCCCTACGGCCGAGCCCACTGGATCCCCGAGACGGTCCACGACATCGGCTACCACAAGCCCGAGGAGCTGGCGCAGGTAATTCTTGACTTCCTGGAAGGGTAGTCATCAATAGTTGGTATCATATATGATACCATTACCATGAGTAGTCACATAGCGAACGACCTGAAGGAACTGAGAAGGAATCCCAGAGGAGTCCGTTTCAGCAGACTGGCAGCTATATGTGACCGCCACTTTGGAAGTCCCCGACAGAGCGGATCAAGCCACAGGGTCTACAAGACGCCCTGGCCGGGCGATCCACGAGTTAACATTCAGGACCGAAACGGCATGGCCAAACCGTTCCAGGTGCGCCAGGTCATAAAGGCTCTCGAAAAATTGCGGGAGATGTAATGAATCCCGACCATTTTGCCTACCGCGTCATCTGGTCTCCCGAAGACGAGGAATTTGTGGGACTCTGCGCGGAGTTCCCGCTCCTGAGTTGGTTGGCGACAACACCCGAGGAAGCGTTCACGGGGATACGAGCCGTTGTCACCGAGGTAATAGGCGACATGCTGGGAAACGGCGAGGCTCCTCCTGAACCCATCGCCGTTCGGCATTTCAGCGGGAAATTCATGGTGCGCATCCCCCCGGAGACTCATCGAGCACTTGCCTTGCGCGCCGCGGAGGAAGGCGTCAGCCTGAACCGTCTGGTGAGCGCCCGCCTCGCCAGCCTGTAGCCTTCGGCACTCACGTCACCGGCAGCGGGGGCTGCCAGAACTTGCTGGTGTCGTTGACCGTGATCTCCTCCACCCACTTGACCCAGTCGTAGCCCCGCTTGTTCGGCTCCACCATCCGCGCCGGAAAGCCGTGGCCGGACGAAAGCGGCGCACCGTCCACCCGGGTGGCCAGCAGGGCCCGCTCGGCCTCACCCATCGAGTAGCGCCTGAAATACCCGGTGCGCGACCGGATGGTAATGCTGCCGGCGCCCTCCCTTGGCCTTGCCCTCGCCAGCAACTCCGGTACCGGCATCCCCTGCCACTCCCGCGTTGTGAACCAGCCGCCCGTGCAATCCAGGGTCGCCGTCAGCGAGCTGCTCCACTCCAGTAGCCCCTCGTAGTCCATCTCGTACGGGTTTTCCACGTAGCCGTTCACCCTCAACCGCCATGCGTCTGGGTCGATGTGCTGCGTGCGGTCGTCAAGCCACATGGTTACCGGGAAGTCCGGCCCGTCCTCCGGGTGGGAGCCGGTGAACCGCCGGTCTGCACCCGGCGCTCCTGTCGCCAGCATCAGCCGCTCCGAGAGCTGCCATGCGGCCAGCCCGGCCACGGCCACACCGGCGAACCGCAGGAAATTCCGTCGCCCGGCCACGTAACGAGTCCTGAGGCTTATCTTGTGCCTAACGGTGTGCCAGACCAGCAGCGGCAGGAGCATCCAGGCAAGGTTCAGGTGGATGGTGGTCCCCGAGAACCCCATGAAACTGTACGGACCGATGTGGCTCCACGCCAGTCCCAGCCCCAGCACCGTCAGCAGCCCCACCAGCATGAGGGTCGATCCCAGCATCATGCCGGGCGACCTGTTCCAGTTGCTGCGGGTGCGGAAGGAGCCGAGGATGGTACGGGACTTCCAGACGAACAGCACCAGGATGGCGAACCCGGTAATCCGGTGCAGATGCATAGCCGCGATCCACTCCGGATTGTTGTGAGTCAGGCCCAGGTAGCCCGTCACCAGCTCGAAAATGAACAGCGCTATCAGGGCGATGTTGGCCCAGGGAAAACGCACGGCGCAGCCTCCGCTGCCGGGCTACGAGATTAGTCCTCCGGATAATTCTACCGGCTGATACGGATACCAGGGCCCTTTAATTGTTCCCTAACCCTCTGGGAGAGGGTTAGAGTGAGGGCGTTTTCTCACTCGGTGGCAAGCTGGCTAAATACCCGATTTCGACCCTGACCTTCCAAGCCTAGGGACAATTAAAGGGCCCTGACACGGATACGCTCGATATTGACACAAGGATGTACGACCGGCCTGCTGGAATTCGGATGGATGGGAGCTGTGGCTTGCCTTTATCTCGCTCTTGAGGCCAGGGCCTCTTAATTGTTCCCTCTCCCTCCGGGAGAGGGTTAGGGTGAGGGCGTACCCCCGTGGCAAACTAGACGGAAGCACTCACGACTCTACCGCCACTCCCACCCTACTCCCTACTCCCTGCAAGGGTTTCGGAGAATTAAAAGGCCCTGCTCTTAAGGCCGACGCGCTGGATCTTATCCAGCCGGAGAGTCGGCGGCACAACCTGAAGGCGCCCGGAAGCGCAAAGCGCAGGGACTCGAGTCTCCTGCGCTTTCCGTGCTCTACAGTACTGTCGAACCTAGGTCACGAGACCTGGTAGGCCCATATCTGGTGAAAGACCTCAGGCTCGCCCTTGGGCATCGGCTGGAACGGCTCTGTAACCTGCGCCAGCTTCCATTGCCCCGAGGCCTCCAGCTTGCTGAAATAGTCCTGATATCCATCGTTCACCATGTCAGTTCGTAGACTGAAAACGATGTAGCCTCCGGGCTTGGTTACCCGCACCAGCTCGTCGAAGGAATCGATGGGCGCGTGGCCCAGGGTGAAAACACCGATACTGATTACGGCATCGAACTCGTCAGTCTCGAACCCCAGAGTCTCACCCATTACCATCTGATGGAATGAGCTGTAGACATTCTTTTCCCTGGCGACGTCCAGCATTCCCTGGGAGATGTCCATGGCCGCCATGTTGCTGAACCCGGCAACCGCCAGTCTTTCACCAGCCAGGCCGGTGCCTGCGCCTGCGTCGAGGACATTGGCGTCGGCCGGAACAAGGCTGGCGAGGACCCGCGCGCCGTTATCGGGCGCGTTCCAGGCAAAGTCCTCGTCCAGGTCCCTGTCGTATTCGGCCGCCCACTGGTCGTAGCGCTCCTCCAGTTCCTGGTTGCTGGCGGAGCCATACACCCACTGCACTCGTCGGTGGCTCTCTTCCATTGTCATAGTATCCTCCATTTCAAATTCCCTCTCCCCGGTCAGGGAGAGGGAATTGCCTTGAAATCATTAGCGATGTGGGTTCCCTGGGGCTACTTGCGACAGACGTACAGACCCCAACCCAGCTCATTGTTTTCAACCGCCTGGGCCGTGCCCAGGTACGCCTCGGTCAGCCACTCGAAGTGCTCGGCATGCTCGCTGGTATCTCCCTTGGGAGTGCGATCGGCGAGACACAGGTAGCTCTGGCGCAGGTGGCTGGAGATGTCAATGGCCTCAAGCAACTCAAAGCCCTGGGACTTGAGAGCGTCCTGGTAGGACTCGAAGCTGAACTCCGTATCGTAGAGCAGCCGGTCATAGACAAACCGCTGGGCTTCTGGGCTGACTTGCTGATTCGGCTTGACCAGATCGTCGAAGACGAAAATGCCGCCTTGCTCCAGGACCCGGTAGACCTCGCTGAGCACCGCGCGCTTGTCCGGCACGTGGTAGATGACAGCCTGGCTCCACACGCGGTCGAACTGGCCCTCGCGGAAGGGCAACTCGGTGGCGGAGGCCTTTTCGAAGGCCAACCGTTCACGCAGGCTGGGTTCCTGCCGCTCGCGGTCCGCTTTGGCATTGTCGATCCGCACGCCGCTCAGGTCGATACCGGTGACGTGGCAACCGGCGTGCTTGGCCAGCCAGATGGCGGTGGTGCCGTTGCCGCATCCCAGATCCAAGGCCCGAGCGTCTGGGCCGATGCGGCCCTTCTCGACCATGATACGGTCGAGATTGGCGCATCCTTTCAGGAAATCAGTTCCCGTCGTGTCGTCGAAGTATCCCCAGTGGACGCTGCCATCCTCGTCCCAAATGGCACGATAGATGGCATCTTCGGCATCATAATATGTCTCTGTTTCCTGTTCAGTGAACCGGCTCGACATGCTTGATGCCCTCCAGGTACTCCACGAATCGGTTGTCCTGGTCGACCAGGATCATCTTGGGCTCCACCTGGGTCTCGGACACCTCAAAGGACATGATGATGAGGCAGTGGCCCTCGGCGGTGAGACGGGCGGCGGCGCCCTGTACGGCAATCTCGCCACGTCCGCGAACGCCGGGGATTACGTAGGTCTCGAACCGGCTGCCGTTGTCGACGTCGCAGACCAGGACCTTCTCGAACTCCCACATGTCGACCTTTTCCATCAGGTTCTCGTCGATGACGATGCTCCCGATGTAGTCGGGGTTGGCCTCGGTCACCCAGGCCCTGTGGATCTTTGAGCGTAGCACTTCACGCATGGTTTCCTCCTTGTTCCTTGTCTTTCCTGAATCCTGATGGCGACTCATCCGAAATTTGTCGCCTATTCAATACGTCTTAGTTTAAAAAAGTCTAAAACTATCAAAAATCCGATGTGTTTTTTGTTGACAAATCTTTTCACTCTGGGGCCGGTTCCCGATTTGCGCCTTTTCGAGGTACAAAAATGAGCGCAAACATTCCCGCAGTCGAGCTTTAGGGGTTCGGTGAGGCTGCCGCAGGCAAAACGATGTTCGTTTTCCGGGCGGCGAGAATTGGGGCGAGGCGGGAGGCTGGGTGGGGCCCCGTTCGTTATCGATTGGGGTGGGGAGCTATGGCTCGCAGGGCAAGGGGCAGAGTTGCCGTGTGCTGATCTTGTACCGGTGCGGCGATACATTCCGGACCGGAGGCCTCGTAGAGCGATAGTACATGATTAATTCCATCTTTCAATATTAGGGCCCGACACCGTGGGGAGGGACAGGTTCTGCGCTCGTCCTCCGGTGGCCAGACATTTCGAAGCTTTGGAACCTAATTCAATCAAGGTTCCTAGCAGTTCGTCGGCAGTCTAGCATCGGCTTCAGAGGCGGTCAACTTCCCAAGGCACTCCTGGTGCCGGATAATTGTGGCAACATAGAGGTTTATTATGCATTATCGTAATTTTATACGGAATCATAACTTGATAATGGCAAAAACAAAAATTGATACGATGAAGTTGCTACAAATGAACAGTCGTTACGGGCATTAAGCCGGAATTGCCATCGCCCAGGCCTTTTAATTGTTCCCTCTCCCTCCGGGAGAGGGTTAGGGTGAGGGCGTTTCCTCACTCGGCTCAATTGTTCCCTCTCCCTCTGGAAGAGCGTTAGGGTGAGGGCGTTTTCTCATTCGGCTCAATTGTTCCCTCTCCCTCCGCGAGAGGGTTAGGGTGAGGGCGTTTTCTCATTCGGCTCAATTGTTCCCTCTCCCTCCGCGAGAGGGTTAGGGTGAGGGCGTTTTCTCACTCGGCTCAATTGTTCCCTCTCCCTCTGGGAGAGGGTTAGGGTGAGGGCGTTTCCTCACTCGGCTCAATTGTTCCCTCTCCCCCTGGGAGAGGGTTAGGGTGAGGGCGTTTCCTCACTCGGCTCAATTGTTCCTTCTCCCTCTGGCAGAGGGTTAGGGTGAGGGCGTTTCTCACTCGGCTCAATTGTTCCCTCTCCCTCTGGGAGAGGGCTAGGGTGAGGGCGTTTCTCACTCGGCGGCAAACTAGCGAAATACCCGATTTCGACCCTGACCCTCCAAGCCGAGGGGCAATTAAAAGGCCCTGTGCCATTGCGGTTGCCGATTGAAATTGGGGTTTGGGGTGATTGCTTACTTGTGGTACTGCCCGTCGTTCGTATGGTTCCGTTCTGGGTTGCCGCCGTGCGTTTTGCGGTGACCAGACAGCCGCCCAGCTTCCAGGCGGTTCGCCTGCTGCCGGGAAATAGGCTTGCTTTGAACTTCCAGACTGTCTCCCGGCTGCATCTTGCCAGACTGCTGGTGTTGAGCTGCTCTGCGCGTCGGATTGTTCGTTGATCCAATGTATTTAGTCTCGCCGGTCTTGCCTTTGATAGCGTACTGGACAGCCTTACCCCTTTTGATTTGACCTTTCGGGGTCGCCGCAGAACGACTAGACGGCTTGCTATGCCCAGAAGAATTTGAGCGACCAGATGAACCGCGAGAGTTACTGCCGCCGCCACGCGAAGAACCACGTGCCATAGCTTGTCCTCCTTTGCAAAGTGTTGATAGTCCTTCCCAAACCCCGTCTTTGAACGAAAGCCATTGCCCAATCACGCCGCATCAACCGAGCGGGGCAATTGTGGCCGTCCGGCCGCGGACAATCGCGGGACGCGAGGCGTCAGACGCCCAGGGGCATTTCCTGGGTGACGGCCACGGTATCGGGACCGAGCAGGTCCTCGAGCCGCTCCCTCAGGGGGTCGCAGTAGCCGGTGCTCACCACGGGCAGCTCCATTATGATTCGCTTGCCCGCCGTGCGAATTTCAAGATTCACCTTGTCGCGCCCCGGGTATTCCAGGATAACGCCGATCACCTCTCTCAGGAGCATCGCGTCGTTTTGCGGATCCTCTGACTCGGTTACCGCCAACTGCACCAGGCAGTTGCTGGGAGCGAACGCCGGAGCGCTCTCCGGACTATCGCTCTTGGCGCTATGGCCGTTGCCGTTGCCGTTGCCGTTGGTGTTGGCGTTGGCGTGGTCAGCGCGGGGAGTCCCATTGCCGGTACCGTTCCTGTACTGGCCATTGCCATTTCCGTTCCCATTCCTGTACTGGCCGTTTCCATTGCCATTCGCTTTCGCGGGAGTGTGCTTGCCGTTCCCGTTGGTTTTGCCATTGGCCGGCAGCGTCGAGGGCTGGTCCTGCACGAACTCCTCGGCCTCGTCGCACGATAGCTCCAGCTGCTCACCTCGCAGCCGCACTCTCCCCTGCACGCGGACGGTGCGTCCCGGCTGCCAGATTCCCTCGGTTCGCTGCAGCGCCTCGGGCCAGACGGTTACCTCAACCACGCCGCCCAGCAGCTCCAGACCGACGATGATGAATTTCTGTCCATCGCGCCGGGCCCTCTCGGTGACCGTGCTGACGATGCCCAGGACGTGTACCTGCTGGCCCTGCATCTCACCGCTGAGCCGGTCCAGGGACATTACGGTCCCATCGGTGGTGGCGCCCGTAAGCGCCATCAGCGGGTTGTGAGACAGGGCAACGCCGAGATATTCGCGTTCCCAGGACGCCTTTTCCTCGGGAGTCGAGTCATTGTTGCCCAGGATAATCCCCGGCTCGTCCATTGCGGACGTACTCGTTGCTGCGCCGTCCGAGCCCGAACCCCCACCGAATAGGCTGCTCTGCCCGCTGTTTCGCATCTGGGCCTCGCGCTGGGCGGTGGCGACGATGCGATCCAGGGCATCGAGTATTGCGCCCCGTTGGCCGATGCAGTCGAAGGCGCCCGCCTTGACCAGGCTCTCCATGGTGCGGCGGTTCAGGTTGACGGCTCCCGACCGCCTGCAGAAATCGTCTATGGACTGGAATGGCCCATTCTCCTTGCGCTCCTCCACCAGCGGCCTGACCGCACCCTCTCCCACAGTCTTGATGGCGGCGAGGCCGATGCGCAGTCCCTGGGTGCCCTCGTCATCCTGGTCGATGGTGAAGAACTCGCCGGAGCGGTTCACGTCTGGCAACCACACCGGTATGCCCAGGCGGAAGCACTCGTTTATCGAGCTGATGGTCTTGTCGGTGTTATCCAGGCGAGCGTTCAGCACCGCCGCCATATATTCCACCGGATAGTGGGCCTTGAAATAGCCCGTCCAGTAGGAGATCAGTGCGTAGCTGACGCTGTGGGCCTTGTTGAAGGCATATCCGGCAAAGGGCTCGATCAGGTCGAAAATCTCGACTGCCAGAGGCTCGTCAAAGCCCTTCTCCGTTGCCCCGGCGACGAAGTTGTCGCGTTCCTGGGCCATCAGCGATGCGATCTTCTTCCCCATCGCCTTGCGAACGATATCGGCGGCGCCCAGGGTGTATCCGGCGAACTGTTGCAGAATCAGCAGCACCTGGTCCTGGTAGACGATGATGCCGTAGGTCTCGTCCAGCAGTTCCTTGAGACTGGGATGGGGATAGGTGACAGCCGCCCGACCATGCTTGGCATCGATGAACCGGTCGATGTTCTCCATTGGTCCCGGCCGGTAAAGCGCGATCATGGCGGCGATGTCGCCGATATTCGACGGCTTGAGCTTCTCGATGTAGCGCTGCATCCCGGCGCTTTCCAGCTGGAACACGTCGGTCGTGTTCCCGGAGGACAGCAGCTCGTACGTGCCAGCATCGTCCAGCGGCAGACCCTGGAGTTCGATTTCGACACCCCGGCTCTCACGCACCACCTTGACCACCTGGTCAAGAATTGTGAGGCTGGTGAGGCCGAGAAAGTCCATCTTGAGCAGCCCGAGGTGGGCTACCGGGTCCATGCTGAACTGGGTCATCAGCACGGGGCTGGACTCGTCTCCCTTGACCGGACGCTGCAGGGGAACCGTCTCGGTCAGAGGCTCATCTGCAATGAGAACGCCAGCGGCATGAGTGCCCACGTTGCGGACAATACCTTCCAGGTCCCGCGAACGGTCCACCAGTTCCCTGACTGCCTCATTGTTGTCGTACGATGACTGTAGCTCTGCGCTGACTTTCAGGGCGTCGTCGAGGTTCTGGGCCCTCTGCGGCAGCATCTGTGTGATGCGGTCGACGTCGCCGTAGCTCATTCCCAAGGCCCGGCCCACGTCCCGCAGGGCTGCCCTGGCCCCCAGGGTGCCGAACGTGATGATCTGGGCCACGTGATCGTTGCCATACTTGTCGATGACGTAGTGCAGTACCTCGTCCCGCCTGTCGTCCTGGAAGTCCATGTCGATATCCGGCATTTCCTTGCGCTCCATGTTGAGGAAACGCTCGAAAACGAGCCGGTACTCCAGCGGGTCGACATCGGTGATGCCCAGGCAGTAGAGAACGACACTGGCGGCGGCACTGCCCCGCACCCCGAACAGGATATTGCGTTCGCGGACGAACTTGATGATGTCCCACACCACCAAGAAGTAATTGGCGAACTTGGTGTAACGAATGACCTCCAGCTCGTAGCGGAGGCGCTCGATCGCCTCGGGGGAGGCGTTGGGATAGCGGCGCCGGAAACCTTCCTCGCAGACCTGCGCCAGGTAGTCGTCGGCGTCCATACCGCCGGGAGTCTCGTAGCGGGGCAGGTGCGTCTGGCCGAACTCCAGCGAGACGTCGCACATATCAGTGATCACGCCCGTGTTGGCCATCGCCTCGCCGCGGATACTGGCAGGCAGATCCGCGAACAGGTCCTCCATTTCTTTCGGGCTCTTGATGTAGTAGGAGTTGTCCTCCATCAGCAGCCGTTTTTCGTCACGGATGTTGGTGTTGGTCTGAATGCAGATGTAGATATCCTGCAGGTTGGCCTCGTGCTGATGGACGTAGTGAGAATCGTTGGTTGCCACCAGCGGCAGCCTGGTTTCCTCGGCCATCCGGAGCAAGCCCTCATTGATCTGGTCGAGGTTTTCCACATTGCGGTGGCGTTGAATCTCCAGGAAATACCCGTCTCCGAACAGCTCGCGGTACCAGCCTGCGGCCTTTACAGCGCCCTCGTAGTTGCCGTCGGCCAGCAGCCGGGGGACCTCGGCCGACGGGCACCCAGACAGACACACCAGTCCTTGGCCGTACTCCTCCAGCAATCCCTTGTCGATGCGGGGACGGTTGTAGAACCCCTCGACGTGGGCCTTGGTCACAAGCTGCATCAGGTTGCGGTAGCCGGCGTTGTCACGGGCCAGCAGCACCAGGTGCGCGGGGCTACGTTCTGATGGATTCTTTTCGTGCCTGCTGTTGTGGGCTACGTATACCTCGCACCCGATAATCGGCTTGATCCCGGCGTCGCGGCAGGCGGAGTAAAAGTCGACCACTCCGTAGAAAGTGCCGTGGTCGGTTATGGCCAGCGCACCCATATCCAGTTCGCCAGTGCGTGCCACCAGATCAGGGATGCGGCTGATGCCGTCGAGCATGCTGTATTCGGTGTGCGTATGAAGGTGGGTGAATGCCAAGGAGATGAGTCCTCCAGTTCAAGTACCATCCCACTGAAAAGGGTGCATCGAAACATGCGGTGGGTCGCGTGGCGCCCAGGGACCGGGAGTGGGGAATCCCCAGCATGCTCAAGTCTAGCGCAGGCGCGTTTGCGGGAAAACCGGTCCGGGTGCGAACGGGGGAATTGGGACACTGAGGCCCTGTCCACCCAACGGCCCTTCAACCACCACATATTGGGCAGAGCCCCAATACACGCCACAATATGACATAATTTTCGGGGTTATGGCAAGGGGAATTTAGGCCGATTTTGTGAACAAAAATGCCGGGGGCCGGCCCAGCTATTCCTGCGGTTCCGGCCCCCGGCTATTTGCCGGTAAATTCTCTTTAGTCGTTGGTTGGGCGGCTGTCGGGACAGCCGACGAAATACCGGCTACTCGTCCTCCAAAGACTCCAACTTGGCCGACATGATGGCGGTGGCAGGGACAGAATCCTGGCGGTTGATCAGCCGGGTATCGCCCCAGGTCGCCGTCTCCACGTAGTTCTTGAAATCCTTGGTTTCGCCGCAAACCCGGCAGATGCCGGGGCTGGTGGGACCATCTGCCGCCTGGATCAGCCAGTGGTGCTGGCAGCCCAGTTCGACCTCGGGAACTTCTTGAACGGCTACTTTCTCCGCTTGCTGTACCATCTCACTCTCTCGTCATCTCAGATCGTTTCTCTTATTTACGAAATTCTACCATGTGTTTGCCGTATTCGTCAATACTTTGATGAAACTAGTTGTCAATAAGCAATGCTTATGAACCTAATACGGCTATATTTGCCCAGTTGGCTTCGAATTTCTACTCTTGGCTATCCGGAACGTTACGCTCCCCGATTTTCGTTGACTTTTTGCTGTCAAAACTGATTAAATCGTTTGTTAATATCAACTCTCTCGTGGCTCCTCTATCGACACTGAATTGAAGGGGGTGAGTGATGGGCAGGAGGCAACTCAAGGAACTGGAGCGTTCCTACGGTTTCGACGAAGTGGCTATCGTTCCAGGTCAGGTGACTATCAATCCGGAACTGACCTCCACCAAGATGACCATCGGCGACCTCGAGTTCGAGATTCCCATCATGGCTTCCGCCATGGACGGCGCCGTTTCACCCCGTTTCGCCTCTCGCATGCACGAGCTGGGCGGACTGGCCGTTCTCAATGGCGAGGGCCTGTACTCCCGGTACGATGATCCCTACAGCGTGCTGGAGGACATCATTGCCACGCCTCAGGCCGAAGTCACCGAATTCTTGCAGCAGGTCTACTCCGAGCCGGTCAAGGAACGTCTGATTGCCCAGCAGGTGCAGGAAATCAAGAACTCCGGCGCTGTGTGCGCCATATCCTTTACGCCCCAGAGCACCAAGCGGATGTCTCCCATAGCCGTGGAGGCCGGGGCCGACATGGTTGTCGTGCAGTCGACCGTAACCACGGCGAGGCACATGTCCAACAGCTACCGGGGCCTCATATTTTCCGAACTGATCGAGTCGCTCAATGTGCCGGTGATGGTCGGCAACTGCGTGACATACGACGTTGCCACCGAGCTGATGGAAACCGGCATCGATGGAATCCTCATCGGCGTGGGCCCGGGCGCAGCCTGCACTACTCGCGAGGTAGTTGGTGTTGGTGTTCCCCAGGTGTCCGCCACCCTGGAATGCGCCGCGGCCCGCGAGGACTACTACCGCAAGACCGGGCGGTACGTTTCCGTCATAACGGACGGCGGAATCCGTACCGGCGGGGACATCTGCAAGTCTATCGTCAGCGGCGCCGACGGCGTGATGCTGGGCACCCCATTCGCCCAGGCGGAGGAGGCCCCGGGACGCGGCTACAACTGGGGCATGGCCAACCCGCACCCCGAGCTGCCACGCGGCACCCGGGTGAAGGTCGGCACCAAGGGCTCCCTTAGCCAGATCCTGTACGGCCCCACGTCGGTGACCGACGGCACCCAGAACTTTGTCGGAGCCCTGCGCGTCGGCATGGGAATGTGCGGCGCATACAACGTCCGGGACCTGCACCAGGCCGAGATGATCGTCGCGCCGGCCATCAAGACCGAGGGCAAGTTCTTCCAGCTCGGCGGCTAGCATCGAAAATGTCCCCCGAGCTACACGCAATCATCAGTATGGGTACATTACTGGGGGCCTTAATTCTCACTTCTTACGTGATGGCTATTGCCTGGATTCGCACAAATAAGCGCAAGATTGAAATTTCAGAGGCGAAATTTAAGCGAACGCAGGAAAGGGCACTCAGGTACATTGTCCAGGAGAAAGCGTTTTGACCACAGCAGAGCGAACGGTTGAAATCCTCGTCCCCGTCGCCGAGGACGTACCCGAAGAGCAGGGCCTCAGCACACCCCTATCCGGCCTGGAGGGCAAGGTTGTCGGGCTGCTGGAGAACCGCAAGTACCATGCCGACACGTTCATGCAGGAACTGGAACAGACTCTGATCAACGACTACGGCGTCAAGAAGGTCATCTACAACCGCAAGTCCACCTACAGCGCTCCCCATCCGGATGAAAAGCTGGAAGCGCTGCTCCGGGAGTGCGACGCGATCATCCATGCCATAGCCGATTGAGGCAGCTGCACGGCGTGGGGTCTCCACGACACAGTGATAACCGAGTCCGCAGGCGTACCCTCGGTCAGCGTCATCACCAGCAGCTTCACCCGCGCGGCCAACCTGCGCGCCGCATCCCTCGGTATGCCCGGCGCCCGCATCGTTGTCCTCCCCAGCCCGCTGGCCAGCCGCCCGGTGGAGGACGTCCAGCAGATGGCCCACGAATACGCCCCCGAAATCGTCGGCCTGCTGACGGGTTAGCAGGCCAGGCCCGACATTCTACCTCGCGTTTGCCTGGCACTAAACTATGGTGAGAATTTGGGTTCTGCTCCCCCTGTTGTTATCGGGAGCATTCGCTCTCTTGAGTTGCTCGGCGGAGCCGGAAATCAAGCCGCAACCGAACCCATCAGATACAGTTAGAAGCACGGTTTCGGCTACGGTTTCCACCGCACCATCAAACGACGCTGTCAGTCCCTCTCCGGCGATACAGTCAACATCTACCGGTACGTCCACCTCAAGGCCCACCCCGACACAGGCACGCCGCTCATCTACCGCTACGCCGACCTCAACGCGGCTACCAACCCGGCAACCTGAACCGACGCCACGTCCAACGTTGGTGCCGGTCAACACGTCCGCTAAACGCGCCGAAACCATCATCACATCCCACGGGCAGCAAGTAGATGCTACTGTTATCGGGTTCGACGATAGTCTGCTACGTTTTGACCAACTGATTCTTGCAATCAACGAGACAGAACGGCTGCTCGGCGTCCCTTTCCCGTCTCCCATTGTTACGATGCGCCAAGTGGGTGAGGTGGAAGGCGGATTCTGCGGACATAATCAGTCAGAATATGCCCCCAGATATATCGGAGACCCATACGTGATGGAAAGCTCTCTAATAGAGATACGAGTCGATAACGTATGCGACGATACATTCGCCACCATCGCTCACGAGGCGGCGCACACATGGTTTCACGGCAACGATCCCGCCGATTGGATCGACGAGGGACTCGCCAACGCGATGGAAGCTCAAGTGGTCTCGGCTAACCAATCGGACGAGATCGCGTACCCCCCGGTCACGTACTGCCGCAATTACGTCAACATAAATGAATTGGAACTGGACAACCCTTTCAGGGAGAGCAACGATCCGTATACCGATTTTCGCTGCAACTACAGCCTTGGCGACGGAATCTTTGGCGCCTTGAGAGAATACTACGGCGACAGCGAGTTCAACCAACGAATTGCCCAACTGGCCAGGCGGTCAACAAACACGACGAAGCAAGAGCACACCATAGCCGACATCAGGAAAACGCTTGGTGACGATGGCCCGGCGATAGAAATAGTCAATCTCTGGTATGAGGGGCAGCCAGAAATGCGGAAATATAGGCACCAGGATGCCGTTGCCTGGACACTTCCGCCAACTATTGACGGAGAATATTTACATTTCCACGGTGTGACAGACATACCCGAGTTGGTGCATGACTTTGGGATCGGCGAAGATCCCTACTGTTCGCAATTCGTTCTGCGCGAAGGGATAGGTAAAGAGGAATGGGTTAATAACGTCAGTCGCCCCTTGCCAGCTGGCAGGACTCATCACGAAGGCTCCAGGGTGATAACTATCAACCATGAAATAGACCCGGATACAGGCAGTTTCCAAGTAACCGCCAAAATTCTCGGAAACGCCCTCTCCGGCATCCGGGATTTGTCGCTATCTGTGAACGAGCGAGTAATCGTTGGAGCGGATAGAGTTTGCGATGAGAGCATCAACTACTCCCAAGTTCCTGTGGTTACAGGAAAGATACCGACCGAGTTAAAGGTAGCCCAATATTTCCACTTGGATGCTGTGGAATGGACCTTTCTACCGACGATTGACGGTGACTACCTGCACTTCGCTGGCAAAACCCGCGAACCTGGCCTAGTACACAATTTCGTTCTTGGCAACGATTCTTACTGCTCGCAATTCAGTCTATATCGGAATGTGATAAATCAGGATCTGGTCGCCACTATTCGCGATCCGCTGCTGGTCGGTTGGAGTAGCAACGATGTACCCGAGGTAATCGTAGTTAACGACAACATAAACCCCGCGACCGGTGAGTTTTCGGTAACGGCCCTAATAAACGACCACAGGGTCCTAGAAATCCCCGAATTATCCCTATTGGTGGAAAGTCGAATAGAAGTCGGGGATGACGAACTTTGTGCTCAGGGCGATACTTACTCACAGGTGCGAGTGTCAGTCGGCGAGATACCCAGCGAACTGAAAATAGCCAAACACTACCACCAAGACGCCATAGAATGGATTGGCACACCAACGATCAAGGGCGATTTGCTAACCCTTCAGGGCATGGTTGAGGTAGGCGTCATCAACCTGCAGTGGCGCAACGAATATTGTGGGCAGATGAGCCTATTCGAGCGCGACGAGCGTGGCTACCATCGCATCGCCTCCATAGCATCCTTGCTGCCGGACAACCGGAAATGGTCAAATCCTCAGGCAGCAGAATTGGTCGAGGGTTGGACCTACACCGATGGCAAATTCAAGGCAACGGCAAGATTGTCTTCCGATCTCCTATTGCGGCACGGGGCACTGATTTTGGTTGTCAGAACGGCTACTACTGTTGACAAGACAACTCAGCTTTGCGGGGACTCTGAAGTGTTGTCAGCCGTAGACATCCATAGGAACTGAACTAGCCTACTGGCAACTGTTATCATTCACTCAGCATCCCTGCAGGAGCAGAAAACGATCGCTGTCACCGGAATCTTCGCACCCAGCGGGAGGTCCGCCAGGTTACCGTCGGTACGTTAGAGAGTATGACACGATCCCAGCGGTAGAGGCTATATGAAAAGAGCGGGGAGTGCGGTATGGGTTGTGGCGGCGTTCACACTGCTTCTGCTGTCCGCCGCCTGTGAGCTTTTGGACCAGACCCCGCCGCCCAACATTCCGGCCACGGTGGTGGCGGAGGGTGCCACGGTGGCTGCGCAGGGCGCGACAGTGGCCGCTCAGGCTGCTACGGAGGCCAGGGAGGCGGTCTCCACCGTCGTCGCCCTCGCCACGCCTGAGCCCACCAGCACTCGTGCGGCCCCTACGCCGGAGCCCACTCAGACACCGCCGCCCACGCCCACTGCGCCGCCAACCCCAACTCCTCCCCTCGTTCCCGGGGAGGACCACGGCGTGACGCTGGTTACCTCCATGGGCCGCCAGGTGGACGTCACCGTCACCGGCTTCCCCGACAACCCTTTGCGCTCCGAGCAACTGGCACTGGCCATCAACAAGGCAGAGGAACTGCTGGGCACCGAATTACCCTCCCCGACTGTTACGCTGCAACTGGTAAACGGTGTGGCCGGAGGTTTCTGCGGGAACAACCAGCCTAGCTACGCCCCGCCTGTCGACGGCGGACCACACATAGTTGACGGTTCAGTCATTTCCGTAACGATTGACGAGGACTGTGACGACGTATTCGCCACCATCGCCCACGAGGTGGCTCACACCTGGTTCCACGGAAGCGCGGAATCATCGAAATGGATCGACGAAGGGCTGGCCAACGCCATCGAAAGGCAGGTGGTGGCGGCTGTCCAGCCGGAACCGGATGAATTCGTTTATCCTCCGGTGTCCTACTGCCGGGACTACGCCAATATCAGCGAACTGGAGCAGGCCAACCCGGACATATCGAACGTGGGGCCATGGTCCGGATTCGGTTGCCATTACTCACTGGGCGACGGACTGTTCGGCGAGTTGCAGGAACACTACGGCACCAACGGGTTCAATCAGCGAATCGTCGATCTTGGCAGGCAGGCGTCCAACGAGACAGACCGGCAGGTCACCATAGACGACGTCCGGGCTGCCCTCGGCGGGGATGCCAAAGCACTGGCAATCATAGACCGATGGTATGCTGGCCAGCCAGAAATGCTGAAGTACCGGCACCTCGACGCCGTCGAATGGACTTTCCCACCCACCATAGACGGCCAATACCTCCACTTCGCCGGCCGTACCACCGAACCCGGGGTGGTGGCTGATTTCCTCCTGGAAGGGCACACATACTGCTCACAGTTTTCGCTGTTAGACGACGCAGCAGATCAGCAATGGGTGACAAGCATCGGCGATCCATTGATCGCCGGCTGGATTCACGCAGAGCTCCCTGCCGTGGTGGCGATCAACGACCTCATCAATCCGGAGACCGGCGAATTCAGCGTTACGGCCCGGATCAACGATCCCTTTGTGGCATCTCTTTCCGAGCTGTCGCTACTGGTGAACGGCCGGTCTCTGGCAGGCCAGGATGACCTCTGCGAGGAGAGCGTCCGATACTCCCAGGTATTGATACAGTCCGGCAGCATACCGGGTCATCTCAAAGCGCACAGCCACTATCACACCGACGCCATCGAGTGGATCAGCCCGCCGACCGTAGATGGCAGCTCAATGACGTTCAGTGGCCGGGCTCAACCCGGCGCCGTTTCCCTCGAGTGGCAGGACGGCTACTGCAGCCAGCTAAGCATCTACGAACTGGACGCTTGGGGTTACCAATTCATCGATTCATTGGACCCGAAGGCGCCACTCGGACAGTTTTGGGGCAGTTCCCCCACCGGCGAGATCACCTCCCATAGAACGGAAGTCGACGGATCCTTTGCGGCCACGGCCACGTTGGCGCCGGGTGTCCTTGATCCCTACGACAACCCAATTCTTATGATAACGGCATCCGCTCAGGTTGACAGTGCGACCCAGCAGTGCGTGGAGTCCGAGGTCCTTTCCGCAGTGGACATTCAGCGGAACTGACCACTCACCCCGGTCAATACCTGGCGCGCGCCCAAACGCTGCAATCAAGGCGGACATCCGCGGCATACTGCGCCGAGCTCCCTTCCTGAAGGCCAGCGAATTGATCTGACAGAAGCCGGAGTGCTACAGGATGTGGGATATCAGGCGTGTTACGAAAACAGGAAAGACTCGTAGCTGAAGCCGGTGTTGCTAAGTGGCAGAGCAGAGGATTGGTGATTTGTGCAAGCCGGATTCCGAGGTGTTCCGGAGACCAGTTTCGTAGCTGAATACTTTGTGGCAGCGCCTGTGAAAACCGAAGGGGATACCCAGACTACGTTTGCGAAATTTTCACTCCCCACTAGCCATTGACGATCTGCCCATTAGGCTCGGAGTCCTTGGTTCGAGTCCATCCAGGCCTACCAATATTGACGTTAGGCAGAACCGCGCCGTCAAGGGCCACCTTCTCGGTGGCTCCTCCGGGTACCAGGCTATCCTCTGGCATGGGGATGGTGTAGCGCAGCAGGGCATCGTCGGGGGTGACGACGATCTCTTTGACAAAGGACTCGATGAAAGCCCGGCGTTCGGTGAGTTCACTCTCCACCAGGAAGTCCCGCATATCCTGGGCGTAGGCTGCGATGGTCTCCACGTCGTCCAAGACTTTCCTCCGATCCGTCAGGATGGCCCTGGCTTCCGCCGCCGCTTCCTCCAGGCGCTCCTGCCGCTCCCGGTGTTCTTTAATGCGGTCCGAGGCGTCGGCCATCTCGATGTCGCTGTTCTCTATGAAGTGCCAGACGCGGCCCAGCTTCCTCTTGACCTCCTCCAACTCGGCCTCGACGGTCTCCAGCCGCTTGCGCTGCTCGGAGGCCACACCGTCCATCTCCTCGTCCACCACCTTGACCAGGTTGGTGATGCTGCTCTCGGTGAGGATGTTGGAGCGAATCTTCTCGACGACAAGCTCCTCGAAGCGTCGGGCGTTCAGCCTGGGTGAATTGCAGGACCCGCTGCCCTGCTTGATCAGGGACTGGCAGACGTAATAGGCGAACTGGCCGCTCTTGGCGTCCTGGCCGGATAGCGCCCGTTTGCACTTATGGCACTTGACCAGGCCGCTCAGCAGGTAGGTGCTGCCGACACGGCGGGGATGGACATTCTTGGGGGCGCGGGAAGTCATCAGCCGGTTGACCCGGCGGAACTGGGCCTTGGAGACGACGGCGGGAAAAGCCTTCTCGATGCGCACCGGGTCGGCCTTGTTCTGCCCCTTCCCCCTGGCACCCCAGACCAGGGTGCCCGTGTAGACCTCATTCCTCAGGATGAAGTGGATGCCGTTCTTGGACCAGAACTTGCCGGTGGGGCTGGCCATGCCCTCGTCGTTCAGCGTACGGGTGATCTTGAGCATACCGGTGCCGGACTCGGCCAGGTCAAAGATGCGCTGGACCACCTGGGCGGCGCCGGTGTCCAGCTCCAGGGTGGGACGTTTCTTGCCTCCGTCCGGCACCATGACCCGGTTGTAGCCGTAGGGCGTTCTGCTGCCCATCCAGTAGCCCCGGGAGGCGGCCTCGCGCATACCCCGCGTCACTTCCTGGGCCAAATTTTCCGAGTAGAACTCGTCCACGGACTCAATGATGGCCTCCATCAGCTTGCCGGTGGGAGTGTCGTCGGCATGCTCGGTGATGGAGACCACGCGGACGCCCTTGCGCCGCAGCATGGACTTGAAGGCGACGGCGTGCTCCCGCTTGCGGGTGAAGCGGCTGAATTTCCAGACCAATATCTCCCGGAAAGGAGCGTCGGTCCGGCTGGCATCGTCGATCATCTTCCTGAACTGGGGCCTATCGGCGATGCGGCCGCTCTCGGCCTCGTCCACGAATTCGCGGACCACCAGGTAGCCGTTCTTGGCGGCGTATTCCCTGAGCGCCCTTAACTGGGCGGCGACGGACAGGTCCACGTCCTGGCGGTCGCTGGACACCCGGGCGTAGAGGGCTGCCGTGGTGGCGTCGTTCCGGTTATTCATCGTTGTTTCCTCCTTGTGATCCTTCCTGTCCTGCCCGCCGGGAGCGCAGGCGCTCCAGCCGCTGCTGGCGGCGAAGCTCCCGGTCCTCTATGTACAACCGGAGGGCTTCGCGCACCAACTCGCTCATGTCGCGGCCTTCTTCCTCCTTCACCCGCTGCACCTCCTCGAACATATCGGGTGGCAGGGAGAAGGTGATGGTCCTGGAAATGCGGCGTGGGGGCACGGCGTCTCTCTTTTGGCCAATCGATGTATGATATTGTCTTACTGTCCATCATCGGACAACTGATTTTTCCTGTCAAGGCTCCCGCGTCCTGAAACGCCGATTGGATACGACAGCGGCCCATTGCTGAATGGGCCGCTCACATGTCACGATGTGCTTCTCGCTCGTTCTTTGGTTCGGTACGGCATCAGTCCTCCTCTCTCTTTGCCGGGCCGGACTCGGTATCGGTCGCCCCCACTTTCTTACGCAGGTAAGAACGAATGGCCACCCTGGCCCAGATGCGCAGCCCTTTGCGGATTGTCTCCTGCTGCTTGGGGGTGTACTGGCTCAGGGGTTTGTCCGGCGCATCGTCCAAATCCTGGGTCATGCCATCACCTGTTAGTCGTTTTCTGCCGGACTTCTCCGGCGTGCTCTTTTTGTTGGTCTCTGTCATATCCCCCGTTTGCGGCGGCGCCGATTGCGGGGCCGCCGTACTCTCGTTGTTGGTGTTGTCGTGGCCGCCGGCGCGGACGGACCGGACGCACGCCGGCGGCGCTACGGGTTGGGTCTAAACCGTCTCCTCCTCTCCTTCCTCGTATTCCTCCTGGTCACCCATCCCTGTCTCGTCCTCCTCGGCCCGCTCCGGCAGGCGCATCTGGAATTCCTTGCCCATAAGGATGTCCACGCCGTGGGGCAACTGGTCGGCGAACAGGTAAAGGGAGTGCATGGCGCCCCCACAGGGTGAGAGTGCCGTCGCGCCAGCGGTAGATCTGCTTGTGGCTCACCCCCAGGGCCCGGGCCAGGCCGCTCCAGCTGAGGCCGCTGATCTCCTTGAGCCTGCCCAGGCGCTCCGTGAAGTCCTCGGGCAGCAGGCTGTCGAAGGGCACGTATTCCTCGCGGCGGACGGAGTCTTCCGGGTCCCCGTCCCGCCGGGGTCCGTTATCAGGATTGGTCATCGGTTACCTCCAATCGAAAAAGCTGGTGAAAGTCGTCTATGCCAAGGGCCTCCCGCATCCGCCCTCGGATGCGACCGGAGGGCGCGCGCCCCCCGTTGACCAGCATTGACATGTACCCGGAACTGATCCCGATCTCCCTGGCGAGCCAGTTCTGGGAGCGGTTCAGCAGGGCCAGCCGCTCCCAGAGCGCCGCCGCGTCGAGCCGTACAACGATCCGTCCCTCGCACCTCCGGGGGCCTTTGTGACTATCCTTCCGCTTGTTTCCGGATTGCATCGTTTTCCTCTTACCTAGTTCTGTCTCTTGCTCACGGCGGCGGCAGTTCCTGGGGCGACTCCCAGCGGCTTGGCGCACGCCAGGCGCGGCCCAGCGGCCCCAGTTGGGCGATGGCCTGCCGGTGGGAGACCCACAGGGGCACGCTGATTCCTTCCGCCTGCATCTCTTCCCTCGCCAGGCGCAGGAAGTGGGTCTGGGCGATGTCGTCTTCGAAGACCACCAGGACCGAGGGCCTGGTTCCGTGATCGTCGGTGGGCCGGTGGGAGGAGAAATAGCGCAGGTAGGGCGCCAGACGGTCCGACATGGTGGAGGGACGCACGGCGCGGCGCTCCCACTCCAGGAAGAAGGGCCAGACCGTGTCGTTTTTGCGCAGGACGCCGAAGGCGTCGGGGTTGACGGAACGCATCCGGTCCTGGTGGCGGAAGTAGCGGGACGCCCGGGCGGGCGGGTCCAGTTGCTCCACCTCCCACCCCTGCAGCCGGGCTTGGCCGGTCAGGGCGGCCAGGAAGGTGTGGACGGCCTGAGTGTGCTCCACGTTGCGGAGCAGTTGCCGGCTCCTCCTGCCGGAGACGTTGCGCCACTCGTAGGGCTCATCGGCGTCCTCGGCGGCTATGCTCCACCGCTTTTTGGCAACGCCGATTGAGGTCCGGTCGCGGCGGGCCAGCAGGGCCAGTCCCCGGTCGGTGAGGGCCAGGCGTCTCCCTACGTCCTGGGGCCGGGCCACCAGGCCGAATCCCTCCAGGGGATTGACCAACTGGCTGGCGCGGGACGGGGAGACGTCCATAAGTCCGGCCAGGTCCTTCGGGGTAATCCAGAGCCAGTCTGAGATAATGTCCAAGGCGCGCTTCTCGGCGGCCCTGAGCAGGACAGGCAACAGGTGGTCGGGGACGCTCCAGCCCGGACCCTCGACAGTGAAGTCCTCCGGCACGGCGGCCCGTTGTGGCTCGTCCTCTACCGGAAGCTCTCCGACCGTTGCGGCCCGTTCCAGGACGTAGCGCAGGTCCAACGCTGTGTTGACGGTCGTGGGACTCCAGACGCGGTCGTCGGCCCCGGACAGCGCCGCCTTCCCTTCCAAGGCCAGAAGAGCCGGCACGGTGCCGGTGGCAAGCAGCCGGCGGGCGTGCCTCAGCCGCACTTCGTCGGTCATCAGGATGAGCACCGTTCCGGGCGCGGGTCCGTCTCGCAGCCGCCAGAGCCGCTTGGCGAAACCGGTGCGGTCGGCTGTAAGTCCCTGCCGCAGGATGCCCACGGTCCGGCCGCCGGGGAGCGCCAGACCGGCGGCAAGGGGCAGGGCGCGGTACCAGCGAAACCGGATGGGGAAAGCGACGCCGGAAACGGCGCAGGCCAGCCGGTAGATCGGGGCCAGTGCGTCCAGGCGCTCCATCAGTGTGCGCCGCCACTGGGCTGACACTGGATACAGCCTCACCAGTTCGTCCGGAGCCAGGCCCTCCTGTTCCGCGACACGGCCCAGCCCGGCGGCGGCCAAGTGGAACCTGCGCGTCGGGGGAACGGGACCGGCGGCGTGGATCAGCGAGGAGCAGAACCCTCGGGTCTCCAGCTTTTCCACCGCCCCGTAGACCGCTCCCCGGGACCAGCCCGTTATCTCCACCATCTCCAGGCGGTCCAGGAAGGGCATTTGGGCCATTAGGCGGAGAATCTCGGCCTCGCATCCTTCGGGGCTCATTCCTCTACCTCCTCGTCCTCGCCGACTGGCCCGGCGGCCTCGTCTCCGTCATTGCTCCCGTCGTTGGATGATGGGGCGTTCCGCCTGCTCCGTTGTCTCCGCCGCTGCGGGGCCTGCTCCGCATCCGGCCTACCTTCGAGGACACTCCCCTTTTCCCCTTCCTCATCCAGGCCCTCAACGCCCTGCCTGAATTCCGCTACCTTCCGGTGGCCATCGGCGTCTTGGTAGTCAGCCTGCCGGGCCGGAATGGTGTAGGCGGCGGTGGCGGCGCGGATGCTCCGTGCCACGCCGGGATCGCCGTCCTCGGGTTTGCGCACCATCATTGAGAAGGCGGGCAGCCGCTCGGTGCCCACGGTGGCCCGCACGTAGCAGTGGTGCACGTCCAGGGACGTGATGTCGTCTTCGGACACCCGCTCCTTGCCCAGCTCCCAGACCAGTTGCCGGGCGTCACTGCCCGACACCTGGAACACCGCCAGACAGCCCACGTTGGCCAGTATGGTGTCCCGCATGGTGGGAGAGAGGTCGTCCAGTTTGGCCAGGCTCTGGGTGGCCAGGATGAAACTGGCGCCAAACTTGCCAAGCTCGCTGAGCATGGACTCGTAGTCCACGCCGGGCATGGACTGCATCTCGTCGACGACGACCAATGCGCCACGACGTTGGCTTAAGGAAACGCTCCCCTGCTCCCGGATCACCGAGTCCACCAGGTTGAGCAGGGACGCACCCACCAGGGCGGCCACGTCCCGGCCCGCCGTTCCCTGGGAGGTGGACACCAGCAAGATGCCGCCGTCGAGGATGGTCTCCCGCAGGTCGATGGTGGAGCGGGGCTGGCCCAGGATGGCCCTGGCCCGCTTGGACGACGCGTAGTAGGACAGCCGGGTCTGCACAGGGGCCAGGGCCTCGGCCCGGTATTGGCGGTGCCAGTTGCCGAATTCCCTGGCCCACCACTCCAGGATGTAGGGGTCCGACACCTTGGCCAGCACCGTGTTGCGGAAGGGGTCGTTAGACAGGAGCCCCAGCCCGTCCAGGATGGTGTGCTGGCGGTCGTCGCTGGTGTCTGGGTGGGCGTTTGCCTCGTGCAGGGTCTTGACCGTCTGCTCCAGGATGGACTGCATCCGGGGACCCCACTGCTCCCAAAGGCCCCTCGCCACCCGCACCACCGAGTCTGCGGTGCGGTCCCGATCGGCGAAGACGCGGGTGTCCAGCAGGTTTATGCCGGGGGTGCGAGTCTCGTCGGCCAGGTCAATGAGTCTCACCCTGTCGATCAGGGATGCGGGTACCTGTTCCAGGATTCCGGCCACCAGGTCGGCGTGGGGGTCGACCACCACGATGGCGTCGTCGTCCCTTCCTGCCGCCTTTTCCCTGAGCTTGTGGCTGACGATGTGGTGCATCAGGGTGGACTTGCCCATGCGGGTTCGGGCCACGTAGAGGTGGTGGCGACGCAGCAGGTCCCCGGGGAAACGGATTTCCCGCTTGGCTCCGGCGGTGGTGTCGCCCACCAGGGCACCGCCCCGCACGCCCTTTGCGGAAGGGAGCAGCGCCCTGGCGCCCGACCGTTCCACCAGGGGCGTCTCGTCCCCGGCTCCGGGCGGGTGCCAGAGGCAGGCAACCTCCCGCACCCCCAGCACGCTGCGCTTGCCGAGCAGGCCCGGTGCGGAAGGGTGAAGGTTCATGAGCGAGACCAGGGGCTGCACCCTGCTCACCTTGAACCTGGCCCCGGCGGGGTGGTCAAAATGGCGGTAGGCGGCAGCTACACCGCCCAGCAGTTCCTCGGCCCGCTGGGGCCGGGTCGAGTCCGGCAGCACGGCGACGACCTGGAGCTCTGCGTCGAAGGCGACCCGTGACACCTTCTCCCGGATCAGCAGCGGGTCGTGGACCCGCCTGCGGGCCTGCTTCCAGCGCCACCAAGCCCAGCCCGCCACGGTCAGGCCGAGGACGGAACCGGCGGCCAGCAGCGACGCCTTCAGGTACTCGCCGTCCTGCACCCACAGGTAGCCCTTGAGCGCCGCCAGTGCCCCCGCTCCCAGGACGGCCATGGTCACGCCGTCCAGTTGCAGGGGCTTGGTCTGGTAGGTGTAGGACGGCTCGCGGTTCTCCGGCACGGCCCGCTTGTGGGCGCGGACCTGATGGGCCTGGGACCAATCAGGACCCAGGGAGCGCAATAGCAGACGCGCCACCACGCGTTCGCCGTGGTAGAGGGCCGACAGCGCCCCCATCAAGGCGATGAGAGGATCCGAGCCCGGGTCCAGCAGGTCGTCGTCGCGGAAGGTGCGCAGGGGCACGCACTCCGGCCCGTCGGCCCGGAGCGTCATCCCCCACGCCTGCTCTCCCTGGTCCAGGCGCAGGGGGTCGTCGTCGGAGGGTACTGTTTGGATGCGGGCCTGGGGGTAGTGAGCGGCGATCTGGCTCCGCACCACCTGGTCGTCCAGGCAGCGGGCCATCAGGTTCACGCCGTCGGCGTCGCCGGCCAGTTCCAGGGAGAAGGGTTCGGGAACGGCGATGGACTGCAGCAGGTTCTCCACACCCAGCAGAGTGCGTTCGCCGGTCCTGGGCGGCGTCACCGCCAGCAGCACCGGGGCGGGCCTGTTGCGCCCGTCGCCGAAAAGCATTTTCTTGACGTTGAGATTCATCAGGTTTGCCTCTGTCTGTTGGAATCGGTCTTGTTCAGTGCCTGGGTCCGGGCCGCCACTCGATCACTGCCGTTTCCTCCGGGGTGGCCTCGATGCGCACGGGAAAGCGGTTGCCCCTCGCCAGGAGCAGCCCGTCGCCCCTGGGACAGGACAGCAGCCAGCGTTGCAATTCCTCGGGCAGGTCAAAGGCCTCGCCCACGGTGCTGACGGCGGCGGCATCCTGCTGGAGCAGCAGCTTGAAGGCGGCGTTCTGGAGCAGGGCGCGTCCGCTGTGGCCGGTGATGGCGCGGGAGGAGTCCTCGGAGAGGAGGTCCTGCACGTCCTGGGTGATGAACTGGAGGCCCAGCCGGTGCTTGCGGGCGCGTTTGGCCATCGAGACCATGAACGCCGCGCCCTCGGGGTGCTGCATGATGCTCCACACCTCGTCCACCACCAGCAGCCTAGGCCGGGGGTCCTGTGCGGCGGCGGCCCACACCGTTTCGGTGCAGACCATGGCCGCCGCCAGTCTGAGTTCCGGTTCCAGCAAGTGCAGGTCGAATACGGTGACCAGCGCCTCTCGTGCCAGCAGGTCGTCGCCCTCGTCGGAGAGCAGGTCCCGCAGGCTGCCGGTGGCGAAGGGCCGCAGCAGGTGGGCGATTTCCGGCGTCTCCCCCTCCAGGTAGGCGTAGAAGTCCCGGAAGCCGGTGCGCTCCCGCCTTTCGGAGTAGTAGCCGGCCAGAGCATGGTCCAGGGAGGAACGCCGCTCAGCGCTGAGCCGCTCCCCCACCATCACCTCGATCAGGCGGCGCAGGCTGCCGATGCGCTGCAACAGTTCCTCGCTGTCGCCCTGGTCGATGACAAAGGGGTTCATGCCCTGGCCGGGAACGCCCGGCGACAGGACGCGGCCGCCGGCAGCCCGCGCCATGTCGGTGTACTCGCCCTCCGGGTCGATGATGTAGGCCCGCACTCCCCGGCACAGCCCCCGCAGCACTCCCAGCTTGGTGGCGAAACTCTTGCCGCTGCCGGAGCGTGCCAGGACGGCGGTGTTGGCGTTGAGATGCGTTCCGTCGAAGGGGTCGTAGACGATAGGGGCGCAGGCCCTCAGGTCGATGCCGTAGAGAGTGCCGCTGCGGGTGTCCAGATCCGGCGGCGAGAAGGGGAACAGCCTCGCCAGGGATGACGTGTCCAGGGTCCGCCACACCGCCACGGCGTTGAGGGCCAGGGGCAGGGTGGACAGCAACCCCTCCCGTTGCCGGAAGGCCAGGCTGTCCAGCTTGCCCAACGTGGCGGCGAAGTGGGCCCGGGCCTTCTGGGTCTGGTCCCTGAGCATGTCGGCATCGTCGGCGTGCAGCGTCACCGACAGCGAGGCGTGGAAGAGGCGTTCCCGGCCCCGCTGCACCTCGTCGCGCAGGCGGCTAACGTCCTCCAGTGCGATCTCCGCCTCGGAGGACATGCTGCGGCCCCGCTTGAAGGACAGGGATTGGGCCGACTCGAAGCGGACCTTCTGCCACTCCAAAGTGCGGGCCGCCTGCTCGGTGGGAATCGCGCCCAGGTGCACCGACAGGTCCATGGGCGCCCCGGCTGCCATCAATCCTTGCAGGAAGCCGGGGGCCAGGGAGCGAGGCCACTTGCCCAGGTGCAGCGAGCGAACCAGGTGGTTGCCGATGCGGATGTCGCGCCGGTTTACCTCTATGTCCATTTCGGCGTTTTCGTCCCTCTCGTTGGGGGACCCGCCGAGAGCCGAGGCCAGCAGAAGCAAGCGCAGTGCCTGGCCGCTCAGAGGAAAGACGCCGAGACCAGCGCGCAGCAGCAGGCCTCGCAGTTCGTCGGCGCGGGTGTGCTCGCAGACGGCGTAGAACCGCCGGTCCAGGATGCCCTCACGCGTTTCCAGCGTGGTGAGGAGCCGTCCCAGGCTGTCGGCGGCGTCCCTGGTCTTCTGCGGCAGGTCCTCGGGCTGGGACGCCGTCAGGTTGCTGAGGAGGGCCTGCAGCACCGGCGGGTGCTGGCGCACCAGCAGTTGCACCGGGAAGTCCACGGCGTTCAGGGAGCCGGCGAAGGACCCCAGCTTGGGCTCGTCCAGCTCCAGACCCACCACCTCCAGCACCGCCAGCTTCACCCCGTCCAGGCGCACCGGGCCGTCGTCCTCCAAATGGGACAGCATGAAGAACAGCGGCAGCGGGGCCGGAGGCTTGGGTTCAGGAGCCGCCTGCCCGTCTCCGCGTCATTGGTCTCGCCGGATTGGCCGTTTCCGGCCCGGCCCGGCAGCTTTGCCAGGTCTGGCAATTTCAGTTTCATATTGCGTTTCTCCTTTTTGCTACAGGCTGGGAATGATTCCGCCCACCAGCATCAGGGTTATGGTCTTGGCCAGCAGCACCACCACCAGACCTACCACCGCCATCAGCACGGCGTTCCTGGCCCGGCCCCGGCCCTCGCCCTCGGCTCCCTCGGCCATCAGGACGAAACCGGCCCAGACGATAGCGAAGAAGCACAGCCCGGCGGCCACGGCGGCCATGGCGGTGAGCACGGCGTCGAAGGACGCAAGCATCGTCGACGCCGCTGCCGCTTTCTCCTCCGGCGTCGCGGCGATGAGGGACGCGGCCAAGCAGGCCAATATCAGGAGCTGTAGGGCGCGGCGCATCAGGGAAACTCCCGCCGGTGATCCCGGTTGAACAGTTCCCTTGTCTCCTCATCGCTGAGGGGCCGGTGTGTAACCGGCGCGGGCGTCGGCGTTGGGTCCGGCAGAGACAGAGTCGCGTACGCGCGGTCGGCCGCCAGGGTGGTGGACATCGTCACTGTCTCGCTGGTGGTCCTGGCGAGGGCGTCCCGCTGCACCACCTCGGCCCGGACGTGCTCGGGGTGGTCGATGTCCAGGGTCACGTCCTGCTGCACCGTCTCGCTGGGGACCGAAAGGGTGGCGCCGATGGTGTAGTTCACCACCTGCCCGTCGGGAGGCAGTGCCACGGACACGGTTCTGCTGACGTAGCGGCTCACGCCGGGTCGCAGCAGGCTGACCGTCTCGGTGCGCTGCTCGACCCGGTGAGGGTGATGGGTGAGCTGTACCAGGGGAGGCAGCGGCACCGACAGGGACGCCGAGAGCGTCGCCTCCATCGTGACCTCGTGGACCGTCTCCCCGGCGGCCACGGGCAAAGTGAAACGAGTCTCGCCGTCCTGAACGAATGCGACGCTGGCGCTGGCGACGCCAGCGCTCACGCTGACGGTGCCCGTGACGCCGGATACCGTTGCCGGCAGCAGCGCGTCCACGGACTGTTGGTGATGTCCGGCGGCCATCGCAACCTTGACCTGCTCCTCCAATTCGTCGGCGCACTCGGAGACGATGACGCCGGTCAGGGTACCTGGCGTCCAAGCCAGCGTGTCGACGCTGAGATTGCAGGCCCGGCCCTCGACCGCCGGCATTGGATGGGGCAGCTGGCGACCCTTGAGGGCCAGGGCACCGGTCTGTCCCAGCCCGTCCTGCCAGGCGAGGGTGAAGGACGGGCCGGGTCCATCCAGGGAGAGGCCGAATCTCTCGGTCTCTCCCTGCTCCAGGATGTCGTGGACGAAGAAGGTCAGCACCCGACCGCTGTCGCCGCCGTAGGACCTGACGTCCAGCCTGAGCTCAGTGGCGGCCCTGACGGTGACCATGGCCAGGGTGCCGGTCACGGTGATTTCCTCCAGGTACAGCCTGCGGCCCGGCACCGGCTCCGGCGGCGGATAACCGATCTCGTCCAGCCGCCAGGCGTCGTCGGACCACGGGCCGTCGGCCAGGGCCAATGCCGGTAAGGTGGCGATTGCCAGGGCCAGCGCAGCCAGAGATACGGACAGGCGCCGGTGCTTGCGACTCCGACTTTCCTTGTTCTTGGGAGTCTTTCCTTTGTCGCCGTCCCCGCGACTGCGGCGCTTGCCGAACCAGACGTGGGCGCGGAATGGGGGACGGCCCCTGCGTCGTGCCGCCTTGACGGCTCGGCCTGTGCCCGACAGCGCTTTCCTTATCAGCAGTCGCAGCGGGTCGGGCTTGGCCTCCACAGGTTCGGAAGTCGGGATCTCGGAGAAATCCTGTTCCATGGGTTGAGCACTCCGAGGAGGCAACGACGTCCTTACCAGCGCCGGAAACTTGCGCCTTGCCGCCTGTACCGCCCGGTCTGCACCAGAAAGCGCTTTCCTTTTCAGCAGCCGCAGTGGATCGGGCTTGGCCTGCACCGGCACATAAGCCGGGGCCTCGGAGTGGACCTGTTCCGTGGGTTGCGCCCTCCGAGTAGGCAATGCCACCCTTACCAGACCGTGGACGACCCGGCCAACTGCTTTCACTAATTGCAGGACCGGGTTGGGCCTATGCTCCGCCGGTTCGGGAATGGGGACCTCGGAGCGCACCAGTTCCGATACGGACCCGGCGTAGGACCGGGCGCCCAGGTTGAACTTCAGCAGGTCGGCGGCCACCAACGGCAGCCCCCGGCCTCCCACCCTGCCCACGGTCATGGCGATGCCCAAGGCCCCCAGCAGGACGGCCACGCCCAGCCGAAACTCGGCGGGGCCGACGGGAAAGTAACGGTAGGCGCCGTAGGCCACGGCGCACATTGCCACCACCGCCACGATCTGGGGGAAAGTGAGCCACAGCAAGACCCGGTCCTCGGCCTGCACGTGGGTCGGTACCTCGTGCTCTCTCATTCCGTACCTCCCTTGCCCCGAGCCCTTGGTTGGCGGCGGAGTGGGGTCGGGCACGCTGGGATCCACGGTGTTGCCCACCACGGCGTTCATCACCAGTTCCACCACTCCGTAGGCCACCATGGCCAGCACGATTCCGGCCAAAGCGGTCATCATTGCCGACTTGCCCCGCTCCATCTGGTTGGGGGCGCCGGAGGCGGTGAGGTAGAGGTAGGCCCCGTAGATGAAGTAGCCGACGCCCACGACTCCCACCAAGCCCAGCAGGATGCCCACCAGGTTGGATATGGTCTGTGTCAGATCTCCCATAGGGTTGTCCTCCTGTTTGTTTTTCTGTTGCGCGTGTTTGTCAGTTGCCCTTACGGGTGAGTCCCGGGTCTCTACTGGCACATTTCTTTCCCTCCGCAGGAGTTGAGCGGGGCGGAGTCTGTCCGCATCCGCTGTCTGTTGTCTGTGGTGGTCGTCAGGGTCCCTGGCTCCTGGGTGTGGGACCCGCTTGGGCGGCGGAGGTGGCGGTCTGCGCCGCCGAGTTGGCGGTTTCCGCCGCGGCCGATGCAGCTCCTGTTGCCACCGGTCCGGCACCCCCCAGCACCGCCAGGGCCCGTCCCGAGCTCATCAGAGCGCTGGGCAGGGACATCCCGAAGTACAGGGTGTGCAGCCAGGCGTCGAAGGTGCCGTGGTTGCCCAACATCGACGGGATGCGGGTGGCCAGGTAGACGAAGGCCAACGACATCAGCAGCTTCCAGATCAGGTCCTGGGCTGGCTCGAAGACCGCTATGGGCGCGAGGTCGCTGAGAAACCCGAACCCCAGGGCCAGGGCGATGATCTGCACCGCCTGCTGGAATACCGTGGTCATGAACAACCGGAGCCAGTAGCGGCCCCAGCCAGCCGTATGGGGCAGAATCCACAGGCCCAGGGCGATGGGCGCCAGGGCGATCAGGATGTCGATCAGCGCCAGGCGCAGGATCATCTGCACCAGCAGGTAGAGGACGAAAAACCCGTAGACCAGGTAGATCAGGGCCAGGAGCAGCACCAGTCCCACGCCGCCCGAGGCCACGGCTCTGAGCATCGTGTCAAGGGACGCCCGGAGCAGGTCCCCGGCGGTTACGCCCAATGACACGGTGATGAAACCGGAAACGGCGTCGGCCACGTCGATGACCAGGGCGCACCACCACAGGGACGAGGCGGCGGCGGCCAGACCCAGAACCAAACGGGGCACCATCTCCCGCCAGCCCGACTGGTGGCGGCCCAGGTGCTCCTGGACGATGAAGCTGAGGCCCATCCAGCCCAGGATCACCACCAAAGCGCCGGAGGCCACTGCCCAGACCACGGTCCAGGCCAGCCTGACCGATTCATGGGCGTAGGTGAGTTCTGCGGGGGTGCCGGTGAGGATGTCGCCCATGAGCGCTACCCTCCCCGGCAGTTGCTGGAGTCGGAGCCCGTTGCCTGCTCCACGACGCCGCAGAGGGCGCCGTGGACGCCCTCGATGGCCCAGCGGGCCATGGCCCGGCCCCAGCGGTCGGGCTCCAGGGACTGGAGCACCTTGTCCCACAGCTTGCCTGACTGGTGCTCCGGCACCAGGGCGTAGTAGGGCCAGGGGTCGCCGCCGCCCGGGTTCTTGACCAGGAGGGTCAGCAGGTAGGACTGGTCGGGGTCGAGGGCGGGCTGCCCGTCCAGGGCGGGGTACTCGATGGTGTACTCCCAGCCGTCGGATAGCTCTTTGTCTCCGCCCTGGACGCGGTAGGTGGCGGTGAGCCAGTCGCCGCTGTCGGGGTGGCGGACCGCGTAGAACAGGACGTCCACGGGGCGACTGAAGACGGGTCGGGCGATGAAGCGGCCGTCGTCCTTTCGCTCGACGACCTGGAGGTCCTCGTTGACGAAGACCGGGGGCTGGTCGGCGGGGGTCTGGGCCAGGGCGACGCCGCCGGTAGGGAGTGCCGGAATGGCCGCGAGGAAAAGCGCGGCAGCCAGCAGAGCCAGCCGTCTTAAGGCCGGGGATTTCAACCTCAAAGTCAATTCGTTCACCTCTCTTGCGTTTTGGGGCGAATCACAGTTCGCCGGTACCGCAAAAGAGTGTGGTCAAACGAATAGCGGTAGAAAACTACCTATATGGGTTACGAAACTTGATAACCCTTACAAGTCCCTTTGCAACCGGCCCCTCCCGTGCTGTAGTTGGGGTGTACAGGAGATTGAGTTTTGTATATCAGGCGTAAAACCGGTCGTGACGTAGCTGAATCGGGGGGAAACCGGCCCCCTACAGGACGGTCCAGTGAGCACTTGGAGTTAAGGGCGGGTTCCGGGCCGGCAGCCGCAAATGCGATGGATGTGGGGGTGTCTGCGCGGGGTTCCAATGGTCTCCGGGCGGGGAAACTGCCCCAAAATGGCAGGGGATGTGCCGGTGCGTTACGCGCCGGTTTGGGCCTGGCCTGGGACCGGTGAGGCTCCGGGGGACTACAGGGCCGGGACCCGGCGGCTGATGAACTGAGCAAAAGGAGGGACCGATGAAAACGAGCGGACACGGCATTGACGACAGCAGGGACGTTGAGAACGTCTACCACCTGCGGCTGATGACGATCTTGCAGGAACTGCTGCGGGACAAGGGGCACAAAGGCGCCGCCCGGGTGCTGGACATCGACCAGCAGACGCTGACCGAGAGCGCCAGGACCGGGGTGCTGACCCGGCGGGTGCGGCAGGCGTTGGAGCGGGCGTTGCAGGAGGGCGTGGGCTCGGCGGCGGCCCGGCAGCGGGAACGCAATGACAAGTTGGAGCAACGGATCCAGCAGCTTGAGGAGGGACACGACGCCCTGGGCCGGGAGTTGCGCCGTAGGTTGTCCGCCCTCGAGGGCCAGCTTGGCACCCTGCGCCGGGAGGAATTTGCTCAGGGTCGTCAGGCACGAGAGGGTACATCCCCGACGGAACCGTGCACGACCGGCGGCGCGGCACCGAAACCGGGCACGCCCGGCGGCGCGGGAACGAATCTCCCGGCGAACCATCTGCCACGCAGAGAATATCCCGATCTCGCGACACTGGAGACTGCCGACGACGACGACGAGGTATTCGGCGACGCCTGGCCCTTAGTCGTCGAATGGCGGGAGCTTAAGGACGCCCACCCCAATGAGGGCAGAGGACTTGAGTGGCTGAAAGAGGAGCAGCGACTGCTGGAGGTGGAGTTGGCCTTGCTGGAGGAGCACGGGCTGACCCTGCCCCCGGAGCAGCGGCCGTTGCGGGGCTTTGCACGCAGCGGCCAGGTCAACTGGCGGCGGAAGGCCCTACAGGACGCCCAGAGGGCGCGAGCCAGGCGGGAGCTGATTCTGAGAGTCCGGGGCCTTGTGACGTTTGGGCTTTGGTGGAAATTGCGGGAGCGTATATCGCGGTATGTCCCCGGGCGCAATGTGTGAACTTTTGTTGATGTTTATATGAACTCGATTGAGCGATCCGGCGATAACCCCTGCAGGGGATACCCCGCGGCTCCGGGGCGACTGATAATGGTTGCGTTGTCTGGCTTTTCCAGTGTTTCCGGCCATAGAAACCTGGGGCCATAGTCCCTGTTGCCCGGGTCCGGCCCGAGGGATTGATTCGCTCTCCCCTGGGTCGCCCACGAGGGAATGCTGCCGCTGCGGATTTGAGATTGCTCTCCGCAGGCAGCGCGGACCGGACAAGGCGGAGTTGACGTATTCCTCCGTCTTTGGTCCAGTCCGGCGGTTGGAGTGTTCAAGTCCTCCGACCTCCGGGCATCCGTCCGGCAGCTCGGAGTTGATCGCTCCTGTTTGCGGGCGAGGGGTGCGGCGCGACTGATCTCGCCCCGTTCCCGGCCTTGCTGAGGCGTCTGCGGATTCCACTCGCGGCGCCCGGCCAGGTACCCAATACCCACCGAGGCGCACGGTGCGCTGCACCAGGAACCCAAACCAAGGCACGGCATCCCTATTCCCATACCATCATCATCATCGACGAGGAGGTGAACTACAGAAACAGCACGGCGTCCCAAATCCAATGGCGCATCATCATCGACGAGGAGGTGAGCTACAGAAACAGCACGGCATCACGGATTTCCCTGACCACCGGATCTCACCGGCGGAGCGTCGACTCGTTTCGCTGAGTCCTCACGTAGCGGTCGGAGTGAGCGACAAACTCCGTCTGTTTCCGTCATCACTGCAGCGTAGCTGGTGAATACCAGCGGTAACGGCGCGGTTTCCCCTTGCTCCGGTTTGCGGCCTCCCGGCCGATGACTGGACGCTCACGTCTGAAACGCGGTTCCCCTCGGGCTGGCCGCTGATGGCATAGCCCTTTCCCTCACCGCGTTCCTTTCCCTTTCCACCACCTTGCAGTTTCACCGGAATTTAACCCTGGCCGAACTGCGTCTTTCGCCAGCGCCCCCAATTGGCGCTTTGCGCTGAGTTCACAGACCCTGGGTGCAGTGCGTACAGAGATGGGCGGCTCTGCGCGGCAGCGTCAAGCCCAAGCACCAAGAGGAGCGTGATAAAACAGGCGGCCTGCTGAGCCGCCACTGACAACCGGCAGTTTGAAAAAGAGAGCGGGGGTCGCCCGATGGGGCGGCCCCCGCTTTCTACGTTTCAGGATCAGGGCAAACCAAGGCGGTCGAATTAGCCGCCACTGACAAATCAAGAATTTGCACACGAGCGGGGTCGTCTCCCAACGCGGGAGGCGGCCCCGCTCGCTGTTTTTCGGAGGAAGCGACATGACCACCAACAGCATCAACCGAGTTAACCAGGCTGAGATCGCCAGCAGCAACGGGGACATTTCCATCGGAAAGGATGACACCCAAGTCACTGGCAGCGATCTGCCGGACCAACCCAAGGCGGCGAACCGGGGCAAGCGCGAGACCGAACTGCAGGCCGCCGCCCGGAGGCACGGCCTCACCGTCAAGGAGCTGGCCTCCCTGATGAACGTGAACTACAGCCACCTGTGCCACGTCGCCAACGGCCGCAGGCCCTGGACTCCGATGCTGAGGGAACGGGCCTTGGCTGCACTGGGCGAGGTGCCGGGCCAGGGCGTCGTCTATCGACAGGGCGGCCTGGTCGAGAGCGAGAGCAGTTGCATTCGGGAGCAGGCCCGCGCCAAGGGCCTGAACCTGAAAGACCTGGCCGCTCTGGCGGGGGTGTCCGCCGGGTACATGACTGACGTCTCCCGTGGCCGCCGTAACATGAGCCCGGCGGTTCAGGCCAGGGTCGAGTCGGTGCTGGGCGGCCCGGTGGAGATTGCGCCCGCAGAGTGCGCCAACCGGCATTCCGAACCGGTCAAAGGGCAGAGCACCTACATCCGGGAGCGGGCCAGGGAGCTGGGTCTGAGCCTCAAGGAGGTGGCGGAACAGGCCGGGGTCTGTGTCAGCTACATGAGCCAGGCGGCACGGGGCAAGCGCAATCTGGGGCCGGCGGTCCAGATGCGAGTCGAGGCGGTACTGGCGGCCCCGGTCAGGGTGGAGACCGCCGGGATTCCCTCGGTGGACCAGCGGGCCCTGTGGGACCGGATGGATGCCCACGGCGTGAGCCAGAACGAGGCGGCACGGCAGGCGGGCATCAGCCCCTCACATCTCTCGCATATCATGAACGGCACCCGTACCCCGTCAGGTAAGGTACTGAGAAAGCTGCACGAGGTGCTGTTCCGGCCCACGGCGGCGGAGCTGGTGGCCCCCGCCGAGGTGAAGGTGATGGCCTGGAAGAAGGACGGGCGCAGCGGCGTGGTGGTGCGCGGCGCCGGCGGGCCGGGCGCCGGTGGCAACGAGCCTGGCGGCGGCAATGTGAGAATCGGCGGACGGGTGCCCTGGGGCGCAGAGGTCGAGTACGCCTACCGGGCCGGCTACGACAGCCAGGGCCGGGTGTCGGTGACTCACGTCGTGGACGAGCGGGGCTACGGCGCCATGCTGAACAAGCCGGAGCCGGGGGTTGCCTAGAGATATGCGGGTTCGGAATGGGCACAACTGCTAGGTAAGTAAAGGATGCCAGACTGCCGTGAAAAAGGGGAGACCGTCGAAGATTCGACTACGGTCTCCCCTGGCCGACCCTATATGACTTCCCGTTTTGCGTTTCAACCCCGGTGCCGGGCGGGGCGGTCGGACGTCTCACCGCGCTCGTTCTCCGGCAGCGTCCAGGCAGTCAGCAGGTGCGATAGCCCCACGTCTTGAGCCATGCTCAGCAGCGCCATCTGGTGAAGGAAATGGGGAATCACTCCGCATTCAAGCCAACGCCATACGGTGTAGTGGCTGGTCCCAATGCGGCGGGCGATCTCTGCCCGGGACAATCCTGACTCCTCTTGGAACTCCTTGAGCCGATTCGGAAAGTCGTCCGGCAGGACGTAGACTGTTCTCCTATGGTCTGTGCGCTGCCTCGGCATCGCGCCGGTCCCTTGTTTGCTGGGGCTGGGTTTCGAGTTTCGTGTGGCGCAATTTTTCGCGCCCAGCGGTGGTCAGGCTTGTTTCCATAGGTCGGTTTCCAGTTCGAGCTCGCGGGCGACCCGCCGGAGCATCAGCGCCACCAGCGCCACCACGACAGGGTCCAGACCGTAGCGGTTGGGGTTGCGCTGCACGCCGGCGGCCAGTTCGGTGGCCTCCGCCACTGCGGAGTAGGCCCAGCCGATCTGGGTGGCCTTGGTCTGGTCGTCGGTCACGAGGACCTGCGCCACTGGAGTAAGAACGTTGAGCGCGTCGCAGATGTCGTGCAGGTCCCGTGCCGCTTCCTCAAGGGGCTCGGGAGGGCTGCTCTGGGTCATGTCGTCGCCTCCTGCCCGCCTGCATTCAAGCCAACGCCATACGGTGTAGGGACTGGTCCCAATGCGGCGGGCGATCTCTGCCCGGGAACCGGCGGTCCCACGCCAGATTTCTGGACCAGTGGCTGGGTTTGGCCTGGTTCGGGTGACCGGCTGAGTTTGGAGCCGGAGTATCTCCGTCTTCCCTTCCTGTCCGGGCACTCGTTCAGAGGCAATATCTATCCCGAACGTAATTCAGCCAGTCGTCCCACCGTCCCCCGGCTTGGTGTTCCCTTACCCACCGGACCCATTCTTGGTGGGTGAATGCGGCAAACCGGGCCTTTCCCCGGAAGATGTTTCCCCATCCCTTCAGGCCGTCGATTCCGCTCCTCAGGAGGGATGCCTCCAGGTTTTCGTTTCGTTCATCGAACGCCACTGCGGAGACCACCAGACTGTACTTGCCGGACTGGGCTATCCCCTCTGCCAGAGCCTGCTGCCGGAACAACTGGTATCCGGACCTGGCCGCTGGGCAGGCGGGCAGGTCCGTCAGGGCGTCATGGTCGACGACCGGCTCCAGGTGGTCCCAGTATCTCCTTTCCCAAGACACCAAATGACATTGGTTCGAGGGGTCCCTGGCCACTTTCACAGCATCCTTGCAGCGGTCGGGGTTCCGATTGCTGTGGTGTTTCCATTCGGAACACCGCTCGAAGTTCTTCTCCGTGAACTTGTTCTCCACCAGCACCAGGCCGTGGCCTCCGTTTACCAGGAGACCCAGGTCAGGAGAGGTCTGGTTTGCGCCTCGCTGGATATCCCTCTCCCCCAGCAACTGCCGCTGACTCCTTTCACCGGTTTCGGCGTACTCCAGTTCGATGCCCTCCAACGACCTGATCTCCGGATCGACATGCCGGTTGAGGAAGGCAGCAAGAAGGTCCCTGCCCTGTTCGGAAGCTCGGAAAGGATAGTACAGGTTGGCGCAGAATACCCACGAGCTCTTGAGGTTGTGGACTCCAGTGTGCGTCTGAATCTCCTTGTCCTCAAGGTATTTGCTCAACGGGTTGTCCGAACCCGTGCGGATACCGGGCCAGAGTCCTTCTTCCCACAGTTCTCGGGGTAGGATCCATGACCTTTGCTTGCCGTTTTGCTGTCCCCATTCGCAGGAGGCGACGTGGCCTCTTCGCCACTCGGTCTGGTGGCTTTCCATGAAACGGTCAAAGTTTCTCAAGAAATCCTGTCCTTTGTGAGGCGTCTTTCCGGCTTTGGAGAATGAATCCTTCTTGATTCCGGTCTGAGGATAGGAGAATTTTGCCCGCTATGCCGGTCCTGAGTTGCGCTTGCCGCGCGCCCGCCAGCGGTTCCGCCCGTTCCTGCGACCGAGGTCGGGGCTTTCTCAGGCTTGGTTCCACAGGTCGGTCTCCATTTCGAGGTCGCGCGCGACCCGCCGGAGCATCAGCACCACCAGCGCCCAGCCCGTAGCGGTGGGGGTCGTGCTGTACGCTGGCGGCCAGCTCGAGGGCCTCCGCCACTGCGGAGTATGCCCAGCCGGTCAGGGTGGCTTTGGTCTGGTCATGGGATTGTAGGGCCTGCTCCGCCGGGGTAGGCTCGTTGAGCGCGGAGCAGACCAGCAGCAGGTCCCGTGCCGCTTCCGCCAGGGGTTCGGGAAGGCTCTGCTGGGTCACGTCGCCGTCTCCTGCCCGCCCGCATTCAAGCCAACGCCATACGGTGTTGGGACTGGTCCCAATGCGGCGGGCGATCTCTGCCCGGGACAATCATGACTCTTCCTGGAACTGCTTGAGTCGCTTCGGAAAGTCGTCCGGCAGGACGTAGACTGTTCTGCTATGGTCTGTGCGCTGCCTCGGCATCTTGCCGGTCCCTTGTTCGCTGGGGCTGGGCCGCTGGCCTTACCGCTCCACTGCCACGCCCCACATTCCTGTAGTCCAATGGCAGGTGCATCAGTGGCACCATATCTCCTATGAGAGCAGAGTGCGCCGTGCCTAACCCCGTTTCATTGTTGTCCTGGCACAGGTACTCCAGTTTGCCCCGCCTGCTGAATACACTCTCCGGCGGCATCCAGAAGGCGTCCGGACGCAGGTACGGTTATTCCGGCCCGGTAAGGTCGTCAAACACCGTCGCTGGGCGGCCTCAGTCGGCCGCTCAGCCGGGGTTGTACATTCGTGGGTTGTTCCTATTCGGTTAGTATCAGACGCGAAATATCCGCTCTTATCATGCGTGTTTGGCCCGGTACTGAGTCGATGTCGACAAAGTTGCACCCCGTACCGACCGCGGCGTCGGGATCAGACCACGCTATGTCGATCTTGCTCGTGTCGATGTAGTCGGCCACAACGATTGCGCCCTGATTCACGGAATCGGTTCCGTCTTGGAGGAAAACGGTGATTGCTATATCTTTCGTACCGGTATTGAGACCTGTATAATGATTAACCGTTGTTGTCCACGAAACTTCACCGTCGGCATCGTTCATTCCATCGCCTTGTCCGCTCCCCATACAAATCCTGATATTCTCATTATCCTCGTAATTAAAAATTCTGCCTGCTTGACCTGAATTCTTGTCGGGTGCAGGGAAGTAGTTTCGATGGAAGTAGTATTCATCGGTTCCAGCGCCGCCGTTTAAAGAGCCGCCCAGCAGCGCCAAGAACTTGTCGTCGCCAGCCTCACCCCAGGCGGCGTCTCCCCCGGTTATAATGTGATCCTCGCCGGCACCGCCCCTTAGTTCGTCGTAACTTTCACTCATAGTCCCGGGCTGTCCCCGCAAAATCAACGGGTCCGGCCCCCAGAGAATGTCGTCGCCGGCACCGCCCCAGAGTCCGTCCCCTCCCGCGCCGCCGCTCAACCTGTCGTTGCCATCGCCGCCTGTGATCCTGTCGTTATATTGTGACCCTATGATCCACTCAATGCTGGTAAAGGTGTCGCCGACGGCATGATACGTATTGTTGCTTGGTGTCTTCAGGTCAAGGCGAAGCACAACGGTACTGGGGCCCACTCCTTCCGTGGTATAGCCCCAGGAGTAATCTACGACGTCTGTACCGCCCTTGCCGTCGAATGTGTCCGCACCCGCAAGTCCAAAAAAGGTGTTGTTGTTCTCGTCTCCGGTGAGAGTGTCGGCGTGACCTGAGCCAGCGATGCTCTCAATGCCAGTCAGGGTGTCGCCCTCAGCATAGCCACCGGTATTGGTGCCGGTGGTGAGGTTCACGGTTACGCCAGCATCGCTTTTTCTGTAATCGACGACATCGCCGCGATCGAGGTAAAACTCCTGCAGGTGAGAGATTCCTTCGTCACTTGTGTTGTAATTCCAGCTATCGGCCTCGGGGAAATAAATCGTGCTCTCGCCGTCGTCGATGCTGTGGCCGCCGTCGATCTCGCTGCCGGCAGCGTTGATGATGAACCAGTCGGGGTAGTCCGACCCGATGGCGTTCTCGAAGTTTGCAATGATATTGCCCTCGGCGTGTCCGCCTCCTCCAACCCTTTCACCCCGCCGGATTGTAAAGAGGTGACTTGCATCTTTATTACTAAAGTTGCCGCCTGCGAAGTTGACAACCACCGAGTCGTCCGATAAGGCGTAGGACACCGTGTCCGTGCCGCCGCCGCCATCGAGTTCGTCCGGGTTGCCGTAGCCTACGATCACATTGTCATTGGCGTCACCAATGAGAATGTCGGACCCCTTCGATCCGTGGAGGTTCTCGAAACCGGAAGCGGAGTCTCCCGCAGCATCGCCAAGCTTGATTTCTGGCGTTGAGCCGATGTCCACCCACACTGAACTGGCCGAAGAGGCGTAGGACAACGTGTCGGTTCCGGCGCCGCCGGTCATCGTGTCTCCTCCCGCGCCGCCCTCGATCACGTCGTTGCCGGCGCCGCCCGCGATCACGTTGGCGTTTGCGTCGCCGGTGAGGATGTCGTAGCCAGACGAGCCGGTGATGTTCTCGATGTTGCTCAGCACATCGCCCCTGGCGTAGCTGTTGGTCACGTCTTCCTGTCCAGTGCTGATGGACAGGTCCACTTCTACCCCACCGACGGCACCCGCATAGCTGACGGTGTCCGTGCCGTCGCCGCCGTCCAGTTTGTCGGCGCCATTTCCGCCGTTCAGGGTGTCGTCGCCAGCCAGACCGATGATGCAGTCCGGGTAATGGCTGCCGGTCAGCGTGTCATTGCCCGACGTGCCGAAGTTCGCTGAACAGTCGGCATTGGCGCGCCAGCTGTGGGCGCCGCTCTTCTCCGACCGGAGCTGGAAAAAGTAATTTTTGCCGCTGGTCAGATCGCTGCTGACGGTTTTTTCCAAGGTGGTGCCGTTATCGGTGGGACTGCTGATGTCCGACCAGCCGATCGATCCGGTGCCGTCCGGAGTCAGGGCGCGGTATTCGTGGCTGATGGTGGTGTCGCTGGGCTCGTCCCAGGTGAGCTTGACCCCGCCGCTGACCGGCTCGACGGTGAAACCGGTGGGAGGGGTTACGACCTGAGTGACGCTTGCCTCGGATCTGACCCCCTTGTTGGTGAGGGTGAATGGCGAACCGGCATTGCCGAACAGCGCCAGGCTCTCCAGGCTGGACAGGGGCTGGAACACGTTATTGGGCAGACCGGTGGACGTGATGCCGTTGTTCGCCAGGTCCAGCTCCTTCAGGCTGGACAGGCCGCTGAAGACACTGGCGGTCAGGGTGGTCAGCAGGGCATTGCCCGTGGGCTCGAAGTTGTCGCTTGAGTCCTGGGCGAACTGGTTGTTGAGCTTCAATTGTTCGAGGCTCGACAGTGCGCTGAAAATGTTGTTCGGCAACCCTGTTGTTGTCCCGGTGGCAATGCTATTTCGGCCCAGGTCCAGGTACCATAGTTTGGTCAGGCCGGTGAACACGCCCGTCGGCAGCGCGGTGATCTGGTTCTGGCTCAGGTCTAGAATTTCCAGTTTGGTCAACCCGGAGAAGGGAGTCCCTGCCAGGGAGTTGATCCGGTTGCCGGCCAGGTGCAGGGACCTCAGGTCTGGATATTTGGTAGCGGTAAAGCAGCCCGATTTAATCTGAGCACCGGTTCCCCCGAGGTAGTTGTACGTCAGGTCGATGTTCTGCACGCTATTGCCAAAACTGGCGGCACATGCCGCCGTCCACGACGTGAAATCGTTGCTGGACGCGTTCACCTGCCTGAGGTTGCTCATGCCGGAGAAATCTTCCGACTTCAGGTAGCTCATACCCGTGTTCGACAGGTCCAGACTGACCACTCGGACCAAGTCTTTGGTGCCGATGTCCTCGCAGGCCTTGTTGACCAGCGCAGCCAGTGCGTCCCGCACCTGGGGCGTCCGGTCGCAGACGGCCAGGATTTCGGACTCTTCCCAGTTGGTCTCAAATTCGCCCGTTACGGACGCGGAAAGGCCGTCGGGATCGGTGGCCGTGAGCGTCACCGCGGTGACCAGCGGCTTTGGCAATGCGGGGGGTGACGGCGCCCCAGTCGTCCTCGGCGTCCAGCCGTATGAACACCCGCTGGGTGTCCTCCCCGACGTAGATGCTGTCCACCAACTCGCTGCGGTCAGCGGGGACCGAGACGGTGTAGGTCAGCTCGTCGCCGTCCGGATCGGAAAAGACGCCGTCGGAGACCTTGCTGACGAGGATGCCCCGGGGCGCACTGTCCGCCCCTGTGAAACTCCGGTACTGCTCTGTCTGGTCATCGACCACCGGCGCCCGGTTGGGCGGGACCCAAGTGATGGTGATCGGGTCGGAGGTGGCCGAAACTCCCGAGCCGTAGGTCACCGTAACCCGGAACGCGTTGGACCCGGCATTGCTCTGGAGATAGGAGAATGTAGCCTCGGTCCCGGCGGAATACCAACTGCCGCCACCCAGGTCCAGCTGCCACTGATAAGTGGGCCCGGACCCCGCAGGCGCATTGGTGATGACCGCCGTCAGGGTGACTTCCTCTTTGACCTTGAGTTCAGTGGCGTCGGCCGTGATGGATACCTGTAACTCAGGCGCAGGTTCCGTTGTGGGCTCGGGTGTAGCGGATGGCGTTGGCTCCGGTGTTGGTTCCGGCGTGGGTGTGGGTTCGGGCGTTGGCGCGGGTGCCGACTCTACCCGGACGCTGGTCGCCGCGGGTTTTCCGCAGCCGGCGTCGTTGCAGGCCTGCACCCGCACCACCCACTCGCCGTAGGCTGCCACGGTGATGGTGGCGCTGGATGACTGGGCTCGCACTCCCTCGTTCAGTTTCTCCCCATTGGGCCGCCAGCGCACGAAGTAGTCGTCGGCTCCCTCGACGTCGTCCCAGTCCGCCGACACGGCCAGCGAGCCCGGTTCGGTCGCAACGCTCAACCCGCTGGGCTTGGGCGGGACCTCGGAACCATTCTCACTCTGGGCACTGAACGGGCCCCAGTCGGCCGACAGCGCACCCGTCAGGAACACAGCAGCAAATGCGAGAAGCACCACCGCAAGGGAGAGCAGAATCCAACGGGGCAGGAAGGGGGTGGCAGTTGTGGGAGTCATGCCGTCACCTCCTCAGGGTGACGGGCACCGGGCTCCCGGTTTTGGTGGTTAGATGAGGCGGAAAGTCGGGGGGGGTAAGAAACGGCCACCCGCTACACGCGGGCAGGCCAAGGCCGTTCCAGCTAAGTCAGGCAGCGTCGCTGACGCAGTGAACGAAAGGGCGAAAGGAAATCGAGAGGTGGTTGACGAGGGCCGGACCGGCAAGTGATCAGCCCGGCACCCGGGAAGGGCAAGGGCCATGACAATTCGACCTCTACATCCTGAGAATTCCGGCATCCTGGTGCGGCTCGTAACGTCGCACTTTCAGGTAAGCTGGCGAAGTGTGTCATCATTTCCATCATATTGGCGTCTCTTTTTCACCAATATGTATATCGTTTGCGTATCCTAAAGGCTCCAGGCAGGAAGGACAGGCCAGAGATGGTATGGAGGCAGGATGGCGTGGCGGGTCCCGGGCGGAGGAGCAAATGATCGGCAACAGCCAACCTGAATGAGAGACCCAAACCCTGCGGGAGCGGGTCGACGAGTCCCCGTGAGGTCCATCCATCTCCCTACCGGCGAGCCACTTGCCGAACGTCGAAAAGCCCGCCTGTCAACCCCGGCAGTGCAGCGCCGCCGGAGCTCCGTCCCTGCTCCAGACGGTAACTGGCCCGGTGAGCGGCCCGGCCTGAGCCTCCTCCTGGGTGGCGGTCAGCATGGGCAGGTCGCCGGCGTCGGCATCGAAGGCGCGCCTGCCCTGGGCCGTCTCGCAGACCATCAGGGGCGGCAGGGGACGCCCGGCCCGGGCCAGGCGGCGGTAGGGTCCCAGCTTGCGCTCAACTTCAGAGGGAGAAACCGAGTAACGCTCGAACTCGATGCCGTGGGTTCCCGCTCCCAGGGTTCCCGCGCTGACCTGCACCAGCAGGTCGGGCCGCACCTGGGTCAGGCCGGGGACGTTCACCTCGCCACGCCAGCCAGCGACAACCGCCACGCCCTCCTTGGCAAAGCGGACCACCAGGCGGTTCACCCCGTCGTTGTGGTGCTGTTCCTGCTCCCGGAACCAACGGCCCAGGTAGGCCCCGTGGCGACGGCGAATCACGGCAGGCAGTATCCGGCTCATGTTGGCCGCCCGTTTCATCCCCAGCTCCGACAGGTAATGCCTCCCGTCGAACACCGCCACCAGGCCGGTGTCCGCGAACCGGCGCAGGTGGCGGGAGACCTCGCCGGGCGAGCCGCCGACGACCACGCTGAGCCAGGATGCGCGCATGGCCGGAAACTGGCAGAGGGCCAGGAACAGCCGGTGGGCCAGTCTGCCGTCGATGGCCGCAACGTCGGGGTTCTGCCGGAGCCACAGTTCTACGCTCTCCGGCCTGCCGACGCTGGGATGGCCCGACGGGTCGGACACCAGGTCCCTGGAGGGACGCAGCTCCACCGCTGGAGTGCACTGGCCGTCCGGAGTGCAGAAAATGGTCGGCGTGGAACGGGGCAGGGTACTCCGGGCCAAGTCCCTGGCCCAGGCGTCCACGGCCACCACCACCTGTCCCGAGGGCTCCACCTCCTGGTCCGGGTCCTCGTAGAAAGTGCGGTTGCCGATGCGGAGATAACGGCCCTCCTCGCTGGAGTAGCAGTCCACGCCCCAGAACCGGTGCTGCTCCTTGCGCCTCAGCACCCGCTCGGTGGCGTGCATACCGGCGTAGGTGAAGGGAGTCCAGAGGTCCGGGCCGTAGCGGGCCACGGCATGGTAGAACCCGCCGTGCCGGAGCAGCCGGAAGTCGGTCATCCTGGCCTCCCTGGTGGTGGCGGTGACACTCGCGGGCAGGCTGACCCGGCCGCTGCGGAGCAGGTCCGGGGCCAGGCGGTAGACCGGCTCCAGCATGGCCAAACGGCGCAGGGACATCTCCACGCCCCGCGACGTTGCGGTCCAGGGCGGGTGCTCGTGGCCGGCCTCGTCGCTGGTCCGGTCAGCAGGTTCACCGCCGGCAAAGGGAGAGCTTTCCTGGCTCTCCTGGTGTACAGGATGATCGTGGTCCAGGGCGAAACGCTCCCGGTATTCTTGGGGCAGTTCACGCTGGGGGCGGAACTGGGCCTGGACCTCAGCCCGGGCCTCCTCCCTGGAACTGGGATGCTGGTGGTCGGTCTCGTAGAGCAGGTCCACGGCCTGGCCGGTCAGAAGGAATCGGTGCTGGCGTCTCTCGGTCATGCCCCGCATCACCGAGGCCACCCAGCCGCCGGAGCGCAGGCGGCCCAGCATCCTCCGGACCTGGTCCTCGGTGGCGCCCATCACGGAGGCCAGGTTGTTCACGCTGGCCAAGGGCATCCTTGCCGTGATTCTCAGCAGTCGTCTCTGTTCGTCTTCCAGTGGTTGCCGGGGCGCCATGGGTGTCCCTCCTTCGTCGACACTCCTCCCACGGCACCGCTGGTGGGAATTCCGGCGGGTTCAGCCGTTATTGATGGTCGTGCTGGGAGAGAGTTATCCGTATATATGACATTTAATATACGAATTGAGAGGGATAGCAGATTGCTTATTTCGTCATTCGATGGTCGGAATCGGCTGTTGTCGGCGCAACACTGGCGTTGCGGGCCCTGGCCCTGGGGTGGGACCACTAGATCCGTCGTGCCGGACTCGGCGACGGGTAGGCGGCGGTCTGGCGGGGTGTACAGGCATATAAGGGGAAAGCGGAGGGCACCCCAGTCCGGCTGTTTAATGCGCCGTCGTCATCGGGCATTGGGCCGGCTAAGCCGGTGGGCCTGCTGTTGCAGGATGTGGCGCCGACTCCGACGATGTTGACGGCGTGATGGTCCGGCTGCCTGCCGCTGACGCAGGGCCGACCAAAACTGCTGGAACGGGTGTGCCCCAACTATGAGAAAGGAAGAGACTTGAACATCAAGAAACAGGATGAGGGCTGATACGGGCCGCCCTTCCCGGAGGACTTCGCCGAGCGGCTGGAGCGGCTGATCGAGCATGCCGGTCTTTCGCGGGGGGAGTTCGCCCAGCGCCTGGGCATCGACTATGACCGAGTGGTTCGAAGGCGCGGTACTGACCGGCGGGGAGGTGTGGCACGTCAACCGGCTGGCGCGGCTGATCCCCGGCGCCTTTGAGATCATCGTTCCGGGGGAGGGCGAGGGCGCGCAGTAGCGGTGTGGTACGCCGACAGCCTCATTCAGAGACGTCGCTCCCGGCCAGTTCGGCTGCGGCTTCGCGGTCGGATTCATCGTAGGGATGCTGGGGGTCCAGCCTGGCGGCCTGTTCCAGGTCCTCGACCGCCTCTGCATACTGGCCCAGCTCCATGCGGGCCATCCCCCTCTGGTAGTAGGACTCGGTGTCCTCAGAGTCCAGAGCAATGGCCCGGTCGAAATCCTCAATAGCCTGGCGGGGCTGGTCCAGACCGGCGTAGGCGCAGGCCCTGCCGTGGTAGGCGTGGCTGTCGTCCGGGGACAGCGCGATAAGCTCTTCGAAGTCCTGCACGGCCTCTTTATATTGCTGGCACTCGATACGGGCGAAGGCCATGGCGGACCGGGCGCCGCTGTGGTCGGGTTCGAGTTCCAGGGCGGCCCCGAAGTCTTCGACGGCCCTGGCGTATGCTCCCAGAGCGACGTGAGCCAGTCCCTTGGTGATGAGGGCTACCGGGTTGTCAGGCTGGAGGGCCAGCGACCGGTCCAGGTCGCGGACGCCCTCCTCGTGGTTCCCCAAGGCGCTCCTGGCGATTCCCCGGCCGCCGAGGGCGTCGGCGTTGTCCGGGTCTAGGTCTAGGACAGCGTCGAAGTCAGGGATCGCTGCGTCGTATTCGCCCTGCATCACCTTGGCGACTCCCCTTGCCTGGCGGGAAGGATTGCTCAGCGGTTCCAGCCCTATGGCGGTGTCAAAGTCACTGACGGCCTGGCCCAACTCGCCCAGCTCCCGGTGGGCCATGCCCCGGTAGTGGAAGAAGATGTGGTTGCCCGGATCGATGGCAATGGCCTGATCAAAGTCCTTCAGTGCCCGGCGCGGGTCACCCATCTCGGCGAGAGTGCATCCTCGGTTGTAGTATGGGACCGCGTCGCCCGGTTCCAGCGCGATGGCCCGGTCGAAGTCTGCCAGAGCCCCGGCCAGGTCTCCAATCTGGGCCAGGCACGCGCCCCGGCTGTAGAGGGCGACGGCGTTGTCCGGTTCCAGCCGGATGATGGCGTCGTAGTCCTCTCGGGCCAGGTGGTGCTCTCCTAGGGCGTCGCGGGCCGCTGCCCGGTTTTCCAGGGCCTCGGCGTTGTCCGGCTCCAGTTCTATGACCCGGCTGAAATCCCCAACGGCCTGTCGGTCGTCTCCCAGCCTGCTGCGCATCAGCCCCCTGGCCAGGAGGGAGTAGATGTCGTCCGGCTCGGTCCTGAGCCGCTCGTCCAAGCCCGTCAGGGCTCGCAGAATCTCCTCGCGGCTCAACTCGTCCAGCTTCCTGAACTCGCTGTCGGGGCCTTCGCGCCAGTCCTGCTCGCCGCTGTCGATATTTTCTCCGTTCATGGCTTCTCCTGCGGCCGGGTCCACGTCATTATGCCTACGGGCTGGCCAAGTGGCGTCTGGGTCAACGGCCAATCGCAAGCCTCTTCAGAGCCCATTAGTTCTCATCATACTGCCCAAGTTCCTATCTAAGGGTTGTCTCCAGCAGTGGGCTCTGGCTCCGTGCTTGGTAATAGAACGAGGAAGCCCAACGATGGGGCCGTCCCCCGAAAAGTCCACCAAACTCTACAAATTCAAGAACTTTCCTGATTAGGTTAGCTTTGGCTCTATAATCAGCGATCCCGCCTCGGCGGTTATGCCTCCCCGGAGATTGGGGGGCAATTGCTCCGGTAGCGGATGGAACCCGCATAGGCCCCTGCCATGTCAGCAGGGGCATTTTCGTGTTCCTGAATCGGCCATTGTTGCGGAATGCGGGAGACGACCCAAACCAAGATGTGGCGATTGGCTGTTCAATTCTTTCATGCTGTCCGAGTGAAATTTTCAGGGCAGGCGTGCGCCGTCGTTGACATCAAACGGAGTCAGCGGCTATCGTCGGTTAATCCACGATAGGAGCAGTCGTGAAGACATACAATTTGTTCATCAGCCACTCTTGGCGGTACGGCGGTCAGTATGATCGGCTCTACGACCTGCTTCGCCGTCGCCGGTACTTTGCCTTCAAGGATTACTCAGTGCCGCAGGGCGATCCGGTCTATGATGCGGCTAACGACAGTCAATTGCGGCGGGTGATCAGGAATCAGATGACCCCATGCCACGTGGTATTAATTGTGGCCGGGGTGTATGCCAGCTACAGTAAATGGATCAACATTGAAATCGATCTGGCCAAGGAGGGATTCCGAACTCCGAAGCCCATCATTGCAATCTGGCCACGCGGCAACAAGCTTATTTCCCGTAAAGTCCGTGAGGCCGCGGACGAAATTGTACGCTGGAACACTGAGAGCATAGTCCGTGCCATTCGCCGACAAGGGTGAGGTATCAGGAAGGGCAAGCCACTGAGTCAGCGTGCCGTCCCTCTTAAGGAAAGCTACCCCCGATGGTTCCCGCAGTTAATTCTAATGGGGTTACATATCTTCGGTTGGCGGCTCCAGCGCCACTAACATTTGCGGCTCCAGGGCAGGACCGATGGGAAAGCCCTTCGCTCGGAAAGCTAAATGAAGTCAGAGGACTACGGCGACAACTACCAGGCACATTTGTTGGAGCAGTACAAGCTCTACGTGGAAATGGCTGACAGAATCAGCCAGCGCCGGGAACAGTCGAATCGATTCTACGCGGGCCTGGTGTCTGCGATTATCGCCCTCCTGGTGGTGATGGGGAGGTTTGGCGTGTCCGGGAGCAGCTGGAGCATCGCTTTACTGGCGGTCGGTTTTTTTGGGGCCTGCCTGTCGGTGGTCTGGTTCATCAACCTTGGCTCCTACCGCGCCATAAACACGGCGAAGTTCCGAGTCATCAACGAAATGGAGTCGCGGCTGCCCCACGCCGGTTACAGTGAGGAATGGGCTTACTTGCGTCCGGTCGAAGGACCCAAGAGGTATCTGCAGCTCACCAGGATTGAGCGCTATGTTCCGCTCCTGATCCTCGCGCTATTCCTCGGCATAGTGGTGTATTCGGTTTATTCTTTGGTTAATGGCTCAGGAAACGTGACTGCACCTGCGGCCCATCTACTTGGCGGAGTCCGCTGATCGAATTGCGCTTACCGCCACATAAAGCTCCCGTCCGCCGCCGACCAGCGGGCTGACCGCAGTCGCCGAGTCTTGTTGCTACAGGTGATGCCAAGAAGCATTGGCAAGAGTGGCGCTTATCTTGCCCCTTGAGCCGAAAGTCACTTGCCCCTGTTTGCGGGGGACTTGGCAAAGGCGGCCGGGTCCCGCATCATCTGGTCGACGAGTGTCCATTTGTACTTGCATACCGCCCTGTATTTGCCCGCCAGTCCATAGTTCTGACCCTGCGGCATCAACTGGATTACCGGGCAATTGGCCTCACCGGCCAGGCTAAGTTCGTCCAAGACGCCGGGTGCGTTGTGTGTGTCAGGTCCCAGCAGGACGATGACAACATCGGAGCCCTTAATCCGTTCCTTAGCTTCCTTTCGCCACTTATCGTCGTGCTCGGCGGCCGGCAACGACTTGTCCTGGAGCACAAAATCGCTATGCAGGCAAGCCTGATGAAGAAAAGCTTTCCTCTTTCCGGCATCCCTCTCGAACTCGAAGGACAAAAAAACGGATCGGGAGGCCTTGTTTTTCCCACCGTAATGCTTTCTTTGTTCCGCCACAAATTCCTAAAGTCTGACATTGATTTGCCGGTGTTATCAGGCAGATCAGACCATTTATCTTAGCATGACACCCTGGTCCAAGACGCAGAAAATTACACAGGGCCTGACAGTACGAGACGCACTTACCTTGAAGTTTGGGATGGTGCTGCAGACGCCACCTAGCGGAAGGCATCGTGATCCTTTGTAGGCGTCTAGAGTTGGGGACCCCTCTGGTATAATCGCATCCATGACTAGGTTGCTTACAGAACGCGAGCGAAAGGCGGTCTCCCAGCTATTTAAGCCGGTGGTGTTCGAGATATTGGCCCTTCCATGGGCTATGATCATTGCGTTTGCTCTGGTGCTGGGAGGGTTGGCGAGTCTGGCAGGGCTGCCCGCCGCCGAGTTGGCTTGGGGCTTAATCCTGGAGACTGCGGAACCCGTTGTCGTCCTCCAGGCCAAGATGCTCTCGGCTGTTGGGGTCATTGGTGCCCTGTGTCTATTAGCAGGCCGGTACCGGATAGGAGTGCTTTTTAATGTCGTCGCGGACTGGCTTAAAGCGCGCGCTTTCCGGTTGGCTGGTCTTTGCCTTCTTACGTTCGCCGGAATTGGCTCACTGATCAGCTTGCCAACCGCTCCCGCGGTGCGAGTACCCGCAGGGGTTCTCACCGCAAGCCCAAGGGTGGGGTTCGTGGCCGGCGAATCACCGCAGTTGGAATAGCTGCATCTCTGCCTCGGAAGTAGGCGCTCTGGTGCGCCGGAAGATGCCAATTCGAGAGAGGTGCAGTGATGCATCAAATTTTAACAGCTCTGGTGAGCAGCCTATTCTTCGGAGTTCTCGTCGCCGTCGCGTGGGTTGTGTTCTGGACATTCGCGATGCCGCAGGCTATCGGAGGGCAGGTTTGGGCTGGTCATACGGCCCTGCTCACGCCGGTATTCTTGGTGGCATTCCTTTGCACCATTGGCCTATGGGTAAAGTCGTCATTCCGCTGACGGGAGCCCGGGACTGGCGTTGATAGGGGTGCGGTGCTAAAGAACGCACCGCATTCCTTTTTTCTGTTCCCCCAGACCCTTAGTAGACAAGGAGCTGCACCATGCCACGCCCGCGACGGAGCCAGACGCAACGGTCCATTGAGGCTTACGACCACACCGGGCAGGAGCGGCTGAACAACCCGCCCGTGGGGCTGGTATCGCCGGAGACGGACCGCGACGCGGGCCGCAGGACCTACGAGTACGACCCCCACCTGGACCCGCAGCTGCAATGGGCAGGCAAGGCGGAGCACACCTCCTTCGAGGTGCCGACAGTGTCGCTCCACGTGCACGAGCGCATCGACCCCCGCACCATCATCGAGGCGGCCCGCAAGCGAAACGGTGCGGGCGCGCCAGTTCAAGGCAGCCTGTTCGAGCTGCCGGAGGAAAACCCGCCCCTGCGCAGCGCCATCGAGTTCTATCAGCACCGCCACAACTGGAGCAACCGATTGGTGGCCGGCGACAGCCTGCTGGCGATGAACAGCCTCCTCGAAAAGGAAGGCTTGGGCGGCAAGGTGCAGATGGTCTACATCGACCCGCCCTACGGCATTCGCTACGGTTCCAACTTCCAGCCCTTCGTCAACCGCCGTGACGTGCGGGACGGGCGCGACGAGGACCTGACCCAGGAGCCGGAGACCATCAAGGCTTTCCGCGACACCTGGGAGCTGGGCATCCACTCCTACCTGTCATACTTGCGCGACCGCCTGCTGCTGGCACGCGAATTGCTGGCCGAAAGCGGCTCGTGCTTCGTGCAGATTGGGGAGGAGAACGTTCACAGAGTTAGAGTTGTAATGGATGAGGTATTTGGTGACGAGAATTTTGTTGTAAGTATTTCTGTTCAAAAGACTGGCAGCCAGACTGGTACCTACTTGCAGTCTAACGTAGATTACATACTTTGGTATAAGAAGTCCGACGCATTGAAGTTTCGGTCCCTGTTTCTCGCAAGGGAGTTGGATGGACGCGGGGGACATGGATACACCAACTACCAGATCGAACCGGGCGTAGATGTGCCTTTAACGAACGTAGTTGATCAGCTTAATTCTGGAGACTTAACGGAAAATCTGATATGGCGTTCATATCCACTCACGTCTGAAGGTTTTCGTGAAACTACTACGGTTGATTTTCATTTCAACGGACAGGTCTTTTCCCCTGGCAGAAACCGTCATTGGGGAGTTGTAGTTGAGAACCTAGAAAGGGTTGGGAAGGCTGGCCGGCTAACGGTAAGCGGCTCTCAGGTCCATTTGAAGCGCTTTTTTGGCGATTCAACCGCTGTTCCATTGGGTGCCTTTTGGAATGACTTAGGAGGGGCGAGCGGTGCAATTTTTGTTGTGCAAACTAACGCCAAAGTAATCGAGCGCTGTATGTTAATGAGTACTGAGCCAGGTGACCTAGTGTTCGACCCCACCTGTGGCTCCGGCACCACTGCTTTTGTAGCTGAGCAGTGGGGCAGGCGTTGGATTACTTGCGACACTTCCCGGGTGGCCATTACCCTGGCCAAGCAACGGCTGATGACCGCGCTGTTCGACTACTACCAACTGGCCCATCCCGAAGAGGGTGTGGGCAGCGGATTCAAGCACAAGACTGTGCCGCATATCACCTTGCGGGACATCGCCAACAACCCAGAAATAGACGGCATCTGGGAAAAACATCAGGAGGAATTGGAACCTCTGCGCGCCCGTCTGAATAACGCTACCGGGGAGAATTGGGAGGAATGGGAGATACCCCGAAACGCAGATGAAGATTGGGCAGACGATACCAAGGAACTTCACGCTATTTGGTGGGTAAAGCGTATTGCTCGGCAGGCCGAGATTGACGCGGCCATAGCCCGCCACGCGCCGCAGGAGACCCTGTACGACCAGCCGCTGCTGGACAACAGCAAGCGGCGAGTGACCGGCCCGTTCAGCGTGGAGGCGGTGCCGGCCCCGGCGGTGAAACCTATTGATGACGTCGACGCCCCGGAGGCCATGCCAGCAGACGATACCGTGGGGCGGTCCGGCGAGACACTGCGCCAGTCCGACTGGCGGGACGAGCTGCTGAAGACCGGCATCCGGGGCAAGGGCGGGCAGTTCATTCGCTTCGCCCGGCTGGAGGCCCTGCCCGGCTGCCGCTACCTTCACGCCGACGGGGAGTCGCGTCCCAACGACGAAGGCGCCGACCACATCCGCGAGGAGGGTCCGGCGCGGGAGCCGCAGCGCATCGTGGTGTCCTTCGGCCCGGAACACGCGCCGTTAGAGCAGAGACAAGTGGAGTGGGCCATCCAGGAAGCGCAGACCCTGGTGCCCAGGCCGCGGGTGGTGGTGTTTGCTGCTTTCCAGTTCGACCCGGAAGCGTCCAAGGACATCGACGAGACCAACTGGCCGGGCCTGACGCTGCTCAAGGCGCAGATGAACGCCGACCTGCTGACGGAGGACCTGAAGCGCAAGCGGGCCAGCAACGAGAGCTTCTGGCTGATCGGCCAGCCGGACGTTTACCTGCACCACATAAGCAGGGGCCAGGACACCGGCAAATGGCAGGTGGAAGTGCGCGGCTTCGACTACTACAACACCAAGACCGGCGACGTGGAGTCCGGCGGTGAGGACAAGATCGCTGTGTGGTCCCTGGATACCGACTACGACGGGCGCAGCCTCTACCCCCGCCAGGTGTTCTTCCCCATGTCCGGCCCCAACGACGGCTGGTCCCGATTGGCCCGCAACCTCAAGGCGGAGATCGACGAGGACCTGATCGAGGCCTACCGCGGCGCGGTCTCGCTGCCCTTCGAGGCCGGCGAGCACCGGCGCATAGCGGTCAAGATAGTGGATGACCGTGGGATCGAGAGCCTCAAGATCGTCTCAATGGGGGGCTGACGCCATGCTGACCGAACTCAAGCTGTCCAACTTCCGAATTTTCGACGACGAGGTGACGGTGCGATTCAGGCCGATAACCGTCCTGATAGGTCGCAACAGCTCCGGCAAGTCGTCCATCGTAAAGTTCCTGCTGATGCTGCAACAGTCCATCCAGTATGGGCAGTCGCAGTTCCTTACTCCCGAAGGAAGCCGGGTGAGGTTGGGCGCTTTTCGAGCACTAAGAAATTCCTTGACCCGGAAAAGAAACCTGCGTTTCGAATTATCTGCGAAAAGCTACGCCGAAGTGCTGAACTATCCGGTCCTAAAGTCTGCTGAGAATGCCGGGAAAGTAGATTTCGGAAAGTTGGCCTACAAAGCCAGAGCAGCAGTAGCTTATGGTGGAAGAAACATCACGGGAAGGGCCACATATTCATTGGCAAATGAAATTTCAGGCGACAATTACATTAAGATTGACGTAGGAATTCTGGCCGGCTCCACTTTCCTGGGAACTTCCACGAACAATCAGGTTCTAGACATCTTCGTCATCCCGGAACTCCACCAGATTGTCGAGAACCCTAACCTGAGGTGTAATCTTGAGGCAGAACTGGCCCGGTTAAAGTCAGAGACTCAACTGCAAGACGATTTACGGTACCAAATAAACTCCATTCGCCATTTGTCACCGGTCCGAATGGAATCCCAAAGAGTCATAATTGCCTCTCCTCCTCCTGTAGATGACGTAGGTCAAGAGGGCGAGTTCGCCCTACCGCACCTGCAACGGATAGTTGAGGAGAAAGGCGAGCGATACTGGTTTTTGTTGCCACATCTTGAGGGCGTTGCCGGCATAGCCGACGTGAGATTCAGGACTTCATCAGGAAACGTAAGCCAGGCTATTGCTACGAACCAAGTGACCGGGGCCGCTGCGTATATTGCTGACTTCGGATTCGGAGTAAGTCAATGTGTGCCGGTCTTGGTTCAGGGTACGATAATGGCTCCTCAAACCACGCTATTAGTGGAACAGCCTGAAGCCCAACTTCACCCCACTGCTCAACTGGAACTAGGCAGCTTCTTTGCCAAACTGTGGACGCAAAGGCAAGTCGGCTCGATCATCGAGACTCACAGCGATAACATCCTGCTCAGGCTCCGGCGTCTCATAGCAAGAGGCGACCTTTCGCACGAGGACGTTTCGGTTGCATTCTTCACTTTCGACGAAGAAAGCAATATGCCAACTGTCAAGAACCTCGACATATACAAGGATGGGTCAATGGAAGCTGGCCTTCCCATGGAGTTTTTTGGTCGGAATATCATAGAAGGCATCCGGCTGGGGGCGCGGAGGTGACTACTTTGCCATTTCAAGATGCGGTGGCGATCGACACCAACGTATTTGTGCATCTCAAGAACCGTGATATCAAACCAGAGGGTCATATACATCACCTCTTGGGTGCGCTAATAGAACAAAGGGTTGAGCTGCTCGTTGATGACAACGATGTGATTGGACGAGAGTATGAGCGGCATGTTATTCCCATGATGGAAGGGAGTTCGGTAGATGGAGGCGAGGTGTATCTCTTACAGTATTTTATGGATGTGAACTACCAGCGGAGGATTGCGGTAAACCGGCGAGACATGTTGATGGCCGCGATTGATCGGACCATTTTCGAGCGCCCAAAGATCGCCGACAGGACTTTTGTCTATGTGGCTTTTCACGAGGGCAAATCGCTAATATCAAACGACAGGACAGACATTGTAGAAGGGCCTGCCGGAGAGGGGACGCCTCGCCGTAACCGCCTACTTCGGCAAACCAGAAGGCTGCGCCCCGATGGCTCCCAAATCCTGACTTCGCAAGAAGCTCATGCAGCAATACAGGTTTAATCACATGGGACAGAAAACCATTGACCAATTGGTTATCTGCAAGCCCTACGAGGAGCCAAAGCACCATTGGCTCTACGACCGTGAGACACGCGAGTTCTCCCGTGAACCGGGTCGCCGTCCGGCGGGATACCTCAAGGCCACTCCCAATTACAAGGGCTTTGACGACCCCGGGATTTTCGTGGAGTTGCCACTGGTCAACAAGATTCGCTCGCGGGTGAAGGCATGGGAGGAGGCCGGGTACCCCGGCGCGACCAGCATCACCAGGCGCCTGCTGGAATATTGGACCGATCCAGAGGAATCCGGCAACAGGGAGTTCTTCTTCTGCCAGCTCGAGGCCGCCAAGACATTGATTTGGCTGACCGAGGCTCCCCACAGCGAGAAGGCGGGCCTGGAGATTCCCGGCGACGGCGGCGACTTTCCGCGTCTGTGCGCCAAGATGGCAACGGGAACGGGCAAGACCGTGGTGATGGCCATGGTCATTGCCTGGCACATTCTGAACAAGGCCGCCTTTCCCCAGGACGCCGGGTTCTCCAAGAATGTTCTGGTGATAGCCCCGGGCCTGACTGTCAGGAACCGTCTGTCGGTATTGCAGCCCTCCGCCGACGGCAACTTTTACGAGGGGTTCGGGATCGTGCCGCCGGGCTTGATGGACCAGCTCCGCCACGGGAGGGTGCAGGTACGCAACTGGCACGCCCTCAACTGGGAGACCCAGGAACAAGTCGACAGGCGGCGCAGCGTAGACAAGCGCGGCGTAAAGAGCGACGCCGCCTACGCCAAGGACGTGCTGGGCGAACTGGCCAACGCCCGGAACCTGCTGGTAATCAACGACGAGGCTCACCATGCCTGGCGGATGCCAGCGGGCGCAGCAACCCGAGGCATCGACAGGACTGAGCTTGACCAGGCTACCAGGTGGATCGGCGGCCTGGACCGCATTCACCGGGCCCGCGGCATCCTGTCCTGCTACGATTTCTCGGCCACCCCTTTCGTGCCTTCGGGAGGAAACGCCGCCGAGGAAAATCTGTTCTCCTGGGTGGTAAGCGACTTCGGACTGAACGACGCCATCGAGTCCGGGCTGGTCAAGACGCCCAGGGTGGTGGTGCGGGACGACGCGGGCCCCGATCCCAGGACCTACAGGTCGCGGCTCTATCATATCTACAACGACCCGGAGGTCAGGGAAGATCTGAACCGGCGCGCCCAGCCACAAGAGCCATTGCCGGACCTGGTATCCAACGCCTACCTCCTGCTGGGACACGACTGGAGGGAAGCGATGCGAAGCTGGGAGGAAGAAGGGCACCCGACACCGCCGGTGATGATCACCGTAGCCAACCGTACGGAAACGGCGGCGCGCATCAATCACTTCTTCGCCCGTAAGCAGGTGAACATTGAGGAACTGTGCGCCCCGGAAGGGATCTTGCACATTGACTCCAGCGTGCTGAAGCGCGCAGAGGAATCGGACGAACCGGTGGCCCCGGTGGAATCCAGTCTGGGGGATGACCGAGACGAAGATGACGGACCCAGGCGTCCGCCCACGGCACAGCAAAGAGCCGAGCAGTTGCGCCGCAAAGTGGATACGGTCGGGAAGCGCGGGCAACCGGGAGAACGGGTGCAGAACGTCATTTCCGTGGGGATGCTGTCGGAGGGTTGGGACGCCAAGACTGTCACTCACATCATGGGAATGAGGGCGTTCAGCAGCCAGCTCTTGTGCGAGCAGGTCGTGGGGCGAGGCCTGCGGCGGACATCCTACGATGTCAACCAGGACGGGATGTTTGACCCGGAATACGTCAACATCTTTGGGATTCCTTTCACCTTTCTCCCCCATGAATCGGACGAAAGCGTGGTCCCCAAACCGCCGACTTCCAGGACAGCCATTGAGCCGATGCCGGAGAAAGCCGCCTTTGAAATCAGCTGGCCCAATATTATCCGCATCGAGCACGTCTACCGCCCCAATCTCTCCCTGGACTGGGAGAACGTGGAACCCCTGGAACTCAATGCCAGCCATACGCCCAGCCTGGCCGAGCTCGCCCCGATAGTGGACGGCAAGCCCGACTATTCGCAAGTTAGCAGTATCGACCTGGAAGAATTGGCCAAGCAGAGTCGCACTCAAACGGTTATCTTCAGAACGGCCCGGGATATATACGACCAGATGCAACCGTCCTGGCCCGGCAACCGCGAGTCACTCATCGCCCAGCTGGTGAAACTGGTTGAACGATTTATAGATTCCGATCGGCTTCATATAACCCCCGAACTATTCAACGATGATGAGGTCGCCCGGCGCCTGATCATCACGCTGAATATGACCAGAGTGGTCAGGCATATCTGGGAAACTATTCGTCTGGAGAATACAGAGACGCTAGAGCCGGTATTTGATCCGCAGCGGCCTATTCGCTCAACGGCAAACATGCCCACGTGGTACACAGCCAAACCCTGCCACGCCGCCGACCGTAGCCACATCAACATGTGCGTATACGACAGCACATGGGAGGCGTCGGAAGCCTTCGAACTCGCTCGCAACCCCTTGATTGATTCTTGGGTGAAAAACGACCATCTAGGGTTCGAGGTATTCTATGTCTACAGAGGAGTAGTGCGGAAATACCGGCCTGATTTTCTCATTCGTTTCAAGTCGGGGAAAATGCTGGTTCTGGAAACGAAGGGACAGGCAGACGACCAGAGCCTCGCCAAGAGCCGTGCCCTTGAGGAATGGACCCGTGCCGTGAATCAGCAGGCAGGCTTCGGCCAGTGGTCAAGCGACATTTCCTACAACCCTGCGGACGTGAAGGACATCCTGGCGAAGCACGGTGGATAGCTGAGAGCCTGTTAGGTAAGTAACCATGCAGTTCACGCCCGACCAAGCTGTTGCACACTTGAAGGAATCCATTGCGAGCTATATCGAATCGCAGTATCGGATTTCTCACCCGCTCGTCTTCGGAGAGCGGGCGGATTTGCTTCGCCAGCCCGGTGTAATCGCACAAGAACCGTTCATCGAAGCAACGCCAGCTTTCGCACCGGGCCGGTACTTGCGGGACTTGGAGCAGGCGTACCCACGCACCATCCCCTCCGGCCTTTCGGAGTTGATGGAACATGGCATTCCCATGGACCGCTTTCCTCTTTACACGCACCAAGAAGACGCGCTTCTGTCCAGCTTTGGCGACGCCCCGAATCTGCTGGTGGCCAGCGGCACGGGCTCCGGTAAGACTGAGTCATTCGTTTTGCCCATCCTAGCCAGAATTTTGAATGAAGCGTACAACTGGCCTCGCCCCCAAGGTTCGGGTGGCAACGGTTATTACGACCCCCACCAACGAAATTGGCATCATTCCCGCACTCACGAGACACGAGAGGCAGGGCTTCGGGCCATAATCCTCTACCCGATGAACGCTCTGGTCAACGACCAAATGTCGCGCCTGCGGCGGATATTGGCCCTGAACGGCTCATCCGACTGGCAACGACGACAGTTGAGAGGGAACCTGATACATTTCGGCATGTACACCAGTCTGACTCTTCCCACGCGGGGGCCGGATAGCACGATGAAGCGCCAGCAATTCGAGGAGTACCTTCAACACTTGGAGGAAGAATGGGACAGTCTCACCACTCAATTGCGTGAGACAGGCAATTGGCCCGTCGTCGGCAGTTCCGAAATGCTTTGCCGGTGGGATATGCAAGGCGCCCCTCCAGACATCCTGGTGACCAATTACTCTATGTTGGAATACATGCTGATCCGCCCCATTGAAAGCCCCGTGTTCGACATCACGCGGGATTGGTTGGCGGGAGGAGAAGACAGGACAACAACCCTGGTCCTCGACGAAGCCCACACCTACACCGGAGCCAAGGGCACGGAAGTCGCTCATCTGGTCCGCCGCCTGAAGGAACGGCTAGGGATACAGCCAGGGTCCGGCAAGTTCCAAGCTATCGCCACCAGTGCGTCGATCCCGTCCGCGCCGGGCGCTGAAGAAGCTCTTAGGAAATTCACATCAGACCTTTTTGCCGAACCTGACGACAGTTTTACCATAATTCACGCTGGCATAGCGGATGAGCAATCTCCTGTCAGAACAGCGAGTCCCCAATCCCTTACGGCGTTCAAGCGATTCCAGGATGCGTTCCTGCCCAATGACCCTTGGGCTGGTATACAGGAACTGGCAGGATCACTTGATACTACAGCGACGGACGAGACACTGGACCCGCAAGTCGCACTATTCCAGATGTTGGCAGAGAACGAAGAACTTAAGTGGGTAAGGGCCAGAACTGCCAGGAATGCGACCACGCTGTCCGAGTTGGCCCAGGAATGCTGGCCCGGCAATACCGATGCATTAGATCGGGAACGTGCCACATCCGGGCTCCTGGCAGCCGGAAGCTTCGCCCGCCCCACACCACTGCCTGATACACCACCAATACTTTCTATGCGGATTCACGCCTTTTTCCGTGGCGTTCCGGGGTTCTGGGCGTGCTTGAATCCCGAGTGCCCAGAGGTTCCGGCAGCTTTCCGGGGTGACCGCCCGATAGGGAAGATCTATACCGACCCCCGACCTTGGTGTTCAGACGATTGCGGTTCGCGAGTCTTGGAACTTTTTTCGTGCCGCAAGTGCGGACTGCTCTTTGCCGGGGGTATACCGGACAGCGCCGCCCAAAGTCTGTGGCCCTGGAGCGACGATTTCAGCGGAGAAGGACGAGGGATAACGGATTACAAGGATTACAGTGTCTTCGGAGTGGAACACCCTCGCGGTGATTACCACACAAAATATCGTTCCATAAGGACTACTCTGACGTGTCGGCCCCGGGACAACTATGCAAGGGAAACCTTTGAGGTAAGTCCAGCCGCCGACCAAAGGGAAGGTCGTGACCTTAGCCCGTTCCCCAACCAATGCCCAAGGTGCCAGAACTATCGCAGCCCTGGGGGTGAGCGAGAAATCATCGAGCCGCTGAGAACCCGAGGTCCCCGATCAATTTCTGTGGTGGTCGCCGACACGCTTCGGGTCCAACAAGAGACAGGTGGAAATAACAACGCCCGCAAATCCCTCGTGTTCTCCGATTCCCGCCAGGATGCCGCACTCCTGGCTGCCGACTTAAGAAATGACCACCAGTATGACCTATTCCGCCAACTGCTATACCGTGCGCTTCATAGTTGCGCTAAGTGTGGAGGCAGCGGGGTCGTACAGGAGGAGCAACCGTACCGTATAGGCCAAGAGTCCAATGCCGCCGACGTTGTATGTGTAAGATGCGGCGGTTCAGGCAACTCCGCGCAACCTTCTCCTCTTTCATACCGAGACCTACGCGGCCGGGTCATAGACCTTCAGATAGAACGAGACATTGATCCCAGCAGCGGATACCTTTCGGATCCGTTCAAGAAGCTGAACGACGAGTATGACCGGGTATATCAGGAGGCAATGACTGCCTTTGACATCTCGGCCCGCCGGGAAATCTCCCAGGAAGACTTTGGCCTGGAACCTTTGGGCCTGGCTATTTGGTCTGTTCCGCTACCATCAGCTACGGGGCAGCTTGAGCCGCTGACAGAAGAGGAAACGAAGTCTCTATTGCGCATCGTCTCCCGCATTCTGGCTACGGAAAACATTTTGCTGCCGCCCGAGCCCGCCAAACCGTGGGAGTGGCCTTTCGATGACCGGATAGAGCGGTATGAAAGGCAAAGGATAATCCCGGGAAACGCCAGGGCTAACGAGACAACAATCCCGTATAACCTGCGCCCTTACAGGAAACTCGGCAGGTACCTGCAGGCTGTTGGGCGAGCGCTTCGCGTTCAAGGCCGCATCGACGATATCGACCAGTGGCTCAAGGGGCTGCACTGGCAACTATGGAACGCTCTAAAAGGTTTCAAGATTCTCGTCAACGCAGGACGCAGAGTTAATGGCGAAGTGCCCCAAGGCATACGAATAGACGCTTTTGACTTGAATCCCATAGTGGATAAGGTTTTTCGGTGTTCCGCCTGCCGTTACGTTATGGGTGAAGCGCTACTGCAGGTGTGCTATCGGTGCGGGCAGACCGCCGAGCGGGTGGATCCCTCCTCCATTCAAAACTACTTCCGTCGCTCAGCTTTGTTCGCCAAACCGGGTTCTGGGTTTCCCGATCCATACTCTGTTCGGGCAACCGAACATACGGCCGCAATTGCCCGTCAGGAAGCACGGAACATCGAAAGATGGTTCCAGAACCTGTACCGGTCTTCGGAACAGCCGGAGGATCACCGCATCAACGTTCTTTCCGTTACCACGACTATGGAAATGGGCATCGACATCGGGAGCCTGTTGAGTGTCGGTCTGCGAAACGTGGCTCCCAGCGTCGCCAACTATCAGCAGCGCTCTGGCAGGGCAGGCCGCCGGGGCAGCGCCGTGGCCACGGTAGTAACCTACGCACAAGACCGAAGCCATGACCAGTATTACTTCCACCACCCCAAGGAAATAGTATCCGAACCGCCTCGGATTCCCTCGTTGTACCTTATGAACGAAACCATTGCCAGGCGGCACGTCCGGTCCCTCGTTCTCGGCGGATTTTTCCCGGCCTGGCTAGCCGCTGGCACTTCCCAGGGTTTATTTGAGGTCTGGGGAACGGCGGGGAGATTCCTGGAGGGGGGCGGGGGAGCATCATTGGAGAAGCATATCAGAGGAAATCTTAGTAATTTGCTCCGCGGTTGCGGCATGGTCGTGGACCCTTCCTTAATCAGCCGATTAGAAGAGTGGCTTTCGGAACTGCCAGGTGAGGTGGAAGAAGCCGCACGGAGAGCCAGAGCTAACAGCGATCTACTGCAAGCGTTGACGGAGTGTGGACTGCTGCCCAAGTACGCATTCCCCGTAGATGTGGTCAGTTTATCCGTGCCGGACGATGAAGAGGAGGAGGACGCATACGAATCCCAGGACTTCTATTCCGGTATCTCCAGAGACTTGCGCATCGCCATCACGGAGTACGCTCCCGGAGCAGAGATAGTAAAAGGGAGATTCCCCAAAACCTACATCTACAAGTCAGTCGGCTTATACGATCCATCAAACCAGAACCCGGACTACAATCCCAGTGAGCAACTTGTTGAATGCCGTCGGTGCCGCGCCGTGGCGCTGTTATCCGCTGGCGGGCTTGTCCCCTCCGCTTGCTCCGTTTGTGAACATTCTGATTTGATGACTATTCCTTATCTGAGGCCTCCTGGATTTACGGTGGATGCGGCGTTGCCCGATGCTGGCAGGCAGGAATACCGATCCGGCGGACGGGAACGGGCTGGGTTCGGATCGTCAGCGCAGCTCCTTGTGGGTGCCAACGCCCTGGCCACTGGAAAAGCCCACGACGACTTTGCCCCACGCCTCTACTCTTCGGTGCATGTCGGCGACCTCTTTATGCGTAACTTGGGCCCGAACCAGGAGCAGCCAGGGTTTTTGCTTTGTCCCACCTGTGGGAGATTGGTTGACTTGAACTACCAGGAACCGCATACGTATCCGGCTAACATTCCTCCGCATCGTGGTTTTCGCTCTGGCCCACGGGCAGGAACCCCTTGCCCCACTTCAATAGACTTAGCTAATAGCCTCGCGTTGGGGCACAAGTTCAGTTCCGAGGTGGTCTTGCTCGCCATCGAAATGCCGCAATCCTTGGACGCACCATTTGTAGAACCTTCTGGCCGGGCGGTTTGGTTGTCTTTTGGCACGTTAATGGCCGAGGCCGCTGCCAGGGTGCTCCAGATCAACCCGGACGAGATACAGGTGGGCACCCGTCCTATGCGCGATTCCTTTGGACGTATCCAAGGAGAGGTTTTCATCTACGACGATGTCCCAGGTGGTGCGGGGTACGCCCGCGCCATTCACGACAACCTAAAAGAAGTTGTGGATGTAGCCCTGTACCTGGGCAAGAACTGTCCCAATAAAGATTGCGTCGGGGCGTGCTATCACTGTCTACTGGGTTACCGGAACCAACGAGTCCACAATCTGTTGGACCGCGATTTGGGTATTTCAGTTTTGGACTACCTGCTGCGCGAGCAGCAGCCTCAATTGATCGACGGTCAGGCAGCAGGCGTGCTGGCCGGGTTGAACGAATATATGCGTTCGATTTGGAAGCCCATGGAATTGGGCCGAAGCCAGCATCCTTACAGTGCCGTGTTCGCTATCGAACGCGGGCAACAAGTAGGAATCCGACCAATACATCCTCTTTCGGCGCGTCCGAGCGAGGGCGCCCTGACCCAGTTACTTCGAACCACCGGCATCCTACCTAAAATCTACACCACCTTTGACTTACTACGCCGGCCATTCTGGGTCGCCAATGACCTGTTCCGTTCCTTGCCAAGGTAATGAATGAAGAAGCACACCGTAGTCTTGCCCCAGGAAATGGAACTCGCCCACAGGACGGTCAACGGTGCTTGGCAGTCCCACAACCACCGGGACTGCGTTGGACAAGATCACCAGGTGACAACCACCCTTTCCTCGGCACGCGCGTCACTGAGAACCGAAATACAGGCTCACCTTCAAACCATCGGGTTGAACGGCAACCGCTCCGATATGCCCTTCACAAAGGACCAGGTTAGGCACATCCACCGCCTTCACAGGGGAGCAGCAAGAGATAGGATACTCAGGGCATTAGGTGGGAGACTAGACGCGCTGAAGTCCCAGATAGCGGACGGGGATGAGGTCGACCCTGCAGCCATCAAACCCCATCTCGTGCAGGTCAAATCCGGAACGCCCGAAAGCGACCTGTTCCGATTCGCCACTCTCCAGTGGTCGATACCCGTATCTCAGGGATATGGCAGACGGCTACGGTTCCTGGTCAAGGACCGCACCAACGACAAGCTGATCGGACTTTTCGCGCTTGGGGACCCCGTATTCAACCTCCGTGCCCGTGATGCTTGGATAGGTTGGGACCAGAGAGGACGGAGAGAGAGGCTGGTCAATGTGATGGATGCCTATGTTGTTGGCGCCGTCCCTCCCTATTCCATGCTCCTCGGCGGCAAGTTGGTAACCTCGTTGATTGCTTCCCAGGAAGTAGGTGAGATTTTCGAGGAACGATATGGAGACAGGGCGGGGACCATTAGCGGAACCCAGAAGAACCCCCACCTTGCGTTGGTTACTGTGACCTCTGCCCTTGGTAGGTCTTCGATATACAACCGATTGAAGCTGTTTCCCAATGACGGGAATCACGCTGGTAAATACCCTATGGTCGAACTTCGGAAAATTGGCTCAACTACAGGTTACGGGCACTTCCAAATTTCCGACGAGTTATTCTCCAAACTGAGAGAGTTGCTGAGGGAATCTGACCACCCTTATGTCGATGGGCATAAATTCGGCAGCGGACCGAACTGGAGGTTGAGGCTACTACGAGCTGGTCTGGAGTCGCTTGGATTAGATGCTGACCACACCCTCAAGCACGGTATTCAAAGAGAAGTGTACGTTATGCCAGTCGCAAGTAATGCGAGGGAATTCTTGGCAGGAATGGATTCGGGGGCGGCGTTTGATCAAAGAAGTGTCGAGGAAATCTCTGACCTCGCAGTCAAGCGCTGGGTGGAACCAAGGTCTAAACGTGCGCCAACATACAAGAACTTCCGAAGGAAGGATTTTGGCTGAGTTAAGTGAGAATCCCGGCTCTCCTGCCATTGATTTGGTTCCCTCTTGGGGTGAACCCCTCCTTTCACTAGAGTCTCCTTCCACAACAATACCCTGGTCCCCGTGGAAGACCTCGGCCGGCGTCCGGTAGCCCAGGGCCACCTTGGCCTTGAAGGCTAGGCTGTGTTTCCTGCTCCTTCCGACAGCAACCGCTACTCTAAGTTAAGGAGCGGAACTCTCATTCGCCCACCTGTCGGAGATTCCCGGTCCACCTCAGACATTCAGATAGAGGCTGCTTGACCAATCTATAGCGCCACTGGCTGTGGCCAAATCGGGATAGCCCCTGCCTTTAGCTTTTGATCACTCGCTCAGACAATCTATTGACTACCATCAGTTTATATGGAGAAATATATTTTCGGTATGATACAATATTTGCCATCTGATGTGCTCGCAGTGTAATTTATGGCCATGAAGACGAGAGACACAATCCCCAGAGTAACCCACCTCGCCCAATTCGAGGCTGTTTTGGATGGCTTGAATGAAGGCCTGACCTACGAAGAACTGAGGAGAAGACTGCGTCAGGTAGCCATAGACACAGCGCGCGTAGGTGGTGGCCGCGAACCCTCGGGTAATCCAGACTTTCAGATGTGGAGTTCCACCAAGGACGCTCTGGAGGAGTTGATGCGGCTTAACTGGGTGGAGAAAGTGCCTCTTCCTTCATCTAGGCATCGAGTGGATGCGTACCGACGGACTAGTTTTACACTCACAACTGTGGGTAAGGAATGGGCTTGGGCCAACAACCTTGGCGAAGCACGCGAGATCCTTGGCAAGGCATTGATAAGCCAGCACCCCTACTTCCGGGAGTATTTGACCAAACTGTCAAATGGGCCCCTATTCGTGCCTGAATTCACGGAAACCGATATCGGCTCAGGCTCTGATGCGGACGCCTTGGACTACGCTGGTTTGGTAGCCGAAGCCATCAGGAGGCTTATCGCCTCTCCAGCTGGTGTAGGAAGGTCAACACCAGATATCAGGAGCCGTGTTGAAGACTACGTCCGTAGGAGATTCTCCAAGCGGCAACCTAAGAACCGGAAGGCTTTGCTAGACGCGGTTCAGGATGCAGTCCTCTTTGGGGTACTGCGGGCTGAAAATCTCGGAGCCGACCCGATTAGCTTCGTTACCATCAGCTCGTGGTCCAGAGAATTGTTTCTAACAGGAAATTCGCGCTACGTTGTCGAGGCTCCTGGAGGATGGCTCCATTGGGCGGCAGCTGACATTGCCCCCATCAGAAGCAACATCAACTACGTTCGCAGGGGGTTGAATCGAGCGGGAGACGAAGTAGTAGCCATGCTCAAAAATGCCTCAAGTGAACTCAAGACTCCGGGGACGGAGTTAGTGCGGATTTATCCCTTGCGAGGCACAGTCGCATTCCGGTGTGGTGTCGCGAACGAGCTGGTTAATCGGGTGCTTGAAGAACTAGTGACAAAGCAACGGCCTAGTCCATATGAAATATGGGTTTCGGCGGGAGCTTTATTCGATCCGCCAGCTTCGGAACAACCTTTATCAATCGGCGGGCGCAAGTATCATCTCGTCGGTTTTGGAAACAGCTAGGCTACGAAGGAGAGCAGCAATGCTACAAAACAAATACAAGGATTATGGACTTGAAGGCAATCCCTTCCCGGCACAGGTATACGGCGAATCAAGCGTTTACGACGACAACGTTGTTAGCACCGAACTGACGGAATTTCGGGAAAAGCTGGTCTTGGGAGCCTTGTCGGAGAAGCGACCAATGTCGTTCCTATGGTCGCTGGGCGACTACGGAAGCGACACTGGTTTCGGCAAGACCGCACTGCTGCGACGGGTCGAGCGCGAAATAAACGCCGATTGGGGTAAAACCACGCTGACGGAAGCTGGTGTGGAAGAATCCGCAGCAGTCGGTCATCCGGCTTGTGCGGTGTACGGTTGCTTCAAGGTCCACGAAGTAACCAACTTCTACGCTGGGCTATTTTCTGCCGTTCTAGACGCAGCGGATGTCACAGGGGCCGACGGTGAGACTGTGACGTCACTTATATGGCGCCTAAGGGAACGGGTCCTGCAATCCAGTGACATCAAACCGGATGAGCAGAGCGCCAATATAAGGACGTCGATAATCCGAGACGCGCTAAATGCCGCTCGTCGCCCTTACGGCGTAGGACAGCGGGTGTTCAGAGAAGACATGATTAACCTTCTTGGAAAAGCCGATGATGCACAGGGCTTTGCAGACGCTTTGGAGGTCATGGTTACACCAACCAGCCGTGTTCGGAATGGGCTTTACTACTTCGTCACCTTTGTGGCCTTGGCCCGCGCTGCCGGGATGGTGGGAGTGTTTGTCTTCCTGGACCAGTTGGAAGACCTCGCCAACCCCTACTTATCCACCAAAGCCAAGCGGCACAGGGAGGTAGAACGCTTCCGCGATGACATATTCGAGGATCGCTTCCTATCAGACAACATCAGCTGTGTTATGACATTCCACCGCCGGGCCGAAGAAACTCTTTCGGAGGCATGGGTGGCAGCACGTCTTCCCAGCTTCTCGCCAGAGCTTCGATCCAATGCATCCAAGATCGTTCTCATGCGTGGACTGACGACAAATGACAAGGCCAGCGCGCTCATTAGAACGTACCTGAACGCTGTGCGCACCTCAGGAGATGAAGATGGCTTGTCCCCATTCACTTCTGACGCTGTGGCACGGTTGCGCGAGAAAACTTCTGGTAGGGTTGGGGAATTCCTGGTTCGTGCGAGGGAAGTACTGGAAACCGCCGCGGGCGAAAAAGCGGCAGCGCCCCTTGATGCTGCTTACGTGGACGCTGTGACGACTGCTTCCTTAGGTGACGAAGGATCGGGCAGTGCCTACAGTTCCCTGGCGGTATCTCGCGAAAAAGCAGCTGGCGACGCGCTCTTGGGGTAAAAGATGCTACCGGACTTGCTGTGCAGGTTTGCGCTGAACGCTCACATCCTGACAAAATACGGAGAACCGCCCGACGGCAGGTTTTTCGAATCAGCACTGGTGGAGATTGCGCGCTTTATCGGCGTTCCAACGGTCCAGGGTCCCGGCAGGGTAAAACTGTTCGGGACCCCTGCTGCGTCGAAACTACGGCATGAGCTTGACTTGGCGATGGTCTCGCCTGGGATGTTGGGGATTGTAGAGGCGAAGGACCTCAGTGATGGCGTAGGGAAAAACGATGTCATGATCTTTGTTCAGAAAAGCTTCGATTACTATTTGCGAAGGGTTGCACAAGGCAGTCGAAACCCTACTTGGAGGTTCCTCGTCTCCGCAACCCCTATGGATATCGACCTCTGCATCTACTGCATACAACAAGGGGTCATCGTCGTCGACCCCACTTTCATTCCGATTCCGTCCCTCCTAAGGTTTGTTGGCCAACCGGAAGCAGAGGACGTATTCAGCGACATGGAACTGGCGGAGGCCGTTCGCCTGTTTGAGCCTGCTTGCCTACCTTTGGATGGGATATTCGTACGACAGACCGAAGGGTTGCACTTGAACCTGGAGCGCTTCTTCGGGCGGGATGCCGGCGATGCCCACTGGTTGGCCGGACAAATGACGACCGACGTTCTGGAGTACATCAACCAATCTGGCGGTGATAGATTCTGGGAGCGTTCAAAGGTCTTGGGTGGCTCGGGCTTCCAGTCCTTGCATCAATCACTTGCGACAACGAAGGCAGTGTGACGGCAATGAACATGGTTGAAGAGTTAGGACAGATTTTCCATTCGCTGGGCGACCGCAAAGATCTAGACATCGCCGCGCGTAGAGTCTTGGCTCTGCAGGACAAGACAAATCTGGACATCCTGGGCCAAGATTTTGGCTTCAGTAAAGAGGCGGTGCGCCAACGGGAGGCCAAAGTCGAACGCCGCATCGTTGCTCGCAGGATCGTACTTTCCGGGACATTGTCAGCTGAAGTATCTGAATTCGCCGCTTTGGTGGGACAGGGCCTCGATCTCAACGATGCCCTCAATTCTCTACCCGATCCTTTGGTTAAAGAGGAAACGGAACAATCAGTGACCCTACGTAGGCTATTCCTGTATTTGGCCGGACCCTACGAAATCTGGCACGGCCTGCTACTAAGAGCAGACCTCACCAAAAAAGCAGTCAGTCTGCGCCGAAAGCTGTGGACCTCATTGCAGAGCAGACGTGTTCTGAGCATCGACACTGCCGACCAATGCGCAGAACGGTTCGGGATCCATTCACCGGACGTGGTCAATAAGATTCTGGCGGCCATCGAAACGGAACACAATCACGTCTATGTAATCCCCGGGGGAACGTACATCTATCTGCCAAAAGCGGCCGACAGAGCAGTTAGGGCCTTGAGAGAACAAAACTCACCCCTAGCCTCATCTCAATTGGCGCAGATCTGCGGGGTATCCCAGGGAACATTGCTAAATGCCGTCGGCAACGATGATCGCATAGTTCGGCTGGACCGTAACAGGTACGGGTTGACTCAGTGGAATTTCTACGAATATGACGGGATAGTCGGGTCTATCCACAAAGCGCTTGCGGCATTGGGAGACGCGGCGCCTCTCTATAAGGTGGCTGAGTGGGTAACCGAGCAGTTCAATGTGGAATGGAGTTCCGTCATAAGCTACGCCACGAGGCATCACGACTTCATTACCTCAAACGGAAGAGTAAGGCTAAGGGGGAACGACGAGGATCCCTATTGGACTAGTTCCCAAGAATTGGGATCGGTAGGGGATTGCCTGTACATCGATGGACGTCCCGCTCTACGGATAGTAATAGACGCGAATCTATGGCGAGGTTCCGGTCAGCCTGTACCACGGGCGTGGGCTGATAAGGCCGCTCTGAAGCCGGGCCTGAAAAAGAACATTGGGACTGGGCATGATAGTGTCACAGTGTCTTGGGTTGGGAGCGAGCCTACTCTAGGATCACTGCGGGCGGTCGCTCTAAAACATGGCTGGCCACAAGAGGGGATCGGCTTCCTGATTTTGGATGGAGACAGGCTGGTAACTTCATGGAGACCCTTGCCTCCGGAACCGTCAAGAGATGCTTGGGAAGCCGCGACCGCCATGAACTCCCTTTTCGCGCTGCCTGAACACCCGAATGAGCACCCTCTAGATGGAGCCTTCTGGACAGTTCTCGGAGCTCGGCTAGGACTAGAGCCTCTACACCAAGTTCCTGGCCTAATTCTACCCCGCCTAAGGTCTCGCCGTGAGAAGATTACTGACCCCTATGTGGAGGCACTTAGGGAGGCACTGCTCATATCAGAATCCCATGGTCTAGTTGTCCAGATAGATATCTAGCCTCTTCGCCTGATTCACCAAGGTCAGTCGTCAGGTAAGTGGTACACGATGCCTCCGCCACAATGGCCCACTATCTCGCCGCCATTGACATCGCTTGGGAAACCGAGGTTTGGGTTGCCGAAATTCCTGACCACATGATCCACTTCAACGGGGATAAAATCCCCGGTCCGAACGCCAACAATTGAATATAGACGACAAGTCATTCCTATGCCACGAGCATCTCGAAGCGTGAAACCCTTTTCCCTCCATCAGTTTGAGGGAAGAGTTCAATCAATACCCCATACCAATCGTAAGGACTTGTCTGAGTCACAAGCATATTTTGTAACCCAAGCCATGTAGAAAAGGGAGGGGAAATAGATGGTACAGTTTCATGATGGTGCCTGGTGGAGCGTAGAACTCAATCGCATGATCGAGGGGCAAACACCTGAAGACCTTCACTTGGATTACAAAGAGCAGAGAAGCTTGCTGCCGAGCAGTAGAGGAAGCAGCGGCATCGACAAACGTAAAAGGGCAGGGGATGTCAGCAAGGATGTTTCATCATTCCTGAACTCCGATGGAGGCGTCTTAGTTTACGGAGTACCGGAGACGTCGGAACCGAATGTGACTGGCGGTACCCCAATTCCGTCTGGTCTCGGTATTGGATTTCAGCGGGACGAAATAGGAAAAGAAACTATCGAGAATCTGATAACAGGAAACATCCAACCCAAGCCTGGGCCAGACTTGTTTCGAGTTACGGAAGTTCCTTATGGCGCTGAAGGAAGAGTTGTTTTTGTAGTGGAGATCGCAGTTGGTGTGGGAGGTGTCTGGCAAGCAAAAGACAAGAGGTATTACCGGCGCTTCCAATTCAAAGCCGAGCCGATGGAACACTACGAAGTCGAGCTGGTCCGAAATCGAAGTTTTGGGCCAGACCTCCAGATTGTTTTCGGGGTCAACGACCGCTGGGCAACTAGCAGCCCGTCCGAGGAATGCTGACGGGGCTTGATACCAACGTGGATAAAAGACTGATCACGCTGTCCCTCTGCTTGAATGTTGCCGCGGCAAAAACACGGTGGCGGGGGTGTGGGGTTGGCGACCCTTTGCCGTGAGCCAGCCCACCGAAGCGGAACAGCTTCAGCAGGTTGTGCCCGGTGCAGATCAGCGACCACTCGCCCTGCACCTTCTCCAATCCCCGCAGCAGGAACTGCCGGAACCCCCGGCCCTGCTTGATCTGCCCGAAGACCGGCTCCACCGTCTCCATGCGCAACGCGTAACGTTGCCGACCCCGCTTGGTCTGCAACTTGCGGCGCATCCGGTCTCTGGGCGAGAGAGCCTTGGGGATGCGTCCCCGGGGCGCGGGCGGCGGTTGGTAGCCGTGGCGGGTCTTTTCCGGCGCGACGTACGGGTCGGTGCCCAAGGCCTGTAAATCGGCCACGGCCGGGGCAGAGTAGTAACCGGCGTCGGCGGACACTTCCTTTGGCACCCTGCCGGTGTTGGCAATGGCCTCCTCGATCATCACCACCGCCTGCCCCTTGTCCGATGCGACATTGGTGGCGCGGGTTGCCACAATCACCTGATGCTCATGGTCCACCACCGCCTGACAGTTGTAGGCTTGCAAGAAGTCCTTGCCGCCCGGCCCGGGCATGATGCGGGACTCCGGGTCGGTGAAGTTGCGCTGGGCCTTGTCCCCAGGCACTCCAGGATGCGCCTTGCCCGCTGCCTCGGCTGCTTCCGCCTGAGCCTGGGCCTCGGCTTCCAGCGCCGCCATGGCCTCCCGGATCTTCTCCAACCGGCCCTCCCGGAAGGACAACTCCTCCGGCAACTCATCACCGCGCTTGTCCTTGCCATACCTGCGGTCCTCTTCCTCATCCACCTCCTGGGCTTGGCGCAGCAACTCCGCCACCTCCGCCGACAGTTGCCCTTCCCTCTCTTTCATCCTCTTGTAACTCATCGCCTTGTGCTTCGATGCGTTGGCCCTGACCTTGGTGCCGTCCAGCGCCACATGGCCCAGCTTCACCAGCCCCGCCTGAGAGCACAGCATCAGCACCTGCAAGAACAGCCCCGACAACGCCGCCAGGTGATCCTTGCGAAAGTCCGAGATGGTGCGGAAGTCCGGCGTGTTGTTGGCCGCCAGCACCCGGAAGGCGATGTCTTCATGGAGCCTGGTGGCTATGCGGCGCGACGACGCCACCCCGATGCAATAGCCATAGAGCAGCACCTTCACCATCATCCGGGGATTGTAGGGCGGCCCGCCCCGCCGCTCCTGCTCGTAGCGGGCCGTGATCTCCGAGATGTCCAACTGATCCACGATGTCGGAGATGAAATAGGCCAGGTGATCCTCAGGCAGCCATTCCTGCAGAGCCTGTGGCAGCAGCAACTGCTGGCCGGGATCGTAGGGAAGATAGGTCTTGCTCATCAGTCGGCTCCGTTGGCTGAGTGCTCATCCCATCATACCCAAAACTGCAGGCCGCCTCTGTTTCTCGGACAGGCTGCTAGCTTCTCAAATCTGGAGTATCACTCACGAAGGGGGAAGGAGGTTCAAATCCATGTGGGGATTCAAAACCTTGGAAACACTGTCGCTGATTCGGCGTTGATCGAACTCGGCTTATGGCCGGATACAAATGGTGACGCCATGATGAAGATATATCAAGGTGAATTCCCTACTGACCTTTTTCCGTCTGCTTTTAAGCCAGTAGGGATTCGCAACATAAATTGGGAAGGTGCACGTTTCCGACTGCCCAGCGATGGTTTGCCTGTAGTTTGGAGCCAACTTTTCTGGAATGGGTCGAACCGTGAATTGGCGGGAAGCTATGCGCCGATTTTCAAGACAGAATCCCCGTTACCCGTAGCAACGCTGAACATGAAAGGCGTCACGGTTACGCGCAGTGTTCCCAGAGTGTTTGCATTTTGTTTCTGGAGAGTCCAGGCAAGCAATATGCAGCCAAAGGAAGGCATACTAGAGGTGTCCTCACCTGAAGACTCATCGGGCATCCCTTCCCCCCCATGCATCAGGATGGAACATACGAAGCTGGAAATCACCTGACTGACAATCAACAGATGTTCCACCAGGCGCTCCCAAGAGGCGCAGTCGAAACTGTCAGAGGCCAGAGAATGTGCACCACTTACTGGTACGGCCCTTCTGGCGAAGGAGATAACATTAGCCATGAGGCCTGACGTAGCCTTCTATTACCCTGGTCAGTATTGGGGCGACCCGGATTGGGTCAAGAACCTAATCCTTTTCTTCGATGGGGTCGCAATGTTGATTCCTGAACATATGAGGGAGCACGGTAGGTTCAATGACTACCCGGTCATAGCTTCTTTGAGGGAACACGGTCTGTTCCATGTGGTTCGTCCAGAGGAAGATGTTGGGGCAATAGAAACCGAGATACTTGCGGGGATACTCGTAGACATTATCGCCTCAGGAAGGTTGGACTATCTAACTAAAGGTTCTGATCGTGGGTCAAGGGGCTCTAGTTTCGGGTCCTTATCGATGTCTAGGCTTGGTTACTACGGTGACGCGAAACTCGCCGAGTTCATCTTTCAGGAACTTAAGGCTCGCGGGTTGGCTGCCGATTCTGAGGATGGGGCTTCAATCCCAATGCATAGAACTGTACGCACCCTCATCTTGGTGCTGCTTGCACAGATTCTCAAGTCTAAAGGCGAAGACAGGGGTCTAACGCTTTCTCCCGCAACCGACCAGCAACGAGTGGTCAAAGCCCTGGGTGAGGTCATTTCTAAGGGAACTATATACTTGACTAGCCCGAACAGTCGTGCTATGATTCGGCCATGAAAAAGCAGAATGCCGAATCAACCAGCCTCTATGAATTGCTCCGGCAGTATCCCGACGAAGCCGCCGCCGTCGGATTTTTCGAGCAACGGCGATGGGGAGGTACGCCATATTGTCCCCACTGCGGGTCACTGTCAACCAGTCGCGTTGAAAGCGGCAAGCCGATGGCTCACCGATGCCGTGATTGCCGAAAGTACTTCAGCGTCAGGACGGGAACCGTGTTGGCAGAGAGCAAGGTTCTTCTGCATAAATGGCTGGTGGCCATCTACCTGCTCCACACCGCTCGCAAGGGCGTATCAAGTCTCCAGATGGCCCGCGAGATAGGCGTAACGCAGAAGACCGCCTGGTTCCTTGAACACCGAATCAGGGAAGCTATGGCCCATCGGGGCGGGCTGTTCGCGGGGGAAGTTGAAGTCGATGAGACCTACATCGGCGGAAAGGAACGGAACAAGCACGAGGCCAAGCGGCTTCACGAGGGCCGCGGCACAGTCGGCAAACAGCCGCTTATGGGCATATTGGAGCGTGAGGGTGGCATCCGCACCTTCCCGATAGAGGCCACTGACAAGAGCCACTTGCAGACTGCCATAGTCGAGAATGTGAAGCGAGGGTCAACGCTTTATACTGATTCGCACCCTGGCTACGTCGGGCTACCTGGCTACGAACATCAAAGCGTCGCCCATAGTTCCGGCGAATATGTCAACGGCCCTGCTCACACCAACGGGATTGAATCTCACTGGGCGTTGTTCAAGCGGGGATACGTCGGAACCTATCACTATATGTCTCCCAAGCATCTCCATCGCTATGCCGACGAGTTCGCCTATCGCGGCTCCGAGGGCGTCAACAACACGCCGCATACCTTAGGGAAGACAGTGGACGGGATGATAGGCAAGCGGCTGACCTACGAGGAGTTGACCGCATGACACAACAGCTATTCGGCCAATTCGATTCTATGGTGGACTCCCTGCTTGCTCCGCCGATCCCCGTCAACGAAGGGCCTTACAGGTGCGTTGACCTGTTTTGCGGAATCGGCGGATTTCACCTGGCTGCGAAAAACTTGGGCCTGAACGTCGTGTTCGCTTGCGACATCGACGAGGAGGCACGGAAGGCATATCAAAAGAATTTCGATTTGGTGCCAAACGGCGACATTGTGAAACTGTCGGCTGACCAAATGCCGGAACACGAGCTGCTGTTCGCGGGGTTCCCCTGCCAGCCGTTCAGCATCATAGGCCAGCGGCAAGGCTTCGCGGACCCGAGGGGCACCCTGTTCTTTGAGATTATGCGGATTCTCCGGGCAAAGCGTCCCCAGGGCGTCATCCTCGAAAACGTGAAGCAGTTGGCGACTGCCGACGATGGGAAGGTACTAAAGCGAATCAAGGCGGACTTGGAAGCTCTGGGTTACACCGTTGATTCCAAGATTCTCAATGCTTTGGACTTCGGGTTGCCGCAGAAACGCGAGCGCACCATCATCGTGGCCACTCAGTACAAGGCAAAGTTCCCCTGGCCGGACAAGAAGATTCGGATGAAGCCGTTGGCGAAAATTCTGGAGACCAATCCCGATCCCAAGCATTTCGTGTCGGATGACATTCGGGATAAGCGACGAGCCGCCCACACTGCGAAAATCTCTCCTGCGATTTGGCACGAGAACAAGGCTGGCAACGTGTCCAGTCACGAATGGTCTTGCGCATTGCGAGCCGGGGCGAGTCACAACTACCTCCTGGTAGATGGGGAGAGGCGCCTTACATCTCGCGAGCTTCTGCGGTTGCAGGGATTCCCCGACACTTGGGAAATCGCTTGCGACGATGCGCAAACCCGCAAACAGGCAGGGAATGCCGTGCCGGTGCCTATGGTACAGGCAGTTATCAAAGGAATGGTGAACGTCCTTGACCGAGCCAAGACTGCGCGGGGGTAACCCTCTCCCAAGAGGGCCTTATCCACTCGGACAAATCCCTGACGGCGTTCTGATCGAGGTTGGGAAGCAGATAGTTCACCGCCTCGCTGTGGGCATGGCCGATATAGACGGCCACGATTTCGGAACAATCTTCGCCAATGCCGTTCACGGCGAACACTTGGCCCGGCCTTTGGGCTTGGCGGATGTTATCTGGGATGGCTGCGCTTGGAGCGTTAAGACTGTCAAGCACGACCATCCATTTCGAGCGAGGCGGGGACGGTTCATTTCTGGCCGCAACTCTCCGGACTACTCGCTCGGCATTGAGAATCCCCATGACGATCCGGCGGCAACCGGACGGGCCGTGCTTGCCATTTGGAACAGCCGCGTCAACCGGGCGATGGAAGAATGCGACGACTTGCGCATTGCTTTCTTGGTGAGAAACGTCGAGGCCAAAGAGTTCGTGTTGTTCGAGGATGCCGCCCAACGGTTCGTGCCAGAGGATTACATCTGGACCTTCAACAGGCGGAACAACCTGGAGGGCCGAGAAAAGGATTCAGGGCTTCATCGGTTTACCTGGCAGCCGCACGGTAGCCAGTTCACCATTCATCGCGGCATTCCCGGTTCGGCGAGACAATTCACCATTACCCACAACGTTCCAATGGTGGACCCTGCCGCAGTATTAGCCTATGTCGAGTACCGCGATTCTTGGATTGAGATTCAGCGGTAGGAAATCCGAAATGTCGACGGAAACCCGAGAGCATCGCAGTCAGGTAATGAGACGCGTGCGCAGCAAGAACACCGGACCGGAAATGCGAGTGCGATCGGTGATGCACAGGGCTGGCTATCGCTTTAGGCTTCACGTAGACGGGTTGCCAGGAAAGCCGGACGTAGTTCTTCCGCGCCACCGCATAGCGATGTTCGTCAACGGCTGTTTCTGGCATCGCCACCCTGATTGTCGGCGGGCCACTACGCCCAAGACTAACGAGGACTACTGGCAGCGCAAGTTTTCTGGGAACGTTGCTAGAGACCAATCGGCTCGCCAAGCATTGGAGGAGGACGGTTGGGCAGTCTTGGTGATTTGGGAATGCCAGACCGAAAACAGAGAGATGCTGGCCGCCCTGCTGGATTCAGTCCTCCCGACGCGCCATTAGGCGGGCGGGCTAGTCAAGTATATAGTTCCCATTTCTAACCCTGATTCATCAATTCCTACCATTGCCGACATAGTTTCCTTTGACTTTGAGAAGGTGGGCATAGACCTATCGAGCGTTCCAATGGACGAGGTACTCGATTACCGGCGCCAGAACTACTCTATACATCGCAATTACAGCTTATCTGTCCGAAGTTTCGCGCGTGAATTGAGCCTGATGCCAGAGGAAGAGCGCCGCGCCAAATTTGACCAACGGCAAGAGGAACTTAAAAGCGCGGCTGAAGCGATCCGGAGAGCAAGTTGGGATGCGTGGAAAAAGCCCCTTGCGTTTGGTCTTACCCTTGCAGGTGCAGGATTGGCGTTCTACCATTCTGGTGAGCCCATCGCGGCGGCGATTGCTGGAGCCGCCGCCGCCCTCGGATTTCAACCGGCTAAGGAGGCCGATACCGGCATTTACTCTTACCTTTTCTCAGCCCGTCGGTCACTTCAGTAAACCGACTGCATCGACTGGTCGGAAACGTGGATTCTCTTTCAAGCACGGATTAGTTTCACTGTGCCCCCAACCACATCTCGAAAACGGTTCGGCCTATTGTCAAAATAGGCCTACCACACTGGCCAGTGCGGTGGCTCGGGGAGCGTACCGATGCCGAACCCCGGAAACTGTCCAAGGGCCACATCAACGCCCAGGAACGCCGCCTGAACCGTTTCTTCAACTGGCTGGTGGAGCCTAGACATATTAACGAGAATCCTCTCGACGATTTAGAGCCGCCGAGCCTGGTAGAGAAAACTGTTCCCAATGTCACCGAAGACCATATGAGGGACCTGCTGCCCCCGCTGATCCCGCCTACGCCGGGACTCCCACTCTCCGCTTCCGGTTAACTCGGGACCGGGCAGTGCTGTACGCATTTTGGGATACTCCCGGTCGGCTGAGCGAAATCGCGAAGCTGCGCCTGGAAAACACGGACCTGACCGACGGCACGCTGCTGGTAATGGTCAATAGTCGCAGAGAGCGAAAATGCCCATTTGCGACACGGCGAGATCCGTGATTGGGGTTGCCGGCAGGAACGAGAAGCCCTCATGCCTCGCACTGAGGTTCTATGGTGCTGGCGGTTGGACCCCTCCTTCGTTGGAAATATCCGGAGCCTGGAAAGCGTCGTTCTCCCGGCTGCGCCACTGCCCGAATACTACGCCATTCATTCCAGGACCCGGGCGACCACGACGAAGAATATTCAGCACCCTCGACGCCTTTTCTCCCCGCTCCTGCAACGTCGCACTCCGCTTGAATTACAGCGTCCAGTTATCAGGTCAAAAGTAGTACACAGTTACTCCGCCACAGTTGCCCGTCTTCTCGACGCCATTGACAGTTCCGCCATTTACGGTAGTAGACGGTAACGGGGCGTCCGCTATAATCCGCAGATTGCTATTACAGTTGGGGAATGATCATGGAAATTCAAGGTGGCGTGTTCATAATCACTGGGTCTGCGACGGGGTTGGGAGCGGAGGTTGCTCGGCAACTCGCTGCAAAAGGCGGACGTGTGGTGATCAACTACACCAGGAGCGAGGCAGAGGCGAAAGCATCGGCGGAGGCGTGCCGCGCGGCAGGCGGCGAGGCCATCCTGTGCCAGGCCGACGTGTCGGTGGATGAGGACTGCCGGCGGATGGCGGCAGCCGCGCTGGACCAGTGGGGCCGCATTGACGGGCTGGTGAACAACGCCGCCACGTCGGTAATCGTTCCGCACCACAACCTCGAGGGGCTGGCTTCGGAGGACTTCCGGCGCGTCCTCGATGTAAACGTGGTGGGCGCCTTCCAGATGGCTCGGGCGGTCACGCCGGCCATGCAGGAACAAGGCAAAGGGGCCATCGTCAACGTGTCGTCCGGCTCCGGGTTCAGCGGTTCGGGCAGTTCCATCGCCTACGCTGCGTCCAAGGCGGCGCTGAACGTGATGACGTACTCGCTGGCGCGCGCCCTCGCGCCGGAAATACGTGTCAACGCGGTGTGTCCCGGCGTGATGCAGACGCGATGGTGGCGGGACGGCCTAGGCGACGGCTACGAGGCATTCATAGACCGGTACGCAGAATCTGCCCCGCTTAAGTCAGCCGGCACCACCGAGATCGTGGCAGACCCGGTGGTGTGGCTACTGGAGGGCGCGGAACACGTTACCGGTGAAACCATCCTGGTGGATGCGGGTTCGCACTTGGGGCCGTCGCCGCGGCGGTAGGAATAAGTTCGCGAGCACCCCTGGCGGACCAGAGGAATGTTCGTGCCCCTGTCTCGTCCGGTTGCTTGAAACCAGCCCGCCCCAAGCTTCGCTCGTGAATAGGAGCCGACAGGAATTAAAGTGGATTCTGTACAACGAATGGGAACTCCGAATCTTCGTTGCCCAAAGCCACCGCCCAAGTCAATCACCCCGAGCCGTACGCCAACGCCCCGACCCTGCTACACTGGCCAGGCAGACTTCCTCTTAGACCACTCAAGGATACCAACCCATGCAGCAGCCATTGGAAGAGAGGGTAGCCTCCCTCGAAACCGCCGCCGACCGGCACGAGCAGACCCTCGCCCGCCTGGACTCCATCATCGAGAACCACGACCAACTCCTGGATCGCCTACTGGTCAACCAGGAAACCCTGCAGGCCAACCAGGAGGCAATCGCCAGCCTCCTAGAGGAGCTGACCCGCGATGCGGCCACCACGCGACGCCTGTGGCTTCGCCTGGCCCAGCGCTACGGTTGGCTGGACGACGAGCAGAACGGCACCCAGCCGGACACGTCCACATAACCGTTCAGAGCCGCCGATGGTCACGGCACTGTCAAGAAACTTACGAACAAAACGGAATTCCGCACCATGAATCGGGATTAGGAAATGTTCGTTGTGCAAAGCCCCATCCCCACACCAATGTTGTCCGTGCCATCTATTTTTGTCATCCGGTTGCCGCGAGAACTGGGTGGTAAAATCCTCGGATATCCGAAAGATTAGCATGCCGGGAGGTGAGCAATGCCCGTGATGAGCGGCGCGCAGGCGCTGGTGCGTTCCTTGGCCAGGCACGGAGTCGAGGTGGTGTTCGGGCTTCCCGGCGTACAGATTATGGACGCATTCGATGCCCTTTACGATGAGCCCGGCATCCGCATGGTCCTGACCCGGCACGAGCAGGCGACCACCTACATGGCCGATGGCTACGCCCGGACCACCGGCAAGCCCGGTGTCGCGCTGGTGGTGCCTGGCCCTGGGGCCCTCAACGCAACGGCGGGACTGGGAACGGCCTATGCCACATCATCCCCTGTTCTGCTGGTATCGGGACAGATAGAGAGCTATAACCTCGGCCAGAACCGGGGGGCCCTCCACGAGATCGGCGAGCAGCTGGACGTCTTCAAACACCTGACCAAGTGGTGCGGGCGGTCCGACAAGGTGAATGAAATCCCGGGAATGGTCCAGAACGCTTTTCGCGAGATGTCCTCCGGCCGGCCCAGGCCGGTGGAGATAGAGATTCCCTGGGACGTTCTCCCAATGACTGATGAAACCGACCTCCCGGAACCCGAGGGTCCAGACAGGCAGCAGCCCGAGCCCGACCTGATCAGAGAGGCGGCCCAGTTGCTTGCAGGGGCCAGCCGCCCCCTGATCTGGGCTGGTGGCGGAACCAGGGACGCTGCCGTCTCCTCCGAGCTTATGGATCTGGCCGAGGCCCTGAACGCCCCGGTCATCACCACGCCGGAGGGAAAGGGCGCAATCCCTGAAAACAGTCCGCTGTCCTTGGGCAGTTTCTACTACGCTCACGGGCCCGGACATATCGCCCTACCGCAGGCCGACGTCATCCTGGCCGTCGGCAGTCGGATGATGTTCACGCCCAACGTGCCCTGGGGAATCCAGCCCCACCAGAAGGTTGTACAGATCGACGCCGATCCCGAGGAGCTTGGCCGCAATATCCCCGCAGCGGTGGGAATCGCCGCCGATGCGCACCTTGGAGTACAGGCGTTGCTGGCGGAATTGGGAGGCAGGACACGGGCCAGCCAGTGGACCGAGGCCGAGACCACGGCCATTCGCCAACAGGCCGATCTGGAAATCCGGGAGATGGCTCCTCTCCAGGTGGAGATCATCGAGACGATACGCCAAGAGCTGGACGACGACGCAATAATGGTCGCCGGGACCACTGACATCGGTTACTGGAGTCATCTGGCCTACCCGGTGCTGGCCCCGCGTTCCTACCTCACCTCCTCCTACTTCGCCACCCTGGGGTATGCCTTCCCCACAGCCCTGGGCGCCAAAGTCGGCAACCCCGGCAGGCAGGTGGTTGCCACAACGGGGGATGGCGGGTTCGGGTATGCCTCCAGTGAACTGGCCACCGCTGTCCAGGAAGGGATAAACGTGGTGACTCTGGTGTTCAACAACGAGATGCTGGGGGCATCGCACAACGACCAGCAACAGCGCTACGGCGGCAGGGTCATCGGCACCCGGCTCCACAACCCCGACTTCGCCCAACTGGCCGAGGTTTACGGTGCCGTGGGCGTCAGGTTGGACAGCCACGAGGGCCTGGGAGACGCTCTCCGTGATGCCCTGAGAGCCAATCGCCCGGTTGTCATCGAGGTCCCCATTCCAAACCTCGCGCCTCCGTTCCAAATAGCGCCCCGCTGATTGGGAGAATATCTTCTGGTGAAATACATGAGCAGAATGGCGTCCCGCAAGTAGTCGGTAACAACCCGGTGACGCCTCCAGGTGTTTCCCAGTGAGAATGTCCCACGTCAAGAATTTCCGCCGAGCTGGCGTATACCATACTTGCCGGTTCACCTCCTGTTCCCTGCACCTCTGCCGGGCTTCAGCGGCATGCGGAGTTGCACATCAGCAGGGAGATTAGAGGTACACGGCCGCCTTCCGGGAGATCCTTCAGGAATGCGCCATCCCGGAGCGAAGGACTCTCATCCGCAACTTTTTAGCGGGCATTGAGATCGTGGAGCGCGAGGCGGTTCTGGCGTAAACTGTCGCCATTCCGCCGGACGGTGTGACGTCCGAGCCGGTCTCCGTCACCAGCGGATTCCAGTCCAAGAACCAGCGGCTGGCTCGTAACTGCCGGTGGATTCGCTGGCAATCGGACGCAACAACGAGGAGCTACGAATGGAAGACTTGTTGATTCGTGGTGGACAGGTGATTGACGGGACCGGGACACCGGCGCGACCGGCGGACGTTGCCATCAGAAATGGTCGCATCACCGTCGTGGGGGACTGCGGAGACATGGAGGCGCAGCGGGTGATCGATGCCTCGGGACAGATCGTCGCTCCGGGTTTCATCGACATCCATACCCACTCTGACTTCACCCTCCCTCTCAACCCGCTGGCCGAAAGCAAGATCCGGCAGGGCGTCACCACGGAGGTGGTGGGCAACTGCGGCTACTCCACCGCCCCTGTGTTGCCCGGCAAGGCCGAGGCCCTTCAGGACTACCTGAGGGCCGGAGCTCCCTGGCTCGACTACGAGACGCGCACCTTTGCCCAGTATCTGGACGGCTTCCCCGCCACCTCGGTGAACACGGTGATGCAGGTGGGCCACGCGACCCTGCGCCTGATGGCCATGGGCCTGGAGGCGCGAGACCCAACCGACACCGAGCTGTCGCACATGCAGCAGCTCCTGTCCGAGGGCCTGGAGGCGGGTGCCCTGGGCATGTCGACGGGGCTGTTCACCGCGCCGGGCAACTATGCCAAGAGCGAGGAATTGCTGGCCTTGGCGGGTGTCCTGCGCCAGCACGGCGCAACCTATGCCTCGCACATCCGCGACGAGGCCAACCATGTGTTCGACGCAGTACGCGAGGCCATTGGCATCGGCGAAAGCGCCGGAGTGCGAGTGCAGATCGCCCACCTGAAACTCTCGGGCACGGACAACTGGGGCGACGTTTCGTCGCTGCTGTCGCTGATCACCGAGGCGAGGGAACAAGGCCTCGACGTGTTCTGCGATCAATATCCTTACACGGCAGGCACCAACCCCCTGCGCAACCTGCTACCCGTCTGGGTGCAGGAGGGAGGCGTGGAGCCCATGCTGCAGCGACTACGCGACGGCGAGGCAAGGGAGCGCATACGGGGTGACATCTTGCAGGACGGGCTCAACAATTTCGGGCGGGTGGAATCGTGGCACGCCGTCCGCATCGCCATCAGCCCCGAGACGCCCGACCTGGCTGGCCAGACGGTAGGCCAAGTGGCGGAGGCCAGGGGCATCGACCAGTTGGACGCCGCCTGCGACATTCTCCTGGCCGACCGGGGGCACACCCGCATCGTAGTCACCTCGATGGCGGAAGAGGACGTGCAGGAAATCCTGCGCTCGCCCACGGTCCTGGTGGGCTCCGACGGAAACTCACTGGCGCCCTACGGCATCACCGGCCAGGGTAAGCCGCACCCCCGCTTCTACGGCACCTTCGTCCGGGTCCTTGGCCACTACGTCCGGGACCTGGACCTGATGCCCATGCACACCGCCGTCCACAAGATGACCGGCGGGTCGGCGGCGGCCCTGCGGCTGGTGGACCGGGGCACCCTGGCAGAGGGCAGCTGGGCCGACGTCACGGTCTTCGACCCGGACACCGTGGCGGAAGTGGCCACCTACGACGACCCTCACCAATACGCCACGGGCATCTCGACGGTGGTGGTGAATGGGGAGGTGGTCATTGATGAGGCAGAGCACACCGGGGCCCTTCCCGGGCGTGTGTTGCGTAGAGTAGCGGGCGGCGTAGGTTAGCCCGTGGGGCTGCCTTCCCGACCAGCGGCCCCAGTGAGATGTCCACCCCTCACTTGGCCGATGTCGATAGTTCTAGCCACCCCGGTTTAACCAGTTTGTATCTAATACTACTGTCGCAGATATTCACTGGTGATTTCAGACAGTCTCCAACACATTCACGTTCAGCCATCGATTAACGGCTTGGCGTTAACGGTGACAAAGTTGAATCCAACTTAAACGAGCGGTGGAAAGATCCACCTCAAGTGATGTGCAACTGTAGTACGAGCTGAATTGATCCGTTCCGTGGCCATTTCCGTTCCCTCTGCCCGCAAGAGAGGGCAAGCGCTCTCAGAGTGACCAAGACAGCGGACGGAAGGGCCTCCATGGGTCTCTCTGGCTTTCATCCTGCTATTTTAGGTAGGAAATCTTTGCATTCAGGGGTCCGTACTGTTGTCGGATACCCACCTCCCAAGAATCCTCACACAGTCTGCAATGGGATATATTCGCTATTCGATTAGGGGGACGGAATCGTTGGGTAGCAATAAATCTCCCTTCTTACTGGGCTGTATACATCAGAAATTCACACAGCGCGCTGTCGCGAGTTGTAATCTCTAGGCGGCGTTGGTAGGCTCACGTAGCGGTAGACCATGTTCGGACGGTAGCGTGTGGGCGGCACCGATACCAAATGGGACCCCGCACGGTCCCGCAGTAGCGACGAAGGGAGCCTGATGATGACGTATGAGTTCGATCTCGGTTCATACAGTCGGCCAATCACAACGTCTTCGCCGGAGGCGCAGTTATGGTTCGATCGGGGTCTGCTCTGGACCTACGGGTTCAACCACGAGGAGGCCGTCTTCTGCTTCAAGCAGGCCGCGGAAGCCGATTCCGAGTGCGCCATGGCGTATTGGGGTATCGCTTACGCCATCGGTCCCAACTATAACAAGCCGTGGGAATCGTTTGATGAGGCGGAAACATCGAAAACTCTCACCGAGGCTTATCAAGCGACTATGCGTGCTACGGCGCTGGCGGAGCGCTGTACGCAAGCGGAACAGGACTTGATTGGAGCACTTCGGCAGCGCTATCAGTCTGCCGATATGACTCCGGACTTGGCCGTCTGGGTCGATGATTTTGCCAACGCCATGCGAACCGTCTACCTCGGCCACAGAGAAGATTCAGATATCTCGGCGCTATTTGCCGAAGCGATGATGAACCGCACCCCATGGGCGCTCTGGGATCTGGACTCCGGCGAGGCGGCAGCGGGCGCTGACACAGAAGAAACTAGACATGTGCTCGAACAGAGCATGGAGCTCCGCGCCAACACGGGCGCCTCGCCGCATCCGGGATTGCTGCACATGTACATCCACTTGATGGAGATGTCACCCTTCCCGGAACAAGCTCTCCTCGTCTGCGAACAGTTGCGAGGCCTGGTGCCGGATTCCGGCCATCTGCAGCACATGGCGACGCATATTGACGTGTTGTGCGGCGATTACCAGAACGTGGTGAATTGGAACGAGGAAGCGATCCGGGCCGACCGGCGGTATCTGGCAGCAAGAGGGTCGTTTAACTTCTATACGCTGTACCGCTGCCACAATTATCACTTCAAGGTTTACGGAGCCATGTTTCTGGGCCAGTACCGGTCGGCGATCGAGGCGGCCGAGGAGCTGATCGCTGCCCTCCCCGAGGATCTATTGAGCGTGCAGTCGCCGCCCATGGCCGACTGGCTGGAAGGGCTGGTACCCGTCAAACAGCATGTATTGGTGCGGTTCGGAAAATGGCAGGAAATCCTTGAACAGGAATTGCCGGCGAACCCCGATCTGTATTGCGTGACCAGCGCGACCATGCGGTATGCCAGGGCTGTCGCCTTCGCTACACTGGGGGATTCGAAGTCGGCGATGGCCGAGGCGGAGGCGTTCGAGAGGGACTTCGCACGTGTGCCGGACAGCCGGTACCTGTTCAACAACTCCTGCCGCGATATCCTGGCGATTGCTCGGGAGATGATGCTCGGTGAACTGGATTACCGGCGGGGTAACATCGAATCGGGCTTCGCACATTTGCGTCAGGCAGTCGCCTATGACGACAACCTGCCCTATGACGAGCCGTGGGGCTGGATGCAGCCTGTCCGGCACGCCCTCGGCGCCCTCCTGCTGGAACAGGGCCGTGTGGAGGAAGCCCTGGCCGAATATAGGGCGGATCTTGGATTTGACTCGGCGCTCAAACGGTCAAGCCAGCACCCCGACAACGTCTGGAGCCTGAGCGGCTATCACGAGTGCCTGGAGCGAACTGGGCAACACGAACTGGCGACGATTGTGAGTCAGCGGCTCACCCTGGCCCGGGCGCGCGCTGACTTGCCGGTTCATGCGTCCTGTTTCTGCCGGCTCGAGAGTGCAAACTGAGAGCAGCGCCAGATGAGTAGCTGAGCCTTGCGCCTCCCCGGTTCAGGTATCCTCTGAACGAGGCGGTTTGGGGCTGGAGTGTGTTTGGCGGAGTTGCGTTAAGCGACGAGAATTGCGGTCTGGGGCTTGCCAGGCGGCACTCGACCCCCTCGGGTTTCGCCCCTGACCGGGGAGTTGGAGGCTTGATGGGCCCTGAGACTACAGGTGATTCGCAGCAATTGCGCATTAAGCCGCCAGCTGACTTTCCTTCGTCAGCAGGTTGCCCAGCCCTAACGGCAACGCCAGCCGCTATTACACTGACAGACCCAGGTTCTCCCCCCGCTTGTGCACTCCCTGATACCCGGCATCGCCCAACACCACCCTCCCTCCTATGCAGCAGCTTGCGCGCCTGCGTAACATCGTGCGCGTTGCCCGCCATGGTCATCATGCTGTGGACTACGCCCATACCAGCGTCCAACCCAATGTGCGCCTTCACCCCGAAATGCCACTGGTTCCCCTTCCTGGTCTGATGCATCTCCAGGTCCCGGGCCCCGGTACGGTTCTTGTGGGAGGACGCCGCCTCTACGGTAGAGTCCACGATCGTCTCCTCCCTGAGCCTCAGTCCATGGGACTCCAGGTGGGCGTTCATCTCCGCCAAAAGGCCCTTCCTACCCTGGAGATGCAGAGTGAACTCTCGGATGTCGCCCCGCCGAAATCGTCAAGGAATGTGCTCCTTTCGACCGATATCAGACAGCCGTTGAAGAGCTCCAGAATCCGGGCTTACCACACCACAGTTCCGAGGGACTTGCTCTCCAACCGGTTGTGGAACCCGTATTGGGGAACAGCGTTGCCAGTCGAGCTTTGGGCGATTCACGGCCGCCCTCCGCCGCAAGTATCTCCCACTCGCAGGAGATACTTGCCTCCGTCCTGGGAATTATCTGCCAGGCAAGCGGTGGGCTGATATCGCGACGCACCGCCTTGGGACAGGGTGTCGCCACAGCTTTGCGTCGGCAAAAGGCAGCGATTCAAAGAGCGTTTTCCTCAAAGAAAAAGCCACCCCGACGGGCGGCCATTCGGCGAACGGAGCAGCCATGTTGTAGCTGAATCCGGTGTTCTTCCGGGTGTTGTGGCGTCCCAGGCAGGATTCGAACCCGCGACCCGCTGCTTAGAAGACAGTCAGGTCACACCCCGTCGCCGTGCCTGAATTTAGCTATGACGGCAGGCAGAAATCAGCCCTGAAACCGTCAACAAAACGAGTCGGATTCATCCATCCGCCTCGGTTGCTTGCCCGAGTATATACCCTTGTCTCTCGGGCAAGTAATGGGTGGATGATTCGCGGCATGTGAACTGCCGCCACACCGCGGCGTCCGGTCAGTCGCCGGTGGCCATTGTGCTTGCCAGCGCCGGCCCCAAAAATGCCGTACTGTCTCGGAGTATGGCCTGAACGTACTGTCCCAAAACGTCTGGCGCATTGGGTCAGCCAACCAATTGGACTAAAGCTCTTTGCACGCGTTATAGATATCGGGGCACTGGCGGAGTGTCTTGTTGAACGTCTTGACTGAAGGTGGGGGGCACGACCAAGGCCTCTGTCCTGATAAGACCGAGGTCGATGGTTCGAGTCCATCCAGGCCCACCACCGTATCCGATACTGCGAACTCCGCCATTCAATGCGATTTCAGCAATGTCCTTCCCCCCTATGGGACTATCCTCCGGCGTGGGGATCGTATAGATAATCGTCGCCCCGCCGGGCCGCACCAGCACCTCCTTGACGAAGGACCGGACAAAGGTTTTGGTCTCGGTGAGTTCGCTGGTTTTCAGAAACTCGCTCATGTCCCGAGCGAAGGCGGCGATGACGTCGGCGCTGTCCAGCAGTTCCCGACGCTGGGACAGCACGGCCCGGGCATCCTCGGCGGCGGCTTCCAGTTGCTCCCGGCGGTGGCGGTGTTCCAGAATGCGCTCCGAGGCGTCGGCCATGTCCAGGTCGGTGCTCTCCACGAAGTGCCAGATGCGGTCCAGCTTCCGCTTCACCTCTTCCAGTTCGGCCTCGATGGTTTCCAGGTTCTGCCGTTGCTCTCTTGCCACCCCGTCCATCTCCTCGTCCACCAGCCGCACCAGGTCGCGGACGTTGGACTCGGTGAGAATGTTCTCGCGGATATTGGAGACGATGATGTCCTCGAAGTTCCTGGCGTTCAGCCTGGGGGTGTCGCAGGTCCCGCTGCCCTGCTTGAGCAGGGACTGGCAGACGTAGTAGGTGTACTTACCGCTCTTGGCCTCGGCGGCGGTGAGGGCCCTGTTGCAGGACTCGCACTTGGCCAAACCGCTGAGCAGGTAGGGACTGGCGGCGCGGCGCGGGTGCGTGATGGCCGGCGCCCGGGCTTCCAACAGCCTCCTGGCCCGGTCGAACTCATCCGCTGACACGATGGCGGGGAAGGCGTCCTCCACCCGCACCGGCTCCTGCCCGTCCCTGGCCTTCTGGCCCCAGACCAAAGTGCCGGTGTAGGCTTCGTTGGTGAGCACCTTGTGGATGGTGGTCTTGCGCCACTGCTTGCCCTTGGGGGAGGGGATGCCCTCGGCGTTCAGGGTCTTGAGGATATCCAGGGAGGTCTTGCCCTGGAGGGTGACGTCAAAGATGCGGCGGACCACGGCGTCGTGGGGCGGGTTGAGTTCCAGCCGAGGCCGCTTCTTGATCCCGTCCTGGACGTACACGCGCTTATAGCCGTAGGGGGCGCTGGCGTTCATCCAGAAGCCCCGGGAGGCGGCTTCCCGCATTCCCCGCGTCACTTCTTGCGCAAGATTTTCTGAGTAAAATTCGTCCACGGACTCGATGATGGCCTCCATCAGCTTGCCGGTGGGGGTATCGTCGGCGTGCTCGGTGATGGAGACCACGCGAATGCCCTTCCTCCGGAGCATGGACTTGAAGGCGACGGCGTGCTCCCGCTTGCGGGTGAAGCGAGAGAATTTCCAGACCAAAATCTCACGGAAAGGCGCTTCCGGTTTGGCGGCCTCGTCCAGCATCTTCCTGAACTGGGGCCGGTCGGCGATGCGGCCGCTCTCGGCCTCGTCGACGAACTCCCGGACCACCAGGTAGCCGTTCTTATCGGCATAGTCTCGCAGCGCCCGCAACTGTGCTGCTACGGAGAGGTCCACGTCCTGGCGGTCGCTGGACACCCGGGCGTACAGCGCCACGGGGGCCAGGTCAGTATTCTTACTCATTGATTTGTCCTCCTTGATGTCCTTCTGGTTCAGCCTGCCGGGAGCGCAGCCGTTCCAGGCGTTGCTGACGGCGCAGTTCCCGGTCTTCCATGTACAAACGCAGCGCCTCGCGCACCAACTCGCTCATGTCGCGGCCCTCCTCCTCCTTCACCCGCCGCACCTCGGCGAACATATCGGGCGGCAGCGAGAAGGTGATGGTCCTGGATTTGCGGCGTGGCGGCATGGCCTCTTTTTTTGCCTCGTGTGATAAGTTTTTGTCTTACTAAGATTATCCGGCATCCGGCCCTACCGGTCAAGGCGCGGCGGTCAGCGTCCTGGCGTTGGTTATGGGACGGGTCCGCCTCCGTTGGCCCAACTGCGGGGCCAGCAATGCGCGGAACTCCAATGGCACGGCCACCACGGCAAGCTTGGCCAGCCGCCCCTTCCAGTACACGGACTTGGCGACTGTCGCGATGCCGTCGGCCTCGGCGTACTCCGCCTCGCCGCTGCGTGCCGCCCGCTCCGCCAGGGACCCGGCCGGCACGCGCCGGTGCCTCTGGGGGATGCCGCCCCGCTTTCCGGTAATGAGCCGGGAGGCCGGCGGCCCCATGCCCTTGGTCCACCGGACCACCGTGGCCCTGAGCGCGGCCAGGTCGTCTCCCTTGGGCCACTTCGCCGGGTCGGTGCGGCCGGGACGCTCGTAGAGGACCACGGAGTAGGGGAAGTTGCGCACCACCTCGGTGAGTCTCATGGCCACGGCGGCGTAGGCGTAGCGGTACTCCCGTTGCAGGGCGATCACGTCCAGGCCCGAGGCCCGGGCCAGCTCCCGGAACTCCCCCGGCTGCATCAGCACCCCCGCCGCGAAGCGGTTCGCCTCCCGGCACACCTCGCGCTCCGCCTTGGTCCCCGTGGCCAGGTCGCACAGGGTCTCGTGCAGGATCTCGTAGCCCTCGTGGAGCACGGTGTAGTCCCTGGCGCCCTGCCACAACTCCTCCTTGTAGAAGATGTGGCACTCCTGGCCGGCGATCCCAACGTGCAGTCCCTTGGGACTGCCCTCCATGCTCGTCCCCTCCACCTCGCCGAACCCGGCGTCGCGCAGCAGGGCCTTGAGTTCCTCCAGGGTGGGCCGGGCCGATACGCCGAAGCGTTCCACGAAGCGGGCGGCGAGGGCCTCCAGGCTGTGTTCCTGGCCCTGGCGGTGCTCGTCCAGCAGGTCGCTGCAGAAGCCCTTGACGGTATCTGTCATTCCAGTAGCCTCTTGCCGGTGAGTTTCTCGTACATCTCCACGATGAACCGCTTGGCGTTCAGGGACAGGGGGCCGTCGGGCCGGGTTCCCACCCTGAAGTTGGGGTCGTCCAGCACGTAGCGGTAGGCCCGCTCCACCTCCAGGGTCTCGTCGCCGTGGGGGTCGGGCCTGGGGCCGTGGCCGGCCCGCTTCAGGAGTTCCTCGGCATCCACCCGGTAGAGGGCGGCCAGCTTGCGCACGATGTTGGCGCCGGGCTGGCGCTCCCCGTTCTCGATCTGGGACAGGTAGGAGCCGGATACCCCGGTGCGGCGGTTGACGTCTCTGAGACTGAGGGGTCTCCTGAGCCTCCTCAGCAAGGGGCCGATCTCCTCGTTGCCGTACAGTTCCCCGTCCCCTCCGGTCCGGTCAGGCTGCTGTTGGTCAGGCTCGCCCATGACGCTTCCCTCCTTTCCCGCAGTCCGGTTTCAGTAGTCTACAGGATAATAATCAGATTCTTGTCGGATTCTTGTCGCCTTATTGTTACATTATAGCGAGCAATCGGTCAAGAAAGAGTGCGTTGGTGGCAGCAAGTGCTTGTGTGTCCGGTTTGCTGATTGTTACACTCTAGCGAGTAGAACATCCAATCGTAATTGCCGCCGAGTATACCCCACCGGCCAGTCCCCGGCCAATCCCCGGATGACACCGGGAATGATACGTGGCGGCAACGGAGAGACGTTTCCCGTGAGTACCAAGCCCAGACTAAACGATGACCAGGAGCGGCGGCGAATGGACGGCCTGCGGGCTCTGGCCCGCGTCATCGCCCGCCACTACCTGGCCCACCCCGAACTGTTCCCCGTTCCCACCGTCGCCATCGACGGCGCCGGCAAGGACGATGCCATGGGCAACGCCGTGGCGCGGGCCGATGTAGTCCTTTCCCACAAGGAGGCAGAGGAATGAAACGCAGGAAGCCCTGTTTCAGGTCCAGGCTCCGCACCGAGGTGGTGTGGGAGATGCTGAACCGGCTCAACATGAGCCAGAACGAACTGGCGCGCCGGGCCGGCATCAGGTCGGGCTACATGTCCCAGCTGATGAGCGGAGAACGGTTCGCCTCGCCCGGGGTGCGCCAGCGCCTGATGGACGCCCTGGGCGTGACCGACTTCAACGTTCTCTTTATCCTGGAGCGGGTCGATGAGTAGCGCCCCCGCGAATATGAGGACGCCCATTTTGATACCGCCGGGGGTGGCCCTGCTGCCGGAGGACTTCCGGGAGAAGCTGGTGGCCATCAAGGGGCTGACCGGCCTGTCCTGGGAGGGTATGGCGGCGGCCATGGGGGTGGACAGCCGGCAGCTTTGGCGCTGGCGCCGGCACGGGGTGCAGCCCAACGGCGGCGCCATGCTGGCCCTGGTGCGCCTGGCCCTGTGGGTGCCCGGCGGCCTGGCCCTGCTTACGGACGAGGACGTGATCGTAATCCATCAACTGCGGAGGTGAAACCATGAACATCGCAGGATGCCGACCGATTGAACACGCCGGGTTGACCTGGCGGAAACTGGCCGCCGGCGCAACCATAGCGGAGCGCGACGTGATGCGGTGGCGGGTAGCAGGTCCGGGCCGAACGGGACCCGTCCACCGGGCCATCGCAGTCCTGGCGCGGGACCTGCCCGTCGGCGACCACGACCACGACGGCGGGGAGGGCTAGTACCGGGTCAATCTAGGAATTGCATGGATAGAGGCGATGGAGTTTGGAGCGGGCGTCCTGGGTGCTGAAACCCCAGTCGATAGTGGCTTTGGCGGCGTTGCGTCGGATCTCATACGCGTCGATGGCTCCGGCCAGTGCCACTTCGTCCCCGTGGCGTCCCTGCAGGCAGTTTCTGGACAACACGCTGAATTCGATCTCCGCCATGTTGAGCCAACTGCCGTGTTTGGGCGTGTAGTGAAACTCCAGGCGTTTCACGATGCGTCGAGCCTCCGCCGCCGGGAAGGTTTCGTACAACGACGCCATGCGATGGGTGTTCAGGTTGTCGAGAACGACGCGGACCACGGGGGCGTCGGGATAGGCCACATCCACCAGCCACCGCATCTGGTGGGCGAAGTCCTGCATGGTACGCCGCTCGGTGATGGCCAGATGGCGCCAGCCAGCCCGGGGTTCGCAGAAGAGGAAGATGTTGCGGGTGCCCGCGCGACGATACTCGTAGTCCTGGCGTCTGGGTCGCCCCGGCTGGACCGGCAACGGCTCCCTGACGTCGGCCAACAACTGGGTGGAGGTCTCGTCAAAGCACACCACTGGACGACTGGGGTCATAGGGCTCGGCGTAGAGGTCCAGCACGTCCTCCATGGCCGCCACGAACTCCCCGCCTACCTTGGGGATGCACCACTGCTGCTTGCGCCACGGCTTGAGGACGTTTTTTTCAGCTTGAGACGCACCGTCTCATGCGACAGGCTCTCCACCACTCCCAACTCCACCATCTGGTCGGCCAGCAACTGCAGGGTCCAATGGTCGTGGCCCTCCGGTGCGTCGCTGCACGCCAGGGCAATCAGGTGGGCCTCCCCTTTCTCGTCCAGTTTGCGGAAACGGTTGGCCTGGACCCGATCCTGCAACACGTCGCCCAAACCCCCATCGGAGTACCGCCGCTTGACGCCATACACCGTGCGTTGGGAAACGTCCAGGGCTGCCGCAATCTGTGGCACCTTCCAGCCCTCATCTATCCTCAGCAGAATGCGGGCTCGGGATATGATCCGCGCCGCGTGTTTGCCAGCCCGTATCAGCTGGTTCAGTCGTTCTCGTTCCTCCTCGGTCAACTCTATGGTGTACCGCTTCCCGTACATGGCTGCTGCACCTCCCCGCAACTCGAAATTGCAGCCAGCATAGGAACCTCACGCCCGAACCTCCAAGAAGTGCAAGCACTGATTTGATGCGATACTAGGGCATGGGAAGCCGCCAGCAGTACGTCTACCGCACCCGGCCCCAGGAGTTCCCCGCCGACTTCGCCGAGCGGCTGGACCGTTTCCGGCAGGCCGCTGGTTTCACCTGGCGGGGGTTGGCTCGCGAGCTGCGGGTCAATGCCGAAACGGTGAGGCGCTGGAAGGCCGGCTCCCGGGTCGGCTCCGGCCACCTGGTGTCGCTGTTCGCCCTGGCCGCCAGGCTGGGGCTGCTCCACCACCTGCTGCCCGAGGTTGGAGAGCCGGTGGCCGCCCCTGACTTCGATACCGAAAGCAGGGGTCACGCGGTTGCCATGGCGATTCAAAACTGACACAGGCACGATAGGTTGCCGGACAATAGGGGGCCGGGCGGTTCATTCCGTCCGGCCCTTGCCGTTCTACTATTATCCGGTCCGCAACAGATTAGCCAACGGCGGAAATTGAACCAAAGGCCGATCCCACGCCGTTTGACCTCTGACCACACGGACCCCTCATCATTCTGGGTTGGACTCCGCTAATTGGCCAGACGGGCAGCTTCGAAGCGCTCGGCCAGAGCGGAAGCCTTCTTATCAAGCTCTCCCGGCGCATGCATTTCGAAAGCGTCGAGGAAATCGTCGGTCAATTCATCCTGAAGGAAAAGCAAGTCTCCTATTTCCGTTGAGTTCAGACTATCGAGGGATTGCCTTATCTCCCTTCTATCTATATCCAACCGCCACCGTTTCTGCATGGGAGCACAAGCGGGTCCAGCGAGACGAACCACCTCTCTGAGGTGAGTCTCAGGGAGGAAGTCGTCAGCATTTGGTCGTGAAGCGGCGAACAACAACGCTGGCAGTGGCAAGCGCAGCGGGTCACAAAGCACGACACCTAAATCGCAGCAAATGCGACGGATGGCTTCGTCAGTGGGTTCTGAAGACACGAGGAGGGTCCACCACCTTGCGTCCGCAGTATGCTGGGGATACTCGGAGGCAACCTCCCTGAAAAGGTCAAAGCACTTTAGGTGGAACACGGCGATGTCGGACTTGTCGAGGGTGCTGCGGGCTTTGCTCTCAATCCATATCCCGGTCTCGGTGCCCTGCCCCACTCCGTCTATCTCGTGACGGGCCCCGGATCTAGACCCCCGACCGAACAGACCTGTAACTCCGGCATGCTGCCTTCTTGAGAATCCGGGTCGCCACAAGAGTTGTGACACCGTTTGCTCCCATGCCCGGCCACTCCCAGGCGAATGGCCGGGGCTACAATGCCGCGCCAAAAGAAAAGCGTCCATGGTAAACGCCGCCAGAACACGTTCGCTGGCAGTATAAGTTGAGGGTTTCATCCGGTTTAAGCCAGCAAATCCACGACGTCGCTGACAGGCTCATCTTCCGCTATTACCGGCGACGATGTGTTCAGACCCATGCCCTCAAAATACTCACGTGCGAACTTTCCGTCTATCATGCCTTTCTGCACCTCTGCGCCCGCCTGGAATAGTTCATTCGCGCGGTTGAGCAAGATGCCGGGGCGACCCTCTGAAACTGACCGGAGCACTGTCAAGGCGTCGCGCTCGAACGGTACCAATCCTCCTGGCGTGGAGGTGTCAATGCGTTGGGCGTCGAGCCATGCGCACAACAACGCCTCGACTTGGTCATCGTCTTGCATTCCATGAAGTACGACTACTGCGGCTTGGTTGCTGGGAGTGGCCTCATAAATCGGGAGTCGGTTCTCTTCCCAAACCCCCGCAAGTAGTCTTCCCGCCGTATCATGGAATGTGAAGGTCATGTGAAGTCTCGAAGCATAGGGCTCGGTTTCCATCAGGTCACGGATTCGTCCGATTTCGCGTTTGCGTCGAGCCGCCGAAAGCGACCTATTGGTCGCTAGGTCCTCCAGTTGGTCAATCATCAGGAAAATCTTGCGCACACCTGCGGCTGCCAGCGCAACTATGGCGAAGTCCAAGTATTGGAGCCCGGATCGGATCTGGCTTGCTTCGGAAACCCTGCCCAGGAAGCCAGGCACTTCGTCGGGCGCATTTGCGAAGACATCAAGCATATCTGGGCGCAATGCTGAAGACGTGGGAGCGATTGCCAGCCGTGTTTCGGACAACTTGGCAAGTATCTTCGCCGGCGAGTCGTCACCGATTTCCGCGCAGATCCGGTCCCGGGCACGTAGCAGCGGAGCATTGGCGTCCTGTGCCATGCCAACTACTGCGTTGAACAGCACGGGATATAGCCCCGTGCGATTCATCGTGTTCACCGCCGAGAATCCTGCGGCAATTGGGACAATTCGCTCATCCCGCATACCCGTAGCGGCCTCGACTTGTTGCCCGAAGTCAGTGTTGATCTTGCGAACCGACTCTCGCATGAGGGCCGTTTTCCCATACCCGGTGTCGCCGCCTGGACCCCTGCTCCACAGAAAGCCGATCTGTCGATTGCCCTGAAGTGCTCCGCGGACCGTCTTCGCGAAGAACTCCGCCTCTTCTCCAGGGAATACCTCCGAGCTATACGGATCCCTCCAGCCTCCGGAAATGGCAGAGTGAGGAAAGGGGTTCTGCTCTAACCCCCAGGTTTCTTCCATATGTTGGTAGGGCGACGTACTCATAGATTCCTCCTTTGCTTGCTTCTCATGGTTGCTTCCAGCCGGCGGCGTCCGTGATATCGAAACGCCGGTTCAGAACTTGGCAGCCCCGATGTGCCTATATGTAGAAGCACCTCCGTCTCAACGTCGGGGTACTCCCCATCGGCCAACTTGGACAATACCATGTCACATAGCGCACGCATCACTCCGCATTCGTAGGCTACCTGGGCGCGTAGTTGGTGGACCGGAATGTACGGCACGACTAACGAAGAGCCTGAAAGGGCGGCTTGCTGTTGATAGGCTCGAGGAAAGGCGTCCGCGACACGATCGCCGTATGCTGCCATGCCACGTCGCTCTGGAAGGATATCCTCATCCGTTTCGCGCCTCAGATCCGCGGCGAGCCAAATCACGTTCATGTCGGAATGATCCGGGATGTAGCGAGACTGATCGTAGAGAAGGAGTTCCGATCCCCAACGCAGAAGCGTCTTTATTGTTGGCGCATCCAGCCGGACGCCTTGGGCCGAGAAAGACGCGACCATAAAAGCGTCGTTAGTGGTTTCAGCAAGAGCCTTGTTATTTGGGCGCTGTGCAGGGGGATTGCCGAAGCGACGGTCTAGATGCGCCGCGATCTCTTGCTCGACATCGTCTGGCGACATCTCGCCACCGGTCTGTTCAACGGCCCATTCAGCCCAACCGCGAATTCCCATTCGCTTATGTTCCACGTCTCCCTCGCTGATGGCCGGGCACCGAATAGAGTTCTTCTCCAACGCCAAAAGGAGCAGCCGAAGATACGGGTGAACCGCGATCAACCTGCGGCTGATTGCATCGACGAATTGCGACCCGTCGGAAGTCAACTTCGCTAGATCGACCCCAACCTCAGTAAGTGCGTAGGTCTCCTCGCGGTAACGGTCGACGAACCGCCTTGATGAAGGTAGCGGTTTGTTTACCACTGCCCCTAATCGCATCAACTCGGATAGGCAGTCGCGAGTAGGAGCCCAGTTACGCTCTCGCTGGCTTACTCCCGATGGGGGTGCCGTTGACCGCCCCTGCCCCTCTTGGGCTAGGCGTCCCTGGGTTTCTCCATAGCGGACGCGGCAGGCTTCGAACGTGGCGTCACCTTCGGCAATACCACGTAGTTGATCACGAACGTGTGCGACAACTCGGTGCAGACGGGGAATTGTGTCCCGGAAGCTTGCATCATTCATGTAGTTATATTATCACCTTGTCAGGTCTTATGCAAGGGCTGGGTGAAACTTCTAAGGAACAGTTTGCCCGAGTTGGATATGCCGATTAGGGTGACTGTATTACCGAGCCGGAGGTCGGCGCCGACTTCGAGGCTGAAGGCAGGGGCTGCTCAGTTTGCATGGCAGTCCAGAGCTGACCGGGGCGCCACAAGTTTCCCGGCAATTGCGGGGCCGGACGGAAGATTCCGTCCGGCCCCTTTTTTTGTTGCCCTGCTCACGGGCGCCGGCCGCTCACAGCCGCTCCACTCCCTGGTGGTCGTCCGGGCAGGCCCGGCGGTCCAGGACCCTGTTCAGGATGCCGAAGGCCAGGTGGAAGTTCAGGGCTTCCGACATGGCCGTGGGTTCCTCCTGCTGGAGCAGGGCGTAGGAGACCAGTCCGGCCAGTTGCAACAACTCGTCGTCACCGGTCCTGCGATGGGGCGGGGCGCAGACGGCGGTGTCGCCGTCCCCGGCGTACCGGCAGGATGCCATCACGGGGTCGTGGTGAGTGGGCACGACCACCAGGGCGGACAGGCCATCCCGCCGATCCTGGTCCTCAATGAAATGGCCGTAGCGGCGGTCCGCTACCAGGGAGGCGTCGGCCAGTTCCAGGAGCCGCCCCCGGGCGGCGGCCCGGTCGCGGCTGCGGTGGCGGCGAAAGGGGGAGTTGCGCCGGCAGACGTTGATCACGCCGATGGCGCCCCCACTGTTTTGCGAGTGCTCCAGGACCCGCAGTCCCCGCATCATGATCTCCAGTCCCTCCTCCAGGGTGGGCAGGGGATCACGGCGGCCCCGGGGGAAGGGGGTTCCCCTGGGGGACAGGAGTTCGTCGCCGCGCAGAGTCCGCCCGGTGGGGACGTGGTACTCGTCCTCCAGGACGCGGCGCCAGTCCTGAACCCGCTCGGCCAGGCGGCTCCAATGCTCGGCGTCCACCCCCAGGGCGGTGGCGACGTTTAGGTTGCGGCTCCGGGATTCTCCGACGTAGTAGATTCTCATAATGGTCTTTCTCCTTTTTCGTGATGTATCACCGGTAGCGGTGCAGGGGTTCGACCGGCCGGAAGTCACCGTCCGGCGCCAGCCAGGCGGAACCCAGCGGCCCCTCCCGTTCCACCAGTTCCCGGTGGGAAACCAGCAGGGGCAGCGGCACCCCTACCCGCTGCATCTCCCTCCGGGCCACCTCCAGGAAGTGGGTGGGGGCCACGGGGTCGTCGAAGACCACCAGTACCAGGGGCCGGTGGCCGTGGTCGTCGGCGGGGCGGTGGGAGGAGTAGTAGCGCAGGTAGGGGGCCAGGCGCTGGGCCATGGTGGTGGGGCGGACGGCGCGGCGCTCGTACTCCAGGAAGAAGGAACTCAGGGCGCTGCCCTGGCGCAATGTTCCGAAGGCGTCGGGGTGGAGGGAGCGTGGTCCGCCGTAGTGGCGGAAGTAGCGGGAGGCCCGGTGGGGCGGGTCCAGCTGTTCCACTTCCCAGCCTAGACCCTGGGCCTGGCGGTTCAGGGCGGCGATGAAGCGGTGGACGGCGGCAGTGTGTTCGAGGTCCCGCAGCAGTTGGCGGCTGCGCCTGCCGGATACGTTTGGCCGGTCGCCGTCCGCCCCATTGTCCTCGCCGCCGTTAGCCCGGTCACAGTCTGCGCCGACGCTCCAGCGCTGCCGGGCCTCGCCGGTGGACACCCGGTCCCGGCGGGCCAGCAGTTTCAGCCCCCTATCGGTGAGGGCCAGGCGGCGGGCATCGTGCTGGATGGCGGCGACCAGACCCAGCCGTTCCAGGGCGGCGGTGACCTGGGAGGTCCTGGTGTTTGAAACACCCAGCAGCCCGGCCAGGTCCTGCCGCGCCAGCCAGGGCCAGTCGGCCAGCAGGTCCAGGGCGCGCTTTTCGGCGGGCCGCAGCAGGACGGGCAGCAGGTGTTCGGGGACGTCTTCGCCCGCATCGCCACCGTCGAGTTCCCCAGGATCGATGTCCCTGGGGAGGGAGACCCGTTCCAGGGGCGGTTCCGCCGCCACCATGGCGCCGGGGTTGGCGCGGGCCACGGCCTCAGCGAGGGATACACCGGCGCCCGACGAGAGCGACCGCCATACCGGATCATCGCCGCCGGCCGCCGCAACGTGGCGCTCCAGTGCGAAGAAGGCCGGGGCCGAAGATGCCGGGGCGCGGACGCCGCGCAGCAGTTCGCGGGCCTGGCGCAGGCGCATCTCGTCTGGGACCATCACCAGGAAAGCGCCGGGCCGGGGACCCTGGGCCAGCCGCCAGAGGCGCTTGGCGAAACCGGCGCGCTCGGCGGTGGCGCCCTGCCTGACTATCGCCAACACCCTATCATCGGTAAGGGTGACGGCTGCGTCCTGGGGCAGCGCCCGGTGCCAGCGGAAGCCGACGGGGTGGCCCAGGCCGGCCAGGCCGGAGGCCAGGCGGTAGATGACGGCGGCGGCATCCAAGCGTTCCAGCAGGACCCGCCGCCAGCGAAACGACAGGGGATGTTCGCGTAGCAGGTTCTTTACGGGCCGGGCCTCCTCCAGGGCCAGCGCGTTCACGCCGTGCTCGGTGAGGTAGTACCGCCGGGTGGGGGCCAGCAGGGGCGTGGCGTGGGGCACCGAGGCGGCGAGTCCGGCGTCCTCCAGCCGTGCCGCCGCCTCGTAGACCCCGCCCCGGGACTGGCCGAACAGGGCGGCCAACTCCAGCCGGTCCAGGAACGGCATCCGGGCCAAAAGGCTCAGCAACTCTCCCTGGCTCCGGTTCAACCTCTGTATCATTCCTCTCCCTCCCCCTCGCCGTCCGGTTCCCCGTTGCCCGGCTCCCAACCTTCGCTCCGTTCCTCGTTATCCTGCTCCCCTTCCGCCTCTGCCTCCGTTCCTGGTGCGGGCTGCCCCTGCCGCCGGCTGCGCTGGTTGCGCCGGTTGGCGGGCCTGGGCTGGGCCGGCGGGCTGGCCTGGTTCCCCTTGCGCTGGCCCGGACCCTGCCTCAGCTCCGCCAGTTCCTGGCGGTACTTCTCCACCAGCTTCCCCATCTCGTCGTCCGGAAGGCCGATGTCGTCCACCGGCGTCAGGTAGCCCAGGGCCAGATCCCGGATGCGCCGGGCCACCGCCGGGTTCCCAGGCTCCGGCGGCAGCACCCGCATTGAGAAGGCGTCCATCCGCTCGACGCCCACGGTGGCCCGCACGTAGCACTGGTGCACGTCCAGCGACGTGACGTCGTCCTCGCTGACCCGTTCCTTGCCCAGTTCCCACACCAGTTGCCGGGCGTCGGTCCCCGCCATCTGGAAGGCGGCCAGGCAGCCCACGTTGGCCAGCACGGTGTCCCGCATGGTGCGGGACAAATCCTCCAGCTTGGCCAGGCTCTGGGTGGCCAGGATGAAGTTGGCCCCGAACTTGCCCAGTTCCGACAGCATGGACTCGTAGTCCACGCCGGGCATGGTCTGCATCTCGTCCACGACGACCAACGCTCCCTTCCGCTGCTCCGGCGGCAGGCTGCCCTGCTCCCTAATCACGCCGTCCACCAAGTTCAGGACGGAGGAGCCCACCAGGGCCGCCACGTCCCGGCCCACCGCGCCCTGGGCGGTGGACACCAGCAGGATGCCGCCCTGACGGATGGTCTCCCGCAGGTCGATGGTGGAGCGGGGCTGGCCCAGGATGGCCCTTGCCGTCTTGGACGATGCGTAGTAGGCCAGGCGGGTCTGCACCGGGGCCAGGGCCATGCCCTGGTAGTCCTTGCGCCAGGTCCCGAACTCCCTGGCCCACCAGCGCAGCAGGTGGTGGTCGTCCACCTGGGCCGTCACCTCGTCCCGGAAGTCGTCGTCGCCCAGCAGCCGCAGCCCGTCGATGATGGTGTACTGGCTTTCCGGCGCCCGCTTCCCGTTGGCCTCGTGGAGGCTCTTCACCGCGTGCTCCAGGATGGACTGCATCCTGGGACCCCACTGCTCCCACAGGCCGTGGGCCACGCGGACCACCGAGTCGGCGGTGCGGTCGCGGTCGGCGAAGATGCGGGTGTCCAGCAGGTTGATGCCGGGAAAGCCCCGCTTATCCGCCAGGTCGATGAGCTTCACCTGTTCGGCGAGGCTCTCGGGAACCTGGGCCAGCACGCTGCCCACCAAGTCGGCATGGGGGTCCACGACGATGACGGCGTCGGTGTCGTTGCCCGCCGCCTTCTCCTTCAGCTTGTGGGCGATGACGTGCTCCATCAGGGTGGACTTGCCCATGCGGGTGCGGGCCACGTAGAGGTGATGGCGGCGCAGCAGGTCCTGCGGAAAGTGGACCTTCCTGGCTGGGCCAGTGGTGGTCTCGCCCACCAGGGCGCCGCCGCTGGTGCTCCGGGCCGAAGGCAGCAGCGCCCTTGACCCGGCGCGGGCCACCAGGGGCGTCTCGTCCCTGGCTCCCGGCGGGTGCCACAGGCCGGCGGCCTCCCTGACCCCCAGGACGCTGCGCCTGCCGAACAGCCCCGGCCCGGTGGGGTGCAGGTGGGCGTTGGGCTCCATGGGTTTGACCTTGCTCACCCGGAACCTGGCCCCGGCGGGGTTGTCGTAGTGGCGGTAGGCGGCGGCCACCGGCCCCAGCAGTTCATTGGCCCTGTCGGGACCGGCGCTCTCGGGCAGGATGGCCGTCAGCTGGATTTCGCCGTCGAAGGCGATGCGGGAGGTCTTCTCCTTGATCATCAGCGGGTCGTAGACCCGGCTGCGGGCCTGCCGCCAGCGCCACCAGCCCCAGCCGGCCACGGTGAGTCCGAAGACACTGCCTATGCCCAACAGCGACGCTTTCAGCAGCTCGCCATCCTGGTACCACAGGTAGCCACGGGCCGCCGACAGCACCCCCACGCCGAGAATGGCCATGGTCACGCCGTCCTTGGCGGTGATCTGGGCTTGGGTGGCCTGGGTGTTGTTGACGGTCTGGCCGGTTCCCGTCTGCTGCTGGCGCTGGAGTTTCTGCTGGTGGACCTGGGACCACTCCGGCCCCAGGGAGCGCAGCAGCAGCCGGGCCACCACCCGCTCCCCGTCGTTCAGGCTGGACAGCGCCCCGATGATGGCGATCAGGGGGTCGGAGCCGGCGTCCAGCAGGTCGTCGTCCCGGAAGGTGCGCAGCGGCGCGTACTCCGGACCTCCCGCCCGCAGCGTTATCCCCCAGGCTTCTTCGCCGTCCTGCAGCCGCAACGGGTCGTCGTCGGATTCAAGGGTCTGGATGCGGGCCTGGGGGTAGCGGGCGGCGATCTGGCCCCGGACCACCTGGTCGTCCAGGCAGCGGGCCAGCAGGGTGACGCCGTTTGCGTCCCCGGCCAGTTCCAGGGAGAAGGGTTCGGGGACGGCGATGGACGCCAGCAGGTTCTCCACGCCCAGCAGGGTGCGCTCGCCGTCGCGGGGCGGCGTGACCGCCAGCAGGACCGGCTCCTTCCTCCGCTGGTTGCCCAGAAAGATGTTCCTGATGCTGATATTCATATGCTCTGCCTCCATATCGTCTCGTCGGGATGTTCGGGTTTTGGGGCCGCCGGTGGGCGGTCCCCGGAGCCTTCGCCCCCAACCGAGTGTGAGCAGACCAAAACCGGAATCCAATTCCCTACAGGGAGGGTCGCCGGCGTCCTCCCCTGCGGGGAATGGGAGAGAGCGGGCCGGATGTGATGTGATACCCGTGTACAGGGATTGGAGTCAGTTGCAGAAATACAAGTCCGGTCAGTCCTGAACCTGAACCGGGCCGCAATCGGGGGTCCTGGGGCTTTTCGGCAAGCACTTGCGGGTGAGGGCCGGTTCCGGCGCCATTTGCAGAAATACAAGCCGGTGGCTGGGGGGATCCGGAGTAGCCGCAGCAAGCAATTCGGGCCGGGAGGCGCGGTGGGGGGACGGAATGCCCCTATCGGACCGGTCGCCCGGCAGGGAGCAAGGAGGTGGAGCATGGCGCAAGACGGAGCGAAGGACGCCAGTGGCAAGGGCTCCGGCGGCAAGGATGCCGGGGCGCGGCGGCGGGAGCGGCTGCACGGGTTCCTCTGCGAACTGGTGGCGCGGGAGGGCCGGATGGAGGCCTCGGGGCTGCTGGGGGTGAACTACCGCACCCTGGTCAATGCCGAGGAGTCGGGGGAGCTGACCGGGCGCATGTGCGACGCCCTGGAACGGCTGCTCCTGACCTGGGACGGCGGGACTGCTGCTGGGGCTGAGGACGCGGAGCCGGAACCCGGACCCGATCCCGGCGACCTGGCGCGACGGGTGGAGGCGTTGGAGGCGGGACTGGAGGACCTGGCCCAGGAGCTTCGCGGTGGGCTTGAGGCCATAAGAGCCGCCGTTGGGGGCGCCGCCAAGGAGGATCCGTCGATGACGCCGGGGAAACCGGAGGCGGCCCAGGCGGGGAGCGGGAACAAGGGCGCGCCGGTGTCGTCGCAGCCGCAATCGTCACCCTCAGCGCCGCCGGTGGCGGGATTGAACCCGAGCAGGCCGGCCAGGCGCCGTCGCGTGGACCCGGAGATGGTGACCCGGGAACCTGCTGACGATGACGCGGAGGTCTACGGCGACGCCTGGTCTCTCGTGAAGGAGTGGCGGGAACTCAAGGACCGGCACCCCGTGCGGGGCAGCAGCCTGTCCTGGCTGGAGGACCAGGAGCGGTTGTTGACTTTGGAGCTGGCCATGTTTGAAGAGCACGAGCTCACCGTGCCGCCGGCGTTGCAGCCGGTCAAGGGCCTGGCCCGGCGGGACCACACCCGCTGGCGGTGGAAGGCGCTGTACCGCACCCAGGTGGCGCTGCACCGGCGCAAGATGCTGCGCTGGGTGCGCCGTATCCTCACCGTGGGCCTGTGGCGGAATTAGGCGGCCTGCCGGGCACCGATGCCGGGTCCGACCTGATGAGAAGATGTCGGGGTACACCAGCGAACTGCCAGCGAGCGTGGAGCGAGCGATCACCGCCGGGGAGGGCCAGGTGCTTGCTGGAACCGTTCCCTGCGACAGGAGCGCGGGCGATAATCAATGCAGTTTACGGTTTTTGCCAGTTTTCCCGCAGAAAGCTGGAGGGTCCGTCCCCGACCCGGACCGTTCGCCAGGGATTGAGCCTCGCTCTCCCCGCGACGTCCTCAACCAGGGACAAGCGCCCGCCCGCTGCGTGATGCGGCACTCCGGGGTCGAGCCCTGCTCCTCCGGCAGCCACGTCGATGCGGTGCACCACACCATGCTGGCGAACACCGTCGGCACCGCCAACATCGTCCAGGAGGTGAAAATCAGAACCAACACGGCAACCCAGGACCTGGACCAATCGGTCTGACCCACTGTCCGAGCGCACAGGACACAGCGCTCACCCCTCACTCTGCGGCTGGAACGGGCATCGCCGTCCCCGGCCGCTTCCTCACGCCTGCGATGTAGCTTGTTCAACAACAGCAGCGTCGCGGCATTCCCATCACACTCCGGCATTACGGCAGCGCCGGACCGGTAGCGTGCCTCTGCTGCGCCGTCGGCATTGACATCGCCTTCGCCGACCGCGCAGTCCTCCCTCTCCCCCTTCCTCACTCATTGCTATCGCCGGGTTTGAGCTGGCGCTGAACTGCGCCGCTCTCCGGAATAGCCGCGTTCCCTCTCCCCACCGCCGCCCTCCCCCGATGGCACGGCGGCCCTTCTCGTTGCGCCTTGCGCGTTGCCTTCGCCGGTTCACGGCGTTGCCCCACGGCGCAACCCTTCTCCCCTCTTCCATTGCTTTTCCCTGCCCCGCCGCGTCTTTCCGGGCCGGCCTGTGTCCCAGGGCGACGTGCGCCTCCGCCAGTTGCGATGCGACGAAACCGGTACCGCAACCTCATTGTCGGCAGGGACGCCCTCGCGTGAACCGCCGCTGCCGCCCCGGCGACGGCTACTGCCACCACGACTACTACGACGACGGAGGAATGCCCATGAACAAACAGTAACCACGGCGCAACCTTCGGCGCTCCCGCGCCGGACGGCGGACGCCACCACTCATCCATTGGGCTGCCGGTGCGGCCAGCCACGCCACCAACGACTGAATATTCACAGCTTACGGCAAAGCGGGGGTCGGTCCCTTTCGAAAGGGAACCGGCCCCCGCTTTCTGCATTTTGGAGGAAACGACATGAAGGCAAATTCCAACACCGGTATCGACACCACGGCAAAGCTCAGCGCCAGCGACAACACCGCGAACATCGCGGAGCAGGACCGGCAGGAGAACTACGGCGCAGTAGACAGCGGACAGGGCAGGGGCAAGCCGGAGAGCGAACTCCGCGCCGCCGCCCGGCGCAGGGGCCTCACCCTGAAGGAACTGGCCAGCCTGATGGGCGTGAACCACGGCTACCTGTCCTCCGTGGCCAACGGCCGCCGGCCCTGGTCTCCCATGCTGCGGGAAAGGGCGATGGCAGTCCTGGGCGAGGTGCCGGGCCAGGGCGTCGTGTACCGGCAGGGCGGCCTGGTAGAGAGCGAAAGCACCAGCCTGCGGGAACGCGCCCGGGAGCGGGGCCTGAGCCTCAAGGCCCTGGCCGGCCTGGTGGGAGTGTCCGCCGGCTACATGTCCGACGTGTGCCGGGGACGCCGCAACATGAGCCCGCCGGTGCAGGCGCGGGTGGAGAAGGCGCTGGGCGGTCCGGTGGAGATCGCGCCCGCCCGGTGCGCCAACCGCCAGGGCGAGGTGGTTACCGGCGGGGAGAGCACCTACCTCCGGGAGCGGGCCCGGGAGCGGGGGATGACCCTGCGGCAGGTGGCGGATCGGACGGGACTGACCTACGGGTACGTCACCCAGGTATCCCGGGGTCACCGCAACCTCAGTCCCGCCGCCCAGGCGCGGATGGAGGCGGTCCTGGAGGCTCCCGTGAAGATCGAAGCCGCCCAATTGCCTTGCGTGGACCCCGGCGTTTTGTGGGAGCGGATGGATGCGCACGGCTGGTCCCAGAACGAGGTGGCCCGGCGGGCGGGCATCAGCACCGGCTACCTGTCGGAGATAATGAATGGCAAGCGCACCCCGTCGGGCGGCGTGTTGCGGCGGCTGCACGAGGTGTTGTTCGCACCTTCGGCGGCGGAACTGGTGGCGCCGGTGGAACTCAAGGTCATGGCTTGGAAGAAGGACGGGCGCAACGGCGTGGTGGTCAAGGGCGCCGGCGGGCCGGGCAGCGGCACGATTCGCACCGGCGGGCGGGTGCCCTGGGGCGCCGAGGTGGAGTTCGCCTACACCACCGGCTACGACAGCCGGGGGCGGGTATCAGTGAACCATATCGTGGACGAGAGGGGCTGCTCCGCAATGCTGAAGCAGCCGTAGCTGAATGGTCCTCGGTCCAGTATACAAAGGTGCGTCGGGCGATTGGGCCTGAAGAGAACAACGGGAGACCAGCTACCATGCGAAGTGGCGGTCTCCCGTACATGTGGGTTAACGCTCTTGTGTTGATTGGTAAAACGACTTCTCCACGTCGTTCCAGCGAAGGGTAGAACCCAGAGACTCAGCCAAGGGCAATAGCGTACCAGCGCGGCCTCCTAGTATTACAACGACGCTTCTACAATTTAGTATCCTTCTCACTGGAAATTGCTTCGTGGCAGGCAAGGCCGCAAAGCTGTCAAGGCGTCCGTAATTTCCCATGAAATGGTACTTTAGGGTCGTTTCTTGCGAAGCGTCGTTGTAATACTAGAACCCCGCTGCCACTGGAACGACGATTCACGCCGCATCAGCCCGCCATTCCGGGAGGTTGACTACTAAATGACCTGTCTGGTCGCTCCTCTTGCGTTTCAGTCCCTTCGATCGGGTACGTTTATCAGCTTTTCGTATTGTCAAGAAACTGTTCGGCGACCTCGCATATGTTCAGTTTTCCACAAGCCTGAAAGGACCCAACAACGATGTGTCGCGTGGGGACTGTAACCGCTCCAATCAAGTTCACTCATTAGTGAGTTCAAGTTGAGCAAAAGTATCAGGCGTTGCGTCAGTACGACTTTGGACGCCCCGTTGGCGGACCATTTCTGGTCCTGCTCCGCTGGTAAGTGCTGTCGTCAGGTGGCGACGGCTTCACCATGCCAGCAGGGGATGTGTCTGCGCTACAGGCTGATGTTGATCGCGGGATCGGAGAGAGGTAGTTCATCTCTGTATGAACATTGCTCGCGTCGCCTCCGTAACCAGGGTCGATGCCGCTGTCAGCACACCACACGACTTGGCCATTCCTCACCCAAAAGTGACATCGGCACTCCTCAAGCCTCCGAATAGAGGGATTTATTGTAGGCCTATCAAGCCAATCAATTTGGGCCAACCAATGTGGTCGACGTCCTTTGTCCATAGACAACTGAATTTTCGCTCCACAACCACAGGGGCAGCGAAGGCAAATCCACTTCGACAGGAGCCCGTCTTGGACTATGACTAGACTTCTTGGACGCAGTTGGTCCGGCGTGGGATGAGAAGCTTGGACCTTGGCAACCAACTGGCTGCGCCGAATAAGTCTGAGAATTTCTAGTCCACTTCTAACGATACCTTTGAACATCCATGCTATCCCGTACGGTCGAGGAACGGGTCGACGTCTCCTCGTCCCCAATATCGTTGGCTTGAGCAGATCGGACATGACGTGCTCTGCTTCGCTCCTTGTTGCCGGTCTTCGTTGGTGTCGAAATAGCGTACTCTCTGCCAGGCCCAGCCCCCACTGTCACGAAAGTCAGTGAAGGCTTGCAGCATCTCGCTGACCGCCATGCAAGCTGTCTCAGTTGTGAAAGTTACGACAGCTGGAGCCGGATCTCCGCCGCCCCGTATGTACCGCTCCCGTCTCTGGCGCTCATACTCTGTGAGATTCGCGCGCTTCAGCGACTCCTCGGCCGCTAATTGTGGATCGGCTATCTTCCTGCACAGTAAGCAGGGAGAGCCCGGCACAAGCACGGTCACTCTTCCTGACATACTTTGGAATCCACCGCTGGGTTTCTTGTCCATCAAGAGCCCCATGTCAATCACAGGCCGCAAATAAAAATAGGCGAAGCGGTTTAGGAAGAGGCGCCCATCGTGATCGTCGGTGCAACCGAAGATGACATCACAGGATTTCAACGCATCCCTCGAAGTTTCGGAGCTAATCCAGCCAGGAACTGGAACGACTCGAACTCCGAGGGCGAGGTCTGCGATCTCTCTCGCGAGCACTTCTGTCTTTGGCCGCATAGCGTCTGCGTCGCTCCTTCGGGCGCCGTGCAACCGGTTTAGGTTGGAGGCATCGACGATGTCGTCGTCGAAAAGCGCGATCCGTCCGACTCCCAATCTTGCCAGAAGCATGGCTGTCGCGCTTCCAGTTCCTCCACAACCGACGATGCCTACCCTAAGCTGTTTCAGTTGCACGTTAAGTTCTGGGCCAAAGGCGAGGGCTTGTCTTGATAGAACCTCATCATCAGCTGAGTGCGTTGCTACGCCATACTGGGCGATCATTCGTCCCACGCTCTGTACGACTTGGCACTCCGTCGGGTCGCCAACGCCGAGCCAGACTCTCGCTAAAAAATCTGAGTCACCAACGAATAGCAGACTCGCCAGCGAAGCGTTTTCTCCGTTGCGGTTGCGCACTAACTGGAGCAGTTCCCGCTCATTCTTGTTGTCTTGGTTTGAAAAGGCCGAGTACCCATTTGGATGACTATGAATGATCCCTGGGACCAAGCTTTCATTCTGAGCCCTTTGGCACAACTGAACGAATGAAGTTGTTGACCAAGTCACATGCTGGGGGCTGGCGGAAATGCAGTCCTCTTCGGGCACTGGCAGTACGTCGAAGGAAGTCAATCGCAACCGACTTCTTCGTTCCCACGGGTCAGTAAAGATGGACGTTGACCCGAACAATATATAAGTGGATGCTTCCGCCCCGTTTGGTCGGTCTAAGAGGGCCGCTATCGTGTCTCGGTGACGCTCCTGCAGAGTCACATCGACGAGTGTCATGTGGTCTCCCGGAGAGCATGCTCAACCCTCTGAATCATCGTCCTAATTCCGTCGGTCCCAGGTCGCCACTCCCCGCTATGGCGCGACCAGCGTTGCCAACCCTCACCATTGAATGTCACTGACTGGTCTGCTCTGTGCGGGTATTGGCCACTGGACGCGAGTTGAAGCCAAGGGAGAGTGTAAAACATATCCGGCGGAGCGTCAGGGTATCCCTGCGGCAGCAGGATCAGCACTCTTGCCTCCGGCACCTGGAACTTGCATTCCGGGAGGCCGAAGCTGGACAAGATGATTGCCTTTTGAGAGCCGTCCTCGACCTCTTGATAGGCAAACTTGTGGTCGTCAAGATATTGGCGGTCGTCGGAAGGGAGGAAGCTCACGAGACACCCTCGGTCGTTTGGACGGGTCCGGTAAAGAAGCGTTCAAGCCCTTTACCATCCAGGGGCACGAGTTCGTTGTCGTCAATGGGGCGGTCTGGCTCACCGCGCTTTTCAAGCCACACCCCGTATGACTCAGAGGCATCCACTAGCCGCTTCAGCACGCGCCCACTAATGGCGCAGGCACCCCACTCGAACCTGCGGTTATCGACTTCAATGCGGAACGACTCCGTACTCTTGAAAACCAGGAAGCGTTCGACCTTCCCCTCTCGCAAATCCGTGGTTTCGTCGAGCCTAAGCTCCTCCAAATCACCGCCTGGCAGGATTTGAAAGACCAAGTGTTCGTCAACTGGCCGAGCATCGGACGCAGTGAGTATCTGCCGTCCTGTTGGCACTGGGTCCTCTATCTGAACACCTCGGAAATCAAGCTTCTCGTCTCCGACAGCGATGAGGTAAGGGCCATGTTCACGTGGCTTCCGCCCCTCGGCAATACATTTGGAAATGTCTTCAACTTCAACCACTTTGGTTCTCCTTTATGCCAATTCTGTGACTGTGGTGTCCTTCGAACTTTCAGCACCCAAAGCCTGTATCCATTTTGCGCACTCGGGCGTCTGATCTCCTTTCAGCCTAACGGATGTACCCATTAATTGTCAATGTACATTGTTCCCGATTAATCATGCAATAATCGTCGGACTTCCCCAGTTCCCACAAACTGAGAAAGCAGTCGATAGTTTCGCAACTCACGGCGAGCCCGACCTGCAACGATGGCTGGGTGGATGCCGACCTCTTGTGCCAAGGCTATCACCGCCATTGGCGATGGGTTTTCGAGTACACCGCTGTCCTGCCATATATCTTCCGGTATCAGACAGTCGTAGGCAAAGTCGTCGGCATCCGTCTCCTTGTCATCCGTGCTGGCCAGTCTGAGATCGTCAATGAAGGTTTCGTCGGTTTCTGGCAGGTGCCGTACTACGTGGGCCAGTTCGTGCATGAGCACCCACCAGAAGTTGTCGATCCTGTCGTAGCGCAGGGTCAGGCCGATTACTGGCCGTCCTTCCATGGACTTCATGGCAGCGCCATCCAAGTGGGTCCGTGGCAAATGCCCTACTATTTCAACGGCGATTCCTTGCCCAGCCAGGAAATCAACTGCCTGCCGTGGGCCGTCAATTGCGGGGCTTAACCTCGCTACTTGGCTCATCAGCTCGGCTTGGTCGCTGTTCTGTTGGTAGTCAACGGACAGGTCCCTTTTATTGGCCTGAGCCAGGACCTGCCAACACCAAGCTTTGAGTGCATAAGGGTCGGTCTTCGCGTTGGCGCGATTCTGATCGGTCTTCCGATACAGCGCGACAGTAGGTTGCGAGTGTCCCGCTTTGTTGACTAACTCTGAGACCAGTTCTTCTGCGTGCTCACGAAGGTTGCTCCGCTTCTTAATCCAGCCACGCTTTGCCATCTCGTTGAGGGGGAACCGTCGCCAGTCGATTTCCTCGTCAGATTCCCCATTGTATGCGGCAGGCTCTTTCAGTAATGCTTCCGCTGGTATGCCCAGGTGTCGGTGGAGTGCCCGAGCCATCGGCATAGTCAGAGGTCGAGCGCCAGAGAGAACTTCGGAGACCCTAGAACGACTTCCAATCATCGGAATCAAGTCTCGCTGTTCGAGGCCGCATTCAACCATGTAGAACTTGATAGCGTCTACCGAGTCCCTGAACTCTGGTGTCCTATTGGAACGGTTATCAGCGTCTCTCATGGCCTCTCCCTTTCGCGCGATTTACGGGCATTGTACCATGTTCCCAAATTCGCACAATGTGCATGGACAGTATGATATTATGTCGATATATGAAGGTAGCCGCAGGCTATCAAAAGGAGGTGATAACGATGGCAGATCGTCGAGCCGGCGGCCGTGTGCCCCACGTCCCGAGCAAGGGCGGGGCAGAGCCACGTGCCCGCAACAAGGACGGATCGTGGCGAAAAAAGCGTTCAGACGCCGGAAAGCCTCGTTCTAAGTAGCCGTCTGACTGCCCCATGCTGAGCATGGGGCAGTTCTTCTGAAATCTGGGTCCGCTTCAGGTCGGCCTTCGGTGGATTTCGGTCACTACCCTTCGCATATAGACCGTCGCGTCGCCATACATCCCGCCGGAAAGCGACTCCGGGCTACGGTGTTCTATTACTGGACCTTGGCCCATTTTGCTACGCCACAGGCCATTAGGCATTTGTAGCGTCGCGTGTTTCATCTCGCCGTCCACTTCGTACAATGCAACCCTGTGGTAGCCTACCTCTGTGTCGCTGTGGTCGCATAGTTCGTACCCCATACCGGCGAACGCTTCCATCAGGCTTTCTATGCGGTTAGTCTCAGCCGCCCACGGGGGCCAGTAGTTGATGCCGTCAGGCCACCACCACTTGCTGGTGTCACCGGCGGCATAGGCGATACAGTTGTACCGCTCCGAGGGTTGTTCAACGATTTCGAATCCTTCGCTAGATAGCATCGGGAACGCCGAGACGAGCACTTGCGCCCATCTAGACGTAACCATTGTCTTCGCCCCATTGCAGCCAAGCGGCCTTCATCGCTACAACGTTGCCGCGGTCGTCCGGTTGCACGGGGTTGGCGTTGGTGATTTCTCTCAAGGCATGGAACCAGTGCCCACCCTGGGACTTCATCCGTTCTAGAATCAGAGGCACCACAGGTTCGCCCATGCTGATGATTTCCTGGTAGGCCGAGTGTTTGGCTGCCTGGTCTGAGTTCGACAGCAGTACGGTTTCGACTTCCCACTGGTCGGCCAGTTCCCGGAAGCGTTCGCGATCAGGGGGTTCTATCTCCACCTCGTCGGCGTACTGGGTGTAACCAAGGCCCCGAACGTGAGGCTCGTTGTTGAGCAGCTCTCGCAAGTGCGCCAGTTCGTCAGCATCCCAGCCCATGGCCTCGGCGACGGCTTCGTCCCACAGGCGGCGCACGTCGCACTCACCGTCGCGGAATTGGGGCACTACCATGTCCTTAGTGCGTTCCCAGCGGTCTGACAGGGTTTGCAGGATGCGAGAGTCTTTCACGTCGGGGATGCGGATGTTGGAGTATGCTGCCGGCGGGTAGGTGGGGTAATCAAGCGTCATACCCGTATTCCGCATCAGTTGCAGGCGACCGGCGGTTGAATTCATAAAGACGGCAATGGCCTTGGATACTTCGGGGGATAGTGCAGGCGCAGGCATCCAGCCAGTGCCTACAAACTTCTCATTGCCTGCAACTGCGGTGACACGCGCTGTGTTGTTACGTTGACGAAATGGCAATAACAGGTACCCGGCCTTGTTCAGGATATTCTCAGTTTCCTGGTATGTTCCGCCGTTAGCCAGTCGCCTTTTTTCGTCCGGGTTCTTGGTTATCCAGCACCTTTCGGGCCGACTTTCAATATGGTACTGTCCATCTTGCCCGGCGGTTTCCAGGACTTGAAATCCTCCGGGCAAGGTGTCTTCCGTCGGTTTGGAAGTGCGCAGTATTTCATCGCTAGTTCGATGAGGTGAAACTCCTACTTGGTTCATGCTTTGTAAGTCTGCATGGCTGGCATAGCGAGCGGACGCCTCAGCCAGCTCCGGCGAACGCCAGATTGCCGCTGACCAGTCGCCAGCCTCCATGAGTTCTGGGGGCCACTCGGATACCTCGCCCCAACCGTTGGGGATTACGCCTCCATTGCTGCCCGAAAGACAATCATGCAGGTCGGACACCTCCGCATCATCTACTGGAAATATGTCCAAGTTGATGAACCGGGTCGGTGGTTTCTGTCCTTCATATCGTTGAGCCAAGATGATGCACTCGTTAATGCTAGTGTTTTGGCTCATGTTTGTCTGACCGGGTTGATGGCAAGTAACCACTGTGTGAATGTGGAAACGCTCGGCCAGTATTCTTCGCTCTTGTAGACCGGATGTGCCGCAGAGTGCTGCCAATGGGGCTACCATAGCCACAACACCATTTTCTTCATTGACGCAACGATCCGCCAGAGCGACAAAGAGGGGCCGCAGCGCATTCTTATCCCAAAAGTCATCCATTTCCGGGTCATTCTGAACTAATATTTGGTGCATTAAATTGACCCGATTCTGAAGAGCTTTTTTAATGCCATCAGGGAACTTCATGCCCATATTAGCCCGCCTGGTAAAAGGCGGGTTCATAATAACGATACGGGCGTCCTTCACGGCGTCCACGGCGTTTTCCAGTTCTGCGTCGTCGTGTTGGTTCCAGATGGTTTGAGACGCGATCTTGTCATCGCCCAAGTCCATTTGGTTATACCGGGGGACTATTGCACTCTGCCCCAGCAGTTCCAGGGTGCCCACAGACACCCGACTGGGATCGTCTTGGTTGGGGCCGTAGGGCATCAGTTCCAGGCCAATGTTCCGGTATCTGATTTCGTGGTTCCCTGCGGTCAGTTGCGAAGCTGCCAGTTGCAGGGAAATGGGGTTGATGTCCAGGCCCTTAATCGAATCCTCCACCGCGAGTCTTTGCAGGTCGGCGATTTGCGTCTCGCTGGCGCCCTGCTCCCGGGCCCGTCGCTTCATGTCGGTCAACATCGCAGCCAGTAGGGTGCCACTGCCGCAGGCTAGGTCCACGGTCTTATGCTCCCGCCACACGTTGGGGTTGGTCCAGTCCACGTCGCCACAGGCATCTAGGGTAAGGCGAGCAGCGATGGATGCGGCCACGGGGCGGGTGAAGAAGGCGCCGTCGCTGGCCTGGTTTCCCATTACCTTGTTGAACAGTGGTCCGGCGTGGTCGGCGCCCATGTCGGCGTAGGTCTCGGCAATTCGTTCCGCTTCCGCCGTGAGGTGGTGTAATGCTCGTTCCAGCCCGCCCAATTTGCCGGTCTCTTCAACTGCATCAATGACGCCTACTGCCGGCTCCAGCACTGGATGGAAGTCACGGCGCATGATGCGTTCCCATTCCCGACGGACATTACCGACCACGTTCACTTCGTTCTTGATATCCGACAGGTCGCTGATGCCGGGGAGCCAGCGGCCGCTGGCAATGCGCTGGTGGAGCATGGCGGCGTTCATAAGCAGCAGGGCGGCGGTAACGCAGCCGTCGGCGGCCTTTCCCTCCCTTATCTCCTTTTGGACCTTCTCATCCAGGTTGTCCAGCATAAAGTGCCGGTCAAGGTCAGGCTGCAACTGGTCTTCTCGCAGGTGGTGGGCGGCTTCCTTGACGCTGGTTTCCAGGATGTTCAGATCCCGGATCACCCTATTGTCCACCAGGCCCGACTTGGCCAGTAGGTTCATCTTGATGGTGTTGCCCTGGTCTTCCAGGCCGCTGAGCTTGAGCTGCCTGAAGAAAGCTTGGTCCATTCGTTCTTCGCGGGTGGGGCGGGGCTTCCTTTCTTTTGTGGTGGGAATGCGCACTCCTTCGCCCTTGTTGATCATGTCCTTGGCCTTGGCCTTGGACTTCCTGATGTCCACCAAGCCTCGAGTTCCGTCGGAAGCAGGTTTGTCGCGGGCTACGGTGCTCATGCGCAGTTCAATACTGCCGTCTTGGTTCTTCCTGCCGGTGACGATTTGGGTGGGTTCCGTAGGCTGCTCTGCAAGCTGCAAAGGGGTTGGCCTTGGTTCACCCACGCGTCGAGACTCGTCGGCTGCGTCTTCCTGGGTCTGGCCGTATAGCACTAGTACGGGGACTGCGGTGTCAGCTTCGTCCGACACCGGCTCCGTCATAGTGGGCGTCTCTGAGATTGGACGAAACTCTTTAGTTAGGGTACTTTTGCCCTCCAGCACCCGTTCCACGGCCTCCTGCGCTTCCCCAGGCAGGCCCTCATGCTCCCGGTAGTGGATGCGCTTGTCCTCGCCGCTGGCGACGGCGACGATGGTTCGCAACGCGGGCGGCGGTTGCGGGACGTATAGTTCCATTAGGTCAACCAAATTATCTTCAATACGCTGGTCGTGGGCGCGAAGGGCCAGAAGTATCTGGCCCAGTTCCTGCCATCCTTCCTCCTTGTCGCTGGTGCTGAGCCATTGTTCAGGGTCTGCGTTTGGAGGTATCACGATGGGGCAGATGATGTAGCCCATCTCTTTGCCCTCCGAAGTGCGCATGGCCCGGCCTACCGCTTGGATCACGTCAATAGGGCTCTTCCTGGCTTCCAGGAAGGCCACGGCGTTCAGCGAGGGCGAGTCTGTGCCTTCGCCAAAAATTCCCACGTTGATGATGCCGTGGGGGTCGGTTTCGGTGGCTTCCGCGAGTCTGCGCTTGGCGTTTTCACGGGCCGTTACATTGCTGCTAGCGTCCAGGTGCTCCAGAGTGTAATGCGCGGCGGTCTGCCCATCCTGGTAATCGTTGAGCCAGTCTTGGAGCCATTTCCGCACCGCCGGGGTCTGGAGGGCGTCCTTCATGTTCTTGGATTTGTCCACGGTGTTCATAAAGGCTATGCAGGACTTGATGGGAACCGTCCCCTCGCCCCTGTTCTGCGTGGCGCCGCCCATGGCCAGGGAAAAAGCCAGCCCGCGGAGAAAATGGGTGGAGGTCAGGCGGTTCTTTCCTTTACTATTGGTTTCACCGGCCAGCGTGTTGGCGATGTTGTAGGCATCGGGACCATTGACGCCCACGGCGATGATGCGATAATCGGCGAGCCAACGGTTTTTGACCGCTTCCACGTAGCTCTTGCGGTACAGTTCCACGCCAAAGACGGTTTCGTCGTCCATGGTGCGGACAATCCAGTCGCTGGCCTGGTCCTGATTCACCCTGCTAGTGTCGTAAATGCGGGGCGTCGCCGTCTGGTAAACGCGGTAGGTGGACGGGAAGGCATTGTTGTCGTGGCACAGCGTGAAATCTCGGATACGCCGTTCTTCTTCGGATATTTCGCTGTTCTTAATAGGCCGCTTTCGGCGTAGGCCAGCGGTACGGTGCGCTTCGTCGGCGACTAAAACGGTCGCCGTGACGCCGGTTTCTTTTAGCGCCTCGGCAACTCGGCTGCCGCTCTGGTAGGTGCCGAAGATGACGCTTACTTGGTCGGTGCCTTGTCCGTCGCGGATCCAACGCGCGATTTCCGCTGGGTCAGTGGTGACCTTACCTTTGACCTCGGCGGCGCTGACGTTGCTGTTGTCCAGCGTAGGGTCGGCGGCGGTGTTCCGCGTACTTTCCTTCCTGGGGTCGTATCCGGCGGTTTCGTCAGAACAGACGGCCAGTGCGCGGATGTCCGTCTCGGCGTGCTGTAGGTACTCTCGCCTGATTTGCGCTACCAGTGCGATGGACGGGCACAGCACGATGGACAACTCGCCAGGCGGTGTCAGCGCTTCAACAATGCGGAGGGATATGCGGGTCTTTCCGGTGCCGCAGGGCAGGATGATTTTGCCCCGGGCTTGACCGGCCGGCAAACCCCCGCTTTCTGACTTCTCATGCTCACGGAGAATGCGGACACTTTCGGTGATGGCTTCCGCTTGCATACAGGACTTGGATTGCCGACGTTCTTCGCTGTCTGGGTTGGGTTCACAGTGAGGACATTCCTCGGAAGTGAACGCAGCCTGCTGTTGCAGCAAGTCGTTGGCGATGCTTACCATCTTGACGGGTTTGTCGGTCATTGACATAGCCTGCTGGCTGTTGCCGCTCACAGGGTTGTCGCCGTTGGTGACGATCCAGCGTTCGGCCCAGAATTCGCCGGCGGATGTGCTTGCAAAACTGTCGATTTCGCCCTTGCTGATAGGAGCGCCCTGTCCGGCAGCATTCAGTTGCCGGGATTTGCACTGGATGGCGACGTGCTCGCCATCGCTGCGCCGTACAGCAACACAGTCGATGCCTATGTCTTGGTTCGTGGTGCCTGGGAAATGGATCTCGCGGTCTGGCCACTCGGACCAGAGATGACAACGCGCAATATCCCACTCTTTGAGGTGGGGGCCTACTGCGACAGTAACATCTTCCAGCCATGTGCCATCGGTGCTTTGCGGGCTCATCTCGGCTACGATAGCAATAGCGTTTTCGATGATGGAAGGCTGATCGGCGCTTTGCATAGTTTTCACCCTTTGGGGTCTCGGTCTTGACTCGGCTCTTGGGTTAGGCGACTTCGTGGTGAATAGTCCAATCGTTACGCAGGGGGTTAATGCTAGGTCGTACCGGGTGCCTACGCGGCGTATTCCAATATGGGGACTTACACTTAGGGCAGACCTTTGGGTCAGGCGTGCCCGGCTGCTTGCGTACCCAGCGGTGGCCGCACCGCTCGCACAGGAATCCGGGAATCATCACATAAGGCATTGGAAGCTCTCCCCGCACGAGGGTCGGCGAACCGGTCGGCTATGTACCGAGTTGGTATAGTTACAAGGTAGCACCGATTAGAATTTACGGCAACGTTGACCCTCCATCATCGTTAAGAATCGGAGGTTTCCTTGGCTCCGACATTGTCGGACGAAGCTTCCTGCACCCGGGGATCCAGACCTAAAAAACGGGGCAATAACTCGGCAACTTGTCGAGGGCAGGCTCTGTTCATGGAGCCAACTCTAATGTCAGCGTGAAGGTTTTTGACCCGTCCAGTTTGGTAGACTGGTTGTGAAAGAGTGCTGGGGAGTCGCGAGGCGGTTGAAACGATCCTGAAGCGGTAGAAAAGACCATGAACATTGACCAGATTGAAGGCCGCAAACTGACCGAAGAGGTATATCGTTGTTCTAATAAGCTTCCTATACTAGACATCGACAAATCGACAGCTTGCTACCTAAGTTAGAGGACTACCTATGGGGCCGATAACCCTTTTTGACAAATCTTTTCTTCAGTCCCTGAACCTGGATGAGTCGGTCTGGTTAGACCACTTTTTCTTACTTAACGTGTGTCCGCTGTTCTATGGCGAAACACTTGCAGATCTGGAGAAAACTGTTAGGGAAGGTCGCACTCCTGAACAAGAGGTGGGAATAATCGCAGACAAGTTCCCAGAAATGCATGGATGGCCTTGCTCGTACCACCGGGACCTGTGCATGGGAGAATTGCTCGGATATCCGGTTCCGATGACTGGACAAGTACCCTTGGCAGGGGGCCGAAGAATAGAAAGCCAGGGTGGGAGAGCTGCGGTATTCGAACCAAGCCCCGAGGCAGATGCGTTTGACCGATGGCAGAGGCGCGAATTCCTAGAGATTGAGCGTCAGTATGCTCGTGTTTGGAGGAGGGAACTTACCGCAATCGATGAGGACAAAGTTTATGCTGCGGTTGTGAACCTGGGCCTTTCGGAAAAGTATAAGGATCTTGAGCAAGCTAAGTTGTCAGCCGCTAAAGCTATGCATAGTGGAAAGAAACCGTATGAGTGGATTTCTTTTGCGCTTGGGATCCTGGGTGTTCCGGAAAGGTATCGCCGAGAGGCTCTGAAGCGATGGGTCAGTTCAGGGAAACCCGCATTAGTTGATTACACGCCGTACACTGCGTTCGTCGTGGAAGTGGAAGTTTTCTTCCAAGTTGCGCTGGCTTCTGATTTGATCTCCAAGGAACGTGCGTCGAATCGTCTAGACATTGCCTATTTGTTCTATCTGCCGTTTTGCAATATGTTCGTGTCCAATGACCGACTCCATAAGCGTTCTGCCCCGCTTTTTCTGCGTCCTGACCAGGAATTCGTTTGGGGTCCCGAACTAAAGATAAACTTGGGCGAATTGAATAAGTACTACCTCGGACTTCCTGAAAGCAAACGACAGGAGGGGCTGTACTCGTTCGCTGATGAGCCGCCACAAATAGGGAATCAAGTCGTGTACAATCTCTGGGACCAACTCCTTCCTCGATGGAGGAAACCGGATGCCCAATCGCAAACAGAGTCGGATCGGAGTGTACCGACAGCTGCCGAAGTCATGGCTATGGGGGATGCACCTTCACTTCAGATGATGCCAGACGGGTCGCGTTGGGATTCCGGGGAGCTGGATCAGGCGGTTATCAAGCGTTTGGTAAAGAAGACGAAAGGCAATTGGTACCAATTGCCCGCAGGATTGGAATCGAACGAGCCAAGTTAGCGTTAGGGAGTCAAAAGGATTGGTTGCAAAGGCGACCAACCAAAGTGTCGCCGGGATTCTCTCGTCTGCGCTGGGTACCACCGGGGCTTCGGTATCGTGAATGCCCCCTGTGGATGCCCCTAAGGGATGCGTTTAAATAAGAATGGCGCGATTCAAAGCGGTCGCGCCATTTCTTGTGTTGGTTGCCGCAAAATCTGCAAGGTACAATACTGGTAGACCAAGCTGGAGTTGTCAGATCAGGACCTCCCAACGAAAAGTTCGCAATACGGTACACTTAGGCCCACCAAACTGGATAAAATCAAGAACCTTTCACATCAGGTTCCCGGTAACGGTGTAATCGGCCGTTCACCGCGCCGTTTGATTGAGCAGCCAAACCCCCACTGCGTCAGCGGGGGTTTTCCTTGGGGCCCTGGAAAACCGGGCTGAAACGGGCTTGATGGGGTCAACTTCAGCACATTGGTCCAAAGTTTACTTATAATATATCAAAACAGAAATGGCCTTTACTCACAATTCATTCACAAATCGCTATAATATTTGCTGGGTATTTATAGCTCCCGCTTCCCTGAGCCGGACCCGATGCAGGCTGGCAATGCCGGCCCATCCAGGGCAGCAACCCCGCCGCCAGCGCCCTTATGCCACGGGACCGGACGGGAAGGCGTAACATGGCTACATGGTAAAATCTGTTGGGTGCTCCTTATTCCTGGTTGGTTTTCTGTTTCAAGAATCATTAGCCCAAATGCAAAGGAGCACTTCCTTACCCCCTCACTCCACCGCCACACTTGCCTTTTCGGTGGATTAGGGCTTAATCAGCAGGTGTGAGCTTATGAACAGCAGTCAACTGAAGATCGTTGCCGGTGCCCTCGTCCAGTGGCTAGAAGCAGACACCTATGGAGTAGTAACTTCAGTTGAGAATGGGATGGTTCACGTCCAGTGGGACAGTGATGGTTGCCCACTCCAATTCCGAGCCGCTGATGCGCCGTTGCTGAGAGTTGACCTGCAAGGGCAAACAGTTAGAGTCAGGTCAACCGGCTCTACTGCCGCGGTTATGAGGCCAGTAGAATCATCGCCACCGGCTTGGCAATGTTTCGTAGCTGACGGAAGTGGTCGTAACATAAACATCTCCGAGGCCGACCTGCGCCCTATTCCGATCAATGACCCTGTTGAGAGGTTCCAGGAGAACCACATCGGCCCCCTCAAGAAGTATCGTCTCCAAGAAGCTACCAGGTGGTATCGAGGTTTGCATCTTTACGATGAACTCGTTTCCCTGGGTCAAGTTGGAGTTGACATCAAACCCCACCAAGTTTCTGTGGTGCACAAGGTTATTTCCAATTATCCTCACCGTTTCTTGTTGTGCGACGAGGTAGGATTGGGCAAGACAATTGAAGCCGGAATGACCCTCAAAGAACTTCGGGCCCGGGGTGGTGCCAGACGGGTCTTGATAATCGTTCCGCCCAATCTGGTCCGTCAGTGGCAGTTTGAGATGAAGTCCAAGTTCAACGAGAGTTTTTCGGTCCTCAATACCGACACCGTCAGATATATGGAAAGCCAAGGACAGACTGACAATCCATTTACGTATTTTGACAATGTAATCTGTTCTGCGGCTTGGCTTTCCAATCCTCATTGGGGACGCCAATGCTCTGTAGTGGACTGGGACTTAGTTATCGTGGACGAGGCGCATCACGCCCGCAGTCATCGTAACGGCAACCGAGTAACCACCACACGACTTTATGAACTGGTACGGGATCTTGCCGCGCCGCAACACTTCTCCCGGAGAGGGATGCTATTCATTACTGCCACGCCCATGCAACTCAACACCCATGAAATCTACTCTCTGGTAGAGTTGCTGGACCCTGCCTTGTTCCCATCAGAAAAACACTTTGAGGATCATCGCCGTAAAGTTCCGGGGCTCTCTTACCTCGTTGAGAGATTGATGGGGAACGGGTTCCCTTTGCCAAATGAAGCCTCTGCGACCACTATTGAACAGGTTGCCCAATGGCTGGAACTGGATGAAGCCGAGGCGCAGAAGCGACTTTCTGGGGGACGAGAATCTGTTGAAGCCCTGGCCAACGAACTGTCCGATTGTCACTTGCTTAGCTCAGTGATGATTCGGAACCGCAAGGCAGTAGTTGGCGGGTTCATGCCCCGTTCAGCTTACCGTTGGGCAGTTGACCTTACCGAAGAAGAACGTACTGCCTTGTCAGCAGTAGAAGATTACGTCCAATACGGATTCCAGATGGCAGAAGGTGCCAACGACAGTGCTGTCGGTTTCGTGATGGTTACCTTCCAAAAGATGATGGTATCCAGCATAGCAGCAATTAAGCATTCACTTACCCTGCGCCGGGAGAGGGTCAAAGAACGGTTCGTAAGTCAACATTCGGCCAGCGAAATGAAAGACCGGCTGGATGACGACTATGATTCCAAAGATGTCGTCGAAGGTGCAGGCACTATCAGGAGTTTGGCAAATGAGGAGCTGCGCCGACTTGACGATACACTAGCATATCTCAACTTGGTGAAAACCGACTCCAAGTCTCTGGTGTTGCAGGAGCGGCTTGCAGAATTATTTGGTGATACTCCGAATGAAAAGGTTATCGTGTTCACCCAATTTCGGGAAACTCAGAGAGTCCTGGGAGAACTGCTTACTGCGCGAGGCTGGAATGTAAACCTGTTCCACGGTCAGATGAAGCCTGAAGATAAGGATAACGCGGTGGAGCGGTTTAAGAGCGAAAATGGTTCTCAAGTCCTTATTAGCACCGAAGCCGGCGGCGAAGGACGTAACTTCCAATTTTGCCACTATCTGGTTAATTACGACCTACCCTGGAATCCCATGCGAGTCGAACAGCGCATTGGCCGAGTGGACCGTATCGGGCAAGAAGAAGCTATCAGTATCTTTAACCTATGGGTTAAAGATACCATTGAAGAAAGGGTCTTGGAAGTTCTGGAGAATCGTATTCAGGTGTTCCAAGAAACCGTGGGCGGGCTTGACGCTATTCTCGGGGAAACTGAGGCTGAGCGGGTTGACCAGGAAGTTGCCAGGTTAATGACGTATTTCGACTATCGAGAAATGACAGCCAGAGATAAAGTTGCGGAAACCCGGGCCACCCTGAACCGCATCCGAGAGAGCGAGGACGAGTCGGAACGCCGGATTTTGCCGGTTTGGGAAGCAAATCTCCGTAGGGACGAGACAACACTCGCCGAACTGGTGGCAGATCGTCCCCGTCGTATAGAGGACGCTGAAAAACACCGCCACCCTCAAGTGGCATGGGCGTTGAAGTCGTTGGGCCGTATTGAGGTGGTTAATCCTGAATCCACCGAAAGACAAGGAATGGAAGGCGTCAAGACCGCGTAAGTGGGATGCAGAAGCTACCGAAGAGATAGGCTTGGCTCCACTGGAGTAGATGGGAGGCCGGTGTGCGGTCGTGAGTCGCCAAACACCACGAGGAAACTATGGAATGCATGAAATCGATCCAATTTCCGTAGCACTTGAGCTGGAGCGAGAAGCCAAGATCACCCATCGCTGAGACGCGAATGCTGAAGATGTGCTGGTGGGGCACTGTCGATCCAATAGAAAAGAGATTGCATATTTGGAGATACTAAACTCAAGCCAAGGTGAAGTGTACATATCGCTAGACTGGCCCGTCGGTGTCGCCCCAGTTGTGGCCCTGAAAGCGCTGTATCAGTTAGCAACGCCTTTGTAAATGAGCCGTTACCCTATATTGAGATTTTCCCCTCCACATAGGTCCTGAAAGAGGCCAGAGTATCGCGCAGTACTGTCCTCGAATCCTGAATGCGCGCATCGCTGCGCCGCTGCGCACTCCGGATGGTCTGGCCGACGATCCGGTCGTGGGTCTCGACCACCGCATCGGCGATAGTGCCGCGCCACTCCACGGCACAGATGGCGAGACGGCGATCACCAGAAACGTCGCGCAACACGTCGGTGAAGTAGCGCTCTCCCTGGCGACGAAGACGGGCAATGCGATGCGGTGGAACGGTGTCCAGCAGATCGGAGGGAAGATCTAAGCCCTGCGGGAATTCAAGGCGATCGAGAAGAGCGTTGATGTCGGCTGAGTTCTGGCCGACCTCGAACCGGCGCAACCAGACGAACCGGCTCACGCCGCCGTCGACTTCCTCGGCAAGCAGCCGATCGAGACGCAGGCGCATGGCAGCGTCCAGGCCCGCGGCGATGCGAGTCTCCATCCGGGGCTCTGCGGCAACATGGGCGTCCGCGCAAAGACGCTGCTGGACCGATGATCCCGGCAGGATCACCTGCCGGAGCCGGCACTCCTCCACGAACCGCCGCGCCAGCCCCTCATTCGAGCGCGCCGCTTCCGCCTCGTTCTCGAGCCAGATCTTCAGGTCCCGGACGCAACGTCCCAAGAACATCCGGTAGCCGTAGATGCGCCGGAGCTCGGCCAGGTGTTCCCGTCGTGTCTCCTCCCGTATTGCATATCTATCCAGGTCGTCATCGAGGGGGCTAGCTACCGAGAAAAACTGTCGCCCCACCGGAAACTCCTGGGCGACAAAGGAGGTGGTTGACCCCTCGGCCATAACCTGATAAAAGTCTAAATCACTCGCGCTCAGGGTGTCCTAATGATCGTGGATAACGACACAGTATGCTATTCCTATGCGTGTATTGTAGTATGAAGCTGCACTTGGAACCGAGCTCTGTTTTGCAAGGCTAACAGGTTAAGAGTTCAAAATTAAAGCAACCTTTACCCCTTGAGGCGGTATCGTCTAATGACTTCAGACCTAACCTTTCCCGTTCACCACATATCAGTGAGGGTTCCCTGGCACGATGCAGGCTGGAATGGCGTTGTGTGCCATGACCCCAAGAATAACTCGGCTTGCACCATACTCAAGCGTATAGCCGAAAAGAAGGATGAGGCCTCTGAATCAAGCCTCGCTGGCACACACCTAAAGGACTTAGACACTAACGATGTCCCTCCCTGCATGCAAGAACGTGGAGCTTTCATGAGCCCTCATGGGCTGGCGAGAACCGTTACTCACCCTTATAGGAGGGACGACCAGGGCACTCATGGCCATTTCAGGCCAACCCATCTGAACTATCCGGCTTACTCAGCCGCGGCCGTGCCATTCAGGTGGATGATGAAGGAATCCTTCCGTGGCAACGGAAGTCCGGGCTTGCAGGACCAGCTTCCGCTGGATGAGGTAACTGAGAGCCTTGAACCAAATCTGGGGTTTAACACTGCCTGGTGGCAGGATTACCGAAACCAGACCGCATTGCTAAACATGTTTTGGGCACATGTGAAGCGAGATGTATCTCTTGTCTTCTTCTATGCGAAACAGGTGCCACTGGTGGAAGACTCCCCAGGAAGACGTGCCCTTGTCGGCGTGGGCCGGGTCAAGTCAATGGGTCAACTTACCGAATACTCGTATGATGGCCCGACCGACGGGAAGATCAGGAGCTTCCTTTGGGAGAGGATGATTGGGCATTCCATTCGCTCCAATTGCGAAGACGGCTTTCTTTTGCCCTATCAAGAGGCCCTGGAGAAATCCCAAGGCGGAGAGGCGTTTGATCCGGCCGAGGTAGTTGCATTTGCTCCTGAGGATAGGTTCACTGAATTCTCTTATGCAACCGAACACGTAAGCGATGACGCTGCCATTGAAGCATTACTATCGATTCGCGACGCCCTGTCCAAAAGCGCAGAGTTGTTTGGTGCAGACATTGGAATACAAGAGGCATGGATTGACCAGGAATTGGGCAGGCTTTGGCAGCAAAGAGGGCCTTTCCCCGGAATGGGCGCAGTACTGTACGCCTGCGGAGTTCCCATGGGCAATTTCGTGGCGAAGGTCTTGAACGACCTTGCCGGCAGCGCCGAGTCACCGTGGGACCTTTGGTTCACGTTGCTTGATGCTCCGGAAGATTATCTATCTCCAGAACTTGCCAAGCGTATAGACCGGACTACAGCGATGGCGTGGCAAGGAATGCCAACCGACCGGCGGGCCTTTCTTGAACTCCTAAGTCGGGTTGACTTGACTCCGGAACAGGCTATGGCAATAGCCACACCTGAGGACAGAGCCGCAAAAGCTATACCAGGAGAGGACTTTGCCTTTCTTCAGAACCCGTACCTGCTATACGAAGCTACCCGTTGGACCTCAACTCCGGTGTCAATCAGTTCTGTCGATCGTGGCCTCTTCCCCTCTCTTTCCTTGCGTGAGAATTTCGCGATCCCCGAACCATCCAGAATAGCCACGCCCATCGATGCGCGCCGCCTTCGCGCACTGTCAATTCGTGAACTTGAGGCTGCTATAGCCAGGGGCGACACACTGGTCCCAAGGGCAACTATTATTCAGAGTCTACGCCTGCGAGATCAGGCTGAGGATGAGCAGCGGACGTTGGTGACCGGAGATCTCATTAAAGTCGCCGAAGACACGCTATTCGCTGGAGAGATCCGTGTTGTAGAGATGACGGACGGGAGCCCAGCCTACCAATTAGAACGACTGGGGGCGGCGGGTGACCTCATCCGAAAGACTATCGATGCACGGGCCCAGGGACACCGCCATAATGTCGTGTTTGACTGGCGAAGTGAATTGGACAAGGGCCTAGACCCACTTCCCAATGATGCACTTGAATTGGAGCAGGAAGAGCGGGCACGGGAGGAAAAGGCGGCGGCTCTCGAGGAAGTCGCCAATGCCCGTATCAGTGTCCTCATAGGCTCGGCTGGCACCGGCAAGACAACACTGCTGTCGGTTCTCTGCAGGCATCCAGAGATTAACAAGAACGGAATTGTACTGCTGGCTCCTACAGGCAAAGCCCGCGTGAGAATGGAGGAGGTCATCAACCGAAATGGGCTCCAGAATGTCAGGGCCTTCACACTTGCCCAGTTCTTGCTTCGGTCAGGACGCTTTCAAGGGCGGACCCAACGGTACGTCTTGACCGGTCAACCGGGTGAGCAAGTGGGGCGCACCGTGATTGTAGATGAATGTTCCATGCTCACTGAGGAGATGCTCGCGGCGCTGATCGAATCATTGGCAGGTGTACATCGGCTAATTTTGGTTGGCGACCACCGACAGCTACCACCCATCGGCCCCGGAAGGCCTTTTGTGGATATCATCACTCGACTGCGGCCAGAGATATTTACACCCAATTTCCCCAAGGTCGGACCTTCATATGCTGAATTGACTGTACCTAGGCGACAAGGAGTTCGAGACCGCGACGACCGCGAACTCGCCGACTGGTTCGGAGGGGAGCCAGGCCCAAGCCACGATGGAGTCTTCGAGATTCTATCAGGACAAAGGATTAGTGAAACAGTAAAGATTGTCCGTTGGGAAAAGGCAGATGACCTGAAAGAACACTTGCCCTCGGTTCTCGGCGAAGTGCTGGGCTTTGACAAAGAAGCGGATGAAGCTCTCCAATTTTCACAGACTCTGGGCGGCAATATTTCAGGTGGCTACGCATATTTCAACGTACGCCGTTCCGGAGCTCAAGCCGAGGCTTGGCAGATACTCAGCCCGTCCAGGCAAAAACCCTGGGGAGTGGAACCCCTTAACCGACTCATTCACCAACGATTCAAGTCAAACCAGGTCGAAAGCTCCACTGTAGTACCACCTTTCCGACCACGACGCTTCCTCGGACCACAAGGTGACCAACTGATAGTCTACGGAGACAAGGTAATAAATAACAGGAACACCCGCCTGCGAAAGGAAAGGAGATGGCCTCAAGAAGAGGGCTACCTTGCCAATGGTGAAATTGGCATGGTAGTCGGACAGATGCGAACCAAGTCCTTCAACTATCCCCCTCGGCAGCTCGAGGTTGAATTCTCGACTCAGCCGGGATATTCGGTGAAATTCTCTCCGAGGGACTTCGACGAGGAAGGTCAGGCCAACCTGGAACTGGCATACGCGTTGACAGTCCACAAGGCCCAGGGCAGCGAGTTTGGAATCGTGCTATTGGTTTTGCCCAAGACCAACCATACTCTCAGCCGGGAGCTAATCTATACTGCTCTGACCAGGCAGAGAGAAAAGCTCGTAATTCTAATGGAAGGGTCGCCTACAGACTTGCAGCGCGTCAGCTCCGAGCTGTACTCGGATACGGCAAGCAGGCTCACTAATCTTTTCCGTCCACCAGATCCCGTTCAGATAGGTGACAAGTTCCTTGAAGAGCACCTGATTCACCGGACCGCTAGGGGAGAAGCGGTGCGGTCGAAGTCGGAGGTAATCATCGCAAATCTGCTATTCGCCAAAGGTATCGACTATCGATACGAAGAGCCCCTTGAGATTGACGGAGTCACCAAGTATCCGGACTTCACCATTGAGGACGACAACACGGGCGAAACCTACTACTGGGAGCATCTGGGAATGCTATCCGACGAAGGCTACCGGCAAAAATGGCTCGAGAAGGTGGAATGGTTTAAGGCGAAGGGCGTCTTACCTATGGCGGAAGGGGGTGGGCCTAGAGGCACATTGGTTACGACCGAGGATTCGGCGGATGGTGGTATCGACTCCGCTGCTGTCGCGCTACTCGTTGAAGAACTGTTCGGTATATAACGGAGGTTAGGTTTGCAACCAACAGGTCGCGCAAAACGGAGATTCGCCTGAGCGCCGAGCGACTTCACCCCTATGGTGACACTGCTTGATCTCAAGGGCCAAGTAACAACAGTCTGGCGAAGCCTTCCTGATTAGTTACTTCCTGGCTGCACCCATACGGAACTTCTTTGTCCCGCAGGTGGCACATCTGCCAGTAACCGCGGCCCTTCCGTTCTTCAGGACCACCTCCTGAAACTCCAAGGTATCAGTTCTGTTACGGCACTTCAGGCAGTAAATCTGCCCATTCGTAGCGCTGGTCATATGTAACCCCTCCTAGATTAATGAGCTTACGCTTAAATTTAACTCAGGCATAGCATCCAACAACGGCGGCGGCGCCAAAATTCCCACGGTGGTATCGCGCCAACCGCTTGTCTGTAAGTACTGCCTGGGACTCGTCCACCATCACTCCGGTGGCCACGTTGTCCGCCCGCAACTCCGCCATCTTCAGCCGATACCCGTTGATGAACGACAATTAGAACTGCCTCCTCCGGCGCTGTACTTAAGTGTTGCTGAGAAGGGAACAAGCCAGCCTGGAGTCTTTCTCTGAGGCGGTAGCTCTCTCCCCGTATGTTGATCACGTGACTGTGGTGCAGCAACCGGTCCAGGACGGCCGAGGCGATGACAGTGTCCCCCAACAATTCACCCCATTCTCCGAAGCCCTTGTTGGACGTGAGGATGATACTGTCCCGTTCGTATCGAGCCGACACTAAAGTAATGAAAGCGGTGGCTGTGGCCGAGTACCGGTCACAGGTCCAGATGCCGAACTTGTCCACGATGAGGACCTTGGGCGCTACGTAGATGCGCATCCTTCGGTCCAGGTTGTTTTCGGCCCGGGCCTTGCGCAGGTCCTCCATCAGGTCGTAGGCGCGCACAAAGTAGGCGCCCTGGCCCTTTTCGATGGCCTTGAGGGCCAGGGCAATGGCCAGATGTGTCTTCCCCACGCCGGGCGGTCCCAGGAGGAGTATGTTGGTGGCCTCGGTGACAAAGGCCAGGTTGGCCAATTCTTTCACCAGACGCTCGTCAACGGAGGGCTGGGAGTCGAAGTCAAACTGATCCAGGGTGCGCTGGAAGAGCAGGTGGGCCATCCTGGTCTTGGTGGTGAGGAAGCGTTCCCTTCGGGAGGCCACCTCCACCCTCAGCAGGTCGGTCAGCACGTCAGCATAGGGCAACTGCTTGCTGGCGGCGAAAGCCCGCCCCGGCACGATGCCGGTGTAAAAGGCGGAGTTAAAGTGGACCGCGCGGGATGGAGCCGGTCTAGGTAGTCACCTAGACCGGTACTGGCTCTCAAATCGCGTTTCTTAATGCGACGGTAGACCTTGTCCACAGTTCCGGACGCTTCATTCTTGGGGACGTCTTCGCATGCAAAGAGTTTGGTAGTATCTTCGCGCGGTCGGGACTGGTTCCTCTTATCGATCGACAGGACGCCAAAGTGGCCACAACTACGACCACAGCCACGGGAGCGAAGATGTAAGGCGACAGGGGAAACCATCTCAAGAAACGCAGTATAATGGTCAGAGTTCGCCACGACGTGCCGGAGACCGCAAGGGCGCGCCGGGTTTCGCAGGCTAACCCCAACGGTTGGCTCCGTTCTCTCGTAAACTTGACGTTTTGCTGCAATATGCGTGAATCGCCTGCCCGATAATTGGGCGCTTCCAACACGGCTGGATTGCCGCGATTTGTTCGGAGGGACCTTCATGAACCTGCTCACCGACGCGGACTGCGAAACCCGTTCCGCAGACTTGGTGGCCGATAACGTTGCCCAACTGAAGGCCATATTTCCCGAGGCTTTTACCGAAGGCCGGACCGACTTCGATGTGCTGCGGCAGTTGTTGGGCGACGCCGTGGAAGACAGTGAGGAGAAGTACGGCCTGAACTGGCACGGCAAGCGCCTATCCCGCCGCCTGGCGCTGACGCCATCCACGGGAACACTGCGCCCCTGCTTGGAGGAAAGTGTGGGTTGGGATTCCACGCAGAACCTGATGATCGAGGGAGACAACCTGGAAGCCTTGAAGCTGCTGCAAAAGAGCTATGCAGGCAAGGTGAAGCTGATTTACATCGACCCGCCTTACAACACCGGTAACGATTTCATATATCCAGACGATTACCGTGACGGCATCAGGAACTATCTCAATATTACGGGACAGGTGGATGGCAAAGGCCGGAAGTTTTCCAGCAATACGGATGCTTCTGGGCGTTTTCACACTGCCTGGTTAAGCATGATGTATCCTCGCCTCAAACTTGCCCGAAATCTTCTGAAGCCGGACGGATGCATATTCATATCAATTGATGACCATGAGGCGAGTCGGCTGCGCATTCTTTGCGACGATGTATTCGGACAAGAAAACTTCGTAACCACCGTTGTTTGGCGAAAGGTGTATGCGCCAAAAAACAGCGCCCGCCATTTTTCAGTGGACCACGATTATGTGCTGGTCTACGCTCGTAACGCGGATTTTTGGAGGCCCAATCTTCTCCCCCGTTCTGAGGAGGCGAACGCCAGATATACGAACCCGGACGAGGACCCGCGGGGCCCTTGGAAACCCAGTGATTTGACGGCTCGCAACTTTTACAGTAGAGGCAGGTACGAGGTTGTTGGTCCCACCGGTAAGACTTTCACGTCTGGAGTTGGAAGGTACTGGCGCCAATCGTACGAAAGATTCCAAGCCATGGACCGAGACAATCAGATATGGTGGGGCCCAAACGGGGACGCCATGCCCGCGCAAAAGCGGTTCTTGTCCGAAGTCCAAGACGGAATTGTTCCTCAGACGATCTGGGATTATCGGACTGTTGGCCATACTCAAGAAGCAAAAAAGGAATTGCTAGAGTATGTAACTTTTGAACACAACGAGAACGTCCTGAATTCCCTGAAACCTACGCGGTTGATCCAACAGATACTACTTCTCGGCACATCCCCAAATACTGACGATATTGTGTTGGATTTCTTCGCAGGGAGCGCATCTACAGGCCACGCTGTTATAAAGCAGAACCAAGCGGATGGCGGAAACCGGCGATTTATATGTGTGCAGATTCCCGAGCCCTTGCCCGCACCAGAAAAAGCGATGAAATCGCTCTTCCAAATGGGTACTACCCGGATCCGGAATGTGGGATCAGAGTTATCTGACTTGACCTCACAGCCGGCAGAGGACACTGGCTTTCGCGTTTTCAAATTGGACAGCTCTAATGTCAAAACGTGGGAACCGGATCCCGATGATCTAGAGCAGTCGCTGCTGGACCATGTTGACCACACCAAGGCGGGCCGCAGCGAGCAGGACATCTTGTATGAATTGCTGCTCAAACAAGGGCTTGACCTGTGCTCTCCCATAGCAACCCGCGATATTGCCGGCAAGGCGGTGAACGCCGTTGGCGGCGGCGCGCTGATCGCCTGCCTTGCCCAGCGGATTGAGGCTGGTGAAGTTGAGGAACTGGCCGGTGGCGTCGCCAACTGGCGCGACGTCCTGGACAACACCAACCACGGTACGGTCGTATTCCGTGACAGTGCCTTCGCTGACGATGTTGCTAAGACCAACTGTACCGAAATCCTGCGACAGCGTGGCATCAGGAATGTGCGCAGCATATGATGAAGTTTCAGTTTGAACCCGACCTGGAGTATCAGCGGGACGCCATCGCGGCAGTCTGCGACCTATTTCGCGGCCAAGAGGCTTGCCGCAGTGAGTTCGCGGTGGCTCGCGCCTCGGTCAACGCCGTACAACTCGGCCTGTTAGAAAACGACCTTGGTGTGGGCAACCTGTTGATCCTGCCCGACGACGCCATCCTGGCCAACTTGAAAGAAGTACAGCTCCGCAACAGCCTGCTTCCTGCGCCGTCCTTGGAATCCCGCGACTTCACAGTGGAAATGGAGACGGGTACGGGCAAAACCTATGTCTATCTGCGGACAATATTTGAGCTGAACCAACGCTTTGGCTTCACCAAGTTCGCCATCGTCGTGCCGTCGGTTGCCATTAAGGAAGGCGTCAACAAGTCGCTGGAAATGATGGGCGAGCACCTGCGGGCCCTCTATTCCAGTGTCCCTTTCGATCACTTTATCTACGACTCAGCCAAGTTGGGACAGGTGCGCAACTTTGCCACGAGCCCGCAGATTCAGATTATGGTGATGACCGTCGGCGCAATTAATAAGAAGGACATCAACACAATCTACCAAGAAAACGAAAAAACCGGCGGCGAGGCGCCGATTGAGCTGATCCGCGCCACCAATCCCATAGTCATCGTGGATGAACCGCAGAGCGTGGACGGAGGCCTGAGCGGACAGGGTCGGCAGGCGCTGGATCGGATGAACCCACTCTGCACTCTGCGCTACTCGGCCACCCACGTGGACCAGCATCACATGGTTTATCGGCTCAACGCGGTGGATGCTTACGAGCAGAAGCTTGTCAAGCAGATCGAAGTGGCCGCCGGGACGGTCGTTGACGACCACAACGCTCCCTTCGTGCGGTTAGTGTCAACCCAACGGCGGCGCGGCGCGGTCACCGCGCGGCTTGAAGTTGACGTGGAGACACCCGCAGGCGGGGTTCAGCGTCAGGAAGTCAATGTTCAGGACGGCGAGGACCTTGAGCGCAGAACTCGCCGCGAAATCTACCGCAACCACTACGTCGGAGAAATCAGGGTTGGACGTAACGAGTCTGTAGAGTTGCGAGCGCCGGGTAGTGAACATTGGCTGCAACCCGGGGAAGCTTACGGCGCGGTTGACCAACAGGCAGTACAGCGCGAGATGATCCGCAAAGCGATACGGGAGCATTTGGAAAAGGAGAAGCGGCTTCATCCCCACGGCATCAAGGTACTTTCCCTGTTTTTCGTCGACAAGGTAGCGAATTATCGGGATTACGACTCGGACGGCAACCCGATCAAGGGCGAATTCGCCCTTATCTTTGAGGAAGAATATCGCCGCATCGCCAACCACCCGAACTACCGGGCCTTGTTTGAAGGTGTTGACGACCTCACCGACGCCGCTGAGCGGGCTCACGAAGGCTATTTTTCAATTGACCGGCGCGGAGGCTGGACAGATACGTCGGAGAGCCGCCAGACCGACCGGGACAATGCCGAGCGCGCCTACAACCTGATTATGCGTGACAAGGAACGGTTGCTGAGCTTTGATGAACCGCTAAAGTTCATCTTTTCCCACTCCGCGCTGCGGGAAGGTTGGGACAACCCCAACGTGTTCCAGATCTGCGCCTTGCGCGACATACAGACGGAGCGAGAACGCCGGCAGACGATTGGCCGGGGATTGCGTCTGTGCGTCAACCAGGACGGGGAAAGACAGCGCGGGTTTGAGGTGAACACTCTGACCGTCATCGCCCAGGAAAGTTACGAAGATTTCGCCGAGAACCTGCAACTGGAGATTGAGGAGGAGACCGGGATCCGGTTTGGTGTGGTTGAGGAGCACCACTTTGCGTTGGTCAGTGACGAAAGCAGCCAGAATGGGCGGATGGGGGTGGAGAAGTCTAGAGAGCTGCGTCGATACCTCCTCACCAATGGCTACCTGGACCAAGAAGGCAAAGTAACGGACCTCCTAAAAGAGGCGTTGCATAACGGTGCTTTGACTTTTCCCAACGAGTTTGAGGCGATGCGTGAAGCGATAATCGAGGTGCTGCGCAAGTCAACCGTGCGCATTGAGATCAAGAATGCTGTGGAAAGGCGCACGGCGCGGCCCCGGGAGGCGGTTCTGAGCAGCGAAGAGTTCGAGGCCCTCTGGGAACGTATCAAGTATCAGACCACCTACCGCGTCCACTTTGACAACGATGACTTGGTCAAAGAGTGTGCCGACGCCCTCCGTGATGCACCTCCCATACCGCGCCCCAGAATGCGATGGGACACGGCTGACCTGTCCATTGGGCCAGGCGGAGTGCAGCCTAGTCCGCTGGAAGCCGGGGCACCGGTAAGCTTGCGGAACGATGACGTCGAGCTGCCCGACGTGCTTACGGAGTTGCAGAACCGCACACAGTTGACGCGCCGCAGCATCGCCCGCATCCTGTCCGCCAGCAGTCGGTTGGACGATTTCAGAGTCAACCCGCAGAGATTTATCGAGACTGCTGCAAACGCTATCAACCGCCGCAAACGCTCGTCGCTGGTTGACGGTATCAAGTACCAGCGTACCGGAGACGAGGCGTACTACGCGCAAGAGTTGTTCGCCAATAAGGAACTGACTGGCTACCTAAAGAATATGATTGCCTCTCGGAAGTCGGTGTACGACTATGTAATTTGGGACTCCGATAATGAGGCGAGATTTGCCGAGCAACTGGAGATGAACTCGGCCGTGAAGGTGTACGCCAAGCTGCCGAACTGGTTCAAGGTTCCTACCCCGCTGGGCGCGTATAATCCAGATTGGTCGGTGCTTATAGAGAACGAGAAGGATGAACGGCTATATTTCGTTGCCGAGACCAAGGGTACACCTTTTCTAGACGACTTACGCAACACTGAACGCGCCAAAGTAGCGTGTGGGAGGGCCCATTTCAAGGCACTGGAAGTAGGGGAAGCACCGGCCAAGTATCGCATAGTGCATACATTGGATGATCTCTTGGCGACCAGTTTGACCGGAGTGGCAGAGTCGGTGCCGGATCGCGAAACCTTTGAGAGGCTAGCCGTCGAGTGGGAACGTGACCGTCCCCGGGGTGCCGACATCGAGCAGATGACGCAACACCCAGCCTACCAAAGCATCATTGGGATGGGCGAACCCGCTGTGCCTTGGCTGCTCCAACGACTGGCGGAAAGGCCAAACCACTGGTTCGTCGCCCTCAACGCCATCACCGGTGCCAGACCGGTGCCGCCGGAAAGCCGCGGACGCATCAAGGAAATGACCCAGGCTTGGCTGAACTGGGGTCGCCAGCAAGGATACGAGCTTGGGAACACCGATTTGGATTGATGGACACCTGCCCCAACTAGCCGCAGAAGGCTACCAGGTCACCAGTGAACCCGACGACGAGTACAACTGCATCGCTTACGTCGTCGGCGAAACCGACCGTTGGTGGAGTCACGTAGAAGGAGCCGATTACTACTGGCCAGATCACGCCAGCCGTACTCCTTCCATCCAAAGCCTGATAGAGGTCTTCGCCGGACTGGGCTACGAATCGTGCGAGGACCCCGTCTATGACCCGGGCTTCAGCAAAATTGCGCTCTACGCCGATAGGCAAGGGAAATGGACACACGCCGCCGTGCAGTTGCCTGGCGGCAGATGGAGCAGCAAGCTCGGACCCGATGAAGATATCAGACACCGCACGCCTGAATCCCTAGACGCCGACTTCTACGGCGGGGTCCACTGCCTAATGCGTCGGCCGCTTTGAGCATTTCAGGCCGTGTCTGATAGGTGAGCACCGGTGCGCGGGAGTCACCAACCTGCCAAAGCACCGCCACTCTTTTTAAACAATGGCGGACTGTTGAACTCTCTTGCCAAGTTGGTACGAAGGGGTGCAATAGCATCCTGAGGGATGACCGTTGTTCGATCCCTTGAAGAAAAATGAGTCAGGTTAGATCACCGCGCCTTTATCCTTCCTCGGAATACTGAGGAAAGTCTGACTACAGAGCGACCAATACTCACGATTTTTGCGCTGAATTCGAGGACATTATGCGTGAAGGAATAACAGGACAGGGTGCCGAAGCGCACACGACCGTACGCACAATGCTGAGGATAATCCAGGTAATGACAGCAATCACCGTGGAAAATGAACTGGCGATATTGGAGGAGCAAAGTCCATTGTTCCGGGAATTCGCGAACAACTACGGTTTTGTTTTCGGGTACAGCGAGGTACTCCAGGCGAGCTTGCTTAGTCTTATGGAACCCCTGATAGGACAACCCGAAGCCTTTGGCTACGAGATTGACGAAGACCTACAGAGGTGGTGGTTCTACCTCAGAGAGGGCGGCACGCAAGCGGTCCCTGTGGTCACCGAGTCGTCGGACCACGGCTTGGCTACTATCCTGGCAGCGATAAACGGCCTGATGGTGGGTTGTCGCAAGGCCGGAAATCGTTGGGGCAAACTCACCGATGTGATACGGGACACGCAAGAGTTCGCCCAATCACTCTTGGAGTCGCTGCCTGAATGCCAGGCGGAAAGTAATCTAACCGATAACAGTCCGTTCGCCAGCACGTCCGACATCATCAAGCAACGTGCAGCCGCCTGGCTAGCTGGCCCACTGTGGGATGGCAATGCTATTAGCAGCGCGGTTAATTTCATCAATCCTGGCGGCCACAGGTACTTCGTAGACGAATACGATGACGAAGAAGACGCGATGGACATACTCACGCCTCTGGATGAATACTACGGCCTGCGGTTTCCAAGACCGCGAAGGGTGCATCCGTCCCATCCACAGGGAGCTGTGGCCGCGCTGGCTTTCGCCGTCGCCGACATGCAGGGAAGTAGGGTTAGCGAAACGTTCCCATACTCGCTGACCTGCAACTTGAGGATGTTGGCGCAGTCCGCAAAGGCCAAGCTGGAAGGATTTCTCAAGTCCTACGCACGCGCAGAGGATCAGTTGCTAGTGCCGAGCAGACTGGTCAGGATACCAACGCCTGTAATTCCGACTACACCTGAGCCGGTGTACTCGCAGCATAAGCGGCTGGACGCCATGTTGGGCAGAAATCGCCGTCTGGTGGCGTCCGCCGACGAACTCAGCTATCTGCTGGTAGAAACCGTCTTGCACGGCTTATGCGCACGGTTAGACGAGAATACCCGAGCAAACGTGCTGTGGATACGTAGTATGTGCGACGATACAGCTTACACCAAGATCACAATTGCGTTAGAGATGCCATTGACGGGAATGTTCTCGGACCAAAGCACCTGGTGGTGCTTCTACGGCGTGGCAGGTACAGGGAGTTCGGACCCGGACATCATCCGATCGGAAGTAGCTCTGGAACGGCTGCTGGACAGATACCAACAACGAATCAGAGTCACGGATGTGGGTCCACTGAGCGACGACGAACTTATAGCGCTACTCTCGCCTCACGGATGGAACGCACTGCGGTCAGCCCACAAGAGAAACGTTGATGCCAATGCCGACCTACGAGCAGCCTTATCGGAAACTATGGCAGCCTTGTACCTGACTGCACAAGGCTACGACACGGTCCGCAATAACGTGGAACTGAAGGACCATAAACGCGAGGTTGACGCGGTGGGAGGGTTCCATCGGAATGGTGTAAACCTGATATTGGCGATTGAAGTTAAAGCGCGCTCAACGCACGACCAAGATTTGAAAGCGTCATACGAGCGATTTTGCGACTTGGTGGACAGGTTACAAATAGACCCCAATGAGATTGCAACACGTCTTAGATTGCCGGAGGTTCCAACGACTGTGCAAGGAATCTACATTAGCCTCGGGGATGCCGAGGAGTTGGAAATCCCTGAGCGCAACAATGTCCCGCTATGGGGATTCGACGAGTTTCACGCCAAGTTGGAAAGCTCTGACGTACCCAGAAAATACAGACGGTTGCTGAGAAAAGAGAACATCGCACGACTTTTGCCCTTCGCCGACCGTGATTGGCTGACGCTCCCGGAAATCGACTCATGGACAGAAGTTTGAGCCCACGATCTTTGACGCGTTGAGGCTTGCGGACGGTGTACGCGAAACACGGTATGCCACGGCAATCAGGAGAACGCTATCCCTACTCTCAAACTACGGCGCGAGGTTCGCAACGCAACCCTGCTGATGAACGACATACTCAGCCCGTCGCCCGGGCCCGGCGGCAGTTCCAACGGGTCCTGGGAATAGACGACATTCACCTGCTGCTCATCTTCGTGGCGGTGGATGACGGCAATCGCGAAGGGAAATAAAGGCTGGATCAGGAATCGCAGAAAGGATGCATACGTGGATGGGACAGGACATCGGTATACCAGAGATGTCCTGTCCTTTTTGCGTAACGGCCGATGTCCAATCATCCGGTAGAGGGGATGAGGTCAGCCCATCGGGAGCCCGCTAAATGCCGTCCGGTTTCCCTTGCTTCAGCATGGTGGAGCAACCCCTCTCGTCCACGATGTGGTTCACCGAGACCCGGCCGTGGCTGTCGTAGCCGGTGGTATAGGCGAACTCCACCTCGGCGCCCCAGGGCACCCGCCCGCCGGTCCGAATCGTGCCGCTGCCCGGCCCGCCGGCACCCTTGACCACCACGCCGTTGCGTCCACCATTCTTCCAGGCCATGACCTTGAGTTCCACCGGCGCCACCAGTTCCGCCGCCGAAGGCGCGAACAGGACATCGTGCAGCCGCCGCAGCACGTCCCCTGACGGGGTGCGCTGGCCGTTCATGATCTGGGAGAGATAGGAGAAACTGATGCCCGCCCGCCGGGCCACCTCATTCTGGCTCCACCCGTGGGCCTCCATCCGGTCCCACAGGGCGCTCGGGTCCACGTCGCGGGGCTGGGCCGCCTCTACCTTGACGGGAGCATCCAGGACGGACTCCATCCGGGCCTGGGCGGCCGGACTTAGATTACGGTGGCCCCTCGACACCTGGACCACGTACCCATAGCTCAGGCCCGCCCGGTCCGCCACCTGCCGGAGGGTCATTCCCCGCTCCCGGGCCCGCTCGCGGATGTAGCTGCTTTCACCGCCCTGGATCACGCCACCCTGGCGGTAGACGATTCCAGTGCCGGGCACCTCGCCCAGCACTGCCATGGCCCTTTCCCGCAGCATTGGGGTCCAGGGCCTGCGCCCGCTGCTGACCTGAGACAGGTAACTGTAGTTGACGCCCATCAAGTGGGACAGTTCCTTGAGAGTGAAGCCCTTGCGCCTGGCCTCCGCCCTGAGTTCGCTCTCGGGCTTGCCCCGGTGCGCCGTCTCCTGCTGTGCCCGGGTCTTTGCGTCCCTGTCCTGTAGGGTGTCAATGTCGCCGAGGGCGTTGAGTGTGCCCTCCGGGTTGTGGGTGCTCTCCGTCCTGTCGATGCTGGTAGTAGCCTTCATGTCGCTTCCTCCGAAAGGCAGAAAGCGAGCCCGGCCCGAATGGACCGACCTCGCTCTCCGGTTAAAGATGAAGGTCTTTGGGTGCGGTCCATTCAGCCGCTTTGGTGTGTCCGCCGGTTGCGAAACACGAAGAGCGGGGCCGCCTCTCCGCCGTTGGGAGAGACGACCCCGCTCGTTGGCGCCTATTCGATTGTCATTGGCGGCAGATCAAGCCGCCTCGGTGGACCCCGCTACGCTTTGCGCAGCGGGTCAAGGGTTACTGCCGGTTCACCGGTTTTTGCAACCGGCCCGTGATGACATATAACTTACGTTGGTCGTTGTTTTTGCTGTCGATTACCTCCCCGATGTGAATCTGGTCGTAGTTGTCGCCGTTGTCGCTGACCTTCTGCTTGATGCCGATCCGGTTGCCGAGGGCGGCCACGGGGCCGGTGATTGGCACGACGACCTGTGCCGGTCGCTTGCCCCGGTTCTCCCGTCCAGTGTGTGACTTTGGAGACGACGCTGTCGCCCGTCCGAATCCCGCCCGCTGCCGACATGGTTGGCGAACGCCATGCGAATGTATGGACCCTGACGCCGCCACAGACGCCTGCTCAATCCACCCCGCGAAGAGCGCACTGCGCCCAGGGTCTTGGTCAGCAGGTCAAGCCAGCCAGTGCGGAACGCGCACTGCGCCCAGGGTCGGGCAGCGCAACTGGAAATGACAGGTGGGGGATTGGCCAAAGGCGCGGATCGCCCAGGTCAGGGGTCAAGCACTAGATCCGACTGACCGGCGCCGGACGCACTCCGTCCAGGGGACGACGGCGCAACGCGACGCCGATTTAGATCTGACGAAAGGCGCATTAGCCCAGGGTCAAACTTGCCGGGTAACTGGCGTGAGAGAGCATTGTGAGTGGAAATGGCGATGAACGCAGTGGAACCAGCGGGCGCGCCGTAACACAGCGCGCTGGTGAAAACTGCGTCGCAATCGTGAGCGTCCGGCCCGCTGTTCTCAAACGACCGGAGCGTGTGGGATCAGCGGCCTGTTCAATGCTGTCCAACAGCTTTGCCGCGTAGGGAATGGGAGGGTTAGCAGTTGGTGATCAACTCCAACCCGAGCGTTCAGGGACAGCGAAGCAGGTCATCTGCTACGCCTGGTAAACCGTTAGAGAAAGGGACGCCGTGCTGTTTCCGGTTGCCACCTCCGCGATTCAGTCCGTGGGGCAGGGAATCCAACTTGGGTAGGGATACCAGGTGAGACGCTCCGTGCGCCTGGGTTAACGTCCCTCGCGGACGCCCATCGGGAGAGCGCGATGCTCGATCCTTTTGGGCAGGTCCATCGCGGGCGGCCGTTCGGAGAGCTGGGCTCAATCCTATGCGGCCAATCCCGGGTCCTGAGACGGGACCCTCCAGTTTTCTCGGCAAGAATCACTGGCAAAAGCCCGAATACACTATCCAGTATCCGGCACCACGATGCCGGATGCAAGGCTCTTGCCGCCATCGCCCCCAAACTGTTCGCAAAACCCTAAGCACGGGCCCGCGACGGCGTTGACCACCATCAATGCCACCGGCAAGGCGTCGTCATTATCCTCACCTGAGACCGCTATCGCCGCCACAGCCCCGGGTGACCCACCGCCAGCCCGGCGCAGCATTTCCAGACTGGCGCGCCTTTGCCGGAGTTTGGCCAGTTCCATCAACCGCCAGCACAACTGCTCGTTGCGGTCCAGGTCCTATGGCGGCGCCGTCTCCGGGGGCAGGAGCATCAGCCGCAGGTCCGGCCGGTCGCCGCCGCCTGCCGTCCAGGCCCCATCGCTCCGTTCTACGATCCTCAACCCCCTGCAAACTTGTCGTTTTCGGCTGGGGCCTGCCACCCGGGGCAGTTCCGACGACCGCAAACTTGTCGTTTTCCAATGTGGGCCTTGCTCGCTCGCCGCAACCGGCCCCTGACAGAAAGCGTTCGCTGTTTCGGTCCGGTAGAGGGTGATTTACCCGCTATTCAGCTTTGAAACTGCCTGCATCTGCAAAATTGCGTCCAAACCACTTTCCTGTACAACCCCCTGACCTCGCAACGTTTTTCCTCAGCATCATCCCTGCGATGGGATCGAGGCATCCGGGGGCCGCCGGGCCCACTACATCAATGAAATCCCTTTCGAGGGATAACGCTAGGTTCTCCAGGCCCGCAGACTGGCCGCTGAACACCACATAGCCATAGGCAACGGCGGGGAATCGGTACGCCATCTCTCCGAGACCGCGTGGGAGGAGCGAAAGGGAGACGGAAAAGACGGGGCGAGTAGGGACCCGCACCCGTGCGGCACCCTGTGAGAGGTTCTTTCCGGTGTCCCGGTGATGCACACTCAATAGCAGAGCCGGAGACGATGCCGATGGCCCAATCCCACCCATACGGAACCGAGGTGAACGACATGATCCTGAATCCCATTACCCAGTTCGACACGAAGGCCCATTCACACAGCCCCAGCGAGAGGGTATGCGAGACAAAACAAGAACAAACGGAAAGCACGGTACGTCCGGGAGCAATCGGAAATCCGGAACCGCCGACGGGAAGGCTCCAAAGCGAACATCCCCGCAGCACACCGACGCGGAGCGGGAGAGGATGCAGACGGGACTGCGCATCCTGGCCCGGATCATCGCCCACGCCCACCTGCGGCGAGAGTCAACGGTGGCCGCGCCAGAACCGCCACCGGAGAGGAGGGCTGGTGGCTGAACACCTCTCGGAAACGGCACCGCGCCGATGCCAATCCGAAACCACTGGCCGAAATCCAGGAAGACACCCAGCGGCTGTTACGTGCCACGCCAGCACTGACACCTGCCTGGTTACCGCCACGCTCCACGTCTGCTAGGCTCGATACATGAGAGTCTCAGACCAGGAACTGCTGCACCACCTGAGCCGGATGCCCTTCGTGGACACGGCAGAACAGGCGATGATCACCGGGGAGGCCCACGCGACGGTCCACCGAGGTTTGACGGGCCTGCTGGACGATGGCTTGGCCGGGCGGGCCAGTCACGGGACCGCCCACCTGGCATCGAGCAAACGGTACTACCTGACGAGGAAAGGGATCGCCGAGGCTGCCGGTATTCTCGGATTCGACACGCCATCAGACTACGTGCGGGCCTACCCGGCGTCCAGGGAGTGGCTCACCCTGCTCATCCGCCGGATTGACGCGGTGGCCTCGGTGTACCGCCTGGCGGCGTCCCTGTCTCCCGGGACCGACGGGCTGCGGACGCAGCTGGACTTTCAACGCCGGGGCCGGTTCGACGCGGTTATCACTCTCCATAATGGCCGCAGCTTCGGCGTGGTGCGCCAGGGCCCGGCGCTCAGGCGGCGCTCCCTCTACGACCGGCTGCGGGCCATCGCCCAGTACGACTACCGGCGCCGCCCCGGCACGGTTCTGGTGCTGACGCCCAGCGTCTGGGAGCAGAGGCTGACGACCCGGTTCTGCGAGCGGTTGAACATCGACGACTGCTACGTAGCCGTTGAGTCCCGGGAGGCGCTGGAGGACCGGAACAGCAACGTCTGGCGCTACACCTCGTGGCTCTTCGGCAGCCTGCCCTACTCGCTGGATTTCATCAGCACTCGCGGCAGCCCGAACCGGGGGCGTTTCACGGAAGCGTCGGAGCGCAAGCGGGCGTCGCTGCCCGACCCGGAGCGGATGGTCTCGCAGGCTCCGGCCTTCGGCCTGACCCCGTCGGAAAAGCGGACGCTGGACCAGATCACCGACCACCCGATGATTCCCCGGGAGCACCTGGCCCGCTGGCTGGGCGTCTCCGAGGGACGGGTCAGCCAGATGCTGCACAACCTGGTGAACGCCTGCGGCCTTGTCGAACGCCGGGGCAAGCGCGGCGACGTGCGCTACACCCTGTCGGAGGAGGGCATCCGCTACGTTACCCGCCGGGACCGGGCGGAACTGCCGACGACGAGGGGCATCTGGAGCACGGAGCTAACCACCGACAAACACGGATGGCCCCGGCACCTGGGACACCGCATCGAGACCTGGGCGCGGCAGACCAAGCACGCCGACGGTGTGACCTGGTTCCTGTCGGAGCTGGCTGCCGAAGCGCGGGCGACAACATACTCCGAGTTGACCTGGTCCATCCCCATGGCCAAGACCGACCGGGCCTTCGACTGGGGGAGTCGGCCATCGCCCCCGACGCCGTGGGCCATCTCATTGTTGACGGTCTGCACGTCCCCTTCTACCTTGAGCATGAGCTGCGCGCCCGCCACCCCAAGGGAGTCCTGGCCCGCCTGCGGCCCTACACCCGCTACTACCACTCCAACGCTCCCGGGGAGGACATGGCCCCGTTCCCCACCACACTGTTCGTGGTGGACAACGAGGAAGTGGAGGAGACCTACGCGAGGACGGCGGCCGGGATGAGCCTGATGACGATGCCCATCCTGATGTCCTGCCCGCCGGTGCTGACCCGGCGGGGGCTGCTGGGCCGGTCCTGGCATCCCCTGTGGGAGTCGCGTTCCCCGAGGCTGGCGCTGTCGGGACTGCGGGCATACCAGTGGGACTCGCTGCGGCACCGGATGCGTCCGATAGAGGGGGTTACGAGATGGGGCAACTGACGCGGCCCTATCTGCCCTCTACGCCCGCTGGGTGTCCAAAACTGTCCCGGGAGGCCCGGATCTGGTGGTGCGGAAAGGCCGAAATAGGGTCTAAAACCCCCTGTTTCAGCTACGAAATGGGGTTGATGCATCGCCTGACCAGTCAGGAACGAAAATGAAAAGTGGGACTAAAATACCGGGAGTAAAATGTACCAGTTTTGTACCACTTGCAACCCCCCGACGTGTCAGCCCATAGCGAGGTGAAAAGCGATGTCAGAGCAAGTCCGCTGGGTGTCCAAGGCGGAGGCAGCGGAGGAGCTGGAGGTATCCATGTCCACCCTGGACCGGATGATCCGGAGGGGCGAGGTCGAGGTTCGCCGGGAGGGGCGGCGGGTGTACGTGCGGATGGAAGGGCCGGAGTACGTGAGCGATGAGGAACTGCTGTACCGGTCCCTCGCCAGGGAGGAGGAGCTTCGGCGGACCGTGCGGGAGTTGGAGCAGAGCGTATCCGAGTGGCAACTCAGGGCGACCGATTTGGAGCGGGATCGGGACGAGGCCAGGGAGTCGGCCGCCAACGCCAACCGGCCTTACTACGAGCTTGAAATGGAGCACCGGAAGGAGGTCGCCGAGCACAAGGATACGAAAGAGGCGCTCATGGCATCTCGCATAGGCGCCCTGGTGCTGCTTGTATTGCTGGTCGGCCTCGTTCTCCTGTGGTGGTTCGTGCTGAAATAGGGACCCAGGTGCCGGGTTGTCGCCAGATGGTGAAGGTGAGCAGGCAATTTCCGAAATTGGCCGTCCCGATACCACTCATCAAAACACCGTATCCGTCTCGGTGCCTACATCAATGAGTGCAAAAATCGTTGAATGGGGTTTGCAAGACAAGGGCGGAGTAAATCTCGAATACCGCCTGTGAATACCGCCTGTATGGTACAGTCCTCTACTTCAACGACCCGCACTTCCGCTTCTCGAACGCGCTCCTGCATTTGGTCGAAAATTGACCGATAGTCTACCGCAATCTGTTTTGCTGTAATGTCGTTCTGCCCCAAGTGTCTTCTGACCATCCATGTCGGCAAAGGAGCCGTTTGAGGTTGCCCATTCCGGTGCTGTCTAATTCGTGTTCTCATAGGTTGCTTGGACGTGGGGCCGACGCGACCGACGTACATAGGCATCTCGCCCTCGAAAAAACCATAAATACCGTGTCTCACATGAAGGTTTTGCAAGGTATCCCCACGGTAGGCAGTACCTCCCAAAAGTCGATCCAAGAGTGGTTCCATCTGCCCGATAACTTCTGTGAACCTCGCATCCAATATTCCTCACCTCGGCATAAATTTCACCGCTATGCTATCGTGCCATCACGCACGAGTAAACGGGTCTCCTGTGGTGGTTCTAGCAATAGTGAAGAAGAAGGCCGGTGTACTTACGGCACCGGCTGCCCCATTCATCCCATTCGTCTTGGATTGGCGAGAGGCAAATCCCGAGCCCGCCCCGCGTCGGCGGTCTCATTTGCGACGCGCCGAGACCCGACTCGTAACACCGGAAAAGGTCATGTATAAAGGTCATGTATAATTGGAGCAACTTGAAGCGAAACCCCGCCCTTTCGCTGCTGCCGAGGGACATAGAGCGTGGCCGAATCCATTTCCGAGGCGGTCGAGCAAATCAGGACCACTGTACTCGCAACAAGCCCGGATGAATCCGCCACCAAGCAGAGTGTGGTTCTCCGGATGCTGGGTCTCTGCGGCTGGGACCTGTTCGACCTATCGCAGGTAACGCCGGAATATACGGTGGGTAGCCGCCGCGTCGATTACGCTCTCATGCCCGGCACGGCCAACGCCGTGTTCATTGAAGTAAAGCGGCTTGGCGGGAATCTGGCTAATCACCAGCAGCAGTTGCTGGAGTATTGCTTCCAGGAAGGAGTGAGACTGGCCGTGTTGACCAACGGCCAGACCTGGTGGCTCTACTTACCCTTGCAGCCGGGAAGCTGGGAAGAGAGACGGTTCCTGAGCATTGACCTGATATCCCAGGAACCCGCAACGGTGGAACGATGGTTCACCGAGTACCTTTTCCAGGAGAATGTCAGCGTCGGCAGGGCGGTCAGGAACGCCGAGGACCTGGTGCAGTCGCTGCAACGAGTCGAAATTGCCAACAGGGCCTTCATTGAGGCTTGGAACCAAATCGTTGCAACCCCTGACGATCTCCTTGTTGACCTGGTATCGGAGGTCACCGAGCGCATCTGTGGAATTGCGCCGGAACGGGAGATGGTGGAGCAATTTCTGTCTCGGCAGGTTCAGACCGTGAGCACCGTCACCGATGAGAATCCCCTGCCGGTATCACCTGGAACCAAAGCAGATTCACCAGCCAGTGGCCCGCGCTTTGAATGGCGTGGAGTTACCCTACCGATTACGCTGGACCCGCCCAACAGCCGGGACTTCCTGGAAGCCCTGCTGCTCACCAAGGAAGCGTGGATTGAAGAGCTGTACGCCGATGGCAGGAGGGAGGTTCACCACTGGGACGCCTCGCGGATGAGCCGGTCATCCGGTGTGATCAACAACCTGAGAAGCAGGCCGAGATACCGGCTGGGAAACTGGCAGAATATGGGGATCGCCAGCCTCCGGGTAAGTGTTAAAGATCCAGGAAGGGAAGATACTTGACCTCACCGCCAGACATAAGGTGTCGAGCAGAAGGCGGCCAGTCGCAGGGAGAATGGCAGAGGACGAAGTTTGGATGAATATTTGGAGGGCAAATCCGGCGCTTGCGTGAAGGTGTCCAAAAGCGGCGAACTGCCGGTAGCGATCCGTAGCGTCAGGTCAATAGTGTCAGCGATCAGGGATCCCGGTCAGCGGGCCGTATTTGTCAACCGGCAGTGTCCCAGTATGAAGAATCGACCGGCGTGGACTGCCATCCGGCTTGGGTTGGTGGAGTAAAGAAGGAGAGGGGCAAGCTTAGCGAAATGCTATTAGACAAGACCCGATACCACAACCTGGAGAGTCTCTTCAGGGCGCAGGTCGAAAGGGACAAGGCCCACGCCATTGAACGGGTGGTGCAAGGCTGGGGAGTCTACTTGCCCTCAGAGGAACGGGAATTCCAGGTGGATTACATCTTCGTCGGCATGGAACCCAGCTTCGGATGTGCGGACAGCATAGAAGACGCTGAAGGGAAGATAGCGAAAGGATTCCGGAACAACAGCATGCCCGACAACCCTAGGGAGCCGTTGGCGCTCTTCATACTTTCGATAAAGCAGTTCCTATGCAAATGCCAATCTGGAGAGACCTACCACCTGACGGACGTGTCAAAGGGCGCAATGCCAGGGACCGTGGCAGCCCTGGACCGGGAACGCAGGTACAAGGAGTGGTACCCTCTACTTCTTGAAGAGATCGCGATTGTCGGGAAGCCCGGCGCGCCGGTCATTGCCGTTGGGAAGCAGGTAAGGGACTTCCTCCTGCAGCGGGACCTGTCAGGAGAGACGAGACGCCCCCTGTATGATGTGCAGCATTATTCATTCCAGGCGGCCCGTTACTTCAAGCTGGAGGCGGAGAGGGACTCGGTGGGCTTCGAATTGTTCCAGGAAAGGGAGTTTGGCAAGAATTCCCCTTGGCCGGAAGACCTTTCCCTCGCCAGAAAGCAACTGGTTTTCGCTTACAAGAAGCAATTCGAGTCGATACGAGCGAGGGGCAGGCTGTCTGACTTGGACCCAATAATTTAGACAGGATAGACGTGGAATTAGGGGAGAGTCCCGCTGTTCCTGACAATGATGCCAGCCCCGATTCCTGTGTATCTGTCATTGCCTACAGACTCCACGACTTACGCCAAACGTCCACCTTCCAACTTCTCAACTCCCCCCTCCATGACCGTCACGGTGCCGCCCCGAGAGCGTCCGGTCAAAAGCATTGTGGGTGGGCTGGGGGTTGGAAAGGCCAATAGGGCGCCCACTGCTTTCACCGACTTCTGGTACCGCTCACGGCGCCGGACAGTCGCCCTTCGGACACCTCCAGCTCACTGTGCCGGCAAGTGAGCAATTCCCGAAAACGGCGGCCCTGACTGACATTTCTCGCTTGCGCTATGGTATCCGTTGCGACACCATTAGCAATGTAGTTGACGCACCGATCACCAGGGCGAGGCAGCCACGATGCAGGGCACAAAAAAAGATGCAGCATATCCGGCCACATCCGAAGAGATGACGGCTGCCCTCAACACCGCCCTGGAAGCGGGCGACCTGAACGGCATCATGGGCATCATTGGACAGATGGCCCGCGCCCACCGGATGCGGCGGGTGGCCCGGGAGACGGGCCTGGGCGAAAAGAGCCTGTACAAGTCCATGCGGGCTGGGGCCAGCCCCGAGTTCAACACCGTACTCCGGGTGCTGCGGTCCCTGGGCTTCCGTCTCCAGGTACACCCCGTCGCCGACTCGACCGACAAGTAGAGCAACCCCCGCCCTGACCAAACAAAAAGGAGCGCATATGAAGAAACAGTTCCAACCATTGACCCCGGCGGCCCTCTACGCCCGGGTCTCCAGTGACCGCCAGGACGTAGACCTCTCCGTCGCCGCCCAGATGCGTGCCCTGCGGGACTACGCCAAGAGCAACGGCTACTCCGTGGCCCGCGAGTACGTTGACGAGGCCGAGAGCGGCAGAATCGCCGATAGGCCCCAGTTCCGCCAGATGATCGACGAGGGCGGCAAGGCCAAGGCTCCTTTTGAGGTGATCCTTGTTTGGAAATTCAGTAGATTCACCCGCAAGCGGGAGCACGCCGTGGCCTTCAAGTCTATGCTCCGGCGCAAGGGCATCCGGGTGGTCTCCATCACCGAGCACGCCGACGACTCCCCCACCGGCAAGCTGATGGAGGCCATCATTGAGTCCGTGGACGAGTTCTACAGCGAAAATCTTGCCGAAGAAGTAAAGCGGGGAATGCGGGAAGCGGCGTCCCGTGGTTTCTTCCTGGCGTCCCGCGCTCCCTTTGGCTACAACCGGGTTAAGGTCAGCGACGGAGTGAAAGACCGCCCCACCCTGGAGGTGGACCCGGTGGCAGCCCCCATCGTCAGGGAGATATTCGAGAGTTCCAGGCGGGGCAACGGCCTGATGGAAATCTGCAAGGAGCTGAACGGCCGGGGCATCACCAACCGGGGACGCCGCTGGCAGAAGAACGTGGTCCACTACCTGCTGACCAACGAAGCTTATACGGGGACGGCGGTGTGGGGCGTCAAGAGCAAGGACGAGAAGGCGGGAGACCCGGTAAGGGTGGAGAACGCCTGGCCCGCCCTGGTGTCCCGGGAGACTTTCGAGACGGTGCAGCAAGCCCTCCACGAGCGGGCGCCCACGGTACAGCGGCCCGGGCGGGTGGGGAGCCAGTACCTGCTCAGCGGTCTCCTCCGCTGCGGGGTGTGTGGCAAGCCCTACTCGGCCCAGGGAGCCAAGAGCGGCCAGTTCGCCTACTACGTCTGCGCCAGCCTGTTCCGGGAAGGAGCCGGAGCGTGCAGCAACGGGCGCTACCTGAACGCCACGAAAGTCGAGGACCTGGTAATCGAGAAGGTCAGGGAGCGGATACTCACCGAGGAGACCATCACCGAACTGGTGACCCTGGTGGCCGAGGAGATCGACAACCTGGCCGGCGAGGTCAACGGCAGGCTGACGGCCATCAACAGTGAGCTATCCGACGTGGAGAGCCGGTTGGAGAACCTCTACCAGGCGCTGGAGACCAAGCAGTTGCCCCTGGAAGTCCTGTCGCCCCGCATACTGTCCCTGAAGAGCCGCCAGGACCAGCTTGTAGCGGCGCGGGAGGAGGCTGAGTTCCAGTTGGAGCAGCGTCGGGCGGAGTTGCCCACCAGCAAAGAGATCAAGGGGTACGTGGCCGACTTCCGCGCACTCTTCCAGGAAGGGACTTTCCCGGAGCGGAAGGCCCTCATCCGCAACTTCGTGCAGGGCATTGAGATCGTGGAGGACGAGGCTGTCCTGACGTACACTATCCCCATGCCCCAGGACGGGGTGACGTCGGAATCGGCATCGGTTCTTGATTTCGTCCAGTCCGGCCCACCAGACTTGACGGAAGACAGTACCGGGGAGTGCAAGGCCAACTCCTCGGCGTCCCTTCCTCCTATCGGGCTATCTGCGGGCATTGGGATGGAGTAGCGCACCACTGCCCCTCCGGGCTGCACCACGATCTCCTTGACGAAAGACTCGATGAAAGCCCTCCTCTCGGTCAACTCGCTCTCGTTCAGAAACTGGCTCAGGTCCTCACAATAAGCGGTGATGGTCTCCACGTCGTCCAAGACAACCCGCCGCTGGGACAGCAGCACCCTGGCCTCTGCGGCCGTGGCTTCAAGACGCTCCTGCCGTTCCCTGTGGTCCTTGATGCGGGGCTTGAAGTCCTCGATGTCCAGGTCAGTGGTCTCCGCCAGGTTATAGAGCCGCTCCAGCCGCCGCTTCACGTCGGCCAGTTCCGACTCGGCGGTCTCCAGACGCTGGCGCTGTTCCTTGGCGATGCCGTCCATCTCCTCGTCCACCAGCTTGACCAACTCCCGGATGTTGCTCTCGGTGAGGACGTTCTCCCGAATCTTGCCAACCACCATTTCCTCGAACCTGCGGGCATTCAGCCGGGGGCAGTCGCAGGCTCCGCTGCCCCGCTTCATCAGGGACTGGCAGACGTAGTAGGCGAACTTGCCTCCCTTGGAGTCCTGGCCGGACATGGCCCTACGGCAGGCACGGCACTTGACCAGGCCGCTGAGCAGGTAGGAGCTTCCCACGCGGCGGGGATGGGCCTTCTTGGGGGCGCGGGAACTCATCTGCTTGTTGACCTTGCGGAACTGGGCCTTGGAGACGAGGCCGGGGAAGGCCTTCTCCACCCGAACCGGGTCTCCCTTGTCCCTGGCGCCTCCGCCCCAAAGCAAAGTACCGGTGTAGGCCTCGTTTCTGAGGATGATGTGGACGCCGTTCTTTGACCAGGGTCTGCCAGTGGGGTTGGCGATGCCCTCGCCGTTCAGGGTTCGGGTGATGTCGAGGATGCCGTGTCCAGCCTCGGCCATATCGAAGATGCGCTTGACCACCGGTGAGGTAGCTGGGTCCGGCTCCAGCGTGGGACGCTTCTTGGCCCCGTCCTGGACCATCAGCTTGCGGTAGCCGTAGGGGACCCGGCTGGCGACCCAGAAACCCCGGGAGGCGGCCTCCCGCATTCCCCGCCTAACTTCCTCCGCAAGATTTTCCGAGTAAAATTCGTCCACGGACTCGATGATGGCCTCCATCAGTTTGCCCGTGGGGGAGTCGTCGGCGTGCTCGGTGATGGAGACCACGCGGATGCCCTTGCGCCGCAGCATGGACTTGAAGGCCACGGCGTGTTCGCGCTTGCGGGTGAATCTCGAAAATTTCCACACAAGGATTTCCTTAAACGGGGCCTCCGGCTTGTTGGCTTCGTCCAGCATCTTGCGGAACTGGGGCCTATCGGCGATCCTGCCGCTCTCGGCCTCGTCGATGTACTCGCGGGCGATGGAGTAGCCGTTGCGCTCGGCGTAGTCGCGGAGCGCCCTCAGTTGAGCGGCGACGGACAGGTCCACGTCCTGGCGGTCGCTGGACACCCGGGCGTAGAGCGCCGCCGGTGTGAGGTCTGATTGCTGATTCATTCTGGTTGCCTCCTGGTGAAGAAGTATCGGTATATCCACGCCGTAAGCGGTGGTTGGCTACCGATCATTTCCTTCGTCTTCGATTGAAATTACCTGCAACCGGTAGCCCAGAGCGCCAAGCACGCAGATCACGGTACCGATCTCGGGCCTGGCTCCGGCCCGCATGGACTTGTATAGGCTCTTTTCGCCGAGGCCGGTCTCCCGGGCCACCCGCCGCATACGGTGAGCGCGGGCCATCCGGCCCATGGTATCCATCAACTCGTAGGTGTCGCCGTCGGCCAAGGCTTGGTTGAGGGCTGCGGCCAATTCATCCTTGTTGCTGTGCTGGGCTTCTGGCATGTTCGGGTCTCCGTCAGACTGGCAGGCTGACTTGCCGCTTCGTCCGTCTCCCTCATCGCCCCATGGTATCGATACGGATACACGGCGCGCAACCCCCAACTGTCATCTTACTCGCCGCATTCCTCAAACTGCTCGCCGGTAAATCGGTTGGAGCATCATCAGGGAGAACGCCGGCCCCGGCCCCTCCCCCATCGCCACCTCCCTCACACGTGCCAGTTTCAGTGCCTTGTCCGCAGTCGGGGAGTGCCTTACCATTGAGAGCATGCTGCTCACCATCTCCACCACATATCGTCCCGCCACCGACCTGGGATATCTGCTGCACAAGAACCCTGCTCGGTTCCAGTCGTTTAAGCTGCCCTTCGGGAGGGCTGACGTCTTCTATCCCGTGGCGGACGCGGACCGCTGCACCGCCGCCCTCCTGCTGGACATCGACCCGGTGGGCTTGGTGCGCCCCAAGGCCGGCGCGTCCAATTCAGCTGGCTGGCTCCAGCAGTACGTAAACGACCGTCCCTACGTGGCCTCGTCACACCTCAGCGTGGCCATTGCCACGGTGTTCAACAGCGCGCTGGCCGGCAGCTCCAGGGACCGGCCTGAGTTGGCGGAGCAGCCCATCCCATTGGAAGCCCAATTGCCCACACTGCCCTCCCGGGAGGGGCCGGAACTCATTCGCCGGTTGTTCGAGCCGTTGGGCTACGACGTTGAAATCCAGGAACACCCGCTGGATGCGGACTTTCCCGAATGGGGTGCCAGTCCCTGCTTTGGCGTGGGTCTCAAGGGTGTGGTGAGGCTGCGGGACCTGCTGGCCCATCTCTACGTGCTGCTTCCCGTGCTGGACGACGCCAAGCACTACTGGGTGGGCGACGACGAGGTGGACAAGCTGCTGCGGTTCGGCGCGGGCTGGCTGAGCGATCATCCACATCAGGAGACGATCTCCACCCGTTACCTGAAGCGCCAGCGCAGCCTGGTGCGCCAGGCGTTGGACCGGCTGTCGGATGATGGTCAGGCGAACCCTGACGTCACCGCCGAACGTGGCCAACACGACGAGGAGCGTCTGGAAACCCCGCTCCGGTTGGGGGAGCAGCGGATGCAGGCGGTGCTCGCCGCCCTGCGGGAGGTGGGCGCGACCCGCGTGCTGGACCTGGGCTGCGGAGAGGGCAACCTTTTGCGAGAGCTGCTCAAGGAACCCGTGTTTCGCGCCATCACCGGCATGGACGTTTCACATCGCGCCCTCGAAACAGCCCGTTCCCGCCTGCGTCTGGACAGCCTGCCCGCTGCCCAGCGGGAGAGGATCACGCTGCTCCAGGGGTCCCTTACCTACCAGGACCAACGGTTGGCCGGATTCGACGCTGCGGTGGCCATGGAGGTCATCGAGCACATTGAACCGGACCGGCTGGAAGCATTTGAAGCTGTCGTGTTCGGAGCGGCGCAACCCGGCGCGGTGATCATCACCACGCCCAACTCTGAATACAACTCGCTGTTCGAAAACCTGCCGCCCGCTGAGTTCAGGCACCGGGACCACCGATTCGAATGGAGTCGGATGCTATTTCAGGATTGGGCCCAAGCGGTTGCCAGTCGCCGGGGCTACGATGTGCGTTTCCGGGATATCGGCGCCGGACATCCTGAACACGGCGCGCCGACCCAGATGGGGGTGTTCACGCGATGAAACTGGAAATCCCCGAACTGTGCCTGGTGGCGCTGGTTGGACCCTCCGGCTCGGGAAAGTCCACCTTCGCCGCCCGGCACTTCAAACCCACCGAGGTGGTGTCCTCCGACGCCTGCCGGGCCATGGTGGCCGACGACCCCAACGACCAGGCGGCCACGCCGGAGGCGTTCGCCCTCCTGAATTTCATCGCGTCCACCCGCCTAAAGGCCGGGCGCCTCACCGTGGTTGACGCCACCAGCGTTCAGCCCCAGGCCCGCAAGTCTCTGGTCGGACTGGCCCGGGAGCATGACTGCCTCCCCGTGGCAATCGTGTTGAACATGCCCGAGTCCGTCTGTCTCGCCCGCAACCGGGAACGCCACGACCGGAACTTTGGCTCCCACGTCGTGCGCCAGCAGGCGCAACAGTTGCGCCGGTCCATCCGGGGACTGAAACGTGAGGGTTTCCGCTACGTCTATGTTCTCGATTCTCCGGAGGATGTGGAGGCGGCCAGCATCCAGCGAGTGCCGTCGTGGACCAATCGCCAAGATGAGGCGGGGCCCTTCGATATCATCGGCGACGTACACGGCTGTTTCGATGAACTGGTCTCACTGCTGGAGTATCTCGGATATAGGGTTACGCCACCGCAGGCCGAGGGCGGCTCAGGCGATGGCTTCTCAGCGTTCCACCCCCAGGGACGCAGGGCCGTCTTCGTCGGAGACCTGGTGGATCGGGGACCCGGCGTGGTCAACGTGCTGAAGCTGGTGATGTCCATGGTGGCGAACGGGACGGCCTTTTGCGTCGCCGGCAACCACGAGTCCAAGCTGGTCCGCAAGCTGAAGGGACGGAACGTCCAGGTGTCCCACGGACTGGCGGAGTCGCTGGAGCAACTGAAACTGGAGTCGCCGGAATTCCAGCACCAGGCTACTCAGTTCATGGACGGTCTGATCAGCCATTACGTGCTGGACGACGGCAACCTGGTGGTGGCGCACGCGGGAATGAAGGAGGAGTACCAGGGACGGGCCTCCGCGCGGGTCAGGGACTTCTGCCTGTACGGCGAGACCACCGGTGAGACGGACGAATGGGGCCTGCCCGTGCGCGCCAACTGGGCAGCCGGTTATCGTGGCAATGCCACGGTGGTCTATGGGCACACGCCAGTTGCGGAACCCGTTTGGTTGAACCGCACCATCAACGTCGATACCGGCTGCGTTTTCGGAGGACGGCTTACCGCGCTCCGCTATCCCGAAAACGAGTTGATCTCGGTTCCGGCGGCGCGGGTCTACTACGAGCCGGTGCGGCCTCTCACGGTTGGCCCGCAGGAAGAGCCCAGGGCTGTCGCAACGGATCACCGCCCGTCGAATCTGTTGCACATCGACGACGTGATGGGGAAACGGGTGGTGTCGACCCGGCTCCGGGGCAACGTCACCGTCAGGGAGGACCAGGCTGCGGCTGCCCTGGAGGTGATGAGCCGGTACGCCCTGGATCCCCGGTGGCTGGTGTACCTGCCGCCCACCATCTCTCCGTGCGAGACCAGCAAGCTACCCGGCCTCCTGGAACAACCCGCCGAAGTCTTCGCTTACTACCGCAACAATGGCGTCTCCAGCGTCGTCTGCGAGGAGAAGCACATGGGGTCTCGGGCCGTGGTGGTGGTGGGCCGCAGCTCAGATGCAATCCAACGGCGGTTCGGCATCGCCAGCGAGAGCGCCGGTGCCTGCTACACCCGGACGGGCCGCAGGTTCTTCGAGGACCTGGAGTTGGAGGCGCAGTTCCTGGAACGGGTCCGGGCGGCCTGTGGCGAATCCGGACTCTGGGAGGACCTGGAGACTGACTGGCTGCTGCTGGACTGCGAGCTGATGCCCTGGTCAATGAAGGCGCAGGAACTGGTGGAGGAGCAATACGCGCCGGTTGGATCATCCGCTCGCGCCGGGCTGTCGGCGGCGCAAACTCTCCTGCGGCAGGCGTCGGCACGTGGAATGAACACCGGCGATTCCCTGGAGTTGGTCGGTGAGCGGCTCAGCCTGGCCCAACACTATCGCGACGCCTACACCAGGTACTGCTGGCCGGTTACTTCGCTGGATGACGTCAAGCTTGCGCCCTTCCATCTGCTGGCAAGCGAGGGAGCGGTACATTCCGATAAGGACCATCTTTGGCACCTGGCCATAGCCGAGCGCCTGCGTCAGGCCGAGCCCGGGCTGTTTCGCGAAACAGGCCACCGGCTTGTGAACCTGGCCTCGCGCGAAGAATACGATGACGCCGTCCGCTGGTGGGAGGAATTGACCGCTGTGGGAGGAGAGGGGATGGTGGTGAAACCGGCCGACTTCGTAGCCACCGGCCGGCGGGGCCTGGTGCAGCCGGCGATGAAATGCCGGGGCGGAGAGTACCTGCGCATCATCTACGGCCCCGAATATACCCTTCCCGACAATTTGGAACGCCTGCGTGGACGCGGCCTCTCCACCAAGCGGTCCCTGGCGTTGCGGGAATTCGCGCTGGGTCTGGAGGGACTGCAGCGTTTCGTTGCCTGTGAGCCGCTGTATCGAGTCCACGAGTGCGCTTTCGCGGTGCTGTCCCTGGAAAGCGAGCCGGTTGACCCACGGCTGTAAATCACCCGCGTGGCAGGCGGCAAGGCCAATTTCAATCCGCCAAGCAGTTTGGACAGAAGTAGTAGTAGGACGGCAGGAAACCTGCCAGATGCCCCAGGAAGTCCAGGATTACCTGCTCTTCATACAAGACAATATTCGTCTCGCAACCTGCGCACACTGCAAGAATCACCTTGGTCACAGTAAGGACCTCCTCGGACCTGAGTAAGCTCCTGCAAGGGGTCAGAGTCTTTAATGCGGTCCCGATCGCTGCGGTTTGCTTACCTTCACAGCTCGATGATCGTGTCGGGGTTCGCGAATGCCCTCTTGAACTCGGCATATTCGAACAGTGGATTTTCTTTGATGATCCCCAGGATGCCCGCGATGGCGCCATCCAACTGGTGGTCGTTGCCCGTAGCCACTGCCTGATGCAGCACCTTGTAGAATTCTTCAAGGCTCTGCCGTCTCTCGGCAAACCTGTAATCGAAGTATGCCACTAGGGCCTTCTGTTCTGCCTCTAAGGCCTCCAGGAACGCTTGATAGTTGGCGCGTATCCATTCTCTTTGGGTTTTTTCTTCCTCGAGCTTCTTCAGGTAGTCGGCACCCGCCTGCAGAATTTCCGGGGCGGCGAGATACGCCAGACGCCAGTACGGATTCATCCCTGCAACACCCTTTGCTGGTCGGAAGTCAGAACGGGCTCCTCCAAGAGGTCCGCCAACGCGTGGGCCACTTTGTACACGCGGTAGAGGTCCTCGATATTGTCTTCGTCACTCTTTTGGAGTTGTTCGGTCAACGCAGATCTAGTGCTCAGAATGGAATGCCTCAGTTCGTCCATTCGTTGCTTGCCTGCTTTCATTATGGTGCTCTGTTCTCGCATCTTGACCTCGGCGCGAGCGAACTCTTTGAGGGCCAGTTCGACTTTTCCCTTCAATTGGTGGGCCTTCCACTGGCCCCACGCGGCTGCCCCGATGCCAATTGGTATGGCAACCACACTGCCGGCAAGAGCCAATCTACTCAACCCTGCAGCCATTCCCGCTCCTCCTGCGGAAAGCGCTCCGCCTCCCAGCCAAGCAAGTCTTGCGCTGTGGGAGGCCGCGCCCGTGAGGCTTGCAATGGGTGCTCCGGTGGACGCGATCCCGAAGATACCCGCTGCGGTATACATACCAGCAACGGTGGCGGTTGCAGCCCCGGTGGCGCCGGCGATTCCGGCGGTACCTCTGCCGATGGCCTTGAGTGCTGCTCTATGCAGGTCTGACCAGTGCTGGATGGTCACGTCGGGAATCGAAGCGTTGAGCCCGTCGAATTTCCGGTGCTTCATCTTTGCCTTCTGGAGGAATTCAGCGGCCTCCCTGAGGCCCTCCATACTTTCCACCCTGAACTCGCCGAATGATCGGGCGGCACCGTTGAACCTGGTAGCCGAGGCCTTGGTGTTTGCCTCGGTCCTCTTGCACTTCTCCAGCGCCTCGTCGTGTATCTTCTTCCACTTTCGCACCTTCAGGGTGCTGTGGACTGTGGAACCTATGGAAATACCTGCGGCCGCCAGTCCGATCGCTACTAACGGAAAAGGCATTGTTGCTATCCTTTTTCGATGGTATCCAGAAACAGCACCATCGCGCTCAGTTGAATGCAGATGCGAGGCTCTGTTTCACTAAGGCTGATTTCCGTGTAGGTCCCGTTTGGGTCGACAATACCGATGGTAACACACGCAATCCAGTGGACATTTGCGTTCCCGGGCCCAGTTGAGCCGAGAGCCAGATCTGGCGCCACGAAAGAGGAGCAAGGTTACGATTGAAGGCCTCGCAGGCTGTGACTTTCCACCCCTTGAGAAATCACGGCAGCGCCCATCGGAAGGCATAGTTCAATTCCAGCGCATCCGGCTCACGCCAAGCCTTTCCCAGGGGGCCAACTTTTTCAAGAACGTCCTCGTGGGATACCCGCAACGGCACGTCCACCCCGGCGCGGTCCATCTCCTGCCGGGCCACACCGTGGAAATTGGATTCCGCCAGTTGGTCGTCGAAGACCACCAGCACCAGGGGCCACACGCCGTAGTCGTCCAGGGGCTGCTTGGACGAATAGTAGCGCAGGTAGGGAGCCAGCCTCGTCGCCATGGTGCTGGGCCGCACCGCCCGCCGTTCCCATTCCAGGAAGAAGGGAAACGTCTCGCCGCCCTGGCGCAGGATGCCGAAGGCGTCCGGGTGAATGGAGCGGAGCCGGCCCCGGTGCCGGAAGCGCCGAAGGGCTCGGTGGGGCGGGTCCAGCTGAACGACGCGGCAGCCCCGCTTGCGGGCCTGCCGGGACATCTGGCCCAGGAACCGGTGCACCGCGTCGGTGTGCTCGATGGTGCGGGCCAGGGGTCTGCTGCGAGTTCCAGAGACCTCCCGCCAGGTGGCCGGGGGACCCCCGTCCGCTGTCTCCACGCCCCACCGCTGCGCCGCCTCCGCCACGGAGGCCCGGTCCCGGCGGGCGAGATACGCCAATCCCCGGCGGGTGAGGGCCAGGCGGGAGCGGCCTGCCAGCCGGAATCTACCCGCCAAGCCCAGCCTTTCCAAGAGAGAGTTGACCTGGGACAAACCGGAAGGCGACAGGGCGGTCAGTGCTCGAAGATCGCTGGCGGTGATCCATGGCCACTCGGCCAGCCGGTCCAGCACTCCCTTGTGCGAGGCCTTGAGGACAACGGGCAAGAGGTGGTCCGGAACCTTCTCCGGTTTCCCGGTGGCGGAGAGGTCCCTGGGCGGCGATCTCCTGGCAAGCGGCGGCTCCGCCAAGAGGCTGCCGCCGGAATGCAGACGCTCCAGGACCTCCTCCAATGAAAGAACGGCGGGGCCGCTGGTGACATGCCATACCGGGTCGCCGGAAACGGCGCCGACCACGTCCCGCTCCCGGGCCAGGAACACCGGGCCGGGATACCGGGACAGGAGTCCCCGGTCCTGTCGCAATCGCGCTTCGTTTGGCATCAGCGCCAGCAGGGCGCGGGGCACTGCCTCCCGGGGGTCCAGCAGCCGGCGGAACCGGTCGGAGAAGGCGGTCCGCTCTGCGGTGGTCCCCTGCCTGATCACTCCCAGGGTTCTGCCGCCGGGCAACGTCAGAGCGGCGTCCAGGGCAGTGCCCCGGTACCAGCGGAACCGGAAACCGCCCTCTGCCGTCGCCACTCCGGAGGCCAGGCGATAGATCACCGCCACCGCGTCCAGCCGTTCCAGCAGCAGGCGCTGCCAGTGGGCCGACACCGGGTGGACGCCCAACAGGCGGTCCGCCGGGGTTTCGTCCACCCGGGCCAGGAAGTTCACGCCGCAGGCGGTCACATGCCAGCGGCGGGTGCTGGCGGTGAGGGGACCGGCGTGCCGCACGCAGTCCGCCAGTCCCTCCCCATGCAGGCGTTCCAGGGCGTTATGGGCGGTGCCCTCGGACAGGCCGGAGACGGCGGCCAGCTCCAGCCGGTCCAGAAAAGGCATGGACGCCAGCGTCCGCAGCGCCGATTCGTCCGTCGGGAGGATGCTCATTCACCCTCGCCCTCTGACGAGTTGGGTTCAGGGTCAGGGTCCGGCTCCTTTCGCCTCCGCCGCCCTTTCTTGCCCTTGCCGCCGCTGCCGGAGCCCTTTCCTTTCCCCTGGTTGGGATCCTGGCCGGTATTTCCAGAGTCCGCCTCCTCATTCTCCTGCTTCACCCGGTCCCGGAACTCCTTCACAAGCCGCTCGGCCTCGGCGTCCAGGGATGCCAGGGTCTCCGCCGAGGTGGTATAGTCCACCGCCCTGGCTTTCACCCGTTCCGCCACCGCCTTGTCTCCCGGCTCGGGCCGGCGCACCGCCAGGGAGTAGGTGGGCTCACGTTGTCCGTCCACCGTGGCCCGCACGTAGCAGTGGTGCACCGGCAGCGACACCAGGTCCTCCTCGCTTACCCTATCCCGGTCCAACTCCCCGATTAGTTGCTGGGCGTCGGCGGCCGCCACTTGGAACACCGCCAGGTTGCCCACGTTGGCCAGCAGGGTGTCCTGTAGGGTGGGGGACAGCTTTTCCAGCCGGCCCAGGCTCTGGGTGGCCAGCATGAAGCTGGCGCCGAACTTGCCCAGCTCGCTGAGCATGGACTCGTAATCGACGCCGGGGATGGACGTCATCTCGTCCACCACCACCAGGGCGCCCCGGCGCTGGTTCTTGGGCAGCCTCCCCTGTTCCCGGATCACCGAGTCCACCAGGTTTAGCAGCGACGCCCCCACCAGGGCCGACACGTCCTTTCCCACGTCTCCCTGGGCGGTGGACACCAGCAGCACGCCGCCCTTGGCGATCACCTCTCGGATGTCCAGGGTGGAGCGGCGCTGCCCCAGGATGGCGCGCGCCTTCTTGGACGAGGAGTAGTAGGCCAGCCGGGTCTGCACCGGGGAGATGGCCTCTGTCTGGATTGTGCGGGTCCAGTCCAGGAAGACACTGCCCCACCAGCTGACAATGTAGGGGTCCTCCACCCGCAGCAGCACCCTGTTGCGGAACTTCCGGTCGGACAGCATCCGGGACCCGTCCAGGATGGTCAGCTGCTCGTCCTCCCCGGTGTCGGGATGGCAGTTGTACTCGTGGAGGCTCTTTATGGTGTGCTCCAGGATGGACTGCATCCGGGGCCCCCACTGCTCCCACAGGCCGTGGGCCACCTGGACCACCGAGTCGGCGGTGCGGTCCCGGTCGGGGAAGACGCGAGTGTCCAGCAGGTTTACGCCCGGCGCCTGCTCATCGTTGGCCAAGTCGATGAGGTAGACGTTGTCGACGATGGACTCGGGCACCTGCTGCAGGAGGTCCTTGACCAGGTCGGCGTGGGGGTCGACGACGATGATGGCGTCTTCATTCCTACCGGCCGCCTTCTCCCGCATCAGGTGGGTCACCACGTGGTGCATCAGGGTGGACTTGCCCATGCGGGTGCGGGCCACCAGGAACTGGTTGCGCCGGATGGCGTCCTCCGGCAGGTGGACCTTGCGCGGCCTGCTCCCCACCGTGTCTCCCAGGTAGACGCCGGCGGAAGTCGCCTTGGCCGACGGGGACAGTATCTTCGACCCGCTGCGGGTCACTCCCGCCGGCTGGTTGCCGCTGCCCAGGGGATGCCACAGGGAGGCAAGCTCCCGCACTCCAAGGACGTTGCGGGACTGCCACATGCTCCGGGCCGGTGGGAAGGGTTCGGATTCCGGAATAACGGGCCGGACCTTGCCCGCCTTGAAGCTGGCCCCGGCGGGATTGTCGTAACCCTGGTAGGCCAGGGCCGCGTTGCGCAGCATTTCCCTGGCCCGCCGCTCGTCGCCGTGCTCCGACAGGACGGCTATGACCTCCACTTGGGCGTCGTAGCCTAGCTGGGTGACCTTCTCCTTGATCAGCAGCGGGTCGTGGGGCCGGTCCCCGTTGAGGAACCTCTTGATGCGCCACCAAGCCCAGCCGGCCACGGCCAATCCCGCCGCCACTCCCAGGCCGAGCAGCACCGCCTTCCAGGCCTCGCCGTTCTGGACCCATAAGTAGCCCTGAAGTCCCACCCCGGCCGTCGCCGCCAGGAGGATAAAGGACGCCCCTTGCTTGGTATCAAACTGGTGCTGGCCGTCCGATGGGGAACTGGCCTGGCTGGACTGTTGCCTCTGTTGGGTCCTCTCCTGGTGCTGGCGGGCCCAGTCCGGCCCCAGGGAGAGCAGCCTGATCCGCGCCACCAGCCTTTCACCCTCTCCCAGGTCGGACATAGCGCCAATGAGGGAGACCAGGGGGTCGGACCCCGGTTCCTGTAGGTGGTCGTCTTTGAAGACGCGTAGGGGCAGGTACTCCGGTCCCCGGAGCCGAAGGTTCATGGACCAGGCTTGCTCTCCCTCCGCCAACCTTAGCGGGTCACTCTCAGGTGGGACCTCGCTGATCCGGGCCTGGGGGTAGAAGGCGCCCACCTGCTGCTTGACGAAGGAACCTTCGCGGCAGCGGGCCAGCAGGGTGACCCCGGTGGAGTCCCCGGCCAACTCCAGGGAGAAGGGTTCAGGGACGCCGATGGAGTTCAGGAGGCTCTCCACCCCCGACAGGCTGTGATCGCCGGTGCGCTCCGGCGTGACGGCGATCAGCCGCTTTTCCGGACGGGGCTTGTGTCCCAGGATTTTCCCGATGATGCCAGTTTTCATGTATTTTCCTCCCTCGGCCCGGGACTCGCATCCGGTACCCGGCAGCCGATACCGGATGCCCGGTCCCGGCCTGTTGATTGTGTTGGGATTGGGCTTTCGGTGAATAGAACATTTATTCTCTCCATTATGCCCCGGCTATGGCAGTGGGGCAAGATAAACGGGAGTTCACAGGGGCTCACGCCTCGCGGTGATTCCCGCTCCGCCGGTTCTAGGGCCCCGCCCGGGACCTTGCCGCAGGCGAGTGGGGCCTGTCACCCATTTTCGCTCATCGGGTGCCGAAATGTCAGTGTACAATCGGAGAAAGGCCTTTTTCGCTGGCTTTAGGCTGTACATGAAAATGAAACTCGTTGCACAGTACAATACGGGGCTGATTCCAAGCTGAATCAGGTAGGAAATGGGCACGGTGAGCGCCATTTGAGTAAACAATTTTCTTTAATCCCCGTGTCAACGGGATTGTATTGATTGTACTCTGGAGATTGTACTTCTGACGTGATCCGGGAGGGCGTGATGGACGGTAACGGACCAGGGATTGGGGATGCGGACGGAGCCGGAGACGACGCCGACCAGCCCCTATTGGACCTGCTGGACGCCTTGGTGAACGACCGGGGCCCGACGGGCGCTGCCGAGGCGTTGGGGGTGAATTACCGCACGGTGGCCCGGTGCCGGCAGTCCCGGCGGGTCTCCCAACTGATGCGCCAGGTGCTGGCGGAGTTCCGCGACTCTCAGGATGATGGCGGTGATGGGCCGGGGGTTGTCACCGGGGACAGCACGGAAGAGGATCCGGGGAAATCGCCGGAGCATCGGGCGGCGCAGTTGGAGCGGGAGAACCGGGAGTTGCGGGAGACGGTCGAGGCCCAGGCGGTGGAGCTGGAGGCACTGAGACGGCAGGTGGCGGAGTTGGGGCAACAGGCGGGTGAGGACGATGCGGTCGACGGTGGCCACGGACTGCCGGAGCAATGGCGGCCTCCCCGGCGGAGGCCGGGTATGCCCGACGCCGGCGTGGTCAAGCTTGAGGAGCAGCCCGACGAGGCACACGATTTCGGTCCGGCGGCGCCCCTGGTCGCCGAGTGGAGGAAACTGCGAAATGGCGGTGATCAGGTGGGCAGCCGTACTGACCGGGCACAGGCCAGGGTGCGCCGATGGGAGCTGGAGGTGGAAATGCTGCGGGACTTTCAATTGACGTTGCCGCCTGAGACGGACCCGCTGGATGACTCGCGGCGTAAGGATCACGTACGCTGGCGGCGGGAGGCCCTGGCAGAAGCACAGAGGGAATTGTGCAGGGCCAAACGGGAGCGGTTGCTCAGGCGGTTGCTGACGCTGGGCGTGTGGCGAAGGTAGGAATCGCTGGCTGTAGACTGCTGTTCAAGGAACAGGCTGGCGGAGGTTGCCAAATACCGCATAACCGCTCCCTTGTGGTCAGCTCTGACTCCGTAAGCTTCCCAAGACTGCGACGTCGGTGTCGGATTCGTGGCGCATTTTGCTGCCCGGGATCGGGTGCCCGTTGGGATCTGGCCGAATACTGAGGCACCAAGGAGCCAGGGCCGGTATAATCTGCATCATCTTGACGGATCACGGAGACCGCCGCCGGCTCTCCGGGGTGAGGACACCCGTGAGCAACAACGATGTCTCGCCAGGGGAAGTCGCTCCAACGCGGGAACAGTGGTTGGCTCTGCATCGCTCCTTCCAGAGATACTGCGAGGCTGCACCCTGGGAATGCCTGGCCAACGAGGACCTGCTGGTCGTCGAGGATCCCGAGGGGCGCTATCAGGGTTACTGCGTCGCCCTGGGAGACGGGGACATGGTGTACGGGCTGGGGGTGTACCTCGGGGACGTTGGTCTGTCCAACTTCCTGTCCACCATCTCGGACGACGTTGAGCCGGACGGCCAGGCGATGCTGGAGCGGCAGCTGTCGCTGAGCGCCATGCTGGCCGACCGCGAGGAACTGGAGCCTGAGGAGCGCAAGATCATAAGGGACTTGGGCTTGAAGTACCGGGGCAGGGGGAAGTGGCCCATGTTCCGCAGCGCTAGCCCGGGGTACTGGCCGTGGTTCGTCAACGGCGACGAGGCCCGTTTCTTGACCATTGCCCTGGACACCGTCAGGGACGTGGCAGAGCGGGTGGCGAGAGGAGAACTGGAACTCTGCTACGAAGAGACTCCGGGCTTGTTTCTGGCGCGGGTGCCGGAGGGTTCCGGTTGGAAGGACGAGTGGCGACGGTTGGCACCGCCGGTCCTGGCGAAAGTGGACTACAGTCCGGACGGGGAACGGTTGCGGGTGATCAGGGAATCCACGCCTGTGGGTTCGGCAGCTTGGGAGGTGACGGTGTCATACATGCCTGCGTTGATTCGGCATGGGAAAGGGGACCGGCCCTACATGCCGACGCTGGTGATGGTGGTGGAGCACGACAGTGAGTTGGTGCTGGCCTGCCGGGTGTTGGGGGAAACGCCTTCAGCGGCCGAGCGGCAGGAACCGGTGCTGGAACTGCTGACGGACCAGGACTCCCTCCCGGAACTGCTGGTATGCGACGGCAACGGCGCCGCAGAACTGATGGCGCCGATAGCCACCGCCTTGGGCATAGAGTTGTTCGTGGGGCCAACTCTCGTGCTGGACGCCCTCAGGGAAGACTTGCTTTCGACAATCCTGCAATGATTGATTCCTGAACGCTGCGACCGCCGGTCGCTTGGATAACGTGGTACCGGTCTTCTCGGAATGCCTGCTGGCGGACAAAACCTACGGCACCAATGAAATCATAGCTGCGGCCACGGGGTTGGGCTTGGACCCGGTGATACCACCTCAAGAGCAAGCGAAAGGAAAAGCGGGACTATCACCGGGCACCGTACAAGTTGCGGCACTTGGGCGGCGAACCTTCAATTGGAGTTCGAGCAGTGGCGCGGATAGCAACCTGTTATGCCGAGAGGACGACATCATATCTTGCCTCCTGTCAACTCGGGGTCGGGACTAACCGGAGTAGCCTATTTTGACGACACACCGTAGGAAGCCCACCCCCCATTAACCCCCATTGCGGTTGCTCCCGCTGTCAGGGGGCATGCGTTGAAGGGGGCGCTTCGGCGAAGCAGGAGCGCGCCTCGTATTAATTCTCTTGGCTCTTTTCATCCCGCTTTCCCCAGCGAATCTCAGCGGGATTGCAGTCTGACCTACCCGCCGTTGCCTCCGAACTCTCGGCGTCCATTGACCACTCTACAGGCCAGGAAAGGCGAGTGTTATCCATCGGAATGGATTTCATCCATAAAATCGTCCCGAAAGCCATTTCATTGGTGCATTCTCTCTTGAAAATGACCCTGGAGGGGAGTTCCATGATGTCAGGAAGCTGCACAAGCAAACGAGATTCGACAAAGGGCATTGCGAGAATGACCAAACTCCTAAAATTCCTTGCCGTTTGACGCTTTCAGTATAGTGTGGATGCTCCCAAACCAACCTAACCCCAACCCCGGAGATACCTAATTGGCTAAACTCCGTGTAGCTCTCTATTCGTTGCTTGCCGTGGCCGCGGTCCTGTTGATGGCAGCAGTTGCAACTTACGGCATTGCCAGTTCGCAGTCATCCAACGGAGTCTACGACACCGACGGCGACAAGCTCATCGAAATCAATTATCTGGAGCAGTTGGACGCAATCCGCTACGACACTGACGGCGACGGATGGGCCGATGACGTTGGATACACCGACGAATACGACGCCGCCTTTCCTGTTATCGGGAGTCAGTTGGTCTGCGATGAAGGCTGCATCGGCTACGAACTGGCTCGCTCACTTGACTTCGATTCCGCTGCGAGCTACGCCAACGGGATTAACCAAGATTGGCGAACCGGAAATGGCTGGATGCCTATTATCAATTTCCAAGCCACCTTGGACGGTCGAGGAAACACCATCTCCAATCTGTACAGCAACAGCAGAGATGAAAGCAGCCGACGTATATTATACGACTTTGAAACCGGCGGCCTATTCTATAACTTGATTGACGCTGTCGTCACATGGGTTGGACTGGTTGATGTCGACATAACGGGGGATTATCAGCTGGGCGCACTGGCAGGGGAAAACCGTGGCACTATCAGCCAATGCTACGCCACTGGCTCCGTCACGAGCCACAGTCGAGACAGCAGCGGCGATATCGGCGGGCTGGTCGGCAGCAATTACCGGGGCACAATCAGCTATAGCTACGGTGAGGTAGCTGTTACTAGCAGCGGAAAGGGTGAGCGTGTTGGCGGCCTGGTCGGGACGAACGGAGGGACAATCAACAATAGCTACGCCACTGGTTCCGTCACAAGCAGCGGCGATTACGTTGGCGGGCTAGTCGGGTCCAACACAGGTACGGTTAGAGGCAGCTACGCCACAGGCACTGTTGCAAGCATCGGCGATAGGGTTGGCGGCTTGGTTGGCTACAATTCTCACTACGAAGAAGGAATAACTGCCAATATCACCGACAGCTATGCCACTGGCTCGGTCTCGGGGAACGGCTGGGTTGGCGGGATGGTGGGACAAAACGGGTATAGCCCCGGCAATTCCGGCACCGTTTCCGCCAGCTACTCTATCGGTTCTATAACCGGCAACAGGAACGTCGGAGGGCTGATTGGGTACAACTACCCCGGAGGGTCCATCACGGACAGCTATTGGAATATCAACGTCACAGCCAACGGGGTTGGCAGTGGAAGCAACATCGGCGCCATGGGGCAGACCGCTAGACAATTGCAGTCGCCTACGGCCAACACGGGGATATACGCCAATTGGAACGTCCTTCACTGGGACTTTGGCACCAGCAGACAGTATCCGGCCCTTAAAGCCGATTTCACTGACGACAACGTCGCAACCTGGCACGAGTTCGGCAATCAAGTCAGGGTTCCTTCGCCCACGCCAAGGCCAACGGCATCGCCTACGCGAACGCCGACACCTACATTGACCCCGACGCCTGAACCAACGCCGACTCCTACAGCGACGACCACACCGGAACCTACGGCCACGCCGACAGATACGCCGATTCCGACGCCTACTCACACGCCGACAACTACCCATACTGCTACGCCCGCGCCGGAACCTACGCAAAAACCTAACCCAACAGCCACACCTGAACCAGAGCCGACGGCAACGCTGGTTCCGCCCGCTGATACACCATCGCCCAAACCTCAGACGGCATCTGATCAGCCGACGGCAACCACGCCAAGAGTGAGCGCCCCTACGCCGGTTGTTCAGATCGTCACAGTGGTAGTAACGGCTACACCTGCGCCCACGACCCAGGTCACACCCGCACCGGCTGTGGAGTCAGGCGGCGGGACTTGCGGCTTGCCGTCCGGCGGCGAGTCAGCAGGCACCAACGCTGGCAGCCTGCTACTGCTGCTGGCTCCGCTGGGGATGGTATGGGGGCTGCGTTGGCACGGGAGGGGAAGGCAGGCCAACGGCTCGGAATAACGCCACGCCCTCCGTTGCGTTCCTAGCCCTGTTCGCGCTGGCGGCGACGGTCGAGACTCTGGCGGTACAGGACTTTGACCTCTCCGACCTCCATCCGCTGCTGGCGTGAACCTGCCTTGGTCAGGACCCACAGGCCCGGCTGCGGGTTGTCCACCAGCCCGCAGGTCTTGAGGATGGTGCGCGCCCAGCCGAGCTGCCATTCCAGTTCGGTTTGCGGGCCGCCCTCGTGCAGTTGCCGCGTTATTTCCTCCGTCAATTCCATTTGGTCAATTACCGTCTCGACAATATCCCGTATCCGCCCCCTGCCGCCCAACGCGCGGAGGGCCTGCAAGGTGGGGCTGCTCAGGTCATACTGGTCGGGAACGCCAAAATCCGAATGGCCCTCGTATGGCGGGGGATCAAGCAACTCTGTGTCAACGGGATCGGGATGGAACACGGCCTGCCATTCCTCTTGTAGCCGCTCCACGGCATCTTTCAAGGCGTCGGCGCGTTTGAGGCGCTCCGTCAATTCTGCAACTACGTTGTAATCGCCTGCCGCGGCGGCCTGGGTAAGCGCCTCCAGCAAGGTCTCACGCTCCTGGAAAAACTCGGACAAGACCTCACTAAAGGCTGACGGAATACGGTCGCCACTCATTTCTTGCAGCACCCTTTCATGTCCCATTGAGGGAACTGTGGGGATTATACGATAGGAGGAGGTATCCTCAAATGGTGTGTGATTGTTAAGACGGTTTACCCTGTCTTGGAACTACACGGGGTCAAGGCCCAAATGAGAAGATACAAGGCCCATGAGCAACGCGATCACTACTACGACTTCCCCATGGGGCATTTGGGCCACCTGCGGACAATCAGCCCGGTGAAGTATACCTTCGCGGTGCCCTGGCTGCTGATTCGCTTGGTCAATCAGTACAAGAGGGTGGATTGGGTCCGGGAGGTGATCTGCAAGATGCTGATGGCAACGGAACAAAATTTCAAGCGATTCCAGGCGTCGGAGTCGCAAACGGGGTAACCGAGGAACTCGATATGTGGTTGCAATACAGCTCGTCCAGGCGGGCGTCGGGTGATCTTCTATCTCACTGCCAAGCCTGCGGTGGTAGTAGGCGGGGCGCTCTGCCCGCTGTTCTAGCCAGCCCGTGACGCCATCCAGGGACAGGTCGGGAATGATCGTCTCGGACAAGTATGAGTTTTTGCACCTGCCATATGGCTGTCAAACCGGTGAGACTGCGTTGTCCGGCAGCAGTTCCCCCTCGGTTGTGACGGCATTGTACTAATTTAGGGGCCGCTTGAAATTAGACGTTAAGACGTATCCCGATATGATAGATGGATAACCCCTGAGCGATAGCGAAGGCGCTCATTTGTGTAGCCGTAGCGATGATTCTGATAGACTACCTTCGCCGTAGAGATAGAGAAACCAAGCCAGCTAAATGTAGATTCCCCTTTGGATTTATTTCAGGAGGCGAGGACTTGTTGAAAACACCGCTGTTGCTCTTGTCCTTGATAGCGGTCTTAGCCTGCGCAGGAGAACCGCCACTCACTGGTGTTGCCCCGCAACCGTCCCAAACTCCGACGCCCACGGCGACATTGTTTCCCTCCACTATACCCATTGTAGCCTCGCCCCCGGTGCCGACAAATACGCCTACGCCGATGCCCACGGCCACGCCTACCTTGGTGCCAACTTCCTTACCTACCGCTACGACTGTGCCAGCGCCGACTCCGATGCCTACGGCCACCCCGACTCTAACCCCAACACCTACTGACAGACCAATCTCTACACCTACCCCCACAACAACGCCTATACCAACCCCACCACCGACAGCGACAGCGACGATGGTGCCTGTTGCCCCGACACCTGCCCCCACAGCAACGCCGATACCAACGCCCACGCCTCTGATACCGGAGCTGTCGGAGGTAATGTCAAGGGACTCCGACAAATACGCCGCCCTCGCGGAGTTGCCATGGGTACGGGACGGCATCAGCCCGTTTGAACGCTACGCCGTCAGCGCATCGGAGTCCAACGCTATCAAACACTTGACTGAAGCAACCTTATTGAGCGACGCAATATTCTACGGCCTGCTGGAGAAACCGTGGATCAAGGACGATATAACCGTTGACGAGGCATCTGCCATCGGGGAACTGGTCAAAATCGCCCGTGGCCAGTGGTCAAACACCGACGGTGATTGGACGCTGAGAGAAGGAAACGCCGAATTCGCTCTCACCATCTTGGGAATGCCATTCTTGGACACCTTCGAGACCCTCGACTATTACACGGTACGCTCCCTTGCTTTCCTGCACTTTGTGGACAACCGCTACATGGAACAAGTTCTCGACCACCCTTCGTTTCGTGAGGGTATCACGGACGCGGACACTTTGATTCTCACCGGCCTCTGGAGGATTGCCAGGTTTACGCCAGAAAACATGGGCAATCACCTACAGATGCTAGACCCGCACACCCTGCACTACGAGCAACGCACCATCGAAACCCCATTGGCAGGGGAAATCAGCATAACGCTCATAGGCACCAAACCCGATTACCTACCCTCCATGGAGACGATTGAGGCAATAGTCCGGGACCAAGAGCGATTCATGGACGTCGCCTATCCCAGCAACGTCACCATCTTCAGCGTAAAGGAAGGGGTAATAAACGCTGGAAACGGCATCATAATTCTAGATCCAAGCAGACAGGAAGACTTGCGGCTCTTGGCCCATGAGTTATCCCACTTTTACTGGAGCATTCCCAGCACTTGGTCTAAGGGAGTTATTCATATCCCCTTCACATGGATTGTCGAAGGGGCGGCCCGTTTTATGGACCAGTGGGCGACAAACAGGCTGGAACAGGCACCTGGTACACCGAAAGACACGGGATGCGTGCTTGTGGACACCATAAGTGAGATAGACGAAAGAACATTCGTAGAGGACTTCGAGAGCGGTAGCCTCTATCAGTCAAGATGCAACTACACCATGGGCTACGGAATATTCGCCGCCCTGTACGACGAATTGGGGGATACGGAATTCAGGAGAGGCTTCGGTAGGCTTTACATGAAGATCATCCATCTCGAACATGACGCTGAGTGCTTTGGTGTGGAGAGAGGCGTGTGCTACCTGCGCAAAGCCTTCATCGAAGACGCCTCTCCCGGCTTTGCCAATGCCGCAAATGAGGTAATTGACCGATGGTATTACGGGGGACAGTGAGGGCTTTGGCGTTATACGCCAAGAAGTTGCTTGGAGTCCTCGCCGTTCAAGGGCGACCCGGTTGTGATTCAAAGGGGATAGGAGCCCCCTTCCTTATTCTTAGCGGGTTAACTCATCAAAGACCCCAAGATGCGGACCGACAGGGCCACGACATCTAGCGTGGCCCTGTCGGTACTATTCGTTCTACTGGCTATCGTCTGAAAAAAACCATTTGCCAACCTTCCAAACCGCAACAGCCCCTAAACCGACCGCAACAGCAGGAGCGGCTACAACTACGGCAACAGGTATAGCTACTGCCGTACCTGCAATCGCTAAACCAGCCGCCCCGCCAGCGGCCATTCCAGCCGCCCCGCCAGCTACAGCCCCTCCTGCCCCAACTGCCAGTTCGTCTTTCTTCAGACCTCCCTTCTTTCCCTTGTTAGGTACGGCAGGGGAAACTGATCGCTGAGGCTTTGCGTGTGTCTTGGCCTTATTGGACATAGGAACAGTAGGGATATTCTCAACTCTGCCTGTTCCATTATCCCCATGCCCAATACAGTAATATCCGCGTGTCGCCGTTTCTTTGCATTTCCGTTCGATGCATTCCTTTTCCGTAGGCACTCTCATTCCCTCCTGATCAGAAAAACCGATATTCCGCTGGCCTCTTGTCTGGATTGCCATCGTAACCCATTCCAGCTTCCTTGATAAGACGAAATTGTGGACTCGAACCAACATTTAGTCTGGGTTCTGAACGAGCAATTTCGGATAGAAGCGTACCCACTCTGCTAGGTCTCCCTATACCATCGTCCGATTCCACGCCAAGCCAATGAAAGATTTTCCTGTATGTAGCATCATGATGAATTCGTAAATCTCTTACACGAAAACTCCGCGTTCCGAAAGCATCGTATAATGCGTGTAAGATTTCCAATTCATTCGACGAAGTTTGTCGCATCATGACCCTACAGATTGCATTTGCAGTCTCTCTGCCCAGATCGGAGAAGTATAACAAGAACCCAACACCCCAACATCCCACTCACCAATGCCGCCAACGCTACCCCCACCCCCGCCGCAACACCAACGTATGACAGGTCAGCCTCTGTTGCTAGGTTCAGATAGCCCAGCCCATGAAGCAAACCCGTAGATACGTTTCCCACGGCCGCCATCAGAACCAAAACGATCAGGGCAGAGCGCATGCTGGCGTCCTTCGGCATCCGTTACCGAATCTCCCGACATAGATGACAATTCCTCACCATCCGAACCCCCATCTTCGTCCCCTCGTGCGCCGCCTCGCCTATCCGCCCGTACGGCCCACGCCACTCCAGTCCCAACGGATCGTCATCCTTGCCCTGGACGTATACGCAGGTACACCGGTGGACGACAGCATGACCGCTATCGCGGCAGATGCTTTCCCAGAATTCCACGCCGCTCTCCATACCGCCCGCTTCAGCCTCGCAATCCAGCCAAGTTTGCTCCTAATCCGCGAGGTGGAGCCGAAGACGCTACTCACGTTGTACGCAGGGCGTCCGTACGGTGCTGCGGAGTTCGTCGGGCTTACCGAGTTTGGCGGGCCGGTTGGAGGAGTTGGAGCGGCGCGTGGTCGCGATGGAGGGAGAAGAACGGCAGCCCTGCGGCTCCGCATCGGTTGATGTTGGCCGACACTGCGCCGGCGATGAACGCGGGGATGATCAGGATCAAGACCCAAACAGGGACTGGCGACCCCTGGCGCAGACCGGGTATGCCCGGTGCCGGTGTGGTTACGCTGGACGAGCAGCCCGATGAGGCACACCCCTTGAGTCCGGCGGCACCCCTGATGGCCGAGTGGCGCCGGTTGCGGGATGGCGACAATCATCTGGTCAGCCGGGTCGACCGGGCACAGACCAGGGTGCGGCGATGGGAGCTGGAGGTGGAGATGCTGCGGGACTTTCAATTGACGTTGCCGCCCGAAACGGACCCCTTGGATGAGTCGCGGAGTAAGGACCACGTACGCTGGCGGCGGGAGGCGCTGGCAGAAGCACAGAGGGAATTGTGCAGGGCCAAACGGGCGCGGTTGCTCAGGCGGTTGCTAACGCTGGGCGTGTGACGAACGTCTTTAGGGTGATCATCCTGGGCGTTTTTTCCCTGAACGCGGACGAGCTTGCGAATGCGGTCTACTCTCCAGATATGACTTGTGGGGAGAGTGTCCTCTCCCTGGGCGCAATGAGGGGAGGCGGCCGGATTTGACCTGCCCCCCGGAAACTGGTCCTGGAGGAATGTTAGTGTCCTGGGATCAGGTCAATTGGCAATAGCGGTATCGACGCAAGTCGTCGTACTCATTGGGCAGTCAAGAAGGGAAACCTGGTAGACGGCGTTCCGCAACTGCTCAATCACCCACCTAAGGAACAATACCCGAGGAGCTTCAATATCGAGCCGTGGCCCTTGGGACTTCATGGCCACGTGGCAGTCATAGTGCCCTTCACTGCCGAATTCCATTCCGTTTACGCGGCGTTAAAATCGGCGTGCGGAAGGCTACGTCTGGATACACTTCGGGTTGACGAAATCTATAGCCCAACACACATCATTACCATTCTCGGCCCTGGTCGTTGCCCTGATTCCGTACCACCTCCCTTCCCAAGATTTCCGCCTCCCAATCACTGACGCGGACCCCCGGCGGTGGGTGGCTGACCTCGCCCGTCGCCAAGTCAACCACTAGCCTCGCCTGAACCTTGCCAGGACCGGCCCGGACGGTCATCGTATCACCCACCTTGGTCGACATCAGCAAAAGCCGGTTTTCCCATTGACCCCGGTATACGTACTCCCCGCGCTGGACGGCGGCTTCCAATTCGGGAGACCATCTTGCCGGGTCCGGTAGATAGGCATGCCAGTCAGCTGCATTCACGTCCGGTACCTAGTTTCTCTAGCTTTATCGCCCATGATAACATCTATTACACATTGAGGATTGGCAATGTATCGTTCCGGATTGGCCCCAGAGCCAATCCGGAACGATACGGGAATTAGCGTTAGCGGTGGACGATCTCAAGAGTTGCTTTTTCGCTATGCTGTGAGACACCGCAGCAGGAGATTTTCGTGTCCAAGGCTATAACCGTTACTATACCGGGCGATGCCGTCCGGCCCCATCCCTTTTGCGACCAATGGTTGGAGGTCGACCTGACCCAGGCGTACAGGTGGAACTCCACCTGGAGCTGGTCAAAGATCACAGTTGAGAACCGCTCAGTACGGCCGGTACCAGTGTTAGCGTTATCGTCGTTCCCCCAGACAGAATACGAAGTCCTGCTGCCCCACGGGATCCCGAAGCGCTCCCGTTGGACCAAACAGGACAAGAAACGGCTGTACGAGAGCCAACAGGGCATCTGCAACGGTTGCAAGGAGCGGGAACCTCTTGACAGACTCCACGTGGACCACATCGTGGCGGCGAGCCTCGGAGGGGCGGACCACATCTCCAACTGGCAACTGTTGTGCCCCAGGTGTAACCGAATCAAGGGTGACCGTCCGATGGAGTACCTGCTCGGGCGGTTGACTCTGAAACCCCGCCTGGATCCCGACCAGTGCCAATTATGGATCTTCTAATCGTTAGCTACCTCCTCGTGGTTGTGCTATTTTACCATTCAAGATACAGTTGAACGGAGGTGCGATGACCTCTGAGAAACGGTGGCTCCAGTGGTTCCGGAACCCCCGTTCGGGGGGGGGTTCTGCCGCTTCTCGTTCATCGCCCCCGGGATTGCGGGCAAAACGGTCGGGGCCTGGTTGTTTGGCGGGAGACCGGCGGGACCGTGTATGTCGGGCACGGCAGGGTCGCGGACCAGATAGCGGAGCTTCGCAAAACAGTTGGGGGAGCGGAATCGTTGCTGGTCAGCTGGGCTGAGGCGACCCCTGGGGTGGCTCGCTACCTGGCCGAGACGTTGACCCCACAGACACCCGCTGGACCCTTCACCGAGAGGGCCGTGCCGGTGAACCGGCCGGGGCTCTGATCTCCGTCCTCCTGAATGTCAACAGCCCCTAACACTTCTCTGAGGTTGAACCCATTGGTCGGACACGATCAGGCCAACACGTACTGGTCGTGCCAGTCCATGATTACGACCAGGTAGACGAATCGCCGGGCCGTGGGCAGGTGTGATGTCGTTCGCCCAAACCTTTTTCGTCCGTGGGATCGTCAGATCCCACAGCAGGAAGCGATTACCTCATCCACGTCAGCGGCCAGGCCGGTCCAGTTCGGCTAATAGTCGGCCATCGGCGTGATGGGCAATTTCGATCAGGGGACTCCATACGCTACCGAAGAATGCATCACGAGCATTCCCGCGGAACTTGGGATTAACGCGCCCAATATTACTAATCGCCTCCAAATGAATGACCACAATTCCTCGACGGATCAGAAAGTTGGCCGATACGTAATCTGGTAACGATCCTCTGCCGGTTTCTATTTCGAATGCAAGAGAATCCTCGCCGATGTTCACCCCAGTAATCTGACGGTGTTCCAACAATCCTGCTTGAGACCACTCTCCCCGTTGTAATGCAGTGGAATAAATGAGCGACCACCGGGCGTCCTCGATGCTGTCATGTACTGACGTGAGACAGCGAATTCGGTCGGCTTTCGGGTAGTCACCCCACCAAGTAGTTCGATACCACTCCCACACTCCCCACTGCTCATAACTATCTGGACCCTCGGACCTATCAAACTCGTAGCCACCTGTGTCTTCCTGGCGGCAGTTAGCCATCTTGATGTCGAAAGGTGTTGGCGTGGTTGTCAGTACCTTCGTAGGAGTAGGCCTGGGTGTAAGTGTGTGCGTCGGGACAGCCACGGTCGTTGGCATCGGCGCCGAAGTGGCTTGACCGACATTCGTTTGGGTGGGCGCCGATGGTGGAACAGCACTCTGAGCCTCAAAGGTGGCCGCTGCCGACGCAAGGGCGGCCGCTAGCGCATCGACCGTTTGGGTGGGCGCCGATGGTGGAACCACACTCTGAGCCTCAAAAGTGGCCGCTGCCGACGCAAGAGTGGCCGCTATCGACGCATCGACCGTTTGGGTAGGCGCCGATGGTGGAACCACACTCTGAGCCTGAAGGGTGGCCGCTACCGCCGCATCGACCGTCGCCCCCACATCAGGAGCAGGCTCTCTCGCCTGCGAGCAGGCGAGAGAGAGGCAGACGAACAGAACAGCGGTTGCAAGTCCAGCAAGTTTGAGAAACAGCGCTTTACTCTTCTGTTTCTTCAAGTTGCACACGAGCCCATTCGTCTATCTGCGGCCAAAGGGACACTACTTTGTCAAAAATCGGAACGGAACGGTCGGCCCAATCGCTCCCCGCCTGATCGGTAAGTACAGCAACGTGTTTACACAGTAGCATAAGCTGACGAAACAAGTAATAGAGTACCGTATTTACATTCACCACGGATGACTCGCGGCGTAAGGACCACATACGCTGGCGGCGGGAGGCGCTGGCGGAGGCGCAGAGGGAATTGGGCAGGGCAAAACGGGAGCGGTTGCTCAGGCGGTTGCTGACGCTGGGCTTGTGGCGAACGTCATTTGTATGATCATTCTGAGCGCCATTAAGAGGCCGGACGGACCGGAATGGCTGAGGTGGTAGATGCGGCTGGCCGACAGCGCTTTCTCCGAGAGGCAGGCTGGCTGCGGACAGCGGCACAGGACCGGCCACCCTGCGGACAATATCGTGATTGTCCGCACTATTTTGACTTTTAACAGCGGAGGCTGGGACACTGGTTGCAACTCCACATTGGAGGTGCGACATGAACTACCTGGTCTTGGAGGAAAGGCCCCAGAGGAGCGCCGTGGTGCACCGGGTGGGATGCAGCAAGGCGAGGGACCAAGAGCGGCGGGCGCCCAGAGGAGGTCTGTGGCACGGCCCCTTCCCCACGGAGGTGGCCGCCCTGGCGGCGGCGAAGAGGACGAAATTACGTGTCGTCCGTTCCTGCCATTGCTGCTTGGCGGGCTGAGCATTCCCGCTGCGGTTTAAGGGTGCCCCTGATCTAAGCAGGGAGTCGGCGATGGCGATATTTCTGATAATGCTCGTCCTGGTCCTGCTGTTCACGGCGGGGCTTACGCTATGGATCCGGCTCAAAAAGTGGCGTCCCGTCGGGGCGCTACTGATGCTGCTGCCTATGGCAATCTGCGGCAATGTGGTGTTCAGCGTGGCCACTTCCTACACGACCACCGAGACCGCCGCCCCGGTCAACCCGGACTCTCTCGGCTCCCAGGAATCAGGCGGAGAGTCCGAAGTGGAGACGGATATCCAAGGGGAGGTGGTCACGCAGATGATGATCTACGTTGTGGGCACGCAGGTACTGTTCGCGCTGGGGCTGCTGGTATGGGGCACGATGTTCCTGGCGTGGCTGCGGCAGCGGGGCGGACCGCAGACCCCGCAGGTTCAAGTGTAGGCAGGAAAGTTTGATTGCCAGTGCGGCGACGGCGGTCCTGCGGGATTCCGCGGATGATTTGATCCTGGGAGTCTTCCTGTTCCTTATGGCCGTCTGCATCCTGTTGATGAGCACCGCACTCCTGAAGCAGGGAATTTGGAGTTAGGGGCTGGTTACAGTCAGGATGCCGAAATGCCAATTGACGATGGGGTGCGTGACAGGGCCTCAAACTGCCCCGGTGTGGGGAAACTCCCGAAAGCGCCACTGATGTGGCGGTGAGCTACGTTCGGCGCCGACGGAATGCCCGGCGTTGTTGATGCTGGAGGCACCAAGGGATCAGTCGCCCTTCCCAGAGTCCGGCTGCGGCTCTTGGGTGGCCTGGTCCGCCTCCCGTCTCAGGTGGGCGCGGGCGATGATCCGGGCCAGGATGCGCAGGCCTTCCTGCATCCTATCCCGCTGCGCGTCGGTGTGCTGCGGTGGTGTTGACCCTGGAGTATTTCTGCCTGCGGTCCCTGATTTCCGGTTGCTCCCGGAAGCGCGCGTCTTTCCGTTTGTTCTTGTCTTTTCTCGCATAGCCTCTCGTTGGGGTTGTGTGATTGGGCCTCAGTGTCGAGTTGGGTTACCGGACTCAGGATCATGTCATTCACCTCGGTTCCGTATGGGTGGGATTGGGCCACCGGCATCGTCCCCGGCTCCGCTATTGAGTGTGCGCCACTGGAACGCCGGAAAGAACCTCTCACAGGGGGCCGCACGAGTGCGGGTCCTTACACGCCCCATCTTTTCCGCTTTACTTTCGCTATTCCCGCCTGAGTTCGGCAGGATTGCGTACCGATTCCCTGCGGTTGTCTGGGGCACTGTGGTGTTCAGCGACCAGTCTGCGGACCGGGAGAATCGGGCGTTATCCCTCGTAAGGGATTTCATTGATGTAGTGGGCCTCGCGCTCCCTGATGCCTCGGTCCCTTCTCCAGGGCGATGCTGGGAAAGTGCGTTTAGAGGTCATTCGGGTGTACAGGAAAGCGTTTGGAGCGCAAGTTGCGGATGGGGGCCGTTACAAAGCTGAATTCCAGGGAAATCACCCCCTACCTGACCGGAACAGCGAACGCTTTGTGTCAAGGGCCGGTTGCGGGAATATGCAACTTGCGAGGCAAGTTGCAGAGCAGGCAAGACGTAGGCAATCGTGATAGCAGGTCGTGGCTGGCGGAGAGTCCGTGCGGGCTGAAAGCTGTCATTTCCTGGAGCGTCGCCGCTCGGCAAGTTCTATGCGACGATGAACGACGACCGCTACGGGATTGACAGTCTGTAGCGTCCCAGGCTTGACACGGCGGGCTGCAGGGTAACTGCTGCTGGCTCGCAGTGAATGACGCGTTGCCCGCGGCAGGCAACCCTGCCACGAATGCCCGCGGTGACCTTCATGCGGCGGCCCAATCCCAGGCGCGGAATCCTCACCCCTTGGGCCGAATGCAACGGGTGGTGAGGGCCGGTCCAAAAGCGCCACTTAGACTTCAGCGAACAGTTTCAGCAGGGTGACGCCAAACCCCTTGCGCCAGTGTCGCCGGTGCCGGATACTGGATAGTGTATTCGGGCTTTTGCCAGTGATTCCTGCCGAGAAAACTGGAGGGTCCCGTCCCAGGACCCGGGATTGGCCGCATAGGATTGAGCCTAGCTCTCCGAACGGCCGCCCTTGCCGGACCGACTCAGAGGGATCGAGCATCGCGCTCTCCCGATGGGCGTCCGCTAGGGACGTTAGCCCAGGCGCGCTGTGCGTCTCACCTGGGTTCCCTACCCAAGTTGGTATTCCTGTCCAACGGACTCAATTTTAAGGAGGTGGCAACCGGAAACAGCACGGCGTCCATTTCCCTATCCGTTTACCAGGCGTAGCAGATGACCTGCTTCGCCGCTTTCTCACGCTCCGGTTGGTGTGATCACCAACTCTGACCGTCCCCTCACGACCGCGGCCTGAATGCTGACCCTCAGCACACGGACCGTTGGTATTACCTGCTCCGGGTGTCTGCCAACGACAGGCCGGATCCTCAGGATTGCGACGCAGTTTCCACCGGCGCGTTATCTTACGGCGTGGCCGCTGGTCCCGCTGCGACCCTCTCCCTTGCCCCCTGACGCCGGTTACCCGGCAGGTTTCACCCTGGGCTGATTGCGCCCTGCGCCAGCCCCAAATCCGTCGTTCCGAGTTACGCCAACCTGCCCCTGAGCGGGGCGCGTCCGGCGCCGGGCGGTCGGACCGAAATTGAGCGGCTGACCTCCACCCTGGGTGAGTTGCGTCCTGCGTCTACGCCTCAACCGCCGTTTCCTGTGGCATTGCCTGACCCAGGGCGTAGTGCGCCTTCCGCAGGGACTGGCTTGTTCCGCTGAACACGACCTTGGGCAGAGTGCGTCCTGGGCGGGGTGGCGTGAGCCGGTACAGGTTGCGCCTTCAAGGGACATGACCATCCCTTGCCTGGCGCTGGCTGACTCGTGCGTGGGATGGTTCGGACGTATGACAGAGTCTTCTCCAAGGTCGCGCACTGGCCGCGAGAATCGGGGGCAGGCGACCGGCACAGGTCGTCGCGCCAACCATTAGCGTCGCAGCCGACGGCGGCAACCTTGCCGGCAACGGGCAGAACGTCAGGGGCACGGCGACGACTACAACCAGATCCACATCGAGGAGGCAATCGACTGCAAGAACAAAGATCATCATGAGTTCCCCGACATCACGGGCCGGTTGCAGCAACCGGTGAACCGGCAGTAACCCGGGTCCCGCTGCCCGAGGTGCGGCTGGGTCCACCGGGGCGGCTTGATGGGCCGCCCCTGACAATCGAATAGGCACCAACGAGCGGGGTCGTCTCTCCCAATTGAGGGGGAGGCGGCCCCGCTCTTCGTGTTTCGCCGCCGGCGGACACCTGAGCGGCTGAATGGACCGCACCCAAAGACCTGCATTTTTAACCGGAAAGCGAGGTCGGTCCATTCGGGCCGGGCTCGCTTTCCGCCTTTCGGAGGAAGCGACATGACCACCACCACTACCAGCATCGACAGGACGGAGACCACTCACAACCGGGAGGTCACACCCAACGCACACGGTGACATTGACACCCTGCAGTACACGGAGGCTAAGACCCAGGAACAGCAAGAGACGGAGCACCGGGGCAAGCCCGAGAGCGAACTGCGGGCCGCCGCCAGGCGCCACGGCCTCACCCTCAAGGAACTGGCACACCTGATGGGCGTCAACTACAGCTACCTGTCGCAGGTCAGCAGCGGGCGCAGGCCCTGGACCCCAATGCTGCGGGAAAGGGCAATGGCAGTGCTGGGCGAGGTGCCCGGGCAGAGTATCGTCTACCGCCAGGGGGGAGTGGTCGAGGGGAGATGCGAGAGCACCTACATCCGGGAGCGGGCCCGGGAGAAGGGCCTGAGCATGGAGGAACTGGCGGACCTGGTCGGGCTGTCTCGCGGCTACATAACTCAGGCATCGAGGGGCGAGAGGTGTCTGAGCCCGTCGGCCCAGGCGCGGGTGGAGGAGGTACTGGAGGCCCCGGTCAAGGTGGAACCGGCCCGGCTTCCCACTGTGGACCCGCAGGCCCTGTGGGAACGAATGGATGCTCACGGCTGGAGCCAGAACGAGGTGGCCCGGAGGGCGGGCATCAGTGTCTCCTATCTCTCCCAGATCATGAACGGCCAGCGCACCCCGTCGGGACCCGTGCTGCGGCGCCTGCACGCCGTCCTGTTCGCACCGACTACACACGAACTGGTGGTCCCGGTGGAGCTCAAGGTCATGGCCTGGAGGAAAGGTTCCCGCAACGGCGTGGTGGTGAAGGGCGCCGGCGGGCCGGGCATGGATACCATCCGAACCGGCGGCAAAGTACCCTGGGGGGCCGAGGTTGAGTACGCCTACACCACCGGATACGATAGCCGGGGCCGGGTCTCGGTGAACCACATCGTGGACGAGCGGGGCTATTCGGTGATGTTGAAACAGCGGGAGTCGGAGGCCGACTAAAAAATAGGAAGGGCACCCTGATTCGGGGCCCTTCCCACTTTCGTCCATGTATGGCGGTCTATTCTCGTTTCGGCCCGCCGGTATCAGCCACCGCGCCGAGCGGCGGCTTTCCTCCCCCTTTCCCGTTCCGGCGGAGAAGGCCCAGTGCGGGCATCTCACACCGATTTTCGCGCGGGACCGTCCAGTCGGTGAACAGGTGGCCTAAGCCCAGTTCCTCGGCCGGTTCCAGCAGCGCCGCCAGGTGGCCAAAAGTGGGGGCGCACTCCGGCTTCATGCCAGCGCTAAACGGCGTAAGGAGAGGTCCCCAGGCGGCGGGCCAGTTCAGCCCACGGCAGCCCTAGTGATATCACGGCCAAGGGGCGTCGTAAAAATGGCAGATCGCAGGAAATTGACAGAAAAACGCCGCCGGACATAACCGGCGGCGTTCTTATTTCTGGCGGTTCCCACAAACGCCTGTTCTGACTACCGGATGAAATCATGGACACAGATCGGGGCAATTTTCACCTGTTTCCAGGGGCATAGACGGGTCCTGCCACCACCAATTGAGACGCGGACCCGCAGTGTGGGCGGTGCCGCCTCCGCGGCCGCTCGAACCAGCTGTCGCAATCCTCGGTGGGGCGGAGTTTGGCAAAGCTCACTATGCAGACAGCCAGGAAGAAGGGGAAGAGTAAGAAGGCCACGGCAAATCTCAGCAGGGATTCGTAGGGGTAGTTCATAGCCGCGCTCCCTGACCCAGGAGCAGGGAGTAAGAAATGGCTTTGCTCTTCATCTATTCCTGCAGGACGGCCAACATTGTGGGCAGGACCAGCGGCCAAGACCGGAACGTTCAGTCTTTCACTCCTCCACAGGGCTACGGCTTGATGAAGGGGGACGATTTCAAGATGGCTATGTCCTCTTTGGTGAAATAGGTTTCTGGGTAATTATAGTAAAAACCAAACCACATAAGGGTGTCTGTGTCGCAGTGGCTCAGGTCCTGGTCACACCCTGAGGGGTGATCGAGACCGAAAGCATGGCCCAGTTCGTGGGCCAGGCCGCCTATCCACCCGTGTTCCCCGCGCGGCGGGAAACCCGGGCAAAGGGAGAAAGCGGCGGGATCGAGAAGCCCCTCTAGGTCGCCTCCGTGAATGATCGTAATGCCCCCTGCCCCCCGGCCCAGTTCTCCTCCCCCGTTGCAGTCGAACTCGACGTCAATGTAGATGGCCCACACGTACTCTTCGGACCAGTGCTGGACTGGGGCACAATGCTGGACCGCCCCTATCACCCGGTCCCACCCGTTCTCGCCTTCGTAGTATTTCGAAGGCTGCCCTACCTTACAGACCAGAGGCACCGGGTCATCAATGGCGAAAGTTCGCCCGTCCAGCTGTACGGCGTACCAATCCTGAACATGCAGGATTGCGCTGTTAATGGCAGTTTCGTAGCGCGTGTCGTGCTGGCGATCGGAAGGGATGGCGTAGATGACCTGCACCACCGGTTCCGGCGCAGGTGTGGGGCGGGGCGTAGATGTCGGTTCCGGTTGTGCAGTGGGGCGAGGCGTGGCCATCTCAACTTTCCCGGATATGCATGAGTCCTGGTCGACCAACACATGCTCCAGTCCCTGAATATTGAATCTCACACTGTAGGGGTCTTCCGATGTGGGAACAAAAACTACCATTTCCATGGCGCCCAGCAACCGCTCCACCAATACCTCAGGGTTCATGGCCACAACAACGTCCGTCGTATGCTCTTCCGGCCCGTAATACCACCATGTAGATTCATAGATATTCCCATCGATTTCGAGCAGCATGTCGTGCCGTTCGTACCCCTCTGTAGCACCGCTGTACATGTCACCAGTCCCACTCCGAATAGCCACATTGATTTCCCCATCGCTTGAGCAACCCACTGTCATCAGCCAGGTGCCAAACAACGGGTCATAGCCCGTGGTGTTCAAAATGGGACCATACTCGGTCATCGCACCCTGCCAATGGACGGTTCCGACCGTCGCCAGCGTCGGATCGGGCGCGTAAGTTGGGAAAGGGGTGTGTGTCGATAATGGCTCCAACGTCGGATATGGCGTGTAGGTCGGCTGCAGCGTCGGCGTGGCGGCCGGGACTGAGATCAGCGTCGATTGCGCGCCGCAGGCCACCGTTGCGGCCAAGCCAAGGAAAAGAAGGAATACTTTCAGCATGGTGTCAAGGGCGCCGAGAATGTGGGCCACTGTGCCGGACTGGACTTCCCGGGGCGGCCAGTGTCCTTTCGCCATGGCTGCACTGCCTTCCGGATGTGGCGTTCAGAGCCGGAGTATCCCAGTTCGACAACCTCCCGGTTGAGAGTACGAGCACAGTGGCAGATAGGGCCTGACTTGCGAGTGCCGGAGGGACGCCCCGCATATTTCGGGGGCCGGTCCGAGGCCATGTATTTGCTCACCGTCTTGCGGTTCAGACCCAACTTTCTGGCGATGGCGCTCAACGATAGACCGCTTTCTCAGCCAGCTTTGCAGACAAAACACCCGGCCAAAGTCCTATTGTGTGCAACTGCCGGGTTTGCACATAAAAGGGCGCGGAACTTACCACCTACGGTTAAAGCCTGATGCCGCGATCATTGCACCTACCTCGCCTCAGACCCGCTATGTTCCCCGCCTAGCGCCAAGCGTTTACGTAAGCATCTGCTGCGCCGTCCAACGTAGGAATTACGTTCGGTGTTCCCCCTTGGATCAAGGCATACATTACTAGGCCCACAACCGCAGCTGCGTGCAACGCAAGCGCGTAGCGTAGCGCTGAGGCGGTAACGGCTTTCGATAACGCCACCACTTTACCCTGCTGCTCTCTGGGGGCGCGCGACGGCGAAGTAGGCCGAGTACGTGCGGCGGGACGAGCACCCACTTTGGACTGCCGGACTGCTTCCTCCGCCTGCCGCTGCGAATTTGTCCTGGAGGGTTTATTAGATTGCGTGCCGCGGTTGCGGTTACTTTGATTCGACCGCGTGCCCCGCGGCTGGTCGCGCGACGAACTCCGGCCCTGAAATGGGGAGCGCTCTGGACCACTCCGTGGCTTTTCCGCCGCGCTTCGTGCCTCAGTCTCAGCGACCCTTCTGTCGTATTCCTTGACTCTGCGTTCCTCTTCCTTGGACGCCTCCAGTCGACGCCGTTCCTCATTGCACCGGTAACAGGTGCAAGCAGGTGGGTGGTGGCCTTCCGGCTTGTCTCCCTTCCAATCGCCGTAATTCTGGATTCTCATCAGTGTATGCTCCTCAAGGTAGACGATTTAGTCGTACCCACCGGGGCGCGGTATGCCATGAAAGATGGAATACTCCGATATTACCTCGTTGTCGCCGTTTACCTCTCCCCAAAGGACTACAGTGTAGACACCCGGGCCGTGTTTCGCCAAAACATTGCCGAAATCTGCCGTTATCTTGAATTCACCGTGGTTTGCTCTCCAACGCGAAGCGGTAACCGCCCTCATCACAGCTGGGAGTTCTCTCAACGACTGGCTTGCCCGGTACGCCTGCTCCCAGTGCTGATGTGCCTCTCGGTGGGACCGAGGCGCGGACGCGTCCGGTGATACATCGTATGGGTTGGGACAAGTAGTGAAGTGGGTTGACAGCGAGTCTTCCGAATAAAACCATTCCCCTGACAAGGGCTCACGCACATAAGCGATAGGGAGGCCGTTACTGTAGCAGTAAGTCCTAGATAGCTGTCCGCCCGCCAGTGGATAGGGAGGCGGGTCGAAAAATATCTGGACATGGACTAAATCCCCAATTCCGAAGCGGGCTCCATTCTTTGTCATCCCTTCTATAGTAAACCTATCCCCGTCAAAAGCAGGTAACTCTGTGAATTCCACGTAATCGCCCTCGAAATGCTGCACCGCAATAATGTTAAACCTGTCCCAGGCCAGACCAATGTTCACCTTCCTGTGGTTCTTTTCCAATATGTTGCGGCGGTGGCCTGGGCTACTCATCCAGCCCGCCATTGTCTCCCTAATTTCAGTCCTAATACCGGACAGAGCTGCGTATCCGTCCCGTGCTTTAGTGCAGTAGTCGATTCCGCTGCCGTTCTCGCCATTTGACTGGTATCCACCGGCTAGGCTATACCGCATATAGGGTTTCAGTCCGTCTCTCCCCCAGTGAGATGAGTAGCACCCTTCCAACGAGTCCTCGGCGTGTAGCTGCGCAGCGTCGTTAGTCCCAAGCACGACCTCGGGAACTCCTGCGGCCCTGCGTTCATTGTTGATCAACTGGAGCATATAATGCTTCTCGTCCATATACCGTTGATGTGGGATTGGTGGCGGTGTCGCAGTGGGCACAGGCGTTGGGCTCAGAGTGGGCACAGTCGTTGGTGCCGGAATCTGCGAGGATGTGCGTGTTGGGGCACGAGTCAGTTCAGGAGTGCCCGTCAGGGCAGTGGGATGTGCAGTTGATGACGGGTCAAATGGAGGAGTATGGGAAGATGCTGGCTCGGAGGATGGTGTCGGCGTTGGAGCTGGGTTTTGATTCGGAGCTTGTGTGGACATTGCTGCAGATGGGTCATGGGCGGACGATATGACTGGTGTGGGGCGGTCAGTCCCGGCCTCCCCGGAAAGTAATCCCGGAGAGTGCGGCGCAGGAACCTCAACTGGCGATGCGGTAGGGACTACGGACGTAACCACTTGGTAGCCCGGCCACGCAAATATGCCTACGATAACCAGAAATAGAAATGTCTTACTTCGTTTTCCCAGTTCCATAATCAGTCAGCTACCTGGATTGATCATTAGTTGTCCAGCACCCCAACACAATTATTCGCTCAGGGAAGTCTATGAGCCAACTATGAGATTGAGGTTCAGGCGCCTAACCCACCCCGTGGGGTTGCCTACACTGGCTCACCGGCAGGCCGAAAAATTCACAGTGGCATAGAAGATCTCGAGATCCCAACCGTTTGTTTCCTCCTCGCTGACGCTGACGCCGACGCCAACCCAACGGTACTTCTCCAACAAGATCACCTCCTCTGGACGTTCGCTGATAACCCAATTGTCGACAATCCGGGTAGCGGCCTCTCGGGCATCTTCGTCATATGTCTCCGGCTGCCACAATGTTATGCCCGACCGGGTAACCCCTATCCAGCGCTGAACTCTCGGGTGTTTTGCGATTTTCTCCGCCGATCCTTGGCTGTACCGCCCGTCGCCCAAGTCAGCCCGGCAGTCGTATCCAGTAGCCAAAGCGCTGTCGTTTGGTTCAGCCCTGCCAAGTTGCGTGGAGAAATTCCCAGTGGCTGCCATAGCAGCACTGTGTCCCCGAGCTACTTCCGAGATGGCAGGGTCATGCATTAGCAAACCAAGGCCCTGTGCCTCACGAACCTCGTTGATGTATAAGATAATCCACTCCTCGATCAGGGCGACATCAAGTGGGCCCCCGCCCGGGAACTTTCCGGTGGCTGGCGTGGGCGTCGGCTGTGGGGTTGGGCCCGAGTCGATAACGGTTGTGTCAGCAGCCGGTCCCGGCAGGGTCTCCGTATGTGGGGCATTAGGCGAGGTAGTGGGGCCAACGGAGTGTGGCCCGTCAACATTCGAGATAGCGAGGGTTTGAACGGGGGTCCGTTCGGTGGGTTCAGAGTTCGCGGGGGTAGCCGGAACTGTTGTGGGGGAACGCACCGAAGTTGGAGAAGGAGCCGGCGGCGAACAGGCTACAATAAAACCTATTGATATTATAAGCAGGCACCCCACCAACGACGGTAGGGAGTGAGGGTAGCTGACTGGCATGTGGGTGTCCCCTGCGACACTGGAATTCGGAATGTTGCCAGGCCGGATCGTGCTGTTAAATGCAACCTCTCCGCACCTTGTCCGTTAGGGTTCCTGCAACACATATCGTGCCTTGGCCCGTCACCTCTCAATGAAGGCGGGGAAGCCGCACCGTATCGGATGGCGGAACGGCTTGTTCGTCCTAGTGTTGCCATTGGTCAGGATATTCACGGACGGTTGTTCTTTTCGCCGTCGCTATTCAATGAAGTTCACAAGACAAACGTAGAAGGTGTTCCCCCTCGGTTCGTTCCCATTCGTAGGAACTCATAAATCTGCCGCCTCCGCAGACGTTAGCTCGCACAACCTGACTGCTCCGGGAGATCGAATACATCAGTAGCCAACGACGAGACCGACGACGCCAGCGCCAGACTGGTGGACTGGTCGACCTCATTGGCATCCCCGGTTTCCATCCACGCTTCGTAGAAGTCAGCGACGGCGGAGTGGTACTGTACCACGGCTGGCGGCGGGACCGGCTTGTCACAGCAGTAAATTAGGTGCCAGATCAACTCGTCCAAAGTGTCCAATGTCGGAACTGTGACCTGGATGTCAACGAAGGCTTGGACAAACTCGTCAAGAGTCGTGCCCGCCGATTGCCCAAGGCCATCTTGTAGTCTGCCCCATGCCCGTAGCGTTTCATGGGCCAGCCGCCCTTCGGTCTCGTCTAAACATCCTGCATTTATCAGGGTTTCTTGTATCTCCGGGCTCCTGGTGGCCTGGGCTTCCGTGGCGCGCTCAGAAGCGGCTTGCGTGTGGGCGTTGGGCCCTGCATCCGTTTTGCAGCGCGAACTGGTCGACATAGGACCCCACCAGTCGGCTACCTCTGGCGGGGAGTCGACCATCTGTGTCCGAGCCACCCATTCCCTGAAAGACCATCCAGGCGTTGATTCATCTTCATTCATGATTTCTGCGCACGTTGCGCCGAACTGTTCAATTGAGACAGATGACAACGGGGGTGCTTCCGCCGTGCACTGGCAGGAGTCTATCAACTCCTTCGATGTTTGCGCAAAACCGTGAGAGTTGAAGCCGTACTCCATGTCCCCTACGGACACCTCAATCGCCGCCGCCCAGCCCAACAGGGCATCGATGAAAGCCGTCCCGACCTCTTTGGCCGGGTTTAGGCGTTGTAAGTCACCGGCACCATCAAACAGATCCCGGATGTCCTTGTAGAGCCGCCATGGAGCCGTTGCTGAGGGGCGACCCGGCTCTGAATCAAAGTGTCTGTATGGCTCAAAAACCAGAAAAGTAGTCCAAAATCGAAATCATTATTCAGCGCCGAGCTTTCACCCCATCAACAGTCTCTCGACCGCCAAGGATCAGTGATTCAATTGGCCGCCAAAATTCTGTGTAGCATAGACACTGTCACCAGAGCGGGCTATTCCCACGCCCAAATACTTGAACCCTGAGTGCAAAATGTTGGCCCTGTGCCCAGGACTGTTCATCCATCCATCTACGAGATTCTTGGCGAGTTTCTTCTGGTCCCGTCTGGCCAGAAACTGGTAGATGTTCTCGCCGGTGGTTGAACCTGCAAAGGATTCCGCTTTCATTCGCTGGTGCGGGCTGCTTCCGTGGCGCCCCTTATGGGAAAACCGCCTGTTGCGAGCCATCCAGTTGCTGTGTTTCTGGGCGGCAGATTCGAGAGCTAGGTAGCGTTGCAAAGGCGGTAGTCTGTGTCGCTGTCTGGCGCGGTTCGTGTAATGCAGCACCCAACTGGCTGTCTGCCTCAGTTCCCTCGGAGTAGAGGCATACGTTTTCGGAGCCTTCATCGCAGCCCGCTCAACGCCCGCGTTGCCGATGGCCCGTCCGATTAAGCTCAATATTAGGAAAACCAAGACGCCAGTGTCCTTTACCTTCGGTTTACCGGCATGGGCAAACGTTCTATCGCTTGGACCACCAGAGCGTCTTGTTCTCCACGTCCTTGATATAGTTCCTGCTTAACTATGGCCAGGACTGCGCTGACGTGCGGTTCCAATCGGAGGGGTGCGTCAAGATCCCACCAAGTAGCGTCCTGGATCTCGCGGGTGTTGATACGTGGGTGTCCCTGCCCGGTGGCGACGAATATCTGGTGAGCGGAGACATGTCCCGCGTACCGTCCCACGAAGACGGGTTCACCGATGATGATGCCGGTCTCCTCGGCCACCTCAATGGCGGCCCTCCGGCTCGGTTCCTCCGTGGCGCGTATGGCACCCCCGGGAAGCGCCCACTCGTTCGACTTGCTGTGCTTCACCAACAGTATCCTGCTAGTGGACGGGTCAATGACAACGGCGGTCGCCCTTGACCGGAGCATGGGGTTCCCTCGCTGTTTTTTCCTAGCCATTACGTTCAACCTCCCTTGAGTTAACGGTGCCGTTCGGTTGTAGGGTATAGGGATACAAACCAGATATCAGGGTGAATCACGGCGCGAGGGGCTCGCGCCGACGCCAGACGCTTCCACGAGAACCGGGCGGATTTTTCCCAGTGGTATCATGCACGATTACAGGAAATGGGAAAATCCGTGATAGGTGGATTTGAGGTATCGGCATGAACAACGGAGACCCCGCCAAAGAAGGAAAGTGTTATTGCGGTTGTGGGGGATCCACGAAAAGGCACTTCCAACAAGGCCACGATAGGAGGGCTTTGAACTTCGTTGCTGTGGCTGAGTATAACAGCATCAATGGCTTTCTGAAGGCCCACGGTTACGAGCCAGGGCAGGCTAAGAGCAGTTCCGTTGCGAAAGGAAAATATGGTTCCATAGCTGCATTCATATCGACGCAAGGGTACGGGCCAAGGGGTAAGAGGGCAAGCAATCCGAAATCTGTTGGTTAGAGCCGTAAGCAGAACGAGAGCCCCACTTTCGTGAGGCTCTCGTTTTAGCTACCGATTAGTCTTGAGGTCCGTTCTTAAGGTGCTGATACTGGCACTGCCCCTGATTTATCGTAACGTTCACAGAGATTAACCGGGATATATTAACCCTCTTGATGGTCGCCAATATTGGTAAAGACACGTAAGTCCTCCTACTTTGGAGGGAAACTGAGGTGGACCCCATGGCCGAACCGAACTTTGGCGACAAGACTATCTGGACCGGCGACAACCTGGAAATCCTGCGCGGGATGAACAGCGAGTGCGTCGACCTGATTTACCTCGACCCGCCGTTCAATTCCAACCAGGACTACGCCGCCCCGGTGGGCAGCGCGGCGGCGGGCGCAGCGTTCAAGGACACTTGGACGCTGTCCGACCTGGACGTGGCGTAGATGGGGCTGATTGCCGACGAGCAGCCCGCGCTGGCCCACGTGATCAAGACGGCGAGCCTGACCCACGGCAAGGGAATGCAGTCGTACCTGACGATGATGGCTGTGCGGCTGATGGAGATGCACCGGGTCTTGAAGCCCACAGGCAGCATCTACCTGCACTGTGACCCCACCGCTAGCCACTACCTGAAGCTGCTGATGGACTCTCTGTTCGGGTCAGCCAACTTCAGGAACGAAATCAGTTGGAACCGCTCCAATCCGAAGAACCTGCATGTTGTGAACTTCCCGAACAACAGGGACATCATCCTTCGATACTCTAAAGCCGAGCAGACTACTTTTCACAAGATTTTCACCGAACATGACCCAGCTTATGTTGAAAAGGCTTACAAGTACACGGATGGAGATGGCCGACGATACAGGCTACTACCGCTCCTGAATCCCAACAAAGACCGTCCCAATCTGACATACGAATTCTTGGGGGTGACTAGAGTTTGGCGCTGGACGAAGGAACGGATGCAGAAGGCTTACGAAGACGGCATCGTGGTACAGCTAAGACCGGGCGCGGTGCCTCAGTATAAGTTTTACCTAGAAGACTCGCAGGGTAAGACCTGTACTGATGATTGGAATGACATCGTACAAGCGGCGGGTAGAGAAAAGACCGGCTACCCGACTCAGAAGCCTCTTGCCCTCCTGGAACGCATCGTCAAGGCCAGCAGCAACGAGGGCGACATCGTCCTCGATCCCTTCTGCGGTTGCGCCACCGCCTGCGTCGCCGCCGACAAGCTGGGCCGCAAGTGGGTCGGCATCGACATATCCCCGAAAGCCGTCGAGCTGGTCAACATGCGTCTCCAGCAGGACATTGGCAGCCTGTTCCACCACGGCTACGTCACCGCCCGCACCGACATCGAGACGCCCATTCCCTATCGTCAGAACAAGCACGTCCTCTTCGGCCAGCAGGAGGGGCTGTGCGCTGGTTGCAAGGGCGATTTCCCGTTCAAGCTGTTCGAGGTAGACCACCGCGTGCCCCGCTCTCGCGGCGGCACCGACCACCTGGAAAACCTGCAACTGCTCTGCTCAAGCTGCAACCGCATCAAGGGCGACCGCCCCCACGAGTATCTGGTAGCGCGGCTGGCGGAGATTGGGGTATAACTAACCGACATTGATCGAGGGAATCGAAATATGGATCAAATCGATTTATTCGTGGATCAATTCACATTCAGTTCTAAGTTCAATTGTAGCCGCCGTCGTCCTGGCTATTTCCATCTGGCTCTGGAGGAAATTTCGCCTCTGGCTTCCCAAAAAGCGGAGTTCTCTAGGAGAGGTTGCGAATTACATCGTCGCACCCATTATCTGGATCACTAAGTGTGTATGCAATAATCTCCACTCCGTCGTTACATCGGGATTCAATCTCCTGAGAACGAGATACCGGCAAGCTGACTTTTATCTAACGAGACGAGGGATCAGGAATATGAAGTTGAATTTTACTGTGGTACCAAACGTTGAGGAGACTTGGAACAACCCCTACTTGACCAGTCCTGTTATAAGGGCCTGTTATCTGGCATCACAATTGAGTAAACGTATGAGCTCTTCTGATACCAACCAACGCGCGAATTTTATCCAACAGCTATGTGGAACAGTAGCAATACGCGTTCTCCTCGAAAACAACACATTGGATAGCGATGTATTCTGTTCGTTAGTGTCCACCTATGTTGTCGATCAGACCCATGAGTACAATCAGGAACGCTTTCAGTCCTTCCCTATCCCGTACTGGGTTGTAGAGGAGATCGTGAAGGACTTGATTGGGGAAGAGGAGGAGGAGTCTCAAGAGGCCGCCTCCGGGTCTTGAGGAGTGAATTCCCAATGAGTGCGACAGACATCACCCGCTACGACCTGCGCTATTGGGCTGTCGCCCGGTAATCTGCCGGCGATGAGCTTATAGCGCCAGCAGGAGAGTGGGTAACTATCCAAGGAATTAAGGGAACGAGCGCAAGTGTTGAGGGCTTGGAAAACGGGACAACTTATTAATGTCAAGTCCGAGTTGTGAATGCAGATGGCGCCGGGCCGTGGTCTGATGTTGCGGTGGCGACTCCATTGGCTGCGGCGACTGGATAGATGGCGCGGAGATACATCCACAGCCGCGCCGATTGGCCCCACCAGTGCCCGTTGCCGCGGCTGGCGGAGGAGGACCAGTTACCACATCAGACTACGAGGCAGTTGCGGACCACCTGAATCAGGCCCGCGAATTCCTGGCCAAGAGCAGGGAGTACCTGGCGGAGGGCGACCAGCATCAAGCGTCCGAAAAGGGCTGGGGCGCCGCCGCCCACATGGTGAAAGCCGTGGCTTTCGCCCAGGGTTGGGAATACGAGAGGCACAGCGACTTCAGCCAATTGCTTAGTTCGGCGTACCTAGCCACCACCGATGATCGAATCAGGCTGTTGCGAGGCCGAGGAACACCGCGAGCTCGGCATCGCCGTGGCCACCGTCGCTGGCAGCCTGGAGTCGGTGGCCGAACTGTTCGCCCACACCCGGCCTCCCGCGAACCCAAAATACCGATTCCACTACCGAAGACGCTATCACCGCCGCAATTGGCGCAGATGTTCGCAACTCGCGCTAGAGTGCGCAATTCGACACTGAGCAGGTAGAATCCGACACCTGCGGCGGACGCAGGCCAGATTTTTAATTTCGCAATCGTCTCTCCTAAAAAACTACGCCGACAAAAGCCGATGCCCCTGCTATACTCAATCTTAGTATGTAGGTGTCGGGAAACAAACTCAGCGTCTGGGCAGAAAGGAACCGGAACAATCTCCTCCGGATTTCGAGCCACGAGGTAGCTGCCATGCTAAACGAAACAAAGGCAATTCGATATGGTGATGACTGCGAGATAATCGTTGACGAAGAAATGCTGCGGGACATGTACCGGCAGATCAAGAAAGACCGTTTTTTTCTGGAATCCCATTACTCCGAATGGCTCCAACTGTACCCTGATATGTTCGTTGCAGTTTACCAGGAGCAATTCGTGGGTGCTGCCCCTACAGCAAGGGGATTGGCAGAGCAGTTGAGAGAAAGCGGCGTACCAACCGGAAGGTCTTACTGGAGATTCTTGTCTTCCGAACCTGTGGATATGGCCCTTCCTGGCTAATGGTCTTGCAGGGGTATTACAAGGAAGGTATAAGCAGAGTTCCAGGTCCATTTATCACGGTGTACGTCTCCATCACTCGCCTGGGGATTCAGGGCTTTGTTGAATTCTTGGTGGACTCAGGGGCAAACGGCGTGTACCTCCACCAGGGAGACGTTCAAAATCTGGCGATTCCGTCGGGTTCCCTGCGGCAGAATACCATTGAGGAGTCGTTCGGTCTGGCGGGTCGGGAATGGTATTATTCCGAGACTGGATTGTTATCTTTCGGTGAGGATTTTCACATTCGCCACCAACTCAAAGTGTTTATTGCAAGACATAACTCCAACACGCCTGAAAGAGCCCCTTCACTTCTCGGGCGAGACTTTCTGAACTTATGTGACGTCAGACTTGATCACGCAACCAATACTGTCAACTTGACCCCACGACGAGTCAATGAACATGGCGAAATCCCGGCTGCATGATTCTGCGCCGTCCATCGTGCCTAGCAGCTAGTCAATGTAAGATTCAGGTCAACGTGGCTACAGATTGTATCGGTTGAACAACGGCCCCTGATTCGCTGAACTTATAACCCCATCCACACCTCAAAGATGGTACTGCCTACCGTCAAGTCAGGCCCACCAAACTGGATAAAATCAAGAACTTTCACCATTTCCTTCACTTTGGTATCTTGATCAAGCCGCGCTAGATGTATTCTCGAGCAGCGATTTGGACTAAGCAGGGGGAAAGACCGGCGCTGGAAAACTGGCTTCCATTGCGCACGCCTGAAGGATAGTCAAAGCGGTTCGGACTTGACGCCCTGCTCAACTACTCGAGAGCGGTCAATGTCATTGGGCGGTAAGGTCCAGACCATCGTACTTCAGGACGGGATATTGGCTCGAGGTGCCAAAGTCCCACCGGCCCGCATCCCAGTTCTCGAAAATTCCGGTGTCGCTAATCGGGGTCTGTAGTTCGCGGGTAGCTTTACCCTCACCGCCCGCACTGTCCACCGTACCGGAAGTTTGAGTGTCCCAGAAACTATCCCGGATTTCGCCACCTGTCTTTTCCCCAACCAAGCCACCGCCGCCCTCAAGAAAAGATGACACTCTTCCCGTGGCGTAACTGTTGACGATTGTAGTGTACCAACTATTGCCGACCAAACCGCCCGTATCGCCGCTTCGACCGGACACGTTTCCGGTGGCATAGCTGGCGATGATTTTGCTGCTACCATTACTGCCTCCAGCGAGCCCTCCAGTGTGATCACCTTGAGCAGTCACGCTTCCGGTTGCATAACTGGCAAGGATTAGGCCACTAGGAGCATTCTGCCCGACCAGACCGCCAGTATAATACTGCCGACCGGTCACGTTAACCACAGCATAGCTGGAGCTTAATGTGCCAACGTTTGCACCGACCAAGCCCCCTACATCATGGATGCCAAACACGCTGCCGGTAGCATAGCACGCGACGACCATACCCTGGCTTAAGCCAATCAAACTGCCGGTTGCAGAGGATGTCTTGAAAGACCCGTTGGACACGTCAACCGAAGTCAGTCCAACACCCTTGATATTGCTCTTGGAATCGCCAATCCCGAACAACCCTACGTAGGCAATATCTCCGTCTATGAACAAATTGGCAATTGTGTTCCCGTTGCCGTCAAAGTTGGCAGTGAACTTACGGTCTTCGTCTCCCAGGGGAACCCATCCTGCTCCGCCGTTCCAGTAGTTGTCGCCGACGTCGGCCATGCCGTTGCCGTTGGTGTCGAAGTCCAGGTTGTCGGCCAGTTCGTAGCCGGTGCAGCCGGAGGATGGACACCCCATGCCGGTGAGGGCATTCGGAAACGCAGCGGTATAATCGGAACTGGCGGTCACGCCATCACCGTCCAAGTCATGTCGCATGGAGTCCAACTGCCCCAAGTTGGATATTTCAATGAGGCCATCGTCATCGGCGTCGTAGTCTGTTGTGCCCCGGGGTGTTGGGGTGGCAACCTTATGCTTGTTGGGAATAGTTATTCCTGCCAGCATCTCCTCAGCATTCTCTATGAGGACATCTTCGTTGAAGGCGCCGGCCCACTTGTGGTGAATTGTGCCGTCGGCGTTGATGAAAACGGTGGTTGGAATGGTGAGTATTTCGTATTTTGGGAGCACCCCGGAGTCCTCGGTGTATCCGGCGGGAATGCTGATACCCAGCTCGGCAAGCAACTGGCGGCCCTGCTCTGGCGTCCCCAGTCCTGTGAACTGGCCCAGGTCGACCGCGAGCATCAGAATCTTGCCTCCGTGCTTGCCGTAGAACTTCTGGAATTCCGGTAGTGAGTCCAAGCAGGGAAGGCAATCGGCGGCCCAGAAGTCTAAGACCACCGGCTTATGGCCTACGATGGAAGACATGACAACCTGCTCGCCGCCCAGAACATCCCGGCCTTGTAAGACGATGATGGGGAAGTCGGCTGCCATCTCCCGGCTTCCGGAGTTTGGTTCCTGGGTTATTGGAACTCTGACCACCGTTCCGTCTGCTTCAATGCGCAGACCGACGATGGGACCGAGCTTCCGGTTGAAAGTGTCGGCGATAATCGGGTGACTGGTGTCTCCAACCGAGTTCACCCACGCTGGCACAACGTGCTCCATCACTGCCGTGTTCAGGCTGTGGGAGTTCATCTCGTCAGAGAATGGGACGAACTCCATTGCATATCGTCCCGCACCCTGCTCGGTGGTGTTTCTGATGAGCCCCATCTCGTTCTGTATGGCGGCAAGGCGCAGCGCCTCCAATTCCGATTTAGCGGCTTCTTCAAGCAGAATCTGTTGTAAGTCGGCAGGAATGGAATTCCACACGGCATTGCTAACCACGTTGCTGTGGAATGGGAGACTCAGCAAAGGACCGGTCATGTAGTCAGTCACCTCGTACCAGCGTTGCCCATGAGCCGGGTCTGCTCCGGTCACTCCGCAGTCCAAGATGCCGCGCTCCAGGGCGGTGTAGACTTCGGCGAAGGCGAAGAATTGGGCTTCGCCGCCCATGCCGTCGATCCAGTCCGACAGTCTTTCGCTATGGCTGCGAATTCGCTTGCCGCGAAAGTCGACAAGAGAATCAAGCTTATCCCGGCAGAACAAGAACTGGTCGTTGCCCGCGTACCAGTTGTGGTTCATTATGGTCCCGCTAGTCTCGGCCAACACCAGTTCCTCGATGTCTTTGAGGATGGCTTGAGAGGCCTCGAACTCCTGCTCGTGGGACGAGTAGATGCCCCATAGGTTCTGAATCTCGATATGAGGAATTTCTCCGCCCACGTATCCAGCGTAGATAGTCGCCGAATCCAGGGTGCCATCAGTTACCAATCTCAGGGTGTCGGGACCGGCCAGCCCGAGTTCCGGGAAGGAGAAGATGATTAATTCCAGCTTCCCACCGGTGCGCTCCAGAAGGTTGGGTGCCAAGTAGGACTCCATCAACCGGCATGGCATCAGGGCCCGATTGATACAGGCGTGCTGAATCGTGATGGTTGGTCCATCGTAGGTCATGGGCGTGGGATCGGTGAGCCTGGCCTTCTCGAGCAATTCCTCATACAAGGGACTCTCGTAGATCCAGAGATGCCGCTCCAGCGCTCCCAGGGGTACGTTGCCGTCGGCGTCTCCCTGTTCTGCCGTGGGGGCAGGGCCAACGAGCTGGTTGATGTCGCCGACGTATATCGCTCCTGGGTATCCGGCGTTGCGGTCCGCGTATTCCTGTAGGTCATTTGGAACTTGCGCGTGCGCCCCTTGGTTAGTTTGCGCATCAAACAGGATTGTGATGAAATCATCGGCTCTCCAATGCAGAGTGTTAAAATCCTTGTTCATAGGAGCCTCGAAGATCATATAACCGTCCAGACCGTAGCCCTTCGACAACTTAAAGCTCCCTTCTAGGAACTGCACGGATCGCTCGACCACATCATCTTGTTCGCCGAAGGGCACAACCCGAATCTCCGCAGACCACTCTTCTTTCTCCGATTCGCCGCAGACGTAGGAGTAAATCCCGGGATCACTGAACTTATGCGAAATCGACACTCCAGGACTCAGTTCGACCCTTCCGCTCGGCCCCACGGCTATCGACTCATCCCCGAAGTCCAGGTATTGCTCGGACCTGGCCTCGCTCTGCCACCTTACTGTGGTTCCCACATCAACAAGCGCGCGGGCGCCGTCGAAGCAGTGCCCCTCATCTATCCGGATCAGGGCATTTGCGGAGCCCCGGAAGTCCCGCCGTACAGTCTCTGATACCGAGAGAGGCCGGTAGCTGACTCTGTCGAGGTCCCGCAACTCGGCAGCGTCGCCGTCAATTTTGATCGTGGCGCTCTCGGCCGTGTGATTCTCCACCTTGAGCCGCACCAACACCAGCTCATTACCGGGTGTTGAGGGCAAAAGACTCCATCGCCGAACCATCTGGTCGGCGTCGATGGTAGAGTAGCGTAGCTCCGGCACGTGCTCCAGGTCGACCACGCTGACGTGTAACGTTTCTCCTTGGAAATACTGACCGAAGGTGTCGGATTGCCCAGGCACGTCTGTTGGTGCAATGGTCTCCCTTGAGGGCCGAACGCCCTCGCAATGCTCGGACAGCTCGTCCCTGAACTCTGATGCCTCACCTCCTTCTATCGCAGGCCCGACAACGCTAACAAAAAACTCTCTATTTGCAATAAGGGACTGAGTAAGAGCTTGCGCTTGATCCCTTGTCGCACCATCTTGTCCCAGGAACTCTGACATATGAGACAAGAAGAATTGTCGGACGTTTCCATCAGATGTAATGCAATCATAGAAATTACCTGCTAATGTCTCTGACTCAGCCGACATCGAGTCCTGGTAGGGAGTGGAATCGGCCGTTAGAGGAGTGTCCTCCGGGGCAGTTTCCACTGAGAGGTAGTAGCCTCCATTTTGGTCCCCAACTGCTTCAGTAACGGCGATGAAATATTCCCCGGTATGGGGTGCTCGGTAGACTATTTCAGAGTTCAGGTCATACAGTCCCCCGCCGCTATCGTCGTTAGAGACAAACTCTTGGTACTCGGATTCCGAGGGGCCAACGTACAATAGAGTGTCCACGTTGAGGGAATCCGCATAAAACTTAACCGTATCCCCCTCTTGCAAGCCAATTGCATACCAGTCCCAATCCAGAGGAGAGTCCAAGCTTCCGGCGATGGTGTCTCCTACGACGATGGTCCGTCCGTCGTCCGGGTCGTCCAGAGGCTTCAACCTGACGCTGCTGGTTACACTGAACGTAGATGGCTCACCGCCCGATGCCATCTCTACCTGGAGAAAATAGAGCCCGTCGGTCGTGATCTCCACCTCTGCGCTTTCCACTCCGGTGTAGCCTTCATCTATTTCCAGCAGGACCAGTCCAGAAAAGTGGAACACCCTGAACCGTCCGTCGCTGTCTCCCTCGATTTCGATGTCAACCGTCGTCCCTTCCGCAGCCTCAAACACAAACTCGCGGGTGTCCCACAGGTTGCGCAGTTTTATCTCGAACTCATTGCTGCCATCACTTTCTGGCAAACGGCGGTCTCCCAAGTCGGACGCGAATTCTCCCTGCGTCAGTTTCTCCAAAATGGGTTCAATGTCTGCCGTAGACGCAGATAGGCCGTTTCGTGCCTCACCGAAGAGAAATGTGAACAGTCCAATGACCTCTCCTCTTGAATTGACAAGGGCGCCACCGCTTAAGCCGCCTGCAACCCTGTGGTCGGTCTGCAGGTAGGTTATCCCTCCCCATTCCCACTCTCTCAGGTTGGAAAGGATACCCCGAGTGAAGGTGGGCTGTGGAAACAGGTGGTCCACCTCGTCCTGGTAGCCGATTAGAAACAACTCGCTGCCGACGGGTGTGCTCTCCCCATCCACGAGTCTGAGCGGCTGGGCAGAAAGCTCAACGGGTCCCAACACCGCCAGTTCTGCCATCGGGTCCCATCCGACTACCGGCACTTCCTCCAGTTCTGTTCCGTCCGGAAAGACGACCCGGACCGCCGTGGAGGGCCAAATTACGTGATAATTCGTCACAATGTATCCCCCATCGACCAGGAAGCCGCTTCCGAAACCACCTACGCTCTCAATAAAGGCCACCGAGGGCGAAATCAGTGCGAACACCTCTGAGCTTGGCAGATCATCTTCGGATGTTGCAGTTCCTGCGGATGCTGGCATGGTAGTCTCGGAGGGCTTCTTGTCGGCAGGCAGCCGAGTGGGAGTTGGGTATGGAGTGGAGGTTGGGTACGGCGTAGCCGTCGGGTAAGGAGAGGCAGTGGCATGGGGCGTAGATAGTAGATATTGGGTGGTCTGCGCCTTTCCCTGGGTTTCAGGCCCATTGCCGCAAGCCGCGAGAGAAAAAGCAACGAACGCCGCCGCTACGCCAATCAGCGCTCTCCTGGGAACCCCACGCCCCAGTTGGCGCATAAGATGTTGAAATGCCACTCCCAGGCTTGGGAGGCTTGAGCCACAGTTGCCGGAGGACTTTCCGAGACTCGACGACATCATTACCCGCCTTGCATGAATTGGGGCGCTCAAGAACTGACGGCATTCATAAGCTTGCCGAGGGCAAGCGCAGACCCGGCTGCCCTGATCTTACGATTGGAACTCGCAGGCGTATACCAATTCTTCCATGGTGGAGTTCTGGTGCCGCTCGCACCGCATAATTCCCTTGGGCGTCTGAGCTCGAACACCGGTTATCACATCTAGAGATTCTTCAAATGAGCCGGGCCTGCCAAGTGAGCAACCGAGTTCAACAATCTCATTCGCAAATAACTCATAAGAACAGTTTCGAAGTCTGATGGTGAGGCCGCGGTCGCCGAACTTCAAGACAACATCCAGTTCCTCCTTCGGAATGTCGAATTTCGGCTTTGCGCGTGCTTCTAAAACAGACGCCCTCTGACCATCAACGTATGCGTTCTCTATTATGTATATATAGACCACCAATTCCGCGTCAACAGGGAGCGGCGTTGGGGTTGGGTATGGAGTGGAGGTTGGGTACGGGGTAGCTGTCGGGTATGGAGTGGATGTGGGAAGAGGCGCGGGTGTGTATGTTGGCGCAGGCGTAAGCGTTGGCGCAGGCGTAAGCGTTGGCACCGGCGTAGGCGTAAATGTTGGCACAGCCGTATACGTCGGATCGGGAGTGTATGTCGGCAGGGTCGTGGCGTTTGCGGGGGCAGACTGAGACGGCATTGTGGACGGGGATGGCGCCGTCGCGACCATCTGCGTACCGGTAACCGGATCGTCCGTCGGCGGGGATTCGTTGCCGCAAGCCAAGACAATCGTTGCTGCCAGCGCCGCAAGGGTGACGAGACAGATCCGGGCATTGCTCCTGAAACTCCCGGAGCAAAATCGAATCATGTAACAGCCCAGCCACACTCGCACCGTCATCACCTCGCATGGTCTTTCCCGGCTGGCCTTGGGCGTGAATCGCTCGCAATCATCGGCCACACGGCAGGGGGTACTTATTCATTCTCGGGTCAAGCTGCGCAATCAGTTTCGTCGCTGCGGCCCCGATTGCAAGCAATTGGGCTGACCGGAGACTCGCTGATTCGGACAATCCGCTATCGCCTCTGGACCTGCATCCCTAGCAGCCTGTCCGAGAAACAATGTTCTAAACGAAAATCGTCTCTAATAAAGTTAACAATTTCGATAACTGCTTTACGCGAGCCTAATAGTCACCAATAAGATTATGCTGTGGCGCTTTTCGTCTCCAAAATCTAATCCTCGGACAGGCTGCTAGGCTACTCAGGCCAGAGCCGGCGCGAGTACTATACCATCAACAAGCAAACCCATCGCCAACTGCAATCCCACGCTATACCCAGCGAGGTTCGGCATGACCACCGCCAACACATCGGCCAAGACGTTCAGGCCGCGTAGCGGTTTCCAGCTACCCGACCCTCCCGATCGAGATCCCGACCAGATGACCAGCTTCAAGCACCTGGCCATGACCGGCAACGCCCATTTTCACAAGGCACATTTGGGTAACACCGAAACCACCGTTGTGGGAGGTGAGTTATACTTTGCGCTGGACCGGCGGGAGCCGGGCACGGACTTCCGCAAACCCGACCTGCTGGTGGCCTTTGACGCCGATCCGGAGCTGTACGAGGAGAACAATGGCTACGTGATCTCGGAGCAGGGCAAGCCGCCGGAGTTCGTGCTGGAGATAGCGTCGCCGAGCACCCGGGCGACGGACAACACGGTGAAGCGGGATTTCTACGCACGGCACGGTGTGCTGGAGTACTGGCGCTTCGACGAACAGGAGGCGCCGGGGCTGGTGAGGTTGGTCGGAGACGTGCTGGTGGAGGGCTGGTACTAGCCGGTGGCGATAGAGGAGTTGGCGGGCGGGGTGTTGCAGGGGTACAGCCGTGTATTGAACCTGAACCTGCGGTGGGAAGCCGGCCGTTTGGTGTGGCACGACCCGGCGACGGGGCAGCCGATCTCAACGTTGGAAGATGAGCGCCGGGAGCGTGTCCAGGCCGAGGCTAGGGCTGACGCATCGGAAGCCCGTGTGCGCGAGTTGGAAGAACAACTCCACCGACAAGATTGCTGACGCGCTTCAAGTTGGACTAGCGCCATGAACGGCTGAGGCCAGAGGTAGCCTGTACCTGCTGTCGCCCCGGGCGTAGAGATATGGTCCGCTCGGAGATAGGCGATGGTAGTGGTGCCCGGTCTTTGATGCCGTGAACATGCTAGCCTTTGTGTTGCTCCGTAGCAAGAGACGAGGTAGTCCATGAAACCGTTGATAGGTATTGCCGTCGTGGTGATGTTGGCACTAGCCTGCGCGACTGAGGTTCCGACGCGAGCAGCCACCGTCGCTCCAAACGCCACGCCGGACCTGAGCGCCACTGTCGAGATCCGCGTAGCCGCGACCATTGCCGCCATCCCTACGCCGGCGCCAACTGCAACACCCTTGCCATTGCCTACTGCTACACCAGTCCCAACACCGACTGCCACTGCGGAACCAACCGCAACTCCATTTCCGACCGCGACCCCGAGGCTGACGCCGGGCCCAAGCCCATTTCCTTTGCTCAACCCCAGAGTGGCTGGGCTCAGTTTTTTTGAGGGCGGTTGTGACGCGTCGCGAGAGGGGCCGGTTTTGTACACCAATGTTTTCGACCAGCAGACGGCCCGGTGCATATACTGGCAACTGAACCTGGTCTTTGACACCCAGCCGGAAAGGGCAGACTTTGAAATCGGCGCTGTCTACCACGGCCCCGGCAGCGGTGTTTTGGCCCGCCACACCGCTAACGCCGTCGTCGAAAAAGGCTGGACCAACAGCCAATACGCGACGGGGGAGGGATGGCCGCAGCCAGGGAATTGGGAGACCGGTGACTACCTGGTGGAGCTATTTATTGGGGGCCGGTTGATCGCGTCGGCCGGGTTTACCGTTACCGAACTGCCGGAGCCGCCGCCCGCGCAGGCGGCGATTCCCAGACAAAGCCGCTTGCAGACAGTCCGAGGGCGCGGAACCTTGATTTGCGCCGGCCGGAACGACATACCCGGTTGGGGGTACAGTGATGCCGCGGGCAACAATGTGGGCTTCGACATCGACTTATGCCGGGCCGTGGCTGCGGCGGTACTGGGCGACCCCAATGCCATTGAAATTCGCCTGATTACCGCTGCCGAGCGAGGGCCAACGATTGAGTCAGGCGAAGTAGACATGATGGTCCGCACCGTCACTTGGACCAGTTCACGAGACGCCAGGTGGGGCACATTCGCCCCGATCATGTTCTACGATGGGCAGGGCTTCATGGTACGCAAGGCCTTGGGCATCAGCAGCGCCCTGGAACTTCAAAACGCTACAGTCTGCGTTGTCTCGCGCACTACGACGGAGTTGAACCTGCAAGACTACTCGCACCGGAACGGGCTGAGTATCGAAGTGTTGGCGTTGGAGGACACAGGATCGGCGATTCTAGCCTATGAGAACGGTGAATGTGACGCCTACACCAACGACCACTCACAGTTGGCGCCCATACGGAGCTTCGTTCTAGCCAATACAGACAATCACGTGATTCTGCCGGAGTTCATCTCTGAGGAGCCATTGGCGCCGGTGGTGCCTCACGGCGACGAGCAATGGTCCGACATAGTGAGAACGGTAATGGGGATACTGATCTGGTCAGAGGTTTACGGCATCACCTCGGATACAGTGCCTACAGCGCCCACCTATATTGACCCGATTGACCGGCTCTTTGGTCTGCAAGGATTCTGGGGTCAGGAGGAACTAGGTCTCAGCAGGACAGCGGCTCAGGATGTAATTGAGGCCGTCGGCAACTACGGAGAAATCTACGAACGCAACCTGGGCGTTGATGGGTTGGGCCTTGTGCGTAATGGTACCCGCAATGCTCTTTGGGAAGCAGCCCTTTGCTCGGAATGTCCAAAAGGCGGGCAGATATACGCCCCACCGTTGCGGTAATCACTTTCGCGGCGCATTCGACACATTGGAGATTCCCGGGGCGGCTAGAATCCTGCTCTGACTCTGGTGATAAGCTCCATAAACTGAATCGGAAATCATTAGGAGCAGACCGTGCCGCAGGAATGAGCCGATATCAGTTCCGACGTGCCTCCCAAGCCGTGAACCATTTCCGATAGAAACCGGCACACGTTGATGGCGTTCACTTCTAATGGGTCGGCAACACCAACACCATCGCAATTCCCCCAGGCAGGGTGGGGACCGGATCGGCTATTGCCACCGGGCGGGCGACCTGGCGTTGGCTTGTCTCTTGTAAAGTAGCTGCATGGAGTGATTTGATGGTTTTCAGTTCACATTCGGCCACGGGAAAGATGATGGTCCTGGTATTTGGCTGTAGCAATCAAGAAAACGGCTCTTTCCCAGCTACGTCTGTTTCAGCGCCAGCCGAGCCCACTCGCACGCCCAGCCCAGCGCCAGCCGAGCCCACTCACACGCCCAGCCCGGCGCCAGCCGAGCCCACTCACACGCCCAGCCCGGCGCCAGCCGAGCCCACTCACACGCCCAGCCCGGCGCCAGCCGAGCCCACTCACACGCCCAGCCCAGCGCCAGCCGAGCCCACTCGCACGCCCAGCCCAGCGCCAGCCGAGCCCACTCACACGCCCAGCCCGGCGCCAGTCGAGCCCACTCACACGCCCAGCCCTACGCCAGCGGCTACCATTGTAGCATCGGATCTGGACGTCCAAATAGCAGCCGACACCTCTTGGAAAGATATCTTCGTAAGCTTGGCCGATGAAAATCAATCATGCATTCGTGACCGGTTTGGAGACAACTTGGAATCCATACTGGCGCAGCGCCTTTTGTCAGATGAAAGAGAAACCCTCATATTTGAATGTCTAGGGCAGGGTATGTCCCGTGATATATACCTCGCTTATAGTGTCAAATATCTGGAAAACCTAGAGCTGTGCCAAGGGGAAATGCGCACAATTTCAACTCCCTCCAGAGGAGGGGCAGGATGGGTCGTCCCTACCGAAACTGGTGGGGAGCGTACCCTACCGCAGGAAGTGGAGGGATGTGCTTCACGCCTTGGCTTTGATTTAGGAGGCTCCGGTAAGTTGAACGAGGCTGAAATTTCCTGCTTAAGGGAACGAGCAACCAGTCTCGATGTGGCTGCCCTATCGGCTGACGATGCGGCTAGCGATACAGAGATTTTTGCGGGAATCATTTCTTGTGCTCCCGACTTCCTGATTTCTGTGTTAACGGGCGGGTTAGACCTGCAATTGGGAGATTTGACTCGTCAGGAGACTTCCTGCCTCAGGAGGTTCTTGACAGGACTCGATGAAGAGGCCCTCGCTGACCTGGATGATGGTCGAACTCCAGAGGTAATTTCCGGTTTGTCGTCCTGCATCCCGGATGTTCTGATTTCCTCCTTGATCGACGGGGTAGGAATTGCCGTGGAGGATCTGAGCCGGGAGGAACATTCCTGTCTGAGGGAATGGATTGCAAATGTCGACTGGTCAAACGATCTGGACGTAGATGAACTGGCATCCCGCATGTTCGCCTGCATCCCGGATGTTCTAATTTCCCCCTTTGTTGATGGGTTCGGCATTACCATGGAGGATCTGAGTCGGGAGGAACATTCCTGTCTGAGGGAAAGGATTGCAACTCTCGACTGGTCAAACGATCTGGACGAAGAAGAACAGGCATTCGGCCTGGTCGCCTGCGTCCCGGATATTCTAATTTCTCTCGTGATCACCGAATTTGGCATTACCATGGAGGATCTGAGCCAGGAGGAGCAATCTTGCCTGAGGGAAACGATTAGGAATATCGACTGGTCAAACGACTTGACCGACTCAGAAATTAATGCCGGCATACTCGCCTGCACCCAAAGCAGTGGTGGCACAGTGAATATAGAGGGACAGCACTGACAGCAACAGGAGATTTCCCGAGGCACTGAGTTGGTCGGCGAGTGCGCTGCGATCTTTGGCTCATGGCTCCACCCCAGCAGCGCCGTATTTCGGAGTGGGCTAGGAAAACTCCAAACAAGTGCGGCTAGCAATGTCTTGCTAATACTACAGTCGCAGATTTGATAGACGCCGTTTGTAGTGACATCGTTGGGCTCTGGCCTGGTGGCGGCGTCTCCACCACGACCAGTACAGGATGAAATCCGGTGGTTGGTTCTCTGTCCATACCAAGCGTGTGAGTAGCCAGGGTCTTTCGATTATTGGAGAGTGTCGCCGGCTAGAGACAAGGGAAGAGAGGGTCTGGTGGCGCAGCGGCGGAGGGCGGCGGCGATGTTGGGTTCCTTTTCCATCTTGAAGAGGCTGATGACCAGATTGCGCAGTCCGGCCATGATTTGCGGATCTGAACCCGATCTCACCCGGCAGCGGTCTTCGTCCATGGTCACGTCCCGCACCCAGAACACCCGGTTTTCGATGCCCCAATGGCCCCGCCACAGTTCCAGCAGCCTGGCTGAGTCAGCCTCCTGGTGCGGGAGACTGGTTACGGCGTAAGCGACCTCGCGGCGGGTCGTGCCTTTGCGGTGGACGATGCGTTCCACCCAGCGCACCTGGGCCAGATGGGGCCAGTCGCTGTAGCCTGCCAGTTCAGCGGAGGCCCAGAGGCGCCGCACTTCCACCCGGTCCCCATGCCGACCGACTTGCACTGCCTGCGGTGGCCTGTCCTCTGCCCAGAGGTCGACAATGTCCTGTTTCAGTGTGGGTTGATTGTCCTTTACCGAGAAGAGATAGTGCCCCCTTCTGCTACTATGCTCCGGCACACCTTCCGCTGGGTGAACTGGGCATCTCCCGTCACCACCCGGCCCCGCAGGTCCAGCCGGCCCAGGAGCCGGTGCATGGCCTCCAGTTCATTTCTCTTGTGGGCCACCGCCTGCTGCCCAGGACAATGCCCGACTGGTGGGCGTAGGCCGCCACCAGGTGCACTCCCGGCAATTGCTCTCCGCGAATCCCCCGTAACCGCTTCCCGTCAATGGCCAATGCTTCCCCAGCCTCCAGGCCCCGGTCCTGCAGCCACTGGCCCAGCAGTTCTTCGAAGGCCTCCCGGTCCAGCCGGCTGAACACCTGGTGCAGCGTGGATACGCAGGGTGCGCTCCCGGGTGAAGCCCAGCGCCTTCGATACCTCCTGGCCCTGGTCTCGTCCCCATTAACTGATGGCGTACAGGCTGCGGGCCCCCGCACAGCATGGTGCAGACGGCCAACCCAAGAATCGCCCCCAGGGGATGTCTGCGGCCGTGTCCACTGCGAGGGTCCGGCAACCTTCCCAACACCTCCAGCAACGACAGTTCCTCGATGTTCTCCCTTTCACCGCCCATCCCACACACCCTCCAACGTTATCCTGCCTTTACACTACTCCTGTCCCTTCTAAAACCTCCATGAACCTCCCGCCTGTCTTCCGGCAGATAATCGAAATACCCTGGCGTGGCTGGGCCTTTGGCGACATTTGGGTCAGGCCAGGTTATCCTGTCTTCAAACTTCTTCTAAATTTTGCGTAAAGCCCAGCCAAGCCACTGGCACCTTGTCGAGTGCCCTCTGCACTCTTGACGTTCCACAGGCTGGCGAAAGGAACCTGGGCACATGGGCCTTCTAACACTATTCCGGCAGCAAAGTGTCAAAGTCGGTGTGGCACTTGTCCTGTTCATGGCGGTGGCGGGACTCCTTGGGCCAGTCGTGGTCCCCTATGACCCTCAAGTTGTCAATATAGAAGCGATACTCTGTCCTCCTGGTTTGTGTGAATCAGACAGCAGGATCCATGTCCTGGGAACGGACGAACTTGGCCGAGACTTGCTGAGCCGTATTGTCGGAGGTCTCAGGATCAATCTGTACATCGGCGTCCTGGGAACCCTTTTGGGTTTCTTGGGGGCATGGCTTTTATTCATCGTGCGCCGCAACAGGAACGCTGCCCTAACTACAGATATGCCAGGCCCGCCGATTGGTGTCCCGCTGTACGGACTGGCCATCATCACGTACTTCATCGGTGGTTTTATATCCCTTTCAGTGGTGGCTGCCATGGGGCCATCGCTCATGTTCGTAATCATATGGGTGGGGGTGCTTTCGTCACTGCTGCCAATGGCCCTCGTCTATGAGTCCGTCCGAGGGAATGGCGCAGCCCCAAAACCAGTTCAGCTTGCCGTCCGCCGCGGAATTGCGCTATCTCCGGTAGCCTTCAGCCTGGCCCTCCTGATGGGTATCTTCATCGAGTCCTCCTTATCGTTTCTCGGAGTAGGCGTTCCGCCGCCAAATCCGTCATTGGGCTTAATAATTGCGGATGGGAGAAACCTTATTGCCACAGTGCCGTGGGCAGTGACGTTCCCTTTGGGGATTGTACTGGTGGCCGTGGGGGCTTTCGCAGCCATCGTTATTCCGGCAAACAGGATCTTATCCCGGCCAAGCCAGACCAACACTTCCGTACCCCTGCCGGCCTATGTCAGTACGTCGGCAGGGTTCCGAAGGAGATTGGCTGCCTTCTTGATTGATTATGCCCTGTTACTGGTGCTCGTCATCATCTTTGCCATCTTTACCAGTGAGCCCACATCCGGGTTTGCAGGATACATTTTAACAATCCTGTTATTCACGGCCACATTTGGAATTTTGGTGGCCTCACCCGGCAAGCGCGTTCTTGGCCTTTACGTCCTTGGACCGGACGGCTCCGAGGCAGGGCTGGTAAGGAAGTTTTGCCGCAAAGCGCTTTCAGTAACAATGCTGACTTTCTACATAGACTGCTTGTTGATCGCTTTCCGTAGAGACAGGCGGGGGCTTCACGACCTGATTTGCGGCACAATTGTAGTCCGGCTGTGAGGATGTGGAGTAGTCCATCCTCCTTACCTTAGTCTGCCCTGGAGGTGTTCCGTTTTGTCCTTGCCTGAAAATCCCACGGAGACTCCGGTCGAGGCTGGCATCTTTCGCGAATGGCGACTGATTGTCCTCAGCGGGATAATCATGGCGATAGCTACTTACGCATCCGAAGATTTCTCGGCCTTTATGGCTGAGGCTCTTTCAGCGACGTTTGGTTTGTCCAGAACCACTTTAGATTGGGGCGCCGGTTTCCTCCTCCTCACCGCCGGGCTGATGGGGCCGGCAGTTGGCTATATCACCGATAAGATAGGCCCCCGCCGGACGGTGCTCATCGGCCTCTGCGTTCTCAGCGGAGGCTCCGTTGTACTCAGCCTCTCGTATAATCTCCTGATGCTATATCTGTCATTGCTCCTGATGGGTATGGGAGCAGGGCTGTGCGGCTGGATCCCGCTGATGACCCTGATGGTCCGCCGGTTCTTCCGCCGCTTGACTGCTGCGGTCTTCGTCTTCGAAGTGATCAGCAGCGTCGTTGGGGTTCTTATTCCGCCTCTAGCTACTCTGGCTACAGCGCACCAGGGATGGCGGCAGGCCCCCCTTTTCTTGGCTGGGTTAGCGCTGCTCTTGGTCATTTCCGTTTTCGTCCTGTTGCGCAGCCGGCCGGAATCCATGGGCCAGCGGGCCTACAGCGCCCTTCCGGCAGCGTCCCAACAGTTCGGCCGCTTCAGTGTCTCGAACTTTCGCGTCCGCTCCTACTCACTCATTGTTGTTGGCGCCGCATTCTCCTCGATGGCCCAAGTTAGTATTGTGCTCTTCCTAGCGTCAAGGATGGTAGATAGAGGCTTCACTATTCTGGAAGGTGGGTTTGCGCTTGCCTTGTTGTCCTTCTTATCAATCGCCTTCATTGCGGTGGGCGGGGTTATGGCTGCCCGAGTTCCCAAGCATTTCCTGCTGTGCTGCTTTACCGGATTGCAGGCCGTTGGGAACGTGGGACTGGTCTTCGCCGACAGCCTGGTGGAGTTTTACCTGTTCGCCACGCTGTTGGGAGCGAGTTTTGGCGGCATAATTCCACTGATTGTGCCAATACTCGCCGACTACTTCGGTACTGCGTCCTTCGGCAAGATTCTCGGGGTCTATATCTTTGTGAATCAGTTGTCGAAATTCTTGAGTTCGGCTATAGGCGGAGCCTTGCTCGCCAGTCTGGGCTATACCGCCCTGCACTGGTTTCTGACCGGAGTGGCCCTGCTGAGCACTCTCTGCTTTGTGCTGGCGCGTCCGCCGAGGGCGCCAGACGGGGTTGTACCGTTAGTCGAGCCGGGCTAAGTCCGGCCGATGGGCGCCCCACTCGGGAACGGGCTGAGACTACCCAGACCGGCCCCGGCGCGGGTATAATGCGCTCAACAAGCAAGCTCATCGCCAACTTTACTCCCACGCGAAACCCACCGAGGTTCGGCATGACCACCGCCAACACAACCGGCCAGACTTCCAAGGTCCAGGAGCGGTTCCGACTGCCGGACCCGCCGCAGCGCGAGCCTGACGAGATGACCCAGTACGACCACCTGTTCAAGCACGGCAACTCCCACGCCCTGGCGGTGCATCTGGGCAACCCTGAAACCACCCTGGTGGAGGCGGACCGTTGGATAGTGGCCAGGCCGGAGTTCAACAAGGCGCGGGCGAGGCGCCCGGACCTGCTGGTAGCCTTTAACGTGGACCCGGGGGCCTACGAAACTAGCAACGGGTACATCATCGCCGAGCAGGGGAAGCCGCCGGACTTCGTGTTGGAAATAGCGTCGGAGAGCACGGGCGGCGTTGACGTGGGGACAAAGCGGGAAGACTACGCCGCCCTGGGCATAGCGGAATACTGGCGGTTCGACGAGACGGAGACGGGCCGGTACCACGGGGCACGGCTGGCCGGGGACCGGCTGGTGGACGGGGAGTACATACCCATACCCTTGGACGAATTGCCCGACGGCAGTTTGCAGGGGTACAGCGCGGCACTGAGGCTGAGCCTGCGGTGGCAGCGGGGCGAGTTGTTGTTCTACGACCCCGAAACGGAGCAACGCATCGCCACTTTTGAGGATGAACGTGCCCGGGCCGACGCCGCCGAGGCCCGGATCCGGGAGCTGGAAGAGCGGCTTCGCCAACAAGGCGGATGACGCCGGTTGGCAAACACCCCCCGTCGGCTCCTCCGGGTCGGCGGCGGCAGTTGAAAGGAGACAACTCAGCCATGTACGACACCACCAGAGACAGCAGCAAGGTGCGCCGCCTCCTCAGAGCGGCCGCACCGTTACCTACCCCTTTCAGGCCCCCTGAGAGGGTTAGGTAAGCGGTGTTACGGGGGCGCATGATGGGTGATCTCCAAGCCTTTCTTGGGTTCTGGCCAGGGTTCGGGCAGCAGCCAGACGCGGCTCCAGAGGCGGCCTTTGAGCATCAACCGGCGCAGCCAGTCAATGCCGTAGCGGATCACGCTGACGGTACGCACCGGGCGAGTACGAGGGTCACGATGATTGGGAGCCACTGCTTTGGGCGGCGCTCGCAGGTTGCCCGGGGCGATGCCGCGGTTATTGGGGTCCTCCACCCTGGTGCCGTAGCCCAGGGCCAGGAGCGTCGCCACCGACAGCACCAGCCAGTGTCGGGAGATGCGGGTAGGGTCCGTTCTCTTGGTCTTGTCCCACTTCCAACCCAGGCTCTTGAGGGCCTTGAAGCCCAGCTCGATCCAGAAGCGCAGGGCGTACCAACTGGGTCCCACCTTGTCAGGAGCCAGGTCGGTGAGGATGATCCAGGGTTCGTCCTGTTCGACGTACCAGACCACCAGCAGGGTGCAACGGCGTTGGGCGGTAGGGGGACCGAAGGCAGTGCCGCAGCCGATCCAGGTGGTATCGGGGCGGGAAACGAAGCGCTGGGCGGGCAAACGTTTGCCGCCGTCGGCGCAGAAGGTGATGTTCTTCCGGTAGCGCATACAGGGGTGCCATCCCTGGGCGCGTATCTGTTTCCACAGCTTGGGGCTGGATATGCCCCGGTCGCAGAGGACTATTACGGTCATTCCCCTTGGAACCGCTGGGGCCAGTTCCCTGAGCAGCGCCACCGTGGGGTCCATCCAGGAGCCCTTCTGGGTGGCGCGGTGGATGCTCCAGGCCACGGGAATGGCGCAACTGCGGTAGACCACGCTGATGACGATGGCGGTGGTCTGGTCGCCCTTGAGGGTGGGGTCGATGGCCAGGGCGAGGCGTTCGGAATGCCACCAGGCGAGCACCCAACGGAGCAGGGGCGCGAAGCAGAGAGTTACGTCCAGTTGGGTCTGGCAGGGGCTTTCCCGGTCGCTGCCGTCGTAGAGCCATTCACGGAGATACTGGCGCAGGTTGTTCCACTTGTGCCAGGGGGAGAGGGCGGAGGCGACGGCGTTCTGACAGGCGCTGCCGGCGAGGATGGCCCCGCAGACCCACAGCGCCAGGCCGGCCAATTGTGGCTGAGAGAGGTGAGGTAAATGCGTTTCAATAGTTTGCTAAATCTGATAGGTTTCTCTGGGAAGGCGCATCGGGGGTCTCCTGCATCTGGGCGTGTGAAGAACACCAGAATGCCGGAAGCCGATGCGCCTTCCCAAGTTAATTCCAGAGCCAATTTCAAGACAATTTCAGGGTTTACCTACCCCTCTAAGCCCCCCCCCCCCCCCCCCCCCGACTTTTCTCCGGCGAATTAGTCTCTTTGTCCTGACCACCCTGACCCTGCTCTTCGCCCTCGCCGCCTGCGAGGGGGGAACCATCACCATCGAGGAGACCGACGACGGGGCCGTGGTGCGTACCAGCGGGCTATCGGGCTCAGGCACCCCTGAGGCCACCGGCACCCCGGAACCCACTCCCACCCCCCGGCCCCGCATTCCCTTTCCGCCGGAATCCGACGGGGCCGCGCTTACCGCCCTCTTTGACGCCGCCAACGGCGATAGCTGGCAGAACAGCGACGGCTGGCTCTACCTGGAGGACCTGGGCCAATGGCACGGCGTCACCACCGACGCCGCCGGCCGGGTCACCGGTCTGAACCTGCGCGGCAACGGGCTGAGCGGAGAGTTGCCCGAAGAGCTGGGCAGCCTCGGCGGCCTGAGTGAACTGGACCTGCGGGACAACCGGCTGGGCGGAGCGCTGCCTGCGCAGTTGGCCGGCCTCACCGGACTGGAGGGGTTGTACCTCAGCAACAACGGGTTCACCGGCGCCCTGCCCGCCGGCCTGGTTGCCCTCACCGCCCTGACCGACCTGTACCTCCACGACAACCAGTTCAGCGGGGAACTGCCGCCCGAGCTGGGGTCCCTCCCCAACCTGGACAGCATTACCATTGGCGGCAACAATTTCCTTTGGGCTGACAGCTACCCGCCGGGGATGCTGGCCGATCTGGTGGGGCTGTCGGCGCTGCACGCGTCGGCCGGCGGGGACGACTGGGCCGACGGCGCCAACTGGGTGAGCGACCCGGCGGTGGCGGCCTGGAGCGGCGTATCCGTCGACGGCGCCGGGCGGGTGACCGGTCTGGACCTCAGCCAGAACGGGTTGAGCGGGGAATTGCCCCCGGCCCTGGGCAACCTGGCCGGCCTGAGCCGACTGGACCTCAGCGGCAACCAGTTGAGCGGGGAGATGCCGGCGGAGTTGGGCCGGCTCACCGCCCTGACCGAACTCCGCCTCCATTCCAACCGGTTGGAGGGGAACCTGCCCGCCGAACTGGGCTTACTGACCGGCCTGAGCGTCCTCCGGGTCGACAACAACCAACTGGACGGGCCCCTACCAGCCGAATTGGGCGCCCTCAGCGGCCTGGAGGAACTGCACCTGCACAGCAACCGCCTGAGCGGACAGATTCCCGCCGGCCTGAGTGGCCTGGCCGAACTGACCGACCTGTGGCTCCACGACAACCAGTTCAGCGGCGAACTGCCGCCGGAGCTGAGCAACTTGGCCGGCCTGGAGCGGGTATCCCTGTGGGGCAACCAGTTGAGCTGGGCGGAGAGCTACCCGCCGGGCATCCTGGCCGACCAGGTGGCGCTGGTGGCCCTGCACCAGTCCGCCGGCGGCGAGGACTGGGCCAACAATTCCAACTGGCTGACCGGGGAGCCGGTGGACCAGTGGCACGGGGTCACGGCCGTCAACGGACGGGTCACCGGACTGGACCTCCGGGAGAACCTGCTTAGCGGGAAACTGCCCCCGGCCCTGGGCAACCTGGCCAACCTGGAAACGCTGGTCCTCTGGAACAATGAACTGAGCGGGGAGATTCCCCCCACCCTGGGCGGGCTGACCGGTCTGACCAGCCTGGACCTGGACCAGAACCGGTTGAGCGGGCCGATACCCCCGGAGTTGGGCAACCTCACCGGCCTGGAATACCTGGGGCTCTGGGGCAACCAGTTGAGCGGGGCCGTACCCACGACGCTGGGCAACCTGTTAAACCTGGAAGGGCTGGCTCTCAACGACAACCGGTTGAGCGGCGAACTGCCGGCCGGGCTGTCGGAACTCCCGGCCCTGGAGCGGGTCTACTTCTGGGGCAACCAGTTGACCTGGGCGGGGGAGGGCTACGAACCGGGCCGGGGCTACGCTCCGGGCCCGGTGGCCGACATGGTGGCCCTGGTGGCCCTGTACGAGTCCACGGACGGCGAGGACTGGGCCAATAATTCCAACTGGCAGAGCTTCGCCCCCATCGGCGAATGGCGCGGGGTCACCACCGCCGGAGACGGCGGGCGAGTCACCGGACTGGACCTGAGCGGCAGCGGCCTGAACGGGAAGCTGCCGCCGGCACTGAGCAACCTGGCCAGCCTGGAGAGGCTCATCCTCAACGACAACCAGTTGAGCGGGCCGATACCCCCTGAGTTGGCTCGCCTGACCGGGCTCACCCACCTGCACCTGAACGACAACGGGTTGAGCGGGGCCATTCCGGCGCAACTGCAAGGCCTGGCCAGCCTGAAGGAGTTGAACCTGGCCTCCAACCGGCTGAGCGATGCGGTGCCGGCGGAGTTGGGCAACCTGACCAATCTGACCCTGCTGTACCTGGACAACAACCAGTTGAGCGGCGAACTGCCGTCCCAGTTGGGCAACATTCCCAACCTGCAAAAGGTGTCCGTATGGGACAACAATCTGACCTGGGCGGATTCCTACGCCAACGGGATCCTGGCGGATACGGTGGCCCTGGTGGCTCTCCACGACTCAGTCTTGAGCGGCAGTTCAGTTCCGTGGCGTAACTGGCTAACGTATGAACCGTTGGAGAATTGGAGTCAACCCTCAGGTTATGCCTCCTATGAATTTGTTACCGTGGCTGGCGGCCGAGTCACCGAGCTCAACTTTAACTATTATGATGGGGGTTTTGATGATGAAGTCGTCAGCGGCAGCATTCCTCCCGAACTGGGTCTCCTGACCGGTCTGCGCAAGCTGGATCTCTCCAACAACCCAGGACTCACCGGGCCGATACCGCCGGAGTTGGGCAACCTGAGCAATCTGACGGAACTGCTCCTCAACGATAGCGCCTTTAGTGGGCCGATACCGCCGGAATTGGGTAACCTGAGCAATCTGAAAACGTTGAACCTGGCCTCCAACCGGTTGAGCGGTCCGGTGCCGGCGGAGTTGGGCAACCTGACCAATCTGACCCTGCTGTACCTGGACAACAACCAGTTGAGCGGCGAACTGCCGTCCCAGTTGGGCAACATTCCCAACCTGCAAAAGGTGTCCGTATGGGACAACAATCTGACCTGGGCGGATTCCTACGCCAACGGAATTCTCTCTGACACGGTGGCCCTGGTGGCTCTCCACGACTCAGTCTTGAGCGGCAGTTCAGTTCCGTGGCGTAACTGGCTAACGTATGAACCGTTGGAGAATTGGAGTCAACCCTCAGGTTATGCCTCCTATGAATTTGTTACCGTGGCTGGCGGCCGAGTCACCGAGCTCAACTTTAACTATTATGATGGGGGTTTTGATGATGAAGTCGTCAGCGGCAGCATTCCTCCCGAACTGGGTCTCCTGACCGGTCTGCGCAAGCTGGATCTCTCCAACAACCCAGGACTCACCGGCTGCGTACCCGCCAGCCTGCGCGGAGTCGAATACGAGGGCGACCTGCCCTTCTGCAACTGAACCGCCGCTCAACAGAAAGGCAGTCGCCCAAGCCCGGCCGGGGCGGCCCGGGCATGCCTGGAACGAGGGGGAGCGGGTTCGAGCGCTGGAGCAGTGGGGTCAAATCAGCTTGGCCGTAACCCGGCCGATGATTGGGCCCAATAAACCAGGGAGAGGGGCGGGGCGCCGAACCGGAACCGGGCCGCGGCAGCCTGGTCGGGGAAGGCAACGGCCGTCCCGGAGGGAGGCAGGATGGTCACGTTCCTTCGAGCAGCCGCAGGGGTGGCGCTGGCGCTGGCGATCATAGCCGGGCTGCTCTACCTGCTGGTGGCGGCCAACTTCACCCGGTGGCTGGAGGACTCACGGGTATACAAGGCAGCCGTCAGTGAAACCGGCACCTACGCCCGCATCTATGACGAGGTCCTGGTGGACGAGGCGCTGCGGGAGCGGAGCGGCCAGCTGCTGGGCGGTGTGGAATTGGCGGACCACGGGGACGCGGTCCGGGTCCTGCGGGACATCATGCCGCCGGATTACCTCCGGGAACAGACCGAGGACAACATCGACCGGTTCACCGCATATCTGCGCCACGAAAGCGCGGACCTGGAGCTCTACGTCAGCCTGACCGGGCCGCTGGAGCGGCTGGAACCGGCGGCTCTGGGGGAGGCGCACCGGTTCATCGACGGGCTGGAGGTGGCGGAACCCGAGTCGTCAGGCTGCTCGCTGGCGGCCGTGCAACGCCTGGCGGCCGCCTCCGCCGAACCCCTGGCCATGCTGTCCGAAGGCAAACTTCCGGCAACGGCGCCCTCGCTGAAGATTCTGAGCCGGGAGTGCCGGGAGCGGGAGTTCGACCGCTGGTTCGGCCTGGTGGTGGACGACCCCCTGCTGGACTCACCGGCGGCCCGGACCCTCCGTGGGGAGCGGGAGGCGCTGCGGCTGAGCTTTGTGGAGGGCGACACCCGGGGTTTCCTCAAGGCGGCGGCCGGTCCGGCGGTGCGGCCGCTGACGGACGGCGCCGCGGCCGGGGTGCGCCGGAACCTGCAACCCGGAGACCGGTTCGACCTGCTGGACTGGGCGGCCGACCGGTCGCCGGACCTGGACCGGCGGGACATCGAAGCCGGGGCCGAGTCCCTGCGGGCAACGCTGGGCGCGGCGAACGGGCCGGGCCGGCTGGTTGCCCTGGCAACGGCGATGCTGGGCAGTCTCCTGCTGGCGCTGGTCCACCTGCCCCGTCCGGTGCCGATGCTGGGCTGGCCGGGCGCGGCGCTGCTGCTGGGCGGGGGCATCTGCCTGGCGGCGGGGTTCGCGGCGCAGTCGGTCCTGCCGGGCCTGGCAAGGAGGACGCTGCTGGACGCGGTGTCATATCCCGCCGGCGTTCCGGCCTCGGCGATTGAGCTGGCCGGGGACCTGGTGGAATCACTCCTGCGCCAGGCCGCCGGCGGCTTCGTGGCGGGTACGGCGGCGGTGATGGTGCTGGGGGCGGCGCTGGTTGCCGCGTCCCTGTTCTACGGCAGGCTTTCGGAAATGGTGGGGAGAAAGCCGCCCACGGGGGGGAGTTCCGCCGGAGGGTTCCGGTAGAAGCGGGGGCCGGCGTCCACATGGGTCGGGCCGACCGGCGGCCCCGGTTGAAGCGGACTCGCCCAAGACCCTCCCGCCGGGGAGTGCGGCGACGCATACTCCCGCAACGCCTGTGGCAGCAGCAGGGGTTGGTCGGGATCGTAGGGAAGGTAGGTCTTGCTCACCGATCGGCTCTGTTGGCTGAATGCTCAACCCCATCATACCCGCAACGGCCGGCCACCGGTGTTCCTCGGACAGGCTGCCAGAGAGAGGAACTGCCAAGTTGCGATACTTCTCTCCAGACCCAGGGCTGCCCTCAGATCCCTCTGGTTATCTCATCCACTTGTGCATAATTCGGTAAGACTCATGAATTGTGGACAATTGTGTAAGTCCTGTCCCGATTCAGACGGTTTCATCTGTGGCGGCGGCGCAGCCGCAGGGATACATAGGTGATGGCTGATGACGTGATCAGGCTCAGCACGCCGCCGATTAGAATGTCGATGGGCACCAGTGCCCCAGGCCAAGTTTTAGTCATCATATAAATGGGCACCACGTAGGTGGCATAGGCGGCGCAGCCGAATATGAAGCTGTTTCTCGCCGCTTTCAGCAGGCTATCCTCGCGCAAGGCCGGTTCAATGGCCAGGACGCTGTTCGCCAAACCGATGAGCAGGAAGAATACCAGCGCGGCCAACAGCGCGGTGCCGCCCAACTCGTCCAGCGGCCTGCCGAACTGGTCCAGCAGCGCGTCGTGGCCGCTGGATTCGTAGAAATTCTCGTACATGCCCCGCACTGGAGGAGAGAGGTTCCACGCTATGTCAATGATGGAGTAGACCAGAAACGCCGCTATGAACCTTGCGAATTGCATCGTCACTCTGCCTTTGTGGTGGTCATTGCGTTCTCCTTGTCCATTTGTCTGAACTGTGATTTAGGTGATTTCCAAGATCTTTGATTCGATAATCATGGCGATTAAATGAATCAAGGGAATCACAACTCAGACAAATATCAGGTTGTCGTATGCTAGGCAATCACCTCCTCGATTCAGTCCGTGGGTCAGGAATACCAACTTGGGTAGGGGAACCTGGTGAGACGCACCGCGCGCTTGGGTTAACGTCCCTCGCAGACGCCCATCGGGAGAGCGCGATGCTCGATCCTCCTGAGTCTATCCGGCATGGGCGGCCGTTCGGAGAGCTGGGCTCAATCCTATGCGGCCAATCCCGGGTCCTGGGACGGGACCCTCCAGTTTTCTCGGCAGGAAGCACTGGCAAAAGCCTGATCACGTAATCCAGTATCCGGCACCACGAGACCGGATGCAAGGCTCTCTCCGCCATCGCCCCCAAACTGTTCGCAAAACCCCAAGCACGGGCCCGCCACCGCGTTGACCACCATCAATGCCACCGGCAAGGCGTCGTCATTATCCTCACCTCAGGCCGCTACCGCCGCCACAGCCCCCGGGATGATCCACCGCCAGCCCGGGGCAGCATTCCCAGACTGGCGCGCCTTTGCCGGAGTTTGGCCAGTTCCATCAACCGCCAGTACAACGGCTCGTTGCGGTCCAGGTCCAATGGCGGCGCCGTCTTCGGCGGCAGGAGCATCAGCCGCAGGTCCGGCCGGTCGCCGCCGCCTGCCGTCCAGGCCCCATCGCTCCGTTGTACGATCCTCAACCCGCTGCAAGCTTGTCTTTTTCGGCTGAGGGCCTGCCACCCGGGGCAGTTCTGACGACCGCAAACTTGTCGTTTTCCAATGTGGGCCTTGCTCGCTCGCCGCAACCGGCCCTTGACAGATAGTGTTCGCTGTTTCGGTCCGGTAGGGGGTGATTTACCCGCGATTCAGCTTTGAAACTGCCCGCATCTGCAAACTTGCGTCCAAACGCTTTCCTGTACACCCGAATGACCTCTAAACGGTCTTTCCCGGCATCATCCCGGCGATGGGACCGAGGCATCAGGGGAGGCGCCGGGCACATTACATCAATGAAATCCCTTTCGAGGGATAACGGCCGGTTCTCCCGGCCTGCAGACTGGCCGCTGAACGCCATATAGCCATAGGCAACGGCGGGGAATCGGTACGCCATCCCTCCGAGACCGTGCGGGAGGAGCGAAAGGGAGACGGAAAAGACGGGGTGTGTGGGGACCCGCACCCGTACGGCCCCCTGTAAGAGGTTCTTTCCGGCGTCCCGGTGATTCACAATATTCTCAGCTGCTGGCGAAGGCTCCGGCGCACCAAGATTCAGAGAGGTGAACGACATGATCCTGAATCCCATTACCCAGTTCGACACGAAAGCTCATTTACACAGCCCCAGCGAGAGGGTATGCGAGACAAAACAAGAACAAACGGAAAGCCCGGTAAGTCCGGTAAGTCCGGGAGCAATCGGAAATCCGGGACTGCGGACAAAAATACTCCAGAGTCAACATCTCAGCTAGACTTTACGCATAATTTAGAAAAAGTATAAAGACAGGGTAAGCTGGTCTGACCCCACTTTCCGAGAAAGGTCTGACCATGCTCACCCTGCCCGATGCCATTGTAACCGTTCTCCTTCCCTTTGCAACGCTGTTCACCAGCCCAACCTGGCGGAAAGCACAACTGCTGTTGGTAGGTGCAATCCTCACCCCGGGCCAGCGCACCGTGGCCGCGGCGCTGCGCGTCATGGGCCGCAGCGACCAGCGCGACTACGCCCGTTATCACGAGGTGCTCAACCGGGCCGTGTGGTCGTCCCGTGAGGTAGCCCGCGTCCTGCTGGTGCTCCTGCTCCAGCACCTGGACCGCGGCGACGGCCCCTTGATCTTCGGCATCGACGAAACCCTGGAACGGCGTCGCGGGGCCAAGATCAGGGCCCGAGGCATCTACCGGGACGCGGTGCGTTCCAGCCGCAATCAACTGGTCAAGGCCAGTGGTCTGCGCTGGATCTCCCTGATGTGGCTGGGACACGTCCCCTGGGCGGGACGCCATTGGGCTCTGCCGGTGCTCACCGTGCTGGCACCCTCATCTCGGTATCACGAGCAACAAGGACGCCGGCATAAGAAGATCACCGACTGGGCGCGGCAGATGGTCATGCTGTTGCGCCGCTGGCTGCCCCAGCGGTCCCTGGTCCTGGTGGGCGACAACAGCTACGCCGTGCTGGATCTGCTCCACTGCTGCCAATCCCTACGGGAACCGGTCACTCTCATTACCAGATTGCGCCTGGACGCGGCCCTGTACGCGCCAGCGCCAGCCCGCCAGCCGGGTCAGAACGGTCGTCCGCCACTGAAAGGCCCCCGGAGGCCATCGCTGAAAATGCTCCTTGAACAGGGCAGCGCGACTTGGGACAGCACCGAGGTGGCCTGGTACGACGGCACCACCCGCATCGTGGAGCTCACCTCCCAGATCGCGGTCTGGTACCGCTCGGGCAAGCCGCCCGTCACCATCCGCTGGGTGTTGATCCGCGACCCTCAGGGCCTCTTCGACCCCCAGGCTCTGCTCTGCACCGACCCGTCGGCGGACCCGACCCAAATCCTGGAATGGTTTGTCCTGCGCTGGCAACTGGAGGTCACCTTTCATGAGGTGCGTGCCCACCTGGGTGTGGAGACCCAACGCCAGTGGTCGGACCTGGCCATCGCCCGCACCACGCCCGTCCTGCTGGGTCTCTTCTCCTGGATGACCCTGGCCGCCCACTCGTTGCAAAAACGGCATCCCATGACCCAGCGCAGGGCGGCCTGGTACGACAAACCGTCACCGACCTTCGTGGACGCCATCGCCCTCGTGCGTCGCCACCTGTGGCTGGCGTCGGAGGGTTTTTCACTGTCGGTCGCTGACCCCGACACGCAGGAACTCCCCGTCGCTCTGTACCACCGGCTCGTAGATTCCCTCGCCTACGCCGCTTGAAAATGCGGAAAGCCTAGCTCAGCAGCACACCGACGCGCAGCGGGAGAGGATGCAGGAAGGGCTGCGCATCCTGGCCCGGATCATTGCCCGCGCCCACCTGCGGCGTCTGGCATCGCGATCCGCGCCGGAACCGCCACCGGAGAGGAGGGCTGGTGGCTGAGCACCTCTCGGAACCTGCGCCGCGCCGATGCCAATCCGAAACCACTGGCCGAAATCCAGGAAGAAACCCAGCGGCTGTTATGTGCCACGCCATTACTGACACCTGCCTGCTGACCGTGGCGTTCCCGGTCTGCTAGGCTCGATACATGAGCGTCTCCGACCAGGAACTGCTGCACCATCTGAGCCGGATGCCCTTCGTGGACACTGCGGAACTGGCGATGATCACCGGGGATGCCAACGCGACGGTCCACCGAGGTTTGACTGGCCTGCTGCAAGACGGCCTGGCCGGGCGGGTGAGCCACGGCACCGCCCACCTGCCGTCCAGCAGACGGTACTACCTGACGAGGAAAGGCGTCGGCGAAGCCGCCGGTATTCTCGGCTTCGACACGCCCTCGGACTACGTGCGGGCCTACCCAGCGTCCAGGGAGTGGCTCACCTTGCTCATCCGCCGGATGGACGCCGTGGCCACGGTGTACCGCCTGGCGGCGTCCCTGTCTCCCGGCGTTGACAGCCTGGAAACCCAGGTGGACTTTCACCGCCGCGGCCGGTTCGACGCCGTGATCACCCGGCACGACGGGCGCAGCTTCGGCGTGGTGCGCCAGGGTCCGGCGCTACGGCGGCGCTCCCTCTACGACCGGCTGCGGGCCATCGCCGAGTACGACTACCGGCGCCGCCCCGGCACGGTCCTGGTGCTGACCCCCAGCGTCTGGGAGCAGCGGCTGACGACCCGGTTCTGCGAGCGGTTGAACATCGACGATTGCTACGTAGCCGTGGAGTCCCGCGAGGCGCTGGAGGACCGGAACAGCAACGTCTGGCGCTACACATCGTGGCTCTTCGGCAGCCTGCCCTACTCGCTGGAGTTCATCAGCACTCGCGGCAGCCCCAACCGGGGACCATTCACCGAGCCGCCGGAGCGCAAGCGGGCCTCGCTGCCCGACGCGGAGCGGATGGTATCGTCGGCGCCGGCCTTCGGACTGACCCCATCGGAAAAGAGGACGCTGGACCTGATCACCGACCACCCGATGATCCCCCGGGAGCACCTGGCCCGCTGGCTGGGCGTGTCCGAGGGGAGGGTCAGCCAGATGTTGCACAATCTGGTGAACGCCTGCGGCCTTGTCGAACGCCGGGGCAAGCGGGGCGGCGTGCGCTACACCCTGTCGGAGGAGGGCATCCGCTACGTCACCCACCGGGATCAGGCGGAGCTGCCTACAACGCGGGGCATCTGGAGCACGGAGCTAGCCACCGACAAACACGGACGGCCCCGGCACCTGGGCCACCGCATCGAGACCTGGGCCAGGCAGACCAGGCACGTCGACGGAGTTACCTGGTTCCTGTCGGAACTGGCTGCCGAAGCGCGGGCGACAGCGGACTCCGAGCTGACCTGGTCAGTCCCCACGGCCAAGACCGACCGGGCCTTCGACTGGGGGGAGTCGGCCATAGCCCCGGACGCCGTGGGCCACCTTGTCGCAAACGGCCTGCACGTCCCCTTCTACCTGGAACACGAGCTGCGCGCCCGCCATCCCAAGGGTGTACTGGCCCGGCTGCGGCCCTACACCCGCTACTACCACTCAAATGCTCCCGAGGAGGACATGGCCCCGTTCCCCACCACACTGTTCGTGGTGGACAACGAGGAGGTGGAGGAGACCTACGCGAGGACGGCGGCCGGGATGAACCTGATGACCCTGCCCATCCTGGTGTCATCCGCAGACACCCTGACCCGGCGGGGGCTGCTGGGGCGGTCCTGGCGTCCCCTGTGGGAATCGCGCTCCCCGAGGCTGGCGCTGTCGGGGCTGCGGGCATACCAGTGGGACTCGCTGCGGCACCGGATGCGTCCAATAGAGGGGGTTACGTGATGGGGCAACTGACGCGGTCCCATCTGCCCTCTACGCCCGCTGGGTGTCCAAAACTGTCCCGAAAGGCCCAAAAGCAGTGGTCCGGGGAGGCTGGAAAAGGCCCGAAATAGGTTGGTTTCAGCTACGAAATGGGGTTGACGCATCGCCTGAACGGTCAAGAGCAAAAATGAAAAGCGAGACTAAAATACCGGGGGTAAAATGTGCCGGAATTGGACAACTTTCAACCCCCCGACGTGTCAGCCTATAGCGAGGTGAAAAGCGATGTCAGAGCAAGTCCGCTGGGTGTCCAAGGCGGAGGCAGCGGAGGAGCTGGAGGTCTCCATGTCCACCCTGGACCGGATGATCCGGCGTGGCGAGGTCGAGGTTCGCCGGGAGGGGCGGCGGGTGTACGTGCGGATGGAAGGGCCGGAGTACCTGAGCGACGAAGAACTGCTGCTCCGGTCCCTCGCCAGGGAGGAGGAACTTCGGGGGACCGTGCGGGAGTTGGAGCGGAGCGTATCCGAGTGGCAGCTCAGGGCGTCCGAGTTGGAGCGAGAGCGGGACGAGGCCCGGGAGTCCGCCGCCAACGCCAACCGGCCTTACTACGAGCTTGAAATGGAGCACCGGAAGGAGGTCGCCGAGCACAGGGATACGAAAGAGGCGCTCATGGCATCTCGCGTAGGCGCCCTGGTGCTGATTGTGCTGCTGGTCGGCCTCGTTCTCCTGTGGTGGTTCGTGCTGAGGTAGGGGTTCGTGTGCCGGGTTGCCGCCGGATGGTGAAGGGGAGCAGGCAATCGCCGAAATCAACGACCCTGAGTGGCGAACACCTTCAGAAACCAATCGCGCCCCATCCTAGCCCACAATTTCGCTACGGCCTATTGGACGGCCCCCGTCTTTTCCTTCTCACTGATCCTCGCCCCAACGGGACGCACATCACAATGAAAAAGACAGTCATAGCAGAAACCCCAATAATTATCTCCACCACTGCCCATAGCTGAGGGTTCAAGGCCCCAACCTCGGCCTCCTTGGGCAACGACAGGAATGTAGCCGCCACACCCAGAACCAACAATAGGGCCGAGGTTACTCTGTTAGCCTTTAGCGTCCCTACATCTCGCACGGCCAAAACCATCGCGATGCACAGCAAAATAACAGTGGGTTCGCCTGTCACATTTTCGGCGAGTAAGGCGCTTAGAACCGCCACGAAGCCGAGGTAGAGCCACGTGGTATTCCACCACAACATCGAAAACTTGAGCGCACACAACCGCAGATACCGCCGCTTGCTGGGCCTCCACAGGCCCCAACGCAACCGTATCCAACACGTACCGACCATATCCTCATCTCACGCCGAGTTCCCTTTATGATACAAGGCGGCCTGGAATCCGCAATGAACCTACCGCCAACCCGGCCAACCGAATCTGCCAAACTCAAACTCGAACAGTGCCCGGTCGCCGGGGCCCTTGCATTGAAGTCACTAACTCACTACAATATACCTGACCATTCACCCTCCTGCCACGGAATCAACGATGAGGAGACACGATATGGCCCTGGACCAAAAGGACAAGTACCGCGAGATGGTACTCCGGGGCAAGTACCAGCCACTGTACCGGTACCTCAGCGGCCTTCAGGCGCAGGATTGGAGGACCTCCTTCAGCGAGGTCGAAGCAGTCATCGGGTTCGAATTGCCTCCGTCGGCACGGTTGCACCGGCCCTGGTGGGGCAATCAGCGGGGCGGCAATGGCCACAGCCACGCCCTGGCTTGGAGCGTGGCCGGCTGGGAGACGGCGGAGGTCAATATGGAAGGCGAGACGCTGCTATTCCGGCGAACGGACCTCAATCCCGTACCCAGGCTTACTCTCGACGAGGCATGGCCGGTCCACCCCACTGCGGTGTGGCCGGAGGGCCTGAGTCTCAGGCGAGAGGACCTGTACGAGGATAGGGTCTGACCTGCCATGTTCATTGACACCAACGTGTTGGTGAATTCCCGCGTCCCCGGCGCGCCGCACCACGACGCGGCCCGGGCAGGCATGGAGCGAGCCTTCCGAGACCCCGAACCGCTCATGATCAGCCGTCAGGTCATACGCGAGTATCTGTCCGTGGTCACTCGTACACAGACCTGGCCGGTGGCCATTACCCGAGAGGAAGCCCTGGAAGACGTGAGCAGACTGACCGGCAGTTTCCAAGTGCTTGAGGACGGCCCTGTGGTCACCGAGTTGCTGGTGGAGTTGTGCCGGGAGATTCCCGTGGGGGGACGGCAGATTCACGACGCCAATATCGTCGCCACCATGCTGGCGCGCGGGGAGCGTCGGCTACTGACGTTCAACGGCGCTGACTTTCGGCGGTACGGTGACCGCATCGAGTTGGTGGACATCTAGCGGTTGGGTTCGATATATCCACTCAAGGAGGACGACATGAAGAAACAGTTCCAACCCCTGACCCCGGCGGCTCTCTATGCCAGGGTGTCCAGCGACCGCCAGGACGTGGACCTGTCCGTGGCCGCCCAGATGCGGGCGCTCAGAGACTACGCCAAGAACAACGGCTACTCCGTGGCCCGGGAGTACGTGGACGAGGCCGAAAGCGGCAGGATCGCCGACCGTCCCCAGTTCCGCCAGATGATCGACGACGGCGGCAAGGCCACGGCACCTTTCCAGGTGATTTTGGTCTGGAAATTCAGCAGATTCACCCGCAAGCGGGAACACGCCGTGGCCTTCAAGTCCATGCTGCGGCGCAAGGGAATCCGCGTCGTCTCCATCACAGAGCACGCCGACGACTCCCCCACCGGCAAGCTGATGGAGGCCATCATCGAGTCCGTGGACGAATTTTACTCGGAAAATCTTGCCGAAGAAGTAAAACGGGGAATGCGGGAGGCCGCCTCTCGCGGCTATTTCCTTGCCTCCAAGGCCCCCTTCGGCTACAACCGGATCAAGGTCAGCGACGGAGTGAAGGACCGTCCCACCCTGGAGGTTGACCCGGTGGCCGCGCCCATCGTGAAGGAGATATTCGAGAGTTCCCGGCGGGGCAACGGGCTCGCCGAAATCTGCAAAGAATTGAACGGTCGGGGCATCACCAACCGGGGACGGCGCTGGCAGAAGAACGTCATCCACTACCTGCTGACCAACGAAGCCTACACCGGCACCGCCGTCTGGGGCGTGAAGAGCAAGGACGAGAAGGCAGGGGAGCCGGTGCGGGTGGAGAACGCCTGGCCCGCCCTGGTGTCCAGGAAGCTGTTTGACGAGGTTCAAAAGGGACTCCACCAGCGAGCGCCCGCGGCGGCGCGGCCCGGGAGGGTCGGGAGCCAGTACCTGCTGAGCGGACTGCTGCGCTGCGGGGTGTGCGGCAAGCCCTACTCGGCCCAGGGAGCCAAGAGCGGACAGTTCGCCTACTACGTCTGTGCCAGCCTGTTCCGGGAGGGAGCGGGAGCGTGCAGCAACGGGCGCTACCTGAACGCCACCAAGGTGGAGGACCTGGTAATCGAGAAGGTCAGGGAGCGGATACTCACCGAGGAGACCATCACCGAGCTGGTGACATTGGTGGCCGAGGAGGTCGACAAGCTGGCCGGCGAGGTCAACGGGCGGCTGACCGCCATCGACAGTGAACTTAGCGACGTGGACACCCGGCTGGAGAACCTCTACCAGGCCCTGGAGACCAGGCAGTTGCCCATTGAGGTGATCTCACCCCGCATCCTGGCCCTTAAGAGCCGCCAGGACCAGCTAACGGCGGCGAGGGAGGGGGCCGAGGCCCAGTTGGAGCAGCGGCGGGCGGAGTTGCCCACCAGCAAGGAGATCAAGGGGTACGTGGCGGACTTCCGGGAGTTGTTCCAGGAAGGGACGTTCCCCGAGCGGAAGGCGCTGATCCGAAACTTCGTGCAGGGCATCGAGATCGTGGAGGACGAGGCGGTTCTGACGTACACCATCCCCATGCCGTCGGACGGGGTGACGTCGGAATTGGCCTCGGTTCTTGATTTTGTCCAGTCCGGCCCACCAACCTGCACGGTAGATAGAACTGCATGGGGAAGGGCCACCTTGTCGGTGGCCTTTCCCGGCGCCAGGCTATCGTTGGGCATGGGAACGGTGTAACGCATCAGGGCGTCGCCGGGCACGACGAGAATCTCCTTGACGAAGGTCTCGATGAAGGCCCGCCGCTCGGTCAACTCGCTCTCCTCCAGGAAGTCCTTCATCTCCCTGGCGTAGGCCGCAACGGCGTTCACGTCGTCCAGAGTCTTTCCCCGCTGGGCCAGGGCGGCCCTGGCCTCCTCCGTCGAGCATTCCAGCCGGTCCTGCCGTTCCCTGAGTTCCCGGATGCGGGGCCTGAAGTCATCCACCTCCATGTCGGTGGTCTCCACCAGGTTGTAGAGCCGGCCCAGCCGCTGGCGCACGTCGGCCAGCTCCGAATCGAGGGTCTCCAGCCGCTTGCGCTGGTCCCGGGTCACGGCGCCCATCTCCGCCTCCACCGCCTTCACCAGGTCGCGGATGCAGTCCTCGGTGAGGATGTTGGAGCGAATCCGGTTGACCACCAGTTCCTCGAAGCGGCGGGCGTTGAGAGTCGGGGTGGGGCAGGCGTGCCTGCCGACCTTGATGTTGGTGGGGCAGACGTAGTAGGCGTACTGGCCGCTCTTGGCGAAGCGACCGGTGAGAGGCGAGTTGCACGCCTGGCACCTGGCCAGGCCGGTGAGCAGGTAGGAGCTTCCCACCCTGCGGGGATGGCTGACCTTGGGGGCGCGGGAGCGCATGAGGCGGTTGACGCGGCGGAACTGGGCCTTGGAGACGATGGCGGGGAACGCCTTCTCCACTCTTACCGGCTCGCCCTTGTCCTTGGCGCCTTCGCCCCATACCAGGGTGCCCGTATAAGCTTCGTTGTTAAGGATGCCGTGGACGCTGGTCTTGCCCCAGAGCTTCCCCCTGGGGCTGGCGATGCCCTCGTTGTTGAGGATGCGGGTGATTTCCTGGGTGCCCTTGGCGGCCTCGGCCATATCGAAGATGCGCTTCACGATGCGGGAGGTATCCGGGTTGACCTCCAGGGTGGGGCGCTTCTTGGGACCGTCCTGGACCATGACCCGGTTGTAGCCGAAGGGGGCGCGGCTGGAGACCCAGAAGCCCCGGGAGGCCGCTTCCCGCATACCCCGCAAGACCTCGGTGGCAAGATTTTCGCTATAGAACTCGTCCACGGACTCGATGATGGCCTCCATCAGCTTGCCGGTGGGGGTGTCGTCGGCGTGCTCGGTGATGGAGACCACGCGGACTCCCTTGCGCCGCAGCATGGACTTGAAGGCGACGGCGTGCTCCCGCTTGCGGGTGAACCGACTAAACTTCCAGACAAGAATCTCCCGGAAAGGGGCCTGGGTCCTGCTGGCCTCGTCGATCATCTTGCGGAACTCCGGCCGGTCGGCGACGCGGCCGCTCTCGGCCTCGTCCACGTACTCGCGGACCACGGCGTAGCCGTTCTTGGCGGCGTGGTCCCGGAGCGCCCGCAATTGGGCGGCCACGGAGAGGTCCACGTCCTGGCGGTCGCTGGAGACCCGGGCGTAGAGGGCCACGGGGGTGGTGTCGAATCTGCTACTCATCATCAATTCCTCCTGTTGCTTCATTCTGCCCCTCCCGCCGGGACCGCAGGCGTTCCAGCCGCTGCTCACGGCGCAGTTCCCGGTCTTCCATGTACAATCGGAGGGCTTCGCGGACCAGCTCGCTCATGTCGCGGCCCTCATCATCCCTCACCCGCTGCACCTGTTCGTACATATCGGGCGGCAGGGAAAAGGTGATGGTCCTGGAAATGCGGCGTGGGGGCATGGCGTCTCTTTTTTGCCTTTCAGTGTATGGGATTGTCTTACTGACCATCATCGGACATCCGGCCCGTTCCTGTCAAGGCCGCCCGGGTGCATTCTTGTCCTCGGGCAAGGAACGCGGCCCATGGATGAATGGGCCGCTGGTATTCCGTGGTGTTTCCCGGGCCTGTTGCCGGGTTCGGGCCGGACATTCAGCCCTCCTCTGCATCCGTACCGGTCCCGGCCTGGCGCTCTCCCCCCTGCTCTCGCAAATAGGAGCGGATGGCGACCCGTGCCAGTATGCGCAGCCCCTTGGCGATGGTCCGGCGCTGCTGGGGGGTATGGGACGCCAGGGGGTCGTCCGGATTGTCGTCGCCGGAATCGCTCGTTATGTTCAGTTTCGTGGTATCTTTCATAGGCTCAGTCGCAGCGGCGGTTGACGGGCCGCTGGCCTCTCGTTTGTGTTGTGTTGTGGTGTGCGGCCGGGGGCCGCTGGCGCCGATGGAAAGGGCGAACGCCGGCAAGCCCCCAAGCCGCTTCAGTCCCCGCCGTGCCGCCGTTGCGCCTGCGCCCGGCGGGGCCTTGGGTCTAGCATTCCTCCTCTTCCTCCCTGTCCTGGTCCGGGTCCGGGTCTTGGTCCGGGTTCTCCTCGTCGTCCGCCACCCGGTCCTCCGCCGCGTCCACGCCGTCCTCGTCCTCCCGCTCCTCCTCCCGTTCTTCCTCATCGAAGAGGTCCAACTGGAGGTCGTCGTCTATCAGGATCTCGGTCCCGCCGGGAATCCGGTAGGCGAAGCGGTGGATGGAGTGCATGGCGCCGCCGCAGGGCTCGACGCCCTTGCGCCAGCGGGCCAGCTGCTTGGGGTCCACGCCCAGGGCCCGGGCCAGGCCGCGCCAGGAGAGGCCGCTGGCCTCCTTGAGGCGCTCCAGGCGCTGGGCGAAGTCCCTGGGCAGCACGCCGCTGGGCAGGGGCCGGGTGCCGTCCGCCTTGGCGTTGGGGCGGGCGCGCCCGTCGAAGGCGGACGCGCCGTCACGGTTGTTCATATTTTTCCTCCGTCTTGAAAATCTCGCTGGAGTTGTTCACTCCCAGGGCCGTCTGCATCCGGCGGCGGATGCGCCGGGAGGGCGAGCGCCCGCCGTTGACCAGCATCGACACGTAGCCGGGGCTGACCCCGACCTCCCTGGCGAGCCAGTTCTGGGAGCGGCCCAGGGTCTGGAGCCGCTGCCGCAGGGCCGCCGCGTCGAGCCGGACCACGGTCCGTCCTCCGCGCCTCCGGGGACCTGGCTGATGGCGTGGGTTTGATGAGGGCATGGTTCTCTCCTTTCTATTGGTCAAATCTATTGGTCGAGTGTTAGGGGCGGCAGGGTCCGGGGCCGGTACGGGTCCGGGGGAGTGCGCCAGGCGCGGCCCAGGGGGCCCAGTTGCTCGATGGCCTCCCCGTGGGAGACCCACAGGGGCACGTTGACCCTGGCGGCCTGCATTTCCTCCCGGGCGAGGCGCAGAAAGTGGGTTTCGGCGATGTCGTCGGCCAGGACGATGAGCACCGAGGGCCTGGCGCCGTGATCGTCGGTGGGCCGGTGGGAGGAGTAGTAGCGCAGGTAGGGGGCCAGGCGCTGGGACATGGTGGAGGGCCTGACGGCGCGGCGCTCCCACTCCAGGAAGAAGGGCCAGTCGGTCCCGCCCCTCCGCAGCAGACCGAAGGCGTCGGGGCTGACCGAGCGGGTGCGGTCGCCGTGGCGGAAGTGGCGGGAGGCCCGGCGGGGCGGGTCCAGCAGCGCCGCCTCCCAACCGGCGGCGCGGGCCTGTGCCGCCAGGGCGGCCAGGAAGGCGTGGACGGCGGCGGTGTGCTCCAGGTTGCGGAGCAGTTGGCGGCTCTGCCGGCCCGTTACGTTGGTCCAGTGGAAGGGGGCGCCGGGGCGCCGGGGCGCGGCGCTCCACCGTCCCCTGGCCATGCTCAGCGACGCGCGGTCCCGGCGGGCCAGCATCGCCAGCGCCCGGTCGGTCAGGGCCAGCCGGCCGCCGGACTCCGGGGGCCGCACCACCAGCCTCAGGGCCTCCAGGGAAATCACCACCTGGTTTGCCCGCTGGCGGGAGACGCCCAGCAGCCCGGCCAGGTCCCTGACGGAAATCCAGGGCCAGTCGCCGATGAGGTCGATGGCCCGCTTCGCGGCGGGCCGGAGCAGGGCGGGCAGCAGGCGGCCTGGGACCTCCCACCCCGGCCCCGCAATGGAGAGTGCGGCGGGAACCCGGGCCCGCCCTGGCTCCGGCTCCGCATCAAGCTCGCCGCCGGGCGGCAGACTTTCCAGGACCCGGCGCAGACCGGCGGCGTTGCTCACCGCCTGGGGGCTCCATACCGGATCGTCCAGGCTGGCGGTCACCGCCTCCTGCTCCACGGCCAGGAACACGGGTGAGGGGAAGCCGTCCAGCATCCGGCGGGAGTGCCGGAGGCTCACCGGGTCGGGCATGAGCACCAGGACGGCGCCGGGCAGGGGCCTGTGGCGCAGCTTCCACATCCGGTTGGCGAAGGGGGAGCGGTCGGAGTTGCGGCCCCGCCGCACGATGCCCAGCGTGCGGCCATCCGGGAGGGCCAGGGCGGCGTCCAGGGGCTGGGCCCGGTACCAGCGGAACCCGGCGGGGAGGGCCAGGCCGGAAAGGGCGGCGGCCAGCCGGTAGACGGCAGCCACGGCGTCCAGCCTTTCCAGCAGGATGCGCCGCCAGCCCTCGGATACGGGTCGCTGGCGGAGCAGTTGGTCTAGAGGCAGGCCCTCCTGGCCGGCCAGGCGCTCCAACCCCTTCACGGTGAGGTGAAACCTCTCGCTGGCGGGAAAGAGGGTGGTGGCGTGGCTCACGGCCTGGCAGCAACCGTCCGCGTCCAGCCTTTCCACGGCCTCGTACACCGCGCCCCGGGACCGGCCGGTGACGGCGGCCAGTTCGGTGCGGTCGATGAATGGCATTTCTCCCAGCGCCCGCAGGACCTGGTTCTCGCAGCCGGCGGGCCTCATGGCTTCGCCTCCCCGTTGCCCTCTTTCCCAATGTCCTCGGCGCCGTCCCTGAAGTCGCTCACCTTCTGCTGGCCCTCGGCCCCCGCCAGGGACAGGTCCAGGTCCGACAGGGTGTAGGCGGCGGCGGCGGCGCGGATGCGCTCCGCGACGGCGGGGTCGCCGTCCTCGGGCTTCCTGACCATCATGGAAAAGGCGGGCATCCGCTCGGTGCCAACGGTGGCGCGCACGTAGCAGTGGTGCACGTCCAGGGAGGTGATGTCGTCCTCGACGACGCGCTCCTTGCCCAGCTCCCACACCAGCTGCCTCGCGTCGCCGCCGGCCACCTGGAACACGGCCAGGCAGCCCACGTTGGCCAGCAGCGTATCCCGCATGGTGGGGGAGAGATCCTCCAGCTTGGCCAGGCTCTGGGTGGCCAGGATGAAGGACGCGCCGTACTTGCCCAGCTCCGACAGCATGGATTCGTAGTCCACGCCGGGCATGGACTGCATCTCGTCCACGACCACCAGGGCGCCCCTCCGCTGCTGCAACGGTAGGCTCTCCTGCTCCCGTACCACCGAGTCCACCAGGTTGAGCAAAGACGCGCCCACCAGTGCCGACACGTCCCGGCCCACGGCGCCCTGGGCGGTGGACACCAGCAGCACGCCGCCGCCGAGAATCGTCTCCCGCAGGTCGATGGTGGAGCGGGGCTGGCCCAGGATGGCCCGCGCCCGCTTGGACGATGCGTAGTAGGAGAGCCTGGTCTGCACCGGGGCCAGGGCGTCGGCCCGGTACTGGTGCTGCCAGCCGCCGAAGTCCCGGGCCCACCACTCCAGCAGGTAGGGGTCGGAGACCTTCTTCAGCACGCCGGTGCGGTACTTGTTGTCGGAGAGCAGCCGTAGCCCGTCCAAGATGGTGTGCTGCCGGTCGTCGCTGGTGTCGGCGTGATCGTTGGCCTCGTGCAGGGTCTTGACGGTCTGCTCCAGGATGGACTGCATCCGGGGACCCCACTGCTCCCACAGGCCCTTCGCCACCCGCACCACCGAGTCGGCGGTGCGGTCGCGGTCGGCGAATACGCGGGTGTCCAGCAGGTTGATGCCGGGGGCGCGGGCCCGGTCGGCCAGGTCGATCAGCCGCACCCGGTCGATGAGCGACTCGGGCACCTGCTCCAGGATTCCGGCCACCAGGTCGGCGTGGGGGTCGATGACCACGATGGCGTCGCCGTCGCGGCCCTCGGCCTTTTCCCGCATCTTGTGGACGGCGATGTGGTGCATCAGGGTGGACTTGCCCATGCGGGTGCGGGCCACGTAGAGGTGATGTCGCCTGAGCAGGTCCTCGGGGAAGTGGATGGGCCGGGGCTTGCCCGCCGTGGTGTCCCCCACAGGCGCGCCGCCCCGGATGCCCTTGGCGGACGGGAGCAGCGCACGGGAGCCGGAGCGTTCCAACAGGGGCGTCTCGTCTCCCGCCCCCGGCGGGTGCCACAGGGCGGCCGCCTCCCGCACTCCCAGGACGCTGCGCTTGCCCAGCAGCCCCGGGCCGGCGGGGTGCAGGTTCACCAGGGGTACCACCGGCCGGACCCGGCTCACCTTGAACCTGGCCCCGGCGGGGTGGTCGAAGTGGCGGTAGGCGGCGGCCACCCCGCCCAGCAGTTCCTCGGCCCGCTGGGGCCGGGTCGCCTCCGGCAGCACGGCTATCACCTGGAGCTCGGCGTCGAAGGCGATGCGGGAGACCTTCTCCCGTATCAAGAGGGGGTCGTGGACCCGGCTCCTGGCCTGCTTCCAGCGCCACCAGCCCCAGCCGGCGATGACTGCGCCGGACACGGCGCCCAAGCCAAGCAGGGAAGCTTTCAAGATCTCCCCGTCCTGCACCCACAGGTAGCCCCGCACCGCTGCCAGGGCGCCCACGCCCAGCACGGCCATGGTCACGCCGTCCAGCTGCAGAGGCTTGGTCTGATAGGTGTAGGACGGCTCGCGGTTTTCCGGCACGGCTGCCTTGTGGGCGCGGGCTTGGTGGGCCTGGGACCAGTCGGGTCCAAGGGAGCGCAGCAGCAGGCGGCACAGCACCCGCTCCCCTTCCTCCAGTTCCGAGAGGGCGCCCATCAGGGCGATCAGGGGGTCGGAGCCCGGGTCCAGCAGGTCGTCGTCTCGGAAGGTGCGCAGGGGCACGTACTCGGGGCCGTCCGCCCGCAGGGTCATGCCCCACGCCTGCTCGCCCGCGTGGACGAAGATGGGGTCCTCGTCCACCGGCACCTTCCGGATGCGGGCCTGGGGGTAGTGGGCGGCGATTTGCTGCCTTACCACCTGGTCGTCGTGACAGCGGGCCAGCAGGTCCACGCCGTCCATGTCCCCGGCAATCTCCAGGGAGAAGGGTTCGGGGACGGCGATGGACTGCAGCAGGTTCTCCACGCCCAGCAGCGTCCGCTCGCCGGTGCGGGGCGGCGTCACCGCCAGCAGCACCGGGGCGCGCCTGTCGCGTCCGTCGCCGAACAGGGCTTTCTTGATGTTGGTATTCATATTGGTTGCCTCTCTCTATTGGTGTGGTCTTTTTTCGATTTATCTATGTGGGTTCGCGGTTTTGACGAATGGACTGCCCTGCTAGTGCCTGGGGCCGGGCCGCCATTCGATTACTGCCGTCTCCTCGGGCGTGGCCTCGATGCGCACCGGAAAGCGGTTGCCCCTCGCCAGGAGCAGCCCGTCGCCGCGCGGGCAGGAAAGCAGCCAGCGTTGCAGTTCCTCGGGCAGGTCGAAGGCCTCGCCCACGGTGGAAACGGCGGCGGCGTCCTGCTGGAGCAGCAGCTTGAAGGCGGCGTTCTGCAACAGGGCGCGACCGGAATGGCCGGTGATGGTGCGGGAGGAGTCCTCGGAGAGCAGGTCCTGCACGTCCTGGGTGATGAACTGCAAACCCAACCTGTGCTTGCGGGCGCGCTTGGCCATTGAGACCATGAACGCGGCGCCCTCGGGGTGCTGCATGATCGACCACACCTCGTCCACCACCAGCAGGCGGGGCCGGGGGTCCTGGGCGGCGGCGGCCCACACCGTCTCGGTGCAGACCATGGCCGCCGCCGGTCTGAGTTCCGGTTCCAGAAGGTGCAGGTCGAATACGGTGACCAGGGCCTCGTGGGCCAGCAGGTCGTCGCCCTCGTCGGAGAGCAGGTCCCGCAGGCTGCCGGTGGCGAAGGGCCGCAGCAGGTGGGCGATTTCGGGGGTCTCTTGTTCCAGGTAGGCGTAGAAATCGCGGAAGCCGGTGCGCTCCCTGCGCTCGGAGTAGTAGCCGGCCAGGGCATGGTCCAGGGAGGAACGCCGCTCGGCGGACAGCCTTTCTCCCACCATCACCTCGATGAGGCGGCGCAGGCTGCCGATGCGCTGCAACAGTTCCTCGCTGTCGCCCCGGTCGATGACGAAAGGATTCATGCCCTGGCCGGGGACGCCGGGGGAAAGCACCCTCCCACCGGCGGCGCGGGCCATGTCGGTGTACTCGCCCTCCGGGTCGATGACGTAGGCCCGCACTCCCCGGCACAGCCCGCGCAGCACGCCCAGCTTGGTGGCAAAACTCTTGCCGCTGCCGGAGCGGGCCAGCACTGCGGTGTTGGCGTTGAGGTGGGTGCCGTCGAAGGGGTCGTAGACGATGGGGGCGCAGGCCCGCAGGTCGATGCCGTAGAGGGTGCCGCTCCTGGTGTCCAGGTCCGGCGGCGAGAAGGGGAACAAACGGGCCAGTGAGGATGTATCCAAAGTCCGCCACGTCGCCACCGCGTTCAGGGCCAGGGGCAGAGTGGACAGCAGCCCCTCCCGTTGTCGTAAGGCCAGGTTGTCCAGCTTGCCCAGCGTGGCGGCGAAGTGTGCCTTAGCCTTCTGGGTCAGGTCCTTGAGCGTGTCGGCGTTATCAGCGTGCAGCGTTACCGACAGGGAGGCGTGGAACAGCCGCTCCCGTCCTCTTTGAACTTCATCGCGCAGGCGGGAAACATCCTCCAACGCGATCTCCGCCTCGGGCGACATCGACCGGCCCCGCTTGAATGAAAGAGACTGGGCCGACTCGAATCGGACCTTCTGCCACTCCAGGGTGCGGGCCGCCTGCTCCGCCGGTATCGCGCCCAGGTGAACTGACAAATCCATCGGCGCGCCCGTCGCCATCAGCCCTTGCAGGAATCCGGGAGCGAGACTGCGGGGCCACTTCCCCAGGTGCAATGAGCGCACCAGGCGCTGGCCGACGCGGATGTCACGGCGGTTGACCTCTACGGAAAGTTCCTCGTTTCCGTCACGCTCGTTGGGCGAGCCGCCCAGGGCGCAGGCCAGCAGCAGCAGCTTGAGCGGCTCTCCGTTCAACGGGAAGACTCCCAGGCCCGCCCGCACCAGCAGCGCCCGCAACTCGTCGGAACGGGCGTGCTCGCACACGGCGTAGAACCGCCGGTCCAGGATGCCCTCCCGGTTCTCCAGGGTTGTCAGCAGCCTGCCCAGGCTGTCGGCGGCGTCGCGGGTCTGCTGCGGCAGGTCCCCGGGCTGGGCTGCGGTGAGGTTGTTGCGCAGGGTGGAAAGCACGGGCGGGTGCTGGCGGACCAGCAGTTGCACCGGGAAGTCCACGGCGTTCAGGGAACCGGCGAAGGCCCCCAGCTTGGGTTCGTCCAGTTCCATCCCCATCACCTCCATCACCGCCAGCTTCACCCCGTCCAGGCGCACCGGCCCGTCCTCCTCCAGGTGGGACAGCATGAAGAACAGGGACAGGGGCGGCGGGGGCTTGGGTTCCGCCGCCGCCTCGCCGTGTTCCATCTCTTCGTGTTGGATGTCGCCGGAGCCGGCAGACTGTCCCTTCCCGCCGCGTCCGGCCAGTTTCTTCAGGTTGGGTAGCGTCGCTTTCATTTGCAGTACCTCCTTTTCTCGATTACAGGCTGGGGATGATGCCGGCGTTGACGGCGGCGGCGATGCCCTTGGCCAGCAGCACCAGTACCAGGCCGACCACGGCCATGATCACGGCGTTCCTGGCCCGGCCCCGGTTCTCGCCCTCGGCGCCCTCGGCCATCAGCACGAATCCGGCCCAGACGATGGCGAAGAAACAGAGGCCCATCCCGGCGTAGGCCATTCCCGTCAGCACCGCGTCGAAGGCCGCCTGCATCGCGGCCTCCTTGTCATCCGGCGCCTCGGCGGCGACCAACGCCAGGGCCGCCGCCGAGGCCAGCAGGATGTTGGCGGCGCGCCCTACCACGGTTCGCCCCACCAGGTGGAATCGCCCACGGTGGTCTGCTCCGCCCGGGGCGGTTCGGGCGTGGGCGGCGGCACCACGAGGCCCACGTAGGGGTCGTCGGTTCCCACGCCCAGACCCTCCGCCAGCGCTACCGTCTCCTCCCTAGTGCGGGTGACCGGGGCGCGCTGTACCTCCACGGCCCGCACGTGCTCCGGGTGTTGGACGTGGATGCGCACCGTCTTGGTGGTCGAGCTCTCGCCGCAGCGGCAGGTCACCGTCCGGGTGTACACGTCGGTCCGTGCCGGGTGGTGGGCGGTCTGCAACATGGGCGGCAGCGGCACGTTCAGCGTGGCCGTCAGGTCCGCCGTGATTTGCAGCCGGTGGTCCGCCTTCTCCTCGGGAACGGGCAGGGAGAAATGGGTGTCGCCGTTGGCGGCGAATGGGGCGCTGGTCCGGTGCGAACCGGCGACGACGCTGACCGTTCCCGTGATTGCGGTGACGCTGGCCTCCAGCAGGGCGGGGACCGACTGGCTGAAGTGGCCGCCGTAGACCGGCAGGTTCACCTCCTGGCGGGTCTCCGCGATGCACTCCGAGGCGATGACTCCGGCGACCTGCCCGGGCCTCCAATCCAGGGAGGTCAGTTCCAGGTCGCACAACTGGCCGTCGGCTGACGGAAGGGGGTAGGGAATCTGGCCGCTCTTCAGGGACACCGCCCCGGCCCGGCCCAGGCTGTCTCTCCAGGAGAAGGTGAATGACGGGGACGGGCCGTCCAGGGACAGGTTGTAGCTCCTGGCCTCGCCCGCGGTCAGGCTGGAGTTGGCCCCCATGCGCAGGGTCCTGCCCGACCTGCCGCCGTAGGCCCGTACCCTCAGGTCCAGGTCGTGGGCCGCCCGCAGGGTGACGTTGGAGTGATTGCCGCTGATTCCGATCCCCTCGATGAACACGCGGCGACCCGGCACCGGCTCGGGTGGCTGGAAGTAGATCTCGTCCAGCCGCCAGCCCGGGTCCTCGTCGTCGGGGTCGTCGGCCAATGCCGTTCCCGGCAGGACCACCAGGGTCAGCGCCAGCAGCCCCGCCACGGCCAGCAGCCGGTACCAGGGCTTTCCGCCCTGGGTTTCCCGGATGTTCGGCCTGTCGGCCTTGCCGCCGCTGGCGTTCTCCGCTCCCCTGGGCCGCCGCTTACCGAACCAGCTGTGGGGCCGGAAGGGTCGCCGCTCCCTCTTTCGGATTGCCCTGGCCGCCTTGCCGATTTCACCGGCAACTTTCTTGGCCAGCAGCCGCAGGGGATCAGGCTTGGCCTCCGGCTGCGGGGGTGGTTCGCTGATTGTGAGCTGGCTGGGAGGCCCAACGTAGCGCCGGGCCCCCAGGTTGAACTTCAGCAGGTCGGCGGCCACCAGGGGCAGCCCCCGGCCCCCAACCTTGCCCACCACGGCGGCGATGCCCAGGACGCCCAGGACGCCCAGGAAGACGGCTATCCCCAGCCGGAACTCAGCGGGTCCGAATGGGAAATAGCGGTACACGCCGTAGGCCACGGCGCACACCGCCACCACCGCCACGATCTGGGGGAAGGTGAACCCCAGCAGCACCTTGTCCTCGGCCTGCACGTGGGTCGGTACTTCGTGCTCTCTCATGCGTTCCCTCCTAACCGTCTTTGCTGGTTTCGTCGCCGTCGGAGGGTGCGGGCAGGTCGGGGGTGACCGTCGGGTCCACCACGGCGTTGACCACCAGCTCGACGACGCCGTAGGCGACGAGGGCCAGCACCACGCCCGCCAGGGCGGTCATCATGGCGCTCTTGCCGCGCTCCATCTGGTTGGGCGCGCCGGAGGCGGTCAGGTACAAATAGGCCCCGTAGATGAAGTAACCGACTCCCACCACGCCAACGAGGCCCAGCAGGATGGCCACCAGGTTCGATATGGTCTTTGTCAGGTCTTCCATACGATTTTTCTCCTTGCCGGTCGTTTTTTGCGTTGCGCCGGTTGATGTTCTGCCCCTGTTGCTATTGGCACATGGCTCCACCTCCTGGGGTGGATGGGGCGGGTTGTTTCCCCGCCGGTGGTTGTCGTTTTTCTCAATGCGCTACGGTCCCTGGCTCCTGGGCGTGGGACCGCTCTGGGCGGCGGGGGTGGCGTTCTGGGCCGCCGTGTTCACCGCGCCCGCGGCGGTGCTGGTGGCGGCATTGGTCGCCGCTGCGGCTGCCGCCGCTCCCGCCGGTCCTCCGGCGGCACCGCCCGCCAGCAGTCCCAGGGCGCGGCCCGACCGGACCATCTGGCCCGGCAGGGACATGCCGAAATACAGGGTGTGCAGCCAGGCGTCGAAGGTGCCGTGATGCCCCAGCATCGACGGGATGCGCCCCGCCAGGTACATGAAGGCGATGGCCATCAGCAGCATCCACACCAGGTCCTGGGCCGCCTCCCCGCCGCCGATGTCGGCGAACTCTTCGAGAAAGGCGAAGGCCAATGCCACGGCGATGAGCTGGATGGCCTGCTGGAACACGGCGGTCATGAACAGCCGCAGCCAGTGCTTTCCCCAGCCCGCCGTGTGGGGCAGAATCCACAGCCCCAGGGCGATGGGCGCCAACGCCAGCAATATGTCGATGAGGGCCAGGCGCAGGATCATCTGCACCAGCAGGTAGAGGACGAAGAACCCGAACACCAGGTAGAGCAGGGCGATGAACAGGGCCAGCCCGGTGTTGGCTGCCAGCACCGCCGTGAGCAGGGGTTCCAGGGGAGCGCGCAGCAGGTCGCCGGGGGTGACCTCCAGCCTGAAGGCGATGAACTGGGAGACGGCGTCGGCCACGTCGATGACCAGGGCGCACCACCACAGCGACGACGCGGCGGCGGTCAGGCCCAGCACCAGCCGGGGCACCATTTCACGCCAGCCCGACTGGTGTCTCCCGAGATGTTCCTGGACGATGAAGCTGAGCCCCATCCAGCCCAGGATCACCACCAGGGCGCCCGAGGTGACGGCCCACACGGTGGTCCAGGCCAGCCGCACGAAATCGTGGGCATAGGTGAGGTCCGGGGGAGTTCCGGTGAGGATGTCTCCCATAGCGCTACCCCTCCCCGCACTCGGTGACGTCAGTCTGGGTCACACCCTCCACCACGCCGCACAGGGTCCCGTGGACCCCCTGGATCACCCAGGTCGCGCCGGCCCTGGCCCAGCGGTCCGGGTCCAGAGCGCCCAGCACCTTGTCCCACAGCCCCTTGGGCTGGTGGACGGGAACCAGGGCGTGGAAGATATGGCGCTCCCCGCCGCCCGGGCGCGGCACTGCCAGCACCAGCAGGAAGGCCTGCTCGGGATGCAGCTCCGGCTGCTCGTCCAGGGCCGGGTACTCGAAGGTGTACTCCCAGCCCTCGGTGAGCTTCTTCTCCCCGCCCTGTACCCGGTAGGTCTCGGTGACCCACTTCCCGGTGTCGGGGTGGCGGATGGAGTAGTAGAGGGCGCTGACCTGGCGGCTGAAGACGGGCCGGGCCACGAAGTCGCCGTCCTTCTTGCGCTCCACCATCTGCCGGTCCCGGTTGACCAGGCTGATGTCGTCGCCGTCACCGGGTTCCTGGGCCAGGGCCACGCCGCTGGCCGGTATGGCCACGATGGCCGAAAGCAGCAGCGCCGCCAGGAGCAGCACGGCCCGGCGTATCAGCCGGGGTCTGAATTTCAGGGTCATTTCGTTCACCTCCCTGCGGTTCGAGTCGTTGGCGTGTTCGCCAGCGCCGCCGGAAAGTGTGAACAAAAAGCGCGCCGGAAAAGACCTCCCATAGGGGGCCGCACAGGTGCGGCCCCTCACAGGCCCTCTTTTTTTCCGCCCCGGTTTTGCATCATTGGGGGTGTACAGGGATTCGGGTTTTGTCCGGGAGGCCTATAGGGCGTCCGGTCAAAGCTGAAACGGGCGTAAATCAGGCGGAAACGGCCGCCGGGCTGTGAACACTTTGGCGCAAGTCCCCGTTCCGGCGTTCCGGTGCAAGCGCCGTAGCTGAAACGTGCATTCTTGTACGCCGGGAAATCGGGGCCGTCGTGCAGGGTCCCTACCTGAAACGAACATTTTTGTACCCGGAGGCGGAGAGCATGGCGAAAGAGCAGGGCGGCACCGACCGCAGTGGGAGCATCGAGGACCTGCACCACCTGCGGCTGATGGCCCTATTGGACGACCTGGTGCGGGACAAGGGGCCGCGCCGGGCGGCGGAGGACCTGGACGTGGACCACCGGACGCTGGCGGCCAGCCTGGAGACCTGTCGGCTGTCCCGGCGGATGCGGATGGCCCTGAACCAGGCGTTGCTGGCCGGGGCCGGGTCGCCGGCAAGGGAACAGCGGCAGCGCAACGACGAGCTGGCCGGGCGGCTGGAGAGGGTCGAGGGGCGGGTGGACGAGCTGGGGCGGGAGATGAACGACGGACTCGGCGCCGTGCAGGGCGAGGTCAGGGAGCTGAGGAACGAGCATGGTCAGGCGCTGCGGCGCGTCGAACAGCGGCTGTCGGGCGTGGAGGCCGGGGGAGCAAGGGAGGGAACCGGCCAGGGCAAGGCCGGGTCCGGCAATTCAGGTGGGAGCGGCGACAGGGCGCGACCACGGCGGGAGTACCCCGACCTGGCGACGTTGGAGCCCGCCGGTGACGACGAGCAGGTCTTCGGCGCCGCCTGGCCGTTGGTCCAAGAGTGGCGGCAACTCAGGGACACCCACCCCAACCGGGGCAAGGGGCTGGAGTGGCTGCGGGAAGAGGAGCGGCTCATGTCGGTGGAGCTGGCGCTGCTGGAGGAGCATGGGCTGACCCTGCCGCCGGCCCGGTTCCCGCTCCGGGGCTTCGACCGCAGCGGCCAGGTCAACTGGCGCCGCAAGGCCCTGGACGACGCCCGCAGGGCCCGGAGAAAGCGCGAGCTGCTGTGCCGCGCCCTCCGCCGGCTCACCCCGGCCGGGTGGCGGGGCAGGTTGCCCGGAGACTAGCCGGTGACCCTGTGAGCAATTTGGGGGAATTTCCCTGGGGGGTGCCGGAAGCCCTCTTTTTCGACGGCGGCAACTGTGATAATGACCTTGTTGTCTGGCTTTCCAGGGTTTCATGCCATAGAAACCTGGGGGTCCCTCCCTCAGCCCGGGTCCTCACCGTGAGGTGGCGGCCCACGAGGGAACGCTGCCGGCGCGGGGTGTTCAAGTCCCTCGCAGGCAGCGCGGGCCGGATTGACGGGGTGTTTAAGTCCCTCGTTCCCGGCCCGGTCCCAGGGGTTGGAGTGTCAAGCCCTTCTCCCCTGGGGCGGTCCGGCGGCTGGAGTGTTTAAGTCCTTCTCCCGCCGGGCGCCGCTCAGCAGTTCGGAGTTGACTCCTCCGGCTGCTGGGCACCCGTCCGGGCGCGTGAGCTAGTCCCTCCTGCGACTGGACGATGGGGACGGAGCGTTTAGCGGCGCTTCGTTCCCAAGTCAGGCTGAGGCCTTCGCGGGTTTCCCTCGCGGCGCCCCAGCCGGCAACACAACCCACCGGAGCGCACGGTCGCGTTCACCTGGCATATCACCTGGTATATCAACCCAAGGCGCGGCATTCCTGTCCCAGGCGCATCATCACAGTCAGGGAGGTGGCTTAGAGAAACAGCACGGCGTCCCGGATTCTCTCACCCTTGGGGGTCCACCAGGCGGAGCGGTTCAACTGGCTTCGCAATCCTCACCCTGCGGTCGGAGACGGCGACAGCCTCCGGCTGATTTCTCACGGCTGCGGCGTGGCTGCTGAACAGCGGCAGCGGCGCCGCAGGTTCCCCACGCTCCGGTTCGCGGTCAATGACGGCGGCCCGGACGCTTGACGTTGCAACGCGGTTCGCTCCGGGCTGGTCAGTGATCACGTAGCCCGTTGCCGGACCCCGTTCCAATTCCAACCACACTTACGGCAGTTCCCAGGGTTCGCCCTGCGGCTGAACGACACCCTGGCCCAACTGCGCCTTTCGCCGACCTCCCTTCCGGCGTTTCCCGTGGCTCAACCCGACCCTGGGAGACATGCGCCTTGCGCCAGACCCACTCCGGCGTTCTCCGTGGCAATCCCGACCCGGGACGCAGTGCGTCTGCGGCGCAGGACGGGAACGGCTCAGCCTACGCCGCTGCCACCGGCGTCAATCACGGCCAAGGCGACAACGGGCGGCAAATCAACGACGGCGACAACTGCCACAGCCACCACAACCAGGAGGTGATCATCGCGAACATTGACCAGAGTTTTCCCTACGCCACCGGATTGCCGGCAGCAGGGATGAACCGGCGATAGACCCAGGCCTCGCCTCTCTCCTGCGAGAGACGGCGTGAACCAACGGCGGCCAAGGTTAGCCGCACCAAAGACTGAAAATTCACAGCTCACAGCAAAGCGGGGGTCGGTCTCGAAAGGGACCGGCCCCCGCTTTCTGCGTTTCGGAGGAAGCGACATGAAGGCGATCACCAGCATTGACACCACCAAGGCAATGGTCAACGGCAACCACCACGGCAACCCCGTCATTGATGCGGGGCAGGCCCCGGAGATCAAGGACGGCGCGGCGGACAACGGGCAGAGCAAGGGCAAGCCCGAGAGCGAACTGCGGGCCGCCGCCCGGCGCAAGGGCCTCAACCTGAAACAACTGGCGGAACTGATGGGGGTGAGCTACGGCTACGTGTCCCAGGTCAGCAGCGGCAGCAGGCCCTGGTCTCCCATGATGCGGGAGAGGGCTACGGCGGTCCTGGGCGAGGTGCCGGGGCAGGGAATCGTATACCGCCAGGGCGGTTTGGTTCAGGGGAAGGGGCAGAGCAGCTTCGTCCGGGAGCGGGCCCGGGAGAAGGGACTGAGCCTGCACGAACTGGCCGACGCCGTGGGCGTGTCTTATAGCTACATGAGCCAAGTGTCCCGGGGCCAGCGCAACCTCAGCCCCGGCCTGCAAAAGCAGGTGGAGGAGGCCCTGGATGCTCCCGTCAGGGTGGAACCGGCAGAGCGCCCCACCGTTGATTGCAGTGCCCTGTGGGAGCGGATGGATGCGCACGGCTGGAGCCAGAATGAGGTGGCCCGGAGGGCGGGCATCAGCACCGGCTACCTGTCGGAGATAATGAATGGCAAGCGTACGCCCTCGGGACCCGTGCTGCGGCGGCTGCACGCCGCCCTGTTCGCGCCGTCGGCGGCGGAACTGGTGGCCCCGGTGGAACTCAAGGTCATGGCCTGGAAGAAGGGCGGTCGCAACGGCGTGGTGGTCCAGGGCGCCGGTGGGCCGGGGGCTGACACCATTCGGACCGGCGGACGGGTTCCTTGGGGCGCCGAGGTGGAGTTCGCCTACACCAGCGGCTATGACAGCCGGGGCCGGCTGTCGGTGAACCACATCGTCGACGAGCGGGGCTACGGCGCCATGCTGAAGCGGCCGGCCGATTAGCCATGCCCAAGGGAAGAGGGTCCACAGAGGGACGACCGGCAAGCGGAGCCAAAGGTGCCGGGTAGCCAGTGTAACGGCACGTGCCGGTGAAACTCTGGGGACGGTCGCCTGCCGGCGGTTGGCCTCCAAAGTTTCTTTTCCGCCCGCAGCGCCCGGGGCGAGTCACCGCCGCAGGGCGGTGGCGCCCGGGCGCGCGGAAGAGAATCCTGACGACCGGTATCCGTCAGCAATAAGTTGAACTGGAAGGCCCGGGGGCTTCCGGGAAACGTTGACCGCCCTAGACATCATCTCCAACCCGGTTCCGTTCCCGCTCAGCTGACCTCCGGCACAGCAACCAGGTCGCAATCACGGAGAGGGTAACCAGAACCAGGTTGGCAGGCGACCCTATGTTTGCCAGATTCGTAGCAATATTCAGGATGAGGGCGGCTGCTCCCACGGCTGCGCCCCAGAGCAACCCCCGACGCATGGGCAAATTCTTCATCTTCCAGCCGCAAATGGCCCCCGCAACAAGTGGTGGAGCCAGCGCTATCACTATGGCTACCGCCACAACCGCCGCCGCAAGCATGTACCCCACCCCAGTCGGCACTTCGTACATGCACCCCCACACCTGAGCTTGCCAGGTTGTCCTGGCTTATCGGATCTAAATGGCGGCGCTGCCGCCACGCCGCTGGCCGGTTCAGCGCCCCTCGGCCTGCTCCAGGGCCAGCCGCCTCTCCTCGGTGATGGACGGGTTGCCGGGGAACCGGCGCAGGATCTCGTCGTAGTCCGCCACCGCCTTCTCCGGCTCCCCCAGGCCACGGTACACCATCGCCCGGTGGCGCCGGGCCTCCACGTTGGCCGGTTCCAGCTCGATGGCCCGCCCCAGGTCCTCCAGCGCCAGGCGCTGCTGGCCCAGCTTGGCCCGCGTGAACCCCCTCATGTGATACCCCATCGAATCCTCCGGCATCAGCCCCACCAGCCGGTCGTAGTCCCCGAAAGCCTCCTGGTACTCCCCAAGCCGTGTCCGGACGAAGGCCCTCGTCAGGTACGCGCCCACGTTGTCCGGGTCGATCTCGATGACGGCGCCGAAGTCCTCTATCGCTTGGTCGTGCCGGCCCAGGTTCATCTGCTCCGTCCCCCGGTTGTAGAGGACGCGGGTGTTGCCCGGGTCCTGCTCGATGACCCGGCTGTAGTCCTCAATCGCCTGCTCGTGCTGCCCCAGGCTGGTGTGGGCCAGCCCCCGGGCCGTCAGGGTCTCGGCGTTGCCGGGCTCCAGATCCAGGGAACGGTCCAGCTCCTGCATCGCCTCGTCGTGATGGCCCATCATGCCCAGGGCCACACCCCGTCCTCGCCGCGCGGAGGCGTTGTCCGGGTCCTGGGCGAGAACGGCGTCGAAGTCCCGCAGCGCCTCGTCGTACGCTCCCAGGTTCACGTGGGTGATTCCCCGGGCGTAGCGGGCCAGCCCGTAGCCCGGTTCCAATTCGATGGCGGCGTCGAAGTCGCCAACGGCCTGCTCCGGCTCGCCCAGGTCGCGGTGCGCCATCCCCCGGTGGTAGTGAGCCACGGCCTGGCCGGGCTCCAGCTCGATGGCCCGGCCCAGGTCCTCCACCGCCAGCAGGGGATTGTCCATCGCGGCACGGGTCAGCCCCCGGTTGTACCAGGCGTCGGCATTGTCCGGGGCCAGCAGGACGGCCACGTCGAAGTCGCTGAGCGCCCCTTCCAGGTTTCCCAGTTCGGCCTGGCACGCCCCACGACTGTAGTGGGTCACCGCGTTGCCCGGAGCCATCCAGATGGCGGCGTCGTAGTCCTCTATCGCCAGATCGTACTGCTCCATCCCGAACCGGGCGCGGGCCCGGCCATGGTGGGCGCTGGCGTTGCCGGGGTCCATGGCGATGATCCGGCCGTAGTCCACCGCCGCTAGGCGGTGCTCCCCCAGCTCGTTGTACAGCAGCCCCCGGGCGTACCGGAATTGGGTGTCCTGGGGGTACGCCTCAATGTCCGCGCTCAGTTGCTCGATCATCCGGCGAATGCCCTCGCGGCCCAGGGCGTCCAGCATCCGCCGGAACTCCCGCCGGTCCTCCGGAGTCTCCCCAGGTTCCAGTCCTTCGTCTTCCCAGGTCATGGCGCTCCTCTCCAATGTGTTCTGCTGGCTCGCCGCCCCGGCAGGGGTTCGTCTTGGCGGGAGTGGCCGGCACGGGGGCGCCGGTGGGCCCCCCTTACGGGACTGCCGCGAACCATGACTATATGATGGTGAAACCCTCCCGGGAATGCAACGCCGAGCTGTCAGCGGGCGGCGTGCCAATTGAGGCGGCGCAACTGTAGAATTAGGGCAAGCAGAAGGGGACCAGGCGCAGGCAAATGCGGTTTCTTGATGACTTGGAAGACCAACTGGCACGAAAGCGCCAGCCGGTTTGCAGGAATCTCTGCGCCAAGCATTGGACGAGTACCGGGCGGAATGCGATGGCCGTGGATTGCCGGGGCGCCGGTGGAGACGGCGCCCGCTCTCCGTATCTGTTGCGACCGAGCCATGGCGGTCAATCAATCCCGTTTCAGCCCTGTTGTCCCCGTGCCCATCGATCTCATGGAGTGTATGGAGTCCTCGCCCCCATAGCCGATTCAATGTCAAATTGGTTACCTCCAGCAACTGCCTCATCCTCGCCGCAAGGGGTTCAATCGGTGCGCCTGTTCCTGTCCCTGTCCCTATTGGTCTTTCTTCTCGGCTGTTCCCCGCCCACGCCGGATGTTACCGCCACCGTTGCGCCCCGGGCACCGGCAGAGCCGGACAATCCCCAAACGGCAACTCCACTTCCCACGCCGACCCCGATTCCCTCTGCTGCTTCGTTGCCGACCGTTGCCGCCATGCCCACTGCATCACCTGCGCCGATATCTGCACCGACACCGACCCTGACGCCTACGGCGGAACCCACGGCCACGCCAACCACTGCACCCACGCCGACACTGGAACCGTCGCCATCTCCCACGCAGGGGACTGCACCGGTTGCCTGTTCCGAGCCAGCGGCGGAGTCCTATTGGTCGAACCTGGATTTCTGGTCTGAGGCGGATGTGCCGGCGGTGGCAGACGCTCTGGCCTGCGGCGCCGATATCGAGGCCAGGGGCGAGCTCGGATGGACCCCGCTGCATCAGGCAATTCACGTCGGCCGGAACCCGGACGTCCCCCTGGCCCTGCTGGACGCCGGCGCCGATATCGAGGCCAGGGATGATCACCAATGGACCCCGCTGCACGCGGCGGCCTTCAACTACTGGGGCGACATGCCAGTCCTTCTGGCTCTGCTGGACGCCGGCGCCGACACCGAGGCCAGGGACATTGACGGACAGACCCCGATTCACCTTGCGGTAGCGCACAACGACGACCTGGCGCCCGTTCAGGCCCTGCTCAACGCCGGGGCCGGGATCGAGGTCAGCGACGAACTGGGATGGACCCCGCTGCACCTGGCGGCCATTTTCAACGAGGATCTGTCATTCGCCCAGACCCTGCTGGACGCCGGCGCGGACGCTGAGGCCCGGGACGTTTTCGGAAGGACTCCGCTGCACCTGGTCATCGAGTACAACGACAACCTGGTGGTCATGCAGGCCCTGCTGGACGCAGGGGCAGACATCGAGGGCAGGAACGATGACGGATGGACCCCGCTCCACACGGCGGCCCGGAATGGCAATGATTCGGCCCTTCTTGCCCTGCTGGAGGCCGGCGCGGACGTCAACGCCAGAAACGATGCTGAGAGCACTCCGTTGAGTCTTGCCAGGGTGATGGGCAACCAGTGGGCTGTCGCAGTGCTGCGGGAGGCCGGAGCCCGTTAGTTGACCCGGGCATACCTGTTGGGCCTGTCAGCGGCGTTCCGCCCCGGGGAGCCGCCTTCCGGTGGCGTGGGCGCGCTTGACGGGCGTCCTGCCCTCCAGCTCCGGTCGCCCGGTTCAGTCCCGGAAGATGTAGCCCAGTCCAAAGGAGTCAGCCAGGGCCAGCAGCGCCACCAGGTGCTCCGCGTTGGGCCGCACCCCCTTGTCCCGCCAGCGCCTCAGGGTCTCGCGGTCCACCCCCAGGCGGCGGCACAATTCCGCCCAGGACAGGTCCGCAGCCTCCTTGAAGCGCACCAGGCGCTGGGGGAAGTCGTTGGGGAAGGCGCAGGTGTCCCTGACATAGTTGTTGACGTGCTGTCTCGGCATCTACGGCACCTCGTCGAAACCAGTGCGGGCAGGCTCCGCGAGTCCGAAGCCTGCCCGGTTCTTGTTGTCTCGGGCTTGGTGGCATTCCCACGCTGGCGGCCATTCCCTCCGCAGGCCGCGCCGGGGCTATTGCCCCGACTGGCCTTCCTGTTCCTGCCCGTCCCCCTGTTCCCCCTGGTCCTGCTGCTCAGGCTCGGCCTCCGGCAGGGTGACGGTGGCGTGGACCCGCTCTCCTTTGCCGGCCTCGTTTTCGGCGCGGACCCATACCTGGTAGGTCCGGCCCGCCTCCAGGTTGTCGAAGCTGACCTTGGTCTTTTTCGCCTTGGGCGTCTTGGTCCTGCCGCTGCCCTCAGCGCCGCCCTCCGGCCTGATGTGCACGATGTAGCCGTCCGGCGCGCCGCCCGTATCAGGGGCGCTCCAGCTCACCGTCACGCCGTCCCCGGTTGCGGCCACCTCAAGACCTGTTACCGGGCCGGGCAGCACCGACGGCAGGGTGATGCTGGCCTTGACCCGCTCCCCCTTGCCCGCCTCGTTCTGCGCCCGCACCCACACCTCGTAGGTGGACCCGCCGTTCAGGTCCCGGAAGGTGAGGGCCGTCTTGCCGGCCCCGGGCCTCCGGGTCTCGCCGTCGCCGCCTCCCTGGCGCTTGATGTTCACGATGTAGCCGTCCGGCGCGTCCCCGCTCTCCGGGGCGCTCCAGCTGACGCTCACGCTGTCGTGCGTCGTAGTCAGTTCCAGGCCCAACACCGGGCCGGGCAGCTCCACCGGCTCGGGTTCGGGCTCCGGGGCCTGGACCACCTCGACCTGGAAGGCGTCGCTGACCCCGTTGCCGTCGGCGTCCTGGGCCGTGACGGTGATGGTCGCCGTTCCCTCGGCCACTCCGGACACCGTGAGCGCGGACTGGTCGGCGGCCACTGACACGGTGGCCTTGGCGTTATCCGAAGATGACGCCGTGACGGTCAGGCTGTCGCCGTCGGCGTCGCTGAACATTCCCGACAGGGAGACGTCCCGCGTGGCGCCCACTTCCAGGCCCGATACGTCGCTGATGGCCAAGGCCACCACCGGAGCGGCCTTCACCCTGACGGTGAAACCGTCCTCCACCGAGCCGCCGTACCCGTCGGCGGCGGTGACTGTAATCGTCGCCGTGCCCCGGGCCTGGGCCGTTACCGTGAGCGTCGAGTGGTCGGCGGACACGGACACAGTGGCTGTGTTCTCGTCCGACGAACTGGCCGTGACCGTCAGGGCGTCGCTGTCGGCGTCGTGGAACACGCCGGACAGGGAGACCTGCCTGGTGCCGCTCTCGCTGACGATGGTGGCGTCGGCGATGGCGGACGACACCGTTGGCGGGTTGTTGACCTTTTGTTGCTGCGAGGCGGGGGCGTTCACCGTTACGTCGAAGGCGTCCTGCAAGGTATTGCCGTCGGCGTCCCGGGCCGTAACCGTGATGGTCGCCGTGCCTTCGGAGTTGGCGATTACTGTGATGGCGGTGATCGCCGCCGTTGCTCCGTCGATGGCGGCCGATACCGCCGCTATTGAGGTGTCGGAAGATGACGCCTGGGTTACGGTCACCGTGTCGCCGTCGGCGTCGCTGAACACGCCGGACAGCGACACCTCGTGCATAGCGTCAACCTCTAGCTCGCTCACGTCGTCGATGGCGGCAGCCACAACCGGCGCGGTCTTGACCTTCACGGTGAACGTGTCCGAAACCGAACCGCCGTTGCCGTCGGAGGCCGAGACCGTGATCATCGCCGTGCCTCGGGCTTGCGCCGCAACCGTCAACGCCGACTGGTCGGCGGCAACGGAGACGGTGGCCACGCCATCGGCGGAGGACGATGCCGTGATGGTCAGCGCGTCGCCGTCGGCGTCGCTGAATACGCTCGACAGCGAAACCCGGTGGGCGCCGGTCTCGTTCACGATAGTCGCGTCATCTATTGCAGACGCCACCGTGGGTGGGTTGTTGGCCGGTGCCGTCACCGTCACGGCGAATGAATCGCTGACCTGGTTGCCGTCGGAGTCCTGGGCCGTGACCGTGACGGTCTCCTTGCCCTTCTCGATTGCGAACACCTGCATCGCGCTGTGGAACTCGAAAACCGCGACCGCATCCAGGTCGGTGGACGAGACAGTGTAGGTGAGCGTATCGCCGTCAGCGTCGCTGAACACCTTCGAGAGGTCCACTTCCTGGCTCGAAACTTCGACCATCGTTGCGTCCGGGATGGCCGTTGCCACCACCGGGGCGGCCTTGACCTTCACGGTGAACGTGTCCGAAACCGAGCCGCCGTAACCGTCGGAAGCCGTGACCGTGATGGTCGCGGAGCCGCGGGCCTTGGACGTGACGGTCAGGGCCGAGAAGTCGTCCGCAACCGACACGGTGGCGGCGTCAGTGTCTGATGACTTGGCCCTGATGCGCAGCGTGTCGTTGTCGGCATCGCTGAACACGCCGGTAAGCGTGACCTGGTGCGCGCCGGTCTCGTTCACGATGGTCGCGTCATCTATCGCAGACGCCACCGTGGGCGCGTTGTTGGCCGGCGCAGTCACCGTGACGGTGAAGGAGTCGCTGACCTGGTTACCGTCGGAATCGCGCGCCGCAACCGTGACCGTCGCCGTGCCTTCGGCCACGCCGGTGACCGTCAGCTTGGAATAGTCGGCCGCTACCAACACTGTGGCTATGGCTTCGTCCGACGCTGCCGCCGTGATGGTCACCGCGTCCCCGTCGGCGTCGCTGAACACCCCGGACATCGAAACCTCATGGGTCGCGTCGACCTCCAACTCGCTCACGTCGGCGATGGTCGAGGCCACGGTTGGCGCGGCCTTCACCTTCACCGTGAAGAGGCCCCATACCTCGCCGCCCTTGCCGTCGGCGGCGTTCACCCCGATGATGGCCGTACCCCGGCCTTTTGCCGTCACCGTCAGCGTGGAGTGGTCGGCGGACACCGACACGGTGGCCACGCTCTGGTTCGACGAGTTCGCCGTGATGGTCAGGCCGTCGCCGTCGCCGTCGCTGAACACGCTCGAAAGCGCGACCTGGTGCGTGCCGCTCTCGTTCACGATGGTGACGTCCGCAATCGCGTTCGCAACCGTGGGCGGGTTGTTGGCCTTATTCACGGTAACGTCGAAAGCGTCCTGCACGGTGTTGCCGTCGGCGTCCTGGGCCGTGACCGTGACGGTGGCGGTGCCCTCGGACTTGGCCAACACGGTCAGGCCCGTGATGGCCGACGTTGCCGGGTCCAGGGCGGTCGACACCGCCACAACGGCGCTGTCCGACGATGCGACGTTCGTTACCGTCACGGCGTCGCCGTCAGAATCGCTGAACACTCCCGACAGGGACACGGTCCGGCTGTCGTCGGCTTCCAGTCCGCTGATGTCGTTGATGGCCGACGCGACGGTGGGCGCCGCCTTGACCTTCACGGCGAAACTGTCCGAAACCGAACCGCCGTTGCCGTCGGAGGCCGAGACCGTGATTGTCGCCGTGCCTCGGCCTTTGGCAGTCACCGTCAGGGTGTGGTAAACGGAGGCCACGTAATCGAAGGCCACGGACACCGTGGCGACCTTCTCGTCGGAAGATGAAGCCGTGACCGTCAGGTCGTCGCCATCGGCGTCGCCGAACACCCCGGACAGGGATACGTGCCTGGCCCCGCTCTCTTTGACGATGATGGCGTCCGATATGGCGGCGGACACCATGGGCGATTGATTGGGCTTTGCAGCGATGACCATCACGTTAAACGTATCGCTGACCCGGTTGCCGTCGCTGTCTTGGGCGGTGACGGTGATGGTGGCGGCTCCCTCGGAGTTGGCGATCAGCGTTAGGGTATTGGTAGCCGGAAAGTGGATGAAAGGAGCAACCACGTCCACATTCGAGGACGACGCACGCAATGTCAGTTTGTCAGTATCGGCATCGCTGAATACACCCGTCAGGGATACCTCAAGGTTGTCCCCGACGGTCAGGCCGGTTACGTTGGAGATGGCTGCGGCCACCACAGGGGAGGCCTTCACTTTTATGGTGAATTCGTTCGCAACCGTCTCGCCATTGCCGTCGGTGCCCGTTACCGTTACAGTCGCCGTCCCCCGGCTCTTGGCAGTCACCGTCAGCGTAGAGTAATCTGCGGATACAGACACCGTGGCTATTCCTTGGTCGGAAGATGCGGCGGTGAGGGTCAGCGCGTCGCGAAACACCCCGGACAGGGACACCACATGAGTACCGCTCTCGCTCACGATTATGGCGTCCACGACCGTGATGGCGAATTCGTCCGCAACCGTGCCTCCCTTGCCGTCGGAGGCGGTGACCGTGATAGTCGTCGTCCCCCGTGCCCTGGCGGTCACCGTCAGGCTGGAACCATCTGAGCCCACGGACACGGTGGCTATTTCTTCGTCGGATGATGCGGCGGTGACGGTCAGTGCGTCGCTGTCGGCGTCTCTGAACACCCCCGTCAGGGACACCTGATGGTAGTCCCCGACTGTCAGGTCGGTTACGTCGGCGATGGAGGCAGCCAACGTGGGCGCCTGGTTGGCACACCAGTACAGATCGCCGATATTCACACGCGGAAGACCTTTAAGACTGGCTGGCGCGCACCCGCTCAACTGGTTGTCATGAAGGTACAAGTACTGCAAATCTGGAAGCTTGCCCAACTCAGCGGGTATCGAGCCGCTCAACTGATTATCGTAGAGGTACAAATGGGTCAGTCCTAAGAATTCGCCGCCCAATTGGGGCGGTATGGAGCCGGTCAACCGGTTATCGTTGAGCACCAAATATTTCAGTATGAAGAGGTTTCCCAACTCGACGGGTATGGAGCCGGTCAACTGGTTATCATTGAGGATCAAATGCAGCAGTTCGAAGAGGTCGCCCAGCTCGGGCGGTATGGAGCCGGTCAACTGGTTATCGCTAAGGTACAACCTCCTTAGCTTAGACAGCTTGCCCAGTTCAGAGGGTATGGTGCCGGACAATTGATTACCCGAGAGGTACAAGTGCTGCAAGTCTGGAAGCTTGCCCAGCTCGGGCGGTATGGAGCCGGTCAACTGGTTATAGTTAAGGAGCAACTCCCTCAGCTTAGACAGCTTGCCCAGTTCAGAGGGTATGGTGCCGGTCAACTGGTTAGCGCTAAGGTACAACCACCTCAGCTTAGACAGCTTGCCCAGTTCAGAGGGTATGGTGCCGGTCAATTGATTAACCGAGAGGTGCAAACCCGACAGTTCGGAGAGGTCGCCCAGCTCGGGCGGTATAGAGCCGGTCAACTGGTTACCGCCGACATCCAAGTAGGTCAGTTCGGAGAGATTGCCCAATTCGGGCGGTATGGAGCCGGTCAACTGGTTACCGCCGACATCCAAGTCGGTCAGTTCGGAGAGATTGCCCAATTCGGGCGGTATGGAGCTGGTCAACTGGTTATCGTCGAGCAGCAACGATGTCAGTTTGGAGAGATTGCCCAATTCGGGCAGTATGGAGCCGGTCAACTGGTTTCTGTGGAGGTGCAACCCTGTCAGTTCGGAGAGGTTGCCCAATTCGGGCGGTATGGAGCCTGTCAACTGGTTATCGTGAAGGATCAGGCCTTGCAGTTCGGAGAGGTCTCCCAAATCGGCGGGTATCTTGCCGGTCAAGCTATTACCGCCGAGATCCAAGTAGGTCAACTTGGAGAGATTGCCCAGTTCGGGTGGCATTTGGCCCTTCAAACTGTTGTAACGTAGACGCAGTTCCACCACACGGCCATTGGCGTCGGCGGTTACTCCGTGCCATTCGTTGATTGGCCTGTCGCTCAGCCAGTTGGTATTGCCCTGCCAGCTTGGGCCTATTGTGGCGTTGTACAGCGCCACCAGTACCGCCCGGTCCGTGCTGGAGGGCGTCTCTTGGGCCATCGCCGGGGCTGGCTCTCCGGAATCCAGACCGATTACGACCGCCACCGCAAGCAGCGCGGCGGCTAGGAAAAGAAGCGAGGAGCGTGGCAAGAAGGAGGCTCGCATCATTGGGGGCCTCCCGCGATGTTCAGAGGCTGAAACTCGAGAGGTAAGGGGCATGGCCGTCCTTAGCAGACGGCCAGCTTTACCAACGTTACTTCTGACATCGAACATGGAGTAGTCATCTCCTGTCAACGACGCACCGCCTTCCCGTCCGGTCCCACGGGACAAGGACTTCGGCGGCGCGGTTGCTGCTCTGGATTGGCGGGCTGTGCCACCCTGCATCGGGTTCTGCCCAGCGATACGGGAGCTACAAATACCCAGCGGATATTATAGCGATTTGCGTATAAATTAGGGGTAAAGGTATTTCCCAGATTGGTATATTATTGGTGAACTTTGGCCCAATTTGGTAGAATTGACCCAATCAGGCCGCTTTCAGCCCGATTAAAGCCCAATTCTCCAGGGCCTTCAGGGAGGCGAAATGTTGAAAAACAACGGCCCGCCGGATAATGGAACCGAACCGCCGGGAGACCGCCTCTCCCGCCTCAGCGCGGCCAGCCTCCGCATCAACGAGAGCCTGGACTTCGACACCGTTCTCCAGGGGGTCCTTGACTCCGCCCGCTCCCTTACGGCCGCCCGCTACGGCGTGATGACCCTGCTCGACGACGCGGGCGGTGTCCAGGACCTCCTGTCTTCCGGTATGACGGGCCAGGAGGCCGAGCAACTGTGGCTCACCCCGGACCGGTGGCGGCTCTTCGAGTCCCTGACCGGCATCTCCGAGCCCATGCGGGTGCCCGACCTGGCGGAGCACGTCCGCGCCCTGGGCTTCACCGAGTTCACGATCCCCCTGCCGGTGGCGGTCTTCCGGTTCATGGCCTCGCCCATGCTCCACCGGGGCGCCCGGGTGGGCCACGTCTTCGTGGGGGACAGGGAGGACGGAGAGGAGTTCACCCGGGAGGACGAGGAGACCCTGGTGATGTTCGCCTCCCAAGCGGCGCTGGTCATCGCCAACGCCCGCACCCATCGGGAGGAGCGGCGGGTCCGGGCCGGCCTGGAGACCCTGATCGACACCTCGCCGGTGGGCGTGGTGGTCTTCGACGTGAGGACGGGAGCGCCGGCGTCCTTCAACCGGGAGGCACGCCGCATAGTGGACTCCCTGCGGGATGAGGGCCAGGCTCCGGAGGACCTGCTGGGGCTGCTGAGCGTGCGCCGGGCCGACGGGAGCGAGGTCTCCCTGCGGGAGTTCCCCCTGGCCCGGGTGCTGGTCTCCAGCGAGACGGTGCGGGCCGAGGAGATCGTCATGGGGGTCCCCGACGGGCGGAGCGTCACCGTGCTGCTCAACGCCACGCCCATCCGCACCGGGGAGGGTGCGGTGGAGTCGGTGGTGGTGACCATGCAGGACCTGGCGCCCCTGGAGGAGCAGGAGCGGGTGCGGGCCGAGTTCCTGGCCATTGTGAGCCACGAGCTGAGGATGCCCCTGACCTCTATCAGGGGGGCGGCCACGTCGGTGCTGGAGGCGGCGGCGGACCTGGACCCGGCGGAGATGCGCCAGTTCCAGCGCATCATCGTGGACCAGGCCGACCGCATGAGGGAGCTCATCGGCGACCTGCTGGACGTGGCCCGCATCGAGACGGGGACGCTGCCGGTGGACCCGGAGCCGGCGGAGGTGGCCCTGCTGGTGGACCGGGCCAGGAGCGCCTTCCAGAACGCCGGGGGCCGGAACCCCCTGGCCCTTGACATGGAGCCGGGTCTGCCCCTGGTGATGGCCGACCGGCGGCGCATCGTGCAGGTCATCGGCAACCTGCTCTCCAACGCCGCCCGGCACTCGCCCGAGGACTCGGTCATCACGGTGTCCGCCGTGGAGGAGGGCGGCCACGTGGAGGTGTCGGTGTCCGACCAGGGGCGGGGGGTACCCGCCGAGGACCTGCCGAATCTGTTCCGCAGGCACTCCGGCGAGGAGGGGGACGGCGCCGGCGGCGACACCGGCCTGGGGCTGGCCATCTGCCGGGGCATCGTGGAGGCCCACGGGGGGCGCATCCACGCCGAGAGCGACGGCCCCGGCCTGGGGACCCGGTTCACCTTCTCACTTTCAGCGATACCGGAGGCCCAGCCCTCCCGCAGGTCCCGCAGCCGGCGGGAAAGCAGGCCGTCCGGGGGAACGGTGCTGGTGGTGGACGACGACCCTCTGATGCTGCGGTCGGTGCGGGACGCCCTCTCATCCGCCGGGTTCCGGACGGTGGCCACCGGCGACCCGCAGGAGGCGCCGCTGCTGATGACGGAGCACGGCCCCCGCCTGGTGCTCCTGGACCTGGTGCTTCCGGAGTGCGACGGCGTGGAGCTGATGGGGGACCTGCTGGCCGTCTCCCGGGTTCCCGTGATATTCCTGTCGGCGTACGGCGGCGACGAGGTGGTGGCCCGGGCCCTGGAAGAGGGGGCCACCGACTACGTCGTCAAGCCCTTCTCTCCCACGGAGCTGGTGGCCCGGGTGCGGGCGGCCCTGCGGCGGTTCGAGGAGCCCCGCCCTCCGGAGCCGGCCGGAGTCTTCCTGCTGGGCGACCTGGCCATCGACTACGAGCGGCGGCGGGTGACCCTCTCGGGGGACCCGGTGGAGGTGACTGCCACCGAGTTCGACCTGCTGGCGGTACTGGCGGCGGAGGCCGGCAGGGTGGTGCCCCACGACCGGCTGCTCCGGCGGGTGTGGAGCCCGGACAAGCCGGGGAACCGGCGGCTGCTGCGCACCCACCTGATGCACCTGCGCCACAAGCTGGGCGAGGACGGCGAGAACCCCAGGTACATCCTCGCCGAACCCAGAGTCGGGTATCGGATGGCGACGGGGGAGGAACAATCGCCCACGGGCGGAGAAGTCCGATAACGGTAATAACGGTTCAGTTACAAGGCATTCCCAAGCGGACGGTTGCCCTTGGGGAGATTTCCATGCGGTTGACCTGCTTCCACTGGGAGACGCCTGCCATTCGCAGTGTGTTTGCAGTATTGCAGAGTGGTAACAAATACGTTACCATAGCTTGTATGATCGAGGTCAGAGAATACGTCGATGACCGGGGCCGCAGCCCATTCGGTCGCTGGTTTGACGATCTGGACGCAGGGGCGGCGGTCAGGGTGAGGACAACCCTAGCTCGCATGGAGGCTGGCAACCTGTCCAACGTGAGGGGCGCTGGCGGCGGTGTGCTGGAGTGCCGCATCAATGTCGGCCCAGGCTACCGGGTCTATTTCGGCAGAGACGGGGACACTCTGGTAGTCCTGCTGGGCGGCGGCACCAAGGCGCGCCAGCAGAGAGACATCGAGGATGCCCGTGAACTCTGGCAAGAGTACAGGCGCCGCAAGCAGCAGGAGAAATGAGATATGCCGCTCACCCGTGATTTCAAGGACACCGTGCAGGCCCGCGCCGAGCGCGACCCGGCATTTCGGGAGGGACTACTGAAGGAAGGCGTGGAGTGCCTGCTTGCCGGAGACGTTGAGGCGGGCAAGATCGTGCTGCGTGACTACATCAACGCCACCATCGGGTTCGAGGAGCTTGGCTCTCTCATCGACAAGCCGCCCAAAAGTCTCATGCGCATGTTCGGGCCGACCGGCAATCCCAACGCCCGCAACCTGTTCGAGGTCATCAGCCGCATCCAGCAGCACGAGGGAATCCAGCTCGAGGTGAACCCCGTTCGATAACCGTTTGTGCCCCGTCGGAACCGCACGTTCCTGGGCGTCGTCAAAGAGAAGCTACACCTTTTCGTTCACCGGATTGTCCAACTCCACTTCCCGGGAATACCTGAGTTTTTGGTGTTGATTGGATAACGGATAAGCTGCTTAGGCTGACCGCCTGTGGCCAGTCCAAGGCCCCTTGCTCCCGCGCGCATTCCTACCGGCAGTGCAGCGCCGCCGGCACCCCGTTCCGGCCCCACACCGTCACCGGGCCGGTGAGCGGGCTGGCCAGCGCCAGGTCCAGGGTCGTGGTTAGGATGGGCAGGTCACCGGCGTCGGCATCGAAGGCTCGCCTGCCCTGGAGGGTCTCGCAGACTATCAGGAGCGGCAGGGGGCGCCCGTCCCGGGCCAAGCGGCGGTAGGGTCCCAGCTTGCGTTCCACGCTATAGTGAAACACGGCGTGACGCTCGAACTCGATGCCGTGGACGCCCGCTCCCAGTGTTCCCGCGCTGACCTGCACCAGCAGGTCGGGCCGCACCTGGGTCAATCCGGGGACGTTGATCTCGCCCCGCCAACCGGCGACAACGGACACTCCCTCCCGGGCGAAGCGCGCCACCAGCCGGTTCACCCCGTCGTTGTGGCGCTCCTCGTGCTCCCGGTACCAGGGCTCCAGGTAGGCCCCGTGGCGGCCATAAATGGCCTGCCAAGGGGACCAAAACGACGCTCCTGACATCACCTTGGGAAACTCGGCCATCAGGAGAAACAAGGCTATGTTGAAATCGGATGAGGGACCTCGGCGAGTGTAGGCTAGGACTGCAAGTTGCGTGCGCTTTTAGGTTGCATGGGCAGTTAGCTTTTCGATGCCCCTTGACTCGTAATACTGTCAGACAGCGTAGGCGAGGTTGGCAAGCATGTGCCTTGCTCCCCACCGTCTCCAGCACCTCTTTAGTTATGCTGTAGAGGTCATGCTTTCCAAGAAAGCTTCGATTGCTGCCTGTTCTCGCAAAGAAATGTCGTCCCCTCGCACGGCTTTTATGCGCTGAACCGATTCGTTCAAAACATCAAGGCAGACAAACTCGCTAATTGCCTCAGCGGGAATGTGCCAGCCCTGCCTTGCGGCATAGCCATACTCACCGACCGAGGTGGACTTTGGGGCCATCATGCCCTGAAGGAATACCAGTACACCGTCATCAGACTCCAAGAGTTGGCCTACGAACTCTCGGGCTTCATCCATGGAACCCCATTCCCTCCATCTGTAGAGCAGGATTCCGAGATGAGGAAAACCAGCGAGCGTCATATCCATAGCCGCAGCCTTGATTCGGTCGACTAGGAGTTGACGGATCTCTTCCCAGTCTTGCTCCTCAAGGAGTTTCAATTCTGGGCGAGAGGACTGGTACCATAATCGGGCGAAATAGACTACAGTTCCTAAGGAAACGGTCTCCTTTGCTGCTGTGCGGAGAATACTTAGTCGTGTTGGTTCTTCCAGGCGTAGCAACAATTTATAGACGACCCTACTAACGCGCAGTAACTGATCCTCCGATCCGAGCCCAGTCGTCATCCTGTCCCCAAGGTCAAACAGGGCCGAGACAATGGGTTGGATGTAACTCTCCGGTACTTGGGTGTGCGAATCGCCAAGGCGCTCGAGGAAGTTATCTATCTTTCCCGAGTCTATCAGTTCACCCATCTGGGCAACCTGCTCGACGTGACCGTTTCCATTGGTAACGATGTTCTCGAATTCGGCTTGTGAGACTTCCTGCTCGGAGGGCCGGAGATAAAAGTAGCGATGGAAAAACTCAGCAACGCAAATGCGTTTTGCCCTGCGCCAGTCTTCATGAAGCCCAATTCCGTATGAGGGAATTCCGTATAACGCTCCTATTTCGGGAAATAATTGCTTGCAGGTCTCACGAAGGGCCTCTTTCACCTCAACATTGCACCGTGAAAGCACGTCCTCTATTCGATTTCGGTAATCGCGCTGATAATCGCCTTGATGACTTCCCCGATTCAGCGCTTGTTCCACTACCGCTTCCATGTTTGCAGGGTTGGGCGCACCTAGGGCGATCTCGCGGTTTTCTCTGATAAAAGCGTAAAGCTCTGGCGCAAAAGTTCTTATCGCCTCCAGTACAGCGAAATCGACCGGGTTGACCTCGTCCTTGACTATTCCTCCGTTGACTACCAAACCGTTGGCATAGCGGACCACGTCGCGAGGGGTCCTGAGCAAGTTGTAGAATCCAACTGTTTCCAGTTCGATCCACCGGATAGCGTTTTCGTCATTTGGCGGTGAGAAAATGCCAAGGCTTTCCGTCTTCCGCAGAAAGATCCGCTTAAGCTTGCTCGGTTCTGCGGGCGGGATGTCGAAACCTACTTGTACAATCTTCTCTAGGTATTCGTGGCCTGATACTCCCTGCTCCATTTCAAGGACAGACTCAACGACATTCCTGTCGAAAGCCAAGACGTACGTTACGGAGTCAAAGTCGGCGTTTAGGCGGATGAGCCTGAACATATAACGCATCGACTCTTGATCGAGCCTGTCGACATCGTCGATCAGGACGAATATACGTCTGTCGAGTCGGCGGAGCTCTTTATTGATCCGATTTTTGATGATTTCGAGCGACTCTGACTTCTTTTGCGTCATATCGGAGACCCATTTTACGAGGCGAGAGCCTGCGCCGAAGGATGAGCTTCCCACGGGAGAGAGTTCTCCCGCTGCTAGGATGATAGATAGTGCCTGAAGGGATTTCTGTATGTTCTTAGACAGTTTTGGCTCTGAGTTACCTATAGCCGTTTCAAGCTCGCGAAAGAACATCGAGATGAGCGAAGGCAGGCCAGAAAAATTCCACGGATTGAATTTGATGAGGATTGGTGACTTAGTACTGCCGTCTATTGGCCCTTCAAGCTCATCGGAGAGTAGGTTAAGCAATGAGGACTTACCTGCCCCCCAAGGAGCATAAAAGGCTACTACCAAGCACCGATCGTCCTCATATTCCACCAGTTGCTTTGCTAGCCTGGAGGCGAACTGCCATCGTCCCAGGTAGTCGAATTCTGCCGACGCAACAGGCTGGTCTGGTGCTAAGCCTGCTTCCGCTCCTTGGTTGGAATGGTTAACTAGTGGCTCCGACCGGTCGCTCATAGCCAAGTCTCCGGGGACAATCTCGCAAAAATGTTGCCAAATCTGATGTGTGATCGTAACGCTTTACAAAGCGACTCACTGCGGCTAATAGGCGTCCAGGTGTTGGCATTGTAAAGTTTTCTATGTCGGATCAGGCGTAACACGGAACCGGCCACCCCGTTCGTCAGTGGCGGCCGGTAGGCCGCTGTTGGTCAGCGACAGGTCCATTATCTCGCGTTCTGCTGCCCCTGCGCTACGGGCAACTGTCAAAAGTTATTCGGCCCACGGGCCTTCCTGCCACTTTGGTGGTTTTCGTGGGGTTCCCGGCGAGTAGCCTGGTCGGCTTTCCGTTGGGAATTACGGGGATTTTGCCCCTAAAGCGTAACCTGCGGCTTTCCCATTAATCCCGGGGATCCGAGCTTTTCGTAAACCGAGTTCCGGGCAGCTCGTTGTCTTCGCGTGCCGGCCCAGCGAGCACCATCTTCCCAGGACCGCTGGACCTGCGGTGCCGTAATATCTTCTAGCCCGGTTTCCCGCTGCCACGCCTTTCCCGACGCAGGTCTTCCCTAGCCGCTCCTGACCGGGCCAGCCCCTCCTGTGAATTTCCAGAGTCTTTGACCCGGTAAATAGGGAAAATTGACAAGGTCATTGACCCCCTGATTTACAGGGTCTTTGACCCACCCTGGGAGCCTTAAAGGGCGACCATTGGAGCACTTCAGCTATGAGGTGTCGCGATGGCGTTCCGGGAGGTCACCAGAGTGGACGTACAGGAAATCATTCGGCGCTGGCAGGCAGGAGAGGGATACCGCCGGATTGCGGCGGGCACCAGCCTCTCGAGAAACACGGTCCGCAAGTACCTGAGCGCGGCGAAGGCCGAGGGCATCACCAAGGACGGGTCGGTTCCCACCGATGATCAGCTCAGCCGGCTGGCGGTCATCGGCCAGTCCGGCCCGCGTCAGGCGGAGACGCCCAGCGAGGACCTGCTGTCCCCGTGGGCCGACCAGATCCACCGCTGGCTCACCGGCGAGCGGCTGCAGTTGACCCGGATCCACGAGTTGCTGCTGGGGCGGGGATGTCAGGTCTCCTACCAGTCGCTGCGGCGTTTCGTTCAGAAGCGCAACTGGCGAAGGTCCAGCAAGGTCACCGTTCGCATGGAAGACACCCCACCCGGCGAGGTGGTGGAGGTGGACTTCGGCCGCCTGGGGTTGATCCATGACCCCGAGACCGGCCGGCGCCGCGCGGTATGGGCGTTGCTGCTGGTGCTGGGCTACTCCAGGCACTGCTTCCTCTGGCCCACCTTCGGGCAGACGCTGGAGGATGTCATCGCTGGGCTGGAATCGGCCTGGTCCTTCTTCGGCGGCATCCCCAAGTACTTGGTCATCGACAATTGCCCACCGGCGGTGGCGACGGCGGACCCGCTGAATCCCGTTTTCACCAGGGGTTTCCTGGAATACTCCCAGCGCCGCGGCTTCATCGCCGACGCCGCAAGAGCGCGCCATCCCAAGGACAAGCCGAAGGTGGAGCGTGGCGTCCCCTACGCCAGGGAGCGTTTCTTCAAGGGCGGCGAGTTCCGGGACCTGGCCGATGTCAGAGATCAGTCCCGGCGCTGGTGCCGCGACGTGGCCGGTCTGCGCATCCACGGCACCACCCGCAGGAAGCCCCTGGTGGTGTTCCAGGACGAGGAGCGCCATGCCCTACTCCCTTGGGACGGCGAGGCCTACGAGATCGCCGACTGGCGGGAGGCCAAGGTCCACCAGGACCATCACATCCAGTGCCGCCAGGCCCTGTACTCAGTGCCCTCATCCCTGTGCCCGCCAGGCCAGAAGGTGGAGGTGAGGGTGGACAGCAAGCTGGTGCGCATTTACCACAAAGGCCAACTGATCAAGACCCACCTCCGTCAGCCCAGGGGTGGCCGGGCCACCGACCCCGAGGACTATCCGGCCCACCTCTCCGCCTACACCACCAGGGCGCCCGACGGCATCAAGAGCAAGGCGGCCGAGCTGGGACCTGCCGTGGCCGAATTCGCCGGCCGGCTGTTCGATGGTCCGCTCCCTTGGGCCAGGATCCGGCAGGGACACAAGCTGCTCCGCCTCGGCGAGCGCTACACCGCAAAGCGCCTGGACGCCGCCTGCCGCCGGGCCCTGGACGTCGACCTCATCGACGTGCGACGCGTCGAGCGCATCCTGGTGCAGGCCCTGGAGGAAGAGACCATGCCCGAACTGCCAACGCCGCTGCCCGAGGGACGCTTCGCACGGCCCGGCAGCGTCTTCGCCCAAACCAGCCGATACCGCCGTACGGCATGAGGAGATTGACATGACCATGACCACCGATCTCACCCCGCTGCTCAAGCGGCTGCAGCTGGGACCCATGGCCGCCACCCTGCCCGAGCGCATCGCCCTGGCCCGCAGGGAGCAGCTGGACTACGCCTCCTTCCTGGAGATCATCCTCGCAGACGAGGTGAACCGCCGCGCTCACCGGCGCATCGAGGTGCGCCTGCAACAGGCCGGCTTCCAGGAGATCTGCCGCCTGGAGGACTTCGACTGGACGGCGTCGATTACTCTGGACCGCCGACTGCTGGACGCCGCCTTCTCCTTGGAGTTTCTGGCCAGGCGTGAGCACGTGCTGCTCGTCGGTCCGGCAGGCGTGGGTAAGAGCTTCCTGGCCCAGGCCTTGGGCTATGCCGCGGTCCGTGCCGGCCACACCGTGCGCTTCAGCCACGCCGACGACTACTTCAGGGTCATGAATCAGGCCCGGGTCGACAACTCCCTGGAGCGCACCTTCCGTACCTTCCTGTCGCCGGACCTGCTCATCATCGACGACCTGGGCCTGCACCGGTTCACCGCCCAGCAGTCCGCCGACCTCTACGAGCTGATCCTCAACCGGCACCGGGCCTCCAGCTTCGTCATCACCAGCAACCGGGCCGTGGACGAATGGCTGGGCCTCTTCGACGACCCCGTCCTGGGGAACAGTGCCCTTGATCGGCTGGCCAACGCCAGCTATCAAATAACCGTTGAGGGCCAAAGCTACCGGGAACGCCTGTCGCCTCATCGCGCACTGCTGGGCGCAGGCCGGGAAGGAGGTGATTGACCGGAACACCAAACCAGATAATACTCGGATCACCATGCCCCAGGGTGGGTCAATGACCCTGTAAATCACTGGGTCAATGACCTTGGAAATCTACACCTCCGTTATCAGAGCGTCGATTGCAGGCCTTGCCCATCGCTTCACCGCCTCCAGCTCCCCGTTGCTCATGCCGGGGTACGGCATGTCTTTCCGGTAGGCCTCGGAGAACCCGGTGAGACGGCAACTTTGCCCGTCAGGCTCGGTGGTGGCGGCCAGCAGGTTCTCGATGGCCCGGACTCCTTCACGGTCCGCGATGGGGTGGACGCTTTCGACGTGCCGCCATAGGAACGCCGCGTCGCGGCGGAACCTAACGGGGTCGTTGCCAGCGGCCAGCAGTCCCTTGAAGGCCCGCTCCAGTCCCCACTGGGCGTCTCTGCCCAGGCACTCGACACGGCACAGTTCCCTTTCTTCTAGGAAGAACTCCACGAACGTCATGTGGTTGTCGGCGAGTCTGAGCCAGAAGATAGTGAGCTCCCGTACCTCCCTTGGCGTGGGCTCCCGTTCCGGCAAGTAGTTCAGGCTTTTGCCCTCCGGCGTCACGCCGTATCGGGCCGCCTGTCCCGGGAAAGACTGTCCCATGGGCGCCAGGCGCTGGAACTCCTCCCTCGTGATGGTGTGCACGTTCACCACTGGCGCCTCGCGTTTCCCCTCCAGGAGTTCCTTGAGTGTCTCCTTCGCCCGTTCGGCGCTGTCGGCGTCCGGGGCCACGGCTGTGAGGTCCACATCGGAGTCGGGGCGGTGCTCGCCGATGGCCCGGGACCCTCCCAGTATGATTTCCGCCGGGTGCACCCTCGTCCGGATTTCGCGGGCTACTGCCAAGCCCTCGGGGTCGGGAGCGTTGTGCGGTGTGGTCATGTCGGCTCCTTTTATGAGGAGGTTCTTCCGGTTGGAGGTGTTGGCAAAGTGTCCGGCGAGGTGCTTTCATCCCCCGGCAAGCTCGGGACAGCGGAGGCGCGCCGGGGCTTTGCGGGCCTTCTGCGCTCAGGCGGCGGAAGGCTCCGTTTCAGGTCGGCTTGTGCCCGTCTCTGACGCGGAATTGCAAAAGGCCGCTCCGGTTGTCCGGGGCGGCCCTTATGGGTCCTCTGCCGTGAGTCGGCTCGGGGCTGAGCCTAAGTGGGGTGTGTCTCCGAGGAGACTTCGGCACTGGCGAAGACCACCAACCGCCCCTCGCGCAGGACGTTCAGCAATGGCTCTGGGAAATCCATGCCTCCGGTTGTCATTTGGTTCCCTGCGCCAGTGCGATAACTACTCCGCCGCTCGGCGGTACCGGCGTCATGATGCGCAGCGTTCTGGGTATGGTTCTAACCCCTTCATGTCTTTCCCACTTCAGGCATGGTACGAATCTGACCACTGAGCTTGGCCAGTGGCGAGATCGATGGAACACTGTGGAATCCCTTTGAACATCTCCATCCCTACTGGACGCTTGGCAAACGGGTTGTGATGGACATAGATCTTGAAGGAGTCAGTGTTGTATGGATGGCAGAAGAACACCGCCGAAATGTCGGAATAGCGGTAACTGCTGTCTTCCCGTTTAAGTGTAAACACGCCATTGAGTTTACGCGACCTTATGATCTCGGCTCCAGACATCACCCACGTTTCATCGCCGTACAGAGCGACCATGTCGTCATCATCTTCGAACGAGAAGTGATTTGGCAGTTTGGGCCAGACTGCAATTACATAGGGGATAAGCATTTCGCCATACTTGTGAGCTTTCCCTATGATGGCTTCGCGGACCGAATTACCGATGTCGAATTCGACGGCCTGGTTAATAGTGGCGCCTACATCCCCAGACTCGTTTGGCTTGGTTTCTAAAAGGACGGTCACTTCCAACGAGTAGGGTTGCCCTTGGTGCTCCCCCTCAACCAGAAATTCCTGAAGCAATCCAACTTCAGAAGCCTTACTCTCTATCTGTGCTGCGAGGTGTTTGTTCGGCAAGCTGGAAGGAAGTTCGAACAAAGGATGAATCAAGACCGTACGGTCGAGTTTTCCGCGTAGGTCATTCATGAGCCGCTTCAGGCGGTCGTCTTGTTGCCTTTCTGATTCAGTACCGAGAACCGCCCTCGCTTCAACCATCAACCTGCGAGACCCACTGGAAAGTAGAAAATCTGGCTTATTCTTTGTGGCGGGCAGATCGGGCTCTATTTCTATTTTCCAGCCTCGCTTCTTGAAGAGGTCATGGAGACAGATTTCGAGCCGAGCGGAGGAGTGTGAGTGCTCCAATTTACTTTTGAGCCTACTCTCCCATACTGACCGATGTGGCTCGGGAACTCCGCTGAGTTGATGCAACGCTTCGTTTCGAAGCGCCACGAATTCGGGGTTGTCACCTGACAAGTTCATCCAGTTGGAAACATGATACTTTGTCATTGGTCTCGCCCCATGCGGTACTTAATGTCGTAGTTGATGAAGCCCGGTTTCTGTTCGGTGAAGCCGTATTGTTCGGCCAGCACGAAGTAGTATTCTAGTGTCCCAGCGAGGGCACTAGCGGCATAACGCAATGCCCTATTGTAGGTCGAATGTGTTGCAGAATCGGCCGCCCCGTCCGTCGGTCGCGGCCGGTGCCGCCGTCTGTCAGCAGCACTTTCATTATCGCGCGTGGGATACGCCTCTGCCAGTGGCAAGTGTCACAAGAAAACTCTGCCGCTCGGCTCCCGGCTTCCAAGCGGTCTGATCTCCTCTCTGTCTTTCCGAGGACTGTACCGGACACCAGCCGATGAGAGTGACGGGTTCTGTCCATCTGAAACGCATTTGAGAAGTCGCCCAGCTGGGCGCGGCAACCAGGGTTGGTCTCCCCCGAGCCCGGCCCCGCTACATCTGGGATAGGTTCACGGCCAGGTTGTGGCTTGCTTACGGGTTATGCAGTGCGACCTATGTAGTTCTCGAGTGCCCTTGCGGACCTTTCCAGATCCGGAATTCCCGGATGGCTTGGAGTTCGGTGGGCTATCTCCTCCACCAACCGCAGCAGGCTCTTGGCGTTAGCGAGATGGTCGTCTCGCCACCACTGGGAGCATACATAGAACCTGTCGGCGTACAGTTTGGAGTAGAACCTGTTGTATCTGTCGTTATTCGAGCCTCTTCTACCCGCTTCCTTTCGTCTGAGAAGTGAGAACCCGGCCAATTTAAGGCCCAGAATGTTCTGGGTGTAGTCCCGGTTTGTCAGGTTTTCAATGTCGGTTTCCGTAAGGAGGGAGGGGTGATCCTCCAAGAGTGTTTTCATCAGGTTTCGGACGATGGGTTGAACCTGGCCGGGCTGGGTTCCCTCACTCATATCAACGGTTGACTGGCGCCCTGGTTCCCTGGTCCTGACTGCGGCGTCTTGGGTGATGGCGGCGGCCAGCCGGAACAGTGCCTTCTCTTCCTCCGCCAGTTCCTGATAGGCGGTGAGGGCTGCCCGCACGCTCTCGTTCTTCTCCAACTCTTGGTCCAGCAGCATTTTCAGGTCCCTGCTGTACGGTTCTCTCATGCTCTTCAAGTTCCTTGGGCGATTGCCGCTCACAGGGTAGCCGGTCTCTGCCGGCTTGGTCAGGCATTACATGTGCCTCGGACTTCATCAGGTTGACGGAGGGCCCGAACGGCGATGTTCTCTTGTTTACTGTGGCGGAGTTTCGTAGGGCGATCGCTCCCATTTAGCCTCCTCTCCGCCGTTCAGGATGGGATCTATCAGGGCCGTCACTGGGATAATTGTCGTTACCAGGACCAGGGCTACAGCCATTCCAATTAAAATGTTGAAGACCCAAGATGTGAGTTTTCTGTTGTGTTCTGTAAGGCTCAGGTTGGGTTTGGGTCGCTGCAATATTGCCATTCTGGATGTTGCAGTCATCGCTGCGTATGCGCCTGCTGCCGATGCTGCCAGTATGATGCGGATCCACTGGGGGAAGGATAATGAGGTTCCTGCATCACCCTGCAGGATGTCTGGGGCGTCGCTGAGGAGCATGACTGCCGCTAGGGTGGCTCCCCCGATGGAGGTGAGTGTCAGGCAGATGACGTCGTAGTGCCGGTCCTGCCCCTCGTCGTTCTGGGGACTGTATTCCTGTTCCTTCATTTCAGTCCCCAGCCGGCGGCTGGGTGAAGTTCGGGTCCACCAACGCTCTCACCGAGTCTACGATTCTCATCATGAGGGCTATGGGTCCTGCCATTACAATCACGGCTGAAATGTAGAGAAATATCGTGAGTTCCAGCCGGTCTTCCTGTCGTCCTGTGATGATGGCGCCCATGAATACTATGCTGCTGGCCGCTGTGCTGCACGCGCCGACGAATCCCACAGGGATCCAGTACCACCCTCCCCGTCCGGAGAAGTAGTCCTTTACATTCATTGCCAACCGCAGGATCCTGGCGAACATTCCTACGGCCTTCCCAACTATTCGGCGGCGTTCTTGGTTCTGCGCGTCCCGTGCCGGTTCCGACGTCATGGGCTTCCTTCGCCAAATTGGGGATGTTATCCCATTTTAGCATTCAGTCGGTCTGGAGTTTCCTGGGCTTCCACTGCCGGGGCTGCGAGCCAGATGCCTTGGGTCAGCCGGTCGGTGGCGGCACGTTCGAGTGGGGATACGGCCTTCTGGTCAGTGCCAGAGTCTGCCAGGGCCAGCCGGTCTCGGAATTCCCGGAGTCTGCTCTCCTCGTCCTGCGTGAGGATCCCGTCGGCCATGGAGTGGGCGACTCCCAGTTTCCAGCCTTCCTCCAGTGCTTGGTTGACGGTGGCGCCGTCCCCTTAGGAGTTCCGGGCTTTCTCGGTGAGGGGTAGCCGGAGGGGTTTCTCGTCGAACTGGTGAGTGCGGGCTGCATCCGCGGCGAGTTCGACCATCCTGGTCTAGCTGGCGTCGAAGGCCCGGCGGCTGCGTGGATCAGGTTGGAGAAGGGCATTGTGAGTTTTCCATCCGGTTTTGACTTCCCTTTGTTTCTACATATCGCCTTCAGATACCCTCGTAACCTGCGAGCGGGTTGATCACGAGATTCAGTGTGAACCACCAGGCATACACAGCGTGGGCAGGGTGGCAATTAGAGTCGTTCAGCAGACCGTGTGAGACATTGTTCCTCAGGTTTGCCCCATATGGGCTGCAGAACGGTGCCTTAATCTCAAATTTGGGCTGCCTTCGGTTGTTGCCGGAGCCCGCTTCTAATCGGCGGAGTCGGCCCAATCCGCTGCGGGTATCCAGTGGAAGGACTTGGCCCCGTGCCAAGCGGCTATGTGCGCCAGCAGTTGCGGCTCTCCTTCCGGTACCGGCCCTGGAGCCGGTGCTGCGGCCGGCACAAGCTTCTCGGGGAGTCCAATGAAAAAGCCGGTCTGGCTTGGCCTGTTCGACGACTCAAATGCATGCAGGTGCAGGCCTTTCATGTGTGGAAGGTGCGGAGAGAGGCCGATCCATTCTGGGTCCCGGGAGAGAGCGAACAGGTACCGGAAGGCTATCAGCCAAGGCTCCTCGCCGGTCTCGGGGCTGTCGTCGATGACGAGGCAGCCGCAGAAGTCGGTCTCCGACTCGTGCTCGAGGAGCAGGTCATCCAGGGCGGCGAAGTCGCTGGAGCGGCTTATGTGCTCAAACCTGTCTGGGTTCACCCTCTCACCCAGGCTGCAGTTGCTCATTGTGGCGGCCATCATCTCGATTTCGTGCAGGACCTCGTCGTATTTGCTCCGGTCGTACAGGCCCATCACTGCCAGGTTCGAAACGCGCGAGTATTGGATGATCTGCTCGAGCCTTTCGGTCGGAAGTGTGCCTGGCCACCCGGTGAAATACTCCGGGCCAACCGTTTCCGGGTTGTGCTGTTCGGGGCCTGATGTCATCTGCTCATCTCCTGCGGGTCGTTGTGTTTTGAGGCGACTGAGCGGTGGGCTCGCCGGTGGATACGCTCTTTCGGGAGACCGGTTCACTGGCTGCGACCTCTCTCATCACTGCCGGCCAGCCAGGACGCGACTATGAATTTTGATTCATCGTCGTTGGGAGAGCAACCGGATATGATTCTCGTTGGGCATTCGGCCGGAGAGATTCTCCCGAGTTCGGTCAGTGTGAGTTTCCTTATGCGCCACTCCCGTTCGAGGTGTTCTTTGCCCGGGTCCGGCACGCAGGGGTCGGGATACATCTCCCAGACTTGGGGGCTCTCGTTCACGTCCCGGGTCCTGAGGCTGATCCAGACTTCTATGGGCTACAGGCGGTCGTCACGCTGGAATCTCTCGACCGAGTTTGGGGAGATGCGGAAGTCCGCCGGTCTCGTCTGGGGGGCGAAATCCCCCATGAATTTCTCAGGTGTTTTCTTCTTGTCGCCCGTCGCCTTCAGTAGTGCCGGTTGAGGGCGACTGCCACGTTGTCGGGCCAGTGACGCAGGAGTCTCCGGATCTCCGGTTTTTCCTCGGGGGTCGGAGCGCTTGCGGCGTAGCCTGAGGGAAAGATGATTACCCCGGGCAGTTTTTATGTTGGCAGTTCCGATGCCTCCCTGCAGGTGTTGAACTCCCTACCGGTCCCGGGGTTGATGTTCCCTGACCACAGTTTTTCGACCGTGCGGTGGTCGTATCTGAGCGGCGGGGCGGTGTTGTCCAGCCCTTTGTGATTGGCTTCGTTGAACCTGGCGCAGATGGTGTCTGCCTCACGGAGGAGTTCCGCTCTGCTGGATTACGAATGTAATTCCTCCTCAGGGTCCCTTAGCCCGGAATTCCGAGGAGTGTGATCTCATGAAGGAAACCTGTTTGGGTATTTTCCTTTCGTCAGTGGTGCTGTTGGCCTTGCATGAGGCAGACAAGTTGCCGATGTACGACTGGATTGAGCAAGTCATATATTTCGTCGGAGGAGCCGCCCTGCTCATGGTTCTATTCTACCGTCGTTACATCTTTCGTCGCCGACGGTAAACAAGAGGAGGGCCACCTGAAAGTGGCCCTCCTCTTGCTCTGGATCTCGAGGAGACTGTGACTCCCGGGTCCCGTCTGTTACGGCCCGGCGATGTCCCTTACCACGCGAAGGAGGATTCCATTGGTCCGGCCATGAATGGGTTCCCGGTTTTGACCTGGTAGTACACGGACACTCCATCCGAGTTGCTGCAGGCATGAGACAGTTGGCTCCCCCATGTTGCTGATGCTGATTTCTGCTATCAAGGGAGGAGGGGTTGATACGTCCTGTTCGTCGCTGGCTATCTTGATGCTGCCCAAGAAATAGGTGGGTTCGTCTTCCTTGTGAACATCTCCGTTCGGGAGTAACACAGCGGTTATGGATTCTCCGTCCGGCATTCTTTTCTCCCTAAGAAGTCAGAGTTTCAGGATGGTCGTCGTCCTGAGGTTCTCCGTGATACCTCATGGAACCTCACGAGGCATTGGGTTACCCTTCCTTAAACTTCGACCAGTTCTCTCAACGTCTTGGAACAATTTATAATCTGGGAAGGCTCGCACTGCAGGTACTTGGCAGCGGTGTCTTCCGATACAAGACCTTCTTCGTAGGCGGCCGACACCAAGCCTGAAAATTTGCCCCGTCGATGATTTGCGGTCTCCTTCAGTGGAAAGAAATCCACGGAAAAATTCTCGGCGGCTATCTGTTCATCGGATGGAGTTGCCACCGCGGATCCCTCTGGAACGTCGTACTGACGGAAATGGCAATTGCCAATATGGAACCTTGCTGCCGTATGGCTGATGCCGAAAGTGGACATCACTTTGTCCACGTGTTCATCCGTAACCGGCGGGGTCGTCATCTGTCTCACGGCGTCATTGGGTGCGAGAAAGGCTATGGCGAAAGCGTTGGCCCGCTGTTCCACGAAATCGGATTGCAGAGTCTGCGGGTCAGCCCGATTGGTGCTGTATGAGTCAACCCGGACCCTTTTCAGGTCTTGTCCGGGGTCATATAGCAGGTGACCCAGCTCGTGGGCTAAGGTGGCTCTTCTCACCCAAACATTGCTGTTGTCTCCGTCGATGTTGAGCAGGACCCCTCTGATCTCATTTCCATTCTCGTCGGTATTGGTTACCGTTGCCCCTGCGATATCCGGGTTCATGCTGGTCTGAATTACCGGGATTCCGAGCCTTCTCTCGACGAGCTCTCGCATGGAGGGGATGGGCTGGTCGCCCAGTCCAAGTTTGGCTCTGGCTTCCCTTGCCAGTCTGTATCCCACTCTCCACGCAGGGGACTGGTATGACGAACCGTAGTCGCCAGACTTCTGGAACCCTTCCAGTTCCGACTTGAGGTTCAACCATTCCTGCAACCTGTGTTGAACTCGGATGACCGATGCTGCTTCGGCCAAAATTACGGCGGTCGAGGGGGTGATGCGGGTAGCGCTGCCGTCCGGTTCCAGTTGCATGGTCTTCAGCCGCATTCCTAGGTCTGCATCTCCACCGCAGTCGGCTCTGAAGGCGAGGAATCGCTCGTCTAATCCAAGCACGAAGGCAATCCGTTCCAGTTTGTCTATTTCAACATCGGAAGGAGATGACTCGGCCTTGGCGACATCATTTGGGGATACTTTGGCAGCACGTGCTACTGTACTCTGGTCCAAGCCTAGATCCCAACGTCGCTTAGATAGCGCGTCCTTGGTCGCTGTTCGGGTCTCTCTGAGAATAGCGCTCCCGTATTCGAGAGCTTCGCTTATGGTCGGCTCTCCAAATGCTTGGGTAGCTTCCCACATGGTGAGCACATGGCCGGTTTGACGCCAGTTCTCTCTGTATACCGCCAGTTGTCCCTCTCCGCGGACAAACTTCGGCTCAGTCCCTGAATTTTGATTTCTCATCAAGGTTGCCGGACTATTCCGGTCAAAGTTTCCTGTCTGTTCGGAGGTCATTGCTCCTCCAGGTAACGTCTCGCTCCGGTCTCTTGATCCCATCCCAGTGATTTGACTGCATATCCGAAGGCCTCGAACACTTCCACTGCGTCTTCCAGCTGGGTCTCACTTAGAGGTGGATAGCGTCCTGAACCTCCGGACACGTACAGGGATGATTTGTTCCTGAACCAGAGTTCTCCGCCCACATAGGCCTCCTTGTCGCCTGTGAGGTTTGTATGCTTCGGAGGCTGCCATTCAAGTTCTTGCAGACCCTCCTCGATGATGTAGGGAACTCCGTTGGAATCAATAACCCAGATGTAGGTATTGATGCCTCTCAAATTCTTCACTAGAGGTGGGTTGCCTTGCCTAAAGTCTATTGTGGGTGCTTCAACGAGTAGATGAAATCCTTGAATCGGTTCGCATTCGCTCTCTATGCGGCCCCTCTGATAAGGGTATTCCGGAGCCCTAGGGGCATAGCGGTCCCTGAAGTTCGCCAGTGCTTGGGGTCCCCTGATCATCGGCTGCTCGCATCGGTCTTTTCAACAGTGTGTGAAAATAATCACTTGGCCGTTCTGACGTGAGGAGATTTTAGGTCCCAACACTGTCCTCGTCAATCAGCCCAGGCTACGCAGGTATGCCATTCTGCCGCCCTAATGATCGGTTCCCTTCAAGGGACTTGGCGGGAAATTCGGGCCCGGAGGCACTTCATCGCTATTATTGCATCCCACCTTAGTATAGTACACCAGAAGGACCCGCTGCCGTAGGGCATTGTTGGACCTGTTCCCGGATGACTCAGTTTCTCCTAACTGTGCTGTGGGTGTTACGTCGTCGCCGATCGCCGAATGATGCGCTGGGTGATAGAGGTTGCGACGGATTGGCTCGTCCCTGGCGTCTAGGGGCGTAGCTCAGTGGGGGAACCGCCTCGAGGCAACGTGGCCGCCATGAAGTGGGCCGATTGACGAGCCGCCTGCAGCCGGTCAAAGGTATCGGAGTCCGCCTCACTGTCCATGGTGGCTTTTGGCAAGAGGTCTATCGCTTGTTTGACTTGCATGGCCATGGCTTGGTAGTAGCCCTGTTCCGGCTGAGTGTAGGTCGGCAGATAAATATCGCCAATGCCGCCGAATAGGTGTAATTTCCGGGCAGCGGAGACGAGTTCGTCAAGGCGGCTTCGCCGGTCTGGTTCATGCCAGAAACCCTCTGGTTTGATCATCCCATGGTCATACTTTCTCTCGTAGAGTTTTCCGAAGGTGTCGAGCAAATCGCAAATAGTGTCCACCTCATCTTCCAACAGGGTCTTGAAGCTGAATTCCCCAGCTCCCGATTGCTGAGAAAAGGTACCGAGCTCCTCAATGAAGTCTTCCAGGATTCCATTATTGAGGTCACCTCTGTAGCGCCTGGCCATTGGTTCACTTTTCCTTTTTCATAAGTTGCCGGAAATTGGGGAAGTTCGTTCCGTCGGGTTTCGAGGTTCTCCGCAGCGACTGCGGCGAGATTTACCGAATTCCACGACATTCAACTCCTCGTCTTGGGTGGGGATCCCGTCGGCCATGGAGTGGGCGACGCTCTGTTTCCAACCCTCCTCAAGGGCCAGGTTGACGGTGTTGCCGTCCCCGTGGGAACGGCCGGCTATCCCGGCCAAGGTGAGCCGGAAATTCTTCTTTTTGAACTGGTGAGTTTCCTCGCGGCTTTGGTGGCCAGGTTGTCCATCTCGAACCACCCGGACTGGAAGGTATCTTGGCAGTCCCAGTGGGCGTGGACGATGGTTGAGGCCTTCTGGTGACAATACTGGCAGGGGCAGACTGCGGATTTCAGTCGGACGGAGAGGGCATGAACGAATCCACTTACAGGCCATTTATCCTGGTTATTGCTCTTGCTCTGTAGTCGTAAATCCACCCCCTGTAAGCGTAGGAGTTTCCGTATCCGAATCTCGCCAAGCGAACCAACCTCTTGATCATCTCCCGTTCATCACTTGTATGGGCTTCTGACTCCAAAAGGGTTCGGAGTTCCGGGTTGTACGTGCTCATCATCTCGATGAGAGGGGCGTCCTCGCTCCTGATGACTTCCCTGTCAGTTCTTGGCTCGTACATGTCTCGTACCATATTTGACCAGTCCCTCAAGTTGCTCTCGGGGAATGTCGTCCGATTACCTGCCTCATCCGGGATGAATTCCAGCATAGGTGCGGTCTTTTCCACTTCCTGTCTAGTCCAAGGACCTGATTCCTTTCCGGGACGAGCTGCGGCGATCATCAGTTCAGTTTCGGAAGCCCAATAAGCATAGGGGCGGACGTGCAGGAGCCCCATCACCACCAGTGCGTCGCTCACGATGTCGTCGGTTATTGCCTCTACGGATTGGTCTATTGCTTTAAATTCCCGGTCAGTCAAGTTCCCTTCAGTTAGTTCGTAGTAAGGGCGACCCAAAACAGCTTCCACTGCTGGTATGCTCACCTTGTTTACCGCAAGAGAAGCCAACTCCAAATTTCCGACTGCTGGCCAGTCTGACCCTAGGGAACGGGACAGGTTCGCCAGGTCGTTTCTGTCAAGCGGCTGTAGGCTATCTACCTCTCTTGTTCGTGTGGTCTCAAAAGCCAAAATCATGTGGTCCCGCATACCTTGCGACCGGGCCAGTTGGTACCAGAGGGATTTCTGATCTGAATATCTGGCTAGGATATTGGCACGCCTGTCCCGGTCCTCGTAGGTCTCTACCTGAATCTGTTCGTCGACTTGGTCTACGAACCGGTCTCGATGTTCACCCATTTGGCGGTCAAGACCACCGGTTCGCCACAAAATGGCGTCAAGGGTTGGGAAGTCTGAGAAGTTCAACCTGTGAAAGAAGGTTGAGATCCCGTTTGGGTTCCAAGATTGGCCGGGCACGTTGGTTTCACGTGGAAGTCCGAGTGCATCCCACATCTGTAGATCTCCAAATGTACAGGATCATTCCAGCGGTGTTAATTCGGATTAGCCCACTCCTCGGACAGCAACTCCGCCTGCTCTATCACCGTCTCAACGGCCCTGTCCTGCTTGTCCGGCGGGTACCCGTACTTCCTCAGCACCCTCCGCACTGCGTTCCTCATCCCTGCCCTGACGCTCTCCCTCACCGTCCAGTCGATGGTGGCGTTCCTCCTGACCGTCTCCACTAGTTCTTGGGCGATGGTCCGGAGGGTCTCGTCTCCCAGCACCTGCACCGCACTGTCGTTGGTCTCCAGGGCGTCGTAGAAGGCAAGCTCGTCCTCATTCAGGCCCAGCTCCTCGCCTCGGGCCATGTCCTCCCGCATCTGCCTGGCGAGTTCAATCAGTTCCTCGATGACCTGTGCGGCCTCGATGGTCCTGTTCTGGTACCTCCGGATGGCGTCTTCCAGCATCCCCGCGAACGAGCGGGCCTGGATCACGTTCTGGCGCCTTCTCGTCGACAGTTCGCCCCGGATCAGTTTCTGTAGCAGTTCGACCGCCACGTTCCGGTGAGGCATCCCCTGCACTTCCGACAGGAACTCGTCCGACAGGACCGAGATGTCGGGGCTGCCGAGTCCGGCCTCGGAGAAGATGTCGACCACTCCCTCTGACGCCACCGCCCTTGAGACTATCTGCTTGATGGCCGAGTCCAGGTTCTCCGCCGATCTCTTTTCGCCCGGCGCCTTTTTCAGAATCGCTGCCCGGATGGTCTGGAAGAAGTTCACGTCGTCCCTGATGGTGATTGCATCATCTGCTGGGACGGACAGGGTGAAAGCCTTGATTAGTTCCATCACCGCCTGGGTGTATCGTTCCTTGCCCTCCTCCTGGGCCAGGATATGTTCCTGCCCTGCTGGAATGAGGGTCAGCCTGTCGGCGGCGCTTCCGCCGGTCCATGCCGACCAATCGAACCCGTGGAACATTGCGTAGCATACCTCGTGTTTCTCCAGCATCACGGCAATGGCGTCGGCTTTGTCGAAAGCGGCGGTCCCCCTTCCTCCACTCCTTGAGTAGTGGTCGACCGCCTTTTTCAGGTCGTTGGCCAGTCCCAGGTAGTCGACCACCAGTCCGCCGGGCTTGTCCTTGAACACCCTGTTCACCCTGGTGATGGCTTGGAACAGGTTGTGGCCCTGCATGGGCTTGTCGACGTACATGGTGTGGAGGCTGGGGGCGTCGAACCCGGTCAGCCACATGTCCCTGACCAGCACGACACGGAAGGGGTCGCCGGGGTTCCGGAACCGGTTGCCCAGGGTCTCCCGGGCGTTCTTGCTCCTGACGTGCTTCTGCCAGTCCAGGGGGTCAGAGGCTGAGCCGGTCATCACCACCTTGATCTGGCCCTTGGTGTCGTCCTCGTCTTCCCAGTCGGGGCGCAGGTTGACGAGTTCCCTGTACAGTTCGACGCAGATCCGGCGGCTCATGCAGACGACCATGGCCTTCCCGTCCAGTTGCTCCAGCCTGGCCTCGTAGTGGGCCACGATGTCCTCTGCTATCTGCCTGATCCGGTTGTCGGCTCCGACCACGGACTCGAGTTGGGCCCACTTGGTTTTGAGCGCCTCCTTGTCCTCGAGTTCCTCGCCTTCGGTCACTTCCTCGAAGTCGTCGTCTATGTTCGGTTTTTCATCCTCGTCCAGGGCGAGCTTGGCGAGCCGGTTCTCGTAGTAGATGGGCACGGTGGCGCCGTCCTCCTGCGAACGGTGAATGTCGTAGACACTGATGTAGTCCCCGAACACGCCGCGGGTGTTGGCGTCCTCCAGTTCAATGGGGGTCCCGGTGAACCCCAGGAAGGATGCGTTGGGGAGGGCGTCCCGCATGTGCCGGGCGTATCCGTCTATGAAGTCGTACTGGCTGCGGTGGGCCTCGTCGGCGATGACGACGATGTTCCGGCGCTCGGAGAGGACCGGGTGGGAGTCTCCCCTTTCCTCGGGGAAGAATTTCTGGATGGTGGTGAATACCACTCCCCCGACGTTCACCGACAGTTTCTGCCTGAGGTCGGCCCGGCTTTCCGCTTGGGCCGGGTCCTGGCGGAGGAGTTCGCTGCACCAGGAGAAGGTACCGAAAAGTTGGTCGTCCAAGTCGTTCCGGTCGGTGAGTACGACGATGGTTGGGTTCTCCATGTCTGGGTGCCTCACCAGGGCGCCGGCGTAGAAGGCCATGGTCAGGCTCTTGCCTGATCCCTGGTTGTGCCAGACTACCCCGATTCTCCGGTCCCCGGGATCTCCTCCGTGCCTTCTGTTGCTCTCGGCCTTGGCAGCCCGTTGGAGTTGGGCCGCCCTGAAGGTCTCCTCGACGGCGGCCTGGACGGCGTGGAACTGGTGATACCCGGCCATCTTCTTGATGAGCTTCCCGCTCCCGTCGTCGTCGAAGACGATGAAGTCCTTTATCAGGGCCAGGAAGTTGCTCCGGTCGCAGACCCCTTCCAGCATTGTCTGGAGCTCTGGAAGGCTGGCGATGCCTGGAGCGTCGTCGTCCATGGTCTTCCAGGGTTTGAACCACTCCTTGCCTGCAGTCAGGGGTCCGATCCGGGCGTGGAGGCCGTCGGATACCATCAGGAACTCGTTCATTGAGAACAGGGTGGGGAGTTCGTTTTCGTACGTCTGGAGTTGTTGCCAGGCGTCCCAGACGTCGGTGTTCTCATCGGCCGGGTTCTTCAGTTCGATGATGCCGAGGGGCAGCCCGTTCAGGAAGAGGACGATGTCGGCTCTCCGGGTGGACTGGTTCTCCTTGACGGTGAACTGGTTGACGGCGAGCCAGTCGTTGTTGTCGGGGTCTTCTAAGTCAACGACGGCAGCGGGTTCCCCGCTCATGGTCCCGTCGTCGCGCCGTATAGGGACGGTCACTCCCAGGGTGAGGGCGTGGTGGAAGGCCCGGTTCCGGGTTTCCAGGGTCGGCCCGTCGGGGTTGATGAGAGTTCGGAGTCCGGTTTCCAGCGGCGAGGCCGGCAGGCCGGGGTTTAGGTTGAACAGGGCGTCCCGGAGCCGTTCTTCAAGGACGACCTGGGTGAAATCGCCCCGTTCGGCGTCCGGTGTGTCGGGGGCGATGTCGGGACCGTAGGCAACTTGCCAGCCTAGGCTGGAGAGCCAGTCAAGGGCCACCTGTTCTAAGTCGGCTTCGCTGACCATTGCTTACTCTTCGGAGTTAAGTTTTGAAATTATCGCAAAGAGATTCTTTGTCTGGTGTGCCGGTTAATGCAATTGGATTAGGAGGTATTCCCGTCCGCCCCGAGTCCTATCTCCCTCAGCAACATTGTTCCAAGACTCGACATGTCATAGCGTTGCACTTCCATGGCGCCAGTACTTCTGTCGAACTCTGGGGTATTGGTTCGCATGTCCGTCCTGTACGAGGGTGTGAGCAGTCCCAGTTGTGCGAGATGTTCTTTGTAGCTCTTTTGGAGAGCTGCCTTGTCGGTCTCTCTTTGACTAGATCCTACGTGCCGGAAGATGGGACTCAAGACTTCTCTGTGCTTTTCTCGGTAATCGTCATCGCCCATGATGGTTGCTACTGTATGGGATCTCAGCCAGACAACCTCAATATCGTTAATCTCACCAAGGATCCTCAACAGGTGTTTCGATTCTGCAATATCAATTTGCTCCGAGTTCATTCCGTTGATAATGAGGGATGCGATGTAGCTTCTTCTTTCGTCGGAGAGGGACCGGGATGCCTGATGGAATCCTTCTTCGAGAAGGTCAGTGAATTCATCGTTGCTCAGTTGCTGTTCGAAGACTTCTCTCTCCGCTGACTCTAGCCTTTGTTCCAGTTCGGTTACGAACTTGACTACCCTATCCAGGCGTTGGCTGGGAATGGTTACCCCGATTATTTCTGCGAAGAACGGACCGACAATAGGGACGAGGCTTGCTACCCCTCGTCCAGCAGCAACAGTTAGATCTACCCAGTTTTGTTGTAGTTCTCTTGAGTCATTCTCGCTCGTCATTGCTACCGGCCTCTTGATTGTGGGCATCGAGGTTTATCCTGACTTATTGTTCAATCTCTCCGGGTTGTAATCCCCCCGTGAGCAATTTCGGTAGGAGGCCATCCCTTTGTCTTGCAAGGGCAAGTGACTCCTTTTGGTTGACGGAGATTTTCCTGAAAAGCGTTTCCACGATTGTGTCGTAAGTGATCAGGAGTTTTCCTTCGGGGAGAACCATCGGAATTTGCCGAAAGTTCGACTTGCTTATTTCTAGAAATGTCGAGCCATTGGCATGGCCAATTATTTCTTCGTGAGAAGCTCTGCACCACTGCAGCATATACCAGTTGGAAGGAGAAGTTCGCGGGGGCATTGCGATGAACCCCTGATTGATTGCGACCGGAACCTCGCTGATGGCTAAATATCCTATGGGAGCCCGCGATGATAGCAGCAAAGTTCCTTGTGGATGTAGGCCCGAGCTTATCTTGTTGAGGCCAGCATCCGTTACCTTTCTATCGGTGTCCAACAATATCGGGCTAGAGAGAGCGGAGAGGTCCTTTGGAGTGGCCCAACAGTGCTTTCCTCCCTCCCAGTATTCGGGTGTCTTTGTACTGGGAGTCGTCCCTCCGAAGACATCGACAACTTTACCGAGAGTCTTTACTTCCCATCCTTCCGGGATCTCACCCAGTTCCGAGTCCACCAGTTGGTCGGGAAACAGGTCCCACAGTTCCGCAGGGAGGTAGGGTTCCTGCCCCTCCATCTTGGCCCTGGTGGGTCCAAAGTCCACGAACCAGTCCTTGAATATGGTCCGGGCCATTTCCTCAAGGGTCCGGTTCATCCTCCGGTTAAGTTCGATCTTGTCGTCCAGGGTACCCAGCACGTGGGCGATGGCCTGTTGTTCAGGAAGAGCCGGTAGAGCGACTTCTATTTGCTGCAGGTCTTTCTTTGTGAGATGGCCCAGCCCTGTGGTTTGTTTGTTGCGAGCTATGCTTACGAAATTTGGGTTCAGGTATTTGAGTAGGTAGTAGAAGAAGTCCTCATCCAATCTCGGGTCAACAGTGACGCGAAAAATGTGTTGGTTAAGCCATCCCTCTGGTCCGCGCCACCGGGAGACATCAATTGAGCTTTCCGGTTGTCCAGACCAGGAAAATAGCATGTCTCCAGGGGAGACCCGAACTGATTCATCGAATTCCTGATTGGTGAATTTGGTCTGTTCAGTGATCCCGTTCTTGATCTCCGCAATCTTAATTACCGGCATACCTGAATGCCGGAACTCTATGTTTCGAAATGCAAGTCCGTTGACCCACTCAGCAAGGGAGTATAGGTCGGCCTTTTCCCAATGCTCCGGGAAGCAAGGGCGGTAAAGCCAATTTTCTTCGGAATGGCCGTCTGAATTTCTTCTACTGGTGGTCACCGTCAGTTCTCAAACCCAATGCGTTTGAGGATATGGTCTATCTCATCTTCCAGTTTCCTCCCCTCCGATTGCTGCTCCCGCCACTGGGCCGTGAGCCGGGTCATCTTCTCTTGGAACGGCTCCCCGTCGTCCTCCTGCGGTGCGGCTCCCACGTATCTGCCCGGGGTTAGGACGTGGCCGTGATTCCGGATCTCCTCCAATGTTGTGCCCTTGCAGAACCCAGGCTCGTCCTGGTATTCCTCTCCGTCCCGCCACCTGTGATAGGTGTCGGCGATCCTGGCGATGTCCTCCTCCGACAGGTCGCGGAGCGTGCGGTTCAACATGTGGCCCATCTTCCGGGCGTCGATGAATAGGGTCTGGCCCTGCCGGTCCCAGTTCCTCCTGTTCCGGCCCCTGGACAGGAACCACAGACAGGCCGGTATCTGGGTTGACCGGAATAGCTGTCCCGGCAGGGCGATGATGCAGTCGACCAGGTTGGCCTCGACGATGTTCTTCCTGATCTCGCCCTCTCCCGAGGTGTTCGATGACATGGACCCGTTGGCCAGTACGAACCCTGCTATCCCTTTGGGAGACAGGTGGTGGAGGAAATGCTGCACCCAAGCGTAGTTGGCGTTGCCCACCGGGGGCGTCCCATGGACCCACCGCTTGTCATCCCTGAGTTGGTCACCGTTCCAATCGGAAATGTTGAACGGGGGATTGGCCAGTATGTAGTCGGCTTTGAGGTCAGGGTGACGGTCATTCCGGAAGCTGTCCCCGAACTGGATGTTGGCGTCGATGCCCCGGATGGCGAGGTTCATCTTCGCCAGCCGGAGAGTGGTCTGGTTGGACTCCTGCCCGTGGATGGACAAATTTCTGATGGCGTTCTTGCCGTTTCCCTTGGCGTGGGCCTCGATGAATTTCACAGACTGGACGAACATGCCTGCGGAGCCGCAGCAGGGGTCGAAGACCCTTCCTTCGTACGGCTCGATCATTTCCACGAGCAGTCTGACCACGGAGCGGGGCGTGTAGAACTCGCCCCCCTTCCTGCCCTCGGCGATGGCGAACTGCTCGAGGAAGTACTCGTAGACCTGTCCCAGCACGTCGGTCGCCTGTGCCTCGGCGCCGCCGACCTTGATGTTGCTGACTAGGTCAACCACTTGGCCCAGCACCTGCTTGTCCAGGTTGTCACTGCCGAAGTTCTTTGGCAGGACTCCCTTCAGGGAATCGTTGTCCCGTTCAATGGCGTCCATGGCCCGGTCGATGGTGGCCCCGTTATCCTCCTGTCGGGCCCGGGACTGGATGATGGTCCAGCGGGCTTCCTGGGGGACCCAGAACACGTTCCTTTCCCTGTACTCGTCAGGTTGCTCGGGGTCATGGCCCTCGTCGACCTTTGACTCGAGCTCTTCGTGGAGTTCCTCGAAGGCGTCGGAGATGTATTTCAGGAACATCAGGGGGAGTACGACGTGCTTGTACTCGGCGGCGTCGATATTGCCCCGGAGGGCGTTCGCTGTGGCCCAGAGTTGGGGCGCCAATCCGGCGGTCGCGTCATTGCCGTTGGTTTCTTTCTTTGCCTGGAAGGCGGTTGCCATGTATTGGCACCTCGTTGAGAATCACCTTTCACATAATACCGTCACGGTTTCCGTTCGGGTATGCCTGCGGCCTTGAGGTTGCACCCGTCGTTAATGGCTTCGGAATCGTGGTTAGCTTCGTCCGTTTCTCTAAGGTTTACTTTTGATGGAAGAAGGACTTTACCCAAAGTGAGCTCGCTAGTGCCAAAACGGTCGTGAGTGTTGCCCATTCAATGATGGCGCTTCCTAGCATGGTTATCGGGAAGGCATACCCTGCTTTATCCAGGACAGACAGCAGGACTATCAGTCCGTAGATGGGCACGACAAAGTACGCTGCAGGTAGCATCCATCTCTTCCAGTACTTGAGAGTCAATTTAACCACACTGGTACTTTCTAAATCTCTGATCCAGTTCTCGTGCCTTATTTCTCTCAGGATCCTCGGGCCTTCTTTATCACCCTTCGGAGGAGTCCTTATACTCAGCCAGATTGTGAGTATTTCCCATACGAGATTGCCGATGTTGTTTGCAGGTGTGGAGATGAACCCACCGATGAAGGCGCCTATTACAACCCATATCCATGGTGGAATTGGCTTCTCTGCTAGGTCAAAAAGGCCGGCCTGCCACGCTATGAAAGATGGGATCCCGGCGGTCGCCACGATCCTCAGCAGGTTTTGTAGGATTTGCCAGAGCTTTGGCCTGATCAAAGTAGATGGCCCCCTTAGATCAGTTTAGGACTCTATGTCTCGCACACCACTCCGTCCCCGGCTCCGTCCCGTGCGCTTGGGACCATCGCCTTCGGGAACCCTCGTCCGCCGCCCCTGCTTCCTTGCACCCGCTGTTCCCCGGCTTCGGAAGCTTCCTCGCAGGACCAGTACACCGCGTTCTCGAGTTCTTTCGTGGGCTTGTCCACCCCGGTCACGGACCCCATTGATGTCCAGGGTCTCCACATTCACCTCCGGCGGGTCCTCGCAGGTGTGCAGCCTGTCCATCACGATTGCCTCCTCCGGGGCGGTCATGGTCAGGTCCCACCGGGGCTTTATTTCAGTCCAGTCCAGGGAGTACTGACACCACAGGTCATTGTCCGGCGTCCACTCCTCGGGTCCTCGGGCCCCTTTCGACCGGTTGTGCCGGGCGGAGATGGCAATCAGGTGGTTTTCTTCCTCCAGGTAGTTGGCGTATTCCTCCTTCTTGTCGGCATCCCATTGCCACTCTCCCGACAGGTGGGCGGAGGCGTAGGCCCGGGGGTGTTGCCGGTATTTGCGTCTCTCAGTCCGGTTGCTGCGGCTTGTGCCGCGTCCCGGTCGCGGTGGGCGGGTGAGATGTCTTTCGGAGGCTGCTGTGAGGGGGGTTGGTGGTCAAAGGGGTATTCGAAAATCTCTCGATCTAGCTTATGTTTTTGGTTCTTTTCCACCGCCGTCCATGGCGTTTATGCTTTGACTGTGGATTCTCTCCCTGCTTTCGCTTTTGCCCTCTTTTCCTTGTCGTGCTTTCGTCGGGATTGCCGCCTTTTCTCCGCGCAGGTCTCGCACCTGAGCTGCCCTGGTATGGCTGGCTGTGGGGGGTGAGGACAGTCCCGGCATAGGCCTAACTCTCGGAGTCTTTGCCGGGTTTCGGCCATCCGTCTTCTATTTGACTCCCTACGGTCTGGCTGCTGCTGCCGTAGGCGGTCATACTTTGTATGGTCTTGGGGAGAGAGAGATTGCCTCTTTGAACTTGCTGCTTCGTGCGGCGGGTTGTTATCCTTCCCTTCTGTTCCCTTCTCCGTACTCGGAGGCGGGATGTTTTCTCCCCGCTTCGCGGCTTTCTTCGTTCCTCTCTTCTCTCTCGGGAGAGGGAAGATACAGTGAAAGGTTCGTCCTATTACCCGCGTACGCGGGGCATTCCGTAGTGGCGGCGGATCTGGGGAGTGCTACACTTGGTGTCCCCGCTGGTGCGGAGGTGTTCCTTGCGGTGGATCCAGCAAGGCTCGAAACTCGCTGCTGTCCCCGCTCGCGCGGAGGTGATCCCTCGGAGATTTGCTGCAAGGTTACCCCGGGAGAGCTGTCCCCGCTGGTGCGGAGGTATTCCGTAGTGGCGGCGGATCTGGGGAGTGCTACACTTGCTGTCCCCGCTCGCGCGGAGGTGTCCCGATTATGGACCCTTCTCTCGTGCCTGCACTGGAGCTGTCCCCGCTCCCGCGGAGGTGTCCCGCAGACGGCAACACTCAGGGCGGCTCTTTCGGCGCTGTCCCCGTTCCCGCGGAGGTGTCCCGAATACTCCGTGCAAAGGACCGGCAACAGCACAGGTGTCCCCGCTCCCGCGGCGGTGTCCCCTCCACCGCAACCAGCACGCCTAGCGGCAGTATGCTGTCCCCGCTCCGGCGGAGGTGTTCCTCGACTGCCGATGTCTGAGCGGTCAGGGGCCTGGCTGTCCCCGTTCGCGCGGAGGTGTTCCGTCAGCTTCCCTGAAGACGGGGGTGGGGTGCGTGATGTCCCTGCTCGCGTGGAGGTGTTCCCATTACCATATCCGGCGGCAAATGAAATCCCGCGCTGTCCCCGCTCCCGCCGAGGTGTTCCAGAAGCGAAAACGGCACACCGGGCCGGACGGTAGTTCGCCTCGCCTTTGCGGAGGTGGTCCTTTTGTGCGCCTCGTGAGTTTCAACGGGCTTGTGTCCAAATTTGGACACAAGCCCTGTTGCTGCTGCTTCAAAAAGGTAAGGCCGCCGGACTGTTATTCCGGCGGCCTTACGGGACTGCATGTGGCTTGTCATGGAGGTTACTGCCCTACGTGTTCCGGTCGCGACGTCATTCCACTTCTTCTTGTTCGCCGGCAGGCGGCTCTTCCGGCCTGGCCGTTTGCGCCAGCTCAGTTCTCTTCCGGGTGAACTGGGCGGCCGCGACTCCGCGGGCGTCGGCCAGGGCTTGGGCCTCGGCGCTGATGGTCTCCCCGATCACCAGGGGCTGGGTCCGGGCGCCGGTGGCGTATGCTAGGCGGTCTGCGCTCTGCTTCGCGCGGCTGACGTCGTCCGCGTACACCGTGATGGAGATCTCGGCCACGAGGTAGACCTTGTCGCCGCCGGAGTCCTGGCCGGCGATCACAGTGTCGGCCCGTTCCAGGGAGGCTGCGTCATCTTCGGTGAAGTCCAGGACGGGGTCTTCCACGGCAGCGTCCAGTAGTTCCGTGAAGGGGCTGTGTCCGGGTTGGTCTGCAGCGTGGATGATGTTGGTGGCCGTGAGGCTAAACCGTCTCCTGGCGAGCCGGTTTGCGAACCTTGTGGCGTCCCTCTGGTAGAGGGATCCTGAGAGGTTTCCGAGCTCTCCCCGGACGGCGTTCAGGGTTGCGTCGGTGCGGTCGGCTCCGGCCTGCGGCTGCTGCTGTCCTGACTCGAGGTTCTCGAGCCTGCGGTTGACGGTTTCGGTGTTTTCCCTCACCGCATTGGTCAGGGCGGCAACCTCTTCGGGCAGCCTCTTGAGCTCCTGCGAAAGCAGGATGCTCCTGACTGCTTCGGCCCAGTCGGGGTCGGTTCGGAGGATCCGTACTAGGTCGGCAATGTCGTTGATGGTGGTCATCTACTCTTCTCTGCGCGGTAATTCTATCACCGCGTGCGGGGGGTCTGCAGTCTCATGATCGTATCAGCAGACGGGTTCCAAGGTCGGTCGCCGCGGGTGCGGGGTCTGCTGCCAAATCAAGGTATTACTTTGTCGTAGCAGAGGTCCATCGCCGCCGGAGCGGGCCGGAGCGAGGTCGCCCGCGGCGGTCATCTGTGCCGCCCGGTGGGTGGTAAATTCGAGGTGTCCCTACAATCTGTCCAGCGCCAGCATCATCTGGAACATGCGGATCTCGTCTCCCCCGGGGAAGTTCGGGAGATGATAGCAGGAAGGTGGTGCTGGTGGAGCGGTGTCTGCGCGGGACTGCCGGGGTTGACGTCATGTTGCCGGGGGGTTCGAGGGTTGACGGGCTGCTATGGTTCTACAGCGTTAACGTTTCTGCCAGAATTGCTCCCCGCTGTTCGATGGCCGGCATTGGGTGCTTGTAGAGGATGGTCGCTTGGCCGTTGTCCACGCTCACGCCCCTGATGAGCAGGTCCAGGAGTTCCTGGGCATGTTCTTGGTTGCTTGATCCCATGAGGGTCTCCAGGTCGGCGAGTGTTTCTCGCAGGCCGGTTTCGTCGCCTATGAACTCGAGCTTGTCCAATTCCTCTTGGGCCACCATGATCTGGAAGGTCGGGCCGGCGGTGTCCACGTCGAGGGCGGTGATCCTGCCGTCCTGTTCCCCGGGGCGCGGGAATGCTCCGTTGCGGGCTGTGGCCTTGGCAATGGCCGTCTCGGCCTGCTTGATTATGCGGTGCTGGATGCGGACGTTCTCCTGTGTTGAGCGCCTGATGTCCCGGACGACGTCCTCGACGGTCTCCTCTGTCGCCAGACGTTCGATCATCCGGGTGAACACGCTGCGGAGCAGTTCTTCCGCGTCCAGCGGCCTGGTGGGGCATTTGCCTCCCGATTCCACGGTGGTGTTCGGGCAATAGTAGCGGCGGCCGGTGTTGCGCATCTGGGAGTCGCAGTTGGCGCATAGGACCTTTCCGTCCAGTGTCAACTTGCGTGGCTTGGCTGTGGTGTGGTTCATTGGGTTCCTCGGTTGTTCAGGGTGCTGGGTTCAGGGTCTGCCGGGATAATGTGTATTGGACGGATTCCTGGACGGCGCGGACTCTTGGGTTGCAGTGGCTTTTGACCAGCTTGAGGAAGAGACGGACCCACCGTTCTGCCAGGGGCTGGCCGGAAATGGGTGCCCAGAGGTGGTGGTCGGGTTCCAGGGGAGCGTAGGCGACTCTGGATTGGGAGACGTGGGCGGGTGCGACTTTCCAGACGTGCCGGCCGTCCTGTTGCTTCATGGCAGTGACGGCTGCGCCCCCGTCGGCCATGCGCACGATGTAGGCGCCGCATTGTCCTTCAGAGAGGATTGGCGAGGGGTCGATGGAGGTGACGTGGCTTTTTGCCCAGCGGAAGAAGTCCTGCGGGGACGGGGGCTTGCCGGGTGCTCGTGTTGAGAGGGCGGCCTGTTCGGTGAAGGTTATGGCCATGGGCGTGGGCAAGGTCAGTTCCTTGAATTCTTGGTCTTGGCGGTCGAGTATGATGCTGTCGGTCTGGCTCATTTTCGAGTGCTCTGCGGTTGGGCTGGATTTGTTTCAGTGGGATGCTGCACGTGAGGGCCGTGGGGATGAATGCGGCGCTGAGGGAGACGTGGTGGGGTTCGCGGGGTACGGAGCGACAGAAGGGGCATTTGATGTTCAGGGGTTATTGATGCCAATCCTTCGTCCTCGCCGATGCAGTCGGGGGCGCGTGCTGGTTGTCTACGGTGATGATGGACGAGGTGGCCGCACCGTGGCCGGAGCCGGCCGGGGGTTGCAGCACCGCTTTGATTGGGCTTTCCAGGTTGGCTTGGTGAGGGGAAGGGGTCCGTGTGAACCGCTCCTGCGATGGCTGTTGGGGCAGAGCGGCGTTTCAGACGGCGATTGGGCCGATTGGTTGGTGACGTGGGTGTGTGGTGGCAGGCTATTAGCCTCTGAGTCTGCGGAGTTCTTCTTCCAGTTCGTGGTTGCGGGCCTCAGCGGCCAGGCGGGCCTCGCGTTCGCTGTCGGCCCGGGCGCGTTCGCTCTCGAAGGTGGCAATGTGTTGTCCGGTGGCCGGGTCGTACCAGGCCAATCGGCCATGATCCCATCTGATGAACAGGTTCAGCGCGGTGCTGTACCCTTGCAGGGCGCCGTCATCCAACTCCGCGATGGTGATGGGTTCGTAAACGCTGTTCACCAGGCGGTCTCCCGCTAGCTTGGTCTTATGGTATTCGCCGGTCTCGTCGAAACGCCAGTATTCGGCTACTCCGAGGGCTTCGTAGTCCAGCCTCTTCGGCCCGGTGTCCTCGTCTGCGGTGCTATGCGATGCCACTTCCAGAACGAAGTCGGGCGGCTTGGATTGCTCGCCGATGATGTAGCCGTTGCTTTCGTAGTAGGCCACTGGGTCTGCGCCCAGGGCGATGAGCAGGTCGGGGTATCGCCGGCGGAATCCGCTGGGCAGACGGCGTTCCGGCATCATGGTGATGTAGAGCTCTGCGGAGACGATGTTGGACTCCGGGTTTCCGAGATGCTGGGCAAGGTGATGCTCGTTGCCGGTATGGTTCAGATGCTTGGAGTTGGTCATCTTTTCGTCTGGCTCGCGTTCAGGTGGGTCGGGCAACCGGAAGCGGCTGCGGACCTCTGGATTCTTGGCGGTGGTCATATCAGGCCTCTCGGGGCGGATGGTTCTGGTTGGTTCATTCTACCTTGACTGGCTTGCCAGCGTAAGTGCAGAGGCGGAGGGCGTGGTCCGAGGCCGGTCGGGAGATTGCCTGTGTGGCGGGGGTCCTGTCGGGCGGCCGCTTGAGTGTCGGCGTCCGGAGAAGGGGACACTCTATCATTTCCAGGCTGTATGCCCGGTTGTTTGAGCGGGGATCAGTGCACGGTGTCCGGCTGGGTTCCGCAGACTGAACCGCCTTGGATTTATTCGTAGTGTCTCGACAGTTCGTTGGCGTAGGCCGTGCCCAGGCGTTCTCCGTTCTGGTCCAGCCATTCCGAGAGTCTTGTCGGGCATGGCGGAAGGACTGGGGACCTGGATACCAGGAGGTTTCTCTCCAGTCCTCTGATCTCGTCCTTGGTGATGAGGATGTCCCGCAGCAGGAACCCAAGAAATTTGCCTGCGGCGTAGGCCAGCCACTTGGGAGCGGGCAGTATCAGGCACCTGGCTCCGGTTCTTGCCCGTACGGCTCTGAGCAGATACTTGTAGCTGTAAATCTCCGGGCCGACGGCGTCGACCTCGGTGTTGTTGTTTCCTTGGGCCGCCTCGACGGCTAGCTTTGCCAGGTCCTCGACGAATATCGGCTGCAGGGCATAGTCTCCCCTTCCGGGCATCAGGACCACGGGGAACTTTCGCATGGTCCATGCGATGTTGTTCAGGAGAACGTCTTCGGCGCTGTAGAGGACGGTGGGCCGGAGGATGGCGTGGGACACGCCTTCCATCTCTTTCAGGACGTTTTCGATCTGGCCCTTGCCGCGGAAGTAGGGCAGGTCGGACTCCGGGTCCGGGTTGGTGATACTGACGTGGACGATGCGTCTGACGCCGGCGTCCTGGGCTGCTTGGAACATGACCTTGGTCTGCTCGACGCACTGGTCGTGGCTGCGGCCTTGGTGGTTGACCCGGATCCAGTAGGTGTTGAACAGGGTGTCGGTGCCCTCCAGGGTGCGCTGGAGGAGTTGGGGGTTGTCGAAGTCGAAGGGATGGAGCTTCACCCGGTCCCCGAAGGGGTTGGGACGGTCCGGGTGGCCGGTTATGGACTGGACGCGGTGACTTTGCTGAAGGAGCAGACTGGTGATGTATCTTCCGGTGTAGCCGGTGGCCCCGGTTACGGTGTGCAGCTTGGGTTCTTGGTTCATCGGTCTTTCTCCTCGGGCGTCCTGGTGGAGCTGGTTGTTGCCGGGTCTGTCCGTCCGCTGCGACTTATGGAGCGGATCCGATAATTTGCTCGTTCCGGTGTCGGGGCCGGCGCAACCTGCGCTGGAGTATCGGCTACGCTGTACACTGACGATGCTTGCTTTTCTGGCGTTGGTGTTGGAACTGGCTTGGCGGTTGCGTCAGGCGTGATGGTCACCGTCACGTCCTCGGGCTCTGGCACTTCGGCACTTGGGCAACCCGTGGTCAATGCGTGGCCAAGAGGGTCAGCATCAACGCTGCTCTCATCGGCTTCCATATAATGCGAACTTCTGTAGTGATCGTAACATCGGGCGAGCACGCGGCCTTTTACGGGGCCTAAAGACCAAAAGACCCGGCCGTCGCTGGCCGGGTCTTGTAATCTAATTTTTCGGTTGCTTGCTATTTCAGCGCTCCTCACTAACCAGAGTGTTCATGCGGCGATTGGCGCGCCGGGAGGTGGGTGGGTGGTGTGTTCCAGGGCTTGAGACATTGGCACCAACTGGTAGCCCAGCTGTGCCGCCCGACGCTTGGCGGCCCGTAGCGCACGCTGCTGGTATTCACGTTCGTAGTATTCTGCTCCGGCGTCCACGTACTCTCGGCCGTAGCGCAGCATCGAGTAGATGAGCCTGGCCAGCTTGTGGGCGGTGGCGGTGATGGCCTTGGGTGCACCCAGATGGGCTTTCTTCCGCCGCAGGAAGGCGCCCAAGGCGCTGTCGGAGCGGTGCAGCGCGTTGGCCGCCAGACGCAATGCCGCCGCAGCCCGGCTGGCGCTGGGCTTGGTCCGGGAACTGATCACCTTCCCGCCAGTGATGCGATTGTTGGGACTCAATCCCAGCCAAGAGGCGAAGTGCTTGGCGCTGGGCCACTTGGCCATGTCCGTTCCCACCTCGCTGATCACCTTCAGCGCAGTATAGCCGTCCACCCCATCGATGCGGGTCAGGTCCACCCCGGTCATACGGTACAGGTGGCTCTGGACATCGAAGCGAGGCGCATTGTTCTGATTACGCTTTTTGCCATTGGGGGCGGGAGGTTGGCCGTCGCTGTGGTCCTCAAACCCCTCCAGTTGGGCCTCGATCTCCCGGTCGCACTCGGCAATCTTGCCCTGATAGAACCGGTACAGTTCCAGGGCTTGGGTCAGCTCGAAGATGTGCTCCCTGCGCCAGTGGCCCTGGAGTGACCTGGCGATGGTCTTCTCATCGGCTTTGATCCGGTGGTCCCGCAGCCGGGCCAGCTTTCGGGGATTCCTCTCACCCCTGACGATGGCATCGATTATATCCATTCCCGTCTTGCCGGTGATGTCTCTGATGACGTGCTGGAGCTTCACGTTCATCTGGGTCAGTGCCTTCTGCATGTGCTGGATATGTTGGGAGGCGTACTGCACCAGCATGGCCCGCTGTCGCAGATAGCTGCGCAGGCGGCGGATCTCATCCTCCGGCCGGAAGGCCCCCGACAGCAGCCCATAGGTGTGAAGCTGCTGCAGCCACTGGCAATCCAGCACGTCGGTTTTGCGGCCGGGGACGTTCTTGATGCTCCGGGGATCCACCAGCATCACTTGGAAGCCCCGTTCCTCAAGCACACCGAACAGCGGTATCCAGTACACACCGGTGGATTCCATGGCCACGGTGTCCACACCGGACTCCGCCAGCCAGTCCGCCAAACGGTACAGGTCGGCCGTGAAAGCCTCAAACTCCTGTACCGGTTGCTCCGCCCGGTCGGCGGGTACCGCCACGAAGTGGCCGGTGGCCCCCACGTCGATGCCCGCCGCGTTCAGATTCAGCTGGGACAGTTCTGCCGGTTTTGCATCGCTCTTGCCTCTGCCCATCATCGCCTCTGCCAATGCCGTGTAGGCGTGTCTCCGGAAGGAGCCACGGATCGTATCCACTCTCCCCAACGGGATCGCCCCGGTAGGGGCGTCACCAATGATGCAGTCGTATGGCTCCCGGACCATGCTGTTCGTCGGGCAATACGCACCAGTCGCCAGTCGGTCTTCGTCCGGACGACACGCCTCACCATGAGCATACACGTGGGCCGATTCCTTAGTTAGTGGCCTCTGCACAGGCCGTGCGCGGGCATAACTCTGCTTGCCGAGTGCTCCCTGGCTCATATTTCTGTGCTGGTCATCTCCAGGGCGTCGACCGGTATCAACCTCTTCGGGTGCGGGTGCACCGACAGCTTGGGCCAGTTGCTTGAGGACGCATTGAGTAGTGGTCGCGTGCGTTTGGCGCAGATCACTTGCGGATGTGTCCGGCCTCGTGGGTCAAATCTCGCATTAACTTTTCTGCGGCCCGCTTGGCGTCGTACACGGTTCGGTAAAACCCCGTTCTTCCGCCCTCGATGTGCGCGTAGGTGAGTACGAGTTTGAAAGGGTGGCCTTCAGGGTGTTCCAACCCGCTGGCGTCCCAAACCGCTATGTTGACCAGGTTCTTCACCCCTTGGTAAAACGGGTCCGGCAGGTTGTATTCTGACGTGGCCACGGGGTCTCCCAAGGGCGCTGGCCGAGGCGTATCCTTCCATTGCAACTTGAAATTCTTCATGCTGTGCATCTGTTCCTTGTCGAAGTTTGACTTGGGGCACGCTGCCGATGTGGTCGGTCCCTCTATTGTTCTTCGCGCTGTGCGCGCTCAGGTAGAGTTTGCAGTGGTGTTGGCATTTCCAAGGCACTTCAGCGTTTTAGCAGCTGTTACCAGCGGGCCCTCCTCTCCGTGCTAACCGAAGCTGACTGGCGCGGGGAACTTGTTTCCTTCTAGCCGGATCACGGTCCTGCCCTGGGTCCGCTCCACGCGGCTGCCGTCGGCGAGGACGGCGGTGTAGGTGCTCTCCACCGGGGCGCCCAATCGTTCCAGCAGGTCCCTGGGCACCTTGGGGAAGGTGGCCCCGGTATCCACCAGAATCTCCACCGATTCGAAGTGCTGGCCTCGCGGGTCAGCTATCTCAACTGTTGTCCGGAAAGTGCCATTCCTGCGCTTATCTCCAGAAGTCATATTCCAAGCTGGGCCTCAGGACCCGTCCCTCACGGTGGGCGCCAAGCGCGGCTCGTGATAGCGCGCTACCTCCATGGAGTCGCCAGTTTCAGCGTGCAGGACGCTCATCACGTACTGCCACGGCTCGCCGCCGCCGCGCAGGCTCTGCGAGACTCCCTTGATCTCCACGACCCAGACCGGGGTGTCCGGCGGGGTGTTGGACCGGTCGTCCGTCCGGTAGAACCGTTGCGCGTATGCCCCGAATGTCGTCAGGCAACTGGCGGTTACCCCCTCGATCTCGACTGCCGAGGCTCCTCCCGGGGCGGGTCCGCCGGCGAGCCACTCCATGCTCTCCTCCGCCTCGTCCCGGCTGATGAGCCCGGTGCGGTCGGCAGGCGACTCCAAGTCGTAGCAGGCAGGGTCAGTCTTGAACGGCTGGAGAATCCCCACCTTGCTGATGCTCTCCACAATTTTGAAGTCTTCCAGCCCGCAGTCGTGTATCTCAACGTGGCCGCTGGCCAGGTAGGCCTTGCCTTCAGCTGACAGAACCATCTCAAGGGACAGTACCCTGAGGGCGGACCAGCCCGGCTCTCCCACCCTGAACTCCATGCGGACGTTCTCGACCATGAAGTCCGGCGGGTTCCCGAGTTCCGAGCTCGCCCGGTCCCACAGGAGCATGTAGGGAGCGCCGTCGTTGCAATGTGCGGCGTCGACTCTGAACGGCCCATCGGCCTGGGGTCCCTTCAGATCACCAGAGAGGAGGTACGCCGCCCCGGCCACTAATAGGGCGGCAACCAAGATGGCGAGGACGACCATTGTCCGCTTGGCTCTGCTCACCGGCCCTCCACTTGGCTGATGGAGCGGCATTATAGTCGCTTTGACGCGGGGTTGCCCGGTGGCAACCCCTAAGCTCCGAGTTTCTCTTCGTTCACCGGATTTCGGAGGATTGGACAGGTCTCCGGTCAGGGCAACCGCCGCCGCAAGCAGACACCGCCGATAGGCAACGGTCGGCCGGCGGTTTGTTATTCGAAGAAATTCCGCTACTCAATTCCCGGCTTCTAGGCGGCTTGGTTTCGTCTCTGTCTATACGAAAGCCGAGCCGGACGCTGCTCGAATAGAGCGACGGATTCTGCATCTGAGATGAATTTGAAAACTCGTCACGGCGGGAGCACGACTCGGTGGTATTTCGACCCGGGGGTTCTTTGGGACGCGGTGAGGTGTCCGGTTGGGGTCATTCTGCCGTGTCGGTTCTCATTTGCAACATCTGTTGCAGGCCAGATGTGCGGACGATTGAGAACTTGAACTCTCCGTCGAGGTCGAGGAGGTCGCGGTCCCCCGATAGCAGGGCATCCACGTCGGCGTCTAACGCCAGGTCGAGGATTGCTGTATCTTTGGGGTCTCGGCTTTCGATACCTGATGCAGGAACGTCCGTTACGAACTCTGCGAAGCTGAGGTACTCTGCTATGATTGCCGCCTGTGTGGCTGGTGTAAGGCGGAATTGGGGCAATGCCAGCTTTTCCCTCAGCTCGTCCACCAGGTACTGGGATAGAACTGGGATAACCATGCCTTCGGTAAACCAGTGCCATAGCCAGCTTCCGGCTCTGGGATCAGGGGTGAGCTGGAATAGTACGATGTTGGTGTCGATGACGACGCGGAGCGTCACTGGACGAGCAGGTTCTCAAACATCGGGTCTTGAGGGGACACCTTTTCTTGGTATTCGGCCAACGCTTCGTCAAATGGTATGGGGTCGCTTGGGGTGAGCACTACGCCGTCGGGAGAGCGGCGCACGACCATGAAGTCGTTGCCGATCAGGCTGGGTGCCATCTGGTGTGGAACAGTAAACTCGGTGCCTATCCGCTGGTGGGGAGAGCGGATGTGGCTGCATACCAGTTCAATGACCAGTTCATCGAAAGTGATCTGTCGTTCGGCGGTCAATGTTTCTGCCAATGCCTGTGCCCACGGAGGGAACTGTGACATGTCGAAACTTGAAGCCATGATGCGTGCCCCTCTTGTTGGGTAGGTGCACATTATACAGTTCGTATTGGCCATCGGACAGGTCTGGGTATTGATGTATTGTCGGCGGCAGTTGTAGTCATGCCGCTCTCCGTTGGATGGTTTCAGTCTCTTGTGTCTCTGAAGATAGCCAGCGATGGCGGGCGGTCCAATTTACAACCGCCGTTTGTCCCCAATTGCCCGCTCTCGCGGAACAATTTACCTCCGCCGTTTACACGGAATAGACTTGAGGAATTGCTACTCATTGACCAGGCCACGTGAGCGGGTGAGCGTGGGTATCTCTGGAAGTTTCTTCTCCGGGTGGTCTATCCCTTGGGCTATTTGCTCTGGGGTGTGTCCCCACTTCGTGGCCAGCCATTCCTCCGCCCTCGCCAGTTGCAGGTAAGCCTCGCCCAGCCTGCGGGTGTAGAAGGCCACCACTCCGGGGCCGGGTGATTTGTTGAATGCTTCCGTTCTCTCCACCTCTCGTCCTTCGGCAATTCGCAACAGGCACGTGGTGCAGGTGATTGTCTCCAGTGGAGTGCGGTTGTCGTAGTCGTCGTGGACGTCGCCTTCGTCGTCCGTTGTTATGAGGTCAACGGTGAACAGGTCTCCGTCCCTGCGGACGCCGTATCCTTTTTCTGCGGCCCGCCGTTCCAACTCGGCTCTCATCACTCCTCCGTCGTCCAGGCACTCTACGTTCAGCCGTTCTCCGTGCCGGGGCAGGAGCAAGTCCCTGGCTCTGTCCAGCAATCTCCCTGGCCGTTCTGGCCATTTGCCGCTGTCGCCGGGTCTGAGAGTCCATACGTCCGGGTCGAGTCCGGTTTTGTCAATCCAGGCTACGGTTTCCTCTTCGCCGTCCTTTGTCCGTGAGACTAACCGGATTCTGGCATCGTCTCCGGCTTGGCTGGCCTCTTCTTGCTCTGTGCCGTCGGCCTCGCTTGAGTTGGTGTGGCGGTATTTTCCAACTGTGGTTCTCCTTGTCAACAGTCCTCCTCTGTTTGCACTCCAGTATTGCGGCTCTGCCTGTCAACGCTCGCAGATGTGAGCTGCATGGAGACAGCCTGCATGTATTTCAGCGCTTCGCCCGCTGATCTTCCCCGTTCACCCTGATGTCCGGCCCTTCCTGTAGCGGTAGACGACATCTGGGTCCTTCGATGCCTCCGGGGTCCTGCACTTGGCGGCGCCCTGCATGGTGCAGGTGTGGATCTCGTAGATCCAGAGCAGCGTGATGTCGCGCCTTTCCTGGGAACTGCTGAACCAGTCAAAGGAGTGGGCGCATTCCATGCATAGCTCTGAACCGGAGGACATGTCTCCATCTCTGACATACCGGCCGACTATCGCGCTCATCACTATTTCCTCGACAGTAACACAGGGCTGTCCCTGTGTCACAGGTTGTTGGCAGCCTTGTTGATGAGCAGGGCCCATGGTGCCTCGCTGGCTGGGTTGAGGAACTGCTCAGAAACTGGTGCTACAGAACAGGAGAAAGGTACCGCCAAGCCGCGATACCTCTCTCCAGACTCATGGTTGCCCTCAGTTCCCTCTGGCTAACCAATCCACCTGTCCAATATTCGGGACGACTCATGATTCCACTGTTCAACACCAAATCTTATCCGACTACCTGGATTCCTCCAGATGGTCGGTTCGCTCTTGGTGAGCTTCCCCGAACAGCGCCTCAACGTCCTCGTCATGCCAGGTTATGTCGGCGTTTTCGCGCACCTCGTGGATCACCAGCCAGTCGAGGAGCTCCTCCTCTGCGTCGGTGTCCTCCCTCGCTAGGTATTCCTCCCGAAGAGCATCCATCGCTTTCAGGGTGGTCCGGCTTTCCTTCATAACCGGAACCAATTTCTCCCAATATTCGTCGTAATCGAAGCCCAGACTGCCGAGATTCTCCCGGCACTCCGCCTCGACCTCCTCATCCATCTCGCAGGTCGCTCTGATCTGCTCCACCCTCGCCCTGGCTTCTTCCTCGGTGGTCTCCAAGTCACGGCTTGCGGCCTCAGCAGTTAGGAGCAGGGAATCCACCCGATCGAGGATCCTCGCCTTGATTGCTTCCTCTTCGGAGAGCTCGGGTTCTACCACCATATGGGATTCGAAGGCGATTCTCAGTTGCCCTACGGTGAAGGGGTTACCTTCCACCGTGGCGAGTTCTCTGTGGTCGCCGTCCTGCCCCCGCAGGATAACTTCAACTCTTTCCAAGTGGTCGGGGATGGGTACCTCGTCTTCTGCCTGTCCCAGAACCCCGGCGATGGTTAGGCCGGCGAAGGTTGCGCCAAGTAGGAACGCCAGGGCGACGACTGACAGAAGTATCATTCGTCTGGTCATACGTATCTCTTGGAGCGGTTAGTTGTCGTGAACCTCGCAGATGGCTTGCACCATGAATCCTTTTTAATTCCGAATCATGGTGCAGAATTTGATTTAATTCAAGGGGGTCCCGGTTCGATAGACGGGCGGGGTGCGCTTGGCCCGTCTGCTCTTTTGCAGCATTGACAGGAGGCGGTGGACGCCTGCCGCTACTTCGCTGGCCTGCTGGTCGGAGCGTTGCAGGGGGTTGGTAAGGAACGTCTGCTTTCGCCCCTCTACTGCCCCATTGAGGGTTACTGGGAAAGGAACCCCCTTTCCCCGAGGGTTGCAGCCGTCGCGGAGGGGTCGTTCAAGCACAGGGATATGCCTGAAATCAGGGGAACGGGTTACGTGGTGGACACGCTGGAGGCGGTGCTGTGGGCTTTCCACCACACCGGCGATTTTCGTGAGGGGGCCCTCCGAGTGGTGAACCTGGGCGAGGACGCCGTACGACCGGCGCCGTATACGGGCAGAAAGCCGGGGCCTGGTACGGAGTGGAAGCCATCCCGCCGGAATGGCTTCAGTGACTGGCGATGAGGGCGAAGATCGAATCCTTGGCGGATAGTCTCTTCGAGAGAGGGAACCCGTTCATAACGCAATAATTTGCCGCTGGACTGCAAAACTCGTCTTGATTAAGACCTCGTGAAGGGAGTGAGGCCTGTCGGCGGCCAAGACGGTCTGCGCTACTGACACCCCATATCCCGGCCGATCAACGGAACGGGCCTTGTGCCAGCAGTATGGGTCTTGTCGGAGGATCGCGTGTGGGCGCATTCCGAGGCGTGGTGGTCGTCGAGGTCCTCAGGTGGAACCTAACCGACGAGCCTGTCTTGCAATCCGTACACGCCGACGAATTGTTTGTTAGTCGATGGTTGCTGAGCAATCCACACTGGTACACGATTCCCCCGCCACTCTGCCCTTTCCTCGCCGCAGTTGACATTAGGCTTGGCAGTGGGAGGCATCGGCGATGGTTATGATAGGGTGTCCTGCCTGTGGGATTGCATGTATTGAGGTAATCAGAACGTGGTTCTTTGGCTAGTTGATCGTTTCTCGAATCTATCCCGACGTCATTACTTGGTGATCGTTGTAACGATTGTCGTACCCGTGGTTTTTCCTACTCTCATGGGTTACTTTGAGATTGAGCGCCTGTGGGTTCGACTGCTCATTGATGTAAGCGTGATCGTGGCATGGGCGGTGTTTGTCGTGGTCGTTGTTTCCAGGTCGGTTGAACGCGATACAAGTGAGGCGAACCAGTTGATCGCGGAGAACGTGGCTCCAGTTGTTGCGGAAGTTCGCGGATTCAGGGAGGAACACGGCAAGTTGATAGCCGATTTGAACCTGAAGGTCGAGGATCTTGCAGAGCGAACTGATGCTGCTCTTCAACCATTGGGAGGCAAACTCGGGCCTAGGACTGTCTCTGCGCGTTTTACGGCCCGCGCTGGAGCCCCGACGGTGTCGATTGCGGCTACTGTTTCGGGTGGCAGCAGGTGGAGGCGGTTTCGCGCATGGTTCCGCCGCTTGCGCCAGAGGGCATGGGGAATCCTGTGGGGTAGGCGCCAACCCGGTTGACCTTCCTTGTGTCAATGCTGGGCTAGGACTCAATCAAACTTGGTCTTGGCGTTGTGGCCGGGGACCGGGTGGCAGTGCTAATCTGCTGGTAATAGGTGCTGTTGCGAGGTGGTGGTGTGGTCAGGGAGAAATTCGTAGTCCGGCTGATGCCGGAGGAGCGCAACCAACTGGAGCACATGGTCCGGGCGGGAAAGGGTTCCGGTCGTGTTATCAACCGGGCCCGAATCCTACTCAAGACCGACGAGGGCTGGCCGGCGCCCAAGGTGGCCCAGGCCCTGGACGTGGCCCAGGGCACGGTGTTCAATGTCAAGCGTCGCTTCGCCGAGGGCGGGCTGGACGGTGTGCTCAACGACCGGCCCCAGGCCCACCGGTACCGCAAGATGGATGATCGGGCGAGGGCCACCTGATTGCCTTGGCCTGCAGCCCGGCCCCCGAGGGCCACGACCACTGGAAACTGCGCCTGCTGGCAGACCGGATGGTGGAGCTGGGAGTGGTTGAGTCCCTGTCGTACGAGACGGTGCGGCTGCACTTGAAAAAAACACAATCAAGCCGTGGCGGAAGAAACAGTGGTGCATTCCTCAGGTGAGCGCCGACTTCGTGGCGGCCATGGAGGATATCCTGGACCTGTACGCCGAACCCTACGACTCTCAGGGGCCGATGGTCTGTTTCGACGAGACCTCCACCCAGTTGCTGTCCGACACCCGTCCGCCCATCCCGGTAGAACCGGGACGTCCCAAGCGTGAGGACTACGAGTACCGGCGCGAGGGCACCCGCAACCTGTTCCTTTGCATCGAGCCCCTGGCGGGCTGGCGGCATGTGGCGGTAACGGAGCGGCGCACCGCGGTGGACTTCGCTCACCAGATGCGCTGGCTGGTGGACGAGGCCTATCCCGATGTGCCGGTGGTCCGGGTGGTTTTGGACAATCTCAATACCCATCGCAAGGCGTCTTTGTACCAGGCCTTTCCAGCGGCGGAGGCGCGGCGCATAGCACGGCGGCTGGAGTTCCACTACACGCCCAAGCATGGAAGCTGGCTGAATATGGCGGAGATCGAATTCAGTGTCATCTCCCGCGGCTGCCTAAAAAAGCGCCTCCCCGACGAGGAGTCCCTCTGCAGGGAGATTCACGTCCTGGAACAGGAACGAAACCAAGCTCAAGCCCGAATCAACTGGCACTTCGGCATCCAGGACGCCAGGACCAAGCTCCATCGCCTCTATCCCCTCAATTCCTGACTTGATCCAGTACTAGTCTGGCCCGGGATAGCAGGGTCATTGCAGTCCCTGCACTCTCCAAGCTTCTTGGCCTTTTTCCGCCTTTCCCTGATGTAACGACGGCGATAGTCCTTTCGGCTCTCCAGCTGCCGTTCCTTTAGTAACTCGGGATCCTGGCGGTCCTATTTGCTGGTTTCCTCGTTGGCAGGTTTCGGGGCGGTGCCTCCCAAGGAATCCGGTGATTCTGCCTCCAGGCGTCGGAGCGGCTTTTCCGGGCGTCCGGTGGTTGGTTTGCCTTCAGCAACTTTCTGTTTAGTGTTACTCTTTACATTTTGCTTGGCGCTGGCAGATTTATTGTTGGACTTGGTTCGTTTTAGTGTCGGAATGACGAAGGTGCTCTCGAATACGCGCTCTTTAGACTCCCCCGTTTTATCGGCAGGGGCTTGGCGCTTTACCTTTCCCGAGTGCGAACTCGATCGGCGACTATGCCGCCAACCTGAACCGTATCAGAAAAATTCTTGATTTTATCCAGTTTGGTGGGACTCCGCACGTAGGGTCCCTACATAGGCTTGGACAAAGCTGGAAAATGGGCTGTCGGGCAACATTAGATCCTGGATAATCATAGCCCCCAGTTCATCATCCTCCTGTGCGTTTGCGGCATCTCTCAGAAAGTCTAGTTGAGCCCGGCGCTGACGCCACAGGTGGTTGGGGTCGTTCTCGCCCAATTGGCTGTCGTTCAGATCGATGTCCCTGATTGTCCTCCGGGCCACTGACCATTCGTTGGATGAAAGTTGGACGGACGGCATTATCTCACCAGTGTCAAAGTCGTAGGAGAAGAAATCGGTCGCTGGGCGCTGTCTCGCCGATGCGTTCGGGCTGACATACTCAGACACCGGCATATATCTGGGGTCCTCCAAGGTGAGCAAACGATTGATTGTTGCGTCCTCTAATCCTGGCCAACTATCGCCCTTGGATTGATTGCATCTATGGCAGGCGTATACCAGATTGAGCCAATCGAAGGACAGGTCTGGAAACCGGCTCCGAGGACGAAAGTGCTCGATTTCTTCCCGATTCATTGGGTTGCCAGAAGAAGTCTGCGGCTCGCATTGCCGTTCGCAGTAGGCGCAAATGCGATTGAATTCCTGGGCAAGGGCTGCGCGAATGCGGCGACGGTCTTGCCAATCAAGGTCGCCCCACGAAATTTGGGAGAGGCGAAGCGCATCAATAAAGTCGGGTTCAGGGGTCCGGTGTACAGAATGAATCGCTAACCACCCTCTTCATTGAGGTCCTGCGACTGCCGGTATCTTTGCAGCACCTTGGCGAATCGCTCCTCGAAAATCTCCCTTTGCCTTGCAATTGGGCCGCCTGCCAGCAGGTCCCTGTCTACTTGCTCCCGCAGTTCCTCGATTCGCCTCTGGCGCTGTTCCTCTTGTTCTGGGGTGGAGCGCGGCGGTTCTTGGCGAAGTTGGCGCAGTTCGTGGGCGGCGGCGGCGGTGGCTTCATCAGTGGGGTCGTTGACGCCCATCATGGTGCGCAGTATTTCGTCAGCGGTCCAGCCGATTATGTCCTCGGTATTGGTTGTGGAGGTTACAACGCCATTCCCGTCGCGCTTCAGCAGGTGTACTTGTCCTGCCTTCAGCCCGGCCACCACAAAGGGTGAGTGGGTGGTGGCGAAGATCTGTAAGCCGGAGAAGTGTTCAAGCAGAGCTGGGATGACCCTACGCTGCCAGGTGGGGTGCAGGTGATTTTCGATTTCGTCGATGAGGAGGATGGCGGGTCTCTCTTGCCATTTGCCCTCATTGATCTTTGGAATATCAGGTTGTTGGTAAAACCTCCAGATCTTGAGAGCGATATACAACACCCACAGGAACGTGCCTTGGGTGCCAGCACTCAAGTCTCCAACGTATTGATGTAGGGATTTGCTGCTTTCGCCATACTTGGCCGAGACTCCCATTCCCGGATGGACGTAGGGTTCGTCAAAGAGCGGTTCAAAGTCCTCGGGGTCCGCCAATAGTTCATAAGGATGGGATACGTAATTGCTCGGGCTTCCGACCAAAATTTCATTCGATACGCTCTTGGTACAACTGTAAGCAGTTCTCAAGGCTTGTAGCAACCCGTAAAAGTCCCGTTGCCCCTCATTAAGTTGCCCCTTGAATTTGTCGTAAAGAACCTTGCAAACCCGTTCAACCCATCGGCCATCGAAAACACGGGCGCTGTCTTGCCAATTAACGTCATCTATTTCATCCTCCACTCCGTCCTCCGCCTGAACGCCATCGTTCCAATCAAGCTCGGCCGGCAGAATCAGACGAGTCGCTGGTATATAAATCCATGGAACACCCCATAGTGCGGCGTCATCGAATCCATCTCGGGCACCGAACATCGCTTCCCAGTCCGAGCTTAGCCTAACCTCGTCTGCCGGGAATGGGAAAATTGCCGTCTTGTCTACTAATCCAGAATAGACAAGGACTCGCAACAGACTGGTCTTTCCAGATGCATTTGGCCCAGCGAATAGGTTGACTCTCTTGTCAAACTCAAGCCGTAAGGGTTCTCGGAAGGCCGGATGTGATCGCGGACCCACGGTGATGCCTTCAATATGCATACGGATAGCTCTCCGATTGGACCCATGCCGATTCGTTGCTATGATGCCGCTTAGGTTGCTGAGCGTCAATGACGCAACCAGAATCCTCGGGGTCTTTTGTTCCCCTTATCTCACTGGGAGTTAGTATGAACCTGAAAGTCTCTCATTCGCAATTCACCTCACCCACGAAGATAGGAGGCTCATGCCTCTCACGTCTGTTACCATCTATTTGAGGCTCCTTTCATCCAAATCGACTGGCCCAGAATACCGAAGTATCTTGGGATGATCGAAATACAGCGAGATCGAGCGAGGTGTACGGGAGATAGTAGAAGCCAACGCCAAACCTTCATGATCTTTGACCGAGGGCCTTAGCAGGCTCATATTGCCCCCAGCCACATCTCGAAGACGGTTCCACCTACCGTGCACTCAGGCCCACCTAACTGGTCAAAATCAAGAACCTTTTCGATCAGATTCACCTTGGCGGTGTAGTCGGTTCGCTTCCCGACAAAACCCAGTTGATGAAGTTGCCAAGCCCCTCGCCATGCGTGGCGGACGGGCCTGGCCTTTGGCAAATGTATTACCCTGTTGGAGCAGCGTGATTTGGTGCGCTCCGTACCTTCGTTCCTGGTCACTGTTCCGAGGTGGCTGCCCCTTTCCTCAACTACTACCATGGGCTACTTCAGCATGGAAAGCCCGGGGAGATCGCTCTGGTAGCGGTGTCGGGAAAGCTGTTGCAGCGTCTGAACGCCTTGGCTCGATTAAGTACACCTTGCGTGCCGGAGATCGGATGAAGCAGTCTGCTGGAGCTACATCCCTGCTAGATAATTGATATCAATCACGGATACTGTCCGAAACGCCGGGTCCACCTCATTCTCCACATTGGGGTTCCATATCTATATGCTCCTTATCTATATGCTCCTTCGCAATGCTTATGCCCGATTCTTTCGCGCTTTCAACTTCCAATACCTTCGGGAAGCCCATCCCGATGCAAAACCAGACCCTTGGTACGCCATGCCAGACGGAGAGTTTTATCCTTATGTGTGCTTGGACATCGACAGAGAACTTACTGCCGTCGTGGGAGCTAACGAATCTTGCAAGAGCCGAATTCTTGACCCTATTGAGCATTGTCGGGTTGACCGCTCATCATCAGCACCGGACTTCTGCCGATACTCGGATTATTTTACCGTCGCCGAGTCTATGAGAACCCCACACTTCGGGCAGCACTTTACAGACCTCGCAGACGGGCAGGCGGAGAGCCTTACTGATCTGATTGGGCAAGGCCTCGGACAATTTTCCTCTTTCTCAGTGCTTTGGGAGGCATCGGGCAAGGCAAGCAGGGCAAACGCATTCTATTTTTATGGGGCTCAATAATTCGTCATTCCCGCGAAAGCAGGAATCCAAGCCTCCCTGCCCGAAGCTGATTGTATCGGCGCGGAACACTCTGGATTCCCGCCTAAGCGTGCGGTAGGGGCAACTTTCGCTCTCCGCGTCTCGCTCCCTCGCAGGTTCAACGGCAAGTATGACCCTGCCAGCGGGCCCTCATCAACCCCGGTGCTGCTGAAGCCCGGTGCCCGGCGACGGTTCACGAAACCCGGGAAGACCGGGCCCAAGTCAGAGCCGAAACCCGGACTGCCAAAGAAGGCCTCTCCGCAAGAGGTCAAGAAGAAGCCGGAAGAGCAGAGGGAGCGTGGAAGCTCCAGGGAACGACCGCCTGAGTACAAAGAGGCCTCCAGAGGGGCGGCCAAAGCCCGCCGCAAAAGGGCCAAGGAGCCCGGGCTTTGCAAGGTCTGCCGTGGACAGGCCATCCCGAACCAGACACGGTGCGAGACCTGTGCCGAGAAGCACAGGGTCGCGCGCAGGACGAACGACGCCGCGAGGAGAGGAAAGAAGGGTACCGAGGGCCACGCGGGCGGCGGGACTAGATGAAACGCAGGGGTACCCGGAGTACCTTTTCTGCCCGAAGCACGGCAGGCTGACGGCATAGGACCCCACACCCAGAATTGCTTGACAAGCCGACAAGCCGGGATAATATGCAGGCATGTCGCCCCGATTGCAGACTTCCCACCGCCGACGCTGTGGCGAGACGCCCGATCCGCGACACCACCATAGACCAGAGGGTAGACGATGCCGCCTACATTCTCGGAACAGCCCATCCTGAACTCGCCCTACGAGTACCCGGCTCGCCATTGGGAGCTGGGGGACGACGGCATCCCTACGGACCGGGTCGCCGAGCGGCGCCGAGAGGCCAAGCACGTAGTTCCAGTACCACCGCCTCGCAGAAGGAACCAGCAGCGGGCCATGCAGCTCGGCGTCGCTATGCCTACGGACGAAGGGCAGGAATACGACCCCTCACCGATAATTAACGAAATCCGCCGCCGCGTAGATGCTTGGAGGCAAATCCCCAACCCCGGCAGTTGGGGAGTGTCGCCGGAGACTGCTCGCCTGCTGCAACACTGGCGCAGCCACCAATTCGCCGGATATCGGCCATTCTTTTGCCAAGTCGAGGCGGCTGAAACGGTTATCTGGCTGACCGAGGTGGCCGGCCTGATGTCCACAGGTACCAGCCGCCGGCGCGAGTACGAGGTCATCCGTCGCCACATCGCCGGGGCCAACGAGCAAGCCAACCCAGAGCTATTCCGGCTTGCGCTGAAAATGGCTACCGGGGCCGGCAAGACCACCGTGATGGCCATGCTGATAGCCTGGCAGACGGTCAACGCGGTCCGGCATCCGCAACGGAGGCAATTTACCAAGAACTTTCTGATCGTAACCCCGGGCATCGTCATCCGCGACCGGCTCCGGTCCCTCCTGCCGAATGACGCGGAAAACTACTACGAGCACCGCGAGCTGGTCCCCAAGGATATGCTCGGTACCGTCAAACAGGCCCAGGTGGTCATCACCAACTTCCACGCCTTCCAGCTCCGGGAACGCGAGAGTATATCGGCAAACACCCGTCGGCTGGCCCAAGGACGAACCGGCCCGGAACTGAACACGCTGGAAACCGAGGGCCAGATGCTGCGCCGGGTGATGCCCGAACTGATGAGCAAGGGGAACGTCCTGGTCTTCAACGACGAAGGGCATCACTGCTACCGTCAGCGGACGGATGGCGAGCCGGTGGAGCGGGAGCTTGACGCAGAGGAGAAGCCGGAAGCCGAAAAGAACAACGAATCCGCCCGCGTGTGGATCTCCGGCGTCGAAGCGGTCAAGCGGAAGATTGGGGTCGCCGGCATCATAGACCTGTCGGCGACGCCCTTCTTCCTGCGCGGCTCAGGTTACGCGGAAGGAACCCTGTTCCCGTGGACGGTGTGCGACTTCTCCCTGATGGACGCCATCGAGTCCGGCATAGTGAAAATTCCCCGGGTCCCGATTGACGACAACGTGCTTAGCGAGAAGCGCCCCGTGTTCCGCGACCTCTGGAGACATATCCGCAGCGCTATGCCCCGGTCCGGCCGACGCCGCGCCAACGCAGTTCAAGACCCGCTCAGTCTGCCAGCGCAGTTGCAGTCGGCCCTGGACGCTCTGTACGCCAACTACGAAAGAACCTTCAACGACTGGCAGGAGGCGGGCATAGAGGAGCCCCCGGTTTTCATCGCGGTATGCAACAACACCGCCACGTCTAAGCTGGTCTACGAGTACATATCCGGCTTTGAGCGTCCCGGCGAGGACGGCAAAAGCGAACCGCAGTTCTGGGGCAAGTTCAAGCTGTTCAGCAACTACGACGAAACCGGCATCCGCCGGGCCATGCCGCGCACGCTGCTGATTGACAGCGAGGAGATGGGCGCGACCGAGGCCCTGCCTTCCGGATTCCGCGCCGCCGCCGCGCCGTTAATCGAGCGGTTCCGGCGGGAACGGGTGCAGCGCACCGGCGACCGCAACGCCGCCGACGGCATTTCCGACGAAGACCTGCTTCGGGAGATGATGAATACGGTAGGCAAAAAAGACCGCCTCGGCGCTGGCGTCCGCTGCGTGGTGTCGGTGTCCATGCTCACCGAAGGCTGGGACGCCAACACTGTGACCCACATCATCGGCGTGAGGGCCTTCGGCACCCAGTTGCTCTGCGAGCAGGTAGTGGGACGCGCCCTCCGCCGCAAGTCCTACGAACTGAACGAGGACAACCTGTTCGACGTGGAGTACGCCGACGTCCTGGGAATCCCCTTCGACTTCGCCAGGTCGGACAAACCGGCGCCGCCGCCTCCGCCCCCGGCGCCGACGGTGCGGGTTCACGCGGTAAGCCCGGAGCGGGACAGGCTGGAAATCCGGTTCCCCAACGTGACCGCCTACCGGGTGGAGCTGCCCGACGAAAAGCTCAGGGCCCAGTTCGGGGAGGACTCCATCCTGAGACTGAACACGGAGCTGACCGGGCCCACCCGGACACAGAGCCAGGGCATCATCGGCCAAGGAACAAACCTGACGGTGGAGCGGCTGAGAGAGTCTCGGCGCAAGCAGATCGAGTTCGAGCTGACCGCCCACGTTCTGCAACACCACGTGCGGGAACCGGGAGAATCGGTAAGGACGCACCTTTTCGGTCAGCTCCAAGGGATCGTGCGGCAATGGCTAGACGAGTATCTGCGGTGCGACCCGGACACCTACCCCGCGCAGGTGCTGTACCGCGAAATCGCCGACCTGGCAGGGCAGCGAATCAAGGCGGCCATAGCCCGCGCCATCCAGTCGGAGCAGGAAGACGCGGAACAGCGCATCAAGGCCGTCACCGCTCCCTATACCCCCCTTGGGTCAACGCGGCACGTAAACTTCACCACCCGAAAATGGCCCCGCCAGCCCAACGCGCAGTTCCGCCGGGAAATCATCGAGACCAACCCGGACAAGTCCCAGGTCAACTTGGCAATCTGCGACGACGGCTGGGAATCCCGGTTCTGCCGCATCGTGGACGGCCACGACCGGGTGATTTCCTATGCGAAGAACCACGGACTTGGCCTGGAAGTGCCTTATCGCATGGGTTCCGCTGCTCGGACCTACTTCCCGGACTTCATCGTCCAGATTGACGACGGCCGGGGACCGGAGGACCCGCTGAACCTTGTCGCCGAGGTAAAGGGCTACCGCAGACTGGACGCTGTCGCCAAGGCCGAGACGATGAAGAGCTACTGGATACCCGGCGTCAACAATCTGGGCGTCTACGGCCGCTGGGCCTTCCACGAGTTCACCTCAGCGGAGGACATGAAGACAGAGTTTGAGGATCTGGTTAGCAAAGCCATTGCGGACAATCTCGAGACTGCCCGCGCACACTACCGGAGACTCAACTTCAAAGAACTGTTGGCCACCTCCCCGCTTGACGGCATAGACCTGACTCGAACCCGGGAATTCCCGCGCGAAATCGAGTTCTGAATGTACCTGCCGGATACCAACATTCTTTCCGAAGTTCGCAAAGGACAGCGATGTAACCCGGGCGTAGCCCGCTGGTACGCCAGCGTACTGGAAACCGAGCTATACGTCAGCGTGCTTGTCATTGGCGAAATTCGCAAAGGGATCGAACTGGCTCGCAGGAACAACGACCATCCCAAGGCCGATATATTGGAGATCTGGTTGCAATCGGTGGTTGAAAATTTTTCGGACCGTATCCTGCCTATCAGCGCCCAAGTCGCTGATGTTTGGGGCGTCCTGAACGCAATCCGGCCCGTCTCGTTAATAGACGGACTGCTGGCCGCCACCGCCGGGGAGCACGATTTAATCCTAGTGACGCGCAACGTCTCCGACGTTCAGGGACTGGGTGTAAAATTTCTGAACCCATTCTCGACTTGAGCGCAGGCCAACGCATTGCCTACCCCGGCTCTTACAAGTTGATAATGCAGGAGGCAATCATCCATGCCCCGACCGCGCCGCCGCGCTGCCCAGCCTAAGGACGTCATTGCCATCACCCACCCGGACGACGCACGGCGGAACATCCCCACCGCCGAGCTGGAGCCGGTCATGTCCGACGCCGACCGGCTGCCCGTCCGCGTCGCCTACGAGCGGCGCAACCGGGACCTCGACCCGCAACTGGTCTGGCGCGGCAAGGACGAGCAGGACGACCGGGATCTCGTAGTCGCCGCCCCGCCGCTGTTCACCCAAGAGAAGGTTCACCCCAAGGTCCTGGTGGACGACCTGATGCGCCTCTCTCGCCGCGGCCAGCCGGACGACGCGACGCAGTTCGACCTCTTCGCCGACTTCAACGGCCTGCACGATCCTGACGCCCGCGCCGAGTTCTACCAGCACGATCAGAGCTGGACCAACCGCATGATTCTCGGCGACAGCTTGCAGGTCATGGCGTCCCTGGCCGAAAGGGAAGAATTGCGCAGCAAGGTGCAGTGCATCTACATCGACCCGCCCTACGGCATCAGGTTCAACTCCAACTTCCAGTGGTCCACCACCAGCCGCGACGTGCGCGACGGTAATCGCCAGCACATCACCCGCGAACCGGAGCAGGTCAAGGCCTTCCGCGACACCTGGCGCGACGGCATCCACTCCTACCTGTCCTACCTGCGCGACCGCCTCACCGTGGCCCGCGACTTGCTGGCCAACTCCGGATCCATCTTCGTGCAGATCGGCGACGAGAACGTACACCGGGTGCGGGCGCTGATGGACGAGGTGTTTGGGGAAGGGAATTTTGTGAGCCTAATATCAATACAGACTACTACTGGCTTCCAGTCTGAATATGTTGGGAATATTTCCGACTACGTTCTGTGGTACGCGAAAAGGCGGGAAACGGGTAAGTCTAGGAGTCCCTATCATAGGAAAGACTTCCAAATAGGTGAGGGTAATGCACGTTGGCTAATGTTTCAAGATTTCACATATCGCGGTGTTACAGCATCCGAGAGAAGAGCGGGTGAGATTCCAGAGGGAACCAAGCTCTATGCGCCTGACAATCTGATCTCCCAGGGTCGTGCTCGTAATCCGCAACCGTTTACTTTTCGGGATAAAACCGATGATCCGTGGAGTAAGAATTCACATTGGAAGGCCAATTATCCGGCGGGGATGGAGCGTTTAGCGAAAGCTGGGAGATTACACACAGCAGAAAACTCCATCCGCTTCATTCGGTATCACGAAGATTTCGAATTAGCTGTTCACGGGAATATTTGGACCGACACAAGCACGGGGAATTTTACAGATGACAAGACCTACGTCGTCCAGACTAACGCGAAGGTAATTGAACGCTGTATCCTGATGGCCACCGACCCCGGCGACCTGGTGCTGGACCCGACGTGCGGCAGCGGGACGACGGCCTACGTGGCCGAGCAGTGGGGACGGCGGTGGATCACCATCGACACCAGCCGCGTGGCTCTGGCACTGGCCCGCGCCCGCGTGATGGGCGCCCGCTATCCTTACTACATGCTGGCCGACAGCCCGGAGGGACAGCGCAAGGAAGCGGAAATCAGCCGCAGCGAGCTCTCCGAGGCTCCCACATACGGCAGCCTGCGGCAGGGTTTCGTCTACGAGCGGGTGCCACACGTCACACTGCGCGACATCGCCAATAACGCCGAGATTGACGTCATCTGGGAGGCGGCGCAACGGGAACTGGAGCCGCTGCGGGAGGAGCTGAACCGCGCCCTGGGACAATCGTGGGAGGAATGGAAGATTCCCCGCGAGCCCGGAGAGGGCTGGTCGGCGGCGGCTCTGAAAGCGCACCGCCGCTGGTGGGAGCGGCGCATCGCCCAGCAACGGGAGATAGACGCCTCCATCGCCGCCAACGCCGACTTCGAGTACCTGTACGACAAGCCCTACGAAGACCAGAGCAAAGTGCGAGTGGCCGGACCCTTCACTGTGGAGAGCGTCTCGCCCCACCGGGTTATAGCGGCTGACGACGGCGACGGCAGGATAGCCGAAACCGGCGACGGCTACCGCTACGACGGTGACCTGCCGGAACGTGACTTCGCCGGGATGATTCTGGACAACCTGCGAACCTCCGGCGTCCAGCAGTCGCAGAAGGCCGACAAGATAGACTTCACCGCCATGACCGGCTGGCCGGGCGAGTACATCTGCGCCGAGGGGCGGTTCATGGAGGGAGAAACCGAGCGCCGTGCCGGCATCTTCATCGGACCGGAGTTTGGCACGGTGCAACGGGCCGACTTGGCCAAGGCGGCGCGGGAAGCGGCAGAGGCAGGGTTTCACGCTGTCATCGCCTGCGCATTCAGCTACGACGCCCACGCCAGCGAACTCGGCAGCATCGGGGCGCTGCCGGTACTGAAGGCCCGGATGAACTCCGACCTGCACATGGCTGAAGACCTGAAGAACGACAGCAAGGGCAACTTATTCGTTATCTTCGGCGAGCCGGACATCGAACTGCTGGAGGCCGCCCCCGGCCCCGGCGGCAAGGAAATGATGCAGGTGAAAATCAACGGTGTGGACATATTCGACCCCGCCACCGGCCAGGTGCGCAGCGACGACGCCGGCGGCATCGCCTGCTGGTTCGTGGACACCAACTACAACGAAGAGAGCTTCTTCGTGCGCCAAGCCTACTTTCTAGGCGCCAGCAATGACCCCTACAAGGCCCTGAAAACCACGCTGAAAGCGGAGATAGACGAGGAAACCTGGGCCACGCTGAATCGCGACGTTTCCCGCCCCTTCTCCAAGCCGGAGTCGGGCCGCATAGCCGTCAAGGTAATCAACCACCTCGGCGACGAGGCGATGAAGGTACTCCGGGCCTAGTGGACCGACACCGTTAAACTGATGGCTGATGCGGTAGTATTGGGTGACAACTCGGGAAGGTGAGGATGTGATCTGTACCTTACGCAAGACCTAGAAAAAGTATAAAGACAGGGTAAGCTGGCCTGACCCAAATCTGACTAAAGGTCCAGCCATGCTCACCCTGCCCAATGCCATTGTAGCCGTTCTCCTTCCTTTCGCAACGCTGTTCACCAACTCGACTTGGCGAAAAGCACAACTGCTGCTGGTGGGCACGATCCTCACCTCTGGCCAACGCACCGTGGCCGCCGCGCTGCGCGTCATGGGACGCAGCGACCAGCGCGACTACGCCCGCTACCATGAGGTGCTCAATCGGGCGGTGTGGTCATCTCGGGCGGCCGCCCGCGTCCTGCTGGTGCTGCTGCTCCAACACCTGGGCCGTGGCGACGGTCCGTTATCTTCGGCATCGACGAAACTCTGGAACGGCGTCCCGGCGCCAAGATCAGGGCCCGAGGCATCTACCGGGACGCGGTGCGGTCCAGTCGCCACCTGTTGGTCAAGGCCAGCGGGTTGCACTGGATCTCCCTGATGCGGCTAGGACACGTCCCCTGGGCCGGCCGCCATTGGGCGCTGCCGGTGTTCACGGTGCTGGCGCCCTCGTCTCGGTATCACGAGCAACAAGGACGCCGGCACAGGGAGGTCACCGACTGGGCGAGACAGATGGTCATGAAGCTGCGTCGCTGGCTGCCCCAGCGCTCACTGGTGTTGGTGGGGGACAACAGCTACGCTGTGCTGGATTTGCTCCACTGCTGCCAGTCCCTCCGTGAACCCGTTACCCTGATCGCGAGACTGCGCCTGGACGCCGCCCTGTACGCGCCAACTCCGGCCCGTCAGCCGGGCCAAACTGGCCGGCCAGCCCTGCAAGGCCCCCGGCAACCATCGCTGAAAACCCTCCTGGACCAGGCCGACGTAACTTGGTACAGCTCCGAGGTAGCCTGGTACGACGGCACCATCCGCACGCTGGAACTCACGTCCCAGACGGCGGTGTGGTACCGCTCCGGCAAACCGTCAGTCATTATTCGCTGGGTCCTGATCCGAGACCCCAAAGGCATCTTCGACCCCCAGGCCTTGCTGTCCACCGACCTGTCGGCGGACCCGACCCAAATCCTGGAATGGTTTGTCCTGCGCTGGCAACTGGAGGTCACCTTTCAGGAGGTCAGGACCCACCTGGGTGTCGAGACCAGCGCCAGTGGTCCGACCTGGCCATCACCCGAACCATGCCTGCTCTGCTGGGCCTATTCTCCTGGACCACACTGGCCGCCCACGCGTTGCAAAAACATAATCCGATCACCCAGCGTACCGCGGCCTGGTACGACAAAACCGTCGCCGACTTTCGTGGACGCCATCGCTCTGGTGCGGCGCCACCTGTGGCTGGCGTCAGAGGATTTATCACTGTCGGCCGGCAACTCTGACACGCAGGAACTCCCCGTCACTCTGTACCACCGACTTGTAGATTCCCTTGCCTACGCCGCTTGAATGGCGTAAACCCCAGATCAAGTGATAACATCCAAAAGGTGCTCCTTCCTTGGGGTCAGTTTTTCGATCAAGAACCATTATCCCAGATACGCAGGAGCACCTCTTCACGCCTTCAGGACACCCTTAATCCCCACTCCTTCGGTGGATTCAGGCTTAGGAAAAGATGAGGACAAATGACCGGACAGGCGGCTCAATCTGACCGGAGGTTAAGGAGCAAAGCCGGTGAGGCCGCATCATCGGCGACAATTTGGATCATTACTTCCGGGGTACTTGCTAGCTGCTTCACTTTAGTCGCTGCGGACCAGGTAACCCTGGGGCCAAACTTCATATACGGTCTGATCACTGCCTGGACCTTGGCATCCATAATCGGGGCATTGGCGGTATGGAGGCTTCATCAAGAGAAAGCCAAGGAAACCGCGGAAACCAACAAGTGGCCGTTCACCCGGGACCAGACCATCCTAGGAATCGTCGTTATTGCCTTGGCAATTGTGGCAGGATACGGAGTGAATATTGGAATCAGGGAACTCAATGAGAACATAAACGAGGGGAAGGCCCAAGAAGCAAGATACAGTTTCGCAGTAACATCTTATCAGTATGACAGAGGGGACTTCCACCCAGAAGCAGTAAACCAGACACTGGCCGAATTGGAAGATGGCTTCCAAAACCTGAAGGACTATTGGTTTCAGCCCGACCACACACCCCGGATAAAGGTCTGGTTGTTTCGGGACTTGAATGATTACCAACTTCGAATGAACTCTGATCTAGCTACAGGCCACATGTGGTGCTCGCTAGAGATAGATTCCGTGGAGCTGGGACCAATTATTGCAATCCCGCTGGAGAAACCTCCAAGCGCAACCGACGACGATAACTTCAGCCGCACACCTACCCACGAGATGGTGCACGCGCTCATGTGCCAGAGCGTTGGCAAAGATGCCTTCAGCTCCATTCCCCGATGGTTTCACGAAGGGATGGCACAGCGCTTCGAGACCGAAGGACTCCTCAGGCTTGGGACGAGGGCTACGGAAAGGATGAGATTGTGGCTGAACATACAGAAATCCCAAGACGCGGACCGGTTCTGCGCGAGACGATTTTCTGAGAGAGACAAGGCCGACAAGTCAATCTTCTATCGAACGTCGCACGAGTTCATCAGGTCGCTGGAATCAAGACATGGGTTGCAGAATCTCAACCTGATCGTCGAGGATGTCAGGACGGGAAAGGCATTTAATGAAAGTATGAAGACAAGGCTGGGAGGAACCTGCACAGAGCTCTACGGCCAGTGGAAAAGAAGCTTTTAGCCATAAGGGTGCCATGCGACAATGGCAGAGTTGCTATGCCCCCTCCCACCTCCCGAAATCCGCCACCGGTTCCTGTCCCATCTGAGGACAGAAGGCCGGGATCATGAACCGCGAACTCGGTCAGTGCCGCTAGGCATACGGCGTAGGCTTCAAGGAAATGAACGACCAAGGTGCTGACGTCGGTATGAAGCACGTCTTCAATGAAAACCCCTCTGGCTCACTCTACCCAAGATAGACAGCCGCTCCTATTCGCGACCAGTTGCATCGGACGCCCACGGCGACCCAGCAGGCCCGCGGGGAGGCAGTGCAGTACGCCAGGGAGCAGTGCCTGTCCCTCCGGGCCATTTCCAGGACCTTGGGGATCGCCAAAAACACCGCGAAGAAGTACATGTCTGCTGAAAGCCCGCCCACCAAGAAACTCAGTGCCAAGGAACGAGCTAAGGCCGAGGCTCTGGCAGCATCGCTAATGCTCGCCGACTAACTGAGGAGACATTTTCGCATTACAAATTAGGGGACGGAATCGCTGGACAACAACAGCCTATCATCAAAATAGACCCACCGGGCAGGAGCAGTCTGCGTCTTTGATCCTTCCGTCGCCCAGGGCTACACGCAACCGGTATGGTTGGGGCATGGACCCCTGGCAGCGGGCCTTGGGCGTAGAGCCCTAGAGGCGCAGGTCGAACAGGGTTCCATCCTCAAGGTAGCTGCGGCCCAGTCGGAAGTTTCGTAAACCCACCCAGCCTTAAATGGTCTCGGCGCTTACTGCGGGCATTGATTCCGGCACGGCGTTTCTCCAGGCGAGGCAGCGGCCAATTTGAGAGGCAGTGAAAGTTGGCGAGGACAGTACGTCCGGCGCCGCCCCCGGGTCAATGGTCAGGGGTGACGGTCCCGTGGACGCGTTCCGGCCTCGTTTGGAAGGGCAATACCAGTATGGCGCCCGTAGGGTGTTGGTGGAGCCGTCAAATAGCCTGATGGCGTGGCAAGGGAATAACGGTGCTGCTCCGTTCATCCCAAGAGGGCGGGTCTACAACCCCGACCGAAGGGATGGTGGCTGAGGGGAATTTGATGTGTTATTCGCTTTCCGGTGGACCCTGCCGCAACGGGGCGGGGTAGGCCCGCTGATGAGCGGCGTGGCTCACGGACACGCTTCTCGATGCGGTTGTGGCAGCTGACGTTGACGAGCTTCCGGTTGCCGTCGCTGGAGATTGGCGCGAAAGCGCCTGTCGGACTCCGACGTTTTCCAGCCGCCGCGCCGCATTGGTTGCCACTCCTTTGCTCGTCCGAATTCACCTGAGCCGTGTCGGCTGGCGACAGCCACGGGACGGTCATGGCTCTAGACCGTGCTGTCGACACCGCCTCGCGTCATACCGCGTAAGGCGCACTGTGCCCTGGGTCAGGCAATGCTACAGGAAATGACGGTCGGGGGTTGGCGAGAGGTGCGGTCGCCCGGGTTGGAGGTCAGCCGCTCAATCCAACCGCCCGGCTCCGGACGCACTTCGCCCAGGGGCAGGTTGGCGCAACTCGGAACGACGGATTTGGGGTTGGCGCAGGGCGCAGTTGCCCCAGGGTCAAGCCTGCCGGGTAACTGGCGTTAGGGGGAAGAGAGAGGGTCACAGCGGGACCAGCGGCCACGTCGTAAGACGACGCGCCGGTGGAAACTGCGTCGCAATTGTAAGCGTCCGGTCCGCTGTTCTCAGACGACCGGAGCGTGTGGGATCCGCGGCCTGGTCAAGGCTGTACAACAGCGGAATGGGAGGGTCAGCAGTTGGTGATCAACTCCAACCCGAGCGTGAGGGGGCTGCGAAGCAGGTCAACCGCTCCGCAGAGAAACCGTTAGAAAAAGGAACGCAGGGAGTGCCGTGCTGTTTCCGGTTGCCACCTTCGCGATTCAGTCCGTGGGACAGGGAATCCGCCTTGGGTCGGGATACCAGGTGAAGCGCACCGTGCGCTTGGGCTAACGTCCCTCGCAGACGCCCATCGGGAGAGCGCGATGCTCAATCCCTCTGAGACGGTCCGGCATGGGCGGCCGTTCGGAGAGCTAGGCTCAATCCTATGCGGCCAAACCCGGGTCCTGGGACTGGACCCTCCAGTTTTCTCGGCAAGAATCACTGGCAAAAGCCCGAATACACTATCCAGTATCCGGCACCGGCAGCACTGACGCAAGGGGTTTGGCGTCATCCGGCTGAAACTGTTCGCAAAACTCTAAGCACACGCACGCGACGGCGTTGACCACCATCAATGCCACCGGCAAGGCGTCGTCATTATCCTCACCTCAGGCCGCTACCGCCGCCACAGCCCCCGTGATGACCCACCGCCAGCCCGGCGCAGCGTTTCCAGACTGGCGCGCCTGCGCCGGAGTTTGGCCAGTTCCCCCAACGGCCAGTACAACTGCCCGTTGCGGTCCAGGTCCCACGGCGGCGCCGTCTCCGGGGGCAGGAGCATCAGCCGCAGGTCGGGCCGGCCGCCGCCGCCTGCGGTCCAGGCCCCATCGCTCCGTTGTACGATCCTCAACCCCCTGCAAACTTGTCGTTTTCGGCAGGGCGGGGCCGCTCCGACGACCGCAAACTTGTCGTTTTCCAATGTGGGCCTTGCTCGCCCGCCGCAACCGGCCCTTGACAAAAAGTGTTCGCTGTTTTGGTCCGGTAGGGGGGTGATTTACCCGCGATTCAGCTTTGAAACTGCCCGCATCTGCAAACTTGCGTCCAAACCACTTTCCTGTACAACCCCCTGACCTCGCAACGTTTTTCCTCAGCATCATCCCGGCGGTGGGACCGAGGCATCAGGGGAGGCGCCAGGCCCTCTACATCAATGAAATCCCTTCCGAGGGATAACGGCCGGTTCTCCCGGCCCGCAGACTCTCCGCTGAACACCACATAGCCATAGGCAACGGCGGGGAATCGGTATTCCATCCTGCCAAGATCCTGCTGTAGGAACGAAAGGGAGACCGAATTGATGGGGCGCGTAAGTACCCGCACCCGTGCGGCCCCCTGTGAGAGGTTCTTTCCGGCGTCCCGGTGATTCACAATCTTCTCAGCTGCTGGCGAAGCCCCCGGCATTCCAAGATTCAGAGAGGTGAACGACATGATCCTGAATCCCATTACCCAGTTCGACACGAAAGCCCATTCACACAGCCCCAGCGAGAGGGTATGCGAGACAAAACAAGAACGAACGGAAAGCCCGGTACGTCCGGGAGCAATCGGAAATCCGGGACTGCGGGCAGAAATACTCCAGAGTCAACATCTCCGCAGCACACCGACGCGCAGCGGGAGAGGATGCAGGAAGGGCTGCGCATCCTGGCCCGGATCATCGCCCGCGCCCAACTGCGGCGTCAGGCATCGCGGTCCGCGCCAGAACCGCCACCGGAGAGGAGGGCTGGTGGCTGAGCACCTCTCGGAACCGGCACCGCGCCGATGCCAATCCGAAACCACTGGCCGAAATCCAGGAAGAAACCGAGCGGCTGTCATGTTCCACGCCAGCACTGACACCTGCCTGCTGACGGTGGCGTTCCCGGTCTGCTAGGCTCGATACATGAGAGTCTCAGACCGGGAACTGCTGCACCACCTGAGCCAATTGCCCTTCGTGGACACGGCGGAACTGGCGATGATCACCGGGGAGTCCCACGCGACGGTCCACCGGGGGCTGACAGCCCTGCTGGACGACGGCACCGTGGAGCGCGTCAGTCACGGGACCGCCCACCTGCCGTCGAGCAAACGATACTACCTGACGAGGAAAGGCGTCGCCGCGGCCGCCGGTATTCTCGGATTCGACACGCCCTCAGACTACGTGCGGGCCTACCCAGCGTCCAGGGAGTGGCTCACCTTGCTCATCCGCCGGATGGACGCCGTGGCCACGGTGTACCGCCTGGCCGCGTCCCTGTCTCCCGGGACCGACGGGCTGCGGACCCAGGTGGACTTTCACCGCCGGGGCCGGTTCGACGCCGTGATCACCCGGCACGACGGGCGCAGCTTCGGCGTGGTGCGCCAGGGACCGGCCCTGCGGCGCCGCTCCCTCTACGACCGCCTGCGGGCCATCGCCCAGTACGACTACCGGCGCCGCCCCGGCACGGTTCTGGTGCTGACCCCCAGCGTCTGGGAGCAGAGGTTGACGACCCGGTTCTGCGAGCGGTTGAACATCGACGACTGCTACGTGGCCGTGGAGTCCCGGGAGGCGCTGGAGGACCGGAACCGCAACGTCTGGCGCTACACCTCGTGGCTCTTCGGCAGCCTGCCCTACTCGCTGGAGTTCATCAGCACTCGCGGCAGCCCGAACCGGGGACGCTTCACGGAAGCGCCGGAGCGCAAGCGGGCGTCGCTGCCCGACGCGGAGCGGATGGTCTCGTCGGCGCCGGCCTTCGCCCTGACCCCGTCGGAAAAGCGGACGCTGGACCAGATCACCGACCACCCGATGATTCCCCGGGAGCACCTGGCCCGCTGGCTGGGCGTCTCCGAGGGGAGGGTCAGCCAGATGCTGCACAACCTGGTGAACGCCTGCGGCCTTGTCGAGCGCCGGGGCAAGCGCGGCAACGTCCGCTACACCCTGTTGGAGGAGGGCATACGCTACGTCACCCACCGGGACCGGGCGGAGCTGCCGACGACGCGGGGCATCTGGAGCACGGAGCTAACCACCGACAAACACGGACGGCCCCGGCACCTGGGCCACCGCATCGAGACCTGGGCCAGGCAGACCAGGCACGCCGACGGAGTTACCTGGTTCCTGTCGGAGCTGGCTGCTGAAGCGCGGGCTACAACACACTCCGAGCTCACCTGGTCCATCCCCACGGCCAAGACCGACCGGGCCTTCGACTGGGGGGAATCGGCCATCGCCCCCGACGCCGTGGGCCACCTCATTGTTGACGGCCTGCACGTCCCCTTCTACCTGGAGCACGAGCTGCGCGCCCGCCACCCCAAGGGAGTTCTGGCTCGCTTGAGGCCCTACACCCGCTACTACCACTCCAACGCTCCCGGGGATGACATGGCCCCGTTCCCCACCACGCTATTCGTAGTGGCCAGCGAGGAGGTGGAGGAGACCTACGCGAGGACGGCGGCCGGGATGAACCTGATGACACTGCCCATCCTGGTGTCATCCGCAGACACCCTGACCCGGCGGGGGCTGCTGGGGCGGTCCTGGCGTCCCCTGTGGGAATCGCGCTCCCCGAGGCTGGCGCTGTCGGGACTGCGGGCATACCAGTGGGACTCGCTGCGGCACCGGATGCGTCCGATAGAGGGGGTTACGTGATGGGGCAACTGACGCGGCCCCATCTGCCCTTTACGCCCGCTGGGTGTGCAAAACTGTCCCCACAGGCCCGGATCTGGTGGTGCGGGAAGGCCGAAATAGGGCCGAAAACCACCGGTTTCAGCTACGAAATGGGGTTGACGCATCGCCTGAACGGTCAAGAACAAAAATGAAAAGCAGGGCTAAAATACATAGAGAAAAATGTACCAGTTTTGCACCACTTGCAGGTCCTCGACGTATCAGCCCATAGCGAGGTGAAGAGCGATGTCAGGGCAAGTCCGCTGGGTGTCCAAGGCGGAGGCAGCGGAGGAGTTAGAGGTCTCCATGTCCACCCTGGACCGGATGATCCGGCGTGGCGAGGTCGATGTTCGCCGGGAGGGGCGCCGGGTGTACGTGCAGATGCACGGGCCGGAGTACCTGAGCGACGAGGAACTGCTGCTCCGGTCCCTCACCAGGGAGGAGGAGCTCCAACGAACTGTGCGGGAGTTGGAGCAGAGCGTATCCGAGTGGCAGTTCCGAGCGTCCGAGTTGGAGCGGGAACGGAACGAGGCACGGGAGTCTGCGGCCACCGCCAACCGTCCTTACCACGAGCTTGAGATGGAGCACCGACAGGAGCTCGCCGAGCACAAGGAGACAAAGGGGGATCTCATCGCAGCTCGCATAGGCGCCCTGGTGCTGCTTGTGCTGCTGGTCGGCCTCGTTCTCCTGTGGTGGTTTGTGCTGAGGTAGGGACCCAGGCGCCGGGTTGCCAGCGGATGGTGAAGGGGAGCAGGCAATTTCGGAAATTGGCCGCCCCGAATGGCATTTCCCGCTTGCATATAGGGTATCCGCAGGGATAACATAATGGGGTACGGGTCAACCTTGCGACGGGGGAGAGCGGCGATGGGCAGTAACGAAACTGTGGCGTCACATCCGGCCACGTCCGACGAGATGACGGCTGCCCTGAATGCCGCCCTGGAAGCGGGCGACTTGGAACGGATCATGGGCATAATGGGGCAGATGGCCCGCGCCCACCGGATGCGGCGGGTGGCCCGGGAGACGGGCCTGGGCGAGAAGAGCCTGTATAAGTCCATGCGGGCCGGGGCCAGCCCCGAGTTCAACACCGTGCTCCGGGTGCTGCGCTCCCTGGGGTTCAAGTTGCAGGTCATCCCGTCGGCCAGCGTCGACGGGCAACAGCCAAGGAAAGAAGGAATATAGAGGATATGACGAAAATCACGGCACTCTTGCTGGCATCAATGGCCCTGGTCGGATTGTGGGCCGGCTGTGGAGAGGGAGAGAGCAAGGAGGACATAGCGACCGGAGTGGCAAAGGAATGGGTAAACACGAACACCACCCTGGTTTCGGAAGCCACCGTGGAGATAATCGTTGGCGAGAGGCCCGCTCTGACTCAATTGGCGGGAGGAGTAATCGCCGACCAGATACGCGAAAACCTATCTTGGACATACTCGGCGCCGAAAAAGGAGGGCGAGGACAGGTACTCGGTTACTGCAACCGCCGTAGCTGATCTCAAAATCGACCTGCCCCTCTTGGGAGATAAGGCGTATTTTGTGTCCGCGCCGTTCAATCTCGAAATCGATACCGGTGCCCTCGCTGTTTCAGGATGGTCTCTCGATCTACTTTCCGCACGAGTAGAAGAGCGATGATGACGGGAGCATGCGACATCGGAAGGTGGTTATCTCCGGTCCTTGGGCACTGAGGACCACCGCACAGACAAACAAGGGAGGAATACATATGAAGAGACAGCAGTTCCAACCCCTGACCCCAGCGGCGCTGTACGCCCGGGTGTCCAGCGACCGCCAGGACGTGGACCTCTCCGTGGCCGCCCAGTTGCGGGCGCTCAGAGACTACGCCAAGAACAACGGCTACTCCGTGGCCCGGGAGTACGTGGACGAGGCCGAGAGCGGCAGAATCGCCGACCGTCCCCAGTTCCGCCAGATGATCGACGAGGGCGGCAAGGCCACGGCTCCGTTTGAGGTGATTCTGGTCTGGAAATTCAGCAGATTCACCCGCAAGCGGGAGCACGCCGTGGCCTTCAAGTCCATGCTAAGGCGAAAGGGCATCCGCGTCGTCTCCATCACCGAGCATGCCGACGACTCCCCCACCGGCAAGTTGATGGAGGCCATCATCGAGTCCGTGGACGAGTTCTACTCGGAAAATCTTGCTGAAGAAGTAAAGCGGGGAATGCGGGAGGCGGCATCCCGTGGTTACTTCCTGGCGTCCCGCGCTCCCTTCGGCTACAACCGTATCAAGGTCAGCGACGGGGTGAAAGACCGCCCCACCCTGGAGGTTGACCCGGTGGCCGCGCCCATCGTCAGGGAGATATTCGAGAGTTCCCGTAGGGGCAACGGGCTCGCGGAAATCTGCAAGGAATTGAACGGTCGGGGCATCACCAACCGGGGCAAACGCTGGCAGAAGAACGTCATCCACTACCTGCTGACCAACGAAGCCTATACCGGCACCGCCGTCTGGGGCGTCAAGAGCAAGGACGAGAAGGCGGGAGAGCCGGTACGGGTGGAGAACGCCTGGCCCGCTCTGGTGTCGAGGGAGCTGTTTGACGAGGTACAGCAGGGGCTGCACCAGCGGGCGCCCGCGGCGGCGCGGCCCGGACGGGTCGGCAGCCAGTACCTGCTGAGCGGCCTGCTCCGCTGCGGGGTGTGCGGCAAGCCCTACTCTGCCCAGGGAGCCAAGAGCGGCCAGTTCGCCTACTACGTCTGCGCCAGCCTGTTCCGCGAGGGAGCGGGAGCGTGCAGCAACGGGCGCTACCTGAACGCCACCAAGGTGGAGGACCTGGTAATCGAGAAGGTCAGGGAGCGGATACTCACCGAGGAGACCATCACCGAGTTGGTGACCCTGGTGGCCGAGGAGATCGACAACCTGGCCGGGGAGGTCAACGGCCGGCTGACCGCCATCAACAGCGAGCTATCCGACGTGGAGACCCGCTTGGAGAATCTCTACCAGGCCCTGGAGACCCAGCAGTTGCCCATCGAGGTGATCTCACCCCGCATCCTGTCCCTGAAGAGCCGCCAGGACCAACTGGTGGCGGCGCGAGAGGGGGCCGAGGCCCAGTTGGAGCAGCGGCGGGCGGAGTTGCCCACCAGCAAGGAGATCAAGGGGTACGTGGCGGACTTCCGGGAGTTGTTCCAAGAAGGGACGTTCCCGGAGCGGAAGGCCCTCATCCGCAACTTCGTGCAGGGCATCGAGATCGTGGAGGCCGAGGCGGTTCTGACGTACACCATCCCCATGCCCCAGGACGGTGTGACGTCGGAATCGGCCTCGGTTCTTGATTTTGTCCAGTCCGGCCCGCGTGGCTGGAATGCTGCGGCCACCTGAGCCACTTCGAGACCGGGGATGACATCTACTCCGTCACGGTGCCGATACCCGGGATCATTGGCCCTTCGAGCGCATGGATGAAGAGGAAGCCCGATGGCGGCACATGGGGAGGACCGTCAATGCGGCCATACGCCCGTTGACCAGGTTCGGGTGTGAGGATGACTAAGGCGGTCCCACCGAGCACTCCGCGGTCTTCGGGGAGCTGGTCCAGGCGGTCAGCCCGTCCCAGCGGTGGCACTGCGGCAAAATCGTCACCATCAAAGGGTGATGGTACATTATATGGAACAGTGGGAGTCTGTGACGAGAGGGAGATGCTTGGTCTGGATCAGGTGCCAACTTCAACATACCGACGAGCAGACCCCCTTGCTTCCGGCGAATACGCCATTTTTCCGCAGAATCGCTGTACTGGGGTCTTACAAACACCACCCATCCATAATCATCGGGCGGAGCCGGTCAGTCTGCTGCAATTGCTGATATCGGCAGGACAGGAAGTATGGAGATTTTTTCCGTCGTCATTTCGGGGTTGGCCCTCTTCACGTGGATCCTGATAACGGCGCACATGCTTAACGGCATTCGGCAGTTGCGGGACCTGACTGAGTTGGGAAAGCCGGAGCCTGCCGACCGGACGCTGCCCCGCGTCTCCATCATCGTGACGGCAAAGAACGAGGAGAGGAAGGCGGAAGAGGCACTGCGGTCGTTGATGAGGTTGGATTACCCGGACTATGAAATCGTGTATGTCAACGATCGCTCCGATGACCGCACCGGCGAAATCGTGGAACGGCTGCGGGCCACGGATGGCCGGATCAGGACGATACACATTCAGGAGCTGCCTCCGGGATGGTTCGGCAAGAACCATGCCTCCTACGAAGCCTCCAAAGCGGCAACCGGGGAAGTGCTGTTGTTCACCGATGGCGACGTGATTTTCGCGCCGCACGCCGTGAAATACGCCGTACGCCATCTGCTGCGGGATGGGCTGGACCACCTGACACTTTCGACGCGGATCGCGGTCTCTGGTCCCGTTCTCCGGAGCTGCATAGTGGTATTCGCAACCACGGTGAACCTTTTCCTACCTCCCTGGAAGGTGAGGGATCCCCAAAGCTCCGTCTACTTTGGAGTCGGGGGATTCAATATGTTTCTCGCCCGCTCCTATCACGCCATCGGGGGGCACCGCAGCGTGGCCCTCCGGCCAGATGAAGACGCCCAGATTGCGAAGCTGGTCAAGCGAAGAGGCATGAGATCGGAAGTCGTCCGGGGAGAAGCACTGGTTGACTTGGAATGGTACAGCACTTTTCATGGCCTCGTAAGAGGCATGGAAAAGAACTTCTTCGCAGCAATGGACTACAGTATCGCAAAAGCAGTGAGCTATACCGTTCTCATGCTGTGGCTGACGATTGTTCCCTTCATCCTAGCACCGACGATGGCGATGGTGGGCGGCACCTGGCCCGCGGCTCTCTTCGGGGCCGCGGCGGCAGTTTCGCTGGGGAACGGCGTTTTAATCGCATGTCAGATCCGGCACCCATGGTGGTCCGGGCTCCTGGTTCCCCCCGCCACGCTGGTGATGATTTACGCTTTATGGCGCTCTGCGCTCGTCACCATCTTCCGCGGTGTCGCCTGGGGCGGACCGCCGGTGGCGCTATCGGAGCTGCGCAGGCACCGCATATGACCAGCTAACCATGACAGTGGCAACCGCGCGGAGGCTTTTCGGTGGTATCACTGGCTCCATCCCCCTAGCCTGGGCTTCAACCACCATGGCACCGGCGTCGCAGCCCCGGTCCGCCAGCAGATATTCGGCTGCGATATCAGTAATCAATGAATGAGCTTGGGTGCAGTCCGCCACCGTTCCCTCACTCAGGCCTAAACGCACCGGCATGCCGTGGGAGTCTACCGTCAAGTGCAGTTTGCTGTTCGGCCCCTTCTGTTCAGCCCCTTTTTGTACGTCCGATGGCTTGATTCCCTCCCCGGACTCCAGTCCCGTGGAGATGAACCTTGATATAGCTACCGTCGGTCATCAGCCATTCAAAATCGGGGTCGTCGATGACTGCATCCAGCAGTTGTCCCCAGAGCCGCAGTCCCGCCAGCGTCAGAAGCGTCGATGAGTATTCTTCCAGTCCCCGCAATCGGGTGGCATGTCCCGGCAGGGGGCGCCGGTTCGCAGGATCCAGAACACCGTGTTGAGAAACAGGCGGTAGACCCGCCGTCAATCCGCAGTCTTTTTCAACAAGCCCCCTAATTGTCGTTAATCAGACGGAAAGAACAACTGAACCGCCGTCCCAGGAAACTGGACGGGGAGGCCCACCTGACGGCTTTGGCCTGCTCCCAACCGCCCGATGGCCGGGCCGGCCGGACGCTGCATCTGCTGGCTGACCGGCTGGTGGAACCGGAGATCGTAGATAGCGTCAGCCCGGAGACGGTGCGCCGGTGTCTGAAAAAAACCGGTTCAAGCCTTGGCTGAAGGAAAGCTGGTGCATTCCGCTCAAGGCCAATGCAGAGTTCGTCTGTGCCATGGAGGTCGTGCTGGAGGTGTATCACCGCCGGTTCGAGGACAACGAGGTGCTGGTCTGCCTGGACGAGACCAGCAAGCAGTTAGTGGAGGAGACCCGCACACCCCTGCCACCGAGCCCCGGGGTACCCTTGGCCTACGATTACGAGGCCCGGCGCAAAGGGGTGAGCAACCTGTTCATGCTGTTCGCGCCCTTGGAGGCCCTTCGACAAGCTCAGGAGGCGGCGTGTGGAGGTTACTGACCGGCGCACGAAGGCCGATTGGGCGTGGGTGGTCAGGAAACTGGTGGACGAGGACTACCCGGACAAGGCCCGGATAGTCTTGGTGATGGACAATTTCAACACCCACCAACCGGCCTCATTGTACGAGGCGTTTGAACTCGCTGAGGCCCGGCGCATCGCTGAGCGGCTGGAGATTCACCACACGCCAAAGCATGGAAGCTGGCTGAATATTGGGGAGAGCGAGTTGGCGGTGCTGGCCCGGCAGTGCCTCGACCGGCGGATTCCCAGCCAGGAGGTCCTGAAACACGAAACTGGGGCATGGCAAGGGCAGCGGAACCGCGATGCGGTTCAGGCCCAGTGGCGATTCGCCACTCAAGAAGCACGAATTAACCTTAAGTCCCTCTACCCATCAATACAATAGTGCCAGTCCACTAGCTCAAATCTCCGTTGGCGTTGACAGTGGTTAAGGGCCTCTGAGAGGCAAGCTCTCCTAGGATACTCAAGGTAGTGGGCCAGAAACGAGAGCAGGCATCAATTCCGCCTACTGAAGTTGTGTACACCAGTCATTTCTTTCCAATCAACATCAGAAGTCGGGCAGATACGTATCGAACAATATTAGTGCGCGTTGTTTAACTTGGCCCCGACACCATGCACAAATCCGCCTGTATGTCCTCGAGGATTGATGTGCATTTCGATCAAGACCCTAACGGCGCGCACATCCCACACGCGTTCTGTTCATCCATAGACACTAGAACAGAGCACCCAATGGCAGGTTACGAAGTGAACAGACTTACGGAGATGGACGACCTAACATCTAGCCGGTAAAGGTCGTCGGTATCGCTGCTCGCAGTTCAAAAGGGAAGAAGCGGCAAACCTTCCCACGGGAAACGGGACGGGGGAAACCGGACGCGCTGCCTGTTAGCTATGGTTCCGCCGTGCTAGGGCGCAGAAGGCATCCAGGCTGGGACACTCCATCCAGCGGCCAAGCTACACCCCGGTCTTTCGACCGGGGTGTACCCCTTAAATTGAGGCGAGGCAATGGCTTTTCTCTTTCCCCGATTATTCCCAGTTTCGGCAATGATGGTTGTCATTGTAGTGGCGGCGGCTCCGTCGTTGGTCCCGTATGGACACATAGGTTGGGAGACTAGAATCTCGGCGGCGGCCAGCGCTGAGTCGAGCCGGGCTGAAGGCTTCGCGTCAGATAACGAGGTGCTGGTAGGCGCTGCCAGGGACTTCACCGACGGAGCAGCGTCGACGCCACAGGCTGACGACAAGGGCAGGATACTGGTGGACAACCACATTAATGTCGGCAACTTAAGCATCGGCGAAACATCCCTTGACGCACAAGGTTTTACCACCGGTCCGGCACCCTACCGGCTGACGGGAGTCGAGATAACGATTCAGGGTGCCTCTACGGACGCGGCGGTCAGCCTTGAAATAATCCAACCCACCACAAACGGACGTCCCGGCTCCACTCTGTATGAGCTCGAGACCCCGTCGAACCTGGAGGGCAGAGTATTTTTCCCCGCACCGGAATACGCGTTCCTTGCTCCGAACAGCAGCTACATGGTCCTCATAGACGTGACAGCCGGATCGGTAACATTCAAGACAACCACAAGTACCGACGAAAGCGACCTCGGCCTCGCCGGGTGGAGCATCACTGACAATATCTGGACCAGTTCCGGTCCCTTGCAGGGACTAACCTGGCAAGCGGACACCTCGTTCCTCTACGCGATCACGGTGAAGGGGAAGGAGGCACCGGACAAATTCGGAGAGGACTCGTTTACGTCAGGCTACCTGGCGTTCAGCAGGTACACCGGCGAGTCGCCGACAATTAACGGGATCATAAATGACGCGACGGACACGGACTGGTTCGATACTTCGCTTTCCTTTGACGCCGGCGGGAGATACAGGATCGACGTCATGCCTCTTTCGCTCACCAATGACGACGACATAGGAGTGCGGGCGTTCTATCTGGACAATCGTCACCTCAGCTCAGGGGTCGTGGAGGTGGACGTTGAATCAGTTGCCAGCCCGCCCACCGGGTACGTTTCGTGGTATTTCGAGCCAGGACGCAACTACGGCCCTTTCATCGAGGTTTACGCGGACAACGGGACCACGGGGTATTACGCGATACGAGTGGTGTACGACCCTGACAGGAACTGGACTGGGACGGAGGTGGTTCGAGGGGACCTTTACCACGACGATACAACATGGGCGACCCTGACGGTGGACGATACGGAAACGGACATGGGCGTCTACCACTATTACGAGGACCACGACTGGTTTGCGGTGGAACTGGAGGAGGATTCCAATTACCTCTTCCAGGCAATAGCAGCCGGGGCTTACAGCAGCTACATAAACCCGGCGATACGGCTATACGACAGCGGCGGCATCGAACTGGAATCGGACCACATAAGCCACGGGGACGAGTCCAGCACTTCGGTTTCCATAGTGTATCGAGTGGGCACTGGCGAAGACGGGACATACTACCTGGATGTGACGAATGCGGTGATGTGGGATGACCCCGACAAGATTGACAATGTGGGGGCCACCGGACCGATTGAGATATTCTCTCCTTTCCCCAACACACGGTACTTCGTGCTTGCATCTTCCATCGGAGGCAGAAGAAGCATCGGAGGGGCGCCGCGCAACGTCCATCCACGGATATTGAACCGGTCCTCCGCCACGTTCGTGGAGAACGCATCAGTGCAGGAGTTCATCAAGGCGATGGATTCAGACGGACAGGACTCGGTCACCGGATATGAGATCACAGGAGGGGTTGACGAGGACCTTTTCACCATCAGCAGCGAGGGAGTGCTGGAGCTGCCATTCATTCCGGACTTCGAGGCACCGGCCGACGAGAACAGGGACAACGTGTATGAGGTGCAGGTGCGGGTCACCAGCGGCGCCGGGGACAGGGAACTCACTAGCACGGTCGACTTTAGAATCGCGATCACGGACGACGATACCGAGCCGGAGACGGTGTTGGTGTCCAACATCGGACAGACGGTCAAGGGCAAGGCCACGGTGAGCAATTCCGATTCGGCCGTTCGAATCCGAACCGGCACAAATTCGGATGGATACGTCATCCACGGCGTCGCGCTGGAATTTGCGGAGGTGCTGGCAGGCCCGTCCGGCGTCAAGGTGTCGCTGTGGTCGAACCACAGGCCCGGAAGGTGGGACAGACCCAAGACCGAAATCTTTGCCTTTACCAATCCGACCAGCATCGAGGCGAGGCTGACGGAGTTCATAGCGCCGGCGGACACGGTGGTGGATGGGAACACCAGCTACTGGATCATGATCGAGAGGACCGGGGACACGGCAATCAGGTTTGCGGAAACGGCATCTGACTCGCAAGACTCTATTTCCGAACCGGGCTGGAACATCGGGTCCCTCAGGTTTCACCGGCCCCGAAATATGAACGGTCGATGGACCAACAACAAGGTAAAAAACGACAATGACCAGCTAATGCTGAGGGTAATCGGGTACGAGAAGAGTGGCGAGTAGTTCGGCCATCCTAAGGGATGCCGAAGCGGACAACCGCAGGGTTGGCTAGTCGATTTTCTCGAAGCTGGCGAGGGTGTCTAGGCGCTGCTTCGGGTAGAAGACCCGGTCTTTTTCCCAGACGCCGGCGGATATTATGAAGCCGAGGTCGCGGACGGGGTAGAACCTAGCGCGGAAGGTGTGCTCGGCGACGTGGTAAAAGCAGTCGCCGGAGGTGGGCTTCTGCGAGTATTCGAGGTGAACGTAGTTTCGGAGGCCAACGGTCTCGCCCCGAGCGGGGCCGAACTCGACGCTGGCGTAGTTCGGGGCACTGGCCAATAGTTCCTGGCGGTGGTGCTCGAATAGGACGGCCGTAGACTCACCGGAGGCGAAGTCCTTCGTCGGAGGTCTAGGGCGAATCGACAATTTGTTAGCCCCAGATGACAGAGGAGACCAGGTAGAGCGTTGAGAGAAAGTAGACGCTCCTGCGGTCATACCGGGTGGCTATGCGGCGCCAGTGTTTCAGTTTGTTGAATGCCCGCTCTATCAGCTTGCGTTCTCTGTAGAGTTCCCTGTCGTATTCCCATGGCTCTTTCCGGTTTGACTTGGGCGGGATTACTGCAGTAACGCCCGATGAGCTTATGAAAGCCAGTATCCTGTTGCTCTCGTAGCCCTTGTCGGCTATCACTGCGCCGGTTTCTATCCCATCCAGTAGTGGTATGGCTTGGAGGCCGTCCGACGCCTGACCGCCGGTCAGGGTAAATCGTATCGGACATCCCCGTGCATCGCACACCATGTGAATCTTGGTGCTCAGTCCGCCACGGGAGCGCCCAAGAGCCTGATCCTTGTTCCCCCTTTTCCACCCGCTGCTTGTTGGTGAACCAGGACAATGGTGGAATCGATCATCACGTAGCTGTTGTCTTTGTCCTCAAGCAGTACCTCGAATATCCTCTGCCAGATACCGGACTTGGCCCAGCGGGTGAAGCGCTTGTGGACGCTCCTCCAGTTGCCGTATTCCTCAGGCAAGTACTTCCACTGTGCGCCGCTGCGTAGTACCCAGAGAACGCCGTTTACAAAACTGCGGTTGTCCTTGGCGGTCACCCCCACGTGCCCTGGGCGTCCAGGGAGAAAATCCTCTATCCGTTGCCACTGGGATGCGCTGAGCTCGTACTGACCCATCCCCTTGCCTCCACCACACCGCTGATTCAGACTTACACCCCACCACCTTGGCCCGGATATATTGCCTGTGCGCCTAACTCAAGATTTCACAAATTGTCGTTTCGCCCTAGCTAAATGCGGCGTCAAGTTGACGATTTGACCGTCAACTGCTACAAGTTCGGCATGGGCAGACAGGTTGCCCGAGTTTCCTCAGGCAATCGTCCCACCGCATCGTCGTGTGGAGAGGGACCCTGCTCCCACCGTGCCCCTCTCCGGCTAATTCGGGAATTGCCGCTGTTCTCCGACTGTGCCGCTCTCTAGGTCGAGAGATATGAAAGTGCCAGCCAGCGACAAAGGAGCCTTTCTTAGTGATTCCAGTCTCCGATGAACGTTAGCCGGAACCTGTCCGCCTTCAATCCGGGGGCGATCAATTACGGCCTGTCCCAACTCAGAGGCGATGTGCTGGGCGGCGCCTCTGCGGCGGCCGTGACTCTTCCCGTGGCCATGGGCTACGGTGTGATGTCGGGTTTGGGGGCTGTTGCGGGGCTGTACGGCGCCGTTGCGGTCGGCATCTTGGCGTCGCTGTTCGGCGGCACCAGGGGAATGGTCTACGGCCCGAACATTCTGATCACCATCACCATGGCGCTGGTGGTCGCGGAGTACGCCAACAGTATCGCGGAGGCGGCAACCACAGCAATACTGGCGGGGCTGATACAGATACTGTTCGGAATACTGGGCTTCGGACGGTACGCCTCCTATATCCCGTTTTCTCTCACTTCCGGATTTTTCACCGCCTTCGGCCTGCTGATAGTCGTCAAGCAGGCGCTCCCCGTGCTGGGCGGCTCCCCGGCCCCGGGCGGTGTAATCGAGACTTTTCGCGCCCTACCCGAAGGGATTTCCAACGTAAATTACAGCGCCCTAATTCTTGCTGCCATATGCTTGGCGTTGCACCTAGCATGGCGGGGACGACTGCTCCGCATATCTCCCGCCCCATTTGTGGTGCTATCCGCTGGAATAGTAGCGGGGATACTGTGGTTCGATGCCGCGCCCAGGATAGGAGAGATTCCAACCGGACTGCCCGAAATCAACCTGTCAGCCATATCACTGGATTTCTTCGTGCATGTCCTGAAACCCGCCTTCGTCATGGCGCTGCTGGGCTCCATCGCTACTTTTATCGTGGCGATCAGGGTGGACGCCATCACTGGCTCCCAGCACAAACCGAACCGGGAGATGGTAGGTCAGGGGCTGGGCAATATCCTGGCCGGCTTCACCGGCGGACTTGCCGGATCAGTGGGGCAGGGCACATTCCTGAACGCCTTGAGCGGTGGTCGGACCCCGGTCGCCGGTTTGACGGTGGCCGGGCTGATGGCGGCGGTCATCTTCCTGCTGGGGCCTGTGGCGGAACGCATCCCCCTCGCCGTGCTTGCCGCAATCCTGATCATGAACGGCTGGAACATCGTCGATCGCAGATTTATCGCCAACCTGCATCGGATACCCAGGGGCTATGCGGCAGTGATGATACTGACGGCCCTGCTGGTCCTGTTCGTCGACCTGACCACCGCTATCGTCATAGGGCTGGTTATTGCCGCCCTGCTGGCGGCGCGGCGTACGGAGGGCTTGGAGACCTCCGCCCTCGTCTCAGTGCCACTGCTGGACCGAGCAATCATCCCACCGGAGGAATGGATGGATGAGGATGACCCCTTTTCGGCCCGTACCGGGCTGGTTGTGTTTCCGGACCGAATAACAGTGGCATCGGCACGGGAACTCAGCCGAATCCTCCGCCCGGACATCAGGGGGCATCAGTTTGTCATTTTCGACTTGTCCAAGACAGAATACGTGGATGACTCGGCTACGATGATCATAGGTGAATTGATCAGCCTCGCCATAGCGAGGAGCGACAGAACAATCATCATTGCCAGCATGACTCCGGACGTGTCCAGAACCCTCCGTGCCATGGGGTCGCTGGCCCGAGTCGCGGAGGCGAATATTGCGGCCGACGTGGAGGAGGCCAAGGAGATAGTCCGGCCTTTGCTACGCGAGCGGATGTAGGTCATGGAGTGCCCTAACCCTACGCTTCGCCGGAGGCTGGGTTGCGTCTTCATAACAGCGCTCTCCCAAGGGAGAGGGTTTTAGACGCAACTCCTTATTCAGGGGAAATTGAGCGGATAAACTCTTTCAGCCGGTCTGCGCATTTACCCGGCTCTTCCAAGGGGAGAAAGTGGGTGGTGTCCGGAAGAAAGTCATAGTCGACCTCCATGATGTCGCTGAGGTCGAGGGTGGGCAGGTACGAATAAGGGAGGGTCGGGTCGGCCCCAATCACCTTTACCGGACATTCAAAACTGGCGAAGTCAACCAGAACGGCGAAGGGCCCTGCATAGTCGATCATCTGGGCCTCGTATTCGCGGGGACAACGCAAGTTGAAGTCCAGCTCCTGTGGACTGACTCGCAGAGTGGTGCGGGCCACCAGGTCCATGACCCCCGGCACTGTTTTCTGGAACATGGGCAGGAACTCCAGGACATCGGAAAACTGTTTCGGCGACTTAAAGGTGGTGGCCCTCCTCCTGGTCCCGGCCGCTGCCCTCATGGCCGCAGCCTCAAACTCCGCGTAGCTGCGCCCAGGCTTGCACAGGGGCGGATCGTACAGCACGAGACCTGAGTACCTACCTCCTTTAGTGGCGGACAGCAGCGACACAAGCCCGGATATGGAATGAAACACCCCGTAGGTGGGTTTGTCTCCGTAGAGGCTGTAGACGGCGTCGATCAATATATCGTGATCGCGGACCAAGGTGGGAATGTTGTGCTGGTCAAGAGATGTTACTTGATTCCAGCCGTGGTTCCTCAGGTCATACACGACGATGTCGAATTCCTCAGCCAGTTGAGACCAGAAGGGCAGATACAAGTCGATGGCCAGTCCATTGCCATGGGACAGAAGCAAGCGCGGGCCGGCAGGGTTTCCGTGGCGGCGGAGAACAATGCGGGTCTCGTCGTCCACGGGTACCTCGTCGACCGACAGTGGCTCCGGGAGAATCCAGATGGTATCCGTGTCGTTCGACAATTCCTAACCACCCCGAGGATAGATTTTGGCGTGGTCAGCATCCAAGGATGACCGACGTGTCTCATACGCCAAGGCGGCGGCAAAGTCTTCGTTGCCAAGGTCAACAAGCGTCCAAGGGACCCAAGGCGCCTCGGCGAATCTGAACTCGTCCGATACGCCTCCGAGTAGCATTTGCTCTGGGACCTGGAATTTCGCGAAGTCGGTATGGAGGCCGGTTCCGTACGCCTTTGCCAGCGCCTCTTTCATTGTCCAAACGCGATAGAAGAGTTGCAACCGTCTATCTTCGGCCAAGGATAGCAGTTTCGCTCGCTCGACCGGGGCCATCACGGTATCGATCAACCCTTCGAGGTGACGCCTGGGGTGCCGCTCCTCGACGTCGACGCCGACCTCGCGGTCCCAAGAGAAAGCGATCAGCCCGTGACCACCGCTGTGGGCGACGTTGAATCGCAAAGGCGCCGGAACCCCGCTCACCGTCACAAAAGGCTTTCCGAAAGAGGCGGCATCGAAGGAGATGCAGTTATTTGGGCAATCCAAGAGGTACGAGAGGATTGCCCTCAGAGCAGACCTGCAGAATATGAACCTGCGGTCGGCACCGGCGAATCGAAACTTTTCGAGACGAAACAGTTCCTCCCGGTCGAGCCACCGTGTCGCTTCTCTTTGGCGGACTGCGTGTGGCTGCAGGTCCACATGCACCACCGCCACGCCGCTGATGGTGCAGCAGCCCTTCCACCACGGCCCGTCCGCGATGCGGGGAGCACCGGACACTTCCGTTTCCGAAGCCGGGTAGCGGGAAGGGCGTTCAGTCTCCCCGCCGATGGTCAAGCCGCCTCAGGAGGACTTGGCTTCGATGAAGGAGACAAACTCGCCCATGGTGTTGATATTGGCGCAGTCCTCGGTGGACAGGGTCAAGCTGAATTCCTGCGAAACCAGCTTGGCAAACTCCACGAACTCCACCGAGGAGAGCCCGGAATCCCTCAGGCTTGAGTTTAGGGCCAAGGGGCTGCCAGCAGAACGCCCTTCGATTTCCAGATTGTCATCCACCAGTTTCCGGACCCGTTCTTCTATAGAGGGCATTGACTATTCTCCTAATGATTCTTTGGTTAGTTGCCGAGGTGATCGGCTGCCCGGCGAAGTGGCCGCACCAAATCCCCAAAGCTACTGTATCAAATGTACTACATGAAAACCTAGAAATGTCAAATGACGTTGGTTATTACGCTTGGTATGTTCGGTAAGACACGGTGTTATCGGTATTCAAATGTACCTTTCGCAATGTACCTGGTATTGCCTCGATGCTTGCTCGCAGCCCGCTATGAATACCCACCAGTGGCCCCGCTTCAGCCCTCCCGCCGTTCCCGTACCCAGAAGCTGCGACGCTGGAAGGGATAGCCGGGAATGGAGATACGACTTCGGCGTTCCCCGGAGAACAGCCCTTGGAACGACAAGCGCAAGCCGGCCGAATAGGCCTCGGCGATGCCCTGCAGGAATTGGACCTGCTCTGCCGCTGCTCCTGCGTCCTCCCGGTGCCAAGGCCTGCTTTCCACGGAGCCTGCCTTGGTCAGTATGGATGGTCGTGCAGGGCTGGTCCCGTTCCCTGAAGAATCGGCGGAGGGGAACGGGCCGAGTTCGACGACGAAGTCGACGCCCAACTCCCTGAGCGTCGATTCTTGGTCCCGGTTCCTCCCCGGATCGCTGGTGGCCCGTAGCCAGAAGGCCTCATTGAGATCGTCGGAAGCCTGCATCACCCGGCCTGTGCCGTAGCTGTGCCAGGTAACCGAAGGAGCGCCGGTCTGGATGTCCCGTACCGAGGGCGTGCCTGAACTCAGAGACAACAGGAGTCGCAGGCCGTCCTCGAGGGAGACTACACCGGCCGCGAATGCCGCTGCCACCTCACCAACGCCCCGTCCGTAGACCACGGAGGGATTCACCCCGGCGCTGTTCCACAGGGCTGTGAGGCCAGCCTGGATGGCGTAGGTTGACGCACCCGATAGCACGTCTCCGTTGGATCCCTCATCACCGAACATCCCATCGAGAAGGGAAACGCCGCGCTCTTGCCTCACAACCTCATCGCAACGGTCCAGCACAACGCGGAACAGCGGCTCCGCATCGTAGAGCTCCCGACCCAAGCCGATCCATTGCGCATCTCGACCGGGGTAGAGGAAAGCGGTCCGGATGGAGGCGGGCAGTGGGGTGTGTTCCTCCGCCACCTCCGCCGATGCCAAGGACGTCAGCTTCCCCCTCAGCTCGGCCGCATCGCGGAACCCCAAGGCGCTGCGGTGGTCGAAGTGGCTCCGGCCGACGCCGGCTGACCACGCCATGTCCGACAGAGTGGTCCAAGCATCGTCATCATTCGTATTGAGCAGTTCCGACCGCTCATCCAACCAGGACAAGTAGCCCAGCACCAAATCGCGCAGGGCGCCTGGTGTCTTTCCGGACAGGGGAAGCATACGAACGTGCCGTTCCGCAGAGCCAACCACCGCCGGCGCCGAGGCGGCGCCGGGCGCTCCGCCCTCGACGACCACAAGCTGGGGGGCACCGGACAGGACCGTCGGGGAGACCCTCCCGTTCGTGTCGCCGACTGGCGTTCCGTACCCCTCGATAATCATGTGTGCGTTGGTACCCGACAGGCCGAAGGAGTTGATCGCGGCCAGCGGTGGACGGTCCCGGTGCACCGGCCAGTCCGTCGATTCCGAGGTGATGCGGAGGGGCATCCGGTCCCATTCGAAGTCCGGGTTGGGGTTGCTGAAATTCAGATGGGCCGGGATCATCTGGTGGTTCATGGCGAGAACGGCCTTGATGATGCTGGCCATGCCGGAGGCCCATTCCAAATGGCCTATGTTGGCCTTCACCGAGCCCACCAGCAACGGCTGGTCGGTAGCACGTCCTCTGCCGTAAACGGAGGCGATGGCGCGGAGCTCGATGGAGTCGCCCAAGAGAGTGCCGGAGCCATGGGCTTCCAGGTAGTCAACCTCGGAGGGAGCGACCCCGGCTCGGTCCAAGGCATCTTGGAGGACACGTTCCTGGGCCGGGCCGTTGGGAGTCTGGATGGCGGCGCTAACACCATTCTGGTTGAGCGCCGTTCCCCGGACCAAGCCCCAGATTCGGTCCCCGTCACCCTCGGCCTCCCCGGCCCGTTTGAGCACCAGCACACCGCATCCCTCACCGCGGACGAATCCGTCGGCCGAGGCGTCGAAGGCGCTGCAACGCCCCGATTCGGAGAGCATTCCCACCTCCCGGTGGAACCTGACGATGGGCAGGGAGAACTGGGCGTTGACCCCCGCAACGAGGGCCAGGTCCACCTCGCCCCGCTCCAAGGCCGCAACGGCTTGGTGCACGGCCGCCAAGGAGGAGGCGCAGGCCATGTCGATGGGCATAGCGGGTCCCTCCAACCCGAGGGCGAAGGCCACCCGTCCAGCGGTCACACTGCTGGTGGTGCCGAAGAAACTGTCCTCGTTTCCGCTCGAGATGATCACCTCCCTGTATTCGCTGCCGCCCATGCCCAGATAGACCCCGGTTCGGCTGCCCCGGAGGCTGGCTGGGTCGATGTCGGCGTCCTCCAAGGCCTGCCACGCAGTCTCGAGCAACATCCTCTGCTGCGGATCCATGGAACGGGCCGACATCGGCTGGATCCCGAAGAAACGGGCGTCGAACTGGTCGATGTTTTCGATGAACCCACCCATCCGCAATGCAGGGTCCTTCGCGGCGGGGTCGCCCGTGAGGCCCGCCCAAGAGCCGGGACTCTGACGGCCATCGGTAATCGTCTCCCGGCCCGATGCCAAGATTTCCCAATAGGCGGACAGGTCCGGCGCGCCAGGGAACTTGCAGGCCATGCCGACGATGGCGATGCTGTCGTCGAGGCTCGTGGCTTTTCGCTGGACTGTCGGCTCTGGGAGCTCCCGGGGTTCGGCAATCGAGGCGCCATTGGAACGGGCCAAGCCATCCACGATGTGTTCCGCCAAGCTGGACACATTGGGGTAGTCGAAAATTGCCGAATTGGACAGCACGAATTCCCCGGCCAAGGCGCGATTGAGCCGGTTCCGCAGCTCGACGGACATAAGCGAGTCCATGCCAAGGTCGAAGAAGCCCACCTGCAGCGCCGGGGCTGAGGGAAGCCGCAGTACCGCCTGCAATTCCCGCTGCAGGAAGGCGGCGGCGACGCCCGGCCGTTCCATCGCCGGGGATTCGTGAATCTGGGAGACCAGATCGGCCGCTGCCAACTGCCCCGCATCATCCCCTTGCGAATCAGCGTTCTCCCCCAGCAACTCCTCGAGAAACGGTGGGCGATCGTACAGATTTTCGGCAAAAACCGGCCAGTCTACCGCAGCCACCATGGAGGCGTTCACATCCAGGGCGACCAGCTGATCGAGGGCCCTGATTCCGAGCTGGGGCGAAATCCAGCCGGTGCCCGATGCGGCCAGCTGACGCTCGATGCGCTCCCGCTGTTCCTCCGCCTCGCCCAGGCCGGACCAAGCGCCCCAGGCGATGGACTGTCCCCGCAGGCCCAAGGAGCGCCGGTATGCGGCCAGCTGGTCGAGAAAGGCGTTTGCGGCCGCGTGGTTGCCCTGTCCGGAATTGCCCAGTACACCGGTCACGCTGGAGAACAGGACGAACAGGTCCAAGTCGCGATGCAGCGTGGCCCGGTGCAGGTGCCAAGCGCCTAGGATCTTGGGCCATAGGACCTGCTCGAACCGGTCCCAGTTCTGGTTCCCCAAGGCTCCGTCGGACAGTACGCCAACGCTGTGGATAATGCCGGCAAGGGGTGGAAGATCCTTTTCCATGCGTTCCAGCATGTTGTCCAGGGCCTCTTGGCTGGTAACATCGGCCAGCTCTACGACGATGTTGGCGCCCTGCTGCCGCAGCCCCTCGATGGCCAGTTCCGCCTCGGGGTCCGGGGGACGGCGTCCATTGAGCACTATAGTTCCTGCGCCGCGCTCGGCCAGCCAGTCGGCGACGGCGCAGCCGATTCCTCCCAAGCCGCCGGTAACGAGATACGTGCCATCGGCCCGCAGGCGGCCAGTGGTTAGGGGCGGCATGACCATGACGTTCTTGCCAACGTGACGGGCGGAGCGCATGAAATCCATAGCGGCCCCGATTTCCGTCATCGGCCACCGCGTATGGACCAGCGGCTGCAGCTCTCCAGACGAAATTCTGGAAATCACCCTCTTCAGGGATGCCCCCAAGGTCGCGGTATCATGGACCTTCAGGCCGTCGACCTCCAGAATCGCGTAGGCTACGTCCGGGCGGTAAGCGGCCATCTCCTCCTGGGTCCAAATATCGCGCCTGCTCATTTCCATGAACCTGCCGTTGGGGGCCAGGCACGACAGGCTGGCCTCGATGAATCCGGGCCCCGTCAGGCTGTTAAGGACGACGGTTACTCCCTGACCGCCGGTCGCCTCCATGATGGCTGTTCCGAAGTCGGTGGAGCGGCTGTCGAAAACGTGGCGTATGCCCAGCGACCGCAGGTAGTCCTGCTTGGGAGCGCTGGCGGTGGCAAAAACCTCTGCGCCCGCCGCCTGCACCAGCTGGAGCGCGGCCAGTCCGACGCCTCCCGACGCAGTGTGAATCAGCACCCGATCGTTGGGATTCAGTCCCGTGAAGTCGAAGGACAGTTCGGCACTCACAAAGGAGGTGGGGATGGTTGCCAGTTCCGGCACCGTCAGGCCGCCGGGAGCATGGGCCACCATTTCGGCAGGAGTGGCCAACTCCTTTTGGAACGATCCTGTGCCTAACCCCAGCACCAAGTCTCCTGGGGAAAAGTCGTCCACGTCCGGCCCTGCCTCCAAGATGCGCCCGCAGAACTCGTCCCCGAGGACCGGCAGCTCAGAGGAAGCCAGGCGGACCGCCCCCATGCCAGTAAGCACGTCGGAAAAGTTCAGCCCCACGGCCTCCACGGCCACACGCACCTCTCCCTCCTCCAGCGGCCTGGACTGCATAGCCTCGGCGTGGATTCCCGACAGGTCTCCGCTGGGGTCTGGCGCCATTCTCCAGTTGGAATCGTCGGGCAGGGACTGCCTGACCCGTCCGGCACCGATTCGGACGAGCCGGGCCGCCCTTCTGGTCCCGTCACGATAGGCGACATGGGATTCTTGGTCCGGGCGCATCAGCTCGCCGGTCAGCTCCGCCACGGGGACGCCGAAGCCGGGGTCCAAGTCGATCATCCTGGGTTGCAGGTATCCTGCCTCTCGCGCCACCGCCTTGCCGAAGCCCCATAGCGAGGCGCCCGCCAGTTCCCCGGCGCTCGGGCGCATGTATTCGCGCTCCAACGCCTGGGCTCCCCTGGTTATGAACCAGGTACCCAGCGACGGGGAAGTTCCCGCGTCCAGCAGGCCCTGCACCATGGCCAAGGCGGTGGCTCCGGCTTTCCTCGTAACCCGCGCCAGCTCGCCGGTCGTGGCCTCCGTTCCATTCCCGTCCAGCGAGACCAAGTGAACGACGCCGGTCAGGGGAATGTCCCTGGGCAGTTCTTCGATAAGAGAAACCCAGTCCTCCCTGCTCTCCGGGTTCAGCGAGACCCGAAGGATGCCTTCCTGCGGGAATGGGTCGTCGCCGCTGATATTCGCCCCGGCCAGCACCGCCACCTGGTTTTGGCCCACCAGTGCCGCCGCGATTTCCTCGGCAACTGCCCCCTCGTCCGTTGCCAGCAGCCAGACCCCCGGCGACTGGACAATATTGCGCGGTCCCCGGGCCATGATGACGCCGGAGCCCAGGGGAGGCTCGACGCTCCCCCGGTCCCCGCCGAGCACCGTGGCATCCTCCATTCCGACGTCGGTGAGGGCCTGCACCCACACCTGCGGTGAGGCAGTGGCGTGGTCTGTCCTGTAGGAATCGCAGAAGCGCCACCATCCGTCAAGCTGCCCGAAGGTCATGTCCTGCCAGCCTCGGCCCCTGAGGCTCTCTAGGGCAATGAGCTGGCCGGAGGGAGCCAGCAGGTCGCGGCAGTGGGACAGGGTCTCACCCAGGTCCCGGGTGGCGTGAAGCACGTTCACCGCGATAAGGAGGTCGTATGAATGGAGGTCATAGCCCTGCGAAGCCGGGTCCCGTTCGATGTCCAGCGGACGGTAGACCATCGACGCGCCGGACTCTCGAAAACGGTCCTCCGCAGTGGCGAAGAACCCGGCGGAAATGTCGGTGTAGACGTAATCGAAGTTGCCTTCGGGAAGCACGGGAAGAACGACGGAGGTCCCGGATCCGGTGCCCGCTCCCACTTCGATAACCCGCAGGCGCCGGCCCTCCGGCCACTCGGCCACCATGGACGCCACCGCCTCGGCCAGCAGCCGGTTGGAAGCTCTTGAGGCGGGAGCGGAAAAGTAGAAGTCTGCCAGATTGGGCCCGTCGGTCCTGAACAAGATCGACAGCGGGTCGATGTGGCCTGCCAGAACATCTGCCAAGGCCGCGCCGCTCCTGCTCACTAGGCCGATCTCGCTCTCGCCGTGAGGGTGGCGCCAGGCGATCTGGTCGGCGAAAGCCTCCGCGTCGTCCAGGGCCTCGTCCGGTAGCGGTTCACCCGCGCCTATGACGACGCGATACCCCTGGCCCCCGGAACGTTCCAGGACCCCCGCGTCGCACAGCAACCCCAGCATGCGCGCCACCAGCCGGGAATGGGCCGGTAGCACGCCGAACCGGTCCATCAGGCTCTCAGCGTCTACGGGATCCCCCGCTGTACGCTCCCACCCCAGCAGTTCCAGTCCCCGCAGTGCAAGAGAGCGAGACAGCCGCTCCAGGTCCTCCAGCAAAGAGGCGCGGGCGTCGACGTCCACACCCTCCACGGCCAAGAACTCGGCGAACGTGTCGACCTTCGCGGCAGTCTTGGAGGGGGCGGCCAGTTCCTCCGCCGAGAGCAGGGCGGTGGACAACGGCGCATCGCGCCAGGCTGGTTCATACAACAGATCCTGCAGTCCCTCGGCAGCGGAAAGAAGGGTGGCCCTTGTGGCCCTTTTCAGCGTGAATCCAGACAACCCGCCAAGTGGGTCCCCCTCCGTGGTGTAGAGCCACAGGTCTCCAGTCAGTGTCTCCGCCACCGCAGCCGGGTCGTCCTCCGCTGACGCACCATCGCCTGAGGGTCTCAGTTGAGCGCGGCATACCACCCGGTCCTGCAATGGACCATGCAACCAGAGACGTTCCCAGCCGAAGGGCAGATATGTCTCGTCGCCCCCGGCACCGGACAGCAATCGGGTGGCCGAAAGCACCTGGAAGCAGCCGTCGAGCAGGAGGGGGTGGACCTCCATGCCACTGTCGCCCGTTTCCTGAAGGGCTATTTCGCCGACAGCCTCGGCCCCTTGGCACCACAGACCAGTGACGGTGCGGAGACTGGGGCCAAAAGCAACGCCCGAACCGGCCTTGTCGCGGTAGTAGGCAGCCACGTCCTGCTCTTGGAGGCTGGCTTTGAGCTGGGCTAGGTCGGCCCGTTCCCCGCGGGCCGGACGCCCGGGCGCCGGCTCTATTTCTCCCTCGGCGTGCAGCGTCCATGTTTCGTCCGTGGAGTCGGGCGTGGAGTCCCGGCTGTAGACCTCAAAGTGGCGGGTCTGTGCACCCCTTCCGCCATCGACTACGATCTGCAGGCGTTTGCCCGTCGACTCGTCCCCGCTGTCCTCGGGGAATACCAGCGCGCTGTGCAGCCGCAGGTCTCCGATAGCGGTTGACGATGCGCCTCCGGCGAGTGAAACGGAGGCGGCCATGGCCCCGTATACTGCGCCCGGCATGACCACGCGGCCGTACACTCGGTGGTCGTCCAGCCACGCGGGATCGGTAGGGAGCATCTCCGTCTCGAACATGACCTCGCCTCGGGGCGACTCATGCCTGGCTCCCAGCAGGGGGTGGGCATCGGCGGACCGCGCCCTCCTCGAGGAAGGCACCCAGTGGCGGCGGCGCTGGAAGGGGTAGGTGGGCAGCGGAACGCGCCGCGTCGTTTCGCCCTCGAACAAGCCGGAGAAATCCAAGGGCAGACCGGCCTCATAGGCCCGCGCAACGGCCCGAACAAAGGCCTCGGCCCGTTCCGGCTCAGACCCGTCGGATGCAGGCCGCAGCAGGCTCGGCAGGACCAACGGCGCTTGGGGGTTGCCCGCACCCTCCGGCCAGTTGAAAGAGACCAAGGGCCCCAGGATGGAGTGCGGTCCCAGTTCTATGACCGCGTCCACTTCCAGGTCGGCTAGGCTCTCCACGCAACCAAGAAAGGCAACGGGCTGCCGGGCCTGTCTCCGCCAATAGGAACCGTCCATCACCGTTTCCCGCCCCACGGGCTTTCCCGTGATGTTGCTGATCAACGGAATTGATGGGGCAGCGACGTCCATCCCGTCGAACACCGCCTCCAGATCGTCTAGGGCAGGCTCAACGAGAGGGCTGTGGTAGGCGGGGCTGGGCCTCAGCCGCAGCACGTTGAATTCCTCCGACTCCAGCAGGCGACAGAACTCGTCCACCTCCTCGGCGGGGCCGCTGATTACCTGCTGGGTGCCGTTATCCACGCCAATACAGAGGTCCGAGGAACCCTGGGACTCATGCCACTGGGTAACCTTCGGCGCCAAACGGGATGCGGGGGCAAACACGGCCGCCATCGCTCCCGCCCTGGGAAGGGCTCCCATAAGCCGCCCCCTGGCGGAGGCGAACCTGAGTCCAGTCTCTAGGGAAAACACACCGGCGGCCTGGGCGGCAGCGATTTCTCCCAGGCTGTGTCCCACCACCGCGCTGGGGCGAATGCCGATGCTGGCCCACAGGGCCGTCAGGGCGCACTCGAGAGTGTAAATGGCGGGTTGGGTCCACGCCGGGTCGTCCAGATCGCCTGCGGATCCCGGGCGCCCGAACATTACGTCAAGGAGCGATGCCCCCCTTTCCTCCCGTATGAGGAGGTCGCAACGGTCCATGACCTCCCGGGCCGCCGGCTCGCTGCGATAGAGGTCCTCGCCCATGCCGACCCACTGGCTGGCCTGTCCGGTGTAGGCGAAGGCCACCTTGGATGCTGAGGGGACGGGATATAGCTCCTCGGATTCGGCAACGTGCGACAGCCTCTCCCCCAGGGATTCCATGTCCCGAAACACGACTCCGGCCCGGGAGTCGAAGTGGCTGCGGCCCATGCCTGCGCTCCAAGCCATGTCCGCAAGAAGGGAGTTCGCCACAGGTGCGTTACCCGCGTTGTCCCGCAGTTCGCCGAGTGTGGCCAGGTACGACTTGGCCAAATCCCGAAGGGCTGCCTCCGTCTTCCCCGACAAAGGCAGCATGCGCAGCGGACGTTCCGCAAGCTCCGGCGTGGATGCTGGGTCCGTGTCACCCCGCTCCACGAGAGGAGCCGAAGGGCGGACGGCAGCCCCCGTGGGACGAAGCATCCCTCGGACGGCAACCCGGTCTTCCTTAGAGGTGCCGTACGACTCCACTATCACGTGGGCGTTGGTCCCCGACCATCCGTAGGAGCTCACGCCTGCCCTCATGGGACGACCGGCCTGCGTTGGCCACTCCATATGCTCCGAGGCAATCTGCACGGGAAGATTCGTCCAGTCCACCCTGGGATTGGGGTCCGTGAAATGCAGATGCTTGGGAATAATGCCGTGCTTCATGGACAGCAATACTTTCATCAGGCCAGCGATTCCCGCCGTCGGCTCCAGGTGGCCCACGTTAGTCTTGATGGAGCCGACCAGCAGGGGACAGTCCGCCTCCCTCCCTTCGCCATAAGCCTCGGCAGCCGCGCTCAACTCAATGGGGTCGCCGACCAGGGTCCCGGTGCCGTGGGCCTCCAGGTAGTCCACGCCCGACGGCGCGACGTCTGCCTGCAGCAGGGCCTCCTGTATCACCCGCACCTGGGCCCCGGTGCTGGGCACGGTCAGGCCCGCGCTGGCGCCGTCCTGGTTGATGGCGGAACCACGTATCACACCCCAGATGGGGTCTCCATCGGCCTCCGCATCACTGAGCCGCTTCAGGACCGCGATTCCGCATCCCTCTCCCCGGACGAATCCGTTGGCGGAGGCATCGAAGGCCTTGCATTGCCCGTCAGGGGAGAGCATGCCGGCGACGGCCCTGAGTTCGGTGAGCCGCCCGGAGAAAATAGCCTGTACCCCGCCAACCAAGGCCAAGTCCGCCTCGCCCTGCCGGAGCACCGACATGGCCATGTGGACTGCCACCAGCGATGACGAACAGGCCGTATCGACTATCAGGGAGGGCCCCTCCAGCCCCAATGCATAGGAGACACGTCCAGCGATGGTATTGAAAGAAGTCCCGCTGACGGTGTAGAGGCTGTCCGCTGGCTCTGGGTTGGGACCGGAGGAGGAGAGAATGACTCCTCTGTAGTCGTTGTTGCTTGCGCCGATAAAGACCCCGGTTCGAGTCCCTGACAGCCGGTCGGCATCTATCCCGGCGTCCTCGACAGCCTGCCAGCAGGTCTCCAGCACCATGCGCTGCTGGGGGTCAAGTAGCTGGGCCTCGACGGGAGATATGCGAAAGAACTCGGCGTCGAAGAGGTCTATATCGTCTACCAGGGCGGCGTACCTGCATGCCTCCAACCGATTGGCCGACGCCGGATAGAACTGGCCGATACGCCCGATCCCGGACCCTGGAACTCCCTCGACAACGGCATTTCCGCCGCGTTCCAGCAGTTGCCACAGGGACCCAATGTCGGATGCCCCAGGAAACTTGCAGGCCATTCCGACTACGGCGATGGGCTCGGTCCCGACAGCGGGGCCTTCCCCTCCAGGCAGTGTATCTGGTGCGGCAGTCGCCCTTTGCTCCGAATAATTCCGACTTGTTACTGACATTCCTCCCCCCGGTCTCTTCATCGGACTGAGTCCCTTTGCAAGGGATCTAATTAACGCGGCCTCCAGGTATATAGGTACGTCCGTCGCATCTTTGCTGCTGCGGATAGGGTGGATTGTTAGGTCGCGAGACTTGCCCATCCAAATGTATCGCCCATCTTGCGGGAAATGCCATAACGATTTGTGTGCATAGTGTGCATATAAGGTGTAAAAAAGTATTCTTTCTAATTCACATGTGCACCTGCAAAGTGATAGCCCAATAACGCGCGAAACTGAACACCGGAACTCAATTCAGATTGTGTACAAAGAAATCTTGGCACGGCCTGCGTTGGAATTTAGTCTTCAAATTGATGTCGGTACGTGGAGCTAACGCGATCTTGGTCTCTTCAGACCATTTGAAACTTGAAACCATGGCCGCCGCACTTTTCCTGACAGAGCCCCAACAGATGCTTGGGCCCTTCACCCGGGAAGCTGCTGGAACGGGCCAACCCTTGAGGTGGACCACATGGGTTGGACAGGATCAGGCCACAATTAAGTGGGACTCCTGCACCGCTCCGCGCGATACCAAGACCGGTTGGTCCGAGCACCTCCTTCTCTTCAGATCCCCTTCCTCATCAAAAGGCTGCCTGTAGAAGACCTCCGCCGGTGTCCGGTAGCCCAAGGCCTGATGTGGCCTCCGTTCGTTGTAGAACCGGAAGTATTCACGCAGCTCCCGGTGGGCCTCAATACCATTGGCATGGGCTTTCAGATAGACCTCCTAGAAATCTGGCCGGAAAGTGGCGGTGGCCGGGCTGGCGGGTATAGTGGTGTCAACAAGCATATCGGGGGCTGAGAATGCTGGGAGAGCGGTCGGAGCAGAGGGGATTGTGGGAAGCGGACCGATTGTATCTGGACCACGTGGGGCGGGATACCTTCTACGGTCTGCTGGCCTCGCTGCGGGATCGGCTGTTCCGGGACACGGATTTCGCCGAGTTCTACTGCGCCGACAACGGCCGGGACAGTGTGCCGCCCAGCCTGCTGGCCACCGCTCTGCTGTTGCAGGCCCACGACAAGGTGAGCGACGTCGAGGCCAAGGCCCGGGCCGACTTCGACATCCGCTGGAAGGTGGCCTTGGGGATTGAGGTCGAGGATCGACCATTCGCCAAGAGCACGTTGCAGGTATTCCGCGCCCAGCTGATCCTGCACGACAAGGTGCGGGAGGTATTCGAGTCCAGCCTGCGGCTGGCCCGTGAGGCTGGGTACCTGAAGCGGGGTCGTGGCATGCGGGTGGCGCTGGACACCACTTACATCCTGGGCCGGGGCGCGGTCAAGGATACCTACAATCTATTGGGCGACGGCATCGCGAAGCTGATACGGACACTGGCATCGGTGGAAGAAGTTTCCCTGCGGCAATGGGCTGAGGCGCACGGCTACGACCGTTACGTGGGCAGCAGCGTGAAGGGTGAAGCGGCCATTGACTGGTCGGATCGACAGGCGCGGCGGGAGCTGCTCGGAGAGATCGTGGCCGATGCCGACCAGCTTTTGGAACTGGCCCGGCTGGCCCGGCTGGGCTGCCTGCGGACGGCGTCGAGCGGCAAGCGATAGTTGAGGCTGCGGAGCTGCTGGCTCGGTTGCTGCTCCAGGACGTGAAGCGCGGCGTGGACGGCGCTGGCGATGCTGATGGTGAGGTGAGCCTCAGTGGGGTGAGCAAGGACCGGATGGTGTCGGTGCATGATCCGGATATGCGCCACGGCCACAAGAGCAAGCAGCGTCGCTTTGACGGGCACAAGGCCGCCATCGTGGTGGACACCGACACTCAGCCCAGCATCCTCCGCTGGTCCACCCGTTTGCGCCCCTTCGGCTTGAGTGGGTCCATCCGCAAAATCACCGGCTCAATTCGCTCCCACAGATCATCAGGTACTTCCCATATCGTTGGCAGAGTCTCCCTCTTCCCCATAATTCACCACCACACAACTTTCCCTAATCTTGACCAAACCCCCGGTCTGTTCTCCCTTTCACACCAATCCTATTTTGAGATAGTTACTAATACTACAGCCGCAGATAGCTGGCGAGGCGTCGTTTGTAATGGCAGCGGCGTGCTCGTGATTGGTGGCGCCGTCTCCGCCACGACCAGTACAGGATGAAATCAGGCGGTTGGCTTGCTGTCCATACCAGGCGTGTCAGCAGCCGTCGCACCTCCGGCACAGTCATGGACTTCAAACAACGATGCTGAAGATCACCATCTTATCGATCATCTTCATAACAGTGGCAGTCGGATGCAACCCGACTGCCACTCTCACTCCCTTTCCCACTGCAACTACCCAGCCAACCGAAGCCCCGGATAAGAAACTCCGGGACTCAAATGAATCAGCCAGTGGCAAGGTGAACACACCTAGAAATACGCCCACCACACCACCCAAGGCCACCAGAGAAACGACCAAGACCCCGCAAAAAGCGGAATCAACAAGGCCCCCAAGCCCGCACCCCCCAGAGGGCCCGGACACCTCACACAAGAGCCATATTCTCTCTTTCATCCCTGCATCATGGCTGGACAAGGGAATATGGATCAGCCATCACGGCAAAGCCATCCAATTCACCGGAGCTCCTAACCCAAGCACGCTGGAAGAGTTCCTCAATATGAGCAAAGGGGAACAGACCAGTTTCTTTGAAGCTCTCGCAAGAGCATTCCCCACAGAATTTGTAGTCACCATGCGGCAATCACCAGAGGAGTGGGTGGAGGAATTCGGGCTGGATCTGTTCAGCATCAAATCAGCCGTCGCCGTCGGTACCACAAGCAGACTACCCCTGAACCCAGCAGTCCTGCTAGGAGAATTCAATGACTCCGAGATAACTCAGAAACTGCTGAAATCGGGCTACGAGCAGAAAACCCTCGAGGGAAACCAATACTACGCAAACAGAAAAGACTTTCAGGTCACCCTCAGCAATTCCCCATTGGGCCTCAACCGGACCAACAGGGTTTTTGTGACCAAGGATCTATTCGTAGCTTCCCCGGAAACCGCCTCAGTAGAGGAATTCCTTGGCTCATTGGCCGGAGAGACCAAGTCATCAACACACAACACCTTGGCCCTAACTGCCCTGGAATCACTGGGACCGACACTGGCTACAGTAATACTGACCAGGACCGGCGTCTTCAACCCCCTGGGAAGCATTCCTCTGACGCACGTAAAGCCTGCCTCCTGGGATACCCTGGAACAATGGGAAATTCTCGCAGCCGGCAACGGCTTACAAGACGGACAGCCATACTTTGCCCTCACCATAGCCTTCGAAGACCCAAAGGCCGCGGATTCGAATCTCGACGAACTCAGAGCGAGGCTGGAAGACTATAAGACCATAGTACCCCAGCGTTTCCCTGAAAGCGCTGCCCTGATCCAAGGCTGGCCGAGCCAGCCCTTGGACGAGACGTGCAACGACATCTCCATAGATGCCGTGAGTTCAACACACGGATCCACCATAACCGTGCTCTGCGAGACGCATATCCCCCTCATATGGACTCAAATGGTAGACCTGAGAGACCTCGGCTTTCTTGTCCCATGACAGCAAAACCCCAACCCAGCACGACCCGGCAAACGTCAAACCCACGCAAAATCCCTCCCGCATCTGGAACGGATCCTCTGCTTCAAGCACCTGCGCCAGGTGGCCAGGGACAACACTGTCAAGTACCAGTTAGGCACCCTGCAACTGCTTCCAGCCCAAGACCGGCCCAGCTACGCCGGCGTCAAGGTGGAGGTGCTGGAGGGCAGGGTTCCGAATTAGGTGGTTTGATTTATGAGGCCCCTGATTTGGAGCAGTGCCAGCAGGTTGTGGGGCGACCAGACGGTTCCCATCTTTTCCCGTCTGCGGTACTCCCGGTTCTGACGCTCCAGTCGTGATGTTGTCCGGTGTCTTTCATGCCCTGTCCCCAGATGGGTCATACCCTTTCCCGATGCTTTGCGACACCAATCCAGGGCCTTGCCTCCGCTGCGGATAATTGCCTCCCGGGCATGCTCCTCTGCCTCGGCTCTGCTGGCGGATTCCAGCAACGCCCTTGCCGCCCTGAATCCCTGATGGCCCACGTTGCGCCGGTATTCCCGCAACAGGTGGAACTGGCAGAGCTGGTGGGGCGCCTCCCTCCCGTAAACCAACTCAATTCCGGCAGCTATGGCACGATCATCGTCGCTCACCAAGTGGACCGGAGTGCCCTCAGCCTGCCGCCAGGCTTGGTCTATCACCTCGGACCAGGGTTCGAAAGACCCCAGGGCAGTGCCCATTTCGTCCCGGATCACCCGCATTTCCCTGGGTCCTAAGCGGGTCCTGGTCCACATTCCGTCCAGTTCCCAGACATGCCCCGACAGCACCGGCTCTCTCACTGCCTCCTGTCTGACCCAGCGGCAAAGAGTGCTCTTGACGCTGCCCACCAACCGGCCAGCCTGAGCGTAGCTGAGCCCCAGAGCAGCCAATCTCACGGCCCAGTCGGCAGTTTTTTTGAATACCTGCGGTAGCGTTCCTCGTCGCCCAGCAGTTCCGCACCACTGGTCATGCTGCGGCAGTCCCCACAGCGGAACACCGGTATCTGCAACTCCAGCAGGCCGTATCGGGTGGCGATGGACCGGGAGTAGCGGTGATGGCGGTGCATCAGCAGTCCGCAATCGCGGCACTTGAGGCGGTACTGGTCCAAAGATTCCTGCAATGTCCCCTGCAGGCGTAGCGGCAATTCCTGTTCCAACCGGGTTTCCAGTTCGAAAAGCAACCCCATCACTCCTCACCTCCCCACTCAGTCCCAGCCTATCCTACATCCCATACCACCTAAATTGGAACGCTATCGTGCTGGAGCGGAGCGACGGACAGCTTGTGGCCCAGCATGAGGGGAAATTGATTGCCCACTAGGAAGCTCCGCCCAAAGCTGGGAACGCTGCGGGTCGCCCGAGTCGGGTCGATTCCGGTAGTGAGCAGAATCGTACGCTAAGGGGAATGACGCCGGTTGAGTGTGCGATAGACGGTTGTTCTTGAGACGGAGAAGAGTTCGGCGAGATCGCTGATGGAATACTCGCCGGTGGCATGCATGCGGCAGAGTTCCCGCTGCTGTCTGTCGGACAGTTTGGGCTGCATGCTGTGCAATTTCCCCTTGGCGCGGGCGATGGCCATGCCCTCGCGGGTGCGCAAGCGGATGAGATCGGCTTCGAACTCGGCGAAAGTGGCGAGGATATTGAAGAACATCTTGCCCATGGGATCGCCCGGGTCATAGAGTGCCCTGCCTAGGGCCAGTTTCACGCCTCGTTCCTGAAGCTGATCGGCGATGGCGCGGGCATCCGGGACGGACCTTGCCAGCCGGTCGAGTTTCGGCACGACCAGCGTGTCGCCTTCGCGCACGGCGGCGAGGGCCGGCACTACCTCATGACCGGGTACAACCTGCTCGCTGCCATCGCCATCCACTGGAATACCGTCCATCTCGGCAAGGCGGTCAGACAGCGGAAACACACGGGGCTGACAGTCGATCCCGAGCTCCTGGCCCACATCTCACCCCTTGGGTGGGCCCACATCCTGCTCACCGGCGAATACCGGTGGCCAAAGCGTCAATAACCGCCTTAGCGTACGATTCTGCCCCCTACCGGAGTCTACCCGCGCCCGTTCCTCAATTTGCCTTCGAAGGACTGCGGCTTTGTCGGACTCATAGGCTGTCAACCTGTCTTGCCCTTTTACTTGAGGTCTTCTATGTCCTGGACCAAGAATTCCAGTTGCCTGGTATCGAATAGCCAGAGCCATAGAGAGAGGCCGCCGATTACTGAGTCCGCTCCTGCATTCTTGTTGATCGTACAGCGTCCGACAACTATCGAATGTTCTGCATCCCGGATTGTATGCACTGAGAGGGGGGAGCAGGCTTGGGTCAGAGGAATCTCGTCATCCTCTCCCAGCGGCCCGGACGGGTTGTATAGATAGCTGCCCCAGCGGGCCGCCAGTTCCCTCGAGTCGTCCTCGCCATCAGTGGCCTGAGAGTAGTACAGGGCGATGATCATTTCATCCGCGTTTTCTCCTGCACTGTAGCCCAGCAAGGCCAGGCTGTACTCGGTCATGGTCCCCCAGGCCTCCGGTCCTGCCCGGTAGCGCTCCAGCCGGTCTGCCGGTCCGGGATTGACCGTGTTCCAGGTTTCCGCTATCCATCCCGCGGTGAAGAAGGCGCCGCTCACCAGCCCGTCGCCGGCGGCGGCCGCCAGGGCCGAGTGAGGAGACGAGGTTGACAACGCTTGGGAACCCGTTTGCCGGGCCGCAATCAGGCTCTCGATGATTTCCGTGGCGGGCGCTGCCAGGACCGAATCTCCCGCAAGGGCCAAACGGTTGAAGAACAGCCCGCTTCTGCGCAGTTGATGTTTGATGTCGAAACTGAAGTCCTCGTCCAGTTCGAAGTACGCCGTGTCCGTGTAGCTTGTTTCCTTGAAGCCCAGGTCTTCAAGTTTGTGCGTGGTTTGCTGTCCCTCTATGGGGCCTTGGAACACCATGAACGTGCTTGACCGGTTACCCGGTTTCCACGACCAGATGCCCCGCTCGTAGTTCAAGAAGTCCAGGCCCAACAGCTCTTTCAGCTTGACGATGTTGGCGGCGATTTCCGGGTGCATGGCTCTTCCCTCGGGAAGCTGCCCATGGCCATCCTGGAATTCCGGGTCGTTGAATGAAAACACCAAGGTATCGTCGGCAAACTCCTGCGGAACCATGCTCAGCAACTCGCTCAGGCCCTGCAGCGACGGAGCCCCCGTAGCGGAACCGATACCCCTGTGGGCGGCGCTTGGTAATCCCGTCGGGGAGGGAGTGGACGAGGGGGTTCCTGCCCTGGTGGGCGACGGTTTCTGGTTGGGTGTGGGGGTCGCCGGCGTCCTTCTGGAAGCGGGTGTGGGAGAAATTGTCGTCAGTTGCTGCTGGGTACCCGGCGCAACCACCCTTGTGGCGGCGGGTTTCACCGTCGAGGTCTCCGCAGGTGCCGGGTGCGTTGCTCCGGGGACAGGCGTCACCCCTGAACAACTCAACAGGGTTGCCAGGATGACCAGGAACGGGGTCACGAGCAGTTTCAGCACTTTGGACCTGCGTGTCATGGTACCGGGCGCTACGAATATACGCCCGACCACTGTCCTTTCCGCTCAGGATCTAACCGCCTTCAGGGCGTACCGGTAGTTTACGCTCGACAATGTGGACGTGTGCTGGCAGCGTTTTCCCATTCTTTTGCAGGGCCCCTTCCATCCGTGCTCGATCAGGGGTGTAGACCTCGACACGGTTTTCGAACAGGTTGATGTCGGACACCGACCGAAACCCCAGTTCCGCCACTATCCAGCCGGCTTCCCGTAGAGATTGCATCAACTCCCGATAGGTCGCCTGAACGGTTCTGATCTGGATAAGACCCATCAACGCCTCGTCCTCGACGTACTTAGCGATCGTTTTTTCCCCGTCCTTGTTGAACGCTATCACGACGCGGTATCCCGGCTCATTCTGAATCCAGAGCCCTCCGAGGGTGCCGGACTCGTTGGACAGCAGGTCTGTGTCCAACTCTCCGACTGAGTCCCGCAGCAGCAGTCGCGTGATCGCCTCCGTCAATTCAACATCGTGCTGTGCGGCATATATCTGGGCGTCTCGCACTAACGCCAGTGAAAAACCTTCTGGCATTTATTCCGGTGTGAGCGTGTTGATCAGGGTCGGCCGCGGCCGGCCCAGGTCGAGGGTAGGCTTGTTGATGCCCTTTATGACTAGGGCCTCCACAGGTTGGGGCGCCTCCTGGGGCGCGGGGGATGTGCAAGCCACGCACGCCAGCGCGGTTCCAAGCAGCAACAGTGATGTCAGGGCAAGAATCTTCATATTCGGACTAACTCTTGGACTTTACGGCTAGGTCCCAAGCTAGGCTTTCCGCATTTTCAAGCGGCGTAGGCGAGGGAATCTACGAGCCGGTGGTACAGAGCGACGGGGAGTTCCTGCGTGTCGGGGTCAGCGACCGACAGTGAAAAACCCTCCGACGCCAGCCACAGGTGGCGACGCACGAGGGCGATGGCGTCCACGAAGGTCGGTGACGGTTTGTCGTACCAGGCCGCCCTGCGCTGGGTCATGGGATGCCGTTTTTGCAACGAGTGGGCGGCCAGGGTCATCCAGGAGAAGAGACCCAGCAGGACGGGCGTGGTGCGGGCGATGGCCAGGTCCGACCACTGGCGTTGGGTCTCCACACCCAGGTGGGCACGCACCTCATGAAAGGTGACCTCCAGTTGCCAGCGCAGGACAAACCATTCCAGGATTTGGGTCGGGTCCGCCGACGGGTCGGTGCAGAGCAGAGCCTGGGGGTCGAAGAGGCCCTGAGGGTCGCGGATCAACACCCAGCGGATGGTGACGGGCGGCTTGCCCGAGCGGTACCAGACCGCGATCTGGGAGGTGAGCTCCACGATGCGGGTGGTGCCGTCGTACCAGGCCACCTCGGTGCTGTCCCAAGTCGCGCTGCCCTGTTCAAGGAGCATTTTCAGCGATGGCCTCCGGGGGCCTTTCAGTGGCGGACGACCGTTCTGACCCGGCTGGCGGGCTGGCGCTGGCGCGTACAGGGCCGCGTCCAGGCGCAATCTGGTAATGAGAGTGACCGGTTCCCGTAGGGATTGGCAGCAGTGGAGCAGATCCAGCACGGCGTAGCTGTTGTCGCCCACCAGGACCAGGGACCGCTGGGGCAGCCAGCGGCGCAACAGCATGACCATCTGCCGCGCCCAGTCGGTGATCTTCTTATGCCGGCGTCCTTGTTGCTCGTGATACCGAGATGAGGGTGCCAGCACGGTGAGCACCGGCAGAGCCCAATGGCGTCCCGCCCAGGGGACGTGTCCCAGCCACATCAGGGAGATCCAGCGCAGACCACTGGCCTTGACCAGTTGATTGCGGCTGGAACGCACCGCGTCCCGGTAGATGCCTCGGGCCCTGATCTTGGCCCCGCGACGCCGTTCCAGGGTTTCGTCGATGCCGAAGATCAAGGGGCCGTCGCCGCGGTCCAGGTGCTGGAGCAGGAGCACCAGCAGGACGCGGGCTACCTCACGGGACGACCACACGGCCCGGTTGAGCACCTCGTGATAACGGGCGTAGTCGCGCTGGTCGCTGCGGCCCATGACGCGCAGCGCCGCGGCCACGGTGCGCTGGCCCGGGGTGAGGATTGCACCTACCAACAGCAGTTGTGCTTTCCGCCAGGTTGGGCTGGTGAACAGCGTTGCAAAGGGAAGGAGAACGGTTACAATGGCATCGGGCAGGGTGAGCATGGTCAGACCTTTCTCGGAAAGTGGGGTCAGACCAGCTTACCCTGTCTTTATACTTTTTCTAAATTATGCGTAAAGTCTAGCCAAGGGATTGAACCCGCTCCCCAGGAAAACAATCTAGGGCAGTATCTTGATACCATATCCGACTAGGGCAAGGTGCCCTGGCTTTCCTCTTCGCGGAAGTACAGGATATGGACTTGGACACGTAGCGGGTCAGGGACACTTGATGGCACGGTATAGACGCCGTCATTGGCGATGGTGCCGGCGTAGCTAACGCCGCTGTTGTTCTGCAGAGTTTCGTAGTGGCTTACAGAGGGGGCAGCCGGTCATGTCGAACGCCGTAATGCGGACCGACTCTCCCACACGCAGACCAGCGTCAATGGGCTTGGATGTCCTGACATTCACGGGCGCGCCATACACTGGGTGCATGTGGCTGTCTCCAGGCCCGGGCGTCCCTTACGGCGGCCAGTCGGGGTTCACCATCACTACGCCTCGGCCCGGCGCCCCTGGCAGCGGAGTCTACATCACGCGCCAACGGGGGGTGTCCTTGGACGCCTCGACCAGGAGTTCCCCCAGAGGGACATCGATGTCGATATCCTCGAATTCGAAGTTGAAGGCCGCCTTCACGTCGGCCGGGCAGACGAGGCCCGCCGTGGCATTGTTCTACCGTTCCACCCGCCTCAGTTCCTCGCGCTCGGCGAGGGTCATATTCCGCTGGTAGTGGCAGCCAGCGAAGGCGCATTTGGCTGACACTTTTCTGGCCATTTCCCCAACGTAACAACGACCGAGCACGGAGGGGTGTCGGGCACGCGTACGGGGTGTTCCAAGTCAGTTTTTATTCCAGTTGCGGTGTGGGACAATCCCTGCACCCAGGTAGTTCTGACCACAGACTCGCCCCCGGGTGATGGCCCCTTAAAACTCTGATGTTGCGCTAAGCGCAATATGCTTTCTGACCTCCGGATGTAACCGGCGGAGTCGAACCGGACACAAGGTGGGTAGAAAGGCTTGGTCATTCAGTCTGACGGCCCTTTCCATCGATCAGGCCGTTCTGCACCGCCAAACTCATAGCCTCCTGGTTCTAGTGGTAGGCGGTCTTGTCGTGAATCCGGCAGATGATACTGCGGACAGTGGAACGGCTCTCGCCGTCCGCCTGGGCGGTCTGTGCATACTACAGACCCCGGCAGAACTTCCTGAACAACTCCATTTCTCTGGTTGAGACAGCGAGTGAGTGAGCCGTCACAATGACCGCGGGACCTGGTGGCCGAATTTACTGGGTTGCCTCGTTATCCCCGGGCACATTGCCCGCATCCCGCATTTCTTTGCACCGGTGGTCGCCGTGAAGATCCCGGCAATGGTAAGACATTCTCCAGACCGCACGTCGTAGTCGTCATGACCTGCGGTGCAGAGACCACAGCGACCTGCCGACTTGTGCCTTGAGCCAGCACCCGTCGGTCTAGCAGTCCATTCGAGAAACGCTGATGATACGGTGCTGAGGTTATGACGGGAGAAACCTTCGGCATGGGAATACGCCGATGACTAAGACCTTCCGCCTTACGGTTCTGGCCAGCAGTTGCTGCTGCCGGCGGTGCTGCGGGAATGGCTGCCGGAGGACCACCTTGCCTACTTCATATCCGACTTGGTGGAGCATCTGAACCTCTCGGCCATCATCGCCCGCTACCAAGGTGAGGAGCGTGGCGGCCCTCCCTGCCATCCCAGGATGATGGTCAAGGTGCTGCTATATGGGTATTACACCGGAGTGGCATCGTCGCGGCGCATCGCACAGCGCCTACGCGAGGACATCGCCTTCCGGGTGCTGGCAGACAACAACACCCCTGACTTCCGCACTATCTCCGACTTTCGCACGGACCATCTGGCGGCGTTGGCCGATTTGTTCCACCAAGTGCTGGAGCTGTGCCGGCAGGCTGGTCTGGTGAAGCTGGGGCATGTGGCCCTGGACAGCACCAAGGTGCGGGCCAACGCGTCGAGGCACAAGGCCATGAGCGACGGCCGCATGAAGGAGAGGGAGGCGCAGCTGAGGGCCGAGGTGGACGAGTTGCTGCGCCGGGCCGGGGAGGTGGATGAGCAGGAGGACCGCCGCTACGGCCGGGACAAGCAGGGCGATGAACTGCCGGAGGAGTTGTCCTTCCGGGAGGGAAGGCTGCGGAGGATAAGGGAGGCCAAGGCGGCGTTTGAGGCCGAGGCTCAGGCGGCGGCGGAGCAGGCCGAGGCTGAGGGCAGGGAGCATCCCGAAGTTCCCAATAACAAGACGCAGCGCAACTTCACCGACCCCGACTCCCGCATCATGCCCAGTCCCGGAGGGCGGGACTTCCAGCAGTCGTACAACCGCCAGGCGGTGGTGGACCATGAGCAGCAGGTGATCGTGGCGGCCCGGGCCACCGGCCAAGTCTAGGACAAGGGGCAGGCGGTGGTCATGACCCGGGAGACCATACTGAATACGGGAGAGACGCCCAGGGAACTGTCCGCCGACGCCGGTTACTACTCGGCCAGGGCCGTTGGCCAGGTGGAGGCCCTGAGAGTGGACCTGTACATCGCGCCGGAGAAGACCCGCCACGGCACGAAGCCGGAACCAGCGCCCCGGGGACGGATACCCAAGGGACTGTCGGCCCGTGAGCGGATGAGACGCAAGCTGCGAACCAAACGAGGTCGCGAGCGCTACGCCCTGCGGATGGAGACGGTGGAGCCGGTGTTCGGTCAGATAAAGCAGGGCCGAGGCTTCCGGCAGTTCCTGTTGCGGGGCCTGGAGAAGGTGAACCGGGAGTGGCTGCTGATCTGCGCTGGCCACAACTTGCTGAAGTTGTTCCGGTTCGGGGCCAGACGCCCAGGCAGTGCACCAAGCAGCGGCAGTAACCACAGGTCTCCCCGGCTGAGCGTCGGCCAGTTCTCACGGAAACTTCCAGAATTCACAAATCCGCGCTCTCCCACCCTGCTGGTCTCCAGCTACTCCTCAGACAGGCTGCTAGCCGCCGATCGCGCGTGTCGGGCCATTGCAAGGTGACCGCCTGACCATATCAATAGTCCGGTCTCGTCGGTCTTGTGGATTGTTCCCCCAGATTATCCCCGCTAATCGCAATCTCTGTGTCAAGAGGAGGGAATTATCCTTTTGATACAGGCAGGACAATCGCGCCAGGAGGACCCTCACCGGAGGATTCTCGGCACGGGTCGTGCCGCATACCAAAGTCCCTGCCCTCCAGTGGTCGGATCCCGGTGGAGGTGAGTGGACTTTGGCCTAGGAGGGTAATCCCCATGGCGACCAACCAACCAACACAGTTTTCCAGCGTTCTGAGAACGCTGCGCGAAAAGTCCGGGAAAAGCCGGTACAGACTAGCGCAGTGCAGCGGACTGGATGAGGGCTATCCGGGCCAGCTGGAGTCGGGAAAGCGCCGCAACCCGTCGCGGGACACAGTGATAAAGATCGGCCTGGCTCTGGTGCAGAACACCGAAGAGGTGTCGATATACGACGTGCAGGAACTCCTTCTGGCCGCCGGGTTCGCACCTCTGCTCGGCCGTAACGAGAGAATTATCGTGAACTGAGGGACACTGATGACCGGGAAGGCGATGCCGGGGGAGGAACTCATCTCCCCAGGCCCTTCTTCTTCCCTGAGGACTTCCCAGCGTTGGGGCAGATCTGCCCCTGCCACCCCTCGCCGTTGAATCCGTGCCGGTAGCGACGGGTCCTGTCCATCTTGAACTGGTCCAGAGGGGAGAATTCCTGGCTGGCCAGGGCCGCCATCCTGCTGGCGATGTGCACATACCGCTGGATCATGGTCAGGCTGGTGTGGCCGAGGTTCTGTTGCAAAAGAAATACATTTCCGCCGTTCAGCAGAAACCTGGTGGCGTAGGTGTGCCGCAGGAGGTGCGGATGTAATCTGGGTACCCCGGCGGCCTTCGAGACGCGCTCGGTGAGAGACCGCAGACCCTCAGCATCCATGGAGTGGCCGTCGATGCACAGGAAGAAGGTCTCGGCATTCTGACCCTGATTCTCGAATCGGTAGTGCTGGTCGTAGTTGAGCAGAACCTTCTGGCAGTTATTCCCGAATGAGACGATGCGCTCCTTGTCCCCCTTTCCCAAAACCTTGACGTACCGCTTGTCCAGGTGAACATCCCGGTGCTTCAGGGTAACAACTTCGGTGAGCCGGAGGCCGGTATCCAGCATCAGCGAAAAGATCGCCGAGTTCCTGGCACCGAGAACGGTGTCGGGATTGATGCTGGCGAACATACGCTCAATCTCCTCGTCGGTGAGTATCTCGACCTCCTTCTCCCGCGGCTTCGGCGGCCTGACCTTCTCAAGCCTGTGGCACTCGGTGTAACCCTTCTCGTACAACCAGTCGAAAAAGGCGCGCATGGCCCGGACCCGGCTATTGACGGTGTGGCTGGAAGCAGGACCTCGCAGGCCTGGCCTGGCCTGGAGATGCAGGTTGAAAAGACGCATCTCTTCCTCGCCAAGATCATCCAGGCAGGTGGACATGTCCTCCTCCGCCAGCCATGCCTGGAACAACCCCAGGGTCTGCCGGTACCACCTCACCACCTTTTCCGACAACTCCTCCGACAGATTATGCACCTCGAACTTCTGCACCAAGTCGCTGAGTTTCAGCTTTACCGGGTTCATTTTCCTGCTCCGCCGTCTGGTTCCTGCTCTAATCATGAGTACTTGCCTCAACTTGCGTAATGGTCTGTCAGGCAAGCAAGGGGGTGGTGAACCGGAACTCGTTCGTGACGGCAGGCAGCGTGTCGGATTGGCCCCAGGCAACGTAAAAAGCCGCCTCTCAGGGCGGCTCTCTACCGACGGCAACACCCCTTTTCAGGAGTGAAACCGGTTATGTCATAGCTGTTGTGGCGTCCCAGGCAGGATTCGAACCCGCGACCCGCTGCTTAGAAGGCAGCCGCTCTATCCCCTGAGCTACTGGGACATCACCTTCATTGTGCCTCGAGAGTAAGAGAGCACACTAATATCTTACTAAAATTCTCGCAGCAGATGTCAAGGAGAGCGGCGGCATCGACCTCGGGAATCTGCATGCGATGCCGGTCCGAAATTTGCGCAGTCGCACTGTCTCTGGCAGAATGAAAATAATTATCTTCTACGGGCTAGCGAAAGGAGTGTTGACCGATGGCGGACGAGCTGATTGACCTGCAGTCAACACCCGACGCCCGCTACCTGGTTGCGGGCTGGCGTCGACAATGGTCCGATGGCGGTGAGATTTCCAGCGGCCTGCCCAGATATATCATAGAGAAGCTGCAGGCTCGTCGCATCGGCTCCATGGGAGCGGAGGTGGCCAGGATGTGCTACCCGTTCCAGGTGCCCGGGACCCACGACACCTATCGTCCGCGAGTGGCCTACCGCGACGGATTGCCCGACACCGAAATGCGCCGTGAAAACAATTTCTTCGACGCCGGTAACGGGCTGATCATATTCCTGGGCGAGGAACCGTGGTTTCGCCTGGACATCTATGCCGAAGCGTTCTTTCAGGCCGTGAAGCAACTGGGGGTCTCCCGGACGGTGGCCGTGGAGGGATACAACGGCGCAGCGCCTCCCGACGTGGAGCGGAGCGTCAGCTGCATCTACAGCCAGGCCAGCATGCGGCCGGAGATGGAAAAGCTGGGCGTGCGATTCTCCAATTACGGGACCCAGAGCCGCAACGGGCCAACCATCGGAATGGCCCTGATCACCGTGGCCCACTTCCAGCACCCCGAGTTGGAGATGTTCCGGCTGGGTGCCATGGCGCCGATGTATCCATTCCTGAGCTCCAGCAACGACCCGGTGGGTATCAGCCGGGACCATCGCTCGTTCTATGACATCATGCGCCGCATCAACTCTATCTTCGGCCTGGAATTTGACCTGTCTGAGTTGAGGTCGCTGGGCGAGGCTGAATCCCAGGAACTCCGGGAGACGCTGGAGAAAATCGGGGGTACCAACCCGACGGCCAAGGAGTTGATTGACCGGGCCCGCAACGACTTCAACTACACTCCGTTTGATCCCGTTGTGGAGCTGGACCCGGCCATTGACAATATGCTCGAGGATATACTGCGCAACGCGTCAGGCGGCGACGACCCGGCCTAGGCCAGCCGGCTAGACCAGTCCCTCCGCGAGGGCCGCCTCCTCGATCAGTTCCCATCCATGGTCGATTCCGGGTACGAAACTGCTGCAGGCCTCACCTCGGAGCACGGCCTCCTCAACCTCGTCGGCACCGGTGACCGACAGGAAAGCAGCCTCGATTTCGTCGGCCAGCGATGCATCCATGTTACGCTGGGCCGTGAAGCAGCAGTGGCTGAAGGATGGGCTGGAGTAAAAGATCCGTACCTGGTCACGGGGCAAGCTGCCGTCCTCGGCCATGGTCTCCATGGTCCTCTGGCTGACCGAGCCCGCGTCGAATTCCCCCGAGACAACTCGTTCCACAACGTCTCGCTCGTCAGAGCGTGTCGTAGATGTCCGCTGCTCGAAGAAGCTGGCTGCGGAGAGGTCCTTTCCGGGATTGATCCCCGCCTGTTTCAGCAGGTAGTGGGGCACCAGGCCAGCCTGCTCCGATCCCCGACGGCCAAAGGCGAATCGCCTGCCCTTCAGGTCCTCGACGGTCTCGATTCCGGAGTCGGCCCGCGCGATGAAGTGGGTCGTAAACCCTATGTCCACGTCGCGCATGGCGATCACGTTGCACGGCTCATCCAGGAGCCGCCTGATCTTGACGTAGCCAAGAGGGCCGTTCCAGGCGAGGTCTATATAGCCGCTGGCAAACGCCTCCGCCATGGTGTCGTAGTCGGAATACAGGACCCATTCAAGGTCGATGCCGCGGCGCCGGAAGAGCGTTTCCAAGCCCTGAAAAACCTCCAGGTGGGAAATCGTGGCAGTGCCGCCCAACCTGACCATGTCGCCACCTCCGGAATTATTCTTTGACTTTTCGCAATCATATCAGGGTTTGTGTTGAGAAGCTTTCGTCGAATATTCTCTGACAGAAAATGCACATCGGCAATCGTTCTTTATTGGACACGGATTTGTTGATAATATGGCCCCAGACACGGGAGACGATCCGGAACAAGGAGGGAGAAATGGGCTACAAACCGAGAGAACTGGGACACATCAACATTTATGTCCGCAATGCGGAGCGCTCCCGACAGTGGTACGAGGACCTCCTGGGCCTTCACACCTACGGCGTCAGGGCTGGCCGGGCCGCTTTCATGACCGCCGATATGGGCAACTCCCACGAGATAGCCCTGGTGGAGGTGGGCGAGGATGCACCCGGCCCGCAGAAGGGGCAGGTGGGCCTGAACCACATGGCGTGGTACATGGCGAGCCTGGACGACCTGAAGGAGCTGTACTACCGGATCAAGGAGCGGGACATCGCCATTGAGTCCGTTTCGGACCACGGCCACGCTGTTGGCATCTACATCCGCGACCCGGACGGCAACGGCATCGAGGTCTCCTACGAGATGCCCCGCGAGGAGTGGGGACATGAGGAAGGCCAGTACATGATCGGCGCCACCGAAAAGGGCCGCCTGCCCGGCCCGTGGGACGAGGAACCCGCCAGGGCGCGCTAGCCTGGCGTACTCGACTGTTAACATTGTCGCTCCGTGCGATACGCAAAGCCGCGTTTCGGATAAACGCGGCTTTTGATTTGGCGATAGTAATTGACAGCGACTTGTCTATATGGCCATTTCGAGATGCTCCAGAATACAATCAGCTATCCCGACGGGTATCGGGGCGCCCTTGGGATTACCGTCGGCAGAGAACAATTCCAAGAGTGGCGATCTGATCGCTGCCCCGAGCCGTACCATCTTGATATCACTGAACAGCGGCAATTGAGTCTGAGGTTGATAGAAATCCTCCCAATGCTCACGTCCGACAAAGACTATATCAAGACGAGAGAAATGAGCGTATGGCAGCTCATCGTCCACTGGCATTGGTCTCGTAATCGCCATCACGCAACAATATCCAGCAGTCTAATCCCTGAGCTCCAGCTATTGTCTTTACCGTGCTCCACCGGACTACGGTTGCAAGCAGGTCGAGAAATACAACCGCGCACGGGCTGCTAGGACGGGGGACTCCGGAGTCCGCCCCTGCCATCCTGGTGAATCGACACCACCAACCTTCCCGAAACCGCGAGGAACATGTACAGCGTCACCACCACCCCGTGCAGAACATACCCTAGGTTCACCCGGTCCAGCGCCTCTTCCCTGGAGAACCCCAGTTCCTCGAAATCAATCTCCCACTGCCCCACCAGGTTATGGTCTGGCAGGACCTCCGGGTAGTCCGGGGAGAGGTAAACGCCGACTATGACTCCCATACCAACCAGGGTCGAAAGAAAGCCGACCACGAACGTGCCATGGTACATGAGCCGGCGGTCCCGGTTGGCCAACACCACCCTGGGGTCGTTCAGGACCAGCAGGACCACCACCACCGCCGAAAACACCGGGATGATAACCGAGAGCTGGACGGTGACAGACAGGGTGGAAATGACCAGCACTACCCCGTAGACCAGGCCAGCAGAGGGCAGGACCACCACCACCGCCTTTCTCGCGGGACTTCCGAATTGCCTGCCGCTTCGGTACTGCCAGTGCCACAGAACGTGGAATATGATCCCGGCGCTCGCGGCCAGGGCCAGGTTCACCAGCAAGGCCAACACGCTGGGCATGAGCGGGGCGAAGAGGTCCTGCGCGAAGTGCAGGTTGTAATGGTCCATGCCCAAGGGGGCGAATTGGAGCAGGGGAGTGCCGAGCACGAAGAACAGGGAGACCCAGAAAAACCCCCGGAGCGGATTCTCTTTGTCGGCAAACACGAACCCTTGCCCCAGCACCAAGACCGCGGAGAGTCCGAAGCAGGCTGCGGTCGCCGGAAAGACGTTCCACCCCGGCAGAGAAATGGCGAAACCGCACAGACCAATGCCAACCCCGACTAATATGACCCTGAACAGCAGAAAACGTCCCAGCTCTCTTGCAAGCTGTTGGCTTCCGCCCTCAGAGGGCGATGGGTCAAGGCTGGCGTCATCCTCCTGCCAGTCAGGTGAACCGACGGGATCCGAATTGCCGCGAAGAATGGAAGCTAGCCCCGCCATCGCCAACAGTCCCTCCCTCTCCGACTGGGAGAGTCCCAGGGCCTTGGCGAACACCACCAGCCGCTCCACGGTGGGACGGGTGTAGCCTGACTCCCACCGGGAGACGGTGGCGTGGCTGTACCTCCGTGCGAAACCGGTGTCGATGTCTCCCATCCTCCGGAGCAGTTCCTCCTGGGACAGGCCTCTTCGACCGTTCTCGTGGAGGAAGTTCTCCCGGTAGGAACGCATGACAAAGCCCACCTGGACCGCCCTGTCCCTCTGCACATCCGTATCGGTGTCTATGCTCATGCACATTTCACCTGAGTGAAGTTCATCCTGGCCCGGTGGTTTCGCGCCAAAGCCCCGAGAGGCAGGCCAGAATTTCGCAGTGAACATTTTACTCAGGACACCACCGGCTGCACCTCTTCGAAGATATATCCCAAGAGTTTGCAGGCCATTTCAATGTCCCAGAACCCCGGTGGAAAGGCGTCCATTCAACTGGACACCTCATCCAAGGGCATTTCGACGCACAGTTCCGTGGTGTCAATGTCCATTTAGTGGGTCCCGAATGTCCATTTGACACAACCAACTGTTTTCATGCTGAATTCCGGACGGCTCATGCGCAAACCCCATATCCGGAGATAACCAGGAGGGCGATTGTACTCCGATGGAACGGGGTGGTTCCCGTGCAGAAAGACAGATCAGACAGCCCTGAGATGAAATTGCATCCCCCTTCTCTTCGGTCATCACGACTCGGCGTATCCAAAATACCGGGAACGAACCGAGCAGGATGGGCTACAGGCACCAACAGCACCCGGTCTCATACCACCTTCGCAAGCGCCAACTTATCAATCGCCGAGGACGCGACGTCCTGCGCAGGTACAGCCTTAACCAATGGCGTACTAGCTATAAGTCACGTGCACCTAGACAATCTCGATAATGTAGTTCATCAAACGACAGCATCGTGATCCGAGGAAGTTTTTCACTAATATAAATTAGCGTCAAATGAATAATTCGCCATTCTACAGTTGAATTGATGTGGACAACTTTACCTTTGTAACGTCCGTGTGAATTTCAACAAATAAGCATGTGAATTTATTTTCCACTCTTCATTTTATTCGATGGCTAAGGAAACAATCTACCGGCTCTTGGCTCTTAGAACTGTCCTTTCCCGACCGGGACCGAACAAAGTAATTGCGGGGTCCAACCCCAATCTGCAAGGCACACAAACCTGAAACGGCTCCACGGCCACGACTGAGTGCTACGTTTTGGGAACTCCGTGCCAGCTCAGATTCCAGTTTTCGGCTATAGGAGCAACTTGAACTCAGAGGCGTATTCCTGGATGTAAGGGCCCTCCTGCTTCATTCTTGTACAACTCTAATAACTGCCCTCAAAGTCTTTGTGGCCATCACAGATTCCTCATATTACATCCATAAAAGTGCCAACGAAATCTACAAAGTTTTTATGAATGTCCGATATGTTTATATGGCATAAAGTTCTGTAACAACTGCGGCGAGCCCGGTAACCACACCAGTAATCCTTGGCTAATTGATAACTCTCGTCTGGTAAGGTTCGACGCTTGATGTTTGCTTCAGTCTCTGCAACCTCTGCATATACCAGATCTAATTGGAAACGATTGTCGAGCTGAATTGGTGTCCTAAGACCCACTTCAACTCCAGGTTTCACCGCAGCGCTTTTTAATTCATGGACCCCCAACAAGGTGCCCCAACGACTTTGCGCGCCATGTTCAGGGGAATGGATCCGGCAATTCCGATCGAAGCGCCGCCTACAGCAAGTCATTCACCGATTAGGGAGAGGGAAATGAGAGCACTATTATCACTTATAAATGTCCGGAAGACTCTGGTCCTCATCAGTGCAATAACCGCAATCCTGGTGTTCCTGTCCACCCAGGAAACCGCGGGCGCCACAGTGCCGATGCCACAGCGGCACTTCGACCTGGACGCGGGTCATGACTACGCCCGGGGAGTCTGGGGCCTTGGGAATAAGCTGTGGATTGTGGAGAACGACGCTCCGAATGATCAGAAGGTGATTTATACCTACGACAAAATTACCGGAGAACGTGTCCTATGGGGGAATATCTGGCTGGCTGATACCAGCATCAAAATGCAGGGTATCTGGTCCGACGGCACGACAATGTGGCTTGCCGATTGGGACGACAAGAAGCTCTACGCCTACTTGTTGAACAGGAATAGCTTCAACATCCACCCGCGAATTCCTGACAAGGATATTTCGCTGGCTGGCAGTAACGACACGCCAAGGGGGTTGTGGGGAACCCACGGCAGGATATTCGTCGTGGATAAGGACGATACCAAGGTGTACGCGTACAGCACAGTCGACGGGAGCCGTCTGACTGAGGAGGAGTTCGACCTGCATTCCGCCAACGGCAACCCGTGGGGTATCTGGGGCAGCGAAACCTGGGTCTGGATCAGTGACATCGACGACAACATGCTGTACGTCTATGAGCGGAGCCCCAATACCTCCGACCATGGAAAACGCAGACCTGTTTTCGAAATAAGGCTGCCCAGAGGCAACAAGGACCCTCGCGGCATCTGGTCCGACGGCCAGACAATGTGGGTGGCCGACGCGGAAGACGCCAGGATGTACGCAATGCACTTCCGCAATTTCAGGCACTCCAGCGATGAGTTGGACATCAACCAGGTCAATACACCCACTGGCCTCTGGACCGACGGCCGGACAATATGGGTGGCCGATGCCGGACGGTCCGATTACGGAAAACTCCTTGCCTACAACTTGAGCAACGGGAATCGGAGACCGGGCAAGGACGTGCAGCTTGCGGATTTCAACCTGGAACCTCTCTCGATGTGGTCGGACGGTACGACCGTCTGGGTTATTGAGGATTCAGGCAACGACTTCCTGTACGCCTATGCCATGGAACCCGAGTCAGACCAAATCGGACAGCTTGTGCCATACAAGTCCATAACTCTTGATTCGGATAACGCGGACCCGAAGGGGACATGGTCGGACGGCGATACCATCTGGGTCTCGGATTCCGAGGATGACAAGCTTTACGCATACGACCTTGACGACCGGAGCCGGGACTCCGGCCAGGACTTTGACCTGGACAGCAAGAATGACGACCCGGGTGAGATCTGGTCGGACGGCGAGATCGTCTGGGTTATGGACGCCGAGGACAAGGGGGCGTACGCATACGAGCTGGCCACTGGAACTCGCGATAAGGGAAAGGAATTCCTGACCGCGCCCGACAATGACAACCCCACCGGCGGGTTGACGGGCCATGAACTGCGATTCTGGGTCGCTGACAGCGACGATGAGATGCTGTACGCCTACGGCAGGCTCAATGCTTCGCCCACCTTCACTGAGACCTCGGCGAGTTTCAGGATTCACCGCACCGCTTCCGCCGGCGACTACGTCGGTACGGTTCCCGAGGCGGTCGATCCCGATGGAGAGTCCGTAACCTATATGCTGCTCAGCGGTGGACTGGGCGTGTTCCAGCACGATTCCCAGACTGGGGAAATATTCCTTCGGGACGATTTCACCGGCTTCTCCGGTGGTGAGGAATACACGCTCACCGTGGCAGTAACAGACGGGCAGAGCCCGCTCGACGGACTCAGTTCCGACGCTGATGACGCCATCAAGGTAACAATAACGGTATTTCAGAATGCCGACGCCGAATTCACCACGGAAAATGGCTCGGTCGTATCCGTCGCCGAGGATGTGGCGGAGGATGTGTCCATTGCGCAAATCGGCGCCACCGACCTCGATGGAGATACCCTGTCCTACGAAATGACACCCGAAACGGGCCACCCGTTCCAGTTGGATGGAGAGCAGATTGAGCTCGCCGCTGGAGAATCCCTGGACTATGAGAGTAGAACCTCCTACAACCTGATCCTGCAGGTGCAGGACGGCAAGGACGAAGCGGGCAACGACGATTCATCCTGGGATGATGCAATCGCGCTGACCATCCAGGTAACCAACGTCGACGAGGCCGGGGAAATCACCCAGGACAGTGCCCATCCTCAGGTGAACACAGAGATCGGCGCCACGCTGACGGACCCGGACGGCGTGGACTTTTCCAACGGGAACCAGGTCAGCTGGGTGGTGGAAAGAAGCTCGGACGCCACCAACTGGTCCCAGGTTTCCCAGACCAACAGCACCAACACCAGCTACGGTTACACCCCAGTGACCGCTGATGCCGATATGTACCTTCGATTCACAGCCACGTACAAGGACGGCTACGACACAGCAAATGCGAAGAGCGTGGAGGCTGAAACCACCAACAAGGTACTGTCAGAACCCCCCACCAACAGGCCCCCGACATTCGACGAAGACGCGCCAGTTACGCTTTCAATCAGCGAGGACACGGCCCCCGAAACCAACATCGGATCGCCTATTCCGGCCACCGACCCCGAGTCAGACACACTCACATTCGAGATTCAGATCACCAGCGTCAATATGCTTGGCATCACCCCAGGCGGACAGCTCTCCCTGAATGCTGATGCGGTTTTGAATTACGAGGGACTACGCGAATTCTACGTCTGGATACGAGTGCGAGACAGTAAGGACCCCTACGGGGTGGCTGACACGCAGTGGGATGCAACTCACCAGGCAAAAGTCTTGGTGACAAATGTCGATGAGGCCGGATGGGTGACTTTGTACTCTGCAACCCCGGAGGTCGGCGTTCAGGTGACCGCGCATCTCCGGGACCCGGATCGAATACTGAGGAATTTGGCCTGGCAATGGCAGACGGCCAACAACGCCGAGTCAACGTCCTGGGACGACATCACTGACGCCACCTCGGGCAGCTACACTCCGGTGCCCGGCGACATCGGCAAATTCCTCAGAGCCAAGGTCTCATACGACGATGGCGAGGGAACCGGCAAGGAGGCCGCTGGCATCTCGGCGGACGCGGTTGTTCGACCGGATAACGTACCTCCCGCTTTCGACGAGGGGGCCAATGCGACGAGGTCCATCAACGAAAACTCGGATGGTGGGACCAGGGTCGGCGCCGTCGTCACCGCGACAGACCCGGACGACGACGCTCTGACCTACTCGCTGGCGGACGCCAGGGACTCCGGCCTGTTCTCCATAGACTCCACGACCGGCAGGCTGGAAGTAGGTGCGGGAGCGGTGCTGGACTTCGAGTCCGATGCCGAGCTGGAGGTCGAGCTGCAGGTGTCGGACGGCAAGGCCGCCGACCATAGCCAGGACGATGCGGTCGACGCCACCATCATTCTGACCATCAATCTGTTGAACGTCGATGAGCCGGGCACAGTAAGCCTCTCGTCCACTGAACCTGAAGTCGACGTATCCATCACAGCCACACTGACCGACCCGGACGGAGCGGTGAGCGATACGACCTGGCAATGGGAACAGTCTGAAGATGGGGTCAACGGCTGGACGGTCATAACCGGGGAGAACACGGAAGACTACACCCCGGCCACGGGCGATGCGGGCAAGTACCTGCGGGCCGTTGTCGAGTACACCGACGGGGAGGGTTCCGGCAAGAGTGCCAATGGCGTGACTGCCAATGCCGTCAATTCTCTGCCGGTGGACACGAGCCTGGCATCGCTGACGCTGAGTAACCTCTCGTTTAGCTTCAGCAGCAGCACCCTTGAGTACAATGTGACGGCTCCGGCCGGCACGGAGCAGATCAGTGTGACGGCCACTCCAACGGCCAGTTCGGGCGTCACGGTGGAGATCGCCCCCGCGGATAGCGAGCCCGGCACAAATGGCCACCAGGTGGAGTTGCAAGACGAGACTCTGATAATCATCACCGTCAGCGAGAACCAGGGCAGGGGATCCACCACCTATACGATACAGGTCACGCGTGAGGAACCGGAGCATCAGGACCCGGAGCAGCAGGACCCCCCGCAAGAGGATCCGGCTCAGCAGGACCCGCCCCAACAGGACCCAGCCTCGGAGGAGGGCCCGAAGGAGAATTGTAGGAGTGATGCGCGGGACGGGGTGATTGCCTATTGCGGAGCCTATCCGTTCGCCATCGTCAGGGTGGAGTTCGACGGGAGTTACACTATCGACTGGAGCGAGTGGGACTCGGATCGCCCGGACGTCACTGGCTACAGCGTCCTCCTCGGTCAGTTCATGTACCGGACGTACAAGGACGAAAACGGCTCCATTCACAACTACGACAGGTTGTCAAAAATTTACGAAAGCTGTGAGTTCGTGGGAGGAGAGTGGGACTGCCAGGGGTCTTTGGCGTACATCGATGACTGGGTGGATTGGGACGGCAACCCCACTGAGGTCCTGGACTTCGCGACCAACGAGGACCTGACCGTATGGAGCTACGCAATGGAAGAGCCCGGCCGCCACGCTGCCGAAAGGACCTTCTACCAGTGGAGCGGAGACGCCACCGACCCGGATAACGAACCAGAGGCCATCGTCCTGCAGACCCAAAAATTCGAGATGGATCTGTACCACATCCACATATACGAAGGGAGCAGCGAAGTGGGCAGGGAGACCATCATGGTTCACGGCGCCGACGGTTTCGATTAGACTGCGGGGGCACCGCCCTTGCTACCACAGCCCGAACTCTGAGCCGAGGCACGCATTCTTGCGGCCTCGGCTTTGTGGCTTCACTACGGGGCATCGCTTACTCCCTCTGTGGAGCAATGACCAACCATTTTGGGAGCAGGATCAGGAACCAATTGCTCCCATTAACCGCCAACATTCATGACCGGCCTACCGAGGCCTGAGCCATCCAGAATGCGAGTCTTGCGAATGTAGTTCTTCCCCACTCGCATTGGGTACGTCAAGAAACAAAACTCATTGATCTGCCCTGATCACTTTTCCGTAAGCGGTTGTGTCATTTTCCCCAGGTGGGATTGGCTGTTTTACCCTAGTAGCCGTCCGCCAATTGTTGTAGCTTGGTGCCCGATTGAGGGATTCCGAGCGTAGAGAACCACGGGCGGAATTCAATGGATCATTGGCCGTTCAAGCCCGGCAGACCCGCAGGGGCGCCGAAACGAAAAATGCGGTCATTTATCTTGGGGTTGCGTTCCATGAATTGGGTATTGGGGCTGACGGCGGGATATCCCAGATGGGCCTGACAACCACTGTCTCGCCCGGGCGCAACAGGGAATGGATCCGGGGAGGAACCTCATTGAACGGCGCGAGTACCGCTCTGCAAGCCGCAACCCTCTGGCGCTTGGGCTCAGGGCACGTATTGTTCACCAACACGGTCGCCACCTACCTGCCGGTCTCCCGGATTGCATTGGCCCAGGGAACCCTGCCTCAGCATTGGTCGTATAACCTGCTTGGCTTCGTCCAGGTCGGGCGCAAAATTTCCCGTGGGCACCCGGTCCAGCAGCCTCATGGAATGGAGAGTGTCCGCCAAGTCCTGACGCAAACCAGCGATGACGATGGTCCGGGACCGCGCGGCCACCGCTACTCCGATCAGCTCACTGATAATTACCGAAGCCGTATCATCTATGTACACCGTACGCGAAAAGTCAAAGATAGAGAATTGCTGCTGGCTTATGTCAGGGCGGAGGATGCGACTGAGTTGCCTGGCTGACGCCACGGTCACCCGGTCGGGAAAGACCACCAATCCGGTGCGAGCCTGAAAGGGGTCCTCATCGTCGTCCAGCTCGTCGCCGCCCAGCACGGCTCTGTCCAGCAGCGGCACTGAGACGAGCTCGGATACCTCCAGGCTCTCTTGTCTGCGGTAGCTGAAGAGAACAGCCATCACCAGCCCACTCAGGAAAGCGAGGAACATGTCCACAAACACGACCAGGAAACAGGTCAGCAGCAGCACTATGGCATAAGTACGGGGCATGCGATGGATGCTGGTGATTAACCGCCAGTCTATGAGGTTCCAGCCAATGAGTATGAGTATGGCCGCCAGGACGGCATGGGGAACCCGCTCGACTACGGGGCCCAGAAACAGGAGTGTCGCGAGAATCAATGCGACAACTATGAGGCCGGACACCGGGGACCTGCCGCCGGATAATGTGTTGAGCAGACTGCCCTGAGCCATTGCTCCCGGCATCCCTCCTGCCAATCCAGCAGCGATGTTGCCCATCCCCTGGGCGAGAATTTCCTGGTTCGGCTTGTGCTGAGAGCCGGTGATCGTGTCCAGTCGCAGGGCTAAAAGCAAGGTGCCAATCGAGCCCAGAAGGGCCATGATGAATGCCGGTTGCAGCGCCCGCAGGAAAAATTCCAGGGAAATAGCCGACAACTGGAGGGAGGGCAGACCCGAAGGAACCCCGCCCACGGCGGGAGCGCCTGGGAACAGTAGCACCCCCGCCAAAATCCCCACTGCAAGGGCGACGAAGAAATTCGGAGCCAGCCTACGGAGCCTCCCCCGCCACAGCACTGCAAGTGCCAGGCAGATCACAGCTACAGCCAAGGCTTCGAAATTAACGGACCTTATAGCCTCGGGCCACGACGCGACGGTATCAATGATGCTGCCCGTTGGCGGGTCGCCTCCGAGGACCGGGATGCTCTGCTTGAAGATGACCAGGATCCCGATGGCTGCCAGGAATCCGGAGAGCAGCGAGGCGGGGACAAATGAGGCGTAACGGCCCAGACGCAACAGGCTGAATACAATCTGAATCAGACCGGCCAGAATACCTATGGTGGCCGCTTGGGCGAGACTATCGGCGTAGTCCGCGACCACCACAGCCATAACTACGGTAACCGTGATATTCGGGCCGCCCAGCATGCCCCGAGTGCCCCCGAATAACGCAACGAACAGGCACACAGCCAATGCGCCGTGGAGCCCTGCAGCTGCGCCGAGACCTGATATTACGCCCAGGCCAATTGCGACCGCTAGAATGATTCCCCCGGCGGTCAAGCCACCGAAGACATCCCCTCGAAGGTCGACCCATCCGTAGTTGATCCTGCGTGGTGCGGCGGGAGCTAACCCTTCAACTACAAGTATGAATGATCCGGGGAGCACTAAGGTGATCAGTCTCCGCTAACAAGGGTAAGGATCGCGTTGGCGGACCTGTTGCGCATCGCCCGGAGTTCCGCGTATTCTGGCGAATTCTCCGGCGCCGTGTGCCATCCACGAGCCTGTTCCACGGTCGGAAATTCCATGAGGATAATCCGGTGACGTCCAGCGGGAGTCTCGGCCCCAGGCACCTCAGCGATGTCGCCCCGGCCCAGCAGTTTGCCGCCGAACGCCTCTATCATTTCCGGTACGCGCTGGCAGAACTCGGAGTAGGCCTATCTGTCAATTACTTCCAATTTCCATTTGGACGACCACGTATGCTGCCATCATGTCCTCTTGTTGACCCATTAATTTGACTACGACACCTCTGGCGTCGAGCGCGGACAGTGCCGCCGCGCCAGTTTGTACAACTGCAAGCTGGAAAGAACCACTCACAAGAGGGAATCGCGCACACTCCAAACTTGCTCGCGTGCAGGGCCGAAATTTGTCCCCTTGGCGCGGGCAACAGCGAACCGCTGCCATCGTTCGGCATGGTGTTCTCGGGGTCCAATGTGCGTGCTGCACAATCACGGAGATAAGGAGCGGTTACGTTGGCATGGGTACTATCAATGCCGCTGCTGCTTTTCAAGGCCCAGCCTTTGCCAATACCGTCCTTACGTCGAGAGCGGAAATTCAGAAGAGCAAGCCGGATATCCAGTTGATGCCGTCAGGGGACGGTAGATATGAGGCAGACTCTAGGACGCACCCTCAGCTTTTCGGGCCGTCACGACGCTGTTTTGCTCGCCGGCTGCCGATCGCCACACCTCTCCGAATCCCGCACTCTCCAGCATCAGCCCAATCTGATCCTGGGTGCGGTTCTCACCACCCAGGAGCGCCATAGTCAGGCCGCTGACCGACGCGTGGGCAGGCCCCGACAGGTCCTCGTAGAGCATCGGCTCCACAACCACAATCGTCCCGCCCGAGTTGATCGCGTAGTGGCAGTTAGCCAGAATGCGCTGGCAGGAGTGGGCGTCCCAGTCGTGCAGAATATTGGCCAGCAACAGCACGTCGGAACCCTTTGGAAGCGGGTCGTCAAAGAATGATCCCCCCACGAAACGGCAGCGATCCCCCATTCCACGTTCCGCAATGCGACCCTCCGCAAGTGGACGCACGCCCTCGAGGTCGAAAATTATGCCCTCAAGCGAGGAATGTGCCTCCAGCAAGGCCAAGGTGTAGCCTCCGGTGTTGCCACCCACGTCGAGCAACCGCCGGTAGGGCGAGAAGTCCACCGCCAGTTGGAGCTGCCGCGCTCCTGAGACGGCATTTGCCAGCATCCCCTCCGCGAACCACTGTTGGTCACCTTGGGAGAAATTCCTGAAAATATCCTCGTAACCAGCCTCCGTTAGCGGGTTCCCGGTTGCGAGCACTTCCCCCAGTCGCCCGACTTGCTCGTGGCGCCCCTGGAAGAGCAACGATCGTCCGCCCGCAAAATGCGGACTCGACCGTAACAAAAACCTCTCTGTTGCAGCAGTGACATGGAATCCCCCCCGCTCGTCGCACTCCACCAGGCCCTGGCTCGAAAGGAAGGCAAGAAGGGTGGGCGCTACCCGTGGCGCTAGCCCCAACTCCTCGACAGTCGCCGGACTCTCAGCAAGCCGCTCGAACAAACCGCTCCGTAAGCAAAAAGCCAGCGCCTGCGCCCGCATCGCACCGTCCTGCAACGCGAAGATACGCAGCCGCGCGGCGTCCAGTTCTTCTCTTTCAACATACATGCAATATCACCGGAACGTAATGAGGATATTACGAGAATATCGAGATAGAATTATGAAGTCTACGTCTATCGTCGTGATTTGTGAGATATCACAGTATTATCACTATTTCATTACGATTTCTACATTAATCTATGGCGTCACCATCGCTCCGACATGGAAAGCTCTATACCCATAGCTAAGTATCTGAGCGCTGTCCCTCCGAATGAAGCCAACAACGTGCTTAGCGCATCACATCCCTTCCCTGCATTCAGAGTGGCAAGGAGAGTATTGAAAGCATCGTGTATCAGTCAGCGTCCATGTTGGCAGCCGGAATGAGGAACTTCAGGCTTCCAAATGACTATGAATAACAAGGGGATGAAGGTGACTAATGGAATTCAAAGACCTGATCATCGACGACCGTCGGCGGGGAGTGTTCAGGGTCCATCGTTCGTCCATGACTTCTCACGAACTATTTCAGAGAGAACGTGAACTCATCTTCGATCGGTGCTGGATCTACGTCGGACATGAGTCGGAGGTGGAGAATCGCGGCGACTATCGCCGCCGCACTGTGTCTGGTCGGCCAGTCTTCTTCACCCGCAACAGCGATGACCAGGTCCGCGTGTTTCTCAATACCTGCCCCCATCGCGGAGCATTGATCTGCCGGCGCGACGAAGGCAACTCCGAGGTCTTGCAGTGCTTCTATCACGCCTGGACTTTCAACATCAACGGGGACTTGATCGGCGTGCCCGGTGAAGACGCATACGGCCCTTACTTCGACCGTGGAGAGTTGGGCCTGAGAGAGCCACCGAGGGTCGAGAGCTACAGGGGGTTTATCTTCGTCAGTTTCAATCCCTATGTCGAAGACTTGGTGTCCTACCTGGCAGGGGCAAGAGAGTACATTGACCTCATCGTAGACCAGGCCGAAGAGGGAATGCGGGTGATCCCCGGCTCCAACAGGTACACAGCAAGAGCCAACTGGAAGCTGATGGTTGAGAACAGCCTGGACGGGTATCACCTGGTACCAACCCATAGAACTTATCTGGAATACATCGCGAGCCTTGGAAACGACGGCAGTGGAGAAACCGCGGCAACCAGGATCCCGGGGGCCGGCAAGGCCTTGGGCAACGGCCACTGTGTAATAGAAAACCCTGCCCGCAGCGGCCGCCCTGTCGCCCACTGGCACCCACTCTATGGCGAGGAAGCCAGGGAACCCATGGCTCAAGCCCGACGGCGACTGGTGGACAAATACGGCGAAGAGCGGACCCACCGTATAGCAGACACCAACCGAAATCTGATCATTTATCCCAACCTGGTCATCAACGATGTAATGGCCAGCACTATCCGCTACTTTGACCCCATCGCTCCGGACGAGATGATGGTAACGGCCTGGCATCTAGTCCCCAGGGAGGAATCGGACGCCATGCTGGCCAGACGCCTTGACAGCTTCTTGACGTTCCTGGGTCCAGGAGGGTTTGCCACTCCGGATGATGTGGAAGCCCTCGAGTCGTGCCAGGCCGGATTCCGTGCGGGCGAAAACGAATGGTCCGACATCTCGCGGGGCATGCTCAAGAGCGCCCCACAGTCGACGGATGAACTCCAGATGCGCGGATTCTGGCGGCAGTGGCACGCCAACATGCAGGGCCTGAGCCATACGAACGTGCAAGACGGGGAATCCGTCGAGGCGGAAGCCGCGCTGGCGACGGACGACTGACATTATCAGAGGCTGGGCTATCCGTAACCGATGCAGGCAACCCCGCATTGCGTCGGGGCCATCGCAGGCTCAGTTAAGACTCTGGTTGGGTCCAGAGTTGCCGGTTCGTAGCTCTTTTGCTACTTTGATCTTACGAATTGTTCGGTAATGGCATAGCCGTTTTGTATTTTCCTGCCTTTGGGATGAAATGGAGACAGAGGTCGATGGGAGACTCCCAACGCAGGGGAGGTAGAGCATGTATGACCTGAGCGGGAAAATCGCTCTCGTAACCGGCGCGGCAGGTCGCCGTGGCATAGGTCGGGCCATTGCAACCCGCCTCGCCTCTGAAGGCGCCAACGTTGTGGTGACCGACGTGTCACCCCGGATCGGCACCATCCGACCTGATGACCAGGCGGTTGGATGGCGTGGGATCGCAAGCGTGACCGCTGAGATCGAGGCAATGGGACGCGAGACCCTGGCGCTCTTCGGCGACATTTCCGACAGTGCCCAAGTGGACGATATGGTCGGCCAGGCGCTGGCGAAGTTCGGGCGCATCGACATCCTTGTGAACAACGCCGCTTTCCGACCCGGCAGAAGTCGTGTGCCGATTGTTGATCTGGAGGAGGAAGCCTTCGACGAAGTGATGCGCGTCAATGTGCGCGGCACCTACCTCGTCTCACGGGCGGTCGCCAGGCACATGACGGCCCGGGGCGGCGGCGGCAAGATTATCAACATGTCCTCGGTCATGGGCAAGCGCGGTGTCGCGATGTATGCCACCTATTCCGCCTCCAAGTTCGCCATAATCGGTTTTACCCAGGCCTTGGCCCAAGAGATGGCACCGCACGGAGTGAACGTCAACGCCATCTGCCCGGGTCTGGTGGACACGGAGCGGGTGGACTTCGCGGCCTCGGCGCAAGCGCCTGAAGGTGTGACGAGCGAGGAATACAGGGCCATGTTGGTCGCTGACCGCGCCAGCCGTGCGCCCATGGGCCGTATAGCCCAGACTGATGACATTGCCCGCATGGCCGCCTTCCTCGCTTCCTCCGAGTCGGACTACATCACCGGCTTGTCAATCAGCGTCTCCGGCGGCCGGGAGATGAACTAGGGCGAATCGGAGATACATGGGGTGGAGTCAAGTGCCAGCGCCAATGCGCGGATGACAGAATACGTGTGCTGGCTCAGTTGGGGGCATCCCCGCAGGACCTGATATAGGGCCCTTTGCTTGGGTGTGTCGGCTCGATTAGTAAGACGGGCGCCGCCGCTCGGAACCTGAAGGCCTACCACAATTCACACGGGACTTTGGGATACGTGAGGACCCAAGCCTCGCTGACGAGATGCCCAACCGGTATAAGTTTCGCCCCACCTGATATGACCTGATGATCGGCCGTGGCTCAACAACACTAACGTCGTCGCCTCTCCGGGCTGGTTCAATCCCTGCGTCTATGGGGTGTTCGGTGCCACGCTGATATCAGCCATAGAAGCATCGGCATCGAACCATCAGGGTGGGATGCCTTGTCGCGGGTGGCAGCTCGGCGGCAAGGTGCTTCCCCAACGTGATGCCTCCGGAAGGCCCGCTTGTCGCAGGCGTCGCAGAACACCGCAGGCAAGAGAGCCAGGGGCTCCGGACCCCACTCCCTCCACGCGGGACCATCCCAATAACTGTTTGGCCCGAATCGTCCCACAAGCCCGGCAATCAGGTCGGCTCAGTTTGCAGGCAGCTCATCGAGTCTCTTGCCCACAGGTTTCCATTACCACCCATCGAACTTGTCCTCTCCCTCGGTCAGCGCCTCCGGAGCATCAGGTATACAGAGGTCAGAATGGTCAAGATCAGGGCAATGGCAATCAGTGCGGGTATCGAAGTGGGCTCCGGTCAGTTCCTCTGCCGTGGGCACGTTGAACTGCGGTTGGGTGTTCACCCAAGGACTGGTGCTGCCGATAGGAGCCCTCAGGATGGCTGTTATGGTCTCGGGCACCGGGTTGCGCTGGCTGTCTGAATCATCAAAGGGGTCGTCGTCTGTCAACGTAGACTTCAGTGTCTCCCCACCTGTCTCCGTGCCGGTGATCGCCACCGTGCCGTCTTCGTTGACGTTGGTGACGGTGATTGTGACATCGTGAGTATCGCTGAAAGAGGTACTTTCGCTGTCTGTGGCTTAGATCGTAACGTTGTATGCATTGTTCGTGGCGGTGTCTGCTGGCATCCCATAATCTGGTTCAGCGCCGATGGTGAGCTTCCCATTGCAGAAACAGCGTGGCCAGCAAGGCACGGGCCGCCATGCACAGCAGCGACAGGAAATGTCCGTAGGTGCGAGGTGTCTACATGCGTTTTCTATCTTGTTGCATTCGCAAGCACAAAGCTCTCACTCATCAGCGCCACAAAATGTGCTATGGCAGATTACTACTCCTACCTTTGAGCAATAATGAGTCTCTTCCCTGTAATTATGCACAAGATGACCTTATCCTTTTTCTCCAGGAAACGCCGGTGACTTATAACTTGGACAGTTCGAACGAGCGGCTCATTGTCGTCACCGCCCGGCCGAATGTCGTGCCCTGATTTCTGTGCGGCGGCCCACCGCGCAGAACCTGCCCGCAGGCCCTGGCGACGACTGACAGGCGCCCAATTCCGGAGATGAAGACATATCGCGCCTGGCTTTGCAAAGGGACCGGATGTCAACCAGTGAAGTTAGCTGAGCGACCACCCCTTGTTGTTCGGCCCTACCATGCCTGGATATATCACTGATGCACAGGCGGCGGGACCCGGGCAACGGTTTCAAGTTCGGTCCCGAGAAGTCCGTCGGGCAGCCCCTATAGCGGCGACACGACACCTCCCCTCCTCCGGCACAACCTCCGGGCCATCGCTGATTTCCTGCCCCGTCGGGACCCTTACGTCCTCAACCGCAAGTGTGAGAAAACCGGCGCCAGTAACTGCAACAGCGTGGCGCCTTCCTCGAACATCCTGGCGCTCTGCTGGCGATTCCGCGGCCCCAATCCAGTGTGACCATCCCCTGCCGGTTGCCAGGAAATGCACAACATGCTTTCACAAAACACCAATGACTTGTGAAAGTCTGTTTATGACATCCGTACAAGTTACACATCCATTTTTCACTTGCATTACACAATCGACAACTAGTCTGGGTATATGCGCTTCGTGCTGCCGTCCATTGCCCGGCCCTGTTTGAATCAGGAATTGTCCTTAACTCTAATCCTGGCCTGGTCGATCGCTGACAGCAGAGACACCGGATTCCTGTAGCGGTAATTCCTGATTTCTGCCCCTGCTCTTCTGACGATTGGTTCCCAGGGAGGATGGCTACCAGCGATTGGCCCAAGCAGAGCAGTAGGGCCATTCATCTTCAAGGTTTCCCGCAGCTCCGGATACGGATCCTCGCATTCGTTTACACCCGTACCCGCCAGGGCATGTCATCACAAATCCAGCCCGGTGATGGCCCGTCCTTGAACGAGACTTCCCAACTTTGATCCAGAAAACGGGAGGGGCCTGAGGGCCATCAATGATTACTTTTTTTCTCTCTTGCAGACAATTAGTAGCCCTGTCCCTGATAGCAATTGCCACAATTCTTGTGTTCCTGGCCAGCCATGAAACAGCCAGCGCCTCGGTTCCGATTCCGTGGAGAGACTTCGACCTCGCGCAGGGCCAGTCAAACCCCAGGGGAATGTGGGGCGACGGCAACACATTGTGGGTGGCGGAGAACGATAAAGGGAATAACGAGCAGGCTATTGTCACATACAACCTGAGCGATGGAGAGAGACGCACACAGGGCGAATTCCACCTGGATGACCACGGCATCGACATACAGGGCATTTGGTCCGACGGCACCGTTATGTGGGTCGCCGACTGGGGCGACAAGAAACTCTATGCCTATGAGCTCAACAAGAACAGCTACAACAATACCCAGCGAATTCCTGACAAGGATATTTCCCTTGCCGGGAGCAACGACCACCCAAGAGGGGTATGGGGGTTCGGCACCACGGTCCTCGTTGTCGACAGCGACGACACCAAGGTGTACGCCTACAGCACCACCGACGGTAGCCGCTCGAGAGGCCACGAATTCGACCTGCACAGAAGCCACGATAAACCCTACGGAATCTGGGGTGAGGGTACGAGAGTCTGGATCAACGACACAGACGACAACATGGTGTATGTCTACCAGAGGAGTACCAATCCAGCCAATCACGGCAACAGGGTTGAAGCCCTCGAGATCAGCCTACCACGGGGCAACGATGATTCTTGGGGGATCTGGTCCGACGGCGAGATTCTGTGGGTCGTCGATAATGAGGATGACAGGGTTTACGCAACCTATTTCCGCGGCTTCAGGCACACAAGGGACGAGATCGACATCGGCGACGTGGCTACGCCCGCCGGACTGTGGACCGACGGCGAAACCATGTGGGTGGCCGACAAGGGCAGATCCGACCACGGCATGCTATATGCCTACTCTTTGAGTGATCAAACGAGAGATAGCAGCAAGGACGTTCAACTGGGTTCGTTCAATAAGAAACCCCTTTCAATCTGGTCCGATGGGGAGACTGTTTGGACAATTGAAGACACCCAGAGCACCGACTACCTGTACCCCTACGACATGGAGCCGAGTAACGGTCAGGAAGGCCAGGTGATCTTGAGCAAGCTGCTCGCCCTGGATTCGAGTAACTCCGACCCCAGAGGAATCTGGTCCGACGAGGATACCATCTGGGTGTCCGACTCTGGGGACGACAAGCTGTATGCCTACGACCTCTCCGACAAGAGCCGGAAGTCAGGCAAGGACATCAGCCTCAACAATAACAACGATGACCCAGCAGAAATCTGGTCCGACGGTGAAATCATCTGGGTCTTGGACACCGATGAAAAGCACGTCTTCGCCTATGGGCTATCGGGCGGCAGTCGCAAAAAGAACAGCGAATTCAGGCTGGTCCCGGACAACGATGACCCCGAGGGCGGCCTGACCGGACACGCACTGCGCTTCTGGGTCGCCGACGGCGATGATGAGAAGCTCTATGCCTATGGCGGCAGGAACACGCCGCCATCATTTGGCGAAGCCACGGCCAGCTTCGAGTTCCATCGCAGCCTGGTCGCGGAGGACTACATTGGCACCGTTCCCCAGGTTGTAGACCCCGATGATGACGAGCTTGACTACCTTCTGACCAGCGGGACATTCGGTGTTTTTCGCCTGGACAGACTGACAGGCGAGCTCTTCGTCAAGGACGGTGCTCCGGCATTCGCCGGCGGGGAGAGCTACACCCTGACAGTATCCGTAACCGACGGCAGAAACAGGCTGGATGCGCTGGATGGAGACATGGACGATGCCATCGACATTCCAATAAATGTAATCACCAACGACAACCCGGAATTCACCACCGCAGGCGGAACCGTGTTCACCGTCGCGGAGGATGCTGCGCGAGGGGACATCGTCGCCGATTTGGAAATCATCGATCTGGACGATGATTCGCTGTTCTACGAGTTCTGGGTCAATCCCGCCAGCCCGTTCCAGCTGGTGCAGGACGACGTCAAGGTCTCAAATCCAGAAGACCTCAATTTTGAAAGCACCGATTCCTACGAGGTAAGGATTCGAATCCGCGACAACAAGGACAGGGCAGGGCAGTGGGACTTGAGCTGGGACGACGAGCTCACATTCACGGTCCAGGTCACCAACGTGGAGGAAGAGGGGAACCTGACCCTGAACAGCGCCAATCCCCAGGTGGATACCGAAATCGTTGCGACGCTCACTGATCCTGACGGCGTGGAGCTTGCAGACGGCAACCAGGTCAATTGGGTTGTGGAGCGAAGCACGGATACCGATACCTGGACCGAGGCCTCCAACACTGACTCAACCAGCACGACGCACGCATACACCCCAGTTTCCGATGACGCGGGAAAGACCCTGCGCTTCAATGCGACCTACAAGGATGGGTACGACACCGTTACCGCAAAGAGCATTGAGGTGAAGACCGAGAACACTGTTTTGGCGGCGCCCCCAACCAACCAGCCTCCAACCTTCGGCGACGACGCCCCCGAATCGCTGACCCTGGCTGAAAACACAGCCATAGGCACAAATGTCGGCGAGCCAATCCCGGCCTCCGATCCAGAAAACGACACCCTGACCTATGCAGTAAGTCCCACGACAGGCGACTTCTTCGACATCACCTCCACCGGTCAGGTCTTCATTAAGAACAATGAAGGCATGGATTATGAGAGCGGTGCCGTGCGCAGTTTGAAGATTTTCCTTCGCGACAGCAAAGACCCTTCGGGCGAAGCCGACACGGATTGGGATGCATCTCTCTTGGTGGTGATAAGGCTAACGAACGCTGATGACGCCGGGGCGGTTACACTTTCATCGGACAGCCCGGAGGTTGAGGTGGAGCTGGATGCGCGACTCCTGGACCCCGACCGGGCGATTCACGACCTGGAATGGCAGTGGCAATACGCAGACACCAACCCGTCTGAAACCTGGACCGACATCTCCGGGGCCACGTCGGCCAGCTACACGCCAACGACGGCGGTTGCAGGCAAGTATCTCCGCGCCAAGGCCTCCTACGGCGACGGTCATGGAGCCGGCAAGGAGACCACCGGCACGGCGACAAACGCGGTCATTGCCCCCGACAACCGATCGCCCCAATTCAACGAAGGCGGCACGGCTACCCGAACTGTAAACGAAGGCGCCGGCGCCGGTACCAGGCTGGGCGCGGCAATTACGGCCCTGGACCCGGAGGATGACACGCTGACCTACTCGCTGGCTGAGGGGTCGGACTCCGACAAGTTCGTTGTCGTTTCCGGGACGGGCCAGCTAGAGGTGGCCACGGAAGTGCCCCTCGACTATGAGACCGCCACAGACCTGGAGTTCGAAGTAGTGGTGCAGGTGTCGGACGGCAAGGCCGCAGACCACAGCCAGGACACCGCGGTCGACGACACCATCACGGTGACCATCGAGCTGGTGAACGTCGATGAACCCGGTGAGGTCTCCCTGTCCATTATGGAGCCAGTGGTCGGCGAATCAATCACCGCAACCCTTACGGATGAGGACGGCGGCATCACTGGCGCCAGCTGGCGCTGGGATAAGTCTAACGACGGCGTGACCAACTGGGAGACCATCAACGGCGCGGAGTCGGACAGCTACACGCCGGCGACGGCGGACGAGGGCATGTACTTGCGGGCGATGGTGTCCTACGCCGACAACGAGGGCGCCGACAAGAACGCCGAGGGCGCGACTTCCGGCGCTGTCGAGGCTGGGACAGTCGAAGAGGACAGCGAGGACGGCGGGGAGGAATCCGGCGGCAGCAGCAGGGGCAGCAGCGGCAACAGCGAACAGAACCCAAGTCCGCCAACTTTCACGGACATCTGCCGGCAAGACCTCCGCGATGGTCTAATCGCCGACTGCGTCATCAACGACTTCGCCACCGCCAGGGTGGGCCACGACGGCGGCTACACCATCGACTGGAGCGATTGGGGTGAGGACCATCCTGACGTAACCGGCTACACCCTGGTTCTCCAGCAACTCCTGTACAAGACGGTTTACGAAAACGGAGTAGAAATCGACACCTGGACCCTATCTGACGTCTACGAAACCTGCGAGTTCACCGATGGGGCCTGGAACTGCGAAGGGCCGATACGAAGCAACTACTTCGAGGACTGGGCCGGCAATCCCACCGGTGTGCGGACGGTGGTAGACAACTCCGATCAAACCCAATGGAGCTACTCCCTTGACTCGCCAGGCCGTCATACCGCGACAATGACATTCCAGCGTTGGAGCGGAGACGCCTCGGACCCCGACAACGAACCCGTCCCGGTAACCTACACGGCTATGAAATTTGAAATGGATGTGGTTCGCTTCTTGACTCACGGCGGTTCCGGCGAAACCAGCGTAATTGGAATTAACGGCGCCAACGGGTTCGACTAGGAGACCCACCGTTCCGGTTGGATGGAACGCGAACGGGCCCGCAAAATAGCGGGCCCACCTCCTTTTGCTCACCGCGGATATAACGGAACGCTTGGAGCGGGACGATCCTCGGTCGCCTTGTCGCTCAGAATTACCGACGAGGAACACCATTCTTCCCCGACTGCGTCTGATGCCGAATGCTCGAGACCCCGGTGCCCCCCCGGTTGCAGAATGACCTTCCTGGCGCGAAAGTGGAGGTGCTGGAGCGAAGCGACGGGCAGCTTACGGTCCAGCACGACGGCAAGGTGATCGGGAACCCGGGCCAGCACGGTATCACCGGCCGCAGCTACAGAGCTTGGCCGCGGTGCGGGCACCCGTCGACCAACCGGTGGATGATGAGCACGGCCCCAATTCCTGCACTCCGCCGCCCAGGCAGGCGACGTCACGAAAGCAGGCCCTGTGGAAGGCCGTCCACCACACCAAGCTACAGGGTATCTCTCCGAGTGGCATCGCAAGGCAACTGGGCATCTCCAGATACACGGTCAGGAAGTACATAGAGTTGACTGCGCCGCCGATAAACCGGACTGCCAGACAGCGCACCCAATCAGTAACTCAGAACCACACCAACGGCCATTTCCGCTGGCCAACAACGGCCGGAGTGGGTTATTTTTCAGTAGGCGCAGACAATCTGGAACCGCCCAGCCTCCGAGGTTGCCCGATTCCGCTTCAGTGAATAGGATATAAATCAGGCAATCGAAACAGGACAACACAGAGGACAGGAGTCGGCGTTGCCGAACACCAAGGACCGCAAGTACCCAACGGAACACTGGACTACCATCGGCGAACTCCGGGTCCGGTACCTGGACTGGGGCGGCGACGGTGAACCGGTCATGCTCATGCATGGTCTCGCGTCGTCAGCCCACTGGTACGAACTCGTCGCCAGCCATTTGCGCCACAAATACCGGCTCTTCGCCGCCGATGCCAGAGGACACGGCCAGACCACCCAGGCCAACGGCGGGTATGATTGGCAGACTCTGTCAGCCGACGGCGTGGGACTAATGGACCACCTCGGCGTCTCACGGGCTGCCGTCTTCGGTCATTCTTGGGGGGCAACCGCAGCCCTCAACGTGGCCGCCCGTTTCCCGGACCGCATAGCCGCCCTGGGACTGATTGACGGCGGCGTGGGTAGACGCGTCGGGCCTCATGAACCGTGGGAGGTCGTCAAGGCCAGGGTCCGTCCCAGAGACGTGACGGGAAACAGGGAACAATTCTTGGATCGCCTGCGCCACCAGTTGTCTTTTTGCTGGAACGACCAGATCGAACGCATCGTCCAGACTATGGTGTTTGAGGACCAGGAAGGACAGATTCAGGACATCTTGCGCCCCGAAAATCACCTGCAGGTAATGCGAGCTATGTGGGAAGAGCCGGCCTCCGACCTCTATTCCAGGATTACCTGCCCGACGGTTATTATCCCGGCGGGCCCGACACCTGAACGCGCGGATAGCGAGCGAGCCAGGCAGAAGCAGGCTGGCGTCGACGCCGCCGGAAAGGCCATCCCGCAATGCCGGGTGCGCTGGATACCTGAGACCGTTCACGACATCGGATACCATAAGCCCGAGGAATTGGCCCGGGTTATGGACGAGTTTCTTTCGGGCCTTGGCTGACTGTCAGAACGGTTACGGGCCCCGCTCAAACCTCACCGGCGAGGACCGAGATCCAGATTCGTATCAGAGGAGCATAGATAACCATGGCAGAATCCAAGCAGACGCTCTCCAACCGGCTTACCAAACTCCACCGGCGGATGGAAGAGGCCCAGGTGGACGCATATCTTGTGCTCTCCTCCGATGCCCACCTGAACGAGTATGCGCCCGAATATACGCGCCGTCGGACAGCCATCACCGGGTTCCGGGGCTCCGCCGGCGACGTCTTGGTCTGCCCGGATGGGAGCCATCTGTTCGTAGACTCCCGTTACCACATTCAGGCGGACGACGAGGTCGACCACGACAATTTTCGCGTCCACAAGCTCGGGCTTGCTGAGGAAAAAACCCTCAGCCAGTGGTTGACCGAGATGGAGAGGGAACGGGGCAGCATTCGCGTGGGATTCGACCCCCTCGTGGTCTCGATGCAGGCCCACTCGGTGTACAAGTCAGCCTTGAAATCCCCGGATTCCGCCCTGGTGCCGATCGGTGACAACCTGGTGGACGCGGTATGGGATGAACAGCCACCGCCGCCCGCCAATCCTGTGTATCAGTTGCCGGACGACCTCACGGGCTGCGGCGTCGCCGAGAAGCTGTCGGATATCCGAAAAGAAATGGAGGATGCCGGAGCAACTCTGCTGGTGCTGACCAAGCTGGACGAGACAGCATGGGTAACGAATCTCCGGGGCACTGACATCGAATACAATCCCGTGTTCGAAGGCTATCTGGTCATTGACCGGGAGCGAGCCACCTGCTTCACTCGAGTTTCGCCCCCAGCGGACGTGACAGATTCCCTGGCCTCGCTAATCAACTTCCAACCGTACACTGCCTATGCCGACGTGATGAAGCGTTACGGCGCGGAAGCCTCGGGCATGGTCTGGCTGGATCCCAGCGGGACCACGATGGGTACCAGGCTGATGCTCCACGAAGACCAGAAGCTGCTCGAGAAGCCCAATCCGACAGTGGCGCTAAAGGCAATCAAGAACGAAGCGGAAATTGCCGCCGCCCGAAACTCTCACCATCACGCCGCCGCCGCCAAGATCCGAAGCTTCAAGCGCCTGCAGGACTCGATCAAGGCGGGCGAAACGGTCAGCGAGGAAGGTTACAGCCAGATACTGTACGAAGAGTACTCCAGCGAGGATGGGTTCTACGACCTCAGTTTCACCACCATCGCCGCTGCCGGAGCCAATGGGGCGATCGTCCACTATGCCGACGCCAGCCCCGACGTTCCGCTCCGCGACGGTGAGCTGTTCCTGGTTGACTCCGGCGTGCAGCTAATGGGCGGCACCACGGACGATACGCGCACGGTGATCATCGGCGAGCCGTCGGAACGACAGAAAGAAGTCTACACTCTGGTCTTGCGAGGCCACATCAACCTCGCGATGCAGAAATTTCCCGAGGGAACCGGGGGGATTGGCCTGGATGCCCTGGCGCGCACGTTCCTGTGGAACGCCGGACTCGACTACGGGCATGGAACAGGCCATGGCGTCGGCGCCTTTCTGAACGTCCATGAAGGACCCCAGCGAATCACACCGAGGGGGTCCGACGAGCCGTTCAAGATCGGAATGATTGTCTCCAACGAACCCGGCTACTATGAGGCGGGATGGGGCGGCGTGCGCCTGGAAAACTTGTACGTTGTCGCCCCCGACGAGGAAATGCCCGGGCATCCCGACGGCCGGAAGTGGCTACAGATGGAATCGCTGACTCTGATTCCCTTCGACAAGAGACTTATTAACTGGGACCAGCTTTCCAGCAGGGAACGTGAGTGGCTGGAGGGATACCACCGGCAGGTATGGGACACCATCGCTCCCATGCTGGAGGGCGAGGACCGGGAGTGGTTGCGGGAGGCTTGCCATACCCCCTAACGGGGAGGCGCCTCCCGCCTTAAGCCCGTGTATCCGAAACCTGCCCGTTACCCGAGGGCACGAATTTCCCGGATAGCTGATTGACGCGGAAGCCTGTGAAGCTCCTCGCCTGGACCTCGAATCCTAGCGGACATGGCCCAGGCGAGAGACCCCGCATTAGCCGTCCAAAGTTCCTGGTTGGTATAGGAATGTCGTAACGCATCAGCCAGGAGTACGCACGGCAATAATAGCTTGGGGTACTAAGAGACCATCTCAAAACTATAATTGGCGTTGTCGGCGATACCGGAGCAGGGCGCAGGCCAACTGCATCAAGCCTATGCAGTTGCCTTTCCCGATTCTCGGCATAGATTCCGACAATGTTGGCGCGTTCATCAATGAGACCCTGGTGCGGTACTGAGCCCAGCGAGGAATTGAATTCACCAAGTCCAGGGCCTACCGCAAAAACGATCAGGCGTGGACCGAGCAAAGGAACTGCTCCGTAGGCCGCCGGTTCACCGGCCACGACCGCTACTAGGGCCGGACTGGACCCGGAGAGATTCAGCGATGCCAGGTTGCGCACGCTGCAGCGCAGAGTGAAAGAGTAACGCAGAGCCATTGCCAAAATTCCGGTCTATGCTGCTCCCGATAAGCCCGCACTCGAACCTGGAGACAGAGGCGAGTTGGTTTTAGCAGGAAGGGGGCAGAGGTTAGAAATTCGGCAACATATTCCGGTGAGGCAACAGGTCGGCAGATCCAATTGTGGTTGATCAGGTCTGCCTCAGACTCGAGCTGGTCTTATGCCGACACACGCTGGGAATACTTGCGAGCACACATGGTTGACAAGATAATTTTTGGATGATACCTTGTCTCATCGACTAGGAAGGAATGGCGGCTTTTGCCGCCAACAGTATAATTGAGACATAATATCAATAAGAGGTCTTGTGAATCCCCACAAGAAACTTTTGGCAGAGTTGGAGGACTTGGGCTGTAGAACCACTGCTCCCAGGAGAGCGATTGCCGAGCTCCTGGAGCAGAAACGGGACAGCTTTACGGTCGAGGAGCTCATCGAAGAACTGCCTTCCGTGGGCCGGGCAACGGTGTTCCGTACCATCAAGCTGCTTCTTGAGGCGGGGGCGGTGTGCAAGCTCGCCACGATCGACGGATCTCAAATGTACAGCCTCTGCCGAGTCGGTCATCACCATCACCACTCAGTGTGCGTTCAATGCGGCGCAGTGGAAGAATTCAGTGCCGCCTCAGTCGAACGGTTAATCAGCGCAATCAGCGCCGAAATTCCGGGAGAGGTCATCGACCACCGTATCGAGTTGTACGTGGTCTGCGGCTCTTGCCCCTTCTCAGGGAGTAAGAAGAGGTTCGTTGCAACGGGCTGAGCTCCCGGTGTCGCTTGCCAAATAATGATACTACGTATCTATTGAAACCAAGGCCACACTAAGGTTCAAATTACGATCAAGAACGGGAGACTCGGGATGTTATTGATACTAGGTCGCACTATCGAAATTGGCCGTTTGGCCCAGGCGTTGGCCTTGGGCCTTGTCGTACTCTGCGGGGCCTTGCTGATTGCCTGCGCAGACGGCCAGGACACACCGACAACGCAAGGGTCAACGCCAACCGCTACTGCCGCCGTTGCACCCACCGATTCTCAGCCAACCCAGCAGCCGACGCGTCCGGAACCCACGCCTACTGGCTCGAGCACTGCCGGACCCTCGCAATCCGACTCGCCCGTCAAGGTGGTCACATCCACCAACTTTGTGGGCGACTGGGCCAGAATCGTGGGTGGAGACCGGGCAGAGGTCTTTGCCATGTTGCCACCCGGGCAAGACCCACACTCCTTCTCGCCGGGAGGTCAAGATGTGGCCAAGGTCGCGGACGCGGATGTTGTGTTTACCGTCGGCCTGAACCTGGAGGCCGAATGGCTGTATGACCTGTTGCGCAATGCCAGTACAGATGAGTCCAAGTTAATCGCCCTAGGGGAATTTGTTGATCCCATTGAGTCTACCGGTCCGGACCCGCATGACCACGGCGGGGATGACCATGGCGAGACGATGGCAGCCGACGGTCATGGCGGTGAGGAACTCATGGGCCGTTTGCTGATCGGCGACGGGGAGGAGGGCAAGGTCTCCGTAATAGACCTGGAAACGGGAGAGGTGGACCAGGACCACTTCGATCTCGGATCCCGGGCTGGCCGGATATATTCCACCCAAAGTGGCCGCTACGCCATCGCCGTTTCCCCGGACGCCGACGCAGCCCACCTGTTTGACGGCGGCATATTCATGGAGGCTCACGGAGATCATTTCGACTTGGTGGAAGCACCGACGCAGCGGCTTGACATCGACTTGTCCGGGGACCGTCCGGTGCACCTGTATGTAGGAGGAGAGTGGGCGACCATTTTCTACGATGGCTCGGGGGACGTGGTGCTCATCAATGAGCATGACCTGGAGGAGCAGGGCAGTGATTATGTACCGCTGAGTTTCAACGCAGGTCCGCAACACGGAGCAGCCGTGCCGCTGGAGGATGACCTCTTTGCCGTCAGCCTGAAGCATCCCGATTACCCGGCAAATCCGGACGCGAGGAACCCGATCGGAGCGGAAATCCGGGACGTGAACGGCGACATTCTCTATACCGCCCACGGTTGCCCCGATTTGCACGGGGATGCGGGCAACGGCCATCAGGCAGTGTTCGGCTGCACGGGCGGCGCACGGGCGGTCGAGGCGCACGACGGCGAGTACTCCCACGTCTTTGTCACGGCCCCGGAGGGTTCTCCTGAGGACTTCCGCCTGACTTCGGTTTGGGGATACCCCGGACTTGACCACTTCTTTGCCCTGGGCAGCGCGGTGGGGTTGTACCTGGTGGAGCCCGAAGAGGGGTCAATGGAGCAGATGATTCCCGCTGCCGAAGGTCTGCGGCCCATCCAGGTCAACCTGAGCTTCGACGGCGAGGCCTTGCTGGTGGTGATGAGCGACGGCGAGTTGCGGATGTACGACGCTCATGACCTGGACTTGTTGGCTTCCTCATCCGGCCTTTTGACCACGCCGGTTGAAACCGGTTTCTGGGCTCGGCCTCACCTGGCCACGGCGCCCGGCGCAGTATTCATCACCGACTCAGTGGGAGGACAGGTGCTGCAACTGGATGCCCATGACCTGGAGGAAGTCGGGCACTGGGACGTCTCCGGGTCCCCCACCAAGATCGCTTTCGTGGGAATCGTGGGTGACGAGGACGGCGGCCACGACGAACACGGCGAAGATGAGCACGACCACGGCCCTCTGGACCCCCATTTCTGGTTCGATCCAATAAGGGTGAAGATTGCCGTCAACGAAATAGCCGCTCAGCTTTCGGCGCTGGACCCCGAGGGCGCTACTGTCTACCAGCGTAACGCCACCGATTATGGGCAGCAGCTTGACGAGTTGCACGCCTGGATACTGGAGCAGGTCGACTTGGTGGCGCCTGAGCGCAGGCAGCTGGTTACATCCCATGACACCTTCGCCTACTTCGCAAAGGCTTATGAGTTTGAGGTTGTCGGCTTGGTCATACCGTCTCTGGGCCCGGACCTGGAACCCTCAGGGGAACACCTTGCGGAGGTGATTGAGGTGGTCCGGGAGCACGGTGTGCCCGCTGTGTTTGGCGAGACCACCGTCAGCGAAAGGCTGGCGCAGGCCGTGGCCAGGGAAACCGGAGCGGACCTGGTCCAGCTCTATTCCGGCTCCATGGGAGCGGAGGGCAGCAGCGGGGACACATACCTCGGCATGGTGCGGACCAACGTCGAACGGATAGTGGAGGCCTTGAAGTGAACCTCAATTCTCATCGCCACCAGGCAAGCACGTCGCTGCAGGACGTAACTGAGGAACTGGACGGGTAAACGGCCCTGGGCAACGTTACCTTCCATTTGGGTGCGGGTACTCTGATGGGCGTTGGAGGTCCCAACGGAGTGGGTAAGGGCACCCTGTTCGATGCGAATTCCAGAGTGATCCCCGTTCTCTTGGGGGGAGTAACCCTGAGTAATGTGGAACGGCGCCAGGGGCGCAGGCCTGCGTCCCCCGGCGTGACAACATCGGAAATGTGAATTGCACTTTTGATACGGCATCGAAATAAAGCACAAGGGAGGAATCTATATGGATACGCCGCGCAAAGTGCCTGTCTCCATCCTCGCCGGCTCCCTCGGCTCAAGCACGACGACCCTGCTCAGCCGGGTCTTGACCGAGGGGCGGGGGACTGGACGCGTACATGGCCCGGCGCAAGGCTACCTTCGATGTAAGCGCGAGTACCCTGATGGTCGTCGTCGGACCCAACGAAGCCGGTAAGAGCACCCTGTTCACCAGAGGAGAGTGACCCTCAGTAAGGCCGACCGGCGAAGGGCGGTGTTGGTCTACCTCCCTCTGCTCGACCGCCTCGGCGGCGCGTACTGCCTGGTAGATACGTCATCCCAATAGCGACATCGTTGGCTCTTTGCAATCTCAAAATGAGACAAGATATCAATCAAATTTAAAGGAGGATTCTATATGGAAATGCAACGCAAAGTACCCGTTACCATCCTCACCGGCTTCCTCGGCTCTGGCAAGACTACCCTGCTCAACCGGATCCTGACTGAGGAGCACGGCAAGCGCATTGCCGTGATCGAGAACGAGTATGGGGAGGTCGGCATCGATCAGGCCCTCGTCATCAACGCTGACGAGGAAGTCTTCGAGATGTCGAACGGCTGCATCTGCTGCACTGTGCGCGGAGACCTGATTCGGGTTCTCAACAATCTCAATAAGCGCCGGGACAAGTTCGACTATGTTTTGGTGGAAACCACGGGGCTCGCCGATCCCGGTCCGGTCGCCCAAACGTTCTTCATGGACGAAGAGCTTCGTGCGGAATACGCCCTTGACGGGATCGTCACGCTCGTCGACGCAGCCCACATCGATCAGCAACTCGGACGAAGCGACGAAAGCACGGAGCAAATCGCGTTCGCAGACGTTCTCGTCCTCAACAAGACGGACCTCGTCAACGACGAGTCCCTCGATATCTTGGAAGCTCGGCTCCGGGGAATGAACCGAATGGCGCGAGTCGTGCGCAGCGAGCGGGCGAACGTTCCCGTTGACACTGTACTAGACCTCAGCGCATTCGACTTGGACCAGGTGCTCGAGCGTCGTCCCACCTTCCTCGAACCTGAGTATCCCTTCGAATGGACGGGAGTCTATTCGCTTGAAACCGGCCGCTACGAACTCAACCTCGCCGATGGTCCCGATCCGGCGATGTCGCTCGTCGTCGTGCCCAATCAGGGCACGGATGACGTTGCCCTCCGGGAGAGCGCCGAGTGGTGTGTACGTCAGTACGCCGAACCTGCGGAGGTCATTCAGCCGGAGGAGGAGATTCCGGTTGGAAAGCATGTGAGCCTCCGGCTCGATTCCCCAGGACGCAAGTCGTTCTCCTTTGAGGTCGCTACGCCGGGCAGGGTTGGCCTCTACGCCCAGCACCTCGCGGAGGAATTCGATCTCCAACTGAGGCACGCGGATGGAGAGGCTTTCAAAATGGGGGGCAACTTCTGCTCCGAGCCTGCCTGCACAGAGACAGAGACAGACACACAACGCATCAAGGGAGCGGCGGTTCCCGCCGAAGCCGAGCGAACCTGGGTCGCCCAGCACGAGCACGACGACGAGGTGGGATCGATCTCTATTGAGGTAGACGGTGACGCCGACCCCGAAAAGCTCAACGCCTGGCTCGGCCAACTGCTCCGGGAGCGCGGGGTGGACATCTTCCGGATGAAGGGCTTCATCAGTGTCGCGGGGGAGTCGCGTCGCTTCGTCTTCCAGGGGGTTCACATGCTCTTTGACGGCCAGCCGGACCGCGAATGGGGGGACGCACCCCGCCGCAATCAGCTCGTCTTCATCGGACGCAACCTCGATGGACAGAGTATGAGGGAGGGGTTCGAAGCATGTCTGATTTAGATGCCGGCACCGCGATGGGCGTTCTTCAGGAGGGCTGGTTTTCGATGGTCGGCGACTACGCTATGGCCGGGGGCTGGAGCGGGGGCGGAGAGACGCTGGTGGTTGGCGATGCCGAGGGCGGCATTTACGCCTTTGACGGCGAGACGGGCGAGAGGGCCTGGGAACAGCACGGCGTTCATGACGGCGGCGTGCTCTCGGTGGCAATCCACCCGAAGGGAAGCGTGTTCGCTACGGCCGGACAGGACGGACGAGTCTTGCTCTGGGATGCCGCCGAAGGACAGGTAACCCGGGCTATCGACGTCGGGAGCGGTTGGGCGGAAAACGTGGCGTGGTCGAAGGACGGCCAAATGCTGGCGGCCTCCTGCTCCCGGCAGGTTCGCGTGTATGACGTGGACGGCGCGGAGGTCTGGCGGTCTGATGATCACCCCAGCACCGTCAGCGCCATCGCCTGGTCTGGCCCGAGGGAACTGGCAACTGCCTGTTACGGTCGAGTGGCCTTTTTCAGCGCGGACACCGGCGAGGCTCGGCAAATGCTGGAGTGGCAGGGGTCTTTAGTGTCAATGGTGCTAAGCCCGGACGGGGGCATCGTGGTCTGCGGCAGCCAGGACAACTCGGTACACTTCTGGCGCCGCGCCACGGGTCAGGACTCCGAGATGTGGGGATATGCCGCCAAGCCGTCGGCCTTGGCTTTTGACCATAGCGGCACCCTTCTGGCCACCGGAGGCGGCGAGGCGGTTACGGTCTGGGTATTCCGGGGGAAAGGCCCCGAAGGCACGCGGCCCGGCGTTCTGAAGTTTCATGAACAACCCATTACGACGCTTGCCTTTTCGCCCGGCGAGAGGCGCCTGGCATCGGGGGGGCGCGATGGGGCAGTGGTTGTGTGGTCGCTGCAACGAAATGGAAAAGGCGGACCGATAAGGGCGGAAGATCTTGGGGTCTCCGTGGCCGAATTGTACTGGCGACCCGACGGGGGCGGCCTTGCTGCCCTCGACGCCCGCGGCGGCGTGACGGTTTGGCGGATAGGACCAGCAAAGGGCCGGGTTAAACGGGCCCGCGAAGCGCAGCGCTCCAGTTCGGGCGGAGGCTGACCCTCCGCCCACCCATCGAGCGATCACGCCTGTCGCCCCTGACCCCACACATCGGTATTTTCCAATAAATACCCATTCAGAGTATTGCTATGCCAAATTTAATGCCACAAAGCATCAGATATGTCATTTCGGCGACGTTTGCGCTGTTGCTGGCCTTGACGGTGGCCTGTGGAACGCCAGACGCCACCACGGAAAACACGCCTATCTCCACGGCAGCAACCACGGTTCCGCAACAAGCTTCTCAAGCGACCGGAACATCGGAACAGCCAGCGGCCGCCAATGATGGGGAACGTCCCATCCTGAACGCCGGCGTCATCTGGCTCGACAGCCCCCTGGACCCGGTTGAGAGCGGCTGGGTCGCCAACCAGTCGGGAATGTCGGAGAACTTGTTCCGGCTATCCGCAACCAACCTCAGTCCTGAACCGTGGCTGGCCACGGCCGCCGCTCAGATAGACCCGTTAACCTGGGAAATCACTCTCCGTCCGGATGTCAGGTTCCACAACGGAAACCTGATGGATGCTCAGGCAGTCAAGGCGTCCCTGGAGAGGACCATCCGGTTGTCTCCGGCATCGGCGGAAAATCTGGGCATCGACACCGTGTCCGTCAAGGATGGCCAGACAATCACGGTCACCACGACGGATCCGCGACCGACCCTGCCGGGCCTGTTAACCTCTCCGGCCACGGCGATTACCGACGCTGCCGCAGCGGATGCCGCCGGCGAGGGCAATTTCATAGACGCGGTCGCCCTGACGGGCCCCTACATTCCCACCGAGTACGTTCAGAAGGAGCGCCTCAGCAGCGTGGCAAACGACGACTACTGGGGTGGAACTCCACCACTGGCCGGCATCGAGCACCTCGCCATTCCAGACACCAACAGCCGGGAGCTGGCCCTGCAGGCAGGGGACATTGACGTTGCCATCAACATTTCACCCAATGGAGCCCAGGCAATCAACTCCCAGCCGGGTATGCACAGCATGACCGCCGGCATCGGCACCTCCGTGGTCATGTGGTGGGTCAACTTCGAGCGCGGCACGCTGTCCGACCCTCTGGTGCTCCGGGCAGTGGCCCACGCCATCGACCGCAAGAGCATTGCGGACCTCGTCGCCCCGGAGGGAACCGGGTCTTTCGCTGAACTGCTGCTCCCGGAGGCCCTGGTGTCCTGTCCTGGAGTTACCGCGCCGGGCTACGATCCTGACCAAGCCCGCAATCTGCTGGCGCAGGCCGGCTACGCCGACAGCAACGGCGACGGAGTCCTAGACAAAGACGGTCAGCCGCTGGAAATCGTTATCGGCGGTTATCCCGAGAGGTTCCGGTTGCCCATTATGGCCGAGGCCGCCCAGGCAATGCTGGTCGACGTGGGCATTCAGGCCGAGGTCCGCATCACTGAATGGTCCGTGGTCAACGAGCCCGAATGGGATCTCTTTGGATGGTTCAACAACGTTGTCGAGACCGGAGACCCGGTGGTAAACGTCAGCAAGTACGCCTGTATCCGGGCCGATGCCAGTGGCAGCGGCGCCAACAACTACGGCCACTACGACAATTCCAGACTGGCTGACATAGTCGCCAGAGCCGGCAACGTATCAGATATCGAGCAGCGAAAGGGGATCGCCTGCGACGCTTTAGCCGTCGTTGCCGAGGAAAACGCTTTTCTGCCGGTGGCCCATGTGTACATGGTGTACGGCGTCAGTGAACGGGTAACCGGTTTCGAGCCGCACCCGGCCAGTCTCTATTTCTTTGACCACCGCATTGGACTTGCCCAGTGATTCGGCGCGGCAATAGTCTGGCATAGGAAGGCAGCGCCGACATGGGAGCATACCTGGTCCGACGATTGGCCACACTACCGCTGATGCTCCTGGGAATTTCTGCGGTAAGCTTCGCGCTGCTGAATCTGGCGCCCGGTGATCCTGCCGAGATGGTCCTGCGCCAGCGCAACCCCGGCCAGATGCCCAGCCCGGCCGCAGTATCTGCCATGCGCACCGAGCTGGGCCTGGACGCCTCCCTTCCGGCGCAATATGTTAGCTGGATGTCAGGGGCGTTATCGGGCGACATGGGCCGCTCCTACGTGACGGAACGGCCCGTGGCCGCCCAGCTGGCGCGCCGCACCGTCCCAACGGTCCTGCTTACTGCGGCTGCTTTGGCCCTGGCGCTGCTGGTCGCCGTGCCTGTGGGCATTCTGTCCGCGCAGCGACGGGGCGGCGCCATGGATGCCATCGCGCGCCTGGCGGCGCTGGTGGGCGCGGCAACTCCGTCCTACGCTCTGGCCTTCGGACTGATCATCCTTTTCGCGGTGAAACTGTCCTGGTTGCCGGCCCTGGGCTACGGTTCGGTTTCCCAAATCGTGCTGCCGGCCATCGCGCTGTCCCTTGCGCCGATGGCTCAGCTGATGCGGCTGATACGTGCCAGCATGCTGGAGATACTCGGGCAGGATTACATCCGCACGGCGCAGGCCAAGGGGCTGTCCCAACAGGCCGTCGTCGTCGGGCACGCACTGCGCAACGCGCTGCTGCCGGCCATCGGAGCCACTGGAGTGAACCTTGGCTACCTGCTCAGCGGCGCCGTCATAGTAGAGACCATCTTCACCTGGCCAGGTTTGGGTCAGTTGATGGTGGGCGCGGCGCTGACCCGTGACTACCCCGTGGTGCAGGGGTTCGTAACTTATATTGCCGTGGTTGTGCTGCTGGCCAACCTGGCGGCTGACATTGCCCTGCGCATGGCCGACCCGCGCCTGCGCTACGAACGGGAAGAGGTGTAGCGGTTAATGACGAGCGATACCCAACACGCCAGACAAATCGCCCTCGCAGAGGCCTGGAGGAACGGAGGGCCGTACAGCGTGGGTGCCAGAAATCCCGCCCTGGCCGCCATCAGCGGTCCGCGCCGTCGCCGCCAGTGGAATGCGCTGCTGCGGGAGCCTGGAACCGCCTTGGGGCTGTTTCTGGTGATGTCCCTGCTGCTGGCGGGATTGCTGGCTCCCTGGCTCCCACTGGATGATCCCACCGAGATCAACCTGCCCGAAAGGTTGCTCTCTCCGTCGCCGGAGCACCTGTTGGGCACAGACCATCTGGGGCGGGACACCTTCAGCCGGATTATCCACGGGGCGCGAATGACGCTGCTGGCCGCCGCTGCAACCCTGGCTCTCAGTATGACCATCGCCCTGACGGTGGGCATACTGTCCGGATACCACGGCGGCTGGCCGGACACGGCAATGATGGGGGTAGTGGACCTGCTACTGGCGTTCCCTTCGTTGATCCTGGCGCTGGCCGTGGCGGGAGCTCTGGGCCCCGGTTTGTTCAACGTGCTGTTGGCAGCCGGCGCCGTGTGGTGGGTGGGCCACGCCCGCATCATTCGAGGGATCACCCTGGGGGCGCGAAGGATGGAGTACGTAACGGCCGCCCGCGCCGCCGGAGCCGGAAACCTGCGCATCATCCTCCGGCACATTGCCCCCAACATCCTCGGCCCAATCATCGTGATTGCATCCCTGGACGTGGGCTGGATCATCCTGGGAATCGCCGGCCTGAACTTTTTGGGGTTGGGCGCCCAGCCACCCACGCCGGAATGGGGCGCCATGCTCAACAGCGCCCGGCCGCACCTGCAGACTGAGCCACGCCTGCTGCTATTGCCTGGGGCGGCCATCTTCGTCGCGGTCCTGGGGTTCAACTTGCTGGGCGACGGCCTAAGGGACCTGCTGGACCCCCGTATCCGGCGACCAGGGAGCTGAGTGAATAGGAGGCAACTCCGTAAATGCCTTTCTATTCAAGCGGGTCTAGCCCCGCAGTGCTGGTCGAGTTCCTCGCGGCAAATAGTCCTTTAGGCAGCGCGGACCGGCTTGAGTTCACGTCAGTGCCCTTCGGCAGGCCACAAGGCTGAGCGCAGCCCGATTTCCCAACAGTCTAGTGATGCGAAATCTTTGCCTTGATGGGTGGCTTTGGCCGAAGCGGTCAGGGCGCCCACGAGGGGCGCCCCTACGGGACTGCCTGTGACTGGTAGGGGCAACCCTTGTGGTTGCCCGAGTTGCCCATCATTTCAAGACGGTTGGTCTGCTAGAGCCCCGACTCGCCCGTGCGGAGGGTGTAGGAGGCGTCCACGCCGGTCACAAAAGTCCGCCCGTCTCCGGGGAAGCCGCTATAGGCGGCTTTCTGGATGGCGTTGGAAACCGTCTCAACCTGATCGTCCTCCACCACCACCATAAACATGCATTTTGCCAGTTCGTCGTAGAAGTGGTCTCCTACCTGCACTCCCTGTTGCTTGCCCCTTCCCAGCACGTCCCACTTGGTCATCGCAGGAAAGCCCTCGTTGGCGAGGGCGGCCGCCACAGCGACCTCTTTCTCGGGACGGATAATCGCTCGCACCATTTTCATCGTTGCTTCTCCTTTTGTACCGACTATGCTTCGAAGTCGATGCCCGGCATATCGGTCTCAGACAAGTCCATGTTGGGGTCGAACTTGTTCCATTTCAGTTTCGCAATAAGCCCGGGGAGAAACTTCCCGAGTGTCGACAGCGGCACCTGGTCAACAATCTTCCGCGCTGCACGCGCATCGGGACCTGTCTTTCCACCGGCGAATATTGTTACCGAATCCACCACCTCACCCTCGTACCTGGTCTTGCCACCCTGAAACCCGATGTCGGCCGCGTGGTGGTTTCCACAGCCTGCCGGGCATCCCGACCAGTACATGCGCAGCGGTCCGGAGTCCGGATAGAGGGAGTCCAGGGCCTCGATAACCCGGCGGCTGACGCTCTTGGTTTCTATCAACGCCAGGTTGCAGTAGTCATTGCCGGTACAGCTCACAAGACCTCGCATGTGAGGGCCAGGTTCTGGCGACAGCCGGGCAAGGAGAGGCTCATCAAGAAGCGCAGGAAGGTTGGCCTCGGACACATCGGCGATGATCACGTTCTGGCCTACGGTCAACCGGATTGACCCCGACCCATAGGCTGTCGCCAGCCGGGCCAGTTCCGCCATGTCGTCGGCGCAGGTGCGTCCGGTGGGAACGGACAGCCCTACGGAGTACAACCCCTCCTGGCGCTGCGGGTTCACGCCCAGGTGGTCGGCGTCATGGTCGTATCTGGCATCCTTGCCCGCCGGGGCCAGCGGCGCCCCCCAGCGCTCTTCCAGCACCTTCCTGAACCGGTCGACGCCCCAGTCCTCCACCAGGAAGGCGAGGCGTGCGCGGGTCCTCTTTTCTCGCGATCCTGCATCACGGAATAGCAGGGTGATGGCCGAGGCCAGGCGCGCCGCATCCTGCAGCTCTACGAACATGTCCAGGGGCTGAGCGACCGTCATGCCTCCGGAACCCATCTTGCCGCCCACGGCAACGTTAAATCCGTTCTGCCCGCCTGGGCCCCGGGCAGGCGTCATCGCGATGTCCTGGGTCTCCGCGTGGACGCAGTTCTCCAGGCACCCGGTGAACACGACGTTCAACTTGCGAGGCAGATTGGTGTACTCCCGGTTTCCCAGGAACATGCGGGTGAACTCCTCTCCAACCGGAGAGGCATCGAACAGCTCGTTGGGCGTCAGGCCCGACAGCGCACAGGTGTTGGTCCCGCGTATGTTGTCCATGCCAGTCTGAAGCGACGACAGGTCGATTTCGCTCAGCGCCCGCAGGATCTCCGGCACATCGCGGATCTGGATGTCGCGTAACTCGATCTGCTGTCTGGTGGTCAGGTCCATCACACCGCTGCCCAGACCGCTTGAGAGCGCAGCGAGGGCTGTCAACTGCGCCGACGTCAGTCGACCGTTGGTGATGCGCATGCGCATCATGAACCGCCCGGAAGTGGGCTTGCGGAAAAATGTCCCGATCCACTTGAGCCGCTCCCGGTCTCCGGGCTCGATGGTCTCCCAGCCGCCGTGTTGCGCCGCCAGCTCATCGATGTCGTCGAGGATGTCCAGCCCTGGCTTTTCGTCCTTGATTCGCTCGATGGGGTTGCCTGTTTTCGTTGCTGTAGTCACTCTAGCCCCCTTGAATCTCTCGCACTTGATCTCGCGCAAGGGAGAGGAATATTAGGCCCTAAGACTCGCTGTACAGCGCCATCGGAACGCGCTTGGCGTAAGCCGGGGCGACAGCCAGCTGACCGCGCCCCAGCGCGCGCTCCATGACTCGCCGCTCCTCGGTCTCCCGTTCAGCGGAGAAGCGCACCACCAGCACCAGGGAGGAGGCCACCGTAACGACGGCGCCCAGGTATAGCAGGGCCATCTCGGTGCTCAGGGACTCCATGCGGAACAGGAATCCGGCGGCCACCGCGCCGGCGTTGCCGCCCGCGCCCACAATGCCGGCCACCGCGCCCAGCGCCCTCTGGTTGATGAAGGGCACCACCGAGAACGTCGCACCCTCTGACATCTGAACGAACAGGCTGAAGACCAGCATGGCGCCAATCGCCAGCGGCAGGACGTCCATGCGTGAGAAGACCGCCAGCGCTATGCCTTCGATCAGCAGCACCGCGCCCAGGAACAGGGTCCGGCCCCGCAGCCCGAAGCGAATGCCAACCTTGTCTCCGACGAACCCTCCCAGGGAGCGGGCGAACAGGTTCATCAGGCCGAACAGCCCCGCAATCAGCCCGGCCATACCCACGCCAAGGCCGAAGCGGTCGTGGTAGTAGAGGGCCGCGATGTTGTTCATCGTGAGTTCGACACCGAAGCAGGCGCCGTAGATCAGGAACAGCGCCCAGACCCGGTGGTCCCTGGCAGCCTCAATGAAGGCTCGGGTCCTGGCGCCGGGCGGCTCCTTTGCTCGCTCCTGTCGCGCCAGTTCGTCGTCGGGAGAGTCCTGGGTGAACTTGAAGTAGGCGATGCCCATCAGGAACAGGGCCACGCCCGGCACCACCATCGCGATGCGCCAGCCGATGACGTCGGTGGCGCCCAGGGCAACAATGACGCCCAGCACCAGCGGCATGGCCATCTGCGTTACGCCGCCGCCCATATTGCCCCAACCGGCGGTGGTGGCGTTTGCCGTTCCCACCACGTTGGGGGCGAACATCACCGAGGTGTGGTACTGCGTGATGACAAAGGATGCGCCGATGATGCCTATGGCCAGCCGGAACAGCAGGAAGGACTCGTAGCTGTTGGCCAGGCCGATGGTCATCACGGGGATGGAACCGATGATCAGCAGCCCCGAGTAGGTTACGCGGGGTCCGATCCGGTCGCAGAGCCAGCCAACGACCAGCCGGGCCACGATGGTGACCGCCACGGAGGCGATGACGGTGTTGCCGATCTCGGCCTTGGTGAGCTGGAGGTCATCGCGGACAATTGCCATCATGGGCGCGATGCCAAACCAGCCAAAAAAGGCCAGGAAAAATGCCATCCAGCTCATGTGGAACACTCGCATGTGCGGGTGTCCGAAACTGAAAAGCGGGATGTTCGTCGCCTTGTGGGATTGAGGGTCCACTCCGATGTTCATGACATCCCCGGTCCTGAGATGGCAGGCGCTTCCGATATGCGAAACTCTGGTGTAGTTCCCTGGAGGGCTAGACTTCCACCGAAGCGTCTCCGGTGCTCATCCTCGCCACCACCACGCCGGCCCTCTCCTGGCCGGGAGCTCCCAGGACGGAGGTCTTGCTCTGTCCGAGCAGTCGCTTGATGCCGTGCGGGTCCCGGACGAAGCCTCGGACCTGGCTCAGCCATTTCACGCTCTTGTACCCCTGGAGGAACGGAACCCACAGGCGTACGGGGCCTCCCAATTCGTGGGGCAAACGCTGGCCTTCGATCTCATAGACCAGGAGAACGCGGGGATCATTGGCAAGAGCCCTGGGCAGGGTCTCGAAGTACATTCCATCGGCGGAATAGAACGAGAGAAACCTGGCGCCATTCATTCCTATGCCAAGGGAGTCGAGCAGCACGGGGAGCCGAATGCCGGTTACAGTCGGCGTTTCTGACCAGTTGAAAATCTGGCAGACCAGTGGAGTGGGTTCCTGCACTTTTGGCAGGCTCTCCAGGTGTCCCCAGTCCGCCACCCGTGTATTGCCCGTTATTTCGGTGATGGGCAGGCTCCAGTCCTCCAGTGCCTTCGGCTCGGGCATCGGGTAGAGAGAAAGCACCGGGAGTAGCTCTGTCTCGAAGTCCATGGCCGCAAACTGGTCCTTGAACTTTGGGTACTTGACGTCGGGACGATGCACCATGAGTTATACCTCCACCGTTTCGGCTTCCGGTTCCTCTGGATCTAGGACTGCGTCGATTTCGTCGACCGGGCAGACGAATACCTTGCCGTCTCCGAAATTGTCCGTCTTGTTGGCGTTTACCAGGGCGCGAACCAGGCCGCCAACCATCTCGTCGGGGACCATCCAGGTCAGCATCCGCTTGGGGAGGAACTGCATGACGCCGTCATCGCTGCCGTTGACTGGCCGCATATAACGCAGGCCTCGCTGCCTTCCCCGGCCCATAACGCGGACCTGGGTATACTCCGACAGAGAAAGGGCCCCGGCCGCGTCCAACGTCTCCTGCCACTTTTCAGGCCGTATAACTGCAATCACTTCTTTCATCTGGCTTACCCCGCACCGGATCTCGAAGTGAAGGTACCGTGGCAGTGTTACAAGTCCATTGCGCGAAAGTTGCCTATGGGTTACGGGTTCATTACAGTTTGATTACGAATTGTTTACAGTTCTGTTACATGGCTACGATATTCGTATACAGAGAGGATTGTGAGGGCGAGAACCTCCCGGCTTACCAATTCGGGCGCTGACGGCAGGCTTGTCGTCAGCGCCCGCAGTTCTGCATGGGTGGTCGGTACTCGGCATCACAGAATACCCAGCCATGACACGTGATACCGGCTAGGGGAAATTGCCGATCTTCCTCTGCCGACCCGAATCTGACCCACCGGGTTCCGACGGGGCCGCCGCGTCCTACGCCGCTATGGGCGCGCCGGAGAAGGCCTAGGTCGAGTGGAAGTCGGTAGCTCCTTACAGCGATGAGGAGGTTCGGGAGCGCTTCAGCGTCGAGCCGCAGGTCCAAGCGCAGCTCATCGTGGGGATGCTGGCCCCAGCGACGCTGCTGAACATTCTGCGCGACTTCGTGGGCTACGAGCCGGAGCAGAATAGGTCGAGGCGTTGAGAGCTCACGGGGAGCGAAATCGGGATACTTCGGTGAGTAGCCATTTCGTTTCTTGCCATTCCGATGGGTATCCCGTTGACCCAGACCTCGTCAGTAGGTGGTTCAGGACAAACTCCAGCTCAGCAAGCAGTGAGGGGCTGCGGCTACACGATTTGCGCCGCACTCACGCTTCTTTGATGCTTTCGAAGGGAATTCACCTGAAGATAGTTTCGGGGCGGTTGGGGCACAATAGCATTGGGATTGCTGGTGATTTGTACTCCCACATGCTACCATCGATGCAAGAAGAAGCAGTGAGGCGCCTTGAGCCCGAATGGAGAAACGGGTATGGCAAATTCAGTTTCGCCTAACTGAAAGTCCTCACATTCGTAGCTGAAGCCGGTGTAGCTCAGTGGCAGAGCAGCGGTTTCGTAAACCGCAGGTCAAGGGTTCGAATCCCCTCACCGGCTCCATCCAGCACATCCAGTCCGCAGCTGCCCAAGCCCCCGATCGTTGCCCTGATATAGTCCCGTTCTCCGCGTGTTCCCAGTCCGGAAGCTAATTTCCACCCAAACGCCTTGAGGACTAGCTCCCTCCTAAACGGATGATTGCCTCCACATCCACCCTATTTGCAGCACGACTGGATCAAACCTCCGCTTCCCTTTGAGAAGTTGCGCACTTGCCAGCTCACCGACGTGGCGTTAACGTTTAATTTACGGTACCGTGAACTTTCGTACCGGTTAGGGAACGATACGCGGGAGGCGAGGCCATGAGATCCACGGCAGATGTGGTGGTAATCGGCGGCGGCGTGATGGGATGCAGCATCCTGTTCAACCTGGCCAGACAGGGGATCACCAATACCGTCCTGCTGGAGAAAGACATCCTTAACGGAGGCTCCACTGGCCGCACCCAGTCCATCTGCCGGATGCACTACTCCAACGAAGTAACCGCCACCATGGCCTGGGAAAGCCTGCAGGTCTTCACCAATTTCGAAGATGTTGTCGGCGGGCCGTCCGGGTTCACCGAGACCGGCTACCTCGTAGTGGTCAAGGAGGAGGACCGGCCTGGACTGGAATACAACTGCGCCATGCAGGTCGGTCTGGGCATCGACACCATGGTTGTCACCGCCGCGGATCTGGCCGACATCGCTCCAATGGTCTCCGTGACCGAGGACGAAGCAATGGGTTGGGAACCCCAGTCGGGTTACGCAGACCCTTACCTCGTGACCTCCTCCTACGCCAACGCAGCCCAGGCCCTGGGGGCCGAAATCAACCTGGGCGTTCAGTCCACCGGCATCGAGGTGTCCGGCGGCAGGATCCGAGCCGTAAACACGACTGAGGGTCGCATAGAAACTCCGGCCGTGGTCGTAGCGACGGGCCCCTGGTCCAAGGGCGAGTTGGCTAGGATGGGCGTGGACGTACCCTTGGTAACGGTGCGCCACCAGGTGGCCTCGCTTGCTCGGCCCGTGGACCGGCTGCCTCTGCATCCGGCGGTCGGCGACATCTCCCAGTCCTTTTCCTTCCGTCCTGATGGTCAGCGAATGACCCTTATGGGATTCGGCGACGATGAGGAGGCGGACGTGGAAACCTACAATCAGCAGGCCGGACTCGACGATATGGCCTCGGCCAAGGAAAAGCTGGAGCGTCGCATACCAGCAATGTCGGATGCCTATTTTCGGGGCGCATGGGCTGGTCTGTTTACCACCACGCCGGACTGGCATCCCATCCTCGACAGGGCGCCAGGAATCGATGGACTGTACTGCGCTGTCGGTTTCAGCGGCCACGGTTTCAAGCTCTCTCCCATGATCGGGCTGTCCGTGGCCGAGCTGGTGGCGAAAGGCGAATCGACTACCATCGACATCTCCCGCCTGCGCTTCAGCCGCTTCGAGGAGGGGGACCTGCTGGAATCCAGCTACCGGTACCGGGTGCTGGCCTAGCCAGGACATCCTCCGCTTCCGTATTGACACGGGGCATCGCTCTCCTGAGATGCGGCTATGAAATCCGCTACGTCAAACGGTGTCAGTTTCGCAGTTTCCCCTCACACTCTCAGGGCCGTATTCCTGGGTTTCCTGCGGGGCCTGGCCGCCTGTGCGGTGGTTGCGCTGCTGCTGTGGTCGGGAAAGGACTACCGTCCCACCGAGTCCGAGATAGCAATAGCTCCCTACCGGTTTAACCTCCTGGCGTGGGAAGCGGGGAACGTTTTCGACAAGTGGTACCACGAGCTGCTGGCCCTCCTGCCCTGGAGGTCCACTCCACCGAGAGAGGAGCGCATTGCACTGGCTGAAGAGTTTTTCCGCATCGGCAGTGAGGAAAGGGGGCTGGAGGGAGAGTTGCTGACCTTCGGCGAGTCTTCACCGGAGGCAGGACAGATCCGGCAACGACTCGACGAAATTCACGCTCAGCAGAACTCGATCCGGCCCCTGGTGGAACAATCCCTGGAACGGGAAATCAGTTCCATCCTGGTGGAGGAGGGTTTTTCCTCCCGGGTTGGCGCCATTCTGCCGCCAGTGGACACGGTGCTCGGCCACTCGCCCACCCTGCTGGTGACATCGCCGAGGGACCGTATTTTTCGACAGGACAACATACTACTTCAGCACGGCATCCGACCCGACGACCGCGAGGAACTGGAGGACATTACAATGCAGGAACGCAACTTGTCCGCCATAGTGGTGAACACGGGCGGCCTGGGAACGTTCCCGACTGTGGTTTCTTCGGGAAGCAGCCTCCACTTCGCCCTGACCACGGTGGCCCACGAATGGCTGCACAACTGGTTCTTTTTCCAGCCCTTGGGCCAGCACTTCTGGGACAGTCCCGATATGACCACTCTCAACGAAACCGCTGCCACGCTGGGGGGCTGGGAAATCGGCGACCGGGCCTACGAGGCAATGACGGGCATAGTCTACGAGAGGCAGCCGCCGGGACCACGACCGGACCGGGACCCAAATGCTTTCGATTTCAGCGCCGAGATGCGAGAGACAAGGCTGACCGCCGAAGGCCTGCTTGCTGAGGGAAGGATCGAGGAGGCGGAGGACTACATGGAGGAGCGGCGCCTGGGGCTGCTGGACCACGGGTATCGAATTCGCAAGATAAACCAGGCCTACTTTGCCTTTTACGGTTCCTACGCAACCAGCGCGGCGTCTGTCAGTCCCATAGAGGGGCAGTTGCGTGAACTGCGGGATCGGAGCGATTCACTGGAGGACCTCCTGAAGACCGTAGCCCAGTTTTCCACCTACCAGGAATTCCTGGACTACATTGGCGAGTGATGACCCTTGAGGCGGGTACCCGACGCTGGAGGACGGCCTCGCTGAATTCCGCTCTACTTTGAGCGGGTCCCGTTCAGTTCCTCGAGGATATCCGGAGGCAGTTCAATCCCACGTTCCATCAAAGCCAGCAACGTCTTTTCGCGGCCCTCCTCCCGACCTTCCTTCCGGCCCTCTTGCAGACCCTCTTTTCGGGCCTGGTCCATATCCTTCCGGCGTTGCGCCAATGCCCACAACATTCTTGCAGTCACCTCCAGCACCAGTATAGACGACCCGTAGACGATGCCTCCGAATGGCACCGTTTGTCCTGCCAGCTCCAGCGAGCTCGTACTTTCCCACCAGCGCTCCGCACCCACGGATAGAAGCATAGCCCAAGTGACGATCAGCGTACCAAGGGGCGTTACAGCCAAGTGTGCTTTGAGCCAGTTATCCCGCAGCCACTCCACGAACCCAGTATAGCAAAGAGTCCGCCGTTGAACGTCGCTGTAGCGCTTTCCGCCAGGGACCTACGGCCTGGGCTTACCGCAGCACCCGTTCGTCACCGTTGCGGCGCGTGATATGCTCCTGGTCCATCCTCTCCAACAGGGGCAGGATGTATTTGCGGCTGGTGTCGAACAGCGTCCGGGCCTCGGCTACGGTGATGGTGCCGTTTTCCCGAAGGAATCCCGAGACTCGATCAGTCATCTCGCGATACGCCTCGGCTGTAAACACCACTCCGTCCCCGACGCGCACTACCTTGCCCTGCTCCACCAGCGCTCCCAGCAACTCTTGCTCAAGGGGCTGATCGGTCGGCGGTGAGTAAGGTTCTAGCTCCAGCGACTGCAGGTAGCGCTGCACCTCCTGCTCCATCTTGGGAGTGAACTCCACCTCGTGCCCTGGCAGCCGCACGGTCTGGCCCTCCTCAACGACGAATCCCTCGGTGTTCAGGAGGTCCAGCGCTCGCAGGTACACCGGCTGCGACAGGCCCAGCCTGCTGCGAACTTCTTGAGCCGGCGCTCCCTTCCGCAGGGGATACTGGTCGTGGTACGAGCGCAGAACGCCAGCCAGGCGGCCCTTGAGGGTGCCCCAGCCCGGCGCTGAATACACCACCGCGTCGCCGTCGGAGGCCAGATCGCCCAAGGCAACCAGGTCCCCCTCCTCGGCAAGCTCCGCCGCCCGCTGCAGCGCCTCCTCCCGAGGCAGGTTGGCGCGGCGGGAAAGCTCCGTCAGGCCGCAGGGGCCCCACTGTTCGGCAACGCTGATAATCACGTCCTCGTCAGCGCCCTCGTCCAGCAGCATCAGGCGTTCGGAAACGTCGACATCGAACCGTCGATGGCGGCGCCGTGGGTTGGGGTCCACCACTTGCCCTCCTCCGAGGGTGCTCTCAGAGGAACGCACAACGAAATAGTCCCCCTTGACCATCGGCAGAGGGTCCTCCAGCAGCAACTGCACCCATCCCTCCGATCCGGCCTCCAGCTGCTCGGCGTCCAGAAGCCGCACCCTGGCCGACGACTCGCTGGTGAACAGATGGAACGTCACTCCCTCGTTGTGCTTGAGCGGATGCGGCGCATCGGTCACCATTCGTATGCGAGCATCCAGGCGCCGTGCCGGGCGCAGCCACCCTGGCGATGTGAGAATCTCGCCGCGTTCGATGTCGTCCCGCGATATGCCTGACAGATTGACCGCCAGCCTGACACCGGGTTCGGCGTTTGTCACCTTGGTCTTGTGGCTCTGCAGTCCCCGTATGCGCGCTCGCTGCCTCGAACCGGCAAACTCGATTTCCTGGCCCACGGCCAGCGACCCATCGATGAGGGTGCCTGTGACCACCGTGCCAAACCCGGAGATGCTGAAGCACCGGTCGATGGGAAGCCTGGGCCGCCCAAGGTCGCGCCGCATCTCGGTGTCGTCGAGGATCCGGTCGATCATCCCGCGCAGTTCGTCCAGTCCGTCGCCGGTGTACGCAGAAACCCCGACCATTGGGCAGCCCTCGAACGACGTCCCCTGAAGCGTGTCCTCGACCTCGGCCTTGACCAGCTCCACCAGTTCCTCGTCCACCAGGTCCGTTTTAGTCACCACCACCAGCCCCCGGGTCACCCGCAAGATGTCGAGGATGGCCAGGTGCTCGCGGGTCTGGGGCATCACGCTCTCGTCAGCTGCGACGATGAGCAGCGCCAGGTCGATGCCGCCGACCCCGGCCAGCATGTTCTTGATGAATCGCTCGTGGCCGGGAACGTCAACAATGCTGACCTCGCGCCCGCCGGGCAGCGTCATCCACGCGAAGCCCAGGTCGACCGTCATCTCCCGCTCCTTCTCCTCGGGGAGCCGGTCGGGGTCGATGCTGGTCAGCGCCTTCACCAGCGTAGACTTGCCGTGATCAACGTGCCCTGCAGTTCCAATTACGAACATGGCAGCCTGTCCTAACCCCCCGCGCCGTCGACATTTGCCAGGTAGTGAGCATCGGGACGACGGCCACCCGGGAATCGCTCCCAATTCGATAGTTTCGAAATCGGAGGGGCGTAGCCCAAAGAGTCAGTCCATTCCGGTTTCCATTCCCGGTATTGAGTCAGCTCGATTTCACCGTCTTCCAGAGGCCGGACATCACTGGCCTCGATGTCCTCCAATGCCGCGGTGAAGCCGCCCTCCAGGAGAAACTCGATAATGTATGCCTTGCCATCCGCGAGAACGTCTACAATCGTTCCCAAGTCTCCCCTCTTGAGATGTGTGCCTTCAATGTCACGTGTAAGCGCAACTACGTCGAAATCCCTAATCATGGCCTTCTATCCGTTCAGGTTCTTGGGGATAAGCCGACAAGAGCCTGGGAGCGCTATAACCGTGGTCGATCTGCCAAACTGAAAGTATCAGCAAGCCGGCTCCCATAGGTGGCTGTATAACGCCATAGATTATATATTTAGTCCCATACTGCGTTGGCTCAACCTCTGATACTGGCCAGTTCCGTGCGACCTCAATCAGGTCTCTGATCAAGGCATCGGCATTGCTTTCGTGGTATCCCCTTTTTCTGAATTCCTGAGCTTTGCCCCACCCCTTAGGATGATTCAAGTTGAGGAGATAGCGAGTAATCTTCTCTTGTGGGACATAAGCCAAGTGCCGATTGGGTAGGTCCATCGTCTGAATATAACACGCACCGCCGGGCCTTCACAGGAACCGCGTAAACACCTGGTTTGCGATCAGGTATGCCGACGGGTCTAGGCGCAGCGAACCCTCCTCCCGGAGCAGCAGTCCCAAATCCAGCAGGTCATCAATTTCAGCGGCGTAGCGGACGGCAAGGTCATCGCCCACAGCATCCGATGCTTGCCCCAGTTCTAGCCCGTCCAACAGCCGCAGGCCAAGGAACATGGTCTCCGCGCAGGCCGTGTCGGCATCGATGCATTCCCAGCTGTCCACCGTGCGCGCCTGGGCCAGTTCCAACTCGGTGAACGCCGACCAGCTGCGGGTGTCGGCTTCCGACCACTCCGCCGCCCGGCTCGCGTGCTCGCGCGGCGCCAGTAGCGTCCAGAATCGGTGATCGCCCAGGCGGGAGTGCGCCCCTGGTCCGACGCCCAGGTAGGGCTCGTTGCGCCAGTAGACCAGGTTGTGCCGCGACTGCAGGCCGGGCTTGGACCAGTTGGAAATCTCATAGTGGTGATAGCCTGTGGCCGCAAGCACCTCTCTCGCCAGTGCATACATGTCCGCCGCAACGTCAGGGTCCGGCTCGGGTATCCTGCCCTGGTCGGCCCAAAGCCGCATGGGTGTCCCCTCCTCCAGGGTAAGCGCGTACAGGGAGATGTGATCCGGCTCCAGGGCGACCAGCTTCGTTATCGTGTCCTCCCACTGGGCAACGGTCTGGTTTGGCAGCCCATACATCAGGTCGAGGCTGACGTTTTCGAACCCTGCATCTCTGGCGGTCCGGAAGGCCGCGATGGCGCCGTCAGCACTGTGGCGACGCCCCAGCATCTGCAGCAGGCCATTGTCCAGGCTCTGAACGCCAATGCTCAGCCGGTTCACCCCCTGTCGCAGGAGTCCCAGGCAAGCGGCGTCATCGAGGTCGCCGGGATTGGCCTCGATGGTGATCTCAGCACCCTGATCTACAACGAAGCCCCCTGAAGCTGCCTGCAGTATTCGCTCAATGTCCCCTTCGGGCAGATACGATGGTGTCCCGCCGCCGAAAAAGACCGTCCTCACTCGAGGGTTGCCCAACGCCTCGCCCCACAGTCGCAACTCGGTGGTGACTGCCTGCAGATAGGAGCCCATCTGGTCCTCAATGCCCTGGTAGGTGTTGAAGTCGCAGTATGGGCACTTTGTCTTGCAGAAGGGCACGTGGATATATAGGCCCATTCCCGATCCGGGTACTATTCCGAAGTCGGAATGGTCATGGGACTCAACTGCAGTTTGGGGGGTTAAGTCGAAGGCACGGGACGTAATAGGACTACTCCCAGGAGAAAGTTGGACCGCTGCACTGCACCGCGATGCCTATGGGGCTGTCCTGCCGGAAACCGAGGAGCTTATTCGTCGTCGATCACCTTGCCGGTGCCGTCCACCACCTTGTCGGGGTCCTTTTCCTCAGGGCGGTTGGACGGGGGAATGACCCCGTTATGCTCGTCGACCACATCTTTGGGAGACAGCTTGACCAGCAAGAGCAGCGCCATGGCAATGAATATCAGATCGTCAAACCGGCCGAGGATCGGGATGCTGTCCTTGACTAGGTCGAAGGGCGAGACAGCATAGAGAATGGCGATCGGAAGCAGCAGCCTGAGGAAGAGCGGCACGCGCTTGTCGAAGCTCAGACGCCACACCAGTCGCGCAAACTTCAGAATGTGGGGCATAAACCGGGGCGCAAGGAACAGCAGCAATGGGACCGCTATTCGCATAAACATGGCCATTCCTCCGCCTTCTGCCGCTACGTTCAATTATAGGGGAAGTTGTGGTAAGTTTGTACAACCCTCGGCCAGGGTGCATCCAGCCAGATACCCCAGCCGGATCGGAGACTGCCTTGATGATTGATTATGACTCGATACGGACCATCGGTGACCTGCGCAGCAGCGGATACGTGGTTCGTCCCGTCCGCGAGGAATTACGCGACAACCTGATCGAGCGGATTCGATCTGAGGAGATTGCCTTTCCCGGAATCATCGGGTTTGAGGACTCGGTTATTCCGCAGCTGGAGAACGCCATCCTGGCAGGACAGGACGTCATCCTGCTGGGCGAGCGCGGACAGGCCAAGTCGCGGCTGATACGCAGCCTGGTAAACCTGCTGGATGAGTACATTCCCTGCATAGCCGGTAGCGAAATAAATGACGACCCCTTCAACCCTATCAGCCAAGCCTGCCGGACCCGCGTGGCCGAGGAGGGCGACGCCACTCCCATAGACTGGTTGCCCCGGGAGGAACGGTACTCCGAAAAGCTGGCCACCCCGGACATCTCTATCGCCGACCTCATCGGCGAGATAGACCCCATCAAGGTGGCAGAGGGCCACTATCTGTCCGACGAGTTGGTCATCCACTACGGGCTGGTGCCGCGCACAAATCGTGGCATTTTCTGCATCAATGAGTTGCCGGACCTAGCGGAACGCATCCAGGTGGGGCTGTTCAACCTGATGGAGGAGCGGGACGTGCAGATCAAGGGCTATCGCATCCGGCTGCCGTTGGATGTATACGTAGTCTCCACCGCCAACCCCGAGGACTACACCAACCGCGGTCGCATCGTGACGCCGCTCAAAGACCGCTATGGCTCGCAGATTCATACCCACTATCCGCGCGACCCAAGGGACGAGATCGCCATCATGGAACAGGAGCGTAACCGGTTCCCTCACGAGGACCGGCTGGTCGTTCCTGAATACCTGAAGCAGATCCTGGCTGAAATCACGGCCCAGGCACGCCTCAGCAGCGAGATCAACCAGAGGTCAGGGGTGAGCGTGCGGGTCTCCATCGCCAACTTCGAGACCGCCCTCTCCAACGCGGTCCGCCGCAGCATCATTCATAGCGAGGAATGGGCGTGCCCTCGTGTCAGCGATCTGTCATACATAGTCGCGTCCTTTGCCGGCAAGATCGAGTTGGAGACGTTCGAGGAGGGGCGGGAGTCCCGCGTAACCGAAGATCTGACCCGCCGGGCCATTCTGCGGGTGTTCAGCGCGATGTTCGACCTGGAGGAACTGGAAGACGTCACGATGGCGTTCGACCTGGGAGGAGTGGCCACCACTGGCAGCGAACACCCGGCCTCCGAGTACCCGGAGATGGTCTCGGCCATCGACGGGCTGACAGCGGCCGTTACCAAGCTCACCGACGGTGACCGTCGCCCCGAGGTGGTTGCCGCGGCTGCCGAGTTCGTCCTGGAGGGACTGCACCTCAGCCGTCGCCTGAACTGCGATCGCTCCGGCGACGGATACCGCTACACGCGTTAGCGGCCGGAAATGCTGCCTTGGGAAGACTAGCTATCAATCCCCTCTCCGTTTCGGAGAGGGGATTCGTCACCAATCCTCCTCGACTGCGATATCTTTGGTCTACGCGGTGAGCGCCAGTTGCAGTTGCCCGGCCTGCGCCGGTACCGACTGCGCGGCCTTTCTCCGACGCCTGGGACGCTCTTCACCAAGGCCCAACTGCAGCTGCCCGCGAACGGGCCTGGGCGCCGGGTCCCGTTCCCTACGGTGCAGTCCCCAGCGCCGCCGCTCTCGGTCGACGATGGAGAGCACGCTTTTGGTGTAGTCCTCGGGAGCGTAGGTCTTGCGATACAGCTTGGCGTAAGCCTGCTCCAGGTGGGGATACGTCTCCCGCAGCATGGGCATGAACCATTCCTTGGAGCCCGGCTTCAGGAACAGCACGTTGGACCCCAGGAACTGCGCGCCGTGATTGTGCGCCGCCTCGGCCACCGCAACGATGTTCTCCTCGTGGTCGCTGATTCCCGGCAACAGGGGAGCCATCATCACGCCCGCGTTGATGCCGTTCTCCACTAGATGCTGCATCGCTTCCAGGCGCGACTGTGGCTTGGGTGCCCCCGGCTCCATCTGCTTCCAGATTTCCTCATCCACCGTCCCGACGCTGAAGTTGACGCTGACCTCGGCGATTTCGTTCAGTTCCCGCAGCACGTCCACGTCTCTCCGTACCAGCACGCCCTTGGTGGTGATGGAGCAGGGATTGGCAAAGTCGACCAGTACCTGCAGCACCTTGCGGGTCAACTGGTATTCCGCCTCCGCCGGTTCGTACGGGTCCGACGCCGTGCCGATGGCGATGGACTCGCCGCGCCAACTGGGGCGCCTCAGTTCCTTTCGCAACACGTCGGGCGCGTTCACCTTGGCGAACACCCTCTGCTCAAAGTCTCTTCCGGCGTCCATTCCCCAGAACTCGTGGGTTGGCCTGGCGTAGCAGTAGGTGCAGGCGTGGCGGCATCCCCGGTAGGGGTTCAGCGTCCACCGGAACGGGAATGACGGAATGTCCAGCCGGTTCAGCAGTGTCTTGCAGTGGATGTCCGTGATTTGAGCGCCCGCCATGCTGCACCTCTAGGAAACTTGTGTTCGAAATATTTGTTCTAATAATACGCATCACAAATAAAACTGTCAAGGTGCACAAAAGGAGGGGATGAGATACAGGGACGAAGGGGGCTAGAAAGACCCGGCGCCTCGTGTGAGGAGCCGGGCGTTTAGGCTAGCCGGAGGCGGAGAGCACTCGCTCTCGCTGGGTCTGCCTGATGGGCGACATTGCGATGTCCAGGTTGCTGCCGTTCACCAGAAACTCCACCTGTTCGGCAATGTTGGTTGCCCGGTCGGCGATCCGCTCGATGTCATGCGCGACCCAGAGCAGGTAGGTAGCGCGCTGCACGGTGCTGGGGTCGTTGATCATGTAATCCAGCAGGTCGTGATAGACCCGGTCATACAGATCGTCGACTTCGTCGTCGGCATCCTTCACCGCCTGGGCCTTTTCGGTGTCCCGGGTCAGCAGAGCGTCGATGCTGTCGGTCAGCATGTCGGTTGCCTTCTGGGACATCAAGGGAATGTCGATCAGTGGCTTCAGCGTCTGCTCATCGCCCATGGACAGGCTGATCTTGCCGATCCCTTCAGCGTAGTCGCCGATGCGCTCCAACTCCACGCCGATGTGCAGCAGGGCGATGATGGCCCGCAGATCCCGTGCGACGGGCTGCTGGGTGGCGATGAGGTTGATGCAGCGTGCCTCGATCTCGGCCTGCTTCTGGTCGATGTAATCGTCGTCGTCGATTACCTGCCGGGAAACCACCAAGTCCCGCGCTTTCAATGCTTCAACGGAACGCTGGATGGTCTCGCCGACAAAATAGGCGAGACCCTCAACCTCCGCTTCCAGACCTACCAACTTGATGTCGAATTCTTCCCTGCGATTGGGTGCGGGCATGGCAATCCCCCCCGGCACTAATACCGTTGGCCCGCCCGCGAATTCGACTATACGCGAGTCCAGAAGGGGGGCCGCTGGCGTTGCGCCTCTAACAAAGTCTCGTCCAAAAGGTCGAGTCTTGCTCCCGGAGAAGGAACAGAAGACAGATTATATCCAATTGCCTCGAACACTGTCAAGTTTGTGTAATATCCATTATACGTCTGCAAAATAAGTTGCTCGAAAAAATCAGCGCTGGACTGCTCCACAGCACGCAGGGCAGTATCCTTGGCGGCGTCGGACAATCCGGCAAAACCGCCGGGGCCCTGCTCTGCCGCAGCGATTTCGATGGCCGCCAATCCCTGCACGAACAAGCGCGTGAGCCCCGGCTCACCGACGGCCACTCCCTCGACGAAATCGCCAACGCCCAGGGAACCTGCGCCGGGACGATTTTCCTGGGAAGGGATGATGCGGTCCAGGACGGCGTTCAGCAACTGTCGCTGCGCCGGTGAGAATACCTGGCGTGATGTGCTCATTTGTTTGTTTCTCCGTGACGTTGTCTGAATCAGGATTTACCGGATTATTCGTTTCCGCATGTCCTATCGCCTGAATGACGACGCTTTATCGTTATAGATTCGCCTGTGTTCCACACTCGTTGCTCCGAAATTGATCAATAGACCTATGGCGAATCCGTACGCTACAACATAGTTCTTGGCCTGCGCAATATGGACGTTTTCCAAAGCCGTCAGCGCCTTTTGCTCCACTACAACACGATTGGCTACGATGAAATCGGCCCTACGCGTTCCCACGACGATGCCGTCATAGTGTATGGGCTGCTCAACTTCCCTCGAGAAATCGAGACCGGCCCGCTCCATCTCGATGGCAAGGCATCGTTGATAAACGACCTCCTGGAATCCGCACCCAAGTGTGTTGTGCACTTTCATTGCGCAGCCAATTATTCGGTAGGTCAATTCATCCGATGCCATGTCGCTCCTTACTTGTTGCCTATATCAGGATCATATAATCCTGCGAATCTTCTAATCTTGAAAATCCTGATTCAGACAAAAATCGAAAGGAATCAGCGACCCTTACAACCTACCTCGGAATCACCGGCAGCGTCACGTGTGACGGGTAGTCGGCGGTGTGCACCACCGTCTGCAGGGCTGTTTCGAGGAGCGCATCCACTCCGATGGCCGCCCCGGTGTTGGGATTGCGGTCGAAGCGCGGGAAGTTGCTGCTGGATATTTCCAGCCTTAGGCGGTGCCCGGCGAACAGCACGTGGCTGGTGGACCACAGGTCAATCTCGTACTTGTGGATGCGGCCCGGCTTGATCAGCGACGGCTCGGCGACGGAGGTGCGGAACCGCGCCCGCACGATGCCGTCCTGTAGATTGTGGGCGTAGCCGTCAGGCCGCACGTCCACCAGCTTGGCCGTAAAATCGGTGTCCACTGCCGTGCTCGCCGCGTACAGCGTGCAGGTGATGGGGCCGGTCAACTCCGTGTCCCGCTCCAGCGGATCGGAGGTGTAGACCAGCACGTCTTCGCGGGACTCGACCTCCCGCTGGTCGGCCACTCCCTGCGGGATGATCAGGGTATTACCGCCCCGCGTCGGCACCGGATTCGCCGGGTCGTAGCTGTAGACGTCGAACGGCTCCTCTCCCGGCGGCGCGGTCGAGAGGACGCCATCGCCGTCCAACGTGTTGGCCGATCCGCCGGAGTGCATGTACCACTTGACGTACCGGGTGCGAGCCAGGGGCCAGTCGCTTTCCGCCCGCCAGCGATTCTCGCCCATCACGAAAATACTCACCGGCGGCTCGTCCAGAAGGCCCGTGTCGATGTCCTTGAGCCAGTAGTCGAACCAACGCAGCAGGTGCTCGTGCAGCTCGATGCGCGCCTCCGAGCCGAAGTCGATGTCGCCGGTCTCGCCGGACGTCGGCGCGGTGTATGGCCTGATGTGTGCCCACGGGCCTACCAGCAGCCGTTGGGTCCGCCGCGCCTCGGCGGTGGCCGCCCGGTCGCGCAGGGCCTGATAGCCGTTCAGCGCCCCCTCCAGGAATATGTCGTACCACGAGCTGACATGGAACATGGGCAGCGAGATCTTGTGGGCCTGCCGCATCAGGTTGATGGGCGACCAGTACGGCCCGTCCAGTTCCTGGTCAAAGTACTCATGGAAGTAGGGCGCAGTCTCCTTGAGGCGGTCGATCCAGTCCCGCAGCGGCAGGTGCCGGAACCAGGCATCGGTGAGTGGCTGGGCGAAATTGTCCGGCGGCAGGACGTACTCGTCCATCTGGGCCAGCAGGTCCTCGCGGCCAGCGCGCACCAGGGTGTTGCGACCCTTGTGGATGGCGTAGGGCACCATCCAACCCCACTCCATGGCGCCGCCTGTGTGGTACACCCAGCTCTGGTGGAAGTCAGCCGAGGCCGACACCGGAGCCATGCAAGCCAGGTGCGGCGGGCGCGGGCCGGCGGCAAGGGTGTACTGGGTCGCTCCCAGGTACGACTGGCCGGTGGTGGCGACGCGTCCGTTGCACCACGGCTGACGGGCCGCCCACTCCACGGTGTCGTAGCCGTCCTGGCCCTCCTGGAACAGCGGATCGTAATTGTCACCCTCGGAGTCGAACCGGGCGCGGCAGTCCTGGCTCACCACAACGTAGCCCCGCTGTGGAAAGAACCAGATGGAGTGTTCCTGGTTGTCGGCGTAGCCGTCCTTGCCGTATGGACCCCGAGTCACCAGCGCCGGAAAGCGGCCCGGCGAGTCGGGGCGGTAGATGTCGGTGGCCAGTCGCACGCCATCGCGCATGGGCACCATGACGTTGCGGTCGCGGATGACCCGGTACTGCTCTCCACTCGCCATTTGCGGCCTCCTTTTGCTGGCGGCCACAGTCTAGCACAACGCCAGCGGAAGCCCTAGCGGGGACGCTGATCGCGGTAGTTGGGGGCGTCGATAACCACCTCGTTGACCACCACGCTATCCACCAGTCGGGAGGCAATGCGGGGCTTGGCGTTCTCCAGTTCCGGCATCATGGAAGCGGTGGTTATGACGGTGGCCAGGCGTGCCTCGTGGCGGTGTACCACGATCTGGTAGAGTTTTTCCTCGGCCCAGGGAGTGCTGTTCTCCGCTCCCAGGTCGTCGAGGACGAGAAGCTGGGAGTTCAATACCTGCTCGAACAGGTCGTCGAACCCGACAGGACTGTCGGGGCTGAAGGTCATACGCAGGTGGTCCAGCAGCGTGGGCACGAATGCGAAAAACACCTGCCGCCCCTGCCGCAGGCTTTCCCCGGCAATGGCCACCGCCAGATGGGTCTTGCCAGCCCCGCGGCTGCCGGTGAACAACATCCACCCCTCAGGAAAGGTGGCGAATGTCTGGGCAGCATGCAGCGCCCGGGCCAGCTCCTCCTGGTCCCTCCTGGTGGCTCCTGCACCGCCTGCGACGTCGAAGTTGCCGAACGTCATCCTCGCCAGCATTTCCGAGCGCACCTCGCCGATGCCCAGGGCGAGCCGGCTGTTGAAATGCCCCAACTGCAACACGGCCGAGCGGCCCTCGGCCTCCAGTCGGGTGCGGGTAGATTCGTCCAGCCGCGTCAACGGACCTCGAACGGTCAGTACCGTCGGCAGCGAGGCGTTGTGCCGGTGGCTGATCACCTGGAACAGCTTTTCCTGCGCCCATGGCGTCGAGCTGTGTGCGCCCAGATCGTCCAACACCAGGACTGGAACATTGCGGACCTGCTCGAATAGTTCGTCATAGGCGACTTCGCTGGCAGGCGAATAAGCGGCCCGCAGATGGTCCAACAGGTCGGCGACCATGATGAAAAACACGGTCTGTTGCCGTTCGATACACCGGTTGGCGATGGCGGCGGCCATGTGGGTCTTGCCGCTGCCCGAGGGGCCGGTAAGCACCAGCCAACCATCGGGGTTCTCGGCGTAGGCTGCTGCGTGGGGCAGGGCCTCGGCAAACATTCGCCGCGCTGCCGTGTCAGGCATCGGCCCGTCGGGACGAGTCGCGCCGAAGGTAAGCCGCGAAAGCGCCCCCAGGTTGCTGTAGCGCCGCAGGGACTCAAGCCGCGAGGGCAGCGAGTCCTCGGTCTGGCGGCACTGGCAGGGGGTGGCCTTTCCAAAGTCCGGATGGCCCACATATACCCGGTGGGTCACCCAACCGCTGCCATCGCAGAGCGGGCAGTCGTTAACCGGTTCCGGTTCTGGAGCCGGAACGGCTCCTCCGCCGTTCGTAGTCCTGGCGGTACTTGCCGCGCTGATTCTGCGGAGAATGTCGCCCAGGTTTTCCATCGTCCTTGCTCCCGCCGGTCCAGTTGCCCTTGCCCTCCGAACCCCACCTGGCCAGGATGGCGGATACGTACTGCCAGCTTCGCTTGTTCTCCAGCGCCGAGATCTCGAAGGCCTCGCGGATCCAGCCCGGCGGATAACGCTGCTCCGCCTCCTTGAGCCGTTCCGCCACTATCGGCGACAGAGTGCCGATGGTGTCCTCGTACAGCGCGAAAATGTTGAGTTTTTCTCTTGCCCTGGGCGGCGCCTCATCGGCGTCAAGGCTCCCTGCTGGAGCAGCCCCTGCATCCTTGAGGCGGGACAGCGTACGTCGCCCTGCGTCGTTGTTCAGGACGAACACCGCCTCCTCCGGATTGCTGCCGTGTACCAGCAGCGTGCCCCGTCGCACTGCCAACCGCAACCCACGCCGGATCTCGTCCGCCGCACCGTCGGCCCCGGCATCGGGTTTCAGACCCCGCAGCAGGACCGTGTCGTTCAGGAAATCGTCCAGGGAGACCGCCCGCGTTCCCTGCCGCTTGTGGTGCAGCAGCCAGATGCTGCGGAGTGTCACTTTCAGCTCTGCGAGGTCCTGTATATCCTCCAGGACCGGGCCGAAGAGCGGGTCGGGAGTGGGCGTATACAAGGTGTCCCGGGGAAAACCGCTGAAGACCATACTACCTCTGTCCCATCATTCCCGCCGGGCGTGTCCCATGAAGGCACGGGCGGAAATCCACCATGGTTTCAGCCGAATCGTTCGTCCATCCGACCGGAGATTGAGACCTGCCAGAAAGGGATCGAAACGTCAGTCGTAAGAAGGTACACGCGCGAATGAGTCGAATCGAACCAGGTTGTCCCGGAACTGCAATTGAACGTTGCCGGTGGGACCGTTGCGGTGCTTTGCCACGATGATATCTGCAATGTTACGGGGATAGGGCTGTCCGGGCCGCTGCTGCTCCCATTCCTCCTCGGTTATGTACTGGTCCTCCCGGTGAATGAACATGACCACATCAGCATCCTGTTCGATGCTTCCGCTGTCCCGCAGGTCGGATAGCAACGGGCGGTGGCTGGGGCGGTTTTCCACCAGGCGGCTGAGCTGGGAGCAGGCAACCAGGGCCACGTTCAGGTCGCGGGCCACGGCCTTCAGCGACCTGGAGATCTCGCTGATCTCCTGTACCCGGTTGGCGCTGAAAGTGCGTGATTGGCCCTGGACAAGCTGCAGGTAGTCCACCACCAGCAGGTCGAGGCCGTGCTCCAGGGAAAGGCGGCGGGCCTTGCTGCGCATCTCCACCATGCTCTGGTAGGGCGTATCGTCGATGTACATCGGCAGGTCCGAAAGCTGGCCGATGGCGTCGATCATGCGCTGCTCTTCGGCCATGGTGTACAGACCCAGCCGCAGCCGGTGAGTGTCGATGCCGGCCTCGGACGCCAGGATGCGCATCGCCAGTTGCTCACAGCTCATTTCCAGACTGAACACCCCCGCGGCCGAACCGTTCTTGGCAGCGTTCAGGCACATGTTCAGGGCCAGGGTGCTCTTGCCCAGCGAGGGTCTCGCACCCAGGATAATGAGATCGGACCGCTGCAGGCCCGTCAGGAGCTCGTCCAACTCGCCGAAGCCGGACATCACCGGGCCGGACGAAGCAGACAGCGGCTCGACGACGCCGGCACGGTCCTGGAGATACTGGTCATAGATCTGCCGCAGCGGTACGAATCCACGGGTCTGGCGCGACCCACGCACGGCAAACAGAGCATCCTCAGCCTGCCTGAGCGTCCCATCGACGTCATCGGTGTCGTTGTAGCCCAGCTCGGAGATGCGTGCTGCTGCCGAGATGAGCCTCCGCATCATTGAGGTGCGGGAGACAATCTCGGCGTAGTCCTCGGAGTGGATTGATGTCGGGGTGATGGCCACCAGGTGCGACAGATAGGCCGCACCGCCGACGGCATCCAGCTTCTCGGTTCGCGCCAACTCCTCGGCCAGGGTGGCGTGGTCGATGGCCTGGTCCCTCTGGAAGAGGTCCACCGCCGCGTCGTAGCAAAGCTGGTTCCGCTCCCGGTAAAAGTCGCCGGGCTGTAGCAGCGGCGCCACACGGGAAATGCACTCCCCATCGATCAGCAGGGAGCCAATGAGCGCCTCCTCCGCCTCGATGCTGTGCGGGAGTAGTCTTTCGGCGTAGAGGGTCACAGCTACTCTTCGGCTTCCGCTATCACATGTATGGTGGCAGCGATGTCAGTGGAGAACCGCAGCATGATGTCATACTCGCCGGGTTCGCGAATTGGTTCTGCCACCTCGATCCAGCGGCGCTCCACCTCACGCCCGGTTACCTCGGCTAGGGCCATGGAGATGTGCGTGCTGGTGATGGCGCCGTAGTAGCGGCCGGTCGGGGTGATGCGGGCCTGTACGGATATCTCCGTGTCGTCCAGAGCTTCCTTCAGTTCCTCGAGGACCTTGGTCTCCCGCAACCTGACTTCATCGCCCGCAGACCTGATCTTGTGCAGCCTCTTGAGTACTTCCGGAGTTGCCATTACAGCCAGCCCCTTGGGGAGCAGGTAGTTGCGCGCATAGCCGTCAGGAACTCTGCGGACCTCACCGGCGCGGGCCTTGTTGGGTACATCCTGCGTGAATACAACTTCCATGGGTTTCACTTCCGTGGTCAAGAATTGAGAGTTTCAGGCAATTATAGGCTGTCGCTTTGAAGGTTTACAGTCACCTTTGTCAGATAATTCACATCTGGGAAAACGCACAGGCGTGGAAAAGTGGGATAACCAGCAGGAAGTTTCAAGCGCCCGGAACCGACTGATACTGCCCAATGCATGTCAGGCCCTCTGCTACAATTGCTCATACGCGACTGACTGCACATGGCATTCTTGCGGAGCTCGATATGTCGACCACCAAATACCGCACCGGCACTCGCATGTCCCTCGACGAGTTCCTGGCCCTCGGAAAAACCGACGGCAAGTGGGAGCTCGACGACGGAGTGCTTTACATCATGGCTTCTGGTACACCTGACCACCAGTTTCTAATACGGCAATTCTCTCGCTGTTTGGACGACTACCTTGATGGGCACGATGAGCCGCCAGCGCAGTTCTATCACGAAATGACCACCATACTTTCAAGGGAACTGCAGCGCGCACCAGAACCAGACATTGTCATTATCTTGAGCGCGAGACAGAACATCGTTGGCCGCACCCATGTCGAGGCTCCACCCGACATCGTGGTCGAAATTCTCTCCTCGGACCGCAACCGGGACCTGATCCGCAAGAGGCAGATATACGCCGAGGCAGGTGTACGTGAATACTGGCCGATAGATCCCCGCACCGACACCGTTACCCAGCTCGAATTGCGCTACGGCGAGTACGTCGTGCGGGCCGTGCTCAGCGCCGACGACACTCTGACTACTCAGCTGTTACCGGGCTTGTCCATTCCGCTGGCCGAAATCTTCCGCCATCGCCGGCGCCCGAGTCGCGAGGAGGAATAGCGTCGTGGGGTTCATCTACGGCGTCGAGGAGCGTGCCTTGCCCGTCCGGCAGGCCATCCTGGAGCACCCGTTTGTGCAGGGCATCGGCCGCGGCGATCTCGACCTGGACCGGTTCCGGCACTACATCACCCAGGACTACGTCTACCTGATCGACTACGGACGGGTGCTGGCGCTGGGAGCAGCGAGGGCCCCCGAGCTGGAGACCATGTCCTGGTTTGCCAGCCTCCTCGACGAGACGCTGAACACCGAGATGGAGCTGCACCGGGGCTATTGCGCCCAATTCGGCATAGCCCGCGGGGAACTGGAGGCCACCCGCCCTGCGCCCACGACTGTGGCCTACACCAGCTACCTCATCCGGGTCGCGTCGCAGGGCAGCTTCGGTGAGCTGGCGGCGTCCCTGCTGCCGTGCCAGTGGGGTTACTGGGAAATCGGCGAGCATCTGGACCGCCAGGGACCACCCTCCCACGCTCCCCTCTACGCCGAGTGGGTCGGGATGTACTCATCCGTCGAATTCCGCGACCTAGCCCTGCACCTGCGGGCGATCACTGACCGGATCGGCGCCGCGGCCAGTCCGGAGGAACAGGCCGCCATGGAGAACGCCTACATGACCAGTCTGCGTCTCGAGCACCAGTTCTGGGACATGGCCTGGAGACTGGAGGACTGGCCGGTGTAGTCGGCCTGGTGCCCTCGATTCATGGACTGATTCGGGTTGTGATACAATCGCCCTAAAGGCACCAAACGTTTACCACTTCATCACTGGACGAAACCTCGGTTGTATATGTCGACTACAGAGGAACGGGTCAGTCGCATTGAGGGCATAGTTCCGCATCTGGCCACCAAGGAAGATATCGCGGGCTTGCGCGGCGATATGCACGGCGAGAACGGTGGGCTGCGCAGCGAAATCGCCGAACTCCGTGGAGAGATACGAGCGCTTCGCTGGATTATGGGTACCGTTGGTGTCGGGCTGGCCGCGTTGAATCTCGCCCTCAAGTTTCTGGGGTAGATTCTGAGCCTGTCACTGCCTTTTGACCGCCCGGAAGACCCATACCGGGAATGAAAACAGAAAGTCCCCGTCCTCCTCTACCGCACCCACCTGGAACGCCTCCCTGATCTCCACACTTGCCTCCTGGAACTCCCGCCGCAGCGCTTGAATCTCGTCCTCAGCAACCTTTGTGCGCATGACCCAGTCGTTGAACCAGAGGTAGACGCGCTCGTCCTCGCTCCCTATGACCTCCAGGCCCCGTTCGCCCAGCATTTGGCTGATTACCGATATCCTCCGGTCCTCCACGTGGCTGTAATCGCGGCGCAGTTCGACGGCATTCTGCCATTCGGCCAGCGCGATGTCCTCGGGCGCCACGGTGTCGGCCATCACCAGCGACCCACCGGACCTCAGCGTCCGCTGGATCTCGTCAAGAGCGGCCTCAAAGTCCCGGAAATGGTGCGCGGCCTTTCGGCAGGAGATCAAGTCAAGGCTGCCGGTGACGAAGGGCAGTGATTCGGCCGCGTTCTGCGCCAGCCGCACGTTTGGCAGATCCCGCTCACCGCTGATCCGCCTGGCCTGCCGCAGCATGGGCTGGGTGATGTCGCTGGCGACGACCCGGTCGGAGACATCAGCCATCGCAAAAGCGGTGAATCCGGCTCCGGTCCCGATGTCCACGGTCCATCGATAGGGCGTGGTTCCGGCTCGGAACTCCGGTCCGGTCAGTTTCTGCACCGATTCGAGGCTGTCGTCGCTGATATGCACCTTACTGGCCGCGTACACACCTGCCTGTGGGCCGAACATCTGCTGCGCCAGCGTACCGCCGCCCTGTTCACGGTTTTCCGTCATGCGTACTCCAAAAACAGGGGCAGGCGTAATGCCTGCCCCGTGATCGGCTGATCGATAGGCAGGGGGACACCCCCCACCCTAACCCTCCCCCGGTGGGAGAGGGAACTGTAGGTTAGACCAGAACCGGCTCGGTGTTCTTCTGGTAGACTTGGAAGCGGTGGCGGGTGGTGTCGGCGATGAACACCCGGCCATTATCGTCCACTTTCACTGCCACCGGGGCCCAGAGGACCTTCTCGGGGGTGAAGTCGCGGACGCCGTTGCGCTGCCGGACCATGTCCGGGTTGGACTCGATCTTCTGCTCGCCCAGCTTGGACAGGGCTGCGTCACCGGTGAACTCGGTGATGAACCGGCCCTCAGGGGTCAGCACCTGCACCCGGTTGTTCAGCCAGTCAGCCACGTAGACGTCGCCGTCCTTGTCCACGGCCACGCCAGTCGGGCGGTTGAAGAGGCCAACAGGCTGGCTGACCAGGCGAATCCCGCCGTGTTCGCGGGCGATGCCGGCGTTGCCACCGGTACCCGGCTGGCCAAAGCTGGCGATCCACTGGCCGTCGCTGGTGAAGGACTGGACCCGATCATTGCGCCAGTCGGCAACGAAAATATTGCCTTCCTGATCGAGGCCGATGCCCCAGGGGGTATTCATCTCGCCGGGGCCGGAGCCGAAGCCGCCGAACTGGGAGATGTACTTGCCATCCAGAGTGAACCTCTGCACCCGGTGATTGCGGCTGTCTACAACCAGCAACTCGCCGTTTTGAATGGCCAGGCCAGCGGGGCGGTCAAGCTCGCCGTCCCCGGAGCCGTGCGTGCCCCAGTGGCTGACGTAGTTGCCGTCCTTGTCGAATATGGTGATGCGGTGCAGGTATTCATCGGACACGTAAACGTTGGTGTCCTTGTCCAGCGCGATGGACATGGGCCACAGGAACTGGCCGGGGCCCTCGCCATACCCGCCGAACTCGGTAACGTAGTGTTCCGTCCCGTCCTCATCGAGGACGAATATGTTGATGCGGGTGCCGTCGGAACGGGACTCGTAAGAGCGATTCACGACGTAGATCGATCCCTCGGGACCGAAAGCGAAATCCATGGGGTTCCGGAACCCGGTTCCCTGGAACTCGGATCGACCTGCGACCCACTGGTACGTGAAAGTCCGGTCGTTGATGCCGAGAAATACACTTGCCACGGTTTGCCTCCTTGTTGGTTTAGTTGGGAAGGCTTCTACCCGCCGTGGACTACACGTCAGTAGCTATGCGGGTGATAACCTGCTGTGCGAGGGAACTGATGGCGTTGACCAGCCACTCCATGAGAGAGGCGATCACGCCCCGGACTGCGTCAATCGCGCCGGTCACCACGGACCTGATGGCGGAAATTACAGCCCTGACAATTCCCAAAACGAACTGGATGATGCCTTGTCCACCTTCTAGGATTTCTTCGGTTTCTTCTGGCATTTCTGGATTCTCTTTTCATCAGCCGGAACGCAGACGGATCAGTGGCTGCGCTCCGGCTTTTCTCCCTTTCCTTGAATATTGTGCGGAACAATTGCCCGCTGGCAGGGCCTAGATGAAGTCGTGCTTCTCCCAGGTGCTGCCGATGATTTCCTTGGAGTCCATGCCCATCCAGTTCTCGAGGAGGGTGGCATAGGTGGAGCGGAAGTCGTTGTTGTGCTGCAGGTTGCCGCCGTCTTCCAGTTCACCCGGCTCCAGGGACGGGTACTGACCGTACAGGCCGCCCTTGACCTGTTCGCCGATGACGAAGGCCACGCCGCCAGTGCCGTGGTCGGTACCGGAGCCGTTGTCCATGGCGCGGCGACCGAACTCGGAGTAGAGCAGGGTGACAACGTTGTCGCTGATATCGTGGTGGCGCAGGTCGGCCATAAACGAGTCGACGTTGCGAGCCACGTCGTTCAGCAGGTTCGACTGACCAACAGCCTGGTTGGCGTGGGTGTCGAAGATGTTGTAGGGAGCGGTGGTGAAGAACACGCGGGTGCCCAGGTTGGCATTGTGGACCTGCACCATGTCGCGCATGTACCCGCCTATGTTGCCCAGCAGGTACTCTTCCTCGCCGCGGTACATACCGGGCGCGGTGCCGAGAATGTCGGCGCCCATCATGGCTTCGACGCCGGTGCTGCGGATGAAGTCCTCAACCGCGCCGCGACCGATGGCCGGGCCGTACATGCGTCCGAAGAGGTCCAGCGCCTCGTTCCGCTGCTCTTCCCTCTCCAACTCGGTGAGCAGGCCGTAGCTGCTCAGGTCGCCGACGGAGGCGACGGGCACGCCCTCCATGGCCAGCGCGCGTGGCAGGCCGCGACCAAAGTTCACGCCGGTCAGCACGTTTTCTTTGTTGGGGTCAAGCTGCTTCACCACGCGGCCCAGCCAGCCTTCCACGCCCAGTTCCACGGGCTCACAGGTTGCCCAGATGTCCATGGAGCGGAAGTGAGACAGGCTGCCGTTGGGGTAGCCGATGCCCTGGATGATGGCCAGTTTGCCCTCGTCCCAGTACTTCTTGAGGGGAGCCATTGAAGGGTGCAGACCCAGGGTGTCGTTCAGGGGCACGATCATCTCTTCGGGAATGCCCAGAGTCGGGCGGTAGTCCCGGTAGCGCGAGTTGCTGTAGGGGATCACCGTGTTCATCCCGTCGTTACCGCCGGACAGGGAGACTACAGCCAGGACCGGATCCTTGCTGGTGGATACCATCGCTATTCCTCCGTTTTGATTGTCTAGCTTCTCAGGGTTGCGAGGGCCGGAGGAGTGATCCGTGTTTCCAGAGGATCACTCCCGTCCCTGTATCGGCGGCCTAGCCGAACTGGAATTCCGAAGTAGTGGCGATCATCTGGAAGGTCTCGCCGACGCGGCGGGTGAAGTCCGCCCTCTCGACGTCGCTGCTATGCCGCAGGTCTCCGCCCTGGGCCACGTGTCCCACCAACTCCGTGCGGGTTTCGTCGGATATGGTCAGCGGGCCAACCAGGTCCAGGCAGCCGTCCACCAGCTGCTCGGCGCTCAGGTTCTCGCCCTGGTCCATCAGCCGGCCCACCATCGACTGGATACCTGGCAGGCTGGTGTCGCCCAGGATCTTGGACGCGAAGTTGATGCGGTCAATGAGGGAGCCGCTGTTGATCCACTCACGGCCCATGTGCCAGCCCTCAACCGTGGGAGGGTTCAGCAGGTCCATGCCCATGTACTTGGGCTCCATGGCCACGAAGAACAGTCCGGGCTTGGGCTCGGTGTGGTCCTGGGCCATTCGCATGGTGCCGATGACCACGTCAGCCGGACTCTTCACCTTGGCGTAGCGGACTGCCTCGCCCTTGAAGAAGTCGCTGGTGAACAGCACTTCAAGCATCGCCTTGATCTCGTAGCCGGAGTCGAAGTAAGCCTTCTCCAGCTGCTTGATGGCGTCCGGGTCCCGAGGCTCGCTCAGGCGCCAGGCCGGGACCGGCGGCTCGTCGGCGACGAAGAAGTCGTACAACTTGCGTGCCACGAAACGGGCGGCGGATGGCTGCTTGCAGATGATGTCGACAACGTCATCGCCGTTCCAGTTACCGGTCTCGCCCAGGAATGTCTTTTCGCCGTAGTCATGGTCGGCGGGGTCAAAGCGGAACTCGAAGGGAGTTCGGCCATACGGGAACACGGGGATCGTCGGGGCCAGGTTCCAGCCGGTGAAGGCGCGGGCGCAGGCTTTGACGTCGTCCTCGGTGTAGTTGAACTCGTTGTCCATGCCGACGCCCAGGGAGAACAGCTCCAGCAGCTCACGGCCGTAGTTCTCGTTGACGGCGGTCTTGTGGCTCTCGATGTTGTCCAGGTAGTACAGCATCGCCGGGTCGGTGGACAGCCACAGCAACAGCTCCTTGAAGTTGCCCATGCCCTTCTCGCGGAAGGTGTCGTACTGCATGGACGTCGTGCGGGCGTTGTCAACCTTGTTGTCCCCGGCACAGAGGATAGTGTGCCAGAAGAGGGCCATCTTTTCTTTGAGTTGATTCCTGTTGTTGATCATCCGGTAGACGATTTCCGTCTGCCCGGTCTCGATGGCGGCCTTGTCGAAATACGACGGATAGGCGCGATACATCAGGTCTTCATCGATTCCCGGATCGTCCGAGGGGTTGAGCAGTTCGTGGACTACGCTGTCATACCCCTGGCGCGCCTTGGCTTCGATCTCGTCCCGGCTGGCTCCGAAACCGGCCCGCCGTAGCAAGTGGGCCATCAGAGCAATATCTTGCTTGGACACAGCTTGGTCGGACATCTATCCCTCCTTACATCGTTTACTGCGTCTTGTCAGTCTTGTATCCGGTCCTCCGGGTACTCCCTCCTGGAACCCGGCCCGGACGGTTACCGGAATCAATACATGGGCAAGCTTCCGTGAAGGGTCCGCTCGCCCACTTATCCACACATCATTTAAGCCTGTGGGCTACCCCTTGTCAATACTGATTCAAGAATAATAATGAAGGACTCATAACATCACGATGCCCAATTATTACACCGAAATCACCAAGTCGGGCTCATTTTTTTACCAACTCCAGCGCATTCTGACAAGTACTTTAAACCCACTGGCTGTACCATTCATGTAATCCAGAAAGCGAGGAGTGGTGAAGACCGTTCCCACATCGCCTACTGCCCCGGCCGTACTGCCTGCGCTCCCAGCTGAGGCCACGCCGCCGGCGCTCCCGCGCGCTCGATGCGCTCCTCCAGCGGCAGCGACTCGTCCCAGTAGTAGCCGATGAACCGCTGACCGTTGATTCCGTCGGATGCATCCGAGGCCAGCCAGACCACCGGGGCCCGCATCACATCGGGCTGGATCATTCCCTCTCGGGTGTGGACCGCGTCGTCCGGTATTAGGTTGGTGTTGGACATCCCGCCCGGCACCAGAACATTGACCGTGACGCCTGTGCCCTCCAACTCGCGCGACGCCATGGCGATCATGGCCTCGTGGGCCGCCTTGGACGGTCCGTAGGGAGTGCCGCCCGGGTTGTACATGGTGTTCATGCTGGTGGTCACGCCAATGATGCGCCCCCAGCCCTGCGACAGGAAGTGGGGCACTACCGCTCGGCACATATAGAATGGCCCGCCGGCGTTTACCGTAATCACGCGGTCCCACTCTTCGGCGGGCACCTCCCAGAAATTGTTTTTCGCGTCGCCGCCCAGCAACATGTTCCGCGGAGCGATGCCGGCGTTGTTGATCAGGATGTGCAGCCCGCCCATCTCGGCGATGGTCCGGGCCACAGCCTCCTCCGCCTCCTGCGGCGACGAGACGTCCACCACCTGAGTCATCACGCAGTCGTCCCCGCCGATCTCCCGCAGGTCGTTGGCCGACTGCCCCAGCCAGTCGGGGTTGATGTCCATCATGGACACCCGCGCTCCGGCACGTACCAGGGCGTCAGTCATGGCCCGGCCCAACCCCATAGGGCTGGCCGCACCCGTTACTATCGCAATTTTGCCTTCGAGAACTCTTTCTTGCATGGGCTGCTCCACAGCTCCGCTATAGTCCTGGTCTATAGTTCAGACCGCGCCTCGGGCCAAGCCCTACTGCGCCGTGGCGCCGCCATCGATCACCAACTCCGCGCCCGTGACAAACGACGACTCGTCGGAGGCCAGGTACAGCACGCCGTAGGCCACCTCGATGGGATGTGCCGTGCGTCCCAGCGGGTTACGGTCCTCTGCCTCGCGCTGCAGATCGGGATCCGTCAGCCGGTCTCCGGCCATGGGTGTGTCGATGGGTCCGGGATGCACCGAATTTACCCGGATGTTCTCTCCGGCGTACTGAATGGCCGCCGACTTGGTGAAGATGCGCACGGCGCCCTTGGACGCGTTGTACACGGGCTGGATGTAGCTCTGGCCCACCATTCCCGACATCGACGAGATGTTGATAATGGAGCCGCCTCCGGCCTTGCGCATCTCGGGTATGACCGCTTTCGTACCCAGGAACACTCCCTTGGCGTTCACGTCCATCACCCTGTCCCACTCTGCCACGGTCGTGTCTTCCAGCACGCCCCGGGCCACTACGCCGGCGTTGTTCACCACCACGTCGACCTTGCCGAAGCGCTCCACGGCGGTGGACACCGCGTCGGCCCACGAGTCCTCCCTGGTGACGTCCAGCCGCACGAAGACGCAGTCGCCGCCTGACTCATTGATCTCGGCCTCGACCTGCCGGCCGTCCGCTTCCAGAACGTCGCCGATGACCACCTTTGCGCCCTCGCGGGCGAACAGGCGGGCCTCCTCGGCTCCCATGCCGCGGGCTCCGCCGCTGATAATTGCAACCTTTCCTTCCAGTCTCATCTCTACCCTCCTGTTCTGTCGGACGCAGGCCATTTTACCGCAACCGAAGCGAATACGGAGAGGCACACGGGAATTGACGAAGACAATGGGTGAATCGAGGAACGGAAAATGGTCGGGGCGGGCAGATTTGAACTGCCGACCTCCTGGTCCCAAACCAGGCGCCCTGCCGCTGGGCCACGCCCCGAACAAGCGGAGTGGAGAGAGGAAGGTATCCGGGCTGTGGTACCCCTAAGGGTACCGTGTTGCGAACTTTCCGGTGGGAGGTCCCACTGTAAAGAACCATCCAATTACAATGTCAAGTTTATCCCAAACACATGCGGGCGTCCAACAAATCGGATGCCCGGTCATGACAAGCGTGTCCTAAAACCTTCAGACTCATTGCCCGTCGTTCCAGCGAAGGCGGGAACCTGTTCAACCTTGCGACAGGAGTGTCTTAAGTTGCCTAAACGCCCGGGACTCCCGCTTTGACAGGAGTTACAATCGTAGTCAAAACTGATTTGTCTATGATGCGATTGCCCTGTCCTCTCACCTTTCAAGGTTGACCGCCTCTTCCGACCCAAGTAACCTAAACCAAAGCCAAGGTGAAATACGCAGACAGATAGGTTAGATTTGTGAAGTAACTGGGTAGCTGGTCTCGGGAGTAGTGGGGGGTTGGTGATGGGTGTGAGGGAGATAGACCGGTCTCTGGAACAGTGGCAGATGGGAGTCAAGGATTTGCGTCGGCGGATGATCCTGGCGCCCACACCGAGGGAGCGGGAGCGCTGGCACGCCATCTGGCTCTTGGCGCAGGGTTGGACGGCAGTGGCCACGGCAGAGGCGCTGGAGCGGGACCCCCACACCATCGGACGGTGGGCCTCGGCCTTCGGCGAGGGCGGGCCGGCGGCCTTGATATTTGAGCAGACCGGTGGTTCCCCCCCGCCCTTGACGAGACGCAGCAGGCGGAGTTGAAAGGGGCGGTAGGGCAACCGCCCGCTGCGGCGGGCATCGAACTGGCCAACTGGTATTGGCGGGTGGTGCGGCAGTTTGTCTGGGAACGGTTCGCCCTCAGCCTGAGCCGCAGCAGTTGCTTGAATTATCTGCACCGGTTGGGATTCAGCTACAAGCGTCCCAAGAAGCGCTTACTCAAGGCCAATGAGTCGAGGCGGAAGGCCTTCGTTGCGGAGTATGCCGCCCTTGGGGAGGAGGCCCAACTGACCGGAGCCAAGGTATTCTTTGTCGACGAGGCCCATTTCCGGGCCGACGCCGAGTTGCGGGGCAAGTGGGTGCAAAGAGGAGAACCGGCATTGGTGGACTCGACCAGTCCCAAGTACGGGGAGAAGGCCAGCTACTACTCGGCGGTGTGCCTGGAGACTGGGGAGGTGGAGTGGATGGACTTGGAGGGCAACAGCAACTCCGGGACCTCGGTTGCCTTCCTGGAGCAGTTGCGGGGGAGGCACAGCGGGCGGCTGAACGTGATCTGGGACAATGCCCCGGCCCATCGTGGCGAGGCGTTGCGGGAATACCTGCGGACGCCTGAGTTGAACCTGAGGCTCGTGAACCTGCCGGGCTACAGCCCGGACTTCAACGCTGATGAGGCCATCTGGGGCTGGGCGAGAGAAGAGGCAACTGGCAACCTGTGCCTGGGGACCAGAGAGGCAGTACAGGAACGAGTCGGGAGCTTCCTGGCCGGGCTGGCCAACCGGCAAGATGAGGTGAGACGGCGCTGCCGGACGGTGCTGCAATCAAGGGCCGAGGCGTTCCTGCGAAATTCCCAGCCCGATTCCCACCGTCCGGAAAATGCACATCCCACCTTGGCTTTGGTTTAGTAACCAAATGTCTGGGAGCTGGAAATGAAACCAGTGAAATGCGATCCAGAGTTGCTGCGACTCGCCCGCGCAACACTAATCAAGAAACTGACCCCTCGGCTATAACCAGTGACTGCGGGCCTCGACGGACTCGAGTCAGTATCAGGCTTCAAGGACCCTGGATTTGTCGCGGCCTTTGGGCCTGGCTTGGAAAAACTGCCAGAGTCCGAGCTCGTTAACCAAGCTCTTCGCGCCCTGATCAGACAGGCCTCATCTGCGCCACTCGGCAAGACCGGGTCTCCGTACTTTGACGACGAGCCATTATAGCCGTAAACCAACACCCCCAAGCTTGATTAACAATGAGTCCATTAGGCCCAAAGGGACGGACGCAAGTTGGCAACCGACACGAGTATCCAGCAAGACCAGATAGTAACCGGCCCCATGTTCAACGAACCCATGCGGGTCGTGATCGTCAGACCTAACGGGGCTGACTCAGTGGAAGCCGGGCTGGTGGGCCTGGAAACCAACGAGTTCCGGAGCGTCACACTCACTACTAGCGACATCGCCAACCTCAAGATCACCGACCCACACCCAACCTACGACGGTGACGGCAACCTGCTCCGGCTAGGCCTCCAAGCCTACTCTATGGGCATAGCCCACGAGTTTGACCCCTACTTTGGGCTGTCCATATCCAAGGTGGATCCCCTGCCCCACCAACTGGAGGCGGTCTACGAGTATTTTATGAAACTGCCCAGCGTCCGGTTTCTGCTGGCCGACGACGCCGGTGCGGGCAAGACAATCATGGCTGGCCTTCTGATCAGGGAGCTCAAGCTACGCGGGCTCGCGGAGAGAATCTTGGTCGTATGCCCTGCCAACCTGACCTTCCAGTGGCAGCGGGAGATGTTCGAGAAGTTCGACCAGCAGTTTCACGTGCTCAGGGGCAGCAACATACGGGACCAGTTTGGGATGAACCAGTGGCTGGACAACAACCAAGTCATCACCTCTCTGGATCTGGCCAAGAGGGAGGACATTCTGGCAGGACTCAGGCAGGCGACATGGGACTTGGTAATCATCGACGAGGCCCACCGGATGTCCGCCAGCGACGAGTCCCACAAGAGCCAGAGGTACCGGCTGGGTGAACTGCTCCGGGACAGCGCCGACAACATACTCCTGATGACCGCGACCCCGCACAAGGGCGACCCCAGGAATTTCACACTCTTCCTCCAACTTCTGGACCAAGACGCCTACGCCGACGTGAAGTCCATAGAAGAGGCGATGGCCAAGAGGCGGGCGCCGTTCTATCTCCGGCGTACGAAGGAGGCGATGGTCTATTTCCCGGAACGGCAGGAGGACGGGGAATGGGCCACGATGCCGGTGTTCACCAAACGGATCCCCAGAACGGCCGACTTCAACATCGAAGGCGACGAACTGAAGCTGTACAAGGAAGTCACGGATTTCGTGAAAAAGCAGAGCAGCAGAGCGGCCGCTCAGGGCGACGACCGGAGGGCGCACGCCATCGGGTTCCTGATGTCGATGTACCAGAGACGGCTCGCTTCCAGCACACGCTCGATGAAGAAGTCCCTAGAAAACCGGGCCAGAAGGCTTGAGGACCGCCTGGCCCACGCCCAGGAGCTGGCAAGCAACGCCCCACCTGTCCTTCCCGACCTCGAGGACTTGGAGGAGATGGACGACCACGAACGGGAGCGCCTGGAGGAACTCCTCGATGCCATCACCCTGACCGAAAGCGCGGACCAAGTCAGGGACGAGATTGCAGAGCTCCAAGAACTGGCCGTCCAAGCAGGGGCGGTCGAAGACTCAGGCACCGAGGCGAAGCTGCACAGGCTCCACGGCATCCTGCAGGAAGAGGGGTTCTTCGACGACCCTGACCAGCGGCTCCTGATTTTCACCGAGTTCAGGGACACGCTGGACTACCTGATGGAAAAGTTACAGGCGTGGGGGTTCAGAGCGGGCAACATCCACGGCGGCATGAACCCCGGCTCGCGGGACGAACCGGGAACCAGGCTGTTCGTCGAGCAGCAGTTCAAGGACGGGGACATCCAGGTCCTGGTCGCCACCGAGGCCGCAGGCGAGGGTATAAACCTCCAGTGTTGCCACATACTGTTCAACTACGACATCCCGTGGAACCCGAACCGGCTGGAACAGCGGATGGGCCGTATTCACCGGTACGGACAGCGATCCGACTGCCTCATCTTCAACTTCGTCGCCACCAACACCATCGAGGGAAGGGTACTGGAACGCCTCCTTGGCAAGCTCCAAGAGATCAGGGATGCCTTGGACGACGACGCCGTGTTCAACGTGGTGGGAGAGGTGCTTCCCGCCAACCAGGTCGAGCGAGTCCTGAGAGACTACTACGCCGGGAAACTGGGAGACGCCGACCTGGAGGACAGGCTCCTACGTGACGTGGACGAAAACCATTTCCGAGAAATATGTCAGCACGCCCTTGAAGGGCTGGCCTCCAAGAAGCTGAACCTGGAAATGCTGGTGGAGAGACGGGCCAGGGCGCAGGAAAGGCGGATCGTTCCCGAGACCATCGCAAGGTTCTTGCAGGAAAGCGCGAAGAGCGCAGGGTTCACCCTCAGACCGGTGAACAACCGAATCCACACTTTCGATCCGGGCCCCACACCATCGTCCCTGAAGCGACACGAGCTCTCGCCCAGTTGGAGACTGCCGGCACTGGCGAACAGGTACCGGCGGCTCTCGACCGACCGGGATACGGCGGAGAACAGCAAACTGGAATGGGTAACACCGGGACACCCAATGTTCGAGGCACTCCGGCGGAGCAGCCTGGAAGCGGGGAGAGAGTCCTTCGCCAAGGGAGCCTGCTTTCATTCCCTAGGCCACGAGAATCCGGCCCGGCTGGACTTCTACAAGGCGCAAGTCACCGACGGGCTGGGGCAGGTGATTCACGAAAGGCTGTTCACAGTCGAGCTATCGGACATTTCCCAACCCACATTGCGAGGGCCTGAGGTCTTGGGAGACCTCGCGCCGGCAGAGCGCCCCGCGGACCTGCCTCCAGTGGCATCCCAACCCGACCCTACGGAGTGGCTGCACCAAGAGCTATTCAACCCGTTCCTGGACGAAGTGAAAGAGGAACGCATCCCCGAAGTGGACCGGATTGCGGAGCACGTGGAACTGTCCCTCACCGAGGTGTTGGGCAGAGTGGACCTGGAAATCGGCCGGGCTCAGGAGGAGGTCGACAGGCAAGTCGTGGGAGCGGAGGGGAGGCAGGCTCAGGCCGAGAACCGGCACAGCGAGGTTCTGAACCGGCGGGAGCGTCGGCGCACGGAACTGGTTCAGCAGCGGTCCCTGACGCTCCAGGGAGTCGAAAAACTGGCCAGCATCTTGGTGCTGCCCCACCCATGCGGCGACGACCCGGAGGTGAAGAAGCTCCGGCCGAACACCGAGACGGAGATGACCGCCATGGACGTGGTCATGGAGCACGAGCGGTCTGCAGGGAAGCAGGTGTACGACGTACACGAGATGAACCTGGGGTACGACGTAACCAGCCTGAACCTGGTGACAGGAGAACTCAGGCTGATTGAGGTGAAAGGGCTGGCGGCGGAGACCGGGACGATCTTGCTCACCCCGAACGAGCGGAGGGTGGCGGAGGACCGGCGGGACTGCTACTGGCTATACATCGTCACGAACTGCGCCGCGGAACCAGTGATGCAGGAACCGGTCCAGGACCCGGCAAAGTTCCCATGGCACGAGGTCAGCAAGGTTCAGCACTACTGGTTGCAGGTGGACGCGATGACGAAGCCGATGAAACAGGGGGAAAAGGATGCCTGATTTCTCGGAGGAACTGAGGGAGATCGCTCGTGAGATGGACCAACTGCTAGGGCGCGCCAAGGAACTGAAAATCACCACGGTCATGGAACAACTGGAAGAGGCTGCATCGAACGTTGGAGCAGCAGCCAGCAAATCCTGGATAGGATACCAAGCCTATGTCTATTACAGAAATTTCAAGAAGCCGTCCAATGATGCTTACTTCAACAGAAGATACGGACTGGGACCAAGAACCACTTACGCTCGTGGGTCGAGGACAACAGGAGATTGGCGAGAATACACTGAAGAGCAGGTAATCAACGCGATAATGAACCTCGCGGAAAATCCTGACACGGGCCCATCGTTTGATTATGATCAAGAAGTAAGGGAAGAAATCAGTAGAACTCAAAAAAACCTGCTGTCCATTTTAGACATAGAGTCTGGGGATCAGCCATCTGACTTCCTCGAGCAACTGAAAGGAGAAACGAGCGGTCTGGCTCTTATCACTGTGCGGGACGTATATGAAGAATGGATACCAAAGGCTCTCCCAACCGAAGACAAAAGAGCTCGCCGACAAGGTAGGGTGGTGCCACCTCACCTGACAGTTCTTGCAAGAGTAAAGGTCATAAGAAACACCCTAGAAACGATCAAAGCCTTGGGCGAGTTAGCAACGCAATCTGAATCTCATATCTCCCGACGACGTCAGCGCCAACAGCGGGACCCATTCACGGGGACAAGAGCGTTTATCGGACACGGACGCCCCTTCGTCTGGCGGGAACTGAAGGACTTCCTTCAGGAACGAATGGGCTTGGAAACGGACGAGTTCAACAGAGTGTCTGCAGCTGGTATTCCGATTTCCCACCGACTATCGGACATGATGGATACTGCAGGTATAGCATTTCTCATCTTGACGGGAGAGGACGAACAGGCTGACGGATCCGTACGGGCACGTGAAAACGTCGTACACGAGGCCGGCCTGTTCCAAGGACGCCTCGGATTCGAAAGGGCAATAGTCCTACTGGAAGAGGGTTGCCAGGAATTCAGCAACATTACCGGCCTCGGCCAGATCAGATTTCCCGTAGGAAACATCACCCCCGCATTCGAAGAGATAAGGAAAGTCCTCGAGCGGGAAGGCTTTACAGGATAGCAAATAGATGATCCCCAAGGAATGCAAGCGCCTTGCGGAAGTAGACTTCCCCATCGCCGAGGTGTCGCGGCACGCGGCGCGGGAGAAGTCCATACGGCACGGGCACCCCTCCACGCTGCACCTGTGGTGGGCGCGCCGTCCGCTGGCGTCGTCCAGAGCTGTACTGATGGCCCTGCTAATGCCGGACCCGTGCGACCAGTACTGCCCGGATGAGTTCAAGGTCAAGGCTCGGGAACTCCTGCTGGGAATGCGAGGGCGCCCATCGGGGTGGGATTCGACCGTGCAGACTGACGAGGGACTCCGTCAGGTCATCCTGAAGTTCATCGCCGACTTCGCCAACTGGGATAACGCCGCCAAGACCGAGTACCTGGAAACCAGCCGGGGTCTGGTACAGGCCGCCCACCCGGAGGAGACACCCCTCGTAGTCGACCCCTTCGCTGGCGGCGGCTCCATTCCGCTGGAGGTCCTGCGCCTCGGCTGCGAAGCCTTCGCCAGCGACCTCAACCCCGTCGCCTACCTCATCCTCAAGGTGATGCTGGAGGACATCCCCCGCCGCGGGCCGGGCTTGGCCGACGAACTGCGCAAGGCCGGCTCGGAAATCAAGGCGAAGGCCGAGAAGGAACTGGCCGATCTGTATCCCAAGGACCCCGACGGGGTCACGCCCATCGCCTACCTATGGGCGCGCACCGTGCGCTGCGAGGCCCCCAACTGCGGTGCCGAGATTCCCCTAATGCGATCCATGTGGCTGTGCCGCAAGCCCAAGCGCAAGTGGGCACTGCGGCCCATACTTCGACAAGCTCAGGACGGACGAGGGGACGGCGGCCTTCCACCCCGGGTGGAGTTCGAGATATTCCAGCCCCAGGCCGACGGGGAAGTCGCCAACGGCACCGTCTCCCGCGCCCGTGCCACCTGTGTCTGCTGCCGAACCGTGCTGCCGCCGGAGCGGGTGCGCTCCCAGCTTGCTGCCCAGCGCGGCGGGGCGGACGTGGTGTTCGACGACTACGACAACCGCACCGGCGGCGCCCGCATGACCGCCGTGGTGACCGTCATGCCGGGCCAGCCCGGACGCCGCTACCGCCTGCCCACCACGGCAGACTACGCTGCCGTGCGCTTGGCCCAACATTGCGTCGCCAAGCTGCTGAAAGAATGGGAGCGCAACGGCAAGCAAGGCTTATGCCCTGTGCCGGACGAGCCTACTCCCTCTGGCGGAGGTTCTGGCGCAGGACGGGCATTCAGCATCCAAAAGTACGGAATGATGCGATGGAGCGATCTGTTCACGGCGCGGCAGAAAGCCGCCCTTTTGGAACTTCGGAAACACAGTGGCTTCCAGCAGAGGAACAAGGAATCGCTTGCGCTGGCTCTCACCAGGGCAAGCAACGCAGGGTGTTCACTGTCGAGGTGGGACGTTTCCCGTGAGAGCCATCAAGGAGTATTCGCTCGACAAGCACTCCCAATAGTTTGGGACTTTAGCGAGGGAACCCCGTTCTCCGAGGCAACCGGCAACTACGGAGGAGCTGTCGAGTGGATAGCCGCCGTCGTGGACGCTTGGCCAGAATCAAAGGTCGGGCAGGTCCTGCAAGCGGATGCGGCCGACTATCCTTTGCCCGACCAATCCGCGAGTGTCTGGTTCACCGACCCTCCGTACTACGACGCCGTTCCCTACGCAGACCTATCTGATTACTTCTTGGTATGGCTGAAACGCACCCTCCCTAACGATGTACTTTGGAGTAACCCCTTCGAGACAGACAACCAACTGTCTCCGAAAATCCCTGAGGCAGTGCAGGACGAGACCAAGTCATCTGGCGGAAGAGCAAAGGACGGGAAATGGTTCGAAGAAGCAATGGAGCGAGCCTTCAGAGAAGGCCGCAGGGTCCTGAGAGATGACGGCGTCGGTTCAGTGGTATTCGCCCACAAGACCACGGAAGGCTGGGAAGCCCTCCTATCAGGCATGATCAGGGGCGGGTGGATTATCACAGGGTCCTGGCCCATATCCACCGAGATGGGTTCGCGCCTACGGGCGATGGACTCCGCAGCTCTGGCCACTAGCATCCATCTCATCTGCCGCCCCCGACCTGGTGACGCGCCGGTGGGCGAGTGGGCCGACGTGCTGCGCGAGCTGCCCATGCGAGTGGGCGACTGGATGCAGCGGTTGCAGGGCGAGGGCGTCCGGGGCGCTGACCTGGTGTTTGCCTGCGTCGGGCCGGCCCTGGAAATCTACAGCCGCTACTCCGGCGTGGAGACTGCCGAGGGACGCCCGGTCGAGCTGCCGGAGTACCTGGAACGGGTCTGGGAGGTGGTTGGCCGGGAAGCACTGGAGCAGGTGCTGGGCACGGCCGAGGCCCAGGCCCGCAACGGAGCCGCCGGCGCGCTGGAGGAAGACGCCCGCCTGACCGCCCTGTTCCTCTGGACGTTGCAAAGCACCGGCGACGGCGTGTCCCCCGCCAACGGCGCCGGTGATGAAGAGGAGGAAACTGACGAAGACGATGAGGCTCCGTCCCGTCGCGCGTCGGGGTTCAGCCTGCCCTTCGACGTAGCCCGACGGTTTGCCCAGCCACTGGGCATCCACATGGAAGAGTGGGAAAAGCGCATCATCCACACGGAAAAAGGATTCGTCCGGTTGCGACCCGTCTCCGACCGGGCAAGGGAACTGTTTGGAGCAGCAGGGGCGGACAGCATGGCCGACGAGATTGAGTCGAACGCGGCATCATCGGGACAGCTCAGCCTGTTCCCGGACGAAGCCCCAGCAGTCAGGGGACGAGCGAGGAGAGGACGCCGGGCCACAGTGACCCCGGTTGCCGACACGGAAAGCAGGCGAGACGCCACAACCCTGGACCGGATCCACGCCGCCATGTTGCTCCAGGCATCAGGCCGGACGGAGGCACTACGGAACCTCATCCGGGCTGAACAGGACCGGGGACCGGACTTCCTGCGGCTCTCCAACGCCCTGTCAGCCCTCTACCCCCGGGGCAGCGAGGAGAAGCGCCTCCTGGACGGGATGCTGCTGGCCGCGCCGAGGTAGGGAGATAGCGACGCAGGCATTTAGTTCGGTACGGGCGTGGCAAACCCATAATCTGCTTGCTTGCAAACCAATTGCCTGATAAGGAAGGCAACGCGATATGGACTCACCAGCGACGATTGAATCGGTCCACATACGCGGCTTCAGGTCGCTTGCGGATGTCGAACTTCTGGCGATGCCCAAGGCGACAGTCCTGATTGGTGCCAATGGGTCAGGCAAGTCCAATATCATCCGATTCCTGGATATGCTGCATCATATGCTCAGGCATCGCCAATTGGGCCGGTACATCGAGCAAGAGGGCGGGGCTGATGACCAGTTGTACGGGGGCAGTGAAATCACACCGCTCATTAGGGCGGAAATCGTGTTGCGTTCCGGCCCGGAGCGGACTAGGTACCAATTCGGTCTCGCCTACGCACACCCCGACCGCTTCTTTGTCGACAACGAGGGTTTTGACTACGGCTATGAAGGCTTGGGGCAGGAAAATGTCTTGCCGACAGGTGGTTGGGAATCTTTTGGAAACAGCGACCGGGAAGCCAGTATCGTCAGCATGGCGCGGTCCGCCGCGACGTCCGACCCTAAGGCCATAGCCCTGAGAAAATCGATGAGCGCTTTTGTGGACTCCTTCCGGCACCCTGCCCTGTACCAATTCCACGACACCTCCGGCCGCTCCAACTTCAGGAAGCGATGGGACATGGACGACAACAACCGCCTGTTGCCCCACGGCGGCAACCTGGCTGCGGTGCTGCACCGGCTGGAGTCGGAAGATTACCGTCGGTACGAGTACATCTGCCGCCAGATAGCTCGGATACTACCGGGATTCAACCGCTTCGCCATTGAGGAGAGCGCCGACAAGGTTGCCCTGCGCTGGCAGTCAAAATGGGCCGACAAGACCTTTGGGGCACACCTTACATCCGACGGGTCGCTGCGGCTGTTCGCCCTGGTTACTCTGCTCAACCTGCCCCCGGAGATGCTGCCAGACATCGTAATGCTGGACGAGCCGGAGCTCGGTTTGCATCCGGCGGCCATAGCCATCATCGGCGGAATGATAAGCTCTCTCTCCGTGGAGAGACAGGTGATTGTGGCAACTCAGTCGCCGCTGTTGGTGGACGCCTTTGATCTGGACCAGATTTTCGTGTTGGACATGGAATATGGACAGACGCAATGCCGCAAGCTGGACAGCGACAGCTACCAGGTATGGCTTGAAGACGGCTACACACCCGGGGAGCTTTGGCGAAAAAACCTCTTCGGAGGGCGTCCGTGATTCGTCTGGCCATAGCGGTAGAAGGAGAAACCGAGGAGGAATTCGTCAAAAATGTGCTGGCCAGACATCTGCGAACGACGGGCGTAGAGCCGCAACCCATCCCTCTTGGCGGCAATATCACCGTATCCAAGCTGGCCTCGGCGATCGCAAAACTGCAATGGGATTTCGACCGCGTAACTTCGCTGGTCGACTTCTATGGGTTCAGAGATAAAGGCACGGATACCCTGGAACAATTGGAACAGCGCATATCCCGCCGTGTTGACCTTGAGGTGAAGCGTTCGTGGGACCAGTCCCGGGTATTTCCCTACATCCAACGGCACGAGTTTGAGGCCCTGTTGTTCTCGGAGGTAGCCGCCTTTGCAGATGTGATCAACGCGCCTGAGGAGGCCGTCGCTGACTTGCGGAGGATACGATACCGGTTTCACACCCCGGAAGACATCAACGACAGCAGCGAAACCGCGCCAAGCAAACGCATCTTGGGTGTGATTCCCCGATACAAAAAGGTGGTCGACGGCTCGTTGATTGCGGAGAAAATGGGATTGAATACTATCCGCTCCGAATGCCCTCGCTTCAACTCTTGGCTGGAACGCCTGGAGTCCTTTGGCACTCCACCGCCAGCATAGATCGTTAGGAGGACCCCATGCCTCTTGAACCCTGGTACAGAGTAGTTACCCCCCGGAAGGAAGTCCGTGAGGGCCGTTCTTTCAACCCTGACGAGTTCGCCATCGCCCTTGACCAGGTGGTGGACGGAAGAGCTCCGGCCGACTACCAAGACCCCGATCAGTTCTTCTCCAGGACCTACTTCACCCAGTCCCTGACCGAACACACGGGAACGGTGCTGAGACGGCTCTCCGGCAGGACCGAGAGCGCCGCCCCGGTACTGTCCCTAATCACCCAGTTCGGAGGCGGGAAAACCCACACTCTGACCAGCCTGTACCACATCGCCATGGCGGGAAGGAGGGCCGACAACCTCACCGGCGTCGGAGAGCTGCTGAAGGCATCAGGAACCACGGTGCCGGACGAAGTGAGGGTAGCGACCTTCGTGGGCAACGCCTGGGACCCCAAGGACGGCATCGAAAACCCTTGGGTCGACATAGCCCGGCAGATAGCCGGAGACATGGGAGTCGACGCCCTGGGCGCAACCGCCAAGACATCCCCTCCAGGCACCAGGGCGCTAGGGGACGTATTCGCCGCGGCTGACGCTCCCGTCCTCATTCTCTTCGATGAGGTGCTGAACTTCATCAACCGGCACGGCAACATGGCCGACCACTTCTACGCTTTCCTCCAGAACCTGACCGTCGCCGTTGCAGGCACCACCCACGCCGCCGCCGTGGTCAGCCTGCCCCGGAGCCAGACCGAGATGACTGAGAGCGACCTGGAATGGCAGGAACGTATCACCAAGGTGATCAACCGGGTAGCCCAGGACCTCATCGCCAACGACGAGTCGGAAATCAGCGAGGTTGTCAGGCGGCGCCTGTTCGAGGACCTAGGCAGCGAACGAACCAGGCGGCGGGTTGCCAACACCTACGCCGACTGGTGTTTCGAGAGGTCAAACAGGCTCCCGGCCGAGTGGACCACCGTGGACGCGGCCACCAACGAGAACAGGGCCAAGGAATCCCTACGGCAGAGGTTCGAGGCCTGCTACCCGTTCCACCCGGCCACCCTGTCGGTCTTCCAGAGGAAGTGGAGCGCCCTGCCCCAGTTCCAGAAGACCAGGGGATCACTGGCGATGCTGGCACAGTGGATCTCGTCGGCATCATCTGAGCAGTTTAGGCAGGCTCGCACGGAACCGCTAATCACCCTGGGATCCGCTCCGTTGGATGTCCCCAGCTTCCGAGAAACGGTGCTGGCCCAGCTTGGGGAGAAGCGGCTCATCACCGCCATCGACGCCGACATCGCCGGGCAGAACGCCCGGGTCAGGCCGCTGGACGCCGACACGAAGGGTGCCCTCAGGGACATTCACAAGAGGGTCGGGACGGCAATGCTGTTCGAGTCCTCCGGGGGCATGGTAGAAAAGGTGGCTCACCTGCCGGAACTGAGGTTCGCCCTAGGCGAGCCCGACGTGGAAACCACCACCATCGACAGCGCCGCGTCTGCACTGGAACAGACCGGGTTCTTCGTCCGCAGGGCCGGCACCGACGGCTACAGAATCCACCACCAAGCAACCCTCAGAAAGGCGGTCGCCGACCTACGTGCGTCACTGGATGAGGAGAACGAGGTGAAACCCGCCATCAGGAGGCTGGTGGAGAGGGAGTTCAACAAAGGGAACGGAATCCCGAAGGCATTTTTCCCCAAGGACAGCAGCGAAGTCTCGGACGTCCCTCGGATGACGCTGGTAGTGATGAGTCCCGAACTGGAATGGAGGGACAATGACCACACGCCCGAGCAGATAGCCCAGTGGACCCAGAAGCGGGTAGGCTCCGACAGGCTCCACCCTGCGGCGCTGGTTTGGTGTACCCGCAAGCCTGGGAAGGACCTACAGGACCGGGTCGAGTCCTGGCTGGCATGGCAGGAGGTGAGGAGCGAGATTGACGCCGGCACCCTGGGCCCGGAGTTCGAAAAGCCCGAATTGGACGCCCTTAGCCAGCAGGTTAGGAACGCCGAAGAAGCAGCGGTAGAGGAGGTCTGGGCCAGCTACCGGTTCGTAAGCCTGTATGACTCCCAGACCGAGAGCAAGCTCAGGACCATCGATCTGGGCGCCGGCTACGCGACAGGAAACGAATCGCTGACGGGACGGGTGATCTCCTCACTGAAGCAGAACGCACTCCTGAACGACTCCGTCGGGCCGGGATACATCGACAGGAACTGGCCGCCGGCGCTCAGGGATAACGGAGCCTGGCCGCTCAGCAGCCTGCGGCAGAGCTTTATGAATGGGTCCCTGACCAGGCTCCTTGACCCCGACCGAGTGCTGCGGCAGAAGATTCTGGAATTCGTCGAATCCGGGGAATTCGGCCTAACCTCGGGAAACCCGGACGGAGGACAAGGAACCAGAGTCTGGTACAAGGAAATGGCTCCCTCGGACGACGTGACGTTCGACTCCAGTACCTACCTGCTCAGCAGGTCCAGAGCCGAGCAACTCAAGGCACCACCGACGCCGGTACCGAACCCGGAGCCGGATGTACCACAGACACCAGACCCAGACCCAAGCCCAGGTTCAGGTCTAGGTCCAAACGGGGGACAACAACTCCTGCCCACACCCCAGAAGGCCACCCTGCGGCTTGCAGGCAAGGTACCCATGGAGAGCTGGAACATGGTTGGGGTGAAACTTCTCACCAAGCTCCGCAGTGAGGAGGGGTTGAGCATCGGGGTAGACCTGTCGGTGTTAGTTGATTCAGACAGACTGAAGGGACTGGAGGACGAGGTGCGTCAGGCACTGACGGACCTGAAGCTGGACGGACAGGTCAACATGACGACTGATCCTTAGCAACTAGCGACTCCATGCAGAAGGGCTTGCGGGCTGAGTTGCTGTCGGAGAAGTGGGAGCAGAAGCTGACCACGAAGACCATCCAGTTCGAGCTTCCAGCGCCGGGGGTGAAGATAGTGGTCAAGGTCATCGACCAGACCGGGATGGAGTATATGACGGTGATTGACTACCTGCGAGCCCTCAACCGAGGCTAAAGAGATTCTCTACTATAATAGGACTGGTATTGCAAGGAAAGCTGCAAGGATGATCGACCAACAAATTCGACACAGCGAAGACCCAGTCGAAGTCCTTATCAGTAGCCGACAGGACCCGAAAGACGAGCCGATGTCTCGTGCACAGGCTTTGGCCATCAAACAGGTGGACAATTAGCCTGGAATGAGTGTCCGGGCCTTTGAGGGTTTCATTGACAAGGGCGACCGGCCCCAGGTGTACCTAGCGGTACGGCAGGCGGAAATCGGGGCGTAGGAGGATCTATTGTGGCAGACCAGAAGATTTTCAGCTTTGCAACGGAGCGGCAGTTGGCAAGATTCCTCTTGTCTGCTGAAAGGGTGTGGTACCCCGAGTTCGTAGAAGAAGTAATGAGAACAGAATCAACAGGAACGACAACCGTTTCTGGATCGATGGAATTCCAAGTCCTGTGCAAAGATATCCATGGCAACGAAATATCCTTCCCAATTGACCTCATCATACGCACAACCTTTGATCCAGCGCAGAGCGCGGCTTTAGGAGGCGAAGAAGTCAAGAGGCGCGGAATAATAGAAGAGATCAAACGGCAGCGAATAATGCGCCAAATGGAAATTTGAAAAAGGTATGGCAAGCGAGAGCCTGGAGGAACGGGTAGTAGTTATTGAGAATGCCCTGTACGCTACAAGATAAAAACTCTTGATTCAAGACGCGCGAACAACCTGTGATGCGACTTCCAAGCCAAGGGCATTGTCAAACATCATAAAGGCACTGGATGCCTACTCTCTCAGAAATCAGCAGTAGATGAGGAAATAACATGACCTTAGGCGAGAGCAAGGAATTGGATCAACACGACTTTGAGGACTTCGAACTAGTAGATCAACAGCATTGGATTGAGGGATACAGGGACTTGAGCTTGATGCGAGCGTCCTCGGTGGTGAAGCGCCAGTCGGCACGGACTCCGTCGCAGTTGCGCTGGCCCTCCCAGGCCCAAGTCTCTTTCCGCAGCGTCTCTTGATCAGGAATCCGGCGGTTCAAGCACTGCCTCGCCAGCACTCCAAGCTCTATCTCGGCCATATTCAGCCAACTGCCGTGCTTGGGCGTGTAGTGGATTTCCAACCGTTCCGCAATCCGCCTCGCCTCCGCAGGCTCGAATGCCTCGTACAGCGACGACGGATGGTGGGTATTCAGATTGTCCATCACCAAGACTATCCGGTCCTTGTCCGGGTAGTCCACGTCCACCAGTTGCTGCACCACCCGGGCCCAATCCACCTTGGTGCGATGGTCTGTCACCTCCACTCTCCGCCACCCCTCCAGGGGCGCGACCAGCATGAACAGGTTGCTCACCCCGTTGCGCTCGTATTCGTAGTCGTAGGCCATGGCAACTCCGGGACGCGGCGGGAGGGGTGTGCGGGTCTCCTTCACCAGTTGCTTGCTGGTCTCGTCCAAGCACACCAACACCTCGTTGTCCTTGAACTCACGGTGATATACCTCCAGCACGTCCTCCATGGCGCAGACGAACTCGGCATTGGCCTTAGGCGGGATGCACCAGCACTGCTTCAGCCAGGGCTTGACTTCGTTTTTTTCAGTGTCTGGCGCACCGTCTCGGTGCTGATGCTGTCCACTATCTCCCACTCCACCAGCCGGTCCGCCAGCAGTTGCAGCGTCCAGGCCGCACGGCCCTCCGGTGGCTGGGAGCAGGCCATGGCCACCAAGTGGGCCTCCCCCTCACCGTCCAGTTTCCTCGGACGGCGGTTGATCTGCTGCCTGCGGCCCAGGGCGGCCTCTACTCCCTCCTCCACACAGCGGCGGCGTACCCGTTCCACCGTGGCGCTGCCCACCTTCAGGACCCGGGCTATCTCCTCGTCCTTCATCGCCCCGCCCTCCTGAGCCTCATCGACCAGCAGAAGAATCCGGGCGTGGGTCTGCTTGTATGCCGCCGCCCGTCCCCGAGACACCAGCCCCTTCAGTTCCTCTTGCTCCTCCGTACTCAGCCTGACCCGGTACCTCTTGGCTGGCATACCCATCCTCCCAACATCACCTTGCCTGTTGACCTATACCGCCAACAATACAGCCCATTATCTATCAATTCAAACCTGTTGGACTACTAGTGCAAGGGACGGCCCCTGACATATTCGGGTTGAAGTTGACAGACCAGGTCTCCGGATCCGTCAGCGTATGGTGGACTACGGACAAGGTCATAGCCAAGCTGCACGGACGGGTACACTGGACGCTGAACCTGGACAATAAGGCCTTGGACGAGAGGGCCGGGATTTACCCCCCAAGTGAGTGCGATTAGGTTCCCGAGGACTGCTCTCGCAAGTGGGAGTGGCGGATATGAGAATGTAATGGATCGACTGATACAAGGGAATTGCGTAAGTAGGCAATTTGCCACGTGTTGCTGAATTCTGGAGGTCGAGGCAAAATTGTGGTTTGCCGGTGCCGGTTGATTCTATAGGACCGGATAGTGAAAAGGAAGCGACAGAGCCTAGCTGAGGGTAAGGGCTGGTCATGGGGTTGGTAGATCTGCAAGCAGGGTGCAAGACCAAGAGAAACACCGCAAGGGCGCAAAGGCGAAGGGAAGGTGGTAGTTGATTTAGCATTTACGCCATTCCCAAACCTGAATCCACCGAAGGAGTGGTCATTAGTGAGGTGGACCCCATGGCTGGACAGTATCACAACGGAAACAGGGGAGAAACTCGGCTCCCCCAACCGACGGCTGGCGTTGGATAAACGGAGCCTGTTGTTTACCGAAGTTCGATTGTCAGGGAGTCCGCCGGGTAGCCGAAAAGCTCCACCACCCGCCTAGCCTTCATTTCCAGCGAGGCACCCGTTCCCTGGCAGGAGGCGTAGATTCCCGTATCCCCAACCGGCTTTGGACCGTTGAGGTCTTCCGCCGACCTCGAAAAGTAAGTATTCTTCCTGCCCCGTATATCAAGTATCCTCTCGAAATCCTCGAGGTGCCGCTGGCGCATCACCAAGCAGACCTGGACCAGCAGGTCAGGCCAGGAGGATACGGGCCGCGTCTCCGATAGAAAGGTGAACGAGGCGGGCCTCCGGCGCAGGTTTCCGCCAACGGCGCTTGCCGACACCCCTTGGCCCTCAGCCGGCGGCAGCAGTTCAGCCTTGCTGTCAGTAAGCACCCGTCTGACCTGCCGCATTTCAGGCCTGTATCCGGTCCTCTGCTCAGCAGCCGTAGCCACGAGGTCAAGCAGCCCATCCTGGAGTCCCAGCACCACCTGCTGCCAGCCGTCCAGGACCGCCTGGCGAGAGACCGTCTCCCTGCACCGGTCTCTGAGCGTCCTCTCAGCTGATCGCGCCGCTTGGCCACTGGCGACCCTGTCCCGGAAGAGGTACCTGTTCAGTTCCTCCGATGCCGCTACGGGGTATTCGGCAATGTCCACCTCGCAGAATCGATTACCGCTCCAATGGAGGTCGGGGGCTTGGAAAAGCAGCAACCACCAGCGGCCGTTGGTGAGCACCCCCAGCGGCGTTCCCACCCTGGAACACTGGGCCGCCAACCGGCGCTCGTGACTCCTATCGTCGAGGTCCTCGCCAAAGGGCTTCACTACCACCAGCACCTGGGGCGTGTCCGGCCGGCTTACGCCACGGGAGGGGGCTGACATCAGGGCGAAATCGACCTGGCCATTGCCGGTCGGGTAGTCCGGCACAACCTGCGAAACATCGAATACGTCCCAGCCGGCGGCGTCCAGCAGCCGGAGCACCACGCCCAGCTTGACGCTGCTGACGTCGAGGTCCTCCAGCGTTGGTATGGCGCCGATCTGAACTACGGCGTCGTAGATTGCTTCTCTACAATTGCCCTTGAGCATGCTCTCAGTTTGTTGATGCGAGTTGAAGGTTGGTGGCTGCCTTCTTAGCGTAAATCCGGGCGACGTTGCTGCGCCACTGCGTCCTGACAAAGAATTATAGGACACCGGGTATCATCAGTGGGCGAAAGCACTGGATATCTGAACAGAGAGAAGTCGAAGGCCGGGAGTCGTTACCCTCCCGGCTCCCTCGTCTCCGATGGTGGCCGCCGTTCGGATCCAGCCGGCGAAACCGGCGGCCTACGCCGACTGGCTGTCATTGCCGCCGGAATCAGGCTTGCTCAGCATCACGCCGTAGCCCCGCTCGTCCACCACGTGATTCACGGAGACCCGGCCCCTGCTGTCGTAGCCCGTTGTGTAGGCGAACTCCACCTCGGCGCCCCAAGGCACCCGCCCGCCGGTGCGAATCGTGCCGCTGCCCGGCCCGCCGGCGCCCTTGACCACCACGCCGTTGCGCCCGCCCTTCCTCCAAGCCATCACCTTGAGCTCCACCGGCGCCACCAGTTCCTGTGCAGTCGGCGCGAACAGGACACCATGCAGCCGCCGGAGCACGTCCCCCGACGGCGTGCGCTGGCCGTTCATGATCTGGGAGAGATGAGCCGGGCTGATGCCGGCCAGCCGGGCCGTTTGATTCTGGCTGTAGCCGTGCGCTTCCATGCGGTCCCACAGGGCGCGCGTGTCCACGGCAGGGGGATGTGCGGCCTCGACCTTCACCGGACCCTCCAACACTGACTCCACCCGGGCCTGGATCTGGGGGCTGAAATTCCGGTGTCCCCGCGACGCCTGGGTCATGTAGCTCCTGGACACGCCCACCAGGTCGGCCAGTTCCCCCAGGCTCAGGCCCAATTCCCTAGCTCGTTCCCGGATATAGCTGCTGCCGCCGTTGGCGATACTCTCCTGCCGGTTGGCGCACAGGGCGGGGGCGATCTCCACAGGACCGCCCAGCAGCGTCTCGACCCGTGTCTGAACCGACGGGCTCATGTTCCGGCGTCCCCGGCACACGTCCGACATGTAGCCTTCGGACACCCCCACCTGCTCCGCCAAGTCCTTCTGGGTCAGGCCCTTCTCCCTGGCTCGCTCCCGGATACAGGTGCTCTCGCCGTTGACGATGCCGCCCTGGCGGTAGACGATTCCCTGCCCCGGAACCTCGCCCAAGACCGACATGACTTTCTCCCTGAGTTCGGGAGTCCAGGGCCGGCGCCCGTTGGCCACCGAGCACAGGTGGCTGTAGTTGACGCCCATCCGGTCGGCCAGTTCCTTGAGGGTGTAGCCGTGGCGCCGGGCGGCAGCCCTGAGTTCGCTCTCGGGTTTGCCACGGTGCGCCGCCTCGTTCGCCGCTACGTGATACGCCTCCTGGGCCTTCTGGTCCTTGGTGTCGCCCTGGCCGTCCAGAGTGTCCGCCAGGTTGTGGGTGGTTTCCGTGACGTAGCTGTTCGTAGTGGTGGTCATGTCGCTTCCTCCAAAAGGCGAAAAGCGAGGCGGTCCGAATGGACTACCCCGCTCTCCGGTTTAAGATGCAGGTCTTTGGTTTCGGTCCATTCAGCCGCTCTGGTGTCCGCCGGTGGCGAAACACGAAGAGCGGGGTAGCCTCCTCCTCAATTGGGAGAGACGACCCCGCTCGTTGGCGCTTATTCGATTGTCAGGGGCGGCCCACTGAGCCGCCCGGGTTGCCGCCCTGCCGCTCGTTTGTGGGACGGGCTTTGGGCTGTTACTGCCGGATCGCCAGTTGCTCCAACCGGCTGGCTATGGCAGCGAACGCAGGATGTTCGTTGTTGTCGTTGATCACCTCCCAGATGTGGTTCTTGTGATTGGCGCTAGCGCTGTGCCGGTTGCCGACGGCGGAAGTCGCGCTGGCAACCGACGTGAAAGCCTGACGCTCGCCACAGTCATATTTCGCCCGTTGCGTCTCAGGGGAATGACGCTTTGGCCCGCCGTACTCGTTCTTGCCGATGCACCGGGCAACAGCCACGCGTCGGTAAGACCCCTGACGCCGCATCCGACGCCCAGTTCACGCCGTCCGGCGCAGAACGCACTACGTCAAAGATCAAGCAATGCAGATGGAAACACTGTTGGCTGGAGATGGCACAAGGCGCAGTACGTCCAGGGAGAAAGCGCCTGGCAAACAAGCGAGTGTGGGGAAGAGCAGAACAGGGAACGCAGCCCGTCCAGCAGTTACACGGTCAGCCGACGCGCCGGTGGAAACTGCGTTGCCAGGGAAAGCGTCCGGCCTATCGCCGTCGCTGGCAAACCGGAGCAAGTGGGGTCTGCGGCCTGATTACTACTGGTTCAGCAGCCTTACCGCAGACGTGAGAAAGCGGCGGGGCGCAATCAACGCTCCACCGCGCAATCAACGCTCCACCGCAAAGGTGAGGGGTGAGCGCAGCGTGGTTCGCGCTCTGAGAGTTGGACCGATGGGTTCAGGTCCGAGTCTGCCGCGTTGGTTCCGGCTTTCACCTCCTGGACAATGTTGGCGATGCTGACGACCGGCACCAGCGCTGTGTGGTGTCCCGCATCGACGTGGCTGCCAGGGGAGCAGGACTCAACCCCGGAGTGCCGCGTCACGCAGCGGGCGGGCGCTTGTCCCTGTTGAGGCCGTCGGGGGGAGAGCGAGGCTCAATCCCTGGCGAACGGTCTGGGTCGGGGACTGACCCTCCAGCTTTCTGGCGGGAAAGACTGGAAAAAACCGTAAACTGCATTGATTATCGCCCGCGCTCCCATTTCAGGGAACGGGTTTTGCAAGCACCTGGACCGCCCCGCCCGTGATCGCTTGCCCGGCGCTTGCTGGAGGTTCGCTGGTATTCCCCAGCCGCCGCACCATACCGGCGAACCCGGCATCGACGGTAGCCGCGCCGTCTAATTCCGCCACGCCCCCAGGGTGAGCAACCGGCGCAGCCAGCGCAGCAGCTTGCGTTTCCTGATCGCCACCTGAGTTCGGTACAGGGCCTTCCAGCGCCAGCGGGTGTGGTCCCGCCGGGCCAGGCCCTTCACCGGCTCTTTCGCCGGCGGGAGGGTCAGCCCGTGCTCCTCCAGCATGGCCAGCTCCAGCGTCAGCAGGTGCTCGTAGTCGGTCAGCCAGGACAAGCTCCGGCCCTGGACGGGGTGCCTGTCCTTCAGCCCTCGCCACTGGGACACCAGGGGCCAGGCGTCGCCGTAGACCTCTGGGTCGTCCTCGGCGGGTTCCCGGGTGACCAACTCCGGGTCAACCCGGCGCCGCCTGGCGGGCTTGCTCTCACCCAACCCTGACACCGGCGGTGGCATGGGAGGCTGCTGGGACGATGCGCCTCCGTTCTCGTCCCTTGGCTGTGCCGACGACTGTTCCTGCTCCACACCACCGTCGTCGCCGCCAACGCCGTCCCCGTCCAGGTCCCCGCCAACCACCGAAGCCACGGGCAGCACGTCGCCGGGTTCCTCCAGGGCCGCCACCCGCTCGGCCAACAGCCGCACCTGTTGCCGCAGCCGTTCCAACTCGCTGTCGCCGCCCGCGCCCAGCAGCAGTTCCAGGGCATCGGCCATCCGCCCGGTGACCCGGTCCTCGTCCAGCGCCCGGGCCACGGTCTTGTAGTTCACCCCCAGCAACGCCGCCGTCGCCATCCGGCCCTCCTGCCGGTCCAGCTCCCGCAGGAACCCCATCAGCTTGATCTCCCGAAGCCGCTCCACGTCCACGCTGACGGAGCAGGAGCCGGAGCCGTCCCCCGCCTGCGTCCCGTCCAACTCCCTTTCATCCACAACCGGCCTCCTCGCGTTCACGTCCTGTAGGGGGCTTCCCCACTCCCCACCACCCACTCCGCCCGAATTGCTTGCCTCGTTGGGGCTGGAGATTCACTTCCCAAAAGGGAACTGGCCCCGTAATTTCCGGAACCGGCCCTTACCCCAAAGTGCTTGCAAATACGGCATTTCGGCCCGATTAATTCCACCTGTTCTGGGTTCAAGAGGGGTCAAAAAGTTCCCAAAAGGGAACCGGCCCCAATCCCTGTACACGGGTATCACATCACATCCGACCCCATCTCTCCCATTCCCTGTAAGGGCGGACGCCTACGTCCGCCCCTATAAGGAATTGGATTTTCGCCTGGCCATTCCCACACTCGATTGGGGGCGTAGTCCCCCAAAACCGCCAACCGGCGGTCCCGCAACGCGGCTACTTCAACCATAAGGAGGCAGAAATTATGAATATCAGCATCAGGAACGTCCTGCTGGGCAACCGGCGCAAGAAGGAGCCGGTGCTCTTGGCCATCACGCCGCCCCGCAGCGGGGAGCGCACCCTCTTGGGCGTGGAGAACCTGCTGGCCTCCATCGCCGTTCCCGAGCCCTTCTCCCTGGAACTGGCCGGGGACGCGGGCGGCGTTACCCTGCTGGCCCGCTGCCTGGACGACCAGGTGGTAAGGGGCCAGATCGCCGCCCGTTACCCCCAGGCCCGCATCACGACCGTTGACCCGGAGGCCGACCCCCTGCGGCTGGAGGAGGGCGAGTCGGCCTGGGGGATGACGCTGCGCGCTTCGGGCCCGGAGTACGCGCCTCTGCGCACCTTCCGGGACGACGACCTGCTGGACCCGGGCTCCGACCCTTTGATCGCCATCATCGGGGCGCTGTCCAGCCTGAACGAAGGGGAGCGGGTGGTGACACGGCTGCTGCTGCGGTCCATGGGGCCGGAGTGGTCCCAGGTCCACCAGCAGAAACTCCAGCGCCAGCAGCAGCCAGCGGCCAGCCAGTCCGGCAACAACACCCAGGCCACCCAGGCCCGGATTGACGCCAAGGACGGCGTCTCCCTGGCCTTTCTCGCTGTGGCCGTCCTGGCCACGGCGAGGGGCTACCTGTGGTACCAGGACGGCGAGCTTCTCAAGGCGTCGCTACTGGGCCTGGGCACGACCCTGGGGCTGGTTGCCGCCGGCTGGGGCTGGTGGCGCTGGAAGCAGTCCCGCAACCGGGTCTACGACCCGCTGCAGATCAAGGAGAAGACCTCCCGCATTGCCTTTGACGGCGAGGTCCAGCTGACGGCCATCCTGCCGGGGGACGCGAGCCCCGACCGGGCCGTGGAACTGCTGGGGCCGGTGGCCGCCGCCTACAAACACTACGACAACCCCGCCGGGGCCAGGTTCAAGGCGAGCAAGGTCAGGCCGGTAATTCCCAGCGCTCACCTGCACCCGGCAGGGCCGGGGTTGTTCGGCGGGCGCAGCGTCCTGGGGGTGAGGGAGGCGGCCGGCCTGTGGCACCCGCCGGGGGCCGGGGACGAGACGCCCCTGGTGGCCCGCGCCGGGTCAAGGGCGCTTCTACCCTCGGCCAGGGGCACCAGCGGCGGCGCCCTGGTGGGCGAGACCACCACCGGCCCGGCCAAGAAGATCCACTTCCCCCAGGACCTGTTGCGCCGCCACCACCTCTACGTGGCCCGCACCCGCATGGGTAAGTCCACCCTGATGGAGCACATCATCGCCCACAAGCTCAAAGAAAAGGCGGCGGGCAACGACGGAGACGCCATCATCGTCGTGGACCCCCACGCCGACCTGGTGGGCAGCGTCCTGGCCCAGATGCCCGAAAGCCTCATCGACAAGGTGAAGCTCATCGACTTGGCCGACCAGCGGGGCTACCCCGGCATCAACCTGCTGGACACCCGCATCTTCGCCGACAGGGACCGCACCGCCGATTCGGTGGTGCGGGTGGCCCACGGCCTGTGGGAACAATGGGGACCCAGGATGCAGTCCATCCTGGAGCACACGGTGAAGAGCCTGCACGAGGCCAACGAAAAGCGAGCGCCGGAGGAGCAGTACACTATCATCGACGGCCTGCGCCTCCTCTCCGACGACGACTTCCGGGACGAGGTCCTGGGACAGGTGGACGACCACCACCTTTTGCGGTGGTGGGCCAGGGAGTTCGGGACCTGGCGGAAGGACTACCAGGGCATGGCTCTGGCCCCGGTGCAGACCCGGCTGGCCTACTACGCGTCGTCCAAGACGGCGAGGGCCATCCTGGGCCAGCCCCGCTCCACCATCGATCTGCGGGAGACCATCCTGGAGGGAGGGATCCTGCTGGTGTCCACCGCCCAGGGCGCCGTGGGCCGGGACGTGGCCGCGCTGGTGGGATCCTCCGTCCTGAACCTGGTGGACGGGGTGATCCGGGAGCAGGGCAGCCTGCCGCCCCAGCAGCGGCGGGGCGCCCTGGTGGTGGTGGACGAGATGCAGACCATGCCCGGCGTGGACTACGAGTCCATGTTGTCGGAGCTGGGCAAGTTCGGGGCCAACTTCATCCTGGCCACCCAGAGCCTGGCCAAACTGGAGGACCTGTCCCGCACCATGCGCGACACGGTGCTGGCCAACGTGGGCTGCCTGGCCGCCTTCCAGATGGCGGGGACCGACGCCCGGCAACTGGTGTGGGAGCTGGGCAAGGAACGGGTCAGCGAGGACGACGTCACCTCCCTGGACGTGCACCAGTGCTACGTGCGGGCCACCGTGGGCGTCGAGCGCATGGACGCCTTCTCCATGCGGGTGCTGCCGCCGGAGCCCGGAGACCCGGTCGTGGCGGAGCGCATCCGGGAGTTGGCGCTGGGCTACCTCACGCCGCCGGAGGACATCGGCCCCCAGGACGACGAGATGGAGAAGCTGGTGGAAAAGTACCGCCAGGAGCTGGAGGCATTGAGGCAGGGGCCTGTGCAGCGGAAGGAGAACCAGGCCAGCCCGCCGTCCCAGCCCAAGCCCGCAAACCGGCGCAACCCGCGCAGCAGGAGACAGCAGCAGCCCGCGCCCGGTGCGGAACCAGAGGCGGAAGGGAAGCCGGGCGACGACGAGGAGCCGGTCAAAGGTGAACCGGACGGCGAGGGGGAGGCTGAAGAATGACGCGACCACTGAATCAAGGGCAGGGAGAGCTGCTCCGTCTCGTGGCCCGGATGCCCTTCCTGGACCGGCTGGAAACGGCCGCCTTGGCCGGCCGGTCCCGGGGCGGGGTATACGAGGCGACGCACCAATTGGAGGATGCCGGGCTCATCGCCTCCGTGCCCCACGGTACGCCGCTGCTGGCGCCCACCCGCAGGTACTGCCTCACCGAAAAAGGAGTACATACGCTGGCAGTGGATGAGGCGCAGCCCGTAGAACGGCTGCTCCGCGAATATCCCCTGTCTCTGCGCTTCCGGCGGACGCTGCTGGAACGGCTGGACGCCGCCGCCGTCATCTACCGCCTGGCCTCGGCTCTAGCCGACCTGGGCCACCCCGTCCGTTTTCGCTGGCGTCGGGCATTGCCCCAGGACGCCGACGTGGTGCTGCCCGGCGGGCGCGTCCTGGCCATAGTGAGGCAGGGCGCCACCGCCGAGCGGGCCGGTTTCGCCAAGCGCCTCTGGCGGCTGGCCCAGGGTCCCCGGCCCGGGGCCTTCCTGGTGATCGTCCCCGACGAGGTGCGCCTGCGCCAGGCCGTCGCCATGCTGCGCGAGGCCCGTCCCGCGGCGTTATGGGTCCCGGCCTTCTTCGCCTTGGAGCGCCACGCGGTGGCAGCCAGCGCCGCCGATCCCGTCTGGCGGTCCTCTGCGGCCAGCGCCTCAATTTCCCTGGGCGAGGCCGTGAGCCGCGCCAACGCCGGCGGCGTGATGGCGGCGGAGCCGCCGCTGATGCGGGTTTCGGTACCTAGGGACATAAAACTCCGCGACATCGACCTGAGCGGCGGTGGCGCGAACGTACCCGATCACCTGCTGCCGGTCCTACTGCATCCCGCCGAAAAGCGCGCCCTGGACCTGCTGGCCGACTGGCCCTGGCTGGCGCGGGACGACCTTGCCGGGCTCCTGGACGTGAGCCGACCCAGGGCGTCCCAACTAACCGCCGCCCTGGAAGGACTGGGTCTGGTCACCGGTGTAAAGCGCGACGCTCGCCGCCTGGCCCTCACCGATAGGGGGCTGAAGCTGCTGGCCCGCCGGGACCGAGTGTCCACCGGCGAGGCCAGGCAGCGGTGGAGCGTCAGCGCGAATGGCGGCGAGGAGAGTGGAGCAGACGGCGACATGCCCGTCGTCTCGGGCAGGCGCAGTAGGCAATTGCTCCGGGACCTGGAGCACACCGCCTCCGTCCACCGCTTTGTCGCCGCCCTGAACCGACAGGCGAGGGGTCTGGGCTGGGATGTGGAACAACTGGACCCGCCTCACCGGGCCTCCCGCTACTTCCGCCACTACGGCGGTCCCCGCTCCCTGCACCCGGACGCCTTCGGAATGTTGCGCCGAGGCGACCTGCTGCGGCCCTTCTTCCTGGAGTACGAACGCCGGGCCGTGCGTCCCGCCACCATGGCCCAGCGCCTGGCCCCCTACCTGCGCTACTACTCCTCCCACCGGCCCGCCGACGACCACGGCGGCAGGCCCCTGGTCCTGGTGGTCTTCGACGACCCCGTGGCCCCAACCCACTTTCTGGAGGTGGCCCGGCGGGAGATGTTGCGGGTAAGGGTGCCGCTGCCCCTGTTGGCCTCCCACCGGGAACTGGTGGAACGGGAGGGACCGTTGGGACGGGCCTGGCTGAAGCCGGGCGGGGACTTCGAGCCGGTTGAACCCATGAATCGCTACCAATGAAAAAACCACGAAAAAGGAGAATGAATGCCATGAGAATCTACTACGTCGGCGAGTCAAAGAGCCGAAACCTGCACGTCGCCACCGCCCTCGGGGTAGACGGAGAGCACTGGAACAGCCTGGTGGAACGGGTCATGGACTGGCGCTGGGTCATGGAGGACGACTTCAATGTCCCCACGGGTCGGGTACTGCGCGGCGCTGACCTCCTGTCCCCCACCGGAAGCCCCTTCCCCAGGGGCCGCCGCAATCCCCTGCCCACCCTGGAGGAGGGACTGGAAATCATGATGACCGGCCTGCGCGTCCTGGAGAACGCCGGATGGAGACGAGGCGGCATCAGCGTGATCAACGTCTGCCGGCGCAATTCGCCATACCGCCATCACGGGAACCGTGACCGCGCCGCCGCCCGGGGGCGACTCCTGGAACTGGTCACCGCCTCAGTGGCGGCGGATGGACGCTACGCCCATATCATCGAGGACGAAGAGTGGAGGGACGGTCATCCCGCCCTGGCGACCGGGCCCGTTCACCGTGCCCCCATTCTTCCAGCCTGCCCATACGCTGTGGACGGCGACTCAGCCGGAGGCGCGGCCCAGGACACCACCGTCTACGCCCCGCCGTACCGGGTCGCCGGGGACGACGAGTTGCTGCAACTGGCCGGCCTGGTCTCCTATTCCCTGCTCCAGCAGGAGGAGCCAACCGCAATGGCGGAAGCCCTGAACTTCCACCTGGCTTTTGGCATCCTGAAGAGCGTCCTCGACCGGCGCGCCTGTCCCAATGACCCTCAGGGTGTGCACCGGCTGTGAGCGGGCAAGACTCACCAGCATCGTCGCTCACTACTGTCTCCCCCGAGTTGAGATTGGGATGCACTGGAGTGGGTCGCCAAGGAAAGAGTAACTTCCGCAAGCGGAGTAAAGCAAAAACGGGGCCGAACGGATCATTCCGTCCGGCCCCTTAGCCCAAATCCACCGAAAGGGTCTGGCCACCGCGAGGAAGCCAGGGATGTGAGGGGCTGGATCGAGGCGGCGCGGCCTTGACCCGCTCTAATCCGGCTGGGCACAGGGTGTGATAGCCATGCCAAGGGGATTTTGGCGTACCGCGGCGCCGGCGACGGGCGAGATCAGCGGGCAGATTGCAGCAGGAGACACGCGGGAACCGGCCTCACGCAGATCTGCGAGGCAGTTAGGTGGTCCGGCGGACGGGTAGACGCCGTTGGGCGATCAGGAGGGTGGTGGCAGGGCGCGCAGTTTCGCCTGCGCGCTGCTGAACTGGATTTCCCAGGGCCAGCCCTGGGGCAGGTGCAGGGTGAGGCGGCGGTGCCTTGCGGGTGAGCCGGCCGGACAGGGAGAAGAAGCGCCGCCGGAGGGCCTTGGTGGTTACCAGTTGCTCGCCCAGCCCGATGCGCGTGGTCCAGCGTGCCAGGTTGTGGGCCAGCGCTTGTACCGCCAGCCAGGCGGCGTTGGCGGGGAAGCGTCCCGAGGGGAGATGGTTGAGGCCCACGCCGTACTTGAGGTCGCGGATGGCATTCTCGATCTCGGCGTGGCGGCAATGGTCGGCCTCCAGTTCCAGGGTGTCGCCATCTCTATCGGTGATGAAGGCGTGATAGCTGTAGCTGGCAAACAGGGCCAACTGGGAGCCGGGCGTGGGCCTCACTCGGCGAACTATGAGCCGCACCGGCGCGGCATCGGGTTCAGTCCTGAATGGGGTATAAGTTGTCTCCGCCACATCGGCTGCGCCCTCCATCCAGTAAGGGATGGGCGTCCAGTCCGACTCGGGTATGGCCGCGATCAGATTGCGCAGGCTCTGATGAAGGCGCACGGTGATGGAGAAACGCACCTTCTGCTTGCGGCAGACCTTGGCCACGCCGTGGGTATAGAAACCGCTGTCGGCCCGCACCGTGAGTTGACCGGTGGCCCCGGCGTAGCGCACCCGGCTCACCGTCTCCCGCAGGAAGTGGGCAGCGCCTCTGGCCATCAGCACGTCGCCGGTGCCGGCGGCCACGGCCAGCACCGGGTGATAGCCCCGCTGGCCGGTGTAACCGTGATGACGGGCACCCTCCTTGCTCAGGCCGTAGGTCTCGCAGATGGTGGAGTCCACGTCAATAGTCAGCGGACCATTGCCTGGTCCAGCCCCGGCGGCCCAGGCCCGGGCCAGCAGCTCCCTGCTTACCCGGTCCAGTTGCCTGACGTGCCCCCAGAGGAAGCTGCGCAGGAAGGTGCCCAAGGTGGACGGGGCCTTGGCCACCCAGCCCAAGACTCTGGCGGTACCGCCACTGCGCAACGCGTCGGCATCGTCGATGCAGTCGCCGCCGGCCAGGGCAGAGGCCACCAGTGTCAGCAGCTTGTCGCCGGTGTTGGCCCGGCCGGCGGCGTTACTCAAATCGAGGTACCGCTCAACCACTTCACCCAGACCCAGGCGGAGGGCAAGGATGGCGGGCAGCAGCAGCCCTGCATTGGCTACCAGACGGTGATCATCAAAGGCGACATTGATGCGATCGGGGTGCTCAAGTGATAACATCCAAAGGGTGCTCCTTCTCTGGGGTCAGTTTTTCGATCAAAAACCATTATCCCAGATACGCAGGAGCACCTCTTCACGCCTTCAGGACACCCTCAATCCCCACTCCTTCGGTGGATTCGGGTTAAGGCACTTAAACTGGGTCCACTAACGGACGATGCTTACCGACGCCTCGGTATCTCCAACTCCATGATGAATGCAGGAGATTTCTTCATAGTCAGGGACGAAGAATCGAACACGAAACAGCGTTCAAAAATGTCAACAACCATCGACACGGGATAGCCCACGAAGGCATAGAGAGAATTAACCTTAGACTGATGCTACAACTTCAAATACGAGCATATGAAGTCATCAGGCAATACATAATTGGCCAGGGACAGTAGCTCTATACCAACGGGTCGGCCGTGGTTTTAACGCAACGATCAACCCGGTGAACGTCTGGTACTTTCGGGAGCGAATCTTCTGCTCGGTCAAGTGCCGGGTGCTGCATCACCGCTCCAGGGCATACCAGCAACGGTAGAGCAGCAGGTATGACTAATCTGTTACGACCACCGAATTTCGCAACGCTGGCATTCCGCCTCTTTCTCGATCCACAGACCGATGGCGACCCAGATGTACATCGCGGTTAGCGTGCCGTAAGCAACGGCGCCTGCCCATGTCTGAACAACGAAAACGAAAAAGACAGTTACAACTATTCCTGCGATCGCCAATCCGGTGAAAGTCCATGCAGCCTATCCCAATATGGTCTTTGCCATCACGACCTCCAAGGATTCTTCTGTTTCTGCACCTCTTTCAACAACTAGAACAGTAGACGAAGCCCTGCCTCAGCCCGCGGAAACCCTTCAGTATAGAACCCTCCAACATTGATTATATCATGTCCGTTAATTGTACTTATCAGACATGACAGAGTGGGCCCAGGGGCCACCTTCCAGCACTCCCTTTTCTGTGCACGGGTCCATGTTTCCCAGGGAACGCCAACGCCCACCCTATGCTTGCGCTTAGCGCGATTACGGAGACAACTGGGCGATTTTGCGGTTCTCGCAACGCCGTATCTGACTCCCGGACGTAATGGAGGGCACAGAACGCGGTCCGGATGAGTTGACAATCTGGCTATCCAGCACGTCTGTTTGGTGCTATGGTCAAGGTAAGTTCACTGCGGAAAGGAGATGGCATGACCCAAACGATAGCCCTCAAGGCCCATTCCGCTTGCGGACCAATGACCGGCAGTGTTGTCCTGCAGGTATGCCCTGGCAGTGTCAGATCGCCGGTATGCCCTGCCAGCGTCAGCCAGCCAGTACACCCTGTCAGCGTCAGCCAGCCAGTACACCCTGTCAGCGTCAGCCCACCGGTATGCTCTGTCAGCGTAAGCTCGCCGGTATGTCCTGTCAGCGTCAGCCAGCCGGTATGCCCTGGCAGTGTCAGCCAGCCGGTATGCCCCGTCAGCGTCGGCCCGCCAGTGGGTCCAGCCAGCACTGTTGTCGCAGAGCCCTCGCCGGCTCTCAAATTCCTCGACCTCTGCAGCCTTCGGAGTTGGTCGAAAGACGACTATTCGCGCTTTGCGGTTGTCGCCGTGTTCCTGCTCGAATTGCTGCGCCAGATTGGTTCGTTTTTCATCATCCCCAGATCCTGAGAGTCTTTTGATGGCAATCGCTCCTTGCGCATGGGACCTGGGATGTCTGAACACGACCATGAGCTGACCGCACCTGACTGACAGAAGACGACGCAGGAGCCGGTGCTGAGCTGCTCAACCCTTCTCTCCATCTCTATGAGACCACTCCCCATGCAGACAGCCGCCATTTACGTTAAGGGATCCTATCACGGCACCCCCGATGCATCATCTCCGCTGTTCTCAGGCCCTTGTTAGGATCCGCGAGATCCTTTGCTCACCTTGCAATGGAAGAACACCAAAGGAGTTAACCAATGGTCAATCTCAAGATGCCCATCAAAGATATGTTACGAGGAAAGACAAGCATCATTTCGGCAAACGAATCGGACACTATGGCCGAAGTGGCTAAGCGCATTGAAGCCAACGAAAGTCGTGACCATCTATCTCATATCCCTCTCAGGGACAGCACAGGTAAAATCAGACACGTTGCTACTAATAAGTAACTATCTCAAAATAGGATTGGTGTGAAAGGGGGAACAGATCGGGGTTCTGGTTAAGATAGGGGAAAGTTGTGTGGTGGTGAATTATGGGAAAGCGGGAGACTCTGCCAACGATATGGGAAATACCGGATGATCTGTGGGAGCGAATCGAGCCGGTGATTTTGCAGTTGGACCCACCCAAGGGGAAGGGGCGCAAACGGGTGGACCAGCGCAGGATGCTGGAAGGTATCATCTTTCGGATGCGTAGCTCCTGCCAATGGAACCGCTTGCCCAAGGATCTGGGGGATGACAGCACCATTCACCGAACTTTCCAGCGCTGGGTAGAGCGTGGGGTGCTTGAGGGTGTCTGGGCCGACCTGATAGAGGGATGCCGGGAGTTGGACGGCGTGGGTTGGGAATGGCAGTCAGCCGACTGCTCGATGGGAAAGGCGCGTTTTGGGGGGGCGCTATTGGACGCAACCCCACGGACCGGGGCAAGGCTGGGAGCAAGAAAAGCATTCTGGTAGACGGGGCCGGAGGACCGCTGAGCGTGGTGGTGGCCGGAGCCAATGTCCACGATACGAAACTCCTCAAGCCGACGCTGGAGAGCATAGTGGTGGACCGGCCGGAAGGCGTCCAAAACCTGTGCTTGGACAAGGGGTATGACAATCACACAGGCCACCGGAGCGTCGCCGAGGCCGGATACCAGCCGCATATCAGGCGTTTTGGCGAGGAGAAATTGGACCAATCGGGCGAGAGGACCCACCCGGCCCGGCGTCGGGTGGTGGAACGCACCCTGACCTGGCTGTCCAAATGCCGGGCAATCCTGGTTCGCTACGACAAGAAGGCATCCAATGACCTTGGCCTGCTCCAACTGGCATGTGCCCCTATCTGGTACCGCCATCAATGGAGCCTGGATAATTTGAGATAGTTACTTAATCCTTGGTTCTACCAAACCACTACCCACCGTGAACTGGGCTTTCGAGATAGCTATGTACGACCTCCACAAACTGGGATGGGAGAGCTTTCAGCGACTGTGCCTTACGGTCACAAGAGAAATATTAGGGCAGACGGTGGAGTCATTTCTCAATTCTCACGACGGAGGAAAAGACGGAGCCTTCGCCGGCACTTGGACTGGAAATGGCGCAGAGGACCTCTCTGGGCAATTTGTGATCCAGTGCAAGTTTACAAGCAAACGCGAGTACAACCTTAGGGAATCTGATCTCTCCAACGAGTTTGAGAAGGCCAAGAACCTCGTTGACAAGGGTGTGTGCGATTCATTTGTCCTCATGACGAACGCTGGCGTCTCCGGAATTCTGGAGACAAGAATCGACCAGCGATTGAAATCAGTCGGGGTCAAGCATGTACGAATTCTTGGTTCAGTCTGGATAAATCAGCAAATCCTCGAAAGCCAACGTCTCCGCACGCTCGTACCCAGAGTCTATGGTCTCGGCGATTTGAGCCAGATACTCGATGAACGGGCATACGAACAATCACAAGCTGTTTTGGAATTCATGCGGGAGGATTTGGCCAAGGTCGTCGTTACGGATGCCTATCGGAAAGCTGTCGATGCCATAAACAAACACGGCTTCGTACTATTGATAGGTGAACCGGCATCAGGCAAGACGACCATCGCATCCCTCCTCGCAATGGCGGCTCTCGACCAATGGAATTCCCGCGTGCTCAAACTCGACGATCCTAAGGACATCATCGACCATTGGAATCCAAATGAACCTTCACAGTTTATTTGGGTGGACGACGCGTTCGGTGTGACCCAATACGAGGATTCGCTGGTTAGGGAGTGGAATCGCATTCTAACCAACGTCAGGATCATGCTTTCAAGAGGATCAAAGATCGTTCTGACTTCGCGGGACTACATATATAACCGTGCTAGAAATGACCTGAAGGCAAATGCCTTCCCTTTACTGAACGAGAGCCGGGTAGTAATCGATGTTCGTGATCTCACCCTGAACGAGAAACAGCAGATTCTCTACAACCATGTCAAGTTAGGCAGTCAGCCCCAAGAGTTCCGCACCGAAATTAAGCCGTACCTTGAGCGAGTGGCGAACCGCCCTCGCTTTATCCCGGAGATAGCCAGAAGACTCGCCGACCCAAGTTTTACAAGGGGGTTACTGCTTACCAGAGAGGCCTTGGACGAGTTTGTTGACAAACGAGATCTTCTGCTTCAGCAGGTTCTCGGAGAACTTGACACGCACAGCAGGGCTGCACTATCTCTAATCTATATGAGGAACGGCCAGTTGGAGAACCCGATAGCCCTTCAGACTTCGGAATCGGATGCCCTTGATCGGCTAGGCAGCAATGTCGGCCAAACTAGGATTGCTCTAGAGGCCCTGAAAGGAAGTCTTGTTCTGCATTCTCACGCACAAGACAGGTCGTTCTGGCAATATAGACATCCAACGATCGGAGATTCATACTCGGCGCTTTTGGCTGAAAGCCCTGATCTCGTCGATATTTTTGTCCAAGGCAGCGAGCCGGAACGGTTGTTGAGGCAGGTGACTTGCGGAGAAGTCGAACTGGAAAGTGCGGTCGTAGTTCCGAGTTCGCTGTTTTCTCATATGCTACTCAAACTAGGGGAATTGCAGGCCAAGCTCGCAGACCCATATTCAAACATATGGACAGAGATTCTTATACTCACCTTTCTGTCGAGGAGATGTTCCTCCGGTTTTCTTGAGGCCTATCTAGAATCTTATCCGAGTGCATTGGACAAGTTCGGAGACCCCAAGGCCTTCCATTCCTCCATGGAAATGGACCTAGCCGCCCGTCTGCTCGAATTTGGTCTACTGCCGGAGAAACACAGGGGGCTTTTGGTTCAGAAGGCCAGCAAAGAACTGTTAGAAGGAGATGGATGCGGTCCCCTTAACAGCAAGAGCATCAGGAGCCTTTTCACTGAGGAGGAATTGGACAACCTGTATTACAGAGTAAGGGAAGAACTGATACCAGACCTGGAGAACGTCAGCCACAATTGGGAATGGCGATTCGAAGATAGGGAATATCCAGACCAGTTTTTCCAGCCGCTTTTTGAACTTTTCGACTCGTTACGCGACCAGTTCGGAAATGACCAAGAAATAGCAGATCGAGTTGAACGGGAAGAGGAGACGATTTGGCAGTTCATTTCCGATAACAGTCCAATACGAGAACCGGAACGAAACGACTGGGATTTCGATGATGTAGATGTGCAAGAAGAACCGTATGGAGACAGGAGCATCTTCGACGACATTGACGATGAATAGATTGACTGCCAAGTGCAAGGATGGAAGAGCTTGCCCAAATCAGGAAACCCCGATAACCCATATGGTTCGCGCAACGCTCCTTTGACGGATAGGAGGAATACTAATGTCCCCAAAGTTTCCACATGAACAACTGCCTTCCGAGGATGGGTGGGACGACAGCTACACCGAGCGGGAACTAACGCCCGCGGAATTGGAGCAGTTGAGGCACATAGACCCAGTGGAGTTCCTCAAGGCCGCTGCGCCCGAATGCGAGGAGTCTGATACATAAGGGGCCGTTGTACGAATCGGAAGGCTGAGATTCTCAGGGAGGCTGCCATGACCGGAAAGGAACTTCCTCTCTGCGACTGTCCAGAACCCTGCGGTTGCTACGCTTAGAGCTATGCCGTCGGCAAGGAAGCCGCCTATTTCGAAATGGAGATGGCTCTGCAGGACGACACCCACGCCGCCGGTTGCGGCTGTCAGCCCTGCAGGAACGAGCGGACCGTCCTGGAGATGCTGCTGCTGGCCAGCAGCTCCCCGGCGCTGGAGGGCCATGACCACTGGAACTGAAGCAGCCAGGCCCCGAACGGTCCCAGGAAAAAGCCGGCGCTCCTTCCGATGACATCGGAGGGAGTGCCCATCGCCCCGGCGGAGATCAACGTCCCCGCAAATTGTCGTTAACCAACCCCGGCGCAACCCCGACTCTCGGCATCGAAGTCAGCGGCGGCGACCGGCGCTCCCGCCTCGGGAAGCAGGTGGTGGAGCAGTCTCAGCCGGGCGGCCAGGCCAAACAGCGAAACCAGGTGGCCGGAGCCGACCTTGGCTCCGGCCTTCCAGCGCCGCACCGTGCGGTCGCTTACCCTCAATTCCCGGGCCAGGCCCCGCCAGGTGAACCCGGCGGCCTGCCGGAAGCGGTCCAGCCGTTCGGGAAAGTCATGGGGAAACTGCTCCGGTTCGATGTTGTAGACGTACTGCTGTCGGCGTCCCATGCCCTAACCCCCTTACCCCTCAGAGTCGGGGCGGCCGTTCCCGCCGGACTCACGCCGTTGGCTTGGCCCCGCCGGAGGCCGGAGTCCCGGCCCCCCTCGTTCACCCATAGACAGCCGGGAGGCCAGACCAGGCCAGGTCAGCCCTGAGGCCCGCGCCAAGCGCTCCACGTAATTCGGTTCCTTGATTGTCATGTTTCCACCTCCCTTAGTTGAAAGATTACGATCACGTCCTCGTCCACCAGCGCGGCCAGGCCACCGGGGACCCGCAGGGCCAGTCGCACCAAGGCCAGCATGGCGCCGCCGCCGGGCTCGCCGCCCCGCTTGCGCCAGCGCCACAGCTGTCGGCTGTCCACCCCCATGGCCGAGGCCATCCCCTCCCAGGAGAGGCCGGTCATCTTCTTGATGACCTCCAGCTTCTGCCGGAAGTCCTTCGGAACCAGGGCCACCCCCGGCGGTATCGAAATTGGAAATGCCGCTTTGCGGCGGGAACTAGGCATTCACCTTCTCCATCACGAATAGATCGTCGAAGTCGGATACGCCCAGCACCTGCATCAGCCGCCGGCGAGTCTCCGCCGACGGACAGCGTTCCCCGTTGATCAGCTGGGACAGGTAGCCCGAGGAGCGGCCGATGCGCCGGGCCAGTTCGTTCTGGGTCAGGTTGAGCCGGTTCAGCAATTCCCATACCTCCTCGGTCTTGAGCCTGACCCGGTAGAAGATCCGCTTTTGTTTCATTGGTCTGCCTCCTTGCAGGCCGCGTCCCCGTTGGCGCGCACCAGAGTATTGACGGTGTTATCGTCATTGCCGACGCCCCCGAAATCGCTGTCCTCGTCACCCCTTGGAGCGGGGTAGAGTTCGGGGTGTTCCAGGTAGTGGCGGGCGATGATGCGGGCCAGGATGCGCAGGCCCTGGATGCGCCCTTCCTCTTGTTCCCCGGTGAGCATGCGTTTCTTGCTCAAGCTGGCTGTCTCCGGCCGGAACCCGGACCGACCCTTGAGGGTTGGCCGGGAAACGGCGGTGTTGTATACTCGGCAGGACATATACGACCATTAGTTCTGTTTGCTATAGTGTAGCAATATGCTTTCAGCAGAGGCAATAGTCTGAAGGCCACTTGCAAGGCTCAGTTCACAAAGTGTTCGTTTTAGTTCGACAAAAACCTAAGTGCTGGTCCGTGTACTGCGCTGCCAAAGGGGAAGGAGGGGACCGACATGGGCGAGGATGACCAACAGACGCCCGACCAGCCGGAACTGGACCAGGACGATACGGCAGAGGCCACCGAGGACTTCGGCTCCCTGCTACGCCGCCTGCGGGGCCGGGTCAGCCTGAGAGAGATCACCCGGCGCACCGGCGTTTCCAGCTCATACCTGTCCCAGATTGAACGGGGAGAGAAGCGCCCTGGAGCCAACCTGCTGCGCAAGCTGGCCGACCTGTACCGCGTGGACCCCGACGACCTGATCCGGCGGGCCGGGCACGGCTCGCAGCCCGACCCATTCAGCGATGAGGCAATGGACGTGGAGCGGGCCTACCGCTTCGTGCTGGACGATCCGGCCTTCCGCGTCGGCACCCGGCCCGACGGTCCCATGACCGTCAACGCCAAGCGGTTCATCGTGGAGATGTACGAGAAATTCACCGGCAAGAGGCTGCTGGAATGACCGAGACCGTGGGCGGCTTCTGCCGCGACCTGCTGGAAGATCATGAGCAGGGCGTCCGACTGCACCCCGAGACCGTCGGCGCCCGCTTTGTCGAACACTTCAATGTCTCCCCCAGGCCCGATCTGGACGAGTTGACAGACCTGGCGCGCCGGGCCGGGTTTGGAGAGGTGCTGGAGAGGAAGATGGACGGGCTGAAGGGCGCCCATATCGGCCAGCCCGGGGGCGAGTACCACATCTACTACCGGGACGACCTGTGGGAGGGGTCCAAAGCCCAGACCGTGGCGCACGAAATCTACGAGATCATCCTAGAGAACATGGGCGTGAAGGACTCCGGCGGACCGCTTGACCCCCTGGTTTGCCTGCAAGCGGAACGCTTCGCAGTGGCGGCGCTGATGCAGCCGGATATCTTCGCTTCCCATGCCCAGGCTTGCGGTCTGGACGTGGTGGCCCTTCACGACCGGTTCGGCAGCGCCTACGTATCAGCGGCGCTGCGGTTGGCCGAGGTGGTGCGCGACCCTCCCCTGCTGGTGGTCCTGTACGAGCACACGGAACGGGGAGACCCGGCCCTGTGGCCTCCCGGAAACGACCTGGCCCGGCTGCGGGCCAAGGTGGTCAGAAGGACCAAGGGCTTCCGGGCGCGGCGCTCCTGCCTCTTGGGCGGTCGGCGGGGTGGGATGCCCTACAAGGACCGGGCCGTCCCGCCCGGCTCCCTGGCAGAACTGGCGGCCCGCAGCAGCAGGACCGAGTACGCCGAGGCGGACGGCCTCGCCGTCGTGGCCACGCCCGTGATCTGGAAAGGGAGGCTGGCCAAAGTGGTGGTGGTGGCCCTGCCTGGTGAATATCGCGCTGCCCTGGCGCCGCAGCTGGATAGGCAGGGGTGGCGGCCCGATGCCCGCATCAACACCTGGGCAGCCCTGGCCGCGCCTTGACGAACAGGGCCGGTCCGACGATGATAATAGTAAGACAAACACTTAGCACAGCAGACAAAAGAAAGACACCATGCCCCCACGCCGGAAATCACGCACCATCACCTTCTCTCTGCCACTGGAGATGTATGACCAGGTGCAGCGGGTGAAGGATGAGGAGGGTCGCGACATGAGCGAGTTGGTGCGTGAAGCCCTGCGCCTCTACATGGAAGACAGGGAACTGCGCCGTGAGGCCCGTCTGGACCGGCTGCGCTCCCGCCAGGCCAATCAGTCAGACAATGATGATGGAGGACACAGCGATGAGTAAGAACACCGATCTGGCCCCCGTGGCACTCTACGCCCGGGTGTCCAGCGACAAACAGGACGTGGACCTGTCCGTCGCCGCCCAGCTTCGGGCGCTGCGCGACTACGCCGACAAGAACGGCTACCTGGTGGTCCGCGAGTTCATCGACGAGGCCGAGAGCGGGCGCATCGCCGACCGGCCGCAGTTCAGGAAGATGTTGGACGAGGCAGCCAGGCCCGAGGCGCCTTTTCGCGAGATTCTTGTCTGGAAGTTTTCGAGGTTCACCCGCAAGCGGGAGCACGCCGTGGCCTTCAAGTCCATGCTCCGGAGGAAAGGCATCCGCGTGGTCTCCATCACCGAGCACGCCGACGATACCCCCACCGGAAAGCTGATGGAGGCCATCATCGAGTCCGTGGACGAATTTTACTCGGAGAATTTAGCCCAAGAAGTGACGCGGGGAATGCGCGAGGCCGCATCCCGGGGCTTCTGGATGACCACCAACGCTCCCTACGGCTACCGGCGGGTCTACGTCCAGGATGGAGCCAAGAAACGCCCCCGGCTGGAACTCAATCCGCCCCACGACGCCGTGGTAAGGCGCATCTTCGACCTCACCCTCCAGGGTAGGACATCCCTGGACATCTTCAAGACCCTGAACGCCGAGGGCATTCCCTCATCCAGCGGAAAGCGGTGGAGCAAGACCACCATCCACAAGATTCTCTGCAACGAAGCCTACACCGGCACTCTGGTCTGGGGAACCAATGGCAAGGACGGCCAGGAGCCGGTGCGGGTGGAGAACGCCTTTCCCGCCATCGTTTCCCGGCAGGAGTTCCAGAGGGTCAGAAAACTGCTGAAGGCCCGCGCCCCGGCGATAACCCATCCGCGCCGGGCCGCCAGCCCATACCTGCTCAGCGGCCTGGCCAAGTGCGAGACCTGCGGCAAGGCCCTCACCGCCTCCGAAGCCAAGAGCGGCAGGTATACCTACTACGTCTGCCAGTCCATTCTCAAGAAGGGCAGCGGGTCCTGCGACACTCCCAGGCTCAACGCCAAGGGTTTCGAGGAGATCATCATCTCCAGTATCCGGGACAATATCCTCACAGAGTCCAACATACGCGACTTGGTGAAACTCTTGGACGAAGAGATGGACGGGGTGGCCCGGGAGCAGCGGCAAAATCTTGAGACGGTCGAGGCCGAGTTGGAGGAGGTCAAGCGGAAGCTGGACCGCATCTGGCATTTCGTGGAGTCCACCGACCTGGACATGGCCGACGCCTCGGAGCGCATCCTGGAGCACCGCCACCGCCGGGAGCAGTTGGAAGCCGCCGCCGAGGAGGCCAGGGCCGTGCTGGCCCAGAGGCGGGAACTGCTGGACAGCGCCGACATCGTCGCAGCCTTCGCCCAGGACATGAGCGAGTTCTTGAGGACCAGTGAGCTGACCGAGACCAAGGCATTCGTGCGGTCATTCGTCAAGGAGGTGCTGGTCAGGCGCGGCGCGGCGACGATCATCTACTCGATCCCTACGCCGGAAGATAGCCCCATAGGGGGAGCCGATACCGCTGAAATCGCCCTGACCGGCGGAGTTCGCAGTATTGGATATGGTGGTACCCCCGGAGAGGGTCGAACTCTCGTCTCCGGCTCCGGAGGCCGGCACTCTATCCACTGAGCTACAGGGGCACTGTACAAAAAGAATATCACGCCCACGTGCCGCCCAACAACTGCCCCGGAGTCCCGGGCAGGGCCCTTGGATTATTCCCTTCCCCTTGATGGGGGAGAGTTAGGGTGGGAGTGAATTCCTGGCAACCTACCACGCCGCCAACTGCGGGACAGCCCTCAATGAAATACCAGACGCAAGTAGTCTCCGATATTCGAATGACCCTGAGCCCCTGCAATGTGTTTCAGTTGTTTTGCATTCCGTTCTCACTGTGCTTCTCCAAGGGCCTCCCGTTCGTGGTTCGAGGGGCCTGCCTTGAGCTTGCCGAAAGGCTGACCATGAACGGAATGGCCTTGGAACATCGACAATTACAAGTCCCTGGGACTGACTTCTGTTGATTGATTACGAACATATATTCTGGTACATTAGCACCAGTGTTGACCGAATTTCTATCTCGACCGACTACAGGGTTCAGCGTGAAGATTTTCCGATTGGGGGCCTGCCTCAAGTGCCGCGGTGACCTGATCTACGATGATGGCGACTGGCTCTGCCTCCAGTGTGGCGTCTACTACTACACCGGCATTCCCCATCACCAGGGAAACGGCAAGGACGCAAACTTGCGCATCGCAAGAATACACCCCGGGATGCAGGGCGCAGGATCGCGGACCGACATGGGACTGGCGAGTTGACGGGGCCAGACAGGCTCATAGGTCAAGGCGAGACAGCCGAACGGCAGGCCCCAATTTCCTCAACCCCTCTCCCCCTGCTGGCGCTCTATCCCAACCTGCGACAGACAGGATGGGCGTTGTTCGACGCCAGACCCAGCGCTACAACGCCATTGGCGTTTCTGGCGGCCAGCGGAACCGTCGGCCCTGGGTTGCGAAACAGGATGGAGTCCCACGAGCGCATAGCACATCAGCTTCGGGGCCTGGCATCCGTTGTGGCGCAGCGAAGTCCTCGCTGCGTCGTGTGCAGCTGGGCGGGCGGAATGAACTGGGGAGCCGCGTGGCCGTGCCAGCTGGACCGCGACCTTCACCGATGGGCCGGGGACTTGGAGTTGCCGATTACCAGCTATCCGGCGCCGGAAGTGCGAGCGTCGATTGCGGGAAAGCCCAATGCCTCAAAGGACGCGCTGGCCTACGCGGTCATGTCGCGCCTCAACCTGATCGGGCAGTACCGGTCTGCTGCGGAATGGGAGGCCATCGCCGCTGGCTACTACCACCTGCAGAACTGGAGAGGCGAGGCATGGCTGCCCTTGCCAGTCATTGACAAGTCGTAAGCCGGATTCATAGGATAATTTAAGTGGAGAACAGTGGTAACAGGGCTCTCAGGGATCTTGGCATCTTTTACTGCGTCGTTTACGTAGTAACTCTGATCGCAAGTTCCTTGGCCGTATGGCTATACTGGAACGAGTGGCAACTGGACAATTTGCTGCCGAGAATGGGTAATGTCATCACGGTGTCGGCAGGTACGGCGCTGCTCGCGTCAATTCTCAAGGAGGCAATGACGTATATGGTTCTCGCCGCTATGAAAATAAAAGAATGGAAAGAACAGGGACGTGAGGAGGGACGCGAAGAGGGGCGTGAGGAGGAACGGAAGAGGCAGCGTCGGAGAGAGGAAGAGGCGTACGCCAGGTTCGGCGTCGAGGTGAACGGCGTCGTGATGCTCCCGCGCACCCCCGAGGTAGAGCGATTCCTGGCTGGGGAGATCGACGAGTAAGCGCACTGTCACCTAAGCCACGCCCGCAAGCCATCTTCCATTGCTCGGCCTTGCCCCGAAACGCATCATCCCGCAGACCGGCCCCGATTCCCGCCTTCCTCTCTCCTGTATAATGGCGCCAGCCATTGCCGAGTTCCAGCGGCACGCTCAGGAGAGGCGCCATGCCAGTCGTCCAGCGACCCTACGTTCCTCCCGAAGACCAGACTCCCAACGAGGAAACGTACGCCCGTCCCGGCGATACCCAGGCCAGCACCAACGAGGCCAGTTCCCTCGACCCCATCACCTTCTACGCCGACTCCATGCACATATTCAGCAGTCTCTACTCCGCAGTGCTGTTCTTTGGCGAACAGATGGAGGAGCGCGAACCCATCCTCCGGGCCCGCATCAAGGTCAGCCCGCAGATGCTCAAGGCCATCGCCCTGCTCACCGCCAAGCACGTCCGCGAGTACGAGAACGCCGTTGGCCCCATCACGCTGCCGGAGCAGGTCTACTCTGCGTGGGAACTGGACGGCGAGGAGAATCACAGCCATGGCTGATGGCGAAGCCTCCCGGCCTCCCGAGTCAGAGGGCAGCCTGCCGGACCGGCCGCTGGCCGAGGATATAACGCTGCCCGTAGTGGTGGAGCCGGGAGTCGACTACGCCACACCTCCCGACTGGAACTGGCGCGACGTCGACTCCAGCCAGCCCAATGCAGCCGTCTTCCACATCAGCCATTCCGAGATAACCCGTGTGCTGGTAGACACCCTTCGGCCCGAGGACTGCTCGCCCGATGCCAATGTCGTGATCAAGGATGAGATCCCCATATTGGTGCTGGACAGCCTGGACAAATACTGGGCCGGTGAAGCCAAGCAGCACTTGCCCCTAAACGGCGTGCGAGTTCCCATCGAGGGTGACTCTGTTTCAGAGGCCAAGCGTGCCTTGGCCGACGACCTGGCCGCCCAGTTCCGTCTGCTGCTGATGCTGCGCAGCTCCGCCCACCAACTGGCCCTGCCGCTCCAGGAAAACCTCCACATTCTTAGCCAGAACCTGGAGCCCAAGCGCGACGCCAAGTAGTAGAGGCTAGTTTCCCTGCACCAGCGAGGGCACATCGGCGTCCGGCACCGTTGCCTCGCCGTACACCGTTGCGCCTCTCTGCCGCCACTGCTCCACGGAGACGCTCGACCCCCAGCCGATGTCCCGCCAACGCGATTCATCCTGCTCCTGGAGCCAGGCGGCGGCCGCCACAGCCTCCGCTTCGTCGTCGTACTGCTGCAGCGCCCTGAACACCGTCGAGGAGCCGTCAGACAACTCGGCGTGATAGGCGAAAAGCCTCTGCCTGTCCAGCGGCGTTCCCTGCATGGTCGCCCCGATGCCGAAGAACGGTATGTTCAGCACCTGCAACAGGTCCCCAAGTCCCCACTCCTCAATCATCGCCGACAGGGCATGCGGCAGTTGCAGGGGTTGCTGGCTGCGTGCAATGACGTCCAGAACCGCCGCAAAGTGCGGGCTGACGGCCAGGGTTTCATCGTCGATGATGGCCATGTAGAGTTCCGACTGTCGTCCGGAGCTGCGGGTCCTGACCAGGGCGTATATGTCCTCTCCGGCGAAGGACTCGATAATGCTGACAGACAGTCCCTCTCCGGATTCCGAGGACGAGTTGAGCGCGCTGGTGACCATCAGCAGGTCCCCCCGGATAATGCCAACCCACTCATATCCCTCGTGCGGGATGGACAGCGTGACGGTGCGCACACCAGCAGAGGACAGCAGCTCTTCCGCCAGTGGCAGCTCATCTTCGCTGACAAAATGCGCCAACTGGAACTCCACGTGCTCCCGAAGGTCCGACCTCTGCGAGGTACTCTCGATGTTGATGTGGGTGTAGATCAGGGAGTTGTCGGGAAGCATGGCGAGAGGCGCCGCCGGGTGGTCTCTCGGAACCTGGATGGAACCGAGCAAGGGCACCTCCGTTGGCAGCGGCGCTGAGGGCCCACCCTCGGGGCGCGACGTGCTGGTCGGGCCTGGGACCGTTGCCTTGGGCACCGGCGTGGGAGTGGGCTCCATTGTCGGGACCGGTGCAGACGTCGCCGTGGGAGGCGCCTCCGTTCGGGTTGCTACGGGAACCGTTGTGGGCTCCACAGCGGCCGCGGAGGACGGTGTAGGTGTCGGTAGCGCCGTAGAGGACTCAGAACCGCACGACAAGCTGGCAAGAATCAGGAGCGATGCAAACAGCAGTACTTGGGGAAGGCGTGAAAGTTTCAACCATCGCCTCTCGATCCATCCCGTTTGGATCGTATCTCCCGGCCTATTCCCCAACAGCCAACCGTGCCCGCACCGCATCCACCATGTCCGTCAGCGGAACCGTCTGCGCCTCTTCCTCCTGGCGTCCCCGCACCTCGACCACGCCGTTATTCAGGTTGCGGGGACTGATGACCAACCGCACCGGCAGCCCAATCAGGTCTGCGTCGTTGAACTTCACCCCCGCAGCTGCGTCGGGACGGTCGTCGTACAGCGTCTCGATGCCCGCGGCATTCAGTTCCTCGTACAGCCGTTCGCCTGCCTCGGCCACCGCCTCGTTGGCGAGGTTCAGCCCCACCAGGTGGGCCTGGTACGGGGCGATGGGATGCGGGAAAACGATGCCACGGTCGTCGTTGTTTTGCTCGATGGCCGCGGCCAGCAGCCGGCCCACGCCGATGCCGTAGCAGCCCATGGTGATGGGCAGGTTGCGTCCCTCGGCGTCCAGGTAGTTGGCGCCTAGAGTCTCGCTGAAAAAGGTACCCAGCTTGAAGATATGTCCCACCTCCACCCCTCGCGTGGCCCCCAGCGTTCCGCCACACTGTGGGCAGATCTGGCCCGGCTGCGCCAGGGCGATGTCGGTCAGAAGGTCCACCTCGAAGTCGCGGGGGTAGTTGGCGCCGGTCATGTGAGTGTCCGGCTTGTTGGCGCCCACCACGAAGTTGCTGCCGCTCTCGATGGACGGGTCGGCCACCTTGCGGATGCCGGTTATGCCCACCGCCGAGGCGCTGCCCGCCACCAGCCCGGCGGCCCGCACCTCCTCGTCCTCGGCGAAGCGCAGGTCGTCGCAATGCAGGGCGTTCTTGAGCTTGACCTCGTTGACGTCCAGGTCACCCCGGATGGTGACGAAGACCGGCTCCCCGTCAGCCATGTAGAAGACGGCCTTCAGGGTCTTCGATTCAGGCACGCCCAGGAACTCCGCCAGGCCGGCGATGGTCTTGATGCCGGGGGTGGCGACCTCCACCAACGGTTCTTCTGCCTCTGACTCGACAGGTGGGATGACCGACACGGCTTTTTCGGCGTTGGCCACGTAGTCGCAGCCCGAGCAGGTGATGACAGTGTCCTCACCCGTATCGGTGGGCAGCAGGAACTCGTGGGAGTCCTTGCCGCCGATGGCCCCGCTGTCGGCCTCGGCCATCAGCACCGGCAGGCCGCAACGCCGGAACACGTTGCGGTAAGCCTGCGCCATGTCCTGGTAGGTGTCGTCCAGGCTGGCGTCGTCGGCGTTGAAGCTGTAGGCATCCTTCATATCGAATTCGCGCACCCGGATCAGACCGGCGCGGGGGCGAGGCTCGTCGCGGAACTTGGTCTGGATCTGGTACAGCAGCAGCGGCAGGTCGCGGTAGCTCTGCACGTTGCTCTTGACCACGTTGGTGATGACCTCCTCGTGAGTTGGCGCCATCACCATTGGACGGCCCCGGCGGTCCTCCAGCGAGAACAGGTTGTCACCAAAGGCGGCCCGGCGCCCGGTCTGCTCCCACAGCTCCAGCGGCTGAAGGGCCGGCAGCATCAGCTCCTGGCCGCCCGCCGCATCCATCTCCTCGCGGATGATGTTCTCGATCTTGCGCAGTGACCGCCACGCCAGCGGCAGGTACGAGTACACTCCCGCCGCGACCTGCAGGATCAGACCGGCCCGGAGCATCAGCCGGTGGCTGGCTGTCTCCGCCTCGGGAGGGTCGAATCGCAGTGTTTTGCTGACCATTCGCGTAAATTTCATAGTTACATCTGCCAATCCAGGTTTCAGTCACGCAAGAACGGAAATCGTTATGCTATTTCCACGTCCGGACCGGGTGCAGGGGGCAAGAAATCGTTTATCGCCAAGGACACGTCCGGGAATGCCCCCGGGCTGATGCTTTCGCCGGACCGGTAGGTGCGGACGGTGGTGTACTCCGACCCGACCGGATCAGCATGCGCTGTTACTTCCCTCGCCCGCAGGCCGGCGATCCATACCTCCGGTATGCCGGCAGCGGCATACCGGGCCAGTTTTGGTCCGCTGTCGTACCGCAGCGAGGAGTCGGCAATCTCGATGACCAGGAACACTTCCTGGGGGAAGTAGGGCCGCATATCGTCCAATGCGCGGCGCCTCAAGATGGCGATGTCCGGCTGGGGTGCGCTTATGTCATTTAGCCGGATTGACCCCTGCACCCGCACTCTGGCGCGGTCGCCGAAGTATCTAAAACTCAATTCGGCAAGCCAGTCCGCGGTGTTATCGTGGTAGTCCCCAATGGGAGGCATGCAGATTAACACTCCGTCTATTAGCTCGATCCGGTCGTCCTCGTGCAGAACGCCGGCCTCCAGCATGGCCAGGGACTCGCCCACGGTGAAGTGGCGTTTGCCCGCCAGTACTGCGTTTTGCTCGCCTTCGGTGATGATGCCGGCAGCGACCAGGGCCTTGCACTCGTCCACCGTGAAGGGCCGCGGCGACGGTAGTTGTGTAGCGGTAGTCATCACAGCCTCCGGAACAGAATTAGAGCATAGAAAAAGACAGAGACCACAGTGATTTCAAGGATACCCCAAAATCGACTCCGTGGCCTCTGTGTGCTTCGTGGTGAAAATTAACTGTCCGGTCAGTCGACGGGCGCCGGTTCGGCCTCCACCTCTTCCATGAGCGCCGTCAGCATATCGGCCTCTGGCACCACCCGCACCTTCTCTCCCTTGCGGAAGATGACGGCCCGGCCCGCACCGGCCGCGATGCCCACGTCGGCGTCCTTGGCCTCGCCCGGCCCGTTGACCTCGCACCCCATCACGGCGACCTTGATGCTGCGGTTGCTCTTGCGCAGCAGCGCGTCGACGTCGTTGGCCAGCTTACGGACGTCCACATCAGCCCGGCCGCAACTGGGGCAGGCCACCAGCACAGCGCCCTTGGAGCGCAGGTTCAGGGACTTGAGGATCTCGAAACCGGCGATCACCTCGTCCACCGAGTCGTCGCTGAGCGACACGCGAATGGTGTCGCCGATACCCTGGTAGAGCAACACGCCCAAGCCCACGGAGGTGCGGATGGAGCCCGACGTCTTGGTTCCTGCCTCGGTGATGCCCAGGTGCAGCGGGTAGGGCACCAGCTCGGCCAGCCGCTGGTACGCCTCAACGGTGGTGGGGACGTCGAAGGCTTTCATCGAAATCTTGATCTGGTCGAAGTCCTGCTCTTCCAGCAGGCTGATCTCCCACAGGGCGGTGGCCACCATGTGGTCGACCACGCTGTAGTCGCCCTCGCTGGCCTCGCCGGCCTTGGGCAGCTTGTTGACCAGGTCCATGTGGCGAGAGAATCCCCGGGTGCGCCCGATGCCGCCCACCGGGGGCAGGCTGCCGAAATTGACGCCGATGCGTATTGGCACGTTCAGGGCCTTGGACGCCCGCACCACCTCGCGCACCTGGTCCTCGTTGCGCAGGTTGCCGGGGTTCAGGCGCAGGCAGTCCACCCCGCCCTCCAGGCACTTGAGTGCCAGCTGGTAATGAAAATGTATGTCGGCGATGAGCGGGATGTTGATCTGCTTCTTGATCTCGCCCATGGCGATGGCGGCGTCCATGTCCGGAACGGCTGAGCGGATGATGTCGCAGCCCGCCTCCTCCAGCTCATGGATCTGCCGCACTGTGGCCGCCACGTCGCGGGTGTCGGTCTTGGTCATAGACTGGACCGTGATATCTGCGTCGCCGCCGACCTTGACGCCGCCCACGTAGACCGGTTTGGTTGGCCGTCGCTTGATCATCTCAACTCGCTCCAGCAGTGTCGAAATGGCCGGCCCGGATTACCTAGCCAGCCAATGTAACAGGCGGCCATGTTACACGATGCCGTTGCATTTCGCTATTCACTTCTCAACGCCGATAACCCAAACCGGAATGGTGACTGCCAACCTGTCATCCATTTTGGCATGGCATGAGGAAGTTCGCGCTCAACGCGTGCGAGTTCCGTTCAGTTATGGGGTTACTGCCTTACATGGCATACAGTCATATCCTACAAGCAAACAGAACCGCCTACCCGCCCAGGAAAGTCCCGCCCTCGATCAGCCGCAGGACGTCGTTGGCGCTGATGGCCACCACTCCGGCGATGATCACCGCCAGGCCGATCATGTGGACCAGACCCTCCTTCTCCGGCGAGATGCGCTTGCCACGCCGCGCCCACTCGATGACCACGAACACAATGCGGCCGCCGTCCAGCATGGGGAAGGGCAGGATGTTGATGATGGCCAGGTTGATGCTCAGCAGGATGCCGACGCTGAGCCAGCCCGACACCCCCCCGTCGCGGCTCACTTCGCCGGTCATCTGGGCGATGCCGATGGGGCCGGACAACTCGGGAGCCACCCCCGTGGATACCATGCCGCCGATGCTGTGCCTGAGCAACACCAGCAGGTCCCAGCTGCCCACGAAAGCGTCCGGTACAGCCTCCCAGATGGGACGGGAACGGCTCTCCATCCTGGTGTCGTCAAGCTGCACCGCAACTCCCGCCAGCCACCGGGCGCCCTCCGCGTTGAACCGTGGCCGAAGCAGCACAATCTCCTCTTGGCCGTCGCGTTCCAGGAGGACGGCCATCTCTGAGCCGCCGTTCAGGTTGACCTCGCGTGTGAAGTCCACCCGATTCTCCACGGGCTCTCCGTTCGCGGCCAGCACCACGTCGCCCGGCTGCAGCCCCGCTTCGGCCGCGGCGCTGTCCTCGGCAACACCGGTGATGGTCAGCCGCCCCACCTCCACCTCCTGGGGCAGCATGAACATGATGGTGAATATTGCCAGTGGGAGCAGAGCGTTCATAGCCGAACCGGCAGCCAGTACTACCACGCGCTGCCAGGGCGGGCGTGACGCAAGGCTCAGCGGTACTGTCGGGTTGGACTCCCCCGCCAGCCGCACAAACCCGCCGAGGGGAATGACGTTGACCGAGTAGAGCATGTCGGCCAGCTCGAATGAGCCGTCGTCCACCGCCCGCACTTTACCCTCGTGCCACAGCAGGTTGTCGACCGGGTGGTTGAAATTGCTCTCCGGCTCGTCCTCCTCCCGCTTCCGGTGCGACTCAACCTGGAAAGCAACCAGGCCGCACTCCTCATCCTGCAGCGACCCCACCTTCACCCGCTGCCCTGGCTTAAGGTCCTCGGGGCCGGACAGCCCCACGAAACGGGTCTGAGGATGCAGCATCACAAGCGTTCGCCCGGTGTACACGCCAAAGGCGCGGGGAGGGAACCCGACGCCGAACTCCTGCACCTTTACGCCAAAGGCGCGCGCCGTGGCGAAGTGGCCCAGCTCGTGGACCACCACGAGGATGAGCAACAACGGCACCAGCGTCACTATTGCGAAAAGTACGGCGTCCATTTTCGGAAGCCCCTCAGCTAACTATTGTGGATGACAGTCGGACGGTCCCAACTATCCAGCCCTCACGAGGACACTGACGATTGGCGGTCGTGATCACTGTCCGCATTTTGTTCCGACAGCAGCGAGAGCAGTTCCGCACTGATGATACGGTTGGCCGGACGGGCAAGCTCTGCAGACGTGTTGTCGACGGTTCCGGGTGGCAGTTGCTCAAGTGCCTGTATGGGTTGGCGCTGACACTCGCCCAGGGGCAATTCGACCCGCTGAAGCCACCGGTGCAGCTCGATCCTGGTCTGCCCAATCGCCGCGAGCACCACGACGCCGGCGGCCTTAGCGTCTCCCAGCGCGTCGTGACGCTGGTACCGGTACCCCAGCAGCCGACAGAGATTCTCGAGACCAAATCCGCGCTTGGAGAATCCCTCCCAGGCGCGTCGGGCCACCTGCACCGAGTCCAGCCAGGAGCAGTCCAGGCGATCTATAGTGTAACGGTCGAACGCCCGCTCCAGAGCCACGCGGTCGAACGGGCTGTGGCTGACCACGATCCTGCCGTTCAGCAATTCGGCCAGCCGGTCGGCCACCTCCGGGAGCTTGGGCCAGCCCCGGACTGCGGCCTCGGTTATGCCATGCACCGCCACGTTGTCCCTGTTGAACCGTTCCTCCGGATCAACGTAGGTCATCCATTCCTGCCACAGTTCACCCTTTTGAAACGCGGCCACACCTATCTGGCAGATGGACCAGGGATTCGGGTTGGCCGTTTCCAGGTCGATGGCGATGAAGTCTGTCATGATTGCAGCCAGCCGGGCGCCATCTCAACCCCGATACTATTCAGCGAGGAATCGAATGGCATCCAACCCTATGCACCAGCGAGTTCCAGGGCGCGAGACGAGGCCCACGCATCCGCATGCAGGACCTCCTCGGCCGTTTCACCCGTCAGGGAATCGTGCTCGGAAAGTGTCTGCTCCACCAGCCGGTGGATACCGCCGTAACTGATCCTGCCATCGAGAAACGCCTGCACCGCAACCTCGTCGGCGGCGCTCAGCACTGCCGGATAGGTGCCGCCCTTCCGGGCCGCCTCTATGGCCAGCGAGAAGCAGGGGTAGCGTTTCGGCTCCAGCGGGTCGAAGTTGAGGCTGTGAGAAATCGACGTGTCCAGCCTGGGGATCATGGAGTTGGGCAGCCGCTGCGGGTAGAACAGCGCGTACTGGATGGGAAGCCGCATGTCCGGCGGTCCCATCTGCGCCTTTACAGACCCGTCGGCGAACTCGACCATCGAATGGATGGTGCTCTGGGGGTGCACCACGACCTCGATCCGTTCCCATGGGACCCGGAACAGCCAGTGGGTCTCGATCACCTCGAACGCCTTGTTCATCAGCGTCGCGGAGTCGATTGTTATCTTCTGTCCCATCTTCCACGTCGGGTGCTGCAGCGCCTGCTCCGGGGTGACGTGTTCCATGTCCTCCAGCGGGGTGGTCCGGAACGGTCCTCCGGAAGCCGTGATCAGCAGTCTCAGGATCTCGTTGTCCTCACCCTGCAGGCACTGCCAGATGGCGCTGGGCTCGCTGTCCACCGGCAGCACTCGCCCGCCGTAGCGGGCCTCGTAGTCCTTGATCAGCTTGCCGGCCATCACGATGGGTTCCTTGTTGGACAGTGCAACCTGCTTTCCGGCGGCCAGTGCGTTCAGGGTAGGCACGAGGCCCACGCTGCCCATCAATGCCACCATCACCTGGTCCACCGGGGCAAGCTCGACCATGTCCTCCATGGGCGTGTAGGTGACGCCAGGAAATTCCTGGGCCCCTGCGGCAGCGCTCCAGACATGGGCGGGCTGGAACTCGTTCACCTGTTCCTTCAGCAGCTCCGTATTGGTTCCAGCGGCGAGGCCAATCACCTGGAATTCATCAGGAAATGCCCGGACTATGTCCAGTGTCTGGCGGCCGATGGACCCGGTCGAGCCGAGCACGACAATTTTTCTCATAGCCCGAACACCATTGTCAGCAAATAATATACGGCGGGCAGGGCAAAAAGGATGCTGTCAATCCGGTCCAGGAGGCCGCCGTGTCCGGGCATTATACTACCAGAATCCTTGGCGTCGGCCCTGCGCTTGAGGAACGACTCGAACAGGTCTCCCAATTGCGCCACCACGGCCACGGCCACCGCGACCACTAGGTACTGCCAAAACTCCACTCCCAGTTCGAACCAGGCACCAACGGCAAGCATCGCAGACACGGATACGATCAGCCCTCCGGCCGCTCCCTCCCACGTCTTGTTGGGGCTCAGCGTAGGGGTCATCCGGTGCCTGCCGATGAGCCGCCCGACGGCGTAGGCCCCCGTGTCGCTGGCGGAGGTTCCTGCGAGGGTGAACAGCAGCCAGTTTCGTCCCACGCTGCTCGCACCCTCCACTCCAGGAGAGAGATCGTAGATGGCAAGGCCATGGCCCAGGAGAAACCCGGCATAGACAGGCCCCAGCAAGAGCAGGAGGAACCCCGCGACCGGTCGCTCTCCCTCGTAAGCAGCGGTGAACCAGAGAATGGCGGCCAGCGCCCATACGGCGAGGGCAACTCCGGAAGCGGCCAGGAAGTCCGTGGGCCCCGAAGCCATCTCCGCCGCAAGGAGCAGCACGACCACCGCAAGCAGGCCGAGAACAAACGGCATGCGACCTGCGCTGGGCGGTGTGAGGCGGTACACCTCGTGCAGGGCGATGGCGCCGACTGCCAGGCCCAGCAGCGTCAGCAGGGGAGGCCCGAGCAGAATGGCGGCGACGGCGAGGGCCGCCACACCCAAACCAGACGACACCCGGACTGCCAGCTGCCCTCTCAAAGGAAACCGGGGCATTGCTCAGGTCTCTGACTCGGCTACCTTGCCGTAACGCCGCTGCCGGCTGCGATAGGTCTCCAGCGCTTGCTGCAATTCGGCAGGTTCCAGATCGGGCCAGAGGGTGCAGGTATGGTAGAACTCGCTGTAGGCCGACTGCCACAGCAGGAAGTTGCTGATGCGCTGCTCGCCGCCGGTGCGGATTATCAGGTCGGGATCGGGGCTGTGGCCAGTGAACAGGTACCTGCAGAACGTGTCCTCGTCGACCTGATCGGGAGCGAGACCGTCGCTGATGATGTGCCGCACCGCACGCAGGATTTCATCCCTCCCGCCATAGTCGAAGGCCACGTTGAGGGTGATTCCAGTGTTGTCCCGGGTCAGGGTCTGGGCATTCTCCACCGCGCGGAGCAGGCTGGGGACCATGTTCCGGGTCTTGCCCAAGTGAACAATGCGCACGTTGCTCTCGTGCAACTGGCGGGCCTGGACCTCAATGGCGTCGGAAAAGATGTCCATCAGGCCGTTCACTTCGTCCTGGGGACGCCCCCAGTTCTCAGTGGAAAAGGCGTACAGCGTCACATACTTGACGCCATCGGAACGCAGCGTTTCGAGGAGGACTTCTATCCGGTCCACTCCGGCGCGGTGGCCCTCCAGCCGCGGCAGTCCACGCTTGCGGGCCCAGCGGCCGTTTCCATCCATGATGAAAGCAACGTGAACCGGCCCGGGGTAGCCCAGGGCCCGGAGCTGAGACGCTCCGTCATCAGCCGGGCTCACCCTGCTCCCTTCCGCCTTGCTCCTCCCGGCTGAAGCCGTCACCGCCTCGAGCTAGACCTGGAGGATCTCCGCCTCTTTGGCGGATGCGGTGTCGTCTATCTGCTTGGTATGCCCGTCGGTTACCTTCTGCAGCTGGTCCTGGGCGCGGCGGGTTTCGTCCTGGGAGATGGACTTGTCGCGCTCCATCTTCCGCAGGGTCTCCAGTCCGTCACGGCGCACGTTTCGCAGCGATACCTTGCCGTCCTCTGCCTTGCGGCGAAGCAGCTTGACCATTTCCTGACGGCGTTCGTTGGTCAGTGGCGGGATGGGAACGGTGATCACGTTGCCATCGTTTGACGGATTGAACCCCATCTCGGAGCGCTGCAGACTCTTTTCGATTTCCCGCAGGGACCCACGATCCCAAGGCTGCACCATGATGGCGCGGGCGTCGGGGGCGGATATCGATGCGATCTGTTTAAGTGGAGTGGCCGATCCGTAATAGTCGACTGCGAGGTCTTCTATCAGAGAGGGCGTCGCCCTGCCGGTACGCAGCTGACCCAGATCTCTCCTGAACGCGTCCAGCGTTCGGTCCATTCTCAGGTCAACGTCGCTGAGTACTTCCTCAGCGGTCAGCTGGGCATCATCGTCCTTCGCGGGCATTGCTGCTCCCTCCGCCTATGGTTGTTCCTACGGGGTCTCCCGAGAGTATACATCCAAGATTGCCCGGTTTGAACATATCGAAAACAACGATGGGCATCCCGTTTTCCTGGCAGAACGTAATCGCCGTGGTATCCATCACGGCCAGTTTGCGGCCCAGTATCTCCTCGTAGTCCAGCCGTTCAAATCGGGTGGCTGCCGGGTTCTCCCTTGGGTCGTCGTCATACACCCCGTCGACCATGAACTTTGCCATCAGGAGGACATCGGCCTCTATCTCCATTGCCCTGAGAGCTGATGCCGTGTCGGTGCTCATGTAGGGGTTCCCGGTACCCGCGGCGAAAATCACCACTCGCCCCTTCTCCAGGTGCCTCACGGCGCGACGCCGGATGTAGGGTTCGGCGATGGCCTGCATCTGCAGGGCGCTCTGCGTTCGCGTGGCTATACCCCGGTCCTCGATGGCATCCTGCAGGGCCAGAGCATTGATGACGGTCGCCAGCATTCCGGCGTAATCGGCAGTTGACCGCTCCATACCCCAGCCGCTGGCGTCTCCCCCTCGCCAGATGTTGCCTCCGCCGATTACGATGCCCAACTGCACTCCCAGGGAATGAGCCTCGCAGACCTGGCCGGCAAGGTACCTGACCGTTTCGGGGTCAATTCCGGAATCTCCGTCCCCTTTCAGGGATTCGCCGCTGATCTTCAGCAGCGCCCGGTTGTATGCCGGCCTGTTAGGGGATGGGGAGTCAGGCATGATGTGGGTTTTCTTACTCCCCAACGGCCAGCCGCTGGAACCGGATTACCCTCACATTCTCGCCCATCTTGGCTGCCAGTTCTCTCACCAGTTCGCCGACTGAGGAGGAGCCATTCTTAATGAACGGCTGCGAAAGCAGGACCACCTGGGCCGGAGGCCGTTCGTCTCCCTCTTCGATATCCTCGGCGTCGAGGTAGACCGGTGCCATTGCGGCAACCTGCATGGCGAGATCGTGGGCCATCTCCTTGAACTCGTCGGTGCGGGCAACGAAGTCGCTCTCGCAACCAAGCTCCACTATTGCGCCGACGCGGCCGCCGGTGTGGATGTAGGCCTCGATGACGCCCTCGTTGGTGGCGCGGCCCACCCGCTTGGCGGTATCGGCCAAGCCCTTGGCCCTCAGTGCTTCCGCCGCCTTGTCCAGATCCCCATTGGTGCCCTCCAGGGCCTGCTTGCAGTCCATGATTCCCGCGCCGGTCTGGTCGCGCAGGGTGCGAATAAGTGCCGTGGTGACCAACTGTCTTCTCCTTATGCCCGGTGTGTCTGGCTGTACCCTACCGGGGAAAAGTCGCCGATGGGTGGCCGGTCCCCCCGCTGGAGTCCCAGGAGACGTCCCAATCGTATGCGGTCGCTATCGTTCCTGACCGCATAGGGCCGAGGGGGTGAGATCCTTATAGTTTCTAACTCAGCCACGAAATCTTCCACATCGGATAGAGCCGATCGGATGGCGTCTTCACTCCATCCGTTCAAGTAAAAATTTCGGTGCATATACTCTGCTTGCGCCAAATACCTGGAAAATTCATCGAACCTCCCGAACTCCCTTCCCAGATGCTCTCCGATATCAAAGATGTTCGGGTGGCGGTCGTGAATCCAGCCTCGCTGCTCTCCGTTGGACTTGAGCGCGTGTGCGGCAGCGCCCCAGATTTTCTCGGCCGCCTGAATGCGGTCGCCCTGGTCCAACTGAATTCTCGCGTGTTCCAAAAACCGAAGGCTCATTTGGGCGTGGCCCTCCACTCCCAACTCGCCGGGTTCTGGTAGAGCTGTCGTCATGCTGTGTATCGGGCGGGTTTATTCGGCTTCGTTGCCTGTGTCTTCCCGACCTCCGGCTACCCGGGCGCCCATTCCAGCGGCCAATTCCGCCAGCGTACCCTCGTCCAGCGTTACGGCATCGGTTAGGGCAGCGTCCTCGCGTTCGGACAGACCCTCGGGTTCCTCATCGACACCAATGGCATCTGCGACCAGGGCCTGCATCTCCTCCATCTCCGCTTGGAGCGCCGCCTCGCGCTGCGCCAGTCCTTCGAGGACGGCCGAGGCCATCCGATTGGTCACCAGGCGGATGGAACGCACCGCGTCGTCGTTCCCCGGGATGATGTGGTCTACCAGGTCCGGGTTGCAGTCGGAGTCCACTATGGCGAATACATCAATGCCCAACCGCCGGGCCTCTGCGACGCAGATATTCTCGCGTCCGATATCGATCACGAAGATGGCCTGGGGCAAGGTAGTCATGTCCCGCATTCCGGTGAAGTACTTTTCCAGCCGGTTGAGGGTGTCCCGCATCTTCACTCCCTCTTTCTTGGGGAGAAGACGGAAGTACCCCTGGTCCCGCCGTTGCTGCAATTCCAGCATGTAATTGATGCGGGTCCTGATTGTCTGGAAGTTGGTCAGAGTGCCGCCCAGCCATCGCTGGTTCACGTACCACATTCCGCAGCGGTCAGCCTCGGACTGGATCACTTCCTGTGCCTGCCGCTTGGTGCCGACAAACAACACCTTTCCCCCGTTGGCGACCAACTCGACCATGTCCTTATAGGCGTCGTTGATCATCCCCAGGGTCTGCTGCAGGTCAATGATGTGGATCCCGTTGCGCTGGGTGAAAATGTAGCGCTTCATCGTCGGGTTCCACCGGCGCGTCTGGTGGCCAAAATGCACACCAGCCTCCAGCAACGCTTTCATATTGATGGGCTCGCGGCCTGTCGGCTGCGGCGGGCGTTCCGGAGGAGCGGGACGGGGCGGCGGTTGAGGCGCATCCTGGGGCGCTGCTGCGGGTGCGGAGGGCGGCTCAGCGACCGCCACGGCGGACGGTTCAGCCGGGGCTGCCGGAGCGGCTTCGGCCGAAGCCTCGACCGGTACGGCCTGTGCTACGTCTTCAGGATTCTGTCCCTGGGGTTCAACCATGCAGTACCTCTATTTCTCGTTACTGGCCATGCCAGAGATAGGTGCACCGACCTCGACGCACCCTGCCAAAAGGCGGAATTCGGAACGTTAGGAGTATAGCACGCCCTCCCATAGCGGGCAAAGCCAACGACGGTACGCAACCGAGGTATTTAATTTGTCGATATTCTTCGGCCAGTCCGTTCATGGTGAGCTTATCGAACCACGAACGGGCGGCCCTTCGACAAGCTCAGGGCCAACGGAATTTACAACCACTAAGTAAAAGGCCCTCGGTACGGGAGCCCGCGATTACCGGAGATAGTGCCATCCTGACCGATCAATGCACGTGCTACACCTGCATTGCGACCGGTCGAGGGGGACTGCCCAAGAGCTTTCCTCGCGGACTGTTGGACATTCCGGCTTGACCGAATGCCCGGGGAAATCACCCACCCGCTACCACGCCAGGCGGTATACGAGGTTGAGCAGCGCGGCGCCCAGGACCCCCGCCGCCACGTCGTCGGCCATGATTCCGTAGCCGCCGGGCAGCCTCTCGTATTGCCGGATGGGCCAGGGCTTCAGTATGTCCAGCACGCGAAACAGCAGGAAAGCGGCGGCCAGCCAGGGCAGCGTTTTCGGCAGGAACAGGCAGGTGAGCCAGATTCCGGCAACCTCGTCCCACACTGCCCGCTTGGGGTCCGGGTCGTCGCTGCTGGTCAGGCTGCCGCAGCACCACGGCCCGATTAGCAGCGACGCACCAACCAGGACCAGGAAACCCGGGGAGTCACCGTCCAGGGGCACCGCCCAGTAGACCACCACTGCCGCCAGGCTGGCCACGGTGGCCGGCGCGACGGGGAACAGTCCCACCCCCAGAGCGGTCCCCAGCAGCCACCCAACTCTCCCGGCAATCGGTCTCATGCAATGCTACAGGGAATGAGCTGGCCAAAACGGGCATTAAGGGACGGCCACATAGCCCGGATGCGACCCGTCACCCGTTCGGAACGCGTCATCCGTATCCCAACCGATGCAGGTCATCCTCGTTCATTCCGAGGAAATGCCCAACCTCGTGCCAGAGGGTGATCCTGATTTCCCGGATGGCCTGCTCCCGGGTCTCGCACGAGCGCAGGATGGGCTGGCGGTAGATGGCGATACGGTCGGGCAGGGGACCACCGATGCCGTGGCGCTCGGTCAGCGGCCAGCCCTGGAACATGCCGAAAAGGGTGTCGTTTTCGCCTACAAGGTCAGCCTCGTCGGGGCCGGGCCACTCCTCCACCACGATGTCCACGTTGTCCAAGCGGCGGACTATCTCGGCAGGCAGCCTGGCGTAGGCGCGCCGCACGTGCCTGACGAACTCCCTGTTGGTCATCTCGATCACTTAGGGGCGCCCACCCGCTGGCGTATCTCTTTGAGGATGTCCACGTTGCGCTGATCCGGGCCCTTGCCCTCAAAGCCGGGGACCTCCAGCAGAAAGGGAACGTGGCTGAAGGCTGGGTGCCCCATGAATACAGCGAATCCGTCCTCGCCGATGAAACCCTCGCCTATGTTGTCGTGCCGGTCCACACTGGAACCGCACACTCGCTTGGAGTCGTTGGCGTGAATGGCCACCACGTTGGACGACCCTGGCCCGTCGTCCAACTGTGCCAGCATGTCCTCTATGCCCTCGCCGGTGGTGAGATCATACCCGGCGGCGAAGCTGTGCTGGGTGTCCAGGCAGACTTTCAGTCGCTCGTCGTCCACCGCCTCCAGGATCGCGCCAAGCTCCTCGAACCGGGCACCGATGTGCTTTCCCATGCCAGCCATGTTCTCCACGGCCAGGCAAGGTCCGTCGGGCGCCTTTTCCAGCGCCTGCCGAATGGAATCGGCAACCTGGGGCAGCACGGCCTCAAAGCCGACGCCGCCGTGACTTCCGGGGTGAAAAATCAGGCCGTCCGCTCCCAGTTTCCCCGCCAGGGTCAGGTGGGCTGCCAGGGAATCGATGCCTTTCTGCAGCACGTCCGGCCTGTTGGTCCCTAGGTTGACCAGGTATATGGCATGCAGGAATACCGGACCCATATCAGCGTCTGACATGTTCTGGCGGAATGCCTCGATTTCGGCCTCGGGAATGTCACGAAAGGCCCAGGATTGCGGAGAGGAGCCGAATATCTGGAGGGCCTCGCAACCGATTTCCTGCCCCCGCCCCACAGCCTTGCTGACGCCGCCGGACGTGGATACGTGCGCTCCTATCTTCAATTCATGCCCTCGCAATTCTAATTCCGATCCATATCAGGCCGAATTATACGGCACGTCCATTGGCGAAGCACCGCCAACGGCCTACAATAGCGGCCCATGCGCGCACTGAAGTTGGAAGATACAGGATCGCCACCTAGCCTGTCGGTGGTTGATATTCCCAAACCGGTCCCCGGACCTGGCGAGGCGCTGATTCGCGTCGCCGCATGCGGGTTCTGCCACCACGACCTGCTGGTGATGAACGGCACCCTGAGGCGAGGAGTCCGGCCCGGGACTGTGCTGGGCCACGAAATATCCGGCGTTGTCGAGGAACTTGGAGAAGGGGTGACCCTGGTCAGTCCGGGAGACCGGGTGGTCTCGCTCCTGACCAACGCCTGCGGCCGCTGCGACCGGTGCCTTTCGGGGAGGCAGCATCGCTGCCGGAACGGCGAGGGCATCGGACACGGGCGAGACGGCGGCTTTGCGGAGTACGTTGCACTGTCCCAGCACAGTCTGGTGACTCTGCCAGCGGAATTGGATCTGGCACAGGCGTGCCTACTTGCATGCCCGGCGGGAGTGTCCCTGCAGGCCCTAATGGCCGTTGATGTCTCGGAGGGCGAGACGGTGGTTGTGGTCGGAGCGGGCGGTGGCTTGGGAGTTCACGCCGTGCGGTTGGCCAAGGCCCTGGGAGCCCTTACCATCGCTGTCACGTCAACGTCGGGGAAGGCGACCGTCCTCTACCGCCACGGCGCCGATGATGTCATTGAGTCCGCCGGCCCCGATTCCGGACTGGATTTTTGGGAAGTGGTGATGGCCTTGACCGGCGACGAGGGTGCCGATGTGGTGATAGACACCGTGGGCACACCGACAATCAGATCGTCAGTCCGCAGCCTGGGACAGTATGGGCGCCTTGCGCTGCTGGGCGAGGTCGGCGGTGAGGAAAATCTGCGAGGGCTAATCCCGGAGATCGTATTCCGTGATGCCAGGGTCGTGGGCAGCTCTGGTGTGTCCCGGTCGACGTTGGAACGGATAATCGAGCTGGCGGTGGATGGCAAGGTGTCGCCGGTGCAGCAGCGTCAACTGCCGCTGGAAGAGGCGGGGCGAGCCGTCGAATTGCTGACTGAAAGAGCCGTGCTGGGCCGCCTGGCCCTGGTGCCAAGTGCCTGATAATCCTTACAGAGACGGTCCCATTCGACGAACTTGGTCATCCTCCGTTTGATTTGAGTTGATTTCCATTCTCGCTTTCTGGGCTACCGTTGGGTCTGTTCTCTGATTGGTCCGGATGGTCCGGGCCGTAAATTTCACGGAGAACTTCCTCGCGGCCTTGACGACGACCCTCTTCTCGGGCAGCCTCCATCCACCTCTCCCTGCGCCTTTTGGTGGCCTCTCTGATCCAGTCAGCTACTGACGACATAATCTCCCTCGCCTGTAACAGGCCCCAGACTATGAACCCCGACGCTACGAAACTGGCTCCTATACCGAGCACGATATTCCGCGCCGTCTGGCTGGCTGCGACGCCCTCTGCAGGAGAACCGAGTTCCAGCACCGCCAAGATGACCGATCCGGCAATACCTCCGAGAAGGGTAAAAAGCTGAAACCAACCTCGGTCTCTTGGGCTTATACCCCAAATGCTCTCGCGGTAATCATCCACGGCCCGATGAGCTCATTATAGCAACCGCATCGGACGGTAGGTGAATCGCTGCTTACCGGCCGAGGAGGCTGAAGAGGGAGGAAGCGGCGGTGGCTGCGGCCTGTCGGGCCCGGCCGAGGCGGCTGATCTCGCCCCGGTCCCACATCACCAGGAACTGGCTGGCTATGAATATGCTGCTGTAGGTCCCGACCACGGCGCCTATGGCGAGCACCACCAATAGCTCGCGTATGCTCGGGCCGCCGATGAGCAGCATGGCGATGAGCACTATCAGGGTGGTGATACTGGTGTTCAGAGACCGGCCCATGGTCTCCATGATGCTCAGGTTGACCAGCCCGCCCGAATCGCGGTCCGGGTGGCGCGACACGTTCTCGCGTATGCGGTCGAACACCACAATGGTGTCGTTTACGCTGTAGCCCGCCACAATCAGCAGGCCGACAATGAACATCGAGTTGACCTCGAACCCGATGACCCGCCCGAGGATGGAAAAGACTCCCAGGATTATCAGCACGTCATGGGCCAAGGCCAGCACGGCGCTGACACCGTATCGGTAGGACTTGGGTACCCGGCGGAACGCATACCACACGTACAGCAGGATGAATACCGAGGCGGCGGCAAGAGCATAGAACGCAATGTTCACGGTCTCAGAGGCGACGATGGGGGAAACGCTCTCAAACTCGACCCTGTCTCTTTCCAGGCCCAGGGACTCCTCGAGATCTCGCTCGATGATCTCCCTCTCGGAAAGGCCTCCGGCTATGGCTTCCTCCAGGACATCCGTGCGTACGAAATAGTTGCTGACCCCGACCTGCTGCACCAGGGCTTCCGGATGTCCCAGTGCGTCCATCCGCTCCAGGATATCCTGCTGGTCCACGTCCTGGCTGAACGTTACGTTGAATACTGCACCGCTGGTGAAATCGATACCCGGCCGCAGTCCCGAGTCCAGCGTCACCCAGCCAGGAGGCAGCAGCATGGAGAGAATGCCCGCGATGATGATCAGAGAAGAGAACAGGAAATACCAAGCTCTCTTGCCGACGATGTCAAGCACTATCGCCCTCCCCCACTGGCCGGTCCCGACCTGGTCTGGGTCGGCTGGCCACCCACTTTCTCGGGAGTGAACAGGCTGATTCGGCCGCCCAACCCGGCAAAGGCCATCAGCTGCAGCAGGTTCCTGCTCACCACCACGGCGGTGAACATGCTGGCCGCCACACCTATGAACAGGCTGATCGCCACACCGGTGACCAAGCCGCCGCCGAGACGGTCACCAAACCACAGCAGCACAAGGCAGGTGATCATGGTGGAAATGTTTGAGTCCCGAATGGCGGGCCAGGCACGGCTGAATCCCACCTCCATGGAGGAGGCGAGGGTCCTGCCTATTCTGACCTCTTCCTTCATTCGCTCAAAGATCAGGATGTTGGCGTCCACAGCCATGCCTATGGACAGGATAAAGCCAGCGATGTGGGCCAGCTCCAGGGTAATCGGGATCAGTTTGAACACAGCCAGCACCATGACCGCGTAGAACACCAGGGCGCAGGCGGCGACAACGCCCGCCATCCGGTAGTAGGCGATTATGAACAGGAGCACCAGGCCCAACCCCACCAGGCCAGCCAAGAGGCTGTTGCGCAGGGACTCCGCCCCGTAGATGGCGTCGACATCGCTCTCCTGGATGAGTTTTAGCGGTACCTGGAGGCGTCCCGATTCCAGCTGGATGGCCAGGGTACTAGCCTCTTCCCGGGTGAAGTCACCGCTGATCTGGGTGCTGCCGTCTCGTATCCAGGCCAGCGAGACCGGGGCGATCAATTGCACATCATCCATGAAGACCGCGATTCGCTTGGTCTCCACATTGGCGATGCGGCGTGTCAGGTCGGAGAAGATATCGGATCCGCGGCCGTCGAACTGGAGGTTGACTACCCAGCCGAATCCCACGGGGTCGGCGGCGGCTTCGGCCCGCTCCAGGTCGTCGCCGGTCAGGCCCAGATCAACGTCCGTGAACTGGACGCACAGCGCATCCTGGCAGGTGCGTTCCTTGAATTCCAGCAGCGCAGTCTGGCCTATCAGGTCCTTGGCCTCGTCGATGGCGCTGTTTACGGTTATGCCCGGCGCACCGAAGGCGGCGGTCAAAGCCAGCCTGGCAGCGCTCTCGATATCGGAGCTTACCGTTCCGGACAGTACCCGGAAAGTGGTGTCGTCGATGCGTTCGATCCGGACATCGCGGTATCCGGCTTCCTCCAGCGTGCTGGTCACAAGACCCATGTCATCGACAGGGTCCGTAAACGACAGTTCCGTCGTTGAGCCGCTGGCTCCCGGCAACTGGACGATTATGCGGTCCTCGCCGAAGATCTGGATGATCGGCTCTTCCGTGCCGAACCGGTTGACGCGACGGGTGATATTGTCCAGCACACCCTGCATCTGGCTCGCATCGGGGTGGCCTATGTCGACGACCTGAAAAACGTCCACCTGGCCAAGGGCGTCCTCGATGGAGTCCCGCAGGCCGGTACGCCTGGGGTCATCGGCGGACAGCAGCGGCATCCTGATCTGGAATACGCTGGCGACCAAAATGGTCTCGAACTGGGGTTCCTCAGGCTCCGCGGGTTCCGTTCCGTCCTCCGGTTCACCATCCGTAGCAACAGCGGCGTCTTCGGGCGGGGCCTCGCCCTCCTCGCCAGTGGTCTCTCCGTCGGCCACAACAACAGCGGCGGGTTGGACCTCCCTCTGGACGGACTGCACGTCACGGGGAAACACCTGGTAGTCCTCCAGAGGTAGTTCCTCGTCGCCGAAACGGAAGCCGTTCAGCGACTCGGCGATATCCTCGAGATTCGCCGGTTCCAGGAGAGTGACATCGAACCGAGACCCTGTGTCGGCCTGGTAAACCAGGTGACCGCCGCCGCTCAGGTCCAGTCCCAGCTTCAGGCCGAAGGGCCCGGCGCCATCCCTGACCAATGCAGGGAGGCCAGGCACATCGACGTTAATGGAACGAAAACCCAGAGCCGCCAGGGCGACACCCAGGATGAGGAGAATGACTATCGTGAGGCGTACGCTGCGGGAACGCATTGATTAACCGGAAATGGTCCGCGAATCGTCCCTGAAATCCCTAGACGCCGACGAAAAGGGGGGACGGTTGTGGCCTTGTTTGGTGAGTATGTCTGCGGCCAATTCCAGTGCCTGCTCCTGGGTCTCAATTTCGCCCGAAGCCCGGGCTTCCTCTATCGCGTCCAACAGGGCGCCGATGTTCGGGCCGGGCCGGAGCTGGAACCGGGATATCAGATCGTGCCCGTTTACAAGGCGAACCGTATCGACGGCAACCGGTTCCCGGGTGCCCGTATTCATGATGTGAGAAACCATTTTAGCATGTTCCAGCCAATCGGGATGCACCAGTTCCGGCCCTTTTGCGCCCAAATAATCGGCCAGCGCCAGGTAGAGGGTATCGACGGCCACGTCACCGGTGTCCCTGAAGTAGCGATAGATGGCCCGGTTGGTGGGCCATTCGCCATCATTGGACATGCCCGTGGGGCGCAGGTGATGCAGCACCATTCGAGACACCATCGAGGCGCCCCGGTTGCTGAGATGCAGGTCGCTCAGACGGCGTTCGGCAACCTCGGCCCCCTGTTCCGAGTGCCCGAAGAACCGCGTGCGGCCGTCCGGTTCCAGGGTCTTGGTCTGTGGCTTGGCGATGTCGTGGAACAGGGCCGCCAGTTTCAGAATGGTGCGGCGAGTGTGCCCGTCGCTCACAACCTCCGAGAAGTACTCCTCGGTCTCCGGCGTCCACGGCACGCACGAGAAAACCGGCGAGTTCTGGTGTCCGCCGGTCACGCCCTCCGCCCCCTGCAAGGTATGCAGGCTGTGGCCCCACACATCCCAGTAGTGCATGCGAGGCTGGTCGACCCCCTTGGTATCCATGAGCTCGGGAATCACGTGTACCAAGAGCCCGAGCTGGTCCAGCGCCTCAACGCGAGCCCGCGCGCCCCCCGGCGCCAGGATCTTCAGGAACTCGTCGCGCACCCTGTCCGGAGACACCTGTTGCAGGAGCCGGGAATCCTCCATCAGTTGCCGCACGGTGCCGGGTTCTATCCGGAAACCCAGCTCTCCGGAGAGCCTGACCGCGCGGAGCAGCCGGCCCGGGTCGGCGGCGAAAACACCGGAATTGAGGGCGCAAATTGCCTTGCGAAACAGGTCCCGTCGTCCCTCGTGAGGATCGATGACCAGCTCGTCAAAATCGGCGCTGTTCCAATGGGCCAGCGGCACGGCCATGGCGTTTATGGTGAAATCCCGCCGTGCCAGGTCACTTTCGATGCTTCCTGAATACCCTGAAATGTCAATGACCGAAAGGTGGTCCTCGTTGGGAACACCGGTGGGGCGTACCACCACCCGCACCATCCCTCTGGGCACGCTGAGCGGCGCCAGCGAACCGCCCAGTTCGTCCGCCAGCTCCCGGCCCAGGGAGACCGCGTCCCCCTTTACCGCCAGGTCGACGTCGCCGTCCGCATCCCGGCTCATCACCCGGTCGCGCACCGTTCCCCCCACGACGTACGTCTCCACATCGCGGGCGTCGAAGAAGGCAGCGAGGCGATCAAATATTGTTGATTGAACGTTCAACACGGATGTCATCTTCAGGGATGGGTGGTCTTTTCCGGGAAGGATTTGGACCAAGCGGGTTCGAACATTCTCGGCAGCCAGGGAAGGCGCCGGATGCTCCATCGGCCCCGCTTGCCCGTTCTGGAGGCGGCCGACGCCGCAGGGCTACTGCCGGTTGCTTGTTTCAGCCGTACCAGATTCCGCGGTGTCTCCCCGCATTTCATGAAGCTGGCGGTGCATGGCGTCAAATCCGGCAGCCGGCTCGGCGTGCTGCGAATGAGGGTGTTCGTGCCCGGACGCATCTTCGTGGCCGTCGACGGGGTGGCCGTCAGCGGCGTCTTCCGCCTCGTACCTGGCGTCCTCCTCGCTGCCGTCGGCCTGCTCGGTGACCTTGTAAAGCGAGGTGTGGGCCACCAGGTGGTCCATGTACATGATGCCATTCAGGTGGTCAATCTCGTGCTCCAGAGCCTGCGCCAGCAGTTCATCGGCCTCCAGCTTGAACGTCTTGGAACTGAGGTCGAGGGCGCGAGCCTTGATCATTTCAGCGCGCACCACCATGCCGCGGTACCCTGGTACGCTCAGGCAACCCTCCTCGACCTCCCTCTCTCCTTCCCTGTGCGTAATCTCGGGATTCACCAGCACCATGGCCTCTTCCATGTCCGGCGTCTGTATGACGCAGAGGCGCTCCAGCACCCCAACCTGGTTGGCTGCCAGTCCGACGCCGTGGTGCTCGATCAGGGTCTCGATCATGTCGCTGGCCAGCTTCCTGTGCTGAGCGGTGATCTTCGCGACCTTGCGCGCCTTGCGAAACAGGATGGGATCCGGAACCAGCCTGATGGTCAATAACGCCACGAGTGTCCTCTTACGGGGCGGCGGGGCCACCAACCTGATATTCGACCCCGCCTGATATTGCAATGTTCAATTATAGGCGGGTGACTCTCAATTGGGAATTGCCGAATTCTACGGAACAAGTTCCGTGGAGGTCGCCTCGTATTTGCAGAAAAGGGTCGCTGGTGGGCTTACTGACAGGGAATCAGTTTAATTCGATTATCGGAGACACCTTGCGTCAGATGCTACTGTGGGGATTATCATGTAGTTGCAAAGGTTGTAAATATAAAAGAATTCATTCTCAACCTAACCTCCTCTCTCTTGGTGAGAAGTAGAAGGCGAAATACCCTGGATGGGGATACGTGGCACTTGACTCCCCTCCCGGACTTTCGGCGCGAATGGATGTCAGGAGCCGAATCCCCGCATCCAGGACAGGTACTACTCAACTCACTCCGTGCATATAATGGTTCGCATTGCAGAGCGAGCCGATGGCACCAGGAACTGCCGGTTGCCGGATACGGATCCAGGAGGCTTCATTTTGGCGTTGCTGCGTTCGTGGACCTTGATGTTCCTTATCGGTCTACTGCTCATCTTAGGGGTGGCGCTGCTTGTCTTCTGGTTGACACGAACGACTGAGGCTGGGACTGACCTGCTGGCGACGGCGGAGCTTGTTTCCCCGTCGGGAGAACCTGTGGGCATGGTGCGATTTGCAGAGACGGAATCCAGCGTGGTGATCGCGGCCGAGGCGCGTGGACTGGAACCGGGCGGGCACGCATTCGCAATCCATACGGTGGGGACCTGCAGCCCCGACTTCGGCGCGGCGGGAGACCACTTCGACCCCGATGACGAGGGGCGAGGGTTTGTACACCCGAACTGGGACCGCCGGGATTCCGTGGTGTCCGCCCATGGTGGAGACCTGCCAAACTTGTACGCATCCGCCGATGGTACTGCTCGCGCCGATTTCTTCACCAACGGCGTTACCCTGCGCCTGGGCCAGAGTCATTCGCTGTTCGATTCCGACGGTTCTGCCATCCTCATTCACGAGAAGCCCGTGGATTACAAACTGGGAGAAGGCGACACCGGACAACGCGTTGCCTGCGGCGTAATCCGGCCCGGATAACTTACAGGGTGCCGCATTTCCCGGTACCTCCAAGCTATCCTTGATAACCGTGCCAAGCCCAAACGCTGTGTTATCATCGCCGAAATTCCGGTAGTAGTCCCGGTAGAGGTGAGCGCCATGGTCGGCACCAGTGTTATTGGCAGGTCCGAGTTGACGGAGGCTATTCCACGGCTTTCCGGTACGGTTACCCTGAACGGCCTGAAGGCCGGGGTGGAGGTATACCGCGACGAGCTGGGAATCCCCCACGTGCGGGCCGAAAACGAGCACGACGCCTTTTTCGCCCAGGGATTCGTGACCGCACAGGACCGGCTGTGGCACCTGGAGTACGACCGCCTGCGAGGTAGCGGCCGCTGGGCCGAGGCCGTCGGCGATGGTGCCCTGGAGCAGGACAAGCTGATGCGCCGCTTCCGCCTGGTTGCCAGCGCCAAGGCCGACTACGACGTCATGGACAGCCACACCCGCATGGTGTTCGACGCCTACGCCGCCGGGGTCAACGCCTTCATCGAGGGCCCGGACCCGCTGCCCGCCGAGTATGCCATTGCTGGCGTTACACCTGAGCCGTGGCACCCATGGCAGAGCCTGGTCGTCTACAAGATTCGGCACATCCTGATGGGAGTGTTCGAGTCCAAGGTCTGGCGCGCCCGAATGGCGCGAGCCATGGGACCGGAAAAGGCCGGCGCACTGTTTCCCGGATACGAACCGGGCCACCTGCTGATCCTGCCGCCCGGAGCAACCGCGGGTGGATCGCTGGACCAGGGGTTGGCCGAACTCGCCGAGGGCGCCGCTGCCCTCAACCACCTCTCCGAGATGGACGGCGGCAGCAACAGCTGGGTGGTGGGCGGCCAGCCTGTTGCAGGCGAACGAGGCGGGGCCGGGGTCGGGACTGCCACCGGAAAGCCCATACTGGCAGGCGACTCCCACCGTGGCCTCGACACGCCCAACGCCTACTACCAGAACCGCATCTCTTGTCCCGAGTTCGACGTAACGGGCCTGTCCTTCCCCGGCGTCCCCGGCTTTCCTCACTTCGGACACAATCCGTGGGTGTGCTGGAGCGTCACTCACACCGCCGCCGACTACCAGGACCTGTACATCGAGCAACTGCGCGACGGCGAGATGCCCCAGTACCTGCACAAGGGCGAATGGCACGACGCCGAGGTGCACGAGGAGACTGTACGCAGCAGGTCGGGCAAGCAGGAAACCTTTCAGGTAGTGGTAACCAACCACGGCCCGATCATTTCCGGCGGACCTGAAGAAGGTTCGGGTATGGCCCTCAAGTACACAGCCACCGAGTCCGCATCGCAGTGGATCTCCATACTCTGGCAGATGCTCCGCGCCCGCAACGCCGGAGAGCTGGTGGAGTCGCAACGCGGCTGGGTCGATCCCTGCAACAACTTCCTGTTCGCCGACGTGGATGGGAACTACGGCTACCTCTGCCGGGGCCGCATCCCCGTCCGCTCGCGGGTCAACGGCTGGCTGCCGGTGCCCGGCTGGACCGGGGAGTACGAATGGCAGGGCGACATTCCCTTCGAGGAACTGCCCCAGTCAATCAACCCCGAGGAGGGATTCATCGCCACGGCCAACAACAGGCCCATGGGCGAAGATTACCCGCACTACATCGCCGTCGATTTCACGCCGGAGTTCCGGGTCAAGGGCGTGACCAGGGGCCTGACATCCCTGGACAAGCCTTCCGCCAGCGATATGGCCAGAGTGCATGCATACAGGATCTCGCAACCCGCCCTCACCTACCTTGCCGTCCTCCCCCATGTCGAGCCACAGAACTCGCTGGCGGCCATTGCCCGCGACCGCCTGCTGGCCTGGGACGGCTCCATGGACGCCAACCGCGTGCAGCCGGCCATATACTCGGCCATGCGCGACGCCCTGCTCAAGGAGGCATTTGAACGCAACCTGCCACCCGAACTGGCCGAGGCGGCGTGGCATCCGGCCGATCGCGGGCTCGGCTCCTTCGGCAACCGCCTCAAGGCCCGGATGGTCGAGATGATCCAGCAGGACGACCGCACCCTTCTGGCTGAGGGCGACACCTGGCCCGAGGCCATCTCCCGCGCTCTCACCAGGGGCGTGGCCAGGCTCTTCTCGCAGCTGGGCGACGATCCGGACGCCTGGGTCTGGGACCGCGTACACCGCGCCGTGCCCCGGCACACCCTGTCCGCTGCCCACCCGGAGCTGGACGGGCTGCTGGACCCGCCGGCCATCCCCCACAGCGGCGACGGCGACACGCCCCTGCAGGGTGGCTACTCACCGGCAACGTTCGCGACGGTGACCAGCCTGTCAGTGGCCCGGTATTCCTACGACACCTCCAACTGGGACAACTCGTTGTGGGTAGTCCCCCTGGGCAGCTCGGGGCATCCGGGCAGCCCGCACTACTTCGACCAGTCGGAGGCGTGGCGCCGAGTGGAGATGGTCCCCATGCGCTGGGACTGGGACGCGATCATATCCAACAGCGAAACCCACCAGACGCTGCAACCGGGTTAGAGACCAACTGGAGGACCGCGAATGGCCTCGCAGGGCGCGGAATGTTTGATCATCCTGCGCCCTGTTATCATTTGATGTTGTGCTCATACCCGCTGGCAAGGACGGAGGGAAACCATGCCATCCGCCATACCGCCCAATCAGGACGAAAAGGCCGAAAAACTAGCCGAATACTGCCGCGCGCACAGCATACGGTGGCTGGCCACCTATGACGCGACCATAGTGCGTCGTAACTACCCCGGCGCAGACCTCTTTCTGTTGGTGGAATTCGAGGAGGGCCACAAAGTGGGCCGGGAGTTCTTCAAAATGGAGAGGGACCTGACTCATATCATTGGAGGCGCCTGCGGCGATCTGAAGGCCCTGCCGGAATTGGCCGACTACTATCGCGACGAAATTCTGGCCTCCGCCACCGTCAGGTTCGCCTCCCAGACCGCCACCCACATTCCGCAGATGCTGGCCGAGGCCCAGGAATCCTGGGCCGCCACCAAGGCTGCAGAAAAGCAGGCGGTGAGGGACAAAATCAAGGCCATGCCTTCGGAGCGGTTGACCGAATTCTGCCGCGCCAATGGCATCAAATGGCTCGCCGCCTGCGACCCGGATAAAGGGTCGGGCAGCTTTTTCAATGCCGACCTTATGCTAGTGGCAGAGTTCGAGAAAGGCTATCCCAAGCATTGGGGATCATTCAAGACGGAAAGAGAATTGGCAGCATTGTATGACGTGGTAAAGGTGGAACTAACCTCGCTGTCAGCATTGCGCGATCGCAAAGACGAAATTCTGGAAGTAGCGCAGGTTCAATTTGCCTCCTGAAGATCGAATCCCTCAGCGAGATTCGGTATTGCTACATCGGATGTTGGAAGCGGCGGAGGCAGCCTCGTATTTCTCTCAAGGAATGACGCGGAACGACCTAGACAATCACCTTATGTTCTTTTACGCCTCGGCCAAAGCCATTGAACTAATCGGCGAGGCAGCAAATTACGTCTCACCCCTGTCCCGATCAGAACTCAAAGGCATAGATTGGGAGCAGATTGTAGGAATGCGTCATCGCTTGGTACACGATTTCCACGGAATAGAGAACGATGTCCTATGGGAAGCGATCCAGGACGATACGCCCACTCTCATCGCCCAGCTTAGGGGGGCGCTGGCGCAACGAGAAGGCCAATGAATCCTGCGCACGCGATGGCAAAAGTGTACGCATAAACCTGAGTGATAAGACGACGCATCCCGCCTGTTACTCTGGACATTCATAGGAAACGCCGGGCCCGCAAAAGTGCGGGCCCGGCGTTGGCATCTCGGCACGATGTGGGCGGCGGCTATTCTTCGCCGCGTATCTGGCGGTTCAGGTACAGGTCGATGCCGATGGCGTTGATGACCTCCAGCTCGGTCTCCAGCGTGTCGATGTGCTCCTCTTCCTCCCGGATCATGCCCTCGAGGATGCTGCGGGTGGTGTAGTCGCCCACCGAGGCGCAGTGTGTGATGGCCTCCCGCAGGGTTTCCACCGCGTTCTTCTCCGCGTCCAGGTTCAGCTCCAGGTCTTCCTTGATGGACTCGCCGACTTGCACGTCGTTCAGCCGCTGCAGGTTGGGCAGGCCCTCCAGGTACAGGATGTGCCGGATCAGGTGCTGCGCGTCCTCCATCTCGGACATGCTGTTGGTGCGGAACAGCTTGCCAACTCCGGGGAAGCCCCAGTTGTTGGCCATTTCGGCGTGGATGAAATACTGGTTGATGGCCGTGAGCTCGATGGTGAGAATGTTGTTGAGACGTTCTACGACGCCTTCCTTGCCTTTCATTGCGGGGCTCCTCTTGCTGTGAAAAAATATGCCGCCGGTACGCTTTGCGCTACCGGCGGCCCTCAGATCGCCTGCATCAATTATATCACTCAGAGAATGAACTACGCGGCTTTGACCAGCAGCCCCTCCAGTTTGAGCTCCACCATCTGGGAGATGCGCTCCACATTGTTCAGGCAGCGGCCACAGGCATCCCCGTCGTCGAAGCCCCACGTCTCCGTGAGTTCGTCCGGCGAACAGCCACGGCGCTTGGCCGATTCAACGGCCTCCGAGAGTTTTACTCCCTTGCACACACAGACGTACACAGTGCCTGCCTCCGCAGAAGGTGCGTGTATCTGCTTGGTCAAGCGAAATTTACATTAACACATCAACAGTGTCAACCCTTTTTTCCAAAACTTGTGAAACAAGACTTTTTACGAAATGCGTCGCGCAAACGCTGCATTGGTCAGCGAACAACCATAGCGGAATACGTCGCGCAGAATATCCCTTGTCCTGCCAAAATCAAGACCGCCGCAGGGCATAACTGCGGCGGTCAATGGTTGCGTAGCGGTCAGAGTTGTCGGGACGCGGTCTACTGTACCAGGTTGGGAGTAACCTCGGCGGGAATGCCGACTGCCTCCATCTCCCGCGCGCGGGCCTCGACGGCCGGCAGCACCGAGGCGATCAGGTCGTCGTCCAGATCGGCAGCCACGCCAGGGTATCCGGCGCGTTCCAGCATTCCTTTGAGCTTCTTGCTCTTGAACTGGTCCAGGCACCAGCCCAAGGGATCGGGGACCAGGGTCTTGTCCCAGTAGATGCGATGGTTCTTGTTGCGCGGGCCATAGTGGTAGTGCGGGCCGTCCCAGAAGCAGTCGAAGGCCAGCAACTCCGTCTCCTCGGTGAACACGCGGCCCGTGTTGCCCGCCAGGTCGGCCAGCACGTGGATTGCGACGCCGCCGTCGCCGGAGCCCAGCTTGCGATTCTCCAGCCCAAAGCGGATGTTGCCGGCCTCGAACACGTCGGTGCCGCGGTTGTGCTTCACCGTGTTTCGCTCGGCAGCGAACTTGTACCGCGCGACCTCGTCAACCTCGTCCAGGGCCTTGTTGACCGCGGCCAGGTCAACGGCGCCGGCTGCCTCGCCGTACCCCGCCTCGGACAGCATGATGCCGATGCTGCTGCGCAGGGTCTTGACCGACCAGCCAATGGGATTGCCGTCGACCGTCTCGTCCATGCGGAACTTGACGTTCTTGCCGTCCGGCCCGTAGATGTAGCTCCTCTCGCGGTCGAAGCAGTTGAACCTCAGCGCAGTGGAGCCCCCGACCTCGACAAGGATGGCAACGCCCTGGTCGGAGTGGTCCTGTATGTTGCCGTCCCATAGCTCGTGCTGGACAACGAAGGTCACGTTGCCAGCCTCAACTCGAAAACGCCCAGTCTGCATCATAGCGTACAGTCTCCTGTTTCAGATGGTGTTAAATGGAATATAGCCATCGTCGAATCGGGGTGTCAACAGAATCGAGGCAGGACATGCCGGCACTTGGCTGAGAATGGCTAATATCCGGCCCTCACACCAGCAGTTCCCGAGCCAGCAGCATGCATCCTGCCAGCACTACGATCACGATCACCGCCCGGCGAAACGCCTGCTGGTTGAGACGCCCCACCAGAATCTTGGCGATGCCGAACCCGACCAGCAGGCCCGGCAGCAGCAACGCGGTGTTGATCAGCGTATCCCGCGTGTAGAGACCGCTGAGGGCGAACAACACCACCGCCAGCAGGCTGGAAACGCTGAACATCAAGGCGAGGGCGGCGCGCGCCGTTTGGGTCGGCCAGCGCTGCGCCACCGCGTAGATTCCGCCCAGGGGTCCGCCGATACTGATGGCGGTGGTCGTCAGGCACGTGGCGAAGCCGTAAACGATCCCCGAACCGGGAAAGGTCGCCAGGGGAAATTTCGTCTCGCGAAGACTGAGCAGTCCCATTACCACGATCACCACACCGATGGCGATACGCAGCACCGAGGGGGCGGTAACGTTGAGCACAAACACGCCGATGGGCGCGGCGCAGATTCCGCCCAGGATCATCCATTTGGTCGTCCGTATCTCGATGTTCCGCCAGGTGCCGGACAGAACCAGGGACAATTGGACCACAATGAACGTGTTGACGATCACCACCGTGGGCTTTGCGCCTATCAGGAGCAGCAGCACGGGGGCCGCCACGGATCCCAGGCCGAAGCTGACCGTTCCCAGCACCACACCGCCCGCGGCTACGATGGCAATGGCAACGGCCAGTTCAACACCAGTCAGCATCGGCAAACCGTCTTCACGGCGTCTATCGGCGCCATAGTGAAATACCGCATGCACAGAGCAATATTCATAGCGGCCCACTGTAACATGCCGCCCAGCCCTGGAATTCACCACGATTGTCTGAACTGTGATTCGTGTGATTGGGTTGATGGACAGGGTTACGCTGGTAGCCAGCGGCCGGGAATCAGCAAAATCCCATAATCTAACAAATCACAGTTCAGACAAATGCGCCCCAGTCTCCCGTTCGACAAGTTAAGGGCAACACCTTATAGTTATCTGGATGGTGCCACCGAGTCCGCAGCCGTGAGACGGAGGCGACATGCCGTCGAATCAGCCTACCAACGAAGAAATCGCCGAGCTGTTCGAGCAGCTTGGCATGATGCTGGAAATGCAGGGCGATTCTGTGTTCAAGATTCGCGCCTACCAGCGGGCTGCCCGCACCATCGAGGGGCTGTCCACTCCCCTGGCGCAGGCGGTAGTAGACGGGCAGAAGCTCACCGGCATCCCGGGCATCGGCAAGGCCATCAGCGAGAAGATTCACGAGCTGGTCACCACCGGGCAGGTGCAGACCTACGAACGGGTGAAGTCTGAGCTACCCGAGGGCGCGATTGATCTTCTGGCCATTCCCGGCATCGGCCCAAAGACCGCAGTGCTCATCGGCACGGAGTTGGGCATCAGCACCGTGGAGGGCGTGGAGCAGGCCGCCGAGGACGGTCGCCTGTCCACCTTGCCGAGGATGGGCAAGAAGGCTGCCGACAGCATCCTGCGCCACATTCGAGCCTCCCGTTCAATGAGCACCGGCCGCACGCCCATCGGACAGGCCCTGCCCACCGCCGAGACGGTGATGGCCGCCCTGCGTGAACGCGATGACGGCATTGCCCTCCTGACCCCCGCCGGCAGCCTGCGCCGCTGGGAAGAGACCATCGGCGACGTGGACCTGGTCGCCATCACGCCGCAGCCCGAGGAGCTGGGGCGCTGCCTGGCCGCGTTGCCACTGGTGCAGGAGGTACTGGTCAACGGCCCCCGCAAGACCAGCGTCATCGTGGAGCCGGGTCTGCAGATCGACCTGCGCACCGGAGAGACCGATTCCATCGGCGCCATGCTCCAGTATTTCACCGGCAGTCAGCAGCACAACATCCGCCTGCGCGACTACGCCAATCGCATGGGCCTGTCCCTCAACGAGTACGGCATCACCAACGTCGAGTCGGGAAACGTCGAGATTTTCCCGGACGAGGAGTCATTCTACGCCCGCCTGGGCCTGCCCTGGATCCCGCCGGAACTCCGCACCGGCATGTGGGAGCTCGACGCGGCTCAGCAGGGGAGCCTGCCTCGCCTGATTGAGGCGAAAGACCTGCGCGGCGACCTGCACTTGCACAGCGAATGGAGCGACGGCAGCGATCCCATCGAGACCATGGTCGCCACCGTCGCCGCCCTGGGCTACGAGTACATGGCTATCACCGACCATTCCCAGGGCCTCGGCGTCGCCAACGGCCTGACCCCGGATCGGCTGGCGGCTCAGCGCGAGGTTCTCCGGCAACTGCAGGAGCGTTACGACATCCGCATCCTGGCCGGGTCGGAGGTGGACATCCGTTCCGACGGCCGCATGGATTTCCCGGACGAGGTGCTGGCCGAGCTGGACGTGGTCGTCGCGTCGGTACACAACGCCATGTCGCAGGACCGCGAGACCATGACCCGGCGCATCATTCGCGCCATGGAGCACCCGTCGGTTACCATCATAGGCCACATGTCGACCCGGCTGCTGGGGCAGCGCCCGCCCACGGATTTCGACCTGGAGGCTGTGCTGCAGGCAGCCAGGGACACCGGCACCGCGCTGGAGATCAACGCGTCGCCGGAGCGCCTTGACCTGAAGGACACCCATGCCTTCCGGGCCCGTGAACTTGGGATTCCCTTGGTCATAAGCACCGATTCCCATCACCACTCGCAGCTCTCAGGCGGACGGTTCGGCGTGGCCGTGGCTCGCAGGGCCTGGTGTGAACCCCGCCACATCCTGAATACCATGCCACGGGAGCAGTTTCTCCGGTTCATCACCACTCCCAAGCCCCAGCGCATGGAGATATTCGATGCCGTGGTGGCCGCCGGGTCCACCGCCACGCCCGACGGCATGGCAGCTACTCGGAACGGCTCCTGATGCCACGAACGCGGGTTGCCGAGCCCACCGCAGCCGCCGGGAACGGCAGGGCCGATGAGTACGCCCCTCATTCCGGGATTCCCGGTGCATCGGTTTCGGATTCGGAGTGCAAGGAGGGACTGGCGCCGGAAGTCGTCATAGACCTTTTTCGCATGCAGCTTGCGGCTGGCGCACCGTGGTTTCGTACACTGCTGCAGGCAATGGGGCGGTGGATTCCCGCCGAGGAGTGGCACAGGGACCGCCGCTACAAGTACATGGTGGGCGGCGAGGCCTTCGACTGGCTGCTGCTTGCAGAACGACTGTGCGACGAGGCTAGCGGTTACATTCCGCAGCGGGACCTGGAGCGCCTTCTGTTTCATGGCCTGCTACCGGAGCCCTTGGCCGAGGAGGATCTGCGAGAACTGCTGGGGGTCAGCAAATACCGCGCCTACCTGAATTTCCACTACGGCGTGGTTCTGGAGGAGGCGCTGCAACTGGCTGCCGAGGAGTATGCCCGCAAGCGCCACCTGGCCAGAGGTTTCTCTGACAGCGAGGAGCTGGTGGAGGAGGCTTTCCTGCACCTGTACACGCGGACCCGCAGCGACCTGCTCTCCGACTACCGGGACGAGGCAAAGCTGGGGAAGCGCGAGGGCCTCAACCTGACCGATCTCAAGGAATTCACCTATTGGCTGCACAAGCGCCGCGTCAACTACTGGGACCCCGCCCGCGTCGCCTACGACACTCGCCTCGCCATACTCCGCCTCGAAGCCCTCAGAGAAACCACCTATTCCGCCACTCTATCGCAATAGACGCCCCGCGAGCGCCGGTGATATATTTGCCCCATAGCAGGCGGCGATTTTCGTTGCCTCCGCGACCCATTCTCGAGCAGGCTGCAGCCATCGCCGAGGCCTGCACTTTTCCACCCCAGCGTATTTCGAGCCGGAATTCCCGGTGACGGAGTTTGAGTTCGCCCATGACTTCTGCCCACACGCCAGGGGCCTCCAGCCAAATGCCCAGGGCCTACAATGCCGCTGACGTTGAACGGCGCATCTACCAGGACTGGCTGGACAAGGACTACTTCCACGCAGCCCCTCAGTCCGGCAAGGATCCTTACGTCATCATCATGCCGCCGCCCAATGTCACCGGTGAGCTGCATCTCGGCCACGCTTTGGAAAAGGCGCTGGAAGACGCTCTGATCCGGTACCGCCGCATGACCGGCGTTCCGACGCTGTGGCTGCCCGGCACCGACCACGCCGGCATCGCCACGCAGTGGGTGGTGGAGCGGCAGTTGATCGAGGAGGGCACCACTCGGCACGACATCGGCCGCGAGGCCTTCGTACAGCGGGTCTGGCAACACGTGGAAAAGTCCGGCGGTATCATCCACGAGCAGTCGCGCCGCCTGGGCATCTCCGCCGACTGGGAGCGGCACAAGTTCACCCTCGACCCGGGCCCCAGCACTGCGGTCCGCTCCACCTTCGTAAGCCTGTACGAGAAGGGCCTGATCTACCGCCACGAGCGCATCATCAACCGCTGCGTACGCTGCGCCACGGCACTGTCGGACCTCGAGGTGGACTACGACGACGTCGACGGCAATCTCTACCACATCCGCTACCCCCTGGAGGACGAACCCGACCGCCATGTTACCGTCGCCACCACCCGCCCCGAGACCATGCTGGGAGACACTGGCGTGGCGGTACACCCGGACGACCCCCGCTACGATGGCATTCGAGGCCGCAACTTGGTCCTGCCCATCATGGGACGCGTCATCCCGGTAGTGGGCGACGAGGCCATCGATCCGGAGTTCGGTACCGGCGCGCTGAAGGTCACCCCGGCCCACGACCCCATTGATTTCGAGGTTGGGCAACGTCATCGTCTCGACGCACCCAACGTCATCGGCGAGGACGGCGCCATGACCCGAGTCGCCGGCAAGTACGCTGGCGTGGAGCGCTTCGAGGCCCGCCGCCGCGTGGTCGAGGAACTCGATTCGCTGGGAGTGCTGGAGAAAGTCGAGCCTCACCGACACTCCGTCGGCCACTGCCAGCGCTGCGCCACCGTCGTCGAGCCGCTGATAAGCATGCAGTGGTTCGTCAACATCGGTGGCCACGAGCAGCCCGACAGCATCGCCGGCAAGGCCTACCGAGCCGTAACCGAGGGCGAGATTCGCATCGTCCCTGAGCGGTTCACACGCGTATACCTAAATTGGCTGGAGAACATCCGCGACTGGTGCATCAGCCGCCAGCTGTGGTGGGGACACCGCATCCCTGTCTGGTACTGCGATTCCTGCGGCCACATGACCGTTGCCATCGATGATCCCACCGCCTGCGAGGCCTGCCGCTCCACCGGCATTCGGCAGGACCCAGACGTGCTCGACACGTGGTTCAGCTCCGGCCTTTGGCCTCACTCTACCCTCGGCTGGCCCGGCGACACCGACGACTTCGACTACTTCTACCCGACCACGGTGCTGGAGACCGGCTACGACATCCTGTTCTTCTGGGTCGCCCGCATGATCATGCTGGGCATAGAGAACACCGGCAAGCCACCCTTCAACACCGTCTACCTGCACGGCCTGATCCGCGACGGCTCCGGCGCCAAGATGAGCAAGACCCGCGGCAACACCATGGACCCGCTGGACTTGGTGGAAAAGTACGGCACCGACGCCCTGCGCTTCGCCCTCACCACCGGCACGGCGCCGGGCAACGACCTGCGCTTCACCGAGAACCGGCTGGAGGCGGGCCGCAACTACGCCAACAAGATCTGGAACGCCTCCCGATTTGTCATCAGCCAGCTGGAGGGCCAAAACGGACTCGAAGGATGGAGCGACGTCGCCCCGGAACACCGCGAGGACCGCTGGATTGTCAGCCGCCTGGACCGGGTGACTGCCGACGTCAACCGCGCCCTCGAGAGCTTCGAGCTCGGTGACGCGCAGCAGCGGCTCCACGAGTTCATTTGGAACGACTACTGCGATTGGTACATCGAGATGGCCAAGATTCGCGTGCGAAACGCGAGCGGACCTTCGCCACTCCCGACGCTGGCCCACGTGCTGGAGCGCATCCTGCGACTGCTGCACCCGTTCATGCCCTTCATCACCGAGGAAATCTGGCAGACCCTGAAATCCGAACTACCGGATGAGGGCGACGCTCAAAGCGAGTCGATCATGATCGCCCCGTACCCCGCCTCAGGCGGTCGCATTGACCCGGAGGCAGAGGAAGAGATCGCCCTGGTGCAGCAGGCGGTGCGAGCGGTGCGCAACACCCGGGCGCAGCTCCGGATCCCCGCGGCCCAGCACCTCGAGGCCTTGGTGGAAGCCAACGGGCAACGCGCCGCCATAGAGGACGAGGCCGACGTCATTCGGGCTTTGTCCCGCGTCGAGCCGCTGCGCATAGTCTCGGGAGACGAGTCCGCGTCAGATACGGGAGCAAGCGAGAATACCCGCGGCGTAACCCTCGTGGTCACCCCCCTGGTTGTGCGCCTCCCGCTGGAGGGCGTGGTCGACCTCGACGCCGAGGGCGACCGGCTGCGGTCCGAGCTTGCCGACTGCGACAAGAACCTGGAGCGAGTGGAAAAGCTGGTATCCAACCCCAACTTCCGCGAGAAAGCCCGTCCGGACGTGGTGGAGAACGAGGAGTCCCGCTTGGCCGAGCTCCGCGACCGCCAGCAGCGCCTCAACGAAATCCTGCAGCAGTTGGGCCGGTAGGGGCCATACTCTGCCCCATTCCGTGTCCACCAAATCCGCTTAACCAGAGAGACGACTACCATGTCAGATTCAGGAGGGAACCAACCCGCGCTGGAACGCAGCATATTCCCTCTTTCTAGCGGCGAGGGCTACGGGGCTGTCGTAAATGGCAATTTCATAAAGGTAGGAATAGGCTATAGGGGATTTACTGCGTCCGTTTATGCATTTCTGTCTGACGACAATGGTCAGTACAGCCAGTTCGACGACGCAGCCGATGCCGTGTCCTGGGCCATCGCGACCGCACAGACGCACGAAGGCCAAGCGAGGGAAAGATTTCCGGTAGCTCACTGGGAGATTCGCAAAGGCTATTCCATCACCGTTAGGCTCACAGATTCCGGCGAATACAAAGGTGATATTTTCCCCTTATGGGTTGATAGCGAACCGGAGCCGATGAGAATTTTCAAGCAATTCCCCACCCAGGATGAAGCCGTTCAGTGGGCTCGCAGGGCGGCGGATGAGCAAGTGGACCAAGAGCAGGATTACAAGCTGCGTCTCCTCCAAATCAAGAATGAGCTAGAGGCGCAGTCCGAATAAGCGCCAATCATCCACCGGACCGTCTCGCAAAATCAGAAAGCGAGCAGAGAAATGCCACAGCGACTTGGCATCATAGGCCACCCAATCGGCCACTCAATATCGCCGGTCTTCCAGCAGGCGGCGCTGGACGCCATCGGTTTCGACGGCACCTATCAGCCCTGGGACGTAGCGCCCGATGATCTTGGCGAGTTCGTGGCTGGTCTGCTGGTGCCGGGCACCCTGGGCATCAATGTGACTGTCCCACACAAGGAGGCGGTCATCCCGCACCTGGACCAGGTCGACGACTGGGCTTCCACTGCCGGAGCAGTCAACACCATCGTCAACCGCGACGGCTTTCTGGCCGGCTACAACACCGACGGCGTCGGCTTCCTGCGCGCGCTGCGCGAGGGTGGGGGTTTCGAGCCCCGTGGCCGCGACGTGCTGGTGCTCGGCGCCGGCGGCTCGGCCCGCGGCATCGTCTACGCTCTGGCGCGGGTGGGGGTTGCCCAGATTTTCATCGCCAACCGCACCCAGGAACGAGCCGAACGGCTGGCGGCGCTGGCCATCGACAGCGGTGCGGCCTCGGAGGCGTTGTCGCTCGGCGACGCCCCTGGGGTGGCGCGGGAGGTTGCTCTCATCGTCAACTGCACCTCCATGGGAATGGTCCACGGCCCGGACGAGAACGGCACCCCGCTGTCAGCGTCGGACATTCCCTCGTCCGTTCTGGTCAACGACCTGGTGTATAATCCGCTAGAGACTCCTCTGCTGAAAGAGGCCACCAGGGCAGGGGCAGGGACCCTCGGTGGCATCCAGATGCTGGTTTACCAGGGCGCCGCGTCCTTCGAGATGTGGACGCAGCAGGATGCTCCGGTAGCAGTCATGCTGGAGGCCGCCACCGCGGCAATGCGCGCAAGAAGTTAAGTCAAACACAGAGCGCACGGAGAACACAGAGATTTCCTTTACTTTCCGGTTTCCTCTGTGCTTTCCCTGCGCTCTGTGTTTTGTTGAGTTTTAGGAAAATGGTTCGATTTGTAACTGCTGGTGAGTCCCACGGTCAGGGCTTGGTCATCATTGTCGAGGGCGTTCCTGCCGGACTGCCCCTTGATGAGGACTACATCGGTGTCCACCTAGCCCGCCGCCAAAAGGGCTACGGACGCGGCGGCCGCATGCTCATCGAGCAGGACTGGGCCCACATCATCTCCGGCGTCCGCCATGGGAAGACGCTGGGCAGCCCGATAGGCATGAGCATCGAGAACCGCGACTGGGCCAACTGGGAGGAGGCGATGTCGGTCCGCCCCATCGAGGGCGAGCCCCAGAGCCCCCGCAGCCAGCGTGTGACCCGCCTGCGCCCCGGCCACGCCGACCTGCCCGGCACCATGAAGTACGGGTTCAACGACGTCCGCAACGTCCTGGAGCGCTCCAGTGCCCGCGAGACCGCCGCCCGCGTGGCAGCCGGGGCCATCGCCTTGCGGCTGCTGGAGGAGTTCGGCATCGCCGTACGCAGCCATGTCCTGTCCATCGGCAGCGTCCGCGCCGAGCCGCCCGCCACGATCGACTGGCAGGCCGTGGAGGACTCCCCCGTTCGTTGCGCCGACCCGCAGGCCGCCGAGCGCATGACCGCCGAGATCGACGCCACCAAGGACGCCGGCGACACCGTGGGCGGCATCTGCGAGATCATCGCCGAGAACGTGCCCATCGGCCTCGGCTCTCACGTGTCCTGGGACCGCAAGATCGATGGCCGCGTCTCCCAGGCGCTTATGTCCATCAACGCGGTCAAGGCCGTCTCCATCGGCCCCGGCTGGGACATCGTGCACAAGCGCGGCTCGGAGGTGCAGGACGTCATAGAGCCGGTCACCGACCCCGACCGCCCGTGGCAGCGCAGCACCAACAACCTCGGGGGCACCGAGGGAGGCATGACCAACGGCATGCCCCTGACCGCCCAGTTCGCCATAAAGCCCATCGCCACGCTGATGCACCCGCTGCCCTCGGTGGACCTGGACACCGGCGATGAGGTGCAGGCCCACTACGAGCGCTCCGACATCTGCCAGGCCCCCCCGGCCTGCGTCGTCGGCGAGGCCATGATGGCGCTGGTGCTGGCCGAGGCGTTAATGGAGAAATTCGGCGGCGATTCAATCTCCGAGACACGCCGCAACTACGAGGGCTACATCAAGACCGTCGGCCCGCGACTGGTCTACCAGTAGCCAAATCTATGCCAATGCCCACTTGGACTCAATCTCCGCTCATTCCAGGGGAGGGCAGGGCAGAGCGCTCGTGGACGAAGTGAGAAGCGTATGAAATTCGGCGTTACTATGTTCCCGAACAACATGGAGGATGTCGCCCGTGGCGCTCGGCTGGCCGAGGAGATGGGGTTCGACTACGTGGGTGTGGCCGACTCCCAGTCGCTGGCCCGCGAGTTGTACGTTACCCTCAGCGTCGTGGCAGCCTCCACCGAGCGGGTCATGCTGGGCCCGACGGTGAGCAACCCGCTGACCCGCCACCCGGCGGTCGCCGCCTCCGCCATCGCCTCCATCAACGAGCTGTCCAAGGGACGTGCGTTCCTGGGCCTGGGCAGCGGCGACAGCGCCGTGCTGAACCTGGGACTGCGCCCTGCGCGCCTCGCGGAACTGAACCACTACATCCAGAGCGTACGGGACATGCTGGCTGGTGAGACTGCCGAATTTCGCGGAGACCGCGCCCACGTACGATGGTCTGCTTCGGCCCCGCTCAGCACAGGTATTCCCATCGCCATGTCCGCCGAGGGGCCACGCACACTGGCCGTGGCCGGGTCCGTGGCGGACGCGGCCATCATCCACACCGGCCTGACCACGGACGTTTTGCAGGACACCGTCGCCCGCATCCGCGAAGGGGAGCGAGCTGCCGGACGGGCGGAAGGCTCCGCCGGCGTCTGGGCATTCGCCAAGTGCAACATCGCTGACAACCGTGACGAGGCCGTCGACGAGATCAAGATGGCACTGGCAGCGTCCGGGCATCACGCATTCCGTTTCACCCTGGAGGGCAAGAACGTCCCCGAGCAATACCGGGAGGCAGTATCGATCCTGCACCACGAGTACGAGGCGGCGGAGCACGAGCAGGTGGGAAAGACACGAAACGCCGTTCTCACCGACGAGCTTGGCCTCACTGACTATTTCGCCGACCGGTTCGCCATTGTCGGAACACCCGAGGAATGCCAAACCAAAACCCGCGCCATTTTCGACGCGGGTGTGGACGTTCTCCTCATCACCGCCATCGGGCCATCGCCCGAGACCATCATCCGCCGCTACGGCGAAGAGGTGATCGCTCCTCTCCGCAGCGGGTAGGCGATCCAACACATCAGGCGCTACGAAGGTGCATTCCGAGGACAATCATAAGAGTCGGGCACGTCACGAAATCCTTCGAGACTCCATTCCGTTCTGCACCAGATCTCAATGGGCGCCACAACAAGTGACACCAAAATCGGCCCGCTCTCGTCCGAGGGCGGGCCGAACAATCTTAGGGGCATCGTTGCCGCTCTGCCCTCTGAGCGAATCAGCCCGAGACGCCGCTGATGGCCCACTCTGCAGCGCAGGCCTGCGCTACGGCAGCGGGGACGGCGCGGTCCAGCGACCACGGGATGACGCGCTCCGGAGTGGGCTCCGGGATCAGCGCCGCAAGGGCCTGGCCGGCCGCCAGTTTCATGCTGGTGGTGATTCGCGATGCCTTGGCGTCCAGGGCGCCGCGGAACACCCCGGGGAACACCAGGCTGTTGTTGATCTGGTTGCGGAAATCGCTGCGGCCCGTCCCCACTACGGCGGCGCCTGCGGCCTCGGCCAGGTCGGGCATGATCTCAGGCACCGGATTCGCCATGGCGAATACGACCGAGTCCTTGGCCATGGACGACACCATCTCAGGAGTCACCATATCGGCCACGGCCAGGCCGATGAACACGTCGGCGCCGCGCATGGCCTCGGCGATGCCGCCAGTGCGGTTCTCCGGGTTGGTGGTGTCCAGCATGGACTGCTTGATGGGACTCAGGTCGGTGCGTCCGCGATGGATGATGCCAACGCTGTCGACCAGGATAATGTTCGTTGCGCCATGGTCCATCAGCAGCTTGGCGGAGGCGATGCCGCCTGCCCCGGCTCCGGCAAACACGAATGTGGAGTCCTCGATTTTGCGCCCCGTCACTGCCAGCCCGTTGATGACAGCGGCGAGCACGGCAATGGCGGTGCCGTGCTGGTCGTCGTGGAACACGGGAATGCCCAGGTCCTGCAGAGCGTCCTCGATGTCGAAGCACTTGGGCGCCGCGATATCCTCGAGGTTGACGCCGCCGAGGCTGGGAGCGATTGCCCGCACCGTCCTGATAATCTCGGCGGGGTCCTGCGAGGCGACGCAGATCGGATAGGCGTCCACTCCAGCCAGGTTCTTGAACAGGATGGACTTGCCTTCCATCACGGGCATGGCGGCCTCGGCACCGATGTTGCCCAGGCCCAGCACCGCCGAGCCGTCGGTGACCACGGCGATGGTATTGCCCCGATTGGTGAGGTTGTAAGACTCGGTGGGATCGGCGTGGATGGCCATGCACACCGACGCCACGCCAGGCGTGTATGCGATGGACAGGTCATCCAGCGTTTCCACCGTCATCTTGGACGCGATGCTGACTTTGCCGCGGCTATCGCGGTGCCGCCGGATGGCCTCTGATCCATAGTCCGTTGTCATTGTAAGCACTCCTGACGTGATTTGGGATTAACCGGTTCGTGTTCATGTCAACAAGCCCAATGCAAACCGTAACGCATCATCAATCGCTTCCATTTTCTTGCGGCTGAGACTGGAAATTTGCGTGCTCAGGCGAGACTTGTTAATTGTGTACAGAGTGTCCAGATTGACCGCTGAAGGTCTGGACAGTCCGTCATCAAGACCCAATGAAACTTCGGCTGTGATTCCGCGAATTCTAGTGGAAACCGGGGCGACTATTACCTGTTGGCGAGTCAAATAGGCTTCCTCCCGAGAGACCAGGACTACCGGGCGAATTCCTATAGGGGGAGCCAGGTTTACCCACCAGACATCCCCTCTATTCATTCAAATCGGGCCAAGGAGGCTCATCTTTGTAGAACTCCTTCAAACCAGCCGTGGATGCCTGCTCTACCCATGCATCGAGTTCCTCCTCGGTTTCCTTACGGGACCAGAACAGCCTCTCCTTCTCTTTCTTTACGGCCTCCTCCACATGCAGGTAATCCTCTAATGCAAGATGTATAAACTCGCTTCGGCTGATCGACGGCGTGGTCTTCCCGCATCGCTCGTCAATCGAATTGAGCAACTCTGCGGGAAGATCTATGGTTATCCTCGCCACTCTCATCCTCCTGTTCGGCACTTTTCCGCACGCACCTACCTTGTCACCGCGCCCTCGGAGGCTGAGGAGGCCAGCTTGGCGTATTTGGCCAGGGCGCCGGTGGTGTAGTTGGGAGGCAGGGGCTGCCACTTGGCGCGGCGGTCGGTCATCTCCTCCTCGGTGAGCTTGACGTTGAGCTGCCGGGCAGGAATGTCCAGGGTGACTTCATCGCCCTCCTGCAGCAGCGCGATGGGGCCGCCTACCGCAGCCTCTGGAGCGACGTGGCCCACCATGGGGCCGTGGCTGGCGCCGGAGAAACGGCCGTCGGTGACCAGAGCCACGTCGTCGCCTAGTCCTTGGCCCACGATGGCGGAGGTTACCGCCAGCATTTCCTGCATTCCCGGCCCGCCCTTGGGGCCCTCGTAGCGAATGATGACGATATCCCCGGCCTTGATCCGGCCGGCCTGTATGGCCTGGAAGGCGGCACCCTCTTGGTCAAAGACCCGCGCCGGGCCCTGGTAGACCTTCTCCTGGTGTCCGGCCACTTTGATGACTGCACCCTCGGGCGCAAGGTTGCCCCGCAGAATGGCGAGGCCGCCAGTCGGGCTGCGCGGGGTGTCCACCTCGGTGATGATCGGCTGGTCGTCGACCACGGTGATACCGGCGAGGTTCTCGGCAACGGTCTTGCCGGTGACCGTCATTGCGTCGCCGTGCAACATGCCGGCGGCCAGCAGCCGCTTCATCACCAGCGCGATCCCGCCGTAGCGCGACAGGTCGGCCATCACATAGCGGCCAGCGGGCTTCATGTCAGCGATGTAGGGGGTGGAGGCGCTGATGCGCTCGAAGTCCTCCAGTCCCAGGGGCACCCCGGCCTCGTTGGCAATGGCCAGCAGGTGCAGCACTATGTTGGTGGAGCCGCCCATGGATACGCCGACCGTGATGGCGTTCTCGAAGGCCTGCTTGGTCATGATGTCGCGGGGCCGGATGTCCTCCTCCAGCAACCGCGTGACAGCACGGCCCACATCCCGGGCCTCGCCCAGCTTGCGCGGGTCGATGGCGGGGATAGAGGCGTCGCCGGGCAGGGACATTCCCATCACCTCAATGGCGGTGGACATGGTGTTGGCGGTGAATAGCCCGGCGCAGGACCCCTCGCCAGGGCAGGCGACGCACTCCAGTGCGCGCAGTTCATCCAGACTCACGTCGCCCTTGGCGTAGCCGCCCACGGCCTCGAACACATCCTGGATATTTACATCGCGGCCATTGTACTGGCCGGGCATTATTGAGCCGCCGTACATAAACAGGCCTGGAACGTTCAGCCGGGCAAGGGCCATCATGCAGCCGGGCATGTTCTTGTCGCAGCCGGCGATGGTGATCAGGCCGTCCATGCGCTCACCGAAAGTCACCAGCTCGATGGAATCGGCGATGACTTCGCGGCTGACCAGCGAGGTCTTCATGCCCTCGGTGCCCATGGAAATGCCGTCACTGACGGTGATTGTCCCGAACTCAAAGGGCACGCCCTCCCCGGCGCGAACGCCCTCCTTGGCGGCGTTGGCGAAGCGCCCGAGGTGAACGTTGCAGGGCGTCACGTCGCTGGCCAGGTTGGCGATGGCGACGAATGGCTTTTCCATGTCCTCGTGGGTGATGCCCATGGCCATCAGCATGGCTCGGGCCGGCGCGCGCTGCGGGTCGTGGGTGATTTCGGCGCTGCGATGTTTGGTCTTGGCGGGTTTGGTCATAGTGGCCACAGGGTCATCTCCATGAGGAAGTATTCATTGCCGCTCAACCGGCTCGAACGGCGAGCGGTCAACGGAAACAGGTCGGAAATCTATCGCGCAATTATAGGTTGCTGCATGTTGCGGCACAAGGCGGGGTATCGATGTACGGGTAGGGCATTTCTGTTCGAGTCAAAGTCCAAAGACGGGACGCACCTACTCGGAACTCTGGGGTTTACTTGAGGAAACCCAGGATAGCGTTCCAATATAGGTTGTTTCTCATATGCAGGGGCGACAGCCGTGCGCCCTTTCTCGCACATAAGGCTACTTGCCTGGATTCAGACCACCTAACTCGGAACGCTACCGTACACCCAATAATGTCTTGACCGCCTGTATACTCGAGCGATTCGGGGAGTCTAGGTGAGACTGCGATTTGGCGTTCTACCAACGGACGCACGATAGCGTTCCAATTTAGGTGGTATGGGATGTAGGATAGGCTGGGACTGAGTGGGGAGGTGAGGAGTGATGGGGTTGCTTTTCGAACTGGAAACCCGGTTGGAACAGGAATTGCCGCTGCGCCTGCAGGGGACATTGCAGGAATCTTTGGACCAGTACCGCCCGCAGTGCCGCGATTGCGGACTGCTGATGCACCGCCATCACCGCTACTCCCGGTCCATCGCCACCCGATACGGCCTGCTGGAGTTGCAGATACCGGTGTTCCGCTGTGGGGACTGCCGCAGCATGACCAGTGGTGCGGAACTGCTGGGCGACGAGGAACGCTACCGCAGGTATTCAAAAAAACTGCCGACTGGGCCGTGAGATTGGCTGCTCTGGGGCTCAGCTATACTCAGGCTGGCCGGTTGGTGGGCAGCGTCAAGAGCACTCTTTGCCGCTGGGTCAGACAGGAGGCAGTGAGAGAGCCGGTGCTGTCGGGGCATGTCTGGGAACTGGACGGAATGTGGACCAGGACCCGCTTAGGACCCAGGGAAATGAGGGTGATCCGGGACGAAATGGGCACTGCCCTGGGGTCTTTCGAACCCTGGTCCGAGGTGATAGACCAAGCCTGGCGGCAGGCTGAGGGCACTCCGGTCCACTTGGTGAGCGACGATGATCGTGCCATAGCTGCCGGAATTGAGTTGGTTTACGGGAGGGAGGCGCCCCACCAGCTCTGCCAGTTCCACCTGTTGCGGGAATACCGGCGCAACGTGGGCCATCAGGGATTCAGGGCGGCAAGGGCGTTGCTGGAATCCGCCAGCAGAGCCGAGGCAGAGGAGCATGCCCGGGAGGCAATTATCCGCAGCGGAGGCAAGGCCCTGGATTGGTGTCGCAAAGCACTGGGAAAGGGTATGACCCATCTGGGGACAGGGCAGGAAAGACACCGGACAACATCACGACTGGAGCGTCAGAACCGGGAGTACCGCAGACGGGAAAAGATGGGAACCGTCTGGTCGCCCCACAACCTGCTGGCACTGCTTCAAATCAGGGGCCTCATAAATCAAACCACCTAATTCGGAACCCTGCCACGGACGCGCCCAATACCTGACTTCACCTGCCCAGTTCCTCTCCAGGGCGGAAATATTGGGCTGCCCTTCCTCAAATTGCGCTCAGTTCTCAGCCGCACCCAGCCGCTTTTCGTAGCAGAGGCTGAGAGGGTCATCGGGCGGGTAGCTGCCGAAGGGCGGGATTTGGTGGTAGCCGCACTTTTCGTAGAGGGCGATGGCCTCGGGCTGGTAGATGCCAGTCTCCAGGCGCATCCTCGTCGCCCCCATGTCCGAGGCAACCTGTTCCAGGTGCGCCAGCATCCGTCTGGCGAGGCCGAGGCCGCGAAACCGGTCCCGAAGGTACATACGTTTGATCTCGCCGTAGCGCTCGACGGGGTCATTGGGGTCGCAGATGATCTGCACCCCACCGCAGCCAGCCGGTTCGCCGTTGCGGTGGATGACGAAGAACTCGACCCGCTGCTCCACCAGCTTTTCGATGCTGTAGCCGTGTTGGCTCTCAATGGGATACAGCGGGCGCAGATAGGCGTCGAGCTCCGCGATTAGCTGCGACGCCTCCTCGGTACCGGGATGCTCGCGGCGAATTGTGATGGATTTCGTAACGCTCATGTTTCAAGTTTAGCATGGGCCTGACCAGCGTCACGGGTTGCGCCCATGACCGATTTCCTTTAACCTTCTGGACGGCTCGGGATGACTCGAGGACTCAATTTTGACGGGACGACAGTCCCGGAATTTTCGAAACGGAGGGGCATGATGTTCAACCCGATCGGGTGGTTCAAGCCTGCGGTAGCCAAAGCCCATTGCGACATTCCCTGCGGTATTTATGACCCCATCAGTGCCAAGATCGCGGCCCAGACGGTGCAGAAGATGGTGCTGCGCATGCAGAACCTGGAGCATCCGGCTCCCGGCTCCGAGATGTCCGCTCACCAGGCCTTCGCCAACACCTTCAACCGCTACGTCCAGGTCAAGGAAGAGCACGCCGAGAAGTGCAAGGAGGAGCTCCGCATCCTCTGGGCCGACTATGCCTGGCCGGGCACCGACGCCGCCGAGATTGCTGCCAAGTTCAATGCAGCCATCAAGCTGGCCGGTCAGTGCAAGCAGACCGTGAGCATGGAGAACGCCGAGAACCTGGTGGCCGCCTGCGACGACATCGCCGCCGCGTTCTGGGGCACCAAGAACCAGGAGTACAGCGACCCCCTGGCCGCCGCCCGCTACGGCAGCTAAGCAGAATTCACCACAGAGAACACAGAGGCCCCAGAGATTTATGGGGCTGTATTGGCAAAAAGCAGGGGGCGGGATTTATTCCGCCCCCTGCTTAATTCTCTGCGGTCTCCGTGCTCTCTGTGCTCTCTGTGGTTAACCGTCAAGGATTAGCTGCCCGCGATGGCAGCCGGGCCCTCGACCACCTTGACATCGAACTGCTTGGCCTTCTTGGCCTCGGCCTTGGGCAGGTTGATGGTCAGCACGCCGTGCTCGTAGCGGGGCTCCGCCTTGTCCTGGTCCACCGTGTCCGGCAGGCGCAGGGAGCGGTGGAAGGAGCCGCTGCGGCGCTCGCGCATCAGGTAGTTGCCCTCGGTGTTCTCGAAGTGGGAGGCCGTCTCGCCGCGGATGGTCAGCACGTTGTCCTCGATGGAGACCTGGATATTGTCCGGCGACACGCCGGGCAGGGAAGCCCTGACGACGAAGTCGTCGCCGTCGGCTACCACGTCCAGCGGGGCCGCCCAGGCCTCAATGCCGCCGCCGTCCTCGTGGTTAAATGAGCCGAATCGACGCCACATCCGGTCCATGTTGTCCTGCATCTGCCGCAATTCGCCGGATGGGTTGAAAAAATTCCGTCGCTGCATCATGTTCAAACACTCCTGTTTATGAATTTCCGTATTGTCCGTCTGAATTTGATTTGCTCCTGAGTTTCCTCGGAGATGGTGCCGCGACTGTTAGAAGTAGTAGCGGACGCCCGCAGCAGGGACCCGGTAGGCCATGATGGGCCGGGGAACCTTGCGCTCCAGGCTGGCTTCGTCCAGGATTTCAGAGACCTGCTGCGCCGCCTTGCTGTTCAGATCCTCTACCTCACGTTCCATCACCGCGCCGTTGCTGTTTACAATGTCATTCGCTGTCATCTTGATTGTCCCTCCGTTTGGAATGATTAGACTATATCAGTTGATACATATCGTGTCAACTGATTATACCTATAGAGACATATACTGATTCAATAACAATCAATTGTCGTATATACGGTTGACATAGCCTTCCACGACAGCTATAAGGGCTGTAATCTGGAAACACCCGGACACGGGGACTGAAAACTACCATGCAGCAGACGCCAGGGATTTACCTGATCAGCGTTGTGGCGGATACGCTGAACATGCACCCGCAGACGCTCCGCAAGTACGAGCGGGCGGGGTTCGTAGTGCCGCTGCGCATGGGTGCCCTGCGGACCTACTCAGACGAGGACGTGGCCAGACTAAGGCTGATCAAACATTTCGTGGACGACATGGGCCTGAACCTGGCGGGCGTGCAGTTGGCGCTGAAGATGACATCGGAGCTACTGGTGTTGCGCCGGGAGACGGCTGCGGCGGGCGGGTCAGTGGAGCGGATCGATGGCATGCTGGCGGCCATGGGAGTGCGGGTGGTGCAGCGCGCCCAGCCCGAACCGGCCAGGGAGGAACCCGGCGCCGCATGGTTCCAGGTCAATGAGGGTGAGGCGGTGGAGTTCGATTCGGGGAGCGGAGAGACCTTAGAGCGTTAGGCTGGCAAGTTCCCCAAGAGGCTTAACAGAGACGCCAGTAGAGGCGCACTCCCGAGTCTTGCCGAGGGATGCGCCCCTAAATTTCTCTGGCATTGCACACCTGGTTCGTTTCTGCCCGATACGGATCACCGGGCTCTCACTTTCGCGGGACACACGGCCACTCGAAAAAAGAAATGCCATCGCGCGAGGGCCGTGCCAGGCGAGGGTAGCTACTCCTGCAGCCAGCGGGCCACGTCCTTGGCGAAATAGCTGATTATGATGTCGGCGCCGGCGCGCTTGATGCCGGTCAGCAGCTCGGTGGTGACCGGGCGCTCATCGATCCAGCCCTGCTGGGCCGCGGCCTTGACCATGGAGTACTCGCCGCTGACGTTGTAGGCGGCCAGCGGGTGATTGTAGCGCTCGCGGGCCTCGCGGATCACGTCCATGTAGGCCATGGCTGGCTTGACCATCACGATGTCGGCGCCCTCGGCGATGTCGCTCTCGATCTCGCGCATGGCCATGCGGGAGTTGGCCGGGTCCATCTGGTAGGTCTTGCGGTCGCCGAACTGGGGAGTCGAGCCGGCGGCGACCCGGAATGGGCCGTAGAACCCCGAGGCGAACTTGGCCGCATAGCCCATGATCGGTGTATCCTCGTATCCGTTGGCGTTCAGGGCCTGTCGGATGGCCCAGACCTGTCCGTCCATCATGGCCGACGGCGCGGGCAGGTCCGCCCCGGCCTGCACGTGGGTTACAGCGGTGCGGGCCAGCAGCTCCAGAGTCTGATCGTTGTCCACCCGGCCGTTATCAATGACGCCACAGTGGCCGTGGTCAGTGTACTCGCACATGCAGACGTCAGTGGACACCAGCATGTCGGGGTGGTCCCGCTTGATGGTGCGCACGGCCTCTTGCACGATGCCTTCGGGGTCGTACCCCTCGGTGCCCATCGGGTCCTTCTCGGCGGGCAGGCCGAACAGCAGCACGCCCCCGATGCCCAGCTCGGCGGCCTCGCCGACCTCCTCGGACATCACGTCCAGCGAAACCTGGTGGCAGCCCGGCATGGGCTCGATGGGCTCGCGCACCCCGTGGCCGTGCATCACGAACATGGGGTAGATGAATTCCTTGGGCGAGAGACTGGTCTCTCGCGCCAGGTTGCGCAGCGCACTGGTGCCACGCAGGCGGCGGAGCCGGGTTTCGGGGTACGCGTGGTAACCGGTCATGGTTGTGGTTCTCCCTTCGTCGTAAGTGTGATTTATGTGATTCGTGGCTAGACAGATTTGGCGGACTCAGTTTCGGAAAAGTGGTCGATCAGCGCCACCGCCAATCCATCGACAGTGTGTTCCTCAGCCTCGATGTCCACCCGCAGGCCCAGCTCTCGGGCGGTGCCGGAAGTCACCGGACCGATGCAGGCGACGATGCTGCCGGACAGGACTTCCCTGCCCGGGCCGCCCTCCTCCTCCAGCAGTCCCAGCAAATTGCGCGCCGTGGATGAGCTGGTGAATGTCACGATGTCGATGCCCTCGGCAAAGGCGTCCCGCGCCCGTTGTGCCGCGTCCGGCGGCGTGATGGTGCGGTAGGCGGTCACCCTCTCGACCTGTGCAGCGAGGCGAGACAGCCCCTCGGCCAGCTCGTCGCGTCCGATGTCAGCGGCAGGCAGCAGGACCGAGACACCATTCCAGTCATAAGCAGCCAACTCCTCAAGGGCGGCGGATGACACAGAGCGAGACGGTGTGAAATCGGGGTGGATGCCGCGGCGTTCCAGCGCGGCGGCGGTGGCCGGGCCAATAGCCCCGACACGAGCCGTGCCAAGGGCGCGGGCGTCCCGGCCTTGCGAGTCCAGCCGTTCGAATACGTTATCGACAGCGTTGACGCTGGCAAATATCACCCATCCGAAGGTCGACAGGCGGGACACGCACTCGTCCAGGGGAGCCAGGTCACATGGAGGTACGATGGCAATGGACGGCAGTTCCACGGCAGTCGCCCCGGCGTCCTCCAGCAGCTGGCACATTCGCGATGCCTGGGTGCGTGAGCGGGTGACCAGCACGCGCTTGCCGAAAAGCGGGCGATTGTCGAACCATGCCAGCTCGTCGCGCAGGTTCACCACATCGCCGATGACCGCCACTACGGGCGCGGCAAGGACCGCGGCGCGGCCACGATCGGCGGCCGTCGCCAGCGTTCCGGTGACCGTTCTCTGCCGGTTCCACGTCCCCCACTGTACAAGGGCCACCGGCGTGTCAGCAGACAGCCCGGCGCATTGCAACGCGTCCAGAATTTTCTCCATAGAGGACCAGCCCATCAGCGTCATCAGCGTGCCGCCGTGGGCGGCCAGGGAGCGTCCGAGTTCCTCCCAACGCACCGAGGATTCGGGTTTGGACGGGTCCTCGCTGCCACTAACCACGGTGAACCCTGTGGCGATGCCCCGGTGGGTCACCGGTATTCCCGCGTAAGCCGGAGCGGCGATGGCGGAAGACACGCCGGGCACGACCTCGAACGAAATGCCGTTGCGGGCCAGGGCCAGGGCCTCCTCGCCGCCACGCCCGAACACGAACGGGTCGCCGCCCTTCAGTCGCGCCACCAGCTTTCCAGCCTGCGCGCACTCCACCAGCAGGGCATTGATGCCGTCCTGCGTGATCTCTTGCTGCCCTCGCGCTTTGCCGGCGAAGATGCGCTCGGCGGACCGCGGGACGTGGTCCAGCAGCGACGGGTGGGCCAGCCGGTCGTAGACCACCACGTCGGCCCGCTCCAACACCTCGCGGCCTTTAACGGTCAACAGCCCCGGGTCTCCGGGTCCCGCGCCGATCAGGTATACCTTGCCTGCCAACGTTTACAGTCCTGCATCCATGGCAATCACAGATTCTCCGTGGCCGGTGGGCCCTGGGGCTGGCGGGCGCCCTCCAGCAGGTCGGCGCCGCCACGCTCGGCGACGGCTAGGTAGGCGTCGCCAGCCAGTTGCTTGGGGTCGTGTTTCAAGCCATCGACCTTGGCGGTAAAGGTGCGAGTGCCCTCGGCATTGCTGAGGTATACGGTCATCAGCAGCTCGTGGCCCATTGTGCGGGCGTAGGCACCCACCGGGAGGGCGCAGCCGCCTCCCAGGGTCTCCAGGAATGCTCGCTCCGCGGTGACCTCGAACCGGGTTGCCGGGTGTTCAACGCACTCCAAAATTTCCCGCATCCGCCGGTCGTCCTCCCTCACCTCCACGGCCAGCGCACCCTGTCCCGGCGGCGGCACGAATCGCTGCGGCGAGAGGTACTCGGCCACCCGGTCCTGCATCCCCAGTCGCGCCAGGCCTGCGGCGGCCAGCACCGCCCCGTCGGCCTCGTCACCCTCGGCTTTCCTCAACCTGGTTTCCACGTTGCCCCTGATGGGAACGACCTCCACGCCCGGTGCATAGCGGTGCAGCTGTGCCGCGCGGCGCGGGCTGCTGGTGCCGATGCGGGCACCTTGGGGCAGATCCGGCACGCGGCAGTTCCAGCGGTTCACCAGCGCGTCGCGTGGGTCGCGGCGCTGCAGGATCGCGCCCAGGGCCAGGCCGTCCGGTAGTATTGTCGGCAGGTCCTTGAGGCTGTGGATGGCCATGTCCAGATCGCCCGACAGCAGACGCTCCTCTATCTGGCTGACGAACACGCCCAAGCCCATTCCGGCCAGAGACGCGGTCTGATTGGCGTCGCCGCTGGTGCGCACTACGACGACCTCGAACTCCAGATCCGGATGGCGCACCCTTAGTTGCGAGAGCGCCTCCTCGTCCTGGATCAGCGCCAGGGGGCTGCCCCGGCTGCCGACGCGTATCGGGCGGTTGAGGGTCATTGATGCGCCCTCACTTTCACCCCGCTCTAAACCTCTCCCTGGGGGAGAGGAGACTCCTGGCGAGACTGGTACACCCGGCATTCGCCGGGCGTGCAGGCCGTGATGGCGTCGCACAGACCCCGACCGTCATCCCCGGTCAGACCGGCCAACATTGTCTCGACGGCCTCTGCATCCCTTCCCACTTGCGCCATCTCGAGCAAGTCGGGAGTGATGCAGCATTGCCACCGCTGCGGGTCAATGGTGGAAAGCAGCCCGACCTCCCGGAGGTGGGAGCGGGCCACGGCCATGGTGCTGGACAGGTCAGCCCAGGCCAGGTCATCGGACGCCTGCAGCGACTCCCGCAGCTTCCGTGCCAGGGCGGGGGATACGCCGCCGGTGGTTATGGCCAACGTCACGGGGCCGCGTTTCACGATGGACGGCGCGATGAAGCTGCAGTTGGGCGGGTCGTCCACCGCGTTGAGCATGACACCCCGTTCGTTGGCCTCCTCAAAAATCCGACGGTTCACCTCGCGGACATTGGTGGCGGCGATGGCGATGAACGCCCCGTCAAGGTCACCGTCGCGGTATTTACGCTGCTCCCAGTGAACCGATCCGTCGGCCACGAACTTCCGGATGCCGGGCGTGGCGTCGGGGCTGACCACGCAGATCCGGGCTCCGGAGTCCAGCAGCTGGGCGATCTTGCCCTCGGCCACTGTTCCGCCGCCGATGATGATGCAGCGCCGGCCGCGCAGGTTGAGGTAGACGGGGTAGTAGGAGGTCATCGACCCATATCCATTATTCAGCGAGAGATTATTGCCAATGGAGTCACACAGCGTGCGAGTTTATTCTCAGTTGACCTCTGCGAACTCCGCGTCAATTTCCGTGGCTTCCGCATTGAACCACTCGTCGTAGTCCGGCACGAAATACCGCACTCGAGTCTTCTTGTACTCCCGGCTGCTGTACAGGGCCAGCCGGTCGCTGATGCCGGTGGCCTCAGCAATCTCCCGGCTGTACTCCTCGCAACCCTCCGGCGAGGTGGCGTGGACCATGGTGAAATGAGTGTAGGGCCAGTCCGGGAAGGTGGGCCGCTCGTAACAGTGGGTGACTGCCTTGTGGCCGGCCATGATCATTCCCACCTCCTCGGAACGTTCCGGCGGAACCTTCCAGACGATCATGGCGTTGGAGCGGAAGCCCGAGCGGCGGTGGTGCAGCACCGCGCTGTAGCGTCGCATGATCCGGCGTTCCTGGAAATTGACCGCGAGCTCGAACAACTCCGCCGTGGTGATGCCCAGCCGCTCGGCGACGGGGTCGAAGGGCCGGGAGACCAGCGGCAGGTCCTCCTGCATCTGGCGGATTGCATCTTTCTCCCACTCGGTGACATCCTGCGGCTTGTTCCAACTGTCGGCTGCGGATTTGTCAAAGCCGTCGGGGCTGTAGTTGTAGGACGACCCCTTCTGGTTGACCATGTCGAAGTTCACGCCGATCTTGAAGAACCGGATGGTGGGCATGATCCGGGACTCCATGGCCCCGGTCTTGCGCCCCATGTGGTTGGCCGTGGCCTCCAGGTCGTGTTCCGGCGGCACCGCCAGGGTGAACCACAGGTTGTAGTAGGAGCCTTCCCGGGCGTAGTTGTGGCTGACGCCGGGGTGCCGGTTGATCTCCATGGCGGCCGGATGCAGCTTTTCCGGGTCGAAGGCCATGGCAACCAGCGTGGTCTTGTAGCCCAGGCGACGGGTGTCGAAGATCGCGCTGATCTGTCGCAGCACATTCTGCCGCTTGAGCTCGGTCAACCGCGCCAGCACATCCTCCTCAGTGGTCTCAAGCTGGTCCGCCAGGTCGAGATAGGGCTGCTCCACCATGGGAAAGGGGCCCTGGATGAGGTTGAGCAGCTCGCGGTCGATCATATCCATAGCTATTCCCCCAGCCTGTTATGGTGCCTCCTCTCTGGGAGGAGCCAATTTTCACTTTGATCTGCCCACCCCGGCAGCGCGCTGATAGGATGAGCAGACGCCGGCCAACACCCTGTCCGATGTCTCCAGGATGCTGGACCACGAACCTGTGTCGGCGCTGTCCAGTACCATTGTGCGGAAGAATACAAATGCCTCGACGGTGTCGGTGAGGGAAACGTTGCGTTCCAGCATCTCGGTGCCGTATTCCTGTCCCAGCACCCGCGCCTCGGCCAGCAACTCCAGCCTTTGGCGGCGGGGACCCGGTTGTTGCATCAACAACGACAATAGGCGGCGCCCGAAGAGGCGCATGCGGTCGTGTCCCTCCGGCTCAACAGCCTGGAACCAGGGTTGTTGTGTCACCCTGTCCTGGCTGAGGCGGCGGCGAATGCGTCGCAGGGCGGGGGCCTCCCGGGAGTCGCTGCCAGCCGGTTCCTGAAGCGGTCGTGGGGCTTTTGTAAGTGACTCCACATCCTCCCGCAGGAAACGTCGATGCCCCCCGGGTGTACGGTAAACGCGCAGGTGCCCGGAGTCGGCCCACTGACGAAGCGTAGTGTCGCTCACGTCGAGGAGGCTGCGGGCTTCCCTGAGGGATAGCCAATCGCCCTCTGCCGGGCCGTTACCACTCACGAGACTTGGCTCGACCACTCCGCGATTACCTCAAAACCTGCAGAAATCTGTAAGAAACTAAAAATTCTATTGTCCTACCGAATGAGAGACTAGCACAACGGTCATTTACGGTCAAATAACTTGCAGCCTAACTTCGAAATACTCCGTCTCGCTTGAGGGAGAAGGTTTGGTTGAGGGTGAAATCCCGAGGCCGAATTACCTTGTCTGCCGCAGCGGGACGCCCCAACCCGAACCGTCCCCGGACGGGGAGGGAATTTGCCACACACCCACTTGGGAATATAAAGCGCAGGGACAGGCTTGAGACCCGCCCCTGCGTTGCCATTCCCCGGTGATGCACGGTTTTCCTACCCAGGTATCTCGTCGTAGTAGTGCTCCTCGGAAATCACACGATCCTGCCGGAACTGTTCCAGCTTCTCCTCACTGTAGCCCAGGATCCCCGAAAGCACGTCCTCGTTGTGCTCCCCGACCTGCGGCGTGGTGCCGATGTTGACCGGCGTGCGTGAGAAGTGCCAGTAGTCTCCCGACACCGCGATCTCGCCCGCGAGAAAGTCCGGAACCTCGACCATGGCGCGTCGCTCCCACGGGTGCGGGTCCTCGGCGGCCATGGGTATGGTGTTCACCGGCGCCGCAACCACGTCGTACTCCGTGAAGTGAGCGATGGCCTGCTCCATGCTCTTGTCAGACAGCACCTCGCGCACTGCCGCGTCCACCAGATCACGGTTGGCCGCCCGCTCGGGCCTCGTGCTGAACCGCGGGTCCTCCAGCCACTCCGGCCTGCCAAGCGCATTGCAGACCCGGTGCCAGTGATGCTGGTCCCCGGCAGAAATCAGCACCCATCCCTCGCGGCAGGGGTAGATGCCCGACGGCGGGGCCGTGGTGTCTCCGCGCTTGGGGGGAATCTTGGTGCCGTGGTAGGCCGTGATCGGAATCTCGGTCATGGAGTAGCCGGTATCGGCCAAGCACACGTCCATGGACTGCCCCTCGCCCGACGTTTCACGTTCATGCAGGGCCGCCAGCGTCCCGATCGCCGCGTGCAGCGCCGTGATGCGGTCGATGATCGGCACTCCCGTCCGGATGGGGGGCATGCCCTCCTCGCCGGTCACCATCGTGATGCCGGACATCGTCTGGCCGATGGGGTCGTAGCCGATGTTGTCCCGGTATGGCCCGAACTGCCCATAGGCTGACACATTGACCATGATGATGCGGGGGTTGAGTTCCTTGAGGGCCTCGTACCCGAAACCCATGTTTTCGATGGTGCCGGGCCGGAAGTTCTGGATCACCACGTCCGACACTTTGACCAGCTCCCGGAGCACCTCTTTGCCCTCCTCCTTGCGCAGGTCGATGGACAGGGATTTCTTGCCCGAGTTGTACTGCACCCAGTAGGAGGACTGCTTTTTGACCCAGGGGCCGTGGTAGCGGGTCTCCTCGCCGCCCAGCCTTTCGATCTTGATGACCTCGGCGCCCATCCGTGACAGCACCTGGGCGCACCTGGGTCCGGCCTGGTGGCGGCCCAGGTCAATGACTCTCACATTCTCCAGCGGATGGTTCAGTCCTGCCATGTCATTTCTCCCCTTTTCCCTTTGGTTTTGTGGCATTCTACGGCCCACGGCCTGTATCGGCAAGACGAGTGGTCTGAATCAGGATATGACCTACGCAGTTGGCTAGGTAATTCCCTCCCCCTCAGGGGCAGGGTTAGGGTGGGGATGAAATCTCGAACTGCGAAAGTCCTATCCTGATTCAGACAGGCCTTTTCGGAATCGGCTCCGTTTCGGGGGCAGCCAATGATTCGGGGGCTGGCTGAAACAGCCATACCTCGGTGCTCCGAGGCAGCCCGTCCGAAGAGAAATCGGCGTGGTGGGAGTCCAGCCGGCGCACCGTCGATTGGCGGTCCAGCCATCGGTCCGGAGGCAGCAGCTCGCACTCGTCCGAGGTGATGCCGGGGATGGCGTAGTGCATCGGCACCACCACCCGCGGCTCCAGCCGCTGCACCAGCGAGTCCACCTGTTCGTAGGTCAGCAGGTGGATGGAGTCGTCCACCGTTACCATCAGCACATCGATGTCTCCGACGGCCCGGGCCACCTCCCGCGGCCACTCGACTCGGTTGTCGCCGATGTGCAGGTAGCTGACGCCATCCACCTCCAGGCGAAACATCACGTTGGGAAAATCGGCCAAGCGCGAAGGTCCTGAGTGAAAGTCGCCTATCCCGCGAATCTGCAAATCCCCTGACTCGAACTCGCCGGGCATGCGCAGCACCGATGCCGCCTCCGGCAGGCGGTCGGCGGCGTCGTGGTCGAAGTGGGCATGGGTGATCAGGCCGAGATCGCAATGCACTTCCGGGAACAGCCGTGAGAACCAGTAACGACCAGCCTGGTTCCTGTATGGATCGGCCATGACTGTTACACCATCCGGTGTCTCCCAGCGGAAAGCGCAGTGCCCGAAGTAGGTGAGTTTCATTTGCCCTTCCGTATCTTTAAGGGTGTGTGACCAATCCCCTCTCCTTTAGGGTGAGGGTGTCCTCACTTGTCGCAGGGAGAACAGATGTATCGGCAACCTGTCCTCTTTGCGACAGTAAACAGATAGGTCGCACACCTATTTTATGGTGTTTCAGAACACTAAGTTAAACGGCCCGGCGAGGAAGCGCCAGAGGAATTCCAGTCTCCCCGTGGGGACAGCACCCTCTTCAGTAAAGAAATACATCAGGGTGAAAAAGAGCCATATTCCCGACACCGGAACGCCGAAGCACCCGGACCTGCGCCTCACCCATACCGTGTACTCAGTTCTGGAATCGTCCATGCCTTTTACCTCGCGTCGGGATTCCGGCTCCTGTTCCGGCAGCCGCTATTCCCGCAGCAGTTGGCGGGCAATGGTCTGGCGCTGGATCTCGGACGTTCCCTCGTAGATGGTCAGGGCACGGACCTCTCGGTAAAGGCGCTCGACGCGGTTGCCCTTCTCCAGCCCGGCGCCGCCGTGGATCTGGACCGCCTCGTTGACGATGCGGGAGGCGGCCTCGGTGGCGAAGAGCTTGGCGAATGAGGCCTCCTTGATGATCGACGGTTGGCCGGAGTCCTTGAGCCAGGCGGCGCGCTGGGCCAGTAGCCGCGCGGCGTCTAGCGACACGGCCATGTCGGCCAGCTTGAACTGGGTGGCCTGGAAATCGCTGAGCTGCTGCCCGAACATCGGCCGGTTCCGGGCGTAGTCCAGCGCGGCCTCGTAGGCGGCCACCCCCATGCCGATTGCGGCGGCGGCCACGGTGGTGCGGAATGTGTCGAGGGTGCCGAGGGCGAGGCGCAGCCCCTGGCCGCGTTCGCCGATCAGGTTGCCCTGGGAGATGCGGCAGTCGATGAACGCCGGCTCCCCGATGGGATGGGCGGCCATCAGGTCCAGGCGCTTCGAGTCGTCGAACCCCGGGGTGCCACTCTCCACGATGAAGGCCGACAGGCTGCGGCTGCCCTGGCCGGGATCCGTCTTGGCGAACACGGTATAGGTGGTGGCGTCGCCGGCCTGGCTGATAAATTTCTTGCGGCCATTGAGCACCCAGTCATCGCCGTCGGGCACGCCCTCAGTGGTCATGCTGAGGACGTCTGATCCGGCGTCGGGCTCCGTGAGGGCAAAGGCGGCGATGGACTCTCCCCGGGCCACCGGCGGCAGGTGGCGGGCCTTCTGCTCGTGGGTGCCACCCAGAGTGATGGGGAAGCTGCCCAGACCCTGCATTATGAAATTGGTGTCAGCCTGAGCCGAGACCCGCGCCAGTTCCTCGCGGATGATGCACAGGTTCGTGACCCGGACGCCGAAACCGCCGTACTCCTCGGGCACGGTGTAGCGCAGCAGCCCCGACTCGGCGAGGATGGCCATCAGCCCCCGGTGCACCGTAGGCGACTCGTCAGCCTCCTCGGCAATGGGCGCAATGCGCTCCTCAGCCAGCCGACGGGTGCTGTCCTTCAGGGTCTGCTGCTCGGGGGTAAATGCGAAATCCATGGGGCGCTCCTTCAGTAGATTGACAGTCTAGCAGTAAAAGGATATCTTGAAACTGTGTTTCCCCTATTCGTTTCGACGGTAGGGTCGGGGCCGCCTCTAATGGCGGCTCCTGTTTTTTTGTGGGTTTTCATGGTGAGGACCAATTTCTACATCGACGGCTTCAATCTCTATTACCTTGCGCTAAGAGGAACGCCATACAAATGGCTTGATTTATACTTGTTCTGTCAGGCGCTAACTCCTGCTCACCAAGTTAATCGCATCCGATATTTCACCACCCTTGTTCAAGCGAGGAGAGGGAACCCGCAACGTACTATTCGGCAGGGAATGTACATTCGGGCTCTTGAAACACTACCCGGACTGACAATTCACTACGGGCAGTTTCGTGAACGTCGCAAATCCAGGCCGCTGGTTACGCCCATTCCAGGTGTCTCACGCACGGTTGAGATTTGGGATTCGGAGGAAAAGGGCACCGATGTAAACCTTGCCTCCCATCTGCTAATGGACGGTGTTGACGGGGACTATGATCAGGCCGTCATGATTTCAAACGATGCCGATCTGGCCCTGCCGGTTAGGATGGTGCGTGACAAGCTGAAAATTCCCATTGGCGTTGTTAACCCCACCCTCGATCCCAAAGCCCACACGCCGAGGGAACTCACCGACGCGGCCACCTTCGTTAGGCGCCTCAGAATGAATACGCTGCGCAACTGCCAGTTCCCGCCTCAGTTGCAGGACGCCATTGGCACAGTAACGAAGCCCGCACGCTGGTAGTCTCAGTTCAGTTACCACTCCTGTTCATAACCCCAGGCGGCGCACCAGTTCCTCGTCGGTTACGATGGCGCCGGTGAGGCCTCGGGCGTCTTGGGCCGCCAGGTAGACGGTGGCCTTGGCCATGTCCTCCGGCGTGGCCCAGGTGGAGAAATCGGCGTCGGGTCGCTGCACGCGAAAGCCCTCGGTGGCCACGGGACGCAGGGGCTTCAGAACGTTGACCGCAATGTTGTACGGGCCCAACTCGGCAGCCAGTCCCCAGGTGAACCGCTCCAGTCCCGCCTTGGCCGTTCCGTAGGCCTGGCCGACCAACGCGATGCCAGCGTCGTGGTCCTCGCCCAGGGTGGAGGAGAAAATGTTGGTGGCGGCATGGGACGACACGTTGATGATGCTGCCGCCTCCCTGCTCGATCATGATGGGCACGCACGCCTGGCAGGCGATGAATGGCGCCCGCAGGTTGATGGCCATGTTCAGGTCCCACTCCCGGAGCGTCATCTGCAGGAACGGCGCATAGCCACCGATCCCGGCATTGTTCACCAGCACGTCGACGGCGCCGACCTCATCGAGGGTGGTGTTGACCATCTCGCGGATGCTTTCCTCCTCCCGGACGTTGCAGGCCACGGCCAGCGCTCGCCCGCCGGCCTCCTCGATTTCGGCAACGGTATCGTGGATGGTGCCGGGCAGGTTGGCCCGGGGTTCGGCGGTCCGAGCCGCCACCACGACCGATGCCCCGGCCCTGGCCAGCCCCAGCGCCATTGCCTTGCCGATTCCCCGGCTGGCCCCGGTGACTATGGCCACTTTTTCTTGAAGCGATGATTCTGACATTTGCCTTCCCGCTTGTTCTCGGATTGCCTTGGGATTCTGTCAGATGGCCGGAGCGGGGTAAAGCCCCAAGCTTGACAAACCTGTGGGCAAACTTGATTATCGGTGGCGCATACGATCCTCAGGCTGTCATCTTAAGGTGCGCAATTTCAGGAGGCGACCATGACCACGCTGGTACTGGGCGGGACAGGATTCATCGGGAGGCGGGCCGTACGCCGGCTGGCTGAGCGCGGCGAGCGAGTGGCGGTGATGGACATCAACCCCAACGCGGTGTCCTACGAGGAGTTTGGCGACCTGGTCAGCGTGATGCGCGGCGACATTATGCAGTTTGAAGATGTGGTCAAGGCAGTGTTGGATTCAAAACCCGACCGGATTATGAACCTGGCCTACCTGCTGGGAAGTGGCGACGACACCCCCCACTTCACCATGAAACTCAACGTGCTGGGCATGGACAACTGCTTTGAGGCGGCCCGCGTCTGCGGCGTCGACCGGGTGGTCTACGCGAGCTCGGTGGCCGTCAGTGGGCAGCAGAGCGATTTCGGCGACCGGCTGGTCAATGAGGACGACGCGATGCACGGGACCAGCCAGTACGCCATGCACAAGCGGTTCAACGAGTTCCAGGCCCAGCAGTTCAACAGCGTCTACGGGATTAATATCACCGGCATTCGACCGGCCAACGTGACCGGCCCCGACAAGGTGCGCGGCTCCACTGACCATGTGCGGTGCGTGGTTCTTCCGGCGTCTGGTGAGGCGGTCAGTTTTCCCAAGAGCGGGTTTATGCGCCTGCCGGTGCACGTGGACGATGTGGCCGAGGCTTTCGTGCGAGTTACCCTGTCCGATAACCCTCACCACACGGTCTACAACACCGGAGGGATCCCCGTCAGTATGGGCGATTTGGCGGACATAGTGCGCGGATTCCTGCCCGACGCCGACATCTCCTTTGACGCCGAAGGCGGGAAGGAGGACTCGGGCAACTACCTCGTCGACAACAGCCGGCTGCTGGGTGAGTTCGAGCTGGAGTACCCGGCGCTGGAGACCTGGGTACGCAACATTATCAACGAAGTCCGCCGCGACAACGGGCAGCCGCCGGTCTAGTAAACGCCGAGAGCGCAGAGAACGCCGAGTTTTATGTTTTTCTTTGGCGCGGTTCCCTCTTTCACTAGGGGAGGGTTAGTGTTGTGGTTCAGGCTTGCTTCCCTGACCCTCATCTGCGCCCTGACGGTGGCTCTGGCTGTGGGTACCGCCTCGGCCAACGGGTCGGTGAGGCTGGTGGTGATAGACGAGGAGGCCGGACCTTACCTGCTCCGCGTGGGCATCCTGCCCGCCGACCCCATCGCCGGACCTTTGCACGTCAGCATCCGATTGCTCGACTCGCAGAGCCAGGAGGCTATCGAGGACGCCACGATTCGCGTGTCGCTGGCAGGCCCCGGCACCCCCGGTCAGACCGAGGCGGTCAGCTCCCCGCAGGACCAGTCGCTGTACGAGGGCAACCTGTGGCTGGATGCCCTGGGTGACTGGCAGGTGACGATGGACATCGACAGCCCAGTCGGGTCGGCCACTCACGCCTTCAACGTGCAGGCCAGGGAGGAGAGCGGGTTCAACCTGATGTTCGTCATCGTCGCTGTGGCCGCAGTGCTGGTGATAGCCTCGCTGTTCTGGTCGCAGATGCAACGCCGCAGACGGATCACGCGGGGGCGACGGTAGGCGACACCAGAAGTGTTAGAATCGGATTCAAGGGCGATAGAGTACATTGAACGCGCACTGGAGTTGTGGCGTGCCACCGGTGGGCAGAATCTGACCGAACATGCCGAATTTCAAATTACTCGTGGGCGGCATCAGGACGTTCAACGTGAGTGGATCGGATTGGCCTTGGAAAATCAGTATGCGGGGCAGCTACAGAATGAGAACGGAGTCCTGTCTGCTGCCTGTTGGGGAGAAATATCTGCCGTTCGGAGAATTCTCAAAGTAATCGTAAACCCGGATGGGTTGATAGTTACCGCCCATTTTGACCGACAAGAATTGCGCAGATTACTGAAAGCAAGGAGCTAACCGCCGGAATGAAGCTCAATATCAGCTATTTTAAGGATGTGGATTTCCTGACGCTTTGGAACGAACAACTGACGGATAGTGGAGAGGATGTATCCGCAGGCCTTACGGCATTTTTCGACGATTCTGATGACTCCGTAGTTTCCTTTACCATCCAGGGAGCAGCAAGAAACTTGGTGCCGGTTCTGTATGGCGAGGAGGCGGCACGCAAGGAAATAGTACGGCGGAAGGTGGGGCAACAGGGCTACCTAGAGGATGAACCACTTTTCATCGAATACAATACCGTTTCCGACACCCTGCACCTGTGGAACGGCCGCCCGGCGTCCAGGGAACAGGTGGTGGCAGACACTCTGATCGCCGAGCTCAACACGGAAGAGGAAGTTGTGGGCCTAACTCTGGAGCGCGCGGCTGCACAACTGAGGCCATATCTGTTTCAGGGAGAATCGACGCGGCAGTGGGCCATTTCCGCATAGTCGGAAACTAGCAGAATTGGCAGGTTAAACACGAAAGCAAAGGCCCCGGCGGTAAAGCCGGGGCCTTCTTGTATCGGTTTTGGTAGCGGGGGTTGGACTCGAACCAACGACCTTCGGGTTATGAGCCCGACGAGCTGCCACTGCTCCACCCCGCGATGATGTTGAGAATGCGCCCACCTGAGATTTGCCCTGATCCTGCCTTGTCCAAGTTTGGTTTGAAGTTCATTGCGTGGGTCAAGCCTCTCGACTGGTTAGTACCGGTTTGCTGAAGTTGTTACCAACCTTACACATCCGGCCTATCAAGCAGATAGTCTCTCTGCAGTCTTACCCCCTAACTTAATAGGGGAGGGAGGCCTCATCTTGGGGGTAGCTTCGCGCTTAGATGCCTTCAGCGCTTATCAATACCAGACATGGCTACCCGGCGCTGCTCCTGGCGGAACAACCGGAACACCATAGGTCTGTCCCTTCCGGTCCTCTCGTACTAGGAAGAGGTTCCCTCAAGCCTCCTGCGCCCGCGGCGGATAGAGACCGAACTGTCTCACGACGTTCTGAACCCAACTCACGTACCCCTTTAACCGGCGAACAGCCGGACCCTTGGGACCGCCTTCAGCCCCAGGATGGGACGAGCCGACATCGAGGTGCCAAACCTCGCCGTCGATGTGAACTCTTGGGCGAGATAAGCCTGTTATCCCCGGGGTAGCTTTTATCCGATAAGCCACGGCCCTTCCACACGGTGCCGTAGGATCACTTTGCCCGACTTTCGTCCCTGCTCGACTTGTAGGTCTTGCAGTCAAGCCCCCTTATGCCAATGCGTTCTGTGGACGATTTCCATCCGTCCTGAGGGGACCTTTGGGCGCCTCCGTTACCTTTTAGGAGGCAACCGCCCCAGTTAAACTGCCCACCAGGCATTGTCCCCGCAATTGCAGGTTAGAACCAAAAACTGACAAGGGTGGTATTTCAACGATGGCTCCACCCCGACTGGCGTCGGGGCTTCTCAGCCTCCCACCTATCCTACACATGACAGCTCCCAGCCCAATACCAGGCTACAGTAAAGCTCCACGGGGTCTTTTTGTCCTGCCGCGGGTCGCCCGCGTCTTCACGGGCACCGTAATTTCACCGAGCCCTCCGTCGAGACAATGGCCAAGTCGTTCAACCATTCATGCGGGTCGGAACTTACCCGACAAGGGACTTCGCTACCTTAGGACCGTTAGAGTTACGGCCGCCGTTCACCGGGGCTTCAGTTCGCAGCTCTCACCGCTCCCCTTAACCTTCCGGCACTGGGCAGGCGTCAGCCTGTATACGTAGGGTTTCCCCTTAGCACAGACCTGTGTTTTTGTTAAACAGTCGCCCGGCCTTCTTATCTGCGCCCCCAGAGCGCTCCACCAGCTAGTGGCTTCACCCCCCGGGGGGCCCTTTCTCCCAAAGTTACAGGGCTCTTTTGTCTAGTTCCTTAACGGAGGTTATCTCGAACGCCTCGGGACTTTTATCCCAGCCCACCAGTGGCGGTTTGCGGTACGGTCGCCACAGTTCCATAACCACGAAGCTTTTCTGGTCAGTATGGCTTCAACAGGATTTCGTAACCCTTAGGTCCGATCTCCTCAACCCTCAGCTTAGCGTCGGAGTGGATTTGCCTGCCCCGACTCGCCTACGGAAAAGAACACACCATGTCCAATGGGCATGCCCTGCCTAGCCTCCTGCATCCCTCCTTGGTTTTAAAGCGAAAAAATGGCGGTGCAGGAATATTAACCTGCTGTCCATCGCCTTCGGCTCTTGCCTACGGCTTAGGACCGACTAACCCTACGCCGATAAACGTTGCGTAGGAAACCTTGGGCTTTCGGCGTCAAGGATTTTCACCTTGATTTACGCTACTCATTCCGGGATTCTCACTTCCCCGCGCTCCAGCAAGCCTCACGACTCACCTTCATCGCCCGAGGAACGCTCCCCTACCACGCCCAGGTGTCATCCAAAGACTCCGGACCTACCAGCACCCACCCGCCTGAGCAGGCCGGTGCGGGCCGGACCATTGTCTTTAGAACCTGAACATCCACGGCTTCGGCGGCAGACTTAAGCCCCGTTACATTTTCGGCGCCGGACCCCTCGACCAGTGAGCTATTACGCACTCTTTAAAGGGTGGCTGCTTCTAAGCCAACCTCCTGGTTGTCTGGGGAACCCAACTTCCTTTCCCACTTAGTCTGCACTTGGGGGCCTTAGCCGGTGGTCTGGGCTGTTTCCCTTTCGACAATCGCACTTATCTGTGACTGTCTCACTCCCGGGCATCGGATAAACGGCATTGGTGGTTTGATTGGGTTTGGTAAGCTCACGCCCCCTAGCCCATTCAGTGCCCTACCTCCGTCCACCTAACCCGAGGCTGCACCTAAATGCATTTCGGGGAGAACCAGCTATATCCGGGTTCGGTTGGCATTTCACCTCTACCCACAGCTCATCCCAAGCTTTTGTACTAGCCACGAGTTCGGTCCTCCAGTCCGTGTTATCGAACCTTCAACCTGGCCATGGGTAGCTCACCCGGTTTCGGGTCTAATACATGGAACTAATCGCCCTATTCAGACTCGCTTTCGCTGCGGCTCCGGAACTACAGTTCCTTAACCTCGCTCCATACATTAAGTCCCCGGATCATTCTTCAATAGGCACGCCGCCACCCCGACGAATCGGGGCTACGACCTTCTGTAAGCTTACGGTTTCAGATCTATTTCACTCCCCGCTAGGGGTTCTTTTCACCTTTCCCTCACGGTACTGGTACGCTATCGGTGACCAAGGGTATTTAGCCTTGGAGGGTGGTCCCCCCGGATTCCCACAAGGTTTCCCGTGCCCCGTGGTACTCAGGAAATTCGCCAGGAGTCCGTACCCTTTCGCCTACGGGGCTTTCACCCTCTATGGCGGTCCATCCCAGGTTCCTTCGACTAGAGTACGGATTTGTAACTCCTGCGGACCTGATGAAGCGGTCCCAGGCGACTCCTACAACCCCGATGCGACATAGGCCTTCATACCGTTAGGTCGCACTGGTTTAGGCTGTTCCCCGTTCGTTCGCCACTACTAGGGGAATCTCGGTTGATTTATTTTCCTCGGGGTACTTAGATGTTTCAGTTCCCCCACTTACCCCCCTGACAATGTCAGGGTTGACCGACTCAACACCGGTCAAGGTTTCCCCATTCGGGTATCCCCGGCTATGCCCGCTAGACGGCTCACCGAGGCTTAACGCAGCCTTGCCGCGCCCTTCATCGGCCCTTGGTCCCAAGGCATCCACCGTAAGCTCTTAATAACTTGACCCACGCAAGGAACTTCAAACCTTCCGGGCACCCGCCCGGAGTTTGTTGCGCCCGGAACGCTACGGTAAACGTCCGGACACACCTGAAGTATTTAGCAGGATTTTCTCAGGTCGCGTATTCTCTTTTTAAGGTGCGGGCAAGAAAAAACGGCTCGGGCTTATCCCGAACCGCGTTCAGGTATCCCTTTGAAAATGGTTGCCTATGTCAGGCAGTCGTTACCATCAATATGGATTCCTCTCCTCTTGCGAACCACGATTATAGAGACCTCTCTCGGCCCCGTCAAGGGGCTACCCGCCGCAATTCCCGAATTCCCAGGTCTGAACTGTGATTCGTCGGATCGGGATGATTTTCCTGATTAACTCATGCGTGTGGCAACTGGGAAACTTTTCCGTCTTTCCCGAGCGGCCTGCATCCGGGGTTCGTGCCGACGAGTTCATTCACCTTTGCGGGAAATGCAGTTTCCAGCTTTCGCGGAAAAGACTGCCTGGGGCAGCGGCCAGTCTTGAGATAGTCACTTAATCACGGCAATCTCAAAATCACACAAATCACAGTTCCGACTCAGAACACCCGAAAGGCCGGCTCCTGTCCCAGCAGCAGTTGGCCTCCGTCGGCCATGGTGGTCTGCCGCACGAAAGCGTGGGCTGCCACGCTGTGGACGTCGCGGAAGTACCGGTCCAGGGGCGACGACGAGTAGATGGAACTGGCCCCTGCCGCCGAGTGCGCCCGGTCCACGGCCTGCACCGAGGCCGTAACGGCGTGCGTGCAGGCCAGGCGCATGCCGGCCCTCAGCTCGCGGGGCAACTCCTCCCCGGCGATGGTCAGATCCCAGGTCCGGGCGACGGTGTTGTGGAGGTAGGCGCGGGCCGAGTCTACCGTGGCGGTGGCGACGCCCAGATCGGCCTGCTTGTCGTAGGCGCCGGCCACCGGTCGCTGGTTTCGCCGGTCCACCTTGCCCCCGAACAGATCGGTCAGCGAGTCCACGGCCCCGCGCGCTGCGCCCAGAGCCACCGCCGACAGCATAGGCACGTTGAACGCAGGGTAGTCGTATCGCCGGTCGGGCACCAGGGAGGGTTCCAGCAGCGAGTGGCGAGTAACGCAGTTGTCGGCCACGAACACGTCGTCCATGGTGTAGTCGGTGCTGCCCGTGCCGCGCAGTCCCGAGGTGTACCAGGTATCAAGGATGACGCAGACCGACGCCGGAAGATGGAAAGCCCTCCACTGGGGAACGCCGTTCTCGTCGGTGATGGGGCTGTCGTCGTCATAGAGCCATGCCGCCGTGGGCAGCCAAGTGGCGTGGTGGCAGCCGCTGCCGAAGGGCCACTGTCCCGTGAGCCGCCATCCACCGTCAACTCGGACGGCGCGGCCGTGAGGCACCAGCGTGCCCGCGATGACAGAGGGCTGGATCTGGCCCGGCTCCACGTCGGCAAAAATCTCGCGCCTAACCTCGTCTGGGACGACACGCACGGTCCAGAACGAGGCGGTGGCGATGATCATGGTCACCCAGCCCACCGACGGACTGGCGGTGGACAGCGTCTCGATGACCTTCGCGGCGGTGACCGGGTCGGCGCCGAGGCCGCCGTGTTCCGGACCGGTCAGGAGGTGAAAGAACCCGGCGGCGGCCAGCTTGTCGGCCATCCATTCGGGCACACGGCGCGCCTCGTCAATACTGTCGGCAGCCTCGCGGATCTCCGGCATCATCGCCTCGGCCACATCCAGCAGCTCATGGGAGGAGGCGCCGGCTCGATCCTTGGTCGTGCTCATGCCTCACCTATCTAGTCAGAACTGTGATTCGTGTGATTGATTTGAGCGCCATGATTAAATCGTGGCAATCCCAAAATCAAGAAACCACAGTAATCACAGTTCAGACAAAAAGCTAGCGGCCCTTGAACACCGCCGGGCGCTTCTCGAGAAAGGCCTGCACCGCTTCCTTGTGGTCCTCGGTCTTCCTGGCCTGTGCCTGGGCCACGTGGGCGAGATCCAGGCTCTCCTCAAAGTCCATGTCCAGGCTGCGGTGTACCAGGTATTTGATCAGGGCGTGAGACTGGGTTGGCCCAGTGGCCAGCCGGGTGGCCAGCTCCATTGACGCCTCCATCAGCTGGTCGTTGGGCACCACCTGGCTGGCGATGCCCAGGCGGTGGGCCTCGTTTCCGTCGATGCGGTCGCCGGTGTACTGGAGCAGCAGCGTGTTGCTCATCCCGATGAGTCGGGGCAGCTGCCAGCATGAGCCGTCGCCGGGGATGAGGCCCATGCGGGAGAACGCCTCCGAGAAGATCGCACCCTCGGCAGTGATGCGGATGTCGCAGGCCAGGGCCACGCCCATGCCGACGCCCATGGCATGCCCGTTGACGGCAGCGATGGACGGTTTCTGCAGCTTGTGGATCCGCAGCGGCACCAGGGGAGCGCCACCGGCGTACTCCACGCGGTCGTCGCGATTGGCGTAGCGGGACTCCATTTTGCCCCAGGGCAGGGGTTCCGGTTCGGCGCCGGCCGCTTCGGCCTCCTCAATGTTCCGGTTGAAATTCCGGACGTTGGCGCCGGAGCTGAATGACGGGTCGGTTCCGGTTATCAACAGAACGCGGCACTCGGGGTCGTCCTCGAACCGGTCCAGCTCCGCTCGGACTTCGGACGCCATCTCGGGTCCCAGTGCGTTGCGGGTGGGCGGATCGTGCATGGTCAGCACCAGGACTCCGCCGCGGTTTTCCGTCTTGATGAATTCGTAGGCCATCTGCCGTCTCTCCATTATTAGTGTAGTTCCATTCTTAGCCGGTATTCAGCGCTACAACTCGGTGTGGCGCGTCATCGTCCAAGCCCATATAATCCCAATAGTGAAAGGGATATGCCATTGGGCAAACCAGCATTTCAGGTTAGCATACGCTCCAATCGCCAAACAACAAGGCCCAAATCCTCTCCCCGTCAGGGGAGGCTTAGAAAAGGGGAGACTTCCCCGAAAGGAGAACCATCATGCAGCAGGGAAGCATCACCAATCTGCACATCGCACGCGTCAAGGAAACACCCTCCGATCCGGTACAGGAGGCCACGGCCATCTCCGGGATGGGGATCGAGGGCGACCGCAGCTGCCGCCAGGGCAACATGCGCCAAGTCCTGATCATGGACAACGAGACCCTCGGTCATTTCGGCCTGGTCCCGGGCCAGATCAAGGAGAACATCACCGTCAGCGGCCTCGACCTGTCCCAGACCGTTGCGGGCAATGTGGTCTTCATCGGCGACGAGGTGACCATGGAGATCGTGGGCGAGTGCGAGCCCTGCGGCAAGATGGACGCCATCCGACAGGGCCTGCAGGCCGAGCTGAACCACCGCCGCGGCATGCTCTGCACAGTCATCAACGGCGGCGCCATCAAGGTCGGCGACAACATCCGCGTCGAGCCGTAAGCCAGACGGACAGGCGGGCTGGTTACTGCAAAAGCTACGGCGTGGGCGGGTTTAAAGCCTTCCGGTATGCGCTTTAATTATGTATAGACAGAATCGATGCCTGAGAAGGTAGCCTCCTTTGGGGAAGAAATAGCCATGTCCAGCAGCAAACACGAGACGAGCATCACGGTTACCCTACCCAATGCGATCGTTGCCAAAGTCCGAGAGGTCGGCCGGGACAAAGGCTGCTCCGACTCCGGAGTTTTAAGGGACGCTCTCGCCATATACCTGGACAACTGGGCGTGGTACGACTCGCTGCTTGGGAACGAAGAGAAAGCAAGGTCATTGGACGTAGGGCCGGATGACGTGGCGCGTCTGATCGCCGAATATCGTGAGGAGGTCAAAGCTGAGCACCTCCAGCAGGATTAGGGTCGTAACGGACACCAACATCCTGGTGTCAGGTGTGATGTACTCTGGCAATGAAAGAAAAGTACTGGAATTGGGGACACTGGGCATAGTTGACATTTATCTTTCCCAGCACATCATCAGCGAATTGGCGGGTGTCCTCTCACGAAAATTCCACCTCAGCGAGGTCGATTTAGAACGGACTATTGCCCAGATTCCACAATGGGCTACGATTGTGGAGCCTACAATCCCAATTTCGCTCATTTCTCAAAATCCGGCTGACGACCGCATACTGGAATGTTGCTTGGAGGCAAATGCCCACTACCTCATCACGGGGGACAGGCGCGACCTACTGCCTTTGGGTAGCTTTCGAGGCACTTCAATTGTCACAGCGGCGGAGTTCTTGAGTGCATTCAGAGGTTCAATTTACTGACCAATCGGGGCACAAAAATGCCCTTGTGGGGCCATGGCAATGAACAACCTGTACTACGACGATTCGCGGGGCGGTTTCTACTCGCAGGAGGCCGCCAACGCCATTTTCACCGGCGCCATGACCCGTCTGTACGGCTGGATCGCCTTGGGCGTGATCACCACTGGCGTGGTCGGCTGGCTCAGCTACCAGGCCGGAGTCCTCGAGGGCATCATCGAGAACTTCGGGATGATCGGCTACTTTGTGATGCTGGGCATCTGGATAGTCGGCCTTTTCGGCCTGAGTTTCCTCGCGCACCGCGTTCCCTCCGGGATAGCGGGTGGCGCCTACCTGGTATTCACCGCCCTCACCGGCGTAGTGATCTCCACTATATTCTGGGCCTACACCGGCAACACCATCGTCCTGGCCTTCGCTCTGACCACCGGCGTGTTCTCAGTGATGAGCGTCATCGGCTACACCACCAAGCGTGACCTCTCGGGCCTAGGCACGATGCTGATGATTGGCCTTGTCGGCCTGTTCATTGCCATCATCGTCAACTGGTTCCTCGGCTCCAACATGCTGTCGTGGATCATCACCCTGGTGGCCCTGCCGATATTCTTGGGCCTGACCGTCTACGAGACCAAGCAGGTCAAAGAGCTGGCCCAGGAGGCCGCCATGCTGGGCGACGAGCAGGCCGCCAGCCGAATCGCCATCGCCGGGGCCGTGGGCCTTTACCTGGTGTTTCTCAACATCTTCCTGATCCTGTTGCGGATACTGGACATCTTCGGCGGGGACTAACAGCGCCTTATCCCCCTGCTCTACTACGGGCAGGGGGTCTCCCTTTTTGCCTCGACTTTCTCCCCGTGAGAAAGGGTGACCATGCCTTTTCGACAACTCCTGGCGATGTACGCATAACGGTGTGCGCACCGCCGTATGTCGCCGTAGGGTATGATTGTTCCAGTATTTTTGGCTGTTTTCTCTCGGAGTAAGAATGTTCCAGCGATCGGTCCTCGGCAATCAGTTGCGCGTAGTCACGTCCAGGATGGAGCATACCCAGTCAGTGTCCATCACCATCTTCGTCGGAGCGGGATCCCGGTACGAGTCACCGGAACTGGCTGGCGTGTCCCATTTCATCGAGCACCTGCCGTTCAAGGGCAGTGAGAAATGGCCCACCGCTGGAGCGGTCAGCGAGGCCATCGAGGGCGTCGGCGGCATCATGAACGCCAGCACCGACCGGGAGGTCACAGTCTTCTGGTGCAAGGTGGCGCGGCCCCACTTCCGCACGGCATGTGCCGTGCTGCTGGACATGCTGATGAACCCGCTGCTGGACCCTGATGAGGTGGAAAAGGAGAGGGAAGTCATCCAGGAAGAACTGCGGATGACCTACGACAACCCGTCCTACCGCGTCGACCTGCTGATCGACGAGGCACTGTGGCCCGACCAGGCCATGGGGCGCGACGTCGGCGGCACGCCGGACACCGTGGCCGCCATCGACCAGCAGACCATCCGCGAGTACATGATGCGGCAGTACAACCCGGCCAACACCGTGGTGGCCGTGGCCGGCAACGTGACCCACGAGGAGGTGGTCGACCTGCTGGAGGACGCCACCCACGACTGGCAGCCACAGACCTCGCTGGATTGGGAGGCGGTCACCGAGAACGGCGTCCACGGGCCCCTGGTCCGGATCGAGCGGCGCCGCTCCGACCAGTCGCACCTGTGCCTCGCTCTGCCGGGACTCTCGCTGAACGACCCCGACCGCTACGCCTTCTCGCTGCTGAACGTGATTCTAGGCGACGGAATGAGCAGCCGCCTGTTCATGGACCTGCGGGAGACGCACGGGCTGGCCTACGACGTCAGCAGCTCCATCAACCATTTCCGCGACTGCGGTTCCATGGTGGTCTACTGCGGGGTGGAGCCGCGCAAGACCAACGACGCCGTCCGCGCAGTGATGCGCCAGCTGGACGGAATGCGCGAGGAGCCCGAGGAACGGGAGCTGAACAAGGCCCGCGAGTACGCCACCGGCCGTCTGCTGCTGCGCATGGAGGACAGCCGGGCCGTGGCGTCCTGGATGGGCTCCCAGGAGCTGCTGCAGGACCAGCTGTGCTCGGTCGAGGAAATCGTGGGACGGCTGCAAGCCGTGACCCCCGCCGATATTTCCGAGCTGGCCACGCGATTGTTCCAGCAGGAGCAGCTGCGACTGGCCTTGGTCGGCCCCCAGGGCGGCCAGAAGACCCTGACCGGCCTGCTGAAGCTGTAACCCAAATTCCCTCTTAAGTTCAGGGGGCTCCAACATTTCAGCGGTCTACTGGTCAGAGCATCCTTTTGGGTAAATGCTCCAGGCGTAAGTCTCGACGCAGAATAGTATAGGGGCGGGTTTGAAACCCGCCCCTGCATAATTCGTTCCAGTTTAACTCTACCTCTATTTTTGTCCTACCTCACCCCTGCCAACTCCTCAGCCTCTGACGCCTGACCCCGCGCGGCGAACGCCCGCGTCTGGTCCAGCGCGGCCTTTAGGTAGGGTGCGGTTACGCTGCTGTGGTGTTCGGCCAGCTGCTCGGGTGTGCCGGTGGCGATGAGCTCGCCGCCCTTGTCGCCGGCCCCGGGGCCGAGGTCGATGAGCCAGTCGGCGTTCTTCATCACGTCGATGTTGTGCTCGATGAGGATGACGGTATTGCCCGCGTCCACCAGCCGGTGCAGCACGCCCAGCAGGGCGGCGCAGTCCTCGAACGACAGGCCGGTGGTCGGCTCGTCCAGCAGGTAGACCGTCTTGCCCGTGGCCCGCTTGGACAGCTCGGTGGCCAGCTTGACCCGCTGCGCCTCGCCGCCGGACAGCGTGGTGGCGGGCTGACCCAGGCGGATGTAGCCCAGGCCCACATCGCGCAGTGTCTTCAGCTTGGGGCTGATGCGCGGGAAGTTGATGAAGAACTCCAGCGCCGTGTCCACCGTCATGTTCAGCACGTCGGCGATGTGCTTGCCCCGCATGGTCACTTCCAGCGCCTCGCGGTTGTAGCGCAGGCCGTGGCAGATCTCGCAGGGCACGGTGACGTCAGGCAGGAACTGCATCTCGATCTGGTTGTAGCCCTCGCCCTGGCAGGCCTCGCAGCGTCCGCCCTTGACGTTGAACGAGAACCGCCCCGGCTTGTAGCCGCGCACCCGCGACTCCGGCAGGTTGGCGAACAGCTCACGGATGGGCGTGAAAGCGCCGGTGTAGGTGGCCGGGTTGCTGCGCGGCGTGCGGCCGATGGGCGACTGGTCGATCTTGACCACCTTGTCCACGCCCTCGACGCCCAGCAGGTCGTCGTGCTTGCCCGGCAGGTCGCGCCCGTTGTTGATGCGCTGGTTCAGTTTCTTGTACAGGATCTCGTAGACCAGGCTGCTCTTGCCCGAGCCGGAAACGCCGGTGATGCACACCAGCCGCCCCAGCGGAAACTCCACGTCGATGCCCTGCAGGTTGTTCTCCCGGGCGCCGGTCACGGTCAGCGACAGCCCGTTGCCCTCGCGGCGTTCCTCTGGCACCGGCACCTGCTTGCGGCCGCTGAGGTACTGGCCGGTCAGCGAGTCGGGGGAACTCTCGATCTCCTCGACCGTGCCAACGGCGACGACCTGCCCGCCATGTTCGCCGGCCCGCGGACCGAGATCGGCGATGAAATCGGCGTTGCGCATCATCGCTTCGTCGTGCTCCACCACCAGCACTGTGTTGCCCATGTCGCGCAACCGGGTCAGCGTGTTGATCAGTCGCTGGTCGTCGTGGGGATGCAGTCCCACCGTCGGCTCATCGCAGACGTAGAGGACGCCAGTCAAGCCAGACCCAATCTGCGTTGCCAGCCGGACGCGCTGGGCCTCGCCGCCCGACAGGGTCTGGGCGGTACGGTCCATGGTCACATAGTCCAGGCCGATGCCGATGAGGAACTTGAGCCGCCCGTCGATCTCCTTGAGCACCTGGTTGGCAATGGTCTTGTCGCGGGTCGACAGCATCTGGGGAGCGGCGGCCTTCCCGTTCTTAGAGGACTTGCGGCCGTTCTTTGACCCGTTGCGCCTGCCGTTCTTATGACCATTCGCGCTGGCAGCACCGTTTGTCCCGGCGCGGTCGGCGAGGGCGGCGGCAACGAGGCTGGTGCCGTCCAGGTTGTACTCCGAGTCTGGGTCGATCTGCTCCACCCATTCGGCGGCGGCGCCGATGTTCTTGGAGCAGACATCCATGATGCCCAGACCGCACACCCGGACCGACAGGGCCTCGGGCCGCAGCCTCTTGCCTCCGCAGGAGCGGCAGGGCCGGGCCGACATGTAACGCTCGATCTGGGAGCGGGCATAGTCCGACTCAGTGGTGCGGTAGCGCCGCTCCAGGTTGGGGATCACTCCCTCGAAGTTGGTGTCCCAGCTGTAGGTGCGGCCCCGGTGAGTGCGGTGGCTGACCGTTACCTTCTGCTTCCCATTGCCGTACAGGATCAGGTCCACATGCTCCGGATCCATCTCGCGCACTGGCACTTTGGCGGAGAATCCGTTGGCCTCGGCCACCGCCTCCATCAGGCTGATGTACCACGCGCCCGACGTGCCGACGCGCACCCACGGCGTGATGGCGCCCTGGGACAGTGTCAAGTTCTTGTTGGGGATGACCAATTCCGGGTCGACCGCCAGTTTGTAGCCGAGGCCGGTGCACTCAGAGCACGCGCCGTGGGGGCTGTTGAAGCTGAAGGTGCGCGGCTCGATCTCCGGCAGGCTGACATTGCACTTGGCGCAGGCAAACTGCTCCGAGAACACCAGCGCCTCGGTGTCGCCGCCGTCCGCCGATTCCCGCAGAACCTCGACCACACCCTCACCCTCGCGCAGGCAGGTCTCTACGGACTCGGCCACCCGGGCCATCTCGGTCTCGGGGCGAACGATGATGCGATCCACCACCAGCTCGATGTAGTGCCACTTGTTCTTGTTGAGGTTGAGATTGTCGGTCTCCTCCAGCATCAGGATCTCGCCATTGACCCGGATGCGGACGAACCCCGCCCGGCGCGCAGCCTCCAGGACGTCCTTGTGCTCGCCCTTCTTGCGACGGATCTTGGGAGCCAGCAGGGTGATACGACTGCCCTCCTCCAGCGACATGATCGAGTCCACGATCTGGGAGACGGTCTGACGGGCGACCGGGCTGTCGCACTTGGGGCAGTGAGGGACGCCGACCCGGGCGAACAGCAGGCGCAGGTAGTCGTAAATTTCGGTTACGGTGCCCACGGTGGAGCGGGGGTTGTGGGACACGCCTTTCTGATCGATGGATATGGCCGGAGACAGACCCTCAATGTAATCGACGTCGGGCTTGTCCATCCGCCCCAGGAACTGCCGGGCGTAGGCCGACAGCGACTCCACGTAGCGTCGCTGCCCCTCGGCGTAGATGGTGTCGAAGGCCAGCGAGCTCTTGCCGGAGCCAGAAACGCCAGTGATCACCACCAGCTTGTCGCGGGGCACGGTGATCTCGATGTTCTTGAGGTTATGTTCGCGTGCGCCCTTGACGTGTATGAAATCCTGCGGCATTCGTGGGTGTCCCTCCCGCCCAAGCATCGGACATAATTTTATCACTCATGGGTAGCTTCGCGCCTTTGAGCGGTCCCTGATGCGGCGCCAGTGCAATACCATGATTCAGTTGACATAATTGTGCTATTTTCGGGCGAATTTTCTGTTGAAACGGGCGTCTTTGAAGCGTAATCTGTTCTCATTGTACCTTGTTGGGTTTCCCCGGCATCCATAGGCTGCCGGCCCGTACGCGGGCGACTCCTGACTTGTCACTGGCGCATCTTAAAGCGGGCGGATTGGTATATGGCGCGGGAATTGTTCGGGGAGGGGAAAGTACTGATCGGCGTGGTGCACCTGTTGCCGCTGCCTGGGTCGGCCCGGTGGAATGGCAATCTGAAATCGGTCCTGAACAGGGCCAAGCTGGAGGCCGGTATCCTGCAGGACGGCGGGGCCCACGGCATAATCGTGGAGAACTTCGGCGACGCTCCCTTCCGCACCGGCCGGGTGGACCCCGAGACCGTGGCGGCTATGACCCTGGCTGTAGAGCATGTCAGAGGCGCCGTGTCGGTGCCGGTGGGCATCAACATGCTGCGCAACGACGCCATCTCTGCCCTGGCGGTGGCGGTCGCGACGGGCTGCGAATTCATCCGGGTCAACGTGCACTACGGCGTGATGGCCACCGACGAGGGCATCGTGGAAGGCGAGGCCCACGAGACCACCCGCCGCCGCCGCTCGCTGAACACCGACGTGCAGATACTGGCGGACGTGCTGGTGAAGCACGCGACGCCGGTGGGCCAGACCGACATCGGCCTCGTAGCGCAGGAAACCACGCGGCGAGCTCTCGCCGACGGCCTGATAGTCTCGGGGCCCGCCACTGGCCAGCCAACCAACAGCCACGACGTTGCGGCCGTGCGTCGCGCGGTCCCCGACGGGTTCGTCCTGGTGGGCAGTGGCGTCAACGAGAAGAACGCCTCTCGCATTCTGGAACACGCCGACGGCGCCATCGTCGGCACCAGCCTGAAACTCGAGGGCATCGTAACGAACCCCGTCGACCCCGGGCGCGTCCGCCGCCTCGCCGAGATAATGGAGTCGATGGGCTGACTATAATAAGCCCATCTTGATTGAGAGATGATTGCTATGCAGGTGACTATTAGCGCTGCAGAATCAAACCTTGCCTGGCTCGGTAAGCTGGTTTGGGAAGGTAAAGAAATTATCATCCTAAGAGAGGGAAAACCGTATCTCAAATTGGTACCGCATCCGGAAGGAGAACCATCAGACGAGGTGCTTCCACGGCCCTACGGACTGATGGAGGGTCAGGCTTGGATTTCTCCGGATTTTGACAAACCGGCAGTTGAGGTATGCGAGACCGGTGAATGCTGACGGCGAGGCATCGCCTACTATTGGATAGCCACATACTACTGTGGATGATCACCAGAGCGCGCCGGATCCGGGAATCAACGATAGCGGCAATTATGGACCCGGAGAACCAGGTCTTCGTAAGCGCTGCCAGCGTGTGGGAGATCGAAATTAAGCGGGCCACTGGCAGGCTGGAGGCTCCAGAAAACATTATTGAATTTGTAGAAAACTCCGGTTTCACCGAATTGCCAGTTACGTCTCGGTACGGTGATCTAGCTGCCCGCCTGCCCATGATTCACCGAGACATATTCGACCGCATGCTGATTGCCCAAGCGCAGGCCGAGGGGCTGACTCTGGTGACAGACGATTCCCAGATCGCTCGGTATCAGGTACCCGTAATGCCCGCGCGCTGAGTTTCAGACTATCGGCCTGATCTCCGTCCAAGAATGAAAATCAAAGGGCCCGCTCAACTGTGAGCGGGCCCTTCTGCTTCCGCCAATTCCCGCGACTATGCCAATTCGCGGCCGACCTGGGTGAACACCTTGTCCATTGCGGAAATTATCTCGTCGACCTCGCTGGAGGTCACGCAGAGGGGCGGCATCACGTTCATGTTGTCGCTGCCCCGCAGGTGCAGGCCGTTTTCCTGGAATCCCGCTGTCAGGCGGCTGCCCAGCTCGGCCTCGGCGGGGTAGGTCTCCTTGGTCTCCCGGTCGCGCACCAGCTCCATGCCGCACATCAGTCCCAGGCCACGCACATCGCCGATCATCTCGTGCTTTTCTTGCAACTCTTTGAGGCCATCCAGCAGGTAGGCGCCCATGCGCGCCGAGTTGCCGGGCAGGTCCTCGTCCTCCATGATCTGGATGTTGCGAAGGGCCGCGGCCGCAGCCACCGGGTGCCCGCCGAAGGTGATGACGTGGCGGAACGATACCCGCTGGCTGCCCACAAAGGCGTCTGCGATGTGCCCTCGGGTGATGGCGCCGCCCATGGGGATGTAGCCGCTGGTGATGCCCTTGGCCACCGTCATTATGTCGGGTGTGACGCCCCAGTGCTCACAGCCGAACATCTTGCCCGTCCGGCCAAATCCAGTGATGACCTCGTCGGCGATGAGCAGCACGCCGTACCTGTCGCACACCTCGCGGAGCAGCGGCCAGTAATTGTCGGGCGGCACGACCGCACCCATGGGGCTGGATATGGGCTCGGCGATTACGCCGGCCACCGTCTCGGGCCCTTGGAACTTGATTATGTCCTCAATGGCCTTGACGGTCCGCTCGCCGCATTCCTCCGGCGTTTCGCTGCCGAACTCGCAGCGGTAGAAATTGGGCTGAGGCGCGTGGTAGGTGCCTGGCATCAGCGGTTCGTAATCGACGCGGGGGTAGAGATGGTTGCCGCCCAGGGCCATGGCCCCGGCGGTGGCGCCGTGATAGGAGTCCCGGCGGCTGATGAACTTGATGCGGCCGGGTTCGCCCACGCGCTTGAAATAAGCGCGGCTCAGCTTGATTGCAGTCTCCACCGACTCGGAGCCGCCGCTGGTAAAGAACGAGCGCGACAGATCGCCGGGAGTGATCTCAGCGACCTTCTCCGCCAGGCGGATGGTCGGCTCGGTGGTGGTGCCCAAGGGCATGTACGTCAGCTTGAGCATCTGCTCGTAGGCCGCGTCAGCCACCTCCTTGCGGCCGTATCCGATGTTCTTGAGCCACAGGCCGGACATCGCGTCGATGTAGGTATTTCCCTGTACATCGGTGACCCTGACTCCCTCGCCCGACTCGAAGACGGTGGGCTCGCCCTTTTCAGCCATGTCGCTGGGTTCCCTCAGGTAGACCCACAAGTGCTCAAGGGCGGAGTCCTGGAGTTCCTTCAGATTGGCGGCGCTTGTCATGCTGCCTCCCGTGGCTGTTTGGATGCATAGAGTTGTGCGGTGATTGTACCCGCTTCCGGACGAAAAACGAAATTGCCCTCCCCATAAAATGGGAGGGCATTCGCAAGGCTGGGTTGCCGGTGCGGCTAGTGCTGCGGCGGCTCGCCGATGGGCTGGAAGACGTTGAAGGCCGCGCCCTGCGGGTCTGCCATGGCAGCGAAACGTCCGATGGGCGGCTGGCCCTCAAAGGGGATGATGTCAGTGGCCGGGACGAATACCGTGGCACCCAGCGACTGCGCCTTGGCCACCGTCTCATCGGTGTTTTCCACGCCGAAGTACACCGACCAGTGGGGCGGGAACTCGCCCATGTCGGGCGTTATCTGCATCACTCCGGCCACCTCGGTGGCGCCGGCGTTCAGCATGTGATACTGATTCTGCTCCATCACCGGACCGCGCTCGACGCCCAGTGCGGCGACATAGAAGTCCAGAGCGCCGCCCTGGTCGGTGGTCAGCAGTTCGTGCCAGAACATGGCGCCGGGCTCAAGCTTGATGGTCGCCCCGATGTGCAGCTTGGGCTCCCAGATGGCAAAGTGCGCTCCCTGGGGGTCCTGGCACATGGCCATGCGTCCGGCCTCGAAAACGTCCATGGGTCCGAACACGACGGTACCACCGTTGTTGGTTATCCCGGCGATGGTGCTTTCCACGTTTTCGACGGTGAAGTAGGTGTTCCAATGGGGCGGAACGTTCTGGCTGCGCTCCTCCTCGCCCTGCTGGTAGATGGAGCAGGCGTAAAGGCCACGAACTTTTTGCATGTGGTAATAGGAGTCGGGGCTCATTTCGTTGGCCTCATCCTCCCAGCCGAACAATGCGCCATAGAAGGCCAATGCTCCGGCCTCATCGGTGGTGGAAAGCTCCGCCCAGGACGGTGCGCCTGGGGCGTGTGAGGTTACTTCGGGCATTTTGGTGTCTCACTCCTCGATTCTGATTTGATCCCGATTCACGTCTTGTATTGCCGTGCAACCTTTCCAGTTTAGAGTCGTCCCGGATTCGGGACAACCGGCAATTGTCAGCAGGCGCGGACACGACCCTGGCCGGACGGGTGCGGGCAAATTTCTGGTAGAACGGTTGCAATGTTACCATATATGTGGTAAATGTACATATATGGAAGATTTTAGCGTACCGGGCGGCACAAGGTTGCCCAAGAATTTCATGACACCGTGGGTCCTCCTGGTCCTCAAGCAGTGGAACCTGCACGGTTACCTGATCCTTCAGCAACTGAACCAGATGGGTTTCACCGACGTCGACCACGCCACCCTGTACCGGGAGCTGCGCCGGCTGGAGAAAGAGGGATTCGTGGCCTCGGAGTGGGAGACGGGCAATAGCGGCCCGGCCCGGCGGGTCTACAGCATCACCGATGCCGGGGAACAGATGTTGCTCGGCTGGACCGACGTGGTGTCGGGCTACCAGAAAATGATCACCGGGTTCTTCGACCTCTACTCGCAGGTCTTCGGCCTGGTTCCTCCAACCAGCGAGGACAAGGTGGCAGAATCCCCGACCTCCGGCGAACCAGACTCACCCGAGCCGGAGACCTCACCATAGGCGTAAACGAGCGCGGCCAAGAGGAATGAAAACTCCTCCATTGACCCCGGAAACTGGCAGAAAAGGAGAATCTGAAAATGGCAGACAAGGCAACCAACGGGACCGAGGAACTGGTACAGGCATATAACAAGGCAGTCGAATGCGCCGTCAGCGCCATGGACTCTGGCGTCGCTCAAACAACCAGCGCAGTCAAGCTTATGAGCGAGGCCGCCGAGACCGAACGCAAGGAGTTCGGCAAGGTGCTGGAGCAGGGCGCCGCTCAGGCCCGCACGCGCGGCGAGAACATGGCGGCAGTGCTGCCCGGTATCTGGCAGAGCTTCGCGGTCAAGCCCGGCGCCTCTGCTCCCGAATTCGGGGCGGAGTTCCAGGAGTCCGTCGGCAAACTCATAGCGAGCGAGACGGCCTTCTACGAGTCGATGGCCCAGGCTTGGGTGCAGTATTTCACCGGAACGGAGCAGCGACGAAATGCGGCCACCAAGGCGCTGATGGAGAGCAACGTCAAGGTGCTCGAGTCCAGCCAGCAGGCCGCCAAGGGCGCCGTTGAATACGGCGAGGCCCTGTTCAACTGGTCAATGGAAACTGCAAACGCCCAGGGCAAAAAGAGCTAAGAAGGGGTAGGAGTCTTTTGTGGTAAGTTCGGCAGAATTTGCTTCCAGGATGCAGGAGGAGGCCCAGAAAAACATGGAGCGAGTCCAGACTCTGGTGGACTCCTTCGTCGTGAACCCGGCGGATCCTCCCATGGCCCTGACCCATCGCGAGGTAATCTGGAAACGAGGCAAGGCCCGACTCTTTCGCTACCACTCCTCGGAGGCGCCCGTCGCCCACCGGACTCCGTATCTCATCGTCCCCTGGCTAGGTATCAGCCGGCCTTACGTGCTGGACCTGATGCCCGGCGCCAGCATGATCGAGTACCTGGTCGATCACGGGCACGACGTGTACCTGCTGGACTGGGGCGAGATCGCCGAGGAGGACAAGGAACTGGGGTTCGAGGAGGCGGTTTTCAAAATCCTGCCCCGCGCCATTGACCGCGCCATGGAGACCTCCGGGGCAGATGAAATCACACTCAACGGCCTCTGCCTGGGCGGCACCATCAGCGCCTGTTACCTGGCGCTGAATCCCGACGCCCCGGTGCGGAACTTCGTCGCCGTGGTTGCCCCCATCAATTTCGAGGAAGGCGGCCTGTTCCGGACCTGGCTCAATGACCCTCATTTCCCCGCCGAGCTGATCGTGCGCCGCTACGGGGGACTGCCGGCCAGCCTGATGAACACCGGATTCAAAATGTTGCGTCCCACCCTGGAGGCCCAGGCGCTTTCCGGACTCTGGTCCAACATCAACCGGCCAGGATACGCGGACGGGTACAAGGCCATGAGCCGGTGGGCCAACGACTTTATCGGCATGCCCGGACGATTCTTTCACCAGCTGTCCGACGACCTGTATGCCCGGAACCGGCTGGTCAATGGAGAACTGGTCCTGAACGGCCGCCGCGTGGAACTTGGCCGTATAGCTCAGCCGCTGCTGGTGGTTGCGGCCAACCAGGACTTTATCGTCCCGGCGCCTTGTGCCCGGGGCCTGATGGACATGGTCTCCAGCGAGGACAAGGAGTACGTTGAAATGCCAGGCGGCCATATCTCCGTGTTCTCGGGCAGGCAGGCCCACCAGACCCTCTGGCCCAAGATCGACGAGTGGGTATCGTCCCGAGTCGGCGAAAAGGAGTAGTTGGCCATGACCACTCAGGAAAACACAGCCAGCCCGTTCGAGGCATGGCGCGAGATGTTCCAGAAATCCACCGAAGCCTGGGCCCAGGCCGCAGCAGGAATGTCCTCCAATCCCACATGGCCTCCGTACTTCGGCGCGGCTCCCGGTGGGGCGATGCCTGGGTTCGGACAAATGCCGGGATTCAACCAGGCACCCGGTTTCGGCGCTCCGGGCCAGTTTCCGCCGTTCACCATGTTCAACGACCTCCAGCAGGTCTGGCAGCAGTTCTACAGCACCTGGGCGGAACAGACCCGGCAGGCCATGGCCGCCGGCACTCCCGGTCCGGAAGTGATTCTCAACGCCCAGAAGCAATGGACCGAGCAGCTTGAGGCCATGGCCAAGGTGTTCGCCGAGGTAATGGGAACCGAGTCATTCGCCAACCTGCTGGGCCGGTACATGGAGCAGTCATTGGTCGCGCAGGAACGAATGGCCAACTCATCCGAGCCGCAGATGGACTCCGTGCTCAGGGCATACAACCTGCCCTCACGCAGCCAGATCGATCGCCTCTTCGAGCGAGTGATCGGCCTGGAGGACCGCATCGACGACATGGAAGACGAAAGCCGCAAGCTGCGCCAGCAGCTGGAGGCCGCCCAGCGGACCCCCGCGCCCCGCTCCCGCAGCCGGTCGACCGAAACGCCTGCCCCGTCCGAGTAGCTAGGCCGAGCGACAAATCCCCTCTCCCTCGGGGAGAGGGTTAGGGTGAGGGCGTTACCCTGCTATCGAAGTAATGGCGGGCGCGGGCGCGGCTAGCACAACTACGATTACGTGTGTATCGCAACGCGTCCTCTCGTGGCGACACACAAATGCCGCCGGGATAAATTCCGGCGGCATTTACCTTCTACCCGGGGGCGCTCCTATGGCGTAATTAAGGCTGCTCCCCTGTCTGGTAGTGCCGCAACTGTTCCCTCAGGATGCGCAGTTCCTCCTCGGCGGCTTGTCGGGCTGCCTCCGATTCTCGCAAAGCAGCCTCGCTTTCGCCGTGGGTGCGGAGCCATTGCTGGCTCACCGGGTCGTAGAGGCGGAGATTTCCGTCGGGCAGCGCGCAAATGTCCAACCCCAGTACGGCGCTGTATCCCCGCAGAATGCTGTCGTCGTCGGTCGTCAGATCCATGGCGGTGTACTGGCCATCGCGCAGCCGCTCGCCGATCAGGGGAGGACTGAAGTAGCTGCTGGTCGGGTCGAAACGCCAGTATTCCGTAACCCCCATCACGGCATATATGTCCCGCTTTTCCCGCATGTCCCTGCGCCAGGTGCTGCCGGAGGCCAGTTCCATCACGATGTCGGGCGCTTTCCCCTCCCGCCAGACGATCCACGAGTCGCGCTTGTGCCTGCTCTCGACGCCAAACACCACAAACACATCGGGCGCAACTCGTGTCTCGTTGTCGTTCATCCTGTAGTACATGAGCATGTCGCCGCCTGCATAGACATCCTCACGGTCGGCGAACCACGCGCGCAGCATCGAGATGGCGTCCAGCATCGCTGTCAGTTGATGGTCGTTTTCGGCCGTGGGTTCGCCGTCCGAATCGGGATATACGATGGACAAATCATCCTCCGCGAGGTTGTACAGCGGAGGTTTCGCGGAGGCGGGCATATGCTCGGCAGTCATGGCATTCAGCTCCCACTGCGCTTCGAGAAGGTCTTGGGGTTAAATTAGCACAACGTTTCGAGCAACGGTTGTTTCCCGTCCACGCCGGTAGTAACCTTGCCCGATAAAGTCCAATTTTTTTGATAGATCAAGGAGGCGCGCCATGGCCGCCACGACCACTACCACCAACCGAATCCGGGCATCGGAGCGGCGCGAGTTGGAACAGGAACTGCGCCAGAGGGTGTCGGGCGAGGTGCGCTTCGACCCCTTCTCCCGAGTCCTGTACAGCACCGACGCCAGCATCTACCAGATGGAGCCGGTGGGCGTGGTCATCCCCCGCAGCGCCTCCGACGTGCAGGCGGTGATGGAGGTGGCGCGCGAGAACGGCGTGCCGGTGCTGCCCCGTGCCGGCGGCACCAGCCTGGCCGGCCAGACGGTCAACCACGCCATTGTCATGGATTTCAGCAAGTACATGAACCAGGTGGTGGAGGTCAACCGCGACGAGCACTGGGCACGCGTCCAACCCGGCATCGTGCTGGACCAGCTCAACCGCGAGCTGTTGCCCTACGGCCTGATGTACGCCCCCGACCCGACCACCTCCAGCCGCGCCTGCGTCGGCGGCGGCATCGGCAACAACACCTGCGGCGCCCACTCGGTCATCTATGGCAAGTCCCTCGACCACATCATGGAGCTGGACGTCCTGCTCTCCGACGCCAGCGCCACCCACTTCCGCCCGCTGGACAACGCCGAGCTTGAGGCCAAGCTCAGCGGCGCGGGCCTGGAGTCGGAGATATACCGTGGCGTGCGCCGACTGTCGCAGGACAACGACGCGGCCATCCGGGCTCAGTACCCCAGCATCATGCGAAGGGTAAGCGGCTACAACCTGGACGAGTTCCTCACCGAGCCAGTCGGCCCCTACGCCGGATCGGCCAACTCCCACGGATTCAACCTGACGCGCATGGTTGTCGGCTCCGAGGGGACGCTGTGCGTCGCCACCGAGGCCAAGGTCAACCTGGTGCCGCGCCCGACCATGACCGCGTTGTCGGTGGCCCACTTCCACGACATCTTCCAGGCCAGCGAGGCAGTCAAGGAGATCCTGAACCACGGTCCGTCCTCCATCGAGATCATGGACAAAAACGTGCTTGACCGCTCCCGGCAGTCACTGGGGCTGGGCAACGCCATGTCCATCATCGAGGGCGACCCCGGCGCCATCTTGGCCATCGAGTTCTACGGCGAGTCGGAAGACGAACTGACCTCCAAGATGGAGGGGCTCAAGCGCGACCTCGAGCAGCGTCGAATGGGCTACGCGTGCGTCAACCTGCTGGACCGCGCGGCGCAGGCCAACATCTGGAACGTCCGCAAGAACGGCCTGGGCCTGCTGATGAGCATGCACGGCGATGCCAAGCCCCTGCCGTTCGTGGAGGACACCGCCGTCGACCCCGAGACCATGGGCGATTTCGTGCGCCGGTTCGACGAGATCGTCCGCAACCACGGCACCGAGGCCGCCTACTACGGCCACGCCAGCGTCGGTTGCCTGCACATCCGCCCTGTCGTCAGCCTCAAGAACCAGGAGGGTGTCAACCGGATGTACGCCATCGCCGACGAGATCAGCGATCTGACCAAGGAGTTCGGCGGCGTTCTCAGCGGCGAGCACGGCGACGGCATCGTGCGCGGCGTCTGGACCGAGAAGATGTTCGGCCCCGAGGTCTACCAGATTTTCCGCGAGCTGAAATCGACCTGGGACCCCGACGGCATCATGAACCCGGGCAAGATCATAGACTGCCCGCCCATGACCGAGAACCTGCGCTACGGCCCGGATTACAGTGCCCAGTCATTGCCCAGCAGCCTGGACTTTTCCATCGACAGCAACTTCGCCGGCGCGGTGGAGATGTGCAACGGCATGGGTGCCTGTCGCAAGCTGGAGGGCACCATGTGCCCGTCGTTCATGGCGACGCGGGAGGAGGAGCACTCCACCCGAGGCCGAGCCAATCTGCTGCGCGCGGCCATGTCGGGCAAGCTGCCCGAGGGCACCATCACCAGCCAGCGGCTCTACGACGCCCTCGACCTGTGCCTGGAGTGCAAGGGCTGCCGCGCCGAGTGCGAGTCCGGCGTGGACATGGCCAAGCTGAAGTACGAGTTCCTCGACAACTACTACAAGACCAACGGCCTGCCGCGTCGCAACCGGATCTTCGGCAACATCGCCAAGTACAGCAGGATGGGCAGCCGCTTCGCTCCCCTGTCCAACTGGATGGCCTCCAGCCCGCTGGGCAAGCTGGTGTCCAGCTCCATCCTCGGGATCCACCCCAACCGGAAGGCGCCGAAATTCGCCAGCCAGACGTTCCCCCAGTGGTTCCGCTCCCGAACGGCACGCCGCGACGCCCCCAACGGCACGGTGGCGCTGCTGAATGACACCTACATGAACTACAACTACCCCGAGATCGGGCAGGCTGCGGTAGCCCTGCTGGAGGCCGCAGGCTACAAGGTCGAGTTGGCCGACGCTCCTTGCTGCGGGCGACCGATGATATCCAAGGGCATGATGGATGCGGCCAAGGCCAACGCCCGCCACAACGTGAGCCTGCTGCACGCCTACGCGGGAAACGGGGTGCCCATCATCGGCTGCGAGCCCAGCTGCCTGCTCACGCTGCGCGACGAGTACCCGCAGCTGGTGCCCGGCGAGCAGTCCCGCACCGTGGCCAGCCAGGCGTTCCTGATCGACGAATTCCTCGCCAAGCTCCAGGCCGAGGACAAGCTGGACATCGAGTTCAAGGAAACAGACAAGCAGGTGCTGTTCCACGCCCACTGCCACCAGCGCTCGCTGGCCGGCACCGCGTCGTCGCTGAACGCCCTGCGTCTCGCGCCGGGCTACAAAGTGGAACTGACCAATGCGGGTTGCTGCGGCATGGCCGGCTCATTCGGCTACGAAAAGGAGCACTACGACATCTCCATGACCATCGGGGAGCAGGCCCTGTTCCCACAGGTCAACGCCAAAGGCCCCGACTGGGAGGTCGCCGTGATGGGCGTATCCTGCCGCCAGCAGATCGAGCACGGCACCGGCCGCCGGGCCCGCCACCTGGCGGAGGTGCTGGCCGACGCGCTGGGGTAGTCTGTGGCACCATCACCGGAGGGCGTCTACCACTCGTAGATACCGTAGCGGTCGCCGTAGCGCCGCATTTTGCCGAACGCTACGGCATCGTCATTTCCGCCCTTGAGTTCGACGCGGGTCCGGGCGCGGTATTGCTTGTGCTCCCTCAGCCCAGTAGCCCTATTGTCTCGCCGGATAGTTGTAGTGAAGCCTATGCGACCGTCGCGAATCAGCGAGTCGTTGCGTAGCCTTTTAACGACGTAACGTTGGTTGTATGCGTCTTGGATCAATTCCTTACGGTAGGTTCGGCTCATAGCCTTTCATCGTCTATTCCGGCAAGACAGTTTGTTCTTCCAACTCAGGCTCGACTTCCGGCCATCCCGACTCCGGCCCATCGAAGGGGTTTGCATAGCCGTATACCTCAAGGTTGTTGGCCAAGGTCAGTCGGTAGCGAGCTTCCATGTTCAGCCATAGAGACGCGGGTATCCCCAGAAAACTTTCAACAGCCGCGGCCGTTCGGGGTGTCATGGGCCGCTCGCCACAAAAGATTTCCTCGACGGCTTGGATTGATAATCCCAGCCCTTCGGCCAACGATTCCAGACTAATCCCGCGGTACTCCACTTCCTCCTGCAAATGCTCACCGGGAGGAATGGCAAGATTCGACAATTGCACGGTTTTAACACTCATAATGCTGGGTAACCTCCACGACAGCCACTTGGTTTTCGCTCCTACCTGGAACAACGATGAGCCGCCACCGGTCCGTAAGGTCTATCGCGTATTGTCCCTGCCACCTGCCTACCAAAGGATGAAGGCGTAGCGAGCGATTGGCCCGGAGAACGCAGAATGATACCGCAGACCGCAACAGCCGAATTCGTGCTGCGTAGCTGCGCGCTACTGCTACTCACCATTCCCGAACTGCCATCCTGTAGTCTTGTGCGCAGTGCTCCAGCCAGTTTGATGCGAACTCGATTTCCATTGCGTCCCACAAATGGTGTCACGCCATCGGCATTGTCGTGAGTTGCGGCGCCTGGATCGCCGATATCAGGCGCCCCACCCATAATCAGTCCCTACACCGCCGTGATGGTTATGTGGCTCATATACGACTCGGCGCGGGCTCCGTGCCAGTGATTTTCGCCTTTGCGGATGTGAACCACGTCGCCGACGTTGATCTCCTGCTCCTCGGATTCGTTGGCGACGATGCCGACCCCTGACGTCACCACCAGGATCTGGTCACTCTCGTGGGTGTGCCAGCCGGTGGTGGCACCCCGCTCGAAGTTGACCACGCTGCTGCTGAAATTCTCGCTCGTCCCCTCGGGAATCAGCGGCTGGCGTGTGCGCCGCACCTCGCCGCCGGTCCAGCCAGGTATGGGCGTGGCCGTGTCGATGGGTATCGTTTCCACCTCGGCAATTCTTATGACCCGCATAATTTATCTCCTGTTTGCAGATATCCCTCGAAAATACTGCGACGTCCCAGGCCCCAGGACTTCCGGCACGGCTGCTGCGCTCAACTTTCCGGAATTCCCGGTTTGCCTGCCGAGAGATTGGGACGCCGGAATTCTCGTATAATAGCCGACATAATGCCTGGCGTCGCATAGGACTGGCTGGCCGTGGTAAAAGCACTGGAGCCAGCACCTGATTTCACGTGGAGAATCAGCAACGGGAGGGGCTGTGATGATCGGAAACAGATTGGCTTATATCGGAGTGGTGGTCAGGGATGTCTCCACCGTAGCGGGGATACTGGAGCGCGACTTTGACCTGCCCCGGGGCAGCTGCGAAATCGGCGATACCGGACGGCACGCGCCCGTATTCCCCGTTGGTCAGACGGCCCTGGCGCTGTTTGAGCTGGGAGATACCTTTGTCGGCGGGGCGGAGAAAACCGGGCTGCACCACATCGCCGTGAACGTTGAAGGCCTCGTCGGCAGAGTGCTGGATGCCGCCGAACTCGGCCTCCCGGCTGTTGACGTGGAGCCCGAGCCGGGTCTGGACGGCGTCCGGCGCGTGCTGCTGAACCCCACGGCCACATGCGGGACCCTGGTATACCTGTCCGATCCTTTGTCCCTGCCGGTGGAGGCTGAACCGGACCGGGACGTTGAGCGGATTGACCACCTCGGAGTAGCAAGCGCCGATAACGCGGAGGTTGTCGAGGTATTTGCGCGCAAGATGGGATGGCCCATCGAAAGCACCCAGACCGACGTGGAAATTACCACCAAGACCGAGGCTTTCACCTCCGACAAGTACGGGGTGGTCTACCGGAATCATCAGCCCGAATTCATCGGTGGACTCCGTGTCTCCTTCATCACAGTGGGCGACCTGGAAATGGAGTTTCTGCAGAACCTCGATCGCAGTTCCGTGGGCAGCGTGGACTACGGCAATGCCGGGAGCACCCGCCAGGACCAGGGCGCCATCAGCCGCTACATAGAGAACCGCGGCCCCGGACTGCATCATACCGGCCTGAAGGTCAAGGACATCAACGGGTTGCTTTCCCGCCTGGACCGTCGGGGGATCACTCTCATCGACAAGGTCGGGCGCCCGGGGGGAAGGCGGTCCCAGATCGGTTTCATCCACCCGGCAAGCCTCGGCGGCTGGCTGATCCACCTGGTACAGAGAGAGGAATTGGCATAGCAGAGCCCTGAAAGCCTTCTCCAGGGGCTCGGCTGGCCCACGCCGTCGTTCCCGCGAACAGCCGGCCTTCAACCGGCGGAGGCAGGAATCCTGCGAACCAGACCGCCATTTGCTGAATTCCTGTCGAACCAGGGCTTGAACTATGTCATTTTAGAATAGTCCCTCAACCGCAAATCGCCCGGTGATATGATCTTTTGAAAAAGTTGAAATCGAAACGGTACGGAAGGAGTTGGCTGCGCGATGCGTTACCTTCTAAACAGATGGCGCGGGATCGGGACCCGATTGTATCTGGCGCTGGCCTTCGCCGTTTTCCTGACCCTCGTGTCCAGCGGAGTGGGCGTCTACTACTTCGAGCGCAGCGGCGACCTGAACTACGAGGCCGAGCAGCAGTCGGTGCCCGTACTGGAAGCCTCCTGGGAGACAGCGCGAGAGGCGGAGCGGCTGCAAACCCTGGGCCTGGAGACGATTTCCGGGACTGGACCAGGATCTCCCGCAGATCGTAGGGAAGCCGTCAGCCAGTCCCTGGACAACCTCAACGGCTCACTCAGCCAAGTCAACGGTATCCCCGAACTTTCCGAGGGCGCTGACACGGCGAACGAGGCCGCTTATTCTCTCGCCAGTGTCATTGACGCCCTGGCCGACAACCGTACCGCCATCCAGGCAGCGGACGAAGAGGTCGCTCGCCTCAGAGGCATAATGGCGGAAATTCCAGCGGACACCGAGACCTCGGTGGCCGGACTGCGGCTGCTGGGTGAGGCGTTGAGAGCCGAGGATGGGGCTGCACTGGAAAGCATGCTCGAGGAATTCAGGGTCATCGTCGCCAGCGGACTGGAGCAGCCCATTGCCGACGTGGGCGGCGGCGCGGACGGAGTTTTCACGGCTCGTCGGCTGCAACTGGCGCTGGACGATCAGAGAGCAGACCTGATAGCACTGTTCGCAGAGAACAGCGACGCACTGGAGGCAGCAACCTCCACCCTCCTGGAGCGGACGCAGGTCCACTCGGCGGAGGCCCTGGACCAGTCAGTCCAGAGCCTTGACGAGGGTCGTGTGCTGCTGGCGGTGATCAGCATCGTGAGCGTGATCGCAGCCACAGTCGCCGCATGGTTCTGGGTCGGGAACGCCGTCGTCCGTCGCCTGTCAGCGCTCTCCGACCGCATGCGGGGCATGGCCGGCGGTGACCTGGAGACCCCGGTGCCGGAGGTGGGGCGTGACGAGATCGGACAGCTGGCAGACGCGCTGGAACACTTCAGGCAGCAGGCACTGGAGGTGCAACGTCTCAACCTGGTCGAGCAGCTCTACGGCGAGCTGCGGGAGGCCAACGCCGAGCTGCAGCGAATGCAGGCGCGGCTCGTGGCCCAGGAAAAGCTGGCTGCCCTGGGCGAGTTGGTGTCCGGAGTCGCCCACGAGATCAGCAACCCGCTGAATTTCGTCAAGAATTTCTCCGAGGGTTCCCTGGACCTGTACCAGGAACTGGCGGAGATGCTGAACAGCTATCGCGACAGGATGACCGATAACGATGCGTCCCTGCTGGACGAACTCACGGGGGAAATCACCGAGAGCCTGAACCGCGTTTCATACAACGGCGGGCGCGCCCTGGCCATCGTCGAGCGAATGCGGGGCCTGAGCGCCGATGGTGGGACACCCGTACTGGCTGATCTGAACGCGGTACTGCGACAGGCCGCGCAGCAGGGATGCGATACCTTTGAATCGGAATTCGAGGATTTCCATGTCGAACTGGCCCTCGACCTCGATGATTCCGTTGGTGAGCAAATGCTGGCCGAGAGGGACTTCGGCGAGGCGGTGGTCAACCTCGTCTCCAACGCCTGCTTTGCCATGCAGTCCAAGCGGTCGGAGCTGGGAGAGGAATACTTACCGCAGCTCACCGTATCCAGCCACCTGGCAGATGACGTAGTCTCGGTACGCGTGCGGGACAACGGTCCGGGAATCGCCGATGACATCGTGGACCGGATTTTCAATCCGTTCTTCTCCACCCGCGAGGGTGCCCTGGGCGCCGGGCTGGGACTGCCCATCGCCGCCGACGTTTCGCGCCGCATGGGCGGCGACCTGGTGGTCGACACGGTCTTCGGCGAGTACGCCGAGTTCACCATGCACGTGCCCGTGGTTCAGCCCGAGGAGGAAGCCGACGACGACGAGGATGAGGCCCCCGTCGGAATCGCAGGCGTCGTGGAACGAATGACACCCCAGGACTGACGCCGATTCTCCATAGATCTCTCCGAGCCTGTCCCGAACAAGAGAGGACCGCCAGCTGTCGCGAAGACTCTGGCGGTCCTCCTGCATTCATCACAATACGCCAGCCAGGAATCCAATTCGGGTTCTCGATTCCGGTCAGACCAGACGGTTCAGGGTCTCTCGTTTTCCCAATCGAGCCATAAAGTGAGTTCATGGTGAGCTAGTCGAACCACGAGCGCACGGGCCCTCAACAGTCTCAGGGCAATCGAGTTGGCAAAAACCTAAAGGCTCCGTCGAACGGCTGGCCCGCTAGCGTCGGCGGAACATCAGGTAGAGAAACACCAGTCCGGACACCGTCAGCACTACCGCCATGATCAGCACCAATGTCAGGCGGTCCCGGCCCACGTTGGCCACCGTGCCCAGCGCGTCGCGGACCCTTGGCAGGGCGTCTCCGATAACCGGCACGCCCGGCTCCTCCAGGCTTGGAAGCTCGACCGTGGGCGCCGGCAACAGCACCACCTGGGCTCGCGTGGGCAGCGGCGTGGGAGTCGGCGTCGGTGTCGGCGTGGCCGTGGGCGTTTCAGTAGCCGTGGGCAACGGTGTGGCTGTCGGCAGCGGCGTCGGCGTGGCTGTCGGTGTGGGTGTATGTGTCGGCGTAGGCGTCGGGGTGGCCGTAGGTGTGGGTGTCGCCGTAGGCGTGGGGGTTGGGGTGGCCGTCGGTGTTGGTGTGTGTGTCGGCGTGGCGGTCGGCGTGTGGCTAGGAATAGGTGTCGGGGTGTCGGTCGGGGTGGGCGCGGGGGTTGCTGTCGGTGTAGGAGTGGCCGTCGCGGAGGGGGTAGGCGTGTGCGTCGACGTGGGGATAGGTGTGCTGGTGGGTGTATTGGTGGGCGGATCGGGTTCAATTATGACAGGAGGAGGATTGCCTCCTCCGTTGCCTCCGTTGCCGCCATTTCCTCCGTTGGCGCTGTTGTTGTCGTTGCCACCTCCGTGATCGATTTGTTGAGAGTTGTAACAAATAGCGTTTTCCCTATTACCTCCCTTATGTACAGTGCCTACAAACTCTGACTGTTTTATACGGTATCCATACTGATCTTCTCGAAATGCCTCATTAATCTGAACGCGAATTTTCCTTTCTCCAGAAATGGTCCAATCATCATCCATTTCACCACAGTCGCTTGGGGCCTCCTCCACATGAAATCCAATTTTTTTTGCCATTGGATCATCCTTCCGAAAAATAAACGCGACCAACTGGTCAGCATATCTACCTTTCCAAGAATCATACACAACAATTCCGCACTCTACGCAAGGTTGATCCTTTATTTGACCAACCATGTTCCCATAGCACCTAGGCTTGTGTGTATCCTCTGGCGTTCCCACGTCGCTATCCATGAGTGCGCGACTAATTTTCACCGTAACATACAGGCGCTCTCCGTCCTCTACTCTAGTGGGGAAATCATTGACCAAGTCTCTCTCCATTGAAACGACAATATCGACTTCCTGCCCCTCCACGGCGCTGCCGGGCTGGAGCGCGAGGTACAGGGCCGGCACGGCGATGGCGACCAGGAGCGCTGCGAGGAGAAAGCCTTGGGAGAGGAGGCGCTCGCGCTCGGCGAGGAGCCTAAGCGACATGGCGGGTGACCGGGCATGTCAGCTCGCTGCAGTTGGTCGTGCGGGAGCGCTGGCAGGCGAGGAGAAGGGTCAGCGATGCCGTCATTGGGCCTCTGGGATTAACTTGCTTGTTCCTTAAAAATTATATTCTCCGGTTACCATAACGTGCCAGTATCGCTTTGTACTGGCCGGCTATTCCCAAAAGACCGAAGCATAGTTGCCGGTTTGTACTCAGAATCAGCAATTCATGAGTTCATAGTTAGCCTTTGCCGATTTGAAATGCTCTTCAGATTTCACCGGGAAGTAGTACTGTGAATCACCACCCCGCAACGAGCAAGCGATCGCGACTGAGTGGACAGGCTTCGCCCCGGCAGGGTGCCAAGCAGCGGATCCCGTGCCATAATCCACCCGAACGATTTCCGGCCATATTGCAGGAGAGTGTGCCAATGCCTGAACAGTCGGTGAAATTCAGCACGTCGGGAGCCGTGGGCATCATCACCCTGAACAGCCCCGAGACCCGCAACGCCCTCACGCCCGAAATGATGGGAGCCCTGGGTGACGCCGTGGAGCAGTGCGCATCGCCCAACATCCGGGCCGTCCTGCTTACCGGCTCGGGAGGCTCCTTCTGCGCCGGTGCAAACGTGCGCCAACTTGTCGCCACCCTGGAGGAGACGGGCGTCGACGGAATCTCGCAGGCCATCCGCGAACTGGCCGACACGCTGCATAGCCGGGTCGTGCTGCCGCTGCGCCGGCTGCCCAAGCCGGTGGTGGCGGGAATCAACGGGGCCGCGGCGGGCGCGGGGTTCAGCCTGACCCTGGCCGCCGACATGCGCGTGGCGGCCCAAAGCGCGCGGTTCCTAATGGCCTACGCCAACATCGGCGCCCCGGCCGACGGCGGCTCTACGTACCTGCTGCCCCGGCTGCTGGGCACCGGCCGGGCCATGGAACTGTACCTGGCCAGCCAGCCCATCGGGGCGCCGCGGGCGCTGGAGCTGGGGTTGGTCTCGCATGTCTGCCCCGATGAGGAGCTGGACCGCCACGCCCTGGAGACCGCCACCCGCCTGGCCGACGGACCCACGGTCGCCTACGGAAAGGTCAAGGAACTCTACAACCGCTCCTGGGATTCAACCATCGAGGACCAGCTGGATGCCGAGACGGAGGCCTTTGCCCAGACGTCCCGCACCCGTGACTTCCAGGAGGGCATAAAGGCCTTCGCCGACCGCCGACAACCCTGGTTCCAGGGGATGTAGAGTTCAGTCACCGCCCGTTGACGGCAGTTCCGGGGACCAGGAATAGTCAGGAAGTAGCGGCGTCGGCCACACTCGTATTTCCGGTCGCTTCAAACTCGAAGACACGCATTTGAATCGACCGGAAAGGGGCGGATTCTCCATTGATCGCGGACCGTACCTTGTCAAACGTTTCTAAGCGTACGGACTGCTCCCCACACCGCGTGCAGACCTCTGCTGGAATTCGCTCGACCAGAACGTATTCGCCACCGACGTTGAATACCTCGTCCACAAGGTCGGCACGGCTCTGCTTACACCCGCAAACCGCACAACAAAACATGGCTACCTCCGGGTGGTGTTATCAGTCCAGTATTCGGGATCCGGCTCGTAAACCGTTATCACCCTAAAAAGATCGGTATCGGCAAGCGACACCAGGATGTGCAACGGCCTGTCAGCACCAGTGAATCCGAGCAGCAGGCAACTGGGAGAATACTTTTCGTCTGAATATTCCTCTATGATTCTGGCAGTTGCCCCCACTTCCATTATGTCCAGTTCCGTAATTTGTCGCTGGATAAGTCGCCTAGCTACGTGAAGGGTAAGATCGAATTCGCCGCTTGAAAGTTGGCGTCGCACATTATCCAGAGATTTCGGCATCCATCATACCCCGCCCTGCCCACTACCGCAGGTGGGCCACCGTCACCCCGTCGCCACCGGCGCCCTCGCCGTCCGTGGCGGTCTGCACCAGCGGGTGGTCCGCCAGGAACTCGCGGATGCCGCGCCTGAGCGCCCCTGTGCCCTTGCCGTGAATGATTCGCAGCAGCGACACACCGTCCAGCGCGGCGTCGTTCAGCGCCGTCTCCACGCGCGACACGGCCTCGTCCACCCGCAGGCCGCGCAGGTCCATTTCGGGGTCGGGTAGCCGCGGGGCCGGAGGCCGGTTCTCGGCGCGGTCCAGGTGGACGCCGTGCTGCGCCGCTGCCGGGTGCCCCTCGGCCAGGCTCTGCAACTGGTACACCGGGATCCTGGCCCGCATGGTCCCCAGCAGCACCTCCACCCGCTGCGCCTGCGCCAAACCCGGCGAACCGTCCGGTGGCGTGATCACCTCCACCGGCTGGCTGATGCCCCGCACGTAGACACGGTCGCCGCTCTGCAGCCGCTCGTGCCACGGAGTCCGATCGACCTCGATGGGCCGCCAATCGGCGGCGTCCAGTTCCTGCTGCACCTCACGCAACTCGTCCCGGTGCTCGCGGAACTCAACGGGTGGCTCCGGGGACGCTGAGGTACCACTCGTCGCGCCTACCGCACTGGCTGCCATACGGGCAGCCGCGAGATCCAGGGAACGCTCTGCCCGCTGCAGCCGGTCTACCAGGTGGCTGGTACGCAGCTGCAACTCACGGCGGGCCTCCTCGACCAGTTCCATTTTGGTGGCCTCTACCGAACCCAGCTGCTCCTCCAGTTCCTGCCGCATTCCTACGGCGGCCAGCCGGGCCGATTCTGCCTCCTCTTTCAGTTCTTCAACCGTGCGGCGCTCCTGCTGCAATTCCCGCAGCAGCGTCTCTGTTGCCTGCTCCACCGGCGAGATTCCGGCGCTGGCGTCGTCGATGATATCCTGCGGCATTCCCAGCCTGGCGGCGATGGTGAGGGCGTAGCTACGTCCGAGCAGACCCACCGTCAGCTGGTACGTGGGCGCCAGCGTATCCGGGTCAAGGTCGACGCTGGCGTTCTGCATGCCCGGGTGTTCCTGCACGGCGCGGGCCACGCCGCGCTGGTGCGTGGTGCCCACGAGGAACACTCCCATCTGCTGAAAGTGCCGCAGTATGGCGCTGGCCAGTGCTGCGCCCTCCTCGGGGTCGGTGCTGGTGCCCAGCTCGTCCACCAGCACCAGCGACCGGCCAGTGGCCCGACGCATAATGCCCAGCAGGTTGGTGATGTGCGAACTGAAGGTCGACAGCGACTCCAGGATGCTCTGCTGGTCCCCTATGTCGGCATAGATGCCATCGAATCCCGGGAACCGGGCCTCATCGGCCGGGACATGCAGCCCGGCATGGGCCATCATCGCCAGCAGCCCCACGGTCTTGAGGGCGACGGTCTTGCCCCCGGCGTTGGGGCCGGTGATCAGCAGCACTCCCCGCTGCGAGTCCAGGCTCAGGCTGATGGGGACCACATCACCCGCAAGCAGGGGGTGCCGGGCGCGGCTGAGCCGCAAGCTGCGCAGCGGGGCACGCTCCTCGTCAGTGACTCCCTCCCCTTCGCGGATAGCACCACCAATTATCCCCTCCCCCTGAATGGGAGGGTTAGGGTGGGGGTAATCCCTCGCATCCTCAATGACCGGAGGTGAGGCCCGCAGTGTTGACGAGTAGCGGGCTTTGGCGATGTCCAGGTCCAGGCGCGCCACGATGTCCAGGGCCAGCAGTACGTCCTCTGCGGTCTCGCCCACGCGGATGGATAGTTGGCGCAGCACCCGCTCAACCTCCCGCTCCTCGGCCATCCTGGCCTCCCGCCAGCGGTTGCCCATATCGACGGCTGCCATGGGCTCGACGAACACGCTGGCGCCGCTATCAGAGACGTCGTGGACGATTCCGGGGACGCGGTAGCGCATCTCGGTCTTGATCAGCAGCACCATGCGTCCGTTGCGTTGTGTGATGATCGGCTCCTGCACCACCTCGGCCCGCTGGAAACGGCGCAGGTTGCGCTCCATTATGTCGTTCAGGCGACTCTGCGCCTGCCGCGACTCGGCCCGCAACCGCCCCAGCAGCGGGCTGGCGTAGTCCAGGACCTCGCCCGCCGGGCTGATGGCAGCCCCGATCTCCCGGTCGAGATGCCCAAGATCGGGGATGTTGCTGGCCAGGCTGGACAGCAGCGGCAGGGTCTCTCGCTCTCTCAGCTCGTCGCGGTCGAAGCGGGCGGCCCGGGCGAAGGAGCGGACAGCGAACAGCTCGGCGCCCCGCAACAGGCCGCCTAGGAGAGCGCGCTGGACCAGTTCGGTGATGTCCTGCTCCGGCCCGAACTCCAGCGATCCGCCATCGTCGATGTAGCGACGGGCCTCGGTGGTCTCCTGCTGGCGCGTCGCCACCTCAAGCAGGTCATCCGACGGCTCCAACTCCGCCACACGCTGCCGCCCGAGAGCCGTACGCGCGTAGCCAGAAAGCTGCTCCAGCACCTTGTCGAACTCCAGCAACCGCCCGCCAGAACCAAAACCACCCAGAGCCATTCAACATCTCCGTTTTTGTCTGAACTATGATTCCCGTGATTCAGGGATTCCTGTGATGGAATCGGGAGAAAATCGAGACAATCACGGAAATCACACGAATCACAGTTCAGACATACCCGCTAACTAAACTCCAGCTCCCACACCCTGCTCTCCGTGAGCATGGTCGCGACCTGCGGCAGAGTATCACGTTTCGGATCGCGGATGTTCAGCCTGCGTTTGAGCGTAATTGGCTGCAGTGCCTCCAGAGCCGGACAGTCCTTGAGCAGCCCGTTCAGCGTGAACCGCTCGCCGCCCAGCACCACGTGGTCCAGCCCCACTTCTCGCGGTGAGAGCCGGGCCCGCACCTCCTCGCAGACCTTGCCGTACAGCCTTCGTATCTGCCCGTCGCGCACCCGCGTGTATCGCAGCTGCGACGTTCCGCCCGCGTGGTGCTTGCCCTTAACGTACCGGGAATCCGTCTTGGCCTCCGCCAGTTCGCCGCCGCGGAACACCGCCACCGAGAACCGGCCCAGCCGCACCAGCACCACGCCGACGGTGTAGTTCCCGTCCATGATCAGCCGCAGCGGCCCGTCGTCCAAGTCCATGGACAGGAATGTCTCTTTAACGGGAAAAGGCGGCGCCACCAGAAGCCCTCGATCGCCACAGCGCACCCCCACCAGCCCGCAGCCATCCCCGAGCGCTGCATCGCCCACCTCAGCGAGGGGGCGGTCCCACCCGGTCGCGGCCAGCGCGGTCCGGTCAGCCGTATCTCCGGGAGCCAGATACAGCGACGACGAGTCCTCGAACCTCGCGTCCGCCGCCAGCCGGTCGAGCATGCGCCGCAGCCGCTCGGCGGGTACCCTTGCGCCCGCCAGTTTCTCCCTGTTGCCAGTCTCAGAAGCCATACGATTCGATTGTAGCATCGCCGCCTCTGCCAACGCCGGAAGTAATCAGAACTGTGATTTGCTTGATTAAGGGATTTTCCTGATTTCGCGCCCTTTGGCGTACACTGGCAATCACGGTAATCTTATAATCAAACGAATCACAGTTCAGACAGCTTTTGGAGACACCCTTGACACCTGAAGAGCGCCAGTCCATCCTGCAGCGCCGCGACGCCGCATTGCAACGCCTAGACGAGGGCCACGAGATACTGCTGAAGTCTCTGGAGGGACTGGAGGCCGAGGAGGCGTTCCTGGGTGCCCGCTGGTCGGTCCGCGACGTGCTGCTGCACCTGGACTCAGAACGCTACGTCGACGCCCTTGAGAAGATCGCCCGCGGCGAGATGGAGATGTTGCCGCCTTTCTCCAGCCGCGACGAACACTTCCGTCAGGAACTGGAGCACCAGGAGGCCACCCACCGTCGGCTCCGCGCCCTGCTGACCGATCTCACCCCGGAGCAGCTGGAACGTCCGGCAACTCCGCCGAACCCGTCCAACTCATTTCCCGGCCTGACCCTGCTGGAGCTGTTGGAGCGCTCGTCGGGCCACGAGGCCAGCCACGCCCGCCAGGTCGACCTGACCCGCCAGTTCGTGGCCGCGTTCAGGTCCGAGGAGCGCGCGCTGAACGTCGTGGCGCTGGGTGACGGCAACCCTTCGGGTCTCTCCACTGAGGTCAGGGACATGCTGAACATGGCCGACTACGTGGTGGCGGATTCAGAGGTCCTGGCCGCCATAGGCCACCTGGTGCGCGGCGTCAAGCTGACCATGAATGACGGCAACCGTGAGGAGCTGGTGAACCGAGCGGCCCGTGAGTCCCGCGAGGGCCTCTGGGCCATCGTCTGCGTCATGGGCGACGCTACCGACGACGACCCCACGGTAGCGACCGCCCGCCAGTACTCCGACACCGTCGCAATCCACCGCCCCCAAGCGTAGGTGCTCCCGTTAATTCTCTCCCTCTTGATTAAGAATGGTTGGGGGGGTGAACTCGCGAGGATGAACACGTAGCGGTGCACCTCGCAGCAGCCCATCCGTCTTCACAAATCTCACAATATCCGCACTACTCTCTCACTCCTCGCGCCTGATATCCGTCTCCTCCCGCAATACAATCCATCGATACCCCAAACTGGTTCGATGAGCAAGGGCGAAGAGAGGAACAATCATGGTTCTGGCGGATGTCAATACGCTGGTAGACGTGGACAAAGGCCTGATCAGCCCACGCATATTCAGCGAGGATGCCATCTACCAGGAGGAACTGGAGCAGATCTTCGCCCGCTGCTGGCTCTTCCTCTGCCACGAGACGCAGATCCCCAACCCCGGCGACTTTTTCACCACCTATATGGGCGAGGACCCGGTGCTGGTCACCCGCGACCGGCAGGGCAAGGTCAACGCCTTCCTGAACGTCTGTCGCCATCGGGGCAACCGGCTGTGCCGTGCCGACGACGGCAATGCGTCCGCGTTTATCTGCGCCTACCACGGCTGGGCCTTCGGCACCGACGGCAAGCTGGCCGCCGTGCCCAACCAGCAAGATGCGTACTACAACGAGTTGGACAAGTCCAAGTGGGGCCTCATACCGGTGGCCCAGATAGACAGCTACAAGGGCCTGCTATTCGCGACCTTTGACGCAAATGCGCCGCCGCTGGCTGAGTATCTCGGTCCGATGACCTGGTACCTGGACGCATTCTTCGACCGGCGAGCGGGCGGTGCTGAGGTGATTGGCGGCATCCACAAGTGGGTCGTGCCGTGTAACTGGAAATTCCCTGCCGAGAATTTCATCGGCGATACCTACCACTTTCTCTGGTCGCACATGTCCTCTATCGTCGCCGGATTCTCCCCAAGGCCAACGACCCAGTCAGACAATTCCGGCACGGCGGTATCCACAGGCAACGGGCATGGCATTTTCACCGTCGCCAGCGGTTCGACACGCCAGCCGACCGAGGTCTTGGACGATTACGAGGCGCGGGTCCGCTGCGAAGTGGAGTCCCGCCTTGGGCCGCGCTCCCAGGCGCTGAACCCCATAGTGGGCACCATTTTCCCCAACTTCTCGATCCTCAAGGGCGGCACCCGCTGCTTTCGGGTATGGCACCCCAAGGGCCCTGACCAGATCGAAATCTGGTCCTGGGCTTTCACAGACCGCGCCGCACCACCTGAGGTCAAAGAGGCCATCCGGCTGGTCGCACTCCGCAACTTCAGTCCTGCCGGGGCCCTGGAGCAGGACGACATGGACAACTGGGAGAACTGCACCCTGACCAGCCGGGGCGTGGTGGCCCGCCGCCAGATGCTCAACTACCAGATGGGCCTCGGCCACGAGGGCTACAGTGTCTTGAAAGAGGGCCTGACCAGCGACTCCTGTTTCAGCGACAGCAACCAGCGCGAGTTCTACCGCCGCTGGAGCGAACTGATGGCAGCGCAAAGCTGGGCCGAGTTATAAACCAAATTCCCTCTCCCTCGGGGAGAGGGTCAGGGTGAGGGCGGCCCTTGAGGCTGCCCTTACACTCCCAATCCTGTCCATCCTGTTCATCCATGTCAATTCCGTACTCGAACCAACGACGACTCCTCGCCGTCGGCGCTTAACCCCCATCACCCGCCTTATCCTGACGCCTCGCCTGTAATACAATCCCTCCTGAATTGATAACTCACGGCGCAGTTCGGAGGGAGGCCTACACATGGTCCTGACTGACGTTTCCTCGCTGGTGGATGCTGACCGGGGACTGATCAGCCCCCGCATTTTCAGCGAGGATTCCATCTACCAGGAGGAACTGGAGCAGATCTTCGCCCGCTGCTGGCTCTTCCTCTGCCACGAGTCGCAGATCCCCAACCCCGGCGACTTTTTCACCACCTACATGGGCGAGGACCCGGTCCTCGTCACCCGCGACCGGCAGGGCAAGGTCAACGCGTTCCTGAACATCTGCCGGCACCGGGGCAACCGCCTCTGCCGCGCCGACGACGGCAACGCGGGCACGTTCATCTGCGCCTACCACGGCTGGGCCTTCGGGGCCGACGGCAAGCTGGCCGCCGTGCCTAACCTGCAGGACGCCTACTACAATGAGCTCGACCAGAACAAATGGGGCCTCATCCCCGTGGCCCAGCTGGACAGCTACAAGGGCCTGATCTTTGCCACCTTCGACAAGGACGCGCCGCCGCTGCTGGACTACCTCGGGCCCATGACGTGGTACATGGACTCTTTCTTCGACCGGCGCGAGGGCGGCATCGAGGTCATCGGTGGTGTCCACAAGTGGGTTGCGCCCTGCAACTGGAAATTCCCGGCTGACAATTTCATCGGCGACACCTACCACACACCCTGGTCGCACCTGTCGCCAATCCTGCAGGGATTCAGCGTGGGCCCGACGATCCAGGCTGTGGATGGCGGTGGCGCCATTTCCACCGGTAACGGCCACGGCATCTGGTGCGCCGTCAGCGGCACCACCAGCGAGCCGATGGACGCCCTCAAGAACTACGAAATCGAAATCCGGGCCGAGGTGGAGAAGCGCCTCGGGCCTCGCTCGGAAGCCCTGAACCCATTGGTCGGCACCATCTTCCCCAACCTTTCCATCCTCAAGGCGAGCGCCCGCACCTTCCGGGTCTGGCATCCCAAGGGCCCGGACCACATCGAAATATGGTCTTGGGTCTACACCGACCGCGCCGCGCCGCCGGAGGTCAAGGACGCCATCCGCCTCATCGCAGTCCGCGGCTTCAGTCCCTCGGGCGTCCTGGAGCAGGACGACATGGACAACTGGCAGAACTGCACCCTCACCAGCCGGGGAGTGGTGGCCCGTCGCCAGATGCTCAACTACCAGATGGGCCTCGGCCACGACCACTACAACGAGGAGAACGAGGGGCTGAGCAGCGAATTCCGGTTCAGCGACAACAACCAGCGCCAGTTCTACAAGCGCTGGAGCGAAATGATGTCAGCGCAAAGCTGGGCTGACCTATAAACCAAATTCCCTCTCCCTCCGGGAGAGGGTCAGGGTGAGGGCGTCCCCTTGTGGCTGCCTTGGCACCACTGAACACTGGCCTATCACCCCCACCCTTACCCTCCCCTTGAGGGGGAGGGAAAAATTGAGGGGCTCCAAGTCCCCCTCGCCTTACCTTAATGTGCAGCCTGTAATACAATCCACCAGAACCCATGATTGATTCCGGATGACGACCCGAGGGGAGGAACGATTATGGTCCTGGCAGACGTTAACACTCTGGTCGACTTGGACAAGGGCCTGATCAGCCCCCGCATATTCAGCGAGGATTCCATCTACCAGGAGGAACTGGAGCAGATCTTCGCCCGCTGCTGGCTCTTCCTGTGCCACGAGACGCAGATCCCCAACCCCGGGGACTTTTTCACCACCTACATGGGCGAGGACCCGGTCCTCGTCACCCGCGACCGGCAGGGCAAGGTCAACGCCTTCCTGAACATCTGCCGGCACCGGGGCAACCGCCTCTGCCGCGCCGACGACGGCAACGCCAGCACCTTCATCTGCGCCTACCACGGCTGGGCCTTTGGCGCCGACGGCAAGCTGGCCGCAGTGCCCAACCTGCAGGACGCCTACTATAACGAGCTGGACCAGTCCAAGTGGGGCCTCATCCCCGTGGCCCAGCTGGACAGCTATAAGGGGCTAATTTTCGCGACGTTCGACAAAGACGCGCCGCCGCTGCTGGACTACCTCGGCCCCATGGCCTGGTACCTCGACACGCTCTTCGACCGCCGCGAGGGCGGGTCCGAGGTGCTCAGCGGGGTGCACAAGTGGGTCGTCCCCTGCAACTGGAAGTTTCCTGCCGAGAATTTCATCGGCGATGCCTACCACGTGCAGTGGTCCCATTTGGCCACACTCCGCTCAGGGTTCGGCATCACCCGCGGCACCTCCCCCGGAGGCGGGAACGTCTCCCCCGGCAACGGCCACGGCTTCATCGCCTACGGCGGCCACGACACCGCCGAACCCGTGCAGCTGCTCGTGGACTACGAGGAGGATACCCGGGAGGAGTTCGAGGCGCGCCTCGGACCCCGCGCCCGTGATCTGAACCCCATCGTGGGGACTGTGTTCCCCAACTTCTCCGTGATCAAGACCAACTCCCACTCGCTGCGCGTCTGGCACCCCAAGGGCCCCAACAGCATCGAGATCTGGGCCTGGGCCTTTACCGACAAAGCAGCCCCGCCCGAGGTGAAGGAGACCATCCGCAAGATCGCCGCCTACGGGTTCAGTCCCTCCGGAACCTTCGAGCAGGACGACATGGACAACTGGCAGAACTGCACCCTCACCAGCCGGGGCGTGGTGGCCCGCCGCCAGATGCTCAACTACCAGATGGGGCTCGGCCACGAGAATTACAATGAGGACTACGAGGCCCTAACCAGCCAGTACCGGTTCAGCGACAGCAACCAACGCCAGTTCTACAAGCGCTGGAGCGAGCTGATGGCCGCCCGCAGTTGGGCCGACCTGTAGGAAGTGCCAACGGCCACCCGTAGGGGCAGCCCTTGTGGCTGCCCTGGCACAACTGAACACTGGCCTATCACCCCCACCCTAACCCTCCCCCTGAGGGGGAGGGAAAAATTGAAGGGCACCAAGCTCCCCATTGTCAGCCTTATCTTCCGGCCTCTCATGTAATACAATCCATCAAATCCGATGATTGATTCCCGAAACAGACCCGGAGGGAGGAGCTACGCATGGTGCTGGCAGAAGTCAACAACCTGGTCGACCTGGACAGGGGCCTGATCAGCCCCCGCATCTTCAGCGAGGAATCCATCTACCAAGAGGAGCTGGAGCAGATCTTCGCCCGATGCTGGCTCTTCCTCTGCCACGAAACGCAGATCCCCAATCCCGGAGATTTCCTGACCACCTATATGGGCGAAGACCCGGTGCTGGTCACACGAGACCGGCAGGGCAAGGTCAACGCCTTCCTGAACATCTGCCGCCACCGGGGCAACCGCCTGTGCCGCGCCGACGACGGTAACGCCGGCACCTTCATCTGCGCCTACCACGGGTGGGCCTTCGGGGCCGACGGCAAGCTGGCCGCTGTTCCCAACCTGCAAGACGCCTACTACAACGAGCTGGACCAGTCCAAGTGGGGTCTCATTCCTGTGGCCCAATTGGACACCTACAAGGGCCTGATTTTTGCGACATTCGATAAAGACGCACCGACGCTGCTGGACTACCTAGGCCCGATGGCCTGGTACCTGGACACCATGTTCGACCGCCGGGAGGGTGGCGTGGAGGTTATCGGCGGCGTCCACAAGTGGGTCGTCCCCTGCAACTGGAAGATGCCCGCCGAGAATTTTATCGGCGACGCCTATCACGTCCAGTGGTCGCACCTGTCGCCCATACGCACGGGGTTCGCGGTGGGCGTCACCGCGTCGTCCCATCCTGGGGGCGGGCCCGTGTCGCCGGGCAACGGCCACGGCATGATCACAGTCGCCGCCGACCAGACGGGCGAGCCGCTGCAGGTATTGAAGGACTACGAGGACGACACTCGCGCCGAAATGGAGGCCCGCCTGGGACCAAGGGCCAGGGAGCTGAATCCGGTGGTGGGCACCGTGTTCCCTAACTTTTCCCTGCTGAAAGGGAGCTCACACGCATTCCGGGTATGGCACCCCAAGGGTCCGAACAGCATCGAGATCTGGTCCTGGGCCTTCGCCGACAAGGCGGCGCCGCCCGAGGTCAAGGAGGCCATCCGCAAGACCGCTGTATGGGGCTTCAGCCCGTCCGGCACCTTCGAGCAGGACGATATGGACAACTGGCAGGAGTGCACGCAGACCAGCCGAGGAGTGGTGGCCCGCCGCCAGTTGCTCAACTACCAGATGGGCCTGGGACACGAGACCTACAACGAGGACTACGAGGCCACGACCAGCCAGTACCGCTACAGCGACAGCAACCAGCGCCAGTTCTACAAGCGCTGGAGCGACCTGATGGCCGCCCGCAACTGGGCCGAGGTGTAGGCCTTGACACCGGATAGCGAACTCTTGCGCCGGATCACCGTTCGCGCGGATGTCTTTGGCGGCAAGCCAATCATACGAGACATGCGCATCGCTGTGGAGCACGTCTTGGCGATGTTGGCCGCTGGCGAGACCTCCGAAACCATACTCCAAGAGTATGAATTTCTGGAACCTGAAGACATTCAGGCCTGTATTGCCTACGCTCATCGATTGGTCGCAGGCGAAACGGTCCATGATCGTATGACAGTTCGGTAATGGACGGTGAGATTTCTGCTCGACGTGTGCGCCGACTCCCGGGATTTACGGGGTACGCTCAGTGCACAAGGACACGATGTGTTGCCAATCTTTGAATTGAATCCCAAGGCATCAGACGAAGAAATCCTGGCATTGGCAACTGAACAACAGAGAACGATCATTACTGAGGACAAAGACTTCGGGGAGCTTATTTTCTTACGCCACCTGCCACATCACTGCGTAATACGTTTAGTTGGCATGACAGTGGCGGACAAAGTGAAAGCAGTGTTGGACCTGATCGACAACAACGCAGATGCAATGGACAAAGGATGCCTCATCACTGTAACGCCGACCAGGGTTCGAATACGTCCGTAGCATAAGCTATGTCGTTCAGGAATTGGGAGACCTATAGAGGATAGCCCCTTCATCCGCCAAGACGTGTCCGAGAGCCTACGCTTGAATCACCCCACCCGGCAAGGAGGTTCCCATGGCCTTGGCACCTATGGCCAGTCTGGTCGACACCGAGAACGGCGTAATCAACCCCAGCATATTCAGCAACGAGGAAATCTACCAGCAGGAGCTGGAGCAAATATTCGCCCGCTGCTGGCTATTCCTCTGCCACGAGACTCAGATCCCTAACCCCGGTGACTTCCTGACCACCTACATGGGGGAGGACCCGGTGCTGGTAGTCCGGGACCGCTCCGGCAAGATCGGCGCGTTCCTGAACATCTGCCGCCACCGGGGCAATCGCCTCTGCCGCGCCGATAACGGCAACGCCGCCGCATTCATCTGCGCCTACCACGGCTGGGCCTTCGGCAACGACGGGGCGCTTCAGGCCGTGCCGAACCTCCAGGACGCCTACTACGGCGAGCTGGACCAGTCCAAGTGGGGACTCATCCCGGTGGCCCAACTGGACAGCTACAAGGGCCTGGTCTTCGCCACCTTTGATCGCGGTGCTCCCTCGCTGCTGGAATACCTCGGCGACACCACCTGGTACCTCGATGTGTTCTTCGACCGTCGCGAGGGCGGCGTCGAGGTCATTGGCGGAATCCACAAGTGGACCATTCCTGCCAACTGGAAGATGCCCGCCGAGAATTTCTGCGGCGACGGCTACCACACCGGCTGGAGTCACCTGTCCGCCGTCACCACCGGGTTCGGCGGCGATTTCCGCTCCCGACCCTCCCGCGAGGGCGCCGTCGTCTCTCCCGGCAACGGCCACTGCATCGTCGGCCTGGGCCCCGAGGACCCCTCGGATCCCGCGGTGCCGGAGATCCTGGCATACGAGGACGAGATCCGCGACGAGGTCAACAAGCGCCTCGGCAAACGCATACACCTGATCCGTCCCCACGCCGGCACCATTTTCCCCAACCTGTCCCTGCTCCGCAGTGTGGCCAGGACATTCCGCGTCTGGCAGCCCAAGGGACCGGGCAAGACCGAGATTCAGGCCGCCGTATACGTCGACAAGGCCGCGCCGGAATCGGTCAAGGAGGCCTTCCGCATCACCGCCATCCGCGCCTTCGGACCATCCGGCGCCTTTGAGCAGGACGACATGGACAACTGGGAGGGCTGCAGCATATCGGGGAAGGGCGTCGTCTCCCGCCGTCACCAGCTGAACATCTCCATGGGCCTCGGCCACGCCAGCTACGACGAGGACCTGCTCGGTGTGGCCAGCGACTACCGTCTCAGCGAGAACAACCACCGCGCCTTCTACGGCCGCTGGAGCCAGCTGATGGACTCCCACCGCTGGCCATCCTGATGGGATCGGGAGCGGTGAAGTGCCAGAGAGTAGACGCCCCCGCCGTGACCCTCTCCCGGAAGGAGAGGGGACTTGCTATAGCACCTGAATAACCGGAGTTACCGAACATGCGAGACGACACCATTCGCGAGGTGGAACAATTCTTATATCGGGAGGCCCGGCTGCTGGACAGCCGCCGGTTCGACGACTGGCTTGACACCCTCGCCGAGGACATCAAGTACTGGATGCCGTTGCGGTCGAACCGGTATCCGGCAAACAGCAAGGCCATATCCATCCTGGACGGCTCCCGGTACGAGGAGGGAGAACTGTCGCGCGAGGACGAGCTGGCCATCATGGACGAGGACAAGGACTCGCTGACCCGTCGCATCCGCCGCCTGGACTCGGGAATGGCCTGGGCCGAGGACCCGCCGTCGCGGACGCGTCACTTCGTCTCCAACATCGAGGTGGAGGCGGGACAGCGGGACGGGGAGCTTCGGGTGTACTCCAACTTCATCATGTACCGTACCCGGGGCGAGACCGAGGAGGACTTCTACGTCGGCAGCCGCGAGGACGTGCTGCGCCGGGAGAACGGACAGCTCAGGGTCGCCTACCGCAAGATCGTCCTCGACCAGACCGTGCTGCTGGCCAAGAACGTCAGCAATTTTTTCTGAGGTTCGGGGGTTTTCAATCATTTCCTCCCCATTCGGCTCCGGCCAATTGCCTCGGCATCTGGCAAGCTACCAATTCGCAGCAAATTGCCCGCATACCCTGCTTTTGCTACACTAGCCGCAGATTGAACCCTACGTGATCCGAGCCACACTTGCAGGAGAAAGCCGCGATGATATACGAAGTCCGCACCTACACCCTCAAGCCCGGTAGCGTGCCCACCTTCGAGGAGAACTTCGCCAAGGCACTGCCGCATAGGCTGCAGTACTCGCCCTTGGCCGCATTCTGGCACACCGAGATCGGCCCGCTGAACCAGGTGATCCACGTCTGGCCCTACGAGAGCCTGGACGAGCGCACCCGCATCCGCGCCGAGGCCGCACAGGACCCCAACTGGCCACCCGCCAACGACCCGGATATGTACGTCAAGATGGAGTCGGAGATTTTCATCCCGGCGCCGTTCATGCGCCCGCTGGGCAATGACCAGGAGCTGGGCAACGTCTACGAGATGCGCTCCTACACCTACAAGACCGGCTCCATGGGCGAGGTCCTCAAGCGCTGGGAGGCCGCCGTTCCCCACCGCGAGGAGTATTCGCCGCTGGCCGCCGCCTGGCACACCGAGCTGGGCGGACTGAACAAGTGGGTGCATATCTGGCCGTACAAGGACATGGATGAGCGCAACCGCATACGCGAGGAGGCCATCAAGTCCCCGCACTGGCCGCCGCCCACCCGCGAGTTCCTGCTGGCCCAGGAGACCAAGATCATGGTCCCAGCCGCCTTCTCGCCTGCCCACTAGGCCGTAATCAGACCAGTAGTCAACGCAGAGCGCGCGGAGCTTACGCGGAGAGCGCAGAGTTTGGTGAATCAACCTCTGTGCACCTTGCGTATCCTTCGCGCCCTTCGCGTTTAACCCACTTTTTCAGCAATCGGATATGACTGACCTTGCCCAACAGCTGGAGGACCTCGTTACAGCCAACCGCATCCTCGCCCGCGAGGACGTGGTCGACGCCTACGGGCACGTCAGCATTCGCCACCCCGACGATCCCGGGCGGTACTGGCTCTCCCGGTCCCGAGCTCCCGAACTGGTGGTGACCGGCGACCTGATGGAGTTCACGCTGGACAACCAGCCAGTGGACCAGCAGGACCGCGAAATGTATTCCGAGCGGCCCATTCACGGCGGCGTCTACGAGTCGCGACCCGACGTGATGGCCGTGGTGCACAACCACTCCCAGCCCGTGGTGCCCTTCGGCGTTACGGGGGTGCCCCTGCGTCCAATCTTCCACCTGGCCGCTCTGATCGGAGACAACATCCCGGTCTGGGACATCCGCGACAATTTCGGCGACACCAACCTGCTGGTCACCACCAACGACCAGGGCCGCGACCTTGCCGCCACCCTTGGCCCGCGCCGCGTGGCACTGATGCGCGGCCACGGCTGCGTGGTGGCCGGCGGTTCGCTGAAAGAAACGGTGATGGCGTCCATCTACCTGCAGGTCAACGCCCGCCTGCTCCTGGAATCGCTGAAACTCGGCGATGTGGAGTACCTGTCTCCCGGCGAGATCGCCATAATGGGCCAAGGCCAGCTCGGTGTCCGCACCATGGGCCGCGCCTGGGAGTACTGGGCAACCCGCGCCGGCCGGGCTCCGTAACATGCTCACCCTCTCGAGGCAGCGTCCTCCATTCTCCCTTTCCCTTGAGGGAGAGGGTTGGGGTGAGGGTGAAACGGCAGCATCGTAGACCGATATGATAAACCGGAAAATCAAGGTAATCACGTAATCAAATAAATCACAGTTCAAACAATATGCTCCATGACGAACCGGAAATCCTCGAGGAAATCAGAGCCGCCAACCAGCGGTTCTACGACGCCTTCAACGAGCTCAGCATTGAGCGCATGGACGAGGTCTGGGAGACCTCCGACCGGGCCATGTGCGTCCACCCAGGCTGGACTCCCATCGTCGGCTGGGAGCACATTCGCGAGAGCTGGGTGCGCATCTTCGACAACGCCAACCTGATGCAGTTTTCGGTCCGCTACCTGAACGTGGTGGTGCAGGGCGAGTTCGGCTGCGTGACCTGCGTCGAGGGCATCACCAGCGTGGTGCAGGGCCGGGCCGCCAACTTCTCCACCTACGCCACCAACTTTTTCGCCCGCCACGACGACGGCTGGAAAATGATCGGCCATCACGCCTCTCCCGGCGGCTAGCAACTTACAGCCTCTAACGCAGCCACTGACCGCTCGTTTTCGCCCCGTACGCCACTCTTACAAAAGTCTCCCAGGATGTATGGCAAATTCCCTCTCCCTCCGGCAGAGAGTTAAGGTGAGGGAGTCACCCCGACTGTTCGGAAACGAAAGGATACCGTCCAAGCTTCCTCGCCTTCCATTGGCGCCCCTCGCTCTGGGTCAAGCAAACAGCGAAGACTCGCTATCCAATAAATCACGGTTCAGTCACCAGCTACGAATTTCGTATTTCCTCTCCCGAAAATGCCACGCACATCCGGTTCTCTTGATACAATATATTCAGAATCCACGTGTATCGCATCAGCAGGGGAGATTAATCATGGCTGCCGAACCCGTCAGCCTCACCAGGACCGAGAAAAATCTCTGGAATGCCATTGTTTCCGAGGCCCTGGCCAACCTCAAGTACAACGCCTATGCCCAACGGGCCATGCAGGAAGGGCACCCCGAGGTCGCCCAGATCTTCCAGGAGGTGGCGGGGGCCGAGACCGTCCACGGAATCAACCACCTGAGGGTCACTGGCGACATGGCCTCGACCGCCGAGAACCTGCGCGCCATCATCGAAGGTGAGGCCCAGGAGGCCGCGACCATCTACCCCATGATGATCCGGGAGGCGCTGGAGGAGGGTAACCAGGAGGCCGCCGACTCGTTCACCTTGGCCATGGAGCGTGAACGCCACCACCTCGAGGCATTCCTGGAAGCCCTGGCCGGCCTGGAGGCCAAGCTAGCCGCCCGGAACGGTATGGCTCCTGTCGCCCCGGCACCAGTCCCGGAGATTCCAGTCATGCCCGCCAGCGTTGGCGCAGTTTCGTTGGCTCCAGTCCCCGACGGCTCCTCGGAGGCCACCGCCGCTGCGGGCCGTGCCTTCGACCGCGACACCTACAATACCGCCGCCGCCGAGGTGGACAGCGAGATCTGGCGTGTTGCCCGCCTCGGCCGGTTGCGGGAGGTGGTATTCGGTGCCCAGGATGGGCTGCTCAGCACCGTCGCCCTGGTCACCAGCGTGGCCGTCGCCTTCGAGAGCCAGACAGCAGTCGTGGTCGCGGGCCTGGCCGCTGCCCTGCCGGGCATGCTATCCATGGGCACCGGCGCCCTCCTCGGCTCTCGCGCCGAACGAGATGTTCAGCGCGCCGAGATCGAGCGCGAGGCCCGCGAACTGGACGCCAACCCCGCGGAGGAGCTGGCCGAGCTTGTGGTGCTGTTCCAGCGCGAGGGGATGACCTACCACGAGGCCCGGCAGATGGCCGACGATATCTCCCAGGACCGCGACCTGTGGCTGAAGACGCTGGTGGAGAAGGAGCTGGGCATCAGCACCGAGGAGACCACCAACCCGGTCAAGGACGCCCTGGTGATGGGGCTGGCATTCATCACCGGCGCCGCGATTCCGCTGGTGCCGCACTTTTTCCTGACCGGCGGCACCGCCATAGGAGTGTCGGTAGGCGCGACGCTGGCCGGGCTGTTCGCGCTGGGGCTGATAAAAGGCCGGATGGTGGAGCGTTCGCCGCTGATGCAGGGGCTCGAGATCCTGGGCATCGGCAGCCTGTCTGCCGGCGTGGGGTACGCCCTCGGCGAGATTATCCCCCGCCTGTTCGGGTAGGGCGTAAACTGCCTCTGCTGATTTTCGTTCTGAGGCTGGTAGAAATCGTCAGGAATAACCCCACCTTAGGATGTGCCAACGCACCTACTGATAATCACCCGTCAGATACTGAGTTCACTATGGGATCCCAATCGAATCAGCTCGAGGTCGGTGGAGTTAGGCCTTCTATACAGAAGAACGAGGTCGGGATGAACATGGCAGTTTCGCTCCCGACCTCTGTCACCACGCATCGGATGGTCCTGATAGTGCTCTGGAATCACCCATCGTTAACCAGTAGTACCAATATCAGTTCCAGATCCTTGTCAAGTGTCTGGCGATATCGGCCGCGTTTCTCCCTCCTGAAATCGCGCTTGAAACTCCGAGTGCGTCTAATCGTCCTCATTCAGATCTGCCATAAGTTCGGCCACCGAACCCATTGTGACCAGGTCTCCTCGTTCTGCATCAGCAATCGCTGCCTGCGTTTCCTCGTTGGGTACGATGCAATGGAAATGAGGCACTCGTCCTTCCACCACGATATAGTTCAGCATCAGTCGCAGGGCCTCGGAAAGAGTCATCCCTTCTTTAGCCAACACCTCATTGGCTTGAGCAAGGGTGTCTCCGTCAACATCAGCTGTGAAAACGATCGTGTTCATGCCATTCTCCCGAGGGCAGCGAATCTGCTTCCATTTCTGATGGTAAATTACATCCGCACGAGGGGCAAGCTTCCCTGCGATTGTGTTGCCCCTGCGGTGACAATTCACAATTTACATTCCAAGACCCATTGCACGGGAAGATGGGGCTACCATTGGTAAGGAGCGGATCTCTTCGCTGCGCCCGGTTGTTTAAGCGTCCCCGGTGGGATATCTTGCGCGAATGACACTTATTTGGCAGCCGCTTAGCCTTGTCGCGTTGGGAATTGCAGCCTACATTGGCTTGAAGCTACCCGACATTGACCAACAGGTTGGGTTCTTGCTGCACCGCTCCATCATCACCCACGGCCCGTTATTCCCCGTCGCGGCATTCGTCCTGGCGCAGGTGGACAATCCATTGCCCCGCCGATTCGGGATGGGTCTTACACTGGGATATGCCGTTCACCTGGCATTCGACCTGTTCCCACGGTCCTGGCAGGGATATGCTCTGGTCAGCATCCCGGGCTACGGCTGGATCCCGGGGATAGCATCCTGGATTTGGATTGCGTTCACCCTGCTGCTCTGCGTGGCCCTTGCCGTAAAGCTGGTTCGCCACTGGGGAGATGGGCTGCTCCTGTTGGTGGCCTTGCCAACAGTGTTTGTATTCACGTCGGGCAAGGAGCATGCCTTCTGGCTGCCCATGCTAATCGTGGTAGTATCCCTTGCCATTACCTATTGGGTTTTCAAGCCGATTCGAAAAGACAATCGCCAGGCTTCACAGACAGAATGATTCCCCCTAGCGGGGGAATCATTGCGTTAGCTGAGTTAGCCCAGGGCCTACCCTTACCCCTACCGCTGCTCCGCGCGCTCCAGGTGGGTGCGGGCTGCGGCGAGGAAATCCGGGGGGTTGTCGCCCTGCACCAAGTGGCCGGCGTTGGCTATGGTGATTGCCGTGCAGTCCGCGATCTCCCGGCCCATGCGCTGCAACGTCTCGTCGGCGAAGACGTCGCTGCGGTCGCCGCGGGTCACCAACGTGGGGCAGTCGATGCGTCGCCAGCACTCCCATAACTGCTCCGGAGACCACGGACCGTCCTGCCTCCCACGCTCGCGAATCACCCGGTCGTATTTCCAGGTCCACTTGCCGTCGGATCCCTCCCGGATGCTGTACTTCAGCGCGCCCAGCACCTGCTCGCGGGTGCGGCCGGTGTATTCCTGGATCCGGTCAGCGAACTCGTCCAGCGTGTCAAGGTTATCCGGCAGTTTCTGGAACCGCTGGATGCGCTGCCGCCCTCGTGAGGCCGTCTCCGGGCCCGTGTCCACGACGGTCAGCGACTTGAGCGCACCCGGATGCCGCGACGCCCAGACGAAACTGTTGCGGCCCCCCATGGAATGTCCCATCAGGTGGAACTTTTCCGAGTCCAGGCCCAGCGCCGGAACGATCGCGTCCAGGTCGCCAATCATCGCGTCCAGCGTGTAGTCTTCGTCTGGCGCCCAGTCCGAGTCGCCGTGTCCCCGCTGGTCCAGGGACATGACATGGTAGTCGGGAGATAGTGGCAGGCTGATGAAGTCCCAGCTGTGTGCCTGCTGGGAAACGCCGTGCAGCATCAGCACGGTCGGATTGGCGGGATTACCCCACTCGAGGTAGTGAAAGCGGAGACCGTTGGCGTCCACGAACCGATCCATCGGCTCGTTCTCGTCTACGAAAGGCACGCCCATGCGCCGCGCCGCCTCGTGCAGCGAGAGCCCGAGAGAATGTGACGCCATTTCCGTCCTCCACCTATATTTTGGCCAGTATTTTAGCCCCTGTTTGGGCCAGGCTGAAATCAGCCCTTATGATAAACGGGCTGTCAATTTATCATCGATTACTGGCAGAGAAAAGGCAGGGTTCCGAATTAGGTGGTTTGATTTATGAGGCCCCTGATTTGAAGCAGTGCCAGCAGGTTGTGGGGCGACCAGACGGTTCCCATCTTTTCCCGTCTGCGGTACTCCCGGTTCTGACGCTCCAGTCGTGATGTTGTCCGGTGTCTTTCCTGCCCTGTCCCCAGATGGGTCATACCCTTTCCCAGTGCTTTGCGACACCAATCCAGGGCCTTGCCTCCGCTGCGGATAATTGCCTCCCGGGCATGCTCCTCTGCCTCGGCTCTGCTGGCGGATTCCAGCAACGCCCTTGCCGCCCTGAATCCCTGATGGCCCACGTTGCGCCGGTATTCCCGCAACAGGTGGAACTGGCAGAGCTGGTGGGGCGCCTCCCTCCCGTAAACCAACTCAATTCCGGCAGCTATGGCACGATCATCGTCGCTCACCAAGTGGACCGGAGTGCCCTCAGCCTGCCGCCAGGCTTGGTCTATCACCTCGGACCAGGGTTCGAAAGACCCCAGGGCAGTGCCCATTTCGTCCCGGATCACCCTCATTTCCCTGGGTCCTAAGCGGGTCCTGGTCCACATTCCGTCCAGTTCCCAGACATGCCCCGACAGCACCGGCTCTCTCACTGCCTCCTGTCTGACCCAGCGGCAAAGAGTGCTCTTGACGCTGCCCACCAACCGGCCAGCCTGAGTATAGCTGAGCCCCAGAGCAGCCAATCTCACGGCCCAGTCGGCAGTTTTTTTGAATACCTGCGGTAGCGTTCCTCGTCGCCCAGCAGTTCCGCACCACTGGTCATGCTGCGGCAGTCCCCACAGCGGAACACCGGTATCTGCAACTCCAGCAGGCCGTATCGGGTGGCGATGGACCGGGAGTAGCGGTGATGGCGGTGCATCAGCAGTCCGCAATCGCGGCACTGCGGGCGGTACTGGTCCAAAGATTCCTGCAATGTCCCCTGCAGGCGCAGCGGCAATTCCTGTTCCAACCGGGTTTCCAGTTCGAAAAGCAACCCCATCACTCCTCACCTCCCCACTCAGTCCCAGCCTATCCTACATCCCATACCACCTAAATTGGAACGCTATCCAGAGAAAAAGGAGACTCAAGGCCACGCCGCCGACCCGCAGCGGCTGCCGGATTCCGCAACCGCTGGCATCCCGCAGCATTCCCTTTGGGCGGGCCGAGTGGTATCATTCGTGTTTGTGTAAACCCCAGCGGAGAAGGCCTTTAGTGCGGAGCTCCGCTTGAGCGCAGTGGAGAGGTAAATGACAACCAGCGCGGTGCGATTGGAACTTCAGCCCAGGGAACTGATGGGCAAAAGAGTTGGCCGACTGAGGCGGGCTGGCATAGTTCCTGTACATCTATACGGGCCAACCATCGATTCCAGGTCCCTGCAATGTACCGGGGCCATCCTGGTCAGGGCGCTTGCAGAGGCCGGGGCCAGTTCTCCCATTACCATCACAATCCAGGGCGAATCCGGCAGCCACATGGCCTTCGCCCGGGAAATCCAGTGGGATCCAAGGCGCGACACCGTGTTACACGTCGACCTCCTGGCGCCGGACGTCACCCGGCCCGTGACCGCGCAGGTACCGGTAACGCTGACCGGCGAGGCTCCGGGAGCGACTCGCAGCGGGGGAAATGTGACCCAGCAAGTCTTCGACATTCAGGTGTCGGCGCTGCCCATGGAAATGCCGGCCCAGATCGAACTGGATCTCGCAGTCCTGGACGAGCCCAACAGCGTACTCAGGACCGGCGATATCTCTTTGCCCGGCGGAGTTACGCTGCTCACCGATCCGGAGGAAATGGTCGCCCGCATTGATGTGCCACGCGGCGCCATGGGTGGGGATGAAGGGGAAGCAGGAGGAGAAACCCCGGGCGAGGATTCCGAATAGCTGTTATCAGGGTTCTGGCTGCCCGTGGGCGCGGGAATCTCCGCGAATCAGATAGGAGTGCGACGGGATGCATCTGGTATATATGGGACAAGCGGGACTGACCGGATCAAGCACCGATGGCTCTCCTGCCGACCACGAATTGGTGGCCGGCCTGCTGCTCCACGAGACGCAGATCACCTCACTTAATGGTGAATTCGACGCGTTGTGCCGCCGACATTTCGGCTCGTCGCTGGGTGGGGACGAAACGCCGGAAGTCATTCAGCCCGGAGACCTGTTTGACGGCCTCGAGCACTACTCCTCCTGGGATGGTGAAAAGCGCTCCGAGTTGATCCAGGAATGTCTCGACCTCCTGATCCGGCGGGAGGCGCCGGTACTCTCCGCCTTTCTGGACAGGCGAGCCCTGAACAATGCCCGCACCAGTGCATCCTCGCCCGCTGCACTGCTGTGGAGCGAACCAATCGGCCCGGTAATGAGCCGGTTCCTGTTCGCCCTGAGCATGTATCTGGACGAGATGAACATGGCAACCCTCAACCACGACCAGATCATGTCGGGCGCTTTCCCGGTTACCCAATACGCCATGATCATCGCCCAGGACGGCACCAACATCGAACAGCGGATGATGTCCGATTTCTTACACTCTGAGGACGGGGAAGACGCCACCGGACTGCACGACAACGTCCACTACGTGAACGCCCGGTACTCGCCGGCGATGCAACTGGCCAATCTCTGCGCCTTCTTCACCCATAGATGGTGCCAGAATCCAGACCATCCCAATCCGTACTTCGAGGTCCTGCGCGACAACAAGGTCATTCAGGTGTTGTATCCAGTAGCCCTGTGAGCCTCCGCCACTGGCTTACGATTCGGCTGCCTTCTCGTGCGACCAGTGATTCCTGCTTTCGACGAAATCCAGTGTCTCTGGTTCTCTGATAGGCGATTGATGCCGCCCGCCTGAACCGGCACGCGGCCCGCATGCCCTGCGTTCTTTACATCCACAGCGCCCATTGCTAGAATCCACTCAATTTCAGGAGGGTCGCGCCCAGGGCGGGCTCTCTTGTGCTTTTTCGTGTCCAGAGGAACTCACCATGACTCAGCCCACATATCTGACCCGTGAGGGGCTGGAAAAGCTGCAGGCCGAGTTGACTCACCTGCGCACCGAAAAGCGACGCGAGGTGGCCGACCGCATTCAGCAGTCCCGCGAGCGGGGTGGCACCGTCAGCAACGCCGAATATGAGGAGGCCATCAACGAGCGCTCGTTCGTCGAGGGCCGCATCCAGACCCTGGGTGATATGATCAGCAACGCCGTTCTCATCGCCGAGGAGCGGGGAGAGCGCGACTCGGTCGACGTGGGGTCCAAGGTGACGGTGAAAAATCAGCAGGGCAAGCCTGCCACCTATACCATCACCGGCAGCGCAGAATCCGACCCCGCACAGGGGAAGATCTCCAACGTCTCCCCCATCGGCAAGAGCCTTCTGGGCAAGAGAGTCGGCGAGGTAGCCGAGGTTAACGTGCCCTCCGGCAAGGTAGAGCTGGAAATAATCGCCATCGAGTAGATGTAACTTCCTATGACCGGTCGCCAAGAGATTCAGGCGGAAACAACACTTTCAGACACCGACTCAGAATCCTCCGTACATATCGCCAGCCGCACAGCCAAGCTGGATCGCCTCCGCGAAAGGGGCGTCGACCCCTACCCTCCAAGGTTCTTCCGCACCTGCGACAACGCCACGGCCGCTGCGACCTTCGCCGCCATCGAAGCAGAACAGCGGCCCGAGTCCGACGGGACAGGCCTCAAACTGGCGGGGCGCATCGTAGCCCTCCGGAACATGGGCCGGTCCGCCTTCCTCGACCTGCAGGACGAGTCCGGCTCCATCCAGGTGCTTTGCAGACGCAACAACCTCGGCGAGGACTTCGAACTTCTGCGAGACCTGGATCTCGGCGACCACATTGGGGTCGAGGGCAACCTGATCCGCACCCGCACCGGCGAGATCACCGTCGACGCCACCGCCGCCGCCATCATCGCCAAGGGCATGCGCCCGCTGCCCGAAAAGTACCACGGCCTCCGCGACACCGAGACCCGCTACCGTCAGCGCTACCTCGACCTCATCGCCAACCGCGAGGTCATGGACGTCTTCCGGCTGCGTAGCAAAGTAATCAGCGGCATCCGCCGATTCCTCGACGAGCGCGGGTTCCTCGAGGTTGATACGCCGGTGCTGGTCCCCGTGGCAGCCGGGGCCCACGCCCGTCCGTTCATCACGCACCACAACGCTCTCGACGAGCAACTCTACCTGCGGATCGCCACGGAGCTCTACCTCAAGCGGCTGATCGTGGGCGGATTCGACAAGGTCTACGAGATCGGGCGCGTCTTCCGCAACGAGGGCATCGACCAGGACCACAACCCCGAGTTCACCCTGCTGGAGAGCTACGAGGCCTACGCAGACTACAACCATGTAATGGAGATGGTCGAGCAGATGATCTCCGGCCTGGCCATAGCAGCTAGGGGATCAACGCAGGTGACCGTGGGCGACCACGTGATTGACTTCGCGCCTCCGTGGCGCCGTGCCTCTCTGCGCGAGGAGCTGCAACGCCGTGGCAACATAGACCTCGACGCCTGCGATGACGCCGAGCTGCAGCAGCGGGCCCGCGCTCTCGGCGTGGACACCGGAATTCGCGAGAGTCGCGGACGGATCATCGACAAGCTGATGTCGCTCCTGGTGGAGCCCCACCTTGTCCAGCCAACCTTCCTGCTGGACTACCCCGAGGAGATGTCGCCCCTGGCCAAGGCCAAGCCCGATGCACCCGGTTACGTGGAGCGCTTTGAGGCCTTTGCCTGCGGCATGGAGATCGCCAACTCCTACACCGAGCTCAACGACCCGAAGGTGCAGCGGGAGCGGTTCGAGGGGCAGGAGGAGATTCGTCAGCTATACCAGGACGAGGAGGTTGACCGTCTCGACGAGGACTTCCTCACCGCCATCGAGTATGGCATGCCACCCACCGGCGGTCTGGGCATTGGCATCGACCGCCTGGTCATGCTGCTGTCAGGCCAACGCTCCATCCGGGACGTCGTCCTGTTCCCGCAGATGCGCCGCCTGGGAGACTAACGAGTTACTGACCATTTCTGTTGGCGTCACCCCTCAAGGCAAGAACACGCGCGACGAGGTCGTGAACCTTGGGGCGGTCCGTAGTCCACTCCTCATCTTCCATGAACAGATGGTAGAAGTCACGGTGGTACTTTTCCGCTACGGCAAACTGATTAGCGATCAGCGGATCGGCGTGTTCCTCCGCGAGCCGCTCGGCAGCGCGTTTCATGGCAGGATGGCTGGTATGTGGCCATCCTCGTTCCATGGACACGGCCATGATGGCTTGCGCTGCGGCACCCCACAGCTTCTCTGAAGCCTGGATCTGATCTCCCTCGGCAAAGTGCCGGTCGGCCTTTTCCAGGAACTCCACGGCGGTTTCGGCGTGCTGCTGTTCAGTTAACATCTGGGGACAACCTGCGGGCTCAAGTCTGCTCTGTAATATAATAGCGTGTCTGGGTAACCGTCGCACGCCAAAGCACGCAGACAAACAAGAAACCCAAGGGTCATGCTGAATGATTGCCATTGAACAAATACGCCGCGAACCCGACACCATACGCCGGGGCATGAAATCGCGTGGCGAACCCGACACGGTGGACCGGATTCTGGAGCTGGACGCCTCCTGGCGTCGGGATCGGACCGAGGCCGACGAGATACGCAACCGGCGCAACCAGGTGAACCGGGACATCGGCCGCGCCCGCTCCACCGGCCAGCCTCCAGCACCCGAGGTCATCGAAGAGATGCGCACCCTCGGTCGTCGGGTGGATGAGCTGGAGGCCAGCGCCCAAACTGCCGAGGACCAGGTGCGGGAGATGCTGCTGAACATCCCCAACCTGCCCGTGGACGACGTACCCGTGGGCGCCGATTCCGAGGACAATCGAATTTACCGCGAAGAGGGCACACCCACCGATCTGGGCTTCGAGGGACTGCCCCACTGGGAGCTTGCCGAGCGACTGGGCATCATAGACTTCCAGCGTGGTGCCAAGCTGTCCGGCAGCCGTTTCTACACCACGATGGGCGCCGGCGCCAGGCTGGAACGCGCCCTGATCTCCTGGATGCTCGACCTGCACACCAATGAGCACGGCTACACCGAGCTTTCCCTCCCCGCGGTGGTCCGGCGCGATGTCATGGAGGGCTCGGGCAACCTGCCCAAGTTCGCCGACAACCTCTACCACGACGAGGAGGACGACCTCTGGCTGATTCCCACGGCTGAGGTCCCCATCACCAACCTGTATCGCGATGAAATCATCCCGCCCGGCCAGCTGCCGCTGCAATACGTCGCGCAGACGCCGTGCTTCCGGCGGGAACGGGCTGCGGCGGGCCGCGACACCCGCGGCATAAAGCGGGTGCATCAGTTCAACAAGGTTGAAATGTACCAGTTTGTGGAGCCTGAAACATCGGCTGACGCGCTGGAGCGGCTGCTGGGCCACGCCGAGGAAATCTGTCGGCGGCTGGGCTTTGCCTGGCGAGTGCTGGAGCTCTGCACCGGCGACATGGGGTTCGCCGCCGCCAAGACCTACGACATCGAGGTCTGGGCCGCAGGATGCCAGGAGTGGCTCGAGGTGAGCTCCTGCTCCAACTGCACCGACTTCCAGGCCCGTCGAGCCAACATCCGCTACCGGTCGGAACAGGGAGCCAGACCGCAGTTGCCTCATACCCTGAACGGCTCGGGGCTGGCCTTGCCCCGAGTGATGATCGCCATCATGGAAAACTACCAGCAACCCGACGGCTCCATCGTCATTCCGGAGGTCCTGCGCCCCTACACCGGCTTCGACCGCATCGAGGCGCCCTGAACTGAGCGATCGGCTCCGGGGTATGCGTCACAAGGCAGTCAGATCCCCGTTATACAGACCACGAATAAGGAGTTGAGCAATGGCAGGAATATGGCCTGGTGAGACCCAATGCGTGGCTATGCTGGGGTTCGACGTCGACGGCGTGTCGTCCTGGCTGAACCGCGATCCCAATTTCAAGAATCACCCCAGCCTGATGTCCATGGCGGAATACGGCCCCAGCGTGGCGACTCCTCGCATACTGAACCTACTGGACGCCCACGAGATACCGGCCAGCTTCTACATCCCCGGCTACGTGGCCGAGACTCACCCGCGCCTGGTGCGGGAAATTGCCGCCCACGGCCACGAGGTCGCTCACCATGGCTACATGCACGAGCCGCCGTCCACGCTGACCCGTGAGCAGGAGGACGAGGTGCTGCGGCGCGGCATCGACATCCTCGGGGACATTACCGGAGAGCGCCCCGTCGGCTACCGGTCGCCCAGTTGGGAACTGAGCGAGCACTCCCTGGACCTGCTCTCTTCCCACGGGTTCGTCTACGACAGCAGCCTGATGGGCGACGACGCGCCCTATATCGAGACCGCGCCCCAGTCAGGGCAGAAGCTGGTGGAGATCCCCATACACTGGCTGCTGGACGACGCGCCGAACTTCGTTTACGCCCCGGTGGCCAACCGCCTCGGCCCCATGCGCAACCCCGACGAGGTCTACGGCACCTGGGCTGCGGAGTTCGAGGGGCTCTACCGCTACGGCCGTGCCTTCGTGCTGACCATGCACCCGCAGTACATCGGACGTCCCGGCCGCCTGCTGATGCTCGAAAAGCTCATCGAGTTCATCAAGAGCCACCGCAACGTCGAGTTCATGCGCGCCATCGACGCCGCCAAGCTGTTCGCGCCTACTAATTAACATTTACCTCTAGAGTCTTAACAGAGGAGCTGTCTGTTAAGACTTACTTAATTGCCTCGCCTTCTTCTCTCATTTCGCTCATAGTTATTAATATTTACAGTATAATTCTTAGTAGGCAAGCGCCCTATCAAGAATTGCTAAACAAGGATTTCGCTGTGAGAAGGGAAGAGCAAGGCAGCTACGAAATTACCAATGTTTCTGGCGAACTGATTCGCGCATTCATCCCGGCACCCCTGCCGCCCGAGCCAGCGCTTGAATTGAGCGAGATCCGGAACGCATCGGATCGTGCCCTCATTGCTCTGGGCAGGTTGGACGGAATCTCGAAATTACTTCCGGACCGGCGCCTGTTCATTTACTTCTACGTTCGACGGGAGGCTGTGCTTTCCTCTCAGATCGAGGGGACCCAGTCATCACTTTCAGATTTGATGTTGTTCGAGTTGCCGGGCATCGTCCGTGCTCCCTCGGATGACGTCATAGAGGTATCAAACTACGTCAGGGCATTGGAATATGGGCTCGCACGTTTGGAAACACTGCCTCTGTCCAGTCGGCTGATTCGCGAGATCCACAGTATCTTGCTGTCCAGCGGACGCGGCAGCACCAAGACGCCTGGCGAGTTTCGGCGATCCCAAGTCTGGATCGGCGGCAGCAGGCCTGGAAACGCACATTTCGTCCCTCCTACTCCGGGAGAGGTAGCAAATTGCATGGGAGAGCTGGAACAATTCATACACTCGGAAAATCCGTCTATGAATCCATTGATTCAGGCCGGAATTGCTCACCTCCAATTTGAGACGATTCACCCTTTCCTCGACGGCAACGGAAGGGTGGGAAGGCTGCTGATAACGTTTCTACTTTGCCATAGCGGCCTTTTGAGCGAACCATTGTTGTATTTGAGCCTGTATTTCAAGGAAAACCGCCAGAACTACTACGAACTTCTGGACGAGGTACGTCAAAGCGGAAATTGGGAAGCCTGGCTGAATTTCTTTCTCGAGGGTGTAGTGTCCACGGCCGAAGCCGCGGTCGGCACGGCCCATCGATTGTTGCAAGTATTTGACGAGGATGAATCAGCGATACGCCCGCAAGGACGTTCGAGGGCATCGGCCATGCAGGTCCATTCAGCTCTTAAGGCCTTTCCGCTGATTACAGTTCCCCAAATCAGGGAGCGCACCGGTCTTTCGGCTCCAGGTGTCATGGCTGGGCTGCAGGTTCTGGAACAACTGGATATTGTGCGCGAAACTACCGGAAGGTCAAGAAACCGCATCTACGGATACCAGCGCTACATCGACATCCTCTCCGAAGGAACCGAGCCGCTCTGACCTGAGCCACCGCCTTGCCAACGCCGCTCCTCGCCATTAGCATGGCGCCAACCCACCGGGAGGGCGCGTTATGGCCAAGGTTCACGATATGGGCGGCAGGCCCAACGACGACCCCATCGAACAGGGCGAGCACGTGCTCATGGACTGGGAACGCCGCATCGATTCCATCCGCGGCGTACTCGGCGACAAGGGATACCTCGGCGTGGACGAGCTCCGCCGCGCCATCGAGGCCCTTACTCCGGAGCGTTACGAGGCGCTGGGCTACTACGAGCGATGGACCGAGGCAGTGGAGGCACTGCTCATCGAAAAGGGCGTGCTGACCTCCGCCGAGCTTGACGCCACCATGGCCCGGCAGGAAAGCGTGGGGAGCTGATTATGACCTCCACAGCACAGACAGCGTTCAGCAACGGCGACACGGTGACGGTCCGCACCGGCAACCCGCCGACTCACTACCGCACTCCGGTCTACTGCCAGGGAAAGACCGGGACGGTGGTGGCTCTCTGCGGCATATTCCCCGACCCCGAATCCCTTGCCCACGGCGGCGACGGCACGCCGTACAAGCCGCTCTACCGCGTCGAGTTCCCCCAAAGCGATCTCTGGGAAGGCTACAACGGGCCCGCCACCGATCGGCTGCAGGTGGACATTTACGAGCAATGGCTGGACCGCGCCAGCTGACTCCCCTCTCCAAGAGGCAGTGGGTGCGGGTGAAGAGTTAATGCAGGTAGCTCCCAGGATTCTGCCCCGCCACCGATTAAACCCCCTACCCCCAAGGGGAGGGCTGAGGCGGGGTGAATCCACGGGCAACGTAACCGCCAACGACAGGAGACAACTATGAGCGAGATCGATCACGGCGACCACACCCATCCAGGCATGGACACCGAGGAGCTCGGCTACCACGCCCGCCGCGTTCGCGCTCTGGAGGCGCTGCTGGCCGAAAAGGGAGTCCTGACCATCGACGAGGTGCAGCGCAACGTCGACAACGTGGAGTCCCGCTCACCCGCCGACGGCGCTCGCGTGGTTGCGCGAGCATGGACCAACCCGGAGTACAGAGCGAAGCTGCTGTCCGACCCGGAGGCTGCGCTGACCGAAATGGGCTACGAGCTTCCCGACCCGACACCCAAGCTGGGCGTGGTCGAAAACTCCGACGACGTGCACCACCTCGTCGTCTGCACCCTCTGCTCCTGCTACCCCAGAGCCCTGCTGGGCCGCCCGCCCGACTGGTACAAGAGCTTCGCCTACCGCTCCCGTGCCGTGATCGACCCCAGGGGAGTGCTGCAGGAGTTCGGCACCCAGGTGGGCGAGGATACCGAGGTCGTCGTCCTCGACAGCACTGCCGATCTACGCTACCTGGTGCTGCCCCAGCGACCTGCCGGCACCGAGGGCATGAGCGAGGATGAGTTGGCCGCGCTGGTAACCCGCGACTCGATGATCGGCGTCTCCCGCGCCCTGGCCCCCGAGCCAGTGGCCGCCGGCGATTAACGGGACAACCGGAACGACAATGAAGGGGCAGGCTCAACACCTGCCCCTTAAACGTGGCTGCAATTTTTCCTGGCCCGCCTCAAGGCGGTCAATCGCCGGTGATCAGCGCGAAAACTGCTGTCACCAGAGTGGCGATGACCCCGGCGCCGATGCCGAACAGCATGAATATCACTTTATCCAATCGGGAATTGGTTTCGCTTAGACGGGAGTTAGTGTCGTCCAGGCGCCGGTTCGTTTCGGCCTGCCCGACCTCCAGTCGCCCCAGACGTTCCTCAGTAGTAATCGTTGTCAAGTTGCTGGCCTTCGTGCCTGCCTGAGTCTTTCCCCGGCCTACTTCAAGGCGGTCAATCGCCGGTGATCAGCGCGAAAATTGCTGTACCTAGCGTGGCTATGACGCCGGCACCGATGCCGAACAGCATGAACATCAATTTGTCCAACCGGGAATTGGTTTCGCTCAAACGGGAGTTGGTTTCAGTTATACGCGAGTTGGTATCGACCAGGCGGCGGTTAGTTTCAGCCTGCCCAACTTCCAGTCGCCCCAGACGTTCCTCGGTGGTGATCGTGGTCATGTCGCCGCCTGTCTCCCTCTCTATCACCCATACAATTGATTGAAAGTACTGTCAGGCATATGGGTAGCTGCATTTGGCATTATATCGGGTGTTATTTGCCCTAGTCCATAAGCCCATCAAGCAACGTTTCCACCTCTGGCATGGCCGCGTCGTCGCCCATCCCCAGCCTCAGCGGTGTGATGGATACGTAGTTTTCCCGGAGCGCCACAATATCCGAGTCCTGAGACTGCGTTTGATTCCCCGGCCGGTTGCGCGCAATGCGGTATAGCTTGGCGTCGCCGTCGGAGCTCTCCAGCCTGACGGACTCGCGGTAGGACAGCCCACCCAGTCTTGTTGCCTTGATTCCCTTGACCAGCTCGGGCGCCACGTTGGGGATGTTCAGGTTCAGGAACATTGGCTCGCCCTCCCGTTCCGACAGCCGCCGGGCCAATCCCTCCAGCAAGCGGCCCGCCACCTCGTAACGGGGCGACGACACCGATCCGTACGAGACCGCGATGGTGGATTTCCCGCGGTTGTACCCCTGTACCGCCCCGCCCACCGTTCCCGATACCATAACGTCCCAGCCGACGTTGGAGCCGGAGTTGATCCCCGACACCACCAGGTCCACTCCGGTTGTCAGCGTCTCCAGCGCCAGTATGCAGCAGTCGCCGGGCGTGCCCTCGGCAGACCAAGCGGTCACCGGGTGCTGGTCTGCGCCAGTTTCCGCAAACTCCGGCTCGGGAGTCAACGGGGTGACCCTGACGGGCGAATGCAAGGTTAACGACGCACCCACGCCACTCTGCTCCCGCGCCGGCGCCACCACAACCACTTCGCCAACCCGCCTCAGCGCGCGCACCGCCGCCCATAGGCCGGCGGACTGAATTCCATCGTCATTGATTACCAGTGTTTTCATTTACCTACTTCGAGCCATTTGGTTGGATTGCCCCGCCAGGACGTCCTCACGCGAACCATCCCAGCCATTTGTTCGCCAGCAGACCGGCATAGACCAGGATGATGACGGCGCCAACCCCGACGGAGAGCCACTGGTCAAACAACCTGCTTTCCGTATCCGGAAAGAGGAGCAGATAGATCTCGCTCCCCGATTCCGACACCCGTTCCAGCTTGTGGGCGTCCCGCTCCCGGTCGAGGTCAATGGAATAAATCATCAGAAAGATGATAACCGATGACACCAGCATGGCGAACAGGTCGATCAGCAGCCGGATCCAGCCGTCCGGCTCCCCGGGTCTTGTGAACATCGTCAGGAATATCGTGATCCCGGCGAACACCAGCAGCGCAAATATTTCGCCCAGTACCGGGGATACCTGCTTGGACCTCACCAGCATGTCCAGCTCAGCCTCGGTCTCGTTCAACCGCTGGCGATCTGAGTCGTCTCCGGGAACGGCGCTGGCTATGTACTCCCTGGTTCTCAGGTAGTATTCCTTCAGGGTCGCCTGCTCGTTGGACTCATCAATGACCATTATGCAACGACGAACATCGCCGTTGATGACGTCCCTTCTCACCAGCGAGTCCAGCTTCCGCAGAATACTGAAGGTGCGGTTTTCCTCGTCGCTGGTCCGGGTGACCAACCGGGCCACCCGGAATGCCAGCAGCAGCGTGAACACCGTGGCCGACAGCGCGACCGACCCGAAATACCCGTCCCCACAGCTGGGAATGCTCAGCCACTCGAATATGTCCGCCCTGAAATACACTAGGGTCCCACACCCGCCGAGGGCCAGGATCAGGGCCTCGAAACTCCACCTCACCTCCGCCTCAAAGTTGATGAGCAGATTGGCGACGATTATCGCGGTCGCGCCCAGTATCAGGTAGTCCACCCGGCTGATGTCCGCCTGGTCGAAAAAGAAAAGGAACAGCAACGCCAGTACCGGTATGGCGTAGCCCAGGGCGTTGAAGCTGATATCGTCATCGGTCATGTTCGCCTTGCGCCACAGGAGCCCCGCCGTCGTGTTGACCACCAGCCCGGCTGCGAAAGCCAGGGCCAGCAGGTCGAAGTCAAAGGTCTCGCCCCGTGCGAAGCCGACGATCAGGCCGACCACTGCCGCACCCAGGCTGCTGAACAGGAACGATATGATCACGAAAAAGATGGCAGGATCGCTGCCCAGTCCCCTGAGGCTGCCGGACAGCTGTTGCCCCAGATCCCTCGCCCACTCAATCCCGAACGCCTTCAGGTTGCTGAGGGTCAGGGCTCCAACTGCCAGGATGAGTCCGAAAACCAGGTGGGACAGCCCCTGTTCGCTGAACTGTCCGAATTCACCGGTCTGGCTGAATATGATAAAGACAAAGCCTATGACCCCGAGTCCCATCAGCAGTATCAGCGAGACCAACCCCTTTCCCGAGGGGTCCACACGGGCGTCCCTGCGAAGCACCAGGGCAGACAAGAGGAGGAAGAAAATAGGCCAGGACTGGAACAGGATCGTGGTGACCGCGATGTCGATGAACTTGATCGACCACGCAAAGAGCGCATATTCGCAGTTTCCAAGAATGGTGAGGATGATCCGCCAATCGATGAAGTCGCCCGGTATCTTCCAGCCAACCAGCGGGATGCGCAGCTCGTCTACGCGCAAATGCAGGCGGATGACCGGGAATCTCCAGTCGATCGCCTTGGTGTCCGAGGTGGAGAGGTGGTACCTGAATCTGCCCCAGTTATACCGGTTGAACCACAGAGGCACATAGAGTGTGAGCAGTATGGCGAAACAACCAACGGCAACACCTGCCCGCCAGGCGCCCATGAAAAAGAAAGGCAGGTCTTCACCGCCCACGTACCCGATTACCGTCGGGATGATCGCGTAGGACACCACCGCGATGAAAATGTAACCCAACGCGATGCGATTGTGCTTGGAGCGTGTGGCCTCAGTGGTGGTCGTCTGTTCGGACGACAAGAGGGGCATCCTCCTATTGGAACGCCGGATCGTCTAACGCAATCAGGTAACCATACCCTTCCGAAATGAACTATTCTCGGCGACGTACTTCAAAAGAGCGTGGGACAAATCCCCTCTCCTTCCGGGAGATGGTTAAGGTAAGGACATTCCCCAGCGCCAAATAGAACGACTGATGCGCCTCCATGGCTGTTTTTTCGCGAACACCGGAAACCCCTCACGCGCCCTGTGGAAACACAAACGGAGCGGAGCGCCACCCGTGTCCAGGCCGGCATCTCCGCTCCGCTAATGGTCAAGCCGTTTCTAGTGGTGAGCCAGGCCCACGGCGTGGTAAAGGGCGTGTTTCAGCTCCACTGCGGCCATGCTGCGACGGTAGTCCGCCGATGCGTAAACGTCTCCCAGCAAGTCATTGCCCAGATCGCCACCTACGCCGGCAGTAGCAGCGGCTATGGAGTCCAGGGTCAACTCGCTCCCGGCCAGCGCGGCCTCAACTGAGGGCGAACGCGTCGGCTTGGGCGTCAGGCCACCCACGGCTACCCGAGCCGCCGTGCAGCGCGGCGCCGCGTGGTCGTGGCCATGTCCGTGGTCATGGTCGTGCCCATGATCATGCCCGTGGCCGCCATCGCCCTCCAGCGTCACCACTGCGGCGGCGCCTACGACAGCGAAGGACGTGGCCGGATGGGCCATCTTGGCGTACTCGGCCACCTGGTTGGCCGCCAGCACCGGCACGCTGACACCGGTCAGCACCTCGTCCGCGCCCACTGCGGTCTCAAAGGGCCCGGTGAAGAAGTCATCTGCCGCCACCGTGCGGGAACCTGACGGCCCCTGCAGCTCGAAGCTCGCTCCCAAGGCGGTCAGGACCGTGGGATAGTCAGAGGCCGGGTCGGCGTGAGAAACGTTGCCGCCTATCGTCCCCCGGTTCCGCACCGCCGGGTCGCCAATGCCGCCAGCCGCCTCGGCCAGTATGCCGCAGTTGGCCTGGATCTCAGCCGACGACGCCACGTCCTGGTGGGTCGTCAGGGCACCGATGCGGATCGAACCGCCGCTGACGCTGATGCCCCGCAGCCCGGCAATTCCTCCGATGTCCACCACCCGCGAGGGGCGAGCCAATCGCAGCTTCATCAGCGGGATGAGGCTGTGGCCCCCGGCGATGAGCTTGGCGTCCGGGTCTCCCTGCAGGATCTGGATGGCCTCGGCCACCGATCCCGCCTTGCTGTATTCAAACTGCGCCGGATACATCACTTATCTCCTCGGGCCAGTCTCCCTTTCTCTCGGGCGACGCCCTCACCCTAGCCCTCCCCCGGAGGGAGAGGGAACTAATTGTTAAGCCTTGGCGTCCTGGATTGCCTGCCAGACACGTTCCGGGGTAAGCGGCATCTCCAGCCGCGTCACGCCCAGCGGGCGCAACGCGTCGATGACCGCGTTGTAGATGGTCACTGTCGAGGCGATGGTGCCGGTCTCGCCGATGCCCTTGACGCCCAGCGGATTGTGGGGCGACGGCGTCTCCGACGACAGTGTCTCGATGTCGGGGACCATGTGCGCCTTGGGAAGGGCGTAGTCCTGCATGGTGCCGGTGAGCAACTGCCCGTCGTCGCCGTATACCGCGCCCTCCCAGAGGGCTTGGCCGGCTCCCTGCACCACGCCGCCGTGCACCTGGCCCTCGACGATCATGGGGTTGATCTGGGGACCGCAGTCATCCACCGCCACGTAGCGGCGAAGCACGACGTGCCCGTTGTCGGTGTCGACATCGACCACCGCAACGTGTGCGCCGAAGGGATAGACAAAGTTGGGCGGGTCGTAGAACGCCGACGCCTCCAGCCCTGGCTCCATGCCTTCCGGCATGTTCCAGGCCACGTTGGCCATCAGCGCGATTTCCTGGATGGACTTGGCTTGGTCGGGCGCGCCGCGGACAAAGAACTGCCCGTCGGCATACTCGATGTCTGCCTCTGCCGCCTCCAGCAGGTGGGCTGCCAACGCGCGGGCCTTGTCCTTGATCTTGTTCAGGCCCAGCATCAGTGCGCCGGCGCCGACCGCCGTGGTGCGGCTGCCGTAGGTGCCCCAGCCCATGGGTGTGTTGTCGGTGTCGCCGTGGACGATCTCAACATCATCCACCGGCACACCCAGCGTGTCAGAAACAACCTGGGCGAAAGTGGTCTCCTCGCCCTGCCCGTGGGGCGATACGCCGACGTAGGCGTTGACCTTGCCCGACGGGTGGAAGCGCACCACCGCGCTCTCCCACAACCCGCCGCCGAAGCCTACGGCGCCTGCCACCTGGGACGGGCCCAGGCCGCAGATCTCGCAGTAGGTAGAAACGGCGATGCCGGTGTAGCTGCCGTGCTCGCGGGAGTGGGCCTGCTCTTCGCGCAATCCGGAATAGTCGACGTGGTCCAGCACCATATCCAGTGCGCCGACGTAGTCGCCGCTGTCGTAGGTCAGGCCGGCGCAGACGTCGTGGCCGTTATCGAACTTGGGGATCAGGTTGATGCGGCGCACCTCCGCCGGGTCCTTGCCCACCTCGGCGGCCACCAGATCAACCAGACGCTCCAGCAGGAATGTGGCCTCGGGTCGGCCGGCGCCGCGATAGGCGTCCACCGGCGTGGTGTTGGTGAACACGCCGTAGATGTCAGCCCGCGTGGCCTCCAGCGCGTAGGGGCCGCTGTACATCAGGCCGTGCAGGATGGTCGGAACCCCCGGCGCGGCTGTAGACAGGTAGGCGCCCATGCCAGCGTGCACCACCGAGCGGACGCCGGTGATCTTGCCATCGCTGTTGGCCGCCATCTCCACCTGCTCGATGTGGTCGCGCCCGTGGATGGTGGCCAGGAAATTCTCGGAGCGCGTCTCCGTCCACTTGACCGGACGGTTGAGGCGCATGGCGCAGAAGGCCGTGATCATCTCGTCAGCGTAGACCGGTATCTTGCTGCCGAACCCGCCGCCGACCTCGGTGGCAATGACCCGTATCTTGTGCTCCGGCACGCCGGTGATCAGCGAGCCGAGGAACCGGGCGATGTGCGGATTCTGGCTGGTGCTCCAGAGGGTCAGCTCGCCCATTGAACCCAGCCAATTGGCCAGCGCCGAGCGCGGCTCCATGGCGTTGGGGACCAGGCGCTGCTGCACGATGGTGTCCTTGACGATGACGTCCGCCGCCTCGAAGGCTGCGTCAGGGTCCCCGCCAACGGCCACCCAGTGGAATGCCTGGTTGTTGGGGGCGTCCTCGTGCAGTTGGGGCGCGCCCTCTTCCATCGCCGCCACGGGGCTCACCACGGCGGGCAGCGGCTCGTAGCTGACGTTGATCAGTTCCAGCGCGTCCTCGGCCTGGTAGCGCGTCTCCGCCACCACCACGGCCACCCCGTCGCCCTGGTAGCGCACCACGTCCTTGGCGATGGCCGGGTGAGCCACCGGCTTGACGTCGGATTCCGGCGGAATCCAGGCACACGGTATGGGGGCCAGCGCACCCTCGGTGTCCGCGCCGGTGTAGACGGCTATAACCCCGGAAGCGGAGGCCGCCGCCGATGTGTCGATGCCCGTGATGCGGGCGTGGGCGTGCGGGCTGCGCAGGATGGCGGCATGCACCATGCCGGGCAGCGTTACGTCATCCGTATATGAGGCGCCGCCGGTGATGAGGCGCGGGTCCTCACGTCGGCGGATTCCTGAGCCAAATATCCTGGTGGTCATCGTCTAGCCTCCCTTGGCCTCGGCGGCCGCAAGGACTGCCTGAACGATGTTGTGGTAGCCGGTGCAGCGGCAGATGTTGCCCTCAAGTCCGTCGCGCACTTCCTGTGACGACGGGTTTGGGTTCCGCTCCAGCAGCTCGACGGCGGTCATGATCATGCCGGCGGTGCAGAAACCGCACTGCAGTCCGTGCTTGTTCCAGAAGGCCTCCTGCACAGCGTGCAGCTCGCCGTCCGCGGCCAGTCCCTCTATGGTCGAGATCTCGGCACCGTCAGCCTGCACCGCCAGGGTGGTGCACGACTTGGTCGTAACGCCGTTCATTCGCACCACGCAGGAGCCGCACTGGCTGGTGTCGCATCCGATCTTGGTGCCGGTCAGCCCCAGGTTTTCCCGGAGGAAATGCACCAGGAGCAGTCGGGGCTCGACGTCCCCCTCACGAGACTGCCCGTTGACAGTCATCTGAATTCGCAAAGCAGTACCCCCTCAGGTGTAGGGTTCTGTACGTTCGGACGCCTGTGCCGAACGTGTCCGCAGTATAATGATGCCCCGCACAACGGTCAACGCAACCGGGATTGCGCTAGCGATGAGGCATGCCGACGCAGCGTGATACACTGTTTATATTCACGGCAGTACCACCGAGCACCCTTGTCCCCATCTGAAAATCCCCTGCCCATGCGCCCATACCGCCCGATATTCTCAACGCTCGACAGGGAAGGCAACGAGGTGCGGCTGACCGAGTCGCAGTGGCGCGGGCATGTCCTCCGTGAACACCCGGAAATGGAGCCGTACATTGCAGAAATCCAGTCAGTAATCCGGGACCCCGAAGTTGTGAAGCGCGGAGATAGAGGGGAATTACGGCTTGCCCGGTTGGGAGCAATAGCCAGTAGTCCGAACAGGTATCTGAGAGTTATCATCGCCTACTCTGACGAAATCACAGGCAGGAGGCTAGGAAGCGTTCTAACAGCGCATCTGAGCAAACTCCCGCCTAGAGGGGAGGATGTAATATGATTGACACTCATACCCTCACCGACGAGGAATTTGACCAATGTTTGCTTAAAGCCAATGCAGCCTGGAAAAATCGGCTTAGCAAGGAAACCCGGCGCATCCATTACGACCACGAATCGGACATCATACAACTGAAATTCGGCAACCCGGGGTTCATTATCCTGCATTGTCTGAACAACGACCCTGACGGATTCGAGTGGGTAGTTGAGGACGATAGTCTTCACATAGTAGGGATAGAGATATTTTATTTTCGCGGGAAATACGTCCCGCGCCACCCCAAGTTGCAAGCCGCCTACGACGCGATGTGCCGCGACTGGGGCGAGGGTGACTGGCATATTCACCTCCCACCACAGGCAGACTCCATAGAAGGCACCGCTGGCTCAACTTTCGCAGATACGCTCCTCGACTGCGCCCGAGACCCGGTTTCCGTACCCAGTTCCGAAATCTAAGCCCGTCAAGGTGATGCCCATGTTCCCCAAATCCGTGTTTCCTGACACCGCCGAGATTAATGCCGCCGGCCACCTGGTCATCGGCGGCTGCACGGCCGAGGCCCTGGCCGAGGAGTACGGCACGCCCGTCTATGTCCTCGACGAGGCTACCATCCGCGCCCGGTGCCGCTCCTTTGTCAGCGAATTCCAGCAGCGCGTACCCGGCGCCAAGGTCGCCTACGCCTGCAAGGCGTTCATCAACCCAGCGCTTGCCCGCGTCCTCGCCGAGGAGGGCCTGGGATTCGACGTCGTCTCCGGCGGCGAGTTGGCCACCATCGCCAACTCCGGCGCCTCACTGGAGAACGTCTACTTCCACGGCAACAACAAGACCCCCCAGGAACTGGAGGAAGCCATCGACCAGTCCATCGGCTGGGTCGTCGTCGACAGTTTCCACGAGCTTGAGCTGCTGGACCACCTGGCCGGCGAAGCCGGCAAGTCCCAGGACATCCTGCTCCGCGTGTCCCCCGGCATTGATCCGCACACCCATGTGTACACCACCACCGGCATCCTGGACTCCAAGTTCGGGTTCTCCATCCAGACCGGCCATGCCGCGCAGGCGGTGCGGCAGGCCCTGGCCGCCAAGAACCTGAACCTGCGCGGTCTGCACTTTCACCTCGGCTCCCCCGTGTTCGAGCTTGAGCCCTATGCAGTCGCCACCGACCTCGTCCTGCGGTTTGCCGCAGAGTTCCGCGAGGAGGGCCTGCAGCTGCAGCACTTCAGCCCCGGCGGCGGGTTCGCCGTGGCCTACACCCGCGACCAGCAGCCGCCCTCCGTCGCCGAGTACGCCGAGGCCATCTGTTCCGCCATGACCACCACCTGCGAGGACCTGCGCATGGAGGTCCCGACCCTGGTCGTGGAGCCTGGGCGATCCATCATCGGCCCCTCAGGCGTCGCCATCTACCGCGTCGGCGCCATCAAGAACATCCCCGGCGTCCGCAAGTACGTCAGTGTCGACGGCGGCATGGGCGACAACATCCGCCCCGCCTTGTACCAGGCGGAGTACGAGGTCGTCGTGGCCAACAAGGCCGACCGCGATCCGTCGGAGACGGTCACCATCGCCGGCAAGTACTGCGAGTCGGGCGACCTGCTGGCATCCGATGTCTCCCTCCCGGAGATCGAGTCAGGCGACCTGCTGGCAATCCCCGTGTCCGGCGCCTACTGCCCGTCCATGGCCAGCAACTACAACCTGAACCCGCGACCGCCCATGGTCCTTGCCGCCGACGGCAGCAGTCGCCTCATACGCCGCCGCGAGAGCTACCAGGACCTCATGTATTGCGACGTAGTCTGACCCCATTCAGTACAAAAGGCGTAGGGGCGACCCTTGTGGTCGCCCTTTGATTCGAGAAACAAGGTCCCTGCGCCCTCAGTGCCCTCTGCGAACTCTGTGGTGAATTAAGGCCATGACCTGGAAAACCCTCGGGCAGGACCACCTCATCGCCCGGCTGCAGCCCGCGCTGGAGCAGGGGCGGGAGTCCCACGCCTACCTACTCACCGGCCCGCCTCACGTGGGGAAACTGACCTTGGCCCTCGAGATCGCCCAGGCCGTCAACTGCACCCAGGGAGCCGGCGCGCCGTGCGGAGAATGCACGCAATGCCGGCGCATCGCCGACCACCTCCACGCCGATGTGCGAGTTGTGGACCTCGAATTCACCCGCACAGTGAGCGGACGCGAGAACGCCACCGCCATTTCCATCGACGCCATCCGGGAGCTGGAGCGCAGCGTAAACCTCAGCCCGGTCGAAGGCTCCCGCTCCGTAATCGTCATCGACGGCGCCAGCACTATGACCATCGATGCCGCCAACGCCCTGCTGAAGACCCTGGAGGAGCCGCCGCCCGGCGTGCTGTTCCTGCTGCTCACGGACGAGGAGGAATCGCTTCTCTCAACCATCCGCTCACGCTGCCAGACCCTCCAGTTGCTGCCCATGTCCCGCCAGCAGATGATGGACCATCTTGCCAATAATCATGGGGTCGCCGAACAGGAGGCCGACCGACTCTACCGGCTGTCGCGGGGCTGCCTCGGCTGGGCCCTGCAGGCTCTGGCCGACGCGCAGCTGCTGGACCAGCGTCAGGCCGACCTGGAACGGATCAGGGAGACGGTGAGCGCCGGTCTTGACGCCAAGTTCGCCTACGCCAACGAGGTGGCATCGCTGTTCGGCTCGAATCGGCCCGCCGCGCGCGAGTTGCTGTCCCTGTGGTTGCGCTGGTGGCGCGACCTGCTGCTGGTAAAAGAGGGGGCCGACGCGTTCCTGCACAACGCCGACCAGACCGAGGCCGTCCGCGCCCACGCCGCCACGCTGACCACCGCGCAGGTCGCCGCCTTCATCCGCCGCCTCCTGGACACCCTGGCCGCCCTCGACGCCAACGCCAGCCCTCGCCTGGCCATGGAAACGCTGATGCTCCACGTGGAGTGAGGGACAACCACAGACTGAACCGGAAACCATCTCAAACTGCCAAGCAAGGCCCCGTCATTCCAGGCAAAGGCATGGACAGCCAAATCGAGCAGTAGAGGATGGATTCTCACGGCTCTGCCGATAAACGCGATTGCGCCGTTGGGGCGCAATCATTTTGGATAGCAACTGAGTGAGGATGGAACGCCCGCCCCTCACTCCAAGTTCCAGGGGATGTAGGGCTTCCAGACCTCCAAAATGGTGCGGTTCTGGAGTATCAGGTACGGGTTGGGATCGGGGGCGCGCGGCACGGTGCGCAGCTTCATCTTTGCCTCGGCGGGGGTGTGGCCCGCCTTGCGCAGGTTGCACCGGTTGCAGGCGGCCACGACGTTCTCCCACGTGTGGGCGCCGTTCTGGCGACGGGGGATCACGTGGTCTAGTGTGAGGTCCTGCGCCTTCTTGCCGCAGTACTGGCAGGTGAACCGGTCGCGCAGGAACACCTCTTTCTTGGACAGCTTGCGCGGCAGGAACGGCCTCTTGACCAGGTAGACCAGCCGGATGATGGCTGGCGCTTCAATTTCGCCGGTGACGGTGTGCAGGCTGCCGTCGTGCTGCTCCAGCAGCTCGGCCTTGCCCTTGTCCACCATCACTATGGCACGACGCACCGAGCAGACATTGACCGGCACGTAGTTCAGGTTCAGCACCAGCACCGGGGCTCGAATCAGGACGCTCGGATCGGGCCGATCTCCGTTACCGTTCAGAGAAACGGCCGCGCCGTTTGCGGGAGCAACCTTGGACTTGTCAACCACTGTCGCCAATAATCGCGCCTCCCGGTCTGACTGAAGACAACGGTGCTGTTCCTGAGCGCCTCTTTGTTCGAGTGTTCCCTGTTTACCCCTCAAGAGCCTGAGCTAGCAAAGTCCATTATAGCGCAAAGGCAGGTAAGCCTCGCTACCGGGATAACCGCCCGCTCAGGCGGTCCCAGTCCGGAGATATTTCGATGGAAGGTGCGTACCTGTCGACCCATCCAATGGGCCTGTGGGCGAATGAGGATTCGCCTAAAGCATCGTAAACCGATGGGATCGGTATCTGCTGCAGCGCTATCAATAGAACGGACACCAGAACGCAGCCGTAGATCAGTCCCGCCACGGCGCCCCCTGCCCGGTTGAGCAGGGCCCCCACTGGCGCCACGGAAATCGCGGTCGTCGCCGCCGCTATGCCGAGACTCATGATAGAGGAGACCACTCCTCCCACCGCCAGCATCGCCGTGAAAACAACGATGAACACAATGGCCTCCCGGGCATGCTCCTCGCCCAGGAGTTCCGGCAGGCTGGGACCCACCGCCATCGATACAGTGCCTGCAAGCCCCACGCCGGCCAGGAGGAACAGAAAGGGGATCATGAGTTTGAGGAATCCGCCCAGAAGACCGAATGCCAAGCCTCCAAGGCAGGCAATAAGCATTGTCGTGTCGACCCAATTCACCATTTCAGTCTACCACGGGCATTTCCGACACTGTTCGCAGAGTCTGGCCCTTCCGTATTAGGGATCGTGGCGCCGCTTCTCCAGCCAGCGACGGGCTGATATCAGCAGCCACAAGTACAAAGCACCAAACAGGAACCCTCCAATCACGTCGCTGGGCCAGTGCACTCCCATGTACACACGCGAAGCGCCGACGGCCAGGATGAGAAGTAGCAGGACACCCTGCGTGATCCGTCTGAGAACTGGCCAACCCTCGAGAGTTCCGGGTCGGCCCAGCATCCATACCAGGGCGCCCAGAAAGGCCGCGGCGAACACTGAATGCCCGCTGGGAAAGGCGAATCCGGTCTCCGCCACCAGCCACAGCTCCGGGTCGGGCCTCGGCCTCGCCACCAGCTCCTTGATCCCCATGTTCACCGCTGGAGCAAGAGTCGACAGGGCCAGGAACACGGCATCGGCCCGTCGCCGCGTCCCCAGCGCGGCCACCACCACCACGACAGGGACCCACGGGACGGCGAAACCCCAGCCTATCCCACCCTGTCCCAGCGCGGAGGCAGCCATCGCCGCCCCATCAAGACAGCCGCCGCGCAGTTGCAGCAGTTCTCGTAGCGCCCACGCGTCTCCGGGAAACGTCGCATACACCCTGGCCAACACGAGCATCGCCACCGTCGCCGCCGCGACCGCCGGAATTGACAGAGCACCTATGACCACAGAGACTCCGGATAGCACAGAGGATGTTCAACCCAACCATCATAATCATAATCTCTGTGTTCTCTGTGCCCTCTGTGGTAAATGCCCGATGATATAATCGCCGGACTATGATTCGGACCATCGCCATAGACGGGCCGGCGGCCTCGGGCAAATCCGTGGTGGGCCGCCGGCTGGCCGAAAGGCTGGAATACTGGTTCCTGGATACGGGAATCATGTATCGGGCATTGACCTGGCTTGCGCTGGAACAGGGGGTCTCTCCGGACGACACCGAAGGGCTTGGCAGTCTGGCCGGTTCAGTCCGGCTGCGGCCCGTTTCCATGCAGGGAGAGTCGGTCGAGGTGGCAGGAACCCGTGTGGGACCTGAGCTGCGGGAGAGCCGCGTGGACAACAACGTGTCCAACGTTTCCCGACACCCGGTGGTGCGAGAGGCACTGGTGGAGCAGCAGCGAGAATACGCCAGTTCAGTGACGGGGCGCGGAAACGGACTGAGCCCGTCGAAAGACCACAGCGGAATAGTGATGATTGGCCGTGACATCGGGACGGTGGTGCTCCCGGACGCAGGACTCAAGGTCTACCTCACCGCGTCCGCCAGCGAGCGGGCCTCCCGGCGCTGTCGTGAGATGCAGGACCGCGGGCAGGCGGCCGACCTCGAGAAAGTGCTTGCGGAAATCAAGGCGCGAGACGCCATCGACTCCTCCCGGGACGCCTCGCCGTTGCGTCCTGCCGAGGACGCCTGGGGGCTGGACACCACCAGCCTGGAAATCGACGAGGTGGTCGGGGCGATTCTGCAGCGTGTGAACAACGCCCGATGAACGGCGAAAGGGCAACGACGCTGTACCGCCTGGGGCGACCCCTGGCACGGTTCTGCTTCGGCACCTTTGGGCGCATGGAGGTCATTGGCAAGGAGAACGTGCCTCCCCGAGGGCCGGTCATACTGGCCTGCAATCATCTGGCCTTCACCGACCCGCCGCTGCTGGTTGCGGCCATCCCGCGACCACTGCACTTTCTGGGCAAACGAGAACTCTTTGCCAATCCCATCGGCCGGTTCCTGATGCACGGATTCCACGTTTTCCCGTACGACAGGTCAACCGCCAGCACGGAGACAATGCGCACGCTGCTCGGCCTGCTCGACCAGGACCGCGCCGTGGCCCTGTTCCCGGAAGGAACGAGGAGCAAGACTCACTCTCTGCAGGAGGCGCAGCTTGGCATCGTCTACCTGGCCCTCAAGTCGCAGGCGCCCATCCTGCCGGTGGGAGTGACCGGCACCCAGAACCTCCGGGGCTGGCGAATGCCCTTCCCACTGTGCCGTCTCACCGCCAGCGTGGGCCCGCCCTTCACCCTGCCGGTGATTGAGGGCCGGCCGCCGCGCCCGGTGATGCAGGGCATGTTGCGAATGATAATGGAGCGGGTGGCAATGCAACTGCCTCCCGAGTTTCGTGGGGTATACGACCCCACATTGAGTCCAGCCACGCAGACCCAAGAGGATCGAGGCGAGCAATGCAAGACGCATCCAAGTTCGGCATCTACCTGAATGACACAGAAAAGAAAGTCGTGCGGATCAACTCCCCCTACTGGTTCCCCGAGGAACCGGACTGGGTGTTCGTGACGCCCGAAGTCAACGCCACCCTTCTCAGCATCCGGGATCTCGCACGGGAGCAGGGGGTCAGCACCGACGCGGACGCAATCACCTGGGGAACCATCCCGATGCGGGAAGAGTAGGAACAGTTAAGGTGCCGGGCGCAAGACACTGACAGCGGCGGAAAACCGGCACTCCCACTCGTAGGGTTGCTACTGGGTTTCCTGTTCCCAGTCTCCTTGGCGCGGCCTCCAATGGTGCCGGGCACCAGTCTGCACATGGGCGACAGACCCGTCAGAGATTGCAGACCGCCGTCACGGTAACTATCCGGGAGTCGGAATAGACGATAAAAACCCGCTCGTCCCCTAACGTGGGATGGTGAGCGGGTTTCGCTTGTTCCATGTCGGAAACGCAGGTTCCGGTACTAGCCCTTGAACGCCGGCATCACCTCTTCGGCGAAGATGCTTAGCTGGTCCTTGAAGACCTCCAGGGGCATACCCATAACCGAGCCGATGTTGACCCGCTCCACGCCCGGATAGCTCTCCTCGGCCTTCTTGAGCGCCTCTACCGCAGTCTCGGCGGTACCGCAGATCCAGCCGCCTCCCTCGACGGCCTCCTCCAGGGTAGGCAGCTTGACGCCGCCGCTGCGCCTGCCGGCGGCCACTGCGTCGATCTGGTCCTGGCTGAGCGCCATTAGGCCCAGCGGGGCGGCGAATTTCATCGCCTCCTCGAAATAGGGCTTGGCCTTCTCGATAGCCTTTTCCTTCGATTCGGCAAGGAACATCCGGAATCCCAGAGCGGCGTTTTCGCCCAGCTGGGTCTCCCGGCCAACGTCCAGCTGTGCCTGCTGGTACATCCGCATGCGTTCGCCAAGTGTCGGCTCCGGCGTGTTGGCCAACAGAGGCTTGATTCCCACCCTGGCCATGAACTCCACGCCACGCGGGTTCCCGCTGACCAGCGGCTGCCAGATCTCCACCGGCCGGTTGAGCGGACGCGGCACCAGGGTCAGTTTCTCCAGTTCATAGCCCCGGTAGGGCACCCGGGCGGGAATCTGGAAGTGCTTGCCCTGGTGGGAGAAAGAGTCCTCGTTGAAGGCCTTGACCATCACCTCGACCTGCTCCTCGAACAGCTCGCGGTTGGCGTCGGAGTCCCGCATCGGCGCGCCGAAGGTCTCGACCTCACGAGTGTGGTAGCCGCGGCCCACGCCGAAGATGATTCGGCCCTTGGTCAGGATGTCGGCCATGGCAAAGTCTTCTGCCAGGCGCAGGGGGTGCCACATGGGGGTGATGTTGAAACCGCAGCCGTACTTGAGCGTCTCTGTCTGGGTGGCAAGGTACAGCCCCAGCATCAGAAGGTTTGGGATGCCCTCGTACCCCTCCGGCTGGAAGTGGTGCTCAGCCATCCAGAACTCGTCGTAGCCGCTGGCTTCGAGGTGCTTGGATATCTGCAGGGCCCAGTCGTAGGTCTCGGCAAGCTTCTCGTTGGTATACCAGCGATCATTGGCCGGAGTTCCGTCGAACCCCAGATGGTCGTCTACCACGTGCCCGGCATAGGAGGCCGAAAAATTCTTGAACATAGCTACTCTCTAATTTCGATTTCATGCGGGATTGGGGGCAATTTACTTATCGGATAATAGATCAGCCCATCAAGGCATTTTGCACTGCCAAACCTGCCATACCAGCGAGAATTGCAACGGTGGCCCCAACGGTTGTGTACCACAGCCGATCGATGCGCTTATTTGTTTCCAGATAACGCTGTTCGTTACGGGCTTCGTGCCGATCAAACTGCTGATTGTTAAGCTCTTCGTGCCGGTCCAATCGCTGATTGTTGATCTCTTCGTGCCGGTCCAATCGCTGATTGTTGATCTCTTCGTGCCGGTCCAATCGCTGCTCTATCCTGGCCAGGTGTTCTCTGGCCTGTTGCTGACCTTCCTCCAAGCGCCCTAAGGTTCGATACACCTCGGCCACGTCCATCACGGGAGGTTGCGGCGCCTGGGGCTGCTGTGTTGCCTCTGTCGTCATACCGATTCCTGATGATGCCTACGACATTCTGAATTCAAACAATTCTGCCCCATCAGCAATAGCTTGGCAACAAATGAATGTCAGGAAAGATTCCAGGCCTACTCGCGCACCTGGCTGGGGGCCGGGTTGTAGAGCTCCAGGCCTATGGTGGCCGGGAACACGCGGGCCAACTCCTCCACGGTCCACTTGCCGTCCTTCTGTATCGTCTTCACCGGCTCCGGCTGGTTCAGGAGGTTCACGAGGCCCTCGGTAACGTGGAAGACCTGTCCGTTGACGTGCTGTGCCTCATCGGAGGCCAGCCAGGCAACCATGGGTGCGACATCGTCGGCCTCGCCGCGCAGGGTGACGCTGGCGCCGGTGCTGATGCCACGGGCGGCCCGCAGTTCGCGAGCCTCGTCGGGTATGCTGGTTGTCATGCGAGTCGCCGCGCTTGGAGAGATAGAGTTAGCGGTCACCCCATATCGCCCCATGTCTCGGGCGACCACCCGGGTGAACCCGGCGATGCCGTCCTTGGCGGCCCCGTAGTTGGCCTGACCGGAGTTGCCGTACAGTCCCGAGGTGGAACTGAAGGTGATGATGCGGCCGGAGCGCTGCTGCCGGAAGAGGACGGAGGCGTTCTTGACCACTGAGAAGGTCCCCTTCATGTGGACGGCGATCACGTCATCCCACTCCTGCTCGGACATATTGAACACCATGCGGTCCCGCAGGATACCGGCGACGGTGACCACCACATCCAGCTTGCCGAAGCTGTCGAGGGCCGTCTGAACGATCTTTTCGCCGCCGTCCATGCTGGCAACGTTCTCGGTGCAAGCCACGGCCTCGCCGCCGTCCTCGCGAATTTCGGCCACGACGGAGTCTGCCACAGAGACGTCCTGGCCCGAGCCATCAACGTTCACGCCCAAGTCGCAAACCACGACTTTGGCGCCTTGTTCCGCCATCAGGCGTGCGACGCCGCGCCCGATGCCGCGTCCCGCTCCGGTTACGATCGCCACCTTGTCTTGCAGCAGGTTTGCCATTCCTATGCCTCTACTTTAGCTCAGCGTAATGCCCGGCCCTATTGCCATTCCGATGGGTAGCCGGCATTTGCCTGGAATCCACCAAGTTTATTTTCACCGGGGGGTGATCGGGTATCAGGTCGCCCGCTCCCACAGGAGGACCACTGTCAGGTCGGCCCGTGATCCCTTGATGGGCAGGGTGCTCAGTTGCAGCCTTCCGTCCTCTCCGAAATCGTACCTGCGAATCTGCCGATCTCCGAGCCAATTAGGGAAAAAACTGCCCTCGACGTCGTGCACCATCAGGCCGTCGGCCTCGTCGACCGAATAGCTGCCATAGTAGGCAACGTAGCCCTCAAAGGCAGCCCGCACTTCATCGTCGCTGCCTTTCAGCAGATTGCCGGTGACGAAGGCGGGGCGTTCGCTGGCCATGATCTGGCCGGCAAAATGGCCACTGCCGTCGTACATCAATTGCCCGGCAGGATTCTCGCCGTAAGGGTGTGTGATGCGGCCGTCTGACCAGCGCCCCTCGCAGGCAAGGAGGCGCCACGTCCCTGTGAATTGGTCTGCTTTATCAGCCATCTGCTGGAGTAAACCTTGCGACGTCGGGATCAGCCGTCATTCCCTCGGCGGGGTGGGCGGGGCAGGGTTGGTGATGCCACGGGTGAGCACGTCCCGCGCCAGGGGAGCCAGGGTATCGAGGTCCCAGTGGCCCGAGGGTTCGTAGATGGAATTCTCCGGACGAGGCTGGGACATCAGCGACACACTGTCGCCATATACCAGGAACGTCTGGCCGTTCACGTTGTATGCGTAGTCGCTGGCGAGGTAGCAGATAAAGGGCGCAATATGGGTCGGGTCCAGCTCGGTCAGCGTGTCCTCGCCGGGAATCGCCGCGACACCGCTGCGCGCCCGTATTTCGGCAGCGCTGTCGGGGATATCGCCGATCATTCTCGTGTTGGCCCTGGGAGCGATGGCGTTGGCAGTCACTCCGTAGCGGCCCATGTCCTTGGCCACCACCTTGGTGAATCCGGCGATGCCGGACTTGGCGGCGCCGTAATTGGCCTGACCGGAGTTTCCGACAAGGCCCGACTCGGAACTGAACGTGATGACCCTGCCGGACCGCTGCTGGCGGAACAGGATGCAGGCGTGCTTGACCACAGTGAACGTGCCCTTGAGGTGGACAGCTATCACGTCGTCCCATTCCTGTTCGGTCATGTTGAATATCATGCGGTCGCGCAGAATGCCTGCGCAGGTAACGACGATATCCAGCTTGCCGAAATTGTCCACTGCCGTCTGTATGATCCTCTCGCCACCCTCCATGGACGTCACCGACTCCATGCAGGGAACGGCCTCGCCCCCGGCGGCCTTTATTTCCTCGCACACCTGCGCGGCGACCGAGTTGTCCTGGCCACTTCCGTCCACATTGACGCCGGGGTCCACCACGACCACCTTTGCGCCCTCTGCCGCCATCTCCAGCGCGATGCCGCGGCCTATGCCGCGACCCGAGCCGGTAACGATTGCCACCTTGTCCACCAGTGAATCAACCACCGTCTTACCCCTGGGAAATGAGAATTTTCGGTCTGAACTCTGACTCCGGTGTTGCCGGATCAGTTCCTGGGCAGGGAGACCGTCGCCCGCCCGGGTGTGGTGCGCTGCCCTTCCTCGTTCTCCAGCCAGATTTCGCAATCGACGAGATACTCGCCGTCGTCTTCGTACTTGCTGGTGACAACGCCACGGGCCGTAACCGGACTACCGGGAATATCCATTCCCCGGTACTGGCAGGACAGTCGCCGCAGGTTTCCGTGCGGGCCCATCCAGTCGGTGACCAGGCTGCCCAGGAACGCATTTTTCAGCGCACCGTGGAGGATGATGTCTTCCAGCCCTGTGCCCTGGGCGAAGTCCTTGTCGTAGTGGATCTGGTAATAGTCCCCGGAAGCTCCCGCATATTTCACGAGTTGCTGGCTTGTGGGGTGCCGCACCACGGGACCGATCTCCAAACCCTCGTTGATCTCGTCCCAAACAATCTGGTCTGCCATTTCAAACCTCCGAAAGGTGACTGGATGCCACTCGCGACGCCGGGGGATTGACGGCGCCTCCCCCCAATCGGGTGGTACGCGCTGTCAACGCTCTGCTCCGACTGGAGCGTTGCGTCAGTAGCGAATGGACGTGTTGGTCTGAGTAGCTACCACCTGCCCGAACTGGTTGGTATAGGTGATGACAATGGTCTGAATCAACATCAGGCCAATGCGCCCGTTCCGTTCATTGATGTCATCAATTCGTGAGACGGCGGTGATGGTATCTCCAGGTCGAACGGGCTCGAAGTATTCCCAGTCGCTCCCGCCGTCAAGCACACGCTCGAAGGGCACGTCGAAGGGCAAATCCGGGCGCGCCGACACGGCTGAGCGCAGGAACGTGGGCGGGGCGATCAAGCCGCCAAATCTGGAGCCGCGGGCCGCCACCTCATCGTTATACAGGGGATTATCGTCGCCAATGGCCTCGGCGAACTTGATGATGGCGCCCTTTTCCACCTCGAGGGCCTTGGGCTCGCTTTCCTGCCCTATGGCTTGCTGGCGCATTTCCTCGGTCAAAAACGACGGCGCGGTGGACACTTTGTACCCCCTGAATTCCCTGTTGCTGACTATTGCCACCGCCCGGAGCCCCTGCAATGTTGGCTCCACCGAAGGCAGTTAACAATCCGTTAACAACCTGCGAGTCTATCGGCGGGATAGCGGAGTGTCAAGGATGGTATCTGCACCGGGACGGTCACTTTGCTGCCGAATTACCGCCACACCTGGGCATTCCGCCAACCAGAATTCAGCATACCATGTCATCAAATCGATAAACCCGTGCCGGTGTGCGACGATTTAAGTTTGCAGCCAAACAGCTACGCCACCGGGCACTGAGGCCCAGCCCCGATCCGAGGGGACCCGGGCCAATTACGGCATCCGCACGCGCCACCCGGCGAACCTCACAGCCCCGTGTCAGCCACCGAGTGCCCATGGTCTTCCATAGTGCCGCCGGGAGCGCAGGGAACTTGGTCCATGGTCGTCGGTGCCCCGTCATACCCAGGGGCAGCCGAACGGCCATTCCAACGACCCTCGGACGCTATTGCCCAAGCCCGCGCTGCATACCGCGCAGGTAGCCGGCCTGTCCGCCGTGCTGATTGACCTCCCATATCAGCATTCTGAACATGGTAGCGATGGGCATTTCGTTGCCCTGGCGGTTGGTCATGATGGTGCTGGCAAGGGAATCGTCGTCGTGCTCGCCGAGGAATCCCAACAGATTGTCCCTCGCGGCTGTGGCATATCCCACCAGGAGGTCCTTGTCCGGGCAGTTCCAGCCGGATAGATCCTCGACTGAATAGCCGAATCCCACGTCCATCGCTTCCGCCTTGAATCCAAGCCGCTGCGCCCATTCCCTTTCGTAGAGCTGTTCCTCCTTCCGGGCAAGGGTCTGAGTCCACATGTCCAGGGCGCGGCCGTAGTGCCACAGGATGAATCCTATGGAGTGGCATTGGTCGTTGGGCCGGTATTCAATTTCCTCCTGGGACAGACCATCGATGTATCGTTCCATCCATTCCCAGTTAGTGGCGAAAGACTCCCTGATAAACTCCTGCAATGCCATCGCGTCAGCCTCCGCAGTCGGATTTGCCTGCAGGCATTCTATATCAGCAGGGGCCGGAACAGTCCGCTTGATAAGTGAGACCCAAGCGTGGCAGGTCCCGATGCGCTCCGATCGCCTGTTTCACGTCCTCGATTCGACAGACGCCGCACGCCGCAGTCAAATTTCACCGAATGTCACTGGCGGGAGCGAGGCTGCGCTGGCACCGGTCTTCGCCTCCGCTGACGAATGCGGGCCCACGCAACACCTGTACGCACGAACTCAAAAGCCAGCGGCTCCGGGCAACCCGGAGCCGCGTGAAGTTCCGCCAAGGCGATCGGTGTGTCAGCCGTTGAGCCTTCCGAGGGCAGTATGCTGGATGCCGGCATTAGGGATCTTGTCACAGCCTTGCAGGCTGCAGGCGCCGGGCGCCGTTCCGCAACACCACCGGTTTGCTCATCTGAGCAGCCCTTGAGCTACCCGGGGACGGCGTGGCAGCAGATTCGCTCTGATCGGCCAGGGGGCGGGGCTTTGCCATGCGGTAGCCAACACCGTGCTCCGTGAAGATATACGAGGGCTTCCTGGCGTTGTCTCCCAGTTTCTGTCGAACCGACTTGACGTAGGAACGCAGTAGCTGGGGTTCCCCCAGATATTCGGGCCCCCAGATCCTCTCCAGCAGCATATCCTGCGTGAGAACCCTGCCCGCAGAATTGGCCAGTTCGGTGAGCAGCTTGTATTCCGTGGCCGTGAGCTGGATCGGCTGTCCCGCAACGGTGACGGTGCGCTCGTAGAAATTGATCAGCACCTCTCCCAGCTGGAACGCACTGTTGTTTCCGGGTTCTGCTCCGGCGTTTGATCTTCGTAGCGTGGCCTTTATCCTGGCGATCAGTTCGGACGGAGAGAACGGTTTGACCATGTATCCGTCCGCCCCCATTTCGAAGGCGCGAACGACATATTCCTCGTCGTCCCGGTCGCAAAGCACGATCGCAGGGAGAATATGCGACTCCCTGGCCCGCCTCAAAGTACGGAAGCACTCTTCCTCTCGTCCCGATATGTCCATGACCAACAGCTTCCCGCTGCCCGCGGAAGCAAGGTGTTCCACTTCGTCCAGGCCGGATGTCGTCAGGGAATCGTATCCAGCGCCGATTAGAACCCTGCGAACTGTGCTCTCCATTTTGAAGTTGTCTATGGAGACCAGAATCTGAGTATTCTCCGGCGGCGCAGGCAACGGTCCAACACTGATCTCCTGAACATCGGGGGCTGACACTTCAAGTTCCTCTTCGAACGACGGCAGCGTGAAAGTCAGGGTCAGACGACCGTCCTGTTCGTCGACCTCCGCCCTCATCCTCCCGCCGTGCGCCTCGACCACGCCACGGCAGAAGGCGAGTGCCAACCCTTCGCCCTGCGAGGACAATTCAACCGTCTTGTTGTGTGCCTGGGATATCTTGCTGAACATTCCTTGAGATTCCGTCGTTTCAAATGGCGAATTGAATCCTTCCGTCGAAACTGGAACGCCATTAACTGAGACCGTGATGGTTATGTAGATGTCAACCAGGGACGCAGCCACCTTGACCGGAGACGACTCATTGGAGTGTTTCGCCGCCTGGCGGAGGAAATTCTGCAACACCTGTCCAATGCGGTGTTTGTCCACCGCCACGTTGGGCAGCCCCTCGGGAATCTCCAATTGAATGGATAACGCAGAGTAGTCTCTCAAGTATTCGCCGCAGGACCGCTCAATCAGTCCGGCAACATCAGCCGGTTCGGTGACTATGGATAACGTCCCGGCTTCGATTTGGGTCAGTTCGATGAGGCTGTTGACCTGGCTGCGCATCAGGTCGGCCTGCTGGTCAATTATCCGCAGCAATTGCTGCGGTTCCCTCTCGCTCATGGACTGAACGATTCCCCTGAGTGCCAGGGCAGATCCCTTTATGGTTGTGAGCGGCGTTCGCAGTTCCTCACTGACCACTCCCAGGAATTCACCACGTCTTCGCTCCAGGTCTTCCAATGGAGTCATGTCCTGTATGACGGACAACACGGACACCATTTCCCCGGTCTCGGAGAAGAGCGGAGCGCAACTTACCAGGGTGGTAATGGAATTCCCGTTGGGGGCGTGAGTGACGATTTCCTCGGCTTTCACAATCTCGCCGGTCTGAATGGCCTTGGTGCCGGGGAAGTCTTCGAACGGTATCTCTCTCCCGTCAGTCCTGGTGAATTTAAGATAGTTGAAGGAGTTTTCCATCTCCTCCTCGGGAATCCCCAGTACCCCCAAGATTCGCTGTGCTTCCTGATTCATGTAGGTCATCTGACCTATCCGCATATCGAAGACGTTAACTGATACGGGAGAGATGTCCATCAGGGCCTGCAGTTCCATCTTGGCCCGGTGCTCCTCCTCGTATCTGCCGGCGTTGCAGATAACCGTCGCGGCCTGAGCTGCCAGCATCGCTGCTATGTGCTGATCTTCCTCGGTGAACTCCGAACCCCCTTCCTTTTCGGTTAGATACAGGTTGCCGACGTGCTCGTCGTGATTGACGATCGGCACCGCCAGGAAAGTCTTCATTGGAGGGTGGTTCTTGGGGAGACCTACGGATTCGGGGTGGGACGCCAGGTCCTTCACCCTGACCGGAGCCTTGACCTTGCTGACGTAGCCCAGCAAGCCAAGTCCCTCGGGAGCCTGTGTCATTAGCTCTTTTTGTTCCTGTGAAATGCCGTAGGTATAAAACTCGCGAACACCGCCCGTCGCATTGAAAGTCAGGAGCGCACCGTACCGGGCGCCGGTGAGCATTCAGGCGCTGTTTACAACTTCCTGCAGAATGGCCTCGGTCCCCACATTGTCGGAAATTCCAATGCTTGCCTCGCTCATCTTGGCCAGGGTTCGCTTCAGTTCGGCGACTTCTCTTTTGAGCGCCTCCGTTTCCGCTGTTGAAATACACAATTCCGACTGTTCCATCGTCGTCCTCTTAGAGAAGTGTTGATTAGTGAGCAGCCCACCCACCTACCACCCGACACACCTTTCGACCAAGCCAATCAGAATACTCCGGGGTGATTCATCCCTGGAATAATATGTGAATGGCCTAGGGTTTGCGTACCATCCCGTTAGTACTCATGAACCATTCTGCATCGGGTTCTTGATACTAGCATTTGCCAGTATGTGAAATAAACATGAAATCGATATTTCAGACGGTTTTCTCACAAATCTATTATTAACGAATGAAGCGTCTTCACAAAAAATACATAACTCATAAGTACGGCTCCAATACCTTCCTGCGAACCCGTCAAATCGCGTAAAAACGTCGACAGCGTTGGCCCGGGAAAGTCAGCGCGAGTCGCTGCCCGCATCCCGCCCAAATTCGGGCGGCCAATGCAATGCCGGTGGCGGCGTGAGCGCCTCGTATATGGCCTGCCACCCTCCGGATTGCTTCAAATCAGAATGCATCCGTATGCTAAAATCGGGGCGGAATTTCCCTAGTGGAGAAGCGCATTGGAATTCGGATTCTATCTGCCCAACAGCGGTGAGGGAGCACAGCCCGATGCTCTCGCCAGCATAGCCCGGCTGGGTGACCAGTTGGGATACAACTGCATGGTCGCGCCGGACCACATACTGATGCCCCGGCAGGTGGAATCGGTATATCCCTACAGCCTGACCGGAAACATCCTGGCCGGGGGCAACTCGGGAGCGGGCGAGTGGCCGGAGCAGATCACGACCCTGGCCTTTCTTGCCGGTGTCACCGAACGCATCAGGCTGGTTACCAGCGTGATGATCGTCCCCTACCGCAACCCTATTCTCTGCGCCAAAATGCTGGCCACCCTGGACATGCTGTCCAAGGGAAGGCTCGTGGTCGGCGCAGGGGTCGGCTGGATGGAGGAGGAGTTCGAGCTGCTGGACGCACCCCCCTTCGCAGAGCGGGGAGCGGCCACCGACGAATACCTGCGGGCGTTCATCGAACTCTGGACCACCGATAACCCGTCCTACGACGGAAAGTATGTGCAGTTTTCCGACATTATCTTCCTGCCCAAGCCGGTGCAGAAACCCCATCCGCCCATCTGGATCGGCGGGCAGAGCCGGGCCGCCCTGCGACGCGCCGCCCGGCTGGGCAACGCCTGGCACCCGGTGGGAGCCATACCCGCGGCGCCGATGGAGCCTGAGGAACTGGCGGACAATGTGGCCTACATGCAGCGCCACGCCGAACGCGCCGGGCGGGACCCGTCGGAAATACAGGTGACCATGAAGGCTCCGCTCTACGACGCCTCCAGCGACAGCGAGGGAAATCGGAGACGATTCACCGGATCGACGGATGCGGTGCTGCAGGACATTCACACCTACGCCGAGGCCGGTGTATCCCAGCTGATTTTCGATTTCCGCAGTGCGCAGCACAACGAGACCGAGGAGCGGATGCAGAGGTTCTCGGAGGACGTGATGGCAGCCACAGTGTAGAGGAGTTTTCCGTTAGCGCCTGTGACACGGGGAGGGGACGATAAGAGTCCACATTAGGATAAAATTCCTCTCCGTTGCATATTTCCCCGGAAAGGGACATGGAGGAGCAATACCTTGGAAACTTTGGATGACCGCTTCAACCGAGGCCAGGAAATGCGGATGCGAATGGCCGGGGGCAACCCCAGCCACTACGCCCTCCCGGGCATAGATCAGCTTGCGCCGGACCTCAAGCGCATCGTGGACGAGGCGCTCTGGGGATCCGTGTGGACGAGACCGGGGCTGGCCACGGAGTACCGTTGCTTCTGCACCATAGCCGCCCTCACGGCGCTGGGGCAGATGCCGCTGCTCCGCCGCAACATTGAGCGCGCGCTGAACCTCGGGGTTACTCCCGACCAGATCGTGGAAGTTGTCATCCAGATGACCTTCCTCGTGGGTATCCCCTCGGTTGAGAGTGCCATGAAACTGACCAAGGACATATTCGAGGAGCAGGGCATCGAATACGTCCCGACCAAGGCTTACGACACCACACGTACGGTCGAGGAACTGCACCAGAACGGTCTCCGCATCTACGACGAGCAGATGGGTGAGCCACCCCTGTACCCGGTGGAGGATCCTGAATCCCTGGAGAACGAGGCCCAGAGGTTCATCGAGGAGTACCACTGGGGCGCCATCCACGACCGCCCCGGGCTTGATCCCAAGAGCAGGGCCCTGTGCAGCCTTTCCGCCATGACCGTGCTGGGGCAGTACGACCGGCAAATCAGGCGGCTCATCGAGGGGGCGCTGCACGTGGGAGCAACGCCACAGGAGGTCATGGAGGTATTCTTCCAGCTGGTCTTCTACGGCAGCTACACCAACTCGCGCACGGCCATGCGCGTGGCCCGTTCAGTATTTATCGAGCAGGGACTGACGCCGGCGCCGGCCGACTGACACGGCCGGAACACCTGCACCAACTCATCACAGCGGCCGCTAGTCCACTCTCAACATAAGGCAAGGCAGGGAGCCATTATGAAACTCCGCCTGGACGACGGTACGGAGCTTTTCTACACCGTCGACGATTTCACCGACCCGTGGACCGAACCGGACACTGTGTTGATGCACCACGGGATGGCCAAGAACCACGGCATGTGGTTCGGGTGGGTGCCCACCATCGCCCGGCACTATCGGGTCATCCGGTTCGACATGCGGGGTATGGGCCGGTCGGACTGCCCGGACCCGGGTTACCCCTGGTCGCTGGACAACTTCACCAACGATCTCGAGCAGGTGGTCAACCTGTTGGAGTTGGACCGGTTCCACCTGATCGGTGAAACGGTGGGCGGCTCCATCTCCATGAATTACTCGACCCGGCACCAGGAAAAGCTGATGTCGCTGACCGTTTGCACGTCGCCGACCAGCTTCGACTCCCACCACCAGGAGAGCGCCGCGCTCATCGAGCGCGAGGGAATCGACGCGTGGGTGGAGGACAGCATCGGGCGTCGCCTGGATCCGGAACTGGTCCCTCCGGAGTACATCCGGTGGTACGCTGATCAGATGAAGGCCACTCCGGCTCACGTGGTGCAGGGATTCCAGGCCAACGCGGGGGGCGACCTCGGCCCCGCGCTCCAGAACGTTCAGACACCGGTGCTGGTGCTGGCGGCGGCGAGCCTGAGGGAGGAGGTGCTGGGAGATTTCCGTGGGGCTGCCGATCTGTTCCCCAACGGCAAACGGGTGGTGTTCCCAGGCATCACCGGGTTCGTGCAGCACATCCTTCCCACGCCGTGCGCTCGAGTCTGGCTGGACTGGGTGCGGTCACTCTAGCCTCGTGATTTTCTGGGGCCGTCGAGGGCGCAGGTCCCGTCGCGGTCGTATGGCCGCGGTGCTGCTGGCCGGGATGTTGCTGCGGCGACGGCAGAGGCCCCTGGACTACAACCTGATATTCCTGCGGCTCCTTTCCGGGAGGGATCCGGAAACCGGTGAGACATGGACCTGGCGAGACCCCGGATTCGTCAGATTTCCCTGGTCCTTTGTCTTCCAGGCTCTACTGGCCACCGGGGTCATGCTGGCGATCCTGACCTACGTCCAATCTCTGTCATCGGCGGCGATCGCTGCTGGCCTGGCCTCCAGCGTTGTGGGCATATTCATCGGCCCCTCCAACCAGACAGCCCGGATCCGGTCAGTGGTGGGCGGCCACGCCGTGGCGCTGGTACTCGGCTCACTGTTCTCCCTGATGCTTTTCTTTGGCCCGGTGGAGACTTTCCTGATTGACGCCGAATTGCTGCGCAACCTCAGCTATGCCACCGCCGTGGGCGCTGCCATGTTGCTGATGGCGATCACCAACTCCGAGCACCCTCCAGCCGCAGGCACAGCCCTCGGAATGGCCAGCCGGGAGTTCGACATCCTGATATTCCTCAGCATCATCGGCGCAGTGGCCCTGCTGGCGGTGATGAAACTGGCCATTCGCCCCTACCTGAGGGACCTGACCTGACAAGATTGGACCAGCGATCCGCCGGTTACCGTACTTCCCATCCAGTCATCAAGGCAAAATCACTCCCAGGAGCCCAGACAATGCCCGAAGCGCTCGCCCGCACCTACGCCCGGTTCGTGGCCGGGTTGGACTATTCGCAGCTGCCCGCCGGGGTGGTCGACAAGCTGAAGGCCTCATTGTTGCACGCCACATTCGTTTCGCTGATCGGCGCACAGACGGCCCACGGCAAGGCAGCCATCGAGCTTGTCAAGGAGGAGGAGTCCAGCTCCCGCGGCGCAACGGTGCTGGCCGACGGCGCGCGGGCGACTCGCAGCGGCGCGGCCTTTGCCAACAGCAAGCTGATGCACGCCACCAACCAGACCGACTCCTACCGCATGCTCATCCATCCAGGCCCGTGCATCATTCCGGCGGCGCTGGCGTCCGCCGAGCTGTCCGGCGCCAGCGGAGCGGATCTGCTCACCGCCATGGCGGCGGGCTACGAAGTGGAGGCGCGAATCGCCGGCGACTTCATCCCCAGCACCCAGGCGAGGGGTTTCCGGTGCAGCCCGGTCTACGGCACCCTCGGAGCGGCCGTAGCCACGGCCAAGCTGCTAGGCCTGGACGAGGACCAAGTGGTCACGGCGCTGGCACTAGCTTGCACCTTCGCGGGCGGCACCACCGAGGGGCCGAGGGTGAGCGGACGGGAGATGCTGTACCACGAGCCCAACGCCACCCGCAGCGGCATCATGGCTGCCCTGCTGGCCCGGGAGAACCTGCGCGGCTCGGAGACGTGCCTCGAGGGTGATGCCGGTTTCTACAACGCCTTTGTTGGCAACAACCGGGGCGAGCTGCCCTACACGTTCTCGTCCAATCCCCCTAGCGACGGCGGCCCCGGAACCACCGAGCTCGCCGCGACCGTCGCGGGCCTCGGCGAGCGGTGGGAGCTGATGCACGTCACACCCAAGATCTACCCCACGGCGGGGTACAACTGCCCGGTCATCGAGCTGACCACAAGGATGCGCGCGGCTCACGACATTCCGCCGGAAAGCATCGAGTCCATCACCGTGGAGATGAACTGGCTGGAGACGACCTATCCGTCGCCGGCCTTTCCAAACACGGACCGTCGCATGCCCGGCGTGGGCAGCACCCACTATTTCACCGCCTACACATGGGCCCATGGCAGCTACCCGCCGCTGCGACAACGCCTCGACCCGGGCATCGACTCGGCCGATTTCGACCGTCAGGTGATGGACCTGCAGGAGCGAGTAACGGTGGACGGACAGCGCACCCGCGGCTCCTTCGCGCCGCGCATCACCGTACGCACTCGTTCCGGCGACGAGGTGAGCGACGAGTTCACCGGTGACGAGTTGAAATGGGATTTCGCAACTACCTCCAACCGTCTTAGTCAACTCTTCCCGGACATGGAGTGGCCCACGGACAAACTGAGCGGACTGGCGTCGGCTGTATCCGGCATCGACGACGCGCCGGATGCGTCGGGCCTGATTGCCTGCTGCGTGCCGGGGTAGCATCCTCAGTTGGGCAGTGCGTTACAATCTCGTGGGAATAGGGGAGATGTAGTTGCAAATAAAATACCCTCTCCCCGCGAGGGAGAGTTAAGGCTGGGGGTGAGACCTCCAGCCGCTGAAATTCCCTCTCCCTCAGGGGGAGGGTTAGGGTGGGGGTGAGACCTCCAACCGCGTAACTCCTAAGGAATTCAGCAACCCAGGAGCATCAAATGGATCTCGGACTCGAAGGCAAGATCGCCATCGTAACAGGCGGCAGCAAGGGCATCGGACGGTCCACGGCATTGGCGCTGGCCCAGGAGGGCGTGGACGTCGCCATCTGCGCCCGCGGCATAGAGGACCTTGAGGACGCCGCCTCAGAAATCCGTGCCCGCACGGGGCACCGCGTCCTGGCGGTGCGGGCCGACACCGGCGTCGCTGAGGACATCCAGAACTTGGTCGCCACCACCGTCGCCGAACTGGGCGGGGTGGACATTCTGATCAACAACGCTGTGAACTCTACCGCCGCACCGTTCATGGAACTAAAGGACGAGGACTGGTGGAACCATATCAACGTCAAGGTCATGGGCTACGTGCGCTGCTCCCGCGAGGTCATCCCTCACATGCGGGAACGCGGCGGCGGGCGCATCATCAACATCGGGGGCATGGCTGCCCGGCAGTCCAACCCGCTGACCAACAGCAACGGCGTGACCAACGCCTCCGTGTCCAACATGGCCAAGAATCTCGCCGACCAGGTTGCCACCGACGGCATTCTCGTGAACTGCATCCATCCCGGCACCACCCGCACTCCGCGACAGACGATGATCCTGGAACGCCAGGCTCGCGACGCCAGCATCACCGTGGAGGAAGCCGAGACCCGTGCCATAGCCGGGATTCCCATCGGCCGCATGGTCGAGCCTGACGACATCGCCGACCTGATACTGTTCCTGGTGTCAGACCGCGCCGGGGCCATCACCGGCCAGACCATCGGCGTTGAGGGCGGGGCCGTCCGCACCATCAATTACTGAGCGAGTCTTGATGTCGAGAACCTTCACCCCCACCCTAACCCTCCCCCTGAGGGGGACGGAATTGAAGCGGAGGATGCTCTCATTATTTCCCTCTCCCCCCGGGGGAAGGTTAGGGTGGGGGCGCCTCTCCTTTCTGTGGTCTCTGTGTGCTCTGTGTTTGATTCTCCTGGGGGTCTCCTGCGGCGGTTCGGACGTCATCGTACCACCGACGGAAGAGTTCGGGGGTCCGGAGTTCGCAGCCGTGGTGGTGAATTCCGACCTCGGAGTGGGCCGGGAACGGATCGCCTTCGGGGTGGTCAGAAGCGATGGTCCGCCTCTTGAAGCGGACAGCGCCACCGTGCGCACCTACTACCTCCCGCCCAATAGCGAGGCGCGCGAGGCACGGGAATCTCTGACCGCCAGCTACGAGGCCTGGCCGTTCCTGGGTGGGGTGTTCGTTATCCACCCCAACCTGGACACCGCCGGAACCTGGGAACTGGAGACGGAATTCACCAGCAGCGAAGGGCTGGCCGTATCGGCGAAATCGGCGTTCCTGGTCAAGGAGACCAGCGCCACACCGGCCATAGGCACCGAGGCCCCGGCCAGTATGACCGCGAGGGCCTCGGACGTTCCCGATCTCTCGCAGATAACGACCGATCCCACTCCCGACCCAGCCCTGTACGCGCTTTCCCTCGACGAGGCGCTGGCCGATGACAAGCCCTTGGTCCTGCTTTTCGCCACCCCTGCCTACTGCGTCACTGCTACCTGTGGGCCTCTGGTCGAGGACCTCACCGGTCTACGGGGGCAATTTGGAGGTCAGGCCAATTTCGTTCACGTCGAGGTCTACAAGGACCCACACCTCATCCAGTCCGGGCAGCGCCCTGGCAAGGACGATGTGGTGGACGCTGTCAGGGAGTGGAACCTGCCCACGGAGCCGTGGACCTTCGTGGTCGCCGGCGGGGGCATCATTCACGCCAAGTTCGAGTCGTACGCTCCTCCGGACACGATTGCTGCCTCCCTGAGGGAGCTGCTCAATTAGCAGTCTTGCGGCAATTCCCCTCTCCCTGAGGGGGAGGGTAAGGGTGGAGGCGTTCCTTTCCGGCTTGCTGATCCTTTCCGTGCTATGCGTGATCAGCGTTGCGGCGGCCTGTGGGGGCAGCGAGCCCGGAGTGGTTCGGGGCACGGTCGTGGAGGCCACCGACCGGAACCTGGCGGAGATCGAGACGCTCCGCGTCCGCGACGGGGCCGGCCGCGTGTGGACGTTCACCACGAACGCCGCGCTGGAAAAGAACGGAGCACACCTGCGACTGCACCAGGTGCTTGGGGAGACCATCGAGGTCAGCTACGAGGAGCGTGAGGGCCAACTGATCGCCACAGCGCTGCGGGATTGACCGTAGCACAACCTGTACTCACCGCGATTACCGTCCGGACCATGTCGGCGTCACCGGAAGCGGAACACCCGCACGGCGAGCAGCGCGGTGGCCACCGCCCATGCGCCTAGAGCAGCAAGCTGTGGCCACGTCTCCCACAGCGGCGCGCTGTTGATGGCGACCTCGCGCAGGGCGTCCAGCATTGGCGTGAGCGGCAGGACCATCGCGGCGTAGGGCAGCAGCCACGGCAACGATGCCGTGGAGAAAAAGGTGCCGGCGAGAAACATCATGGGCAGTGCTATGGCGTTGCCCATCCCGGAGGCGGCAGCGGGGCTCCGGGCCCACGCCGACAGGATGAACCCGATGTTCAGGAACACCACCGTCCCCAGCAGCACGATGAGCAGCACCCAGCCCAGGTTGCCGTGAATGTCGCCGCCGAACACGAACACCCCCACGGCCAGGATGATCAAGGCCTGCACTATCGCCAGCAGCAGGTGCGCCAGGATCTCGCCGGCAAAGAATTTCCAGACTGGCAGGGGCGTCGCCAGCAATCGTTTCAGCACGGCCTGATTGCGGTAAGTGCTGATGCGTACGGCGATGGAGATGATGGAGTTGGTCATGATCCCCAGTCCCAGCAGACCCAGGAGCACGGTATCGAAATAGTCCACCTCGGGGACGTCGATGACCTCCGATACCACCAGGCTCCGGGGCAGCACCGGCTGGCCGTCGGAGCGCAATTCGATGACCAGGCTGCGAATCGCGCCCTCGACGAGCTGGTTGCGCTCCGGGTTGCGGGTGGAGTACACCAGCATCACCGGCTCGGGAGCACCCACACTGCTCTCGGCAGCAGGGTCGTCAAGACCTGGAGGGATGACCACCAGGTAACCCAGGTCCCCGTCGACCAGTCGGTTCCGGGCCTGCTGCAATGCGCCGTCCTCATCGGCGACCAATTCTTCCCTCTCAAGGAATGCGATGTCGTCCAGGCGGTCAAGCATTTGCTCGGCCCTGGGCCCGCCGGAAAGGTTGGCGACCGCCAGCTCCGTGGGAGTGACTCCCCGAAAATCAATCAGTCCGAAAACCACCACCAGGAGCAACGGGAAAATCAGGGCCCAGAAAAGGCCCTGACGATTCCGGATCATCATTTTTACGTTGGCCAAGGTGATCGCCAGCAAAGGGGGCCTCTTTGTCTGAACTGTGATTTTTGTGATTTGAGGATTTTCATGATTTTCCAACATCCAATCAAGGCAATCCCTTAATCACAAAAATCACAGTTCAGACAATGCGTTTAATGACGGGTCAGCTCTATGAACACGTCCTCGAGGGTTACCGGGGTAATTTCCAGGTGTTCCAGGGCAACGCCCGTCCGTGCCATCCGGTCCATCAGTTCCTGGAGAGCCGCGGGCGACCCGTCGATGCGGAGGAGGTAGGCATTCGCGGACCCCTCCTCGATGCCGCCAAGGACGACGGGGGCGTTCCCTCCGTAGGTCTGCAGCGCTTCCAGTTGCTCGCCGTCGAGCGGCGCCTCGGTCTGCACCTTGACGGCGTAGGAAGCCTCGACGCGGCTGATCAGCTCCCGAGGGGAACCGCTGTCCAGCATCCTCCCATGGTTGATGATTCCAACCCGGTCGCAGTGGTCCTCGGCTTCCTCCATGTAGTGGGTAGTGACGATCACCGTGGCGCCGCCCTCGCGGACCCTGCCGACCAGTTCCCACAGGTCGCGGCGGGAGACCGGGTCAAGCCCGGTGGTGGGCTCGTCGAGGATCACCAGCTCGGGGTTGTTGACGAGACTGGCGGCCAGGGCGAACCGCTGCTGTTCTCCTCCGGAAAGTTGCCGAACCCGGCGGCGGGCCTTGTCCCCCAGGCTGACCGTCTCCAGCAGTTCCCCGGGCGACAGGCGGGTAGGGTAGAAACTGCCCATCAGCGCGAGGATCTCGTGGAGAGTCAGGTATTCGTAGTAAGAGGACGCCTGCAATTGAACGCCGATGCGAGACTTGACCTCGCGGCTGCGGGTCGCCACATCCAGGCCCAGCACGCTGACCATTCCCGAGTCGGCGGTGGTCAGCCCTTCCACGATCTCCAGCGTGGTAGTCTTGCCTGCCCCGTTGGGCCCCAGAAGTCCGAAAATCTCGCCGCGCCTGACGGAAAAGGAAAGGTGGTCTACAGCGACAATGTCGCCGTACCGCTTGACCAGATCGTCGACAACCAAGGCATGGGACATTTCGGACTACATCAACTCAGATTTTTTGCAGATTTACTTGCCAATCCAGGGTCCGTAAAACAAGCTAGCACAATTGTCACCTCTCTGCAGGGGTGGATTGTGCACGATGTATGGATTCACGGCCTCGAAAAATCGACAGCGGCGTGTACCGACCGACTCGTTCGCCGGCCCAGCAATAGGGCGGGCGATGGCTTATATTATCTGTCACCACTAACAATCCGGAGCGAAAAGTGCCATCCAGCGAACGAAAACTGAGCAGCGTCTCCGATGACGCAGTCGCCGCCGCCACCGGCAGGAACTGGGACCAGTGGACTGCGTTCCTTGACGACCTCGGCGCCGCCGAGATGACACACAAGGAAATCGTGGCCCTCGCCGCCGGCCCCGGCGGCCTGTCCAGCGGCTGGTGGCAACAGTCGGTGGCCGTGGGCTACGAGCAGGCCAAGGGCTTGCGGGTGGTCGGTCAGACCTCGGGCGCCGACTTCCAGATCGGCGTGCAGAAAACCCTGCCGGTGCCGCCGGACGTGGCGTGGTCCCTGCTGGCCGAGGGTCCGGGGAGAAACCTCTGGCTGGGCAGTGTCGAGACGCTGGAACTCAGAAAAGGTGCGAAATACCGGACAGACGAGGGGCACGAAGGAGAGGTCCGGTCGTGCGTGCCCGGGGAACGTGTTCGACTGACGTGGAGCCATCCAGACCTGGCTCAGCCATCCACGCTTCAAATCTACCTGGCGCACGCCGGAGACAGGACCTCCGTCCGATTTCACCAGGAGCGCCTGTCCAGTCTCGAGGAGCGAGAGCTGATGCGCAGCCACTGGCGCGCGGTGCTGGATGAGCTGGCGGGACTTGTGTAGCGTCGTTGCCACAACACGATTGGAAGGGCAATGTCTGAACTGTGATTCGTCTGATTTTGGGACTTCCCTGATGGAACCGAAACTTGTCTTTCCTTGAATCTTGCAAATCCTGATAGGAGTTACTCAGTTGGAGATCTCGCCCCCACCCTAACCCTCCCCCTGAGAGAGAGGGAATTTCATAGCCAACTGCGTAACTCCTATCCTGATTCAGACAATGACCTTCTGTCCTTCTGGCCGATGACACCCTCCTGGTTGGCAGCCGGTTGACAGTCGGCGGCGGATGGGACATCATTGGTGCAGGCGCTTCGGTGCCGCTTTACAACCGAATAACCCATGCTGGGAGTGCCCTCAAAAGGGGTAAACGAGGAAGCTGGTCAAAGTCCAGCGCTGTCCCGCAACGGTAGGTCACGGTAGCCGCAGGCTACTGAGGCGAGTCCGGTCCACGGCTCCCGGCAATGTTTCGGCCTTCGAGGAAGGGCGCCGGCATATCGTTTGTTGTCTTAGCTCTGCCCTTGAAGGCAGGGCTTTTTTGTTGCCTTCAATTTGTACCGGAATGCCGGTCCGGCGAAGGGCGCTAACAGTCAGACCAGAACCGGAGACGCTATGGAAGCCACTCTGCCGATTATTCGTGAACTGACCAACCTCGGCGACTCCCTGATGTGGATCGTCGGGCCCGGCAACATGGTCAGTGAGAACTACTCACGCGGCATTCAGGAGCCACAGGCACACGGAAAATACATCACCATCCGGGCCCACAACTGGCTATTCCACCTGGAGCCCGAGATGGTGGGCATCATCCAGTTTGTCGAGACCCACGGCGATCTGACATCGCACTACGTCCGATTGGTGGACTCGGACGGAGAAACCATGCTGCGCGCATACCTGCCGCGAGAGTCAACTGGGAATCATGATCCCGAGACTGCTGGCGGGAATCACGCGTTCGACGAGATGCGGGCACGGTATGCCGACCTCGAGGGTGTGGAGCTGGTTCGCAGGGAGGTAAGCTCGTCCGGCATCCAGCCAGGGTCCTAAGAACACTCCCGGATGGGACGGACGCTCAAGAAAAGCATTCCCTGGGATGAGGGAACCGCGGGGGATTTCCCCCATCCCATTCCGCCCATTGCTGCCGGGTGCGGGTCAAACGAGGACTCTCCTCCCCTCGAAAGGCCCGCCACCGGCAGCCAATTCCACCCGTTACCACCGACGTGCGGCGGGTGTCGCAGGCCGTCTGACGCCCCGGCGGCTGGACGCTAGTTCATGCTGAACTTGGGCAGACGCGGGCTGCCATCCAGGTTGAGACGGTTGCGGTTGTTACCATCCAGTTTCAGCGAGGCCAGTACCGAGTCCCATACCGGGCGCGCCCGGTCACCGTCCTCCGGCCAGAAATCGAAGGTTATGAGCGCGTAGGCCCCTGGACCTCGGGCCAGGGCAATACGAGAGTGCGCTGGCCGGTTCTCGGTGGGGTCCGTAAAATCGACCTCGAGCCACGCCGCCTCCAGAGTGGCGCGCCGGAGCTCCTGGTAGGGGCCTCGACTGGTAATGCCGCGAGAGTCCCCGGAAAGCGCGGTTTTTTCGATCAGCACCGGTAGGGGCAGTCCACTCCAGTCTATGTCGGGGGCGTAGATCAGGGTGACCTCCAGCCGTATGTCGGCCTCCTCCTCCCGTTTCCTGTCGAAGAACCGGATGGAGCCGCGCTCACCCTGGCTGAGATGCCATTTGCGGGGCACCTCGAACTGCATGGCCCCGGCATCGGCCACAAAGACCTTGTTGCCGGGCGCCGCCGTCCACTGATGATCCGCAGCGAGCTGATGCTTTTGCTTTTTCCACTTTTTCTTGGCCATGGATGATCTTTCCCACATTCGCCAACATTGTTCAAGGCCCATTTTACGAGGAATCGATTTTCCTGACGAGAGGCAGGGGTGGTTGAATCAGGATTAGCAGGATTAAAGAATAATCAGGATTGGGGAACATCATGAAAATCTCAGAATCCTGTGAATCCTGATTCAGACAAGACTCTTGGCACCGAATTTTCCATCCGTCCTGATCCTGATGGGCACAATCGAATTTCATTGACAATCCGGTCTGCTCAATGATACGTTTTTCGTCGCCGTTTTCCCCAATTTGCTGCGGGCAAATCTGTTTGGCGCTTGGCCGAACACTCGCCACCGGATGATTATGGGCCCTCTCTCCACCTCTCTGCGGCTTCCTCCCCGGGGTAAGTACGGCATCTCTTTTCACTCGAATCCAACAGGATCCTCGTTCCGGCAGATTCCGCCCCAAGTCCTTTGCACTCCGAAACCGGACGGTGCGACGCCATGGCGGTAGCCGTCGGCAGTCGGTTCAGACCCGACAGCGTGGCCACAGGAGGCTGGTTCAGGGGACTGGCCTGGGCCGCAGCAATCTCCGTTTTCGCCATGCTCATTCTCGGCGGCGTCGTGCGCGTAACCGAGTCCGGGCTGGGCTGCGGCGACGATTGGCCCCTGTGCTCGGGGCAATGGCTGCCGCCTCTGGAATCCAAGGCCATCATCGAATACGCCCATCGCGTGGCGGCATCGTTCCTCGTCGGGCCGCTGGTGGCCGCCACCTTCATCGGCGCCTGGCTGCGATACCGCAGCGAGCCATGGGTCCTCTGGCCTGCAACCGCCGCCATCGTCCTGGTCATTATCCAGGCCCTCCTGGGGGCGGTGACCGTAGTGACCGAGCTCTCGGCCCACGTCGTCATGACGCACCTGGCCGTTGCAGAGCTGACCATGGCCTGCTGCGTTCTGGTGCTGATAATGTCGTACCGGGGCGGAATGCAGGGTGAGCCGCCGTCGTGGGCCACGGGGAAAGTGCGGCTCTTCCCGCCGTTGTCGCTGGTAGCGGCGGTGGCCCTGTTCCTGTTGCTGCTCTCGGGCTCCTACCTGACCAATGAGGCCTCGGCCACCTGGGCCTGCGCCACTTGGCCACTGTGCACCAACGACTGGGACGGGTTCTTCCCGGGCAACAAGCTGGCGATGATCCACATGGCGCACCGATGGGTGGCCCTGATTGCCGGTCTGGTGGTAATGTATGCCCTGCACTTGGGATTTCGCGGACGCACGCAGCCTCCCCTGGTCCGGATACTGTCAATGTCCGCCGTGGCCCTGTTCGTAGCGCAGGCTCTGGTTGGAGCGGGCGTAATCTGGGCCGGGTTCGGCAAGGACGTGGAACTACGGGCGCTGCACCTGGCACTGGCCTCTGGGGTATGGGCCTTTGTGGCCGCGTTGGCGATTCTCAGTTATTCACGGGAGCCGGCACGATAGCCGGCACTGGACGATATGGCTGAACAAGCAGGACACATAGACGCCCTAGAGGGGCCGGGTCTATCAGAGGGCCAAGCAGCGATGGATGCGACCGGCGAAACCGCGGCCTCCTCGAGGAATGGCGAGCGCACCGGTCTGCTCCGAGTATTGTCGGACTACCTGACTCTCACCAAGCCGCCCATCATATCGTTGCTGCTGGTGACCGCCATCGGCGGCATGTTCCTGGCCTCCCGGCACGCAGGCGGATCGGGCATCCCGGACCTTTGGACCCTGCTGCTGGTCTGCGTCGGCGGAGCACTGGGCGCGGGCGGAGCCAACGCCATCAACCACTACATGGACCAGGACATCGACTCGCTGATGTCGCGCACCGCGTCCCGGCCAGTGGCGGGGTTGCGGGTGCGCCCCCTGTCGGCATTGGCCTTCGGCATCGCGCTGAACGTGGTGGCCTTCGGAGTTCTCACCTACTGGGTGAACCTGCTGGCGGCGGGGCTAACACTGGCCGCGACGCTGTTCTACGTGCTGGTCTACACCGGATGGCTCAAGCGGAGCACGCCTCAAAACATTGTCATCGGCGGCGCGGCGGGCAGCATACCTCCGGTAGTGGGTTGGGTTGCAGTGACAGGCGCCTTCGATCTACCGGCGCTTTATCTGTTCACCATCGTCTTTTTCTGGACACCTCCTCATTTCTGGGCCCTCTCCCTTCTCATAAAAGGAGACTACGAGAGGGCCGGGGTGCCCATGCTGCCGGTCGTGGCCGGTGAGGAACGGACGGTGGGCAGCATTTTCATGTACTCGCTGGTGCTGGTCGCCCTGACGCTGGTGTTTGCCGCCACCGGCGCGGTGGGGCTGGTGTACCTCGTTGCCGCTGCGGTGCTTGGCGGAGTATTCGTCTGGGGCGCATGGCGACTGCGCCAGCAGCCCCCGTTGGACCAGCCCAGGAGGCCCAGGGCGCGCAACCTGTACCTGTACTCGCTGCTCTACTTGGCTCTGCTTTTCGGCGCCATGATGGCCGACGGTGTTTACCGCCTAGCTTTGTAATAGACAAAAGGCCGTAGGTTGGCGGCTGCGAACGCCCAACCAGACGACGTCAAATGACCAAGTTTTGACTGCCCAGCATACCCTTATCCCTCAAGGGGGAGTCGTTTTTTCCTCAACCGCGACAACACCCATTTCGGCTGCAGATTTCATTGACACTAACGGCGGCCTGTGATACTGTTTCGCGCGGTACGTGAAAAATTGCACATACTTCAATTGGCGAGCGAATTTGGGGAGTCCGCCACTGGGGTATCAGTCCTCTTGAAAGCCCTTTGACTACGGCAAAGGGAGGCAGAAGGTTGAGTTCCCCAGCGGAAACCATTCCCATGAGCCCTGAAATGTCCTCCGACGACCTCAAGCGACCCATCCCGCGCCTGCTCCGGCCACGACGTTTGGCTGTTTTTGGCGTTTTAGCCGTCCTTTTCCTGCTATCAGCTGCCTGTAGCCAGGGGTTCCAGTCAACGTGGGATCCCGTAGGGCCGGTCGCCGAGAAACAGCTTCAGCTCTTTAACGTCCTTCTCTGGACGATGGTAGCTGTTTTCGTCCTGGTGGAAGGCGCGCTGATTTACATCGTCATACGATACCGGCGCCGCCCGGGCCAGCCACGCCCTCCCCAGATTCACGGACACACGGCGCTGGAAGTAACGTGGACCATCGTTCCCACCGCCCTGATCCTCGGGCTTGGCATCTGGTCGGTGTTCACCCTGTTCGAGTTGGATCAGCCTCCCACAGACCAGGGCGAAATCCTGGAAGTAACGGTGGTGGGGCACCAGTGGTACTTCGAGTTTGAGTACCCGGATGCCGACGGCAACGGCAAGCGGATAACCACGGCCAACGAGCTGAAGATTCCCGTGGACCGGCCCGTCAGCTTCATCCTGGAAAGCGACGACGTTCTGCACAGCTTCTGGGTTCCCAAACTGGGCGGCAAAGTCGACGTGGTGCCGACGCGCCAGAACACCTTGTGGCTGATGGCCGACTCGGACCTCATCGAGCAACAATTGCCGGCGACTTACTACGGCCAGTGCGCCGAGTTGTGCGGCTTGGCCCACGCCCAGATGCGGTTCCGCGTGACCGTGATGAGTGAGGAGGACTACCAGGACTGGGTGCGGGACTACAGTCCGCCCAGTGCCCTGACTCCCGTAAGCCAGCAGGGGCAGACCCTGTTCGCCATCCATTGCTCTCTGTGTCATACGGTCAACGGACCCGAACAGGAATCGGTGGCGCAGGCGCGGTTGGACCAGTTCCTGACCGGAGCGGAGAACGCCGCGGTCCCCGGCCCCAACCTGACTGACCTTCGCACCCGGCAGACCTTGGCGGCGGGCATCACGGACCTGACCGTGGAGAACCTGCACGCCTGGATCAAGAATCCGGAGGACATCAAGCCGGGCAACTACATGCATTCGAACGCGCTGTTGTACGACGAAGGCGGCGACGCCAATCTGACCGACGGTGAAATCAACGCCATAATTGAGTATCTACTGAACCTGCGTTAGACTCGGATTGCGCTAAAATCCCAAGTGCGGGCCGGACGAGACGGCCCCACTGATTCCTCCTTGTTCAGCAGGGTTGCTGGAAAGTGAAGCGATGGCTGCAATAACAGAGGTACTGCCCCGACCAGCTTACGGCGCCACCGGCGTTTGGAGCTGGATAACAACCGTCGACCACAAGCGGATCGGCGTTCTGTACGGCGCCACTGCGCTGGTCTTCATGTTGTTGTCCGGTATCGAGGCCGGCCTGATACGCATGCAGCTGGCCACCCCCGATTCGGACATCCTCGGGCCGGGCCGCTACAACCAGATGTTCACCATGCACGCTACGGTCATGATCTTCATGGTGATCATGCCAATGGGTGTTGCGTTCTTCAATTTCGTAATCCCGCTGGCCATCGGCGCCAGAGACGTGGCATTCCCGCGCCTGAATGCACTTTCCTACTGGATATTCCTGTTCGGCTCCATCCTGATGCACTTCAGTTTCATCGTGAACCAGGTGCCGGATGCGGGCTGGTTCTCATACGCGAATCTGACGGAACAGCCGTTCAGCCAGAACATGGGGCTCGACTTCTGGGCCATCGGACTGCTGATCCTGGGTACCTCGTCCGTGGCTGGTGGTCTGAACTTCGTGGTAACGATCATCAACCTGCGAGCGCCGGGGATGTCGCTGATGCGCATGCCCGTGTTCGTCTGGATGACGCTGCTGACCTCCATCCTGCTCATCCTGGCCATGCCAGTCATCACGGTCGGGTTGATCGAGCTGGTGATGGACCGCAACTTCGGCACGCATTTCTTCATCCCCAGCGAGGGCGGAGACCCGATCCTGTGGCAGCACCTGTTTTGGGTGTTCGGGCATCCCGAGGTGTACATCCTCATTCTGCCTCCCATGGGAATCGTGTCGGAGATCCTGCCGACCTTCTCCAAGAAGCCACTGTTCGGCTATCCATTCGTCATCTTCTCCGGCATCGTCATCGCCATCATGGGCTGGGCGGTGTGGAGCCACCACATGTTCACCGTGGGGCTGGGACCGATCGCCAACTCGGTGTTCACCATCACTACAATGCTCATCGCGGTGCCCACCGGCGTCAAGATATTCAACTGGCTGGGCACAATGTGGAAAGGCAGCATCGAGCTAACCACTCCCATGCTGTATGCCCTGGGCTTCATTTTCCTCTTTATCATCGGCGGGTTGAGCGGCGTCTCCCACGCGGTCTCTCCGTCCGACTTCCAGCAGCAGGACACCTACTACATTGTCGCCCACCTGCACTACGTGCTGTTCGGCGGCTCAATAATGGGCATATTCGCCGGCATCTACTTCTGGTGGCCAAAACTGACGGGCCGGATGCTGAACGAGAAGCTGGGCAAGCTTAATTTCTGGCTGATATTCATCGGCATGAATATCACATTCTTCCCGATGCACTTCGTTGGGATGAACGGGATGCCGCGCCGCATATACACCTACTCCAGCGAATTCGGCTGGGGCGACCTGAACATGCTGGCCAGCATAGGCTATCTGGTACTGTTCGTCGGCTTCCTGGTGTTCCTGTACAACCTTTGGGAGAACCGCAACGCCCGCCGGGTCAGCCACGACCCGTGGGACGCTCCCGGCGTAGAGTGGACGATCTCCTCGCCGCCGCCAGCCTACAACTTTGCCGAGGTGCCGCGTATCAAGGGCCGAGACCACTATTGGATCGTTAAGGACGAGGCTCGCGAAGCCGGCAATCCCATCACCGAGCCGGAGGCCGCGGTGGACCCGAGCACGATACACATGCCCAGCCCATCGTACTGGCCGATCATCGTGGCGGTCGGCGTGGGCCTGATCGGAGGGGGACTGCTGTCGCACTACGGCGTGTCGTTCCTGGGCGGACTGATCGCATTCATTGGCGTCATCGGCTGGTCGAATGAACCGCCAGCCGCCGAAGAGCACTAGGATAGCCGGGCAGGAGACGCTTAACTTGGCCCACGCACCACAAACGGCCCATCATTCGGACCACGGCCACGGCTCCCACGGGGACGCCGGGCACGAGGAACATCCCGAGCACATAGGCCACGATTACACCACCACCGGTCTGAACCACCGGAAGATGTTGATGTGGGTGTTCCTGGGCTCGGACTGCCTGTTCTTCGGCTCCCTGATCGCTACCTACATGGTCTACCGCGGGCAGAGCCTGCAGGGACCCTACCCCATCGACATCATCGATATTCCTATAACCACCATCAGCACTTTCGTACTGCTGTGTTCCAGCTTTGCCATGGTGCGAGCCCTTGCGGCTACCAACGAAAACAACCAGACGGCTATCAAGGCCTGGCTGCTGGCCACCGCCGTCCTCGGCGCGATATTCATCGGATTCCAGGTCTACGAGTTCAACCTGTTCAAGAACGAAGGGCTGACCCTGGGCCAGAACCTGTTCGGCGCCACTTTCTTTACGCTAACGGGATTCCACGGCGCCCACGTAACCCTTGGCATCATCTGGCTGCTGGCGCTGTTCATCATCTCGTTCAAGGGCCGCCTGCATCCGGGCACGGCGCTGGACGTGGAAATCTGCGGCCTGTACTGGCACTTTGTCGACATCGTTTGGATCGTGATTTTCACCCTGCTTTACCTGGTGGGCGGCTTTGACGCAGGGCCCACCGTGCCCCACTAGCTGGGCAGGTTCGGTTCAAGACTGGTTACCGTTCAATAGAGGCAATAGCGGCTTCGCAATACCGGGAGACACTCCAGATGGCATCAACTCACGAAACTGAACAACACGGCGGAGGGCACCCATCCCTCGCACAGTACGTGGTCATTGCGATACTGCTGTTCGCCATCACCATCGTCGAGTTCGTCATCATCATGGACTTCCCCGGCGAGGCGGAGAAGGTAATCGCTGACGCCCTCGGAGAACCGTCCACCACAATCCTCCTGTTTGTCCTGTCGGGCATCAAGTTCGCCATCGTCATCCTGTTCTACATGCACCTGAAGTTCGACAACAAGTTCTTCTTCTGGGTGTTCATCGCCGGGATGGTGTTGGCGGTAATGGTGGGACTGGCGCTGATTGGGCTGTTCACCGCCGTCAAGGGTGGCGACCTGCGCGCCGACGATGCTCCCTACGTCCAATGCTATTTCGACCATGATCGCGGGGAACACGGCGAGAACGTCTGCCCCACACCGGAACCGCAGCCCACATCGACGCCGCACCCCGTTGTGCCGACGGTTGTCTACAGCACCCCAGTACCCACTCCCGGAGGGGGGCCAAGCGAGATCGTAGAGCGTCCGAGCGAGCCGGATGCCGGCTTCGGTGAGCAGCTCTACGCGCAATACGGCTGCAACGCCTGCCACACGACCGACGGCACATCGCTGACGGGACCGACATGGCTGGGACTGTACGGATCCCAGGAACAACTGACTGATGGCACATCGGTGACCGTTGACGACGAGTACATAAGAGAGTCCATCCAGGATCCCAACGCCAAGATCACCGCAGGGTTCACTGCCGGCCTGATGCCCACGACGCTGGGAGTCACCGACGAGGACATCCCGCACATCATCGAGTACATGAAGTCGCTGCAGTAGGGTGAGGCCTCCCTTGGCTTCACCCATTGCGCTCCTCCTGGTTTCCGCCTGCGTGTTCCTGTTGCTGGCGTGCGGCGGGGGATCTTCCCCGGTCTCAACGCCCACCAATCCGCCAACAGCAACCGCGACCTCGGATGATCCGGCCCAGATGCCCTCGCCGGAACCGACCATTCATGCACTCGACCCCACCATCGGCCTGGACTTTTCTCCCAGTCCCGAAGTCACGCCCGACGCAGCACTAGGCGAGGAAGTCTACGTTAAATACGGCTGCAACGCGTGCCATTCCACCGACGGTACCACGCTGGTCGGTCCAACCTGGCAGGGGCTGTACGGCACCGAGGAGGAGCTGGAGGACGGAACCGCTGCCTTGGTCGACGAGGCCTACGTCGTCGAGTCGATAAAGGAACCCAACGCCCGGATCACCAAGGGATTCACGGCAGGGCTGATGCCTGCAACCTTGGGAGTGACCGACGACGAGATTCTGCACCTTATCGAGTACATGAAAACGCTGAGGTAGGCGTGGCATACAACCGCGACAACCCTGCCAGGGTACGGATCACGAAAACGGCACTCGCCAGGCCCCGATCGGGTTAGTCCGTGCGGTTTCCTGTGGCGAAGAGACGCCCTGATCCCAACCCGGAATGAGCGGTACTGGCACCGCCCTCCTCTCGTTTGGCCAGTCAGTCCTCGGCAGGGCGGTACGATTCGAGAAAACCCTCGCGGAGCGGGGGGATGATGTCCTGCCCCAGCTTTTGACCGGCGATGGCCAGGCCCTGCTGGGCGAACTTGATGTCCCTGGCCAGAATGTCCTGGCGGCTGGACTGGGCCATCTGTGTTCCAAATTGCATCAGGAATCCGTCCATTTCCTGCCGATTGTCGGCCATTCCGGCGAAGATGCGATACATTGGCAGGGTCCGGACAAAGTTGTGGACCTCTTCGCGGCTGTACTGGGGGTGGCGGTCCAACAGCAGCGAGACGCCAAAGTCGATGAGGGTGCAACGGCCGTCGTCTGCCACTATCAGGTGCGAGCGACCCTGGGGGTCGGCCAGGGTGGCGTCGTTGTAGTAGATTCCGGCCTCGTGCAGACGCCGTAGCATTCCGCCCAGCTGCTGGCCCACCGATCGCATCGTGGCGGCATCCCTCCGTTCAGGTGGAAGGTCAGAAAAGAACACTCCATCCGCGAACTGCTCGGCCAGGTAGCCCGGGAGCGACGGAAACTGCCGTGGGCCGGCGTCCACCGACGCAGCGATGCCTGCGATTTCGTCCTCCCGAGAGTTCTGGTACGGCTTTATGGCCAGCTCGTCGTCGCCCGATAACAGAATGCCCACAGGCCCGCGGGTTCGTCCCGCCGTACGGAACGTCGGGACTGATCTGCCCTCTCTGCGCCACTCCAGCACCGTTGGAAAGAAAGCGTACTGCGCCAGGGCCATCACCCACCGGTCCTGCGACACACGGATGAACAGGTCCGGCTCCAGGTCGCTCAGTTTCCAGAACGGGCGCATCCAGTCGGGAGGCGCCGTTCCGATTACGGCCATGAATTCCGCAGGAGGGGCCGGTGGAGCGGGAGCGATGGCGCGCTGGATCATTGCCAGCTCATCGGTAGTGTATGGCAAAGACGGATCACTCATTGGCTGGTTCCCCAGAGATCGTGTGCCCGCCGTCGGAGTCCAGAGTGAGATCCCGGACACGGACCACGGCATCAAGGTCTATTTTCCCGTAGATATGCGGGTAGATCTCACCAGACCGGCTGGGCTCCCGCTTGACCTCGGCCCTCAGCCTCTCGGTGTCGACGTCCAGCACCTGCAATCCGCTGACGCCGGCGTAGAGTCGCTCGGCCACCCTCAGCGTCTGTGCCTCGTCGGCGGAGCAGTGGATGAACCCCTCATCGGCAAGGCTGGCGGCCTCGTACTCGCCGGCGGCCTGTGCCGCTGCCCACGCCTCGCTGCTGGTCAGATGGTAGATGATGGTCATTCAATTCTCCGAGCAATCAGTCGTGCATCTGCGCATTCTTTCACGGAAATCATATCCCCTTTTCATAATCGCGGCCACATACCGTTTACATCGCGTGTTACGATGGTTGGGCAGGCACTCACGGTGGAGGTCACCATGAAAGGCGAGATGCACGACGGTCCCGGGCTGAAATACATGACCGTCTTACCCGACGAATACGACCCGGACGCATCCTATCCCCTGGTGATAATGCTCCACGGGTTCGGGGCCAACATGCAGGACCTGGCCGGTCTGGCCCCCGCCATCAACCCCACCGGGTACGTCTACGCCTGCCCCAACGCTCCCATTCCATTCAACCTGGGGCTTGGCCACGCGGGTTTCGGGTGGATGACACCAAGGGGCGGTTCAACACCCGCTGAGGTGGCCAACTCGGAGACCCTTCTGGGCGAATTCTTTGACCGGGTGCTGGAGCAGTTCAGGGTGGAGCCCGGCAACTGCCTGCTGCTCGGATTCTCACAGGGCGGCGGGATGACCTACCGCTGCGGACTGGGACGCCCGGACACCTTCGCAGGCCTCGCCGCGCTGAGCTCGGTGCTGCCGGAGGCAGGCGAACTAGACCCCAAGCTGCCCGACCAACGCTCCCAGCCGATTTTCGTCGCCCACGGCCGCTACGACCAGATGATTGCCGAGTCCACGGCCCACGCCGCTAGGAGCTACCTCGAGAACGCCGGGTACAACCCCGAGTTCCACGTGTACGACATGGGACACGAGATCAGCGGCGAGGTCATCCGCGACCTGGTGGCCTGGATGGACACCGTGCTGCCGCCGCGAGGGACTTCCCTGAACTGATCTACCGTCTTAACGGGTGTCCCAAAAGTCCTCTCTCCCTGCGGGGGAGGGGACTTTTCTTACGATGAGACTTGGGGCTTCGGTTCCCTAATCGCCGCCGTCTTTCCACGAGATGAAACGGTCGGGAACGATGGTTATCAGGGCCATGCGGTCGTCGGCCAGCAGTTCGCGGGCGTATTCGGGGCCGCGCTCCGGGCCGTCATACTTGACGCAGATGCGTTCCACTATCGCCTCCAGCCCGTCTCCGCCGGTTGAGGCGGAACCCTCGACAGTGACGAAAGCGTAGGGCCGATCGGGCGTCGCCACGCAGACCGATACAGCCTGGTTGCGCCGGATGTTGCGCACCTTCAGGGCGCCAGCATCGGCCATCACGTAGGCTCGCCCTTGGTCCCACAAATACCACACCGGCGCCACGTGGGGCGTCCCGGATGCGCGCAGGGTGACCAGGTGGGCAAGGTGCGGCTGGGACAGGAACTCGTCTATTTCCTCTCGGCTCAGTGAGGCCATGCTTTATTCTCCATTTTGCGTGTCGCTGCACGAGGTTATTCCATGTAACCGCTGGCGTAATGATAGCGGAAAACGCGGGCGCCGGGCCGCTGCTGCCCGGAAATTCAATCCCACTCCATCCATGCCCCGCAACAATGCTCAAGAAACGCCAATTCCTCGCATCTTCGCACGAGGGAGTGCCTACGATTGGAAGAATCCAGGATCGGGGTTACAATGCGCGCAAGCAGGAGAACAGACGCAAAAGATAGGAGGAATACGATGGCAGAGACCATCCGTGAGGAATATATTCGGAGAAATCCCCGGTCTGCGGCGCTGTTTCCCCGGTTCCAGCAGCACTTTCCTTCGGGCGGCGCGGGCCATGACGGCTACGTGGCCGATCCCTTCCCCATCACCATCGAGCGCGGCCAGGGTCCCCGCAAGTGGGACGTCGACGGCAACGAGTACATCGACTACGGCCTCGGCTCGGCCTCGCTGCTGCTGGGCCACTCGCATCCCGAGGTGGTGGAGGCCCTGGTGCGGGCGGCGCCCCAGGGCTCGCACTACGGTTCGCCAGTGGAGTCAGTGCTGGAGTGGGGCGAACGGGTATGCAACCTGATGCCCAGCGCCGACAAGGTGCGGTTCGTCGGCTCCGGCGCCGAGGCCACGTCGCTGGCCATGCGTGTCGCGAGGGCCTACACCGGCAAGGAAAAGATCGTTCGCTGGCAGTCCCACTATCACGGCTGGCACGATTACGTCATGCCGGGCAACCTGGCGCCCTTCGACGTCCCGTCGTCCACCGGCATTCCGCAAGGCACGGTGGACTCGATGATCGTGCTCCCGCCTGACTTGGACGCCCTGGAGGCTGTGCTGCAGACGGACAGCAACGTCGCCGGGGTGATAACCGAGGGGTCTGGTGCGTCGTACGGCACCGTGCCGAGGGTACCGGGTTTCGTCGAGGGCGTCCGCGCGCTCACCGAGAAATACGGCGTGGTGATGATCCTCGACGAGGTGATCACCGGTTTCCGCTGGAGTCCGGGCGGGCTGCAGGAAGTGCTTAACATCCGGCCCGACCTTTGCACCATGGCCAAGATCCTGACCGGCGGGTTGCCGGGCGGCGCCGTTGCCGGACGGGATGATGTGATGTCGGTGATGGAGCAGACCGGCGACTCGCACCACGACCGGTTCCAGCGGGTGTACCACGGCGGCACCTTCAACGCCAACCCGTACGTGGCGGCCACGGGCAACGCCGCCATGCGCATCGTGGCCACCGGCGAGATGCAGGCGCAGGCCGACGCCATGGCCGCTCGCATGCGGGCCGGACTGCAGCAGGTCGTCGACCGCTACGAGGTGAACGCCTCGGTATACGGCGAGTCCTCCACCTTCCACATCTACTTCGGCGGCACCTCGGTCGAGGGCCTCGATGCCAACGTGCTCAAGGGCGTGTCGTCGGAGATACAGACCAACTTCCGCCAGGCCCTCCAGGTCAGGGGCGTAGACCTGATGTCCCGGACCAGCGGCGTGCTGTCGGGCGTCCACACCGAGGCCGACATCGACCAGTCGATCGAGGCCTTTGACGGCGCGATCAAGGCGTTGATGGACGAGGGCCTGATCACCCACCGCTAGCCCGATGCATGGAGCAAGCACGGCGTACTCGGTCCGCCTACCTGAGCAAGAAGGGGTCTCCATTTGGGGGCCCCTCTTTGTCTGAATCAGGATTTACAGAATTAGAGGATTTTCGGGAATTCGATGACGTTCCCTGACACATTGCAATCCTGTACATCCCTTAATCCTGCAAATCCTGATTCAGACAAATAATCGAGGGGCCCACTAGTTCTCCTGGCTCGCTCGATTATTTGGTTGCGATTTCTTCCGCAACCCCAGTGGAAGCGAGTCGACACTAAAATGCGTTGCGTTCAGTAAGGACTTCACCCCATCCTTACCCTCCCCGGAAGGAGAGGGAACTATGGGCAATTCGCCTTTATTTGGCTCTCGCGCTCCCAGTCCAGCGTATAATTGATGGTGATATTGAACCTCGGACGCGTCCTGAGCTTGATGATACCAACCACACGTCTTCCGGCAGCCCGAGTGCAAGCAGCCCTCCGATTCCTGGCCTTGCCCATCCTCTTGGCGTTTCTTAGCGGGCTCGCTACAGCCTGTTCGGGGGATCTGGATCCCACGGCCACCGTCATGCCCACGGCTCAGATTCCAACGTCGACGGCAGTTCCCACCGAACCGCCCGCCACGCCCACGCCGACGGCCATCCCCGCCACCAGCACTCCGGAGCCCACGGCTACGCTGGAACCGACCCCGACGCCAACCGCCAGGCCTGATGGGCCGCTCGTCTCGCTGCCGGAGGATGAGGCGCCGCACGAAACGCCCATCGAGTGGTGGTATTTCAACGGGTTCCTGTGGGACGACCTCGGCAACGAGTACAGCTTCCACTTCGTTACTTTCCAGTCTCCCACCATCGGCACGGGTACGCCGCATCTGCTACACGCCACCCTTGGCGACCACCAGGAACTGCGGCATTTTGCGGGGGAGCGGCCGGCCTTTGCCGTTCTTGATCCCGACGCACCCAGCGTCGACATCGACGCCGACGGTTGGGTGATGCGGGGGGACGGCGAGGGTTACGAGTTGCGTTTCGACCTGGGGGGCAAATTGCTGGACCTGGAGGCCGCATCTTCCCGGGAGGTCGTGCTGCACGACTCCACGGGGCTGGTGGATCTGGGAGAGGCGGGGAAGACGTACTACTATTCGCGGACTCGCATGGATCTGGCCGGCTGGATGGAGGACGCCGCAGGTCGGCGGGAAGTATCGGGATCCGGCTGGATGGACCACCAGTGGGGTGACATCTCGCGGGTCGATGTCGGGTGGGACTGGGTCAACCTGCACCTCAACGACGGCTCCGATTTGATGGTAGCGGTGGTGTGGAAGCCGGTCGACCCACCAGTCCCGTGCGCCGCAGGGCCGTGTCCTATCGCCGTGGACCGATTGGCCGCGTATGCCACGTTCGTCGCCCCGGACGGCGGGGTAACCCACGTCCCCGGCGAGGGCGTTGAACTGTCGGCAACCGGAGCGAGGGTGAGTCAGGAAACAGCCATCCACTACCCCAGCGGCTGGCAGCTGCGAATCGCGCCGCTGGATATCGACCTGCTCATCGAACCCGTGCTGACCGACGCCGAGTTCGACGCTGGTGCAGTGCTGCCGGTGGTCTACTGGGAGGGCGCTGTTACGGCGTCAGGGAACAGGGCCGGTGAGATGCTTGAAGGCAGAGGGTTCGTGGAGCTGGTGGGTTACGACCCTGGCCAGGCCACAGCAGATATACCAAGCCCGTAACGTCCGGTAGATAAGTACTCATACAAATTACCCCGGACTGCCTCTACAATGGATTGGCCGGTATGCAGAGACTAGGCCGCAGCCAGCCGCGCAACCACAAGGGTTGCCCCTACACCGCGCTGCCTATGTTTATAACAATGACGGACACCAAATTGCCCCTCGAATGCCCAATCGAAATTTGCGTGAATCATCGGGACCACTGATCATCCATGCCCGAAACGACCGACAATAACGCTGACGCTCCCGAATTCATGAGGGCCACCAGCCTGCGGAAGTCCTTTGGAGGACTGACCGCGGTGGACGGCGTCTCATTCGGCATCCGCAAGCAGGAAATCTTCGGCCTTCTGGGGCCCAACGGGGCCGGCAAGACTACGACCATCCGCATGCTCTCCACCGTCCTGGCGCCCGACGAGGGCGACGTGACCATCGGAGGTCACTCCGTCACGAAAGAGAGTGACGCTGTGCGGCGGCTGGTGGGCGTCTGTCCGCAGGAGCTGGCCCTGTATCCAGAGCTATCGGCCACCGACAACCTGGTGTTCTTCGGGCGCATGGCAGGCTTGAGCGGGCGAGAGGCCAAGACGGCGGCGGCACAGCACCTCGAATCAGTCGGGCTGACCGAGCGGGCCCGGGACAAGGTGGACAAGTTCTCGGGCGGCATGAAGCGACGCGTCAACCTGGCTGTTTCGCTCATGAGCCGCCCGCAGCTCCTCTTTCTCGACGAGCCGACGGTGGGCATCGACCCGCAATCTCGCAGCCACATCTTCGATACCGTAGAGCGCCTGCGCGACGAGGGGATGACCGTCCTCTACACCACCCACTACATGGAGGAGGCCGACCGCCTCTGCGACCGCCTGGCAGTAATGGACAACGGCAAGCTAATCCGGCTGGGACGCCCCAAGGAGCTCAAGGCCGAGTTCGGGAACCCCGCCGAGGTCACCCTGGAAACGGTTTTCCTTGAGCTGACCGGCCACAGCCTGCGGGACTAGCGTGGGCGATTTACTTGCATGGATGAACAGGATTCTTGATGGCCGTTAGCGTTGAGGATGTCACCCCCACCCCAGCCCTCCCCCTGAGGGGGAGGGAGTCTAGCCCGTAGCGCGCCTATATTCTGCATGCTGCGCCCAGTCCACATCGCCCTGCTGGAACTCAAGCTGTTCCTGAGCAACCGCGCCGAGCTGGCCTTCAGCATCGCCCTGCCAATTCTGCTGTTTGCGCTGATGTACGGTGCGCTCAGCAGCGAGAGCGAGGTGTTCACCCCGGCCAGCGTTGTGGACATGGACGGCGGCGTCCACGCTCGGGAACTGGTGGAGCGGCTGGACTCGCTGGCCGAAATCGAGGTGGAGGAACGCACCGAGGCGGACGCCACCGATGCCCTCGACCGGTCGGCCATCCTGTTCGCGGTGGTGATTCCGGCGGGATTCAGCGATGCGATGGAGTCGGGCGAGCCGCCACCGCTGGTTTTCCGGCAGCGGGGCAATGGCGGCGACACCGGGCAGATCGTGGCGGCCATCGTGCGGGGAATTGCCCGGGACATGGCCACCGATGCGCGGGTACGTGTCCAGACCCGGCAGGCCCTGGCGGGCTCTGAGGTCTCCCCCGATCGTATCGAGGAGGAGGCAGGAAAGCAGCTGGCCTCGATCCGCGCGAATCCGGCCGTTCCCGTGGAGGTGCGGCGGCCCTACGACACAATCAGGGAGGGTCAGGAGGCCTCCGGGGATGGCGGCATTGGCCTGTTCTCCCGGCTGATGCCGGGCGTAATAGTCATGTTTGTGATGTTCTCGGTCACGCTGGCGGCGCAGGCTTTGGTGGAGGACCGGCGCATCGGCACGCTGGAGCGGCTGATGACCACCCGACTGGGCGTCAACCAGCTGTTCCTGGGCAAGCTGCTGTCCGGAGTGCTTCGGGCCATGTTCCAGACGGTGGTCATGCTGTCGCTGGCGTTTGTGGTGTTCCGCCCCGCCGGATTCGGAGCCTACGTGGAGCTGCTGGCCTTCTCGCTGCTGGCTGCTGCCGCCTTCACCGGCGTCTCCCTGGTCATCGGAGCGGTGGCCCGCACACGCAACCAGGCCGCTTGGGCCGCCGTGTTCTTCACCCTGCTGATGGTAGTCTTCAGCGGCACGTTCTTCGAGATAACGGAAGGCAGCCTCTTGCACGCCATCTCCCGGGCCACCATCAACGCCTACGCCATAGACGCGATGCAGAACATCATTGCCAAAGGGGAGCACCTGGGCCAGCAGTGGCTCGGGATGGCGGTTATGGCCGGTGTTGCGGTCGTTGGCCTGACATCGGCCCGGCTCCTGTTCCGCATCACACCGGAGGGGCGTTAGAGTGTCTGAATCAAGATTATCAGGATTTGAAGATTATCAGGATTGGGCGATTATCCGGGTGGGGGTTGCTCGCCCGGAGAGCGCACACCCACACCAACCCTCCCCGTATGGGGAGGGAGTCTTCAGGGACAAGGCGACACTATGCTCACTATAGCCCGTCAAGCCATGTTGCTTGCCTCCAAGGACACCCGGATATTCTTCCGGGACCGGGCGGCAATGGCCTTCGCCTTTCTGCTCCCGTTCATTTTCGTCATCGGGTTCAGCCTGGCGTTGCGGGACGTAGGGCCGGAAAACGAGAGCCTGCAATTCACCATCACCACGCAGGAGGCGATCGGCATCAGCACCGTGGCTCTGGATGCCATAACCACGGACCCGGACGGGCCGATCGTAACCATGGGACACGGGGAAGCCCTGGCGGCATTGGATTCCGGAGCAATGGGCGGTTTCGTCTCATTTCCGGCCGATTTCACCCAGCGTTACTTGTCCGGCGAAACATCACCCATCGAGGTATATGTAGGAGACGTGCCGCCCGCCGATGAGGCGGCGTTGCGGGGGTTTGCCCAGGAAGTGGGGGCCCGATTCTCCGAGGCCCGAGCCACGCTGTCGACAGTCGCCGCCCTCGGCGGGCCGCAGGAGACCGCTCTGGTCACGGAGATTCTGCTGGCCGACGCGGACGGCCCGGCCGTAAATCTGCGGGTCGAGCAGGTGGGAGAAATCTCGCCCTTCAATTCCTCGAACTTCGTCCTGCCGGGCTACCTGACCATGTTCGTTTTTTTCACCGCCGCCATGGGTGCCGAGGCCTTGGCCCGGGAAAGGCAGACGCACACGTTGGAGCGCCTCATGGCCAACGGCGTGCGCCGGGAGTCGCTGATAGTCGGCAAGTTCCTGGCCGGTGCCGCCATCGGCGTGGTGCAGGTGGCGGTGATGTGGACCGTGGGAGCGCTGGTCTTCGACATCGACCTGGGCGAGTCGCCAACGGCGGTCATCGTGCTATCGCTGCTGATGGTGCTGGCATCGGCGGCCTTCGCCGTGTTGCTGGCCAGCTTCGTCAGCAACGTCCGTACCGCCTCTGCCGCCGCCGTCCTGACCTCGCTGGTGCTGGCGCCCGTTGGCGGGAGTTGGTGGCCGCTGTTCATCACGCCGCCGTTCATGCAATCGCTGGCGCGCCTGACGCCCCACGGCTGGGCCAACGACGCCCTGAACCGCCTGATGCTGTTCGGCGCGGAGTTCACCGACGTAGTGCCGTCCATGGTCGCGCTGGTAGTGTTCGCAGCGGTGTTCCTGTCCCTCGCACTGTGGCGCTTCCACCTCGCGCCGGGGGAATAGGGGGCAGCCGCTTTACCGAGGCGCCATAGTTGTCAAACCATCTTCCCGCAAGTATCGTTAGCCATAGAGTAACCAGAGGGGATGGTACACCGACAGTGCAGACAGAGCCAAAAGTTGCGCCGTGGCGCAGGCGCCTTTATTTGCCGGCGTACCGTGTTGTAGAGGCGGGTCGCTATGCCGAGGTGCACCCCCAAACTGTCAGCCGCTGGCATTTGGGGAACGCGCAAAGAACAGCAGCGTTACCAGGCAGGGGCAAGGGTAATGATTTGTCCTACTACCAACTGGTTGAGGTCGCTTTCGTAGCTACCTTTCGCAAGTTGGGAGTCTCGCTACAACGAATTCGTAAAGCCAGAGATTATGCTGCCCAAGTGCTCAAGTCAGAGTATCCCTTTGCGGAGCATTCTTGGCTTACCGAGGGACATCACGTCTTGCTGGAACTTCGGGAAGCCGTAGGTCATTCATTTGCCAACAACCTAGTTGTTGCAGACGCACATGGCCAGATAGGTTGGAAAGATGTGATCGGAGACCGATTCCATCAGTTCGAATACGAGGATGAGACTGCGCTAGTCTGGCATCTACGCGGGAGAGAAAACCCTGTGTCCATAGACCCACGGATTTCCTTTGGCGCGCCCACAGTCAAGGGTATTCCCACTTGGGCGCTCAAAGGGCGGTGGGATGCTGGTGAGAGAATCAAAGACATTCAAGACGACTTTGGACTTAACGAATACGACGTTCGGCACGGGCTGCAATTCGAGGGCGTCGATTTCAAAATTTCGCGACGAATCGCATAGATGGCTTCCGCTTCCGCCCGTACATCAACAGAAGTGGACCATTGGACCCTGTTCTTTGATCGCGATGTCGGAATCTCTCTTCCTAGGGCACTAGAAATCCTGAAACTTCCAACAAGAGTGGAATATCACCAGAATCACTTCCCTGCTGATTCTCAAGATGACGAATGGATGGCCGACGTTGGATCAAGGGGCTGGATAGTAATAGGCCACGATAGTCAACACCACCGAAGACAGGTTGAACTCTCGGCGATTCGGCAGTACGACATCGGGTGCTTCTATTTGTGGGGGCGACATGCTCCGCGGTGGGAAAAAATGCGTTGCTTCCTCAATGCTTACCAGCGAATTCTGGATGCCGTAGGCAGTACTCAACGGCCTTTCGTATTTCGCATCAATCAGACCGGCAGGTTGGAATCTGTGCCGATTGTCTAGCGGGAGAGTTGATCGACTTTCTATCCACCGCATCCTTGCCCTTTTGGCTCAAAGTTGCGGCAGCTGGTTGCGTTGATTATCATGGTCGTGACGGATTCGATACACATGCCGCCGCATTATGTCCGCGGCATCCGGGGGTCTCGAAAAAATGGACTCCGCAAACCTGCGCACTTCTCTGTATGACACCCACGTTGCTGCCGAGGCGCGGATTGTGCCCTTCGGCGGCTGGGACATGCCGGTTCAATACCCCTCGGGCATCATTTCGGAGGTCCGAGCCGTTCGAAACGCCGCCGGCCTGTTCGACGTGTCCCACATGGGTAGGGTGTACATCTCCGGCCCTTCTGCCACCGCCTTTCTGGACACTGTGGTCACAGGGTCCGCAGCATCTCTCGAGATCGGGCGGGCCCGCTACTGCATGATCTGCAACGACCGGGGCGGTGTCATCGACGACACCATCTTTTACCGCTTGAGCTCTGATGAAAATGGGAATGACCGCTACCTCCTGATCCCCAACGCCGGCAACCGGCACCGGGTCCTCGACTGGTTCGGGCTGGTCATCGGACAGCGATTCGGGGATAGCGTGACGCTGAACGACCAGACCATGCAGACCTCTCTACTGGCCTGCCAGGGCCCGTCGGGCCTGGGGATGGCGGCCGAGCTGACGGAGGACGGCCTCGAGGGGCTCCGGCCATTCGCCTGGACCAACGCGCGAATGTGCGGCGCAGAGGTGCTGGTGGGGCGCACCGGCTACACTGGAGAGGATGGCGTCGAGATAATGGCCCCGGCCAGTGCCGCGCCAGCCATCTGGAAGGCCCTGACCGACGCGGGCGCAGTACCCTGCGGGCTGGGAGCGCGGGACGTGTTGCGCACGGAGGCAGGCCTGCCCCTGCACGGCCACGAGCTGGACGAGTCCACCACGCCGGTGGAGGCGAGGCTGGACCGTTTTGTCGATTTCGGCAAGGATTTCATTGGCCACGCGGCACTGGATAGACAGCGAGTGGAAGGCGCCAGGCTCACCCTCGTGGGCCTGCAGCTTCCCGGGCGGTCGGCGCCCCGGGCCACCTATGCGCTGTCCGTGCTGGGCATTCCGGCAGGGCAGGTCACCAGCGGCTGCTATTCACCCACCCTTGACACCAGTCTGGGCATGGGCTACGTTTTTCCGGAGTACTCCCGACCGGGCACCGTACTCGAAATGGACAAGCGGGGTCTCGTCGAGGAGATCACCGTGACTTCCCTTCCCCACTACCGCCGCCCCCGAACAGCAAGAGCCAGGCGTAGCGACTAGGCTGCAAATCTCCGCGATTCTTGCCTGGCACAAGGAGCATAGAGCCCCGATGAACCCCAACGACCGCAGTTACACGCGCGAGCACGAATGGATTATCGTCGAGGATGCTGACGCCCGACGGGCGCTGGTCGGCATCACCCATTTCGCCCAGGACCAACTTGGAGACATCGTGTACTTCGAGCTGCCCAAGGCCGGTGACACCGTTTCTCACCTGGGCAAGATGGGCGAGGTTGAATCGGTGAAAGCCGTGTCAGACCTCTACTCACCCGTCAGCGGCGAGGTGATAGAGGTCAACCCTGCGCTGGCCGACCGGCCGGAGCTGACCAACGAGGACCCGTTCGGCGATGGCTGGCTGATCCGCGTAACCATGAGCGACATCTCGGAACTGGATACGCTGCTTTCCGCCGAGGAATACACTGCGTACGCGGCCGAGCAACACTGATGGCTGCTGACCGAACCGCCAACGGCGGAGGAAACGGCCACTTCCAGTCGCACTACATTCCCAATACTCCCGACGAACAGGAAGGAATGCTGGCCTCGCTGGGGGTCTCGTCCATCGACGAGCTGTTCGCTGATATTCCCGAGGAACACCGCAATCCCCCTCTTCGCCTGCCCGATCCGCTTTCTGAGCTGGAGATACAGCGGGAGCTGGGCGCGCTGGCCGGACGAAACCGGACGCTGGGCAGCGGCCCGTCGTTCCTGGGGGCGGGCTCTTACCAGCATTTCATACCATCCATCGTTAAATCGCTGGTGACCCGAGGCGAGTTCATCACCGCATACACGCCCTACCAGGCCGAGGCCAGCCAGGGCACGTTGCAGGTCATCTACGAGTTCCAGACCCTTATCTGCAACCTGTATGGCATGGAGGTGGCCAACGCCGGCATGTACGACGGCGCCACCAGCCTGGCGGAGGCTGCGCTGATGGCCTGCCGCGTGACTCGCCGTGAGCGCATCGCGGTGCTGGACACAGTGTCCCCCGCCTACCGGGCAGTCATCGAAGCCTACTGCCGTCCCCAGAGCCTGGAGGTGGCCACGGTCAGCGACGCAGCGTCGGGCGTGAACGACGCGACGGCGTGCCTGGTCACCCAGTACCCGAACTTCTACGGCGGTATCGAAGACCTGAAAGCGCAAGTTGACACGGCACACAACGCGGGTGCCCTGTCGGTGGTCTCCTGCGACCCCATCGCCGTGGGTATGTTCCAGCCTCCGGGCCACTACGGGGCCGACATCGTCACCGGCGAGGGGCAGCCGTTGGGCATCCCGCCCAGCTACGGTGGGCCCTACGTTGGCCTGTTCGCCACCAAGCAGGAATACATCCGTCAGATGCCCAGCCGCCTGTCGGGCCGCACAGTGGACCGCAACGGCGAGGTGGGCTACGTACTGACACTGCAGACCCGGGAACAGCACATCCGCCGCGAGCGGGCTACGTCCAACATCTGCACCAACGAGGCGCTGTACGCCCTGGCATCGACTATCTACCTGGCTGCACTGGGCAAGTCAGGGCTACGCCAGGTGGCCGAGCTGTGCTACCAGAAATCGCAGTACGCCGCATCGCAGGTCGCCGCGCTGCCTGGCTATTCCATCGCCAACGGCGGGGCCTTCTTCCGCGAGTTCGTGGCCCAGTGCCCGGCACCGCCCGCGGAGATCAACCGGCGGCTGATGGAGCAGAACATCCTTGGCGGACTGGACGTCACCGACCGCTACCCCAACGGCATGCTGCTCTGCGTAACCGAGATGAACACCAGGGACGAGATCGACCAGCTGGCGGGTGCGCTGGCGGCGGTGTAAGAGCGGCACTGCGGTGCACCCTCCATCGCCGATCCGCAGAGGCCAACGTCGCTACAACCCGCTTGTCGTATACTGTGGGCCTGTGGCTATTCCTCATCTGGGTAGGACTGCTATGACCACCAGACAAACCGCGCCAACGTCCTCAGCACGGGTTGAGCAATACCCGGACAGGCCTCCAAGGAACAATGTCCAGAACTCTGTTTTCCTTCACCATCCCGCTTGGCAGGCGGCCCTGGCGCGGCACTTTGGCGCGACGGGCGACGCCCTGGTAATGAGTGAGATGCCCATAGTCTGGACATTCAGCCAGCGAACAGGGCAGCTATATCCTGACTTGCTCATCGCGTTCGACGTGGACCGCGACGCTGCCGTCGCCCGGCGGTGCTTCGCCCTGGACGAAAGAGGGAAACCACCGGATTTCGTCCTGGAGGTCGCCTCCGAGCATACCGCTTCCGATGACTATGAAAACAAGCCGCGGGGCTACGCCAACTTTGGCGTTCTGGAGCACTGGCGCTTCGACTCCACCGGCGGCAACTACTACCCCGCGCCCCTGGCTGGCGACCGGCTAGTGAACGGCGAGTACCAACCCGTAGGCATCGTCAAGGTGGACGAAGAGCGGTATTGGGGCCACAGCGACGCCCTGAACCTGGACTTGTGCTGGGAGTACGGTCAATTGCGCTGGTATGACCCGGTATCGCAGCGTTACATCGCCAACTATGACGATCAGGCAAACGCACGCGCCGCAGCCGAGGCTCAACTCAGCGCAACCGAGGCGGAACTGGACAACGAGCGTCAGGCCCGCATTGCAGCTGAGACCCGCCTACGAGAACTTGAGCAAGAACAGGGATCCCAGGGCGACGGACACTAAAGCCAACACCCGGGAATTTCCTCACCCATACGGAGACAGAGAAATGCGTCAAGGCGGAAACCGCGATACATCCAAGCTACTGATGGAACGCAGCGTACCGGGACGAGCCGGAGCGGTGCTGCCGGCGTCCGACGTGCCACCGCAGCCGCTGCCCGATGCGGCGCTGTTGCGCGACGACCTGCCCCTACCCGAGTTGTCGGAGCCGGAGGTGGTCCAGTATTTCACCGGCTTGAGCCAGCGCAACTTCTCCATCGACACGCATTTCTATCCCCTGGGCAGTTGTACGATGAAGTACAACCCCAAGATCAACGACGAGACCGCCTTCCTGCCGGGGTTCGCCGGAATACACCCGCTGCAGCCTGCTGAGCAGTCGCAGGGCGCGCTGGAGCTGCTGCACCGCCTGCAGGGATTCCTGGGAGAGATCACCGGCCTCCCGGCGGTGAGCTTGGCCACGCTGGCCGGCGCCCACGGCGAGCTGGCCGGCATGCTGATGGTCAAGGCCCACCTGCAGGCCCAGGGGCAAACAGGGCGCACCAAGGTGGCCATCCCCGACAGCGCACACGGCACCAACCCGGCGTCGGCGGCCATGGCGGGGTTCCAGGTGGTGGAGCTGGCATCGGACAGCCAGGGCAACGTGGACCTCGAGGCCCTGCACGACGTCGCCGACGACAGCCTGGCCGGAGTGATGATCACGCTGCCCAGCACCCTTGGGCTGTTCGACACCAACATCGTCGAGGTCTGCCGCATCGTCCACGAGGCTGGCGGGCTGGTCTACGGCGATGGCGCCAACATGAACGCGTTGCTGGGCCGGGTCAAGTTGGGCGACCTGGGCTTTGACGTCTGCCACCTGAACCTGCACAAGACCTTCAGCACGCCCCACGGCGGCGGCGGGCCGGGCGCCGGACCAGTATGCGCCACCGAGCGGCTGGCGCCTTACCTGGCAGCGCCAATCGTCTCAGGCTCTGAGGCCGACGGGTACCGCCTGACCGAACCGGACCGCACCATCGGCAAGCTGGCAGGATATCACGGCAACTTTGGCGTGCTGGTCCGGGCATATACCTACATCCGCACCCTCGGCGCGGCGGGGGTCCTGTCAATCAGCGGCAACGCGGTGCTGAACGCCAACTACATGATGAACGAGTTGCGAGACGTGTATCACCTGCCCTACGACCGGACCTGCATGCACGAGGCAGTGTTCGCGGCCGACTGGCAGAAGGCGCGAGGCGCCGGCGGACTTGAGATCGCCAAGCGACTGCTGGACTACGGGTTCCACGCGCCGACGATGTATTTCCCGCTGATCGTCCCCGAGTGCCTGATGATCGAGCCGACGGAGTCGGAGACGCAGGAGACCATCGACGATTTCGTGGCGGCGCTCAAGCAGATCAACGCCGAGATCGACGAGGACCTGGACTTGGTGCGCAACGCGCCGCACACCACGCCGGTGGCGCGCCTCGACGAGGCCCAGGCCGCGCGCCGCCCCAACCTCCGCTGGACCCCGGAGGGCTAGGGGGCTAGAACTGCCAAGTCTTGGCTTACGACGGTTAGGAACTTGCCCTTTCCTGCCAGGTCATCCCAAGAATGGCGATATAACGGCGACTTTTCTACGGCCGTTGCCAAAAGAATGGGGAATCGCCGTAGCACTCCCCATTCTCTCGGTGTCGCAAACGCCCGCTCCGCAACTGCGACCGGCTCCCATCCATCCCTCCGATGATCCAGTCGTTGGCACTCGACCATTAACTAGTGAGAGCTGACCATACCACCTTCCCTTACCCCGCCTGGCGTTCCTCTTCGAGGAGGGCGTTGAGGAGGTCCTCGTCTACGCGTACCTCAACGCCGGCGCGTTCCTCCTGAAGCAGCATGGCGACTCGGGAGTCGCGGTTGCCCCAGCCGCGGTTGAGGGCCTCGGTCATTTCCTGCAGCGTCAGCTGGGCCAGCCGCATGGGGACGTCGTACTCGCGTCCCACGGACAGGGCTAGGTCAACGTCCTTGCGGGCCAGGCGCAGGGCGAAATCGGGGGGATCGAACTTGCCGGGCAGCAGATGCTCCGCCAGGCCCTCGAAAGTGCCGCGACGTCCCTGGGCACCCTTGCGGACCGCTTGCCACAGCGCCAGCGGCTCCACACCCGCCTTGACGCCCATGGTAAACACCTCGGCCAGCGCCGCCTGCACGATGTAGCCGGTGCAGTTGTGCACCAGCTTGGCGATGGCGCCGCAGCCGACGGGACCAACGTAGTAGGCCTTGTCGCCGATGCTGTCCAACACGGGCTTGCAGCGGTCGAAGACCTCCTTGTCCCCGCCGACCCAGATGGCCAAATTGCGGGATGCCGCGCCCCGGGGCCCACCGCTGACAGGCGCGTCAAGCACGTGAATGCCGCGGGCTGCCGCCTCCTCGTGGATGCGGCGGATGAGGGTGGGAGTGCTGGTGCTCAAGTCAAAGTAGACCTTGCCCTCGCTCATGCCCTCAAGGATGCCGTCCTCGCCCATGCCGACGGCTTCGACCTCGACTGGCCCCGGCAGCGAGGTGAACACAATTTCCGATGCCTCCGCCACCTCGCGAGGTGAGTCGGCCCAGTCCGCGCCGGCCTCCAGGTGCCGGGTGGCCGACTCGCGGCGGATGTCGTGCACCACCATCTCATTGCCGCCCTGCAGGCAGTTGTAGGCCATGCTGGCCCCCATAGTTCCCAGTCCGATGAATCCAACCTTCACGTCTTGCCTCCGATTCAGCCTCAGAATTGGGTCATATGATAGCGCAGCGCCCGGCTCAGGGAGAACAATTCACCAAGAACTGTCAGCAGTCATTCACAATAGTATATATATTGCCTTGTTTGTGTTGTGGTTTGACTCTGGGATCCAGTTGATGTTTCTCCACAATATTTCACTATTTCTATTATTATCTCTTCATATAAACTACTGGTTTCCCAGTCAGTCCGCCTCTAACATAGAACATATTCTTTTTGTAGGGAGGCAAGACATGGGCTGGACATTAGGCAGAAATCTACCGGTTACCTCTGGTCGAAAGGCACTTTTATCTTCGGCAATCGTGCTGTCGGCAATGATATTACTATTGTGGGTAAGCAGATCTGCAGACCCCGGCGTCGCGTTGGCAGCCGAAGGTGGGGCTGATGGCAATCAGGAGACCAACGAACGATGCCTCCTGGCTATCCCCTGCTGGCTCAGCGACGGGACCCCCGTCGGCGCGCAAGCCAGCGGAGAGCAGTTCAACCAGACCCAACAGGCATCGGGGATCTTGCTCGGCTCCAACGGAGTGGAGACCAACGAACGATGCCTCCTTCCGGGAATCCCCTGCTTTCAGGACTCCATCAACGCCCAACAGTTCCAACCTGCTAGTGTCCAAGGTACCCAGGAGCTGCGCACCTACTAGGACCGGACTAACTTTCCGAATCCCTGCATAGCCGGGGATGCTCCAACCAGCAGACAGCGGTTCCACAAATAGTCGACCGGAACCTGCCATTGACGGGCGTGAGACAAGGGTTTCGCGCCCGTCTCTATTTGTAGCCTTGCACGCACCTGCCTCGGACCAAGTTGCCAATCTCCAGTTCCTTCTGCTTCTTTCTACGGTCGCCGAATCACCCATGCCCATGCATTTGGCAAAGACTCACCAACCACTGACCAAGAGAAATGTGCGAGAATAATCGGGGTTCCGGCGAATGGACCCGGAATCGACTTACTGCAAAGCCGGAATCGCGGTTTCCGATACATCGAAAGGCAGGACGCTATGGTTGAGCAGGCGGAACGGCTCTGGACTTACGACGCAGTGGAGCCCGGACAATACGGCGCTGAGACGGTGGTCGAAATAACGACGGAAAACGTCGCCGGTTACGCGGAGGTGGCACTCAACGACGACGCCCGCTATCGGGGGCCGGCGCCGACGCTGGCCATGCCAACGATGGTGCTCAGCTACGCCGTGCTGCTGCGGGAGGAGATCGCGGAGGCCAATGGTTTCATTGGCTACGAGCAGTCGCAGACCGCCCGCAAGCAGACTCCGTTCGCCAAGTGCGAAATCCGCTGGCACCAGCCCGTCTCGGTCGGCGACGTCATCACCGGCACGCGCGGGGTGCTGGAGAAGTACGAGCGCCGGGGCAGCCGGTTCGTAACCTTCCGCGTTGAGGGGATCAATCAGCACGGCATAAAGGCCGTCGAGTACGACTACACCTGCATCTTCGACTACGCCAAGGGGCAGCGCGAGGTACCCGCCAGTTCCGGCGACCCCGCCCCTACATCCTCCCCTCCAATCGCCTCTCCCTCCGGGGAAGAGTCAGGGAGGGGGCGTTCCCTGCTGCTGGACTACGCTTCGGCGGTGGGGGGCACGGCGCTGACCGAGCTGAGCATCACGGAGCGCCAGGACGTCATAAATCGCCGCGGCGCCTTCCGCCTGGCAGGACGGCCACCCAGCGAGAGCAACATTCACACAGATGAAGAGTTCGCCCGGCAGAACATTTTCGGCAGCATAGTGAACTCGGGTCCGGCCACCATGTCCTACGTCGACCAGATGCTGCAGCTCTCGTTCCCGCCCGAGGCGTTCTACAACGGCGGCAGCCTGCTGATGCGGGCCATCACGCCCTTCCGCAGCGGCGACACGGTAACGTTCGGCGGCGAGGTCACCGGGCGACGACGCGAGGGCGACCGAGGGTTCGTAGAGTGCCGGGTGAGGGGCACCAACCAGCGCGGCGAGCTTGTCTGCCTGGCCGACGCCTCGCTGGGTGTTGGCTAGGCCGGCACCTCGTTTGGGTGGGGAATTTCCATTGTCTCTGCCCACGCAGACGGCTCCGGCAAGGATTCTCCGTTGTGTTTCTTTGTCGCTAGAAACTCGGCAACTGCCTTATTGAAATTTCGCTCAACTTCCTCGAACGTATCACCGGTAATCTCATCCCATTCATGCGCGAAGTCAGGGACATAGGCAGCACAATTTTCGGGGCCTTGCTCGTAGACCACAACGTATTCGTGGCCCCCTGCCTCCAGCATCTCGGTCCTGGCAGTTGGTGTGGGAACGGGGTACCCATCGAGATCCATGCACTCAAAATGGAATTCTAGGGCCTCCCGAATCATCTCCCGCATCTCATTGTAGCTGTCGGCAACGGATATGCACCCCAGTACGTCTGGAGAGAACGCGGAGTAGTTATTGGGGGCTTTCTCGATAATTACAGTGTAATTCAAGGCCATATATCCTTGGGCAATTCTGCCTGCTTCAGGATGCTACTCCAAGTACTTTGTCGGAGGTCTGCTCCCAGCCTTCCGGGGATGGTGACTGTGCTGGTCTTGACCGGGTGATGAAAGTGCCGATGGCTGCCCTTGGTTCTCACATGATACCACCCGTCATCCTCTACGATGCGAATGGCCTCCCTGACTTTTGGCGGCACGGATTTGGCTCCCTGAAACTCACTGCGACCGCGGAGCATTGCGGGCTTCGCGGTCGCAGCAACACATAACCTAGTCCCGGGTGAATCCGTAGACCCGCTCCGGTTCTACCAGGACGATTACGGCGTCCTGGTTGACCATGGCCTGGTCGTACTCCTCCCAGTCGGGGTGATCGCCGTGGGCACTGCACGCCAGGTAGACCTCGCGCAGCTTAACACGCATGGTCTCGGCATCGGTGTCGTGGTAGGACATCGTCGACGCCGTGCCCTCCACCGATATGGCGCTGCGCCAACCCTCGCTGACTGCAGTGATGGTGCAGCGGTTGTCCCGCTGGAGGTTGCGCACCTTGACCGAGCTGCCGTAGACGATGACGTAGGCCGCCTTGCCCTCGTAGGCGCCGACGACCACGATGCTGATGTGGCCGGCACCGTTGCGGCGGTAGGTGGTGATGATGCCGCGCTTGTTGTTTCTGTTTACGAAATTCTCGTAGTCCTGGAACTCCATCTCGACTCCTCCCAAATTTGACCCGTTAAGTTTGACGTGATTGGTATAACATAGCCGGGAACATCCTGCATACCGATTGTCTGACCTGTGATTTATTTGCTTGAAGGACTTCCTTGATTTGTCTGCCCTTGCAAGACGCTGGTAATCGCGGCCATCATAATAATCACACGAGTCACAGTTCAGACAACAGCCAGAGGGAGGCCATGGAATACCGGGAGCTGGGCTGCACGGGCGAAATGATCCCTGAGATCGGCCTGGGGACGTGGCGATACCGCGGCGGGGCGGAACCGCTGCGCCGCGGCGTAGAGCTGGGGGCGAACCTCATCGACACGGCTGAGATGTACCGAAACGAGGACGCGGTCGGTACGGCCATCCGGGGCATCCGGGACCAGGTGTTCCTGGCCACCAAAGTGCTGGGCAGCAACCTGCGCTACGACCAGGTGTTGCGGGCAGCGGAGAGGAGCCTGGAAGCGCTGAACGACGACGTGATCGACCTGTACCAGATCCATTCGCCCAGCCACAGTGTCCCCATCGCCGAGACCATGCGGGCTATGGAGGAGCTGGTGGACCGCGGCATGGTGCGGTACATTGGCGTCAGCAACTTCTCGGTCGCCCAGATGCAGGACGCCCAGGCCGCGATGTCCCGATATCCCCTCGTCTGCAACCAGGTCCTGTACAACCTCAAGCGCAGGAAAATCGAGCGGGACCTGATCCCCTACTGCCAGGAGCAGGGCATCACAGTGATGGCCTACACGCCGCTGGCAGACGGCTCCCTGGCCGTCCGTCCCCGGATGCGGGCAGGCCGCGATTGGGAGGCACTGGAAGGCGTGGCCCGCGAGGTCGGCAAAACTCCGGCGCAGGTGGCACTGAACTGGTGCCTGACGCGGTCACCGGTGGTGGTCATTCCCAAAACCAACAGCGTGGCCCGCACTGAGGAGAACTGCGGCGCATCCGGCTGGAAGCTGACGGCGGACCAAGTCCAGCGCCTGGAGACAGCCTTTCCCCTCTGACTACGCCTCTGGATGGATGCCCTCTCCCTACGGGAGAGTGTCAGGGTGAGGGCGTCCCATCGCTAACTGACGAATCCCCTTGCCGATCCAGGCATCTACCCCTGGGCAGATTCCGACTTGGTTCGCAGCAGGGCGAACGGGATGGCCACCAGCGCGACGATTGCGGCGGCGCGGAAGAATGCCCTGAACACCGTTAGCCCTGCATCGTTGATGCCCTCGGTGTACTGGGCGACGCGGGCGTTCAGTGCCTCGGCTGACTCGCCGGTCTGAGGCAGGGGCAACTCGAGGCCGGAGGTCAGCACCTGGAAATGCTCCACGCCCCAGGCCGACATGGCCGCCAGACCAAGTGTCATCCCCATCATCCGGGCCACGGTCACCAGCGAGGCAGCGGTGGCCCGGTAGTCCTCGCCCACCGCCTGCAGGGCCCGGTGCAGGATGGGGGCGATTACCAGACCGAAACCCACGCCTGCCAGCAGAAGTTGCAGGGTGAGCTCAGGGTCGTCCACGCCGATCTCCCAACGAGAGCACATGAACAGGCCCGCAGCTACCATGAGCAGCCCCGCGACCGTCAGCGTGCGTCCGCCGGCCCAAGGCAGCATCCACCCGCCTATCACCGACGCAATGGGGATCACGCCCGTCATCCGGAGCAGCCACATCGCACCGGTGAACGGGTCCTTCAGCATCACCGTATCGGCCGTTAGCGGCACGGTCACCAATGCCAAGATCAGCGAGACACCGACCAGCGCCTGCGAGATGTTGGCCAGAATGAACTGCCAGGACCGCAGGAACACGTGGGCCAGCAACGGCTGCCACACCCGCCTTTCGACCAGCACCAGCACGCCGCCCACTCCGATGCCCGATGCCGCGAGGATGAACGGCCACGGCGTTTCGATGGTGAAAAAGTCCTTGCGCGACAGGCCCATGGCCAGCAGGAACAGTGCCAATATGAGCAGCGAGCCGCCGAGGTAATCGACCTTGGCGCCGGGAGTGCGGTGGTTGGGGAGGCGCATCAGGGCAACAAACACGATGGCGCTCTGGGGCACGTTCAGCCAGAATATCCAACGCCAGCTCGATACCTCGACGATGGCGCCGCCGTAGGCCGGCCCCAGCATGGAACCGGCCTCAGCTGCACCGCCTACAACGCCCAGGGCAAGGGCTCGTTTTTCCGGAGGCACCAGCGTGGTCGCCAGCGCCATGCCCAGGGGCACCGTGGCGCCTCCTCCGATGGCCTGGATCACCCGGGCCCCGATCATGAACTCGAAGCTCTGGGCAATGGCGACGAGGCTTGTACCGATGCAGAACACGATCAGGGAGGCCTGGTAAACCCTGGGATAGCCGTAGACGTCGCCAATACGTCCGATCAGGGGCATGGCTACGGTGTAGCCCAGCAGGTAGGCGGTGATGATCCACGAGACCCGGTCCAGCTCGGTGATGGGGATCTTCAGGTCCAGCATCACGCTGGGCAATGCGGTCACCACCACCGTCTGGTCCAGTGCGGTGATAAAGGCCCCGGAGGCGGTTACCGTGAGGATCAGCCAGGTGGAGTGCTGTCGGAAGGGTTCAGCCCGGCTGGCCTTGGAGTCGAGGGTCAAAAGGCACCCCGGCTAGCTCCCATGGCCTCGGGAGGAGGAAATTCACGAGTTCCAGTATCTCACAGCTCAGGTGGTTCTATGGCCACGGGTTCGTTAACGCCGTCGAGCGTGAGCTGCCGCTCCGACTCCGCAACATCAGTGGCAACCACCTGGCCGGTGATCAGGGCGCGGCGCAGCATCCCGGTATCCCGTTCGGTCCACATCTGCAATTCCACCGGAAAACCGGTACCCGCCGAGGGTACGAGCCCCTTGAGCACCTCTGACGTTATGCTCCCACCGATATGATAGAAATCCACACCATCAATATTCTCCTGACCAAGTAGCCGGGGAGACTGGACTTCCTCCACTATGCCTGCAAGCGTGGCGCCGAAATCACCCAGGTTTATCGGCAAGGAATCAGGATCTGCCTCCTCCCACTGTCCATTGGCCAGGTTGGTGATATACCCCTGCTCGCCGATGTTGATCATGCCGATTTCCAGGTACGACCGGGGGAACAGCAATTCCCCCTCAACGGTGATGTCGAACTTTCCCGGTACCACCGCATTGCCGTAGGCCCTGGTCATCAGCACTCCGGGCAGGAGGTTGGTCGACCCGACAAGGTGCTCCAGGTCGAAGGCCACTGACTGCAGCGCCGCCAGGCTCTCCACAGTACGCTGCAACTCCTCCTGGGGATCCACCGGCTTTGGGGTCGCCGTCGGAGTGGCAGTGGGCGCAGTCTCCGAACACGCCACCGCGGCCGCGAGGAGAAGGATCATGGCAAGCAATATGCCTGCCGCCTTGACCACTCTGGCCTTCGTCGATTTCGCAACTCCTGACATCAGTTCCAGGACCACACTGCCAGCTTGCCGGAGGCGATGCGCTCGGCATTCCCGGTGCTGACATCGACTACGTAAACCTGCCCCCCGTGAGGGCCGCTGCCATTGCGCCGTGCGGACTCAGCGCCGTCGGAGCCGGTGACCACGAGGGCCGAGCCATCGGGCGCCCAGATGGAATGTGAGTAGGCGTACTGATCGAAAAAGCTGAGCATGCCGAACATTTCGCCCGTTGGACTGAACGTGAACAAGCGCCGCGGCTCCCCGGAGGGCTTCCCGCCTTCAACAGCGGATACGGCCAGGTCCATGGCCCGGCTCAGCGGCTCAAGGCCGATCCAGGCAATCTGGTCGCCCTGGGGAGACCAATAGAAGGCCACCATCTGCTCTTCCACCAGGGTCGACGTCTCCGTTCCATCGGCAGAGATCAGGCTCAGCCGGTCGAAGACAGGAACGTTGACCCTCAGCTGCTCGGCCACGGCCAGGGATGAGCCGTCGGGCGCCCATGCGAAAGCGGTAAGTCCCTCGGTTTCCATCAGCAATTTCGGTGGAGGTCCTCCGCTTTCAGTGGAAGCGAGGAACACTCCCCTGAGGCCACCCCCGATCCCGGCGTAGACAACCTCGGCACCGGACGGCGACAGCGCCGGAGCGCGAAACGCGATGGCATCCACGGCCACTCGCGTCTCTGAACCCTCCGGCGTCGGATCCTGCACAATGACCCGGTCTCCGGTGTGAACTGCCAACTGCGTGGAATTCGCGCCCCAGTGGTAGTACAGGGGCGCCCCAACAGCCACCGCCCCAAGCTCCTCATCAGACTCGAGGTCATTGACGAACAGCGTCAGTCCCTCGGGCGTGGGCGCGAGAAAGCTCAGGTGACGGCCATCGGGAGCCCAGTAGATGTAGTGAGGGGTCCCATCCGCCACCGGCGCATGAATCTCATTATCATAGGCCGTTTCCGTTCTCCCGGTCATCGCATCAAACACCTGAACGGACAATCCCGCAGACTCTCCGGTCAGTGATACCCGGGAGGCGGCCACCCTGTTGCCACTGGGCGACCAGGTGGGCCAGCTGTACGAGTCCCCCCGGTCCAAAGCCTGTGACAGGAGGCCAGCCCTGACATCGCCCGTCAGTCTATCCTCTCCAGTGGAATCAGGATTAATCAGGAAAAGGTCGCCGGAATTGTCGATATAGGCTATCCGGTTCACCATCGCTTGTTCTCTTTCATCAGTAGCCGTTGCCTCCGCATCGGGTTCCACCACATCCGGCTGCCCGCAACCTGCCATGACACCGAAGGTGAGCAGGACAGCCAGCACCATATACCATGAACTCACGGGCGTCATGACCCTCTCCAGTCAATGCCGGCGGGATCCTCCGACAGCGCCGATATAATAGCAAACTACCATCGTGGATAATGAAGCGATATTCGTTGGCAACATCCTCACATCGCGTCCATTACCAAGCCTGGGCTGTGGACTCAGGGCACACTACCTTTCTAAGCACCGGAAAATCACCAACACCGCATCACCCAGAAGGAACCAACAAGGACACCCTAGCCCACGACGATCAAGAAATTGTCCGTGATAGAATATAGCCCACTGGTTAAGATTCTTCCTTCCTCAAATATGCTGGAGCCGAAACTAGCCGGCATCATGCCAAATTATCCCCGTTATCAACACCCTTACTATTATTCCTATATCTACCAATTCAATTTATTATGTGTAAATTATTACCTTACCAGTAACTGTGGATAGCACCACACCTTCTCGGACAAGCTAACTAACCTATGATTGATACAGTACGCTTAAACATCAAGGCAGGCGGCGGCGGTAACGGCTGCGCCAGTTTCCTGCGAGAGAAATATCGCCCTAAGGGTGGCCCCAACGGAGGCGATGGCGGGGATGGAGGAAATGCCTACCTCGTAGGTGACGCCTCCTTCAACACCCTGCTCCATATCAAGTTCAATAGTACCATCTATTGCGAATCCGGCGGGCACGGCAAGGGCAAGAATCGCCGGGGCGCCAATGGGAAGGATACGGTGGTTCCCGTTCCACTTGGTACGGTGGTCTGGCGCCTCAACAGAGACGGCTCTCGGGAATTTCTGACGGACATCACCAATGATAGTCCGTACCTTGTTGGCCGCGGTGGCCGGGGTGGTTGGGGAAATGCCCGGTTTGCAACATCCACCAACCAGGAGCCGGTCCTGTCCGAGCGCGGCGAGAAGGGCGAGGCCTCGGTGCTCTTCCTCGAGCTGAAACTGCTTGCTGATGTTGGTCTGCTGGCCCGGCCCAACGCAGGAAAGTCGACGCTGATCTCGCGCTGCTCCGCGGCCAAGGCCAGGGTTGCCGACTATCCGTTCACCACGGTGGAGCCCGTATTGGGAGTCGTTCAATCTGGCCAGAGGGATTTCGTGATGATGGAGATCCCGGGTCTGCTGGAGGGTGCGCACAAGGGAGTGGGCTTGGGGCACCAGTTTCTTCGCCACGCGGAACGTGCCAGGCTGTATGTTCATCTGGTGGACGGCATAACCGAGGACCCGGTGGATGACTATCGGATGGTCCGGGACGAGTTGCTGCGATTCAACCCGGAGCTCGGCGACAAGCGCCAGATGATCGTGGTAAACAAGCTGGACGTAACCGAGGTCAGGGATCGCCGTGATGAGCTTGCTATCGCCCTGGACTCTGCGCTGAGGGACAAGGGTGAGCATGCAGGCGAGGTGCTGTTCATCTCCGCAGCCACCGGAGAGGGCGTCGATGCAATGCTGGCCCGAATCGCCTCCATCCTGGAGGAGCTTCCAAAGGACGACGTATCCGAGCAGGAGGTATCCCCGGCACGGACAGCTGCCCGGGCCCGGCGTTTGCCCGAAGCGGTCAGGTTGGAGGATGGCGTCTACGTCGTCGAGTCGGAACGGCTGGAACGGCTCAGCGCGCTGGCGGACACGCGAGACCAGCGGGTGCTGCTGCAACTCTGGCGCGAGATGCGTCGCACCGGGATGGCTGACAAGCTGATCGATGAGGGCATCGAGGTGGGCGATACCATCCGCATCGGCGAAGTGGAAGTTGAATGGTTCTGACCCAGGCCGGAAGACGGGTGGGTATACTGGGGGGCACCTTCGACCCGGTGCACTGCGGCCACCTGGAGATTGCCCGCCTGGCCGTGGACGAGTCCAGCCTGGACCGGGTGATTTTCATCCCTGCCGGCAATCCCCGCCTCAAGTCCTCTGAGCCAACTGCCTCCGCGGAGCATCGTATGGAGATGCTACGGCTGGCCATCGAGGGAATTTCCGGATTCGACGTCTCGGATATCGAGCTGGGCCAGTCAGGTCCCACCAGGACGGTGGATACACTGAGGGAGTTACGCCAGGAACTTGGCGAGGACATCGAGCTGCTTTTCATCCTTGGTCTGGATGTCCTGGGGAGATTCGATCAGTGGATCAATCCCCAACTCGTGGTGGAGCAGGCCAGACTGCTGGCGGTCAGTCGCCCGGGTTACACCGGCGTCGACTGGGACGGATTCTACGGGCAAAATCCCTACGCTGCCGGTCGGGTTGACTGCATCGACTCCGCCGCCATCGACATCAGCGCCAGCGAACTCAGGGGCCGTCTGGCCTCGGGCGCCTCGGTGGCTGGACTGCTCCCACTGGCAGTCGAACAGTATATCCGGGAAAATGGGTTGTATGGGATCTGACAGGAGTTGCCAATGGCCATAGAGTATTCTCAGCAGGCGGCCTTGCGCTATGAAACGAGTCCGGTGGACTTGCTGACGGTATCAGGGGCTTTGCTTTTTGGAGAGTTCACCCTGTCGTCGGGAAAGAAATCGGACTATTACTTTGATTCCAAGAAATTGACTCTGGAGCCGGCCGGTGCGCGGTTTGTCGCCCGGCAGCTTGTGGAGCACCTCGACTCGGAAGGTATTGGGTATGTGGGCGGGGTGGCCTACGGGGCGATCCCCATCGTAGCCCACGTCGTGATGTTCAGCGGTATGCGCGATGACAGGCCGATACGCGCTTTCTACCACCGCAAGGACTCAAAAGAACATGGCACTGGAGCGTCGGCGGAGGGCCAGTTCCCACCCCAGGACGAGCCGGTTGCGATCCTGGAAGACGTGGTCACGACCGGCAGCTCCCTGCTCACGTCGATACATCACGCTGAGGAAACCGGGTACAACGTCACTCACGCGATGACCCTGATCGACCGCGACGAGGGAGGCCGAGAGGCGGTGGAGGCAGCGGGCTACAAGTTCTGGGCGCTGTTCACGGTGCATCGGACCGACGACGGCGTTTCTTTCGTCTTCAACGGCAGTTGACCGTCCGGAACCATTGGCTACATAGGCTATGTTAAAGAGCCCTGCATTCAAACTGCAGGGCTCTTTAGTATCTCCTGAGGTCGTAACTCCGATAATTTCGGGTGAGCGTCTGACGCTAGCTGAAATCCTGACCGGGGCCGAACAGCTTTGGCAGCTCCTCCACTGTCGCCGTGCCTGACCCCTCTGGCTGCAGGTTCAGTTCCTGGCCCTGCGTAGCCGAGGCGGTGCGCACGAACCCCAACCCCCGGAGCTCGCCGCCCGGCGTGCGATAGACGGAGGTAACGGTGCCCGCCTGCCTGCCATCAAGGTACAGTGGCGTCCCCGCCGTCGCGTCGCATCCGTCGGAAAAGCGCAGCACCGACAGGTACCTCTGGACGCGCTCGTAGCTGTCGAGGCGGGCGATGACCTCCTGGCCTATGTAGCAGCCCTTGGTAAAGTCGATGGCGCCGATGAGGCCGGCCTCCAGGGGATTGTAGGGCTCGCCCATCTCGCTGCCGAAGGCAGGCGCGCCGCTGAAGACCCGCAGTGCCTCCCACGCATCCGCATCGGCCTCCGACGCTCCGGCGGCGGCCAACGATGCAGCAACGTCCGGCGCAACGTCGGCGGGGCAAACCAGCAGGCCGCAGGGCAACAACCCCAGCGGTCGGCTGATGGCGATAACGTCGTGGCCGCCCAGTGCCAGCGTGGGCGCCGGGTACTGCATTCCCGGCAGGCGATCCGTCGCTCCGTCGTCGAGGCCCAGGACTGCCTCGGCCCCGGTGCCTGCCACGGCGATGACGGCGGTGGTGGCGGAAACGTCCTCCACCTCCAGGTCCTCCATGATGGTGTACTTGTCCAGCCACTCCATGACCGGTTGCTGTTGGCCGGGGCTGGTCAGCAGATAGACGGCCTCACCGCCGTTGATGACGCACAGCAGGTCAACGATGCGTCCCCGGTCGCTGGTCAGCACGGTGGGTGCCCAGTGGCCGGGCTGCAGATGGTCGACCTTGTTGGTAGATAGGCGGTTCAGGAGGTCGAGGGCGTCCTCGCCGGTGGCCCTGAGGCAACCATAGCCGGTGTCCCGGCAGAAAATCCGGCCGTGTTCGGACTGCGCGGTCAGATCAGGGACAGTGGCGGGTGATTCCTGGAGTGCCATGTGTCCTCCTGGGATTGGGGCGTAAGGATTAACGATCAAGCGCCGCCTTCGCTGGAGAAGACGGCGCAGTCGTCGCTGGTTTCGGGGTTGTCCTGCCTCGCGGGAGTCGCAGGTCAGGGGGATGTTAAACGCTGAAGGAGGTTCCGCAGCCGCAGGCCTTCTTGGCGTTGGGATTTTCGAAGACAAATCCCTTGCCGTTCAGCCCGTCGGAGAAGTCCAGCTGCGTGCCGACCAGGTAAATGTAACTCTTCTTGTCGACGATGACCTTCACGCCGTACTGCTCGACCACCTTGTCGGTGTCAGTGTGCTCGCCCGTAATCTTCAAATCGTAGGTGAGGCCGGAGCAACCGCCGCCTTTCACGGCAACGCGCACTCCCACGTCGTCCGCCGTCCCATCCTTTTCTGCGAAGTACCTGATCTTTTCGGCGGCCTTCTCGGTGATTTCGACCGTCAGTTCCACGCCGTCTCTGGTGATTGGCATATTACCCTCCGGGGCCGCGCTGGCAAATGCAACGTGGCATCTCCGCCCATTTGGGCAGACATGGCAATTCTAAGCAAACGCTATCGCAGCGTCAAGGCTAATGTGGGCGCTACAGCTCGATGTTCTCGGTCTCGGCGACGATACCGATGTCCTTGTCTCCTCGCCCGCTGAGGCAGACGACGATGACGCTGTCCTGCGATAGCTTGGGGGCGAGGTCGGCTGCGCCGTAGATGGCATGGGCTGATTCCAGCGCGGGAATGATGCCCTCGGTTCGGCACAGCAGGTGAAAGCCCTCAAGGGCCTGCGGGTCAGTAACCTCCCGGTACTCGGCACGTCCCGACTCCTTGAGGTAGCTGTGCTCGGGGCCGACGCCCGGATAGTCCAGCCCCGCCGAGATGCTGTGGGCCGGGTTGACCTGGCCGTCGTCGTCTTGCAGCAGGTACGACATTGCCCCATGCAGCACCCCGGGGCGTCCGGCTGTCAGCGTGGCCGAATGCTCGCCGGAGTCCAGCCCCCGGCCGCCGGCCTCGATGCCCACCAGCCGCACGCCCTCGTCGGGCACAAAGGGGTGGAACGTGCCCATGGCGTTGCTGCCGCCGCCGACACAGGCCATCACGTAGTCCGGGAGGCGGCCCTCGGCCTGCAGGATCTGCGCCCGCGCTTCTCTGCCGATGACGCACTGGAAATCCCGCACCATCACGGGGTATGGGTGTGGGCCGACGACGCTGCCGATGAGGTAATGGGTGGTTTCCACGTTGGTGACCCAGTCGCGGATTGCTTCGTTGATGGCGTCCTTGAGGGTCTTGGTACCGGACTCGACGCTGATGACCTCGGCCTCCAGCAGGCGCATGCGGTAGACGTTCAGCGACTGGCGGCGGATGTCCTCCTCACCCATGTACACGATGCACTGCAGGCCCAGCATGGCGCAGGCGGTGGCGGCGGCCACGCCGTGCTGTCCCGCGCCAGTCTCGGCGATGATTCGTTGCTTGCCCATGTGTTGGGCCAGGAGCGCCTGCCCGAGGGCGTTGTTGATCTTGTGGGCGCCGGTGTGGGCCAGGTCCTCACGCTTCAGGTAGATCCGGGCGCCACCCAGGTGGCGGGTGAGGTTCTCGGCGAAATACAGCGGGGTCGGGCGCCCGACGTAGGAATCCAGCAGCCCGGCCAGCCGGCCCTGGAAATCCTCGTTGGCCTGCACTGCGCGGTACACATCCTCCAGCTCGGCCACCGCAGCCATCAAGGTTTCAGGGATGAACTTGCCGCCGAAATCGCCAAAGTGCCCGTGCTCGTCGGGGAATACTTGCCTTTGTCCAGAAGTCATCCGTGTACCGTCCATTCGATTTTCCTCCCCATTGAGGGAGAGGGCCTTGGTGAGGGTGGAATCCCTTGGAGCGACTGGTCTTCACCCATCGGTGAGACGTTTTTCTCTGACCCTCCCCTGGGAGAAGTGGTTGCCGGGATGTCAGATTAGGCCGGTCAGGGCGGCGTCGGCGTCGCGGGCGTTGCCGATGAACCGTCGGATTTTGCCCCGGTCCTTCTTGCCGATCGTCTCCACGCCGGTGGAAACGTCCACACCCCAGGGCCTGACGACGCTGATGACGCGGCCGACGTTGGCGGGGGTGAGACCGCCGGCCAGGATGAATGACCCGCCGCGATGGGCCATGGACGCCGCGACGTCCAGGTCGAATCGCTGTCCGGTCCCGCCCTGCAGGCCATCAACCAGCCGGTCCAGTGTCACCAAGCAACCGGCGTCGGCGTATTCCTGGACCCTGGCGGCCAATTGCGGTACGTCGTCCGGTGCCCGGTACGACGCGGGAACGTGGACGACCTTGATCACCTGGCAGTCCACGACCGACGTGTATTCGACGCTCTCCTGGCCGCAGAGCTGCACTGCGTCGAGGCCGCACTTGGCAACGGTCTCATTGACCTCATCCAGCGGCTGATCGGCAAACAGCCCCACCATCTGGGGGATTGTTCCGTCTAGGCCTCGCACGGCGTCTACTATTTCCCGGGCGGTGTCGGGGTCGATGCGCCGCCGCCGCTCTGGGACGAACACCATGCCGATGTAATCGGCGCCGGCCTCCGCCGCAACGCGGGCGTCCTCGGGCGTGCCGATTCCGCAGATCTTGACCCGTATCATATCTGCCCCGCCCCTACTCTAACCCTCACCGAGAGGAAGAGGGGATTTGGCCGGCTCGCGCTGGCCCGAGAGCTCCCGCACCTTGGCGGCGGTGTCGGGCGCGGTCACGAGGGCCTCGCCCACCAGCACGGCATTGACGCGGAAACGGCCGAGCAGGTCCAGATCTGCGGAGGTGAAAATGCCGCTCTCGCTGACCAGCACTTTGCCCTCGGGGACCAGTGGCGCCAGCCGCTGTGTGACCGCCAGGTCGGTGGTGAAGGTGTGCAGGTCGCGGTTGTTGACCCCGATGATTTCGGCCCCGGCATCGATTGCAGTTTCCATCTCGCCTTCGTCGTGCACCTCCACGAGGCACTGCATCTCCAGCGACCGGGCAACTCCCAACAACTCTTTCAGCTGAGATGGCACGAGGATGGCGACGATAAGCAGGATCCCGTCGGCGCCGGCTGCCCGGGCCTCAAATACCTGGTATGGGTCGAATATAAAGTCCTTGCGCAGCACGGGTGCGTTTCCCGAGGCACCGGACTGCTTGATGGCCGACAGGTGGGCCAGCTCTCCCTGGAACCGTGGGTCAGTGAGGCAGGATACCGCGGCGGCGCCGTTGGCCACGTAGGTCCCGGCCAGCCGCACGGGGTCAAAGTCGGGCGACAGCAGGCCGCGGGACGGCGACGCTTTCTTCACCTCTGCAATCAGCCGTATGGCGCCGCCGTTTAGGGCTTCCGAGAGGCTCAGCGCCGGGGGCTGCTCTGCGGCCAGCCTCTGGACGTCGGCCAGCGGCAGGACCCGCATTGCCTCCGCCAGCTCCACGCGCTTGGCCGCTACGATCTTGTCAAGAATGCTGGGCATGTCAGGCAACGTTCACCACCTTGAAAATGATTAATACATGGACAACGAACTTCGTTGTCCACTCACGAGGCTGCCACATCGCCAATTCGTTCGTCCCGGATTTGCAGCATTTCGCTTGCAAGTTGATCAATGTGAGAACCTTGGTGTCTGGTCAACTGCCGCTCCATAAAAATCAGAGCGACTCCGACCAGTATCGACGTAGCGACAGCTACCGCATAAATTGCTATTATCCAAAGGCTAGCCGCAGCAATGAGTAGCGGGGCTATGGACAGTCCGGCAGTAATTCCGATACCGAAGAGCACAGAGTATGAAATTGACCATGGACGAAATTGCTGTCTGGACCCTTTGACTCGTTCAATGAATCCGTTCCAGGCAGAGACTGGTACAACTAAGTTATCTTGCCTAGACGAGTAATAGGCTCTTATTTCGGGCTGGAGGGTCAGCCATTGATGGTCCCTTTGCTGACTCATTGCTATTCGGGACGGTCCACCAGACCAGCTAGTATGGCGTTAAAGAAAAGGGTATTCCCGCAGGTAGAGCAGGTGATCGTCAAGAGAGGAATGACTGGTCCCTTGCCTCCCAATCGGCCTTTATCGAAAGAGCGAACCTCCATCGCCTCTTCATGGCCCGACCAGGTATTATTTCTGCAGATTGGACAAATCCTGTCGCCTTTCCAGTGTTCGTTCAGCCATACTTCGGCCTTCTCAAGGTTGAGCTTGATGATATTTCGCTCGATAGCTTCGACCATAATGCTGTCCCCCAAGCTCCAGACTGCCCCTCTCGTCACAATTTACTCGTCTTGCTATTGTAAGTAATCTTAACCGCTATTCATTGCTCAGTTCCACCAGCGCCTCCAGCTTTTGGCGGGCGGCGCCGCTGTCTATGGCTTGCGCCGCCGACTGTATGCCCTCGGGGATGCTTCCGGCTGCTCCTGCGGCCAGCAGGACGCCTGCGGTGTTGAGCAGCACGGCGTCGCGTATGGCCCCACCCTCGCCGTCCAGCAGGCGGCGCATCATGGCGGCGCTGGCCGGAGGGTCTCCGCCGCGCAGGTCGTCGATGGCCCAGCGACCGAGGCCGACGTTGTCGGGGCTGAAACTCCAACGATCGACCAGGCCGTCCCGGAGTTCCCAGACCGTGGTATCGCCGTCCAGGGCAATCTCGTCCAGGCCGCCCGCGCCGTGGACCACCAGGGTGCGCTCGGACCCCAGCACGCGCATTACTTCGGCCATCTGCTCGCCCAGCTGCGGAAACGCGACGCCGATGAGCTGGCGTTGTGCCGCTGCCGGGTTGGTCAGCGGACCCAGGATGTTGAACACGGTGCGGATGCCAATTTCGCGGCGCACCGGCCCAGCGTGGCGCATGGAGGGGTGGTAGGCCTGGGCGAACATGAACCCGATGCCGCCCTCGGTGATGCAACGCTCCACTCCTTCGGGCGAAAGCTCGATGCGTACGCCGAGGGCCTCCAGGACGTCGGCGGCTCCGCAGCTGCCCGAGGCGGCGCGGTTGCCGTGCTTGGCGATGCGGACGCCGGCCCCTGCGGCGACCAGCGCCGCGGCGGTGGAGATGTTAAATGTGTTGGAGCCGTCGCCGCCTGTGCCAACGGAGTCCACAAGTGTTCCATCGACACGCACCTTGAGGGAGAACTCGCGCATAACGGTTGCCATGCCGGCGATCTCCTCGGTGGACTCGCCCTTGAGCCGCAGCGCGGTCAGGAACGACCCAAGCTGAGCGGGTGTCGCCTCGCCCTGCATGATCTGCCGCATGACAGCCGCGGCCTGCTCCATGGTCAGCGACCGGCCCGATACCAGAACGTCAATTGCTTCGCGAATGTCCACGGTTGGCTGCTCCGTATAAAGTGCAAGTTTGGTTAGGGAGCTAGAGGGGCAAATCGGATGGCCCTATCCGACGGGATCCATGGATGATTCTGGAAATCTCAACATCACTGTCCTGGGTCCGGTAAATCAGACGATGGCCGCGAACTATAAGAAATCGAAGTCTTCCCTGTTAACAAGAGAGAAAAGACGACCGAGATACGGATATTCACTCAGCATATCTGACATGGCAATCATGCTTTCTGCGAGATCCGCTGCTGCCTGTGGGGATTCGCTGGCTAAATCTCGAACGATTATCTCGAGATCATTCAGTCTGTGGGGCGACCAAATTACTCTAGCCACTGGCGAATTCGCCTCTTGGCTTCGTCATGGGGTATGCCTTCTCCGTTATCAAGCTGCTCCAGCCCCTTTTCTACCTTTAATGCGACATATAGCTCATAAATCGCATCCTCGAAAGTCACGTCGTCAGGCAAGTCCTGCATGATTTCGACGATTCTGTCCTTCGCAGTCATGGCGGCTACTCCTCGAATTCTTCGACATCAGAACTTTGCGCGCCGTGCCGCACCGACACGATTAGCACTTGGTCTCCCGGGCCAAGATGGTAGTTCAACCTGTAAGTCCCAATGATTACTTGCCTTACATCTCTGCGCCCGCGCAGTGGGACAATGCGGCCCAAGTGCGGGAAGTCTGCAAGCTGGTCAGCCATACTCTCGATGCGCCGTACGACGGCGCTGGCGTTTTCAGGGGACTCTGTCGTCAAGTAAAGTCGAATTTCGTTGAGATGGTTCAGGCTTCGTCTGGTCCACCTTACCGTAACCATTTTTCAATTATTTGCTTGGCCTCTTCATGGGAGACCGTCTCTCCCCGTTCTGCTTCTTCCAAGCCCTTTTGAACGTCGTAAAGCAACTGTAATTGTTCCAGTGCTTCATCAACGGTGAGGTCGTCCGGGATCTGCTTCATCAGTTCGAATATTTCTTCCTTTCCCGTCATTACGCCTCCGATTTGCCGTGGGCTGCCACCTGGTCCAGGTAGTTCTGCAGCAGGGCCTTGCCGTCTGGGGTCATTATGGACTCCGGGTGGAACTGGATGCCCTCGACCGGATGCTCCTTGTGGCGGATGCCCATGATCAGGCCGTTCTCGCTGTGGGCCGTTACCTCCAGCGAGTCCGGCACCGTTTCCGGGTAGACCACCAGCGAGTGGTAGCGGATTGCCTCGAACGGGTTGGGCAGCCCGCTGAGGACCCCCGCCCCGTCGTGCTGGATCATCGATGTCTTGCCGTGCCGGATCTCCCCGGCCCGGTCCACCCGGGCGCCGTAGACGTAGCCGATGCACTGGTGTCCGAGGCAGACGCCCAGCGTCGGAATGCTCGGCCCGAATCGGCGGATGACATCGTTGGAGACCCCCGCCTCCATGGGTGTACAGGGCCCGGGGGATATTACTATGCCGTCCGGGTTCATGGCCTCAATTTCATCAAGCGTTATCTTGTCGTTGCGGTGGGTTTCTACCTCTGCTCCCAGCTCCCTAAGGTACTGGTACAGGTTGTAGGTGAAACTGTCGTAGTTGTCGATTAGCAGCAGCATGGCACGGTCTCTCGTCCTTCGGCGTCTCTGGCAGGTATGGAATTCACCCTCACCCTACCTCTCTACCGAGGGGATGGGATTTTTGGGACAGGTCAGGGGATGGTCAGAACAGCTCTACGAACTCCAGCCAATTGCCGTCCGGGTCGCGGGCGTAGCAGGCTTTGCGGGAGAGATTGCCGTTGTCGTCGAACATTGACGCGGGCGGGTTGTTGTACTGCAGCCCTTTCTCGCAGGTGTCCTCGTAGAATCGGTCCAGGTCCTCGACGAAAAACGCCAGGTGCGCGGCGCCGAGATCGTTGCGCTCCAAGGTGTTGGGTCCGCCCTGGGGCGAGAGGTACTGGACCAACTCCAGCTGATGGCCTTCACCCATGTCCACGAAGCCGCCCTTGATGTGGGCGCCAGGAAATGCCAGCACCTGCTCCACGAACTCGCCCTGCCGCTCGGTTCGGCCCGCTATACGCATCCCGAGAATGTCCGAGTAGAACTTGACCGATTCCTCGATGTCTCGCACTACGAACCCGGTGTGAAAGAAAGATTTCAGCATGGTTGTGCTCTCCTCTTCTTTGAGGTTTTGCTGAGGGCGGATTTCACCCCTACCCTGGCCCTCCCCCTCAGGGGGAGGGGATATGTTTTCAGAACCCTGCCTCTGCCATGTCGATGGCCCGCATGAGCGCGCCGGACTTGTGGCGGGTCTCCTGGTACTCGTCCTCGGCGACGCTGTCAGCGACGATGCCGCCCCCGGCCTGAACGTACATGGTGCCGTCCTTGTAGATGCCGGTGCGCAGGACAAGCGCCGTGTCCATGTCTCCCGAGTAGCTGAAGTAGCCGACGGCGCCTCCGTAGGGGCCGCGCCTCTCGCCCTCGATCTCAGCGATGATCTCCATTGCCCGGATTTTTGGGGCCCCGGAGACCGTTCCAGCGGGGAAGCAGGAGCGCAGGGCGTCGTAGGGGGTCAGGTCCTGGCGCAGCCGACCCTCGACGTGGGACACCAGGTGCATGACGTGGGAGAACCGCTCCACTTCCATCATCTTGGTGACCTCGACGGTGCCGGGATCGCTGACCCGACCGATGTCGTTGCGGCCGAGGTCCAGCAGCATGACGTGCTCGGCGCGCTGTTTCTCGCTACCCTTCAGCTCCGTCTCGTTGGCGTCGTCCTCGCCGGGTGTGCGTCCCCGCGGACGCGTGCCTGCGATGGGATGGGTCGAGGCGACGCCGTCCTCTACCTTGACCACCGACTCGATGGCGGCACCCACTATCTGAAACCCGTCCAGGTCCAGATAGTACATATAGGGGGACGGGTTGACGCTGCGCAGGGCGCGGTAAATCTGGAAGGGATGGGCGCCCGTCTGACGGGAAAAGCGCTGCGAGTTGACCACCTGGATAACGTCGCCTGAATACACGTACTCGACGCATGTGTCGATGGCGTCGGCGTAGCGGTCGGTGGTGAAGTTGGACTCGATGGGGCTGGGAGGAACGGTAACGGTGGCCTGCAACTCCTCCGGGAGCGTCAGCGGGCGGAAGAGCAGGGCAACCATCTCCTCGATGCGTGCCACGGCGTCGGCGTAGGCCCGCTCCACGTCACTGGTCTCAGGACTGTCCAGCCTGGCGTGCGAGACCACCTTGATGTCATGGCGCAGGTGGTCGAATATCAGAATGGTCTCGCCGAACATGAACACCGATTCCGGCACACCCTGAGGATCCTCGGGCATCACGGGCACGCGTGGCTCAAAGTAGCGGATGGCGTCGTAGGCCACGTAGCCCACCGCGCCCCCGTGGAAGCCCGGCAGACCGTCGACGGGTATCAGCTTGTGCCGCGACATCTCCTCCTCGACCAGGGTCAGCGGGTCGACCTCGCCGTATTCCTGGCCGGGGCCAGAGATGATCACCCTGTAAGGATCGGTGCCGATGAAACTGTACCGGCCCAGCCGCTCGCCGCCCTCAACGCTTTCCAGCAGATACGAGTATGGTCCGCGCGCCACTTTCAGGTATGCCGAAACCGGCGTTTCCAGGTCGGCGTGAATCGAACGGTAAACGGGGATCAGGTTGCCCTCACGTGCCCGTGCCTTTACCTGCTCCAGCGTTGGGTAGTACATATCAAACTCCAAACAAAAAGACCCGTCCGCAAAGGGACGAGTCTGCTTCGTGTTGCCACCCTCATTCTCCGGCGCTGGCTCGAGCGTAGACAGCCAACTCCGGAATCTCAACCGGCGGGGGGATCTTTTCCCAGCTCCATCTGGCGCTACACTGCACCATCCGTAACTTGCGCTACGCTGAGGTCAATCCCATGCCGCGGGCCTTTAACGGGGCCCTGACCGGCTCAGCCTAGCCCTTTCCGTCAGATGACGATGTGGGATCGGCCTGCGGCTCCGGGGTCCATTCACACTTCCGCCCTGGGCGCCGGCTTTCACCATACCCGGCTCGCTTGTTGCCCCGCTGGAAGCTTACTACTCCCCTTCACAGCCTTTGATGTTATTCAATTTTCTGCCGAAAATCATAGGGCAGCGGGCGGAGGGGTGTCAAGCGGGACATCGACAAGCTGCCTATGCGGGCCAGCTTGATTGGAATATGGGTAGGGTCTATTATCCGGTGTAGGAATGCACTGTATTGGCACCAGCGCGGCGCCCTTCCGGCGAGTCTCAGGCTGAAGGCTTCGGCTGGAACGTCTGGATTCCAAAAAATCAAAATGGCAGGTCCTGACTTGGTTGATCCCATTACTACCAACACATCCCCCGGTGGCGGCATAGCTGCTTTCGGAGCGGCGCAATTCATCAACCGGCTGCAGCAGATTGTCGGGTCGACCAACGTTGTCTACCATCCGGACGACCTGCTGGTGTTTGAATATGACGGCTCCATCGACCGCGGCATGCCCAACGCCGTGGTGTTTCCGCTGAACGCTCACGAGGTGAGCCGGACACTGGCGCTGTGCCACGAGGCCGGCGTGCCTGTGGTAGGCAGGGGCTCCGGCACGGGTCTCAGCGGCGGTGCTATCTCGCATCCCGACGGGATCCAGATTGCGTTCACCCGGATGAATCGCATCCTTGAGGTCAACCGCGAGAATCGCCACGCCGTAGTGGAGCCCGGCGTGATCAACCTGGACCTGGACACCCACGTGCGCCGGTATGGAATGAGGTACGCACCTGACCCTTCCAGCCAGCGCGCCTGCAGTCTGGGCGGCAACATCGCCGAGAATGCCGGAGGGCCTCACTGCCTGGCCTACGGCACCACCACCAACCACGTGCTGGGAATGGAGGTGGTGCTGGAGGACGGGACCATAGTCAATCTGGGCGGCCTGGCGCGGGAGACGCCCGGATACGACCTGCGAGGCGTCTTCACCGGGTCCGAAGGGACCTTTGGCATCGCCACGCGGATCATGGTGCGCCTTCTGCCCGTCCCGGAGGCGGTCAAGACCTACCTGGGCATATTCCCCGATGTGGAGTCGGCCTGCACGGCCGTGTCTGCCGTTATCGGCCACGGGATCGTGCCGGCGGCCCTGGAAATGATCGACGCGCTCAGCATCAAGGCGGTGCAGAACGTTTCCGACGCCGGTTATCCCGATGACGCCGGAGCGGTGCTGCTCATTGAGCTGGAAGGGCTGACTGAGGAGGTCGATGAGATCGGATTGGAGGTGGAGGCGGCCCTGTGGGATACTGGCGCCAGCCAGGTACGTTTCGCCGCCGAAGCAGCGGAGCGCGAGCAGCTCTGGAAGGGCCGCAAGGGCGCCCTGGGGGCCCTGGGCAGCCTGGCGCCCAATTACTACCTGGTCGACGGCGTCGTTCCTCGGACCCAGCTGGCTCCGGTCCTGACCCAGGTTGCCGAGGTGGGGCGCCGGCATGGCGTGCCCATCGCCAACGTCTTCCATGCCGGCGACGGCAACCTCCACCCCTGCCTGCTGTTCGATGAGCGGGAGCCTGGCGCGCTGGGCAGGATCACGGTGGCCGGCGCGGAGGTGCTTGAGGTGTGCGTGGCTGCCGGCGGGACGCTGACCGGCGAACACGGCGTAGGCCTGGAAAAGAAAGAACAGATGCCTTTGGTCTACACGCCTGAAGACATGGACGTTATGCGGCGCGTTCGCGACGCTTTTGCTCCGATGAACAACATCAACCCGGGGAAGATATTCCCCGACGGCCACAGGCACCAGGCAGCCGCGCATCGCCCCGCCCCAGGGATGTACGCCTGAGTGACTCATTGGATGCTCCCCCGTAACGCCGGAGGGAGTACAATGGGTTGACAGGCATGGAACGATAAATGACCACTGTAAACGATTTCATAGACATTCTACGCATCATCCGGGAACAGCCGGAATGGGGCGATGCCTTGCGTTCGGCCCTGCTCAGCAAAGAGCTGCTGGAAATGCCGCAGACCCTAGCGGAGTTTGCCAAGGCCGCGAACAAGAGGTTCGACCGGCTCGAGAGCGACGCGTCCGAGTTAAAGACAGGACAGGCGCGGCAGGAGGACAGGCAGGAAAGGTTCGAGAGAACTCTTTCCCGACTGGAAGGTGAAGTTGGCAACCTCAGAGGCGATGCTTATGAGTTGAAGGTGGGGAACAATATACTCAGCCTCATAGGCCAGCATACCGATATCATTCCCATCCGTGTCCTCAAGGGGTCCAGGGCACCCAACGACATGACGTTTCTTAACCCCATATACGAAGCTCGGAGCAAAGGCATCATCACCGAACGAGAGCGACTTGATGCGTTTGCAGTCGACATGGTGCTGGAAGGACGGAGAGAGGCAGAAGAAGCCCCGCTATTCATCGTGGTAGAGGTTTCGAGGACAATAGCCGATAGCGACGTCAATCGCGCCTCAGAAAGGGCCGGCATCGTGCAAAGGGCTACGGGAAGGCAGGTACTCCCTGCCGTTGTAGGAGCGCATGCAGACGATACCCGACGGCAATTGGCCCAAGAGCGGAACGTTGCTGTAATCACTTATGGCGATTAATCGCGGAGTCTCGGTTGTCTTCCCCCTACGTCGATGAGCTGAGCCGGATTGTCCCCCGGGAATCGCTCCCTCCCGCCCATGTTCATGGAGAATATGCCGTGGACGGCCTCAGCCCAATGACCGTTGTAGTTCCTCAGGACCGCGAGCAGGTGGCGGCGGTGGTGCGCTGGGCGTCGGAACGCGGGGTGACCGTTTTCCCTCGCGGTGGAGGGACCAAGATGGCCCTGGGGAACCCACCCGATGCCGTTGGGCTCGTCCTGGATCTCTCTCGGCTCAACCGCGTCATAGATTATCAGCCGGGAGACATGACCGCCACCGTGGAGGCTGGCATCACGCTGGAGGGGCTGCAAACCGAACTTGCGGCCGCCAGGCAGTTCGTGCCCCTGGAGTCGCCGCTGTCCGGGCGAGCGACCGTGGGCGGGACCCTGTCCACGGCCCTCTCCGGCCCCATGGCCCACGCATACGGGCCGCCCCGCGACTGGCTCATAGGTGTTGGCGTCGTCGGAGCTGATGGAGTGGCCACAAAGGCGGGAGGCCGGGTGGTCAAGAACGTCACCGGCTACGATCTGAACAGGTTGTACACCGGATCGCTCGGCACCCTTGGAGTCTTGGTGGAGGCCACGTTCAAGGTCTCTCCGGTGCAGCCTGAGGAATACGCGCTCGTCGCTCCATTCGACAGCATGAGAGAGGCGGTGCAGGCGGGCTGGGATGCCCTGAATCTCACCGCAGGACCGATCAGCTACCTCGCGCTGACGCGTGGCATGGCGAGGCTTTTCATCGCTGCTCATCCGGAATTCGCCTTGAACCAGGCGATGGGAGAGCGGATGGGTGGTTTGGGTCTGAGTTTTTTCTCAGGCAGGACGTCCGCCGTGCAGCGACGAGTGGAGGATACGTCGGCCATCCTGTTGAACGCTGGCGCCATTGATGCAGTGGCCGTGGGTAACGACGGCCCTCGGAGAGCCCGCCAGTGGATGCTTGACCTTGGGTGGGAGGAGAGTACCAGTCCGTCGCTGGCAGTCCGGATCTCGGCGCCGCGAAGAATCGTACCGGCCCTTGTCGAGACGTGCCTGCGAATCGGCCTGCTGGAGACCCCCTCGGAGATACTGGCTGACCCCGGGTTCGGATCGGTCAGGGTGTTGTTCTGGGGTGATTCCGACAACGAGGGAATCGTGGAGACGATCGAGGAGGTCCGGAGGGCAGCGAGGCAGCACGGAGCCTACGCTATAGTTGAAGTCTGTCACCCCTCCATAAAATCAACCCTGGACGTGTGGGGAGAGGAGCCGGGAAGTTTGGAGATTATGAGGCGCATAAAGGAACAGCTTGACCCTCAGCACCTGCTCAACCGCGGGCGCTTCCTCGGGCGGATCTGATGACGTCGGCACCGCAGGAGAACGCCGGCGTCGAGCCGGTCCCGAGCGCAACCCCGCCCGTCGCTGAGGTCGACCCGCCCGACGGTTCCGGCAGTTCCGCCGCCGGTCTCGCGGCGATGTTCGCCGGATTCTCCGGGCCCGATGCTCCAGCCGAGGCCGACATGTACCGCTGCGTGCACTGCGGGCTGTGCCTCAGCGCCTGCCCGACTTACGGGGTCACTGCGCTGGAGATGGAGTCTCCCCGTGGCCGCATCGCGTACATGAAGGCGGTCAATGAGGGTAGGGTCGACATCAGCGACCGCATCGTCTCCCACTGGGAGGCGTGCCTGAATTGTCGTGCCTGCGAGGCAGTGTGCCCCTCCGGAGTCCCCTACGGCCGGATGATGGAACGGACTCGGGCGCAGATGCGTGTCAGAGGTAAACAGTCGGGCGGTCTGAAGCGAATGACGCGCTGGTTCCTCCGAGGGCTGCTGCCCCGCCCCGGCCTGATGCGCCTGGGGGGGAACCTGCTGCGAATATACCAGGTTCTTGGAATGCAGGCGGTGGCGCGCCGCACCCGGCTGTTCAGCATCCTGCCCGGGAACCTGGGGGAACTGGAGGCCAAGCTGCCGAGGATGAGCGGGCGGTTCTTCGGCCCATCCCGTCGTTCCTACCAGCCGGCTGATGGAGAGCCCAAGCTCAAGGTTGCCCTGCTGTCGGGGTGCGTCATGCCCCTGATGCAGGCCGATACAATGAGGGCCACGGTCAGAGTATTGACTCGCAACGGATGTGAGGTATTCGTGCCGCCCGGGCAGGCCTGCTGCGGGGCCCTGAACCTCCACGCCGGAGACCTCGAAACCGGTCGTGCCATGGCGCGACGAAATATCGACGCCTTTCTCTCCCTCGGCGTTGACCGAATCGTCACCTGCTCTGCCGGCTGCGGTTCCAGCATGAAGGAATACACGGAGCTGCTGAAGGACGATCCGGCATACGCTGACAAGGCCCGCCAGGCCAGTGAAATGACCCAGGATATCAACGAGCTGCTCGTCGAGTTGCCATTCCGCCGACCTGTCATTCACCTGGAACGGCGGGTGACATACCAGGACCCCTGTCACCTGGCCCACGCACAGCGGATTTCAGCCGCCCCGCGCGCGATATTGCAGTCCATCCCTGGGGTGCAGCTGGATGAGATGGAGAATCCGGCGATGTGCTGTGGCGGGGCAGGAATTTACGCGGCGGTCCAGCCTGAACTGTCCCGCCGCATCCTGAGCCGGAAAGTGGAGGCAATCGCCGAAACGGAGGCAGAGGAGGTCATCACCGCCAACCCCGGCTGCATGCTGCAACTGGAGCAGGGTTTGAGCGTCGCCGGACACGGGATGCCCGTGCGCCACGTGGTCGACATCCTGGATGAGGCTTACCGGCTCGAGGAACCGTCGCGCGACAGAAACACCGGGCGGCCCAACCAAAGACCTCAGCGCGAGGCGGCACGGCTGCAGCTGGACCTCGAAGAGGCCCGCGCCGAACAGACTCAGGGTTCCAGGCCCCTGGGCCGCCTACAGGGGCCACGCCGCAGGCAGACCCGCGACCGATAACGGCCTTTCATCCGGCGCCCGTTGGAATCTCGCCGGGGCTGGGCATCAGTTGGAGAGTCGCGTTGGCGGTCCTCCGGTTAACTGGGGGATCGGGTGCTTCTTTTTCGGCAGTTGTCGCTGCCGTCGGATGCATGAAGATACGCCCCGTAACAAGCCGTTGAGGCGCAGAGTCTAAGTTCAAGACCTCGAGGGCGTTGAATCGACTATCTCGCGGGTTAGACGCGAGAACAGGAAGAATATTTCGCCCGCCGTATTGGTTATCTTGACGACTCTTGCTTGCGTGGCCTCGTCGACTTGCCACTCTCCGTCCGTGTAATGCCCTCCCAGTGACCGTAGCAACTGCGTGCGATCTCCGGTAAGTTGGACAAGCATCGCCCAATCCTCGGGGTCGCGGCTGTTCAGGCCGTCAATGATGATGAGGACCACTGCATCAATGGCTTCCACCAGCACAGCCCTCAGGTGTCCGGCACCCTCCTCGTTCGGGAGCACGTTCAGTTCTTCGCACAGCTCCGCAAACTGCTCCTCCAGCCAGGTAATAAGCCGTTGTTGGGCCAGGGCGGAGTTCACATTGTCGATGCCATATCCCGGATGCCGTACTCGCACCTCGGTAAGGAATTCTTCTATTTCGTGGATCAGGGACCTGACTGAATCGCGCAGGGACTCGATGCCGTGTCCATTCCGGACAGCGTTGAGGTAGGACGAAAATCCTGAGAGGACTCGCTGCTGTTCCAGTGCTATCAACTCCAGAGCCGCGGCCACGTTTTCGTAGCTGCGGCCATGGATGTATTGCGCACGTGACAGGGTTTCCTCCGCGGTTGACGGCCACAGGCGGACAAACAGCCACACAAGCGAGGGCAGAATCAGTACGAGCAGGGTAACTCCAAATATGTCGGTCATCAAGCTGAGCAGGGCCATCGGCTGCTCCAGAGGCACCAAAAGGACCAGCGATTTCATCAATGGCACACCGAACCACAGCTCGATGTAAAGAAGCGGTACAAATATGGCGGCCATCAGGAGGTTGTAGCCTGCCTCGCACATTGCCACGCGTCGAGACTCGCCGGTCAGGTTCCACGAAAGGATTACCAGGGTAATGGCCGACCCCACGAATGTGCCGTAGATCGCCATATAAATCTGGTCAGGGTCCAGGACGCCGATAGACCCCATGCTGATGGCAAACACCATCACCGCCACCGAGGACTGGAGGACCAGGGAAAGCACAACGGCTCCGGCAAAGGCGAGGAGGATAGACTCTCCCGCCGCGCCCAGGAGCCCGTCGAAAACGGGTTGCGTAACCAGTGAGGAGGCGGATTCCTTCACCAGCCCGAGGCCGACGAACATCAGCGCCGCCCCGAACAACACCGTTCCCAGGTTTCGGAGCTTGATGGCCCTCTTGCTGACCATGAACACGCTGGCAACGCCCAGCACGTACAGGGCTGCCAGTTGGACGTCCAGGGAGACCAGCAACACCAGCAGGCTGGCGCCCAGGTTGCCTCCAAGAATGAAGGCGAGGGCGCGTTCATTGGAAATGAGGTTGGCTCGCATCAGCCCGACGGCAATGAAGGTCATTGCCGCCATGCTCTGGATGATGCCTCCAGCGAGCGCGCCCCATCCCATGGCGGCATAGCGGTTTGGGACCCAGTAAGACGCTATGATGCGAAGCCTGTGGGTCGCCACACGCTTCAGGCTTTCGGACAGCAGCCACATCCCCACAAAGAATAGGCCGAGGCCGCCGAAGAGCTCGCCGATCGCCTGGATCATTCTTTCGGAGAGAGGATGACGTTAATTGCCGTGGGTGGCCAGGCTCCTCTGGGCCGCGGCCAGGCTCGATCCGTATGCTACCTCGTATCCGTTGGTGTTCAGGATCTGCTCCAGCGCAGACAGCAGGGCCAGCACGTTGCGGTCTCTGGCGGAATCTCCCATCAGGCCGATGCGCCAGGCCTTGCCTCGGAACTCCCCTAGGCCGCCGCCAATCTCGATGCCATAGTCGTTCAGCAGCGCGGCCCGCGTGGCGGCATCGTCGATGCCCTCGGGGATGCTCACCGTGGTCAGGGGATTCAGCCGGTGGTCAGGGTCCGCCAGCAGCTCCATCCCCAGCGCCTCCAGTCCGGCGCGCAGTCCGGCGGCCACCCGGGCGTGGCGGTCGATGCGGTTTTCGATGCCCTCCTCCATCATCATGCGCAGGGCCTCGCGCAGGGCGTAGGTCATCGATATGGGGGCGGTGTGATGATAGGCGCGATTGCGGCCCCAGTAGCTTTCCAGCTCCTGCAGGTTGAAGTAAAAGCTCTGGACCGGAGTCTCGCGGGTCCTGAGCACCTGCATCGCATCCTCGCTCAGTGTGATGGGGGCCAGGCCGGGAGGGGCGCCGAGACATTTCTGAGTGCCGCTGTAGCACACATCGATGCCCCACTCGTCAACTTGCATGTCGTGTCCACCCAGGGACGTTACCGCGTCCACGATGGCCAGCGCCCCGTGGCGGTGAATCACGTCGATGATTTCCGGCATGGGAGTGAGGACCCCGGTGGAGGTTTCGGCGTGGACCACACCCACGGCCTTGACCTGCGTGTGCTTCTGCAGTTCGTCGCTAAGGGCCTGTGGGTCCACCGGCTGGCCCCATGGTGTGTCGACCTCGTAGACCCGTGCGCCGCAGCGCTCGGCGATGTTGCCGAGGCGGATGCCGAAATACCCGTTGCGACAGATCACAAAGGTGTCACCGGGCTCCAGCATGTTGGCGCAGGCCGTTTCCATGGCGCCGGTTCCCGTGGCCGAGACGGGCATCGTCATCATGTTGCTGGTGTGGTAAACCTCGCGCAGCATGTCTCCGATGTCGTTCATGACCTGGAAAAAATCTGGGTCGAGGTGCCCCATAACCGGAAGGGTCATCGCCTGCAGCACCCGGGGATGCACCGAGCTCGGGCCGGGCCCCAGCAGCAGCCGGGCGCTGGGCTGCAGTTCGTTAAGGTATGAAGCAGTCACGCTTGTCCTCCAGGTGTTAGCCGTTTGTTGCCAATGATCATTGAAAGCGTTGCGATTGCTGGCATTCGCAATGTAGGGGCGCACTACTGTGCGCCCCTAATCTTTTTTCTGCCCTCCGAACGGGAAACCCCATCATTCAGAACGGGGGGACTTAAACGACTGCCGATGCCCCGCCATCGAGGTTTACGGCAATGCCGGTGAGAAAACTGGCCCGCTCCGAGGCGAGGAATGCGATGACGTCCCCGGCCTCCTCGGCCTCGCCTACCCGGCCCAGGGGCACTCGCCCGTCGGCCAGCTGGTCGTAGAAGGCATCAATGGAGAGGTCAGGCTCGGACTGGACGCGGACATCGTAGCGTCGCTGGTGCTGGCCGGACTTGATCAGGCCGATGCACACCGTTGAGACCAGGATATTGTCGCTGGCCAGATCTTTTGACAGGCCCTTGGTGATGGCGATGCCAGCGGCCCGGGAGATCGAGGTTGGCATGGAGGCGGGTCCCGGGGTACGCCCGCCCAGATTGGTGACGTTGATGATGCGACCACCGCCGACCTTGCGCATCTCGGGAAGGGACTCCTGGATGAGCCGAACGGCGCCCCATACCTTCAGTTCGAAATCGAACTCCCAGTCATCCTGCGACACGTCCTCAAAGGGCTTGGCCATGGACTGGCCGGCGTTGTTCACCAGGACATCCACCCTGCCGAACTTGTTGACGGTGTTCTGTACGATGCTCTTCGCCGTTCCAGGGTCGGTGACGTCGGCGGAAATGGACATCACCTGTCCCTCGGTGGCGGTGAGGATTTCCCTTTCCGCCTGGTCCAGGACCTCCTGACGGCGAGCAACAATTACGACGGACGCTCCCTCCTGGGCCATGCTCAGGGCCGCTGCTTTACCTATTCCGTCGCTGCCGCCTGTGATGATGGCAACCTTATCCCGGAGACCCAAGTCCATAATGCGCTCTCCCGCAGGGCGTGATGCGAAAATCCGGCCTGGATTATATCACAGCGTCCTGTCGACTTGGATGCTTGATCGATGCCGGTCGAGAAGTATGTGGATATATTTTAATACCGATAGACTGTCTCAAGACGTGCCTCATATACCTAAAGTTTACTCACTGCAAAGGGAGGACTAACCGGTGTTCCCTTCTCTGACAAGATCGCTCAGGTGCATTTGCCATACTCGGTTTACGAGGTGATTGCCTGTTCAATTCTCGATGTGATAGCTTGTTTGTTTAGCCAATCATTGAGGGCCGATTGTGCAAAGGGAGACGAGACCAACCATTCTGATTGCAGCCTTGGGGCTGGTGGTGTCGGTTACGCTGGCACTGTTGTTCTTCCCGCTCCAGGAATGGAATGATGCCGAATCAGGTTTGACCGCCACGGCGTTATTGACATCGCCGGGCGGGACTCCGATGGGAAAAGTTACCCTGGAACAGTCGGCCGATGGCGTTCTGGTACAGGCTGAGGCGCATGGACTGTCGCCCGGTGGTCACGCTGTTTCCGTCTACGCCGTCGGATCCTGCATGCCTGGACTTTCCGCAGATGGCGAGACCCGGAATGTAGCGGAAACCGATAGCAAGGGAATTGGTCTGCGAGCCCAGGGCGATAGTCAGGCCGGGCTACTGCCCAACATCTATGCGTCTGACAATGGCACGGCGAGGGCTGATTTCTTCACCGACTCCATAACCATACTGGCCGATGTGGAACATTCCGTCTTCGATGAGGATGGATCGGCCATAATAATCCACGAGAAACCGGACCCGTATATGGGGGAGGAGAATCCTGACACCGGTTTCCTGGTGGCCTGCGGTGTCATCGAGAAAGACACCGCCGAGTTCAACAAGATGTAGGCGTCGTACTTTCGGGAGTGCCGGTATGAAACTAACCGGAAAGTCGCAGAAAATCGGATTGACTGATGCTATATTCCGGAGTATATTCGCATTGTGAATAGTTCTCCATCCACCGCCATCTGTTGTTCTTGTCCGCCCACATAGGTGGGTGTAAATAGCTGCGTAACCGACAAACCGCAACTGGACCTGATCGCCCGCCAACGTATTGAGAGTTGGCGGGTTTATTTTTTGCGCAAAATTTAGCAGACCGAACTTAGGAGGAAAGCTTGAGTACCCAGACCTCTAGCCAGCAACGCACCCAGGAGGAGATCCACAACGACAGCCTTGATTTGGCAAGGTCGTCGCCCGCAATAATCCCGTTCATGGACGAAGAAGTTGTGCGGCTTGAGGAGGAGTCCGAGAAATTCACGTCCGGGGAACAGGACAACCTGCAGTTTACGCCCTTCCGGCTCAGGCAAGGCGTCTACGGCCAGCGTCAGGCCGATGTTCAGATGATCCGCGTCAAGATCCCGGGAGGAATCCTGACTCCCGAGGCAATGGATGGCCTGGGCGAGGTCGCCGACAGGTACGCCCCTCTGGGCAAGGGACACATCACCACGCGCGAGAACGTGCAGTTCCATCACATACCGCTCGACGAATGCCCCGATGTCCTGCGCCTGCTGGGCGGCGTGGGCCTGAACACCCGGGAGGCATGCGGTAACACCGTCCGCAACGTAGTCGGCTCGCCATACGCCGGTGTAGACCCCGACGAGGTCTTCGATCCCACGCCGTACCTGGCGGCCTACGTCCGGTTCGGCGTGCGGCACCCCCTCACCCAGAGCTTTCCCCGCAAGTTCAAGTCGGCCTTCACTGGCACCGACGCTCGCGACCACGTGTCGGCGGCCATTCAGGACCTGACCTACGTGTCCCAGATTCGCACTGTTGACGGTGAGGAGCAGCGCGGATTCAAGGTGTTCTGCGGCGGCGGCACCTCGATCATGCCTCGCCTTGCCAAGCCGCTGTACGAGTTTGTTCCCGTAGAGGACTACCTGCGCGTGGCCCTGGCGATCTGGACGGTGTTCAACAACGCCGACATGCTGCGCAAGAACCGCATGATGGCCCGCCTCAAGGTACTCATTGACCGAATCGGTCTCGACGAGTTCCGCACCATGGTGGACGCCGAGCTGGAAAAAATCGGACCCGTCGACCCGACTCCCTACATGGGGGTTGACGAACTGTTGCGCGAGACCCCACCGCCAGCCGTAACCGGCAACGGCGCCGAGGCCTCCGAGCAATTTCGCAGGTGGCGTGAGACCAACGTGGAGGCGCAACGGCAGGAGGGCTACTACTCCGTGATGGTCAAGCCGGACCGGGGCAACCTGGACGGCGCGCAGTTCCGCGCGCTGGCGGAGATCATGCGCCGATACACCGGCGGCCGGGCCCGCGCAACCCAGGAGCAGAACCTGCTGCTGCGTTTCATACCCGAGGGCTCCCTGCACGCGGTCTGGGAGGAGCTCGACAGGATCGGCCTGGGCGAGCCGGACTCAAAGGCCATCACCAACGTCGTGTCCTGCCCCGGCACCGACAGCTGCAAACTGGGCATCACCTCCTCCATGGGCCTGGCAGGGGCCCTCCGCGACGAGATGGACCAATGGGGCGGCGAGTTGCTCGACGACCAGGGCGTGAGGGACATCCGTGTCAAGATGTCGGGCTGCCCCAACGGCTGTGGTCTGCACCACATCGCCAACATCGGGTTCCACGGCGCCGCCCTCAAGGGTCCCGACGGCAGTCAGGTACCTGCCTACGAGCTGTTCCTGGGAGGCAACTACGGCGACAACCGGGTGGAGGACTCTCGCATCGGCACCCGCATCCCCCGCGTCAAGGTGCCGGCCAAGGCCGCGCCCGGCGTCCTCAAGACCATCGTGACCTACTACAAGGACAACCGGGCCGACGATACGGAAAAGTTCAACCAGTTCCTGGACCGCGTTGGGCTAGAGCAGTTGACCGAGGTGGCCATCGCCGCCGAGGAATCGGCCAGGACGGCGGATCCCGGCTCGGATATGTACGTGGACTGGGAACGCACCAACATCTACAAGCTGGAACGCGGCGAGGGCGAGTGCGCCGTCTAATTCATCACAGAATACACGGAGGACACGGAGGCGTTGGCTCATTCCCCGCGGCCTCTGTGCCTTCTGCGGTTGGGACAATATGTCTGCATCGCTGAACGGACGGACCATAGCCTACGTGGAGGCACGTATGCAGTCGCAGATGGGCGCGCTGGTGGAGCGGCACGGCGGTGTGCCGCTGGCCGCCCCGGTGCTGCAGGAGGTCTACAACACCGACACACCGGAGGTGGCTGCCCTAATCGAAGACCTGTGCGCTGGCAAGGTCGACGTTGTGGTGCTGCAGACGGGCGTCGGGACCCAGGCGCTCTTCGGGGCCGCCGACGCGATGGGCCGCAAGGTGGAACTGCTGGCATCTCTTGAAATGGCGGCTGTAATCGCCCGCAGTCCCAAGCCCGCGGCGGTGCTGCGACGCAACAATGTGCGTATCGACCTCATGCCGCCGGAACCTTACACCACCGAGGACCTGATCGCCTCCATCTCAGGCACGGAATTCGCCGGGCGCGAGGTGGCCGTGCAGGCCTATGGCGGCCCGAACAACCTGCTGACGCGCACCCTCCGGGAACGGGGAGCGGATGTCCGCGAGGTTGCTCTCTACAGCTGGGGGCTGCCGGATGATGTCTCGCCCGTCCTGGAGATGGTCCGGAGGCTCGCTGTCGGTGAGGTGGATGCCTTGGCGTTCACCAGCCAGCCGCAGGTGGTCAACCTGCTGGAGATCGCGCGACAGTCAGGAGTGGAGGACACCCTTCGAAAATGCCTGAGCTCGGATTCGGTCGTGGTGGCCTCGGTCGGCCCGGTCTGCACCCGACGCCTGCTGGAGAACGGGCTTGCAGTGGACGTGGAACCCGAGCATCCGCACATGGGGAGCCTCGTACTGGCCTTGGCCGACCACTACAGTGACCTCGCCGCGAAGGCATCTAACTAGTCCGCTCTCCCCGGGATAGAGCTAGACCTGTCCTGAACCTGTTTATGGGGTGGGTCGTCCCCTGGTCTCCTCAGCGATGATGCGGAAAGACTCCACTTGCTATCAGTGAGCCAAAGGCCCGTGCCGGGCACCCGCTCAGCGGCGTCGCCATCCGTCCTGCGGATCGTCCGGGTCAATACGACGCCCCCGCCACATTTGCTGGGACCGCGACACTCCGGAACTCCCTCGTGGAGCCCGGTAGTAGATGACGTAGCCTGCCACCACCAGTACAAGGCCAGCGAGGAAAAAGTAGAGCCATCCCGCGACCGCACCCAGAACAATCAGGACGATGCCCGCGATGAGGGCATACTGGTACTTGAAGCCGAAGTGGCGGGTTGATGGTCCCCGCCGGAGCGACGGAGAGCCACGCCGCCGCTGGGGAGCCCGGCCACCACCCTGCTGTGGGTTCTCGGTCGGCCCACCCCCTGTCTTTTCGAGTATCTCTTCGATTTCCTTTTCGTAACGCTGCCGGCTCATTGCTGTCGCTGTCTGCACTGATTGGCTATTGGAGAATAGCTCAGGGTTCATGTGATTCTACAGCAATGCTGGCCCGATTGACCGCATTAGCCGTCCGGAATACAGAAACTCCCTCGAATGGCGAGGGAGGGTCCACTCTTTCGGGGTGCTAGTTCCTGACGTTCAGCCGAAGCGTCCCGAGATGTAGGACTCGGTGCGCTCATCCTCCGGGTTGGTGAAGATCTTGCTGCTTTCGTCAAACTCCACCAGGAACCCGCCGATGTTGCGCTCGTCGCTGAGCATGAACGCGGTCTTGTGTGAGACCCGGGCGGCCTGCTGCATGTTGTGGGTGACGATGATGATGGAGTACTGCTCGCAAAGCTCGTTCATCAGCTGCTCGATGGCCAGCGTGGCGATGGGGTCCAGGGCAGAGCACGGCTCGTCCATCAGGATCACGCTGGGCTCCACCGCCAGTGCCCGGGCGATGCACAGGCGCTGCTGCTGCCCGCCGGAGAGGGCGAGAGCGCTGTCCTTCAGGCGGTCCTTGACCTCGTCCCACAGCGCTGCCCCGACCAGGGAACGCTCCACCAACTCGTCCATGTTGCCGCGAAAGCCGTTGATGCGCGGGCCGAATGCAACGTTGTCATAGACGGACTTGGGGAATGGGTTGGGCCGCTGGAACACCATGCCGACCAGGTAACGGATTTCCGTGGGGTCGACCTCCGGGTCGTAGATGTTCCGGCTCTCGAAGATCACGCGCCCGGTGGTCGAGGCCGTCGGCACCAGGTCATTCATCCGGTTGAAGCTGCGCAGCAGGGTGCTCTTGCCGCAGCCCGATGGGCCTATTATGGCTGTGATCTGGTGCATCGGCACATCCAGGCTGACGCTGTTTACCGCAGGCTTGCCGCTGTAATAGACGCTGAGTTCCTCGGCCTTGATGATGCTGTCGACAGCTACTTGCACGGCGCTAACCTTCCTAACCTTCCAGTCGATTTGAGAACTTGTTGCGTAGGAAGACCGCCAGCGCATTCATCGCCAGCAGCACTATCAGCAGCACGATGATGCCGGCGGCGGCGGCCTCGTGGAACCCGGCCTGGGGACGGGACACCCAGTTGAATATCTGGATGGGCAGCACGGTGAACCGGCTGAGAGGCCCATCCGGCGCAAAGGGCACGAATGTCAGCGCGCCCATGGCGATCAGTGGCGCGGTCTCACCCACGGCCCGGCTGACGGCGAGGATGACGCCGGTCAGGATGCCGGGAAAGGCCTGGGGCAGCACCAGGTGCCGCACCACCTGCCACCGGGTCGCTCCCAGCCCGTAACCGCCCTCGCGGAGGGAGCTGGGCACCGCGCGGATGGCCTCGCTGGAGGCAACGATGATGATAGGCAGGACCAACAACGCCAGGGTCAGGCCGCCCGCCATAACGCTCCGGCCCAGTTCCATCACCCGGACGAATATCTCGAGGCCGAGCAGGCCGTAGACGATGGATGGTACCCCGGCCAGGTTGGCTATGTTGATCCGGGCCAACTGGGCGAACTTGCTGCGTTGAGCGTACTCCTCGAGGTACACCGCTGCCGCCACGCCCAGGGTGAAAGACACTATGCCGCCGATTCCCACCACGTAAATGCTGCCCAGCAGCGCGGCGTGGATGCCCGCCTGTTCCGGGTGCCGGGACGGGAACGACGTGATGAAACTCCAGTTGACTCGCGAGTATCCGTCGGAGGCCAACTGGAACAGCAGGACCCCCAGCATCGACAGGGAAACCAGCACAGCCCCCAGGCACAGGCCGTAGAAGATCTTGCCTTTCAGTTCCCGCCTGCGCTTGAGCCGGGCGAACTCGCGCTGAGTCATCAACGCCACTATTCGTACTCCTCACGGAACCGGCGTACCACGTACTGGCTCAGCAGGTTCATTGCCAGCGTTATCGCAAAGAGCAGCAACGCGACGGCGAAAATGGTCTTGTACTCCAGCGTGCCGTTGGGGGTATCGCCCAGGCTCACCTGTACGATGTAGGCGGTCATGGTCTCGATGGGCACGAAGGGGTTCAGAGTGAAGTTGGGTGTCTGTCCGGCGGCGATGGTAACGATCATGGTCTCGCCGATGGCCCGGGATATTGCGAGGATGAATGCGGCGACAATCCCCGACAGGGCCGCCGGTACCACGATGCGCGTGGTTACCTCCAGCTTTGTCGCCCCGAGGCCGTATGCCGCCTCCCGCAGCGACCGGGGCACGGCACGCATGGCGTCCTCGCTGAGGCTGGCCACCATGGGCAGGATCATAATGCCCATCACGATGGAGGCGCTCAGGGCATTGAACACGAAAATCTTTTCCGATATCCCCTGCAGGATCGGCGTTACGAATAGCAGGGCGAAGTAGCCGTAGACCACCGTCGGGATACCCGCCAGCACCTCGAGCACCGGCTTCACGATCTTGCGAATAGTCTCGGGAGCGTATTCGCTCAGGTAGATTGCGCTGAGCAGCCCCAGTGGAAGCGCCACGACCATTGACAGCGCTGCCGTGAGGAAGGTGGCGCTGACAAGGGCGAGTACGCCGAAGTGCTTGGATTGGAAGAGGGGGGTCCAGCGGGTGCCGGTGATGAACTCGAAGAAGGAGACTTCGCCGAAGAATTGGAGGGCCTGAAAAAGGAGGACGAAGATGATGCCGACGGTGGTGAGGATGGACATCATGGTGCACAAGACCATGATGATCGTGATTATTCGTTCGGGGAGGACCTTCCGCCAGCTGGCCCTGAGGGCCCTCCCGTCCTGTGTCGTTCTCATGCCTTCCAATGGATAATCGCCAGCCATTGCCCGACCTTCCCACCGTGATTCAGGATACCGCGAGTCCATTTGAAAAAAGGCAAAAAAAATCGCTCCCCGGAACGCAAGTCCGGCGAGCGGCCTAATAACACCTAAAAGGCTTCCGTCTCATGACGACTACGATTGTATCTTCGCCTCCACTGGGAAGCAACCCGAGAGTCCGCCCTAATCCCCGGAACAGCCCGACCGCTCCGCCAGAGCCACGGACCTCGGCCGTGCGGCTCCGAGGTCAGCCTGTCCGGCACTCCAACCCACCTGCGGAGAAACTGTATACTTAGCCTCAGCAGCGTTCCTTTTCATTCAGGCCACGTTACCCGAGTCCAGGAGGGATCCCTTGAGCCAGCAACTGTATCTGAGCGTCGTTGACCAGTCCCCGGTGCGGACCGGAGCAACCGCCGGCGACGCCCTGCGGGAGACCATCGAGCTGGCGGCGGCGGTGGAGGAGATGGGCTACCATCGTTATTGGGTGGCCGAGCATCACAGCCTGCCCAACTTCGCCGGCACCAGCCCGGAGGTGCTCATCGGACACATCGCCGCCCGCACTAAAAAAATCCGGGTGGGTAGCGGCGGCATCATGCTCTCTCACTACAGCGCGTTCAAGGTGGCCGAGAACTTCCGGATGCTGGATTCGCTGCACCCGGGCCGCATAGACCTGGGCATCGGGAGGGCGCCGGGCAGCGATCAGATCACGGCGGCGGCGCTTTCCTTTCCCAACCACCCGCGCGAGATCCGGCACTTCCCCCGACAGGTGGTGGACCTGCTGGGCTACCTGCGCGGAGACCTGGAGGACGGCCACATTTTCTCGCAGATCCAGGCAGGCCCGGACAGTGAGCCGGTTACGGCCCCCGAGGTCTGGCTGCTGGGATCACGCTATGAGAGCGCCTACATGGCGGCGCAGCTGGGCCTGCCCTTCGCCTACGCTCATTTCTTCGGGATCGCGGTTGAGGAGGGCCCCGCAATCTGCGCCAACTACCGCGAGCACTTCAAGCCGTCTGAGTACCTCTCGGAGCCCAAGGTAAACGTGGGCGTCCACGTAATATGCGCTGAGACTGAGGAGGAGGCGCAGCGGTTGACCCAGCCTCGCAACCTGGCTCGTCTGCAGAACATCACAGGGCGGGCCAAGGGCATTCCGTCTCTCGAGGAGGCGCTGTCCTACCAGTACACGCCCGACGAATACCGTTTCGTGCAGCAGTATGCCCAGGTCTGCATCGACGGGGACCCGCAGCAGGTCAAGGAGGGGCTGGAGGACATCGCCGAAATGTACCAGACCAACGACCTGAGCGTCGTCACCATCACCCACGACTACGCTGACCGCCGCCGCAGCTACGAGCTCCTGGCTGAGGTGTGCGGTTACCTTTAGGAGAACCCGGAGGCGTGAAGATGAGTCCCCTCTGCCTCCAGGGGAGCGTCAAGGTAGGGGCGTTCCCTTGCTCCTGACGCAAGTTCGCACTATGGTCCCTGACCCCTAGCCCCCAGGCGCCAGCGCCTCAATGGTGGCGCGGTGCGACTCCTTGTTGTCGCCGATGGCGAAGGGCGCCACCACCGGCAGTTGCAGACCGGCGGCGCGTCGCCGCTCCAGGGCAGCGCGGCAGTGCTCGGCGCTGCCCACCACGGCCACCTGGTCTTGCATCTCACGGGTGATGGCCTCGGAAGCCCGGGCCATGTCCCCAGCATGCAGTGCCTCGGCGGCCTCGGCCATCTCGTCGCCGAACCCCGTCTCCACGAAAAAGTTCCGGTAGTAGGCGTTGCTGGCGTAGCGGGCCACCTGGCTGCGCAGCGACTCGCGCACCGCCTCCTCATTGCCGCCCGTAGCCACCCGGACGTAGCCGGCGATGTCGATTTCCGAGATGTCGCGTCCCGCCATGTGGGCGCCGCGGCTGATGTGCTCCATGGCCTGGGGGAGGAAACTCTCGGCAGTCCAGTTCATCAGGACCCCGTCCGCCATCTCCCCCGCCAGCTCGAGCATCTGAGGTCCCAGGGCGGCGATGTATATCGGCACCTGCTCCCTCGGGGCTGCCGCTCCGAGGGATGCGTCGGCGATGTTGAAATGGTAGCCCTTGCTGGAAACCGTCTCGCCGGCCAGCAGCCTTCGCACAACCCTGATGGTCTGCCGGAGCCGGGCAATGGGGCGGCTGAAAGGCACTCCGTCCCGGCCCTCGACGGTGGGACGATGACCGACCCCTAAGCCCAGGATGAACCGGTCGCCGGAGACGGCGGCCATTCCGGCGGCTCCCATGGCTGTGTTGGTGGCAGTGCGGGCATAGATGGGCAGGATTCCGGTGCCCAGAATGACCCGCTCCGTCTTCATAGCAATGCTGGACAGGGCAGTCAGCGAGTCGCGCCCGCCGCCCTCCGGCACCCACACGGTCTCGTAACCCAACGCCTCGGCCTGCATACCCAGGTCCTGGTAGTCCTGCGGGGTCAGCGACGGGTCGTTCTCGAATCGCACTCCGTAACGAGCCATGGGGCACCTTCCTCCGAATCGTCTTGGTATTTTCCCAATGCCGATGGCAACCTATATTTGCAATTGAAGACTGGAAAGGCTGAGGTCCGGCGACCGCTTTGAGAGGTTGAGCATCTCTATCCCAACGATCTGTTCCGCATCGTTGTAGTCCAAAGAATCGACTATATGAGATTCGTACAGATGCAGGTACTACGCATCTGCCTCCTTTGCGATGCTGAGCCTCATCGTTGCCTCGCCGTGCTTTCTACACCCCCAGCCGCGAGGCCAGGTCGCGGAAGTCGGTGGCCACGATGTCGAACGACGGGTCTGGCGTCGGGTCCGGCTTGCGGTCCGGTCCAAACTCGTTGGGCCTCGGGACGAATGCCGTCCTCAGTCCCTGCGAACCGGCGGCCAGCAGGTCGTTCTGGTGCGCTGCCACCATCATCACCTGCGCAGGCTCCAGGCCCAGCAGTTCCGCCCCCGTCAGGTAGGTCTTCGGGTCTGGCTTGTATGCGTGGGCCAGCTCGGCCCCGAGGATCACGTCCCAGGGCAGCCCGGCGTACTTGGCCATGTTGGTCATCAGCGCAATATTGCCGTTGGACATGGTGCCGATGATGAACTTGGCTTTGAGACGGGTGAGTCCCGCCGGAGAGTCCGGCCAGGGATCCAGGTGATGCCAGGCCAAGGTCAGCTCGTCGATGGCCTCGTCGCTCACGCCCTTGATGCCCAGATCACCCAGCAACTCGACCAGGCCCATGCGGTGCAGCACGTCGAGCTTGGTCCAGGGCAACTCGCCTGTGCGGACCTTGTTCATGTAAGGCTGGTACTTCCCGCGCCAGCCATCGGCGAAGGCCGGCCAGTCGGCCTCGATGCCGTGCGCTTTACCAAAGGCGGCGCCGTGCTTCGCGATGGAGCTGCGCCAGTCCACCACGGTGCCGAATACGTCAAAGACCAGTGCCTTGACATTTTCCATAGCTGAATCTCCTTAAACTTTCACTACTAAATTCAACACAGAGGCCACGGAGAGAACGGAGATTTTCTGATTTTTCTTTGCGTCTCCTGTGGTCTCTCTGTCGAAATCCTTATTTGATCTCAAAATGATGCGCCGATGCCGAGCAGGATCTCCGCCACCTCGCGAGGGTGACTGACCATGGGGTCGTGGCCCGAATCAAGGTGGTACATGCCCCACCCGGCTTCGCTAGCCCGGTCCGCCACGGTTTGGAACCCTGCCTCCTCTCCGCTGATGAAACTGCGCGGAATGTCCTTGGCCGCGGGGTTGCCGATGCGCACAGGCCCGGCCATGGCGGCGGCGGGCTGCGGAGTTACCTTGCCGAACATCCACTCGCGGTCGGCGGAGTCGGGGATGCCCCAACGGCGTCCGATCTCCTCCGGCGACGCGGGGGCTGCCAGGTATCCCTCGCCCCGGTCGATGTGGCCTCGCACCCAAGCGGCGAACTCGGCTCCCCGCACCGGGATGAGCTGGTCGGCCATGCACTCGCCGTCGGCGGGTATTACGCCGTTGACGTACACCAGGTGCTGCAGCCGCGCGGGGCAGACCTCAGCGACGCCGGTGATGACCATCCCGGCATAGGCGTGTCCGACCAGCACCACATCGTCCAGCGATTCGTACTCAATGAGCTGGGTGATGTCACGGATGTGCAGGTCGAGGTTGACCTGCGCGGGGTCCAGCAGATCGGCGAGATGGGCGCGGTCGCCCAGCCCGCTCAAGGTTGGCGTGTAGACCGCCGAGCCAGTCCTGCGCAGCAGGGGAGCCACCTTGTTCCAGCACCAGCCGCCATGCCAGGCCCCGTGCACCAGTACGAATGTCGCCACGCAGTCCTCCGCCATATTGACATGGATGGACAGGATATACAGGATTTCGAAGTTATTTTAACCTACGCTCATAACCTGTACATCCTGTCCATCCATGTGAGAATTGAATGAAACAAGTGATTATCGACACAGACCCGGGCATCGACGATGCGGCAGCGATCCTCATGGCTCTGGCCAGCCCGGAGCTGGAGGTGGTGGCCCTCACCACTATCTTCGGCAACTCGTCGGTGGAGGTCTGCACCGCCAACGCCCGCCTGGTGCTTGTGGCGGCAGAACGCAGCGACATCCCGGTGTACATGGGCTCGGGCAAACCGCTGCTGCGTCCGGCCAACGAGGGCTGGGCCTCGCACATCCACGGCGGCGACGGCCTGGGTGGTGTGGCAACCGGTTCACCACCGACGGGTGAGTTGGATCGCAAGCACGCGGCACTGGCAATCATCGAGGCCGTGATGGCTGCTCCGGGCGAGATCACGGTGCTGGCCCTGGGGCGCATGACCAACTTGGCCCTGGCGTTGTCTCTGGAGCCGGGCCTCGCCAGTGCGATGGCAGAGATCGTGGTCATGGGCGGTGCGGTCACAGTTCCTGGCAACGTCTCCGGCGTGGCGACGGCCAACCTGCACGAGGACCCCGAGGCGGCGGCAATCGTCTACCGTTCCGGCGCACCCATCGTGCAGGTGGGGCTGGACGTCTGCAACCGGGTGACCGTGAGTCCGGAACAACTCGAGGCCATCGCCAGTGCCGGCTCAGCGGCAACGCGGCTGCTGTCTGAGGCCACCGGACACCTGCGGGAGGCCTACATTCGCACCGGGCGCATCGGCCCGACCGACGGTGTGCGCTACAACGACATGCCCGCCATCGGCTTCGCCATCGACTCCGGCCTGTTCACGGCGCGGCCGGCGTACGTGGAGATCGAGACTCACAGCGAGCTGACTAAGGGGCAGACTGTTGCCGACTGGAACGCCGCCGAACCCAACGCCCGCATCTGCCTGGAGGTGGACGCCGAGGCGCTGACCGCGCTGTTCACTGAGCGGCTGTGCTGGGGGAGGGGCGGTAGACCTCCAGTGACATTGGTCCCCATCTGACATTGGTCCCCATCCTGATCGGCGCCACCCTAAGACTCGATTGAATTGAGAGTCTCCCGGTACCCTGCCGGAAACTGACAGCCGTCCCGGCTGCCGCTGGATCGGAGTAATGGAGAGACACCTATCACTCACAAAAATCCCAATAATCAGGGTACCCTTGAGAAAATTGGAAGAAGGGACGGTCGAGAACGGCTGGCACGCATCCACTCAAGTCTCTATTGTAGCTGAGGCCAAGCATTTTCAGCTTGGCAAGGTTGCCCAACTCCGGGGGTATCTCCCCGCTCAACTCGTTGTTATGGAGTCTCAGTTCTTCCAGATTGGCGAGGTTACCTAGTTCGGGCGGTATCTCCCCGCTCAATGCGTTGCCATCGAGGTCCATCTTTTTCAAGGTGACGAGATTGCCCAGCTCGGGAGGTATCTCCCCGCTTAGTCCGTTTTGGTTGCTATCACGAGAATGATCCATGCCACTGAGTCTCAGTTCTTCCAGATTGCCGAGGTTACCTAGTTCGGGAGGTATCTCCCCGCTCAATGCGTTGCCACTGAGGTGCATCTTTTTCAAGGTGACGAGATTGCCCAGCTCGGGCGGTATCTCTCCGCTCAGGAGATTGCCATAGAGTTGCAGCACTTTCAGGTTGGCGAGTTTGTTCAACTCCGGGGGTATCTCACCTTTCAGTGAGTTGGCTCCTAGATTCAGCACTTTCAGGTTGGCGAGTTTGTTCAACTCCAAGGGTATCTCACCGCTCAACTTGTTAAAGCTGAGGTTCAGCTCTTGCAGATTGGCTAGGTTGCCCAGCTCCGGTGGTATTTCCCCTCTCAGATCGTTCCAGTAAAGGTTCAGCTCTTGCAGGTTGGTGAGGTTGTCCATCTCAGGGGGAATACCTCCCCTCAACCCGTCGGCAACTAAAATCATTCTCGAGTGATACCCCGTCAGTAGTGTTTTGTCTTTATCTTGGTCGCTGACTTCCAGCACTAATTTTTCATCGCTGTTGTCGCTGAGATCCAGCACCTGTAGGTTGGCGAGGTTGCCGAGTTCCGGTGGCATTTCCCCGTTCAACTGGTTATCGCGGAGACTCAATGCTATAACCCGGCCATCACCGTCGGTGGTGACGCCGCTCCATTCCCCAATCGGGGCGTCGCTCAGCCAGCCGTCGTTGTCGCTCCAGTTTTCGCCGTCGGTGGCGTTGAAAAGGGCGATCAGCGCTTCCCTTACGGTCTCCGGTGAGGTCTGCACCGGAGTGAGAGGTGCTAACTCATACTCCTTGTCCGAACTGTAGACCGATATCAGCAAGAGAACTATGCCGCAGGCCGTAATCAGCAAGAGAACGCCGACTACCAGGAAGGCGCGCGCGGCGCGAAACTGCCCGGCCGTCATTTTCATTAACGGCATATCTGAACGCTCATCCAAAAAGAATCAGAGGGGGAATAGTGCCCATTCCTCTCCTCTTTAGTTCGAACCAAAATTAAAGGATCCACCGGACGGGAAATCCTGGAAATCCCCAAATCCGGTGAATCCTGATTCAGACGAGGACCGAAAGATTACCCTAGCCGCCCAGCGCCGCGGCCTGCTGCTGCACCTCGTCGTAGTCCGGCTCGTTGAGCGGGGACTCGCCCACCCACTTGTAGCGGATAACGCCCTGGCCGTCGATGATGAACACTGCCCGCTGCGAGGCCACGTATCCCTCTATGCCAGCGAGGTTCGGCAGAGCCACGCCGTAGGCGTTGACGGCGGTCCGGTTGAAATCGCTGAGCAGGGTGAAATTCAGGCTGTTCTGATCGGCCCAGGCCTTCTGCGAGAATGGCGTGTCAACGCTGATGCCGTAAACGACCGCATTGACGTTGTTGAACGCGTCGGCGCGGTCGCGGAAGCTGCACATCTCGGTGGTGCAGACGCCGGTGAATGCGCCAGGGAAGAAGGCCAGGACTACAGTCTGGCCGCGATGGTCCGCCAGGTTGCGCACCTGCCGGTCGAAGTCGTAGAGGCCGAGTTCCGGGGCAGGCTGTCCAACATCGGCTGGCATTGATTGTCCTCCAGTTCGGAATGATTTCGGCGTCATCTTAACATACGAGAGGCCCGATTCTGGCCCTCGGGAGTGTTGTCGGGGCTCCGTGCTAAACTGAGTCGAATAGTGGAGTGGGGATTCAATTCAGCGAAACGGAAAATCACGGTACCCTAACTAAACCTCTCCATCTGAGAGTCTGACAATGACCAGTCCAAAAGCCAAGGCAAGGGACTACCTGGCGGGCCTCCCCGATGATTGGTACGTACCTGACCCGCCACCCAAAGAGCCGGACATGCAGCAAGACATATCGCTTTTCGACTTTCGGAGCATGTTGGACGCCCACTTGGGCGACCGCGACGGAGTCCTCATCGCCGGAGGGGGCTATCTGCGCAATGACCCCCGGGACGAGAGCGAAATTTTCGCGCCTGACTGCGTTGTCGCCTTCGGTGTTGACGCACGGGCCATTGTGTCCCGCAACGGCTACGTCATCCAGCACGCGGGAAAGCCGCCCGACTTCGTGCTGGAGGTGGCCTCCCGCAGGACCGGGCGCCGGGACTATACCGTCAAGCGCGAAGGCTACGCGGGCTACGGTGTGCGGGAGTACTGGCGATTCGACCACACCGGAGGTCGATATCACGACGCCGCGCTGGCAGGGGATGTGCTTACCGGCGAGGAGTACACGCCCATTCTCATCAACCGCGACCCGAGCGGCTTGCTGTGGGGCCACAGCGAGGTGCTGGGGCTTGACCTCTGCTGGGACGAGGGCGTCCTTCGGCTGCGCGATCCGGAGACGGGCCGGTTCCTGCCCACCCTGCTGGAGTTGCGGTCAGAATTGGACGCGACGCAGGACAGAGCATCCGCCGCTGAGGACCGTGCCGCTGCCCTGGAGGCGGAGCTGCGCCGGCTGCGGGGCGACTAGCCTCCTGCCGCACGGTTCGAACCGCCCCAGAGGCCGCTGCTCCCTGTGCTACAATCGCGGGGTTGCGGGAAACTGCAGCCAAGGCAATACTGGCCCGTTTTTTCAGGGCATACCAGTCATCCTGAGCTAGTCGAAGGGCACGTATGTATTTCGACTCCCGACGCAGCACCGTTCTGGCCACCAACGGCATGGTGGCGACCAGCCAGCCGCTGGCGGCCATGGCCGGCCTGCAAGTACTGATGGACGGCGGCAACGCCACCGATGCCGCCATCACAGCCGCCGCCGCGCTGAACGTGGTCGAGCCCAACTCCACCGGTGTGGGCGGCGACCTGTTCGCGCTGGTCTGGAATGAGCGAGAAAAGTCGGTGCGGGCCATCAACGGCAGTGGCCGGGCCTGTGGCGCGTCCGACATCGAGGAGCTAACGTCACAGGGCTACCGATCAATGCCCGGTGCCGGGCCGTACTCGGTGTGCGTGCCGGGAACAGTCCACGGCTGGGAGACGCTGCGGGCCGAGTGCGGCAGCATGCCGCTGTCCCGCCTGCTGGAGCCGGCCATCCGATACGCCGAGGACGGTTTTCCCGTTTCCGAGGTCATCGCGTTCCAATGGGAGAACAACCTGCCCAAGCTGCACTCCTATCCGTCGGGCGAGGAGATGCTGGTCAACGGCAATGCGCCGAAAAAGGGCGACGTCATGCGGTTCCCCACGTTGGCGGGTACGCTGCGGGCCATCGCCGAGGGCGGCTGCGAGGCCTTCTATCACGGCCCCATTGCTGAAAAGATGGCGTCCTTTGTCCAGGAACACGGCGGCTGGCTGACCGTCGAGGACCTGGCTGCCCACACCACCGACTGGGACGAGCCCATCACTACCGACTACCGAGGTGTCACATGCTGGGAGTGCCCGCCAAATGGCCAGGGCATCGCCGCGCTCGAGGCGCTGAACATCGTCGAGGGATTCGACATCGGCGCCATGGGCGCGCAGTCGCCGGACGCCTATCACCACCTGATCGAGGCCATGCGCCTCGCCTTTGCCGACGCATACCGGTACGTCGCCGACCCCCGAGTGGTGGAAGTGCCGACGGAGCAACTGGCCTCCAAGGCATACGCGGCACAGCGCCGCGAGCTTATGGACCCTCGCAGGGCTATGGTGACCGTACCCTACGGCCAGCCTATCCCCGGTGGCAACACGGTGTACGTCAGTGCTGTCGACGGGAAGGGCAACGCCTGCTCGCTGATCAACAGCATATTTTCCGACTTCGGCTCCGGCATGGTGGCGCCCGGCACCGGCATCGTGCTGCACAACCGCGCCGGGCTGTTCTCGCTGGACGCGGCGCACCCCAACGCCCTGGCGCCGGGCAAGCGGCCCTACCACACCATCATCCCCGGCCTGGCCACCAAGGATGGCGAACTGCTCTATTGCTACGGCATGATGGGCGCGTTCATGCAGCCTCAAGGGCACCTGCAGCTCATCAGCAATATGGTAGACCACGGCATGGACCCCCAGCAGGCCATCAACGCCCTGCGGTTCATGGTGGGAAATGACCAGGCCTTGGTGGAAGAGGGCATCAGCCCCGACACCGCCCGCGAGCTGCAGCTCCGCGGACACAAGCTGGGCCTGATGGCCGGACGCTCCAGGGTGTCCATCGGCGGCGCCCAGGTCATCTCCCGCGACCACGAGACCGGCGTGCTGCAGGGCGGCACCGAACCCCGCAAGGACGGCGCCGTAGTGGGCTGGTAGACGGAGTTTCAACCACAGAGAGAACAAAAGAAAAACTCTGTGCTCTCTGTGTCCTCTGTGGTTAATCAGAAGGAGACGAACATGGCCGAAGCTAACAGCGACCGCAGCTTCTACCGCAACTACTACCGGGAGATCGACGTGCTCCACGGGCTGCAGTCTACGCCCGAGGAGCGGGACTGGCTCCTGACCACGCCCAAGGGCGACGTCAAGCAGTCGGACATCGTCCTGTACCTCGGTTGCAACGTGATGCGCACCACGCACTTGGTGCGGACGGTCATGGACGTGTTCAAGCTGCTAGACGTGAATTTCGCGGCAGTCGGCGGCGCGGCCTACTGCTGCGGCATCCAGCACCACCAGCGCGGCGACGAGGCGTCGGCCAAGTCCGTCGCGTCTACCACGGCGGCGAACTTTCGCAAGTTCGAGCCGGAGCAGGTGGTGATGTGGTGTCCGTCGTGCATCTTTTTCTACGACGACATCATGGACATGCGTGAGGACTTCCCATTCCAGCACGTGACGGAGTACCTGGTGCAGAACCTGGACAAGCTAAACCTGCAACCCCAACCGGAGACAACCGTCTCGCTGCACTACCACGCCGGCCGGCCGCAGTCCGACGCCGAGGCCCAGAGCGCCCTGACGCTGCTGCGTGCCCTGCCGGGCGTCAACGTCGTCGACATCGGCGGCGATGAGCGGTTTGGCCGCCACTGCACGCCCGCGGTGCGGCAGCAGATGGGCCCGGAGGCGTGGGACGAGATGAACAACCAGTGGGTGCAGAAGGCGGTGGACGCGGGCGCCGACACCTACGCCACGCTGTACCACGGTTGCCAGCGCCACATGTGCGGGCTGGAGGCCGACTACCCTGTCCGTGTCGAGCATTACCTGACCCTGGTGGGCCGCGCACTCGGCATCGAGTACGAGGACCAGTACAAGAAACACACCCTGTCCGGCAACATCGACGCCATCATGGCCGAGACCGCTCCCTGCGCCGTGGCCAACAGCATCCCTGCAAAGGAGGCCCGCGAGGTCATCGGCCGCGTCTTCCCCGCACGGTAGGGGTTACAGGAGGCCGAGGGCTTCTAGGGGAGTTACTACGGTCAAGGCTCGCAGCACTTCCAGTTGGGACGTTTCCAGGTGTTTCTTGAGCGGACCATCGGTTGTGACGAGGATTGCGCCGGTCTGGACTGCCAGCCGCACTGACACTTGTACGTCATCCTGGCTGCCTTGAGGAATGCCCTCCTCACCATCGAAAGGCGGCGCGCTCGCTCTATCAAATCGATCGTATTTACCGGGTATCTGGATAGCCCTCATCAGCACTGGCATGAGAGCGGCGCCGTAGATAGTCGGACGGTTTCTGTTTCGGTTGAGTTGACTTCGATATATGTTGAAAAGCGAAGTATCTATGACAATCGTGTGGCAGATTCGAATTATGTTGTTGACCAGATTTGTGCAGGTGGGATCCGGCTGTTCTCGATCATTGAGACCCGTCTGCGCCGAGATCAGGACGTTCTCATCAAGGATGAATTCTTTCTTTGGTATCACGATTGGTTCTGCAGTGCCTTTACATACCGGTCCATCTCGTCCAGATTTGCGTCGAAGAAACCTGTCAACCCTCCTGTCACCTGTCCGAGATCCGTGACCTCAATCTCGGACGCTGAGCACTCGCCGTTGTCGTCCTTTTGGAATGAGTAAATTGCTAGTTCCTCAGGAGACAGATTCTTCTCTGCCACGAGTGTGAGCAACCGGCTCAGAATGTGCTCGCTGTGGGTGGTCATGATGATTTGCTTGTCCTCGGCTTTGGCCGTCTCCGCCATAACCTCCGCCAGATCCGCCTGAGCCTTGGGATGCAGGTGGATCTCCGGTTCCTCAATTAGGACGGTGGCACCCTCGTCGGTAGTGATCAATTGGTGGAGGAGTTGGATTAACGCGTTTGTGCCAAATCCTTCCCACACCATGTTGACCGGACCAGCTGTAGACAGGGCCTTGATTTCGACGGACTGCGGGGGTACCGTTTCTGCCCGCAGTCCGGTTTCTGTGATCTTTTCCAATTGCCTTGACAGTGTATCTTCCATAGGACGGCTATATCCGAGGTTACTTGCCAGTTGGCTTGCGTGGGCATCTATGCCCTGATCCAAAGAAATGTGGTGTACGTACTTGTTACCCAACGAGTAAACCGGTTGAACTAGACCCCTTACTGCTGGCACAAAATTTAAAGAATCTAGCAAAAACCCAATCTCTAACAAGGATCCTTCAGAATCGTATTCGGATCCTGGGATAGGATTAGGGTGAAGTGGGCCTAAGAAACGAAGTTGCCGCCCGTCTCTCTCCCCCTCAACTCCTAACCGAACAGGCGATTCCGGGGCGAACTTCGCGTCCAAGTCTCTCGCATTTCTAAGATTAAAGAATTCTCCTCGGAAGTTAATTGAGGGTCCTCTTGTCGATTGCTTGAGCAGCAGCAGCGCTTGCAAGATGCTGGACTTGCCGGTGCCGTTGGGGCCGATGAGCACGGTCAGTAGCTTGGGGTGGATGCTGACTTGGCGGAAGCATTTGAAATTTTCGAGGGTGATGTTCGTTATCATGGCGGTGCCCTCCGAGCATACATTGTAGCAGTCGTGGTTGAGGTGGCTGATAGCATGGAATCACCTCCACCCTAGCCCTCTCCCAGGGGGAGAGGGGACTTACGCGGGTTCAGCAGGCGTCGGCGGAGGCCAGGACCGGCTCGGTGTGGATGAGGGCGCCGTCGGTGAGCACCACGCCGTCGGCGCAGTAGGCCTCGACTCGGCCCTCGCTGTACTGCTCGGCGTACAGCCGAGTATAGACGCCTCAACGATCGAGCAGGTCCTCGTGGGTGCCGTACTCCTTGACCCGGCCCTCCTCGATCACGTATATCACGTCGGCAGCCAGGATAGTCGACAGCCGGTGCGCGATCACCATGGTCGTGCGGCCACGCATCAGCGGCAGCAGGGCCGACTGCAGCAGACGCTCGCTGCGCGCGTCCAGCGCGGAGGTCGCCTCGTCCAGGATCAGGATGCGAGGCTCGTGCAGCAAGGTCCGGGCGATGGAGAGGCGCTGACGCTCACCGATGGACAGGCCGAACCCCCGCTCCCCGACCAGGGTGGCGTATCCGCCCGGCAGCTCCATGATGCGGTCGTGGATGTAGGCCGCCCGGGCCGCCGCGACAATTTCGTCCTGGGTGGCGTCCGGCTTGCCGTAGCGCAGGTTGTCCTTGATGGTGGTCTGGAGCAGGTAGGTCTCCTGCGTCACAAACCCCACGGCGGCAGCGAGGTCCGCGAGCCGCACCTGCCGGACGTCCGTGCCGTCGATGGACACCGACCCCTCGGTTACATCGTAGAGCCGGGGCACCAGGGCCGCGATGCTGGTCTTTCCAGCGCCGCTGGGTCCTACGAAAGCCGCCATCTGACCGGACTCGATGCGGAGACTCACGCCGTCCAGGGCCCATGGCCTCACACCCGTTCCCTCTTTCCCCAACAGGGCCTCGGGGTGGGTGCGCAGTCCCGGACTCAGGACTCCCCGCTGGCTGCTGACGCGCACAGAGTGGAATACCACCTCGCCCTTGACCTCGTCTCGCTCCAGTGGCCGGGCGTCCGGTGCGTCGGTGATCTCCTGTTCCAGGTCCAGGTAGCCGATGATCCGCTCGAACAGGGCCACCGACGTCTGCAGTTCCACCGACACCTGCAGCAGGCGTTCGACGGGCTGATACATGCGTGCCTGCAGGGCTGTGAACGCGATGATGGTTCCTGCCGTGGCGACCGCGCTGTCGCCGAGGAAAATCAGGTATCCGGCGGCCAGGTAGACGAGAGCGGGAGACAGGGTAAGGAAGGCTGTGGCGGCGGTGTAGAAGCTCTGGGCGATCATCCGCTGTCGCACGGCGAACCGGGACAGCTCCTCGTTATGGCGGCGGAAGTGGTGCAACTCGTCGTGCTGGCGTCCGAACAGCTTGGCCAGCAGGATGCCCGGCAGCGACAGCGTCTCCTCGGTGACCGCGGTGACCTGGGCCATGGATCCCTGGGCGCTGGCCATCACCTCCCGACGCTTCCGCCCAACCCATCGCGTGAGCAGAAAAAAGACTGGCAGCAATACCAGGGCAACCAGCGTGAATTCCCAAGACAGGAACAGCATGGCCACCACCACGGCAATGAGAGCGACGATGCTGGCCACGGTGTCCGCAAAGGTGCTGGTTACGACCGGCTCGATGCCGTTGATGTCATTCGACACCCGTGACTGCATCTCTCCGGTGCGGGTTCTTGCCAGGAAATTTACCGACATTCCCAGCAGGTGGTTGTAGACCGCCTCTTGCAGGTCGCCCGTCACGTCCTGCCCCACCCGGCTGGTCAGGTAGGTCTGCACAATGCTGAGCACTGCTCCAACCACCACGATACCTACGATGAGCGCCGCCAGCAGCCACAGGAGCATCAGGTCCAGGCTGCCTCCTGCGGGGAACAGGGCCGAGTCGAAGACCTCTCTGACCAGCAGGGGGTTTATCACGCCCAGGCCCGCGTTGACCACGATCAGCAGTCCAACAAGCGCGACGGGCAGCTTGTATGGGCCGAAAAGCCCGATGATGCGGCGGGCCAGTCCCCGGGCGGGGCGGCTGTCGAGCTGCCGGTGATGGTGAGGGTCTCGCTGAGCCGCCATCGGTGATGCTCCGGACACCTGGAGTAGCCTGAGTTGAACCGGTCAGGTCGCGTATCAGTGAGGGCGGGCAGCGTAGGAGGGTTCTGCGGACGGGGGGCCCACGCTGCCGTCGCTGTACACCACGCCGTCCTCGAAACGCGCCTCGATTCGTCCGCTATCGTATTGCTCGCGGTACAGCCGGGTGTATAAGCCGTTGTTGGACAACAACTCGTCGTGGGTGCCGCTCTCCACGATCCTGCCCTGGTCAACGACGTATATCACGTCGGCGGACATTATGGTGGAAAGCCGGTGGGCGATGACCAGGGTGGTGCGCCCCCGCATCAACGGCTGCAACGCCGCCTGCACGTAACGCTCGCTCTCGGTGTCCAGCGACGAGGTGGCCTCGTCCAGGATCAGGATCCTGGGCTGGTGCAGGATGACGCGGGCGATGGATAGCCGCTGCCTCTCGCCGCCGGAGAGCCGGAAGCCCCGCTCGCCGACCACGGTGTTGTAGCCCTCCGGCAGTTCCATGATCCGGTCATGGATGAATGCTGCCTTGGCTGCGTCCACCACCTCGAAGCAGGTGGCGTCCGGGTGAGCGTAGAGCAAGTTCCGTTCCATGGTGGCATGGAACAGGTAGCTTTCCTGGGTCACGTAGCCTATGACGTCTGACAGATCGGCCATCCGGATCTCGCGTACGTCGGTGCCGTCGATGCGCACCGCGCCCTCGGTGACGTCGTACAACCGCGGCACCAGCGAGGCGATGGTGGTCTTGCCGGCGCCGCTGGGCCCGACGAAGGCGGCCATCTGCCCAGGAGGGACGCAAAAGCTCACGCCGTCCAGGGCCCACAGCCGGTCCTGCCCGTCGACGGGCTCCGGCTCCTCATCGCGGCCGCCGGGCCCTTGCCGGTAGTTGACCCGCACCGAGTCGAATGTGATTTCGCCGGAAACATCGTCCTTGGGCAGCGCACGGGCGGCCGGCGAGTCGGTGATCTCCTGCCTGAGGTCCAGGTAGCCGAAGATGCGCTCGAACAGGGCCAGCGAGGACTGGATCTCCACCGACACCTGCAACAGGCGGCCCACCGGGAAATACATGCGGCTCTGTAGCGTGGTGAATGCGATGATGGTGCCCGGAGTGACAAAGCCCGGGCCGCTGCCGGATAGCATGAAACCGGCCAGCAGGTAGATTGCCGCCGGGCTGAAGGACAGGAAGGCCATCACCAGCGAGAAGAACCCGGTGCCCATCATCTGCTGCCGCACCGTCAGGTCCGACAGCTCCTGGTTATGGCGCCGGAAGTTCTCGGTCTCCTCGTACTGGCGGCCAAAGAGCTTGGCCAGCATGATCCCCGAGATGGACAGGGTCTCCTGGGTGATGGCAGTTACCTCGGCCATCGATTTGGATGCCTGGGAGGTGACGGCTCGGCGTCTCCTCCCCACCCACTGCGCGATGATGAAATAGAACGGCACGGTGAATACGGCAACGATGGTCAGTTCCCATGACAGGATGACCATGGCGATGATGGAACTGGTCAGGGAGACTATGTTGAACAGGGTGTCGCTGGCTGTGGCGGTCACCACCTGCTGGACCCCGGTGACGTCGTTGGTAACCCGCGACTGGATCTCCCCCGTGCGCGTGCCGGTGAAGAACCGGAGCGGCATTCCCTGGAGGTGGGCATACACGGCGTCGCGCAGGTCCCGCATCACGTACTGCCCGACCTTCTGGGTCATGTAGGTCTGAGCTACGCCAAGGATTCCGTTGGACGCCGCAATGATCGCCATAGCCCCGGCCAGCATCCACAGCACCCGCATGTTGGGGCCGCCCTCGGGGAACAGCCCGTTGTCGAACACGAACTTGACGAGGACAGGGTTGATCACGCCGAAGCCGGCAGTGGCGACGACCAGCAGGACAACCAGCACCACCTGGAACTTGTAGGGCCGGAACAACCGCAGTACGCGGGGCACCAGCGGCCGGTCGGCGTCGGGCGCCGGGTCGACCGTGGGCATGGCCCCGTTGGAGCGCGGAGGCTGATGTGATTGCTGGCTGGTCATTGCAGGATTCCCGACGCGCCTCGTCCAGCGGTGAGATTTATGACTTATCCTTCAGGTTAATATTTTATATCAACCGCACAAGGTCACTAACAAGAGGCCCCCTCCCGTGTTTGGGAGAGGGCCCAAAAAGGCAACAGCCGTAGCGATAGTTACCAGTCCCGGATGACCGGCAGCACTTCCTTGCCGAACAGGCCGATGTTGGACATGGTGGACTCGTGGTCCATCTTGGACTCCTGGCCGTACATGATCAGGTGCTCCATGCCCAGCCGCTTGTGGATATACTCCAGTTTCTCCAGCACCTGGTCTGGCGTGCCGCAGACGATGTGGTAGTTCTCCTTGAGCTCCTCGTAGGTCTGGTTGGCCAGGGGCTTGATGGTGCGGCGGGCGGCGATGGACGCGCTGGCCTGGGAGCGGTAACCCACCGGGTTCATGTACTCGCGAGGCGCACGGGTGGTGGCGCCCATGCGCCAGACGAAGTGCTTCGCCTCCTCGTTGGCCTTCTCCTCCGTCTCCGCCACGTAGCAGCACAGCAGGTAGCCGAAATTGTCGGGAGTAGTCTCTCGGCCCTCCTCGGCGGCGGCCTCACGGTACATTCCGAACAGTTCCTCAGTGACGTCGACGTCGGTCAGGAATGCGACGTAGGTGTAACCATGACTGCCGGCCCATTGCGCGGTCTCCGGGCTGGAGGTGCCGGGCACCCACACCGGCGGATGCGGCTTCTGGATTGGCACGATCCATGGGTTCACGGCACGGAAGTTGTAGTGTTTTCCCTCCCAGCGGAAGGGACCGGGCTCGCTCCAGGTCTTGATCAGCAGGTCGTGGCATTCCTCGAACCGGTCGCGGTTTTCCACCGGGTTCATGTTGGTGGATACGGTCTCGACGCCCGTGCCGCGCACCATGCCCGAGATCACCCGCCCGCCGGAGATCACGTCGATCATGGCGATCTCCTCGGCCAGGCGCACCGGGTTCTCGTGGATGGGCAGGATGTTGCCCAGCAGCAGGATCTTGGCGTTCTGCGTGGTGCGGGCCAGCACGGCGGCGGTCAGGTTGCACGACGCGTTCATGCAGGACGGCGTGCTGTGATGCTCGTTGACCATGATGCCGTCGTAGCCCAGCTCGTCGACGTACTGGCACTCGTCGAAGTACCGCTTGAACAGCTGGTTGGCCGTCTGGGGGTCAAAGTTGCTGTTGGGGAAAGTGAGCCGTATCGACGGATACTTGAGACTCTCCTCGTCAGAGTACTCGTGGTAGGGAAACTCGCTGAAGTAGTAGACCTTCATGGGGGTGTGTGCTCCTTTATGTGCCGGTGGGTGGGGCGACGCTATGTGTGGGACAGGATACCACGCTCACTCGAACCGCAGTTCGACGCCGTCGACGGGGATGTTGAAATGAGTGAGGAGACGTTGACTTAGTCTAACCAGGACGTCTAATCGCCAGTCGGCCGTAAAGTACAGACCGCCCGGTAACTGCACATAATTGCGGAACGGTTTTCCGGTGTAGCTAATGGGCTCTGCGTTGATAAATGGCATTTTTTGAATGGGGCACTGGGCAGCGGTCAGTTTATCAATCCTAATTGTCCATTCGGTAATTTCTCTCAACACCCAACGCCAATTTCTCGTTTCGCGGACGTCGCCCTCGCTGAATCTAACAGCCGTTGGATTCCCATACTTCTTTACTTCAGACGGGCTGATATTTGCCAACGGAATCCAATTACTCTCCGAACCTGAAATCTGCAATTGTGTTGTTGCTGTAGGTTCCGAAACTGGCTCTGACATGACAGATTGTTTCAGTAAGGGATCAAGTACCGGCTCGCTCGCCGCCACCGGGTGCCCGGACGCCATGTTGGGTCGCCAGAGCAGTAGCATTTTCAAAGCAGCTTCGTGCGGAGGTGTGTTGGCTATGGAAACATCCAGAACCAGTTTTTCGACCAACGGCACAGGTTCAAAAGTTCGATATAACTGCCAGTGGCTGCCATCTGTGACTCCCGCATAAGCGATCCCCTCTTGAATGCAGTAGCCGACCGCCTGCTCCAAGTGATTTTCGACCACGGAACCCAAACGTTTTGCCTCAATTATCGCTACAGGCCTGCTGCCAGGACCAATAAGCGCATAATCTGCCCACCCTCCCGTCCGGTATTCTGGAGTAATCAGCGCAGGGTCGGTAGTGTCCCACCCCAGTGCCTGCAGCAATGGGTCGATCAATGCTGCACGGGTGCGCGTCTCATTTTGCCTTAGACTAGCCCCGTGCCGGTCTATGCGGTCTTTGATCGTTTCGATTGTGGAGACCAGCGGTTCCAACAAATCCGACATCCATTTCTCCTCGCGCCCTACGCCGCCAGGTCCTCGACGGCCGGGTTGCAGCCAAGCAGTTCCAGTGCTTCCGCCACCTCGTTTATGGACGTCTTGTAGTCCAGGCTGAGGAGCCTTTTGGCATCGGCCTCCGGCAGTTTCAGACGAATCGCCAGGTCCGAAACGCTAACGCCCTGTTCGCGCATGGCCACGTAGAGATCAAGCTGTGCGGCGATGAGGGGCTGCACCGTCAAGAGTTCTTGCCCCTTGGCCCAGCGGCTGGGTGTCGGCAGTTCCTCTTCACAATCCACGTAAGACGCCAGTGACACGACGAGGCAGTCCTCGGCCATGATAATGGCATCCTTGAAGGTAAAGCCGCCGGTCACGGCGCCTTTCAGGTCTGGGAAAATAGCTACAAATCCGTCTCCATCCTCCTCATTACCCTCAATGTTGCAGGGGAATGTATACCGCATGCTCAAAACTCCCTACTGTTGATTCCCAATTGCCGCAGCATCACGAAATAGGTCCTCCTCGGAATCTCGCCGTGCTGTACGCGCGTTATGCGGTTTCCCATGCGTAGAGTCCCGTGGCTGCCTTTACCATGGCTTGGGTCAAAGTAGAACTCCAACCCATGCCGTCTCGCGTACCGCCGTGCCCTCCTGAGAAATTCTGTTCCAGTCATCCTGAGACAACTACTTTGCGGGATTCAGCGATTTCACCCCCCTACTCCTCCAGAGTCGTGATGTCGCCGGGGTCGAGGCCCAGCTCCTGGGCCTTGAGCAGGCGGCGCATGATCTTGCCGCTGCGGGTTTTGGGCAGGGTCGGCGCGAAATCGATCTCGGCGGGGACGGCTATGGGCCCCAGCTCGTTGCGGACGTGCAGCTTGAGGGCGTTCACCATGTCCTCCGACGGGTCGTTGCCGACGCGCAGGGTCACGAATCCCTTGATGCTCTCGCCGCGCAGCTCGTCGGGCTTGCCGATGACCGCCGCCTCGGCCACCGCCGGGTGCGAGACCAGCGCGCTCTCCACCTCGGCCGAGCCGATGCGGTGGCCGGCCACGTTCAGCACGTCGTCGGCGCGGCCCACGACCATGTAGTAGCCGTCGGCGTCGCGCAGGGCCACGTCGCCGGTGAAGTACACGCCGGGGATGGTGTTCCAGTCGCGGGCATAGCGGTCGGGGTCGCCGAACACGGTGCGGAAGAAGTGCGGGAACGGGCGCTTGATCACCAGCAGGCCGCCCTTGTCCGGCTCGGTGATGGGCTGCCCCTCGCGGTCGACGATGTCCATTTCGGCGCCGGGCAGCGGCCGTCCCACGCGGCCGGGCTTGACGGTCATGGTGGCGGTGGTCCCGAGGCAGGGGCCGCCGGTCTCGGTCTGCCACCAGTTATCGACGATATGCCCCCACTCGCCGTTACCGCAGATGTGCTCGTAGCTCCAGCGCAGGGCCTCGGGGTTCAGCGGCTCGCCGGCGCAGGTCAGGAAGCGCAGCGACCGCAGGTTGTACTGCTTGGCGTAGTCCTCGCCGTAGCGCATCAGCATCCGCAGGGCCGTGGGCGCGGTGAAAAGGACGTTGACGCCGTATTTCTCGACGATCTCGTAGAACGTGCCGGGGTTCGGGTAGTCGATGGCGCCCTCGCGGAACACCGTCGTGGCTCCGGCCACCAGTGGCGCGTAGACGATGTAGCTGTGCCCCACCACCCAGCCGATGTCCGACATGCACCAGAATACGTCCTGGTCCTTCACGTCCCAGAAATTCTTGAAATGGTAGTAGGTGCCCACCATGTATCCGCCGTGCACGTGCTGCACGCCCTTGGGCCGCCCGGTGGTGCCGCTGGTGTACAAGATGTACAGCGGGTCCTCTGAGTCCATCTCCTCGGCGTCGCACTCGATGCTGCTGTTGGCCATCAGGGTGTCAAAATCTACTTCGCGAGCACCCAGCGACGACGCCTCGCTCGACGCTCCCTTGCGCCGCCATAGGATGACCTTTTCCACCACGTCCAGGTCCTCGACGGCCCGCTCAGTGATGCCCAGCAGGTCGACCTCGTTGCCCCGGCGATAGCCGACGTCTGCCGTGACCACGACCTTGGCCTGAGCGTCGAGGATGCGGTCGCGTAGGGAGCCGGAGCTGAACCCGGCGTACACCACGCTGTGGACCGCGCCGATGCGGGCACAGGCCAGCATGGCGATGGCGCCCTCGGGCGTAAGAGGCATGTAGATGACCACGCGGTCGCCCTTGCCCACGCCCAGGGAGCGCAGGCCGTTGGCGAAACGGTTGACCTGCTGCGCCAGGCGACCGTAGGTGAAGACGCGTTCGGACCCGTCCTCGCCGAGCCAGATGAGCGCTGCCTTGTTGCGGTTGCCGTTGACCAGGTGGCGGTCCAGCGCGTTCTGGGTGATGTTGCACTTGGCGCCGACGAACCACCTGAACGTGGGGTAGTCCCACTGGAACACGGTGTCCCAGCGGCGCATCCACTCCAGTTCCGAGGCGACATCCTCCCAGAATCCCTCAGGCGAGGCCATCGAGTCCCGGTAGGCCCCGTCGTAGTCCTGCAGGAACGCCTGCCGCACCAGGGACTCCGGTGGCTGAATCTGCCCGGTTTCCTGAAGCAGGTGGTCAATCTGTCCTTGCTGCACCATTTTTGTGGCTCCTTTACTACCTGTTCTGTCTGCCGATTATTGGGATGGAAAGTCTGCGGCATATTCCTTGGGCGGTCTGGTTGTCGATTTCGGTGTGCCGCGGAACCGGGTTGGTCTGTTCTGTGATTGGGTTGACCCAGATCGAATGGGACCTGCCTTCGCGTAGCAATTCGCAACCGTTATCAATAAGATGCCGGATGAGATCCCCGCGCTTCATTGGACGACAATTACCTCTCGTACGGCTTCGATGGGTATCTCACGCAATCTCTCTTCCCGCTCCACTTCCAGCATGAGGAGGATCGCTTCGGCGAGATTCTCCAGCACGTCCTCCCTGCTCTTGCCTTGCCCTATGGCACCTGGGATCTCCGGACAGTGGGCCACCAGCCATTCCTCGCCCTGTTCAATAACGGCGGTGAATTCATTGGTTACCAGGAATTCCTGCTTTCTATAGGTGAACGTGGCCTCCGAATCTTCCGGTATCAATGTTTTAGTGAGCTGCTCCATAGCATTTCCTCCAGACTGCCGGACTATTATTGCGAAGAATTCGGCGTCTCAGTACAAGCTGATCGTTTCCTGAACGGCAATAACCTCTCGTTTCGCGTTGGGCTGCAGGTCGAACAGGAAATCTCGCAGCGTTTCCTCGCGACGAGCTTGCAGTGCGCGTTTAATTGACTCGGTCAGCTTGTCTCGGGCTTCATCAAGCGTCTTCCCCCCGACGTTGGTGCCAGCGATCTCGACGCAGTAAGCGATATAGCGGGGCTCGTCCCCGCTGTCGTTGAGTTCGTAGATTGCGGTGAATTCGTTACGCATCGCTGCTACCTCTTTCCGGCTGACGTCCTCCAACAATGATACACAGGACGTATCCCGAGGAAGTGTGTTTCAATAGAATGGCCCGCCCCGGTTTCCGTTGTGGGGCGGGCCATAGGGCTTTACGGCATTTTAGCTTTCGGGATTAAACAGGGCAAGGAACGGAAACACCGGCGCCTGAATTCGTTGACCCTATTCGTACGATTAGCCTACAATTTGTTTGTAATTTGTCATAATGTTTTCGCAGTCGTATTCATCGCTGTTTACGGCGACGGATGCAACGGAGGTTCAGATGGCCCAGGAAGATTACACGCATCCCGAATACCTTGTGGAACCGGAGTGGTTGGCGTCTCACAAGGATGACGCCAACGTGGTGGTGGTGGACTGCGACGTTGATCCCGCCTACAACCGTGCTCACATCCCCGGCTCGGTGGCGGTGCCGGACAATTTCGAAAAGGACCCGGACACCGGCCGCGTACACCTGATGAATCCCGACCAGTTCAAGGCCATGTGCGAACGTCTTGGCATCGGGGACGATACGCTGGTCATCACCTACGACAACTCCCAGAGCCTGTACGCCGCCCGGCTGTGGTGGGCGCTCAACACCTACGGCCATTCCAACGTCAAGGTGCTGAACGGCGGCTGGCGAGGCTGGGTCAACTCCAGCCAAAGCGTGGGCCTCGACCGGCCCGGCGCGGCGCAGGGAGTGACCTTTACTCCCAATCGCGACGAGTCCCTGCTGGTCAAGGTCGACGAGTTGAAGGAGGCCTGCACCCTCGACAGTGCCGTTATCTGGGACGTACGCAGCGACGGTGAGTGGGACGGCTCAGAAATGCGGGGCAACAAGCGCGCCGGACACGTCCCCGGGGCCGTACACCTGGAATGGTTCAACGTGATGGACCGCCAGACTCATCGGTTCCGGCCCGCCAACGAGATTCGACAGATGCTGGCGGACCACGGCATCACACCCGACAAGAACATATACACCTATTGACAGGGCGGCATCCGTGCGGCGCACGGCGTGCTGGTCCTGCAGTTGGTGGGCTTCAATCAGACCAAGAACTACGATGCCTCGATGGGAGAGTGGGCCAACCGCGACGATACCCCGCTGGAGCTTTAGCTTCCAGCTTTGACTTTCCGGGGTCAGGCTCCCGCTACGGAAAAACTGCCCGGGTATTCAGGGGCTGGGTGTGGGTGGAAACCCGGCGTGCCCCGTTTTAGGAGACTGTCCAGATGGTTCGAAGTATCCTTGTTGTCCTGCTTGTTTCGATTCTGGTCAGTTTCCTGGCTTGTGGCATCTTCGGCGGCTCCGACGATGATGGGCCCGTGCGCATGGTGCCCGACGATGTCTTTGAGCTTGTTGTGGTCGACGTCGCGGAGGCGGCTCTGAGCCGAACAGATCTGCCCATGGATCTCGAGAGCCAGGTCTCGAACCTGGAGGATTTCGGCGACGTCCAGAAACAGGCCTCGCTGACCCTTCCCACCGGGCAGGTCATGATCGCCAGCGGTGATTTCGATTTCGAGGACATTCGCCTCAGCCTGCTTAACCGGGGATACGTCTCCTCCACCTACCGCAAATACAGCTTCTTGGAATCGGGAGATGGCCAGGAAGCCGCAGCACTGCTTGAGGAGGACGGCTTCTACGTCTGGGGGGACTCCGCTGCGGTAGTTGCCGTTCTGCGCGATAACGGCCGAGACCAGGGGCTGTTGAAAGACGACGACGAGGGTGAATTGAGGCAGGCTATGGAACAGGCCGGCGAGGGCCTCGTGATGACCGCCGGCGGGGCTTGCCGCCTGGAAGGCAACCAGGGCTGCAGGGCCGTGGCCTGGGCGTTCTCTCGGGGTGAGGACCGGCGCACCGTAATCGAGGGGTCTGCTGCCTTGTTGTTCCGGGATGGGCCCTCAGCGACTGCAGCCGCAGCAACGGTGGAGAGGGCCATCGGAGAGAACCCGCTGATCCACCTGACGGAAATCCAGACTGACGATGATGTCATCAGCCTGCGAGTAGATGTCAACCGCGATGACTTCGCCCTGCTCGAATTTCCCATCCTTCTCGGGGGCAGGTAGGAACCAAGCTTCGGAGCTTGGGAGAATTCCGGAGCGACCCTGATCCAAGGAAAATAACCTTGAGGCTGGCAACTCCGGATGTATCCGGAATTGCCAGCCTCACTACTTTTCGTCAATTGCGACGAATCGCGTTTCCAGGCGCTTTACAGCGGCAACGACACCACTTGGCGAGACTGGGAGCTGCGTGTCACGGCCTCGGTGAACTCCATGTAGTGGAGGCCCACGTCGAAGGGCGTGCGGGTGATGCGCTCCTGGCCCCGGATGGCGTTGCAGAACTCCTCCTCCACGCGCCAGTAGGCTTGGCCCTCGGGAGGATTGTGAATCTCGGCCAGGGCGGTGTCGCCCCGCTGCCCTCCGTAGACATTCAGGGCATGGTCAACCCGCAGTGTGCCCTGGCTGCCGTAGATCCAGACCTCGTTGCCGCTGCCGAACCCGGTCACCGCGCTGAAACGCATGTTGGCCTGGGCCCCGCTGGCCAGGTCGGCCAGTATGTCCACGTGGTCCGGAATGGTAACCGGCACCAGACTGCCGTCGTCGTCCTTCCGCTGGCGCACGTTGACGCTGGTGTTGGCCATTACCCGTGTGGCCGGGCCGACCCACCGGATCATTGCCTCGTACCAGATGCCCATGTTCAGGATGTTGTAGCCGCTGAGATCGCGGTCGTTGCGCCAGTGCATCGCTCCGCCAATGTCCGCGAATCCGGGCGTGTAAGACTGTATCGAGACAGCAAGGACATCGCCGACGTATCCCTCGGCGATCTTCTGGCAGAGCAGGTTGTCCACCTTGAACGTGAGAGGGGAGGGCACAATCTGGGTGACCAGATCGGGGAATGCTCTCGAGGCGTCCAGCATCTCCCGCGCCTCGGCGGCATTGGTCGCCATGCGCGCCTCGGTGAGCACATGCTTGCCGGCTTCCAGCGCGGCGATGGTCAGCGTGCGGTGCATGTAGGGCCAGGTGCCGATGCAGACGGCGTTGATCGACTCGTCCTCCAGCAGTTCCTGCCAGTTGTCATAGACCGTGGGAATGTTGAATTGGTCGGCCACCACCTGCCCGGACGCGCGCGACCGGTTGGCCACCGCCGCGACCTCGACGCCGCTGACCTCGTAGAAGCCAGGGATGTGCCGGTCGCGGGTGTTGCGCCCCGCCCCGATCAGTCCAATTCGTATGCCTTCTTCTGCCATGTTGTCATTCTCCTTTGACGAACTTGTAGCTGTGGAAATTAAATTTTTCGGTTCATTCGCAAAATACGAGTGGGGAATAATCTACGGCGCAGTGGGTCCACTGCGAGCCTGACTCCCTCCAATGCATGAGCGCCCAACAGCGGGGGAACGTTCTCTGGGCCGAAAGTCACCCAGGTGAATGTCTCCAGCCCGTCGATTCGTACGCGGACTTCCGCGATTGGATCCTCGACTATTCGACCATCAGCGAGTTCAGCTTCGACCGTATCGGTGGGAGAAATTCCCAAGCCGCGCAAAAGTGAGCCAGGTACCTGGGAATAGGACGCGCCGGTGTCTACCAGCGCATCAATCGTTTCAGCCCTGTCGCCGTTCGCGCTCAAAACCTGCATTTCGTGGTAAAAGGTGCCCATTTGACTTTGTCTTTCTCCCAAACGGCTCACAGTAGCAGGGCGTCAGCGGGAACAAGACGCTCCTCGACGGGGTCCACGACTAAGAGAATCCCTTGCAATGTGTCCGCTCCAAGTAGCGGTGGAATATTCTCGTCGCCGAAGGCCACAATGCGAGTGGCCTCCAGTCCGTTCACTCGCAGCTTGGTCTCTCCGATTTCCCTCGGAATCCTGCTTCCGTCCGCGATCCGGTGCATCACTGTCCGAAACGGAACGACCCCCAGCCGCCGAAGAATACTGGCAGGCAACACCGTGTGGCTCGCGCCAGTATCAACCAGGGCGTCCACCGTCTCCCACCGCGTACCGTCGGGGCTGAAAACCTCCAATGGCCAGTAGAAAGTTCCCAAAGCCGTTACCTCTACCCCCAGGGCCTAAATTCTGCCGGTCCTAGGAACCAATTGCTCGCTCACGGGATCAATCAGCAGCAGAAACTCCTGAAGGGCGTTTGCGCCCATCAAGGGGGCGGTGCCTTCTTCCCCGAAAATAACGCGCATTGGGCTTTCTTCACCATTGATGACCAGTACGGCCCGACCTACATCGCGGTCAATTAAGCTGCCGTCGGCCTGCTCGAAAGACAGCATAAAACGCTTTTCGATGCCCAAGCGCGCCAGCATACTCTGGGGAAACATCGAGTACGACGTACCGGTATCCACTAGAGCGTCTACTGTTTCCATTCGTTCTCCGTCGGCGCTCCATACCCCGACTGGCCAAGTAAACTCACCCATTGCTGCCTCTTCCACTCTGGTCTGGGGCGATCTGCGATGGCGATGGGATACAAAGCTGCTGCCCTTCGTCATCTCGTGATGAGCCCTACAGCGGCAGGGAGATGGCCTCTCCGGTCTGGGAACTGCGCGTCACCGCCTCGGTGAACTCCATGTACTGCACGCCGATGTCGAAGGGGGTGTGGGTGATTGGTTCCTCGCCGCGGATGGCGTTGATGAACTCTTCCTCCACGCGCCACTTGCCGCGATTGATAACGGGTAGCTCGGAAAGGCCCTCGTCGCCGCGCTTGCCGCCGTAGACCTTGTCGAACGGCGGGCCCTGCAGGCTGATGGTGCCCTCGTTCCCGAAGATCCAAAACTCCATCCCAGTCTGCAGGCCGGTCACTGTACTCCAGCTGAAATCGGCGGCGGCCCCGCAGCCCATCTCGCACAGCACGTTGACGTGGTCGGGCACCGTTACCGCCCGCATCACGCCGTTCTCGTCCACCCTGCGGTTGGCGAAAGTGCGTGTCATGGCCGACACCTTGGTTGCCGGGCCCACGAACCGCATGATGGTCTCGTACCAAATGCCCATTCCCAGGATGTTGTAGCCGCTGAGGGTGCGGTCCTGCCGCCAGTGGAGGGGAGCATCGTAGTCGATGAAGGTGTCGAACCGGTTGGCCCGGGCGTGGTTGTCGCACACACGCAGGCGCACCGCGAGGATGTCTCCAACGTAGCCGTTCCCGATGAGGTCGATGACCGTGTTGTCCACCTGCAGCGTCTGCGGCGCCGGGACGATCTGCGTCACCAGGTCGGGGTGCAGGCGGCTGGCGTCTAGCATCTCGTGGGCCTCGTCGGCGTTCATGGCCATTCGAGCCTCGGTGAGCACGTGCTTGCCGGTGGCCAGGGATGCCAGCACCAGGTTGCGGTGCATGTAGGGCCAGGTGCCGATGCAGACGGCATCGATGCTGTCGTCGTTGAGCAGGTCCGCCCAGTTGTCATAGACCGTGGGGATTTCGAACTCGCCAGCGATGCGCTCCCCCGATTCCCGGCTGCGGTTGGCCACGGCGACGATCTCGACGTCGCGCTGTTCCCGGAAGCCGGGGATATGACGGTCGCGGGTGTTGGCACCGGCCCCGATCAGGCCGACGCGGATCATTCCGTTCATCATCAGACAGTCTCCTTCTTACTGCCACCACAGAGCGCAGCGTGGCACATGGTGGCCTTGAACAATGTGGGCCAATTCTATCACGGGGGATAATTCACCACGGAGGGCACGGAGAACGCAGAGAGACTGGGAGACTTTCCCTTATAATTCTCTGCGAACTCTGTTCTATCTGTGGTTAAAATGGGACTGTTGAACGCCCTGTTTGCCCCGTTTCGCGGATTCCTGAACCTGCTGTTTTCTTCCCCGGTGCGTGTGGAGGGGGATAGCATGACACCGACACTGGAGGACAGGCAGCTGGTGTTGGTTGTGAGGCCGATGTTTCCCTGGAACCGCTTGCGTCGGGGCGACGTGGTGGTGCTGACGCCCCCCAGTCCGACCCCCGGGCTGCCGGAGGAAACCTGGTTCATCAAGCGGGTGGCCGGCTTGCCCGACGAGGAAATCGTGCTGTCCGGTGGCTCCCTTTACGCCGATGACGTGCTGCTGGCCGAACTGCCCCGGGATACTGTCCACCGGTCCGTCGACAAGGAGTCTGGCAGGAGCGAGTGGTGGAACGGACCGGAAGAGTATTTCGTCCTTGGTGATAACCCCGGGGACAGCCGCGACAGCCGCGCTTTCGGTCCGGTCCCCGGCGAACGCATCATCGGGCGGGTATGGTTCCGCATCTGGCCCCTCGCCTCTCTGGGCCCGGTGCGGTAGGGGCGTTTCCCATTGCTTGCCAAATGTACTATCATGAATAGTTGTGCTTTCCTTCTTCCCTTCCGTACTGTCCATCTCGTCCGGTAGTGAGTTGCCTTGGTGACCGATTCGACATTAACGCCCCGGACATTGCTGCCCGGAACGCTGGTCCGCGATAACAACTCTCGTGTGGGCAGGGTGGCTGGCGCCCCCACAGTCATGGATCTCGACGGCAACCCCGTGGGAGTCTACCCGGTGGATTTCTGGGGCTCACAGGTGAAGAAGCCCGACAACTGGCTTACGTCACTGGCTCCCGACTGCCCCGAAGCCTTGCTGGTTGAGCGACCCGAGGCGTTGGCATCCTGGGCGGTTGAAGCTCCGCTGAAACTCGTCGCCCTGGCCCTCTCCGTTGATGGCGGCACCGGCCGGGTCTCGGACATACGGGCCAAGCTCAGCGGCCGGGTAATCGACGAGGGCCAATGGGAAAACTGGTGGAAGAAACAGCCGCAGTCGATGCGGAAAATGCCGGACCATTTCAGGATAAGCAAGGTCGGCAAGGATAACGAGTACACCCTCCTCACCGACGTTGACGCCGTGGATGTGGCCCAGGAGACGAAAGTCATCGCGTCAGTGGATCGGAGTTCGGCCCCGGCGTCCGGGTGGAAGAACTGGCTGGAGGCACAGACCCGCGAACCCGCGCCGGGTCGTTTCCCTCCCCGCCAGGTCGCCAATTCCCTGGCGAGGTGGCCCTCCGAGACCATCGAGCCGGTGCTGTTCCGGCTGATCGTTGGCGCAGAGGAGTTCATTGCAGCGCGCGAGTCGTCCCCGCAGGTGGCGGAAGGGTGGCTGCGGGCCATTGCCCAGGCCGCGTTGCGCTGGCGGGAGTCAGGCGGCAGCGATCCCCGAGGTTACACGGCGGCACGCGTCGGCGAGGTCCTGGCCAGGCTGGCCGGCATCGCCGGGGAGCGCACGCCTCAGGAGTTGCTGCTTCAGGCTGGAGCGCTGGACGGCACGGCCGACGCCTGGCGTCGCGGGTTCCTTGCCGGGATGTGGGATTCATTCGAGGGCGATGACGCTCGGGACATTTACCTGGCATCCGCGACTGCACTGGGAAGGCAGGCCCGGGGCGACCTGGCGAGGCAGATTACCCTGGCCGCATTTGGCCCCGATATGCCGGAGCATCGCCATGCAGAGCTGGACCGACTCCTCGACGCCCTGCCTGAGGCCCAGAGAACGCGGCTGCTGAACGAGGTCATCGCTTCTGCAAACGAGGATCAAAAGAGCAGCGCACTAAACTACATCGCCAAAAGTCGCCACGTCGCTAAGAGCGAACAACTTACCTCGAGGATGGTGGCCTCATTGTTGCTGGGCGGTGATAGTGATTTTGTAAACAGTGTCTCTTACGAGATGGTCGATGTACTAGATCAGCCGGAGAACTATGGAGCCGCTATTGCGCGAATGTTTTCTGAGGTACGTACCAAGGTTCAAGAGAAGCACGATATTATGGTGGATGAGATTCTCCCCCGTGTCCCTGAACTGGAAAGGCAATTGGAACGCGAACGGCAGGAGCAGGAGCGTCTCCGCCAGCAGGTCCGGGAGCGCAACGCCGAGCTGACCGCCAACCGCGAGGAATCCCGCCTGGAACTGCGGCAGGACATGCTGCTGGCAGTCGGTGAGGTTCTGCAGTCGGTCTGCAGATCGGATGATTCAAGGGCGACGGACAATAGTGTCGTCGCCGGGCTCGCCCTGGCTCTGAGGGCCGGCGGCGCAGAGCAGCTGGGAACCCCCGGCGAGGTTGTCGAATTCAACCCGGAATATCACCAGGTCGGGACAAGTGTGCCGGAGCGCGGACGGGTGAAAGTGGTCGCTCCGGGTGTCGTATATCGCGGCGAACTTCACGGCGACCGTGTGTTGCTGAAAGCTCAGGTCAAACACGAGGCAGGTTAATGGAAATCGTAGGCATAGACTTTGGCACCACCAACGTGCGCATCTCCACCTGGGACCCGGACGACCCCAACGCTGGTCTGCCGCAGCCCCGGCTCATAGGCCGCGGCGACACCACTGTTATGCCAGTGGTGGTCGCGTTGCAGCGCCAGCCCGGTGGAGAAGTCACAGTGGTCGTCGGTGAAGACGCCGACGCGCTGGAGGACGGGGACAACACCCTGGTCATCCGCAACATCAAGCGGTGGGCCCTCTCCGGCGACTCCTACGTGCAGTGGCGTCTCGAAATCAGCCAGACCGGGTGGCCGACATGGTGGAATCCCGAGATGGGGTGCGTGGAGGCCTGGGGCGAGCATTTCCAGGTCAGGGACCTCATAGCCGACATCCTGAGGGAGGCCGTGAATCGCGCCGGCCTGCAGTCGCCTTTCGAGTGGAGGGCCGGATGCCCAGTGCAGTCGGGCTACGACTACCGTTCCATGCTGTCGGAGGTGATGGCGGGACTGGCGGGCGAGGGCCGCGTGGAATGGGTCGTGGACGAGCCCGTCCTGTTCCTGGCCGCAGCGCAGCGCAACATTGACCCCGACTCGGAGTTCAAACTCGAGGGATCGTTCCTGGTATACGACCTGGGCGGTGGATCGTTCGACTGCGCCATCGTCGAAGTGCGGAGCGATGGCGAGATGATCGTGTTCGGCGCCGACGGCGACCCGCTGCTGGGCGGCGCCAACGTGGACCGCGAACTGGCGGCCTCTCTGCAGTACGAAGGCCCCCAGAACCTCTTGCGTCTGGCCAAGGAGCAGGCCACCCCTGAGACCCCCAGCGTGCAGGTAACCGGGAGCCTGAACCTCAGCTGGGACGATGTGCAACGTGAGTTGAAGTCCTGCAATTTCATCCAGCGGTCCCTCATGGCCATGAGGGATGCCTATATCACCGCCAGCACGGTGGTCTGGGGCTCAGTGGTCGATGAGAGGGAGGACACCGGCCAGGTGAACTTTGTCTGGCAGCGCGACTATGCCGACTTGGCGCGGGACCTGGATGGCGTGATCATGTTCGGCGGTCCCACCAGGTCGCCGTTCTTCTCGGAGAACCTGTCGCGGTGGTTCGGCGATACCAAGGTCATACAGGCGCGGGACCTGATCGGCGGTGTGGCCGACCCGGAACTCATCGGCATCAGCATGGGCGCCTGCTATTTCCCGTCGGGAGACAACTTTCACCAGGTTCCCACCCGCCTGCCCTACCGGGTCGCGCTGGAAAACACCAGCACCGGGCGCGTGGAGGACAGAGTGCAGTACCGGCCCCACCAGCACTTTATTGACAATTTCAAGCCCGCAGACCAGTTCGAGTCTCCCTGGCTGCCCCAGGAGCGGGACAATCCCCAGGAGTACGAGCTGACCATAACTGATCCCGACGGCGTGGTCCTGGAACGGCAACCGGTGGACGGTTATCTCGAGCCCGGAAATCGCCAGCCGGCCACGGGCCTGCGGCTGATCATTGACCGGCTCGGCCCGGTATACGTTGAAAAACGTTCCGAAGGCGTGGGCCTGCCCTGGACCAAGCGGGTCACGGTGGTGGAGACGCCACCGTGGCAGACCGATGAGCAGCGGCTGATGCTGGACTCGTTGCGGGAGAGAGAGCAGCGGCGGGGAGAGGAGAGAAGGCAGCGGGAGCGAATTGTGCTCGACCGTCCGGCGGAACTGGACGTTTTCTAAAGAGATCGGGGCGGCAGTTGCGCCGCCCCGATACTTTTCGGTCGTCTCTGGATACCTCTCGCAGTGGCTACACCCGCCACATGTCTCCGGTCTGGAAGATGTAGTCGACCTGGTGGACCTCATCGGCGGGCCAGCCGGCCATCTTCATCCAGTCTTCAAAGTGGGACTGCTCCACCGCCTCGCATTCCGTGAACAGCTTGCCGCTGGACGTGTCGGCGTACACCTTGAGGATGGTGGTACGGCGATCGGGGCGCCACTTGCTCACGCCGCCGGTGTATGCGCCCAGCTTTTCCCTGAGCTGTTCCTCGGTCAGTCCCTGTATGGTGTGCGTGGCTAGAAACCTGGCCATACGGCGTTTACCTCGTTTTGATTCGGTTGAATCCGCAGGTTATGGGGGAGGGGACACGCCCTCACCCTAACCCTCTCCCGAAGGGAGAGGGGATCATTCTAGTCCTGGGGCGGCACGAACGGGTATGGGATGGGAGGGCCATCGCGGAGGGGCAGGGCTACGGTGGCCGTGCCGGGCATGCTCTCGATGCCGTCCTGCGTTTTCATGCCGATCTCGAGATCAATCAGGCCCATGCCGCCCTTTTCCTGCTTGCCGGTGACGCGGCCCCACATGATGAGCACGTCCCCGGGGACCAGCATGGCGCGGTGTTCGAACTGGGCCTTCCACGGCCAGCCGTTGGGCAGTGTCCAGTCCTTGAGGTACTGCGGCACCACACTCTGCTTCCACGAGCCGTGCACCAGCAGGCTGGGGTTCCTGTCGTGGTTCAGGCCGAAGTCCAGATCGTAGTGGATGCGGTGGAAATTCTCTATCGCCGCGCTCCACCGGAACAGGTGCGTGGGAGTGGGGGCGTAGATGTACTTGGGCAGTTCGTCGCCCACCTCCACGTCCTCGAAATAGGTCTGCTGCTTGTTGCGCAACTGCTCCGCCGAAAGTTTCTCGTTGTGCTCGAGAATCTTCTCAGCAGGCATCTGGAGCAGGTCTTCCAGGCTCGCGGTCATAGTCATTTCCTCTTTCTAATTCACCACAGAGTGCACAGAGATTTTCATAAATGACCCATTCCTCCGTGCTTTCTGTGTGCTCCGTGGTGAAAACCTTATCGGCGTATGGAGGACTGGCGGGTGATGCAGAGCAGGTCGCCGTCCTGGTTGGTGTAGCTGGTCTCGACGGAGATGATAAGGAACGCCCTGCCGTCGCGGCCGGAGCGCTCGCGGATGTCGGAGTACCGGTTCTGGAAGAAGACCTTGTCCCCGATGCTGGGGTACTTGTAGATCTCCAGCTCGTTGCCGGCGTTCAGCACGCGGACCAGGTGCGTCGGGACAGGTGGCAGGGCGCCGGGGCGCTCCACGCTGCCGATGCCGTCGGACTCGGGATTCTCGTTGAACGCGCGGGTGATGGGGTCCTCCTGCTCGGGACGATGTCGCCCGACCATGTAGCTGACCATGATGGGAGGGGCGATAACGCCGCCGAACTTGGTTCCCTCGGCGAATTCCTTGTCCCAGTACCGTGGATCGGGATCCATGACCGCCTGCGTGAAGCGGCGCAGGTATTCCTCGTCCACGTGGCCCCACGATTCGACAACCTCGCCCTCCACGCCGATCATCGCGCGGACCTCCGGCGTTAGGACGGACTCGGTATCGTGCTGGGCCTGCTGGGTCATGGTTGTCTTCTCCTCCCTTTCCCTCTTGGAAAGGGCATTCAAGTCGATACTGGCAAGGGTGGTGAGGCAAGTTGGACTGTCGGCAAAAGCCTACCGCAGCACCCCGAATTCGTCAACTTGGCAGGAGACTGTTGAAGGGCGACTGTTAGTGGTTCCCTCTCCCTCCGGGGGAGGGTTAGGGTGGGGGCGTCTTCTCATCGATTGCAGAGCAGCTGATGCATGGGATTTCACCCCCACCCCAGCCCTCCTCCTCAAGGGGGTAGAACTAGAGGACTCGAACATTGCTGACACCCGCCTCTTGCCAGGCCCCATGACACCTGCCTACGATTATGCAAACAAAAGTTCTATTGCCGCCTTGATGGCCAGTTAATGAACCATCACGGGCTGGGGATGGCATGTCGGTGTATGGAACAAGTAAACGAGGAAGATGAAAAGTTGAGCAAACCCGAATGTCGACGCTGTCTATCGAAAAGAGTGCTGGTACTGGACAAGAAACGGGAGGAGGACAACTACGTACTGCGATGCCTGGAGTGCGGCTTTCTGTTCAGCCCGCCCCACACGTCCACGCCGCAGGTGCGCCACACCGCCATGGAGCCTGGCCCTGCCGGTGGCAGTCTCTAGGAGGACTGCCGCGGGTCATCGATGCGGGCTCGCTGGTGCTGCGGGAAAGCCCGAGCGAACCGGAAAAACCCAAGCGCAGCAGACGCTCTCCCCGAAAGGCCCAGGTTGCCGCTTCGGAGAGCGATGCTCCCGTTGCGCCGTCGCCTCTGCTCTCTACGTCCGACTTTGCCCGCGAGGTGCTGGGCGTGCGGCTCTGGGAAAAGCAAGAGGAGGTGCTGACGGCCCTGACCGAGAACCGGCGGGTGGCAGTCAAGGCCGGCAACGGCCTGGGCAAGGGGTTCTGCGCCGCCGTTGCCGTGCTCTGGTTCATGCACGCCCACCGGGACCAGGCCATCGTCCTCAGCACAGCGCCGACCTTCCGGCAGGTGCGGCACATCCTATGGCGGCAGATTCACCGGCTGTACCGCCCCGTGTCGGAGACTCTGGGCGGCAAGATGCTGGACACCCGGTGGGAGCTGTCGGACGAGCGCTACGCCATGGGCCTCTCGGCCGACAGCGCGGATCAGTTCCAGGGCTTTCACAGTCCCAACATGTTCATCGTGGTGGACGAGGCCGAGGGTGTGAGCGACGAGATATACGAGGCCATCGAGTCGGTGATGACCTCGGCGGACCCGCTACTGCTGCTCATCGGCAACCCCACGACCATGGAGGGAGCCTTCCGCCGCGCCTTCCACGAGGAACGGACGTTGTACCGCAACATCACCATCTCGGCCCTGGAGAGCCCCAATGTGCGGGCCGGGCGCGTGGTGTTTCCGGGCCTGACCACGCATAAGTGGGTGGAGGAGCGACGCGAGATATGGGGAGAGAAAAACCCTGTCTACCGTGCCCGTGTCCTCGGTGAGTTCCCGGAGCAGGGCGACGATACGCTGATCAGCCTGAGAGACATCGAAGCGGCGGTGGACCGTTTCCCGCCTAGGCCCACGCCGGAGGGTGATGCGTCGGAGCCGGTCATCCTGGCCGTGGACGTGGCACGCTACGGCTCCGACCGCAGTGTCATCCTGCGGCGGAGGGGCGACCGCGTCGAGGACATACAGGCCCTGAGCAAGATGGACACCATGCAGCTGGCCGCCCTCGTCGCCGCATCCATTCGGGAAAACGAGCCTGCCTGGCTCCATATCGACGAGGTCGGCGTGGGAGCCGGCGTGGTTGACCGGCTGCGTGAGCTTGGCCACCAGGTGCGAGGCGTCAACGTGGCCAGCAAGGCGCGACAGGAGAGGACGTACCTGAACCTGCGTGCCGAGGGTTACTGGACCCTGGCGGAAAGGTTCAGCTCGGGGCGAATCAGCATCCCTGCCGACAACCAACTGATCGGAGAGCTTGCGGCCATGCGCTATGGCCACGACACCCAGACGAATCGCCTGAAAATCGAGTCCAAGGACGACATGCGCAAGCGCGGCCTGTCCTCTCCCGACAGGGCGGACGCGCTGATGCTGGCGTTCCTGCCGCCCGCCAATCGGCTCCGGATCTGGACGTAGCGGGGGATGGGAGAAGGCCAAAGCCCGTGCTCCCTCCCTGTGAAGGTGAGGGAGATTGCAATGTATTTGTCTGAATCAGGATTTACGGGATTTTAGGATTTTCAGGATATCCCTTCATCCTGCTCATCCTTTAATCCTGTAAATCCTGATTCAGACAAAATTGAGGCACGCCCCCGCCCTAGCCCTCCCCAGGAGGGAGAGGGAACTGCTGATAGCCCTCATGGAGAGGGAATCAACCGCAGCGAGGATTGAACATGATGCAGAAACTGGCTCTCCGCATGCCTTGGCCCAAGCAAACCCCCACCGCAACCATGGCCCCGGCCAGGGTAAAGTCGGGAGGGGCGTCAGCCGCCGATACCGACGGGTTCTCCGCGCTGGCTGGGGCAGGTGGGGGCTGGAACCGCACCGAGTACGGTGAGTATTACGCCACTGCCACGCCGGTCTACGCCGCCATCCGTGTCCGGGCCGACGCGCTTAGCCGGCCTCCGGTGGTGGTTTACTCGCGCGGTGCCGACGGGCAGCGCCTGCCCGTGCCTGCCGACCATCCGGCGGTGCGGCTGCTGGAGCAGGTCAACCGCTGGTACACCCGGTCGGACCTGTGGCGCGCCACCGAGATCTACCTGAACCTGTGGGGATCCGCATTCTGGATGCTGGACCGCGACCGCCATGGAAATCGCGAGCTTTGGCCGCTGCGGCCCGACCGCGTGTCCGTGGTGCCCGACAAGGACGAGTACGTTCGCGGATTCGTGTACCACGGGCGAAATCGTATGCTGGCGCTGACCCCGGAGGAGGTGGTCTGGTTCCGATATTTCAACCCGCTCGAGGAGTACGCCGGGCTGTCGCCGGTGGCCCCGTCGCGGATGGCGGTGGACATGGGCCGCGACGGCCTCCGGTTCAACCGGAATTTCCTGCGCAACTCCGCTCAGCCCGACTTTGTCATCCTGGCCAACGAGCAGCTGAACGACAGCGAGGTGGAGGATTTCTACCGCCGTTGGGAGTCCCGCTTCCGGGGCCCGGCCAACGCCCGCCGCCCGGCCGTGGCCAGCTTCGTCCGCGACATCAAGACGCTGGGTCTGAGCCACCGGGAGATGGATTTCATCCAGGGCCTCCGCTGGAGCCTGGAGGAGGTCAGCCGCGCCTTCGGCGTTCCCCGTCCCCTGCTGTCCGACCTGGAGCGAGCCACGTTCTCCAACGTCAACGCAGCCGAGCGGTTTTTCTGGCGCAACACCATGGTGCCGGAGATGACCTTCCTCGCGGAGCAGGTGACGCGAAAGCTGTTCCCGCTGCTAGGGTACGAGGGACTGGAATTGGAGTTCGACCTCGCCTCCATCGAGGCCCTGGCCGAGGACGAAAACGCCCGCACGTCCCGGGAGTCGCAGCTGCTGGACCGCGGGGTGCTGACGATCAACGAGGTGCGCCGCTCCCGCGGCCTGCCCGACGTCCCCTGGGGCGACACCTGGCCCCGGGCGCGTGGGTAGGGGGTGGGGCAGGGGGACTAAAATGAACCCGCGGGCGAGCGAATGGCCCTCCCTGACTTCTCATTCGAGCAGATATCCGCCTAGCCAGGCCAGGGGGCGCCACCCGTCCGCTGCTAGCGGTTGCGGAGGCGGGGGTCGAGGACGTCGCGGAGAGCGTCGCCTAGCATGTTCACAGCCAGCACGGCGATGCTGATGGCCGCACCGGGCGCCAGGGCCAGCCATGGCGCGTTCTCGAGGTGACGGCGTCCTTCCAGCGCCAGCATCCCGCCCCATGTCGGGGTCGGGGGTGGCGTGCCCATACCCAGGTAGCTCAGCGCCGCCTCGATGACGATGGCGTTGCCCACCCAGATGGACGCGATCACGATGATGGGCGCAACCACGTTGGGCAGGATGTGGCGGAAGACGATGCGCCAGCCGCCTGCGCCGATGGACCGGGCCGCCTCAATGTAGACGTTTTCCTTGATGGCCAGCACCGTGCCGCGCACCACTCTGGACGTTCCGGGCGCAATCACGATGGCGATCACCAGGATGATGTTGAACAGCCCCGGCTGTAGCATGGTTATGACGGCCAGCGCCAGCACGATGGCAGGTATGGCCATCAGGGTGTCGACCACCCGCTGCAGCACCTGGTCTACCTTGCCCACAAAATAGCCAGACACCAGGCCGATTAGGGCTCCGAACAGGGTGCCCAGGGTCACGGCTCCCAGCCCAACGACCAGCGATATTCGGGCGCCGTAGATGATGCGGCTCAGTACGTCGCGGCCGATGGCGTCGGTCCCCAGCAGGAAGGGGCCGCTGGGCCCCACCAGTCTCACCGGCAGCCCGTTCTCATCCAGGTTGGACGCGTACGGGTCGTAGGGAGAGACCACCGGCGCAAAGATGGCGGCCAGCACCACCAGCACCACGATTACTGCCCCCGCCGCTCCCATGGGTTTGGAGATGGCAAAACGCTTCAGGGTGACATACTGACGCTTCAGGAGCGCGGATGCGGCTTCCAGCGGGCTGGACGGCGCCTGCGCCACCTGTATCGGGTCTGTTTCTCTAGCCATAGCGTATCCGAGGGTCGAACCAAGCGTATGAAATGTCGACCAACAGGTTCATTAACACCATGATCCCGCCGAAGAATAGTACCGCTCCCTGCACCAAGGTGTAGTCGCGGAATATCACGGCGTCCAGGGTCATGTTCCCCACTCCCGGCAGCAGGAAAATGGTCTCGATGATGACCGTGCCGCCAAGCAGGATGGAAAACTGCTGTCCCAACAGGGTTATGACCGGGATGAAAGAGTTTTTCAGGGCGTGACCGATGATGACTCGCTGCTCCGACAGTCCCTTGGACCAGGCGGTGCGAATGTAGTCCTCCCGCAGTACCTCCAGCATGGACGACCGGGTCATTCGCATGATGATGGCGGAGAATCGGAATCCGATGATGAGGGCGGGGATGCCCAGCTGCTGGAAGACCTTGATGGGATCGACCCAGATTTCCTCAAAGCCCCGGGGCGGTAGCCAGTGGAACCAGAGTGACAGGATCAGGATGGCCACCACGCCGGTCCAGAAGTCCGGAAGAGACAGGCCCAGGATGGAAAACATCCTGCCGCTGTAGTCAGCCAGTGTGTCCTGCCGGATGGCTGCCAGGATCCCTATGGGAATGGCTATCACCAGGGCGATGGCAAGAGACAGGATGGCCAGGTGCAAGGTCAGCCACACCCGGTCGCCCAGTTCATCTTTTACCGGCCTGCCGCTGAGCAGCGAGTCGCCCAGGTCTCCTCGCAGCAAGCCCCCCATGGTTTCGCCGTACTGGACCAGGAAGGGCCGGTCGATCCCCAACTCCTGGCGCGCCCGCTCGTAGGACTCCTTGGTCATGGTGGCGTCCTGGGCGAGGCGCATCATTACCACGTCGCCCGGGAACAGCCGGACCATGGAAAAGACCAGCAGGTGCACCATCCACAGCACCAGTATGGCCAGGAGAACTCTTCTCAGGATGTAATACCGCATACGAGTGAACGACCTGGAGGGTCAGAGTAACCAAGCATCAAAGGCTGCGGCTCGGAGCCAACAACCCTTAGAGAATACCGGGGTCAACGGTGACGAGATACGGGTGGACGCACGGCCAAACGTCCTCTTAGTGCGGGACATTCAGCCGTGCGCGTGCGTTGTTGTGCCGTTGCCGTTACTCGGCAAACTTGTCGTAGGAGCGCTGGGGCGCGTCATCGGTAAGCCAGGCCGACTTGACCTCGTAGGAGCAGTACCCGGTGAACCAGCAGTAGGGGTTGTCGCCCGCGTGCAGGTACGACTGGGTCAGCCGGTAGTGCGGCGGGACAATGGTGGTCAGGCGGTAAACCTGGTCGGTCAGGTAGTCCCACAGCTCCCGCTGTATCTCCGTCTGGCGGGCCTCGTCGGACTCGATCCACTCATCCAGCAGCGCGTCGATCTGGGCATCCTCCACCAGGGGGCAGTTCACGCTGGAGCTGGAGTGATAGGGCAGGTACAGCCAGTCGTAGGCCGTCGGGCCGGACCCGTAGGGGCTCAGGCCGATGAGTGAGTCGTTCATTGGCTCGCCGCACTTGGTCTTGGACCACCAGGTCGCGTACTCGCTCTGCTTGATGGTCACGTCGAGGCCGATGTCCTCCCACATTCGCTCCAGCAACACGGCGGTGTCGCCGAAGGTGAAGCCGGACAGCTCACCCCATTCGATCTCAACCTCGAAACCGTCCCCATACCCGGCATCGGCCAGCAGTTGCTTGGCCCTCTCCGGATTGTATTGGTACCACTCGCCGAGGTTGTCCACGTTGTAGTCGGCGATGTCGGTGTACCCGCCCACGGCCCAGGGGATGGGCCCGTAGGGAGTGGCGTCGCCGGCGTTGATGACGCTGGCGATCACGTCGCGGTTGATGGCCATGGACATGGCGCGCCGCACGTTTACGTTGTCGAAAGGCTCCTTCTGCAGGTTGAGGAATACGCCGTGATCGCCCCAGCCGAAGGAGGGTATGCGGTACAGCTGGGTGTCGGGCACGGACTCCAGCACCTGGTCAAGTATGTCGAAAGAGCTGATGCGCATGAGGTCGATCTGTTCGGCGCGATACAGCGCCACCTGGGTCGCCGGGTCGCGGGTGAACACGTAGCGGACTGCATCCAGGAACGGGAGCGGTTCGCCCTTGATGTCCAGGTGATAGTCGTCAGTGGCGGTGAACAGCATGCCCTCGCCAGCGGAGAATTCCTTGAGCAGGAAGGCGCCGGTTCCGCCGGGATTTTCATGCAGGCCGCCCTCGGCCTCGTGGGCCTCCCTGGCAACCACGGGCGGGGTGGAGCCGTTGGTGTACAGCGGCGGGAAGTTGGCCAGCGCCTGCTTCAGGTGGAAACGGGCCGTATCGTCGTCCACAACCTCCACGCTCTCCACGGACGCGGTGGCCGTGTACTGGGGCACCAGGCTGAGCAGGTCAAAGGAGAACTTGATGTCCTCAGCAGTAACCGCCCGTCCGTTCATTGGCTCAATGTTGTGGAACTTGGCATCGGGGTCGATGTGGAAGTCCCAGGTATCCAGGTCCACCGCCTCCCAGCTCATGACGATGTTGGGGCGGATGGTGGGCGTGGTGTGTACCTCGGGGAACCACCACGTCGACTCCCATTCCAGCAGGGCGTCATACTGGGCCAGGTTCTCGTTGTTGCGGGCCCTGTTGGGGTCCAAGTCGGGAATTGGGCTCATGGTCAGGTGGACCACGCCTCCCCGGCGAGGCGGCCAGGGCGGCTCGGCAGGTGGCCAAGGGTATTTCGCATCCAGTTCCTCGATGGAGGCCCTGGCAGCGAAAGCGTAGGGCGTGGGGGTGGCCGCATCGCCTCCGGACGTCGTGCCCGATGAGGAGGCCTGCGGGGCCGTAGTGGGAGCCGCGGCCTGTGGGGCACTGGTGGGCTCGGCGGCCGGCGCGGTTGTGGCGGTGGGTTCTGCAGGCTCTTCCGTTGCCGAGGAACCGCAGGCGGCCAAAACCGCCAGAGCCACAATCGCGGCAATTGCTAATATTAATCGAACATCTAATCTAGCGAACATCTTGCCTGGGTACCTCCGGTTCTCCCCGTCGCTGTCGACAGATACGAACGGCAACGGATAATTTGGTGGATGCTACTCCATTGCCCGAAGATAGTCAACAAAACAACCATTCCGCTGCGTATGGCTGTCGCATTTCACGAATTTGGGAGTGTGGATTACGAAATGCGTTAATGTTCGCGCCAATTCAGAATCACCCCAGCCATCTATTGAACCAGTTCAGCATTCGTGACATGTACTCCTCGCGCATCCTGGGATGCCCTGTTCGCGGGAACGAGTGATTGCTTTCGGGAAAGCGTACGAATTCCACTCTTTTGCCCAGGCGCCTGAGCGCCACGAAATATTCCTCGCTCTGCGCCACCGGACAGCGGGCGTCGGCCTCCCCGTGGAGCAGCAGCACCGGAGCGGTGACCTTGGCTGCGTAGCTGATGGGCGAGCGGGCCAGCAGCTTCTCCGGGGACTCCTCCGCCGACCAGCCCCACTGCGGCTCACCGAAGCTGATGCCGATGTCGGAGGTCCCGTACATGGTGTACAGGTTGGTGCAGGGGGCGCCCACCACCGCCGCTCCGAACCGCCGGGAGTGCCCGATGGTCCAGCTGGTCATGAATCCGCCGTAGCTGTATCCGTGTATGCCCAGGCGTTGCTGGTCCACGTAAGGCCTCTGACATACGGTGTCCACGGCGGCCATCAGGTCCAGGTAGTCCTCGCCGCCCCAGTCGTCCAGAACAGCACGCATGAACTCATTGCCGTAGGTCGACGAGCCCCGGGGGTTGACTGCCAGCACGAGGTAACCGGAACCTGCCAGGGCCTGCTGCCAAGGCACGTATGAGTCGTAGAATGCCCCGTTGGGGCCGCCGTGGATGTCCAGCACCAGGGGATACTTGGAGTCGGCGTCGAAGTCAGGGGGAAACCAGAGCCGGCATTCGACCTGGTAACCGGCCCGCTCCAGGCTGAACTTTTCCAGGGGCGCTGTCGGTCGGCTGGCCAGGAATGTAGAGTTCGGCTCGACGACGACGCTGGAGGTGCCGTCTCCCATCTCCACCAGGTGTATGTCCGATGGGTGCGCCGGAGAACTGGAGGATACGACTGCCCGCCGACCCTTGCCGTCCAAGGAAAGCGCGGATGCCAGGCGTCCGCCACCCCACCGCTGGCGGGATTCTCCTCCATCCGGGGAGGCCTGGTAGATGAAGCTCTGGCCCTTGTGCTCCCCGAGGAAAATGATGCGACCGTCGTCGCACCAGCGGATTTCCGGCTGCCTCGCGGCGCCGGGACCGCCTCCCAGTGTGGGACGCTGCTTGTCGTCCGTCAGGCGCCGGGGTTTGCCCTCGGGTTGGAGGATATAGAGCCAACCCTGCCAGAGCACCATTCCAGCGTCGTCGTCGGAGGCGACGGCCACCAGTCTGCTGGAGTCGGGAGACCACGCCACCGCTCCCACGCTGCTCAGGCCGCCCGACCAGCACTCCGGCTCGCCGCCCTCTGCCGGGACGACGTAGGCCTCGGTCAGAGCGCGGGAGTCGCGGTCCTCGCGCCGTCCGGAGATGAAAGCGATCTTGGAGCTGTCAGGAGACCAAACGGCGCCGAAGTCATCCCAGTCACCGTGGGTGACGGGAATGGTATCGCCGGAATGCAGTTCGATTACGTACAGGTGGTAATGGGAGTCGCCGCGCCACCCCTGCAGGTCGTGGCGGTAACGGAGGCGGTTGACCTCGACAACCTGTGGGCCGTCATCGCCATTGCCGTCCACCGGTCCGGAGTCAGGTTCGGTGTCCGCGCAATAGACGATGCGTCCGCTGTCGGGCGACCAGGCGTAGTCCTGCACGCCCTTGGCAGCGCTGGTCAACTGCCTGGACTCGCCACCGTCGGCGGGTATGAGCCATACCTGGCGCGGCTCTCCTGGCTGCGTGGACCGCAGAAAGGCCAGGGTGGCGCCGTCGGGGGAGAAACGCGGCGAACCGTCTGCGTTGCCCTGCGTAAATTCTCGTTCCCCGGCATTGGCGGATTCCTGGCCTGAACCCAGATCCATTAGCATCAGCCTCGATCGGGTTGCAGGCGAGGCTTTATCCTTTATGGCCCACGATTTGGTATAGACCATTCGCTGACCATCGGGAGATATCACGGGGTCGGCGACGTTTTTGAGTTCATAAACCAGGTCTGCAGCTAGGCTCATTTGAATCACCACTCTTCTGAATGCGGATAAGGGTGAAGGCGGGTGGCTGGGGAATACGGGTATTATATGTAAAACGGCCCGGCGAAATTGGCCCTGGAGGAACGCGATGGAACGGGATTTGATCGGCTACGGAAGGAACGTACCGCAGATCGAGTGGCCGGGAGGGGCGCGAATCGCCGTGTCGCTGGTGGTCAACTACGAGGAGGGCGCGGAACGCAGCACCCTAGACGGCGACCCCCACCACGAGACCAACAACGAGGTGCCGTCGCCGGTTCCCCCGGGCGACCGCGATCTGAACAATGAGTCGTTCTTCGAGTACGGGAGCCGCGTCGGGGTCTGGCGGCTGATGGACATGTTCAACCGCTACGAGGTCAAGTCCACCTTCTACTGCTGCGCCTTGGCCCTGGAGCGAAACCCGGAGGTCGCTCGGGCCATTCCCGCCGAGGGGCACGAGGTCTGCGGGCACGGCTACCGCTGGGAGGAGTATCACCTGATGCCCCCCGAGGAGGAACGGGAAGCCATCGCCCGCACGGTGGAATCGCTACAGGAAACCACCGGTGAGCGCACCGTCGGCTGGTTTACCCGCTACGGCCCCAGCCTGAACACCCGGCAGCTGGTGGTGGACCACGGGGGATTCATCTATGACAGCATCGGCATGAACGACGATCTGCCCTACTACACGACGGTCAGTGGGGCCGACGGCAACGAACAGCCATGGCTGGTGGTTCCCTACAGCATGGAGACCAACGATGCCCGGTTCTGGCGCGGCGGCCTGTCCAGCGTCAGTGCCTTCTATGAGTACCTCAAGGACACTTTCGACGTCCTGTACGAGGAGGGCCGCACCCACCCCAAGATGATGTCGGTGGGGCTGCATTGCCGCATCGTCGGGCGCCCAGCTCGGTCACGAGCACTGGAGCGGTTCTTGCAATACGCCCGGCAAATGCCCGGCGTCTGGTTTGCCCGCCGCGACGAAATCGCTCGCTGGTGGTTGGAGAAGTACCCGCCCGGAACGCTGGCGTAGGTGACCGGGGCTAGGCCAGTTCCGCCACGGCCTGGGCCAGCTGGTCCACTTCTTCTTCGGTGTTGAAAAAGTGTAGAGAGGCTCGGATGACCTCGGGGTAGTGGACCTGCCGCACTACGATGCGGTGGTCCTGCCAGAGGCGGGCCACCACTGCGTCGGGCGACTGCCCGGCGACAGCGAACGAGACCAGCCCGGCGGACTGGGTATCGCCCATGGGTGACAGCACGTTCACGGCAGAAATCTCGGCCAACTGTGCCTTGAACCGGGCTGCCAGTGACACGTTGCGGGCCTCGATTTCGGGGACGCCCACGCTTTCGATGAACTTGGCGGCCTCGACAAACGCCGTCTGTAGGGGGACACTGCCCGAGCCGCCGAGGAACTTGTCCATACTGGAGGTGTTTAGGCGGTAGCTGCCGGGGGACCCCGGCTCGCCGTCCTGGATTACGGCCCGGCCACCGGTGTGGGCTGGATGCACGCTGTCGATCAGGTCGCGGCGGATGTACAGGGCGCCGACGCCCTCGTAGCCCAGAACCCATTTCTGGCCTGGAATCGAGTAGTAGTCGAAACCGTCGCGGTGCATGTCCAGCGCGATGTGCCCCCCGGTCTGGGCTCCGTCCAGCATGATCTCCGCGCCGTTGTCGTGGGCCAGCTGGCACAGCTGGGCGGCGGGCATGCGTAGGCCGGTGGAGTACTCGATGTGGCTGACGAAGATGAGGCGAGTGCGATCCGTCACAGCCGCCGCGAACTTGCTGACAATGGCGTCGTAGGAATCGTGTGGCTCCAGGTCCACCACGCGGACCTTTCCGCCGTAGCGATGGGCGATGTGCCAGCTGGGAGACAGCACCGAGCCGTGCTCCAGGTTGCAGGTGATGATCTCGTCGCCCTCTTTCCAGTCGATGCCGCTGAGGACGATGTTGAGGCCCTCCGTGGTGTTGCGGGTGACCATCGTCTCGTCCACGTCGGCGCCCAGCAGGCGGGCTGCGGCGCGACGGGCCTCCTCCTGCACCTCGCGGCCACTCTCGTAGACGCCCGGAGTGGTCGGTCCCTGCTCCGCCTCGAGGGCCACCCGGGCCTGCATGGCCTCGGCGGCGGCGCGCGGAGGCGGCCCGGACCAGCCCGTGTTCATGTAGGTCAGGTTTCGGAGGACAGGGATCTCGTCGCGCAGTTTCTGAACGTCCATGCTGTCAATCACTCGGACTTGTCGGATGGGGTTCCGGGAGTGGGTTCGTCGAAGGGTTCGCCATTGGCCTCGGCTACTAGCCGCCGCTCGTTCCATGCGAGCCACGCGGCCTGACCTTGAGCGCGACCTTCCGCTAGGCCTTCGGCTAAGCCTTTTTCGCGCGCTTCCCTTTGGCGCTGTTCGGCCTCTTGTCGGCGCCGCTCCTCAAGAGGTTCTATCAGCTTTTTTCTGAGGTAGTCGCCTACAACCATAACTGTATTCGGTCCTTCTATTGTCAGGAGCGCCAATCCAGCAGCTCCCACAGTGTGTAAACCTATACCCTGGGTGATGGACAGGATAGTCTCAGGCCAAGTGTCCGACCCAACCTCAAATACATGGTACCAGACCAGGAACCCGATTCCAGCCAGCGCATACAGCGTGAACAGGCCGAAATACAAGGCGCGGCGTGCGGGAGGAATGCTCCAGATGGAATCTCGGTCTTGCTGTTGCGGTTCGCCCCGCTCCTTGTCTGGTTCCCTCATTCTGACCGGCGGGAAGTCTTGTCCGCTCCCTCAATCGAAGAAAGGGAGCGGACATTGGTTATCCGAAACAATGATGGACCTAGCGAGGCGAGTAGGGCGTCGGGCGGAGGATGGAGTGGGTGGAGACTCGCACCAGGGAGCCGTTCTCCTCGGAGGCGGCGCGGGCCTTCTGCCAGTCCGGGTCGTTCTGGAAGGCTGTCCAGCTCTTCTCGCGGCCGCCCAGGTCGGGGTAGCCCAGCATGTAGACCAGGCGGTTGCTGGTTCCCACGTCCTCGGTCCAGTAGGCCACGTTTTCGATGCCGTGCTTTTCGAACAGACCCATGGTGTGGTTCTTGAACCGGTTGTGCAGGTCGGGCAGCTTGCCGGGCATGGCGTCGTAGATGCGCAGCTCCTGGATGGGGGTGGTGAACTTGGGCTCCGGCGAGTAGGGAGTCAGGCTCATGAACGAGTTGATGACCTGGGCCACGATGGGGCCGTTGGCCTCGGTCTCGGCGCGGACCTCGGCCCAGCCCTTGTCGGCCCCGAAGGCGGCCCACTTTTCGGCGCGGTCGGCCAGGCTGTCGAATGAGAGGATGTAGGTGAGCTGGTTGCTGGCGCCGATGTCGTCGGTCCAGAATCCCATCATCCCGATCTCGTACTGCTTGAAAAAGCCCATTGTGTGATTGGCGAAACGGGCGTTGATGTCGCCCAGCCTGCCGGGTACGGCCTTGTAGATGCGATTCTCGTAAAGCATTGCAGTCTCCTTATTATTATTCGGGACTTGTTCCCTCTCCCTCCGCGGGAAGGTTAGGGTGGGGTGTGCCTCTATTTCCTCTCGATGAACTCCAGCTGCACGCCATCGGGACCCTCAAAGAACACGACGCGCCGGTCGCCGGATACCACGGCCTCTTCCAGGATCGTGGCGCCGTTGGCCTTGAGCATGTCGATCATGCCCTGGATGTCGTCGGCATCGATGGCGATGTGCTCCATGCCGTATTTCTGGTCGCGGGTCTGGGTCTCGATGTGCTTGGTGACGTTCAGTGTCAGGCCATGCAGGTCGAGGCGTACGCCGATCTCGCCCACATCGGCGATCTTGGTGGCGCCCATCGTGTCGATGTAGAACTGGGCGGTCTTGTGGGGGTCGGGCGACTTGAGATGAACGTGGTTCAGGCTGAGGGCCATATCGCTCCTCCTTGAATTTGGAATTTCGAGTGGGGAATGTGGAATTGGGACGCTGGATAATTCAACGGACATTCAGATAGGGTTGCTCCTCTCGGCAGAATAGTTTACCCGCCAAGGGCAGTCAAGGAGAGACAGCGACGGCGGTAGGGCCTTTTTATTCTCCGAAACCCTTGCAGGGAGAAGGTGGAAGCGTCGGTAGCCTCGCGAGGGTTTTCCCATTGTTTGCTACCGGGGGTACGCCCTCACCCTAACCCTCTCCCGGAGGGAGAGGGAACAATTAAAAGTTCCTGGCTGCGGCGGACGCAACATCAACCGCCCGGCGAAATATTGGCTAATGACCAGCAACGCCTTCGGCTATAATGCGGATGCCAACTCGAAAGTATTCCAGGAGGGGACCATGCCTATCGAGCAACACGCCCCGGAACTCGCGCGCTTAATCTCCGCCGACGCCGAAATCGCGCGGCACACGCCCGACGATTACGGCGGCGACAATGGCCCGGCCGAGGGGCCGGTGTGGTGGTCGGATGGCGGCTACCTGCTCTTCAGCGATATCCACAACAACAGGCGCATGAAGTTCGTGCCCGGGCAGGGCGCCAGCGTCGACCACGAGCCGACCAACCGGGCCAACGGCCTCACTCGCGACCTCCAGGGCCGCCTCATCGCCTGCGAGCACGACAGCCGTCGGGTCACCCGCACCGAGCCGGACGGCAGCATAACCGTGGTGGCCGCCAGCTTCCAGGGACGACCTCTCAACCGCCCCAACGACGTGGTGGTCAAGTCCGACGGCTGCATCTATTTCACCGACCCGTGGACGCTGCCCACGCCAGCCACGCAGTTCGACCTCCAACACGCCGGGGTGTACCGGGTCACCCCTGACCTGGGCAGCATCACGCTGCTGGTGGACGATTTCGTGCTTCCCAATGGGCTGGCCTTCTCGCCCGACGAGAGCGTGCTGTACATCAACGACTCGCGGCGGGGCCACATCCGTGCCTTCGATATGAACCCCAACGGCTCGCTGGCCCGCCAGAGCGACCGGGTTTTCGTCGACCTGACCGGCGATGCTCCGGGCGTCCCCGACGGTATGAAAGTGGACGTCGAGGGCAATGTGTATTGCGGCGGCTCCGGCGGCCTGTGGGTGATGGACCCGTCGGGCAGAAAGCTGGGCTGCGTGGTGCACGGCGCGTCCGCCACCACCAACCTGTGCTTCGGCGGCGCCGACTGGAAGACCCTGTATTTCACCAGCCGCAACCACCTGGGCTCGGTGCAGACCAACATCGCCGGCATCCCGGTGCCGGTCAAGTAGCGCTTGTTTGTCTGAATCAGGATTTTGGAGATTATAAGATTTACAGGATTGGGCTCAATCATCCTGACAATCATTGAATCCTGTTAATCCTGATTCAGACAATCGCCTCAAATCAAACAACCATCGGAGGAAAGACTGATGCCACGCATATCCCCGGTATCCAGGGAACAACTGTCGGATGAGGACAAGCAGTATCACGACGCCATCGTCGGCACCCGCGGCAGCGTTCGCGGGCCCTTCGGGGTGCTGCTGAACAGCCCCAAGCTGGCCGCCCGCGTCGCCGACACCGGCGCCTTTGTGCGCTTCGAGTTCGGCCAGCCCGAGGGCCTCAAGGAGACGCTGATCATCGCCACGGCCAAGGAGATGAACCAGCAGTACGAGTTCTCGGCACATGCCCGGCTGGCCCGCCAGGCCGGGGTGTCGGAGTCGACCATCAAGGCCATCGCCACCGGCACCGCTCCGGCGGGACTGGAGGGCGACGAGGCGCTGCTGGTGAACTACGTGCACGAGCTGCTGCGCCAGAAGAAGGTCAGCGACGCCACCTTCAAGGCCATGACCGACCGGTTCGGCGAGCAGGATACGCTGCACTTCACCGTGCTCTGCGGCCACTACCTGCTGGTGGCCCAGGTGCTGACGGCCTTCGACGTGGAGCTGGGCGAGGGCATGGACAAGGAGATTCCCGACTAATTCGCTATTCGCACCGCCCATTCCCGCGGGGCCGGAAACGGCGCGCTCCGCGGGAATGTCTTATCATGGAGAGTAGCCCAACCGCTGCCCGCACGGAACGCAGATGCTGACGATCTCGATCAAAAACTTCGGCCCCATCGCAGAGGGATTAGTAGACCTGAAGCCCCTGACAATCTTCGTCGGCCCCAGCAACACCGGCAAGTCCTACATGGCCACAGCGGTGTACGCGGTGACAAACACAAATGCTGGTTACATCCATGGCCGTTCAGATGGTTTTCCTAAGTACAGAGCGATTCACCCGGGCCGGAGATTAAGAAATCCTGGTGAAGTCCCGAATTCTTTCGCCGAGTGGGCAATGCCAAGTGCCCGCCAGAAATCGGGAAATTTAATGCCGACGGTTGCCGACCTTCCTGACGACGTTCGTTTGTGGTTAGACGGGTTGGTTACCGGCCTTTTGGAGTCCTATTGCAGCGAGGTCGTGGGTCTACTCCATCGGATCTACGGTGGAGAACACGGATTCTTACGGCGTGGGAACGGACATGGCGATTTCTATTTGGCTACCCACAGCGACGAGCCTGTATTGAAGCTGGTGCTCCACTGTCCGGGAGCCTCAAAACCTTTGCCAGAATTCACGATAGAGCAAGTAGACATTACTGAGGCCATGCTTAATTCTATGTCTGTACTTGCATCTGCCAGGAAAGATGAAGAAGTTGATTCTACGATAGCATCAATTGCCGATCTAATGGCAGACAGTATCGCTGCGAGCCTCTTAGACGGGTTGCCTGCTCAAACTTACTACCTCCCAGCGGCCCGGTCCGGAATTGTTCAAGGCCAAAAGGTTCTAGCCTCCTCGATAGTCCGTCTATCCTCTCAGAGGAATTCACATGGTATAGAAATTCCAATCTTGCCGGGTGTCTCAACTGAGTTTCTAGCTAACCTGATGAGTATGCATAGGGACATGAAGCCTGCACATCCAAGGGTTGCGTTGGATGAAGCGGTTAGTTTTATTGAAACCAGCGTTTTACAAGGCAAGATTGATTTGGACGAATCTGAGGGATTGCCATTCCCTGATATCGCCTATGATTCAAAGGCGGGAAAATTCACCTTAGACCAAACCTCCTCAATGGTCTCCGAACTCGCCCCTCTGATCCTGTTCCTCAAGTACCTGGTCCGTCCCGGCGACCTGCTCATCCTGGAGGAGCCGGAGTCGCACCTGCACCCGGCGGCGCAGCGGCAGTTGGCGCGGGGTATCGTGCGGCTGGTGAATGCGGGGGTGAAGGTTCTGATTACGACACACAGCGACATCATCATCAGCCAGATCAACAACCTGCTGGCGCTCCGACACGCCAGCCCTGAGTTGGTAGAGGAAGGAGGCTTTGAACCAGAGGATTTCCTGCAACCGGAGCAAGTGGGAGCTTACCTGTTCCGGTATAACCAGGATTTGGGCGGCTGCGAGACCGTGAACCTCGAAATCGACCCCGACACCGGGATTGACGAGGACGAGTTTGCCTCCGTCTTTGAGGCCATATACAACGAATCCATAGCATTGCAGCGTGACCGAAACTGATGGCGTACTCCCAGTTGGCGGAGAGCATCCGCGACACCTACGGCGATTGTTGTCTGACCGATTCCTACTCGGAACCCAATTGCCGAATAGATGTCTCTGGCTTGAAAACTGAGGGACTGGCCACAGTTCACGGAGATCAAAACCAGAGTTGTCCTAAACACAGGGTTGCTTCTCGACTATGCGACCGACTTATTTTCGGATGGCTAAGCGAAGATTTCATTTGCGCTGCCGAACTCAAGGGAGGCAGGAACCCGGAAGTCCCGAAGGCGATCAGCCAGATTCAGGGAGGACTGGAACTGGCGAGGTCAATTCTCCGAAACCGCACCATCGAGAAATGGTATCCGGTGCTGTTCTTTCGAGGCAAAATGAAGGGCAATGACCTTCGGGCCATCCAGACAAAAACCGTTTCTTATGGCGGTAAGAGGAAGCTGGTAGACCGCATCGACTGCGGCTCCAGCCTGCTGGCCTACCTGAACCGGCAATAGCAATCCGGCATTCAAGTAACTAAGGAGGCACCCGCGATGGCGCAGACACCGCACGGCGTCAACTTTGAGTCCAACCGTCCGGTGGTCATGGGACGCAACGGCATGGTGTGCGCCGGGCACCCGCTGGCGGCCCAGGCCGGCATGGCCGCGCTGCAGCGGGGCGGCAACGCCGTCGACGCCGCCATCGCCACCGCCGCCGCCCTCAACGTGGTCGAGCCCAACATGTCGGGCATCGGCGGCGATGGGTTCATCATGATCTACAACCGGCAGGCGGGAACCATCGAGGTGTGCAACGGCACCGGCGCCGCTCCCTACGCCACTGACGTCGATTGGTACCGCAGCAACGGCATCCCCATGAAGGGCATCCTTTCGGTGTCGGTGCCGGGGCTGGTGGACGCCTGGATGGCAGCCCACGACCGGTACGGCACCCTGTCCCGCACCGAGTTGTTCGACTCGGCCATCGACCTGTCGGAGAACGGCTTCCCGGTCACACACGTTCTGTCGGGCGTCATCTCCGGCGACCGGCTGCTATGCGAGTTCCCCGACTCCCAGGCGGTCTTCGCCCCCGGCGGCGTACCCATGCAGCCAGGTCAGATCCTGCGGCAGCCCGCGCTGGCCCGCACATTCAAAGCCATCGTCGACGGCGGGCGCGACGCGTTCTACGAGGGCGAGACGGCCCGCGCCCTGGTCAGGTTCAGCGAGGAGCAGGGCGGGATACTATCCCTCAATGACCTGGCCGACTGCCGCTCCCGGTGGCAGTCGCCCATCTCCACGACATACCACGGCCACACAGTCTACGAGGCGCCGCCCAACTCCAGCGGCCACGTCCTGCTGCAGGAGCTGAACATTGTCGAGCAGTTCGACCTGAAGAGCCTGGGGTGCAATACGCCGGAGAGTATCCACCTGATGGTGGAGGCCAAGAAACTGGCCTTCGCCGACCGCGAGGCCTACATGGCCGACCCTGACTGGATGGACGTGCCCGTGGAGGGCATGCTTTCCAAGCAGTACGCCGCCGACCGGGCGCGACTTATCGATCCGGAGCGTGCGGCCGAGGCGGTTAAACAGGGCGACCCGTGGGGCTACCAACCGGCCAACTACGGACGGCGTCCCAAGGCCGCCGCTGCGTCAGGTGCCATGCAGGAGGAGGACACCACCTGCTTTGTGGTGGTCGACCGTTGGGGCAACGCCGTCTGTCAGCTCCAGAGCATCCAGAGCTCGCTGGGCTCTAGCATCGTGGCTGGAGAGACCGGCATCCTGCTGAACAATCGCATGACCTACTGGCACCTCGACCCCGACCATGTCGACTGCCTGGCGCCGGGCAAGCGGGTGCGCCACACCATGAACCCGATCATGGTGTTCCGGGACGCCGGGGAGTCGCAGCACGCCCACCAGAACGGCGGATCGAGGAACGGCAACTCCGGGCACGGCGACCTGGCGCTGGTCTGCGGCACTCCGGGTGCGGACACGCAGGTGCAGACCAACATGCAGGTCATCACCCACGTCCTGGACTTCGGCATGACCGTGGCCGAGGCGGTGGACGCGCCCCGCTGGCGCAACACGCACAGCCCCACGGAGTCTGCCATCCCCCACGAGTGCGACAACCTGCTCTACGTGGAGTCCCGGTTCCCAGCCGAAACGCTGGACGGCCTGCGGCGGCGGGGGCATACTCTGGAAGTGATGCACGGCTGGGGAGCCTCGGGCAGCGAGATGATGATCCAGGTTGACGGAGACACCGGCACACTCCACGGTGCAGCCGACCCTCGCCGCGACGGCTACGCCATAGGGTGGTAGCCACCTGGTTCATCTCCCGGATAGAGGGCGGGAATTGTGTAAACTGTCTGGGTCAGGAATTACCGGATTCAAAGATTCCCCCAATGGGGTCAATCCTGAGCATCCTTGAATCTCGATAATCCCTGGTCCAGACAACCCCCAACCAGAAAATCGACAACAATGAGGGAACCCTATGCCCATACCGGGCGAAAGGCGCAGCCCGTTTCCGGATGAATGCGGCAACCGGGCCGGAATATTTGCCGAGGCCGTGCGCGACGGCGATATGAACGTTGCGTGGTCCATGTTGTCCAAGGAGACTCGCGGGATGCGCATGGGCGTATGGGCTACCCGCTTCCGCGTTGATATGCAGGTGGCCTACCGGGCCGGATACAACCAGGAACACCCCATGAGGGCCGCCATGCTGGAGGACTTTCGCACCACCGTGCTCCGCCTCTGGCCGCTGGAGGACCTGACGGACCTGGGCATTTCGCCCACCAGCTACGTCGACGACGTGCATGCCTTTGCCTTCCTGCCCTTTGGGATCACCGAGGACAACACCGAGGTGCAACGGGGTCGCGCGATGAACGGGCTGATCCTTCCTATGCTGCTGGAGGACGGCGAGTGGGTGGTGGACCTGCCCGGCTGGCGATTCATGGAGAATCCGAGGGCCGACAATCCCGAGGATGGGCAGCAGGAGCAGGGTTCAGGGTGACAGCCCGCCGACGGACAGCGACCGAATTGGCAGACCGAACCCCTCCCCGCGAGGAGTCGCCAGTCTGTGAGCTGTGCCAACGGGAGTCGGTGCGATTTACCGAGCACCACCTGGTGCCGCGCTCCCGGGGTGGCAAGTTTGGCCCCAAGGCTCGTCTCTGCCCGACCTGCCATCGGCAGTTGCACGCCATGTTTTCCGAAAAGACCCTGGCCAATGAGCTAAACTCGGTGGAGCGGCTGCGCACCGACCCGCAGTTCGCCGGTTACCTGAAATGGGCCAGTAAGCAGAAAGACGGCGCCGCCTTCCGTGTCCGCCGCGCCAGGACCAGACGCTGAAAGACAGGAGCCTGCCTGTGAACGACCAGGAGTTCATAGACCGCATCCAGGAGAAGATCGAGCGCCTCACTGGGCGTGACATCGAGTTGCGTATCGACGAGGATGACGGAGGCCAGTTGGGGATCGACTTCGGCCGCGATGTTCCCGTGGTCATCATGGGACATAACATATTGGAGTACTCCGGTTTCGCCCGTCTCTGCACCGAGTACGCCGTGGCATCAATCCGGGAGAGGCGGGAACTGTCCGAGATCGAGTTCCAGATGCTGCTGGCCCGCAATTAGATACGAGATTACGCCGATGGCATCCCGACCTGCACGAGACATCTCCGATTATCCGCGGCCCTGGTTCTACCGGCCTGAGATCTACTACGGCCTGATCATCTTCCCCCCGGTCTGGTCCATCCTGACCCTGCGATCGCCGTGGCACAAGGGCGAGGGGTTTTTCGGCATATTCATCGGCGGCCTGGCCTGGTTCTTTCTCATCGCCGGCGTGGTGCTCTCAGTGAGATGGGTGCAGGAGGGCGGCGTCCTGAACCTGTTCATATTCGTTCCCGGAGTCCTGCTCACCCTGCTGACGCAGGTGCAATGGCAGGCCCACCGGGCCCACCACGGCCCGCCACCGACGGAGGCTCAGGAGGAGGAACCGCAAGCGACGCGGGCGCCGACAGTGACTCTGTCTGGGCCGGATGCCGAAGCAGACGAACCTGCGGCCAGGGAAGAGAGTGACTCTTCCGCATCGGATTCACCAGTGGATTATGCCCCACGGCGGCGACGGCGCAGGAGGCGTCGGCCCATCAGCCGGTCGTCGGATTCCGCGCCGCTCTGCTAGAATACGACCCGACGGAACAGCCCCAAAATCGACTTTCAATTCTCGCGGGAGGAGAAATCATGGCTTTGCATTACGACGGCGAGGTTCGCATCGTCAAGGTGAACATGGGCCGATTCATGAACAATGGCTACATCGTATCCTGCCCGGAGACCAACGAGGGCATCCTGATCGACACACCGGAAGAGGCGGAGCTGCTGCTGAACGAGGTGGGAGACGTCAACATCAAGGCCATCCTGATTACCCACAATCACCAGGACCACCTCAACGGGTTCGACGAGATCACCGGCAGCGTGGATGCCCCGGTGGGCATCACCACCGCCGACAAGGGCCCGTTGCCCAAGGCCCCGGACGTCGAGCTGACAGACGGCCAGGTCATCCCCTTCGGCAACCGGGAGCTCAAGGTCCTGGTGACCCCGGGTCACACCGACGGGGCCAGCTGCTTCCTGGTGGGCAAGCACCTGTTTTCTGGGGATACTCTATTCCCCGGCGGCCCGGGCAAGACCCGCAGCCCCGAGGCCTTGTCCACCATCCTGGAAAATATTCGTTCCAAGCTGTTGACGCTGCCGGACGACGTCCTTGTGTACCCCGGCCACGGCGACGACACCACCATCGCCGAGGCCAGGCGCCGCCACGACGTTTACGCCTCCAAGTCCCACCCAGCCGACCAGTTCGGCGACATCGACTGGCTGGAGAGCTAGACCAAGGTGAGACGCGCATAGTCCCCTCTCCCTCCGGGGGAGGGTTAGGGTGGGGGCGTTCCCTTACGATACCGTTGAGGAGCCACCCGCGCCGAGCCAACCTGACTGTGGCGCGCAAATTTGGTTTAGTTGGTCAGATCCGGTGCCGTACTTCGCTGCTGTGATCTCGACAAGAAAGAACGGACCCCGGTGAACATCCGGGGCCTGTTCTGATCCCCTGAGAGGGTGTGTGACTTATCATTTTGGTGCGTGACGCAGGAGGTTGCGGGGACGACCGTTATTGGTGATAAACGGGGTACCCCCTCACCCTAACCCTCTCCCGGAGGGAGAGGGAATTGGCCGTATACCCCCTGAGACACTGGCCTGTTCCGGAGGCCGCCGTGGTTGAAAGAAAGGGGCCGCTACCTCAATCGGGTAGCGGCCCCTTAATCCGGGTCAATCCAGGTCGATGTGAAAGTAGCCTATGCCCTGGTGGCCACCAGGGTGCTGCGGACCAGCTCGGCGACGTCGGTGACCTCGGGAATGTCGGACCAGGCCTGTACGGCGCGGTTGACGTCCCCGTCGTTCAGTACCAGGGCGACGTTCTCCTCGAACTTGGCCCGGATGTTGTCGAAGCCCCACGGGTTGCCCTGGGCGCCCAGAACATCGGCGCGGGCGGTGGCGTGCTCGAACACGCGGCCGTCCTTGAGTGTGATCTTCACCTTCAGGCCGTCCTCGGCGTTGGTGAGCAGCTCCTCCGACTTGGCCATCACCCGCAGGTTGACCTTGTCCATCAACTCGCCCATCTGGGGATCGTCGATCTTCTCCTGGGTGAACGTGTCGATGTTGATCTCGCCGTCAACCAGCGCGGCGGCCACGTTGTACTTGGCGCTGAACTTGCCCTTGAGATCGTCCTCAGGCTCCTGGTAGAGCATGACCACCGAGTAGTAGGACTGGTCGACCTCGGCATTGGCCACGTCATCGACGGTGAAGTCGTTGTCGCGCATCAGGCTGAAGAGGCTGTCCAGCATGGCGTGGTTGCCGCCGCAGCACGGGTACTTCTTGATCATCAGCGCGTCTTGGGTGCGGAAGGGCTGGCCCAGGTTGTTAGCCATGGCGTCCAGGTCGTAGATGCCAGGGCCGAGCACGGTCGCGGCGAAGCCGAATGGGTGCTCCACCACCTGGTCGCCGGCGGTCAGACCGGCCTGGGCCAGCTGCACGGCAGTGACGCCGTCGCGACCGGTGAGGCCGGCGTGTAGGGGCTTGGTCATGGTGCCGAAGTTGTGGATCAGGCCCGAGGCCATGGACCCGGCGATGCCCAGGGCGGTTACAGTCTGCTCCTCGTCCAGCTTGAGCAGCTTGGCGCACGCGGCAGCGCAGGCCAGGCGCCCGATCACGGCGGTGCTGTGGAACCCCTTGTCCATCTGCTTGTACTTGGTGGTGTGCTGCAGGGCCAGGCCCACCTCGCAGCCGACGACGTAGGCCTCCAGCAGGTCGCGGCCGGTGGCGCCGGTCTGCTCGCCGATGGCCAGAAGGGCGGGGAAGATGGCGACGGTCGGGTGGCCGAAGCCGCCGAAGTCGTCGTAGTCCAGGGCGTGGCCCATGGTGCCGTTGGCCAGGGCGGCGTTGGCCAGGGTGGTCTGGTTGCCTCCCGAGAGCACCGTGGCCTCGGGGACTGTGCCCTGGTCGTTGACGTATTTCTGGATGATCTGGCCCACCGGCTGCACCGACCCGGCCAGGATCACGCCCAGCAGGTCGAAGCAGGACTCGTTGGCGACGCGAATGGCGTCGGGCGGGATGTCCTCGTAGTTTGTGTTGACGACCCACCTTGCGATGGTCTCGGTAGCGCCCATTGCGGTTCCCTCCTCTTGTACTATTGGGTTGTTGTATTGCGGCGTTTCGCTGCTTTGGGCGCCATTATATCCCGTCGGCAGAAACGGGCAAGCAGGGGATTCCCTTTGTTCCTCACTTGCCCTCCCTGTCGCGCAGCGCTGCGGGTGTGGTTAAATGGGAAGCCATGATTGTCTTTAAGTTGCTGGGGCAGGCTTTCTTCGGCATCAGGATGGCGGTGAGCGAGTTTTATTTCCAGTGGGGCATGTTCTACGCCCGCTGGGGCCACCCGACTCGCGCATTCTGGTACTTCAACCGCGCGGTGACGATGAACCGGGGCGGCTTCAAGGCCTACTATAACCGTGGCCTGCTCTTCATGGCCGTCGGAATGCCGGAGCGGGCACTCGGCGACTTTTCCATGGCCATTCGCAACAATCCGACCCACGTCGACGCCCGGGTGACACGCAGCGTTGTGTATACTCTCACCGGTCGGCACGAAGAGGCGCTGGACGACCTGGAGCAGGCCGTGGAAATGGGGGCCGATCGCGATGACCTGGAGTATCAGCTCTCCGTCGCCAGGACGCGAATGGGAACCTGAGGGATCGCGGTACGTGACCGTCCGCACCCGGACGATACACTAAGAGCAGGGAGTGCAACGGGTTGGCAGGTGTATTCGGAATACTGGGTCGCTTTCTGCCGGGGGGCATGGGCAAGCCCGAGGCAGAACGCTGGTATGACCACGGGGTGACGCTGCAGCGCCGCGGCAACCTGGAGGAAGCGGTGCGCGCCTACACTGAGGCCGTAAACCGCGATCCCACCCTGGACACGGCGTTCAGCAACCGGGGCTCGGCCCACCTGAACCTCGGCAACCCGGAGCAGGCAATCAGGGATGCCGACGCCGCCATACGCCTCAAGCCACGCAGCCCGGTGGCCTACAGCGTGCGCGGCAACGCCCTGCACTCCATGGGCGAACACGACAAGGCGGTGCTGGACCTCTCCCGCGCCATCAGCATCAACCCCCGGTTCGCCGGGTTCTTCAGCGACCGTGGTTCAGCCCACCGGGCAGCCGGAAGGTTGGGAAACGCCATCGACGACTTTACCCAGGCCATTCGCCTGGAGAAGCGCTTTCCGGTCCCCTACAACAACCGGGCGGACGCCTACATCGCCACCGGCGCACTGGACTGGGCCATCAAGGACCTGGACCAGGCCGTCAGGCTCGACCCGATGTTCGCCGTTGCCTACGTGAACCGCGCCACCGCCAATGCCCTGCTGGGGAACGACGACCGGGTGCGCCGGGACGTGAACATTGCCGTTGGCCTGGGCGTGGAACGCGGTCCCCTGGAGGAAATGATCAGCGAGATCCGCCCTCCGCGCCGCCGCCGGTCCGGCGGTGAGGACCAGAGCAAGAAGCGAAAGCGAAGGTTCTGACGGGCTCTCGATACCCTCTGACTGAAAGGCAAAAGACAATGGCAGACAACCATGAACTCCTGAAACGCATCACGGCCCGGACGGACGTATTTGGCGGAAAACCCATCGTACGTGACATGCGCATTTCCGTTGAGACGGTGCTGAGCCTGCTGAGCCAGGGAGTCTCTCCAGAGGCGATTTTGGACGACTATCCCAGGTTGGAACTGGAAGACATACGCGCCTGCATTGCATACGCCCATGCTGTCATCGCTGGAGACTCCCTTGCTGCTGTATCTATCACTCGATCGTGAGGTTTCTGGTTGATTCGTGTGCCGGTCGTCGGCTTGCCTCGTGGCTGCGAGAAAACGGCCATGATGTATTTGAGGCGGACAGCCTGGGTACTGACCCGGGTGATTTAGCTCTGCTGGAACTGGCCGCGTCGACAGACCGGATATTGATCACGATCGACACCGATTTTGGGGAGTTAATATATCGACAGGGTCAAAGGCACGCCGGAATGGTTCGTATCCCGGATGTACCGGTAGAACAGCGCATCGCTATGTTGGAAGACGTGACTGACCGTTACTGGGAAGCACTGGAGCAACGATCCATCATCACAGTACGAGGCGGACGCATCCGTATTTCTCGCTCCTGAAATGGGTGCCGCAAAAGCTGACAGAATTCTTTTCACGGAGACGAGTCTTTATGCCCGGCATGAACATCAACGCAGCACGCCTGAACCAGACCCTCGAAGAGCTGGGCAAGTTCGGGGAGACGCCCGAGGGCATGGACCGCCTGGCATTCTCGCCCGCCGACATCGAGAGCCGAGAGTACACCATGGACCTGATGCGCGAGGCCGGGCTGGAGGTCCGCATTGACACCGGGGGCAACATCATCGGGCGGAAGGCCGGTACCGATGACTCCCTGCCCGCCATCGCCATGGGATCCCACACCGACACGGTGCCCCTGGGCGGAAAGTACGACGGAGCCCTGGGCGTGATGGGCGCCATCGAGGTGGTGAGAACCCTGGCCGAGAAAGGCCACGTAACCCGCCATCCCATCGAGGCAATCGTGTTCACCAACGAGGAGGGCACGCGCTTCCACCGCTGGCTCATCGGCAGCCGGGCCATGGCCGGGATGCTGGAGCCCGAGGACCTCGTGGCCGTGGACGCCGAGGGCGTGACGCTGGCAGAACGCATGGGCGACATCGGCGGCGACCTGTCCCGGGTGGAGGAGGCGACGAGGAAGCCCGGCGACCTGGCGGCCTACTTCGAGCTGCACATCGAGCAGGGGCCCTACCTCTACCGGTCGGGCACACCGATAGGCGTGGTCACCGGCATCACCGGACGGGGCGTGTTTGAGCTGGACATCAACGGGATGTCGAACCACGCCGGCACCACTCCCATGGCCGAACGCCGCGACGCCCTGGTGGCGGCCTCCAAGCTGGTGGTGCAGGTGCAGCGCATGGCCGCCGAGGACGAGATCATCAGGGTTGCCACCGCCGGGGCCCTGGACGTGCAGCCCAACGCGGTGAACGTGGTGCCGGGCCGGGCCACCGTGGGGGTGGAGATTCGCGACCTGGACATGGCGGCGCTGGAGGTTGCGGAGCAGGAGCTGACACGGATGGCACGTGAGGCAGAAGAGCAGGACGGAGTGCAGGTCACCATCAACCGCCACCGCTTCACCGACGCCGTGCCCATCACCCAGGATATGCAGGGCTGGGTCGGCGAGGCCGCTGAGCGGGCCGGGTTCGCTTGGGAGCGGGTGCCCAGCGGCGCGGGCCACGACGCCCAGGCCATCGCCACCATCGCGCCCATGGCCATGGTGTTCGTGCCCAGCGTGGGTGGCATCAGCCACGCCATCGAGGAATACTCATCGCCCGAGGACTGCGCCAACGGCGCCCAGGTGCTGCTGGAGCTGCTGCTGCTGGCCGACGAGCGCCTGTAGTGCCTCAGGACCGCTGCCGAGCGGTCCTGTAAACAGGCAGTATTGATACCTTCCGGTACATAGAGGACAATTTCGTACGTAAAGATTAGTACGGACGCGGAGTGGAGTATGGTCAGCCGGTTTGAGGTACGGCTGAATAAGGATTGCCGGGAACGGCTGGACGAGTTGGCGGAGAGCAAGGGAGTAACTGATGCGGAAGTCGTCCGGCTGCTCATAGACCAGACATACGAAGAGGTTCTCCGGGAACACCGGGTTCAGGCTGCCGAGGAACTGATTTCCATGAACGCGGAGGTCCTGCCGGACCCAGCGGAATTATCACGACAGCTGGAAACGGCTCATGACGTCGGTGGCGTTTGTTGACGCCAACATACCTATATAAGCCGCCGGAAGAGAGCACCGGTATAAGGAACCCTGCGCTCTGATCATTCGTGCCATCGCCAACAACCCGGCGCATTTCATGACGGATGCCGAGGTGCTACAGGAAATGATGCACCACTATCGGCGGACCAACAGGTGGATGGTCGGAAGGGAAATCTTTCGTCTATTTGAGACCCTGTTACAGGGCCGGATTGAACCGACCTACGCGGAAGATGTGGGTCAGGCCGCCCAGATGGCGGAAGATGGCCTCCAGGCAAGCTCCAGAGACCTCGTTCACGCTTCGGTAATGCGGCGATGTGGGACGAATATCTGCATTTCCGCCGATACTGAGTTCGACAGGATACCGGGTGTGAGACGGTTGGATCCAATGGAACTGGCCGTCTGGGAAACGGAGCTTGGGATACAATAGTTTCTGCGACAGCAGGCAGGCGCGCGGCAGACTAACTGCTCCGGACCGCATCTCCCTTAATACCGCCGGAATCCCCGGATGGTCCTAGAACAACGGAATTCGATCTCTACCAAAGGAACCGTAATGGTCAAACTGTCAGGCAGCTATGAAATCAGCGCTCCCAGGGAAACGGTCTGGGGAGCGATAACTGAGCCCGAATCCCTGAAGGGCTGCATCCCCGGCTGCCAGCGCCTGGATGATGTGGGCGACGGCAACTACGAGGCGGCCATCAGTGCGTCGCTGGGCCCGGTGAGGGGCAACTTCAGCGCCAAGGTCTCAATCTCGGACTGGAATCCCCACGAGTCCTACCGCATGACCGTATCGGCCACCGGTTCTCCTGGATTCGTGAATGGAGAGGCATTTGTCACACTATCCGAGCAGGATGGCCTCACCACGGTAAGCGTCGACGGCGACGGCCAGGCCGGCGGACTACTGGCCCGTGTGGGGCAGCGCATGATGGAGAGTGTGGGGCGAAACATGATGGACCGATTCTTCAACTGCCTGGCCGAGTCGGCCACCAAAAAGTAATCTGAATCAGGATTATCAAGATTAAAGGATTATCAGGATGGTTCCGATGGTCTTCTAATCTTGGTAATCCTTCAATCCGGTTAATCCTGATTCAGAAAATTAGCCAAGGAGGTTCCCCATGGAACGCAGGATTCCGACCAAGGATGAGGTGCTAGCCTACCTGAAGGACGACCGCAACTGGGGCCGCTGGGGCGATGACGACCAGTTGGGCGCGGTCAACATGATCACCCAGGAGAAGCGTATCGAGGCTGCCGGTCTGGTCAGGTCGGGGCGCGCGGTGTCCCTCAGTCGCGAGTTCCCCTCGATTCCTGCGCCCAACAATCCGACCCCGGCCATCCACTATATGAAAAAGGTCTACCGCAGCCCCACCGCCGGGTTCTCCGCCGATTACTACGGCATCTCCTATCACGGCACCGCAACCACTCACCTGGACGCGCTCTGCCACGTGTGGGACGAGAACGGCATGTGGAACGGGCGCGACCCGGACCAGGAGATCACCATGGACGGGGCCCAATGGGGTGCGGTGCATCACTGGAAGGAGGGGCTGATCACCCGGGGAGTGCTGCTGGATGTCCCCAAGCACCGTGGCGGCGCCTACGTGACCATGGACACGCCGATCCACGGCTGGGAGCTGGAGGACATTGCCAAGGAGCAGGGCGTGGAGGTGCGCCCCGGCGATGCGCTGATGGTGTACGGCGGTCGTGAGGCCTGGAACGCCGACGGCAACGCCATGTGGGGCAGCAACCCCCTGGAGCGTCCCGGCCTGCACATGAGCTGCCTCAGATTCATCCGGGAGTCGGACATCTGCCTGCTGGGTTGGGACATGATGGACCACACCCCCAACGGATACGAGCTCTCGTGGGCGGTTCACGGCTCCATCTTCGCCTACGGCATCGGCCTGCTGGACAACGCGCTGCTGCAGCCGCTGGCCGAGGCCTGCGCCGAGGAGGGCCGCTACGAGTTCATGCTGACGGTGAATCCGCTGCGGGTGGTCGGCGGCACCGGCTCTCCCGTAAACCCCGTGGCCATCCTCTGACGCTGGAGAGGGGTTGTTCGATTCCAAAAGAAAGGGGCGAGTCTTAGACCCGCCCCTGAATATTGCGGCCTGGGTGCAGTGTTATTCTTCCTCGCCCTCGCCCTCTCCCGAGCTGTAGACGGAGTTCTCGAAGGATCGCACCTCGTGGCAGTTCCGGCACTCGCCCTGGCTGTAACGGCCGTTGGCTGGCTCGATCACCCAGTGATGACGACAGACCGGGGCCTCTTCCAGCGCCACCGCGCTCTGCGTCTGTTCCAGGACCATTGCTTCACCTCCTCATTCCCACTTCGCCTGAAAGTAAATAATGCTGAACGGGGTACCCGACAATTGCCAATACCCCGTCCATAAAAAGCTAACCTTCCCGGGAGGTGACAGTCAATAATTTTTTTGATTGTTTGAGAAAAGTTTTGAATTTGCCTGTCTATACTCCCGATCGTCAGGCAGCGAGAGGGAGGCTGACCTCCTCGGGAGGGCCAGCGGCGGGAGCGCCCACCTCGAGACCCTCGTCCCTGGCGGTCTTCTCCTCCACTGCAAAATACCGCCCGCACTGGACGCAGCTCAGGTACGCACCGTAGATGTCCTCGCCGAGGAACAGGTCTCCGTGGCACTTGGGGCAACCGCGCAGCTTGAACATTCTCTGTCCTCCTGGCCACCCCTTGGGGCGGCGATAAAATAACCTGTGGGCCATAATATGCCCCGAAACCTTACCACAGTATTACGAATTGCGTGTATGTTTTGTGAACTTGTTGGCGACCGTACTGGGCCGTAGAATTCCAGAGAACTCCGGGAGTGCGGCTCGCTGGCGCGGGAGCCAATTGAGCGGTTCCGGAAGGTGCGCGTGATCGCTGTATACTGGAATACTGCTTGATACCGGGGCGGAGCGCCGCAACCCGATGGCCAACGACCAAACGCAAGCGCACGCCCGTGAGTCCCAAGACCCCGGAGGCCTGACTTAGTTTGATTACTTACCGCACCGTTGAATCCGGCAACGAAGCGACACTCCGCGGCATCGGGGAGTCCCGCAGCGGCGGCGGCCAGGAGATGCCGGAGCGTCTGCTGTGGAAGCTGTGGAAACGGCGGGCCGCACGGCAGTCTGAGTTCCGCACCGGGGCGGGCACTCGCATCAGGGTGCTGTACCCGGGCCGGAGCGGCACCTCTGCAGGCCCCGATTTCCGTGACGCCCTGCTGGACGTGGAGGGCGTGGGCCTGGTGCGCGGCGACGTGGAGATCCACCGGCGCCAGCAGGACTGGGACGCTCACGGCCACGGCGATGACCCCAACTACAGCGGCGTGGTGGTGCACGGCGTCGTCGATGTTGACAGTGCCGAAACACCGTTGCACAGCGGAGCATCCGCGCCGGTGGTCTCGCTGTCGGAACTGCTGACCGGTGAGGAGGAAACCGGAGACATCGACGACATCGAAGACGTCGCGGCGAGCCAACTCTGGGAGCTGCTCTCCCGGCGTGGATACCCGAGTCCCGGCAATGCCGACGAGGCCGCCGCACTGCTGGACCGGGCAGGCGATGAGCGATTCCGGCGAAAGGCGGCGCTCCTGGGGAAGATATCAGCGGAGCAGGGGCCGGAGCAGACGTTGTACGAGGCCCTGCTGGAGGGTCTGGGGTACCGGCACAACCAGCAGCCGTTCGTGCGGCTGGCGCAGGCGGCACCCGTCGAGGCCATGCGACGGGCGGCCCTCCCGGTGCTGGAGCAGCAGCGACCCATGGCGCTGCGACACTGGCTGCTCGCGGTGGCGGGGTTGAACGGCGGCCCCCCGGGCAGGCTGCCAGCCGGTCTGGGCCCGCCCATGGTCCGCAAGGAGTGGCACCTGTTCCGGGTGCGGCCCTCCAATCATCCGGCGTTGCGCATCGGGGGCGCGGCGGAACTGCTGGCGCGGCACTTGGAACGCGGCCTGACGGCGGGCCTGGCCGAGGCCACGCATTCCCCCAAGCTACTGGTGGCAGCCCTGTCGATCATGGGCTGTGACGATGTTGTGGCGCCCATAGGCACCGGCCGGGCGCGGGACCTGGCGGTCAACGCCGTGCTGCCCCTGCTGCATTTCCTGGACGGGGGAGAGCATACTCCCGGCCTGGAAACCTACCACCGCTTTCCCAAGCTGCAGGGCAACGAGGTCCTCCGGGAAATGACGGAGCAACTGCTCCCGGACGAGTGCCGGCCTGTGGTCGACTCGGCTCGGCGGCAGCAGGGCCTGATGCACCTGGCGTCGCTCCTCCGGGGCGGCGGGTAGGTTACAGGGCCTCCAATTTCAGCGGACGCCCTCACCCCAACCCTCTCCCGGAGGGAGAGGGAGTTTTTGTAGGAGCGACCGGAGGGTGCTCTAGTCAGGCTCGGCGAGAGGAATGGCCAGCGAGGTGCGCATCCCGGCAAAGGGCGAGCGGGCGATGTGTCCGTGGCCGCTGAGATCCTCGGCGACCAGGATGTCCCCAGGTTCCATCTGTATCTTCGAGCCGTCGGCGCACTCGAACTCGGCGACGCCCTCCAGGTTGACCACGTACTGACGCCTGGGTGCCTGGTGATAGTCGGAGAAGTTGGGGGCCTCGCGGCGGTTGATGTTGATGTCGCCAGGGCCGACCCTGTCCACGATCCCCTGCATCTCGGCGAACGGCACCTCTTCAAAGTGGGACTCGCCGTCATCGCCGGCGAATACGCGGATAATCTTCATGTCAATCCTCCAATTCTGTCTGAACTGTGATGTTCGTGATTCGGGGATTACCGTGATTGGGTAGACAGAGAATCAGGGCAATCACGAGAATCAGACGAATCACAGTTCAGACGATATTGTCCCTAGTCGGCCAGGGGTACGGCCAGCAGGACGCGAGGCTGGTCGCCGAGCCCGCGGGCGATGTGGCCGTGGCCGGTCAGGTCCTCGGCAATCAGGACGTCGCCGGCGCCCATCTGGTACTTGGTGCCGTCAGCGCACTCGAACTCTGACAGGCCGCTGAGGCCCACCACGTACTGGCGGCGCGGCGCTGTGTGGTAGTCGGAAAAGGACGGCGACGGACGCTCGTTCAGTTGGATGTCGCCGTTGCCCCGGCGTTTGGCAATCTCGGCGAACTCTTCGGGAGACACCACCTGGAAATGGGACTCGCCGTCGTCGCCGGAATAAACGCGGACTATGTTCATGTCGTCCTCCAGTTATTTGTCCGAACCGTGAGTTTCGGGATTCAGGGAGTACTGTGATTAGAAACGAGGGAGATCAGGGCAATCACGAGATTCCCACGAATCACAGTTCAGACTGCTATTATCCCTGGTCGGCCAGGGGAATGGTGGCGGTGATGCACTTGCCTCCGCCGATGCTGCGGGTGGTGTGGCCCTGTCCGGTGGTGTCCTCCACCAGGCGGGCGTCGCCGGGGCCGAACTGGTGCACCGAGCCGTCGCCCAGGCCGATCTCGATGCCGCCCTGGATGCAGATGACGTACTGGCGTCGCGGCGCCGGGTGCCAGTCGATGAAGTGCCCCGAGTCTCGCTCGCTAAACGAGATGGTGGTCACGTTCCGGGGATTGGACAGCTCGGGGTGGTCGGCGATGCCCTGCTCTTCAATGTGAGTCTGGCCGTCGTCGCCAGTGTACATCCTGTAGATTCCCATATTCAGTTCACTCCTGCCAGGTTTTCGGCGTCGTTGATATAGTCGGCGGTCCGGCGTATGCGCCGCTCGACCTCGTCGGTGGGCTCGCAGGCACCCAAATAGAAACAGGCGCCGTGCAATTCCCATTGCCTGGTGTGATAGCGTCGGCGTATGGGACGGATGGCTTGGTCTTGGGCGGCCAGCCTCGCAAGTCCCCTGGTGGTGTCCGAAGATATTTCAGGCTCCACTCCCGTCCGGGCCAAGATGAGTGCATCGGCGGCTCGCTTGGCAGCGCACCATGCTTTCTCGGCGGCGTCCCGGATGTCTCGCTGCTCCAGTTGGCGCAGAGCCTCGGCCTGCATGGCTCGGGCGTCGGCAAAGATTTCGGCAACGCGGTCGGTGATTACCATGCGGACGATTCCTCTCCGTGGGTATCCTGCGCCGTAGCTTAATCCCCGGCGCAGCGCGTGGCAACCGGCGGGTGTCATTAAACGCAGGGCACGCCGAGGATCATTTTGCGATTGGCCTTGGCGCATAGATCCAACCCTCGAGGCGGGCGGCGTCCAGCTCGCTCATCTCCAGCGCCTGCGGAGAGGCGCGGCGCGTGGACCGAGGGGCGGGCGCAGCTTTTCCATCATCACCGGGACGCCGGAACGACGCCGGGTCCCTTACCCACAGGGCGGCGGCCACAGCGGCTACCAGGGAGTCGAGGCAGTCGTGGCTGTTGAGGTACAGTTCCCTGAAGTCGGGCAAGTTGGAAATCGTTACGCCGGAACGCTCCTCCAGGCCGTTCAGTATCTGCTGGCGCAGTTCGTCCCGGTGGGTGCCGTTTTTGTAGCCCTTGTGAGGTAGCCCCAGGGCGTTGATCACCGCCCCCGGCATTGACTCCAGCAGCAGCGGCCCCTTGCGCCCGCAGTCCTCCAGCGGCGGCACACGGCAGCCCTTGTTCCAGAGACGGTGCAGCATCTGCATTCCCCGGAATGTCATGGGCACCATGTTGGGGTTGAACTTGTGCAGGCAGGAATAACACTCGGGAAAGTAGAGGTCGCCGCGCCGCATGGGCTCCCCGTGCTGCGAGCAGAACTCGTCCCTCAGCCGGAGGAAATCCGGGAACTCCATATCTGCCGCTGCCCGCCAGAGTGGGGGCATATCGATGGCGTCCGGAACCCAGTACTCGACGAACTGCTGCGGAACGGAGTAGGGAAAATCCAGAGCCGCCACGGTTTCCGTTGGCAGGGAGCACAGGAGGTCGGCTAACTCGGCCCGCCGCATGGGCTCGGAGGAGAGCAGGCGCAGGCCTTCCTCGTCCAACAGCGCCCGGGTTACCCAGGTGGCGTTGTCCGCCTTGGCGCCGCTGAAATCCACTCCCACAATCATTGGGTTAGAATACAGCAAATTCTGGCCGGAGGCTGATTATGGACTTCACGTCGCGACGGGCGAGATACCGCGGGATTCTGGCGGGAGACAAGTGCGTGCACCCCGGGTCGGTGTTCGACCCGATTTCGGCGCGCATCGCCGAGGACCTGGGATTTGAGGTGGGCATGTTCGCCGGGTCCATCGCATCGTTCACCGTACTGGGGGCGCCGGATATTGTGGTGTTGACGCTGACCGAGTTCGCCCAGCAGATTCACCGCATCTGCCGCGCCGGCGACCTGTCGCTGATGGTGGATGCCGATCATGGCTACGGCAACGCCCTGAGCGTGATGCGCACGGTGGAGGAGCTGGAGACCGCTGGCGTCTCGGCTCTGACCATCGAAGACACCGTGCTGCCCGTCAGCTTCGGGGCCAGCGGCGTGCAGCTGCTGTCGGTGGAGGAGGGCATCGGCAAGATGAAGGCGGCCCTGTCGGCCCGCACCGACCCGGCGCTGTGCATCGCCGGACGCACCAGCGCCCTGAGAGTATGCGGCCTGGAGGACACCATCAAGCGGGTCAAGGCCTACGAGGCGGTGGGTGTTGACGCCATCTTCCTGGCCGGGGCCAACACCCGCGACGAGGTGGCCGCGGTGGCTGCCGAGGTGTCGGTGCCGCTGTTGCTGGGCGGGACTACCGGCGAGCTGCAGGACAAGGAGTGGCTGGGCGCCAACGGAGTGCGCGTGGCGCTGCAGGGCCACCTGCCCTTCTCGGCGGCGGTCAAGGCGGTCCACGACACCCTCAAGGCCCTGCGCGACGGCGTGCCGCCCGCCGACCTGCGCGACAGCCTGGCCACCGACGAGCAGATGGCCCAGTTCACCCGCCGCGCCAGCTACCAGCAGTGGACGGCTGAGTACCTCAACTGAGTGCCCGTAGGGTAAAATGTCGGAACTGTGATTCGTGTGATTTTTGGATTTCCCTGATTGGGGCTGTGTCGGCCTGTAAGCTGCACTGAAATCACGGTACTCATCAAATCAAATAAATCACAGTTCAGACAATCCGAACAGGAGGGAGACCATGAACGTTTTTTACAACCACCTGCACTTCCGCAGCGGCGATCCCGATGGCGCGGCCAAGTTTTACTGCGACAACTTTGGCGCTGAGATCGTGGCGGAGCGGCCGCTGTCCAACACCAAGTCCATCGAGCTGTCGCTGAACGGCACCTACCTGATGACCATCTCGGGCCGCGCCGAGGGCGAGGACCCCGTCGCCGGCTCCACCGAGCCGCGCTACGGCCTGGACCATCTGGGCTTCCAGACCGACGACATTATGACCCTGGCTGCCACCCTGAAGTCCAACAACGTGCACTTCAACTGCGATCCATGGGTCATGCCGTCGGGTTCCGCTGTGGCTTTCATCGTTGCCCCGGACGAGGTCAGCGTGGAGATCATCCAGCGCCCTGCCGCCGGCGAGGAGCGCGTCGTCCTGGCCTAGCCAACGAATTATTCACCACAGAGGGCACAGAGCACGCGGAGGGAATTGGACGTTCCCCTGATTAAATTCTGTGCCCTATGTGTTCTCTGCGGTTAATTCAGTCCCTCGAAGAAATCAGCGGTGACGGTCTCTCCGTCCGGCACCTCCGGATGGGCGCGAACGTAGAACTCCCGGCCGAGGATGCGGGCCGTTACGTGGCGGGGAACGCGGTGATAGGGCCAGTCCGGGGCCACCTGCGTGCGGTGGCAGAGGATGCAGGCGATCTTGGCCTCCATGTCGCCGTTTCCGGCGACGTCCAGTTCCAGGTGCACCTCGTCCTCGGGTACGCCCTGCTGCTCCTGTTCCGGGCTGGGCCAGGGCCAGTCGATGCCCTCGCCGCGCAGAGCCTCGGCCCACTGGCGGCGGAATCCTCGGGGCCGCACGCTGTAAAACAGGCGCTGCGGCTGGTGGGGCTCTATGCCCTTGGACAGTTGGTCCGGGTAGGCCGACGGGTCTCCAGCGAGGTGGAAAGCGGTGGTCGCGTGATTGCTGATGGCGATGTGGTCGGGGTGGCCGTACAGCCCGTCCGGGCCGAAGGACAGCACCACCTGGGGACGGAAGCGACGCATCTCCAGCACCAGCCGCTCGACCACCGAATCGGCGCTGGTGTTGATGAAGGCCTTGGGGTGGTTGTTGGACTCCCAGCCCTGCATGCCCGAGTCGCGGTAGCCCCAGACGTCGTTGCTGTTAAGGCGCAGGGCCTGGACTGCGCAGGATAACTCAACCTCGCGAACGCTCCCCAACGTCTCCCGGGTTGCCGACCCCTCCTGCCGGATCTCGCCCTCCTCGCCCAGAGTGGTGGTGATCAGGCGCACGTCCACGCCGCGGCGCGTGTGGGCCGCCAGCGCCCCGCCCACGGGGAACGCCTCGTCATCAGGGTGGGCAAAGCAGGCCAGCAACCGGTGTTCGGGCATATCAACTTTCCATCCTAATTGTAGAAATCTGCGTCCGTATTCTACATCGCGCGGCTTGCCATTTCTGCGGTAGGTTAGTCTGAATCAGGATTACCAGGATTATTCGATTATCATGATTCATCAATCCTGTAAATCCTGATTCAGACAATGCGTCCAGCCCTGCTAATATGTACTCCGTTCTATTCCTGCCGGAGTTTGTTAAGCCTTGCACCTGACAGAGACCGAGCTGAACATACCGCGCGCCCCGTCCGGGGTCTCCCTGCTGGCGTGGTTGACGCGGCGGATGGCCGAGGGGTTGCCCGATGGCCAAACGCCGTTGCGGTTGGCTGTGACCGAGAGCGGCGAACGTGGTTACCGCTGCGAGGTTACCACCCTGGTGCAGGACGGAGCTCACCACTACCCCGGCCCTACACCTGAGGACGAGGGGGCATTATCGTTCCGGCGTCGGCTGTCGGAGAACACGTCGGCGTTCAACGCGGTGCTGCTGGTACCCACGGGCATCGGCGCGGCTATCGGCGGGCATGCCGGCGACGCCACGCCGGTGGCGCGGCTGCTGGCGTCGGTATGCGACACGCTGGTGACCCACCCCAACGTGGTCAACGCCTCCGACATCAACGAGATGCCTGCCAACGCGCTGTACGTGGAGGGCAGCGTACTCTGCCGCCTGCTGATGGGCACGGCGGGGCTGCAGCCGGTGCGGGCCAACCGGGTGCTGGCCGTGGTGGACGCTCACCCCAACCCGCTCTTCACCGACCTCGCGGTCAACGCGGTCAACGCGGCCCACGCCTCCTACGGGTTGCACTGTCCCCGCGTGGTGGCCCTGGACCCGCCGCTGGTGATGCGCTCGGAGTATACGGGTTCGACCCGGGCCGCTGGCCGGATCGAGCACGTGGAGCGGCTGTTCGCGCTGCTGGATGACCGGCGTGGCGAATACGATGCGGTGGCCCTGTCGTCGGTGATCTCAGTGCCTTTCGAGTACCACGCCGACTATTTCACCAGCGACGGCGGCATGGTCAACCCCTGGGGCGGTGTGGAGGCAATGCTGACCCACGCGGTTTCCAGCCGCTACGACGTGCCCTCGGCCCACTCGCCCATGCTGGAGTCGCAGGAGGTGCTGGACCTCGACGTAGGCGTGGTCGACCCTCGCATGGCCGCCGAGGCCATCTCCATGACCTTTTTTCAGTCCGTGCTCAAGGGACTGCAGAGGAGCCCTCGCATCATCACCGACCCCGAGGGCCTGCGTGAGCCCGGCGTGCTGACGGCGCGGGACGTCTCCTGCCTGGTGCTGCCGCAGGGCTGCCTCGGCCTGCCGACGCTGGCGGCCCTCGAGCAGGGCATCACAGTCATCGAGGTTGAGGAGAACGCCAACCTGATGCGTAACGACCTCTCGGCCCTCCCTTGGCGGCTGGGGCAGTTCCACCGCGTCGCCAACTACTGGGAGGCGGCCGGGGTCATGGCAGCGCTCAAGGCCGGAGTAAGTCCCACGTCGGTGCGCCGCCCCCTGGCCCCGGTGCCGGTGGAGAAAGCGGAGAAGGGTAATGAGTCTGAACTGTGATTTTTGTGATTGGCATGATTGCCAGGATTAGGTTGACTCCAATCAGGGTTATCCCATAATCAAACAAATCACAGTTCTGACAAAGAGTAGCAAAGAGAGGTCTCCAAACCGGCCTGTGCTAGAATCGGCCCATGGCCACTCCCAACCTGGACAACCCCTCCTGTCTCCCAGAGGGACTTGACGCAATCAGCACACCGGCGTTTGTCTACGACGAGCGGGCGATGCACCGCCTGCTGGACTACACGGCGCCCCTGCGAGCTGATGGCCGGTGCGGCGTGCTGTTCGCCGTCAAGTCCTTCTCCTTCGCCCCGGCGCTGGCGGTCATGGCGCCCCGGCTTGACGGTTTTGCGGTCAGCTCGCTCTACGAGGCCCGGCTGACCCGCGAGGTGCTGGGCGAAAGCGGCTCGGTCCACATCACCACGCCCGGTCTGCGCCCCCACGAGCTGGATGAAATCGGCGCCCTGTGCGACCACATCGCGTTCAACTCCCTGGGCCAGTGGGACTCGATGTCGCCAAGGCTGGCAGGTCAAGCCAACCTCGGCCTGCGAGTGAACCCGCAGCTCTCATTTGCCGAGGACTGCCGCTACGACCCGTGCCGTCCTCACTCCAAGCTGGGCGTGCCGCTGGACGAGCTGGAGGCCGCGTTGAGCCAGGAACCGGAGCGGCTGGAGGGGTTGAGCGGCCTGCTGGTCCACTCCAACTGCGATTCCCAGGACTTTTCTGAACTCAGGGCCACCGTGGACCGGCTACGGGAGCGCATCCCCGACCTGCTGAACCGCGTGGAGTGGGTCAACCTGGGCGGGGGCTACCTGTTCGAGGATGACGAGGGCGAGCCCTGCCAGGACATTGACGAACTGTGCCGCACCATCGACGGTCTCCGCTCCGAGTACGACGTTGACGTGTTCATCGAGCCGGGCTCCGGCCTCATCCGCGCCGCCGGGTATTTCGTGTCCACGGTCCTCGACCTTTTCCGCAGCGACGGAGTGATGGTCGCAGTGCTGGATACCACCGTGAATCACATGCCGGAGGTATTCGAATACGGCTTCCAGCCCGATGTGGTCGGGGCTGTGGCCACCGAATTTGCGGATGGCCCTGTACCGGCTGCCGACGGCGATATGTCCCACGAGTACCTGCTGGCCGGCTGCACATGCCTGGCCGGAGACCTGTTCGGCACCTACCGGTACCCGGAGCCGCTCCGTGTTGGCGACCGGGTGGTATTCGTGAACTCCGGCTCCTACACGCTGACCAAGGCCAGCATGTTCAACGGCGTGGCCCTGCCATCGGTCTACGCGCTGACCCCGGACGGAGATTTGGCGCTGCAGAGCAGCCCTTCTTACGAGGAGTTCGCCGTCCGCTGGGGACTCGCCGGTGAATTCAATAGCAAGAGTACCCTCTCCCCAGAGGGAGAGGGGTAGGGTGAGGGCAGGCTTTTGTCGCAATCTACGCCGCCTGGTCCCCTCGTCCTCCAACTCCGCGACACCGTCTCGGTCCGGGAGTGCTCGCTGCTCCTGGAGCCGGAGGACGCTGGGCTGACGCTGGGCGAGCTGCTGGAACGCTACCTGCGGCATGCCTCCATCGACCGGCTGCTGGAGGAATCGCGCATCACCCGGTCGTCCGCCGACTCTCTTTTCGCGATGCAGGACCTGGTGTACGCCAGCGATGATGCCGGGCGCCTGATGGACATGTTCGACGGCGTGGCGTTTAGCGACGGTGGGAGGCCCATCGGGCCAAACGACGTCCCTGACGTTCACCAGATTCCTTTCCCCTCTCCCTCCGGGGGAGGGTCAGGGTGGGGGCGTTCTCCCTCTGAGGCGGTCCATCTGGTGGACATCGCCATCGATCGCATCGCCTGCGGCTACGACCGCAACTGGCGCGGCTTTCACGCCCGCAAGTGGCAGCGTGCGCCGCAGCGCTACGAGGCATTCGTCCGAGACGCCCTCGCCGCCGCCCACGGGGAAGCAGTGGCTGACGGACTGCTGGAGGTGGACACCACGGACCGGAGGCTACGATTCCTCGAGTCGCTGGCCCGGCGTATCTGGAACAGCCCGTTCGAGAACTACTCTCGGTTCACGGGCCGCAGGCTGGTGTACAAGTCCGGCGACGAGACCGTCGACAACATCCTGGAGGGCGGAGGCGCCATCTGCTCGGAGAAGGTGCAGGCCCTCAAGTTCCTGACCGATCACCATGGCCTGGAGTCGGAGTACCTCATCGCCGGGCCGGATGCCCCCGGCCCGGTGCCCGTGGACAAGCTGCGGGAGATCCTGCGCACATTCGACCACCGGTTCGCCAAGCGCCACATGCGCTACTGGCAGCACACCGCGCTGTTGTACCAGATCGACGGCGTCGAGGTGCTAGTGGACGCCACCAACGGCAACGTGCCATTCCTGTTCCTGCAGGGGGAGGATGCCGCCGCCCTCCTGCGTTGCGAAGAGAAGAGGCCCGTTCCGGTGCGGATGGTGGATGCGGTGGAGGATTTCTATTACCACCGGGTGCCGCAGGACATCCCGGAGGGCCTGTTCTTCGCCCTGGAGGGCTGGATGACCCACTCAGACCTGATTCAGGTCTTTGACAACGAGCTGGGACTCTACCTGTCCTCCGACTATTACGTGGCGCCCATCGCCTACCGCACTGAGGGGGCCTACCGGCGCGACCGGGATGAGTACCTCGAGATCTGTCGTCGGGGCCAGCTGCGACACTCCATCACCCCGGATTGGACCCTGGACACTGAGGTGGGCCAAGAGCTCGCCGACGCGGAGCCGGAGGTGGCCGGCAGGATACTGGACGCTCAGGAGCACCTGCTGTGCCGCCTTGACCAGTGCGACGGCCCGGGCCACCAGGCGGGGCTGGCGGTGATCCAGCTGCGGCGAAACTCTCCTCTCCCTACGGGTTAGGGTGGGGGTGTTCTCTACACCCTCCTCCGTACCCTCTGCCTGGAATGATTCTCACGCCTTGCTGTGTATATACTGACCCCATGAGGCCCCGACGAACATCTCCCTCCACCCTGCTGGCCCGCGTGCGTGACCACGACTTGGCGGCGCTCTCCGACGCCGGGCTGCGGAAGGACTTCCGTCGTCTGGCAGAGCGATCAGGCGACTCAGCCGATGACGATTTGCTGCCCGAGTGTTACGCGATCTGCAGCGAGGCCATCGACCGTCGCCTGGGCGCGTGGCGGCTGTTTGATGAGTCGCCCATCGTGCATGTGCCCGGCGAGGATGGGGCCATTGCGGCCGCCGTTGCCAGCGTGGCCGAGCAGCGCCGCTACCGACGTCCGGGGGACATCCTCCTGCCCGCCAGGTTCTACGAGACAGTTCGGCGGTCGGATACCGGTGGCCGTCTCCGCTTCCGGCCCACCGACGAGCAGCTGCTGGCCGCCATACACCTGTTTCGTGGCAGGGTAGTGCAAATGGTCGCCGGCGAGGGCAAGACCGTGGCCATCTCCATCTCCGCAGCGCTCCACGCCGCCCTCGGCCGCAGCGTCCACGTGATAACCGCCAACGACTACCTGGCAGACCGGGACTGGGCGCTACTGGAGCCGGTTTACCGCTCCCTCGGCATCACCAGCGGGTCAGTGCCCGCCCACATGGAGGAGGCGGAACGGCGCCACGTCTATGGCCGCCAGGTGGTCTACGGCACCATGCGGGAGCTGGGGTTCGACTACCTGCGGGACCACCTGAAAACCGGTCCCGGGGACCGCGTGCAGCAACCCCTCGACGTGGCGATCGTGGACGAGGCCGATCACGCACTGGTCGACGAGTCATTCACGCCGTTGATCATTTCGGGCAATTCCCTGGGCAGCACCCGCACGGCGACCAGGGTCGACGCTGCGGTCGCGGACTTGGTGCGGCTCCAGCGGGAATTGGCCACCGAAATTGGCGTCCAAATGGAGGGAGGGCAGATCCGGTCGACCGATGTTGTTCGGCTGGCTGCGACCCTGCTGCTGGCCGACCCGGAGTCGCCGGCCTTGCTGCGAGCGTTCTCTGCCCACCCGCGGCTGCAGCGGCAGGCGAGGGCGATGGCCGAGGATGAAGATGCAGGGCTGACGGACGGGCTGTATTACGCCGTTCACCCCAGGCGGGGACAGGTCACGCTGACGGAGCAGGGCCGGGAACACCTGGAGCGACAGCTCGGGACCGTGTTCGGTGAAGGCGGCCCGGATGATGTTAGGGTTTCAGGCGGACAGGTTCCCCTCTCTGTCACGGCGGCCCGCAGGCAGGCCCGTCGTTACGGGCTGGCCAACCAGGTCTCGCAGGCCCTGCGCGCTCACCTGCTGCTACAGCGCGATGTGGACTACCTGGTGGACGGCGACAGCATCGTGCTCATCGACGCGCACACGGGCCGCCCCAAGCCCGACAGTATCTACCAGCACGGCCTGCAGTCTGCCGTCGAGGCGCGGGAGGGGGTGACGGTCCAGCCGGAGCGGGAGTCTCTGGCCCAGATCTCCGTCGCAGGATTCGTTGGTCAGTACAGGCAGCTGGCGGGAATAACCGGCACCGCCAGCACCGCCGCCGGTGAGTTCCGGCGCAAGTATGGCCTCGACGTATCGGCTGTGCCGCCGGCGCTTCCGGCGAAGCGCGTGAGCCGCCCGCCGCTGGTGTACGAGACCCGGGAGGACAAGCTGGCAGCGGTGGTGGACGAGGTGCAGGCACGGCACCGGACGGGCCAACCGGTGCTGGTGGGGACTCGCACAGTGGAGCAGTCGGAGGAGCTGTGCCGGCTGCTCGATGAGCGGGGCATACCCCACCGGGTGCTGAACGCCGTGACCACCCACGCCGAGGCCGCTGTCGTACGGGAGGCCGGGGCTTTCGGTGCCGTGACCGTGGCAACCCACATGGCGGGGCGCGGCACCGACATCCTACTCGGCCCGGACCTGGACCGCAGGGTGACGAGACAATCCGCCGCAGAAATTAGCAGGCTGCTGGAGAGCGGATTCAGAGATGTGGCAGTCGACTGCGCCTCCCCGGAGCAGGCGGAACTGCTGGCAGCGGAGCTCTCTGGCTGGACCGACAGGGCCGTCTCACGACCCTCCAGCGGAAGCGGGCTGAGCGTCTCTGTGCGGGACCTTGGCGTCCTCTCACGGAGCGAGGGGAATGAGGTGAGGGCGTTGGCAGATATGGTGGCCGGAATGGACTTTGCCCTCGGCTTGTGCGTCATCGGCACCGAGGTCCACGACTCCACCCGCATCACCCTTCAGCTCAACGGCCGCAGCGGACGGCAGGGGCAGTTCGGGCTGGCCCAGACGTTCCTGTCGCTTGAGGACCGGCTGGTCAGCCTGGACGCAGAGGCCATCCTCAAGCTCACCGGGTCCCGCCGGACGGACGCCGCAGGCCGGGCCTGCTACACCGGGGAGGCCGTTTCGCGACGCATCCAGGCGTTGCAGGATGCCGCCGACCTCGAGGGAGAGGCCGGGCGCGCGTATATGCAGGACTACGCCGCCGAGTTCGACCGGCAGACCGGCATCTACCATCGGCGACGCGAGGAACTCATCGGTGTCGGCAGCGCTGACCCGGGCGACATGCGGCGGCTGACCGAGGGGATCGTGCGGCGCGCATCCACCCGGCTCGTCGCGGCGCACCTGGGGGTTGACGTTGACGGCGACTATGCACTGCGGTTCCAACGGCTGCGGTCGGAGCTGCGCCGGGACTACGGCGTGGACTGCGAGGCCCTGTACGGTGAGGACCTGTCGCTGCTGCCCGGTGAGATCGCCGCGCTCCTCTCCAGTCGGCTGGAGGATCGGGCCAGGGAGGCAGGGGAGGAGAGGTTCGCCGAGCTGGCAAGGCTCCTTTACCTGCGCGTTTGTTCCGATCTGTGGCCCGGTCACATTGCCGCCCTGCGGGACTCCGTCGCCGTGGAGCTGCTGGGGACGCACGGCCACAAGTCGGCGGTGGCCTCCCACATCCGTCGCTGCAGCGATGAGCTGTCGCGGTTCTGGGAGGCAGTGGAGGAGGAGTTCCTGTCCCGCCTTTGCACCATGCCATTGGCGACTGATCAGGAGCCTCCACCCACAACGGTTACCGTCAGCAGCGAAACGGAGTTGCTGCTATCCAGGGGTGATTCTACTATTGCGTAATGAGACAGGAGCCTGCTCACCGATCTGACCTGGGCCCTCCAATTGTTCCCTCTCCGTCCGGGAGAGGGTTAGAGTGAGGGGGTTTTCCTATCGATTGCAAAGCGGGTGTTGCGCGGATTTTACCCCACCCCAGCCCTCCCCCCCAGAGGGAGGGAGAATTAATAGCCCTTCGGATCTGCCCTCGCGGAATGACGGGGGTGGGAATTGGCGGTTACAATGGCAGTGTCGTAACTGTCCCACCGGTGGCCTGGAGGAATCGGGAATGGCCTGGCGAAAGATGAGGCTCGGCACAGCCCTGTCCCTGGGCGGCATCGTTGCCGCCTCGCCCCTCATCGCTGCCTGTGGTGGCGGCGCTTCCTACGAGGACTGGGCGGCCACCGACGGCGCTGCAGGGCGCATCAACCTGGACGACGTTCAGGAGGCATTCAAGAACTCCAACAGCGCCACTGAGTTTGAGCAACGGGTCAACGAGATCTACGAGGGCGACGGCCTGGTCCTGGTTCGCGCCAAGCAGGACGGGGAGCAGCTGACGCTGGAAGGCTGGGAGGACCTCAACAACGACAACACCATCAACGAGGCGGATGACGACCAGCTTTTCTCCATCGTGCGGGGCACCAACGGCGACCACCAGATGCGCGGCTATCACGCCAACGGCTATTACAACAGCCATTTCGGTGCTGGTGATTTCCTGTTCACCTACCTGCTGATTTCGGCGATAACTCCCCGGTTCGGCGGCTACTACTACTCCACGCCGCCATCGCGCGGGCCTGAAATCCGGAACCAGCGCACTTCCTACCGCAACTCGTCGGCTTACGGCGGGCAGACGCAGCGCAACGCCAGCTACAACACCAAGCAATCGTCCTTTGCCGGCTCCCGCTACCAGTCCAGCCGGGGCAATGTCAGTTCCAACCGCAGCTCGTACCAGTCGACCCAGCGGACCAGCGGGTCCTTCCGCACCAGCAACTCCATCTCGCGCACCAGCTCCGTGCGGTCATCGTCTCGCAGCTTTGGCGGTTTCGGTGGCGGCGGCGCCATGCGGCTGCGCCGGAGGTAGCGGCCATCGGGTCGCAGGGCGAGTCCTTTGTCCTCCGGGTCTTCCTGGCCGGGATGAGTCCCGACGACCACCTCTCTGTCGAGTTGCCCTCAGATTTTCTCGCCGGATCAGTCGCACAGCTGCTGGACGGTTTGTTCCCGCAAGACGATGAGAGCCGGCAGCTGATCTCCGACCGGTTCGACCTGCGGGCCAACCCCGACCTGCCCGACATCTACGCTGTTTTGCTGGCCGTCTGCGACGAGTGGCGCGACTGGCGCTGTGCCCTGGCAGTGTCCACGGGGAGGGATCACGTAGAACTCGATACCCCGGCGGCGCAACTCCTGCAGCCGACGGAGGGCACCCCGGTCCTGCAACTGCGCTTGGAACAGGAATACCGCGCCCTTGACTACGCTGTCCGTCACGCATTGTGGGCCAGCCGCGACGAGTTGCTGGGCTGGATGCGGTCCCTGGTCGCCCTGTACTTCCTCGATAAGCACGAGGCTACCCTGGCGGCACCGCCACCACTGTCGAGCGGGCCCGCACTGGTCCAGGCGCTGCGGGACCTGGAGGCGCATGGAATCATCGCCCCCCAGTCTCCCAACGATGGGGACGGCAGTGAAAATCTGGAGGACGGGGGCATTGCATACGCCGTAACCCGCGAGGGCAGGCGGTTCATTGCCGGGCTCCTGACCGAGACGGAGTCCTACATCGATCAGTACGATCACTACCAGGACGCGCTGGTCGATCCGGAGGGCAACCTGGTGGAGTTTGCGACGGGGCGGGGCGTGGACCTGCGGGTGGAAGTCTTTATGGCCGAAGGGCTGGACCCGGTGCGCACCGTATTCCTGTTGCGCCTGTACGACGGCACTCTGGACGCGAGGGTGCGGGACTGGGTGGATGCACTGGAGTCCGAGAACCTGTTCGAGGCACTACTGGAGCCCGTGGTCAACCGGGACAGTGCCTTGCCGGAGGTCCTGGCCACGGTCATCGAGCACGGCTACGCCTGGCTGGAGGAGCAGCGCGAGCGGGTCCGCCGCGAGGAGGAAGACCGGGACCTGCTGCGCCGGGCCGGTGGCGGGGCGCAGCCACCCCCAGACTTGTAGGGGTGTATGGCCGGACGCCCTCACCACTGCAAAGCGAATCCGGTGGTGTCAGGACAGCGGGGCGCGCGTCGGTGCCACAATCGGGGGCACCCTCACTGACCCTCTCCCGGAGGGAGAGGGAGTTTGCCACATATCCCCTAGATGGCCATGAACAGGACCAGCGCCGCGCTGATCACCACCGCGCCCTCCACCAGCGCCACGCTGACGTTTCGCCCCTCGGCCAGTGCCTGCGAGACCTTCACCGTGGGCAGCAGGATGAGGTCTATCAGCAGGCGCACCACGTAGAGCAGCACAAAGCCCAGTACGCCGTACACCAGGAAGGCGGCGATGCTCTCCCCCCAGCCAACGAAATCCCCGAACACGGCCTTGAGCGTCACCAGCCCGATGGCGATCAGGTTGCCGCCAAAGGCCACACCAACCGCGACGTTGTCCCGTTCGATTTCGTCATGGATGTTGAACGAGGTGGTGAACTCGTAGAACAGGGCAAAGGCCACAAGCAGGACCAGGCCCATGCCGAAGAATGCCAACGCGACCAGGGCCGCCTCTCCCTCGCTGGTGCCCGTGTCTCCCGCCACTGCCCCGGCGATCAGCAGGCCGGTGGCGAGGTACATTCCGAACTCGGCGGCTCCCGCCCCGGCGTTCCGGTCCTCCACCACCTCCTTTTCTAGGTGAAACTGGTAGAGCACCAGCCGGTCGAACAGCACCCTAACCAGGTTCAGGGCCACGATCCCGGCCAGTGCGTAGAGAAACACCCGCAGCACTTCCTCGCCCAGCTCCCGGTCGAACCCGAACCCGCCGGTGGAGGAAACAAACGCGCCGCCGGTCAGCGGCTGGTAGAGGACTCCCAGCAGGATCAGTATCACGGCCATCAGGTAGCCGCTCAGTCGCATGGCCACGGCCAGGTTGGCCTTGGTGGCGATCTCCTCGTCCACCCGGTAGTTGCGGGTTACGAGATCCCTGGCGAACTTGGCCAGCGCCAGGATTATCAGCCCCTCGGCGACGAACACCAGCCCCCTGGGAAAGGACTGTAGCGCGTCGATAAATGCGTCAATCATCGCCTGCTCCGGCTGTTGTGGCTGCCCTGCGCTGGGGTCTCAGGAGTGCCGCCGTTCGCCCTGGTAGAGGGTGATGCTCTCGGGAGTGATGGCCTCGCTGAAAACAACCTCAAAGGGACGGCCCTCCCACTTGGTAATGGTCAGGGTCATGTCGCCCTGCTCCCGGATGAAGTCCCACTGGTAAAATGCGTCGCCCGCACCCTTGCCGTCCTGGAATAACAGGACCTCGGCGCTGTTGCGGTAGTAGTAGTTCTCACCCTCAATGGTAACGTAGTTGTCGATGGAGTGTTCCTCGTCCAGCTGGATGAGGTCGTCCTCGCTGAGGCCGGTGGCGCTCAATCCCACCGGTCCCGTGTCCTCGGTCACGGTGATGGACAGCTCGCGGTTGTCGGTCCAGTCGATCCAAAGCCGGGCATCGCCGTCGACGCACAGCAGTTCGTACCAGGTGTCGGCGGCGCTGGTGTAGCGGTGGATGCGCTCGATAAAGAGCAGGCGCTCGTCGTACTCGACGGAGTAGCCGTTGATGGTGAGCACGTCGCCCACCCGGGCCGCGCGCAGGCCCTCGTCGGGGACCGGAGCGACAGGCTCCCGCCTCTTCTTACCCCGGCCGAACAGGGAACGCAGCATTTCTCTCCTGAGCTTGTAGAAGGGCTCCGACGGCGCTTGACCGTGAATTGAGTGTACTCAGGGTGCCGATGCAGGTCAATCTGTAGTGTACCCGGTGGCAGGAATCTGTTGCGGCGAGACGCGCGACTGGATTATGCTTGAGATGGTAGGTAACCTTTAACTTGGATTGGGGAGTTTCGAATGAGCGCTCCAATTATGCTGATTCTTGGCATAGTCGTGCTGCTGCTTGGTCTGGCATTTGTTGCAGGCTGGTTTGACTGGTTGCTTCGAGTTGGAGGCGTGATCCTGATTATCGTTGGAATTATCGGAATTGTCATGGGAGTCGCCGGGATGATGGGCAACCGGAACAATCCGGGTAGATTCTGAGGCCGAACCCGGCCCGGCCAAGTCGCAAGAGACTAGTTACTAGAGGAGGAAAGCATCATGGGGATGCTCTCACGTATGTCCACCATCGTTAAGTCCAAGATGAACCGCATCCTGGACAATGCCGAGGACCCTCGGGAAACGCTGGACTACTCCTACGAAAAGCAGCTGGAAATGCTGCGCAATGTCAAGCGCGGCGTGGTGGAAATGGTCGCCGCCAAGCGCCAGATCGTGCAGCAGGCCGACAAGGTCCGCGAGAATATCGCCCGACTGGAACGCCAGGCGGAGCAGGCGGTGGACGCGGAGCGCGAAGACCTGGCCCTGATGGCGCTGGAACGGAAGAACACCTCCCTCCTGGAACTGGAGGGGCTGGATGCTCAGATCGCCGGCATGGAGGAGGAGCAGGAAAAGCTCACCCAGGCCGAGGCGCGCCTGTCCGCCAAGGTGGCCGCCTTCCGGTCAAAGAAAGAGGTCATCAAGGCCCAGTACACCGCTGCGCAGGCGCAGGTTCGCATCGGGTCCGCCCTCTCCGGCATCTCCGAGGAGATGGGCGACGTGGGGCTGGCCGTCGAACGGGCCGAAAACAAGACCGAAAGCATGCGGGCGAGGGCAAGCGCCATTGATGAGCTGGCCGAATCCGGGGTTCTGAGCGATTTCGCCGGCGGCGGCAAGGACGACATCACCCGTGAGCTGGAGAAGATGTCGGTCAGCAGCAGCGCTGAGACCGAGCTGGCGGCTCTTAAGGCACGGCGCCGCGGGGGCTCCTGATGATTGTCCGCATCAGCTCGGAAGGTCAGTACAACCTGCCGGGTTCGTTCATCGACCAGCTCAACGAGATAGACAACGCGCTGGTCGAGGCGGTGGCAGCGGAAGATCAGGGCGACTTCGAGACGCTGCTCAAGCGCATGCTGGACTTGGTCCGGGACAACGGAACGCCCCTCCCGGTGGACGAACTGGTGGAGTCGGACCTGATCCTGCCGGAGCCCGACCTCACGCTGCTGGAGGCCGAGGAGTTGTTCGTCGGGGAGGGCCTGCTGCCGGGGTAAAGCGCGCCTGCGGCCGCTTTTTCTGCCTCTCGAGGATGACATGACTGGCTTCATTGTGTCTTGGATTCAGACTGGATCGGCCTCACCCTAACCCTCTCCCTGAGGGTGATGGAACCTATAAAGACTCCTTGCTTCAGCCAAAGCAAGACCGCCGGGCTCATGCAGCCCGGCGGTCTTTGAATTCCTGTTTGAGAACGCCCTAGCGGGCGACGAAGTCGAACTGCTCGAATTGGCCGTGCACGATGGGATCAGGGTCGAGGCCCAGCCAGCGGTCGAGAATGGTGGCGTAGGTGCACCGGAAGTCGTTGGTGTAGGCCATGTCGCCCTCAGACAGGTCTGCCTCCCGGAGCGACGGGTACTCGCCGAACAGGCCGCCCTGCACCTGTCCTCCGAACACGAACGCCACGCCGCCGGAGCCGTGGTCGCAGCCGGTGCCGTTGTCCCTGACGCGGCGACCGAACTCGGACCAGACCAGGACCAGCGTGTCGTCCCAGAGCCTCTGCTCCTTGAGATCGTCGGTGAAGCAGGCAATGGCTGAGGACGCATCCTGCCACAGCTTGCCGTGGGCCCGCAGCTCGTCGCTGTGGGTGTCAAAGCTGCCGTGCTGGGTGTAGAGGATGCGGGTGCCCAGGCCGGCGCTCATCACCTGCGCCGCGTTGCGCAGGCCGTTGGAGATGGGGGTGTCGGCGTACTCGACGCTGGACGAGTAAAGCTCCGGCGCGGTGCGCAGGATGTCGGCGCCCATAAGGGCCTGCGCGCCGTTATCGCTCAGCGCCTGGGCCACCGTGTCCCTGCCGCCGGAGGGGCCGTACATCCGGCCCAGAGCGTCAAGGGCGTGGTGGCGGACATTCTCGTCGTCGATGTCCGGCAGGAGGCCGTAGGTCTCCAGGTTGCCCACGGAGGCCACCGGCACGCCCTTGCCCACCAGTGCGCGAGGCAGGCCGCGGCCGAAGTTGACGCCCGTCAGGACGTTCTCACCCTTGGCGTCCAGGTTGCGTATGGCGGCCCCCAGCCAACCCTCGGTGCCGATGGTCTCCGGCTCGGCGGTGTACCAGATGTCGCGGGATCGGAAGTGCGACCGGTTGGGCTGGGGATAGCCTATGCCGTTGATGATGGCCAGTTGGCCAGCGTCCCAGAGGTCCTTCACCGCCGGCATGTTGGGATTGAACCCGTACTCGCCGTTGATAGGCACCACGTCCTGCTGAGCAATGCCGATGCCAGGTCGATGGTCGTAGTACAGGTTGTTGTTGTAGGGTACGATCGTGTTGAGGGCGTCATTGCCGCCGTTCAGCTCGATGACTACCAGGTTGCGTTCCCGCTTGGTGGAAACCATTGTCCTGCTCCTGCCGGGTTGTGTCTATTTGACCGTCTTTCCCTCTTTCTCGGGAATGATGTATGCGGAGGTCTGCTAAACCCTGCGGTAAATCTGGATCCTGTGCCTGTTGGTCTCGGTGACGTAGAGTCGTCCCTGGCTGTCCAGCCTGACCGAGGAGGGGCACCAGAAGTATTTCTCGATGTGGGACGATTCCTCGTGGGGATCATTTATGAAATAGTCGATCTCCATGTTGAGGTCGGCGGTGGCGCGTGCGGCGGCCTCCTCCTTGTTTATGCTGAGGAAGTTTTCGGCCCACTCGGAGATGGAACCCTCACCGCGCAGCAACTGCACGAAGTTGCCTTGGGCGTCCAGAACCTGCACCCGCTCGTTACCCCAGTCGGCGACGTAGATGTAGCCATCGTGGGCAACGGCCACGCCGGCGGGCCGGGTGAACTGTCCCTCGCCCCGGCCGGAGGAACCGAAGGCGGCCAGGGACTCGCCGTCGGGTGAGTATTTCTTGATGGCGTCATTGCCGAAGTCAGCGACGTACACGTTGTCGTCACGGTCGCAGGCCAGTCCCCAGGGCAGGCTGACGCCGCGCTGGCCCTCGCCACTGATGGACAGCAGGAACCTGCCGTCCGCCGTGAATTTCTGCACCCGGTTGTTGTAGGTGTCAGACACGTATATGTTGTCGCGGGTGTCGAATGCCAGGCCGGAAGGTGTGTCCAGTTCACCCTCGCCGGACCCCGACTGCCCCCAGTGGAACAGGTAGTGCCCGTCCGCGTCGTAGGCGGTGATGCGGTTCTGTTTCTCGTCGCTGATGTAGTAGCGACCCTGGCTGTCCACCGCGCCGCAGGCGGGCCAGACGAACTTGCCGCCCTCCTGTCCGTAGCCGCCAAAATTGCCGAAGTAGCCGCTCTCGGCATCGCAGAGGGTGACGCGGATGCCGCGGGTTGTCTCCTCCTTGCTGCGGCTGATGACATACAGGCGGTCGTTCGCTCCAACGGCGGTATCCACGGGGTAATAGAACCCCTTGCCCTCCATCACCGTCATGCCCATGGTGTGAGAGTATTCCAAGACCCTGGTCTGTTGCACTGTGGTCATAACTGCGCCTCAAGTCAGATGAGTTCCCTCTCCCTCCGGGAGAGGGTTAGGGTGAGGGCGTCCCTCGGTTCAGAAACCCGGTTCCCACACAGGGGCCAGGTCGAGAGTGAATCCCGGCAGTTCCGGGTCGCCCGAGAGGGAGCCAGGAGCCTCTACAATCTGGACGTCCGCGCCCGGGCGGTAAACGTAGATCCTGCGCCGCGAGTCCACCGGGTCTATCAGCCAGCCCAGCCGCACGCCGTTGGCGATATATTCCGCCATCTTGCGCTGGATGGATTCAAGGGCGTCCGTACTGGACCTGAGTTCAATGACGAAGTCGGGGGCGATCCGCCAGAAGCCAGACCTTTGCTCATCGGACAGCGCGGCCACCCGGCTCCTGAGGATCCACGAGGCGTCAGGGGCCCGCACGGCGCCGTTGGGCAGGGTGAAACCGGCGTTTGAATCGAAGACCACGCCCGTACCGTCCTCCTCGGCCCAATTCCCCAGTTTTCTGTTAATAAAGGAGTTCTGGTTTCCTGTGGAAGAAAAAGTGGGGGCCAAGATTTCCAGTTCTCCTTCGGCGTTCTTTTCCAGGCGCAGAGTATCGTTCAACGAGCTCAGCTTGAGGAGTACGTCGTCTGTTATTTCCACGATGGGATCCAGCCGCAGTGCGATCGGGCCAAGTGGGAGTACCAGGGCCTCTTCACCCGACGATGACTCCTGCTTGGGTTTTGCGTGATGAATGGTCACCGGAACAACACCTGCCGATTCCTTCTTGCCTACCCAGGGAATGAGTGACTGCCTACGATCGCTGGAACTCCTGGGTAGCGGCCACCATCTGGAGCACGTCGGCGATGTGCTGACGGTCGGTGTTGGCTCCCGCGCTGCCCTGGGCGGAAAATTCGACAAGGGTTCGGCGGGTCGACTCGTCAACGGCCAAGGCTCCCACTTCCTCCAGGCAGGCATCGACCAGGAGCTCGGGAGAGGTCGACTCGGTGAGCTGGCCGCTGATGCGATTGACCATGGCGCGAATGCCCGGCTTGTCAGTGTCGCCGACCTGCTGGCTGGCGAAGTTGATGCGCTCCACCAGCGTGCCGCTGTCCAGCCAGTCGGTGCCCTGGTGCCAGCCCTCCACGCTGGGCGGGTTGTTGAGAATCTGGCCCATGTACGACGCCTGGTTGTAGCGGTCCAGGATTTCATAGCGGGGACGGTCGAACTCCCCGGTCAGCCGCAGCACTCCCGCCACCAGTTCCACCGGGCTCTTGACCTTGGTGTAACGGATGTCCTCCTCCTTGAAGAAATCGGAGTTGAACAGCACTCGCAACATTGCGCCGACGTTGTAGTCGTTGTCGAAATACGCCTGCACCAGGGTCTCGATGGCCTCGGGGTCGCGGGGATCGGTGTAGGGCCACTCGGGGACTGGCGGTTCGTCGGCCACGAAAAAGCTGTACATGTGCCGGGCGATGAACCGGGCGGTGGCAGGCTGCTTGCAGATGATGTCGACTATGTCCTCGCCGTTGAAGTTGCCCGTCTCGCCAAGGAATGTCTTTTCCCCGTAGTCGTGGTCATCGGGATGGAACTCGAAGTGCCACGAGATCCGGCCGTAGGGCCAGTCGGAGTCACGCTGGGAGCGCATTTCCATGTACTCGCGGTTGGCGATGGTCCAGCCCGTGAAGGCCCTCGCGCACTCCTTGATGTCCTCCTCGGTGTAGTTGCCAACACCCATGGAGAACAGTTCCAACAATTCACGGCCGAAGTTCTCGTTGATGGCGCCTTTGTGATTGTCCTGGTTATCCAGCCAGATGATCATGGCCGGGTCCTTGGACAGCTCGATCAACAGGTCGCGGAAGCTGCCATAGGCGTAGTGCCTGAACATACGCGTCTGGTCGGACAGCGCCTTGCCGTGAATCACCTTGTTGTAGCCGGTGGCGAATATCCCGTGCCAGAAAAGGGTCATCTTTTCCCGCAGGGGCGCACTGGTGGTCGCCATTCGGTACAGCCAGTTTTCCGCGGGGGCCTGTGGGCCCATCATTCCTGACAATTCCGGGTGGAATCGGCGCACCAGGTAGTCGCTGATTCGCTGCTCCTCGCCGGGATTGATCAATTCTTCAACCGCTGCCTCATACCCTTCTGAGGTGTATTTGTGCAGCTCGTCCCTGGTGGACCCAAAACCGGCCCGCCGCAAAAGGTGCGCAATCAAGTCAACGTCAGTTCTTGTCTGTACCATAAGAAAACTCCCGTGGAGGCTGAGTCCCACTTGTAGAAGATAATTCTAGGCTTCCCGGAACTGCCGAGTCAAACGAATTGTGGCCGGTTTACCCTGTCGCAAACCGCCTTGCGGCACTGCCTGTGGACAATTCGGATCCCGATAAATCGAAAAGGCTACACAGGATTACGAATCACGACGACATCAGCCTTCGGGATGACCGACCCGGACGGTGATGATGTCGGTGCCGTGGTACTGCTGGTGGCGCACCGACTGGGCGAAGCTTCGCAGCAGGCGGAGAGATAGTTCCTCTTCCACCGGGTCCTGGGTGTCGTGCTGCTGCAACTGGCGAATGCGGTCTTCCAGGTTGGCCTCGTTGCCGCCGCCGATGAACTCCAGGTCGGCCACCGTGCCGTCGCTGGCGGCCAGCACGATGAGTGTCCGGCTAGTTTCGTCGGTGGCGTCCTCCTCGGTGTCTAGGCTCAGGTCCAGCGGTGCCAGGGTGAGCAGGGTCTCCTCTGCCACGGCACTGAGCCGGTCTTTCATGGCGTCGTTCCAACGCCGGTTGGAGGCGAACCTCGCCATAAATTCGTTCAGGTCCGGCAGGGAGTCGATGTGCAGAGGCGCCTGGAATCGCATACGCCTGGGACTGGTGAACTCAAGGTAGAGGACCATGATAATCGCGGCCAGGCCGCCGGTGGTGATGGCGCTTTTGAACAGCCCATCCAGTACCGCGCCGAATGAGGGCAGGTGAAACAGGTTGAAATGGAAGGAGGCTCCTATCCAGAAGCATATCCCGGCGACCACCACCTTCTGGCGGTTCGGTTCGTTTTGGATCACCGTCCGCGTCCCGTCAACCAAAAGCGTGCCGGTCACCATCATAAGGTATCCGGTCATGACCGGCGCCGGGATGGAGGCGATCAGGCCCGATACCTTGGGGAGAAAGGCCACCACGATGAATATGAGGGCGACGCAGTACCCGACCCTTCGGGCGGCAACGCCGGTGGTCTGGCTGAACGATATGATGCCCGAATTGATGATGTTGGGCACTGCGCCGCTGAATCCGGCCAGCAGGTTGCTTAGACCGGAGCCCATCATTCCTCCCTGCACCTGCCGGAAGTCCACCGACCTGTCGTCGCGCCATGCAACCCGCTGCTGGGCTATGGTCTCGCCGTTGGAGTGAATGGAGAAAATGATCCCCAGGAAGAAAAAGGATGGAAGCAGGGCCCAGAATGGAATGCCAAACTGCGGTGTGAGGTCCGGCACTTCGGTCGGCAGTCCCACCCAGGGTGACTCGACCACCAGGGAGGCGTCGAATATGCCGAATCCCGCTGCGGCAAGGCATCCGGCAACAATCCCGATGACGGGCCCCCACAGACGCAGGACCGCCGCACGCCGAAGGCTGAGGCCGGCCACCACCACCAGGGTGATCAGGGCCGTGAGGGGCCCGGCCACCGGTTCCTCCCGCGAGGAACCATCCAGCAGCGCGAACACCACCGAGGCGAGGGTGACCGATAGGATCATGATCACGATGCCGCTCACGGTGGGAGTGACGAGGCGCCGGAGGATGACCACCCATCTGGATATGATGAGCTGGAGGACCGCTGTAACGATCACGAGGCTGACCAGGGTGCCGGGGCCGCCGTCCACCACGGCCGTGATGCAAAACGGTATGGATACCGCCGCGGTGAACATGGGCAGCAGGGCGCCGGCCCCGACCGGCCCGATGCGCCGCGCCTGTATAAGAGTGGAGATTCCGACCACTATCAGGGAGGCGAATACCATCCAGAGCAGGTATGAGTCGCCCAGACCGGACTCCCTGGCAACGATTACCGGGGTGACCAGCAACGTGGCCGAGGCAATCAGGCTGAACTGGGCCCCGTATCCTGCCGACGGCAGAATAGGCGGGCTCTCATCCACCTCGTACCGGGGATTCCTGCTGGCTGTCGTAGTCAGATGCCACTCCCTGGCAATTGCGGAATAGGAATTTTGGCGCAGAGTACTTAGTTCGCTGGGGGTTGGTGGACCCGATCAGTGGGATTGTACCGCAATAGACAGAAAACAAAACAGAAGGCAAAACGCCCGGTGTTTGCAACAAATCATCCACCGGGCGTTTCAGCGGCATTGGGCGTCTCGCGAAAACAGGCGCGAGTATTTCCGGGCCTATTTGAAGTTGGGAATGACCTTGTCAGTCAGGCACTTGATGGTGGTCATCACCACGTCCCTGGGCACCGAGGATGTCCAGTTGACCTCGAACATGATCTCGTCGGTGCTGAAGTCGTCGCGCAACGCTTCGATCTTGTCGCAGACCTCCTCTGGAGTGCCGAACAAGTTGACCTCTTCGGTGGCCTCTGGGCTGGCCGTGCCGGCGTCCGTGCTGCCAATGGCAATGCGACCGGCGTAGTAGCGGCGAGCCAAGTCCATCAGGTTCTCGGTCTGGCGGTCTGCCTCTGCTTGGGTTTCGGCCACCAGGGTCGGGATGCGCACCACGGTGGTCGGGTCGCCTGGGTGCCCGGCGTCGATCCAGGCCTTGCGATATGCCTGCACATCCTCTTTCAACACAGCGGATCCCCGTGGGTTGTGCGGGGAGCTGCCGGCGCCGATGGCTATGCGGTAACCCTGTTCGCCCATGGGCACGAAGCTCTCCTGGCTGTCCACCGGCAGCAGCATGGGCGGGTAGGGCTTCTGGTACGGCTTGGGGATGGCCAGATAGGACTCGTAGAAGGCCGGGTAGTTGTAGTATTTGCCCTCGAACCCTGAGAACTGGTCCTCCGTCCAGAGTTGCTTCATGACCTCCAGGTATTCGAAGAACTGATCGCGACGGGAGGCGGAGCCGCGGGTACGGCCTCCTGCGCCGTATATAAACCGGCCACGGCTGACCTGGTCGACGATGGCCACCTGCTCGGCAGTCTGGATCGGGTCCTCCATCAGCAGGTTGTCGAAACCGTAGCGCTCGTGGGGCAGGGCCGCCGGGGACAGTGTTTCCCCGGCCTGTTTCATCACGGGACGGTGAATCGAGGAGCCAATCCTGATTCGTTCGGTGCGTTCAGCTATGACTGCCGCCAGCATGAGGACCTGGGGGTCCATGCTGGCCTGTTTCGAGAAGTGCCCGCCGCCCAGCCAGATGTAGTCCCACCCCATTTCCTCGACGGCGTCGATCTCCTCGTAGTTCTTGAGGTAGGCCTCCTCCTCAAGGAGCGGACCCCCATGGTAATCGGGGTCCCAGGGTACCTTGTCCCCTTCATAGAGGGCGTTCCAAGTGTTGAACAGTCCGAAATCCATCGCAATTCTCCTGGAACGTCTGCGGTTCCTGTCATCCTGAGGCCAATCTAGCACCCGTGTCTGGCAGCGTCAACGGCGCTGACCAACTGCTTGCATGAAACACCGCCCGGAGAATAGTCGTTTGCGCTGTCGCATCTGGGAGTGAATGGCTGTCGTTTGTCCACAGGGCCAGCTTTGGCGAGAGGACGTCGGAGAACTACAAAATGGAGCTGCGGAGGATTTGGGCAAACTCATCCGGGCCGATTCGTATCAACTGGCTCTCGTCGACAGGTCGTCTATGTATTCGTTCTTGAATGGCAGTGGATGGCAACAGCAGGTGATACTTTTAGACTACAAGCAGTCAAAATTAAGACCATTACAAATGGCCCGATGTCAACTAAATCCAATTCTTTTTGTGCAGCGTAAGTTTAATAGTACTAATTGGTACGGAACACGACGTGTAATGATCTTAAAAGAAATACTATCGGTTTCGGAGGAGCCATGAAAAATATAGTGTACTTTGTTGGCTGAGTGCAATATACCGATTCGCCGCGAGGTACAAATTAAATCAACGATAAAGGCTCCGTTGGGTAAAATGGAAAGTTGAGTCCATTGGGTACCGATATTGATTTCACCTATGGAGAAATATGGAGATGCAATTCCCGGACATTGTTAACCGAACCTGCTGGAGCGACTGTCTGGCCCGGGTTCAGCAGTTCCCCGGGCTTGAATGCCGGGCAATGACGGCTCGCTGACCTGGCTCTGGTCGGTGTCCCCGTGATTGCTGGACGCCATTCGGTCGAGGGCTAATGCTGAGGTCGAAGATGGAGTATCGCCGCTTGGATCAAGGGTGTCCTGTTCGTATGATTATCGCCCTCCCTGTACTTCGACAACATAATCGGTCCTGATTCACAGGGACGATATATGCGCCGATTGCACCTAAGGGCAATTCGGCAAGCAATCAAACTGAACTACACGAAAACAATGTAATGTTGGGGAGATTCTACACGCGTGTAATATCAAAACAACTGAGCGAAAAAAGAAGATATACTTGCATATCACCATGGAGACTGCGAGAATAACTTTTTCTGTTCTGGTTGCTAATCCCTATTGTATAGATATATTCAGACCTGTTCAGGAAAATGAGTTTTTATGCCCTCTGACCCTGAGTCGCGTCGATCAAGATCAAAGCAGGTAGGCATGCTAATGCAGTCCTACCGGCGTGCCTATGATGCTGATGGTAAAAAGGGTCGACTGTCTCAAGAGGGGCTGTTGAAACTCATGGGGGAAGTGGACCCCGTTTACCTCGAAAGATATAACCATTCGACGGTCGCCAGGTGGGAATCCGGTGCCACCAGACCCACCAAGGACAGGCTGCAGGCATTCGGCAAGGCCCTGGATCTCTCTGACGCGGAGGTTCAGGGAATGGTGTGGCTGGCGGGCCTGCACGAGGATGAGGAGTATTCGCAATTCCGGGACCTGCCGTTCCAGGCTCCCGATGATACGGTGGAACAAGAACCCGATGCCGGTGATTCCGAAAGTGAATACAGGGAGTTTGGCGGCGGTGGAATCTCCTATGTGGGTCAGGCCTCTCGTAACGTCCTTACGAAGTTTGCCCTTCCGGGTCTGGCCGTGGCGGCTACGGGATACATCCTGAACCGTTTGGGCTGGAATGCCGGTTGGATAATGTCCCTCTATGTCATTCTGGCCGTCTTCCTCGTGATGTTCCAGGGATTCCTGAGGATGCGGCGCTCCCACGAACTCAGGGAACTCTATTTCATAACCGTCTTCTTTCTGCTCAGCGGAAACCTGCTGCAGGGTCCGGCGATTCGCATGGATCCCTATGGCTTCTACGCCCTGGCAGATTTTGCCAACACTCCCATTCCCTATCTGCTGGCGTCTCTGGCCAATATGGTGCTGGCACTCATTGCCGGGCTGATGTTTGACGCGCTGTGGCGGTGGCAATATGCCAGCGGACGCGGTTTCGAGAACGTCTGCCATAGAGCGGCATGCACCACATTCCCGCCGCTGCTATTCGTATACATCTGCGCTCTCCTGTTCTGCTGCATGGGCACATGGGTCTTCCTCCTGCTGGTGTTCTCCGTGATGGGCGCCGTCTTCATGGCCGTCCTGGCAATGCGGGACGAACGGATGGAGTTCAGGAACTGGGAGAGAAAGCTGCTGCTACAGGTTGCTTTTGGAGGCATGCTGGTTCTCACCGCCCTCGGCGGTGCGGCGATTCTCATCCTCTACCTCGAACCCAGCCCGCTCGCCATACCGGACCACAATATTCTCAGGTCGTGGGTAATCGATTTCGAGGCCCTGGGATACTCGCCGGACGAACTTCTGGAGAGGTACCGCATAGCCGCGGTGCTTTCTGCCATGTCGACCCTCACCTACATGCTGATTGTGTTGGGAGGGATTCTTTTGGCCACCATCTACCGGCTGGATATTCCTGGGGAATCCGAGGCGGAAGAGGGAGTCACCACGGCCGGAACCGTCCATGCAGAAAATAACGGAATAAAGCCAGGCGACCCAACCGCGGATAATGGCGCTCTCGATTCGCAGCCATGGCTGGACCCAAGCCCGAATCCGATACAGGACGCCGTTCAGAGTCGCCAAGACAGCATTTTACCCTGACCCCAGTCACCCCTTTGACCAATCACACCTTGGCGATCTGCCAAAGAGCCATCTTCTTCCATTGATCGGGGGTCTCCCTTAGCGGGCGCCATCCACCGGTCCTTGACCATCCGTGCCCACTTGCCTCCGCACTGGCTGCGTCGCGTTCAACGGGAAATGCGGCAAACTGCTGCGATGGCGCCGCAATCGCGGTGGGTGACTGTCAAGGGTGTAATATAAGGTGAGCTGGTAGCGGTCTGCTTGGACCATATTCCCGGAACCGTGCCGGCATACCGGATACGTGTTTCTCAAGGAGCAACGATGGCCCCCTACAAACGAATCATTCTGCCCCTGGACGGGTCCGATGTATCGGAACAGGCAATTCCCCTGGCCACCGGGTTGGCTAAACAACTCTCATTGCCTGTGACCCTGCTCAACGCAGTCGAGCCTGACAGCCCTGCAATTACGCAGTCTCTTTTTTCGAACCGGCAATGGATGGAGCCGGCCAGTTCGCGGGAGGCTCGTGCGCAAGAATATCTGTCAAGAATCCGCGAGCCACTTGTTGCAGTTGGACTGACCGTTGACACCGTAATCCCACATCTCGAACCGGCCCTGGGCATAGTGCAGGAGGCCGAAAGGGACCCCAACAACCTCATCGTGATTACCAGCCACGGGCGTTCCGGTCTGGCGCGATGGTGGATGGGGAGCGTGGCCGACAAGGTCATACACATGTCGGATAATCCGGTCCTGATTCTGCGGGCCCGGGAGCAGGCGTTCAGATCGGAGGACGAGGGGCCACAGCAGTTGATAGTGCCACTGGACGGCTCGGAGTTGGCGGAACTGGTCCTGCCGCATGTCAGCCACCTGGCCTCCGGTTTGGGCCTGGCGGTCTCATTGGTCCAGATAACGCCCCTTGAGGAAGAATACTATCGATTCGCTGCCATGGCTCCGGGCCTGGCGCCCGCCACAATGCCGTCGGCCCTGTCGGTGACTGACCTGGTCGAGGCAGCGGGACAGGAGGCCTCCTCCTACCTGGAGGATGTGAAGTCCCGGCTGATCGCCCAGGGCGTGCAGACAGTGGACACACATGTGTCCCAGGGGACCCCGGCCGATGTGATCGCCGACAGGGTGGCGCAGTCGGATGGCAGCCTGGTGGCGATGACCACCCACGGGCGTTCCGGTGTGGGCCGCATGATGCTGGGCAGTGTCGCCGAAAGAGTGATTCGCCAGTCGGGATCTCCGGTACTGGTGGTGCGCGCCGGACGCGTTGGTGGCTGACGGCCCGCGCACACGGAGACTCCTGCCGAGATTCGCGATTTGCCGGCTTCAGATGAAGTTGTACCGGCATTCTCCAGTTGGTTGTTTTATCCAGCGAAGGGGGTTGGATTGACCCCCTGATAGAAGTCGCGCCTGTACAGATACCCCAAGCGATACGGACTCCCTATGCTGCGCCAGATTGGCCGGCGACACTGTGTAAAAAGGCTGTGAATAGAACGGGTCCCCGGATTAACATTTGACCGGGGACTTTCTTTCCGCAAACGAGCAAAAGGCCAGTTCCCTGCAGAGATGGGTGGAATGGGACAGGGTTCGTCGTCCCGGGTGTGGCAGGTGAGGATGAAGGGCAGGGTCCACGAGATACTGGAGGTCGGGCAGGAGGGCGACCGGGTCAGCCTGGGCGTGGACTGGGCGCTCATGCTGCTGATCGTGGCCAACGTAGCCGCGATCATAGCGGCCACCGAACCCAGGGTTGACGCCGTAGCCAGCTCCTATTTCCACTACTTCGAACTGGTCTCCTACTGCATATTCGCAGTCGAGTATCTTCTCCGGGTCTGGTCTTGCACCTCGGACCCGCAGTTCGCGCACCCGGTCAAGGGCCGCCTCCGCTACATCTGTAGACCCCTGATGCTGGCCGACGCCACCGCCGTATTCTCCTTCTTCATAATTCTCTTCCTGCCCACGGGTCCGGACCTGGGCGCCCTGAGGACGCTGCGACTCCTGAGCCGGCTGGCCAGCCTGGCCCGGTACTCGGCGGGAATGCAGGCAGTCGCGGCCGTCGCCGCTGCGCGCAGGGGAGAGCTCCTGGCAGTGGTCTCGGTGGTCGGGGCGCTCCTGGTGCTGGCCTCGACGCTGATGTACTTCGTCGAGCACTCAGTCCAGCCGGAAAAGTTCCGCAGCATCCCCGCCACGTTCTACTGGAGCGTGGCCACGGTCACGACCCTGGGATATGGAGACGTCGTCCCGGTAACCAACCTGGGACGCCTGCTGTCCGGGGTCATAGCGCTGCTGGGAGTGGGAATCTTCGCCCTGCCCGCTGGCATTCTGGGCTCAGGATTCGTCGAACAAATACAGCGACGCCATGAACACGAGGAACACACCTGTCCGCACTGCGGTGGAGACTTGACAGGCCGCTCGTCTGCCTGACTTTTCGCCCGTTAGATCCCCAGCCGGTCGTAGACCTCGGGGTTGGCGCAGTGGACCAGGCGCTGCCCGCCAAGGCCGTTCACCAGGTTCTGGGCCGCCATGATGCTCATGGCCCGGCGCGACAGGACCGAGGCGCTGCCGATGTGAGGCGTGATGGTCACGTTGTCCATGAACAGCAGGGGATGATCGTCCGGAATCGGCTCGGGATCTACCACGTCCAGCCCTGCGCCCCCGATCCAGCCCTCCTGCAGGGCGGTGCAGAGCGCATCCGTGTCCACCACCGGTCCTCGGGAGATGTTGACCAGGATGGCCGTGGACTTCATTCTCCGCAGGGCTTCCGCATTGATCAGGTGTCGCGTCTCCGGTGTCAGGGGACAGTGCAGGGACACGAAATCCGATTGGGACAGCAGGTCATCCAGAGAGGCGTAGGTGAGTCCGTACTGCTCCTCGGCCTCTGGGCGGCGGTTGCGCGAGTGATACAGGATGCGCATGTCGAATCCCTGGGCGCGGCGTGCCATCTCGGTCCCGATCTGCCCCAGTCCCACGATGCCCAGGGTGCTGCCCTGCACCTCGCTGCCGAGCCAGTAGGTTGGGTGAAATGCCAGCTCCCAGTTGTTGCCGCGAACCCACTTGTCGCTCTCGACCACGCGACGGGCGGCGGACAGCAGCAGCGCAAAGGCGTGGTCGGCCACCGCCTTGGAAAGAATGCCCGGAGTGCTGCCCAGCAGGATGCCCCGGCGGGTGCACTCGGGTATGTCTACGTTGTCCAAACCCGCAGCCAGCTGGCTGATCACGCGCAGCTTGGGCGCTGCATCCAGCAGTTCTGCGTTCACCCGGTCCATGATATTGATCAGTGCGCCCTCGGCATCCGCCAGCTTTTCCCTCAACCGCTCCGGCGAGGGTGGAGGGTCGTCGGGCCAGACCTCCATCTCCGTCGCCTCACCGATCAGGGCGATGGCGTCCGAATGCATCATGCGGCTGACGAAGGCCCGTGGCTGGCTCATTGCGAATCTCCTGCGCGCCCTGTTGCTGATGGGCCGCTCATTCAATTGTATCCAAGGCCCGCGCGCCTTGCCATAATCGGGTATTCTAGGTGGGCCTTGCCGAATCCGCGCTCTGCTGAAAAGTAGGTTCGCCTGGGATGCTCGGCGGCGGCGATCCCACATATATTCGAGGTACAGTATGGCCCTGTTTCTGAACGAGCAGGAGGTGGTGCAGCTCCTGCCAATGGACGAGTGTATTGATGCGCTGGACCGGGCCTTCGCCCACGCCGGCGTGGGACAGGTGGACAACAAGGCCCGCTCCCGCATACGAATGCCCGGCGGCTTCTTTCATTTCATGGCGGCCACCGATGGCGGTCAGGGCGTGTTCGGCTACAAGGCCTACCCGTCCTTTGCCGGGCCGGGCGGCTCCAAGATGATGGTGATGCTCTACGATTACCAGACCGGGGAGATGCTCGCCTGCATGGAGGCGGGACGGATGGGACAGATCCGGACCGGCGCGGCCAGCGGACTGGCCACCCGCTACATGGCAAGGGAGGACGCCGCCACTGTGGCCGTGATCGGCTCAGGATTCCAGGCCCGCACGCAGCTGGAGGCCGTCTGCAACGCTCGGACCATCACCGACGCGAGAGTGTTCAGCCGCCGCCAGGAGCGCCGTGAGGACTTCGCCAGCCGGAGCGGCGAGCGGCTGGGAGTGAATGTGCGGGCAGTGGAGAGCGCGCAAGAGTGCGTGGAGGGTGCGGACATTGTCATCACCATCACCTCGGCGCGGGAACCGGTGGCGCTGGGCGAGTGGCTGGCTCCCGGCGCCCACGTAAACGCCGCAGGAGGCAATCACTGGTTGCGCCGTGAAATCGACGAGGCGGCGGTGCTGCGGTCCGAGGTAATCGTGGTTGACGACCTCGAGCAGGCAAAGGTCGAGTGTGGTGACCTGCTGTGGCTGGAGGCCCGCGGTTCCTTCCGCTGGGACATGGCCCACGAGTTGCGGAACGTCGTGGCGGGCAGGGTGCCGGGGCGGGTGACGCAGGAGGGCGTCACGCTGTTCGAGTCCATGGGGGTGGCGCTGGAGGACATCGCCGCTGCAGACTTGGTGTACCGCAAGGCCAGGGAGCGGGGCATCGGCCAGGAGTTGCCGTTCTAGCGGGAGGGTGTGGGAGGTGAACTCAGCACGTAGAGAGAAAAGGGGCGGATAGAAAATCCGCCCCTGCTTTTAGGAAATCGTTCTGCCGGACACCGGGTTGTGGGATTCCGGCAATTTGCGGTTGGCTAGAGAACGTTCTGGAAGCCTCGGCGAATATGCTCTGCTTCCTGCAGCCGGTGCTGCGTCCTCTCCAGTTCGCTCATGGCCGGGCCGGACACCAACTCGTGAACGGTGGCCAAGCCGGCCTCCATCTTGTGGATGAACCGCGATCCGATGTCCCTGACTTCCTTGACTCCCTGGTTCATGGTTACCATCTTGGACCGTTCCCTCCATCACCGGAAATGTTTGAAACTTCGATATAAGTCCAGTGATTTGATTTGAATTCATGATATATCGGCCTAAGCCAACAGTCAATAGATAATATGTCAACAATAGTATTTGGAATTATGAAGGTTCTGTGAATGGCACGACGTATAGAATGTGCCAGAACCGGACGAGAGCCATGAGCGTGGCGAGGGAGGGGCTAGTCCCGGAAGGCGGGCATGACCTGGGAGGAGAACAGTCGTATGGAGGAAGAAGCCTCCTCCAGCGTTACCTGGTGGAAGTTGACCTGTAGGGAGGCAGTATCAAAGCCACCCACGGCATCGTGGTAAGAAGCGATCTGTTCCCGGATATCTGCGGGGGTACCCACCCAGATGGTCCCGCCGTCCAATAGCGAATCAAAGCTGGCTTGGCGCAGTTTCTCGTGATGCGTAGCGTAGTTGGGGTAGTCGCGGGATGACGCGCCGGCCCCCCAGCCCGAATTCAGCTCGACGGCGGCCGTCAGCGACCTGAAGTAGGCGTTGATATTGGGACGCGCGATGCGGTACGCCTCCTCGCGGTCCTCGTGGCAGAACATGTGGAATCCCAGGGCGATCCGCCCCTCGCCGGAGTGGCCCGCCTCACGCCAGGCCTCGCGGTAGACCCGGATGGCCTCGTTCATCTGCGGTCCGGAGAACGGTACCAGCATCAGGTGGAACCCCCGCTCGCCGGCGCGCCGCAAAGATTCCGGCGTCCCCAGGGCGGCTGTCCAGAATGGCGGACGGGGCTGCTGCGTGGGACGGGGCAGGGACGTCACGTTCCGGAACTTGTAGAACTGACCCTCAAAGGAAACGTTCTCCCCTTCCAACAGCAGTCTGACTGCCTCCACTCCCTCCTCGAACCTGGCCCGGGACTCGTCGAGCGAGCGCTCGAACCTCTCAAACTCGTGGGGCAGGAAGGCCCGCCCGAACCCGCAGTCCAGCCGTCCGCCGGAGATGGCGTCCAGCATGCCAATCTCGCCCGCCACCTTGAATGGATGATTGAACACGGGGAGCACCGCGCCGGTCAGGAGCCGGGCATTTCGAGTACGCTGCGATGCCGCCGTCAGGAAGACGTGGGGCGAAGGGCTGTAGCCGCCGTAGGGCTCGAAGTAGTGCTCCACGGTGCGGACGTGGGTGTAGCCCAGTTCGTCGCACAGGTCGACCAGGGAAAGGCATTCCGACCAGTACTGTTGGCCGGATTTCTCCTCGGGGGAAACGTCGGGGAAGAATTGCAGTCCGAATTGCACGTCACATACCCAGTTTGCCGGGATTCATGACGTTGTTGGGGTCCAGCGTCTGTTTCATCTGCCGGATGACGTCGTGTCCCACGCCCAGCTCGCGGGCCAGCAGGTGGTTGAGCTTGACGCCCACCCCGTGGCAGTACTCCATGATGCCGCCCATATCCTGGCCCAGCTCCAGCACCCGGTCGACGGTGCGGGCCAGCCTCTGGCGCGCCTCGGATGGGTCGCCCGATTCAGGCAGGATCAGCATCGAGAACATCTCGGGTCGGCTCCAGATGGCATACTCCGCAACCGCGATGCCCTGAGAGGCCAGGATGTCGCTGGCCTGGGCCTTGTAGTCCAGCACCCTGGAGGCGGGCAGTGCCAGGTGCAGGTAATCGAACCCCCGACGGCGGCGCCAGCGATTCCAGCGGACCTTGCGAGGCTGCCCCAGCGCGGTCAGCTTGTAGTTCTCGGCGGAATCCCGGCGCACCGCCCAGTAGTGCTCCGTGGGCTCGGTCCCCAGTGAATATCCACCGGCGGCCTCGCAGATGGCCTCGGAACGTTCCGCCTGGGCTGTCACCCCCTCGGTGAATCCCTCGAAGAGGAGATGCAGGGTCACTTCATCGTCCTCCTCGGTCAGATCCAGGAGAGACGGACGGATGCCGATGGCCAGCATTTCCGACGCAGCGCGGAATCCCTCCTCGAAAGTGTCGAATCCCACGCTGGCGAACCGGGCGCTTTCGGGAGTCCGGTAGACGCGGATGGTGGCGCGGGTGATCACTCCAAAAACGCCCTCTGAGCCGATGAACAGGTGGTTCAGATTGGGGCCGGAGGAGTACTTGGGCACATCGCGAGTCTCGATAACTCGTCCGTCGGGAAGTACAACCTCCAGCCCGACCACCTGGTCGCCCATGGGGCCGTGAGCGCAGGCTCGGTAGCCCACGCCATTGGTGGATATGGTGCCTGCAATGGTTGCTATGGGCACGCTGTACGGGTCATGGCCGATCATCAGCTCGTGTTCCGCCAGGACAGTCTCCAGGTCCCCCAGCACCACGCCGGCATCGACCCGGGCCGTCAGGCTGTCGGCGTCAATGTCGTGGATGCGGTCCATCCTCTTGACGTCCAGCACCAAGCCGCCCTGCGCGGGGACAACGCTCCCCATGACACCGGTGCCGCCGCCGTAGGGTATGATCGGAATTCGCCGATCGTTGGCAAATCTGACGATTTCAGAGACCTCGGCGGTGCTGGCCGGACGGACCACGACGTCCGCCAGTCGCTCGAAGGCAGCTGAGGCCCCAAAGGCGCGGCTGGGCGACAGGGAGTCACCGGTGTACCGGTCCAGTGAGTCGGGATCCGCCAGCACGTTCTCCGCCCCAACGATTCGGGCGAGGGACTCGATGGCGGAATGGTCCAGCGTCGTGGTCATCGGCGCGTCCGAGTTACACTATGGCCATCGATTGAGAGGGGTCGGGTCAGCCTAATCAAATTCTTTTCTTGGGCTTCCAAATCTGTCTTGGTAAGATTGCCCCCGCCAACCGCAGGCGTGGTAACACGGAGCGCTGCCAATTCGTGGATGAATTCAGTGGTTTCCTCTATTCTTCGGCGAATGTCGACAGCCTCCAACGGGTGCTCGAAATAGTTGATGCGTTCGGTTTCCAGGTACCCGTATTTTGCTATCAAATCCTTGCGGCTGAATTCTTTGGCGACATAACTGACGGCGGCTCGCAGGCACAGGACGTCATGGTGATTCCAGCCCCTTTGCTGGCATAGGGCCTTGCCTGCGCAGGCAGTCGAGTTCCAGGATTCGACGTCCGCCCGTTCCAGGTCCAGCAAATCGAGGCTTTCCTGAGCCAGTTCGAGCTGGTTCCTGCTTAGCGCTTCCCATTCCTCAGGCGCCCGATTGTCGGTCCCGGTCCGTGAAAATGGGGCGACGTAGGGTTCGAGGGTGAGCCTGCCGAGACGCCTTTCATGGTCTTGTCGATGCTCCGGGTGTAAATGGACTGGATCCGGAGACTTTTCCTGCGTCTGCAAAGCTGCCAGTTCCCGGATGTAAAACCCGGCACTGTTCAGCCAGTTCGCCAGTTCGTCGGATTCCTCAGTTTGCTCCGACAGGCGATTGTTCACCGCCTCCAGGTAACCATAGAGCGTCCGCAATTCTCCGCGGCCTTGTACGACGGCGATACAACGAGCGGCGTCCCGAATGTAATTTTCGGTATTGCAGTTCCAACCACGCTCTTGGGCGTAGGCTTTGATAGCCTCAGTGACGGCGCCCCACACTTTGTCGGAGGCTTGCAGGATGTCACCCTTATCGAGCTCATCCTGGGCCTGCTGCAACAGGTGACGGCTGATTTCCTCGTGCCGCTCGGGCGGCGACGCTTTGAGATGGTCGGTCATACTGCATGCTCACTGGAATTGAGCATAGCACAAGGAGGGGCGCAATTCAGCGGCTTTCCCAGGTGGGAGACGGCCAGCTTTCCGCCCGGTCAGGAACTGCGGAAATGCCACACGGAGCCGCTGGGTGAGTCTTCGACCGACACTCCGAGCTGCTCAAGGCCGTCGCGGATACGGTCCGCCTGCTCGAACTGGCGGGCCTGGCGCATGGCCGTCCTCGTTTCCAGCAGCAACTCGATGAACGGGGCTGCTCCGGGCGCCCCTCCGTCGCTGGCTTTCGGTTCGGCGAAGGTCAGGCCCAGGATGCCACCCAGGTGCCGCAGGCTTTCCTGGGCGTCGCCGACCGGGTGGCCAGCGTCGCTGCTCCGGTTGATCTCTCTTGCCAGATCGAAAAGGGCCGCCAGCGCGCGGGGGGTGTTCAGGTCATCATCCATTGCGTCGAAGAACTGGCGCCGGAAGGGCTCGGCGTCCATGGGTTCGCCAGCGTCCCCGCCGTCGCGCTCCAGGGCATGGCGCAGGCGTTCCAGGCTCCGCTCCATGGCGGCGCACCCCTCGTCGGAATAGGAGAGGGGGCTGCGATAGTGGGAGCTGAGGAAATAGAGGCGTATGGAATCGGGCGAAAATTGCTGGAGCGCCTCCTCCACAGAAACCAGGTTACCCAGCGACTTGCTCATCTTGTCGCCGCCCAGTCGCAGCAGCCCGTTGTGGACCCAGTAGCGAGAAAAGGGCACAACTCCCGTGGAAGCCTCGCTCTGGGCGATTTCGTTCTCGTGGTGGGGAAAGACCAGGTCCTGGCCCCCGCCATGGATGTCCAGCGACTCGCCCAGGTAGGTCATGGACATGCTGGTGCACTCGATGTGCCAGCCGGGCCTTCCCGGCCCCCAGGGGCTCTCCCACGATGGCTCACCGGGGCGCGCACCCTTCCAGAGGGCGAAGTCCATGGGGTGTTCCTTGTTTTCGTCGATCTCGATGCGGCTGCCGGCCTGCATGCCCTCCAACGTGCGGTGGCTCAGCTTTCCGTACCCGTCGCTCTTCTGCACGCGGAAGAAAACGTCGCCGCCGGCGGCGTAGGCATGGCCCGAGCCAACCAGCTTGCCGATGGTCTCAATGATCGGGCCGATCTCCTCCGTGGCTTTGGGGTAGGTGTGGGCACGGCGGATGTTCAGCGAATCCATCGTATGGAAAAAATCGTCAATGTACCGCTCGGCCAGCTCCGTCGGTTCGATCCCCTGTTCCTCGGCCCTCTGGATGATCTTGTCGTCCACGTCAGTGAAGTTCTGCACGTGCTGAACGTCGTATCCCAGGTACTCCAAATAACGGCGCAGGACGTCGAATGCGACGTAGCTGAGCGCGTGGCCTATGTGAGTTGCGGAATACGGCGTAACGCCGCAGACGTACATCTTGACGGTTCTGCCGTCTGCGGGGACAAACTCGGTGGCTTCGCCGGATAGCGTGTTGTACAGCTTCATGCGCCGGAGCCTGGCGGGCGGGTGCGCACCTTGTGCCCGCTGTTGTGTTATGGGGAATTACGAGCAGGCGATTCCTGGTCTGATACGGGTGTTCATCGGGTCAGATCGACATAACGCAGGCCACGGCGCAGGCGGCGATTCCCTCGCTCCGACCCACGAACCCCAGATGGTCGGTGGTGGTCGCCTTGACACTAACCCGGGCAGGAGGGACACCCAACGAGGCGGCAGTCCGCTCCCTCATTTCCGGGATATAAGGCCCCAGCCGCGGCGATTGCGCCAGCATTGTAGCATCAACGTTTGACACCCGCCAACCGGAGTCGCTGAGCAGAGCCGCCACCCGTTCCAGCAGCAGCAGGCTGAGTATGTTGCGATACTGGGGGTCGGAGGATGGGAATTGCGAGCCCTTGTCTCCCAGGTTCGCGGCGCCCAGCAGCGCATCCATGATGGCGTGGGTTAGCACATCACCATCGCTGTGGCCTTCGAGTCCCTTGTCGTGGGGAACTTCCACGCCACCCAGCACCAGCCTGCGATCCGCAACCAGTGGGTGGGAGTCGAATCCGATGCCAACGCGAATGTCAGGGATGTCAGCCAAGGAGAGTTCAGCCCTGTGCCATCTCGGGTCGAGATTGGAACTGTCGGAGGAAGGCTTCAGCAATCACCAGGTCGCCGGTTGTGGTGACCTTGATGTTCTCGTAGCTCCCCTCGAACATGCGAACGGTGTGTCCCAGGCTTTCCACCATGGCGGCATCGTCGGTGAATTCGCCTTCGCAGATCCGGTGGGCCTCCAGGAGCAGGTCGTACCGGAAAACTTGCGGTGTCTGGGCCTGCCACAGCACGGACCGGTCGGGAGTGTCCTCAATGGCCAGGTCGGGTCCCACCCGCTTGATGGTGTCCTTGACCGGCACTCCGGCCACAGCACATCCGTACTCCCGCGCGGCCGTGGCGGCCCGTTCCAGCATGCTTTCGTCGATTACGGGGCGAGCGCCGTCGTGGACCATCGCGTAGTCGCAGGGGTCCAGCGCCATCAGGCCGTTGCGCACGGAGTCCTGGCGCCGCCGACCTCCGGCAACAACGTTGCTCACCTTGCCGTAGCCCGCTTTGGATACCAATTGCCGGCCACGATCCACTGATTCCTCGGCGAGGACCAGTACGATTTCGGAAACCGTTGGTGACGAATCCAGGCGGCCGAGGGTGTGGCCTATCAGGGGAGTCCCCAGCAGTGAGGCAAATGTCTTATCCACGCCGCCCATGCGGGTGCTCCTGCCCGCGGCAACGACGATGGCGCTGAGGCGTGGGCTGTTGTTGTCAAAAGGCGAGGACAAGGGTGGGCTGGCCCCTGGCAAGGGATTTGTCAGGCAGCCCTAGCTGGACAGGCGGGGCTGCGCGAAGATTATACGCCCGGCGGCCGTCTGCAGCACCCGGGTTACCTGCACCTCGTGGCTGGAGTTGAGGTAGCGGCGTCCGTTTTCCACCACCACCATGGTCCCGTCATCGAGGTAGGCAACTCCCTGGCCCGCCTCCTTGCCTTCCTGCACTATATCCACCCGCAGGGTCTCGCCGGGCAGCACGATGGATTTCACCGCGTTGGCCAACTCGTTGACGTTAAGGACCTTGACTCCCTGGATCTCGGCGACCCGGTTCAGGTTGTAATCGGTGGTGAGGATCGATGATTTCATGCCCCTGGCCAGTTCCACCAGCCGGGCATCGACCTCCACGCCGTTATCGACCCCCACATCCAGCACCTGGAGCGGCACGGTCGAGTCCTTGCGCAAACGGCCCAAGACCTCCAGGCCACGACGGCCCCTGTTGCGCCGCAGGGAGTCGCTGGAATCGGCGATGTGGCGAAGTTCGTCCAGCACGAAACGGGGGACCACCAGCGAACCATTAATGAACCCTGTAACTGTCAGATCAGCAATCCGCCCATCGATGATTGCGGATGTGTCCACCAGTATGGTGTGGGCGCCCTTCGCGTGTTTAAGAGAGCCCTTGGGCAAATCCTCAAGTCCCGGAATTATGTCATCGATAACGGGCGCAGTAGCGACGGAATCGCTCTCTATATCCAGCCCGGGCATGATCGCCCTGATATCCCGTTCCCGCTGGATGCCCAGCCACATTCCTCCCCAACCCAGCGCCACGCTGATGACCACCGGAACGGCGACACCGACGGCTCCACTTATGGAATAGAAGGGGATGGACACCAATGAGGCCACTATGAGGCCGACCACCAGACCCGCGACTGCTGCAACGAGTGTCGCGCCGGGCATTTCGGAAATATATTTGCCCACTCCACGGCCCGGGCCAGTTACGATAAACGTGATAACTGCACCGATGACCGCGCCGGATGCGGCAAATACCACTCCCCACGGCAGGAAACTACTGCCCGTGGAGGAAAGATCAATCGCGAGGCTCACCCACCAACCCAACGCCCCGAACACCACGGCCGCCATCGCCCTGAGTGCCCAAAGGACCAGCAAACCGACACCAACCCTTGTGTTTCTTAAACCAGCGTTTTCGCTCTGTGGGAAATGAGATAAAACGTTTGGCAGTTGTATGATCAAAAATCAAGGAAATCGAAAATACTAATACTAGATTACCATAACTGAGACTGCAAAACTACGAAAGTTTGACCCAGTTTCATTGGTTTTCGTTATGTATGGTAGTTACTATCGATTCGAATGGTGCGTAAATACCTATTTAATTCGATGCAACAAGTTGGTTTTGTCAACACGGAGAACTTTAAAACTCGCCCAATCGGGGAAACCTGAGTGCATAAAGGGCAACGGCGGTCGAGGTGGCCAGATTCAGACTGGAAACGCCTGGAGTCATAGGGATTGCCAGGCGTCTTGCTGCTCTGGCCAGTAACGCACCGCTAATGCCGTGCCGTTCCGTGCCGAATACCAGGACTGGACCTGGAGGGACCGCGCTCCATGGCATCACCTCGCCTTGCGGGTCGATGGCCAGCACTTCGCGTTCGCAGGCAGGTAGGCAGTCGATGCGCGCAACGGGCAGCGCGAACTGCAGGCCTGCCGCAGAAACGATGGCTGAGGGGTGCCATGGGTCCTGCTGACCGGTAACCAGCACGCCGGCCGCCCCGGCTGCTGCGGCAACCCGCACCGTGGCGCCAATGTTGAAGGGATTTCTCGGATTCTCCAGTAGCACCACGGGCGAATAGAGGGGGCCCCGCAGGATGTCCTCGGGACGCACCACCGGTCGGCGGGCTATGGCAATGACGCCTGTGTCGGGAGGGACCGGGGAAAGCTGCCGGTAGTCCTCCATGCTTACGGATGTCATCCCACTTGTCAGCCGGGCACAGACATCGGGCGCCACATCTTCAGCCAATCGGCGCACGGCCTCGGTGTCATTAGCGACCGATATGTCAATTTCAGCCCCGAATCGAAGGGCGTGTTTAACGGCGTGCAACCCGTCGAGGACCACGAGGGTTTGATCTCTTCGGGCCTGCCTGAATCTGTCTATCAGGGCATGATCAGTCATTTAATATTTTAATCAAAAGGGGATGTTTCCTACAGGGTCTATTCCTCTTATGGCATCATATTATGCCCCTGCGGGTGTTTGAGAAAAGAGCCGGCATTGCCGATAAAACGGGAATTCAGGACTTTCACGGGTGATTGCAAGGCTGTTGTCTGAACTATGATTCGTTTGATTTTAGGATTTCGCTGATGGATCCTGGTCTTGCTAATCTGTTTATCTTGATTCGAACAAAATTGAGAACGAACCAGTCTTCCATTGTCTGACCGGCCGCCTGGGTGATTGCAGAGTTCCCGCCCGCGGTATTTGTCTGAATCAGAATTCACAAGATTAGGGGATGATCAGGATTCAAGTCGCATCATCAAAATTCCAGAATCAAACGAATCACAGTTCAGACAACTACTTAGCAAGAGTTCCTCCGGCACGGCCCCGGGACATTCGATTATCGGAGAAACCTTGTGTAGGGTGTTTCAGTGAGGACTATCCTGCAGTTGGCAGCGTTGCCCGTTGCAAGGATTTCACCCCCACCCTAACCCTCCCCCATCAAGGGGGAGGGAATAATCAAACGACCCTTCCGGCATGCCAAGGCAGCCTCGCTCGTTTTCCTCGTTGCCGCTAAAATGCCTCTAGCTGACACCAAGGTCCCAAAAGAGGGAGGCTTACCGTCATGGTAGAACAGGCTGAACGAATTCCACCCGCCTCACCGGGGGCGCCGCAATACCTTGAGCAGGCCATGGCCTGGTCCGACCAGGTGCGGGCCACCTCCCGCTGCGCGCTGGACCTCCCCTACGGCGATGATGAGCGCCAGAAGCTGGACGTCTACATGCCCGATGACGCGACGGCGATCGGCGCTCCGGTGTTGATGTTCATGCACGGCGGCTACTGGGTGATAGGCCATAAGGATTTGATGGGATTCATGGCCCCCGCCATCACACCGTCGCCGGCTGTGCTTGTGTCTGTGGGCTACCGCCTGGCCCCCGGGGCCAAGTATCCGGGGCAGGTGGATGATTGTCGCGCCGCGCTGCGCTGGGTCTACGACCATATCGCCGATTACGGCGGGAGCCCCGACCGCATCCACGTCGGCGGGCACTCGGCCGGTGGGCATCTGGCGGCGATGCTGACGCTGCAGACGGCGCAGCGGAACGCCCTTGGCCTGCCTGAGGACGTGATCAAGGCCTGCTTTCCGGTCAGCGGTGTATTTGACGTCGCCGATACCCTCGAGGATCGCAGGGAAGCGTTCCTGCAGACGCCGGACGACGTCAGGGATGCCAGTCCCCTGCACAACACCGCCGGAAACACGGTCCCGTTCCTGCTGGAGATAGGCACCGACGATTTCGACAATCTGCGCTCTCAGCACCCGCAGATGCTGTCTGCCCTGCGCTCCCAGCCTGGGTACGTGGAGGAGATGGTGCGCGAGGGCCACAACCACTTTCGCATCAGCCTTGATCACGTAGATCCCGAAAGCCCGTGGGTCAGGAGAGTAACCGAGTGGATGACGGGTTGATGGGCCGGTAGGTCTGACCAATCCATATCGGGCCATTCGAGATCGGAAAGACGCTCATCCGGACATCGCAGGGGCCGTTGCTAGTCCCCCCGGCCTGCTGGATACCGGGCGTCTGCGTCCCGAAGCAGGTCGCCGATCAGTTCCTTGGGCGTCAGGCGGACTATGACAACGATTGTCAGCAGGGTGAAAGCCAAGTCATCGGCCATGAACCCCGGGATCAGGTCGATGGGACTGATCCAGTAGGCCAGCGCCACCAGGGGCAGGGCACGAATGTACCAGGGCAGCCGCGGGTCGATTGCCAGCAGGCGGAGGAAGGTCAGCTTGGCCCGCAGCCGCAGGCGCATGAACGTGGCGTAGGGCTCCCGTGCGCCCAGCCATTTCACAATGCCCACGCACATGAGCGCCGACAGCACCAGCCCGGCGAGGCCCAGCAGCAAGAAAAATTTCCAGTCCAACTGTCCAGTCCTGTGGCTTTCTCATTCCAGCATACAACAGATTGGCGCTCGAGTAGTCCGTCGGCCCATTCCAGTCGGGGCAACCACGAAGTCCGGCGCCGCCAATTCTGTGTAAATCAGGATTCGCAGGATTGGAGAGAATCCTGATTGGACTTAAGCACTTGAGAGCTATCCCCTCTCCCTCTGGGAGATGGTTAGGGTGAGGACGTCCTCTCCAGCAGCTCAACTCCTACCTGATTAAGACAATGGCTTTGCCATCGTCGGGCTAGTTCCGGAGACCGCAGGAGCTCCGTTAGTGCCGGTGTCCTGTTGAGTGCATTATCAGATTTCCCTTGGCCACCTCGGTCATCACCTCCACCGCCTCGGCCAGCGTGGCGTCGTCAACTCCCAGATGCTTCACGGCATCCAGATGGAAACGCACTCAAACGCCGCAGTTGTTCATCGCCGACACGATGTAGGCGATGAGCTTTTTTGTCTTCAGGTCCAGTCGGCCCGGCGCCATGGTCTGCTTGTAGTGCTCCCAGTACGACTCCAGGTGATCTGGGTTGTGAGCGATCACCTGGAAGGTCTGGGGCACGAACTCCCAGCCCATGGTGTCCTTGATATCGTCGTAGATTTCCCTCACTCGACCTGTGGCCTGCTGCTCCGTAACCAGCTCCACTCTAGCCAATTTGCGCCTCCCACGATTTTGTGCTCACTGGCAGGCAACCATCGCGCTGCCTGCCCCTGCTCTCTGCACATAGCATACCCGACTGCCATTGCTACCCAACGTCGATGATCCCTTCCGAGTTCTGCGGTTGGCCCGGTCTTCGCTTGCGGAAAATCGGCCCCGTGCCTCCCTCCTCCCTTGCTTTTACCTTGAGACCGGCAGTTTCGACCTGCTCTTGGTTCGCTATCTGCATAGATTCGAATAATATCGCTGCTCTTACACCATCATCAGGAATAAAACCGACCTTCAGCAATTGTGCGTATCTTTTATTGTAATAGTTTATATCTGATGCCAGGAGGCTAGTCATGGTCCTACCGCAATTGTTCCCCCAAGCGGACTCTCGCAGTCGGATCAGGCCGCCTCCACTTTTGTCTGCCGGAATTCTCATTGCGGTCCTGCTTGCCACACTGCCGCTGCTGCTGGCCTGTGGCGGGTCCGGAGAGAAGGTCAACCTGCTGGTGACGGTGGGTTCTGAACTGGAGGACTGCCAGGGGCCGCCTTCGATGAAATGCCTGGTGGTGAACGGCGAGCTGTTCTACAACACCATCGAGGGTTTCGACCACGAGGAAGGATACTACTACCGCCTCACCATCGAGCGCCAGGACCTCTATCCCGGAGGGGAACCACCGGAAGGAGAATCCCGGTACCGTTACCGACTGGTCGAGATCATGGACAAGGAGCGGCCGCCAGAGTCGCAGGATACCCACTCACCGAGACCGAGAGAAACCAGTATGGAGAGGCTCTACCGATGAGCTACATCGTATCGGAATTCTGCAGCAACTGGATACGGGCAAAGGCATGGATCCGGGACATCCACGGGAGCAGTAGACAAGCAACTTCCCCGCTGGTCCGTGGTCCTCCCTCAGTAATCGGAGACGTACCCGGCGATCCAGCCCAGCTCCACCTGGGTCTCCAGCGGCACCTGGGACGGTACCCGGCCGCCGATGGGCTCTGTGCCGATGATCTCCTCCTGGGCCAGGGACTCCAACTGTTCCGGCGTCAACCCTAGGAGCTCGTGTAGCGCATAGCCGTTGGCCTCCCCGAGGAGCGGGGCCGGTCCGGCGATTTCAGCAGTGCTCTTGGAGAATTTCCAGCCTCTACCGATGTAGTCCCTGGAACCCAGTCCCGTTTCATCGGGATGGGTCACCCTCTCGAAAAAGCCACGGTGGTGGAAGTGCGGGTCCTTCAGGGCTTGGGCGGCGGTCAGCACTGGCCCCGCAGGCACGCCGGCGCCCTGGAGCACCTCCATCACCTTGTATGAGGAGCGATCACCGGTCCACGCGGCCACGATGTCGTCCAACTCATCCAGGTTCTGTAACCGTTGCGGCGCAGTGGCGAACCGGTCCGTCACAGCGAGATCCGGCCGCTGGACGGCGGCGCAGAACGCTCTCCAGTCCTGATCATCGCGCACCGCGATGGTCACCCACTGGTCATCACCCAGGCACGGGTAGCAGCCGTGTGGTGCCATGGACGAGTGGCGGTTGCCGATGCGCCTGGCGCGCTCGCCGTTGAACGAATGGGCGAGCAGTCCCTCGCCGATGAAAGCGGCCCCGGCCTGGTACATGGCCAGGTCGATCCACGTCCCACGGCCGGTCTTCGCACGGTGGAGCAGTGCGGCCATGATGGACAACAGCGCCGTCCACGTGGCGAGAAAGTCAGTGTAGGAGTTGCCCAGCTTGTTGGGCACGCTGCCGGGCTGGAGCTTGCCCGAGCCGTCGTCGTCGAGGTAGCCCATGAACGCGCCGGTGCCATGGGTAGGCTCGAGGGCCGAGGCCATGGCGCCGAAGTTGCTCCACGGCCCGCTGTGCCCGTAGCCCGTGTTGGAGACCATGATCAGGTCGGGCTTGACCGCTCGCAGCGAGGCGTAGTCCAGACCGAAACGGGCCATCACGCGCGGCGTGAAATTTTCCAGCACGATGTCGCTTACCGACACCAGCTCTTTGAGGACGCCCTGGGCCTCCTCGGAGCGCAGGTCGAGGGTGAGGCTGCGCTTGCCCCGGTTCAGGGTCTGGAACGTACCGCCCTGCTCCCACCACAGCTCGCCGGGCTGGTTGTCGGGAAACGGTCCGGTGATGGTGCGGGTGGTTTCCATGAACTGGGCCTGACAGGTATCGATCTTGATCACTTCGGCGCCCAGGTCGGCCAGGTTCGCACCGGCGAAAGGCATGGCGAATACGCGGCTGAGGTCGACGACGCGGATGTTCTCCAGTGGCGGACGGCTCATATCACCCCCGCGTACCTGAGGGCGGCCAGCTCTTCGCCGCCAAAGCCCAACTCGCCGCCGTAGATTTCGGCGTTGTGCTGTCCCAGCAACGGCGCCGGGGACGGTGCCCGTTGCGGACGGTCTGAGAGCGCGGCGGCCATGCCTGGATAGGTCGCCGTTCCCGCAACCGGATGGTCGACCTCGTGGTAGAAATCCCGCGCCTCCAGGTGCGGGCAGGCGACCATATCGCCCGCGTCCTGGGCCATTCCGAATACCAGACGGCGTTCCCCGGAGGCGACGAACAGCGGGAGGCGGTCCCACTGCGCCAGCCCCTCGACGAGCAGCGCCTTTAGTTCCTCGCCGTTGGCGATGCGCCCTGCGCCGGAGGCAAACTTAGGGTCGTGTAGTTCCTCCAGTCCGATGAGGTCGGCCACTGTCTCCCACGGCTGCGAGCCCTGCACCGAAGGCACCACGTAGCCGTCTCGGGCGGGCATCAGCTCCTCGAACCCGGAGCCCCGGACCGGACGGCGGCCCTTGGTGGCCCCCATGTAGTTGTGGTAGGGCACGGGCTGCACCAGGTGAGCGGCCAGGCATTCGGCTACGGAAACGTCAACGTGCTGGCCCTCGCCGGAGGTGAGGCGGGCAAACACTGCGACCAGCGTGGCCGCCGCCGCGTTGGCCCCGGCCACGTAGAGGGACTGGTCGAGGGCGTTGCGCAGCGGCTCCCTGTCCGAGTCGCCGGAGTGGTACATCAGCCCGCTCATGGCGCAGGTGATGATGTCGGTTGCCTGGAACTCGCTGTAGGGCCCGTCCTGCCCGAAAGGTGTAACCGAGGTAACAACCAGGTGAGGATGCGTCAGGGCGAGCTCGGCGTAGGAGATGGATGCACCGGCTGGTTCAGAGGGCGAAAATCCCTCCACCAGCACGTCGGCGTTATCCAGCAGCCTGTGCAGGATGGCGCGCCCGGACTCGCTGGACCAGTCGAGGGTGATTCCTCGCTTGCCGGTGTTCACGTAGAGGAAAGGGATGCTCTTTTCCGGGCACGGGTCATCGGCCACGAACGGGCCCATGCGACGGGCCAGATCTCCTACTCCGGGCGGCTCCACCTTGACCACCTCAGCACCGTAGTCAGCCAGCAGCTTGGCACAGAAGGACGGTGCTATCCCCGGACCGAGATCGATGACGCGCAACCCGTCCAGCAAGGTCAGTCCTCCGGCTGCCAGACCAGCGGCAACTCCTGGCCGCGACGGGGCAGCACCACCGTGCCGACACCGGAGGCGGTCTGGTTCCCGCGGCTGTTGGTGAGCGCTACGGTGCAATCGACGTGGCCCACCCCGTCCTCCTCCCGCAGCCCGGTGACTATGCCGTTGGCCGTCAGGACATCGCCGGGGTAGTCCATGCCACGGTGCTGCACGTAGAACCGGCGCAGCCAGCCACCGGGGCCGGCAAAGTCCACCAGCAGCTGGCCAAGGTACTGGTTCTTCAGGGAGCCGTTGACCACCACGTTCTCCAGCCCCTGCTGGGTCTGCGCGAAGGGAAGGTCCCAGTGGATGCGGGCGTAGTTGCCGTTGGCCGCGGCCCAGCGCACCAGGTGAGTGGTGGTCATGGGACCCTTGACCACGGGCGGGAGTTCCATACCCTCGGTCACGTCCTCAAAGTGCAGCTGCGGCCGGTCGGATGGACTGGGGCGCGGCACCTCCTCGCCGGGACCGGGGGGCGACAGGTTGACGTTCTGCAGATCGTCGGCCACCGTGGCGCCCTCGCGCGGGGAGGTTGCGTCCTGGTCGAGGGCCCGGTGGATGCTGACGCGGCGGGCCAGCAGGATGACCCGGTCGTGCTGATCGGTCTGGGTCTCCATGCGCTCGACGAACACCAGCGGCCCGGAGCGGCCCTGCTTCTGAAAGATGTCGAGAATCTTGAACTGCCGGGTGATCCAGCTGCCAGCGTATGCGGGGCGTAGGAACTGCCAGTCGCTGCCGCCGTTGAGGCCATAGCTGTTGAAGGGCAGCGGCACCTCGAAGTGCGATTCCTGTCCGGCGCCGAAGTACCCTATGGGCGGCGCGATGTCCTTCCAGGTGGCCAGCGGCGGGCAGATGATGCCGCCGAACCGGCTGGCCTCCGCAGCCTTCCGGTCGACGTAGAGAGGGTTCGGGTCCTCGGTGGCATCGGCCAGATCGTAGACCATTTCCTCGCTGATGGCGAAGCGGTTCAGCTCCGGCGCGGTCTCCGTTCCGATGAGGCCCCGAACCTCGTCAGTAATCAAGCTGTCGGCCAATCCGGTCCCTCCGATGCTGAGCCTCTATTGCGTCGGCAGTTTACCATGTCCGGCAGTAGTATTTCCCCGAGTCGGGAAGACACAGACGCTCCCTGGAGCGGATTTTTGATCACCCCACTCCGTCCAATATCCGATGGGTCGAGGTCCAGGCGCTGATGCGGGCTATTGACGTAGAGATAGTGGAGGGATCGGGTTCCAGGGTGAGATTGAGAAAAGGTGAAATAACCCTGGTAGTTCATCGTCCGCACCCAAACCCTGAAATGGGTAGGCGGGCCGTACGCAGTATAGCCAAGTTTCTGAATGACATTGGAGTTTACCCATGATGGAATACAAAGGCTATGTTGCTGTAATTGGCTATGACGAATCAACCGACCTTCTGCACGGATACGTCGTCAACGCTGCCCCTTATCCCATTGCTAACTTTATGGCGTCTGATGTAGAGGGGCTAAAGCGCGAGTTCCGAATATCCGTCGAGGAATATTTGAAGGCTTGCGAAGAGGATGGGGATGAACCTGCCAAGCCGTTTCCGGAGAAATTGGAACTACCCTTATACGAGGAACTGTACCAAAGGATCGCCACAGCAGCTGACAAAGAGGAGCTGGAGGTGGATGAATGGGTTGTGGAGACCATTGAATTAAGGCTGACGGGAAACCCCTATCCGCCTCCCACCAGCGTCCAAAAAATTTCACCGAATTCTTAGAACAGCTCCCGGCTGGCCAGGTCGGCGCCCTCCCGCATGGATCGCAGCTTGAGCCAGACCACGCCCCGGTCGACACGGTTGGAGCCCGCCGACGTGTCGAACCCGCAGTCGGTGCCCGCCAGCACCCGCGTTGGGTCGCCGCCCGTGGCCTCCACTGCCAAACGGAGCCTGTCGGCCACCACCTCGGGGTGCTCCACGTAGTTGGTCTTGGTGTCGATCACACCGGCCACCAGCAGCATATCGTCCGGCAGCGGCATCTCGCGGTATACCTTGTACTCGTGGGCGTGGCGCGGGTTGGCCATCTCCATCACCAGCGCCCCGACGTTGGCCCTGTAGATGATGGGCAGGATGTCCCCCACCGGCACGTCGTAGTGATGCGGCCCCTCGCTGTTGCCCCAGCAAACGTGCAGCCGCACCCGGTCGCGAGGGATGTTCACCAGGGCGCGGTTGATGGCCTCGATGTGCAGTTCCACCACCTCCTGGAACACCTCCACCGGATCGTCCTGGTAGGTAATGTGCCGCTCCATGGCCAGGTCGGGGCAGTCCAATTGCAATACGAGGCCCTTGGAGACGATCAGCTCATACTCCTTGCGCATCTCCTCGGCGGCTGCGAACACATAATCTTCGTAGGTGGGGTAGTGTTCGTTCTTCATGGTGAGGGTGATGATGCCTGGCGAGGCAGCCGTCATGAAAAGCTCCTCGCGGGCCACGTCCGAATCGCCCACGGCGCTCAGCAGGTCGTCGCACTCCCGTTTGGCGGCATCCATCCGGTCATAGGACAGGGGAGCGGTGCAGGTGGGGACGCCTTCCATCAGGTTGACGATACGCTGGCGCAGCACGGAGGGATACTCCATCTGGTCGCGCTGCCCGCGCCGAGTCCAGGAGCCGCCGAACCCCGACATCCGCTGCGACACGTAGGTGGAGAAGCTGACGCGCGGTTGCTCTCCGCCGTTGATGATGTCGATCCCCGCCTCGGCCTGCGCCCGCACCAGGTCGGCTGTGGAATCCCGCGCGGCGTTCGCCAGGGCCGCCTCGTCCACTGCCTCGCCGCGGGATACGGAGCCGAGCATCCGGGCCAGCCCCTCAGGCCGTGGCAGGCTGCCGGTGTGGGTGGTCAGGATGCGCTTCTCGCTGCGTTTCATCGTATTGTCCCTCCAGTGGAGTGCGAACATGACAGAAAGGGCGCACCGCCGTGCGCCCTTGCGGCTATATGGCTGGGTTACTCGCTGCTACCTGCCGGACTTGATGAAATCGGAGAGCTTTTCGGCGATCATGATGGTCGTCGCGTTGGTGTTGGCGCGGATGCAATCGGGCATGACCGAGGCGTCAGAGACTCGCAGGTTCTCCAGTCCCTTGACTCTCAGGTACTGGTCGACCACGGTCATGGGATCGCTGTCCGGGCCCATCTTGCAGGTGCCGGAAATGTGGTGGGACGTGCCGGAGTTACGGAGCAGCCACTGGTCCAGCGCCTCGTCGGAGGCCAGGTCCTCGTCGGTGGGGGTTACCCGATCATCGAGGATTTCGCTGTACACGGAATTCTCGGCGACGCGTACGCCCAGGCGGATGCCGTCGCGCATTCGCCGCAGGTCCTCCGGGTCCCGGTAGTAGTTGTAGTGAATGTACGGCTGAACGTGTGGGTCGGTGGACTGGAGGGTCAACTCGCCCTGTCCCATGGCCAGCTGAAGGCTGGCGTTCATGCCGATGTAGTTGGCGTCGTCGTCGATTTCCACCTGCGCCGGACGATGCTCGCTGGTCATCAGCATGGGCTGGAGCTGCATATCGTTGCGCAGCGGCGAGTCTGTGGCGGTGTAGCGCATTCCAACCTGGGTCATTGGAGCCTGCACATCGGGTGGTTCGCCCTTCGCCCGGTACAGTACCGCCGCTGAGGGGTGGTCGCGCAGGTTCTTGCCCACACCCTGTGCGTCAAGCACGAGGTTAATCCCCAAGCTCTGCAAGTGCTCCGCGGGGCCGACGCCTGAAAGCATCAGCAACTGCGGCGATGCCACCGCGCCGGCACAGAGGATGATCTGGTCGCCCTCGACGGTGAAAGTCTCGCCGCCGCTTTCGGCCTGCACTCCCACCGCCTTCTTGCCGTCGAACAGAACCCGGTGGGTGGTCACGCTGCCGCGAATTGTCAGGTTCAGGCGGTGTCGCGCCGGGTCCAGATAGTTGAGAGCGTTGCTCATGCGCATGCCCTCGATGGTGTTGCGGGCCCGGGGCGACACGCCGGTCGATTCCGGGGCGTTCTGGTCCTCGTGTACCGGGTAGCCCTCAGCGACGCAGGCCTGCTCGAAGGCTGTGGCGTGGGGCATCCATTCGGAGCGGGGATAGCGGCGAACGGGGACCGGGCCGTCGTTGCCGTGAATGTCGCCTCCCCCAAAATCGAGGTCAGTCTCCATCTTGTTGAAGTAGGGCAGGCACTGGGAAAAGCTCCACTCGTCGTTTCCCCACTCGGCCCAGCGGTCATAGTCCTCGGGGATGCCGCGCAGCAGTACCTGTCCGTTGATGGCGCTGGAGCCGCCGGTGGCCCGGCCCCGGGGAATCTCCAGGTCGGTCATTTCGTCGGTCATGTGGCCCCGGTAGGCCCAGCTGTGGGGTCCATACGCCGACAGGAACACGTTGTTGCCCAGCTTGATATCGTCGGGCAGATGGTCGATCGTCGGATAGTCCGGACCGGCCTCGAGCAGCAGCACCGTTATATCCGGATCCTCTGACAGTCGCGATGCCATTACGCAGCCCGCCGAGCCGCCACCAACCACGATGTAGTTGTATTTCATCCTGTCCCTCCTGGCACTGCAAATTAAAAAGAGCGCAGAGGAGGTCTCGTCCCTTACCCTGCGCTCCCTGTATTGAGACCGGTATCTAAACCGGGGCTATTGTACGCCTACTTGCCGTCCTTGATGAAGTCGGCGCAGCGCTCGCCGATCATGATGGTGGTGGCGTTGGTGTTGGCCCGGATGCAGTCGGGCATGATGGAAGCGTCGGCAACGCGAAGCCCCTCCAGGCCCTTGACGTGCAGGTGCTGATCGACCACGGCCAGCGCGTCGCTGTCCGGCCCCATCTTGCAGGTGCCGGAGATGTGGTGCGAGGTGCCCGAGTTGCGCTTCAGCCACTCGTCCAGGGACGCGTCATCGGCCAGCTCATCGTCGGTGGGCATGATGCGCTCGATTATGATGTCCTTGTAGATGTCGTGGTTCTCTGCCATGCGGACGCCCAATCGGATGGCCTCGCGCATGCGTCGCAGGTCTTCCGGTTCCTTGTAGTAGTTGTAGTTGATGAAGGGCTGCTCATGCGGATCGGTGGACTGCAGGGTCAGCTCACCCTGCCCAAGAGCCAGCTGCAGGCTGGCGCTCATGCCGATGTAGTTCAGGTCCTCGTCGATGGTGACCTGGGCCGGCCGGTGCTCGCTGGTCATCAGCATGGGCGATAGCTGCATATCGTTTTCCAGCGGGCTTCCCGGAACCTGGTAGCGCAGCCCCACCTGGATCACCGGGGCCTGAACGTCGGGCTTGTCGCCCTGGGCCCGGTAGATGGCGGCGGCAGAGGGGTGGTCGCGCAGGTTCTTGCCGACGCCAGGGGAATCATGGACTACGCTGATGCCGAGGCTCTCAAGGTGGTCCTTGGGGCCAACGCCGGAAAGCATCAGGATCTGAGGCGATGCCACGGCGCCGCTGGACAGTATGATCTCGTTGCCCTCGACGGTGAATACCTCTCCGCCGCTCTCGGCCTCGACCCCAACGGCCTTCTTGCCCTCGAACAGGATGCGGCGGCAGGTGACGCTGCCACGGATGGTGAAGTTCAGACGGTGGCGGGCCATGTCCAGGTAGTTCAGGGCCATGCTCATGCGCACGCCGCTGCTGCCCTTGAAGTTGAGGGTGTTGCGGGCGCGGGGCGACACGCCGGTGGACTCGGGGTCATTCATGTCCTCGGAGATCTCGAAACCCTCGGCCAGGGCGGCTTTTTCGAAGGCGGTAGCATGGGGCAGCCACTCGCTGCGTGGCGCCCTGCGGACCGGCACGGGGCCCTCGGAGCCATGGAAGTCGCTGCCGCCGAAGTCCAGGTCGGTCTCCATCTTGTTAAAGTAGGGCAGGCAGTTAGTGAAGCCCCACTCGTCGTTGCCCCACTGGGCCCAGCGGTTGTAGTCGTCGGGGATGCCCCGGTACAGCACCTGGCCGTTGATGGCGCTGGAGCCGCCGGTGGCCTTGCCTCGCGGGATTTCCAGGTCGGGCAGCTCGTCGGTCATGTGGCCCCGGTAGGCCCAGCTGTGCTCGCCGTAGGCCGAGAACCAGACGTTGTTTCCCAGCTTGAGATCGTCGGGCAGGGTTTCGAAATCAGGATAATCCGGGCCTGCCTCCAGGAGCAATACCGAGATATTGGGGTCCTCCGACAGCCGTGTGGCGATGGTGCATCCCGCCGAACCTCCCCCCACAACGATGTAGTCGTACTTCATCCTTGTCCCTCCTTATCATCTCTGGGGTAGTTTCCACCTGTACTTTCCGGGTTAGACTTTAATGGACTCGGCCAAAGCAATCCAGCCGCGCACTTCATCGGTCAGCACGCGAAGTCGGTCGAGTTGTGCGGACGTGAATGCCCTCTCCGTTCCGGCAACCGCATCGACTTGTTCGGCAATGGCTTGCAGCAGCTCCTTGTCGGAAAAATCCAACTCGGCCTCACAGAGCAAGTCAGAGAGCGCATCATTCTGGCGCAAAAGCTCTTCGCCGATGACTCTGGCTAATTCAACCTTTACATTGAGGCGCGCGGAGCCCAGTTTGATTAGCCGCCAGTCTTCCTTGGTGAAATGCTTGGTCAATTCGGAATATGGCATTGTCATGGAATCAAACCTCTTTGACGCAGGTCGCCAAGGTGCCGGTCATAGATGCGGTCAGCCACCGGCACATACTGGATATAGAAACGGCTATTACCGGTCTTGTCTCCCCCAATCAGCAAAATCGCCGCTCGTAGCGGATCGAAAGCGTACAAAATGCGAAGCGGCTTACCCCCGCTCTGAACCCTCAGTTCCCGCATTCGCCCATGACGCGAAGAATTCACACTCGACGTGTGTGGGTGTTCCAGACGCACACCATGTTCGGAAAGCAGGTCTACGGCCCTGGAGACATCCCTCTTTTGTCTCTGTGTAAGTTCCTCATACCAGGCGAGGTACTCATTAGAGTTTCGGATTTCCCAAGCCATTGACTACGGCGTCTGACCGTCCGGAAGCACATTATACATCTCCGCCCCTACTCCAGTTCGATGAGAGGGTCGTTGGTGCGGACGGAGTCCATGGGCTGCACGCGGATCTCTTTGACCACTCCGTTCTGGGGCGAGCGGATGCTCTGCTCCATCTTCATGGCCTCGACCACGCACACCTCCTGGCCTGCGGAAACGCTTTCTCCGGGGCGTACCATGATGGAGATGACACGGCCAGGCATGGGCGAACGTATGACGCTGCCCCCGGTCTCGAAAGGCAGGCTAGTGGGGTTGACGCGGCTGGCCGGCGGCGGCACGACGATGCCCGGCGTCTGGGTGCGTCCCCGTCTGGGGCGGGCCGGAGTTTCGCCGGTGAGGCCCTCCACCTCCACGGAAACGGTCTCACCGTCCACCGTGACCTGGACGGGCGACGTGGTCAGGTCGCCCACCTCCACGGTATACCAGTTGAACCCAACCCTGATTCGGAGTCTGGTTACCGCCAACCCCGGCTCCCCGTGCTGCCCGAATATAGTTGTCCGCGCCGTCCCTGTACCCGCCACTCGCTGGGTCGATCCACTACGGACTGCTCCTGCATTGCCATAGCAAGCGTCACGCCGATGGCGGCCGCTATCTCCTTTTCCGAGCCTGGGGAGTGGCCTGCCCCATCCGCCCTGGCGTTGCCGTGGTGGTGATGCACCGGAATTCCTGCCTGGTGCGCCAGGTTTCGTTGACGCAACTCTTCGACCCAGTGCGGCACTGACCCGGTGTGATGGGTCGCGTTGGCGAATTCCTGGCTTGCCAGCATGCTCCGCAGCAGTTCAACGTTGTTTTTGACGCCCGTCAGTCGCAATTCCAGGAGGGCCCTCTGTAGAGTTCGGATGGCCCGCTCGCGGTCCTCACCCCAAGCCATTACCTTGGCCATAAGCGGCTCGTAGTCTAACCCAACGGTGTAGCCGTCGCAAAGGGCCGTGTCGATTCGCACGTTGTTCACCGTTGGCAGGTGCAGGTCGGTTATCTCCCCCGCGTCCGGCAGGAACGTCTCCGAGTCTTCCGGATAAACGCGGACCTCAATGGCGTGGCCGTTCTGGGATATTTCGTCCTGGGTTACGGGCAACGGCTCCCCGGCGGCAACCCGTAGCTGCAACTCCACCAGGTCAACCCCGGTGATCATCTCGGAAACCCCATGCTCCACCTGGAGCCGCGTGTTCATCTCGAGGAAATAGACGCTGCCGTCCCTGGACACCAGGAACTCCACGGTCCCAGCGTTGTTGTAGCCAATGCGCTGCCCCAGCGTAACGGCCAGGTTTGCCAGCCTCCGCCGCAGGTCGGGGGCCAGTTTGCTGGATGCCGGCGTCTCTTCGATGAGTTTCTGGTTGCGGCGTTGCGCCGAGCAGTCTCGCTCGAACAGGTGAATCAGGTTGCCATGATTGTCGCCCATGAGCTGGACCTCTATGTGCGACGCGTCCTTGAGGTACCGCTCGAAGTACAGCCGGCCACTACCAAAGGCTCCTGAGGCCACCTGCTGAGCCCGTTCGATCAGGGGCGCAAGTTCCTCGGGCGTCATCACGACGTGAATCCCGATGCCCCCTCCACCCTCGGCGGCCTTGACCATCAGCGGGAAACCCAGGTTCCAGGCGGCCTGGGCAGCCTCGTCGTTGGGAACGGCGTCGTCGGTCCCGGGCAGCAGGGGGAGTCCCGCCTGCCTCGCCAGCCTGCGCGCGAATACCTTGTCCCCCATCTGCTCCATAACCTCGGGCCGGGGACCGATAAAAGCGATGCCCGCTTCCTCGCACTGCCGTGCAAAGCGAGGGTTCTCGGACAGGAAGCCGTAGCCGGGGTGGATGGCCTCGGCGCCGGTGCTCCTTGCCGCGTCCAGAATCTTGTCGATGTTCAGGTAGCTGTCATGCGGCGCGGCCCCGCCCAGCAAGACCGCCTCATCGGCCTGTTGCACCGGCAGTGAACCGGCGTCGACATCCGAGTAGACCGCTACAGTCTCTACACCAAGTAACTGGCAGGTCCGAATCACCCGGCAGGCGATCTCTCCCCGGTTCGCAATCAATATCCTGGAAAACATTGGCACATCCCCCCAATATTGCCGCCCCGAATTCCGGAATCTCTATGATTTTGGCCAGCACCGGTAAAATTGGTGGACATAATATCAGCAATGCAATCTCTACGCATTGCTTTGGTCCGGTGGATTTAGGCTGATCCCTTTGGCTGCGTGGTCGTATCGGCGTGGAGTCGTTCCAGGAACGCGTTTGACCGGGTTTCCCGGCCCAGCCAGTACCGCACGGCGCCCGACAATATGGACTTCAGCTCGAGGGAGAGAGAAAGGCTCAACCCCAGGGCGGCGACCTCTACGAGGCTGCCCCGGTGTATCAGGCGCAACACCTTCATCGCCGGCAGCGACAGCGGCCTGATTTGCGCCTCCAGGGGTCTGCAGTCGGGGCAGAGCACGCCCCCGAAATTGACACTGAACCGGTGGAAGTCGGGTTCCACCTCCCTGCGGCATTCGACGCAGTAGTAGAGCTCGGGCAGCATGCCGGCGAGCCGCAGTAGGTGAAATTCGAAGTACCGCAGGGGCGATTCAGGCTCCGCCGCGGATGGCAGGGCCCGCAGCACGTTGACCGCCAGCCGGAACAGGGCGGGAGATGGGCTGTCCTCCGATCCAAAGCCGTCCAGCAACTCGGCCACGTAGAGACCACGGGTCATCATGTCCAGGTCGGCCTTGACGTCGGCGAACCCGTCGAGGACCTCAGCCTGCGAGACGATGTCCAGTTCCCGCCCGCGGGCCATGGACAGCCGGGACAAGGTGAGAGGTTCCAGGTGCCCCACCAACCTGCTACTGGACCGGCGGGCGCCTTTTCCCACGGCCCGGACCTTGCCGTGCTCGGCGGTGAACACGGTCACCACCAGGTCTGCCTCGCCGATGGAGGCCTTCCGCAGAGTCAGACCCTGGCAGCGGTAGGTGCGCCCCCGGTCGGCTCCTCCCGCAGAGGCCATGCCCTACAGCTCCTGACGTCCCTGGAAGGCTCGGGTCAGGGTGGTCTCGTCGGTGTGCTCCAGTGATCCGCCCACAGGGAGACCGCGAGCCAGGCGGGTGAGCTTCAGGTCTTCGCGTCCGAGCTGCCGCTGGATGTACATGGCGGTGGCCTCGCCCTCCATGGTGGGGTTGGTGGCCACGACAAGCTCCGTGATTTCGGGGTTGGCCAATCGTTCCAGAAGCTCCCTGAGCTTGAGTTGGTCGGGGCCGATGCCGTTGATGGGGGAGATGACGCCGTGCAGCACGTGGTACAACCCCCGGTAACTCCGGGTGCGCTCCAGGGCCAGGACGTCCAGCGGGTCCTCGACGACGCAGATGATGGACCGTATCCGCCGATGGTCGCCGCATATCTGGCAGGGGCTCGACTCGGCCAGGTTCTGGCATTCGTCGCAGTACACCGTGTTCTGCTTGACCGCCGTTACCGCCTCGGCCAGGGCGTAGGCCTCCTCGTCCGGCAGGCGGATGATGTGGTAGGCCAGCCTCTGCGCGCTCTTGGGGCCGATTCCCGGCAGCCGGTTCAGCTCCTGAACCAGCCTGGTCAGGGAGGGAAATGCGGAGGGAAGGTTGTCTGGAGTCATAAGGAGGCCCTCAGCCGGAAGCGAACAGTTCGCCGGGTTACGAGGTGAGGGGCCATCTGGAGGGCTGCTGGTGAATCCCCAGGAAATTTACCCATAAGAAGAATGCACCCTGAATCAAGACCGATCGATGGTGTGATACCTTTTATCCCCACTCCGCAGAAATGACGGTCTTGCGGCCCTGGTCAGTCTTGAGATGGTCCCTCGGACGACTGTTCCTACGTCAGTCCGGGGATGTTCATCCCACCAGTGATGACGCTCATCTTGCTGGCGGCCATTTCCTGGGCCTTGGTGGCGGCGTCGTTGAAAGCGCCGACCAGCATGTCCTGCAACAGCTCCAGATCCTCTGCCGCTTCCGGCTCGATTTCCACGGACTCCACGGCCTGCTTGCCGGTCATCACGATCCGTACGGCACCACCCCCGGCGGTCCCGGTAACGGTGAGCGTCTCCAGTTCTTCCTGGATCTTCTGCAGCTGGGCCAGTTGCCGCTGGGCCTGGCGCATCATGTTGCGGTTCATTCGTCCTCGTCCATAACTTGGATTATTTTGGCGCCCATGCCCTGGGCGGCACGCACCAGGGAACTCTGCTGGGCCGGATTGGTCGTGCTCCCTCCGGTCTGCTGTCCGTTGGCAAGGGTTAGCTGATATTCGCAGCCTTCGCCAAATGACTGCGTCAGGGCCTCGGTGAGCTTCTTGCGAGAGGCTGGGTCCTCCAGCTCCTCCTGCATCCTCTCCAGGTTGGCCTTGTTGGTAAACGGCAGTACCAGGGTCTTGTCGTCCAGCGATATGCTGTTGACCTTGCAGTCCCGGAGCAGGGCGCCCAGGTTGTATTTTCTGCCCTTGTGCCGCGAGAGTGCCTTGACGGTATTGTTCCATTGTACCCAGAAGTCGCTGGAATCGCCTCCGGCCCGGCCAGCGGCAGCGGGCGCAGGTTCCTGCGACTGGGTGCGCGCGCCTGTCGGGGCCGGTGCGGGACGTTCGCGTGCCGGCGGCCTGTCGGGTCGGGGCTCCCGGGGTGGTGGCGCGGGACGGGATGACTGGGGAGCCGGAGCCCGTTGCGTCGGCATCGGAGGCGGTGCCTCAGGCGCCGGAGCAGGGGCTGCCGATTCCTCGCATATCTCCACCGCTGCCAGCTCCAGAGGCAACGTAGACGGCGCGTCGTAGCGCATGCTGACGGCACCCCAGACTTTCAGTGCGTGGACAATCCGCCACGGCGGCTGCTTTCCCACCAACTCCCTGAGTTGCGACTGTACATGCTCCGGCAGGTCCACCGCGTCCTCGGAGCCCCACTGCAGGTGCATGAAACCGCGCAGCAACTCGGAGGCCTGCCGATGCAACTGCCTGAGGTCGCTGCCTTCCCAGGCCGCCTGGTTCACGGCCGTCAGAGATGCGGTGGTGTTGCCCATGAGCAGGTACTTGACCAACTCTAGGGCTGTCTCGTCGCTGCCCATGCCCAGCAGTTTCTCCACCTGCTGGGCGGTTACTCCGTCGGGACAGGACACGACCAGCTGCTCCAGCAGGTTCTCGGCATCGCGCAAGCTGCCGGACGCGTAACGAGCGATGATACGCAGGGCCGCCGGTTCCACGGAGACGCCCTCAGCCTCAGCGATCTCCGATAAGCGCCCGTAAACGGTTTCCGACGGGATCCGGCGGAAGTCCAGCCGCTGGCAACGGGAGATTATGGTGGGCAGTATCCGGTGTGCCTCGGTGGTGCAAAGGACGAAGATCACGTGCTCCGGCGGCTCCTCCAGCGTCTTCAGAAAGGCATTGGAGGCCGCGTCGGTCAGCATGTGGGCTTCGTCGATGATGTAGACCTTGCGGCGCCCCTGGACTGGCGCGAAATTCACCTTGTCGCGTATGTCGCGAATCTCGTCGATGCCCCTATTGCTGGCCGCGTCCAACTCGATGATGTCCATGAACCGGCCGTCACCGATGGCCCGGCAGACGTCGCAGGTGTTGCAGGGATCGCCATCCTGCAGGTCGAGGCAGTTGGCGGCCTTGGCTATGATGCGGGCCGTTGTCGTCTTGCCGCATCCTCTCGGGCCGCAGAAAAGGTATGAATGTGAAATGCGACCGAGACGCACCGACTGGCGCAGCGTGGTCGACACGTGCTCCTGGCCCGCAAGCTCGCTGAAGCTGGAGGGACGCCACTTGCGATAATAGACCTGCGATGTCATGGCGATGGACCGGTCCCGTTCGTCCCGAGGCTGTCAAAGGACAGCGATGCCAGTGCCTCTCGCTCAAGCGCCTGCATCCGGGAGGTATCCTCTGCCTCCAGGTGATCGTGGCCGACGAGGTGAAGCGCCCCGTGAACGACCAGGTGCGCCAACTCCCGCTCCGGGCTGACACCGTGCTCGATAGCCTGCCGCTGCGCTTGGGGCCACGAGACGATTATCTCGCCAAGGGGCTGAGATGCGCCGGGAGGCAGAACAAAATCGGAGTCTTCCGCCTGCTCGGATGGTCCGTCGCCGTCGCCCTCCCAGTGTCCTGGATGTTCGGCGGAAAAGGAGAGCACGTCGGTGGTCTCATCCAGCCCGCGGTACTCGGCGTTCAGCGCCTGGACGGTCTCGTCATCAGTGATTAGCAGGCTGACTTCGGCATCTCCTACGATGCCCGCTGCCATCAGTCCCGCCCGTACAACCACCTCAAGCCAGTCGGCGTCAATTTCAGCGCCGAATGGCTCATCAAGGGAAACGAAAACATGCAGTCCGGACAAGTCGAGCAAGGAAGACGTCTCTTGGGTCGGTTGGGGAGAAAGCGGCCCGCCATTGAGCAGGGCGCCTCTATCATAATCCAAAGGCCGTACCCGTACCAGCGCTGCCTAGCAGTCGCCGCTCTCAACGGGGCGCCGCCGGTGGCGGAACAGGTCGGCCAGCGGAATGGACAGGCCGGGGAGCAGCGGAGTGGTCAGCGTATCGTCGGCCCCCAGGACAGCTCGCTCGGCATATTCACCATCCCGCAGTTCCAGCAAGGTGGCCGTATCGTTCCTTGGATCGAAAATCCAGTATTCCGGTACACCACCTGCTGCATACAGCTGCCTCTTGCGCACCAGGTCGCGGTTGCGGTCGGATGAGAGAACCTCGACGACTATGTCCGGAGCTCCCTCCACCCTGCGATCGTTGACCACCACCGGATTGTTCCTGAGGACTATGCACAGGTCTGGTGCGAGAAGGATTCGGCGATCCAAGGACAGCGCAACGGTAAAGTTCAGCATTAGTTCTGCCGGTGGGTGATCAAAGCCCTCAATATAGTCATCAAAGTGCCTGCCGAGACGAAACTGCAGGAAACCGTGTCCTCTCCTAGGTCGGGGCATTATGTATAGGACTCCCTCGTCCAACTCCATCTTTCGCCGGTCGTCAGTATCCGGGAGTTCCATGAACTCCTCGACCGTAAGCTTCATGCCGGAGCGCGGTTTCAGCATCGTCATGGTTAGAACCTCCGCTGTTCCACACATTATAAGGCCACAATACCGTCGGTGGCTTGCCGTTGATGACGTGTCGTGCGAGCCCCCCTTTGGTATCATTTGCGGAACTGAAATGAAACAGGAGCAAAGTATGCGTGGAGTCACGTTCAAGGGCAACCGTGAAGCTGAGGTGCGAGAATTCCCCGACCCCCACGCCGGCCCTGGCGAGGCGGTCCTGCGGATCATGGCCTCCGGGCTCTGCGGCACAGACCTGCACCGTTACCGCGATGGCGAGCCAACGGAGATGATCACCGGCCATGAACCGTGCGGCATCATCGAGGAGCTGGGGCCGGGTGCGCCTCCCGGCCTCAAGCTGGGCGACCGGGTGATGTGCCACCACTACGAGGGCTGCGGCGTCTGCGAGATCTGTTCCATGGGCTATGAGCAGCTTTGCCCGGTGGGGCATGTAACGTTCGGGGGCGGCACCGGACATGGCGCCAACGCCGATTACATGATCTGCCCTTCCCGCACCCTGGTCCACCTGCCCGATGAGCTCTCCTTCGAGGAGGGGGCAGCCATTTCCTGTGGCACCGGCACTGCATGGAATGGACTGAACAAGATGGACGTCAACGGCAAGGACATCGTGGCCGTGTTCGGGCAGGGGCCCGTTGGTCTCAGCGGCACGCTTTCGGCCAAGGCCATGGGGGCGCGGGTCATCGCCATCGACGTGATGGATGAGCGGTTGCGGCTGGCCACGGAACTGGGAGCCGACCACACCATCAACGCCGCCAGCAACGATGCGGTGCAGGCCATCCTGGACCTTACCGGCGGCCAGGGCGCCAGCGCATCGCTGGAGACGTCGGGCAACCCGACTGCGCGCCAGCAGACGCTGTCGTGTCTGAGACCCTTCGGCCGGGCCTGTTACGTCGGCATTGGCGGCCCTGCGGAAATCGATTTCAACCGCGACGTGATATTCAAGGTGCTGACGGTCTTTGGCTCATGGACGTTCAGCAAGGCTGAGCTGATCGAAATCGCCAGGTTCTTTGTGGACACCAAGGCCCCGTTGGACCGGCTGATCACCCATCGCTACAGCCTGGACCAGGCCATCGAGGCCTTCCAGACTTTCGACGGCGCCACGACAGGCAAGTGTGTGTTCGTATTCGATTAGGGGAGGGACTTAACCACAAAGAGCACAGAGCGCACAGAGATTTTCCTCATTGCCGCTGTGTTCTCTGTGCAATCTGTAATTAGCTTTTCCAGATCTGCCGTTGGAACTCCTCGCCCTCGAGCCGCGAGAAAACTACGCTCTCTATGGCGATGGCAAAGCAGTGGAACTCGGGCTCCTCGGGACGGAATCCTATGGCCTCGTACACTGCCTCCGCGAACCACTGCCGCTCATCCGGATCGGTGATATCGCTGGCCCTGCCGTAAACCTTGAACTCGCCCTCGGTGCCGTGGCGGTCCGATACCGTGCTGTGCACCACGCACCGGGGGTCACGCAGCAGGTCAAGGGCCTTCACCGACCGCCACATCATGCCCAGGTACAACTGGCCGTTGGCGATGAATGGCTCAACCGGCGATATGCGGGGCCAGCCGTCCCGCCGCAGTGTCCCGACCAGCGCCAGGCCGGTACGGGCGAACTGCGCCTCCCCAACCGACGCCAGCTCGGGCGCGGCCTCCGCGAATTGCTGCCATGTGGCGGTCAATGGATACCCCCTCTGGGCGTGGCCCTGAGCAGCGGATCGCTCGTAACAGAAAAAACGGCCCCGCGACATTTCCGTCGCGGGGCTGTTTGCGTGTCGGTGATTGGTACCCCGGAGGGGCTTCGATCCCCTGATCTCCACCTTGAAAGGGTGGCATCCTGACCTGGCTAGACGACCGGGGCACGCTTGCTACTCTACGAGTTTAGCATACGTCGTTGGTCGATGCTACGGGTAGACGGCCAGTTCGTCCAGCGACGTGTCCTCGGGGAATCCGGACATCAGGTTCATGTTCTGCACCGCCTGTCCGGCCGCTCCCTTGACCAGGTTGTCCAGCACGCTGAACACCATCAGCCGCCCCGTCCGCCGGTCGATGACCGGGTGGATCAGGCACATGTTGTTGCCCAGTGTCTGCTTGGTCTGCGGCGGCGCCGAGACCACCCTGACAAACGGATGGCCCGCGTAGTAGTCGCGGTAGATGTCAACCAGGCGCTGCTTGCCCTCGTCTCCCGCCCACTCTCCGGGGTTGGCCAGCGGCGCGTAGCAGGAACTGAAGATGCCTCGCGTCATGGGTATGAGGTGCACCTGGAACGTCACCCTGACCGGCTGCTCTCCCAACGGGTCCAGTTCCTGGGTGATCTCAGGCAAGTGCCGGTGCCCGTTCACAGCATAGGCGAAAGCGTTCTCATTCACTTCCGAGAAGTGATTGGTCATCACAAGGCTGCGCCCGCCGCCCGATACCCCGGACAGGCTGCTGACGATGATGTCGGGGCTGATGATGCCCGCCTCCACCGCCGGGGCCAAGCCCAGGATGGCGCTGGTTGGGTAGCATCCGGGGTTGGCCACCAGCCGCGCCTGTCGTATCTCGTCGCGGTGAAGCTCGGTGAGGCCGTAGACGGCCTCCTCCAGCAGCGACGGTTTCTGGTGTTCGACGCCGTACCATTCCTCGTACTCGTCGGCGTGCTTGAGCCGGAAGTCGGCGCTGATGTCCACCACCTTCACACCTTGGTCCAGCACCGGGATGCAGGCCTCGGCGCTGGCCTTGTGGGGCAGTGCCGAGAATACCAGGTCCAGGCTACCACTCAGCTCCGGCTCGATGGTCAGGTCGAGGCTCTCCAGGTGCGGGAACACCTCGCCGAGTTTCTGGCCAGCGGCGCTCCTCCCGGTTACCGACGCAATTTCCACCTCGGGGTGACGACGCAGGATACGGGCCAACTCCGATCCCGAGTATCCTGTGACGTTGATGATTCCTACCTTCACTTTCCTGGCCCTCCTTTGTCGTCGGCCCGAATCCGAATGTGCATCGATGTCAACGGGCCGCACGTTCGCACGCGGAACAAGGGTATATGATAAATCACTCCGTACCCATCAATACAGGGGGTACGTGCGGCAGGGTGTCTGAAGCCGGACCAATCGTTCTGGATGATTTCCCGTTCCTGCTTCCCCTGTCGGCCTTGGTCATTTCGGCCACCAGCTTGCCCCGGGATGGGCACATCTCGCCTACCACGCATTCGTCGCATAGCGGCCGCTGGGCCCTGCAGACCCGGCGTCCGTGGTTGATGAAGGCGACGTGGAAGTTGAACACTTCTTCGGGTGGCACCTTGGCCTCCATCACATCATGGGCCTTGTCCGCGTTGGTCTTGGAGTCGATTGCCCGCAGTCGCTGGCACACACGGTAGATATGAGTGTCGATGGCCATGGCGGGCATTCCGAGGGAAAAATTGAGCACGATGCCGGCCGACTTTGGTCCGATGCCGGGCAGTTGCCGGAGCCAGGCCTTTGCCTCCGCCAGAGGCATTTCCCGCAGGAATGACAGGTCCAGCGAGCCGCCGTTAAGTTCGAGCACCTTATCCAGCACTTCCTTGATGCGCGGGGCTTTCACCTTGGCCAGACCGCCGGGAGCTATCGCCTTCTCGATGTCAGAGATATCGCCGCGAGCCACCGCCTCCATGGAACCGTACCGTTCCATCAGGCGGGCGAAGGCGCGACCGGAGTTGATATCGGACGTGTGCTGCGAAAGGATGGTAAAAACCATCTCCTCGGTCGGGGGCAAACGCCGCTCCGACGGGAATGGTCCGTACTCCTGCGCCATCAACTCGACTGCCCGGGCGATGCGCGCGGCCGACATTGTGGGACTGCGGCGCTGCTTCTTCGTCTGTGGCTGCGTTGGCATTGCCAGATTCTAGCACCGGCAGTCAGAATTTGAAACGCGGAAATCAAGAATGAGGAACGTGGGCCAACGCTACGTTCCTCATTCCTCATTCCTCATTCCAAATTCTTAATTCCTGGCTTAGAACAGGTGGCAGGCGACGGTGTGGCCCGGGGAGACCTCCTTGACCACCGGGTCCTCCAGGCTGCACCGGTCCATCACGAAGGGACAGCGAGTGTGGAAGTGGCACCCGTCGGGAGGATTCAGCGGCGAGGGCACCTCTCCGCTGAGGATCATTTCGTCCTGCACCGTGTCCGGATGGGAAGGCAGAGCCGCTGACATCAGCGCCTTGGTGTAAGGGTGAGACGGGTTCTCGAAAAGGTCCTTGACAGGGGACAATTCCACAATGCGGCCCAGATACATCACCGCCACCCATGTGCACATGTAGCGCACCGTGGCCAGATGGTGGGCGATGAGCATGTAGCTGACGTTGTATTCGGCCTGCAGGTCCTTCAGCAGGTTCATGATCTGGGCCCGTATCGACACGTCCAGCGCCGAGACCGGCTCGTCCAACACGATCACTTTCGGGTTGAGGGCCAGGGCTCTGGCAATGGCGAGGCGCTGTCGCTGGCCGCCCGAAAACTCGTGAGGGTAGAGATTGGCGTGGTAGGCGCTGAGACCCACATCGGTCAGGAGCTTTAGCACCCGGTCCCGGACCTCGCCCCGGCTCATCTCCAGGTTGATCACCATGGGCTCGGCGATCAGGTCGCGTACCCGCATCCTGGGGTTGAGGGAGCTCCACGGGTCCTGGAACACCGCCTGAACCGACCGCCGGTATTCCTGCCGGTCGGCGGGGTCGGCGTTCCGTATATCCTTTCCCCCGAACAGAATGGAGCCCTCGGTGGGTTCCTCCAGCATGAGCATCATCTTGGCGGTGGTGCTCTTGCCACACCCTGACTCGCCCACTATGCCCAGCGTTTCGCCAGCATGCAGCTCAAATGAAACGCCGTCAACCGCCTTAATATGCCCAACGGTCTTGCTGATCAGAAGACCCTTGGTGACAGGAAAATACTTCTTGAGATCAACGGCTTCCAGCAGGGCGTCGCTCTGGCCGTTCCCAAACTGGGAATTCCCGATTGCAGGTGCATTAGCAGTAGTCATATCAACTCAACCGCCAGCAGGAGGCGTGGTGGCCCTCCCGGATTGTAGTTCGGTCCGGGTATTCTTCCAGGCAGCGGTCCATCGCGTACTGGCACCTGGGTGCGAACGGGCAGCCCGTGGGCAGGTCGTGCAGTGTTGGCGGCTGGCCCTCGATGGAATACAGGCGGTCCACGTCCTCCTCCATCTTGGGCACGGAAGCCAGGAGGGCCTCCGTATATGGATGGGACGGGTTGTTGAATATGTCGCGGACGCTGCCCTGCTCCACGATGCGCCCGGCATACATCACCGCCACCCGGTCGCACATTTTGGCTACGATACCGAAGTCGTGGGTGATGAAAATTAGCCCGACGTTGGATTCCCGCTGCAAATCCTTCAGCAGAGCGAGGTACTGCGCCTGAATGGTAACGTCGAGGGAGGTGGTCGGCTCGTCGGCGATCAACACCTCGGGCTGGCAGGAAATGCCAATGGCACCCACTACGCGCTGACGCATGCCGCCGCTCATCTGGTGCGGGTAGTCGCGCATGCGGGTATCGGCCGCAGGAATGTTCACCTTCCGCAGCATCGTCAGGGCCTGCTCCATGACGGAGCGCTTTGGAATATCCTGGTGGATTCTGATGGCCTCTGACACCTGGTTGCCGATGGTGAACACGGGGTTTAGCGATGTCATCGGGTCCTGGATTATCAGGCCGATCTTGCTCCCCCGTACCTTGTTCATTTCGTTCTCGGACAGCTCCAGGATGTTCTGCCCGTCCAGCTCGATACTGCCGGAAACGATGCGGCCGGGCGGGATGGGAATCAGGCGCATCAACGACAGCATCGTCACCGATTTTCCTGAACCTGACTCGCCAACGATCCCCAGGGTTTCCCCCCGGCGGAGATCGAAGCTGATGCCATCCACGGCCTTGACTGTGCCCCATCGGGTCTGGAAATAGGTACGCAGGTCGTCCACCCGCAATACCACATCGCGTTCAGTTGCTACTTCGGTAGTCATGATGGTAGTTGGCTCCCCCTGTGAGCAGGGTAGGTCACTCGATCTGCCTGAGTCTCGGGTCCAGCTTGTCGCGGAGCCAGTCGCCGAACAGGTTCAGGGACATCACTGTCAGCATGATTGCTACGCCGGGGAAGGTGGATATCCACCACGATCCAGTCTCGAATCCGCCGGCCAGGTGATTGCGACCATCGGACACCATCCCTCCCCAAGTCGCGGTCGGCGGCGGCACACCGGCTCCCAGGAACGAGAGGGTGGCCTCCAGCAGAATCACGATGCCCACCTGCAGGGTTGCTACCACTATCAGGGTATTGATGGTCCCGGGAAATACGTGCACAAAGAGAATGCGAGGGGTGGACGCCCCGGCAACCCGGGCAAGCGCCACAAAGTCCATGTTCTTGATTTGCAGTACTTCGCCCCGCAATTGGCGCGCGAAGCGAGGCCAGATGAAAATCGTCAGCACTGCGACGATTATGGTTAACGATGATCCCAGGGTGGCCACCATCGCCAGCGCGATCAGCACCAGGGGTATGGCCAGGAGAATGTCGACGAAACGCATGACTGCCTCGTCGATCACGCCGCCGTACCAGCCGGCGACCAGGCCCAGCAGTACGCCGATGGAACCGCCGACTCCCAGGGTAACCGCCGCGGCCAGCAGGGAGATGCGGGCCCCGTAGATGATGCGTGAAAGTATGTCCCGCCCTAGATGGTCTGTGCCAAGCCAGAATTTGCTGCTGCCGGCAGGCCGGATCTCGTCCACGACCTGGATTGTGTCGCCAATCTGTATGTTTGGATCAATTTCCTGGGCTTCATCCTGCGAAATATGATTCTGCTGCCCCGGAAGCACCAGCAGGACCACTTCCTTTTCCACCGTCTCGATCTTGGCCTCGTACCAGAAAGGCGGAATTGTGCGGTCGGAAAGAGACTGCAGGTTGGGGTCATGCGGTGCAATAAGCGGGGCGGCGAGGCCAGCAAACAACACCAGGGCCAAAATCCCGACAGGTATCACCGGCCAACGCCGGAAAATCCGATAGAGTCCGCCAAGGCGAGGAACAATGCCTTTGGAAGGAGTTAAAGCTTCGGTCGCTTGGGCTGCCATTTTCAACTCTCTCCGGGGCTTCTATGCGTATCTGATTCGCGGGTCAATATAGGCGTAGAGCACATCCACGCCAAAGGCGACCAGAACGTAGAGCAAAGTGAATACCACTACCACTCCCTGGAGCAGAGGATAGTCAAAGGCGTACAGCGCGTCGATTGCCAGCTTTCCCAACCCCGGCCACGCGAAAACCGTCTCCACCACCAGCGAGCCGGTCACCAGCGCCCCCAGAGTGACGCCCGCGAAGGTCAGGGGAGGGATAAGCGCGTTCCTGAAGGCGTGCTTCATGACAATGCCCCAGTACGGCACTCCCTTGGCTCGGGCTAGCTTGATGTACTCCGAATCCAGGACGTCCAGCATGGCCGAGCGGACCAGACGCAGGTTCGCGGCTGCGTAGTACCAGCCGAGGGTGACCGCTGGCAGGACTATGCTGTGCCAGTCTTCCCGGCCAGAGGTCGGAAACGCCCTGATGGAAACGGCGAAGAAAATTATCAGCATAATGCCTAACCAGAACGGCGGTGCCGCCTGGCCCACCAGCGCGACCATCTTGCCCGCCTGGTCGATCATGCTCCCGCGCTTGATTGACGACAGGATGCCTAGAGGTATGCCCACCAGCAGTGAGACTATAAAGGCGGTGACCCCCAGGTAGAGTGTCGCAGGGAGGCGGTCCAGGATCACCTCGGTTACGGGACGGCCCTCCTTGATGGACACGCCAAAGTCTCCCCGCAGGGCGTCTCGCAGGAAGAAGAAGTACTGCTGGTAATAGGGTTTGTCTGTGCCCAGCTTCGCCATCATCCGGTCGATGTCTTGCTGTGTGGAGTATTCGTCCAGCATCAGGGAGACCGGATCACCGGCAGAGCGGCTCAGTATGAAAATGATGAGCGAGACGGCCAGAAGAGTTATGAGTGCCAGGAAAAACCGGCGAATCAGGTATTTTTGCATGGCTGTCTAAACAAACTCAATCATTAGATTAGATATGGGGCCGCTACTATAAACTCTAAATTGCATTATTAGTCATACGGTCGAGGAACCTGTCCGGATCGGAATTGCCTCTCTGCCAGGGTACCTCAACCAAGGCCGGTCATTCACAGCGTCTGTATTTCAGATGCCATTTGACCGCGCACAGACCAGCACGGGCGGGGCAATTGAGCCCCGCCCTGCCAGCCATGTCGCCTACTGGCGATGCTTGATGTATTCGAAGGCCTGCGGGGAGGCGAGTTCGCTGAAGTCGACGGGACGCCAGTCCGGATCGAGCCTCTCGCCCACGGGCCAAATGCCGTGGATGGAATAGAGACCGAAGCCCATGACGTTCTTGTAGAACCAGTCGTAGACCTCGCGTTCCTTTGCGTCAACCTGAGTCGGGTTGGTCTCGGCCAAGAGGTCCGTGATTTTTTCCTCCATCCAGGGATGCTCCGTGCCGTAGCTGAAGGTGGACTTCGCTACGTAGTTGGAAGCCCCGATGGCGGGAGTGAGACGCTGGCCGAGCGCGTGACAGGTCGCTCCCTGGTAGGTACGGGTGATCAGCTCGGGCCTGATGGTGGCGTATGGAATCCGCTGGAAGTTCACATTGATACCGACAGCTTGCCAGTAACCTCCCACAGCTTCACAGGCTTCCACTTCGGCGGGACGTCCGCGAATGGCAGTGGTGAGGGTGATGGTAAACTCGTTGCCGGGACCGTAGCCAGCCTCCTCCAGGAGTTGCTTGGCCATCTCCGGGTCGTACTCATGGGTCCAGCTGGGGTCGGCCTTGTGGTCGAAGCCCATCCAGTCCCTGAGGTAAAGAGGTGCGCCAAAGCCGGCCAACAGCTCGTCCACGATTTCCTGCCGATTGATCGAGATGGCCATGGCCTTCTTCACCTTGACCGCGTTCTGCCACTCCTGGGACTCCGTGTCCTCGTCGCAGGACACCCAGGCGTTGTTGCAGTCCAGGTGCTCGTATGGCAGGCCGTCCTTGTCGACGCCGTAGGTCTGGCCGTAGATGTTCAGGCCGGACTGGGTAGCGTTGGGCCATGCCACTATTTCCGTGCCCTCCACTGCCTGAACGGCGGGAAGGGAGTCAAAGGCCATTTCCATGATGTCCAGTTCGCCGGTCTGGAAGGCCGCGACGCGGGTGGCCTCCTCCGGTATGGACCTCATGTTGAATTCCGCGAAATAGGGAGTTTGACGCCAGTGGTCGGTCACCGCCGTGAACCGCCAGACGCTGCTTTCGTTGGTGGGACCAATGATCTCCCACGGTCCGGTGGCGGAGATGTTCTTGCTGGCTTCCTTTGCGGCCTCCTCGTATTCCTCGGTGGCCACGCCGGGTTCGCTGTAGCGGTCGTCCCAGTTGTTCCCGGCTCGCTCAAAGATGTCCCGGGTCTGCTGCATACTTACGATGGTGGTGCTGACGCCGCCAAGTGTCCGCATGAACTCGAAGGCGCGCTGCTGCAGCCAAGGTTCACCGGCGTCAAGGTTGACGGTATAGTCGTCGACGATGGTCTGGGAACCGCCGGCGTTTCCGACCCAGAAGTCGCCGATGATGCCGGCGCGGGCGTTCAGGGAGCCCTCGTGCCATTGTTGGTAGTTCCAGAGCACATCGTGAATTGTCAGATTTCCGCAGCTCTCGTTGGCGTCCGGTCCACACTTGTGGTGGAATTCAACGTCATCGCGAACTGTGAATGACCATAACTGGCCGTCGGGTGAAATCTCCCACTCCGTTGCCAGCAACGGACCGGGGGACAGGTCGTCCTGGATGGCGACCAGGGATTCGCCGAAAGATACGGCGGAATACTGGACGCGCGGGCTGGACATGAACCGCGGGTGACCCTCGAACACGCCGGTCTCCTTGACCGAATAGTTCAAGACACCCTCAGGCACGTGCGACTGCACTGCCGTAGTGGGAGCAGGCCGCGGAGTCGAGGTCGGCTGAGGCGCCGCGGCCGTTGGGGCCGCTTGCTCTTCCTCTTCTTCCTCAGGCGGCTCGGTCGCCTCCACCTGAGGCACCGGCGTCGCTACAGGAGCGGCCGCAGGCTCGCTGGTCGGCTCTTCCGTCGCCGACGTGCCGCAGGCCACGATCAGTGCCAACGCCATCAGCAGCACAATGGGGAACCATAACCTTGAGAATCCAGATCTTCGGTTAAACACTACCTCTCCTTTAGGGCCTCGGGGATCCTCCCCGGCCTGTGATGGGTTTGTTGGCCGACGAAAATCGCGGGTCGCCGACAATGCAAACTTGTCGAATTATATGGATTGATATCCGTTTGTCAATAAGGATTATCGGCATCCTACGTAGTTGCAGGATGCATCAAACTGTGTCCTGTGGGATGATTCTGGCTAAAGTCCAAGCCCGACTGTGACCGAATTCGCATAAATGAGACCAGATTCCCAAGGAAAGGCAATTGTCCAGAGTTTGGATTCAATTTGACTCCGAGGTCAGGCTCCGTCCAGGCGCTAGAGACAAAGAGGCCCAGACAGATTCGAGCACGCTGAACGGGAATGCAGATGCCTTCGTCTGCCCGAATTCCGAAAATCGTTGGAACGCTGAACGAATGCGGCGGGTACTTTACCGTTCGCCCCGCAGGAACCGTTCCACGTCCCGGACCAGATCCTCGGGGTCAAGAATGGCGCTGGTGGCCACGCTCTCGTCGTACTGCCCTTCCAGTTTTGTGACGTAAGACCCGATCTGCTCGTCTGCCTCTACCGCTTTGGCCACCTCTTCGTCGAATTTGGAAGCGGCCCCTCGCAGTTCCTCCAGGTCCAGAGGCATGTGCAGTAGGCGGGTCAGCGTCTGCAACAGGGAGTAGGCAACGCGATAGTTGGGAGCTGCCTGCAGGTAGTGAGGAGTGTGTCCCCAGATGGACGAATAGCCCAGCCCCTGCTTTACGCAGGCGTCCATCACGGAGGAACTGATTCCAGTGGGCCCCTGATAATTTGAGGAGCGGATCTCCCGGCCCTCCAGGAACTCGGACAGGTCGGGGCGTGTCGCAGTGCCGCTCAGCTTGACCGGCCTGGTGTGGGGCACGGCATCAAGCAGGGCGCCAACGTGCACCACGGTCTCTACGCCGTTTTCCGCCGCCAGCCGCGCCACCCCCTGTGAGTAGGCGCGCCATCGCAGGTTGGGTTCCACTCCAGTAAAGACCATGACACCATCGCCGGTATCGGGGTTATCGAGATGATAGAACTCGTTGGCGGGCCAGTGGATGTGGCGCTTTCCGTCGCGAGTGCGGGTGGTCGTGGGACGAGTCTGGGTGAAGTCGTAAAACTCTTCAGGGTCAAATTCAGCAAACTTCCGGGCTTCCAGCTTTCGCTTCAGAAACTTCATTGCGCTGGTGGCACCCTCGGCGGCATCCGCCCATCCGCTGAAGGCGATGAGCAGAGTACTCAGCTTGCGCTCCGGCTGGTGGTCAACGGAAAGAAAGTCCATCGTACTCCCGCGCTGATTCGGCTGAATTGCCAAAATAGTCTAACACAGGCGATGGTGTGGCGGGATAATCGTTATGCCCTCCCAGGGCCTTTTCAATTGCAGCGGATCCGTCGCCCTGAGCTTGTCGGCAGCCTCAAGACGGGCTCGCCGGAGGGCCGTTCAGTCATGGTTCGACAAGCCCACCGAAGACGGGTGCTCAGAGACTTTGCACTCGTCCTCAGGTGGGCTTGAGCATCACATATTTTCGAACCGGTCCAGGCGGAACAGTGACAAATCGTGGGTGGTCTCGCCGAACATCGCCAGGTCGGCCATTATCTCCCCCACAACGCTGGCGAATTTGAAGCCGTGCCCCGAAAACCCGGCGGCCAGGGAAACCTGCGGGTAATCCGGGTGCAGGTCGATAATGAAGTGTCCGTCGGGAGAATTGGTGAACATGCAGGTTTTCAATGACAGCGCCGGTCCTGCAGCGGCTGGGAAGTAACGCTCGACGAACTGCCGCAGGACGGTCTCATCCTCGTCATAGATGTTCCGGTCCAGCTGGTCGGGGTCGACGGCCTGACTCCTGTGGTGGGTGCGGCCCACCTTGAAGCCTGGGACGCCAAAGACCGGAAAGCCATAGAACCGGCCTTCCTCCACGTTGAGTCCGAAGACAGGAAAGGTATCCGTCCTGAACTGCTCCGGCCTTTCGGGCTGAAACCAGCCCAGGACCTGCCGCTCCGCCACGGCGACCTGCGACAGTGTCGGCGCTATCTTGGACGCCCAGGCTCCCGCTGTGACCACCAGCCGTCCGGCCCGGTAGCTGTCCCGGTTGGTTCTGACGACGACGCCCTCGCCCGATGGCTCCCAGTCCAGCACCCGCTCCCGGCCGTGCACCTCGGCGCCCGCCTCCAGCGCCGCAGTGGCGTGGTTCACGATGCAGCGCTCCGGGAGCAGGAATCCCCCGTCGGCCTGGTAAACGGCAGATATGTCGTGGTCCAGGCGGTAACCGGGGAATCGCCTCCCGGTCTCGGTGCCCGTCAGGACCTCGTAGGGTATGTTGTGCTGTTCGCAGGCGGCCACGGCCCCCTGGAAGAACTCGCTTTCGGCGTGCCCGGCCCTGATGGAGCCCGTCGTGACCAGCAGGCGTTCCCTCGCTGCGTTTTCCAGCTGATGCCAGAGCTCGTAGGCCCGGCGCACCAGTGGGACGTATGACGGGTGCTCCTGCAGGGTGTAGCGGATCATCCGGGAGTAGCCGTGAGACGAGCCCATTTCGTGTGGCACGTCAAACTGCTCCAGGCCCAGGACTCGCCAGCCTCGTCGCGCCAGGTGATAGACGGATGCGCTACCCATGCCACCCACGCCGATTACTATGGCGTCGTATTCATTCATGTTTATTTTCAGTCATCCTCAGAATCATCGCTGCTAGATCGGTTGACCGCAGAAGGGGCGCACATCGGTGCGCCCCTGCAAAAATACAATGCCGCCGAATCCCTCGTCCTAACCCTGGGGAACGGCTGTGCCGGGAGTGGTCATTCGCAGCGAGTACACCGATGTGCGGGCTGTGAACAGCATTGTGCGGTTGTCGTCGCCTCCCCAGGCGCAGTTGGCTGGGATCTCGGGCAGCCGGATGATGCCGATCAGGTTGCCGCTGGCGTCAAACACCCAGCATCCGCCCGGGCCCGTGCAATAGACCCGGCCCTCCACGTCCACTTTCATGCCGTCGGGGACCCCGTCCTCGGCGGAGTGCAACGTGGCGAACAGCCGGTTGTTGCTCAGCGAGCCGTCGGCGGCCACGTCGAAGGCGCGTATGATCTGGTGCGCACAGACCTCTCCCCGCTCCTTCTGCCCGACGCAGTCATCGTTCAACCTAGTGATGGCCACGTACAGCACGCTTTCATCCGGGGAAAAGGCAAGGCCATTGGGGTACTCGGTGTCCCGGGTGGCGACGGTATGCTGTCCGGTAAGGGATACCCGGTGGACACCGGCGAAGTCCAGTTCCCGTTCCTCCTGGGTCAGCCTTCCCTTGGGGTCGGTAAAATACAGAGACCCGTCCGAACGCCCCACCACGTCGTTGGGGCGGTTGATGCGTTTGCCGTCGATATGTGTCGCGATGGCGCTGTAGGTCCCATCGGAGTTGCGCCGGCCCAGCTGCCGGTTGTCGCCCTCGCACAGGATCAGATTGCCAGCCGCGTCGAAAGTCAGGCCATTGGATCCGCCGCTGTTGTCGCGGAAAACCTCGGTATTCCCATCCGGCGTCATCCTGTGCACAAGGGAGGCACGGATGTCGACGAAAAGCCAGTAGCCGTCGGGATGCCAGAGTGGGCCCTCGGTAAACCCGAAACCGGTGGCCAATTGGTGCGCCTCCGCTCCCGATTCAACGATTCCGGGCAGCAGTTCCGCCATGACAGCCTCCGTTCAATTTTGACGACTCGTGAATCTTGCCAAGTCCCGCCAATTGCCGGTTTGAGGAAAGTTATGAGCTCTAAAGGTGCGACAGGTACTGTTCCTCGAAGTCCATTCCAGCCAGGTCGGTGAAGGCCTGCATGAGGCGTCGGGTGACCGCTCCGGGAGGGCGCCCGTCGCCGATGATCGTGCCGTTAACCGCCGACACGGGGCAGATGCACAGGCTGGTGGAGGTCAGGAAGGCTTCATCGGCCGTGTAGGCGTCGTAGAGGTCAAGGTCGCGCTCGGCGGTCTGCATCCCCAGGCCGTCGGCCAGGTCCAGAACGGTCTGACGAGTGATGCCCTCCAGCACATACTGGCCTTTTGGAGTGGCTACCATGCCGTCTTTGATCAGGAAAATATTGGAACCGCGACCCTCGGTCAGATTGCCGGCCTCGTCTAGCAGGACGGCCCAGGAACCGGGATCGGTGCCCTGTGCCTCGAGGTCTCCCAACACCAGGTTGAGGTAGTTGTGGGTCTTGGCCCGAGGGCTCATGAACCTGGGCGGCACCCGCGGCACTGAGGGAGTGGTCACTCGTGCGCCATCGCGGTACAGCGGGGCCCGCGAGGCAAAGGGAATGGCGTGGGTCTCGATCAGCACCGTGGGAGCGGACTCGGCGCCCTCGACGCCGCGAGTAATCCGCTGCATGACCCACATGTCTTGTCCCGCAGGCAGCAAAGGATGGTTGTGCTCGACTACCCGGCGGGACCACATTTCCATTTCATCCATTTCCATGCCGGGGTCTATACGCACGTAGCGCAGGGAGTCGTACAGCCTCTTGACGTGCTCGGTCAGCTTGAAAGGCGTGCCGCCGAAGGTGCGGGCGGCATCAAATACTGCGTCGCCGTAGATGAATCCGCGATCGCGGATTGGAATGCCTGCCTGTGACTCGGGTATCAGCTCGCCATTGAGAAAGACGATCGGTTCATTCTGTGCCATGGGGCCTCCCCTGCCAGCGTGGGACCATCCCGGATGATGCTGCCAAATGATACCAGCATGCCCACTGCCCTGCCAGCCGCATTTTTCGCCAGAATAAGCGATGGCCGGAGGCATTGCCTCCGGCCATCTTGTGGTCAATTGCTTTGACCTGAGCTACTTGAGTAAACCCGGTTTAGTTGACCGCGAATCCCAGGGTCTGGGTCTCGGTCTCGTCGATGTCCGTCTCCGGGCTCACCTCGCCGCCCAGGGCGTCGGTTCCGTATCCGTTGGCGGTAACGTCTATGCCGGTAGCGCCCGATTCGAGCAGTACCACGTCTCCGGCGATGCCGACAACGACCACGCGCCACTCCCAGGTTTCACCCGGGTTGAGAATGTCATCGTCATTGGCTTCCTCGCCGGTGCTGCCGACGAACTGCGGGGAGTTGCGGTCCAGCCGCATGCTGGTCAGGTCCGGGCCAATACCCGCGGCATCCACGTCAACGTAGATGTCGGTAAGGTCCGAGTCGCCGTCGTTGGTCTCGGTTATGACCACTGTCTGGACCACCAGTTGCACGACCGTGGAGCCGCCGTCAAGCAGGGAGACTCCAACGTCGGTGCTGGGCGAGAGGATCCTCACGATGGCCGTGGCAACAGCGGAAGGCTCAGTCGTGTTGTCCCGAGCGGTACCTATGGCAACGGCTTCGTAACCGGTTTCCTCAGTGAGAACTGCGGTTGAGCAGACAATTACGATCTGTTCATTGGCAGCCATGTCGCCAATTGCACCCAGCGAAATGGAGTCGTCTTCGGGGCCAGTGGTACAACTGGACAGTTCGAGGCCATCGTCGTTGTTTGGATCGGGGTCGATGACCGTGACTCCGGTGAGCTCGGACGCCCCGTTGGTGACCGTAACGGTGATGCTTGCGATATCACCATTGCGAATCGTCTGGTCCTGAGGCGTCAGTTCGACGGTCAGGCCGGGGCTGATGGCCTCCACCGTGGTGCTGGCGGTGGCAGTCAGTACCGTGGTGGTGCCGGGAATGGTTCCCTCGATGGTGGCCGTGATGGTGTTTACACCCTCGTTCATCTTGGCTGAGCACGCGTAGCCATCGGCTCCGAGCTCAGCGGGCTTGGACGCCGCGTCGGCGGCTACGCTGTCGTATTCGCGGAGACAATCGTCCGCGGCGGTAGCTACGGCGCCAGCGGCAGAACCGGTGACAGTCACTGTGATTGTCACATCATCAAGGTCGGAGGCGTCGGGCGTGGTTGCCGTAATCGTAAAGCTGCCCTCCGCCGCGTCCGGGTCTTCCACGTACCTTACTGGGTCCTGAGCGGCCACGATGTCGATATCCACTTCTACCGTGCCAAAGAGCACGGTGGTGTCGTCGTCGTTGGTGACCTCTAGAGACACGGCGTTACCATCGGTATCCACGGCGCTGCCTGAGGCGGTGACCTGCGTCCTGAGAACGAAGGTTTCCTCGGTCGTGGTGCCGCATATGTAAGCAGTGGTCGAGTCGCCAACTGCCAAAGGATCAAAGGCTGACGAAGCGCGTTCGCAGTCCGCCACCTGCACCACCGGAACCTCGGCCTCGGCGTCCGCCAGGGAGGCAACGGAGATGTTGGACAGTTCGAATCCACCGGTGTTTTCTATGACCACGTCAAAGCTGGCAGTCTGACCCTGGAGGACGGACTGGGTGTCGTCTCCGTTCGGATCACCACTGGGGTAGACCTGGATTGCCACGCTCGGCGGGGCGATCCTGATGATGCTGGTAGCGGTGGCGTCAACCTCGTTGGGAAGCTGGGCGCCTGCCGCATCTTGAGAATGTCCACCGCTGTAAACGGCACGCACCGTTAGTTCAACGCTCGCAGAGTCGTCTGCGGTCGCCTGGACACCATCATCCTGGTCGACGGTGTATTGGATTTGACCACTGTTGTACGAACTCGCGAGAGTTATGATGACGTCTGACTCGTTCCCATCATCGTCGAGTTCGGTCAGGTCAATAGCAACCGTGCCGTCCGTATAGTCGTCTGTCGCTCCCGGCAGGGTGATGGTCAAGATCCCGCCGCCGAAATCACAGAGTTCTGCGTCCTTGAAGAGCCTCACGGTGTAGAAGACGTCGTCCCCGTGATTCACCACTGCGACGGTCTGGCCGTCCGAGTTGGTGGTGGCGATGCTGATGCCGACACCCGGTTCACAGGTTTCGGTTTCCTGACCTGAAGCAAAGGGGGTGGTGACCGTCAGGATGGCCACTCCCGCCCCGATCACGGCGAGCAGGACAAGAATTGGGATAACGTTGCGTTGAATCAAGCTCATCTAATAGGCTCCAAAAGCTTGTTGTCATCACAGAACCGGCTAGCTTGCCACCGGCCAGGACACACAACTCAGAGTCCGCGAATCCAGCCCAAACGGAGCAGTCGCAGCGCGGCCCTGCGCCGCCCCGAAAACCCCCAACTATCATACATAAGTCGGATGTCGGAATTCAACCATTTCAGGCGCCGCCGAAAATTCCCATTTCGCGGCCTGAATGCACGTCTCGAGTGCTGTGTGTTCTCAAGGTACCGCTCCGGGACTGATGGGCCGCAGTAGTCAACCACAGGGGAAATTGCTGGTTAACCCCTGGCGTACTGACAGCGGCAATCAGTTACAACGGCCGGAGGGGAGGGACCCCCGGCCGTTGTTAAGGTTATTTCGCGACCGGAACGCGCCGCGCCATACTCGCCACCCGTTTGTAACAAGGAGGCATCCAAGGTCAGTGCGGTGTCGTTTCCGCAAAGCATCGGCAACTGCACCGCTGACGGGGCGGACAATCCGGTTGTTCTACCTAATTGTAGGCGAGAGGTCGAAGGCTCAGGAAAGGGCCTTGGCCAGTTCCTCGGCCTCTGCCTTGCTGAGTATGCGGAAGACGGAGAGGCTCGGGTCTTCCTTGGCCACTCCCTTGGCAGCGGGGCGGCCGTTCTTCATGGTTACCAGTTCGATCTGGTCCATTTCGACCTTTTTTCGCAGTTTTGTGCAGTATGCGGTCAGAACGGGCATTTGGGCCTCCTGGTTAGCTTTGCTGGCTCTTGATTTTCGTGGAGGCATTTTCTCACCTCACATTTCCCACAGGAACAGGCTCGGGTCCCTAGATACAGTCAAAATATTGTAGGAACGCGATAGCCTTGTGTCAACATAGAGTAGAGTCGAATTTTAGCCGTTAGTGATATTTTGTTTTGATCGGCGCATTATGGCAACCGGGGGAAGCTGTGCCAAGGCTGGAAGCGCAGGGGCGAAATCGCTCTTGCGGGTCGAAGTGTCTTCTTCCTGCTGAAGGAATTCCCGCAATGAGTGCCCAGCCTCCTGCCAGTTGCTGGGGAGCGTAGGTCCTCTTGATTGTAGCCAACCCGTTGGCCCTGTGCTCTTCGGCAAGCTCAAGACAGGCCTGTCCTGAGGCCGTCCGTTTGGGGTTCGACAATCTCAGCATGAACGGACTTGATGGCTTGAGTGCGAATACCCAAAAGCCCTGCTGCGGGGGGCGATCGACGGTCCCACTTGTTAGCCAGCATGTTAGAATTGACGCGGCTTCGTTGTTGAAATTTGTTGCTTGGCGCTGAGGTCTGCGGTCGGTAATGGGTCAACTCTTCATCGTTCGCCATGGTGAAACCGTCTGGAACCGTGAGGGGCGCATCCAGGGACACACCGATGTCGCTCTTTCAGACAAGGGTAAGGATCAGGCGGCCCGGCTGGCCGATCGACTCAGTTCCGTCTCCTTTGACGCCGCCTATGCCAGTGATCTCTGCCGTGCGTCCGCCACGGCTTCGTTGATCCTGCAGGGCCGGGACGTTCCGCTCTACCCCACGTCCCGCCTGCGTGAGTATCACAAGGGCGCCTTCGAGGGGATGACGGACGCCGAGCTCAGGGCCCAGTTCCCGGATGAATACCCCAGCTACGTTTCCAAGGATCTTGACTATGCTCCGGAAGGCGGAGAGTCAACGCGGGATGTGAGCGACCGTATGTCCTCCATCATTTGCGAGATCAAGGAACGCCACCTGGATGAGAGAATCCTGGTGGTGGGCCACGGAGGTTCATTGAGGGCAGCCATGATGGCCCTTCTTGGCATGCCGCTGGACGCCAACTGGCGGTTTGTCTTCGGAAACTGCACCCTGACCATTGTGGATACTTATCACGACAACGCGGTCCTCCGGCTGTTCAACGACGGTTCACATCTTTCCTGACCGGCGCCCGGCAAGTTCGGGAGGCGTCGATCAGCACTCGGTTTATCTGGAGAAATAGCACTTGACTAGCGGCGGCGATTCACCTCCGGGGCCATCCGCAACACCTCCCACCGTGAGTACAGCGACAGCCCGAGCGCCAGGAGTTTGCGGAGTTCTGGCCCAGGGCGTTCTGGGCGACATGCCCTTCTCGGTTACGTGTCCGGTGGATTTCTTTTCCCGCGTCAGGGTCCAGTTGAGCAGCGACGGACGTGGAGTCGTGGCCACCGAAGGTTGCGACAAGACAGTGGCAGCGGTGCGACGTACGCTGGCGCATCTTCGGCAGGCCAAGCTGCGCGCCGAGGTGCAGGTGAGCAGCCCCATCCCCCGGGGAAGGGGTCTCGGAAGCAGCACCGCCGATCTATCGGCTGCAATCGCCGCCACTGCCACCGCCCTGGGCCACGAACTCAGCCCCTACGACATTGCCCAGATTGCCCTGTCCATCGAGCCGACGGGGGGTGCAATGATGCCGGGGCTGGCCCTGTTCGACCACCGGGCCGGCATGGTGCGAGAGAGCCTTGGCGCACCGCCGCCGATGGAGATAGTCGCCATGGATTTTGGCGGCAGTCCGGGATCCAGCCTGGATGATCGTACCCGGCGCTGGCGATCGGTCAACGAACAGACCGATGAGGCTCTGGGTCTGATACGTCGGGGGATAGCGGACAAGAGCCCTGCCCTGGTCGGCCAGGGAGCATCGCTGGCGGCTGAAGCGGCCAGCCGGATAGAGTCCCGGCCGAGGTTGCAGGAGCTGGTCTCCTTCGCTAGCGAGGTCGGAGCAGTCGGAGTGAACGGAGGCCAGGCGGAAGGCGTGTCGGGAGTGCTGCTTGACGCAACCGAGCGCCGCGGCAAGTCGACCTACATCAAAGCCCGCGAGGCCTTTCCCGACGCGGAGACGGTGTACCATTTCCGGGTGCTCAGCGGTGGTGTGCAGGTGGTGAACTAACCACAGAAGACGCGGAGAACACAGAGAATTATTCCTGGACGAAATTGAATCCCAATCTCTGTGCACTAATAGCTCTATGTGGTGATTTTAGAGAGGACGGCGAGACGATGGCGGAGTATAACCTGGCAGTAATCGGCGGCGATGGCGTGGGGCCGGAGGTGATAGCCGAGGGACGCAAGGTGCTGGAGGCGCTCACGTCATCGGGCGGCCCGTCCTTCCGGTTCACTGAATTCCCCTGGGGCAGCGACTACTACCGCGAGACCGGCCGGCTGATGCCGGAGGATGGACTGGAGTTGCTGTCTGGGTTCGACGCCATCCTTTTCGGCGCCGTTGGAGACCCCAACATTCCGGACCACATCACTCTCCACGGCCTGCTGCTGCCCATGCGCCGGGGATTCGATCAGGGTATCTGCGTTCGCCCCGCCTACCTGTATCCCGGGGTCGTCTCACCCCTCGCTGGCAAGAATGCTGGCGACATAGACATGGTCATCTTCCGCGAGAACACAGAGGGCGAGTATGCGCCGGTGGGCGGTCGCCTAAACGCCGGCACTCCCCACGAGACCGTTATCCAGAGCAACGTGTTCACCCGCCGGGGTACCGAGCGCATCATCCGCGCCGCTTTCGAGCATTGCGTTCGCCGCAACAGGAGAATGAAAGTCACGTCGGTCACCAAGTCCAACGCCCAGTCATTCGGCATGGTGTTCTGGGACGAGGTGTTCGATCAGGTAGCCGCCGAGTTTCCCCAAGTGGAGACCGAGTCGCTGCTGGTGGACCGGGCATGCATGGATTTCGTGCGCTGGCCCGAGGACTTCGACGTCGTGGTGGCCTCCAATCTGTTCGCCGACATCCTGTCGGACATCGCTGCCGTGGTATCGGGCAGCATGGGGCTGGCCCCAAGCGCAAACATCAACCCCGACAGGGTGCACCCGTCGCTGTTCGAGCCGGTGCATGGCGCCGCGTTCGACATTATGGGGAAGGGGATCGCCAACCCCATCGCTACTATTTCGGCAGTGGCCATGATGCTGGACCACTTTGGGGAGGCGGAAGCCGCCGGCCGCGTCGATGCTGCCGTAGCCCGCTGCCTGGAGGAACGCAGGGTCGTAACCGCAGACCTGGGCGGCACCGCTAGCACCACGCAGATGGGAGACGAGGCGGCAAGGCTGGTGCGCGAGGGGTAGGGCAGTACGGTGAGGGTGCACGGGGGTACCCTGTGTCGAAGTGGGATAGGGGCTATTCAAAGGGTGCGAGGATTACAGGATTGTGGAGGGAGACTATCGCAACTGCCTCCATTCTCCCCGTTGCCTCCACCAGACCCACATCTGATTTCGCAAGTCCTGCCGCCGAGACACGAAATCGTGAACCAGACCAGACCAAATATCTATTGAAATCTCGCCTAAAGGGGCGAGAATGCCTGCGTGACTCTGGCTAAGAATTCCCCACGAGTTCAGAGCAGTCCAGAACTGATGCAGAGGTTCAAAATCTCGACGATTGTATGTGACTAATATTCGCTCGGTTTCTGCAGCTGCTAGCAGGTGTTCCGGGTCAGAGATTGATCGATTACCTAGATCGTAGGAGTGAGCCGCGTCGTGAGAAAGCTGGTTGAGAATTTCCCGCAATTCAACGGCGATGTTCTCATCCAAGTAAGAACGCACCATCAATTGGCTATCTCGTACAACTTCCGGTCAATAGCGTCGGGGTAGTCCTTGTAGAAGTCTAAAGCGGCATTTAGTTCCTCGACAGTAATCCATCCACGATAGGAATCGAGCACTCTGTCCGCATCACCGTCATACGTGAAATAATTGTTCAGCACAGACCAGACGGGCATCCCCATGCGTCTCATTCTGGCCTGACCAAGCACCATACGAGGATTGTCCCCGACAATGTACTCAATATGCTCGTGCCAAGCCGGATACTGGCCCTGTGCCGCTGGCGAGCTGTTGTTCTGCATGATTTAGACTCCCAGCACTATTGATGCCATCCTCCGCTCCAGCGCCTGGCCTATTTGCATGGTGACCTCCGGCCGGCCGTGGTCCCCGATCGTTCCCACGAAGGCCACTCCCAGCAGGCGTCCGAGACGAAAGTCCACCACCGTCGAGGAGATCAGCCCGCCGGGCCCTCCCTGCAGCACCCTCAGCGCCACTGACTCGTCGAAAAACCCGTCGGTCTCCAGTCGGTTCGCCGCCACCAGCTGATGCCCCTGGCCCACGCTGTCGCCAACGTGATCCTCAAAGTCTTTGAGGAAAATTTCGTGCATCCAGCTGGTCACCGATTCGGGGCTGTCGAATAGATGCACCACTGAGGCAGCCATAAAGTCAAAGCCGTCGACCATATCCATGTTCGTTGTCGGTCCCAGCTCCCGCATGTGGCCGGTGACCCTGCCCGCCTCCAGGAATCTCTGGGCGGTGCTCCCGGCGAAGCCGTTGCTGGCCAGGTGTTCGTTGTCCAGCTCTCCCTCGCGCACCACTTGGTGGCCCTGGAAGTCGCCGGGAAACTCGCCCTTGTCCAGCACCATGTCCTGCAGAATGTCTTCGGTAACGCGATAAGTGGCTCGTGTCAGTGCAGAGGTCGCCAAACCGCCCCTCCGGGATTGTGAGATTGTTCCGGGGAATTGATGCTGGCCGCAGCTCACCCCGAGCGCCGGCCAGCCAGAAAACCGCAGTTCGATCAAAGGCGCGGAGCCTCGATGTGTCAGGCCCCGCGCCCATCTGATCGGATTGAGGCGGTGCTTAGCCGCAGACCAGCGGATAGATGTGGAGTGAGCGGGTGGACTCCACCGGCAGCATGCTCTTTTTCCAGGTCTGCCCGCCGTCGTTGCTGCTGTAGATCTCGCCGGAGTAGGCGCCGCAGCTGATGCGAGAGGGGACAGCGGAATCGATGGCGACCTGCATCATCCGTCCGGGAGGCACATCGCCCAGGTCGAGGCGCTCCCAGGTTTCGCCGATGTCGCGGCTACGGAACAGGGCTCCCTCCGGGATGGTGTCGGGCGGAGCGGCGCCGCCGCCGGCGCCCGAGGCCAGGTAGATGGTCTTGGGATCGTCCGGGTCCACCGCCAGGTCGCGGCAGTACGATCCACCGACGAACATGTCGTCGACCTGAACGTGTTCCCAGCGGGTCGCCCGGTTCTTGCCGCGGAACATAGCGATCTGGGTGGCGATCTGTACCGTCTCGTGATCGGCGGCGCTCACGACCACCTGGTGCAGGTCCAGGGTGTTGTTCCTGAGGTAGGGGCCGTCCATCATCTGGGCCCAGGTCTCGCCACCGTCGTGGCTGGCCAGCAGTCCGCCCACCTCAATGGCGGCGTACACGTTCTTGCCGTCCACCGGGTCTACCGATATGCCGATGACCCGCTTGGCCAGCGGCGGCATGTAAGTGGTGATGTGTGGATAGACCACCTTGCTGGTGTTCATGTCCTGCCAGGAGTTCCCGCCGTCCTGCGAGCGGGCGATAGAGCAGGGCTCGTATCCGACGAAAATCGTGTCGGGCTTGGAAGGATCAGCCGTCAGCGACCATACCTCGCGACCGTCGGCAGGATCGGGCAGCCGCTCCCAGCTGTCCCCGCGGTCCTGACTGCGGTAGACGCCGTCCTGCGTACCCGCGTACACCACGGCCGGGTTGTCGGGCTTGAGCAACAGGGCCCGAACCTGCGGATTGCCGGGCAGGCCCGCCGAGATGTCCTTCCAGTTGTCGTCGCCATCGGCCTGACGAAAAATTCCGCCCTCGCCGATGAAATCGCCTTCGCCGCCCATACCCACGTAGGTGTAGGTTAGATGATTGGTTGCAACCATTGTCTTTCAACTCCTGTTCGGGTCGAATGCTCCTAGGATTTTTTGGCCTGAACGCATGGTTGTCAAGTGACGTGGTGCTGGGGGCAGGGTTCCGAATTAGGTGGTTTGATTTATGAGGCCCCTGATTTGAAGCAGTGCCAGCAGGTTGTGGGGCGACCAGACGGTTCCCATCTTTTCCCGTCTGCGGTACTCCCGGTTCTGACGCTCCAGTCGTGATGTTGTCCGGTGTCTTTCCTGCCCTGTCCCCAGATGGGTCATACCCTTTCCCAGTGCTTTGCGACACCAATCCAGGGCCTTGCCTCCGCTGCGGATAATTGCCTCCCGGGCATGCTCCTCTGCCTCGGCTCTGCTGGCGGATTCCAGCAACGCCCTTGCCGCCCTGAATCCCTGATGGCCCACGTTGCGCCGGTATTCCCGCAACAGGTGGAACTGGCAGAGCTGGTGGGGCGCCTCCCTCCCGTAAACCAACTCAATTCCGGCAGCTATGGCACGATCATCGTCGCTCACCAAGTGGACCGGAGTGCCCTCAGCCTGCCGCCAGGCTTGGTCTATCACCTCGGACCAGGGTTCGAAAGACCCCAGGGCAGTGCCCATTTCGTCCCGGATCACCCTCATTTCCCTGGGTCCTAAGCGGGTCCTGGTCCACATTCCGTCCAGTTCCCAGACATGCCCCGACAGCACCGGCTCTCTCACTGCCTCCTGTCTGACCCAGCGGCAAAGAGTGCTCTTGACGCTGCCCACCAACCGGCCAGCCTGAGTATAGCTGAGCCCCAGAGCAGCCAATCTCACGGCCCAGTCGGCAGTTTTTTTGAATACCTGCGGTAGCGTTCCTCGTCGCCCAGCAGTTCCGCACCACTGGTCATGCTGCGGCAGTCCCCACAGCGGAACACCGGTATCTGCAACTCCAGCAGGCCGTATCGGGTGGCGATGGACCGGGAGTAGCGGTGATGGCGGTGCATCAGCAGTCCGCAATCGCGGCACTGCGGGCGGTACTGGTCCAAAGATTCCTGCAATGTCCCCTGCAGGCGCAGCGGCAATTCCTGTTCCAACCGGGTTTCCAGTTCGAAAAGCAACCCCATCACTCCTCACCTCCCCACTCAGTCCCAGCCTATCCTACATCCCATACCACCTAAATTGGAACGCTATCGGTGCTGGGAACCGGGTCATTTGGAATCCGCAACCCCTGTGATTGGTGATATTCCAGGAGCGGGAGAGATCGAATTCGGACAAATTCGGACGTTCCCGCCAGTTAGGCGTGTCATTCGGAACGGGGAATGAAGTAATGTTTGATGCGACAAGACATTCAACGAATATGCCAGGTGCCAGGAAGTCCGTATGGGAATTTACGAGAGGGAGATGTCATAGAGGTGTCCAATGCCAGAGCTATGGCCCGAGGATCGACGGAAGCGATTTGCGACCGGATCTGCGTGATAAAATGCGCTGACGACAAATCTGTTTGCCCAGAAAAGAGGGTGTCCGAGTGCCGGAATCCGATCGAGGGAAGTATCTCATAGCTGATGCCTGGTCCCTGCACAAGGACGCCCTGGAGATGGTAACGCAAGGACGGCTACGAAACGCGGCCGAGAAAGCCTGGGGGGCGACCAAACGCGCCACCGATGCATTGATATTGGAACGGACCGGGAGAGAGCCCGGAACCTCCGGTATCACCTACAGGGGAATTCGCGGCCTGCGCCACCAGAGCACTGAACTGGAGAGTTTGGCCAACAGGTACAGCCAAAGGATGCAGGTCCTGCACGGCTCTTGTTTCTATGACGGTATCCTGGAACCCCAAGATCCTATCATACAGGACATCCATGCCACCGCCGACTATATCCGGGATGCGGAAAGGCTCGCAGATATCACGGTCTAGCCGGACGATAGACTGTTGCCGCAAGGCTGTGGCGCGCTTTCCCTCTCTGCGCTACTATTTGTCTCAATTACCCTCGGAGGGCTACCAACCAATGAATAACAAGGTGTACGCCACCATGGATGAGGCGGTGGCCGACGTCCCAGACGGTTCCACTGTCATGTGCCCGGGATTCTCGGGCGTTGGGGTTCCCCGCAATCTACTGGCTGCTTTGAACCGGCAGGGAGCAAAGGAACTGACCTGCATCTCCAACAACGCCGGAACACTCGACGAACTGGTTGATGTCGGTACGCTGGTGGAGGCAGGGCAGGTCAAGAAAATGGTCTGCGCTTTCACTGCCCCGACCCATCCGTCGATGGTCACCCCTTTTGTCCGCATGTACAACGAGGGCCTGGTGGACGCCGAGCTGGTGCCGCAGGGCACCCTGGCGGAGCGCATCCGCATCGCCGCCTTCGGTATCGGAGGGTTCTACACGCCCACGTCTGTCGGAACGGAGCTTGCCGAGGGCAAGGAACACCGGGAAATCAACGGCAAGACCTACGTGCTGGAGTATCCTCTCCCCGCCGATTACGCCCTGGTGCGGGCCTGGAAGGCCGACAAGTTCGGCAACCTGCAGTTCCGGCTGTCGCAGCGGAATTTCAACCCGATAATGGCCATGGCAGCCACGACCACCATCGTCGAGGTGGAAAACGACGTTCTGGAGGTCGGTGAGATCGATCCGGATCAGGTTCACGTGTCGGGCATCTACGTCAACCGCATCGTCAAGATCCCCGAGGACGGCATCTGGTCAGGCGCCAAGCCGGGACTATAGTCCCCGTGTATCCCCTCTCCCTCAGGAGGGGGTCAGGGCGGGGGTGAGCCCCCGTGCCGCCATCAAGTCGAGGAGTATCGAACATGACCGCCGAGAAGACTAAACTCACCCGCCAGCAGATGTGCGACCGCCTCGCCATGGAGTTTCAGGAGGGCTGGATCGTTAACCTGGGAGTGGGCATGCCGACCCTGTGCTCCAACTACGTCGACAACTCCCGGACCATCATCAACCAGTCCGAGAACGGCGTCATCGGCTACGGCCCACTGGCCGGCGAGGGCGAGGAGGACCGGCACCTGGTGAACGCTGGAGGTCAGCACGTCACAGGCCTGGCGGGCATGGGCATCGTGCACCACGCCGACTCTTTCGGCATCATCCGCGGCGGCATGATAGACGTTACCGTGATGGGCGCCTACGAGGTGGCCGAGAATGGCGACTTCGCCAACTGGCGCATCCCCACGCGCAAGGGCGGCGGCATCGGCGGGGCCATGGACCTGGCGGCTGGGGCCAAGCGTGTCTTCATCGCCCTGGAACACACCACCCGCGAGGGCGAGCCTCGCCTCCTCAAGCGCTGCAATCTCCCGATCACCGCCCCCGGCGTGGTAAAGATGGTTGTAACCGACCTGGGCCTCTTTGGCATCACGCCCGATGGGTTCGAGCTGCTCGAGAACGCCCCCGGCTGGAACCCCGAGGAGATCCAGGAGTTGTCCGAGGCCAGGATCAACATCTCCCCAAACCTCAAGGAATTCAGGTTCCGAGACTAGGCTCGTGCGACCATCCCGTGAGGGTAATGGGGCACGCCCTCGGGCAAACCCTGCCCCGAGGGAGAGGGAAACTACAAGGGACCCGTCTTTTCGGACGGGTCCCCAACTTTTGGGGTGAGAGGCCGATCCCCTCAGAAGTACGCCGTGCCGCCGTTGACGTGGATGGTCTGGCCGGTTATGAAGCCGCAGTCGTCGGTGGCCAGGAACGTGACAGCCGCGGCGATGTCGTCCACGCGACCTAGGCGGCCCAGCGGTATCTCCGACGTATCGGCCATGTTCTGGCCGGGATACCAGGCCAGGTCGCGACTGGTGTCGATGCGGCCCGGCGAGACCACGTTTACCCGGATGTTACTGGGCGCGAACTCCGATGCCAGCCCCCTGGCCAGACCCACTACGCCCATCTTGGCCGCCGAAACGTGGGACCGCTCCGCCGAGCCGTTCCAGGCGCCGTCGCCTGTGAGGAACACGATGCGCCCGAACCCGTTGGCCTGCATGGCGGGGATGGCGTTGCGGGCGCAGTGGAACGCCCCGTCCAGCACGACGCCGCGCACCCGCTCCCAGTCGTCCAGCGTCAGTTCGGTGAACGGCTTGTGCGGGCGTATGGCGGCGTTGCTGACCAGCACGTCCACCCTGCCGAACCGTTCGGCGGCGGCAGCGAACATGGCCTCCACCTGCTCGCGGTCGCCGACGTCGGCCAGCACCGGCAGGGCCTCGACGCCAAGCGCTCTCACCTCCTCTGCCACCGACTCGACCTCCTCGCGGTTGGAGCTGGAGTTGACCACCACGTTGGCTCCCTCGCCAGCCATCTTGAGGGCAATGGCCCGCCCGATGTTCCGCCCCGATCCCGTTACCAGGGCGGTCTTTCCTTCCAGCCTAGGCATAAGCATATCTCTCCGTCGGATACTCTCCTCGCCACTGCCTGAATCACGATCCTCGGAATTTCGAGATTTTCAGGAGATTCCCACCCTGCTTATCCTTGGAATCCTGAAAATCCTGATTCAGACAACTCGCCGTAGATTATACTTCCCTCCGAGAAATGGCCCGTCGGTAGGACAGGCCGGAACTGATGGGGAGAAAATTATGCTTGTACGCATCTACACCGGTGACGACGGGCAGTCCCACCTCGAGGAGCTGGGCATGCCCAGCGAGGACGTGCTTCGCGTAGCCACCAAGCCGGGCGAAGACCTGGTGTTCCGCAAGTCCGCCGAAAACAGCTTCAGCGACTGGCATCACCCCAGTCGCCGCCAGTACCTGATCGTGCTGGAAGGCCGGATGGAGGTCATCTGCGGCGACGGCTCGACGCGGGAGTTCCAGGCCGGCGACGTTCTGCTGGCCGAGGATATGACCGGCCAAGGCCACCAGACCCGCGCCATCGGCGGCAGCTATCGCAGCGTGAGCATGGGCATCCCGGATTAGCGCGTTGGCCGTTTCTTTGTCTCGAATTGCTTCGATAGAGCGGCACCGGCTCTGTAGGAGAGACTGCCTCTCGGTGAGTCGCCTCCCTTGGTAGCGGAGCAGTCGCCCACCGCTGCCGCTCCCTCGCTCTGGGCTCGCGTGAGAAGCCCGTGGCAGGAGCCTTCGTTTCGCTGGTTCTGGGCGGGATCGCTGGCTCAGGCCATGTCCCACGGGATGCAGTTCCTGGTGCTGGGATGGCTGGTGCTGGAGGTCACCGGCGACCAGACCCAGCTTGGTCTGGCGATTACGCTTTATGGTCTGCCCAATATCGCATTCCTGATGGCGGGCGGCATCATCGCCGACCGGATTGACCGCAAGCAACTGCTGATGGTCACGCAGGCGATGGTGGGATCGATGATCGCCGGGCTGGCGGTGCTGACCATTACGGACCAGGTGGAGCTGTGGCACATCTACCTGGCGGCGGCGCTCCTGGGAGTGCTGCAGGCTCTGAACATGCCGGCCCGGATAGCAATGATCTCGGACCTGGTGGGCGAGCGCCGACTGCTGGACGCCGTGGGTCAGTTCAATGCGGCGAACCACGCCGGCCGGATCATCGGGCCGCCAATTGCCGGGGTGCTGATCGACCAGTGGGGCATGGGGGTGGTGCTGGCCCTGAACGCAGCGTGCTATGGGGCCAGCGTACTCCTCTTGACCATGGTCCGAGGGACGTTCAGCCGTCCGGGGACCAACCGGCAGTCGCTGCTGCGCAACATCGCGGAAGGTGTCTCCGTCATACGCGACACCCCTATGCTCCTGACGGTCCTGGTGGTGACCTGCTTCTTTGGCGGGTTCGGCATGGCCCACCTGCAGGTGCTGCCGGCCTTTGCCAAGGAAATGCTCGACAGCAGCGCGTCCGAGGTAGGGCTTCTGCTCCTGGCCTCCGGCATTGGGGCCCTCACGGGCAGCTTGACCCTGACGTTAATGCACCGCCAATGGCTCTACCGCTGGCTGCTGTTCAGCATTTCCACGTTCACGTTGCTGCTGACGGTTATGGCCTGGAGCGGTGCGCTGGATGATCTGACGGGCGTGAACTGGTCCGGCTGGTTCTGGGTCACCTGGGTGTTCGTTCTGCTGGTGGGCGTCGTGGCCATCGGGTGGGTATGGCCGCTGACGACCACAATCATCCAGCTGGCCTCTCCGGCTGAGCTGCGGGGCCGGGTTCTGGGAGTGTTCCACCTCGTCCCGGGCTTCCACCTTGTTGGGGCCTGGCCCCTGACCCTGGCGGCTGCCAGCATCGGATGGCCGCTGGCAATCACGGGAGCGGCGGCAGTCTGCCTGACGGTAACTCTGTCCTACGGCCTGGCCCGCAAGGGTGGTCGCGAACTGGCGGCGCACCCGGCAACGGCGTGACCCATCAGGACGATTGCAAAGCCGGCATAGCAGCCTGTCATTCTGAGCACAGCAAAGAATCTCTGTCCCTGCGGCGTGACCCTTCGCTCTGCTCAGGGTGACAAATTTCGGGACTCTTCGATCGTCCTGGCAAGAGCCACTCGATGCGAGCAATTGCAGCCCGTTGCGGGTACACTGTCAGTGCTATGTGGCTGTCTCGCATTTGTACAGTTGCGCCGGGAACGTTGTCAATTCACTGCCATTCCGACAGTGCCCCGATGAGAGCGCATCGTTGGTAACCACTGCCGCTTCCTCACCGGCCCAGTCCTATTGGGCTAGGTCCAAGGGGCCGTGGCGATTTGCCGGATTCCGCTGGTACTGGCTCGGATCGTTCTCCCAGGCGGTGGCCCAGGGAATGCAGTTCCTGGTGCTGGGATGGCTGGTCCTGGAGCTCACCGGATCCTCCATCCAGCAGCTGGGGCTGGTGGTTTTCCTCTATGGAATTCCCAATACCATCCTCCTGCCCGTCGGTGGCGTCATTGCCGACCGCATTGACCGCAGGCTGCTGCTTATCCTGACGCAGGCCGGCGTCGGCGTGCTCATCGGTGTGATGGCGTTTCTCACCGTTGCAGGCGCCGTCACGTTGTGGCACGTGTATCTGGCCGTGGCGTTGCTGGGGGTGCTGCAGGCCCTGAATCAGCCGGCCCGCGTGACATTGCTAGCCGATATTGTTGGTCCGGCAGCCCTGCTGGATGCCATAGCCCAGTTCAATGCGGCGGTGCATATCGGGCGGATCATCGGCCCGCCCCTGGCCGGGGTGCTCATCGATGGGCCGCCGTTGATCGCGCAACACTTCAATGTGTGGGGCCTGGGCGCAGGCCTTGCCGCAAACGCGGTCTTTTATTTCCTCAGCGTTCTGTGCCTGTTGCCGATCAGGGGTACATTCAAGGCCGAGTCCGTGTCCCGCGAGCCGCTGGTCCAGAATTTCATCAACGGCTTTTCAGCCATAAAGAACTCCCCGGTCCTGCTGACCGTGATTGTTCTGGCCTGTTCCTTCGGCGGATTTGGGATGTCTCACATGCAGGTGATTCCGGCCTTTGCCAAGGACCAGCTGCTGGCCGACGCCACTCAGGCAGGACTGATCCTGCAGGCGTCGGGGGTGGGATCCCTGATCGGCAGCATCGCGATCACCTTCATGCACCGGGCTTGGCTGTACCGGTGGCTGCTGGTGTGCCTGGTGGTAATGGGTGCGTTCCTCATCCTGTTTGGCTGGACGACCTCGTTCTGGCTGTCCTGGACGCTGTTTGTGGTGGTGGGGATATTCAGCCTGGGCTCCGTGTGGCCGCTGGCCACCACCATCCTGCAGCTGTCCACGCCCAACGAGCTGCGGGGACGGGTGATGGGCGTCTTCCACTTCACTCCCGGCTTTCATTACATCGGGGCGCTGCCGCTGTCTTTCGTAGCAGCGGAGGTGGGTTGGCCACTGGCCATCACCATCGCGGCCGGGCTGATGCTGACGGTGACCGCCTGGTTCGGGTTGGGGCGCAAGGACGGACGTATGCTGGCGGCGAGGCCCGCGTCCTCGGCCGGGGCTTTGGCCTGATGAGGCCCGTCCTTGACACTGTATCGCCCAGTGGGTAGATTGCGGGCAATCGCGATGCCATAGCTGCGCGCGCCATTTTGCTTCGCCACTCGACATTCCCACTCGACTTTCAAGGAGCCGACTCTCAATGAAAGACACCATCGAGGTTTTCTGGTTCTCTGAGCAGCCCTACGCCCACGTTACCGATGCCGACCTGGAGCAGTACGACTCCGGACGCCTGGGATTTCCCAACACGTTTTTCGATCCCGAAAAAGCCCACGTCCTCTACAACCAGTATCACGAGCAGTACGCGCTGGCCGATGAGGTCGGGTTTGACGGCATCATGTCCAACGAGCACCACGCCTCCTACTGGTGCATGAAACCTGCGGTTAACCTGGACGCGGCAGTGATTTCCAAGATCACGAAGAACACCAAGATCGCGATCCTCGGCAACGTGATTGCGGTCAATGACCCCATCCGCATGGCCGAGGAAATCGCCATGCTGGACTGCTTTTCCAACGGCCGCATCATCTCCGGGTTCGTGCGCGGCACTGCCGTCGAGAGCCTGACCGGGGGCATCATCCCCGCCGAGAACCGGGCGCGGTTCGAGGAGGCCCACGACCTGATCATCAAGTGCTGGACCGAGCCCGGCCCCTTCCGTTACGAGGGGAGGTTCTACCATTACCGTGCCGTCAACCCCTGGGTGCTGCCGATGCAGGACCCGCACCCGCCCATCTGGTTCCCCGGACTCTCCAGCGCGGAGAGCGTCGTCTGGGCGGCCCGCCACCAGCACCCGTACATGAACCTGGGCTCGCTGCTGGACTACACCGAAGGTCTGAAGGGCGTATACATCGACACCGCCAGGGAGGTCGGTTTCACTCCGGGTCCGGAGCATTTCGGCTACCTGCTGCGGGTGTTCTGCGCCGACACCGACGAAAAGGCACAGGAGATCGGAGAGACCTTCCTGTGGACTGAGCACCACCGCAACCGGGGACCTGCCGAGCACAACGACCCGCCGGGCTACCAGTCCCGCGAGGCCGTGCGGATCCAGCGGCAGCTGCCGGGCGCTGGCGGGTTCGGCCGCCGCATGACCTACCAGGAACTGCAGGACGTTGACAACGTAATCGTTGGCAGCCCGGATACTGTTACGCGCAAGCTTTCGAACATCATCGAGCGCCTGAACCCGGGCTACCTCCACATCTACGGCAACGAGGGCGACATGGCCCACCCCGATGTCCTGCGCTCGATAGAGCTGCTGGGGACGGAGGTCATCCCCGCCCTGCACGAAATCCAGCTTCAGCCCTACGAGTAATCTGAACTGTGATTCCCGTGATTGCCCTGATTCTCTGCGACCCCTGATCAAGGCAATCTCATAATCGCAAGAATCCCAGTTCAAACAATAAGGAGAAACCCATGATTACCAAGTTCGACAGCCTGTTCGCTGGCCATGTGGACATGCCCAACGTCGGTTACGGCGGCACCGCGGTCAATGACCGCTTATTCGACAACGACCACCTTTCCACGGTTTTCCCCAAGTCCGAGGCCATCGCCAAGACCATGGATGAAAACGGCTACGACACCATGTGGATGGCCGAGCACCACTTTCAGCCCGAGGGCTATGAGTGCATCCCCAACCTGATCATGCTCAACGTCCACCTGGCGCATTTGACCAAGAACCTAAAGTTCGGCTGCGGCTTTAACATCGCGCCCATGTGGAACCCGCTGCGTTTGGCTGAAGACTACGCCACCGCCGACATCCTCACCGGCGGGCGGGTCATCTTCGGCGTGGGCCGGGGCTACCACACCCGCGAGGTCGAGAGCTTCGGATCGCCCCTGCAGGACCAGAACGCCAACCGCGAGATGTTCGAGGAGCAGGTCGATATCATATTCAAGGCTTTCAACGAGGAGTCCTTCTCGCACCAGGGCAAGTACTACACCCTGCCGCCCGAGGTGCCTTACCGGGGCTACACCCTCAAGGAACTGACGTTGGTGCCGCGACCGACCAAGCTGCCCGTGGAGTGCTGGCAGCCGATCCAGGGCGGGACCCAACGGGCGCTGGACTTCATGGTCAAGCACAACATCAAGGGAATTCTCGGCGGCGGTGTCGCAGAGGGCGGCGCCATGGACAGCGTGATTTACGGTTATCGCGACGCCATGATCCGCGCCGGCCACGAGGAACCGGCTCCCGGTACCAACCTGAGCGTCGGCTTCCATTTCCACCTTGCCCCCAGCGTGGAGCAGGCCATGGATGAAGCGCAGGGGTTTTTCGAGGAGAACCTCAAGATGTTCGGCCCGCTGCGCCTGACCCGCCCGCTGTCCGACCAGCAGATCAGCGACATCGGCGATCCTAGCCGCGCACCGACCGCCGGTCTGCCCACGATCCAGGGCGCGGTCGAGGGCGGCGCGTTCCTGGCCGGCCCGCCCGACCGTGTCATCGAGCAGCTGAAGGCCGTCGAGAAAGAATATCCCGGCCTTGAACGGGTGGGTGTCAGCCATCCGGTGGGCACGCCGCAAAGCGTTATCACCGAGCAGCTGGAGTGGTTCGCCAAGGAAGTGATGCCCGAGTTCAAGGGGTAGGTCGAGGCCGGCAGGTGGGAATCCTGTTGAGCGTCGACCGATTGACGATTGACAGGGTTTTGACTCCCCGATAGCATGTCTCTCATACCCCCCTCTCGCTTACGGCGATTGGGCGCACGGCCACCTCGATCGAGGTGGCCGATGCATTTTTAGGGAACAATGAATACCAACGTCTACATAGATGGATTCAACCTGTACTTTGGTTCACTCAAGAGAACCCGCTTCAAATGGTTGGATCTCTCAATGATGTGCAGTCACCTGTTACCGGATCGAGAAATAAACCGAATTAGATATTTCTCAGCTCGAATTGAGCCTCTACCTCACAACCCCTATGCACCTGATAGACAGGACGCATACTTGAGAGCCCTGGAGACCCTGCCTGGTCTGAGCGTCCACCTCGGTAGATTCACTACGCGGCCCACGTACCTTCCCGTTTATCCACTTACATACCCTAACCAGAGCGGTCCGGCCCAGACCGTTCAAGTGCTGAGGACAGAGGAGAAGCGGACTGACGTCAATCTGGAAACCTATTTGATGCTGGACTGCATAGACGATGAAGTTGACGAGGTTGTAGTGATCTCTAACGATTCCGACCTTGTTTTGCCCATTGAACTGGCCGGGAGCCGTTTCGGGAAAATCGCTGGGGTGATAAGCCCTCAGCGTCCCAGTCAATTCAGCAGGTCGCTAATCGGGACCGCCACTTGGTCCATTAGGCAAATCAACCGCAGCGTGCTGGCGGCCAGCCAGTTCCCGGACGTGGTCCAGCACCGCCGAGGCCCCATCACCAAGCCCGCCTCCTGGTAGCCCTCTGCCCTCTGCGTTGACACTCCCACACCCCCGCCGTACACTCGCAGGCGGCGAGCGGAGTCTCGCCAAGACACTGACGCGAGCAATTCCATAGATGCTTTCTACCGAGATTAATGACGCCATCGAGTTGATGTTCGAGACCGGCTGGACCGACGGCCTGCCCGTGGTCCCGCCGTCGGAGGAGTTGGTGCGCCGGTTCGTGGCCCATACTGGGCGCGGCGGCGACGAGCTGATCGCCGAGCTACCGCCGCTGGGCGGACGGGCCACCGTCGAGCGCATCGCCGTGAACGCCGTGATGGCGGGATGCCTGCCGGAGCACATGCCGGTGATCATCACCGCTTTGCAGGCGATGATGGACGAGCGCTTCAACCTGCGCGGCGTGATGTGCTCCACTGGCATCCACACGCCGTTGCTCATCGTCAACGGGCCAGTGGTGCAGCAGCTGGACATCAACGGCGGTTACAACTGCTTCGGGGCGGGATGGCGGGCCAATGCGACCATTGGCCGAGCCGTCAAGCTGGCGCTGGTCAACCTGGGCGGCGCCATTCCCGGCGAGACCAACAAGGCCACATTCGGCCATCCCGGGGCCTACACCTACTGCGTCGCCGAGGACGAGCCCGCCAACCCGTGGATGCCAATGCACGTCGAGATGGGCTACGCCGCCACCGACAGCACCGTAACAGTCTTCCCTGCCGAGGCGCCGCACAACATCATGTACCACGCCTCCAATTCGCGGGACTTCCTGACCGTGCTGGCGGATACAATGTGCCCGCTGGGCAACGTACAGATGTACGTGATGGGCGACACCTTTGTCGCCATTGGCCCGGAGCACGCCAAGTTCCTGCACGCCGACGGTTGGAACAAGCGGGACATCCGGCAGTTCCTGTTCGAGCACGCCCGCAAGCCGGTGCGGATGCTGAAGCACGGCGGCCCGCCCCAGGGCGACGCCAGGCGTGGCCACTTCTGGCCCCGGTTCATAGATGCCGAGGACGACGATCAGATGGTGCCCGTGGTCCGGGCGCCCGACCGGATTCACATCTTCGTGGCCGGTGGCGCCGGTGGGCCCCACTCTGTCTACCTGCCCGGCTGGGGTTCCCGCGCAGTGACCCACAAAATCGAACTGTGATTCAGCTGACGCAATGATTGCCGTGATTTGCGGTACTCAAAAAAGGGTAATCCGCTAATCTCACAAATCACAGTTCAGACAGAGGTGAGAGAAATATGACCGCAACCAACGTCGAAGAACGCATGCGGCTGATGGGCCTGATGAGTCCCGTCGACCCCGACGCCGCCAACCGCTGGCGGCCGGCGCCGCGCCTGGATACGCTCCACGGCAAGGTGGGCGGATTCCTCGGGAACCGCAAGGCCAACGCCGCCCTGCTGCTGAGCGATGTCCGCGAGCTGCTGGACCGGGACTTGGAGCTTGGCGACTCCCTGGCGGTGGACAAGTACGTGTACTCCCGCCCGGCGGCGGACGACATCATTGAGGAGCTGGCGACGGGCTGCGATTTCGTGGTGACCGCCATCGCGGATTGAGGGTCTTGCACCGCGTGCAGTGTGCACGACGCAATGACTCTCGAGAACCGGGGCATTCCCACCGTGGTGCTGTGCACTGACCCGTTCCTGAACTCGGCCTTCCGCCACGCCAACACCTTCGGTCGTCGCGACTTCCGGCCCCTTGGCTTTCCACATCCGTTGGGCGGCCTGAAGCCGGAGCAGGTGGCAGTGCGGGCCAGTGAGCTGGAGCAGGCAGTAATCGACGTCCTGACGAACTACTAAGGTGAGGCAGGTCCCTCTCCTTTCGGGAGAGGGCCAGGGTGAGGGCGTACCCCTCTCTTGCACAGAAACTTAAGGAGGCCCGCCATGGCAACCGTTGGCAGGGGCAAGTACACGTACGAAATCGTACCGAACTGGGAGAAACTGCCCGAGGGATGGATACTGGGGCAGACGGCCATCGTCACCGACAAGCAGGACCGGGTGTACCTGTTCAACCGAGGCGAGCACCCGCTGATCGTATTGGACCGCGACGGCAACTTCCTGACCTCGTGGGGTGAGGGGCAGCTGCCCGACGCTCACGGCATGTACATCGACGATGACGAGAACCTGTACATGCCGGTCAAGAACAGTCACGTGGTGCTCAAGTACGATCCCAAGGGCAACCTGCTGATGACCATGGGCGAGTGGGACAAGCCCTCCGACACCGGATGGTCAGGCCGCTACAGCGACGTCGTGGAGCGGGCCGCCGGGCCATTCAACAGCCCCAGTGACATCGCCATCCACCCCAACGGCGACCTGTACATCTCCGATGGCTATGGCAACGCCCGCGTCCACCGGTTCACCAGCGACGGCAAGCTGATCGAGTCGTGGGGTCAGCCGGGCAAGACCGGACACGGTGAGTTCCACGTGCCTCACGGCGTCTGGGTGCACACCGACGGACGCGTGTTCGTGGCTGACCGCGAGAACAACCGGATCCAGATCTTCGACGATGGCGGAAACTTCCTGGAGCAGTGGCTGGGCCTGGCCCGCCCCTGCGACATCTACATCGACGGTGACGAAGTACTGTATGTGCCGGAGCTGGACGGATTCATGACCATCCTGGATATGGACGGTGACATCCTCGCCCGCTGGGGCAGCCCCGTCGAAGTGGAGCACGGGCAGGGCGCTCACGCGGTGTGGGTCGATTCCCACGGCGACATCTACGTCAACCAGAACCTCGAAGGCCACAGGTTGGTCAAGTATCGGCACGTTGGACAGTAAGTTCAGCCCGGCCAGCTGTCATTGACGTAGGGGCGCATGGCTGTGTGCCCACCGCCAGACAGGAGAGGACGCAAGTAACGGAAGCACCAAGGGGCGCACGGCTGTGCGCCCCTACAAGATTGTCAGCAGTGAGAGTACATCATGCGTATCGGCTACCAGGTTGGCCATGTCGTTCACCGGGATTCCATCGACCACCAGGCGCAGTGGCAGAACCACCTGGAGCAGTTCAGGGCGTGCAATGAGGCGGATTTCGACCTGTTCTGCTGGGGCCATCACTACCTTATCGACCCCTTCCAGCATTTCCAGCCCTGGCCGGTGCTGGCGCGCCTGGCTGCCGAACCCGGAAACATGACGCTGGCCACGTCGATACTGCTGCTACCGCTGTTGAACCCCGTTGATGTGGCGGAACAGGCGGCGACGGTGGACCACATCGCCGAGGGCCGATTCATTCTGGGCATCGGGCTTGGATATCGTCCCGAGGAGTTCGAGGCCTTCGGCGTCGGCATGTCCGAGCGGGGCGCGCGGTGCACCGAGGCCATGCACTTGATGCGCCGGCTCTGGAGCGAGGATGAGGTCACTCACCACGGCCGCTTTTTTAACGTAACCGGCGCTAAACCTACGGCACGCCCCTACCAGAAGCCGTACCCCAAGGTGTGGCAGGCGGCAATGAGCGACCCTGCCATCCGGCGCGTGGCCCGCGAGGGTGAGATCCTGTACGTGGGACCCGCGCAGTCCAACGAGTCCATTCGCCACCAGATCGACCTGTACCATCGCACACTGGAACAGCACGGACAGGAAAAACCCGAGGACATGGTCATCGTGCGCGAGTTCTACTGCGCTCCCACCCGGGAGGAGGCCCTCACCAAAGCCCAAGCCAACTTTGCTACCAAGTACGAGGTCTACGCCCAACACGGCCTGCACGGCACCGATGGTGACTTGACCCGCAAGGTCACCGGTGACCTCGAGTCGCTGATGGATGATACATTCCTGGTGGGCAGCCCGGAGGAATGCATCGAGCAGATTGCCGCCTACCATGAGATGGGCTTCACGGACGTAGCCATCCGTCTTTTCTACCCCGAGATGTCGCAGAGTGAGGTGCTGGAGCACATCGACCTGGTGGGGAAAGAGGTCATTCCGGCTCTGCACTCCCTCTAGCCGCTGTCTACCCGGAACTTGGACATTTTGGATTCTTCCGGACTGTGGCGCGGGTGTTCTGCCCGCACGGCAGGCTGGTCAATTGCCTCTGGTGATTCAGGCGGCTATTCCCGGGGCCCCTGGTTCAGTTGTGTCTTCCTTAGGGGATTATTCCTTCCTCAGGCTGTGGAGAAATCCCCGTGAACATGTCGTTCTATTACACTTTATTTCGTGCGTAGAGCGGGCCTGTATCGACGCTTTTCGTCACCCAAATCGGTTCACTTCGTACAATGTAGCCGCGACTGTTAAAATGCCCCTTTCAGTGGCGCCGCAACTCCCTCGCGAGATTGCTTGGTCTTTTCGAGGCGGACCCGGCGACCCAGGCCGCACCAGGCACAAAAGATGCTTGAACTTGCCATCTGGATCGGGATTGCCCTCTGCGGTGTGGCCTTTCTTGGTTTTGTCGAATACCTCCGTGCCAAGGGAATACTCAGGATAAACACGGCTGCCCTTAAGACCGTATTACCCATCGCTGCGCTCATGTTGCTGATGGGAGTGGCGGGCGCCATGGCGGTCCTGTTCTTTTTCCTGTTTTTCCTATCCGATTACTGGGAGTACGCCCTGGTATTCGGGGGTCTCCTCTTTGCCTTCCTCGTGGTCAGAATAAGGGGGGAGCGCTCGTTTTTCGCACCTGCCTCCCGAGGGGAGGTGGCGGGAGTCGACCCGAATGATAGCAAGGGGACAGCAACGGGGTCCTCCGGCCTGGCCATGCAGGTTGGAGCGGCAGTCGCCATTGTCGTAATGTTGGTCCCCGTACTGACTGGAGGATTCCTCATTTACATGGTTCTGGACTTTATTGCCGGAAAGATCGGCGGGTGGCCCATCCTCCTGCCCATACTGGCTGTCATTTCCCTGGTGGCCTACGTGGTGATTCGGAGACGCGTTTCGTCGCCGCCCTGATTCCTAGGACCGGTGGTTGCCCGCTGTTCGATATTTTGCCAGCTAACAGGAGATATATATGACCACCCAGAACCCGCTGCTCACCATCGGAGATTACGAAGCCCGTGCCAGGGAGACCATGCCCAAGGCACTCTTCGACCGGCTTTTCGGCGACCTGGACGCCCACGACTGGACCACCAACACGGCCAACGTGCGGGCTATGGAAGCCGTCAAGCTGCGTCCCCGCGTTTTGGTAGACGTGAGTGAAATCGACACCTCCACGGAGGTGCTGGGACAGCGCATCAGCCTGCCCGTGATGCTGGCTCCCACGGGCACGCACCAGAGGGCTCACCCGGCCGGCGAACTGGCCTCCGCGCGCGCCGCAGCCGGCGCCGACACCATCATGGGGCTCAGCACGGCCTCCAGCTACAGCATTGAGGAGGTGGCCCAGGTCGCGGAGAATCCGCTGTGGTTCCAGCTTTATTTTTTCCAGGACCGCGAGCTCACCGAGATCCTGGTGCGCCGCGCCGAGAACGCGGGCTACACGGCGATGATGCTCACGGTGGACAACCTGGGAGCCAACTCGCGTGAGCGCGAATACCGCTACGCGTACGTCCTGGACCAGGAACGAATCCTCAAGAACTTTGACGGCATCGAGCTGCCAAACCTGCCCATCCAGGGCAATTTCGCCGAGAGCTTCGAGCACTCCCTCAACTGGCGAGACCTGGAGTGGCTGCGGTCGATCACGTCCATGCCGCTGGTGATCAAGGGCATCCAGACAGCTGAAGATGCCCGGCTATGCGCCGAGAACGGCTGCGAGGCCCTGGTGGTCTCCAACCACGGCGGCCATGCCCTGCAGGGTACGGCGGGTGCCATCGACATGCTGCCGTCCATTGCCGATGCGGTGGGAGACAGGCTGGAGGTCTATTTCGATGGCGGAGTGCGCAAGGGGGCCGATGTTCTCAAGGCGCTGGCCCTGGGCGCCCGGGCCACGTTCGTAGGCCGGCCGATTTTCTGGGGTCTGTCGGTAGCCGGCGAGGACGGTGTGAGCCACTGCATTGAGATACTGCGACAGGAGCTGAAAGTGGCCATGGGACTCTGCGGCGTGACCGATGCCCGCAGGGTCGACCGGTCGGTGGCCGAGGACCCCGCAGCCAGCGCTGCCTCCGTGGTCGGCGATCTGGAGCGCCTGGCCCGCCTCCTCGAGCAGGGGTATCTCACCCGCGAGGAATTCGAGGCGCAGAAGGCCCGCCTGCTGGGGTAAAATGGAGGCGGGAGGCCAACGATGAACCAGAAAGTACGAGCCTACTACTTGAACGGCGTATTTACGCCATTGGAGCCCTTGGATCTGGCCGAAGGGGAAGTGGTTGACTTAGAAATTTCCGGGGCCTGCAGAAGAGATCTGGATAGCGCAATAAAAGAAACTAAGGGAGTCCTTGAGTTAATTTATCAACTCTCGGACAGTCATCCCAAGAAATACAAGCTGCTTCTCAACGCAGAAGACGATCTGATCTACCTTGAAGGGGAGCGCAAACTGAGAGATCGGTTGGAATGATTGTGCCGGATACAAACCTGTTGGTGTATGTCTACAATCAGGACGCACCTCAGCACGATGCAGCTCATCATTGGTGGGAAGGACTACTAGGTGGAGCGGAAAGAGTCGGCGTGCCCTGGATAGTAGCCACCGGCTTCATTAGGGTGATTTCCAATAGGAGAATAACGGCCTCAGACTTTACTCTGACAGGTGCTGCAGAATTGGTGAACAACTGGTTCAATCGTCCCCATATCGAGCCGGTAGATCCTGGCCCGGCGCACATGGACCATTTTCGGCGTTTCCTGAACGTACCGGGTAGCGGACCGAACTTGGTTCCCGATGCCCACATCGCCGCCATCGCCATGGAATACGACGCCGAAGTTCATTCGGCGGACAGGGACTTCGGGCGTTTCCCCGGGGTGCGGTGGCTCAACCCCCTCGCCGAGGAGCACACAGCTTGATCGGAACTGATCAGCAGATTTTCTAAGTTCGGAGCATTCATGGAAATCGGAGTAATTTTCCCGCAGACCGAGATCGAGCCCGACGTTGCGGCCGTCCGAGACTTTGCGCAGGCCGCGCAGGATATGGGCTATTCGTACTTCTTTATCGCCGACCATGTACTGGGCGCTGACGCAGCAGCGTACGACCATCCGCTCTTCGGCATGTACAACCACAAGACGGTGGTGCATGAGTCCCTTACCACCATGGGCTACCTGGCAGCCGTGACCCCGGAGATGGGCCTCATGTCCGGCATCCTGATCCTGCCCCAGCGGCAGACGGCGCTGGTGGCCAAGCAGGCCGCCGAGATCGACGTCCTATGCGGCGGCAAGCTGCGGCTCGGCATCGGGGTCGGCTGGAACTTCGTGGAGTACGAGGCCCTGGGAATGAACTTCGAGGACCGCGGCGCCCGCAGCGCCGAGCAGATTGAGGTCATGCGACAGCTCTGGACGAAGGAGTCGGTGGACTTTCACGGCAAGTGGCACGACATTACCCACGCCGGCATCAATCCCCTGCCGGTGCAGCGGCCCATTCCGGTCTGGCTGGGCGTGGGCAGTCCCTTGGCGCCCATCCCGCCCGACGCGGCTCTGCGCCGTGTGGCGCGCATTGCCGACGGGTGGTGCCCCAACTTTGCCCCGGACGAGTCCGGCTATGCCCTTCAGGAAAAGGTCCACAACTACATGGCCGAGTATGGCCGTGACCCCGCTGAGCTGGGGCTGGACGGACGTCTGGGGACCGGCGGCTCCTCGCCGGAGGATTGGGCGGAAAAGGTTGCAGGCTGGCGAGAGATGGGTGCCTCGCACCTGTCCATCGAAAACCGGAGGGCAGGGCTCAAGACTGCCGACGACCACATCGACATGATGCGCCGCTTCAAGGAAGCCGTCGAGTTCTAGGCAGTCTAGCCAGCAATGCCGGATTTCAAGCCCCGCGATCCCGATTACGCCCGACGTGTAACCGATTGGTTCCAAGACGGGTCTGCCTCCTATCTATGGGGAGGGCAGCTCGCCTCGGTTGCACCCGGCAGGGTTGAAATCAGCTTGCCGTTAAGAGGTAGCTCTATCTTCCCTCCGGGGTCGCCGATTCGCAGCTACGTCGCAGGACTGCTGGACGACGCCTGTTTGCTGGCGGGCCTGAGCCTGACATCCGCAGGGGACTCTGTGGGCATGGCCGAGTACAAGCTAAACTTTCTGGGAGTTACCTCCGGAGAGAACCTCGTTGCCAGGGCGGATGTGGTGCGTCCGGGACGCAGCATCACCGTGTGCCGGGCAGATGCCCTGATTGACGGCCGGCTGGCTGCCAGGATGCTCGCGACGCTGACGGTATCGCGTTAGCGTTGATTCTGTGGTCGCCGGAAACAGAGTTGCAGCAGGCTCCGGGCCGCAACAGATTCCCATTCGGACCATTCATCGACAACTTACCTGATATAGAGACTGCCCGCTCGTAAATCGGGTTGCAATTCTGACCTGATGGCGACGGGCTTTTGCATCGTGCGGATCGTCCAATCACGGGGACTGATCGCCCCGGGGAACAGAACGGAGGAGAAATGTCCATCCGATACGGCATCGACTTGGTGCTGCAACCGTCATTTACGGCAAAGCTGTACCAGACCCGGCAGATCCTTTGCGGCCAGTATTCGTCGTGGGCCGCCGAGATGCAGATGCTGCGCATGGCCCTTACCCCGTTCTTTCCCTGCCCGGATGCCGGACTTCCTCAGCTCGCCTCGCAAATCGAAAAAATCGCTCGGGAAACAGCAGCCGTAAAGCCATACACGGTGAGCCGCACCGGCATCGTGGCCGATCACACAATGAACGGTGTGGTCGTCGAGTTCCAGGCTCCGCCAGCGCTGTTCGAACTGCAAGGCAAGGTACAGGAGGCGGCGCAGGCCGGTTCGTCCGGACTCTACCCTTCAGATGCTTTTCAGCCTAGGGTTGCACTGCTGGAGTACGGCGCGTTCCCCGAGGCCATTCTGCCCGACGCAGTCGACTTTGCGGCTGGCGTCGCGTCGGGTGTGGGAATGACAGAGGTGGCGGAGCCGTGGCGGTTGCTGCTAACCCGCTACGACTCTCAGGCAGCCGGTGATGACTGGAGTGGAGGGCGCTGGTCAGCTGACCTGTCCTGGCAGCAGCTCTATAGCCATCCGCTTTACACCGAGGTTTCCTGAGCGGTCGAATCGCCCAACACAATCGGGGAACAGTTCAGGGGGCAGGCGAGCCGACTGGGGATTCGGCCGATTCTATGGGCGACAATCAGGGAAGGCATGGCAGTGCCATTCGAGGTTTGATAAACTCAGGCTATACGTGGCGCAGTCGCACCGGCGCGCCAGAGCCAGGGAGTCGAATATGATCGGGCAGCTCATTCGCTACGGACTGAAAGACGGGGTCGCGTATGTGACCCTCAACAACCCGGGGCGCAGGAACGCGCTGTCCACGGAATTGCTGGGAGAGCTAAAGGATCTGCTCCAGGAATTCGAGAGCGACGACGCCGTCCGAGTGGTTGTTCTCCGCTCCGAGGGGCCGGTGTTCAGTTCCGGGCACGACCTCAACGAGATGATCGACAGGGACGCCGAGGCCTACACCGCCGTGTTTGCGCTTTGCACCGAGGTCATGGAGGCCATCCGCCTGCTGCCCAAGCCAGTCATTGCACAGGTGCAGGGTCTTGCCACCGCTGCCGGTTGCCAGCTGGTGGCCACCTGCGACCTGGCCGTGGCCGCCGAGACCGCAGCCTTTGCGACCCCCGGCGTACAGATCGGCCTGTTCTGCACCACACCCGGGGTGGCCCTGGCCCGGTCCGTCCCTTCTACGAAGAAGGCCATGGAAATGTTGCTCACCGGTACTCCTGTTTCGGCGTCCGAGGCACTGGAGATCGGCCTCGTCAATCGCGTGGTCCCCGACGATGAGCTGGAGCAAAATGTAGCCGACCTCGCCAGCCAGATTGCCTCGGCCAGCGCGCAGACCCTGGCAATCGGCAAGCCCGCGTTCTATCGACAGATCGAGCTGGACCGCCCCGCCGCGTATGACGTGGCGCAGAAAGTGATGGTCGACAACCTGCTGAAAGAGGACGCCTACGAGGGCATCACAGCCTTCCTACAGAAGCGCGACCCGGAGTGGAAGTACTGAATTCAGTATCAGCCGGCGGTGGACTGGATAACATTGGAGCAAGGCGTGCCGACAGTATATTTCCGCGACCTGTCTCTGTGTTCCAGCTATTGTCTCTACCGTGCTCCACTGGACTTCGGTTGCAAAAGGGTCAAGAAACACAACTGCGCGATCGTAGACTCCCATGTTACGGCAAAATCGGGGCAGTTCCTCGTTAGCGTCTCCGTTACGGACCTCAATATTCCGCGTAAGGTGTTGCAGCCTCATTCGTTCCAATTCCAAGGAGCGCGCCGGGTCTTTCTCTATGAAGAGCAGGTGATCGAAAGGTCTTTCATCCACCTGTAACGCCAGGCCAGCTGATCCCAAATGGACACCCTGAAAGTCATCGTAATCATCAGGAAGGTAGCCGATTTCGGAGCGCCAGGTCCCTGAACCGGCAAAGGCATCCACATAAATCAAATTAAAGGGCGTGTCTTTAAGTGCCGTAGTGTAGGCGTCCAAGTATCTACTGAGAATCCCTAGCTCTTCTTGTGTCCAAGGGCCTCGAAAGCGCATTTCGGTCATGTCAGATTACCCACCGAGGGCATTTCCCGCCAAGTTCTTCCCCCAATTGAAGCGTCGCTGCCACCGAGCTTTTTCCTGGAACCACCCAACTGCTTTAGAAAGAATGCTACACCGGCATCTTCCGCTTGGCTCTGCAAATCGAGTGCCCAGTCTGGATCCATTGGCCTTGCACCTGGACCGCTTTCGCCGCCGACAATTACCCATTGCAGGATCCCGTTTTCAAGCCAACTGGATAGGTCAAGCCTTTCCAGAAGCGGTTCGGCGGAGACGAACTTGACAGGGGCAGGTAGCCTAGCCAGTACCGTTAGCCGTGGCGCATATTTCTGGGTCTCCACGGAAGTTCCCATCCAGACATTCCGGGGCCATCCTTCGGGAAAGTGACCCCTGTGTTGCTCCCACCACGCCACTGCTATACCCGGACGCTTGGTCAGAACTTGAAACACATGACCGTGGTCCAATGAGGCCTGTCTCATCTCGTGGAAGATTTCCAAGGTGAATTCAAACGGCACTGTTGGATGGAACAAGTCCGACATACTGTTTACGAAAACGTGCCTGGGGCGCTTCCATTTCCTTGGGATTTGCAGCCTTTCTGGAAGAATGCGAACGACGTCCGGCGATGATTCATAACCAGATACTCCCATTGCCCTCAGTCGGGGGTAAAGAGCGAACATATAGCAACGGTCGCATCCAGGCGACACACGGGAGCAGCCGGTGATCGGATTCCAGGTTTCGTCAGTCCATTCTATGGAGGAAGCCATATTGGAATTCCAAGGGTGTTGAATTGATGTGTCTGATAATACAATTTGAGTTATGGAACTATTGTTCTATACAAAAGACTGCAAAGTCAACAGAACGCCGTCACTAGTCTACGAAACGTTCACCTTGATCGATGCAGTCAGTTTGGAGGCGACTTTATCGCACCCCACCTATCGCCGCGTCAAGGATCTCAGCCGCCTCGTCCATTTGCGCCTCAGTGGTGGTGAACGGCGGGACGAAGCGGAAGACGGAGCCTCCGCGACGCAGGCTCATTATCAGTCCGCTCTCCATGCACCTGCGGCCTATCTCCCTGCCCTGCGCGTAGGCCGGCTCCCGCGTCACCCGGTCGGTAACCAGCTCGATTCCCTGCAGCAGTCCCCGGCCCCTGATGTCCCCGATGATCTCGTGCCGTGAAGCCAGCCGCTCGAGGTGTTCGCGCCAGTAGGCTCCGATGCGCTGCGCCACGTCGGTCAGCATCTCCTCCAGGATGATGTCTATGCTGGCGATGGCGGCGTGGCAGGGCATGGGGTCGTTGGAGTGAGAATGCCCCACCACCAGTCCGGTCTCCGATGCCTTTTCCTCGATCTCGTCGGTGGTAATGGCGGCGCTGATGGCCACTCCGCCGCCGAAATGCTTGGAAATTGTGAATATGTCGGGAACGACGCCCTCCTGCTCGAAGGCCCACATGGTGCCCAGCTTGGCCAGTCCGGTCTGCGCCTCGTCCACGATTAGCAGCGCCCCGCGCGCCTCGCACCGGCGCTTCAGCTCCGCCAGCCAACCCTCGGGCAGGTCAATGACCCCGCCGGCGCTGAACAGCGGCTCGGTGATGACTCCGGCCAGCGGTCCGTCAGCCTGGGCGTCCAGCAGTTCGAAACTGGTGTCGAGGCAGGAATAGTCGCACGCCGGGCGGTCCTGGCAGAACCGGCAGCGATACCTGTAGGGGGCGATGATGGGGTAGTTGCCCGGCGCGTAGGGGCCGTATCCCTCGTGCCAGCCGGAAAAGGTCACCGCGCGGGTCGAATCGTTCATCCCGTGAAAGCTGACGGCCGGGCTGGCGATCTCGTAGCCGCCGGTGTAGCGCTTCGCGATGGCCATGGCGGCCTCGTTGGAATCGCTGCCCGAGGTGAGGAACATCGAGCGGTTCATTCCCTCCGGAGAGATCTCCGCCAGCCTCGCCGCGAGGATGATCTCCCGGTCGTTGAACATGCTCATGTGGCTGTGGATGAGGGTCTCGCCGCTCTCGTGCAGGGCCTGGACTATGCGAGGGTGGTTGTGGCCGAGGGCGGCGCACATCTGGCCCGAGTTGAAGTCCAGGTACTCCTTGCCGTTGACGTCGCGCACCACCGAGCCGCGGCCCCAGACCATGATGGGTCCGGTTACGATGTTCTTGTCGATGCGGCTGCGGAAGCTGAACTTTCTCGCCAGTTCCAGCAGCTCTGCCTCGGTCAGCTGTTGCGTCATTTGTTCCCCTCTGTCTGAACTGTGATTCGTCTGATTATGTGATGGCCATGATTGGCATTCCAATAATCATGACCATCTGTTAAATCCGAAAACTACAGTTCAGACTATGCTTGGGCCTTGAACTTGGGCATTACGTCCTTGCCGAAGGCCTCCAGCTGCTCAAGGATCACGTTCTGGGGCGTGCCGATGACTGAGCCGACGTTGATCTGGTCCAGACCGGGGTAGGCATCCTGGACCGCCTCCAGCTTTTCCGCCACCAGTTCCGGTGGGCCGCACAGCCAGGAGCCGGCCTTGACGCCGTCCTCCAGGGTGGGCAGTCCTGCTTCGCGGGCCCGGCGTGGGTCTTCCATCGCGCGCATCTGTTCCTCGTTGATGCCCCGGACAAAGCCCAGGGGAGCGAACATTTTCATGTTCTCCTCGAAGAATACGCGTGCTTCCCGAATGGCCTTCTCCTCAGTCTCGGCAATGTGGATGGAATAGCCGATTGCCAGGTCCTCGCCCAGTTCGGCGTCCCGCCCGTGGGCCTGCAGGGTGTCGCGCCACTGCCGCATGACGCCCTCGGCTGCGCCGCCGGCCGCCGCGCCGCCGCCAATGATCCCCTTGATGTTGTGCTTGGCCATGAAATCCATGGCCCTCTGGCTGGCACTGACCACCGGCTGCCACGTCTCTACGGGCAGATTCACGGGACGAGGAACCAAAGTGAGCTCCTTGAGCGTATAGCCGCGGTAGGGAACCTCGGGCGGGATCTGGTAGAACTGGCCCTGGTACGAGAAAGACTCCTCGTGGAAGGCTTTCATTATGATCTCCACCTGTTCCTCGAACATCTCCCGGTTGGCCTCGTTATCGCTCAGCGTGCTGGGCACTCCGAAAGTGTCGACCTCACGGGAGTGGTAGCCGCGCCCAACGCCGAACACCACGCGGCCGCCGGTCAGGATATCGGCCGTGGCGTAGTCCTCGGCCAGCCGCAGTGGGTGCCACATTGGGTTGATGTTGAACCCGCAACCGAACTTGAGGTTCTTGGTCAGGTGGGCCAGGTGGACGTAAAGCAACAGGAGGTTGGGAATGCACTCGTAGCCCTCCCGCTGGAAATGGTGCTCGGCAGACCAGAAGGTGTCGTAGCCCATCTCCTCCATCTTGAGTACGATGGCCTCGCTCTTGTCGAACACGCCGGCAAGCTCGCCATCGGGCAACCAGCGTTCGTTGACCGGTGTACCGTCGAGGCCGATGTTTTCCAGGTCCACGTGGCCGGCGAAAAGGCTTCCGAACTTGGTGATCATTTCGCTCCTCCTTTGTATAGGGGGCTGAACTTCGCGAGGGGAGACACAGGAAGGCAGGTGCTGTCCAACGCAAATCGAACAGGCCGATGAATGAAGCTTCGGCGAGGCCAATTGTAAAGGGGCGGTTCACCTTGTCAACCGCCACGGCCTCGCCGAGACGCGAGATTAGGTACTGATCCGGCATCAATGTACAAATCAACTGCAGGGCAGTTACTTGGTATCGGGCAGTGTTTGGTAAAATAGCGGTGAAAATGTTTATGTAGTGTTGTGGGGAAAGACGTTGACCCGTGCTGGCCAGAAAATAATGATCGTGGACGACGAAGCCGAGTCGTCCATTTTGCGCACCGTGCGTCGGCGGCTGGAGGAGGAAGGCTGGCGCACCGCTGTGGTCCAGCCCTCGTTCGGGGGCTCGGTCGGAGACGAATTCGAGGCCGCTGCCCTGTGGGAGATCGAGGAGGAACGCCCCGACGCCGTGCTGCTTGATGTTCGTTTCGGCGACCACCGGGACGATCGGTTCAAGGGACTGGAGATTCTGGGAGAGATCGTCAAGCGGTGGCCCAGGATGCCGGTGCTAATATTCACCCAGTACGCCCAGGGCCCCGAACGTGAGACGGCGGTCCGGGGAACGCTCAAGTGGGATGCCCCGGTGGACTTCATCGACAAGCTGGCGGGGACCGACGAGGTTGTGCTGCGGCTCAGGCGGCTGATGGGTGCCTCGGCGGAGCGCATTTCCATCGGTGCAGGCATCGTGCTGGACCTTGCGTCGAGAACCGTCCATGTGCAGGGCGAAAAGGACGACCGCATGGTCAATGACATTCAGGGCATGAAATTTGAGATTCTCCGGGAGCTGGCATCTGCCTGGCACCGCAGCCCAGGGGAACTGGTACCATTTTCGCATCTGGAACGATTCTCGGAGGGAGAGGACCCCAGGGCGTCACTGCGCGTGCGCATCCGGGAGATCAAGGACTCCCTGGGCAAGGCTCTCGGGACGAGGTTCGGTTCCGGGGAACTCATCATCAACGTCCGCGACAAGGGATACCGCCTCGCTCCCCCTCAGTCGTGAACCAGCCGAGTCAGGACTAGACCCGATGGCCCAGCTTTTGCTCAACCGCCCTGCGTCCCTCCGTCTACCCAGGCTGCAACTGGCGGCATTGGCGGTGGCGACAACCATAGCGGGGGCCGGCGTCGTCTGTCTCGTGCTGTCTCCATTTCTCGGTCCCGCGGTTTTTGATGACCTGTGGGGCGTGGAACCACTGGGATATATCGGGGCCCTGTTGCTCATAGTGGGCCTTGCCGCCACCGCCATCGGCTTGGCGGTTGCAGCCGCCGGGCAGGCGGCGCGGTCCGGCGCAGATGGCGGGACGCTCCAGATCTCCGACGAGGAACAGAGCAACCACTGGCGCGAAATCACCCTAGGGTTCTTTAACGAGTTCGATCACGACCTGGGACGCCCCCTCAGGCGCATCACCGGCAGGCAACGAGAGTTGCGCGCGGCCCTGAGGGCTTCCGGAGACGCTCCCGATGCCGAGGTTATGGAGCTGCTCGATGAGATAGAGCGCCAGGCCGTCAATTACCGCCTCATGCTTTCCAACATCCAGGTGCTGGTCCAGTCGGAGGCTCCCGGCGCGCCGCTGGAACTGGCGCCGGTTGAACCCGGCGAGGTTGTGCGCCGCATCGTCGATCGCTATACCCCCGTGGCCCTCGAGGTGGGCAAGGAGATCAGCTGGTGGGCCGAGCCGCAGCAATTCGGCATGGTCCAGTCGAACTCGCACGCAATCGAGCACATCGTCGCCAATCTCATCGATAACGCGGTGACACACGCCGACAGCCATATCGAGGTCTCTCTTACCAGGGACGACACCGAATTCTATGTAAGCGTCTGGGATGATGGGCCCGGCATTCCGCCGCACTACCTGGAATTCCTTTTTGAGCGTGGCTGGACTCCCGAAGTCGGCCGGAGGGAGGAGAAAACCAGTTCCGGCCTGGGTCTGTTCATAGCGCGGACCCTGGCTCGCCACAGTGGCGGTGAATTGACGGTGGACTCACTGACTGCGCCACAGGAGGGCCACCACACCTCCTTCATGCTGGCATTGCCGCTGAAGGGCCGGTGAAACGACCCGTAGTGGCGTCTTTCAGGGCACGGCTTGCTGTCAGCACCGGGCGGAACAGTCCACATAGACGTACTGCAGTAGCTCTGCTGGCGGTTATGTTGCTGTTGCTGTTGCTGGGGGTGGCTTGCATAACACCGCTGCCCCGACCTGAGCAGACTACCCCGACGCCGGTAACCACGCAAACACCGGCGGCCACGGCCACCCCGGCGGTGCTCCCCACCGCCACGCCGGGGCCGACGTCGACTTCTCTCCCTACCCAAACCCCTATTCGGGGGCCCGGACCCACCACACCAGCGGAAACCCCGACCTCGGAGCCGAGTCCTATGCCCACGGTGGACTCGAGCGGACTGATGCTGCAGGTGTATGCGCCGGAGGACGGCTCCGTTGTCCCAGGCAGCGAGGTCGCCGTTTATGGCCAGACCTCCCCCGGCGCCAGTGTGTACATAGGCGGAGAGGAGACTGGGGTTGACGCACAGGGGGGATTCAGGGGTGAGGCATCGCTGGCCCCGGAGGAAAACGAGGTCGTCATAGTGGCCCTGGACGAGGAGGGCCGACGACGAAGTATTTCCCGAACGGTTACCTCGCTGGCATTGCCCTTTCTGTTGCTTGTCACTGAGCCCGAAAACGAAAGCATAGTTTCAGAGTCTATGCTGCCGATGGCAGGCCGGACTGGCCCCAATGCCATAGTTAGCATCAACGGAAGATCGGTCCCGGTGGACCGGTTCGGATATTTTTCAGGTTCCGTGTCACTCGACGAGGGACCCAACGTCATCGACCTTGTGGCAACCAATGACGACGGTCGCACCCTCAGCACGGTGTTGGCCGTGATTTACCGCGCTCCTACTCAATAGAGGGCTGAAAGGTGTGTAACACAGTAGTAACTCGCAAAGCGTTAAGTTTGATCCAGGGCCCGGGCCGCTGGGCTGCCTGGCTAGAGGGAAATGCTTACACCCTGGCGTAGCACAAAACGGGGAGGGGTGTGCGCCGGTTTCTCACCGTCAACGCTGTTGGCAGCGGCGCTGTTCTGCGCCCTGGCATTCCTGTCGATTGGCGTTGCCTGGGCGCAACCTGTCTCGCAGTGGAGCGCCACCCTGGGCGGAAATGAGGACGAGTTCGCCCACTCGGTGGCCCTCAGCGGCGATGGCGGGTTTGTTGTCGCCGGAGAGACCAGGTCATACGGCGCCGGGTCGCAGGACGGATGGCTGGTCAAGCTGAGCTCCACAGGCGCTGAACAGTGGTCGCGAACATTCGGAGGAGCGGAGAGCGACATCATCTACTCGGTACAGCCCACATCCGATGGAGGGTTCATACTCGCCGGGGAAACCCACTCCGCCGGTGACGCCACGGCCAACAGCAGTCATTTCTGGCTGGTGAAGACCAACTCCCTGGGGCTCGAACAGTGGCAAGCCAGCTACGGCAGTGCCACGGTATCCGAATCATCTTCCACCCCGAACTCCGATGTGGCGCACGCAGTCCGTCAGACCAGCGACGGCGGGTACATCATGGTCGGCAGCTCCACCGGGCCCGGCGGCACCTCCGTCAGGCTGGTCGGGACAGACTCGGAGGGAATACAGCTCTGGAGCCACACGCTGGAGGATATATCCGGTGGCGTGGGCTACGACGTGGCGGAAATTACCGACGGGTATATCGTCGTCGGGAGCGCAAACTCCGAGGACAAGGGCAGCCAGGCATTCCTGGTTCAGACGGACGCAGCGGGCCATGACCGCTGGACCCGATACTTCGGCGGAAGCTACAACGACGAGGTGAGGTCCCTGGCGATCGCGGACGATGGCGGATACGCCCTTGGAGGATTCACGTGGTCGGAGGGCGCCGGGCAGTCCGATTTCTGGCTGCTCAAGGCCGACGCCACCGGCGAGCAGGAATGGGAGCGCACCTTCGGCGGAGTGCTTCGCGACGCGGCACACTCGATCGTCAGGACGTCCGACGACGGTTTCGCCCTCGCGGGGTGGTCGGAATCCTTCCGGGGCGGTGACAGGCTGTGGGTGGTAAAGACCGACTCGGAGGGGAGACTGCAGTGGAGCAGTTCCCAGCAGTCCGCATCCCAGTCGTCCGATGAAGTCTCGGCAGGCGGACGCGCCATCCGGCAGACGTCCGATGGAGGCTTCATCGTGGCCGGATGGACCGGAACGATCCGCGGGGCCAGGGACGTCATGGCCGTCAGGCTGGGCCCCGTAACTGCCGGGCAACCCACGCCCGATGGCGTGGTCGTTTCGCTCCGGAACACCGGCGTCTCGAATATCACGGCAGCGGCTGTCGGCTTTGATACGGTGTTCGACGGGGAGCCGCTGAGGTTCTGGTACGAGGGAAGGCTGGTGGACCGGGACAATCCCCTGCCAACCGGTGAAACTGCTTGTACCCAGCCGTCGCCGGACCTGTCTTCCGATTCCACATTGACTCTTGACCAGATCGGCTCCTTCGAGACCGTCTACCTGGACACCCTGTCCTCCCACAGCGAGACGGATCAGCTGGCTGTTGACGGCGATGGGGCGGAGTTCGACTTCAGCGATGGGGGGAACGACATAGCCGGCAGTCTGGGGGTTGTTTCCAATTCGCCCTGCGAGGAGAGCAGCCGGTTGCTGTCGGAAGGCCCGGAACCGCCGCAAGACCTGAGCGGGGAAGCATCGAACTCTCATCCCGGTACCATCACCCTGGACTGGGGGGATAGTTCGGAGTCAGATATTTTTGGATATGCAGTCTATGTGAGCCGCAACGAGGCAGGACCCTTTGTGCGTCGGGCCTGGCTGCTCTCCGATTCCGCATACGTTGATGACAGCACCACCGACGGCGCGAGCTACTACTACACCGTCGCGGCCATAAACTCCTGGGGACTGGAATCGCCCAAATCGTCCGTGCTCAGGGTGCCGTCCACGGACTTTACGCCTCCCGAGCCGCCATCCGGCCTCGGCGTGGCAGTGGCCGACCGCTCGTCCGGGATCGCCAGGCTGTCCTGGAACGCCAGCCCATCGGCGGACCTGAGCGGCTACCGGGTCTACCGGCAGGGAGCCGATGGCCCGCGTTCGCCGGTGACCGCCCTGCTTTTCTCACCCGAGTTCGAGGACCGGACTCTCCCCGTGGAAGGGGTATTCAGCTATTCGGTTACAGCCATTGACCTGTCCGGCAACGAGTCCGACTGGTCCAACATTGCCCCGGAGCCGCTGGACTTTTTCGGCTCTGTGCTGGAGGTGCGGCGCAATTTCACCGGAGGCGGAAGCCTGTCGGTGAGCACCGATCGCGGCAGGGTGGACCTTGACGCTGCCAGCGATACCGAGATTCGAGTGCCGAACCGTTCCAACGCAGGCCTGGCGGACCTGGACCTCGGCGATCAAGTGGCGGTATCGCTGAAAGCCAATTCGCAGACGGCGGTTGCCCGGCAGGTTCACCTCGTGCCAAGCAAGACCAGGAATCGCCATCTCGCCGGCCGGGTTACCTCGCTCAGCGAGACCGAGATCGTCATTCAGCCCCCCGGAGACGGGACGGAGGCTGTAACCTTCCAGCTCTCCGAAACGGTGCGCATCAACCTCCAGCAGGGAGTGGCATCCCTGGCCCTGGGGAGATTCGTGGTCGTCTCGTTCATTGCCACCGAGGGTCAGGATGCCGGAGCCCTTACCGAGATTAACGTGATTCCGGGACTTGAACCGGAGGAATCTCCCGAGCCGTCCGACGACCCCGCCAACGTCGCGGTGATCCGCGGAACATTCCAGGGCATAAATGCAGACAACGCAAACCTGATACTCTCATCCACCGAGGTGTCCATCGACGTGGATACCATCATGACCGCCGGCATCTCCGTGGGAGACGCCGTGCTCGTGGAGGCGGTGCTGCAGGACGATGCCTCTCTGCTGGCGCGCCGGGTGGAGCACGATGAGGGCGTGGGACAGACCGCTGCCCGGACCGTCCTGAGGGGTGTGTTCCAGGGCCGCGATTCCGGCTCAGGTGAATGGGAGGTCAGCGGCGCCACGGTAACCGTGGATGCCCGAACCTACGCAGACGCCCTGCCGGGACTGGGGCAGCGAGTGAAGGTGACCGGCATCACCCGCGACGACGGCAGCCTGTATGCCCGGGAGATTGAGAACTTCTCGGAAACAGTCGATCCGGAGGCGGAACATTCGGTTTCGCTGGAGGGTATTTTCCAGGGGATCGCCACAGGCGGCGCGTGGAATGTGGGCGGAATCCCCGTGCAGGTAGACGCCGACACCGTGCTCTCGGGGCGTCCCTCCGTAGGGCGCAGGGTGGAGGTTACTGCAACCGCCAGGACGGCCGGACTGCTGGCCACCAAGGTGTCCGCCGCCACCACGGAACAGGGCGGTCCCGTTCGCAGCGTCAGCATACGCGGGACCGTCGACCGGCTGGACGAGGACGAGGCGGTCGTGGTCGATGGAATCACAGTCGTCCTCAGCGATCTGACAAAGACCGTTGGAGACACCACCGCGGGCTCCAACGTCAGGATCAAGGCGGAGTTGCAGTTGGACGGAACGCTCCTCGCCCGCGAGATCGTGCAGTACGCCTTCTATGACGAGACCGGAGAGACCAGGGCCAACCCTGTCGACATTGAGGGCCGCATAGAGCGAATCGGGGGCAATGGCGGACTCACGGTGAACGGGATTCCGGTCACCGTAAGCGCCTTGACCACCATCGATGCTCCCCTGCAAGTGGGCACGCCGGTGCAGGTGCGTGGCCTGCTGCAACTGGACGGCTCCGTGCTGGCCCGCGAGATCGTGGGGTATGGGCCGGGAGTGACCGGCGGGACCGAGGCCAGTGTCACCGGGGTGGTGGAACGGGTCGAGACGGGCTCCGACGGGGAGACTACGGGCATCGTCATCGACGGTATCGCCATCGCCACCGACCAGCTGACCCGGCTGGAGGTCGAGCTCACCATCGGCGTCGCCGTGGTGGTGCAGGCCATCGTGATCAACGGCGAAATACTGGCGGTTACCGTCGAGCCCCGGCCCACGGGCAGCATCGGATCGCTACCGCTGGTGCAGATGCAGGGTACGGTCGAGAGACCCGCCTTCATCTCCTCCGCCAGGCCGCTGGACATCACGGTCAATGGGATCACCGTTCGCATCTCCGGTAATACCGTCATAATGGGAGACCTGCAGGGAGGGGCCGTGGTCAAGGTGACTGGTTCGATTTCCGGCAACGTTTTCCTGGCCCGGGAAATCGAGACCGTCCTTTCCTTCCCGGCACAGGCGGGCCAGAGCCAGGTCCGGTTCAACCTGTCGGGCGAACTGGAAGAGATACGGACTGACAGCGAGGGAGAGCCGGAATCATTGACGCTGGCCGGCAACACCATCACCATAGTGTCGCTCACGGTTTTCCAGGACGACGTTGAGGTGGGCGACCATGTGGTTGTGGAGGGGATAATACGCGACAGCGCCCTGCTGGGAGCTCTGGTCAAACTTGCCGAGTCCGAGACCGACTCCACTGAGGATTCGTCAGACGAGTCGGGTTAGCTGATGCATGGCAACGGTTTAAGCAGCCATGCTGAACAGTGGGGACCAACGACCCAACATGTGCTCGCCGGCGGCGACCGGTTGTAATCCAAATCTATCCAAGGCGGTCAGATGCTCGAACCAGAAATACTGAAATCGGGGGACGACTCCGGAAACCGGATGGTGGTCAGGTTTGAATCGTCCTCCGGCGCGCCCGTCTGGGCACTGGGAATTCCACAGGCCTGGGAGACTCCCCTCGGGCCCACATGGTGCTACGTGGTGGAGGGAGATCATCTCACCGTTATTGATCCCGGTTGTCACGGCTCGGAACACCACCTGGAGGAGGCGCTGCAGTTTGTCGGCCACTCCCTGTCCACCCTGGAGCGAGTGGTGGTAACCCACGGGCACATGGACCACGACGGTGGCTGCCTGACCGCCATAAGGGCCAGCGGCGCCGAGCTGTGGGCCCACGAGGTGTACGGCAGCCTCCTGCTGGAGGACCGCTGGGAACGCGAGATGCACTGGCGGCGCCAGGTCAGTGGGTTCGACGCCTTTGAGAGCAGCGAGACCGTTGAGCGGGTCAAGGAACATCACCAGCGTGTTCTGCAACTGAACCTGGACCGGCCGGTCACCGATGGCCTCCGTTCGGACGGTCTGACCTACCTCTACACTCCGGGCCATTCTCCCGACGAGCTGTGCATCCTGTTTGACGGAGTGATGTTCACCGGCGACCACGTGCTCCCGCAGATAACGCCCCACCCGTCGGTACAACGCAGCCACGGCAGCTACGTGGAGGCGCTTCCCGAACGCTATCGCAACGGAAACAGCATCTACGGCCTGAAGGCCCTGCTGCGGTCATTGTTGCGAGTGGCTGGCATGGGAAACGATATCGCGGTGCTGCCGGCCCATCGGACCTTTTACCGGGGCCAGTTCAACCTCGTGGGACTGGAGCGGGCCGCAGAGATTGTGGAGCACCACGTGCAGCGCTGCCACGACCTGATCGAAATCCTGGGTCAGGAGCCACGGGACCTGATGACACTCACCCGGGACCATTTCTCCCACAGGGACCTGAACGACAGCAATTTCTTCCTGGCGGTCACCGAGGTGATGAGCCACATAGAGCTGCTGGAGGAAGTGGGAGACGTTTCGGTAATCGGCGACCTGGGAACCGGTGAGTCCGGCGGGCTGCTGTGGTGGAACGGCACGGAAAAATTCCCGGAGTTCATCCGACAGCTTGGCAGCGAGTTCGCATCAATCCCAGACTGATCGGGTTTCGGGGCGTCGGTCGAGTTCCATGCCCCGAGGTATGGCGGGGCGGCCCTGACGAGTAGATCACGACGAATGCAAGGTCCGGCGCCACAAGTTTGTCTAAATCAGGTTATAAGTTACGCGGTTGGAGGGGACACCCTCTCCCAGAGGGAGAGGGGATAGCTCTTAGGTAGGTAAGTCCTATCAGGATGAGCAGAATCGCGAACATCCTGAAAATCTCATAATCCTGTGAATCCTGATTCAGACAATTGCTTCGCAATCGTCCTGCCGAGCAGACCCTCAGAATTGACAGCAGGTCGGGTGACCCTATAATAAGCCGACCGACAGAAGCAACCATTGCCCTGTGTCCGGCCATTTCGGTTTTGGCCTATGGGGCACCGCACCCCAAAGTCCATTTGGAGGCCTGTGGCCATGCCCAAAAAGGAAATTATCTCGACGGATAAAGTTACCGCAGGGAACGCGCCCCTCTCGCAGGCAGTGCGGTACGGCAACCTGGTGTTTGTGGCTGGATGCACAGGCCGGCATCCCACCGACAACACGGTGGGCGCCGATATCAAAGAGCAGACCCGCTATGCTCTGCAGCGCATTTCAACCATACTCGAGGCCTCCGGTTCATCGATTGACCAGGTCCTCACCAATACCTGCTACGTGAGCAACCGCGAAGATCTCCCAGGCTTCAACGAGGTTTACGCCGAGTTTTTCCCTGCCGACCGGCCGGCACGCACCACGATCGTCGTGAACTTCGGCCAGCCCGACAACCTGGTCGAAGTCACCAGCACCGCAGGCATCCCGGACTAGTTTCCTCGTAGTGGCCGAACCGTACCGGTGACGCCGAAAGAAGTTTGGGTAAATGCAGTGGCGACTCGTGCATACATACTGATCGAGACCGAGGTGGGACGCGCCAAGGACGTCCTGTCGGCCCTGCGTGGCATGGCCAATGTCTCACAGTCTGACATCATCACCGGCAGCTACGACCTGATCGCGCTGGCAGAGGCCGATGATATGGTTGCCCTGGTGGACCTGGTGACGGCACAGGTACAGAACATTGCGGGCGTCGAACGCACAATCACCTGCGTTGCAGCCTGATTCAACCGCACCAAGACCCGACAAACAACATTTAGGAGGACGGCATGCTTTACCAACTTAGGACCTATACCATCAATCGCGGCATGATGGATGCCTGGGTGGAACTGTTCAACGACCAACTGGTCGGGATCCAGAAAAAGTACGGCATCACCGTAGATGGAATGTGGGTCAACGCCGACAACAACCAGTTCATCTGGATCCGGTCGTTCCCCAGCGCCGACGAGGTTGCCTCAAGGGAGGAGGCCTTCTATTCGTCCCCGGAGTGGCAGGGAGTGATGGACCACGCCCGCAGCCACATCGCACGCCTGGAAGTCCAGGCCATGACGTCGGTGATGAAGGTCCCGGCCGCTGCGTAAACTCGTCTGATCCATCCACTGCCGGAAAGATAAAGCCCGGTTGTCAGGCCCCTCAGTGTAATGAGGGGCCTATTGTTGTTGTTCCGGCTCGTTCAGCCAAGGGCAAATATCGCAGTAAGTGTGACTAATCGCCTCTCCCTCAGGGAAAGGGTTAGGTTGAGGGCGTTCTCATATCGATCGCATAGCCGCTGATGCGCGGGATTTCACCCCCACCCCAGCCCTCCCCCTCATGGCGAGAGAGAACTAAAAACCCCTGGCCGCAACCGGTCTCAGGTTGAAAAAGCGATTCCCCTCGTCGACAATAGGCCATCCGTTTGTTGCTCCCCAGAGAATCGGCGGCAGGTCCGTAACGGAGGCGCGCTCTTGACTGCAGTAGGAATCATTGCCAACCCGGCGGCCAGCAAGGACATTCGAAGGCTGGTTGCCCAGGGCCGGGTGGTGCCCGACTGGGAAAAGGTGAACATTGTTCGCCGCGCCATGCTTGGCCTTCAGTCGGTGGGCGTTCAGAAAGTCCTGGCCATGCCCGACAGCTCCCACCTGGTGCGGCGCGCAGCCGATGACCCCCACCTCTCGGTGGAGGTGGAGGTGCTGACGATGACTGCGCTGTACAACGAGGGGGACACGGTGCGCGCCGCGACCGCGATGTCCGAGCTTGGCGTGGGCTGCGTGATCACCCTCGGTGGCGACGGAACCAACCGTGCCGTGGCCAAGGGCGCCCGCGACCTTCCCATGGTCGCCATCTCCACAGGCACCAACAACGTCTTTCCGGTCATGGTCGAGGGCACCACCGCCGGCATGGCCGCAGGGTTGGTGGCCACCGGCGTCGTGCCGCTGGAGGCGGCAGCGATTCAGAGCAAGACCATCGCGGTAATCGTGGACGGCGAGGACCGGGACATGGCCCTGGTCGATGTGGCACTGTCCAAGGAGCGTTTCGTTGCCACCCGCGCAATCTGGGACATGCGGACCATCTACGAGGTGTTCCTCACCCGCGCCGAGCCATCGTCCATCGGGCTGTCCTCCATCGGTGCTCGTCTCCAGGCGGTGTCGCTGGGCGACGACGGGGGTCTGCATTACCGCATCGCCGACGGTGGCCTGGACGAGGACTCGATACCGCAGAAACTGGCAGACGGGCAGCTGCACATCCGCGCACCCATAGCGCCCGGGTCGGTTCCGGTGGTCGGCATCGAGTCATGGCAGCGGCTGGCAAACGGCCAGCGTGTCGAGGTGGAGCGCCGGCACTCGACGGTGGCCCTGGACGGGGAGAGGGCATTCTCCGTCAATCCGGACAACTCCCTGGAGATCGAGGTCAGGCGCGACGGCCCTCCTGTCGTCAGCGTGGATGCCACCCTCCGCCATGCCGCTGCGACGGGGGCCTTCACCGTGAGTGAATCAGACCCGGACGTATAGTCCTGTGGCAGTAATCGCGACGGATGGCACCACGCCGGTCCGCACCGGGACTCCCGGTTGAGCATGCTCTTCGGTACGGAGCTGGCTGGACTGCTCGAACTCGCCTTCGCGGTTGGAATCCTTGCCACGGCCGCCCTCGTGTTCGGCACCGTTGGCTTCGGGATGGGAGTGGTCGGGACTCCTCCACTGCTGCTGTTCATCGACGCCAAGACGGCAATCGTCGTGATCAACACCCAGACCGTACTGGTCTCGCTGCTGGTGTTGCTTTCCACTTGGCGGCATTTGGACCTGAAGAGCAGCAGGGGGTTGATTGTGGGCGGCCTGGTTGGCACGCCGCTGGGGGCTTTGCTGCTCAACGTGTCCGAACCCGGCGCCTTGAGACTGGTCATCGGCGGCGTGATCGTTCTGCTGGGATTGATCAACCTGAGACAAATTGAATTCCCCTTCGCCACCTTTCCGGGGTCAGGCTTTGTATTTGGTTTCGTCACCTGTTTCGGCGTGACGGCGATCAGCATCGGCGGGGTAGTGGCCGGAATATACGCCCTGGCACAGAAGTGGCCCGTCCAGAGGGTGCGCGCCTCGCTGGCAGCCCTGTTCGTCATTACCGGCATCACGCAGGTGATCCTTTATGCGTTCTCGGGGCTGTATACGCAGGGCACGGCGGTGATGGTGGGCCTGACCGTTCCAGGGGTTCTGGTGGGATTCGGACTGGCCGGGCTGGTTGTAGGGAGGCTGAACGAAAGGATGTTCCGATACGTGGTGGTCGTGGTGGTGATATCCGGCGGTACGCTGCTGATCGTCAGGGAGCTGTTGGGCTGAGTACCTCATATCCCGGCATCGCACATTCGATGCGCCCGCAAAAAGAATGAGGGCAGCCTCGAGAGCCGCCCTCACCATTCAGCAATTCCCGACGGTTGCTACAGCCGCTCGAAAGGCGTGGGCATGGGCCCGACGGGCACCTCGATCAGCGACGGTCCGTTGTGCGCGATGCACTGGCGCAAAGCGGTCTCCAGGGCCTCGGGGGTCTCGGCGCGCACGCCGTTGACGCCGTAGGCCTCGGCCAGCTTCATGAAGTCCGGGTTGTGCAGTTCCGCGCCGATGGTCCGGCCCGTGAACCGGTTGCGCTGGTCTCGCAACACGTTCCCGTAGGCGTTGTCGTTGAACACCACCACCACGGCGTTGATGCCGTATTGCACTGCCGTGGCCATCTCCTGCGAGTTGTACAGGAACCCGCCGTCGCCTGACAGCGCCACCACCGCCTTGTCCGGCTGAGCCACCTTGGCTCCCAGGGCCGTTGGGTAGGCGTAGCCCAGGTTGCCGGAGTAGGACGACGTGATGAACGTGCGGGGTTCGTAGACCGGGAAATAGGCCCGGCTGTAGTACCCGAGCTGCGTCATACCGGCGATCAGGATGCCGTCGTCGGGCATTGCGGACCGGACGGCGGCGAGCATAGATTCCTGGGGCTCCACCGTGATCTTGTCCTGCTGCCGCTGCGCCCGTTCCGCGGCCACCTCCGCGCTCCGGTCGGCGCGGGCCGGCGCGAGCTTTGACACCTCGGCCAGCAGGGCCTCAAGGGATACTCGGGCGTCGCCCTGCACGCCGTAGGTGTTGTCGTAGTTGCGGCCCAGTTCGTCGGCGTCGACGTCGACCTGCACCACCTGCTGGCCGCCCAGCCACATGGGGAAGGCCAGCCTGGTGCCTACCGCCAGCACCAGGTCGTGGCTGCTGTTCGCTCCGGCCACGGTGTCGTTGCGCAGCCAGAGTGAACCCAGCGACAGCGGGTGCCGGTCCGAAATAATACCCTTGCCCTCGGCGGTGGCGATGACCGGCATCTGCATGTGCTCGGCCAGATTTCGCACGGCGTCCGACGCTCCCGACGAGATGGTGCCGCCGCCGGCCCAGATCAGCGGATTCTTGGCGCCCGCCAGCATCCTGGCGGCCTCGGCGATGCGCTGCTGGTCCGGCGCCAGGGGACGGGGCGCTTCCGGCTCCGGGAGTTCCACGTCGGCGACCTCTGCCAGCGTTTCCGGCGGGATCTCGATCTCCACCGGTCGCGGCCTGCCGTTCTTCACCTGCTGGAAGGCCTCGTGCACCGTCTCCGGCACCTCGGCAGGGTCCATGGCGCGGGCAGCCCACTTGGTCACCGTGCGCATGATGTCCAGCTGGTCATCCAACTCGTGGAGCATTCCACGGTTGACTCCGATTAGGTCGCGCTCGATTTGCCCGGACACCATCATCACGGGAGACGACGCGGCATACGCCGTGTTCAGGGCGGCAGTGGCGTTCAGCAGGCCCGGCCCGGGCACCACCAACGCCGTTCCGATGCCGCCGCCGGCGCGGGAGAACCCGTCGGCCATGTAGGCGGTGGCCTGCTCGTGCCGGGTGGTGATGAACCGTATGCCCGGCTCGTCGTAAAAGGCGTCCATGGCGTGGTAAAGCTGCACCCCGGGCAGTCCGAAAACGACCCGCACCCCCTCGCGGTAGAGGGATTTCACCAGTGCCTGTCCGCCGGTCATCTCAGTCATTTGTGTTTCCTTTATTGCAAGTTCTGTAAATTAGCTGTGGGCTATTTCGAAAAGCCTCGAGATACGATCAGTTGCGCGTTTCGTCGATGCGAACAATGTCGGCCTGCATCACTGCGACAGCCTGGAGCAACTGCTGCATCAACTCGTCCCTCTCCCTCTGGCTTTCCTCCGTCTGGCGTTGCCACTCCTCTGTGCGGCGTTGCCAATCTTCAGTCCGTCGCTGCCATTCCTCTTGTCTGTCTTCCATCGCGTTCACGCGTTCATTCATAATCCGCGTGAGAGTGGCAGACATCCTGGGAAAGCTCTCTAAGCCGCCAGTCCGGTCGTCCATTTTTCGGCTCTCGCAAGAAATTATCATCGACGCTGATTGTATCATCCTGCGCAGGGGCGGGCAGCCCGGCGTGTGATACATTGCCACGGCAACCAGGGCCCAATGGAGGGAGCGATGAAGCAGGCGTTGATCATCCGGCATCACGAGGCTGAGACCATGGGCGGAAACTTTCGCGCCATCCTGGAGGGTAAGGGCTTCCGGTTCGCTGAGTGCAACATATTCGAGGCGGCGCCGGATTACGACCGGTTCGATCCCCCTCCGTTGACCGACATTGACCTGATCATGGCCTTCGGCGGCCCGATGTCGGTGAACGATGACCTGCCGGCGCTGCATGCCGAGCGGGAATACCTGCGCGAGGCAATAACCGCCGGCAAGCCGGTCTTCGGCGTCTGCTTGGGCGCGCAGATGATGGCCACTGCTCTGGGCGGCGAGGTGGAGCCCAGCGGTGGCTACCAGTTCGGCCTGCGCAAGATCCACATCACCGCCGAAGGCGATGCGGACCCGGTTTTCGGCGCCATTACAACTCCCCTTGTGCCCACCCTGCACGGAGAGTGTTTCAGCATACCGGAGGGGGCCACCAGGTTGGCCGAGTCCCACATGCTCTGCCGCGACGGTGCATATCGCCGCATCAACATGGCCTTCCGGTACGGTCTGTCCTATGCCTTTCAGTTCGAACCGCAACTCACGCTTGACGAGCTGAAGGTGTGGGACAGGGTGTTCGCCGGCGACTATGGACTGATGGGCGACGCCTTCAACCCTCAGGAGGAATCGGGTCGCAACCTGCGCGAGTTCACCAAGTTCGCCCCGGAGCACCAGCGGCAGATGACCGCGCTGCTCAAGGCTTTCCTCACCAACGTCGGCCTTTCGTAGATAGCCCAACGCTTTTTGCTCCACTACAGTCTCCCTCGCATCGCCGGGCAAGGAGCGTGTCCCATTCGCTCTGCTCCCATTGTTACGAATATCGACTATGTGTGTCCAAGAATCGTTATCAATGCTTATATACAACTGGTTGACAAAGAGAAATATGTACAACTAGAATCCCCGAACCTTGTGATTCGGGGTATGCCATTGTTTGAGGCAGCAGGAGGTGGCCACTTCAACGGCAATTGGCTGTGGAGATAGTTCGGAACCGGCCTCTCTAACCGGATTTGTGGAGGATTCTCATGAGGAAACTGGTTGGATTGCCCCTTATTCTGGCGCTGTCCTTAGTCCTGGTAATCGCACTGATAGCTTGTGGAAGTGCTGAAGAACCAACGGACGAGCCTGAGCAGGCCGCCTCGGAACCCACCAGCCCCCCGGCCCCTACCGCCGTCCCCACTGAAGCGCCCGCAGCCGCCGCCGAGGAACCTGAAGAAGAGTCCGGAATGATGATGGAGGTCAGCGAGGAGCTCGCGGCCTATGCGGCATCGGTGGCAGGCGGTCCAGGCGCAATATACGTGGGCGACCTGAATCAGCTGGTCGGTCCGGCCACCGACCCGCCTCTGGGAGGCATCGACAGCGAGGGGAACCCCGACGGCAGTGTGCCGCTGGAGTCGCTGGAGCGACATATCTGGATCTATGAGTCTCCCTATTACCAGGACCTGATTGAGAAGGCGAATCTGCTGGACCCGACTCCTCTCACCAGCAGCGGCGAGGAGTTTGAGTTCCAGTACGCCTGCACCAACCGGGCGCTGCTGCCCTGCCAGTTGATGGAGCACTATCTGCTTCCCAATGTGGCGGAGCGCACCAATAATCAGCTCATAATCAACCTGACCTCCTTCCCGGAACTGGGCATCTCCGGCGCCGACAACATGACCCTGGTCCGGGATGGCACCCTGGACATTGCCGAAATCTATACCGGCTACGTCGCGGGCGAGGTGCCGGCGCTGGAAATCCAGAGCCTGTGGGGTATGTTCAGCGACCACAAGGCTCAGTACGACGCTACCACCGTTCTGACCCCAGACCTGGAGCTGATGATCGCCGAGGAAAGCGGCGGTTCACCGATCATCACTCACAACTGGTACGTGGGCATCGACCAGTTCTTCTTCTGTAGCGAGGCGCTGACCACGCCGGCGGACTTTGAGGGCAAGAAAACCCGCAGCCACGGCGCCGCTATCTCCGACTGGATCGAGGGCATGGGTGCCGAGGCCCAGTTCGTGGCCTTTGCCGAGGTATATACGGCCCTTGAGCGAGGCATCCTCGATTGCGGCGTCACCGGCGCCGACCCAGCCTATGGCCAGCGCTGGTACGAGGTGACCACCCACATGAACGGGTTCCTGGTCAGCTTGTTCAACGACAACGTGGTGATGAACGCCCGAATCTACGACGAGCTCCCCGCTGATATTCAGGCCATCCTTATCGAGGAAGGCGCCAAGCACGAGCTGGAGGCCCTGCGATTGGCTGCCATCCAGAACGAGGTGGGAGTAGTCAAGAACGAGTTGGCCGGACTGGAGAAGGTGCTGTTCTCCCCGGAACTACAGGCCCTCAGCGACCAGGCCGTGCTCAACAACGTTGTTCCCGGCTGGATAAACCGGGTGGGCGATCTGGATGACCCCATATTCGACATATTCAACGAAAAGATCACCCCAATCGTGGGCATTCGCATCGAGGATGATGGGACCGTCGTGGAGGTGGACCAGTAGATCCGACAGGCGACCTGGCAACCGCAAAAGGCTCCCTGTCTGCAGGCAAGGGAGCCTTTCTCGTCACGTACCTGTCTTGAACAGCATGTACTTGGCGGCGGTTCCGCAGGGAGGCCCTTTTCGAGGCATATACCGCCGCGTCATGTTTGAGTTACGATATGACGGTTCAAATATTCTCAGCGTATCTGCTCTTAAGTCTTTTTGATCCGGGTTATTTATTCGGTCCGATAGGAATAGTCTTCATGAAAAAAACTAATACTGATGCTAACGCAGGAGTCCTGATTGCCATTGATTGGGAGAACATCAGACGTGGCGCCCAGATGTACCAGCAATCCGTTACACCCAGAGTGCTGTGCGACGCGATGAAGTCCGTCGGCGAGAACTTCGGAGAAGTGCTGGGAGGGACTGCGTTCGGAGACTGGAGTCTCCGCCGGGAGGACGCCGCTGCCTTCAACCTGGCCGGCATTCAACCATACAACGCGCCTCGCACCATGGCCGGGAAGGACCGCACCGATCCCTCCATACTGCTGGAGGTCTATGACTGGGTGAGGGACCGGGACGACTGCCAGTACATCGTGCTCGGCTCCGGCGACTCCGATTTCCAGGCACTGGTGGACCGGGCAAAGTCCAATGGACGGCGAATCGTCATCTGTGCCTTCAGCCAGTCGGTGGCCCGGGACATGCTGGCGGTGGCTCCCCTGTTCCCGCTGGAGGCTGAACTGGGGTTCTACCTGCCTGACCACGGGGAGCTCGGGGCCTTCGCCGGTGGCGAAGGGCAGTACATGTCAACGGAGGACGCGCTCCAGACATTCGTGCGGCAGATGGACAGACTGGAAGCATCCATGAATTTCGTTGGCTACAACAAGCTGTGCACCCAGTGGATGCTGGACTGGGCTATCGCCTCAACGGAATACGAGTGCTACCGCCTGATTGACCAGTGGCTGTACGAGGAGGTGGTGGAGAGGCACGACGTCGCCAACCCCAACAACCCCGCCTACCCCACGTCGGCGGTGCGCCTGATACGCTCCAGTGAGACCGTGCGTGACCTGCTCGGCTACAACAAGCCGGCGACACCCAAGCCCGCCCTCACCTGAAACCGGTGCCGGTCCATGGGGGAGATGGCCTGGGTCCTGACTTCCCTTTGATCACGCCGGGCTGAACGCACCAAGTGGCCTGCCTGTGGCAAGTTCGCCCTACGGCGCGACGAAGGCCTTTTCGATGGCTGCAGCGAGCAGGGTGGAGTCTCGGGGCGCCCTTGCTGCGGCCGCGAAAAGCGTTTGCCTGTACTGAATCAGGAAGTTCGGCGATATTTCGCCCGATCGCTCCTTTGACCGGTATAGCCTGACCGCCATTCCAAGCCTGTCAGCCAGCCAGTTGACGTCGTTCATGTCCATCAGTCGTTCCAGGTACACTCCATCCCGTTCCACCGAAATTGGCAAGTCGGGGAATTTCTCTGACCGGACCTTGTCGTAGGCCAAGTAGGCGAGGGAGTCTATGACGAGCCTGATCTCGCCGCGCCGGTCGAGTGTATCGACGAGGCTGGCGGCGAGGCCCGGGTCCGCGACGATCAGCCGATAGATGATCCTGGCAGGCGGGGAGAGCACCGGATCGCTGTTCTTTATCAGCGACAGCGCAGCGTCGATATCCTGCGACAACATGTGGGACGCCGCGGCCGGCTGGCTCAGTATGAATCCCTCCAGCGGGAACCGGGCGTTGGACACCACCCTCAGGGCCTCCGCCAGGTTTCGCTCGGCTCTGGCTGCCATCACCCGGAAAAGCTGCTCGACGAACGGCTCGTCAATGCGATAGTTCCCCGATGTTTCTTCCAACAGCAGCGCCAGCCCCCTCGCCAGATCATCCTCTGGGGTCTCGGTGGTAATGTCCAGTTTTTGGAGCAACAATTCAGGCTCGAGGATTGTTCTTAGCTGCACGGGTACCGGCGCCATCAATGACTGAACGGTACCTCCGTCCAGCCTTGCCGTGATGTCCCGAGCAAGGGATGGGTTCGCGCTATGGAACAGGTCAAAGAACAGCCTTAGGTCCTGCTCTTGGTCCAGCCCCGTTTTGCCCAGGTAGTCGGCCAGGGCGACCTTGCCATCCGCCGGTGACCTCCTACCCACGGCGTGAATTCCGTCTACCAGCGCGCCGAATCGCCGTAAGCGCTCTACGAAACTGGCTGTGGCCTGGAGGGTTGGTCCCTCGGGCAATTCGGGGCCGGCGGAGAATAACTCCACCAGCGTGGCGTCGTCGATGGCTGGGAGAAAATTGACCATGAATGGCTGCCGGGAAATATGCTCCTCCAGGGCCGCTGCCTTGGATTCGGCAGTGCCCTCCATCTCGGCCATGACGGTGAGAGCACTGGATATTTCGAGCGCTCTTGGACCAGGAAGCATGCCCAGGTGTTCCGGATGGAGTCGATGGAGGGCGACCTTGTCCTGCAGGTATCCACGCCAGAACTGGAAGTTCTCCTCCATCTGAGGATCGCCGATCAGCAGATCGAACTGGCTGGCAAAGTCCGTCAAACGCTGTAGTTCCTCCGTCGAGAGGATCACCGCTGGTGCTGCCAACAGTTCCCCCGGCGGGGAATCGGCCGGGATGCCCTGGTATAGCCGCAGGTCCAAATGATCGAATCCGAGGAACTTGCTGGCTAGGACTCGCTCTTGGTGGGAAAGGGACTGCAGCCATCCGGCTGCGTGCTCCCAAGTGCCGAATGGGCCCTCGGTCAGGAAATATGCCCAGTACTTGCGCAGGACCGGCGGCAACAGCAGCAGGTCTCCGCCGGTGGTGTAGGGAATATCCGCCTCCATGCTGTGGAGCAGCGGCTCGGTGTTGCCGGCGGAGAGCCCGGGGAGGTTGCGCAGTCTCTGGCGCAGGATTTCGAATTCGTCGGGCGGCTGCGCCATAAACGTGAGGATGTCGCGGTGATAGGCGGCGAGGGCCGGGGGCACATCGCCGTCACTCGATCGCTGCCAATCCAGGTCTGCCCTGCCTATTACCGGGAACCCTCCCCAGTAGGAATGCCCCAACTCGTGCATCGTCGGTATGGGCTTGGCCTCGCCCACCCCGGCCCAGCCGTCGAAGCCGTAGCTGCCGAAGAACCCCGGTTCGCCCTGCATCTGCCGGACGTCCAGGCTGTGCAGCAGGGCTGCCCCTGCGGGTGTCGGCCTGTAGAGGGCAATTACCGCATTCAGTCGCTCCCGCACCCACTGCGTGTTATCAGGGTGCGGCGTTGGCACAGGCACCGGGGGTAGCGGCGTGCGCGTGGGTGCCGGTGTCGGGTAGGGTGATGGCGGGGCGCTCGTCGCCATTCGCGACGGGGTTGGAGATTGCCGGGGCTCTGCTGTTGATGCTGCACCCGCTGTCGGAATTTCGGGTGTTGTTTCGGAGGTCGGTTCCGCGGATTGGCTGGTGGCTGTGCCCGTTGTGGCAGGTGTGGCGGGGGAAGATCGGCAGGCCGATGAGAAAAAGGACGGCGCAATTGCCATGCAGATTAAGATACTTAGTATGAATGTACCAGTATAGTTGGCCGCGAATCCTGGCACCCGATAATGCCTGATCCGAGTGCCCATGGCGATGAAAAACAGCCGCGTAGCTGCCCGGCAGCCGATATACAATTCGCAAACGGTAGGCATTTGTTTCATTGCGCCCTGAATGATTCCGGTGATAGAGTACGCTTTTCGATCTAAACTTCTTTTTTCGTACGAATTTTGTATAGTTACGGACTGATTGGCGACATGTCATCTGCGGCGCTGGTGGGGACGAATGGTTCCATCGACTGGTGCTGCCTGCCACGGTTCGACTCGCCCAGCGTTTTCGGTGCTCTCCTCGACCAGGACATCGGGGGACGCTTTCGCATCAGTCCTACGGGCCCCTGTGTTGAGAATACACAAGAGTACGTTCAGGATACCAATGTCCTGGAAACGACTTTTCGCACCGATTCTGGCGTCGTGTCCATCATCGATTTTATGCCAATCCCCGACGATGACGAGGACGGCAGCCCCGACATTGAACCGAAAAGCCCTCCTGAAATTCATCGCATAGTGACCTGCCAGTCAGGCCATGTGAATTTGCAGTGTGATTTTCAGCCGCGCCACGATTACGCTCGCGTCGTCCCTCATCTGCGGGCACTGAGGAACGGCACGGGCGGCGGGTTGGAATCCACAGGCGGAGGGCAGACGCTCACCTTCGTGTCCAGCGCCACTCTGGCACAGGCAGGAGACGGCGTGCATGCCGAATTCACGCTGTCCCAGGGCCAGTCCGCCACATTCGTACTTGCCTATGGGGCCGGTCGTTCCGCCCATCTGGAGCATTACCGCACCGAGGCGAGACTGGAGCAGACCAAGCGGTACTGGCAGACACTGGTTACCGGTATGGACTACGACGGACTGTGGCGTGAGCAGGTGGTCCGCTCTTTCCTGGTACTGCACCTGATGATGTACCGGCGAACCGGCGCCATCGTCGCCGCACCCACCACCAGCCTGCCGGAGACGCTTGGGGGATCACGCAACTGGGACTACCGGTTTTCATGGCTGCGCGATACCAGTTTCACCGTGGATGTGCTCTACCGGCTGGGTGATGTGTACGGTGGCGATCGCTACATCCACTGGCTGCTCGAACAGTGTCAGCTCCGTGACAAAAGCACACGGATCGTCTACGGAATCAGCCCCGAGTCCTCGCTGCATGAGGAAGTCCTCGAACATCTCCGAGGATACGAGGATTCCCGTCCCGTGCGCATCGGTAACGGGGCTGCGTCCCATCTGCAACTGGACGTTTTCGGGGAAGTGATTCTCTCGATTCACTCTCTCCTGGTCCTGCACCACCAGATACCGGATGAGGCTTGGGAACTGGTCCAGTCCTATGCCGAGACGGTCATCGAGAACTGGCACCTTAAGGACCGGGGCGTGTGGGAGGTTCGAGGTGAGCAGCAGCACTTTGTGTATTCCAAGCTGATGTGCTGGGCCGCCCTCGACCACGCCGCCTACATCGCCGCCGCAAGGGGCAGGCGCCGCCTGTATCGCCGATGGTCGCTGGCGGCTGACGCCATCAAGCAGGAAATACTGGACGAGGGTTGGAGCGAAAAAAAGCGGGCGTTCCGGCAGCGATACAACAGCGAGGCCCTGGATGCCTCCAACCTGGCGATACCGTTCATGGGGCTGCTCGATCGGGATGACCCCAGGGTGCGGCAGAACCTGGACGCCATAGAGCAGGAGCTGTGCGACGGCCCGCTGGTGTGGCGTTACCTGCCCAGCGAGACCGACGACGGCCTGGAGGGCCAGGAGGAAGGGGCCTTCACGCTGCTCAGTTTCTGGCTCTCGGGCAACCTCATCTACACTGGTCAGAACGACAAGGCGCTGGACTACTTCCACCAGGTGCTCACCAAGTGCACCAATCACCTGGGCCTGTTCGCCGAGATGTACGACAAGACCACCGGGAGGCAGCTGGGCAACTTCCCCCAGGCCTACTCGCACATCGGCCTGATCCACACCGCGCTCAACCTCTCAGGCTACATCGCCGACACCCCGACGCGGCGCATCAACCCGCTGTAGCTGCTCTACAAGTGGGTGCCAACTGTGGGCGGCCCGCGTAGTGGTAAGCGGTGAAGTGGGCCACTGCGTTCTTCCCGCGGCCGGGAACGCCCTCACCCTAACCCTCTCCCAGAGGGAGAGGGAATTTGTTGAACACTCTGCTTCTGTTCCTGAGCAGGAATAAATCGGTGGCTTGCCGCTCTACTTGGGCAGGTTGCAGACGTCGAGGGCAGTGAGGGCCAGGACTTTGGCCACCTGCTCCATGTCGCTGATCCGGCTGAATTCGTCGGGTATGCTCTCGGACTCGGACCCGCCGCCCGGGCCGTAGAGCAGGCATGGCACGCCGGCGGCCCAGAGGTGGCAGGTGTCGTCGCCGGTATAGGAGCCGGGCAGCACGGTGCCCACGCCGTCGGGTTCCCGCCCCGTTACCGTCCGGTATTGCCGCAGGACGCAGTCCAGGATGTACTCGTCCTTGGGCAGGTCGAATGGTTCCATAACGACGGTGAACACCCGGTGCTTGGGGTCCGGGGGCATTTCGATCTCATACTGGAAATCGGGGTCCTCCGACTTGACCGCATCCAGCGACCGCTCGATGTCCGCCTTGACCGAAGCGGACGTCATTCCTGGCAGGTACCGGACGTCGACCAGCACAGTGCAGAAATCGGAGACGAAGTTGGGACCCCGCATGTCGTAGTCCCGACCACGACCGCCGATGATGGCCCCGACGTTGATGCGCGGCAGACCGGGCAGGTCCTCCCGGGGGGTGTAGGTGAACTCCACGCCGTCGATGGCCGGCACGGCCTTGCACATCTTGGCGATCGCGTCCACCGCCTCTTCCTTGCGGCTGATGTGCCGGGAGTTGCCGAGCACGTGCACTGCCATCTCCAGCACGCCGGCGTGCACGGTCAGGATGTTGTTGGCGCCGAAGGGTTCGGGCACCACGGCCATATCGGTGAGGGGGCCGTTGCGGGTGAGGTATGTGGTGCCCACGCCACCCTGCAGCTCGCCAACCACGCAGGCCAGCACCAAGTCCCCCTTGAGCTCGACTCCGGACTTGCGCACGGACTCGGCGGCGGTGATCAGCGAGGATACGCCGCTCTTCATGTTCCGTATGCCGGCGCCGAATATGTAGTCTCCCTCGATGCTGGGCGTCCAGGGGTCCCGCTTCCAGCCCATGGCCAGCGGGTCGATGTCGATGTGGCCGTTGAGCATCAGCGACTTGCCGCCGCCGCTGCCCCTCAGCGTGGCCACGGTCTGGAAGCGCCCCGGCTCCACCTCCTGCAGCTGCACCTCGTAGCCGCGCTGCTCCAGGTATCCGGCGAGGAACCGGGCCACGTCGCTCTCCTCGGTCTTGTAGCTGGGTATCCTGATGAGGTCCTGCGCCAGTTGCAGCATCTCTTCTTTGTCGACGCTGTCCTGCAACAATCTGACCGGATCGGTACTCACGTTACACCTCACGGTAGGCCATATTGGGTGCTTGAACCATGGGACGCTGTCCGGGGTTATCCGGCGAAACCGACCTGCCAGTATCGCTTCCCGTTGCTCCTGATCACTTTGCCGAAACCGGGCGCGGGGAAGTGGCAGGATATGACGCGGGTGCCCTGGTTCTCGATATCGGCCAGCATCTTCCGGCGGGTGTCGGTGGCCACCGCCCAGTCGAAATCGAAATGGCAGTTCCATTCCTCCTCGGTGACCTGGGCGGGATGCACCAGGACGTCGCCCTGGATCAGCGCCGCATCACCCTGCGAGGAGACCAGGATGCTCATGTGGCCCGGCGTATGGCCCGGCGTGTGCAGGGCGCGCACTCCCTCGGTCAGGTCAGAGTCTTCCGTCAGGGTGTCCAACAGTCCGGCGCGGGCTATCGTCTCCACGCAGCGGTCCACGAACGGAAAGGTGGACGCCGCTTGGATGTCCGCCCTGCGGAAGTGGTCAAGGTCGGCCTGGTGGCACACGTAGCGAGCGTTGGGGAACGCCGGCACGGGGTTGTCGTCGGGCCCCACGACGTTCCATCCCACGTGGTCCGAGTGCAGGTGCGAGATGAACACCGTGTCGATTTCCTCGGCGGTGATCCCCTTGGAGGTCAGGTCGTCCATCAGTTCGCCCTTGCGCCCACCGATGGCCTCGATGGGGCCCTCGCCGTAGCCGGTGTCGATCAGGATGGTTCGATCAGCCGTGCGCACCAGGTAACAGCCGATCTCTATGAGCATGTGGTCCTGCTGGAACGCATCCGGATAAAGCTGCTTGTACTGCGCCCATGCATCCTCCGGAGCGTCGGGGAAAAGCTGGGCAAGCGGCATGGGAAAGGGCAGGTTCATATCGGAGAGGGCGACGATCTCAACGCCACCTACTTTCAGGGTGAAGTCGGACATATACCCTCCTTTCGAGAGACAGAGTCAAGGTGGCGCAATTGTAGGTAAGGCAGTCGGGCGGGTCAATCTCAATTACGCTATCACGTCATTATCGGCCAGATGCTTGTCTGAATCAGGATTCACAGGATTTTGGGATTATCAGGATTGGGAGCCTATCAGCGAAATCTCAAAATTAAACGAATCACAGTTCAGACGACTTTGCTATCGTCTTGTTCGTTAGGGGTACCCGGTTGACAGCATCCCGCAGGCCGTAATCCAATATATCCTCGCCGGCGGGGTCGCCGGATTCTGATGGCCTGCACGCAACGCAGGCAAGGCAGGTACACCATGGAATTCGATGCTGGAATGCACCTCGCAGAGACAGACCGCTCGGTAGCCTTTCTGGAGCGCGACAGCCGACAGGCCAGCGCGGTCACACTCTCGCGGCGCTATACGACTGCTATCGAGAATCTCTGGGACGCCGTGACCAACGTCCAGCGATTTCCCCGGTGGTTTACCGCGGTCAGCGGAGATCTCGAACTGGGCGGCCGCTTCCAGGTGGAGGGCAACGCAAGCGGGTCGGTCACAGCTTGCGAGAGGCTGTCCCATTTTTCCCTCACGTGGGAATTCGCGGGGGATGTCAGCTGGGTGGATGTGCGTTTGGCCGTCGAGGGAGACGGCGTGAGGCTCTCCCTGACTCACACGGCTCTCCTGTCGCCGCACTGGGATACCTACGGGCCGGGCGCGGTCGGCGTCGGCTGGGAGTCGGGCATGCTGGGACTGGCGCATCACATCGCCGACCCCGACGTCCCTATGCCCGACATGGAAGCCTTCGCCACCTCGCCCGACGGGCGGGCGTTCATCGCGGGCAGCAGCGACGGCTGGGCCCGGGCAGCGGTGGCAGCGGGCACCGCCCCGGACGCCGCTGACCTGGCTGCACGGCGCACCACCGCGTTCTACACCGGTGAGCCCGAGCCAACCGAATGAATGTCAGGCTGGTAATGAACATTCGACCGACGCCGATTCTGTGTTGATACGAATACATGCGACTGCGGTGTAGGAGCGGTACATTTTAGAAATCCACTCGTTCACAGTTAGTCTGAATCAGGATTCACAGGATTAAAAGATTTACAGGATTGGGATCTCATCAGCGAATTCCCAAAATCAAACGAATCACAGTTCAGACAAGACTTTGCAGTCGTCCTTGAGGGAGAAGGGATTGGCGCGCGACGATATCGCAGGCGCCGCCGTACCTCGTGCTCTGATGCTACAATCCCCTCCGACATTGGATAGCAAGAATAGATGAGCGGCCTCTACCCATTCGACGGAGGCCAACGGGAGGAGCCTTGGCAGTTACAGATCTGGAAATCACCAGCCGCACCAGCTTTGCGTCCGGCGAGACTTTCGGCGATGTTGGCCCCTACGAGCTCCTTGAGGGCACGGTCCACTACGCCGTCGATCCGACGCACGCCCGCAACCGGGACATCGTCGATCTGGAGATGGCACCGCGCAATTCGGCGGGCGGAGTGGAGTTCTCAGCGGATTTCGCCATGCTCCAACCCGTGAACATTGATCGGGGCAACCGCCGTATTCTGTTTGACGTGGTGAACCGGGGACGCAAGACGGCCCTCACCTTCAACGGCGCCCCCATGGCCACAGACCACACGGCTCCGCTGCAGGCCGGCAACGGCTACCTGATGCGGCGCGGCTACACCGTGGTCTGGGGCGGCTGGCAGGCCGATGTGCCGCCCACGCCAGGTCTCATCGGTCTGCAGGGTCCCGAGGCCGTCGGCCCGCAGGGGCCACTTACCGGCAAGATAATGTGCCAGTTCCAGAACAACGAGCCCACACAGGTGTTCCTGCTAGCCGACCGGCAGCACCTGGCCAACCCCGCCGCAGACCCGGAGGAGGCCGAGGCCACCCTGACGGTGCGGGACCTGCCCAACAGCCCGGCCATTCCCATCGATCGCAGCCAGTGGTCCTTCGTCCGGGTCGAGGACGAGGACGTCGAGCCGCAGCACAGCCACATCTACATGCCCGCGGGGTTCGAGCCGGGCCGGATCTACCAACTGGTCTACACCACCACCGGCAGCCGGATCGTGGGTCTGGGATTCGTCGCCATGCGCGACGTAGTCTCCTACCTGAAACACGCCCCTGCTGCGGCGGGCAACCCGGTGGCCGGGGCCATCGACTACGCCTACGCCATCGGGCGCTCCCAGAGCGGTCGCTTCCTGCGCCAGTACATCCACACCGCGGTCAACGACGACGAGAATGACCGTCCGGCCCTGGACGGCATCATCCCCCACGTGGCGGGCGGGATGCGCGGCGAGTTCAACATGCGCTTTGGCCAGCCGTCCAAGGATGTCTGCTACATCATCCCGGAGATGTTCCCGTTCACCGACACGCCGCAGACTGACCCGGTTACCGGTGCGCAGGGGTCGCTGCTGGAGAACATGGAGCGGCGGGGCAGCGTCCCCAAGATCATGTTCACCAACACGTCAGCGGAATATTGGCGTGGCGATGCCGCCCTGATACACACCGACCTCGAGACGCTGACCGACGCTCCGGAGTCAGCATCGGCGCGCCGCTACCATTTTGCCGGATGCCAGCACGGGTCGGGGGATTTCCCGCCACTGGAGTTCCGCGCCAGCGACGGCATCCGGGGGCAACTGCCGCTGAACAGCGTCGACTACGCGCCCCTACTGCGGGCCGCGCTGGACAACCTGGACCGCTGGGTTTCCACCGGTGAGGAGCCGCCGGCCAGTCGCCATCCCAGCCTGGACGACGGCACGGCGGTGGAGTCGCATACCCTGCTGGAGCGTTTTGCCCAGGTACCTGGCGTAAAAGTGCCGGCACAGACCACCCGGGCCATCAGGCTGGACTACGGCCCCGAGACGCACCTGGGAAGGACCACCGAGCTCCCCGCTGAGGAGGGTGAGGAGTTCCCGGCCCTGGTGGCCGACCTCGACGAATCGTTCAACGAGCGGGGCGGAATTCGCCTCCCGGACCTTTCGGTTCCAGTGGCGACCTACACCGGCTGGAACCTGCGCGACGAGAGCATCGGCAATTCGGGACTTTTCATCGGCATCACCGGCGGCCTGGCTGGCTGGACGCTGTCTCTGCCCGCCACCCAGGCGGAGCGGGAATCCACCGGCGACCCCCGCGCGTCCATCGAGGAACGCTACGCCGGCCGCGAGGACTACCTGGAGCAGGTGACCCGCGCCGCCACGGACCTGGCGGCCGAGGGCTACCTGCTGGAGGAGGACATACCCGGGGTGGTCGAGCTGGCCGGGCGCAAGTACGATTATTTCGCGTCAGATGGCGGAGAACGCTGAATTCTACTGGTGGTTGCCTACCGGGCGTTATGCCCTTCGGCCACCCTCAAAAACAAGGGTGAACCACATTCCCTCTCCCTCCGGGAGAGGGCTAGGGTGAGGGCGTACCTTGGTCAGGCGATGGGCCGTCGAAGGGCGGAAATTCATTCCCGCATTTTCCGATAAAGGGAGGGGTCGGGCATCGCGCTATGCGGCATTCTAGCTGCGGGCTAAAGTTCAGCTGAAATTCCGCAACCGGTTTTCTTGAGCGGACAGGGAACGCCCTCACCCTAACCCTCTCCCGGAGGGAGAGGGGACTTTCTATTGCCCCCTAAAACTCGATGCCGGGCTGTGCCTTGATGCCCTCGTGGTAGGGGTGCTTGACCAGCGTCATCTCGGTGACCAGGTCGGCGAACTCCACCAGTTCGGGCGGGGCGTTGCGTCCCGTGATGATCACGTGCATCATCTCGGGTCTGTTGCGCAGGGCTTCCAGCGCCTCCTCCACCGGCACCCACCCGTAGTGCAGGGCGTAGGTGAATTCGTCGAGGATCACCACGTCGTGCTCGCCCTGGGCGATGACCTCTTTGCAGTCATCCCAGTGGGCGCGGGCCAAGTCGGCGGAGTTGTCCAGGTCCTTGGAGCGCCAGGTGAACCCGTCGCCTATGGCCCGGACCTCGATGTCCATCTTCTTGGCGGCCCGCTGCTCCCCGAAATTGGCAGTGGTGTGCTTGATGAACTGGAGCATGATGACTTTCATGTCCCGGCCCCAGGCACGGAGCATCACGCCCATGGCGGCGGTGGTCTTGCCCTTTCCGGTGCCGGTGTTGACAATGACGAGTCCCTTGTTGATGCGCGGGCCGGTTACTGACTGGGGACCGGGTTCCGTTCTCTCGCCAGTTGTGTTCTGTTCGCTGGTGGTCATATTTCCTCACCCTGACCCTCTCTGGTGTGAAAGGGGAAATCTGAACTGTGATTTGTTGGATTTTTCGAATTCGCTGATGGGATGGTTCTGAATCAAGGTAAACATTCCATCAAGTGAATCCCAGTTCAGACCGTCAGATGGCGCTATGCGCGGCGCAGGTCTCGACGAACCGGGGCGCCAGGCCGGGTTCGCTGCCCAGGTGGACGTGAACGTAGGTGCCCCAGACGCTGCCGGAACGGAAGCCGTCGGGGCGTCCGCCCTGGTTGACCACCCGGTAGACTGACTCGCTCTCGTCGGGGGCCTGCTCCAGCGTGGACCAGTGGAACTCGTGGCCGCGAATCTGCTGCCCCGCCGATAGCAACGGCCCGTCGCCCTGGGCCTCCACCTCGCGGTAGCCGAGGGACAGGCGCGACTGCGACATTGCGGACACCGCGGGCACCAGTCCGGCCATCGCGTGGGCCTCGCCGTCAAACCCTTTGAGGCTGCGGCCCAGGTACATCAGGCCCCCGCACTCGCCATAGACCGGAACGCCCCGTCCCGCGGCCTGCCGGATGGAATCCAGCATCGGGCGGTTAGCGGAAAGCTCCGCTGCGAACATCTCAGGGAAACCGCCACCGAGATATACGCCGCCGGCGCCCTCGGGGAGTGAGTCGTCCTCCAGTGGACTGAACGGAACAAGCTCCGCGCCCCAGGCTTCCAGGAGGTCCAGCGAGTCCTGGTAGTAGAAGTTGAACGCCTGGTCCTGGGCCACCGCGATGATTGCCCGCTTTGGCTGGGGCTCCGTTGGGTAGACCTGAGGATGAGATGCCGGAGGCGAGCACAGCTGCGCCAATTGGGCGACGCGACCTACGTCGATGGTCTCCTCGACCTGGGCGATCAGGGCGTCGTACCATTGATTGGCGACCGTGCCCTCGACCGTCGGGATCAGTCCCAGGTGCCGCTCGGGCTGTTCGAACTCGGCGCGGCGGGGCAGGTAGCCCAGCACTGGCAGGCCCGTGGTGGCCTCGATCTGTGGCTGACAGAACTCCAGGTGCCGGTCGCTCCCCACGCCGTTGAGGATCACGCCGGCCACGTTGAGGTCGGGGTCGAACTGCTGGTAGCCCAGCACCTCGGCGGCCACGCTTCTGGCGACCTTGGCCGCGTCGGCCACCAGGATCACGGGGGCGTTCAGCAGCTTGGCCAGCTGGGCGGTGGAGCCTTCCTCGTCCAGGCTGGAGTGGCCGTCGAACAGGCCCATGACGCCCTCGACCACGGAGATCTGCCGCTTGGAGGCAGCCTTGCCGTAGAGTTCCAGCACCGTGTCGTGGGGCAGCAGCCAGGTGTCCAGGTTGCGGGAGGGCACGCCGCAGGCCACTTGGTGGTAGGACGGGTCTATGTAGTCCGGTCCGGCCTTGAATGGCTGCACGGCGTGGCCCCTGCGGGTAAGAGCGCCCATGATGCCGGTGGCGATAGTGGTCTTGCCCACGCCGCTGCGAACACCGGCGACTACAACGGTTGGTGTCATCTATTTTGTCTCCCGGTTAATGAGGTGCGGATTTTGACACCCGCACCGCCCAACGCTACGATAGCACAACGCTCGTCCTTTGGCAGTACGGCCGTACGTTGCCGTGCTACACGGGACACGTTCGTACGTTTCCCGGACCGACGCGCCTGGTTTGCGGCCCCGGAGGCAGGCATGACAACCGAAGCCATCCAGTTCCGGCGAGAGTTCTGGACCCAATACGCCCAGCTTTATCCTGACGACGGTGTCAGCGAGGGTTGGGGCAGGGCCTATACGTGGATTCCGGTGGGATCCACGGGGCTCAACGTCTCGCTGGCGGTATACCACTGGGGCGCCGGGCTCTGGCTGCGCGGAGGGAGAGGCGAATCGCTGACGGATTCGGCGCCGCGTCTCCGGGTCTACAAAGAGGGATTCTGGCAGGCGTTGGACGAGACCTTTGACGGCCGGTTCCCTGCGGGTACCGTCACCGAATGGGTGAACCTGGACGGCGGGTTTGACGCCCGGCGGGAGTTCGACGTTTCCGACCCGGAGAGCTGGCCCGACATGGCGGCGTGGCTCCACTACATGCTGCAGATATACCTGAGGGTGATCGAAAAGTCGACAGCGCCGGTGGGATAAAACACAGATATTGTGGGCGTCCCGTCCAGTTTCCAGACCATTACTCGGGACGCAACTACAGGCTCCATACAAGGGAGTCATTGAGCTCAGAACGGATAACAGATTCTAATATGGACGGCAGGTGTAAATATGCCCAGGCTTGATACCTTGAGCGACGTGCAGAGCAATATGCTGCGGATGTTTCCGTGCATGGAACACGATGATGCCCCCTGGACACCGATGCGGAAACCTCTGAGCGACAGCCGAGTTGCGCTGGTGACTTCGGCGGGGTTGCATCTCAGGGGCGACAAGCCCTTCATCTCCGACCTGAGGGGAAGGGGCGATACGTCGTACAGGGTGCTGCCACGGTGCACTCCGGCCTCGGAGATAATTCAAAGCCATACCAGCATCGGCTTTGACCACACCGGAATCTACCGCGACATCAACGTGACCTACCCCATTGACAGGCTGGAAGAACTGCGGGAGCAGGGCGTTATCGGGTCTCTGGCCGACAACTATTACTCCTTCATGGGAGCCATCCGCGACGCGACTGAACTGGCCACCGAGACCGGGCCAGAGGTGGCGCGGCGCATGCTGGACGAGGGCGTGGAGGTCGTCTTCCTCACACCCACTTGACCCCTCTGCACGCACGCGGTCAGCGTGCTGGCAAGGTGCTTCGAGGAAGCCGGAATGAGCACCACCGGCGTGGCACTGGTTAGGGAACACGTCGAGCGGGTCAAGCCGCCCCGCATGGTCTGGGTCCCCTATGCCTTCGGCAACGTCCTTGGGCGCCCCGGCGATCCCCTGATTCAGCACCAGGTGATGAAGGCGGCGTTCGACCTCCTGGACGCGGAGAGGGGCCCTGTCCTCCAGGATTTCGAGGACGATACGATGCCTGAACCGCTGCTCCAGGCCTCGGAGACCAACCGCTCCGATTCGACCAAGGGTCTGAATCCTGCCGACGAGCTTACCTCGCTTCGGCCCTACTACGAGCGATGGGTGGAAAAGAACGGTGGTCGCACCGCCGTCGGCGTCAGCAGCGTGCCCCAGCGACGGTTCCGGGGCGTGATCCGCTTTCTGGAGGCCTACGCCGCCGGGGAGGACACCGATTACGATGGGCGTCCCGATGGCGTCGGCGTGCCCCAGTTCATTCGCTACTGCGTCGATGATCTCAAGGCGTTCTACTACGAGGCGCGGATGGAACAGCGCCCGGGCGCAGACGACGCAGCCATCCACGACTGGTACTGGAGCGAGACGGCCATGAGCGGCCTGATCGTCAAGCTTGCCGAAACCATGGGGCAGTCGGACGACCCGGCGGTCAAGGCCATCCCCTACGGTCTAGCCCGCTAGTATTCTCTCCGTATACTGACGGCAGCCCTCTCCGCAACCGGAGAGGGCATTTTATTATCAGGGAGTGCAGCAAATGGCCTTTTACACTTACGACCACATTCACTTGCTCAGCCCGGAGCCCATAGAGACGGCCAGGTACTTCAACGAGATGTTCGGGGCCCGCATCGTCGAATCGGTCCAGTCAGACGGCAACCCCCGGGTGGACCTGGACCTGAACGGGTTGGAGATTTTCATAGCCCGGTGTGCCGAGGACGCGACGCCCAGCGCTGACCACCCGCACCAGGGACTGGACCATTTCGGACTGCGCGTCGAGAACCTGGACGCGGCAGCAGAGGAGCTCAGGGCGAAGGGTGCGGACTTCACCTCCGAGCCGCACGAGATTCGCCCCGGCGTCAGGATCGCCTTCGTCGTCGCTCCCGGTAACATTCGCATCGAGTTGCTGGAAAAGGACCCCAACCGCGTCGGGTCATAGGCATCGCCCGCCTTGGGGGACAAGTGACTTTTGCAGACAGGCTGCCGGGTTAGAATAGAATTGCGCCGTTGGAAGTAACCCTCGGTGTAGAGTCAACAGGAATTTGATCGATAGAGATAGGAAATGGAAGAACGCATCCGGGCGCTGGAGGATTTTTCACAAGTCTCCACTGCATTAACGATTCAGATAGATAACATGCAAATTCGCATGTCCGCTCGCCAGGCGAGGATGGAGGAGCGCCAAGACCAGATGGAGGAATATCAGAGGCGGATGGAGGAATATCAGAGGCAGGCAGTGGAGGACCAGCAACTCGCAGAAGAGTCCTTGCGCCATACTGCAGAATTGGTCCAGCAATTGCTGCAGGCGGTCGCTGTGATACAGGCGGATATCGTACGAATCGACGAATCGCGCTCTGAGTGAGCAGACACTGTTTGCTCCCCTTACCGCTCGCGGCGGCGGCCGCTGGTCAGCCAGCTCACGATCGTAAGCACGATAACCAGCACTCCCAGGCCCAGCGAAATCCAGCCAATTCCCTTGATGATCCACTCGCCCACCGGAGAGATCAGCACCGCGCCTATCGCCGCAAGCCACACACCCGCCAGCAGGCCGCAGCCGGGGCTGCCCCCGCTGAACCGGATGCCCCGCTGATGGCCCATTACGCCCGGTCCGCTCCTGACAGCGAGTAACTTGACGACGCCTCGGCGACCCGCCCCTCCTCGACCAGCTTCTGCAGATGGGTGCGTACGTTGCGCGCCGCCGCAGAGCGAAGATTGTCGGCAAGATCGCGGGGATAAACGGCAGTCACGATTTCGTCCACAGAGCCCGCTCCCTCGGCCAGGGCTGCCAGCACCTGCTCCTCCCGCTCGTTGCGGTGCCGGGCGTACCAGGCTATGCGGGCGGAACCGTCCTGGATGATCTGACCGTGGCCGGGGCATAGAATGTCGGGGTTCAGTCGCGCCAGGGTTTCCAGCGATTCCATGTACTGCTTGAGGTTTCGGACGCTGGAGGACGAACTGCCGAGGATGGTGTCGCCGCTGAACACCGCCCCGTCGGCTGGCAGATGGTAGGAGACGTGATCGTCCTCGTGGCCCGGGGTGTGCCAGGCCTGCAGCGACACGCCGCCACCGGTCTCCACAGATTCCTGTTCCTGCAGCGGTCGCACGATTCCGGTCCCCAATTGATGTGTCAGCTTGGGCTCAAGGTCCGGGTGGCAGCGCACCTCGCAGTCGAAGCTTTCCTGCAGCCGGTCGAGGCCGCCGATATGGTCGCCGTGGCCGTGGGTGATGAGGATGGAGGAAATGCGCGGCCGCCCCAGCTCGGTGTGGTACCCCAGTATCTGACGGGTCCAGGAACGGTAGGGCTCGCCGGAGTCTACCAGAACCATGTGATCGGAGGGGTCGCCGACAAAGTAAATTTGGGTGCCGCCGGGGTGCATGGCCCCGAAGGTGTTGGGGTCCTCCTCGATGTGGGTGCTGTAGATGTGGGGTGCAATCTGCATTGGCGACCTCTGCTGGATCGGAAAGTGTGTGGGCTAGTTTATCAGGCGATTCGGAATGCGGGCGGTCAAGTTACGTGCGCCGGGTCGATGTCGACCACGCACCCGGCGGGGAAGTCCACGTCGTCCAGGAATTCTGGCAGCCCGCGGCCACGGAGCAGCAGGCGCCAGCGGTGGCGCCCCCTCAGGCGCGGCGGCAGACCCGGTGCGGGGCCGTTCACCTCAATATCGGTGCGGCCCTCGGCAGCGGCACGGCGTTTCAGCTCGTCGGCGATGGCCACGGCCTGGCGCTGGGCAGCCTCTGCGTCGGCGTTCTGGTAGACGACGTGCGCCAGCTGGTTGAACGGAGGATATCCGAGCTGGCGGCGGCTCTCGATTTCCTGATGGTACATCTCGAGATAGTCCTGCCGGGTGCCGGCCAGGATGGCGTAGTGGTTGGGGTTGTACGTCTGGACGAAGACACGCCCCGGGGCGTCGCCGCGTCCGGCGCGTCCAGCCACCTGGCAGAGCAGCGCGAAAGCCCGCTCTCCGGCCCGGAAGTCGGGAATGTGAAGGCCGACGTCCGCCAGCACGACTCCGACCAGAGCCACATTGGGCACGTCCAGCCCCTTGGCCACCATCTGCGTGCCGACCAGCACCTGTGTTTCGCCCGAGGAAAGCCGGGCCACTGCCTCCTCGGCGGCGCCCGGGGAGCGGGTGGCGTCGGAGTCCAGGCGGTCAACGCGGACTCCGGGAAATAGCTGGCCGACCTCGGAGACCACTCGCTCGGTGCCGATGCCCAGCTGGCGAATACGCTTGCCCCGGCACTCGGGGCAGCGGTCCAGAGGACGCCGGGAGTAGTTGCACTGATGGCACAGAAGCCGGGGCGGCCCGGAGTGGTAGGTCAGCGAGGTGGTGCATCGCCGGCATGTCGCGACGTGCCCGCAGTCGCGGCACTGCACGATCGATGACGAGCCGCGCCGGTTGAGGAACAGGATCGCCTGGTTGCCCTCGGCCAGGCAGTCGCGGAGGCCGTCGGACAAGGCGCGGCTGAAAATGCTGCGGTTGTCCTCCCGTAGCTCCTGCCGCATGTCGCACAGCTGGACGCTGGCCAGCGGCAGCGTTTCCGGGGCGCCGAGATTGCCGGAACCTTGAGCGCCGGCCACGCGGTGGGGCAGGGACAGCAGGCGCGCCCTGTTCCGGTTGGCGTGGTAGTAGGTCTCGACCGAGGGCGTGGCGCTACCCAGGATGACGGCGGCGCCGGTCCGGCGGGCAAGCTCGAGGGCTGCAGTGCGGGCGTGGTACAGGGGCGGCGATTCCTCCTGCTTGTAGGTCCACTCGTGCTCCTCGTCGATTACGATGAGGCCCAGGTTTTCCAGTGGAGCAAACAAGGCGCTTCGTGGCCCGACCACCACGTCAAAGTCGCCGCCGCGAATGTCCCACCACTGGTCGAACTTCTGCCGGGCCGTCTGGCCGCTGTGTATCAGGGCAACCCGGCCCTCGAACCAGGCGTTTACGCGCTCCAGGGTCTGGGGCGTCAGCGCGATCTCTGGGACCAGCAGTACGGCCCGACGCCCCAGGCTTATGGCGTGGGCTATGGCTCGCAGGTACACCTCGGTCTTGCCGCTGCCTGTGACTCCATGGAGCAGAAACGTACGGGCGGACAGAGGCACGCCCTCTCTCTCTGGAGGAGGGTTGGGGTGGAGGCGTGCCCCAAGAGACGCATCCAGGGCGGAGGTGATTTGCGAAAGCGCGTCTCGCTGTTCGGCGGTGAGAGTGAGTTCGCCGGGCGTTCCGGTCCTGCCAGCCAGGGCGGCATGAGGAGGGCCGCCCGAGGTACGCCACCACTCCTGGGCGACGAGGCCCTTCTTCCACAAGGCGCTGGCGACACCACCTCCGAACTCCCGGTTGGCTTCAGTGATGGACAGGTGTCCTGGCGGCTGACGGACGGCGGCCAGCAAAGCGCCCTGACGGGGGGACAGCTTTTCGTCCGCGTGATCCCCCGCTGGAATGGCGACTAGGTAGCCCTCGTACTTGGGCGCTACCCGGGGGCGGGGTATGGTGACCTCCCGCCGGACTGCTCCCTGCTCCGCCAGGCGGTTGAGTTCCCGTATTCCGCGCCGCCCCAGCAGCTTTACGAACTCGGCCTGGGTCATTCGGCCCTTCTCGTTGAGGGCCTCCAGGGCTGCCACCGACTCCTCGCGCAGTTCACACTCCTGCCGAGCGATTTCCGGGGACGGAAAGATGCGCGAGCGGACGTGGGACTCGAATCCGGGAGGGAGCATGGGCGAGAGGGCGGTGAAGAGCGAGCAGCGATAATGCCGGCTGATCCACTTTCCGAGTTCGATGCTTTCGTTATTCAGGAGGGGAGCGGGGTCGATGGCCTGCAGGATGTCGCGGGTGGCGAAGTCAGGACTGCCTGATGAGAGGTCGACGACTATGCCCTGCAGAGTCTGCGAGCCAAAGGGAACCCAGACAAGTTGCCCGGGCTGCACGGAATAGTGTTCGGGGATTCGGTAGGTGAAGGCGCGGGCGTGCCCGACCGGAGAGTCGACCGCCACGTCCGCGTACCTCAGATCGCTCACAGGTCATCGATGCCGGAACGAATGCGGCAAGGACCGGAGTAGCTGTCCGGTCCTGTCAGCAAAGGCGCTATTCCTCGGATTCAGCCTCGGGGGCATCCTCCGGGGCCGGTTCCTCGGCCACTGGCTGTTCCTCAACCTCGGCGGCTGGTTCCTCGTCTGCAGCGGCTTCAGCCTCGGCAGCCGGCTCTTCGGCCACTGCCTCCTCGGCTACCGCGTCGACAGGCTCCACATCGTCGACTGCTTCGGCCTCAGCAGCCTCGGCAGCGGCCTGTTCGAGGGCCTCGGCTTCGGCGGCAGCTCGGGCCGCCTCCTCGCGACGGACGGCTGCGGCAGCCTGGGCCTCGGCGGCGCGGCGGCGCTGTGCCGGGTTGAGCTCCTTGATGCGGGCAGCGCGTCCCTGCAGTCCGCGCAGGTAGTACAGCTTGGCGCGGCGGACCGAGCCGTAACGGGTAATTTCCAGCGACTCGATCAGCGGCGAGTGCAGCGGGAATATCCGCTCGATGCCGATGCCGCCGGAGATGCGGCGCACGGTGAAGTTGGCGGCCGGGCCCTTGCCATGATTCAGGCGAATCACCACGCCCTGAAAGGCCTGGATACGCTCACGCTCACCCTCGCGAATGCGGAAGTTCACGCGTACTGTGTCTCCCGCCGAGAACCGGGGGATTCGCGGGTTGGCTTCGGGCTTGTATATCTCTGAGGCGTTCATCGTCAAGTCTCTGTATGTTTACGGATACTGGCCCGTCGCGCTTGCAGGAGGACAGGCCGTTCAAATGTCACGCGGGTTGCCGCACGAAACGTCAAGGGCAGTGGCAGGCAAAACGGGGCTGAAGCCTGACCTGATGGTGGGCCTAAGGGGACTGTACGCAGTACCACGTTTGAACTGGTGGTGGCGATTTAACTCCCCTGATTTTTTCGCACTGCCATCCGAACGTTATTATAATGAGCCGGGATGGATTGGGCAATACGATCCCGGCAATCCTTCAGGGCCTTTTCATTTTCTGAAACAAGTTTTAGAGTTGTGGCAAAGACAGTGATGAGGTGGGGAGGATGAGGTTACGAGAGGCAATGGATGGAGTGCCGGATCATCGTAGCAGCCAGGGCCGGCGGCACCCGATGGGAGCGATTTTGAGCTTGGCGGTTTGCGCCATGCTTTGCGGTGCCCGCAGCCTGTATGCCATAGCACAATGGGGCCGGGACCATGGAGCCGCCACTGGAGAGGCTTTGGGGTTTCCCTTGGGGAAAACGCCCTGTGTAGCTACTTTCCACCGGGTGTTCAAAGACCTGGACGTGGCGGCCTTTGAGGCCGTGTTGCGGGAATGGCTGATTGACAGCGGGGTAGAGCTTGGGGATGTGCTGTCTTTGGACGGCAAGACCCTGCGAGGGATTCATGGAGAGGAGATAGCCGGGGTGCATCTGGTGTCGGCCTACGCTGCCCGGAGCGGGGTGGTCCTGGCCCAGGTGGCGGTGCCGGGGAAGGGTCAGGAATTAGCGGCGGCCAAGGCGGTGCTGGGTCAGGTGCCCCTGGAGGGAAAGGTAGTTGTGGCGGACGCCTTGTTGACGCAACGAGAGGTATGCCAGCAGGTAGTGGGCGGTGGCGGGGACTATCTGTTGCCGGTGAAAGAGAACCAACCCACGTTGTACCGGGACTTGGCGGACGCCTTTTCCCCCACTGGAAACTGAAGGGGGCCAGGGGCCGGCAGTGCCCTTCTGGCAGGCGCGGGAGTGGCGGAAACGGGGGGCCACCCTTACGGTGTACGTGGATGAATCGCCGAAGCAGTGCCACGGACGCTGGGAGCGGCGAGAAATGTGGGCTTTGGCCGACCCGGAGTTGAACCGGTATGTGGGCAGTGCTGGGGAGGTGGGCGAGGAGCGGCCCCACTTACGACAGATATGCCGGATAGAGCGGCGCCGGACGGTGAAAGGACGAACGCAGGTGGAGGTGAGCTTCGCCGTGACCAGCCTGGCTCCAACCGTTGCTGGAGCGGACCGCCTGTTGCAGACCCTCCGGGAGCATTGGAAGATCGAGAACCGGGTGCATTGGGTAAGGGACGTCACCTTTGACGAGGACCGTTCCCAAGTGAGAACCGCCGCCGCTCCCCAAGTGATGGCCGCGTTGCGCAACCTGACCACCACCCTGGTGCGCCGGGCTGGCCACACCAACGTGGCGGCCGCTCTGCGCCGCCACGCCGCTCACGTCTCTGAAGTCTTCTCCCTCGTAGGGATTCATCCCCACCTTACCCGAGAATGAAAAGGCCCTGGGCAATCCTTTTTCCACTGCCTATGCGGTCAAGCAGTTCCTAGCCATAAGGCGCCGAACTAGTTCCAGGACGATTGCAAAGTGTTGAGAAAGGCGGTGCTTCTCAGCTCATCCTGAGCCTGTCGAAGGATGGCTTGACAAGCTCACCATGAGCACTTGCGGGAACTCATCAGCCGCCCTGAGTCGGGAAAGCCTTATCTGCAAATTCTCTGGATTCCGGCGAAAACCGGAATGGCGAAAGATGTATTTGACGGCACTCCCTATGGGGCGCACAAGCGGTCCAGCACCGGAGTTCCCTTGAAGTCTTCCCGCCCCTGCGCCAGTTGACACGGCGTGCTGCCGTCATCGTTCTTGACCTCGACGTCGGCGCCCCGGTCCAGCAGCAATGCCACCACCTCCGGGTTGTCATTAGACTCGGCTGCATAATGTAGCGGCGTCTCACCGACACCGCCCTTGGCCTCGATGTCGGCGCCCCGGTCCAGCAGTAACGCCGCCACCTCCGGTTTGTCGCTAAAGTGGGCTGCGAGATGCAGCGGCGTCCAATTGATATGGTTCTTGACCTCGACGTCGGCGCCCCGGTCCAGCAGCAATGCCACCACCTCCGGGTTGTTATTAGACCCGGCTGCATAATGTAGCGGCGTGGCGAAGTAATTGTCCTCGGCCTCAATGTCGGCGCCCCGGTCCAGCAGCAATGCCACCACCTTCGGGTCACTATTAGACTCGGCTGCGTAATGCAACGGCGTGCCGCCGTAGAAATCGTTCTCGGCCTCAATGTCGGCTCCCCGGTCCAGCAGCAGCGCGACCACTTCCGGGTTGGCCGCCCCGACTGCAAAATGTAACGGCGTGCCAATGGAATCAGACTCGGCCTCAATGTCGGCACCCCGGTCCAGCAGCAACGCCGCCACCTCCGGGTTGTCGGCTGCGAAATGCAGCGGCGTGCCGCCGAAGAAATCGTCCTCGGCCTCAATGTCAGCACCCCGGTCCAGCAGCAACGCCGCCACCTCTGGGTTGTCACTAAACTGGGCAGCGAGATGCAGCGGCGTCTCTCCTTGATCGTTCTCGGACTCGATGTCGGCGCCCTGGTCCAGCAGCAGAGCCGTCACCTCCGGGTTGTCATTATCCCATGCTGCATAATGTAGCGGCGTCCAACCGCTATTGTCCTCGGCCTTGACGTCTGCGCCCCGGTCTAGCAGCAGCGCCACAACGTCCGGGTTGTCATTAGATTGGGCTGCATGATGCAGCGGCGTCCGACCTACATGGTTCTTGGCCTTGACGTCTGCGCCCCGGTCTAGCAGCAGCGCCACAACGTCCACATTCTCGTTAAGCCAGGCCGCATAATGTAGCGGTGTGCCGCCGAAGAAGCCGCTGAAATCGTCCTTGGCCTCTATGTCGGCCCCCCTGTCCAGCAGCAGCGCCACCACCTCAGGGCCGTCGTTCAATGCAGATGCCAAATGCAATGGCGTTATACCGCTAACTGCAAACGTATTAATTTGCACCGTGGCCGTGGCGTTCACGTCCGCCCCTTTGTCAAGGAATTCTTCGGCATACCACCATTTCCCGGCGATTACTGCCCCGTGCAACGGCCCTCCTTTGGCAAGAACAGCCCATTCTTGAGCGCGAATTGCGGGCGTGGGTGTCGGCGCAACGGCCGTTGGCGTAGCCGGGGCTGCTGCGGGGGTTGGCGTATGGGTCGCGCTGGGTCTGGCCACCAAGTCGTCCTGGCAGGCAGCAGTGAGGAGCAGCAGCGCCACCACTATCCCGGCAAGCAGTGCTTTTTTGATACCCATACATCCTCCGCCCTTGACATCCCGGCTCCAAACAAGGTTTTCCATGGGAACAGGATAAGTAGACACACTGTTAGTTCGGGCGCCTCTCCAAAGTATTGTCTGAATCAGGACAGGACCTAGTATTACAACGACGGTTCTCAAGAAAAGGACCCTGAGCACCTCTTCATGGCGACCTACCCATGCCCGTGACAGCCTTGCGGCCTTGTCTTTCGCGAAGCGATTTCCGGCCAAAAACTGACCAAATCGAAGAAGCGTCGTTGTAATACTAGGCAGTTGGCTACAATTCCCGCTCCCATAGGGAGCGGGTTAGGCGTGTCCTAGCTTGCCGAAGGGGAGAGGGCGAAGCCTTCAACTATGTCACTGCTATCAGGATTCACAGGATTATAGGATAAGCAGGATGGAGATTCCATCAGTGAAATCCTCAAATCAAATGAATCGCAGTTCAGACAGCGACCTTTCAAACGTCCTGGAACCAGTTCAGGGCAGTCTTGACTTGCGAACATTAGTTCTCTACTATTTCCGGGGGAATTGCTGCCGGGCTCCTTACCTCCAAGAGGTAATTTTCCGGCCCCCTGCCAGTCGGGGCAACCTTGAAAGCAAATGAAGAGCAAATGTGACTGAAGAGGCCAAGACACGGAGAACAGCCGATGAACCGAGAAACCAGGAAAGCAACGTCAGGTCTCGACGATACCGGGCGTGACCTGCTGGAAACCATCACCGACCTGATGGAACAGAACCTGACCGTGAAGGAAATCGGCAGGCGCGTGGGCCTGTCCGAATGGCGGGTGAGGCGGTTCGCCTATGACCACGGGCTGACTAGACCCGCGGACCCGGGGGAAATGCGACTGAGCCAGCGGCAGGCCCAAATCCTGGCGTTCATCCAGAACTATACCGCTCACCAGGCATATCCGCCTACGGTGCGGGAAATCGTGAAGGCCTGCGAACTCAGCAGCACCTCGGTGGCGTTGTACAATCTGGTGTCCCTGGGGCAGAAGGGGTATCTCACGAGAATTCGAGACGTAGCCCGGGGTATCGCTCTGACCGAGCGAGGCAGGTCCTGGTCGCAGGTCCCTCCGGAGACCCCGGCGAAAGAGGCGGCGTAAAGATCGCCTGCGTACTGATCACCCACCTGCGGGCCAAGGTGGAGCTGAGAAGGCACCCCTATCTCAGGGACCGGGCCGTCGTCATAGTGGACCGATCCCGGGGGCGGCCCCTGGTCATCGACCATTTTCCCGCAGCTTCCCACGTGGCTGCCGGAATGACCCTGGAACAAGCCCTGTCCCGCCAGGGCGACGGCGCCGTGCTGGAGGCCGACGAGGCCGCCTACCGCACAGCGTTCCACCGGATGCTCATTCGACAGACAACAAAGCAACAGAAAACTTCACTATCCGTGGGAGGTCAATCTGGATGCCAGCATGTAAAATAACAGCGAAACATCCTTTTCCCTCAAGTGGGATGGCAAAATCGAAGCCCAGGTGAAATGCGCAGAGGGTGAGGAGACAAGCGACGAGGACGGGTGATTCTCCCGGTACGGATGACAGGAATTAAGGATACTCTGAACAAGGCCCACCTTGGCCTGAATTGCAGGTGACCGATGGGTAAGGGGCCGAATTCACCGTCGCTGACTGGTCTGGTTTTGTTCAAATCTCAGCATTTCTCCCCCTTCTGAGGGTAGTTGTAAGTTAGTCTTGGGATAGATGGTCGGTGGATATTGCCGCGGGGCCCACTACCCCCTCGGTTGACCCTCTGCAATCAACAGGTTGCCCAGCCCGAACAGCAAGGCCAGTCGCTCCGTGTTCTTCGTCAGCCCCCGGTAGCGCACTTTCCAATACCCGAACTGGCGCTTCAACCTCTGGAAGGGGTGCTCAACCTTCGCTCGCACCGATGCCTTCGCCTTCTCCGTCCGTGCCTCTTCGCTCTCGGGCTCCAGCATCCGCCGTTTCCCAGGCCGCATGGCCACCTGCCATTCCACCTCCAGTTCCAGGTTCTCCTCCCGCTTGTGAACTCCCTGATAACCCGCATCTCCCCACACCACCGTCTCGTCCCCGTGCAGCAGATTGTGGGCCTCCGTGACATCGTGAGCGTTGGCCGACGTCGTGCTCATGCTGTGGACTATCCCCGTCTCTGAGTCCACTCCGATGTGGGCCTTCATTCCGAAATGCCACTGATTCCCCTTCTTGGTCTGGTGCATCTCTGGGTCCCGCTCCCTGTTCCGGTTCTTGGTGGAGGACGGCGCCTCTATTATGGTGGCGTCCACGATGCTCCCCTCCTTGAGTTTCAGTCCCTGGCTTTCCAGGTGAGCGTTGATCTCCTCCAAGAGGCCCTGCCCCAGATGGTGCTTCTCCAAGAGATGACGGAAATTGAGAATGGTGGTCTCGTCGGGCAGCGGGCCGGTCAGCTTCAGACCCACGAACCGCCGCACCGGGTCGGACTCGTAGAGCAAGTCCTCCATGCCCGGGTCGCTCAGGTTGTAGAACAGTTGGACGCAGTGAATGCGCAGCATGACCGTCAATGGGTAGGGATGACGGCCCTTGCCGGCCTTGGGATAGCAAGGCCGTATCCGATCTTCCAGTCTCTGCCAGGGAATCAGGCCGGCCATCCGCTCTAGGAACAACTCCCGGCGGGTCTTGCGCTTCTTGCCCTGGTATTCCAGGTCGGAAAATGTCGGCTGGTCCATCGAATCCCCTCTCTACAGGTCTTTCCTCCGTTCCTTCTGCTATGCCACAATGACGCCTACTTGTTCAGAGCATCCTTAACCCGCGCAACCAGGTCGGTCATCATCGCCATTCAAATGCACATCCCGCCATGGTTTCAGTTTGGCAGCCGTTGGATGAGCGACAGTTGTGAAGAGCAGATCGTGGGAGGGCAGGCCATGCCGCGACATCACACCCACCACGGCGGAATGGTATACGTCTTTCCAGACGACTTTCCGCGGCGTCTGAAACGCTTCCAGAAGGAGTCCGGCCTGTCGTGGGAAGAGTTGGCCCGCCGCCTGGGGACATCTTCCTACACCGTTTGGCGCTGGCACGAAGCCGGAGTGCGCCCTATTTTTCGGCACATGATGGCGCTGCTGGAACTGGCCGAGAGCCTGGGATTGGGGCACCTGTTCATCGACTGGACCATGGCGGAGGAAACGGGGGGTGAGCCGCCCGTTCCGGACGTCCCGCAAAGTAACCGGAACACGGGGAGACAGTTGAGAAGCCAGCTGGGCTGAAATGCAACAACCCCCGTATCAGCAAGGCAATCGCGTTTTAGTTTGTAATGATGTTCCCCTTCCACGATGAGAACCTGCGGCGGGTCGAATGTACCCGAAAGTGGTCTCGTCTCCGGGGAGATAGGCACTTTCGAGGGGAAGACTTTTGCTTTTGTAGAGTGTGGGGAGGCATCGTGGACGCCATCATCGTCGAGGCGCCGTCGTCCACCAAGAACCGGAACAAGGAGCGGGACCCGGAGATGCACCAGACCAAGAAGGGGAACCAGTGGCATTTCTGGATGTAGGCCCACATCGGAGTGGATTCGGAGACTGGAATAGTCCACAGCATGACTACCACGGCGGCCAACGCCCATGACGTGACCGAGACGCACCATCTGCTGCATGGGGGCGAGACGGTGGTGCGGGGCGATGCTGGGTATCAGGGGGTTCACAAGAGGTAGGAGAATCTGGGGTTGGAGGTGGACTGGCGAGTGGCGATGCGGCCTGGGAAACGGCGGAAGCTTGATCCAGAGAGCGAAGAGGCACTGACGGAGAAGGCGGAGACGTCGGTGGGAGCCAAGGCGGAGCATTCCTTTCTGAGGTTGAAGCGGGTGTTCGGGTATGGCAAGGTAATCTACCATGGACAGGCGAAGAACACCGAGCGGGTGGCCTTACTGTTTGGACTGGGTAACCTGCTTAAGTCGGAGGGACGGCTGAGGGGGTAGCGCGCTTTGCATCAATCCAAACCTGGACTCAGCCCTTGCCCAAGTCCCTGGGAACTGGGCAAGGGGCCGAAGAAGCGGCGCTATACGTCATCCGCGCGCTCCCAATAGAGCCATTATTGAAAACAATGAACTCGATCTCGGTCCCATTTTCCTCGTCGTGTTGGCGACACTGGATCCTATGGCCGGCTCACCGGCTCGCTAGAAATTCTAAAATCTGACCGAGATGCCCCACATGGGTTTGTAGTTCACGCGCATTTTCGAGCAATCCCTGAATTCCATCTTCGGTCAATACTATAGTCTCGCCATCGTGTTCGATTTGGAGTCGTGAACCTTGGTCTCTGCTGCGTTCGCCGTCGTCATCCCCGATAGTGAAGGTAGTCAAGCCCACCTGCACCAATTGGCCATGGGCAAGAGCATTGCGTTTGTTGCTGATTTTGCCATATGCGCTGACAATAGCGTCGATACACTCTTCCAACGCTTGCCCACTATCGGCTGATTTTGCCGAAGCTGACGCCACTATTGCCGCTTTGTGTTTCCTCAGACGTTCGATATCAACTGACAGGTAGCTGCGATTATTATGACCGGGCAGGTCCACCATAATGGCTCGCAGATTGTTCTCGACAAGTGCGTAACCGATCAATATCTCTCCGACCGCGTTGTTTACGTTGGAGTTGACAGACGAAACGATGTTTGGAAAACGGGTCAAGTAAGCCCCTAGCTTAAACTGCGCGTTGAATGTTATTTGGCGAATACAAGGCGTAGTAGTTCCCGTGTCCATGCCACAGTTTGCGCAAAGATAGTGGCAAGCTCCGCTGGGGTGATCGTCGGGGCCAGCGTTACATATCAGATGCTGCGTGTTCCAGCCACACGATGGGCAAAAATCGTGCCCATCAGGACCCTCAGGGTCTACGACGCCGAAAGTGTGGAAACGATATTCCACACGGTGAGCCATTTCGTCTTCGTTTTGGTAGATGGTGATGTGGACGTTCTGACATAGTTCGTCATCGGAGAACACTCGTTCAATTTTCGCTGCCAAATCCTGGCTGTTCAAGTAATCCTTTTCCCCGAAGGCGGAATAGGCAACCCAATTGAACTTGCCACTTTCTGCTCCACGCTCGAAGTTTTCTACGTTAGCGTAATTCCCCAGTGCTAGGTACTCCTCCAGTTCGGATGGATCTGGTCCGTATGGCTGGGTTTCCAGCCCGTTAGCCCCACCGAGCATAGCAAGGATAGCTTCTTTCGTTTGCTGCATCGTCAGCATTTTCGATTCCTCGAATCCACGTCGTAGTTTCAATCCCTCGTTGTCAAATTGGTAAAAAGCTTAATGTGACTGTGGGTTTGAGCTGGGATCTTCGACAATCCCTCAATACCGTAACGAAAGCGGCAGGTCCAGAATGTTACCTCTCTGAGGCGTTGTGCACCTGCTGTCAAGGTTGACGGCGTTGCATTTCGGGTTCCAAAAGTGCTCCATCCGGCTTTGATTATAACACTGAAAAGTATTGCTAATTTTGCAAAGCACGGGTATATTGCCGGTATGCCTTTGTTGCGGGACATAGCCTCAATTTCGCAGGGTCTCTCACTGGCAGGACATGGGGCCGGCGCCAAACTAGGAGACTGGACGCTCAAAGTCGTCGAAAGCAGAAACGTCGGTGAAGACGGACAAGTGTCTCTTGAAGATCTCCGAATGGTCAACGTGGATTGGAACAGCCGCTCGGAACGGCATCTCCTTCGTCCCTACGACGTTCTGGTCACGGCGCGGGCCGGGTCAATCGAGGCGGCGCTGGTCCAGCCCGAAGTGTCGCGAACAGTGGCAGGGATCACCTTGTTGGTTGTGCGTGCAAATAACCCGGACACTGGCATGGGCCATTGGATATGGTACTTCTTGACGTCGGCCTTTGGCAGAACGGAGATGAACAAACGGTTGATAGTATCCGCCACCCTCAAGGCGCTTTCCGCCAGCAGTCTGGGAGAGATCGAAGTGCCCGTGCCTAGTTTCGGAGAATTGGAGCGGTTTGCCAGATTGGTAGAATCATCTGAAGCAGCGCACCAGGCTACACTGGATGCCGCCAGGTTGCGCAGGGATACGCTCAGGGATTCGTTGATTCGAAGCATTATTGATCAAGACAATGGGGACTGGGACTAGGAGAAAGCAATGCCGCTGAGCAGACCGGAATTGGAGTCCAAGCTGTGGCAGGCCGCCGACATTTTGCGGGGGCAGATCGATTCGGCGGACTACAAGAATTATATCTTCTCCATCCTCTTCCTGAAGCGGCTTTCCGACCGGTTCGACGAGGAGATCGAAAATGCGGTGGCTGCTGGTGTGCCCTGGGAAACGGCGCTGTCGGATCGGGACGAGCACGAGTTCTTCGTACCGGAGTTGGCCCGTTGGGAAGCTATCTCCGCCGCATCGATGAACCTGGGGGAGACCCTGAACATCGCCAGCCATGCCATCGAGGAGGCCAACACGCCCCGGCTGGACGGAGTTCTGGTGGGCACCAACTGGAACGACGAAACGAAGCTGGGCAGCCCAGCCAACCAGGAGCGCATCATCCGCAGCCTGCTCAACCACTTCAACGACCTGGACCTGCGTGACGCCAGCCTGAGCGGAAACAACGGCGCCACCGGCAACGTTCTGGGCGACGCCTACGAATACCTCATCTACCAGTTCGCCGATGACGCTGGCAAGAAGGGCGGCGAATTCTATACGCCACGCGAGGTCGTCCGTCTCATCGTAGAGTTGCTGGAACCCCAGGAGGGAATGCGCATCTGCGACCCATCCGCCGGTTCCGCCGGAATGCTGATATACACCGCCCAATATGTGCGAGAGCAGGGTGGCGATGCCCGCAACCTAGTGCTGCACGGGCAGGAGCGCAATCTGGGAACCCTGGCCATCGGCAAGCTGAACCTGCTGCTCCACGACCTGCGCTCCGCCCGTATGGAGGCTGGCGACGTGATCGCCGAGCCGGGCCTGATTGACCCGTCTGGGCGGCTGCTGGCCTATGATCGGGTAATCGCCAATCCTCCCTTCAGCCTGAAGAACTGGGGGCAAGACTTCGCGCCCAACGACCCCCACCACCGCTTCGACCGCTACGGGGCTGTGCCGCCCAAGACCCGAGGTGACTTCGCCTTCCTGCTGCACATGCTGGGAGTGACCAACGCCCAGGGAATGGTGGGCGTGGTTATGCCCCACGGCATCCTCTTTCGGGGCGGCGCCGAGGGGAAAATACGCCGGGGCATCGTGGAGGCCGACCTGTTCGAGGCGGTTATCGGTCTGGCCCCCAACCTGTTCTTCGGCGCCAGCATCCCGGTGGCCATCTGCGTCCTCAACCGGGACAAGCCCAAGGAACGGCGGGGCAAGGTGCTGTTCGTGGACGCGGCTCAGGAGGGCTACTTCCAGCCCGGCAAGGCCCAGAACTACATTGATGCGGAACACATCACAAAAGTAGTTCAGGCGTACCGGGCTTTCGAGGACGTAGACCGCTTGGCCCATGTCGCCGACCTGGAGGAGATTGAAGGCAACGACTTCAACCTGAACATCAGCCGCTACGTGGACACCACGGAGCCGGTGGAGGTGATGCCGGTGGAGGAGGCCCTGGCCCAACTGCGGGAGGCAGAGCGACGCCGCGACGAGGCGGTGGCCCGCATGGACCAACTGCTGGCCGAGATGGGGTATGCGCGGTAGAATACGACCATAGTCGTGGCTATGGTCAATTACTTTCCAAACACGCGAGAGGAAGTGGCATGGCAGGGTCAACTAACGAAACGGGCTGTCAGCGTACGATCAAGGCGTCCGAGTTCAAGTCTAAATGCTTGAAGCTCATGGACGAAGTGGCCAATAACGGCGTTGAAATCGTCATCACAAAGAACGGAAAGCCGGTGGCGAAGCTGACCGCCTTTCAAGAACGGCCCAAGACCCTCTTCGGCGCTGGACGTGACCGGATGAAAATCCTGGGCGACATCATCAGTCCCATAGACGTGGAATGGGAAGCTCAGGCCAATCCCGACCGGGTGATCAATCCATGACCCTCGCCGACACTCATGCACTCATTTGGCTCTGGACCGGCGATGACCACCTGGGAGTAAGCGCTAGACAAGCCATCGATAGCGCACTTCAAGAGGGGGACCTTGCCGTGTCCGCCATGACCTTTTGGGAAGTGGCGATGCTCCGTGACAAGGACCGGCTGGACTTCCCTGAAGACGTCACGGCATGGCGCCGGGAGCTTCTCGGCCAGGGCGTGGTCGAGATTCCTGTTAACGGCGATATTGGGATTCGCGCCAATGAGTTGGCCGGTTTCCACGCCGACCCGGCCGACCGCATCATCGTCGCCACCGCTATGAACGGCCACCAACTGGTAACCGCCGACGTCAGAATCTTGGACTGGCCCGGCGAACTGCGACGGTTGGATGCAACGCGATGAGGCAGCGGTCCACATCAGCCTACTTAAGACCAAAATGAGATATGGCAGTAGGATGATGGTTGAACTATGCCGGTATTATTGAGAGAAGGGCCCTACCGCTTTTACATCGTATCTTGGGACGCAAACGAGCCCCCACATATTCATGTCCGGCGGGATGCAAGTTTCGCCAAATTTTGGCTGAACCCCGTAGAATTACAGGAAAGCGGCAACTTTCGTGGTGCGGAAATCCGGCGCATTCGGAGAATCATCGAGCAACACGAAATCCAACTGCTGGAGGGTTGGCATGACCATTTCAACCGTTAGCTTTGAAGTGCCCGGGGCGATGACGCTTGAAGTTTCTGAGGACACTTTGAGTGCCGAATTATGTGACGGCCGGATAATCTCCGTTCCCTTGGCGTGGTATCCCCGGCTGGTCCATGCTACGCCGAAGGAGCGTAACAACTGGGAGATTCATGCAGGAGGGCAACACCTGCACTGGCCGGATCTGGATGAGGACCTCAGCGTAGAAATGTTGTTGACGGGCCAAAAGTCAGGCGAAAGCCCACGCTCCTTCAAGCGTTGGCTGGAAGCCAAAAGGGCCGGCCTCCCCGTCACCATCCACGAGATCCGTCCTGCCTCTGCGGAAGAAGAGGCCTGATGAAACCCTCCGGAGGACAGGGAACCGTACCCAAAGGCTGGCGGTTGGTGCGGCTGGGGGATGTGGTGCAATTCAGGCAAGGCGGTACACCATCCAAGTCCCGGCTGGACTACTGGGATGGGGACATTCCTTTCGTTACAGGAGCAGACCTACGGGAATCCTACATTGGCCGGGATGCAGCCCGCTCATTCTTGACACAGAAGGGTCTGGACTCGGGGGCCACCGCGATCTGTGAGGAAGGGGGTCTCCTGTTAGCAACAAGAACTCGGGTGGGATTGGTTGCAATTGCGGAAGAACTAATGGGAGCAAGCCAAGACATTACGTTGCTCCTGCCGACAGAAGCTGCCTACGGACCCTACCTTTGCCGAACACTGGTCAAATCTGCTCGGTTGCTGCAAAAACGTTCAAGAGGAACAACCATACAAGGAATATCCAGGGAAGATGTAGATGCACTCCCCACCCTCCTCCCACCCCTGCCGGAGCAGCGGGCCATCGCCGCCGTGCTGGATTCCATTGACGACGCCATCGAGCGCACCGATGCCGTCATAGCCGCCATGGAGCAACTGCGCGACTCCCTGCTCCACCAACTGCTCACCCGCGGCTTCCCCGGCTGGCACACGGAATGGAAGGAAGCGCCGGGGTTGGGGACGATACCTGCCGACTGGGAGGTGGTTAGGTTGGGGGAGGTGGCAACCGTAGAAAGAGGAAAGTTTGCGCACAGGCCTCGGAATGAACCACGATTCTATGGAGGAGACATTCCATTCATCCAGACTGGTGATGTGGTCAAGGCAACTGGGCAAATTCTAGAGCACAGCCAGACGCTTAATGAGTTGGGGCTGTCGATAAGCAGGCTTTTCCCCGCAGGGACTATCATAATCACCATTGCGGCAAACATCGGTGAGACAGCAATCGCCTCCTATCCTGTTGCGTTTCCTGATAGCCTGGTTGGGATAACTCCCGACGCGGTAGACGCTTCATTCCTGGAGTACTTTCTCAGAACCCGCAAGGCTTACTTAAACGAGCTAGCCCCGGAGAGCGCACAGAAAAACATCAACCTAGAGGATTTGCGTCCGCTCTTGACTCCTCTTCCATATCCCAAAGAGCAGCAAGAAATCGCCGCTACGCTGAACGGAGTGGGCGCGGCTGTCGACGGTGCGCAGGGGGAACTGCAAGGACTACGTTTACTGAAGGAGTCAATCGCCGACACGCTGCTGACGGGGCGGGTGCGGGTGGGAACAGTTGCTGAAGATGCCGAAGGGAAGGGGTAAGCTGTGTACCAGACTCACGATAGTTTCATTACCCCTCCCCTCGACGCCGTTCTTTGGAGGTACGTCGACTTCACGAAGTTTGTATCTCTTCTTGAGAAGGAAGCCTTATTTTTCTCGAACGTGGCAAACTTCTCAGACCCATTCGAGGGGACTTACCCGATGGGGAACCTTTATCTGGTTCCAGAGGAGGATCGTTCTAGGTTGCAGGCTTTTTCAAAGTCCGTCGAAGACCACCTGTTCGTCAACTGTTGGCATTTAAGCAAGTTCGAGTCGGCAGCCATGTGGCGGATTTATTCGGCTTGGGACCGAGGAATCGCTATCAAGTCAACAGTCAATGGGTTGTCCAAGAGCTTAATATGCGATGCCGATGTCTACGTTGGCGCGGTCAGCTATATCGACTATGGGACTGAGGAAACCGAATGGGGGAATGCATTCGTTCCATATTTGACAAAGAGGAAAAGCTTCGAGTACGAGCAAGAAGTGCGAGCGATTACCATAAATGCTGTCCCGCACGACATTGAGAGATTGGGGATTTCAGCACAGTGGACTGGGACGGGGATATATTTCCAGGTAGACCTTAACTTGTTAATCGAGGAGGTGCTCGTTGCGCCCCAAGCTGAGGATTGGTTTGTTGACCTCGTTCAGTCCGTCGTCAAGAGATATGGACTCAAAGTTCACGTAACCCGCTCCGATCTTGCCAGTTCTCCGCCGTATTTGGTACCCAGGTCTCAGACTTTTCCGGCGTTACTCGACAAACTAAGCCAAGTGTTGGGGGAAGACTTTGAACTGATTACATCATCAGATGCTAAGGTTTCGAATCAATCCCATCAAGGACAAGGGGTGAATTATGCAAGTTATGATAGCTACTATCGCCTGAATTATGGAGAGCCGAAGTCTGATACCGAGGCTTATCCATGACCACCCCTTCCCGCCTCAATGAACTCAACCACGCCGAAGACCCGGCCAGGCGGTTGCTGGAAGGGTTGGGCTGGAAACACGCACCCCGGGAGGCGCTGGCGGCGGAACGGGGCAACGAACGTGAAGTTTTACTCAAGGGGCGGCTGCGGGCCGCCCTGCTGCGTATCAACGAATGGCTAACCGAAGCCCAGGCTGACCGGGTTGTCTTCGAGTTGGAGAACGTCAACGCCACAGGCATGGCCCGCAACCAGGGCGTCCACGAGTACCTTACCTACGGTATGCCCCTGACCGTGGACGGGACCCGGGGCCGAGACACCCGCACCGTCCGCTTCTTTGATTTCGAGCACCCAGAAGCCGGCTTGAACGAGTTCCTAGTCTCCACCCAGTTCCGGGTGCGTCGGGGCAACGAACGGGACGGCCCGGAGGACGACGAGCGGTTGGTCATCCCTGACTTGGTGCTCTTCGTCAACGGCATTCCCCTGGTGGTCATGGAAGCCAAGTCACCGTCTCTGCTGGACGTTTGGAAGTCGCAGGCGATTCGCCAACTCCGCCGCTACCAGGAGGCTGGACCGGAATTGCAGGGCCAAGGCGCGCCAAGCCTGTTTCATTACAACCTGCTTTGCGTGGCCCACTGCGGGACGGCAGCAGCCTATTCCACCCTGAACGCTCCGGAAAACGCCTACTTCGAATGGAAATGGTTGGGAGAGTACGCCGAGGATGAGGTGAGGCAGAAGTTTGGCGTGGAACCCCAGGGACAGGCCCAGCTAATCATCGGATTGCTGTCTCCATCTACGTTGCTAGACATTCTCCGGGACTACGTAGTGTACGAGCCGGAGCGGGGACGGCTGGTCAAGAAACTGCCCCGCTACCAGCAGTACCGGGCGGTACGGGCGGCCCTGGCCCGCATCCTCTCCGGAGACAAGCCCACTGAGCGGGGTGGCGTGATCTGGCACACGCAGGGTTCGGGCAAATCGCTGACCATGCTTTGGCTGGCCACCAAGATCCGCCGAAACCCCCGCCTGGCCGACTCCACTATCCTGGTGGTGACTGACCGGACGCAACTGGACCAGCAGATAGCCAACACATTCGAGCGCTGCGGGTTCCCTGGCCCGGAACGGATGGACCGCTCCCGCCCAGAACCGGAAGAGCGAAAGGCGAGGCGGCACAGGGAGCGTCCCGGCAGACGCGACCCTCTGGACCTGCAGACGGCCATCCGCCAGGGCGGCAGCCGCACGGTGATGACCACCATCCAGAAGTTCGAAGAGGCCCTCACCGGCCCCGCCGGACCGATGGACCTCCTGAACCCGTCCGAAAGAATCGTCATCATGGTGGACGAAGCCCACCGCTCCCAGTACGGCGACCTGGGGGCGCTGATGTCCAAAGCCTTGCCCAACGCATCCCTGATTGGCTTCACCGGGACGCCTATAGAGAAAGGTGCCGGGCGAAGCACGAGGCAGAGATTTGGGCACCTGATAGACTCCTACACCATACCCCAGTCGGTGGCCGACGGGGCCACGGTGCCCATCTACTACGAAGCCCGTCTGCCCGAACTGGTAATTGAAGGCCCTCAGTCCCTGGACAAGCTTTTCGACGCCATGTTCGGCGAACAGCCGGAGGAAGTGCGGGAGCGGATTCGCCGCCGCTACGCCAACAAGGAAACGGTGGCGGAGGCAGAGCAGCGAATCGAGATGATTGCCCTGGACATCGCCGAGCATTTCAGGGAACAGGTGCGCCCCAACGGCTTCAAGGCCCAAATGGTGGCGCCCAGCCGTGCCGCCGCCATGCGCTATGCAGGCCGCCTGAACGATTTTGGGGTGCGGGCCTATCCCGTCATCACCACCAGTCCCAATGATGGAGCTGAGTTTCAGCCGGCGCGGGAACTGGACCAGGAGACTATCATAAACGCCTTCGTTGATCCCGAAGGCGAACCGGAGATGCTGGTGGTGGTGGACATGCTGCTGACCGGGTTCGATGCGCCGGTGGAGCAGGTGCTCTATCTTGACCGGGGGTTGCGGGAACATGGGCTGCTCCAGGCCATTGCCCGGGTCAACCGCCGCTTTTCCCACCGCAGGGATGGCGTGGAGACGGAAAAGGACTACGGGTTGGTGGTGGACTATCACGGAGTGTCCCACGACCTGGAGACGGCTCTGTCCGACTTCGACTGGCCCGACGTACAGGACAGTATGCGGGAACTGGAAGAAGACCCGGGGCCACTGATGGAGTCTGCAGCGGTCCAAGCCGAGTCCCACTTCAAGGGCCGTGACATGAACGACTCGTGGGCCTGCGTGGCCGCCTTCGCGCCCGACGCCAACACGGAAGGCGACTACAAGGCGGACCTGTACGAGATGTTCAACGCCGACTACCGGCGGTTCTCCCGCTTGATGGACCGCTTTCTGCCCGACCCCCGCGCGCTTGCATACCGGGACCGGCTGGCGCGCCTGACAGTAATTAGGGCCTATTTCCGGGCCCAGTACCTGCGTGAGGACGCCGACGTTGACTGGAGCGAGGTTGGGGCGAAGGTCAAGAGGCTTATCGACGAGCGAATCAGCGCCCAGGTGCGGGAGATGATGAAACCGCTCTCAATTCTCGACAGCGAATTTGAGCGGAAGATAGCCGCTCTTCCCCACGAAGAAGCCCGGGCGTCGGTGATGGAGCACGCCATCCGGGCGCAACTCCACGAGCGTCTGGCCGAGAATCCGGTTTTCTACGAACGGCTGTCCGAGCGTCTGGCTCGCATCATCCAGGACCTGCGCAACCAGTTAATCGACGCCGCCGAAGCCTGCCAACGCATGGCAGTATTGAGGCACGACGTTCAGAGGGTAGCGGACGTCGCCGCGCAACTTGGCATGACCACGGTGTCCTATGCCATCTACCAACTGCTGGACGGTCTTCGGGAGGAAGGCTTACCGCAGTCTGGCGCAGCGGAACAACCGGGCACATACCGGACCGAAATCAACGAGCGCACCAGAGAAATCGTCGGGCGGGTTGAGGGTGTCATAGCTCAACACGGAGTTGTGATCGACTGGGTGTCGAACTCGGACGTGGTGCGGGAAATGCGCCGGGACATCAAACGGGAGCTGCGTCCGACCGGAAGTTACACCGAGCAACAGTTGGATGACCTCGCCAACCGCATCGTTGAACTGGCGCGTCAGGGAGGGCGCCGTGGATAATCTGGGACAGGTCCGTTTCGGCGGCTCAACCATCGAGTATCAGGTTCGCCGCAGTGAACGCCGCAGGAAAACCGTCCAGGTCACCGTGGACGCAACGGGCGTTCAGGTAGCCGCGCCCCTGGATACGCCGGACTGCGAGGTGCAATCCATAGTGCGAAAGAGGGCCGCCTGGATTCTGAGGCAGGCCCGCCCGGGGACACCTACACAGGGGCCCAAGCGGTTCGTCAGCGGGGAAACGCTGCCCTACCTGGGGAGGAACGTTCGCCTGGTAGTTGAGGAAGCCGAGGGGCAGGCGCCAGAATTCCGGTTCGACCACTGGCGCTTTCGGGTTTCGGCGCCGGTAGGGTTGACAGAGGACGAGCGTCGGCTGCGCATCCTAACAGCCTTGGTGGGCTGGTACAGGTCGATGGCCGTCCCACGGTTGTCGGCCAGCGTCAGAAACTGGTGGCCCCGCTTGGGCAAAGGCGACGAACCTCGCATCCTGATCCGAGATCAACGCCGGCGGTGGGGGAGTTGTGCCCCGGACGGAACATTGCGCTTCAACTGGCGGGTGGTGATGCTGGAACCATCGCTGCTCGAGTACGTCGTCGTACACGAACTGGCGCATTTGAGTGTCAACAACCATTCTCAGGATTTCTGGAGTTTGGTAGCTTCAGCAATGCCCGATGCGGAACAAAGGCGCCACCGGCTCACGGAGGCAGGAAAAACCCTTCCCTTTTGAAAACGGCTACGAGACAAGAGCAACCCAAAGTCAACCACTCGTAACCGTGGCGCGAGTAGTTGAAGCGGTGTATCGGGCCGACCAATGTCGGTTAGTGACACTGAAAAATGGGAGTATTGAAAATGCAGGAAACTAAACGCGTTACCGTAGTCCTCAAGCTGACCCGGGAGACCAAGAACACCTATCGCTATGATGCGGCGGACGAAGACCCGGCTGTGAGCAACATCTACATCCAAAAGAAGGCGATGCTGGGTGGCGCGCCGCCGGAATTGGAGCTTCATTTGATTGCCAAGAATCCCTGACGCATTACGCAGGCTTGCCTTCGGCAAACAAGGGGCTGTAGCGCGACCGAACCATTTTCCGGAGGCCCGCCCCATGCTACGAAGGCGCATCAGGTACCGCAGCCGATTTACTCCTTTCCCGACAACTTCCTGCAGCGACTGAAGCGATTCCAGGAGTAGTCTGGGTTACCCTGAGCGGAGACCGCTCGGTAGGTGGGTGCCGACATCGAGAGCGAGCGGCGCAGGAAAGAGGGAACGGCACGGACCAACGCGGAGCACATGGAGGCGCTGCACGGCTTGACTGAAGCCCAGGGCCGCCCGCTCAGAACCTGAGAGCGCGAGGCCGAAACGACAAAAGGCGGGACACACCAGGCTTCGGCATAATGGATGTCCCCCTCCCAATGGGAAAGACTAACTCTTCCTTTGCCACCGCCGCTCTCCACGATGTTGATGCAACCCACTCCGGCAACGCGCCTGAGCCTTTCCTCTGCCGGCTCAGGTTACCCTCAGAGCAGCCCCACGGGTTTGCTGACAGGCGGGCATTGCGCAATGGCAGGGACTGCACCATCATAGATGTGAAGAAGCAAGAATCACGCCCGCTGGGCAACCTTTCCAGAGGTATGCACCAGGAGCAACGGGAGGAAAATCATGGCCGGAGATGATGAGGGCATGGACCGGGGAAACCCGCCGGAAGACGACCTGGAATTCCGCCGGATGATGGAAGCCCTGGGCCGGGATGGCCTGCTGCGGATGGTCGGGGCCCTGACGGAGAAGGTTGAAGAGAGTCCACACGACGTGGAATCCCCGCGCCTGCGGGGGCTGCTGAACGGCCAACTGGGGGAACACCGCCGTTCGGCGGAGGACTACGGCCGGATAATCGAGCTGGACTCCGACGACGTGGAGGCACGCCTGGGCCGGGCCCACGCCCGCTTCGAGATGGAGGACTACCGCCGGGCGCTGGAGGACTATGACGCTGCCGTCCGGTTGGCCCCCGGCGACGCGGATGCGCATTGCAGCCGGGGGGCGTGCAAGGCTCACTTGGGCGACCTGGCCGGGGCGATGGGCGACTTCGACCTGGCCGTCCTGCTGGCCCCGGGCGACGCCGAGGCCCACTACAACCGGGGCTGATCCACGGCGACCTGGAGGAGCCTGGCAAGGCGGTGGAGGATATGAGCCGGGCCATCGAGCTGGAGCCTGAGCTGCCCGAGGCACACTACTTCCGTGGTATGGCTTACCGAGATCTGGGCGAGATGGGGCGGGCCATCCGGGACTTCGATGCAGCCATAGACCTGGAACCGGACTACGGCCTAGCTCTCTACACCAGGGGAATCACCCGCCTCAACGTCGGGGCCTACGACGATGCGCTCCGGAACTTCGATACGGCGCTGGTCCTAGACCCCGACAACGCCGCCGTGTTTGGGGGGCGCGGCGTGGCCCTGGGCAACCTGGACCGCTGCGAGGAGGCGATTGAAAACTTCACCCGCTCCCTGGAGTTGGACCCGGACAACCCAGAGACCCTGACGGCCCGGGGGCTGGCCCGCACCTGCCTGGGCTAGCACGAGCTGGCTATCGGGGACTATACCGGGGCCATCGAGCTTAATCCCGGCGACGTCGATATCCTCTACAACCGGGGAACGGCCCACATGAGCCTGGGCCGGTACGAGCCGGCCGTCGAGGACTTCAGCGCCATCATCACCCTGCACCCGGACAACATCCAATCCCTCCGGCACCGGGCGACGCTGTATCGCTGCCTGGGCCGGCCAGATCAGGCGGTGCGGGACTACGACGAGATCATCAGCCTGGAACCGGACGATACCTCGGTCCGCCAGCAGAGACAGGCCGCCCTGGAGCAAGCTGAGGCGGAGGGAGGCTGAACCGGGGAGAGGTCAAGCCATGAAACAGCTCCAAGTATGCGCCGTCACATTAGCGCCAATAGGCTTCACAGCGGTATCGGTGTTTACAGACCCATTCAACGTAGGTCTGCTCTTGACCATCATTGGTGTCATCGCGACCATAGTAGCTTTCCTGATATTCAGAAAAAGGCATCGCGACATTGTTGGATGGCCATCAGCAATTTTGAATCGCCCGATCTGGCTCCTATTTCCCGTGACAGCCATAGCCACGGGAGGAACCTGCGGGATCTACATCGAACACAACCAACACATCCAGGATCGACTGATGCCGATAGAAGACGGTAGACCGTGGCGTGACGGACTAATTGCACGGGTCTACTGGAACAAGCAACCGTCCAAAGAAATGCGTAAAGGGTTCGGAGACACCGTCAAGTTGCTGGGATTCAGCTATCATGACGTAGATTCAGTCGAAGACGCCAACATGAGAATGTGGCTCAACAGTTGGAAGTATAACTGCAAGTGGCCAGCCACCGAGGGACTTGCATCCCTGGACCTCAACCCAAGCAATCTCGGGAGCCAGGTCGGCGACATACACATTTGTAGGGTCACGACACCATATACGTGGGATCGTCTGCCTGAATATTCGCTGATGGCGCACGAGACGGCACACCTGCTTGCCGCTCAGGAGCACATTGGCGATGGACTGATGGCGGAGGGAGGAGGAGACGGTTCGCGTTGGTTCAACGATTCGGAAATCCAGGCGATGTGCGAGAAAATAGACGCTTTTCACAGATCAGCAAGGTCAACGGCAGACCATTCAATCGACTGGTCTCACCAGAGGAGTGGGGACGAAAGTCCGGCCAAACCGGCATGCGGGAGTGAGGAACTGCGTCCCCAGCCGGAACCGCGCCCAGAAGGCTAACAGAACCCACAACCATTCCGTGGCAGATGATGAGGATAAGCCCGAATCCACCGAAAGGCTGGCATTGGGGTTCTTGCATGAGAGATTAGTGGGAGTGGAGGGTCAATGATTGGGGATTATATCGAATTTAACCCATAGCATTTGATATTCGGCAATCACGACGCAGTAGAGATACCGAATTATTTCCCGAAAGGCCCGCCCCATTCCGCGAAGGCGCATCAGGGCGGAGATCTCTCCCTGAGTGGGTGCCGACAGCGGGAGCGTGAGGTGCTAGAAAGAGGGATTCGCGCGCCCCAACGCGGAGCACCTGCCGGCGCTGGACGGCTTGGCCGAAGCCATGGGCCGACCTGCTCCGAGATTGAGATCTCGAGGCCGAAACGACAAAGGCCGGCGCACACCAGGCTTCAGCAATATGGATGACCTCTTCTCAATGGGAAAGCTCATCCCTGGTTTGGCCACCGCCGCTCCCCGTGATGTTGATGCAACCCCAACCGGCAACGAGCCGGAGCCTTTCCCATATCGGCTAGGTTACCCTCAATGCAGCCCCACAGCCTTGGTGACGGGCGGGCATTGCGCAACAGCAGGGACTGCAACATCATTTAGAGGTGAAGTTCTTGATTTTATCCAGCGTGTTGTATCTACCCGCCCGAAGGGCGCGTACCATCCAACCCCTAACCTCTGTGCGTGGATAGGAGGAAACTGGGTTTACCTCAATTGGAAGATGGCGCGGTGAGGCCTCGGGCCACTGTGCCCCAGCAGGCCACGGTGCCGTCGGCCCTGACCCCGCAGGTGTGGAGACTCCCAGCGCTGACCGACAGAAACCTACCCTCGGGCGGTGCGGCTTGGCCGAAACGATTATCTCCCCAGCAAGCCACGGAGCCGTCTGTCCTGACCCCGCAAGTGTGCGTGTCCCCCGCGCTGACCGAGGCGAACTCACCCGCAGGTGGCGTGGTCTGGCCGTCTTCATCATCGCCCCAGCAGGCCACGGTGCCGTCGGCCCTGACCCCGCAAGTGTGGATTTCCCCTGCGCTGACCGCCATGAACCTACTCTCGGGTGGTGTGGCCTGGGCATATTCGTCATCACCCCAGCAGGCCACGGAGCCGTCGATCCTGACTGCGCAAGTGTGCGTATCCCCCTCGCTGACCGACACGAACTCACCCCAGGGTGGTGTAGCCCGGCCGTAAGCGTCATCACCCCAGCAGGCCACGGAGCCGTCGGTCCTGACCCCGCAGGTGTGGATGGCCCCCACGCTGACCGACATGAACCTGCCCTCGGGCGGCATTGATTCGCCGTAATCGTTAGCGCCCCAGCAAGACATGGAGCCGCCGGGCCTAACCCCGCAGGTGTGGGTAAACCCAGCGCTGACCGAGGCGAACTCTCCATCGGGCATCGGGGCCTGAGTATAAGCGTAATCGCCCCAGCAGGCCACGGTGCCATCTATCTTGATCCCGCAAGCATAGGACGCATCGGCGGAGGCAACCGCTACGCTGACCAGGGCGAACGCACCCTCGGGAGGCGTGGCTTGGCCAAGACGGTCATCACCCCAGCAGGCCACGGTGCCGTCGACCCTGACCCCGCAGGTGTGGATACTTCCCGCGCTGACCGAGGCAAACCTACCCTCGGGCAGCGTGGCTTGGCCGAAACGGTTATCGCCCCAGCAGGCCACGGTGCCGTCGGTCTCAACCCCACAGGCGTGGGTATGCCCAACACTGACCGAGGCGAACCTACCCTCGGGAGGCGCGGTCTCGCCGAAATAGTCATCGCCCCAGCAGGCCACGGTGCCATCGGCCCTGACCCCGCAACCGAAGGATGCACGGAGAGAGTCTTTTCCCGCGCTAACCGAGGCAAATTCACCCCCGGGCGATGTGCCTAGGCCGAGACGGTCATCGCCCCAACAGGCCAAGGACCCGTCGGTCCTGACCCCGCAGGCGTAGCCAGCGCCTGCGCTGACCAAGGCGAACTCTCCCTCGGGTAGTTTGGCTTGGTCGAGACGGTCATCGCCCCAGCAGGCCAGGGACCCGTCGGTCCTGACCCCGCAGGCGCCCGGATTCCCCGCACTGACCGAGGCGAACTCTCCCGCAGGCGGCGTGGCCTGTCCATTTCCATCATCGCCCCAGCAGGCCAAGGAGCCGTCGATCCTGCCCCCACAGGTGTAGCCAGCCCCCGCGCTGACCGAGGCGAACTCTCCCGCGGGCGGCATGGACTCGCCATAGCTGTTATCGCCCCAGCAAGACACGGAGCCGTCAGTCTTAACCCGGCAAGTGTGGGCAAACCCGGCGCTAACCCCCCTGGCTCGGCCTCGTAAACAATGGAAGTTGCCGGGCCACAGTCCGGGCCGAGGGGTGCGACTCGAGCGGACAGGTAGTTGTTGGGGATGGCCGTCAGCCACTCCTGAAAGACCGTGCCCTTGAGAGAGCAGAGACCGGCATTCTCACCAAAGGCGAACCCTTCAAGCGCAGTTAGTTGTGTGAAGCTCGAAGGCAGCGATCCCGAAAACTGATTGTTGCTCAAGTACAGTTCCCGCAGGTTGGCCAGGCTGCCTAGGGAGGACGGAACTGGACCGCTCAACTCGTTCCAGTCTAGGGACAGGGCCTGCAGGTTGGCGAGGCTGCCCAACTCGGGTGGTATCTCCCCACCCAACCGGTTGGCGCTGAGGGACAACAATTCCAGGCTGGTGAGACTGCCCAAGGAGTCAGGTATCGCACCGCTCAACCGGTTGTCGCTAAGGGCCAACCCCTCCAAGCTGGCGAGACTGCCCAGGGAAGCAGGTATCGTCCCGGTGAACTCGTTGTTGCTGAGGTACAGCACTTGCAGGTTGGCGAGGCTGCCCAGGGAGGTTGGTATCGGGCCGCTCAATTGGTTGTAGCCAAGGAACAGATTCTCCAGGGTGGCGAGGGCTGCAAGGGAGGGCGGTATCGGACCGGTCAACTGGTTGTCGCTGAGGAACAGCATTTCCAGGCTGGCGAGATTGCCCAAGGAGGGTGGTATCGGACCGGTCAACCGGTTGTATTCGAGAGACAGCATTCGCAGGTTGGCGAGGCTGCCCAGGGAGGACGGTATCATACCCATCAGATCGTTCCAGCTGAGGTCCAGTATTCGCAGGTTGGCGAGATTGCCCAACTCCGGCGGTATCTCCCCGCCTAGCCGGTTTTCGTTGAGGGAAAGCCTTTCCAGGCTGGCGAGGCTGCCCAACTCCGTAGGAATCCCGCCTCTCAACTGGTTGAAGCCGAGGTTCAGCATTCGCAAGCTGGCGAGGTCTGCAAGGGAGGGCGGTATCGGACCGCTCAACTGATTTCCGTACAGGGAAAGCTCTTGCAAGTTGGCGAGGCTGCCCAAGGAGGAAGGTATCGCACCGCTCAACCGGTTGGAGTTTAGGTCAAGCATTTGCAGGTTGGCGAGACCATCCAACTCCGGCGGTATCTCTCCGCTCAACTGGTTGACGCTGAGGTCAAGCATTCGCAGGCTGGCGAGGTTACCCAGGGAGGACGGTACCTCCCCGCTCAACTGATTTCCGTTCAGGGAAAGCTCTTGCAGGTTAGCGAGGCTGCCCAAGGAGGAAGGTATCGGACCGCTCAACTGATTGACGTTGAGGACCAGCATTTGCAGTTTGGGGAGATTGCCCAACTCCGGCGGTATCTCCCCGCCCAATTGGTTGTCGCTAAGAAGCAGTTCGGTCACCCGTCCGCTGGCGTCGGTGGTGACGCCGTACCATTCTCCCAGAGGCCGGTCGCTAAGCCAGTGGGTCTCATTTGTCCAATTCGGGCCGCCGGTGGTGTTGTACAATGCAACCAGCGTAGCGCGGTCGGACGATTCAGCTTGGCATCCAACCAAGGACATTGCCACAAACAGTGCCATATGCCCAATGAACGCAACCTGAGGAACAAACGGTTTTCGGATTTGCCGCGCAGTTAGCAAAGAGAAGTAGTCCCTTCTTAGAATCGCCTCTTTGGTGGCTTGTTGACCAACCCGATAATTGTATCCCATTCTACCTACGGGGTTAGCCTGAAATTCAACTTGGAGAAACAGCCTTTACGCCGCCCGGGCAACCTGCCCGGAGGCGTGCACCAGGAGAACCGGGAGGAAGGTTATGGCCGGAGATGATGAGGGCATGGACTGGGGAGACCCGCCGGAGGACGATCTGGAATTCCGCCGGATGATGGATGGCCTGGGCAGGGAGAACCTGCTGCAGATGGTCGAGGCCCTGACGGAGAGGATTGAAGAGAATCCCCAAGACTCCGAATCCCTGCACCTGCGGGGGCTGCTGAACGGCCAACTGGGGGAACACCGCCGTTCGGCGGAGGACTACGGCCAGATTATCGCCCTGGACTCCGACGATGTGGAGGCCCGCCTGGGCCGGGCCCACGCCCACTTCGAGCTGGAGGACTACCGCCGGGCGTTGGAGGACTATGACGCTGTCGTCCGGTTGGCCCCCGGCGACGCGGATGCGCATTGCAGCCGGGGGTCGTGCAAGGCTCACCTGGGCGACCTGGGCGGGGCGATGGTCGACTTTGACCTTGCCGTCCTGCTGGCCCCGGACGACGCCGAGGCCCACTACAACCGGGGGCTGACCCACGGCGAGATGGGCGAGCCTGGCAAGGCGGTGGAGGATATGAGCCGGGCCATCGAGCTGGAACCGGAGCTGCCCGAGGCCCACTACTTCCTGGGGATGGCCCACCGCGACCTGGGGGAGATGGAGCGGGCCATCCGGGACTTTGATGCCGCCCTGGAGCTAGAGGAGAACTACGGACTGGCGCGCTATGCCCGGGGTATCACCAAGCTCAACCTGGGAGAATTCCAGGACGCGCTGGCGGACTTCGACGCCGTCCTCAGGCTGGACCCGGACAGCGCTCCTGCCCTGCGGGGCCGGGGCGTGGCCCTGGGCAACCTGGGGCGTTACGACGAGGCGATGGCGGACCTGGACCGTTCCCTGTCCCTGGAACCGGACAACGTAGAAACCCACGCTGCCCGTGGGCTGACCCATGCCAGCCTGAAGGAGTACGAACCGGCGATAGAGGACTACACCCGGGTCATAGAGCTTGACCCCGGCGACACCCGGATTCGCTACAGCCGCGGCATGTGCCGAATGGACCTGGAACGGCCCCAGGAGGCGATAGAGGACTTCAGGCCGTCATCGTAATCGACCCGGACAACGTGGCCGCGTACACGGGAAGGGGATTTGCCCGCACGGCGATGGGGGAGCACGCGGGAGCATTCCACGACTACGACCGCCTGGTGGAACTGACCCCTGAAGACGGGTTCGCCTACCACGCCCGGGGCTGCGCCCGGGCCGAGCTGGGCGACCCGCACAGGGCGGTGGAAGACTTTGGGCGGGCCATTGCCCTCGATCCGAACGACGTCGAGTCCCGGCGCAACCGGGCGGGCTCGTACCGGGAACTGGGCGAGCCGGACAAGGCACTTGAGGATTACGACGAGATCATCCGCCTGGAACCCGGCGACCGGTCCGCTAAGGAGGAGCGACGGCGAGCCATGGAAGAGTCGGCAGTGGAGCGAACCGGGAACAGCGGATGTACGCGCGGTCCCGTCCCTGCTCAGGAAGGCTAGCCCCAGGGGCAAGTTGGAACCGGGAAGATTTAATGCCAGGGATACAAGAGGGGGAAAGCATCGCTGGTGTAGCGATGGCTTCCCCCTTTCGCGTTTTGGCCTGGCCGTTTCGCACCGACCGCTCCTTTACGCCCTGCTCCGCTAACCGGCGTCCATATCCGGCCGCTTGAGCAGGGTGGAGCAGCCCCGCTCGTCCACGACGTGGTTCACCGACAGCCGGCCCCGGCTGTCATAGCCGGTGGTATAGGCAAACTCCACCTCGGCGCCCCAGGGAACCCGCCCGCCGGTCCGAATCGTGTCGCCGCCCGGCCCGCCGGCGCCCTGGACCACCACGCCGTTGCGGGAACCCTTCTTCCAGGCCATCACCTTCAGCTCCACCGGAGCCACCAGCTCCTGCGCGGTAGGCGCGAACAGGACGCCGTGCAGCTTCCCCAGCACCTCCCCCGAAGCGTTCCGCTGGCCGTTCATGATCTGGGAGAGATGGGCGGAGCTTATGCCCGCCAGCCGGGCCGTCTTGTTCTGCGAGTAGCCGTGGGCCTCCATCCGTTCCCACAGGGTGTGCGGCTCTACGTCGCGGGGCTGGGCCGCCTCTACCTTGACGGGAGCATCCAGGACGGACTCCATCCGGGCCTGGGCGGCCGGACTTAGATTACGGTGGCCCCTCGACACCTGGACCACGTACCCATAGCTCAGGCCCGTCCGGTCGGCCACCTGCCGCAGGGACATGCCCTGCTCCCTGGCCTGCTCCCGGATGTAGGTGCTTTGGCCCTGCACCGGGCCGTTGGAGCGGTTGGCGCATACGGCGGGGGCGATCTCCACCGGAGTGTCGAGCAGCCTCTCGACCTTGGCCTGCACCGCCGGGCTCATGTTCCTACGGCCCCGGCAGACGTCGGACATGTAGCCGGCGGACACGCCCACCTGCTCGGCCAGGTCCTTCTGGGTCAGGCCCTTCTCCCTGGCACGCTCCCGGATGCAGGTGCTTTCACCCTGGACCAAGCCGCCCTGGCGGTAGACGATGCCCTGTCCCGGGACCTCGCCCAGGACCGCCATCGCCCTTTCCCGCAGCATGGGAGACCAGGGCCGGCGCCCGCCGGCCACCGAGCACAGGTGGCTGTAATTGACGCCCATCAGGTTAGCCAGTTGCTTCAGGGTGAGGCCCTTGCGACGGGCGGCGGCCCGGAGTTCGCTCTCGGGTTTGCCCTGGTTCTCCGCATGGGCCTGGCGGGTGGTGTTGCCGTCCCCGCCGTCAAACTGTCCGTCACGGACGGCCTCGCCGCTGTTGGTGATTTCAGCGTGGTTCGCCTTTTCAATGCTGGTAGTGGTCATGTCGCTTCCTCCGAAACGCAGAAAGCGGGGGCCGGTCCCTTTCGAGACCAGCTCCCGCTTTGCTGTAAGCTGTGAATTTTTGGTTGTGTGTGGCGGCGCCCGCGGCCGCCTTGGCATTCAGGTTTCACGATCCCGGAAACGCAGAAAGCGGGGCCGGTCCCTTCGAAGGGAGATCGGCCCCGCTCAATTGCAAGCTCCGAGCCGTCAGTTGCGGCTCATGCAGCCGCCCGGCTCTCCGGCGCGCCGCCTGTCGGGCGACATGCCAAGGGTCCCTGCCATCTCACCGGCTCTGCCAGCCGGCTAAATGTCGTTTGCAGTCACCTCTTCTTTGGTCTCGTTAATCATCCGACTGTTGCCGTAGCTGGGAAAGAAACCGGCCGCTGGCCTGCCGTCCCGCCCGCTGGTCGAAAGGAGCGGCGCCAACTCGCCATCCGCCGGTCTCTCCTCCGTGCCGGATGCGCTACTCCCATCGTCCGATCTGCAACGGAAATGCCGGAGGGATATGGCGCAAAGCGCACTCCGCCCAGGGTGGGGCAGCGGGACTGAAAACGCCGGAAGGGAGTTGGCGGAAGACTCAGCTACACCACGACGTCTTGCTTGGTAAGCAGCAGCGCCGGGGAATGAGGGAACGACGCAGTCCCGTCGGCGGGACCTGCGGCCGAACGTGGAGCGTCCAGCCCGCGACTACGTGGCCGCCGACCGGAGCGTGTTGATCCTGCGGCGCCGCTACCGATGTTTCACAGCTACGCCGCAGTTGCGTTGAAGAGGCCGAAGCGGACGGTCCGCTCCAACCCCAGGGGAGAAGAGATGGCGAAGCGTGTCAGCCGCTTCGCAAGAGAATACTCAGGGACACCGTGCCAGGTCCAGCCGTCACCTCCTGAAATTGAGATTGCCTCGCAGCCAATGGTTGCCTGGGAAAGGGAGTCCGGAACGCCGTTTGTTCCGGTTGCCACCTCCGTGAATCCGTCCGTGGGGTTGGGGTTCCGCGCCTTGGGTTGAGATACCTGGTGAAGCGCGCGGCGCGCTTCGAAGGGTAATGGGTTCACCGGCTGCGGACGAAGGAAACGTCACTCCGTCCTGACAGCAATTCCCTCGCAGGCGCTCCGGGGAGAAGAGCTTCAATCCTCGCGGAGCAGGCCCGGGCGTACAGGGATCACGCCCCCAGGTTTCTATGGCAGTGGAAACGCTGAAAAAGCCAGACAACGCATTCAGTATCCAGTCCTGTCCGGCCCCAGGCAAGAGTTTCGGACCAATCCCGCCCACATCGTTGACATCCAGCGGCCATTTCTTGACCCCGGATTGTCGGGAAGTTGGCAGCCCCCGGCTCGTCCCGCCTGGGGCTTGGATTACCCGCGCCACAACCGCAGGGTCAACGCCCGCCACAGCCAGCGCAGCAGCGCCATCCTGGCCCACCGGCGGCGAAAGTCGTTGAGTGCCTTCCTGCGCCAGTTCAGCTGGGCGGCCCGGTCCAGGCCCCGCAGCGGCTCGGTCTCCGGGGGCAGGGTCATGCCGCGCTGCTCCAACAGCTCCACCTCCAGTTCCAGGATTCGCGCCCGCTTCGACACCCACTCCAGGCCCCGGCCCTGGGCGGGGTGCCCGCGCCACAGCCTGCGCCACTCCTGGACCAGGGGCCAGACCTCGCCGAAGACGGCCTCGTCATCATCGGCGGAGTCGGTGGTAACCAGGTCGGGGTAGCGATGGTGGGGACCGGCGCCCGGCCCGGGTTTCCGGCCCTGGGGTTCCGCCGGGCCCGCATCCCGGGCGGCCTCCGCCAGGGCGAGACGGACCTCCACCCGCCGCATCCCCTCGATCTGCCGTTGCTCCAGCGCGTCCGCCCGGCCCTGGGCCGCCTGGACCCCGTCGCGCAGTTCCTGGGCCAGCGACTCGAACCGCTCCCGAAACTCCCCGAATTCCTCCTCCAGCCGGTCCCTGGCGTCGCCGTCCCGCTCCACCAGCGCCCGCTCCAACTGTTCCCTGACCCGCCGGGACAGGCCTTCCCTAATGCTGGCGGCCACCGTCCGGCGGTCGACGCCCAGCGCCTTGGCCGCTCCCCGGTGTCCCCGCTTCCGGACCATCTGGTGCAGCAAGGCCGTCAGGCGCAGGTTGTAGGGGTCCGCAATGGCCTCGCCCGCCTGGTTCAGGAAGTCGTCCGGCTCATCGTCCTCAGCCGCGTCCGGGTTGGCGTCGGCGTCCTCATCAGGCCTGCCTGGCGCCATGCCGCCGTCTCCCTCCGCTGCCGGGTGTCTCTCATCCATGCGGTTCACCTCCTGGTACAAAATGTCGCGTTCACGAAGGGCAGTTGTTCACCCGCCGGGTCCTGTAGGGGGTACAGCAATGTCCCTTTCCAACAGGGCCGATGTACCCGCCTCCTGGAACCTGGACTGGAATCGAAGTGCTGCTTGCGATGGGCCTGAAATGGACCCCGCCGTCCCATTTCAGCTACGACATCCCCTCCGGGCGCTCCCAGGCCAAAAGCTCCGATTCCTGTACACGTCCATCACATCACGCCGCTCCCCGAAAATCCCATTCCCTCTAGGGAGGGGTTAGCCAACCCTTCCCTAGAGGGAATTATGTCCGGCCCGGCGAGCCGTCAGACTTGGTTGTCGAACATTCGGTCTCAATATCGACGACAGGAGGCAACCATGTTCCAGAGATTCATTCCAACTTCGGGCCGGGCCAGACGCCTGACCCTCTTGGCGGCGGCGCTGCTGCTTTCGGCCATCGTGGCCATACCGGCCAGCGGCGTCGCCCTGGCCCAGTCCCCGCCGCCCGACGGCGACAACCTGTCCCTGGTCAACCTGGACCGGCAGATGGTGGAGCGCAAGAAGGACGGCGATTTCATCGCCCGCCCCATCTTCAGCCGGAAGATCGACGTGCTCCACTACGCCCTGCGCCATCCCGACACCGGCGAGTGGGTCACCAATACCTACCGCGTGCGGGGCGGGGAAAAGCAGCTCACCGAGGGTTGGGAATACACCTTCGAGTACCCGGCGCTGGACGGCCAGCCCGAGCTGCACCCCGAGCAGGCTTTTCTGATGGTGATGTCCGTGCCGAGAACTGGCGGGGGCGACGACCACCTGTTCCACACCCTGGTGCCCGTACACCAACCCAAGGGGCTGTGGGACAAGGTGCTGGGCGCCCTGGACCCGGACCGCTGGGCCCGGGCCGGAGCCCGGTGGGTGATCCAGGGCGTCCACGGAACTTTGTGCGGTGTGGTGGAGGGTATCACCCAGACCGACATCGCCGAGTGCGGGGGGTAGCCGACTATGGGAGACATTCTCACCGGAACACCCCCCGGACTCACCTACGAACACGAAATCGTCCGGGCCGCCTGGACGGCGGTCTGGGCGGTCGCCTCGGGAATGCTGGTGGTGATCCTGGGCTGGATGGGGCTGAGCTTCATCGTCCAGGAGCACCTGGGCCACCACCAGTCGGGCTGGCGGGAGATGGTGCCCCGGCTGGTGCTGGGCCTCACCGCCGCCGCGTCTTCGCTGTGGTGGTGCGCCCTGGTCATCGACGTGGCCCACGCCGTCTCCCAGTTCATCGCCGCCGAGCTGGAGGTCACCCCCGGCGACCTGCTGCGCGCTCCCCTGGACCCGCTGCTGAACGCCGTGATGGCGGCCAACACCGGGCTCGCGGTGTTCATCGCGCTGCTCTACCTGGTCTTCAGCTTCTTCGTCCTCTACCTGCTGGTGCAGATGGTCCTGCGCCTGGCCCTGATCGACATCCTGCTGTGCCTGGCGCCCATTGCTTTGGGGCTTTGGATTCTGCCCCACACCGCTGGCTGGGGCAAGCACTGGCTGCGGCTGTTCATGACCGCCGTGTTCCAGCAGGCCATCCAGCTCATCGCCATCGCCCTGGCCTTCGGGTTTCTCGACAAGTTCGCCGAGATCACCGGCGGGGAGGCGGCCCAGGACCTGGTGTGGATGCTGCTGATGGCCATCGCCTTCATGTACCTGGCGGGCCGCATCCCCTCGATGCTGGGCCATCACGGCACCTTCGACGCCTGGCTGCACACCCTGTATTTCGGCATGTCCCTGCCCGGATCGATGGTCCGCTCGGGCCGGGCCCTGGGCCTGCTGGCGGGTGGAGCCGCCGGAGGACCGGCGGGAGCGGCGGCAGCCGCAGCGGCGACAAATGCCGCCACCGGCACCGCCGCCAACGCGGTGAACACGGCGGCGCAGACAGGAACTCCCGCAGCCCAGACCGGCCCCACGCCCAGGAGCCAGGGGCCGTAGACGGCCATAACGACAACTACCGGCGAGTCGTTGACTCGCGCCAACCGTCCCAGGAGGTGGAGCCATGTGCCAGTAACGGAACGAAACCGGCGGCAAGGAAAACGGGCATACCCGCAAACCGGGAAATCAGCAAACGGAAATCAGCAAACAAGGAGAAAAACCGTATGGGAGACCTGACACAGACCATATCGAACCTGGTGGGCATCCTGCTGGGCCTCGTGGGCGTGGTGGGCGTTGGCTACTTCATCTACGGCGCCTACCTGTACCTGACAGCCTCGGGCGCGCCCAACCAGATGGAGCGGGGCAAGGCGGCCATGATGACCGCCCTGGCCGGCATCGTGCTGGCCCTCGTCGCCTATGGAGTCGTCGAACTGGTGATGAACGCCGTGGTCGGCAACACCGTGGACCCGAAACTGCCCGACCCCAACAAGGTCAAGTAGGAGGGATGGGATGAGAGAGCACGAAGTGCCCACCCACGTGCAGGCCGAGGACAAGGTGCTGCTGTGGTTCACCTTCCCCCAGATCGTGGCGGTGGTGGCGGTGTGCGCCGTGTCCTACGGCGCCTACCGCTACCTGCCCGTCGGCCCCGCCGAGTTCCGGCTGGGCATTGCCATATTGCTGGGCATAGCGGGCATCGCCATGACCGTGGGCAAGGTGGGAGGCCGGGGGTTGCCATTGGTGGCCGCCGACCTCCTGAAGTTCAACCTGGGGGCCAGGCGCTACGCCGGATCCCCCTTCCAACTGGCCCGCAGCGAGGCCCCGCCGGTGCCGGAAGGCAAACCGGACCCGCTGCGGCTGCTGGCCAGGAAAGCGGCCTCCGGCGTGGGCAAGGCGGTGAAGGCGGCGCGGCGGAAGGGCCGCCCGCCCTTCCGGCCCCACGGCTGGTTCGGCAAGCGGCGCACACCCCGGGACGGGAACGCCGCCAGGCCCAACATCCGGGAGACCAAGGGCAGGAGGCCCTGGTACAAGCTCCTGGCCGTGGCCGGTCTGCTGGTTCTGACCGTCACCGCCATTCCCGGCTCGGCATTGGCCGACGACCCCGGCGACGAGGACCCGGGCTGGCGGCTGGGCGAGATCCACTTCCAGCCGCCGGAGCCGGTGCCCGGACGCCGCATCTACATCGAGAGGCTGGCGGTGACCGGCGACACCGCCACCGTCGGACTGCGGGCCGCCCACGACCTGGACCTGAAGGTGCGGGTCTTCGGCGGCAGGAACGGCCGGACCCTGAAGATGGGAGCCAACGCCATCCTCCACTCCGGGGAGCGGAAGACATACAACCTGGCCCTGAACGGCCCCAAACCGTCCTTCACCTTCTCCTGGACGGACTCATTGGGCTTTTCCGGGGCGGTGTCGCTGAAGAGCGAGCAGATTCCCTACCCGCTGCCCAGCTACGACAGCGGGCTGTGCGACCTGGAGGTGGTGTCCCTGGAGTGGGCGCCGGGGAGCATCGAAGGGGTCATCGCCTCGGAGTGCATCGCCGAGACCAGGTGGGAGGTGGACCTGCCGGTCTACGGCGGCCACTTCAGCCAATCGGCGCCCGTCCTGCTGGACGCCTCGGTGGCGAGCATCGCCGGCACGGTGAACGTTGCCGCCGGTTCGCACCGGACCACGGCCAACTTTGTCGCTGGCGGTGAGACCCGTTTCGACCTGCTCATACCCGACCGGAAGGCGATTCTCGACCTGGACATCGCGGCGGAGCTCACGGCGACGCTGAACGTGCCCCTGCCGCCCATGTTGCAGACCACCCACCACCCGGCCCGCACCGACGTGTACACGCGCAGGGTGACCTGCCGCTGCGGAGAGAGCAGGACGGTCAAGACGGTGCGCATCTACGTCCACCATCGGGAGCACGTGCGCGCCGTGGAGGTGACGCGGGCCCCGGTGACCCGCACCCGCCCGGAGTCCCTGCCTCTGGCTGACGCACTCGGGATAGGCTCCGACGACCCGTTCCGGTACCTCGTTGTACCTCCGCCCAAGCCACCCCTGCCAAAGGCCGAGCAGACGCAGGCGGGCGACTCCTCCTGGTGGGGGTGGCCGTGGTAAGGCGGTTGACGGCCCTCCTGCTGGCCTCGGTGGCGGCCCCCGTATCCAGTACGGGGCAGGCACTGGCGTCGGTGGCGGCCGAAGCGCCGGAGGAAAAGAGGCAGCTGATGCTTGACGCCTTTGACCAGGTGCTGAGCGGCATGGCCTACGCCGGGGTGGGCCTCTGCCTCTTCGCCATCGTCTGGGCCGGATTCGTGCTGATGGCCGAGGGAGCCGAGGGGTTCGGACGGGGCAAAGCCAGGAACGCTGTGGTCATGGCAATCGTCGGCCTGGTGGTGGTGCTGCTGGCCAAGGCCATCGCCCTGCTGCTCACCACCCAGGTCAGCGACCTGTTGCCCACACCATAAGGGAGGAAAGAGTGATGAAACCAACATTGCCGAATATCAGAACCCTGGTCAAGCGGACACGCACGGCACAGGAGACGGAGGCGACCCCGGAACCGCCCAAGCCGCCGCCGGACCTGAGCCTGTTCTTCATGCTGTCCCACCTGGAACACGACGGGCCGGTGCGGCTGGACGGGGTGAAGCTGGCGGTCTCGGAGGTGATGGGACTGGAGCTGGACGAGCCCAAGCTGGGCGCCTTCGCCGGCTCGCTGAACGCCCTGGACTTCCCGGTGCAGTTGCTGGTGCGCCAGCATCCACCGGTCTTGCAAGGGCTGAGAGACAAGCTGAGCGAGAGCCAACCCTCGGACCTGCCGCAACAGACCCGCGACGCCGCCGACAGCCTGGGGCGGCTGCTGACGACGCTGGAAAGCCGGGAGGGCATCCTGGACCGGCGCTTCTATGCCGTGTGCGAGGACAGCCGCATGGATGAACTGCATGGCCTGTTGGCCCGGGGCGGGCTGGGGGTGTTTCCCCTGGCGGGGGAGACGTTGCGACTGTTCTGGCTCTCCGCCGCCCTGGGCGGTTCGCCGGTAGAGCGGAACGAAAACCTGGACACGGAGGTCGAGGTCAACCGCCGCGACATCCGCGTCGGGGGCCGGCTGATCCGCTCGCTGCACCTGGGCAAGTGGCCCAGGTCCCTGGCTCCAGGCTTCCTGCAGGGGCTGATGGCAGCCGGAGCGCCCATGGACCTGTCGGTGCACTTGGGCGCCATCCCCACCGAGCAGGCGGCCCGCACCCTGGAATGGCAGAAGGTCCGCTTCGAGTCGGCCCAGAGCCTGTCCTTCAAGCGGGGCCGTTCCATGTCGCCCGAGGCGGAGATCGCCTTGGAGGACGTTTCCCGGTTACGCGACGAGGTGCAGCGCGGCAGGGAAAGGCTGTTCCACGCATCGTTGTCGGTGACGTTGCACGCCGATGACGCCGACACCCTCAAGGACCTGACCCAGAAAGCCCGGGCCCACTTCGCGGCCACCCTGGGCAAGCTGGATAACCTGGCTTTCCGCCAACGCGAGGGCCTGCTGTCCACCCTGCCCCTGGGCCTGAACGCCGTGGCGGTGTGGCGGACATTGGATACGTCGTCACTGGCCAGGCTGTTCCCCTTCTCGCCGCCGGACCTGGACACCCGCAGCGGCACCCTCTACGGCATCGACCTGCGGGCCTGCGCCCCCATCGTCTACGACCCCTTCGACGGAACCCACCTCAACGCCAACACGGCCGTACTGGCACGCTCCGGCTCGGGCAAATCCTTTGCCACCAAGCTGGGCGTGTTGCGGGGCCTCTGCCGGGGCGTGCGGGCCTACGTCATCGACCCGGAGGGCGAGTACACCGACATGGCCCGCGCCGCCGGTGGACGGGTGCTTTCCCCCGGCGTCCCCGGCCAGGGCATGAACCCGTTCGTAATCGACCGGGGCGATTCCGAAGAACTCCTGCAGCGCATCGGCAGCCTGCGCCGCCTCATCGAGGTGATGGTGGGGGAGAGGCTGTCCGCCGAGCGCCGGTCGTCTTTGGACCACGCCCTGGCCGGCTACTACTCCGAAAGGCGGGAGCGCACCGGCTTCCGCGATTTCTACGCCTACCTGGAGGGCGAGACGCCGGAAATCGCCCACCTGCTGCGCCCCTTCGCCACCGGCAGCCTGCGGGACCTGCTCTCCGACGAAGGCGACGACCTGCTGGCCCGTGAAGCCCTGGTGACGGTATTCGACCTGCACCTCCTGGAACCGGAACTGAGACCTGCGGCGGCAATGGTCTGCACCGAGACGGTGTGGGCCGCCGCCGCCCAGGACCCAAGACCCCGCCTGCTGGTGGTGGACGAGGTGTGGAGCATCATGCAGCACCCGGAGGGCGCGGCCTTCATGGTCAGCATGGCGAAACGCGCCCGCAAGCACCGGCTGGGGTTGCAGTTCATCACCCAGGACGTGCAGGACCTCCTCTCCGAGGATTCGTCCAGAACCATCACCGGCCATTCGGGAAGGGCGCTGCTCCAGAACGCTGCCTTCAAGCTGCTGCTCCAGCAGGACGCCGCCGCCGTCAGCACCGTGGGCGAGGCCTTCGACCTGCCGCCAGAGCTGCAACGCTGGCTATTGTCCTGTCCCCGGGGGGACGGCCTGCTCCTGGCGAGGGGCAACCGCTTTCCCGTGCGCATCGAGGCCACCCCCGAGGAGACGGCAGTGATCGAGTGGCGGCCCGGACCCAGGCACTGAACCAACAATCCAATCCATTAAAGAGCGAGGTAATCATTATGAGTATCAATGTGAAGCGGATGATCCTGGGAAATGGCAAGCAGGGGCCGCCGGTGCTGCTGGCGATCACGCCGCCCCGCCAGGGCGAGCGCACCCTGCTGGGCGTGGAGAACCTGCTCCAGTCTATCGCCGTCCCCGAACCCTTCTCCCTGGAACTGGCCGGCGACGCCGATGGCGTCACTCTGCTGGCCCGCTGCCGGGACGGCCAGGTGGTGCGCCAGCAGCTCACCGCCCATTACCCTCAGGCCAGGATCCACCAGGTGGCGCCCGAGGACGACCCCCTGCGCCTGCAGGACGGCGAGCGGGCCTGGGGGATGACGCTGCGGGCCTCCGGTCCGGAGTACGTGCCCCTGCGCACCTTCAAAGACGACGACCTGCTGGACCCCGGCTCCGACCCCCTCATCGCCATCATCGGCGCGCTGTCCAACCTGCGCCCCGGCGAACGGGTCTCGGCCCGGCTGCTGCTGCGCTCCTTGGGCCCCGACTGGTCCCAAGCCCACCGGCAGAGGGCCTTTCGGAACCCCGGCCAGCAGCGGCCCGACTCGGCCAACTCCTCCCAGAACACCCAGGCCCAGATTCACACCAAGGACGGAGTCACCCTGGCGGTGCTGGGATTGGCCGCGCTGGTGGGGCTGCGGGGTTACCTCTGGGTCCAGGACGGGGAGATTCTCAAGGCGTCCCTGCTGGCCGCGGGCAGCGCGTTGGGCCTGGTCCTGGCCGGCTGGGGCTGGTGGCGTTGGAAGCAGGGCCGCAACCGGGTCCACGACCCACTGATCATCCGGGAGAAGGTGGAGCGCATCGCCTTCGACGGCGAGCTTGAGGTGGTGGCCGTCCTGCCCGAGGGTACCGGTGAACAGCGGGCCAGGGAAATCCTGGAGCCGGTGGCCACCGCCTACCGCCACTACGACCACCCAGCCGGGGCGCGTTTCAGGGTCAGCGGCATCAGGCCCGTGGTTCCCGCCGCCCGCCTCCACCCGGCGGGTCCCGGGCTCTTCGGCGGACGCAGCGTCCTTGGGGTCCGGGAGGCGGCTGCCCTGTGGCACCCGCCGGGCGAGGGGGACGAGACGCCCCTGGTGGAGCGCTCCGGGTCCCGGGCGCTGGCTCCCACGGCCCGGGGCGTGAAGGGCGGCGCCCTGGTGGGTGAGACCACCGCCGGCCGGGCCCGGGAGATACGCTTCCCCGAAGACCTGCTGCGCCGCCATCACTTCTACGTGGCCCGCACCCGCATGGGCAAGTCCACCCTGATGGAGCACGTGGTCGCCCACAAGCTGAGGGAGAAGGCGGCCGGCCGCGACTCCGACGCCATCGTCGTGGTGGACCCCCACGCCGACCTGGTGAAGGCCATCCTGGCCCGGGTGCCCGAATCCCTGGCGGACCGGGTGAGGCTCATCGACCTGGCCGAGGAGCACGGCGCCCCGGGGATCAACCTGCTGGACACCCGAATCTTCTCCGACCGGGACCGCACCGCCGACTCGGTGGTGCGGGTGATGCACGGACTGTGGGAGCAGTGGGGTCCCCGGATGCAGTCCATCCTGGAGCACACCGTCAAGAGCCTGCACGAGGCCAACGAGCAGATGGAGGCCGACCGGCAGTACACCATTCTGGACGGGTCCCTGCTGATTTCCGACGCCAGGTTCCGCCGCGAGGTCCTGGCAAAGGTCAACGACCCCTTCCTGCTGCGGTTCTGGGCCAAGGACTTCCTGAGCTGGAGCCGGGAACGGCGCGGCGAGGCCATCGCCCCGGTGCAGACCCGCCTGGCCTACTACGCATCATCCAAGAAGGCCAGGGCCATCCTGGGCCAGTCCCGCTCCACCATCGACATCCGCCAGACCATCCTGAAGGGCGGCATCCTGCTGGTGTCCACCGCCCAGGGCGCGGTTGGGCGGGACGTCTCCGCCCTGGTGGGCGCCTCCCTGCTCAACCTGGTGGACTCGGTGGTCCGGGAGCAGGAGCGCCTGCCCCTGGAACAACGCCGGGGCGCGCTGGTGGTGGTGGATGAGATGCAGACCATGCCCGGCGTAGACTACGAAGCCATGCTGTCGGAACTGGGCAAGTACGGCGCATCGTTCATCCTGGCCACCCAGAGCCTGGCCAAGCTGGACGACCTCTCGCCCACCATGCGGGACACCATCCTGGCCAACGTGGGCTGCCTGGCCGTCTTCCAGGTGTCGGGCAGCGACGCCCGGCAGTTGGTGTGGGAGCTGGGCAAGGACCGGGTGTCCGAGGACGACATCGTATCCCTGGACGTGCACCACTGCTACGTCCGGGCCACCGTGGGCACCGAGCGGATGCCCGCCTTCTCCATGAGACTGCTGAAGCCCGATGCCGGGGACCCGTCGGTCGCCGCCCGCATCCGGGCCGACGCCTCCGCCTACCTGCGGCCCGGCGGCGCCGGGGAGACCGAGGCGCATCGCCGGGTGGGCGAGTACCGGCGGCTGCTGGCGGAGCGGCATGGCGAAGCCGGTGAACCGGAGCAGCCGTCCGGCGGCGCCGCTCCCCAAGAAGCCGGAGACCAGGATCCCGGGGGCCAGAATCCCGAAGTCCGGAACCCTCACTCCAAGCAGGACCGCCCCGGCGCCGGGTCCGATGAGGAGGAGGAGGAATGACCCTCGCGGGTTGCCGGGGCGAGGCGTTCCGTCGCCTGGCGGAGTTGCCCTTCCTGGACCGGCTGGAACTGGCCGCCGTCTCCGGCTGGTCCCGGGGCGCGGTGTACCAGGCCGTGGCACGTTTGGAGCGCGGGGGGATGGTCCAGGCCATCCCCCACGCCGCGCCCCATGTGCCTCCCACCCGGCGCTACTGCCTAACCTCCGCCGGGTTGCGGCGACTGGCGGAGGCGGAGGGAGTGTCCCCGGACCGGCTGCTGGCCTGCCGGCCCGTCTCCGCCCACTGGCGGCGAATCCTGCTGGAACGCTTGGACGCCGTCGCCGTCATCTACCGGGTGGCCGCCGCCGTGTCCGACGCGGCCCACCCCATCGGATTCCGCTGGTACCGGGCCGCCCCGCCGGACGCCGGAATCCAACTGCCCGACGGCCGTTCCCTGGCCGTGGTGCGTCTGGGGAACGCCGCCGACCGCACCGCCTTCGCCAAGCGGCTGTGGCGGCTGTCCCAGGAGACCCGCCCCGGCGCGGCGCTGCTCCTGGTTCCCGACGAGGTGCGGCTGCGCCAGGCCCGGCGGTTACTGGACGCCCTCCCCATGCCGGGTTTCCTGGCCCTGGAGCGAGACGCGGCCCGCGCCGGGGCCGGCTCTCCGGTCTGGCGCGGACCCTCCGGCCCGGCGTCGTTGAGCCTGCGGGAGGCGCTGGCCCTCGTTCGCCCCGGCGGGGAGCTGCCTGCCCAGGCCAGCTCCCGCCGACAACCCCTTCCCGCAGACCTGGACTTGGAGGCCGCCGGCAACGCCCCGCCTAGCTTCCTGCTGCCCGCCACGCTCGGGCCCTCCGAGAAGCGCGTCCTGGACCTGCTCTTCGACTGGCCCTGGATGGCCCCGGCCCACCTGGGCGCGCTCATGGGAGTGAGGCAGTCCCGGCTGTACCAGGTCCTGGAACGGCTGACTGGGTTGGGCCTGGCCGAGAAAACGGTGCACGGGGAACGCCGCCTCCTGGCCCTCACCGACGCCGGGCTTGCCCTGCTGGCCCGCCGCGACCGCTCCTCCCTTGGCGCGGTCCGGCGGCGATGGAGCGTCTCCCCCCTGGACCCGCAGGCGCCGTCCGGTTGGCGCAACGTCTCCGGCTCCCGCAGCCGCCAGTTGCTGCGCAACCTGGACCACACCCAGGCGGTGCATCGGTTCATCGCCGGACTGGCGCAGCAGTCCCGGTCTCAGGGGTGGGAGGACGCCCAGTTCGACCCGCCCCGGCGGGCCACCCGTTTCTTCAGGCACCACGGCCGGCTCCACTCGGTGCGCCCCGACGCCTTCGGCGTGCTGCAACGGGACGGGAAGAGCCAGCCTTTCTTCCTGGAGTGGGAGCGCCGCGCGGTGCGCCCCTCCACCATGGCGGCCCGCATCGCCCCCTACCTGCGCTATTTCGCCACCAGCCGTCCCCTGGACGACCACGGCGTCCAACCTCTGCTGCTGGTGGTCTTCGACGACGAGCTGGCCGCCGGACACTTCCTGCGGCTGGCGGCCGCTGAGATGCGGCGCGCCAGGATCTCCGTGCCCCTGTGGGTCTCCGACCTGGCCTCCCTTGAACGGACAGGGTTGATGGGCGCCGCCTGGCATTCACCGGACGCCTGGGACCCGGCTCACGCCTTCGGCCCGCCTGCGGTCCACTGACAGCAGCCCGTTTCCCCTCCCGAACTTTCCAGTTACCATGAATGGGTCCACACCGGAACCTCTACGGACGAACGGCGCAGCCGGAATCGTTGACAGGTCAAGGGCCGGTTGGAATTTGGTCATGGTCTCCGACTCTACCGTGAACCAAGATTCTACTGCCATCTCTAACTTAAGAATGATCCAGCATCTCCAGGATGTGTGGACATTCAGGCCGCGTGAATTCTCAATCGAGAGGGGTTCCATGAACGATAGCCGCTACGGCACGGCCCTGGCCTTACTCTCGGGTATATTCCTGACCGTCGCCCTCGTCGCGTGCCAGGGAGAGGACGCTACTCGGACACCGGCACCCCATCCGCCTATCACCATTTTCGCGGCGCCGTTTCAATCAACACCCATCGTTCCTGGGGAAACCCAGGAGACCGCAAGCGAAGACCTGTTGGAAGTCCACAGGATTGAGCCGAACCTCGTCGGCAGCCTGCTGTTCATCGCCCATTGGGACGAAGACGCCCAACGCTGGCTGGTCTACGACGTTGCCGGGACTTTCACTCCGGACCAGTTGACGCCGCCTCCGGGCGTGACCATCCCACCCAATCCAGAGATTGGAACGCTCACTGGGATGGAGCGCGGGAAGCTCTATGACTTCCACGTGCGCGGGGACCAGATCGTAAACATCGTGGAGGGAGAGACCGGGGACTGGCCCTTCAACGCCGGCGCCAACTACATCAAATGGTCGCGCTGAATGTCCAAAGACCCTGGGTTGGAATCGGGCCACCGGGCCGCCGCTCCGCGATTCAGTCAGCAGGCAGGCCAGGGAATGCGGGAAAGAACCGGAAACGGCTGCGAACCGGAAAGCAAGATCCGGTAGCGGGAGGAGCAAACATGAAACCCGACGACGTGAAACAAGGATTGAGGAACATCGGAGAGAGGATAGCCTGGGCTGGGCGGGAGGCCGGGGTCACCCGCCGGGAGATGGGGGAGTTGGCCGGGGTTGACGAACTCACCGTGCGGTCCTGGGAGGAGACTCGGTCGAGGCCCACTCTTTCTCAGGTGAAGGAACTGGCCGCCCGTTGCGGGACGACTCCCGACTGGCTGCTGGGCCGGGACTTGATCGAGGGGCTGATGCCGGAGCAGGCCAGGCACGGCTACGTCCGCCAGGGAGGCATACCCCAGGAGGGGCTGCCCCTGGTGGACCTGGAGGTCACACGCCAATTCATCCTGTGGGTGTGGCAGCAACCCCACCGGGAGAGTAACCAGGCCGGCGATTTGGTGGTTACCGGCGAAATCCCCGACGACCGGGAGGCTGGCGCCGCGCCACGCCTCAGCCCCGATGCTATTGTAGAGTGAGTGTCGGCACACCTGAATCGATATACATGTCCGGCCGCGCTGGAGACAAACTCGACTTCGACGAATCGTCCCCGCCCCGCAGCCCTCAGGCAGGAACGACGCCGTCGGTATCGGCCCCAGGCTCCGACGATTCCTCCACCGGCTCCAGGTCCATGATGGACACGGTATGCCCCCTGCCGTCCACCTCGACGATGGCGGTGGGAAACCGGACCAGCCTGCCGATCTTGCTACTGATCTCCGGCCGCAACCGGCTCTCGGCAATGCGGACCATGCCCCCTTCGAAGAGTCCCCTGGCGGCGGCGCGCCGGTCCTCCGGGGATTCTCTCCCCAGGTCGATCCATACTTCCAGCACCCCGCCGCCGTCCTCGGACGCTTCATCGGGGCGCTCTCTTGCCCGGACCCGGCGCACCTGTCCCGGCGTGAGCAGCTTGACCACCTCACCGTCATTCACCACCACCTCCCTCAGTTCCGGCGGCCCTCCTTCCTCCAGCCAGACCCAGCAGCGGCCCACCCATTCCACCCCGACGCCACCGTCGTCCTTGAATCGCGTGACGGGAATGATGGGGCGCTCGGCCACCAGGTCGATGTCCAATTCGGCAATCTGCTCGTTCTCAGACATCTTCACCTCTTTTTGTCCTTATTCCGGGGAGCCGGCAGCGCCCCGTCAGCATGGATGGAATGATATTAACGCGCCGGGGAGATTAGCAAAAGCGGCAGGGAACGGGGCACAAAACAAGGCCGGGTGGCTATCACTCCACCCGGCCTTGCCGCCGCCTGCGAGGGTTCTGCTTGGGGTCATTTTCATTACTCACGGTTCACCATCTCCGGCAGTCCTCCGCCACTCCCCCGCGTCGATTCCTTGGCGGTCGTCCACCTCGGGCAGCAGCAGGTGCAGCAGGCCCAGCCTGGCGGCCAAGCTGAACAGGGCCACCAGGTTGGCCGAGTCCGGGCGCGTCCCCTGCCGCCACCGCCCCACCAGGCGGACGTCGATGCGAAGCCGCCTGGCCAGTTCCCGCCAGGACATCCCGGAGGCTTCCTTGAACCTCTCCAACCTCTGCGGAAAGTCCTCGGGGAACCGGGGCGGCTCGATGCGGTAGACCCGCTGCTGACGTCCCACGAATCTACCTCCTCTCCCGGCGGGTCACGATCAGGTCCCGGGCCAAGAGCAGGCCCAGTCCCTCCGGCACCTGCACCGACAGGTCCACCAGGGCCAGCATGGCCCCGCCGCAGGGGACAACTCCCTTGCTGCGCCAGCGCCACAGCTGCCTGGGGTCCGCGCCGATGATGGTGGACACTCCCTCCCAGGAGAGGCCGGTGGCCTCCTTCAACAGGATCAGCCGCTCTCCGAAGTCCTCGGGCATCAGGGAGACGCCGGGGACGTACAGGGACCGTTGAAATTGCCATGCGCTAATCATTGATCTCCTCCAAGATGAACAGTTCTTCGAACCCGGCCCCCAGCTCCTCCTGCATCCGCTGGCGCAGGGCCGGCGATGGGCACCGCGTACCGTTGAACACCCGGGACAGGTGGCTGGCGCTGCAACCCAGCAGGTCCGCCAGTTGGTTCTGGGACAGGTTCCGCGGGTCCATGCGGTCCCAAGCCACGGGAGAATTCAGCAGTATCCTCCGCTTCCGTCGCCTACCGGACATGCTCGCCGTCCTTCCCCGGAACATCGCGCGCCGGGCCTGTGGTGTCTTGGCCGCCGCCACTCTCACGGCCCGCTACCGCCCGCCCATCCAGGTGGGCGCGGACGATCATGCGGGCCAGGATGCGCAGGCCGCGCAGCCGGATCTCCTCCTGTTCGCGGGTGGGCCGCTGCTTCTTGCTCAAGGTGCAACCTTCCGGAAAATCCGGCGCTGGCCGCCGGTGGCGTAACCGTGCGCCGGGGTGTATAATCCCGCTAGAGAACGGGCGTTCTGTACTATCAGAGTGTACTAATATAGCAATCAGCAAGGCAATAGCCCAGCGCCCGTTTTTGGAAAGTATTGACAACTATTGACCTCGAATGTGACAATTGATTGACAGAATAGAACACACAGTAAGATTGCTATATTTGTACACTTAGACGCGGGGTGGAGGTCATGGAACAGCGCGACGAAAGCCGGGAACTGGGGCCGCACCTGCGGCTATTGCGTGGGGACATCAGCCTAAGGGACGTGAAGCGTCTCACCGGCATCTCCAACTCCTACCTGTCCCAGATAGAAAGGGGCGACCGCCGGCCCGGCCCCAGCGTGCTCAAGCGGCTGGCCTCCCTCTACGAGGTGGACCTTCAGGACCTGCTGCGGCGCGCCGGCTACCTGGACGACGCCGACGGCGTGGCGGCCCAGGACTACGAGCCCCAGGAGGTGGAGCGGGCCTACCAGTACGTGCTGGCCGACCCCCACTTCCGGGTGGGCACCCGGCCCGACGGTCCTCTCTCCCTCAGTGCCAAGCGGTTCATCGTGGAGATGTACGAACGCTTCACCGGAAAGCGGCTGCTGGAATGACGGACCCCACCATTGACGGCTTCTGCCGCGAGTTGCTGCGGGACGAATGTCCCGGAGCCAGGCTGGAGCCTGAGCGGCTGGCGGCGGACTTTGCCCGCCGGTTCGACTTGCCCCTGCGCGTCTCGCTGGACGACCTGGCCGTGCTGCTGGAGAACGCCGGCATCGGCACGATCTCTGGGGCGCGGCTGAAGAAGGGCCTGCGGGGCGTCCACTACAGCCTGCCCGACGGCAGCTACGCCATCCAGTACGAGGAGAGACAGTGGGAGGGCGGCAAGGTGCACACGGTGCTGCACGAGACCTGCGAGATAATTCACGAGCAGGTTTGGGACCGGCACGGCGGCTGCAAGCCCACAAGGGCCATTTGCCCGGAGGCCGACCGGTTCGCGGCGGCGGTGATGATGCCCCCGGACACCTTCGCGGCCTACGCCCAGGCCACCGGGCTGGACGTGCTGGCCCTGCAGCGGCTGTTCCGTTGCGCCTACCTGTCCGTGACCCGCCGGTTGGGCGAGGTGGTGCGCAGCCAGCCCCTTCTGGCCGTGCTCTACGAGCGCCGGGGCAAGAACCCGGCGGCCTGGCCGGAAGGGGCCGCCCCAAGGGAATTCCGGGCTACGGCGGTGGTGCGGACCCCCGGCTTCGGGGAGCGCTCCTCCCCACTGCTCTGCGGCTCCCGGGGCCGCGTTCCCCTGCCGGGCCGTCCCCCGCCCCCCGGCTCGTTGGCGGAGGGCGTGATCGTCACCGGCAGGCCGGAGTACGCCGAGGGCGAACCCAGGGGGAACATCCAGTACGGGGATGGGGTGGCCGTCGCCGTCAGGCCCGTCTTCTGGAACGGCCGGCTGGCCAAGGTCAGCCTGGTGGCCGTGCCCTACGAACTGCGCACGGCCCTGGCCCCGCAGGTCCACCGGGCCGCCTTTGACCTACGGGAGTTGCCCGCCAGGTCGCGGGCCGCGACGTCCCTGCCTTGACAGGCGGGGGTGTACCGGGGATGATGTTTAGTAAGACAAACCATTAGCATTGCAGGCAAAAAGAGAGAAGCCATGCCCGCCAAGCCCAGGAAGTCCAAGACCATCACCATTTCCCTGCCGCCGGAGATGTTCGAGGAGGTGCGGCGGGTGAAGAACATAGAGGGCCGCGACATGAGCGAGCTGGTGCGCGAAGCCCTACGCCTTTACATGGAAGAGCGGGAGCTGCGCCGGTAGCAACCCCTGGAATGGCCGCGCTCCCGCCGGCCAATCCGGGGAATCGAACCAATCCGGGGAATCGAACAGGGAGGAGAAGCAGATGAGTAGTTTCAATGACCTGGTACCCGTGGCCCTCTACGCCCGGGTCTCCAGCGACCGCCAGGACGTGGACCTCTCCGTAGCCGCCCAATTGCGGGCCCTGCGCGACTACGCCGACAAGAACGGCTACGCCGTCGCCCGCGAGTACATCGACGAGGCCGAGAGCGGCCGTATCGCCGATAGGCCCCAGTTCCGCAGGATGCTGGACGAGGCAAGCAAGAACGAGGCTCCTTTCCAGGAAATTCTGGTCTGGAAATTTTCCCGATTCACCCGCAAGCGGGAACACGCCGTGGCCTTCAAGTCCATGCTCCGGCGGCGGGGCATCCGCGTCGTCTCCATCACCGAGCACGCCGACGATACCCCCACCGGCAAGCTGATGGAGGCCATCATCGAGTCCGTGGACGAGTTCTACTCGGAAAATCTTGCCGAAGAGGTCAGGCGGGGTATGCGCGAGGCCGCCTCCCGGGGCTTCTGGATTTCCAGCCGCGCTCCCTACGGCTACAACCGGGTCATGGTCCAGGACGGGGCCAAGAAGCGCCCCATCCTGGAGGTCAACGACTCCCAGGCCGTCCTGGTACGCAGGATGTTCCAGATGGCCGACTCCGGCAAGACCCTGCTGGACATCACCAAGACCCTGAACCAGGAGGGCATCTCCAGCCCCAGCGGGAAGTCGTGGCGCAAGACCACCATCTACAAGCTGCTGACCAACGAGGTCTACACCGGCACCGTGGTCTGGGGCGCTCAATCCAAGGACAAGGCCCCGCCGGTCCGGGTGGAGAACGCCTTCCCCGCCCTGGTTTCCAGAGAGGTGTTCAGCCGCGTGGTGGCTTTGCTGGAATCAAGGGCGCCGGTCCACTCCCATCCTCGCCGTTCTGCCAGTTCCTACCTGCTCAGCGGCGTCGTGAAGTGCCGGACCTGCGGCAAGGCTCTCTCCGGCCAGGACTCCAAGAGCGGTCAGTTCGCATACTACGTCTGCCAGTCCCTGATGAAGCAGGGCAGCGGGTCCTGTGACGCCCCCAGGCTGAATGCCAGGAAGTTCGAGGGCATGATCGTTGACCAGATAAGGGAAAACATCCTCACCGAGACCAACATCCGGGACCTGGTGCGGCTGGTGGGCGAGGAGATGGACGGGGTGGCCCACGAGCAGCGGGAGCGGCTGGAGACGGTCGAGGCGGAACTGGCCGAGGTGCAGCGCAAGATGGACCGGCTCTGGCACGCGGTGGAAAGCACCGACCTGGAGATCAACGACATACTGCCCCGCCTGCGGGAGCACAAGGAGCGGCAGGAGAAGCTGGAAAATGCGGCGGAAGGGGCGCGGGCTTTGCTTTCCGAGCGGAGGGAGGTCCTGGACGACGTGGACGCCATCACGGCCTACGCCCAGGATATGCGGGAGTTCCTGCTGAAGAGCGACCTTACCGAGTCCCGCGCCTTCATCAGGTCCTTCGTCAAGGAGATTGACGTGGCCCCCGGCAGGGCCGTAATCCGGTACTCCATTCCCATGCCGGACGATAGCCGGATTCCCGGTAGGGACACGGAAGAGGTGGCCTTGGCGGGACAGGTACTGTCTACAATACCTTATGGTGGGCCGGACTGGACAAAATCAAGAACCGAGGCCGATTCCGACGTCACCCCGTCCTGCGGCATGGGAATAGTGTACGTCAGGACCGCCTCGTCATCCACGATCTCGATGCCCTGCACGAAGTTGCGAATCAACGCCTTCCGCTCCGGGAATGTGCCGTCTTGGAAGAGTGCGCGGAAGTCGGCCACGTACCCCTTGATCTCCTTCGATGTGGGCAACTCCGCCCGCCGCTGCTCCAACTGGAACTCGGCCTCCTCCCGAGCCGCCACAAGCTGGTCCTGGCGGCTCTTCAGAGCCAGGATGCGCGGCGACAGGACTTCCAGGGGCAACTGCTTGGTCTCCAAAGCCTGGTAGAGGTTCTCCAGCCGGGTCTCCACGTCGGACAACTCGCTGTTGATGGCGGTCAGCCGTCCGTTGACCTCGCCGGCCAGGTTGTCAATCTCCTCGGCCACCAGGGTCACCAGCTCGGTGATGGTCTCCTCGGTGAGAATCCGCTCCCTGACCTTCTCGATTACCAGGTCTTCCACTTTGGAAGCGTTCAGGTAGCGCCCGTTGCTGCACGCTCCCGCTCCCTCGCGGAACAGGCTGGCGCAGACGTAGTAGGCGAACTTCCCGCTCTTGGCGCCTTGGGCCGAGTAGGGCTTGCCGCACACCCCGCAGCGGAGCAGTCCGCTCAGCAGGTACTGGCTGCCAACACGACCCGGCCGCTGCACCGTCGGCGCTCGCTGGTGCAACCCCTGCTGCACCTCGTCAAACAGCTCCCTCGACACCAACGCGGGCCAGGCGTTCTCCACCCTTACCGGCTCCCCCGCCTTCTCGTCCTTGCTCTTGACGCCCCAGACGGCCGTCCCCGTGTAGGCTTCGTTGGTCAGCAGGTAGTGGACAACGTTCTTCTGCCAGCGTTTGCCCTTGTTGGTGATGCCCCGGCCGTTCAACTCCTTGCAGATTTCTGCGAGCCCATTGCCCCGGCGGGAACTCTCGAATATCTCCTTCACGACGGGCGCGGCCACCGGGTCTATCTCCAGGGTGGGGCGGTCTTTCACCCCGTCGCTGACCTTGATACGGGTGTAGCCGAAGGGAGCGCGGGAGGCCAGGAAGTAGCCACGGGACGCCGCCTCCCGCATTCCCCGCTTTACTTCTTCGGCAAGATTTTCGCTGTAGAACTCGTCCACGGACTCGATGATGGCCTCCATCAGCTTGCCGGTGGGGGAGTCGTCGGCGTGCTCGGTGATGGAGACCACGCGGATGCCCTTGCGCCTTAGCATGGACTTGAAGGCCACGGCGTGCTCCCGCTTGCGGGTGAATCTTGAAAACTTCCAGACAAGAATCACCTCAAAAGGAGCCTTGGCCTTGCTACCCTCGTCGATCATCTTGCGGAACTGGGGCCTATCGGCGATGCGGCCGCTCTCGGCCTCGTCCACGTACTCCCGGGCCACGGAGTAGCCGTTGCTCTTGGCGTATTCCCTGAGCGCCCGCAACTGGGCGGCCACGGACAGGTCCACGTCCTGGCGGTCGCTGGAGACCCGGGCGTAGAGGGCCGCCGGGGTCAGGGGTTGGAACTGTTTCTTCATATGCGCTCCTTCTGTTTGGTCTTGGCATCGGGTGGTCTAATTGTCGGACGGACCGGCAATGGGGTGGACCTGGAGGCGGAAGCCCAGGGACCGCAGCACCCGGAGCACGGTGTTGAACTCGGGGCTGGCCCCGGCCCGCATGGACTTGTACAGGCTCTTCTCGCCCAGGCCGGTCTCCCGGGCCACCCGCCGCATCCGGTGGGCGCGGGCCATCTGCCCCATGATGCCCATGATCCGTTCCAGGTCGCCCGCTTCCAGGGCAATGTTCAGGGCAGCCGTCATGTCTTCCGATGTGGCCGGATATTCCGCCCGCGTTTCGTTGCTGACCATCACCGTTGCACCGTCGTTATGATTTTTGCTTATACCCCACTATGTTATCCCTACGGATACTAAGTACACAAGAGGGAAACGTCATTTGGAGCCACCGATTACGGAGATTGCGCCTCGCCAATCCAGGGTCAATGGGGCAGCCGGGGCAGGGAGTCCACGGGCGACGCCTTCACCATTGCCAGAATCGTCGCCACCAGGGGCCGCGCCGCTCCTGCGCCGGTGTTGTTTGCACCGCCATCAACTCGTCTACCAGCCCGGCGTTGCGCTCCTGTTCAAGCTCAAGCTGTCCCTGCAACAGTTCCACCTGCGCCTCCGGGTCCTGAATCTTCTCCTGGGCCGCGACCAGCGCCGTTTCGCCGGAGTCGGCGTCCTTGGCGTCAACCGGCGGGTCGTCGTCCAGCATCACGTACACCCGGTGGCGCCGACCGCGCGGCTCTCGTCTAACAGATAAATCCCCGGCGGCGATGCGCCGGTTCAGCGTGGACAGGGACAACCTCAACTCCCGGCAGGCTTCCGCCTTGGTCAGCATTCTCATGTCCTCACCTCCCGTTGTGTCATTACGTTTCACTTACGGGTCAATCTTAATGTGTCATACGTGTCAGCGGTTCTTCCGTCCACGGACTCGGGGCCGGTCTGCCTCTACCGAAAGATCCGATGTCTGCAACAAAATGTACGCGCTCCGGGCCTGGGGGGTCTGACAGGGTTGGTACCCTGGAAATCACGTTTGCTTGTAGCTCCCCTACAGGAAGTGCCTGGAACGGGAAGGTACATTTTTGTAGCCCTCGCCCAGCCGGTGCAGCGGCAGCCGGTCCGGGGCATTGGGCGGCGGCCAGCGCCATACCTCACGCAACACGCCAAGGTCGTTGATCATTTCCAGGTTAGAGGTGCAGATGGGCAGGCGGTGGGATCCGGCAGCCCGCAGGAAGGACTCCTCGGCGTCGTGGGTCTCGAACACGAACAGCACCAGGGGCAACTGCCCGGCGTGGTCCAGGTCGGGCCAGCCGCTGGCGAAGTAGCGTGGGTAGTTCTTCAGCCGTTCGCGGACCCTCCTGGGGGTGACGGCGCGGCGCTCGAACTCCAGGAAGTAGGGGCGCCAGTCTCCCCAGTATGACATCCAGAATGTAGCGTCGGGATGGATCACGTAGTCCTGGCCCTGGTGGCGGTAGCCGATGCTGGAACGGGAGGTGGGCAGCAGCTCCAGCAGGTGATGGTCATCGGACCGGGCGACCTCGGCGCTCAGGGCGGCGGCGAGGGTGTTGATGGCGTCCTGGTGCGCCAACTGGGAGTCCAGGCTGCGCAGGGAGGTGCCGGCCATGACCGGGGCGGCGCCCCGGCTGCTGCGCCGTTTGCGGGCGCTCCAGCGGCCCAGGGCGATCCTCACGGAGGCCCGGTCCCTGCGGGCCAGGTAGCGCAGCCCCTCGTCGGCCAGGACGTGGCGCTGGTTATCCGAATGGACCAGAGAACGGTCTGTGAGGGACCGGAGCACCTGGTTGGCGCGGCGGCGGGTCACTCCGCCCATCAGCCCCATGAGTTGCTCGGTGGTGCACAGGGGCCAGGCGGCCAGCAGGTCCAGGGCATCCTTCTCGGCGCGGGTCAGCTGGACGGCGAGACAGGACCTGACCTGCTCCAATGGATCTGGCATGGCGGCCCGCAGGTGGGTGGGGTAGAGGGAATTGGGGTCCGGTTCGGGCTGGCGCCTGTCCGGCGGGGTCCTGTCGCGGCGCACGGAGGCGTACTTGTCCACCAGCCAGCCGATGGAGGCGACGATGTTGTCCAGGGAGAGATGGGGGGCGATCTTCACCTGCACCCCCATCCCGTGGCCGCACTGCTGCCAGGCTGTGAACCGGTGGTCCCCGGCCAGCTGCTCCCCCTCGGTGGCCACGAAAAAGCTCTCGTGCTCCACCGGGTGGCCCAGGGTGCGAACGGCCCGGCGGGTGGCCTGGTCGGAGCCGGTGATCACCAGGGTCGCCGTGGGTCTGTCGCTCACGGGCAGGTTCTCGATGGTCCTGAGACGGTAGCGCAGGTGGGATGAGGGCAGGGTCGCTCCCTGGCGCAGGATGCCCACCGAGCGGCCTTGAGACAGCGTGACCAGCAGGTCGTAGGGCCCCTGGCGGTAGTGGTCCACCCGGACGGGGTCTCCCTCCGGGTCGGCGTCGGCGATGAGAGCGCCCACGTGGTAGAGCACGGCCACGGAGTCGAGACGCTCGGTGAGCAGGCGGAACCACTGGCGGGACACCGGCTGCTCGGCCAGGAAACTCCTGATGCCCGACTCAAGGGCCGCGGCGGTGCGGATTCCCTCCTTCGTGGGGAAGTAGCGGCGCTGGGGCTTGGGGCCGAGGGTGGACAGGCTGTGGGAGACGGAATCCGCCAGACCCAGTTCTGTTAATTTTTCCAGCCTGCCGCGCAGGGTGGTGGGCGGCTCCCGGTTGAAGCGGGCCAGCTCGCTCACGGCGGTCAGCGGGGCGGCGCACAGTTGCAGCAGCGCGTCCTCCTGTCCCCGGCGCAGGGCGGGTCCCGCCGGGCGCCGGTTCCTGGCGGCACGGTTGAAGTTGGCGGTGATGCGCTCCGAGGCCACGACGGCCCAGGTGGCCGCGTCAATGACCTCTACGCGGTTGCCCACGCTGTCCAGGACGGCTTTGGGCAGGGCGCGGCCCAGGTTGCCCCGTTCCAGGAACCGCCAGAGGGTCTGGCGCGAGACTCCGAACCGCTCCATCGCCTTATGGCTGCCTCGCCAGTCGGCGTAGGTTTGCACGTAGTGGCGGATGGCGTTTTCGAGGTCGTCGCTGGAAAACTCGTCCTCTTCCGGGATTGGCGTGTTGGCGCTGGTTGTTGTCATGCTCATTCCTCCTGTGGCGGTGGCCCAACACTCCATTGTCCAGGAGAAATTGTTTGCTCCTAATGCCTTGTAAGGCATTACATTTGGGCCAGTTTTGTGGTAGGGGGCGGGGCTGGCAGGCTCTCGGCGGTACCTTTGAGACCTTGCCAGCAGCCCGGCCGAGGATGGCTCATTCCAGGGATTCAACGGACCTCGGGGGACCGGATGCGGGTTCGCTGCCCCCTTCCGCCTGCCGCCGCAGGTGGGCGCGGGCGATCATGCGGGCCAGGATGCGCAGTCCCGCCTGAATCTGCTCCCGCTCCGCGTCGGTGTGCTGCGGGGATGTTCTCCTTGGGGTCTTGCCGCTGGCGGTGCCGGATTCCGGGCTGCGCCCGGAGGGACGGTCCGGCTTGTTTCTTCCGGTGTCGTTTCGCATATCCTCTCGTTGTGCGTGTGGGATGGGGTCTCCGGGTCGTGTCGAGGTTCGAGTTTCAAGATCATGTCGTTCACCTTTCATCGGTTTAGGTCATCGGCGTCTTTGCCGCTGCCGCCAGAGAGTGTGGACAGCAGGACGGTGGCCGGAAATACCTGTGAGGGTTATCAACCTTGATAACGCTTACGAGTCCCCCGGCGTCAGGGTCCTCAGCTGCTGTGCTGGGGGTGTACAGGAGTTTGAGCTTTGGCATGCAGCCGCCGGGTGGGTCGTTTCAAAGCTGAAACGAGGCTAAATCACCTCCCTACCGGACGTAAAAAGGAAACGCTTGAAGTTAAGGGCTGGTTCCGGTCTTGCAGTCGAAAACCCGATTGACGTGGGGGTGCGTGACGGGGCGTCAACCGGCATCGGTTCTGGAAAAACGCCCCCAAATCGCCGGGGATGTGCCGGTGCGTTACGCCCTGCTTGGGGCCGGTCCGGGTCCGGTCCGCAGTCGCGGGCAATGGATGCAGCCTCCGGGTCTTGAGACTTGAGCCGTTGGCCGGTCCGTTGCCGGGCGTCTCCGGCAGTCTGGGGGAGCCCGTTGATCTGGCTGGGCGGCTGCCCAACGTTGATATTGTCCCGGTCCCGGCGCCCGTCATAGCTGGGGTCGGCGTTGCGGTTCACTGCTTCGTACCTCATCGCATCGGATCGGGAATCGGCGGATGCCTTTCTACCCCAGCATTGACACCATGGAGTGTGAACGACTCGGAGCGCCGGCATAACCGCCTGTGAGGTCCCACATATGTGGGGGCCTACGGGCCCCCTGCCTTCCGGACGGCCCTGGGGTGTACCGGAACCTGACTCCGCTTGCCGGAATGCGAGCCGGTACCGGGTTACCGGGTCGGATCGTTCACCCCACCTCGGTCTGTGCCGTCAGCGCCTTCGCCAACGCCGCCACCGAACAGTGTGAACCAACCGGCCCCTCTACATAACCTCCCGCAGGGGGCCGCACTTGTGCGGGGTCTTGCAGGGCCCCACGCCGGAGACCTCCTCCGGGACGTCAACGGGGTGTACAGGGAACGGACTCCGGTTGCAGCAATGCAAGTTGGGCCATTTCGTAGCTGAAGTGGGAGGAAACCGGCCCTCTACCGGAGTTTGCCGGTTAACACTTTTCGTGAGTCCCCGTTCCAACGTCGGGTTGAATTGGCCGTAGCTGAAAGTTGCATTTCTGCAACTGGCCCGACCGCTCAGCAGTTGCATCGGCCCCGTTGGAAAGTTGCATTTATGCAACCGGAGACGGAAGGGAGGCGCCGGGGATGAATGCCAGGTAGCTGGGCACCGGTCCAGGCATCGAGGAGAGCACGAACATATAGGACCTGCACCACCTGCGGCTGATGGCGCCGCTGGACGAACTGGTACGGGGAAAAGCAGTAAGCAGGTCAAGGGCAAGACTGTACCTGGACCACCAGACTCTGACGGCCAGGCCGGAGGGCGGCAGGCTGACCCGGCGGATGGGGGTACCCAGGACGATACCAGGCGCAAGCTGACCAGGCGTAACATGCTGCACCGGGTGCGGCGGGTGCTGAGCCTGGGGGATGTGGCGGGGGTGGCGGCAACGGGCCGGGTGCGGCGTGCCAATTGGCTTCAGTAAATTCCATTGAAGAAAAGTGAACACTTTTCCGATGGGGGCGCGGAGGGGCTATGCAACAGCCTTGGAGTGCGCGACAATTAATCCGTTGTCTGGCTTTTCCAGGTTTCCCGCCATAGAAACCTGGGGGCACGATCCCTGTTGCCCGGGTATGACCTGACGGATTTGATTCGCTCTCTGGAAGGGTCGCCCAAGAGGGAATGCTGCCGCTGCGGATTTGACGTAGCTCTCTGCAAGCAGCGCGGACCGGATTGACGGGGTGTTTAAGTCCCTCGTTCCCGGCCCAGTCCAACGGGTTGGAGTGTTTAAGTCCTTCTCCCGTTGGGCGCCGTTCAGCGACCCGGAACTGACTACTCCGGCCGCTGGGCACCCGTCCGTTGATGGGAGTTGATCGCTCCTTTCATTGGGCGTCCGCCAGGTGGTGGAGGTTGATCGCCTCCTATTCCAGGCGGCGGGGACGGAGCGTTTAGCGGCGCTTCGTTTCCAAACAAGCTGAGGCGTTCGCGGGTTCGGCTCGCGGCGCCCCGGCAGGTGAACCTTTTACCCAAGGTACGGAACCCCGACCTCAATGACTGCACCAAGGAGGTGAACGACTCCGGGGCCGGAAGCGCGCTTAGGTTTTGGGTCAACAAGAGGCAACGCTTTCCCGTCGGAACGCCTGTGGTCTTGCCACGGCGGACCCGGCGCCGGATACTGGATTACGTGATCAGGCTTTTGCCAGTGCTTCCTGCCGAGAAAACTGGAGGGTCCCGTCTCTGGACCCGGGTTTGGCCGCGTAGGATTGAGCCCAGCTCTCCGAACGGCCGCCCGCGATGGACTTGCCCAAGAGGATTGAGCCTTGCTCTCCCGATGGGCGTCTGCGAGGCACGTTAGCCCAGGCGCGCGGTGCGTCTCACCTGGTATCCCGACCCGAGTTGGAATCCCTGCCCTACGGACTGAATCGAGGAGGTGGCAACCGGAAACAGCACGGCACTCCCTGCGTTCCTTTCCCTACCGTTTTCTCTGCGGAGCGGTTGACCTGCTTCGCTGTCCTTTCAAGCTCGGGTTGGAGTTGATCACCAACTGCTGACCCTCCCATCCCCTATGCGGCATAGCTGTTGGACAGCATTGACCAGGCCGCAGATTCCGCACGCTCCGGTCGTTTGAGAACAGCGTACCGTACGCTCACGATTGCGACGCAGTTTCCACCGGCACGCCGTCAGCCGGCGTGGCCGCTGGTCCCGTTGCGCTCCACTCCCTTCTCCTCGCAAAGCGGTTCCCAGACATTACACCCTAGCCGAACTGCGTCTTGCGCCAACCTGCCTTGGGCGCAGTGCGTCCAACGCCGGGCGACTGGATTGAGCGGCTGAACTCTAACCTGGGCGACCTGCGCCTTTCGACAACTCCCGACTGTCATTTCCTGTTGCGCCGCCCGACCCTGGGCGTAGTGCGCGTTCCGCACGGCCTGGTTTGACCTGCTGAATACCACCCTGGGCGCAGTGTGTCTTGCGGGGGATGGCGTGAGCCGGTGCCGGTTGCGCCGTCGAGGGTCATGACCATCCCGTGGCTGTCGGTTGCCGACAATGGCGCGAGCAGGTTCGGGCGGGCAATGGCATTGCCTGCAATGCGGCGCAGCGAGTGTCAGGAACCGGGGTCAAGCGACAGACACAGGCTGTCGCGCCAATCATTAACGTCGTCGCCGACGTCGGCAACTGGGTCGGCAACGGGCAGAACGTCAGCGACCACGACGGCAACTACAACCAGATTCACATCGAGGAGGTAATCGACAGCAAGAACAACGATCACCGTAAGTAATCTGTCATCAGGGGCCGGTTGCAGCAACCGGTGAACCGGCAGTAACCCTGGGCCCGCTGCCCGAAGCGCGGCAGGGTCCACCAAGGCGGCTTGATGGGCCGCCAATGACAATCGAATAGGCGCCAACGAGCGGGGTCGTCTCTCCCAACTGGGGGAGGCGGCCCCGCTCTTTGTGTTTCGCCGGCGGCGAACATCCAAGCGGCTGAATGGACCGCACCCAACAACCTGCATCTTTAACCGGAGAGCGGGGTCGGTCCATTCGGGCCGGCCTCGCTTTCCGCCTTTCGGAGGAAGCGACATGAAGGCGATTACCAGCATCGACAAGACGGAGAACACCCACAACCTCAAGGCCACCACCATCAGTTCGGGGGACGGCCAGGGCGACATCGCCACCCTACAGGACACGGAGGCGCACGCCGGAACGGCGAAAGACACGGCGCACCGGAGCAAGCCCGAGAGCGAGCTGCGGGCCGCCGCCCGTCGCAGGGGCCTCAACCTGAAGCAACTGGCGGAGAAGATGGGAGTCAACTACAGCTACTTGTGCTCGGTTGCCAATGGTCGCAGGCCCTGGACCCCGATGCTGCGGGAAAGGGCAATGGCCGTCCTGGGGGAGGTCCCCGGGCAGGGCGTCGTCTACCGCCAGGGGGGCGTGGTCGAGGGGAAGAACGAGAGCACCTACATCCGGGAGCGGGCCAGGGAGCGGGGCCTGACCCTGCGCCAGGTGGCCGACCGGACGGGACTGAGCTACGGGTACGTCGTCCAGGCGTCGCGGGGCCGGCGCCATCTGAGTCCCGCCGCCCAGGCCCGGATGGAGTCCGTCCTGGAGGCTCCGGTCAAGGTCGAGGCCGCCCAGCTTCCCACCGTGGACCCGCAAGCCCTGTGGGACCGCATGGAAGCCCACGGGTTAAGCCAGAACGAGGTGGCCCGGCGGGCGGGCATCAGTGTCTCCTATCTCTCCCAGATCATGAACGGCCAGCGCACCCCGTCCGGGGACGTGCTGCGGCGGCTGCACGAGGTGTTGTTTGCGCCGTCGGCGGCGGAATTGGTGGCCCCGGTGGAACTCAAGGTCGTGGCTTGGAAGAAGGGCGGGCGCAACGGGGTGGTGGTGCGCGGCGCCGGCGGGCCTGGAACTGACACGATTCGGACCGGCGGGCGGGTCCCCTGGGGGGCCGAGGTTGAGTTTGCCTACACCAGCGGCTACGACAGCCGGGGCCGGGTCTCGGTGAACCACATCGTGGACAAGCGGGGCTGCTCGACGATGTTGCGGAAAACAAAGCCCGGCGACAATGATCCTCAGGCAGGGTAGACCGCCAGCTTCTCCTGCCCGTAAAGACAGAAAACGCGGTCAGCCTAACCAATGGCAGACATGCCAGCCAGTGGGATCAAGGCAACGGCGGCACCTTGGGGCATTCGCCTACAGGAATATGATCCCAAGTTGCCGCCGTTGTCCGTTAAATCCAATACCCTAACCGCCGCGCAACCGGCGTAGTTCCTCTTCCAACTCCCGGTTGCGCGCCTCGGCAGTGTCAGCGCGGGAACGCTCATCTTCCAGGGTTGCGATGGGCCGCCCAGTCGACGGGTCGTGCCACACCAACCGGCCTTCCTCCCATCGCAGGTGCAGGTTCAATACGCGGCTGTATCCCTGCAATACCCCACCGGGCAGTTCCGCTATATCCACCGGCTCGTACCGCGCCTCCACCAGAATGTCACCGGACAGCTTCGTCCCGTGATGCTCCCCCGTCTCGTCAAAGCGCCAGTATTCCCGGATGCCCAGGGCCGCGTAGTAGTCCCTTTTGGGACCCACGTCTATCTCTCCCGTGCTCTCTGAAGCCACCTCCAGCACGAAGTCCGGCGGCTTCCCCTGCTCCGAAACGATGTACCCGTTGCTGGCCTTGTACGCCGCCGGGTCCACGCCAAAGGCCACCATAAGGTCGGGATACCGGGCGCGGCGCTTGTCGAAATCAGTGTCCGGGACGATCCAGTGGTCGGCGCCCACCAGGGTGCTCTCGTGATTCCCCAGGTGTACGCGCAGATCGTTGGACAGCCCCCGGTGGAAGAGTTGGTCGTATTGAGTCACTTCATCAGGCTCGCGGTCTGGTATGTCCGGCAGCCGGAAACGCTTCTGGGCTTTCGGATTCTGGCCGGTGGTGTTGGCGGTGGTCATGCCGAACCTCGGTGGGCTTAGCGTGGGAGTAACGTTGGCGATGAGCTTGCTTGTTGAGGGCATTATACCCGCGCCGAGGCCGGTCTGGGTAGGGTCCGAGATTCCTCCACCGGACGCGCCATTCATGCCGCGAGGCGCCACCCAGTTCACCGGCTCGGTTCCCTGGGTCAGACCGGACACGCGCCAGGCCATTCGCCGATTCGATCCGGCAGCCAATGCCCGACAGTGGCGGGGGCCGGGCGAGGCCGCGCCTTGCTTTCCCCTTTCTTCCCACCACCGCGCGCCGGGCTGCGGTCAAGGCCAGGGGCCGGCGACAGTGCCGCCGGCCCCCACGGGCTCCGGTTTCTTCCGGCTGCGCCGGATTAGCCGTCGTCCATTAGTCGTCGTCGATGATGGTCATGGTCCCTTCCTCGCGTTCCAGCGTCGCGCCTTTCGGGGAAGAGAGCGTCACCGTGAAGACTTCGTCCGGCTCGTCCCTGGAATCCTGATTCAGCCACACGGCTCCCGTGCCGCTGGTTTCGCCGGCGCGAATCACTATCTCTCCTCTCGCATGCCAGAAGTCGTAGTCGTAGCCCTGCCCGCCGCGCGCCCGGTCGGGGCTTTGCGAATGACCGGTAGCCCACTGCACCGTGACGTCCTCATTCGACGCCTCGGAGAGGGTCACCCGGAACACCAGGTCTGAAGCGCTTTCCGATGCGGAAGCGTCCTCTATGGAAATGGCTATCGCGGTCTGCACCGGCGGCGCATCGTCGTCGTCGGACACGCTGACCGTGGCGGCCTGGTTCGTGCCCAGGTCGTAATCGGCGCCGTCCACCAGGGTGGCCGTGACCGAACCGTCGGCTTCGTCCGCTGAGTCGTCGGTGGTGCCGACGGTCAGGGTGGCGCTGCCCGTGGTCGGGACGGTCACCGTCCGCGAGCCGGTGGTTGCGCCGTAGTCGCCGCTGGCGGAGACGGTCACGCTGACCGACAGCGCGCTGGCCGGCGTCGGGTTCGCCGTGACCGTGAAGCTGGCGTTTCCGCCCTCGGTGACGCCGCTGCCCCCGCTGATACTCACCACCGGGGTGACCACCGGCGGCGCATCGTCGTCGGCCACGCTGACCGTGGCAGCCTGGTTCGTGCCCAGGTCGTAATCGGCCCCATCCACCAGGGTGGCCGTGACGGAGCCGTCGGCTTCGTCCGCTGAGTCATCGGTGGTGCCGACGGTCAGGACCGCGCTGCCCGTGGTCGGGACGGTCACCGTCTGCGAGCCGGTGGTTGCCCCGTAATCACCGCTGGCGGTGACGGTCACGCTGACAGACAGGTTGGCGGCGGGAACCGGGTTGGCGGTGATGGTGAATCTGGCGTTTCCGCCCTCGGTGATGCCGTTGCCGCCAGTGACCGAGACCACCGGAACGTCGTCGTCCGCCACGCTGACCGTGGCGGACGCGCTCGTGCCCAGGTCATAGTCCGCCCCGTCCACCAGGGTGGCCGTCACGGAGCCGTCGGCCTCGTCGTTCCCGTCGTCAGTGGTGGCGACGGTGAACGTGGCGCTGCCGCCTGTTGGGACGGTCACCGTCCGCGAGCCGGTGGTTACCCCGTAATCGCCGCTGGCGGTGACGGTCACGCTGACCGGCAGAGCGCTCGCCGGCGTCGGGTTCGCGGTGATGGTGAAGCTGGCGTCTCCGCCTTCGGTCACGCCGCTGCCCCCGCTGATACTCACCACCGGGGTGACCACCGGCGGCGCATCGTCGTCGTCCGACACGCTGATCGTGGCGGCCTGGTTAGTGCCCAGGTCGTAATCGGCGCCGTCCACCAGGGTGGCCGTGACCGACCCGTCGGCCTCGTCGTTCCCGTCGTCGGTGGTGCCGACGGTCAGGGTGGCGCTGCCCGTGGTCGGGATGGTCACCGTGCGCGAGCCGGTGGTTGCGCCGTAGTCGCCGCTGGCGGTGACCGTCACGCTGACCGACAGCGCACTTGCCGGCGCCGGGTTGGCGGTGATGGTGAAGCTGGCGTTTCCGCCCTCGGTGATGCCGTTGCCACCGCTGATCGAGACCACCGGAACGTCGTCGTCCGCCACGCTGACCGTGGCCGCTCCCTGCGACGCGGACACCGTGTAGCCGTTGCCGGTGTTCATCGTGGCCGTCACCGACCCGTCGGCCTCGTCGTTCCCGTCGTTAGTCGTGGCGACGGTGAACGTCGCACTGCCGGCTGTTGGGATGGTCACCGTCCGCGAACCCGTGGTTGCGCCGTAGTCGCCGCGGGCGCTCACGGTCACGCTGACCGTCAGCGCACTTGCCGGCGCCGGGTTCGCCGTGACCGTGAAGCTGGCGTTTCCGCCCTCGGTTACGCCAGCGCCGCCGGTGACGCTCACCACCGGGATGACCACCGGCTGCTCCGGCTGTTGCTGCTGCGGCTCATCGTCGTCCTGGATTTGCGCCGTCTCCGACGAAAACTGTCCCACGGTGTAGCCGCTGCCGCCGTTCAGCGTCAGCGTCACCGAGCCGTCGGCCTCGTCCGTCGCGTCGTCGGTGGTTGGCAGGGTCAGCGTCTTGCTGGTTGCGCCGCCGGCGATGGTCACCGTGCGCGGGCCGGCGGTCACGCCGTAGTCTCCCGAGGTGGCAACCGTTACGCTCACCGCCAGGTCGGCCGCGGGCGCGGGGTTCGCGCTCACGGTGAACGTCACGTTGGAGCCTTCGGTTCCGCCGGCGGCGGACGTGATGTTCACCTCAGGCGTCGGTGGCGTCTGCTGGGTTTGCTGCGCCGCCAGCGCCGCCAGCGCCGCCTGCACCTTGGGCAGCGTGACGATGCCGTCCTGCCAGCCGTGGCGTTTCGAGTTCTCGAGCCAGGCGGCGATTTTCGCGTCGCTCATGCCGGTCCGGCCTTCCAGACGGTCCAGGATCAGGTTCCAGTCGCGGATGCCGGCCGCGTGGTTGCGGGCGGTGAAGGCGTCGATGTGCGCCTGGACTTCCGCGATCAGCGCCGGATCCACCGTGTAGGTCGCCGGCTGCTGCGGCTGTTGCTGCTGCGGCTCGTCGTCGTCCTGGATTTGCGCCGTCTCCGACGAAAACTGTCCCACCGTGTAGCCGCTGCCGCCGTTCAGCGTCAGCGTCACCGAGCCGTCGGCCTCGTCCGTGGAGTCGTCCGTCGTCGGCAGGGTCAGCGTCTGGCTCGTAGCGCCGCCGGCGATGGTCACCGTACGCGGGCCGGCGGTTACGCCGTAGTCGCCCGCGGTGGCAACCGTCGCGCTGACGGCCAGGTCCGCCGTGGGCGCGGGGTTCGCGCTCAGGGTGAAAGTCACGTTGGAGCCTTCGGTTCCGCCGGCGGCGCTGGTGACGTTCACCTCAGGCGTGGGCGGCGGCTGCGTTGGCTGCTCCGGTGGCGACTGCTGCTCCGGCGCGCCGTCGTCGTTGTCCCGGACCAGCGCGATCCCCGCCGACAGCGGTCCCACCGTGTAGTCGCTGCCGGAGTTCACCGTCAGCATGACAAAGCCGTCGTCCTCGTCCGTGGAGTCGTCCGTGGTCGGCAACGTCAGCGTCTTGGTGGTGGAGCCGCCGGCGATGGTCACCGTGCGCGGGCCGGCGGTCACGCCGTAGTCGCCCGAGGTGACCACCGTCACGCTGACGGCGAGGTCCGCCGCCGGCGCCGGGTTCGCGCTCAGGGTGAAGGTCACGTTGGAGCCTTCGGTTCCGCCGGTGGCGGTCGTGAGGTTAACTGCCGGCGTGGTCTGCTGCGCCGCCTCGAAAGCCGCCTTGGCCTCTAGCTGGGCGACCACCTGGTTCCACACCGGGGTGTTATAGGTGTCGGCCATCCCCCGCGCCTCGGCGAGGGTCAGGGCGCCGCCGGTGACGCCGTCCGGGTGGATCCCGCCCAGGGCGGCCAGCGCCCGCAGCCAGCGGTTGACGTGGGCCGTGCCGTGCTGGGTCTGCGACGCCAATGCCTGCACCGCCGCGATCACCTGCGGATCCACCGCGTAGGTCGGCGGCGGCGGCGGATCTCCCGGCGGGTCTCCCGGCGGATCTTCCGGCGCGCCGCCTCTGATGCCGTCGCCGCCGATGCCATCGTCGTCAACCAGCGTCAGGGTGACGCTGGACGGCGCGCCTACGGCGTACCCTTCGCCGGGCAGGAGCCGCCCGACCACCGTGCCGTCGGCCAGCGCCACCTCGTCGGAGTAGGTTGTGAACGTCCACGTCGTCGAGGACTGCCAGGCCGGGAAGATGATCGTGGTCAGCCAGGAGCTGGCGACGAGGTCTATGCCCGAGCCCATCTCCTCATCCGCGGCTATGTTGACCGTGACGTCGAACTGCGGCGCCGGGTTGGCGCTGATGGTGAAGGTCACGTCGCCGCCCTCGGTGACCGACGTCTCCGCGCTGGCGATGGTCAGCGTCGGCGGCAGCGCCTGCTCCTGTTCCGAGCCCGCGACGATCTCGACCACGCGGGTCTCCTCGTAGAGCATGCCGCTGATATAGCGACTGGCCGTGTTCTTGTTGGGGCCCTCTTGACGCAGGCTGGGGTCGGGCAGGTCGGTGTCGGTCCGCCGCAACCAGTCGTAGTTCCAGAAGGAGATCGTCTTCATGGTTCCCGGCGTCGCATCCGCATTGGCGTGCAGTCTCAGCCTGACCGTGCCGTTGGCCGGCGCGTTGACATCACCGCCCGTGCCCCAGTCGAAATCCGTAAAGGCGGATGGCCTGTCATTGCCGTAACTGTTCGGCGACACCCCGATATCGCAAACCGGGCTCCAGAACAGATCGTCGCAGCCGCTGACCTTGACGTAGACGTAATCCCGGCTCCGATGGCTAGCCAGCGACGGGTTCAGCAGCTTGATCAGCACGTCGTGGGTAGCGCCCGCCTCCAGTTCGTCCGGGATGGCTTCCCGCAGGCCGCCGTCGCTCGCCTTGGTCCAGGTGGCCCCGCCGTCGCCGGAGTACAGGAACTCCTGATCCCAATCGTCGTCGTCAACGATGCGGAGATCCACGTACCCCGGGCCGTACGCCGGCACCGTAACTCTTCTTTGCTGGGTCGGACCAATCCCCTCCTGGCCGGGCGGGCCGTCGTACACGTAGCCGCCGCCGGGCGCGGTCGTGCGAACCCGGTGCTCCAGCACGATGGCTTCATCGTAGGCGTCGGCGTCGTGACCGGCGGAAAAGGTGACCGTCTGCCAGTCGTCGCGCTCCGCCCATGACATCTGGTTCGCGTGGTAAGGGCAGCCGCCAAACAGGTCATGCCACTGCGTGGTGGAAATGGAAGTGGCCGAAGTGACTAAGATACTGCTGCTCACGCCAACCGGAGTCATTGTCCCATGGTCCACGGTCCCGTGGCACCTGATCCGGTCCCAATCCGCCAGACCGACTCCGACGTTCTGAGGGCCCTTCTTTCGCGTGTCCTGGATGGAGACGGAGGCTGTTCCAAACCTATCGTCTGGGTGTCCGGTTGGGTGTCCGGTCAGCTTGTATTGGTACGTGACCTGGCCGCCGCCCTCCACCAACTGGACCAGCGGGCGCTCCGACTCCACCCAGCTGGTGGAACAGTCGTAGTCGATAACGACGGAGTCGGGGCAGGTGCGGAAGAGGATCGGGCGTGGGCGGCTGCCGTCGCGAATCGTCAAACTGAAACGGTCAGTCAGTGGGGGTGAGCCGGTCACGTGCGGGTCGGCGCCGCCGCCCACGTTGGTGGCGGACCCGTGCGTCGGCCCATCGAACTCGGCGTTTGACGCCAGACTAATGGTGATCGCTTCGTCTTCTTCCTGACTGGAGTCATTTTCGGCGGCGACCTTCAGGACGGCAGTCTGCGCGCCCGCGCCGCTGAAGGTGACGACCTGGTGCGCGAAATCCCCCCCGCTATCGACCACGGGCTGACCCAGGGATACCCCGGTATTGGGCGAGTCTGCGTCCAGCGTGATGGACCAATCCGACGTGGTGACGGCGTCCCCGATATGGAGGATGTGCAGCGGCACGGCGATGACCTCGGCGGGCCCGTGGTCCCCGGCGCCCACCAGCGGGCGGCTCAGGCTCACCTCGAACTGCGCCGTGTCGCCTTCGTACAGCGTGTCCTCGCCGGTGTCAACGCGCGTCAGGGTGACCTCCGTCGGGTCGTTATCGACCACGGTCAGCAGGACCGTGCGGTCTGCGGGGACGACGGTAAACGTGACGCCCGGGGTATTGGGGGAGTTGGGATAGATCTGCACGTAGGCGTAGTTGGGTCTGTCCACGCTGTCGTCGTTCGGATGTATTCCATAGTCGATACTGGTCTGACCCTCGGCTATCAGCGTGCTGATCACCTGCGTATTCCCGTTCGGGGCAGTGCCCGGGGACCCCATGTCGATGCCTCCGGCCGGCGCCGCGCTGTCCAGGGTGAAGCGAAGGGTCCGTTGGCCGACCGAGTCTCCTTCGTTCATGGTGGGGTAGGTGAAGCCGGCCGGGGGGCCGGCGCCGGCGATGGACATCGTGATCGTGCGCGTGGTCTGCGCCGCGGCGTCAGGCGCGCTGCCGACGAACAGGGCCAGCAGCAGCGCCGGGAGCAGGCCGAACAGCAGCGCCGCCCGGCGCCAGGCTCCGGCCTTTGCCCCGGCGACGGTAGAACCGGTCAAGAAAGACCCGGTCAAGAAAGATAACGATTGCATCAGGAACCTCCGGAACGTTATGAGTGGCCGAAATTCGCGGGTTCTACCCGGGAGCGGCGCGGCCGTTTCAGTCCGGCCGGGGAACGGGTGAAAAGGAACACGTGAAAAGGCCCGGCCAACTCACGTTGGCCGGGCCCATCCGATGTTCACGCAACGACGTCTCGGCTGCTATCCGCTGCTGAAGCTGGAAAGCGCCGGCGTCCCTGGAATTTACATGCCTCAGGTCGGGGGGGGGGGGGGGGGCTGAAAGGGGTAGGTAACGGCTGAAGAGCCACCTAACTATTATCATATTATTTTTATGGCCCTCACTCCCCGGCAACATCGGCCGGAACGCAACACAGGATGATTGTCGGTTTTCAATCAACTGACGCTCAAGCAACAGAAGCCAGCGCCGCTGGGCGGCGGTCATTGTGCGCAGATTATACAAGAATTCCCGCGACCCTGTCCTGCAACATTCGCGCCGGTTTCTGCATGTTCTGAATTGCGCGTGGGAAAGCCGTGTCTTGAGAACGGGCGGGAGTCGGCGGAAACGCCCCCGTAATCTGAGTGCGGGACGGCACATCCCCGTCCGGGCCTGAGTTGATGGTAGGCAGTACCATCTTTGAGATGTGGCTTGGCCTGTGACCCTTTGCAACATATCCTATCTCAAATCCCCAGCTATCGTTGGGATGCCTCGCTTGATGCCCACCGGCTATAGATGCGTTCGAAAGGCGTGATCATGCCGTTGGCGGGTATGTTCCAAGTGAAGAAGTCGCGGTTGTCAACCGCATGCACGAAGACATCCTGGAACTTCTCCAACAGGCTCGGCGGCGCCGAATACTCCAGCATCAGTTCATACAGGTCATACAAGGGATCCGGGATGGTAGTTTCATCGAGGTAGATCTCGAAAGCCGCGCTGAAGTCCCTGAAGGCGACGCAAGAGTACACATAGTTCGCCTGCGGCCACCTGTCTTGCGTCAGGTTGCTCCTTGAATGCTCGTAGTCCTTCCTGCGAAGGTTGACGCGCTCGATGAGCGCCTCTTCCAGGGTGTCGTTCGATTCAGGGATACGGTGGTACTGCTTCGCCTCGCTGGTCTCCCAGTGCTTCTCCGGCGTCCAGTCGTCCGTCGAATATCCGCCGTTGGGCAGGTCGGACGCCACGTAGTAGCGCGCGTGCTTGCAGAAGTTGGCCAGGTCCTCATAACCGCCCTTGTTGCACGGCCCGCCCATATCGACGACGCCCAGAGGCTTGCCCAGCCGCCCCGTCCAGGTTGCGAGAAAGGCGTCGGCATCACGGTTCTTCAGCTGCTTTTCGAACAGGTCGCCCCCCGGCCCGCCATGTCCATTGAACATGAGATGATGCTCCGCATCCGGATGGCGGTGGACCAGCATCCGGGCGAAATCTTCAAAGGCGGCCCGCAGGAAATCGCTGCGCTCGTCCGAGGATTCCTCCGGCATGTCTTCGTGGACACTGATCGCGTACTGCTCCCGGTAGGCGATGACTTCGGAAGCTGGGACATCGCCGAAGACGCCGAAGAAGGGGTCGTAATCGTTGGGGAAGGTGTACAGGCGCACCGAATCGGTCTCCTCCCATATCGCCGCTTCATAGTGGCGGAGGCTTTCGCTCTCCTTCTCGGGAGCGGCCTCGGTCCAGCCTCCTGCTAAAGAGAAAGGGACCCAATCCTCGCTCACGAGCACGACCCGCAAGATGACGTGGGCCTGCTGAGGGAAAGGCGCGGCAGCCGGACCAGCGGCAGCGCCGGTCGGGGGAGTGGGCATTGGTGTGGGGGTGGACATGGCGCCTGGAGGAGGAGACTCCAGCCCGCAGAATTGGCTGGCCCTGATGAACTCCTCCGGCGTTTCGCCCAAGCTGGCTGCCTGCATGGCTTCCACCAGTTGCGCCGGTCCGCCCAACTCCTCGAACAGGCAGGCCGCGCGCTCTCTGTCCTCCGGTTGCATACCAAGCCTGGATGCATAGATCTCCCATTCGGCATCGGTCATGCAAACCACGGTAACGTTGAGCGCGACCATGCCCAGGGCCAGAGAATTGGCGGGAGCATTCCCAGCAACGGCTGGCGCCAGCAGCGCCCGTAGGTCCAGCGGAACGAATCCCTCCCGAATGCACACTGAAGTATCCTGGCTGAAGGGTTCAACCTGCCCGACCAGTTGGGTCAGGAACAGACGCAGCACCGTATCGTCTTGCAGGCAGTTGACGATGGCTGAGGCGGTCTCCGGTGAGCCGCCCGGAGCACTTCCTGCCATCTGCAACAGTTCCTGGGGGCCGATACCCTTGCCGCTGAGGCAGGAACGTTCATTGGGCGAAAGTTCAGTGAAGAATTGCTGTGGGTCGTCCAGCTCCACAGGACTCAGATCATCTGGCGGCAACCCCTGGTTTTCGGTGTCACCAGGTGCGGGAAAACCGAATTCCGTCTCGATGCCGCAGGTTTCCACCGCCACACCCAGCGCCGCGCTCTCCTCCATCGTCAACCCTTTTCCCGTCGGGTCTGTTCCCGAGAGGACGGCAATGATGCGTTCGCCGGAGGGTGTTCCCGCCAACTCGTCCATTAAGCACCGGATTTCGTCCGGGTTGGGCGCTGGCCCTTCACCCGGCGGCGTCAGATTTGCAGCCTCATCAGGGGTTAGACACGACAGTAGCCGCAACTCTGAATGCCCTCCCGCCACATCACCCGGCTGGGTGAGAGCTTGAGCCAGGGCAGGGTCCGTCTCCAGGAGTTCAGCTATGCACTCACGGGTTTCGACGCTGAAACCACCTGCGGCAATCGACAACATTGAGACCCTTGCCGCAACCAGGCGCTCTCCCACAAGACAACTCTCGACCGGAGACGATGCGTTGCCATTGCCCGTCAATAGGTCGCGGGCGTATCCCATGAGCGGCGTCCCCAAGAAACTTTGGTAGCTGTCGCCCATTCGGGCCTCCAGGCAGGCAGCTTCATCGGCGGAAAGCAACGCAATTAGGTCCTCTCCAGTAGAGGAACTGTCCAGTTCCCGGAAAATCGGGTTTGTTGAACGGGCGGGAACCGGGGTGGGAGTGTCTGGCGTGGGAGCCACCGTGGGCGCCGGCGTCGCGGTTGGTTCAACGGTAGAACCGTTCGTCGGAGTCTCCGCCGTGACCGTGGCGTCGGTAGTAGCCCGGATGTCGGCGGTGGGCCCGGGTTCGTGCTCTCCATCGCAACCGAGGATTACGGCCATTGATAATCCGACTGTCACGATCCACACGATACGTAGCAGAATCAAATTCCGCACGGAACGATCTATGCGACTGATCAAGGTTATCTTCTTGCCGAGTATTTCCAAAATAGGTCCCTTCCGCGCATTGTCATAGCGTCTGGAAGACAGGGCAAGCTGGCCTGACCTCACATTCGACGGCAAGTCCCAGCCATGCTCAACCTGCCCGATTCCATCCCAGGCGCCTGGTCCCCGAATCGCAACTCCCGACTACACCGGCATTGGTGGGATTCCAAGAGATCTCGGGCGCCGAGCCGCCCTTTTCGGCTTTATCCTATTATTCGGCATCCTTGATAGTCATGGTAGCCTTTTCGCGTGCTATGGTGGCCCCATCCGGATTCGAGAGCCACACCGTGAAGTGCTCATCCTCTTCGTCTTCGGTATCCTGCTTCAGGTTCACCTTTCCCGTCATAACGGTAACTCCCGGCGCAAAGACCAGCCGGCCACTCATTGTATCGTAGTCGGTCGTATGCGCGCGATTGTCCAAGCTCTCGCTGGGCAGGGTGTACCAACTTACCTGGACCTCCCGGCCCGATACCTCGGATAGAGTCACCCGGAACTCCAGGAAACTGTCTTCAAATCCTGATGCATCTTCGACGGAGACGGTCGGCGAAGCGTCATCGTCAACCACGTTGACCGTAGCTGAGCCCTGGGTGCCGGACACAGTGTAGCCCTCGCCGGATTCCAGTGTCGCGGCTATCGACCCGTCCAATTCGTCCAGAGAGTCGTCGGTGGTGGCGATGGTGAGGGTCGCGCTGCCGCCGGGGGAGACGGCGACCGTTTCCGACTCTGTGGTTACGCCGTAGTCGCCGACGACCTCAATACTCACATTCACCGAGATTTCAGCGGCCGGCGAGTCCGGATGGGCCGGGTTGGCCGTGATGGTGAACTCGGCGGTGCCACCCTCGGTTACGCCGCTGCCGCCGGTGATGCTCACCACCGGCTTGGGAAGGTCATCGTCAACCACGTTGACCGTGGCTGTTCCCTGGGTGCTGGACACAGTGTAGCCCTCGCCGGATTCCAGTGTCGCGGTTATCGACCCGTCCAATTCGTCCAGAGTGTCGCCGGCGGTGGCGATGGTGAGGGTCGCGCTGCCGCCGGGGGAGACGGTGACCGTTTCCGACTCTGTGGCCACCCCGTAGTCGCCGACGCCCTCAATGCTCACATTCACCGAGATATCAGCGGCCGGCGCGTCCGGATGCGCCGGGCTGGCCGTGATGGTGAACTCGGCGTTGCCGCCCTCGGTTACGCCACTGCCGCCGCTGATGCTCACCACCGGCTTGGGCAAGTCATCGTCAACCACGTTGACCGTAGCTGAGCCCTGGGCGCTGGACACGGTGTAGCCCTCGCCGGATTCCAGTGTCGCGGTTATCGACCCGTCCAATTCGTCCAGAGTGTCGCCGGCGGTGGCGATGGTGAGGGTCGCGCTGCCGCCGGGGGAGACGGTGACCGTTTCCGACTCTGTGGTTACACCGTAGTCGCCGGCGACCTCAATGCCTACATTCACCGAGAGATCGGCGGTTGGCGCGTCCGGATGGGCCGGGCCAGCCGTGATGGTGAACTCGGCGTCGCCACCCTCGGCTATGTCGCTGCCACCGGTGATGCTCACCACCGGCTTGGGCCAATCGTTGTCAATCACGTTGACCGTGGCTGATCCCTGGGTCCTGGATACAGTGTAGCCATCCCCCCAAGTCAGCGTCGCGTCTATCGACCCGTCCAATTCGTCCAGAGAGTCGTCGGTGGTGGCGATGGTGAGGGTCGCGCTGCCGCCGGGGGAGACGGTGACCGTTTTTGATTCTTTCGTTATCTCGTAGGCGATGATGACCGTGATGGATACATTCACGGACAGATCAGCGGACGGCGCGTCCGGATGGGCCGGGCTGGCCGTGATGGTAAATGTGGCATCATCGCCCTCAGTGATATCACCGCCGCCCGTAATGCTCACCACCGGCTTGGGCAAGTCGTTGTCAACCATGTTGACCGTAGCTGATCCCTGGGTGTTGGATACCGTGTAGGTAGCGTCCGGGTTCAGTCTCATTTCCAGCGTCTCACCGGTCTCGTGATCGTCATCGTCCCATGGGTGCCATTCATATCTCACAACGCCACCGGCAGGAACATCTACAATCTTTGAAGATGTTATTGTCTCGTAGTTGTTGCTATGGACTGTGGTTATCGACACCGGGAAGCTAACGATAGGAGCGGGGTCCAATGTGATTTTGAAGTAAGCGACCTCTCCCTCGATGATACTGTCAGTGAGCGCAACTATGCTCGCCTCCGGGACAAATCGGTCATTGTCCAAGATCTTCATGGTGTGATCTGACAGGTTGGGTTGAAGACTCACACTGTTCCCAACCGGGTTGGCAAGGGAGAATTCAATGGTTTCCGTACCTTCGCCGAGCTCATCATCGATAGTATTTACATCAGCGACAAAATACGTTGCATCGGCGGGGATGGTTACACGGTGGGGCAACGCCACGTAGTCTGCTCCGGCAGTGGCTGTGCCGCCCACTACGAAATCCACCGTTACGTCTTCCTGGTTAGATTTGCTCATATAAATCCCAATACTCCCTTGCTTTCCCTCCTCCACTTGCCTGGTTCCGTTTTGCGGGTCGATAAATATGACGCCCTCGTCATCGTCGGTTAGCGTCACCGTCGTGGGAGCCCCGGCGGTCACGGGCCCGGATACCACGTCGATAGAAATGGTAAACGTTTCGTCCGGTTCCACCATGTCGTTGTCCACCGGGTACACCGCGATCTCCCGGCTGGTCTCCCCTGACGCAAAGCTGAAGTGTTGATCAGCGGGGTACATATACGCGTCTTCACCGCGGCCCGCTTCCGAATCGGTGGAGTGTATCCGGAGAAGAACTGTCACCTCTGAAGTTATGGGCTTGTCCATGACTACTTTAATAGACAGTACATTGTCATCTTCATCGAGGGTATAGGAGGCCTTTTCAAAGCTGACCACCGCCTCCGCCGGAACCGGCTCGTCATCGTCCGCCACCTTCACCGTGGCTGATCCTTGCGTTGAGGACACCCGGTAGGCGCTACCCGCTTGCAGAGTCCCTGTTATGGACCCGTCGGGCTCGTCCACTGCGTCATCTACGGTGCCGACGGTAAATGTCGCGCTGCCGCTTGTCGGTATGGTCACGGTCCGATGGCCCGTTCCGGCGGCGCCGAAGCCGCTGGTGGCTACCACCGTTACCTTCACCGGCAGGGCCGCGCTGGGCGCCGGGCTGACCTTGACGGTGAACTCGGCGTCGCCGCCCTCGGTAATCCCGCTGCCCGCAGTGATGCTGATTTCCGGTGTTGCGGGTGAATCGTCGTTGTCCATGATATTCACGGTATGTTCTGACTGTTCAGGGTCAATGCTCACGCCGCTCCCAACCGGGTTGGCAATGATGAATATGAAGGTTTCCAAACCTTCAACCAGGTTGTCATCTATGGTATTCAGGGTGACGGCGAGAGCCTCGCTCCCAGCGGGGATGGTTACGCGGTGGTGCAACGTCACGTAGTCTTCTCCAGGGGTAGCGCTGCCCTTCACCACGCAATCCATCGTTACGTCTTCCTGGTGAGGTTTGTTCATTTGGACCCAGATAGTCCCCTGGCCTCCCTCCTCCACTTGCACGGTTAAGGGATGCGCGGAGTCATGAGGGTCAATTCTGATGACGGCCTGGTCATCGTCGGTTAGCGTCACCGTCGTGGGCGCCCCGGTAGCCACCGGACCGGATACGGAGCTCAGCGAAATAGTTAATGTTTCGTCAGGTTCCACCACGTCGTCGTCCAACAGGTCCAGCATGATTTCCCGGCTGGTTTCCCCTGGCGCAAAGATGATATCCCGGGGGCCCAGTTCTCCACGGCTGAGGTCAGCGAGGGAAATCTCAACGTCTCCATCTGGACCTATTCCCGCGTCGGTGGAGTGCGCCTGGAACCGAACTACTATCGCCGAGGTGAGGGCATTGTCCATTATGACTTTGACAAAGGCGTTGTTGTCATCCTCATTGAACGTATAGGAGGCCTTTTCAAAGCTGACCGTGGCTTCCGCCGGTCCCGTCTCGTCATTGTCCGCCACCGGCACCGTGTCTGTCCCCTGGGTTGGTGATACCGTGTGGTCATTGCCCGTTTGCAGCGTCCCTATTATCAACCCGTTGATCTCGTCCAGCTCGTCGTCTTCGGTGCTTACGGTAAAGGTCGCGCTGCCGCTCGTGGGTATGGTCACCTCCCGCCGGCCCGTTGCGACGCCGAAGTAGCCATCGGCCGTTACGCGAACGTCTACCGGCAGGGCCGCGCCGGGCGCCGGGCTGGCCGTGACGGTGAACTCGGCGTCGCCGCCCTCGGTAATCCCGCTGCCCCCGGTGATGCTGACTTCGGGCGCATCGTCGTTGTCGGTGATGGTGCCCGTGGCCTGGTCCTTGCCGGCGGACAGCGTGGCGTTGACCGGCGAGGACAGCTCCACCAGGAAGGTCTCGTCGGGCTCGTCCAGGGTGTCCTGGGTGGTCTGCACCGTCACCGCCACGCTGGACGCCCCGGCGGCGATGGTCGCCGTCCGGGCCGGACTCACCGCCGTGTAGTCCGTGCCCGCCGTGGCCGGGTGGGTTCCACTGGCGTCGTTGGCGGTGTTCCACTTCACCGTCACCGTCCGGTCCGACACCGGGTCCAGCCCGATGGTGAAGCTCACCGCCCCGCCCTCGGCGATGCTCCCGTCGGCGATGGACAGCTGGGCCGCGTCGTCGTCGGTGATGGTTCCCTCCCCCTCGTCGGCCCCCTCCACGCCGGACACCGTGGCGTTGGTGGCCCCGCTCAGGGTGACGACGACCGTCTCGTTCAACTCGTCCACCAGGTCGCCCTTGACCGGCACCAGGATGTTGGCCGTCCGCGTCCCCGCCGCGATGGTCACGCTCTTGGTCGCCGGGTCGGCGTAGTCGTCGTCGGCGGTGGCCGTCCCGCCCAGGGTGTAGGTCACGGTGACCTGCTGCCCGCTCACCGCCGACAGGGTCACCGGGAAGCTCAGGTTCACGGTGGTCTTGGGGTCGTTCCCCTCGGTCACCGCCGCCGCGTTCCCCACCGACACCGTCGGCGCTGCGTCATCATCAATAATCGTGAATGTTAAATCAGGGATGTCAACTCCGGGCAGCGTAGCCGTGAGAGTCAGCGTCTCATTCGCCTCATCCAAGGCGTCATCGATGGGATCCAACGTGAAACTCCCCTGAACATTGCTTGCTCCGGCAGGAATGGTCAGCGTCCAGTCAGATACCGCAGTGTAGTCCACGCCCGACGTGGCCAGGTCTCCGTCCTGTCCTACGCTCACCGTTACCGTTTGGTCTGTGTTGAAAGTGGTTCCGCTCAAACTGACGGTGAAAGTCATGGTAGGCGCATTTGCAACATTCTCTACTACTTCGCGCAATGAACCCGGTGAGGGTACAATTATCGCTTTTATCGCTTTCTTGGGCGCCCCGTCGTTGTCGGTGATGGTGCCCGTGGCTTCGTCACCGCCAGTGGCCAGCGCTGCGTTGGTGGGCGAGGACAGTTCCACCAGGAAGGTCTCGTCGGGTTCGTCCAGGCTGTCCTGGGTGGTCTGCACCGTCACCGTGGTCGAGGCGGCTCCGGCCGCGATGGTGGCCGTACGGGCCGGGCTCACCGCCGTGTAGTCCGTGCCCGCCGTGGCCGGATGGGTTCCGCCGGCGTCGTTGGCCGTGTTCCACTTCACGGTGACCGTCCGGTCCGACACCGGGTCCAGGGCGATGGTGAAGCTGACCGCGCTGCCCTCGGCGATGCTCCCGTCGGCGATGGACAGCTCCGCCGCGTCGTCGTCGGTGATGGTTCCCTCCCCCTCGCCGGCCCCCTCCACGCCGGACACCGTGGCGTTGGTGGCCCCGCTCAGGGTGACGACGACCGTCTCGTTCAACTCGTCCACCAGGTCGCCCTTGACCGGCACCAGGATGTTGGCCGTCCGCGTCCCCGCCGCGATGGTCACGCTCTTGGTCGCCGGGTCGGCGTAGTCGTCGTCGGCGGTGGCCGTCCCGCCCAGGGTGTAGGTCACCGTCACCTGCTGACCGCTCACCGCCGACAGCGTCACCGGGAAGCTCAGGTTCACGGTGGTCTTGGGGTCGTTCCCCTCGGTCACCGCCGCCGCGTTCCCCACCGACACCGTCGGCGCCCCGTCGTTGTCGGTGATGGTTCCGGTGGCCTGGTCCTTGCCGGTGGCCAGGGTCGCGTTGACCGGCGAGGACAGTTCCACCAGGAAGGTCTCGTCGGGTTCGTCCAGGCTGTCCTGGGTCGTCTGCACCGTCACCACCACGCTGGAGGCTCCGGCGGCGATGGTCGCCGTCCGCGCCGGACTCACCGCCGTGTAGTCCGTGCCCGCCGAGGCCGGATGGTCGCCGCTGGCGTCGTTGGCCGTGTTCCACTTCACCGTCACCGTCCGGTCCGACACCGGGTCCAGCCCGATGGTGAAGCTCACCGCCCCGCCCTCGGCGATGCTCCCGTCGGCGATGGACAGCTCCGCCGCGTCGTCGTCGGTGATGGTTCCCTCCCCCTCGCCGGCTCCCTCCACCGCCGACACGGTGGCGTTGGTCGCCCCGCTCAGGGTCACCGTCACCGTCTCGTTGAGCTCGTCCACCACGTCGCCCTTCACCGGCACCAGGAGGTTGGCGGTCCGGGTTCCGGCGGCGATGCTCACGCTCTTGGCCGCCGGGTCGGCGTAGTCGTCATAGGCGGTGGCGGTGCCGCTCAGGGCGTAGGTGACGGTGACCTTCTGGCCGCTCACCGCCGACAGGGTCACCGGGAAACTCATATCCACGGTGGTCTTGGGGTCGTTCCCCTCGGTCACCGCCGCGGCGTTGCCCACCGACACCGTGGGCGTCGGGTCGTTGTCGGTGATGGTGAAGGTCAATTCCGGGATGGCGACGCCGCTCAGCTCCGCCGTGAGCGTCAGCGTCTCGTCCGCCTCGTCCAGGTCGTCGTCGATGGGATCCAGCGTGAAGCTCCCCTGGACGCTCCCGGTTCCCGCCGGAATGGTCAGCGTGAAGTCCGGCACCGCGGTGTAGTCCACGCCCGACTTGGCCGGGTCGCCGGCCTTGCCCACGCTCACCGTTACCGTCTGGTCGGTGTTGAAAGTGGTTCCGGTCAGGCTGACGGTGAAGGTGATGGTGGGCGCCGTCACGACGTTTTCCATCACGCTGGTCGCGCTGACCGTTTGCGGCGCGATGATGCCGGCGTTCGGCGCCTCGTCGTTGTCGATGATGGTGCCGGTGGCCTGGTCGCCCCCGTGCGCCAGCGTGGCGTTGGTGGGCGAGGACAGTTCCACCAGGAAGGTCTCGGCGGGTTCGTCCAGGCTGTCCTGGGTGGTCTGCACCGACACCGTGGTCGAGGCGGTCCCGGCGGCGATGGTCGCCGTCCGCGCCGGACTTACCGCCGTATAATCCGCGGCTCCCGCCGGGTGGTCGCCGCTGGCGTCGTTGGCGGTGTTCCACTTGACGGTCACCGCCCGGTCCGACACCGGGTCCAGCCCGATGGTGAAGCTCACCGCCCCGCCCTCGGCGATGCTCCCGTCGGCGATGGACAGCTCCGCCGCGTCGTCGTCGGTGATGGTTCCCTCGCCCTCGTCGGCCCCCTCCACGCCGGACACCGTGGCGTTGGTGGCCCCGCTCAGGGTGACGATGATCGTCTCGTTCCGCTCGTCCACCAGGTCGCCCTTGACCGGGATCAGGATGTTGGCCGTCCGCGTCCCCGCCGCGATGGTCACGCTCTTGGTCGCCGGGTCGGCGTAGTCGTCGTCGGCGGTGGCCGTCCCGCCCAGGGTGTAGGTCACCGTCACCTGCTGACCGCTCACCGCCGACAGCGTCACCGGGAAGCTCAGGTTCACGGTGGTCTTGGGGTCGTTCCCCTCGGTCACCGCCGCCGCGTTCCCCACCGACACCGTCGGCGCCCCGTCGTTGTCGGTGATGGTTCCGGTGGCCTGGTCCTTGCCGGTGGCCAGGGTCGCGTTGACCGGCGAGGACAGTTCCACCAGGAAGGTCTCGTCGGGTTCGTCCAGGCTGTCCTGGGTGGTCTGCACCGACACCGTGGTCGAGGCGGTCCCGGCGGCGATGGTCGCCGTCCGCGCCGGACTTACCGCCGTATAATCCGCGGCTCCCGCCGGGTGGTCGCCGCTGGCGTCGTTGGCGGTGTTCCACTTCACCGTCACCGTCCGGTCCGACACCGGGTCCAGCCCGATGGTGAAGCTCACCGCCCCGCCCTCGGCGATGCTCCCGTCGGCGATGGACAGCTGGGCCGCGTCGTCGTCGGTGATGGTTCCCTCCCCCTCGTCGGCCCCCTCCACGCCGGACACCGTGGCGTTGGTGGCCCCGCTCAGGGTGACGACGACCGTCTCGTTCAACTCGTCCACCAGGTCGCCCTTGACCGGCACCAGGATGTTGGCCGTCCGCGTCCCCGCCGCGATGGTCACGCTCTTGGTCGCCGGGTCGGCGTAGTCGTCGTCGGCGGTGGCCGTCCCGCCCAGGGTGTAGGTCACGGTGACCTGCTGCCCGCTCACCGCCGACAGGGTCACCGGGAAGCTCAGGTTCACGGTGGTCTTGGGGTCGTTCCCCTCGGTCACCGCCGCCGCGTTCCCCACCGACACCGTCGGCGCCCCGTCGTTGTCGGTGATGGTGCCGGTGGCCTGGTCCTTGCCGGAGGCCAGGGCGGCGTTGACCGGACCGGACAGTTCCACCAGGAAGGTCTCGTCGGGTTCGTCCAGGCTGTCCTGGGTCGTCTGCACCGTCACCACCACGCTGGAGGCTCCGGCGGCGATGGTCGCCGTCCGCGCCGGACTCACCGCCGTGTAGTCCGTGCCCGCCGAGGCCGGGTGGTCGCCGCTGGCGTCGTTGGCGGTGTTCCACTTGACGGTCACCGCCCGGTCCGACACCGGGTCCAGCCCGATGGTGAAGCTCACCGCCCCGCCCTCGGCGATGCTCCCGTCGGCGATGGACAGCTCCGCCGCGTCGTCGTCGGTGATGGTTCCCTCGCCCTCGTCGGCCCCCTCCACGCCGGACACCGTGGCGTTGGTGGCCCCGCTCAGGGTGACGATGATCGTCTCGTTCCGCTCGTCCACCAGGTCGCCCTTGACCGGGATCAGGATGTTGGCGGTCCGGGTTCCGGCGGCGATGCTCACGCTCTTGGCCGCCGGGTCGGCGTAGTCGTCATAGGCGGTGGCGGTGCCGCTCAGGGCGTAGGTGACGGTGACCTTCTGGCCGCTCACCGCCGACAGGGTCACCGGGAAACTCATATCCACGGTGGTCTTGGGGTCGTTCCCCTCGGTCACCGCCGCGGCGTTGCCCACCGACACCGTGGGCGTCGGGTCGTTGTCGGTGATGGTTCCGGTGGCCTGGTCCTTGCCGGTGGCCAGGGTCGCGTTGACCGGCGAGGACAGTTCCACCAGGAAGGTCTCGTCGGGTTCGTCCAGGGTGTCCTGGGTGGTCTGCACCGTCACCGCCACGCTGGACGCCCCGGCGGCGATGGTCGCCGTCCGGGCCGGACTCACCGCCGTGTAGTCCGTGCCCGCCGTGGCCGGGTGGGTTCCACTGGCGTCGTTGGCGGTGTTCCACTTCACCGTCACCGTCCGGTCCGACACCGGGTCCAGCCCGATGGTGAAGCTCACCGCCCCGCCCTCGGCGATGCTCCCGTCGGCGATGGACAGCTGGGCCGCGTCGTCGTCGGTGATGGTTCCCTCCCCCTCGTCGGCCCCCTCCACGCCGGACACCGTGGCGTTGGTGGCCCCGCTCAGGGTGACGACGACCGTCTCGTTCAACTCGTCCACCAGGTCGCCCTTGACCGGCACCAGGATGTTGGCCGTCCGCGTCCCCGCCGCGATGGTCACGCTCTTGGTCGCCGGGTCGGCGTAGTCGTCGTCGGCGGTGGCCGTCCCGCCCAGGGTGTAGGTCACGGTGACCTGCTGCCCGCTCACCGCCGACAGGGTCACCGGGAAGCTCAGGTTCACGGTGGTCTTGGGGTCGTTCCCCTCGGTCACCGCCGCCGCGTTCCCCACCGACACCGTCGGCGCCCCGTCGTTGTCGGTGATGGTTCCGGTGGCCTGGTCCTTGCCGGTGGCCAGGGTCGCGTTGACCGGCGAGGACAGTTCCACCAGGAAGGTCTCGTCGGGTTCGTCCAGGCTGTCCTGGGTCGTCTGCACCGTCACCACCACGCTGGAGGCTCCGGCGGCGATGGTCGCCGTCCGCGCCGGACTCACCGCCGTGTAGTCCGTGCCCGCCGAGGCCGGATGGTCGCCGCTGGCGTCGTTGGCCGTGCTCCACTTCACCGTCACCGCCCGGTCCGACACCGGGTCCAGCCCGATGGTGAAGCTCACCGCGCTGCCCTCGGCGGCGCTGGCGTCGGCGATGGACAACTGGGCCGCGTCGTCGTCGGTGATGGTTCCCTCCCCCTCGCCGGCTCCCTCCACCGCCGACACGGTGGCGTTGGTCGCCCCGCTCAGGGTCACCGTCACCGTCTCGTTGAGCTCGTCCACCAGGTCGCCCTTCACCGGCACCAGGAGGTTGGCGGTCCGGGTTCCGGCGGCGATGCTCACGCTCTTGGCCGCCGGGTCGGCGTAGTCGTCATAGGCGGTGGCGGTGCCGCTCAGGGCGTAGGTGACGGTGACCTTCTGGCCGCTCACCGCCGACAGGGTCACCGGGAAACTCATATCCACGGTGGTCTTGGGGTCGTTCCCCTCGGTCACCGCCGCGGCGTTGCCCACCGACACCGTCGGCGCCCCGTCGTTGTCGGTGATGGTTACCACGGCGGTGGCGGCCCCTTCGGGCAGCGCCGCGTTGGTGGGCGAGGACAGCTGCACCAGGAAGGTCTCGTCCCCTTCCAGGGCGGAGTCCTCCGTGGTTTGCACCTCCACGATGGCGCTGGTGGCTCCTGCCTTGATGGTCACGGTCTGCGCCGGGCTCACCGCCGTGTAGTCGGTCCCCGCCGTAGCCGGGCTGGCGTCGTCGCGCGTGTCGGCGGCCGTGTTCCACTTGACGGTCACGTCATTGATGGAGGGGTTTGAAAGGGAGATGGTGACCTGCGCCTTTTCGCCCTCCTCCACCGCCGGGGCGGCGACGGACAGCGCCGCCGCGTCATCGTCGATGATGGTCCCTATGACAGCATAGCGGTGATTCAAAGCCAGAGACTCAGCGTCCTCTGTCCCCTGGTTTTTATCAATATATGAAACTATGCCCACCGAGAACGCCTCGTTTACCTCGTCGAGGTCGTCGTCGGTGGTTGGGACCGACAAGGTCACAGTGTCCTTCCCCTCGAACCGCACGATATTCCCGCCCGAAACGTAGTTGGAGGTGTAGTCGCTATCGGGGTCGGCTTTGGTGAGCGGGGGCAATATAAGGGCGGGATAGCCCTCGGTACGCCAATTTAAGGCAGGGACGGTATCATCCCTGCGGGTGACGCTGAAGACAACGGCTTCGCCCTCGGTGGCCGAGCTGCTCTTGACGGTCAGGTCATCGCCCGTTAGGGCGTGATCTTTGTCCCGGTTGGCCACTTGGACAGCGCCGGCCTTGACGCCGGTGTAATCGGCTCCACTGACCTGATGCCTGATTTCATACAAGAGGGCGAGGTTACTGGGTTTAACGCCGGTAATCGTCACCGTCTGGGGTGTATTCCAGTTGCCGCTATCAAAGGTAAGGGTGGTTGGTGAGATAAATTGGGAATCAGTGGCGCCTCTGGCTTTCGGGAGTACCTCGAGCTTGATCGTCACAACGCCGTCGCCGGGATGGGGCTGGCTGTTCAGGACCACGGTGTATTCGGCGGTGTCGCCTGCGTTTACCTCCACGGAGTCCTTCGAGATTGTGACGCCCCGGACGTCGTCATCGGTGACGGTAACGATAACGGAACCCGCCGCGAACCCCTCGTAGTCGGCGTGTTGTGCGCCATGGGTAATGACGTAGCGCGGGTTCTTCAAATTGTCCAGGTCATCGTTCCCGCCGGTGAAGGTGACCGTCTGGGGCTGGTCCCAGTCGTCGGGGCCGAAAACAAGCGTTGCGGTATCCACGCTGAGTAAGGGGGCGGTGTTCACGCCCCGGACGGTTACAGTTACGTCGCCGGTCGGCTGGGTATCCAGGACGATGGTATAGCTGTCCGTTCCGCCATTTTCCGCCACGGACAGGGCTTTCTTGGAGAAAGTGATGCCCCTGTCGTCGTCGTCGGTGACGGTGGCGGCGACGGTGTACTCGACGGTAGCCGAGAAACCTCTGCCGCTGGCCACCAGCGTGATCGAGGCCTCGCGCTTGTCGTCCGCGTTGTCCACCTTGTCGTCCACGCCGGTGACGGTGACCGTCTGCGCCTGGTTCCAGTCGCCGGGCTTGAAGGTGAGCTCGGTCTGGTCCAGGGTTAGTGCGCCGGTCTCCCCCGTAGTGGTGAGAGCGACGGTGATGTCGCCCGTCGGCTGGGAATCGAGCGCAACCGTAAAACTGTCCGTTCCCGCCTTCTCCGCCACGGTTACGGAGTTCTTGGACAGGACCAGGCTGCGCCCGCCCGCCGTCACCTGCACGGCCGCGGTGTCCGTGTTGCCGTCTTCGTCGGTGGCTCGCACGGTGGCGCTGTAGATGTTGTTCTTGTCTTTGTCCGTCGGCTTTTCGAAGTCCCGATCCGACAGCGTCACCTCGCCGGTATCCGGGTCGATGCTGAAGTCGTCGGCGTCATCGCCCTCCAGCGTCCAGGTCACGTGGCCCAGCGGCCTGCCGGTGATGCTGGGGGTTGGCGCAGTCCAGATCTGGCCGGCCTTCACCGTAACGTCGCCCGCGCTGTCAAGGCCGGCGATCATCAGCGAGGCATGGTCGTCGTCCCGAATGGTGATCCGGGATGTCCTGGAACTGTCGTACACCAGGCCTTGTGAGATTGGAATCGTAAATCTTGCGTAAACACCTATGTCCTCGTCGGTTTCGATCGCGCTGTCTTCGTTCGTGGTCAAGGTTTTTGCTACGCGGTTATTGCCGTCCAGTAGGAGAGTCGTCTCGCTTAAAAGATTCCCGTCAAATTCTACGTAGTCATCGTTTGCAGTTGCCGGGTGGCTCAATCCGTCGTCCCTGAAAAATATCGCGATCCGGTTGAACCAACCGACGCCGTACGCAATGGGGTCGGAGAATTTCGCCAGGATCTCCACATCCTCGCCCTCGTCCACCACCCGGTCGGGGATGGTCATCGTTCGCTCGGTGGAGTCGGTGATGGTTACGGTGGCCTCGCCGCCCACCGGGTGAACGTTCAGCAGCCCCTCCGAGGGGTCCTTGAGGGCAACGGTGAACGTCTCCGGCAGTGGCTCCACCAGGTGGTCGGCGTTTATCGGTATGCTGATTGTTTTCTCGGTCTCACCCGGGCTGAAGGTGACCGTATTGTCCTGGTTCCCGTAGTCCCGGCCGGCAATGGCGGTGCCGTCCCTGGTTTCATAGGAAACTCGCACCTCTTCTGTGCTCGCCTGGGAGAGGCTGATGGTGAGGATTGCGTTGCCCGCGTCCTCACCGACGCGGACGTCGCTGACGGACGCCTGGGGACGGTCATTGTCCACGATGATGGTGGTAAGCGCAAAGCCATTCCAAAGAAGATGCGGAGACATTGTTGACCAGAATTCGCCGCCATGCCCAATCAGCCACATCGACGCGATTTCGTTGTCTTCAGATATGGAGTCGTCATCAATTCTTACAAAAACCGCGAAGTTATGCTCCTCAAGAGTTGAAACATACTCGGCGAAGATGTGCGCGGTAACGCCCTCCTGCTTTGCCACGCCACTGCACGGGTAATTGATATAGTAACCGGCGTTAGCGGGGTCCAGCTTGCCCTCTCCGCTAACGCCATCCTTTGAATGAGCTAATGCGAAATCCCTGACATTGGCCTCGCTCAACGGAGTGCCTGGATGTGGGAATCCAAGGAAGGAGTAGTTATCGAGGGAGCAATTGATGAAACCTAACCTTCCTACCTGCCAGAAATCGTCCTCAGTTCGCGCAGGGAGCTTGAAGTGCACGACATAGGTCTTGCCCTCCTCAACCACTGCGGGCAGCGGTTGGTGCATAATCAGGTTAACGGCGTCGTCGTCCTGGATTTCCCCGTAGGCGATGGGGTTGCGGATGACCATGGCGGTCTCATCCCCGCTCACCACAACCCCAAACCGCTCAATGCTTTCGTACGCAGTGTCGTCCAGGATCGTCACCGACACCGTTTTTTCCGTCTCGCCCGCGGCGAAGGTAAGGCTGCCGGATTGGACCGCCGTGAAGTCATTCAGACCTTCCGCAGCAGCGCCGCCGCTCTTGGCGACGTAGAACCCGCCGCCGGGACCGTCCTCGGTCCGCCACTGGATGGTGACCGGCGACGTCTGCTCCGGGGTCAGGGTCACGGTGAACTCGGCCGCGGCGCCGGACCCCTCGGTAACGGGCGCGGCGTCGGCGATGGAGATTTCCATCAGGCCGTTGTCCGTGATCGTGCCGACGGCAGTGGGGTCCCGGTACTTGGCATGGCGCGCGTGGGCCAACTGCACTTTGAACCGCTCGGTGGTTTCCGGCACCCTGTCTTCCAGGGTTTGCACCGTGATGGTCTTCGTCTGTTCCCCGGGGGCGAAGTTGACGGTCCGGCGCCGCTCCACCCCAACATAGTCATGGTCAAGGGTGGTTGCGGTGTCGTCTTCAGTCACCCACAGGACGGATACCTCATTCTCGGAGGTTCCCTCCAGCGTGATGGTGAAGCTCAGTTCGCCGCCCTCTTCAACCGTCGCGTCGGCTATGGAAATCCAGGGCCGCGAGTCGTCGTCGCGGATGGTCACCACCCCCCGCTGTTCGTCGGCCACGGCGCCGGTGATGGACTCCAGCACCACCATGAACTGTTGGTCCATCTCGTCCACCGTGTCCTGCAGCGTCGGGATCTCCGGCAGGGATACACTGGTTGCCCCGGCAGGGATGGTGACCGTCGTGGCGGTGGTACTGGTGTAATCCTTGCCGGCCTTGGCCTTGTGGGCGTCGCTGCCGCCGTCGTCAAGGCCGCCGTCCCCGGTCTTCCAGGTGAAGGTGACGTCGGTGGCGGCCGGCGGGTCCAGGGTTACCTCGAAGTGGGCGGGCCAGCCCTCCGTAACCGTATCCTTGACCGCAGCCACCGACAGCGCCGGCCCGTCCACGATGCTCGCAGTGGGCATGGGAGAGTTAGTGCGGATATCTGCGACGGCGAAGCCGCTGCCAAAGATCTCCTTCAGCTTCTGCTGATCAGCGACCGCGGGCGGGGTCTCCTCGACCGGGTCCCCCTCTGGGAAAAGCAACAAAGTGTCCAAATTGAAAGAGAACTTCTCTATGCCCTCTCCGCTGACTGAATCGGCGAGGACCGGCACGGACTGCGTGGCCTCAGTAGATCCCTTGGGGACACGCACCGAATAACCCATTCTGCCCGCTGCTTTGAAGTCGCTGCCCGCCGTGGCCGTGCCGTCCACCGTGCTGACTCCCGCCATCACGTCGTACCCGATGGGGTGGGATATAGTGAGGCGCAACACCGCGTCTTCGCCCTCCACTATGGTGGGGTCGTCCAGGGTGAAGGAAAGCTTCAGGTTTTGGTCGTCGTTGTGGATAATGCCGGTTGACGTGATGGGGCCGCTGGGGCAGTTGCCGGCGCCCGGAAAGCAGGCGTTCACCGGGTTGGAGAACTGCACGGTCACCGACTCGTCGGGCTCCTCGTCGTAATCGCCCGTCACCTCGATGTCAACGGTCTTTCTGAACTCGCCGGGCAGGAAGGTGAGGGTTCCGGCCGTGAGGGCCGTGTAGTCGGTGCCCGAGGTGGCCGGATCCTTCTGCCCGCTCCCCGAATCTTCGGCGTAGTCCACCGTTACCGTCCGGGCGCTGGGATTGCTCAACTGCACGCGGTATTGGAGGGTCGCCGTCTCGCCGTCGTCCGGCTCGTCCACCTCGCCCGGTGATACAAACAGGGTAGGCGGATCGTCATTGTCTGCAATGAATGCGCTGGCCCAGATGCCGAAGCCGCCAAGTTCCAAGGTTTGTCCACCCTTCTGTGGAGTCGGATTGCTCACGCTTTTTATCCCCCGGAAGTTGCCGAATTCCACACCCAGGCACTCTTCGGGTTCATCCAGGAAATCATCAAAGGTTGGTATGGCGAAGGTCTTCGCCTGGTCCCCTGCTCCGAAGATGAGCTGTGTGGGTTCCACTTCCCGATAGTCAACGCCCGGGGTTGGCTGGGGATAAGTCGCTCGCCGCCGGCAACCGGCGTCGGATACCATGACCTGAGCTCTCGCTGATTCACCCTCGGCCAGGGCCCGGTCCAGGGTGGCGACCAAATTCGACGTTTTGCCCTCGATTACGGTCACGTTGTCAACGTGCATTTCAACCACGTCGTCGTGGCTGTAGATGGTGCCGACGACCGTAAGGGTGGTGTCCGCTGCGCCGTCGCCGTCCAGGTCCGGGAATTCCACCCCGTGTTGAGGATTGCTGAGCGTCAGGGTAAAGGTCTCCGGCAGTTCCACCAAGAGATCGTCAACCGGGGTTACCCAAATCACCTGCTCGGTGGAGCCTGCATCAAACTGCAGGCTGCCGCTGGCGGGCAGGACGTCGCCTGATTTATTGGATATGGTGTAGTCGGCTGCGCTGGCTTTGCCCGGGTCCGTACTGGCGGATATTTCGTAAGACATCAGGCTTCGCGCCGATGTAGAGACCGCCTTGGCAGGCGCATTGATACGAAACGAGACTTTGTCCCGGTCCTTTTCGGCCTGCGTATTCCCGTCGTCCCACAGTTCCAAACCGTAGTCGCCGTTGGCGAGTCCGGTTTCTGCGTTGTAATTGACGGTTATGGGCGCGGGCCGCTGCGTGATTTTTATGATATTGGACTTCCACTTATTAGGGAGTTCCAATTCGCCCTCAACACCGAAAAATTCGAGAATAAAAACTTCCGGTGCCGTGCTTGATTCCGGCACGAGATCCCATATCGTTTGAATTGTGAAGGTATGGGTGAGCGCTCTGGCATTCCCATCTCCGTCTGCACCCGTGCCGAGATACAACGCTCCCTGAATATATTCGTAGTCGTCGCCGACTGTAGCAGTATCATTTGCTTTTGTCCTGTAGCTAACAGACCCGTTTGTTCCCGCCGGTACGGAGACGGTTACAGTTATAGAATTACCTTCTCTGACAGTTAAGCTCGCGGGGCTAAATGCGATGTCAATAGGGGTCTTGTCGGCGTCCTGGGCTGCGACAGGACCGGCGACTGGCGGCATCAGGACCGCGGCGCCAATGAGCAAGACGAGGCCCAACCCTGGAAGGAGAACCCGCCAGACAGTGAAGGCGGAAAAAACCATTATCACTTGGTTAACGGGCGATTGAAATAACATGAGCTTGGGATCCCATTCGCCTTTTGGCATCGCTGCCACGCCACCCGCCGCTCCCGGCCGAAATTGGCTGCCGGCCCCGGTGCCCTTTTGTGTACGACATATTAGCTAGGCTTTCCGCATTTTCAAGCGGCGTAGGCGAGGGAATCTACGAGCCGGTGGTACAGAGCGACGGGGAGTTCCTGCGTGTCGGGGTCAGCGACCGACAGTGAAAAACCCTCCGACGCCAGCCACAGGTGGCGACGCACGAGGGCGATGGCGTCCACGAAGGTCGGTGACGGTTTGTCGTACCAGGCCGCCCTGCGCTGGGTCATGGGATGCCGTTTTTGCAACGAGTGGGCGGCCAGGGTCATCCAGGAGAAGAGACCCAGCAGGACGGGCGTGGTGCGGGCGATGGCCAGGTCCGACCACTGGCGTTGGGTCTCCACACCCAGGTGGGCACGCACCTCATGAAAGGTGACCTCCAGTTGCCAGCGCAGGACAAACCATTCCAGGATTTGGGTCGGGTCCGCCGACGGGTCGGTGCAGAGCAGAGCCTGGGGGTCGAAGAGGCCCTGAGGGTCGCGGATCAACACCCAGCGGATGGTGACGGGCGGCTTGCCCGAGCGGTACCAGACCGCGATCTGGGAGGTGAGCTCCACGATGCGGGTGGTGCCGTCGTACCAGGCCACCTCGGTGCTGTCCCAAGTCGCGCTGCCCTGTTCAAGGAGCATTTTCAGCGATGGCCTCCGGGGGCCTTTCAGTGGCGGACGACCGTTCTGACCCGGCTGGCGGGCTGGCGCTGGCGCGTACAGGGCCGCGTCCAGGCGCAATCTGGTAATGAGAGTGACCGGTTCCCGTAGGGATTGGCAGCAGTGGAGCAGATCCAGCACGGCGTAGCTGTTGTCGCCCACCAGGACCAGGGACCGCTGGGGCAGCCAGCGGCGCAACAGCATGACCATCTGCCGCGCCCAGTCGGTGATCTTCTTATGCCGGCGTCCTTGTTGCTCGTGATACCGAGATGAGGGTGCCAGCACGGTGAGCACCGGCAGAGCCCAATGGCGTCCCGCCCAGGGGACGTGTCCCAGCCACATCAGGGAGATCCAGCGCAGACCACTGGCCTTGACCAGTTGATTGCGGCTGGAACGCACCGCGTCCCGGTAGATGCCTCGGGCCCTGATCTTGGCCCCGCGACGCCGTTCCAGGGTTTCGTCGATGCCGAAGATCAAGGGGCCGTCGCCGCGGTCCAGGTGCTGGAGCAGGAGCACCAGCAGGACGCGGGCTACCTCACGGGACGACCACACGGCCCGGTTGAGCACCTCGTGATAACGGGCGTAGTCGCGCTGGTCGCTGCGGCCCATGACGCGCAGCGCCGCGGCCACGGTGCGCTGGCCCGGGGTGAGGATTGCACCTACCAACAGCAGTTGTGCTTTCCGCCAGGTTGGGCTGGTGAACAGCGTTGCAAAGGGAAGGAGAACGGTTACAATGGCATCGGGCAGGGTGAGCATGGTCAGACCTTTCTCGGAAAGTGGGGTCAGACCAGCTTACCCTGTCTTTATACTTTTTCTAAATTATGCGTAAAGTCTAGATTAGCAACCCGCTCCGACTTTTCTGTGACTATTCCAGCCGCAAGCGTATTCTTTTGGTGGCACTAATGTGACCAGTGTGCTAATATCGGTCACATGCAATTGAACAGCGTGGAGAGATCGTCGGCCCCTCGGCCGGGTGAGCCGATGGCGGGGGCCGCCGGCCCAGAGGTCCTGTGGCTGCGGGCGGAAAACCAGCGGTTGCGGGACCGCCTGAAAAGCCTGTGGGAAGTGAGCCTGCGCATCAACTCGCCCCAGGATCCGGACTCGGTTATGCAGGGCGTCATCGACGGCGCCCGCGTCCTCACCGGCGCCCGATACGGGGCGCTGATCACCTTCGACGCCTCCGGGGGAATACACAAACTGCACACCTCCGGCATCCTCGCCGAGGAGTTCCACCGGCTGGACGGTCTGCCCAAAGGCGACGGACTGCTGGGATACCTGAACGAGATCGAGCGGCCGCTGCGGCTGAAAGACCTCGCCAGCCACCCCCGGTCCGGCGGTTTCCCGCCGGGCCACCCGCCGATGCGGAGCTTCCTGGGCTGCCCCCTCCTCCACCAGGAGGAGCGCTTGGGCAACATCTACCTCACCGAAAAGGAGGACGGACGGGGGTTCACGTTCGAGGACGAGGAGCTGATCGTCAACCTCTCCGCCCTGGCGGCCGCGGTCCTTCTCAACGCCCGCAGCTACCAGGAACTGCAGAAGGCCAAAAGCAGCCTGGAGACCCTCATAGACCTTGCGCCGGTGGGGGTCATGTTGTACGACGCCAAGAGCATGGACCTGCTGTCGCTGAACCCGGAAGTGCGGCGCATTGTCCGGGGTCTCCAAGTTCCGGGCCGCGGCCTAGATGAAGTGCGCAGCGCAATCGACGTGCGTTATCCCAATGGAGGGAAGATCGAGTCCGACCGGATTTCCATCGAACGGGCCAGGCGCACCGGGGAGACGGTGCGCGCGGAGGAAGTGGCCCTGCACCTCCCGGACGGCCAGACCGTCACCGCCCTCAACAGCGCGGCGCCCATCTACTCGGAAGACGGCGAGATCGTTTCCGTGGTCGCAGTCCTCCAGGACATGACGCCCCTGGAAGACCTGGAAAGGGCGCGGGCCCAGTTTCTCGGCATGGTGAGCGAGGGGCTGCGCCATCCCCTGATCGCCATCAAGGGCGCGACGTCCGTGGCGCTGGACTCATCCCCGGCACCGGACGCCGCAGAAACGCAACAGTACCTGCGCATCATTGACGAGAACACGGGCCGGATGCGCCTCCTGATCAACAACCTGCTGGACTTTACGCGGATGGAAACGGGCACCTTTTCCGTTGATCCCCGGCCCGTGGGCATGTCCGGCCTGGTGGAAGAGGCAAAAGGAACCTTCCTGCGTTCCGGCGCGCGGAACAGCGTCGAGGTGGAAATCTCCCCGTACCTGCCGCAGGTCCAGGCCGACCCGATCCGGCTGGTGCAGGCGGTGGGCAACCTCTTGACCAACGCCGCCAGATGCTCTGCAGACTGGTCCGTTATCCGGGTGAACGTCGCAGCCCAGGACGCCCACGTCTCGGTATCCGTGTCCGACGAGGGTTGGAGAGTATCCACCGAGCGTCTGCCCCACTTCTTCGAAAAGATTTCCGGGCCTGCGGATGAGGAGCCGGACTTTGGCGGGGAAGACCAATGGCTGGGCCTGGCTATCTGCAAGGGAATAGTAGAGGCCCACGGAGGACGCATCTGGGCGGAGAGCAATGTCCCGGGGCCGGGCGCGCGAGTCACTTTCACCATTCCGGCCCACGCCGCCGGAATCCGGGCCGGCTCCCTTTCCGAAACCGCCGCCGAGACATCATCCGGGGGGAGGGTCCGCATCCTGGTGGTGGAAGACGAACCGCAAACTCTCCGGAACGTTCAAAGGGCCTGCTCGGAGGCCGGCTACGAGACCATCATCGCCCTGACCACCCGGGAGGCGGAATCTCTGGCGGCGGACAAGAGGCCCGACCTGGTGCTGCTGAGCCCTGCCCTGCCCGGAACCAACGGGGCAGAGTTGAACCGGCGCTTCATGGACTTCAGCGACGCGCCGGTGGTTTTCCTGCTTGACCCCAAGGCCGGACCGAACGGCCCGCAGGCCCTGGCGGCGGGAGCCGCCGACTTCATCGTCAAACCCTTCTCCCCGACCGAACTGGCCGCCAGGGTCGAAACGGCCCTGGAACGGCGGCGAACCCTGCCGGAAGGGGCCTGCAGGCAGAAACCCTATCTGCTGGGAGACTTGGAGATCGACTACGCCGAACGCCGGGTCACCATGGCCGGCCGTCCGCTGAGGCTGACGGCCACCGAGTACGAGTTGCTCAGCCAGCTTTCGGCCAACGCCGGCCGGGTGCTGACCCACGAACAGTTGCTGCGGCTGGCTTGGGGAGCCGACTACCCCAACGACTCCAGGCTCCTGCGCTCCTTCATCAAGAAGCTCCGCGGCAAGCTGGGTGATGACGCCGACAACCCGGTCTATATCTTTACCGAGCCTCGCGTCGGATACCGCATGGCAAAGGCGGGGGGGGGGGGGCAGTAAGCGATGGCGAACCGGATCGTCACCGACAGCTGCGCGGATCTCCCTAATTCCGTGGCGGACTCCTGCTCGATTGCGGTGGTGCCGTTGTACGTCGCCATCGGCGAGCGGACCTACCGCGACGGCGTGGATATCGACGCCGACGGGTTCTACGCCCTTCTGGAGGGAGTAGAGCGGCCCATCACCACGTCGCAGCCCTCGGTCGCCGACTTTCAGGAGCTCTACAGGGGGCTGCTGGACCAGGGCCACCACGTAGTGTCCATCCACGTCAGTTCCAGGCTGAGCGGCACCCTGAATTCCGCCCGCCAGGCCCGGGAATCACTGGGCGCTGAATCCCGGATCGAGGTCATTGACTCACGGCACTCCGGGGGAGCCCAGGCGCTGCTGTGCCTCAGCGCAGCCCGGTGGGCTGAGGGGGCGTCCGATCACCGCGAGGTGTCCCGGCGGGTGGAAGAATCCATCGCGAGAACCCACGGCTTTGCGGCGCTGGACAGCCTGGAGCAACTGCAACAGGGCGGGCGGGCCGGCCAGGCCCAGGCCGTCCCGGGAAGCGCGCTCTCGTTCAAGCCCATACTCGGCACCCGGGACGGCGAGGCCTACCTGGTGGAGCGGGTCCGCACTCGTCGGCGGGCGCTGGACCGCCTGGCAACAATGGTGCATGAGCTGGCCCCCATCCACCTGCTTCACCTGAGCTACACCACCGGCGAAGACCACGCCCGGGCCCTTGGCGACCGCTTGGCCGACCTGGTGGCGCCGGAAAATCTGATCGAGTCCCGGCTGGGCCCGGCATTGGCCGCTCACCTCGGCCCCAACGCCATCACCGTGGCGGCGATGCAGGGACCGGCAGAGTAGCGGATTCACCCGGACGGGGCGAGGCCAATCACCTTCCAGGGCAATCGCGCTTTAATCTAATCACCGCCAGTTTGGCCGAGGAAGTATCGCCCTTGGGCCGGGGGAGTCAGTCATTTCGGCGAAAGAACGTCACCCCGTACCCCGATACAGGGCCGGAATGACGGATGCCGAGCTGTCGGAAGTTAAAATGTGATTGCCCTGATCACCTTCCGGGGTCGATTGACAGCGCTCACTGTGCGGATTAGTTTCTATTGCCCCCATTTGGGGAGTAGATCGTGAGGAGTGTGCATGATTGCCCCCCCAGGGCTATCGCATATGAATCTCCGGTCCCTCGTGGAGGGAGAAATTGCAGGTTCCAGTCGCAAAGTCTGGGTGATCGGCATCGAAAATCTCTCGGTAAGTCGGCAAATGAGACATTGACTCCCGCCGAAAGGCGCCGATAATGCCGGTTACGAGCCAAGAAATTTTGATATGCGATAGCCGTCTCCTGCCGCTGGTGTTTGCCATCGTTGCGTTTCTGGCCCTTGCCTGTAGCGGCACCGACGTCGAACCGGCTACCTAGCCGGCGTCCTCCCGGTCCAACCAATCCAAAGCTGGAGCAACTCCGGAGACCGCTCCCACGTCGACCGTAGCAGCCGCTGAACCGGCCGCCCCGACAGCGACCAGTCAGGCCACCCCAACCCAGTAGCAGGACCAAGCGGTGGCGGTAAACGAACCTGCGGCAGTTACAGCCAACGAACCGACACCAGCGGCGTCCGAACCCGCCCAGTGCCAGTTGGTGCAGGACGCACCGGGCCAGCCGGGCGAGGTGGATCTGCATGTGGAGGTCATAGCTGAAGGTCTTAAGATTCCTTGGGGACTGGCCATCCTTGCCAACCGCGACCTGCTGCTTACCGAGCGTCCCGGCCGGGTGCGCCTGATCCAAGGAGGCGAGATCGTGCCGGTGCCGGTGCCGGTGCTGGAGTTTGGCGTGTCCATGCCGCCGCCCCTGTATGGGATAGACCTGCTGGGGTCCGATGCCGGGCTTCTGGGCCTGCTCCTGCCCCCGAATTCGCTGCCAACCGCCTGTTCTACATCTTCTACAACACAGACAACGACGACGGCGTACAGATCGGCCGCATCAAGCGCTATGCCCGTTCCGGCGACGGACGCTCGGCGGCCTTTGACCGTGTGAGCATCGATGCCCTGCCGGCGGGACTGCACCATCAGGGCGGTCATATGCGGTTGGGGCCGGACGGGATGCTGTACGTGGGTGTCGGCGCCTACGAACCCCGGGACGCGCAGGACGCCGGCACACTGGCACCTTGGCGGTGAAGTTGCTCAGAATGGACCTGGAAGCCGGCATCCCCGCCGACAACCCGGACCCGGACAGCTATATCTTCGCCAGCGGAAGCCCCTGCCAATACGGCAGGGGCTTCTGGCGTACAACCCCTCCGCAACGGCATTCTCCGCCAGGCGTTGCACGCAAAGAGCCGGACTACAGGGCCAACTCGAACCTCAACAGGAAAGTTCTTGATTTTATCCAGTTTGGTGGGCGGTAGTGGACTCGAACCACTGGCCTCTTGCGTGTCGAGCAAGTACTCTAACCAACTGAGCTAACCGCCCGAGCTAAAGGAAAGTTTAACAAGCGCGGCGACGCCGGTCAACATTGTGCGTAGCGGGGTTTGCTCACCGTCAATCCAGCGGCTGATATACTCTGCCGCAAATCGCGGACGGATACACAACAGGAGCGGGAGGAGAACGTGGAGCCTGGAGAAACTTCGCGGACACTGCTGGCCGCCAAGAAAGCCGCCGGCCTCAGCTTTGCCGACCTGGGAAAGGTCATCGACCGGGACGAGGTATGGGTGGCTGCCCTGTTCTACGGGCAGGCCAGCGCCCCGCAGGACGAGGCACTCAAGCTGGCCGAGGTGCTGTGCGTCGGTGCCGAAATCGCCGAGGAACTCACTGATCCGCCATCCAAGGGACTGGGCCCGGTGGTCCCCACGGATCCCCTGATTTACAGGTTCTACGAGATCATGCAGGTCTACGGAATGCCCCTCAAAGACGTGATACACGAGAAGTTCGGCGACGGTATCATGAGCGCAATCGACTTCACAATGACGGTGGACCGCGAGGAAGACCTGGAGCACGGCGACCGGGTGAAGGTCACCATGTCGGGGAAATTCCTGCCCTACAAGCGCTGGTAACCCAGCCCGCCGCGTGCTCTACCTGATATCGGTCCAATTGGTGGCATCAGGGCCGGACGAGGGAAGGTCGTCCATGAACCGCCGGATCAGCGCCGGCGTAATCGCCGGGCTGCTCGGATCAAGGTGGCGGGTGGCAGCCTCGATGTATGGCTGGCTGATGCGTCCGAGGTATTGGGATACCCCCTCGGAGCGGATGACCCTCAGGGCCTCGGCGTAGAACGACAAGATACGGTCACTGCCCAACTGAACCCCGGCGCCCACCGCTCCGGCGGCCACCAGGGTGGAAACGGCCAGCAGAGAGTGTTTCTGCTCCCTCGCAGCATCATTCAGTTGCGAGAAAACATCAGCGAGGCGCTGCGGACTCGGAATCAGTTCGGCATTCTCCCGCAGCAAATCCACGGCGTCTCGCATGTCAGCGATTGCCGTTGGCGGTATGTCGATGGCGTCCGCAGCTTGGCTTGAGGCTCCGTCCAGGACAGCGAGCAGGTCATCCACGCTGGACACGTCGGTGCCTACCGGCAGCACGCCGACCCGCTTGAGCTCGCCCACAAAGGCGTGCAGGTAAGCCCTCGTTCCGTTGGTGACGTCGGAGGCTGCCGCCAGGAACCAGAGGGGCGAAAATCCCACGGTGAATACGCACCCGAATTCCACGACATTGCCTGCCACCTTGCGTTTGACCAGCTCCGGGGCCGACATCTCCGACGGGAATCGTCCCTCGACGCCGCCGACAAGCTCCACGGTTATGCGGAACGGACGGGCGATGGTGCACTGGTAGAATTTCGAGTCCCTGACCGCAGGTGGCAGGATGTGGTCCGCCGTCTCGAGCAGCATTCCGCCGCCTCCGGCGGCGGTGGCGCGGAACAACCGCTCTGGTAGCGAAGCCACATAACCTGCCAGGGACTGGCGGCCCCTTTCTTGGCCATCATTTTGCATTGGAACGGGCGGGCTGCCCTCGTCTGGCATGGGTTCCCCTCGATTGCTGACTCTCTGGATCCGGAAAATGGAGAGTGTCTCAGTTCGAACCAGGACCCCCACAGGGGACGCCTCTGCAACAATGACGGCGCCGCGGTGGAAGGGCAACCCCTGTGGTTGCCCTGCTCTTTCAGCCAATCCGAGACATTACGGGAACTGTGATCATCCGGGCAAATGGCCTGATTCGCACCCACCAGGACCGTTTGCTGTTCCCATATTACGGCACCTGTCAAAGAGAGGCAGGCGGGAAGCCCTTAAGTCTTTGCGGTGCAACGGAACAGGACATAATGAATGCGGGCGTTCGGGGAATTTCCCCGGACGCCCAGCATTTGTGTGCGTCTCTTTTGCTCCAGACAGGCAGAGGCTACGCTGCGGTTACCGGCGCGCTGCGGGAGAATACCCTGGCCAGGAGAGACGGGATGCTGACGTTGAACAGGTAGTACACCACAGGGACCACCACCAGCGTAAGCGCCGTTGAGCTGATCAGGCCGCCGATGACCACTGTCGCCAGCTCGGCGCTGATGATGCCGCCCTCGCCGCCGGCGAATGCCGCCAGGGGAAGAAGCGCGAAGCTGGTGGTCAACGCAGTCATGAGGATCGGGCGCAGTCGGACGCGGCCGCCAGCGATGAGCGCCTCGGTGACCGACATACCCCGATCCCGCAGCTGTTCCACGAATGCGATGAGCACGATGGCGTTGGTGACCACGATGCCGATCAGCAGCAGCAGTCCCATCATGGCCGGAAGTCCCAGCGAGCGCCCGGTGATGGCCAGCGCCACAGTTACCCCGATTAATGCCAGGGGAAGGCTGGTGATGATGATGAATGGATTGCGCAGCGATCCAAGGCTGGCGACCATCACCAGGTACATCAGTATGATGCCAATGGCCATGGACAGGAATATGGCCTGGAACCCTTCCGCGATGTCGGCGAATATGCCACCGCTGATGACGGTTACGCCGGGCGGCAGGTCGAGCTCTGCTATTTTCTGGTCGATTTCAACACCCACCGCCTGGGTGTCCTCGGCAGTGATGTCGCCGGTGATGCTGGCGGAACGTTGTCCGTCGGTCCTGCTGATCGCGACCGGGCCCTCCCGCGTGGTCAGACGGGCCAGCTCATCCAGGGGAGCGGTGCCGCCCGGTCCGGAGATGATGATATTCCTGATCTGGTCAAGCCCGCCCAGGGAATCGCGCCCGCCAGACAGAACGACATGGGTGTCCTGTCCGTCGAGATTGATGGTGGTGACGGAGCGCCCCACCAGGAACTGGCTGAGCTGGAAACCGACCTCTCGGGAAGTCAGACCGATGGCAGCGGCGGCGGCAGGGTCTACCTCAACGGCGACTTCCTCCCTGGCCTGGGCGATGTTGCTGGAAAGGTTGACCACGCCATCCACGGTGCCCAGCGACGTCACTAAGTCCCGCGAGACTTGGGAGATGTCCTGGTAATCGGGCCCCGCGATGCTGATCTCGACTCCGGCGGTAGGCGGACCGTCCTGCAGTTCGGTAATCTGCAGCTGTCTTTCGGGAGCCTGCAGTTGTTGCCTGAGGTATCCGGCCGTATCGTCGGGCGCCTCGGGCGTCAGCGAAAGGAACAGGCTCGCCTGGTTGAAAGAGCCGGGTATTCCGCCACTGCCCAGGTCGGTGGCCCCCACGGTTGCCGTGTATATCTCCGATATGTCCCGGACCTCTGCTTCGATATTGATGACCTCTCTCAGCGTGCGGTCAGGAGGTGTGCCGGGAGGCATGGTCAGGTTTACCTCGACGTACCGTTGCTCGCTGCTGGGAAACAGGCTCACCGGAATCACGGAAAGCAGCCCGAGAGCGGCTACCACGATGACAACCGCGGCGCCCATGGTGATGGCCTTGTGGCCCAGGGACCAGCGGAGGATGGGCGTGTAGGCTCGCTGCATCCAGGTCTCGTTGACGAAAGCCACGTCATCGTCGCCGGTGCCCTCCGGCAGGTCGCCGGGGCGCAGCAGGTAGGCGCCCAGCACCGGGACCGCAGTCAGCGCCACAACCAGCGACGCGGCCAGTGCAAACACCACGGTCAGCGCGAAGGGGAGGAAGAAAGCCCCGACCAGTCCCTGGATGAATCCCAGGGGAATGAACACCACGATGGTGGTCAGGGTGGAGGCGAAGATGGCCGGTCCAACCTCGGTGGTGGCATCCAGCGCCGCCCGCCACCGTTCGCGGCCGGCCTGGATGTGGCGATACACGTTTTCCAGAACCACGATGGCGTCGTCCACCACGCGACCCACCGATATTGCCAGGCCGCCAAGGGTCATGAAATTCAGCGTCATATCCTGCCAGGTCATCAGCAGGATGCCGGTGAAGATGCTCAGCGGTATCGATAGAGCAATGACGATGGTGGGGCGCAGGGTGGTGACCAATCCCCGAAGCGCTGTGGGTCGGAGGGTGAGCATGAATGCGAAAACCACCGCCACCGCGAAGAGGAACCCGAACAGCGCCTCCCGCAGCAGCGTGTCGATCTGCTGCTGTATCTCGGGGCCCTGGTCAGTGACGAATACAACATCGAACCCGGCTGGTATGCGGCCCAGTCCGTCGATGGCGTTTCGGACCCCCTCGGTAACCTCGATGGTATTGGCCTCTGGGTCCTTGATGACGGCCACGTTGATGGCCGGCTTGCCGTTGGTGCGCGAAATGCTGGTCGGCGTGCCGTCGGTCAGCTGCACGGTCGCCACGTCGCTGAGGCGCACCGGCCCTGACGGGGATGAACCCACCACCAGGTTGCGAATCTCCTCGACCGAGCCGAGGGTGTGGATGGTCTTCACGGGCATCGAGCTGCCTGCCCCGAATATCAGGCCCGCGGGAAGGGTGACGTTGTTGTCGCTGAGAGCGGCAGCGATCTGGGGCATTGCGATGCCGTATTCCAACATGCGGCCGGGGTCGGCCGATACGCGCACCTGCCGCTCCACCTCGCCGGTTACGGTTACCTGCTGTACCCCATCGATTCCGTTGAGCTCCGGCAGGATGCTGCCTTGCACAAACTCCGATACAGCCTCGGAGCCGCGGTCAGAAATCACACTGAACTGGATGACCGGGAACTGGCCCGGATCAAACCTCCCCACCTCAGGCATTTCCACGCCCTCAGGAAAGGTCAACACGTTCACGCTGTTTTGTACGTCGCTCTGGGCCGCCTCCATGTCCGTGCCGTACCTGAAAGTTGCCAGGACAAGAGAATTACCCTCGAAGCTGTTGGACTGTATGCTTTCCAGTCCCTCGGTTCCTTCTATGACCCGTTCGATGGGGGCGGTTGCGTCCGTGACCACTGCCTCCGGGTCGGCCGAGGGGTAGGAGGTGGAGACGACCACCAGGGGGAATTCGATCTCCGGAAACAGTTCCACCTGCAGAGAGTTGTAGGCGAATACGCCGCCGACCAAAAGAAGGAATACTGCCAGCAGGGTTACCGTCCGGCGCTGTATGGCGGCGGCCGTGATAAATCGCATTGTCCCTCCCGGTATTTGTCGCTCGGTACTTTCCGCTTTGCGCAAAAAACCGCCGTCATGCCTCAATCAACATTCGGCGGCGACGGCGCTGTTTAGCTCGTACTGTTGGTTGGTACTACGGCGGGTCTGCCCTTGAACTCGAAAACCCTTTCAACAATATAATACGCTGAAATCCGAGTTTGGGGCTTTACCCGTATGGAAGTTTACTGGGGAACTATGAGGAATTTGTGAATCCGGGCGACCTTCGCAGAAATCTGATGAAAGAGATCTCATCATTATTTGGTATTAGCTTATGAGACCAGCAGACCTGCACGCAAGGGGGCGATTCAGGCTTCTCTACGACGGCGCCTGCCCGGTCTGCCGCCGAGAGGTGCTGTGGCTGCATCGGCGAAGGCCGGATGCCATTGAGGCGGTGGACATTGCCGTTCCAGGCTTTGACGCGGCGTCTTTCGGACTGACGGACCGGCAGGTCGACGCAGCGCTCTACGGCATCCGGCCCGACGGCAGCATAACCGTCGGGATGGACAGCCTGCGCGAGGGGTACCGCCTTGCCGGGCTGGGCTGGCTGATTGCCTGGACCGGTTGGTGGCCCGCCCGCCCGGCGTTTGACGCGTTCTACCGCGCCTTTGCCCGCAACCGCATGCGCATCGGCAGGCTGCTGGGCAGAGAGGACGACTGCGACGGCGAGTGCCGGCTTTAGCGGCGGCTTTGGCTGGGATTCAGGGGGCACCCTCGGCAGCAGCTATATGCTCAGGATCTGAAAGATGCCTGGCAGCATTTGCGCCATTTCCTCTGACTCTGTGGGGATGAGCAGACCCAAAATGACCAAAATTATGGCAGTAACAATGAGAACTGGAATGAACGCAATGAGGACCACAAAGAACGCTCGCCACATGGAGGTGTAGTCCAGGCTGGCCCGCACTGCCATGAGCATCGCAATGAACCGCCATACGAAAATGACCACTCCGATTATCCAGCCGGCGTAGGGTATGAACGTCAGGACACTCAGTAGTCCGGGAGTCTGGGCAAAACCGATGCCCCTGGCGAGTTCCCCCCAATCTGCGCTGGTTTCCGGGGTATTCAATATCGTGGTCCCCACTATCCAGCATCCGGCGGCCCACAGGGCCCACCAGACAACGCCCGAAATAATGCCGAGGATTATTCCGGTTACGAGACTGGCATCGCCGGACAGCGCCCCGCCCACGGCGCCTGAAAGTGACACCAGAATGACAACCAGTGCCGCCTGTATGGTGGCCCCTCGGTCGTGCTCCACGTCCTCGAAGGTGTCCGGATTCAGCATCGCTGCGCCCAGCATTCTTTCCAACATCTGCCCAAACATCGATCCTCCAGACCGGGAGCTATGCCCCCATTTCCCCCGGACAATTGTGGATTTTGCCCAGACAGGTTAGCAGATTCACCCCAGAATCAAGGCTTGGTGTGATAACCAGTCTCTGCCAAATTTCGGAACAGGGCACACACCGAACCTCTTACGGCTCCTGGGCCACGGGGGCTAAGCACGCTGGTAAAATTGGGGCGCTTAAATCAAATGCATGACGGAGGGAACAATGGGCAGGCTGGACGGTAAGGTGGTATTGATTTCCGGCGGCGGCAGGGGCCAGGGAGCCCTGGAGGCGGAGCTGTTCGTCGCCGAGGGTGCACGGGTGGTCTTTGGCGACGTTCTGGACGACGAGGGTCAGTCGGTAGAGCGGCGCATCACCGAAAGCGGCGGCGAGGCGGTCTACGTCCACCTCGACGTCACCAGCGACGCCGACTGGGAGGACGCGGTGGCCACGGCCGAGGGCAGGTTCGGCCGCCTGGACGTGCTGGTCAACAACGCTGGCATCGCCAACGACGAAAAGATCGAGGATACCTCGGAGGAACTCTGGGAACGAATCATGCGGGTGAATGTGCTGGGCGTGTTCCTGGGCACCCGAAAGGCACTCCCGGCCCTGCGTCGCGCTGGTGGCGGCTCGATCATCAACGTGTCGTCCATCGCCGGAATCCTCGGGCGCCCGCTGACTGGCGGGGCCTACAGCGCGTCAAAGGGGGCGGTGCGCACGTTCACCAAGACCACGGCCATTCAGCACGCCACTGAGAATATCCGCTGCAACTCCATCCATCCCGGCCCGGTTGACACGCCCATGCTGGCCGGCATCTCCGACAACCCCGAGGTGCTCCGACAGCGCACCGACGAGGTGCCGTTGGGCCGCTTGGGCGTATCCCAGGACATAGCCTACGGCGCTTTGTACCTGGCCTCGGATGAATCAGCGTGGATCACGGGCATCGAGCTGGTCATCGACGGCGGCATAACCGCCAAGTAGCGGCGGGAGCCGCGAGCGGATTCAACACAGAGAGCACGGAGAGCACAGAGTTTTTTGGGGTTCATCTCTAACCTGAAATTCTCCGTGTCCTCTGTGCTCTCTGTGGTTTAGATATCTGTTCTCGTCAGTCCGCGGTGATGAATTCGACGACGCGTTCGCCGATCATTACTGCCGTCGGGTGCATTCCGCCGCCCCGCAGCAGCTGCGGCACCACCGAGGCGTCGGCGACCCAGAGGCCCTGCACGCCCTTGACGCGGCAGTGCTGGTCGACCACGGCGGTGGGGTCCGAATCGGGGCCCATGCGGCAGGTGCCCGAGACGTGCCTGGCAGTTCCCACGGTCTGGCGCATCCAGTGGTTCATGGCCTCGTCGTCGGACAGGATCTCGTCGGAGGGCGTGATCCTGTAGTCCAGCACGTCCCGGTAGGCATCCGTCTCCAGGAGCCGCACGCCGATCCGGATGCCCTCCCTGACCCGGCGCAGGTCCTCTGGGTGCTGCAGGTAACGGTAGTTGAACGAGGGCTGCTGCGACGGGTCGGAGGAACCCAACCGGACGTATCCGGAACCCCTCGGCACGCCGAGAGTGCAGGAGATGCGCGCGGAGCGGTCGGCGGGAACGTCTCCGGTGCGGTAGCTGGTACGGAACCCGGGAACCCGCTCCTCGCGCTCGTCTACCACATTCACTGTGGACAGTACCAGGTCGTGGTCGATCTCCGATTCCGGAGCCGTGCAGATCAGCCGGTAGTGGGGAGCGTCCAGGTCTGCGGGTAGGTCAACATCGTCCTTGACCTTGAAATTGATGTGGACGCTCAGGTGGTTGAACAGGCTCTGGCCGACTCCGGGTGACTCGTGGACGACGGGAATCCCAATCTCCTCCAGATGCTCCCTGGGGCCGATCCCGGACAGCATCAGCAGTTGGGGCGAGCGCAGGGCACCCGAGCTGAGCACCACTTTCTCCGCCTGTACTGTAAAGACCTCACCGCCGCTCTCCGCCTCGACGCCGACGGCCTTGCCGTTCTCGAACAGGACGCGCCGGACGTACACCTCGCCGCGGACTGTGAGGTTGAGACGGTGGCGATTCTGGCTGAGGTAGGCGATGGCCGTGCTGACCCGCACGCCCCCCAGGTTGTTGGTCGGGGATACGCCGACACCCGCCGGGTTGGCGCCATTGGTGTCCTCCACCGTGCTGAAGCCCTCCCGGACGCAGGCCTCGCGGAAGGCGCGCTGAATCGCCGGCTCCGGGTTGGAGATACGACGACGCACCGGCATGGGGCCCTCGGTGCCGTGAAAGTCGTCGTGAATGTCCAGGTCGTTCTCCATCTTGCGGAAGAACGGCAGCACCTTGGCATAGGACCACTCGGTGTTGCCCATGGCGGCCCAGTCATCGTAGTCCTCGGACAGGCCGCGCTGCATGGCCTGACCGTTGATGGACGAGCCGCCGCCGATGACCTTGCCCTGGGCGACGTGGATCTCGCCCTGCTCCTCGGTAGCCATGCCCCTGAGGGCCCAGTTGTGCTCCGATTCCGGGGACTCGGCGTAGCGGGTGTGGCCGTATTTGACCTCGTCGGGAATGCGGTCGTAGTCAGGGTAGTCCTTGCCGGCCTCCAGCAGCAGTACCGACCGGTTCGGGTCCTCCGACAGCCGTCCTGCCAGGACGGACCCGGCAGCACCGCCGCCAACGATGATAACGTCGTACTTCATGGTTCCTCGCTATTGTTACTTCCGGCTCTAACCTGGGTGGAAACTAAAAATGGCATCCTGCAGATTTAACCACAAAATCCCGCAACGCTTCCACGGTGCGCAATGGATGGAGAATTTCTGAGTCTGTCGCCCTCATTTTGTCTGAATCAGGATTCACAGGATTTTGAGATTTTCAAGATGTTGTCCCATCCTGCTCATCCTGATTCAGATGATGAAGCCGCAACCGTACTGGCTGCAATTGATTGCGGGAATGACGCCGTAGGGCGCGCGGGATATAATCGATGCGGCCGCGCCTCAAGCCGTGAGGGGACGCAAATCGGGGCGCAGACCTGAGGGGGACAGATAATGCCGCAGCGCACTTTGTGGATGCACGGCGCCAACATGCAGGTGGAATATCCCAACCGCATCACATCGGTGCGGGCCACGGGACCTTTCGTGAGAATCGAGGGAGCAAGGGGCCAAAACACCTGGCTGCACTTCCCGCTGCCGACACCGGCGGTCATCGACGGCGCGCGGATGCGAATCGACGCGGCACTGGTCAGCTTCCGCACCCGCGATCATGCATCGGTCAACGAGATCATCGTCTACGACGGGGACCAGCGGATCGTCGAGCACATGGACCAGGACCTGCGCGGTGAGCAACCGGAATATCGCGTGGAGGTTCCGGGAAACCCTGAAATCAACAGGGGAATCAACATCGTGCTCGGCGTTACTTTCGACAGCGTGGCGCCGGATGTACGCTCGATGCAGATCGAGGTCATCGGCGTGGGCCTGGAATACACCGGATAACATAATTTGGGGAAACCTGTCTGAATCAGGATTCTCAATGATTTGAGAATTTTCAGGATGATGGCCTGTCCATCTTGTTAATCCTGCGAATTCTGATTCTGACAACAGGAGAGCATTCAATGACCGTTCACAAGAACTACATCGGCGGCCAGTGGGTCGAGACGGTGTCCGGAAGAACCTACCCGGTCTACAATCCGGCCCACAAGGACCAGGTGGTGGGCGAGTTCCAGACCTCCAACGCCGAGGACGCAGGGATCGCAGTTACCGCGGCTCGTGAGGCCCTGCAGGGCTGGGCCGACACCCCCGCGCCGGGAAGGGCGGCCGTTCTGTTCAAGGCGCTGGAAATCATGGGCCGCCGCGCCGATGAAATCGCCACGGCCATCACCACCGAGGAGGGCAAGCCCATCGCCGACGCCCGCGGCGAAGTGCGCCGGGCCATGAACATCATGGAGTACGCCGCCGGCGAGGGGCGCCGCATGTTCGGCTACACGACACCGTCGGAACTGCCCAACACCGTGGCCTACACCGTCAAACGGCCACTGGGAGTGGTTGGCATAATCACGCCGTGGAACTTCCCGGTGGCGATACCCATCTGGAAGATGGCCCCTGCCCTGATCTGCGGCAATGCGCTGGTGTTCAAGCCCGCGTCGTCCACTCCGCTGTGCGCGGTCAAGCTGGCCGAGGTGTTCGAGGAGGCCGGCCTTCCCGCCGGCGTGCTGAACCTGGTCACCGGCCCCGGCGGTCAGGTGGGCAACGCCCTGGTGGAGGACACGAGGGTCAACGGCATCTCGTTCACCGGGTCCACCGAAATCGGCACCGACCTCTACGCCAACAGTGCCCGTCGGCTCAAGAAGGTGCAGGCCGAGATGGGCGGCAAGAATGCCGTCATCGTGCTGCAGGACGCCGACATGGACAAGGCCCTGGGCGGTATCGTACAGGGCGCCTTCGGCTCCACTGGCCAGCGCTGCACTGCCACCAGCCGGGTGATCGTGGAGGACTCGGTCTACGACGAGTTCATGAACGGCCTGCTGCAGCGGACCGCTGCTTTGCGAGTGGGTGACGGCATCGACCCCGAGGTGGACGTTTCGCCGCTGTGCGGCCAGGGACAGTACGAGAAGGTGCAGGAATACATCGGCGTGGGCACCGAGGAGGGCGCCCACCTGGCCTTCGGCGGTCGGGCGCTGACCGGTGGCGAGTTCGACGAGGGTTACTACGTGGAGCCCACGGTGTTCACCGACGTATCGCCGGAAATGCGCATCGCCAAGGAGGAGATATTCGGGCCGGTGCTGACGGTCTTCAAGGCCAGCGACCTCGAGGATGCCATCCGGATCTCCAACAACGTGGATTTCGGGCTGTCATCGTCGGTATACACCCGCGACATCAGCCGGGCATTCGAGTACATCAACACCGTCGAGACCGGAATGGTCCACGTCAACGCTCCCACCCTCGGCGGCGAGGTGCACCTGCCTTTCGGCGGCCTCAAGTCCTCCGGCGTGGGACAGCGGGAACAGGGCACCGAGGCCTTCGACTTTTTCACCGAGACCATCACCGTCTACATTGATCACGGCGAGGCGGGAAGGCAGCAGGCCCGTTTCATCTAGGGAGCCATCTCAAAACTTGCCAGGGTACCAGGTTGGTCATTCTCGCCAATGCGGGAATCCAGGGCTTTGAATCCACGGCGGAGGAACATCACCATGCCGTTCTACGAACGAGGCGAAACGCGCATCTATTACGAAGAGACAGGTTCAGGATTCCCGCTGATGATCATTCCCGGCGGAGGACTGAACTCCACCATTGCGGGTCTGGATACGTCGTGTCCGTTCAACCCGATGAAGACCTACGCCAGCGACTTTCGCTGCATCGCGGCCGACCTGCGCAACGCCAACGGCGGCCAGTCCACGGGCCCGCTGGATATCGAACGGACCTGGGACGCCTACGCCGAGGACCAACTGGGGCTGATGGACCATCTGGGCATCGAAAAGTTCGGGGTCATCGGCTTCTGCATCGGCGGCCCGATGATCCACAACCTGCTCCGTCTGGCGCCGAACCGCATCGTGGCTGCGGCGTTCATGCAGCCCAGTGGCTACCGTCCTGAGATGCCGGACCTGTTCTACCAGAACAACATCACCGGCTGGGGGCCGCCCCTCTGCGATAGGAGGTCGGATGTGACCATGGAAATGGTCCATGACTTCCTGACAAGTATGTACACCAACCGCGCCGATTTTGTATTCACTGTCACCCGCGATTTCGTGCGCAACCTGCAGACACCGATCCTGGTGGCGCCCGAGGACGTGCCGGCCCACCCCTACGCGGTGGCCATGGAGGTGGCCAACCTCGCGCCCAACTCCGAGGTATCCATCTACCCCTGGAAGGACACGCAGGAGCACATCGACGAGGTCGTGGACCACGCCCGGCGTTTCCTCAAGTCCCACGTCCCCGCGACTGCCACGGCCTGACGAACGCCCGGGCCAAGATTCCATGGATCCCTGGTGGTTCCCTCTCCCGGGGGAAAGGGTGAGAGCGCTGCTTGGGTAGTGTCTTAATTACGCTGACGATAAGCGGGGCAACCACGAGGGTTGCCCCTACATTGCAGCGCAGGCATGGTTGTAGGGGAGCCCCTTGTGGGCGCCCCCGGATTAAACTGAGACGGTACCGTTTTCTGAACTGTGATTCGTTTGATTCAGGGAATTCGCTGATGGGGATCCGAACTGGCGCTGGTTCCCTCTCCCTCCGGGAGAGGGTTAGGGTGAGGGCGTTGTTCACACTCCCGATCACCCCACCGGTAGCTCTCGCCCGGTATCCGATGCCTCCTTTAGGGTGTCGATGAAATGGTGCAGTTCGACCGCCGTGTCGAATGTGGGGGCACGGTTTTGGCCGGTGCGTATGGCCTCGGCGAATAGCGTGTACAGCTGCCCGATGTTGAACGGGTCTCCCTGGGGAAAGTCAGAGGGCACGTAGACGAACCTCTCGGGTATGGCTAGGTCCATCAGCTCGTGACTGCGCTGCGACCCCTGCACTCGCAGCATCTCGCCGCGCTGCGACGAAACGCTGCCAGTGACGATCAGAGTGCCCTCCCGTCCGTAGATCTCCATGCGGTAGCCGCTGCCGGCCCACGGCACGGCGCCCACATGCACCGACGCAGCCGCGCCACACTTCATCTGCCCGCTGACCCGCACGTTGTCCGGCGACGTCACTTCCACGTGCTGCTGGGTGTCGGTGTCGTACCACTGCCCGACCTGCGTACTGGACATGCAGGCAACGCGGGAAAAGTCCCCCGCCACGAACCGCAGGGCGTCTATGACGTGTCCCGTGGCAATGGTCAGGGTGTGGGCTCCCAGGTCCGCGTCGCGCTGCCAGGTGCGGCTTGATGGTCGTTCCAGCGGGCCGTCGCGCATGGTGGTGACTTGGCACGAGATCATCTCGCCCACGTAGCCGGTTTCAAGCAATTCCTTGACGTACAGCAGTGCCGGGCTGACCCGCGACTGCAGCCCCACAGCGGTCTGGACTCCCCTGTCGCGGGCCAGTGCGGCCAGTTCCACTGCCTCGGCGATGTTGCGTCCCAGCGGCCACTCGGTCAGGACGTGCTTGCCTGCCTCTATGGCGGCTTTGGTTGGCCCGTAGTGCGACGGCACCCGCACCACAACGGCCACGGCGTCGATCTCCGGCGAGGCGGCCATCTCCCGGAAGTCGTGGAAGGCGAGCTTTGCTCCGAAGGCCTGGCGGGCCTCCTCGGCGCTCTCGGGCCGGGTGGTGCAGACGGCTGTGAACTCGACGTCCGGGCTGGCCAGCAACGCCGGGAAGTGGGACTGCGTGGCCCAGGTAGAGTTAACGTTCGCCCCCACGAATCCGAGGCGGATCTTTTCTGGCATGCCTGATACTCCCTGTATTGAATCTTGTTGTCGTCTCCAGAGGTCAATATGCTCAAACCGGACCGGGATGTAAAGTCGGGTTGTAAAGGTCGCACATAATTTGCAGATAGCTGCCGCGAGATACGGGGCGGTTAGGCTTGACGTAAACAAAATCCTTAACTAGTCTGAATTCTAGTCAGAACATTAGTTGATTAGAGGAAGAAATGAGCAAGAAGTGGCCGGTGCAGGACGCCAAGGCCAAGTTCAGTGAGTTGTTGGATACCGCCATAGCCGAAGGGCCTCAGATCGTGACCAAGCGGGGCGTAGAGACCGCGGTGCTCGTACCAATCGAACAATGGCGGACCATCGAGAGGATGAAAAGGCCGGACCTTAAGGAGCTGCTGCTGAGCTCAGAGGCCCGCACGGAAGATCTTGTACCGCCACGCAGACCGCATCGCCGTCGACCGACCCTCGCGGTGGAATAAGAACGTGTTCCTCTTGGATACCAACGTCGTTTCAGAGTTGCGGCGTCCCCGTCCGCATCAGGCCGTAGTCGATTGGATTTCGGGGGTGTCGGCTGAGCAACTCTTTCTATCCGCCGTTACTGTGGGAGAGATACAGGCGGGGATTGAAATAACCCGGGAGCAAGACGCGACCAAGGCGGAAGAACTGGAAACATGGCTGAACCGAGTTCTGACCTCATACGGAGTACTGGCAATGGATGCAGCTGCCTTTCGTGTGTGGGCGCGGCTGATGCACAGGAGATCAGACACCTTCACCGAGGACGCCATGATCGCCGCAACGGCCATAGTTCATCGGTTGACGGTGGTCACTCGCAACGTGCGGGATTTCCAGCAATTGGGAGTAGAACCGCTGAATCCGTTCGAGAGCGGCTAAGCCAAGCCGAACTCCGGAGAGTACAGGGAGCCTTGGATCGGCTACGCCTCAGAACTCTCGCGGGCGTGCTCGAATGACTGTTGGACCAGTTCCCGCAGCACGGCCATGTCCACGTCGGCGAGCTTGTTGATGTACAGGCACGAGGCGCCCTTGCGGTGCTTTCCCAGCCGAGACAGAAGATCGTCGTAGGCATCGAAACCCGCCATGATGTACAGCGACAGGCTCTGCTTTCTCGGGGAGAACCCGGTCAGGAAAAAGTCGCCCTCACGGCCCGACTCGTACCGGTAGTGGGAATCGCCGAAGCCGACGATGCTGGGCCCCCACATCTCAGGCTCCAGGCCTGTGACCTCTTGCATCAGTTGCAGGACTCGTAACCCGTCCTCGCGGCGGGTCTTGCTCTCAACGGATGCGAGGAACTCCTCCACGCTAGCGCCGGTCTTCTGCGTCTTGTTTTCGGCCATATTGGCGGTCTCCTGAAATTCTCACGTCCGCTGGGGTTTCGATCCCAACACTACTGTCGCTTTCCATTAGATTTCTTTGCCGAGGATCCACAACCCGCCAGGGCGTTTAACCAGAAGCCATGGAACAAGGGGTGTTTCTGAATCCCAGTCAACGCGGGAGTGATTATGGCCCACTTTGCCGCGAAGGGCATGAAAGCTGGGGGACGCCCTCACCCTAACCCTCTCCCGGAGGGAGAGGGAACTGGCCTTCCATGGGTAATTTTCATGGTAAAGATGGTTGTGGAACTGCGTCCAAGATTGAGAAAGTCCTCTGACCTACTGCAGGTGGGGCAGCAGTTCCTCTGAAATCAGTTGCAGGTACTCGAGCCGGGCGGAGAATTCGCTGGGCAGGTTCAGGCTGGCCAGGCCGATGTAGTCAAGGCCCTCCTCCTCCTTGCAGCGGTTTATGATCTCGGCGCAGTCCTGCGGGCTGCCGGCCACCGCCCAATCGGACAGTTCGCGCTGACCGCCGAGGCCGAAGTCCACGGTGGTGTTTTCCTGCATGTTGAAAGCGCTGTACATCCCGGCCTTCTTGGCCGCCATGGCCCGGGCCTCGGTGATGGCCGTCTCCCGGTCCTTGGCGATGGCGATGGAGCGGTGGGCGCCGATGCGTCCTGCGGAATCCTTGCCCAGCTCGTCGAGGGCCTCCTTGTATTGGCGGGTCAGCACGCCGATGTCCGCCCATCCGGGCTGAGGGCCCAGCACGACCCGGTCGGCCAGGGCCGCGGCGCGGCGCACTGCGCCACGGCTCTGCGCCGCGATCCAGACCGGCGGGTGTGGCTTCTGCACCGGGGTCAGCCCCAGCTTGGCGTTCTGCACCTGCCAGTGCTTCCCCTCGTAGCTGACCTCCTCCCCGCTCCACAGCAGTTTCATCAGCTCCAGGGATTCCTCGAACCGGCTGACCCGGTCGCGGCGGTTGGTGCCGAAGGCGGCCAGCTCCGCCACGCGGTATCCGATGCCCACGCCGAGGATGAAACGCCCGTTGCTGATGTTGTCCAGCGTGACGACTTGCTCGGACAGATCCACGGGGTTGTGGTATGGGAGCAACAGGACGCCGGTAACGAGCTGCAGGCCCTCGGCGTCTGGCGCCAATCGGGCCAGGGTCTGCATGGGCTGCATCCAGACGGTGGGGTGGGATATGTAGTGCTGGGGGGCGTAGATGGCCGAGAACCCAAGCGATCTGGCGCGACGGCAGACCTCGGCAGCCTCCTCCACCTGCTGGTGCATGGGCCGGTCGGGGTCCTCCATGTAGTCTCGAATATACAGTCCTACTTCCATGGCTCTCCACCGTTCCTGATGACTCTGCCCGCGCGGCTTGGTCCACTGCATTTGGCAATAGTGCGCCGTCACCCTAACCCTCTCCCACCGGGAGAGGGGACTTTTCGAGGGCATGCTACTCGGTGATGTAGGTGTGGGTGATGACCTCCCAGACGTGGCCGTTCTCGCATTCGAAGTAGAACCCGCGGCCCTGGTGCAGGTGGTTGATCTCGCCGTCCGTCCGCGAGCGCGGGCCGCTGCCGAACACGACTCCCTCGTCCTTGATGCGACCCAGGATGGCGTCGAACTCCTCGTCGGAGGCCAGGAATGCGTAGTGGTTGGCCTGCGGGTTGTCCGAGTCGTCAAAGTCCAGAGTCAAAAGATCGTTGACCTTGACCGGCGCGAAGTGGCTCCAGGGACCCTCGTATTTCAGGCCGAAGAGGCGGGCGATGAACTCAGCGGACTTGACCTTGTCATAGGCGGGCACGATGGTGTGGTCGAGCTGCAGAGGCATGGTAATCCTCCCTCAATTGTGTGTGCTCGGGTCGTAGGGTACTGGTAGTTCTCCCCTGGATGGTATCGCACTCGTGGGCCAGCCGTAGCGGCCGGATCAACCAGCCTTACCGGCGAGGGTCCGCAGCTATTCCTCGACAGCTTCGGCGGTCGTGAGAAAGTCGGCGTCGGCGAAATCAGCGAACCGATCGGGAAGAAATTCGCTCATGTCGGAAACGGCCTCGGTCGATCCCTGGCGGACATAATCGGCGATGATGCGCCCCGTGATGGGCCCCAGGTGGATGCCCTTGGTGGTGTGGCCGGTGGCCAGCAGTATTCCATGCCAGCCGGGCACCGGGCCGATGATCGGCTTGCTGTCAGGGCTCAGCGGACGAGACCCGGCCAGCTGCTGCACCAGCTCGGCCCGCTCCAGGTCGGGCAGGACGTCGATGGCGCGCTGGAGCAGTTCCAATCGGGCGGTCTCCGTGGGCTGGCGGTCAAACTCTTCGCCCCAGAACAGTTCCTTGCGGTCGTAGTCGCGGCCTCCGGTGCTGCCTACGCTGGTGAGCCCGTCGGTGCGGCTGATCATGTGCCCGCGCTTGGGCGAGCTGATCAGCACCGGCAGCGGCTCTCCCGGATAGTTGAGCAAGAGCCGTTCGCCTTTCATGGGTCGGACGGGTATGGGGAAGCCCAGCCAGGGAGTGAAAGCGCGGCTCCAGGTGCCTGCGGCCACCACCACCGTGTCGCAGGATATGTCGCCTAATGCGGTCCTCACGCCGGTGACGGTGGAGCCGCTGGTTACGAGGCCGGTGACTTCGCGGTACGGGATGCTGGTGCCCTTCATCTCAGCGCCACGGGCCAAGGCCAAGTTGAAGCGGTAGCTGTCCAGCTGAGCGGACTCGTCCTCGTACACCGCGCCGATGATGGAGTGGGAGAGGCGCGGCTCGATGGCGCGGACATCCCGGCCTTCGATCCAGCGCATGCTGACGTGCGGTTGCTGCCAGGTCATCAGGTCCTTGATGGTCCCGGCCTCCTCGTCGTCCAGGGCCAGCCGGAGCGAAGGGCGGCGCTGGTAGAGCAGGTCCATGCCTGTCGCGGATTCCAACTCCGCAACGAGCTCCGGAAACTCGGCGTAGGAGGCCCGCGCCATCTCGAAGGACGCGCCGGGCGAGAACTCAGCGCCCAGCAGGCTGAGGGAGCCGGTGGCGTGAGCCGAGGCGCCGCTACCGATGGCGTCCCGCTCCAGCACCGTCACGCCGACGCCCTCCCGCGCCAGGTAGTAGGCGATGGAGCAGCCGACCACGCCGGCGCCGATGATGACTACGTCCGCAGTTTCGAACAAAACCGCGCTCCACGGGTTCAGATAGTGGGATTGTCGCCGTGGGCCGCACGGGTGTCAATCGAGAGTTTGAGTCCGGCTAGGGCAATTGCGGCGCTTTTGTCTGAATCAGGATTTGCAGGATTAAAGGACGGACATGATTTGGGGGACATCTTGGAAATCCCAGAATCCTGTAAATCCTGATTCAGACTTAACCGGGACCGTGAGACTCTCCAGTTGCTCCCGTCCCGGTAGGGTTGGCCGCGGACTTGCCCACCCCGTAGAATAACGACCAGCATGTTCCGGAGGAGAGACCATGACCAGCGTTGAATACAATCCTGCCGTCACCTTTGATGTCGATGCCACCGACGTGGTGTTCCTGGAGCACCCGTCGGGCGGCCTGGAGGCCACCATCTACCGGCCCCGGGGCGACGGGCCATTCCCCGCCCTGGTGGACGTACACGGAGGCCGTTGGTTCCTGAACGACCGGTTCAGCGACGTTCATATGAACACCGCCCTGGCGGCCAGCGGCATCGTGGTAGTTGCGGCGGATTTCCGGCTGGCCCCGGACCACCCATATCCCGCCCAGGTCGTCGACACCAACTACGCCATCCGCTGGACCAAGGCCAACGCGCAGAGGTTCAACATCGATCCCGCCTCAGTCGGGGTAATGGGCTGCTCCAGCGGCGGGCACACCGTGGCGCTGAACGGCATGCGACCAAAGGACTCCCGGTATGCCTCGCTGCCGCTGCCCGGAGGACAGGACATCGACGCCTCGGCGCGGTTCCTGCTTTGCTGCTGGCCCGTTCTCGATCCCCACGCACGGTACATGTGGGCCAAGGAAATCGGCGAGGAACGGTTCATCGGGCCCACCGAGGACTACTTCCCGGAACACGCCAGCCTCCACGAGGGCAATCCGCAGGAGATCCTTGACCGGGGTGAACCCGTCGAGCTGCCCCCGATGATCATCATTCAGGGCACCAACGACAACAACGTCCCGTTGTTCATCCCCCACAAGTTCGAGGAGTCTTACCGGGCCGCAGGAGGCCACGTGGAGCTGGAACTGTTCCCGGGGATGCCACACCTGTTCGGGAACACACCGGGCCCCGAGTCCGACCGCGCCATCGAGCTGATGAAGGGCTTTATCGCCCGGCAGCTGTCCCGACCGGCGGTGGCGGTGTAGCGGCTCTCGATGTCCAAGTCGAGTCCCTGGTAACTGGACCCAAAATCAGTGAAATGGCGTGGGACGAATCCCCTCCTGCGGGGCAGGGTTGAGGAGTTCTCTTATCGATTGCGTAGCCGCTGATGCGCAGGATTTCACCCCCACTCCAGCCCTCCCTCTCAGAAGGAGGGAGAATTAAACGACCATGATGTTTCCGGACCTCGCTGGACGCATTCGGGCGAGGCCGCTAGAATCACGGCAAACGAACCGTACGGAAGGAGCAAGCGTTATGACCGCCATCAGAGACCAGGCCACCGTAGGAGACAGCGCGTTTAACGAGCAGTTCGGTCCCCCGTCGGAGAGGGCGGTCAAGAAGCTGAAGGGCCACCTGACCCCGTGGGTGCAGGAATTCGTCAGCGCCGCTCCCTTCGTCGTCATGGCCACCGCCGACGCCGAGGGCCGCTGCGACGCCTCTCCCAAGGGCGGCAAGCCTGGCTTCGTCAAGGTCATCGACGACCATCATCTGCTGTTCCCCGATGTGGCCGGCAACCGGCTGTTCCAGTCCTACCAGAACATCGAAACCAGCCCTAACGTGGGCCTCATTTTCTTCATTCCCGGCATCAATGACACCGTCCGCGTCAACGGCAAAGCCAGCATAGTAAACAAGGATGAGCTGGACAAACAGAATATCGAGCTCGCCCTCTACGAGACGGACGACAACTCCCGCCACCTGCAGGGCATGCTCATCAAGGTCGAAGAGGCGTACAGCCACTGCCCACGCGCCCTCAAGTTCTCCAAGCTCTGGGACGCCGAGGAGATCGGCTCCAACAAGGACAACTCGCCGCTCAGTGAGCGCACCGACGAGAACTACTGGGGCCACGAACCCGGGGCGTAGATGACGTCTGACGCTTTCAGGGTCTCCGTCCGGGTTAGCGGACTGGAGACCGGGCTATCGGAGACCGTTGATGCGCTGGTCGGAGGCGGGACTGCGGTCGCAGTGATGCCGTCATCGCTGCTGTATCGGCTCGGCATTGAGCCCACCGAAACCATGCACTTCCGAACTGAGGACGGTGGGCGTACGGAGCTCCCGGTGGGGCACGCCCATTTCTCCGTGGAGGGTGCCGAGGGCGAGGCCTTGGTGGTATTCGGCCCGGAGGACCGCTGCGAGCTCGGCTCCAATACTCTATCCGATCTGTTGCTGGAACCGGATCCGGCGGCGCAGTCCCTGTTTCCAGTGATGGGACTGGGACTGGGACTTATGCCGGGCATATTTCTCCTGGGAGACGGCGACCCCAACAACTGACTCCAACTAGAACGTATAGGAAGAACGCATGGTCACCATTGCCTTCGAAAAGCACAAGCTCTCCAACGGGATGGACGTCATCCTCCACGAGGACCACACCATCCCCCTCGTCGCCGTCAACGTCTGGTACCACGTCGGCTCCAAGAACGAGGAGGTGGGCCGCACCGGCTTTGCCCACCTGTTCGAGCATGTGATGTTTGAGGGGACCAAGCACCACCAGCGCAGCCACTTCGAGCCGCTGCAGAAGGCCGGCGCCAATCTGAACGGCTCCACCACCACCGACCGCACCAATTACTGGGAGGACGTGCCGTCCAACTACCTGGAGCTGGCCCTGTGGCTTGAGGCCGACCGGATGGGTTTCCTGCTGGACGGTCTGGACCAGCAGAAGTTCGACGTGCAGCGCGACGTGGTCAAGAACGAGCGGCGGCAGTCCTACGAGAACCGTCCCTACGGCATGGCTCACCACCACTTGCAGTCCGCCCTGTTCCCGCTGCCGCACCCCTACCACTGGATGACCATCGGTTCCCAGGAGGACCTGGACGCCGCCAGCCTGGACGACGTCAAGGAGTTTTTCCAGCGCTTCTACGGCCCGTCCAACGCCAGCCTGGCCATAGCTGGCGATATTGACCCTGGGCAAGCGCTTGAGCTGGCGAACAAGTACTTTGGCGACTTGCCGCCCGCGGATAGCGTTCCCCGCATCGGGCGTCAGGACTCGCTGCTGTCGGGCCGCATCGACATCGAGATGCGTGACAAGGTCACGCTGCCGCGCCTGTACATCGCTTGGCCCGCGCCGCCCGAGGGCCATCCTGATGACGCGCCGCTGGAACTCTACCAGGCTGTGATGTCCGATGGCCTCAGTTCCAGGCTGCACCGCTCCCTGGTCTACGAAAAGCAGATCGCCCAGCACGCCTTTGTCCGCTACGTGCCGTCGGAAATCGCCGGGCAACTGCTGGTGCAGGTCACTGCGGCGGAGGGCCACAGCCTGGACGAGGTCGAGGCTGCCGTCGAGGCGGAGCTGGAGAACATACACCGCAATCCCCCAACCGACGAGGAAATCGCCCGATCCAAGAACCGGATCGAGGCCACCCACTTCCGCCAACTGGCCCGCATCGGCGGTTTCGGCGGTCGCGCTGACCAGCTCAATCATTTCAACATCATCGAGTCGGACCCCAACCTGATCAACACCAGCCTCGACCGCTGCTTGGCAGTGCAGCGTGAGGACATCCTTCGCGTCGCAGGAACCTACGTGGGAGATAACCAGGTGCGCCTGCGAGTGCTGCCCGAAACGCCGCTGTCGGCCGCCACGACTGTCGTCGATCGCAACATTATGCCGCCACCCAGGCAGGAGCCGACCTTCACGCCGCCGCTGCCCACCCGCGACCGGCTGCCCAACGGCATGGGCATAACCGTCGTGGAGCAGCGCGACATGCCCATCGTCGCTTTTGGCCTGCTGTTGGGTAGAGGGGCCTCCATTGACCCGATGGAGCTGCCCGGCCTGTCCGGTCTCATGGGCGACATGCTGCCAGAGGGAGCGGCCGGGAAATCCAGCCAACAGATCGCCAACGACTTTGAGTTCATTGGCGCTCGTCTGTCCGTGGACAACCGCCGCGAGTACTCCCTGGTGTCGACCGAGACTCTCACCAAGCACTGGAGCAGTGCCCTGGAAATGATGGGCGAGGTGGTCCTGAAACCCGATTTCCCGCAACACGAACTGGACCGCCTTCGGCGCGAACACCTGACCGACCTGCGCCGCAGCAAGGACGAGCCCAACGTCATCGCCGAGCGGCTTATCGCCGGGCTTGTGTATCCGGCCGGTAGCGGTTACGCCCACCCCATATCCGGCACTGAGGCCTCCGTGGAAGCGATCACCCAGGATGACCTAGGGGTGCAGTACCGGCGCATTTTCAAGCCTGAGACGGCCCACCTGCTCGTTGTAGGGGACGTTGACCGCGAGGAAGTGATGCGCCGCGCCGAAGCGGTCTTCGGGTCGTGGCACGGATTGCCGTCGGCCATCATTCTCCCTGACGACACCGACCCCATCGACAGCTCGGCGGCCATTTACCTGGTTGACCGTCCCGGTGCGCCGCAGTCGGTGATTCGTGCCGTACAGTCCCTGGTGCCCCGCAGCCATCCCGACTATTTCCCTCTGCTGCTGGCCAACTACTCATTCGGTGGCCAGTTCTCGGCGCGGCTCAACCAGAACCTGCGCCAGGACAAAGGCTACAGCTACGGATACATGTCCACCATACAGTGGCAGCGCCACGCTTCCATGCTGGCTGCGGGCGGGTCCGTTCAGAGCAATGCTACCGGAGAGTCCGCTTACGAGACTCTCAAGGAATTCCGGGAGGTCAGTGGCGAGCGCCCCATCACCGCCGAGGAGCTGGCCAACGCCAAGGACGGCCTGCTGCGGGCCTATCCCGCCAGTTTCGAACGGCCCGCGTCGGTACTGGGACAGCTGGTGGCCATAGAGCAGTTCGACCTGCCCGATGATTATTTCCGCACTGTTCGCCCGTCCATCGAGGCGGTCACCCTGGACGACATTCACCGCGTTTCCGCGACGCACATACGACCCGGCAGCCTGCAAATTATGGTCGTAGGTGACCGAGCCTCAGCCGAGGGCCCGTTGTCCGATCTGGGACTGCCGCTGGTCCACCTGACTGAGGATGGTCACAGGACGGACTAATCCAGGGCGGAGGCCGCCCGCGTCCGCGAAAGGGTTCGCCCCGTTTCTCTATTCAAAGTGGGAAACGGGGCGCTTTCTGTTTTCATCGCAAACCGGGTAACCTTGAGCATGCGCAATGGCCGGGAAGGCTTGTACGCCGCTGAGGTGAGCCAGCGCTGGGGGTGAGGACGAAAATGGCCAGTGACTCAATAACTCCGTCGGCACTATGGTTGCGGGTCAAGGTTGTGATGGTTACCGGGAGGCTGATCCTGCACCACTATCAGCTTGCCAGTCCCTTGTCAGCAGATGCCGACGTCATCGAAGAGGAGGCCAGGGGACTGCTCCATCAGCTGCTGTCGGAGATATACGGCGCCAACCCACTGTTCGTGCTGAACAACCCACCGGCACTGTACAACCGCGACCACATGGTCAGCATCGAGTGGGATGTCTCCGGACCGTCGCAGAACCTGGCCGAGGTCAGGAGGAGAATCGCCGGGCTGAACATCCCGCGGTAGTTGCTCGACGACGCTACGGCTCGTCCACGCGCGGGAATCTGCGGTGGTGGAGCATGGCCGTCAATTGGGAGGGCTACACCCGCCGCAGTGCTTCCTTCTGCGCGCGGAACACCGGCTCCAGACCGCGGGCGGCCAGGGTCAGCACCTGCTCGACCATGGGGCGGGCGAAGGGCCGGGCCTCCGTCGCTCCCTGGAGTTCCACCAAGCCCCCGTCGGCGGTCATCACAACGTTGAAATCCACGTCGGCCTCGTAGTCTTCCGCATAGCAAAGGTCCAGGAGCAGCTCATTGCGTGATAGGCCCACGCTGACAGCGGCCACCGGGCACTCCAGCGGCACCCGGCGCAGGACGCGATTGCGCACCAGTAGCTGCATGGCCTGGTGCAGCGCCACGTAGGCGCCGGTGATGGAGGCCGTGCGGGTCCCGCCGTCAGCCTCGATCACGTCGCAGTCGATCTGCACCGTCCGCTCCCCCAGAGCTTCCATGTCGGTCACCGATCTCAGCGACCGGCCGATGAGCCGCTGAATCTCCTGGGAGCGCCCGCTGACCCGTCCGGTATCGCGCTCGCGGGACGACCTGGTGTTGGTGGCCCGGGGCAGCATGGAATACTCGGCCGTCACCCACCCCCTTCCTTGCCCGCGCAGGAAGGCTGGCACGCGCTCCTCCAGCGAGGCGGCGCACAGCACTTTGGTGCCGCCCATCTCGATCAGCGCCGATCCCTCTGCCTGGCTCTGGTATCCCACAGTTATGCTCACAGGGCGCGGCTCGTCCCACCGTCGCCCGTCAATTCGTTTGATGTCAGCCAATATCAACACACCCACCCTGTAAAATCACTGCCGAAACCATAAGCCAGCGACAAACAAAAAGGCAACCACCGAGGTTGCCCCTGGTCCTTAGTCAGTCCAAGGAAAAGCTACTGAGAATCCGGCGCCTCGGACATCGCAACCATTGTTTCAACAAATTGTTCCACAAGTAGCTTGGCTCTGGCAAAGTACTGACCATTGCCACCTTCGAGATCCATGTCCCGGTGGTAGAAGTGGACGTGGGCGTTTGAGGCAGCAACAAACCCACCGTCTATGATTGCAGCGGTTCCTACCTCGCCGGCCGCTCTAAGCTCTGCACCAATGAGAGTTACGGCTTCACTCATGGCTGGATGGCTGCGGTGGCGCCACCCTCGCTGCTGGCAGACGGCGATCACCGCGTGGGCCGCGGCGCCCCACATCTTTTCCGCGCCCTGCAGATCGTCTCCCTGTTCGAAAAACTCGTCTGCCTCGATCAGGAACTTCTGGGCGGTTTCACGGTGCTCGATAACACCCATAGATTGTGTTTGCATCTGGGCCCTCTGTTTTCGGTCATCACAGCATATCGAAATTGAAGGTCATTCGACAACGGTGTCGTATGTACTAACCCATCGACTAAACGACCAACTTACCGTTCCGTTTGTATCCGCCAGTTACTCCCGTCAGATACAAACGTTATTGTTCCCTGGAGGTCGGTGCGGTACACGTTCTCTGCGCCCACGGACGCCTCCAGCCGCTCCACCACCTCCGGCGCGGGATGGCCGTACTGGTTGTCCAACCCGGCCGAGACCACTGCCGCTGATGGCTCCACGGCGTCAAGGAATCGCTGCGATGTGGATGTGCCGCTGCCGTGATGCCCTGCCTTCAGCACCGTGCTGGTTACTGACGATTCGCTGTTGACCAACCGTAGCTCGGCCACCTCCTCCATGTCTGCTGCCAGCAGCACGCTGGTTTTGCCGTAGACCAGCCGGGCCGCCACCGAGTCGTTGTTGCTGTCGCCAAACAGCCGGCCGGGCACCGGGTTCAGTATCTCCAGTGCCACACCATCCTCCAAGACTACCCTGTGCCCGGCGCTCACTTCGACCGGAGTTACCCCGTTTCTCTCCAGAGCCTGCTCCCATTGCGGGCGGATAGCGCTGTCCATGGAGTGAGGCCCTGTCAGGACCGCCCCGACGGCAAACCGGTCCATCACGTCGAGGAGGCCGTGGCTGTGGTCTGCGTCAAGGTGCGTCATCAACACGACGTCCAGGCTGCGGTCGCCGCCGGGCATTACCTCGGCCAGCCGCTGCGACGTCACGTCGCCGTCCGGCCCGCCGTCGATGAGTACCTGCCGCCCCAACGGGGTGACGATCAGGGTGCTGTCTCCCTGCCCTACGTCGAGGAAATGAACCTGCAGCAGGCCATCGGGGCCATCCGCCACCCTCAGCCAGAGAAACACGGATGCTGCGATCAAAACTGCTGCGGCGGGGATGGTGAACCTTGGGTCCGGCAGAGGCCATCGCACGTCCTGCCGCAGCCATTGTGCGGGGTTGCGAATCACCCGGTGGCGCAGCAGATCGATTAGCCTGCCAGCGACATCAGCAACAGACTTTCGCATCTGACGCAGCCGGTACGGTTGTGCTGCCAGCAGGCCCGCCCCCATCGCTCCATACCATGCCAGCAACAAGGGCGGGCCCATCTGGCCCGCCTCGATAGTCCATGATGGGAACACCGACACCACGCCGATGACCCATGCTGCTGGCACTGTGGCAATCCAGCCCAGTAGCATGCCCAAGGGAGGTACAACGGCGCCTGCCGCAGCGGCCCCGGCGGCAGTCACTATGAGCGGGGCCATCGCTGGCACTGTCAGCAAGGAGACCGGAATCCCCAGCAGCGCTACCTGCCCAAAGTAGGAGGCCACCAGTGGCCACGTGGCCAAGGATGCCGCTGCCGAAACAACCGTAAGGGCCGCTGCCCAACCTGATAGGCGCTTTGCCAAACCCGCAGTTGATGAGGCCCCCCAGTTTATTCTGCCACCAGAGAGCGAAAGGGCCAGGGCAATGCCTGCCACAGCCGCAAAGCTGAGCTGGAAGCCGACCTGCCGTACCAGGATGGGCGACGCGGCCGTCATCAGGGCGGCAGCAACGGCCAGCGCTGGCAGAACGCTGGACGGCCTCCCGAATCCCAGCGCCGCCAGGTAAACCGAGCCCATCACGGCGGCCCGCAACGCCGATGACGGTGCACCGGCCATCAGGGCATACAACCAGATGGCCGCCCCGGCTAACAGGAGGTAGGTCGGCCGTTGCCTGCCCAGCAGCCACGCCGCCGTACCTGACACGACCGCCAGCAGCACACCGACGTGCAACCCCGAGATGGCCAGGAGGTGCGCCGCGCCGGTGCCCCGAAATTCCTCGGTCAGTTCCCGTGGCAGCGACTCTCTCTTTCCAAGGAGCATCGCCGCAGCCAAGGCAGACTCCGGGTAGGGCATGGATCGGTCAATGCTGTCGGCCAGCCTGTTGCGCAGCGCAAAGATCCCCTTGCGCCACCTGGCGCCACCCTCGCCGGCTACCTGGACATCCGAGGCGAACATGGTCGCGGTTATGCCGTGGGAGGCTAGGTAGGAAGGGTAGTCGAAGCCGTCGATGGGTTCGGGTTCCTCCGGCACGCCCCGGACGATGACCCGGTCCCCGTAGCGGAAGTACGGCGCATTTCGTTGCTCGACCAGGTTGCCGGGAGGGCGGGCGTATACCAGCCAGCGATCATCGACTGCCCGCGGGCTCCCATCGGCCTCCTCCTCCGATACATGCAGTTCAAAGCGCACCAGCAACCCCGTAGTCTCCGGGTCGTCGGCGATGGTGCCGGTGGCGACGATAGGCTCACCCAACGTTACGCCCGGAGGGCCCGAGCTTTGGTGGAACTCTACGCGGCAAATGCCGACGATGAGCACAACCAGCAGCAGCGCCCCGAACACCGGCTTCCGCATCAGCCACAGAAGTGGCATCAAGAGGCCCGCCGCTCCGGCCAGCAGCAACACCGCCGATGTGCTCACGTCCTGGGAGAATCCCAGCAGCACGCCGGTCAGCCAGGCCGCCGCCAGCAGTCCGAGCCTCATTGAACTGCTACCTGGTCACGGCAATCCGGCACGAACCGTAATGGGGAGACCACAGGGCGGCCTGCTACTGTGCGCCCCCTACCGTCACCAGTGGGCGAATGGACTCGAGGGTCTTGGGGCCGATGCCGGGCACGCTTTCGACGTCATCTACGGACGCGAAGAGGCCGTTGGTATCGCGGTGCGCTGCGATCCTTCCCGCCATCACCGGGCCAATGCCGGGCAGCGTCTCCAGTTCCTGAACCGTGGCGGAGTTGAGGTCGATCAACGATGAGCGAGGGCTGCCTGCCGATGGCCGAGACCTGGTGCTGGAAGAAGAAGCCTGCGCCACTCCGGGAGGCGCGGGAACCGCTGCGGATTCGCCGAGCAGGGGGATGTGGTATTGGGTCTCGTCCTGCACCCGGAGGGCGAGGTTCACAGACGCCATGTCAGCTCCTGGCTGCACACCCCCGGCGGCGGCGATGGCGTCCATCACCCGGTCCCCGTCGCTCATTTCGTAAACGCCGGGGGCCCGGACTGCCCCGCTGACGTGGACGCGTAGATTCGGCGGGGTCTGCTCCGGGGCCGCAGTGGGTTCCGGCGCCACGATCATCACTGGAGCCACCTCATCCCCTCGGGTCAGCAGCACCACCGCCGCTATCACGAGGGCACCCGCCGCCAGCAGTACCAGCACCGCACCACCGATTCTCGCCGCCTGTCCCGTCATGCCTCCTCATTCCTGCCGAGCCTGTCGGGCATTGTAATCACATTAGTTTCAGATAATTATAAACGAATGATGTTTACTTAGGAGAGAATTGCCCTGTATTAGGCCGAAAGCTGGGGACAATATAACTATGGCCAGCCTTGGTAACTACTCTGAACAAACTGGAGGGCTGACCATTGCCACCCCTTCCAATCGGGACAGTTGAAGAGTCGTTGCCTACAACAATTGTCTGAATCAGGATTAAAGGATGAGCAGGATTGAGGTACCATCACTGAAATCCTGAAATCAGTCAACCTCAGTTCAGACGACGATGTTGCTGTCGTCCTGTGGCTCGGGGCTGAACGGTTGGCAGTGATTTGCGATTTCAAATATAATCTAGCCCTGATTCTGGCTAAAAGGACGTATGAAATGACCAACCGCACGGCTTCCGACAACGGCTCGTCCCAGCCCCAGTTCGCCTTCTTCCGAGGCGAGGTGGTGCCCTTGGAGGACGCCCGTGTGAGTGTGATGACCCATGCCCTCCACTATGGGACCGCTGTTTTCGAGGGAATCCGCGGCAACTGGAACGCCGAACACGAGACCACCTACATCTTCCGGCTCCGTGAGCACTACGAGCGCCTGCACCTCGGCTGCCGGATGTTGATGCTCGACATCCCCTACAGCGTGGATGACCTGTGCAACATCACCGTGGACCTGGTCGAGAAGAACGGCAACCGGTCCGATGTCTACATCCGTCCGCTGGCCTACAAGAGCGAGGAACTGGTCGCCAACCTAAAGCTGCACGAAATCGCCAGCGACTTCACGCTTATCGTGGTTCCCTTCGGCAACTACCTCGGTACCGAAAACCTGCGCTGCTGCACCTCCTCCTGGCGCCGCCTCGAAGACCAGATGACGCCGACCCAGGTCAAGACCTCTGCCAACTACCTGAACAGCATCCTCGCCAAGACAGAGTCTGTACTGGCAGGATTTGACGAAGCCATCTTGCTGAATCAGGACGGACACGTTGCCGAGGGTTCCGGGGAAAACTTGTTCATGATGCGTAAAGGCCAGCTGATCACTCCGATCCTGGAGGACAACCCCCTGCCGGGAATCACCCGCGAGACCGTGATTGAACTGGCCCGCGAGGACTTGGGCATAGAGGTAGTGGAGCGCAGGATCGACCGCACCGAGCTCTATTTGGCCGACGAAGTGTTCCTGACCGGCACGGCGGCCCACCTGACGCCTGTGATCTCGCTGGACAGCCGCCCCATCGCCGACGGCAACCCTGGGCCGGTATCGTCGCAGTTGAAGCAGATGTATTTCGACATCGTGTTTGGCCGCAACCCCAAGTACCTGCACTGGTGCACGGCAGCGGTTCCTGCTGCGATCCCGGCCTGAAGAGATCGCCCAGAAATCTGGGGACGTTGTATCTCGTAAACTTCTTAACCATGTAGTGGCGGGCGACTTGGGCGACTTTCAATGACTACCATCAATAATCAGGAAGATTTTCTACGCGCCCTGGAAGAGAACCCGCAGTGGAAAACAGCGGTGCGAGCCCTGATTTTGGGCGAGGAACTGCTGCAATTGCCCGCTCGCTTCAATGCCTTTGCGGATAAAGTGGCGGCCTTCGTCGACCAGATGACCTCGTTCGTGGAGGAGCAAAAGCAGGTCAACGCCGAACAGCGGCAGTTTAACGCTGAGCAAAAGCAGTTTAATGCTGAGCAAAGGCAGTTCAACGAGGGTTTTGCTCGGCGACTGACCAGAATAGAAGGCGACATTGGTAATTTCCGGGGCGCTTACGCGCGGGAGGGGATCATCCGCAATCCTGCAGCCATAGCTGCTGAGATGGATCTCGAATACGTCAGAACCGTTGCTCCCGAAGAACTGGTTCGAATGTCCAGACTGGCAGATGGAAACATCTCCCGCGGTCAGCTGCGCAGCTTCCGTGATGCCGACCTTGTTATCGAAGCCAGCGATGGAAGCAGCTTGCACTACATTGCAGTGGAGATCTCCTACACCGCCGACCAACGAGACACGGACCGCGCTGAGCGCAATGCGCGGTTCCTGGAGGAATTCACCGGCAAAACCGCCCGTGCCGTTATCGCCAGCGTCAGGAACGACCGGTATGTCAGCTCTCTGATCGAGTCCGGAGCCGTCTCGTGGTATCCGTTGCAGGACCGTAGTCCGGAACCGGAGTAGCCCGATGGCTACCTCTGCCGTTTAAGGGAGGCCGCCGCTACCGGTGGAAATCCTGACTGACATTGCCCGCTGGATCGGGCTGGGACTGCTAGGTTATCTGATCGGGGCATTCCCGACAGCCTACCTGTTCGCCCGTTTCGCCCTGGGTAGGGACATACGCAGTGTCGGCGACAACAACAGCGGCGCGGCCAACGTGTACCGTGAGATCGGCCCCCGCGCCGGGCTGGCATGCGGGGCTTTTGACATAATCAAGGGCGGTGTTGCGGTGATCCTGGTCAGCGTAGTCGATGATGATATCGGCACTGAGATGCTGGCCGGAGTCTGTGCGTTGGCCGGCCACGTCTGGCCCGTGTTCCTGCGATTCCGTGGGGGCAGGGGAGCGGCCGTCGCCGTGGGAGTGCTGATTGCCAGCTACCCGATCATTGCCCTGCCCTTGGGCGCTCTGTCCCTGGTTGCTCTCTACCATACACGCAAGGCGATGGTTGCGCTGTTCATGTTTCTTGCTGGCCTACCCATACTCACGTGGGTGGCGGTCTTGACTGTAGGTTACACCCCCGGCGAGGCCGGCTTTGCCCTCGCCATTCCGGTGCTGGCCGGATTGAGCCACTGCTATGCGACTTTCCTGCTGCCCAGACTCGGGGCACGGGAATCCTGACTTTAGACCTGGACTACCAAGGATAATTGAATGTCAAACATCGAAGTAATCGGAATGATCGGGGTGAACCGGGAGCGGGACTCCTCTCGTGGGGTGACCGTCAGCCTGTTCGGTGGCGGCATCAACCCCGCCGACGAGATCCCGGCCGGAGTGGACGGGGACTACATCGCCGAGTTTTCCCAGGCGCATGAGGACAGTGGCTTCGACAAGGTGCTCATCGGGTACTCCTCGGCCACCGCCGACGGGTTCGCTGTCGCCGGGTACGCCGCCAGCCGCACGGAGACCCTGGGCTACCTGATTGCCCACCGCGCCGGGTTCATGGCCCCCACGCTGGCCGCTCGTCATGCCGCCACCCTGGACCAGCTCAGCGGCGGGCGCATCGCGCTGCACGTCATTTCCGGCGGCAGCGACGAGGAGCAGCGCCGCGACGGCGACTGGCTGGACCACGACTCCCGCTACCGCCGCACCGGCGAGTGGATGGACATCGTGCGCCGCATCTGGACCGAGTACGAGCCATTCGACTACGAGGGCGAGTTCTACCACCTGGAACAGGCCCACAGCCAGGTGCGGACAAGGCAACGTCCCCACGTACCGCTGTACTTCGGCGGAGCCTCCGAGGCGGCCAAGGAGGTCGGCGCTCGATACGCCGACGTTTATGCCCTCTGGGGAGAGCCCATTGCCGCTATTCGGGAGCAGATAGCGGACATACGGTCCCGCGCCGACCGGTACGGCCGGGACATGCGTTTCAGCCTGTCTGTTCGTCCCATCCTCGGCGACACCGAGGGCGAGGCGTGGGAGCGGGCCCGGGGCATTCTGGAGCGGGTGAGCGGGTCGGTAGGCGGCTCCGTGGGCCCCAACCAGCCAGCGAGATTGCAGTCCGTCGGCTCGCGGCGCCTGCTGGACTTCGCAGCCCAGGGAGAGGTCCACGACCAGCGCCTGTGGATGCCTATCGCCGCGGCCACCGGCGCCGCCGGCAGCACCACCGCGCTGGTGGGCACGGCGGAACAGGTTGCCGAGTCCTTGTTGGCCTACTACGACGCGGGCTGTTCGACAGTCCTGATACGTGGATTCGACCCACTGCAGGACACCGCGGACTACGGTCGGGAGCTGATCCCCATCCTCCGCGCCGAGGCCGCAGCGCGTTCCGTGGCAGTCTGACCGGCAACTGCCACCACCACGCTGGCAAAGAGAGAGGCCGCTGGATTTATACCCAGCGGCCTCTCTCTTGTCGAATCTGTCGCCGTTACAAAGGTCCAGGCGCCATTTGAACAATTCGGCGCGCCCAGCGAAACCGCTAGCCGCCTGGAGCAAGGCCCTCGAGGTCCAGGCCGCACGCGAACGTCGCCCCAAAGAGTGTCATGAGACCTGTCTCGTCTTCGGCAGAGAGGATCTCGGCCATCCCATCCGGACCGCCAACCTGCTCCATCACGCAAAGCACGCTATCCCGGTCCTCCGGGGTCATCCCGAGAGTCGACCCGGCTGCCATCAACTCCTCGTCGTTCAGGCAGGATGTGGTCAATAGCATCGCCGACATGGCTCCAACCATGGCAGTCTGCGCATCGTCCCCTTCTAAAGCCCCCATGGCGCCCCGCAGGTCAATCCCCGCCATTCCGGTGTTGATACAGGCGGAGGTCTCCGGGCTCAGTTGGCTAGGGTCACCGACAAGTCCACTGAGGAAAAGGTTTGTCACCGTCTGGTCATTGAAGCAGCCCAACACCTGTTCCTGCTGCTCCGGTGTTGCGGAATCCATTACCGAAGGGTCCTGCAACATTTCGGGGGTAATGCCGGCACCCGATATGCAGGCGATTTCGCTATCCGACAGCCCCGCCAATATGCTGGCGAACGGGTCTTCTGTCATCCCGGTGGTCGTTTCATTCTCCGTTCCCGTTTCCGGCTCCATCGTGGTGGGAGGAGCAATTGTCGTGGAACCAGGCACCGGGCCGCCCTCCATCTCAAGACCGCAGGTGATTGACGCACCCAAAAGGGACATCATTGCCTCTTCATCCTGTCCTGACAGGGCCGCTGCGAACTGCTCGGGGCCTCCGATCTCATCAAGCAGGCAAAGCATTCCTTCCCGTTCTTCCACCGGTATACCCAGGGCCGGGGCGGCTGCGGCAAATTCCTCGTCGTTAAGGCAGGTGAGAACCAGCAGGAAGGAGGTCATCGACCCCGCCATCGCCGCTCCTGCATCTCCCGCCATGCCGGACAGGATCACGGTCCTGGCGTCAACTCCTTCCATTCCGGAGCGTACGCAGGCGGATGCCTCCTCGCTGAGTGGCTCGTCCAATCCAACCAACTGCGTTATGAACAAGCGCAGCACCGTCTCGTCTTCCATGCAGTTGATCAGCTGGGAAAGCTCTTCCGGGTCCGCCTGTTCAGGAGCGGAGAATATCTGCAGCAGCCTGCCGAGATCCGCCACTCCCGACGCGCAGGCCAGCTCAGACTCGGACAGCTCGCCAGCCACGTTCAGTGGATCGTCCAGCTTCAGCGGCCTGATTGCCCCGCTCTCCTGGGCAGGTGGTGCAGGGGCCTCCGTGGGCTCCGGGGTAGGCTCGGGAGTGTTCGTCGGCGCCGGAACTGGTGTGTTCGTGGGTGCCGGTTCCGGTGTCGCTGTGGGTTCAGCCATAGCCGTCGGCGCCGTCGTCGTCTGCGACGCAACGTTGCCGGCCGGGGCCTCGGTCGCGTCGTCGCCTCCGCACGCCAGCAACGCCACCAGTGCAACCAGGGCCATAAAGTAGATCAGCTTTGACATCGTCAGTCCTCTTTCCATTTCACCATTCGTGTGACGGAATTCCATCGTACAGTGAATGGTTTCAACTTGTATACGCATGGAGAATAATGTTCAGGGCAAATGCACCTGTGCGGAGGGAATCAAGCGTTTGCGCGTGATGGATGGAATGCGAGTTTACAGTCCGCGCCAGTCGAACAGTTCAGTAACGAGCGCGAAGAATCTCTGGGCATCCACAGCCATGGCCAGGGAGACCGGTCCCGGCTCCCCTGTAATCAGCGATGCCCCCCAATGCTCTCCCGATGCCGTATCCACGCTGAGGGCGATCTTCCTCACCGTTGCCACTGCGGGATCCAGCGCCAGCGCCACAGCCAAGGGGTCGTAGAACTCGAACCGCCGTCTCTCCGGGTCGCGGGCGAACCATCCCTTGAGCATTCGCAACGCCAGGTCTCCGATGGCCGACCCGGCCCGGATGCCGTCGGCCTCCTCGCGGCTGATGCCCACTTGCCGGCAGGCAGCGAGATCCGCCAGTGTCGCAGGAACCCCCAGGCTGAGCACGTGGTCAGCAGACAGTGGGTCGCTGTGGAAGTTGAACTCCGCACAGGGAGTTACGTTGCCGCGACTCTCCACTGCGCCCCCCATGATCACCACCTCAGCCGCCTGTGAGAGCGTTCCCGGATGCCGCTGCTCCAGCCGTGACAGATTGGTCAGCGGCCCCAGCGCCGCCAGAGTTACCTCGCCGGGGTCTGCAGAGAGCGATGCCCGCAAGAACTCCACGGCGTTCTCTGGGACCGCCGTCCTGGCCGGTTCCGGCAAATGGACCGACAGACCTCCCGGGCCGTGAAAGGCCACGGAGGGCGTGAAGCGCCCCGAACGCGGCCTTGCCGCCCCCGCTGCCACCGGTATGTCCGGCCGACCGGCGGCCCGGAGCAGAGCGAGCGCATTGCGCGTGGCCCGCGCCCTGGGCACGTTGCCGCCGAGAGTGGTCAGTCCTGCGACCTCAACCCGTGGAGCAGCCAGCGCCAGCAGGATGGCGATGGCGTCGTCGACCCCGGGGTCTGTGTCTATGATCAGTCGCAAATCAGTCGCACCACTGAAAATATTTTGAGGCACAAAGGTTCGGGAAGCCTGTCCGCATGGTGTCGCGAGTATGGGACCCGCTGGATATACGGAAGGTTCAGCGCTGGCGAATTCCGAGGCTGCCTAATTTCCTCCCGACACCCTTGCCGTCTATCGTCACTCCTCGACTGCGAACGGTTCCGCTTCACCGCGATGAATCTCCTTGAGGACTGGCAGACGGTGCTGTAATTCCTCGTTGTAGCTAACCAGCGATGACATGGCGTCAGATGAGCTGAGTCGGAATTTGTAACCGGTAGACTGCCGCAGCCTTGCGGTACTCATGATGACAGGCCAGCGGTCGAGGTAGTGGCTGTATTCCACAAACGCCCCTCCCGTAAGGCGTTTGAAGGGATACGCAACGACCGAGGGCATCTGGACTCGCTTCTCCGACAATTCCCTGGCGAATTCCCTCAGGAATACAACGCCGTCTGCCGCAACATTGAAAATGCCGGTATGCTCCTGCTGGATTACAAGCGACATGATCCTCGCCAAGTCATCGTCACTCACGAACTGAAGAGGCGGGTTGTAGTCCGACAGCCCCAGCCAGCCGGGAAAATATTGCTCCTGGAGCAGGTCGATCGACGTATGTACGCCCAGGGCAGGGCAACTGCGCAATATCGAGACCTTTACCTCGGGGTTGTCCTCGGTTAATTGCAGCAGCCGTTCCTCGGCTCGCCGATTGTCCTCGGCATATGGGTATCCGGGCGCCGCATGCGGCTGCCAGTCCTCACTGATTGGAAGGGGACAGTCAGGGCCGGGGCCATACACAGAGTGAGAGCTTATGTAGACTATATGTCCAACCCTGGCGGATACACAGGAGCTGATGACCTCTTCCAGCATTTTGTCGTTCTGCATGCTAAGGGCATCAGCCTCCCGCCGGCGCAGCCCTCGGCGCCACAGAAATGCCAGGTGTACCAGTGTGGTCACACGGTACCGGTCCAATTCTGCGTGAATCGACTCGGAAACATCGTTGCGGAATGCGGCAATGTTGTTGACCGGCGCCCTCAGGGGTCGAGTATCAAAAGCGAGCAGCTTGCCGAGCCCCGGCAGGTCCTCAAGGTGCTCCAGGAGCTTTGTACCCAGGTGCCCCGAGGAACCTGTGATGGCTACGACTTTTTGTTGAGTGGTCATATCAAGAGTCTAGCATCCCGAGGGGCCTGTCATTGTACCATTCGGGGACCGGCTGGGCTGCGTCTCAGTTCGGCCGGAGGAAGCAGGGCGACCACGAGGGTTGTCTCTGCGTCGCGATGCCATCGTGGTTGCAGGGCCGCCTCTTGTGGGCGCCTTTGGGTCAAAGCGGAAAATATCGCCAGGCAAGCACTCCAGCGATCGGCCTGGCGCTTACTGAAGCCGTGGCGGCGCCAGCATGCTGGACAACCAGGCCTTCGCAGTAATCCGGAGTTTTTCTCCGGTGGAGAGCGCAATTCGTTCCTCACCCAGCACGTTGTAGCCCGACGCTTCGATGCGGTCCAGTACCCTGGAGTAAATGGCTCCCAAGACCGCCGGACAGGCCCTGCTGCGCCTCGACAGGTATGGCAACAGCCGGGACCCGCTGCGGAAGTATTGCCGGGCCCGTTCTCCCTGGAAAGTCAGCAGCTGAACGAACGCGTCGTTGCGTATTCCGGCCTCCAGGTGCTCCTCGGTGTATCCGAATCGCGCCATCTCATCCTGGGGCAGGTAGACCCGGCCCATGCTCCAGTCCTCGCGCACGTCCCGCATGATGTTGGTCAGCTGCATGGCCAGTCCCAGGTCTACGGCGTGTTCGCGCGCCGCCTCGTCGCGGTATTCAAAGATCTGGAGGCATACCAACCCCACCACCGACGCGACACGGTAGCAGTACTGGCGGAGCTCGTCAAAGTCCTGGTACCGGGTCTTGACGAGGTCGCTTTCCACGCCCTGGATGATTTCCCGGAAATACTCCTCGGGAATGGAGTATCGATCAGCAGCGTCTGCCAGAGCGAGAAACGTCGGGGTCGGCGCCTTACCCTGGTAGGCCTGGGCGAGACTGGAGCGGAGGTCAGCCAGGGCGGACAGCTTGTCCTCTGGCGAAGCGGCCTCGTCCACCGAGTCATCGCAGTGGCGGCAGAAAGCGTATGCTGCGTATATGGCCTTCCGCTTTTCCTGCGGCAGGGTCACGAACGCATAGTAGAAATTCTTTGCCTCACGCCGCGTGAGCTGCTGGCAGTCGGCGTACGCCAACTCTATTTCAGACGTCGATGCAGCCATTACCGCCGGGCTTTGCGGGAGGAACGCGCGCCGCACGATCTCGGCGCTCTGGGCGTCTCCCGAAATGAGTTAGCTATTCCCCGACCACCTGGACCATGACTTCCCTGTTTCGCGGGTGGTCCAGTTCGATGAAAAAGATGCTCTGATAGGTGCCAAACTGCATCTCACCGTTCAGGATGGGAACGGTCTCGCTGGTCCCCAGCAACAGGTGCTGCAGGTGAGCATGCCCGTTCGGCGACTCGTCGGGGGTCATGTTGACCGTGCGGATCTCGAAGTCGTTGTGCCGGTAAGGTGCGTGCCGCGGAGCAAAATCCTCAAGGAAGGTGGCCATGTCCTCCAGCAGGAGGGGTTCGTTCTCGTTAATCTTGACCGCGGCAGTTGTGTGTTTCGAGAAAACCACGGCAAACCCGTTGTCTACCCGGGATTCAGCGATACAGCCCGACACCCAGTCGGTAATATCGATGAATTCCGGCGCCTCCTTGGTCTTGACACTGAGACAGAACGATTTGGTCTTCATGCTTCGCGTCCTTTAACCGCACCTTCGGCTGCGGGATTCGGGCAAGCGGCTCCGTATTGGTTGTGCCGCCCATCCTGGTTTGAGTTGCCAATGGCCCGGGCGAAGCGTCCCAGCGCCAGCAGGGGCCAGTAGTTTCGGTAGAGGTGATAATTGATCATGAATCCGGCGGGCATTTCCAGCCCTTGGTAGCCCGATTCTCCGGGCTTGGGCATACCGCTCTGTCGGCGTCCGACGCCGTAGCCCGGGAACCCTGTGCCAGTGAAGTAGGGTTCGTCCCAGCTGCCATCCGACTGCTGGATGTCCAGGAGATACTGGATACCCCGTAGGCAGGCATCCGAGCCGGCTTCGCCGGCAGAGATCAGGGCGAGCAGCGCCCACGCTGTTTGGGATGCTGTGGAAGGACCGACACCGCGAAGGGAATCGTCCACGTAGGAACCACAGCACTCTCCCCAGCCGCCGTCCTCGTTCTGGTGTATCAGCAGCCAGTCCACCGCGCGGCGGATATAGGGCTGGCCCATATCCTCGCCGATGGCTTCCATGGCCGGGAGGGCGGCGCCCGTCCCGTACACGTAGTTCACTCCCCAGCGCCCGAACCACGGGCCGTCTGCCTCCTGCTCCTGGCGCAGGTATTGGTAGCCGCGCTGGACCGGGGGGTGCGATGCCGGGAAACCTAGGCGCCCGTACATCTCCAGGATGTGGGCCGTTACGTCAGCGCTGGGCGGGTCCAGCGTTTCACCGAAATCGGAAAACGGGATCTTGGCCACATACTGACGGTCGTTGTCCTTGTCGAAGGCCGCCCATCCGCCGCTCCTCGACTGCATGCCCTCGATCCATTCCACACCCCGGGTGATCGCATCAACGCGCTTCCGGTCGTCCTCTCCGTCCAGCCTGGCCAGGGCCAGGGCTATGATGACCTCAGACGAATCATCGATGTCCGGGTACTTCTCGTTGTGGAACTCAAAGGCCCAGCCGCCGGGGGGCGTGCCCTTGGCGCGGACCTGCCAGTCGCCTTCCGCGAGGATCTGGTTTTCCACCAGCCAGTTGGTCGACCGCTGCACCATCGGGTCGTTGGGGGCCACGCCGGACTCCAGGAGCGCAACCTGAGCCAGGCAGGTGTCCCACACGGGAGAGATGCAGGCCTGCACCGAACAGGTCTCCTCATCCTCGATGGCGAAGGAATCAAACCCGTCGAATCCCTTGTTCAGAGCGTCGGCGAACTCATCGTCGCCCGCGTGATGCAGAGCTATGAGAGAGTAGACCCACGGCGGCTGGATTCCGCCCCAGGCCCCGTCGGCCTCCTGGTGCTCCAGGATCCACTCAAGGGCCCTGCGCCTGGCGAATCCCCGCAGAGGCTGCATGGGGGACTTGCGGTAGATGTTCATCAGGCGGTCCAGCGTGAACAGCCCCCGCGAGAACCAGTCGTCCGGGATGCTCAGCGAAAAGTCCGTGTCCTCGCGCCCCTCCGGGTACAGCTCGTCGATCTGGGCGGACTCCGGTACGGGACAGAACGGCCGCTCCGTCAGGATGATGCTCATCGGCACGATGGTGGCGCGCGCCCAGCTGGAGAATTCGTAGATGTTGAACGGAGCCCAGGACGGCAGGAGGATGAGCTCGGGCGGCAGGTTGGGCGTACCGCTCCACTCCCACTGACCGAACAGCGCCAGCCAGATCTTGGTGAACACCCTGGTCCTCGGGACGCCGCCCTTGTTCAGAATGAATTCCCGCGCCTTTGCAAGCGGGGCGGAATCGGCGGAATGGCCTGCCAGTTTCAGGGCGAAGTAGCACTCCACACTGGTGCTGACATCTCCCGGCGCCTCGTAATACTGCCCCCAGGAGCCGTCGTCCTGCTGCTTGGTCAGGATGTAGTTGGCCATCTTGCGCCAGCGTTCCGGGTTCTTGCGCCCCAGGAAATGGCTCAGCAGCAGGTATTCGGCTTCCATTGTGGGGTTGGATTCCAGCTCCCCCCACCAGTATCCGTCCCGGTGTTGGGCGCCACGGAAATACTCGTGGGAATGGCTGATCGCCTTCCTCACTTCTTTCGCCAGCCCTTCCGGCGTGGCCACGCCATTCGGCGATGGATGTACAGATTCTGTCATCAACGCCTAATCCCTACCTCGCTGTTCCATTTGACGCCCGCTTACGCGCAACCACGTAACCGTTGGCGGCGAACCAATCGACCGCCCTCTCAAGCGCCCCCTCCACGGGGCTTTGGGGCAGGCCAAGTTCAGTTATCGCCCGCTGGCTGCTGACCCAGGCCGGCTTCCTGGACGCAATCACCCCCTCCACGGGGATCAGCGGCTCCCGGCGCAGGAGTCCCGCGGACACTGCTTGCTCGGCGTAACCTGCCCCGACCACCAGCCAGTAAGGCAACCGCACTCGCGGCGCCGACAGGCCGGTGATATTGCTGAGCATCGCAAACATTTCCTTAAGCGTCACATTCCGGTTTCCCAAGATGTATCTTTCGCCGTTTCGGCCCCGTTCCAGCGCCAGGATATGCCCTGTGCTGACGTCGGCCACATCCACCAGGTTCATTCCGGTGGCCAGGTACGCCGGTATTTTTCTCCTCAGAAAGTCCAGAATTATTTTCCCTGTAGGCGTCGGCTTTACGTCCCAGGGGCCCACCGGGGCCGTCGGATTGACCACCACCACCGGAACGCCCTTTTCTGCCAGTTTCAGTGTCTCCTGTTCGGCCTCGAATTTGCTTTCCTTGTAATGACCGTGGAGTGCCTGCGGGGTCAGGGGCGTCCCCTCGTCTCCCAGGCCACCATCCTTGGGGATGCCGACGGTGGATACGGTGCTGGTGTACACCACGCGCTCGACGCCGGCTGCCGTCGCGCGTTTCAGGACGTTGACCGTGCCCTCCACGTTGGCCCGCCGCACCCCCATTGGTTGCCGCGACCAGAACGTGTAGGCGGCGGCGCAGTGAAAGACCGCCTCGCAGCCCTCCATTGCACGGTCAAGCGAATCCCTGTCGAGGATGTCGCCCTCAACCCGGTGGATGCCGGTGCCATCCGTTGTTAAAGTGTTACTTCCGGGCCGGGCCAGCGCCCGGACCTCGTAGCCCCTGTCCCAGAGCTCACGGGCCAGGTTTCCACCCACGAACCCCGTTGCGCCGGTGACCAGGACTCTCATGCCGAATTGCTACTCTCCGGTTATCCTGCCTGACAGAGCTAGTAAATGGCCTCGCTGGCCACCTTTTCCCGGTGTCTCTTTCGCCTTTCTGCCTCCCTTTCCAGGTATAACAATCCAAAGCGGGTGAGAACCGCCTGACACAAATCCATCTGCGTCTTCAGCTTCCACAGCGTGGGAATACGCCATGGCTTGAGAACTATTTCGGTCAGTACAGCATTGGGCTTGCGTGACAGCCCCGGCAGGAAACCAGGGATGCTCTGTTCCGCGGTGTCCAGGACCACCCGCACCGAAAGAAAGGGCACGCCCGCCTGCGTGGCAGCGGACGCCACGGCGTGGTCCTCCATGTTCACGCTGCCGACATCGTACTTTTCCCTGAGCTCCCGCCGCTCCGCACCTTCCACGACCAGGTGGTCGACGGTGAGGGAGCTTGCCCGGCTCACCGGCATTCTCAGTTCGGTTGCCGTCGCCTCAGCCAAATCCAGCATCCCGGTATCGGGGGAGATGTCAGTCGCGTCGCCTGCCCCGGAGTCGAGGGCGTATTTGTCGGCCAGGATCAGGTCGCCCGATTGCATTCCCGGACTCACCGCACCCGCCACTCCCAGCATCAGCACTCCATCGGGCCGACGCCTGGCCTTGGCCAGGACCTCGCTCATAGCTGCCCCGGCGCGCCGGGGCCCAACGCCGGCGAAGTGGAACTCCACGGGTAATTTGCCGCCCCGATTTGGTTCGAGTGCGTCGAGTTCCCGCTGCAAACCGGCCAGTTCCGGCTGCATGGCCGCTACGACATAGAGCAACGCTAGCTCCCTCTTCTGCCCATCCCTACTTGTGTGTTCGACCCTTCATGTCCAGACGATTGCCGGGCGCCCGGCCCTATGCCGCGGTGATACCGCCCTTGTGGGCCGCGCCCGATTTGATCAGAGTTGCCCAATCACGGGGCGACTGGACGGCGTTGAAAATGGTGGCCGATTCAAACCCGCAGTGCATCATGCAGTTGGAGCAGCGGGGGTCGCGGCCCACGCCGTAGTTCTCCCACAGGTCCTTGTCGAACAGTTCCGCCACATGTTCCACGTGCTCGTCGGCCAACGGATAGCAGGGCTTGCGCCAACCCATCACCGTGTAGGTGGGGTTGGACCAAGCGGTGCACTGGTATTCCCGGTCGCCCTTGAGGAAATTCAGGTAGAGCGGGTTGTTGTAGAACTTGGCCCCCTCCGATTGTTCCGGGTCCAACAGTTGTCGGAACAACTCGTGCGATTCCTGGCGAGTGAGGAATAACTCCTGGTCCGGGGCGTCGATGAAATCGTACCCCGGCGAGATCATGGAGCCCTCAACCCCGATGTTGCTGACCATTCGGAACATTTCCGACAGGTCCTCGACGTCGCTCCCGCGGAACACGGTGGTGTTGGTACAAACCCTATATCCCTTGTCCAAAGCCTCCTGGATAGCGGACACGGCCCTCGTGAACACACCCTCGCGGGCCACCGACTCGTCGTGCTTTTCCTCCATGCCGTCCAGATGCACCACCCAGCACAGGTACTTGGACGGCTGCACCTTGTCCAGCACCCGCGGCAGGAGCAGGCCGTTGGTGCAGCAATAGACGAAGTACTTGTCGTCTATCAGCCGGTTGATGATTTCGTCGATGCGCGGGTGGATCGTGGGCTCACCGCCCGCGATGGACACGATGGGCGCTCCCGATTCCTTTACCGCTGCGACGGCCTCGTCGACGGGCATCATCTTATCCAGCACCGGCTTGTACTCGCGGATCCGCCCGCAGCCGATGCAGGCCAGGTTGCACATCTCCAGGGGCTCCAGCATGGTCACCAGCGGAAACTTGCTCCTGCCCTTCGCCTTCTGCTTGAGGATGTAGCCGGCCAGGCGGACGGAGAGCTCCATGGGCCGTTTGGCGCGTTTTGTTGTTGTGGTCATCGACCTTCCTTATCAGAGCGTCTGCTTTCGGGTCCCGGAGCCGCCCTTCGTGCGCGCCTCCGGCCAGCCCATATTCTAATCTCTCCGGGACGCCTAGTATTCCCTGCGTGCCAGGAAATCCACCAGTTCTTCGGCTTCCGTCCTGGCCCAACCCGGCAGCGACACGGGCGCCAGGGCGTCCAGCGCCCGGTTGGCGGCCTCCTCCGTCACCATCTGGGCGTTCTCGCGGGCACCCACCTCGTCCAGGATCGCCAGCACCCGCTGGACATCGTCCTCCTCCAGCTCCTCCTGGCCGTAAATGCGCTGAAGATCGTCCAGGGCGGCCCCCGCCGCCCGTTCCAGGGCGTACACCACCGGGTACGACTTCTTGCGTCGCAGGATGTCGTTGCCGGTGGCCTTGCCCAGGGTGGCCTCGTCGCCCCAGATACCCAGGTAATCGTCCCTGATCTGAAATGCCCGCCCCAGTCCCTCGCCGAAGCTTGCAAAAGCCTGGACCGTTGGTTCATCGCCGTCGGCCAGTAACGCTCCGGTCTCCAGGCCGCACCGAATAAGGGCACCGGTCTTGCAGGCGATCATGTGCAGGTATTCGTCCGTGGTGATGTCGGTCCTGCTTTCGAACCGGAGATCGAGGCACTGACCCTCGATCATTGCCAGGTAGCTGTTGGTCAGGATCGTCGATACCTGGAGCACGATCCCTGCAGAAACGCCCTCCTCCTCCGCCCGCAACACCGCCAGGTCTCCGGTGGAATGCATTGCGTCGCCGGCCACCAGCGCCCGGGGGACACCCCACACGCTCCAGGCTGTGGGCTGATGCCGCCGCTCCAGGTCCTGGTCCTGAATGTCGTCGTGGAGCAGCGAGAAATTGTGAATCAGCTCCAGGGCCGCCGCAGCCGGCAGAGCGCGCTCGTATGAGGCTGCGACCGCCTCACAGGCAAAGAGGCACAGCGTGGGACGCAGGGCCTTGCCCTGAGATGAGCCGCCCACCGCGCGAGTGCCGTCCTGCCCGAGCCATCCCAGGTGATAGCCCTGCAGCAGATGAACGTCCGCCCCTGCGGTTTCCGGCACAGAACGACCGAGTTCGTCCTCGATCCATGTTTTATACCGGGTGAACATCCCCGGCAGTGCTGGACCAGAGGAGGCAGTCGCAGGTTGGCCCGTGTTCGTTTCTGTTGTCATAGCCAGTGACTCAGTCCTGCCTTCGTCGAGAAGCCATCAGGAAGAATCATTAACATCGGCACCCGATGTATGGCATCGGATGTTAGCAACGCCCCATAACAGTGTCAAGTAAAAAATTGCGCTGAAAATCAGGACTAATCAAGTGGTGGGAGAATCCGGGAGGCTCCGGTGTGTTCGGCTGGGCCGGTCCGTTTCGACCAAGGGCGGGTTTGGCACGCCGCAGAGTTCCATTCGATGGGCTTCCGGGAACCAGAAATACGGCCAAGATTTGCCTGCCGTACTCCACGCCATTGTCGAGTTTCACCGCGCTTGGAAACTCGGCCAGGACGCATTGGCCAAGGTTGGCCAAGGAAAGAAGAACGCCCCCAGTAAGCACCGCCGCTTTCCACCCCACGTACGAGTAGAATCGGCCCCATGCCGATGAGCCAACCCGCCCGCCCGGAACTGCGGTTAGGAACCCCGTGTCGACAGCAGAGTGCTGGTATGAATGGTTGTCGCTGGGCTCGACTGTTGCCGCTGGTGGATACGGAGATGGACGCGGAGACTCGGGTTCGTTTACTCGGGCCCATTCGCTGGAAGGTGCTGTTCCACGTCGCTCTGTGTATAACGCCGTTCAGTTGGGACTGTGTCGGGGCATAGAACCGACTGCCCTGGGTAGCGCGGCAGCGAGTGGCGAACCAGAAATGCCCTCGCCAGCCAGTACTCGGCGGCCTTCACTGGTACTCCGCTGCCGGTCGGAATCCCCGCCGCTGGCATCCGGCCGGAGCCATCGTCGCTGACGATTGCAGCAGTTGGAGTAGCAAACGGCTCTTGTGTTGCTGACTGGCCAGCCTCGGCCGTCCTGAGAGACGGGTCCTCGGAGTGGGACCCTCCGGTTGCGGCATCCGATCGGGTTGGTGATACTCGGGCGACAGTCTCGACCCTGCCGGACTTAGCCGTCCCTTTCTTCCCTGCCCCGGAAGCCAGCGGCCTCTGGTTGATCAGCACGGCCCGGATCAGCCTGTAGAGGCCGGATCGGAACGACCCTCGCGGAGGCATTCTCGACTCGTCGGGCAGACGCCGTGGGACCGTGGGTTCAGATCCTTGAACGTAGCAGGCCGACTCTACGCCAAGCCGCGAGCCACACTGGTGGCAAAAGAAATGATCGGGCGGATTCTGGTTGGCGCAGTGGGGACAGGCGATAGCCAAGGTGATGCTGCTCTCGTGCGGTTCGGCGCCCCGGATTTCCGGGAGAAAATACGGGCGGGGACAAGGGTGAAAGTCCTAGTGCTGCTGGCAGAGTCAGTCCGGCTGCTGATAAAGAGCCGTCCGTATAGTACAATATCGCGCCAGAGATACCGGCGAAATAACCCGGCCAACCTCGAAAACGGTTGACACCTCTCCCTGATTGCCATATATTTCTATCTTGTAATGAATGTTACATAAGGGTTGCATCCCAAGCTGACGGAAGGTTTGTCAGAGCGGGGTGTATATCGCTGTAACAGGGCAATCTGGCCGAATTTGAAAGCCTGGTATCAGAGCTTAAAGGAAAGGACATAGTTAAGAAAGGAGGAGCATATGGCTGACCAGGACATTGCATTGGTAGCTCACCTGATGCGCCGCGCCGGTTTCGGTGCCAGCAGGGATGAGATCGAAGCCAAGGCAGCCCAGGGCTACGACAAAGTAGTCCAGGAACTGCTGAACCCCGCCGGTGGCCTCGATGAAGACATCCTCATGCGCTACAACCCGGCGTACTATGAGCCGGGCGCAATCGAAGTCAACACCCAGCTCTGGGTGTACCGGATGATCAACAACCCGAACCAGTTGCAGGAAAAGGTAGCCCTGTTCTGGCACATGATCTTCTGCGCCGGCCACAGCAAGATCGACTCTGGCCAGGAAATGGGCATCATGGTCAACATGTTCCGGGAGCACGGCATGGGCCGCTTCGACGACCTGTTGCTCAGGCTGTCCGAGAACCCCGGCATGATGTACTACCTGGACAACACCGAGTCCCATAAGGCCAACCTCAACGAGAACTATGGCCGTGAGCTCCTCGAGCTCTTCTCCCTCGGTGTCGGCCACGACGGCGCCTTCAACTACTCTGAAGACGACGTCAAGGTCTGTGCCCGCGCCTTCACCGGCTGGAACGTTGCTCCGGCATACCCGCCGTTCCCTCACGGCCGCAGCCCCTGGCAGTTCCGCTTCGACCCCGCCGACCACGACGACTCGGAAAAGACCTTCCTGGGCGAGACGGGTCCCTGGAACGGCGACGACATCATCCGCATCATCTGCGAGCAGCAGGGCACGGCCCGCTTCCTCGCTCGCCACATGTACAATTTCTTCGTCGCGGACGAGCCGCAGATACCCGCTTGGCGTCTGACCCCGCCGCGGGACGTCGAGGCCATCAAGATCCTTGAACAGGCCTACTTCGACTCCGGCCACTCCATCAAGGCCATGCTCGAGGCCCTCTTCACCGCCGACTTCTTCAAGGACGAGTCGGTTCGGTACCAGAAGGTCAAGAACCCCGCCGAGATGGTCATCAGCCTGCTCCGCATGGTCGGCGAGCACAAGGAAATCAAGCCCGGCCTGTTCGAGCTGTCCCAGGAGCCCAAGTACATGGGCCAGGACCTGATGAACCCGCCCACCGTGGAAGGCTGGCACACCGGCCGTGAGTGGATCGACAGCGGCACGCTGGTTGAGCGTATCAACTTCGCTGCCGAGCTCCTCGGCAACACCGATCTCGATGGCGTTCGTGGCCTGGTCGACCGCCTGATGGCTCGCGGCGCCAGCATGACGCCCGAGCAGTTTGTGGATGGATGCCTGGATATGACCGGCCCGGTGCAGGTCACCTCCGACACCCACGCCCAGCTGGTCGCCCACGCTTCCCAGGAGGGCAATCTCAGCCACGGCAGCGATGACGAACGCGCCACCTTCACTCGCCGCACCGGCGAAATGTTCCAGATGATCGCCGCCACCGCCGAGTTCCAGTTCGAGTAAACCAGTAGCTCTCCCCTGTTCCCTCCCCTCAGGGGGAGGGTCAGGGTGGGGTGAACCAACAGCACATCGGACGTAGACGCAAATCACAATGCTATAAGGAGCAGCAAATGGTATCGACCGCGAAAGATCCCGTCCTGGCAGTTCTCTCTCTGTCCGGCGGCAACGACGGCCTGAACACCGTCGTCCCGCGCAACAGCAGCTACTACCGCGACTTCCGCCCCACCATCGGTGTGCCGGAAGACCAGATCATTCCCATCAACGACGAACTGGGCTTTCACCCCACGATGGCTCCCCTGATGAAGTTTTGGGAAGCCGGTCAGCTCGCAGTTTTCGTCGGCATTGGCTATCCGACCCCCAGCTACTCGCACTTCCGCAGCATGGACATCTGGCACACCTGTGAGCCCGAAATCATCGGCACCGAGGGCTGGCTGGGCCGCGCCGCCAAGCTGATGGATCCCACCGCCGAGAACGTTCTCACCTCCGTTAACTTCGGCCGCGGCCTGCCGCGCGCCCTGGTGATGGAAGGCGTCCCCGTTGCCTCCGTCGGCAACCTCGAGACCTACGGCCTGCTCACCGGCATCGACGGCGAGAACCAGCGGAACGAGGCTCTGGACGTATTTGGTCGCATGTACTCCCCGGCCATCGGCACCGGCCCGGTGATGGACTACATCCACTCCACCGGCACCGACGCCCTCAAGGGCGCCGACATCCTGGCCACCGCGCCCGACAAGTACACCTCCAATGTCGAGTATTCCAATACCGTCATTGGCGGCTACATGAAGAACATCGCCCAGACTCATCTGGCCAACTTCGGCACCCGCGTGCTGTACACCACGTCGCCCTACAACGGCTTTGACTCCCACGCCAACCAGGCGCAGGCCAACGCCGCCCTGTGGACCGACGTTTCCAACACCGTCGACACCTTCTTCACCGACCTGCGCGACCACGACGCCAGCGACAACGTAACCCTGTTGCTGTTCAGTGAGTTCGGCCGCCGCGTCGCCGACAACGGCTCCGGCACCGACCACGGCGCAGCCAGCGTCGCCTTCGCAGTGGGCGAGCACGTCAAGGGCGGCGTCTACGGCACGTACCCGTCCCTGGCTCCGGCAGATCAGGAAGAGGGCGGTAACCTCGCCTTCAACCTGGACTTCCGCTCTGTCTACTCCACCATCCTCGAAGATTGGTTCAACCTCGAGGCTGAGCCCATCGTCAACGGCAACTTCGAGCGCGTGCCTTTCTTCAACAAGTAAGCACGTATCCGGCCACTGAATCCACAGGGAGGGCGCCACGCATGGTGCCTTCCCCACGCACAAAGCAAGACGAGGTAAGGATATGGCAACACATTTCTTCGGTCTGAAAGACCGGACGTTTTACCATAGCCATGCCGTCGGCCGGAACGAATTCGCCGGCACCGGCTTCCGCAATCCGGTGGACATGGCTATCTCTTCCGACGGCTCGGTCTATGTCGTCAACCGCTCCTACGAGAACCGTCCCGATGGCGTCCACATGACCGTGTGCACGCTGGACGAGGAATACGTCAGCGCTTTCGGCGAATACGGCGAGGGCGACGGCCAGTTCGTGTGGCCCACCGCCGTGGCTCTGGACAGCTCCGACAACGTCTACGTCGCCGACGAGTGGCTCAACCGCGTCACCAAGTTCACTCCCGACGGCGATTACGTCAGCAAGTGGGGCGTCTCCGGCTCTGGCGAGGGCGAACTCAACGGGCCTGCCGGTTTGGCCATCGACTCCCACGACAACATTATCGTTGTCGACAGCAAGAACAACCGGATCCAGAAGTTCTCGCTCGATGGCCAGTTCATCAGCAGCTTCGGCTCCGAGGGCAGCGGCGACGGCCAGTTCAACCTGCCTTGGGGCATTGCGCTGGACAAGAACGACAACATCTACATCGCCGACTGGCGTAACGACCGCATCCAGGTCTTCAGCCAGGGTGGCGAATGGCAGCAGTCCATCGGCCAGTCCGGCGATGGCGTCGGCCAGTTCAACCGTCCCAACGGCGTTGCCGTTGATGCCGATGGCGACATCTACGTTGCCGACTGGATGAACAACCGGGTGCAGGTCTTCGCTCCCGACGGCCGCTTCGTAACCATGTTCCGTGGCGACGCCGCCCTCTCCAAGTGGGGCAAGGACAAGCTGAATTCCAACCCCGACATGATTCGGCAGCGGAATCTGGCCCACGCCAACGACCCCACCTATGAGCAGCGTTTCGCTCACCCCTGCGGCGTCCGCATCGACGACCAGGGGCGCATCGCCATCATCGACCACACCCGTGGCCGTATTCAGGTCTACGTCAAGGAAGACGAGCCCGTCCTCCGCTAGACCTTGGCCTGCAATGGCAAACAGTCAGGGGCGCTCATTCGAGCGCCCCTTTCGTCATACCCGGAATTGCCCGTTATACCTGTCGCTTACCGTTCCTGTTGAGAGACGGTTGGAATGGTGTTCTTCCAGGCGAGGTCACGAGATAACGTTGGGGCGCACAGTCGTGCGCCCCATTTTTCTGGATTCACCCCGCTCATTCCGGGAAGGCAGGTCAAAACGCCCGTTTGTTCAGGGCCTCCTAGCAGTCCGGACCATGGGGCATCCCGTTGTCGATCCAATCGATAATTTCCTGGATTTCGTCACGGGGCATGAAGGGACCCCGCAGAGGCATCCGGCCGGAGGTGCCTACACTGCGGGCCAATGACCTGACCAGCTGTGTATCCTTGCCCGGTACGCCGGGCTCGATGGCCCGGATGCCGGAAAGCACTGATGCCTGCAGTTCCTCGGGTGTCTCCCAGTAGTAGGCGTGGATGCCCGGCAGCGGGTCCCGCCCCCAGCGCTCGATCCATCTCGCCATGATACCGTCGAGTAGTTCCTTTACCCTTGGCCAGTAAACCACGTTCTTTTCGCTGGACTCGTCGCTCATCCTTGCCAATCCGATTCAAGAGTCTTGTAGCGCCGTTGGCGCAAATTAACCCGCAACGTGCTTATCGCGTTACGGGCGGTACAGTACCTGTCACCTGTTTTGACTGTTGATCCAAGCACCCTCAGTTGGGGTGCTCACTCACCGTTTCCCGTTGCAGGAGGTCAATTGAGTGGTGGAGCACCGGCTGCACCACCTCAAGGCATTCCCGCACGCCCTTGGTGCTGCCCGGAAGGGTGATGATCAGAGTGCTGTTTCGGATCCCGACGACGGATCGACTGATCATCGCCATGGGGGTGAACTCAAGTGTTTTGGCCCGCATTGCCTCGGCCATGCCCGGGACTTCCTTGTCCAGGATGGACAGGCAGGCCTCGGGGGTGACATCATGCCTGCCCAGGCCAGTCCCACCGGTGGAAACGATCAGGTTCACGTCGGGCGAGTCTGCCCACTCGGCCATCTTTGCCGCGATGGTGGCGTGGTCATCGGGAACGATTTCCGACCGCACGAGCTCGAAGCCCTCGGCCGTCAGCATGTCGCGTATGGCCTGGCCGCTGGTATCCTCGCGGTTGCCCTGCGCTCCCGATGTGCTGACCGTCAAAACACCCAATCCGAACATTGCGCCCTCCGTCGCAAATAATACCATAACCCGCCATGCCCGAAAACGCGCCACACTCACCAGACGTCGTCTATTGGTGTTCGCAGCCGAGCCGTCAAGTCCGTTCTCGGTGAGCTTGCCGAACCTAGAACGGACGGCCCTTAGACAGGCTGGAGGCCAGCGGATTCTGGATGAACCTACTGGAAATCCGACGAACGGGGCCAGGCAATCCGCGTTGACAACCTCACGGCCCACGACTATATTCATTCCGAATTTCGCCGCCAAGTTTCCTTTGGAAGTAGGTCATTGAGAACTGAACCCAACTGTGTTTTTTGCCAGATAGTTGCGGGCAAGTCCCCCGCCCGTGTCCGGTATGTGGATAATGACATAATCGCGATCGTCAACAGGCTGGACTGGGTGCCCCTGATGCTTCTGGTGATGCCCAAGGAACACCTTTCGCAGATCGGAATGTGGGACAGCGACCTGCTGCCTCGCCTCGGGAAACTGGCGGTGGATATGGGCGCGATGTATTCTCCCAACGGCTTTCGCGTGCTGTCGAACTTTGGCCGCGACGGCCTTCAGAGCCAGAGCCATGGCCACCTCCACGTGGTCGGCGGCACATTCCTGGGGCACTACGTTGAGCACGACCTGAGCATGTCATCCATTCCCAGTCCATATCCCGCCCGGCCCTGATGCCACCAGACTATAAGAGGGAGCAAATCACCTTGGCTGAGACAATCCTGTACGAAAAGCGCGATAACATCGTGATAATGACCCTGAACCGGCCCGATGCGCTTAACGCCATCAACCGGCAACTGCGCCGGGAACTGGCAGAGGCCATCACCGAGTTTGATAGCGATCCCGAGGCTTACGTGGCCATCGTCACCGGCGCCGGGCGGGCCTTCTGCTCGGGCAGGGACCTGAAGGAGCGAGCCGAGGACAACGCTGAGGGCGTTCAGGCCCGGGCCTCCCACAGCATGAGCCCCGACCGGCCCTACATGTGGCCGCAGACCTGGAAGCCCATGATCGCCGCGGTCAACGGCTTCGCCCTGGCCGGCGGCTGGTCCATCGCCCAGATGTGCGACCTGCGTATCGCCTCCGAGGACGCTAGGCTCGGCATCACCGAGAGCAAGTGGAGTCTCCTCCCGCCTTTCGGAACCATCTTGCCCAAGATGATGCCGCTCTCCGCCGTGCTGGAGTTGGTGTTTACCGCCGCGCCCATCACGGCCCAACGCGCCTACGATGTCGGGTTCCTCAACAAGGTGGTGCCCGCCGAGGACCTGATGGAGGAGGCCATGGGGATGGCGCAGCAGATCGCCGAGAACGCCCCACTGGCCGTGCAGTACTTCAAGGAACTGGCCTACCGCGGGCTGAACATGTCCAACCAGGACATTTCAGCCCTGACCTACCACATGTACGATCAGTTGCTGACCACCGAGGACAGCAAGGAGGGCCCCCGCGCTTTCGCCGAAAAGCGCAAGCCCAACTGGCAGGGCCGCTAGGCGAACGGACAATAGCAGTCAAACGGTAAGGGGCGGGAAATACTCCCGCCCCTTGTTTCATCGACGAATCTCGCTGAACCCTGGAGGTTAAGACCTTGCCTGATGGTCTCTCGGACGAGGGTAAAGAGGCACTTCAATCACACAATGGGCATTGTCTCTGGCGATTACTTCGATTGCCTTGTGTCGCCCGGATTGATTGACTATTCTTGGTTGAGAAATACGCCGTGCGACGATTCGTATACGGTCTCCACGTATCGCGTCGCCAATTTCAAAGAGCGTTTGCATCCAGACCTATTGCCCCCTCGTCAATCAATTCCTGGCAAATCTCCACGACCATATCATAGTCAATGCCGAGTTTCGCCTGAATGTCGGAAAAATACAGGTGCCCCTCAGTTGTGCCAAAGAGTTCGACTATCTCCGATTTAGCCTGTTCCCGGCCAATGTCCCTCAGCTCGACCACTTCCACTCTGGATAAATCAAGCAAAACCGCGACCTGCTCCTCAAGAGCGGAAACCCTATCTCGCAGATCCTGGATTTGAGAATTATGAATTTCCGCAATGAGAGTCATATCTCTACCTATCGAGAAATTGCTCCTTGATCAGCCTATTAGAATGATGTTTGCTCGTCAACCAGATTTAGAGGGACATACATCGGAGACTACAGCATTAACCCCGCCTCTCGCACCATGCGGCGGATGCGGTCCGGGCTCAGCGGCAGGTCTCTGACCTGAACGCCCAGCGGCGCCAGCGCGCTGGATACCGCGTTGGACAGCGCAGCCCCCGTCGCCACGATGCCAATCTCGCCGCCGCCCTTGACGCCCAGCGGGTTCAGTGGCGATGGGTCCAGGTCAAGCACCTTCGTCTCGAAGTCCGGGATGTCCGTCGCTGTGGGCAGCAGGTAGTCCATGAACGTTCCGGCCAGCATTTGCCCCTGTTCGTCGTAGACCAGTTCCTCCAGGATCGTCGCTCCGACGCCCTGCGCCGCGGCGCCTGTTATCTGTCCCTGCAGCAGCAGGGGGTTGATCACGTGCCCCACGTCCTCGGCGATCACGTACCGCAGGATGTCGATCTCGCCTGTCTCCGCGTCCACCGTCAGGTGCACCACGTGGGCGCCGCAGGGATAGAGCTCCTGAGGCGACTGGAAATAGTGGTTGGCCTCCAGACCAGCCTCGCCCAGGTTGTACCTACTGGCCGGAGCCGCCAGCCGCAGCACTTCGGGCAGTGACAGGGTGATGCCGGATCCCTCCGGGTCATCCGCGCGGTGGACCATCCCGCCGGTCAGGGTCAGCTCAGACGGGTCCACGTCCAGGAATCCAGCGGCCACCGCCAGCACTCGGTCGCGCAGCTTCTGAGCCGCGCCGTAAACGGCGTTGCCGGCCAGCGTGGTGCCACGGCTGGCGTACGTGCCGCCGCCGAAGGATGTCAGATCGGTGCTGCCGTGATAGACCGTGATTCCCTCCATCGGAACGCCCAGGCCGTCGGCGCATATTTGCGCGAAGATGGTCTCGTGTCCTTGGCCCATGGTGGCGATGCCCAGGTAGACGGCCACCTCGGCCCGAGGCGGCGCCTCTGAGCCTTCCTGTCCCGGATACTGCTCCATGCCTCTCTCGCCGGGCAACGGACCCTGGAACGGACCTCCGGCGTTGGTGATGGCTATCCGGGCGCCCTCTCCCGGATCGCCCGTTCCGGTGCTCTTGACGAAGCAGGCCGTACCGACGCCGTGGTACTTGCCGTCAACGTTCTTTCCAACGTTGGGTTTCAGAGATGCGTAGTCGATGTCCTCCAGCGCCTGTCGCAGCAGTTCCGGGTAATTGCCGCTATCGTAGATGATTGAGTAGGACTCAGGGCGGGTCCGGCCCAGCTCGTAGGGCATCATTTCGGGTGGAATGAGGTTCTTCATCCGGAACTCAGTGGGATCCATCCCGAGGTCAGCGGCCACCAGGTCGAACATCCGCTCCCGGAAAAAGCAGGACTCGTAGCGGCCCGGCGCGCTGAACGTCCCCATCCCCACCTTGTTGGTCAGCACACACTTGACGTCCCACTCATAGTTGGGAATGTAGTACGGCCCCGGCAGCAGCGCCGTCGTGGATGTCGGCACCGAGGCTCCATGGGTCCGCACGTAGCCGCCCAGGGCGCCCAGAACCCACGCCCGCATCCCGGTTATGGTGCCGTCATTCTTGACGGCCAATTCCATCTCGCAGACGTGCTCCCGAGAGTGGTTGGCGGAGATGAGATGCTCGGCCCGGTCCTCGGTCCACTTGACCGGCCGCCCGGTCTTCATGGCGGCAAAGGGGACGAGAAAGTTCTCCGGGTAAAACTCCCCACGCACGCCGAAGCCGCCGCCAACGTCCGGCTCCACGAAGTGGATGCGGTGCTCGGGCAGTTGCAGCAGCGATGACAGCACCCCCCGGTTATAGTGGGGGACCTTGGTTTCACCCCACACCGTGAGCTGCTCCCGGCCTGGGTCGTAGGACGCAGCCAGGCCGCGCGTCTCCATTGGGTTGGCCGTGTGCCGGTGGCAGCGGAACTCCTCCTTCCGCACGTAGTCGGCATCCTGGAACGCCGCGTCAGGATCGCCGATGGACGACGTGTACTCGAAGGCCACGTTGGTGCCCTGGGCCTCGTGGATCACGATCTCGCCCTTCAGCGACTCCTTGACGTCCACCAGGGCCTGCAAAGGATCGTAGGCAACCTCCACCGCCTCGGCCCCGTCCTCGGCCAGGTACCGGCTCTCGGCCAGCACCACTGCCACCGGGTCGCCGACGTAGTGCACCTTGCCGTGGGCCAGCGGGTACTGCAGAAATTTCATCAGGTCGCTGTAGGCCCGCAGGCGCACCGGGATCTGTCTGGGCTCTACCGTGGCCGCGATGTCCTCGAAGGTGAATACGGCGACAACCCCCGGAATCTCCAGCGCCGGCCCGGTGTCGATGGACAGGATGCGCGCATGGGCGTGGGGGCTGCGCACGATGGCGGCGTGCAGCGCGTTGGGCAGCTTCACGTCATCAACGAACTGTCCGCGGCCCGTCAGGAACCGCCGGTCCTCCTTACGCCGGATCGGAGCGCCGATGTAACTGGCAGTCATGACATCACCCCGCGGACGAGAATAAAGCGCAGGCCGCTATGCAGCCTGCGCTCCTTTGATCATCTCCCACACCCGCTTTGGTCCCACGGGCGGGTGCGTTACCTCCACACCGAATGGCAGCAGCGCGTCGGCCACCGCGTTCCCGACGGCCGTGTATGCGCCTACAGTCCCGGCCTCTCCCACGCCTTTGACGCCGCCCTGCGTAAAGGGCGACGGCGTTTCGGTGTGCGTTGTCTGTATGTCAGGGATATCGGGTGCGGTATGTACCAGGTAGTCCATCATCGTGCCTGTGAGCAGCTGCCCTCCCTCGTCGTAGACCAGCTCTTCGTGCAGCGCGTTGCTGATGCCGAACGCCACGGCTCCCACAACCTGCCCGTCCACGATGACGTGGTCGATGATGGTTCCGCAGTCCTCGACGCAGAAGTACTGCTCCACGTTGACCATGCCGGTTTCCGGGTCCACTCGCGTGACCGCCAGGTGCGCCCCGTGCCCAAAGGTCTGGTGCGGCGGGTCGAAAGTTCGCGTCGCCTGCAGTCCTCGCTCGATGTTGTCCGGCAGCGACACGATCCTTGAGGCGTCGTGGGCAGCGGCGGCCACCGCTGCAAACGACACGGTCTTTGCCGGGTCGGACGGGTCAAAGATCTGCCCGTTCGAGATCTGCAGTTCTTCGTTCTCAGTCTCCAGGAAGAAGCGGGCGATTTCAGTCGCCTTGCGCCGGATGTCGGCGGCGGCCAGCCTGATGGCGCCCCCGGTGCTGACGGCGCTGCGGCTCACTCCGGTACCAGAGCCGAATGGTGTGGCGTCGGTGTCTCCCTCCAGTATTTTCACGGTCTCGTATGGCACCCCCAACTCCCGGGCCACCAGGGTTGCGAATACGCTGTCGTGGCTCTGGCCCGTGGACTTGGCGCTGACGGCCGCCAGAATGTTGCCCCCTGCATCCACGCGGATGGTGGCCGAGTCGAAAGCCGGCAGGCCGTACACGCCGCGCTTGATGTAGTCCTGCGAGCCTGTGCTGGAGTGCTCGACGAAGCAGCAGATTCCGATGCCCACCACCTCGCCGCGTTCCCGCGCCCTGGCCTGCTCCTCGCGCAGATGTTGGTAGTTGGACACCTCGAGCAGCTTGGCCAGCGTGTCCGGGTAGTCTCCGCTGTCATACAGGCGGTCCGCCGAGGTGTGAAACGGCTGGTCTTGCGGTTGGATGAAATTCTTCATCCGAACGTCCGCCGGGTCCAGTCCCAGCTCATCGGCCAGCATGTCCATCACCCGCTCGATGACGAACACGCCCTGCACGGTGCCCACGCCCCGGTAGGCGGCGCCGGGGCACTTGTTGGTTAGCAGTCCGTAGGAGTCGCAGGAGAAGTTGTCGATCCGGTACGGGCCGACGATGGACTGCCCGGCGGTCATTGGCTCCAGCCCCGCCGAGGTGGGGCCGAGGGTGTGCGCGCCCTGGTCCACCAGAACCCGCGCCTTGACTCCCAGCACGCGGCCCTCATTGTTGGCCGCCACCGATACATCAACGGCCATCTCGTGGGCATGGCCGCAGGCCAGCAGGCTCTCCATTCTGTCCTCGACCCACTTGACCGGGCGGTCCACCTTGCGGGAAAGGAACGAGAGGATGATGCTTTCCGGATAGGCGGCGCCCTTGATTCCAAACTCGCCGCCCACGTCGCCGGATATCACTCGAACCGAGTGCTGGGGCAGTCGCATCACGTTGGAAACCGTGGTTTTCACCAGGTGAGGAGACCGGCACGACGCCCAGATGGTCAGGCGGTCCTGCCCGCTGTCGTAGCTGGCGATGACCCCTCGAGGCTCCAGTGGCACGCCGGTCTGTCTAGGAAAATTGAACGTCTTGTCCAGCACCAGGCTTGCCCGCGAGAAAGCCCCGTCGACGTCACCGTCGCCGAACTGCCGGTGGAACACGATGTTGTCGTTCATCCCCTCGTGGATCACCGGAGCGTTGGGGGCCATGGCCTGCTCGGCCCCACCGACGATGGGCAGCGGCTCGTACTCCACCAGCACCGCTTCAGCCATGTCCTGCGCCGCGTGGGGGGTCTCCGCGGCCACTGCCACGATGGGGTCGCCGACATAGGTCACCTTGCCCGGCGGCACGGGATAGCGGTCGTAGGGTCGCGCGTATTCGCTGGACCCGGGCGCAGCGGGGCGCACCGGGTTCACGTGCGGCAGTATCTCGTCGGGGAGGATCACGCCGACGGCGCCCGGCACCTCCATGGCCGCCGACACGTCGATGGACACGATGTTGGCGTGGGGGTATTCGCTGCGCACGAAGGCGGCATAACACATCCCCTGCAGCTTGGTATCGTCCAGAAACCGTCCGCGCCCTCGCACCATTCTCGCCAATTCGGGACGGGCAACCTCATCGTGATCAGCCATCACGCGCTCCTATTGGTAATGCATTTAGCGTTTTCTACGAAACAGCCGCCAGACCTCTACGGAAAACCCGGGCAGCAGGTCTCCACCGTCCAGCAGATCATCCTCGGACAGGACGTCCGGATCGGAGTGAGGCCGACGGACTATGACAGTTGTATTTTCCGGGTTCAAAATCCACACTTGGCGGCAACCGTAAGCAAGCCACATCGAGGCCTTTTCACCCATTTCAGGATTGGAGTTGCTGGGAGACTTTACTTCTACAGCCAAATCGGGCGCCAATTCCGGATATCCCTGTGTCCCCTCGGGAATGCGACCCGAGGAAATCCATGCTATATCCGGGGCACGAACCGTGTCGGGCTCGATTTCCAGCCGAAATCCAGGCTCGCCGGTTCGCGTTTCACCGTTTCCCGTCTCAAACGTGTAATGAGTCAGGAAATAAGCGGTAAGGCTCGTCGTATCTGAATGTGGGTCTCCCGTTGGCATTTTTTCTACAAGCACTCCCCGGATTAGCTCGAAACGTCTGCCTTGCCCACGTGGCAACCGCAACAGCTCTTCCGCCGTCATAAGGGCGTCCTCGGTGTGGTCTTTGGACACAAGGGTGCCCCGTATCAGTTCGTACCGGCTTCCGTCTTTCCCCATAGCCAGCAATTCGTCGGCAGTAACCGGCTTTCGTTCGCTAGTCATTTCACATCCGCCATGCTGGAATGAACCGAAGGGAACTACACTGTCCCCGTCTTGACGATGGCCTGCACGATGGGTGCGTAGCCGGTGCAGCGGCAGATGTTGCCGCTGATGCCCGTGCGCACCTCGGACTCGGTGGGGTTGGGGTTGTCCCGCAGGAAGGCATAGGCAGTCATCAGGAACCCGGGCGTGCAGAAACCGCACTGGAGCGCGTGGTTCTCCTGGAACTGCGCCTGCAACGGGTGGAGTTCGTCGCCGTTGGCTAGGCCCTCGACGGTCATGAGCTCGGCACCATCGGCCTGCACCGCCAGCAGCAGGCACGAGCGAACCGCCTCGCCGTCCACGAGGATGGTGCAGGCGCCGCAGACGCCGTGCTCACAGCCGAGGTGCGTCCCAGTCAGGTTGAGTTCCTGGCGGATGAAGTCGGCGAGGGTCAGCCGGGGCTCCACACGCCCGGTGTACTCTCTGCCGTTCACTGTCATCTTGATGTCGATCAACTGCTGCGTCATGGTGCATCCTCTTGCGGAATATCGAAGAACTCAGCGAATCTTGATTACTGTAGCTCGCCCTCACCCTCACCCCAACCCTCTCCCCCAAGGGAGAGGGAGCTATTGTGTGCGTCAACCCGCGCAGGCGTCTTCCAGGGCGCGGCGGGCCATCACCGCGCTGACTTCAGTCCGGTACTCCGCCGACGCGTGGATGTCCGATCCCGGCGTCACCGCCTTGGAGACCAGCGCCGCCGCCTCGCGACGGGCGCTATCGTCGACCACCCGGCCCACCAGCGACTGCTCGGCGGCCGGCATGCGAGCCGGGCCGTCGCCCACGGCGAACATGGTGATCCGCGCATCCTGGCAAACCCCGTCGCTATCCGTCCTAAGCATGGCAATGGACCCCACCAGCGCGAAGTCTCCCTCGCGGCGGCTCACCTCGCGGAATCCCCAGCGCCAGCCATCGCCGAGGGTGGGCAGTCGGACCTCCGTCAGCAGCTGTTCCGGCGCCAGGGAGGTAATCAGCGGGGCAATGGCGAACTCGGAGGCAGCCATGGTCTGCGTGCCGTTGCTGTCCGCCAGTACCAGCTCTCCGTTCAGTGCGGTGCAAATCGCGGGCAGCTCGGCAGCCGGGTCGGCGTGGGCCAGGCTGCCGCCGATGGTACCCCGGTTGCGTATCTGGAAATGCCCGATGTGCGATATGGCCGCCGTCATCATCGGGAAGGCGTTCCGGACCGCGTCGGAACGTTCCAGGTCTCGCTGCCTGGTGAGCGCGCCGATCGTTACGGTGCCGTTGGCCACTGAAACGCCGGACAAACCCTCTATGCGGTTGAGGTCGACGATCACGGCAGGGCGTACCAGCCGCAGATTCATCATGGGCATCAGGCTCTGACCGCCGGCCAGCACCTTGGCGTCGGGGCCATGCTGCGCCAGCAACTCCAGAGCCTCTCCCAGAGTGCCCGGCGCGAAATAGTCGAACTTGGCGGGTTTCATATTCTTTCCCTCATCCTGACCTCCTCCCGCTGGAAGAGGAAATTCATCGAGAACCCTTGAAATGACAAGAGGGGAGTCGATGGGATGACTCACCCTCTGGAAATTGGCCCTATTGTTACACAGCCGCGCTAAATCTGGTACTCTGGGCGCCGCAGCAATTGCCGCGCGATCACCACCCGCATCACCTCGTTGGTGCCCTCGCCGATGATCATCAGCGGCGCGTCTCGGTAGTAGCGTTCCACCGGCGACTCCTTGATGAACCCGTAACCGCCGTGGACTCGCATGGCCTCCATGGTGACCTCGCCGCACACCTCGCTGGCGAACAGCTTGGCCATTCCCGACTCCAGGTCGATGCGCCCGCCCGCGTCTTTCTTGTTGGCTGCATCGTAGACGAGCAGCCGCGCCGCCTGGATCTTGGTCGCCATATCGGCCAGCTTGAGCTGGATGGCCTGGTGCTCCGCAATGGGTTTGCCGAAGGACTCCCTTTGCTGCGCGTAGCGGATGGCTGCGTTGAACGCCGCCTGCGCCACGCCGACGGCCCGAGCCGCCACGTTGATACGACCTGTCTCCAGCCCACTCATCACGTGGCCGAAGCCCACGCCCTCCTCCTCGCCGATCAGGTTGTCGGCAGGGATGGCATAGTTGTTGAAATTGAGCTCCACCGTGTCCAGGCCGCGGTAGCCCAGCTTGTCCAGGTCGCGGCCCACCTCGAAGCCCGAACCCGGCTCGCCGCGTTCCATGACGAAGGCGCTCAGCCCCCGGTGGCGCGGCTCCATGTCGCGGTCGGTGCGGGCGAGCAGGCAGAACATGTCGCCGTACCGCCCGTTGGTGATGAACATCTTGGAGCCGTTGACGATGTACTCCTCGCCGTCCTTGGTGGCCGTCGTCTGCAGGTTGGCCACGTCAGTGCCGCCGCCAGGCTCGGTAAGCGCCAGCCCGCCCCGCTTGCGTCCCGATGCCAGGTCGGGCAGGAAGCGCTGCCTCTGCTCCTCAGTGCCGTAGTGGGTCAGCACGTAGGTGAGAATGTGATGGGTTCCGATAGCGCCGCTAAGGCTCATCAGCCCCATACTCAGTTCCTCGAAAATGGTGGCGAAGGTGGTGTAGTCGAGGCCCAGGCCGCCGTACTCCTCGGGGACAGTGATGCCGAACAGTCCCAGTTCCTTCATCTGGTCGATCAGATCGTGTGGCACACGGTCTTCGCGGTCCAGCTCGGCGGCCACCGGCTCCACCTCGCGGCGCACGAAATCGCGCACCAGCGCTACGATCTGGGCACGGGCTTCCTCGTTAGCTCCGGTTGCTACCACGGTTTGCTCCTTGGCAAAGTTTCTGTGCTTTGTGCGTAATGATTATAGCGGTTTCTGCCACCAGAATCGCCGCGTTCCCGGGTGTCAGGCCCGGGCGTCAGTGATGATGCTCGTTCTCATACCCCGGTGTGGGGACTACGGAATGGAACTCGCCGGTCCCGTCAGGGAGCCGCGAATAGCTCTCACCCTCGCCGGCGTCTCCTTCGTCCCAGTCCACGCTGTCCACCAGAACGCCCTCCGACGTCCAGATGCCCAACTCCTCATCGCCACCCAGTCCGAACCCGGCCCAGTTGTCGCTGTCCACCTCGACCTGCAGGAACTCACCCGGCGCGATCATCAGGCCGGAGGGGAACGCCACCCGCTTGGCGGCGTTGGTCAAGTCGTCAGCCACAACGAGACCGCTCAGCGATATGTCAGAATCACCGGTGTTGTACAGCTCGAACCAGTCAAGCGGGTCGCCCTTGGCGGCAACCTCGTTGATAACCAGGCCCGAGAACGAAACGGAGGAGCTGGGTTCGCCGGGTGTCGTGCTGCCGCGTACTGCGGAGTCGGTGGACGGCTGCGGAACAGTCGGGCCGCCGTAGCCACCACTGAACCATCCGGCCACGACCGCGCCCGGCTCAGTTCCTGCCATGAACAGCGTCAGCGTGCCCTTGGAGAAAGGAAAGAAAAACTCCGGCTCGGAGAAGCCCGGAGGTATAGCCCAGATCCCTCCTTCTATGTTGTCCCTGCTGATCATCAGTGTGGCTCCCTCGGTGAGCAGGGACTTGGGCAAAACCAGCGTCATGCCGATCACGGTGCCGTCGTCCTCCAGTCTGAAGGAGCCAATGGAGGCCAGATCCTCATCCTCCGGCAACAGGAGCCGTTCCTCCGCACTGGCTGGCCCGGCCACGGCGGCAGTACCCGCGACCGACTCCTCAACTCCGTCGACCTTTAGGAAAGTGACCAACCCGCCCGACGCGAATGGATTTGCGCTCTGATTGCTTCCCCAGATGGTCTCAAACTTTACTTCGAGAGAACCGACCTGCGTTCCGCCAGCCCCGCCCGTAGCGGCAAAGAGACGCCCCGAGATCGCGGCGTCCGGGCCCGTGCCTGCCACCATCAGTTCAAGGTGGACCTGGGTGAGTGGTTCAAACCACTCCGGCGCTACCGCTCCCGCCGGGATTTCCCAGGAGACCCCGCCGATCGGGTGCTCACCCTGGGTCAGCACAGTACCATCGACCAGCATTTCCCGTGGCAGGACGATCGTTACCCCCTCAACGTCTCCTCCCTCCAGGTTGGGTGCCATGATTGTTAGGGACACGGTGTCGGTCACCCCCGGCAGAATCGCCTGTTCCTCGGGGCTAGTTACCCCCGCGATTACTGCCATCCACTCAAGCGTGTCTCCTGTCTCTGGGCCGTCCTCGCTGAGCAGGTAGGTGACACGGCCTTCCTCGATGGGGTTTGCGCTGGCGTTCGAGCCCCAGGTAGTCTCGAAATAGATTTCAAACTCCGAGTAATCTCCCCTAGGTCCAGCAGCGGCGCCATCGTACGGCTCCGGCCAGTCCGGCGGTTCCGGCGTCAGGTCTGCGAGGATCTCGCCCCGGCGTTTCAGGATGAACTTGCGCACTCGCTCCGTATCCTCGGCCGCCTTGGCCCTGTCGGCAGGCAAGGCGTGCCCCTGCACGATGGCTGCCATTTCGTCCACCCTGGCCAGCAGCGCCTCTTCATCCCAGGCAGTGTCCAGTATCTCCTTGAGGCGCTTGGCGTATTGCGCCCGCCATTCCGGGGCGTTGTACAGCCGGTTGGGGATGGCAGTGAGGGCCAGCACCGATGGCGGCGGATTGCTGATGTTGTCGAAGGGATTGGGGTCGTCCTTCAGGTGGAAGGTGTCGTCCACGCCCCAAGGGATGAACACGAACTTGCCGTTCGGCTCCCGGTAGAAGTGATAGTTGTTGCGGTCGCCGGTGTAGCCGTCCCAGTGGCCCACCAGCACCTCGGTGGCCCAGAACGACAGGAATCGGTCGAGGTCCACGATCTCGCCCAGCGCCGCCAGCCCTGCGTCCGACGGGTCCTGCAGGGCCGCCATCACGGCGTCGACGTCCGACCAGTCGTCCTCATCCTCGTTGGTCTTTTTCTCGAAGGTGCCGCGATACACCGGGTCAAAGTCGCTGACCGTACCCTCGTACAGGTTGCCCTCGGCGCTGTCGAAGTGGCGCGCCAGCATGGGCGCCTTGATTTCCTCCACATGAATGTACAGCCCCAGTTCCTTGCCATTCACAGTGACCGTCGCGAAGTTGCAGCGCGGCGAGGGCAGCCCGGCGGCGGCGAACACCTGGTACGACAGGCAGGTGTTGATCATCGACGGGTCCTGGATGCTGTTGTTCAGGGTCATCCGTTCCATGACGCCGCCCAGGCTCTGGTCTTCAACGTACTTGTCGTACCTCAGCTTGAGCGACGGCTTGGTGTCGCTTTGCGATCCCAGGAACCCCTTCTTGCGGACACCGACCTCGGCGTGCGTCTCGCCGTCGATGGTCACCGTGGCTGAAAACCAGGTGTAGATATCAGCGAAAGGTCGGGACAGCTCGTATCTCTCGATCTCCGCCATCAGGTCCTCGAATGTCCGCGTCTGGTGGCGCAACGTGTCCCAGTCGTCCTCGGCGATCTCGATGCTGACCTCCAGCACCCGATCCATCGCGAAGTAGGCATCGCTGGGGTCTAGCTCATTCGGAGTTGGCCCCGGTTTCGGAGGTGTCCCCGTCGGAGCTGCCGTTGGTGCCGGCCTTGGTGTTGACGGCTGCGAAGGCACGGTTGGCGGAACTGCCGGCGTGGGAGCCACCTGAGTCGGCACTGTGGCCTCGGGCTTACTTGTATCGGCAGGAGATGTTGGGGGAGTTGCTGGCGTGGGCGGTTGTGGGTCTGGCCCGCACGCAACAATTAGGAGCGCCAGCAGGAAAACTGCCAGCGCTCCTGAGAGCATCAGTGTTCGATTCATGAAGGGAAGTCTCCGGTGACGGAAATTAAATATCCTGCAACGCCGCCTGGGCCGCTGCCAGCCGGGCCACGGGCACCCGGAACGGCGAGCAGCTCACGTAGTCCAGCGCCGCCTCGTGGCAGAAGGCCACGCTCTTCGGGTCGCCGCCGTGCTCGCCGCAGATGCCGATCTCCAGGTCCGGGCGCACCTTGCGGCCCGCGTTTACGGCCAGCCGCACCAGCTCACCCACTCCGTGCCGGTCGATGCTCTCGAACGGGTCCACCGGCAGGATCCCCTCGTTGATGTAGTTCCGCAGGAACTTGCCCTCGGCGTCGTCGCGGCTGAACCCGTAGGTCATCTGGGTCAGGTCGTTGGTGCCGAAGCTGAAGAACTCCGACTCCTCGGCCACCGCTCCGGCGGTCAACGCTGCCCTGGGCGTCTCCACCATGGTACCGAACTTGTAGTGGACCTCGACACCCTTCCGTTCCTGCACCTCGGCGGCCACGCGCGTCAGGTCGGCCCTCAGGCGCCGCATCTCCTCCACGTCCACGGTCAGCGGAATCATGATCTCGGGGTGCACCTCGAGGCCCTCGGATACCAGTTGCGCCCCGGCAGTGATGATGGCTTCCACCTGCATCCGGTAGATCTCCGGGAACGACAGCCCCAGCCGACAGCCGCGATGGCCCAGCATGGGGTTCGACTCCCGCAGCGAGTCCACACGACTCAGGAACTCCTCTTTCTCCGCAATCACATCGGCATCGGCGCTCGTGGCCCTGAGAGTGGCCAGCTCGGTCAGCAGCTCGTCGTATGGAGGCAGGAATTCGTGCAGCGGCGCATCCAGCAGCCGGATGATAACCGGCTTGCGCGACATCACCCGGAGGATGCCCCGGAAGTCGTTGGTCTGCAGGCGCTTGACCCGGTCCAGGGCCTGGTAGAAGTCCACGACCGCAGCCGGAATGTCCGACACCTCGGGGTTCATGAACGGGTTGGCCAGGGGGTCGATGGAATGCCCGTTGCGCTCCCGGCGCCACTCCTCGGCGACCTCCGAATTGAGCAGCATCTGGCGCACGGCGGGCAGGCGGTTGGGGTCCAGGAACATGTGCTCGGTACGACACAGGCCGATGCCCTCGGCGCCCATCACGATGGCCTGGCGCGCGTCGGCGGGGGTGTCGGCGTTGGCCATCACGCCGAGCCTGCGGACCTCGTCGGCCCAGCCCAGCAGCTCGCTGGCCTCGGGCAGGTCCTCCAGCCTCGGGTTCACCGTCGCTAGCTCCCCGACATACACATTGCCGAGGGCCCCGTCGATGCTGACCCGGTCGCCCTCGCGCAGGGTGTGGCCGTTGCCGCTCATCTCGCCCAGTTCCAGGTCCACGTGCATGCCCTCGCAGCCGACGATGCAGGGCTTGCCAAGGCCGCGAGTAACCACGGCGGCGTGGCTGGTGACCCCGCCCCGGCTGGTGACAACGCCGGCCGAGGCGATGATGCCGTGGATGTCGTCGGGCTTGGTCTCGGGCCGCACCAGGATGACCGTCTCACCGCGCCGTGCCAGGTCCTCGGCCACGTCGGCATCGAAGCACACGCGGCCCGAGGCGGCCCCCGGCGACGCTCCTGCTCCAGTGGCCACCAGCCGCTCCGCCAGTTCCTCCCCCGACAGGTCGGCGGCGAACTGCGGAACCAGAAGCTGCGTGATCTCCTCGGGATCCACGCGCTTGAGGGCCTGCTGGCGGTCGATCATTCCCTCGCGGACCATGTCCACCGCCGTCTTCACTGACGACAGGGGAGTGCGCTTGGCATTGCGGGTCTGCAGCAGATAGAGGCGACCCTGCTCAATGGTGAACTCCACGTCCTGGACGTCGCGGTAGTGCTTTTCGAGGTTTGAGGCCAGTCCCAGCAGCTCCTCGGACCGTTCCGGCATGGCTTTCGCCAGTGCGGACAGCGGCTCGGGTGTGCGCACACCAGCGACCACGTCCTCGCCCTGTGCGTTGCTAAGGAACTCCCCGTAGACCTCTCGCTTGCCCGTCGATGGGTCGCGGGTGAACAGGACGCCAGTGCCGCTGGTCGCCCCCAGGTTCCCGTACACCATCCCCATGATGGTTACGGCGGTGCCCATGTCGTGGTCGATGCCGTACTGGTTCCGGTAGACGATCGCCCGCGAGTTGTTCCAGCTGCGGAACACCGCCTCCACCGCGCCGAACAGCTGCTCCCACGGGTCGTTGGGCGGTGCCGCCCCCGCGGACTCACGGGCGATGGCCTTGAAATCGCGGGTGACGGCCTGCAGTTGCTCCGCTGTCAGCTGGTAGTCCAGCTCCACGCCCGCGCGCGCCTTGTGCTCGGCCAGGCACTCCTCGAAGGGCTCGGGAGCGACCTCCTGAACCACCTCGGCGTAGATCTGGATGAAGCGGCGGTAGGCGTCCCAGGCCGGACGGCGGTCGCCCATCATGGCGCCCAGGCCCTCGACGATATCGTCGTTGATGCCCAGGTTGAGGATGGTGTCCATCATGCCCGGCATGGAGATGCGGGCGCCCGAGCGCACCGACACCAGCAGCGGGTTGGTGGTGGAGCCGAACTCGTGCCCTATGGACTTCTCCAGCTCGGCGATGCGTTCGCGGACCGTGGCCGCCAGCCCCTCGGGCAGCGTATAGCCCCCGGCCAGGTAGTCGCGGCAGACCTGAGTGGTGATGACGAACCCCGGAGGGACCGGCAGTCCCAGCCGGGTCATCTCGCAGAGATTGCTTCCTTTGCCGCCGAGCAGGTCGCCCATGGAGGCGTCCCCCTCGCTGAACCGGTAGACCATTTGCGCTGCCTGAGCTTGTACAACCATGGGCAAGAGCTCCCTGAATCAGCCTCAAAACTCCCGGTCACCCCGCCCGCAGAAACACGCCCTCCAAAAAACACCGGTTCATGCATTATACCCGACGTCGCGAAGGGGGCCAAACGTAGGGGTGCGCTCGCGTGGCAGAAACGCGGACTGGCGGTGTCTCGCCGCCTCTGCCAACGCAACCTCGAGGCACCCGGTCCTCGTCATAGCTTGGGGGATGGAGAGGAGAGGGCAATTTGGGTTCGGCTAGGTAAAGACCATCCCGACGGGACGCGGACGACAAACCACGCTTACGTCCCTCAAACGCTTTGGAATCGCCCGTGCGACTTCGTTGTCATCGAGAAAGGGATTAATGGCAAGTAGAGGCAGATTGTTCGCCGTGTCCCACGAATTGAATATCCAGATGGCAGCTATATGCCTTCTGTGATTGCCGCGCAGGTCGCACCATATGCCGTCCGGCAACAGCACTTCTCGCGTGCTTCCCGGCAAATGATCGCCGCTATCGGGGTCGGGGATGAGTGAAAGGACTGGATAAGTGGTGCCAAAAGCAATTTTTGCGGCATCCTCGTGCGTCCACGCATCATGGCTAAACAAGGCGACTATCAACGGAATATTGCCCAAGGCGTCAGGCGTGTATTTCTTGACTTTTTCGATCACCCGGTTCCGGTCGGCCTTGTAGCAATCTCCGATGTGGCCCGCTCTACTGGCTTCTTTGATGAATCCTACGGCGCATGTGGAATGTCCCATGTGTATCTGTCCAGGTTCATCGAGGAAGCGATGGACAAAGGCCTCGAGCTCTCGTCCTTTGATTTCTATTTTGGCGTGCCAGTCTCCGTACTTGTCAGGCTCCCTCAATGCTATCGAGAATATTTGCTCTAGAACTGAATTACCGTCCACTATGGAGAGCGGGTCAATCAATGCTGGAGCTGTTCGATCCCTCTCGATGTCCCATTCGTCTATTTCAACTGTGTCGTACGACAGATGCAAGAAGAGCCCCTCATTGTACAGTCCGGGCGAAACCATTCTGCATAGGTCGACTTCACCTTTCTTGTCACTAAACTCACCAGGGCCCGTAGCGCCTACGGCCTCTACAAAAGTCCATCCATGCTCGTGGTCAATCAGAAAATCTGGAGTTTTCTTGCTAATCTCTTTATACTTCGTGCTCTGTTCGAACTTCTCGCAGTTCATCCCAGCGCTCTTGATTAGCTCGAATACACATTCCTCGAATCGATTCGATAAGACTCTTGCCCTTTCTCTATCTGTTAGAAATCCATTCCTAAGGTTCGCCTCGAACTTTGAATGCAGCCTGGGATCCACACAGCACCTCATAAGACCCTAAGTCTCTATATTTTACGTGGTTCCGTGACGCGTTCATCGAGTATCGTCGTTGTCTCCGTCGCCTCTCAAAAATTAAGAGACAACACCTAACGGACTCTTGATACTGACAACGGCGCACATCTGTGCGCCGCTACAGGAATCTCCGTTTAGGCAGCCACCTAAATCTCGCGGAACGCGGGCTCGATGTCCTCCAGGTAGAACTTGTTTTGCCATAGCTCGTCCATGTAGGCCTGCTCCTCGTCCGTAAGGGGCGGCGTGTCCACCGCTGAGGTGTACTCGTGCAACTCCTCCATTTTGGTGAAGTTGGGTAGCACTGACACGATTTGCGGTCTCTTCAGCACGAACTGCAGCGCCGACTGCGCCATGGTGCGCGAGTCCTCCTGCGCCAGGAACCTGACCCGCTCCACCTTGGCCAACGCCTCCCGCATCCACTCGGCGCGGCGGAATGCCCGGTGGTCCGACGGATCGAACTCCGGCACCTGGGTGAACTCGCCGGTCAGGGTGTTCGACGCGTGCGGCACCCGCGACAACAGCCCTACCTCGCACTCCTCGGCGATGGGGAAGAAGTCGATGGCTGGCTCCATTTCCAGGATGCTGTAGATTATCTGCAAGCTCTCGACCTTGCGCTCCCGCATGGACATCTCGCCCTCCTCGAACCAGCCGATGTCCGGTCCGAGCGCGACGCCGTAGTGCCGGATCTTGCCCTCGAACTGCAGTTGCTCCAGCACCTCGAACAGCTCGTCTCGCTCCAGGGCCTCCACCCGCGGATTGTGGACCTGGTACAGGTCGATGTAGTCCGTGTCCAGCCGCTTGAGGCTCTGCTCGCAGGCGAACCTGACGAACTCTTTGTCGAACTTCTGGGGCCTCTCGCGATGTCCGTCGCGGGGCGTCGGGTCGTAGATGTCGTATCCGAACTTGGTGGCGATAACCAGATCGGTGCGCTTGTGGCCCAGAACCCTGGCCAGGATCTCCTCTCCGAAGCCGTCGCCGTAGGTGTCGGCGGTGTCGAAAAAGTTGATGCCCAGCTCAACTGCGTTTTCCAGCAGCGCGGCCCGCTCGGCATCCTCCAGCTTGCCCCACCAGTTGGTGGCAACGGTCCACACCCCGAACCCCACCTCGGAGAGCACCAGGTCGGTGCGCGGCAACTGTCTGAATTTCATGGTTACTACATCCTCAACGATTACGTCGCATCGGCCAGCCAGCGGCCCAGGCCCTCGATGAACTCGTCCCGCACCCCGCTGCTGTCGCCGCAGAATTCGCGTATGACCTGCTCTTTGAACTCCTGCGGATCCCGCCCATCCGGCACCGGCAGCGTCTCGATGGGGTCACAGGCGATGGTCATGTCAGCGCCAGGCGCAAACTCCTGGTTCACTGGCATCCCCAAGGGCCCGGCGCTGCTGGGCCACGTGGCGTCCACGATCTCGGGACCATCAGGCGTGCTCAGCCGCAGATACGTGTGGACGTCAGGTACCGGGCCATGAGCGACCAGGGCCCGCAACTCAGGCGGAAAGTGGCCGGTGTTATCTCGCGTAAAACGATGGGTGACCATGACCACCTGGGTCTCCAGTCCCAGCTCCCGAAAAATGTCCGCCAGCAGGTAGTGCTTGCCCGAGCACGTTCCCTGCCACTCCTCGACGATGGCCTCCGGGCGACGGGAACTGGCCCGCCGGTACGGCATATCCCGCACCAGCGCAAAGGCACGCTCCGCCGTCAGTGGCTCGTCGTTGCCAAGGAATCCACGTTTGCGGCCTTCTTCTTCGAGCAGAGAGACAAGGGGGGTGGTCACCATATCCGTCCCGACCTATCCCGCCGCCACGGCCAGGCCGAGGCTGCCCTTGATCGCATCCACCTGCGCCCGGAACTCCGCGTCCGACAGCACCGGCTCCAGCCGGCCCAGGGGCACGTCGGCCAGTATTTCCACCCACGACGTGCAGCCGCTGTACTCGGGAATCCACGGCACTGTCACCGGCGACTCCAGCCGGTAGGCCCGCAGCAGCATCACCGACAGCGGCAGCATGGGCTTCCAGCGGAGGCGCGATTGCGCGTAGTCGGTGGTCCAGATGTAGTGCGGCGCCAGGTCGTCGACCTTGCCCTGCTCCTCAACCTGGATCACCTCTTCGGCCCTGGCGAAATGGGTGAACGTGATCTGCTTGTCGTCCCGAGGACGTTGTAGCAACGAATCCAGCGTCGGCTGATGCTCCTCGCGCAGCAGGTCGGCCTTCTGGTGCTCGTAGGTCGGGTACAGCAGGAACTCACGGTGTATCACCCGAAAGTCCTTGCCGTCCTCGTGGATGCCGCCCTTGCGCAGCAGCAGTACCTGATCACCCCGGCCGATGGCCTCGCAGGTGATGGCCCATTCCTTGAGGGCCATCTGGCACTTGTCGGGAGTGGTCATCGAGTCAATCCTCCGGGGCAAAAGCTACGGGCGCGAATCGCCCTGTTGAGAATGACCAAATGGTACCACAGCAAGGTCAGGGAAATTCACTTACCCCGGCTGCAGAACTCCCCGTAGTCGGGCACATCCTCGCCCAGAGCGTAGAACCAGAAGTAGGTGCCAGTGTCGCCCATGTACTTGAACTGCTTGCGCACGTCCTTGAGGGCCGTGTAGAAGTCCTTGTGGGACCGCATGTAGTTCCGGATGCCGTCGTATTCCTCGTCCAGCTCGATCAGCCGCTGGGCATTGTGCACCGTGGCGGCGATCTTGCGCCGGTTGCGAACGATGGCGGTGTCGGCGGCAAGCTCGTCGATCTCCGGCTCGCCCATTGCCGCGACCGCATTGACGTCGAACCCCTTGAACCCGGCCTGGAATCCGGGCCACTTGCTGTTGACCACCTGCCACGACAGCCCGCTCTGGAAGACCGCCTTGGTCATGACCTCGAGGTAATCATTCAGGCTCTGCGGCACGACCTGCTCCGGCGCTTCCGGGTGGGAGTGCTCCGTGTGCGCGTGCTCGGTGGTCATATAAACGTCTCCAGGCGATTCAGCATCTTCCTCAGGTTGGCCGTGGTAACCTCCGCCACCTCCTCCAGCGACACCCCCTTGACCTCCGCCAGGCACTGCGCCACCTCGGCCACGTGGCGCGGCTCGGTCCAGTTGTGGCGGTACTTCTTGAACGGCTGCGGATATGCGTCGGTCTCCAGCACGATGTTCTCCAGCGGGATGGCCCGCGCTGCCTCCTGTACCTCGGGCAGCCGGGTCAGCGGGCGCGCAAGGGAGATGTAGAACCCGCAGTCGATGGCTTCCCGCGCTGTGGCCTCGTCGGCCTGGAAATAGTGCATGGCGCCGCCCACATCGCCCGCATGCTCCTCGCGCAGCACCTGGAAGCAGGCCGAGTGCGCCTCGCGCGAGTGGAAGATGATCGGCAGCTCGAGGCTCTTGGCCAGACGGATGTGAGCCCGGAACACCTGGTCCTGCAACGCGTGGTCCGGCGACTCCGGCAGGTAGTCCAGTCCCACCTCGCTGATCGTCACTACCTTGGGCAGCTGGGCCAGCCGCTCCAGTTCGGCGTACATCGCATCGTCCACGCGCTCCCACGCGTGGCAGGGGTGGATCCCCACGCCCGCATAAAACGCGTCGAACCGCTCCGCCAGTCCGATGCACTCACGCGTCGATTCCAGCGTCGTACCCGCCAGCAGCACCGACGTCACGCCCGCCTCGGCGGCGCGCTCCAGTATGCCAGGCAGTTCCGCATCGTCGTACTGGTCCAGGTGGCTGTGGCAGTCGCCAAACAGGAGTGGGGTGGTCATGGTGGAGCTCCAATGCCTTCGTGTATCTGTCTCGGATGATAGCCACCACGGGCAATGGCGGTCAACTTTAGGGTAGATGATCCCCATGCTGCTCTAACACCAGGCCGCGGCGAATAAGGTGTCGCGCAAGGGTGATAGTCGTTACCAGGCACAGGATAATGGCAAAAAATGCTGAAAGGCCAAAGTTCCACCCAAGCAGCAACCATGGCAAGAGGCTTAGCATCGCGAGGAACATCATACCGAGGTAAGCGCCCATAACAGCAACCCAGTGGGGTCGTGGCTGTTCCGCCAGGGAAGCCATTATGACAACGAGGTCTGCAAAAATGGCAACTATCGAATAGACTATCGCCATTGATTCACCAGTGAGGCCGTAGCTTCCTGAGAATTCATCTGAGCTGCCGACCCATATCAACAAAGTGAAGGATAGTACTGTCGTTATCGTGAGGCCTGACGCTATCAACACTATAATGAAGCAGTCCGGCCCCTGATATCTCGGTGGAAGGAAAAAGATGACGGCTACAAAGGCTGCGGCAATCATTGACAGTGGGAAGATCAGAATGCTTGCCAAGAAATCCGGTTGCGACAACAGTGCTCTGACCTTGTTTGAAAGCGAAAAATCAGTAGGCGAGTAGGAAAATACCGCCGCAGGGACCCAACTCCCATCCGGTTTTCCCACAACGACCCCTTGGATTCCCATTGCCGCTATGACATTACCGCTCTGCGGATCAAATGTAAGTGCAGTTGGGCCTGATGAAGTTTCCCCGCCATACTCGAATCGCTTGTTTTCTATTTCCTGTAGCCATCTGTTGCTGGATTGCCGCAAATGAGCCGCCGAATAGACCACTTTCGGCTCTCGGCCAGACGTTCGAAGGATGATATCGGCCTCTTCGATACTATATGTCCCTCTCGGCGTCTCGACTGAATCCCCGCCCAGCATATAGTTTTGCTGGTCGCCCGATGTTCTCGGCGATTCTATTGTAGTCCAGCTCAATCCTCCGTCATCGCTTTGGAAGGGAAGGTAGCCCCAGTAGATTCCTCCAACTACACCCTCCGGGGAGTTTCCGACCGAGGTGATTCCCGGATCTGGTGGGTATTCACTTGTCGCCACCGTAGCAAAGGCGGCGAGACTGGCTGCGACCATCCCGAATCTTGTCCGCAGCCCGCCGGGCGCTAATGGACCTCTCCTCCAGACCCACAGCGCGATGCCCAGGGAGATGGGAATTACCAACGAGTCCCATGGGTCCAGGGGCGATCCGGCAGTTCCTCCCGTTACCAGCGAGAAACCTGCGATGATCCAATCGTGCAGCGACGCGAAGGTATTGAACGCCGCATAAATCAGCGCCAGACCGACGTAGGCGACGGCGAAGACCGTCTGTTGCGCCCGCGCGTTTCCGCGTGCTGCATAAGAAAGCAGATACGCCAGCAACGGAGGCGCGAACACCATCCACGCCAGATCGCTCAGCTTGCCAGTGGTCCACGGGTGCGGCCACAGGGCCTTGAAGACCAGGTCGTTGACCAGCAACACAGCCACAGCGCCCAGCGTAAGTGGGTGTGTCAGCGCCGACTCGCAATGGCGCCGGAACTTGTCGCCTACAGTACTGGTCGGCTGATTGGCCATCGGCTACCCCAGGAGAATTGGGCTTGAGAATTCCTCAAGCATCAGCCCTGCGCTACAGCAAGCAGAAGAAGCCACGCTAGAGCTGTCACTGTAATTCCAATGGCGATCTCAAACCCGGCCACACAACTACAGACTACTATTCCAGCATAAAAGTGAATCCCAGAAGCCAGGCCTTGAGGCCGGCTGACACCATCGGGATCCCAATTGAATTGAATAGTACAAGAGTACCTATTTGTTAGACTACCCGTTCTCTGCGGGATGTGCAGCCTTTCGCCCTGTGAGATGGGACAAAAAAGGCGAGGCTACCTTTGTTGCAGCCTCGTTTCCCGCAGGTATTTTGTTGCGATCTGGCGCGATCCGTGGCGCTGGACAGACCGAGGTGCTTTGGTCTGTGCAAGAATGATTTGCTTGAATTCTTGTCGAAGCGACTAGCAGCGCGGTTTTGTATGCGGCTGTCTGCGGACTGGCCGTTAGCCCTTTTTCCGCTCCTGTTTTTCTTTTTCCTTCTTCAGCTTTACTAGTACCTTGCCGTATTCCAGCTTGGTGTTGCCGCCGACGTCCTGAATAGTCCTTATATTGGTCTCCAGCAATTCGTTATCCAGGAGTTCAATCAGTTTGGTCTTTTCATCCCTGGAGGGCTTGTCCAGCAGTTTGTACAACACCTCGAGGCTGCTTTCCTTCAGCGTGGGCACCTTCTTTCCCTGCAGCAGCTCGTCTATCTTCGAATAGGCGCCCCAGAAGCTGTTCTGGGACTTATCTTTCGACAACTGAGTCGATTGGTCCCTTATTTGTTGTTGGCGTTGATTCAGTTCTCGCAGGCTATTCTGCAGCTGACTGCTGTCGCTCTGCAGCCGCTGCTCCCTAGCCTGCAGATCTCTGTCCTTCCGTTCCAACTTGTCTGTTCGGCCGTTGAGCCAGGCTTCATACTCCAGAAGGGTCTCGTAGCGCTTTCGGAATTCCTCATCGGCGGATGCTTTGAGGTCGGTCGAAAAATCGTACCGGCTTTTCACGTCCGTTGGCAGTTCAGCGACAGACTCCGCAATCGGTTGCGAGGTTTTTTCCTTGTCGACGACCGTCCTGTACCTCTTCCCGGTCGCTAACGCCGTCTCGAGGTCGCCCAGGCTGAGAGCGTCTATCGCCTGCGCCAGCCGTTCTGCCATCCAGTTGGCGGTATCGTCAGGTGTGCCGTTGCTGGCAAACTCCGAGTTGGCTCTCAGCCGTGGCTCGGGCAGGATCTGACAGGGGTATTGCGAGTAGATCCCGGATTTCGGCATGAAGGTGGCAATACGGGGCGGTTTCTCCTGACCGGATAAGGCGGCGATCTTGAGAAGCACCACCGCCAGCCTGGTGGCGTCCGAAGGTTCTTTTACCCTCATTCTGAAGCCGACACCTGCGAGGATGCAGGCCAGCAACTCCGGAAGACATGATTTGTCCGACCTCAAGCGTGGGTCGTGATACTCGGTGAACCGGGACAGCAATTCCAACTCGTCAGTCCGTATTCCGTGTCCTGATGAGTTGGGTTGGAGCAACTGCAATGGGCCAATGATGCCCCCGTCTACCGAGTCGGTGATGGAGGTGTCTATCCGCAGAGGTTCCAGAATGGATGAGTCGAAAAAAGCCGCGTAGCCAGCATACTTGTCCGACGGCAGAAAGCAGGAATGATTGGAGATGAAAGGCCTGTGGTGCTCGTCCATCCCTTTCTGGAGATAAGTGCATACCGCCCACCAGCCATCGGAGGCAGGCAGGGTGTCCCAGACGGTCACGGCCAGGCCCTCCTCGAAGGTTCGTGCGTCGCCGGCGTGAGGGGTCCTGAGTGCCGTCCTTCTGTCCCGGGTTTGAATGGGCGCGTCGGGCGATGCCAGCTCGCTGTACCCCTTCCGGGGCACCACTATGCGCAGAAATCGCTCTGACTTCATTCCGCCAGGGTTCCCATCCACTTGATCAGCTGTTTGTACTGTTCTTTTGAATAAGAAGGTCTCTTTATATTCTGGACCTGCTGAATCCGTTTCTCGTCGAATTCCGATTGATCCGGGACGAGGTCAACGGAACTGTGAAACACCTGCAGGTGGTCCATGATGTCGTTGGTATGGAACAATTGCTTCAGGTTCTGGTTGGTCTGGGGCAGGTGATTGTAGAGAAAGATCGCTGCGTTGCGAGGGTCCCCCAGGTGCCCATACATGTCCTTGCTGCCGAATCCGGGGTTGTCGAGAATCTCGCCCCTGACAGTGTCGTATTTCGTGCCGAGCAAAGCCACCGATTTAATTTGTGGTGAGGTGGGGTCGTTTTCCTTCCACCTATGCAGGTAATCCACGAATCTGGCCAGTCTTGCGTCGGTTGTGGAATCACTGATATCTGTGTCTTCACCCTTGCCCATCACCGCTTCCATGTCCACCAGTACCACGAACGCACTTGAACTCAGTACGAACTTGTTTATTTCATCAATCTGCCTCATGTCCAGGCGCAGGGAAAAATTGCCGTGCTCGGCATTTTCCATCAGCTGGCTTAGGGTTTCGCCGGCAGAGTCCGTGATGGTCAGTTCCACTGTGCGACGCCTGGCGCCAATCAGCCGCTTCCACTCAAACTCCAGGGTCAGCTTCGACTGGAAGGCCTGGTCAGGCGGTGTGGGAGGTGGAAATCGCATGTCCTGCAGATCGGACATTATCGAACGGACTGATGAACTCATCTCATCTATGGATGAGCGCACCAGCCGCATACCTGATGTCGTGTCCAACAGCCCACGCTGATCCGGACTGATGTATGGATCGTCCGTCAGATCCATTGCCGTCAGGTTCAGCAGACCTATGCAGGTGCTCTTTCCAGAGGCGCGAGACCCCACCAACGCCAAGCGGGTGGGCTCGTTCGGGGGCGCAGGCTGCGAAGGTTCCTGCCCTCTTCTTCTGCGCACGATTCGAACCACGTTTCCCTCCGCTGCATTCCACCCTGACTGCGTCAAAAAACTGCTCAAGGTGGACGTATTTCCTCTTAATATACTGGTATCTCAGCTGAACCCTAACACTTATCTAGGCTTTCCGCATTTTCAAGCGGCGTAGGCGAGGGAATCTACGAGCCGGTGGTACAGAGCGACGGGGAGTTCCTGCGTGTCGGGGTCAGCGACCGACAGTGAAAAACCCTCCGACGCCAGCCACAGGTGGCGACGCACGAGGGCGATGGCGTCCACGAAGGTCGGTGACGGTTTGTCGTACCAGGCCGCCCTGCGCTGGGTCATGGGATGCCGTTTTTGCAACGAGTGGGCGGCCAGGGTCATCCAGGAGAAGAGACCCAGCAGGACGGGCGTGGTGCGGGCGATGGCCAGGTCCGACCACTGGCGTTGGGTCTCCACACCCAGGTGGGCACGCACCTCATGAAAGGTGACCTCCAGTTGCCAGCGCAGGACAAACCATTCCAGGATTTGGGTCGGGTCCGCCGACGGGTCGGTGCAGAGCAGAGCCTGGGGGTCGAAGAGGCCCTGAGGGTCGCGGATCAACACCCAGCGGATGGTGACGGGCGGCTTGCCCGAGCGGTACCAGACCGCGATCTGGGAGGTGAGCTCCACGATGCGGGTGGTGCCGTCGTACCAGGCCACCTCGGTGCTGTCCCAAGTCGCGCTGCCCTGTTCAAGGAGCATTTTCAGCGATGGCCTCCGGGGGCCTTTCAGTGGCGGACGACCGTTCTGACCCGGCTGGCGGGCTGGCGCTGGCGCGTACAGGGCCGCGTCCAGGCGCAATCTGGTAATGAGAGTGACCGGTTCCCGTAGGGATTGGCAGCAGTGGAGCAGATCCAGCACGGCGTAGCTGTTGTCGCCCACCAGGACCAGGGACCGCTGGGGCAGCCAGCGGCGCAACAGCATGACCATCTGCCGCGCCCAGTCGGTGATCTTCTTATGCCGGCGTCCTTGTTGCTCGTGATACCGAGATGAGGGTGCCAGCACGGTGAGCACCGGCAGAGCCCAATGGCGTCCCGCCCAGGGGACGTGTCCCAGCCACATCAGGGAGATCCAGCGCAGACCACTGGCCTTGACCAGTTGATTGCGGCTGGAACGCACCGCGTCCCGGTAGATGCCTCGGGCCCTGATCTTGGCCCCGCGACGCCGTTCCAGGGTTTCGTCGATGCCGAAGATCAAGGGGCCGTCGCCGCGGTCCAGGTGCTGGAGCAGGAGCACCAGCAGGACGCGGGCTACCTCACGGGACGACCACACGGCCCGGTTGAGCACCTCGTGATAACGGGCGTAGTCGCGCTGGTCGCTGCGGCCCATGACGCGCAGCGCCGCGGCCACGGTGCGCTGGCCCGGGGTGAGGATTGCACCTACCAACAGCAGTTGTGCTTTCCGCCAGGTTGGGCTGGTGAACAGCGTTGCAAAGGGAAGGAGAACGGTTACAATGGCATCGGGCAGGGTGAGCATGGTCAGACCTTTCTCGGAAAGTGGGGTCAGACCAGCTTACCCTGTCTTTATACTTTTTCTAAATTATGCGTAAAGTCTAGCTTATGGTTCCGTGCTTTCAACCCTAACGCATGTAAAGTCTTCGGTCGAAATATAATCGAGAACGGTATGATGAGAATGCGGCGTGCAATGCAACCGGACTGCAATTGCCGCGGATAAGCCGGTGCTCCTGTCCTGGCACGAGGTATACGTCTGGGTTCCGGCGGTACCGGCCGAGCGACTTTCTTACCGGGGCGCAAGTGCGTGGACCAGCCAGTGCCTCCCCAGGGCATCTACACGGCCTTTTGATTGTAGCCAATCCGTTGGCCCAGACCCTGTCGAAGGGGCGTCCGTTCGTGATTCTACAATCCGCATCATCAACGGACTGCACGACCTGACTGCGAAAACGAATGCCCTGGAGGGCACCCACAATCCTCGTTGACACCCCCATCTGCCGGTGCTAGCATAATTGTTGACTCATTACATCAACAATGTTAGCCTTCGGCCCGGTTGCCACAGGCGCGGCAGTCAGCAGGCGCGGCAGCCAGCGATGAAACAGCCCTCGCCCGGGGATGGCTCCCGGGCGACATTTGCGCAGTGCGAGGAACAACCCATGACCACTCCCAGGGTCATTTCCCGCGACACCACCTCCACCGAGCTGGACTCCGACTACAAGTGGGGGTTCACCATCGACATCGACTCCGACCTGGCTCCCAAGGGACTCAGCGAGGACGTCGTTCGTCTAATTTCGGCCAAGAAGGAAGAACCCGGCTGGATGCTGGAGTGGCGCCTCAAGGCCTTCCGGCACTGGGAGCGGCTCAAGTACGAGGAGCCAGCTTGGGCCAACATCCACCACGCGCCCATCGACTACCAGGACATCTACTACTATGCCGCTCCTTCCAGCGGCGACGCCCCAAAGAGCCTGGACGAGGTGGACCCCGAGATCCTCGAAGCCTTTGACAAGCTGGGCATCCCTATCCAGGAGCGAGAGCGATTGGCAGGCGTAGCCGTGGACGCGGTCCTGGACAGCGTGTCCGTCGCCACCACCTACCAGGAGACGCTGGAGAAGGCAGGGGTAATCTTCTGCTCCATGAGCGAGGCGGTGAAGAACCACCCCGAGCTGGTGCAGAAATATCTCGGCTCCGTGGTGCCCTACACCGACAACTTCTTTGCCACCCTTAACTCGGCGGTGTTCAGCGACGGCTCCTTCGCCTACATCCCCAAGGGCGTGCGCTGTCCCATGGAGCTGATGACCTACTTCCGCATCAACCAGGCCGACTCCGGCCAGTTTGAGCGGACCCTCATCGTCTGCGAAGAGGGCGCTTACGTCAGCTACCTGGAGGGCTGCACTGCCCCGGCACGCAAGGTCCATCAACTCCACGCAGCCGTGGTCGAGCTCGTGGCGCTGGACGACGCCGAGATCAAGTATTCGACGCTCCAGAACTGGTTCCCCGGCGACAAGGACGGCAACGGCGGGGTCTACAATTTCGTTACCAAGCGGGGACTCGCCGGAGGCCGCAACTCCAAGATTTCCTGGACCCAGGTGGAGACCGGCTCGGCCATCACCTGGAAGTACCCCAGCGTTATCCTGCAGGGCGACAACTCCACCGGCGAGTTTTACTCGGTGGCGTTGGTGAACAACCACCAGCAGGCGGACACTGGTACCAAGATGATCCACCAGGGCAAGAACACCAAGAGCACCATCATCGCCAAGGGAATTTCTGCCGGGCAGGGCAACGCAACCTATCGCGGCCTGGTCAAAATGATGCCCACGGCGGACGGCGCCAGGAATTTCACCCAGTGCGATTCCCTGCTCATCGGCGACCAGTGCGGCGCCCACACCGTCCCGTACATTGAGGTAAAGAACCCGACGGCCCAGCTGGAGCACGAGGCGACGACCAGCAAGGTCAGCGACGACCAGCTCTTCTACTGCCTGCAGCGAGGCATGTCCGCCGAGGACGCCAACTTCATGATCGTCAACGGCTTCTGCCGCGGCATCTTCCAGGAACTCCCCTTCGAGTTCGCCATGGAAGCTTCGCAACTCCTCAAGGTAAGCCTCGACGGCACGGTGGGCTAGGGCTGAGGCCAAGAGAGGAGCGGAGCTATGTTGTTTACGCACCGGGGTGTTGTTGATGATGAGGGCGTCATCCGCCTTCTGGATGATGTCAAATTGAAGGAAGGGACGCATGTTTTGGTGACCGTAGCGGACCCGGACACCTTGGTTGCTCTCCTAAAATCGCCCGGTCAGTCCAAAATGTCGGAGGAGAGACTCCGCGAGGAATTGGAAGAGGATGCTGCGTGGGCCTATCTGTTGAAAGATCGGCCATTGTAACGGTACGGTTTCCTTTCTCCGACTTAACAGACTCACGGATACGACCGGCGGTCGTGCTGGCAAGCGCAGGACGCAGAGATTGGCTCTTGGGGCAAGTTACTAGCAATCCCGATGTAGATAGTCTGGCCATTGAGCTGACCAACGATAGCTTGGATCGAGGGTTTCTTCGCAACGTGAGTCACTTCCGGCCCAACAAGTTGTTTACCGGAAACGAGTCCCTGATCATTAAACCAGTAGCCCGACTGAAGCCCGAAGTATTCAATCGTCTGCTGGACGCCACAATGGACATTCTTAACCGGAACCGGATGTAACAATGACCGACAACAACCCACTGCTTTCCGTCCGCGGCCTCTGCGCCTCGGCCGGGGATCTCGATATCCTGAATGGCGTTGACCTCGAGGTCAACGCGGGCGAAGTCCACGCCATCATGGGTCCCAACGGCTCGGGCAAGAGCACCTTCGCGAACGTCCTGGCCGGACGCCCCGACTACAGCGTCACCGGGGGCGAGGCCATATATGACGGCGAGGACCTATTGTCCCTTGAGCCCGAAATCCGGGCCCGCATGGGCGTGTTCCTCGCCTTCCAATACCCTGTCGAGTTGCCCGGCGTCCGCGCCTGGCAGTTTCTGAAAGCCGGCATCGACGCCCGTCGCGTTCACAACGGCGAGGAGGAGATGTCGGCCCGCGAGTTCCAGCGGCACTTGGACGCTAAGGTCAAGGAGGTCGAGATCGACCCGGAGCTCGTCCGCCGCGCTGTCAACGAAGGATTCTCTGGCGGCGAGAAAAAGCGCAACGAGATCCTGCAGATGGCCGTCCTGGAACCGCGCCTGGCCCTGCTGGACGAGACCGACTCCGGCCTCGATATCGACGCCCTGCGCATCGTGTCCGACGGCGTGAACAAGCTGCGCTCCGAGGACAACGCAATGGTCTTGGTCACCCACTACCAGCGGATGCTCGACTACGTGCGCCCCGACAAGGTGCACGTGCTCCTGGATGGCCGCATCGTCCGCTCCGGCGGCCCCGAGTTGGCTCTCGATCTCGAGGAAAAGGGCTACGACTGGATCCGCGAGGAGGTTGAAGCGGGCAAGTAGCATCCTGCCCGCATCGATGGCTATGACCACCAGAACCATCAGCAACCACCGCTATCACGAGGACCACCTGGCCTTGGCATCTGCCAGCGCCGGTCCGGCATGGCTCGCCGACCTGCGCGCCGCCGGGTGGGAGCGGTTCAGCGAGATCGGGTTCCCCACGGCGCGGCGCGGCAACGAGCGGTGGAAGTATACTGCCGTGGCCCCCATTTCCCGCGTCGGGTTTGTCTATCCAACTATTGACTCCAAAGACGCAGAGAGCGCAGAGTCAAGTTTTGGTTTCACTGCGATCTCGGCGACCTCGGCGTTCAATCAGGATGACGAGGACGCTGTCCGGCAGCACCTTGGCAGTCTCGCCCCAATGGACAGCGACGGCTTTACCGCCCTGAACACCGCGTTCCTGCGAGACGTCGCCGTGGTGCGAGTTCCTGACGGCGCCGAAGAGCCGATGGCCGTCCACGTGAACCACGGCGGCCTGCCCGACATCGACGACCAGCGCTACGCCCGTCACCCGCGCACGCTCATACTCGCCGGACGCAATGCCAACCTGACCGTCGTCGAAACCTACACCGGGCCTCAGGGGCCCCGATATTTCACCAACGCCGTGACCGAGATCGTCGTCGCCGAGGGAGCCAACGTAGAACACTGCCGCCTGCTCGACGAAAGCCCCGAGGCCTTCCACGTCGGCACCACCCGCGTGCATCAGCAACGCGATAGCAGCTTCAGCTCGGCATCTTTCGCCCTCGGCACCACCCTGGCACGCAACGATTTCGCGGTGACCCTGGATGGCCCCGGCGCGTACTGCTCGCTGAACGGCCTGTACTACACCGGGCAGGGCCAGCACATCGACAACCTGATCAGCATCGACCACGCCGAGCCGCACTGCACCAGTCGCCTGAATTACAAGGGCATTCTCGACGGCAACTCCCGCGCCGTGTTCGGGGGCGAGGTCATGGTGCGCCGCAATGCCCAGAAGAGCGATGCCCGTCAGTCCGACAAAAACCTGCTGCTATCCGAGGACGCCGAGGTAGACAGCAAGCCCAGCTTGATGATCTATGCCGACGACGTGCAGTGCGCCCACGGCGCCACCGCCGGGCAGATCGACGCCCAGACCTTGTTCTACCTGCGCAGCCGCGGCCTCGACCTGGAAACGGCCAGCCGAATGCTGGTGCAGGCTTTCGCCCGCGAGATCGTGGACACAGTAAAGCCCGAAACCCTGCGAAACTACCTCGAGTCCCTGTTCGACCGTTCCATCGCCGTCAAGAGCCTTCCGGTCGCTTTCTTGTAGGGCTGGCCGGCAAGCTGAGGAGAGAACTCTAATGCCATCCGGTTTCGATGCGGAAAGAGTCCGGGCCGATTTTCCGATCCTGCAGCAGCAGGTCAACGGCAGGCCGTTGGTCTACCTAGACAACGGCGCCACCTCGCAGAAACCGCAGGCTGTAATCGACGAGTTGGTGCGCTATTACAGTACCGAAAACGCCAACGTCCATCGCGGCGTCCACACCCTGAGCCAGAACGCCACCGAGGACTACGAGGGCGCCCGGGCCAAGGTGAAGCGGCTGCTGAACGCCGCCGATGACCACGAGATCGTTTTCACCCGGGGCACCACCGACAGCATTAACATGGTTGCCCAGTCTTTCGCCAAGCACAATCTCGGCCCCGGCGACGAGGTAATCGTCTCCAACATGGAGCACCACTCCAACATTGTGCCCTGGCAGATGCTCCGCGAGGAAAAGGGCGTCGTTCTCCGCGTCGTCCCCATCGACGAGTCCGGCGAACTGCTGATGGATGAATACGAGCGCATGCTCTCGCCTCGTACCAAACTGGTATCCATCACCCACGTCTCCAACGCCCTCGGCACCATCCTGCCTGTAGAGCAGATCATCGAAATGGCCCATGCCCAGGGCATACCCGTGATGCTGGACGGCGCACAGGCCGTCCCTCACATGGCCGTCGACGTCCGGAAACTCGACTGTGATTTCTACGTCTTCTCCGGCCACAAGATCTTCGGCCCCACCGGAATCGGCATCCTCTACGGCAAGGCCGAGTTGCTGGACGAACTGCCTCCCGTCCAGGGTGGCGGCGACATGATCAAGTCTGTGACATTTGAGGAGACCATTTACAACGACTTGCCCTACAAGTTCGAGGCTGGCACTCCCAACATCGCGGGCGCCATCGGCCTCGGCGCGGCCGTCGACTACGTGCAGTCGGTCGGCTACGAGTCCTTCGCCGCCTACGAGGACGACCTGCTGGAGTACGGCACGAAAGCCCTCGAGGGCATCGAAGGACTGCGAATTATCGGCACCGCCCCTCGCAAGGCTGGTATCCTGTCCTTTGTGATGGAGAACGTCCACCCCCACGACATTGGCACCATACTCGACACCGAGGGCGTGGCCGTGCGCACTGGGCACCACTGCGCCCAGCCCGTGATGCAGCGGTTCCAGATTCCCGCCACGGTGCGGGCTTCCATGGCCATGTACAATACTAGGGAAGACATCGACGCTCTCGTGAGGGCCATCGACCGGGTGATCGAAGTCTTTTCCTGACGCTTCAGTCCGTTCATCCTGAGCTTGTCGAAGGACCAACGGACCGTTCAGAAAATAGCGGGAGACTGATAGATAAAGATATGTCCGGACTCAGCGATCTCTACCAGGAAATCCTGCTCGAGCACAACAGCAAGCCCCGCAACTTCCGGAAGGTGGAAGACGCCAGCACCACCGCTGACGGATACAACCCTCTCTGCGGCGACCAGATCACCCTGTATCTCAAAGTCGTCGACGATAAGGTTGAGGACGTGGGTTTCCAGGGCGTCGGCTGCGCCATCTCCCGCGCCTCCGCCTCCATGATGACCCAGAGCATCAAGGGCCGGAGTCTCGACGAAGCCCAGGTAATCTTTGACGCCTTCCATAGCATGATCACCCATCCCAACGAGGAGCCCGACTACGACACCCTCGGTGACCTCGAGACCCTCGCCGGCGTCAATGAGTATCCCACCCGCATCAAGTGCGCCATCCTGGCCTGGCATACCATGCGCTCCGCCCTCAGCGGTGAGGGCGACACCGTCACGACGGAGTAACCGGTAGCCGGTTCCTGTCCATTGCGCATACTCCAGCCACCATCAGGCATTCCACCGGGAGCGGCCTCGCAAAAGTCATGACCCAGATGCCAGGCCCAGCCTTCGACGGCCTTTTCGGCCAAATGATCATGGACCATTACCGCACGCCGCGTAACCGTGATCCCCTGTCTGCGCCCACGCTCACGGCATACGAGCTAAATCCATTCTGCGGTGACCTCATCGACCTGCAACTCCGCCTCGACGACAGCGGGGCGGTGGACGGCGTCTATGCTAACAGTGAGGGCTGCTCCATCATCCAGGCATCGGCGTCAATGATGTCCGAGGCGGTCAAGGGACGGACGGCAGAGGAAATGGCCGCTCTCTCCATCCGGTTCAAGGCATTCCTTCGCGATCGCGGCGGCGATGCCACCTCCGACCCGCCCCCGGAGCTGGGCGATCTGGGCGCCCTGGGCGTGGTCCGTCAGTACCCCGTCCGCATCAAGTGCGCCCTGCTCCCCTGGACAGCCCTCGAGCAGGCGGTCAGGGGCTGATAGGTGTGCCTCCACCGCCCTTGGGCTATGGAACTCTCTTTGACAGTCAAAAGTTGACAGCGACGAATCGAATACATATAATCACCCCGCAGGTTCATTCCGCACCTTCCCTCCTTTCGCGCTGTCCAACCGGTTCCCCCTCGTTGTGTTCTCGCCAACAAAGGCGGTTTTGCGTCCCAACGCAGTGTCAGCGGAGTGGGCGTCATCAGAAAGACAGGCACTTCCACAATCCTGCAGCGCGGTTAAATGCCTACTAAGTTCATCTTCGTAACCGGCGGCGTCGTAAGCTCACTGGGCAAGGGTATCTGTGTCGCTTCCGTCGGCCGCATCCTGAAGAGCCGTGGCCTCAGCGTTTCGGTACTGAAACTCGATCCATACCTGAACGTCGATCCCGGCACAATGTCGCCGTACCAGCACGGCGAGGTATTCGTCACCCATGACGGCGGCGAGACCGACTTGGACCTGGGCCACTACGAGCGCTTCATCGACCTGGAGCTCACCCGCAGTTCCAATCTCACTGCCGGCGACATCTACATGAACCTCATCGCCAAGGAGCGCCGCGGCGATTTCCTTGGCGGGACGATACAGTCCGTGCCTCACGTGACCAATGACATCAAGGAACGCATACTCCGTCTCGCCGATGAGTCGGGGGCGGAGGTGATCGTCGTCGAAGTCGGCGGCACCGTCGGGGATATCGAGGGCCTCCCCTTCCTGGAGGCCATAAGGCAGATGCGAAACCACGTCGGCCGCGACAACGTCTACTACATCCACCTGACCCTCCTCCCCTACCTCTCCGCAGCCCAGGAACTCAAGACCAAGCCCACCCAGCACAGCGTCAAGGAACTCCGCGCCATCGGCATCCAGCCCGACGCCATTATCTGCCGCAGCGACCAGCCCGTACCTCCCGGCATCTGCGACAAGATCTCCTCCTTCTGCGACGTTCCCAGCGAGGCGGTCATTCCCCTGGAGACTGTCCATAACGTCTACAGCGTACCCCTGGTGCTGGAGGAGGCCGGACTGGGCGACATAATGCTCGACACCCTGGGCCTCCGCAGCTACCGCCGCGGCAATCCGGGGTCCGAGGGCCTCGACGAGTGGCGCCGCATGGTCGAGATGATGGACCAGCCCAAGGACCCACTGCCCATCGCCCTCGTCGGCAAGTACGTTGAGTACCCCGATTCCTACCTCTCCGTACGCGAGGCGCTGCGCCACGCCGGGCTGTGCCACACCCGGGACGTCGAGCTGCAGTGGGTTCACTCGGAAGACATCGAAAAGTACGGCCCCGACGACTTGCTGAAGGACGTTTGTGGCATCGTCGTCCCCGGTGGCTTCGGGCCCCGCGGCGTCGAGGGGATGGTGGATGCCGTGCGCTACGCCCGCGAGCACGAGGTCCCTTACCTCGGGCTGTGCCTCGGCCTGCAAGTTATGGTCATCGACTGGGCCCGAAACGTTCTGGGCATTGATGACGCCAACTCCGCCGAACTGGTGCCCGAGACGGCCAATCCCGTAGTGCACATCATGCCCGAGCAGGAGGGCATCGCCGATATGGGCGGCACCATGCGCCTCGGCAGCTACCCCTGCCGTCCGCAGTCACGGACCCTGACCGAGGAGGCCTACGCGGAACGCGAGGTGATGGAGCGTCACCGTCACCGTTTCGAGTTGAACAACGCCTACCGCGAGCGGCTCGAGGAGACCGGCTTCATCGCCGCCGGCCTCTCCCCCGACGGCAGGCTGGTCGAGGCGGGCGAGGTGAGCGGTCATCCGTTCATGGTAGGCGTGCAGTACCATCCCGAGTTCAAGTCCCGGCCCAACCGGCCACACCCGCTCTTCGTGCGTTTCATCGCCGAGGCAACCAGGACCATCCGCGAGGGCAGCCAGCCGCCCCTGCCGTTGTACTAGGGGAGAACCGACCGCAGAGAACACAGAGGGCACAGAGAATTCTCAGGGAACACAGGAAAGAAAACTCTGTGGTCTCTGTATCCTCAACGGTTAATCCATCCCGGAACGGTGCATTAATGAAGCTCTTTCTCGACACCGCCAACATCGACGAGATCCGCGACGGCGCCCGCCTCGGCGTCATCAGCGGCGTGACCACCAACCCGTCGCTGGCGGCCAGCGCCGGCATCGGCGACCGCGAGGCCTACCGGTCCGCCGTCGCAGAGATAGCCGATCTGGTCGACGGTCCCATCTCCGTCGAGGTGGTCTCAACCGACACCCAGGGCATGATCGACGAGGGACGCGACATCGCCGGCTGGATCCCCGACCCGTGGGTCAAGATACCCAGCACCATCCAGGGCATCGAGGCCATCGCCGCCCTCAGCTCCGAGGGCATCCGCGTCAACCAGACCCTTTGCTTCTCCGTCAACCAGGCCCTGCTTGGCGCGCAGGCCGGCGCCACCGTCGTCTCTCCCTTCGTTGGCCGCCTTGACGACATCGGCCACGACGGCATCGGCCTCATCCGCGACATCGCCACCCTGTTCCGCGAAGGAGACATCGCCACCCAGGTAATGGCCGCCAGCGTCCGCCACCCGCTCCACTGCGTGCAGGCGGCCTCCGCCGGCGCCCACATCGCCACCGTCCCCTACCGCACGCTGGTCCAGATGGCCCAGCACCCCCTCACCGACGCCGGCCTGGCACGCTTCGTCGCCGACTGGCAGAAGGCGTCCCAGGCCTAGCCCACCACCAACAGAGCCTACCCTCAGGCACTAAGCCGGAAGTGATAATGGAAGAAGAACGCGTTCCCAGCGATGCCACCCTCGAGCCGGAGGCGGAACTCCCCGGCCCCGAGCGCAACGAAGCTCAAACCCGGGCCCCCGGGCGCAGCGACGCTGATACGGACAACCCCAACCCTCCTGCCGATAGCGATGGGCCACGGGCACGGTCCACGGCTCGCGCAGCAAGAACCCGGGATCCCGAACCCGCCGACGAAGGTGGCAAGGCCAGGCCCCGTACCTCCGAGCGCAGCGGGGCTCAAGCCCGGGCCTCCGAGCGCAGCGACGCCGAAACCCGGCCCGCCCCTCGTGGTCGCGGCCGTACGCCCAGGGCCTCCACCAACGGCGACGCCCCGGCACGCCCCGGCCCCCGCGACTCCGGCCCCCGTGAATCGGGCAGGGAGGCCGCCATGCCTCCGGCCACCTTCTCCTTCGACGTTGCGGAGCTGGGCGGCAAGTCCAAGGAGGAGCTCCTGGAACTGGCGCCCACCGTCGGCCTCCAGGACACCGGCACCCTGGCCAACCTGCACCGCGAGGACCTGCTGTCCCGCGTGTTCCAGCTGGCCTCGTCCCAGCAGTCCCTGGTCGCCACCGGCATCCTTGAGATCATGGATGAGGGCTACGGCTTCCTGCGACAGGTGGCCATCCACCGCTCCGGCGACGTCTATATCTCCCAGTCCCAGATCCGCCGCTTCGGCCTGCGCACCGGCGACACCGTAACCGGCCAGGTCCGCCCGCCCAAGGAGGGCGAGCGCTACTTCGGCCTGGTGCGCGTGGAGCGGATCAACGGCCTAGACACCGATAAGATGAACGTCCGCAGCCGCCCGGTGTTCGAGCAACTGACGCCGGTGTTCCCGGAGCGCCAGGTGGTGTTGGAGACCGCCGCCAGCGAGCTCTCCACCCGCATGGTCGACCTGTTCGCGCCCATCGGCCTGGGCCAGCGCGGCCTGATCGTCTCGCCCCCAAAGGCGGGCAAGACCACCATGCTGAAGCAGATCGCCCACGGCGTGGTCACCAACGCCCCGGATGCCATCCTCATGGTCGCCCTTATCGGGGAGCGCCCCGAGGAGGTCACCGATATGCGCCGCTCCGTCAAGGGCGATGTGTTCGCCTCCACCTTCGACGAGTCCGTCGAGGAGCAGTGTCGCGTCGCCGAGCTCTGCCTGGACCGCGCCAAGCGTCTCGTCGAGCTGGGCAAGGACGTGGTCATCCTGCTGGACTCCATCACCCGCCTGACCCGCGCCTACAACCTGGCCGTCCCCACCAGCGGGCGCACGCTGTCCGGCGGCATCGACCCCATCGCGCTGTACCCGCCCAAGAAGTTCTTCGGCGGCGCCCGCAACATCGAGGAGGGCGGCTCGCTGACCATCATCGCCACCTGCCTGGTGGACACCGGCTCGCGCATGGACGAGGTGATCTACGAGGAGTTCAAGGGCACCGGCAACATGGAGCTGCACCTGGACCGCAAGCTGGCCGAGCGCCGCTATTTCCCGGCCATCGACATCGTGCGCTCCGGCACCCGCCGCGAGGAGCTGATTTACTCCGACGAGGCCCATCGCCAGGTTGTCCTGCTGCGACGTATGATCGGCATGCTGTCCGACAACAGTAACGGCGGCAGCGCCACCGAGCGCGTTCTCGACCGCCTCTCCAAGACGTCCAGCAACCGCGAGTTCCTGATGACCCTCAGCACCGCCGGCGCCAACGCCTGACCCCCGTCGTCAATCGGCCCGCCGCACCCGTCAATCGGCCCGCGCCGTTATCCCCTCCCCGTCAAGGGAGGGGATTGGCTTTTGGTACTGCCGGGCCGTAATCGCGGTGATCGTATCGTCCCTGCTGCGCTGAGTAATACGGAACTTTTCACAAATACGGGGCTTTTTCCTACGCGCGTCATACATGGTGCCGCCTATCATACGTTTGACAGTGCTTGCATAAGTCAAAGATTGCATTCGGAAATAACGCCGTGCGCAACCCGTCGGGCACTTTCCTGTCCCGGCGCGGTGGCCGCCCCGTGGAAAAGCACTGTCGCCCTGCGATGGTCGCGGTACTTAAAGAAACCTCCCGCTCCGGGGGGTCAAGGGTGGTCTTGAGTGAATCGCTCCAACAGCTACAAGCGAGACTACCACGACATTCTGCCGGTTCAGGGCATCAACCGGGAGTTGTGGCGGTGGGCCAGGGCCCAGGCCGCGACCGAGAACCGGACCGTGGGCGAGATAGTCAATGAGCTGATCGACGAGTACCGGAGGGAGTCCGCGCGCGCCGGCGGGCCCCCGGGCTGGACGTCGAGCTTCCCCAGCGAACAGAGGCATCAGCTGTCCATCAGGGGAATCGACCGGGACCTGTGGCGCTGGCTGAAGGCCCAGAGCATCCTGGAGGGCCGCTACCTGGGCGAGATCGTGAACTCCCTGATCGACCGGTACAGGAACAGCAGCAGGGTGAACGAATAACCCCGGAGTCCGTCATACTCCTCCTCCTCCTTCCCCGGCGCCCGGCGTCGCCCGTCCCCCGGCGGGTACGCCGGGCATGACCGGGTAGGCGGTGATGCTGGCGCGGTGATGCTGATATGGAAGCGGGATTCATGCGGTTTGTCGTCTACACGAACTACACCAATCAGCGCTCGCGGATCCACCGGGAGGACTGCGGCCGGTACCAGCGACGCAAGCAGCCGGACGACCGGGGAACCGGCAGGTGGGAGGGGCCGTTCGACGGGTGGGAGTCCGCGCTGGGAGCGGTGCCCACCTACCAGCAGGACCTGGATACCTGCTCGCGCTGCCTGAGAAACGTCCCGATCCCGGAGGCCTGGCTGGCCAACCGCCGCTGAGGGCGGCGGCGCTGCGACGCAGGGGCAGCCCCTGCCGTTGCCCTGCTACAGGCACGGCGGCCCCGCCCTCGCGGTTAGCCCGGCCATTGCCGGCCAACGGGGAGATGCCGCTTGTCAAGTATTTGCAATTGCAAAAGAAATGACGTAACTCTATCGTAATATTAAACTGTTTACTCTTATAATGGTTTTGTAGAGACTCGAATCTTTTACGCAGGACAAGGAGGACGGGCCAATGTGATACAGGCTCCCGCCAAGGGCGGGACCGCAGCGCCATTCCCGGCCCGCGCCATCCCACGCTTCGCGGGGGACACGGCAGGGCAACAGCGGGAGTGCAAGGATATGCAAGGGTTTAAAAACTCAGAGCAACAAACGGCAGTCCCCGGCCCACGCAGCAGCGAGGGCGGCAGGGGACAGGCAACCGCCGCCACGCCAGCCCATCCGCAGCGGCACAAGGGCACCTACATGGTGAGTCCTGAGTTGGTCGAAGGATCGAACCAGGCCCCAACGCCGCCAACGAGACGTCAGGCAGACAGCGGCAACCCCGCATCAGTCCCCTCTCCCCCCGGGAGAGGGTTAGGGTGAGGGCGTAACCCCAGGCCCATCCGGCACACAGGGACCCATGAGGCCCCGCCGCCGGAGCGGACCTGAACCAGTAATCAGTCCCGCACATCTTGACTCCGCGAAACGCGGGGAGCGGGAACCGGCCCCAACGGTACAAGGGCACCTACATGGTGAGTCCTGAGTTGGTCGAAGGATCGAACCAGGCCCCGCCACCCGAGGGACCGGCCGAAAGGAGAAATACAACACATGAATTCAATGATTGGCAAATCCACTGGAATTGCCCTGCTCATGGCCGCAGCGCTCCTCGCTGCCCTCTTCGCCATGGGCGTCTTCAGCGCCACCGGCGTGGGGGCAGACAGCCATCAGACTACCGCATCTGACGATACCGATCAATTGGGTGCGACAGGACTCGTGGTTGTTGCTGATGATGACGAGGCCATAGAAGCAAACGACATCATGGGCGTGTTTGCACCCGCAGATGGTGATGCCGCAACTCACATCATTACGGTCCCGCCGGATGCGTCCACCATCAAATTAGTCGCGACCGGTGGCGGAACGGAAACCGACTGGGAGGCTACAGCCTCTATCACGGCTGAAGTCGACGGGAAATCTGTCGCAACCAATTACACTACTTCGCCCGTCGTAGACACTTTTGCTGTTGGCGAAATTACCGTTGACCTGACGAATGGTCTCGCAAAGGTCATCACCATTACGGTGGACGATGGTAACGCTAATAACGGCACAGATGATGATGAACATATCCCCGGTACTTACACCCTAACATTGAGCTACACTTCCGCCACCGGCAACGAGCAGACAGCCAATGCTCCGGTCATCGTTACCCTGAGCGGTGATAATCTGGCTGGCAAGGTGGTTGGAACTGCTGACCCCCAGGAGATCAATGTTGTCCAGGGCGGGGACCTCACTGTGACCCTATCTGGATTCGGTGTGCCAAGCAATATCGATCCGGACACCGTCAGAGTTAGTTTTGAAGCCGAAAGCGGAACGCCTGCAACCGACTCTAGGAAGCCGAGCAGCATAGATGTAAGCGACACGACGGTCACCTTGACCATGGGAACTGTCGAAGATCAGGGTGAAATTGGAGATGCCGATGGCAATGACGTCGTAGATGGCATCACATTCCAGAGGAAGGCCGGTATCACTAATCCTTCCATCGCTAATGCCAGTGCAGATGAATACACGATTACGGTAAAGGACTCCAACAACGACGAGGCCTACGGTTACGGGCTCGTGTTTCGCGAAGTCAGCACGAAACCGGCAACCGCAGTTCGTGGCACCGAATTTACCATCACTGGTAAAGGCTTCGTTGACGGCCCGGTGGATGTCGCCACCGTTGGTGGCGTTGCTCTGGGCACCGCCAACTCTTCGGACGGCGTGTTCGAGCACTCCATAACCAACGACAGGACCACGGGTGCCGACGACGCTGATGTATTCACTACCGAGGGCACATCCATCAACGCCACAGACAACGCAGGTGCCTCAGCCCCTGTCGCTGGCAAGCACACGATCAAGGCTGGATTCACCATCGACCCAGAGTCAACTGCTCCGGGGAAGACCGTCGAGGTCAAGGTCACCGACCAGGATGGTATGTTGGAAAGCGTAACCATCCGCGGCGCCTCAATTGACCTGACCGAGTTGGTTTCGGGACACGAAGACACCGACCCGCTCACCTTCGATCTGACGATTCCTTCCGACACCAAGGTGGCCGACAAGCAGCAGGTGAGGCTCGTCGTCCAACCACCTACGCCCGAGGGAGAAACGACTGCTCCCGCCAAGGTCACTCTGACAGGCACGATCAATATCATATCCAACCCTCTGACGATTACGCCTAGCACAGTGGTACCGCGCCAGGAGGTCTCCATCGACGGCGGCGGTTTCTCCACGGCGTCGAACAGTAACTTCATCCCCGCCAGCGACCAGGATGAAGACGGCGAAGTCACCACCAGTAACGTCATGTTTGGCAGCCACGAGGCACAGAACGCCAGGCAGCTGGTAAACAACAGCGGCAACGTTTCCTTCAACGTTCGTGTCCCCGATGGCGTAGCTCCCGGTTCCGTCAAGGTCACGGTCAAAGATGCGGGAGGCCGAGTCGGTCAGGCTACCATCACGGTTGCCGAGCCCGAGGTCACTCTCAACCCGGCCGAGAGCTTGATTGGTTCCGAGATCACGGTCAGCGGTACCGGTTTCCCGGCCAACGACCTGGTCTTGATCAAGTACAACAACGCCATTGTTGATACCTCTCCCACGGATTCCACAGGGGTATTCTCACAGGTCATAACCGTTCCCAGTGGCGCGGGCATTAACCCAGGCAACGATTACACCGTAGAAGCCTCAGCGCAGGTTCAGGCTGTAGACGCAGCCGACAAGACTACCGCCGAGGCCGATCACACCTTGCCTGATCCCTCCATAACTCTGTCCCCGGATGAGGTCTCTGCAGGATCAAGCCTTACCGTTAGCGGCTCTAACTACAAGGGTTTCCTGCAGATATACAGGATCGAAGTTGGTGGACAGAACGTGACTCCCGTCCCGGCTCCTACCACTGACCAGTGGGGCGCTTTCACGGCAACTGTTCAGGTGCCGCAGCTCACCCCGGGCCGGTACGCAGTATCGGCTCGCCTTGAGGACGCTGATGGCGACGCAGCCACGGAATTCATCCAGGTAGTGACTGAAGTGGCGGTGCCCGTCACCGACCCGGCGGACGTGTTCGCTGATCTGGTCACTGCCGACCGCCTGTCCCGTGTCTGGTTCCTGGACGCGGAGAACCAGGAGTGGATGTTCTACGATCCGGACCCTGAGGTCGCTGACTTCAACGACCTGACCGAGGTCAAAGCCGGTTCGGCGTACATCATCATCGTCACCGAAGGTGATCCCGTCGAGTTCCAGGGCCGGAGCCTGTACCAGGGCACCAACAACATACCCCTACGCTAGGGCAAGCACTCAGCAAACGGGATGATTCCCGTGAGCCACGGGGAGGCCGTTTCGGCGGCCTCCCGCCAGCAACGGGCCGGGGCCTTGCTCCGCCCGCAGGCGCGTTGACGCAACCGCGTCAGCGAAAGACAAGGAGGAAAGAATGACCGTAACCAGAATAGTGGCACTGCTGAGTGTGCTGGCGCTGCTGGCCTCGCTGCCGCTGTCGGTGGCTTTGGCCCAGCAGCCTCCGTTCCGGGTCGTCGGCACCGCCGAGCTGGACAACGCCATGGCCGCCGAGGGCACCATGGTCGTCGCCATGATCGGCGAGGAAAAGGCCGGCGAAGGCATGGTCGATGCCATGGGCATGTTCAGCATCGATGTCGAGGGAGAAGAGGGCGCCATGGTCACGTTCGAGCTCATGATGGGCGAGGGCGAGGAAATGATGATGTATGACGCCATGTCCGCGAACGAGGTCATGGTGGGCATGCGCGGCGACCTCAAGCGCGCCGACCTGATGGCCTTCAGCTCAGACGCTGCCATACCCACGGCCACCCCGACCGCGGCAGAGGAAATGGAAGCCATGCGCGGCCCGCGCGGCGCCACCGGCGCCCGTGGTCCCCAGGGCGAGCAGGGTCCTGCCGGCGCTGACGGTTCTGACGGCGCCACCGGCCCCGCCGGTCCTGCCGGCCCCGCCGGTGCTGACGGCGCTGCTGGCCCCGCTGGCCCCGCCGGTGCCGACGGCTCCGACGGCAACGACGGCGCCCCCGGCGCTGACGGCTCAGCCGGTGCTGCCGGTCCCGCCGGCCCTGCCGGTCCCGTCGGTCCTGCCGGCAACGATGGCGCCCAGGGTCCCAGCGGCGGCGGCGCTCTCGCCGTGGTCGCGCTGATCATCGCCATCGTTGGCGTGGTCGCCGCGGGCGGCGCGTTCATCGCCGGACGCAACAGCGGCTGATAGCCACCAAGGCAAGCCACACCCAGGAACCCACGAGGGGCGCCACCACGGCGCCCCTCTCTCGTTTCCCCTCCACCCTCCAGTCCCCTCTCCTCCAGTCCCCTCTCCCTCTGGGAGAGGGTTAGGGTGAGGGCGAATCCCCCCACAACAGTCCCCTCTCCCTCTGGGAGAGGGTTAGGGTGAGGGCGAATCCCCCCACAACAGTCCCCTCTCCCTCTGGGAGAGGGTTAGGGTGAGGGCGAATCCCGGCCATCCCAAAATCACACGAATCACAGTTCAGACCATCTCGCGCATTGGAACCATATAGCAATTTTCACAAAACCGGCCCCGGTTGTTATACGCATCATACAACTCACCCTACATAATTTCTGGGCGTTATTTCAAACTGTGAGCCGGGACGCAACCTGCCGGGGCTTCCGGTGTCTCTGAATCACAGCCGGTTGATTCAAGAAAACTGCTAACGGGACATTGTCGATGACCTCCTTCACACCCGCAGCACCCGAATACTCCCTGGGAAACCGCAAGGAGATCCGGGAAGTTCTCACCCAGTTCACTGCCTCCGCCAGCCCCGAATACTTCCTGCCATACCTGCAGCCGGGCGATCGCGTGCTCGACTTCGGCTGCGGAACGGGGAGCATCTCGCTGGGCCTCGCGGAGGCGATTGCCCCGGGCGCGCTATACGGCGTGGACCGGGTGCAGTCGCAGATCGAACTCGCAAAGGCCCTGGCCTACAGGGGAGGACACGACAATGCGAATTTCAGCGTGGGCGACATCGTGGCCATGGAATTCGATGACGATTTCTTCGATGCGGCCCATTGCCACAATGTCCTGGTGCACGTTCCGGACACCCATGCCGCTCTCGCGGAGGTCAAACGGGTACTGAAGCCGGGGGGGATAATCGGGTGCCGCGAGATTATATGCCGGTCCAGCTTCACGTATCCGGACTTCGGGATTCTTGACCAGGCGTGGGACATGTTCGAGGACGTCCTGGTGGAGGAGGAATGCCATCCGCACATGGGCAAAGCCCTGAAATCGCACATCCTGGAGGCAGGGTTCGCCGACGTGCGGGTGGGGGCGTCGTTCAACGTCTACAGCGCACCCGAGGACCTCGAGTTCATACTGGGTCTCGCCAGGAGGTGGTTCACGTCATCGGCGATTTCTGAGGCAGCCATAGAGTACGGGGCGGCAACACAGAGGCTGTGCAACGACATCGTGGAGGCCTACGACGAGTGGAGCAAGCAACCCGGGGCCTTGGTGGCGGTCGCGTACGGCGAGGTGATCGCCCAGAAGCCGCCGAGGTAACGCCCACAGGCCTGCGGCGGAAATGCCGCTGCCGGCTGACTACTGTCTGTTCGCGCCCGGACGCTCGGCGGTCTTGAAATTGTCCGAGATTCTATTGCTGACGTCTACGAAGACCGTCAGGTCCGCCGGGCTGATGTTGACGGTTAGTGATGAGTAGGACCCTTGAATTCGATAAATGAGATCCTTGGTCAGCTCGCGGCCACGCTCGCTCAAGTGGAGCATCACGATGCGTCTGTCCTGCCTGAGCCGCCTCCTGACGAGGAGTTTCTTTTCGACCAGACCGTTCACCGTACGGCTCACCCGGGACGCATTGACCGGAAGCTCTGCGGCAATTTCCGTAGCCGTGCACCCAGATCTTTCCAGGCAGAATCTCAGGATATGGTATTCCGTCAGCCTGAGGTTGTGGTTTTCCAGTTCGTCCGTAGCGACTTTGGCGATCGCATTAACGAGATCAGTCACGCACCTTCCCAAGTCTTCCTGCATCGGCTCGAGACCTTGGGCAAGAATGTCCTTACGGACTTCCTGTTGTTCTTGCATTCCTTTACCCAGTCAAGTGAAAGTAACAGCAGTAATGCTAGTATAACGCATTGACCTGCAAGGCCATCCCTCGCCGCCGGTTCCGGACGGCAGGGAAATCACGATGGCAGAAGCGGACGGACCGACTCACCGGCCCATAGGAAATCGACGGTTTCGACGGAACGGCGGTCGGCCGGGGCCATTTCAGTTGTCGGCAATAGCCGTTGCTGATGTCGAGAAGGAATGAGACAAGCCCAGGCAGGGGGATGCCGAAGTTATTGAGTCTCCGCTGCCTCCAATTTCGCCATTCTGTAACCCACCCGAGGCTCGGTGAGAATATACCTCGGGCTTTCCGCGCCGTCGCCAAGTTTGCGACGGAGCCTTTTCACCACGTCTCGGACCAGCCATGGTTCGCCGACTTTTTCGGGTCCCCAGATCCGGTGCAACAGTGCGTCGTGGGTCAGGATCTTTCCCGCATTGACCGAAAGTTCGTAGAGCAACGAATATTCGGTGGGCGTCAGTTCCACAGGTTGCCCTTCCAGGGTAACGCGGCGCTCGGAGTAATCTATGCTGAGACCACCCTCGGTGTGAGGCTCAGACGGCTCTCCCGAGTAGGGCGCCAACCGCTGCCGAAGAGCTGCCCGGATGCGGGCGGTCAGTTCCGTTGGGGAGAAGGGCTTGACCACGTAGTCCACCGCCCCCATATCGAAAGCCCGCGCAATTACATCCTCCTGGCCATAGGCCGAGAGGAATATGATGGGCACGTCGAACGTTCTGAGGATATCCTTCATCAGCTCGATGCCGTCGACACCGGGGAAAACCAGGTCCAACAGCACCAGATGGGGTTTTTCCTCCTCAAGAAGGCGGGGCACGTCGGCGGGATCGCCGGTCACAATAGGTGCGTATCTGGCCCTGGTAAGGGCGTCCCGGACGTACCGCAGAGCCAGCGGATCGTCATCCACCGCAAGGATTCTCACCTTTCCCTTGGTGGAGTTGCGCGGCCCATTGGTGCCGATCGTTGAACTGGATGCACTCTCACCACGCTCCTCCTCTGCCGCCGGTATTGTGAAGGTGAAGCGGGCTCCCAAGCCTGGACCGTCACTTTCAGCCCAGATACGGCCGCCGTGGGCCTCGACTATCCCCTTGCTAATGGCCAGTCCCAGACCGGATCCTTCAGCGCCGCCCTCTCTGTTGACATCTGCCACTTGAGAGAACCTTCGGAACATTTGCGGCAACTGTTCTTTCGCAAACCCTCTCCCTTCATCGGCCACACAGACCGCGGCATACAGGCCCAGCCTGACTGCGGAGAGCCGAATTGGGGACCCGTCAGGTGAGTACCTTACTGCGTTTGTGAGCAGACTACCCAGGACCTGTACGATCCGTCTTCGGTCAGCCAGGACCCAGGGCAGGTCGGGAGCCAGTTCAATGTGAAGTTCCTCTCGGCCGCTTCCGCTGAAATATTTTCCTCTGGCCTCATCGACCAGAACCGATAGTTCGGATGGTTCCGGGGATACCGGAAGGGTGCCGGTTTCGATGCGTGCCACGTCGAGCAGGTCGCCGATCAGGTAGCGCATCTGGTCTGACTGGTCTCGAATAATCCGATAAAACTGGGTCATCTCGGCCGGGTCCAGTTCTGAGCCGGTCTCCAACAGAGTGTCCACCGAACCCTTTACTGCGGCCAAAGGAGTCCTGAGCTCGTGGCTCACCATAGCCAGGAACTCGGCTCGCAGCCGCTCAAGTTCATGTAGCGAGGTCATGTCCTGGCAAGTCACCACGATTGACGCCAGCTGACCCTCATCGCCGTGTATGGGAGTTGCGTTGAGCAGCACTCTGACACTCCTCCCGTTGGGGACCCGCAGCGTAATTTCCTCGGCGCGAATCGTCTCGGCAGAACTTAGCGCCTTCCCGATTGGCAACTCGGTCAGGGAGTACTGCTGCCCGTCCGCTCTCTCGTAGGTGATCGTATTCATCAGCTGTTCCGGGGAATCCTCAGGATCCCGCAACAAGTTGCTGATCCTTGTTGCTTCAGTGTTGATCAATTGGGGGCGCCCGGTTCTCGCGTCAAAGACCACGACCCCCACCGGAGAGGTGTTCACCAGGGTTTCGAGGTCGTTCCGAGCCCTCTGCTCCTCTCGGTACCTCCGGGCGTTGGATATCGCCAGCGCCGCCTGTGATGCGAACATCACCATTGTCTCTTCATCGGCGCGGGAGAATTCTGCGCCCTCCTCCTTTTCGGCCAGAAACACATTGCCAAGGAGCTCTCCCTGATGAAAGACCGGCGCGGCCATAAAAGAGACCATTGGCCCTACTTCAAGAGGGAGATAGAATCCGGAGAGTCCGATTGAGTTGAAATGCCCCACCAAGTCAGGGACCCTCAGGGGACCGGAAACGCCGCGCAGGTACTCGAAGATCTCCCGGGACTTCGGAATGGTCCACACCCGCTGCGTCTCTTCGGAGGTCATTCCGGAGGAGAGAAAGTCCTGTACCTCCATCGAACCGTCGAGGGTCGTCATCACACCGTATCTGGCTCCGGTTAGTGAGCGGGCGGAGTCGAGAACGACCTGCAGCACTTTGTCGAATTCGAGGCTCTCGTTGATGCGCAAGCTGGCCTCGCTGAGCCGTGACAGGCGTTCCTGTAGCGCCTCGATCTGCCGGTCCTTTTCGTCCCGCTGATTCACCGTTTCCTCCTTCATACATAGCCATGTTCCCGGCGTTGCCGATGAGACCGGCTGGCCGAGTACTTCAATACTTCGCTCCACTTCCGGGCCGTCCCAGATGCCACCGAGGGTCCTCAAACCTGATTATACGATAATCATTGATACATTCATACATTAACCGACCTTATTCATACATGAGTCATAGAAATTGGCACTATGCTTGTTTTGTCTATTGGATGTGGGTGTGTTGTAGCGATGTGCCCGAGAAAACGCAGCATTCTGTTCAAGAATAGTCGGAACCCTGATACGGGTTCTGGAGAACCGCCGCTTCAGCGCCGGGAACAGCGACCTTCGGCGCTGATGGAGCCCAGGCGCGATGAAGGACGCTGGGAATCGTCGCGCTATTTTCCTTCGCTGCGCGCCATCGAATGAGTACGGCCAATGCCGCTTTTAACGCTGACTGCCGAGTCCCCCAGTCTTCATCCTGCAAGATTTGGGGCATATACGACGGGAGGCCTTGGGGCGGAGGCGCTGACAACCCCCTATGACCCTTGAGTCATTCGCAATAGTTCTAGTCGGACTGGAGGCGCTGGGTTTGGAGAGGCCCCATTTGGCTTCCGGTGTATGCGGTCGAAAAAATGGTTAAACCCCATAGATGGCGGACGATCACAATTCGGTGTGATGGCAACGATGGTGAGTAACGCATAAAAGTACAAAGTAATTCGTGGACACGTACGAAAACGACGAACGGTCGTCTGACGCTGCAGCCATTCACAGGGGCTCTGCATGGGGCTCAGCACCGCAAAGTCCGGCCAGAATCGTCGAAGAGTTGAGGAGGAGACTCTAGCGGCTAGCACACAATCCAGAATGGACAGATAGGCATTTCGTAGAGGGTGATTCTGCATTCGGCAGCCGGATCTGTTCGGGTAACGGCCCAGTGGCGATAATCTCACGAATTGCCCTGGTAATTTGGGGTTTTGTTTGTGAGTTACGGCGCAAAACTGCCCATAGTGCCTTGGTAACCGTTCGGAGCCGGGGGAAGAGTTGAGGGGAGAGCAGAGCAAGGCCAAGAACCTCTCGAACAACAAGCGGTGAAACATAGCAAAATCCAGTCGTCGGACCCCGGTCGGACCCATGCGTTGGAAAATCCATTTGCTCCCTCTTTCTTATAACAAGACGTGCTAGACAGATACCTTCAATGGATGAGCGGAAAAACATGGGCAAGTCAGCAAGATCAGACATTGAGCTGGATCTATACCGGCTGCTGCTGCGCTACCTGGATACCGTGGAAGACTCTGACCTCGTGGAAAAGACGAAGGACAACTACCGCGTCCAGGCCATGCACTTCTTCAGATGGGCAATCGGCGACTTTAGTCCTGGCGACCGTGAGCGCAATCAGCAATCAAATGACCTGCGGCGCATCAGAGAACTGGTTCAGGAGAGACAAAGTTGTTCTACATCAACGAAATCAGAAACCTGAGTCGGGCCATCCTCCACAAAGGGTCCTGCACCCAAACCCGGAACGGATTGTGGCGCCAAACCTCCAATGTTTGGCACGGGCCCTACGAGACGGCAATGGAGGGGCTGGACGCGATGATGAAACTTGGCAGGGAAACGAACACGGTCTGCCCGGCATGTGAGCCCTGAATAGGAGCATGTCCACGAGGGTTTCGTTCCCTTCTGAGATTGTGCTCCGTGTACGACAGGGACCGAGACTTCGGCCGTCGGTTTCCGCCACTGCCCGTCGCAGGTGAATCTGCAAAAGACCACTTAAATTTAAACCAGGGTTCTGCCCGATCGCCGGGGCTCCGGTGGTGCCGGTGCCAGCGCCGAAGCAGCAGGGCAGCCTTGTGAAATTTCTAGCAAGGGCACTAGTCAGCCTCATCGTCGCCGCAGCAATAGCCTGCGGCGACCAGCAAACCTTGGAGATTCAGCACTGGGATTAGTGGGCTGAATCAACCCCCACTCCGACACCCATGAGGACTGAGGCGGAAACGCCATCGCCGACTCTAATGGGCCGCCGCTCGGCGACCTGTTCTTCGGCAAAACAGCGCACGAGCCTCAAAGTGAGCCAATAGTCAACCTGGTGCGCGCCGAGATAGAGTGCGGCCGAGGAGTCTCTGATCCAAATGATCTGGGAATATCCCCACTGACATATCCGATCAGGTGGATGCACCACACCGAAATAGTGAGACTGTTACTTGAGAGTGGCGTGAACCCCGACTCCGAGATTCTGTCCCCTCTACAGAATCCCATTGACCAACTCCCCGCGCTGTTCGTGGCCATGAACATCCTCGGGTTCATGCTGGAACCGGAGAATCCACAGCCGTATCTGGACTTCAAGAGATCGCTGTACGAGGACGCGGGCATTGAGATTCCACAATGGCTTGAGGAACACACCGCAGACAGTTTACGAGAAAATTCCTGGGAGATCGTTTGGCTGCTCCTTGAAAGGCGGCTTTTCCGCTGACAAATTTCTGCGACATTTCACCTTTATCGTGAGTCCTGTCAAAGGAATTTCACGAAAGGAGTGGAATGATGAATCGCAAGAAGTTGATGAAGAGGACTCTCCTGGCCGGGCCGGTACTGGCGGCCCTCATAAGCGCCGGTCTGCTCCTCGGCTGCTCGGGCGATAACGGCATCGTGGATGGCCGGGACTCCGGCAACGGCACAGTGGCGACCCAGGAAATCTCCGAGCGGGGAGGTGGAGAGTCCAGCGGCGAGCACGGCCCCGGTGGTGAAAGCGCCGGCGGCGAGGGCGGAGCAGCGGGCAGCGAGGAAGGCAGCGGCGCCAACCTGGCCCCGGACGAGACATTCGACTCGGTCCGCGGCGGCGCCCGGCTCATCCTGAACTACGACGGTTCCGGCAACGCTTTCACGGGCACCGTGGAGAACACCACCGGCAATACCCTGACCAACGTCCGGATCGAGGTGCACCTCTCCAACGGCACCGAGCTCGGCCCGACCACCCCGGTGGACCTGGCGCCAGGTCAGGTGATGGATGTCAACCTGCCCTCGACGGCAGCGTCCTTCACCGGCTGGATCGCCCACGCAGAGGTCGGCAGCGGCGCTGAGGGTGGCCAGGCGGGCGGTGAAGGCAGCGAAGGTGGCGGCGGCGAGAGCGGGCCGGACGGCCCCGAGGGCGCCGAGAGCGGCGGAGCAAGCAACGAGGCCGCAATGGAGGCTGCAATGTCCAGCCCTATCACTCCCCTGGACCAGACCTGGAACGGAGTCCTCGGCGGACTGGCAATCTCCGCTTGGTACGACGCGGCAACCCAGACGGTCAACTCGACGGTCGAGAACACCACGTCGCAGACCCTCTGCTATGTGCAGGCCGAACCTCACCTGAAATCGGGGACGCAGACGGTGGGAGAGCTGGGACCCGACGTGCTGGGAGACCTGGCCCCCGGTCAGCAGGCAACCACCAGCGTTTCGCTCAGCACTGAGCCCAGTCTCGCGGGAGTCGCCTTCGACGGTTACGTGGTGCATATGGAAGTGTTCGACTGCGGCGGCCCCGGACCGCAGCCTCACACCGGCGGCGAGGGCGGATCTGGCGAGGGTGCCGGCGGGGAGGGTCACGGCCCCGGTGGTGAGGGCGGAAGCGAGTCCGGCAGCGAAGGCCCCGAGTCCGGTTCAGGCAGCGAGGAGGGCAGCGCCAATATGCTGGCCCCGGACGAGACCTTCGACGCGGTCCGCGGCGGCGCGCGACTAATCATGAACTACGACGCAGCCGGCAATGTCTTCACCGGCACCGTGGAGAATACCACCGGCAACGCCCTGAGCAACGTCAGGATCGAGGTGCACCTGTCCAACGGCACGGAGCTCGGCCCGACGACACCGGTGGACATGGCTCCGGGCGAGGTGCTGAGGGTCAACCTGCCCTCGACGCAGGCATCCTTCACCGGCTGGGTGGCCCACGCTGAGGTCGGCGGAGGCGAGGGCGGCGGTGAGCAAGGAGGGAGTGGCGAGTCCGGCGGCGAGCATGGCGGCGGAGGCGAAGGTGGCGGTGAGCACGGTTCCGGCGGAGAACGGCGGGGAGGCGGTTAGGGCCAACCGCCCCGCTTGAGCAAGGGGTGTTGAATCCCGGTGGAGTAAAATCTGAACGCGGAAGTATCTCGCAGATGGACGCGGCGCCAACATCAGGCGCCGCGTCCACGACGGCTTTCAAGGGAGCGGCAATGAGCGGTACGGTGTTGATAATCGAGGACGACGTGAAAATCGCCAACTGGGTCAAAGTGTACTTTGAGCGAGCCGGGTTCTCCGCCGAGGTCGCTCACGACGGCGAGATCGGCCTGGAACTGGCCCGCGATCTGGCCCCTGATTTGGTAATCCTCGACCTGACGCTGCCCCGTCTCGACGGGGTGGAGCTGTGCCGTATCCTGCGCCAGGAGTCGGAGGTCCCCATCATCATGCTCACGGCCAGGGAGGCCCACGCCGACCGGATAATGGGATTGGACAGCGGTGCCGACGACTACATCGTCAAGCCCTTCGACCCCGGGGAGGTAATCTCCCGGGCCGGTGCTGTCCTCCGCCGGGTCAGGGGCAAAGTGCAGCAGGTTATGACCCGGGGCAATATCACCCTTAACGAGACTACCCAGAGCGTGACTGTCGCTGGAGAGCCGGTGGTCTTGAGCCAGTCGCAGACCGCCCTCCTATCGACGCTCATGCGCCACCCCAACCAGGTGCTCAGCCGCGACCAGCTGATCTCCCTGACCTTCAACGACGAGTTTGACGGGCTGGACCGGGCCATCGACAGCCAGATCGCTCGCCTGCGCCGGCAGTTAAACCGGGACGGCAGGCAGCCCATCCAGACGGTCTACGGCGCTGGCTACCGCTTCGTGGCCGAGGAGGAATGATGTCGCTCCGATGGCGGATCATGGGAGCAATCGTCTTCATTGTGGTTCTCACAGTGCTGACCAGCGTGGGAGTGGGCTACTACGCCACGCAGGACCGCCTCGGCGTGTTCGTGGACCGGATAGGCCGGGAAGAGGCGGCACAACTTGCCCGGAACCTGAGCCGGGAATACACCAATACCGGCACCTGGGGAGCGGTGGAAGGGACTCTGTCCCAGGCAGGATACGTCTATCCCGGAGTCCGGGAGAGGGAACGTTCCGAGAATGACGAGGGAGAGCACCTGGAGAGCTTCCACCGGGACCCGGTGCGGGTAGTCATCGTCGGCCTGGAAAGTCGTGTCGTGCTGGACAACTTCACGGAGCTTCCGCCCGGAACTGCCGCCCCTGACCTGAGCGGACACCGCGAGACGGTGTTTGACTTAGCCGCCAACCAGCCCGTGGGCCACGTCTACATGGATGTGAACCGGGAACTCCTGGCAACGGAATCCCACGGCTTCCAGAGTGCGCTCCTGTACATCACCCTGGCGGGTGGAGCGCTCACAGCCGGCGTGGCCATCCTGTTGGCCGCCTGGCTGTCCCGGCGGATTACGGCGCCGGTGACGGCGCTGACCGAGGCAACGCAAGCCATAGCTCAAGGGGACACGACACGGCTGCCGGTCAGTTCCTCGGACGAACTGGGGCGGATGAGCGCGGCCTTTAACGAAATGACCACCGCCCTGGAAACGCAGCGGGAACTCCGCCGGCGGCTGATCAACGACGTCTCCCACGAGCTGAACACACCTCTGAGCGTCATCCAGCTGGAGGCGGCCGGGCTGCGGGACGGTCTCCAGTCTCCGGAAAACGCGTCGGACCACATCATCCATGAGGTGGAGCGGTTGCGCGGACTGGTCACAGACCTTAACTGGCTGGCGGAGACAGACCACGGCGAGCTCAGGCTCACCCTTGAGTCCAGCCCGGTCTTCGACCTGCTCACTGAAGAGGTGGAGCGGTGGCAACCGCAGGCGGAAACTCGACAGGTTGCACTGTCGCTGGAAGCTTCCAGCGACCTGCCGGACCTTGCTCTGGACCGGATGCGGATGAGCCAGGCCTTGGGAAACGTCATGGGCAACGCCCTGAATTGCACCGGGCCCGGAGGGAAAGTACTACTCAAGGCAGCGGTGGAAGACCAAGGATCACTGGTCATCTCCATCGCCGATGACGGAATTGGCATCGACGCCGCTGAACTCCCCCACGTTTTTGACCGCTTCTACCGGACCGACCGGTCTCGCAGCCTGGGCATAGGCGGCACCGGCCTGGGTCTGGCCATCACTCGGGCCATAGTCGAGGCGCATGGGGGGGGAATCGCACTGGCCAGTGATGGACCTGGTAACGGTACCACCGTAACCATTCACCTTCCCATTGGTGAGTAACCCATATCAGCTTCATCCCTCTACAACCTCGTGATTGCAGGCACCGAGCTAACGAACATTTAGCAGTTCAGAAGACCCCAGGGAATCAAAGAATGAGGTGGATCCGGAATTTCGGCTACTCCGTAAGCCTCGACCCCGCATGACGTTTGGAGATGCCGATGCGTTGGGAGACGGGTTACGCCCAGGTTTGGCTCCTTCCGCAGTGATTTCGCAGGCCAGTCAATAGACTACGAAAAGTAGCAGGCCAAATGTGACCAGAATCGACTGGGCCTTCCGCTCGAGGGTCATGTCGATGAACGCTATGCGCGGACTACCGCAATGGCAGGTAAAGGAATTATCAGCGGGATCATGCGTGTATCGGAGGACCTGTGTAACGTGCGGTTGAGGCGGATACTCATCCCAATGCGATCAGGCCCAGCCAATGCTGTTGGGTAGTCCGCACCACGTCTCAATCTGACTGCAATTGGTTCGGCCGATACGGTCAGAAAGATTATACCGGGGAGAAAAGCAGCCACTTACTCATGATCCGGGTTGGTAATTCGCGTCCTCAAGCCGCTGTTGCGCTGCAGCCAGTTCCGCCGGCGTAAAAAGCGGCTGCCACACCACCTCCTCGAGTATCACTGCCTCAACGGTCAGGTCGAGCCGGCCGGCCTTCCACAGCACCTGGAATCCGCAGTGTGAGTTGTCCTCGCCAAGTAACCATTTGGCGTGCGGCAATCCGCCTCTTTTATAGACTCCGGCTTTGAACACCCTGGGATTGTAGTGCGGTACCTGTTTGGGAGTCTCTATGCCCAGCCTGAGCATTCGATCGTGGAACAGGAGCTCTAGCGGCAAGGTGTCTGACATGGATTCACTCCCACGTGATTATGTTCAGGCAGAACTCGTCTTTACAGGTCAAGCTTTGCCCGCGGATGGTGACGTTCTCCGAGACGCCAAATACGTAGGGTTCCCCGGGACGCAGCTCCAGCAACGTCTTCGGTTCGATGGCTCTCACATAGATGTCCCAAGACTTGCTCTCATTGTCGAACCACCAGATCTCCTCCAGCGCGGGGTGTTCCGAAAAAAGCGCGGGGATCGATTCGCCAGGTCTGTCTTCTGGGGACGGGTCGAAAGCCTGGGCAGGATCAGTCAGGAATGAATGTAACCCGACCGCAAGGATGGCACCAACGCCGATTGCCAAGAGAAGTGCCGCCCAGCTCGGGATGCTCATTGTCGTTCTCCATTTAAGGACAGCAGCGTCCTCGGATCCGAATGGTGTGGGCCTTATCGCCCCGCCCTCGTCGCCATTCAATGACTGATCCGATCCATGACTTGGGAATGAACGATGCACAGCGTGTATTCAGTTGGGGTTATTCCCTTGGAGACTACGGCTGCGATCCAGGGGAGTATCCCGAGGTTGGCATAAATCACGGTTTGCACACCGGGCATCTGCGAGTAGAACGGTGCGCCAGGTTGGATGCTTCGTTAAGCGCTTCTACTGGTGTCTCGAAAGGGCCACGCCACTCGCCCATATATTTGACCTTTGCCCTGGCCTCTGCCCAACTACAGTGCTGCCGATGGACGACGGCTGTGTTGTGGCCATCGTCAAGATTGACGTAGAAATGCATCCTGTCTCCGCTGATAGAACAACCCTTTTATGATGAAGGGGAGGATCTGCCCAATGACGCAACGATCAGAGGGGAGTACCAGCCGTCGACTCCGGCCTGTGAGGCCGTTTCAAAAGAGATTCTTGGGGCGGCCTTGTATTTCTCAGCCGGCCTCCGAGAGTTAGTTCAATTAGAGTTTCGATGGCCATACCGTATTGATTTAGCGGATGATGCAGGACCGAGTGAGGGCCACCGATGAATAATTGGAAGTGGCTCCTGAATATGTCATTTGCAATTGAGTCGGGTTCAATGCTGATGCAATCTGTTTAAAACGGTGCGATATCTGAGCTATGGCTACAGCTACTTGGAGGGTCTAATCCAGCACTGAAACTTTACTGGTTGAAATGTGTGGTACACGTAGGAAAAACCTTCTTATTCGTATGAATTATTGAATGAACGTAATGGACCCAAGAGACTGGCAAGGTGAAACGGCATTTCTTGGTGGACGGGTCCGGCCCCTAACTCCAGCAAAGCGTCGCGAGTTGGTGGACTGGCAATACCGGTCCCTTTCCAAAGGACGGCAGTGTGCGTTGCCGGGCGTCAGCCGCGCCGACCTGTTCTGCCGTGCCGCGGGGATACCCCAGAAGGACTTATCCTTGATGAGGGAGTTGGATCGCCAGTACCGGAAACACCCAACCTACGGTTCCAGGCAGGTTCGAGGCAGATGAGTGCATTGTTGGAACGGCGAGGGATGCCGGTGAGCCGGAAGTGGGTGCAGCGGCTGATGCGCAACACGAGGCTGCGGGCTATCTACCAGCAGCCTCGCACCCACCAACCAGCGATGGATCGCCGGAGTTATCCCGACCTGCTGAGGTACCAGACGATACCCGGGCGAACCAGGCTTGGGCGGCCGACAACATCTACCGGCACATGGCCCGAGGACTTGCTGACTTGGATGCCATGGTTTGGAAAGGATCAGGGTACAAATGAGCGGCACTCCCGCACTTTTCCACACCACCTGCGCCGAGTCAGTCCGCGTGCGCCTTTCCCTGACCTCCGCACGCCGCCTCCTTAGGTTCTGGAAGGGCCTCCTGCGCCCGATGGCAGCCTCGACTGCCTGGTCCACGCAGCGTGGGCGCACCCGCCCCGCAGCGCTCGTACGCACCCCTAGGCCGCGGGCCACCTCTTGTTCCAGCATCGGCCCCTCGGCATGGTTCACGTCGCTGAGCAGCAGAATGAGAGCATGAGTCTGTTTGTTCGCCGCAGCCTGGGCCATTGACGCCAGTGCTTTCAGTTGTTTCTGATCCTCGCCTATCAGTTTCATCCGGTACTTTTCACCATCATATGCTCCGACGTTCTGCTCACAGCACGTAGGCGTGTGCTCATCCAGCCATCATTTCAATGCGGTTGATCTACTGCTATTACAACGGCTATTCCCGATTCCGGGTGTATTTCTGGCCGGAAATTGCCTTGAATAGATCAAGTTCGCAAAGCTGTTAAATCCGTCTGGGAGCTATTTGAAGGGGTGCTCAATCCCTTTTCCGGTTGATCGTTGTTGTGATAGTAGGTCGATGCATTCGCTGAATAACAGCAATATTGGCAACACCGGCTGCTACGAGAGGGGTGAATTACACTCAATTACACACCAATTGATATGAAATATACCTAATATTATATGTTGTTCATACAATCAGACTAGTATGATTGCTAGCCCTAGGGGTCTTATTGAGCCGGTTATATTGCCTTGGTCAGGCTGATAGAGGAATCGAGCTATCCGTTAACAGTTTTGGTTTGTGATGGGCTGGCTAAGAATGAATGATATCCGCGAGTTTAATCTCCCGAAAACACATCTGGTGGGACCGCAGGTTTCGATGGCGGATACCTCTGCCTTCGAAGAGATCGACAGGCTGAACCGGAAAGTGGAATCGCTGCAAGGCTTCCTTGCCAGACTGAGCGAGGCCTCCGTTCGCATCAACGACAGCCTGGAAATTGAGGTTGTCCTGCAAGCGGTCATAGATGGCTCTCGCTCGCTGACCAACGCACGCTATGGCGTGATCCTGACTTTCGATGAGTCCGGGGAAATAGAAATCCTCCGCACCTCGGGAATCAGTCCCGAAGAACGAGAGCGGATTGCCGCCAGCCCCCGAGGGCTGGGAATCCTCGGGTACATGAACGAAGTGGAGGGGGCGCTGAGACTCGGTGATATCGCCAGACACCCCGAATTCGTTGGCTTTCCCAAGAACCACCCGCCCATGAAAAGCTTCCTGGGATTCTCCATGCGCCATCAGGGCAAGCACCTGGGCAACATCTATCTAACCGAGAAGGAAGGAGGCGGGGAATTCACGCTGCAGGACGAAAATATCCTGACAATGTTCGCTTCCCAGGGAGCCGCTGCCATCACCAATTGCCATACCTACTGGATGGAGAATCGCACCAGGGCCGACCTGGAAGCGGTGCTCGACATCACCCCCGTTGCCGTGATGGTCTTCGATGCCCAGTCTCTGGACTTGATTGCATACAACCCGGAGGCGAGACGCATCTTTCACCGTTGGGAGATGGCGGAGGTCGACCGAAATGAATTGCGGAAAATGTTGATCTTTCGCCGCCCCAACGGACAGGAGATTCCTCCGGACCAGTTGCCGACCCAAAAGGTGATTCGCAGCGGCCAAACGGTTCGCGCTGAGGAAATAGTAATTTGGCTCCCGACAGGGAAGTCGGTCCCAACGCTCTGTAGCGCAGCACCCATCCGGGGAGAAAACGGCGAAATCGTATCCGTAGTCTCCGTACTCCAGGACATGACACCGCTGGAAGAAGTCGAAAGGAGGCGGAACGAATTCACGAGCATTGTTAGCCGGGAGATACTTGACCCTCTTACCTCCATTAAAGGCGCAACCGCCACACTGATGGGCTCCTCCCCTATCGACTCCGAGAGTGCTCGACCGCTTCTTCGCATCATAGACCAACACGTCGTACGCATCGGTGACCTGGTCACCAGCCTTCAGGACCTGAATCTGATTGAGGCCGGACAGCTGTCCGTCGACACCAAGCCGCTGGATCTTTCCTCTCTGATCAAGGAGTCGACTCAGGAATTCCTGAATAACGGAGGCAGGAGGACCGTCGCAGTGGACGTCGCGCAGCTTATGCCATTGGTATTGGCGGAACGACGACGCATTGTAAAGATTCTGACCATCCTCTTGACCAACGCCGCCGCGCACTCGCCCGACTGGTCCAACATCACGGTGAGCGCCTCGCCGCAGGACTTGAGCGTGGAAGTCTCCGTGACCGACCAGGGTGTAGGCATTGATCCCGAACAGGTGCCCTATGCTTTCAGAAAGTATCACCGAATCGAATCGGGTCACCTGGAATCAGGCGATTTCAGGGAGGGTCTGGGTCTGGCGATCTGCCGGGGAATCATCGAGGCCCACGGGGGTCGGATTTGGGTAGAAAGCGACGGGCCGGGACTCGGCTCCAGATTTACCTTCACCCTTCCTGTTGCCAGTGAAGGCGACCTTCACGCTACGCCAGAATCCACTATGCGCGCCGCCGATCCGCAAACGGGTGTGAGCTTCCAGGCCCCTGTTCTCATGGTCGCCCACGAACCTCGTGCGCAGCGGCTCATGCGTAACTCCCTTGTGGAGAGCGGCCATACACCGGTCATGGCCGGCAGCCCTGACGAGGCAGTCCTACTGGCCAGGAGTGAACAGCCCGCCATGGTTTTGCTCGACTTCAAGCCGTCCGTCGCCAATGGCGTCGAGCTAATAGAACGCATTAAAGGGGTTGTAGACGCACCTGTGATCGTCCTGTTGGACCACGAGGAAGAGGACTTCATCCCTGAGATCCTGGAGGCGGGGGCTGAGGACTACATCCTCAAGCCTCTCCCGGCGGACCGGCTGGCTGCCAGAATCAAGGCGTTCCTCAGCAAGTGGACGTCGCCAGTCCGAACGAGGGGGGAGAAGCACTTCGTTCTGGGAGACTTAGCCATCGACTATCTCGAACACAGCGTCACCCTCGCTGGCCATCCGGTGCAGCTCACCCCAACGGAGTACAAGCTGCTATACGAGCTTTCCATAAACGCGGGAAGCGTGCTCACATATGATCGCCTTCTGAGCCGGATCTGGAGCGACGACCACTCAGGAGACACCCAGGTGGTGCGTACCTTTGTAAAGAACCTGCGGCGAAAGCTGGGTGACAACCCCACAAACCCTGCTTACATTTCCACCGTACCCCGCACAGGTTACAGGATGCTAAAGCCCTGGAATCAGGGCAGCCGGGCAGTGAGGACACGAGTGTAATAGTGGTAACCGGCAACTCCAGCGACATCCTCGCCGATGCTGCCCATCGCGGGAGCGTCGCGGTCATTCCGCTGAACGGACACTTCCCCGCGCCATCAATGGTAATGCCACCTCAATCGCCAACGAGTTCTACTCGATCCTGGCCGACATCCCGGAATTGCCATCGACTTCACTGGCGGAGCCCGCTGAATTCCGGGAGAAGTACTGCTGGCCCGGAGAAGAGGCCAACTTCAACCTCTCCATCGACATTTCTTCCCGGATCGTTGGCGCCTACAACTTCGCCCTGCGCGGCGCCAGCATAGCTTCAGCACCCTGCCCGATCAGGTGATTGACTCGGCCCCGGTATCCATTGGGCAGAGCCCGATTGTCATCCAGGTTGCTGAGGCCTGCAATCAAGGCGCTTCGCAGAAGGAAGCCGCAGCCCTGGCCCGGACGATGCAGACGACCCGCGATTCTGCGCCGGTCGAGTCGGTGGCGGTGATGTTCGGCACGACTCTGATATCGCGGAAGAGGTGGCACACGACTTCAGGGACATGCTCCCCAATGACAACCCCGGGCGCAGCCCACTTCGGTCCGGTCCTCGGATTCTATGCGGTACCCGGATCCGCGGGGATCGCGCTCATCCAGGCCAAACGTGCGCCCTGATTGACCTGGATTCTCCTGCCCCGTTTGCACTGCCCGTTGCCACGGTCTCCCGACACAGCCTCGGAATCCAATGTGAGTTCTCGCCTCAACCGGATACGTTCCACCTGTGCTCGGGCAGGCATGTATCGTTCCTATCTTCAGGCCCGCCCGTTCGACAGAACATAACGTGTCGAACTTGTGTCGGAATCCCCACGCAAGCTTCACCGTCCGGGCGTAAATCCTCACGCCGTCTTCACCGCCCTCTTGTAGCATCCGAAATTGCCACCAAGGAAAGGGGGCCGTGTCACTGCTTGCACGTTAGTTGACTGCCCGGATCCAGGCTCTTTCCCGCCGTTTAGCAAGCAGTCCACTCAAGAAAGCCTCCTTATACCACGTGCCACTGAGATAGGAATCACTCTGGCGGATCGATTTGCAGCTTCGGGTGAAAGCCCACCCAATTCGTTCACCAGAAAATCCTGAGGCAGCTTCGAAGTGGCGTTAGCCGGGCATTGAGGGTTCAACTTCTATGACACAGGCGCGCAGGACAGTGTTGCTGTTGCAGCGGTATCGAACGGCACTGGCAATAGGGCTAGCCATTGCTATGGCCGTCGCCTTCGCCAGTGGCCAGAGTTGTTATGCGCCTCTTATCGTGGCTAATACGTCCCTGGGCCCGGAACGGCAGGGCATCGGGATTGCAGGCGAACTGACGGGGCAGTCAGGCACGCCCACCCCGGTACCAACGGCTGAGCCAACTCCCGTCCCCACGCCGGAGCAAACGCCTGTACCAACTCCAGAGCCGGAACCCGTTCCCACACCTGCTCCCGCACCTGAACCCACGCCGGAGCAAGCGCCTGTACCAACTCCAGAGCCGGAACCCGTTCCCACACCTGCTCCCGCACCTGAACCCACGCCGGAGCAAGCGCCTGTACCAACTCCAGAGCCAGAGCCCGTTCCCACACCTGCTTCATCACCTGAACCCACGCCGGATCCGACCCCCGTTCCGACGCCGGATCCGGACCCCGTTCCAACACCCGCTTCACCACCTGAACCTACGCCGGAGCCGACCTCCGTACCGACGCCGGAACCGGACCCTGTTCCCACACCCGCTTCATCACCTGAACCTACGCCTGAGCCGACCCCCGTACCGACGCCGGATCCGGACCCTGTGCCCTCCAAGCCCACCAGCTTGCAGGTAGACACCAAACAAGGTTCGCTGGACGTCTCGGTGGATTGGGACGACGTAACCCATGCTACTCACTATCTGGTCCGCTGGCGGTCGGTCAACAACGAGGAGGGGTTGAACCAGGGTGTTGAGGTGCTGTCCTCCGAGGCGACTATCACGCTTAAGGGCTATGGCCAGTGGGTGGTCCGTTTGGAAGCCTGCAATGCCTCGGACTGCGGGCCGCCGCTGGCGCGTATGTTTGATGTCTCGCCGGCGCCCACCCCGGCGCCCACGCCCAATCCTACCCAGGAGCCGACTCCGGAGCCCACGCCCGATCCTACGCCACAGCCGGTCAGCATACCCGCAGAACCCACCGGGCTACAGGTAAGCACCGAACCCGGCTCGCTGGTCGTGTCGCTGGACTGGGACGACGTTGTCGGAGCCGACGACTACCTGGTCCGCTGGCGATCGGTGGACAATGGCGAGAAGCTGAACGAAGGGGTGGAGGTCCAGTCTTCCGATACGGACATCACCCTCAAGGGCCATGGCGAATGGGCGGTTCGTGTGCAGGCCCGCAACATCATGGGCTGCGGAGCGCACCTGACGCATAAGTTTGAGGTCGAGTCAATTCCAGGGCAGGAACCGACCCCGGATCCCAGTCCAACGCCCACGCCCGATCCTACGCCACAGCCGGTCAGCATACCCGCAGAACCCACCGGGCTCCAGGTAGGCACCGAACCCGGCTCGCTGGTCGTGTCGCTGGACTGGGACGACGTGGACGGAGCCGACGACTACCTGGTCCGCTGGCGCGTGTCCGGCCCAGGCAACTCCCTGAATGAGGGAATCAGGCCCACTTCGTCAGACACGAGTATCACCGTGGACGACCACGGCGAGTGGGTGGTGCGGATAAAAGCCTGCAACGACCTTGGGTGCGGCCAGCACTTGACGCGGGGGTTTCAGCTCGAGCCGGCGCCGGCGCCAGAGGCGACTCCTGAACCCGCGCCAGAGGACGGTCTGTCGCCGTTATTCCCCTACGTCATCAGCCGCGTGGAACTCGAGAAAGCCGGAGCGATTGACGACCTGGAGTTGCCCGAGGTCAAGGGGGGCGACGACGATATCACCTACAGCCTGGCGCCGCTGCCCAGGGGATTATCCTTCGACCCGGATACCCGCATCCTGTCCGGGACCGTGGCAGCCGGCAGGCATGCCTTGACCTATACCGCCACGGACGGGGCTGGCGTCCGGGCCTCCTTCAGCTTCACCATCACCGTGGGGACGGCCCAACGGACTGCCAGGTCGCAAAGCGAGAATAGTGAAGATATCGATTTCCAGCGGCCCGGCGTGGAAAATCTCTCTGTCGAGCGAAAGACGTACAGAGAGCCAACGGCCCCGGGCTTACTTGTGACTTGGGACCCCCCGGACATGTCCAAGAACGCATCCGGGGAAAACGACCTGACCGTCGTACAGTATCATCTCCGGTACACGAAAGGCGCCGGTTTCATTTATGCAATCACTGACAAGGACACGAACAGAATAGTCCTGCCCAGCCTCGTACCCGGCGAAGAATACCTAATATACGCGCGCCCGAAATACGAGGGTGAGCGCTACCCTGAATGGAGCTACGTCTACCGCCGGACTAACAGCTTGCCGCGGTTCGCGGATGGTAGACTCAATCCTTCCTATCTCATGGAGGTGGGCGGAGACGACTCCGTTCAAACGATCAGCGACGACTTCACGGACCCCGACGGCGACACGCTGACCTATTCAGTCTCGTCCACGCGTCCCGGGATAGTTACGGCCACATTGGAAGATGGCGATAATTCCACCAAGGATCTGAGGATACACGTTGTCAGCCCGGCCTCATCGACTGTCACCTTCGGCGCGCATGACGGGTATGGCGGGTACGTCTTCCAGAACATCTCTGTTTTCGGCTTCTCGAACCTGACCCGGGACGTCGCAGAAGACGCCGACACAGGCACCGCCGTGGGCGCCCCTGTGGCGGGAACGCCCTACGGAACTGAGACACTGACCTACACCCTGTCCGGCGACATGGCTACCTCCGGGGCATTCGGAATCGACTCGGCCACCGGCCAGATCATCGTGGCGGAGGGCGCAACACTGGACTACGAGGACGAAGACAATAACTCCTACACCGGTAAGGTGAGCTGGAGGGTGCAGGGGGCAGCCGCCGAGGCAGACCTGACAATTAATGTGACGGACGTGAACGAGCCTCCCCTTCCCCCGCAGAACCTGCGGGTTACGGACCTTACAGACACCAGTTTCATCCTGGAGTGGGACCCCCCGGACAACACCGGGCGCCCTGAAATCATTGAATACGTTGTACAAGCTGTGGGGGTGTGGAAGCACAGATCCGACAAACTCTCCGTTAGCTACAGCGAACTGAGTCCCGGAACCACCTATGACTTCAGAATCTCTGGGCATAACGATGAAGGGTTTGGTGACTCTGCGGAATTCTCTGTTACTACCCTTGAATACCTCCCCGAGTCCGCCGACTTCACCAAGTATTTCAGGGTGGGTGAGAACGCCGCTTTCGCCCAGAGAGATTTCCCATTCTTTGCCTCTCCCCACGAGAAAGACGACGTCCTGGCCAATGTAAAGTTCACCTCCATCCCGACTTCCGAGGGCGCGTTCAAGCTAAAACAGTCCGACGGCACACAGTCCGACGTAGCCCAGAACGATTTAATAGCAGCCGCCGACCTGGGGAATCTGCTTTTCGTTCCTGTGACGAACTTTGATGGGACGGCCTCCGCCCAATTCAAAGTGATCGACCAGGAGGGTGACGAATCCGAGAACGCCTACACCCTCACCCTTAGACAGGTAGTCAATATTCCTCCCCGATTCTCCGGGTGGGGTCCCCTCAGCATGGAGGTCCCGGAGAATTCCCCAGCCGGGACGGCGGTGGGCGATCCGGTTACCGCTACTGATGAGGACCCCGAGGACACCCTGACGTACAGCCTGAGCGGGACCGACGCCTCCTCCTTTGCCATCAACAGTGGCACGGGCCAGATTTCTGTAGCCGCCGGCACCGTGCTTGACTACGAGGCGGAAAAGAACACGTACCAGGTGCTGGTGGGCGTAAGCGACGGCATGGGACTCCAGGGCGGCGCCGACGTCGTGGTGGACACTTACATCACCGTGGACATTGCGGTGACCAACGTGAATGAAGGGCCTCCGCCAGGAGTGAACTTCTCCATCACGGCTCTCACAGCCACCACGATTCGGGTGGATCTACATCATCCCGATACCACCGGCTCGTCGCCCATCGACCATTACATAGTGGCTTACAAGGCGGGCAGCGACTTCAACATCCTTGCAAGTCCAGTGGAATACGATGGGTACGTAACGGTGGAATCCGGGACAACTGGAAGGCTGACCGGCCTGTCTCCCAGCACTACCTACTACGTCAAGGTGGTGGCTGTGAATATGGATGGGGAGGTGGGTTCGGAGCCCACGGCCCAGACTGCGACTACCAGCGAAAACCCCGCTCCGGACTCGGCGAATTTCATCAAGACAGTTTACCGTCAGACCGGAGCAACCTTCAGCGCGAACGACTTTCCCTTCACCGACGCTGAGGCTGGCGACACCCTTGACCAAGTGAAGATAGTCACATTGCCCATCGTGGACAGGGACTCGGACAACCGGAGACAGGGTGAGCTGCGCTTCGACGGCGTCGCGGCCACGGCGGGGCAGGTGGTCTCCGCCGCCGATCTTGGCAAGCTCCAGTATGTTCCGCAACCCGACGGCTGGCGTTTCGATATCGATTCGTCGTTCACCTTCAGGGTGCTGGACCAGGCCGGGGCTGAGTCCCCCACCTACACCGTGACGCTACTACAGATGGCCGACATAAAGCTCAGCCTCTCGCCCGATTCCATCTACGAGGGGTTCCCCTATCCTCACGGTGTTGGCGAGGTTACGGTCACCGCCACTCTCACCGGGCCGGTCAGGGACGAGGCCATCGAAATTTCAGAGTTAAGAATCGACCCGGATTGGGACGCCTTGGAGCACTCTGACTACCAGGTGCGCCCCGAAAACAAGCTGCCGCTCACAATTCCGGCGGGGCAAAAGAGCGGCTCTGCTGTCTTCAGCTTGAATGGTTACAGAGATTACATGGTGGAAGGCAGGGAGTGGATAAGGTTTTACCCGGTTTGGAAGGACGGTGAAACATATATTTCCGCTCAGGAATATTATGACCCGGGACTTCTGCTCCTTGAGGACATCGACCAGGCTGCTTTCACTCTCTCCGGCCCGGCGGGAGAGATAGAGGAAGGCGAAAATGCCGAGTTTACGGTGCGTCTCAGCCGGAGGATAGCCACCCCTCTATCCGTGGCCTGGTCCGTCATTCCTGGGGGCACCGCAGCTCCGCACAGCGACTTCCTCGCTGACGAAGGCACAGTCACGTTCCCGGCCGGGTCTGGGGACAACGCCACGATGACTATCAGCATCCCCGTCATTGACGATCTGGTCCCAGAGGCATCGGAGAGTTTCTCCCTGGTACTGGGTAACATTTCGGGCTGGGCCCGCACCCAGGTGTCCATTATGGAGGGCCAGGGAGAGGCCACCGCTGTCATCGCCGAAAGCGACACCGTCACAGTTAGCGTGTCTGGCGATGAAAGAGTCATGGAGGGCGAATCGGCAACTTACACTGTCGCCCTCTCCAGCGCCGCATCCACCCAGGACATCACCGTGGACTACGTCACCACGGACTACACCGCGTTGGATCGCACGGACTACACCGCCGCCGCCGGGACGGTGACGATTCCCGCGGGACAGACCTCCGCCACCGTCACTGTGCCCACCCTGGACAACGCCGACGACGAGGCCAACCGCTACTTCGCATTCAGTATCTCCAATCCCCAGGGCGGGGGCGGCCCGCCTCTCATGCTTGCCACCACCCAGTCCGTCAATACCACCATTGTGGACGACGACGGCGACCCCTCCTCCGTGGTCCTCACCGTGGACAAGACCTCCTTCGGGGAGTCCGATGCGGTCGTAAAGGTCAAAGTGACTGCCACCCTGGAGGGGGGCAAGCTGGCTCAGGACACTACCATTGCGGTCACCCTGGGCGGCTCCGCAACACAGGGAAGCAGCGGAGACTACACCGCTACCACGCTGGGGAACATCACCATAACTGGGGGCGAGATCGCCGGGACTAGCGAATTCGGCTTGATTCCGGTGGGCGACGAGGTGGTGGAGGGCGATGAGACCATCCTGCTTCAAGGCGCCGCCGCCGGGTTGGACGTGACTCCTGCCACCATCACCATCAACGACGACGATACCGCCACCCTGAGCATCACCGGCCCCACCGGTGTGGTGGGAGAGGGCACCAGCGCCGAGTTCACCGTCACCCTGTCCCACGGAGTGGCCGAACGGGTGGTGGTTGCCTGGTCGGCCGGCTCTACGGCCCAGGTCCCTGCGTCTTCCGACGACTATTCCCCGGACTCCGGCAGCGTCATCTTCGAGGCGGGCGCCGCCGCCGGCGCTACCAGGACCATCACCATGGCCATCGCCGACGATGAGGACGATGAGGATCAAGAGACCTTCACCGTAACCCTTGGGAGCGTTACCGGGGATCTGGCCTCCCGCGTGTCCGTGGATTCTGCCAAGAACAGTGTCGATGTCACCATCGCCACCGGGGAGGTTGTGACAGTTACCCTGGTGGGCCCCAGGGGGTTTTCCCATACCACGTATACTGGCCAACCCGTGAATACTGACCAAGCCGTTTATCACGTCTTTATCTCCGGACCGGTCAACGCCGACGTGATGGTGGACATCGCCACCTCCGACGGGTCCGCCACCGGGTGCGACTGGGAAAATGACGCGAATGGCATCGCGACGTGCGAGGCCGGTCAGGCGGGCGACTACGGAAGCGCATCAGAGACCCTTACCATAGGCCCCACCAGGGACGAATTCCTTGGTAATGATGTGCGTGTGCTCTATAACACCATATCGGTTCCATTAATCGGCAACGCCAAGGGAGACCCTGACGAGACGTTCACGGTTTCCATATCCAATCTCCGGGGCGGGGGAACGACACCCGTGGTCCTGGGGGACTCTTCGGTCACCACCACCATCACCGAGGATCCGTTGACGGCAGACGTTACCGGCCTCGAGTTCGTGGATGAGGGGACCAACGCCAGGTTCGTCGTGTCCCGCAACGTAGATTTGCACCCGGCCCTTGGGCTCAGGGTGAGATACTTCACTCAAAGCACCGAAGGCCCTGGCGCCGCAACCGTAACAGAGGACTATCCGTACACAGTCGGCACTCTGGAGATCCCCGTCAACCTAACCCGATTTGCCACCCTTGAAGAGTACCGGCAACGGTATTCGGACTGGGAGGTGCTGGTGCCCATAGTGGCCGACAACATTGACGAGCCAGACGAGAATTTTTTCTTGCTTATCAACGTGCCTGAGATCTATGACCCCGGCACCGAATGGGTACAAGATGAACTGGAGCAGAGGCGTCTTAATACTGCCGAGACATGGATTAGAGACCGGGCCATGAGGGTTTCCGTCAGCGGTCCGGAGACGGCTACCGAGGGCGGGTACGCCGACTTCACCGTGTCCCTGAGCCGGCCGCCCACTGCCAACCTGACGGTGAACTATCAGACCTACAGCGCTCTCGCCCCGCTGAAGCTTGCCGACTCCGGCGAGGACTTCACGGCCCTGGCCGGCACGCTGACTTTTGCGCCCGGCGAGACCAGCAAGCGGGTGCGGGTCCCGCTCCTGACCGACTCCATCACCGAGCCGATCGAATATTTCCGCCTCCTCCTGTCCAACCCCTTCGGCGGCGGCGGGCTCACGCCCACCCTGAGCGTCGGCGAGGCCACCATGGGAATCGTGGACGTTGCCGGACCCCTCTACGGCGCCACCATGACCGTATCGCCGGACAGTAGTATCGGCGAGGGTGACGCCGCCGCCAGCAGCTTTACCGTCAAGGTGGACCTGGACTGCTGCACCACCTTCGCCGTCCCGACGACGGTGACCATCTCCCTTGGGGGAACGGCGACCGGTACGGACGACTACTCGGCCACAGTCGCCAACGTGACCATCCCGGCGTCAACCGCCACCGGGTCCGCCACACTGAGCATCACCCCATCGGGAGACGCCATCGTCGAGGGCGACGAGACTATCGTGGTTAACGGCAGCGCCACCGTCCAGCTGAAGGGCACCTCCACCGGCCTGCTGATTCTTCCGACCACCATTGACCTGACGGACAACGACACCGCGACCGTGGGCATCACCGGCCCGTCGGCCGAGGTGGCCGAGGGAGCAAACGCGGAATTCACCGTAACGTTGTCGACCGAAATTGCCAAGGACACAACAGTGGCGTGGTCAGCACCGCTGCGCAGCGACACCGCGGCCGCAGCCGACCTGCGCGCCACCTCCGGCACCGTTACCTTCGCGGCCGGCTCCGCCGCTGGGTCCTACCAGACCATCAGCATCCCCGTCATCGACGACAGCCTCCCGGAGGACGCGGAGACCTTCACCGTCACCCTCGGGACCGTGGGGGGAGACCTGGCGGATCTGGTGACTGTGGATTCCACCGCATCCAGCGCCGCTGCCACCATCGCCGAGAGCGACCTCATCACCGTCAACATCTCGGGCCCCACCTCCGTCGACGAGGGCGACGCCACTACCGTTTACACCGTGTCGCTGAGTCCCAGTGGGGTGACGCTAACGGCGGACCTGACGGTGGACTATGCTACGTCCGACGGGACGGCGACGGCGGGCAGGGACTACACGGCAGAGTCGGGGACTTTGACCTTCACCAAGAGGGCAACGAGGGACCAGACATTCAGGGTGCGGACCAGGGAGGACATCCTCGACGAGGGCACGGGGGAGACCTTTACCGTAACCATTTCAAACCCTTCGGGTGGCGGGGCGCCAGTACCAAGTCTGGGGACCAGCTCCGTCACCACTACAATCAGCGACGACGACGACGCGCCTGTGCTTTCCATCTCCTCCGCTACAAAGTCGGTCACCGAGGGAGAAAGCGCAACTTATACCGTCAAGCTGGAAGGCAACCGCACTACAGACGTGACGGTGGACTTCGAGACCGGGGGTGATGGCGACCTCGCTACCGCCGGAGCAGACTACACGGCAGTGAGTACCACCCTCACCTTCCAGCCCACTGACGACACCAAGACCGTGACAGTTCAGACCCTGACTGACAAAAGAATTGAGTTGGCGGAATTATTCACCGTATCCCTCTCCAACGCTCAGGGCGGTGGTGGACCGACTCCCGTGATCCGGGATGGGACCAAGACCACGACCATCGACGATGACTTTCAAGGCCGAACGGATTATCCCAACTCGTACAATTTGACGGCTGTTCCCACCTCCCTGGATGAAGGGGACGGGGCCACCCGGATTACCTTCACCGCCACATTGCGCGGCGAGAACACCTTCCCCAACGACGCCGATGTTGTCGTTCTTCTCGCGGGATGGTGGGAGGGAGCCACTGCAACCGTGACCGAGGATTACACCGTTAGCGGCAGCCACGGAAGTCTCCTGCGATTCTCCATTCCTGCAAACGATAAAAGCGCCTCCGGGACCTTAACGTTGACACCCTCTGATGACACATTGGTGGAGGATGATGAGACCATCATCTTCGACAGTTTGGGCGGCGGGGGAATGAGAGCCTCCAGCAAGGCGACCATCACTATTACAGACAACGATTCCAAGGCCGCCAGCATTACCCTGAGTGCCAACCCGTCCATCCTGAGAGAGGAACCCAAATCCGCGACCACCAACGTCGTGGTCACCGCGACTCTGGACGACAGCGCCACCTTGGCCACACCTACGGTCGTCTCGGTGTCCCTGGAGGACGGAACGGCGAGGGAGAGCAGCGACTATTCCGCCGCCAACGCGACGGTTACTATCGCCGCCGGAGAATCCAGCGGGTTTGCGACCCTTGGTGTACCGCTACTGGCCGATACTACAGAGGAGGAAGACGAGAAGCTCAGCGTAACCGGAACCGCGCAGGGATTCACCGTCAACCCGGCGCAACTCATAATCCTGGACGACGACCGAACGGACCCCACCGACATCGCACTGTTCGCGAGTCCCTCGAAGGTGCAGGAGGACGCCGGCGCCACCGTCGTGTACGTGTTGGCGACTCTCCGAGGGGGGATCGCTCTTACCACCGACACGGCGATTGACCTGTCGCTGGGCGACGGCACGGCTACCCTCGCTGGGGGCGACTATTCCGCCTCCACCGGCACAGTGACCATTTTGGCTGAGCAGATCATTGGGACTGGCACAATCACCGTCACGCCCAAGACCGACGCCATAGTGGAACCGGATGAGACTGTAGCTATTGAGGGGACGGTCAAAGATTCCGAATTGGACGTCTCGCCCGAAAGCATCACCATCAGAGACATCAACTCGGCGGATATCTCCATCAGCGGCCCGGGCAACAGCGTCAGCGAGGGCAGCGACGCCACCTTCACCGTCACCTTGTCCCACGCGGTCGCGGCGGATGTGACCGTGGCCTGGAGCGCGCCGCTGAGCGCCGACTCCGCGGAGGGGGCCGATCTGGACTCCACCTCCGGTACTGTTACGTTCGGAGCAGGCTCGGCGGCCGGGGCGACGGAGGAGATTACCATCACGGCCACCGACGACTCGCTGTCGGAGACGGCTGAATCTTTCACGGTGACCCTGGGCACAATCACGTCGACTCTGGACTCCAAGGTGTCGCTGAAGTCCGGCGCCAGCAGCGCTCAGGCGACGATAGCCGAGAGCGACCCCATCACCGTCAGCATCAGCGGCCCGTCCAGCGTGGATGAGGGCGACGCCACCACCGACTACACCGTCAGCCTGTCCCCGTCCGGGGTTACCCCCACGGCGGATCTGACGGTCAGCTACAAGACCGCTGCGGGCACGGCCACGGCGGGAACGGACTACACTGCTATTCCTGCAACGACTCTGACCTTCACTCCGGCTGACCATGCCGACAAGACCTTCACTGTGACCACCACGGAGGACAACTTCGACGAGTCCGACGAGACCTTCACCGTGTCGATCTCCAGCCCCTCGGGCGGCGGCGGGCCAGCGCCAGTGCTGGACGCTACCAACTCTGTCGAAACCAGCATCACTGACGATGACGACTCCAACAGCGACATTACCCTGAGCGCCAACCCATCCGTCTTGCGAGAGGGATCCGAATCCGCCACCAGCAACGTCGTGGTCACCGCGACTTTGGGCGGCAGCGCCACACTGGCTACGCCGACGTTCGTCTCCGTGTCCCTGCAGGACGGAACGGCTAAAGAAAACAGCGACTATTCCGCCGCCAACGCGACGGTGACCATCGCCGCCGGAGAATCCAGTGGGTCCGCGATCCTGGGTGTGCCGCTACTGGCCGACACTATCGCAGAGGTAGACGAGAAGCTCAGCGTAACCGGAACCGCACAGGGACTCACGGTCAGCTCAGCGGAACTCATCATCCGGGACGATGACCGAACGGACCCCACCGACATCGTACTGTTCGCGAGTCCCTCGTTGGTGCAGGAGGACGCCGGTGACACCGTCTTGCACGTTTTGGCGACACTCCGAGGGGGGATCGCTCTTACCACCGACACGGCGATTGACCTGTCGCTGGGCGACGGCACGGCTACCCTCGCTGGGGGCGACTATTCCGCCTCCACCGGCACAGTGACCATTTTGGCTGAGCAGCTCATTGGGACTGGCACAATCACAGTCACGCCCAAGACCGACGCCATAGTGGAACCGGATGAGACTGTAGCTATTGAGGGGACGGTCAAAGATTCCGAGTTGGACGTATCGCCCGAAAGCATCACCATCAGAGACATCAACCTTGCGGAGCTCTCCATCAGCGGCCCCACCGAGAACGTCAGCGAGGGCAGCAACGCCACCTTCACCGTCACTCTGTCCCACGCGGTGGCGGCGGATGTGACCGTGGCCTGGTCTGCGCCGCTGGGCGCCGATTCTGCGGACGCGGCCGATCTGGGCGCCACCTCCGGTACTGTTACGTTCGGAGCAGGCTCGGCGGCCGGGGCGACGGAGGAGATTACCATCACGGCCACCGACGACTCGCTGTCGGAGACGTCGGAATCGTTCACGGTGACCCTGGGGGCCATCACCGGAACACTGTCCTCGCAGGTCTCCCTGAAGTCCGGCGCCAGCAGCGCCCAGGCGACCATAGCCGAGAGCGACCCCATCTCCGTCAGCATCAGCGGCCCGTCCAGCGTGGACGAGGGCGACGCTACCACCGACTACACCGTCTCACTGTCGGGAGTAACGCCCACGGCGGACCTGACGGTGAGCTACGCCACCTCAGACGGGACGGCGACGGCGGAAACGGACTACACTGCTATACCAGCAACGACTTTGACTTTCACTCCCGCTGACCACGCAGACAAGACCTTCACAGTGACCACCAAGGAAGATACCTTCAACGAGTCCGGCGAGACATTCACGGTAACTATATCCAGCCCCTCGGGCGGCGGCGGGCCGTCGCCGTCCCTGGCCACGGCCAAGAGCGTGACCACGACGATCACGGACGATGACGCTGCGGTGAGCGGGATCACGCTGTCGGCGAGCCCCAACACGCTGGGGGAGGACGATTCGGCCACCAGCATCACGGTAACGGCGACGCTGGACGGAGGCAGCACCCGGCCGTCGGCGACGGAGGTAACCATCGGCGCCCTGGCGGGGACGGCCACTAAGGACACGGACTACACCGCCACAGCGCTGACCAGCGTGACCATCGCGGCGAACCAGGCCAGCGGGGCGGCCACCCTGACCATCACCCCGACGGACGATTCGGTGGTGGAGGGTAGCGAAACCATCACCATCTCCGGGACGACCACCACTGCGGTGGGTCTGAGCGTGAGCGATGCCACGGTGACGCTGACGGACGACGACGCGTCCACCACGGACCCGGGCGACCAGGACGACAAGGACTCGGCCGAACTGAGCATCAGCGGCCCCACCGGGAACGTCAGCGAGGGCGGGGACGCCACCTTCACGGTGACGCTGTCGGCGGGGGTATCCAAGGACGTAACGGTGGCCTGGAGCGCGCCGCTGAGCGCTGACTCCGCGGAGGGGGCCGATCTTTCGGCGACCTCGGGAACAGTCACTTTCAAGGCCGGCTCGGCGGCCGGGGCGACGGAGGAGATTACCATCACTGCCACCGACGACGACCTCTCGGAGACGTCGGAGGCTTTCACAGTGACCCTGGGTGCCATCACGTCGACGCTGTCCTCGCAGGTGTCGCTGAAGAACGGGGCCAGCAGCGCGCAGGCGACCATCTCTGCCAGCGACGCGATCACCGTGAGCATCAGTGGCCCGTCCAGCGTGGAGGAGGGAGACGCGACGGGCAACTACACCGTGTCGCTGTCGCCCAGTGGGGTCACCCCCACGGCGGACCTGACGGTGAGCTACGCCACCGCCGACGGCACTGCGACGGCGGGGACGGACTACACGGCCAAGTCGGAGACCCTGACATTCACCCAGACGGCGGCGGGGTCCCAGACCTTTACGGTGCAGACCAGCGCCGACACCTTTGACGAGGGCACCGGCGAGACATTCACGGTGTCGATCTCGGGTCCCTCGGGTGGCGGCGGGCCGTCGCCGTCCCTGGCCACGTCCAAGAGCGTGACCACGACGATCACGGACGATGACGCTGCGGTGAGCGGGATCACGCTGTCGGCCGACCCCAACACACTGGGGGAGGACGATTCGGCCACCAGCATCACGGTAACGGCGACACTGGACGGAGGCAGCACGCGGTCGTCGGCGACGGAGGTAACCATCGGCGCCCTGGCTGGGACGGCTGAGGCCGGGACCGGCAAGGACTACACGGTGAACACCGCCTTGGCCAGCATCACCATCGCGGCCAACGCCAAGAGCGGGACGGGCACCCTGACCATCACCCCGACGGACGACTCGGTAGTGGAGGGTAGTGAGACCATCGTAGTCTCCGGGACTACCACGGTCACGGGTCTCAGCGTGAGCGACGCGACGGTGTCGCTGACGGACGACGACGCGTCCACCACGGACCCGGGCGACCAGGACGACAAGGACAGTGCCGAGCTGAGCATCAGCGGCCCCACCGGGAACGTCAGCGAGGGCGGCGACGCGACCTTTACGGTAACGCTGTCCCAAGCAGTGTCGAAGGACGTAACGGTGGCCTGGAGCGCGCCGCTCAGCGCCGATGCGGCAGAGGGAGCCGACCTGTCGGCGACCTCGGGAACCGTCACTTTCAAGGCCGGCTCGGCGGCCGGGGCGACGAAGACCATCACCATCACGGCCACCGACGACTCGCTGTCGGAGACGGCGGAGGCTTTCACGGTGACCCTGGGTGCCATCACGTCGACGCTGCCGGAGTCGCAGGTGTCGCTGAAGAACGGGGCGAAGAGCGCCCAGGCGACCATCGACGAGAGCGATCCCATCACCGTGAGCATCAGCGGCCCGTCCAGCGTGGACGAGGGAGACGCGACGGGCAACTACACCGTGTCGCTGTCGCCCAGTGAGGTGACCCCCACGGCGGACCTGACGGTGAGCTACGCCACCTCTGACGGGACGGCGACGGCGGGGACGGACTACACGGCCAAGTCGGGAACCCTGACATTCAGCGAGACGGCGGCGGGGTCCCAGACCTTTACGGTGCAGACCAGCGCCGACACCTTTGACGAGGGCACGGGCGAGACATTCACGGTTTCGATCTCGGGTCCCTCGGGTGGCGGCGGGCCGTCGCCGTCCCTGGCCACGGCCGAGAGCGTGACCACGACGATCACGGACGATGACGACGCGGTGAGCGGGATCACGCTGTCGGCCGACCCCAACACGCTGGGGGAGGACGACAAGGCCACCAGCATCACTGTAACGGCGACGCTGGACGGAGGCAGCACCCGGCCGTCGGCGACGGAGGTAACCATCGGCGCCCTGGCTGGGACGGCTGAGGCCGGAACCGGCAAGGACTACACGGTGAACACCGCCCTGACCAGTATCACCATCAGCGCCAACCAGGCCAGCGGGACGGGGACGCTGACCATCACGCCGACGGACGACTCGGTGGTGGAGGGTAGCGAGACCATCACCATCTCCGGGACGACGACCACGGCGGTGGGTCTGAGCGTGAGCGACGCGACGGTGTCGCTGACGGACGACGACGCGGACACCACGGACCCGGGATATGAGGACGACAAGGACAGTGCCGAGATCTCCATCAGCGGCCCGGCATCCAGCGTCAGCGAGGGCGGTGACGCTACCTTTACGGTGACGCTGTCGGCGGCGGTGTCCAAGGACGTAACGGTGGCCTGGAGCGCGCCGCTGAGCGCCGACTCTGCGGAGGGAGCCGACCTGTCGGCCACTTCCGGCACGGTGACCTTTGACGCTGGCTCCACCGCCGGGGCGACGCAGACCATCACCATCACGGCGACGGACGACTCGCTCTCGGAGAATGCGGAGTCCTTCACGGTGACCCTGGGGGCCATCACGTCGACGCTGCCGGCGTCGCAGGTGTCGCTGAAAAACGGTGCGAAGAGCGCGCAGGCGACCATCGACGAGAGCGATCCCATCACCGTGAGCATCAGCGGCCCGTCCAGCGTGGACGAGGGCGACGCGACGGGCAACTACACCGTGTCCCTGTCGCCCAGCGGAGTGACTCCCACGGCGGACCTGACAGTGAGCTACGGCACCGCCGACGGGACTGCCGAGGCAGGGAAGGACTACACGGCCAAGTCGGAGACCCTGACATTCACCCAGACGGCGGCGGGGTCCCAGACCTTCACGGTGCAGACCAGCGCCGACACCTTTGACGAGGGCACGGGCGAGACATTCACGGTTTCGATCTCGGGTCCCTCGGGTGGCGGCGGGCCATTGCCGTCCCTGAACTCCGGCGAGACGACGGTGACCACGACGATCACGGACGATGACGACGCGGTGAGCGGGATCACGCTGTCGGCCAGTCCGAACACGCTGGGGGAGGACGACGAGGCCACCAGCATCACGGTAAAGGCGACGCTGGACGGAGGCAGCACCCGGCCCGAGGACACGGAGGTAACCATCGGCGCCCTGACCGGCACGGCCACCGAGGACACCGACTACGAGGCCACGGCGCTGTCCAGCGTGACCATCGTGGCCAACCAGGCCAGCGGGACGGGCACCCTGACCATCACGCCGACCGACGACAGCGTGGTGGAGGGTAGCGAGACCATCACCATCTCCGGGACGACCACCACTGCGGTGGGTCTGAGGGTGAGCGATGCCACGGTGACGCTGACGGACGACGACAAGTCCACCACGGGCCCGGGCAACGGGGACGACAAGGACAGTGCCGAGATCTCCATCAGTGGGCCCACCGGGAACGTCAGCGAGGGCAGCAACGCCACCTTCACCGTCACTCTGTCCCACGCGGTGGCGGCGGATGTGACCGTGGCCTGGTCTGCGCCGCTGGGCGCCGATTCTGCGGACGCGGCCGATCTGGGCGCCACCTCCGGCACTGTTACGTTCGGAGCAGGCTCGGCGGCCGGGGCGACGAAGAGCATCACCATCACGGCCACCGACGACTCGCTGTCGGAGACGTCGGAATCGTTCACGGTGACCCTGGGGGCCATCACCGGAACACTGTCCTCCCAGGTCTCCCTGAAGTCCGGCGCCAGCAGCGCCCAGGCGACAATAGCCGAGAGCGACCCCATCACCGTCAGCATCAGCGGCCCGTCCAGCGTGGACGAAGGCGACGCTACCACCGACTACACCGTCTCACTGTCTGGAGTAACGCCCACGGCGGACCTGACGGTGAGCTACGCCACCTCAGACGGGACGGCCACGGCGGGAACGGACTACACTGCTATACCAGCAACGATTTTGACTTTCACTCCCGCTGACCACGCAGACAAGACCTTCACAGTGACCACCAAGGAAGATACCTTCAACGAGTCCGGCGAGACATTCACGGTAACTATATCCAGCCCGTCGGGTGGCGGCGGGCCATCGCCGTCCCTGAACTCCGACAAGACGACGGTCACCACGACGATCACGGACGATGACGACGCGGTGAGCGGGATCACGCTGTCGGCCGACCCCAACACGCTGGGGGAGGACGACAAGGCCACCAGCATCACGGTAACGGCGACACTGGACGGAGGCAGCACGCGGCCCGAGGACACGGAGGTGTCCATCGGCACCCTGACCGGCAAGGCCACCGAGGACACCGACTACGAGGCCACCGCCCTGGCCAGCATCACCATCAGCGCCAACCAGGCCAGCGGGGCGGGCACCCTGACCATCACCCCCACCGACGACAGTGTGGTGGAGGGCGACGAGACCATCGTGGTCTCAGGCACGACCACCACTCAGGTGGGCCTGAGCGTGAGCGACGCCACCGTCACCCTGACCGACGACGACAAGAGCACCACCAACGTACCGGATGACAAGGACAGTGCCGAGCTGAGCATATCCGGCCCCACTGGAAACGTCAGCGAGGGCAGCAACGCCACCTTTACGGTGACGCTGTCGGCGGCGGTGTCGAAGGAGGTAACGGTGGCCTGGAGCGCGCCGCTGAGTGCGGATGCGGCGGAGGCTGCCGACCTGGGGAGCACCTCGGGCACGGTGAGCTTTGCGGCCGGCTCGGCTGCCGGGTCGACGCAGACCTTTACCATCACGGCGACGGACGACTCGCTGTCGGAGACGTCGGAATCGTTCACGGTGACCCTGGGTGCCATCACGTCGACCCTGTCCTCGCAGGTGTCGCTGAAGAACGGGGCGAAGAGCGCGCAGGCGACCATCGACGAGAGCGATCCCATCACCGTGAGCATCAGCGGCCCCACCAGCGTGGACGAGGGCGACGCCACGGGCAACTACACCGTCTCCCTCTCCCCGTCCGGGGTGACCCCCACGGCGGACCTGACGGTGAGCTACGCCACCGCCGACGGCACTGCGACGGCGGGGACGGACTACACGGCCAAGTCGGAGACCCTGACATTCAGCAAGACGGCGGCGGGCTCCCAGACCTTCACGGTGCAGACCAGCGCCGACACCTTCGACGAGGGCACCGGCGAGACATTCACGGTGTCGATATCGGGTCCCTCCGGCGGCGGCGGGCCATCACCGTCCCTGAACTCCGACAAGACGACGGTCACCACGACGATCACGGACGATGACGACGCGGTGAGCGGCATCACGCTGTCGGCCAGCCCCAACACGCTGGGGGAGGACGACAAGGCCACCAGCATCACGGTAACGGCGACACTGGACGGAGGCAGCACGCGGCCCGAGGACACGGAGGTGTCCATCGGCGCCCTGACCGGCACGGCCACCGAGGACACCGACTACGAGGCCACCGCCCTGGCCAGCATCACCATCAGCGCCAACCAGGCCAGCGGGGCGGGCACCCTGACCATCACCCCGACGGACGATTCGGTGGTGGAGGGTAGCGAGACCATCACCATCTCCGGGACGACCACCACTGCGGTGGGTCTCACGGTGAGCGATGCCACGGTGACGCTGACGGACGACGACAAGTCCACCACGGACCCGGGATTCGAGGACGACAAGGACTCGGCCGAACTGAGCATCAGCGGCCCCACCGGGAACGTAAGCGAGGGCGGGGACGCCACCTTCACGGTGACGCTGTTGGCGGCGGTATCCAAGGACGTAACGGTGGCCTGGAGCGCGCCGCTGAGCGCCGATGCGGCAGAGGGAGCCGATCTGTCGGCGACCTCGGGAACAGTCACTTTCAAGGCCAACTCAGCCGCCGGGGCGACGCAGACCTTTACCATAACAGCCACCGACGACTCGCTTTCGGAGACGTCGGAGGCTTTCACGGTGACCCTGGGTGCCATCACGTCGACGCTGTCCTCGCAGGTGTCGCTGAAGAACGGTGCGAAGAGCGCGCAGGCGACCATCGACGAGAGCGATCCCATCACCGTGAGCATCAGCGGCCCGTCCAGCGTGGACGAGGGAGAGGCGACGGGCAACTACACCGTGTCCCTCTCCCCGTCCGGGGTCACCCCCACGGCGGACCTGACAGTGAGCTACGCCACGGCTGACGGGACGGCGACGGCGGCCACGGACTACACGGCCAAGTCGGGGACCCTGACTTTCCGCGAGACGGCGGCGGGGTCCCAGACCTTCACAGTGCAGACCAGCGCCGACACCTTTGACGAGGGCACGGGCGAGACATTCACGGTGTCCATCGCCAGCCCCTCGGGCGGCGGCGGGCCATCGCCGTCCCTGAACTCCGACAAGACGACGGTCACCACGACGATCACGGACGATGACGACGCGGTGAGCGGGATCACGCTGTCGGCCGACCCCAACACGCTGGGGGAGGACGACGAGGCCACCAGCATCACGGTAACGGCGACACTGGACGGAGGCAGCACGCGGCCCGAGGACACGGTGGTAACCATCGCGGCCCTGGCCGGAACGGCAACACAGGATACCGACTACGAGGCCATCTCGCTGACCAGCGTGACCATCAGCGCCAACCAGGCCAGCGGGACGGGGACGCTGACCGTCACGCCGACGGACGACTCGGTGGTGGAGGGCGACGAGACCATCACCATCTCCGGCACGACGACCACTCAGGTGGGTCTCACCGTGAGTGATGCCACCGTCACCCTGACCGACGACGACAAGAGCACCACCGACGTACCGGATGACAAGGACAGTGCCGAGCTGAGCATCAGCGGCCCGGCATCCAGCGTCAGCGAGGGCAGCGACGCAACCTTTACGGTAACGCTGTCCCAGGCAGTGGCGAAGGACGTAACGGTGGCCTGGAGCGCGCCGCTCAGTGCCGACTCTGCGGAGGGGGCCGATCTGTCGGCGACCTCGGGAACAGTGACTTTCAAGGCCAACTCGGCGGCCGGGTCCACGCAGACCTTTACCATAACAGCCACCGACGACTCGCTCTCGGAGAATGCGGAGTCGTTCACGGTGACCCTGGGGGCCATCACGTCGACGCTGCCGGCGTCGCAGGTGTCGCTGAAGAACGGCGGGAGTTCCGCCACGGCGACCATCTCTGCCAGCGACGCGATCACCATAGAGCTCAGCGGCCCCACCAGCGTGGAAGAGGGAGACGCGACGGGCAACTACACCGTGTCGCTGTCGCCCAGCGGGGTGACCACCACGGCGGACCTGACCGTGAGCTACGGCACCGCCGACGGGACTGCCGAGGCAGGGAAGGACTACACGGCAAAGTCTGAGATCCTGACCTTCACCAATGCGTCGGCGGGCTCCCAGACCTTCACCGTGCAGACCAGCGCCGACACCTTCGACGAGGGCACGGGCGAGACATTCACGGTAACCATCTCCAGCCCCTCGGGTGGCGGCGGGCCATCGCCGTCCCTGAACTCCGACAAGACGACGGTGACCACGACGATCACGGACGATGACGTTGCGGTGAGCGGGATCACGCTGTCGGCCAGCCCCAACACGCTGGGGGAGGACGACGGAGAGACGGAGATCACGGTAACGGCGACACTGGACGGAGGCAGCACGCGGCCCTCGGACACGGAGGTAACCATCGGGACGCTGGCAGGGACGGCCACCAAGGACACCGACTACGAGGCCACGGCGCTGACCAGCGTGACCATCAGCGCCAACGCCACCAGCGGCACGGGCAGCATCACCATCACGCCGACGGACGACAGCGTGGTGGAGGGCGACGAGACCATCGTGATCTCCGGAACGACCACCACGGCGGTGGGTCTCACGGTGAGCGATGCCACGGTGTCGCTGACGGACGACGACAAGTCCACCACGGGCCCGGGCAACGGGGACGACAAAGACTCGGCCGAACTGAGTATCAGCGGCCCGTCATCCAGCGTCAGCGAGGGCGGCGACGCGACCTTCACGGTGACGCTGTCGGCGGCTGTGTCCAAGGACGTAACGGTGGCCTGGAGCGCGCCGCTCAGCGCCGACTCTGCGGAGGGGGCCGACCTGTCTGCGACCTCGGGAACAGTCACTTTCAAAGCCAACTCGGAGGCCGGGTCGACGCAGACCTTTACCATCACGGCGACGGACGACTCGCTGTCGGAGACGTCGGAATCGTTCACGGTGACCCTGGGGGCCATCACGTCGATGCTGCCGGCGTCGCAGGTGTTGCTGAAGAACGGCGGGAGTTCCGCCACGGCGACCATCGACGAGAGCGATCCGATCACCATCGAGATCAGCGGCCCCACCAGCGTGGACGAGGGAGACGCGACGGGCAACTACACCGTGTCCCTGTCGCCCAGCGGGGTGACCCCCACGGCGGACCTGACGGTGAGCTACACCACCGCTGACGGGACGGCGACGTCGGGGACGGACTACACGGCCAAGTCGGAGACCCTGACATTCAGCAAGATTGCGGCTGGGTCCCAGACTTTCACGGTGCAGACCAGCGCCGATACCTTCGACGAGGGCACCGGCGAGACATTCACGGTAACCATATCCACCCCCTCGGGTGGCGGCGGGCCATCGCCGTCCCTGAACTCCGACAAGACGACGGTCACCACGACGATCACGGACGATGACGCTGCGGTCAGCGGCATCACGCTGTCGGCCGACCCCAACACGCTGGGGGAGGACGACGGTGAAACGGAGGTCACCATTACGGCGACACTGGACGGAGGCAGCACCCGACCGTCGGCGACGGAGGTAACCATCGGGACGCTGGCCGGGACGGCTGAGGCCGGGACCGGCAAGGACTACACGGTGAACACCGCCCTGGGCAGCATCACCATCGGGGCCAACGCCACCAGTGGGACGGGCACCCTGATCATCACCCCGGCGGACGACTGGGTGGTGGAGGGCGACGAGACCATCACCATCTCCGGGACGACCACCTCGGCAGTGGGTCTGAGCGTGAGCGATGCCACGGTGACGCTGACGGACGACGACAAGTCCACCACGGACCCGGGATACGAGGATGACAAGGACAGTGCGGAGCTGAGCATATCCGGGCCGGCATCCAGCGTCAGCGAGGGCAGCAACGCCACCTTCACGGTGACGCTGTCGGCGGCGGTGTCGAAGGACGTAACGGTGGCCTGGAGCGCGCCGCTGAGCGCCGATACGGCGGAGGCTGCCGACCTGGGGAGCACCTCGGGCACGGTGACCTTTGCGGCCGGCTCGTCAGCTGGTGCCACGCAGACCTTTACCATCACGGCGACGGACGACGACCTCTCGGAGAATGCGGAGGCTTTCACGGTGACCCTGGGGGCCATCACGTCGACCCTGTCCTCCCAGGTGTCGCTGAGGAACGATGCGAGTTCCGCCACGGCCACCATCTCTGCCAGCGACGCGATCACCATAGAGCTCAGCGGCCCCACCAGCGTGGACGAGGGCGACGCCACCACCGACTACACCGTGTCGCTGTCGCCCAGCGGGGTCACCCCCACGGCGGACCTGACGGTGAGCTACGGCACCGCAGACGGAACGGCTACCGCCGGCAGCGACTACACGGCCAAGTCGGAGACTTTGACCTTCACCAATGCGTCGGCGGGGGCCCAGACCTTCACGGTGCAGACCAGCGCCGACACCTTCGACGAGGGCACCGGCGAGACATTCACGGTAACTATCTCCAGCCCCTCGGGTGGCGGCGGGCCCGCTCCCTCTCTGGCCACGGCCAAGAGCGTGACCACCACCATCACGGACAATGACGACGCGGTGAGCGGGATCACGCTGTCAGCCAGCCCCAACACCCTTGGCGAGGACGACGGTGAAACGGAGGTCACCATCACGGCGACACTGGACGGAGGCAGCACGCGGCCCTCGGACACGGAGGTAACCATCGGCGCCCTGGCGGGCACGGCCGCCGAGGACACCGACTACGAGGCCACGGCGCTGGGCAGCATCACCATTGAGGCCAACGCCACCAACGGGACGGGCACCCTGACCATTACCCCGACGGACGACTCGGTGGTGGAGGGCGACGAGACCATCGTAGTCTCCGGGACGACCACCACGGCGGTGGGTCTCACGGTGAGCGACGCGACGGTGTCGCTGACGGACGACGACAAGTCCACCTCGGACCCGGGATTCGAGGATGACAAGGACAGTGCGGAACTGAGCATATCCGGGCCGGCATCCAGCGTCAGCGAGGGCAGCAACGCCACCTTCACAGTGACGCTGTCGGCGGCGGTATCCAAGGACGTAACGGTGGCTTGGAGCGCGCCGCTGAGCGCCGATGCGGCAGAGGGAGCCGACCTGTCGGCAACCTCAGGAACAGTCACTTTCAAGGCCAAGTCGGCGGCCGGGTCGACGCAGACCTTTACCATCACGGCGACGGACGACCAACTCTCGGAGAATGCGGAGGCTTTCACGGTGACCCTGGGAGCCATCACGTCGACGCTGTCCTCGCAGGTGTCGCTGAAGAACGGCGGGAGTTCCGCCACGGCCACCATCGACGAGAGCGATCCCATCACCGTAAACATCAGCGGCCCCACCAGCGTGGACGAGGGAGACGCGACGGGCGACTACACCGTCTCCCTCTCCCCGTCCGGGGTCACCCCCATGGCGGAGCTGGTGGTGAGCTACGGCACCGCCGACGGGACGGCGACGGCGGGGACGGACTACACGGCCAAGTCGGGGACTCTGACTTTCAGCAAGACTAGGGCGGGCTCCCAGACCTTCGCAGTGCAGACCAGCGCCGACACCTTCGACGAGGGCACCGGCGAGACATTCACGGTGTCGATCTCGGGTCCCTCGGGCGGCGGCGGGCCCGCTCCCTCTCTGGCCACGGCCAAGAGCGTGACCACGACCATCACGGACGATGACGACGCGGTGAGCGGGATCACGCTGTCGGCCAGCCCCAACTCCGTGGGGGAGGACGATTCGGCCACCAGCATCACGGTAACGGCGACACTGGACGGAGGCAGCACGCGGCCCACGGACACGGAGGTGTCCATCGGCGCCCTGACCGGCACGGCCACCGAGGACACCGACTACGAGGCCACGGCGCTGGCCAGCATCACCATCAGCGCCAACCAGGCCAGCGGGACGGGGACGCTGACCATCACGCCGACGGACGACAGCGTGGTGGAGGGCGACGAGACCATCGGGGTCTCAGGCACGACCACCACCCAGGTCGGTCTCACCGTGAGTGATGCCACGGTGTCGCTGACGGACGACGACAAGAGCACCACCAACGTACCGGATGACAAGGACAGTGCCGAGCTGAGCATCAGTGGGCCCACCGGGAACGTCAGCGAGGGCAGCGACGCGACCTTTACGGTGACGCTGTCGGCGGCGGTATCCAAGGACGTAACGGTGGCCTGGAGCGCGCCGCTGAGCGCTGATACGGCGGAGGCTGCCGATCTGGGATCCACGTCCGGTACCGTTACGTTCGACGCAGGCTCGGCGGCCGGGGCGACGGAGGAGATTACCATCACTGCCACCGACGACGACCTGTCGGAGACGTCGGAGGCTTTCACGGTGACCCTGGGAGCCATCACGTCGACGCTGCCGGCGTCGCAGGTGTCGCTGAAGAACGGGGCGAAGAGCGCCCAGGCGACCATCGACGAGAGCGATCCCATCACCGTAAACATCAGCGGCCCGTCCAGCGTGGACGAGGGCGAAGCCACCGGCAACTACACCATGTCGCTGTCGCCCAGCGGGGTCACCCCCACGGCGGACCTGACGGTGAGCTACGGCACCGCAGACGGAACGGCCACCGCCGGCAGCGACTACACGGCCAAGTCGGGGACTTTGACCTTCACCAATGCGTCGGCGGGCTCCCAGACATTCACGGTGCAGACCACCTCGGACACCTTTGACGAGGGCACGGGCGAGACATTCACGGTAACTATATCCAGCCCCTCGGGCGGCGGCGGGCCGTCGCCGTCCCTGGCCACGGCCAAGAGCGTGACCACGACGATCACGGACGATGACGACGCGGTGAGCGGGATCACGCTGTCGGCCAGCCCGAACACGCTGGGGGAGGACGACAAGGCCACCAGCATCACGGTAACGGCGACGCTGGACGGAGGCAGCACGCGGCCCGAGGACACGGAAGTGTCCATCGGCGCCCTGGCCGGGACGGCCACCGAGGACACCGACTACGAGGCCACGGCGCTGACCAGCGTGACCATCAGCGCCAACGCCACCAGCGGGACGGGGACCCTGACCATCACCCCGACGGACGACTCGGTGGTGGAAGGCAGCGAGACCATCGTGGTCTCAGGGACGACCACCCCGGCGGTGGGTCTGAGCGTGAGCGACGCCATGGTGACGCTGACGGACGACGACAAGTCCACCACGGACCCGGGATACGAGGACGACAAGGACTCGGCCGAACTTAGCATCAGCGGCCCGGCATCCAGCGTCAGCGAGGGCGGCGACGCGACCTTCACGGTGACGCTGTCGGCGGGGGTATCAAAGGACGTAACCGTGGCCTGGAGCGCGCCGCTGAGCGCCGATACGGCAGAGGGGGCCGACCTTTCGGCGACCTCGGGAACAGTCACTTTCAAGGCCAACTCGGTGGCCGGGTCGACGCAGACCTTTACCATAACGGCGACGGACGACTCGCTGTCGGAGACGTCGGAGGCTTTCACGGTGACCCTGGGGGCCATCACGTCGACGCTGTCCTCGCAGGTGTCGCTGAAGAACGGGGCCAGCAGCGCCACGGCCACCATCTCTGCCAGCGACGCGATCACCATCGAACTCAGCGGCCCCACCAGCGTGGACGAGGGAGACGCGACGGGCAACTACATCGTCTCCCTCTCCCCGTCCGGGGTCACCCCCACGGCGGACCTGACGGTGAGCTACGCCACCGCCAACGGGACGGCGGCGGCGGGGACGGACTACAGTTCCAAGTCGGGGACCCTGACATTCAGCAACACGGCGGCGGGCTCCCAGACCTTCACGGTGCAGACCAGCGCCGACACCTTTGACGAGGGCACCGGCGAGACATTCACAGTAACTATCTCCAGTCCCTCGGGCGGCGGCGGGCCGTCGCCGTCCCTGGCCACGGCCAAGAGCGTGACCACGACAATCACGGACGATGACGACGCGGTGAGCGGGATCACGCTGTCGGCGAGCCCCAACTCCGTGGGCGAGGACGACAAGGCCACCAGCATCACGGTAACGGCGACACTGGACGGAGGCAGCACCCGGCCGTCGGCGACGGAGGTAACCATCGGCGCCCTGGCCGGGACGGCCACCGAGGACACTGACTACGAGGCCACGGATCTGACCAGCGTGACCATCCCGGCCAACCAGGCCAGCGGGACGGGCACCCTGACCATCACCCCCACCGACGACAGCGTGGTGGAGGGCGACGAGACCATCGTGGTCTCAGGCACGACCGCCACGGCGGTGGGTCTCACCGTGGCAGACGCCACCATCACCCTGACCGACGACGACAAGAGCACCACCAACGTACCGGATGACAAGGACAGTGCCGAGATCTCCATCAGCGGCTCGGCATCCAGCGTGGCCGAGGGCAGCGACGCGACCTTCACGGTGGCGCTGTCGGCGGCGGTGTCCAAGGACGTAACGGTGGCCTGGAGCGCGCCGCTCAGCGCCGACTCTGCGGAGGGAGCCGACCTGGGGAGCACCTCGGGCACGGTTACCTTTGCAGCCAACTCAGCCGCCGGAGCGACGCAGACCTTTACCATAACGGCGACGGACGACCAACTCTCGGAGAATGCGGAGGCTTTCACGGTGACCCTGGGGGCCGTCACGTCGACGCTGTCCTCGCAGGTGTCGCTAAAGAACGGCGCCAGCAGCGCGCAGGCGACGATAGCCCAGAGCGATCCGATCACCATCGAGCTCAGCGGCCCCACCAGCGTGGACGAGGGAGACGCGACGGGCAACTACACCGTGTCGCTGTCCCCGTCCGGGGTGACCCCCACAGCGGACCTGACGGTGAGCTACGGCACCGCCAACGGGACGGCGACGGCGGGGACGGACTACAGTTCCAAGTCCGGGACCCTGACATTCAGCAAGACGGCGGCGGGCTCCCAGACCTTCACGGTGCAGACCAGCGCCGACACCTTCGACGAGGGCACCGGCGAGACATTCACGGTGTCGATATCCAGCCCCTCGGGCGGCGGCGGGCCATCGCCGTCCCTGAACTCCGACAAGACGACGGTCACCACGACGATCACCGACGATGACGACGCGGTGAGCGGGATCACGCTGTCGGCCAGCCCCAACACGCTGGGCGAGGACGACGGAGAGACGGAAATCACGGTAACGGCGACACTGAACGGAGGCAGCACCCGACCGTCGGCGACGGAGGTAACCATTGGCAGCCTGGCTGGCACGGCTGAGGCCGGGACCGGCAAGGACTACACGATGAACACCGCTCTGACCAGCATCACCATTCCGGCCAACCAAGCTAGCGGGACCGGCACCCTGACCATCACCCCGACGGACGACAGTGTGGTGGAGGGCGACGAGACCATCGTAGTCTCCGGGACGACCACAGTGGGTCTCACCGTGAGCGATGGTACGGTGACGCTGACGGACGACGACAAGTCCACGACGGGCCCGGGCAACGGAGACGACAAGGACTCGGCTGAACTGAGCATTAGCGGCCCCACCGGGAACGTCAGCGAGGGCAGCGACGCGACCTTTACGGTGACGCTGTCGGCGGCGGTGTCGAAGGAGGTAACGGTGGCCTGGAGCGCGCCGCTGAGCGCGGATGCGGCAGAGGCTGCCGACCTGGGGAGCACCTCGGGCACGGTGACCTTTGCGGCCGGCTCGTCGGCTGGTGCCACGCAGACCATCACCATCACGGCGACGGACGACTTGCTGTCGGAGACGTCGGAATCGTTCACGGTGACCCTGGGAGCCATCACGTCGACCCTGTCCTCCCAGGTGTCGCTGAAGAACGGTGCGTCCAGCGCCCAGGGGACGATAGCCGCGAGCGACGCGATCACCATAGAGCTCAGCGGCCCCGACTCCGTCACCGAAGGGGAGACAGCCACCTACACCGTGTCCCTGACTCCCTCCGGGGTGACTCCCAGTGAGGACCTGACTGTACACTATGCCACCTCTGACCCCAGCACCGGTGCAATAGCCGGGGAGGACTACACGGCCGTTTCAGGAACCCTGACCTTCACCACGACCAACGCCGGTGACCAGCAGGTGGTTGTACAGACGACGGATGACATATTGGCCGAAGGCACTGAGAGATTCAATTTCAAACTGTCCAACCCCCAGGGGGGTGGTGGCCCGAACCTTTTGGTGTCCCCGAATGCAACAAGCACTAACATAAACGATAACGACACCCTTGGTGACCCTCCCGAAGACCGGGATGAATTGACGGATCCAGTTGATATCCGGCTAACCGTCAGTCCGGACAGCGTAAACGAGGGAGCCGGAAAGACCAGCATCAAGGTGACGGCCACCCTTGATGGGGATCAACAGAGCAAGGACGTGACGATTCAACTGGTCCTGGCAGGCACAGCGAAGGCCGGCACAGGCAAAGACTACACCGCCCCGGCCCAAGCCAGCGTGACCATCCCGGCCAAGCAGAACAGCGGGACAGGGACGCTGACCCTCACCATCAATGACGACAACGAAAACGAGGGTGACGAGACCATCATCGTCGGCGGCAGCTACGAATCTCTGACCATCAAGTCTGCGGTCATCACAATCAATGACGACGAGGCGGCGTATCTGAGTATCGCTGGTCCCGCCGATGTGGCGGAGGGATCCATAGCCAAATTCACAGTCACCCTGTCCAAGACCGTGGCGAATGACGTGACGGTGGCATGGACCGATGTGCCGGGGACGGCGGTGGCATCGGACTACTCGGCGACGCCTGCGACGCTGACCTTCCCGGCTAATTCCGACGCGGGGGCGACACAGAGCATCACCATCACGGCCACCGACGACAACCTGTCGGAAACGGCGGAATCGTTTGCCGTCGCGCTGGGGGCGGTAACCGGACCGGACGTTGTTCATATCAAGACTACAGCCTCCTACGCGGTGGCAACGATAGCCGAAAACGATCCAATCTCCGTTAGCATCAGTGGCCCATCCAGCGTGAGCGAAGGGGATGCCACCAGCAACTACGCGGTTTCCCTGACGGGCGGCACTCCCACGGCGGACCTGACGGTCGACTACGCTACCAGCGATGGTTCAGCCACCGCTGGCAGCGACTACACCGCTGTCCAGGCAACTACCTTGACATTCACTTCGGCCGACCACGCCGACAAGACATTCACGGTGACTACCACCGAGGACACCTTCGACGAGGGCACCGGCGAGACATTCACGGTGTCCCTGAGCAACCAGCAGGGCGGCGGCGGGCCCGCTGCGTCCCTGGCCGCGACCAAGAGCGTGACTACCACGATCACCGACGATGACGACGCGGTCAGCGGCATCACGCTGTCGGCCAGGCCCAACACCCTGGGCGAGGACGACCCGGCCACCAGCATCACCGTAACGGCGACTCTGGACGGAGGCAGCACCCGCCCCTCGGACACCGTGGTAACCATCGGCGCCCTGGCTGGAACTGCCACCAAGGACACCGACTACTCGGTGGACACAGCCTTGACCGGCATCACCATCAGCGCCGGTCAGTCCAGCGGTTCGGGTACTCTGACCATCACGCCCACCGACGACTCCGTAGTCGAGGGCGGCGAGACCATCGTGCTGTCGGGCACGACTACGGCGGATCTGACGGTGAGCGACGCTACCATCACGCTGACGGACGACGACAAGAGCACCACCACCATACCTGGTGACAAAGACAGTGCCGAGTTGAGCATCACTGGCCCGACGTCCAGCGTGAGCGAGGGCAGCGACTCGACCTTTACGGTAACGCTGTCGGCGGCGGTGGCCAAGGACGTAACGGTGGCCTGGAGCGCCCCGCTCAGCGCCGATGCGGCGGAGTCTGCCGACCTGGGCGCCACGTCCGGTACCGTTACGTTCGACGCAGGCTCGGCGGCTGGTGCCACAAAGGAAATCACCATCACGACTACGGACGACTCGCTGTCGGAGGCGGCGGAGGCTTTCACGGTGACCCTGGGGGCAATCACGTCGACGCTGTCATCCCAAGTGTCCGTGGACTCCTCCAACGGCAGTGCCACGGCGACGATAGCCGAGAGCGACCCGATCACCATCAAGCTTAGCGGTCCGTCCAGCGTGGACGAGGGCGATGCCACCACTGCCTATACCGTCTCAATCTCCGGAGGCACTCCCACGGCGGACCTGACGGTCGACTACGCTACCAGCGATGGTTCAGCCACCGCTGGCAGCGACTATACCGCTGTCCAGGCAACTACCTTGACATTCACTTCGGCCGACCACGCCGACAAGACATTCACGGTGGCTACTACCGAGGACACCTTCGACGAGGGCACCGGCGAGACATTCACGGTGTCCCTGAGCAACCAGCAGGGCGGCGGCGGGCCCGCTGCGTCCCTGGCCGCGACCAAGAGCGTGACTACCACGATCACCGACGATGACGACGCGGTCAGCGGCATCACGTTGTCGGCCAGGCCCAACACCCTGGGCGAGGACGACCCGGCCACCAGCATCACCGTAACGGCGACTCTGGACGCAGGCAGCACCCGGCCAGAGGCGACGGTGGTGACCATCGGCGCCCTGACCGGAACTGCCACCAAGGACACCGACTACTCGGTGAACACAGCCTTGACCAGCATCACCATCAGCGCCGGTCAGTCGAGTGGTTCCGGTACTCTGACTATCACACCGACTGACGACAGCATCGTTGAGGGCGGCGAAACCATTGTGCTGTCGGGCACGACTACGGCGAGTCTGACGGTGAGCGACGCCACCATCACGCTGACGGACGACGACAAGAGCACCACCACCCTACCAGGTGACAAAGACAGTGCCGAGCTGAGCATCACTGGCCCGACGTCCAGCGTGAGCGAGGGCAGCGACGCCACCTTCACGGTGACGCTGTCGGCGGGGGTGGCCAAGGAGGTGGCCGTGGCCTGGAGCGCGCCGCTGAGCGCCGATGCGGCGGAGGAGGCCGATCTGGGTGCCACCTCGGGCACCGTCACTTTCACGGCCGGTTCGGCGGCTGGTGCCACGCAGACCATCACCATCACGGCCGCGGACGACTCACTGTCGGAGGCGGCGGAATCCTTCACGGTGACCCTGGGGACCATCACGTCCACACTGTCATCCCAGGTGTCGGTGGACTCCTCCAACGACAGTGCCACGGCCACCATCGCCGAGAGCGACCCGATCACCATCGAGCTGAGCGGCCCCGACAGCGTGGAGGAGGGCGACGCCACCGCTGCCTATACTGTCTCAATCTCCGGAGGCACTCCCACGGCGGACCTGACGGTCGACTACGCCACCGCCGACGACACCGCCGTCGCGGCCACGGACTACACGGCCAAGTCGGGGACTTTAACATTTACCCCGGCAGACCATACCGACAAGACATTCACCGTACAGACGACGGAGGACAACATAGACGAGTCCCATAAGAGGTTTACGGTGGCCATCTCTAACCCCAATGGCGGCGGCGGGCCGATGCCCACACTGGGTAAGTTCTCGATCACAACGACGCTGACGGACGACGACGTCCCCGTAAGTAATCCTGCTCCTCCCTACCAGCCCCCCCTCCATATAGAACCGCTGGTTCACATACGGCTGGGTGTCGACCCGGACAGCGTGTACGAGAGCGATGGCGAGACCAGGTTCGAGGTGACAGCCACCCGCAGGGCGGGCCCACGGAGCACGGACGTTAAGGTCCAACTGGCCCTGGCCGGCACGGCCACCCGGAATGCCGACTACATGGTCAGTACCGCCATGCCCAGCATCACCATCCCGGCCAACTCAGCCAGCGGGACGGAGACACTGACCCTCACCATCAATCAAGACGATCTCGTTGAGGGAGACGAGACCATCGTAGTCGGCGGCAACTCCTCTGGCCTGAGAATCGACTCCGATACCATCACTGTCCGCGATGGCGAATCGCCCAATTTCGGGGACTCACCGTATCTGAGCATCACCGGCCCGTCGGCCATCGTGGCCGAGGGTAGCCACGCCGAATTCATTGTCACCCTGTCCAGGACTGTGCCGGCGGATGTGACGGTCCAGTGGCGTGCGCCGCTCCCATCCGACTCCGCCGTGGCCGCCGACCTGTCCGAGACCTCCGGCGCAGTGACTTTCCCGGCCAACAGCGCCGCAGGAGCGACGCAGACCATAACCATCACTGCCACCGATGATCGGCTCTCTGAGTCGGCGGAGACATTCACGGTCAAGCTGGGTGCCATCACCTCCACGATTCCGTCGTCCCAGGTGTCCCTCAGGCCCGGTTCTTCCAGCGCCAGGGCGACGATAGCGTCCAGCGATCCGGTCGCCGTGCACATATCCGGGTCAACCAAAGTGAACGAGGGGAGCGCCGCGACCTACACCGTTTCCCTCCATCCCTCCGGTGTCATCCCTACGGTTCCTGTCGTGGTGAGCTACGCCACCTCCGACGGTACCGCCAAGTCGGGGATCGACTACATGGCCAAGTCGGGAGCATTTGTATTCACTGGGACGTCATACGGGGCCAAGAGCTTCACCGTTCAAACTGCTCCGGACACCCAGCTAGAGCTTGGCGAGACTTTCAAAGTATCCATCTCTTACTCTGATTTCGGCGTTCGTATACCCGGCTCCCGAGGCGTGACAAGAAGCGTGACCACAACCAGGAGCGTAACCACCACCATTGCCGACGATGACGGAGCACTCGGCGACCCCATTACGCCACCGCTTGGCCCGGATCCCATAATCCCGGAGCGACCAGGGACTCCGAATCCTGGTGGTTCGGACCCCGCTCCAACGCCGTTGCCTACGCCTGGTGTGTCGCCCACGCCGGAGTGGGATCCTGAGCCCTCAGTGGCTTCAGTTCCTACGACTGCAGGTGGCACTGACCTGCAAATCTGGCAAGATTCGACGACTTCATCCGACCAGTCACTAACGACCCATTCGGCATCGATTTTGGCAGCGCCTGAACGAGTTAGGTCGAGACCAGCCAAGACTCCCGTGCCAACTACGGAAACGGCAAGGGTATCTGTAGCCGGCATCATACCGGTCACCGGTCTAATTCAGGTGTCAGAGGTTGATCGGGATGCCTCGGCGCCAACTCCGCCGGCGCAGCCTGCCCCCAAGCCGACTGCTACGCGGGAGGCCGATGTCCTTGCGAGTCAAGACGGCGATACTGCCTTGAGCCAGGACTCCGACTCTTCGTCGTTCTTTGGAGAGCTCGATATCTGGGGCGGGATTCCCGACCGTGTCTTTGGAGTGCCCAGTTGGGGCTGGCTGATACTGCTGCTCGTCATGGTGGTACTGGCTTCCTTTGTGGCGCGCTCTCGATGGATGTCCTATCAGCGACGGCGCGGAAGTGTGTCCTACTGATCAGATCAACCGTACGAGTACCAGTGGTACAGTCGCAGATAGGTGTTGGCAGGGTGGAGGCAATTGTGGAGGTGGATGAAGTGTGGCGATGGCAAGAGTCAATGGGTCGGAAGTGGCACGGTGGACCAAAGGGACAGAAGTAGTCCCTGGATGTGATGAGGGAAGTTCCACCTTCAGGTACCTTGTTGGAGGGCCTTGGGCCATCTTACGCGACCGATTGCTCCAGCGGAGCGGAGGAACGACTGAAAGTTGGTGGAGCGGCCCATCGGTACAGCGGGAGGGATCGAGTACTGCCGAGTCGGCATATTTGCGGCCTATCCCCCAGCCAGTGGCAGGATGCTGCTGGACCGGGAATCATTGCAACCCCACCTGGGTGCTGAGGTCCGGGCGTTGTGTCGGCTTGAAAGAGGTGTCGGCCCAGCTGACTCGGCGCCATTTGGAACTGCCATGGCTGCACCGCTTTCCGGATGTGGCGCCCGAAGCCGGAGTATTCCATCTTGACCACCTCCCGGTAGAGACTACGAGCATTTCGGCAACCCTAAATCTGTCTCTGCTTCTCATAAGGTACTTGGGGCCTGACTCTGGAAACCTCCAGGGGACGTTCCGCATGTTCCGGAGGTTGCCCCAAGGACATGTACCTGTACAAGTCCCCGCCACCCACCGAATCACTATCGGAATCCGTAACCAGCTCGAATCCCGCTCCCTCCACCACTTGAATCCTCTTTCCGCCCGGATTTTTGCTCCCTAACGGCGGCGGGAAATCCTTGGCAGTGCTGCGCTGCCGGGCTTGCGGGCGCGCCGATGTGCCGGGGTTGGCCTCGTTCAAACGGACGTCCGCGACACGGCGGCGCCCCACGGAAATGAGGCCTGGCAGGGTCCCCCGCACGGCACCGCGAACTCGCTGCCCGCCCACAACCACGCCGGACGCTCCTCTGGCCTCGGCCTCGACCGCACAGTAGAATCGGAGCAGCACTGCCTGACTCACAGGCAGACCGGCACGATAACAACCGGGAGGATTGGCATGAGGTACGACTTCGTCATCATTGGCGCAGGCTCCGCCGGAAGCATTTTGGCAGCCCGGTTGTCGGAGGATCCCAAGGTGTCGGTGCTGCTGCTGGAGGCTGGCCCCGATTACCCGGACTTCCAGCACCTGCCGGATGATCTCAAGTTCGGGTACAACACCGGTGGGGATACGCCTCCCCTGCGCACCTTCGCCAGTCATCCCATATCCCTGCTGGAGAGCCGGCACAGCTGGCAGTATGTGGCCCGCGCCACCGATTCGTATCTGGACATGTCGGTGCCCCGGGGCAAGGTAACCGGCGGCTCCAGCGCCATCAATTCGTCGGCCTTTTACCGCGGAGACCCGGGGGATCTCGACCACTGGGCCGCGCTGGGCAACGACCGCTGGAGCTACCGGGAGGCCCTGCCCTACTTCAGGAAGATCGAGACTGATGTGGACCACCGGGATGACTTCCATGGCACTGATGGTCCCATCTTCGTTCACCACTCCAGGCGGGAAGAATGGCATCCCGAACAGGAGGCCTTTTACAGCGCCTGCCGGGCTGCAGGATTCCCCGATTGTCCGGACCACAACAGCCCCGACGCCACCGGAGTTGGACCGGGCATCAGCAACAACCACAACCGGGTCCGATTCAGCACTGCCCTGGGTTACCTGGACCCGTCAAGGCACCGCCTGAACCTCACCATCCGACCCAACTGCACCGTGCACCGGTTGCTATTCCAGAGCGACTCGGCAGGCGCACCACGGGTCACGGGTGCGCTGGTCGAGAGCGGGGGCGAGACATTCACTGTGGAGGGAGACCAGATCATCCTCAGTGCTGGGGCCATCGGTTCGCCCCACTTGCTGTTGCTGTCGGGAGTTGGACCGGCGGGGCAGCTTGAGGACTTGGGCATTCCGGTGGTGTTGGACTCTCCAGGGGTGGGCCAGAATCTCAAGGACCACCCGAAGCTGTACGCGACCTGGCGGATCAGGGACGGCTATTCCAGGGGTGATGCGCCGGACCGGGGCAGCGCCAGCCTGCGCTTCACGGCACCGGGCTCGGAAACCCGGAACGACATCTACCTCAGCCTGTCTACCTTTGTGCCCCCGAGAGTCAAGACCCTGAAAGTACCCGGCGATGCCGAACACCCTGCCGCTCGCCCCGAGCTGGCTGAAATGATGATCGGGCTGATGCGTCCCGCCAGTAGCGGCGAACTGAGGCTGGTGTCGACCGAACCCAGCGTTCACCCCTGGCTGGACTATAACTATCTCACCGAACCCTCCGATGGTGAGCGGTTGCGCCACGGATTGCGGCAGGCCCTGCGACTGGCCGAGAACGAGGGGATAAGAGAGTTTCTGGGAGAGCGCCTGGAGCCCACCGATTCCGACCTGGCCTCGGACGAGGCGCTGAATGCCTGGATGCAGCGGGAGGTCGTGACCTTTTCTCACCCATCCGGCACCTGCAGGATGGGGCCGTCATCGGACCCCACTGCCGTGGTGGACCAGTACGGGCGAGTGTATGGCGTGGAGGGCCTGCGGGTGGCGGATGCGTCTATAATGCCGGACCTCGTTGCCGCGCCCATCAACCCTGCCGTCCTCATGATCGGCGAGAGGATCGCAGGCCTCATACTTGAGAGCCAATAGAAACCACTCAAGAATGCTGCCCTCAAGTCCGATGGTGGGCTACAGGCACCTTTCCGCCTCGGTGCGTATGTGGTCGCGGAGTTGCTGGGGTAGCGCGGCGGCATTGGCTGCCTGGGCGTTTTCCGGGATCCGCTCCGGGCGGGAGGTGGTCGGTATGGCCGAACTCACGCGGGGGTCGGAAATGACCCATGCCAGCAGGGCCTGGGCCCAGGTGCTGATGCCGTATTCACGCAGCGGCGCCAGGTCGGGCTGCTGCTTCAGCTCGAGGACCCAGCGGCCCTTCTGCAGCGGCTCCATCACCAGGATGCCGGTGCCCAGTTCCTCGGCCAGTGGTAGCAGCTCGTCCTCGACTGTCCTGTTCAGCACGTTGTAGGGAATCTGGACTGCGTCCACTCGGCCCTGGCGCATCAGGTCCATGATGGTGGGATAGGCCTCGGGCACCATGGCCGATACGCCGACCATGCCGATCCTCTCCTCGTCCTTGAGCCGCTCCAGCGTGGGCAGGTGAGTCTCCCAGTCGATCATGTTGTGGACCTGGAATAGGTCGATGTAATCGGTCTTCAGTAGCTCGAAGGAGCGGGCGATCTGGGCCTCGCCGGCCTCCCTGCCCTCGGTGCGCACCTTGGTGGCGAGGTAGAACTCGTCCCGAATGTGCCAGGAGATTTCTCCCAGTACCTGCTCCGCATTGCCGTACCATGCGGCGGTGTCGATCAGGTTTATGTCACTTTCCAGGCAGTTGTCCACGATCTGACTCCGAACGGCTATGTCATCGTCGGCGGTAACGTCGAAAGTTCGCAGGGTCCCCAATCCAATTACCGAAACGTCCAGGTTGCCAAGCTTGCGATATTCCATCTTTCACTGACCTCGTCCAGTCGTCTAATTCAATCAAATAAGTTTAAACATGGATATACAGGATACGCAGGATTAGGAGTTTTGGTAAGACGGTAACGGTGCTGTGCTCTAGCCAGGACGATTGCAGGGTCCTGGGTGCCTTCTCTTGTCTGAATCAGGATTATCAGGATTCAAGGATGAACAGGATTGGAGTACATCCTGAAAATCACAAAATCCTGATAATCCTGATTCAGACAATGACTCTGCAATTGCCCTGTGCTCATACCTAGCACAAGATGGTAGGCGTTATGGAGACTGCTATAATCGCCCTCAACCTGACACCGAGAGGAGTCCCGCGCTCCTACCAGTCGGTTGGAGCCTCGGAGTGCTGTAATTTCCGTTGCAGAAAGGTGAATGAGAGATGCAACTGGAAGGGAAAGTAGCCCTGGTTACCGGAGGGGCCCGAGGACTGGGTCGTTCCATGGCCCTGGCTTATGCCCGAGAGGGAGCGGACGTCGCCGTCGTGGCCCGCACTGATTCCGAGCTGGCGGCTGTCGCATCGGAGATAAGCGCCCTGGGCCGCCGCGCCCCTACGATCAACGCCGATCTGACCACCTCCGAGGGCGCCAACCGCGCGGCCCGGGAGACCATCAGCGAGCTGGGCAAGATAGACATCCTGGTCAACAACGCCGGGGGATACCGCCTCTTCACCAACGACCTGACGCACGCGGTCTCGGTCCTGGACATCACCGAGGAGGAGTGGCGGCGGGTGCTGGAGTCAAACCTGACCACCACGTTTATGACCTGCAAGGCGGTCCTGCCTCACATGATGGAGCGTCGCAGCGGCGTCATCATCAACCTGACCTCCAAGAACGTGGCGCGGCGGGGTCGCGCCGGGCAGGCGTCATACGGTGCGGCCAAGGCGGCGGTGGAGCGGCTCAGCGAGTCACTGGCCGACGAGGTAAAAGACTCTGGCATTGCGGTGAACATCCTGGACCCGGGCTGGAACCTGACCAAGCCCAACGATGACTACGACGACGAAGTTCACAAGCGCATGAGGCTGCCCGACGACATTGCCGAGGTGGCCGTGTACATGGCCCTGCAGACCTCCAAGACCATGACCGGCCAGCTGGTGTCTGCCTCAGAATACGACGAGGAACGTGGCATTGAGCGGCCATCAGCCTACGACCGGCTTCACGCCTAGCCCTTGCCCGGACTGTATGGCGCAGGGGACTGAGGCAGAGCAGACCAGCGTGAGAGATAGAGATGAACCGAAACGAAACCGAGTCTGAAAAGCTTGAACGCCAGCATGGAGCGATCGCAAACCTGCGGCTTGTCCAGGAAGAGGATGAGGAGGCTCAGTGGGAGGTCGTCCGGGAGGCAGCTCGCCAGGCCATCCGGGACCACTGGCCCGAAATGCCCGAGGAGGATAGACAGCGGGTGGTGGATGGAGTCGTGGGCTATGAGGCGATGAAATTCCAATTGTCGATATTCCGGCGAGGCTGGGCCACGGGCCACAACGAGGAAAGAATCCAGTTGGACCCGGAAACCGCCGGGCCCAGGATCCTGATCAGGGCCTATGCAACCGCCGAGGCGGACGCCGTCAGGATGAGGGGCGAGGCGTTGGGTACTGACTCCGACGGACAGCCTCGGCCCAGCCTTGAGGAAAGGATGCGCCGGTACCTGCGCCCCAACGAATAGCAAGGCATCGACGGATTTGTCCGCGTTAGACTGCTTAACTCAAAACCCCATCCAGCGGGGTTGGGGTTGCAGAGGGGTCTTGTAATTCTCCCTCCTCGTGAGGAGGATGGTGGGGGTGAAACCCTGCGCAACAGCGGATTTGTTATCGATAGGGGAACGCCCTCACCCTAACCCTCTCCCGGAGGGAGAGGGAACAATTAAAAGGCCTGTATGGGTCGCAGTAGATAGAGTTGGACCTTACTCAGGTGGACGAAAATCGTGCCGGGTCTGACTCTGATAGCACAGGCGGGCGGTGCCCCGTGTGAATGTAATCGGCGATGAGCTTGCCGGCCATGGGGCCGCGTCCGAACCCTGATGATGCCAGCCCGCTGACGATGTAAAGGTTCTCTCTCTGTGGCAGGCGTCCGATGATGGGCCTGCCGTCCAGGGAGAATGGCATAAGTCCCGCCCATGTCCGGCTGATGGAGTGGCCGCCGAGGAACGGAAGGATCTCCCGAGCGTGCCCGAAGTTGACCTCAATCCCGGCGGCGTCTACCGACTTGTTATAGCCGACCACTTCGCGGTCGCCGCCAAATATGACCTCGCCATCCCGATTCTGCCGTCCGTATAGGTGGCGGGTAACCCTCCGGGACCTGACGTGTGTCAGATCAGGAGGTGTTTCTGCATCGTTGCCGGGGCTGGCACTCCAGTGCGATGGGGACTCGGCCCCGGACAGCGAGTGGAACACGTTAGGGGTCATGGGCTCGGTGGCCCACATTTGCCCCCGGACTGGTATAACCGGAATACGTACGCCCAGCATTTCGCCGAGCGGGCCGCACCATGCGCCTGCCGCCAGCACCAGTTGTCGGGCCGTGTGCGACTCCCCGGCGCAGTCGATCCGGTAGGTACCGTCAGCCATGGGCGAAATGCCGGTGACCTCCCTGCTGGTCAGCACCTCCGCGCCCTCGCGACGGGCGGCGTCGGCGAAGGCCCGGGTGGCCTTGACCGGGTCGGCCTGGGCACGTAAAGGGAAATGTACCACCCCTGCCAGTTCCGCGTTCAGTTCCGGCTCGATGGCTCGGGCGTCATCGGGGCCAAGCAGATCCAGGGTGTAGCCACGGGACTTGAGCGATTGTACGTTGTCCCGGGAGTATTCATACTGCGCGGCGGTTTGGATGGCCTGGAGCGCACCGGAGGCCCTGAACTCGATGTCGTAGCCCATTTCCAGTTGCAGCGACCTGAATATCTGGAGGCTGCCCATGGTGAGGTGTGACTCCAGGTTCGGCAGGTGGCCCCAGCCGATAGCACCGATTCCGCCGGCGTTTACCCCCGACGCCTCGGACGCGATCTCGCCCCGTTCCAGCAGCGTGACCCTGCGGCCATAGCTGGCCAGGAAATATGCTGCCGACGCTCCGGCTATTCCGCCGCCTATTACAACTACTTCCGACTCCGCCATACGACACTCACCTCGCGGGGAACACTATATGGCCCCCGGGTGATGGTGTTCAACATTCCCCGGAGTCAGAAGGCGCCGGTCCGGGAACGGCTCCCCTTGCTGGAACCGCGGCGAATACCGGGACCCGGCCTGCGCTATCGGGTGTCGATGGTCGCGCTGGTGTCGCCGTTGACGACCACGGTGTACTCGGACCCCGGGTCCAGATCAAGGTCCAGCGGGACCAGCGTCTCGTCGGCCGGGAAGTCCTTCGTGCATAGCGCCACGGGGTCGGCTACCTGGTGATGGGTAATGCTTACGTCGCGCCTGTCCTCACCGCTCACCTGCAGTTCGTAGCCGTTGTACTGAGTGCAGCTTCCGCTGGGCCGCCCTGAGACAATTCTGATTGCCGGTGTGTCCAGTTCGTTCCCCGCCTCGACGACCTCCACCGACCTGACTATGGAAGGGGCCGTAAAGGTATGCCCCAGGTTGGGGTCCGGCAGTGTGAACGTGCTGATGACCTGTCCGTTTACCGTTACCCGGTAAGTCTTCCCAGTCTGGAGCGGCGATTCGATGTGGAAAATCTCATCAAGCTCCACCGTCTGCTGGTCGCAGTCAATGGCCCACGGGGTGGCCGGCGGCCGCATCAGTGTGAGGCTGATGTCGACGTCATAGCCGTTCACCTGCAGGCTCTTGTTGCCCGGGCGCGCGCAGCCTTCGATGGTGGATTGCGGATAGACAACACGCAGCAGATGTTCCGGGTCGCCGCGCATCAGATTGGCGCTGCTCGCTCTGACCGGCGCCTCCACCCAGGTACGCCAGTCGATGTCGGGATCTTCCTCCAGCATTTCCATTGGCGGCTGTACCAGCACGAGGACCATGTCGACACGGGTGGGATTCCCGCGAGTAATCACGTCGTGGGCCGTGTCGTTGATGAATGCCAGGCGACCTTCGGCCCCCTGGATCCTGGCGCTGATCCCGTAGATGTTGCGTGAGTCGATGTCGTCGCGGTTGTATGGCACCCTGAATTCTATGGGTACCTGCCCAGGATTGCGTATGGTCTGGCTGGCGACGAGAGGTGCCGCCGCATCGGCCAGCGAAACGTCTCTCAACTCAACGATGACGGTCGCGTCCTCAGACAGTGCGATCCGTTCCCGGTACGTGACGGTGCCGCTTACGGTAGCGTCGGGGCTACGCCCGGAAACGACTTGCGAGGTGGCGCCGGGGGACTGTCCTGCTGCCTGGCACGACGCGAGTCCTAAAAACAGGGCCATCAGCAGGGTGAACACGGAAATCATGTGCATTCTTGCCCGGACCTGAAATTTCTGGGGCAGGCGCGAATCTGTCGGAATCGCCGCAAACATTGCTGCGATCACGCCGATTCGTTCTCCTTCAAGATTGCCGACCACAACGCGATTGATTGTATGGTACGCCAAGAGCCATCTAAGCTCACTCAGGGCATGTATGCAGGATGGAGTAAGCTTGACGTGACTATTCGGAATACCGTGGCGCGGGCTCACCAGCAACCGTCGCAACGCATTTTCCGAGAAGCGAGGAGTGATTTGCTACCGCCACCGGAAGGTATGTACCTCAAGAAAATATACGCACATTCGCCGCACAAGGTTCCATGGGCCCTGCTGAACGATCGTCGCGGCATAGGGAGCGGATTCGGCTCTGCCAGCCCTGGCAGCATCACGACCTGCTCATCGGCAGGGGGAGGTCGGGCCTATCGCGGAGATGACGAGGATAGCGCGATGAAAACGGTGGGGCACGGAGGTGGGGTGATCACAGTGGTCCGACGGCGACCCAATCCGGGCGGTCGGGCAGTATAGAGGGCCGAGTTGGGCAAGTCCCGCGGACTGTGGCAGTGGAGATGTTCAGTGCCCACTCACGCCTGGGAATCGGTGGGTTCGGGATCGGGTAGGTCATCCAGCAGGCCGTTTCGGACCGCCCACACAACCATTTCCTGCTTGGATCTGGCCTGAAGTTTCCTCTGGATGCCATAGATGGAATTTCGGATGGTCAGAGGTCTCTTTCCCCTAACCTCGGCGATCTGGGCGTAAGAAAGGCCCTGCGCAAAGAGGGTGAGAATCTCTCGCTGGCGAGCAGTCAATCGCACTGCGTCCGATGCGGAACTCCTGAAGGATGACATTTGCCGGCCGCTGAGCAGGTTCCTGATGACATTTCCTGGGATACGGAATTCGCCCTCGGCGACATCGCGCACGGTGGCCAACAGCCTTTCCTTGTCGGAGTCTTTGGGCAGGTAACCTGAGGCGCCAGCAATAACTGCGTCGAGGGCGTCGTTTTCCGCCGTTGATGCGGTTAGGATCAGCACCTGGCTATCGGGAAGGGCGCGCTTAATCTCTCGGCAGGTCTCAATGCCATCCTTGTCGGGCAGCAATACGTCCATTACCACGACGTCGGGCATCAATTCGAGCGACACACGCACGGCCTCTTCACCATCACCTGCGTGGCCGATCACCTCGAATTCACCGGACCCCTCCAGCATCTCCTGGAGTCCGACCCTCACGATCTGGTGATGGTCGGCGAGAACGACTCTTATTCTGTTCGACGAAGTCAAAACCGGCCACTCCTCAACGGGGCTGGCTGCCAGATGCGTTGCCCCGACAGATTCCCTGCCTGACCCCGGCAGCATTCCTCGCGCCATGGAATACGCGGCCCCGGGGTCATTCGCCTGTGCTTTGACGGCGTCACATCTCGTGGTACTGCCGTCCCCTGGGCTATCGAAATTGATCGTACATCGACCGGGACAGAGATCCTGGTACCGTCCCGGCACCTGCTCTGAAAGGTGCCAGTCCGTGCTGTACAAGGGTTGACCTGTTTGGCTATTGACGTAGCCTGTTGGGGAAGTCGGTTGCTCATTGCCCCAAGATCAACCCCGACGTACCACTTTCTGACGCAGCTTTGCGTAACGGTTTTACCTGTTGTTCGCGGATTATCTACAACAAAATACAGAATAGCAATTGACAATAACTATTGAAATCTGCGGAACACGGTGCCAATTTTACTATGATGCAGGATGAATTTGCCCACCCGTGCCGGCCATAATCGTTAAAGGATACCAAACGAAATGACTCCGATGCTCAAGAGGCCGACTTCGGCCCACCGCTTTTCGTCCCGACGAATGTATCCGGATGCCCCTTTGTACCGTATCTGGTCCGATTCTCTGTGCGAGTCCCCATAATCAAGGTAATACATAGGATTGGAAATTGCTGTTCGATTGGGAAAATGCACATAATCCCCTGCATTTGTTCATTCTGAGGGTAAAGGACTGTCCTTATTTAGGGGACTGTCCATGCCACTTGTTTGCCACCCCCTTGGGAGGTTAGGGCCTCCTCCTCAACGGGTGGACGGCAATTTATCGGTCTCCGTGCTGAATGATGCATTCGGTGCATGCCTCAAATGCTTGCGATGGTGGTGAAAGAAACACGATCTGTGGGAACTGACCATGGCGGCTTCTCCCGGGGGATGCTGTGCGGAAGCTCGGTCAGCGCGGTTCCTTCAGCGTCCGGCGTGAACCCTCAGTCATGGGTCCCGCTGTAGTGTAAAATTGGCCGAGAATTCCGCTGCCCCTTCCCCATTGCGGGCAGCACCCAACTTGGAGGCGTCCATGGCGCAATTGATGACTGGCAAGCAGGCCCTGCTGGAGATGCTCCGGGCCGAGGGAGTTGAGTTCATTTTCGGCAACCCCGGAACCAGCGAGGGACCCATCATCGACATGCTGGGGGATTATCCCGATCTCCGATATGTACTGACGCTGCAGGAGAGTGTTGCCATGGGTATGGGCGAAGCCTACGCCCGTTGCACCGGGCGGGCCTCCTTCGTCAGCCTCCACGTCGACAGCGGCCTGGCCAATGGCATTGCCCTGATGCTGGACGCCCTCAACACCGGCTCTCCCATGGTGGTTACATCTGCGAACTACGACATTCGTAAGACAAACGAGACCATCACCGACCTGGCCAACCTGGTCAGACCCGTTACCAAGTGGGCGGTGGAGCTATCCCACCCGGACCAAATTCCCAGCGCGATCCGGCGGGCGTTCAACGAGGCCAACACTCATCCCAAGGGGCCGGTCTACGTGGGTTTCACCTCCAACGCGCTGGAGGGAATGGCCGAAATGAACATCGCGCCGTCGCGCCCCAACTATGACGACGTGCGCCCCAGCCGGGAGGGCATCGCCAGGGCTGCGGAGTTGCTCATGGGTTCCAGCCGGCCGCTGCTCATGGTGGGCGACCGCCTCTCCGACGACGACGCAGTTGACGTGGCGGTGGAACTGGCCGAGTTGATGGGCCTGCCGGTGTACCAGGCCCGTGGCGCCGAGGTGGCCTTTCCCACCGGGCACCCCCAGTACTTGGGCCCCCTGTCCCTGCGGGTTACGTCGCAGCGTGCCGTGTTGCAGGAGGCGGACCTGGTTGTGGCAGTCGGTTCCGATCCCTTCGAGGAGCTCTTCTACTGGGGCGACGTAATCCTGCCGCCCGAGGCCAGCCTGGTGCACATCGACGCTGACGCCGGCCGCATAGGCCGCTCGGAGCCCACCGACGTTGGTATTGTGGGCAACTGCAAGCTTGCATTGACCGACCTGGTTGCCGCCCTGAACGAGCGGCTATCGCCGGGAGATGCGGCGGAGATACAGCAGCGCAAGCAGGGTGTGGCTGCCAGCCGGACCGCCGCTCGGGACGCTTTCGAGGCGTCGGTGGCCGAGAATTGGGAACACAAGCCGATGACTCCGGCACGAATGATGTACGAACTCTCCGCTGCTCTCCCTGAGAATGCAATCGTGGTCGACGATTCCATCAGCAACCGCGGCGTGATGCGGCATTACTTCGAGGCCAAACGACGCGGAGACATTGTCGGTGTGCGAGGGCAGTCCATCGGCGGCGGCATGGGCGCGACAATGGGGACGCAGTGCGCCCACCCGGACCGCAAGGTGTTCGGCATCATCGGCGACGGCAGCGCCATGATGACCGTACAGGGCCTGTGGACTGCGGCCAACGAGAACATCCCTTGCGTTTTCGTCATCTGTAACAATGGCGCCTACCGCGTGCTGAAAGTGAATTTCAACACCTACCAGTCGGACGTCCTGCAGCTACCCGAAACGTCCGGAGGCAGGCTGATGTACTCTGATTTCACCACGCCTTTCGACTGGGTCTCTATCTCCGCCGGTTTGGGAGTCCCCGCCGAACGGATCACCGACCCGTCGCAAATCAAGCCCGCCGTCGACCGGGCGGTGGCGTCCGGCAAGCCTGCGCTGCTGGACATCGTTATCGACGGATCGGTGTAGCGAATACCGGCATTGCCCATCACTCCCTCTCTGGAGAGATGGGGTAGGCGTGAGAGTGATTTCACCCCGACACGCAATTTGTAAACCAACGCAGAGGAAAAGCGATGCGGACCAACACCACCAAGGCCAAGCTGAACGAGGGACAGACGGTTTTTGGGGCCATCATCACCCGCCCCGCGCCAGATATGGTGGAGATATTCGGGGCACTGGGCTACGACTTCGTGATGATCGACTGCGAGCACGGACCGTCCGACCTGGACCAGGTGGAGCACATGGTCCGTGCCGCCGAGTCCTTTGGCATCACTCCCATCGCCCGCATTCCCGACCATCATCCCCAGACCATCCTGCGCTACCTGGACCGCGGCCTGCAGGGGATCATTGTGCCGCACGTCAACACCGGGGAGCAGGCGGCGGCAATCGCCGGGGCGGCGCGCTACTACCCCGACGGCATGCGAGGCATGGGCGGTGGAAGGGCGCAGGACTACGGCATCGGCGTCACCCGCGACGAGGCCACTTCCTGGATCAACTCGCAGGTCCTGGTGATCCCCATGGTCGAGGACGTCGAGGCGGTGGCCAACCTGGATGACATCCTGCAGGTGCCTGGAGCCGACGTGCTCCACTGCGCAGCCTCTGACCTGGGCCAGAGCATGGGTAATCCGGGAACTGCCGAGGTGCGCAAGGTGATGGGTGAGGTCATCACCCGCGTCCGCGCCGGGGGAAAGTTCGTCGGCGTCGGCGGCAACAACCCTGGCGACACCGCCGGAGTGGCCGAGTTCGTTCGTTTGGGAGCCAACTTTGTCACCGTGTCAGCCTGGGGCCTGCTGCGCATCGGTGGCGAGGACTTTCTTAAAAACGTCAAGGCCGCGCTGTAACGATCGTTCAGGCCGGCTGCTCTTGAGGCTCTACCCTGGGCCTCGGACGGCGGGCGATGGCAAACAACACGGCGCTGGCGGCGTAGAGGCCAGTCAGTACCAGCAGTGACTCGGTGTAGCCGCCGGTGCGGTCCACCATCCAGCCCAGGAACAGCGGCGATAGCATCATGCCCGCGCTGTAAAAGACTGAGATTATTCCGGACAGGGTGGCGAAGGTGCGCCTGCCGAACAGGTTGCCCACCAGTACCCAGTTCAGCACTGCCGCGCCCTCCAGGATGGCCAGCCCGGCAACGAAGGGGAAGATCACCCAGGTCCCCGGCACCAGGGTCAGGGCCAGCAGGGATACCGCGCCCACCGCCATTCCGACCCCCAGCACGCCTTGCCCGGGCAGGCGCAGCCCGGAAAATCCGATGAGCAGCCGCGTCGGGATGGACACGAAAAACAGCAGCGCCATCAGGTCGGCCCCAGTCTGCTCCGATGTTCCCTTCCAGACCATGATTGGTATGGCGTGAACCAGGATCCCGCTGGTCACCGAGATGCGAAAGGCGCTGGCCAGCAGGATGAACCAGTAGGTGGGAGTGTGCAGCGCTTCCCGCACCGTAAAGTCGTGGCCCGTTGATTGGGCTGACGAGTTGCTGTCTGATTCCTGGACTGCCTCGCCGGCCTCCGCCAGGTCGATTCCTACGCTCTCGGGTGACCGGCGGATGAGGAGGGAGAACGGAATGACTATGACGGCAACGAAAATGCCGGTGTAGAGCATCACCGGGCGCCAGTCCAGCGCCTCCACGCCTCGCGACAGTACCGGGATCAGCATGGCCCCGCCGGCGGTGTAGCAGGTGATTACCAGGGTCATGCCCACGGCGCGACGACGCACGAACCACCGGTTGGTAACGGCTAGGAACGTCTGCCCGAATCCGCTGTTGTTGCCCACCGACACGATGCCCACGTAGACCACAACGAACAGCCAGTAGCCATCGACCCAGGAGAGGACCAGCAGGCCCACGCCGGCCATCAACCCGAAGACCAGCACGATGGGGCGGGAGTCGAACTTGTCCACCATCCAGCCAACCAGCGGCCCACCCACGCCTGCCTCGCCACGCGACAGGGCGAATATCAGGGAGACCTGTGTGTCGCTGAGCATCAGGTCTTCCCGAATGGGGATGTAGAAGACCGGAAAGCCGTAGGAAAAGATGGCCCCGGGGAACAGGGCGAGGAAGCAGCAGGCGCCGACCACCCACCACCCGGGGTAAATGTCAGCCACGCGTTGCCGCAAATCGGCGATGGATGCCATCAGTAGGAGAGCTCCGGAGTCAGCTCCGCCGGTCCGGTATCGGGGCAAAAGGTGATGTACGTCGGCAAGATGTAAGCTCCCTGAGTGGAGAACCTTTTTATTCCGAAATCAAAGCATCGGAATCATATCACTAGCGTCGATAAATGGCCGCCGGTGCTTCGATTCCGAGGGCTGCTGCCAACTCCCTGACCGTATTTGGGCGGGGAGCCTGTCGCGCCATCGACGGATTAGTGGAGCAGGCTTTCGCCAGGCATTCGGACCAACAGTGGCAAGCCCTGTGGGTCGTTGCAACCGTTCCGACGCATAGGGGAGGTCCATGTTCACCGGTCGTCGGCGTCGTCCTCCTCTCGCCTCTGTCGCAGTTGGTCCTCGAGTCGGCGCAGGGAATCTTGCGTGGAGCGTAACTCCGCCAGAAGAGAGTCGGACGTGGGTGCGCTCTCCAACTTCCGCAGGCGTTCCTGCTTGGCCTCGTCCAGGTTGTTGATGACCACTGCGATGAACAGGTTGATCACCACGAAGGTGCCGAATATCACGAAGCTGACAAAATATATCCAGGCCAAAGGGTGATACTCCATGGCCTTGTACATGATGTCGGTCCAGTCTTCCAGCGTCACCACCCGGAACAAGCTGAGCAGCGCGATGCCGAGGTTGCGCCAGTGCTCCGGGTCGTGTTCGTGGAACAACTGCCAGCCGATGATGGCGTAGACGTAGACCATCAGGCTCATCAGTGCCACGATATGCAGCATGCTCGGGATGGAGCGTACCAGCGTGGCTACGATAAGCCGTAACTCCGGCACCGCCGAGACCAATCGCAACAGCCGCAACAGCCGGGCCATGCGGGCAATGATGGCGAAGCTTCCCGTGGCGGGAACCAGCGACAGCACGATGATGGAGAAATCGAAGATGTTCCAGCCGTCGCGGAAGTAGTTGTATGGCCTTGGCCACCGGGCGAATATCTTCAGCGCGGCCTCCACGATGAACACGCCGAGGGTGACCTTGTGGCCAATCTCCACCCAGTGGCTGAATCCGTTCATCACCCGGGGCAGTGTCTCCACACCCAGAAGAACGGCATTGGCCAGGATGAGGGCGACTATGAAGTATTCGAACCCGTTGGACTTGGTCAGCCGGTCGCAAGAGTCGCGCAACGTGTTAACCATGGCAGGGAATCAGCTACCTCCCGCCCTGGTCGGAATTGCCGTCGTTAACCTTTTCCAGCGGCGCGAAACTTAGCAGCAGCCGTTTGACGCCCACACCCCCGGCGAACTCAACGGTAATCTCCACGTCGGAGGCCGTGGCGTCGGCGGCAGTCACGATGCCCTCGCCGAAGGCCCGGTGGCGCACGAGGTCGCCGACACGGAGCGCTGGACCAGACGGCGCCGGGGCTGCCGCAGCCGCAGCAAGGGCCGCCGCACGGATTGAGCTGCCCCTGCCGGAGTCCGGCCCTACCGCTGCGCGGGCGGCGGTTGAGGACAGGGCCGCCGCAGCCACCAGGTCGGCGGGGATTTCGCGCAGGAACCGGGATGCCACCGCCGGGCCGCCCGTGTTTCCCCGGAAACCTCGGCGAAAGGCCCGCAGTAGGTAAAGCCGCTTTTCGGCGCGGGTCATTCCAACGTAGCAGAGTCTCCGTTCCTCCTCCGTCTGCTCCTCGCTGTCCAGAGAGCGGGAATGTGGCAGCAGGCCCTCCTCCATCCCGACCATGAACACCACCGGAAACTCGAGGCCCTTGGCCTGGTGCAGGGTTATCAGGGTGATGGAGTCCTCGGCGTCCTCCAACTCGTCGACCTGTGAAACAAGGGCAGTGCGTTCCAGCAGGGAACCGAGCCCGTCGGGCGGGGTCTCGGCGCTGAATTCCTGGGCGATGGCACGGTAGGCCATCACGTTCTCCCACCGTTCCTCGGGACGGTCATCGCCCTCCTGGATGAACTTTTGCAGGCCCGACTCCTCCAGGATCAGGTCGATCAGCTTGACCACCTCGACCTCTTGGCTCAGGCCAACCCAGCGGTCGACCAGCGCGGCAAACTTGGCGATGGACGATGCGGCTCGGGTGGGCAGAGGGACCGGGCACGGCTCTTTGGCCGCGCTGGCCTCGGCTATCTGGCGCATTGCGTCGAACATGGCCGTGCCTTTCCCCGAGGTCCAGTCGCCAAGCTGCTGCATGGACTTTGCGCCGATGCCGCGAGGTGGCACGCCCACCACGCGGGACAGGTTGAGATCGTCCTGCTGGTTGAAAACCAGCCGCAGGTAGGCAGTCAGGTCGCGGATCTCCTTGCGCTGGTAGAAGCGGGTGCCCCCCACCAGCCGGTACTTGACTCCCTGCTGCAGGCAGGCCTCCTCCAGCGCCCGGGACTGGGCGTTCACCCGGTACATCACCGCGCACTCGCCCAGCTTGAACCCCTCCTCGCGGGTCAGGCGCTTGATCTCGCCGATGACCTTGCCCGCCTCCTCGTCCTCGTCGTACGCCTCGTCCACCTGCACCGGCACGCCCGATGGGTTGTCGGTGAACAACTGGTTGTCGATGCGCTGGCCGTTGGACTCGATGAGGCCCTTGGCGGCGTTCAGTATGCTGCTGGTGGAGCGGTAGTTCTGTCCCAGCGAGACGACCTTGGCTCTAGGGTAGTCGGCGCGGAAATTCAAAATGTTGCGCACATCGGCGCTGCGCCACGAATAGATGGACTGGTCCGGATCGCCCACCACGCAAAAGTTCTGATGCCCCTGCGAGAGCTGCCGGGCCAGCTGGTACTGGGCCACGTTGGTGTCCTGGAACTCGTCCACCATCAGGTAGCCGTAGCGTTCCTGGTAGCGCTGCAAGACCACGGGGTACTCGCGGAACAGCTGCACCGTTCGCAGCAGCAGGTCGTCAAAGTCGACGGCGTTGTTGCGGGCCATCAGCTCCTCGTAGCGGCCGTAGACGCGCGCGCAGACCTCCTCGAAATAGTAGCCGTCGGCCTCCCGCGCCATGGCTCTCGAGTCCTTCAGTACGTTCTTTGCCCGCGAGATTGCCGACAGCACAGCACGTGGCGGGTAACGCTTGGGGTCGTAGTCGGCCTGCTCCAGGCACTGCTTGATGGCCGAAATCTGGTCGTCGTCGTCAAAGATCGAGTAGTTGCGGGACAGGCCGATGAAATCGCCCTCTATCCGCAGCAACCGCGCGCAGAAGGAATGGAAAGTGCCGACCGTCAGGGCGTCGGCGTGAGGGCCGGTCAGTCGCCCGAGACGGTCCTTCATCTCCCGCGCCGCCTTGTTGGTGAAGGTCATGGCCAGGATGCTGAAGGGGCTGACGCCGCACTCCCGCACCAGGTATGCGATGCGGTGGGTGATGACGCGGGTCTTGCCGCTGCCGGGCCCCGCCACGATCAAGAGCGGCCCGTCCACCGTTTCCACGGCCTCGCGCTGTGCCGGATTCAGTCCTGCAAGGAGGTCAGCAACCTGGGTCATTGACATAAAACTCCGCTCAAATGGGTGGCGGTTAAGCTACAAGGAGATGATGGCGGCGCCCGGAGGCTCCCGACGCGCCGCCCGATACACAGCCGGTTTCGCTCAGCCCAGCGCGGCGATGACTTCCTCGCTGTCGGAGATGGTCGACAGGAAGGGCAGCGCCACGCTCAGGGCGGCGTCGTGGGCCTCCTGGTTCACCGAGGCGCAACAGTCGCCGACAACTATTGTGTCGTAGCCGCGGTCACTGGCCTCGCGGGCCGTGCCTTCGACGACGAAGTTGGTGGCCACTCCGGTCAGCAGCAGGGTGCCAATGCGCTTGTTCTTGAGTATCGGCTCCAGGTCCGAGGCCATGAACGCCGACACGCCGCGCTTGGTGACCACCGGCTCGCCTTCCTGCGGAGTCAGGGCGTCGTGGATGGACGCGCCCCAGGTCCCCTCGACCAGGGCGTTGGCGCCGTGCAGGCCCTGCCACAGGCCGGCGTTTGCCGGACGCTCCGGATAGCCGGGGCGGAACTTGACCGAGACGTAGATGACGAGGATGCCCTTGTTGCGGGCGGCGGCCAACACCTGGCCTGTCTTGCCCAGCACGTCGTTGTCCTTGACCATCTGGGCGAATCCAAAGTCCTTGAACGCGCCTTCCTCGTGGACGATGTCGTTTTCAAAGTCCATCAGCAGCAGGGCGGTGTGTCCGGGGTTAAGTTCCAAAGCCATGACGTCCTCCATTGAGACGATAGGTGTTCGTGGTTGGGGTCAATAAATCGAGCAACATTATAATACGACATAATGCCCAAATCCCTTGAACTCCAGTCCTGTCATTTGTGCCTTTGGCGACTCGTCCGGCCACTATTAAGCAGTGCAATGCTATAATGGATAGTTGGTGCTGCCCCGACGATTTGCGATATCAGCTTGAACGGATTTCGCTGGCGATAGCCGGTCAATCTCGGGCAGACAGTTTCAAGCCCACGAGACAAGACACCTCGTCTAGACATTTCAAGGACGTGCCATGCTGAAAATCGAGCCACAGAACCTTCGCACCCCGGGGCCCACGCCCATTCCCGACGATATCGTCGAAGCCATGGGAACCCCGATGATCAACCATCGCGGCCCCGAGTTCGACGAGCTGATCACAAAGTGCACCGAGCAGCTCAAGCAGGTCTTCATGACCAATAACGACCTGTTCATCCTCACCGCCTCCGGGACGGGGGCGCTTGAGGCCTCCCTGGTCAACACACTTTCGCCCGGCGACAAGGTCGTGGCCGCGACGGCCGGATCCTTCGGCGACCGCTTCATCGATATGGCCGTGGCCTTCGGCGCCGACGTCACCCGCCTGGACTTCGAATGGGGCGAACCCATCGATCCCGATGCTATCCGGAACGTCCTCCGCGATGATCCCGAGGTCAGGGCGGTCATGGTCACCCACAACGAGACCTCTACTGGCGTCACTCACCCGCTCGAGGAAATAGCACGCATCACCAAGCAGGAGTTCGACAAACTGCTGCTCGTGGACGCGGTGAGCAGCCTGGGCTGCCTGCCGCTGCCGGTGGACGCCTGGGATTGCGACCTCGTCGGCACCGCGTCCCAGAAGGGGTTCATGATTCCCCCAGGCCTCGCTTTCATCAGCGTCAGCGACCGCGCCTGGGAGGCCCAGAAATCTGCCACCATGCCCCGCTTCTACTTCGATCTCGAAGAGGCCAAGAAGACCCTGGAGCGCGGCCAGACGCCTTTCACGCCCAACGTCGCCGCCATGTACGGCCTCAGCCTTGGCCTCGACAAGATCATGGACGAGGGCCTCGAGGGCGTGTTTGGTCGCCACGCGTCCATAGGTCAGTTGACGCGCGACAAGGTGCGGGAGCTGGGACTCGATCTGCTGGTGAGCGACGAGCGCTACGCGTCCAACACCGTGACGGCGGTCAGGATGCCCGAGGGCATTGACGGCCGTGCCCTCATGGAGCGCATGCGCACTGAGAAGAACGTCGTGCTGGCCGGTGGACAGGGCAAGCTGAGCAGCAGCATCTTCCGCATCGGACACCTCGGCCACGTGACCGAGGACGATATCGAGGAAGTCATCGACGCCCTGAAAGAACTGCTGCCCCAGGTGGGATTCAGCGCCAACTAGCCAAACCGGGTTGCCAATGAATGAGGGGCGCACACCCGTGCGCCCCTTTTGTATGTCCCGTATCCCATGGGGTAATATACGCGCCATTGACGCCGAACAAGCGAAATACGGAGTCGAGCAGTGTCGGTTTCACAGTTGGAAAAGGCCATGGCCAACCTACGAATTGGCTTGGCCGAGATGCAGAACAAGGAAGAGCAACTGGACGCGCAGATTTCGCAGTTCAAACAGCAACTGCGCCGGGTTCCCCGACAGGCCATGTACGGACAGGCCAGCCTGGACGCATCACTGGCGGCCATGGGCGAGATCGAGGAGCGGCTGGTCAATGCCGAGGGAGTGCGGCGACGCCTGCTACAGATAAAGGCCTCAGCGACCCAGGAGCTGGAAGCCCTGGTGGTGCTCAAGCAGGTCGACGAGGCCAAGACAAAGCTGGCGGCGTTAAAGCGCAGCCGGGCCACCGACGAGGCGACTCTCTCCGAGATACGTCAGCTGGAGGAATTCGTTGCAGTTCAGGGCGCCCGCGCCGGCCAGGCCATCACCGCCAGCTACGAGGAGCGAACCTGAGCGGGAGGGCGCCGGCCAGGAAACGCGAAGGGGCGCACACCTGTGCGCCCCCTATCGCTAGGTATTATTAGATGCCCCCGGTGGTCGGTGATTCAAAACCGGCCTTATTTGCCGGGAGGATTGTTTCCGCGGCCACCGCCGGATGGGTTTCCCGTGGTGCTGGGGCCGTTCTGTGGCCGACCACCTCCACCGCTCTTGCCGCCGCCGCCTTTGCCACCCCCGCCCTTGCCGCCTCTGGCGATAATGTCGTTGCTCAAGGTCTGCCTCCTCTGGTTGCGAACTCCAGCGGAACTCATTTTCGATACGATAGTATCTAAACTATCCTAACCGGACCTACGATCATACCACGGTCTAGATCTCCCCATCGATGCGGTTGATTACCAGCCCGGTGGGCAGCTTGGGGTAGAAGAAGGTTGACTTGCGGGGCAGCCGCTGTCCCTGACCGACAATCTCCTCAAAGGCGTCCATGGGGAAGGGTTTCAGGAAGAACGCCATCTGCAGGGCACCGCTGGCCACTCCCGCCGCCGCCTCGTCGTGGTCGTGCAGGAAGCCGAGGTGCCGCAAGGTTGCGTCGCCCAGTTCGGGCCGCAGCACCTTCTCCTCCAGGACCCAGGCCTCCGAGACCGCCAGCATCCCCCAGTCGTCGCCCACGGCGGACTCGCGGACTGTCAGCAGTTGTGCTCCCTCCGGAGTGACGGCAGCCATCACTCGGGCGCTGCGGCCCCGCTCCTCGACCAGCGCCACCAGCTCGTCGGGCGACAGCCCCTCCACCGGTTCCGGCTCGAACAGCTCGTACAGTCGCGCCCTGACCCGTTCCAACTGTTCGGTGCTTAGTCCGCTGAGGTTGCGGTGGTATGGCAGCACCACAAGTCCGGGGTCGTCGTAGGAAATGAGCGTCATCATCACGTAGTTGTGGGCCAGTGATGTGCCGTCCTTCCCCTCGGCGTGGCGGGCACGCTGATAATGCTGCGAGGCCTCGTACCGGTGATGCCCGTCGGCCAAGAACACGGGGCGATTTGCGAAGAACCCGGAGATAGCAGCGACGTCTGCCGTGTCCGAGATGCGCCACATGGTCGTGGCAGAGCCGTATTCGTCCCGGGCATCGACCTCCGGCGCCAACGATACAACGCGCTGGAACACGGGGCCTAGTTCGTTGTTGGCATCCCGGTAGAGCGACATTATCGGGCTGATGTTGGCCGACACCGACTCCATCAACGTAACGCGGTCTCGGATGGCCGGGGCCTCGGTGAACTCGTGGGGCAGCACCTGCCGGGTGTCGTAGTCCTCGATGCCCACGCAGCACACCAAACCGAGCCGGGAACGCTCCTGTCCGTTCAGCGTAAATCCGTGGCGCACCAAGTAGTAAGATGGCGAGTCCTCCTGCTGCAGTACTCCGTCGCCGAGCCACTGCTCGAAGCGCGCGGACGTTTCTGCGTACCGACCACCGGGATCAGCCGACCAGTCCAGCCCTTCGCCGGCCTCCAGGTGGATGATGTTGAGGGGGTGCCGGTCCATCAGGGCCTGCTGTACCTGCGGAGTGATCAGGTCGTAGGGCGGGCACAGCACAGCGGCCATATCATCGACCGCCGCCGGATTGTAGCGCCACCCGCGAAAGGGAGTTACCTTGGCCATGAGTTCACCATCAACGATTGAGGTTCGATAAGTTCGTAGATCCCTGTGGAACCGTAACGAATGAGATCGTTGTTTGCAGTATAGAAGTAAGCTGGCCTCTCCGCAAAGAGCGAATTGGGATTAGGAACTGAGTCCCTCTGTGGTATACTGCCGTCGGATTTCTGAGACCCATTCACGAGACTATTCCGAGTACGAGGACGGTTGCTCATGCCCGGCGCGATCAACCATGTTGACGGCGGCACCATCACCACAGCCCGAGGGTTCAAGGCCGGCGGCACCTATGCCGGAATCAAGACCTATTCCGAAGACAAGATGGACGTCGGAATGCTGCTGTCCGAAACGCCCTGCGCCGCAGCGGGCGTTTTCACCCGGAGTAGCATCGTGTCGCCCTCGGTGACCGTCAACCGTGAGACGCTGGCGGGTGGGCACGCCATTCGTGGATTGGTGGTCAACTCGGGCATCGCCAACGCCGGTGTGGGCGAGCAGGGCTACATCGATGCCAAGGAGATGGCCGTCATCGCCTCCGGCGCCCTGGGTGTCAAGCCCGAGGAGGTGCTGGTGTTCAGCACCGGCATCATTGGCGTGGAGCTGCCGATGAGCCTCATCAAGTCCGGCGTCGAACAGATTGAGCTGTCTGATGACGCAGGCAACCCGTTGGCCCGGGCCATGATGACCACCGACACCCACCCGAAAGAGGTGGCGGTTACCGTCGACATCGGTGGCACCGAGGTGCACATCGGCGGCGTGGCCAAGGGTTCTGGAATGATCCACCCCAACATGGCCACCATGCTGTGCTTCGTGGCCACCGACGCTGTCATCGACCAGGGCCTGTTGCGCACCATGCTGCCTGATGTCGCCGATTACTCGCTGAACATGCTCACTGTCGATGGCGACAGCAGCACCAATGACTCGCTGGTGGTGCTGGCCAACGGGGCCGCCGGCAACGCGACCATCACCGCCGGAACGCCCGAGGCCGAGGCGTTCAAGGCCGGGCTTCTGGAGTGCTGCATTCAGCTCACTCGCAAGCTGGCCCGCGACGGCGAGGGCGCTACCCACCTGCTTGTCGTCGAGGTTACTGGAGCCAAGACCAGCGCCGACGCCCGCGTGGCGGCCCGGACCATCTGCTCGTCGCTGCTGGTCAAGTCAGCAGTGTACGGCGTTGACCCCAACTGGGGACGCTTGCTGGCCGCCCTGGGACGCAGCCAGGCCGAGGCGGTGGAGGAAAAGCTCGACCTCTTCATCAACGGCGTGTGCATCATGGAAGCCGGCAAGCCCGTGCCCTTCCACCGCGATGCCGTGGTGGCGCTGATGCGGGGCGAGGAAGTCACCTTCCGCATTGCCCTTAATCTGGGCGACGAGGACGCCACCGCGTGGGGCTGCGACCTGACCGAGGAATACGTCGTCATCAACAGCGCCTACACCACCTAGCCACCGGACCGTTCCGACCACAGATCACACCGAGGACACAGAGTTTTCAGCCGAATCCAATGAATACTCTGTGTCCTCTGCGTTCTCTGTGGTTCGACATTGTTGTTTAGGAGAAATCCCCTGTCCATCGTAGTGAAAATCGGCGGCAGCACCCTGGGCAGCCACGACACCACGCTGCTGGACCTGGTCAAGCTGCAGCAGGAGGGCGAGGAGGTCGTGGTGGTGCACGGCGGCGGCAACGTCATCTCCCGCTGGATGCAGCGCCAGGGCATCCCTCCGCAGTTCGTCGGTGGCCTACGTGTGACCGATGCAGAGAGCCTCGAGATCGTGGTGGCTGTGCTGGGCGGCCTGATCAACAAGGAGCTGGTCTCGCTGCTGGAGCAACTGGGCGGCCGGTGCATCGGCCTCAGTGGCGTCGACAACCGAATGCTGGCATGTGGCATCGCCAACCCCGAGCTTGGGTACGTTGGCGAGATCCAGTCGGTGAACGCCGCGCCCATTCGCGCCGCGCTGGACTCGGGTTTCATCCCAATGATCGCGCCACTGGGCCTTCACCACTTCGACGGTTCGGAGAACGCCGGCAAGCCGCTGAACATCAACGGCGACACAGTGGCCGGGGAGTTGGCCCGAGAGCTGCAGGCCGACCGGCTGGTGTTCCTGACAGACGTGGCCGGGGTTATGGACAGCGGCGGGCGCGTCATCCCACGCCTGGACCAGCGCCGCGCCAACATACTGCTGAATTCTGGCGTGGCCGGCGGCGGCATGATCCCCAAGCTGCAGGCCTGCTTGCGAGGACTGGAAGGCGGCGCCGTTGCCGACATCGTCGACGGCCGGCAGCCCGGCGCCCTGCTGGACTGCCTGCAGGGCCGCGCCACCGGCACCACGATCACGGCGACCGCGCGGCGAGGGTAGAACCTGGATGCGACTGTTCCGACACCCTCGCTAGTACCGTCGATAATCACGGGCCGGCCGCGTCGGCGTCGGATTCACTCACGGCGACCAGAGATAGAACGTAGGGACCCGTGTTGCCCTCGCTTTCGTACGTGGTTCCCACTCCTACGTAATAGACACCGGGCTGGTAGTTCTCCTCCAGGGATTCCAACGGACCGTTCCACGAGAAATGCTGCCTGGATTCGCTTTCCGCCCAAACGGCCCAAATACCCAGCTCAGGCGACGCGTCTGCCACCGCGAGGCGATAGGTACCTTCCCGGTCGATCTCGAAACGAAACACGTCCCGGTCATCCAGTGACTCAACGGCCCAGAGCGGCTCCGATGTGCTGCCCCAATGGGCCCAGTCATACGGGTGCAATCCCGGATGGTCCGGCGATACGTCGGAGTGTATGATTGCCGTGATGGACTCACCTGGTCGAATCGTGATATCGGGGTCGGTTTGCCAGTCATCGGCGTGGTCATCCTGCCGCACCGATATGGTGTAGTGTCCGGTGCCCGACGGGTCCAGTTGTCCACTCCCCACCGCAACGTAGTAGGTCCCGGTGACTTCGGGGACGAAGTATCCGCGGGCCCAGTTCGGTAGCAGACCGCCTCCGTCCTGCTCGCCCATCGCTCGCACTCCCTCCTGGCTCACGATCTCAAGGATGCTCGGATCGACCAGGTAGTCGTCCACGTAGTGCACATCTCCATCGTCCTGTATATCCATTCGGCATTCCACTTCCACGATGTACTTCATCCCAGCCTCTGCAGTGAAGCTGAATGCATCCCTGCCGCCGTCCTCCGGAGTGAGTTCGCCATGCGCCATTTTCAGATACCCGTCGGGCAGCGGGGTGGCGCTCTCCATCCACTGATGAGGCATAGGTTCAGTGGCTGACGTTTCTCGTGGAACCGTCCGTGTCGCTGCTGCGGCCCTGGGCGGGTCATTGACCTGCCCGGCGAGTTTGCTCCCCACCGGCTCTCCATCGGAATAGGCACCGACTATGCCGGTTAACGCCGCCTCAACTCGGTCCCTTGACGAAGGCGCAACCAGTGGCAAGCCGACCAGCAGGACGACGGCCAGGGCAACCGAGATCGCAAGACGCAATTTCATAGTGATCATCCGCATACCCTCCTTCGGCACCGCGCGGTACCGGTATGTCCTCTCGGAAAGCACGGAACAGCAGGTTTCCATCTGCATCATACCCACTTTATAGATAGTATATATAGCAAAACGTGATATTTATAGTACGTTCGGTAAAGTGAACCGTCAATAAGCCCCTGTTGGGGTCTTTGTTGCACGGTTCCCGAACCGCAGACACTACCGCCCAATGAAAGATTTTTGCGGGTGTGCGATAATCTGAAGGCACACTTTGAGTGGATTTCCGCAGTCGGACAATCGGGAGTAGAGGACTCGCCATGAGCAACAGCAGCGACTGGATCGATATCGAAAAGAAGTATTACGCCCAGACGGTTCGCCGCCAACCGGTGGTCATCGTCCGGGGGGACGGCACCGAGGTCTGGGACGCCGATGGCAAGCAGTATCTGGACTTCGTGGCCGGTTGGGCCGTAAACCAGCTGGGCCACAGCCACCCGGCCATCACCCAGGCCATCGCGGAGCAGGCCGGCACGCTGATCCAGACCTCCAACCAGTTCTACACCGTGCCTCAGCTGCAGCTGGCTGAGACGCTCATAGAGAACAGCTGCCTTGATCTCGTGTTCTTCGGCAACAGCGGCGCCGAGGCCGTCGAGGGCGCCATGAAGCTGGCCCGCCGCTACGGCAAGACGCAGCGCGACGGTGCCTACGAGATTATCACCGCCTTCAACTCCTTCCACGGCCGCACCCAGGCCACCGTTGCCGCCACCGGGCAGCCGCACTACCAGGAGAATTTTGCGCCCCTGCTGCCGGGCTTCGTTCACGTCGACTACAACGACGTCGAGGGCGTGATGAACGCCACCTCCGACCGCACCGCCGCCGTGATGGTGGAACCGGTGCAGGGCGAGGCGGGAGTGATCATTCCCGACGACGACTACCTGCAGCGGCTGCGCCAGTGGTGCGATAGCCAGGGCATCCTGCTGATACTGGATGAGGTGCAGACTGGTATGGGCCGGTTGGGCAGCCTCTTCGGCTACGAGGAGTACGGCGTGGAGCCGGACGTAATGACCTTGGCCAAGGGGTTGGGCTATGGCGTGCCCATCGGGGCGTTCCTGTCCAAGGCGCACTGCCAGGCCCTGGTGCCGGGCGACCACGGCTCGACCTTCGGCGGCAACGCCCTGACCACCGCCGCGGGCTACGCGGGCACCAAGTTCCTGATCGACAACGACATCCCGGGGCACGTCAAGGACATGGAGCCCTACCTGCTGGGACGGCTGAACGAGGTCAAGGACCGGTTCTCCTTCGTCACCGAGGTGCGCGGGAAGGGCCTGCTTGCGGCCATGGACTTCGACGATGCCATCTCCGGGCAGGTACTGACCAACTGCAACGAGGCCGGGCTGCTGCTGAATGGTCCGCGCCCCAATACCGTGCGCTTCATGCCCCCGCTGACCGTGACGCGGGAGGAAGTGGACGAAGCCGCCGAGCGCCTGAGCACCGCCCTGTCAAATATCTAGCCGTAAGGCATTTCCCGGAGGATCCAAAGTGGGGGCGCGCAGATGTGCGCCCCTGCATTCACTAGAGATGGGTTGGAGTTTTATCGCTGGCTTGGGGACTGATGGGAAATGCGATGGTAGAGAGAGAGTATTACATTCTAATCGAAAAAGATGATGACCGTGGATTCGTTGGTACGGTTCCTCAACTGAGGGACTGTACTGCATGTGGGCGGAATCTCGATGAACTGATGATCAATATCAAGAACGCAATCAAACTTGCGCGAATAGACGACGACTTGGACATGGACTCTGGCTTTGTTGGCGTGTACAAGTTGGCAATTGAGGTGGATGAGCAGTGAAAATTCGGGATTTCTATGTCGTTGTAGAACAAGACGAAGACGGTTCTTATATGGGAGAAGTCCCTCAGTTAAAAGGTTGCTATAGCCAGGGATTGACACTGGATGAACTCATGGGAAATATGAAAGAGGTTATTTGCCTAGTATTAGAGGAATGGGAAAACCGACCGGATGTGGCAGACCGTTTTGTGGGCGTACACAGGATTACAGTCTAGATATCCATGGGCCGGATGCCAACACTCAGAGCCAGGGAGGTACTTGGGGGTCTATACACTTTGGGTTTCGAGTTCGACCACCAAAGTGGTAGCCACATTATCCTGAGGCACCCGGACGGGCGATGGGCAACAGTCCCATTTCATGGCTCGCGAGACATAGGGCGAAGGCTCCTCCGCAGGATACTCAAACAGGCTGGCGTGGAAGTCGCAGAGTTCCTAGCATCCCTCTGAACAATCAAACTGGAGCAACTATAACCAATGCCTAACGACAGAATTGTGCTCGCCTACAGCGGCGGGCTGGACACCACGGTGGCGGTGCCGTGGCTCAAGGAAAAGTATGGCGCCGACATCGTCACTCTAACCGCTGACCTGGGCATGGTCGACCTGGAGACCGTCCGGCAGCGGGCGCTGTCCATCGGCGCCGTCGAGGCAGTGGTTGTGGACGGGCGCCAGACGCTGGTGGAGGAGTTCCTGTTCCCCAGCCTGCAGGCCGGAACGGTGTACGAGGAGCAGTACCCGCTGGCCACCGCCCTCGGGCGTCCGCTCATCGCCCGCTACCTGGTGGAGGCGGCGCGCGAGCACGGCGCCTACGCCGTGGCCCACGGCTGCACTGGCAAGGGCAACGACCAGGTGCGCCTCGAGGTTGGAGTGATGGCCCTCGACCCGGAGCTGCAAGTCATAGCCCCCATCCGCGACTGGGGCATGAGCCGCGACGACGAGATCGAGTACGGCCTGGCGCGCAACCTTCCCATCAACACAAGGGCCAGCCGGTTCTCCACCGACGAAAATTTGTGGGGCCGCAGCATCGAGGCCGGAGAACTCGAGGACCCGTGGCTGGAGCCGCCTGAGGACGCCTACCTGTGGACCAGGCCGGCGGCCGAGACCCCCGACGAATCCATGTATCTGGAAGTCAGCTTTGACCGCGGACTGCCCGTTGCAATCAACGGCGAGGCCATGGGTGGCGTTGACCTGGTCGGCCACCTGAACACGGTCGGCGGCGAGCAGGGAGTCGGTCGCATCGACCACGTCGAGAACAGGCTCGTCGGCATCAAGTCGCGGGAGATCTATGAGTGCCCCGCCGCGATCATCCTCCACGCGGCGCACAAGGCGCTGGAAACCATGACCCTAAGCAAGGAGCAGGCCCGCACCAAGGCCCGTCTGGCGCAGGAATACTCCGACGTGATCTACAACGGACTGTGGTACACCGCGCACCGGGCCGACCTCGACGCATACGTGCAGAGCACGCAGCGGCACGTCACTGGCGACATCCGGGTGAGGCTGCACAAGGGCAGCTGCACCGTCGTTGGGCGGCAGGCGCCGCGGGCCCTCTACAACTACGGTCTCGCGACCTACGACCGGCAGGACCAGTACGATCACGCCGCTGCCGCGGGCTTCATAGGCATCTATGGCCTGCCCGTTCGCACCCAGAATCAGGCCCAACCGGACGAGTAGGAAATATCCAGACACAAAGGAAATGTTGCCAAGGTATTCGACCCAACTCTGACCCTCTGCCTTGGGATAGAGGGAAAATACGAAAACCTCTTTCCATAGAAAGAGGGGACTAGCAGCAAACCGGAGGAACAATGACCGTCGCCGCTCGAATGCATGACCTGGGAACCGAAAGCGCATTTGAGGTGCTGGCCAAGGCCCGCGCCCTTGAGGCCCAGGGTCGGGAAATAATCCACCTGGAAATCGGCGAACCTGACTTTGACACGCCGCGCCACATCATAGAGGCAGGAATGGCCGCCATCAGTGACGGGTTCACCCACTACGGCCCCACGGCCGGGCTGCCCGAGATGCGCGAGGCCATCGCGCGCAACAGCCGCGAGGTGCGAGGCACCAACACGGAGCCGGAGAACGTCGTGGTCACTCCCGGCGCCAAGCCGATCATGTTCTACGTTCTGCTGGCCTTGGGCGAGCCGGGCGTGGAGGTCATCTACCCCAACCCGGGCTTCCCCATATACGAGTCCATGATCAAGTTCACGGGCTGTACTCCCGTCCCAATGCAGCTCCTGGAGTCCAAGAACTACCATCCCGATCTGGACCAACTGGAGTCTCAGATCACCGACAAGACCCGGCTCATCATCCTCAACACTCCGGAAAATCCCTGTGGCTCGGCTTTGTCGGAGACCGAGCTGCGCACCATTGCCGATATGGTGATGAAGCATCCCAATCTGTATGTGATGGCCGACGAGATCTACAAGGACATACTCTACACCGGAGAGCATTTCAGCATCGCATCGATTCCCGGGATGGAGGAGCGCACCATCATCCTGGACGGGTTTTCCAAGAGCTATGCCATGACCGGCTGGCGGCTGGGCTACGGCATCCTGCCTCCGGAATTGGTGCCTCACGTGGTGCGTCTGGCAGTCAACAGCGTGTCCTGCGCCGCCACTTTCACGCAGAAGGCTGGCATCGCTGCGCTGGAAGGCCCCAAGGACCAGGTGCAGGCAATGACCTCCGAGTTTGCCGCGCGTCGTAGGCTGATCACCGACGGCCTGCGCAGCATCCCGGGAATCCGCTGTCCCGAGCCGGAGGGGGCGTTCTACGCCTTCCCCAGCATTCACGATACGGGCTTGTCCAGCAGGGAGTTCGAAGACCGGGCGATGCAAGAGGCAGGCGTGGCTCTGCTGTCCGGCTCGGCCTTCGGCCAGTACGGCGACGGATACGTGCGCCTGTCTTACGCCAACTCCCAGGAAAACATCAACAGGGCCATCGAGCGCCTCGGCGCATTCGTGCGCAGCATCTGACGGCCTATTCCCTCTCCCAGAGGGAGAGGGTTAGGGTGAGGACGTGCTCCCCGAACAAACAACAAATCAAAGGAGAAAACTATGGCGGAATGCAAGGTAATTCACCCCGACGGCCTCGAGGTTGAGATTCAGTCCGGGGCCATGACACGGCTGGCAGGGGTGTCTGAGGCCCTGACAGGCTCCACGGGTATACACCTGGCCATCGCCACCATTCCGCCGCACTGCGCCTCCAGCCCCCACTACCACGTCAACTGCGAGTCGGCCATCTACGTGGTCAAGGGCCACGGGCGGTTCGTTGTGGGCGACAATCTGGACAATCCGCTGCCCATCGCTCCCGGCGATTTCATCTACGTGCCCGCGGAGGCCGTGCATCAACCGGTCAATGACAGCGACGAGGTGATGGAGATCATCGTTGCCCGCAACACACCAGTGGAGATTGTGGCCGAGGTCTAGCGAAATGGGAACGTTCAGTGTTTCAATCGAGGTGGCGCGACCCTACAGTGATGAGTTCGCAACGATAGAGGCCCTGGTAGATTCGGGTGCAACTTACAGTGTATTTGCCGACCACTTGCTTGTAGGTTTGGGAGTAACAAGCACAGAAAATAGCACTTTCGAGTTGGCAGATGGCAGGGTAATAGAACTGCCGATGGGGTATGCGGCCATCAGGGTTTCCGATAAGCAAATAATTGCGCCTGTTGTCTTTGGACCAGCGGAAACCAGTCCCTTGCTGGGAGCAACCGCGCTAGAGATAGCAAGACTTGGCATAGACCCCGTGCGCCAGGTGCTGGTGCCGGTGAACGCGCTCTTGATGACGTGGTTTGATGAGCAGTCTGGGAATGGTGCAGGAAATGGTAATCTGCCCAGTTGATATGACCCGAAAGGCATGGCCCGCAGCAGTTCTATATTGAGCAGCAATCAGGCATCAACTATACTATCGGCGCCCCGGCAGCATCATCACCGGGGCGTCTAATGCAATTGAACGATTGAAGTCGGAGTAGCAAGTCATGGACATGGGCCTTACTGAAATCCAGCAGATGCTGAAGAGCAGCGCACAGGAATTCCTGTCGCGGGAGTGCCCCACCACGCTGGTGCGGGAAATGGAGGAGGATGAGCGCGGCTACCCTGACGATCTCTGGCGTCAGATGGCCAGTCTCGGCTGGGCCGGAGTGCCATTCCCTGAGGTGTATGGGGGTACTGGCGGCGATTTCCTCGATCTGGCAGTGCTGCTGGAGGAGATGGGCCGTTCGTTGGCTCCCAGCCCCTATTTCTCGACAGTGGTGCTGGGCGGCCTGACTGTTATGGATGCTGGCAGCGATGCCCAGAAAGACGACTTGCTCAGCCGGGTCTGCGACGGCAGCGGCATCCTGACCCTGGCGGTCACTGAGGCCAGCGCCACTTACGAGGCCTGGGGAGTGGAGACCACCGCCACCGCCGACGGAAACGGTTTCGCCCTCAACGGCGCCAAGCTGTTCGTGCCCGACGCCCATGTTGCCGATGTGATCATCGTGGCTGCCCGGACCAGGTCTGACGGCAATGCGGAGGACGGCATTACGCTGTTCCTCGTGCCAGCCAGAATGGAAGGACTGGAAGTAACGCCGATGCGCATCATCGGCAATGAGCAGCAGTTCGAGGTCTCGCTCAAAAACGTCCGCCTTCCTGCCAGTGCCGTTCTCGGAGAGGTCAACGGCGGCTGGCCCATCGCGGAGCGCGCCCTGCAGCGAGCCATTGCCGGCCAGTGCATCCTGATGCTGGGCGGTGCCTCGGCGGTGCTGGACATGACCGTGGAATACGTCAAGCAGCGCACCCAGTTCGGTCGCCCTGTGGGCAGCTTCCAGGCGGTGCAACACCACTGCGCCCAGATGGCCACAGACGTCGAGGGCTGCCGGGGCGTGGCCTTCCAGGCGGCGTGGATGCTGGCCGAGGGCCTGCCGGCCCAGCGCGAGATATCCATCGCCAAGGCGTGGATCAGCCAGGCCTACCGCCGGGTCTGCGCCACTGCCCATCAGTGCCACGGGGCCATCGGGTTCACCAAGGAGCATGATCTGCAGCTGTACACTCGCCGGGCCAAGGTCCAGGAGCTGGGTTACGGCGACGCCAACTACCACAAGGAACTGGCGATGGCCAGCATTGCTGGCCAATAGACCGAGCGACGGCTTCAAATGACCGCTTTGGATAACAAATACGCAAATATGAGCCGCGACTTCATGGCGCGGGCGGAGGACTACCTGCAACAGGGGGATCTGGTGCAGGCGTCGGAGAAGTCCTGGGGCGCGGCGGCGTGCGCTCTCAAGTCCATAGCTGAGCAGAGAGGCTGGCAGCACCAGTCGCATTCATTGCTCTTTGATATTTCCGGTCAAGTGGCCGAGGAATTGGACCGTTCTGACCTACGGGATATGTTTGCGGTCGCGAAAACCATGCACCAGAATTTCTATGAAAACTGGGAGCCGGCGGAAGCCGTGGAATACGCCGTCGGCAGAGTCAAGCAATTCCTGGCCGAACTGGAAGCCGTGTCCACCGAACTGCCTGATTCATTTGTTGTCGACACTCGTGCCCGCCGACGCCGATTGGAGCGACTCTCGGGGCAATCCGAACCGCTGTGATACACTCTCCAAAATTGATTGAAAGCGAAAGAGGCCAATGACGACCGCCAGCCAGTGCATTTTCTGTTCCATCGCTCGCGACTCGGCCAACCCGGACGTGATCTTCCGGGATGAACGGTGTTTCGTGGTGAAAGACATCAGCCCCAAGGCGCCGGTGCACCTGTTGATCATCCCCAACATGCATATCGCGTCGCTGGCCTACGTCGGGCCCGGTCAGGTGCCGATTATGGGCCACATGTTTGTTGTAGCCGAGGAGATGGCCCGGCGGGAGAACGTCACCCTCAGCGGTTACAGGTTGACGCTGAACCAGGGCCCCGATGCGCAGCAGACTATCGTCCACCCTCACGTCCATCTGCTGGGAGGCCGCCAGCTGGGCGATATGGGATGACGACCAGACCCAGGTTCCGGATTGTCAATGACAAGTTCCGGGAGCGATTCGATTCGCTGCCTGACAAGTTGCGGGCGCACATCTATCGCGTGCGCGATGTGGGCCTTGAACTCGCGGTCCGGCACGGGATCGACGAGGAGCGGGCGGAACTGGCGGTTCTGGGACACGATGTGGCCCGCGCCGCTAAGAAGCAGGAGATTCTGCGGCTAGCGGACCATTTCGGGATGTCTCCTCTGGATATCGAGAGACGCGCGCCGGTGACCCTGCATGGCCCGGTGGGTGCCGAAATACTCAGGCACGAAGACGGCCTTGACGACGAGGAGATCCTGGCGGCGGTCCGCTGGCACACCACGGGCCATCACAGTCTCGGCCAGCTTGGCCTCTTGGTGTTTATTGCCGACAAGCTCGAGCCCCGCAAGATCAAGTCATATCCCTACCAGAGGGAGTTGCAGCACATCGCCAACGAGAGCCTGAGCCAGGCCGTGCTTGAGTTCCTGTGCCGGGAAACTGCCCTCCGGCTACAGAACCGGCGGCCAGTGCATCCCGCCAGCGTAGGCGCCGTCAACGCGCTGCTGATGGCTAGCGAGGCAGACCGGCCCAGGAGGCCAAGGGCGATACCTGACATGGGGGCGACCCAGGAAAGCGCGGGAGTAAGGTGATGGAAATTGTAATGAGCCAGGCGGCGGCGGACCGCATCCTCAACAAGGGCGGCAGGGTTGCCGTTGACCTGTTGCAGCACTCGTCTTGAGCGGGGTGCGCTGTTGAGGTATCGGTCGATACCAGGGTGCACCGCAGGAAACTGGACGAATACGAAAGCTGCTGGATAAACGGCGTGGAGGTGCTGACACTTCCCGAGTTGTCGCGCCACGTGGTCAATATGGAAATTGACCTTCGGTCGTTCCTGTTCTTCCACAACCTCAGGGCCATTGTTTCCCTGGATAACGGAATGGTGATCGGCAAGTCTCCCTACGGCATGCAGGAAGTGGAAGCGCAGGGATAGCCGGAAGGTGTCCCGACGCGAAATTCTCCCTCACCCTGACCCTCCCGCGCTGGGGGAGGGGATTTTTGTGGCCTCCGATTTACCGCGCCTTGTATTCGGGAGGGCGTTTCTCCACGAAAGAGCGGCTGGCCTCCTTGAAATCCTCTGACAGGTGGAGCCTGAGCGGAAGGGTCTGCATGTCCGCATCGGCCCCGGTCTGCACCCACTGGCGGCGAGTGACCTTCACTCCCACGCGGGTGGAGAGCGGGGGCGCCTTCAGGACTTTCTCGGCCAGGGCCTCGGCAGCCGAGAGGTGGAACCCGGTGGGCACCAGTCGGTTGATCAGTCCAAGACGGTAGAGTTCAGCGGCCTCCACGGGTTCGCCGGTGATCACCATTTCGCTGGCGATCTTGGAGGGCATGAAAGCGTTGACCTTGGCCCAGATCCTGCCTCCGGCTAGTCCCCGCCTGGTTTCCGTGATGCCGAACTTGGCCTCCTCCGATGCAACAATCATGTCGCATTCCGAGGCAATGACTATTCCTGTGCCCAGGGCATAGCCGTGAACTGCGGCGATCATCGGCTTCCAGTTGGCGGTGCGACCCAGGTAACCCTCGGGATTCGGTCCCTGGTCGCGGCGGGCGCGCTCCTGGGGCGTCAGTTCCACAAAGCGTTGCTTGATGTCTGCACCGGCGCAGAATGCCCGCCCCGCGCCGTGGATGATGCCCACCCATGCCTCGTCGTCGGTGTCGAACTCAAGCAGCGCCTCCCGCAGGTCCTCTTCGAACTGGTGGTTGGCGGCGTTCAGCACGTCCGGCCGATTGAACATGATATAGGCTATGCGGTCTTTACGCTCGTAGGTCATGGTCTCGTATTCGATCATCAGCCCTCTTGGGTCCTCCTTATGCAATCATCCAACAATTAGAACATTTCTCCTAAAACCAGTGGAAAATCCCGTTGACACTCCCTGTACACATGTTCTAAATTAGCTTCAAATATTAGAACACACGTTTGAGGGACTGGTATGGCCACTATATTCGCCGCCCAACCGGACACACGGCTCGTCAGGACGGGAACTTCTGCGCCGGAAGACGCCTCGGAATTTTATCACTACGTGGACACGGGATGCGAAGCTTCGGACTCCTGCCTCGATTGCCCTCTGCCCAAGTGCCGGTACGACGACCCGACATGGTACCAGCGCAACCGGCGCCTGGCCCGTGATTTCCGGATTGTGAGGACCATGCAAGAGGAGGCATTGAGCATCGAGGATACGGCCTTGCGGTTCGGCATCACCAACCGCACGGTCTTCCGAATTCTGCAGCGCTGTCGCGAGGCGACGATGCTGGACTCGCCCGCCGGAGAACTGGCGCTGGCGGCCTGAATACGCCGCGGCGACCGCCTGACAGGTCCAATCTTCCTCTGGGTTACGGCGGGGTGTCCCACGTTCTACTTGAACAACGGAAACCGCAAGACTCAGCGTGAGCACGAGAGCTTTCCCGTACCACGCTTTGCAGCGAATTGCGGGCTGGGCCGGGCCCAAACTTACAGACCCAAACTTACAGAGAGGTTGGATTCCTCCCCAACCATGCCAAAGGGGCGCACAATCGTGCGCCCCTTTGGTGCTTTTCTGCAACTGTGGATACGATGCGGCCTAACCGCGCGGCAGCCCCAGGCCCCGGCTGGCGATGATGTTCCGCTGTACCTCGGAGGTACCGGCGGCGATGGTGCCGGAGAAGCTGAGCATCCAGTGCTCTTGAACGCGGCCCATCAGCGGCGCCCATTTCTCCTCACGGCCCAGTGTGCCGTACAGGCCCAGGACATCCATGGCCGCCTCGGTCACTCGGCGGACCGTCTCGCTGCCAAACACCTTGCTCATCGAGGCCTCACGGGTGGGCACCAACCCCTCCCCTTGCATGTAGGCCACATTGTAGGCGATGAGGCGCGCCACCTCGCATTCGATGTAGCGGTCAGCCATCAGGCTGCGCACCCACGGCTCCTCCATGATGGCCCGGCCGTTGCGCTTGGTTTCGGTGGCGTACTCCCGCACATCGTCCAGCAGGCGGCGGGCGTTGGCGGAGTAGTCGATGCCGGAGCGCTCGAAATCAAGGAGCGTTACGGCCACGTACCACCCGCGGTCCTCCTCGCCGACCACGTTGGCGCGAGGCACCCTGACGTTGTCGAACAGCACCTGGTTGAACTCGTGGCCGCCGGCCATGTTGATGATGGGCCGCACAGTGACGCCCGGAGATTTCATGTCGACCAGCACAAAGCTGATGCCCCGGTGCTTGGGAGCATCCGGGTCGGTGCGGGTCAGTAGCATGATGTGGTCGGCGCGGTGGGCCAGCGTCGTCCAGATCTTGCCGCCGTTGATCACCAGGTCGTCGCCATCCCGGATGGCGCGGGTGCTGAGAGAGGCCAGATCGGAGCCCGACTCCGGCTCGCTGTAGCCCTGGCACCATTGGACCTCACCACGAGCCACGGGCGGCAGATGAGTGCGCTTCTGCTCCTCAGAGCCGTGAATCATCAGGGTGGGGCCCAGCATTCGCACACCGAAGATGTCGCGCCCCGGAGCGCGAAGGTAGGCGATCTCCTCGTTGAAAATCGCGGATTTCACCGGTGAGGCACCCTGCCCGCCATACTCCTCGGGCCAGTGCATGGTCAGCCAGCCGCGATCCGCCATCTTGCGGCGGATGACGCGGGTCAGGTCCCAGTCATCCTCCTCGGGGTAGCGGCCACCGCCTTCCCAGGTCTCGGGCAGCTCGGTGGCGAGAAAGGTCCTCAAATCCTGACGAAATTGCTCGTCCTCAGGGGTAAATGTAAAGTCCAAAACGGCACTCCCTGGCGCTGTGATGCAGGGTGGGGAAGCGAATTGACGGGGAAGGCGTCAGCCGCCGACAGCTACGCAGGTAACGGTCCGCACCACGCCATTCACGGTGTGGATGTGGCCAGTGACCAGATCGCCAACAACGGAAATGTCATCCGCGTTTATCATGGCGATGATGTCATAGGGGCCGGTGACAACGTCAACCGTCGCGATGCCTGGCAGCCCAGTCAGGGTGGTGGCCACCTCGCGGGTCTTGCCCACGGAGGTCTCCACGAGGAGGTACGCTTTTGTCGCCATCTTTCGCCTTCCGAGTCTTTACTCTGTGTAAAATTCCGAACATTGGAATTCTACGGCCCGCCAATTTTCGTGTCAATTGCGCTAGCCCGGAGGGCAGGGTTCCGAATTAGGTGGTTTGATTTATGAGGCCCCTGATTTGAAGCAGTGCCAGCAGGTTGTGGGGCGACCAGACGGTTCCCATCTTTTCCCGTCTGCGGTACTCCCGGTTCTGACGCTCCAGTCGTGATGTTGTCCGGTGTCTTTCCTGCCCTGTCCCCAGATGGGTCATACCCTTTCCCAGTGCTTTGCGACACCAATCCAGGGCCTTGCCTCCGCTGCGGATAATTGCCTCCCGGGCATGCTCCTCTGCCTCGGCTCTGCTGGCGGATTCCAGCAACGCCCTTGCCGCCCTGAATCCCTGATGGCCCACGTTGCGCCGGTATTCCCGCAACAGGTGGAACTGGCAGAGCTGGTGGGGCGCCTCCCTCCCGTAAACCAACTCAATTCCGGCAGCTATGGCACGATCATCGTCGCTCACCAAGTGGACCGGAGTGCCCTCAGCCTGCCGCCAGGCTTGGTCTATCACCTCGGACCAGGGTTCGAAAGACCCCAGGGCAGTGCCCATTTCGTCCCGGATCACCCTCATTTCCCTGGGTCCTAAGCGGGTCCTGGTCCACATTCCGTCCAGTTCCCAGACATGCCCCGACAGCACCGGCTCTCTCACTGCCTCCTGTCTGACCCAGCGGCAAAGAGTGCTCTTGACGCTGCCCACCAACCGGCCAGCCTGAGTATAGCTGAGCCCCAGAGCAGCCAATCTCACGGCCCAGTCGGCAGTTTTTTTGAATACCTGCGGTAGCGTTCCTCGTCGCCCAGCAGTTCCGCACCACTGGTCATGCTGCGGCAGTCCCCACAGCGGAACACCGGTATCTGCAACTCCAGCAGGCCGTATCGGGTGGCGATGGACCGGGAGTAGCGGTGATGGCGGTGCATCAGCAGTCCGCAATCGCGGCACTGCGGGCGGTACTGGTCCAAAGATTCCTGCAATGTCCCCTGCAGGCGCAGCGGCAATTCCTGTTCCAACCGGGTTTCCAGTTCGAAAAGCAACCCCATCACTCCTCACCTCCCCACTCAGTCCCAGCCTATCCTACATCCCATACCACCTAAATTGGAACGCTATCAGCCCGGAGGCATTTCTCTTTATGAAGGGTTTGACGTGCTAGAATCCGCAGCAGGCGATGCGATGGTTGCGTCGAGTCGAGATATGCAGTGGGAGTGGTGAGACCCTGTGCCGGAGCCAAGCGCAGAACAGTGGCTGGAACTTCACGAGGCCTTCCGTGAATATTGTGGCCTCTATCCGTGGATGTTGTTCGATGACTCGGACTTGGTGGCCGTGGAATTGCCCGGCGGTCGGGAGCGAGGCTACTGCGTTGTTCTGGGCAGTGGAGGGATCGAGCGGGGCTTGGCCGTGTACCGGGGCGACGAGGGACTGGGGGGCTTTCTTGCGCTCACGACGGGATTGGTGGCCCCCGATTCGTTGGACGCCCTGAATACGACCGATGCGGTCTCTGCCACACTGGCAGACCGTGAGGAACTGGACAAAGAGGATCGCGACGTCATTCGCAGCCTGGGCTTGCGCTACCGCGGGCGAGGCCGCTGGCCCCTGTTCCGCTCCTATAAACCAGGCTACTTTCCCTGGCTATTGGAGGCCGACGATGCCGTGCTCCTGGCAACCGCTTTGAGAGGTATGTCGTTTCTAACAGTGTCAGCCAATCAGGGTGAGGTCTCCATCGATTGCGATGACGATACCAATTTGTTTCTCACCCTGTTTTTGAAAGATGATGGATGGCACGCCCGATATGACCAAATTTTCGCACCGCTTCCCACGCCTGCCGCTGCATATCAGGACGTTGAACGCCTCGGGCGGCTGGCCGGCACGGGACTCCGGTCCCAAACGACGTGCGAGTTGGGCATGTACTACCTCCCTGTGCCACTCTTCGAGGACAAAAAGGCCCGCCCTCACCTTCCTGTCTATGCGATACTGGTCGATTCCGAGTCGGGTAGCGTTCTCACTGATTTGTTCACGCAGCCCGGAGCATCCGATAACGACCGGCAGGAATTGCTGGTCAAAATTCTGGAGTCTATGCCCGGGTTACCCGTCGAAATCGTGGTCAATACTCCTCGCCTGGAACAAATGGTGGAGTCGGTGACCGGACCCTTGGGAATCAATGTCTCCATTGACGAAACTCCCGCTCTCTGGTCTGCCAAAGAGGACGTGTTTGAACGAATCTCCGACGGTCCTCCCGAATGTTGATGATGACACTTGTTGTGTTCGCCTGAAGGCTGGGACCGCACCGTGCAACTGCTGGAGCAAGGAGCCAGATCGCTGGGGATTCACCTGTCCGGAGAGCAGTTGGAGCAGTTCGAACTGTACCACCGGGAGCTGTCGGAGTGGAACCAGAGGGCCAATCTGACCTCAATCACTGGATACGAAGAGACTCAGGCCCGCCATTTCCTGGACTCACTGACGGTGTGCCTGCCCTTTCGCCACGACAACTCCTACCCGTTCCATGGCATGCCGGGCGTTGAGCGGGTGGTTGACGTGGGCAGCGGCGCTGGATTTCCCGGTCTTCCGCTCAAGCTGGCTTTTCCCGACATCGAGCTGCACCTGATCGAGTCGGTGGGCAAAAAGACCGCTTTTCTGGAGCATGTGGCCGGCCTGCTCGGCCTGGAGGGTGTCTTCGTCCACCAGGGACGGGCGGAGGATCTGGCCCGTCTCCCGGAGTTCCGCGAGGCCTTTGATCTCGCCCTGGTGAGAGGGGTGGCCAGGTTGTCGCTGCTGCTGGAGTACACGCTGCCCCTCTGCCGCGTGGGCGGACGCACGGTGGCCCACAAGCACGGTGCGCTCGAGGAGGAACTGGGCGGCGCATCCCATGCTCTCACTGAACTGGGTGGACGCCTCGACGGCGTGTATCCCGTCGACCTTGAGGGCCTGACCGACAATCGGGTGGTGGTAGCTTTCGAAAAGGTCGCCCCCACTCCTGAGCGTTACCCGAGGCGGGTGGGTATTCCCGCCAAGCGCCCGCTCTGACACATCCGGGACTTGGCCAAAAGCAAAGACCCCGCTCGGGGGATGCGGGGTCATGCCATTCCTTGTACTTCGTATCGCCCGGGGTTTACTCGCTGGGCGGCGCCTCGTGGTAGTAGCGGGTGTCCGGAGCACGATTGTGGATATTCTTGGTGCCCCGCTGGAAAATACACGTCTTGATGTTGTTTTCCAGGTTGTCCACATCGATGGCACCGTAACGGGATACAGCGGGTTCGCTCTTCAGATAGTCCTTGACCTTCTGCAGGACTTCGTCTGACGTTTCTCCGACTGCAATGAACCGGTCCCGAGGGTCGGACAGGAAGTTACTGACCCTGCAGTAGAAAGTGTCGGCCATATTCCTCCTCCTAACTTGCGGCAGGGCCACGGGGTGACTGGGCCGGCTGCCTGAAAGCTGCCTGCTGAATGCGCAATTTGGCATTAGATAGATACACCATTGGCGGCTGGATTGTCAACGCGACAGGTTCGCCTTGAAGGGCTATTCCAAAGTATTGTCTGAACTGTGATTCGTTTGATTTTGGGATTCTGCTGATGAGACTCCAATCCTGTGCATCCTTTAATCCTGGAAATCCTGATTCAGACAATGACTGAACAATCGTCCTGGTTCGCCCGGAAGGGCGATTCGGAATTTGTCGTGGACGTGGATATCTGATTCTGTGGCCGTCGAGCAACCGAATACCGGGACGCATTTGGGATTGCGGCGCCATCGGCCGGGGCCTAACATGACCCCCGAACAGGCCCGACGAGGGCCACACAGGAGAGAGAGAATGTCCGTAATGGTGACCGGCGGTACCGGGTTCATCGGCAACCGTATCATACGCAAGCTGCTGGAGCGCGGCGAGGAGGTCGTCTGCTTCGATCTCGCCCCGCCACGCGGCAACCTGACGCAGTACCTGGACCGAATCACGATGTACCGTGGCGATGTCACCCAGCTACCCCAGCTGATCGAGGCCATCAACAACCACGGTGTTACCCGCATCATCCACATGGCGGCGCTGCTGCCCCCCGACACCGAGGACCGACCGCACTTCGCCATGCAGGTCAACATCGGAGGCACCAACAACGTGTTCGAGGCCGCCCGCTGGTGCGGCATCGAGCGGGTGGTGTACGCTAGCTCCATCGCCGTGTACGGGGTGCAGGACACCTTCGGAGATCGCCCGATAAACGAGGATGACGTCAACGACCCCATCAACGTCTACGGCATGACCAAGTCGGTCAACGATTTCTCGGCCCGCCGCTACTCCGACCTGTACGGGCTGGACCTGCGGGGCATACGCATCTGCACCGTATTCGGCCATGGACGGGTTACAGGGATGACTGGCACCATTGGCGGGTTGATGGTGTCTCTGCCAGCCATCGGCCAGCCCATCTCCATGCCGTTCCACGAGGACGAGCCGTCGCCCATGATCCACGCTGAGGATGCCGCCGAGATTTTCGTTCGTGCCGCCCTCGCCGGTACCCTCAACCACCGCACCTACATCAGCGGCGGAAGCCTCGCCACGATCAAGGACATGGCCGACGCCGTGCGCAGCTACATCCCCGACGCGCAGATCACCACCGGCGACCGCACCGTCCCGCACGTCTACCTGGTCGACAACAGCAGGATGCTGGCCGACATCGGCTACGAGATTGCCCCGCTGCGCCAGCGTGTCCTGGACCATATCAACGACGCCCGCGCCGAGGCCGGCATGGAGCCGCTGGCTGGGTAGGAGAAACTCGCCGGCTCCAATGTGTAGGTCTGAATCAGGATTCTAGGATTTGCAGGATGTTGATATGGTTACCGGATGCAAATTCAGTCCTGTACATCTTTTCATCCTGTAAATTCTGATTCAGACTAATATGTCGCAGTCGATCCACACTCCTGACAGGACGCAATTGACACCAACACGGGCTGCATTGGAATATAGACGGCGATAAATGAGACTATCGGGCAATTCTGCCGAATAGGAGACCGACGTTGAAGGCTGCCGTTCTTTACGAACCGAAGACTCCACTGGTGATCGAGGACGTGGAACTGGACGACCCCAAGGAGGGTGAGGTCCTGGTGAAAATCGGCGCGGCCGGCATCTGCCGCAGCGACCGCCACTTCATGCACGGCGACGCACCCATCGCGCTGCCAGTGGTGCTGGGCCACGAGGGCGCGGGCACCGTCGAAGCCGTGGGCCCCGGAGTGACCTCGGTGCGCCCCGGTCAGCAGGTGATCCTGTCCTTCGTGACCGCCTGCGGCCGGTGCAACTCCTGCCTGTCGGGCAACTCGCAGGTGTGTGACAACCACATGGCCACCGGCGCCAACATGCTGGACGGCACCCAGCGGCTGCATAAGGGAGACACACGGATCCACCACATGGGCAAGGTGGCCTGCTTTGCGGAGTACGCAGTAATTCCCGAAATGGGCTGCGTGCCCATCGACATGCCCACACCCATGGCCCAGGCAGCGCTGATCGGGTGCTGCGTACCCACGGGGGTCGGTGCGGTGGTCAACAGCGCCAAGGTCACGCCCGGCAGCACCGTTGCGGTGGTCGGCTGCGGCGGCGTGGGCATCAACGTGATCATGGGTGCAGCTCTCGCCAACGCTACCCAGATCATCGCCGTGGACCTGCGAGAGAGCCAGCTCGAGTTCGCCATGCGATTCGGCGCCACCCACACGGTCAACGCCGCCGACGGCGACCCGGTGGAGCGCGTCAGGCAGCTCACGGGCGGCAAGGGCGTGGACTTCTCCTTCGAGGTGGTGGGCGCGACGCAGACCATCAAGAATGCCTACGACATGACCGGTAAGTCCGGCATCTGCACCCTCGTTGGCATCGCTCCGTTTGGGGCCGAGGCGCCGCTGAACGCCGTGGACATGGTGCGGAACGAAAAGACGGTGCGGGGTACCTACTACGGCTCAACCCACGCCCGGGTGGACATGCCCAAGTTCACCGACCTCTACCACGCAGGCAAGCTGAACCTGGACGACCTGGTGGTCCGCCAAGACACTCTGGACCAGATCAACGAGGCCTACGACGACATGGACAAGGGCGAGATCGGTCGCGGCGTGATCGTCTTCTAAGTAGTCCACTCTCCCTCGACAGAACTCCCTCCCGCCGGACAAAATCCCCTCCCCCTCAGGGGGAGGGTTAGGGTGGGGGTGAACCGATACATAACAATACCTTTGAGGTTACTGCCGCCACGTGAATAGCAATACAAGCGACATCACGATCAAGCTGGTGGAATCGGAGGCGGACATGGAGGCCGCGGTCGGCATACGCTTCCGTGTCTTCGTGGATGAGCAGTCAGTTCCGCCCGAGATAGAGCTGGACGAGTACGATGTGGCGGCCACCCACGTCCTCGCGCTGCTTGACGGCGTCGCCGTTGCCACGGGGAGGGCAATCGTAGAGGATGGATCGGCCCGAATCGGCCGGATGGCCGTGGACCGCCAATACCGCCGGAGCGGCGTAGGCGGCCTGGTGCTGCGGTTCCTGGAGGACGAGGCAAGGGAGCAGGGCGCCGGGGAATTCGTTCTGCACGCGCAGGACTACGTCAAGGAGTTCTACGCTCGGCACGGGTACGAGGAGCACGGCGACACGTTTATGGAGGCCGGCATCCTCCACGTCGAGATGCGCAAGGGGGCGTGATGCAGCGAGCCATCAGCGTGGACACTGTGGAAAGGCAGGTTCCCTTCACTTACCAGCAATCAACTCTTTACCATAGCGATTGCTTTTCATGGATCGAGAGGCAGGAGCACTGTTCCATACACGCTGTTGTTACTGACCCTCCATACGGTCTGCACGAGTACACGCAGGAACAGCAATTAAAGCTACGTTCCGGCAAGGGCGGAGTATGGCGGATTCCACCGTCGTTTGACGGAAGTACGCGTTCACCTGTCCCCAGATTCACGACTCTTGATAGACAGCAACTTATTGAGCTAAAGGACTATTTCTCAGCATGGGCCAGTATGCTCCTGCCAATTCTCGTACCGGGCGCAAACGTGATTGTCGCTTCGAACCCCTTGGTATCTCACATTGTGTCGATGGCTATGGATCAATCGGGTTTAGAGCGGCGCGGCGAAATTATACGGCTGACCATGACAATGCGTGGTGGCGACCGTCCTAAGGGAGCCCACGAGGAATTCGACGAAATTAGCGTAATGCCCCGTTCAATGTGGGAGCCCTGGCTGGTTTTTCGCAAGCCATTGGAAGGTCGGGTTCAGGACAACCTGAGAAAATGGAGTACAGGTGGATTCCGCCGTCCATCTCCCGAAAGGCCCTTTGGCGACGTGATTCCCTCTGCACCCACCAGAGCACAAGAAAGGGAACTTGCCCCGCATCCCAGTCTCAAACCGCAGGCTTTCCTGCGCCAAGTGGTGCGCGCCGTTTTGCCTTTGGAAAGAGGGATGATCCTGGATCCCTTCGCCGGATCTGGTTCCACTCTGGCCGCCGCCAACGCCGTCAGCTATGACAGCATAGGCATTGAAAGGGACTGCGATTATTTTTCGATAGCGAGAGAGGCGATACCGAAGTTGACAGCCCTTGTCGTTAACGGGGAGTCTGAGAACGATACACCCAACTCTCCCGCAGCTTCCTGATGCCATCTCGGTGGAGCGTGGCGGTCCTGGTTCCCAGTTCGCCGCGCGGATTTCGTCGAAAGTCCTCCAGTGTTACTTGGCCCAGATAGACCTCCGTGAATGCCATCGGTCTCCGGTCTATGGCGGGTTCGGTCTCCCGGTCGATTTCATAGACGAACACGCACATCCACTGGTTTCTGGCACCGTGAGTGTCCACGGCACCACCCCGGTTGCGCGTAGTTTTAACCTCGATCCCCTGCTCACCGGCTTGCACTGAATTGTCGGGATATACCCCTTGCACTACCAAGTCGGGGTGCCCATTGAAATACTGGTTTTCTACCAGGGTCCTAGAGTGCCGGGCCAGGCTGGACGTAAGCATATCGGACAAAACGCCCGACATTATTGCCGGGCGTAGCATATCGTCCAATCGCTGGAGTCCTCTGTCGGTCAAATGGTCGTTCACATCGTAGAAGAAGTCGTAGACATCGGTTATTGCCAATTTGAAGTCGTCAATCCTTAACTGAAAAGGCAGTTCCCGTTCATAGTTAAACCTGTCCGGATCGACGTTGTTCCTCGCTATTGGCATCCTACGGCGTCCGATATTCCGGTTAATCTTTGAGTTTCTGTGGTTAGGCGACGCCGGCCGGCTCCAGCACGGTCTCGATGACCTTGACCTCGATCTTGGCGATGTGGCTGGTGGGCTTGTCGCCGAGGGCCCTGCGCTCGTCGGAGGCGAAGTAGGCGGCCTCCTTTTCCGGGATCTCATCGGCGCTGTTGAAATTGCGGATCCAGATGAACTCGTTGCGATCGGCGTTCACGAAGGTGGCGGAGATTGGCATGCCGATCTTGTCGTGAATCGGGCGAATCTCCTCGTTGAACACCTGAAGCCACGAGTCCATCATTCCCCGGTTAATGGTGTAAGTGCGAAGCTGAGCTACCATTTTCTTTTCCTCCCTGTTTGTCAATTGGGCTGCAGTTAGGATTAGCCTGGCGGAGGATTTCACCCCCACCCTGACCCTCTCCCTCAGAGAGAGGGAATCTCGGGCCAGGTTTCTACGCCACCGCGTAGTGGTTCAGTGCGTCCTGGTCGAAGGCGAGGCCCAGGCCGGGCTTGTCCGGTACCTGGAGGTTGCCGTCGACGAAGGCGGGCGTTTCCTCCCACAGCCGCAGCGACCAGGGCATGTACTCCACCGTCAGGCCGTTGGGGATGGATGCCATGAGTTGGATGTGTACCTCTGGCACCAGGTGGCTGACCACCGGCATGTTGAACGCCTCGGCCATTGCCGCCACCTTGCGCCACGGCGTGATGCCGCCGACGCGAAGCAGATCGATCATCACGATGTCGATGGAGCGGTTCTCGATCAGTTGGCGGAACGGGTTGACGCCGTAGACGTACTCGCCGGAGCAGATGGGTGTGTAGAGGGCGTCGGCCACCTTGGCCATGCCCTGGTAGTCGTCGTGGGCCACCACGTCCTCCAGCCAGAACAGGTGGTAGTCCTCGACACGCCGCCCGATGTCGATGGCGCGATTGACGCTCCACATCTGGTTGATGTCGCACATCAGGTCGATGTCGTCGCCCACGGCGTCGCGCAGGGTGCGAATGCGGTCGATCTCGCGGCTGGCCTGGGGCTCGGCGCCCATCTGAGTCTTCATCTGCCGGAAGCCCTTTTCTACCAGCATGGGGCCGATCTCCGACAGTCGCTCAACGTTGACGGGCCGCATCAGCGCGCCGCTGGCGTAGGTGGGGACGCTGGTGCGGTAGCCGCCCAGCAGTGATGCGACGGTCTGGTTCAGGGCCTTGCCCTTGATGTCCCACAGCGCCATGTCCACGGCGGCAAGGGCCATGGTGAGCAGTCCGCCAGGGCCGGCCCCGGAGGTGGCCTCCTGGAGGCGACCCACGATGCCCTCGATCTCCATGGGGTCCTCGCCGACGGTCAGCTCGGCCAGCGCCTCCACGGAGGTGCGCAGCGCCCCCGCGACAGGGCTGGCAGAGAGTGCGGGAACGAAGGTGAGCCCGACGCCGTCGACGCCCTCGTCGGTGGTCATTTCCAGCGTCACGAATGCCCGCTGGCGTCCCGTGTCGGGCAGGCTGTTGGCCAACGGATCGTCGGCGGGCGTGTGTAGAATTCGTGTCCGGTAGCCGGTGACTTTCATGGCAAAGCGTCTCCAGTCTGTATCTGAAAACCGCCGCCATTCTATCACAGTAGCGATCTGCCACAGCTTGATTGACCGAAAAGGTAAGTGCCCTTATACTATATCTGCTTTAGTATTCAAGGTTTAGTATCAGGAGCGAATATGAGCAGCATGAATAGCGAGGAATATTGGGAGAACCTGGTCAAGAGGAGCCTCTGCCGATTCCTGCTGCTGTCGCAACTGGCCAAGGGTCCATTGCACGGGTATGCGGTAAACCAGGCTATCAAGGAAGCGTGCAAGGGATGCTGCGAACCCACTGAAGCCATGGTCTACTCGACGATGAAGGAACTACAGGACAATGGCTATGTGGAGAGTCGTATGGAGGAACACCAGGGCCGCCAACGAAGAGTCTGCTGGCTGACGCCCACGGGAGAGGAAGCCTTCTACCACGGGGCGAAGGTATGGGAACGGATGCTGCCCGCGGTGCAGGACTGCGTGGAACAAGCGCTCACCACCACATGAACCGTCGAAGGTTACCGGCCAAGTAGACCCGTGGCGCAGTGCATAACGTCGATTTTCTTGAAATGGTCAATTTGATCGAAGGGTTTGGGTTCAGGCTGGTACAGATCGACGGAAGCCATCACATATTCGGGCGTACCGGCATGCCCAAATCGATAAATCTGCAACCAGACAGCGGGGACGCCAAACCGTATCAGATTCGCCGATTTCTCAAGCTCGTCGAGCGATAACATCTCACTTTGGAGGATGCAGAGTGAAAGGCTACCACATAAACATCTTCTACAGCGAAGAGGACCAGAGGTACATTGCTGATATCCCCGACCTGGAATTCTGCTCTGCCTTTGGCGACTCGCCCGAAGATGCCCTGAGGGAGGTCAGACTAGCCCAGGTGGCCTGGCTGGACGCTGCACGGGAATTGGGAAATCCGATTCCGCCGCCTTTGTATCGCCCCGCCATTTACCAGGCCTAGATTTAAAATCTTAGGAGACAGAAAATGACCACATACAACGACGAAATCAAGGAACTGGTCCGGGAAAGGTACGGAGCGCGGGCGCAAAGGGTGATCGAGTTGAGCCCAGTGGTGGAGAACGGCGCCAGCGAGCAATCCGACGGCTGTGGCTGCGACGTTTCGGCGTCCTGCTGCGGACCGGAGGACCTGGAGCACGCACTGCTCCTGTACAACGAGGGACAGCTGGCTGGCCTGCCCGCCGAGTCCATCGCCGCTTCGGCGGGCTGTGGCAACCCCACGGCCCTGGCCGGACTGCAGCCGGGGGAACGCGTGCTGGACCTGGGTTCTGGCGGCGGCATCGACTGCTTCCTCTCGGCCCAGCAGGTGGGCGCTACCGGGCGCGTCACTGGGCTGGACATGACGCCGTCTATGCTTGAACTGGCCCGCAAGAACCAAGCCTCCCTGGGCTTGACCAACGTGGAGTTCGTGCAGGGCGAAATGGAGTCCATGCCTTTGCCCAGCGACTCCTACGACGTAATCATTTCCAACTGCGTGGTCTGCCTGTCCCCCGACAAGGACGCGGTATTCAGCGAGAGCTTCCGGGTGCTCGCTCCCGGCGGACGCATCCACCTGTCGGACGTGCTGGCGCTGACGGCTGATGGCCCAGCCGCGACTGACGCTGCGTCCTGGGTGTCGTGTGCCGCGGGCGCCGAGTACCACGAGGTCTACATAGACCGGATGCGGCGGGCGGGGTTCGTTGACATCCAGGTCACCGGCGAAGGCATCGAGTTCTGGACCGAGTCGGAGAAGGAGACATACACCAACACTGCCAGCTTCAAGGTGACTGCACGCAAGCCTGAATAGTTGGCGGGCCTCATTACCGGCGAGAGAGGTTTTGCCGAAACTTGCAGGGGCGTACGGCTGTACGCTCCTGTTTTGATTTCTCAGTGGTACTTGATGGTCTTGAATCCCTCGGCGTATTTGAGGCCCACCTTGGCGGCGGTCTCGGCGCGGCCTATGGGGAAGTACCTGTCGGCGGCCTCCGGGGGGACCTGGGACTCATGGGCCTTGAGCGCGGCTATCGCCGTCTCCAGGTAGCCGTCGACGTCCTCGTAATGGTCCGAACCCTCCATTCCGCCGACGATCCAGACCTCTCGGACCTTGTGGGGCTCCAGCCCCTCCTCCAACAGCTCCGGGAAGGTGAGGCGGTCGCGGGCGGTGGGGAAAACTGCGGCCAGGGCAGCCTCGCCGGTGGCCAGGTGGTCCGGGTGGCTGCCGTAGTAGCGACTGTCGATGTCACGGGTCGGCGGCTCAGTGATGACCACGTGGGGCCGGTGGCGGCGTATCTCGCGGGCGATATCCCGGCGAAGTTGAAGCGTGGGTTCAAGGTAGGAGTCCGGATAACCCAGAAATACCACTTCCTTGAGTCCCAGGATGCGCCCAGATTCCCGCTGCTCGGCGGCTCGAATCTCGGCGAGCCGCTCTGAGGTCATTTCCGGTTCGTCGCTGCCCTTGGAGCCATCGGTGCAGAGGACGAGCACGACCTCCCAGCCCTCGGCGCACATCTTGGCCATGGTTGCGGCGCAGGTCCACTCAGCATCATCGGCGTGGGCCATGACCACCATGGCCCTGCTGTACGGTTCGTCCCTTTCGGAATCCGGCATCACTTTTTCCTGCATTGGTTAGATCGTGGTCTCACGGGCCGCGAAACAGGTTACCCCAAAGGTGGGCGTGATTCCAGCATGAATTGCTGCCGGCGGAGCGTGGTGTTAGCCTTTGGGCGCAAGAATGCCTTTCCCCGGAGGAGTCATGGCAAGGTTATGGGCGATGACCGTCGATTTCGAGACCGTGGCGGTGGGAGACACGCTGCCAGTGCTCATCAAGTGGGAAACTGAGGATACAATCCTGCGCTACAACTCACTGCACGGCGAGCCCGACGAAAACGACGAGTACCCCGAAACCCTGCCGCAGAAGACTGTCGAGTCCTACATAGTCGAGCTGCTTGGCAAGGGATTCCCCCCGGAGAGGCTGGATGCCGAGGGCAGCAGCGTCGACGTACAACACCTTGGCCCGGTGGCAGCCAACGACACGATCAGCCTTGTCGGGTCAGTGGTGGGCAAGCAGACGGAGGGCGGGCTGCGGCTGGTGCAGTGTGACGTAGCCGTGGACAATGACCGGGGCGAGCCGGTGGCCCGCGCCCGCGCCGTCATCAGCCTGTAGCGACGCCTACGCCTTTTCGCGCTCCACGGGGTTGGACAGCACGCCAATGCCGGGTATCTCCACCTCCACCAGGTCGCCGTCCTTCAGGCCCGTGGTGACGCCTGTGGAGCCGGAGAGAATCATGTCGCCCGGCTGCAGCGTGACCTGCTGACTGATATAGCTGACAATCTCGGCAAAGGTGAACAGCATCTCCTCGGTGCGGCCGCGCTGCACCTCCTCACCGTTGAGCCGCACGATCATTTCCAGCGCCTGGGGGTTGATGTCGGTCTCGATCCAGGGCCCCACCGGCGCGAAGGTGTCGGAGCCCTTGGCCCGCCAGAAAGTCCAGTCGTCCTTCTGCCAGGCCCGCTCCGAGACGTCGTTGCCGCAGCTGTAGCCGAATATGTAGCTGCCGGCCTCCTGTGGACTGACCCGACGGCATGCCTTGCCGATGATGGCCACTGCCTCGCCTTCGTAATGGACCTCGCCGGAGGTGTCGTGAGGCAGGACGATTTTCTCCCCGGTACCAGTGAGGGAGCCGCGGGCCTTGATCCAGGGTTCCGGATGTTCCGGAATGTGAGGGTCCTCGTCGCCGAGAACACCGGCGGCGAATTCCAGGTGATTGGCAAAATTCAGACCCGGCGCCCAGATTTCCCTTGGTTCGGTGGGAGCCAAAAGTTTGACGTCTGCCAGCTTGCGTCGCTCACCGTCGGCCTTGAAGTCGGAGAAAATGTCACCCTCGATCTCGACGACCTCGTCGCCTTCTACCACACCGTGTGCGACATGCCCGTTGCTCTGGAACCTTGCGATTTTCATAGATGCTTGCCTCGCTGGTTTTTGATTGATTATTCGACCCGCTCAATGCCGGGGATGGCGTCGAATCCCCTGTCGTAGCTGAGGATCTGTGTGATTCCAGTATCCTCCATTACTGCCAAATGCAAGGCATCCCTGGCCGAGATGGTCCCTACGGAATTAAGAATCTCTCTTGCTCTCAGGACGTGTGGTTTGTTGATCGGTAAGGCAATTCTGACGATTCCATCAAGTGCTCTGAAGGCATTATCCAATACGTCAAATCGCTGAATGGCAGAATAACGATGCAGAATTTCCTGGTATACCTCTACGTCAGTAATCAGAATTTCCTCTGCCTGAAACAACCGTCTAACAGCCTCCATGGATCTTTGCTTGTTCGGATGGGGTTCTCCGACCAAGTACATCGGCACATTGGAGTCAACAAATATCACCCACGCCTCCGCCACGACTCAAACTCCTGCAACATACCCTCTACAATCCAGGCCGGAGCGTTGACGTTTCCAGCCTCTTGGATTGTCTGCATTAAGGCTTCCGTCGCCTTGGGGTCCGTTCGTACAGCCTCGCGCAGGATTTTATTTACCCATTCCTCAACACTCACGCCCTCAAGCTTGGCGATGCTCTTGACCTTGGCGTGCACCAATGGTTCCAACACAACCCGTGTCTCCTCTTTCCCGCATTCCATCATGGCGCTCTCTCCGCTATTGCCTTTCGCATGAAAAACAGTATATCGCTCTCGTGTACTGACGGTAAACGAGAGTCCTTGGTAAGGGTGATTTTGTACGAGGAGCGCCTGCATCGCCGCATCGTTCTGTTATACAATACTGGGCTGATGCAACGCCCCGGACATTGGGGCGGTGAACATAAGGAGCAACCGTGAAGCTCGGATTTTTCGTAACCAACCAGTACCTGCCCGGCGAGTCCATGCCGCAGAAGATCCAGGACAGCGTTGAGCAGGTCGCGGCGGCCCGCGATGCCGGGTTCAGCCTGATCGCCACCGGGCAGCACTACCTGGCGGCGCCGTACCAGATGAGCACTGTGTTTCCGCTGCTTTCTCGCCTCGCAGCGGAGGCCGGGGATATGCAGGTGGCCGCCACGGTGCTGCTGCTGCCGCTGCACAGCCCGGTGGAGCTGGCGGAGAGCATCGCCACACTGGACTGCATCACCAACGGCCGGTTCGTGTTCGGCATTGGCCTCGGCTACCGCGACGAGGAATTCACGGCCTTCGGGGTCAAGCGCGAGGAACGCGTTGGCCGGATGAACGAGTCGCTGGAGATCATCAAGAAGCTGTGGACCGAGGACGAATTGGAATACGAGGGCAAGTATTACACCGTCCCCAAAACCAAGCTGGTCACTCGCCCGGTGCAGCAGCCGCATCCTCCCATCTGGGTGGCAGCCAACAATGACGTGGCCATCCGCCGCGCGGCCCGCTGGGGCTATCCCTGGCTGATCAATCCTCACGCCACGGTGCCCATGGTCGCCGACCAGTGGACGCGCTATACCGCCGCGCTGGAAAAGGCCGGCAATCCCATCCCCGCAGACCTGCCCATGATGCGCGAGATGTACGTGGCAGCAGACCGTGAGACAGCATACATCGAGAGCCAGCCCTACCTGGAGGGCAAATACGCAGCCTATGCCGCCTGGGGGCAGGACAAGGCTCTGCCGGGCGAGGAGTCGTTCTCCGTTCCCTACCAGGACCTGGCTCGCGACCGGTTCCTGCTGGGGTCTCCGGACGATGTGGTGTCCGAGGTAAAGCGTTACTCGGAGGATCTGGGCGTCAACATGATGATCTTCCGGATGCAGTGGCCCGGCATGCCCCAGGAGCAGGTGCTGAAACAGATCGAGTTGCTGGGCCGCGAGGTCATCCCCCAGGTCGCAGACCTGTAGGACGCAGGACAATGAAAGAGCGGCCCATAGAATACTGCTACTGGGTTACGGACCAACTGTTGGCTGGGGAGTACCCCAGGGACCTGGGCGAGGAATCCTCTGTTGCCAAGATCGGAGCCCTGCTCGCCGCCGGGGTAGAAGTTTTCATCGACCTGACGGAAGGCGAGGACGAGTGGAAGTATATCCGGGGCAAAGCCCTGCTTCCCTATGCCGAGTTGATCGGTGATGCTCAACACGTGCGTTTTGGCATTCCAGACACTGATATTCCGAAGAGCCCGGAGTTTACCAGGGAAGTCCTGGACGCCATCGACCTGCACATCGCTGAAGGGCGCACCGTATACGTCCACTGCCTAGGCGGCGTGGGACGCACAGGCACCATCGTCGGATGCTGGCTGGCGAGGCACAACGGGTATGACGGAGATGCCGCCCTGAAACGGCTGCGTGACCTCTGGAAAGAGAATCCCAAGTCCCGGCGCGCCAACACGCCAGAGAGAGATCATCAGGTAAACTACATTCGCAACTGGCGCGAATAACTGGCTGATCGGCCACTGAGGTTAAGGAGCGTTACCGTTGGTTCCTCCCGGTGATATTGGCCCCATTCCCATCTGGGTGGGCGTTTACGTTCTCTTCCTGCTGGCAGCGGCAGCGGGCGGTATTGCGATCTATCAGCGGGTGTTCCGCCTGGTCCTGCAGGGACGGACAGAGGCAAGATTCGACCGTCCCATTGAGCGCCTGACCGGTGCCATGGCCATAGTGCTGGGGCAGAAGAAGGTGCTGCAGCGGGTGCCATTCGGCGATTGGGCCGGTCTGGGCCACGCCTCAATTTTCTGGGGATTTCTCACTTTCATGTTGTCCTACGCCATCTTTATTTTCGCGGCGGTGGCGTGGAAACCCTTCCCCGAGTGGCTGCTGACAGAGACCGGGGCGATGGTGTACAGCAGCTATCTCGACATACTGGCGGCGGTGCTGTTGGTGGTGCTGATCTGGGCGGCCGCACGCCGGTGGGTGGTGCGCCCGCGGCGGCTCAGCTACGAGCTGACCCGCAATCCCGACGCCATCATCATCGTGGGGATGATTGCCGGGTTGATGGCCTCCACGATCCTGACCCACAGCTTCTACGTGGCCGAGGGTGGTACCGGCCCAGAGGCGGATGTCATCATCGGCGGCGCTCTGGGCCGCCTGTTCATCGACTGGGGAATCAGCGTGTCCGCCGCCAGCGCTTTGCAGGCGCTGTTCTGGTGGGTGCATTTCGCCATCATCCTCTTTTTCACCGTTTACATCCCGTTCTCCAAGCACATGCACATGGTGGCCGCGCCCATCAACGCATTTTTCCGCACCCTTGACTCGCGGGGAGCGCTGCCGGCCATGGACCTGGAGAACGCTGAACGCTTCGGCGCCTCGCGGGTGCAGGACTTCACCTGGAAGCAGCTGCTGGACGGGTACGCCTGCGCCGTCTGCGGCCGTTGCTCCGACGTGTGCCCGGCCAACATGACAGGCAAGCTGCTCTCGCCCATGCATATCGTGGAGAACATCAAGGACCACATGATCGAGATCGGGCACCAGGGCGAACGGAACCCTGAGCACGTCGAGCCGTTGCCGATCCTGAACAACGCCATCCCGGAGACGGCCATCTGGGACTGCCTGAACTGCGGCGCCTGTATGGAGGAATGCCCGGTGACGGTGGAACACGTGCCCACCATCATGGACATGCGCCGCTACATGGTGCTGGAGGAGTCCAACGCGCCCGAGACCGCCATGAACGCCCTCATCAGTATGGAGCAGCGCGGGCACCCCTGGCGGGGCACCCAGTTCTCCCGCACCGACTGGGCCGAAGGGCTGGATGTGCCTACCCTGGCGGAGAATCCGGAGGCCGAGATACTGTTCTGGGTTGGCTGCACACCTGCACTTGAACAGCGCAGCCAGGCCGTAGCCCGCTCCATGGTCAAGGTGCTCAAGTCCGCCAAGGTCGACTTTGCCATACTGGGCGACGAGGAAACCTGTACCGGCGACCCGGCCCGGCGGATGGGCAACGAGTACCTGTTCCAGATAATGGCCACGCAGAACATCGAGACTCTGAACAGCTACAACGTCAAGAAAGTGGTGACCATCTGCCCCCACTGTTTCAACACCATCAAGAACGAGTATCCGCAGCTGGGCGGCGATTTCGAGGTGTTGCACTACAGCCAGTTCGTGGACGGCCTGATCAAGCAGGGCAGAATCAAGCCGGTCAAGATGATGGATGTCACCGTTGCTTACCATGACTCGTGCTTCCTCGGCCGGCACAACGGGGTCTATGACGAGCCTCGCAACGTGGCCAAGGCCATCCCGGGGCTCAAGCTGGTGGAGATGGAGGGCCGGTGTCGCCAGCGCGGGTTCTGCTGCGGCGCCGGCGGCGGCCACATGTGGATTGAGGAAAGCCAGGGCGAGCGGGTGAATCATGTCCGCACCGACCACTTCCTCGAAACAGAGGCGCAGACCGTCGGTGTTTCCTGCCCATTCTGCCTGCAGATGATGACCGAAGGCATACAGGCCAAAGGGATGCAGGACCAGAAGGAGTCCAAGGACGTTCTTGAGCTACTGTCGGAAAGCCTCGAACCCTAGTCTGCCACAGTGTGGATCGCCGCAGGGTGGTATTCTGTGTCAAGGGACGGAGGAGGTAGGAGACAATGCCGGGAATTGACCAGGTGACCATCATCCGCAGATGCAGTGTTTGCACCAATGAAATCGAGACCATGACGGTCAAGAAAGACAACATGATGCTGTCGTCGCGGGCACTGGTCTGGTGCCCCAGTTGCGAGGAGGACCGCCCGGAGCGTCGCGACATAGCCGACAGAGAGGACACCGTCCAGCGGGAGCAGGAATCGTACCCGCCATCACATCTTGCGGTGCCGTTCGGCGCCCCGCCGGTGCGCTGACATGGTCGAACGACCGGAAGAATCCGAACCTCCCGCACCGGTGGCGCTGGTCCTCACCGGCAACCTGTTCTTCATCCCCCGCATAGAATCAGCAGCCATTCGGTCCGGAATGGAAGCAGTGTACGGCAACTCCGCGGACGGCCTGCTGCGCTCTACGGCCGGGCGAGAGGTCGCCCTGGCTCTTATCGACCTTGAGACAGAGGAGAGCGCCTGGGTGGAAGGCGTGTCCCTGTTCTCCTCGGCTCTGAAGGGCGATCGGGAGTCGCCCACTCCGCTCATCGCCTATGGCCCCCACGGCGACGCGGATATGCTTCGCAGGGCGCGAGCGCTGGGCTGCGACGCCGTGCTGACCAAGAGGGATTTCTCCTCCCGCCTGCTGGAACTGATGAAGACTCGCGGGCAGTCCGCAATTTCCCCGTAGCGCGATACTCGGTCGTATATGCTCTGGCGGTGGGCCGAAAGACGCTTCGTATTCTCGCCCGATTCTGGACTTGACGTTTCACCCGAGGCCGAAGGCCTTCAATACGAGGACGTATACTTCACATCTCCCGATGGCCTGAAGCTGCACGGCTGGTTCCTCCCCGCCCCCGCAGGCGCCAATGGCTCCCACGGTCAGACATGGCTCTGGTATCACGGTAACGGGGGCAACCTTGGCACCCGGGTAGGTCAACTTGCCAAGGCCCACCATCTGCTGGGCGTGCACCAGTTCATTTTCGACTATCGCGGCTACGGCAACAGCGAGGGGCACCCGACGGAGCGCGGAGTTTACCTGGATGCGCGGGCAGCGTTGGAATACCTGCGAGGCCGGCCTGAGGTTGACGAGAACCTCATTGTCTATTTCGGACACTCTCTCGGAGCCGCCGTGGCCATCGAGTTGGCTGCGGAGCACCCGCCCGCAGGCATGGCCCTGATAGGGCCGTTTTCGGCCATCAAGGACATGACCAGGTTTGTCACTCCCATCCCGCTGGCCGGCTGGCTGGTGCGAGGACACTTCAACTCAATGAATCGTATCGGCCGGGTCCACACTCCGTTGCTGATTTTGCACGGAGAATTGGACGACATCATCCCCCATTGGCAGGGTTTCAAACTGTACCAGGCCGCAAACCGGCCCAAGCGCTTTGTGACCCTGCACGGCGCCGCCCACAATAACGTGCAGCACGTAGCGGGTGATGCGATGGCACAGGCGCTGGTGCAGTTTCGAAACGGCGTGCCCACGGGTGACGTTGCCCCGGGTTACACTCCCCCCACTATCTCAGTCTGAACGCCCACAATCTCAGCGTCGAACCGGGACTGCTCGACGAAATCCAGCAGGTTCGAAAGCACGGCGTCGGCGTGTCCCCGGTCGTTGGAGACGCAGCTGATGCCCAGCGTCAGGCGCTGACGCCGGTCCAGGTCCTCAACCTCGGCAACGGCGACGTTGAAACGGTTGCGTATTCGGTCAGACAGGGACCTCGCGACCTGCCGCTTATCCTTCAGGCTGGACGCTTCGGGCAGATACAGGGTCAGCTTGCAGATTCCAACGTGCAAATTACGACTCTCCTCGGGTGTTATCGCACATGCCGTGGATGGACTTTCTCTCGCTGGCTTGCCATTGCAGAAGTGGAGATGCAACCCCTGGGGCGAACCGCCTCTTGCGGCCTTGTATCACCAGTGGCGCGGATAATGGTTCTTGTTGACTGGGGCATGGTTGGCATATAGATTATAATCTCTTTTGTTCAACGAATTGCACACTCACCATCGTCCCTGCGAGGAGACCTGATACTGCATGGCCGGTGCCTCCTTACCCCCTGATTTTTCTCGTTCGGAAGTGCCCGAGGTTGTCGTTAGCCGGCTGCCCCAGTACTTGCGGATCCTCAACCGCCTGATGGACGACGGCATCACCGTGGTCAGCTCCCAACAATTGGGAGAAAAGCTGCAGGTGACTCCCGCCCAGATCCGCAAGGACCTCAGCTACTTCGGGCGTTTCGGCAAGCAGGGCCGCGGCTACAGCGTACTTGACCTCCTCGAACGCCTGAGGCAGATCCTGGGAGTGAACACCTACTGGAACGTGGCCGTCGTCGGCGTCGGCAGGCTGGGGCGGGCCATCGTGAACTATCCCGGCTTCAACCCCGACGGTTTTCACCTGGTGGCCGCGTTTGACGTGAACGACGATGTCATCGGGAGCGACGTGGGAGGGCTGACGGTCCACTCCCTGGATGACCTGAGACGCGTGGTGGCCGAGCGGAAGATCAGCATCGCCATCGTAGCCGTGCCCGTCTCCCACACTCAGGAGGTGGTGGACCAGCTGGTGGCCTGCGGTATTCGCGCCATTCTCAACTATGCGCCGATAATCCCCCATGTGCGCGAAGGCGTGAGGATACGCAACATTGACCCCGTCCTCTCCCTCCAGTCAATGACCTATTACATCAATGGAGTCGACGACGATTGATGTTGTGGGTCACTTGGACCGCTCCGGAGCACTCCATAGGATGCGAAAAGCCCTCTCCCCAATCGGGAGAGGGCTAATTTCTGGCCCCTGAAATCGCAGGTTGCGCTAACCCGGTGAACTCACGCTGGGCGGCAGGGGACTCCCGGCCCGGTTCCTGCGGCGCCTGACTGTGTCGAGGCGGGCCTGGGCGCGACGCAGCGAGGCGAGAGCCCGTTCCAGCTGCATTTCGGTGGGCCGGCTGGAGATGCGCTCCTGGGCGCGGCGCATGGCCTCCTGTGCCCGTTCCTCGTTGATCTCCTCGGAATGCTCGCAGGCGTCGGCGAGTATGATCACACGGTCCCCCAGGACTTCCATGAATCCTCCGGTGACCGCGAAAAACGTATCTGCGCCACCCTTCCGGATGGTCAGCTCCCCCGGCTGCAGCATGGTCATCAGGGGCGCGTGGCGTGGCAGGATGCCCAACTGGCCATCCACGCCCGGGGCCATGACCATGTCCACCTCTTCCCCGAAGACCTGGCGTTCAGCAGTCGTGATTTCCAGCAACATCGGCATGGTGAGTGCTACCCCTCGGCCCGGATTCCCTGGGCCTTTTCGATGGCTTCGTCGATGGTGCCCACCATGTAGAAAGCCTGCTCGGGCAGATCGTCGTGCTGGCCATCCAGGATTTCCTGGAATCCCCGGACCGTTTCGCGCAGCGGGACGTATTTGCCGGGCTGGCTGGTGAACGTTTCCGCTACGAAGAACGGCTGGGTCAAGAAGCGCTGGATCTTGCGGGCTCGGAAGACGGTCAACTTGTCTTCCTCGGACAGTTCCTCGATGCCGAGAATGGCGATGATGTCCTGCAATTCCCGGTAGCGCTGCAGCACCTGCTGTACCCCGCGGGCCAGACGGTAGTGTTCCTCGCCAACGATTCGAGGCTCGAGGATCCGGGAGTAGCTGGCCAGCGGGTCTACCGCCGGATACAGCGCCTGGGCCGCCAGGGAGCGCTCCAGCGATACCACGCCGTCGAGGTGGCCGAAGGTGGTGACGATGCCGGGGTCGGTGTAGTCGTCCGCTGGCACGTAGATGGCCTGGAAGGACGTAATGGAGCCGCTGCGAGTGGAGGTGATGCGCTCTTGGAGCGCACCCATCTCGGTGCTCAGCGTGGGCTGGTAGCCCACGGCGGAGGGCATGCGCCCCAGCAGCGCGGACACTTCCATGCCAGCCAGGATGTAGCGGTATATGTTGTCAACGAACAGCAGCACGTCCTGGTTCTGCTCGTCGCGGAAGTACTCACTCATGGTCAGGCCGGTGAGGCCGATGCGGGCACGCACGCCGGGGGACTCGTTCATCTGGCCGAAGACGAGCACGGTGCTGGAGAGCACGCCGGAGTCCTGCATTTCGTGCCAGAGGTCGTTGCCCTCGCGAGACCGCTCGCCCACCCCGGCGAACACCGACACGCCCTGATGGACGGCGCCAATGTTGCGGATGAGCTCCTGGATGATTACGGTCTTGCCGACGCCGGCGCCGCCGTAGGCCCCGATCTTGCCACCCTTCATGAACGGCGTGATCAGGTCGAAAACCTTGATGCCCGTCTCCAGAATCTCGACTGATGGGCTCTGGTCGTCGAAGGTGGGCGGGTCGCGGTGTATGGGCCACCGCAGGGGCGTCTCCACCGGTCCCAGGTTGTCCAGGGGCGTTCCGGTGACGTCGAACAGGCGGCCCAGGGTCTCGGGGCCCACCGGTACCGATACACGCTGGCCGGTGTCCGTTACCTCCACGCCGCGGGCGAGGCCGTCGGTGGCCCCGAGGGCGAGGCAGCGCACCCAGTTGTTGCCGATGTGCTGCTGCACTTCCAGGACCAGACGCTCTCCCTCTTTATCCAGCTCGACGGCGTCGAAGAGGTTGGGCAGCTCCTCGGCCGGGAACTCGATATCCACTACGGTACCGATTACCTGTACGATTTTTCCGGTAGCCATACTATTCTCCTGAAACCCCGATTGTAACCCGGATGAGTGCTAATGCAGTGCCTACGCCCTGAGGTAAAGGGCCCGGGGATCAATACTCACCGCCTCGTTATCCATATCGAGAGTAATCTTGAATCGCTGCATCATATCTGCGCCAATGACCAGTTCCTCAGCTAGGTCATCCGCGACGTAGAAAGTGTATACCAATGGTTCTCCTTCCACGTCTACTGCTAATGTAATTACTTGGTCAACAGTAAACGTACCTTGCCCATTGGCCATCATGAATTCCCTGGGAATGGGAGAGACGGCAAAGTCGCCCAGAGGCTCTGCGATGTCGCGTCGGATTAAAGAGGAGCTTGCCCCGGTGTCGTATAACGCCCTCACCGTGTCAGAGCGACGGTTACCAGTAACGGTGTACTCCTCAATGATCATTCCCATCGCGCTAGCCCTCAAGCACCGCCATGCCGCCGATGAGGTCGAGTAGCTCGTTGGTGATGCTTTCCTGGCGCAGCTTGTTCATCACCAGCGTCAGGTCCTCGCTGAGCTGCTTGGCGTTGTCGGTGGCGTTGCGCATGGCCACCATGCGGGCCGACTGCTCACTGGCGATGGACTCCAGCATTGCGTGGTACACCTGCATCTCGATGAATCGGGGCAGCAGGCTCCGGAGTACCGACAGGTTGTCCGGCTCGTAGATGTAGCCGACTCGCTCGGCGCCCGTGAGCTCAGAGGGAGTGATGGGCAGCAACCGCTCCACCACTGGCGTCTGGGACAAGGTGGAATTGAAACGAGTGTACGCTACGTACACCTCATCCGCCTCGGTATCAGCGTAGCTCTCGACCAGCATGTCGGAAATGGGCAGCGTGTCCAGCAGCGAGGGCGTTTCGCCTAGGTCGGTGAACACTGCCCTGAGATCGCTGCCGGAGCGCACCATGAAATCGCGCCCCTTCCGCCCCACGGCAACCACCTGCACGGGTACAGCCTGGTCCAGCATGAACTGGCCCACCCGGCGGTTCAGGTTGGCGTGCATGCCGCCGCACAATCCGCGGTCAGGGCTGATGACCAGCACCGAAATGCGTTCCACGGGGCGTATCTGGAGCAGTGGCTGGTTGGCAGTGACGTCGTCGGCGGGCTGGGCTGCCAGGTGAGCGATGACGTCCAGAATTTTTTCAGAGTAGGGACGGCCCTGCAACACGGCGTTCTGGGCACGCCGCATCTTGGAGGCCGCTATCAGCGACATCGCGTTGGTGACCTTTCCCGTGTTGTCCACGCTGCGGATACGGCGGCGTATGTCTCTGACGCTGGGCATTTCTCAGTCTCGACCGGGCAGTTTGATTGAAATCGGCGTGATGTGCTGGGCGCTCCTGATCGGCGCCCCGGGTTTTCGGATCGTGTGATCAGACTCCGAAGGTGGACTTGTAGTCCGTTATGATCTGGGTCAGCCGGGCCTCGACATCCTCGGTGAGGTCCCTGGTTTCGGCGATGGTTGCCAGGATATCCGGGTGGCTGCCGGACACGTGCCGTAGCAGACCATCCTCAAATTCTCCAGTCCGGTCCAGGGGGACATCCTCCATGGCGCCGGAGTTAACGGCGAAGAGGATCACAACCTCCTGGTCCAGCGACAGGGGTGCGTATTGGGCCTGCTTCAGCACCTCGGTGGCCAGCTGACCGCGGGCCAGCTGCGCCCGCGTGGCGGCATCGAGGTCTGCGGTACCGAACTGAGCAAAGGTGGCCAGCTCGCGGTACTGGGCCAGGTCCAGACGCAACCGTCCGGCAACCCGGCGAATGGCCCGGGTCTGGGCGGCGCCGCCTACACGCGACACGGACAGGCCCACGTTGACGGCCGGGCGGATACCTGCGTTGAACAACTCCGGCTCCAGGTAGATCTGGCCGTCCGTGATGGAGATCACGTTGGTCGGAATGTAGGCCGACACGTCCCCGGCCTGCGTCTCGATGATCGGAAGCGCGGTGATGGAACCGCCGCCGTGTTCCTCGTCCAGCCGGGCCGAGCGTTCCAGCAGCCGGCTGTGCAGGTAGAACACGTCGCCGGGGTAGGCCTCGCGGCCCGCCGGGCGGCGGAGCAGCAGCGACATCTGGCGGTAGGCCCAGGCGTGCTTGGTCAGGTCGTCGTAGACGATCAACACGTCCTTGCCCTGGTCCATGAACTCCTCGGCCATGGCGCAGCCGGCGTACGGAGCCAGGTATTGCAGCGGTGCCGAGTCGGAGGCGCCAGCGGTCACCACGATGGTGTGACCCAAGGCATCGGCCTCCTCAAGGGAGCTGACCACCTGGGCCACCTTGCCCTGCTTCTGGCCGATGGCGACATAGATGCAGATGAGGTCGCCGCCCTTCTGGTTGATGATGGAGTCGACGGCGATGGCGGTCTTGCCGGTGGAGCGGTCGCCGATGATCAGTTCGCGCTGGCCGCGACCGATGGGAATCATGGAGTCGATGGCCTTGATGCCCGTCTGCACCGGGGTGTTCACCGACTGGCGCACCACCACGTTGGGGGCCACGGTCTCGGCGGAACGGGAGCCGCTGGTGTTGACGGCGCCCTTGCCGTCCAGCGGGCGTCCCAGCGGGTCTACCACCCGGCCCATGAGGCCGTCGCCGACGGGGACCTCGATGATGCGTCCCGTAGAGCGCACCCGGTCTCCCTCCTTGACGGCGTTGGGGTCGCCGAGGATGGCCGCGCCCACTAGGTCGGCCTCCAGGTTCAGGGCCAGTCCCAGAACGTCGTTGCCGAAGTCCAGCAGCTCATTGGAGCGCACACCCTGCAGACCCTGGATGCTGGCGATACCGTCGCCGACTTGGACCACGGTGCCAACGTCCACCAGGGCCAGGTCGCCGCCGAATTCTTCGATCTGGCGTTTGATCAGCGAAACAATGTCCAGTCCCCTGGTAGCCATGGCTGGCTCTCCTTACCGGGTAAATTCAGTTACGAAAGTGAAAATAAGGCCCTGTATGAGCATATCGGGGATTCACTCCCCGATTATACTCCCGTTGTGTTCATTTTTCGGCGCCGTTCTAGCGGATGCCAGTGTTCAGGCGTTCGCGGAGCCCGTTCAGCCGGGCTCTTGCGCTTCCATCCATCAGCCGGTCGCCGATCTGGATCACCAGGCCACCGAGGATATCCTCGTCGACCCTGGGGGTGACCACCACCTCGCGGCCGATGAGGTCGGCCACGAACTGGGTGATTCGTTCCACCTCGGAGGATTCCAGCGGCACGGCGGTTGTTACCTCCACGCGCTGTCGTCCCTCGAGACGGTCCTGCAACTCGGTGAATTCCTGACAGGCCTCCGTTATGGCTTCTACGAGGCCGCGGGCGACCAGCAGGTTCACCATGTTGAGGACCATGGGTTGCGTATCGCCCAGGACCGCATTGGTCGCCCGACGCTTGTCCTCGGCTGATACGCCGGCGTGCTTGAGCAGCGCGCTGAACTCGGCGTCCTGGAATGCCTCCGCAACCAGGGCCATATCCTGGCCCCATTGCTCGACGGCGCTTTGATCCTGGGCCAACTCGAAGATGGCCTGACCGTACCGTTTTCCCGATACTCTCTGTGCCATCGGTTAGCTAACCCCTTTCCTCAGTCAAGCTCAGGACCGGCGCAGGCTTTCGCCTTCTTCCAGTACCTGTGTGATCAGGTCCTCGTGGGCCTGGCGGTCCAGCGAACGCCGCACCACGCGCTCTGCGGCGGTGATGGCGAGGTCGCTGAAATTGGAGCGCACTTCCTCTATGGCTGCGTCGCGCTCCCGCTGGATGTCGGCCTGGGCCCTCGCCACGAAGTTCTCGGCCTCGTTTCGGGCCCGTTCCATCTCCTCGGCGCGGAAACGCTCCGCCGCCTCGCGGGACTGGTCCATGATCCGCTGACCCTCTCGGCGGGCCTCCACCAGTTGGTCCTCAACGGCCTGCTGGGACGAGGCGGCCTCTTCGCGAGCACGCTCGGAGGCCTCCAGGCTTTCCCGTATACGGTCGGCCCGCTGGTCCATCAGGCGGAGTATGGGCCGGTAAGCGAATGCGAACAGCAGCCCGAGAACCAGCAGGAAGTTGACGAGGTAGATCAGCAGGCTTGGGAGGTGTACTCCCAATGTCTCCATAATATCGTCCTCAGCCGTGCCAAAAAGATTGAGCTAGAAGATGAAGCCGATCATGATCGTCGCCACGAGGGCGTAAATGCCCAGCGCCTCGGCGAACGCGATGCCAAGGATCATGTTGGTCTGGATATTGCCGGTGGCCTCCGGATTGCGGCCGATGGCGCTCATTGCCGCCGCGCCCAGGATGCCGATGCCGATGCCAGGGCCGATCAGGCCGAGGCCGATGGCTATGCCAGCGCCCAGCAGCTTGGCTGCGTCAGCTTCGATCTGCAAAAGCGGTAGGTTCATCAGTGCCGAAAGGATCTCCATTTTCCCTCCTCGGATAGTTCCCTAGTTTGAGTCGTTTAGAACGTTTCTAGTCCTGTCGTGATGCGTAGATGGCAAATATGCCGCCCAGGGCCGCTGCGGCGATGCCCAGGGTGCCAATCACCATTGTCAGTACTATGACTTCCATATTTTCCTGTTCCCTCCCGGAAAAATACCCTCTTCCTCGGGGAGAGGGTTGGGGTGAGGGTGGTTCCCGATGCCTGATGTTCTAGTGATGTTCCTCGTGTCCCTCGTGGTCGTGAGCCGTCATTGCGATGGCGGCGAACACCAGCGTCAGACCGGCAAATATCAGTCCCTGGATCAGGCCCACCAGCAGTTCCAGCCCGTACACGCCGACTGTGGCCACGAACGGCACCAGGAAGGCCGACATCAGGACTAGAATCTCGCCCGCCGTCATGTTTCCGAACAGACGGAAGGTGAAGCTGATCAGACGGACGAATTCGCTGAATGCCTCGAGAGGGCCGACGAAGAAAAAGTCCAGCAGACCCTGGAAGGCGTCCAGCAGCTTGAATTGGAACAGCGCGCCGAGACCGGATGTCAGGCTGCGCACCCGGACGAATTTGCCGAAGTAGCCGATTCCCAGCATCTTGATTCCCAGAAACTCAACAAATACGAAGGACACAATCGCCAGTGCCAGAGGCATGTTGATGTCGGTACCGGCCGGGCGAAGGAGGTGAATCTCGACCTTTCCGTCTGTGATGAATCCCAAGGCAGGATAGAAGGGCAGCAAGCCGATCCACGCGTTGATCACGACGAACAGGAAGATGCTGGCGATGACGGGGAAGAGCATCCGGGAGCGGTTGGGGCCAACGGTGCCCTCTACGAACCGCAACAGAGCTTCGATGACTATTTCTACGAAATTCTGGAGCCGCCCCGGGACCAGGCTCGCCTTGCGCGCGCCCAAAACGAATAGCAGCACCAGAAGGACGCTGGCTATCCAGCAGGAGAGCAGGGTGTTGGTGATAACGAAATTGGTCCCGAGGAAGGGGCCTTCCTCATAAACCTCTTTCTCGTGGGCGTCCAGCCCCTCCTCGCCGTACTTGAGCTTGTTGTGCTCGGCGTGGAGGTAATCGGTGTAGTGGTCACGGAATTCGCCGGGGCCAACCACCTGCGGAGGAAGGTGTACCGCAGGTTTGTTGACGAAAGGCCCTTCAGCAGTCTCTCCCGCCGCCTTGGCCTCTTCGGATTGCACCAGTCCTGCGCCAATGGCTCCGGTGATGAGCCCGGCGATGAACAGGGCGGCAAAGAGCAGAAGTCCGCCTACCAGCCAACCCTTGTTCACTGGGAGGTATCTCCGTCTGACCCGGATTTCCGGGATGTTGAGTTGCTGTTAAACAGAGGAAGCACCATCTTGTAGAGACCGTAAAAAGCAGCCACTGTACCGATTAGGACTCCCAACAGGGTGAAAAGTGGCGTGAGGCCCGAAAGCCTGTCCAGCCAGATTCCGCCAACTGCGCCGACGACTATGCAGAGGGCTACATACCAGCCTAACCCCAACAGTCGCAACGCTATGAGCCGTAGGTCCATACCACCGCTCAAACGGCAAGGATGTTATCATCGGCCTTGGGAGAAGTCAATCCGATTTCCGTAATCCGACGGGGCAATCCCGTCAAGGAAAACCCGATAAGTTTGTACCATTTCTGCTGTGAGACACGCCTGTTTCGCGGGAAAGGCTGTCCAGTGGATTCCATTCGTAGGCCGGAGCGCCGGCAAAGGCTGCCGCTCTCGATTCCCGTTGATCGACTGATCAAACCGGCCCTCAAAGAAACGGCCCCGGCGCGTGGCATCGGGGCCTGATCTCGTTCAGTCTACTTGGCTTCCTGTTCAGGCAAAGACCGCGGTCAGCGGTTGCCGAAGTCTTCGAGGTCCAGGGAGTCGATGAAATCAGTAAACGCGGACATTCCCTCAAGTTCCTCGGGATTGACCTCGCTCCGAGGCTCGCCCTCCTGAGGAGCGGCCTCCTCCCTGCCAGTCGGTTTCCCTTCCTTGTCGAGGTGGATACCAGCCTTATCCAGTACGGCCTCGTTGGCGAAGATGGGTACCTTGGCGCGCACCGCCAGGGCAACCGCGTCGCTGGGCCGGCAATCGATATCCTCGCTGCCGCCATTGACTTCGATGGTGATGGTGGCGAAGAAGGTGTCGTTCTGGAGATCGTTGACAATTATGTGCTTGATGGAACCGCCCAGCTTGTCGATCACTTCGCGGAGCAGGTCGTGGGTGAGTGGCCTGGGAACGCTGAGGTCCTGAAGTTTCACAGCGATGGCATCGGCCTCGGCGGGTCCGATCCAGATGGGGAGGTACCGGTCAGAGTCGTTCTCACGCAGGATTACGACCCGCTGGTAGTTCATCGGACTCACCCGGATGCTGTCAACAGTCATCTGTTTCATTTGATGTGCCTCCGAATAAGCCCTTCGTTGCTGGAAAATTTTATGCCTGTGCCAAATTCGATGTCAACCCAACGAAACGTCGCCAAAGGGCGTTTCTGCAGTTCCGGGGCCTAGAATTTGAGCAATCCCGAAGAATGCCGATCTGATAACCGTGGGTTGATCAGACCCATTGTTGCGCCGAATTGCCTCAACTTATAGAATAGCTTATCCTGCCGCGAATGATGCCGTGATAAGTTGCGGCGGCTTGTGCCTTCTCCTTTTTCCCCTGGGAGATTCGTTTCAAGCCAATTTGGTCCAGGTCAATTCGATCCAGGCGGGAAGACTCTGCAAATTGGAGCAACGCCCTGTATGGATGCTAAAAGCATAAGAAACGTGGCCCTGCTTTCCCATTCCGGCGCTGGCAAGTCGTCTCTTTGTGAGTCGATGCTCTTCAGCACCAAGGCGGTGACGCGCCAGGGACGAATTGAGGACGGTAACACCGTCTCCGACTACGAGCCCGAGGAAATCCAGCGGGGCAGCAGCATCCAGACCACCCTGATAGCAGTCAACTGCGGTGATGGCAAAATCAATTTCCTGGACACCCCCGGCTACGACGACTTCCGAGGCGAAGTCATCGGAGCGCTGCGGGTCGTCGAGGGCGCCGCAATACTGGTCGCGGCTCCGTCCGGCGTTGACGTCGGCACTGAGCGGGGCTGGGATATGTGCGAGGCGCGCGAACTGCCTCGCGTGATCGTCATCAACAAGATGGACCGCGAGAACGCCGACTTCAACCGCAACGTGGCCGATGTTCAGGCCACATTCGGGCGCCAGTGCGTGCCTTTCCAGATTCCCATAGGGGCGGCCGAAAGCTTCAAGGGCGTAATAAACGTTGCCGACCCCAACGCCGACGTCCCGGCTGACCTGGTGGACGAGGTGGAGGCCGCCAGAGAACGACTCATCGAGGCAGCGGCCGAGAGCGACGACGAGTTGGCCGATCGCTACCTCAGCGGCGAGGAGCTGAGCGCTGAGGAGATCGCCTCTGCCCTGAGGGGCGCGGTGCTCCGCGGCGAGCTGGTACCGATCGTTGCCACAGCCGCCACCGAGAGTCTCGGCGTTTCCGAATTCATCGAGATGGTTTATTCATATCTCCCCTCTCCCGTCGACGGTGTGAAGCCCAAGTTGACCAAGCACGATTCCGACGACGAGGTTGCCTACGAGGCCGATGCCAGTGCGCCGCTGTCGGCCCTGGTGTTCAAGACTACGGCCGATCCCTTTGTTGGCAAGCTTTCGCTGTTCCGGGTATTCCAGGGAACCATCAGGAGCAACTCTGAGGTCTGGGATGCCAACCAGGGACAGTCGGAACGGGTGGGCCAGCTTTACCTGCCGAGGGGTAAAAGCCAGGAGAACCTGACCGAGGTTACAGCCGGGGATATCGGAGCAGTGGGAAAGCTGTCGTCCACCGTGACCGGGGACACCATCTGCACCCGCGACAACCAGGTGTCCTTCGATCCCATCGACATGCCGGTAGGCTACTACCGCGTGGCTGTGTCCCCCGCATCCAAGGCCGATCTGGATAAGATGTCCCTGGCCCTCAGCCGCATCGTGGAAGAGGACCCAAGCCTTCAGATGTCTCGCAATGCCAATACCAGCGAGACCCTGATCACCGGATTGGGCGACGCTCAGATTGACGTGGCGATTGATAAGATCAAGCGGAAGTTCGGGGCCGATTTGCGAGTCAAGCTGCCCCGCGTTCCCTACCGCGAGACAATCACCCGCACCACCCAGACGGAATACCGGCACAAGAAGCAGTCAGGGGGCCACGGTCAGTTCGGCCACGTGCTGTTGCGGCTGGAGCCGAGAGAACGCGACCAGGGTTTCGAGTTCGGCAATGAGGTCGTCGGGGGACGCGTCCCCAGGGAGTACATTCCCTCGGTGGAAAAGGGAGTTACGAAAGCCCTGGATGAGGGCGCCCTTGCTGGCTTCCCCCTCGTGGACCTGAAGGCCGTTCTCTACGACGGCAGTTTCCACTCCGTCGACTCGTCGGGCATGTCCTTTGAGATCGCCAGCGTCCAGGCGTTGAAGAAGGGTGTCAGCGATGCCAGCCCCATCCTGCTGGAGCCCGTGATGAAGCTGTCCGTTACCGTGCCGGACGGGTACACCGGTGAGGTGATGAGCGACCTCAACGGCAAGCGCGGGCGCATACTGGGTATGAACCCCCAGGGCAGGGTTACCGTCATCGACGCCGAGGTGCCCCAGTCAGAACTGCTGCGCTACGCCCAGGACCTTCGCTCCATAAGCCAGGGACGAGGTTCCTATTCCATGGAGTTCGACCACTACGAGCCCGTACCCGCCAACCTGGAGCCCCGGGTCATCGAAGAGGCCAAGCGCCTCCGCGAGGAAGATGAATAACCCTTGGAGCCCAATCCCAAATGAATTGAAGGCCCCGATGCAAATCGGGGCCTTCGTATTTTTGCTGGTTCATCTTGCGTTGCGTCTAAACTCTCTCGAACACCTGCTCTACGGGGATTACAAGGCCGGGGACGAGCGGCGTAGTCAGTTCATCTCCAACGCAGAAAGTTCCGCGCTCCACATAATTGTCTCCGTCTAATGTCAACGCGCGGATGGTGCGATTGTCAGGGTCTATTGGCCAATACTCCGGCACTCCAAAATGAGCATAGCGACGACGCTTGAGGTTTAAATCTCTGGAGCGAGTGGATGGCGACAGGACCTCCACCACCAAGTCTGGAGGAGCTTCCAGCCCTCTGTCAGTTATGATGTGCAGCCGTTCTCGGGAAATGAATATCAAGTCGGGCTGAAAAACGTCCTCGGAGGCGAAAATAACGTCAATGGGTGCGAAGAATAGTTCACCCAACGCATTCTCTCCCGTGACGAAAGGACCGAAGGCCAATGTCAGGTTGAAGAGAATCCGCTGATGGCGGGGGTGGGGTGCCGGAGCCATGTATAGCACTCCGTCGATTATTTCGTACCGGTTGCCGTCGTCCGGTAGCTCGCAGTAGTCACTGTAGGTGTATCTGGTCTTTGGGTACCTCGTTGCCATTTCCTCTCCTTCCGGACCAGATTAAATAGTGCCGGATGGCCCATAGGCAAGGGCAGCACAGCCTGGCTAGAACGCCCAGCCGGGCTGGTACTCGCCGAACACGCTCCGGAACACGTCCATCATCTCGCCCAGGGTGGCGTATGACTTGACCGCATCTATCAGGGGCGGCATCAGGTTCTGGTTGCCGCGGGCTGCCGTCTCCAGGGCCCGCAGCTTTTCCGCCACGTCGTGATTGTCCCGCGTCCGGCGCACCTCGTTGATGCTGTCAATCTGCATGCGCTCGCCCTCACGGTCGACGCGTAGCAGGGGGATGTCAACCTCCTCGCCGGTGTTGTATTCGTTGACACCCACCGTGATGCGTTCCTTGCGGTCCTCCTCCAGTTGGTAGATGTAGGCGGCCTCGGCGATCTCGCGTTGCAGGAAGCCGGACTCCAGCGCAGGGATCACTCCTCCCACGTCCTCGATGCGGCGGAAATAGTCGTAGCTCCCCGACTCCATCTGGTTGGTCATAACCTCGACGAAGTAGCTGCCTCCCAATGGGTCGACGGTGTCGGTGACGCCGGTCTCGTGGGCGATGATCTGCTGGGTGCGCAGGGCCTGCAGGGCCGCTTCCTCGGACGGCAGCGCCCATGCCTCGTCCTTGCTGTTGGTGTGCAGCGACTGGCACCCGCCCAGGACGGCGGCAAGCGCCTGCAGCGAGACTCGGACCACGTTGTTATCCGGCTGCTGGGCGGTCAGGGACTGTCCCGAAGTCTGGGCATGGAAACGCAGCTTGTGCGAGCGGCTGTCGGATGCGCCGAAAGTGTCGCGCATTTCCTGGGCCCAGATGGTACGGGCCGCCCTGAATTTGCCGATCTCCTCGAAGAAGTTGTTGTGCACGTTGAAGAAGAAGCTCAACCGTGGAGCGAACTCATCCACGCTGAGGCCGCGCTCCTGGGCGTGGCGCACGTACTCAAAGCCGTCGGCCAGGGTGAACGCCAGTTCCTGCACCGCGTTGGAGCCGGCCTCTCGAATGTGGTAGCCGCTGATGCTGATGGGGTTCCACCGCGGCACATGTTTCGCGGCAAACTCGACGGTGTCGGTCACCAGCCGCATGGACGGCGCCGGCGGGAAGATGTACTCGTTCTGGGCGATGTACTCCTTGAGGATGTCGTTCTGGATCGTGCCGCCGATCTTGTCCAGCGACGCGCCCTGCTTTTCGGCAAGGGCCAGGTACATGGCCCAGATGATGGCGGCAGGGGCGTTGATGGTCATTGACGTCGTGACCTGGTCCAGCTGGATGCCGTCGAACAGCGTTTCCATGTCGGCCAGCGACGACACGGCCACGCCGCAGGTGCCGAACTCGCCGAAAGCACGTGGATCGTCCGTGTCGTAGCCGTACAGCGTGGGCATATCGAAGGCCACCGACAGGCCGGTCTGTCCTTGGTCCAACAGGAACTTGAACCGCTCGTTGGTCTCGGCCGGGCGTCCGAACCCGGCGAACATGCGACGGGTCCAGAGCCGCCCCCTGTAGCCGGTTTCATGGATCCCGCGAAGATAGGGAAACTCTCCGGGCAGGTCGTCCCCGATGACACGGTCGTCGCGGGCGACGTCGACGGCCGTGTAGACCTGATCGACCGGTATCTGGGAGGGAGTGCGGAACTCCGGTTGGCGTTGCTTGGCCGGGTCCTGGCTGCTGCGCCAACTGGCGACGCGGTCTTTCAGTTGCTGGAATTCCTGGTCGGAAGTCAAAGGGACTACCTCCGTGGAGTCTGAGTCACGGCAGGGATGCGCCGCAGGGCGGGACATTTGCTGTTCAGTCTAGTCACGGGGCGCAACGAGTGTCAACGCGGGCGGGACAACGCTGGCTGCCAATGAAGTATAATTTCGGTAATGGGGGAGTGGACACTCATCACCTACCTGCAAGCGGGAGCATACATCGCAATTATGCTCGCCGTCTTGGGAGTTCCGCAAATGCTTTCCAGCTATTTCGATCACAGAGCGAGACGCCTGGAACGCCAGGATAACGAGGCCAACTCAGAGCGCCGTCGTCAGGAGGATGAGCGCCGGCATCAAGAGTTGATGACGCTGCTGGCAGCCGTTCTAAGCAACGGCAGAGGTCAAGAGAATGGCCAGAACGAACTGGTCAGAACTCTCCAGCAGACCATCGAGGAACTTCGGGCCGAGAACGAGCGTCTACGCCAGCAGAATGGCAACGGTTCCGAGGGTTCCTAGTCTGGGTATCAGGGACTGAGCGGTAAAAGGACTGCCCTCAGGGAGCGACAAATCGCACGAACCGGCGCCGGCCGGCCCGTAGCACATCGCCCGCAGCGAGAGACACGTCAGCGCGTTCGTCGGCCAGCCGGGTGGAACCTCCCGAGGCCGTCAGCAGCTCAACAGCACCCTGCGACAAGAGGCGGCGGGCCTCGGCGTTGCTGGAGGCCAGGCCAGCGGCAACCAGCAGGCGGTCGGCGCGAATGGCCCCGCCCGTGGTCCCTGCCTGTTGCTCCAGTTCCGAAAGAGATAGCTCAGGCATTTCGTCGGGCAGGCTGCGGCCCTGCACCACGCGCTCGAAGTGCCCCTGGGCTGCGTCAGCGGCGCCGGGATCGTGGAAGCGGCTGGTGATGTCCCAGGCCAGCCGTTTCTTGTGCTCCATGGGGTTGACTGCGTCCTGGCTCAGGTCACGTTCCAGGTCGGCAAGGCTGGACGATGGCAGGTCCGTCAGCAGTTCGAAGTAATTCGCGATCTGGTTGTCGCCGATGGACATAATCTTTCCGTACATGTCCTCGGGCCGCTCGTCCACCGCGACATAGTTGTCCAGGCTCTTGCTCATCTTCTGGACGCCGTCGGTGCCAACGAGGATGGGCATCATGAAGCACTGCTGGGGTGTCTGGCCCATCATCCCCTGAAGCTCACGGCCCACCAACAGGTTGAACATCTGGTCGGTGCCTCCGAACTCCACGTCGGACTCGATGACGACAGAGTCGTAGGCCTGCAGCAACGGGTACAGGAGTTCCGTGATGGCGATGGCGCGCTGCTCGGCGAACCGCTGGGCGAAGTCGGCCCGTTGCAGGAACTGGGCCACCGTGAACTTTCCCGTCAGGCTGATCACGTCGGCGAGGGTGAATTTGCCGAACCACTCGCTCTGCTGCACGACCTGCGTGCGGTCCTCGTCCACAACCTTGAAAAATTGCCGCAGGTAAGACTGGGCGTTTTCCATCACCTGCTCGTGGGTGAGCATTGGGCGAGTAGCAGACTGTCCGCTGGGGTCACCGATCTGCGCCGTCCAGTCGCCGACAATGAGAATGACCTGGTGTCCCAGTTCCTGCAGCTGACGCAGCTTGCGCAGACCCACAACGTGCCCGAGATGGATGTCCGGCCTGCTGGGGTCGAAACCCATCTTCAGCCGGAGAGGGCGGCCGGAATTCAGGAGCCGCACGAATTCCTCGCGGGAGATTATCTCGCTCACACCGCGGTTTACTATCGAGTCAAGGGTCTCGGGGTTGAGCGTCGTCATTCGCTATTGCCTGTCAGCAGTTTGTAGAGAACGTAGACTTGGTCTGGGACAGGACGGCGCGGGACTCGTCAACGTCCTTGCCTATACGGTCAATCAACGCGTCGATATCCGCGAAAGTTTCCTGGTTTCGTACCTTCTGGACGAATTCGACGGTCATTTGCTGCCCGTAGAGATCGCCGCTGAAATCCATCACGTACACTTCCACCAGCCGCTGGGTCAAGCCGAATGTGGGTCGAACGCCGATGGAGGTGGCGGAGAGGTGTCGTTCCCCGCCGAAATGGGCCCAAGTGGCATAGATGCCGTCACCGGGCCACAGGAGGCCCGGATATACGTCGATGTTGGCCGTGGGGAAGCCCAGGGTGCGCCCCCTCTGGTCTCCCACCACAACGGTCCCGCTGAGGCAGTGGTTGCGTCCCAGCAGCGTGGCACCGTCGGCGACATCGCCGGCCACCAGCGCCTCGCGAACGACGCGGCTTTTCACCAGGCGGCCATCCATTTCGAGGGGGGGTACCGTTCGCACCCAGAACCCCAGGCGCTCTCCCTCCGCCTCCATGAAAGCCTGGTCGCCCTCGCGGCCCCTGCCCAGCGCAGAATCGGGGCCCAGCACCAAGCCCTTCATCCTCATCTTGTCGCTGAGAAGTTCCGCGAACTGGTGGGCGGTGACCTGCGATAATTCCTGGGTGAACTCTAAAGGCACAACCAGCTCGATTCCCGCCTCGCTCAGCAGGTCAAGCTTCTGTTCCGGCGTGGTAAGGTAGCTGGGGAAGGTGCCTGGGCGGAACACTGTGATCGGCCGGTTGGCGAAGGTGAGCACGGAGGGTATGCAGCCCGGGGAGGCCCAGTCGATGAGGTGGTTGAGCAGGTGCCGGTGGCCCAGATGGACGCCGTCGAACACGCCGACGGTCAGCACCGTGTCCCTATCGGGGGTGAAAGCGGCCAGGTGCTGGCTGAAGCTCATCGGTTTTGTGGTCCCCTATATCGCCCCGGCGTCCTGTGTACCCTGACTTTCATGGTCTGCAAGGAGGCACAAAGAGGTACAGGTTCTGCGTCGGGCTGGGCTGCCGGCGCGGGGTGAAAAGTCTATGCTTTAAAGGGTGCGCCGTGCGCCGAATGTTAGCACAGCGGCAGTGAAGCGTCAACAGAATCTGGAAGGATTGCGCACTGCCTTCATTGTCCATACAGGTGAGACTCTCTGGTCCATCAGCTACCGGTAGTATGCAAATTGTGCTCATATTCTTAAATTTGTGTTAAACTTATCTTAAATTTTCTATGAACTTTGCTATCTGCCTTGTATAATTCTTCCTTGTCCAAACCATGCGAGTAGGCGGCGGCGAGGCCCGGGGCAGGCGTCTCAAGGGCGCGGTGGCTCCAGGAGTCCGTCCCACCACGGAACGCGTGCGTGCGGCAGTCTTTAACATTTTGGAATCCTCCCGGTACAGCGACGGGAAGGTCCTGGACCTGTTCGCCGGCACGGGCAGTCTCGGCATTGAGGCGCTCAGCCGGGGAGCGGCATGGGCCGATTTCGTGGAGCGCGACCGCAGGCAGTGTGCCGTCATCCGTGAGAACCTGGCGGACATCGGGTATGAGGGAATGGCGGATGTCCGCCAGGGAGACGCGGTCAGAACGCTGAATCAGCTCGCGGGGCCATATTCCCTGGTGATGCTGGACCCGCCCTACCGGATGGGCGCGTTCCACGGCGTGCTCGAAGCCATTTCCCGCACCGGAGGCCTGTTGGCGCCAGGGACAGCGGTGGTCGCCGGGCATTCCCGGCAGAGTGAGCTCCGTGCCGCTTACGGAACGCTGCGGCGAGTTGTTTTCCGGCAGTACGGGGACAACGTTGTGAGCATATACATAGACGACCCAGAGGAACCACCTGCAGACCGATAGGGAACAGCGAATTCCAACCCTGTGGAGAAAGCGGACGAACAAGCATGGTAATTGCGCTCTACCCAGGCAGTTTCGATCCGGTAACGGTTGGGCATCTGGACATCGCCACCCGAGCGGCCAAGCTCTTCGAGGAGGTGGTGGTTGCGGTGTACGACACGCCGTCCAAGAGCCTGCTGTTCGAAACCGACGAAAGGGTTGCCCTGTTCGAACAGGCAATTGGTCACCTGACCAACGTGCGGGTGGTGAAATACTCGGGTCTGACGGTCCGCTTCGCCAAGGACATCGGCGCCGGGGTGGTGGTGAGAGGACTCCGCAGCGGATACGACTTCGAGTACGAATTCGAGATGGCCTTCATGAACAGCAAGCTGGAGCCCGATGTGGACCTGGTTTGCTTTATGACCTCACAGGACTATGTCTTTGTGAGCGCCAGTCTATTGAAGGAGGTTGCCAGGCTAGGTGGAAACATCAGGGAGATGGTCCCTTCCAACGTGGCGGAAGCTCTTTATTCGAAATTCGGAAACCCGGTCCTTGAAGAGGAGTGACCGGTATAGGGGGTTATCATAGATATCATAAATGTCATCGACAAGCTGGAAACTATGATCGACACCAGCAAGGCTGCCCGAGCCGGTGGTCACATCCTGGTGGACCGGGCCAAGGCCCTGGAACTGGTGGATCAGCTCCGCCTGACCGTGCCCAAGGAAATCCGGGCCGCTGAGGAAGTGCTGTCGCAACGCGATCACATCATGAATCTGGCCCAGACCGATGCCCGCCGCACCAAGGCCCAGGCTGAGGATGACTACCGGGAACGGCTGGACAAGCACGAACTGCTGGCCCAGGCCGAGCAGCGAGCAACCAACTTGCTGCGCGACGCCGAAGAACGGGCCCGCCGCATGGTGGAGCAGGCCGAGGCACAGTCCGAGGCCAATCGCTCTGAGGCCGACGCCTATGCCCTGCGCAGCCTACGCACCCTGGAGCAGGAGCTGAGCAGCATCACCTCCGCGGTTCGGCGGGGCATCGATGTCCTGTCGGGGCCGGCTACTGCCACCCTGACCACCCAGTACTTTGGTGAGCCGCAGCAGGTCCGTTAGGGCGCGCCGGCCCTCTCAAGGGCAAGCGCGACCTGATTCTTACCCGCCACGAGGTGGAAGCGTAGCGGCAGAGGCCTGACCGCGACGTTGCCACCGGGACAGACCGGACAGCCTGCTAAAGGGCAGCCGTCAATCGGCTGCCCTTTCCCTTTGTCAGCGATTGCGCTCCCGCTGGTAGACCAACCCATTCGGAACAATGGGCAACCGGGCAACCCTTTTGGTTGCCCCTACTGCTCGAACCAAGGACAACCTGGGCCACCCATCATAGTAGAGACTTCGCGCCACTAGTCCTCAGACTCTCTGGATGGCAGCGCCGGGCGAATCAGAAACTCGTACACCGCCGCGCCGAGGGGACCACCCACCAGCGGACCCACTATGTACGCCCAGAACCCGCCCGACGGCCCGGGGATCGCTATCTCCCCCCATCCAGCGAGGAATGAGACCAACCTGGGGCCGAAGTCGCGGGCCGGATTCCAGCCTCCCATGGTCAGCGGGGCCATCATGCTGATGATCATCGCGACGGTAAGCCCGATGAACACCGGCGCCAGGTACTTTACCGGCAGGCTGCTGTTCCGGCGATCAACCAGGGCAAAGATCATCAGCACCAGGATTCCCGTACCCAGCGCCTCCACAGCCGCTGCCTCAAGGGGGGAAACCAGCGCGCGGGCCGCCTCGTCGACGCCGATGATGCCGGGGTTGGGGAAATACTCGCCGAACATCATGGTGGAAAGCTGGCTGCCCGGCTCGCCGCGGTCCAGGCCGTTCTGCACCTCAAACCGGCGTATAAATGAGCCGTACAGCACCAGCACGGTCAGTCCGGCCAGCACCGCTCCCAGCATTTGCGATGCCCAGTAAGGCAGCAGCCAACGCGCCGGAAAGTCCCGGGGCCGGAAGATGGCAAAGGCCAGGCTTACTGCCGGGTTGAGGTGAGCGCCGGACACTGCGCCGGTCAGGTAGATCGCCATGGACACGCCCAGCGCCCAGACCACCGCCACCTGCCAGAGCCCGGCCTGCGCCCCCGTAAGCACGGCGGCAGCAACGACGGAGGTGCCCACGAACACCATCAGCCAAGTACCGACAACTTCGGCAATGCAGCGGTAAAGGAGGTTACGAGCGGGGGAGTCGATCCACGAAAAGAAAAGACCCGACCGGCGCGTAACCGAACCGGAGGGGCCTTGGGTAGGCGGCTCAGCCACGAGTGGCCCGGCCTCCTGTCGATCGTCCGCAAGAATGCTTACTGGGGAAAAGGGGAAGGACCGCCGGCGGGGGCAATGTTGCCGGTGGTTCGGTCCTCAGGAGAACCGGGCAGATCTTCCGCTGCATACTGAAATGCTATCTTGAATCCCTGTTGTAAATCAACCCTGCCAGAGATTCTTGATTCCTCTGATTTCTCATCTCTTATGAACAGGAATACTTCGGATTGGACGATTCAACCAACAATAGGGAAGTAGCTCCTGCCTCTAAAGAGGCAATCTCATAGTAAAGCGGCTTCCTTCACCGAGAAGGCTCTCCGCCTCTATGCTGCCGCCGTGGGCCTCCACCAGCCGGCGCGCTATGGTCAACCCCAGCCCGCTGCCGCCGGTGCTCCGGGAGCGGGAGGGGTCGGCGCGGTAGAATCGGTCGAATAGTCGGGGGAGATCCTCGGGAGGGATGCCGGGACCGGTGTCGGAAACGGAGACAGAAACAAGCCCGGCGGACGCAGAGGCCGACACGGCTACGGTTCCGCCCTCCGGGGTGTGGGTGATGGCATTTTCCAGGAGGTTGCCTACAACCTGTGAAATGCGGGTTGCGTCCATTTGCAGCGGAGACAGGTCCGGGTCGACCTCCAGGGACAGCACCACACCTTTGGCCTCGGCCCGGGGGCGCATCGCCTCCACGCTAGACTGCAGCAGGTCCTGAATTCGTGCGCTCGTGAGCTGTAGCTGCAGCTCCCCGGACTCCACCTGGGCAAGCAGTCGCAGGTCCTCCACCAGCCACGACAGGTGGATTGCCTGGGCGTGGATGGTGTCTATGGTCTCGGGGGTCGGCTGCACCAACCCGTCCCTTATGGCCTCGAGGTAGCCCTGGATGTTGGACAACGGCGTCCGCAGCTCATGGGCCACGTCCGCCGTCAGGTTGCGCCTGTGACGCTCCGCTTCCTCGAGGTCGGCAGCCATAAGGTTGAAGTTCTCGGCGAGCTCACGGATTTCGCTGGGGCCCGTGGTATCAGCCCGCTGCGAGAGGTCGCCGCGGCCCAGCCGCCTAGCCGCGACGCCGAGGTTTTGGAGAGGGGCCAGCGTTCGGCGGGAAAGCAGCCAGACCAGCAGAGTTCCGAGAGCGGCCGCCCCAATGCCGGCCCAGAACAGGGAGCGTTTGACTTCGCCCGAAATCCTTCCAGCAGCCGGATCGTCAAGGGCGGGGGGCAGTCCACCCTGAGGCACCACGGACGAGAGGGAGAAAGCGCCAACCTCCTCCCTCTCGTGCAAAATCGGGAACTTGTCGTCACTCTCGAACCTGCCGCCCCTGCTTTTCCAGCCACTGTGGTTCTGAGGCTCCTGAGCATGAGAGTCGGCCACCTCGCGGCCATGGACATCGTAGATAACTATCCGATGACCGGTGATAGAACCGGCCCTCTCCAGGACGTCCTGGAGCCGGGCCGAATCCGTTCTCCAATCGCCCCTGTCGGCATAATACTGGGAAATGAACCGCTGAACGCGGGCCACCTCAGCCGAGTCCCTATCCCTTTCGAATCGATCGGTCTGCTTGCCGGCCACTATTCCGGCAGCCAGGGCGATAAGCGTCAAGGCGGCGGCAAGGGCGAACACGAATCCAACGGCCAGCCGAAATCGCAGGCTGGAAAACAGGCCGGAGAGAAAGGCCGGCATAGCCCTCACCTGTCTGCAGAGAGTACTTCCGCGGGCTGATTAATCCTGTAGCCGCTGCCGTAGACTGTTTGAATCAGCCTTGCAATCCCTGGATCGGTAGAGGCGAGCTTGCGTCGGACGCTGGACACGTGGGCGTCGACGGTTCTGTCGAAGCCGTCGAAATCGTCGCCCATTACGCGGTCGATTATTTCGTTGCGGGTGAAAGTGCGTCCCGGCTGGCTCATCAGTAGGGCGAGTAACCGAAACTCGGTGGGAGTGAGGTGGAGGTCGGCGCCGTCGGCTGTGACGCGCCGTTTTCTGAGGTCAAGGCAGATGCTGCCGATTGACAGCACCAAGGGAAGGTCATCATCTCGGTCCCTGGAGGCCCGTCTCAGCACGGCCTTCACCCGGGCGGCGAGCTCCCTGGGACTAAACGGCTTGGTTACGTAGTCGTCGGCGCCGAGGTCGAGTCCAGCGAGACGGTCCTGCTCTTCCACGCGGGCGGTGAGCATAATTATTGGGACGTCGGATTCCTGCCGCAGCGTGCGGCATACATCGAGGCCATTCAGCCGGGGCAGCATTACATCAAGCACTATCAGGTTGGGCTGCTCCTCACGAGCCAAGGCCAGTCCATCGGCGCCGTCGGCGGCGGTAAAGACACAGTAGCCGTCTCGCTCGAGGTAGAGCCTGGCCAACTCCACGACGTGGGGGTCATCGTCTACTACTAGGAGGGTTTGCGCTGAATTAATGTTGCCCGTCATCATGAAATACCCTGCTTATTCCGCCGACCGGCCGGTTCGAGCGTGGATGTCCCTTATTTTCGAAAGCCGTGCCCCCAGCCTCCGCCCTGACTCCAGCGACCCCCAAAGCTGTGGCGCCCGTGGTGGCCGCGCTTGTTGAACCGGTGGCCGTCTCCCGAGTCGTAGTCCTCCAGGATTTCATCGGCGCGATCCTGGGTTATCCTGCCGTCATCCACGGCGTCCTGCAGCTTTTCCTCCAGGGCCTCTCTGCCAATGTCGGAAAGCGCCTGTTCGATAGCGTCCTTGACGTCTCCACCGTCCACATCCAGTTCTTCACCGACTCGCTCAGCGAAATCGTCGTTGTCTATGCCTCCGGAGCCCTTGAACGAACCCCTGTTACCGTACCATCCACTGTATGAGTCGGCCTTGTCCCGGTATTCCTGGGCCTGCTCCTCGGTGATGCGGCCGTCATCGATGGCATCCTGCAGCCTTTCCTCCAACGCCTCACTGAACATTTCCTTGGATACGCTTTCTATTGCGTCGGCAGTCTCATCTGCGTCGGTGCCGAGGGTTTCGGCCACTCGGCCCGCGAGGTCATCCAGGGCGGCATCCGCAGCCTCCTCCCGCACCTCCTGCTGGGCCTGGGAGATGGCATCGGCGGTCTCGTCCGCGTCGGTTCCCAGTATTTCAGCGACCTTTTCAGCCACGGCAGTGTTGCGTTCATCGTGATCGCCACGACCCCAGCCCCAGCCGTGGCCAGGACCGCCCCAAGCCAGCGCCGCTCCCCCGGTCAGGGCCATGGCCAGCAATCCTACGGCCAGGCCGACAATGATCCATTTTTTCCGCATTTCCCGCTCCCCGTTTCTGCAAACTCGCAGGACGGCGCCCCCTGCGTGCCTATCAATCTAGCGGAGCAGTATTAAGGAAATTTGAAGGAAACCCGAGAAATCGAGCCTCCCTCAATGTGCCGGCGAAGCGAGCGTTGAAGAGCAGGCGTGCCGGGAGGTATGGGGACTAGAAGGCTGGCTTGTTCAGTACTGCCTGGTCCACCTTGCGCAGGATGAGACGTCCGTCATTGCCATCGCCCAGCAGTTGGCCGTTGTTTATCATCACCTTGCCGCGCAGGATAACCGTGGTGGGCCAGCCCTCCACATCCCATCCCTCCCAGGGGTTGTAGTCGCGGACGTGCAGGTCGGAAAGCTCCAGGGCCTTTTTGAAATCGGGGTCGATTATGGCGAAATCGGCGTCGCTTCCGGCGGCAATACAGCCCTTGCGCGGGTACATGCCCAGCAGCTTGGAGGCGTTGGCCGATGTCACGTCGACGAAGCGCTCCAGGGACATGCCGCGCTTGATCACTGCCTCGGTGTAGTTGACACCCATGCGGATCTCGATCCCCACGTTGCCGCCGCGGATGTCGCGGACGTTCTTGCCGGCGGTCTTGTCCACGTAGGTGGTGAAGCTGCTGTCGGTGGCGGTGAAAGACAGGTCGCCCTTCATGATGCCGTCCCACAGAACGTTGCGGTCTTCCTCGAATTTCAGGGAAGGATAGGTGTGGTACTTCATGCCGTCGAATTCCTTGTACCTTTCCGCCTCGAACGATAGTGCCAGGGTCAGCACCTCGCCGTAAACCGGCATGCCGGACGCCCGGGCCTCGGAGATCACGTCCGCTCCGTCGCTGGCTGTCACGTGTACGAAGTACATGCCCACTCCCGTCCGCTGGGCCAGCCGCACCACGTGGCGGAAGGCCAGGTCCTCGACGGTCTTGGAGTGGATAAGGTGGACGTTGTGCCAGTCCCACAGCCCGCGCTGCTGCGCCATCAGGTAGTTGTACATCACCATCTCGTCGTCCTCGCCGTGGACGGCCAGCACGCCGCCGTGGCGGTGCATCTGCTCCATCAGGTCGCCGAGGCGCCCGGTGTCGATCCTGCCTACGGGCGTGAGGCTGGCGCCTTCGGCTCCCGGCGGGCGGATGTTGGTGGTGAAAATCTTGACGCTGGGGAACCCCGCCTCGACCAGCTCGTGGAACCGGGCAATGGAGTCCGGAGAGTTCCCCTCTCGGTAGATGCAGTGGGTGGTGTAGTCGGTGTAAGCGTTGCCCTGCCAGACATTCATGAAATCGTGGATGCCGGCGGCAAGGTCTCCCTCGCTGGGAACGGGCGCGAAGTCGACGACCGTGGTGGTGCCGCCCCAGATGGCGCCCAGGGAATGCACTGCCGGCCCGGCGTTGGGTGTGCCGGGCACGGACTCACGGGCGCCGAGCTGCACGTTGGCGGCGGCGTGGGCGTGGGCCTCCACGCCGCCGGGCACGACTATCTTGCCGGTGGCGTCAATGACCGTGGCGCCCTCCTCGGCGAGCACTCCCGGGAGGGCCACGGCGACAATTTGCTCGCCCTGCACCCCCACGTCCCAGTTACCGACCCCCGACGGGGTAACGACCTGTCCGCCCTTGATCAGCATATCCAGCATCGTTCCGGCTCCTTAATTAGGTTGAGAGTGGATCCAGCAGTTCCAGTCCGTTAATCCAGCGAAAGTCCTCCGTGTTGTGGGTAACCAGTGCGAGATTGTGGGTCATAGCGGTGGCTGCGATGATGGAGTCGCCCAACCCCATCCGGCGTTGCTGCCGCAGGGAGATTGCTTGGTCGGCGATGTCGTCTGTCAGAGGGAGAAGTTGGACTTCGCCAATGAAGCGTTCCAACGATTGTAGCTCCGCTTCAGGCAGGCGATGGTAGCCTAAGGCTTCAATGTAGGTCACAATGGAAATCGATCTTTTCGGTAACCCTTCGATAAACTGCAATAGCGTGGCATACCGTTCCTGAGCGCTGTAGATTACGATGTTGGTATCCAGAAGCACTTTAGTCCCTACCGGGCAAAGGACGATCCTTGCGAATCTCACGCTGCCAAGCCGCTGGGTCCTCTATTTCATCAAAGGCCTTTTTGTCGGCCAGGATCTCCAGCATCGCCACTGCAATAGCCCCACTGTTGTCTGGATGATGAACATCCAGATTGTCCAATACCACGATGTATGTTGCCACCGGCCCGTTCATTACCGGGATCTCTTCAAGCCACTCAACCTTGTCTTTGCGCAACAGTGTCGGGCACTCTAGATACTCGTGCCTGGGCTTGTCCAGTATGACGTGGATAGGCAGCGGCCCCTTGGCATCCGGTGCGCCGTCGAGCCATTCGACCCGGTCGCCGTGCAGTACTGCTTTGTACACTCGTTTCATGGCATCTCCAACGTGGTTGCCTTTTCATAGATCGTAATGCCACGTTCATTGATGTGCTGCCTCAAGGGCTCGTAGTTGATGCTCTCATAGGCCTGGACATCACATTTCTGCGGAATGGGCAGGTCCTCCAAGTCAAGGGCCAACTGCCCCAGGCGATAGCGGTCTACCATGCCTACAGTTGCCAGGTCGATGTCCGATCGGGGAGTGGCCTTGCCGGTAGCGTAGGAGCCATACAGTCTGACTGCGGACAAGTCGGGATACTGCTCGAACACACTCAGCAACTGCCGAAGCACAACCGGATGCAGACCACACTCGCTCATTCCGGTATCTCCATCGATAAGCGCTGACGCAGCACATATAGTACAGGCAGGTAGTTATCTCCGATGTTGTTGAGTACATCATCAAGGATCGCAATGTCATAGCGATGCGTAGTAATTCTCCGGTCCTCAAGCATATTGATCCACGTTTGACCGTCGCTGACCAGTCCAACGGAGGCAGCAGTGCGAATGACATTTCGCGGCGTTACTGAGTCCATAACAACACCGTCGTACTCCAGACGGTCTTTCAGCGTGTTCCAAGCCAGTTCGAAGGTGTACTCGAACCGTTGTATGACCCCTTCTTTCTCCAGATCGTTCAACACATCAACTCCCTCCTCCAGTGCTTCGCTTAGCAGGGAGTATGCCCTTGAAAAATTGCGAAATCGATATTGCCAGCGAATTTCCTGCACCAACGTGATTGCTCCTCACCCTGAACGCCGCCCGCTAGATGGGCACGGCCACCCTGGCCGTTTCGAACCCATACAGCTCCGCTGCCGCGCCGCCCACGATGCTGGCCTGCTCGTGAACCGGCACGCCCTCGAGGATCTCGCTCAGCACCTCGCGGGATCGGGGGAAGGTGGACTCGCTGTGAGGATAGTCGCTTCCCCACATCAGGCGGTCCACGCCGATTACGTCCCGCATCCGAATGCCCACGGCGTCTTCCTGGAAACTGAGGTACACGTTGCTGCGGAAGAAATCGCTGGGCCGGACATCACCCTTGAAACGATAGGAGGCCTCCTCCTGCCGCTCGATGTAGGTGTAGTCCATTGAGTCCAGCAGGTATGGCACCCAGGAGAGCTCAAACTCCACGATGGCCAGCTTGAACTTGGGATATCGCTCGAACACGCCCGAGAAGATGATGTCGCACATTGAAGTGGCCGGGTAGAACACCTTGGTGGCGCGACCGCTGGCAGCACGGACCGAGGTGGCGCCCGCGCCCCGGCTGCGGCCCTCGCGGCGGGTGGCGGTGTGCAGGCTCACCGGCATGTCGAGGTCCTGCGCGGCGGCCCAGAACGGCTCGTACTCCGGGCTGTCGTAGCGACGGTCCTCTTGCGGATACTCGGTGATCATTGCGGCGGACATTCCCAGCCGGGCACAGCGTTCCAGCTCGGCAACGCCCTCGGACACGTCGTCAACGTTGATCATCGCCACACCCTTGAGGCGATCCGGGTTGTTGGAGCAGAACTCGGCCAGCCAGTCGTTGTAGGCGCGGAAGATGGCCGACATCAGCCTGGAATCCTCGACCTTGTAGTAGAAGAGCCCCTGCGATGGGTACAGGAGCTCGCCGGAGACACCGTCGATCTTCATGTCGCGGATGTGCTGGTCGGGGTCATAGCCACCGGCGTGGACGTCCTCGAAGCGACCGTGGGCGGAGATCTGTTCCGGGTTCTCGAACCTCGCACCGGCGTTGGAGATCAGTCCGATTCCAGCGATCATCTGGTCCTTTTCCACGACGAGGTGATCGACGTCTCCGACACGCTGCATCCTCGGGGCGCGGTCCCGAAACTCGGCGTCAATGCGCTCAGTCCACAGGTCCGGCGGCTCGAAAACGTGGGAATCTGAAGAGAGGACAAGCAGGTCTTCCATCTTGGGCTCCTGGTCCGGCTGCGATATCGGGACATCAGGCCGGAGATTCAATTGTTGAGATGAACAATTCTACCATCCCAGCCCCTTGAACTCGGCTAGGATTCGGCCACGTCTGTCTCGGTCGATACATCAGGCCGCCGCACTCAGGGGCCCGGAATGGGATGTGCCGTCGATCCCCATGCCCAGGTCCCGGGCCAGCGTCGCATCCGTTCCGAGCAGGGTGAGAAGGTACGCGAACGGTACCTCCGTCAGGGATCCCAGGGTGTGCAGGCCTGACCTGCGTAGCCGAGTGATCTTTTCCGTGGACAGCGGCAACAGGTCGACGGGGCAGTCGCTCAGAAACGTTACGGGGTTGAGCGGAGCTCTCAAGGTGCCGCCGTCGGGCGCACAGTACGCCATCGCGTAGGAGATGAACCTGCCCCGACCCACTCCCACCCTGGGACGATAGCCGGCCGGTGCTGCGTTGAGCAGAGTGGAGACCAGGTGCGCCTCGCCGTAGGGGGCGGCACGTAAGTCGACTTGCACGTAGGACTTGCCCGGTCCGTCCCTCTCTACGTGGTCGAACCGCCGTTGCAGCGCCTCAACCATCCGGTCGTCTGTTTCCCTGTAATACCTGTGGTCCGCCTGAACCACTGTGGATTTGCCGCAGGTTCCAAGGGCCTCGCCCAGAGTCATGCCACGGACCACACCTTCGGCCTCGGGAGAACTGTCCAGAACGATGTCCCCGGTGCCGCGACCGGGCTCGACAACCACCAGGGGTCGCTTACGCAACACAGGGTAGCGAGATCTTTCGGCTTTGACCGGCAGATTCTTTACCAGGTGGCACGCGATGATTGGCCTGTGTTCGTTCGGGTACATTTTGCCTGAGGGGCCCTTGCCGCCAGATGTAAGGTGAAGAAACATGTTATAGAACACACGTGCTGATCTGAAGTGCCTTCTGTCAGGAAAGTCGGGCTGGCGGCAAGTTTGCAGTCCCAATCCGGATAGAAAAGGCCTGAGGGATGGGCTAACCTTGGTTGGTCTGGAAATTCGGTATGCGAGGAATGCAAGTGGAGAAGTGGCCCACCGGCCTGTCGCCGAAGGAACTGGCGCAGTGGCTCAACGATCAGTACGGCGAGGAAACGCTGATGCATCACCTGAGAATGAGGGTTACTGAGGTAAGTCCGGAGCGCGCCGTGGTTGAGTTGCCGGTACATCCGGGCCTCTACACGCCACACTACTACATTCACGCCGGAGTGATGCTCTCGCTGGCCGACACCACGGCGACCATCGCCTCGATGGCGGCCTACCGCGGAGAGCTGGAGCCCGAGCAGCTGCCGGTGGCGGTATCAGTTTCCAGCCAGATCGTCGGGAATATCCAGGAGGGGCTGCTGGTAGCCGAGTCAACCATCCCTCACCCGGGACGCACGCTGGTAGCGGCTGCCACGCGGGTGACCGACGGGGATGGTCGACTGCTGGCGCTGGTCAACTCGACCCATTTCGTCCGGCCCGCAGCCTCCTGATAAGACCTGGAATTCCTGCCCTGCGAGGAGAGATCAGATGACTCAGAACGCCGCACAACCGCCGACGCTTGACCTGGCATTGGACACTGGGCTGGACCCCGAGGTGATGTGGACTGCCCTGGTTGACCATGACAGGAGCTACGACGGGGTCTTTGTGTGCGCTGTGAGTTCCACGGGCGTCTACTGCCGTCCCACGTGCCCAGCCAAGCGGCCCCACCGCTCGAAGGTGAGCTTTTACGGCACCCCCTGGGATGCCCGCAACGCTGGCTTCCGCGCCTGCCTGCGCTGCCACCCGGACCGTCCCGAGACCGATGCCGATCTGGTGGCAGCCGCTTGCCGCATCATTGATCGCCACATCGAGGAATTTGAGGCGCTGCCTACCATGGAGGAGGTCTGCAATGCCTCGGGCCTCAGCTCCTCCCGACTGCAGAGACTTTTCAAGCTGGAGACGGGCCTGACCCCATCGCAGTACGCCAGGGGGAAACGGGTGGAGCGTTTCAAGTCACTGGTAAGGGGAGGTGAGACGGTGGCCGAGGCTGTATATGACGCCGGATTCGGGTCTTCCAGTCGCCTCTACGAGAATGCCGCCGGGCAACTGGGAATGACACCGGCCACCTACCGCAAGGGTGGCGCCGGGGCGACCATCCGCTACGTCGTTACGAGTTCTGCGCTGGGCGGCCTGTTGGTGGCGGCCACCGGAACGGGTATCTGCGCAGTCAAGCTGGGCGATGATACGGAGGGCCTCGTCGCTGAGCTGGAGCAGGAGTTTCCCGCCGCTACGCTGGTTGACGAGCCTCACGATGACGGGTCGCCGGAGTGGGCCGGCCTGCGGGAATGGGTCGACTCATTGCAGCAGTACCTTGCTGGGCGCAGCACCGACATAGATTTGCCGCTGGACGTGTTGGCCACCGCTTTCCAATGGCGGGTGTGGCGGCGCCTCCAGTCAATCCCACTGGGAGACACATGCACCTATCAAGAAATGGCCGCCGAACTGGACCATCCCACCGCCAGCAGGGCCGTAGGTCGCGCCTGCGCCACCAACCCCGTGGCACCCATCATTCCCTGCCACCGCGCCGTCCGCAAGGATGGCGGACTGGCCGGATACCGATGGGGGCTGGAACGAAAGGAAGCCCTGCAGGAAATGGAGCGTCGGCTGAAGGCCGGCCAGGACCGGGCGTAGCTACCAAGTAGCTGAGTGACTCCTTCCCTCTCCCTTCGGGGAGGGCTGGGGCGGAGGCATTTACCTGCGGCAGGCAAGTTTATTGATGCATGGGATTTAACCCCGCCCCAACTTGCTCCCTCGATAAAGAGGGAGAAAAAGGGACCTGAACGCACTCTTACGCTGCAAGTCCGGTCGCCGCCCTCCTGCGTATAATGGGCATTGTGTGCCTGAGGAAGGGTGTTTCTTGGATCTTTGCGTTCGATCATCTGTCCTGCTTGCCGTTCTGGCTCTGTTGTTCTCCACGTTTCTCGTCATGGGCGGCCTGCCTCCGGCACGAGTGTCGGCTGCGGGGGGCGAGACCCGAGTGGTGGGAACATATCAGCAAGTTAACTTCCCTTCCGGTGTCGAAGTCGGTATCACCATTGAGTCGGACATCGAGATCAAGGAGGTGCGGGTCTATTACCGGGCTGAGGGCTCTCGCCAGTGGGGTTATGCCTATGCCGATTTTGAGCCCGGTGCCCGAATAGTGGCCAGCCAGTCCGTCCCTGTCCAGGAATCCACATACATCGCTCCCGGCGCGGATGTGGAATACTATTTCGAAGTACGGAACATTGAGGGCAAGGTCGTCAAGACCCACCCGGCCGTCGTGGAATACCTGGACGATCGCTTCGATTGGCGGCGGGTCAGCATCGGTCCCCTGGAATTGGTGTATCACGACATCGGAGATTCTCGGGTGGAAGAGGCGGCACAAGCGATTCGTGAGGACCTCTTGCGGGTCCAGGATCTGCTGAATATGGACCAAGTTCGTCCGTTCAAGGGCGTGATCTACAACAGCTACTCGGACGCCAACGCCGCCTTTCCGGTGACCAGCCAGACGACCACTGACCACGGCACTTTCGCGGGGTATGCTTTTCCGGGGCAGCGCGTCTTTGTTGGGCAGGGCCTTGACCGCCGCATCATCGTCCACGAGTCGACCCACCTGATGCTTCGCGACGCCCTGGGACGAAGGAGCGTTGAGCTACCGGCCTGGCTGAACGAGGGGTTTGCCACCTACATGGAACCCAACGTACGCGTGCGCAGCAGCAGCGAACTGTACCGGCGAACGCCACACCTCAAGGCGATGGGGTCCCTGTCGGGAACTCCCGAAACCATCCCACTCTTTTACCAGAAGTCGGTCAGCGTAGTGTCCCACCTCATAGAGGAATACGGCGAGGATCACTTCCGGTCGCTTCTCGCGGAGATGGCGCGGGGCAACAAGGTTGACGTGGCGCTGGTGAGCGTCTACGGGTTCGACGACCATGGCCTGGACAACAGTTGGGCCGGGCTCCCCATTCCCGATCCGATCGTACAGGTTCCCACCCTTGTAACCGCCGGAGCGGAATCCGGCCGGGTGGCGTCGGCTGCCACCTCCAATGCCTCGGAGTCCACCGATCTTGGCTCGGCGCCTCCATCCACCGTGGGTGATTCCCCGCAACAGGAAACTCAAGACCCACCGCCTTTCGTCCCGCAGCCTGCCGCTCCACAGCAGGAAAATAACCAGTCGCAGCAGCGGAGCCCCAGCGAGCGAAATGAGCCGTCTCCTTTCATATTCTTTGATGCCTGGATTCTGGCTGGCGTTGCATTGCTTGCGGTTGCGGCGGTCTCAGTCAAGTTCGTTTACAACCGTTTGCGACAACAGCGGGAGGACCCGGAAGACCGCTGGGATTCCTGGCGAGACGATTATCCGGACGACGACTGATCCTCTCGTCTTATGACCCGGCCCTGAGGATTGCGGCCGACTCACGCCTGCGATGCTGGGCAGGACGGTATCGTATCTTCCTGCGCATCTGTTATATTCTTGGCCGTGTTTGTCAGCGGGATATCCGGTCCGGACCGGTGGCAAGTCCGGGGATGAATCCGGATTTGATCGAACATCCCGGAGACGTTGAAAGAGCCCGGAACCGTCCCTTGGAGAGAACCGTCCCGGATGCGCAACTTGCGTGGCTCTGAAATTATCGGGTTGCCCCGGAGCGGATCGTGGCCGTAATCAACCTGACCTGGGATGAAATCGACGACCTGGTCAGGAAACTGGCCGATCGTTTGCCCCCCAACAGTTGTTGCTGGGGAGTTCCCCGGGGCGGAAGCGTGGTGGCCGCTCTGCTTCGCAGCAACCACGGGATCAACATCACGGCCGACTGGACCGAGGCGACCGTCGCGGTGGACGACATAATCGATAGCGGGCGGACGGCAAAGTATGTTTGGGACAGGCACAGCCTGAAGGTGGAGGCGCTGATCGTCAAGGAGACCACCGACTGGATCGTCTTTCCCTGGGAGGGAACCGAGCTCAGCGAGGACGCCGAAAACACCGTGACCAGGTTCCTGCAACAGATTGGCGAGAACCCGAACCGTCGTGAGCTGGAGCGCATGCCCAGGAGGGTGGTGAACTACTGGGATAGACTGTTTTCCGGGTACCGTTACGGCAACGATGAAATTTCGGGACTACTGCAGGATGCCTCTTCGGATTCTACCGCCGGGCACAACGGAGACGGCCTTGTCGTTCTACCGGGAATTCCATACGTGAGCTCGTGTGAAAAGCACCTGCTGCCTTTTTTTGGCACGGCCCGCGTGGGGTTCATTGAAGGCCGGAACCAACAGTCCCCAGGCAATGTCCCTATGCTGGTGTACGCCCTCAGCCGCCGCCTGCAGATCCAGGACCGGCTCACCGGCCAGATATGCCAGGCCTTGGAGGCGGGATACGAGGGGGTTGCGGTCCGTCTGGTCGGCAATTACCTGTGCCCGATGGTGCAGGGCAGGAGCGACCGTGAGACGATGTCCGAAACCACTGCTTTTGCCGGTAAGTTCGAGAATGACGCGGAATTGCGGGATAGATTCCTCGCCATCTGCACCCAGAAGGGAGCGATACACGATAAACTACATGGCCGAGGGTTTGCCAAATGAGGGCCACCGGTCCCAACCCGGCCGCCAGGATGTGTCCTGTGATTTCGTACTGGCCGGAGCGGCGGGTTGCCAGCAGTTGCATGGAACCGGATATCGCGACATACGGTAGACTTGTACTGGACGATGCGGACGGCATCATTCCTGACCCGGATTACCCAAATTAGTGTTTGAGACCCGAATCGTAACCGAGAACCTGAAACGTAAATATATGAAACTTTCGATAATGATGGCTCTCCTGTTTGTCCTCCTGGTTTCCATGGGCTGTGTGCTCCAGACGCCGAGCCCGGATTCGGCTGCAACGGACGGCGAGGAGTCGTCGGAGGCGCCTACAACGGCGGCAACCACCGCAGACGGTCAGCCTGCTACCGCCACCCCGGCGGGCCCAGCGAGCAGCCCAACCGCTGAGCCGCCTCCTACGCCAACGATCGTTTCGGCCAGGCAGGTCTCGCGTCTCCAGTACTCCAGCGCGCCTGCCATGGCCCTGGACACGTCCAGCGATTACGCCGCTGATTTCCGGACCAACTACGGTAACTTCCGCGTAGACCTCCTGGAGGTCGAAACGCCGGTTACGGTCAACAACTTCGTCTTCCTGGCCCAGCAGGGATACTACAATGGGCTGATTTTCCACCGGGTGATAGAGAATTTCATGATCCAGGGCGGCGATCCCACCGGCACCGGAGGAGGAGGCCCGGGATACCTGTTCAGGGATGAAATCGTTGCGGGGTTGGTGTTCGATTCCCCCGGCAAGCTTGCCATGGCCAATCGCGGGCCAGCCACCAACGGTAGCCAGTTCTTCATCACGACGGTTCCTACCCCTCACCTCAACGGCAACCACACCATATTCGGTGAAGTCACCCAGGGACAGTCGGTGGTGGACGCCATTTCACAGGTCACTACTGACGGCAGGGACAAGCCGTTGCAACCCGTCATGATAGAGAGCATTGACATCCTGCAGACGCCCAAGGAGTAGAGGGCTGCAGCGGTCACACCACCATTCAGGAGATTCAATTCGTGGCACTCGACAACGTAAACTATGAGAGGCGTGATTCCATCGCCTATATCACTCTCAATCGGCCGGACAAGCTGAACGCAATCAACGGCCCGCTGCTGGCGGATTTCGGGGACGCAATGGACGTGGCGGAGGTCGACCCGGATGTGAGGGTGGTAATCATCACCGGCGCGGGGCGCGCATTCTCCGCTGGCTTCGACATCACTCCCGACCCGGACGCGCCGCACCCTCACAAGGGATCGGCTGAAAACTGGCGCGGACACCTGCAGGGTCTCATAGACGGCTTTATGAAAGTGTGGCACCTGCCGAAACCGGTAATCGCTGCCGTTAACGGGTATGCCCTCGGCGGGGCCTGCGAACTGGTGCAGGTGTGCGACATCAAGATTGCCTCAGACCGCGCGGTTATGGGAGAGCCGGAAATCCGCGCCGGATTTGGCCCGCCGCTCCTGATCACTCCATACAGCGTCAACCTGGCCAACGCCAAGGAGCTGCTGCTCACCGGCAACACGGTGGACGCCCACGAGGCTGCAAGGATCGGCTTGGTCAACCGCGTGGTGCCCCACGACCAGCTGATGGAGGAGTGCGAGCGCGTCGCCCGGAAGATGTGCCTGATGTCCCAGCTGGGAATGAAAATGACCAAGGTTGCGGTCAACCGGGCCTTGGAGAACATGGGCTTCCTTAACGGCGTCTCCCAGAACCTGGAGCTGATGACCATTTTCGACACCAGCACCAGCCCGGAGCAGGAAGAGTTCAACGCCGTTGCCGCCGAGAAGGGGTTGCGTGGGGCCCTCAACTGGAGGGACGCCCGCTTCAGGGAGTTGGACTAGACCGGAACGGCGCATTCTGCGTATCGGCAGAACTGGCTCCGGACCAGACTCATGGCAAGAACAGGGGGCGCACATCTGTGCGCCCCCACGTTTGCCAAGAGCAGATGACTAACGGCTAGCCTCACCCGCCGCTGCGAATTGACTGGATCCCTTTCAGCCGGGATTCAGTCTTCGGGCGGCTGAGCATCTTACCCCCCGGCCTTGACCTCAATGCCAGCCAGGTCCTCGACGAACTTGAGCAGCGCCGAGTGGTCGGACTCCTGTTCGCCGTCGTTGACCAGAGCCCCCAGCATTTGCTGTACCAGCGCCGTCACCGGCAGAGGAATATTCAATTCCTGGGCGGTCTGCAGGACGTTGCGCAGGTCCTTCTGGTGCAGCCTGACGCGGAACCCGGCGCGGAAATTCCTCGACAGCATCATTGGCGCCTTGGCCTCCATGACGTTGCTGCCTGCCAGGCCGCCGCGAATGGCGTTGAAAACCCTCTCGGGGTCCACGCCTGCCTTGGTTGCCAGTACCAACGCCTCGGACAGGGCTTCGATGTTGGCCGCCACGATGATCTGGTTGGCCAGCTTGGTAACCCCGCCGGCGCCGATGTCGCCGGTCAGCACCACGTTGCCGCCCATCACATTGAGTAGTTCAACGTTCTGGTCGAATATCTCCTGCTTGCCGCCGACCATGATGGCCAGCGTGGCGTTGATGGCGCCAGGCTCGCCGCCGCTTACCGGCGCGTCCAGCATCTCCACGCCCTTCCCGGCGCACTCGGCGGCTATGCGCTGGGATACCAGCGGGGCAATGGAGCTCATGTCGATGATTGTCTTGCCTGCCGAGGCGCCCTCCAGCACTCCATCGGGGCCTAGGATCACCTTTTCCGAGTCGGCGGAATCCGGGAGCATGGTAATGATCTTGTCGGTGGCTGCGGCCACCTCGCGGCTGGATGACGCCGGAGCCGCACCGTCGCCCACGACCTCCTCGACGGCCTCTCCGACGATGTCGTAAACGGTAAGTTCATACCCTGCCTTGAGCAGGTTGCGGGCCATGGGCTTCCCCATGATGCCCAGTCCTACGAATCCGATTTTTTCGGCCATCTTCCGGCCTCCTGATTTTCAACTGGCGCCGCGGCCGGTGCTCCGGCCGGCTGGCGGTGCCGGAACTGTATCATACATTGTGCGCTGCTCCAACGCCGGTCAGCGACCGCGGCAGCACCCTGTCTTTCAGCGCAAACGCAGCGAGGGACCCCACCTGCTAGGGGTCCCTCTTTGGGCCGTGGACGGTTGAACTCTCCCGTCCCTGGCAGGTAACAGTCTGGTTAGAGCCTAGAACCGGCGCTTGTCGGCCTCTTTCTCCTTGAGGAACAGACCCAGGGCTATCAGCTCCATAGCAATGCCGAGGGCTATCAGGATCACTGGCCAGATCCGCAATGCCAGGTCGTCATCCCCGAAGAACGCAATCTGGGGTTGGCTGGAACCTGACGCGTTGCCGAGGTCCTCGACGCTGGGTGGCGCCACCCTGAACGATTGCTGCAGAACCTCTGATTGCTGCTCCGGCGGCGCGGGTACTGTCGGCGGCGGCACCGGCGTCGGTTGAGGCGTGGCCGTGGGAACCGGCGTCGCAGTCGGCTGTGGCACTGGTGTCGGCGTCGGGTCCGGCGGGGCGGTCGGCGTGGGCTGTGGCGTGGCCGTCGGGTTGGGCGTGGGATCGGGTGTTGTTTCCTGCGTTTCCTGCTGTACGGTCTGTTGCTGGACAGTCTCGAGTTGCTGTGGAGGGACGATGGCAGTGATTACCGCAGCGGCGTTGCTGCCGATGCCGTAGGTGCCGGGCCCGGAAATGCTACCTATGCTGACGGTGATGTCCCCGTCATCATCGGTGGTCTGGGTAAAGGTTACGGATGTCCACCCGCTGCTTGACGAGAGGAACGCAGCGATGGTGTCGGTACCGATGTCGTCGGCGTCGAGGACTACGGCAATGGAGATTGCCGGGTCAAGAACGTTGTCGCCCGTGATGGGATTCCCCTGGGTGTCGAAAACCTCAACGGTAACGCAGGCCCGGAGCGTCTCCGCCGGCGGGTCGTCCAGGGAGTCCCAATCGCAGTTGTCAGGGTTGGTGTCAATCCGGACGAAAAACAGTTTGTCGCGCGTGTCCTCCGGGAACGTGACAGTCCCGTCAGCACCGACAGTAGTTACCTCCGTTTCGTCGTCGGGATCCACCAGCACGACCACTTGGTGGTCCTCGTCGATCACGGGAACCTCCACCACATCGGTGACCCTGATGGTTACCGCGATTGAATCGCTGCCTCCCTTGCCGTCGGATACGGAAACCCTTACCGAGTATCTTTTCTTGATCTCAAAATCAAGCTCGGCCTTGGTCTTCAGCTGCCCGTTGGTGCTGTCTATGGAGAATGACGCCGCGTCCGTTCCGCGGAGATAGAACGTGAGGCTGTCCTGGTTGGCGTCGGAGGCGCGAACGGGATGGCCGACGTTGGTGCCCTCTGGCGACATTTCCGCCACCCAGCGCTCGGTGCTGTTGCCGTCGTTGAACGTCGGCCCCTGGTTGACCGTCGGCGTTTTGGGCGTGATGAAGCTGTTGACGCCGCCGCCGCTGTTGGGCGACTTGGTGTTGGTGCCGGGGTTGTTGTTACCAGGGTTGTTATTGCCGGGATTGTTCCCGCCGACATTCCCGTTATTCACGCTGCCCTCGGTGACGTCTGTAACGTTGATGGTGACCGTGATGGTGTCCGTTGCGTTCGCCGTGTCAGTGGCGGTTACTACAACCGTGTAGCTGTCCTTGGTCTCGAAGTCCAGGGCCGCACTGGTTTGGAGCTGCCCGGAGGACCGCACGATGCTGAAGGACGACGCATTGGTGCCACTGAGCGAGTACGTCAGGCTGTCTCCGATGCCCGTGTCGTTGTCGGTGGCGGTAACCGGCGCCCCGATGTTCCGTCCCGACGGCGTGTTCTCGGCGATGGAGCGGCTGGTAGTCGTGCCGCTGAACGTCGGAGCGCTGTTCGCCACCACGGCGTTGCTGGCTTGCTTGGGGATGGAGTGGCCGGTGCCGTGGGTGTCATCGTAGGTGACTGTGACCCGCAGGTAGTCGCCCAGGTCGTCATCTACCGGCGTGTAGCTGCTGCTGGTCTCGCCGGTGATTTCCGTCCACGGGTCATTGCTGTCCTCAGATTTCTCCCATTTCCAGGTGATGTTTTCTACTCCAGTGTCATGGTCCACGAGAACGGCGGTAAGGGGCGCGCCAACACGCGGGTGGTTGCTCATTGAGAGCTCACCCTCGTCATCCACGTCGGTGACGGTGATGGCCACGGTGTGGGTGGCATCAGTTGCTGCACTGGCTGACCCGTCGGGGGCCTTTTTGTCGGTGACGTGGATTCTGACTGTGTATTCGTCCTTCGACTCAAAGTCCAATGGATCCTTGGTCTTCAACTGGCCGGATGCGGAGTCAATGGCAAAGGCCGCGCTGTCCCCGGTAGTGGGAAGGGAGTATTCCAGGGTGTCATTGGTGGTATCCGGATCGGTCGCAGTAAACGGCGAGCCGATGTTGGTGTCAGTCGCGGTGTTCTCGGCGACGTCCAGGGTAGAGGAAAGGCCGTTGTCGAACGCCGGCGGCTCGTTGAGGTCGGTCACGGTGATCGTGACCTCGATGCTGTCGTCGTTCACGGTATCCGCGGCCTCGTAGTCGTCCAGTTCGTCGCTGACGGAAACCGTTACGGTGTACTCGTCCTTGTCTTCGTAGTCCAGGGCCGCATTAGTCTTGAGCTGGCCCGTAGTTGTGTCGATGGCGAATGACGTGGCGTCGGTTCCGCCCAGCAAGTACTTCAGTGTGCCCTTGCTGTCGCCTGCGGTGGCCGACACGGGCGCGCCGATGTTGGTGTTGGCTGCGGTGTTTTCGGCGACGGAGCGGGTGGTATCCGCGTCGGCGAACGACGGGTTCACGTTCGTCGCGAGCCTTTCTACCACCTTGCTGCTGGTCTCCGCCTCTGCAGACTTGCCAGCGCCATTGCCGTCGGTATAGGTGACGGTGACCCGCAGGTAATCATCGACGTCGTCCTCGTCTGGAGTATAGCTGCCGGTCGTTGCACCAGAGATGACATTCCATGAATTCTGGTCCGGCGAACTCTCCCACTTCCAGGTCTCGCCGGTAATGCCGCCGTCCTGGTCGGTCAGCGTGGTCGTCAGCGCCGAGTTCACTACGGGGTCCTGCGACGAGAGCGAGAGTTCGCCCTCATCGTCGGCGTCGGTGACGGTGACCGTCACCTCGTGGGTGTCGTCGATGGTCGCCGTTCCCTCGGTGGTGCCCCCGCCGTCCAAGCCATCGGTTACCTGGATGGTGACCTCATAAGTGTCTTTGGTCTCGTGGTCCAGGTCAGCCTTGGTCTTGAGCTGGCCGGTAGTATCATCGATGGCGAAGGACGAAGCGTCGGTCCCGGACAGGGAGTAGGTCAGAGGGGTGTCACCCTCCGGGTCGGTGGCCGTGTAGGGGCTGCCGATGTTTGTGTCGGCGGCGGTGTTCTCGGCGACCTCCTGGGTGGCGGGGGCGGCATCCGCGAAGGTCGGCCCCTCGTTGACGTTGGTTACGTTGATGGTCACATTGATGGTGGCGTCCTCTACCGGAGGGTCCTCGGTGTTGCCCGCGTGGTCTTCGCTGTCTGTCAAAGACACGGTCACCGAGTATGACGGAGTGGTCTCGTGGTCGAGATCGACGCCGGTCTTGGTCTTGATCTGGCCAGTGGCCGTATCGATATCGAAGGACTCCGCGCCTGTCGTGTCCAGCGAGTAGGTCAGCGTGTCGCCGTCGTCGTCAGTGGCGGACACCGGGTTGCCTACGGGCTGGCCGGCGGCGGTGTTCTCGGCGACCTCGCGGGTGATGCTCGATTCGCCATCGGCGTATTCCTCGTTAAACGTGGGCGGCTCGGTCGTGTCGTCGGTTACGGTGATGGTAACCGCGTGCGTGTCTTCGAGGCTGCCAGAGTCGGTGACCGTGACGGTCACTGTGTATGTGTCCTTGGTCTCCTTGTCCAAAGGTTCCTTGGTCTTGATCTGGCCGGATGAGTCGATAGCGAAGGTTGCGCCATCGCCGTCGTCCAGCTTGTAGGTTATCGTGTCGCCGTCGTCCGGGTCGGTGGCCGTGATGGCGCTGCCGACATCCTCGTCTGCCGCGGTGTTCTCCAGGACGCTGAGGGCCGTGGGTGCGCCGACGTCGATCACGGGCGGCTCGTTCACATCCCTGACGTTGATTTTGACGTCGATGCTGTTATCGTCAACCGTGTCCGAGTTGCCGTGGATGTTCTTGCTGTCCCGGACAAACACTGCCACGTGGTAGGTGTCTTTGGTCTCATGGTCCAGGGAAGCCTTTGTTTTGATCTGCCCGGAGGAGGAGTCAATATCGAAGGAGGCAGCATCCGTGCCTTGCAAGGAGTAGGTCAGCGTGTCGCTTTCCGGATCGGTGGCAGAGACGGGGCTACCGACGTCTTGGCCTGCCGCAGTGTTTTCGTCCACGGTGAATTCGGGCGGGTTTTCGCTAGCGTCGAACGTCGGCGCCTTGTTGTAGTCGGCCTCCTCCGTAACCCCATCACCGACTGGATTGCAACCAGAACCGTTGGTCATGTCGTTGCCGTTGACCAGGGCCGTGAACTCCTTGGTGTTGATTAGGTAGCCATAGTCTTCGACGTCATCAAATGCCGTGTTAATCGCGATTCGAATCTTGCGGCCGGGAGTTATGCACTGGTCATCGGCGATCCTGACGAACTCTCGCTTTTCTACTTGTGTTCCACGAAATACAAATTTGAGTTGCTCATTCACGGGGACATGCCCATTGTCATATCTGGAGCCACCTTCCTCGTAAAGGTGATCATCATAGGTGTCCCAGACGTTGATGCCACCCTCAATGCACACCTCACCTGTTGATGGTTGCGAAGTGCCATTTAGGTAGCAATATTGCTCGTCCGCCGTCAGTTGCCTGCTGAGTTGTAGCGTAACCGTAACATAGCTCCCCTCTTCCCCCACCTCCGGCATGACGGCCTTGATCTTGACCGTCGGCGGGCTGGAGTGGTCCGCGTGGGCAGTGCCCGGTGGGGAGAAGGATAGCGCAAACATGACGCCGAAGAGGAGGATAAGCGTAGTGGCAACCGCTGCCGTTGGGGAGATAAAAGGTACCGGGTGGAACATGTCCCCTCCACACTCTCACTGCATCGAGACCGGCATTGGCCGGCAAGTTGGCTGCCCGTCCGGCGTTCCGTGGGAGTCCACGGTGCCGGGCGGGAGCGCGCGGGCGATGCCCGCAGACTCGTGGGTTTATTGGTTCACGCGAAATACATAACATCGGGCTTATATCAATATGTTTACTCTTTATGTCCGGATTTTTGCAGTTCTTCACCAAATTTGCGTATTCAAAGCTGAAATCGCCGATGCCGGACCCCGAAATCCATTATGGTAACTGTGGAAAGTCCCAAATTCCCCTTTCCCCAGTCTGGTCCTGATAGCCTTTTGCCTCGCGCTGAGCGAACTTAACCGGGAAATCTTTGGGCAGGTGTCGAGCCTCAAATGTCGAATCGTACCTGTGAGCCGGGAGCGCAGGGTGATTCGATTATCAGAGACACTTTGCGTCCGGTGTTTCAGCGATTTCTATCCTGAAGATTGAAGCGTTGCCTGGTGCAAGGTCTTCACCCGCCACCCTAACGCTCCCCCATCAAGAGGGAGGGGATAACCGAGAGTCCCTGGTCTGGAATAGCATGGCCGTTGTGCTGGATGTCGCAGGGGGTTATCATGGATTGGAGTATCTCCGGCCTTGAGCCGGAGTTTTTGCGGAAGGCGGAAATCCCCTGCCTCCAGCGGTACCCCGCCTTATCTCAACCTGCAAGGAGCGGACCGCATGGCCTACAGGAGGTCGGCGCTGGTAACCGGCGGCGCCGGGTTTATCGGCTCTCACCTGGTCGACAGGCTGGTGGACGAGGGCTACCGGGTGATCATCGTTGACAACCTGGACACCGGAAAGCTGAAAAACCTCAACCACGATGCCGTGTTCCACCACGTCAGTATCACGCACCCCACGCTGCCGGCGATCCTGGAGAAGGAAAAGCCGGACTTGGTCTTTCACCTTGCCGCGCAGTCCAGTGTGCCGAAGTCAGTCAAGGATCCCATCCTTGACAACGAGGTCAACGTGCTTGGAACCCTTCGCCTTCTGGAGGCAGCAAGGAGCACGGGGGTGCAGAAGGTCATCTATTCCTCCACGGGCGGCGCCCTGTACGGCGACCCGGACGAGATCCCTTGTACTGACGATGCGCCCATCCAGCCGATTTCCCCCTACGGCATGTCCAAGTACATGGCCGAGCAGTACCTGGACTTCTTCGGCAGGCAATACCGTCTAAACTACACCACCCTGCGCTACGGCAATGTTTATGGCCCGAGACAGGACCCCCACGGTGAGGCGGGCGTCGTGGCCATATTCATCCTGGCCATGCTGACCGGACATCGGCCGCGGATATTCGGCGATGGCAACCAGGCGCGGGATTTCGTCAGCGTGGACGACGTGGTCGAGGCCAACATGGCTGCCATACACCGGGGGAATCGCCAGTCCTTCAACATCGCCAGCGGTCAGCTGACCAGCGTAAACGAACTGTTTGCCATGCTGAGGGAGATCATCGGGTACCGGTGGGAGGCGGACCACGGCCCGGCCCGCACCGGCGACGTTTACCGCATAAGCCTGGAGTGCACGCGCGCGCAGGAGGAACTGGGCTGGGTTGCCAGCACGTCCCTCAGCGACGGCCTGGCGCGCACGGTGGAATATGTGAGGGAAACCGCCGATGCCGAGGGAGTGCTGCAGGGGTAGCCCGCGTCGCGGTGCACAGCTACTTGAGCACTTGCAATAGACTTCTGGCGGACCCCGTTGGGACCTGCAATCGTCCGGGCCTTGGTCCGGCGGCGCGATGCACATAATGGGCCGAAGCGGTAACATATAGGTACCATAGCCAACATCATAGGAAGGTCAGATACATGACGACACCCGAGACAGACTACGATGTAATCATTCTTGGCGCCGGGGCGGCGGGCCTGGCAGCCGGTCTGTATACCACCCGCGCCATGCTCAAGACTCTGGTCGTTGAGCAGCTGGGCCCCGGCGGGCAGCTCCTCATCACCGATGAGATCGAGAACTACCCCGGCTTCCCCGAGGGCGTGAAGGGTCAGGAACTGGCCACGATGATGGAGCAGCAGATGACCAAATTCGGCGCAGAGATCGACTACGCCGAGGTGCAGGGCATCGAGCGCGCCGACGAGCCGGTCAAGACCGTTCACACCGACGACCGTACCCTCACCGCCAAGAGCCTGATCATCGCCACCGGCGGCTCCCACAACAAGCTGGGAGTTACGGGAGAGGACGAGTTCTCCGGGCGTGGCGTCTCCTATTGCGCAGTCTGCGACGGCAACTTTTTCCGCGGCCAGGACGTGGTCGTTGTCGGCGGCGGCGACGCGGCCATGGACGAGGGCCACTACCTGACCGGCATCGTTAACTCCGTCACTTACATCCACCGCCGCGATGAACTGCGGGCTACCAAAATCCTGCAGGACCGCGCCTTCAACAACGAGAAGGTCAAGTTCCTCTGGAGTCACGTGGTGGAAGAGTTCGTGGGCAACGAGGCCCTGGATGCGGCACGGGTGAAGAACCTCAAGACCGAGGAGGTCTACGACTACAACACCGCCGCAGCCTTCATCTACGTCGGGTTCCACCCCAACACCGAGTACCTGAAGGGCCTGCTGGAAATGGATGCCCTGGGCCACGTCTACACCGACATTCATATGCGCACCGGCGTCCCTGGTATCTACGCCTGTGGCGATGCCCGAGCCGACTCCACCCGGCAGCTGGGCGCGGCTGTCGGCGACGGCATCACCGCCGCCCTCGCCGCCTACCATGACCAGCAGGAGTAGTCTCTGGGTATGTATGACAGGTCCCCTCTCCTTCCGGGAGAGGGTTAGGGTGAGGGCGTCGCCCCATTTTCGCGGGAATTACGGGATGCGGGCAGACAATTGCAAGAACAGGGGCGGGTCTCAGGCCCGCCCTTATCTTTGTGGCGGCAAAGGGCAAATACCCGCTCTCTTGAGGGAGGGCTAGGATGGAAGTGAAAAGGTTGCGTAGAGAAAAGCGCAGATGGAGCAAACACCGGGTCTGAGATAGTTTCTGAGTGCGCCAGCCTCCCGAAAGCAATCAGGGGCGGGGTTTAATCCCGCCCCTTGCGTTTGCTGTTTCCAGCCTCCGAGCTGATGCTTGGTTAGGTGTTCAGCTTCATCGGCAACTCGAGCATGGAGCGGAGCGCCATGGTCGGGCGGTACTCGGCCTCGTGCGGCGCCATCTCGAGGTTGGGGTAGCGGTCTGCCAAGGCCCGGAACACTTCCTGGCCCTCCACTCGGGCGATGGTGGCACCGAGGCAGTGGTGGACGCCAGCGCCGAAGGCCACATGCGGGTTGGGCCAGCGGGTGATGTCCATCTTGTCCGCGTTCTCGAACTTATTGGGGTCGCGGTTGGCCGACGGGATGACCCAGCGGACGCGGTCCTTTTCCTTGATCTGCTTTCCGCGCAACTCCACGTCCTCGCTGGCCAGGCGGGGCAGCGTCATGACCGGCGAGTCGTAGCGCAGGGCTTCCTCGCAGGCCCGCACCATCATGCCTTCGGTGTCGGACTTGAGCAGCTCCCACTGGTCCCGGTTGTTCATGAACGATTTGGTGCCGTTGCAGATCAGGTTGATGGTGGTTTCGTGGCCGGCGATCAGCAGCAGCGCAGTGTTGGACAGCGTGTGGGCGCGGCTGAACACGCCTTCCTTCTCACCGCTGGCGAGTACGGATATAAAGTCGTCGCCGGGGTTCTCCTTGCGCTCGTCCAGCAGCGGGTCGCAGTACTCGAACATACCGTTCACGCCTTCCATCAGCGTGCGGTACCGATCGGGCTCGCCGCGGTTGTTGTACAGCAGCTTTTCGGCCAACGTGCGGATGTACGGGCGGTCGGATTCCGGCACGCCCATCATCTCGGCGATGACCAGCAGGGGCAGGGGCACTGCGAGGTCGCGCATCAGGTCCACGCTGCCCTTTTGCTCCGCCTGGTCCAGCAGATGGTTGGTGGCCGAAATGACCAGCGGACGCCACTCTTCCATGGACTTGGGGGTGAAGAAGCGGTGCACCACCTTGCGCATGTCCAGGTGGGCCGGGCGGTCGTGCTGGATGAACATCATCCCCTGGTACTCGCACGCCATCCGGTAGATCTCCTCGTCCGACTCCAAGATGGCCGGGTAGGCCGGGCGTGGGTCGTTCAGGAAGGTAGCGCTGGAGAACTTTTCGTGGTTGCGGGTCAGCCACACCAAGTCATCGTGGCGGGTGACAATCCACAACTCGTACAGCTCGTTCCAGTGGACGGGATCTTCGTCCCGCAGCCTGCCGTAATAGGGGTACGGGTCATTGATCACTGACGGGGTAAAGATGTCGTCAGAGATTACGGTGGAAACCATGCCTCACCTCCAGTCGAGATGGTCCAGTTTCAGAATGGGAATCCAGCTACGTTACCCTTGGGGCAGTGTTGTGAGTCTATCAAATTGCCCACGAAGTTGACAATAGACAGTATCCGGTTATCAGATTACGAATTGCGGCTCTATTCGACCGGAACCCGCTGGAACTCCGTCTTTGGGAATACGGCCAGCAGTGCCGCCTTCCCGTCGGACCGGTTTACGAACCCATGCTTGATGCCCGCAGGCGCCAGCACGGTGTCTCCGGGGCCGAGAACGACCACCTCGTCGCCCAGGATGGCCTCCAGTTCGCCCTCCACGATGACCATGGCCTCCTCGGTATCCGGGTGGATGTGAGTGGTGACCGTGGCTCCCGGGGCGATCTCCAGGTGGCCCACCCACAGCGACTGCGAACCGTGCTCGGCCCCCACCAGCGTTGCGCGCGGGATGCCGGGGTAGCCCTCGCTGGTCTCGGCGTCCGCCCTCTTCAGTATCGGCATCTCTCCTCCTCTTTGCCTGACTTTCCCGTTCTCGTGATCGTTGCGCGGATTATAGGCCAGGATCTGGGAATCCGACAAAGGAATTTTCAGGATTACGATTTTCAAGATCATAGAGACGCACAGGCTGGGAAACACCTTGAATCAGGAACATCCGGTGAATTGAATAATCCGGTAAGTCCAGATTCTGATAATTGCTGAAATCTGGTATCATTCGCCAAATTATTCCGATAAGGCACAAGGAGGCGCGGTGATGCTGGACAAAACAGCGCTAATGGAGATGATGCGGCGCATGCTTCGGATTCGGCACTTCGAGGAAGCAGTGATCAATCTCGTGGAACGGGGCGAAATCGTCGGCGCGGCCCACTCCTACATCGGCGAGGAAGCGGTCGCCGTGGGTGCCTGCATGGCCCTGCGCGACGACGACTGGATGACCGGCAATCACCGCTCCCATGGCCATCCCATCGCCAAGGGCGGGAACGTCAAGACCGCTATGGCAGAGTTGCTGGGCAAGAAGACCGGCATCTGCAAGGGCAAGGGCGGGTCTATGCACCTGGCCGACTTCAGCATTGGCATCCTGGGCGAGTCGGGCATCCTCGGCTCCTCCATCCCCGTGGCCGTCGGCGCCGCGCTGGGCAGCCGGCTGCAGGGCAACGACCGGGTTGCTGTCTGCTTCTTCGGCGACGGCGCCAGCAACGAGGGCGCCTTCCACGAGTCGATCAATTTGGCGGCGGTGTGGAAGCTGCCGGTCATTTTCCTCTGCGAGAACAACCAGTACGCGGTGACCAGCAGTTTCAAGGAGATGGTGGCGGTGGAGAACATATCCGACCGCGCCGCCGCCTACGCCATCCCCGGCGTGCTGGTGGACGGGCAGGACGCGCTGGCCATGCACGAGGCAGTCACCGCCGCGGTGGACCGGGCGCGCTCAGGCCAGGGGCCGACGCTGGTCGAGGGCCGCACCTACCGCTACTACGACCACTCGCTGGGACTGGGGCGCATCGTGCGCAACTCCTACCGCGAGGACGACGAGGTCGAGCAGTGGAAGCAGCGCGACCCGCTGGACATCCACCGCGCCATGCTCATCCAACAGGACATCGCTACGGCGGAGGAACTGGACGCCCTCGAGGAGCAGGTCAAGGCCGAGATCGAGGATGCCGTGACCTTCGCCCGGGAGAGTCCCTACCCCGACCCGTCCGAGGTCTGGGAGGACATGTACGCTGAGCCGATACCGCTGGAGTGACGAGATTTCAACGCGAGTTGTCTGAACTGTGATTCTTGTGATTAGAAGATTACCGTGATTTGGGCCCCAGGTTTCCGCAAAATCACGAAAATCCCACAATCAAATAAATCACAGTTCAGACTAAATTTGGAGGCAGGTCATGGTCACTGAAACGCAGACCCGCAACATCACCTTTACCCAGGCCATCAACGAGGCGATGCGCGAAGAGATGCGCGTCGACCAGCGCGTTTTCATCATGGGCGAGGACATCCAGAAGGGCGTCTACGGGGCGTCCGGCGGGCTGTTCACCGAGTTCGGCGGCGACCGGGTGCGCGACTGCCCGCTGTCGGAGAACGCGTTCTTCGGCGCAGCCGTGGGCGCGGCGGCGGTTGGGATGCGTCCCATCGTCGAGAGCTTGTCCAGCTTCATGTGGGTCGGGATGGACCAGCTGGTCAGCCAGGCTTCCAAGATGCGCTACATGTTCGGCGGACAGGTCAACTTGCCCATCGTGTACCGCGCGGCGATGTACTACGGCGGCAGCATGGCGGCCCACCACTCCGACCGCTCGCATCCGCTGTTCATGAACATCCCTGGGTTCAAGATCGTGTTCGCCAGCAACGCCTACGACGGCAAGGGGTTGCTCAAGGCGGCCATACGCACCGACGACCCGGTGATTTTCTGGGAGGACCGCACCATCCTGGGAGCCCGGGCCGAGGTGCCCGAGGAGGAATACATCATTCCCCTCGGCGTCGCCGACGTGAAACGGGAGGGCACCGACGTAACTATCGTGGCCATCGGCGGCATGGTGCCGCGGGCGCTGGCCGCTGCCGATGCGTTGGCGGGCGAGGGCATCTCCGCCGAGGTCATAGACCCTCGTACCCTGGTGCCCCTGGACAAGCAGGCAATCCTCAGCTCGGTGGCCAAGACCGGCCGGCTGGTGGTGGTGGACATGGCCCACAAGACCTGCAGTGCCGCCAGCGAGATCGCCGCCATCGTGGCCATGGAGGGTTTCTGGGACTTGCAGGCGCCGATACAGCGGCTGGGCACCATCAATGTTCACATCCCGTTCAGCCCAGCCCTTGAGCCGCTCTGCTACCCCACCGACGAGTCTATCGCCGAGGCCGTGCGGCTGACCATGCAGTAGGTAAGGGCCCTTGAACGCAGAGATCGCAGAGGCACCGCAGAGAACGCCAAGGTATTGCTGGGCCTTCCTGCGGCCTCTGCGTCAATCTCTGCGCACTCTGCGTTGAAACAGTAGGAGTTGAGGTTATGGCTTCGGAGATCGTGCTGCCGCAGTGGGGCATGGAAATGCAGGACGGCACCATCGTCCGCTGGCTGAAACAGGAGGGCGATACCGTCGCAGAGGGCGAGCCCATCGTCGAGGTTGAGACGGCCAAGCTGCAGACCGAGCTGGAGTCCACCGCCTCGGGAGTCCTCAGCCGCATCGTGGCCCAGGAAGGGGAGATCGTCCCCATCCGTGGCGTACTGTGCGTAATCGCCGAGCCGGGCGAGGAGGTGGCGTCGTCTGCCGCCCCAGCCGCCGCTGCCAGCGAGTCGCCCGCGCCCCAGGCAGCTACAGCCGCTGGTGGCGGGGGGAATGGTAGGGTTAGCGTCCAGGTAGTCCCAGCCGCCCGCCGCCTGGCGCGGGAGCGAGGCGTTGACCTGACGCAGGTGCATGGCAGCGGCTCCGGCGGTCGCATCCTGCTGGCCGACGTGGAGGCCGCCCTGCAGGCGCCAGCCGCCTCCCCTGCTGCAGACGGTGCGGGGCGAGTTCCCGTCGTGCCCGCCGCACGCCGTCTGGCCCGCGAGAACGATATCGATTTGGCAACGGTCACTGGCAGCGGGCCGCAGGGCCGCATACTCATTGAGGACGTAGAGGCGGCAATTGCTGCCCGGTCGGCCCCTGCCGCCGCACCCTCATCGTCGGCAGACGGCGTGGTCCCGTTGACCGGCATACGCGGCGCAGTCGCCACCCGGATGCTGCAGAGCATCCAGACTACGGCGCAGGTCACGCTGACGACCGAGGCCATCGTCACAGAGGCCATGCAGCTCAGGCGCGGCCTTTCGCGGCACCACTCCGAGGAGGCGGGCGGGAACATAGGCCCGCTGCCGGTGGTGGTCAAAGCCGTCGCCGAGGCGCTGAGACGCCACCCGCGCATGAACGCCATCGAGACCACCGGGTCTGACGGAGAGGCGCAGGTGCAGATGCTGTCCGAGATCAACATCGGCTTGGCCGTGGCGTTGGAGGAGGGGCTGGTCACGCCGGTGATCCGTGGGGCCGATGGCAAGTCGCTGGCGCAACTGGCCGCCGAGAACCGGGATCTGGCCGCCCGCACGCGCGAGGGCCGCACACGACCGGAGGAGATCAGCGGCGGCACGTTCACCATCACCAACCTGGGGGCCAACGACATCGACGGATTCACGCCTATCATCAACCCGCCTCAAGTCGGCATCCTCGGCGTGGGCCGCGTGGTGGAGAAGCCGCTCATCGTCAACGGCGAAATCACCAAGGGCGAGACAATGTACCTGAGCCTGACCTTCGACCACCGAGTCATCGACGGCGCCCCCGCCGCCGAGTTCCTGCAGACGGTCAAGCGGCTGCTGGAAGACCCGTGGTGGATGGTTGGGTAAGGGGTTTTGATCGCTGAGTGCGCAGGTAGCACCAGGTAAACGCAGAGAACACCGAGAGTTCTCTGCGTATTCCGCGTCTAACTATACGTCCACCATCAGCACCCACATGGGCCCCTGCCCTATGGGATAGACCTCCAGTGGCTCCAGGGCGCCGGTGTCGGCGTTGATGCGGTATGAGGCCAGCCCCGCAGATTCCAGGCCTGCGGCGTAAAGGTAGTTGCCGGCCGGGTCCAGGCTGAAAGCGCGGGGAATGTCCTCGGTGGGCGTCTGGCCAAGCGGCGTCAGTGTTCCGTCGGTGGGGTCGACGGCGAACCCGGCGATGCTGTTGTGGCCCCGGTTGGGCGCGTAGAGGAATTTCCCCGAGGGTGTTATCTGGATCTGCGAGCAGGAATTGTGCTCGCTGAATCCCTCGGGCAATGTCGGCACGGTGTGGAAGGGGTGCAGGGTTCCACCAGAGCGGTCGAACCTGTAGGCCGTAACGCTGCAACCCTGCTCATTGGAGGCGTACACCACGTCCAGGTTGGGGTGGAAGCATACGTGGCGAGGCCCCTCCAGCGTTCGGGGCGTCGCGCGGTCCGGATTGCAGGGCGCCAGCCTGCCGGACAACTGGTCAAACCGGAACTGGAATATGGCATTCTCACCCGTGTGCGCCCCCTCGGCGATGTGCGGCACGTAGGCGTACCGGTTGGACGGGTCGGTCTGGACGTAGTGGGCTCCGATGCCGGTCTCGCGCCATTCGATGGGGTCCGGGTCAAGGACTCCGTCCTCGCCGAACCCGTGCACTCCCACGCGCGCCTGGTAGTAGTGGGCCGACAGCAGGTACTTGCCGGTGTTGTCCACCGAGATATGCACCGGGTCGCCCTCCAGCGAAACGCCGCTGATTTCGCGCAGTCGTCCGGTGGCGTGGTCGATGGCGTAGCTGGTTAGCCCGAAGTCGCCCGGCTGCCTGCGTCCGACGAACACGTGGCGCCTCTGGGGGTCCACTGCCATGGGAGCCGGCATGCCCGTGAGCGGGAACTCTGTACGGCGGGTCAGACCGCCGGTGTCGGGATCCTGCACGTAGAGGGAGATGCGGTCCTCTCGCTGCAAAGAGATGTAAACGTAGGTAGTCACGTCAAATTCCTCGCGGAACAAAGTACCGTCTATTAGAGGGCTGAATGTGCTTATAATAGCACCAACAGTGACCGGGGCTGCTAGTTGGTAAATCCCTTTCCACAATAGAGAAGCTGGAGGGTTCTGTATGCCAGAACAACGCGAGGTATCCATGGATGAGTTCAAGCAGATGGCCGAACGGGCCGGGCTGGGCGTCAGGGATGACGAACTCGAGGAGCTCAAGTCCATTTACGATCTTTACGCCGCCTATGCCGCAGAGCTCCACACCATAAACTTCGGCGCCGAGGAAATGGTCGTCGAATTTCACCCCGACTGGCCGGGGTCGTAAAGGTACCTCTCACTCAGGGCGAGGGTATCTCCAAATTCCAGAACGGGGTGAATTGAAATGGTAGACAAGGACAGGTTGTACTTTCTGACCATGCGAGAGGCCGGACAGCTGATGCGTTCCGGACAGCTGTCTCCGGTGGAACTGCTGCGCGCCTGCCTCGACCGCATCGAAGCCACCGATGACCGGCTGCACTCGTTCGTCACGCTGATGGCCGACGAGGCCATGGAGCAGGCTCGAACGGCGGAATCCGAGATGCTGCGCGGCAACCACCGGGGCCCGATGCACGGCATTCCCTTCGCGCTCAAGGACCTGTACGACACGGCGGGCACCCGCACCACCTCCGGCTCCTACGTTGACCTGGAGCGAGTGCCGACGGTGGATGCCTTCACCACGGCTGGGCTCAAGAATGCCGGCGGCGTACTGGTGGGCAAGCTGGCCATGCACGAGTTCGCGCTGGGCGGCCCCGACTGGTCGACGCCCTTCGAGCCGGCCCGCAACCCGTGGAACCTTGACCACATCACCGGCGGCTCCAGCAGCGGCACCGGGTCATCAGTGGCATCCGGGCAAGTGATGGGCGGCTTGGGCTCCTGCACCGGCGGCTCAATCCGCGGCCCCGCCTCGTATTGCGGCATCGTCGGCCTCAAGCCCACTTACGGGCGGGTCAGCCGGGCCGGGGTCGTCACGCTGAGCTGGTCCCAGGACCACGCTGGGCCTATGACTTGGACGGTGGAGGATACCGCCTACATGATGCAGGCAATCGCGGGCCATGACCCAAAGGACCCCACCTCCAGCACCGCGCCGGTGCCCGACTACTCGGCATCGCTGGTGGAAGATATCAGGGGCATGACTTTCGGCATGCCGCGGCACTATTTCTTCGACCCTGACCCCAGCGTCAATCCCGAGTCGGTGGCCGTCGTCGAGAAGGCCATTACCGAGCTTGAGAGCCTTGGCGCTAAAATCCGCGAGGTCTCGCTGCCCAGCCTCGACTACGTCCGGGCGGCAAACTCGGTCATAATGGTAAGTGAGGCCTATGCCTATCACGAGCCGAACCTGAAGAAGACCCCCGAAAAGTTTGGCGACATCACGCGCAGCCGCTTCCGGACCGGGGCGCTGCTCACCGCCGCCGACTACCTGCAGGCGCAGCGGGTGCGAACGTGGGCCCGCCGGGAGTTCGCCGAGGCCATGAAAACGGTGGACTTCCTGGTGACGCCGACGATGACCACGCCTGCCCCGGCCTTCGACGGCTACGATCCGACCACCACGGTCCGTGGCCGCAGCTTCACCGCTCCGTTCAACGTTACCGGACTGCCCGCCATCTCGGTGCCCTGCGGCTTCACCGAGGCAGGGCTGCCCGTGGGAATGCAGATTGCCGGGAAGCCTTTCGACGAGCCGGGGTGCATTCAGGCCGCCTACACCTACCAGCAGCACGCCGGCTGGTACAAGACGCGACCGTCGATTTAGAAATGTCTGAATCAAGATTAGCCGGATTTAGAGGATGGACAGGATAAGCAATCCCTATCCTGAAAATCCTTCAATCCTGAGAATCCTGATTCAGACAGAGAGGTTGGCTATGACCAGCGCCGCCGACCAATACGCCGCGATGTTGGACGCCGTGGACGAACAGCAACTGCGCCTGTTCGGGCCGAGGCCTGCCGATATCTGGACCGGGCAGTCGGCGGCGCAGTTTCGATTTGATCCTCACCGGAACCTGGACTCAAATCTCCTGCTGCTGGCATTGAATGTGGAGCCCGACGATGTGGTGGTCGACGTGGGCGGGGGCGCCGGACGGATCTCACTGCCCCTGGCCCTGCGTTGCCGCGAGGTACTGACCGTGGAGCCGTCCGAGGGGATGGCCGCTGAGTACGAGGGTTCAAGGGCGGAGGCCGGCATCACCAACGCACGACGCATCCCATCGGGCTGGATGGAAGCAAAGGACGTCGTGGGAGACGTGGTCCTGACCTGCGACGTAACCTATTTCGTACGGGATATCGTGCCGTTTCTGGACAAGATGCGGTCGTCAGCACGCCGCAGGGTGATGATACTGGTGTGGAGTGAGCCGCCGCCCAACCGCGGCGGGGAGCTGTTCCGTCGCGTCTATGGCGAGCCGCTGGCACCGATGCCCGGCCATCGCGAATTGCTGCCGGTGCTGTGGGACATGGGCATCCTGCCCGATGTGCATGTCCTACCTGAATCGACGTGGTGGGAAGACTGGCACCATGCCACGCGGGAGGAGGCGCTGGACTCGGTGATCTTCGGCCGCTGGTCCCGTGAGGGCATCCGGGACACCGCCCGCCGCATCTTCGACGAGCAGTTCGACCACCTGTTCGCCCCCGACGGCGATGGCTACCGCGCCATCTGGCGCCAACCCATGCGCGAGCTGCTGATCACGTGGGAGTCAGGGAGGTAGGCTGCTGTTCCCTACTCCGCCGCTCCGGCAGCGGCAAGTTCCGCGAGTTCTGCCAGTATGGCCGGTTCGATGTGCTTGACGGCGTTGTATACCATTACACCCGCCGGTGTCTTTATACCCTTTTGTGAGAGCCTTTCGCTACCCTCCTCGAAGTACAAGACGACAGTATTTTCAACGATTGGAATGGCGCTGCCTGTTTGCTTTCCATTACCCATCCAGAGGGTGTCATCGCTAGTATCATATTTGATTTCGATGTTCAAGCGGTCCAGGTATTTCACTGGCTCAGTGTCCGCTATCGCCTTGATGGGCAGGTGAGTGGCCAGCAGTCCGGCGGCAGGCGACAGCATTAGGCCTATTGGGACTCTGCTATTGGGGTCCACTCCGTCGGTGTCGAAAAAAGGGATGAGTATACCGTGCGTAATGTCAAACCCGATGGAACCGGGCTTTCCATTGCCCATCCAAAGAGTATCGCTTTCACATTCGTACTGTATCTCCAAGACTTCGCGCCCGGATTTATCATTCATCGCACTCTCCTCCCTCGCCTCCTTCTGCCCGAAGTATCATCGTCCCAGAAAGCAGTATACAACGCGCCTTCGGGATCAAGAACGACACGGAACCACTCATCATCCCATGCTCGATAGTGAAAGTACGCCGTGTTGCCATTCTCCTGAGGCTCAGGTGGAAGTGTTGGGTACCACAACGCCTCCATCACTCTGGCTGGAGTGGCTTCTCCGTGCGAGCGGCGGGAGCTACGCCGCCAGTACTTGCTCTTGGGTAGCTCATCGAAGGCGCGTTGCGTATCCTCCACGTTGCTTTACAAGCTCTCAGTTACTTGTGGAACAGGGGCAGCAGCTCCTCGCCCAGGATGTCCAGCTGCTCCATGCTCTCCTCGGCCCGGCAGAGTGGGCGCACTACGAACTTGGACGCTCCCGCCTCGACGTAGCGGTTGACGTACTCCGCAACTCGTTCCACCGGGCCGACGGCGGTGAACTCGGTGAAGTGCGCGTCCGGGCGCTGGCGAGTCACGAACTGGTTGGCCTTGATGGTGGCCTCCTCAACGTCGTCGCTGACGTAGTAGCCCATCAGGACGCCCACGTGGTCGTCCTCGATGACGCGGTCGAACTCCGACGCCGTTTCGAACAGTATGTCGTGGCCCTCCTTGACCTCGGCGGGCGTTGCGCTGGACACCAGCCACCCGTCGCCCACGCGGCCCACCCGTCGGGCGGCAGCGGCGGTGCGTCCGCCGATCCAGACCGGTGTCGACGGCTGCAGGAAGGGCTTGGGGGTGACCGATACGTTGTGGCAGGTGTAGAACTCACCCTCGTGGGTTACCACTTCCTCCTCCCACAGGCGGCGCATCAGTTGGATTGCCTCGTCCGTGCGTGGGCCGCGACGCTCCTTGCTGACACCGCACGCCTCGTATTCCTCGGGCTCCTCCTGCCCGAGGCCCACGGCCGGGAAGAAGCGGCCGTGCGACAGAAAGTCCAGCGTCGCGATCTGCTTGGCCAGCACCACCGGGTTGCGCAGGGGCATGGCAATGACGCTGGTGCCGAACTTGAGGCGGTCGGAGTAGGCGGCCACCATGGCGCAGGCGGTCATGGACTCCAGGCTGAACTTGTCGCTGACGATGCGGTCGCTGAGCCAGATGGAGTCGTATCCGTGCCGGTCGCCGGTCTCGACTAGCTCCCGCAGGTAGTTGGGGTTCTCGCCGCCCTCACCGAAAGCTCCTGGCATGTACCCGATGGCGATACTCATTGCGCTCCTCCCCAAATTTCTGGCGTTGCGCTGCCTCATTTTGCCCGGGGTTCCGCTGGTAGGGTTGCCTAAACTGAGGGCGGCGCAGGTCGGTTTCGTATTGTCTGGATTATACACTCAGGCCCGCAAGCCTGTGTGCGCCGGGATTGGACGTGCCGATAGCAAGGCAACTGCCTGAATCAGGATACGAGCTGCGCAGTAGGAGAGGACGCCCTCACCCTAACCCTCTCCCAGAGGGAGAGGGGACAGCTTTCAGGTGCGTAAGTCCTATCAGGATTCACAGGATTCTGAGATTTACAGGCTGTTCCCCAATCCCGCTCATCTTTTAATCCGGCTAATCCTGATTCAGACAAGTCTCTGGCACAGGCTCTGCAATTGTCCCGATTGGAAACAACGGGATCCTTTCGTTTTCTACTGGTCCGTTCGCGGTTCGACAAGCTCATCATGGACGCACTTGGTGGCTTGAACGCGAAAGCGACAAGGCCCCCTGTCCCGAACGTCATTAGCGATGCAGGTCGCAGTCACCCACCCGCAAAGGCGCCCACGAATGCCGCGACCAACTGCTCGTCTCCGTCTGCCGTCAGCCTGCCGTTTGCCATCACATCGGGCAGTTTCCAACGTCCGAAAATTATCATGCCGTATGTGGCCGACCCGCAGCGGAAAGTCACATCGGGTTGAGACGTCGAACCAATCTCGAAGCTGGCTCCCTCCGGTGCGAGCACCACGTCTACCGCCGGTACCGTAGGTCCGTCTAGCTCGAACCGGTACCGCACCCCACTCGTCCGCGACGGGTCGGCCCGGAAAGCGCGTCGGACCGCCCGCCCCGAGGCGTTCACCAGCCCCGCCAGGCTGTCCTCGGCCAGGACGGCATCCGGGTCAAGGGCCCAGCGCATGTCCCACTCATGCATGGCCAGTTCGGCGATTCGTATGTCTGCCTTGGACCGCACCGTTTCGGGGCGGAGGCGGTGGAAGCACAGCTTGTCCCAGTCGTCCGGCTGCACGAGGGCCAGCACCCGGTTGAACTCGCCGTTGACCCGCGCGAATTCCATCAGCAGGCCCTCGCTCAATTCTCGCCGCAGCTCCACGGCCCTGCGGTCCAGGTCGAGGCGAAACTGGTCCTCGCTGACCGGTGGGTCGTCGGTGAATCCCGGTGTTGGCGACAGGTCGCCTGCGAGGCCCCGCTCGATTTGGTCAGGGAGCGGTGCGCCGCGCTCAATCAGGTGGCCAACCACGTCGCCAACCGTCCAGCCCTCGCATGCGCTGGGCCGGGCCAGTTCGTCTGTGGTCAGTGCCTGCAGAAAGCGCTCGATTCGCTCACCGGCCCTCGCTATCTCTTCCCTGCGCGCATCGTCAGCGTTCATTTGAACTCCATCCCTCTAATTTCATCGCCTGTTCGTGGATTGTGTGTTCGGTAAATACCCCTGTCAACAGGTGATTTCAGCCCGGCATCCGGCATTTCCTACCACGGTGCTTTTCGTGGATAATGGCGACTGGATTAGGTTGATAAAGAGAGGTATCGAAAATGTCGCAGCTCAGTGAAATTGCAGCCCCGGTGGCGGCGCTGCTGAGAGAGACCGGGCAGAGCATCAGCGTGGCCGAATCATCTTGTGGCGGGCTGATTTCAGCGGCCCTGGTTGCCATCCCGGGGGCCTCTGACTACTACGTTGGCGGCAGCGTCATCTACACCCGCGTCGCTCAGAGAGGTCTGCTCCTGGTGCCCGACATCGCCATGGAGGGCAAGCGGGCCAGCTCTGAGCCCTACGCCCAGCTCAACGCCCGCACCACCATGCGGTCGCTGAACACCGACTGGGGCCTTGCCGAGACCGGCGCCAGCGGCCCGACTGGCAACCGCTACGGCGACAACTACGGCCACGCCTGCGTTGCCGTGGCCGGCCCGGTGGAGAAGGTGATAACCATCGAGACCGGAGATCCGGACCGCGAGGCCAACATGTGGGTGTTCGCCCAGCGGGCCTTCGACCTGCTGGCGGAATGCATCCGCGAGTCTCAAAAGTAGGGGCGTACAGCCGTGCGCCCGAGCACAGGTGGACTATGGCAGAGATAGAAGCAAAACTGGCTGAACTGGGTTACGAACTGCCGGCGGCACCGGACCCCGTGGGCAACTACCTGCCCATCGCCCGCAGCGGGAACGTCTTATGGCTGGCCGGCGTCGGCTCCCGTATGACCGACGGGGGGAGCATTACCGGCAAGCTGGGCAGCGACCTCACGGTGGAGAAGGGCTACGAAGCGGCCAAGTGGGCTGCCCTCAACCTGCTGTCCCGAATGAAGGCCGAACTGGGCGATCTTGATCGTGTCTCCCGCATCCTCAAGGTCGTGGGCATGGTCAACAGCGACCCGGATTTCACCCAACAGGCTGCAGTTGTGGACGGCGCGTCAGACCTGTTCGTAGCCCTCTACGGTGACCGGGGCATGCACGCCCGTTCAGCACCCGGCATGGCTGCGCTGCCTGGGAACATCGCGGTTATCTGCGACTGCGTCATCGAGGTGGACGGAGGCTAGGCGACGTGGTCCAGGATACCCTGCTGTACAACGAGCTGGCCTATCTCTGGCCGGCCATCAGCCCACCTGAGGACTATGCCGACGAGGCCGAGAACTGGCGGCATGCTCTGCGGAAATACCTGGGGCCCGGGCGCCACCGTCTCCTGGAGCTTGGCGTTGGTGGCGGACATAACCTCTCCCACCTGACCGCTGAATTCGACGCGGTGGCAGTGGACATATCGCCAAACATGCTGGAGCTTTCGCAGCGCCTCAATCCGACCGTCGAGCACCACCTGGGAGATATGCGCTCCTTCCGCCTGCCTGGTCGGGCCTTCGACGCCGTGCTCATACACGACGCCATCTGCTACATGCTGACCGAGGACGACCTGCGCGCCGCCTTTGCCACGGCTCGCGATCACCTGCGGACCGGAGGTCTGCTGCTTGTCGCCCCCGACTTGGTGCGAGACACGTTCAGGCCCGGTATGAAGCTGAGCTGGTCAACGGAGAGGGACGGAGTTCAGATCACCACCGAGGAAACCGTCTACGACTCGGACCCGTCAGACACTGTCGTCGAGTCGCATTTCACCTACACCATCACCGAGCGCGGCGCGCGTAGAGTGGAGCGGGACATACACGTAACCGGCCTGTTCCCCATCGCAACGTGGTTCGCGCTGTTGGAGGAGGCTGGCTTTCGCACCGATCGCATCCCCTTGCCGGGCGATGGGGACGGCTGCGGCGAGCACCTGTTCTGTGGCGTGCTGCGCCCGGAGTAGGTGGGTAGTTGGGCGTCTACGTCCCTCTCAATACCATTTCGGCAATACACAGGGGCGGGTTTCCGGCCCGCCCCTACAATGAACGATCCCCGTGAATCGAGACGCGGCCCTAGCGCACCAGCGTCTCGGCCATCTTCTCCAGTTGGTCGCCCATCTCCTGGTCGGTGTCGCAGTGGGTGGGCCACACGCACACCCGCAGGGCACCCGCGTTCATGAAGTCCTCGACCTCTTGGCGGGTGGTCTCCGGCGCGCGACCGAAGACTGAAATGGTCAGAGACCCCGGATCGCGGCCCCGCTCGTCGGCCAGCACGTCCAGCACCTTGCGGCCTTCCTCGACCTGCTGCGGAGTGACGCGGTTGGGCAGCCATCCGTCGCCATAGCGGGCCACGCGCTGTAGCACGTTGCGTGCCATGCCGCCCAGGAGGATGGGCGGGTGCGGCTGCTGCACAGGCTTGGGGTACATGTAGACTGGCGGGAAATCGTAGTACCGACCGTGGAATTCCGCCTCATCCTTGGTCCACAGCTCTTTGAGCGCGTTTACGGCCTCCTGGGTCTGCGTCCAGCGGTGGTCGAAGTCGCCACCCATCATCTCGGTTTCCTCGCGGTTCCAGCCCGCGCCGATGCCGAAGACGAATCGACCGTTGCTGTGCCGGTCCAGCACCGAGATCTCCTTGGCCAGGATCAGCGGGTTGCGCTCAGGGACCAGCGTGATGCCGGTGCAGAGCTTGATCTTCTCGGTGACCGCGGCGGCCATGGCGAGGGAAATGTAGGGCTCCGAAAAATGGGCATAGGTCCACGGGATCTCCCCGCCGGTGGCCGGGAACGGAGAGGCGCTGTTCACAGGCAGTATGGGGTGCTCGTGGTACCAGAGGGACTCGAATCCCAGGTCCTCTGCTTTCTTGGCGATGAACGCCGGGTCGAGGGTGTAGGCCGGCAGCGGCACGATTACGCCAACAGACATGTCATTCCTCCGGATGGTTGGTTGTAACTCTTAGCTAAACGCAGTGTAAATTCTCCCCCATAGTGGGAGAAGGCTAGGCCTGTCGTGAGCCTGCCGAAGGAGTGAGGGCGTACCCCCACGGCGGGCGCTCCCTTAGGTGGTCGCCCCCAAGATTACCATGATCACCCCGGCAACGCTCATCACCGTGCCCACGGCGAGCACCCAGTTCAGCGACTCCATCTGCCGCAGGAACAAGGCCGCCAGGGTCAGTGCGATGATCGGCTGGCTGGCGTAGATCGGGGTGACGATAGTCACAGGAGCGCGGCTGAAAGCGTGGAACAGCGAGGCCACGGCGATGCCCTGCAGCAGGCCGGCCAGGCAGCAGATGCCAACGTATTTCATGGGCTGGTGGCGGATGCTGTTGATGACCCCACGGTGGATAAACGCGAACAGGATAGACCCGCCAATGACCAGCGCAAACCCCGACACCACGAAGGGTGGCGCGAGGGCCAGGGAACCGAGCACATATCGGCTGATGGCGTCGCGGGTGACGAATGCCAGCGACCCTCCAAAGGCCAGCAGGTATCCCAGCTTGCGGATCTCGATGGTCTGGTTGGTCTGCCGACGGGGGAGCATCACCAGCAGAATCCCGAACACGATAATTGGGGTTCCTGCCGTGACCAGCAGGTTCGGGCGCTCGCCCAGGATCAGGAACCCGATGGCGAAGGCCATCAGCGGTTGGATGGAGATCATGGGCACCGAGCGTGCCGCGCCCACCATCCGGATGGCCGTGTTGTGCAGTACCCGGGCCACGCAGTAGGCCAGGATGCCCATCACGGTGATCCAGCCGTAGACCTCCAGGGGCAACGTCTTGATCTCGTCGAAATTGACGCTGAAGGCGATGCTGGTGACCAGCACCGCCCCAACCATTACGGTGTAAAACGTGGCCACCGGCGGCGCCACGTGCTGCGTGCCCACTCGCATCAGCACGCTGCCCGAGGCAAAGCCCACGGCAGATACTAACGCGAGGACTACCGCTATCGCCAAATTACGACAGCCAGTCGGCCAATCTCTCGCCGATCATGATCGCGGAGGCGTTGGTGTTGGCCCGCGGCACTATGGGCATGACCGACGAGTCGGCCACCCACACGCCGTCGATTCCCCGCACCTTGCAGTGTTGGTCCACAACCGCCATTGGATCGTCGTCAGTCCCGATCTTGCAGGTGCCTGAGACGTGCCGGGCCGAGCCCACGGTGCGCTTCATCCACAGGTCCAGGCTGTCGTCGTCATTCAGCACCTCGTCGGTCGGCGCGATCCGCCCCTCGCAGATGCCGTTGTAGGCCTCGGTCTCCAGCATGGCGGCCGCCAACCGGACGCCGTCGCGCAGCCGGCGTGTGTCCTCGGGATGCTCGAAGTAGCGGTAGTTGAATTCCGGCTGCACCGTTGGGTCTGCGGAGGCCAGCTTCACCCAGCCGGAGCCTTCCGGCAACTCCAGCACGCAGGAGACCCGGGCCGTGCCGTCGTCCATCACCTCGCCGGTCAGGGCGTTGAACACTGAGCTGGTGGTCATCATCATGTCGCTGACGTGCGGCGAGCCCTCGGCGGTGTAGCGCAGTGCAATTCGTGTCCCCAGGTTGTCTGCGGCCAGCGCGGTACCCTCCTTGACCTTGTAGGAGACGGTCGTGATGGCGTGATTCCAGAGGTTTTGCCCCACGCCCGGCGCTTCGTGGACCACGGGGATGCCGAACTGCTCCAGCTGGTCCTGGGGGCCGACGCCGGACAGCATCAGGATGTGGGGCGACTTGAGCGCGCCCGCCGACAAGATGATCTTGTCCCCCTCGACAATGAAGGTCTCGCCGCCGCTCTCGGCCTCCACACCCACGGCCCTGTTGCCCTCAAATACGATGCGGCGCACGAAAACGTCGCCACGGACGGTCAGATTCAGGCGGTGGCGTGCCGGGCTGAGATGTGTCAGCGCGGTGCTCATCCGCACACCGTTCATGTTGTTCATGGGAACGAGGGCCAGGCCGAGGTGGTCCGGGCCGTTCATGTCCTCCGTCACCCGGTGCCCCGCCTCCACGCAGGCCCGGTGGAACACCGACTGGATGGCCGGCCATTTGCCGCCGTTGTCGCGGCGGGTGATGGGTAGTGGACCGTCGGTGCCGTGAAAGTCGTCCTGGATGTCGAGGTCCGTCTCCAACTTGCGGTAATAGGGCAGCACGTCGAGGTACGACCATTCGTGAGCGCCCTTTTCGACCCACAGCTCGAAGTCCTCGGGCACACCACGCAGGAACACCTGACCGTTGATGGATCCGCCGCCGCCGATGACCTTGCCTTGAGCCACGTGTGCCGGCCCCTGTTCCTCCGACAGTGTGCCGCGCAGGGCCCAGTTGTGCTTCGATTCCGGCGCCTCGGCGGTACGGGTGTGTCCCTGGCGGATGTCGTCGGGCAGGTTCTCGGGGTCCGGGTAGTCCGGTCCGGCCTCCAGCAGCAGGACCGACAGGTTCGGGTTTTCCGACAGACGTGCTGCCATCACCGATCCGGCGGACCCGCCGCCTACTACAATTGCATCGTACTTCATTATTCCTCCTTTGTTTGAAAGGGAATCGACACTGAAAATCGCCATACTGCTCAAGCGATGATCACAAGATATCGCGCGCACTATCCGCCGGTGAGCGATTCTACGGAGTCAAGGAACTCCCTGGCGTCCTCAATTACATCAGGGACGAGCGGCAGTCTGCAGTCTCCGTCATAAAAGCAGTCATTGTGCAGTGTGGCTTCCATCGACGAAAACCTGTCTAGCATTCGAAAGGCCCTAAAACGACGGTTGCGCCGTTCTAGGGCATTCAGTTCGCTCTTTCGTGCCCCAGTCCCTGAGGGCACACGGCGTCCATAAGCCTCCAACAGATCGTTGGTGGCCAGGGTCACTGCTCCCCAGGTTTTTTCGGCGGCGTCCCGCAGCAGGATTTCGTCGTTGGAATCCTGCCACTGCTGGAGTTCAATTCGGGCGTAGTTGTACATCGCCTTGGCGTCGTCGAGATACTTTCCCATTTTCAATTTACCAGTCGAGATGGGTGTAGCATTGGCTTACTCAATTCTACAGCGCCGCCAGGAATTCGTTGGTGCTGATCACCGTCCCTTGTCGCGGGTAAACCTTCTCCGTCAGCACCCGGTGCACCTCGGGATCAGCGTCGGAGCAGGCATCGGCAACCACGATGAAGCTGTAGTTGACGTCGAAGGCCCACCGCACGCAGGACAGCACGCAGCCGCTGGTGGCCACGCCCATGACGATCAGGTTGTCCCGGCCGATTTCCCGAAGACTGACGTCCAGGGCGGTGGTCGAGAATGGCCCAGTTTTGGTCTTGGTGATGATGCGCTCACCCTCCGCGGGCGCCACACCCTCGTGCAACTCGATGTCCGGCGCATAGTCTGCGAACGGCCCGCCGCGATGGACCACGTAGATCACCGGAATCCCCGCTGACCGGGCGCCCTCCAGTGCGCGGGCGGCGTTGCGCACCACCGCCTCGGGCTCGGACGCCACGTTGTTCACGATGCGCTGCTGGAAGTCCATAATCAGGACTGCCGACCGGGCCGCGTCAATCTTCAAAGCTGTTTGGGTCATTGCTTACCTCCAATTCCCCTTGTAGCTGGAAGCTGGAAGCTTCGTGTTTCAGGGTACACCCCCACCCTGACCCTCCCCCTCAGGGGGAGGGAAAATTCAGTCCCTAATCGACCTCGCCGTTGGCCCACGCCCGGATCAGATGATGGGCTATGGCTGTGGGTCCGGGAATGGCGAGGACCTCGCTTCTTTCCTCCAGGGCCAGGTTCACCTCATCTCGCGTGAACCACTGCACATCGGCCATCTCCTCGGGGTCGAAGTGGATGTCCGTGGTGGCGGCGTCGGCGTGGCAGCCGATCATCAGCGACGACGGGAACGGCCATGGCTGGGACGAATGGTAGCGCACTGCACCGACCTGGATGCCCGCCTCTTCCATAACCTCGCGGGCTACGGCCTCCTCGATGGACTCACCCTGGTCCATGAACCCGGCTAGGGCAGAGTAGCGGCGCATTGCGACCAAGCGCCCCCGTGACTGTCCCAGCAAGCAACGTTCGCCGTCGTGGACCACCGTGATGACCACCGGGTCGGTGCGTGGATAGTGCTCGGTGCCGCACTCGGCGCAGCGGCGCACCTGCCCACCGCGGGCGATGTGCGTCGGATTGCCGCAGACGGCGCAGAAGCCGTGGCGGTTGTGCCAGCTCAGCTGTGCCCGGGCCTGTGCCACGATCCCCGAGTCGGTGCTGCTCATGTACTCGGCGGTGGTGCGGGCGTCCTCGAAAGTCAGGCCGTCCCTTTCGATGTCGCCCCGGTCCACGGAAGACACGTCAATGACGAAATGGGACACGCCGTTGAGCCTGCCGAGGTAAATCGGTTCGGCGTCCACGTTGAGGCGCTGTGCCTCCTCCGTCGGCATCCAGGTCAGGGCGTGGTCGGACGAGACCGGGACGTTAAGCTGCCACATGGGCAGCATCAGACTGGCCGGGTCACTGGCTTGGGCCGTGAGCCATTCCTCGTCCCGTCGCTCAACCTCGCCGCGGTCCAGTGGGTTCCCGGCGAAAACGTGGGTGATCCGATCGCGTCGTTCGTTCATAGCGCCTTCCGATTTGATGTCATCGCGCTATTCTACAACAACAGGGCTACGGATTCTCAGGTGTATCAGCGGAGCCCCAGGCAGTCGTTCCCATCAAAGGGATTCGGCGCTGCATTGACAGGGATCGTTGCGTACCCTAGTGTTCGGGGCGGAAACAGAATAGCGTGCGGTGCCCCTCCGTACCGGGATTCCGGACGAAGGGGAGAATAGGGAAGCCGGTGAGATTCCGGCGCGGGCCCGCCACTGTAATTGGTGAGACCTCCGGCATGGTTTGCCCAGCCACTGCCCGGCAATGGGTGGGAAGGCGCCGGAGGTCGGCGATCCATCAGTCAGGAGACCTGCCGCGCATTTACCGGCCGCTTCGTGGATCGAGCGGGCAGGCAGTTGCGCCTTCAATTGCCCCCGTCCTGTTGCAGGGCGGGGGCTTCTGTTTTTCCGGCAATCGTCCCGGCGGAGGATGCAGAATGGCTGGCCTCGAATTCCATCCACAGGAGATCCAGGGAGTCTACAGGGCAATTCACGAGCGGAGGGATATTCGCCAGTTCCAGGACGATCCGGTTTCACCGTCGAAACTCGCCCGAGTTCTTGGCGCGGCCCATCACGGACCGTCGGTGGGATACATGCAGCCGTGGGACTTTATCCTGGTGAGCGACATGGAGGTAAGGGGGAGGGTCAAGGATCTCTTCGACCGTGAGAGGCAGGCCGCCGCTAATTTCTTCGACGACGCCCGCCGGGCCCAGTACCTCTCGCTGAAATTGGAGGGGATCATGGAGGCCCCGGTCAACGTCTGCGTCACCTGCGACCCCACCAGGGGTGAGGAAGTGCTGGGGCGAAACGCCATACCCGAAACGGATATCTACTCCACCTGCTGCGCCGTGCAAAACCTTTGGCTTGCCGCCCGCGCGGAGGGCCTTGGCGTTGGCTGGGTCAGCATACTCAAGCTCCCCCAACTCCGAAAGATACTTGGAATACCGCCCCACATCGTCCCGGTCGCCTACCTTTGCCTGGGCTATCCGGTTGAGTTTCCGGCACGCCCCTTGCTTGAGACAGCTGGCTGGCGGGGCCGCCTGTCCCTGGGAGACCTGGTTCACTACGATGGCTGGGGCCGGGAGGCCGACGATGGTTTCTGGACGGATGTACGCCAAGCCTTGACTGCACCCACAGAAGGGTAGGGCCGAGGGAACATTCTGCCGTCCGGCACAACGAAAATGGCGGCGCTATTAGCACCGCCAAAACTTTCGCTTTGATAGGGGTTCAGGATCACAGGTTCAGCGGGTGTTCCTCGTAGTCCTGCACTTTTTCGTAGATCTGCATGCGGTGGCGGGCCGCCTCCAGCACGAAGATGCGGTCGTGCTCGTCCACCTTGACCGCCACGGGTCGGCGGAAGCGCCACTCCGGCTCCAGGTCCACCCGGCGCCGGGCCTTGACGATGTCCGGGTTGGCGTCAATGTACGTCTGCGTCCACGGAGAGGGCTGTTGCGCATCGCCCACCAGCGACGTGATGAACCTGCCGTCCGAGGCGTAGACCTGTAGCAGGTGGGCGCCCCAGTCGGTGACGTAAACGTCGCCCTCGGAGTCCACCGCGACGCTCGTCGGGCGATCCAGTGCGCCAACACCGGAGATGGACGCCTCGAACTTGACCAGCAGGTTGCCCTCGCTATCGAACTTCTGCACCCGGTGATTGCCCCAGTCGGCAACGTAGACCGCGCCATCCGAGTCGATGCAAACACCCCAGGGCATATCGAGCTCGCCGTCGCCACTGCCCTGGCTGCCGAAGCCGCCCAGGTACTCGCCGTCGCGGGTGAATCGCTGCACGCGGTGATTCAGGCTGTCCACCATCACGATGGTGCCGTCGGCGTCGAAGGCGACCCCCGCTGCGCCATTCAGTTGCCCCTTATTGCTGCCCGCCTCGCCCCAGCTGGAGACGAAAGCGCCCTCGGAGTCGAAAACTGACACCCGGTTCAGAAAATCGTCGGTGGCGAAGATGTTGTTATCCTCGTCCAGGGCGATGGCGCGGGGCCAGACGAACTGCCCGTCGCCGCGACCGTAGGTCCCGAACTGCCCGAGAAACTGGTGGTCCAGAGTGACGCGTGTGATGCGCTGTCCCAACTCCTCGGCGCCGCGGTTGATGACGTAAACGGTCCCCGCGTCGCCGTTCGAGCCATTGGCCAGGGCCATATCTTGCGGCGTCCAGAAACCCTGCCCCGACATACCGTACATTCCGAGGCAGTAGCTGTAGTCGAACACCCTGCCTGCGGCCACTGTCGTCAGCAAAATTGCACCTCCGGGATATTGTAGGGGCAACCACAAGGGTTGCCCTTGCGTTCCTACAGGTCAGGGCGGCCACAAGGGCCGCCCCCGCGAAGATCTCTACCTACACGAAGTCCATCTGTTCGAACTTGCCGTTGACGATGGGCACCGGGTCGAGGCCCAGCCACCGGTCGATGATGGTGGAGTATAAGCCGCGGAAGTCGTAGTTGGGGGCCAGGTCACCCTGCGTCAGGTCCTCGGGCCGCAGCGACGGGTACTCGCTGTACATTCCGCCCTTGACCTGGTTGCCGATGACGAAGGCCGCGCCGCCGGCGCCGTGGTCGGTGCCGGTTCCGTTGTCCCTCACCCTGCGCCCGAACTCGGTGAACAGCACCATGATCAGGTTGTCGCCCGCATCGTGCTCCTTCAGGTCATCGAAGAAGTCGCCGATGGCGCGGGACATGTCGGTCCACAGCTTGGTGTGCATTGGCGGCTGGTTGAAGTGGGTGTCGAAGCTGCCGTGCTGGGTGTAGAACACCTGCGTCCCCAGGTCGGCCAGGTACACCTGCGAGATGTCCCGCAGGAACTTGGCGACCGGTGTCTCGGCGTACTCGACTGTGGACGAGTAACGCTCGGGGGCGCTGCGAATGATGTCGGCGCCCTGCAGCGCGTCGCGCCCGGTCTGTCCCAGGTAGTCCATCACCGCGCCGGTGCCCACGGCAGGCGCGTACATCCGGGCGAAACGCTCCAGGATCTGGTTGCGTTCCTCCTCGGCAGACACGCCGGGCACGCTCGACAGCACGCCGTAGGACTCCAGGCTGGAGACGGAGGTCACCGGCACGCCGCGCAGCGACAGCGCCCTGGGCAGCCCCTGGCCGAAGTTGACGCCTTTCAGCACGTTCTCGTGGTTCGGGTCCAGATCGCGGATGACCCGGCCGACCCAGCCCTCGGTGCCAACGACGTCCGGCTCGCAGGTGTGCCAGATGTCCATCGAGCGGAAGTGCGAGCGCGGCGAGTCCTCGTAGCCGATGCCGTGGATGATGGCGACTTTGCCCTCGTCATACAGCTTCTTTATGGGGGCCATCTGGGGGTTGAAGGCCAGCTCACCGTCGATGGGGAGCACCTGGTCTTCGGGGATGCCGACCTTGGGCCGCGCGTCCCGGTAGTGCCCGTTGGTGTAGGGGATGATGGTGTTCAGGTAGTCGTTGGCTCCCGTCATCTGCAGTACCACGACCACCGGGTCCTTCTTGGTAGTAGCCATTGCGCTCCTCCGCGGCTGGCGTTGGGTTTTGGATACGGCCGGTCTTTTGTTCTTCTGTCTGAATCAGGATTCACCGGATTTGAGGATTTACAGGATATTCCCAATCCTGAGAATCTCTTAATCCTGAAAATCCTGATTCAGATAATCAGGGTTACGCGAATTGGAAGTCTCGGGACGCTGCGATCAGGGCCAGCATCAGACCGGCGCGCCTTTCGGCATTGTCGCTGTCCCAGGACAGATCGCCGCCCTGCCGGGCCTGCTCAAGCAACTCTGAGTAGGTGCTCTCGCTGACCTCCACCGGGCCGGAGAGTTCCAGGCAGGCCTCCACCAGCTGCGCCGGGGTCATCGTGCCGCGCTCGCGCAGGTTGTCGACGATGGCCCTTACGCCGGGCAGCGACGTATCGCCCATCAGCCCGGCGGCAAAGTTGACCCGCCGGACCAGCGCGCCTCCGTCGATCCACTCGGCGCCGGTGTGCCAGCTCTCGACGCTGGGCGGGTTCAGCAGTTCCTGGCCCTGGTAGGCGCACTCGAAGGCCAGCTGGTTGAATCCGGGCCGCGGGCCCTGGTAGTTGCCAGCCATTTTCGCAGTGCCGATTACCAGCTCGGCCGGGCTCTTGACCCGCGAGTAACGCGCCGCCTTGAAGAAGTCGGAGTTGAACAGGGTCCGTAGCATCTCGCGGATATTGCCGTCGGTCCGGTTGTAGGTGTCGATCAGCGCGTCGATGGCCGCCGGATCGTTGGGCGGCGTGATGTTCCAGCTGGGCACCTGCGGTTCGTCGGCGACGAAGAAGTTGTACAGGTGGCGGGCCAGGAAGCGGGCGGAGGCCGGCTGCTTCACAACGATGTCTATGATGTCATCGCCGTTGAAGGCGCCGGTCTGTCCCAGGAACGTCTTTTCGCCGTCGTCGTGGTCCTCGGGACGGTACTCGAAGCTCCAGTAGAAGCGGCCCAGCGGGTTCCGCGGGATTTTCGGGCCGATGGTCCAGCCGGTGAAGGCCCGCGATGCCTCCTTGATATCGTCCTCGGAGTAGTTGCCCACTCCCATTGAGAACAGCTCCAGCAGCTCGCGGCCCCAGTTCTCGTTGATGGCGCCCATATGGTTGCCGTTGTTGTCCAGCCAGAAAATCATGGCGGGGTTCTTGGCCAGCTCGACGAGCAGGTCGCGGAAACTGCCCATGCCGTGCTCGCGGAACATCACGATCTGCTGTGTCAGCTCCGGCGGGTTGTCCACTTTCGAGTTGCCGGTGGCGAAAAGCTGGTGCCAGAACAGCGCCATCTTCTCTTCCAGCGGGCGCTGGGTGTTGATCATCCGGTACACCCACTCGGCCTGGTTGAGGGGCGGACCAAGGGCGCCCTCGTAGCCTGGCATAAAGCGGTAGAGAAGGTCGTTGTCCACTGGCTCGAACTGCTCCGGATTGAGCAATTCCTCCACCGTAGCCTCGTAGCCTCTGGCTGCTCGGGAGACCAACTCGTCATAGGGTGCACCGAACCCGGCACGGCGCATCAGGTGTCCCATCAGGGCGATTTGTTCCTTGTCAGGCATACAGGACCCTCCTGAAGAAATGGGTCTGGGTGTCAAAGGCAAATCACGCGACGTAATGAGAGTAGATATCTCCCGTAATCCTATGTATTGCAGGCTGTGATGTCAATGGAAATGCAAGCAAGAGTCCTCTTCGAAGGAAAGATACGTATGACATACTGAGACATCCGCCTGCAGGTACGTCCAGTGCAATAAGAGGATGCGCGCCACATCTCGACCAATCCCCTCTCCCTCCGGGAGAGGGTTAGGGTGAGGGCGTCCCCCCGTTTACCAAAGGGGTGAGGGCGAAATCCTCACAAGATTGGCCGGCAGGCCGCAAACGGAAGGAGACATTTGGATGATTCAAGGGAATAACGGTATGCGTTGGCGCCGAAGCGTCCCGCGGTTGGCACTGGCTGCGATTGTTCCGCTGCTGCTGGCGATCGTGGCCGCCTGCTCTGGCGCTGCGCCCACCCCGGCCACAACGACATTCGCTCCGCCGCCCACAGCAACGCCGGCGGCAACGGTGGCTCCCACGGAGCCGACGTCTATCACGCCGACCTCGCCGCCGCCTGCATCCACACCCCCGCCGCCGACCGGTGCCGCTGCCACGGAGCCGACGTCCACCACGGCGACCTCGCCGCCGCCTGCATCCACACCCCCGCCGCCGACCGCTGCCGCTGCCACCGAGCCGCCTGCCGCTGTTAAGGATGCCGACAAGCTGGCCGCCATATCGGCGGCCTCCGATGAGGTCTATGCCCTGCTGGAGGAACTGATCGCCGAATTGGGTCCACGGGCGAGCGGTTCCGAGGAGGAACTGATTGCCGCCGAGTACCTGAGGCAGTGGTATCACAATATGGGCTATCTGACCAAGATCCAGCCATTCACTGTCGTTCGTTTCGACTTTAGAAAGTGGGCTGAAACCGGAGGAGAGAATGCGAATGTCGCAGTTGAGTCGCCCACGAGTATGAAATTCGCCGGTCTCCCCCTGACTCCATCACCCAGCGACGCCTCAATCTCCGCTCCTCTGACAACCCTGGACCTCAGCCAATCGGACGAACTTCCGGTGGATGGACTGCAGGGCAGGGTGGTCCACGTCCGGTTCGGTGACCTCAAGCTGGATGATTTCCAGGTGATGATGGGATTTTTCGAGCAGGTCGACAGGCTTGCCGACGCGGGGGCGGTAGCTGTCGTGTTTTCTCGCAAGCTGGGTGACCCTACTCCCTACCAGGCGATCGATGGTATCGAATCTCCAATACCGGCGCTGTTCATTACTGGTGACGATGGGAAGAAACTGGAAGAGCTGCCTGCCACGGACGAAGAGATCGTTGTATCGGTGAACATAGAGGTAGACGAGCTTGAGTCACGAAACGTGATCGCCGAGAAGAGGGGAATTGGGGACGACGTAGTCGTTGTGGGTGCGCACTACGACACCATTCCCGAGGGCAGCGTCGGGGCCAACGACAATGCGTCTGGTACCGCCGTGATCCTTGCGTTGGCGGAAGCCCTCTCAGCGCAATCTCTGCCGTTTACGATCAGGTTCGTCTCCTTCGGCTCTGAGGAGGTGGGCCTATTGGGCAGCAGGCATTACGTGGCCTCATTGAGCGACACGGAACTGGAGCCGATCAAGGCAATGCTGAACTTCGATGTTGTGGGCTCCGGCGCGTACACGGCGGTGTCAGGTAATCGAGAACTAACGAATGCGGCGTCAAAGCTGGCCGCTGACCTGCAGGTTCAGGCACAGCAAGGCGCTCTGCCACGCGGGGCAACCAGCGACCACGCACCGTTCGAGACGGCGGGTGTTCCTGTTCTTTTCATTTGGGCACCGGATATCTCCCGGATTAACAGCCCCGGGGATACGCTGGAGTTCGTGGACCCGCAACGGCTGGGCGAAACGTTCCTGCTCGCGGAAGCCCTCCTGACCTCCCCCGAATTTCCGCCCCGATAAACCCGCCGACCCCCCGTAGAGGGCGTGCAACCTATCCCCTCTCCCTCCGGGAGAGGGTTAGGGTGAGGGCGTCTCCCAGCCTGTTGAAGGAGCGAGGGCGTCCCCATCACCCCTACAGTGGCGGGTTGATCCCCAACTGAATCAGCCCGATCATCGCTCCGAGGCCCGCGCCGAACCAGTTTATCCACCGCAGGTGCTTGCCTGAGATCGACATCACAATCTCCTCCACGTCCTTGGTCTCAAAGGAGTCGATGCGGTTGATGACCAGAGTCTCAACATCGATGATCTTGCTCAGTTCAGGCAAGTTGTCACTGAGGAACCCGACCACCTGGTCAGACAGGTACTGGTCAAGGCGCTCCCCAACCTCCTCCGACAGCGGAATCAGCTCGCCCAGCGTGACCGGGTCGCCTGCATCGTCGCCGTTGCCGCCCATCTGGTGGGCCAGGCCCGTGATCCTGCCGGGTGTCTCCGGGGCGGTCAGGTAGTTCAGCATCATCGACGCGGTAACGCCTGAGACAACCGCAGACTCGACGCCCAGTGTTCGTTGCGCCATCTCGCCCAGGGTGGCGGTGGAGTTCTTTTCGTAGAATCGGTTGGCCGCCTCCCTCACGCTGGCCCGCGAGGTCTCCGACAGGGCGGTGAACGCGCCCCGGGTGGCCCGGTCTGCCATCCAGTAGATGGTCTCTTCGTTGCTGCCTATCAGCCACTTGATCCGCCGGCCCGAGATGCGCTCCAGGGTTATCCCCACCGCCTCGGCAATCAGGTCCTGCATCTCCGGGGCGCTCATCGACCGTTCCGCCTCGTCGATCAGGTTGCCGATGATGTTGGGCATATCCCGGATGGCCTCCTCCTTCTTGCCGCTCAGGCTCAGGATGGCCCGCGTCAGGATGCCCTGGGACCGTACGGTGTCCTCCACCCACGTTTGGCCGATCTGCACCAGCTTCTGCGACATATCGGGCTGCCGCATCCAGTTGAAAACCAGCCACGTGGCCGTGGGAAGGTTGTTGCGGATCAGCCCCTGCACCGCCTCGAGGTTCTGCGGAGTCAGATACTCCCGCATCCGTTTGTTCTGATTGAGTTGGTCCCGGACCCAGTTGCTGACCAGCCCCGACGCCGTGTTGCCCAGCTCCGGGTTGCGCAGCGCGGGGAGGACGTGGTCGTGTACGAAGTCCGCGAGTTGCTCCTCGCTGGTGATGTCCGAAACGCGCTTCCCGCCCACGTCCTTCGTGACCTGCTCCGCCAGCGACTGCACCATCCTGGCGCACTGCGGCGAGGCCAGGAACGCCGCCAGCAGCTCCTCGGCGATTTCAGGCAGGATGCCGTCCAGCGGCTGCGGGTCGGCCCCGCTCAATGTCTCCTCTCCTTCTGGGAGAGGGCTAGGGTGAGGGCGTCCCACCTGCGTCTGCATCAAGGCAATGCGCCGCTCGCGAATCCAGGAGGCCAGGTTCCGGCGGAACTCTGGGGTATCCAGCTGCTCCCGCAGTGCCTGGGGCGAAAGCAACTGCTCCGAGACCATCCGGGCGATGGTCCTCGCCAGGTCGTACCGGTTCCGGGGAATCACGCCGGGAGTCAGAGGGATCCGGACGCCGAACAGCCGCTTGGGGTTTAGCGGACGGAAGAGCATCTTGATCGCAATCCGGTTGGTAACATAACCAATGACTGCGCCCAGCAGAGGCGGCAGAACCCACGGCAGGATTGCGAGGACGGTTTCCATACTATCTTCCGGACCATTCGAGGTCCTGATATTGGGACGCGCTCAATTCGGCCCTGCCGGAGCGGTAACGGACACACCCAATTTTGCTACCGCAACCGCGCCAGTTCAAGCTCGCCAATCCCTGAAATCCCCTCTCCCCGAGGGAGAGGGAGAGGGCGCTCCCCGATAGAAGCCGCCTCCCAATCCCCTCTCCCTCCGGCAGAGCGTGAGTGCGAGGGAGAGACCGAGGGCGCATAACAAATTCCCTCTCCCCCGGGAGAGGGTTAGGGTGAGGGCGTACCCCGCATCAAACCCACCAACGCCCGCTAATCATCCCCCGGCGCCGGGTCAACGATCAGGCGCACCTCCGAGGAAAGCCGACCGAAGTCGTACTCGTCTCCGACGTCAGCCATTCGACGCAGCGGCACCACCAGGGCCGTGATGACCGAGGAGACCACCAGGGCCAGCAGGAATGACCAGAACATCTGCTCCCAGCAGGTCTACCACCAAGAACACGTACAGCAAGCTGAACCCCTGCGCCGCCACGATAATCGCCGGGACGGCCAGCACCGCCGTAACCGCCCGGGCCTGCAGCATCAGCGCGCCGCGCGAGACTCCCATCCCCGCCAGGTCGGTAGCGAGGCCGCTGGCCAGTCCGTTCATCAGCGTGTCCAGGGTGCTCATCGCCAGCATCAGATGCCGCAGTCGCGGCCCCACGAACATATGCATCACAGGAATGCCCGCTATCCCGATGGCATAGCCCACCAGCGATACGATGCCGAAATAAGCCCCGGTCTCGCCGGGACTGAGCGGCACCCACGTGCCGAACATCGACGCCACTAGGGTGGCGACGCCCACGTTCACCGGCGCGTGATTCCGCGAGACGGTGTACTCCTCCACACTCTGCCGCCGCCGCCCGACGTTGCTGATTCCAAGGTACAAGAAAGCGGCACACACCGGCACCATAGCGGCAATGCCCACGCCGGTATCCAGCATCGTCCTTTCCAACACGAGGAGTCGCCAACCAAAAATTATCGCCAGCCGCAGGAATCTATATAACCAATATTGGTGTATTATTCCGATTGTTTCCGGGATGCCAAGGCACATTTACGAGGAGGGCTGCTATGACTACCTACACCGGCCAGTCCATCAAGCGCTTTGAGGACCACCGCCTGCTCACCGGCCAGTCCTCCTTCGTCGACGATATGACCCGGCCAGGGATGCTGAACGCGCTGATCATACGCAGCCCCCACGGCCACGCTCGCATCCGCAGCATCGATGCCTCGGCGGCCGTCGCGCTGCCAGGGGTTGCCGCCGTCATCACCGTGCAGGACATGCCGGATATCGCTCAGCTGCCCACCCGGTCCTCCAGCGACGCTGATGAGATGCACCCGCCCCGGCACCCGGCTCTCGCCGTGGACAAGGCCTGCTACGTCGGACAGCCGGTGGCCATCGTACTGGCTGACAACATCTACACTGCCCAGGACGCCGTGGATCTCGTCAACATCGACTACGAAATCCTGCCCGCCGTCGTCGACCCATTGACGGCAACCGATGATGGCACGCCGGTCATCCACGAGCACCTCGGAACCAACCAGGTGCTGCGCACCGTCAACGCCGGCGGTGACCTCGACGCGGCATTCGCATCAGCGGATTGCGTCATCCGGCAGCAGTTCGGCGTGCAGCGCCTGGCACCCGCGCCCATGGAGGGACGGGGCCTGCTGGCGGAGTATGACGCCGACGCTGACCTACTGACGGTTTGGGATTCCACGCAGCACCCCCACGAGATCCGGGAGCACATAGCGCACCTGATGGAACGCCCCCTTGACTCGGTGCGGGTGGTCTGCCCCGATGTGGGCGGCGGCTACGGCGAGAAGGGCTGCTTCTTCCCCGAGGAGTTGGCCATCCCACACCTTGCCATGAAGCTGGAGCGGCCCGTCAAGTGGGTGGAAAGCCGGCAGGAAAACATGCTGTGCTTCCACGGCCGGGGCCACAGCATCGACCTGGAGGCCGCCGCGACGAGCGACGGCAAGTTGCTGGGCATTCGGGTTAAGATCATCGCGGACCTGGGCGCTTACTTTTTCATGTCGACCCCCACCGTGCCAATCCTGACCAGCCACCGGCTCACCGGGCCCTACAGCACGCCCGCAATGTCGGTAGAGGTGATCGGCGTTGCCACCAACAAGCCGGTTACCGGCGCCTATCGGGGCGCGGGCGGACCCGAGGCTGCCTTCTGCATGGAGCGGGCCGTCGACCTGGTCGCGCAGGAACTCGACCTCGATCCGGCCGAGGTGCGCCGCCGCAACTTCATCGCGCCCGATGCCTTCCCTTATGAGACGCCGACGGGCATTGTCTACGATTCGGGAGAATACGAGGCAGCCTTCGACCGGTCGCTGGAAATGTCAGGCTACCACCAGTGGCGCGAGCGTGCCCGGCAGCAGGACACGGAGGGAGACTCGCTCATCGGCGTCGGCATCGCGACGGTGGTCAAGGGCTCTGGCGCCAAGGTCACCTTCCTCGAGGAGCACTCCCGGGTGGCCATCAGCCCCGACGGCGACGTGGAGGCGCACACTGGTATTTCGCCCCACGGCCAGGGCACCGAGACCACCTTTGCCCAGATAGTTGCCGACGAGTTGGGCATCGCTGCCGGCGACGTGTGGGTCAGGCACAGCGACTCCGCAGTGTTTCCGCACGGTGGCGGGACCTCGGCCAGCCGGGGAATGATCGCTGGCGGCACCGTGCTGCACATGGCCGTGCAGGATGCCAGGGAGAAGCTGTTGACCGTGGCGGGTCACCTGCTGGAGTGCCCGCCGGAAAACGTGGACCTCGGCGAGGGCCGGGCCGTGGACCGCAACAATCCGTCCCGCAGCGTGCCCTTCGCGCAGCTGGCCGCGGCGGCCCACAACGAGGAGCTGCTGCCTCCCGGCGAGGAGCCGGGGCTGGACTTTTCCCGGTCCAACACGCTTACCCGGAGCCCGTACGCGTTCGGGTCTCACGTGGTGGTTGTCGAGGTATCGCGGGAGAACGGCGCCATCAAGATTCTGCAGTACACCGGCGTCCACGACTCGGGCAAGGTGGTCAACCCGATGCTATACGAGGGCCAGATCCACGGCGCCATCGCCCAGGGCATCGGCCAGGCACTGTGGGAAGGTATGGTCTACGACGCCACGGGCCAGCCGCTGAGTGGCAGCCTCATGGACTACGTGATGCCCAAGTCCATCGACCTGCCCGACTTCGAGCTGGACAGCAGCTTCGAGACGCCGTCGCCAATTACGGCCCTCGGCGTCAAGGGCATCGGCGAGCTGCCCACTCTGGCCGCGCCGGTCGCCATCGCCAACGCGGTGATGGACGCACTGTCCTCCGCCGGCGTCAAGCACATCGACACCCCGCTCACGCCGCAGAAGGTCTGGCAGGCCCTCCACGACGCGAGTGCTGCGTAAGAACGAAGCAGAGGGACTGTACCTTCTCAACAGAGAGCCCACGTCGGAACGTGGGCTCTCACTACAATCGGCAATTAAGGACACGATCAGGTCAACTCGTACTCATCCGCCAACTCGTTCAGTATATGAAGGCCTGGTTCAGCGCGGTCCACAAGCTGAGGAAACAGCTTGAACATTACCGGGTCTGTGAGCACAAAATCCCGCAGGTTATCAAGCGCTTTCAAGTAATCTCTGCCCTCCATTACTTGAAGCACTCTCTCCTGCAAGATGGCGGCTTTTTCATATTGCTCCAGTATTTCCAGCAGCCTTAGGCAATACAACGAAAGGATGTCCACAACATTGTCGTGGACATCCAGTAGCATCGCCTTTTCCGCAAGCCAGTCTTGTTCCAATTCGTATCGGCTGGGTGTCATACCTCAGTCAGCCATTTCCCTTGCCTTGTCGTCTGTCGCGACTTTCACGGATACGCTTGATCAGCGTGTCGATTTCGGCAGCCTTGTCTTCAGCAAGTTTCTCCAGTTGCCGGATCTCTAGAGAATTCTTGTCAATCAGATTGTCAGTACGAGCATCACCAGTCTTGTTAGCCATTACTGCATCTCCCAGCGCAACACTTATGACCTTAACGTGGACAGCCGTTGGAGTCAATGATAAGAGAACCCGCTCACGGTTCTGTGATCTCACCACAAGCGGGTTCCAAGTAGCTCTCGGAGGCCGACGGATGCCGTCTGGTTAAGAAACAGTGACCTCCGCCTCCTTGTAGGCCTCCTCCACGAAGCCGGGGGTCTGCGTCCACTTGGGGTTGGCAGTGTCGCGGTGCAGCGGGATGGCGTCGCCCTCGGTGCTGTGCAGGCCCAGCGGATGGTAGACCAGCTCAATAAGGTTGCCATCGGGATCGGACACGTAGGTGTAGTGCTCGTTGGTGTCTTCGCGTCGCCCCTGCTTCTCATCGTCGCCGCCGGTGCCCATGAACGCGCCGCCGCCGGTGCGGGAGTGGTGCACTCCCAGCCGGTCCAGGTTGGCCAGCGTGGCGTCCCAGTCGTCCACCTCGACGGCGAAATGCACCCGGGGAATGAACACGACCTCGTCCACCTCGGTGGAGTGGATCTCGCCGTTGCCGATGCGGAGCTGCAGCATCCGGCGGTTCAGGGCCGGGCCACGGTCCAGGAACTCGCACCCCAGCACCTTTTCGTACCACTCGCGGGTCTGCTCACGGTTGGTGATCTGGATGTTCACGTGATGAATCATGTTGACCTTGGACATGATTTTGCGCCTCCTGTCCCCTCGGAGCGATTTGCTGCGCATTATCCGCCAACAGCCGTCCATGGGCAAGCGAGATCTATCCCTCCAGCGTTGCCACGCTGAACACCACGGCGAACGGATAGCAGTAGATCACCACGCTCTTGTGGATCGACGTGTCGACTCCCGCCGGTATCGGGTAGTTCTGGTTGCCCCGGTTGCCCTTAAGGTCGCCCAGGTCGACGAAGCCCTCCTGCTTTACCTGCTGGGACCGCTCAGGGTCGGGGTGCGTGGACAGCACCACGTGCAGCGCGGGGCCGTTGGTAACGTTCAGGTCCTCCAGCCTCAGCACCTCCGAGCCGTCGGGAGTGCGATAGATGGTGGCGGTGCCGCTGCCCCGGTGGAACGCGTCGGCGTCCTTGAAACTGCCCATGGCCACCGCCTCAACCTGATTGGCGGCCTCGGGTTGCGCCATCATCTCCGACTGCTCGATGGCCTGTTCCATCATGGCGACGCCCTCGCTTGCCATGGCGGAGGCCTCCTCCATGCTGCTGGCCTCAGCAGCATTCATCGCCATTTCCATGCCTTCATCGAGCATGGCACGGCGAGTCGCGCTGATGACGACCATCCCGTCACCGTCGTCGGACATCAACGCCACCGAGGCGTCGATGGCGGCGGGAGCGGGCATGGTCTCCATCACCTCCGAGTCCACCTTGGAGAATCCGGAGAGGACGTCCTCCACCTCCTCGCGCTCCATGCCCTCCGGTACGGTGGCGTTCGCGGCGAAGGGGAATTCCTCGTCCACCGTCACGTTGGTGAACAGCGGCGACCCCAGGGACCAGCCCAACCACAGCGTGACCAATAACAGTGGGACCGAGACTATGCCGATGGGCTTGCGGTATCTCCAGGCCCACAGGTGCCAGCCGCGCCACCAGGCGAATGCCAGGAAAGATGCGATAAGTACGAGGACAACGGCCCCGATGGCCCATCGATACGGATAGAGGTCTGCCAGGGCTCTTTCCAGGTCGCCAAAAGTAGCCATAATTCCTCCAATGCCCCGCCTTGCTATTCTTACTGATTCGGTATGAGAGACGACGGGTTTAGTCACATTATAATTTGGCTAGGACTGCCATGGCCATTATTGGGAATATAAGTTATTATCCGTTTCAATTTTGGACAGGAAACTTTCTGAGGAGGCGCGACGTGGAGCCTTCGGATAATGGAGACAGCGAAAGGCTGGTAGGAGCGTCGGTCAGGCGCAAGGAGGACTTCCGCCTGATCCAGGGTGAGGGCCGTTACACAGGCGACATCATGCCCACCAACGCGGCGGTGATGCTGGTGCTACGCAGCCCCCACGCCCACGCGCGCATCCGTAGCATGGACGTGGCCGCGGCGCGTGACCTGCCGGGCGTGGTCGCCGTGGTGACCGGCGTCGAGTTCAACGCCACCTGTGTCGCGCAGCTGCCTCTCGCCGGGGTCCTCGAGCACATGAAGGCCGTCAGCCGTTTCCCGATGGCGGAGGAGGTGCCCAAGTACGAGGGCGAGCCAGTGGCCGTCGTTGTGGCCGAAAACGCCTACATCGCCCGCGATGCGCTGGAGCTGATCGAGGTGGACTATGAGCCCCTGCCCGCAGCGATCGACCTTGAGCGGGCACTGGAAGCGGGAGCGCCGCTGGTCCACGAGGACATGGGCACCAACCTGTGCGTCAACAGTTCCCGTACCGCAGGCGACCCGGACGGGGCGTTTGCCCAGGCCGACGGCGTCCTGAACCTGCGCATCGTTGAGCCGCGCCTGGTGCCCAACGCCATGGAGCCCAGGGCGGTTACCGCCAGCTACGAGCGGGGCCTGGGCGAGGTTACCCTGTGGATATCCACCCAGGGGCCACACCTGGAACGCAAGGCCGTGGCCGGGGTGCTCGGCCTTGCCGAGAACAAGATACGCGTGCTTTCCCGCGACGTCGGCGGAGGGTTCGGGGCCAAGATCGACACCTATCCCGAGACTGTGATCGCCGCCGGGCTGGCCATCCAACTGAACCGCCCCATCCGCTGGGACGGGCTGCGCGAGGAGGAATTCACCTCCACCATCCACGGGCGCGGCGAGGTGCAATACGTCGATGCAGCCTACCGCAACGACGGTCGGCTGCTGGCCCTCCGGACGCAGTACTACACGGACCTGGGGGCCTACTCCTTCGGCGGCACCCACGGCGTGGCCGAGACTCTCACCCCCTCGGGCGCGACGGGCGCCTACACCGTGGAGCACGTGCGCTCGGAGGTGTTCGGCGTCTACACCAACAAGATGACCGTCGGGCCCTACCGCGGCTACGGACAGCACGCCACCGCCTACGCGGCGGAGCGCGTCATGGACGCCATCGCCGGTGCCCTCGACATGGACCCTGCGGAGGTGCGGCGGCGCAACCTCATCCCCGCCGAAGCGTTTCCATACCGTGCGCCCACCGGGCGGCTGCACGACAGCGGCGACTACATCCTGGCGCTGGACCGGGTGCTGGAGCTTTCCGGCTACCAGGACCTGCGCCAACGGCAGGCGGAAATTCAGGAGAGCGGACAACTGCTGGGTATTGGCATCGCCACGACGGTCGACGCCTCGGGATTCGGCCCCGCCGGCACCTTCAGCGTCAGGCCCGGCTACGAGACCTCCCTCGTGCGGGTCGATCAGTCTGGTTCGGTTACCGTGTACACCGGGGCGTCACCCCACGGTCAGGGCCACGAGACGACCTTCGCCCAGATAGCCGCCGACGAGCTGGCGGTGCCGCTGGAGGACGTGAGCGTCATCTACGGCGACACCCACCTGATCGCCTCGGGTACCGGCACCAGGGCCAGCCGCTCCATCGTTGTGGGAGGCTCGGCCGTGGTCACGGCCAGCCGGAGAGTCAAGGAGAACGCGCTGCAACTGGCCGCCGCGCTGCTACGCACCGAGCCGGAGTTCGTGGAGCTGCGGAGGGGCGGTTTCTTCGCCGAGGACATCCCCGACCGATTCGTGACCTGGCGCGACGTTGCCGCCTACTCATTCGGCCCGCAGCCGGTGCCAGAGGGCGTCGACCGAGGCCTGGAGGCCAGCGTTTTCTGGGAACCCGACAGCTACACCTTTCCGTTCACCGCCAACGTGGCGGTGGTGCGGGTCGACCCGGACAACGGGGCCGTTCAGGTCGAGGGCTTCTACTCGGTCAACGATTTCGGCATCATCGTCAATCCCATGGTTGTCCACGGACAGGTGCACGGCGGCCTGGCGCAGGGCATCGGCGCGGCCCTGATGGAGGAGGCGGTGTGGGACGCCAGTGGGCCGCTGCTGACCGGCAGTTTCATGGACTACGCCATGCCGCTGGCCAAGCACCTGCCCGACTTCACCGTCGAGTTCATGGAAACGCCCAGCCCCTACAACCCGCTGGGCGTCAAGGGCATGGGAGAGACGCCCACCATCGCCGCCGTCCCGGCCATCGTCAACGCCGTTGCCGACGCGCTGTCCCGAACCGGCGCATTAGCACCGCTGGACATCCCGCTCAAGCCGGAACGCGTCTGGCGGTCAATCAGGGAGCAGGTCTGAGCTCGACATTGCGCTAAAGGATAGAAATAGTACTTTGGGACCTATGAGTCAATCCAGCCAAGAAACGGATTGACATTCTCCTGACTGTCTGGAATTCTGTGGGTTGGTTCCAGGATATCGTTACGGACTCCCTCCAGGACAAGACTGCGGGGCCTGGCCATACCCCAAGTAATTCAATGGATGTGACAGTAAATCGGCCGTCCCGCCAGTCGTATTCCACCAACTCAGACTGACCGGGTAGGAGCAGACGATGTTTCTTGCACCGCTGCTTTTAACTGCAAAAACCGTATGGTCACTGCTGGTTGCCGCTTCCCTGATCTGGAGCGGTATTGGCTTGGCAGGGATCCCCTCTGAGGGTGACTCAGCATTTCCCGACGCCGCCAACTCAGTGGAGGTCCTCAAACTGGCTGAGGACCTTGAGGATCAGGTTGCTCAACCCCGGTCGTTAGCTAGCGGCGCGCCTCCCCTCGGATCCCGAGCCATCAACGACGTAGCTGGGTATTTCGACCCCGACGCTGAATACAGGATCCTGACACGGTATGGGAGCGCGACGGAAATCGCCCTGGCCGACTTTCTCGCTGACGGAATTTCCGGTGTAGCGTTCAGCCTCGTTTCGTGCGACGAATCGCGTTCCGACTACTACCGGTCCGTAGCAGTTCAGGACGGCAAGCTGAAGCTGGAGTCCAACACCCTCGGCCATGTGCATGGGTCGAACGCCCAGACCGAAACAGTATGCACGGTATCGGCCACCGGGGGTGATGGGGACCTGAATCAGGACTTCAGCCTGTACACGGTGTCTGACCGCACTCCTTCCGCCCTGCCTGCCGGAGCCCTCACCGTGGCCCAGGCTCGCGCGGACGAGATTGACATCCAGGTCGATATGCCCGGAAATTCACTCGGTTATATCAGACTCGGCTGGAGAGTATCCGGGAGTCAGCCCAGCTTCGCCGTTGCTCGCGGCGTGACCGATGACACGGTTCTGACTATCACCGGACTACAGGCAGATTCCAGCTACGAGATTCGTGCCTACCTGATGACGGCGCAGGCTTTTGACCTCTACAGGTCGTCCAACACCGGCGCTGCAGGGACCCTGATAACGGAGGGAAATCCGGCCTCCAAGTGGATTTCGAACCTGACCGGATCAGGGTTGGGGAAGAGTGAGTCCATTACTCAGTCAACGCTGCCGGCCCCACCGCCGATGCCGGATCCGGTGCCCGATGAAACCCCAGAGGCAACCCTGGCGCCAACGTCCCGTCCAACTCCGGACGTAGACGATGAGGACGACGATGACGACCTGAATACCCCGACGCCGACGGACAACGACGGGATAGACACCCCGACGCCCACTGACGGGATAGACACACCTACGCCGACGGACAACGATGGAACGGACTCGGACGGGGTGGACACTACGGCTCTCAGGGCGGTCGATGTGACGGACAACGACGGCACCGACTCTGACGGCATCGACACGCCAACACCGGTCTCCCCTGACACGCCGACGCCGGTCTCCCCTGACACGCCGACGCCGGTTTCTCTTGACACGCCGACGCCGGTTTCCCCCGACACGCCGACGCCGGTTTCTCCTGACACGCTGACGCCGGTTTCTCCTGACACGCTGACGCCGGTTTCTCCTGACACGCCGACGCCGGTCTCCCCTGACACGCCGACGCCGGTTTCTCCTGACACGCCGACGCCGGTTTCCCCCGACACGCCGACGCCGGTTTCTCCTGACACGCTGACGCCGGTTTCTCCTGACACGCTGACGCCGGTCACCCCTGACACACCGACGCCGTCCACGGTCTCCCCGGTTTCAGTCTCGGACGAAGACGACTCCGATGACAGCTAGCCATGAATGTCGCCTCCACCGAAATCTCCATCCACCCCGCAATGGAATTCCCAGCGGATAATGACCTGCCTGACCTGCCAGGGCTATTCGATGGCGAATGGGTCTGGCAAAGGTACTGCGGTCAGTTTGGAGAACAGGAGGTCTATCCCGACAGGTTATTGATCCAGGGAGTTAGCCACACGCGGGGTAGGGAGGCCGTCGTAACCTACGAGGCAGAATGGCCAGACGACGCGTACCTGCCCAACGAAAGGTTTACTGTCTATCTGGAGCCGGCGAACCGCCTGCGCATATCCCGCTTTCCGGACGATGATTACCTGCCGGGTCTCGGCGAAGCCTGCGACCCGGAGTCTGCGCAACGGCTGGTCAGCAAGCACGTGATGTCGATATCCCCCCGGAGAATGCGAGTCCAGGTAATACGCTACCGGCCTCGGAGTCACGCGGTATTGAGGCACCGGATGGGCAGGTCGAGACTCTATGTCCGGGTGGTGCGGCCATCAACGGTTCCAGCAATTCTCCAGTCCGCAGAACTGATAGGGAGGTCCGATTTTGCCGTACCCAGGCTGGCGGGCCTGTGGCAAGAGGGTGGCGTCCTCTGGTTCTCGGAGATCCCCTGCACGAATCTGCGGCGGCTGGTAAGGAGGGGCGAGCAACCAGCGCCGGAATTGATCCTCGACGCACTGGAAAGCCTGTGGGCCGTGCCGGAAGAGGATTCCGGCAGCGTGCCGTTTGACCTGCCAGGGGCATACCGGAGGGCAAGGGCGATTCTCAGCCACTCCGTCGGGGAAGATGGCGGCGGGTTGCAGGAATACGGGAGAGCAGTCCAGGCGCTTGACCCGTTCGTTGAGTCCTGGCAGGCCACTGGCATCGCCCACAATGACTTTTACGACGACCAGATGGTGGTCTTGCCGGACGGCAGGATTTGCCTCGTGGACATCGAGGGCGTCGGGCCTGGAGAACCTATGCTGGACGCCGGTAATTTCCTGGCCCACCTGAATTGGGCTTCACAAGTCAGCAGGAGGGGATCTAGTTTCGGCGACTACCATGAAGCCTTTCGTGACGCCTCTCTTGAACGTTTCGGGTGGGCGGAGGAGGAGTTGGACCTGAGAGAGGCGGTCTGCCTGTTCCGGATCTGCACCAACGCGGTGCGACACCCCCGCGAGGACTGGAGGGAGAGGCTGGCCACTGGCCTGTCCGTCGTGAACGAGATCCTGGCGTGACTGTGATGCTATCGGCCATTTCAGCCGTGATGCCGGGTGTCGATGCCGCCTTGAGATCCCGGTCCGGATGTACTGCGGACCACCTGCGATTCCGCCCATTACTCGCCAGCGAGCCAAGCGCCTGCGAGAGGCGTAGATGTTTATACTCCGCCCCTGCCCTCACTCAGCCCTGGCCACCCTGCGCAGGAAGGCGCTCAGCAGGTCGACCCCGGCCACCAGCAGCAGGTACCAGATGATCAGCAGCGTCACGTCTGTGTAGTGGAACCAGCTGAGGCGGAGCGTGAACTCCCGTCCCAAGCCGCCGGCGCTGACGAATCCCACCACCACCGTCGTCCGGATGATCACCTCCCAGCGGTACAGCAGGTAGGTGATGAACTGTGGAATGGCCTGGGGCAGGATGGCGTAGAGCAGCACCTGCATGTTTCCTGCGCCGCTGGCCCGCAGCGCCCGCGCCGGTGCCGGGTCCAGGTTCTCCACCACCTCGGCGGTCAGCCTCCCCACGATCCCGTAGTTGTGGAGTCCCAGCGCGACGGCTCCCGGCAGGATGCCCGGGGACAGGAAGAATACGATGATCATGGCCAGCACCAGCTCCGGCACGCCCCGGGAGAAGGTGTAGGAGCCGCGGGTCAGGTGATAGGCCGCCCTTCCGATGTTGGAGGGCCGGCCGCCCAGCGTACCGTCGCTAACGTTCCGGGCAGCCATTAGCAGCGTGGCGAAGGCCCCGACCCCGGCAATGCCGATGGCCAGGAGGCTCATCGCCAGCGTTTCCGCCGCCAGCCTCCCGGTCTCCAGCCACCTGCCTGCCTGGGCGTATGCCGGAGTCCCGTCCGAGTTCAGCCCAAGCAGCGACTCCAGGAATCGGACTCCGTTGCCCCATGAACCCGGCGCGAACAGGCCGGAGAAGCCATCTGCGTCGCCGAAGACGATGAACGCCCACGATGCAGCGGCCAGCAGTATGAACGAATAGAGAGACGCCCTGGCGAACGTCATCCTGCGCCGCTGCCGATGCTCCGTTCCCGCTGCCCGTGCACCGTTCACGAGACCAGGCTCCGCCGCACGTAGGTGCTCCACATGTCCACCACGACGATGATCCCCACCAGGAATATCAGCAGCGTCCATACCTGGCTGAACAGCAGATCATGCATCGAGAGCTGAATCTGGTATCCCAGTCCCTGGATTCCCACGAAGCTCAGGATGGCGGCCGACCGGATGCCACACTCCAGGCGGTAAAAGGTGTAGCTCAGGATGTCGGGCATGGCCATCTGGAAGTGTCCGTACATCAGGGATGCCAGCGGCGGCGCCCCCGACGCCCGCAGCGCCCGCAGCGGCGGTTGGGGGACATCCTGGATCAGCTCTGCGTATATGCGCCCCAGGATGCCCGCGTAGGGGATGGCCAGCGCCAGGATGCCAGCCATGGGCGACAGCCCCACGGACGCCACCAGCAGCACGGCCCATACCAGCTCATGCACCGACCGCATCCCTGCCAGGAGGGCCCGGGAGCCGACCATCAGCGGGCGTCGCCACGGGGACTCCTCCGGGAGCGCGGTCCCTGAGGCGACCGCCCCCAGGGGCAGCCCGATAGCCACGGCCAGGGTCACTCCCGCAACCGCGTAGGCGATGGTGTACCAGCTTGCCTCGACCGCGATGGCCAGGAATTCGGGCGCAAGGTCAGGTGGGAACAGCGCAACGAGGAACCGCAGCGCGGAGGACCCTCCCCCGGAGTGGAACAACGGAGAGTCCCAGTCGATGTTGGTCAGGCTCCAGCCCAGCGCCGCCAGCAGAGCAAAGGTCAGCAGCAGTCGGCTCTCCAACAGGCTCGACAGCCCATTTCGCCCGCGAAAAGAGAGGGATGGAATGGGCCTCAGCGGAAGGCCCCCGGTGGGGGCAACCTGCTATGGAGAGACGGACCGACGGGCTCAGGGATAAGCGCCGCGTCCTGTTCGGGAGTTTCCGATAGGGGCGTTTCCAGGTGGTAGAGATCGTCCATTGTGGACTTGGTTACGGATTCGGCAGGCAGGTCGAAGGCCAGCTGACCCGACCTCAGCCCGATGACCCGGGTGCAGAACCGCCGGATCAGTTCTGGAGAGTGCAAGCTGACAACCAGGGCCCGCCCGTCGTCGTCCGTCAGCCCGGTCAGCAGGCGCAGCATCTCCTCGGCCATGGCCGGGTCCAGGGACGCCACAGGCTCGTCGGCCAGCACCACCCGGGGCGACTGCACCATCAGCCTGGCGATGGCCGCCCGCTGCTGCTCACCGCCGGACAGGTGGGACGTTCGCTCCCAGATCTTGTCGCCGATGCCCATGCGTTCCAGGGCACTCTCCGCCATCCCGCGGTCCTGGGGCCACACCAGCGACGCGGCGGAGCGCAGCAGGCCCCACTGTCCCAGCCGTCCCGCCAGTACGTTGTGCAGCACCGGAAGGTGGGGCACCAGGTCGTACTGCTGGTGGATGATTCCGACGAGCGTCGACAGATCGCGGCCGGGCTTCACTTTCGCCAGGTCCCTTCCGCCGATGGCAAGGGTGCCGGTGTCTGGCTGCAGGATCCCTGCCAGCAGGTACAGCAGCGTCGTCTTGCCGCTCCCGCTGGGGCCAGCCAGCGCCACTCGCTCCCCGGGCCGGACGGAAAAGCTCAGCGGAGAGAGGGCCGGCACGTCTGAGTAGCTCTTGCTGACCCCGGCCACCGTGACCAGCGGCTGTTGTGGAGCGGCCACGCTCATTTGATGATTTCCAGTTCTCGGGCCACGTCTTCGATGGCCTGGTAGTTATCGTTGCTGGTGGGAATGAATTTGCTGGTGCTGAACAGTTCCAGGATTTCCCCGTGCTCATACGGATCCAGATCCAGCAGCGCCTGCTTGAGTTTGTCGGTGAAATCCTCCCCGTATATCTCGTCGAGGTTGCCCTGCACCGTCCAGTTGTAGTCGTAGTAGGCGGGAGTGACGTAGAACTCCTTGACCTTGCTGCTGTCCACGTTGTTCTCCCGCACCGCCCGGTCCCAGACGTCCTCGTTGAGCGCTCCCAAGTCGAAGGCGCCGCTCTCCACCAGCTGCCAGGTGGTGTCGTGAGAACCGGAGAAGTTGGGTTCCTGCCGGAAGTCGCTGGCGGCGTCGATCCCCGCCTGCTTCAGGAAGTACCGGGGCATCAGGTGGCCGGACGTGGAGTTGGGACTGCCGAAGGTGATGCTGAGCTCCCCCGCCTGGGCATTCAGATCATCCAGCGACTCCAGGTCCAGGTCGGCGCGGGCGACGAACTTGGAGTGAAAGGCGGCATCGTTTTCCCTTTGGGCGATGGCCTCAGCCCCCGGCTTCTGCAGCCGGGCCTGCACGCCGGTCAGTCCGCCGAAGAAGGCCAGTTGCAGTTGGTCTTGGGAGAAGGCGGTAACCACGGCGGCGTAGTCCACGCTGGGAACGAACTCCACTGGGACCCCCAGTGTGTCGGACAGGTACCCGGAGAAGGACTCGTAGCGACGGGCCAGACGGGCGGTGTCCTGGTCGGGGATGCCACCGACCTTCAGCACAGGCGCATCGTCGTCCGGGGAATCAGAGCAGGCCGCGAGGCCGAGCATCAGGGGCAATACGGCGAGGATGGCGATAAGAGGCAATAGCCGGAATATGTTCATTCAAGACCCCATGCGATGATGTAAGGCAGTCGAAAGTGCGGACTACAGGGCGCCAGGGTATTCCGACGGAATACCTGGAACTCGACTGCCGGGGGTCTTGAGAAATGACCGCTAGAGCGAGTGTGCTAGCGTCTGATCAGCTCTTGGGACCGCCCGTCAGTACAGGCCCCGTGGTCCCGAGCTCAAGTGAATCCGGCGCAGAGGATGCGCAGGGAGGGGATGGAAGCGAGTGATGAAACACTGATGGTCAACACGTCGCCAAGTCTAGACCGGCTCAAAATGGCTGTCAACCTGAAATGCGGCAGGCGCAGAGCCCTTCAATTGTTCCCTCTCCCTCCGGAAGAGGGTTAGGGTGAGGGCGTTCTCTTATCGATTACAATGCCGCTGATTCGCACGACTTCACCCCACAGGGCTATCGAACTAGGAAAGCCCAGTGACATTTCCGTTTTGCCAAGCCCCATGACGCGTCTCTACGCTGGCACGAGACTGATTCGTCGTTCCCGAATCGGCGCATCAACCATCTGCTTTAGTCCGGCTGGCTCCCCGGAATGAGAGGGAATGCGAGGAAATGAGAGGAAAAACAATAATATTTACCTGCCCACCCTGGGAAAACGGTAACGGCGGATGCCGGGATGCTAGCGAAAGCCTTGTCCACCCCCAACCCAGTCCTCCTCATCAGGCGAGGGAGAAATAAATTACCATGGCTGCGGGGAAGTTCCAATGGACTCCGATTACACAAACTCATTATCAACTTTCGGGCCTCACTCGCAAGGGTACGACTGCCCCGTGCAGGCCAAGAGATGAAGGACTCCCCTGGGGGAGTCCTTCGAGAATGCGTGGTAGAAAGCCCTGAGAGGCATCCGGGTAGCGTGTGTTACCGGTTGACCATATCGTAGCTGCGAAGCAGCTTGCCGGGGGTGGCCCCGGTGCATACGGTGCCCTCGGTGAAGGTGACCTCACCGTTGACGATGGTGAACCGGATTCCCTTGGCCTTCTGGATGATGCGCCGCTCGCCGCCTGGGAAGTCGGTGTCGTAGACCGGGCTGTCGAACTGCAGGCCCAACGCGTCCAGATCGTAGACCATGATGTCGGCCGCGAATCCTTCCTTGATGATGCCGCGGTCTGTGAAACCGGCTATGGAGGCCGGCAGGCTGCTCATCTTGTAGTGGGCCTTCTCCAGGCTCATCATGCCCTGGTCCCTGACACGGTCGGCAATCATGTTGACCGGCCAGGAGCCGAGGGTCTGGTAGCGGGTATGGGCGCCGCCGTCCGACACGCACGGGTGAGTGTACGGGTGGTTCAGGATCTCTGACACCGCCGTCCTGTCGGTGCCCTGGGCCGAGTCGAAAGTGAACTCGGTGCGCAGACCCTCGTCGATGGCGAGATCGAGCATGGCGTCCATGGGGTGCTTGCCCATCATCTCGGCCAGCTCGGCGATGTTCTTGCCCTCATACTTCAGGTTGCGGTCCTCCCGGACTTCGACCACCCGCATCTTGGACCACTCGGATGCCGCGTCGGCAGCGCCACCCGCACCGGCGTAGGCGCCAACGTCCTGCCGCATCTTGTCCCGGTTCTCCGGGATGCTCAGCTTGGCGATCCGCTCTTCGGGCGTGCCGACAAAGGGGTCAATCCAGTTGGGCATTGCGTCGAAGCCGTTGTATTCTGCCAGTTCGAACACCGGCGAAGGGGAATAGGACGTAGTCTGGGCGAACATCGGCGCGCCCTCTTGCCGGGCCCTCTCCAGGAACGCCAGCTGCTCCTTGTAGCGGCCGGGAGCGTTCTCGTTGAAGGACACCGCGCCCCACTGTATGGGCCGACCGGAGGCCAGTGTCATCTCAATGAGGAAATCCTCGCGCCCACGGCCCGGGGCGTCGCCCTCCACCGCGTCCATGAGGATGGCCGACTGTCCGGTTACGGCGGCCACGACCGCGCCGGGGTCGCCGCCGCCGATCAGGTCAGGCTCGCCGGGAGGTAGCGGACGCTCGGCGGGGCCGCGGGTCCAGCCGATGTGCCCCACGCCGAACTCGTTCAGCACCTTGGCAAGCGCCAGGAACTCGTCATTGTGGGCGACCTGGCTGGGGATGAAACGTCCGTCGTCGGGGCGGTTGGCCAGGGTCTTCATGGCCGACCAGCCGAAGGCTCCGGCGCGCATGGCCTCGCGCTGCAGCTCCTCCATTTCCCGGATCTGCTCATCGGAGGCCCGTACCACCGTGCGAGATTCCTCCAGCCCCATTACGTACATCCGCAGGGTGTTGAACGGTACCAGAGCCCCCACGTTGACTCCGAGGGGATGGCTGTCCAGGCTGTCCATCCACTGGGGGAATGTCTCCCAGTCCCAGCGGAGGCCCAGTTCCATGGTCCGAAGGGGAATTGCCTCAATCCTTGTCATCAGGCGCATTGCTGCGTCGCGGTCCTCGGGCTTGCAAGGAGCGAAACCGAAGCCGCACTGGCCGATGGTCACCGAGGTGACGCCGTGCCAGCCGGACATGGTGGCATAGGGTTCCCAGTTGAGCTGCAGGTCGTAGTGAGTGTGCAGGTCAATCGCTCCTGGGGCAACAATGCAGCCCGTAGCGTCCAGCTCCTCGGTCGCCGAGCCCCGAATGTTGCCGCTGATCATGGCGATCTTGCCGTTCTTTATGGCAATGTCGCCCCGGAATGCCGGAGTCCCTCCTGTGCCATCGACAATCGTACCATTACGAATAATTTTGTCGAAATCCGCCATATCTCCCCTTTTGCTTTGTAGCGTTTGGCAACTGAATCCACGATATATTTTTGCATTCCAGCCGTCAAGAGTTCAGGACGCGTTCTCAAGAGGGCGGTCGTGCGGCGAGCTGAATCCGGAAAGCCCCTGCTCCGATGGGAAACCTGACGGCGGAGCATCGGGAGGAGTGGACCAGACGCGGTCCGGGTCGTGTCTGGGAAACACGTACAGCAAGCGGGCAGGCTCGTCCGACCGGTTCAGGAATCCATGCACCGATCCTGCCGGGGCAAGCACCAGGTCGCCGGCCTCAAGGGTCATTCGCTGCGAACCGAGCTGGGCCTCCAGTGTTCCCTCCAACAGCACCATCGCCTCCTCGGTATTGGTGTGGGCGTGCCGGGGTACGCGGGTCATGGGAGCGATGGTCAGCTCTCCCACTCGCAGCGCATCGCTGCCGTGAGCGGCGTCCACGATGCCGTAGGATTCCAGCCCCGCCGAGATTGCCTCATTCCTGTTGCGGTCACTTGTCCTGATGATGGGCATGACGCCTCCTGTCTGTGTTGGATGATTGTTTGAGACAACACCTATTTCCTCGCGGAGATGCTTCCTCCGCGAGGTGGTGGAATGGCGACAGGTGAAAACTGCAGGAACGGGCCGGCTAATCCAGCCACCGGACGAAGTTCGAGACCGGGCTGCGCTGCGAGGGGGGATCCTCGGCGGGGTACCCGATGGAGAGCATGGTTGCCAGCGCCCAGTCGTCCTCTGCGCCCAGCGTCCTGCCGAGGTCGGGGTGGCGCGTGGGTCCGCCGGTCTCCCAAGTCACTGCCAGGCCCTCGGCCACACCGGCCAGGGCCATGTTCTGGGCGGCGCAACAGACCGACGCGTAATTCTCGCGGGTGCCCTCCTCATCGCGGCCGGGAGTAGAGTACATGAAAATAACCACGGGCGTATTCAGCAGCGAATCGCGGGTAGCCTCGGCCCGCTGGGCGTTTCCGTTCCGCTGCAGGGCGAAATCGTGGGCCATCACCGCGATGTGTTCCAGGGCAGCGCTGCCCTTCTCCAGAATGAAGAACCGCCACGGCTCGGTGAGGCGGTGATTGGGCGCCCAGACGGCGGTCTCCAGCATGCGGTCCAGCGCATCCCTGGGCACCGGCTGGTCCTTGAACTCCCAGGCCATTCGACGGCGATAGAGCGCCTCGTAGACGCTGACGCCCGTCTCCGGAACGGTGCAGTCCGCGAGCGCCAATTTTTCCGTTCGACTGGACTCACTGGACATATCGACCTCCTATTGTGTGGTGGCCGTATCGGCCAGTTCCTCTGTGCTATCCAGGATAGTCCCGAAAGAATTCTGGCCGGTCCCATGGTACATGGACCGGCCAGTCCGATGGCCAGTTGCTGAAAGGCAGTCCTCTTTGAGGAACCGCCATCCGGCGGAGGAGGAAGAACGTCTAGTTCAGGCCGAACTGCTCCCTAGCGTTTCCTCCCATCATGCGCGCGATGAGTGGCTGGTCCACGTTCGCCTGTGCCAGCTTTTCGATGGCATCCCAGGCGCTGGTGGTGTCGTGGCGTGGGTAATGCGAGGCCCAGACGATCTTTTTCTCGAACGAGTAGGGTAGCTCCTGGATCAGCCTCTCCTCCGCGTCGAATCCCAGCATCACGCGGCCCTCGTCCCACGTCTCCTGCGGCTCGGTGCTGACGGGATAGTAATGCTGGAGCGGGATCACCCGGGTGGATGCCTCCATCTTTTCCAGCACCTCGTCCATCCACGAAGCCTTGCCGTGGGCCATCACAACTTTCATTTCCGGGAACCGCTCCATCACCGTATAGCCGATCAGAGTGGAAGCGACGAACAGGTGGTTGTCCAGCCAGTTCGACAGCAGCGGCGCGAGGGGATGCCCCAGCGGGACCATCCCGGAGGCCGGGGAAACGCGGTTGCGGTCATCGGTGCTGCCGCCGGAGAAGGCTCCGCCACCGCCGCCACCGAGGGCGGGCGTCTGGTTCAGGCGCCCCTTGACCTTCTCGATGAACGGTCCGTGCGAGGTCCACTCCGGGTTCCACAGGCCGGCGGTGGGGTGCACGGCCGCGGTCAGGCCCAAGCTCTCCAGCTCCGCCCAGAGAGGGTCGTAGTACGGGTGGGTGAAGTAGTGTCCCTCCAGGAACATAGGTCGGATGAACGCGGCCCTGAAACAACGGAGTTGGGCCACACGATTCAGTTCCGCCAGGGCAAAGTCCATGTTGCCCAGGGGCACCATGGCGGCGGCGAACAGGCGGTCCGGGCCGGCGCTGCAAAAGTCCGACATCCAGTCGTTGTAAGCCCGGGCCAAGGCGTAGGAAACGTCCGGGTCCTCAACCAGGTGGAAGCCCTCGGCGAACCAGGTCGGGTAGAGGAGGGCCCGGTCGATGCCCATGGCATCCATGTCGCGCAGCCTGGCCTGCGGGTCCGAGGCGCCCTCCGTCATCGGGTGCCGTGTGTCCGGGTCAAGATCGCCGACGTCGTCCCAGGTCATGCCCGGCTTCCAGATGGCGTGCCGGGGTATGTTGGAATTACCCTCATCGCGGAACACCTGTCCGTTGATCTTCAGGTAGGAGTCGAACCGGCCCTCTTCTCTCCACAGGCCGTTTTTGCCCAGAACCCGGTATTCCGGGTCCAGGTATTTCTCCCACACCTCTCGGGGCTCCACCACGTGGGAGTCGCTGTCGAAGACCTCGAAGTCTTTGCTGGTAGTCATCTCGCCTGTCCAACCGTAGCTTGGGCTAGTAGCTCTTCACCGATGATTCGGGCTTGAGGGCTTCGGCGATTTCCGCGTCGTCCGGCCACCAGTCGGGGCGCTGCAGCTCGGTAACGCGGTCGCGGATGATGGTCTTCGGCGGCTTGATGTTGTACAGCCTGCGGGCGTTCTCCCCGAGGAACCGGGCCTGGTCATCGATGGGCAGCTCGCACTCCTCCATGGTCTCTATAGCCCGCCAAACGTCGTCCCCGTCGTGATGGTACACGTCGGACGCCCACGCCAATATGTCGCGGTAGAAGTCCGGCAGGCGGGAAGGCGGTGCCTCGTCGCCCTCGAAACCGGTGACGCAGTGCTCGAAGAAAGTCTCACTTGGAAGTCGCTTCAGCGGTGGAAGCCTGCGGTCGTTGCGGTAGAGCCGGTACGTCTTGTCGCACTCGTCCAGCAGGAAGCTCAACCAGGTGGAGGACGCCTCGAACACCGCCGCCTTTATCCTGGGGTGGCGCTCGAAGAACCCGGACATCAGCACCATGGACACCCACAGCGCCGCCTCGGCCTGGAAGTTCTGCACGTTGGACAGGAAGGTGTGGGGCAGTCCTGAGGTGGAGATGGTCTTCCTGACCAGCTCGGCCCCGGAATACTGGTCGGCGTAGCCCGGTGGCTTGGCCAGTCCGGTGGCCGGGAAGGGATGCATGCCATAGACCATCCCGGTGTCTTCCAGCGCGTTCCAAACCGGTTCGTACTTGGGCTGAATTGGATAGTTGCCCATGGCGTCCATGGGGCGGATCAGGGCGACGCGGCAGCCCTTCTCGGCGACGCGGTACACCTCTTCGAGAGCGTACTGGGGGCTCTGCATGGGGATCAGCGCGGCGAAGAACAGCCGATCTGGGTCCTCCAGCGTGTAGTCGTGGGCCCAGTCGTTGTAGGCCTTGCACGCGGCCCTGGCGCCCAGTGCATTCTGCAGCCACGGATAGGTGTCGATGCTGGTGGGTATGATCATCACCTGGTCGATGCCCTGGATGTCCATGTCCCGCAGGCGCGGTCCCGGCTCGTCGGCCCCCGGGTGGGCCAGGTAGTCCGACTGCTCCTGGGTGAGGGCGGTGTCTGCGTTGAGGTTGCGGACGTTCAGGGCCCTCTGGATGTCGTGCTTCAGCCCGGGGCCGGCCAGCCTGACGATGTCGATCATGCCGGGGCCGGTCTTGGGAGTTGGGGAGAAGCTGTTGATGTCGGCCTTGCCGTTTACCAGCAGCTGGTCCGTCTCGGAGTCGTACCACATGGTGGCCTTCAGGGCATCCAGTTCATCCCTGGTGAGGTTGTCTGCGGCCCGTTCCCACACCCTGGCCGGCTCCACGATATGGGCGTCGCAATCGAAGGTGGGGAAATCCTTGGTCATCGGCCTGAATCTCTGGACTGGCAATGCTGCCTCCACTTTTGGCAATACGTTCGGAAACATTGGGACGATTTTGTGGCTAATCTAGCAACGGGCTATCCCATTGTCAACGCACCTGCGGGTTGCATGATGCTGAATCGTAACCCTAGAATCGCGGTGATAGCCTCCAGAAATCAACAGGAGCGGTAGTGCGATGGAATATCGAAGATTCGGGCCCACGGACATGACGGTTTCCGCCATCGGATTCGGCTGCTGGGAGATGGGAGGCACCTACGGCGACGTCACGGATACCGAAGTCGCCGCCGCTGTCAACCGCGCCATCGACCTCGGCATCAACTGCTTCGACACGGCGCCGGCCTACGGAGGAGGGGAGTCGGAGCTCCTGCTGGGCCGGGCGCTGGGCGAGAGGCGAAAGGACGTTATCGTCGTCACCAAGTGCGGCGTGGGGTATGCGGACCGGCCCAAGGGACGCGACAGCCGCATGACATCCATCCTCGCCTCGATGGATCAGAGCCTGCAGAACATGCGCACAGACTACGTCGACGTGTTGCTCATCCACTGGCCCGACGTCAACACTCCCTTTGACGAGACCATGCACGCCCTTGACCGGCTGGTGGAGGATGGAAAGGTCCGCGCCGTCGGGGTATCCAACTTCACCCTGGAACAGATCAGGGAGTGCGAGGAGACTCGCGGCATCGACATCGTGCAGTACGGCCTCAATATGTTCGACCGTCGCATGGACCAGGATATTTTTCCCTACTGCCTCGAGAGGGGTACGGGAGTCATGACCTACGGCCCGCTGGCCTTCGGGCTGCTGACCGGAACGCTGACGGCGGACACCACCTTCGGCGGCAACGACTGGCGTTCCACCGGCGGGCGTCCCGGCTGGAACGTGGGCGTGTTCGCTGAGGAGTATTTCCAGCGAAACCTGCAGGTGGTGGAGGAACTCAAGCCCATTGCCGCAGCACGGGCCAAGGGGATGCCGCACCTGGCCCTGCGGTGGGTGCTGTCAAACCCGGCGGTGAGCTGCGCGTTGGTCGGGATGCGCACCGTGCAGGAGGTGGAGGACAACGTCGCGGGACTTGAGTGGGCCCTGTCGGGCGCTGACATGGCTCAGATTGACGATGTGTTCGCCCGTTATGGAGTGGACACGCACCCTGACATCGTGATTGACCCGCCGGAATAGACGGCTGTCCTATCTGGCGTGGCACAAGGTCATGTTACGAGGCATTGCCGTGTAATAGCCAGGGCTGTTTGACCAGCGAAATACAATGTCGCCACAAGTTACGCAATTAAGGAGGCCGAAATGGCCAGGACTCCCACAGTTACCAGGGATTCAGTGCCCGAGAGGGAACGTGAGGCCTTCGATGCTTTCGTGGCCGCTCGGGGGGAGATACCCACCACCGGACCCGGGTCGGTGATGCTCAACGCACCGGAGGCCGCCCAGCGAGCCCTCGGGTTGGCCGCCTACCTCCGCACCGAGACGTCGCTATCGCCGCGCATTCGTGAGCTGGCCATGCTGCTGGCAGCCCGGGAGAACGACTGCCAGTTCATCTGGAACGCCCACGCGCCGCCAGCCCGCAGGGAGGGCCTGCGCGACGAACTGGTCGATGCCCTCCGCGATCGCAAGGAGCTGCCCAACCCGTCCGCCGATGAGCTGGCGGTGGTCAACTTCGGGCGAGAGTTCTTTCGAACGCGACGGGTAAGCCAGGAGTCCTTCGATGCGGTGGTGGCACACTTCGGGGTGAACGGCGCCACAGAGCTGGCCACGCTGATGGGCTGCTACGCCATGCTGGCGTTCAACGTCAACGCCTTCGGCGTTGAGCTGCCGGAGGGCCACACCGAGGCGGCGTTGCCGATTTAGCGCCTCAGATGAAATAAACAACTGCGGGTCTGTGGGTGTAGAAGTTCAGGCCCGTGGGTCCACGGCTATCGATATTCAGCCAGTCAGTCCGTTGGTGGTGAGCTTGTCGAACCACCAACGGACTGCCCGTCGACAGGCTCAGGGCCAACGCATAAATGTGAGGTAGAACGGCCCTGAAACGCCAACGAGGAGGTAGAACGATGGTCCTCGGAAAGCTGAAAAACAAGCTGCTGTCGGGGTATCCCGGCGGCTACAGGCACATGCGGCGAGGGACGCAGCCCGTCGACGCACCGCCGCCTTTCCAGGTTCCCGACGACCCCCTCGACCGCCGCAGCCGCATACCGCCCACCGGCTACCGCGAATACTGGTACCCGGCGCTACCTGCCGAGGACGTAAAACACGACAAGCCGGAAGTCCTGCGGATGCTGGGCACGGACCTCGTCTTCTTCCGGGACAAGGATGGGGAGGTGCAGGCTCTCCAGGATGTGTGCCCGCACCGCTCTGTCTACCTGTCCATGGGCCGCTGCTACTTCGAGGGATTCCTGACCTGCCCGTACCACGGCGCCACCTTCGATGGCGACGGCAACTGCGTCGCGTTCCTGACCGAGGGACCCGACTCCAAGATGGTCGGGGCGCCCGGAATGCGGGCCCGCAAGTATCCGACGGTCAACCTCAAAGGCATGGTCTTTGTCTGGATGGGCGACGGCGACCCCGTCGCGCCGGAGGAAGACATCCCGCCGGAGATGTTCGAGCAGCACAACATCTTCCGCCCGTCGTTCACCATGTTCGATTGCAACTGGGTTCTGGTGCTGGAGAACACCATGGACGCCCACAACGCTTTCATGGTGCATCGCAACTCCCTGCGCATCCTCAAGAGCCGGCTGGGAGGCCGCCCACGCACACCGCTGGGCTACCGGGTGACGCTGGTCAACGAGAGGAACGTCCACTACCGCCCCGGCGAGGGCAAGTCTCACGTTGAGAAGTACTACGAGGACGAGAACGGCACGGTCCCCTACCAGATGTACTATCCAGGCGTGGACGGGGTCTGGCCCCTTCACCGATGGCGGCTGCTGTGGACCTGGGTCTTCGACCGCAAGGCCAAGGGCCGAGGCCAGATGCCCGGACGCCCGCAGCCGAAGCAGGCCGGCACCCCGGACGTCAACGAATGGAACGGGACCCGGCTGCCGGGGATGTCCCGCACCGGCGGCAACAACGAGTTCTTCCGCAGCACGCGCTGGGCGGTACCGGTGGAACCCAACCTAACGCGCATGGTCTACCTGAACGTGGAGCGGTACGCCAGGCGCCCAGGAATCGTCCGAAGGCTCTGGAGCAGCGTAACCTGGCCCTACCGCAACTGGGAGCTGAACTTCAATTTCCGCAACCAGGACTACGACGCCGAGAAGTACGTCCAGTACGCCTCCCCCGAATATTTGTCGTCCACCGACTCGGTCGTGGTGGCCATGCGGCGGCTGTTCGTGGAGCACGCTCGCGATGTGCAGCGCCGCCGGGAGAGGGAGGAGGAGTTGCCGGAATTGATGGACGAGACGGAGGCTGAGCGCATGGTCCGGGAGGTGGACGCCCGGGTCGCCGGGGCAACGCAATCCTTCGACGCAGACCGCCTGGAGGAGGAACTGCTGCGCCGGGTGTAGCCGAGACCCGCGGCCCAGGCACCCCAATGCATCAGCCGGACAGGAGGTGAATGATGTCCCGAGTCACCATGATCCAGCACATCAACATCCCCATCAGCGACAAGGAGCGCTCCCGCGACTGGTACGAGAAAGTGCTGGGAGCGGAGTATCTCGACCGGGGCTCGGAACTGAACCAGGGCCAGTTGCAGCTCAGAATCGGCAACGGTGAAATCCATAGCACCCTCACGGACACGCCCAACCCGTCGGGGCATTTCGCCGTCGAAATCCACGACTGGGAGGAGATGATCGCCAACCTCGACGCGCTGCAGGTGCCTTACTCCGCGCCCACCGTCCGTGGATACAGCGGTGGACACTCCACCTACATTAAGGACCCCGATGGCAACATGATCGAGCTGGTGCAGCACCCTCTCGGGCTGAGAAACTCCAGGGGCGAGCCCGTCGAGGTAGCGCACGACCCGGATGGCATGCGATGGGCCCAGAGAGATGGCTTCGGCCCCACGGGGTGAACGGGATTGTTGGCAAACTATTGTCTGAATCAGGATTTTGGGATTCAGGGATTTCCAGGATGTTATTGATCATGATCATCTTTTGACACTGTGAATCCTGATTCAGATAGAATTTACTCTGGGAGACACAACCATGCCCTTTCTGACCGTCGACCCCGGTGTGGACTTGCATTATTACGACGACGATTTCACCGATCCGTGGCGGCCGTCGTCGACCTTCCTGCTGCAGCACGGTTTCTCGCGGAACGGCGGGTTCTGGTACAACTGGGTGCCGCTGCTGTCCCGCCAGTACCGCGTCCTGCGCCCCGACATGCGAGGCATGGGCCAGTCCGCCATCGATGAGGGCCGGTTCGAGGCGTCCCTTGACATATTCGTTGACGACCTGCTCCGCATCCTGGACCACGAGGGGATTGAGGACGTGGTTTATGTGGGAGAGTCATTCGGAGGCATCCTCGGCCTGAACGTCGCTCACCGGCATCCGGAGCGGGTGCGGGCGCTGGTGCTGTGCAACACCCCCTGCCGCCTGCCGAGCCGGGATCGGGCGGGCCGCGGCGGGGACACCGACGATGCACTGAACCGCAGCGTGGGCGCATGGTCCACCGCCACCATCAACAACCGGCTGGACACCAGGTTCGCGCCGCAGGGGATGGTGGACTGGTACATCGCCGAAATGGACCGCACCCCCGCATCTGTAGGTCGGAACCTGCAGGCCTACCTCGATACGCTGGACTTCAGCCCGCATCTCCGGGAGGTCCGGACCCCGACGCTGCTCCTGGTGGGAGAGGAGTCGCCCACCTCAACGCTGGAGCAGCAGCAGTTTATGGCAGAGCAGTTGCCTGACTCACGGCTGGTGGTCTATCCCGGCCTGGGCCACGGCATAAACGCCATTCACCCGGAGTGGTGCGTCCAGCAGGTCCGGCAATTTCTAACGTCCCGAGGAATTTAGCATTTGAGGAGGGGATGATGCCCCACTACATGTACGTAGCGGTAAATGGCGACGACAAAATCTCGGTGTTCACCGTTGACCCGGATTCCGGCGGCCTCACTCACCAGCACGACGTATCCTTGGCCGGTGGGCCGTTCACGCTGGCCATCAGCCCAGACCGCAATCACCTGTACGCCGGCACACGCGAGGCGCCCGGGTTGACCAGCTTCCGCATTGACCAGTCTGGCGGAGGGCTGACGCAGACGGGGTCGGTGCCGTTGGACTCCTGGCCGGTATACGTCAACACTGACCGCCGGGGCGGGTTCGTGCTGTCGTCCTACTACCAGGGCGCGAAGGTGGAGGTGCATCCCATCGGCGATGACGGCTCCGTGGGGGGAGGGCCGGTGGTGTCGCTGGAGACAGCAACCGGGGCCCACGCCATGCAGACCGATCCCACCAACCGCTACGCCTTTGTGCCCCACATCGCGGGCAACGGTCCCAACCAGGTCTGGCAGTTCCTGTTTGACGAGAGCACGGGCCAGATTACTCCCAACAACCCGCCCCTCGTGGAACCGGAAGAATTTCTTGGGCCTCGGCATTTCTGCTTCCATCCGTCGCTGGACGTGCTGTATTTCTCCAACGAGCAAGGGTGCAGTGTCAGCGGCTACCGCCTGGACTCAGGGAACGGCACCCTGTCGCTGTTCCATACCATAACCACCCTTCCGCCGGAAGGCTTTGCCGAGCGTAACACCTGCTCCCAGATCCAGATCACCGGAGCGGGCAAGTTCCTGTACGCGCCGAACCGCGGCCACGACAGCATCGCCTGCTACACCGTGGACGCCGCGACGGGCGAACTGACCGGCAACGGCATTGTCGCGTCGGAAGCCAGGCCCAACGCGCTGTGCCTGGGCCCCGGCGACCGTTACATCTATTCGGCGGGGCAGGACTCGGGGCAGATGGCCGTCTTCCGAGTCGATCAGGATTCCGGCGCGCTGGCCCGCTCGGAGACTGTCCCCCTCGGGACCGGGCCGTGCTGGATCTCGGTAGTGGAGCTGCCGGGGTAACAGGGCATCATCGGTAACGACGATCTCCCTCCGGCCACCTGCTCCGGACAATTTGCGCATAGAGGCTTGAATTGGCATCTACGGGGCAAGTAGTTGGTGCCTCCACCGAAAGGCGTAGGACGGTTGTATCAACTTGGGCATCGTTCCCGCCAGCACTGACACGCGGCCTACGTCTGGATAGTCACCGGGAACGGGAGATCTACAGACCTGGGTGTTGCCAGGCAGGGAACGCTTTAAGTACGAGGGTACTGTCCGCGCAACATTTGTACCTCAGCAAGAGGGTTGATCAGCCCCGAGGTGATCAACTCTCTTGCCGACCTTGTCGTAAAGCATCTCTACACGTCCCATCTGCCTTACCTATTTTGTGGGCAGGGGTCTTGCCTCCTCCTCCGTGCCACCCTCACAGTCGGTACTACGGGACTGCATCTGTCATAGTGCGAACACACCACAGGACAACTATAGGCAAAAGGTGCGCGGGTGTGTTCGCGGTTCTGCAGGTTATATCGGGACCACATGAGCAGTAAGCAAATGCGCTGTGGCAATGTGTTGTCTGAGATAGGCGACATGTAACATGTGATACATCGTCAGTACAGAACATTTCACTCATTGTGGTAATGCTCGTTATAATACCAATACCTTATTAGTACCATTGGAACCGGTGACAATAGAGAGTGATTCTGCAAGAATTTAACCGGGCAATTCACAAAATCTTCACCCCGGTTATTTCATTCCTTGCTTCCCGTTCGAACACTACCCCTGGTTCTCCTCGCGCTTCTGGTTGCCTCCTGGCTGATGGTTGCGGATGAATCGGCGTTGGCCGATGGACCCTCTTCCCAATCCGGAAAGGTGGACTCGCCTGTCAGCCCACTGCTGTCGCAATTCATCGAGCAGCGGGAGAACGCCACCTCCGAGGAAAGCCAACAGCCCGCCGGTGGAACCTTCCCCCGTTCCCAGTCGAGTGCCGGCCCCGAGACCAAGGACTCCGTGGAAGCGCAAAGCCCAGGAGCATCCGGCGCAGTTTACGACCCCGTGCGGTTCGACTCCTCGGGCAACGTCCAGGTCTACATCAACCTGACCAACACCGATGACGGCACGCTGCAGCAGCTAAGGGATCTGGGCGCCAACATCGAGGTCGTCAACTCCCGCTGGAACAAGCTGCAGGCCTGGGTCCCCGTCGATGCCCTGGACCGGATCGCCGAGCTGGACGCGGTGCGATACATCACACCGCCCGACTACGCCTCCACCAAGGCCGGCAGCGTCGTGACCGAGGGCGACGGCATTCTCCGCGCAGATCTGGTCCGCAACCTCGCCGGTCTGACCGGCAAGGGCGTCCGAGTCGGAGTCATCTCTGATGGCGTGGACTCCTGGCGTACCGCCAGTGCCAGCGGCGATCTCCCCAACTCCCTGCACATCAACCCCAACGTCTCCCGCAGTGGCGACGAGGGTACCGCCCTCCTCGAGATCGTCCATGACCTGGCCCCCGATGCCACTCTGGCTTTTTCCAGCGCCACCTCGGGGCTGGTTATGGCCGAGGCCATTCTGTGGCTGGCCAACAACGCCTTCAACGGCGAGGGTGTCGATATCATCGTCGATGATCTCAATATCAAAGACGCTTTCTTCGAGGACGGTCCGGTCGCCCAGGCGGCCCAGGACGCTGTCGACGGAGGCGTCGTCTTTGTCTCCGCCGCCGGCAACGACGCCCGCAGGCACTATGAGGCCGATTTCGTGGATGCCGGCGACGGCTTCCACGCCTTCGATGGGGACAGGGATATCGCCCTGCGCGTCCACGGCGCCTCCGCCGGTGCCATCCTCCAGTGGAATGACCCCTTCGGAGCTTCCGGCAACGATTACGATATGTTCATGTGCCCCCCGGACCTGTGGCCGGACAAGTTCAACCTCCAGAACGGTGTCTGTAGGGCCAGCGATCGAGTGCAGGACGGCGATGACGACCCCGTGGAGGGCGTGTTTCTCCTGGATAGCAGCGGCTCTACGGATATCTACATCCGCAAGGTTTCCGGAGACGACCGCCGCCTCGAGCTGTTCCTCGAGTACCAGTTCGGCACCATCACGGAGCACGGCGTCCCCGAGGGAGGTATCATCGGACAACCCGCCGCCGCCGGCGTCCTCGCCGTCGGTGCCATCCCTGCCTCCGATCCCGGACACGACGACCCTCAGTCCTTCAGCGACCGCGGACCCTCGATCTTCATAGATCCCGATGACAACGAGAAAACGGTGAGCAGAAACAAGCCCGACGTGATGGGCATCGATGGCGTGCATGTTACGGGCGCAGGGGGGTTTGGCTTCCCCTCCCTCGACGAAGGGAGATATTTCCCAGGCACCTCGGCCGCCGCACCCCACGTGGCAGGCATCGCTGCCCTCGTCATGGAGGCCCAGCGCCTCGCCGACCCCGACATGACGAAGAAGGAGGTCGCCGACGCTGTCGCCCAGACCATTCGCGATTCCGCCTTCGACCTCGGCGACCCAGGCTACGACGGCACCTTCGGCTACGGCAGGGCCGACGCTTTCGCCGCAGTCGAGTCAATCGACGATTTCGAACTGTACTCGAAAGAGCCCTTCACCTTCCATTTCACCGTCGACTCCACGGGCGACGGGGCCGACAGCTCCACCACGGATGCCACCTGCGACGACGGCAGCGGCAACTGCACCCTCCGCGCCGCCATCGAGCAGGCCAACGCTCTGTCAAGGAGCGTCATCGAGTTCAATATAAGCGGCACCGGCACCCACACCATCAGCCCGGCCTCCGCCCTACCCACCATCATCAGGCCGGTGTTCATCGACGGCTACAGCCAGTCCGGGGCAAGCGCTGGCACGCTGCTTATCGAGCTCGACGGCGCCAGTGCCGGCACAGATGCCGACGGCCTCACCCTCAGCGGCGAGGACAGCGTGGTCCGCGGCCTGGTCGTCAACGGATTCCAAGGCAACGGGATTGTGCTGCAGGGCAGCTCGGGAGGACAGTCCCTGGAAGGTAACCACATCGGAACCAACGCCGACGCCTCGGTCGACGACGGCAACGGCTCGGCGGGTGTGTACGTCAACGGCGCACCCGGCGTTCTGCTGCGGGACAACGTCATCTCCGGCAACGACTCCCACGGCGTCCATGTGTCCGGCGGCGGCGCTTCCGGCGTTGTCCTGCAGGGCAACACCATTGGGCTGAATGCCGCTGGCGCCGCAGACCTGGGTAACACCGGTGCGGGTGTGCATATCGACGGCGCCCCCGATGCTCTCCTGGCTATGAACACCATATCCGGCAACGACTCCCATGGCATCAGCGTCTCCGGCGGTGGAGCCAGCGGAGCATCAATATCCGGCAATACCATCGGGCTGAACGCCGCGGGCGACGCCAGCGTGGGAAACACCGGTTCCGGTGTGCATATTTCCGGAGCGGAGGATGCAATCGTCGCCGCCAATTCCATCTCGGGCAATGGCTCCCACGGCGTGGCCCTCACCGGTGCCGGTACAGAAGACACATTGGTCCATGTCAACTATATCGGAACAAACGAGTCCGGCGATTCTTTGGGCAATGGCGGCTCCGGCGTACACATCGGGGACAGTTCTCTCGACAACTCCGTGGAGGACAATACCATCGCCAACAACAGTGGCGACGGCGTTACCATTGTTTCCAGCGGCTCGACCGGCAACACGATTCGCAAGAACTCCATCCACACCAACACCGGCCACGGCATAGACCTGGGCGACGACGGCTCCACGGCCAACGACACCGACGACGCCGATACCGGTCCCAACTCCCTGCGAAACTACCCGACCGACATTACTTTCGCCGTCCGGGATGACGCCGCCTCCTCGAGGTTCAAGATCGATTCCACAAGGAGCCAACGGTACGTCGTCGATTTCTACGGGTGTGACAGTTCCAGCAGCGGCGAGGGCAAAGAGTGGCTGGGGTTCTCCTTTTTTGGTGCGGGGTCTACGGACACCACGACCCGTACAGTCGACACACTTCGGGGCGAGTTGAAGGAATACTCAGCCCCGACAGGTACTCATGTAACCGCCACGGTCACCGAGCAGGAGACTGACTCGACCTCCGAGTTCGCTCCTTGCGCGGAGATTGACGATTTGCCGGAACTGGACCTCTCCGCCAGTAAGGTTGAGGTGACCGAGGATTCAACGACCGAAACGACCTACTCCATAGCCCTGGCAGCACAGCCCTCTGACACCGTCCAAGTGCAGATCGTCGTCTTCTTTGCCAGTAGATCGGACGTAGTCAACCCAAACCCTGGTTCCGTGTTTATCATCCCCTTCACGACCATGAATTGGAGCGAACCTGTATCGGTAACGGTCTACGGCGTTAGCGATGACGACGCTCTGCATGAGTCCAATGAGATACGACACATGGCGAGCATTCGAGGCGGCAATCACCTCACCGCAATCCTGCCCGTATTTGTGACCGACGACGAGGCGCCGGGCACCGCCACGCTGACCAGCACGACCAGTGGTGTCACATTCCCTGCCGATGTGTCGGCGTGGCAAGAATACGACGGGATTCTGGAACTGGACGAAGGGGACATCTTCACCTATACCGTGGAGCTGGACGAGGAGCCGGAGGGCGATGTTGCAGTCGAGACCTTTTACGTGGGCAGCGATGCACTGACCGTTACCCCGGCCTCCATAACATTCACCGAGACAGGCGAGGCTGCAGACGCAGACAAGTGGGAGTGGGACGACCCGCAGCCAGTCACCCTCACCGCCCTGCACGACTCGGATGAACGCAACGAGTTCCGCACGGTCAGGCATCGGGTTGAAGTGGGCGGCGAAGACTACGTCGTGGCGCAACTCTCCCTCGAGATTCGCGACTTGGCCCTGACGGGGCTCACTTTCGACCCGGCGGACCTGGCTGTAACCGTCGACGAGGGGGGCACGGCGACCTACACCGTGGCCCTGGCCAGCGACCCCGGCGACGGCGTCACCGCGACGGTGGAAATCAGCGTTGAGTCGGGCCCCTTCGACAACGCCATTTACGTTTCGCCGGATGACCTCACCTTTACCGGCGGCGTCAGCGGGAACTGGAGTACGCCACAGACAGTGACCGTAACCGGTCGCAACGATGACGACGAATTCGACGATCTCGCTGAAATCGAGCACATCCTGAAGATTGGCTCCAAGACCAGCCTGAGCCGCAATGTCGAAGTGAAAGTAATCGACGGCAACCGGGCGCCGTATTTCCTCGAGGGAACCGATACAACCAGACGAGTGTCCGAGGGCGCTGGACAGGATGACGAGGTCGGCGGTCCGGTCGAGGCCCTGGACCTGAACGCCAGCGACACGCTCACCTACTCGCTGGACGATACGAGCGGCAAATTCAGCATTGACAGCGGCACCGGCCAGATCAAGGTTGCCGCCGACGGCGCCCTGGACTACGAGACCGCCACGTTGCACGAATTCAACGTAATCGCCAAGGACGCAGGCGGGCTGTCGGACAAGATTGATGTCACTGTTCTTGTGAGGAACGTGGACGAACCCCTCGAGGTCACCGGCGACGCCGCACCCACTTTCAACGAGAACAGCAACATCAACAACGCTGTGGCGCGCTATACCGCCCGAGACCCCGAGGGGAGCCCGGTAACCTTTACCTGGTCCGTTGAAGGGACCGATGGCAGCGATTTCTCCATCGACACCGGCGGCAACCTGAAATTCACCAGCCAGCCCGACCACGAGGCCCAGAACGAATACAGCATCACCATTGTCGCCACCGACACCTCCGACTCGTCCAACAGGGGCGAGCTCGGTGTCACAGTGACTGTGACCGACGTAAACGAGCCGCCGGAAATCACGGGGAGCAGCTCCCAGACCTACCAGGAAAACCAGACCCATCCGGTGGCAACCTTCGGGTTCATTGACCGAGAGGGCGACGATGTGACCTGGTCACTCTCAGGAACGGACCGTGGCGACTTCACCATCACTAAGACCTCCACCAGCGGCGGCCAGCTCCAGTTCGCCAGCACCCCTGACTTCGAGCGTCCGGTCGATTCCGGCAGCAACAACGTCTACAACGTAACCGTGGTCGCTACCGACGACGGCACCCCGGTGCAGGTGGGCCGCCTGGATGTCACCGTCACGGTCGAGGATGTGAACGAGGCGCCGTCCATTCCCAGCGGCAGCGCCAGCATCACGGTGGCGGAAAACACAACCGGCAACCTGGCCCGCTACAGCTCCTCCGATCCGGAGCGACGTACCATCCAGTGGAGCGTTACCGGGACGGACGGCGCCGCTTTCCGCATCGACTCCTCCGGCAACCTCTCCTTCGACGGCACCCCAGATTATGAGGACGCGCGGGATTCCGGCGGCAACAACGTATACAACATCGCAGTGACCGCCACCGACAACGGGAACCTGGCGGATGGAGCGATATCAACCCAGGGCAGTCTGGCATCATCCTTTTCTGGCGTCACTGTGACCGTCACCCCCGTCGACGAGCCCCCGGCGATCACCGGGGCCACCACTTTCGATAACTGGCAGGAAAACACCGGCGGCATCATCGAGACCTACACCGCCGCCGACCCGGAGGGCAACACGCCCATCACCTGGTCCCTGGGCGGGACGGATCGCGGCGACTTCACCATAGCAGGAGGTGTGCTCGAGTTCGTCAACACCCCCGACCACGAAGCCCCTGCCGACTCCGGTGGCAACAACCACTATGAAATCACAGTTCAGGCGACTGACTCCAACGGGAGGCGCGGCGAGGTGCACGTCGACGTTATAGTCCAGAACGTGGACGAGCCGCCCGTGATCAGCGGCCCCGACACCGTGAATGACTTCCCCGAGAACTCAGCCGTCACGCGGCAGGTGGGCCGCTACACCGCCGCCGACCCGGAGGAGGCCACGGTCACCCTCTCGCTGACCGGTACGGACTACGACGAATTCACACTCGCCAGCAACGGCGTCCTGACGTTCGACGAATCGCCGGACTACGAAACTCCTGGCGGGGATAGCTACAGCGTTACCGTCAGGGCGGTGGCTGGCTCGCACACAGTGGACAAGCCCGTAGTCGTCAACATACAGAACATCGAGGAGCCCGGCACCGTCACCCTGTCCACAGTACAGCCACAGGTAAGCACCTCCCTGACCGCCACGCTTGAGGACGGCGACGGACCCACCGGGGTCACCTGGCAATGGTACCGTGCCTCCAGCCGGGGAAGCAGCGGCACGGCCATCTCCAACGCCGACTCCGCCACCTACACGCCTGGAGCCGACGATGTGGGCAGCTACCTGCGCGCCGTCGCGACGTACGACGATGGATTCGATACCGGCAACACTGCCGCAGCTGTCACCGCCAACCGGGTGCAGGTGGTGACTCCCGGCAACGAGGACCCGGTGTTCCCCGCGGACGGCGACTACGCCCGCAGTGTCCGTGAGAACCAGCCGTCAGGCAGCAACGTGGGCACCCCGGTCACCGCCATCGACTCCAACAGCGACCGTCTGACCTATTCCATCGCTGACTCCGATCTGTTCGAGATAGACCAGTCCACGGGCCAGCTGCGCACAAGGGTCGAGCTTGACCACGAGGGCCATGCAACTCACACCGTCCAGGTTTCCGCTATCGACCCTAGTGGTGCGGACGACGAGATAGACGTAACAATCACAGTCGAGGACGTGGACGAGACGCCGGTGGTGTCCGGGCCGGCCACTCTGGAATTCGAGGAGGGCACCGGTACTACCATCACCCTGGGCTCTTACACGGCCACAGACCCCGATGAGACGGGCGTTGGTCTCGTCATCTCCGGAACCGACAGCGAGGACTTCACCCTCAGTGGCAGCGGCGACCTGACCTTTAACGAAGTGCCCGACTACGAGAATCCAGTTGACTCCGGCGGCAACAACGACTACAGGATCACCATCGAAGCCCGGGAACAGGGTGGTGGCACCAGCGTTGGTCGCCTCAACGTCACTGTCATCATCACCAACGTCGACGAGCCCGGCATGGTGCAGACGAACGTCGCGGAACCGCGTGTCGGGCAGCCCTTGCGAGCCAGTGTTGAGGACGAGGACGGCGGCGAATCCGTCCGGGAATGGAAATGGGAAAGGGGCGAGCCGACCAGCCCCTGCGGCACGGTTGACAACCCGCTGGTGTCCAACTGGGAGCTGATACCCGGCGCAACCGGCAACGGCTACACCCCAACGGCCACGGACCAGGGCCACTGCATCCGGGTAACGGCTATCTACAACGACAGGTCTGGCACAGGGCGAACCGAGCAGTTCCTCACGCCCGAATCCGTGAAGTTCGGCCCGTACTTCGATTCCGACACGGCAATGGCCAGCGTTCCTGAGAATTCGGCCGAGGGCCGCAACGCCGGGCAGTTCCGGGCCAGGCACTCCAACAATGGCGAGACGCTGAACTATTCTTTGACCGGCGGCGACACCAGTTACTTCACAATCGATGACACCGGCCAACTGCGCACAAGCGCCACGCCGCTGGACTACGAAACTCAACCGGACCAAAGGGCAGCGGTCGAAATCACCGCCACCGACAGCAATGGCCAGACGGCCACAACCACCGTAACAGTTACAGTTACCGATGAATGCCAAGCCGCCGGCGAGCCGCCCTGTCGGCCCAGCGTGTCGTCGCCTTCCGCTACCAGCCTGCGCGTGTCCTGGTCGGCGCCCGCCGCCGATTCGCACGACATCCGTTACCGGGAGGCGGACATCAATGCGTCTTGGATTGAGGTCCTCGACACGGGATCGACCCGCTCCTACACCATCGGGCAGTTAATCACCGGCACTTCATACGAGGTGCAGGCCAGGACGGTGAACAGCGGAATACCCGGCAACTGGTCGCCCTCCGGAACGGGAACGCCAAGGACGCCGCCACCCCCGCCTGTCATAGATGAGGAGGGGGAAGAGGAAGAGGAGACAACGACTACCACATCCACGGGCTCCGGTGGTGGAGGCGGTGGCGGGGGGTTCTTTATTCCACCAGCCGGTGCAGGCGGTCCCGTCGCCCCGGCACGGACGGTAATCACGACTCAGCTCGTGGAGCAAATCTTCCGGCAGCTTGCGAGGAACAATACGCTGGTCAGGGTCTGGCGACTCGAACGAACCTCCCGCTCGCAGCGGTGGTTGTTCTATGACCCCGACCCTATCCTGAGGCCGTTCAACACGTTGCGAATCATCGACCTGGCCTCCGAAACTCCGGACGTCGTCGCCGTCAACGTTACACGGCAGCAGCGATTCCGTGGATTCCAGCTTTACCGTGGCTGGAACTACATCCCGATCACCCAGCGTCCGCTGGCACCCGGCGTCGGCACCCAGTTCGCCCGCCAACTGCTGGCGCCGCTGATTGGCAACCGGACGCTGGAGCGGGTCTGGTGGCTGGACAGCCGTACGCAGGAATGGAAGTTCTTTGACCCGGACCCCGCCCTGGCCGCCTTCAACACATTTTCGACGGTAAACCTGGCAGCCAATCCGCCCGTGGTGATGGCCGTGAACGTTTCGAGGGGGCAGCGATTCAGGGGGCAGACCCTTTTCCGTGGTTGGAACTACGTCGTCTTGAGATAGTGCGACGTAGGCCCACGCGAATGACGGATATGTCTTTGGGGTGTGTCCCCGGCGCAGTCTGCAGCCAACCTCGCGGACTATACGGGGATTGGTTGGCCGGACTAGACGTCGGGGCTGTGTCGGGAGACGGCCATCTTTCCTACCGATGCTGAACGCCCGCATTGGACCCAGTCTCCCAGTCATCGGAACGATGTGGGCGCGGCGCGGTTCTACGGCGCAATGAGGGGGCACACTCCCAGGGCCTCCAACTGGCCACCGCCTTGGCTGAGTAGTACCCATCATTGGCAGATTCCTCCTTGGAGAGTGCGCCCAGATTGCCGTTGGCATCCTCAACCATGGCCACTGCCTGCTGGTGTCCAAGGCCTAATCTGTGGCCCGGCCCGCCACGATCATCTGATGGATGCTGTCCAAGACCACCTGCACCGGCTTCACCCGCCCCGCCTGCCGGCACAGCTCCAGCGCCTGGCGGAACAGCCAAACCAAGGCCGCCGGATCGTCCTTGCGAAAGTAGGAAATAGCCCAGAAATTGGAGGGTTTTGGCGGCCAGCACCCGGAAAGTGAGGTCCTCTTGGCGCCTCCGGGCGATGTGTCTTGAGGAGACCACGCCGGTTCAGCAGCCGTGGACCAGCACCCTGACCATCATCCTGGGATGGTGGGGAGGGCCGCCCCGATCCTCGCCCTGGTACCGGGCGGTGACCGCCGGGAAGTCCAGATGATCCGTCACGTCGGAGACGAAATAGGCAGGTGGTCTTCGGGCGCCATCCCCGGGGCGCCGCCAGCGGCAGCAACTGCTGCTCAGGTTCGCAGGGACGGAAGGTCTTGCTCATCGGCGTATTTCTATGCTTGAGGTTTTCCCTGCACGACCTCAGCACTGCATCGTCGGCGTTTCTCGGACGTGTTGCCAGGACTCGCCCGAATCAAGCTCCGTCGCCCCTACCCAATCAATTCAGGAATTAATGCAGTACGGGTAGGCGGTATTGCCGAGAACCGAAAGTAATTTTCAATTTACCGCAGGTGGGCCACCGTCACCCCGTCGCCGCCGGACCTTTCACTATCGGTACTGCGCGAGCCGGTGATTACCTCCACTTTTCCGCGCTGCGCGCCTCTTCTGCGGCACTTCTCATCCCTCGTATTGTCCAGAATCCCAGCATCAATTCAGGATCGCTTGCCAAGGGTCAAGCCAGGATTACATAACAATTCATACTATTTTAATCATAAAATATACCAAATTTATACAGTTTGATAGGTAGAATCCTACTGGCTTAATGCCGCTGGCACCTTCTGCTTTCTTCCGGAGGGATCGGAAAGGACATGCCTCCAACGGAGAGCGAAATCATGGCCGCTCGTGGCCGGGTAAGAACTCGCGAATTGAAATTTGCTTTCGCTGTAGTAGTGGTACTTGCCACTGCCCTGGCTGTTATTTGGCAGCAACCGATTTGGGCCGGAACCGAGGGTAAAGATGATCCCCAGGCGGGGCACAGGGATTTGCGAGACACCACGCAGGCTGCCTCCTTCGCCAGCATCGCTGTCGACACTTCGTCAAACCGCGACCACACAGAGGGCCCGAACCTGGCCCCTGCGGTAGCAAGCGGCGATTTCGCCTCCCTGGATGCTACCCGGCTGAATCGCCGCACTGTTTACGGCCAATTATCTCCCAGTGTCCTGGGCCAGACAGCCGGCGATTACGACACCGACGACGACGGGCTCATTGAGATAGAAAGCGCCGCTCAACTGAACGCCATCCGCTGGGATACGGACGGCGACGGCACCCCTGCAAAGGACGACGCGACCGACTACGCCACGGCGTTCCCCAGCGCCGCAACGGACATGGGTTGCCCGGCAGCCGGTTGCACCGGCTATGAGCTCGGCACCGGTGCAGCCACGGAAGCCGCCGTGACCATCGACCTGGACGCAGCGCCTTACAACACAGATCCGGGCTGGATTCCGATTCCGGGGTTCTCGGGTACGCTGGAAGGCAACGGTCACACCGTCAGTGGGCTGTTTATCAAGAGGTCCGGCGATAATAATGGGCTTTTTGACTCCATCGGATCGGACGGTCGCGTGCGCAACCTGAAGCTGGTCTCCGTCAATGTAACCGGAGGCAATTCCACCGGTGCCCTTGCCGGCGAGAACACCGGCCATGTCACGGCAGTCTCTGCCGCAGGCTCGGTGAACAGTACCGGAACCACCATCGCCCGGATCGGCGGCTTGGTTGGCTACAATAAGTCAACCGGCAAGGTATTGGGCAGCTACGCTGAGGTGGCTGTCACCGGGTCCACGGATACCAGCAAGGTGGGTGGACTGGCGGGCGAGAACGAGGGCGAGATCACGGCTGCCTACGCTACCGGAGCGATCAAGGCCAACAGCCAGGTCGGCGGTCTGGTCGGCGAGAACATCAGCAACGCCAACATCACTGCCGGATACTCCAGGGGCCTGTCCTCCGGCATCGGCACCATGCCAGCCGATATCGGCGGACTGGTTGGCAAGAACGCGGGTACGGTGACCAACAGCTACTACGACGAGTACACCTCCAAGCAGAGTGACACCGGCAAGGGCGAGCCTCACAGCACCGACGAGCTGGCCACCCCCACCGGCTATGTCGACATCTACGCCAACTGGAACGTGGACCTGGACAACGCCGACTCCGACAACAACCCGGCCACCGGGGGGGACAGCCCGTGGGCCTTTGGCGGGGACAAAGACTACCCGGTCCTGGACTACGGCTTACTCACCGCCGGCGACCAGCCGCAGCCAACGCGGGTGCTGAGCGCCACCACGAACCGAAACGGTAAATTTGTGTTGATCACATTCTCCAGGGATCTCCAGGCCGCTGCGCCGTCTAATAACCCTTTCAGCGTCACCGTGAATAGCTCAAATGCCACCATCGCCTCCTTACAATGGAACGTAGGGCTCTCTGAGAACCCTAGAGTCCTTGGGCTCCTTCTGGCAAGCAGCATCGAGGCCGGCCAGACTGTCTCCGCCGGTTACACCAGGCCAGGCATGGAGAATGCCTGGATGAAAGACTCCGAGGAGCGGGTCATTGCGGACTTCAGTGTTCCGGTTACCAACATTCTGCCACTTGTGACGGACCTCAAGATCACCTCCACGCCAGCGCTTACAACGGACACCTACGGCAAAGGCGAACACATTGATGTCACCGTCGAGTTCAACGTGCCGGTCAGGGCTGCCCGCCTGCCACAGCTTGAGATCGTGGTCGGTTCCAACAAACGCCAGGCGGTCTACAGCAGCGGAAGCGGCACCAGCTCCCTGGTGTTTCGCTACACCGTGACCACTGACGACACCGACACGACGGACGGCATATCCATCGCGGCCAACAAGCTGGCGCTCAACGGCGGAGCCATCACGGACAAATACGGTGAAGCCGGTTTAGTAGAAACCGTGAATGCGTCCCTGGACCATGTTGCGGTTGATCCCCAGTCGGGGCACAAGGTCGACGGAGGACGGACCCAAGACATGACCGCGCCGACGCTTTCGGGGGTAGTGGGGTATGACAATAGGTTGATCCTTTCGTACAACGAGCCCTTGGACTCCAGCTCCGTTCCTGCCACAGGCGCCACAGGCGACTTCGTGGTGAACGTGACGGACAAGCAAGGTAACGTGAGCACGGTGACGGTAAACTCCGTGGCTGTGGACCGCAGCGAAGCAACCCTCACGTTGGCTTCCAAGATCAGCCCCGGGAGTTACTTCCAGCATGTCGATCCCGCCACAGTGACCTACACCAAGGGTACCAACCCGCTCCGGGACATCGCCGTGAACGACGCCGCGTCGTTCACCGACTTCGCGGTGAACCTGATTCCCATTCCGGACGTAGGACACGCCGACGATTTCGTCTCGGCCAGGGATCCCTTGGGGTCCGTTACGGACGAACCGATAATCTACCGGCCTGTGATCGTCTCGTGGGTCTGGCAGGACGGGAGCAAGATTCCACCCGCTGTAACGCACTATACCGTCTCCTACAAGCCCGAAAATGAAGGTACAGAAAGATTTACCTGGCCAGTAGATGCTGGAACCGCCTGCGATGCGGAAGGGAATTGCACCTGCCAGATCAGGACGACTCCTACTGCACCAGAAACACCTCCGGTTCCGGAAAAAACTTGCCACGTGAAATTCTTCGGCTCGGTCCCCGGGGGAGGGTCTAACAATTTCTACAAGGTCTATGCGCTGGATGCGGCAGAAAACAAAATTGCCGAGAGTGGTTTCCTTACGTACTTAGTGCCTGACAACAACAAACCGATGTACTCCGAAACCTCCACCACCCTGACCGTACCGGAAAACAGTGCTGCCGGAGTTAGTGTAGGTGCCCCGGTCACCGCAACCGACGGCGATGCCAACGACACCCTGACCTACAGCCTCGACGGTGATGACGCGGCCAGCTTTGCCATTCACGGTACTTCGGGCCAGATTTCCGTGGGAAGCGGAACGGCCCTGGACTACGAGGCCAAGAACCGCTACTCGGTGTCCGTAACAGCCGATGACATGAAGGAACAGGCGAGCATAGCTGTCACCATTAATGTGACCGACGAAAACGAGCCGCCGGACGCACCCACGGACCTTGCGGTAACTCCGTTGTCTTTCGACGGGCTATCACTGACTTGGACAGCACCCCCAGACGCCGGCAAACCTCCGGTCACGTACTACGACCTGCGCTACTACAAGGGCGCCACCGACCCGCCTGCCACCAACCCGCAGAATGACTCCGACTGGACCTCCGAGCCCGACGTGGGAAGCGGCCCGCCGGCCACTGTTTCGGGGCTCGATGACTCCTCCCATTACCGTGTGCAGGTGCGAGCAAAGAACGACGAGGGAATCGGCCCCTGGACCGCCTCCGCCGACGGGACCACGGACCCGAGACCCACGCCCACGCCGAGGCCCACTCCGATACCCACTCCGGTGCCGGCGCCGGTATCCAGTCCTGCCATAGCTGAACCGCCGCCACCGGCGACATCAACCCCTTCCCCTACTCCTACGATCACGCCAACACTTACGCCAACGCCTCAACCCACACCTACGCCTCAACCCACGCCGGAGCCCACTCCTATTCCTACGTCCACGCCGGAGCCCACGGCAATGCCAACGCCTACAGCAACGCTAACGCCCACTCCTACGCCCACACCTACGCCCACACCTACACCCACGGATACGCCCACGCCTACGCCAACCTACACGCCAACGCCCAGTGCGACACCGACGTCCACCCCTACGCCGTCACCAAGCCCGACACCGGCGCCCACTGTCACGCCGACAGCAACACCGACGCCCACGGCAACGCTAACGCCCACTCCAACGCCAACACCCACGCCTACTGCGACACCGACCCCGACGCCCACACCTGCCGCGTTCGAGGAGCCAGTCCTGCCGGCTGCCAGCAATGCTGAGCCCCGTATGCGAGAAACCCTGGACTGGGTGATCGAGGCTGGTCGCGACCGGCTCACCCTCGTCATCATCCTGGCCGTCGTTCTTTTCGTCGTGCTTTCGCTGTTCGCATATCGAATTCTGCGCAGACAGTAACCGGTCCCCCCGGACGACTAGCCGGAAGACCACCCTGGAACAATGAAAATTCCCGGGCTCAATAAATTTGTGAAGGTCTTTACCAACTCACAGCAAAGAACATCCTTGGAAGTTCCTGCCTGGAAGTTAATCGCTAAAGCAATGATGGGAATGGGGACTTGAGCTTGCTACTGGCGTCCTGGGAGGTGTGCGCCAGTTCACCCGGACTCCGTCCCAGTCGCGCCAGGTCCCAGCTCGCGGTCCCTGCACGTATGCGCAGGTTCATCAGCCATAATTTCAATGCGGTTGGTCTACTAGCGGGGCGTGCGCCGAAGGAGACGGTCCTCGGGCTGGGCCAAGGGAGACGTAGCCGTGTCGGCTACCGAGGCCAAATCTGAATGAGGTTGGTGGAGACGGGGGAGAGTCGAACTCCCCGTCCAAGAGAGCCTATAAACCGGATGTACTACAAGCTTGTCCGCCGGTTTGTTCTTGGACTCTTCAGGCACCGCCGGCGCATCCTGGAGAGACCCAGCCGGTTAATCTTTGGCCGCCCTTACCGGCATCGGTTTGGCCGCATCCCGGACTTATGGCGCCTGACATCCCCTCCTCCGGGAATAGCTGGGAGCAGACGTAGCCGCTTTAGGCGGCTAGAGCGAATTCACGTTCGCCAGTTGTTTTTTGCCACCTGATTAACGAGGGCGATGGCACCTCGGCTTGCAATCCGTTACTGGACGCCCCTGTCGAACCCGCGCGTCCCCACGATGACTATGGCACTGCCACCACCTCTGGCAGATACGAATACAACTGCCTGCGGAAGGAGATGGCGACCCGGATGGGATTCGAACCCACGATCTTTGGCGTGACAGGCCAATATGTTAACCGCTACACCACCGGGCCATAAGGAACTGGGCATCGGATAACCCAGTCATTTGAGTGTATGACGAACGATTTTCGTTGTCAATACGCGGGCCGGCGCCTGCCGTATCGCACGGTGGCGCGACCGGTCACTCCGTAGCTGGCACAAAAACGGGCAGCACCACGTCGGCGTCGTCAATGGCGGGAAACAAGGCCACCTGCACCGGCATGTCGATGTGGATGTCCTCCGGGGCCACGTTCAGGACATTGCTGCAGAGGCGCAGGCCCTCCTGTTCTTCAAGCTCGATCATGCAGACGTTGTAGGGCACCTGCTCCTTCTCGGCAATGGCCGGATGCACCGGGTGCCGGACGATGACGAACGAGTACACGAACCCCCGTCCGCTGACCGCCGTCCACCCGTAGTCCAGGGACGAGCATCCCGGACACATGGGCATGGGCAAGTGGCGGAACAGGCCGCAGGCCGAGCACTGCTGGATGCGCAGTTGGCCGCTCCGTGTGCCCTCCCAGAATCCCCGCTCGTAGTCGGGTATCCGCTCCAGATCGGGCAGCGGGAGACCCTCGAGAGGTGCGGTCATGGGACGGGACTTGGCGGCCTGTTCCTGCTGCTGGGTCATAGCTGCTCCTGGCTGTTCTCGCTACCTCGTGAACTATCCCCGGCGGATGATGACGGCGCCACTGAGCTGTGCCGTGCTGCTGCAGGTCAGCGCGCGGTTGATGGTCTTCTGCGGCGGCTGGGAGGTGGACGTGCCCCGGATGAGGCGCACACATTCCTGGACGTGGGTCAACCCATGTATGTAAGCCTCGGAGTGGTTGCCGCCGTGGGTGTTGGTGGGGAGCTGGCCATCGAACCGGATGTTGTGGCCGCCCTCGACGAAGTCCTTGGCCTCGCCCGGGGGGACGAATCCGTAGGTCTCAAGGTTGATCAGGCAGAAGGGCGTGAAATGGTCGTAGAACATGAACGCGTCAATGTCGCTTGGTTCCAGGCGAGCGCGAGCCCAGAGGTCGCGGGCGGTGTGCTCCGACTCGGCCACGGCTAGGTCTGGGCGGTAGATGATGCCGTCGTTGCGGGGGCCGGAGCCCTGTGCGGCGGCCTCGACCAGGGTCAGGGTGCTGGAGTGTCGCAGCTCCCTGGCGCGCTCCGGCGTGGTCATGACCACGGCCGCCGCGCCGTCGTTCTCCTGGCAGAAATCGAGGACGTGCAACGGGTCCACCACCATGCGCGAGTTCTGGTGGTCGTCGATGGTGATGGGGTCCCGGCGTAGCGCCCGGGGGTTGCGCGATGCATGCTCCCGCAGGGTGACCGCCACCCACCCGAAATGGCGGCTGGTGGCCCCGTACTTGTGCATGTAGCGTCGAACGAACATGCCGAAATGATGGGCGGGGGCCATGCAGCCCCAGGGAGCGGCAAATCCCTGCGCGCCGCCGGTGATCCGCTCGGGTCCCCTCGCCCGGCCCAGGCGCACGCCGGAGCGCAGGTTGGCGGCCCGGAAACAGACCACGTAGTTGGCGTAACCGGCGGCGATGGCGGCGGCGGCGTGGCCGATGGTGGCGTTGCCCGCGCCCCCGCCGTAGGAGACGGACTCCCAGTGGCGCAGGTTCTTGATGCCCAGCGACTGGGTGAGAAGGGTCTCGTGGTTGGACTCCATGTCATAGCGGACCAGGCCGTCGATGTCCTGCGGTGCGATTCCGGCGTCGTCGCAGGCGGCCTTGATGGCTTCCGAGGCCAACTGCAACTCGCTGCGGCCAGAATTCCACGAGAATTCGGTCTCGCCGATGCCGACGATGGCGGCCTTGTCCCGGATGCCGTTGGTTTCGGCGGGGATGGTGGTCTGAACCATTGGCTGTTACTCCTCCTCCCAGTCCACGACCTTCCGTTCCTTGAGATCCAGGATCTGGTGGTCGGTATACCCCAGCTCTCTGAGGATGGCACGGGTGTGCTGGCCCTTGAGCGGTCCGGGACCGGCGCGCCCTGAGGTCTCGGAGAAGCTTATCACGGGGGAGTACCGCCAGAACTCGCCAAAGCGCGGCGCCTCCACATCAGTCAGGAGATCAAGTTCGCGCACGTGGGGGTCGTCGTTGAAGAAATAGAACATTCCCCGGTCCTCCGCCTTGACGCAGGCGACGTCTACGGCGGCGAGCAGCGTCTCCCAGTGCATCGGCTCCCCGGCGGCGAAGATCGCTGCCAGTTCACCGGCCAGGGCGTCGTCGTTGGCCTCACGAGCCGCCTCGGTGGCATAGCGCGGGTCGTCCAGCAGGTCGGGCCGATCGATGGCCCGGCACAGGGCCTGCCACTCGTCGTCGAACAGGCAGGCGAGGAACACCCACCCGTCGCTGGCCTGGTACAGCCGGTACAGCGCGTGCAGGCCGTAGCCGTCGGAGTCGGGTAGCGGGCGAGGCTGCTTGCCCTCGTGCCAGTAGAAATCGTCGATGTTCAGGTAGGCATTGGCGTTGATCATGGTGGACTCGACGTACTGCGCCTGGCCGGTGCGCTCCCGGGCATAGAGGCCCAGCACCAGGCCCACGGCGTTGACCATGGCTGTGCTGTGGTCGGCGGTGCCGTCGTTGGCCCGCTTGAGCTGCTTGGCCACGGCGGCGATTTCGTCGATGGACATAGGCTGGTCTGTCGGCGGGAAGGCGTCCCGTCCCATCTGGGCCACGCCGCCACCGGAGACGGCGCCCGCGATGGGGGCCATGGACGGCCGGTGCGAGTATGGGCCTGTGGAGCCGTAGCCCCCGGCGTACAGGTAGACCAGGTTGGGGTTGATTTCCCTGAGCTGTTCGTAGCCGATGCCGGTGCGTTCCGGAGCTCCCGGGCGCATGCTGTGAAGCAGCAGGTCGGCCTTGGACGCCAGCTTGCCCATGATCTCCTGGCCCTCGGGGGCTTTGAGGTCGAGGCAGATGCACTCCGAGCCAGCCATGGTGCGGTGCGCTGAGAAGGGCAGCCCCATCCTGCCCCAGTCGCCTCCGGGTGCTTCGATGCGGATCACGCGGGCGCCGAGCTCCGCCACCAGCGCGCAGCCCAGGGGGCCGTTGATCACCGTGCCCAGGTCGAGGAGTGTAACGCCGTCCAGCGCTTGCCCGGGCATCGGGCCTCCCGCGCCGTTGGCGCTGGCCTTTGTACCGTTGCCGAGGCGAGCGAGAACTTCGTCGGTGTGCTGGCCAAGGGCCGGGGCTGGGCCACCGAGGCTGCCCGGTGTGGCGCTCATGTTCACCACTGGGCCCAGCTGCCGGGTGGGGCCTACACCCGGGACGTCCACGTCGCGGACGTTGCCGTTGTGCACGATCTGGGGGTGATCGAGAGCCTGCTCCGATGTCAGGTACGGCTCGGCGGCAGCGTTGCCTTCGCGGCTGAGGAAGATGGACATCCACTCGTCCAGGGTCTTCTGCTGGGCCTTCTCCAGCATGATCCGCTCCAGGACCGCTACGGCCTTCGCGTCCAGAAAGGGAGCATTCTTGAGCTGCGGGTCCTCGTAGATGAAGTCCATGTCCAGTGAGTGCATCATTGAGCGGAACAGCCTCTCCACCACGTTGCCCAGTTGCATCCATTGACCGTCTTTCGTGCGGACCGGCAGGTAACCCGTGGGGTTGCCGCGGCCCGTTCCCACCAGCGGGTCAGGGGGGTACTCGTCCGGGCGGTTCTGCACCATCTGGCCGTGTACCCATGAGACGTGGTCGTAGGTGGTGACCGCCTGCAGCATGCTGGTCTCTACGTGCTGGCCCCGGCCTGTCCTCTCCCGCAGGTAGAGCGCCGAGGTGATGCCGCGAACCAGCGCAGTGGCGGCGGCGTGGCAGACGCCCTGGGTGACCACGAAGTTGGGGCCCGGCCTGGGATTCTGGTTGGAGAACATCATCATCCGCCCGCTCTTGGCGGCCACCACGGCGTCGTATCCCTTGTACCGCGCGTAGGGGCCATGGGTGCCGAAGCCGGTCAGCGAGGCGTAAACCAGGCCGGGATGGCCGTCCCGCAGTGTGTCTTGGTCGATGCCCAGCCGCTGGGCGACGCCGGGGCGGAAATTCTCGACGACCACGTCGGCGTGCTGCGCCAGGGCGCGGGCCTTGTCCTGCCCGTCCGGAGTGCACAGGTCGAGGACGACGCTCCTCTTGCCGCGATTCCACTGGATGGAGCCGGGCGCGTCCCTGAACTTTTCTCCGCCTGGCGGTTCGATCTTGATGACCTCGGCGCCAAAGTCCGACAGCACCATGGTGGCGACGCCACCGGCGCGGCCGCTGGTGAAATCGAGGACGGTGATCCCATCAAAGACCTGTGTCATGGCGCCCCCTGGGTTGGCTGGTGGCGTTCCGGCGGCGATGAACCGTCCGCGGTTGGGCCGGCAGTTGGCGTCTACCCGGACAATGATGCAGTCTCAGCACCGCTACGATCCCGACCTCTTGCGTTCTGGGCTATGATAACCCTTGACCTATGCCCAGTGGTTGTACCACCCTCTGGGCCAGTACGACAAGCACCCGGCGCTCCCGGAACCATTCGCCGGCGCGGCGCCTGGCGTCCCTGCACCATCCCGTGGTGTGGTGGGCGACAACGAAACCGTAATTTCGGAGGACCACCGATGCCAGTACAAGGGACCACCCTGACCAGCTATCGCCCGTTGATGCAGGGCGTCAACGGAATGGTGGCAGCCAGCCATCCCAGCGCCGCCATGGCGGGCCTGGAAATTCTCAAGCGGGGCGGCAATGCCATCGACGCCGGAGTCGCTGTCGGCATTGCGCTGAACGTTGTGCACGTCGATGATTGCAGCTTTCTGGGTGTGGCGCCTACGGTGATCCACCTGGCCGAACGCAGGGAGGTGGTCACCATCGACGGCCTTGGAGTGTGGCCCAGAGCCGCGTCCATCGAGTATTTCCAGAAAAACCACGGCGGCAGGATTCCGGCCGGGGTGCTCTCGTCGCTGACCCCCGCCGCCGCCGATGCGTGGATCACTGCCCTTTCCCGCTACGGCACCATGACGTTCAGAGAGGTGGCCAGCGCGGCCATCGACCTGGCCGGAAACGGCTTCCCCATGTACCGCTACCTCGCGGGACGGTTCAAGACCGCCTTCGACCAGTACAACGCCTACCCGTCGACCGCCGAGATATACCTGCCCGGTGGGCGCGCTCCCAAACAGGGAGAGATGTTCTACCAGAAGGACCTGGCCGCCACCCTGTCCACCATCGCGGACGTCGAGGCGGCCCATGCCGCGAAGGGTCGGGAGGCCGCGCTCAAGGCCGCCAGGGACTACATCTACACCGGGGAGCTGGGCCGCAAGATCGTCTCCTACAACCAGGAGATGGGCGGACTGCTCACCGAGGACGATCTGGCCCGCTACCATGTGCAGGTTACGCCTCCTGTTACCGTCAACTACAAGGGCTACGACGTTTACAGCACCGGGCCGTGGGGTCAGGGCCCAACGTTTCCGCAAGCCCTCAAGATACTGGAGGGGTTCGACCTGGCCTCGATGGGCCACAATTCCCCTCAGTACATCCACACGGTGAACCAGGCGCTGAACCTGGCTTTCGCCGACCGCGAGCACTACGTCGGGGACCCAGATTTCGTCGACGTTCCGATGAATGAAATGCTGGCCGAGGAATACCTGTCCCGGCGGCGGTCGCTCATCGACCCCGACATGGCATGGCCGGGCACGCCCCCGGCTGGAGACCCGCGAAACGCCAGGGCAACCTTCGACGGCGCGCCGCAGTCTCCGAGGGAGGCTGCCGCTGCGGTGGCGACGGCAGGGGTCAGCGAGGGCGGCACATCGTATTTCGGCGTCATCGATCGGGATGGCAACGTCTTTTCCTGCACTCCCAGCGAGGGCACCAAGAACGGCGGCCCGATCATTCCGGGCACCGGGTTGGCCTTCTCCCTGCGCGGCACGCAGTCAAAGCTGACCGACGGCCATCCGGCGGCCATCGCCGGTGGCAAGCGGCCCAGGCTCACCCCGGCCCCGGCACTGGTGCTGCAGGACGGGGAGGCCGTGATGGCTCTCGGCGCTCATGGCGGCGACCACATTCCCCAGGGTACCCTGCAACTGCTGCTCAACGTGCTGGAATTCGGTCGCGACCCCCAGGAGGCGGTGGAGGAGCCGCGATTCTACAGCTACAACTTCCCCAACTCCAACTGGATGTCGAAGTTCGAGCCTGGAATGCTGCGGTTGGAGGGGCGCATCGCCGACGACGTGGCGGAGGAGTTGCGGCTCAAGGGCCACACCATCGAAATGTACCCGGACTGGTGGGAAGGTTCAGCTTTATACTGTGTCATCACCCGCAACCCCGAGACCGGCGTGCTGCAGGGCGGCGCCGACCCGCGCAGCGAGGCCCACGCCGTGGGGTACTGACCGCAGGAACAACCACACAAACCACCCGGAGGACGACAGATGCCAGACCTGAATGATCTGCTGGACCAGGTTGACGAGATGCGCGACGAGATCGTGCAGCTTGAGCAGGACATGGTCCGCATACCCACGGTCAACACCGGCTTCATGCCCACGGGTAACGAGACGGAACTTTGCCGCTACATCGAGAACTGGCTGGCGGCGGACGGCATCGCCAGCGAGACCATCGAGTCCGCGCCGGGCCGGGGTAACCTGATCGCCCGCCTGGATGGCAGCTCAGGCAACGCCGGGCTGATGTTCATGTCCCACCTCGACGTGGTGCCCGTTGAGGAGGAAGAAAAGTGGCGCTTCCCTCCCTTCAGCGCCACGGTGGCCGACGGCCGGATATTCGGCCGTGGCGCAACGGACTGCAAGGCGCTGCTCACCTGCCAGATGATCGCCATGCGGATTCTCAAGCGGAACAACGTGCAGCTCAGGGACAGCTTGATCCTTGCGTCGTGCGCCGACGAGGAGCACGGCGGCCGCTACGGGTTTGGCTGGATGGCCGACAACCACCCCGAAAAGCTGGCGGCGCCGCTGGCGGTGAACGAGGGCGGCGGTTATCCCATAGAGGCGGCCGGGAACCTCACCTACCTGCTGGGCGTGGGCGAGAAGGGCCGCCTGCAACTGGAGATCGACGTGCGCGGCTCCAGCGCCCACGCCTCGACGCCGTGGCAGGGCACCAACGCCCTCTACGGCCTGTCGGAGGTGGTCAAGCGAATTGAGGCCTACGAGGCGGAGCGTGATACGTCGACCAGCCTCTTCGAGCACCTGTCGGTCTTCGCCATCGAGGACCGACCCTCGGCGGCAAATATCGACCAGATCATCGCGGACACAGAGGACAGGAACCCGCGTTTCGCCTCGATTATGCGGGCGCTGTCGCGAATGACCATCACGCCGACCATGATCCAGGGCGGCATCAAGTCCAACAGCGTCCCAGAATCGATCCGCTTGACCTGCGACGTTCGCACCCTCCCGCATCAGGACGAGGCCTACGTCCGTCAGGAACTGGACAAGATTCTGGACGGCATCCCGGGTGTGGAGATCGACATCGACTACATGTCGATTCCCAACTCCTCGCCATTCGAGACCGAGTTCGCGGAAAAGATCCGGATCAGCACCGCCAGGGCCTTCGAGCGGGACGACATACAATGGGTGCCGTCGCTCAGCACCGGGTTCACCGACTCGCGGTTCACCCGGAACCTGGGCACCACCACCTACGGCATGGTCGGCTCGCACCCCGACGACGACCCGATGCTGGCCTTCATCCACGGCACCAACGAGTCGGTGGGAATCCAGAGCCTGATCAGCGGCACCCGAATCATGGTGGCGCTGGCCTACGACATCCTGGCCGAAAAATAGTCTTGACACTGTCCCCTCTCCCTCTGGGAGAGGGTTAGGGTGAACTACAGCCAATAGGACCGTCCCCTCCTCATCAGGGGGAGTGCCAGGGCGGGAGTGAACCGTTCAATAGCGGGATTCTGCCAAGCCGACTTGAAGGAGACCAACCCGTCATGAAGTTTGCCCTGTTTTTGCTGGGTTCCTGGACGGAGCCGGATGCCAGTGCCCAGAGCCGCATATTCGGCGAAATGCTGGAGCAGGCCGAGTACGCCGAGGAGTTGGGGTTCGATTCCATCTGGGTCGCAGAACACCACTCGAGCCGCTACGGCATCTGCCCTTCCCTGATGCCGTTCCTGAGCAACATCGCGGCGCGCACGAAAAAGATACGCATCGGCGCGGGTGTCAGCGTGCTGCCTCTCCGCGAACCCATCTCCCTGGCCGAGGAGAGCGCCATGCTGGACATTCTCAGCAACGGCCGGCTGGACTTTGGCGTTGGGCGTGGCTCGGCGGACTACGAGTACGGCAACTTCAACGTCGGGTTTGAGACCCGGGACGTGCGCACCCAGGAGGCCTTGGATGTCATCCTGGGCCTGTGGACCCAGAACGATTTCAGTTTCCAGGGCGAGTTCTACCAGGTGAAGGACCTGACCATCGCTCCCTGGCCAGTGCAGCAGCCCCATCCCCCGGTGTACATGGCCGTCTCCCGCACTCCGGCCAGCGTGGATGTAGCCGTCGAGCGGGACCTGCCCATCCTGACCAGCTTCTCAACGCCCGAGGCGGACAACCTGGGGCTGTTCTCCCTGTACGCCGAAAGGATGGCCGCCGCTGGCAAGGACCCGTCGGTAGCGGATATGCCCTACTTTCGGTTCGTGCACCTGGAGGAAGACGAGCAGTCCGCCCGGGAGTACCCGCGACAGTCTATGACCTGGGTGCGAGACCTGGCGGGGTACCGGCGCACCCTGACCCAAGGCGACGAAATCAACGTGGACCTCGACCATTGGCGCAGTATCCGCACTGTCGAGCCGGCCAGCTACGAGTCGGAGCTCGAGGGCACCGCGTACTTCGGCACGCCGGAGCAGTGCGTGGAGCGGATCACCAGGCTGCGAGACGACCACGGCATCGGATACTTCGGCGCCAGCATGTCCTTCGGCAGCATGGAGCACTCCCGCGTCATGCGCTCCATGGAGCTGTTCGGAAGTGAAGTGATGCCCCGGTTCCGGGACTAGAGGCTCGGCACCGGCGATTGAGCGAGGAATTGCGCGATGGTAGGCGATTCACATTGGACTCCTGAACTGAGCCGGCGTTGGGACGAGGGTATCGTCCGTTACCCGGATCCTGCGGTGGAGGTGCTTGATGCGCGCTTTGGTGCCTACCGACTCGGGAACGCGGCGGTGGAGCGGATCTATACCGGTGCGCGCTGGATGGAGGGTCCGGTCTGGTTTGGCGATTCAAGGTCCCTGGTTTTCAGCGACATACCCAACAACCGCATGCTGCGATATAGCGAGGTCACCAACGAGGTAACGCTGTTTCGCATGCCCTCCAACAACAGCAACGGCAACACCAGGGACCGGCAGGGGCGCCTGGTAACCTGCGAGCACCTGACGCGCCGGGTTACCCGCACCGAGCACGACGGGCGAATCACTGTGTTGATGGACAGCTTTGAGGGACAGCGGCTGAACGCCCCGAACGACGTGGTGGTCCACTCCGACGGATCCGTGTGGTTCACCGATCCCGGCTACGGAATCCTGATGAACTATGAGGGCGAAAAAGTCGAGGCCGAGTTGCCGACGCGGGTCTACCGGCTGGATTCCGCGACTGGTGAGGCCACCGTGGTAGCCGACGATTTGACCAAGCCCAATGGTCTCTGCTTTTCCCCGGACGAGTCGCGGCTGTACATTTCCGACAGTGCGATCAGCCATGACCCCGATGGTCCGGGTCACATCCGCGTCTTCGAGGTGGTCGATGGCCGCAAACTGCAAGGCGGCCAGATCTTCGCCGATATGTCTCCCGGATTCGCAGACGGCATGCGAACGGACCGAGACGGCAACCTGTGGTCCAGCCGGGGCTGGGCCGGCGCGGGGATGGACGGGGTACACTGCCTGACGCCCGACGGAGAACTCATCGGCCGGATAATCCTCCCCGAACCGTGCGCCAACCTGTGCTTCGGGGGCGTCAGGAAGAACCGCCTGTTCATGACCTGCAGCCAGTCCCTGTATTCCCTGTACGTGGAGGCCATCGGCAGCCAGAGTCCGTGAAGCCTTGGCATTCTCGGCGAGACTAGAGGCGCCATCCAAGCTCAGTACTTAAAGAACACAAGCCTTGGTGGCTGCGACAATATCGATGGGCCATTGGAAATTCCCGTAGCTCGCTCATAATTTGGAGGATGTGATGAGAATTCCAATCACCATGTGCCACGGTATCCGGCCCGTTGCCGCTGGCGCCCTCAGTAAACCGCTGACCGAGGAGCGGTTCGATCATCTGATGGGCATTGCTGCAGAGATGGGTTTCCAGTCGATCAACTACGACCAGCTCGCAGAGTGGCGGGCGGGAACTGGTTCGCTGCCGGAGCGCCCGATTATGATCGACTTCGATCACCCGGTGGTCTCCATGCGGCGCGAGGTGTTCCGCATCCTCGAGCGGTACGGCTACAAGGGCAACTTGTTCATCTACACTTCGCCCTACGACCCCGAGTATCCCCGCCCGCTGGCGCTGGCCCAGATCCCCGAGCACATGCCCTGGTCTGAGCTGCGGGAGCTCCGCGAGCTGGGCTGGCACATTGGAGCCCACACTGTGAGCCACCCCAACCTGTCGAACCTGGCCGCAGAAGACCACGACGGAGCGGTGATACGAGAAGAGCTGGACCGCTGCAATCGGGTGATCGAGGACAACATGGGGTTCCTCCCGGAGGACTTCGCCTTCACCGGCACCAGCTGGAGCGCGGCCGCCGAGGCCGAGGTCAAGAAGCGGTACCGCTTTGGCCGCCTCTGGGTCATCGGCTCCGAGTACGAGGCCGACGGCAAACCGATCCGCTACGCCGAGCTGGCCGGCTCGGACGAACCCGATGAGGCCGACGGCGGCCCGCCCAACAGCACCCGGTACATCACCGAACACACCGACCCGTACCGGCTTCCGGCCATTGAATTGCAGGCCCTGATTAACGACCCCGCCGCCTTTCGCGCCTACCTCGAGGGCGCGCTGGAAGGATAGCGAAAGGGGCCCTGTGTGGCTACACAGATAGCCCCCCTCTCCCCCTGGGGTAGGGGTTTTGTTACCCACCCTGCCCCTCCCCCTCCCCCATCAAAGGGAGGGGATTTCGTGCCGGAGGTAGCCCGCTACAGGTCGGCCAGCCCCGGAATTATCGTATCCCGGAAGGAGTCGACATCGGGTTGCGGCATGTCGTATCCGCCATCCTGGGTGTGGGTCGGGAAAATGAAAACGTGCTCGATTCCCGATTCCCTGCGGGCGCGCCTCAGCCGGGTCAGGCATTCCTCCGGCGTGCCGAACAGGCCGAATGCGTCGCAAATCTCGGCGGCCTGGTCGTCGCTGATGTTCTCCGGGACGAAATCGGCGGCCAGGTCGATTCCGGCCTCCCGCAGCCATACCAGGTTGGAGTCGCTGGGATACTTCAGGTAGGGCTGGTCAGCCCGAAACCACTGCTGTGGAAAACGCCGGGCCCCTGGACCATCGTCCGAGACGGTGGTCGGGGTAATGTAGATCGCGTGAAAGTCGTCCAGGCTGCGCCCTGAGCGGGCCGCCCCGATCTCCAGGCGGCGCCGCGCGGCCTCCACCGCCCTCGGGTGCAACCCGACCAGCAGCATAGCGCCGTCGGCAACCTCCCCCGCCAGCTCCACCATCCGCGGGCCGGCGGCGGTCATGAACACGGGCGTGGGCCGCTCGCTGACGTTGCGCAGCCGGGACTCCACGCCGTTGAACTGCAGCCTTTCACCCCGCAGCAGGCCCCGAATGGTCAGGATGGCCTGCCGCATGGCGTCCACCGTCGCCCGGGGCCGCCCGATGTTGCCCACAGCGAGGTAGCCGGGGCCCACGGTGAGGCGTATGCGCTCCGGGGCGATCTCCTCCAGCGAGTGGGCCAGCGACGCCAGCACCATGGGGTGGCGGGTGACCGGGTTGGTGGTCGCCGGATACAGCGAGACGCTGGAGGTGCGTTCGGCGGCCAGGGCCAGAGTGAGGAACACGTCGCGACCGCTGTGCTGATGGTCGTGCATGCCTACGCCCGAAAATCCGGCGTCCTCGCATCCGGCGATGAAGTCGGCGGTCTGCGGCACCGGCAGGCCCATGGGCACCCTGATATCCACTTTCATCGAATTCCCCTGCTATTAAGTCCACAGATGAGTATTACGGTTGGCTGTTTTTTGATTATCCCCTTTCCATTGAGCGGGGCGATTGCTAAGTAACTGTCAGAATCAGGATTTCCGGGATTAAAAGATTGACAGGATTGGGAGCCCATCATCGAAATCCCAAAATCAAGCGAATCACAGTTCAGACAATACATTGCAACCGTCAAGTCCTCCCTTGAGGGAGATGGTCTGGAAGGCGGTGCAATCTCGCCAGATACCAGACCCCTACCAGAGATGGGCGAATCGGGTGGCCACCACCTGGTCGTAGGCCACATCCTCTGGCAGCCGACCGAGATCGCGGCAGAACCGGTTGAGGCTCGCCACAGACTCCGGGGAGATAGTGGCGGGGTAGTACGGAGCATCCCGCCGCACCAGGTCCTCGGTCAGCGCGGCCTCGTCGGGCGGGAACAGCCGCTGGCCGACTCCCGCAGCCTGCGATGGATCAGCCTGCAGCGCCCGCTGTGCCGATACGATGGCGCGCACCGCTGCCTCCGCCGTGGCCGGTGTCTCCTCGATCAGCCGGTCGGTGGTCACCAGCGCGGCGAATGTGTAGTCCCTGGCCGCTGTCGGGCCGATTCCCCTCCGTGGGTCCAGCACAACACCGCCGACGCCACTCCGCACGGCCACCTCGGCGCCCATGGCGTTGGCCCAGAACCCGTCGATTGTCCCATCTTCCAAGGCCTTTGCCGCGTGAACGCCGAAGGACACGCCAGGCTCTCCGCTGCCGGGCACAGGAGCTACCAACACGTCCTGATCGGGGTCCACGCCCTCCTCGGCCAGAAGGCGTCGCAGCGCGGCGTCCGGTCCGGGGGCCGCCCCGATGCGCAGGCCCTTGAGCGCCGCAACGTCCCCAGGTTTGACGCCGAGGGTCGAGCGCACCACCAGCACCCAGAACGTGTGCTGCGACAGCGCCGCCAGCAGCTTAGCGCCCTGCCACCCTGGGAACGCGGACAACGTTGCGTGGGCTGGCCCGGCAACGAAGTCGATCTGCCCGTCGCGCAAGGACTCCATGGCCTTTCCGATGGGAAAAACCATTTCCAGCTCGACGTCCAGTCCCTGCTCTCGAAAGGCCCCCAGTTCCACGGCAGCCACCGCCGGAAAATAGGAGTTGGAAACCAGGTCGGGCACTGCCAGTCTCATGTGGGTTGTCTCCTGCGTTGTTGCAAAACGGTTCAAAATCCCCTCCCCCTCAGGGGAGAGGGTGGTAAAGTCTTGAACTGTGACTCATGCAATGGAACCACAAGATCGAGGAAAGAGGAATCTTAGACAATCCTGAAAATCCTCATTCAGACAATTGGCGGCTGGCCAAGTTTACCACTGGCCTCGCATACAGTATCCTCTGCGAAAAGCTGCCGTATCTTTCTCGGGGAGTGAAATGATGCCTGATACACCCTTGCATTACCAGACCATTTTGGAGGTTGGCGACCGTCTCCGGTCGAGGGAATTGTCGCCGGTTGAGTTGACGCAGGCCATCCTGGAGCGCATCGAGGCCATGGATGGCGACCTCAAGAGCTATGCCACGGTGATGGCCGACTCGGCGCTGGCCTCGGCCCGGACCGCCGAGCAGGAGATCGCTGCTGGGAACTACCGGGGCGGCCTCCACGGGGTGCCCATCGCCGTCAAGGACCTTTGCTTCACAACGGGCGTCGCCACCATGGGCGGCGCCAAGGTGTTGCGGGACTTCGTGCCTGACTTCGACGGCACGGTGGTTCGGAAGCTCAACGCCGCCGGCGCGGTGATTCTCGGCAAGCTGAACCTCACCGAGGGAGCCATGGCCGGATACAATCCCGAGTTCCAGATACCGGTCAACCCATGGGGGGCCGACCGCTGGTCGGGCGCATCCTCCAGCGGCTCGGGGGTGGCCACGGCCGCCGGCCTGTGCTACGGCTCGCTGGGCAGCGACACGGGCGGCTCCATCAGGTTCCCGTCTGCGGCCTGCGGCACCGTGGGAATCAAACCGACCTGGGGCAGGGTGAGCCGCTACGGCGTGCTGGCCCTGGCCGAGTCGCTGGACCACGTCGGTCCCATGACCCGCAGCGCCTCCGACGCCGGTGTCATGCTGCAGGCCCTTGCCGGGCACGACCCCAACGACCCCACCTCACTGACGGTGCCGGTGCCCAACATGCTGCAGGGTCTGAGCCAGGGAGTGCGTGGGGTGCGAATCGGCGTCGACGAGCGCTACATAGGAGACGATGTGGACTCAGAGCTGGCAGCGGCGGTCATGGAGGGCGTCCGTGTGCTGGAAAGCCTGGGAGCGAGGCTGATGCCGGTGCGGATGCCGGACACCGAGCCGCTGTCGAAGGCCTGGGGCGTGCTGTGCTCGGCAGAGGCGGCCGCCGCCCACCGAGAGTTCTATCCCGCCCGAGCCGACGAGTACGGCCCGTGGTTCCGAGGCTGGCTGGAGATGGGTTCCCGTCACAGCGCCGTCGACTACGCCGCAGCCAGCTACACCAGGCTGGCCAGCAACGGCACGCTCGCCGAGATATTCGACGGCATCGACGTGCTGGTCTGCCCGTCCATGACCACGCCGCCGGAACGGGTCACGCAGGAGGCGCTGTACGGGCCGATGGACGAGGAGGAATGGACCTGGGGCCGGTTTACCATCCCCTACGACTTCAGCGGGTCGCCCACCATTTCGCTGCCCGCGGGGCTGAACAGCGAGGGCCTGCCGCTCAGCATCCAGTTCGTTGGCAGGCACCTGACGGAGCCGCTGCTGGTGCAGGTGGGCCACGCCTACGAGACCGCCACGCAACACCGCCTGCAGCCGCCGGTGTAGCGGCGACCGGCAAATTCCCTCTCCCATCAGGAGAGGGTCAGGGTGAGGGCGTCCCTCGCTTTTCGGGAATCGAAGGTGTCACTGAGAGGAGGTGTGCCGAATGACCACGTCCTACCGCCCCACCGGACTGACACGACACCACTCGGCCGGAGCCTACCGGGGATACACGCTATTCTCCCCCAACGGCAGTGACGAGGCTTTCCTAATCGACATGGACGGCAACTTCGTCCACCGCTGGCACTATCCCGGCGGCATCAATTACGGCTACCTCCTGGACAACGGAAACCTGCTGTTTCGAGACCATGGCTCCAGGCCTCCGGGCGCCGACCATATCAGGGAGATCGACTGGGACAGCCGTCTGGTCTGGGAGCACCACGACCCCACGCTGCGGCGCCACGCCCGGCTGCCCAACGGCAACAACCTGTTCCTGCTGCAGCGCGATCGCATATCCGCCGAGCTGTCCGCCAGGGTCCGCGGCGGTTTCACTAGCGCCAGCGACCCGGAGGAGATGTTCAGCGACCAGGTGGTGGAGGCCACGCCCGACGGGACTGAGGTCAACGTCTGGCGCTCCGCCGACCACCTGGATCCGGAAACGGACATAATCTGCCCACTGGAGAGCCGCGATGCATGGGGCGGCGCCAATGACCTGACCGCATCGGCCGACGGCAGCAGTTTCCTGATCAGCTTCCGCATCCTCGACACCGTGGCGCTGGTGGATCGGTCCACCGGTGAAATGACGTGGAAGTGGGGCGCGGGCACCATCTCCCACCAGCACCATCCCACCTACCTGGACAACGGCAACGTGCTGCTGCTGGACAACGGCTCTCACCGCCGGGGCCTCAGCTACTCCCGTGTTGTCGAGGTCGACCCGTCCACCAGCGAGATAGTCTGGCAGTACGAAGGTCTGCCCAGAGTGTCGATCTACACCCATTTCACCGGTGGGGCCCAGCGCCTGCCCAACGGCAACACCCTGATCACCGAGGGCATGACCGGAAGGCTGTTCGAGGTCACTCCCGCCAGCGAGATTGTCTGGGAGTTCGTCAGTCCATTCGTCGTCATGTCCAATTTCGGGATGGCCAACAGCGTGTTCCGCGCCCACCGCTACGGCCCCGACCATCCGGCGCTGCAGGGCAGGAATCTGGACCCCGACAGCCACGGCAACCTGAACCGTCTGTACGGAGGGCGGTAACCGGCGTAGTTGCCATGAAATGGGCATGGGATCTTTTCCCCATAGGGGGAGGGTTAGGGAGTGGGTGATCCCTCCAACAGCGTAACCCCTGTCAGGATTCAGACAGCGTGATATCCACTTTGAGTTGACGGCTCACCGGCGCCCGCCTACGATTGCCAACAGTCCCGGATTGGCCGTTGAAAATCGGTATTTGCCGGAGGTCTTTATGGACCGGAACGAACTGCCCCTTCACTCGGTGTCTGCGCTGGCCAGCCTCATCGAGAGCAGGGACGTGTCCCCAGTGGATGTGGTCGAAGCGTACCTGCAACGGATCGACGACCTCGATTTCAAGTTCAATTCCTATATCACGGTGCTATGGCAGCGGGCCCTCGATGAAGCGAGACAAGCGGAGAAGGAGATCGTGTCCGGCAACTACCGCGGCCCCCTACACGGCATCCCCGTCGGCGTAAAGGACCAGATCTGGACCAAGGGCATCCGCACCACCGGCGGTGCCCGCATCACCGCCGACCTGGTTCCCGACGACGACGCTACGGTGGTTGCCAAGCTCAAGGACGCCGGTGCCATCCTGCTGGGCAAGACCAACCTCAGCGAGTTCGCCGTAACCGGATTCACCCACCGGTTCAGCACTCCGCGCAACCCCTGGGACCTGAACATCTCCGCCGGAGGCTCCAGCGGCGGTTCGGGAGCGGCCACTGCGGCCTTCCTCTGCGCCACCTCCCTGGGCGAGGACACGGGCGGCTCCATCCGGCGCCCGGCGGCCTGGTGCGGTGTCGTCGGCCTGCGGCCCGGCTGGGGACGTGTAAGCCGCTACGGGCTGATGCGGGGCGTCTGGTCCATGGACACCATCGGCCCCATCTCCCGCACCGTGGAGGACGCGGCCATTACGCTGTCGGCCATCGCGGGCCACGACCCCAAGGACCCGACCACCTGGAGCACGCCGGTGCCTGACTACCGGCAGTCCCTCGACGGCGACATTAGGGGCAAGCGCGTGGGCATCGTCGCGGAGCTGCTGCACAGCGATGTCGTGGAGCCCGACGTGGCCAACGCCGTTACCGCCGCCGCCGGAACCCTGGCGGAGCTGGGCGCAGTTGTTGAAGAGGTCTCGGTCCCGCTGGCGGCCCACGCCAACACCATTGCCGGCACTTTGCTGGCGGTCGAGCCCGCCGCGAACATGAGCGAGTGGGTCCGGGAGCGGCTCCACGATTTCGGCCACGACAACCGCGTGGGGCTGCTCACCGGCAGCCTGGTGCCTGCCGCCGCATACCTGAAGGCGCAGAAGCTCCGAACAATGCTGCGCAATGACGTGCTGGCGGCCTTCCAGACCTATGATGCGCTGATCATGCCCACCTCAGGGCGACAGGCTGTGCCGCTGACGGAGGACCCGCCGGTGACCAGCAAGGAGGGGTCGTCGCGGCTGCCATTCATGCGCACCAACACCTTCAACCTGTCCAGCGCGCCCGCAATCTCGGTGCCCTGCGGCTTCGGTGGACGAGGGCTGCCCGTGGGCCTGCAGATCGCCGGGCCTCCCGGCGGCGAGGAGATGGTGCTCAGGATGGCCCACGCCTACGAGCAGAACACCGATTGGCACAACATGAGACCCCCGACTATTGGAATCTGATAGTCGGTAATGGAAAGACCGGCCTAATCCCCTCCCCCTCAGGGGGAGGGCCAGGGTGGGGGTGAAATCCCCGCATCAACATCATCCCGGTTTCCCAACTAAGACCAAGAGGAGGCAACGATATGTGGAACAAGGCAATGATCAGCCTGGAACAGGCCCAGAACGCCATCGAGGCCATGATCGCCGACTACAACAAGGACACCAACCGGCGTAAGGTCGATATGGCCGTAGTGGACGATGCCGGCAACCTGCTGGCCTACGCCCGCATGGACCGTTGCCCCAGGCCTACGTTTGCCATTCGCAAGGCCTACACCTCTGCCGTCCGAGGCATAGATACCATCGCCTTTGCCGAGCAACTCAACAGCACGGGCAGGTCGCTTGAGTCCTTCGGCGATCCCCAGCTGATTGCAATTCCGGGTGGAGTGGCCGTCGTTCACGACGGCGCGGTGGTCGGAGCCATCGGTGTGGGCGGGCTCCCCAGCGGGCTGGACGACGAGGCCATAGCCAAGGCCGGAGTAGCGGCGCTGGGCCTCTGATCGCGTCCCTGGCAATTTCCCTCTCCCTCCGGGAGAGGGTTAGGGTGAGGGCGTCCCGACCTCTCGCAAGAATGGCTTAAGCCACTGTCGATGGGGTCATTTGGAGATTGGACTTTGGCCACTTCCCCAGCCCACATTCCTCGGCTATCCAGACCGGAAGACCATAGGGGCGAGTTTCAAACTCGCCCCTATGGTCTTCCCGGCCCCGATATGTAGGGGCACCCTTGTGGGCGCCCCGCCTACGTTAGGCTCACGAATGTCTGGCCTAGCTCTCCTCGAATACGGTCTCCAGCTGTGCCGAACTGTCGAAGAAGTGCTGCAGGCTCTGGTTGATCCGGAAGAATATGTCCGCCCGCAGCTGGTCGCCGGTGGCGTTGTCCGAGATGCCGCCGTCGATCATCAGGTCCAGGGTGTTGAGAGTGTGGCTCCGGTCGGCTCCCCCGTTCTCCTTGGTGTTGACGATCAGTTCCTGCCATTGCTCGACATTCATATTCAGGAAGAAATCGGCATCGATCAGATCGAACTTGGTCCCCTCCTTGACCCCGACGCACTCAAAAGCCTCGAAGGTGATCAGGAAGACCCGCTCCCCGACCGTCACGCCCATGACGGCGTCCACATTACCCAGCCGCCGGAACTCCGGGTCGTTGTTGACCAGCTCCTGCAGGCCCTGAAACCACTCTACTGACGGGAATACCAGTGTTTTCGCCCCTTGGGCGCTCATCCGTTTCCTCCTGTGAACCGCTGACGGGAATGCGGAGCGGCGACCCCATCCGGGGCGCTACTCCTTGAAGTAAGGCTCCCCTTTTTCCTTTGCCTGGCTGAAGGGGACCATCTTGTTCATGTGGTAGTCCGGGTCCGAATTGGCGGGCGCATTGCCCAGGGCCTGATCCACCATCCTGGTGTACTTGGGGTCCAGCTGGGCGAACTTGTCGGCCTCGGAGCGAACGTAGGTGACCCTTGAAATTATCCGCTGCAGTTGATCACCGGCGCAGTACTGGCAGCCGGTTGGAGCCGGCGAACTGAAGGAGCGCAGGAATACGCTGTTGACCGATTCGCAGTCCTGGCAACGGTATTCGTAGATCGGCATTGCAGTTTCCTAGGCCGTGGTGGCTTCTTCGCGCCGCAGGTACTGTTTCAGGGCCGGCGACAGGTTAGCCTCGGTCCTGGGAACCCCCACCCAGACCATACGCGCGAGGTACTCCTCGATGTATTGCTGCTGCAGGTCCCTGACCACCTCCATGCCGGCGGATATGTTGGCCAGTCCTCCACCGTAGATGATGGCCAGCGCCTCCCAGAGCACCGAGTCCTTCATTTCCTGGCCAATGTCAAACTCGACGCCCTGCATCAGGTTGCTGAGGCCCCTGGCGAAACTCTCGCCCTGGTGGTCCACTGCGTACTTGACGTGGGCCATGCCATAGGCCATGTGCCGGGCCTTGTCCTCCATGCTGCGCCGGAACAGGTACTTGTCGGCGGGGTTGGTGGCGTAGGCCTCCCCGTAGCGATAGAGCAGGAGGGTAAGCGGACTTCGAATGATATACAGATAGAGGGCAGCCTCCGTCCATCCGGCTCTAACCTCGACCAGCCGTCGATTGATGTGCCCGGAACTCTCCACGCCCAAGACCCCGTCATTCACGAGGGCCCGCTCCCGGAATGCCGAGTAGTGGCGCGCGGAATCAAAGACCTCTGTGGCGAGGAAGGTCTTGACCTCGTGATAGGCGTAGTTCATCTTGTGGAGCCAGTTGCCTATCGTGTCGGTCTCGATGGTAGCCTGCTGGGCAAGCTCGGTGCACAGCTGGCGCATGGCCAAGTCCACCTCGGGAGCCTGGGCCGTCAGCTGGTCCCAGGGAACGTCCTCATGGTACATCCAGCGCCGCTGTATCGCCTCCTCGTAGAGGTCGACGGCGTTGTCTGCCCAGATATCCACCTTGGAACTCAGGGCGTAGAAGTCAGTGCGAGGGACGCCCGGCACCGGGGAGGCGCCCCGGGGTCGACGGCTCATGTCGGTGCTGAACTCGGGCACCTCGGCATAGCTGCCGACGTTGATGCCCCGCATGGTCATGCCATGCTTGCCCGGTTCCACTCTGACGCCCCACTCCAGCGTGTCGTTCATCCAGGCCAGCGGCGCGCCACGGGAGGCGGCCAGTCCTGTAGCCTCACCGGAGGCCTCAGTGGATTCCTGTTCTTCGGTCGACTCGACCTTTTCTTCATCTGACGGCATCACAGTCCTCGCGGGATTCCGTGCGATGATTTTTGATTGGGCCCATATACGAAGAGACCTCCCTCGACAGATCGGGGGAGATCTCGAAAGTCGAAAACAACTCGCCTAGGCGGCCGCTTGATAGGCCTCGAGCAGCGCCGGGTTGACGCGTCCGTTGTGAATCCGATCATCGAAGCCAGCGGACTTGAGGCGCTGGAAGTATTCCTTCACCTGCCGCTGGCGGATGGCCATCAGGATCTTCTGGCCCTCGTCGATTTTGTCCTTGCCACCGCCCAGAAGGATGGCCAGGGCCTCGCTGGTGAGCTGGTTCTGGCCTGCAGGGTTCTCGCCGCCGGCGCCCGTGGCCTGGCGGGACTCGCCCTCGTCCAGGTAACAATGGATCTCCTCTCGACGTTCGGGGGCGAACTCATTCATGTAGCGGAGGTGCAGCACCCCGATGGCCACGTGGCGGGCCTCATCCTGCGCACAGCGCCGGTAGATGGCCTTTTCCGCCTCGTTGTATGCCATCATCTCGCCCAGCCGGAAGAGCGTCAGTACGTTCCCTTCACCGGTGATATGCAGCCGGGAGGAAAACTCGGTGAATTCACGGGCGTTGTCGGTGCTTCCGCCCACAACGTCGCTGACCGAGTCGATCATGCGCATCAGGCCGCCGCCGTTGGCGAACGCCCGCTTGCGGAAAACGTCCAAGTGGCGTGACTCGTCCATGACCTGTGCCATCAGGGCCAATCGGACCTCGTGGTAGTCCGGGGACATTGCGGCGATAAACCGGCCCGGCACATCGGAGGCGACGAACTCCACCTGGGCGAAGAACGTGGACATCTGGCACTGTGCGGCCTCAATGTCATCGGGCAGTTCCTGGATGGTGTCCCAGGGGATGTCCGTGGCCGAACTCCACTGGCGGGTGATGAATTCCTGGTACAGCTTGGTCAGGTTGTGAGCCCAGACCTCGCTCTTGGTATTGAAGGTGTAGGCCCCAAAACGAGCTACGTCGTTGCGGGGTATGGAACCCTCGACGCGGCCCGTGTAATTCGCGGAACGCTCGTCGACTTCTCTGCTGGTTACGCTTTCCTCAAGCTGGGTCAACCAGGAGAGGTCGAATCCCTGCTCTTTCGCCTGTTCCCAGTAGGAGGTGCGGTTCTGTACCGTTGCCATGAATTTCACCTCTGTAGATATTCGGCACTACCCTTGACGGGCGCAGTTCCAGTTACGTAGCACGGTACGTTGCGTCGGTCGTTTTGTCAACCTGAAGTAAGCCGGAATACTGCGGGTTTGGAAGGTTCACTTTCCCTCGAAACAAGGGCAAGATGAAGCTTCAGTCGGGAACCTGCTTTGGCAAGACCTTACTCTTCACCCATCAGTTCTGCAGCGCCCTGAAATGGCCGCCCGAATACAAACCGGACCCGTCTTTATCCCCGACTAACCCGCGAACCGGGGCATCACGTGGGTGGAGAACCTCTCCAGGTTTCTCAGCGTCATCTCCAGAGGCATCCCCGGATGGGTGAACTCCACCAGCAGGTAGTCCAGGTTGCAGGTCTCCTGCAGCTCCTGCACCTTCTCCGTCACGTTCTCCGGAGAACCCACCAGCAGGGTCCTGGGTTCCAGAAAGTCCCAGTCGAGTTTGACGCCGGGGTCCAGCTCTTCATCGGGGTTGGTGAACACCTGCCGGCCCCGGAACGGGTCGTTGTAGGTGAAGGAGGACATCATCGCCGCCTCGGCGTCCCGGCGAGCCTCCTCCATGGACGACGCCACGTAGGTGGACCGCATCACCGCCTGTCCCTCGCCCAGAGCGAAGGGCCGCCCTTCCGTCTTGGAACGGACCTCGGCGTATAGCTCCATCCTCTGCCGGATACGCAACGGCGGCGGCTGCCAGTAGCAGGCGTTCAGCCCCATCTCGGCGGCAGACGATACCGAGTTGTCGGTGGAGACCGTCATCCACAGGGGCGGGTGCGGCTGCTGGTATGGCCGGGGCGTAACCCGCAGCTTTTTCACCTGTTCACCGTCCTGCCACTCGGGGTCTGGCGGGATGGACGGGTGCGAGAACACCGTGCCATCGGCGGGAAATTGATAATTGGGGCCCTCGTGGGAGAAATACGGGTCGGCCCAGACTTTCCTTACTATCTCGACCGTCTCCCGGAACAGTTCCCGGTTTTCCCGGTCCTTCCGGGGGTCGGCGTTGGGATGGAACTGCGGCCCCTCGTAGGGCCAGATGCCCCGTCCGAACCCGACATCAAGCCTGCCCCTCGTCATGTTGTCCAGCATGGCCAGGTCCTCGGCCAGCCGGATAGGGTGCCACCACGGAGCGATGTTCGCCATCTGCCCGATGCGGATTTTCGTTGTTCGGGCGGCCAGGTCCGCTCCCAGAAGGATTGGGTTCGGCAGATCGCCCACCCCGTAGGGCCCGAAGTGGTGCTCCCCCAGCCAGATCGTCTCAAACCCCAGCTCCTCGGCCAGGATCGTCTGTTGCCGCAGGTTGTCGATCATATCGGCGGAGTTGGTGGCCTCTCCGGCCGACGCTGCCACTGTGGTGAAGGCTGCGAATCTCATAAACGTTCCTCGGCATTGACGGGATGGATATCTGGCGTTGGGGTGTGCTGCAAGATACCACGCGGGCCCAGAGGGACGCACCGCATCACGGATGTAACGGCGCAATAGTCAAGCTACGCCGAACGACGCGCGAACCGTACTACACCTATTAAGGCGGATAGTTGGGGCCATACGCGCTTTGTGACTACAGCCGCATATATGTGGTGAGGAGTCGCTTGTAATTGCAGTGGCGATCTCGAGCCTCCGCCGCCCTACTGGCCGCAAAGAACCTTTTCGACTGCTGAGAGGTCTAATTCTCTTCCCTTCTCTTTTACCGTTAGGCCGCGCACCCACGAGGGCGGTTCTTGGCGAAGAACCTCGCAAGCAGTCAGCCCGTCTTCGTTCAGTATAGAGGGGTCCATACCGGCGTCTATGAAGGTCTGATACGTCTCGTGGTTCTCTCTCCCCGATGCCGCAGCGTGATGAAGCCACAGCCCGTCTCCAGCGAGAGGGTCCAGACCATGATTCAGTAACTTCTCGATCACCCAGGCGTCCGCTTCAAGGAAGAACAGTGCGAATATATAATCTTTGCTGTTCTCCTCGGTAATGGCCGCGCCCGCGCCGTGTTGAAGGAGCAGTTCTATCAGTTCCTGGTTCTGCTTTCCCCAGTCCCCTCTCACTGTGAAAGGCGAACGGAGACTGGTTGCAACGAACAGGGGAGGGCCTATTTGCTCGGTTTCAAATACCGGGTCTGCTCCGGATTCCAAGAGAAGTCTCACAATCTCCACGCTGTCCTCTGTGAAGCTGTTGGCGTTCAGGTCCTTTAGCCACTTGGGAACACTCCGGCCGTCTTCGCTGGATTTCCGCCTGCGGTCCTCCAGAAAGTCCTGCGCAAGCCCCGGGGCGGCATACAGATTGACGAAGGCGATTGTTCCGGACAGGGCGGGCCAATCCTGACCGTAGAAGGTTATCTCGTCATTCGGGTCCGCTCCATTTGCCAGCAGTAGTTCCACCAGTCCCGGGCTGTGGAGGTGAGCGACAGGGATGCTCAGCGGGGAAATCAATCCACCGACCATAAATTCTACGCCGCTGTCTTTGCAGGCCAACTCGTCGCGGATTATGTTCTCAATGTTCGCATCTTCCATGTAGAGGGCGGCAGGCCAGAACTCCCTGTTACACAGGTTCCCGCAGTCAGCCACGAGCGGTAGGGAAGTCGAACATACTGCGCCCTCGGGACGCTCCAAGGCATAGTCCTTGGCGTTTGAGGAATATCCGATGCAGCCGCCACCGCAAGCCAAGATGGCGCTGGTTACGAGAACCAGCGCCAGGATTGTCAGCTTCTCCGTCATATCTCCTCTATTGCTCCGACGCCGGCGGCGGGCAATACCCGGGCATCCCAGCGCTGGAGAGGTCATTGGTCGAAATATCCATCATGCTGCGAGGGATGCATCCGCCGAACTGGTTGCTGTTCAGCAGCAGTTCATGAAGATATGGCAGGTCCCCGAGTTCCTTGGGGATGTTGCCGGTCAAGGAGTTGTGGGACATCCGCATAGATCGCAGTTCCCCGAGTTTTCCGAATTCCGTGGGTACGGAGCCGGTGATGCTCTGGTTGGAATACGTGCTGAATTCCTTGAGCCTGGTCAGACTGCCGAAGGTGGACGGGATCGCCCCAGTGAGTTGGTTGTCCTTCAGGTGCGGGCGATTAAGTTCCGCAAGGCCGCCGAACCCAGCCTGAATGCTCTCCTCCCACACAGCCATCCTCCGCACTACCAAGTTTCCCTCCCCTTTATTCAACAACCAGAACAGCCTTTTCTACAATCGAAAGGCCCTGCTCAACACTGGTAAAAAATTGTCAAGTCAGGGTCAGTTTGTTACCATTCTGCGTTGTGTTATTCCTATACGGTTGCCGTACGACTAAATGGCTTGCTTCGTGGGCCAAGAGTTACGATTTAGGATACGTATTTCCCCTTGCCGCAGCCATTGCGATTGCTTTCTTGGCAGGGGCATTGACCGCCTGCGGCTCTGCCCCTTCGCCCGAAGCTCCCGAGGTGGCGGAATGCGGCGTTCTGTGCGAGGCGCCATTTTGGGTTTCGGCCAGCGAAGCTGATGTAATGGCCCAACTTGAGAAGGGCCCCGATTTGTCGGCAAAGACCGGCGAGCTCGGTGTTACCCCGTTGCACTTGGCCGCTTCCCACTCCAGCAATCCTGCATTGATCTCCCTGCTACTGGATGCCGGGGCCGATCTTGGAATTGGCAGCGACGCGAACGGCGCGACGCCGCTGCACATGGCAGCTGCCTTTAATCCTGAACCGTCAGTGACCGCAATGCTCATTGACCGTGGCGCCGATGTCGCTGCCATGAACGCGGCCGGAGCGACACCCCTGCACGTGGCTACGGCTTTGAACTCCAACCCGGAAGTCGTGGTCTTGTTGCTGAACCGGGGAGCCGACCCCGCCACCTTCGTTGACGGTGGCGCGGGAATGCTGCACACCGCCGCCTTCAATCCCGAGCCGGCAATTGTTGCCCTGATTTTGGAACACGGCGGCGATGTCAACCTCAGAGGGCAAAACGGGCGAACTGCCTTGCATACCGCTGCGTTGCACAACCCCAACCCGGAAGTGCATCAGATTCTGCTGGAACACGGATCTGATGTTTTATCCAAAGATACCGACGGCATGACACCCCTGCATTCGGCCGCGAATTCGAACCCGTCTCCCCAAGGCGTGATCACCGTCCTGCTGGAACACGGGGCCGACACTGCCTCCATCAACAACGAAGGGCTGACGCCGTGCCAGGTAGCCATGGCAAGAGAGTTTGAGGCGGGGGTCGGCCATGAGGTAGAGCTGCTGCTATGCCGGTAACTCCGGGCTAGCGGGACGAAGAGGGCAGGGAGACGGGGGTTGGCTCCTGGACGTCAAACTTCATGCCGGCAATTTCATCGGAAACCGTCGGCGGCGTGAAATCGCACACACTGGTGCTGAAAATCAGGGCGGTGCGCTGGTTAACGGACACCGTTATCAGGTCGGTCGCCATCGTAGCGCAATGATTCGCTGATTCCTGCCAGTGGTATTTGATAACGATTTGGTCCTGGCGGTCGCCATCGCGCCCGACCGTTGATTTCTTGGAATCGATGATTGAGAAACTTTTCCAGCCTTCTCCTCGCTTGGCCAGATTCTCAGACCACCAGGCCGAGAAATCATCTAGGGTCTCCCCGTCTCTCAGAGGGTAGTCCCACACATGAACGGCTCCGACCCGGTCATCCCCTTCATATCTTTCCAGGGAAATCCTGCATCGGTCGTCATCGCCAGCGCTCCGCCATTCAGAGGGCACCCGCAGGGAATACTGACACGCCTCGTTATAGTAGGCCCGGAATTCCCCGGTGATTCGGGCATGGACGTTCTGCTCCCCAGCCAAGGTATCAAGATTGTCCCTTACATCGTCGATGGAGATAGCGAAGGAAATACCATCGTAATCCTCGAAGGTGGCTGTATTGACTCCAATGACTTCCCCGGCGCTGTTGACCAGTGGGCCGCCGCTGCTGCCGATGTTGATGGCGGCGTCGGTTTGGATCCGCATGCCCGACCCAACCAGGCGGCGGGATGAGACCACTCCGGTTGTGACCGTATAGCCGTCTCCCAGCTGGTCGCTAAGGGGAAAGCCCAATGCTATAACCGTGTCACCTATCCGTACACTCCATGCCTCCCCCAGCGGCAACGCCTTGATTTCCCCTAGCGTCGCGACCTTGACCACTGCCAGGTCCAGCTCTTCATCCTTGCCCTGAACCACTCCGGTGTACGACCACCCGCCAAGGGAACGGACAGCAACGGTATCATGCTCTTCTACCAGGTGGGCGTTGGTGACTATAAGACCGTCGTTGGAGACAGCAAAACCCGAACCGCTCGCGGAGGGAGTGATAATCTGCACCAGCCCGTCCTCGATGTTCTCCACGATGTCAGAAACCGAATTGCCGGGAGCCGGGGAGATTGACGTGGGCGGAGCGAGGCGAGTCATTACGGCAGATACGGTGGCCTCCAAATTGGGCGTCGGGACGGGCGTGGGAGCCGTGCGGGTCAGCACTGCCGACACAGTGGCAGGCACGTTTACCGGCTCGATTTGATTGCTGGTGGCGGTCGTCGCTCCCTGGGAGGCTCCAGGTGCATTGACAGTCTGGGAAGTTTGACTGGAGGGCGGCGACTCCGATTCCTGACCGCTATCGAAGCTACAACCCGTGGCCATGGCAAATAAGGCCATCGCCAAAATCAGCCAGTTGAGCGCGAATTTGCAAGTGGCAGCCAGAGTAAAAATTCCTCGATGCGCGAATCACCCAGTTGGTTGCTGTTCCCTTCCCTTTTCAGTCCAGCGATGCCGACCGATTGCTCCGCTCCGTTAGGGGCATTTCGCACACCGCTACAAACAGAATGTCAAGCTTCGCTGAGGCCGCCAACCCCAAACAGGAGGTTCAAGTTCTCGTCGACAGGTGGTATCTGCGGCGGAACTCTAACTTTGGAGATGCAAATCACGGATTGGCCAAGACAGGAAACACCTCTCTAGCAAAGAAACCACATTTATCCCTTGCGAATCTACCATTCCGGACGTGCGGGACGGAACCTGCTATCAATGATAATACCGCATGGCAAATCAAGCCAGCAGGAATTTAGCCGCTATCCTCCATCGGAAATCCCCAATGTTCTCGTGCACCTCGTCTGCAGGAATGGAGGGAGTTTGGCAGGAATCAGTACCGCTGGGAATTGTACAGATTCCGCGGTAGGTCGAAAGATCCACTCCGCCAATTGGCGGCTACCTCAAAATGACTATCTCCCGAGTGATATGCCTGATTATATGGCTCAACCCATCGGACTCCCGCTTTCGTGGGAACGAGCGGGAAATAAAGAATCCTCTGAACAAACCGGGTGGGATATGGGATAGTTAGGCTGATCCAGACGATGCCTGTTGAGGGAGTGAGGCAGATGGACCAGCCGACCTGGAATACCAGGGCAAGAAGCGCAAGACCCGCCGGGAGTTGTTCCTGGGGCGAATGGACGCTCTTATTTCCTGGAGGTTGCTGGAGGTTGCTGGAGGACCGCATCCATCCCTTCTATCACACGGACCGAAAGGGAAAGACATCCTTGCCTGCTGTCCGTCATGCTGAGTGTCCACTGCGTCCAGCTCATCTACAATCTCAGCGACCCGGGCATGGGGGACATGCTCTACGAGTCGGAGCCGGTGCGGCGGTTCGTGAGGCTGAAACTCTCGGGTCCCCTGCCCGACGAGACCACCATCCTGAATCTCCGTCATCTCCTGGAGGCACAAGCTGGGTCAGTGTCTTTTGGCTGAGATCAACGCCCACCGGGAGTCCCAGGGACTGAGGCTCAGGGAGGGGACGATCGTGGACGCACCATCATCGATGCGCTGTCCCTTCACAATGAAACGTACCGGGGAACGGGACCTGGAGATGCATCAGGCCAGGGAATCAGAGATTCGCAATTGTCGCTTTGTTTGGAGGGCCAGTGGCGAAATCGAGCATTTCGCCAGCTCGCCGCTGAAGGGGAGAACACCCTCACCCTAGCCCTCTCACGGAGGGAGAGGGATCAAATTAAGGGCCCTTATAAGGAAAGGAGACCAGCGGGATATCGGCCTCAAGGGGCACATCCTTCGGCAGACTCACGACAGTGGACTACGGTACGGGCACGGAGCACAGCACGAGCGCGACGGCGGTCAACGCCCGCGACATCCCCGAGGCCCACAATCTATTGCATGGGGGCGAGACGGTGGTTTGGGGCGACACCGGTTATCAAAGGGGTGCGCAAGCGGGAGGAGAACCTGGAGGTGGAAGGGCGGCTAGCGCTGCTCTTAGGGCTGGGCAACCTGCTGGCGGGGGAGGCCAACTGGCGGCGTAGTGTGCAATTTCTGCGGGACAACGCCGGTCTCGAGGCCCCATTAAGCCTCCAACAGCGCAGTCAGGGAGGAAGCCCGAGTGCCTGCCGGCAAACCCCGGACCGCAGTTCCCGCCCCTTCGTAACTTAATCATACCCAGCCCAGACTGTAGCGCCTTGTACGGAGGATTCCCGGACAAGAAGAGGATGGGAGAGCTTCATCCTCTCCCATCCTCAGATCACAATAACCGGGTTTCTACCAGGCGAAGCGCCGCCGTCTTTCCCTTTCCCTTTTCCTCCGCCTACGCTTCCACATCAGGAATAGCAGGGGCAGAAGGAACAGCGGCAGTCCAAGGGCAAACCAAAAGCCAGGATTTGCCGATGATAAGCCGGGGCCGTCATCCGGCATCACCTGGGCGGATGTGGACCCTTCCCCAAAGACATCAAACTCCCCCGACGAGGACACCAAGGCGTCATCGTTGTTTACCCGGCGAACAGGCAGGTTGAGACCAGCTAGCCCTATCTCGCGCGATGCGGGCACCAAAGTGTCATCGCCACTTACCAGGCGGACCGGCAGGCTGAGACTGGCCTGTCCCACTTCTCGCGCGACCAGTCTCCGCTCGGGAACTTGCGGATTGGAAACCAGATTCAGCCCGGGAGTGGGTTCCGGAATCAGGCTCAAATCCTGGTCCTCTGCAGACCCCTGCGCAGTCAAGAGAACGCTGGCTGGCGTGGGCTGAGGCGTCGGGCCGGGAGTGGCATCCGGCGTGGGCTCCGGCGTCGGGCCAGGTGTGGCGTCCGGCGTGGGGTCAGGCGTCGGTCCGGGCGTGCCTTCCGGCGTGGGCTGAGGCGTCGGGCCAGGTGTGGCATCCGGCGTGGGCTGAGGGGTGGGCTCAGGTGTAGGCGCCGGCGTGGGGCCAGGCGTAGGCGCCGGCGTGGGGGCAGGCGTCGGGCTGGGCGTCGACTGAGGCGGCTCCAGTGGTGGATAGGGATCGTTTACGATCCGGTTCGCAGTGGTGCCTGTGCTGACGGGCGACCAAGCGCCCAGACCTTCGGCATTCCTTGCTGCTACCCGGAATTCGTAAGTAGTCCCCGAACTCAATCCAATGACAGCCTTGTTGGTACTGGATTTACCTGACTTGCGCAATTTCCACTCATCGGCGCCCCGCAACCGGAATTGCAAATCGTAGCTGCTAACCGGAGACCTGCCGGTCATGTCCGGGGCCGTCCAGGCCACGTTCAACGAGGTCAAGGGGGAACTGGTCGATCGGGTGACCGACGGAGCAGCGAGCTGAGGAGGAGGCGGTTCGTCTATCAGGCTGATGTCGACCGTCGCCTCTTTGTCGATAATGTGGTCATTGCCCCATTCGGAGTCGAGGCCGTCACTGGCTTGGACAATCACCCTGTAAGTGCTCTGTGTTTCGTAGTCCAGTGATGCGTCCTCCTTCACGCTGATCTGGCCGGTAGCCGAGTCAATCGAGAACAACTGCGAATCGGACTTGAATGAATAGGTCAGCGCATGACCCTCGGAATCCGCCGCCGTCACCGGGTCGCCTACCAGGGTGCCGGCCGGCGAGTTCTCAGGCACCGTGCGCTTCGTGGCCAACTTGCTGGGGAATGCTGGACTCGTGTTCTCCGGCTTCGTGGCGCCCTCGCTCGCATCGGACCAGTCGCTGGCCCCTTCGATGTTGAGCGCCTGCACACGGACCTCATAGGTCGCGTCCTTGTCAAGGCCCGGCACGGTGACGCTGGTGGCGTCAGAGGACAGCAGACTGATCTGACTGCCGGGGTTGTCTGGGTCATCGTACTTGTAGAGTGTCCACGATACGGGCGTCTCGCCTTCGGCGGCTTTCCGGCGGTACTGGATCTGGTAACCGGTGATGGGCATGCCGTCTGTATCCGGTGCCGTCCAGGAAACGTCCAGCCGCGTCGTTGGGTCGGCTGCGGGCTCCGCCACTGTTGGCGTGTCCGGCTTCTCGGGCGGCGACAGGTCGGTCACATTGATGGTGACGTTGGCCACCGAGGTGTAGCCCAGCACGACCCAGCTCACCTGGCCCGCGTATGAGCTTTTCGTCTCATAGTCGAGCGTCGCGCCCTGCGCCACGCTGATCTGACCGGTGGTGGCGTCGATGACAAACAGGCCGGAGTCAGCCGCGTCGCCACTGAGAGTGTGGGTGAAGACCGTACCCTTTGGGTACGAGGTCCCCGTCACCGGAGCACCCACCGACGTGCCCTCCGGAGAGTTCTCGGGGACGCTCCGGATCGGGTTCGCCGTAGCCGTGTAATCGACCGTGCGGGAAACATACCCACCGTACGGATCATGCGCCCCGTAGGTGATCGTCGCCTTGCCCGGATTCAGCAACTTCCATTTCATCAGGGAACTGCTATGGAGCCAGACGTTGACCACTCCCTGATTCGTCGACGATTTCGAGTAGACCAGAGAATCACCATCTCCATCTTTGAAGAACGTGGGGAGCCACGCATTTAAAAAGGAGCCGAGCACACCGGAGTCGTTTGCCAGGTACAAACGGGTCTTGTTCGGCGGGCGGTTGGCGGCGCCCTCGCCGGTGTCCGACCAGGGGCCTTCGCCCTCCAGACTGGTCAACGCTCGTACCTGGGCCTCATAGGTCGCGCCCGCGTCCAGCTCCGGCACGGTGACGCTGGTGGTCGTCGCGAGCAACTCGGCTGTTGTAACCTCGGTTTGGGTCTGCGGATCGGTATAGGTGCGGGTGTAGTCGGTCCATTGGTTTGGCGTCTTGCCCGCGGCAACCTTCTTACGGTACTGCAGGTTGTAGCCGGTGATGGTTGCGCCGTTGGCGGCGGGCGCGGTCCAGGTCACATCCAGGGCCGGGTCCGTGGGCTCGCTGAACTCAGTGCGGGCCAGTGTCGGCGTGCCGGGCTTGCCAGCCTCGACGTCGGTCACGTTGATGGTGAGGCTGGCGCTGGCGGTCTGGTCCTGCACCGTCCAGTTCACCGCCCCGGTGTAGGAGTTCTCCTGGTCTTCGCCCTCATAGTCCAAAGTTGCGCCCTGCTTGACGCTGATCTGGCCGGTAGTCCCGTCGATCACGAACAGATCCTCGGCAGCGTCGTGCCCGTCGTCCCAGGTCAGCTCGTATCTTAAAGCGTCGTCGGTCTGATCGTCTCCGTCGTCGTAGGGCGTTCCCGTCACGGGATCGCCCACCGCCGTGCCTGCCGCGGAATTCTCCGGGATAGAGCGGGTCACATCGCCCTTTCCGGTGATAGCAACGGTGCGGGAGACGTACCCCCCGAACGGATCGCTGGCCGCGTAGGTAATGGTGGTGGCGACGTCCGGATTGATGACCGTCACAGTAAGAGTGTCGGAATTGCTGCCCGAAACCGCGGCGCTCAGCACGCCGGGGTATTGCGAGGAGGCCGAGTGGGTCAGCGTGTCGCTGTCGGCGTCGGCGAATTTGTCGCTCAGGTCATAATCGGCGGACGCCTTCCACGCGACTGTGGCATCGTTCAGGGACACAGCGCTGGCGTTGGGCGGAGTGTTTGCCGTGCCCTCGCCGGTATCCGACCATGGGCCTTCGGCCTCCTCGGTGGTAACCGCCCGCGCCTGCGCCTCGTAGGTTGCTCCTGCATCCAGGTCAGGCAGGTTGACGGTCGTTGCTGTCGCCGCCAGCTTGCTGATTGGAGTGCCTGGATTGTCGGGGTCATCGTATGTGTACAGCGTCCACGCATTGGCCGTTTCGCCCTCGGCGACCTTCTTGCGGTACTGCACCTCGTAGCCGGTTACGGTCAGGCCGTTGGCGGCAGCCGCCGTCCATGTCACGTCCAGGGCCGGGTCTGTGGGCTCGCTGAATTGAGTGCGGGTCACCGTGGGCGCGGCCACGACGGCCTCGACGTCCGTCACATTGATGGTGAGGTTTGCGCTGGCGGTCTGGCCCTGCACCGTCCACTTCACCTCTCCGGTGTAGGAATCCTTGGTCTCGTAGTCGAGGCTGGCCCCTTCCTTTACGCTGATCTGGCCGGTGGCCGCGTCGATGACAAAGGCGTCAGTTGCCTCGCCGGTCAGGGTGTGGGTCAAAGCATCGTCGGTCTGATCGTCGCCGTCGTCGTAGGGCGTTCCCGCAACGGGATTGCCCACAGCCGTGCCTCCGGGGGACCTCTCCGGGATAGAGCGGGACACGTTGGCTACGACGGTGATCCTATACCTGGCATCACCGGACACCCCGCCGTACGGGTCTTGTGCGCGGTATGTGATGTGGAAACCCCCGGCCGGGGTTGGATTGAGAGCATGTACGCCCAACCGGGCTCCACTAAACCAGACGTTCACCAGGCCTGGGTATGGCGATGAAGCGGAATAATTGAGGGTGTCGCCGTCGTCGTCAGTGAAATGGGTGGTGACCTGATTAGGAATCAACCCCCTGTCTCCCCAATTAAACTGACCGGATGTGAATCCGATGCCTGTCGACATCGGTGGCTGGTTGGCCGTGCCCTCGCCGGTGTCCGACCAGGGGCCCTCGGCCTCCTCGCTGGTTATGGCGCGCACTTGCGTCTCGTAGGTTGCCCCCGCTTCTAGGCCTGGCAGGTTGACGGTGGTGGCCGCCGCGGGCAGCGCGCTGATTTGGGTTCCGGGGTTGTCGGGATCGTCGTATTCGTAGAGCATCCACGCATTGGCCGTTTCGCCATCAGCAACCTTCTTGCGGTACTGCGCCTCGTAGCCGGTTACAGTCAGGCCGTTGGCGGCAGCCGCCGTCCACGTCACGTCCAGGGCCGGGTCTGTGGGCTCGCTGAATTGAGTGCGGGTCACCGTGGGCGCGCTGGCAATGACGCCCTCGACGTCGGTCACATTGATGGTGATGTTGGCGACGGCTGCTTGCCCCTGCACCGTCCAGTTCACCTGGCCGGTGTAGGAATCCTTGGTTTCGTAGTCCAGGCTTGCGCCCTGCTTCACGCTGATCCAGCCGGTGGCCGAGTCTATCTCGAAGGCTGCCGACGCTTCGCCCGTCAGGGTGTAAGTCAGCGCGTCATCGGTCTGATCGTCGCCGTCGTCGTAGGGCCTTCCCACAACTGGCCGGTCTTGCACCTGCGTGCCCGTGGCGGAGTTCTCAGGAACTTCCAGGGGCCAGTCCGAGGATACGGTGATTGTAACGGTGCGAGAGACATACCCGCCGTACCCGTCATACGCCCCGTATGTCAGTATCGATGATCCCGGATTGTCGTAAGAGGCCCATATCCTGCCAACTGCTCCCCCTTCTACCCAGACGCTGATTATTCCAGGGTATTGCGAAGAGTAGGTGGCGCTCAGTGTGTCGCCGTCCGCGTCTTCGAAGAACACCCCGTAGGGTCCGCTGGGGTTGAATAGGTGGGCAATGGTGGTGGCGTAATGCTTGTAAGTGGCGTCGATAAGGATCGCATACGTCTTGTTCGGCGGACGGTTGGCCCTACCCTCGCCGGCGTCCGACCAGGGGCCCTCGGCCTCCTCGCTGGTTATGGCGCGAACTTGCGCCTCGTAGGTTGCCCCTGCATCCAGGCCTGGCAGGTTGATGGTGGTGGCTGTCGCAGGCAGCAGGCTGATGTCGGTTCCAGGGTTATCGGGATCTTCGTATTCGTAGAGCGTCCACGCATTGGCCGTCTCACCATCGGCAACCTTCTTGCGCCATTGCGCCTCGTATCCGGTGACGGTCAGGCCGTTGGCGGCCGCCGCAGTCCACGTCACGTCCAGGGCCGGTTTCGTCGGTTCGCTAAACTCGGTGCGGCTGACCGTCGGCGCAGCGTCCATGACAGCCTCGACGTCGGTCACGTTGATGGTCAGGTTGGCCTCGACGTCCTGACCGTTCACTGTCCATTCCACCTTGCCGGTGTAGGAACTCTTTGTCTCGTAGTCCAGGGTTGCGCCCTGCTTCACGCTGATCTGGCCGGTCGCAGCGTCGATGACAAAGGCGTCAGCCGCTTCGCCCGTCAGGGCATGGGTCAGCGTGTCGTCGGTCGAATCGTCGCCGTCGTCGTAGGGCGCCCCTGCCACCGTTCTCCCCACCGCCGTTCCCGCAGGGGAGTTCTCGGCGATGCTCCGGGTCGGGTTTGCGACGCCAGTGGCGGTCATCGTGAGCGCGACAGACCCACCGTACGGGTCGCGGACCCCGTACGTTACCTCCGTTGACCCCGGGTTCGACGCGACCATGAATAGGGAGTCGTGCGGAGTCCCCTCGACGATGCTGGCCCGCATGATCCCCGGGTTCGCCGCACTGACGAAGAAGGTCAGCGCGTCACCTTCGGTGTCCTGGAAGATATGACCATCGAAGGTATACCCGTAGGAGTGTCCCCAGGGAATGGTGTCGTCGAGAATGAAACCGGTCGTGTGCGGCGGCGTGTTGGCCGTGCCCGTGTAACAATCCGACCATCCGCTGGTGCCGTTGGCGTTGATGGCCCGCGCCCGCACCTCGTAGACGGCGCCCGCTTCCAGGTCCGGCAGTTTCGCCGACGTTGTGGTGGCTTTGACGGACTCCCAACTCCCGCTTTCCTCACATGTGGCCGCCTGCTTGCGGTAGCGGACCCGGTATTCGGTGATGGCCGTCCCGTTGTCGGAAGGCGCGGTCCAGGTCACGTCCAGGGCCGGGTCCATGGGCTCGCTGGACGCGGTGCGAGTGATCGTCAGCGTGCCTGGAGGGCAGGGCTTTTCGGCGGCCACGTCGGTGACGTTGATTGTGACAGGGACGGCGACGGAGTTGCCGTTCACGGTGTAATTCACCTGGCCGGTGTAGGAGGTCTTGGTTTCATAGTCCAGTGCGTCGCAGCCCGATCCGGTGACGCTGATCTGGCCAGTGGCAGAGTCTATGGCGAAGACCCCCGAGGTCGCCGCCTCTCCGGTGAGCGAATGGGTCAGCGTCTCGCCGTTGTACGGCGTTCCGGCTATCGGAACGCCTACTGCGGTGCCCGCAGGGGAGTTCTCGGCGACGCTCCGTGTCTCGTTCGCTGTGATAGTTAAGACAAACGTCCTTGCGAAATACCCGCCGTAGGGGTCGCTGGCTGCATAGGTGATCGTCGTTGCCCCTGGGTTGTGTTTTTCGAGACTTATGGCGGGGTTTCCCCTGTCTTCCACGCTGGCCCCAGCGATCGCTGGTTTGCCCGATGACACCGAGTAGGTCAGCGTGTCGCCGTCGGCGTCTTTGAAGAGGTTGTTGAGGTTGAGGTACGTGAAGTGCGTGTTCGGACGCCACGGTACACTTATGTCAGGGTAGTTAGAGGTGGTGGCGGCTGGAGCGCGGTTGGTCCGGGCCGACGTGACATCCGACCAGGCGGGGCTGCCTCCGCCGGTGCCTTTCACCTGAGCTTCGTATTCAGTGTTCAGATCCAGCCCTTCAAGTTTAGCTTCGCGACTGGTCAAGTACGACGAACCCGATTTACGCTTCCACTTCGTGTCGCCCTTCTTGCGGTACCGGAATTCGTAGCCGTTGAGCTGGCTGGTGTCCGCCGGGGCGGACCAGGACAGGAGCAGTCCTGGCTTGGTCTCTGTGGAATACCCTATCCGGGTGAGCGACAAGGTCGTCACTTTTTCAGAGTTCTGCCCCTGCACCTCCCTTCGCTCTTGTTGCGGTGGCTCCGGGGTGACTTTCTTGGTCTGTGCTGGAGGCTGGGTGGGCGCTGGCGTAGCCGCAGGCGTAGGATCGACAACTGGCTCCGGCGTCGCCTCGGGTGTCGGCTCCGGCGTGGCGGTTGGCGCCGGGTCAGGTATTGCCTCGGGTGTCGGCTCCGGCGTGGCCGCAGGGGTCGGCTCGGGCGTGACAATGGGGGTCGGCTCGGGGGTTGGATCGGCAACTGGTTCCGGTGTGGCCTCGGTCGTTGGCTCCGGAGTAGCCTCGGGTGCCGGTTCCGGCGTGGGCTCCGGCGTGGCAATGGGGGTCGGCTCGGGGGTTGGATCGGCAACTGGTTCCGGTGTGGCCTCGGTCGTTGGCTCCGGGGTAGCCTCGGGTGCCGGTTCCGGCGTGGGATCGGCAGTTGGCCCCGGTGTGGCCGCGGGGGTTGGCTGCGGTGTGACCGCAGGGATCTGCTGGGGGCTCGACTCCTCTGCGGAGACGAAGTGAGACGAAGCCAAGGCCGCCATTGCGACGAGTAGCAAAGCGAAAGCCGCTACCCGCAGGAATACAACTGAGTGACGAGTTCCATTAGCGTTCATTGGTTGCATCCACCATCAACGTAAACATTCAGGCCCTGGCCGCCTTCGTTTGGCCTCGGTTTGCGAGGCCAACGCGGCTAGGGCGGTGAACGTAAGACGCGGCGGTGGACGCGACCCGGCCATCGACCCGAGGGCCTGTGGGTCAGCAGGTGTGAAACTGCTTGAGCCGCGCAACTTGGGGCAAGCGTGCGTGAAACCGCTTGAAAAGAGGAAAGTGAAAGGGTTAGTATGTGCTTGGTTGGCGCTCTTGGTGCGGGTTCGAGGTGAGAGTCGGCCGCATCAGAGTGTTTTCCGTGCTTCGCCCAGTCCTTTCGCAGGGCTGGGCGTCTAAATTTTGAGGGGTCCACTGTGATATTCCTTTCGTCCGATCTGGGGCAGAATTGATGCCGTCAGACATATTATTGGCGGAACAATTATTTGTCAACCCATATTATATTCGAGAATTTATATTTATTGACTGATATCAATGTGATAGAATGTCATTGTCGCGTACAACTAATTGTTGCCACAAATTATCCCGTACCTTCTGCCTAACCTGAATTGTAAGCGAATGACCGACCAGAACGAACGCCAGAGAGAGCCAAGGGAGGCGGGACTATCCGCGACGGAGGTGCTGCAGCGTCGCGTTGCCTCTCTTCTGAGTGCCGTGGACCGGGGGCTGACCGGTACCCTTGCGCCCCACGACCTCGTCCCGGTTGAGCTGGACCTTCTCAGGTTCTGCCGGGACCGGGGCGAATGCACCGCAAGCCAGATGACCGGCGTTCTGCCCACCGACCCGTCCCGCATCAGCCGGTTGGTGCATCGCTTGGCGGAATTGGGCCTGTTGGCGCGGCGGCGTCTTACTGATGACCGGCGCGTCGTTATGCTGAGCCTGACCCCGGAGGGCGATAGGCTGGTGCAGACGATGGACTCCCTGGTCCAGGAGTTCTACGATTCACTGACCGAGGGCATCAGCGAAGCAGACCTGGAGGCTTTTTTGTCCGCAGGCCAGAGAATGGTGGAAAACTACGACGCCATGCAAAGGCGCAATTAACTGACTGAAGGCAGCCGGATCGGCATTGACGGGACCGGCTCGCCGGTTTCACGGCCTACTGTTTCACGGTTTGTTGGCGATGGCCTCTCCGTAGGCGTATGCAACCGCCGCTTCGGGCAAGTCCTTCCACTCGTCGATGGCAGCGTTTAGTCTGTCCCGCAGACTCTCAGCTAACTCGGGCAAGGCGTATATGCTGGCTGCCTCCAGCATTTCCGGCGTCGAGAACAAGCGCCTGGCGAGAGAGTGGATGAGGGCCACATCGGATGGGTCGCTGTGAGTGTTGAAAGAGGCCGAAACCCGAATGTTCGTGAACCCTGCCTCCAGAATATGGGCTTTCATTTCCTTGCCCATCTGGGGATGCCCGTCGTCCATGCTCAGTAAGTCCCCCAGCGCGATCAACGCAGTCCTCATAATTCCCATGTCGGGATGGATGAAACTTGAGTCGCGAATCATTTCCCGGCAGGCGATGATACCGCCGGGCTTCAGTACCCGCTTCGCTTCTGCCAGCACTGCCTGGGTATCCGGGACGTACATCAGGACGTCGTGGCAATGGGCGACGTCGAAGAAGTCGTCCGGGAAGGGCATGGCTGTCACATCGCCAACCTGGAAAATGGCGTTGGCTATCCCCGACGAAGCGGCAAGGGTCCAGGCCAACTCGATCTGCGCCTCCTGAATGTCAACTCCGTGCAATTCGCCCGGCGCGACAGCTTTGGCCAAACCCACCGATATGTCGCCGGAGCCGCAGCCGAAATCCAGCAACCGCAGGCCGGGCCTCAGCTGTGGGAGCAGGTAGGCGGCGTTGGCCTCGGCGCTGCGCAGCGGCTGCAGCTGCGCGAAGGCATCAATGTAGCTGATTGCGCTATCTAACGATGGCGATTCCGGTTGAGTCAATTTCCCCTTGCTCCTTTTCCAGGTTGGCTGGTTCCAGGCGGTATTACGGTTTGTTGGCGACTGCGTGGCCAAAAGCCACGGCGCACATGGCCCCGGGATGGTCTTTCCAGCGATCGTAGGCGTCGTCTATCTGGGAGCACAGCTCCGGGGTCGCCGCCCCGTATTTGATGGCTGCCTCCGTGATTTCAGGCGACAGGAACCACTGCTTGGCGATACCGTGGATGAAAGTTACATCCACGGGGACGCTGAAGATATCGAAAGAGTTGGACGTCCGCACGTTCTCGAATCCGGCCGACAGGAAGTGGCCCTTCAGTTCCCTGCCCATCTGGGGATGCCCATCGTCGGCCTGGAGAAGGTCCCCGAACATGCCCCACGACTTACTGATCACGCCGAAGTCGGGATGAGTGAAGCTGGAATCACAGATCATTTCACGGCAGGCGATGAGACCGCCAGGTTTCAGCACTCGCTTGACCTCGGAAAGCACGGCAAGGGTATCCGGCACGTGCATAAGCACATTGTGGCAATGGGCCACGTCGAAGAACCCGTCCTCGAAAGGCAGTTCCGTCACATCGGCAACGCTGAATTGCACATTATTCAGTCCCTGCGACAAGGCGATCGCTTTCGCTTGGTCGATCTGGGTCTCCTCCATATCCACGCCATGTAGCTCGCCAGGCGATATGGCCTCGGCCAGACCCACCGAAATGGTGCCAGGTCCGCAACCGAAATCGAGGACCCGAAGACCTGGCCTGAGATAAGGCAGCAGATGCGCTGCGCTGCGCTGGGCCGTGTACCTCTTGAGCGATTGGAGGATTTCATCGCTGAACCCCATCGTGTAGTCCGGGGTGGCTGATTCTTGATGACCCATAGAAGCACCAATTCATTTCCGCAAAATGGAAGGACAGGAAGCCATTCATACCAGTGTAAAAACCAAAACGGTTAATTAGTATCATGCTTTTTCTATTATTAGCGAATTATTCTGATGTGATTTGTATGTATGTATGTATGAAATGTCCAATTTGATACAAATTGACCAATTAATGAGATTCATTGGCACTGCAGATGCTGCTGATGGTCATAGTAGACTTGCAAACCGAATCCTGGCCCAGTGAGGATGGAATTCTCCGGGATGAACTCAGGGACTACGTGGTGGAGCATCTGGGCGCGATGCCGAAAGAAGCCTGGTGGTGGAGGGTACGGGGCTTCTTAAAGAGGGCAACAAGTCCGCCGGAGTGCAGCGTCGGTACAGCGGCACGGCAGGGCGGACCGAGAACTGCCAGGTTGGCGCGTTCCTGGCCTATGCAGTAGACGAGGGCAGGGCTATGCAGGGCCGGTAGCAGAACCTGTCTCAGTTCCGGCCCCAAGACCGGGAGCGGCGGCAAGAGCCGGCGCGTGCCTTGTTGCCGGATGCGTAGAGAGTTGCGCTGGCTCCGGATTATCGTTCCCCACATCCAACAGCTCGCCTGAAATTGACGTTGCCACCACTTCTGAAAGCGGCTCCGCAGTCATCCCCTGGCTGCAAGTGCCGAATTGTCACAAAAAATTGTAACGGCGCCACCGACTCAACAATCAAGGGCAAAGGTCAGAGCGCTGCGATGACCGCTCGGAGTTCGATACTTGTCAGGTCTCAGATGCACGCTGGTGGGCCTGAGAAACTATCTCATAACTCGCTGGGTCCCCAAAACCGTATTCCCGCGAAAGCAGGAATCCATTGGTCCAAAGCTGGAAGACGGGTGATACGCGCAGAATATGCACATTTTGAAATAGATACTAAGTGTACCGTATTGCGAACTTTCCGGCGGGAGGTCCAGATACAAGGAACTCAGATTGGTGGACCCGTCTGCGGCCAACCGCCTCGGGGTGTGGGTCAGCTCAAACCAGGGAAGGTGGGTCTGATTTACAGTCTCTCCTTTTCCCAACGTTTCGCGGATAGGCGGAATAGGGGGAAAGGAAAGCCGGGCTCTACGCCCGGCTTTTTGTCGCCTCCGTTTTAGCGCCCTTCCCACGGTACCGTGGGGATGACTCTCATCTCAGACCCAAGGCACGGGCGCTTTCGTCGTCTACGTCCGCGGATGAGGCTACCAGGTTGCGCACCTCGGCCAGAATTTCCGGCGGAAGTTCCGCGATGCTCATTCCTCGTCCGGTTAGTTCCTGCAGACCGGCGGCGTCTCTTTCCCCCGCATTCGCAAGTTGCCGCTGGGTATGAGCCCGTCCCTCTTCTGCGATGATCGCCTGGATGTCCTCCGGCAGATTGTCCCAAGCCCAGTCGCTCAAGACCAGGATATTCTGAATGCGGAGGCCGGGGATGGGACCGGTAACGTAGCCCGCTACGTCGTACAGTTCAACGTTGGCAGCACACAAGCCGCAGGTAGCGACGGCGTCAAGGTCCCCGTCAGCCAACGCCGAGTACGTGGCCTGTAATGGCATGGATTGTAGCTCGGCTCCCCATTCTCCCAGCACCGCGTAGAGCAAATCGAACACTGGTCCTCCCGGTGGTCGGAAACGCAGTCCCTCGAAGTCCGCCAGACTCGATATTGGCTGCTTGGAGAACAGGTGGAGGTCATAACCAAAAGTTATGCCGACCACTTTCAGGTCCAGATCTTCGCCCTCCTGCCCCACCAGGCGTATCATTTCGGCCGACAAATCGTCGGAGACACTGGAGTAATCGTCAGGAGTAGCGAAGGCATCCCACAGGCTAACAGCGTTGGGATAGGGGAATACATCCCCGGCAATGACTTCTCCGAAATCCAGCTGCCCGGTCCGGAGGGTTGCTATAAGGGTTGCCTGTTCCTGGATGCCTCCGAGCTCAGCGAAGTGACTCGGTTCAATGGTTACCCGTCCTCCGGTGCGGGTCCGCACCGCGTCAAAGAACTCTTGCATGGCCACGCAAGTACGCGACCCTTCTCTCACGCACAAGTACGTGAGATTGATGTCCTCACGGTCCGAGCCTGCCGGGGTGGGCGTGGCGGCGGGGTCCGGAGTAATCGTTTGCGGGGCTGCCGGAGTGGGAATGGCCGGTTGCGGCGCTGCTGGGGTAGGGATGGCCGGTTGCGGCGCTGCTGGGGTAGGGATTACCACCCTGGGTACCTCTCTGGTAGGAACAGGTGCGACAGAAGCAACGGGCAGCTTGTAGGAAGCGCCTGTCTCGCCGTCGGAGAAGAGCCACGTCAGACCGGTTGCATCTTCAGGCACGTTGGCCACAAGCGTGATGAGAACACGCCCTCCAGGCGGTATCTCATCATCGTCATAGTCGCCGGACCAAGAACAACCCGTTTGTTCAAGTGATGATCCTTCTTCATCCTGAATGCTCATATTCCGGGTGCATTTAGGCAATGCCAAGGGCATATCGGTGGCGTTGATGATTACGGCACTCACCCAGAGTTTGTCGGGCTCGAAAGGGCGGCGAGGGGATTCAACCTGTACGTCATAGCCGCCAACACGAACAGTTTCACCGACCGCGAATGTACCGAGTGAAGTCTCCGGCTCCTCAAACCATCTGGACTCTATGCAGCCCGCTTCAACCAACCGCGCGCGGACATCCGCCGGCAGGTTGTCTTCAGCTTCTTGAACCATGGCTAGAGGGATGAATAGGGAGAATAAAATGGAGTCATCATCAGATTCCAAATTCAGAAGCCCTTTATAGGCGCGAAGCAAGAACATGATCCTGGAATGATATTCCAGCAATTCGGCGGGCGGGCTTACCGCCTTAGTCGCAGCGATAGTGTCCGCCAGCTCAGTGGAGCTGATGTCCTCATCCGCCGCGAGTTCGTTCATCTGAGAATGCTCAGAACACCACGCCTCGTACTCATCGAGGGACAGAGGCGTTTCCGCCACAGCAGAAAAACCCGATACGCAGGAAATCATGCCTGAAAGGAAGACGTCAGATTCAGGAGATTCCTCAGCCGCAGCTACCCAGGCGGGCACATCCAACTCCCGCAGGCAGGAGGTCTCCTCTTCACTCAATTCCCCCGGGTTGATCCCCAAAGAAGCGACCATCAAGGTGGGAACGCAGGCAAACAGTCTGACAGAAAGCTCGTCAGACCCTGACGAGCCTTCGGGGACAGCCACCAAAGCGGCCACGTCCACATCTGACATTGACTCTCGAATGCAGGAGGCCTCCTCCTCATTCAGCTCCCACGAGCCAAACCCAAAGAAGTCGAAAACACTTGCAACTGTCCCTGAAATGTATAGGGCGCGAGCAGTCTCTGCCTCAAGGCACGAGAAAACTTGCCCCTCCCAGTCCGCCGATTCTACAGAGGCAACAGGTTGGGTCATAACGCTTTCCAACTCGTTGCCCAAGGCCCCGCGAATGCAATCCTGTTCCGGGGCTGTTAGAACGTCGAGCACTTCCTGCCAGGCAGTGTCGGCATTAATTTCGATGCCGCCAGGCCACAACGACGCACTCTCTGGAGAAGATCCCTGCGTTGCCGTTGGAGCAGGCGTCGGCGTTGGTGCTGGAGCTTGGGTGGCTTCGGGCGCCACTGTAGCGGAAGGGGATGTTGGCGCCGCCGTGGGCATCGGTGCTTGCGTGGCCGTCGGGGTGGTTGTATCCCCTCCGCAGGCCACCAGCAGTGCCAGTGTCAAGCCGGTTATGGCCATCAGGGTTGCGAGTCGGGACATTACGGGCTGCATATTGAGGTATCTCCTTGAGATTACTGTTCCAGCAGGCCAGGCTGGGCCGCTGCCGGCTATTTGGCCGTTGGCCGGGATCTCCTCCCGACACGGGGACTTCAATTTGTCCGTTCACTCTCGGGCATTCTTTGTCCGGGTCGAGGCCCTGAATGTGGGGTTTCAGGAAAGCCGCGATTCCCCGCTGCTCTAAAGTTGACCGTCTCCGGCGGAGCCGGGCAGCAGCCGGCGTACCGTGAGCCAGATTTGGTCGGCGAAGAAGGAGGCTCCGAACAAGACCGCTCCGACCACCACAACGGTCACTGCCCCCGCGAGGAATCCGGAAGTCAGCTGACTGGCAAAAGATTCGGCGAGATCGCCTGCCAGGGTGATGGCCGACAGTGGTATGTCTGAGGAATAATCGGCCGGGCTCGCGACTGCGTCCCGAATCCGGGGCGGGAGTACCGAATTCAGCACTAATCCAACCACGAGGCACACGCCACCTCCCAAAAGCAGGGAGATCCCGGGCCAGCGGAGCATGTTGGTAGGCGTCGGAAAATGGATCGCCACCAGCAACAGGCTGCCCACGATCACCATTACCAAGGAGATCACACCACCCGTCCCGCTGGCTGTCCTCACCGAGTTGCGGAGGAACTCGGCCTGTTCGTCAATGTCCTCGCGGCTGAGACTGTCTGAGTTTTCAGCCAACTTTTCCAACAGGTCCAACCGGTCATTCGGCTGCAGGTCCCCGCGCAAGTCCTCGAGGGAGTCGTCCACCACCGGGCTGACCAACGGAGCCGCTGCCTGCTCCAGGAAGGCCTTGGTGTCTCCTTCAACAAAGGATTCCCTGAGATCATCCCTTTCATCCTCGATTATCCTGGCGGTCGCGGAATCCACCCGGGGGTCGCTAGCCACCTTGTCAATCCAGGAATCGAACTCCTGTCTTCGGCAGTCCTCGTCCAGGGTCTCCAGAGATGGCACGGATTCCGGCAGTTTGCCATCAGACAACCCGGCAAATTCACCTGCCAGGTCAGCAGCCAGGTTCTGCAGGCTGTCCGCCGTGCATTCCGTGGTTGCCGCGGGAGGTTCTTCGACATCCAGCTCGGCTATGACCTGCTCGGCCTGATCGACAACCACCGCCTCGACACGGGCCAGGGGCTCCTTCAGTTCCAGGTAAAGGTCAAGCCTTTCGAGGTCATGGGACAAAAATCCGGTAAACCGGTCTATGTTTGCCTCGGTCTGCTCCTTGAGGTATTCGGGGGGCATAATATCCCTGAGTACCTCGATGGCCTCCTGCGCCTCCAGGTCCACCCCGCCGAGCAGCCCCTCAGCTTGTTCCTGGAACGCCTCGTCGACGAGCACCTCGTCGTAAATGCGGTTATAGGTGTCGGTTTCAGAGAGGGCGGTGCTGTAAAGCGCCGGGTCTTCAAGGCGCTGGGTAATGTTGGCCACCAGCAGTAGGTACAGCAGGCCGGCAAAGACCACCAACCCGAGAATAAACCCGCCTAGTGCCCGCAGTAAGGTCATCGCCCGTCTCCTGTCAGTTTGGGGTTGTTGCCGAATCGCCATGGTTACGACCCCGCTTTCGCCGTTGCCCGGCCAGGCGGATACATCCTGTCGGGCGAAGGTTCTGTCATGGCGAATGGCGAGCCGATTTGCCGACTTTCCGCGCCGGGTTGTAACCTGTGGAAGGCAATTTACTTGCGCCATCCTGGCCGTGTAAGGTCCGCAAGTATCTGAAAACTGAGGGCGCCTGCCCCCGGAAAAAGGGTACCTATCGTCCTTGAACGCCTGCCGGGAAAGAATAGAATTGGCCCGTGGGGTTTGGACTTGATTGCCGCTCTTTCCAGGTTCTTTTCCGATACCAGCCAGGCCGCCCCCGACGGTCTGCACTACAGATTGCGGGTGTCGGTCTGGGTGCGCTGGTTTCTGCTGGTAGCGTGGCTTGCGCAGTACAACTACCGGCCTGACTTTGGGGACCCCAACTATGTCCCCAACACACTTTTTGCCGTAGCGCTGCTGGCGCTGAATGGCTATGTTCACTACCGAATCCGGTCGAACAAGGTGGTGACTTGGCACTGGATGCTAGTGCTCAGCGGGATGGATGCAGCGATGATTACGGCAGGCCTGCAGACATCGGGGGGGTTCAACAATTCATACTTCGTGCTGTACTACCCTGCCCTTGCCATGTTCGCCGCAGTGTTCACGTCCTTTCAGTTGAGTTTCGCCTGGGCCACAATGATCGGTGCGGCGTACACGTTGCTGAGCCTGACGATTGAGCCGGGACTGGATTTTGAGGCCAATGAGGAGAAGATATTGTTCACCCGGATTGTCGTGATGTACGCGGTCGTCCTGTCGGTGAACCTGATTTCCAGATTCGAGCGGATCAGGAGAGTGGAGGCCGTGCAGCGAGAGAGGGACCTGCAACAGGAACGAATCGATCTCTCCCAGAACATTCACGACACCGTTGCCCAGTCTGCGTACCTGATGGAACTGGGGCTGGAAACCTCTGTAAAAATGGCCGGCTCACTCAAGGGAGAATGCCGGGATGAATTGCTCGCGAAAATGTCGGCAATCCTGGAGCTGTCCAAAACGACTATATGGGAGCTGAGGCATCCCATCGAAGCGGGGCCAATCTTCGAGGGGCGGGAGCTGGGCAGCGTGCTGAGGTCACACGCCACCGCATTTTCCGCCATCACCTCAATCCCCACCGAGTTCGACCAGGTGGGACAGGAGCCGGAATTGCCGGTCCTCACAAAAAGCCTGCTGCTGTCCATAGCGCACAACGCAATGACTAATGCCTACCTACACTCCAACGCCAGCAGGGTCAGGCTATCGCTGAGTTTCGAGGGGACCGGACTCCGGATGGCGGTGGCAGACGACGGGACCGGACTGCCGCCGGACTACAGCGAACGGGGGCACGGATTCGCCGGGATGAGGACGGCCATCGGGCGAATAGGTGGCAGTCTCGAGGTGTCCTGTGGCGCAACAGGCAAGGGAACAGTGGTAACCGGCGTAATTCCGCACGTTTCCACCCACGGAGGTCCAGAGGTTGAAGCAGCTTAGTCTTGCTACCGTGTTGCTGGTAGACGATCACGAAATGATGCGCGACGGTCTCCGAGAGGCACTGGAGCGCTCTGAGTTGTTCCAGGTAGTCGGTGAGGCGGGGGACGGCGCGGCGGCCGTAGCGGCGGCTCAGCGGTTGAGACCAGATGTAATCATTATGGACGTAATTATGCCTGTCCAGGACGGAATCGACGCCTGCCGGGAAATTATGGAGATTCTGCCCGATACCAAGGTGCTGGTCCTGACAGCCTCCATGGAAGAAGACGCCGTGGTAGAAGCCGCAGCCGCCGGCGCTAGCGGATACCTCCAGAAGTTCTACGGGATGGAAAGGCTGGTGCAAACGGTTCAGGGCGTGGCAGCAGGCGAGTACCGTATGCCTGCGGAGGCGATGAAGCGGGCATTTGCGGGACTTCGGCGCGCCGAGGTGAAACTGAGGGCATACGAATTACAGAAGCTGACACCCAGGGAGCGTGAGATTATCACGCTTTTCGCGCAGGGATTGTCCTATGCGGAAATCGCGGAAGCCAGGGGGAACAAGCCTGTAACCATCCGCAATGCGGTCTACGGTATCCAGGACAAGTTGGGCGTTGAGTCAAAGCAGGCGCTGGTCGTCTGGGCGGTGCGCAACGGCTTGCTGAACGGGTGGGTAGAGGACAGTTAGACAACGCGACATAGCCTGCCCATCTCTGCATCAGTTCGATTCGGGCATTGAAGAAGTCCGTCCTCTTGTAGGCCTGCCTGGTCTTGCTCTTCTCCTTGTGGGCCAGGGCAGCGTCGGCAGTTGGCGAATGCCCTTTCAGAAGTTCCTCGGACCAGTCCGTGAAGGAACTGCGGAACCCGTGGGGATTCGCAGGTAGCTGCAGCCGTTTCAGCGTCATGCAGTACCTCACATCGGAGACCATGCCTCGTCCAGGCTCGGGTGGAAATATCAGCCCGTCCGGTCCGGTTACCGGCCATGCTTCGTGCAGAATTTCCATCGACCGGTCTGAAAGAGGCACCCTGTGAAAGCGGCGGGACTTCATCTTGATGTGGGAGATTTCCCACGTGCGCCGTTCCGACAGGCTCTCTCCCAAGCTGGCCCTCCTTACTTCTCCCGAACGCGCCGTGGTCAGTACGAGGAACTCGAAGGCCAGTTTGGTCAACAGACGGGAGGTCGACTCGCGCACCTTGGCCAAGACCCAGCCCACCTGGCTGTAGTGCAGGGCCGGAGGGTGATTTGGTTCCCTGTTCACTTGAGGAAGGACCTTGCAAAGTGGCTTTCCTGCCGGGTTATCAAGACGGTGTCAGTGGGTAATCGCCAAGTTCATGACTGTTTCCGCTCGCTGCTTGACCCTGCTGGCCGTTTCCGGCTTGGCGTCCATATGGGCAAAGCACTGCCAGCACGTGCGCTGCAGTAGTCTCGTCGACCGCCATCTCACCGATGGATGGAAAGATGCAAGTTGCCAAGGTGCTTTCCCACTGTGCGGCATGTCTCGGGTTGCTCCATGCAGGCCGGCGGATCTCAATAACGCGAGCGGCGGCATGGGCGATGGTGGGGACGGGGGTGCGAGCGGCTTCCCTGGCCGCCTGCCTTTCGGACAAGGGGTCCCGGCCTTCGGAGACGGCAGTGCGATTGGTGGCCGCCAGTGCGCGCCTGTTCCAGGCTAACGACGGGGCAGGAACCGAACCCTATGTTCCGGTGCCGTCCGTCGATTACTATCCGCTGGACCCAGGACTTGGACGCCGATGGAGCGATGAGCAGGTAGAAACCATCACCGTATCGGCTGAGCTCACGGAGCACCTTTGCCAAGCACTGGGTGAGTTTGTCAATGGCCACACTTCCCACATATTTTTTACGTGATTATGTGGGGCTTGCTGGCGCTCTACGATGCCCAACGGGAAGATTCAAGTGGCTAAACCCAGTGACTCAGATGCGGATCTAGGACAACTGAGACTGCATGGGACGGTGTGGGAAATTGTGGTGGCGGAGGGAATGGGATTCGAACCCATGAACCCGTTTTTAGCAGGTTAAGCGCTTAGCAGGCGCCCGCACTAGGCCACTATGCGATCCCTCCGTGTACAACCATGGTAGCAAATGGGCCAACTCCCGGCAAGGGAATGGCCCGAGAGCCGTATGTCCAAAAACAACAACCGCGCGCGGCGTGCCCGAGGCCTGCCACCCGCGATTTGCTGTCAACCGGAAGTTGTCTCTAGCGGTTGCGCCGGTTCTGGCGGCGGCGACGGCGAGCGGCGCGCTGGGCGGCCAGCCTCTCCTTCTGGGCTTTGGAACGGAAGAAACGGCGGTCCTTCAGTTCGCGCAGTATGCCGGAGTGCTGTACCGATGCCCGGAACCGATTGACCAGGCTCTCAGGGCCTTCGCCCTCGCGGGGGGTAACGTATGCCATTTAGAACTCCCTGTTTTTCGACGTCCGCTTGAATATTTCCGGTAATTTACCACAAGGCCAATCCACCGGCAATGAAACACGGAGCGCCAAAAAGGCCAATTCCGGCCTCAGACGGTGGAAGATGAGCGATCAGTGACTAATGGAGCGGGCGATGGGATTCGAACCCACGACGTCTTGCTTGGGAAGCAAGCACTCTACCACTGAGTTACACCCGCTCGGACTGAAATACCTGCTTTCAATATTATAACAGCCACTATAAATATCAAACCCTGCCCAGCAGGATGGGCCTCGTTCCGTTCTGTACTGCCTGCTTCCGGAACAACAACTAGGTAGTAACCGAGGACGACTGCGATCTGGCGCCCATGCCGCGGAAATCAAATGAACAGGGATGTTTTTCCCGTGAGCCGATTGGTGGCCAAGGTGTATTGTTGGCTAGTGCCGTCAAGACCGGATTGGGATAAATCCGGCGACAATAGCAGGCACTGACTGTTGCCGGGGCAAGCCTAGCCCGAATCCGCCGAATGCAATGCGATCAGTTTCTGGAGGGAGTCCACCGTATGACAAAGCTGCATGATCTCAAGGAGCTGGGCATGCGAGTGGAAGAGATTCTCGCAAACGTGTTCATGTTCAGCTTGCTGACCTTCCCGGGAGCGGCCATATTCGCATCCGGCTTTCTTGGCCTATTCAACTACGATTCTGACTGGCCCGATCCTGCCATCTGGGCGACAGGATTCTTCCCGTTCTGGGTCATAGCTGTCGCTGCGGTTTTTCTCAGTGGGCGGATGTGGTTCCTGGTGTCCTGCGGGTTTTTCATAACGGGAACCCTGTTCATGCTGGTTACCGTTCAGTACCAATGGACGAGTCTGACTCCTGCGGATGTCAAGGACAACGCGCTGTGGGGCAACGCTCACGTGATTCTTGCTTATCTGTTCACATTCGTCTCGGTGCCTACCGCGTTGGGGCTCGGCATCTATGCCTATCACAAAATGCAGAGGCCTGCGCCTGCCCAATCCAACGAGCCAGAGGATGGCCACTCCCTATGAGCGGAGCCTGGAAAGAGGCTGATGCCCACTGTGGCCCGCATCACCGAAACGCTTGGAGCGACTGCGAACAATTCAGCTTGATGCACACCCTCTAGCCCTACGTCTCAAGCTCCGCCATGCGGTCGGTGTGCACCCCGGCCCAGTACTCCGCCCACTGCTCTCGGGTGGCCTTTTCCGTCGTTCCCGGAACGTAGGCCGGCGACACCACCGGCAGCGCCCGCTCGACATTCAGCAGCACGTACGACCGGGCCGGCATCTGAACCTTGTGTACCCCGCGAGTGCCGGTGTCGAAGGCTGTGAATATCTCGTCGAACAGCGCCTCGCCCTTCTCGACGATGCTGACCGTTCCCTTGAACCTGTACCCCTTGCGTGAATACACGTCCACCACGTTCAGCTCCAGCGCCGGATTGGCCCGCAGGTTGGCCATGGTCGTCGGCGACGCCAGGTCTGCGAACACCAGGTGATCGTCGCCCCACACCGCCGTCGTGCCCTTGGGCGACAGGTTCGGTGTGCCGTCAGGGCACACTGTTGCGATAAACCCGAACCGCTGCTGCCGTACCACTCGTTTCATGTCATCATTCAGAATTCCCATTGTTCCCACCCGTCCTTTCTATTTCCCTGTTTTCGGGTTGTTGGGTCCGCCAATCGCGCCCAACCGGGCAATATCAGAGCGGTGAACGCTCCCTCAGAACCACACCGCCGCGCGCTCCGCGATCATGATGGCCGTGGCGTTGGTGTTGGCGCGGACCACGTTGGGAGCCACCGACAGGTCCACCACCCGCAGGCCCTCGACGCCGCGCACCCGGCAGTACTGGTCCACAACCGCCATCGGGTCGCCGTCTGGGCCCATCCGGGCTGAGCCGCAGGTGTGGAACGTCGTGCTGATGTTCTCGTGCAGCCACGCGTCCAACGCCTCGTCCGTCTCCAGATCATCCGGCCCCGGAGCCGCCAGCCCGTGTACCAGAGGACGGAACGACTCGTGCTCCGTCAGTCCGGCGCATAGGCGAATGGCCTCTCGCAGCCGTCGCACGTCGAACTCATCCTCCAAGTACCGATAGTCGATGTTCGGCCCTGCCGAAGGGTCCGTCGACGCCAGGGTCAGCTCTCCGGAACTCTCGGCCAGCTCAAGGATCACGGTGAAGTGCAGCGTCTTGCCGTTCCTGCTCTGGCTGGCACCGGCGATGGGGTCGCCGCCGCCCGTCCCGGAATACGACGTCAACGTGATCTGCATGTCGTTACGCAGGTGGGATCCCTCGGCGGTATAGCGCACTCCCGTCTGGATTCGCGGCACGTCCTCCGACAGCGCCACTCCATCCCGTGGCTCCAGGTCCACCAGCACCATGGGGTGATCTCGCAGGTTCTGGCCCACTCCCGGTGAGTCCAGCAGAACCGGGATGCCCATCTCCTGCAGGTGTGCCGACGGCCCAACTCCGGACAGTAGCAGCAGCTGCGGCGAGGCCAGCCCTCCGGCGCACAGGACGATTTCCTCGCCCTCGACGGTGAACACCTCGCCGCCGCTTTCCACCTCAACGCCCACGGCCCGTGGTGAACCTGCCGAACCACCCTCAAACACCACCCGACGCGCCTGAACACCGCCCCGCACCGTCAGGTTCAGTCGGTGGCGCACCGGGTTCAGGTACGACAGCGCCGCGCTCATCCGGATGTTGCCCGGGTTGTTCATGGGCACCGCGCCCGTCCCGGTGGTCTCAGGGTTGTTCATGTCCGGGTCGTAGGGGAACCCAGCGTCCAGCGTCGACTGGTGGAACGCCTCGTAGACGGGCAGCCACTCCTGCCGCGGCACCCGCCTCACCGGGATCGGCCCTTCCGTGCCGTGGAAGTCATCGCGCACGTCCATGTCGGTCTCCAACTTGCGGAAGAACGGCAGGACGTTGACATAGCTCCACTCGGTGTTGCCCTGCTCGGCCCACGAGTCGTAGTCCTCGGGCAGACCTCGCAGGAACACCTGGCCGTTCACCGAGCCCGAGCCGCCGATGACCTTGCCCCGCGCGATGTCCATGGGCCGCGACTGCTGTGCGCTACCCCGCGCCTGGTACGACCAGTTGAACGGCGAGTCCAGCTCCGACGCGCCGTTGTTGTAGCCGTACTTGATCTCGTCAGGCAGCAGCTCGAAGTCAGGATAGTCCGGCCCGGCCTCCAGCAGCAGCACCGAGCGGTTGGGGTCCTCCGACAGGCGCGCAGCCAGCGTGCACCCCGCTGACCCCCCGCCAACAATGATCACGTCGTATTTCATGCAGCCCTCCGTAAGTAGAGGAAAGCCCAGGTTCCCTTCCATCTTCAAGGTCATATTATGAGCGTGAGGCAGGAATGGCAAACACCTTTGTTGGCAATTTTACAGGGTTGCTACGGATGGGCATTATGTGATTTGCTAGTCAAGAGGCCATTCTAATCTGAGGGAACTAAGTATGGCAGACCCCTTGTCGGCAAGTCTGGCTGCGCTTACCCAACCCGCAACCTTGCTGGTTGAAAAAGTGTCGAATGCCATTGGTCGCCATTTTGACCCCAGCCAGGCTATCAGGATGGCAGAAGCAGAGGCCAAGGCAGATCGAATTCGTATCCTCTCCCAGGCTGACACAGAAATCGAAGTCGCCGAACTTCGACAAAGGGCTGCAGAACGGTTCATGCAGGAACAGATGAGGATGCAGTCCAACATGGAAGTCATATCCGCTAAGGCAATCCCACTACTTGCAGGCGATGCTGAGCCAGACAAGATTGATGACGATTGGATAGCCAATTTTTTTGACAAATCGCGACTTGTCTCCGACGACCAAATGCAAGAACTCTGGGCGAAAGTCCTGGCGGGTGAGGGAAATCACCCGGGGAGGTTCTCTCGGAAAACCGTCAACTTAATCGCTGACTTCGGAGCCAAAGAGGCAGAATTATTTCAGACTCTCTGCCGGTTCACCTGGATAATAAATCGCACCATAGAACCCCTAATATTTGACGAGCAATTGGACATCTATAATCGAGCGGGCATAAATCACAATTCGATTCGGCAACTAGAAGTTTTGGGACTTGTTCATTTTGAAGGTCCTTCCGGCGTGAGTATGAAGGATTTACCTCAGAGCATCTCCGCCTCCTACGGGGCTAGACAAGTTGTCTTAAGGTTTCCCGATCCCGATGATAATAGATTGCATATTGGAAGAGTGTTATTTACGCAGTCAGGGATGGAGTTGTTTCGGGTTACACAATACCCAATAGTGGATGGCTTCTACGAATTCGTTTATGACCGTTGGGCAGATGAAACTTTAGTGCCACCGAGAAAAGCATTGGTGGAGACATCTTTTCGAGAGCTTGCTGGGCGATGGCTCACTGAAACAGCCATCCACTCGAACCCAGCCATCTTTTCCCGACACCCCGCTTACCCTCAGATCATCGCTCTGGGAAATGAGGCCATTCCGCTTATCCTCAAGGAAATATCTGAAAAGCGAAACCGCCCCCACTGGTTCCAAGCGTTACACGATATTATCGGCGAAACCCCTGCACCCGAGGATTCCTGGGGCAAGGTAGACGAAGTCGCAGCAGCATGGTTGGAATGGGGAAGGGAACAGGGATATCTGAGTTAAATGCAGCTGTGGAATATAGAGAATGCCCATCCAGGTCTGGCCGACTCCGGATACGAGATAACCAGTGAGATTTCCGACACCTATAACTGCATAGCCTGGGCTACGGGAGACGACACGATCTGGTGGAGCCATTCTCCGGGCAATTATTGGGCTCCAGGCGTGCCCAGATCCTCCGAGGCCAGTGCGCTGGTTCAGGTCTTTCAATCCTTGGGATTCGTGATCTGCGAGGATGAAGAGATCGAAAGCGGATTTGAGAAGGTCGCCATTTTCGCTCTTTCCGGTGAGTGGACTCACGCTACAAGGCAACTGGAAGATGGTCAGTGGACGAGCAAGGTTGGCCAGTTTGAGGACATCACCCATCCATCACTGCAGAATCTCGTAGGTGAGGCATACGGCAACGTCCACTGCATAATGCGCCGACCAACCACAGATCCCTGACGTCCTGTCCCGTACTAGCAAAAAGGGGGCGCACTACCGTACGCCCCTCACGATTCCTTCAGCCGGACAGGCCGCCCCTACCCCTGCGCGGCGGCCGCCTGCCCCAGCATGCGCATCGTGCGGTCCACCGACGCCGCCGCGTCGGGCCCGGCGCTGATGGGCGACGCCAGCACCTCCGTTGCGCCCAGGTCGAACAGGCGCTGCACGCCCTCGGCGCACCGCTCCTCGTCGCCCCAGATCACCGCGCCGTCGATCATACCGTTGCTCCAGGTGCCCTCCGTTGCTTCCGGGTAGCCCGCGTCCACCAGCATTCGCTGGTAGTAGGGCAGCCGAGGGTTCATCACCTGGGCCCGTACGGCCTCCCGCACCTCGTCGGGGTCGTCGTGGACGCATACCGGAGCATGGGCGATGAGCGGCGGCGTCTCCCGTCCGGCCCGCTGCGCCCCGGCCTGCATGGCCGGCAGCGCCACGTCTCGCAGGTAGTTGAAGGGACAGATCCAGCTGATGGCGCCGTCTGACTCCGCACCGCACAGCTCGAACGACCCCTTGCGCAGCGCCGAGCCCATGATCTCGATGTCCAGCGGCTCCGCGATGCCGTCGTGGGCTGTGTAGTGTTCGCCGTCGAAGTCCACCCGCCCCTGCTGCAGGATCGCCTTGAGGATCTGCAGGTACTCGCGCAGGTGGCCCAGCGGCGCGTTGAACTCGATGCCCATGGCCTCGATGGTCGGGCGGTGGCTCGGCCCGACGCCCAGCCGGAACCGGCCCGGCGCCAGCTGGGCCACGATCTGCGCCTGCTGCACCATCACCAGCGGATGGCGCGGGTAGGTCGGCACGATGGACGTCCCCAGCTTGATGCGCTCGGTCAGCCCGGTCGACGCCGCGAAGGCCGTGATGCTGTCCGGGCGTGCGCCGCCCGTCGTCATCCACGCCGCATGAATCCCCAACTCCTCAGCCCGCACGATCATCCTCTGGATGTCCTGAATCCTGGCCCCGCTAACCGCAACTCCAACCAGCCTCTCAGCCATTGCTGCTCTCCTCTAATCATCGTTGTCTTTCGCCCTTATTGCAGCCAAAGAAAAACACGCCCCATCAGGCGTGTCAAGCAATGTCGCAATATCCAGGCGACTGGATCAGGAAAGGCCTTGTCTCAGCCGCCCGGTCTCGTTCCGAACATCCTGTCCGCTAACAGGGTGTGTGAGATATGCAATTAGTTTTCCCATTTGCGGGCCCCTCCAAGAGGTCCTCGTTACTGTAATCGCAGAGTACGCCCTCACCCTAACCCTCTCCCAGAGGGAGAGGGAATTTATAACACACCCTCTAAGGCTCCTCCTCTTCCTCGTCGTCCCCTACCTCGCCCAGGAACACGCGGGTCAGGATGTCCGAGTCGCGGATGTTGTCCGGCGTTCCCTCGTAGACCACGCGGCCCTTGTCCAGTACGTAGCCCCGGTCCGCGATCGCAAGTACGCCGCGGATGTTGTGCTCCACCACCATGATTGTGGTGCCCAACGTGTCGCCGATTTCCGACACCTTTTCGAACACCTCTTTGACGATGATCGGCGCCAGCCCCAGCGTGGGCTCGTCCAACAGGAGCACGTCCGGGTTGGCCATCAGCCCCCTGCCAAGGGCCAGCATCTGCTGCTGCCCGCCCGACATCTGGCTGCCGAGGTCGCGGCGCTTCTCGTACAGTACCGGGAACAGCTCCATTACCGAGTCGAGGCGACGCTGCTTTTCCGTACGATCGTTCAGATGCAGGCACCCCATCTCCAGGTTCTCGGTGATGGAAAGGTGGGTGAAAACCCGCCGGCCCTGCGGCACGAAGGAGATGCCCTCCCGAACGATCTCGTGGGTCGCGGCGTGCAGGGGCCTCTGCCGCCAGAAAACCGTCCCGTCCACCACCGGCGCCAGGCCCATGATCGCCTTGAGCACCGTCGACTTGCCCGCGCCGTTGGGCCCCATCACCGCCACCAGTTCGCCGGGCGCTACGCCCAGCGACACCTCGCTCAGCGCCGACACCACGCCGTACCGCACCGACACGTCCGTCAGCTCAAGCAGGCTGTCGTCGGGTATGTAGTGGGTGCCATCAGTCGTTGCCATATCTGCATCCCGCAATCATCATGCCAATGAGCGGCAATCTCGGGAACCCCAGGACCTTTCGATCGTCACGGTAGATGTCCGAATCAGGATTTACAGAATTGGGGTCAATCAGCGAAATCCTGTAATCAAACGAATCAGAGTTCTGACAATCTCTTTGCGGTCACGCCCCTAGGTAGGCCTCGATCACCTCCTGCCGGCCCAGCACCTCGTCGGGCTCGCCCTCACCCAGCAGCCTGCCGCTGTCCAGCACGATCAGGTGGTCCGACATCTCCCGCACGATGTCCATGTTGTGCGACACAAAGATGATCTTGTACCCGTCTTCCCGCATCTGCTTCAGGATGGAGAGCACCCGCTCCAGCATCCTCGGGAACAGTCCCGCGAACGGCTCATCGAACAGGTACGTGCTGACGTCCATGGCCATGGCCCGTCCGATCTCCAGCAGCTTGCGCTGGCCGTATGACAGGTTCATCGCCAGCTCGCTGCGCTTGTCCCACAGGCCCACGGTCTCCAGGATGCTCTGCGCCCTCTGCCGCTGCGACGGCCGCACTCGCTCCAGCAGCGCCGGCAGCATCCCCCTCGCCGTGAGCACAACCATGATGTTGTCCCAGACCGTGATCTGCTCGAACAGCCGCACCTCCTGGAACGTCCGCGTGAGGTTGTGGTCCGGGTTCTCATGGGCGCGCACGATCCTCATCCCCACGCCGTCGATGATCACCATCCCGCCGTCCAGCGGAAGCACGCCGCTGAGAAGGTTCACCAGAGTCGACTTGCCCGACCCGTTGGGCCCGACGATGCTGGTCATCCCCTCCCTGGGAATGGTCAGCGACAACTCGTCGACAGCATGCACCCCGGCGAACAGCTTGGAAATGTCGACCGTTTCAATGGCCGGCACGCTTGCTCCCTCTCCCTCAGGGGAAGGGCGTAAACTCTCCGCGCTCACAGCCGGAACCTCCCGACCAACCCCTGCGGCCGGAACAGCATCAGCAGCACCAGCATCACGCCCAGCACCACCAGCCGCGACTGCCCAACGTACTCAACGGGCAGGAACGGTATGAACCGCATCCCCTCCTCCAGCAGCACGAACGCCATTGCCCCCAGTAGCGAGCCCCAGATGGTCGCCAGCCCTCCCAGGATCACTATGGCCACCAGCAGCATGGACTCCAGCAGGAAGAACGAGTTGGGGTCGACGAACGTCGTCCAGCTGGAGAACAGCCCTCCGGCCAGCCCGGCCATCATCGCCGATATGGTCCAAACCGCCAGCTTGTAGTGCGTCGCCTTGTATCCGAACACCTCGATGGCCTGCTCGTCCTCCCGGATGGCCGTCAGCACTCTGCCGAACGAGGACGTGACAATGAACCACGATATCCCCAGCACGATGACCAGGAACCCCATCACCAACCCGAGGAATTCCAGGTCACCGGTGAGCGCGTTGGATCCCACCGTCGGCCTCGCGATCTCATGGATGCCGAATGCGCCGCGCGTGACGCTCCGCCAGTTCAGGAACACGTTGAACGAGATGATGGTGAAACCGAAGGACACCAACACGAATATATCGTCGCGGAACCGGTTGAACACCACGCCGACCACCAGCGCCACCAGACCGGCCAGCACAACCCCGACCGGCAGCGCCGCGAAGAACGCCCAGCCGAAGGTGGGAATTGCCTCAGTCCGCAGCTGCTCGTAGGGCGCGTTGGACGTGAGGATGGCCACGGTATACGCCCCGATGCCGAAGAAACCGATGTGCCCCACCGAGAGCAGCCCGGTGAATCCCACCACCAGGTTCAGGCTGATGGCCAGTATCGCCCAGATGCCGAAAACTGTGGCTATGGTGATGGCGAACCCGGCGCCCTGCCACAGCATGAACCCGATGGCCCACGACAGTATCAGCAGGTTCGCCCACAGCTCGATGTTGCTCCGCCCAAGCTGCAGCAGTCCGCTGGCGTCGCGCGCGCCCCGGATCCTCTCGACTATGTTGCTGGCACCCATTCGCATTTTGCGTCCACCGCAAGTCGGTGCGCCGACTTACCTCCTCGGAATCAGGCCCCGGGGCCAGAACGACAGGAACAGTATCAGCAGCACGAATGAGATGACGTCCTTCCACTCGCCCGCCAGATCCCAGATTCCGAACTGCTCGACCATGCCCAGCGCGAATCCGCCGACGATGGCTCCGTAGATGTTGCCCAATCCGCCGACAACTGACGCGATCCAGCCCTTCAGCAACAGGAGCAGCCCCATTCTCGGCTGTATCGCCGTGTCGTGTCCGCTGAGGATTCCGGCCATGGCAGCGTACATCGCGCCGATGAAGAACACGGCGGCGATGATGACGGTGGTGTTGATGCCCACCACCTTCGAGACTTCCTCGTCGTCGCCGATGGCCCGCACAGCCTTGCCGAATGTGGTCATCCGCAGCAGGAGCAGCAGCCCCACGAACCCGGCCAACGCCACACCGATGGTGAACACGTTGAATCCTTTAATGAAGGCGCCGCCGACATCCCAGGGAGAACTCCCGAACACGTCGGGCAGGGGTCGTGGTGCGCTCTGGAACACGATGGTCGTAGCCGCCGTGATTGCCAGCAGTATCCCCAGGGAGGCCACCAGCATGATCAACGGTGACCGGGAGCGCTGCCGCATGTAAACGTACAGCCCCCGGTACAGCGCCAGGCCAACGATTCCTGCCAGCAGGCATGACACCGCCCAGCTCAGGTACAGCTTCGATCCCGGTTCCCCGGAGACCAGTAACGCGCTCCACGCACCCAGGGCTGCGGCAACCAGCAGGGCGAAGGGCAGGAAGGCAGAGGAGCCGCCGTTTGGCGCCACCTTCTGATACACCTTCTGCAGGGCCAGGAACACAACGGCGGCTGCCGCCAGGCCTACGGCTGGCGAGAACACGAGGTGCAGGTTGCCCGGGAACGTCAGCACGAAGCCCATGTACGCCCCGGCGCCTCCCGCGACCAGGCCCACTCCCGCCAGTGGAACCGCCGGACCGAATCTAGCCCGCAACCTCGAATAGACGGCGGTGTGGAGCACCCATGCCACCACTCCCGCCGTCACCATCGCGAAACCGACGTTGACCGCGTGCTCGTTGACCTCGTATCGACCGGCCAGGGTCTCCGAAGACCTCAGATAGAAGACGCTGTAGGCCCCAATGGCCGCCGCTGCCCCGTAGTACAGGTCAAAGAACCATACCGTGCTGTAGACCAGGGTGAATCCCATGGCCAGGAGTGCATAGACCGCGCCCACCGACAGCCCGTTGAAGGTGAACTGCACCGCCTGCGTGGGAGACTCGCTGATCTTCCAGCCCAGGTAGGCGACCGCGACCAAGATGAGGACAATGGCCAGGAGTCGCGTCGGTGTGATGTTGAAATGTGTCGTGAAACGGCTTTCGCCAGCGGAATGGCCCAGCAAAACGTCCCTCTCGGAACGGAATCAGCCTGGATCGAGTTACGATAATACCACAGCCCTTGCGCCCTTACCCCAAAGCGCGAGGCCGGTCTGGGCAACTTTGACCGGCCTCGAATTGCAGTTGTTGAGTCCGAATCCCGCTATTGAGAGGTTCGGCGTTACGGGGTTGGCGCGGGTCCCAGCCTCATCTTGCCCCGGTTTTCCTCGGTCCGCTCCGACAGTGGCAGAATCTCCACCACTGCGTTGGACAGACCGGATACGTCGCCGTTCTCGTCGAATCCGTAGTTGTCTCCGATGGCTCCGCTCCAGGTCAGGGTGTTGAGACAGGACTGGAAGCCAATCGAATTCTGGTCGTCCCGGGTCTGCCCCAGGCACTCGGCCGCTATGTAAACGTCGTCGTAGGCAGAGCCCTGGAACCAGGGCAACGGGGCAACGTATCCGAAACGACTCTCGAAGTTTGCCAGGAAGTCTTTCCCGACGTTCGTGGCCAGGTCCTCATCCGGCACCACCGCCTTCAGCCCCGTAGCTGCGTCTCCCGCGATGGCCAGCGCGTCGGGCTGCGTCGGCACGACCTCTGAATAGATCTGGCCCTCATAGCCGAGTTCTCGCACCTGTTTCACGATTGTCCCGCCGGAAACCTCACCCTGGGCCGCCAGCAAGATGGCGTCGGGATTGGCGTTGATCAGCTTGGTCAGTTGGCTCCGGAAGTCTATTGTTTCCGTGGCGTAACCTTCGGCGGCTACAACCTCACCTCCCAACTCCTCGAATCGTGCCACCGAGGTCCTCCTGGCACCCTCGGCATAGTCGGTGGACTCGGTGATCGTTGCCAGTTGGCGCACACCGTCCACCCACATGGTGTTGCCGATGTCGATGCCCAGTTGCAGGTCGTTGATCGCCGTGCGGTAGATGAAGTCTCCTGCGGATGCGATGTCGGGGCTGGTAGCCGACGCCGACAGGAGAATGACGGCTTCATCTTCGGCCAGTGGCGCCGCCCCAAGCATCGCGCCGCTGCAGGTGGTTCCTAGGATGACCTTCACTCCGTCCACGTCGGTCAGCTTGTTGTAGGCGGTGATTGCGTCCTGCGCCGCGCACTTGGAGTCCTCAAAAACGATCTGCAGCTCCCGACCGTTAATGCCGCCGGCTGCGTTAATTTCCTCAACGGCCAGCAACTTGGCCTGCTGGATCGGGTTTCCATAGGACTCGGCGACGCCTGTCAGGGCGTCCATCGCGCCAATCACGAACGGCTCATCCGACTCCGGGACGGTCGATCCCATGGCCATGGCCTCGTTTGGGGCCGGACCAAGGACCCGGTATCCCTGGTTTTCGTCGGTGCGCTCACCCGTGGGCAGCACCTCGATCACAACGTTGGACAGCCCCACAACCTCGCCGTCCCCGTCGAAGCTGTAGTTGTCCCCGATGGCTCCACTCCAGGTGATGTCGTACAGGCAGTCGCGGAAGCCGTCGGCGTCCTGGTCGTCGTTTGTCTGCTTGAGACACTCGGCGGTGATATGAACGTCGTCGTAGGCCGAGCCGAGATACCAGGCCAGCGTAACGTAGTCGTAGCGCTCCCTGAAGTTGGACAGGACCTCCTGCCCCTTGGCGTTGCCCGGATCGATATCGGCCAGAATGGCCTTTACGCCCGTTGCCGAGTCCCCGGCGATCTCCAAGGCCGTGGCCCCGACCGGAACGATCTCGGAGTAGATTGGCCCGCCGTAGCCCAGCTCATCCAGCTGCTTGATGATGGTTCCGCCGGTGAATTCCGACTGCGATGCGATATGAATGGCGTCGGGATTTGCGCCCACCAGCTTGGTCAGCTGGCTCCTGAAGTCAGTGATATCCGAGGCGTAGCGTTCCTCGGCTGCCACTGTGCCGCCCAGCTTCTCGAACTGGGCCACGGTGGTACGCCTGACCCCCTCCGCGTAATCGGTGGCCTCGGTTATGGTGGACAGGGTCCGGGCCCCGTCGACCCACATGACGTTGCCGGTGTCTATTCCCACCTGCTGGTCACTCAGGGCCGTGCGGAAGATGTAGTCGCCGGCATTGGCTATGTCTGGGTTGGTAGCCAAGCCGGAGAATAGAACGACTCCGTCAGCTTCGGCCAGCGGGGCCGCGCCCAGCATCGCGCCGCTGCACGACGTTCCCAGGATGATCTTCACGCCGTCCACATCAGTGAGCTTGTTATAAGCAGTGATGGCGTCCTGGGCAGCGCACTTGGAGTCCTCGACGATGAGCTTGAGCTCACGGCCGTTGATGCCGCCGGCCGCGTTGATTTCGTCCACGGCCATCTGCTTGGCCTGGACCGCGACGTTCCCGTAGGTCTCGCCTGGTCCGGTGACCGACTCCATCACCCCGATCACAAACGGGTCGTCCGAGCTCGCCGGGGCGGGAGTATCTTCCGGTTCGTCGGGTTTCTCAGTTGCGGCCGCCGTCGGAACCGCGGCTCCGGACGGTGTTGTGGCCTGGGGTTCAGTCGTTTCCTCGTCGTCTCCGCCACAGGCCACTGCCAGCAGCATCAGCGGAACGACCAGCAGACATGTCAGCAATATCAGTTTCCAAACGGTCCCTTGCACGGTTCAACCTCCAATCGGTCAGCAAAATCGACAAAATAGAAAACGATAGTAAAACATAACCGGCAACATTTTCAATGAGAAAGTACCAAAAAACGTCGTAAATCGTGAGAATTTCAGCTGGTGAAATCCTCGCGATACGGCGCCGCCGCACAATCCGCTATACTTCAATGCAGTAAACTGAGACGGGAGCGCGCTGCAGATGCCGGAGCAGGAACTCAGGCCCGTAACAGACGACGAGTTTCTTCAGTGGTTGCGGGCTGAATCCCGGGCCCACAGCAACCGGCTGGACCACGATCCCGAGGATCTGCGTCCTCATTTCGACCTGTCCCGTTCGCTGGCGGTATTCGAGGGCAGGAACATAGTCGGCGGCTGCCAGTGCCACCAGCTGGAAATGTCCATTCCCGGCGGCAACTCGGCTGTCGGTGGCGTCTCCAACGTCGCGGTCCAGCCCACCCACACCCGCCAGGGCATCATGTCCCGCATGATGAGCCGCCAGTTCAACGATATGCACGAGTGGGGCGAGCCAGTGGCCGCGCTGTTCGCCTCCGAGAGCGCTATCTATGGCAGGTTTGGCTACGGCGTTGGCACCCAGCATGAGTTCTGGAAGATCGACCGCCATCACAACGCATACGCCCGCAGATATGAAACACCCGGGCGAATCGTTTTCGTCGACCCGGACGAAATCGCCACAAGGCTTCCCGAGGTGTATCGCCGCGTAACCGCTGGCCGCCCCGGCGTCTTCCCCAAACCGCCGCACAAGTGGGAGGAAGAGTCCCGCGTTCCTGACGCCCACGACCCCAATCCCCGTGTAAGAGGTCGCGGACGGGGCGGAGTGTTTTACGCCGCCTACGAACAGGACGGCAGGATCGATGGCTACGTTTCCTACCGCTCCAACCGCCCAACCATCACGGTAACCGACCTCATGGCTGCGACCCAGGAGGCCGCCACCGCCCTGTGGCGGTTCTGTTTCGACATCGACCTGATGGGCGAGACCGAGGCCATCAAGCGCCCCCTAGATGACCCCCTTCCCTGGATGCTCGCCGACCCGCGTCGCTTGCAGCGCACCGTCCGCGACGGCGTCTGGATTCGCATAGTCGACGCCGCGGCGGCCCTCGGGCAGCGTACCTATGCTGAGCCCGGCGCGTTGACCATCGAGGTCCGCGATTCCCATTGTCCGTGGAACAATGGCTGTTTCAAGCTTGAGGGCGCACCCGAGGGGGCCGTTTGCAGCACGGCCGCCGGGTTCCCGGACATTTCCATTGACTCGTCCGGCCTGGCCTCGGCCTACCTCGGCACGGTCACGTTCACCACCCTGGCCGGAGCCGGGCTGGTAGACGAGCACACCCCCGGCGCGCTGCTCCGTGCCGACCGCATGTTCGCCGTCCCTTTGCAGCCCTGGACCCCGTTCAGCTTCTAGGCCCGCCGGTATGGAGAATACAGAGAAGGCCCGACAAATCCCCTTTCCCTGAGGTGGAGAGTCAGGCCTGCCCTGCCCTGAGCCTGTCGATGAGTCGCCTGTTCGTGGTTCGACACGCCTGTCTTGAGCTTGCCGAAAGGCCCACCATGAACGGACTTGGAACGGAGTGGACGCCCTGACTGCGAAGACTCACAGATGATCTCTTCGTCAGAGGCCCGGGCCGTTACCTCGTCGGTTCCCACTCCACAATGCAGGGCCGGATGGGCTGCGAGCTCTTCATCTGCCAGGTGCCGTCCACCTCGTGCAGCCAATTCTCCAGCGCCCCCTCCAGCCGCGCCTCCTCAGCCGAATCCGGCTTGACGTAAAGGCGCTGCTTGAGTGACACGCGGGCGTCCTCGAAACTCTCGAACGTCTGCACAGGCCGAGGCTCCAGCTCGGTGACCTCCGCCCGGATACCCAGCTCCTCCAGCACCGGCAGTAGCTCTGGAAGCGATGGCAGCCGCAGCCGCTCCTCGCCGTGCACTTGCTCCCACAACCCGCCCATGGCGGCCTGTGGCGGCGACTGGAACGCCACGCACAGCACCAGCCGCCGGGCGTGTGATTCCTGCTTGCGAATGAACGGTTCGATTTCCTGCACCACGTAGACCACGTGGCTGCTCAGCACCACGTCGGCGGGCTCAACCGAGGCGTCCTCCCAGGTCGCCTGCGTTACCGACACATTCGCGATGCCGGACTCCTCGGCGGTCTCCCGCAGCACGCCGCACATGCTGGGCGAGGGCTCCACGGCATAGACATGGCTGCAGGTCAGCGCCAGGGGCAGCGCCAGCCGTCCGCCGCCGGCGCCCACGTCGATAAGCGTCTCTCCCGGTTTCACCCGCGCCCGCAGTCCATCCACCATTTCGTCACCGGTGCGGTGCGGGTCGTCCTTGAAGTTCCTGGCCAGCTGCGTCCAGTGGTCCGTGGGACGCGGCCCGCGAATCCGGTCCGTCTGCGCGTGTTCCTGCAGAATCATCTGCCGCCAGTGGTCGACAGCGCTCATCATGCCCTCGCCTTTATCAGCTCAAGATTTCCCTGGTGGAGACCTGCTGCTCCCTTGTCAGGGGAGTATACGTTTGAAAGCAGCTCCCTCCCCTCGCGGGGGAGGGTTGGGGTGTGGGTTAGCTCTCCAACATTGCGACCGGTTTCCGGAACGTGTAATTTCCGGTCTAGCGGTACCTGTTATCGCTCGTCCGCCACCGCATGCGTGCCCCGACGTTCTCGAACCCACTCCGCTCGTAGAATTCGATCTGCCGGCTCCCGCGTCTGGGCGTGCCCAGCTCCACCACCTCGCAGCCGTTGTCAGCCGCGTGCTCCAGCGCGAACTCGATGACGGCCTGCCCCACGCCGGAGCCCCGCGACTCCGATTCCACGAACATCTCCTGCAGGATGCAGTAGCGGCCGGCCGTCCGGAGCGCGGTGGTGTACGACGCCGTACAAACGGCCCGCGGCACGCCGTCCACCTCGGCCAGGACGATGAACCCGCCGCCGCCGGATACCAGCGAACGGAACACTCCGTTCAGTGCCTGGGCAGGCGCAGGATTGCCGCCCAGCTCGAACAGGAGGCCCCGCACCAGCGTCAGCACCTCGTCCCGGTCCTCGTTCGTTGCCAGTCTTACGTTCAACACCACGCTACTCCCGAGCACCCCGGAAATGAGGAGAATCGCCCCCATTATATCCCCTGCGAAAACAACCCCTTGGGCGATACCGACCTGATGTCGTGAGATATGCCATACTGTCCGCATGGCCGCCATCTCCGTCCTGATGCTCCTGCTTACCGCCGTCCTCGCGGGGTGCTCTGCCGCTCCGCCGACGCAGGTCCCGAGCGCGCCGTCTGCCGCCACATCCGACACGCCCGGGCTGGAGTCCCTGCGGCTGGAGCAGGTACAGCCTGTCGGCGTTTCCGCTCCCACAAACCTTGTCCAAGCCAGGAATGGCCGCGTCCTTCTAACCGAGCAGGCTGGACGCATCCTGGTCCTTGACGAGGAACAGCTGACCGAGGAGCACATCTTTATCCCCGAACCCCTGGACCTCCGGGACCGGGTCAGCAGCCGCGGCTCCGAAGAGGGCCTGCTCGGCATCGCCCTGTCGCCCCACAACGAACGCCACCTCTTCCTCTATTATTCGGCGGCCAACCCCCGGCGCTCCGTGGTGTCCAGGTTCAACTACAACCTGGAAATCGCCCCGGAATCGGAGTTGGTCATCCTCGAGGTCGGGCAGCCCTACGCCAACCACAACGGCGGACAGATCGCCTTTGGCCCTGACGGCTACCTCTACATAGCACTCGGCGACGGCGGTTCGGCGGGCGATCCCCTCGGCAGCGGACAGGACACCTCGACGCTGCTTGGCTCCATCCTCCGCATCGATGTCTCGGAGTCCACCGTCACGGAGCCCTACGCCATCCCGCCCGATAACCCCTTCGCCGACGGCGGAGGCCGCCCCGAGATCTGGGCCTACGGCCTGCGCAACCCCTGGCGTTTCTTCTTCGACCGCGAGACCGGCGAGCTATGGACCGGCGACGTCGGACAGAACGAGTGGGAGGAGATCGACATAATCGAGCGTGGCGGCAACTACGGCTGGAACATCCTCGAGGGCAACCACTGCTTCCGCCCCCGCGACAACTGCGACCGCGAGGGCACCATCCCGCCGGTCTGGGAGTACTCCCTCGACGGCCGCCCTTGCTCCGTCATCGGCGGCTACGTCTACCGGGGCGACGCCATCCCCTGGCTGCGCGGAGCCTACGTCTACGGCGACTTCTGCAGCGGCAAAGTCTACGGCCTGCGCCACGAAAACGGCCAAGTCACCGAGCACAAGGAGCTAGCCGACACGGGCGTCCGCATAATGTCCTTCGCCGAGGACAACTACGGCGAACTGTACCTGCTATCGCAGACCGAGGGGGTCTACCGGCTGGTGGCGAGGCGGTAAGCCCACGGAAGTCCCGTGAAAGCGGGAATATAGACAAGCCCTTTCGCAGCCCTATTGTGGAAGAAAACCATCCGCGGGATTGATATCAAATATCCGGAAACAGATGACCGTGATGGTGTTGGTCTTTTACAACTAACAGATCACCCACGACCAAAGTTGAACAGAGCATTGTTCCACTGGATTAGATCGGATGTGGGATTAAAAGTTCCATAATTTCGATGCAGATCATGGATTTGTAGAACTGATCGAGTCAGATGCCCTAGAGTGTGGATATACAGCAAGAAAAAAGCGTTTTCTGGTTCCTGATCGTAGATCGCCATGCGCAGTTCTTCGTTTCTGTCCCTCATAAAATCCGCCTCTACGTTTCCCCCAAACCCATCTTCCACCATGTACATTGCTACCCCTTGATCCAGCACACACATTTCTCTCACCATTTCGTGTCGGTCCAGTTTGGCGTTAATCGTCCCGAACCTCATTGCTAGATCACGAAATGAAATCCCCTGCTGGATTCTTGTGCCTAGCACGACAGTTTGCAGCGGGTTAAGCGTGAATCCGTCCTTGTCCAAATTTGTGATGTGCTGGTTTTCAGTTATGTGACCGTAGGGGTTAGCAGGTCGGTTCAAACGCGAGAGCTTGACCAACTTCTCCATAGCAAAGTCGAGCTCAGCGTATCCCAAGGTCTGCTTTATCTCGATGCCGGAGTAAATGCTCTCAATCGGGTAGTGGAAACGGCGAGAATCCGGTGTTGCCCCGAGTTTTACTGCGGGGGCCCACAGTTGGTTTCGGATCAACACCTCATAATCTCCTGTCGTCTTGCCGTCTTTGTCGTTGACTACACCGGCATCAACCGAGTATCTGCTAGGGAGAAGTTGCGAGAGCTCTCTGCGAACAAGGTCTTCAACGCCGGGTCCGGAGTCGAAATTGTCAATGTTAAACCGCCTTTCAATCCCTCCCTCGCTGACTATGCGGCTTTGTATGGCCTGGCAAGTGAGAAGAAGTCCGTTACTGAGGGTAGATATATTGTCGACGCGTGGTTGCCATGAACTTACGTCCGGCAGACTTTCATTCCATTTCATCGTTCTCCCCTATTCCGGATTCGTACTCCTATTTGGAAATAGGAATCCATACTTTCACTATTCCCAAACCAGAAGGGGCGCGCCACTCGATGCGCCACCTGTACAGGGACCCTACGGCCTAGTCTGCCGCATAACTCCCACTTCTACTCCGGGTCGAACTGCCAGAACGCCACTCCCGAATCTTCCGCCGGCGTCTCCTCGTCGATTCCAATAACCACCGGTATCGTGGCCACCCCGGTCGCTTTTTCCAGCAGCTTGGCCCTGCGGTGCGCCCTGACCCGGTCGCGTTCCTGCACCGTGATCGAAATTTCGGCTACCACGTAGACGAATGAACCATCTTTTTCGGTGGCTCTTACGATCACATCTGCCAAGGCCAGGTCATCGGACTCCTCCCAGGTGATAGTTCCCATGGCGGCAGCTTGGTCTACCTCTGGCAATGTGGGGGTAGCGTTTATGCCCCGCCCTCGCATCACCACTGTGGGACTAGTCAAACCCAGTCTTCTCCTCACCAACCGGTCGGCGATTCGAGCAGCGGTTCCCTCGTAGTCGGTACCCATCATGTTGCTGACATCGCCTCCCATTCGCCCTACGTCAGTCCGTAGTTCGCTAACTCCTGCTCTGAGTTCCTCTTGCCCTGCCCTTAGGTCTGCCATATCTGTCCTGATTTGCTCTTGACCTGTCCTGAGTTCCCTGGACTCATTTACAAGCGCTTCCACCGCCTCGGTAAGCGCTTGTACCAGCGCCGGGAGGGCGAGAATTTCATCCGTGAGGATGTACCGCCTGAGCGCGTCCCTGAGTGCAGGGTCCCGCTCCATGGCGTCGAGGATGTCCTGGAAGCTGTTGATCGGCGTGGTCATGCTCGCTCCATGACCACTATTTTACATCCGCTTCGACTCATTCGTTCAAAAGAAGCTCTTTCCCATCAGTACGATTGCACAGTTGTCGCCTGGTCAGGCTGATCAGGATCTTGGGGTTCCAAGAATGTTTCCCAATCCTGCTCATCTTCTAATCCTGTGAATCCTGATTCAGACAGAATCTCTCCCGCACCAAAAAAGGGGCACACAACTAAATGCACCCCTGTACAATGCCAACCGAAGAGTGCGTTCGAAGAGTGCGTTCATGGTTGGCTTGTCCAACCACGAACGCATCCCCTAAACCCTCAGCTCAAATGCTTGCCGTAGAACTCAAGCACGCGGTGCCACATGTCCTGGGCTGGGGCGGCGCGGTAGCTGGGGCGGTAGTCCGCGAAGAACGCATGGCCCGCGTTGTCGTACATCACCCACTCGTAGGTCTTGCCGTGTTTGTCCAGCTCCGCCCGCAGGCGCTCGGCCTGCTCCGGCGTCGGATTCTGGTCCTCGATGCCGAACAGCGCCAGCAGCGGGCAGGACAGGTCGGCGATCATGTCGATGGGGTTCTTCGGCCTCAAGTCGGTGATCTCCTGGTCCGCGATGTGCCCGCCCGCCGAGTCCACTGCCGCGTCGATGTTGCTGCTGGTGCAGGCCATCATCAGCGTGTACCGCCCGCCGGAACAGAACCCGATGATGCCCACCTTGCCGTTGCTGTGCGCCTGCGACTTGAGGAACACCGCCGCGCCGTCCAGGTCGTCCATCGCCCGCGAATCGGGGCTGGCGAACAGCGTGGGCAGCACGTTCTCCGGCTCCGGCGTTCCCTCTCGCGTGTAAAGGTCCGGCGCGATGGCCAAAAAGCCGCGGCCCGCGAACCGCACCGCGATGTCCTTGTGGTGGTCCATCAGGCCCATGCCCTCCATGGTCACAATCACCGCCGGGTAGTTGCCCGGCTCCGCTGGACGGCTGTACAGCGCATCAATCATCGTCCCGTCGCGGCTGGCATACTGGATCATTCCCGTCTCAAGCTGCTGACCTGCCAGTACCATCTTTCCACCTCCGGCCTATTACCAATCTCGGTTCTGGCCGGATTGTAGCACTCAATCGCACTGAACTACGCGACCAGTCACCTACCCCTCCGGGAGAGGGATAGGGCGAGAGGGTCGAGAGTAAACCCGAATTCGGAGAACTGCCAAGGCGCCAATGGCTCAAAACATCAGAACCGCCCCATCACGCCCATCAACGCAATCACACGAATCACAGTTCAGACGTCCCGACGCCCACGCTTCGAATCACCAGACACACCCTTAACACGAACCCCGGTTCAGACTACCGCGTGCTGTCCACTCGCACGGTGATGATGTCCACCCCGTGGTACTTCTGATGGCTCACTGACGACGCGTAGTGCAGCAGCAGCCGGAACGACACCTCACGCTCGTCGGGCACCGGCGGCAGGGCGCTCAGGTAAGCCAGTTGATCCTCAACGTTCTCGCCTTCCAGCGACGTGACAAACTCCATCTCCGCAGCGCCGTCCTCCGGACGAACGGACACCGTCAGCCGCAGCGGCGACTCCTCGTCCCGGTGCTCCTGCAGCAGTACGGACAGCGCCTCCTCGCCTGCCGACGCCAGCCGTTCCGTAGAGGGTTCGTTCCACCCGGCCCGACGCGCGAACTGACGCAGGAATCCGTCGATCTCGCCCAGAGAATCGCTTACCAGCGGCACCCGCAGCCGCCTCTGCCGGCTTCCGGCCAGGTTCAGGAAAAGCGTCAGCAGCACCGCCGTGATGGCCCCGGCCGTCATACCGTTGCCCAGCAGCACGGCGAGGAACCCATCTCCCAGCTGGTCCGCAAAGATCCATCCGTTCTGGAAGCCCACGCCCACCCAGAAGGTCAGCCCGCAGATGGTCGCCTTGCGGTGGTCCATGCCGTCGCCGATGACGATGCGCATCCCCTGCACGAACAGGATCCCCAGGAACACCGTCGCGTGGGCCGCGATCACGGGCCCTGGTATGGCGATGAGCAGCGCCGCCACCTTCGGAAAAAAAGCCAGCACCATCAGCGTCACGCCGATGACCACTCCCACCCGGCGAGCCGCGACTCCGGTGACTTCGGTGATGGAAATGCTGCTGGAGTACGTCGTGTTGGGCAGCGTGCCCGCGATCCCCGACAGCAGGTTTCCCAGCCCGTCGGCGTTCAGGCACCCCTGCACGACGCGGAAGTCCGTGGCCTGCGGCCGGCGTCGCGATACCCGCTGAATCGCCACCCCATCCCCGACGGTCTCGATGGCCCCTACGATGGTCACCGCCACGAAGGCCGGCAGCAGCGCCCAGAACTCCACTCCGGGAGTCAGGTCCAGTCCTGGCCAAGACGTTCCGGGCATCCCGAACCAGGGGGCATCTATGATTGGTTGCGCGTCATAGATTCCGAAGGGCAGGCAAAGGATGCACCCCACGACGATGGCGGCTATCGGTGCCCACAGCCGCAGCGCCGGCGACCCCTTGAGGATCACCAACGACAGCACCGCCAGCGATACCACCGCCACCAGCGGCGCGGCGAACGACGGCGTGTCCTCGGGAACGGCGTCCAGCAGCGGGAAGATGGCGGGCATCACCGTCGCCGTGATCAGCATGATCACCGACCCGGCTACCACCGGCGTGAATATCCGCCGCAGCAGCGACAGCTTGGCCGCAAGCAGGAACTGGAACAGCGACGACACTACCACGAGGCTGGCCATGGTCGCCGGGCCCGCCTCCAGCAGCGCCGCGATGCACACTGCGAAGAACGCCCCGGACGTCCCCATGATCAGTACGTGCCCCGACCCGATGCGACCGAACCGCACCGCCTGCACCAGCGTGGTGAACCCGCTCACCAGCAGCACCGCGAACGCCGCCCAGGCGAGGTAGCCGTCCGATCCGCCGCCGGCCTTCACCACGATTACCACGCCGATGACGATGGCCGGCAGGGTGATCACTCCCGCCTGCACGCCAAGGCCGACAGTTATCGCGCCGGGAGGTCTCTCCTCCGGCTCGTATCGCACATGCTGGTTGACCTCTGCATTAGCCAATGGACCGCCCCTCAAATGAAAACTCCCGGACAGCAGCCCGGGAGCCAATCCACGTCACAAGGATCCCTTCAGCCGCCTCCATCGCCATTTTAACGCCTGTACCGGTACAAGACTACCAACGAGGCCATGCTGGTGTGATTTGGAGGCGGGTGAGAAATCTTTGGATCCCATCAATCTTTGTGGTGAAAAGCGTATGCCCCCTAGGTTAAACTGCACTCGGGGTCTTTAGGGACATGGTGGTCCCGCCACAAAGGTTTCATGCTTCTAGGGCGGCCAATTTCACTTACACAAGTTGCACAATTCTCTTACATATATTTCACAAGTCACGCCAGTTGTGCAAGTAAAATCAGGCGCGCCGCGGTGTGTGTGGTGGACTGATGTCCAGTGATCGCTCTCTGGGTGTTACCGCGGCGTTTCAAGGCGCTCAGAATCATCACTCTTATATTTCGGTGGTATTTATGCTTGTTCAACTCGTCGCCGGCCGCTGGGCGGCCATCCTGGTATCCACGGCTGCACTGATGCTCCTCCTTGTCGCCTGCGGGTCCGACCCGGAGCCGACTGCAACATCCGTGCCCGCTCCTGACCCCACCGCTGCGGCGGCGCCAACTGCGATGGCCGAACCCACGCCGGCCCCGGAGCCCACCGCCACGCCTGAGCCCGAGCCCACGAACACCCCAGTTCCGCCGCCCACCCAGGCGCCGGAGCCCACCGCCATGGCAGAGCCTGAGCCCACGGACGAGCCCGCCCCGCCGCAGGCCATGATGTCGCTGGAGGACTTCGTCATCACCCAGTCCACCACCGGTGGCGAACTGATGGCCCTTCTTTCCGAACAGGAAGCCTCCTGCGTCCAGACCGGCGTTGGCGACGCCCTCTACCAGCTCATTCTGGGCACTCCCATAACGCTGATGGCTGCCGGCGACATTTCCCAGACAGCCCCGTTGTTCAACTGTCTGGAGCAGGACAACGTGATATACCTCGCCGTCGCATTCCTGGACCTGCAGGCTGGCGGATGGTCCCCGGAAAGCCGCAGTTGCATCACCGAGGTCGGCCTGACTCATCCCGACGCCGTGTACGTCCGGCTTGGGCTGCACCTGGGAGACGATCCCATCGACCCCGCTACTACCATGGACTACAACATCGGGATCTTCGATTGCCTGTCCAACGACGAGAAGAGGCAGTTTACGGTTGGCATGTGGATGGCCCTCGACAGCGTCTCCGGAGCCACCGGCGCCGACATCTTTGCCCTGCTGACCGAAGAGGAGGCAGCCTGCGCAGGCGACGTCCTGTCCGCGGAACAGATGGCCGCCATAGTCAACGCCACTCCTCTCCAGGCCGTCACCATCGGCAGCCCATCGTCCGGCTGCATCAGCCACGATACCAACGTTAATATCTTTATCAGCGGCGTAGAGTGGGCCATTGGGGGGGTTACCGAGGAGACCCACAGCTGCCTGACAGACTTTGCCAACGACAACCCCGAATACGTCCAACTCTTCAACTTGGGCCTCGAAGGCATTATGGCAATGCCCGCCGACGAGTTCGTCGAAATGACCGCCGCCGGAAACGAGCAGTACGGCTGCATGACCGACGATGAGTTGATGCAAGTTCAGCTAACTACCGCTGCCGCCCTGGCGGCGCCACCGAGCCAGTAACCCCTCGGCCTGATCCGGCAACGCGCCGGACCGCCCGGAAATAATACAGGGGCAGCTCAAGTGGCTGCCCCTGCTGTTGTACAACACCGAACCCCGAAGCCGAACCCCGAAAACTCGGTGGCCTCTGTGCCCTCTGTGGTGAACCGTCCCCCTTGTGGCCGCCCCGCCTGTTCCTATACCATCCCCAGCACTCACCCGCGCGCGACGCGCCAGGAACCGCAGGAGCCACCATGCCCGACGTCAAGCCCATTCCCGACGGCTACACCGCCGTCACGCCCTACCTGATAGTCGAGGGCGCCGCCGGATTCATCGATTTCCTCGTCAGTGCCTTCGGAGCCGCCGAGCGCTTCCGCATGCCCATGCCCGAGGGTGGCATCGGCCACGCCGAGGTCGAGATCAGCGGCGTCCCCATCATGCTCTCCGACGCCCTGCCGCCCGAGTGGCCGCCCACCAGCACCCTGATCCACCTGTACGTCGACGACTGCGACGCCGTCTACGCCCAGGCCCTGGCCGCCGGAGCCACCTCCGTCGCCGAGCCCGCCGACCAGTTCTACGGCGACCGCCTCGGCCGCATCACCGACCCCAACGGCAACCACTGGTCCATCTCCACCCACATCGAGGACGTAACCCCCGACCAGGTAGCCGAGCGCCTGGCCGCGATGGGGGAGGGGTAGGTCCGAAAAGAAGGGGCGACAGAGTTGAGGCTGCCGCTCAAGAACAAAGCCCAAGAAATTGATGCGAATGGCAATTTGAGTGAACTAGTGAAACTTGAGAATTGCTCAATTGGACTTGGGAGATGTTTGAATTGGCAGGAGCTAATCTTGATGACAGGAGTTGGTTTCGGATTTCCAAGGTCTTAAGGTATCCTTGTAGGCACAAACTTACTCAGGGATTGCGATGACATCGAAAATTCTTCATGAGATACGTGATCCTGTACACAATTTTATTACCATAGATTCCGCTGAAAGGTATGTCCTTGACTCACCCCCAGTTCAACGATTGAGGCATGTCCACCAATTGGCAATGGAATACCTAGTCTATCCGGGAGCCACGCACAAGCGGTTTGAGCACGCTCTAGGGGTAATGGAACTCGCAGGGAGGGTTTACGACGTTATCACTAGAACCGACCTAGTAAGCGAACGGGTGCGCAACCTGATTCCAGAGGTTGGAAACGAAGATCAAAAAAGGTATTGGCGACGGGTCCTGAGGATGGCTGCTCTTTGCCACGATATCGGCCATTTGCCATTCTCTCACGCTGCCGAGGAGGAATTGCTACCCGATGGATTCAAACACGAACACATGACTGCGGCATTGATTACGAGTCAGGAAATGAGGCAGATTTGGGATCCCTTGATCCCACCTTTGACTGTCGACCACGTTCTCAAACTTTCGGTTGGCAAGCGGTATGTGCCTGAAATGCCATTCACGCCTTGGGAAGAGTTGCTTTCAGAGATAATTGTAGGAAACGCATTTGGCGTGGATCGAATGGATTATTTACTTCGAGACTCGCTTCACATTGGTGTCCAATATGGGAAATTTGATCTATATAGATTAGTAGACTCATTACGAATACTTGCCACGACCGAATATTCATCTGACCCATCTATAGTGCCTCCAATGACCCTGGGACTAGAGCTAGGTGGGATTAGGTCAGCAGAAGCCCTTCTATTGGCTAGGTATTCTATGTTCTCTCAAGTGTATTTGCACTCAGTTAGACGAGCATACGACCTCCATTTGAAGGAATTTCTTAGCCAGTGGCTTAAGGGGGGTAAGTTTTCAACTGAGCCGGAGGAATTCTTGGAGCTTTCAGATACCGAAGTTTTGACAGCGATAAGAAAAGAATCCAGAAATGGATTAGAGTCTGCCTCAAGGATATCGAATAGGAAGCATTTCAAAGTTGCTTACGAAAGAAACCCTGCAGACCAAAACTTGAACATTGAAGCTAGCGAGTTTGTCTACCGTGCCCTGATCAAAGAGTTTGGAGAACACAATGTCAAACTTGATAGTTATGAGCCGTCCGGTAATGTCATCGATTTTCCAGTGCTGCAAGCAGATCTCAGGATTGAATCATCGACAGGTCTGTCGGAGCTTCTACGCAGAATTCCAACAGCGGCCGTAGGTTTCGTATTTGTTGATCCGACTATTCGTCCTGAAGCAGAGGAATTTGTTCGTCAAAATAGGCAAATCATTCTAGACGGAAACATGGAATAGGGGGCGGCCTAGAGATGCTCGAAAATATGGACCGTTGGGCCATTGTTGCTCGACTTGTTAAGCAGCTACGCGAAAAGGATGGATGGGCCGGTGAAACCCACATCCAAAAAACTCTCTTTTTCCTTCAGGAATTGCTGCATGTGCCGAGCGGCTATAACTTTGTGCTATACAAGCATGGACCTTATTCCTTCGACTTCCACGACGATTTGGGGAGGATGCTCACTAATTCTGTATGTGCTCTGGAACCCAGGCCACCTTATGGGCCTTCTTTCAGAGTTGAAAATGTTGGCACCAGGCTTATCAAGCAGCGTTCCACAGTAGTTGAACGATACGGTACGCAAGTGTCATTTGTTGTTGGAACACTAGGTAAGCGAGATGTCAGAGAGTTGGAGAGACTAGCCACGGCACTGTTGTTCAAGAGGCAGTTCCCTAACAAAGATCAGCAGTTTCTTGCGTCCAAAATCGTGGAGAGCAAGCCCCACGTTTCGGAGAATCTTGCTTTTTCGGCGGTGCGGGAGGTGTCCGAAATAGAGGAGGAGGCTAACGCTGCTGGGGTTGTGTGCATTTAGCCTTCGCATGGGTTCGCTCTACTTGGCCAAGGGATTGGTCTATCTTATGATGCTAGGCCATTCCCTTCACCGGAAAGTGGGCCGGGCTGGGATCGAGCCAGCCACCAGCCGGTTTTGTGCCGCCTACTCTACCACTACTGCGTTGAAGAATATGCTACAACCCCGTCCAACCTCCCCACAAGCCGCTCTTCCGCTACCTCCAGGTCGTATTGGCTCTGCAGCCCCATCCAGAACCCGGCCGAGTTCCCGAAGAACCGAGAGAACAACAGAGCCGTTTCCGCCGAAATGCTCCGCTCCCCGTTGACGATGGCGTGCACCCGTCGCGCGTCCACCCCAATGGATTTGGCCAAGCGGTACTGCGTAATATTCATGGGGCGCAGGAACTCCTCCTCCAGAATCTCTCCCGGATGGATGGGAGGCAGCTTTTCGCTGTTTGCCTTCGTCTCTATCATCGTGGCCTCCTCCGTCAATAGGCCCCTAGGCTAGTGGTAGTCAACTATCTCGACCTCGTAGGCGTCTCCATCGTCCCATGTGAAGCAGATCCGCCACTGGTCATTGATCCGAATACTGTGCTGCCCAGCTCGGTCCCCCGTCAGTGCTTCGAGTCGGTTTCCCGGCGGTACCCGCAGGTCGTTCAGGTCCTTTGAGTTATTGATCAGCATCAGCTTCCTCTGGGCCTGCCTTTGCAGCGATTCGGAAAATCCTCGCACCCGGCGCCGTTCGGCCACTGCCTGTGTGTCCCGGCCTAGGTAGCTCCTGATCACCAATGTATAATAGCGCTATACACTATTAGCGTCAAATACAACTAGGCTTGGCATCCAGCCAAAGGCAGGCGGAAAAGACCGGGTCAAGGTCAGGAAAATCCAACTGAAGGGGCGAGAACCGCGATGTTCAGCGGAGAGTGGGCCCGGCTGGGATCGAACCAGCCACCAGCCGGTTATGAGCCGGCTGCTCTACCACTGAGCTACGGGCCCTCATGACTAGCTTATGCCCAGCCTTCGCCTCAGTCAAGAATCGCGGGCATCCCCGCAAATCCCGCAGAGCCGGCCCTCGTGGCTGCCCAGTGCCGCAAGCGGGACGAATCCCCAGTCATCGGCGGAATTCTCTGCGTACTCTGCGTTGAGGAAAGCCGATTGCGTCGGCCGTTCCGAAGCAAGGTGGCAGGCCGTCGCCCGCCTACTCCGACAGGCCCAGCCGCTCGCGGTAGTCCGGGTCGTAGGCCGCGATAACGCCCCGCTCCAGCGCCTCGGGCTGCCGCGTCACCGGCGACGGCTCCCCGGTGGTCGGCACCGAGGTGATCACTACGTCCTCCACCAGCTGCTCGTAGGTCGCGTCCGGGACGCCCAGCAGGTCCTTGAGCGCCGGCTCGTTGTGCTGCCCGAATGCCGGCGAGGGCCCCTGAATGTGCAGCGGACTCTTGGAGAACTTGTACGGGCGGCTCAGGAACATCCGCTCGCCCAGCTTGCGCTCCGGCGGATACTTCACCCGCTCCAGGAAGTTGCGGCTCTTGAAGTGCGGGTCGAAGTGGATGTCCCGGCCGGTCAGCACCGGCCCCGAGGGGATGCCCACCGCCTGCAGCGCATGCATGGTGTCGTAGCGGTCCCGGCCAGACGTCCACGCCGCGATGATCTCGTCCAGCGCGTCGTGGTTCTCCCGGCGTCCCAGCAGCGAGGCGAAGCGCGGGTCCGAGGCCAGCTCCGGCTGTTCCATCACCTGGCACAGCGACCGCCATTGCGAGTCGTCGCCCACCGACAGCGTGATCCACTGGTCCTCGCCCGCCGCCGGGTAGCAGCCCTGCGGCGCCCGCCAGGGGTGCCGGTTGCCGATTCGCCCGCCCTCGCGTCCGTTGGCCGTGGCGTCTAGGATGTACTCCGACAGGAACATCACGCCCGCCTGGTACATGCCCATGTCGACCCACTGGCCCAGCCCGGTGCGGGCCCGGTAGCGCAGCGCCGCCCCGATGGCGAACAGCGCCGTCCAGGTCGACAGGAAGTCGACGAACGAGGCCCCAGCTTTGGCCGGTCCCTCGCCTGGGTAGCCGGTGACCCAGCAATGGCCGTGGGTCGCCTCCTGGGTGGTGGCCTGCGCCGGGTACCCCGAGTACGGCCCGCCGCCGTGCCCGTAGCCCGTGTTCGACACCAGGACCACGTCGGGACGCAGCTTGCGCAGGTTGGGATAGTCCAGCCCCCAGCTGCGCATCACCCGCGGGGTGAAATTCTCCATCACCACGTCGGAGACCGTCACCAGCTCCTTGAACAGGTCCCGGCCCCGCTCGTCGGTCATGTCGAGAGTGATGGACTGCTTGCCCCGGTGGATCAGGTTGTAGGTCGAGGGACGGTTCCACCAGTCCTCGCCAATTTCGTTCTCGGCGAACACCCCCGAGTACCCGCCGGTGCGGGTGACGTCGGGACGGCCCGGCCCCTCCACCTTGATGACCTCGGCGCCCATGTCCGCCAGCAGCCCACCCGCGTATGGCAGTGCGAACACGTAGGTCGAGTCCAAAACCCGGATCCCCTCAAGGGGCAGCTTGGCGTTGGAAACAGTAGCCATCAGATCGAGTCCGTCTGCCGCAGCACCGACAGCTCCTTCATCGAGTAGCCCAGCCCGTCGACGTAGATCTCCCGGTTGTGCTGACCGAGGGTCGGCGCGGGCATCAGGTACTGGTACGGAGTCAGCGACAGGTTGAACAGCGCCGCCGGCACCCTGATCTTGCCGATGACCGGATGGTCCACCTCGCGGTAGAAGTCTCGCGACTCCAGCTGCGGGCACTCCGCCAGCTCCGAGGGCGTCTGCACCAGCCCGAACAGCATCCGCGAGTTGGCCGCCTCGGTGAACAGGTCCCACTTGCCCCGTTCGCTGATGGACTCCAGCACGATGCGGTCCAGCTCCTCGCCGTTGCGGTTGCGCTCGGCGGTGTCGGTGAACCGCTCCTCGTGCAGCCTCGGATCACGAAAGAAGTTGGCGATGGTCTCCCAAGTCGCTCCTCCGCCGGTCTGGACGATGATCCAGCCGTCCTCGCACGGCATCGGGTGGCCGAAGTTGCTGCCCGACGGCCTGCGCCTCGGTTGTGTCGCGCCGATGAACGGGTACATGGTCTGCGTAGCCATCATGGTAGAGGCCACGCACTCGGTGATCGACACGTCGATGTGCTGGCCCTCGCCGGTGTTGCCCTGCATGAACAACGCCATGGCCGTGGCCGCTGCGCCGTTCAGCCCGCCCTCGTACTGCGCCTGGAACCCGCCGTGCTTCAGCGGCTCGCGGCCCTGCGACCCGCTGATGCTCATGATCAGGCCCATGGCGTAGTTGACGATCTCCTCGCCGGCATACTGGCTGTACGGCCCGGTCTGCCCGAAGGGGGTGATCGACGTCAGCACCAGCCCGGGGTTTATCTCCTCCAGCGCCTCGTACCCCAGCCCAAGGTCCGCCAGGTATCCCGGCCTGTAGCTCTCGACCACCACGTCCACGTGCGGTATCAGCTCCCGGAACAGGGCCTTGCCCGCCTCGGTCTTGAGGTTGATGGTGGCGGATTTCTTGTTCAGGTTCATCGCCAGGAAGAAAAGGCTCTTCTCGGGGTGCGGGTCATCCCCGAAGAAGGGAGGCATCCGGCGCAGCGCAGCGCCAGCGGGCGGCTCCAGCTTGAGCACCTCGGCGCCGTAGTCGGCCAGCAACCGCGCGCAGAACGACCCTGCGATATCCTCGCTGAGGTCCAGGACTTTCACGCCGTCCAGCGGCCCGTGGGGAATCGGGGTGGGGAATGTGGCGTCAGTGGTCAAGCAGGTATCCTGATCAGAATATCAAGAAACTGGTTTCAGCGAAGCGCGAACCGGGATAAGACGCCTGCCGTATGAATCCACTGCCAGATGCACCCGCTCCAGCGTGTACGCGCCCAATAGAGGGGTATCCGTTTCATCGCCAAAAATATATGTGGTCAGGACTTCTTTACCTTCAACGCGCGCCCTACCGTCGCCAAGTTGCCTTTCGATTATCGTGCCGTCGGCCAACTCGAACTCCATGATTTCCGTGGGTTCAACACCCACGCGGCGCAGGGTGGAGGCTGGCAGTGAACTGTACGATCCTCCAGTGTCCACCAGTCCTTCAACCCACTCGAAGCAGTCGCCGTTCAGGTCGCCGACCTCGAAGGGCCAGGTAAACAGTCCCATTGCTCCTCTCCTGCTCTGCATCCCAGCCAGTTTAGCACAAGCGCGCCCGTCTTCCCCCTCTCGCGTGAGTGTAGCGCGGGTGCTGGGGATCTACCAACAGGCCCGATCCGGACGCGTCATTCCACGGGCCCTACTTCCCGAAGCACTCCTGCAGCTTCGCCTCGTACTCCGGCAGCGTGTAGTTGTAGGTCTGGGTTCCCTCGACCTGGACGACGTAGTATCCGCAGACGGTTCCCATCTGGACCGCCCGCTTAATACCGACGCCCTCAACCAGCCCCTTGATCAGCCCGCCCCGGAAGGCGTCGCCCGCGCCAGTAGGGTCGACCGCCGCCGCCGGTACCACCGGGACGGTCTCCTTCGTCCCACCGCTGTACACGTCGGCGCCATCCTCGCCCCTGGTTACCACCAGGTGTTCCACCATTACCGCCAGGTCATCATTGGCCAGTCCGGTGCTGTTGGATATCAGGCCCATCTCGTACTCGTTGCATATCAGCATGTTGGACTGCTCGATGCAGCGCGCCAGCGCCGCTGCCTCCCAGATTGGCAGCGACTGACCGGGATCGAATATGGTGAAGATACCCAACTCGCTGTTTCTGGCAGTGAATTCCATCATGTCGTCCAGGTTGCCCGGTCCAACGATGGCCATGGTGTCCGAAGGATTGACTCCGTCGTAGGAAAACACGGCCTGGTGCTTCATTGCTCCGGGATTGAACCCTGTGAACTGGTTGGAGTCCAGGTCGGTGGTGATGTAGGCCCCTGCCGTCAGTTCCTCGTCGACGATGCGGATATCCCCCGTGCCGATGCCTCGCTCCATGAGCCACGCAAAGTACCGGTGGTAGTCGCGGCCCATGGCGGCCAGGATCCGGGGCTTCTCCCCGAGCAGCGACAGGGAATAGGCAATGTTCCCTGCGGTGCCACCGATATGCTCCGTCAGGCTGTCGACGCCCAAACTGATGTTGATGTTGTCCAGTTGGTCGGGAAGGATATGGTCGCTGAACCGACCGCTGAATTTCATGATTCGATCGTATGCCATGGACCCGGATACCAGAATCTCCATTTGGTTCACTATCCTCTGTTAATAGTTGGGGAGCCGGATTCAGCAGCCATGCTGACCGGCTATGGCTCCCAGGAACTCTACCGTGTCGCCTGCCCGGAGCCCGTTGCGTGCCGCCTCGCCGGCATTGACCTCCAGCACATACCGTGCAGGGGCAGGCGACTGCACGCGCGGAATCTGGTTGTTGTCGGCGTCCGGTGGAGGCGTGGGTACATCTGCGGAGACATCCACGAGGCTGCACTGCGCGTCGATCCAGATGATGTCCAGGGGAAAGTGCATCTCCTTCATCCAGAAGTGGAGCTCTCGCTCATCCTCGAACACGAACAGCATCCCGGCATCCTGGGGCAGATGTTCCCGTCCGGACAGTCCCTGCTGACGCTCCTCTGGCGTAATAGCCAAGTCAACAGCGTAGGTGGTGCCGCCGATGGATACTACAGCCGGCTCCGGATCGGGTCCGGGACCACTGAACGCCGGACCGTCCTGGGAAGAAGCACATCCCAGGACGGTCAACAGCCCCAGCATCAGGATGATCAGTCCTTGCATCGAATTCAATCGCAGCCTGTGCCCGGCCTGTTCCCTCATCCCCAACGGGAGACCGGCCAGCCGAATTGACCTCGCCAGAAATGGTCGTTGGGCAATGCCTTGCGTTCCGCATTGGCCGACAAGCGGCCATGTTATCCTACCGCCCGCTTTCCCCTCAACCTGATGGAGGAGCGGCGCAAACCTCATGCGTCAGTCTGCGTGACTCTCGGCCAGTCGGTTCCCCGCCCGGGTGGTTTCTGCGAGCTGGTTGCCTGGCTAGTGATGGCCGATCCCTACGTCTGTCCCCAGGGATAGTTATACTGTTAACAATGACTGGCCGGTAGGGCAACAATGGACGCCGGCCTAACGCGCCAACCTGAAGGAGGACTCATCAATGCACTGTGGAGTGATGGTAACCGGCTACAACCAGGGCGACTGGCCTCGGTTGATGGCCGAAGACTACGACCGGCCGCCGGAGATTCCGGACGCCAGCAACCTGGACGACACCCTGTACATGGGGGAACTGGTTGAGCCGCTGGGGTTCGATTCCATCTGGGCCACCGAGCACTATGGCTCCGCGTACTCGATGCAGCCCAACCCTCTGCAATACCTGGCGTACTGGGCGGGACGCACCAGCCGCGTCGACGTTGGCACGGCAGTCATCGTTGCGCCGTGGTGGAATCCGGTCCGGCTGGCATCCGAGCTCTCCATGCTGGATATCCTCCTCAAGGGTCGGCGTCTCCACCTGGGCATCGGACGCGGCATTGCTCCCCACGAGTACGCCTCGCTGGGCTATCCCATAGGCGAGTCGCACAAGTACTTCTACGACGTGATCAACGCCATCAAGGCGGCCGACGGTACGGAGCGCTTCGAGTTCAAGGGCGAGGTTTACGACATTCCTCCAACGACCATCCGGCCGCAGGCGCGCCACAAGGGAGAGCTGACCAGGGACATCAAGGTGGCGTTCACCACCGAGGCCTCGGCTCGGATGGCCGCCGAGAACGGGCTGGGGCAGATGTTCGTGGCCGGCGACGACGTGGACATGATGGTGGACAAGGTGAGGCGGTTCAACGCAATTCGCAGGGAACTCGCCCTTCCGCCAGACCAGCCAACCACCCTGCTGTGGATGTACTGCGCCGAGACCTCCGAGGAGGCCGAGGAAGGGTGGATCTATTTCCACAACCAGCTGATGGCGGCGCAGCACCACTACTTTGAATGGAACAACCCGGGCTACGAGGGCATCAAGGGCTACGAGGAGTACCTGGTGCGCCAGACGGCGGACATCGGTACCGCCGATGCCAGCTTCAACGCCCGACGCGCGACCCAGCCCATCGGCACTCCCGACGAAATCATCGAGAAGATACGCAAGCTCCAGTGGACCATCAGCCTGGACAAGGTGGTGATCCACATGTTCTATGGCGGAATGCCCAGGGACAAGGCGGAAAAGAGCCTCAAACTCTTCGCTGAAAAGGTGCTGCCCGAGGTGCAGGCCATGCCCACGCCGGTTAACCCCAACTCCGTGGGTTAGCCGGGCCTCTGGAGAGCCCTCTCGTTCTCCATTTGTCTGAATCAGGATTCACAGAATTGAGAGATTTACAGGATTGGGAGCGCATCAGCCAAATCCCAGACAGGACTGACGCACTCGAAGGCTATCCCCTCTCCCCTTGGGAGAGGGTTAGGGTGAGGGCGTCCGCTCCAACTGCGTAACTCCTATCCCGGAATCAAATTAATCACAGGTCAGACAGGATATTGCAGTCGTCCCGCTGGGATTGCGGGGGGAATCAGGTCCCCGGTCTAACGAATCAGCACGTGGTTCCAGCCGGGCAACAGATCCTGTCCGTGGAACTTATGCCCCCTGCTGACATTTATCGTCAGCACCACCGGCGGATTGGCAGCCAGGTTGAGCACCGAGATGGTGTTGAAGCCAGCCAGGGCTGGGTCCGGGTCGATTTCTATACTGCTGGGCAGGTCGCGGCTGGATCTGGCGGAAATTCACGAGTCTACGCCGTCGGAGATGCGCCCGACCTTTGACGTCTTCGCCGGTCAGGCCGCTGAAGGCGCGCACCAGGACGGCGCGGTGGATGCCGTTGCCCTCGGTGGTAACTCGTCCTACCTTGGTGTCTGGCCGTAGTCCGGCGCCGTGATCTCCTCCACAGCGTCCAGCGCAGCGATGTCGTCCAGGGCCGCCGCATGCACCGAGGCCTGCACCTCGTTCACGTTGGAGTTGGTGATCTCGATGTCGGCGCCCAGATCCCGCGGTTCCTGCAGCGTATCCCCGTCCGTGTTCTCCAGGTGGATGTACACCTGCACGTTACCCGAAGAGTCGAACCAGACGGGGACGTCTGATGAATCCGAATATCCGCAAGAGCTACTTTCAGTGGCGTACTTGACAACCAAATAGTCATTTTGGAGCGGGCGAGTTACCGCGTCGCCGACGGGTTGCTGGCTGCCTTGTATCGCCGTGTCCTCCCCCTCCTTAATAGATTGCAGCAGCAGCAGGCTGACCGGGGAGTCCTGCTTGCCCGGTGGGTCGTCGGCGAACGTGGCCGTGCTGAAGACCACAAACACGGCCAGTAATGCAACCGCGATGAGGGCGATCGCTCTCAAGGTCGTTCACAGGGCAAGCGTGCGATCGGCTCGCTGACGGGGGATGTCCCTCCAATTCCGGGGAGCGCTTCCTGTGGCATCAGGCTATTGATGTGCTGGTCTGTCACGCCCGAGACGGCGATTCTGTTATATTCCCCGAAGCTGAGCCGCATTCTTGCCTGATTCGTTACAGCCTTTCTTGGCCTGCAGGAGGGACCATGAAAACCGGACTGTTCCTCGAATTTCCCGCTCTCGACGAGGTAACCGACCAGCAGGCGTTCCAGGAGGGCTTCCAGATAGCAGAGGAGGCCGAACGGATGGGAGTAGAGTCGGTCTGGCTCGCCGAGTACCATTTCATCCCCTTCAGTGTCCTGTCCGCCCCGGTTATGGTTGCCACGGCAATTGCCAGCCGGACCGAGCGGATTCGCATCGGGCTGGGGGTGCTGTTGCTGCCGCTGGGCAATCCCATCAGGATCGCGGAGGAGATCGCAACGTTGGACCACATCAGCCAAGGCAGGCTGGACCTTGGGATTGGTCGTGGAACCTTCCCCGAGCACCACGACGCCTTCCTGTCCCCCTATCCTGAAAGCAGGGGGAGGTTCGAGGAATACCTTGAGATAATCCTCAAGGCGTGGAGCAGCGAGCAGTTTTCCTTCGAGGGCGAGCATTACAAGTGCTACGACCTGGCAGTCCGGCCCAAACCCTACCAGAAGCCTCACCCTCCGATACGGGTGGGAATAACGTCGGCGGAGACTTTCCCGATCATCGGACGCATGGGCTATCCGGTCTTCGTCAACCCATCCCGGGTCTTCGCGCTTTCGGACCTGGCGGAACACGTTCAGGCATACAAGAAAGCGTGGAAAGAGGCGGGTCACCCGGGAGAGGGCAACGTGGGCATTCGCCTGCCTGTGTACCTCGCGGAGACCGCAAAGCAGGCCTACGAGGAACCAAGGGAGAGCACACTGACCCAACTCCAGAGCCTTGGCGTGCGAGTGGCGGCCAGCGCGACAAGGGAGGGAACCCCTGGCAACTGGCAGGCGGAATCCGAGCGCATAATGGCCATGGATTACGACGACTGGCTGCGCGACAAGGTGGTCTACGGGACGCCGGAGTCGGTGCTGGACCGTCTGCTACAGCTTACAGAGGAGCTGGAACTCTCTCACATCGTCTTCGAGAACAATCTCGGGCGTCGCATTCCTCACGATCTGCAGCTGAAGTCGCTGGAGTTGCTGATGGACCGTGTCGTGCCTCACCTGCCCTGAGCCAGGGGCAGGGTTGGCGGTTTGAAGTGAACAGCGGCAGAGATAGCGGCGCTGTAATTGGCGCCACGGTTTCTGGAAGGGACAAACGGCTACAGAGCCAGTCGGTAGCACGTTTGGTTTCTTGGCCGATTCTGGATGCCGTCACCGGTGACCGGATTTTCCACGGAGTTGTGTCCATTTCCCGCGAACTGCGGATTCCGTCGGGCGGTTTCGGGCGGTGTGGTCTTGTGCGGGATTCGGCTCCGGCGGCGAACAGGAGATGACCAGACAGGGGCACGAGTGTTCAAGGATGGTTGGAATTGTATTATACTAACGGCACATGTTTTGATCGCTGGGCTGAGTCTGCGGCTCGCTTGCCTTGCGAAGCAAATAAGTAGGATTGTACTAAAAGAGTAATATCAGAAACCAAGTGTATGGGGGGAACATGGAAGTAAATGCAGCACGGGATGGCGCGACTCTCATTGCCAAGACCGGTGGCAGGGTAGACGGTACCAACGCCACTGAGTTTCAGGATGCTCTCAAGAACGTCATTTCGGCGGAAGACAAGGCCGTGATCCTGGATTTTGAGGACCTTTCATACATCAGCAGCGCCGGGTTGCGCGTGATCCTGCTCACCGCCAAGGATATGCGCACCGCTAACGTAAAGTTCGCCGTCTGTTCGCTTTCCCAGTCAGTCAGGGACGTGTTCACTATCAGCGGATTCGACCAGATCATTGACATCCATGATGACCAGCAGGCTGCACTGGGCGCAGTGGGCGGCTAGTTCCATTGCCCCCGCGGGTTGCGACGCTGACTGACATTCTATCTGGGGATGAAATCTAGGAAGAAGGCCGGAACAGATGGCGACGGCTCAGGAAACACACACTGAATCCTATAAAATTTTGGTCGTTGATGATGAACCCGACCTAGAACCGCTGATCCTGCAGAGGATGAGGCGGAACATCAGGGCCGGTCGGTATGCGTTTGTGTTTGCACACAACGGGGTGGAGGCCTTGGAGGTGCTCAGAAGCGATGGCGACATCGACATGGTCGTGTCGGACATCAACATGCCGCAGATGGATGGACTCACCCTGCTGGAACAAATCCCCAAGGTTGATCCCAATATACGCTCCGTAATAGTCTCGGCATACGGAGACATGCGAAACATTCGCACCGCCATGAACCGCGGTGCTTTCGATTTCGTGACCAAGCCGTTGGACTTTGAGGATCTGCAGATCACTATCGAGCGGACCCTCACCCACATGGCTGAGTGGAAGGAGGCGCTTCAGTCCCGCGACAAGCTGGTGGCCCTCCAGAACGAGCTGGATGTTGCCAGCAAGATTCAGCAGGGTATCCTGCCGACCAGCTTTCCCGAAGGGGAGGGCTTTGAGGTCTATGGAAACATGGCCCCGGCCCGAAACGTGGGAGGCGATTTCTTCGATGTTATCCTGCTGGAAAACGGTCGCCTGGGCCTGGCGGTAGCGGATGTTTCAGACAAAGGCGTGCCTGCCGCCCTGTTCATGATGTCAAGCCGGACCCTGCTCAAGGGTGCCGCCATCGGCAGGGGAGTCCCGGGGGAAGCGCTGTCCGAGGTCAACGACTTGCTGACCGAAGACAATGAAACCTTCATGTTCGTAACGGTTCTCTATACGGTCTATGATCCGGATTCTGGCCTCCTGACGTACGCCAACGGTGGACATAATAACCCGTTGCTGGTCCACGCTGACGGCACCTCCGAGGAACTTACGCATACAGGGGGAATAGCGCTTGGAGTCATGCCTGGTCTCGAGTACAAGGAAGCCTCCGTCACGCTGGGCGAGGGTGAGACCCTGGTCTTGTATACGGACGGTGTCTCGGAGGCAATGAATTCCGAGGGCGAGGAATTTGGAATGGATCGCTTCAGGGAGATTTTCGTGCAAAAGCCTCCCACCTCGGCCCGCGACACCAACGAGGCAATCCTGCAGGCAGTGAGCGATTTTGCGGGAGAAACAGCCCAGTCCGACGACGTCACCTGCCTGGTTCTCCAACGGATTGGAGGGTAACGTTGAGCGAGACAATTCACCTCAAGATCGGACGCGACTCGAAAGCAAGCAACGCCGATAACCTGCAGTACATCCAGGGAGAGGTGGAGGAACTGGGACAGCGGGAGGATTGGCCCGACAGCCTTGTTTTCAAGGTGAACCTGGTGCTGGAGGAACTGGGCCTGAACATCCTTTCCTACGGGGGCGGTGAAACTGACAGTCGACCTGAGCTGGAAATCCTGCTCATTTCCGATGATGACTCACTGACCATCGAGGTCTCAGATGACGGACTGCCGTTCAATCCATTGGAGGACGCGACGGAACCCAACGTGGAGGCCATGATTGACGAACGCTCCATCGGCGGACTGGGAGTCCACCTGGTCCGCACCCTGATGGATGACCTGTGGTATCAGTGGGCCGACGGCAGAAATCAGCTCAAGATGGTCACCAAAAGGGAATGACTCAGAGTTACACCTCTGGCATCCTGTGGGTATGCGGCTTGAAATGCGCCTGATGAAGGCGTTTTCTTTAATTTTACGGATGTGGTGTGAGTAGCCTTTTGCGAATATTTCCAACAGTTGACTGGCCCAGATGCAGCGGCTGACTGGACATCTCCGGGGGACGGAGCTCCTGCGGCGGTCGAGGCTCCTGTTCTGCGCGTCCGCACTGGCGGTAGCTCTGGTGGTGTTGGCTTGCGGTACCGACCCTCAGCCTACTGAATCGCCACCTGCTACCGAGGCTCCTGAGCCCACTGAGACGATGCCGGCCCGTACTCGCACCGGAGGCACCCTGGGAGTGAAGGACGACAGCATTTTGTTCGGGCAATCAGCCGCCTTCAGCGGACCGGCCCGGGAGCTGGGCATCAATATGCGCCTGGGTATAGAGGCGGCTTTCGAGGAGGCCAATCGAAATGGTGGCGTTCACGGACGGAAGTTGCTGCTTACTCACCTTGACGACACCTACGAACCCGAACTTGCTGCGACGAATACCAGGGAACTGATCAGAACCCACGAAGTGTTCGCCCTGATAGGGGAAGTGGGAACTCCCACGTCAAGGTCAGCGACCCCGGTGGCTGCCGACGAGAACACTCCCTTCATTGCGCCGTTTACGGGCGCCGAGTTCCTCAGGGACTCCAACTGGTCCAATATCGTCAACCTGCGCGCCTCCTACAACCAGGAGACCGAGGAGATGGTGGAAAGGTTTACCGTGGACCTGGGGATCGAGCGAATTGCCGTGCTGTATCAGGATGATTCTTTCGGGCGCGCCGGCTACGACGGCGCGTTGGCGGCTCTGAAACGTCGGGACATGAAGCCGGTGGCCGTGGGCCTGTATCCCCGCAACACCACGGCGGTCAAGACGGCGCTGCTGGATATCAGCGAGGGTGAGCCGGAAGGAATTATCATGGTCGGGGCCTACGAGCCCATTGCCTCCTTCATTCTCTGGGCTCGCGAGACCAGGCTTGTCAATGCCGAGTTCATCACAATATCCTTCGTGGGCTCCAATGCGTTGGCGAGGCAATTGGGCCCGGACGGTGAGGGTGTCTTTGTAACCCAGGTGGTGCCCTTCCCGGAGGACGGCTCTCTGCCCATAGTTGCTTCTTATCTGGAAGCCCTGTCGAAATTCGATTCGGAGGCGGAACCGGGTTTTGTCTCCCTGGAGGGGTACCTGGCGGGACGCCTGGCCATCGCCGGGTTGCAGGATTGCGGAAGGGATCTCACCCAGGACTGCTTCATGGATAGCATTCTCAACGGAAGCGATTTTGAAATTGACGGTTTCCCGTTGAGCTATTCAGGTACGCCCGATGACAACCAGGGCTCCGATACCGTTTTCCTCACTGTAATTGGGTCAGATGGCCAGTATCATCCAATTGAGAACTTGCAGGATACTGTTCGCTGACAGTCATCCCCGTTCAGAGGCGGTAACCCAAATGCAAATCCTGCGGGACACTGAAGATGGATCTGCTTAAACGAATGCTGGCCCTCCGTTTCCGTATATCCACCCAGCTGTTTGCAGCCTTTGGCGTTGCTGTCGCCCTGACTGTGGCAGCGAGCCTGATTGGCTGGTTCAGCTTCAACCGGGTGGGGGAGGCTCAGGCAGAGGTCAACGACAACAGCATCCCTGGTATGGAGATCGCCTTCGGCGTCGCCGAATACAGTACGGCCCTTGGCGCCGCCGCTCCCCGCCTGGCGACTGCCGCCACTCCCGCCGAGGTTGATGAGATCTGGCAGCAGATTACCGCGGCCCGAGAGGAGTTCCAGGTTCACCTGGCTGGCCTGGAACAGGTGGACAGGCAGCGTTCCCGCACTGTGAGAATATATTCCGAGGCTCTGGAAACCTACATCGAGACCATCCGGGGAACCAAGGATGTCGCCTTCTCACTGAACGATAAGTCCGACGACCTTCTTGAGGATATGGTGGCGTTGAGATCAGGGCTTGAATCGGTTCTGATCCCCGCCGTGGATGATGAACTCTTTTACATCCGGACCGGAAGGACCGAGTTGGGTGGCCATATCGCCGGATACAGCGTTCACTTTTCTGAGGAAGAATTTGATACCTATCGCTACCTTTCCGCGCTGCAGGCCGACACCAACATTGCCCTGCAGCAGCTTTCCTCGGTTTTCAGCATATTTGATCCCACGCTGGTGGAGGCCCAGGAGGAAAGGTTTGAATCATCCATTGCCTCCATCGAGCGCAACCTGGAATCCCTGGACAACGAGGGCCTAGAGGCCCGGCTGATTCCCCTGTATGAGGAAATGCGCGACCTGGGTCTGTCCCGGGATGGAATTTTCCTGGTCCTGCGTTCCAGGCTACTGTTGAATGACGAACAGTCCGTCCTGCTTGACCTCAGCCGCCAGCAGACCACAAGCCTGTCCACGGTTGTCGATGAACTGGTGCTCTCGGCAGCCGAATCAGCCGAGCAGGCGTCCCAGACCTCCTCCCAGGCGATCGCCACCGGCGGCACGCTGCTGCTGGTGATCAGCGTTGTCAGCGTGATTGCCGCCCTGTTGATCAGCTGGCTCTTCGTGGGCCGGGTACTCTTGCACCGGATCAATCTGCTCTCTGCCAAGATGCGTCGCATGGCAGCAGGCCAGTTGGACGAGGAGGTGGAGATTATTGGTCATGACGAACTGGCGGAGATGGCGTCGGCCCTTGAGGTGTTCCGCCACAACTCACAGGAGGCCCTGCGTCTGAACCTGGTCGAGGAGCTGAACACGGAACTGGAGGGCAAGAACACCGAGCTGGAAATCGTACTGGACGATCTCCAGACAGCCCAGGACCAAATTGTGATGCGGGAAAAACTTGCGGCACTGGGTGAGGTGACCGCAGGGGTCGCGCACGAGATTCGGAACCCCTTGAATTTCGTCAAGAATTTTTCCGAGCTCTCCGAGGAACTCCTGCAGGAAATGCGGGAAACAATCGAAGAGGGCGCGGAGAAAATGGACGTAGACCTGATTGCGGATATCTCCAAGGACCTGGTGGAAAACCTGGAGCGGATCAGACACCACGGCGACCGGGCAAACCGCATCGTCAATGACATGCTGCTCATGGGCCGGGGCTCCAACAACTGGCAGTCCATCGACCTGAACACGCTGCTGGTCGAGCACGCCATGCTGGCGTACCACAGCGCGCGCGCCACGGACAACGAGTTCCAGCTTACCGTTGAGCAGACCCTGGATGAGGACGTAGGGGATGTCGAAGCCATCCCACAAGATCTGGGCCGCACCTTCCTGAACATCGTGGGCAACGCCTGCCAGGCCACTGACGAGAAGCGCCGAAAACTCGCTGAAGAGGGCGTTGGGTTCGAGGGGTATTCCCCAACGGTATGGCTATTCACTAGGGGCTTGGAAGACGAAGTAGAGATACGAATTCGCGACAATGGTCCCGGCATTCCTCACGATATCATCGAAAAGATCTTCAATCCCTTCTTCACCACAAAGCCAACCAACCAGGGAACTGGTCTCGGGCTGGCCATCACCAGTGACATAATCCGCCAGCACGGAGGGTCGATTCAGGTCGAATCGGAACCGGACCAGTACACGGAAATGCTGATTACCATTCCCCGGACCCCGCCTGCGGACGTGGTCTCAGAATCAGTTGAGGAGGAGTCTGAGGACCAGGCGGACCCAGCTTCCGTTTTGACATAAGGAGCGGGAATACAACAGTGCCTTGCCGGTAATTCAGGCATTCTGGAAAATTGAGATGGTACTTTGCCGAATTACTGACCCTTCAGATAGCTGTATAATATAAACGTACCAATTTCCATGGGCACGGCCTGGGGGCCGACGACTCCTTCGGCGGAACAGGGGTTGACTCAGTGAGTTTCGAAGGTTACCAGCTGGACTCCGCAGTCCACGACGAGATGTTCCTGCCCAATGGCGAACCAAGGGAACATGCCAGGGGTCTCTACGATGCCTTGGGCAGAATGTCGGCTGACGAACTCGCCAGTGTTCAGGGCCGGGTTAATCGTACCTTCTCCCGGGAGAGCATCTCCTTTACGGTGTACGGCGATGCCGAAGCGGAGGAGCGCATAATCCCTGTCGATCCCATTCCCCGCGTTCTTACCGCAGCAGACTGGAACCAGGTTTCCGGGGGACTGACCCAGAGGGTAAGAGCGCTCAACTTTTTCCTCCAGGATGTGTACGGAGAGGGGCGCATCATCGACGACGGGGTAATTCCCGCCGATATGGTCAAGGGCTGCCCGCAATACCGTCCTGAGATGCAGGACTTTTCGCCTCCCCACGGCACCTGGGTGGCAGTGTGTGGTACCGACGTGGTGCGCACCAACGACGGGTTTCACGTTCTCGAAGACAACCTTCGCGTGCCGTCGGGCGTCTCCTACATGATCGCCAACCGCAAGTCGGCCAAGGCCAGCCTTCCCCGCCTCTACCGCAGCGCCAGGGTGCAGGAGGTCGAACAGTACGGCGCCCTGCTGCGCACCACCCTCAGCGAACTGGCGCCCGGGGGCAAGAGCGACCCGGTCATCGCCCTGCTGACGCCTGGCGTCTATAACTCGGCCTACTACGAGCACATGTTCCTGGCCCGGGAGATCGACGCGGAGCTGGTGGAGGGGCAGGACCTGACGGTCCGGAACGGCATTGTCTACATGAGAACGACCGAAGGGCTTAGGCAGGTGGACGTAATCTATCGCCGGGTTGACGATGATTTTCTGGATCCCCTCGTTTTCCGGCCCGACTCGCTACTCGGGGTTCGAGGACTTATCGATGCCGCCCAGCTGGGCAACGTTACTATTGCCAATGCCCCGGGCACAGGCGTGGCCGACGACAAGAGCGTCTACGCATACGTGCCGGACATGATCCGGTACTACCTGGGCCAGGAGCCGATCCTGCATAACGTGGAGACCTACCTGTGCCGGCGTCCACAGGACCTCGAATACACTCTCGACAACCTGGCAAACTTGGTGGTCAAGCGTGTTGGGGAGTCCGGCGGCTACGGAATGATCATCGGCCCTCACTCCACGCAGCAGGAGCGAGACGACTATGCCAGAGCGCTGCGGGCCGACCCGGCCGGGTTTATTGCGCAGCCGGTGCTGGACCTGTCCCGCTCTCCCTGCCTCATCGATGGCAAATTTGAGCCCAGGCACGTCGACCTGCGTCCCTTTGTACTTACGGGACGCCAGACCCGCCTGGTTCCCGGCGCTTTCTGTCGCGTCGCCCTGCGGCGGGGCAGCCTGGTCGTAAATTCCAGCCAGGGCGGCGGCGGCAAGGATGTCTGGGTGTTGCAGCAAGAAGAACAGGATGCAGGACCTGGGGAGTAGAGTGACTGCCTCCCGGGGTCGGTCCACCCGGCCAGCAAATTTCAGGAGCGGCCAATGCTTTCCCGACACGCACAGAGCCTGTACTGGATCGGACGATACCTGGAGAGGGCCGGTCACCTGTGCCGCCTGCTGAGGCTGCAGTCAGAGGCCCTTGTCGATCGCCCTGTCAGGGAGATCCATTTCGGGTGGAACCGCATCTATAGCAGCGTAAAGCGCGAACCTCCCGGCGGAAGCGTTGAAATATTCGGGGATGAGGAGTTTGCCCTCGCCGATTCGTTCGCGCTGGCTGACGACCTTACCTTCGAGATCGCAAATTCGGACTCGGTATTCGGCTGCTTTTCCAGGGGAAGGGAAAACGCTCGCGACACCCGGCACTGCATAAGCCCCGAGGTCTGGACCTGCCTCAATACCTCGTTTCAAAAGTTGCAGCAACAGAACATGGCCAGTGTCTGGCGTTTGGAGCCGACCCTGTTCTACGACGAAACGGCCTCCGAGATAAACACCTTTGGCGGTTTGACCGAGTCCACCATGTACCACGACGAAGGGTGGAGCTTCCTCCAGCTGGGGCGATACGTGGAACGCGTGCAGGGGGTGTCATCTCTGCTGCTGTCCCAGGTTGATGTCAGCGGCGTCGGGGACGGCGATGTCATAGAAGCGGACTGGATCTCTCTGCTTCGCATCTTTCACGCACTTGAGGTTTACCATCACATCCACAAGGCCGATGTCGTGCCTGAAAGAGTGCTGGACCTTCTTGTCAGCGACCCACTCCTGCCGGATTCTCTGAGCCGTTCGGTGAACTTGGTGACAACGGAGATAGATACCATCGGCAGAGGCCCTCGCCGTCACTCAAGCAGGGCCGTGCAGCGGCTGACGGGGCGGCTGTCATCGTTGATCAACAACGAGTGGCCCGACCGCGACGACCATGTAGACATTCTTCGCGAAGTGGACGAATATGCCTCTGAGCTTCATTTTCTGGTTACGGCGGCATATTTTGAATACCCGGTGCAGGACCGCCCGCCCGGTCAGTAGCGGAGAGCTATCCACGCCCGAGCCCAGATAGACATGCCTGAGTATCCGGCCCTGGGAGCACGCTACGGCCGCTCGGTTCACCATCGTTGAAAACAGCTTACTGTTACGCTAAAATCGATATGACGCAGGAGCGTAGCTCAGTTTGGCCAGAGCGCTGGTCTCCAAAACCAGTGGTCGCGGGTTCGAATCCTGCCGCTCCTGCCACCCTTTGAATTGAATCAGGCCCCGTTACCTCGGGGCTTTTGTTGTTGGCCGATAATACGGCTTCGGAAGTTTGAATCCTTCCATACAACCGCCTACAATTGCCGCAATGAGCTAGATTGAGGACCTGCAGGGAGGCTACGATGACCAGCGTTCACCGCGACCCAGTATTGATTGTGGTGCAGCTGACCGGGGGCAACGACTACATGAACACAGTCGTCCCATACGGCGATCCCCTTTATGCCGACAACCGCTCAACCGTGCGCGTCGCCGAGGAGGAAGTGCTGCCCATTGACGGCCATTACGGCTTCAACCCCGTCCTCGCTCCTCTGAAGGAGCTTTACGACGACGGACGGGTGGCGGTGATAAACGGCATCGGGTACCCCAATCCGAACCGGTCGCACTTCCGCGCCATGGACATCTGGCATACCTGTGAACCCGAACGGGTCGCGACAGAGGGTTGGCTGGGCCGGGTCATCCGCGACCTTGACCCCCAAGGCGAGAATGTGCTTACCGGGGTTAACTTCGGCCGCGGTCTGCCCCGTGCGATGGCCCTGGCCGGTGTGCCTGTGGCGTCTGTCGGCTCGCTGGACAACCATGGTTTCCTGACAGGTATTTCCGATGAGGAACGTCGGACGCGGGCCCTGGATGTTTTTGCCCGCATGTATTCCCCGGCCATCGGGACGGGTCCTGCCCTGGACTACCTGGGACGCACCGGGATGGACGCGCTGAAAGGCGCGGACATCCTGAGGACGGCGACCGCTGGATATTCCTCATCGGTTGAGTACGCCGAGACACAGATTTCGCAGAACCTCCGCAGCATTGCCAGGACCCACCTAGCGGGCCTGGGCACCCGGGTGTTCTACACCGCACAGGCGGGCTATGACACGCATTCCGGCCAGATGCCAGTGCAGACTCAGCTGCTGAGCGAGTTGGCGCAGGGCATCAACGACCTGTTCGCCGACCTGAAGGAACACGACGCCTCCCAGGAAGCGCTGATGCTGGTTTTCACGGAGTTCGGTCGCCGCGTCAAAGACAATGGCTCCGGCACGGACCATGGCTCCGGGGGCGCTGCTTTCGTAATTGGCGACGCAGTAAACGGCGGGATGCGCGGAGTCTATCCTTCCCTGAAGGAGGAGACACTGCTGGATGGGGATCTGCACTTCCAGGTCGATTTCCGCAGCGTCTATTCCACCCTTGCCGAGAAGTGGTTGGGTCTTGACGCCCAGCCAATTGTTGGCGGCAACTTCGAGAAGCTCGATTTCATCTAGCCGATGTGCCTGTGCCCGTATGCCTGTATATACGAGTTCGGCGTCTCCATTACACAGCGTAGCCGGAATCGAAATCGCCACGTTGGGAGAGGGAAGTGAAAGTTGGAATAGGACTGCCAGGAAATATCCCGGGCACCAGGGGGGACACCATTCTTGATTGGGCCCGACGGGTCGATGAGGGCCCGTTCTCCAGCCTGGGCACAATCGACCGGCTGGTCTACGACAACTATGATCCGCTCGTTATACTGTCCGCTGCCGCCGGGGCCACCAGCAGAGTCCGCCTGTTGACCTGTGTGCTCTTGGCGCCGCTCCACAACCCGGGGATTCTGGCCAAACAGTCTGCCAGCCTCGACGCCATCTCCGGAGGGCGTCTGACTCTCGGCGTAGGAGTGGGAAGGCGCCCCGACGACTACCAGGCGGCTCCTGCGGAATACAGCCAGCGCGGCCGTCAGATGAACCGTACTTTGGCCACTATGCGCAGTATCTGGAAGGGTGAGGTCGTGTCCGAGGGACTGGGTACCATGGGCCCGGTAGTGGTCCAGCCCGACGGCCCCGAGATCCTGATTGGCGCGGGTACCCCACAGGCCGTCCGCAGGGTCGGGCGTTACGCCGATGGGTTCATAGCGGCCGCGTCCAATCCCCACGGGGTGAACGAACTGTATGAGGTTGCCCTGGAGTCGTGGGAGGCTCAGGGTCGGTCCGGCCGGCCCAGGCTGGCCGGGGTTTCCTCATACGCCCTGGGCCCCAACTCTGCCGACAAGGTTGGTGGCTACATCCGCGATTACTATTCGTTCCTGGGCGATGCGGCAGAAACCATGGCCCGTAATGCCATCTCCACACCCGAGGCTGTCAAGGACACCATTCGGGATATGGAAGGCATCGGAATGGACGAGGTGGTATTCTTGCCCAGCGTCGCGGACATCGATCAGCTGGAGCGGCTGGCCGACATCATTTAGCGCCCAATCTCCGGGTGAGAGGATTACCAGGGCGCATGCATCCATAACCACGAGGAAGTAGTTAAATGTTTGATACCGAAGAATTTGTTGCCGCTTGTCGCAGTGCCCTTGACGAGCACACTCCCGAACTCGCAGTTAAGGACCTGCTCAGCGCTGTTATAGCCAAGCCCGGCGAGATCGAGGCAACTCTGGGCACCCCGGCGGAGGGCGGCATTCAGACGCTGCACCGGTCTGACGAGTTGACCATCATCAACGTTATCTGGCCTCCGGGAATGGCCATCTACCCGCATGACCATCAACTCTGGGCGGTCATCGGGCTGTATGGAGGCCAGGAGGACAACACGTTCTTCCGCCGCAACCGTGACGGCCAGGGGCTGGAACGGGCCGGGTTCCGCGAGTTGCAGTCGGAGGACGCCATAAACCTCGGGACGGAGGCCATCCACGCCGTACACAATCCACGGCAGATGTACACCGGGGCGATCCACATCTACGGTGGCGACTTTTTCGCCAAGCCCCGCAGCGAGTGGGCCGACGAATCATCGCCGGAGATGCCATACAGCGTTGAGGGCGCAATGCGCACCTTCGCCGAGGCCAACGAACGCTGGCTGGCCCAGCAGAATTAGTGGTCAAACCCTATAACGAATTACGGGCGTTGGACAATTCCAACGCCCGTTTCCTTTTCCGGGTGGTTACAGGGCAATCCTGCAGCTCTTGGGGCATTATGCGCCAGGATTCGCTGGAGACTACGCCTGCTCTTTGCGACTCCATCTAACGGCGTTCGTAGGTGTCCAGCTTACCTAACCAACTTCCCGCGCCCGCTGATTCTGGACACGGCGATCATCCCACACCGTGGTTTCTGTCTGCCTCATCTACAGGCAGCCAGCAATGCAGCTGTTTTGGCGATCTGTCAGTCTCCAGAAGGTGGGGAGGGCCGGGGTTCGGTGAAGGCACTGCCGTCGCCCTCGGCTGAAGATCTTCGTTTCTCCCATGCTTCCAGTTCCTCGAGCCAAAGCTCCCAAGCCTGCTGTTTTTGCGCACGTCCCTCTTCGCGTCCCTCGGCGCGTCCCTCCTCACGCCCCTCCTCACGAGACTTGATCTGCATCTCTTTCTTGTACCAGGCAGCCAGCATTGGAATACCCTCCACCAGGATGAAAGTGATCGATATGGCAACGAAAGTAAGGCGCCCCAACCCCTCTCCAATTCTAATCACGGCCTCAACCCATTTTACATCAGAAAATTCTGAGATGACTGTCACCATCAGCGAGAACAGAAACAGGGCAGCAAACACCAGGAGAAATGGGAGTACTCGGGACGCTGGAGGCATTTGTCTGCCCTCCGTGAGAGATACCACAGTGGCATCGGCCAACGGGTTGCCCAACCTTGGCGGTTGTGAGGGCGATTAACCGAGACCCGCAGTGTCCTACGTAAATCCCAGGCGCGCCTCTTTCATGCTGACGAAGCGCTGGCCGCTGCCTATGACAAGGTGGTCCAGTAGCTCCATACCTAGCAGCTTCCCGGCCTCCACCAGGTCGCGGGTGATCGACACGTCGGCGCCGCTGGGCGTGGGGTCTCCCGACGGGTGGTTGTGAACGGCCAGGAGGGAGGTGGCATTGGAGCGGATGCCGGGCCGGAACACTTCGGCAGGCCTTACAACCGAGCTGTTCACGTTGCCAATGTAGATTTCCTCTATGCCCATGACCTCGTTGCGGGTATTCAGCATCAGTACACGCAGGTGTTCCTGATCCAGTGCCGCCATTTCGGCCGATAGCAGGTTGACGACGTCTTCGGGGCAGCTGATGGTGGCTCTCTCCTCTGGTGCCAGCGACACGAAACGGCGGCCCAGCTCCAGCGCCGCCAGAATCTGGCAGGTCTTGGCCTCGCTCAGCCCTCGCTCGGCGCAGAGTTCCGAGTAGCTGGCCTTGCCCAGCCCGCGAAGCCCGTCGAATCGGGAAAGTAGCCGGGAGGATTGAGAGATAACATTCTCGCCCGCAGAGCCGGTACGCAGCAGGATCGCGATCAGCTCGGTGTTGCTAAGCTGTCGCGGACCGTAGGTCGCCAGCCTCTCGCGGGGGCGCTCCTCGCTGGGCATCTCCCGTACCTTGGGCCCCGCGCCGTTACTTCGTCCTGCCGTGTCAGTGGTGATCTGCGTCGCCATCTTGATGCTCCCGTTTGCAAATCCATCCCGGACATTTCAACGGAAGCGGGGCTGCCCTGGCAACGGGCAACTGTCATCAATTGGCCCGCGGTATCCCGGAGAGCAAGCGCACAAAAGCGCAGGGACGCACAATGGTGCGCCCCTGCAAAAGAACCAGCGGTGTTTCCGTATCGGTCAGTACTTGGAGAACTCGCCCTCGTCGCAGGTCATGAACTCCAGCACTGTCGCTTCCCCGGACGCGGTGGCCGTCAGGCCTCGTTTGAGGGCGGGAACAATCTCGTCGGGCTCCGTGATCTTTTCGGAGTACGCGCCCATGGCCGAGGCTACTTCGGCGAACTGGCCACCCAGGGTCTTGACGTTGTACTTCTGTATCGCCACCGGGAAGCGGCTGTCGTCGTAGATCGACATGTAAGAGTTGTTGATGATCACCGTCAGGGTCGGGATATTGCAGCGTACGGCCGTCTCCACGTCCAGACCAACGGTGCTGAAGGCCAGGTCTCCCATGATGTTGATGACCTGCTTGTCGGGATGCGCCATCTTGGCTCCCATGGCTAGGCCAAGGCTGTATCCCAGCTGCGTCGACTTGCCCCAGCCGATGAAGCTGCGGGGCTTGCGGGCCTCCCAGAATGGGGACATGTATTCACGGGCGCTGCCTGATTCGTGGGTGACGATGGTGTTGTCGAGGTCCACGGTGTGCATCATATCCCAGACGACACGGTAGGGATTCATGGGCTTCTGGTTTGAGGTGAGCTTGGGCATCCACTTGGCCAGCCATGCCTCCTTGACCGACCGGATGTCGTTCTGCAGGGCATGGTTCGTGGGTCGAGGCGCTCCGGCGCGCTCCTTGAGTTCCGCCAAGAGCTGCCGCAGCACCAGCTTGGCATCGCCCAGCATCGGATAGTTGGTGCGATATTCCCGGCCTATGGCGTCTTCGTCATTGGTGAGGTGTATGAATGTCTTGTTGTCGGCTATGGGTACCGCGAAAAACGTCTTGGTCAGGCTGGCGCCGACGCCGAACACCGTGTCCGCGCCATGCAGGTACTTGTTGACCATGGCAGTGGTGCTGGGACCACCAGCTCCCAGGGCCAGGGGGTGGTTCTCCGGGAATGCGCTCTTGCCCGGCAGCGTGGTCATCACCGGAGCCTGCAGGAACTCGGCCAGCTCAACGAGTTCGTCCGTTGCCTCCGCGTACAGCACTCCCTGCCCCGCTTGTATCACCGGTCGCTCGGCTGCCAACAGGGCCTCGGCGGCCCGCCTAACATCCCTGGGATCGGCCTGCTGCAGCACCTCGCGGGGCGATTCGTAGTCGAACAGTTCCTCGGGCAGTTCGGCGGTGGCCACGTCGGCCGGGATCTCCAGCAGCACAGGACCGGGCCGGCCGCTGCGCAGCTTTGTGAAGGCCCGTCGCATCATGGATGGGATGCGCTCCACCATGTTGAACTCGTCGGACCACTTGGTGATGGTCTCGTAGCTGCGTGTGGGGTAGAAGTTCGGGTGGACGCCTCGCTTGTCGCGCGACATGCCGGCTGGCAGCAGCAGGATGGGCACCGACTCGGAGAATGCCTGGGCAACCCCGCCGAATCCATTCTCCGCGCCCGGGCCGTTCTGCATCATGAAGACGCCTATCTTCTTGCCGTTGGTGGCCCTGGAGTATCCGTCCACCATGTGGACGCCCGTAACCTCCTGCCGGAATATGATGGGTTGAATTCCGGCGATGGCGGCGGCCTCCAGGAGCGGCTGGTACGGCACGCAGCCGATGAACTCCACACCCTCCATGCGCAGGATGTTGGCTATAGCGGTAACTCCATCCATGTGTCTGCCTCTCCGTAAGGTAATCCGTCAAGTTGTGCGCAAGTCTAGGGAGCGCCCCAAGGGGTGTCAAGCAAATCTAGAGGCACTCCCGGGATGGGCAAGCCCCTCAACTGGAGGACACGGATAGGGAGGAACCTACTCCCCGCTGTAGCTCCACGCGGTGAAGCGTTTCGGGACGAGCTTGATCACGGGGTTGCCGTCGAGGTCCATCTCGCGGTACTGCGGATACTTGTCCCGCAGTTGGCCGACAGCCGCCGCCGCCTCAGCCTCTTCGCCTGAGAGCACTTCGGCCACACAGGAAACGAGGACGTAGCGAAGCCCGCTCCAGTCCTCGTCGTAATGGTCGACCACCAGCGCTGCCTGCGGGTTGGCGATAATGTTGCGTACGCGTCGGAGCCGGGTCAATTCGACGGACTTGGGTTTCTGGTCCAGTACGATGTAGATGGCCTCGCCGTCATAGGCAAAGCACACCGGGATGACCTGCGGTTGACCATCGGCATCGGCGGTTGCCAGCCGGGCAACGCGGGCATCGGCCAGGAAGCGGGCCTGCGAGTCGGTCAGCGGCGACAACGATGTATTCCGGCCTAGGTGTCGCCTGGCAGCAGGCGCATGGGGTCGTCCAGGAACTGCAGGTTCTCCATTTCGGCGTGGGCGGCCTCGGACATGGCGGCGTCACCGTCCTGTATGCAATCAATGAGGGCACGGCGCGCCTCGGTGCCGCCGATTTTGCCGAGTGCCGCGATGCTCGCCAGCCTGACCTCCGGGTCCTCGTCCGACAGCAACTCGATGAGTTGCGGAATGGCCTGCTGGTCGGCCAGTTCGCCGCAGGCGTGCGCCGTCTCGTAGCGCACTGCTGCGTCTGAACTCTCCAACTCACGGAGCAGCGTGTTGAGCCAGGTCAGATCGCCCGTCCGACCCATTGCATAGATGGAACTGGAGCGCAGGTCCTGGTCCTCGTCGTCGTAGGCCCAGCGGATATATTCCCTTACGTCCTCGGTGTTGTACGGCGCTGCAGCCTCCAGGCACCGCCGGCGCACCTCGAGGTCCTCGATTTCGTCCTCAAGAAAGTCCATCAGGACGCGGTAAATCAGCGCGCCGTCCTGAGGAGAAGTCTTGCCCTCCAATGCGAGGACCGGGAACTTTCCCAGCGCCACAGCCGAGGCGGCGCGAACCCGCGCGCCCCGTTCCGAGCGCAGGATCTCCACCAGGTCGGCAATCAGCCAGCGGTCCTCCTGCTCCCAGAGGCCCTCGATCCCCAGCTGCACCAGGTGGTCGTCCTCGTCCTTCAGGAAATTCCGGAATATGGAGGTGAAGTCCAGCTCCAGGTTTTCCTCGGCCTGCTCCACCATGGTCGTCACCACGACATGCCTTTCCTCTGCATCCAGTGTGGAAAGGAAACGGTCGAACTCCACAACCTCTGAGGGCGAGGGATCCGAGGCCTCGTGGAAAGGCGCGTCGGACAGCGGCTCCGAATCGTCGGCAATAGCACGTATGAATACGTCGATAGCCATTACTAACTTAGTGTAGCACGCTGCAAGCCGTGTATGGCCTGGGGCAGCGCGTTCAGCAGATCGGAAGCCGCCAGTCCGGCCCTGCCGATGCGATTCGTAACGATTTCGGCTGCGGATGCGTGCAGGTATACCCCCGCCATGGCAGCATCGGGCGATGTCAGGCCCTGGGCCAAAAGCGAGACGATGACACCGCTCAGCACGTCGCCGGTGCCGCCGGTGGCCAGGCCCGGGTTGGCGAAGGGGGCGATCTGCACCAGATGGCCGGGGCTGGCGATCACGGTGTAAGCGCCTTTGAGGACTATGGTGGTGCCCCAGCGCTCCGCCCACTCCCGCGCTACGCCTGTGCGGTCGGCCTGAATTGTGCTTACCGGAAGGCCAGTGAGTGCGGACATCTCGCCGGGATGGGGAGTCAGTACCAGTGCCGATGGGACCCTGGTGTGCCACGCCTCAATGCGGGACAGGTTGTTGAGTCCGTCGGCGTCAAGCAGGAGCGGCAGTCCTGAGAGGCTGTTCCGCTCTTTGCAGACCAGCAGCTCCAGGAACTCCGTGGTGCCAGCCGACCAGCCCATCCCGCAGCCCACCAAGGCGGCGGTGAACCTCCGCTCTGAATTACGAATCACCTCGGCTGCAGCTGGACTGATGCGACCATCCCCGTCCTCGGGCAGCGGCAGGTGGATCGCCTCCGCACCCTTGGCGGCGGCGATGGGGTAGACACCCTGCGGGCTTGCCAGAGTCGTGAGGCCGGTCCCGGTGCGCACCGAAGCCTGCGATGCCAGCCACGCCGCTCCGACATATTGCCGCGAACCCGCCACCACCAGCGCATGGCCGTGAGTTCCCTTGTGGGAGTCGAGGGGGCGGCCGGGCAGCATTGATGCAACTCGCTCTCGAGTGATCATTTCCACATCAACCGCCTGCTCTTCGGGCAGGCCGTGCGGCACGCCTATGTCCAGCACTTGCAGCCGCCCCACGCGTTCTGCGCCGGGGAAACGGAGCAGTCCCGCCTTGGGGTAGCCAAGGGCGAGGGTTGAGTCGAACTGTGGGCAGGCCGGGTCGACCTCGCCGGTGTCGGCATTCAGCCCGGAGGGAAGGTCGAGGGCCAGCAATCGGGGAGGATTGGCGAACCCGCGGGACTGCTGCAAAACCTGCATAGCGTCGCCCACCGGGCCGGTCAGTGGCCGCGACCGGCCCGTGCCGAGGGCCGCGTCGATGACCAACCGTGAGCGGCGAATCAGACGCTGCAGCGTGTCGTTTGATGGTCCGGAAACAATCTCGACCCCATACTCGGTGGCCAGATCTCGCTTGGGGTCAATTTCGGGGCGAGATGTCAGCACGCAGCAGACCACCTCAGCGCCCCAGCGCCGCAGGTGCCTGGCTGCCACAAGGCCGTCGGCGCCGTTGTTGCCGGGTCCCACCAGCACGACGATGCGCTGCCCCGCTGCGCCGCCCAACTCGTCCCTGGCAGCCTGGGCCACGGCCAGACCGGCGTTCTCCATCAGCGTGTCAGTGCTGACGCCAGCCCTCTCCGAGGCCTGCTCAATGGCCACCATCTGCGCCGCTGTAACGACTTTCATTGCGAAGGCTGGGAGTCGTCCTCCGACCGCTTTCGGAGTACCACCTCGTTCACCATTGGAGGAAGGGTTACGCCAGCAGACTCCAGTTCTTTCAGAATGCGCTCTCTCTCCCTTTCCTCGCCCTCTCGCCGACCCCTTTCTAAGGCTCTCTTTTCAATCCGGGCCTTTTGCGCCTCACGGATCGCTTTCCCTTTTTCGAACAATTTTCTGCCTCCGTCGAACATGACTGCCAGTGGGAGCACAAATGCCCAGTACAGGTCTACTGTTACGGTTGCAGATTGCCGGTTCTTTTACCTTCAGGTCCCACGATTCGGCTTTGATGGTTCGGTTAGGGATCGCCCTCAGATCTTTTTTCCAGTACAACCTCAGCAACAACTGACGGAAACGCCACACCAGAGGCCGCAAGTTCCCTCAAAATGCGCTGCCTCTCTACCTCTATTGCCTTTTCCACCAGTTGAGCCTTCTTTGCCTCTCGAATTGCCTTGGCGCTCTCAAACATTTTCCTCACCCATTCGAACAGAAATGCCAGAGGTACAATAGCAGACCAATAGAGGTCTACGGTTATCGTTTCGAACCACTGGTATGGCCAGTAATCGCTTCCCTCGAAGGACTTTAGGATTGCAAGGCAGGCAATGCCCGTCAACGTGAATCCTGCTGCCTGCCATCCAACACCACGGTTAACGAGGGCTTCCGGAACTTGGGATTGGCTCTCTCTCATTATACTCTCGCCCGCTCAGGCGAAGTCATCCCGACGGGCAACTACAAACGCGACGGCGTTGTCCCGTGAGTCGGACATGCTGACGGAGATCTCCTGCACGCCCAGCCGCTCGGCACGGGCCTGTGCCCGGCCATGCAGCTTGATGCTCGGGGCGCCACTGGGGGCGCGAACGACCTCGATGTCCTTCCAGTCGACGCCGCGCACGCCGGTGCCAAGCGCCTTCATGGTGGCCTCTTTGGCGGCAAAACGCGAGGCCAGCTTTGATGGCCTGCCGCGGCAGTATTCCAGCTCGCCCGGCGTGTAAATGCGGTGCAGGAAACGGTCGCCGTAGCGTTCCAGCACCGCGGCCACCCGGTTGATCTCGATGATGTCAACGCCGGTGGTAAGCATTCGAATTGATGCCCCCGGCCAAGGTGGCGGATAACTGCCTGACAGGCCCTAGTCCGGGACGTGCCCGGCGATGGCCAGACTGTCGAGGATTTTTGAGACGGAATAGCTGCGGTTCAGCACGTAGAAATGAACGCCCGGCACGCCCGCGTCCCACAGCTCCCTGACCTGGCGGGCGGCGTAGTCGACGCCCAACTCGCGGACTGCCTCGTCATCGTCGCCGAGGCGGTCGAGCTCGGTGTCGAGGTCAGAAGGGATCCTGGAACCGCATAGCGAGGTGAATCGCCGGATCTGCGGCCCGCTCAGCACCGGGAGAATGCCTGGCACCACCGGCACATCGATACCTGCGGCGGCGGCGCGTTCAGCGAAATCGAAATAGTCGTTGTTGTCGAAAAAGAGCTGCGTTATGAGGAATTCAGCGCCGTTGTCCACCTTGAGCTTGGCGTATTCGAGGTCTTGTTCCAGGTTGACCGCCTCGGTGTGGCCCTCGGGGTAGCAGGCGGCGGCGATGCCGAATTCGTAGTTGGCCTTGATGTGGGTCACCAGCTCCGAGGCGTGGCTGAAACCGCCCTCGGTCACTGAGAACTCCTGCTCGCCACGGGGCGGGTCGCCCCGAAGCGCGATCACATTCTCGATGCCAGCGCCTTCCAGGCGGTGCAGCACACTGTCAAGCTCGTCGACAGTTTGGCCCGCGCAGGTCAGGTGGGCCATCACCTCCACTCCGGCGGACTCCTTGGCGCTGATGGTAATGTCCTCGGTGAACTGGCGGGTGGACCCCCCGGCGCCGTAGGTCACCGAGACAAAATCCGGACTGTAGGCGGTGAGATTCGCCACCGTTTCCAGCACGCCGGGGATGCCGTCTGCATTCCGCGGCGGAAAGAATTCAAATGATATGGTTCGCCCCTTCTGGAGCATGTCGCTTATCTTCAAAACCTGTTACTTGTTCCTCCGTGATTTTCTCTACACCCCCAACCACTCGCACTTCGTTGATGTGGAACGCCCTCACCCTAACCCTCTCCCAGAGGAAGAGGGGGTTTTGGGAATTGGTCAGAACTGAGGCGTGCGCTTCTCCACGAACGCCTGCACTCCCTCTACGGGATGGCCGGACGTGGCGACGTACTGCGCGAAGGCCATCTGCTCGACTGACGAGCCGTCGCGTACCGTGAGGTCGCGGCCCTGGTGTGTCACCTGCTTGATCCAGCCGAGACCCGGGCGGCTCTTACCGCGCAGAGGAGCCACCAGTTTCTCCAGTTCCTCTTCCATCTGGTCCATCGGAGCCGAACGCAGGGCGAGGCCCCATTCGACGGCCTCGGGGCCGCTCAGCCAGCGGCCGGTGGTCAGCAGCTCCATGGCCCTCTGGGGGCCCACCAGCCTCGGCAGCCGGATGGTAGAACCGCCGCCGGGCATCAGGCCGAAGTTTACGTGCTGGTCCCCGATGCGCGCGTCCTCGGCCACTAGGGCCATGTCGCAGGCCATCATCAGTTCCAGCCCGCCGGCCAACGCGAATCCATGGACCACGGCGATGACCGGGATGGGCATGTCTTCAACCTGGAATATCACCTCATTGATGTCCGTGAGATAAGTGCGCAGCGACTCGGGACTCTGAAAGGCGTCCTGGAAGTACTTGAGGTCGGCGCCGGCGCAGAAGCAGCGCCCTTCGCCGCGCAGTACCATTGCCTTGATCGAGTCGTCCGAGGCCACATCGCTCAGCGCCGATGACAGGTCGGTGCATAGCTCGCGGCCCAGCGCGTTCATGGCATCAGGGCGGTTGAGCGTGATGGTGGCGATTCCCTGTTCTTTAGATAGTTTGACGTTCTGGTAATCCAAAGTTACTCCCCGCCTTTTCCTGTGGGAATTGGCGTTCAGGGTGGATGAAATTTCCCTTATACTATACCCGACTCGGCACCCTTCGCGCTGAAACGGGGTACTTGAACAATAGCAACCCAGGAAAAAACGTCACCATAAGCATCCGCGTGCAGCCGAGGGCATCACGCAATCGCGTTACCGGTTACCGCGATGGAGTGCTGCGGGTGAGCGTAACCGCGCCGCCCCAGAACGGGCGGGCCAACGCGGCGCTGCTGGAGCTCCTGGCCGATACTCTTGGCATAGCCAAGACCAGTCTAAGCATCGTCCGGGGAAGCGCCTCCCGCGACAAGGTGGTTGCAGTTGAAGGCCTGGATGTCGGGGATATTCAGAGGATCCTGGAACCGAAGTCCCATTCTCCCATGGCGTAGTCAGTAGAACGGGAAGGGCACATGGCCATCAGATACATGAACTTCGGCTGGGTTTTGGAGAACGAACTCGCCGGGTCGCAAGGGCCGGTGAACCTGCAGGACCTGTTTTTCCTGTACCAGCAGGGCGTGCGTGCCGTCATCCGCATGGAGGAACGCACCATCTCTGCCGACACCGGTGGTTACGTCGACATCGTGGACATGTATGTACCAGTGCGCGATTTCACGCCCCCGGACCAGGATCAGATTGACCGGATGATTGAGTTCATCGATGAGCAGGTGGTCCAGAACCAGCGTCCTGTGGTCGTCAGCTGCTACGCCGGCATCGGCCGCACCGGGACGGTACTGGCCTGCTACCTGGTCCACCGGGGAGCGGAGCCCGCTGATGCCATCGACGAAGTGAGGCGGCTGCGCCCTCGCTCCGTGCAGACGCCGGAGCAGGAGGCTGCCGTCTACGAATACGCCCGGCGCCACGCTGGGGAGGACAGACCCGCCGAATAGCGCCCGTCATTCCGGGATACTGGCGATGCATGCCGGTGAGCCCGCCACCTACACTTGTCGCGGAAGGAGGCCCGCCATGTCCGATGCTCCTGCCCCACTGGACATACCAGCGGAGATTCTTGCGGAAGTTTTCCGCGAGGCCCGTAGGGCGTTCCCGTTCGAGTGCTGTGGTTGGCTGTCCGGCCCCGCCGACATCTCGGCGGTCGACGCTGTTCGTAGCTGTGAAAACGCCCAGGACTCGGGCACCCACCCGACCCAGGCGGCCCGGGGCGCCGAGACCGCCTACGTCATCACGGGCGACGACCTGCTGTCGCTGAACCGTAGTCTGGACAGCGAAACGCCGGCCAAGGTGATATTTCACTCCCACCCCAACGGTCAGGCCTATTTCTCGCCGACCGACAGGGAGGTTGCCAGCAGTCCGTGGGGTGATGGGCCCGCCTATCCCGTGCAGCAGCTGGTGGTGGGGATAACGGAAACACAGGTGGTGGAGGCCGCGCTGTTCGCCTGGTCCGATGAGGACGAGGGGTTCGTGCAGATAGCCAGATACGAGGGGGCTGTGGTCTAGGCTCTACCGCCCGTCACCGGGAAGTGCCAACGCTTCGGCATCTGTGATGTAGTCGATGGTTTCGCGGATACGGCGCTCGACTTCATCGGAATATTCCATAATTCCGGAATAAAAGCAGTCTCCGTGCAGGCGTTGCTGCCGCGAATAGTACCGCCCCACAAGACCCTTCACCTGCGGCTCCATTCGAGCCAACCGATCCAGACGACCCGAGGTCTCCGGAGTTTTTTCCGGCTCCTCTCCTGTCTTAGCCAACAATAGCGCATTTGTTGCCCTCAGAGTGGCACACCACGCCTTTTCGGCAGCGTCTCTGATATCCCCCTTCGACATCTGCTCCAAGGAGCTTTCGTACATCGCGTGGGCATCCGCGAAAATCTCTCTCACAGGGTCTGTCGCTACCAACTCTATTTCCTTCGGGTTTGACCTAAATCACTATCTAAATTGTAGCCTTTTGCGGTCGATCAAAGCCACCAGTCGCAAAATCCCATTGGCCCGCTGGACTGGGCGCGACTCCTGCTTACCCAGTTGACCTGCTAATGCGCGGAGTCCCCCAGCAGGAACACCAGTACGCTGGCCCCGACGTACAGACCGATGATCGCAAGCGCCTCCCACGTAAAGAACCTGTTGGGCCTCCCTCGTCCCCGTCGGAGTACCGAGACCAGCACCACCGCCGTCATCAGTATCGCTATGGCCGCCGTGAGCGTGTGTATGGGAGAGATGGCGGCCGGAGACCACAACGGCGCTCCAACCAGGGCCACATCATCCATGAACAGGATGAATCCCATATTGAACAGGTTGCTTCCGAGCACGCCGGTGATGGCCAGCTCCGGGGCGTTGATGCGTATGGCGGCAAAGGACGCCGCGAGTTCTGGGAGTGACGTGCTGAATGCAAGGAACTGGGTGCCGAAGAAGCTGGCATTCCAGCCCATTCTTTCAGTTGTAGTTTCAGCGACTATGGACAGCCAGATGGCCGCGCCGATGATTAGCCCCGCAGATATGGCATAGATGACCATCGTCTTGGCCATGCTCTCCTTGGCGTAATCCTCTCCCTCGTCCCCCTCCTCAGCGACACCTGATGCGACATAGTCCCCGTCGTCTTGGTCTCGCTGCTCGAATCTGTAAAGCATGTACATGGCGAACAGAAATACCACCAGGATGACGCCGCTCGCAGGGCTGACGCTCCATGAATCCATGGCGGTTGTTTGTCCGTGGATTAGCATGGCCGTGGCAGCCAGGGCGATGACCAGTATGCCCAGGGATCCGACCAGCACGGCGGCGATGCTGACACTGCCCAGGATGGGCCCGTTACGCCAGTACAGATCCAACAGTCCGATAATCAGCAGGTTGAACAGGTTGCTTCCGAAGGCGTCGCCCACGGCCAGATCGGGGTTGTCCGCCAAGGTGATTGAACTGACACCGACGCCCAACTCTGGCAGAGACGTCGCTGTGGCCAGCAGCACGACGCCGATGAAGGCCCGGCCGAGACCGGTCTTGAAGGCGATGACGTCCGCCGACCTGGCCAGGAAGTTGGAGGCTCCCAGGATGATGACGGCTGCAGCGGCGAGCATGAGCCACAGAACGGGAAGGGGAAGTGCTTCCATTACAAGTCCTGTCTATAATTTCCTGTCGGCGGAATGCCTGCGGTTGGTGACACTAACATGTATGGACAGGATATACAGGATTAGGCAGACAAAATCAAAATTCTGTCCGTCCTGAAAATCCATTTCAACTCTTTCCGTCGATAGCCGCGACGATGCGGTCGCCCATCTCGATCGTGCTCACGGAGCCGCCTCCGCGTGCAAGATCTGCGGTGCGCAGGCCGCTCTCCAGAGTCTGCTCCACGGCACGCTCAACGGCGGCGGCCTCCTCGGTCAGCCCCAGGGAGTAGCGCAGCATCATGGCCATGCTCAGGATGGAGCCGATGGGGTTGGCGATGCCCTTGCCAGCGATGTCCGGCGCCGTGCCGTGGATCGGCTCGTACATGCCCACCGAGGGCTGGCCCTCCACCGGAACGCCCGCCAGGCTAGCCGAGGGCAGCATACCCATGGACGCCCCCAGCACCGACGCCTCGTCTGTCAGGATGTCGCCGAAGGTGTTCTCGGCAACGATCACGTCGAACCGCGACGGTACCTGGATCAGCTGCATGGCGCAGGCGTCGACCAGCACGTGCTCCAGCTCGACGTCGGGGTACTCCTCGCCCAGCCGCGTCGCCACGGTGCGCCACAGCCGCGAGCATTCCAGCACGTTGGCCTTGTCCACCGACGTCAGCTTCTTGCGGCGGCCCCGGGCCAGCTCGAACCCGACGCGCAGCACCCGCTCAATCTCGCCCTCGGTGTAGCGCATGGTGTCCTCGGCGATGATGCCGCCGGGAGTCTGGTGTCGTCCCCGGGGCTCGGCGTAGTAAAGGCCGCCGGTTAGCTCCCGCACCACAACCATGTCAACGCCTTCCAGCACCGAGGGCTTGAGCGGACTGGCCTCGGCCAGCCAGGGGTAGACCTTGACGGGACGAATGTTCGCGAACACTCCCATGTGGGCGCGGATGTCCAGCAGGCCCTGCTCGGGGCGCACCGTGGCGTTGGGATCGTCCCACTTGGGGCCGCCCACCGCGCCGAACAGCACCGCGTCGTTGTCGCCCGACATTGCCCGCACCTCTTCGGTGAACGGGATGCCGTGCTTGTCTATGGATATGCCGCCGATGTCCCCGTAGGACAGCGTGAACGAATGCCCAAAAGCTGCGCCGACGGCCTCCATGGCACGGACGCCCTGGTTCGTTACCTCCGGGCCGATGCCGTCGCCGCCCATGACTGCGATCTTGAACTCCAAGGCCAAACCTCCGGGTCCGACTGCCGCGTTGCCGCATCGAACGTACCTACCAGCATGCGGCGCCAAAAACCGGCAACAGTATACCAAGTCAGAGGAAGCGGCGGGTTAGGAAGGATAAGCGGCAAGTGCGTCGCGTGGTTAGGTTCGCCAAGGGCTGTGGAGAGAATGCTGACGTTTTCTAATCTCTAAGCGATCACAGCCTCTCGATTTCAGAACCTGGCATATACTTTTGAGAGACAGCCATCTCAGCTAAGGAGTAAAATCAAAATGGACAGTAGTCGCTGGCAAGTGGAAATAAGGGGCGGGTTACAATTACTCAAGCAATTCCTTAGTCTTATGGTCACCCTTTTAACTGTCCTCGGCCTTTCAGTTTGGGTGATTTCTGTGATGTCGGCCGGCAACAATTCACTCCCAAACGGATCCCTGTGGGCTATCGCGCCAGCCATAGCGATTTTTGGGGTTTTCGGCTGGGCGGGCGGAACAGGGAACTCCTTTTGCCGACATCTACGATCATTACTTAGACAGATCGGGATTCTATTCACATTGGCAGCTCTCTTTCTAACTGGCATGGCCTCGTTGGATCCCTTATTAGAAATTGCTGACCTTGGTTCCCCAGAGTACTGGATATTTTCCTCCTCATACGTCCTATTGAGTATCTCCTCAATCGCTGCCGTTGGATCTGGAACCTGGAAATTGGCGATCAACATCGATCGCCTCTGGCAGTATCGCGAGGAATCGACGGCTTGTACACCTAGCTGCTTTGGATCACACGGTTCTGTCTAACTAAAGACCGGCCGGTTCGGGGGAATCGTATGGAGTGGTCCAACATACGGGGTTTGAGGGCATCGGTTGGTTGGCTATAATCAAACTCACGTTAAGCGAATTGCTTTCCCATCAATGCGACCATAGAATGCTCGTAAGGGTGCTGCGTTAGTGACCACCATCAATAGCCAGGAAGACTTGCTCCGTGCGCTCCGGGAGAACCCGGAGTGGAAGGAGGCCGTGCGCGCCCTGATCCTGGGTGAGGAACTGCTGCAGCTTCCCGCGAGGTTCAACTCGTTCGCAGACGAGCAGCGGCAGGTTAATAAGCGCGTCGAATCCGATATCTCGGAGCTCAAGACCAGCGGGCAGGAGTTGCAGGCCGGCCAAGCTCGGCTTGAGGCGGGCCAAGGAAGGATTGAGGCACGCATGACACGCCAGGAGAATGACATGTCCACGGTCAAGGCCGCTCACGCCCGCTGGTCTGCCCTGCGTGGCGCGGAGAGCATAACCCTGGATATGGACATCGAATACGTAAAGACCCTCTCCGAGGCTGACCTGGTCCGCATCGCCAAAGCGGGCAACCCCAACATGTCCCGCAGTGAGATGTTCAGTTTCAGGACCGCCGACCTCGTGGTCGAGGCTAACGACGAAGCCGGAACCGTCTACATCTGTATGGAGGCCTCGTACACCGGCGACCTCCGCGATTCAGATCGAGCACAGCGTAATGCTCGCCTGCTAATGGAGTTCACCGGTCACCGTGCCATTCCGGTTGTTGCCAGCGTCCGCAATGTCAACGAAGTAACTGCCCTGATTGATTCAGGAGAGGTTTACTGGTACCAGATACCGGAACGCTACATGGAAACCGAATAGCCCCACGCAAAGCTCCCTCCCCGGGGGGATGGGGAGGGAGCTAGCAGGCAGCCTTCCTACCGAGGGGGCGGCCCTCCTGCGTCGTGTTGAGGGTCTGGCGGTGGCGTTATGCCGCCAGCGCTGTTGCCATCCTTTGCGGCGATGCCGGAGGGTGCTCGTGGTTGGCGCGCCAGGTTGACCCGTCGGGGTACACCACCAGCACTGGCCGCGTCGTGTGCTCCAGCAGCGTCTTCAGGCTGTAGCCCCGTAGGCGCTCGAACAGGCCCGGGTTCACCAGCGAGACCGGGATGAGGATAAGGTCCGCGTCCTCCCGCTCGGCCCACTCCGCCAGGTGCTTGAACCCGTGCGACGTCGGCAGAATCGCCTGCGCCCTGGCCCCCCGCGCCTTTATGACCTCCATCTGTTTGGCCACTGGCGAGCGGCCCAGCCGACGCAGTTCCGGCTCCCCCAGAGTCCGGATCCATTGCCGACGGTTCTCCTCGGGATAGGGGCTGACCAGGTACGATGCCGCGGTGATCTCGAAGAGCACCACCTCGCCGCCGTCCGCCGCCGCCAATCCCGCGGCGCAGGAACGCACCACCGCGAATTCCGGAGAGTCGTCCATGCTGGTCACTGCCAGCACTCTTCCTACCGCACCCTCGCTGCTCGCTGGCCTGGCCTCCCGAGCTCGCACCGACTCCAGGTGTGCGATGATCGAGTGAACCACTCTGCAGTCGTTGGTGATGAACCCCCGGAATTTCTTTCCGGGACTGGATACGCCTCCCACCGCGAATAGCTTGTCCTGCGAAACTTCCCATCCGACAAAGGCGATGGGCGTGGGATGCGACGATACCAGGAACCACTGGTTCTCCAGGGCCCGGGTGTTGCGCTGCACCTGCGTCCAGACTCCCTCCAGTCCTTCCGGCGCCTCCTCCAGAGAACACTGCCCGAAGGCGGCGACCCTGACGCCCGCCTGGACCAGCCGGCGATAGTGCCTGCCCTCGCCCGCCATTTTCCCGGCAGTCTGGAAGCCGGCATAGAGGTCGGCCCCCACGGGGCTGTCGCGCACCTCGCGCTCGATCTCACGGCTGTATTCCAGCATTTCCGTGGCGTCGCTGAGGAATCGGAATCCTTCAATGGGAGTGCCACCCGCTCTGAGTTCCTTTTCCATTCGTTCTATAAGGCCCTCGACGCCGCTGAAATCCCGGAGCAGAATGTCGTTGTCGGTAATCGTCCAGTCCATAGTTACACCCCCCTTTTGGTCCGATAGATTTGGTCTCCTGATAATTCTACGAACTGATATTCATTATCGGATTCAAAGATATACCTAATAAAGAGATAATAGACATTGCTGTACTTGATAAACAGCGAGACATGGGTTCTTGGCAACAATGGGGTAGATAGGAAGGAGAGGAGGTGATTGCTCTGGCCAGCGGCGAGGGAAGCGCGGCCCGACCGGGGTTATCCGGCAAAGTTACGAATTCGCTCTAAGACCAGGTCGGCGGTATCAGGGAGCTACACCGTAGGCTCGCCCAGGCCGCCCATTTCAGCTGGCACGGCCGCGTCCTCGCCGGGCCACGGCGGCGTGGTGTGGCACAGGAAACGCAGCGCGGCGTGCGGACCGGCGGCGAACTGGAAGCGCCACCCCGTCGGGATCACCAGCGCGTCGCCTGCGGACACGTCCTGCGGCGGCGCCGATGCGGCGTCTGCGCCGGGCGGACAGCGCCAGACCTGCCCGTGGCCCTCCAGGATGTACCAGGTCTCCTCGACGGTTCGGTGGTAGACCGGAAGCGACACCTGGCCGGCGGGGAGGGTCACCTCGACGACGCTGGCCTTGACGGCTCCGTGGCGGCCATCGGTCAGCAGCCGTATCTCCGATCCGTCGGGGGCGTAGACATCGGGCTGGTTGGCACGCCGCGATAACGGCAATTGGCTCTCAGTCCCACTGCTCTCATATACCGCCGGCGTGTCGCTATCTTTCATCTCGCCCTTCCCCTATGGTTTCGGCCTACCCGCCTGTGGTAACGGTCAGCCCCTCGCCTACGACGCCCCAGTAAGGGAGGGCAACGGCCATCAGGACCATGATAGCAATCAAGGTCATGATGACCCCCGTGCGCAAGACCTCGGGAGCTGAGATGTCGGCACGCTGGTAGATGAACACGCTCCCTGTGGCCGCCGCCGGGTAGTACACCACGGAGTCCCCCACAATGACCACCGCCAGGCCGCATACCATGGGGTTCAGCCCCAGCGACGCGCCGGTGGACATGGCAACCGGTATGATGAACGCCAGGTATCCCGCGATGTTGGGCATCACGAACCGCACCGCCGCTGCTGCTCCCGACATCGCCAGGATCAGCAGCCACGGGGAGTCTCCGATGCCGCCCACTGCCGAAACCAGGGTGCTGGCGAACCATGCCGCAGCGCCGCTTTGCACCAGCGCGCCCGACAGCGAAAGCGACGTGGCGATGATGAAGAAGTTGCTCCAGCCCAGGTTCTGCTCGAAGGTACGCCAGGACAGCAGACCGATGCCGGGCAGCAGCATCACCACCATTGCGATCAGCGCCGGGACGGCAGGCGGCAGGCCGTGGGCGAAGTCGGTGAACCAGAGCAGCGCTACCCCTAGCGTGATCAGACCCGCCCTCACCTCTGCCGGTGTAAGCGAGGTTGCGCTGGGCTCGGAATCCAACCCTTCCTCAACCGCCGGTAGTATGGAAAACCCGGAGCGGTACAGCAGAAACACCGCCACCCCTCCCACCACGAGTATCAGCCAGAAGGGCAGGGCCATCAGCACGAACCAGCGGGTCCACGAAAAGTCGCCAATGAGGGCCGCAGCCACCACGGGCGTGATTCCCCCTGCCAGCAGAGCCGTGGATCCCAGGCGGTTGAGGGACCCCATAGCCATCATCACCCCTTTGTTCAGTGGGTGCTGAGGCTCTATGTTCCAGCGTCCCATCACCTGCTCGTATACGTGCACCAGGATTGCTCCCCGTGTGCTGGCCGATGGCAGGGCGAATGTAAGGGCGGCGAAGGCCAAGAGCATCTGGACGTAGAGGGCACGCGGGCTGCCCCGTGACAAGCGGATCAGGTAGCCCGCCATCCGGTTGGCCAGCCCCGACTGTTGCACGCCGAGTCCCAGCGTTAGTATGCCGATGAGAAAGTAGGGGACTGGCTGCGAGAACCCGTACAGCGCCGCTGTGATGTCCGGCACCGCTCCCACCAGTGTCAGCAGGATAACGGCTGCAATTCCGGTGACAGCCAGGGGCAGCGCCCCGGTGGCCCAGAGCCCGACGGCCAGGGCCATCACCGCCAGCGCACGCTGCCCCTCCGTAGACAGGCCATCGGGGGTCGCGGCCAGCAGCACTACGACAAAGGCCAGCAGCGGCAGCCCGAACTTCACGGCCGTTACGCCCGGCCGGTCGCCCAGCGATTTCAATATTCCGGTTACTTCAAACGCCGCCATAGGGTTTCAACGGTCATTCCCGCGAAATTGGGAGATCTTCCACTCAAACGGTAGAGGATGTAGTCCCCCGATTCAGGGCACCTCTAGGGGCGCACAGCCGTGTGCCCGCCCTTAGGATTGCATATCGATTGCCGTGTGTCTGTTTGGTCAAACGGCAAGACCCCCGGAGTGCACCCCCGGGGGGTCCCGTCTGTGTTCGAGCTTGTATCTGTGCCGGTGGCTGATCAGGTTCCGGCGGGCTTCCGCCCCTTGCGGTCCAGGAAGTCGGCGAATCCTTCTTCCACCGTCAGGCCCCGGAATCGACCCTGCCGGGCCTCGATCTCCGTCCAGAACTGCTCCTCCAGCGAGTTGCCGGTGTGCTCGATAAGCAGTTGTTTGATGTTGTTCACGCCGTCGGCGCGGTTCTTGGCGATGCCTGCCGCAACTTCGATGGTCTTCTCCATCAGGTTTTCTGAGGACACCAAGTGATTGAGCAGGCCAATGTGGTAGGCCTCGTCGGCGAACACCTCGCGCCCGCTGTACAGCAGTTCCTTGGCCTTGCCCCAGCCCACCAGCGTCGGCAGGCTCCAGGTGGCGTTGAGCTGTCCGTAGTTCACCGCCAGAAAGCGGAAGCTGCTCTTCTCGCAGCCGATGAGGAAGTCCATGCTGGTGGCCATGACGGTGCCGCCGCCATAGCACAGGCCGTTGATGGCGCCGATGACCGGCTTGGTGCAGGTGGCCATGTGCCAGGTGTACTTGGCCCGCTCGGCCGCCGCCTCGTCCCGCTGCGCCTCGGTCAGCTCGCGGTTCTCGTGGATGTCCGCACCGGCCGAGAACGCACGCTCGCCGGCCCCGGTGATGATCACCGCGCCGATGCCATCGTCGGCCTCCGCCTCGGTGAGGAACGCGTCCACCTCGCGCGACAGATTGAGGCTGAGGGCGTTCAGCACCTCGGGCCGGTTCAGGGTGAGGATGGCGACCCGGTCCACCTGGTCGGTGGAGATAACCTCAAAGGCCATAACAGCAAAGACTCCTTCGCCGCCCGCCCACTAGGCGGGACACAATCTGCGTACTAGCGCTGCCCATGGCGAGGTGCCACAGGCAACCCCCTAACTAAAGCACAACGAGGGGCGCATTGCAAACGGGGAGCGAAGCGCGAGAACTGCAGATACGTCAGTCCCTGCGGCTGCGAAAGAGAACATTTATGGCGAAGGCACGACGGTCGGCATTAGGGGCATTCTCAAGTGCGTCAATCGCGTTCTCGCTCTCGTCGATGAATTGCAGCACGGGGCCCCGGGAAAATGTCGCACCGGGGGAATAGTCGGCCTGTTGCCGTTGCCCCTGCATAAAGACAAACCATCGAGCGAAGGCCCGGATTTCCGAGGGGAATGACCTCATCGCAGACTGATTGTCGCACTGGTTCCTGGCATGTCCGTGCTCCAATGCTCGATAGGTCTGTATCCAGGCCACCCTGGCTCTATCGGAGCCTGCCAAGCGGTTGGCGCAACAATGGGCCAGGGCGTGGAACAGCGCGTAGTAGGCAGCACTGACGGCGCGCCGCAATTCAGCTTGTCGGGGACGCCCCAGGTTTCCTACCGCCTCTCCCGACGCAAGTTGCCTTGCGATTCTTAGCAGGTCTCGAGGGTTCACGAGATCTGCTCCTTATAGATTCTTTTCCACTCGGTTCTGGGGATGAACGAGTGGCCGGGAGTGTGGGGCAATTCGTTCTCCGGCAGGTGATCGAGCAGACGGCCCTCTATCCCCAAGGTCCACTTGGAGTCAAGCCTTTTCTGGTCGCCGTCGTAGATGATATAGATGTGCAGGAACTCGTCGCCGTAGTGGTCCAGCTCCGGATTGACTATGATGGGATCGAAAACGAATTCGTCCTTGAACCGCTCGCGCAGGTCTTTCCGGACGAAAGCTTCCACTCTTTCGATAATTTCCTGTGGTGTCGTGGGTCTCTTGCCATAGTACCGGAACGAATTGTGTACAGGCTGTTTGCTGTTCATGTACGTAGTCCCCAGTGGCTGCCTTGCAGTTTGGAGGCCGCTATGATTTTGCCCTTGAATATGCTTGAATCAAGCCTAGCAACTTACCTGTCGCTATGTACAGCCGTTACATTGCCACTTCCTATCGTCAAGTCCGAATGAACCAGGAGGCACCCATGCAGCAACGTGACTTTGTCGGCTACGGCCCCAGCGGGCTGGCTGTCCGCTGGCCCAACGACGCGCGCATCGCCGTCTCGGTGGTCGTCAACTACGAGGAGGGCTCCGAGTACTCCACCCTCGACGGCGACCCGGCGGGCGAGACGTCCGGCGAGTCGCCCTCGCCCCTCGGCCCGGGCGAGCGCGACTTGGCCAACGAGTCCTTTTTCGAGTACGGCAGCCGCGTCGGCGTCTGGCGCATCATGGACATCCTTGAGCGCAACAATGTGCCCTCCACGTTTTATGCCTGCGCCCTTGCCCTCGAGCGCAACCCGGAGGTCGGCCCCGAGGCAGTTCGCCGGGGCCACGAGGTAATGGGCCACGGCAACCGCTGGGAGGAGTACTACCGGATGGACCGAGACGCCGAGCGGCAGGCCATCCGCGAGGCCGTCGACGCCATCGAGCGCATCTGCGGGCAGCGTCCACTGGGCTGGTACACTCGTTACGGTCCCAGCGTCAACACCCGCGAGCTGGTGGTCGAGGAAGGCGGTTTCGAGTACGACTGCAACGCCTACAACGACGACCTGCCCTACTGGACACAGGTACACGACAACCCTTGGCTGGTGGTGCCCTACTCCCTGGAGGTCAACGACTACAAGTACTGGCGCGGCGACCTGCTGACGCCGGAGCACTTTTTCCAGGTGGCCAAGGCATCCTTCGACCAGCTGTACGAGGAAGGAGCTACGCATCCCAAAATGATGTCAGTCGGCCTGCACTGCCGCATCATCGGCAAGCCCAGCCGCGCCCACGCCCTCGACCAGTTCCTGAAATACGCATCGGAGAAAGAGGGAGTCTGGTTCGCCCGCCGGCTGGACATAGCCCGCTGGTGGAAGGAGCACTACCCGGCGTCTGCCTAAGCTTTGATTTTTGCGATTAGATGGTTACCTTGATGACAAGAATTTCTCAGTTGGAGAGCTCACCCCCACCCTAACCCTCCCCCTGAGGGGGAGGGGATTGGTTTCAGTCCAGGCAACCCATAACCCAAGGAGCCGAAAATGAAGACAGTTCGCATCTACCAGACCGGCGGGCCCGATGTCCTGAACTACGAGGACGCTCCGGAGCCGTCGCCCGCGCCCGGACAGGCCGTGGTCGAGATCAAGTCCATCGGCGTCAACTACACCGACGTCTCCAGCCGCAAGGGCACCAACCCGCCAGACGCCTATCCCTGGACCCCAGGCCGAGAGGCCGCGGGCGTGGTCACCGCCGTCGGCGACGGCGTCACCGAGGTGGCCGTTGGAGACCGCGTGGCCTACGCCATGCACACCGGCACCTACTCCCAGTATCACTCCGTCCCGTCCTGGCTACTGGTCAAGATCCCCGATGGCATGGACTTTGCCACCGCGGCGGCCACGATGCTGCAGGGCATGACCGCCCACTTCCTTGTTTACGGCATCGCCCACCTCAGGGAAGGCGAACGCGTCCTCGTCCATGCAGGCGCTGGCGGGATGGGCCTGTGGCTCATACAGATGCTCAAGCGACACGGCGTCTACGTCCACACCACTGTCTCCACCGAGGAAAAGGCCGAGCTGGCCAGGGGCGCGGGTGCCGACCACACCGTCATCTACACGCAGCAGGATTTCGAGGAGGAAATCCGCAAGGACGCCAACGGCCAGGGCCTCAAGATGGTCATGGACGCCGTGGGCGCCACCACCTTCGACCAGGGCATGCGCCTCCTCGGACGTCGCGGCTTCATGGCGCTGTACGGACAGGCCGGCGGCGCGGTGGGACAGGTTGACAGCAGCGTTCTGCGTAACGGCTCGCTGTCCCTCGTCCGCCCCAGCCTCGGCGACTACACCGCCACTCGTGAGGAGCTCGTCCAGCGTGCCGACGACGTGCTGGGTTGGGTGCAGTCCGGCGAGGTCAAGCTCTACGTAGGCCTTGAACTCCCACTCTCCGAGGCCCGCGAGGCCCACCGCCAGATGGAAGGCCGCGAGACCACCGGCAAAATATTGCTCACCCCGTAAGGGTCCCCTCTCCCTCTGGGGGAGGGTTAGGGTGGGGGCGTGTCTCCGTCGGCGGAAAGTCTGGCGAAGAACCCGAATTCACTCTTACTCCAACCTTCTCCCCAGAGGGAGGGACTGTTGGGTCTATTGCGCGACGCAGAACCGCCCTACTGCGCCACCCAGCCGCCGTCGATGACCAACTCGCTGCCGGTCATGAACGACGCCTCGTCGGATGCCAGGTACAGCACGCCGTAGGCCACGTCGATGGCCTCGCCGTAGCGCCCCAGTGGGATCCGCGACTCCATCAGCTCCCGCACATCGTCGTCTGACCTCCTCCCCTGTGTCATCGGCGTCACGATTGGCCCAGGATGCACCGAGTTGCAGCGGATGCCGTCTGCGGCATACTGCAGGGCCGTCGACTTGGTCAGCAGCCGGACTGCCCCTTTGGACGCGATGTACTGCGGGCTTGACTCGTTCATGGCCACGATGCCCAGCTGCGACGAGATGTTGATGATGGACCCGCCGCCCGAGCGCTGCATGGCCGGAATGGCGTATTTGGTGCCCAGGAACACGCCCTTGGCGTTCACCTCCATCACCCGGTCCCATTCCTCTACCGTCGTGTCCTCGATGCCGCCCACGGCGCTGACACCGGCGTTGTTCACCAGGATGTCCAGCCGCTTGTAGACCTCCTCGGCCATGGTGACAGCGCGCTGCCAGTCGGACTCCTTGGTAACGTCGAGCCGCACGAATATCGCCTGCCCGCCCCCGATCTCAGCCGCGATGTCTCGCCCCTCCTCCAGCACGTCCCCGATGACCACCCGGGCGCCCTCCCTGGCAAAGAGCAGGGCCTCCTCTGCGCCCATTCCACGGGCGCCGCCGCTGATCAGAGCAACTTTACCTTCCAAACGCATGGCCAACCTCCTTGCAGTTCCTTCTCCCTCAGGGAGAGGGCTAGGGTGAGGGTGTCCCATTTGGATCTAAAACGCTAGAGTCCCCTCCGTGTCTCCTTGGCGATCTCTGCGTTGAAATTGTTTCCTCAGTACCGAGTCTGCTGGTTCATGGGCGAGTACGTCCCCGGATGCACCGCGCACAGCCCGGCGTCCACCGGCAGCACGATGCCTGTGATCCATCGCGCCTCGTCGCTGGCCAGGAAGAGCGCCGCGTAGCCGATATCCCAGCCGGTGCCTTCCACGTGCATCGGCGCTGAGTTGCGACGGTACTGCCGCAGGTCGTCGTCCATCCGCGGCGCCACCATCGGCGTGTAGACCAGCCCCGGCGCGATGGCGTTCACGCGGATGTTGTCATGGGCGTGGTCGGCGGCCATGGAGATGGTGAGGCCGATGACGCCGGCCTTGGAAGCGGTGTAGGGAGTGCTCATGTGGGCCCGCAGCCCGGCGATGGACGAGATGTTGATGATGGAACCGCCGCCGGTCTCGATCATGCGGGGGATCACCGCCTTGGCCGCCAGCACCATGGTCTTGAGGTTGACGTTCATCACGCGATCCCAGTCGGCCTCGCTGACCTCCACCACCGTGCCGCGCTGCGAGATGCCCACGTTGTTGTCGAGGATGTCGATGCGGCCGTAGCGGTCGATGGCAGCCTGAGCCATGCGCTCGCAGTCGTCGAGGCTGGTCATGTCCCCGGCGAGCGTCGACGCCTCGCCGCCCTCCGACTTGATGATTTCCAGCGTTTCCTTGGCGCGGTCCTCCATCTGGTCCACCAGCAGCACCCTGGCGCCCTCGCGGGCCATCAGGATGGCCGCCGCCTTGCCGTTGCCGATGCCCTCGCCGCTGGACCCGGCGCCCGTGATGATCGCCACCTTGCCCTCAAGCCTCGGGGGACGTTCTGCCATGGGGATACTCTCCTGCATATTCTGGCATTGCGAGGGCAGTTCAATGCCGCCGCACGTTACGGTTACCATCGGGGATGTGTAGGGGGGTTGTCAAGGGTAGGCAAAGATCAACACCATGGATAATGACGGGAAGCGCAAGTACGAGGGTAAGTTAAAGGAGGGGGTACCCCACTCAAAAATGTGACAGTTCATGCTTGAGACCACTAGGTCTTAAGTGCTACGCTACCGTTCCATCATGCTTTTACAAGGCGCGACAGAATTCAGGGACCCGATTCACGGATTTATCGAGGTCTATCCGCATGAGAGGCGAATTATCGACACGGCGCAATTTCAGCGTCTCCGTCGTATCCACCAATTGGGTCTGACCCATTACGTATACCACGGCGCTGAGCACAGCCGTTTTGGCCATGCTCTCGGAGTGATGCACTTGGCCGGAATCGCTGTTGGTAACCTCATTGACCGGAATAGGAACTTAGTAGCGGAAACTTTGGGTTGGGGAAACGAGGAGATCAATGACAACAGGCGCCGCCTTGTATTATTGGCTCGTCTTGCTGGCCTGCTCCATGATATCGGGCACGCGCCTTTCTCGCATACTGGCGAAGCTGTGCTCTTCCCTGATGGTGAACGGCATGAAGGTCACGGGGCGGAGGTCATCTTAGCTTCAGAAATAGGCGAAATCATAGAATCCGATCCTACTTGCCAGACTTCGAGCATAAGGAAACAGGACGTTGCAGACCTAATAGTAGGGGTAGCGACTTCCGCCGAGGGATTCGTACAAGAGTTGATATCTAGTCCTTGGGACGTTGACAAAATGGATTATCTCTTAAGGGACTCTCATTACTGTGGCGTGAAATACGGCACATTTGACCTACACAGGATTCTGAACACCTTGACCCTAGATGGAGATGGAGAGACAGGCAGCCTCAAGCTAGCCATTGACGAAGGAGGGATCCACGCCTTGGAGGCCTTTGTGCTAGCACGATACTATATGTTTACACAAATATATTTTCACCATGTGCGTAGGGCGTTTGACTTGGTACTCACTGACTTTATCAGTGAATTGCTCAACCTATCCTATGCGTCAGGGCGATATCCAGAGAAAAATTGCATAAGCGAATACTTGATGTGGGATGACGATCGAGTCTTAAATGAGGCAGCCAAGTTAGCGGATCCCGAGCAGAAGAACCTGGCTTGGCGAATCATTTGCCGTAAACACCCTAAAGCAATCTATGAGACCGACGATTCTCCAGATTCCGGGGTGGCTAGGAAGGTGGAACGTGAATTGGTTCAGGAGGTTCAGTCCCGATTTCCAGATACAACTTTTTGGCTAGACAAGGCAGTTGATCATCCAGATAGATTCAGGTTAGCGGAAATGATGGTGAGATTCACGGGTACTCCGCCAGTTTGGAGGGAATTTAGAAGAATATCGCGACCGCTACAGGGCCTTGAAGAGATTGGGAAGTATCGCTTATACGCTGATGTCCGAGGAAACGATGAATTGGAGGAATCTGTCCGAAATTACTGCCGAACGCTTATGGCATAGCAGGAATTCAGGATATATGAGAGACATGCAGAATGAACACTAGAGAGCTGCGGCTGGCTGTAGCACACAGAGTCATATCCGAACTAAAAGACGTGGGTAAAACCAGATTGCAGAAGCTGTGCTATTTCCTTCAAGAGTCTTTTCAGGTTCCCACCAAGTATTCCTTCAAGATGCATCATTATGGACCGTATTCTGAGGCTCTGGAAACGGACATGGCTCGACTACAACTAACAGGATATGTTGCAATTTGTCCTGATCTGCAGGGTTATGGCTTTCACATTTCTCCGACAGATACACCTGAGCAGGAATGGGTGGAACTATCGAGCCAGTTTGGCCAATCAATAGATGATGCATTGGAGATTTTCAGGGAATGGTCGCCATCCAAGCTGGAACTGGCTGCAACGATTCACTTTGTCGCCAACCTTTTGCCACACGAACCTGACTCGGCAATCTTAAGCAAGGTAAGAGCGTTGAAGCCGAAATTTGCGCCACAATATGTTTCTCAAGTTCGGGATGAGCTCCACCAACTGGGCCTTTTGAATCAATAATTTCCTACATGACCTTAGGGAGGCTCTTATCGACGTTCTGCGATTGCCTGTAGCTCCTAGCATCGGGAGGACTTGTGAGATTGGGGCTGAATCACCGGCACCTTGCCAGGCCCGATGACCTCTGCCTACTATTGCCGGTGTGAATGATAGTTTCGAACATTGTGGGCATCTGATGCAGACAACGCTGGGTCCTTTCACCCAGGTCTCCGCGGGCGATCTGTGCCGGCCGACCGGGATTCAGAACCGAAAAATCGACCGCAGACCGCATTTGTCCGTAAACGACCGCGAGATGAAATTTGCCCACTCTCCGGGCGCGGCGCCGGGGTGTTGCTCCGCTTAAGTCGCTGCCAGGTCGCCAAGATGCGAGGAAATGCGAAGATTTGCAAGGGGAAACGATCCTTTTCAGCCCTCACACTGCCGGTCGGCTTTTGGCGAATGGTGGTCTGCAGGCCCCGTTCTACCCCGGAAACACTGAAGGTCGCTTCCTTGACGCCCCTTCGGCCAATCCCATAGACTGAACGCAGTGCATTCTGGAAACAATTGCACTCCCGAAATTATCCCCGGCCCACTGGATGGACCAGTGGAGGCCGGAACCAGCTAGGCCGGAAGAATCATACGCATGGTTGAACCAACGAATCGCGGCGGCGACGTCGCCCTGTTCATCGACTGGGAAAACTTCAAGATCAGTCTCGCAGCGGGCAACCGCAACCCCAATCTGTCCTCGCTGAAAGAGGAGGTCGCCAACCAGGGCCGGGTGGTGGTCGCCAAGGCCTACGCCGATTGGGTTACCAGGGCACCGGAACTTCGGGGCGCCAGCCAGTTCATCAACGATCCACCCTCCCTCTATGCTGCAGGTATTGAGCCTGTATTTGTTCCTACCCGCATTCCCTCGACCCAGGCTTCCAGCGCAAATGGGATGCGCACCTACCGCGTCAAGAACAGCGTCGACGTTAAGATGACCGCCGACTGCATCGAGTGCGCCCATTCGTACCCCAACATCGGTACCTTCGTGCTGGTGTCGGGCGACTCGGACTTCCTGCACGTGGTAAACGCGCTACGCACCATGGGCAAGCAGGTGGTGATCGTCGGCGTGTCCTGGAGCACCTCGCGCCGCCTGGCTGACCAGGTTGACTCGCTGCTGCTCTACGACAAGGACGTGGACCCCATAGCCCCGCAGCCGGCCGTACTGCCGCAGCACGCGGCACGGACCACAGTGCCATCCGTTGCCGGTACCGGTGCCCCCGCAGACGCATTGCCGGAGCTTGCCGAGGTCATTCGCGCCATCGAGGAGATCATACGCGATGAGCGGGCCGCGGGCGGGCAGCCTTTGCTGACCGCCATCAAGCAGCGGATGATGCGCCGGTACCCCAACTTCGACGAAAAGAAGCTGGGCTTTTCCGGATTCAAGAAGCTGATGGCCCGTGCCGCCGAGGACGGCAACATCAAGCTGGTGCACTCCGGCCTTGTGGACTGGGCTATTCTCGCCGACGAGGAAATTCCCGAGGGCACCACCGAGGAAAGCCCGGCAGGCGTCGCGTCCAGGTCCAGCAGACGCCGCGGGGGTCGCCGTCGCTACGGCAGTCAACGCGATTCGGAAACGACTGACGGCGTCGAGGAAGCCGACGACACCGACTCCGTCGATGATGACGCCGAGGTTGATCCCGAGGAAGCGGTACCGGCCTTTGCCGGGGAATTGGAGGAGACCGCGGCAACCGATTTCGACCTGCCCGACCCCTCTGAGGCGGACGACTCCGAGGCTGAGGTCGCTGAAGACGAGGTCCCAATGGCCTGGTTTGACGCGGATGAGGAGGCGGGGGCCGCGCCCGAATTTGCCGCCGCGCAGGCTGAAGAGGACGCGTCGGATACCCTGCTCGAATCGGAGCAGTCTGCGGATGCAGCCGAGCCGGTGGGCGTCTTCGGCGACGATCATGAACTGGCCGCCGCCGTACAGGAGGTCGTAGCCTCCCTCTCGCTGCCGGAAGAGCCCGCCGATGGGCTGAACCCTGAACGCGTATCCGACCTCATCGTCATGGCCGACCACCTGGAGCACCGCCAGGGCGCAAGACACGTGGCCTTCACCTACCTGGTCGACGAAGTGTGCGGCGCCCTTGAGCAGGGACTGGAGGCGGGTAATCCGCAGATCGCGCAGCATTGGACCGATGTGGGAACAAAGGACTATGTCAGCAAGGCCCTGCGAGGTCTCTCCGACAGTGGTCTTTTCAAGCGCTCCATCATCGCATGGCGCGTGGATGGACAGCGCCGGCAGCGACGGATCATCAACCTGGTCCGCGACAACGATCTGGTCGGTCGCGTACTCGTGGCTCGCCTGGGCCCCGGTTCCAATTCGACTCCGCCCGCCGACCCGCCGCAACCGGCAGACGAGGTGGAACTCCCTGCGCAGGATGAGCCTTCGGTGGCGCAGGACAACCCGCCAATGGCGGAATCATTCGCCCCGGTTAACGGCAACAGCGCGGATGAACCAGAGCCTGAACCTCAGCCTGTCGCGGAGGCCGATGATGAGCCGCAACCGGCCCATCACGACGCAGACGATGACGTGTTCGACGAGCCGCAGCCCCGGAGCACCCGGCGCCGTCGTCCTTTCACCAGCCGCCTGCTGGGGCGCTGAGGGAACCTCAGATCCAGGAAAACGCCGGGGGCGCACAGACGTGCGCCCCCTTTGCTTTGCAGTCATGCACAGGGATCGTCAGAAGTCGAGGATCAGCGTTGACCAGCCGAAGTCGCGAGCACCGAGGCCCTCAGCCGTGTAAGGGTGGTAGTACTCGCGGAAGCCCGACTTGGCGATGCACTCCTTGCTCTTTTCCACCAGGGGCTCGCTGAGTTCGGGGTAACCGTGGCCTCGCAGGGAGTGGGACAGGAAATAGTTGGTGTTCATCCACGACGGACCCCGCCAGATGAACCCGCCCGGGTTGCCGGGCATGAACTTGGGGTCCGATGCCGGAACCGAGGGCAGCGGATAGGGCGTCCAGAAATGCTCAGGCGGCCGCACCCACCTCTCGACCAGCGTCTCCACCTGGTGGCGGGGCAGGTCGGCCATGATCAAGGGCATGAGTGAGCTGATGGTGACGGTCTTTAGTGGCTTTTCGTCCACTCCTGACAGGTCGAAGAATGCGCCGGCCTCTTCGTCCCAGCACTTTTCCACCAGGGCGTTCAGCGTCCGGTCGGCTTCGCGGTTGAACTCGGCGGCCTCCGGCGAATCCTCGCCAGCGGCCTCAATGTGGAGCCGGGCCAGCGCCCGCAGGCTGAAGCAGTAAATTGAGTTGACCAGCACGTCCTCAACGTGGAATATGTCGGCGGCCAGCACGGCGTGGTCGTCGTGGCGCAGCGGCTCGTAGGCCTCGTATACCTTGCGCAGCGCGGTGATGAACCCTCGATTGGATAGCTCCTCGAGCCCCAGGATTTCATCGTACTTGGGAGAGCAGTCGGTCCCGGCCTCTTCCGGCTGGATGACGGCAATCAGGCCGTCGTTGTCCGGGTCGCGGGCCTCGCGCAGGTACCGGTAGTAGCGGGTCAGGATGGGCAGCGCCTCCGCAAGGAACTCCTTGTCGCCGGTAACCCGGTACACCCGGGCCACGGCGTAGGCGATGATGGGCGGCTGGATGGTGGCGCTGATGTTGGGCCCTGTCATGCCGACTATGTTCCGGCTCAGAAAATCAGGCTGTTTCTCCATCTCCCAGAAAATGATGTGGGGAATGAACCCGCTGGGCTGAGCGCCGCTCATCAGCGAGCGCATCTCCTTCTTGGCCTGCTCCGGGTCGAGATGTAACAGCGCCAGGGCGTGAAAACACGAGTCCCAGAACCACTGGAAGGGATAGCCCGTCAGAGATGGACAGACGAAGCTGAATTCCTTTCCGTTCCAGTCTGCCACCCCCTCCCGGAGGTTGGAGAGCAGTATGCGGCGTGCACCTTCCTCAAGTTGCTCCCGCGATATGACACTGTCCATCTGCGACCTCCTTCCAGCTTTCTCGACTGACTAGAATGCACTATTTTGGTTATTTAGCTTGGGTCCAATGCAGACAGCAGTTCCGCATCGTGGATGTAGTCGGCGGTCTCTCTGATGCGCCGTTCGGCGTCCTGCCCGCAATGACCGTCGTAAAAGCAGGTACCGTGAAGATAACTGATGCGAGTGAAATATCTGCCGACCAGGGCCTCAAATGCCCCAGAGTTTCTTGCGAGTGCCAGGAGGCCCTCGGTCGTCCCGCTTGTCGTTTCCGGTTCATGACCAGTGCGGGCCAGAATCAAGCCATCGGTTGAGCGTTTTGTAGCACACCACGCTTTTTCTGCGGCATCGCGAATATCACCTGCAATTAACCTCTCAAGAGACGCATCGTGCATGACTCTTGCGTCGTCAAACAGTTCCTGAATCCGATTGGTGATTACCATTGTCCGCCTCTATCTCGAACTAACAGCCCCGCCCGCCAGCAGTTAGGGCCAACAAGTACTAAGGATATTCGCGCCCCGCAAATGCCGAAATTTCCGAAAATGTCGGTTTCAACGAAACACATTTCGGTCGTGCAATTCTTCGCGTGAAAGATTGTCGGACACACCTATTCTTCCGCCTCTGGCGTGGATGTCTGCTACGATTTCGCCCAGGGTTTTCTTAGGAAGGTTCGCGGATCTCTGCGGGAGGGCGTTCAAATACTCCCGGACCAAGGCGGAGACCGACGTTCGCCTTATTGCGGCCCATTCCTTGGCCGATCGGTAGGTTTCGTCGTCTACAGACACGGTGATGTCTTTCATAACTTCACGTTTCACAACGGGGCTGTTCAAGAGTATAAGCGCGGTGCCCCATGCCCAGCAATTCGGCCAATTACTGCCCGCGAGGCGGTAGGGCGCCCTACAGCCCGCCCCGGTACAGCGCCAGGTACTTTTCCGCTACCGCTGGCCAGGTGAACTCGGCGAGGGCGTAGTCCCTGGCATCGTTGGAGAGGGAACGTCGCCTGCTGTCTTCGTTAACCAGCTCGATAAGGCTGTCCGTAGCGGCCTGCCGGTCGAATCGCGGCGTGACCACCGCGCCCCGGTGCAGCAGCTCTCGGTTGGAGCCGACGTCGTGGGTCAATACCGGTGCGCCATAGGCCATGGCCTCGAAATAGACCAGGCCAAAGGCCTCATAGTGTGAGAAGAGGGCGAATAGGTCGGCGCGAGCGTACCACCGCGTCAGTTCTCCGTCCGACACTTCGCCGGTTACCAACACCTCGCCTTCCAACCGGTGCTCGTGCAGGAACTGGGTGATGGCGTCGGCGTCGCCCTCGTCGCGGCCCACCAGGATCAGTTGCACTGGCTTGTTGAAACGTTGCCTGGCCTCCCGGAAAACGTCCAGCAGCCAGAGCTGCGCCTTGTGCCGCCCCAAACGGCCTACGCATAGGATGGTCAGTGTCCCAGCGGGTGTTTGTCGTCCTTCGGCTTCGTCGCTTGCATCGGTCCGGGTCCCAAACTGCACTGAGTTGATTACCTCGGGATCAGGTGGCGCAGCTCCCCAGCCGACGATAGTCGTCTTGCGGTCTGGTGCCAGGTACGCGCGCCTCAGACCCCGCGCCTCCTGCTGGGTCAGCGGCACTATGTCGTCCACGGCGCGGCAAAGTGCGGCATTCAGAGGCGCCAACCACCAGCGCACCAGGGGTAGGGTGTGGAACGACGGAGTGAACACGAAACGCGCGCGCCCTCCCCATTGGATCCGGGCCCAATAATGCCCCCAGAACCAGCCGTCGCCGACGAAGTGAATTACGTTGGGTCTGAACTCGTTCAAGTACTGCTTCACACGTCGGGGTGAAAACCAGACCAGCGGCACGGAGTATATGGGCAACGACCACCTCGGAATTCCGGGGAGCCGAAAGACATGCACACCGTCGGACAGGGTTTCCCGGTCGGGCCAGTCCGGCTGAGCGACTCGAGGAAATGAGTACTTGGTGGTGAGGACTCCCACGGCCTCCACGTCCGGGGACTGCTGTATCTGGTGGGAAAGCTCCTCGATGGCGCGCTCAATGCCGCCCAGGTATGGGCGATAGTAGGGGGTCAGGTACAGTACGCGCAGCGGCGCGCTAGCCACTGGCAGCCTCCAGGGACTGGCTCCAGACGTTGCTGATGCGTTCCAGCGGCAGGTCAATGGCCGGAGGACCGCCGTTGGAGCCGTCGTTGGTGGCCTCGTCGCCCACGCGCATGGTGAAGCGATCGCCTCCGGTGCGCCCCAGCGATATGATCGGCACGTCCTGCGAGCGGGCTAGATCTTCCAGCAGGTGCACTTTGTGCCGCTCTACCGACACGACGATGCGGGACTGTTTTTCGCCGAACAGCGCCGCGTCCCAGCGAGATGCGGAGTCCAGGATGCCACGAAAGCCCACGCCGCCCAGGATGCAGGACTCGGTCAGCGCCACCGCAAGCCCGCCGTCGGAGCAATCGTGGGCGGATAGCACAAGGCCTTGCCTGATGGCCTCGCGACAGGCTCCCTGCACTTTCCGCTCCATTTCCAGGTTGATGTGGGGCTGGCCGGCGGTCATTCTGTGCATCACGTTCAGGTATTCGCTACCCGCCAAGTCCTGGGACGATGCCAACCCCAGTCCGGGCCCCAGCAGCATCACTGCGAGCCCCTCGGCGGGAAAGCCCGCGCCAACGACCTTGCTGGCGTCATCCAGCAGACCCAGGGCGCCAACCACGGGCGTGGGGTGTACGGCCTGTCCCTGGGTCTCGTTAAACAGGCTGACGTTGCCGCTCACCACCGGTGCGTCCAGCGTCTCACTGGCCACAGCCATGCCCCGGATGCACTCCTCCAGCTGGTGATAGATGTCGGGTCTGAGCGGGTTGCCGAAATTCAGGCAGTCGGTCAGGGCCAGCGGACGGGCGCCAGTGCAGCTCAGGTTGCGGCATACCTCGGCCACCGCGATCTGCCCTCCAACAAAGGGATCGAGGAAACACTGCCGCCCGTTTCCGTCAACGGCCACGGCGATGGCCTTGTTGGTTCCCTTGACTCGCAGGACTGCTGCGTCGCTGGCGCCCGGACCGATCATAGTGTTGGTCTGCACCTGATGGTCGTATTGCCGGTAGACCGACCGCTTGCTGGCAATGTTTGGCGATGCCAGCAGTCGGACCAGTGTCTCCGCAGGCCCGTAATCCGGGAGCGGCAGGCCTGACAGCGGCGTCTCTCGTCGCGCCACATCATCGGCGGAGGGCTGGCCCTGCAGCCGGTAGGCGGGGGCTTCCGAGAGGGGTTGAATGGGCAAGTGCGCCACCGGGTTCGACGCGTCGAAAATTCGCGCCTCGGGTTCGGCGATGACGCTGCCGATCTCGCGGCAGTCCACGTCCCATCGGTCAAATATCGCCTTCACCTCTCCAGCCCGTTCCGGCAGGGTGACCAGCAGCATCCGCTCCTGCGACTCTGACAGCATCACCTCGTAGGCGTTCATGCCGGTCTCGCGGCGGTGTACCTGGGACAAGTCGAGACGTAATCCACGCCCTGCCCGGGCCGCCGACTCGATGGCGGCGCTGGTAAGCCCGGCGGCGCCAAGGTCCTGGATGGCCAGAACCGCTCCAGTGTCTAGCGCTTCCAGGCATGCCTCTATCAGCACCTTTTCGAGAAAAGGGTTTCCCACCTGCACTGTGGGGCGTAACTCCGCCTCTTCCTCGAAGGTACGAGACGCCAGGCCCGATGCGCCGTGGATGCCGTCGCGGCCGGTGTCGGCCCCTGCCAGCAGCAGCACGCTACCAGGCACCCGGGCTGCGGCGGAGGCGATGCGGTCCTTGTCGATCAGGCCAACGCACATGGCGTTTACAAGCGGATTGTGGGAGTAGGACGGATCGAAATAGATCTCGCCACCAACATCCGGCACGCCGATGCAGTTACCGTACCACGAGATGCCGTGCACCACGCCGCCGAACAGATGCCGGTTTACTGGTCCGAGCTCGGGATCATCAAGCGGTCCGAATCGGAGGGAATTGAGCAGCGCGATGGGACGGGCACCCATGGCCAGGATATCCCGCACAATGCCGCCGACACCCGTTGCCGCTCCCTGGAAAGGCTCCACTGCCGAGGGATGGTTGTGGGACTCCACCTTGAACACCACAGCCAGCCCGTCGCCTATGTCCACGGCCCCGGCGTTTTCAGCGCCGGTCTCGGAAAGGACCACGGGCGATGTGTGGCTGAACATCCGCAGCAGAGGGCGGGAATGCTTGTAGCCGCAATGCTCGCTCCACAGCGCTCCGAACATTCCCAACTCGACTTCGTTGGGTTCGCGGCCCAGGCGCTCCACGATAAGGTCGTACTCGGCGCGGGTCAGGGCTATCTCGTCAAGGACATCCTGGCTGACTGGCATGCTTCACCAAGGTGAGAGGTATGTCGAAATACTAACACCTGAATTTCCCGAAGGGGAAATGGGAACCATCAATTCCGGGATTTCCCGCAAGGATTGTCCCGTCTTCTCGTTCGATGCTCAACGCGATGGTACACCCTCCACGGGTAGTACCTTGCCCGCGTCGACTCGGAAGTAAAAAGCGCCGGCGCCGAAGAATCCGGAGACCTGTTCAGGATCGGTGGTCGTGATCAAGACCTGGGGGTAACGGCTGGCTTTTTCCAGCACCCGCTCCCGACGAGTTGCATCCATCTCCGACAATGCGTCGTCCAGCAGCAACAGCGGGTCCATGCCCCGCACCGCCGAGAGAGTTTCGGCCTCACCCAGCCGGAGCGCCAACGCCAAGGTGCGCGCCTGCCCGCGTGAGGCGAAGGCGCCCATATCCATTCCGTTGACGACGATGTCGAAGTCATCGCGGTGGGGCCCGGCCGCCGTAGCTGCTGTAGCGGCCTCGCGACCTGCCACTGCCTCCAGGGATTGCCGGTAGTTGTCAACCATGCCGTCGGGGTGATCAGACAGGGGCACGCTGGGCTGGTAGCGAAGTTCCAGGTCCTCCCCCGGTCCGCTGAGGTCGCGGTGGTGTCGGATGCATGCGGGCCAAAGCAGGCTCGTGACCTCGTGTCGTCTCCAGGTCAGCCACGCCCCTTCCTTGATCAACTCACCGTCCCAGTACTCCATTTCCTCCGGGGTGGCGCGGCCCTCGCGTCGCATCCTGAGCAGCCGGTTGCGCTGGCGCAGCACCTGCTGGTATCGCTGCAGGGCCTTGAGGTAGAGCGGGTCGGCCTGGGAAAGCAGAATGTCCAGGAAGCGGCGGCGACCCGAGGGCGGCCCTTGAACAAGATCGATATCCAGGGCGGTGAAGAGCACTGCATGAACCAGTCCGACCAGGTCGCCGGCAGTGCGACGAACGCGATCTACCCGGATCTCCTTGTTGGTCCGGTAACCCGGCCCCCTGGGTGATTCGGACTCCGAGACTTTGTAGCCAACGATCACTCGCTGCCGAGAACCGGCGTCTTCATCCTCCACCAGCCCTTCGATGATGGCGAGATCACCGCTGCCGACTGATGCGAGGTTAACGAGTTCCCGTTCGTTCTCCGCCCGGAAGGAGCGGGCAATTGCCAGGATGTACACCGCCTCGACCAGTGCGGTCTTGCCCTGAGCATTCTCGCCGAAGTAGACCGATACGCCCGCTGGTACCTCCAAGTCCACATCGACCAGGTTCCGGAAGTTACTCAGTCGAAGGCGAGTGAGAGACACCTATTTCTGATCCCGAAGTTCCTTTTCCTTCAACTGCCATTTGGTCAGAACTATTCCGTGGCCAAGAAGCATAATCGTCTCTACGTCATCCTGGTCCAAAGCCTGCTCTCTCCGCTTAAGGAGTGCCTCAAGCAATTCCTCAGCTTCATCATCCGGGAGCCTGTCTCTTTCCAATTTTTCTAGCAGTTCATCCCAACGTTCTTTAAGCATTGGATTCTCCGGAGGGCTAACAGTCCGCCTCAGTCTAGGCATCATCTCGATTCTATATTGTTCCCAGAGAATTTCCATCCTGGCATCGGTGGTAAGCACCCTTTCCGGGTCGAGCGGCGCCATCTTTGTTTCTAATGTCGATAATCGCGCCTGGATGGAGAACAATAGCCGAAGTACCCATAGTATCAAAGCCAGGAATGCGCCTACCACGGCTACCAGAATGGCGGAACCGATTGTTATGGCACCTTGAGGGATGTCCAGAAGTATCATTTGGCTGCCTGTGCGGTTCCTTCCCCTGTGTCTCCCAATTTACGCCTGCTCCCCCTGCAGGCGGCGAATCTCGGCCTCCAGCTCGGCCGCCTGGCCTGCTTCGCCGGCAGACAGGCGGAAGCAGCGGTCCAGGTACAGCTTGGCCAGCTGGGAACTGCGCTCCGAAGTGTCCATTGCCACTGCCAGCAGGTTGGCCACCTGGAACTCCTCCGGGAGGTGCCTGGCAAGGGCAGCGATCTCCTCACCCGCTTCGGTGGCGGCGGCCGTATCGGCTCCCTCAACTGCGAAGCGCAGACGACCCAGGAGGCGCGAGAGTTCGCTCAGCTTGTCTCCCTCGCTCATGAAACTGAACAGGACATCATTGACGTTGAATGAGGAGTCAAGCTCCTCCTCCGATTCATCCATGGATGGCAGGGACTCGGCCTCGGAAGCCACCACCTCGCCTCCTACCACGGTGGCGCTCTTGCCGGACGCGGCATACAGCTCGGCATAGCTTGAGACGGCCTCAGTTACCGACTCCATCATCCGCGGCAGGTCGTAGGAGAACATGTTGCCTGCGTAGACCAGGTCGTCTCCGCGCTGACGGCTGAGCAGCTCCAGTTCCGCGAACCCGTCCACCGGCTCCGGGACTGGCGGCATTGCGAAGGACGAGAGATCGTTAAGCGGCAGCGAACCGAGGTGCGTGGCTAGGAAAGGCGGCAGGAACTTGGTGAGGTCAGACTTGATGGGAAGTGTCACCACATAGCTGGCGTACACCTTGTCCGGCTCGGTATCCACCTTGAAATACACCAGGGCATGTCCCACCGGGTTCTGATTGTCGCCCCTGTCGAAATACAGATCCATCGCTTGCCGTCACCTGTCCGTCCGCTCAATTTTGTTCATTATTGCACCGTTGAATCGAGTCTAAACCCTGCTTGCAATTATAGCATTGGCGATGGTGCCGGCTTTTCCGGCGAGCACTTGTCGTTGACTGCCTTTGGCAAAAAAAGTATGGTATACCCATTCCGAAAACACGTATGATCACTGGTTGCGAGGGAGCGGGAAATGCCCGATCCGGAAGTGAAGCTGTTTGACTACGACAAAATCGAAATCGGGGAAGAGTTGGGGTCCTACGAATACACCCTGACCCAGGAAATGCTGGACGGTTTCCGGCGGTCCATTGACGACCCGGACGCCGTTTTCCCGACGCTGGCGGTGAAACACGACGCCACGGCCTTCGCCATGGTCTACGACGATCAGACCGGCGGCGTCAACGCCGGAAACGAGGTAGAGTTTTTCAACCCGCCTGTACCCGGCAAGAGGATTCGTGTGACCGGGCGCATCGCAGACAAGTACTTGCGTCGCGACAAACCCTACATGGTCATCGAGGCAACCGCGGTTGACGAGGACGGGCGGCTGCTGGAAAAGCTTCGCACCTACCAGATGAAGAAACCCGATGAGGTGGGCAAGAAATGGCATCCGCAGGGATAGAGAGCATCGCGCCCGGGCAGCAGATACCGTCAGTCACGAAGAGCGTTACCCAGGACACCATCAACCAGTTTGAGGACTGCGGTATCCTGGACCGGCAGAACATCCACAACGACCCCGAGCTGGCCCAGCGGCGGCTTGGCACTACCTACCCCATCGCCTCAGGCCGAATGTCGGTGGCTTTCGCCTCCGAGAGTATGCGCCGCTTCTTTGGGCCGGAGGTGTTCAATCACACCGGTACCGTCAACCTGAAATTCCTGCGTCCGGTGAAGGGTGGCGACACCATCACGGTAACCGGCGAGGTGGCCAGCCAGGAGGAATCCGAGGACGGCTCCCGAGTAATCGTGAACCTATTCTGCGAGAACCAGAACGGCGACCGTACCGCGATCGGCATCGGCACGGCGGTGGTAAAGTAGTCCCGCTACCCGTATTGGAAATGCCCCGGAGCGACCAATGACAACCACCACCGACAGGGTTACCGAACTCTTTGTCGATTCGCAGTCGCTGTACCGCGACGCCCTCGAAATGCTTGACCAGGGAAAGCTGCGCAACGCGGCTGAGAAGGCCTGGGGCGCTACAAAGCGCTCGACAGACGCCATGGTGCTTGCCCGTACCGGAGATGAGCCGCAGTCAGCGGGGCAGGCGCGGAGAGCGCTGTTGCTAATGAGCAACGACGGGCCGGCATTTGATGCTTTTCAGGGCCAGTACAACACAAGGTCTCTGTTGTTGCATATCAATTGCTTTTATGACGGCAATTGCGAGCCGGAGGCGGAGATGACCGCCCTAATACGGGCCACAGACTCCTGCATTGAGGAGGCCATTAACCTGGCTTCGGCATAACGCGGCTAAATTAATATCCAAACTTGCAAGCGAGAGAAGAGTTATATGGCGGTATCGGAACACGGCAAGGTCGAAGCGGAAATCATTTACTGTGTGGCTTGAGGCTACTTCCCGGTCGCCACGTGGCTGGCGATGGAATTCTTCAAGTCTGACGCCCCTGGTGATGTTTCCATCAAGATGACCCCCTCAGACCGGGGTCGCTTGGAGGTATACCTCGACGGCGAAGTGATCTTCGACCGCAAGAAGGATGGCGGATTCCCTGATCTCGGCAAGGTCAACGAGCTCAAGATGACCATCGCCGAAAAGCTGTTTGACCTCGAAGATGCCTAGGCCGGAGTTCGCAGAAGACCGCGACAGAAATTCCCTACCCCTCAAGGGGAGGGTTAGCGTGAGAAGGTTGCCCGTCAAGAGGTACAGCCATGGCTGACCCGCGGCACGTATCCCTTGTCCGGCAGGGCGCCGAGGTTGTCATTCGTTGGCGCGGGGAAAACCCCGATACGGAGCTTGATCTCAGTGGAGCAGACTTGGTTGGAGTCGATCTTCACGGGGCTCGGATCGAATCGGTGAACCTTTCAGGGGCCGACCTGTCTGACGCCCGTCTGACCCAGGTGGGGTTGCCTGGAGCCGACCTGTCCGGTGCCAACCTTGAGCGGGCGGATCTGGGTAGAGCGTCTTTATCAGCAGCCAACCTGAGCGGCGCCAACATTACCAACGTCAATCTTTTCTGGGCGGACCTCAAGGGGGCCAACCTGCAGGACGCCGTGGTCCGCTTCTGCCGAATGAACCGCGTCTCCCTGATCGGAGCCAACCTGAACCGCACCGATTTCAGCCAGTCGAATATGATCGAGGCTGACCTGCGAAATGCCGATCTCACTGATGCCAAATTCGTGTCCACCAACATGAACGGTGCTGACCTGTCCCGTTGCACCATGGCGGGGGCTGATTTCACCAAGGCGATGATCCGGGACTCCATGTGGATCGCCGCCAACATGACCGGCGCGAATTTCGACCAGGCCAGCCTGCATCGGGCAGATTTCACCCTCGCGAATTGGGACCAGACCACCACCTTCCCCAAGGGTTTCGATCCCTACAACATTGAGTTCCTGGATGTCGGTGTTTAGGCAGGGCTCCAGCCGGGAGAAGTTCTGAAGTGCCCACCATCCTTGTGACCGGCCCTGCAGGTTCAGGAAAAACCAGCCTCGCCGCTGGTCTTCTGGTGCGTCTCCATCAGGGTGGCCGTTCGGCCGCGTATTGCAAGCCGTTCGCATCCGAGGCTGCGGCCGACGGTGATCACGCTTTTGCTGCAGGCGTTCTGACCGAGGCCCTCGACATCGCCGTGGGTTCGCCTCCCAAAGCGTTGACCGCCGGTACCGGCGACGCCGTCGATGCCATCACGTTGCTGCGTTCTGAAGCGGAGACCGTGATTGTGGAGGCTGCCGATGGCTCTTCCGCAGCCGAACTCGCCGACGCCATCAATGCCAGGGTGCTGGAAGTCCACCACCATTCTACAGGGCAAGACTGGGCCCAGTTCGCAGACTCTGCGGCAGTACGCTGGGGAAATCGCCTGGCCGCGTTGGTGGTCAACGCAGTGCCCCCATACCGTGTGAAGGCCGTCGCCGCGTCTGCCGGTCAGTCCATCGCCGATGTCGACACCGTGGTCATCCCCGAAAGTCGCGTAATGATCGCACCGACGGTGGCCCAGATAGCCAGGCATCTTGACGCATCTTGGGTGCAGGATCCGGTAAACACCGACGTTGCCATTGAACGCTTCCTCATTGGTGGCAACATAATGGACAATGGACCCTCCTATTACGGCCGGTACGACAATCAAGCGGTAATCACCCGTGCCCAACGGCCTGACATCCAGCTCGCTAGCATGCTGGCCGAGACGCGCTGCCTCGTTCTCACCGGGCCCGGGGAACCCACCAACTACGTCAGGGCAGAGGCACTCGAGCGGGACATCCCACTGTTGCAGGTGTCCACATCGACATTGGAGACCGCCGACGCCCTGGACCGCCTCATCGATTCCTCGACGGCCCACAGCCTGTTCAAGGCGCAACACTATGCGTCATTGCTAGCGAGGCACGCCGGCAATGAGACCCTGGATGGTTGGCTGCGTTAACCAAATCCGCGCCTGGCAGCTGGCGTAATCGCTCATTCCTGATCACTTTCCGCCCAGAGTAAGCGTTGGAAAGGCGTACTGGATTGGCTGCACAACTCTCACCGGAGCTGTTCTCACGCCATGCGACTAGAAGGTGTCATTCCTCCCTGCTGAAATGCCACGTAGAGGTTTGACAACCCCACCGGCCACCCGGCTACAATTTCAACCAACCATTCCAAGTTCTGTGAGGGAATCATGATCAAGCATTTTGGCAGCCTGTACGCTGGCCACGTTGACTTGGGCGACCTGGGTCTTGAGGCTACAGCGGTCAATGACCGGCGCTTCGACAACGACCACCTGATTACCATCTTCGACCGGTGCGAGCAGATGGCCAAGCTGATGGATCGGCTGGGCTATCACAGCTTCTGGGGGGCGGAGCACCACTTCCAGCACGAGGGCAACGAGGTCATCCCCAATCTGCTCATGCTGTTCGTCCACCTGGCCCGGATGACCAAGCAGCTCAAGTTTGGCTGCGGTTTCAATATCAATCCCATGTGGCACCCACTGCGGTTGGCCGAGGACTACGCCACCGCCGACATCCTGACAGACGGCCGGGTGATATTCGGCGTGGGTCGGGGCTACCACTCTCGCGAGGTCGACACCTTCGGCGTGCCCAGCACCAACTCCGACAACGAAATGAACCGGGAGATCTTCGAGGAACAGGTCGAGATAATCATGAAGGCCTTCCACGAGGACTCCTTCTCCTACGAGGGCAAGCACTATCAGCTCCCGCCCGAGGTGCCGTACCGGGGCTACACGCTGAAGGAGCTGACCCTGGTACCCCGGCCCAAGTACCAGCCGGTGGAGTGCTGGCAGCCGATGGTGTCCAGCAGCCCGCGGGCCATGGAGTTCATGGCCAAGCACGACATCCAGGGAATCATGGGCGGCGGCGCAGTGACCGGCGGCGCCAACGACGACGTTGTCATGCGCTGGACCGAAACGGTGAACCGCCACGGCCACAACGTGGAGCCGGGTGGACGGCTGGTCATTGGACTGCCGACATTCATCGCTGACTCGGAGAAGGAGGCCATTGAGCAGGGCCGCAAGTACCTGGAAGAGGACATGAAAATGTTCGCTCCTCTCGGTTTCTTCCGGGCGCTGTCGGACTCGCAGATCGAAGCGCTGGGCGACCCGCGGCGGGCTAGCGGCGCCGGCCTGCCGACGCTGGAGGACATCGTGGAGCAGCAGGCTTGGCTGGTGGGCACTGCCGAGCAGGTCACGGAAAAGATCATGTCCATCCAGGAGCGGTACCCCGGCCTGGAGCACATGCACGTGGGCTGCAATCGCATGGGCGCGCCGCTGGAGGTCATGCTGGAGCAGTTGCAACGCTTCGGTGAGGAGGTCATGCCGCACTTCGACACCGAGGAAAAGCCGCTGGCGTAGTTCGTCTGAACTGTGATTTGCCTGATTAGGTAATGTTCAGGATTCACAAGATTGAGGGATGCACAGGATTGGCAATGTCCTGTACACCGCTAAGCCTAGGCGCAGACGAGATTCCGTAGTACTCAATGGAGGGGGCCGGTCCCATGGGAATGGGTGCCGGCCCTTCCAGCTATACTGGGGTTTGGAGTCGCAAATAGCGGGGGCCTTGGCAGATGACGATCACGCGGGTAAAGCTTGAGAACTTTACGGTATTCGAGAGCCTGGACCTCGAGCCCTCGCCGGGCATCAACGTTCTGGTGGGCGCCAACGGTACGGGGAAGACGCACCTGATGAAGGTGTGCTATGCGGCGTGTGAGTCTTCCAAAAGGCCTTATCCTTTCGGTGACTCACTTGCAGGCCAGTTGGAGCAAGTCTTTCTCCCGTCAGGTTCTTGGGGACAAAGGTTGGAAAGGCTTGTAAAGCGCGAGAGCGCGGACTCATCCGCACTTTTAGAAATCGACATCAACAAAGCTAGCATAAAGTCGCGATTCTCGGCTGACCGATCTGACTATTTCTATCCACACGAGACTGACACCATTGACTGGTTTAGCAATCCCAAAGAGAGTGTCTACATTCCAACTAAAGATATGCTCTCTAATGCGCCCGGTTTTCGGTCGCTCTACGACTTGAGAGAAATCAACTTTGAAAAAATCTACAACGATATTCTGGTTAAGGCGTACCTTGATCCACTTCGTAATGCCGCAGAATTTGTCCCCTTTAGAGTGTTGGAACAGTTGGAAGCGGAGCTCGGTGGGAAGGTGACGCTGCGCGGGGAGGAGTTTTTCCTCAGCGGTGAGCAGGGGGAGATCGAGTTCACGTTGCTGGCGGAGGGGTTGCGGAAGCTGGGGTTACTCTGGCTGCTGATACGCAACGGGTCGCTCAGGCCGGGGGCGGTGCTGTTCTGGGACGAGCCGGAGACTAACCTGAACCCGAAGCTATACAGGGTGGTGATCGATGTCCTGCTGGAGCTGCAGCGGCTGGGGGTGCAGATATTCCTCGCCACTCACGACTACGTCATTCTCAAGGAGCTTGACCTCCAGGCACAGGAGGGCGACAAGGTAGCCTTCCACTCGCTGTACCGGTCGGAAGAGACGGGGGAGATTGAGTGTCACACTACAGGCAAGTTCCTGGAAATCCACCCGAACGCCATAATGGAGGCATTCGACAGCGTTTATGACCGGGAGATCAAGCGGAACATGGCGGGCCTGGAATGACTGATGTTCTCCGAGAGAATGACCTTGAAATCAGCGTAGAAAACGCATTGAATGTGCGGAAGGTCGATGACCCAAACCGTGAGTTGCAGCATTGCATGAAAACGGTGGACTTCATTATCGAGCGCCAGGATAGCTATTACTTTATTGAATTCAAGGACCCGGAACATCCACTGGCTACTGCGCAAGCCAGAAGGGAATTCATTGATGGCATAGAGTCTGGTGGACTAGATGAAGACCTCAAGTACAAATACAGGGACTCTTTTCTATACGAATGGGCGTCGGGACGCGCAGACAAGCCAGTCTACTACTGGGTGTTGATAGGGCTGACAAGACTATCGACGTCGGAATTGCAGAGCCGGACAGACAGCCTGAGGAGAAATCTGCCACTACAAACACCAACGTCGTGGATACGCCCCGTCGTTGCCGGCTGCGGAGTGTTTAACATAGCGACCTGGAACCGGAACTTCCCGGAACTCGCGGTCAGGCGCTTGTCCGCGTCGTGAGGTTGCTCGGGCAGAGGTGTGGGACCGGGACTGGTTGCAAAGGCGTGAGCCGTCGTCTTGACACTGGCAGCGACGGATTCGATAATGGAAGTCCGCGCCGAGGTAGCTCAGGTGGTAGAGCACGGCACTGAAAATGCCGGTGTCGACAGTTCGAGTCTGTCCCTCGGCACTTTTCTTTGTTTTCGTATCTGGGAGAGTCGAAAAAACTCCACTTGCCAACATTTTGACAACACTGAGGTACAAGCTTGCGGCCAGAATGGTCTACGGCGACGAGGCTCGGCTAACTGGAAGCAAGGTTCGAAAGGGGCACTGACTTTTCCCGGCTGAAGACAACTAGAGCGGAATTGAAAATGCTCGGCACACGGCCGAGTTTTCTGATTAATAGCACATTTGTCATCCGTCGATCATTTTCTGGCGTCGCCCCGGTTTTGTAGGGCAACGGCTCCCCTGCCGGCGTCCTGGGCCTCGGTGTAAGTCGCAGGCATGGTGGGGCTATCCCCGCGTTCGGCGGTCATGAACTCCGGGAGCTCCGTCCCCGGCGCCCAGGTCCCGTGACATTCCAAACGGGGTGTAGTGGGTGCTGGAACTTTCCCAGATGGGCCATCGTCGTCGCCGTCTTAATCCGCTGGGACACGTGGCCGGACGCCAGCCCCCGCATGCTTGCGCCGGTGTCCATCGCCATCTCTGGAAGCGTCAGGGAAATCGGCGCCGGTTTCGGGGAATGGTCTGCGTTGCAGTCGCAGCGATCATTACCAGTTGCTGCGGTGGAGACAGAGTAGTCGCAGCAGTCGCAGGGTTTGTGTCCCTGGTAGAACAGGCCGGCTTCCGAACTGACGGCGTACGGGGGATTCAGTGGTCGAAAAGGCGACACCACTGGCGATGCATCATTAATCTTTCCTGACCTGTCTTGCCATTGTGATTGAGGTTCCGCTGGGGTCTAGTCGAGCCACCCTGGCAGGTTCAAGACCTGAATTCTGCCCCTGAATCCGGGCACCCCACGGTTGTCTCTAATTTTCTGGATGACCGCGTTCTCGATTGGATATAGCTTTACCATTGGGCCGCCGTCTGTCAATTTGGCCCAGTAAAACGGCGTTTCTGAGGTTGGCTAAGGGCCCCTCAGTTTAGTTACTCATTGACCTGTGGTCCAATTGGACTGCCGGGATGCGCTTTTCTCGATGTTCGTCACCTTGCAGGAAGAACGCTTTCGCTAAATGCTTCGGCGCGATTGCCGCTTCGTTTAGAATTCCTTCAGCCGGCGTTATTTCGAGAAGTATGTTGGTTAATTAGCAATCGCTCTGGGCCACCCTTCACGTCAACGCCAAGTTGTGCGTTGAACCTCGGTAGGCCGCGATGGGGAGTTTGCTCGAAGGATGGCCATGGCCATCCTTGATACTACAACCCCCCTGGCGAGTCGGTTAGAGGACGAACTGATAAAGTACCTTTGGGCCCATCGTATGTGTTCTTTCCGTGCCATTGTCTGTTGCTCTCATTGCTGAGCAAGGCTCAAACCCCTTAAATTGACAGCTCAGATGTTCAAGTTTTCAGCCCGCGCACTCCCTTACCGTTCTCCCTTGCTCGCCCATACCCTGGGCGCCCATTCCCGTTGGACTGTAAATGCGCTTCCCTCTGCTCTGGGAAACGCCCTGGCCGCGTCTCGCCAGCATGTGGACGCGTCATCGCTCGCAGCCTTCCGCATGATTTTCGGCCTGGTTGGCTTGTTCATAGTCGCCCGCTTCTTTGCCTACGGCTGGATTGGCGAGCTTTACGTCGAACCGGCCCATCATTTCACCTACCCAGGATTTGGCTGGGTCAAGCCGTGGCCGGGCTGGGGAATGCATGTCCACTTTGCGGCCCTGGGCCTGCTTGCCCTGGGCATCGCCGCCGGTTATCGGCATCGCCTGTGTGCCCTTCTGTTCTTCCTGGGCCTCACCTACGTGGAACTGCTGGACAAGGCCACCTACCTGAACCACTACTACTGGGCGGCGCTGGTCAGCCTCCTGATGGTCTTCCTACCGCTGAACCGTTCCTTTTCGGTCGACGCCTGGCTCAAGTCGGGCAGGTTGTGGGACACCGTGCCGCCGGGAGCGCTGTGGCTGTTGCGAGGACAACTTGCGGCCGTGTACATCTTCGCGGGCCTCGCCAAGCTGAACGGCGACTGGCTGCTGGAAGCCCAACCCCTACGTATCTGGATGCAGGACCACACTGGCCTTCCGCTGGTCGGATCGCTGATGGGTGAGGTCTGGGTGGCCTATGCGTTCAGCTGGGGAGGCGCATTCTTCGACCTCACCATCGTAGGCTGGCTCTTGTGGAAGCGCACCCGTCCCACTGCATACGTGGCTCTGGTTGTGTTCCACCTGATGACGTACCTACTCTTTCCGGAGATAGGTGTTTTCCCCTGGCTGATGATGGGCGCTGCTCTTCTGTTCTTCCCTCCTGACTGGCCTCGACGATTTGCTGGCCAGTTGACAGGTCGACCAGTGCCCGATAACGGAGTAAAGTCCCGCGTTTCGACTCCTGGGAATGGACAACGCGGCGCAGTTTCAGTCGTCATAATGATGACAATAGCAGTGTTTGTAATCTGCCAGTTGCTGATGCCACTGCGCCACTACGCCTACCCGGGGAACGTGCGGTGGAACGAGGAGGGCTACCGCTTTGCCTGGAGGGTTCTCTTGACTGAGAAGGTGGGCATGGTGGAATACCGTGTCCACGATCCACAGACAGGAAGTCGCTGGCACATCCTGCCCGAGGACTACCTGACTTCACTACAGACCGAAAGGATGGCGACTCAGCCGGATATGATCCTGCAGACGGCCCATATCATAGCGAGAGACTTCGCCGACCGCGGCCACGACTCAGTGCAGGTATACGCCGACGTCTTCGTCAGCATGAACGGTCGGGAGAACGCGAGGCTGGTCGATCCCGAGGTGAACCTGGCCGCCGTCAGCAACAGCCTGGCCCCCAAGAAATGGCTCCTGCCACAGGGGAACTCGATGCCCTAGCTATCACCGTCGGTGTCGGAGAACCCCACAGAAACTCCCAGTAGGCTGACGATTTCGGTGTTGAGGACTCGCTGGAGTTCCTTCATGTTGTCGTAGACAGCACGGACTTGGGCCGGGTTGGACTCCAACTGGGCCAGAATGCTGCCATCAAGCTCCCGCGTGGCCGAGATCGTTGACTCGATCGCGCTGAGCATCCGGGCGTCGGTTTCGGCCGAGATAGCGGCGACCCGGGCCGAAAGTCCCAGTCCGCCGTCTGCGCCCCGGTAAATCGTGGCAATTCCGTCAAGCTGACTGAGCAGGTCCTCGCGCGAGTTATCGGCACCGCCCCCGGGAACGGCGCTGGTATCAGTTTCCTGGTCCACGCCGAGGGCAGCTCCCAGCCGCATGTTTGCGATGGAGCGGACCTGGAAGACCAGGGATCGCACCAACTCGGCCTCCGCGTCGCTGTCGATCAGGGCCAGGGAGCCAGTGCCGTCGAAGTAAGTGGCATAACCGCTCGACTCTCCCGTTCCTCGCCAGTCAGCGGAAATGCCAGCCAGTTCATCTCTGGTGACCGCCGCCACTGACTGCAGATAGGCGCAGCGCCGGGAGCCGGAGACGTCTACCAACTCTTCGCTTTCTGATCCGAACAGCAGATACTCTGCGGTGCTGAATCCTCTCTGAGTGGATGGCAGGAATTCGGTAACCCTCTCTGGCGTCACCCCTTCCTCCGACGCCAGGTTCCGGTCGATTTTCTCCACGTCTATGGGCCACCAGTCCACCGGCGATATCGAACGGCGGTCCATCGCTGGCCCGAAACGGTAGGATTCCGTGCGCAGCCATGCCTGACGGGCCTCCCGCCAATCATCCTGCGCCGCCTCCAGTGCCGCCTCGCTGGGACCTGAGCAAAGGGCATCCACAGACTCGCTCAGGGAGGCAATCGCATCCGCTGCAGCGATGTAGCCCGGCAAGATCACCTTGGCTGTGAGGCTCTGGACCACTTCCGCTCGAGTTGCCGCCACCGGTGTGGCCGTAGCAGTCGGAGGCTCAGTATTGGAAGGTGGGACAGCTGTATCTAGTGGAATGTCCGTCTCCTGCATACCGCAGCCCACAGTGAGTAACAGCAAGAGGCTGGCGAGTAGGGGCAAGGGCCACGCGCAAATTTTATTCATCGATGACACCGTGAAAAGGCTGACTGGATCTCGAGGAAGACAGACTACAGCGACTCCAGGAAACGGATCAGGGCGTCCCGTTCCTCCTTGGTGAATGCCTTGAATGCGTCCCTGGCCCGGGATCCCTCCCCTGCGTGCCACAGTATAGCCTCGGTCAGATTGCGAGCACGGCCGTCGTGCAGGAACATGGTGTGGCCGTTGACGGTTTCAACCAGCCCGATTCCCCACAGGGGCGGCGTGCGCCACTCCTGACCGTTTGCCTCGAAATCGGGACGCCCGTCGGCCAGGTCAGGACCCATGTCGTGGAGCAGCAGGTCGGTGTAGGGGTAGATGGTCTGGTTGCTGAGCGCCTCAATTTCATGGGAATCCGTGGTGTACTGAGGCGTATGGCAAACGGCGCAGCCTGCCTGCGCGAATAGCTCGGCCCCCTGCTGCACCTGAGGGTCGTTGATATCGCGCATGGCTGGCACGGCCAGTGTCTGTGTGTAGAACACCACATCCGCCAGGCGCTCCGCCCCGATCTCCGGTGATCCGCCGTTGGGAGCGCTCGCACATGCCATTTGAAGGGTCGTGCAGTTCTCGGCGGGGAACAACTCGGATGTTACGCCCAGGTCGCCGAGGAAAGCTCCTGCCGTTTGTTGCTCCACCGTGGGCACGTTCGCCTTCCAGCCGAATCGCCCGAGGGAGACTGCCCCCTTGAGTTCATCCCAGACCATGTTTGTTCGCCCCGAAATTCCGTCCCCGTCGGCGTCATCGGGATCGGCCGCTGAAAGTATGACTGATTCGGGGATTGCTTCAAGCAGCCCCATTCCTACTACGGCCGGAGCCACCCTCGGCGAGATCAGCGTTTCCGGGTGCATGGGGCCGAAGTTCAGGCTGCGGAGCTGGTAAACAGGGTTGCGGAGACTATATATTTCGCCGTCGTCAAAGGTACCGGGAACTTCCTGATAAAGGATTACGAACGTCCCCTCGATGGGGACGTCCACAATGGCCCGGTCCTGAAGCTGCCCTCCGTAGACAGGCTCTGGCAGGGGTCCGCCGTGCGTGCCGACACCCGGTATGCTCAGGCGCAACAGCAAGCCGCGCTCTCCGTCGTCGGGTCCATCGGGCGGCTTCCCCCGACCGTCGAGGAGATGGCAAGAGGAGCAGGACAGGGCGTTGAATGTCGGCCCCAAGCCATCCCTGGCCTCGGTCGAGGCCGGAGCGGTCACCCAGTTCTGGCGGAAGAAACTGTTGCCCACGGCAAAGGTGCGGCGCTCCAGATTGGTCAAATTGCGCGCGGACAGGCCGAAGGCGTTGCGGGTGGTGGTGAATGCCGTAGTGTCTCCTCCCGACTCGGCCACCAGGACGATGGGAACCGCCGTGGGAGTGGGCACCATCGTCGGCTCGGGTCTCGCACAAGCTCCGAACAGGACTGTCGCCAGCACCAACGAGGTGGCGGCCAGGGTTATCAGCCCCGGCCGCCCAAGAAAGGTGGGCCATCTACTTTGACGGATCATCGCCAGCGCCGCCCGCTCGGCAACCGGAACAGGACCCAAGACGACAGCCCGGTTCTGCCTGGAATATTGGCCTGCATTCGCTTAACAACGACGGGAGACAGGTCGGCTAGCTCACGCTGATGGTGATGCCGATTTGCTCAGCTGCGGACACGATGCTGTCGGTCTGGTTCTCGAGGGACTCGATGGTCCTGAGCACGGAAGCCCGGCCTGCGTCGCTGTTGGGGATCGTTTCCCGGAGGTGCAGGTCGAATGGGCTGGGGATTTCAGTAGCCAACGCCACACTGCGCCCGATTTCGCCGTTCAGGCTTTCGGCGAGATCCGCGTTGACCGCGGCGACCAGATCCATGACTCCGGGCCCGGTGACCACGCCGTAGTCCCCGGTGTACACCATCTGGATTCCCCGGGCGTTACCGACGATGTCGGCGACGGTGTTATCTGAGAAGCAGGAATGCTCGTCTTCCTGCGAACGCGCCTCGTAAGCCACGGTCATGCGCTCGCCGGCCAGTTCGCCACGGGACAACTCGCCGATGCCGGTTATGATGTTGTTCAGGGCTTCGTTGACATCTTTGCTGACGAAGTCTGCCCGGTAGTTGTCTGCACCGGGAACCCAGGCGTCAACCATGTCCCCGAGGTGGACCAGCAGCAAGTCGGATGCCGTCGCGAGATAGACGCCACGCCGGTCGGCATTGTCGGCAGTGGTGTAGTCAGAGACCGGGCGACTGCCGGGTCCTACCTCGTTCATGTCCTGCCCCCATAGCAGGAATTCGACGGCGTGCCAGCCGGTGGAGATGTTTTCCTCGGCGCCATCCTCGTTCATCGACTCGATGAGATCCGCGGTGATTTGCGGGAACTCGTCGGGTTGTTGATGATGCCCGCGCCAGGGTTGCCTTCCACGTAGTCGATGTAGGCCTCATCCATGGGCCAGGCATTGATCAACCCCTCGGGACCGTTCTCCTCGTTATCGATAGGGCCGCCGTAGAACCGGAATGCCTCAGTGGGGCCGTAATCGTCCCGCGCTACCAACCAGGCTCGCTTGGCGGCTTCCAGGGTTGCCGGAGTGGGATCAGCCACGAAGATGTCGATTGCGGTGTCCATTGCAATTGCCGAGTTCAGACTCTTGGTGTACAGGGCATGCACGCCGTTGGCGTAATGGTTCACGACTTCGCCTTTAAGCTCCTGGACATTGTGGCCCTCAGGGGCCACTTCCACCACTCGAGTGACCTCCACTTCACGAGTGACCTGAACCTCCACCGCTTCAGGCTCTCCGGCACACGCAAGCATCATGACCAGCAGTCCCGCCATAACGGACGCGACAATAGCAATTCCTAAACGGCTCCTCATAATTCATTCCTCTTTGTAAATTAGAGAGCGATAAAGTTACCAAGATTTTCTACTGGTGTATGTACGCGTTAGAAACACTGTATACACTTAGATATTGAGTGTGTCAATAGACCCTTGGTGCTCCGGCAACATGGAATTGAGGGTTATATCAATGCGAGATTGGCAGCAAGTAGTCTTATGATCTGGGGTACAGGATGTACTTGAGTCAAGCTGCAAACTGAGGTGGGTCGGCGCCTCGGGAATCCAACGCGTTGTCTCTCAGGCCACGGAGAATCGCAGAGGGCGCGGCGAACAGAGAGTTGGCCAACCCGCAGAATGAATGGCAGTGATCAACCCTGTCTCAACGGTTATTTCTGGTTTGACCACAGGCCTGCCAGTTCCGCAGCACGGACCCCGCTGATTGGCTCCTCTCTGTATCGTACATGTGCTAACAATCAGAATTTGTCTCTGTTATCAAAACGTAAATTGATTGACGAGCCATAGATTCTCAGTACGCGATGCGACGTGCTGTGTTTCTTCCCTTGGTCTTTGCTCGAACTCAGGCGGCGGAAGCGCGCGGAGGTTAAAAAACGGGAATGGATACCCCTACTCCCCCAGCTATCCCATCCAATACCACGGGGCGGCGAAAGCGACCGCCAGCGAGGCTTAGACCGTTGCAGCGCCAACGGAAGTCCCGCGACGTTGGAGTGAGATAGCCGCCCGGCTACTCGCATTCACGGCGAGCCCTGTCGGCGACTATGGATAGACAAAGCAGGGACTTTCGGGAGGTTCCCTATTGTTCACTTTTACTTGTCATCGCTGGGGCTGGTGTCAAATAAGCATCAGACACCAAGTTTTGCCCAATTCACTACTAGCCCAACTTTAATGGAATGATGGCTTTAGGGACTTGAGCTTGATCCGGGCGAACTGGGTGGTAAAGCGCCAGCGAACTCGGTATTCGTCGGATCCATCAGTGTCGTCCCAGTCCATCGGCACGTACAGGGAATCGTATTCCCTGTCAAGGCTCAACCCGGCAGGCCTTGCCGGAAGCCCGTCGGCCCCTCCACCTGCCGTTGGACGGGAGCCACCTACTTGTCCACCCGGCAGGTAATGATGTCCAAGCCGTAGTATTTCCGGTGGTTCACAGATGAGGCTCCAATCCTGCTAATCCTTCCCTATGGAGTGCACAAGCGGTCCAGCACCGGGGTTCCCCTGAACTTTTCCCCCGCCAGTTGACACGCCGTTTGGCCGCCATCGGTCTCGGACTTGACGTCGGCGCCCAGGTCCAGCAACAGCGCTGCCACCTCCGGGTTGTCGTTCAACCAGGCTGCCAAATGCAGGGGCCTATTACCTCCACCATTCTTGGCCTCAATGTCGGCGCCCCGGTCCAGCAACAGCGCCGCCACTCCCGGGTTGGCATTAAACCAGGCTGCCAAATGCAGGGGCCTATCACCTCCACCATTCTTGGCCTCGATGTCGGCGCCCCAGTCCAGCAACAGCGCCGCCACCCCCGGGTTGGCATTAGACCAGGCTGCCAAATGCAGAGGCCTATAACCATCATCGTTCTCGGTCTTGATGTCGGCGCCCCGGTTCAGCAGCAGCGCCGCCACCCTCGGATTGTCGTTAGACCAGGCTGCGTGATGTAACGGCGTGTAGCTGGACTCGTCCTTTGCCTCGATGTCGGCGCCCCGGTCCAGTAGCAACGCCGCCACCTCCGGGTTGCCGTTCAACGCGGATGCCAAATGCAACGGCGTGTAACCGGCCTCGTCATTGGTCCCGATGTCGGCGCCCCGGTCCAGCAGCAACAGGGCGACCTCTGGATCGTCGTTCAACGCGGATGCCAAATGCAAAGGCGTTAGGCTGCTGACCTCATGGCCCGTATGAGTTTCCACAGTGGCCGTGGCGTTCACGTCCGCCCATTCGTCAAGCGCTCCTTCAACATCCGCCCAGCTCCCGGCGATTACTGCCTCGTGTAGCGGCCTTTCTTCCGTAACAACAGCCCATTCTTGGGGGCGGATTTCAGCGGGGGTCGGCGCGACAGCCGCCGGAGAAGCTGGGGCCGTTGTGAGGGTTGGCGCACGGGTCACGCTGGGAGTGTCAGCCGGGGCGTCCTGACAGGCGGCGGTGAGTACCAGCGCCGCTGCGGCTATTCCGGCGAGCAGCGCTTTCCTGATGCACATACATCTCTCCGCCCTTGGCAAAGATACAAGTCTCTGTCTGAACTGTGATTCGTTTGACTTTGGGATTTCGCTGATGAGGCTCCAATCATGCTAATCCTTTAATCCTGTGAATCCTGATTCAGACAAAATTAAGCCGGGATTCCCCATATTGGGAGTCTTCAGACTCAATGGGCGATCTAAACGAGATGATGGCACGATATTCGGTTCCTGCAAGGCCAGTTGATCTCCGGTCTATCCGATAAGGGGTGCGTTTCTTGCCGTGAACCATGCTCTTTGTCCATCTTTGTCGTCTTCGGGCCTCCGCCAATGGGGTGAAAGCGCAGTGAAGACAAGCCGACTCCCTGGAGCGCTCTCCCTCTTGGCACAATCGTGGTTATACCCTTCCTCAGTTAGGTGCCGGTAATAACCGGCCGATACGATCCAACACTCCCTCGAACAACCGTCGAGGAACCGACACCTCGGATAACTCGAAGATCAACCGCCGGGAGTGCCGCACCAGACGGCCTCCCATCTTGATCAGCTTGACCTGCACGCTCCGCAGCGACCAGTGCTTGAACGCCTTGGGCAGACACAGCCGGCGAAGGAGGTTCCCAAGGTTGTAGGCCAGGACGAACAGGGACAAACGCGCTCGGTTGGCCACGAAACGATGGCACGACAGCCGAGTCCCTCCAGCACCGGAGCCCACGCCCACTGAGGCGCCGGAGCCTACGCCCTCCGACGAAGATATCACGTCGGCTTACGTGCAGGGGGCCATTGGCTACTACGAGGAGAATGGGCTGGACGCCACCGTCGAGCTGTACCAGACCGGGACGAGCATCGCGGACGGTCGGTCTCTCATCCTATTGGATACAGCGGAAAGTGTGGTGCTGGTGTTTCGTGCTATCCCCACTCTGGAGGGTCAGTATTTCGGCCCAGGCTCATCGTTCACGAGCTTCGAAAGGTTGACTGCCAATGCCACTGAGGAGGGTTCTTGGGTTACTACCAGGGGAATCAACCCCGACACCCGGCAAGAGGAGCCCCGGCGAGTCCTTTCAGTCCTCCACGACGGCCTGGTGTTCGCCGCCAGCCATTCGGTCCTGGTGGAGGACGTAGCGGATTCTACCCAGGAATACGTAAACAGAGCCATAGCCACGTACGATGAGAATGGCCTCGAGACCACCATTGCCCAATACAACAGTGCGGACAGTCTGGACGGACAGTTCTACCTTTTCCTGATCGGCGCGGATGACCTCTACCTGGCTCATCCCATTTTCCCTCATCTCATCGGTACCGACATCAAGGACGTGGTGGGATCCGACGGACAGGTACTGGGTAAAAAGATAGCCCAGGCCACCGGGGAGGGGATCTGGGTGGAAAACCTGTGGCCCCATCCCGTTTCCCGGAATGAACAGCAGAAAGTTACATGGGCCGTTCGCCACGATGGTCTGATATTCGCCTCCGGCTATTACGCGGGCGGACCTGAGTCCGGTCCCCCGGCCTGGCAGAACGCCGACCCCCAAGAATACACCGTGGAGTACGTGGCGCGGGCCATAGAGCGTTACGAACGCGACGGCCTGGAGTCCATGCTCAACTACTACAACAGCGTCGCCAGCTTCGAGGGAGAATGGTATCTGTTCGCCACCGACGAAAACGACGTGTACCACGTCCATCCCCTGCTTTCCCAACTGATAGGAACTGACATCAAGGACGTGGTGGGTTCCGACGGCTACGAACTGGGCAAGGAATTGGCCAAGGCCACTGAGGAAGGCGTGTGGGTGGAATACCTGTGGCCTCATCCGGTAACGCTAAAGGAAGTTCCCAAGGCTGGCTACGCCGTGCGCCATGACGGGATGCTCTTCGCCTCCGGATTCTACGTGCCAGTGGAGGACCCAGCGGCCCATACGAGGGCCTATGTGCAGCAAGCCATTGAGTACTACCGGGACAACGGTCTCGATGCCACAATAGCCCGATACAGCGACCCTGACAGTCTTGATGGACAGTGGAACCTGACACTGGCCGACGAAAACGACATTGTGCGCGTCGCCTTCCTCGCCCCTCGCCTCATAGGCAGCAACCTTAAGGACATTGGAGCCCAATCCCGCCTCCGGCAAATTGGAGAAGAGATGGCGGCGGCCACAGAGGAAGGCAGCTGGATCAGCTACGTCTTCCCCAACATCAGATCGTCAGAGACCCTGTATGCGCATACGTGGGCAATTCGCTACGACGGACTGCTCTTCATGTCGCGCTACTACGATGACCAGCTGGATGTTACCAATTAGGCGTTGGCCGGTCATACGCCAGCGTGAGTAGCTGACACACTAAGGGTTACAGCGCGCGCTTTACAACTGCCAGTGGAACGCTGACCTGGTTCGCAACGACCTGATGGCGTAGGTGTCCCGGAGCCCGGGTGGCATTGCCTGGGTGCTGAAGGTGGACGAGACCGCATTCAGCGAGACCGGAAATTCCAGGGAGTTTATTCCGGTCCCGCTGGACGCGAGATGTCAGACGGACTCGCCACTTGATGAAGTCGTTGCGTTGGGGGCTCAGTCCGGGATCCCAATTGTCATACCGTTTTCAGCGTCCGGTTGACGGATACCCATAAGCGCCTCGGCATGCCAGGGAGCCCGCCCGGCGATCTCTCCTTTATCGCATCAGACAGACCCCTGGCTGCGTGATGCCGTGCCTCGAATGAGGGGCGGGCGGTGGACCGGGCGGTAGCCGGCTGTTTCGTTATGGCCGACGCAGGCCCGTCGGCGATATTCGCGTGTGGACTTGCACTGGATGGCGATGTGCCCACGTTCGCCGGTGGCAGTCTGCTGACGGGTGCTTTGAATGTTTCTCACCACTGGGGTCGCGGTAAGGCCTCGAATCGAGTCAGGCGGCTCCGGGCGGGCGGCCGCCGGATCTAATCGTCGTCGACCCGGGGGTGCACGCTTTCGCTCTCCTTCCAGTGCATGGCCTGGCGTAGCATTTCAAGAGCGCTGGTGCGGGTTGCGCCGCTGTCCGAGCCCATCATCTGACTGAGTTCCGCCACCCTGGCGTCACCGGCCAGAACCTCCACCGATGTTACGGTCCTGTCGTGTGAGGCGAGTTTCGCGACCCTGGCGTGGTGGTCCGCGTAGCAGGCAATTTGTGGAAGATGAGTTACGCATAGCACGAGGTGGTTCCTGGACAGGCCCCATAGTTTCTGTCCCAGGACGCTCCCGACTCGCCCGCCTATGCCCGCGTCTATCTCGTCGAACACGAGAATCGGGGTCTGGTCGGCTTCGGACAGGATGGACTTTATGGCGAGCATCAGCCTGGATGCTTCTCCTCCGGAGGCGATCCTGGCGAGGGGACGGGGCGGTTCGCCCGGGTTCAGCGAGATCAGGAATTCCACGGTGTCTATACCGGTCTCGTTGAAAGCGAAGTGCCGCATAGACTCGTCGTCTGAATCGTGTGTTGCGTACGCGAACCCATCCGAGGTGCGAACCGGCACACCGTCTTCGGAGTCCGATTGACGGATATCCACAAGCACTTCGGCATGCCCGAAGGCCAGCCCGGCGGCCTCCTCCTGTATCGCATCGGCCAGGCCCCTGGCTGCGTGTTGCCGGGCTTCGGAAAGCTGCCCCGCAAGCCGGCCGACCTGCCATCGAAGGACCTTCTCTCGCGCTTTCGATCCCTCCGCACGTTCCTCCCTGTGTTCCAGCTCTTCCAGTTCCTCCGAGGCGCTCTCACCAAACGCCAGGATTTCTTCGATGGTGCTGCCGTATTTCCTCCTGAGACGGTTGATCAAGTCCAAACGCTCCTCGAGCTCACGGAGACGGTCCGGGCTGTATTCGACGTCGTCTCGATAGCTCCGGAGTGCGCGCGCCAAGTCGTCCACCTGGTGCATCAGGGCGTCCACCGACTCAAGATTCTGCTTCAAAGAGGGATCAAGTTGCTCCATCTGGGAAAGGTCCTTGGACACCAACCCGATAAGGTCCATCACCGATTCACGCCGGTCGAGGCCATCGTACAGCGCTCCGTATGCGTGATCGCACAGCTCGATAATTCGCTCTGCGTTGGCGACCCGGTCCCTCTCCATGCTCAGGTCTTCATATTCATCAGGGCGTAGATCTGCTGAGCCGATCTCCTCTACCTGGTACCTCAGAAAATCCGACCGTCGAGCGACTTCCGCCTCATTCTCCTGCAGCCGGTCCAGTTCGCGCCGGACCTCCGTTAGCTGGCGGGCCCCCTCGGCAACCTCGGCGCGAAGCTGCCATAGCCCACCATACTTGTCCAGGATGTCAATGTGCTCACGGACGCGGAGAAGGGACAAGTGCTGATTCTGGCCATGGATGTCCACCAAGTGTTGCGCCAGCGTGCTCAACAGCCTGAGAGGCACGATTCGCCCGTTGACGCGGCAGGTGTTGCGCCCGTCCAGGTTGACCTCCCGCGCCAGAATCATCTCCTCTTCGCCAACGTCAATGCCGTACTCGTAGAGAGCGGCATTGATTCTTTGAGAAATGTCGCCGCCAAGCAGGAAGATGCCCTCCACTCTGGACTGACGGGCGCCGGAACGTACCATGCCAACGTCGGCGCGTCCCCCGAGGAGAAGGCCCAGCGCATCCACGATGATCGACTTGCCGGCCCCGGTCTCCCCGGTCAGCACGCTGAAACCGGCCGCCAACTCAATGTCGAGTTGTTCAATGGTGGCGAAGTCGGTGACACTTAGGAGTCTAAGCATGGCTATGCCCGCGACTACATCCCTTTGAGTCTACGCAGATTGACGGTCCCGAATGTTGCATACAGGAATAGTGAGGGACGGAGTCACGCGTCCACGCCTCTTGCCTAACCAGAAGATGTTGACGAAATTCTAGCCGCTGATTCCCGTTACGGCCAAAGCTGAGCCTCCTCCGAGACACTGATCCGCTGCACACTCTTGGATGAATCGTAGACCGGTCTCCCGACCATGGCGCCGTGCCAGCCTCTTGCACAATGCCGAGGGCTCTGCAGGTGGGCGCCACTGAGCTTCCCTGGACGAACGGGATGGAACCTCCTGTTGCATCATCGAGGAGTGCTGTTGAAACCTTAGCACCCGGGATCCCACTCCAAGCAGTATCAATTCCCGCATTGCAGGGAGTTCCGGCCTGGCACTTCAAGGGGTAGATGTCAACGCTTTCGGAGGGGGTGACCTTGGTCAAAGGCTCCTTTTCTGGAGCTTGCCACGATTATAGCCGAAAGAGTCCCTCCAGTAAGATGAGGGTCCAGAACTGGCCAGGCCGTTCGATTACTGCACCCTGAACTTGTCTGAGTTCTCCCGTGGGTCACGGGCTGCCTTGTGCTGGCTGTAAGGTTCATCCTGCACACCTGGAAGCGGAGTCTACATCACTCACCAAAAGCGGATGTCCTTGGTTGCCTCGACAAATAGTTCCCCCCAGGGGAACAGCAATGTCGATACCGTCGAATTCCAGGTTGAAGCCGGCCTTTACGTGGGCTGGGCTCACAAGGCCCTGTCGTCGCGGTGTTCTCCCGTCCCATCCGCCTCACTTCCTCACGTTCAGCAAGGATCATCCTCGACCGGCGGTGGCAGCCTGGGATGGCGCTTTTGACCGGGACCCTTCTGGATATTTCCTCGTATGCTAACTCAAGTTTGATAAAGTCCTGGGAGACCAAGCTCTGCACAACGCGAGCAGGCACCGCCGTAGATGCGTCACACCTGCCGGTAGCGGTTGACGATGGGCAGCCGGCGGTCGCGGCCGAAGGCGCGGGGCGTTATCTTGACGCCGGGAGGGGCCTGGCGGCGCTTGTACTCGTTGCGGTCCACGGCGGTGATCACCTGGCGCACCACGGCGGGGTCGTGTCCCATGTCCACCATCTCGGCAAAGCTCCGGTCGTCCTCGACGTATGCCTGGATCACCGGGTCGAGTATCTCGTAGGGCGGCAGGCTGTCCTCGTCCAGCTGGCCCTCGCGCAGCTCGGCGCTGGGAGGCTTGTCGATGATTGCGTCGGGGATAACGTTGTTTATGCCGGGGACGCCCTCACCCTGCCCCTCTCCCGGGGGGAGATGGAACTTGTGGCCGTTGGCGTTGCGCCAGCGGGAGAGGGCGTAGACCGTCACCTTGTGGACGTCCTTCAGTACCGCGAACCCTCCAGCCATGTCGCCGTACAAGGTGGCATAGCCCATGGCCATCTCCGACTTGTTGCCGGTGGTGAGCACGATCCAGCCGAACTTGTTGGAGACTGTCATGAGTACGTTCCCGCGGATGCGAGCCTGCACGTTTTCCTCGGCGACGTTGGGCTCGGTTCCGGCGAACTGTTCCGTCAGCATGTCGGTGAATGCGGTGTGGGCCGGCTCGATGGGTATCTCCCAGAACTCGATGCCAATATTGCTGGCAAGCTCCCTGGAGTCATCGACGCTGCCGCCTGAGGAGTACCGGGAGGGCATGGTGATGCCCAGCACGTTCTCCGGCCCAAGGGCATCGGCGGCGACCACGGCGGTCAGGGCCGAGTCGATGCCGCCGGAGAGCCCGACGATGGCCTTGCGGAAACCGGTCTTGTGCAGATAATCGCGCGTCCCCAGTACCAAGGCGCGGTATATCTCCTCGATCTCATCCGGCCCATCTGCGGCGGGCGTGGCCTGGGGGGGAGACTTTCTGGAGGAACAGGCGCTGTCCGCTGTGTATCCGACCCGCGCAGGAATCTGCACCAGCCTGGGCGTCCCGACGGCCGCGATCTCCGCCTCGCGGTCTGCGTCGGCAGCGCTTGGGGGCACCGGGGGATCGAGGTCCAGGTCGATGTCGGCGAGGACCAATGCCTCCTGAAATGCTGGGCCGCGGGAAACCACCTGGCCCCAGGGGTCGCAGACCATGCTGTTGCCGTCGAATACCAGCTCGTCCTGCCCCCCGACGGTGTTCAGGTAGGCAACGAACAGGCCGTTCTCGGTGGCGCGGCTGCCGACGATGTTGTCCCGCCGGTATTTGCTTTTGCCCGCGTGGTAGGGAGAGGCATTGATGTTGACGATGAGCTCGGCCCCGGCCTGGCGCTGCACTGATGTCGGCCCCACCTCGTACCAGATGTCCTCGCAGACGTTCACGCCGATGCGAATATCGCCAAACTCGTAGACTGGGCAGACGCTGCCCTTGACGAAGTAGCGCTCCTCGTCGAACACGCCATAGTTCGGCAGGAAAATCTTGTCGTAGGTGTCAATCAGCCTACCGTCGTACCCCACCGCCGCAGAGTTGGCGACGCCCGATTCACGAGGCTGGACATACCCAAGCACCACGACAATGCCTTCCGAGGCGGCGACTACCTCCTCCATGGCCGCGACGTTTGCGTCGACAAAGTACCTCTTGAACAGCAGGTCCTCGGGGGGATAGCCGGTGGTGGCCAGTTCGGGGAAGGCGACAAGGTCGGCGCCGGAGTACCGGGCCTGCTGCAGGTATTCCAGCATCCGCGCCGTGTTGCCGGGGAGGTCTCCGACCGTTAGGTTGATCTGGGCCAGCGCCAGACGGATTGTGCGGGCCATTTACACGCCTGATTTGCTTTTCGCGTAAGTATACACCCCGGTTTTCACCACAGAGAATACAGAGACCTCAGTGATCAGGTCCTTTTGGTTGTTCTCTCTCATTTCGGGAGAGGGTTAGGACGCAAACTTGTCGGTAGCTAGTCACCTCGGTGGTAAACTACGCGGGTTTGGGTCCAGCGGTCCGCTGCGGAGGATATGACGACCAGTTCAGGCATGAGGGCCCGCCTGGCAGGGCGCCTCCCCGTTTACTACGGGTGGGTGGTCTTTGCTGTCACCAACCTGACCAGTTTCGGGGCCAGGCCGGTGGCATCGGTGGCGGTCCTATCGGTCTTCTTGGTGCCGATGACCGAGGAGTTCGGATGGTCACGCGGGCTTTTCTCGGTGCCGGTGAGCCTGGGAGCAGTGTGCGGAGTGGTCATGTCGCCCTTCGCCGGGAGACTTATCGACCGCTACGGTTCCGGAGTGATTGTTGCCGGTTGCTCCGCCATCGTCGGTGTGTGCGCCATGCTGCTGGCTCTGGTGACGCACGCTTGGTCGTTTTACGCGATTTACGTACCGGGCCGCGCCGTGTTCTCGGCGCCGCTGGAGCTGGGCACCACCACAGCCATCAGCAACTGGTTCATACGCAGACGGCCCATGGCCCTGGCGTGGTTCGGCGCGGTGCAGGGCGTAGGCCTGGGACTGCTGCCGCTGGTGGCGGCCATGCTAATCGATGCTTTCAGCTGGCGCTCGGCCTGGGTTGCGCTGGGCGTATTCACCCTGGTAACGGGAATCCTGCCGCCGCTGCTGCTGATGGCTCGCCGTCCCGAGGACATGGGCCTGGATCCCGATCCGGCGGGAGAATCCAATGGTGTGGGCGCCAGCTCGGAATCCTCTCCGGGTAGAGCGTCCGCTCTGTGGCGGGACACCGACTACACCGTGCGGGAAGCGTTGCGAACGCCCGCCTTCTGGATACTGGCGTTCTTCTCAATGGTCGGGTTCATGGCCCAGGCCGGGGTGAGCCTGCACCAGACGGCCCACTACGTCGACGCTGGCGTATCCCACGGGCAGGCGGCGCTGGTCGCCACCTCTTTCGCGCTGGGGCAGATACCGGGCGGCATGGTGTGGTCGGTAGTGGGACGCCGGATACCGGTCCGCTTGATGCTGGCGGTTTCGGCCGTGTGGGTCGCGGGCGGTGTGTTCGGTATCGGGTTCACCGAGCGGCTGGTCTGGGGAATTCTGTTCGGTTTCCTGTTCGGCGCTGGAGTCGGCGGACTGCACACGCTGCTGCGGCTGGCGTGGGCCGACTACTACGGGCGCCTGCACCTGGGGGCCATCAGGGGCTTGACGCTGCCGGCGCAGATCGGCGGGCAGGCCATTGGGCCGGTGGTCTCGGGATTCATGTTCGACGCCAGCGGCGGTTACCTGTTGCCGTTCGTGATTTTCGGATCAGCGGTGGGACTCTCGGCCCTGCTCGTCCTCGCCGCAATACCCCCGCCGAGGAAGAATGAATTAGGAATGTGAAATTGGGAATGCGGAATTGTGGGTTCGATAGCAAAGTCCGTCCTGTTTCACATTCCTCATTCCACATTCGCCGCCTTGCGGCTGACGACGGCGTACATAGGATCGCCAGGCGGGCTGTCCTGGGGATTCAGGAACAGTCCCTGGATATCCTCGAAGTTCCCAGCCTCCTCCATGTAGGTGCCGACCAGGTCCACCCTGCCCCGGTCGGTGGAGGCGCGCCAGACGTAGACGGCCTTGGTTGCGAACATCCGGTTGGAGAAGCTGACGATGAATTTCCCGGCTGGCTTCAGGATGCGATTGACCTCCTTAAACGTCTCCACGGGATGCACCAGGTACTGTGCCGAAACGGTGATGAGCACCGCATCGAAGGTGTCGTCCTCAAAGGGCAGGTCGTAGTTTCGGTTGACGTCGTAGACTACCACCTCGTCGAGGTCCGGGTTGTCCTCCATCTCCTCCCGGTTCAAGCCCAGCCCCACCAGTCGGGCCTTGGGATGTCCTTTCGGCCAGTGGGAACGCCAGCTGCTCATCAGGTCGAGGACCACCGAATCCGGGGGTACAATCTCCTGGAACAAGCGGCTTGCGGCAGCGATGGCCCCGTCGTCAATATGCACGACTTTCCGGGCCTGAAGGTAGAAGAGAGTGTCGTCCTCTTCATCCATGCGCTGAAAGTGCTGGGGTGAGAACTCGGTCATTGCCGCAACCTCCTCCGGGGCTTGCGGGATTTTAACACGCTCCCGGGTACGGGACTGCTCGGCACGGAGTTGTCGGCTCCCATTTTCGGCAGAGCGACGCCAGCTTCACAAAATGACTAGCACGGGGCTAGGCAAGGCGGAAATTTAAGCTAAAATCTCTGAATCAAGAGCAGAGACAAACGCGCTCACCCTAACCCTCCTCCACGGGGAGAGGGAATCGACGGGGGTGGAGATATGACGCAGCAGGAAGTGCGACAGGGTCACCCGTACATGATGTACGACGCCATCATGCGCCAGCCGGAAGCGGCGGAGGAGATGCTGTCCAAGCACCTGAACTCGGTGCAGCCTGTGGCTGCTGAGTTGGCGCGGAAGCGGCGAATTCTCATCGTGGGCATCGGCACATCGTGGCATGCTGCGCTGGTCGCGGGCCACTGGTTCAAGAAATTCGCCGGGAACGGTCCGGTAGTGGAGGTGCTGCATTCCTTCGAGTTCTGCGCCTACCCTCCCGCGTTGAGCGCCGACGACGGAGTGATTGTCGTCAGCCACCGGGGCACTAAGACCTATTCGTTCCTGGCCTTGGAGATGGCCAAGAGCAGCGGGGCCTATACCGTGGCCATCACCTCCACCGAACCTGGCCCCAGGATCACGGCTGCCGATGTACAGCTGCAGACTGTGGCCCCGGAGCGGTCGGCGGCCTTCACCATCAGCTACACCTCGGGGCTGATGGTGCTTGGAATGCTGGCCGCAGCCCTGGGTAGCTGGGCAGACCAGAGCGGCGATGTCGCCCAACTGCGTGCCCGGCTCGATGAAATCCCCGCCGCCATGGGCCAGGTCACCGCCCGGCTTACGGAGCTGCAGCGGGCGGCCCGGCGTTTCCAGAGCCGTGAGCGGTTCATCTCCGTTGGATGGGGTCCGAACACCGCATCCGCATACGAGGTCGCCCTCAAGATCAAGGAGACAAGCACTTGCGACAGCGAGGGCCTGCAGATCGAGCAGTTGCTGCACGGGCCGTTCTGTGCCGTGGACCAGAGCTGCCTTGTTACCATCGTGGCTCCACCGGGTCCGGGATACGAACGGGCCATGAATGTCACCCGCGCCGCCAACGCCGTCGGCGCTCCCGTGTGGGGGCTGGTGCAGGAGGGCGACACCCTGTTGTCGGACCTTTGCACCGAGCGGTTCACGATGCCGGTGGTCCCGGAGTTCTGGACCCCGCTGGTATACGTACTGCCGCTTCAGCTGTTCACCTACTACCTGGCGGTGGCACGGGGAGCCCACCCCGACCTGTTTCAGCAGAACAACCCAAGGCAGGCAGCCGCACGGCGCCACTACGAGCTGTAAGAACCGTTATCTGAATCAGGATTTTATGGATTAACAGATTGACAGGATTAAACGTCCTGAGAATCTCGATATCCGGTAAATCCTGATGCTTACAAAAGAGGAGGAACATATGGCAACCGAGGAACAACAGGAAGTGCTGGCCGGTATCGCAGAAAGCAGGGGATACACCCTGGAGATGCACGGGATAATGGCCGCGGCCGACCCGGCTTGGGTGGAAAAGTACAACGCCTTTATTGAGGCAACCTACACCGGCGAGCGCACATTGGACCGAAAGACCAAGGAGCTGCTGCAGGTTGCCGTCGAGGCCGCTCTTCGGGCCGACGTTGACCAGATTGCCGCCCACATCCGTGTGGCCCTGCGGGAGGGTGCGACGCCCACCGAGGTGCTGGAGGCCCTGCAGTGCGTGGCCATGCCCATGGGCGGCCTCGCCTTCCGTCGCGGCCTGCAGGCGTGGGCGGCCGAGACTGGGTTTCAGGCGGGCTAGGACAGGGTATTCCTCATTGGGTTACGGAATGCGCGGCTACAGCAGCATTTCCACACGGTGCAATTCGCCGCGCACCGGATCAACCTCGTAACCCAGCGTTTCCAGGGCCGTAACTCCCATGACGGCGGTGTCATCTTCGTCGCCGAATGCTACCGGGACGACGCCGGTTACGTCGCCATAGGTCATCGCAACACCGCCCACGGAACGGACTACTGAGCCACCAAACCCCCGAAACCGCTGTTGCCCAACGCGCTGAACTCCCAGCCGTTCCAGGAGTCCGGCAGGGAAGACACTAACGATAGCGCCCGTGTCCACCATGACGCGGACTATCTCGGCTGGCTGCTGATCTGAGGGCTTAGCCACTCCCACATTCACGTGTACGATTCCCAACTCGTTTCCCCCGTATCCAACGTACCGATTGGCGAGGAGACCGCAGCGGACGAATCAGTCGGCCCTCTGCGTTCTCCGCTACAATTGACAATGCGGCCTGGCTACTTCAGCCAGTTTACCCGGTTGCTCAGGGTGCCAATCTCGCTGATCTCGATGTCGCAGACATCGCCGTCTTTCATGTTCTCGGTGGCCCCCTCGGTGCCCATCCAGAGCACGTCGCCCGGCACCAGCGTGAGGTACTTGCTCATCTCGCTGATGTAGGTTCGGACGCCGAACAGCGCCGTGGCGACATCGTACTCGCCGACGACTTCGTCGTTTACCCGTATGATGACGTGGAGATCGTCGGGATTGAGGCCGGTAACGATCCACGGCCCCATGGGCTTGAACGTATCGGTGTTCTTGGCCCGCCACATGGTGCGGTCGCCGCGCTGCCAGGTGCGCTCGCTTACGTCGTTGCCGATGGTGTAGCCAAACACGTAGTCCAGCGCGTCGGTCTCGCTGACCGGGCCCGTGGTTGTCGGGCCGCAGGTCTTGCCGATGACCACCACCAGTTCGCCCTCGTACTGTAGCCGTTCGGTGGCGTCGGCGGGCACGATGATGTCGTGGCCGTGGCGAACCAGGGCGTTGTTGGCCCGGTAGCCCACGTCGGCCTTTTTCGGCAGGTCGGGCTCCTCGCCACGCATGTGAGCCGCCCAGGTTACGTGCTCCGGGTAGTTGATGCCAGCGGCGTAGAACGTGGTGGGAATCACCGGCACCTCCAGCTGCACCGCGCTCAGGGCATGAGTCGTTCCGGTCTTGGAGTGTTCGCCGAACTGATCGCCGGAAACCTCGTGGACCGTGTCACCCTCGATAATCCCTAAGGATGTGGACCCGTTGGCTGAATATCTGCACCACTTCATGGATGCGCCTCCCAAGTTCGTTTTTCAGTTCCCTGTGATATGCTGGCCTGCGGACACTCCAGAGGAATATCCGCCTTGGCGATTATTCTAATTCAAGGGATGCGAACATGCGATTGGAAGGAAAGAGGGCGTTGATCACCGGCGCCAGCCGTAACATTGGACGGGAGATCGCGCTGACTTTTGCCCGTGAGGGCGCGGACCTGGTTCTCAACACCCGGCAGAGCGCGAAGGAACTGGACGAGGTGGCGGCCCAGTGCCGCGAGCTGGGGGCCAACACAGTGACTGCCGTCTGCGACGTTGGCGATGCCGACGCGGTGCGGCAAATGGTGGATGGCGGAATCTCCGAGTTGGGCGGGATAGACGTCTTGGTGTCCAACGTCGCCATACGCCCGCACAAGCCCATCACCGATGTGTCGGACGACGAGTGGCTGAACGTGATGAATACCAACTTGAACTCGGCCTTCTTCCTGAGCAAGGCTGTGCTGCCGGGTATGATCGAACGGAGCAGCGGCAGCATCGTCGCCCTGGGCGGGCAATCGTCCATCACCGGCAGGCCCAACACTACCGCCGTTACGGCGGCCAAGACCGGACTGCTGGGCCTCATCCGGGCTCTAGCTGCCGAATGTGCCCCCCACAATGTGCGCGCCAATATGGTCAACCCGGGTTCCACCGACACGTCGAGGGAGCACCCGGAGTGGTACCCCGAGTTCCAGGCTGACACGACTCGCGGCTCATCGCAGCACCTGAGGGACCTGCCCATGGGGCGGCAGGCCACGGTGCAGGATGTTGCGAACGCCTGCCTGTTCTTTGCCAGCGACGAGTCGGCCTACATCACCGGCGACAGCGTGAACGTCATGGGCGGGCGCTACATCGTGTAAGAAGGAGTGTGGCATGCTGCCCCGTGCCTGCAATAAGCAGACCACGGCGACATCCGCAATTCGTTCCACGGTAGGGCACGCCTTCACCCTAACCCTCTCCCGGAGGGAGAGGGAATTTGTCATAAACCCACTAGGATTCCCCAGCCTGCGCCCAGGCGGCGGCGGCGGCTCCAAGGATGCCGGAGTTGTCCCCGAGCACCGACGGTACAAGCTCGAAGGCCTTGTGCAGTTCGCTCATCAGCTTGGCATCAATCGCTACCCGGATGCGGGGGAACAGGTTGAGGTCGCGGAGGCCCGCTGACACTCCCCCGCCAAGAATGATCAGGTCCGGGTTGAACAGGTGGACGGCGTTGGCCAGCCCGATTCCCAGCCCCTCCACGGCCCGGTCCATCGCGGATAAGGCCAGGGTGTCTCCCGCTATGGCGGCCTCGACCACGGCTCGGGCAGTCAGTTCCTCCGTTGGAATGGAGGCCAGGGAGGAGTCGGCATACCGACCTTCGGCCAATGACGACCGGGTGTAGTTGGAGATGGCAGTGCCCGAGGAGACGGCCTCGAGGCACCCCCGCTTTCCGCACTGGCAGAGGGGCGCATTCCCCGAGGTGTCGACCGTCGTGTGGCCCACCTCGGCGGTGAGTCCGTTGGCTCCCAGGAGCAGCCTGCCATTATCGACGACGCCCCCACCGATGCCGGTGCTGATGGTGACGTAGAACAGGCTCCGCAGAGCATGGCCGTAGAGGCCCGCATCCCGCCCGGCGCCATAGTGATACTCACCCACGGCTGCGAGATTGGCGTCGTTTCCCAGAACGACGGGCAGGCCGAAACGTTCGCCCCATACCTGCTTGAGGGAGACGCCGTCCAGGGCCATCAGGTTCGGCGGCTGGTAGAGTATGCCGCTCTCGGGGTCCACGGGTCCCGCCACTGCAACGCCAATTCCGCCTGTGCGGATGCCCTCCACGGCCAGGGCCTCGGACAGCAGGTCATCAGCGAGCGCCAGATACCGCTCAGTGCTCCCGCCGCGTGGATTTGTCCGGCGATCCCCCCACAGTATTTCGCCAGCCCGGTCGACAAGGGCGGCCCGGCACCAAGTGCCTCCCCAGTCCACGGTCAGCATCGCTTCTGTGATGTGGTGCTCGTTCATTTGCAGTTTGCTTACCCACCCGTGGGATTTCCGGGGCCGGGGATTCGTCTGGTCAGTTGGCAAGCATTGATTCGAGAATCAGGCGAAGCCGGTCTTCAGTCATCGGCCCTGAGAACTTGCGGACGATCCTGCCCTCCCGGTCGATGAAAAACTTCTCCGGGATGCCCCTGACTCCGTAGCTGATGGCAATTCTACCCCCATCGTCCACCCCGTTGGGATACTCGTGGTCCTGTTGCTGCAGAAACACCTCGGCATCCCCGGCGTTGTCCCACAGGTTCACGCCCACAAATTCGACGCCGCGGTCGCGGTATTCCTCATAGACCTTTGCCAGCACCGGCGCCTCCTCGCGGCAAGGTTGGCACCAAGAGGCCCAGAAATCCATCATCACCACGCGGCCTTCAAGTTCGTCGCTGGTGATTCCTCCGCCGCGCATTAGTTCCAGGGAAAACTCCGGGGCAGCCTCACCGAATGCGTCCAGTTCAACGGTGTTGTCGTTGACCGCCAGGCCTCCCCTGGCCGGCCCCGAGGTGAAGGACGCCCATGCCAGGATCGCGAGGAAGGCCAGGACAGGCACCGCCACGGCTGCAATCACAATGGACCGGCGTCCGAAGGGCAGCCTGCGTCTGCCTGACACTCCTGACGGGACCTGGGGTTCTCCCTGGTCGCGATTCTCCATTGGCCTTTCCATCACTCTTCGCTGGCCGACTCGATGCCCAGGGCGCGGTCCACCAATGCTGCCCGCCTGCGGTCATAGTCATCCTGCTCCATGCCGCCCGCCTCATAGCGCTCGTCCAGCGCGGCGAGGGAGGCGATCAGCTCGTCCCGGCGCACTGCATCGTGCGCGGGTTCCTGCACAGACAACGCTTGACCCTCCACGCCCGTGTCGGGCCGATAGCGGCGGAGTAGGCCCAGGAACAGGAAAGCAAGCAGTACAGCACCCATTGCCGACGGGATGGCGGTGATCCAGAAACTTCCACCGGACAGAGTGTTCCCAACGCGGGCGAAGACTCCCGGTTGCGGGAACCCGTCGAAACGCAACTGCACACCGACACCTGGAGGTATGTCGCGTCCCTCCCACGCCCGGTATACGCTGTCTCCAATACCCACAGGTGGACGCGGCGTCAGGCCATCGATTTCAACGCCTCCGTATCGGTCCGGCACCAGGATCTGGAAAATATCGGCGCCCTGGGGGAGGCTGTTCCGGAACTCCAGGCCCCCTCCCTCATAGGGAAAAGTGTAGGCGAAATCAACGCTGTGCTCGCCCGGCGGCACCGAGGCGGTCAGGGCAAAGCCAGAACCCACCGATATGACGTCGCCGCCACGGAGGCTGGACTGGACCGTCACATCGGCTGCGTCCGGCGGCAGTGCGAACCGCATGAAGCTGAACATCCCTGGGCGGGCGGTTTCGAGGTTGGCGCGGAGTGTCAGGTCGGTGGGATTGGTAAACAGCACGAACTCGGTCGCCGTGGCCGTGCGTTCGGCCACGTTAATGTCCGAGATCACCATCACCTGGCGGTCGACGCGCATGATCCCGGCGTCCTCGGTGGCCTCGTTGACTGTGATCACCACCTCGTCTGCCAACTGTTCTGGAAACAGGGAGCGGCTGTAGAACACCCCGCCATAGTCCACGCTCACGTTGTAACTGGCGTCCTCGATCAGCATCACATCCTCAAGCACGAAACTGCCGTCAGCATCGGCCTGCGCCTGCCCCGTGCCAGCCAGCGTTCCGTCCTGTCCGGTTATGAGCAGCAACACCGGCAGTCCGCTAGGTGTTTCAGCCCCGGCGGTGCCATTTACGACCCTGCCGTGTATGGTTACGGTCTCCTGCGCCGGAAGGGACGTCGGAAGCGTCAGTGTGATCGTTGCCACAATGCCCAGAATCAGGAAAACTATCGACAGGCGGACCACGGAGCCCGCGAGGTGTCCGCAATGCAGGCCGGAGTGGTGCATCACTCGGTCTGGGCCTGGAGTGCAGTGTCCGCGGCATCCTGCGCTGGCTGGGAATTGACCAGGTCGAGTGCGGCGTCGCAGTGAGGACAGGCAGTCACCCGGCCATCAGTAGCGGTCGATTTCGGCAAGGGAGCGTCGCACTGCGGGCACGACCGCCAGTCGCCGGCACCTTCGCCTCTTGCCCTGAGGACATCCTGCTCCAGTACGAGCTCAGGGGAGGCGTCTCCCCGTTCCAGCTGCTCTTTCACCGTCGCGGCTACTTGCAGCCGGTACGACTGCATTTGCTGCCGGTATTGCTCCTCGGTGACGTTGCCCAGCTGGTATTCCAGATCCAGGGTGTCGATGGCATCCATAATGGCATCAAGGCCGACGCCATCATCTTCCGAGACAGAGGTGATGGATTCCGTGCGTCGGGCCTCGTTTCCCCGGAAGAATGAATATCCGACCATCACGAGGCTGAAGCACGCCAAGGCGACGCCCACTAGTATGGCGAATACAGTCTGCGCTTCCATGTGACCAGTCTAGCAGTTCCGTCCCGAAGGCTGCCTTGGGGATCGATGCAGTGTCACCGGCGCAACGGGATGGCAGCCCTGCTGTGGGTGGCAACGGGAGCGGTGACCCGCGATGGCTCCGGCCAGAGGGCGATTAGCGTGCCCACAATCATCACCGGCCCCGCAACCCACATCCACCAGATCAGCGGGTTGACCAGCAGGCGGAATCCCACGTCTCCGTCCGGCAAGTTCTCGCTGGGTACCACGTAGAAATCCTCGACGGGCGTGGAGCGAATCGCGGCGCGGGTGGATGCCATGTTGAAATTCGGATAGAAGGCGCGGTTGGGGCTGATGTTGTCCAGGAACTCTCCGTCGCGGTACACCTCAACGGAGGAGATGAACTCCGTGCGGTTCCCGTAGGGTACTGCGGTAGTGCCCAGATAGCGTATCTGGTAGTTCTCGATGGTGGTCGTCTCTCCGGGAGAAAGAACCACATCTTTCTGGGAGTTGAAGAATGACGTGCCAACTATTCCCAGCAGCACCATCAGCACCGAGAGATGGACGATGTAACCGCCGTAACGCGGCCGGTTGGCCCAGATCAGGTGGACGAAGGCCGAGGCATGGTCCTGAACGCTGGTGAGCATCCCCCGCTGCCCTGACGTGAGGGCACGCACTCGGGCGTGGGCGCCCCGGCCCCATTCCATCAGTATTCCCGTGGCCACGAAGGCAGCCAGTCCGAATCCGGCCAGGGCGTATGCTCCTGAGCTTGTGGAAGGGCGCAGTCCCAGGGCCAGCAGGACCACCACGGTCAGAACTCCCACAGCTGCCGGGACAACCAATGCACGTCGTATGCTGGCCCAGTTGGCCCGCCGCCATGGCAGCATCGGCCCGATGCCCATCAGGAAGATCAGCCCCAGCATCAAGGGGCCGTTCACCTGGTCGTAAAATGGCCTCGCAACCGTGATTTCCTCTCCGCTGGTCAGGCGCGAAATCAGGGGGTACACCGTCCCCCAGAGGGTCACGAAGGCGATGGACAGCAGCAGCAGGTTATTGACGAGGAAGGCCGCCTCTCGGGACAGCATTGAATCCAGGTTCTGCGCGCTCTTCAACGAGTTATAGCGCCAGAAGAAGATTACAAAGGGAACTATCACGCCAACGGCCAGGAACATCAGGAACACCCAGCCCAGGTTGGAGGCACCAAAGGAGTGCACCGACGGCACCGAGCCTCCCCGGTTCATGAACATTCCGTAGAGGGCCATGCCAAATGCGACATTTATCAGGGCGATGTTCCACATCCGGAACATTCCCCGCCGTTTCTGGACCATTATGGAGTGGATGAATGCCGTCAGTACCAGCCAGGGCATGAAAGCGGCGTTCTCCACCGGGTCCCAGAACCAGTATCCGCCCCAGCCCAGTATGGTGTAGGCCCACCACGAGCCCAGCAGGAGCCCGGCGGCCAGCAGCACCCATGCGATGATGCCCCAGACCCGTCCGGGGTCCACCCACTCGTCCCCGGTCTTTCGCGCCAGCAGTGCCCCCAGCGCAAATGCCACCGGTATTGTGATGCCAACCAGTCCCGCCATCAGGGCCGGCGGATGAAAGAACATTCCGAAATGGGTCAGCAGAGGGTTGATGCCCTCTCCGTCAGCAGGCACGAAGGGAAGCTTTTCGAATGGGTTGGCCATGACTGCGGTTACAGCCAGGAAAAATGTCAGCACCAGCATCATGACGCCGGTGGTGTAAGGGAGGGCATCGCGCACCCGCTCCGGGGCACGCCACACGGCAATGGCCGCCATGGCGGACAGCACCATCGCGATGTACAGCAGCGAGCCCTCGTTGCCGGCGTAGAAGGCCACCCAGGTGAACCGGTCGGGCATGGCCAGGTCGCTGTGCCTGGCCACATAGGAGATCTCGAAGTCGCGGCTGATGAAGGACACAACCAGGCTTAGAGTAGAAACAATCAGGGCCACGACGGTGGCATACATCGCGGCCTGCGCGCTGTCGACCAGCGCCACCGAGCCGCGCAGTTTTCCTGACACCGATCCGATAGCGGAGTAGGCGGCAAGGGCCAAGGCTACCCAGAGGCTAATGGCGCCCAAGTCACCCATGGCTCTCGCCTATCCGGGGGGGCGGGTTGTCCTGATCGGCCTCCGCATTCGGAGGTGTGAATCCCTCGGTGACCGCAACAGGCGCCGTCGACTGCCTCGATGCAGCACGGCGAGTGCCCATGATGCGGTCCGCGATTTCAAGGTACGGAAGCATCTCGGCGTCACTATCTGCGGCAGGCGCCTGCGGTGTGCCCTCGACGGACGTGTTCCTGGACGGCCCCGGTGCCGCATCCGGTCGTTGTGATCTCGTCATGGCGCGGATCACGAAGAACACGCCAACCAGTCCGGCGGCAACGCCCACTATCGGCAGAATCCAGGCCACAAGGTTGGAGCCTGACTTTGGAGGGGCGGCCAAAATGTCGGCGCCATACCGATCGACAAAATAATCGAGGACTTCATCCCGAGTCCTGCCCTCCGCCAACAACTCTCTCACCACGGCACGCATCTGGAAAGAAATTTCCACCTGGGCCTGGTCGATGGTCTCGGCCGGGCAGACGGGGCACATGATCATCTTGTCGATGGCCTGTGCTTCCCGTTCCAGCGCATCGTCCGCTCCCTGGCCGGAAACGACCGGCGTTGACAACAGGCAGGCGGCGAGCGTCAAAACAATAGCGCACAGGTACCACAGAGATTTATTCTTGCTGGTAACCAAGAATTCTCCGCGCCCACTGTGCGCTAGGTTCTTGCTGACAAATGAAGCTGGTTAGGGCAGGGTGTCGATGTATTCGATTATGGCATTCCGTTCCGATTCGCTGAGCAGCTTACCGAACGGAGGCATCACCGATGCGGGCCCGAACGGGCGGGCCGGCCCTGGATTCGCCAGGTACCCGGATATCTCCGCAGCCGTGAGAACAGTCAGATCCGGCGGTCTGGGTTCCAGGGTCTCTGGATCAAGAATATTGTACTCGTAACCGTATCCGCCGTCAGCGGGACTCAAAGTCAACCGCTGCAGCACCTCGCCGCTCTCCCTGCCGTCCGTGCCGTGGCACATCAGGCAGTTTACCTCATAGAGGTGGGCTCCGGAATTGTCGGTCGTGCTGGGTGGAGCCGGGTAGAAGGCCACGGCACCCGCGACGCCGGCCAAACGAGGCGGCTCGTGGGACTTGTAAGACTGCTGGTAGTGCTGCTCGTAGAAGATATCCACCGGGTAGGTGCCGGAGGTACATCCCGCCAGGGCAAGGGCCGCGACGAGACCCATGACAGCTATGAGCAGACGACCCGGGAAGGCCCTTGAGGCGCGGGACTCTCCTGTTGGGAGAGCGACACCAAACGGACTGCTTCCGCTTGCTTTTTCCGGTCGGCTTGGATTGTTATTGAACCGGTTGAACATCTGGATGCCGACCTCTAACTCTCTCGTACCACGTCGACGGCGCCCGCCTGGGTGAAGAGCGTAGATACCTGGGTCAGCTGCTCTTCCTCCACGTTGGCCAGCACGCCGATGTATCCCTCAGTGATGCGCGTGTCGTAGAGGCCCTGCTTGAAACTGGGCAACCGCGACTCGAAAATGATGCCGATGATGGTGAAAATGATGGCCGTGAGCATTGTGCTCTCGTAGGTCACCACAGCCATCGGAGGAAGGGACAGGATGGGCTTTCCGGCCTGTACCAGGGGGTAGGCCATCTGGGTCATCGAGGTCAGCAACACGCCGATGGTCAGCCCGACCACGGCCCCGCACAGCGGGAATATATACAGCCGGTGCCCCTCGTGCCGTTCTCCGAACGCTCCCTCGGGGTATGGCGTGTCGGTCAGAAAGTCATAGTCATTGGGCGAAACACCCGCGCCTTGCAGGGCGTCGCCTGCTTCAGCCGCGTAGTTCGCGTCCTCAAACAGCCCTAGTATCGGTCTCTTTGCCATCGCCAAACTCTCCGAGTTTGGAATTAGGAGTGTGGAATTCGAAACTCCTAATTCCGCATTTTAAATCCTGGTCAGTCCTCCCGGTACACTGCCGGGACCGATACGCGTCCGATCTTAACCTCGGTTCGCAGTACCTCGTATTCCTTGATGTCATAGAGTGGTATCAGAGGCAGTACCCTCGCGATAACGATCATGAGCATTGCGACCAGCGCGAAGGTTGCTCCGATGATGGCCCACTCCACTGGACTGGGAGTGTAAACGGTGTACCAGCTGAACGTGAACACCTGCTTATTCTGCAATCCTGGCACGATGATGATGAAACGTTCCAGCCACATCCCGATGTTCACCGAGATACAAGCGGCTGACATAATCCACAGGTTCCGCCGGAAAGCCCTGGGTAGCCAGAGCGCCACCGGCAGGAAGTAGGTGGTGAAAACGAACACCATCATCCAGATGTTCCACGGGTTCTGCATGAACTGCAGATCGCGCACGGCCAGTTCGTCAGCCTCACGTCCGTAGAAGCCGAACAATATCTCCATCACGAAGAAATAGAACCATCCGGTAGCCACGACTATCAGCAGGCGTCCCAGTCCGTCGATGTGCTCGTGGCGGATGTAGTTCTGCCAGCCATAGATGTAGCGCAGAATGATCATTACGAAGGCCACGGCGGAGACGCCGGAGTGCACCGCGCCAACCACGAAGTAGGGCGCGAATATGGTCGAGTGCCAGGTCTTGACTGACACCGCCATACCGAAGTCCCAGGACACTATGGAATGCACCGAGACGAACACCGGCAGGATCAACGCAGACAGGAGCACGCCAGCAATTATCTGGAGCTTCCACTGCCGCGGATTCCCTCGCCAGCCCATGGCCAGGATGGTGTAAATGCGGTGGCTCATTCCGGTTGTGCGGTCCCTGAGCACCGCAAAGTCGGGTATCAGCGCCACCAGCACGAACAGGATACTGGAGGTCAGGTAGGTGTAGACCGCACTGGGGTCCCAAACCAGTGGAGAACGCACGTTGGGCCAGATACCCCGCGCGTAGTCGTAGGGCATAAAGGGGATGGTATAAATCCAGTAGATTGTGCGCCAGGGCCGGCCAGTGTGGATCAGGGGCATCATCATCGCCGTCATCAGCGAGAAGACGGTAAGGATTTCGGCGGCCCGTGTGGCTGGGCGGCGCCATTCCGCCTTGGACAGGCGCAGGATGGCGGACAGCATCACGCCGGCGTGGCTGATTCCGATCCAGAACACAAAGTTCGTGATGAAGAAGCCCCACATTACCGGGCGGTTGAGGCCCGTCACGCCGAACCCCTTGTTCACCAGGTACCCGGCCGCGCTGAATCCTCCCAGCACTATCAGGCCGAGAATAATCGTGGCGATGGCAAACCACTTTGGCGAGCGAAGGATCGAGACCAGCAACTCGCTGTTGATCTGCCGATAGGGTATGGGTGTCCTGCCTTCCTGCATCGTTCCTCTATAGAATTATGAATTATGAAGTAGGATTTCCGAATTCCGTATTCTTAATTCCACATTCAGATTACTCGGGCTTGGCGAGGACCAGATATTCGCCCTTCATGAACCGGGACATGCGCTGGTACATGGCGCCTTCCTTGACCTCCCAGACGGAGAGCACGGGCAGGATCCGGGTGGCCACCAGGTACACAAACGCCGCTCCGCCGATGCCGCCGATGACCATAAAGATGTCCCAGATGTCCGGGTAGACCGGCGCAGGTACGTAGTCGAGGAATGCCGCGTATATGTTGCCGGAGTTCGCACCGCCCACGAATATTCGTACGCTGAACATCAGGCCGCCCAAGATGGCAGAGAGTCCTGCCAGGGGTGGTCCCCAGGCGCTGCGCCTGACCGGGTTCCAGAGCAGCAACAGGAACGGGATTACAAAGCTCAATATTACGTTGGCGGTGAACACCCCGCCGTAGGAATCGCCCATCAGGTACTTGATGACATTCTGCTCCACGAACAGGCGTCCGTACCAGTACGTGATGAAGAACGAGAACAGGTGGTAGGCCCAGAGCAGGGTCAGGCCCAGCAGCACCTTGCTGGCAGACCAGAAAACAGACTTGCCGTAGTATTCCCCGTAGCCGCCCCAGCGCCTCATAACGTACAGGATGATGAGGCACAGGCCGAGGGCGCACTGGAATCCCGTCAGAGTGTAGAACACCGGGAATATGGCATCCTTGTAACCTGGGATCATGCTCTGAGCGTAATCGGAGCTGATAATGAACTGGACGAAAACCAGCAGCATAAAGTAGAAGGCGCCGAGCATGGCCAGTCCGGCCTTCTGCGCGTTCCACTGTCGCTTGGTGCCATACCAGTGGCCCGAAAGGAAGCGGTAGAGGGCGCCACGCAGCCCGGTGGCCGTATTTCTCGCCTCGGCCATATCCGGCACGGCGGAGAGCCACAGGATGAACAGGGAGCAGACAGCCAGGCCAACGATGCCGGCCAAGTCCCAGGCGTGGGGCGCGCCGATGGGCCCTTCAAACCAGATGGTCCGTCGGATCTCCAGCTCGTGGGCACCCAGATGCGACGTGTCGGGGTTAAGGATGGGCGGCAGGATCAGCATCATCGGAATGAACGTGATGATGTTGAATATGCCCACCACCGCGAACAGCTCGGAAACGCGGGAGAGGGGGCGGCGCCAGTGGCTCTTGGTGAACCTGAAGGCCACGGCCGCCACCGGTGCTCCGCTGGTGATCATAAAGACCAGGGAGAAAGTGGCCATATAGTAGCCCCAGGGGGCCCGGTCATCGAAACCGTCGCCGGCTGCCCGGGCCACAAAGCCCACCACGCCAAGCACCAGTAGTGCGAATGTCAGGGCAATGCCCAAAGTCAGGGGGCCCGGCATAGACGAGACTTTGGCGGCCATATCGCGGGTCATCTGCCTCGGGTTGGGGAAAACCCACATACCCGGGTAGTGACCGCCGGAGACGCCCCCGTGGTCCTCGCCGTAGCTTGTGCCGTGGTGGATATGTTCGCTTTCGCTGGCTGCCATTACTGCTGTCCGAATTCGGAATTTGGAACAGGGAATATGGAATGTGGAGTTCCCAATTCTCGATTCCTAATTCTCAATTCCTGATTCCTAGTGGGCCTCTTGGCCTATGGGGTACTGGTCTACTTTTTTGAGGTAGATGACGTTGGGTTTGGTGCCCATTTCCTCCAGGAGGCGGTAAACCCGGGTCTGGGATTCGTCGAAGTAGTCCCGGTGATGGACACGGTCATACTGCTCGTTGGCGCGCTCGAAATACTCGTAGACCGGGCCGGTTGGGTCCTTCTGCTCCCCGAACATAAGGGCGTTGGTCGGGCAGGCCTGTGCGCAGGCGGGCAGGAAGTTGCCGTCCTTCATCCGCTGCCAGTTCAGGTAGCGGTCTTCTCCTGCGGGAATGCTTTCTCCGGTGAGGGGCTCCACGCCCCGGCGCTCCACGGTGATCTCTCCCCGCCGGATCCGCTGCACGCAGAAGGAGCAGCGCTCCATGATGCCGCGGCTGCGGACTGTGACGTCGGGGTTCAGTTGGTTGCGCAGGCGCTCTGGCCACTGGGGCTCCCACCAGTTGAAGAACCGCACCTGGTAGGGACAGTTGTTGGCGCAGTAGCGGGTACCGACGCATCGGTTGTAGACCTGGACGTTCATTCCCTCGTCGTTGTGGTAGGTGGCAAAGACTGGGCACACCGGCTCGCAGGGCGCGTTCTCGCAGTGCTGGCACATGATGGGAATGAAACGGGCCTTGACGTTGGGGAACTCACCCTCCCAGTACCGCTCGATCCTGATCCACTCATAGGCACGGCGCTGCTGGAAGTATTCCTTCGTGTTGATGGGCAGGTTGTTCTCCGCCTGGCATGCGACGACACAGGCCTGGCAACCGGTGCACCGGTCGAGGTCGACAACCATTCCCCACTTGTGGTCTATGCGTTTCGATACCATCTATTCACCATGAATGCGGAACTGAGTATTCCACATTCCGCTTTCCTCACTTGACGTCCGGGGCTACTGTTTTGATGATTTCTTCCGCGGCGCTCAGGCCGACTTCCACAGCTCGGGCATTGCCCTCGAGCTTGGAGAGGTTGACGCTCTCGTCTGTGCGGGTGATTGTAACCCTCGTGCCGCCCCACGCCAGGGTCTCGGGGCCAGCCACACGAGTCGGCTCCAGGATCTCTGCTATGTTGGAGCTCTCGGTGGCCGGGCGGTCCGTGGCCCAGTCCGATCCGTGGCGGCGGCCCCCGCCGAAGGGCACCGATACGATGTCCGGAGGCGTGGCCGGGTTGGGGTAGGCAATGGCCCTGACCGAACCCTGCGAGGAGTCGATGCGGACCACATCGCCCTCGCGGATGCCGTAGCGCTGCGCGGTGGTGTCATTCATCTCCACCCAGGTCTGCCAAGTCACCGACGTAACCGGGTCGGGAGTGGCCTGAAGCCAAGGCAGGTGGGCATTGTCGCCGTCCTGCAGGGTGTTGTGGGAGAAGGGTACCAAGAACAGCGTGCCTGGACCATCAAACCCGGCAAAGGCAGGTTCCGAGGCACGGCCAAGTACGTCGCGCAATATTCCCGGCGGTGGATTGAGCCCTCCCGGGCCTCCAGTATCCTTGTCCCACCAGCCGCCGCGGCGGAGCAACTGCGTCCAAAACTCCCCGGCCGTTTCCGCTTCGATGGAGCCCCTGTTCATCTCGAACAGCGAATCGGCGCTGCGGCGGAGCATATCCTCAAAGCTGCGCCAGGGTGACTCGTCGCCGCCGGGGCCTATGCTTGAGCCAAGTTCCTCTGCCGTCGCCAACAGAACGTCCGGGAAACTCCTGGGATCCAAGTCCCAGAGCGGGTTGACCACCGGTTGCTGGAAACCGGCAACCTGGTAGCCGGGGCCCGGGTCCGGAATGTCGTCTCCCCAGTCCTCCAGGTACACCCGGTCGGGGAGCAGCAGGTCCGCCAGGGCAGTCGTTTCGTCCACAAAGGGAGAAAAGCTCACAATGTACAGGTCCTGGGCACTAACAATGGCGTCCCTCAGTTTGAGGGCGCCGGGCAGGCCGAACACCGGGTCGACGTTGTGGAGCATAAGCATCCGGGTCTCGCCGTTCCTGATCTGCTCCGCCAGTCGTTCAAAGTCCTCCAGGCTGGACGACCGGGCCGTAGAGGGGACGCCGCCCCAGGGGCCCAGCGGGTTAGGCACCACTCCGCCGGTCGAGCCGACATTGCCGACCAGCCAGTTGAGGAGCAGAGCCGCTTCCACGTTGAACAGGCCGTTGCTCTGGGCACCGGCGGATCCGCCAGCGATGGCAATGCTTGGGCCCTCGGTGGCAAACTTGCGTGCGATGCCCCGGACAAATTCCACGGGATCCCCGCCGACGATCTCGGAGGTGAGCCCAGCCCTGGCAACGACATCCTGTGGCCGGAAGCGGTCAAGCATCGCTCGCCCGTCTTCGCCCAGCATCGCGTCCACATCGACCGCTCGAGCCTGCAGCCCTTCGTCGATAATGACTTGGGCAATGCTCATCGCCAAGTGTCCTTCCCAGCCTGGGTGGATGGGAATCCACTTGTCGGCGTTGGCGGCAGTCATTGAAAAGCGGGAATCCACGTGGTACAGGGTACCCCGATGGTCCCGGCCCTCACCCTGTCGGAACTCGCCGTAGCCGCGATTCCAGCGGGTCGGCGAAATCCATGTGGACAGCAGATCGGCGCCGAAGGAGAGAACGACGTTGGCGTGCTCAATGTCGAAGTCGGGCAGCACTTCCTGCTGGAAAACGTCCTTAACCGCGCTTCGGTACACGTTGTTGTCTACCGGTTCGTAAGTCAGATGTTCCGCACCCACCACATCCGCGAAACGGGATGTGAGCAGCCCGAGGTGCCCCCGGGTGGGCCGGGTGATCATGACGGAACGGGACCCGCGATCGTTCAGTTGGCGTATCAGGGTATCCATTGCCTGCGGTTCCCAGTCGATGGGGTCGAACTGCCCCGAACCACGGTTGCCGCCGCGCCTCATGGCGCCGGGAATCCGGTCGGGATGGTACAGCGCCTGTACCCCTGCCTCACAGCGCGCGTGGCTCTTTCCCTGGTTGGTGGGATAAAGCGGATTCCCCTGGACCTTCTTCGCCCGTCCCTCCATCACTCGGACAAGGATGCCCTCGCAGGATGGACAATTCCGGCAAAGGCTGGCGTACCAGTTGTCCTTGCCTCGAACCAGGTCTTCAGGAAGGCTCACCGGGCTCTGGATATTCAGTTCCCCTTCGCGGATGCCAAAGCCCTCACAGGCCACGGCGCCCAGAGCGCCCAGACCTGCCCAAGCCAGAAAATGTCGCCTAGTCAGTTTCATAGAACTTTGAATGCGGAATGTGAAGTTGGGAATCCGTAATTTGCTTGTTCCAAAATTGACGTCGTCTCTACTTGTGGCAGACCGTGCAGTCGGTGGGCACGTTATTCACGCGGTGGCAATCCAGGCAGGTGCCCATCTTGAGGGACTGGCCGTCCTTGGGCTGCACTTCCTCCATATTCCCCACGTCGCCGTGGCAAATGGAGCAAGTCTCGGTGATGGTGTACGGCCTGTTCACCTCATTGCCGTCAATGTCGAATCTCTGTCCCGAGACCCCCTCTTCGTCCAGATCACTGGTGAAGAAACGGATGTGAGCTTCATGAACAAACCGGACGTGGTCGGGAACCCTGTGAACCCTCTCCCAGTTTATCGGCTCTTCGTCCTGGAAGAATTCCTGTACTTTGGCAATCTCGGCCTGCGCCTCGCCGTCCCGCCCGGAAATATCCTTGTGGCAGAAAAGGCACTGCTCCACAGCGGGCACGGTGGCCTCCTCTCCCTTGGTTACGTTGCGGTGGCAGAACTCGCACTGAATGCCGTGCTGTTCCACGTGGACGGTGTGGGGGAATGCCACGGGCTGCGCCGACGCATTGCCCAACCCAAACGGCGGGTTGGAAAACCAGGAGATGAACAACACGACGATCACGAAGCCGATGATGACGGTGAATATTCCGCCGGCCACCATAAGCGGCAGCATTTTGCCGGTGGGTCTCATTATTGGATGGAACCGTTCATATTAGAGTAGCCTGGTGCTCCCGCCTCAAGACAGCAATCCAGATGGAACGCATTGCAGTTGGAGGCGTTGATATTGAAACCGTGCATGCCTACATCAGCAGCCGATCCCAGATATTCCTTACGTCCAGAGTCTGGTTGATGCCAAGGACCAGCATCACGATTGCGCCGGCCAAAACCAACAGCGCAAAAAGAGTCAGCGGAATCTTGAGCCGGGATGCGCTGGCGGGAAGATGGCCGGTGGCCACCGCAGAAGGGATGAGAGCGTGAGCAGTGAGCATGGTGACGGCAAACGTGCCTATCAGTGGAAAGTAGATCCAGAACCACTGCAGAAACAGGTGAATGTTATGCCAGTCAGTGCTGGTTAGCGCTTTGGGGTCCATGGAAAACCGTTCACCCTCCGGGTGCCATTCGGCAGCCGGCCTTTGGGCCAGGAGGCCGCCCTCCGGACTCATTGAGAAACCGGCGTGGCCTGCCCGTTTCCGGCAAAACTTTACCCCGCCTTGGCGGGGAGTCCTGACCCAGACGACCGCTGCCTGAGCAGTCCCTTTCAGTCCTAAAAGCCTGTGGGTCGAAAACCGAGTGAAAATTATCACAACCCACTTGGAGTGTCAAGCGTATTCGCCTTGCTATTAGACCCGTGTCAGCAACGAAATGTCCTAATTGCTTGCCGGTCATTCTTTCGAAAAGGCGCGGTCAGGTCCGCTCATCCACCGCAACTGACCTTGCTTGCCCCTGCCAACTCGCGCGAAAGCGCACAGGTAAGCAGCTACAAATTTCCGACCTTCGCCACAGAACAAGGAGCCAGCGCGCTACGTCGGGGCCTTAAATCAAGACGGAGATTTGGGATATGATGATTGTGCCGGACGGCAATGGCCGGGACGGAGCTCAAGGCGCGCAGGGCGACGGATACATATTTCAAAGGGCAGCACCCCAACCGCAGTTGGGAGCCGCAGCTTGACCGTGCTGTCCTGTAACACGGAGCGCAGGTTTACTGCGCCGGAATCAGCCAAAAGAAGAGCGGAGCTGAGAACATGCCAGCCAGGAACGGGCAGCAGTACATCCAGGGGCTCAGGGATCGGCCGCCGTCCCTCTACATGAAGGGCGAAAAGGTCAAGGACCCGACGACCCATCCCGGGCTCAGCAATGGCGTCAGGACGCTGGCCCGCCTGTACGACCTGCAACACGACCCGGACGCCGGGGCGGATATGACCTACATCTCTCCCTCGAGTGGGGAACAAGTGGGGCTGTCGTTCATCACGCCGAAGAGCGCGGAGGACCTGGAAGCCCGCCACAAGATGATGCGCCGCTGGGCCCAGGTCAGCTGCGGGATGATGGGCCGTTCTCCCGACTTCTTGAACGTGAGCCTGATGGCCATGGCGGAGGCCGGCGACTATTTCGGAGAGGACCGCCCGGAGTTCAAACAGAATATCCGCAACTACTACGAGAAGGTGCGTGAGGAGGACCTAGTCCTCACCCACACACTCGTAAACCTCCAGCGCAGCCGCGTGCCCACCGAGACCATTCTCCACGACAATACCGACATCGCCCTGTCGGTGGTCAAGGAGACGGACGCGGGCATCGTGGTTCACGGCGCCAGGCTGCTGGCGACTCTGCCCATTGCCGACGAGATTGCGGTATACCCAGCGCGATCACACCGCCTGCCGACCGGGGCGCCGGGTCGAACGTCCTTCGCCTTCGCGATTCCCTGCGACGCTCCGGGGCTCAAATTCCTGTGCCGGGAGAGCATGGATCTGGGCCGTTCCCACTTTGACCATCCCCTGGGTTCCCGATTCGAGGAAATGGACGCCCTGGCGTTCTTTGAAAACGTGTTCGTACCGTGGGAAAGGGTGTTCCTGCTTGGCGACCCTGACCGCTGCAACAATATGTCCCGCCGAACCCACCAGTACCTGCACTCCGGGCACCAGGTGGTGACCAAGAACGTGGTGAAGCTGGAGTTCGTGCTTGGGCTGGCCAACCTGATGCAGCACACCCTCGGCTCGGGACAGCAGCCCCAGATGATGCAGATGACGGCGGAAATTATCGAGAGCCTGGAAACGACCAAGGCTCTGCTGAGGGCCTCCGAGGCCGACGCCGCCCCCGACGAATGGGGAGTTATGTGCCCTGCGGAAATGCCCCTGACGGTGGCCCGGCACCTCTTCATTCGAATGTACCCGCGGATGGGAGAAATACTGCAATTGATGGGATCAAGCAGCCTGATGGCTCTGCCGACCGAGGCCGACCTCAAGGGCCCCCTGGCTGATGAGCTGGCAGCCTACCTGGACACCGACACCGCCAGCGCCGAAGACCGCATACGGCTGTTCCGGCTGGCCTGGGATACCTGTTGCAGCGCCTTCGGCTCCCGGCAGATCCTCTATGAGCGTTTCTTCCAGGGAGACGTTTACCGGAACGTGGTGCTGCTGAACAGCCTGTACGACAAGGAGCCGGCGACGGCATTTGTGCGCGAGTTCCTCGATCAGGAGTAAGCCGTTCCGGGCGGCTGGCTGGCCGCGACTAAGGTAGGCATGAAAAAAGGGGCGCCAACCGGGGCGCCCCTTTGTCTTGGTTTAGGTTTATCGACTACGAGGTCAGTAGTTGCCGTCGCCACCACCTCGGGGTTTCAGGCGATTCGATAGGGATTAACATCGACTTCGTCAGATCGCGCTCGCATCCGAGCGCAATCGTGCCAAGCCTGCATCCGTAGCATCAAGTCCATGTTGAGGTCGAAAGCCTTTTCCATTCGCAGGGCCATTTCGGGCGAGAGGGAGGCTTTGCCGTTGAGCAGAGCGGAAAGGGTGGCCCGCCTGACGCCCAGGATTTCGGCTGTTCTGCTAATGCTGAGTCCTAACTCGTCAACAATCTCGGTACGGATGAATTCCCCGGGATGGGACGGGGTCATACTAACCTGGATGCTCTCGGCAGCCATCAGTGGTAGTCCTCCAGGTTAAGGCTGTCAATGTATCCGTTTGTTTCACAGAAGGTAATCCGCCAATTTCCGGGTACGGACACACTCCACTCGGATTCTCGCCCGCCGGAAAGTCGATGGGCTCGCCAGCCAGGCGGGGAACTCATCAGAAAATCTTGAATGTTTTCAGCCAGCAGAAGGGCCGTCAAGATATTGCGAATCCGCTGCACGACTCCCGAATTAAGGAAACGAGAATCGTCATCGTCCAATAGGTGCCGCAAGCCTCTGTGTCTAACGGAGCGAATGATCACCAATGCTATCGTACGGTAATACAGTACGACACGCAATCAGCGGTCCGTTACGAGCAGGCGTCAGTCGTTGCCGTCGCCGCCAGCGGGGGCTGGAGCACGGACAGCAGAAGGCGGAGGCGTTGCGCGGGGAACGGGCGGTCTCATACGGGCCTCGTCCGGCAGCTCGCTCTCCCAGTCCGGTATCAGCACCTGCGAGTTGCTGTCGAGCAGGGCTATTACCACCACGCCTCCCAGGCTGTAGGCCATCGATAGCCCCAGCACCGCCAGGTAGGAGCCGGTGGTGAACATTATCAGGCCCGCCAGAGCGGTGGCGACGAAGTGCCCCATCAACGCCCCGGTGGTCTGCCACCCGTAGACGGTTCCCATGGGGCCATCGCCATAGTACTGCCGGTTGATGATCAGGTAGCCGGTCCATTCTCCACCGAAACCGATTCCGAACACCACCGCAAACAGGTAGAACAGCCAGGGCTCGGCGGGGCCGAACATGATGATGGGCACAGTGAGGCCCTGGATGGCCAGGCTGACGGCCATCATGCGTCGCGTGCCGTAGATTTCGGCCAAGACCGGGGTGCCGAACCGGCTGATTATGCTCACCAGCGAGATGATCGCAAGAATGATGCCGGCGGTGGCCAACGAGTTGAAAACCCCGGTGTCTATGGCGTACTTGGCGACATAGATGAGAACGATGCCGTGGCCGGCGCAGCCAAGACCGTGAATCAACGGCAGGTTCCAGAACGGCCTGGTCTTGCGGATGTGCTGGTTGAAGGTCTTGATCCGCAGCGTCTCCAGGCTCTTGGTCAGCTTGACCTGAACCGAGTCTCCAGGCCGAGTCCCATAGGGTTCGATACCGAGGTCGGCAGGCCGGTTTTTCATAAATGGGACCATTGCCATCATGGCGGCTCCGCCGAGTATGCCGATGATCAGGAAGTTGCCCTGCCATCCGTAGGTCTCGATGAGCCAGCCGGCAATGGGAGCGAAGGCAGCCGTGCCGACTCCGCCAGCAGCCCACAGGATTCCGATACCCAAGCCCAGGCGGCGACGGAACCATCCGCTGACCGAGGCCATCAGGGGGACCATCCCGAGGGACTGGGTCAGGGACAGCAGCACTCCGAAGAACAGGAAGAAATGCCAGAGCTGGGTTATCTGGCTGAGTAGAATCATGCTGACCAGGTACAAGGACGCTGCGGCGAACAGCATGATGCGGGATCCGAACCGGTCGCCAAGCCACCCGGTGATTGGAGCGTAGATCGCGCCAAAGCCGTAGTAACAGGCAATGCCCAGGGTTACCAGGCTTTCGTTCCACCCGAACGGGCCGCTGTCGTCGGTCAGCGGGGGCAGCATTATGCCCGCCGCCATGCTGATGGAACTGGCGAAGATCTGGACGGTCGCCAGGATGGCGATGACTATCCAGCTATAGTGAAAGGGGAGTCGTGCGGCTAAACCCCTGGCTCCCGGATGCCTTTCGGCCGGTAGTGCTGGTTCCACGTTATCAGTGCTCACAGCGTTGGCCTGCCTTTGCAGCTATTCAACTTAGCCAGAGGTGATTATGGGGAGCTTTGATTGTACGCAGGGAATAATATCACCTAGCAAGCTACGAAGATACATGCAAAAGCGCCGTGATGCCAGCATCACGGCGCTTTTGGATAATCACAGCTTTGACCGGGGAACGTTACGGCATTATGTTCATTTGCCGGACGATTGATTCGCCCAATGCCATGTCCCCCTCGATCGATGCTCGGCCCGAACGCAGTACCTCGTCGGGGTCCCAGCGACCACAGCCTAAGCAGTTGAAGGCCTCGGCATCGATGCTGACGCTAACAGTGGGGCTGTCCGGGGCCTGCTCCAGCTCGCGGCCCCTGCCGCCGTCGATGGCAATGTATGCGGTCCTCCCCCCATGGCCAGTTACATCCAGCACAATGGTGGTCCCGTCGGGGGCCTGTGCCCGGCGCACCGCCACGAAGGGCATGGCCCGGATGATGCGGTTCAGGGATTGGGCCGCCGCAGGGCTCTCGTATGTCCCAGGCCGGCCCAGGGCGCGGCGGATGTCCTGCTCGTGTATCCAGGCGTCCATGATGCGGATGCTGATGAACTCGGCCATCGGGGCAGGGCCGACAGGAGTCTGCATTTCGCCGGCGAAATCATCGTCGGTCCGGCTACGTAGGTACTCCACCCGCTGCGCGGTGTTCTGCCGGAACTCGTCCAGCACCTGCTGGCCGGCCCACGAGCGGCGGTAGTCTACGATCATCTCGTTGTGGCGGCCCTGGTCGCTGCGGGTGTGGGAAACGTCAGCGGGCGTGTGGTCCGGATCCGGGTTGCCCAGGATTCCGTTCTCAGAACCCGACATGTGGGACACCTGGTCCTGGACGGACCAGGAAGGACACTCCGTGGGTGTCTTCCACTCCGCTTCCGTCAGGCTGTCGCAGAGTTCACTGATGGAGGTCCAAACGTGCTCCATCATATCGACCAGTTGCTGATTATGTTCGTTCATTTGAGTCCTTTTGCTCTTTGTCTGAACTGTGATTCGTTTGCCTCCGGGTACAATTCGGCAACCGGCCATTAGGCCTGGGGGATTGCCCTGATTTCACTGTTCTTGTCCAGCGAAGACAGTCAGAGCAATCAGCAAATCACATAAATCACAGTTCAAACAGGCGGGTTTGGTGGTTTATTCGCCCTCTTCCTCTCGGCGTCGGTTTTCCCGGAACTGTATGAAGCGGATGGCCTCGTCGGCGCCCATGCGCCCCACGGGTCCGGAGGCGTACACCGACCCCAGCACCACGCCGCCGCGCCCCAGCAGGAACTCCGCTGGCTGCATGTAGCCGCCCCGGTCGTCGGACCACCACGAGCCGATGGTGTCGGCAACGTCCTTGGTGGCACCGTAGGCTACCGGGAACGAAAGGCCCTTGCCTTTCACCTCACCGGCCTTCTCCTCGTCGTCGACACTGGCTGCATAAACGCTGACGTCCATCGCCTCCAGTTCCGCCTTTGCTGCCTCGTATGCGGCCAACTGCCGCTGGCAGTAGGGTCACCAGTGGCCGCGATAGAACAGCACCGCGCTGTAGCGGGTGGGGGAGTCATCGGGCAGGGTCAGCGTTCCGCCGCCCACCACGCTCAACTCCAGCTTGGGGAACCGCGCCCCCTGTTGCAGCATTTCTCCCATAATCGCTCTCCATTCAAATTATCGGGCCGGGTTGCCGGGCCGAATTCACAGGAATTGTACCAGCATCCGGCGCTGGCACGGGACCCTCCGAATGGCGGCACCCGCACCGCAGTGCGGAGCCCAGCTTGCCCGTGCCGCCCCGAAAGACCCACGGTTACACTGCTTGATATGCGCTGCTCTTGCCCTTGGCAACCTTGCGGAGCCGCTTCCCGGACTCCAGCGACCTGACGGCCTGCTGGACCCTGGGATTCCCGTACCGCCGGAACTGCCCCACGATCTTGCTCACGGTTTTCGGTTGTTCGCAGTAGTCCCAGACCAGCTCGCACAGGGCCGCGTCGCTTCCGGGAAGGGGGTACCTGGGAGTCACCAGCGTGTACCCCGGGTTGGTGCTTACCTTTTCTCCCGGCGTAAACTCCAGCCGTTCGCTATTGCTCTCAAAAAACCTGCGGAATCGGGTGCGGAGCACGCCGCCGCTGCCGCTGGAGCCGTAGCCATGAATCACATTGAGAGTCCGGCAGGTGTGCCCGCCGGGCTGCACCGCCCGGTTATAGGCGTCCACGAACTCCTCAAGGGCTTCCGCCCAAGTCTTGCCGTGCAGATCCAGGTCGAGGTTATCCAATACTTCTCCGACCCATCTTTCCGCTGGAAAGGGGCTTTCAGGCAATGGGTCGACTGCGATTCCAGCATAGGACGCGGTATCAACGAGGTCAACTGTGTAAAATGTGGAACGTAGAATGAGGAACGAACCGCCAGGGATGCTGGCGGAAGCGTATCCATATTTTGAAACTGCAGCACAGAGGGAACGGAGGGACGTGGTGAGCGTGCGTCGTGCTGCCTTGTACGGTAGAGGAGGCGGCCATGAGGCAACTGACCAGTAACGTATGGGTGGAGACCGAGGTTCGCGGCTGTAACTTTGGGTTCGTAACCACCTCCGACGGCATCGTCCTCATCGATACTCCGCACAAGCCCAGCACGGCGATGTGGCTGAAGGCCGAGATCGAGAAGCGCGGCCTGCTGCGTTACATAATCAACACCGAACCCCACGGCGATCACTGGACTGGCAACGCGTTTTTCGACGCACCGGTCATCGCCCACGAGGGCGTCCGCACCCGCATCCTGAACACCGACATGGCCGAGCACGCCGCCCGCGTCGGCACCTTCGGGCCCGAGGAGCCGGCGCTGCTGGAGGGCTACAAAGCCAACCCGCCGGTGTTCACATTCCAGGACGGCATGACCCTGCGCATCGGCGATCACACCTTCGAGATGATCCACATGCCCGGACACACGCTGTACCAGGCCGCAGTGGTGATCAAGGAGGAGGGCGTGGTGTTCACCAGCGACAACATATTCCACGGCGTCCAGACCTGGCTCCACGAAGCCAACCCCGACCTGTGGCTGGTGGCCCTTGAGCAACTGCGCAAGCTGGACGAGAACATATTCGTCCCCGGCCACGGCGCGCTGTGCGGCAAGGACTACCTGGACGAACAGGGTGAGTTTATCGTTGAGTGGAAGGACTACGTTCAGGGTGCCGTCGACCGGGGCCTGACCCGCGATGAGGCGGTGAGCACTCTGACGGCGATGACCGATCGCTACCCGATGGACGTGGAGCAGGAGGGCATGGCGCCCATGGTGATGCGCATCAGCGCCGCCAACCTCTACGACTACCTGACCGGCGAATGGCCTCCCGCTGGCATGGGCAGCGTCGCCACGCGGTTGCCGGGGGACGGGCGGTAGGGACACGGTAGTCCTGTTAGATACCAAGAACCGAGAGAGACAGTACATGGAATTTAGCACCGTAGCCATTCTGAGCCCCGGAGACATGGGCCATGCCGTCGGGCAACGTTTGAGAGAACACGAGCTGGAGGTGCTCACCTGCCTGACCGGCCGCAGCGACCGCACGCGGGCGCTGGCAGAAAAGGCGGGCATCCGGGACGTCCCGACGATGGAGGAATTGGTCAAGCGATCGGACCTCGTGATGTCCATGACCGTGTCGGCGGCCGTGCCGGGCCTCTGCAGGCAGGTGGCAGATGCCATCGCTGCCACTGATACCGATACCTTGTTTGCCGAGTGCAACGCCATATCGCCGCAGCTCGTTCGGGAGCTGGAACCAGTCATAACCGACTCGGGCGGGAGATTCGTCGACGTTTCCATCATCGGCGGGCCGCCTCGCCCTGGCTACAGTCCCCACTTCTATGCCTCGGGCGACCATGCCTCGCAGTTTGAGCGGCTGAACGACTTCGGGCTGACGGTACTGAAACTGGATGGTGGTACGGGGCAGGCGTCTGGCATAAAGATGTGCTATGCGGCTATGACCAAGGGCACCTCCGCACTGTACAGCCAGTTGCTGATGGCTGCCGAGTTAATGGGCCTGACGGAGCCGCTGCTGGCCGAATTCGCGTCTGGCCAGCAGGCGGTGTTGCAGCGGATGGAACGCGGACTGCCCACAGTGCCCCCTCGCGCCCGGCGCTGGGTCAGCGAGATGGAGGAGATACGGGACACATTCGCCGGCCTGGGGATGACTCCCCACATTTTCGAGGGAGTCGCGGACATGTATCGGCTGATCGGCAGTACTCCGTTGGGCGAAGAATTCCCCGAATCCAGAGACCAGGAACGCACCTTCGCCGAGACCGTCGAGCAGCTTGCCAATTACGTACGCTCGCAGCAAGAGGGCTAGGCCCTCACGCCCCCGGACGATGCGCCCCGCCATATCACCCCGAAATCAGGCATCCATAGGTGGCAAGCCCGGTGGTATCTTCACCGGCAACGGGCCGCTAACGGGAATAGGCGGTGCGTTCTCCCGTCTCTTAGCAATCGGTTTCCAGAGGAAACGGGATAGCCTATATCGAGAGATTACAGATGGGCCTTGGCATATTAGGCTGGGCCCAGACAGATCATCCAGTAATGTAAATGAAAAGACGCCGGTCTCCGACGAGACCGACGTCTGCCTTTTAAATGGTTGTCGCCCAGCTGATCTTGGGACTCTCGTCCTTCCGGTGGCTACTCCGCGCGCTGGGCCTCGTACTCCCGTAGCGCAGGCATGACCTCCTGGGTCAGCAGGTCGATGTTGCGGACGGCGACGTCGTGGGACATGTTGCCCTCGCGGCCCCAGAAAATGATGTAGCCGGGATCTATGATGTCGATCAGGTGCTTCATCTTTTTGATGACCGTGTCAGGGTTGCCCGTCACTATCTGGTAGGTATCCTGGGCGTCGTCGTAGGGCAGCGCCGGCCCGCCCGGCACTACTGTCTGCACGGCGCGGCGGGCCTGCTCGCGCGCTCCGGTGGCGGCGGCACGGGTCAAGTATCCGGGAGGCGCCAGCCAGTGCGGCGGGGTCACCCCGAACGACGTCCCCAGCTGCCAGTAGAAGTTCTTGCCTTCCTCGTACGCTTTCTCGTCGGAATCGGCCACTGCCACCCGCACCGCGTAGCCCCGGTGCTGCGGCGTGGGCGTCCAACCGTCGGCCTCGGCAGTGTTCTGGTACAGGCTGTAGATGTCCGACAGCAGCTGGAGGGGCGGGGCCAGGGCCACGTATGGGTACCCGTGCTTAGCGGCCCAGATCACCGACTCGGGCGAGGCCACGCCGGGAATCCAGATGGGCGGGTGCGGCTTTTGCAACGGCATCACCCACGGGTTGACCACCCGGTAGTGGTAGTGCTTGCCCTCGTAACGGTACGGGCCGGGCCTCGTCCACGCGTCGACGATGACGTTGTGGGCCTCGTCGAACCGTTCGCGGTTGTACAGCGGGTTGGTGTTGGTGGCCATGCTTTCCTGCCCGATGCCACGCACAAAACCGCACACCACGCGCCCGCCGGAGAGGATGTCGATCATCGCGATCTCCTCGGCGATTCGCAGCGGATTCTCGTGGATGGGCAGCACGTTGCCCAGGAACACGATCTTGCCCTGCTTGGTCCGCGATGCCAGCACCGACCCGATGACGTTGACCGAGGGCATCATGCACAGCGGGTTATTGTGATGCTCGTTGATCATCACCCCGTCGAACCCCGCCTCGGTACAGTACTGCAGTTCGTCAAAGTACATACCGTACAGGTCCTGCGCCTTTTCTGGGCTGAAGTGCTCGTTGGGGAACATCAGGTTGTTGTAGCCCATATCCCTGGCTTCATCCTGGGGATAGGCCGTGTAACCCATCTCGGTAAAGAAGAAGAATTCGCGGTTCATCTTGCGCCCCCAAATTGGCCCATCAGGGCGGAATCCAGCTTTCATCCAGTCCGGGCAAGTATGTAATCAGACCGGCGGCGTGTCAATTGTCGCGTCCTGTCCTTGGTCGCCGGGCGTTGCGTCGCCTGAATCCACCTCAGCCATGGCCTGCTGCTGGCGTGTCGCCCAGTTCTGGAGCCATCGACGGAAGTCGTCCAGGGCGGGCGGCGAGACGTAGAAGACCTCGATGTCCGGCGGAAACTGCACCGAGTGGCGTTCGCTAATCAGCAGCAGGCCGACGCCATCCTCCTCAAGTGTGGAATCGATCCGCTCAGCGATATGCTCGTAGCGTCGGCGGTTGGCATCCATGTGCCACTCCTGCAGGCGGGTAGCGACGGTTGGGCTGGCCATGGGCATCATCAGGCAGCGCTGCAGGTCCAGTGTCTCCAGCAGGATCTCGATATCCTCGGTGGCCTCCAGGACCGCCCCTCCTGAGCCTGTCGAAGGGTCGCACTTGAGCGACACCAGCGAGTGACTGCGCAGGTCGCCCGCCTTCAGCTGCTCCAGGCCAATGGCGTCTCCCTCCGTGATGCTCTCGTGGTAGATGTGGCCCAGGCCTCCGAGGGCGTTTTCCAGCGCTGCCACCTGGGTCTGGGCCTGCTGCCAGTAGTTCTGCAGCGCCGCCGCTCCCTCGGGTTCATCGGTCGCAGGGCTGTAGAGCAGGGGCAGTAGAATCAGCTTGCGCCGTCCACGGTACTGGTCGGCGCCAGGCCGACTGATGCGGCCCAGTTCCTGGGGCTGCCCCGAGCCAGCCGGTTGGGTCATTAGGTAGCCTCCAATCGGGAAATTCACGAATATGATAGCAATACAAACGCAGCGGTAGGTATCTATCCACGGAGATTGTACGCAGGTTCGCTTGCCGCTGTATGGCGTGGTTGCTACACTTCGCGCAGTTGGCAAACAACCGGCCAAGCAGCCGGCACTAAAGGAGTGCACATGATTTACGAAGTCCGCACCTATGACATGAAGCCGGGGGCGGTGGAGCAGGCCGAGGAGGCCTTCGCCGAGGCCCTCCCCCATCGCGAGAAATATTCGCCCATCGCGGCGTTCTGGCACACGGAAATCGGTCCGCTGAACCAGATCATCCACGTCTGGGGCTACGACAGCCTCGAGGAACGGGCCAAGGTCCGTGATGCCGCCGGCAAGGACCCCAACTGGCCGCCGAAGATCACTCCCGGAAACATCCTGCACATGAACGCCGAGGTCTGGCAGCCGGCGCCGTTCATGAAGCCCATGGGCGGAGACCAGGCCCTGGGTGCCATTTACGAGATGCGCGTGTACACCTACCAGCCGGGCTCGATTCCCGAACTCATTCGCCGCTGGTCCGAGGCCCTGCCCTACCGTGAAGAGTTCTCTCCCCTAGCCGCGGGGATGTTCAGCGAGTTCGGCGGGCTGAACAAGTGGATGCACATCTGGCCCTACAAGAGCCTGGGCCACCGCGCCGAGGTTCGCGCGGCTGCCAGCAAGATCCCGCAGTGGCCCAGCGGGGCGCCGGGTCGGGTATCACAGGAGAACAAGATCATGGCCCCGGCCAGCTTCTCGCCAATGCACTAGGCTCGACCAACCCCAAGGGACGCAGTGGACGTGACGAGTCGCTGCGTCCTTTTCTTTGCGTTTCCAACAAGCCAAAAGGAGGGACCCTATGAAACTGCTGACTTACGACATTGGGAATGGCCCGCGCTGCGGCGTCCTGCAGGGAGACAGCGTGGTGGATGTTACGGCACTGCTGGGAGAGCCACGCACCATACGGGATGTGGGAGCGCTGCTGGCCATGGACGAGTCGTCCGTCGACCGCGTCGGCGACGCCCTGGCTGGAAACACTGCAGCTCCCGCCGTGGCCCTGAGTGCCGTGAGGCTGCGCTCGCCGATCCTGCAGCCCCCGACGGTGCGTGACTTCATCGTTTACGAGGAGCACGCCAGCTCACAGGGCACACGGGAGCCCAACGAGGTCTGGTATCGGATGCCGGTGTTTTACTTTTCCAACCCTCTCTGCATTTACGGCCCGAACGACACGGTTCCTTTCCCCTCGACCTCCGATCAGTATGACTACGAGATGGAGCTAGGGGCCGTGATTGGCAAGAGCGGCACCGACGTTTCGCAGGCCGACGCCCTTTCCCACATCGCCGGGTTCTGCATCTTCAACGACTGGAGCGCCCGCGACGTCCAGTTCGACGAGATGGCGTTCGGCCTTGGCCCAGCCAAGGGCAAGGACACCGCCAGCACCCTCGGGCCCTGGGTGGTCACCACCGACGAGATGGCGCCCTACATCCGCGACGGCAGGCTTACGTCCAAGTGCCAGGTGCGAGTCAACGGCGAGTCGTGGCTGACCGACGGCGACGCATCCATGGCCTACTACACTTGGGGCGAGATAGTGCAACGGGCGTCAAAGGACAGTCGTATTGCGCCTGGCGACGTTATCGGCAGCGGCACCGTCGGCGGCGGGTCGGTGCGCGAGGCCATTCGCAAGGGATACGAGGCAGCCCGTTTCCTGGAGCCCGGCGACGTGGTGGAAATGGAAGTGGACGGCATCGGTACCGTCCGAAACGCCCTGGGCGAAAAACAGATGGATCCCGCGTATCCCTTTCCTGCGGCCAGCCCCACTGCCGTGCCTGACCGCGGCACACACACCGGCTATCGGTACGAGTTGCGGCGCGGCTAACCCCGCCCTCTGATGGGGCGGCCAGCAATGCCGCCCCTCCATCACCCTATGCGCTGCCGGGGTTTCCATTATCAGGGAGCGGCTCTCGTTCATTGGCGAGAGCCCTTATTGTCGAGGTCGTCTCCGTTGGGTGTCATGGTAGGCGTAAAAGCCAGTGGTCTCGCCTCAGAATCGCTGGCGACGCCAACAAGCATCGTTTCCGAACCGACCGTGTTCCCGCCCCGGTCTCTTGTGTGTTGGGAATGAGTCGCCTGCCAGAAACCGACGCATTGTGGAGAAACCCACCCCGCCTCTGGGTGCGATGGGGGAGACGGCGAACCAATCACGAACTCTCCGGGATCGAGTTGCCTCTGGCTGACGCAGGCAGCCTGTGGACCCTCCTTGCCAGGGTAGGGGTCGTCAGCGCTGACCATGCCTTGCCTGAATGCTATCAGGATGATTGCGGCCACCGTTATCGCGACTATCCAGGCGGTGAGGAGTCTCCAAGGACTCCGATTCCCTCGCCCGCCCCTCTTTGGCTTTCCCTCCGACCACTCTCGAAACCCCACTTTGCGCCTCCAGGAATCAATACCGTTCTACTAATTCCTACGAAGACATCATCATATCGGATGTTCAATATTTTTAAAGACAATAATATATTGATAAAGTTGTACCAGTCTCCAATTGGAGAAGGGTCGTTTCTCAATCACCGTGGCTGTTGAATCGGGCCGACACCACTGGGATGGCCGATGAGAGGCGCGTTATCCACTGAGGAGTTGGGTTGTCGTTTAGTGGCTGCAATTTTTCGGGGCCGGTTCCGAACGAGGCGACTACTCAGGGAGAGATTTGTCAGAAGCAGCGCCTTTCCCGGGACGGGCGATCACCTGTCCTCGTTCGACACCATGGCGCATCCTCTCGTACTCCGACGAGAATTCGGCGCCAGCAATCAGAATCAGCCCGGAAAAATAGGTCCACGCCAAGAGAACTATCACCGAGGCCAATGAGCCGTAGACCTCCTCGTAGTTCGCAAAGTTGTCGACGTAGAACACGAACACACTCTTGGAGATCTCGAACAGCGCCGCCCCCAGCACTGCACCGGGCCAGATGTACCTCCAGTAGGTCTTCGTGTTTGGCGTGAACTTGTAGATCAGCAGGAATATCGTCAGCGAAAACAGGAAGGGCAGGACACGCGCCGCAGTGTCGGCGAAGCCATGTTCCATAGTCCTTGCCACCATTCCCGCCGGGAGGTCCGCCGCCTCCAGCATCTGCAGTGCCGCGGTGGTGCTGACGGACAACATGAAGAGAGGCGCGACGCTGAGAGCCATGGCCAGATTGCGCACCTTGTCGATGTAGAAGGGCCGGTCCTGGTGAATGTCCCAGGCGCGGTTTACAGAGCGTGTGATGGCGCCAAACATCAGGCTAGCCGACCAGAAAAGGCCGAAAAAGCTGATCACTCCTAGCAGGCCGTGAATGTTGCCGGCGGCCTCAATGTTGGAGAGCAGAAGCTCCTCAGACACCGGCAGATAGTCCTCCATGAAGTGGACGACATCGCTGTGCAGGGAGTCGGCATCCACCAGCAGGCCGAGCAGGCTTATAAGGCCCACCGTTAGAGGGAAGAGCGACAGCACCGCATAGTAGGCCAGGCCGGCCGCCATATGTGTGGCGTCGTCGGCACTCATTTCCTTCACGGTCCGGTAGATCAGGGCGACCGCCGGATTGGCCATCAGGCGGCGTTCCAGACGCCTGATTCTCACCCGCGTCCGGAGGAAACTTCGGTGCTTGACCACTCCCTCACGGCGACTTGCCACTTCTCCGGAAACGCGACCACGTTGCCTCGTCACCTGTTCGACGACGCGCTTGCGCTGCCGTCCTGCAGCGCCGACAGCACGGTCCCGTTGCCGGTGGAAGGGGGAGTGCAGCTTGTTCTTGAACCGGGAAGCCACAGAGAACATGCTTCAATTATATAAGAGGTGGTGTGACTAAGCCTGTCTCTCTCCAGGGGGCTGGGTCATTCGATTGTCGGAGACACCTGGCGTACGGTGTTTCAGTGAGGGCTATCCTGAAGTTAGCAGTGTTGCTTGTTGCAAGGATTTCACCCCCACCCTAACCCTCCCCCTCAGGGGGAGGGAATGATCGAATGACCCTGCTCCGCTCTCGTTCGGGTTCCATTGCAACATAAAGGCGCAGGTAGCCTGCAAGATTGTTACCTGGGCATATATGACACAGAAAACCGGCCCGTTCACGTAATCGCGAACGGACCGGTCTCGTGGCCAGCGCAGGGATGGAGATGCGTCTATCAGGCGGGCTCAGCCAGGAATACGGGTATCTTGCGGGTGGTGCGTTCCTGGTATTCGGCGTAGGGAGGGAACGCCTCCACCGAAATGTCCCACAGTCTGGCGCGTTCCGCGTCGTCGTGGACTTCCCGGACCTTCATCGTCTGGGTCACTGTTTCGTCCTGGATCTCCACGGTCTGGTCGGCCCTGAGGTTGTAGACCCATACAGGGTTCTTGGGCGCGCCCCCCTTGGATCCGACCAGCACATAGTTGTTGCCATCCTTGACCCGCATCAGCGGGGTCTTCCTGACGGCCCCGGTCTTGTTGCCGTTGTTCGTTACGACGATAACGGGCAATCCGGTATCGCGCAGGGTCGTCCCCTGCGTGCCCCCGCTGCCCTCGTAAACCTCGACCTGTTCGCGGACCCAGTCCGTTGGCGATGCAATGTATTCAGCCATATCCCGCTCCATTCGCATTGTTTTGACATCTAATAATATCGCGAAAAGCGCCGGGTCTCCACCAGCGACAGCCCCATCGAATTGACCTCGCTTAGTTGAAGAGAGCCAATATTTCTCGAAATAGATGGAGTCAAGGGTGGCGGGACCATGATCCTACAGCGGTTGCCGATGGATGAACCCGCGATCGGTGTCGTGCCAGAACCCGATGCTTTCCTCACCGCCAATCCAGCACAGGAACACCTCGCGACCCTCTCGCATGTGAGGAAAATCCACCAAACCCTGGGAGACATCCCTGATTATGATTCCCTGACCGGTGACTTCATCCACCAGGCTACGAACCTCCCCACCCATTCGCTCCAACTCGTTCTGCAATTCCCGGATCTCGTCGTGCTGTTGGAAGGTGCCGTTTTGTCGCTGCCGTTCCCTTTGAACTCCGGACAGTCGTTCTCTCGCAGTCTCCAGTCGCTCCAGGATGGAATTCGCCTGGTTAAATATGCCTTGTAGCCAGGGCACGAGAGAGTTGGCCTCGTCGTATGTGAACAGGCGTCGCTGCATTTCACCGCCGTTGGGTAACACGTTATCAGCAGAATGTAGCCCAACAGACTCCCACAGCGCAATCATCATATCTGTGCCGCCCTGAAATGATGGAGTGCCGGATAAAACTCGTATGGCGTACAATGGGCAGGCCCGCCGAGGCCCCGACAATGTTTGGGGGAAGGCGACGTTCCTTTTCACCGACAGTACAGAGTGAGCGCAGGGAACATACCCGGCGTTGGCCTTAACGGAGGTTTTACCATGCCCATCGTTGACCACAGCCATGCGCCCGAAGTCCCATGGAGGCCTGGCTACCGGAAATGGGACATAACCACCCACGAGCACGGTGTCTCCACCTCTCTCAGCCTGAACACTGCCGAACCCGGGACCGGCGCCCCTCTGCACACCCACGCCATCGACGAGCTGATCGTCATAATGTCGGGCACCCTCGAGGTCCGCATAAATGGCGAGGTGCACCGTGTTGGGAAAGACCACACCCTTGTCATCCCACCCGGCGCCGAGCATGGTTTCCGGGTAGTCGGCGAGGAAAATGCAGAGTTGCTGGTGGTGTTCCCCGACATGGAACCCTACGCCGATCACAACACCACCTACCTGGAGGGCAGTCGGCCCGGCGCGTACGATGAGAGCAAAGCATCGGCCCCGGCCGGCGACTAAACGATGACTTTGGAGGACACAACAATTCAGGGTCAGCCAGCTGTTTTGGCCACCGACGACATTCCCCGGGACGAAAGCGATCCCAACTGCTTCCAGACCGGGGAACTTGCCATGCTTCTGGACAGGAAGTCCCGTCGCTACCTCGTCACCCTGGAGGACGAGGGGACATTCCACAGCCATTTGGGACGTTTGCGCCACGACCAAGTGATCGGGGGCAGTGTGGGTGGCTGGTACCGCACTGACAAGGGCCACACCCTGCTGGCGGTGCGCCCGACGCTGGGGGACTATGTTCGGCAGATGCCCCGCGGTCCGCAGATCATTTACCAGAAAGACCTGGGCAACATAGTCAGCTTTGCCGACATATTCCCCGGCGCGACGGTCATTGAGGGCGGGCTGGGTTCCGGTGCGTTGACCGCCGCTTTGCTCCGGGCCGTGGGTCGTGAGGGCAGGGTCATAACCTACGAAATCGACGAATCGGTGCTGCCCAAGGCGATGCGAAACATCGGCCGCGTGATCCCGGACACATCAAACCTCGAGGTCAAGATCGGCAACATCTACGACGGCATTGAGGAGCGGGACGTGGACCGTGTGGTCCTGGACGTTCCCGAACCCTGGAACGCCGTCGGCACCATCGGGGACGCCCTGGTCATGGGCGGCGTGATGCTCAGCTTCCTGCCCACCGTCCTGCAGGTGCACCGCCTGGTCGGCGCCCTGGAGCAGGATGGCCGCTACCAGTTGGTGGAGTCTCTGGAAACACTATTGCGCACCTGGCACGTTACTGAGCGCAGCGTGCGTCCCTCCCATCGCATGGTGGCCCACAGCGGGTTCCTGACAACGGCTGTGCGCTGCCTCCCCCGCCCGGGCGGGCGACCGGCAGGCGAGGTGGCACAGGAAAACAATGCAGACGATGATCCGGAGGAACGGCCCGATGGAGACAATGAATAGGGAGACAACCCTGGAGTTCCTGGGTCAGCACGTCAAGACCGACATGCTGATGAAGCACCTGCTGTCGGTCGAGGCATCAATGCGTGGCTATGCTCGGAGGTACGGCGAGGACCAAGAGCGCTGGGGCATCGCGGGACTGCTGCACGATTTCGACTGGGAGATCTGCCCCACTCCGGAGAGCCATCCCACCTATGGCGCCGGAATTCTCCGCGACGCCGGTTATCCCGAGGACATCATCCGCGCCGTGCTCACCCACGGCGAGCACACCGGCATCCCCCGCGAGTCGCTGATGGAGCACACCCTTTTTGCCGTTGACGAGCTTTCGGGCTTCATACGCGCCGTGGCATTGGTCCGCCCCAACAAGAGCCTGGAGGAGGTCACGCCGAGGTCGGTGCGGCGAAAAATGAAGGACAAGGCCTTCGCCAAGGATGTGAACCGCGGCGACATTCAAAAAGGTGCCGACGAGCTGGGAGTCGACCTGGACGAACACATCACGTTCATCGTCGATAGCATGAAGCCCGTCTCAGTCCGCATCGGGCTGGCCGAGCCCTCGCCATAGTTCATTCAGTGGTTTCGCCATCAGGCCATAGTGTGTCCCATGGCACCTCGAATTCCGCCTGGTGCCAGGGGTAGCGTCCGGACAGCAGGTCGATATGATCTTGGGTAGGAACTGGAACCGGCAGTTGATGGACGAGTTCGCCTGGCTCACGGGAGTGCTCAAATCCCCACAGGGCGGGCTGCCCGATGTTCCGGCCGAGGGCCATTACCCTGAAGGCGCCCAAGCCCTCCGGCTTGATCAGTTCCCGCATCGCCATGAGACTGGAACGGCGACTGCCGGGTACGGCTGCCGTGCGTTCCAGCAGGCGCCCAAAACCCAAGTTGCGCAGGAATTCGGACTGGCTGGAATAGCCCAGGACGTCCAGTCCCGCATCTCCTGCCGCTCCGGCCACTGTGGTGAAATCCACCTGCGCTGAGATATCCTGCCGCCCGATGTGCTCCAGCGGCCGGTCTGTCTGCAAGTGGTTCCGGAAAGTCGTGAGCGTTCCCCGAAAGCGTTCGGTTGGAGAATACAGGTCACCTGCCGAACGACCGTAATCGATGATCAGCACAAGGCCGCGGTCCAGGGATTCTGCCGCGCCCTTCATCCATCCTTCGAGGGCCAGGTTGACCTCCGCAACCTGCTCCTCCTGCAACCGAACGCCCAGTGCGCTCAACCGTTGCTCCAGCAGTGGCGTCGATGGCTCATCCGCCTGTAGCGCCAGTTCTCCGCCGTGCTCCACTACGAAAATCTCTTTCAGTCGCCCACCCTCATGCGTGACCTGGTGGACCGGCATTGCGTCCAGGAGTTCGTTAGAAAGAACGCAGCCCATGACGTCCCGCAGTGGCATTTCGTCAGCAGCGATGCGACTCACACCGTCCAGACCCGATTCGAGACCCCCAGAACTCCGACGGTCTAGGCAGATGTAATGCACGGAATCGCGAAACGGAGCTGGCAGCCCGGGGGCTGCTGCCAGAATGTCCTGACACAGCAGACCGTTACCCGCACCGGCCTCGACTACGGTGAACGGTGCGGGTTGCCCCATTAGCTGCCAGGCCTGAAATAGCTGCACTGCCAGCAAGGAGCCGAACGCCGGATGCACCGACGGGCTGGTGTAGTAATCGCCGGAGGCGCCCACGCGCTCTCCTGAGGTGTAGTAGCCATCGCCAGGGTGGTATAAGGCCACCTCCATGAACTCGGCGAAGGTGAGCCTCCCCTTATCTGATAAGCGGCGGCGTATTTCATCCTCGGCGTTGTTCATGGCAGTTCCATGGTCCATGTTGGCTGACAGTGGGCGGCAAAAGGAAAGAGGCCGCGTTCACGGCCTCTCTCGGCTTAATCGATTTGCGGCAAGCCTACGCCCGCTGCTCCATTGGCACGTACTCCCGGTCCATGGGGCCGGTGTACTCCAGCAGTGGACGGATCAGGATGTTGTCCTGGTACTGCTCCACGCATTGCAGGGTCCATCCGGGTATGCGCCCCAGTGCGAAGATGGAGATGAACAGGTCATCGGGAATGTCCAGCAGGTAGTAGATGGCCCCGGCGAAAAAGTCGACGTTGACACAGATTCCCCGGTCCCGGTAGGGCATCATGGTCTTCTGTTCCAGGTGGGACAGGATCTGGAACCAGCGCGGCTCTCCCTTTTTCTCTCCCAATGCTTGAGCTCGGTCGCGGAGGTGGCGGGCACGCGGGTCTTCCGCCCGGTAGACGCGGTGGCCGAACCCCATGATGCGGCCTCCGGACTCGAGGTGGTTGCGGGCGTATTCTTCCGCGTTCTCGGGGTTGCCGATGTCCAGTGACATCTTCATGACTTCCTCGGCTGCGCCACCGTGGGCCGGACCCTTCAGGGTGCCGACACCCGTCACAACGGCCGAGTGCAGGTCGGAGATGGTGGACGCGGTGACCCTCGCAGCGAAGGCCGAGGCGTTGGCGCCGTGCTCGGCGTGGAGAATGAAGTCCACGTCCAGCAGGCCGGTGGTCTCCTCGTCGGGCATCTCCCCGAACATCATGTAAAGGAAGTTGCCAGCGTGGTTAAGGTCGGGGTTGGGAGCGACCGGCTCCAGGCCCTGCCGCAGGCGGTGGTGCGCTGCCACGATGGTCGGGCCCTGGGCTGTCAGCTTTATGCCCTTGCGGATGGTTGCTTCGACCGAATTGTCGGCTACTTCGCCCACGTCGTACCCGGCCAGCGCCGAGATGCCGGTGCGCAGGGCGTCCATCGGGTGGGCGTCCTTCATCACTTCCAGCACGGTGATGATGCCGTCGGGGATGCGCCGGCTGGCCCGGAGCTCGGCGTCGAAATCGGCCAGTTGCTGCTTGCTGGGCAGGTTGCCGTAGAGCAGCAGGTACACCACTTCCTCAAAGGTGGACTTCTCAGCCAGGTCGTGGATGTTGTAGCCACGATAAAGCAGCTTGCCCACCTGGCCGTCAATGAAGCTGGCCTCGGTAGTGTCCAGGTAGACATCCTTGAGCCCTTTTACGATTTCGGGCATGGCCATTTCTCCTTAGGGGTTTGCGCCGTTTCAGGAATTTACGGGGCGCCTGTGCCTTTTTGGTACATTCCCGATAACAGCGAATTACGCGACACAAAAATGGCCGCAGAGCGGCACAGGAATTGAACCGATACTAGCATCGCCCCATAGGGGTGTCAAGGTAGAATACGAAGGCGGCCAAGGGTCTCAAATCAAGGACAGACTACCCTTACAAGGTCCCTTTCCTCTCAAGGGACAGCGACCATGGCCGTGCGGCATCACACTGACCAGTACACCAGATGGACGCCCGCCCGGCCAGCAGACCATGGCGCGGCTGGCCATCAGACCCCAAAAGGTGGTGGAGAGCTACAACGGCGTGTCGGGTGGCAGCCCCAGCAGTACGCGACCGTAGTTCTGACCGCCCAGGTCCATGATCAGCGCGTCGCGATGGGCCACAGCGTGGGCGTCCCGGTGAAAGCGCTGCAACGGAACGGAATCGAACAGGGCGTGACCGCCACTGACGTCGAATATCCGGTTGACTGCCTGCAGGCAAAGCTGGGTGGTGTAGGCCTTGTCCCGGCGCACCCTGGCCCTCTCCAGCAGGGTGAACGGCTCGCCCTCCTCGCCCTTGCGGAGGATCTCACTGATGTCGCGCTCCATCAGCGCCCGCGCCGCATCCACGTCGGCGGCAGACTGTGACAGCCTCAGGTGGACGGCCGGAGAATCGGCGGTCCGGCCGGGGCCGGAGGTTCCCTCCAGTCTTGCCACGAATTCCTCCAGCATTCCCTGGGCGATTCCCACCATGGGCCCCACGAGGTCCCACCCGAGGAGAACGGGTAGTGGCACCCGGTAGCGGGCCTGCCCGTGCAGTTCCCAGCCGCTCAGATCGCTGTCGCCAGCCGTGCTGACCTCTACGATTCGGTGGTAGGGCACGAAGGCATCCTGGATGGTGATGTCCTTGCTGCCGCTGCCCTTGAGACCTGAGACATACCAGTTGTCTACGATCTCGTAGTCCTCGCGGGGCACCAGCGCCCAACTGCGCTCCCCTACTCCGGGCAGACCAAGCATGATCCAGCTGGAGCCGTCGCAGCCGCTGGAGAACTCCCACCTGCCGGAGAGCCGATACCCGCCATCCACAGGGTCGCAGGTGGACCTGCCGGGATTGAGCGAACTGCAGATCAGGGCGTCGGGGTCCTGTCCGAGAACCTCCTCCTGGGCTTTCAGCGGCCAGTAACCGACGAGCCATGCGTGTCCGGCCCACAACCCATAGCACCAAGACGTTGCCGGGCATCCCCGGGCCAGCTCCGCTGCCACTTTGTGCATCGTCCCGTAGTCGCCGTCGATGCCGCCGTATTTCACTGGCAGCCCGATGCGATACAGTCCCGACGCCAGCAGGTCGCTGATGTTCTCGTCGGGCAGGCGTCGCAACTCCTCGGTGTAGGAGGCTCGCTCGCGGAGGACGGGGACCAGTTCGGACGCTATCCGCAACAGTTCCGGGGCGGAGACGCTCTCCGCCCCGGTGTTGGTTTTCGTGGTCATTGGTTGCACCTTCCCAAGTCCCTCTCCCCGTGGGGGAGGGTCAGGGTGGGGGCTTAGTCCCCGGCCACGGGAACGCGGTCTTCGAGCTGGCGCGGGTACTGGTGGCCGAACAGGCCCTTCTCAGGGTGTCGCGTCCACTGGTCCTTGGGCAACTCGTAGTAGACCTCGATCTCGTTGTCGTCGGGGTCCAGTAGGTAGACCCCCATTGATATGCCGTGGTCGCCCATCCGCACGATGCGGACGTTGTTCTCTCTGATGCGGTCGTACAGCTCCTGCAGGTCCTCGAAGGTCTCCATCTGCCAAGCCATGTGCGCTTGTCCGATCATGGAGTGGTCAGGGCCTTCGGCTTCCATCCCGATGGCGCGGATGGCCAGTTCGTGGGACTTCGACGTGTCTGCCGACATGAACACGGTGCCGCCGGCGGTTTTCTCCATTACGGTGAGACCCATCACCCTCGTATAGAAGTCTACGGAGCGGTCGATGTCCCGTACTCGCATTACCAGGTGGCCCAGTCGCATAGGTGTGTATGACATTTCCAATCCTCCCGTCTCTTTATACCTTTAGGATGTTAGCTCTGATACGGTCAAATTGCTCCTGGGTAATGGTCCCCCTGTCCAGGAGATCCTGGGCATCTTTCAGATCGGTCAGTGAAGGCGCTTCAGCATCGCCACTCTTGTAGGACCTGTACGCCAAGAACCAGAACAATGGAAGGGATATGGGCCAAATGGGAACAATGAGACCCAATATGATGAAGACTATCGTCGAGAAGCTAAAGGTGTTAGCTTTCTTGCCCATGGTTGCTCCTTCCAAATGCTGTAGTATGCCTGCGAAGACTCCGGTAAGGGACAGAATCGATTGTGCACAAGTTCGGGGCCATTATGATTCAGGGGGCCAGTCCTCGTTTTCGAGGAACTGACGGACCTTGGCCTTGAATGGCTCCTTGTTGTAGTTCTGGTACAGGGTGATGGAGTTTCGCACCGGGTTCCCGCCGAACATCCGCTCGTACAGCACCTGCCGGCCGCTGAAGGCGCTGCACGATGCATCCCACGCTAGGTGGAACAACCGGGCCCGGTCACGCGCCTCCACTGTATCGGTGGCGAAGTACCGCTCGATCTCCTCGCCGATTTCCGAACCGAAGTCGGCCTCGGCAGGCAGGGCCATGAGACCGCCGGTGCCCAGCATCTGGATGATTTCCACCATGCGCGGGAACATCGACCGGCCGAAGACTGTCCTGCCGGCCCGGATGGCGTTGACGTCCGGGGACATCATGCCATACTCGTTCATCGTTGCGTCGGCCTCCGACGCCCGAACGCACGACCGCAGCACGTCGCGGTAGGTGATCAGCTCGGCCACCTGCTCCTGCACGTGTGGGATGGTGCCCGACCCCAGGGTGTCGACGATCAGGTCGGCGAGTCCCAGGATGAACTCCGCCTTCACGAGGCAGCGGTTCAGTATCTGATGCCCGGTGTGAGCGTCCGACTGCGTGCCAGCCGCATAGCCGTTGCCCAGTTCCACGTTGCCCAGCAGGAAGATCCGCTCCCACGGCACCAGCACGTCGTCGAAGAACACCACCGAGTCCATCTCGTCAAACCGGGAGCCCAACGGGTGGTTGAAGTGGGAGCGGCCGTAGTCGAAACCCTCACGGCACAGGAATTTCACCCCTGGAGTGTCGCAGGGTATGGAGAAGGAGAAGGTCTGTCTCCTCGCCTCGTCGTCCAGCCGGTGGCTGGCCACGGGATAAATGGCGATCTCGTCGGAGATGGGGCCCAGCGTTGCCAGCGTCCTGCTGCCTCTGACCACGATGCCGGAGTCGGTCTCCTTGACCGTGGTGAGCGCAACGTCCTCGTGCAGGATGTCAGTCGGACCCTGATGGCGACGCCGTTGCAGGTTCACTAAAGCGTGCGTCAACGTCACGTCGTTCTCGCGGATGAACTCGTGGTAGTTGAGCATGTTCTTCTTGAACTCAGGCCGGTCCTGCGCAAAGAAGCCCGCCGAGCCGGCCCAGGCGGAGAAGATGGCGTTCATGAAATCGGGCGAGCGGCCCATCATTCCGCAGCTGGCCCAAGCCCACCGCGTCATCATTTCCCGCCGCCGGACTAGGTCGTCGATGGTCCTCGGGATCATGAATGACAGACCCACGGGCTCCCCGGTGGTGGGAGATGCGAAGGTCATCTCCTCGCGCAATGACGGGTCGTGCTGCAAATCGTAAAGGGCGGCCACCGATCTCACGCCGTTACGCAGCGCGGGGTGCTCGGTTACGTCCTTGACGCGCTCCCCGTTCAGCCACACCTCGCGGGGCCGGTCCTTGAGTCCCGAGATGTATTCCTTTCCGGTTCGAGCAGGCATTCCTCGTCACCTCCGGAGGGCAGGGCGGTTGATGCTTGAACAGTATCGGGATAGCGCCGGGAATGGGGCAAATATGTACCCCAACACCCTCCGTGTCAACCGGATGTCTGCTGGTGCCGCTACGATTGCAATGGCATTTTCTGAATCAGGATTATCAGGATTCTGGGATATTCAGGATGTTCCCCAATCCTGCACATCCCTTAATCTTGCGAATCCTGATTCAGACAAAATTGGTTCCGCCGGACTTTGCAGTCGTCTTGCCCCGCTCCCCAGTCAGGATCGGCGTTGACACCTCACCTGAGCGTGCCTACCATCTTGCGAGTTATGCTGAAGCAACGGAGGAAAGATGACCGAGTTCAAGACTGGTTCAGTCAACGCTAATGGGCTTATCTTCCACTACCTCGAGATGGGGGAGGGGCCGCTGGCCCTGTGCCTCCACGGCTTTCCCGATCATGCTTACTCATTCCGGCACCTGCTGCCCGACCTGGCGGCGGCGGGATTCCGGGCCGTGGCGCCGTTCATGCGCGGGTATGCTCCAACGGAGGCGCCCGCCGACGGGAACTACCGGGCGGCCACCATGGCCCGCGACGCGGTGGCGCTGGTAGACGCTCTCGGCGGCGGACAGGCCTACCTCATCGGCAACGACTGGGGTGCGGGTGCGGTTATCGGCGCCACGATTCTCGCCCCGGAGAAGGTGCACAAGCTGGTGATCATCGCCTCGGGCCGTGTGGACGAGGAACTGGCCATGGACTACTGGTACCTGAGAGGCACCTGGCACTTCTATTTCTTCCAGATGCCCTTCGCCGAACGTGCGGTGGCCCACAACGACTACGCCTACGTGGAACAGTGGTGGCGCGACGCCTCGCCGGAGTGGGACATACCGGCGTCGGCCCTCGAAAGCATCCGCGAGACCTTCCGCAAGCCGGGAGTGGTGGAGGCGGCGCTGGGCTACTATCGCGCCAGGTTCGGACCGGCGCCCCAGGACCCGGCGTTACTGGATGACGAGCAGCGCATCAATGCGGGGCCGGTCACTGTTCCCACGCTGGCGCTCCACGGGACGCGAGACCGCCCAAGGCGCTTGGAGTCCTTCGAAAGCGACGCCATGGACGCGTTCTTCACCGGGGGCTTGGAGAAGGTGATCATCCCCGGAACGGGTCACTTCATGCACCAGGAAAAGCCCGAGGAGATCAATCCCCTGATCGTCGAGTTCCTGAAGCGCTAGCCGACGGCCCGGATTGGCTCAAATGCGGAAAATCGCCAATGCCCGCCTTGCGTTTGTCCCAGGGCGGGCATTGAATGGTCGGTGAATTGTCCGGCCCGCTCACATTTTGACAAGTTCAAAACGAACGAAGCCGGGAAACTCGATAGTCCTCACAGCTGGCGGCGTGTGGGATCCGTCCTGTCGCGCAGCCAGTCGCCCATCAGGTTGAACGACATCACCAGCAGGGTGAGGGCCACGCCCGGCACCATGGGCAGCCACCAGGCCACGAACACCCATTCCTGGGACTCGGCCAGCATGGTCCCCCACGAGGGCTGCGGGCGCGGTATGCCGAGCCCCAGGTAGCTCAGCGAGGCTTCGGCAATGATCGCCAGCCCCACCTCCAGGGTGCCCAGGACCAGCAGTGTGTTGAAGACGTTGGGAGCGATGTGGCGGAAGATGATCCGCGTGTTGCTGGCGCCGGCGACACGGGCGAGGCGGATGTAGTCCATTTGCATGAGCGTGAGCACTTCGCCGCGGACTATCCTGGCGTAGGTCATCCAGCGCAGCAGGGCGATCACGAAAATGACTATCCAAAGGCCCGCGCCGAGGATTGCAATCACGGTTACCGCTACCATCAGGTAAGGCAAGGCCAGGAAACCGTCTGTGAGCCGCATCAGTATGGTGTCGACCCACCCCCGTGCCACGCCGCTGACCAGAGCGACGATGGTGCCCACGACCCCGGATATGATCACTGCCATGAAGCCCACCACAACAGAGATCCTCGCGCCGTACATGATCCGGCTGAGAATATCCCGTCCCAGATGGTCAGTGCCCAACAGGTGTTTCCCCCAGCCGGGCTCGGCAAGGATGTTGGTCGGCTCGGTCTTGATCGGGTCGAACGGAGCGATCCACGGGGCAAAGATGGTGACGATGATGATAACGGTGAGGTAGAAGAGGGAAAACTTGGGCACTCCGCGCATGGCATTGAGCACATTCGATACGCTAGTCCCAACCGACTGTACGCCCTGCGGGGGAGTAGCCGGTGCCAGCGGTGGTTCGGCACCGATAGGTTGTTCGCTGGCTATTGCCACTTGGTCTCCCTCTATTGAGCGACCCGGATCCTTGGATCCAGCAGTCCGTATATGATGTCGACCGTCAGGTTTATCGCCACGATGAATCCGGCGCCAAAGAAGACCACCGTCTGGGCCACGGCAAAGTCGCGAACAAAGATGGAGTCCACCAGCAGGCGGCCAATGCCCGGCCAGCCAAAAATGGTCTCAGTAACCACGGCCCCTGAGATCAGCTGCGCAAAATTCACCATGAACAAGGTGAAAATAGGGATGGAGGCATTCTTGAGGGCGTGTTTCCAGATGACGAGGCGTCTGGGCAGTCCCTTAGCCCGGATCATCTTGATGTATTCGGAATCCAGCACCTCTAGCATGCTGGAGCGGACGATGCGCATGTGGGCCGCCACGAACAGCCAGCCAAGGGTGACGGCGGGAAGCACGATTGCCTTCCAGCCCAGTCTCTCGATGCTCCCGCCAGCGGGCAGCACGCCGAAGTAGACGGCAAACACCAGGATCATCAGGATTCCGACCCAGAACACGGGCATGGATTGCCCAAGGATGGCCACCACCTTGCCGACCCGGTCAAACAGCGAGTCCGGGTTTGTGGCGGAAAGCACCCCCAGGGTTACGCCGACGGCTATCGAGAAGATCATGGCTGCCAGCGTCAACTGGATCGTGGCGGGCAGCCGATCGATGAATACCTCAAAGCCGTCCCGGGAGTCCCACCGCAGGGACTCGCCGAACTTACCCTGCAGGAAGTTCTTGTTGTAGACGATGTATTGCTCCCAGTAGCTCTTGTCGAAGCCGTACTCCTCGATGAGCCGCTGGCGGTCCTCCGGACTGGCCTCCGGTGAGACGAGGAAGTTGATGGGGTTGCCGGTGAGACGGACCAGGAAGAAAACGGCAACAGTCACCAGCCATAGCGTGAGCAGCCCCTGGAGACTTCTGGTCAGTACGTATTTGCCCACGGACGCTCCCTACAGTGACGTCGCCGCTTGGAATGCAATTGCCATCAATATGGGCCGGGGTGTGATTCGCCATTTTGGCACGAGGGACTACCCGGTGCGGCAGTCCCTCGCTCAGTTGCCATAAATTATTGATGCCTGGTCGGCATCGACCGCTAATCCTTTAGCAGGATGCGGTGCAGGTCGGCGAAGTGGGCGCCGAATGGCGGCTGCCTGTGCTCAATGACTCGGTCAGTGTAGCCGTAGACCGCGCTGGCGTCATAGAGCGGGATGATCCAGTGGTTTTCCAGGGCAATGTCGTCAACGCGAGCCATCAGTTCAAGCTGCTTGTCCGCGTCCACTGTGTTTTGCAGCTCCTCGTTGAGCGCGTCGCTCTCGTCGTTGTACTCGTTGCGGAAACCGCTGGACGAGTATGCGAGGTTGACCATCACGGAGCAATGCTCCTGTCGTCCCCAGCTCCATTCATTGACCGACTGGTACTCCCGGTTGCCGGCGTCGCCGCTGGAGTAGTAGGTGAAGGGGTCATGCTCGTTGACGTTCAGGTCAATGCCGATGTCTTTCCAGTTACTGGCGATGATGTCCATGGCTTCCCGCTGATTTGGGCGGCCGGTGAACTCGCCAAAGTGGGCCTGCAGCGAGAAGCCATCGCTGTAGCCCTCTTCCTCCAGGATCTGCATGGCCATTTCCGGATTGTACTCGCTGACAAAGTCCTGGGACTCGCGCCAGCCGAATGAGCCCTTGCTGCAAATCGACTGGTTCGGCAACAGGAAGCCGAATCCGGTATCCAGGATCGACTGTTTGTCCACCGCCATGGCCAGGGCCTCGCGAACCCGGACGTTCAATGTCGGGTCATCTCCCCACTCGGCGGGGTCAGCCTTGGGAGTGCCGTCATCCTTGAGTTCCTTGAGAGCGAACTCGAGGTCGAAGGCCACTTGCATCTTGCCATTGGCGCCCAGGGTCTGGGTCCACAGGCCGTTGTTGCCCGGGTTAAAGCCCGCGCCATTCGCGCCGTCCTCGGAGCGTTCCAGGTCCTTGGCGATGGGGAAAGGCAGGCCCAGGGCCATGTCCACGTTGCCCGCAGTCAACTGGGCGAAGCGGGTGGTGGCCTCAGGCACCTTCACCAGTTCCAGGATTTCGTGCTGCGGCGCGCTGTAGTAAACGTAGTCGCCCCAGAAATCGTCCCAGCGGGTGAGTGTTGCCGAGTCGCCGGGGTTGAAATCGGTCAGGGAGTAGGGCCCACAGCCCACGGGGTTCCTGACATATTCGTCGTGGCCGACTTCAATGAGATGTTCCGCCGGGTGGAACCAGAACAGGTGGTAATTGGCACCGTGCAGGATGGACCAACCGGCAGGGCTGGCGCTGTCGGTGCCGATATACAATTCGGTGTCGCTGACAATCTCAATGGCCTGATCGTCAACCAGTCCATCCAGCGTGTTTGCCAGGAAGCTGCCCGTGAACCCTTCAATGTTGCCCAGGAAGGCCTGGAGGTTCGTCGCAACTGCCTGGGCGTCCAGGCGTTCGCCGTTTTCGCAGACCGCGTCTGGATGGAGGGTCAGACGAATCCCTTCCTCATCCTGCTCCCAGGACGTTGCGAGGAGCGGCTGCACTTCCATGTTCTCGTCGCGGGTCAACAGCCGGGGCACGAAGTAGTCCCTGATGAAGCTGGGCTGAGTGTCCTCCCAAGTGTTTACCAGGTCACTTCCCCACCCGTCAGCCGCCACCGTCAGCTTGCCCACCGACTCGGGGTGGTCGCCGGTCGTTGCCGGTGCGGCCGCTGGCGCAGACGCCGCCGTCGGGACGGCCGTGGCGTCGCTGGCAGAGGGCGCGGCAGCGGGGGCCGACGTAGCAGTTGGTGCTGCTGCAGGCTCCTCCGTTGCCTCTTCCGCTCCTCCGCAGGCGACTATCACACCCGTAAGCAGCAGTGCCAGCAGGAGAGGTAAATGGAACTTATAGCCCAGCAATCGATTCACGTTGATACTCCTATATGAGGTTGGCCGAAAACCAGCGGGTACCCCCGCTTGCAGCCGACACGCACCCTGCTCAATTTGGATGCGTAAGGCTACAACGCATCAAACTTCGGTGTCAACTTGATTCCAAGCCGTACGAAAGATTTGACACAAATGGAATCAATACGTAACAGTTTCGACACATTCTCTACGAAATTCGGAAAACGGGGCATCGGAAAGCAAACTGCACTCCCTGAGAGAGGGGCTCCGGGACTACTGCAGCAGGTCTCCGTTGAACTCCGGCGATTTGGCGCCCGGGTACGTCGGCTACCCGCGCACGGTGAGTTTGCCCGCGGAGTATCCGCCGTCCACGTAGATCACCTGTCCGTTGACGTATTCTGCGGCGGGAGATGTCAGGAACAGCACCGCGTTGGCGATATCCGATGGGCGTCCCGACCGCCCTGCCGCAACCTGGCTGAGAAAGTTGGTGCGGTATTCGTCGGATGTTTCGACGGTTGCCGGAGTCTCGGTGAACCCGGGGCCGACCGCATTGACCGTGATTCCGAACTCTCCCAGCTCCAATGCCATGACCTTCATCAGCTGCACCACCCCGGCCTTGGCGGCGCAGTATGCTCCGCCCGCGTAGCGCGCGTTGTTGGCGGCGGTGGAGGCGATGTTGACGATGCGTCCGCCGCGTCCCTGCTCAATCATTCGACGCGCCGCCGCCTGGCTGCAAAGGAACTGGCCCTTGAGATTCACGTTGAGCACAAAATCCCAGTCGTCCTCCGTCATGTCGACGATCAGAGAGTTGAACCCGAATCCGGCCACGTTCACGTGGATGTCCAGGGAGCCGTGTGCCGAAACTGCCGCATCCACCATGGCCTCAACCTGTGCGCGGTTGGTTACGTCGGCCTGAACCGCCGCGGCGGTACCGCCGGACTCCGTTATCTGCCGCGCGACGGACTGCGCGCCGTCGAGGTTGCGGTCGGCCACAGTTACCAGTGCTCCCTCGGCGGCAAGCGTAAGGGCAATCTCACGGCCAATCCCGGAAGCGGAACCGGTTACTATCGCCGATTTGTTTTCCAGTTGCATGACAGCCTCCACTGGATGTTGCGGAACGAGAGGGGTCGAAAGGGGGACGCCCTGGGCCTCGAAAGGGGTCGCTCAAACCTGTTTGGTTAAAACCGCGTCGCAGATACCGGAGGATCGGTAGTCACAGCGACCGGCGCCCGCTTGTCGATATTTTTGATTTCGTCGGGGTAGAGGTGACACGAAACCATTCGGCCATCTTCAGTGGCCGACAGAGCGGGGACTTCCTGGCTGCAGATGGGCATGGCATAGGGACAGCGCGGATGGAATGAACAGCCGCTGGGAGTCTCCAGGGCGCTCGGCACCTCGCCCACGATGGGAATTGGCCAGCCGGGGGTCGTCCCCGGGGGTGTGGCCGCCGCCACCAGGGATGCGGTGTACGGGTGCAGCGGTACTGAGCAGGTTAGCTCCGCGTCTCCCAACTCGACCAGCTTGCCAAGGTACATCACCCCGATCATGTGGCTCATGTGCTCGACGGAGGCCAGGTCGTGGGAAATGAGAATGTAGGAGATTCCACGTTCGTCCTGGATGTCCTTCAGCAGGTTGAGCACCTGCGATCGAATGGAGACGTCCAGGGACGATACAGGCTCGTCCAAAACTATCAGGTCGGGGTTCAGCGTCAGGGCCCGGGCCACACCGATGCGCTGGCGTTGGCCGCCGCTGAACTCGTGCGGGAACTGCGACTGCACAGACTCATGCAGTCCCACCGACTGAAGGGCGCTGGCTACCAGGTTCGTACGCTCAGCCCTGCCGAAGCCATGCACCTCCAGGGGTTCCCCGATGATGTGTCCGATCCGCATGCGTGGATTCAGAGCGCCGTAGGGATCCTGGAGGACGGCCTGGACTCGCCTGCGATAGTTCTTGATGTCCTGCGGGGCCATGCCTTCCAGTGAGTTTCCCCGAAAAAGGATATCTCCCGATGTGAGATCCAGGAGTTTCAGGATGAGATTGGCCATGGTGGTCTTGCCGCAACCCGATTCTCCCACGAGGGCAAAGGTCTGGTTTTCCACTATGGAGAAGGACACGTCGTCCACCGCCCTCACCGTGCCGACTGTTTTGTTGCTTAACAAGCCGGTCCTAACGGGAAAGTGCTTTACGGCATTTCGCGCCTCTACTATTACATTCCCTGCAGTGCCTGGCTCTTGCATACTAACTCCGAACGCACTGGCCTGTGCCGAGACTAAGCGGCTAGGGCAAATTCACGTGTGTGCATGATGTCTGTCTCCGCCGCTGGCCGCGCCTGAGAAGACAAAACAGTGGCAATGGCCGCCGTTTCGCCGCTAAGGGTGAAGAATTCCACAACAAAGGCCTCTTCCCCCGGATGGACGTGTATGATGATTCCCACGTCGCCGGGTTTCAGTTCCTCTCCGTCATCGCCGGTAACATTTGCGGTTAGTACAATTTGACTATGTTCTTGGAGCGTCATTTTGACTCCTGCTTGGCCTGACAGGGCGCGATGTAATCAGCCGAGGATTATCGGTTCCCGTATCAATCTGCCAAACCGTTCTTATATGCGGGTTGCGTCCATCCGGTGTTTCAATAATACCATCCACTCGATAGCGCAGCCCGTAAGCGGTGTCTACCATACTGGCGACGTCATGGCTCGCACCATGCAGCCTCAGGGCTTTGGCAAAGGCTTGCCAATTTTCTACGCTGAATCCAAACCCAAGAAAGAAACTTGCCTTACTCCGTCCTCTCGAACTGGCGGTCGAAAGTAAGTATTCCGTAATTTTCCAGATATCTACAATGGCTCTATGTGAGTTGGGGAGCTTCATCCCATCCATGACGCCCCGGTTTCACTCCACCAGCCAGCAGCGGGTCTTTTGGTTGTTGCCCGTGTTGAAGATGGTGGGGAAGTCACCCTCCTTGCACCGGTCCATCACCTTGTCGCAGCGTGGGTGGAACGGACACCCCGGAGGCAGGTTGCCCGCGTAGGGCGGGTCTCCCTGGATGGTGCGTAGGCGCGGCCTCTTTTCGCCCAGTACCGGCAACGCCTCCAGCAATGCCTCCGTATAGGGGTGAGTCGGGTTGTTGAGCACCTCGTTCTTCGGGCCGTACTCAACGACCAGCCCGCCGTAGAAGACCGCCAGGTTGTCGCACAGGTTGCCGACGATGCTGATGTCGTGGGTGATGAATATAAGGGCCATCCCGGTCTCCTGCTGCAGTTCTTTCAGGAGCTCCAGGTACTGTCGCTGCGTGGTGACGTCCAGTGCGGTGGTCGGCTCATCGGCGATGAGCAGGTCGGGGTGCGGGCCGATGGAGGCGGCGCTGGAGGCCCGCTGGCGCATGCCGCCGCTCATTTCGTGGGGATAGTTGCGGACCCGCAGGTGCGGCGCCGTTATCTTCACCATTCGCAGCAGTTCGATGCTGCGCTCCATCGCCGCCTTCCAGCTAAGTCCGGAATGCACGGCCAGGGGTTCGGCAATCTGCGTTCCGATGGAGAAGACCGGGTCCAGGGCGGCCATGGAGTTCTGGAGAATCATGCCCATTCTGATCCCCCGTACCTTCTCCATCTCCTTTTCCGACAGGTCGAGGGTGTTCTGGCCGTTGAACAGGATTTTGCCTTCAACGATTCTCGCGCCTCGGGGCAGGAGCCGGAGAAGGGAAAGGCAGGTTATGGTCTTTCCGGACCCCGATTCACCCACCAAACCCAGGGTCTCGCCGGGCATGACGTTGAAACTCACTCCGTTCACCGCACGCACCAGACCCCGGCGAGTGAAGAAATGGGTCTGCAGGTCCTGTACTTCCAGCAGAGGACGGTTCCCGCCAGTGGCGGCGCCCAAACGATCGTCGGTGGCAAGGGCTTGTTCGGTGGTCACGAACAGCCTCCTTCAATCCGGCTAGGGGCCTTTGCGGAATATACGAATCGGCCCGGAAAGCAGTTGCCGGGTGGCCTTTCCCAAGCGATCGTATTTGGGAAAGGTAAGCCTGAACCAGAACGCTGTCAAGAATTACAGCTCCGCAAGGATCAGCGATCGCCCCGGGAAGCCCGCCCTGAATCGCAGGATGCAGGCCGGCAAATGGACGTCGGCAAACTTGGTTTCCGGGCTCTCCGACGTCTGCAGAAGACGCCGCCCCGGCTGGCGCAAATTTCACCTCTTCGCCAAATCCCTTATAGTTATTGGTCAAAAGGGGCAATCCTGGACAACGACGATCACGAAAAAGTATGGAGGCGAAATGAAATACGACACTATCGTCATAGGCGCCGGCTCAGGCGGCGGCGTTGTGGCCACCCGGCTGAGCGAGGACCCGGACCGGTCCGTGCTCCTGCTGGAGGCGGGACCCGACTACCCGGACTTCGAGCAGCTGCCGGATGAGATCAAGTTCGGATACGCCTCGGGTATCGATACCGTAACCACTCATCACAACTGGGAATTCTGGGCACGGGGCACCGATACCACGCCACCATTGCAGATACCGAGGGGAAAGGTCACCGGAGGCTCCAGCGCCATAAACGGCCAGGTGTTCCTGCGCGGCGTTCCCGAGGACTACGATTCCTGGGCGGCGGCGGGCAACGACCAGTGGAGCTACCAGAACCTGCTGCACTACCTACGCCGGATGGAAACAGACACCGAATTCGGCGGCGATGATTTTCACAACTCCGACGGCCCAATCGTCTGCCGCCGGTTCAGCCGCGAGGAGTGGCGTCCCGACCAGGCAGCCTTCTATGCCGCCTGCCGCAGTGTGGGGATGGCCGACGTGGCCGACTTCAACCACCCTGACGCCAGTGGCGTGGGGCCCGTTCCCCTCAATAACCCCAACGGCATCCGGCTCAGTACGGCTCTGGCCTACCTGAATCTGGCCCGCCACCGGCTGAACCTGACCATTCGGCCCAACTGCACCGTCCACAGGATACTGTTCAACGGCAAGCGGGCGACCGGCGTACAGGTGGAGTCAGGTGGTGAGACTTTTGTTGTCGAGGCCGACGAGATAGTCCTGAGCAGCGGAAGCATAGGTTCGCCCCACATCCTGATGCTATCTGGCGTTGGACCGGCGCAGCAACTCGCCGAGGCCGGTATTTCCCAGGTCCACGAACTGCCGGGAGTTGGGCAGAGCCTGCGGGACCATCCCATAGTCTACATTCCGTTCAGGACCAAGTCCGGACACCAGCTGGATGCCAACGCACCGCGAATGCAGGTGGTCGCGCGCTTCACTGCCACAGACTCGCCTCACAGGAACGACCTGCAGATCCTGATGAACTCCCTCATCAACCCCCGGTACATGACAAATCCCGACGGAAGCCAGGTGCAGGGCCTTGGAATGTACACGTTCATCAACCTGGAGGAAGGTTCCGGGGAATTGAGGGTCACGTCTCCCGACCCTGCTGCGCCGCCGGAGATAGATTTCAGGTTCTTTGAGAATGAATTCGACCTCCAGCGTTGCCGGGAAGTGGTCAGACTCGTGGTTGATCTGGGGCGGGATCCTGCGTTCAGCGATATTATCGAGGAGCGCATCTACCCGTCTGATGAGGAACTGGAATCGGATGAGGCGCTCAACGCCTTCATCCGCAGGGCGGTCGTCAGTGGTCAGCACATAACGAGCAGTTGCAAAATGGGGCCCGCCTCCGATGCGATGGCCGTAGTGGACCAGCACGGCCGCGTCCACGGCCTGGAAGGACTCCGCGTTGCCGACGCCTCCATAATGCCCAACTGTGTGCGGGCCAACACCAACTGCACTACAATGTTGATTGGGGAGCGCGTCGCCGACTTCATCCTGAATGGCCAGTAAAGACTGAAATTGGTTAGGTCTCTTAACAAAGTAGAGCCACTTTGGGAATGGTCAAAGTAACAGGAGAATTGGCTTCTGCCACAGGGGGATTCAGGCCGATCGAATTTCTGGCTGATACAGGGTCCCTCTATACTCTGGTCAGTCCAGTTCTGGCTGAGGAAATTGGAGTTGAATTCGCTGCGTCGACCACTCTCGTGGCAGCGAACAACGCCCGGCTCGAGGTGCCCCTGGGGTTCGGAAGGATCAGAGTCATGGGCAGGGAGGAACCAATCATAGTGGGAGCCTTGGACGGTCCCATGCCACTGCTGGGTTCTACTGCCATGCAGGCACTGGGACTGAAAGTCAATCCGGTTGAGGAAGTCGTCGAGTTTGCCAGCCCGTACCCACCGCCGGCGTGAACCCGGTTGGTCCAAGGCTCAAAACCCGGTGGATAGGCAAGAAAGTTTCGGCTCAGTCCCACCTGGAAGGAGTTGGTCAAGATAGATAGGGGAATGACAATCAAGCAATTCATCGACCGTTACGACATAGTTCGCTGGGCAGCCGAGCTGGCCGGGCGGGGCGCGCTTGGGCTATTACTGGGGGTCGTATTCAGTATGGTCGCCCTGGCGATAGTCTGGGGCCTCTACATTTTTTCCGGCGTTAACGACAGGATGGCGTTCATGATCGTTACCATGGGTGGCGGAGGTCTGGGTGCCGGAATAGCCACCAACATTGCCTGGATCAGGCTGGACCGCCAGCGTACTTACGGCCTGGCGCTAACCGTCCTGCTGTGCGTTGCCGGGGGAGTCATCGGCGCGGTGCTCGGCTACCAGTTCGGGGCGAACCGCGAATTCGACTGTTGCTCTGAACCAAGGACCAACCCGTTCACCTACACCGCCGTCGGCGCTGCCATTGCATCCAACGTGGTCATGTACCTGGTCGTCGCTTGCGGCGCGGCCGCTCGGGCCTACAGGTTGAACCGGAGGGCCCCTCAAGGATAGGCGACGATTCACCTGGAGATTTTCGGCATAGAAAACAGGGGCGGGTATTTTACCCGCCCCTGTTACTTTCAGGTCAGAATCACAAGACTCGGCTTACTCAAGCTTTATGACTGAGCCGTCAGAATCGATGCGCAGGCCAACGATTGGGCCTACCTTGTTGTTGAAGGTGTCGGCAATGATGGGGTGACTGGTGTCGCCCACCCGGTTCACCCAGGCCGGCACTACGTGTTCCATCACCGACGTGTTCAGGCTGCGGAAGGTCATCTCCTCGGAGAAGGGTACGAACTCCATTGCGTCTTGTCCCGCGCCGCGGGGATCGTCGGAGGTGTTCTTGAGCAGCCCCATCTCGTTCTGAATGGCGGAGATGCGCAGGGCCTCCAACTCCGACTTGGCCGCCTCCTCCAGGATGATCTGCTGCAGATTTTCGGGGATTGATGCCCACTTCTCTGCGTTAATCACGTTGTTATTGGACGGGAAGCTGACAAGCGGGCCGATGATATAATCCGTAACCTCGTACCAGCGCTGCCCGAATCCGGCGTCAGCGCCAGTCACGCCGCAGTCCAGGATACCGCGCTCGATGGCGGTGTAGACCTCGGCAAAGGCCAGGAACTGGGCGCTGGCCCCCATTCCGTTGATCCAGTCCGAAAGCGCCGCGCTGTGGCTGCGGGTCTTCTTGCCCTCAAAGTCATCAAGGGTTTCGATCTTCTCCCGGCAGAAGAAGAACTGGTCATTACCGGAGTACCAGTTGTGGTTCATGATCACGCCGCCGGTCTCGGCCAGTACCAGTTCCTCGATGTCCTTGATGACCGCCTGTGTCGCCTCGAACTCCTGCTCGCGGCTGTTGTAGATGCCCCAGAGATTCTGGATCTCAATGGGAGGCATTTCGCCGCCGACATACCCGCCGTAGATCGTTGCCGAATCTAGGGTGCCGTCGGTTACCAGGCTCAGAGTGTCGGGCCCGGCCAGCCCCAGCTCAGGGAATGAGCTGGTGATGAATTCCACTTTGCCGTTGGTACGCTCCAACAGGTTGGGCGCAAAGAATTCGTGCAGCGCCACACATGGAAGAAGGGCCCGGTTGATGCAGGCGTGTTGAATGGTGATCGGATCGCCGTCGTACTCCAGGGGAGTGGGGTCGGTGAGCTTGGCCTTTTCGAGCAGTTCCTCGTAGAAGTCGCTCTCGTATATCCAGAGATGCCGTTCCAGCGATTCCAGGGTCACGTTGCCATCGAAGTCACCCTGTTCCACCGTTTTCGCCGGCCCGACCAGTTGGGTGATGTCGCCAACGTAGATGGCTCCGGGGCCGCCGGCATGCTCGGCAGCGTACTGTTCCAGGGGGGAAAGCTCATCCGGGGCCTCAGTCGCCTCCTCTTCCATCATTGCCTCGGTGGGCTCAGGGGTATTGGTGGGCTCCGGTGGCGTGGTTGCTGGAGGCTGTGTGGCCTCTTCCTCCGGTGTGGAGGCCTCTCCACAGGCGGCGAAGACGGTCAGTAGCAAGATCAGTGCCAGTGCCAAGAATAACGGTCTACGCATGTTGGTCATCCTCCTCTTCACAGGTTGCTTTTGAAGTGGCCAAACAAGACGCTGTTCGTTATAGGGTTCCGCGGGTCCAGGTCCGATTGCGCGGAACTCAGGCGGATCATCGGCCGATCCCGGGATTCCTTCGTTCAACCTCCTGTCCCTACTGTCGGGATAGCCCCAGGAAGTGCGCTCGCAGAACACGTTCGAGCGTCAGCCCCTGCTTCGATTGGTCAGGTTCGCATCCCGTTACGAAAACACCAGACCAATCCCGAGAATGGTGGCTGAATATATCACGGAGCAACCATACCTGTAAATTATTGCAATATAAAATATCGTAGACTTAAGTGTATTAAGGCAATATCTGGCTATATTTAATAGCCGAACATCTAATAATGTCGTAGGTATGACAACAATTCGTAAATTACAGCTGAGGCTTAGCTAGCACTGTTGCGGATTGCCTTCACCTGCTGACCGTGAACGGTCATTTGACCCCGGGCGTTGCGGATACAGAAAGATGCCACCGGTTAGCAGTACGGTGCCATCGGTCACCGGGAGGAGTCGGAAATCTGCACAACTTTCCAGTGTTCCGCGCGTCCGGGTCCCCCGTGACCGCCCCCTGAGTTTGCAGGTGGACTTGGGACAGCCAGGTGGTCCGGGCGTGAACCGAGGAAAATAATGCTGTAAAGTGGGGTTCCATCCATCAGATAGTTACAGGAGCGACGGCCATGCAATACCACATCAATCACGTTCATGTGAGAGCGCAAGACCCTCAGGCTTCGGCCGACTGGTACGAGAAATACTTCAACGCCAAGAAGTTGTGGGCACGGGAGATTATGCCGGGAACGGTCACCGTGAGCATGGAGGTGGGCGGACCCGTGCGCCTTAACATATCCTCGAAGCCCGCCGGTTCGTCCGACGAACGCAGCGTCGCCGAGTTGAACCGCCTGGGGTTGGAGCACTTCGGGTTCGACGTTGAGGACCTGGAGGCAGAGCTGTCCCGGCTGGAGTCCGACGGAATTCGCGTGGTGCTTCCGCTGACCGAGACGCCGACGGGTTCGCGGCTGGCTTACATCGAAGGTCCTGACGACGTGCTCATCGAGTTGGTGCAACCCCTTCGACAGTAGACGCTACGGCACTGATTTCAACAAGAGACCCTATCCAGAACGGGATAGGGTCGCAATTTCGGACGGCGGCGGTATCGTGAGACCTCAGGGTCTAGCTGGAGAAATGCGGCATCACCTCGGCGGCGAACAGCTCCAGTGAGTCCAGCACACTCCGGTGCTCAATGCCACCGAAATTGACGAAAAAGATCAGGTTCTCCACTCCCGAGTCCCGCAGTTGGCCGATACGCTCGGCGATGTGGTCGGGACTGCCGAAGAGCATAACGTCTTCGCACCGGGCGTTGAAATCGAACCTGGCCCCTGGTACGTATCGGCTCCGGTAGGCGGCGAACTCGTCAGGCAGAAGTTCAACTCGACTATCTGGCGGGGCGCTGACTTCCTGCCCCGTATCCCGGAACCACGAGAAAGGGATTGCCGCCTCGCGCCGCGCCTGCTCGGTGGTGGGCGCACAGTGCATCGCCCTGGCAACCACCACTCGCTGTGGTGTGTATTCCGCGCCGGCCTCGGCCAGGGAGTCCTGGTAGAGACTCACCTGTTTTGCCACCTGCGTCTCGGATTCGGCCTGGCCGATGAGAAGGTTCCAGTCGTTGCGCACCACCCTCGCCAGGCTGTCGCGGCCGGACGCCGCAACGTAGACCGGCGGGTGTGGCCGCTGCACCGGCTTGGGGTGGATGGTCAGGTCGTTGAAAGTCCAGAACTCGCCCCGGTAGGCGAAGGGTTCGCTGGATGTCCAGGCGCGCTGCAGCACCGCCATGCCTTCCTCGAACCTGCGACTGGCCTCCTCCATAGGAATGCCCATGCGGTGAAACTCGCCCCACTGGTAGCCACGCCCCACGCCCAGGTCCAGTCGGCCGTTGCTGAGAACGTCGATGGTGGCCGTCTGTTCGGCCAGGCGCACCGGGTTGTGGAACGGCATTACGGTAACCGCGGTGCCAAGCCGGATGGTGCTCGTGAGGGCGGCCAGGTAAGCCAGCACCGAAAACGTGTCCGAGACTATCCCGTGCCGCGTGAAATGGTGCTCGGTGAACCAGACGGAACCGTACCCCAGTCGCTCCGAGTGCAACACCTGTCCCAGCGCCTCGCGATAGTACCGGTCCTGCTGTGACGGGTCGGGAAGTTGTACTGAATGGAAGAGACCGAACTTCATATTAGTCCACTTCTAAAGAGGAATGCTGTCCATGGGGAACAGCCCCTGCCCCACGGGGTCAACGGCCAAACGCAAAGTCTCCAATGCCAGGGACCCCAGATGAGTAGTGGTGTAGTCGTCGTTGAACGCCACCAGTGTAACGACTTCGCGTCCGTTCAGCCTCAGCCAGGCATGGCCTACGTCCAGGGTTCGAACCCTGCCATCGGCCATGCGCACGTTCTCCGTGAAACTGGGCTCCACGTCCATGGATCGCAGCAGGGAACCAGGCATGGACATCAGGAACGCTCCGGAATCCACCGTCGCCGACAGGTCCACCCACTCCCGCTGGTCTATGCTGCCAATGGAGACCGCAGTACTGAAAATACCCATCTGACAATCCTCACCCCTGGATTACTGACCGATCCCCTGGTCACTTCGTCCGCCCGTTTAGCTCTGCGACACCCAGTCCGCCACCCGCTCGCCGATCATGATCGCGGTGGCGTTGGTGTTGGCACGAGTGACCTGCGGCATGATGGACGAGTCAGCCACCCACAGACCCTCGACACCGCGCACGCGGCACTGCTGGTCGGTAACTGCCATTTCGTCCCCGTCCGGGCCGATGCGGCAGGTGCCCGAGACGTGCCGGGAGCTGCCCAATGTCTGGCGTATCCAGGCATCCAGCTTGTCGTCGTTGCCCAGGGTCTCGTCATCGGGAGCCACGCGGCCCTCAGAGATTCCCTCGTAAGCCCCTGACTCCAGCAGGCTGCAGGCCAGCTTCACGGCGTCCCGCATCCGGCGCATGTCGTTCTCGTTGTGCAGGTAGCGGTAGTTGATCGACGGCTGGATGGTGGGGTCCGAGGACTGGAGCCGCACCCACCCGGTTCCGTCGGGCAACTCGAGGGCGCAGGCGATACGGGCCTGCCCGGACGGCACCATCTCACCGGTCATGACGTTCCAGATGGCCAGGGTATGCAGCATGACGTCGTTGGGGTACGAGGGCGCATCCGAGGTCACCCGCAGCCCGAACCGGAGGGCCTCGGCATTGGCGGTCAGCTTGACTTCGTCCTTCACCTGGAATGTGACGGAACCCATGGGGTGGTTGAATAGGTTCTGGCCCACCCCAGGAGATTCAGCCAGTACCGGGATGCCGTGCTCCTCCAGCTGTTCGCTGGGGCCGACTCCTGACAGCATCAGCAGGTGTGGCGACTTGAGGGCGCCGGCACTCAGCACAACTCGGTCGCAGGCCACGGTGAAAATCTCGCCACCGCTTTCGGCCTCCACTCCGGTGACCCTTCCGCCTTCGATGACGACCCTGCGTACGAATACGCCCCCTCGCACCGTCAGGTTCAGCCTGTGCCGTGCCGGAGTCAGGTGGGTGACGTTGGTGCTCATCCGCCACGTGTTCATGTTGTTCATCGGAATGGCCCCTATGCCACCCGAATCAGGTCCGTTCAGGTCGTGGTTGGGGGAATAGCCACGCTCCGTGCAGGCGTCGTAAAACGCCTTCTGCACCAGCGGCCATTCCTCCTTTTCCCGACGCACGATGGGGATGGGCCCGTCGGTGCCGTGAAAGTCATCCTGTATGTCGATGTCTGTTTCGGCCTTCCGGAAATACGGCAGGACTTTGAGGTAACCCCATTCGGGATTGCCGTAAAACGACTCCCACCGTTCGAAGTCCTCGGGGAGGCCCCGCAGGTAGACCTGTCCATTTATGGAGCCGGACCCGCCGATGACCTTGCCCTGTGCGATGTTGATCTCGCCCTGCTGGTCGTTGATGACACCGCGCAGGTTCCACGAGATGGGTGAGCCGATGGCCTCGCCCTCCGACGAGTGGCCGTTCCGCACCGGTTCGGGCAGCAGTTCCGGGTCTGGATAGTCCTGCCCTGCCTCCAACAGCAACACCGAGCGGCTGGGATCCTCCGACAGGCGACTGGCAACCACAGAGCCGGCTGAGCCACCGCCGACAACTATAACGTCGTATTTCATTACTTGTTCCTCACGGATTCTGAAATGTCGCGCAGATTCTACACCCTGCCATAGGCGAGGGCCAATGTACCTTAGCACCATCGCCGTTGACGCTGGCCGCCGGGCTGACTATGATTTCCGGACATTGACATGGCAGGAATGCAGGGCGAGGCCCTGTGCGAGGGAATGGAAATGATCACAGATCTGCCCGCGTTGCTCCGTTATTTTGACCGCTTCCACCAGCGCACGGTGCGCGACATCGAGGCGCTGCCGGTGGAGGCTGAATTCTGGCGGCCGCCCAGGGGCGAGGGCGAAAAGGCGTGGAGCATCGCAGAGATCGTGCACCACATCGCCGAGTCGCGCTTGTACTTCGCCAGCGCCTATTGCGGCCGGGGGTGGCTGTACGACTGGCCCGTGCCCAGCACTGAGCGGCAGTCGGGTTGGTTGCCGGCCATCGAGGCCTCGTTCGAGGAATTCCATCGCCGCCTCGACGACAGCCCACCCGAGTGGCTGCAGCGGCGGATCAAGATGATTGACACCGACGGGATGCTCAGCGGCTGGCGCTTGATGATGATGCTGTTCGAGCACGAGGTGCATCACCGCAGCCAGATCGACACCTACGCCGGACTGGAGGGGTGGGACGTGCCGCACATCTACGGCCGCTCACGGGAGAGCATCGACGCACTGCAGGAGGAGCAGCGCCGGCTTGGGGGGCTGGAACAACAGCAATAGCGGGTGTCAGAAGGGGAAGCGCCCTATAGGGGCATATCCGTAAGTGGGACAAGTCGACCCTCAACGGGGTCAACGCCAAGCCACAATTCCTCAAGGGTCAACGCTCCGAGTAAGGGGCTGCTGCCTTCCTCGTTGAATGCGATGTAGGTCATTATCTGACGACCATTTAGCCTAAGCCACGTATAACCAATGTCCACGCTTTTTCTGCTGCCGTCCGCCAGCCGGACCGTATCTCGCAGGGTTGGCGTTACTCCCAAATGATGCAGAATGGAGGATGGGACGGAGGACACAAAGGCCCCAGTGTCAACGGTGGCCGACAGTTCTTGCCACTGCCTTCCCTGGCTGTCCCCTATTGATATTTCGACGCTGAATACCCCCATTTTGGATACTGATCACCCTCCAAAAATAGATCGCCTACATCAGCAGACCGTCTATGGGCACCAATGTTTGGTCAACGGGGTGAACAGCCATGTAAGCGGCCTCGAGTGCCAAGGCGCCTAGCAGTGGTAGGGTTCCTTCAGCGTCGAAGATCACCTGGGTGACCAACTCCTTCCCCGCAAATCTGACCCGGGTGTACCCCACTGGCAGTTCCCTTACATCCCCCTGGGCGAACCTGAACCGTTCGGTCGCCAGGGGCCGGACTCCCAAGTCGTGCAAAACGCCAGCAGGAATGGAGGTGGAGGACGCGCCGGTGTCAACCAGCGCATCCAAAGTCCTCCAGATTGTTCCTTGCTCGTCGCCGATTTCAATTGGTATATAGAATGTTCCCACCGCAACGACCCTAAGCGTCGATGATTCCTGTGCTTATGGCCATTCCGCGCAGGTCTCCCTGCTGCTCCAGGTGGCTGCGGATTTGGCTGATGGCTGACTGCAGCATTCCGGAGTCCAGCGACTCAGCGGCCTCGGCGTGGTCGGCCTCCGTCAGCAGTTCCGCCATTCGCTCGCTGACCTGCCCCAGAGACCAGTCTACCTGGTCGGCAACGGCTTCGATGCCCTTGGGGAAGTCGCGGTGGGAGTTCCCAGGCATGCCGGATTTGTCATATCCGCCGCCGTGCCAGTGGCCGGGCTTGTCATGGCAGTCGAAGCGGATGATCTCCTCGTTGCCCACGTCGATGCCGATGGTCGGACCGCCGCACCACGAGCCGCGGACGTTGAGGGCCCGGACCGGCCAGACGTAGGCCATGACCTGCCCATCCTGAGACAGCGGGATGTGAAGCTCGTTCCCCAGGTACTTTTCGCCATTCCTCTTGGTTGCCATCTATGTTTTTCCTCCAGATTTGGGCTAGATCCCGATTTGGCTGAACTCGAAACTACCACACAGACTCAGCGAATACAATTGTTGGCCACGGTAAGGCTGGGTCCCTTGGTTCTTGATGCGAATCCGACGAGTGCGTTCTTGGCGCACTGGTTTAGCCGAGGACGGGCTGCCCCTCGACAAACCTGTCCGGAGCCTTACGTGGAGTTCCGGGCGAACAAATCAGGTAACAACCAAATGACGCCCGGAACGAGCCCTAGTGCTACGGGTTGATGACGCTTGGCCGGTTCTCCACTATGAACGTTTCACGGCGCTCCACGAAGTCAAGCACAACGTTCGTCAGGGCATCGTCCCGGTCAACTGCAATAGCGTGCCCGGCGTCATAGACGTAGGAAAGACTGCAGTTGGGCACCTCTGCCTTCCAGATTCCTCCGGCCTCCCGCGATACCAGCCTGTCCTCCTGCCCGAACACGACCAGCGTGGCACAGGCTAGCTCGGCCAACCGCTGGGACGCGTCGACACCGTCTGCCCGCAACTGCCCGGCCAGCGACGATAGCAACGCAGTACGTTCCGGGCCTGGCCGTGGCACCTCGGCATTTTCGGGATGGGCAAGCATGACATTGGCAGCCTGTTCCGGAGTGTGCCACTGACTTGCGGCTGATGGCTCCACGCAGGTGGGCGATACCAGCACCAGCGTCGATACGGACTGAGGGCGCAGTAGGGCCAAACGGAGGGCAGCATCCGCTCCCAGGGATACGCCGACAACGGCGTAGGCGTCAAGCCCGGCGGCTTCAGCTGTTTTGGCCACGGCTTCTGCCACGTAGTACGTGTCCCCGGGTTGTGCGGGAGGTTCGAGGCTGAGGACCCGGTAGCTGGAGGACAGGGAATCGGCCAGCACGCGCGATTCCCACGGTGTCCAGTCCAGCAGGACTACTGGTTCGCCGCTGCCTGACTCGGTGTAGCGGAGGCCTGAATTCTCTGATGCCATCGACTAGAACTCTTTGATTCTGGGCAGGACCTCCCGCCCGAAGAGTTCGATTTCGTTCATGATGTCGCCGTGAGTGAGGCTGGGCTGCTGGAAGAAGAGGTCAATTACCCCGGCGCCGCACCGGTCGTGGTAGGCCTTGATCTGCTCCGTTACCTGGTCCGGGCCGCCCACGAAGGTCAAGCCGGGTGACCCGCCAACGATGTCGCCCGAGGCACTGCCGGCGAAAACGTGGCCGTAGTCGATGTCCTGCCCCGTTCGCTGGGCCTGGATCACCTGTGCCACCGACGAGCGCATGGCCATCCCCCTGGCTCGCCCCTGGTCCTCCTGTTGATGGAACCACTCCCATGCCTTCTCGTCAGTCTCTGCCAGGTAGATGCTGCCCCGGAACACCACCTCGTCGGGCTCCGGTTTCCAGCCCGCCTCCTCGCACCACTTGAAGTACTTGCCGGTGATGTTCGCCACGTCCTCCACCGGCAGGAACGACACGCCCAGCCCCAGTCGGTGCGTCGCGGCGAAGTGCACCGCGTCGTCGCTGCGGGTGGCCACTATGGCGGGCGGAATCGGTTGTTGCACCGGACGCGGCCACACCGACACCGTGCGGTACTGGTAGTAGCGGCCCTCCCACGCGAACGGCTGCGGCTCGGTGAGGGCGCGGAGAATCAGGTCCATGCTCTCCAGCATTCTGCCGCGGCCCTCGGCGGGGTTGACGTTGTATACCTGGTCCTCGTTGGGCGTGCCGCGCAGGAACCCCATCACTAGCCGGCCGTTGGTCAGGTTGTCCAGCAGCGCCAGTTCCTCAGCGATGCGTACCGGGTTGTTCAGTGGCAGCAGGTGGCCCAGCATGGCCATGCGCGCTTTCTTGCAACGCTCGGCCACCGCAGCGGCCATCACCGATGGCGTTCCGGTTGAGATGCGACCCGAGTAGTGGTGCTCCGAGAAGCTGATCCACTCGAAGCCCAACTCCTCAGCGAATTCGCATTCCTCGATGCCGTCTTGGTAGCTCTGGACCGACAGTTCCGGCTCGTTGTAAGCGGGCGGCGTCGGCCAGGTGGGAGGAAAGTCCCGCCTCGTCGCGTACCCCATGGCCCCCAGGTAGGATGCCTTCATATTAGCTCCCGCTCGTCCTGATGCTTCCTCTCGATACAGAGGAAGGATTCTAATTCACCCTCTCCTTTGAGGGAGGAGGCTGGGTTGGGGGTGAAATCGCTGGCACCAACATCACTGCCACGTAGGGTCTGTTGGTCGATGGCCTAGAGCTCAACCAGATCGTAAGACAAGGTGTTGAAATTCTCGTGCCCATTTTCTGTTATTAGGATCATATCCTCGATCTGGTACGAACCTGTGCTGGCGGAATAGTAGGGGGCTTCCAGGCACAGCAGCATGCCCGGCTGCAGCTCGCTGTGCTCGTTGGCGCTGATGAAGGGCGGCTCCTCCACGAACGTGTCCAGCCCGATTGAGTGTCCGTAATGGCCCCGGCTGTATCCAGGGAACCCACGGGCCCGCATTACATCGTCGGCCGCACGGTAGACATCGGAGATGGCGGTCCCGGGACGCATCACCTCGCGTGCCGCTGCATGGGCCTCGGCCAGCGCGTCGTGAATCCTGCGCTGGTCCGCAGTCGCTTTGCCGAAGGCGAAGGTGCGTCCGCAGTCGCTGTAGAACCCGCCAATTGAAACGCCGCAGTCGAACTTGACCAGGTCTCCCGAGTGCAGGCCCGACCGGTCGCCGAAGCTGCTGCCGGTGCCGGCGCTGATGAAACCGTGGGCCGACTGGAACTCGCCAAGCGACGGGTCAGCCATGGCCGCCTCCAGTGCCCCGGCCTGGTAGTTGTACTTGATCACCTGGGCACTCTGGCCCTCACGGGCATCGCCGATGGCCCGCTTCAGCCCGGCCTCGAACAGCTGTGCGGCGGCCCGGTGCAGCGCGATTTCCTGGGGATACTTGATGGCTCGGAGACCGTAGAGCATACCCGTCACGTCGACGAACTGGCATTCCGGGTTGTTCTGCTGCAGCCGGAACAAGGTATCGGCATAAACGTAGCGGAGGTCAATGCCGATGGTTGCGGCCGACAGTCCGCGCTCCTCCAGCATCGATGTCACGGTCTCGTCGATCTCGTCCGGGTTCCACTGCGGCGGGCGCGAAAATTTCGCATCGCCGCCGGACGGCCCCGTGATGACGTCCAGATCGCGGTTCTCGACCCACATCCGGTAGGTGCGGATGTCCTCGACAGACGTGGCGGCCCGCGCCGCCGGAGCCGCGAAGTCGCTGGTCATCAGCGCCGCCGGTTGGGCCGGGTCGGCGGGTATCAGCGCCACGTCGGTACCCATGAGGCGAAAGGACAGGTTCACCACCGGACTGTAGAACCCGGTGGTATAGAAGATGTTGCCTGGCGTGGTTACGAGGCAGGCGTCAATATCAAGGCGCTGCAACTCTGCCCTCACTCGGGTGCGGACCTCGTCGAACATCCGGAATTCCTCCATTCACATGGGAGGGATTCTACACTTCCCCACGGCTTGGCGCACCGGACCGTCGAAACGAGTCTCCCGCGCCCAAGACGGCAGCGACGTACCGCGCAATCCGTGGACAAAGCCCCGGTACGGGATTAGCATGCACGTAGCTTGCGAAAGCCGAGTCCTCCGGGACTCGAGGTAGCTGGAGACAAAAATGAGGCTCCGGGGAAATGCCATCTTCTACGGCTGGTGGGTGACCATCGGCTGTTCGCTGGTGGTGTTCGGCGTTGCGGGTGGGCAGTTTTCATTTGGCGTCTTCATGAGGCCAATGACCGAGGAGTTCGACTGGAGCCGCGGCACACTGTCCGCAGCCTTCGGTGTTACCTACGTGATTTCAGGCCTGATGCGCCCATTGGCCGGTTATCTGGCCGACCGCTACAGCCCCAAGTGGGTGGCTTTGGCCGGCGTCCTCGTCATGGGCTGGATGCTGGCCCTGATTTCGTCGGTGCAGGCGCTCTGGCAACTGTACGTGCTGTTCGCCTTTATGAGCTTCGGCGTCACCCTCGGAACGGGTCCCATCCTCACCAAGATAGTAAGCCAGTGGTTCCTGACCCGACGAGGTCTCACGCTGGGCCTGGTTAGCGGAGCGGGCTCGTTCGGTGCCATGATCCTGGTGCCGGCCACGTCCGCTTTCCTGGTGCTGCTTTCCTGGCGGGAGGCCTACCTGTTCCTGGCGGTCCTGCTCCTCCTTGTTATCCTGCCCATCGGCATTTTGCTCATCCGAGACCGCCCGCAGGACAAGGGACTGGAACCTTACGGCGCTGGTGGCGGTGCGGCGGGGGCAGGCAGACGCCGCGGCGGCGACGTGAACGCCTCTTTCATGGAGGCGGTCCGCACGCCCATGTTCCATAAATTGACGTTCGGGTACTTCGTTTGAGGGTACTCGATGAGCTTCGTGAATGCTCACTTCGTCACTTATGCCCAGGACCTTGGCTATTCCCCACTGACCGCCGCCTTCATGTTCAGCATTATTGGCGCCACCTCCATCATTGGCGCACTCTGGCTGGGGCATTACTCCGACAAGTACGGACGCCGGGTCTGGCTGGCCATCTCCTACCAACTCAGGGCCCTTGGATTCGTAGTGGTGCTCCTGTCCATGGGTGTTTCTTTCCTCGGAATACCGTCAATGGGCATCGTGGCGCTGGTGGCGGGAGTGTTGCTGGTGGGTCTGTCCTGGAATGCAGTGGTCGGAATCACCGCAGCGTACACCGCCGACAATTTCGGCACCGCTCACATGGGGAAGATATACGGCACCATGTTCGCCGTGATGCCCATTGGATCGGGCGTTGGGTCTACCTTGGGCGGCACGCTGTTTGACATTCGTGGCACCTATGACTGGGCTATCTGGTCCAACATCGCCCTGCTGATCGCCTCGGCCCTGCTGGTGCTGTCCATCGGTGGCAAGCGCCCCCAGCCTCTGGGCGGCCCGGCCCCGGTAGCCGGCGGCAACGACTAGCAGCAACCTCGATATTCCCCTCCATTTCGAAGGGGAGGGTTAGGCCTGTCTTGAGCTTGACGGAGGAGTCGGGGTGAAAAGGTAATCAATAGACGCTGCCGTCAAGTAAGCAGCTACTGGTACCGAGATATTTTCCAATGCCCGGTTGACCGTCCGGTCAATGAAAAAGCCCCGGCCGAGAAATCCCGGTCGGGGCAACGGTTTTGCCGTAGGATGGGGCTACTCGGTTATCGGAACCCTCTCAGTTGAGCCGTCGGGCAGGACCTTGAGGCCCACGATGGGGGAGATCTTTTCGTTGAACAGATCAATGATGTTCGCCCTGTTGTCTTCATCCTGTCGGGATATGAATCCGGGCACCACGTGTTCCGTGGCCACCACGTTGCGCATGTGGTCCATCAGAGCGTCTGAGAACTCTTGATATTCAAGACCCTCGTCGATATTCCTCTGGATCCACACCTCGTTCCACGCCGGGGTGACGCGGATGGCTTCCAGCTCGTGCCGGGCGCCCTCCTCGACGATGATCTGCTGGATGTCGGAGGGCAGACCTTCCCAAAGATCCCGGTTGACTATCACGGTGTTGAGCAGCTGGCTGGAGAGCGGACCGACCATGTAGTCGGTGACCTCGTACCAGCGCTGAGCGTGAGCAGCGAAGGCAACCGTTACGCCGCAGTCCAGAATGCCGCGCTCCAGGGCGGTGTAGACCTCGGCGAATGCCACGAACTGGGCGTTGGCGCCAAAGCCCTCGATCCAGTCAGACAGGGCCGAGCCGTGGCTGCGCACCTTGCGGCCTTCGAATTCCGACAGTTCTGTTATGCCCTCCTTGCAGAAAAAGAACTGGTCGCCTCCGGAGACCCACATGTGGGAGATGACCTTGCCGCCGTCGGTGTTCTCCTCGAACAGTGCGTCGAGGGTGGGGCCGATGGCCTGGGTTACCTTGAATTCGACCTCGTGGTCCGGGTAGACACCATACATGATGGCCAGCTCGGCCTCAGGCATGTGGCCGGAGACGTAGCCGCTGGTGATCTCAGCCCACGACAGGGTGCCGTTGGTGACCTGCTCCAGCGAGTCCGGGCCTGCGATTCCCAACTCTGGGAATGAGGTGATGGGCACCAGCACCTTGCCGTTGGTGCGCGCCTCTATCTCTTTCTTAAAGAAGTTATCCCACAGCTCGCAGGGAGCAACGGTCCGGTTGATGCAGGCAAACTGGATCTCTATCGGTTCGCCATCGTAGGTCATTTCCGTCGGGTCGGTGAAGTTGGCGACTTCCACAAGGTTCTTGTAATAGTCGGAGTCAAAGAGGTAGCTTTCCCTCTCCAATCCGGCAAGGTTCACCTGATCGTCGGCGTCTCCCAATCCCTCTGCGGGGGCGGGACCCACAAGTATGCTGAAATCGCCGTCGCCGAGGTAAAAGGCGCCGGGACCGCCACTACGTGCCTGGGCGGCCGCCACCAGAGCCGGATCCAGGTCCGACATAGCCGCGTCTTCGTCAGGCTCCTCTTCCATCATTGCGTCGGTTGGTTCGGGCGCTTCAGTTGGTGCCTCGGTAGGGGGAACGGCAGTGGGTGCCGCTGCGGGCGCCTGTGTCGCTGTGGGTTCCTCCGCGGTGCCGCAAGCGACCACAAATGCCATTACCAGAATCAAAGCCAGGCCCATTAGAAAAGGTTTGACCATTAACACACACTCCTGAAAGTTTCACTTCCCTGCTTAGCCCCTCGCACCAAGGGATTCCTGGTTCCAGATTCCAGTACCCTTTGCCGAAAACCCAGCAAGGTTCGGCGGAATATAGCAAAATGATTCGACGGGCGCAATATGGAGTATTCAAACTATGTATCGATTATCGACGTAAATTCTACGAAATATGAATATAATTGCTGCAATCATACTATCGAACACATGAGGGCCACAGACCGCGTTCTCCCCAAAATATGAGCCCCGGCATTTCAGCGCCGGGGCCCAATCGTTGTCCTGGATATTGCTTGTCGCCAGAGCGACTCAATTTTCGGAGAGTACGGCTACTGGATTCTTTCACCAGTGCCGTCAGGCCGAATCTTTAAGCCCACGATAGGTGCGATCTGCTCGTTGAACAGCTCGATCATGGCAGGCCTGTTGGCCTCGTCCTGTCGCCTGACGAAACCGGGTATGACAAAGTCCGGGGCCACCACGTCCTTTTGGTGCTGCAGCAGCTCGGGAGTGAACTCCTGGAAAATCATGCCGGCCTCGACGTTTCGGGGGATCCAGACCTCGTTCCACGCCGGGGTCACGCGCAGGCCCTCCAGCTCGTGCCGTGCGCCCTCCTCTACCATAATCTGCTGGATATCGGGCGGCAGCTCGTTCCAGACGTGCGGGCTCAAGATGAGGGTGTTCACGGCCTGGGTGGCCAGCGGGCCGACCATGTAGGTGGTCACCTCATACCACCTCTGGGCCACCGACGCGAAAGCAACGGTCACGCCGCAGTCCAGCACGCCGCGTTCCAGGGCCGTATAGACCTCGGCGAAGGCCACGAACTGGGCGGCGGCGCCAAATCCCTCAATCCAATCGGACAGGGCAGAACCATGGCTCCGCACCTTGCGGCCTTCGAAGTCCGACAGCGTCTCGATGGGTTCCTTGCAGAAGAAGAACTGGTCGGCGCCGGAAATCCACATGTGTGAGATTACCTTCCCGCCTTCACTGTTCTCCTCAAACAGGCTGTCCACCAGCGGTCCGATCGCTTGCTGGACCCCCATATAGTGCTCGTGGGTCTCGTAAACGCCGAACAGGATTTGCAGTTCTGCTTCAGGCATGGCACCAGATACGTAGCTGCTGGAAATCTCCGCAAACGACAGGCTGCCGTTGGTTATCAGGGACAGCGAGTCCGGTCCGGCGATGCCCAGCTCGGGGAACGAGGTGATTTCGATCAGCACCTTTCCGTTGGTGCGTTCCTCGATCTGTTTCCTGAAGAAGTGGTCAAACAGCTCGCACGGAGCCACGGTCCGGTTGATGCAGGCGAACTGGATCTCGATTGGCTCGCCGTCGTAGGTCATCTCGGTGGGGTTGGTGAAATTCGCTTTCTCCACCAGGTCTGCGTAGTACTGGAGCTCGAATATGTACTTCTCACGCTCCAGGCCTTCCAGGTTGACCATGTCATTGGCATCACCCAGGCCCTCACCGGGCGCCGGGCCCACCAGCTGGTTCAGGTCGCCGATGTAGAACGCCCCTGGCCCGCCGGCCCGCTCGGCCGCCGCCGCCACCAGGGCAGGATCCACGTCGGCCATCATGGAGTCATCTTCTTCCTCCTCCATCATTGCCTCGGGGGTATCCGTGGGCTCAGGAGCGGGAGGACTGGTGGGAGCCTCTGTGGCCGCGGCTGGAGCTTCCGTGGCCTCAGGTTCCTCGGCGCTGCCACACGCCCCTATTAGGGCCAGCAGCAGGACTAGTATCAGGCCTGATAGAAATGCTCTTACCATTGGCACACACTCCTGAGAAATTTCCACTCCCCTTCGGCAGCTCGGCGATAAAGAGACAACCAGTCAGGTAGCCGGGACCGCTGAGGTGGTTCGGCAGAATATAGCAGACGAATGATGTGCAATCAACTTGTCACAAACAAAATATTCATATAATCTTATAAAGTGTTCTTTATTACGAGATTCGTAAGAAATACTCAATGTTATGGATAATATGAGACCTTACATCTATAAGGTCCGCCTCCACGGTCCCGGGATGCTGATCAAAAAAGGCCCCGGATGCTAACTCCGGGGCCTCGCGCGGTTTCCGTGGCCGGTAGCTTGCTCGCGGCCATCCTCGTTCCAGTGCTACTCGATAAACGTGAGCGCACCGTCGGCTTCGATTTCCACCTTGGCCCACGGGGCCACCACATCGTTCCAGATGGCGATTTCCTCGGGGCCAACCCTCACGATCCAGTTGGGCAACACCCGACCCAGGGCCACTTCTTCATAAACAAACTGTTTCATCTCAGGAGACCATTCGAGGAAGGTCATTCCCGCGTTGACGTTGACTTCCACGCCTGTCTCATTCCAGACGGCGGCCAAACGGAGGTTCTCCAGCTCCATCTTTGCGCCCTCTTCGATGATGATGTTCTGCAGGTCCTCCGGAATTCGGTTCCAGGTGTCGCTGTTCATGGTCTCGAATCCCATTGGCATCGAAATGAACGGTCCGATGAGGTTCTCTGTTACCTCGTACCAACGTTGGCCGTGGCCGGCGTGGGCACCGGTTACGCCGGCGTCCAGGATGCCGCGTTCCAGGGCCGTGTACACGTCGGCAAAGGCCATGAACTGACCCTCTCCGCCCAAGCCGTTGATGGCGTCGGTCATCGTGGTTCCGTGGCTGCGGGTCTTCAGACCTTCGAAGTCCTCCAGTTCCGCGCCGCGGTTGGAGAAGAAGTACTGGTCATTGCCGCCGTACCAGATGTGATAAATCAGCTTCCCGCCCTGGGTTTCCTCTTCAACACCCGCGTCCAGGTAAGGCAGCAGGGCGGTATTGGCCTCGTGTTCCGACTTGAAGTCCTTCCAGAGGCCCCAGACATAAATGATGTCGATCAGGGGCCAGGTACCGCCAACGTATGCCGGCTGGATCTGGGCGAACTCAATGGTTCCCTGCTCCACGAGTTCGATCATGTCAGACCCGGCCAGGCCCAGCTCGGGATAACTGGAGACCTCGAAGTCCACCTGCCCGTTGGTCCTTTCCTTCACGTTCACTGCGAAGTACGCGGTCTGGAGAACGCAGGGCAGCAACGCCCGGTTGATGCAGGCGTACTGGATGTTGTGACTCTCTCCGCTGGAGGTCAGCGGCGTCGGGTCGAGCAGCTTTGCCTTTTCGATCAGTGAGCTGTAGTAGTCGGTCTCGAAGATATGGCGGTGCTTCTCCACCATAGCGAGCGGGACCATTCCGTTGCCGTCCCCCATGGGATCGTCGAGCACCGTTTCGCCGGTGTCTTCGTCCACCATCTCGGTGACGCCGGGGGCTGGCCCTACGAGCCTGCCGAAATTACCGTCGCCGATGTATATGGACCCGGGTCCGCCCGCCAACTCGTCGGCAAGAGCTACCAGGGCCGGGTCGATGTCCCCGGTCATCGAGGCGCCGTCTTCATCCTCATCCCCCTCCATAGCCTCGGTGGCGGAGGGCGCTTCGGTGGGGGCCGTGGTCGGGGCCGCCGTCGGTGGAGCCGTGGTAGCAGCAGGGGGTTCGGTGGCCTCCGGTTCCTCGGCGCTTCCGCAGGCCATCACGAAAGCCATCATCAAAATCAGTGCCAGGCCAATCGCTAAAGGCTTTGTCATCAAGTCACTCTCCAGAACATTTTCCCAACCCAAGCGAACCGGAGATCTTCACGGTTTCGGATGGCCATTTTCGGGCAGCCTGTTGCGTTCCGAAAATTTGCCCGGCTCGATGGTTCGGCGGAATATACCAAATCAACTATCGCACTGCAATACATTTTGCGATTATCTATTTCGATTGCGCCGAGTAAGTCAATCAAGTTTCGAGTAACGGCAAATTTGTAACGAAATGCATAGGTAATTTGCCGAGTTATAGTTTCTAAAATCGTTATCGAAAGTAGAGGAGATTTTGAAAAAATCGAGCCCCCGGCAACAATTGCCGAGGGCCCGATGACCGCTGCGCGTCAGAATCCCACAACTATTCTATGAGGGAGGCGCTGCCGTCGGGATTGATCAGGATGTTCGCCACGGGACCTACGGTCTTGTTGAAGAGTTCCACGGCCTCGGTGTCGTAGCCGCCCACGCGGTTCACCCATTGAGGCACGACTTTCTTCAACGCAACCTCCTCGAAAAGGAAGGTACGGATTTCCTCACTGAATGGAGTGTAGATCATTCCCTCATCCAGCAGCTTGGGAATGCCCAAGTTGGACAGAATGGGAGTGAGCCTGAAGAACTCCAACTCGTACCTTGCTCCCTCCTCGAGGAGGATGGCCTGAAAATCGGCTGGCAGCCCGTTCCAAACGTCGGGATTGAACGTCGCGTTCTCCACTGTGAAAAGTGGCAGCGGACCGGCCATGTAGTCTGCCACCTCGTACCAGCGCTGACCGTACGCCGCATTGGCGCCGGTCACTCCACCGTCCAGGATGCCGCGCTCCAGGGCCGTGTAAACCTCAGCGAACGCCACCCACTGCGCCTCGGAGCCCATGCCGTCGATCATGTCCGAAAGGGCGCCGCCGAAGCTGCGCACCTTCAGTCCGTGGAAGTCCTCCAGTTCCGTAATGGGCTCCTTGGAGAAGAAGAAAATCTCATTCTCCGGTACGCGCCACATCTGGAACACCGTTACGCCCCCGCCGGTCCTGTCCGCGATCAGCTGGTCCAGGTCGGGAATGGCGGCCACTGTGGCTTCGTAGAAGGTCTGGTTATCCTTGTAAATTCCCCACAGGTATTTCATGTCCATTGCCGGCAGGTCACCAGCGGTGTATGCCGAAGGCAATTCGGCAAACGATAGGGTGCCGTTTTCAGTGAGCTCCAGCACGTCCTCGCCTGATATACCCAGTTCGGGATAACCGACGATTTCGATCTTCAGCTGTTGGTTGGTCCGCTCGTATACCTCGTCCGACCACCATTCGGCCAGCTTGCAGTGTGTGAGGGACCGGTTGATGCAGGCCAGCTGGAACGAAATACTCTCGCCGGTGGTGGTGGCTTGCGTCGGGTCGGTGTAGTTGGCCCGCTCCACCAGCTCACGGTAGTAGCCCGAGTCAAAAACATACAGGTAGTCTTCCAGCCCCTCGTAGGGAACTCCGTCGTTGTCCCCGATGTCGTCCTCTACATACGTGGGGACCGGCCCCACCAGCTGGTCGAGATCACCAACGTAAAAGGCGCCGGGCCCGCCTGCCTTCTCTGCCGCGGCGGCCTTCAGAGCCGAGTCCTCATCCTCCATCATCACTTCTGTGGGTTCCTCTTCCATCGCTTCTTCCGTGGGTGCCTCGGTTGGCGCCACGGTGGGTGCAATGATTGCTGTGGGCGGAGGCGGTTCGGGCGAGGCGGTCGGCTCCTCTGCACTGCCGCATGCAAGCAGCACGACCATGAACAACGCAAGAATTCCAGCCAACGAAAGATATCTCGCCGATGACAGGGTTCTCATGCACAACACTCCTGAAACTAGGGTTGCCCCATCGGCCTGTGAGGGAACGGTGTCGACTTTGACGAGTGATTTCGTCGCATTCCCGGCCGATTGGCGGGGAATATAGCAGAGGCGATTTACATGGGCAAGGATTTCGATGCTTATTTATTTGTGAAAATCATAACAATACATTGCTATACTACATTTCAACGACGAATAGCGTAAAACATTGAAAAAAACTTATCAGTATTACGGTCTATACAGAAAAGGAAACGAAAGAGGGCTACCGAAAAACGCAACATGAGCGAACTCGGCCTCAATTGTGGGAACAGTGTCGCCCTGGAGGGGGAACCGGGCCGTGCTCAGTGAAAGACAAGAGCGCAGGCCCCGACAGTTCGTTTCCGTTGATGGCCCCGTGCAGCCCCTCCACCGACTGCCCCAGCGAAATGACCGGGGATTGAAGCCCCATCCAGACACCCGTCGGCAAAAGCCGCCCGACCCGCCCGACCCGCCCGACCCGCCATGGTAGGATGTATTTCGTGCAGCAGCAGGAAGGAAAATCGGTCTACACGGAGAACCACGAGGCATTCCGGCGTTTGCTGATCGTGGGTGGCATCACCTTTGTCATAGGACTTTTCTTTGGCGACCAAGTGGTAACCAGCGACGTCTTTTCGATCTTGCGCGGCTGGTTCCCCATTACCATGTGGATCTGCGGGCTGGCGGCCTGGGGAATGTGCTTCGGGATTTACCCCAAACAGTACGCCATATATGACGACGGGCTGGGCATCGAATGGTGGTACCGGCGCCGCAAGTTCATTCCGTTTGACGAAATCAGGGAACTGGAAGCCAAGTCCTTTGCTGGCAAGCGGAACATAATCGTTCGGAGCTCGGGGCGCGATTACGATTTCGGGTGGGACATGCTAGCGCCGCGCCGGCCGGGACAATTTGTCGAGCGGTTGGAGGAATCAATCAACCGCCGTCGTTTCCGTGACGGCAACGATCCCATTAGGGTCATAGCCGAGGAACCAAAGAAGAGCAAGCAACGAAACTGACCGTCCGGGACATCCACGGACAGTGCCCGCCCGTTCTCGTGTCTCCTCTGCTGGAATGCCGTGTTCAGCCTGCTGCCAGCGGCGGTGGCCCCGACAGTTCGTCTCCGTTGATGACCCGGTGCAGTGCCACCACAGACTGCCCCAGCGACTGCAGGTCGGCGACGGCCTGGGAGTCCGATAGTTGGCCGTCCTGGAAGTGCCGCGACTGCAGGTACACCATCCCCGGCACCACGTGCGCGCCGAACCACGCCAGCACCGGTCGCAGCTGCGCGTCTACCGAAAGGTAGTGGTGGTCGGTGGCCCCCATCCCGATCAGCCCGCAGGCCTTGCCCTGCAGCCCCTCCACCGGCACATGGTCCAGCAGGTTCTTCAGCGCCCCCGTGAATGACGCCCGGAACACCGGCGTGGCGATCAGGTACATGTCAGCCGCGACCACCCGCTCCACCACAGCTTGCGTGTCGTCGCTGTAGTCGGACAATGGCCGCCCGTCGGCGAACGAAACGCGGTGATCTCCCAGGTGCAGGATCTCAACTTCGGGAGCTCCCTCGCTCCCAACTCCGGAAGTTGCGGCCTGAATTGCCTGGTACAGCCGGCCCGGGCGGGTCACGGTGCCGTGGATGGCCAGCAGGGTTGAGGGCATGGTTGGCTCCTTGCTGGGTTAGAAGTGTTGACCTCCCCTCATCCCGAATCTCTGCAGGATCGAGTAGGGTTACAAGGGGCTAATTCAGAAATCCCCTCCCCCTTGATGGGGGAGGGTTAGGGTGGGGGTGAAAGGGTTGAATAAAAAGGTAGCGGAGGGATCAATCCTATTTCTGGCAGAATCTCGACGGGGAGTCCCGTTAGCGTCCGGCTCCCGCCGTCCTGGAAGCAGTGTACCGATTTTCCGGTATTGGCAGGCCCAGGTTGCCCCGGAGGGTGTCGGACTCGTACTCGGTGCGGAACAGGCCTCGTTCTTTGAGGATGGGCAGCACCTGGTCCACAAAGTCGTTGAATCCCTGGGGCAGCACGGAACCGCTGAGCATGAACCCGTCGCACGCTCCCGACTCGAACCAGTCCTGCATGGTGTCGGCCACGTGTTCCGGCGTGCCGATGAACGCGTGGCGGCCCGTGGTCACCTGCAGGGCCATCTCCCGCAACGTGAGCTCCTTTTCCCGGGCCGTCTTCTTGATGCTGTCGGTGGAGCTCTCCCAGCCGTTGCGGCCGTAGTCTCCCATCTCCGGGAATGGGGCGTCCAGGTCGTACTGGGTGAAATCCAGGTCGTTGAAGAAGCGCCCCATGTAGTTCAGCGCCTGTTCTATGTCCACCAGTTCCGCGATTTCCAGGTATTTTTCCTCCGCCTCCTCGGGCGTTCTCCCCACGATGGGTGAGCAACCTGGCAGGATCAGCACCTCGGCGGGGTTACGCCCTGCTGCCGCCGCACGGCCCTTGACGTCCGCGCTGAAGGCCTCCAAGTCTGCTCGCGTCGCTTGGCCAGTGAACACGGCGTCGGCGATGGATGCCGCAAACCCGCGTCCGGCCTCCGACGATCCCGCCTGGATCAGCACTGGCCTAGCCTGCGGTGAACGGGAGATGTTCAGCGGGCCCTGGACCGAGAAGAACTCCCCGACGTGGTTGAGTTGGTGCATCTTCCCTGGTTCAATGAACTGTCCGCTGGGCTGGTCCCGGATGAATGCGTCGTCCTCCCACGAGTCCCACAGTCCCTTGGCCACGTCGATGTATTCAGAGGCCATCCGGTAGCGCAGGTCGTGGGCGGGGTGTTCCAGGTTCAAATCCCCTGCAGTCCCGTCCCAAGACTTAGCGTAATTCGCCGCAGATCCTTCCAGCGGAGAGGTCACCACGTTCCAGCCTGCCCGCCCGCCGGAAATATGGTCGATGGACATGAACTGCCTTGCCACGGTGAACGGGTCACTGTAGGTGGTGGAGAGTGTGGCCGCCAGCCCGATGTGCGTCGTCTCCATGGCCAGTGCTGCCAGCAACGTCAGCGGCTCGAAGCGGTTGAGGAAATTGGGGTGCGACTTCTCGCTGATGTACAGTCCGTCCCCGAAGAAAGCGAAGTCCAGCTTTGCCTCCTCCGCGCGCCGGGTGAGGTCACGGTAATAGTCGAGGTTGATGGCCGCATCGATCACGGCGGTGGGATGCCGCCAAGACGCCATGTTGGAGCCGGTTCCCGCCAAGAAAAATCCCAGGCGCATCTTCCGATCGTCAGCCATAACTCAAACACCTCTTCCTCTCCCCGAGGGAGAGGGTTGTTGTGAGGGCGTCCCTCACTTGCTCAACTCGCCCAGCAACTCGAACGACCGCAGGCGTTTCTCGAAGCTGTCGACGGCCGTGACCGCGATTATCTCATCGGCTCCGTACTTCCAGCGAATATCCAGCAGCTGGTGCCTGACAGATTCGGGCGCTCCGTGCACCACTCCGGCCTGCCGGACGATGATCTCGTAGCCCTCGCCGGACTGGCGCCCGAACTCCTCGCCGGCCTCTACGCTGCCGACGGTCAGGGTGCGGCCGCTTTCCAGCCTGATTCGCACCACCTTTATCTTCGCCGCAAGTTCGGCGGCCTCTGCGTCGGTATCCGCCACGATGATCGGCAGTGCCAGCATAGTGTAGGGCTGGCCCCCTTTCACTCCGGGAGAGGATTGGGATGAGGGAGTTTCATCGCAAACAAACCCCGCGTGGTAGCGGCGCACCGCCTCAGCCATCTCGTCCTCGTCGTTGTTCAGGAACAGCGCGAACACGTAGGGCATGCCCATCTCTGCTGCCATGCCGCCGCTGGAACGGGTGGTGCCCAGCAGGAACAGGTCGGGAGGCTGAGGCGCCATTGGGCTTGCCCGCAGTCCGTACAGCGGATGTTCCGGATCCAGCTCGTCCGACAGGAACTGGCGCAACTCCACCAGCTTTTCTGCCAGCGTCATTGACGGTTCATCCTGGGCCTGTTGAAGGACTCCCCGGCGCAGCGCTGCGGTCGAGCGGGGCAGTCCGCCGGGTCCACGCCCGATGCCAAGGTCCACGCGTCCCGGTGCCAGGGACGCCAGCACGTTGAAATTCTCGGCCACCTTGTACGGGCTGTAGTGCTGCAACATCACCCCGCCGGAGCCGACTCGAATGCTCGAGGTGTGCGCCAGCAAGTGGGAGACAAGGATCTCCGGCGACGACCCCATCACGTGGCTTGAGCCGTGGTGTTCCGCGACCCAGAACCGGTGGTACCCCCACTCCTCGGCCCGCTGCGCCAGTTCGATGGTGCGGCGCAGGGCATCAGTGGAGGTCTCCGACCCGTGGACCGGGCTCTGGTCCAGTATGCTCAGTTTCAGGGCAGGTCCGGACATTGCGACTTTACCCTGTCCTCTTTTTATTCATAGCACACTCAGTAATATTGCGTGTCAGTTTACCCGATTGAGGCTGGTCAATGCAGGGGCGCAAAGCTTTGCGCACCGTTGTTATTCAAGCGTAGGATTGTTGCCTGTCTCGCCACCCCGAATTGCCGCCACCCTTGTGCTATGATTCGCCGATAAGCCACCAGAGCTGACTCTATCGACCGGAGAGGTGACCGATGGCCCCTCGCGGCAACGAATGGCTGGCACTGACCAGCGAGGAAATCCTTGAACCCGGAATCCCCATCTGTGACCCGCACCATCATTTCTGGGTGCAGCGACCAGAGCCGTTGGACTACCAGCAGTACCTACTGGAGCACCTCGCCGCCGACATCAACAGCGGCCACAACGTCCGCTCCACCGTGTTCGTCGAGGCCCGCTCCAACTACCGGACCGACGGTCCCGAGGAGATGCGCTCCGTCGGCGAGGTCGAGTTCGTACAGGCCATCGCCGATGCCAGCGCCACTGGTCAGCACGGCCCCGGCAAAGCCGCCCACGGCATCATCGGCCGGGCCGACCTCAAGCTTGGCGACGCCGTGCGCCCCGTGCTGGAGGCGCTGCAGGAGGCCAGCCCCAACCGCTTCCGGGGCATCCGCCACTCCGTCGGTTGGGACCCCAGCCCCGAACTGGACAACCGCGAGGTCGAGGGCTGCCTGCTGCGCGACGACTACCGCGCCGGTGCCCGCGTGCTGGCTGACATGGGCAACGTGTTGGAGAACTCCCTGTACTTTCCCCAGCTGGACGACCTGGCCTCCTTCGCCAACGCTGTGCCCGAGGTCACCATCGTTCTCAACCACCTGGGCGGGTTCTGCCGCATAGGCCCCTACGCCAATCGTGACGAGGAGGTCATGGCCGAGTGGCGGAGAGGCATCGCCGACGTCGCCGCCTGCCCCAACATCGTTATGAAGCTGGGCGGCATCGGCATGCCCCGCATCGGATTCGACTGGCACGAGCGGGAGACACCCGTCGGCTCCGAGGAGATCGCCGAGTCCATCGCCCCGATCATGAGCTACCTGATCGAGCAGTTCAGCCCGGCCCGCTGCATGTTCGAGAGCAACTTCCCGGTAGACAAGGTGTCCTTCTCCTACTACGTCCTGTTCAACGCGTTCAAGCGCGTGTCGGCGGGCTACTCCGCCTCCGAGCGCGCCGATATGTTCCACGACACCGCCGCCCGCGTCTACCGGCTGGACTGAGTGGAGTCCCAAATATCCACTCCCTCATCACCAATCCTCTCCCTATCGGAAGAAGTGCCAGGGTGGGGATGAACTCCCAAATTACAGAAGGGAATGAGTGGCAAGGGAAACATTGGGAAGCAGGTTGACGTGGCTCCTTACTATTATTAACTTACTGGTAAGGAGGACAAAATGATTGTCAAGATAACCTCAAAAAGGCAAGTGACTTTCCCGGCCCACGTACTCGATGCCATGGGCGTTGGTCCTGGCGACCGGTTGGAGATCACAGAAAGCCCTGACGGATTCCTTCTGAAGCCCAAGAGGATAGATTACTCCAAGCTCGGCATATTGAAGGATCTGATTCCGCCCGGCGCCCCGCCCTTCGACATCAGAGAATTCCGGGATGGGACTTATGACTCTTCGTTACGGGATTGATACCTCGGTGCTAGTAAGGCTGATCACTACACAACCGCAGGCGGAATTCCTAAGGTGTCAGGCTGAACTAACCAGGATAGTAGAGCAGGAAAATGCGGAGGTGTTTGCGTCGAATCAGGTCATCGGCGAAGCCTACGTTGCCGTGCAATTCCACTACGGGGTATCCAAGGAGGACGCACGCGTTGCGCTGAACGGCGCGCTCACCTCTGGTCTAGTAGCGCCGTTGAATGGACAACCAGTACTGGCAGCCCTTCGGGAATCCGGAGGAGCCGGCTTGGTTGACCGGCTCATCTCCGAGGATTACTCCCGGACAGTTTCCGAAACCCTGACGCTGGACCGAAGTATGGGTGCGCTACCTGGAGTTAGAAGAATTTAGACATCCCAGCACCCATGGATGCCTCCCGCTCCAATGCCCTCTCCCTTAGGAAGGGACTAGGGTGATCGTGAACCTCACCAGACTAACAAGCTACAAGGAGCAATCGACATGCCCGAAGTACGACCATTCGAAATAGCCGTGGACGACGCAGTCCTTGAAGACCTGCGCCAGCGCATCGCCGACACCCGCTGGCCCGATGAGATCCCCGGGTCCGAGTGGGACTACGGCAGCAACCTGGCCTATATCAAGGAGCTTTGCGAGTACTGGCGCACTGACTTCGACTGGCGAGCGCAGGAAAAGAAGCTCAATGCCTTTAACAACTGCAAGTCGGTGGTGGACGGCCTCGACATCCATTTCATCCACGAGAAGGGCAAGGGTCCCAACCCGATTCCGCTGGTCATAACCCACGGATGGCCCAGCAGCTTTTTCGAGATGACCAAGATTATCCCGCTGCTATCCGATCCGGCGGCCCACGGCGGCGATCCCGTCGACGCCTTTGACGTCGTAGCACCATCCCTGCCCGGTTTCGGTTTCTCGCAGGCGTCCAAAGATCGTGGCATGGAGATCGGGCGCGTCGCCGACCTCTGGGCCAAACTGATGACCGAGAACCTGGGCTACGGCAAATTCGTCGCTGTCGGTGGCGATATCGGTGCCGGCGTCACATCACGCCTCGCCTACTCCCACGCCGACAAGCTGCACGGCGTTCACCTCACCTCCGTAACGCGCCCGAATCCCTACCTCGGACCTGACGCCCGCCCACTGACCGACGCGGAGAGGGCCCACAGCGCCCAGCGGGAGCAATGGTTTGCCGACGAGGGTGGCTACAACCACCTCCAGGGCACCAAGCCTCAGACCCTTTCCTACGGCCTCAATGACTCTCCGGCCGGCGTCTGTGCCTGGATCGTCGAGAAGTGGCGCACCTGGAGCGACTGCAACGGGGACGTGGAGAGCGTCTACACCAAGGACGAGCTGCTCACCACCGTCACCATATATTGGGTCACACAGACCATCGGCTCCTCGGTGCGCATGTACCGTGAAAACCAGACCCACGTATGGGACATGGCCAAGGACGAGAAGGTCCCCGCGCCTGCCGGCCTGGCCATGTTCCCCCAGGAGATCGCCCGTCCGCCGCGCGAGTGGGCCGAGCGCTCCTACAACGTGGGCCGCTGGCAGGAGATGCCTCGCGGCGGCCACTTCGCCGCCTTCGAGGAGCCGCAGCTGCTCGCCAACGAGGTCCGCGAGTTTTTCCGACAGTATCGCTAGCCTCACCGAACGCCACATAGAGGGGTGAACCATGCCCGTAACCAGGCTTGAAATCACTTCAGAAAAACCTTTCGCCGATGGCCGGTCCTTCGGCGACGTGGGTGCTTACACGCAGATCGACGGCATCGCGCACTTCGCCGTCGACCCCCTGCATCCGGCCAACGAGACCATCGCGGACATAAGGCTCGCGCCGCGCAACGGGCAGGGGCTAGTGGAGTTCTCCGCCGACTTCCGCATCCTCCGCCCCGAGGACCCGTCCCGGGGCAATGGCCGATTGCTACTCGACGTCCTCAACCGGGGCAAGGCCCTCGCCCTGCGCAACATCAACAGCTCACCGGACATCGCCCCCGACGCGCCACTGGACCCGGGCAACGGCTTCCTGATGCGCCAGGGCTACACCGTCGTATGGTGCGGCTGGCAGCACGATGTCCCTGACGCGCCAGGGCTCCTCCGCATCAATGTCCCCGAAGCCATGGAGGACGGCAAGCCGGTGGAAGGAAGGATCGTAGTAACGTTCCAGCCCAACGCGGTCGTACAGTCGCAGTACCTGTCCGATCGGGGGCATCGCGCCTACTCCGCCGACAGGCTGGAGGACTGGGGTTCGGTGATGACGGTGCAGGACGACGAGGACTCGCGTGAGCACGTCATCCCCCGCAAGCAGTGGTGGTTCGGTCGGTACGAGGACGGACGCCTGATACCCGACCCGTGCTACGTCCATGTCGAGGGCGGCTTCCAGCCCGGCAAGGTGTATCAGGTTATCTACACCACCACCGGCGCGCCCGTCGCTGGCCTGGGCCTGCTGGCCACCCGCGACATCGCCTCCCTTCTGAAGTACGGGGACGCCCCCACCCTGACCCTCCCCCGAGGGGAGAGGGAACTGGAGCGTGCCTATGCCTTCGGCGTGTCCCAGAGCGGTCGGTTCCTGCGCTCCTTCCTGTACCACGGCGTGAACTACGACGAGGAGGGGCGGGCGGTCTACGACGGCTTCATCCCCCACGTGGCGGGCGGCAAGCGCGGCGAGTTCAATCAGCGCTTTGCCCAGCCCTCCAGTCAGGCCACCCGTAGCGTCAACAGCCTCTTCCCCTTCGCCGACCTGCCCCAGACCGACTCCGACACCGGCCTGACCGACGGCCTGCTGTCCCGACTTGCCTCGAAGGGGGACCTGCCCAAGGTGATGTACACCTACACCTCCTCCGAGTACTGGGCCGGCCACGGTGCCCTGGTCCATACGGACCTCGGGGGCATCCAGGATGTCGAGCCGCCGGACGCCGTGCGCGTTTACGCTTTCGCCGGAACCCAGCACGCCCTCGGCGGCCTGCCCCTCAGCGACATCGACCCTGCCGACGGTTACCGCGGCGCCCATGCCTTCAATTGCCTGGAGTACCGGTCGCTGCTGCGGGCGGCCCTCACCAACCTCGATCGCTGGGTGACGGACGGCACGCCGCCGCCGGCAAGCCAGCACCCGCGTATCGCCGACGGCACCGCCGTTCGGCCGCCGAGCGCCGCGACCAGCCTAGAGGCCGTACCGGGCGTCAAGCTGCCCCAGCCCGTGCGCAAGTTCACCCGCCTCGATTTCGGCCCCGACCCCGGCGTGCCCTCCGTCGTTCCCGCCACCGTGGGTCGCGACTACCCGTGCCTTGTCTCGCAGGTTGACGGCGACGGCAACGAGGTGTCCGGAATCCGGCTGCCGCTGGTTTCGGTCCCGCTGGCCACCCACCTCGGCTGGAACCGGCGCCACGCTGACATTGGCGGCGAGGGCCAGACTCTATCCACCGGAGGCGCATCCGGCGGTACGCTGCGCGGATCGTCCATTCCCTTTGCCGCTACCCGAGCCGAACGCGAGGCCAGCGGGGACCCGCGCCTCTCCATCGAGGAGCGCTACGAGTCCCGCCAGGCCTTCCTCGACCGCATCGAGGCCGCCGCCCGCCTGCTGGTCGCTGACGGCTACCTGCTGGAGGAGGATGTCGAGCCAACGGTGGCCCAGGCGTCGGAGCACTACACCGCTCTGGCCAGCTCCCTCGCAGAAGCCCAGCCAGTCGCCGATTAAGCTACTTTCTCCACCAAATCCCCTCCCCCACAGGGGGAGGGTTAGGATGGGGGTGAAATCCCTTGAGAAGATCCCCTCTCCCTCTGGGAGAGGGCTAGGGTGAGGACGTACCCTCACTGAGATTCAGATAACTCTAGACAACGGAGGACGCAATGAAATACGACGTCATAGTCATAGGCGCAGGTTCCGCCGGTGGCACCCTCGCCACCCGGCTGGCCGAGGACCCCAACCGCTCGGTGCTGCTGCTGGAGGCTGGGCCGGACTACGTTGGCCTCGAGCAAACCCCCGACGACCTGAAGTTCGGCTATGCTCCCCGCGCCTCCGAGATGGGCGCGCCCCACAACTGGTCATTCACCGGCAAGGGCAGCGCCGTCCGCTCCGAGGACGTCGTCGTGCCGCGCGGCCGGGTGGTTGGCGGCACCAGCGCCATCAACGGCCAGGTGTTCCTGCGCGGCGTCCCCGAGGACTACGACAGCTGGGCCGAGTGGGGCAACGACGAGTGGTCCTTCGTCAAGTGCCTGCCCTACTTCCGCAAGCTGGAGACAGACACGGACATCGTCGACGACTTCCACGGTAACAGCGGCCCGGTGCCCGTCCGCCGCCACAAGCGCGAGGCCTGGCTGCCACTGCAGGAGGCGTTCCACGTCTCCGCCACTGCCGGGGGCTACGCCGAGGTCTACGACCATAACCACCCCGACTCCACCGGGGTCGGGCCTTTGCCCATGAACAACCCCAACGGCGTGCGTATGAGCACTGCCCTCACCTACATTACCGAGAACCGGCACCGCCTAAACTACACCATCCGCGGGAATGTCTTGGTCAACCGCATACTCTTCGATAGTTCGACGGGGTCACCACGTGCGGTCGGCGTCGAGGTCGAGAGCGGCGGCGAGACTTTCACCGTTGAGGCCGATCAGGTTGTGCTCAGCGCCGGAGCCGTCGCCTCTCCGCAGATCCTGATGCTCTCCGGCGTCGGCCCCGCCGGCCACCTGCAGGAAATGGGCGTCTCCGTCGTTCACGACCTGCCCGGCGTCGGCCAGAACCTCCGCGACCATCCCCTGTGCGCCGTTCGCGTCAAGACCAAAGCTGACTTCCCCCTCGACGCCGAAGCGCCGCGCATCCAGACGGTGCTGCGCTACACCGCCTCGGGCTCCGACCTGCGCAATGACATGCAGATCCTGCCATCGTCCTTCTCCACGCCTCTGGGCGGTGACCCATTCGCCGAGGAGGGCATCCGGTTCACCTGCATCCTCGAGCTGGCCAAAAGCTCCGGCGAGATCAAGCTGCGCTCCACCACGCCCGGCGACAACCCCGACATCAACTGCCGCCACCTGGAGGAGGAGTTCGACCGACAGCGCATGCGCGAGGCCATCCGCATGTCCTTCGAATTCATGGAGCACGAATCCTTCCGCGACATCGTGGAGGAGGCCATCTCTCCCACCCGCGAGGAGATTGAGTCCGACGATACCCTGGACGCCTGGCTGCTGGAGACCGTCGACATCGGCCAGCACTTGTCGGGCACCTGCAAGATGGGCCCGTCCAGCGACCCCCTGTCCGTAGTTGACCAGTACGGGCGCGTCCACGGCATCGAGAACCTGCGCGTAGCCGACGCCTCGGTGATGCCCGACGTCATCCGCGCCAACACCAACCTGACCACCATCATGATAGGAGAGCGCGTAGCCGACTGGCTGATTCAACAGACCAGCTGACCCTCCGTCGCATCCCACTCCCTCTACCCAATCCCCTCCCCCAGCCGTGGAGATAGGATAGGGTAGAACCCAAGTCCCCTCCCCCAGTGGGGGAGGGCTAGGGTGAGGGAGAACGGTACGCGTTCATGACCCTTGTAGCGCCCAATGCGACACAAAAGCGTAGGGGCGGGTTTTCAAACCCGCCCCTAATAATCTATCAGTCTGTCCCCTCTCCCAGAGGGAGAGGGTTAGGGTGAGGGCGTACCCTCGTCCCGGCCTAGTAGTGCCGCAGCTCCACCACGTTGTCGTCCGGGTCGTAGATGTACAGCGAGATCCCGTCGCCGTGGGAGCCCCAGCGCTTGCCGGGTCCAACCTGGATTTCGACCCCGATGGCCTCCATGTTCGCCTTCAGCTCTTCCATATCCGTGTAGTCGATGACCATGCAGAAGTGGTCCTGGTTCCTCGGCCCGTCCTTGTCCTCCGGCATGTTGTCCGAGGCAAAGAAGTCGATGATCGTGTCGGCGTTCAGCCGCGCCGAGGGGAAACGCACCTCGCCGGCCCGCCACTGCTCCACGCGCTCCGCCTGCAGCCCCAGGACCTCGACGTAGAACCGCAGCGACTCCTCGACGTCGCGGGTGCGCAGCACGATGTGGTCCATCTCGGTGATCTTCACCAGCGGCCTGGTGACCTGCTCGAACTTGGTCTGGGTAGCCATATCAGGCCTCCTCCAAAATCACATTCTGAAAGCCAATGCCAACTATCCGCATTATATGGCGCGGCGCTGGCGGTTGTCATGCGGAGGCTGAGGACGAACAATTACTTCAAATAGGCAGTAGCCCTTGTTCGGGCCTATTGATTCTCTCGAATGAGACTGAGCAACCGGGTGGATATGACTTGCCGATACGTGCTCTCCCATCGCGATTCCGTACGTTCTTGATTCTAGGGTCGTCGCCAAACTCCAATAATTCTAGGGCCGGTCGAAGGTCCCGTTCTAGCCACCACCGGTGTTGATCGATTTCGTCTACTAACAAGCGATCAAACGCAATTTCCTGCCCTTCGTATTTCCCAAAAAGATAATCCGCTATTTCGGAGGGATATTGCCGAGCTGCATCCAGGCCCAAGAGCACCGGTTGCGCCGAATCGATTCTGTCCGAGTAACGGAATTCCCCAGTTTGGGAGGCATTTCGCATGGCGCGTTTTATTACTTCCAAACCCTTTGGGTTTCCTGTCCCGAAGATCAAGTGATAGGCTGTTTGGTTCTGCTGATTGACCATCTCAAAACTAGTAGTGAGCCAACCATCCTCTCCGAGGATGCTTTCGTATTCGGCAACCAAAAACAGTTCCCGTTCTCGGCCGTGCATGTCCAGAGCGTTGCGCCACCTAGACCCCCCATACAGCCCGTCCGCTGTAGCGTGCTTGGTTGGATCCGGGAGGAACCTGACAAATTCCAGCATATTCAAATTTATGAGTACATCAATACGGTCATAGGAAGCCAATCTCCTAAAGAGTTCCATTGGAAATCCGGCAGTTCCAAATGGGTCCACAAATAAAAGCGTTGGCGGAAGCCCTTCAACTCTTGCATCGGCATTGTCTAAGATCTGAGCCAAAGTCGATTCAAACTCCCCGGGCTCTACCTTTATTCTGAAATTGCTTGGCCATGATGTATTTTCCACTCTTCGTTTGAGAGATTCGTAAAAGTCCTGGTCCTTCTCGACAAAGATAAACTCTAAAGTCCTGCCATCTCTCTCATAGCGTTCGAATTCGCTATGATGCCTGATTGTCTCCAAGGCGAGTAAGGGTGAACCAATATCACCCCCTTTGTATTCTCCCGGCCCTGCAAATCCGTCGATATACCTCAGTCGTCTGTTGTTTCTGCCCAAAATCGGGAACCATGCCTTTAGATGGTACTCAAGAATGTGATGTTTTGCTTTTGTATGTGGTTGGATGGACGGAAGTGTTGAAGCCATACTATTTCACCTCATTCGAAAGGCTTAACAAAGACGAACTCACCATTATGCTACCGCAGGTTGCTTGATGACCGGCATCTGTTCCCAAATCTGGCCGTTCAGCTCTCTGCCAGCATTCTTCTTGTTACGACCTCCCCATTGCTTGAAAAAGAACGCCACACCCGCTTCAGCGCAGGCATCGCGAATGCATTCAGCCCATTCAGGATTCATGGGTCTAGACCGGGGACCACTTTCGCCACCCACAATTACCCACTGCACGTGCTTCAAATGCTCCCGGAGGTCGACGGCCTTGAGTAAGGGCTCTACGGACAGGAAGCGTATTTGGGCCGGAATCTCGGCCAGAACAGGGATGCGTCGGTCTGCCCAATATTGGTTCTCAACTGAGACTCCCGCCCAAACATGGTCAGGCCAACATTCCCCTTGGTGCTGCTGGAAATATGCCAACATGCGCTCGGGCCTCTTGGTTAGGACCTGATAAGTGTGGTGGTCGAATCGCTCCATCTTATCAAAGACCGCTCGCACAAAATCGAATGGCACTTCGTCGTGGAACAGATCACTCATACTGTTGACAAAGATCCTCCGAGGAGCCTTCCACTTGCCCGGAGATTCGAGCCTGTCGTAATGTAAATTAATTGTGGTCTTTCCTGGTAGAAATTGCCCGCCCCTCTTGAACCTTAATGTAATCGCTTCGGCGTAACAATGTGCGCACCCAGGACTGATCTTTGTGCATCCTGTGACCGGGTTCCAAGTGGCATCAGTCCACTCAATCGCACTCTTATCTGGCATTTTGACCGCCGGCTACATTGAACTTAGAACAAAATTAGAACATCGGTGCGATATTGTCAAGTTGTGACGGATTCAATTTCCACGACTTTAGGCGGGACTCCCCTATGAGCGAACTTGATGAGACCTTTTGGCACTGAGCGACACCCAGTCCCGCCGCCCCATCACCCGCCACCGGATTTCCTTATCCACGGGTTTCCCGATGGCGCCCGAATCGCCCCAAATTTGAGGGTTGACACGGCTCTGAAGCCCGTGTTTCACTATTGCGCGGAGTCTTCAGGCCGCACCTGGATGCGCAGGGCGCAAGGGGTGCCGGCGGGCGGATTCCCCCAGGAAAACTAGGGAAAGGACGGGTTGGCACCGTGCCGGAACGCACCCAACAAGATCAGCAGGAATCTGGGCTAGGACGATAGCCAGTTGAATGCCCTCATTCGAAAACGGAAGCCTCAAGTGTTGAGAGGCTTCCTTTCTCTTTCCGGGAAAGCCCCTTCCCTCCAGATTTTAAGCCCCGATTTATTCGGGGCTTCTTTTTTGTCCCGGCCTGAGCCGGCCAGGGGGTGGGAAATGCTGCCCGCCCCGGCGCGCTCCAGGCTGCAGGTACAGGGATTATGCCCAGCAGGGTCCCGCTCATCGACTTTGACGTTACCGGACCGGCGGCATCGTCTGTCCCGCCAGCGTGCTGTCTCTCTCCGAGAGGGCAAGGTCGGTCGATGGCCTCACTGGGCCATGTCCAAAGCGAAACACCAGTTTATAGACAGAGGGAGGATCAATGCGCCCCAACCTGAATAAGGTACAGGTTAACCTTTGGCCCCTTGGCGTCCTGCTGCTCGCAGCTGCGCTGGCCCTTGCGGTAATTGCGTGCGGTGGGGACGATGAGGCACCCACCAGCGCGGCCGCGGGCACCGCTGGTCAGGCTGCCGGGGAAACGCCTCAGGCTGCCTCGCAGACCTCGTCCGGCCAAGCTTCGGCTCCGGCCAGCACGCCCCTTCCGACCGTGGACGCGGCGAGAATTTCCGAACTGCAAGGCGATATCAACATCGACGGCTCCAGCACAGTCTTCCCGATAACCGAGGCAATGGCTGAGGAGTTCGGCAACGCCACCGGCGGTAACGTGCGCATCACCGTGGGCGTGTCCGGCACCGGCGGGGGATTCAGTAAGTTCTGTGCCGGTGAGACCGTCATCTCCGACGCGTCCCGCCCCATCAAGCAGAGTGAAGTGGACCTGTGCGCTGAGAACGGCATCGAGTATATAGAGCTACCCGTTGCCATCGACGGCCTCAGCGTGATGGTAAACCCAAGCAACGATTTCGTCGAGTGCATGACCGTGGACGAGCTCAACACCATCTGGGCTCCGGAGGCCGAGGAGGTCATCACCAAGTGGAACCAGGTTCGCCCTGAGTGGCCCGACCGGGACATCGGCCTTTACGCTCCGGGCGTGGACTCCGGCACGTTCGACTACTTCACCGAGACGGTGAACGGCGAATCGCAGGCATCGCGCGCCGACTTCCTGCCCAGCGAGGACGACAACGTCCTGGTCACCGGCATCGCCAACGACCAGGGAGCGCTGGGCTACTTCGGGTATGCCTACTACGCCGAGAACGCGGACCGGCTGAAGTTGTTGGCCATAAATGGCGGTGACGGCTGCGTGCTGCCCACCGAAGAGACTATCAACAACGGCACCTATGCGCCCCTGTCGAGGCCGCTGTTCATCTACGTCTCGGCGACTGCAATCAACGAGCCCCACATAAAGGCATTCGTCGAGTACTACCTGGACCCTGCCAACCGCGCCTTCATCAGCGAGACTGGGTACATCCCGTTCCCGGATGAGATCTACGCGCTGGCCCAGCAAAAGTTCCTGACCGGCAACACCGTGCTGGGATTCGGCGGCGACAACCGCTTCCACGGCACCGTCGAGGAAGTGCTCAAGATGACCATGGGCCTCGCTGAGTCGTCGTCCCAGACCGCGATGACCGACCTCTCCTCCCTGAAGGGGGACATCAACATCGACGGCTCCAGCACCGTCTTCCCGATAACCGAGGCAATGGCCGAGGAGTTCGGCAACGCCACCGGCGGTAACGTGCGCATCACCGTGGGCGTGTCCGGCACCGGTGGGGGTTTCAGTAAATTCTGCGCCGGTGAGACTCACATATCCGACGCCTCTCGCCCCATCAAGCAGAGTGAAGTGGACCTGTGCGCCGAGGCTGGCATCGACTATATCGAGCTCCCCGTCGCCATCGACGGCCTCAGCGTGATGGTCAACCCGGCCAACGATTTCGTGGAGTGCATGACCGTGGACGAACTCCACACCATCTGGGCCCCGGAGGCCGAGGAGGTCATCACGAAGTGGAACCAGGTTCGCCCTGAGTGGCCCGACCGGGACATGGGCCTGTATGCCCCCGGCGTGGACTCCGGCACGTTCGACTACTTCACCGAGACGGTGAACGGAGAATCGCAGGCATCGCGCGCCGACTTCCTGCCCAGCGAGGACGACAACGTACTGGTCACCGGCATCGCCAACGACCAGGGAGCGCTGGGCTACTTCGGGTATGCCTACTACGCCGAGAACGCGGATCGCCTGAAGCTGGTGGCCATCGACGGAGGTGACGGCTGCATCCTGCCCAACGACGAGACCATCAACAACGGCACCTACGCGCCCCTGTCGCGGCCGCTGTTCATCTACGTGTCGGCAGCCGCAATCAACGAGCCCCACCTAAAGGCTTTCGTTGAGTACTACCTGGACGCGGCCAACCGCGCCTTCATCAGCGAAACCGGGTACATCCCGTTCCCCGACACCGTTTACGGGCTGGCTTTGGCCAAGTTCCAGAACGGCGCGTCCGGAGCCGCCTTCGGCGGCGATGCCCGCCTCTCGGGCACCGTCGAGGAAGTGCTGCGGGCATCTCAGTAATTTGACTGCCCTTTAGGCAAGGCGGCCACGGTCAAGCGGGGACCGTGGCCGCCTGCTTCTTCCATTTATAAATAAACTTCGGATAATGCCGCCTTGCTTACCGCTTCCGGCCACCTCCTCAGCTGCAGGAGGTTTAGGACGGAGACGTGCCCGATCTTTTTTGACGCTCGACCCAGCCAGGGCTACACTGGCACATACGGGCCGAAAGGGCCTCGGAGGAGAGATATGAGCTTTGCCAGGCTGTATACCGGCGATGATGGACGGTCCCATATCGAGGAGATGAGCCCGGAATCGCACCCTGATTTGACAAGCATGCAGTCCGCCTCAGGAATAGTCTTTCGCACCGTGGAACCGGGCTATTTCGTTGACTGGCACACCGCACCCCGCCGCCAGTACGTCATCACCCTGGAGGGCGAGGTGGAGATCGGTCTCGAGGATGGCTCGCTGCACCGCTACGGTCCTGGCCACGTGACACTGGCCGAAGACCTGACGGGCAAGGGCCATACCACCCGCGCCGTCGGCGACAAGCCGCGCGTTACCGCAACGATCCCACTCGCTGACTAGCGTGACCGCCCTCTCCTGTTTGGCAGACTGAGAGGTCGGCACACCACATTGGATAAGCGGAGGCAGCCATGCCCATAGTGGCCCACGATCCCGCCCTGGAACGGATCATTTCGACTTCGCAGCCCATCAACGAACTGGCCGGCGGTTTCGGCGGTGAGCAGGGACCGGCGGAGGGCCCGGTCTGGTGGCAGGAGGGTAACTACCTGCTGTTCAGCGACATCCACAACAACCGTCGCATGAAGTGGACGGAGAGCGATGGCGTGTCGGTATTCACCGAGCCCACCAATCGCGCCAACGGACTGACCCGCGACCCCCCCGGGCCGCCTGATAGCCTGCGAGCATGACGGGCGCCGCGTGTCGCGGGTGGAACCGGACGGCAGCACCACAGTGGTGGCCAACAGCTTCCAGGGCCGCCCGCTCAACCGTCCCAACGACGTTGTGGTCAAGTCCGACGGCGCCATCTACTTCACCGACCCCAACGCCGGGATGCCGGTGCAGAACCAGTGGGACCTGAACTTCCCTGGCGTCTACCGCGTCTCGCCCGACCTCGGGAGCATCACCCTGCTGGTCCGGGACTATATCGGACCCAACGGGCTGGCGTTCTCGCCAGACGAGAGCGTTCTGTACATCATAGATTCACGGGTCGGCCACCTGCGGGCCTTCGACATGCTGCCCAACGGCGCACTGGCCCTGGCCACCAGCCGCGTCTTCAGCCACAACCTCGGCGAACGTCCCGGCATCCCCGATGGCATGAAGGTGGATACCGAGGGCAATGTGTACGTGGGCGGATCCGGGGGCATCTGGATCATCGACCCATCCGGAAAGCACCTCGGTTCCATCGAGACCGGGGCGCCGCTTCACACCAACATGTGTTTCGGCGGCGGCGACTGGAAGACGCTGTATTTCACTAGCTGGGACAGGCTCTGGTCGGTGCGCATCAACATCCCCGGCATCCCTGTGCCGACCCCCCGGCCGGGCTAGCCCAATAGCCAGGGACCCCCTCCCTCTGGGGAGAGGCCTGCGGTGAGGGTGAATTGCTCGCGACTACGACCGGAGCCATCAACCAGCAAACAGGAACATAAACTCGGAGGAAATTTCCATGGAATTCGGACTATTTATGATGCCGCTGCATCCCCCGCGGCGTTCTCCGTCGGAATCTTACGAACGCGATATCGAACTGATAGTTCAGGCCGACAAGCTGGGAGTGCGCGAGGCCTGGGTTGGCGAGCACATCACCGAGACGTGGGAGAACGCCCCTGTACCCGAACTGATCATTGCCCAGGCCCTGGCTCTCACTGAGAACATCATCCTCGCCACTGGCGTGACCATGATGCCGCTGCACCACCCGGTGGATACAGCCCACCGCATCGCCATGCTGGACCACATGGCTCGGGGGCGGTTCTATTGGGGCATTGGTCTGCGCTCCCTGCCCACCGACCTGCAGCTCTACGGCGTCGAGTACGACAGCATGGACGATGTGCGTGAGCGGGGCCGGGAGGCGCTGGAGATCGTTCTCGGACTGTGGGAGAACGCCGAGAGCGGCAAGTTCGGCTACGAGGGCAAGCACTTCCAGGTTCACGCTCCCGAGGAGATGTCCGAACTGGGACGGCGACTGTATTTCGAGCCCTACCAGAAGCCGCACCCGCCCATCGGGGTGGCCGCGTCGTCGCCCAACACCGAGACCATCCGGATGGCCGGCGAGCGGGGCTGGATCCCCATGACCAACCTGCCCAACAAGTTCGTCCCCGACCTGTGGCACTCCTGCGAGCAGGGCGCCATCAGCGCGGGCCGCGTGGCCGATCGCAGCGAGCTGCGGCTTGGCCGCGACATCTACGTCGGCGAGACACCTGAGTCGGCCCGGGAGGAAGCGCGCATCGTCCTCGGCAAGCCCTTCGAGGAACACCAGTGGAAGAACCGCAAGGCCGGCGGAATCCTGAATCAGCTCAAGAACGATCCAGGCATGGCCGACGAGGATGTCACCGTCGACTACATGATGGAAAACATCTGGATAGTAGGCGATGCGTTGGAGGTGGTCGACAAGATCGAGCAGACCTACGAGGAGACCGGTGGCTTCGGCTGCCTGTTGGGCATTACCCAGGACCCGGACGATCACACGCTGGTGCAGCGGTCGCAGCAGATCCTGATGGAGCAGGTTGCCCCCAAGGTCTCTCACCTCACCTGACCCGTACCCGGAGAAAGAAATGACCACCCTCAACGAACGGTTCCAGAAGGGCGTGGAGACCCGGACAAAATTTACCGGCGGCGGGCCCATCGGCAGCGGCTCCGTGCTCTACTCGCAGGAGCTTGCGCCAGACCTGCACCGCATCGCCTTGGAGGCGTTGTTCGGCACCGTCTGGCAGCGCACGGGGCTGCCCATCCATCGCCGCGAGATGGTCACCCTGTCGGTACTGACCGTGCTGCAGCGGGAGGACCAGCTCACCTGCCATGTCGCCAACGCGCTCAACCTGGGACTGACGCCTCAGCAGGTCGTCGAGGTGATGATCCACGCGTCGTGGTACGGCGGCATGCATCCTGCCTTCAACGCCATGGGCGTGGCCAAGGGCGTGTTCTACAGCTTGGGCATCGACTTCCAGCCGAAACTGGTGTTCGATCCCAACGAGACTCCCGACGACCTGGCCCGCCGAGGCGCGGCTCGGCGCGAGGAACTGATGGGCCCAGCCGATTCCAACCGGCCCGGGCCGGTGACGCGGGCCGAGCGGGACTTCAACCGCCTGAGCACGGAGTACTATTGGGGCTCAGTCTGGAACCGTCCGGGACTGGAACTGGCCGACCGCAGCATCTGCACCCTGGCCTGCCTAAGCGTGCTGGGACGCGAGGGCCCGTTGCGCAGCCACATCGGCGGCGCGCTGCACATCGGGCTTACCCCTGAGGAGATCGTGGAGGTGTTCGTCCACGCCTGCTTCTACGGCGGCATACCCTTCACCAGGGCCGCCATTGATGCGGCCAACGAGATCTTTCGGGCACGCGGATTGGGCTGAACGCCAATCAGCGCCTTGGATGGTCAAGACGAGGGGCGGGCCTGAAACCCGCTCCTTATTGTGAAATGCACCCATGAAACTTGATGATGCGGACGCGGCTGGTGGCGGGGTCGATCTTGAGGAGTTCAGGTTCGACTGGAATGTCCTGCCTGCCGTCACGTTGGACATTCCCGGGACCGGTGGCCGGACCCGTGTGTGTCTGGAGGATTTCGTTGTCTCCGAGGTACCCCGGTACCAGCCCAGCGGGGAGGGTGAGTTTGCCTTTGCCTACGTGGAGAAACGCGGACTCAATACCCACGACCTCGTGGCGACGCTCCGAGGTCAGGGAGTCCCATACAACGATGTCGGAGTGGCTGGCCTCAAGGACAAGCACGCCGTCACACGGCAGTGGCTCAGTGTTCCCGGTGAGCATGCCCGCTCACTTGAGGCCCTGGACGGGATGGAAGGAGTCCGAGTGCTGGAGATCTCTCGGCACGAGACTCGGCTGCGGCGCGGCAACCTGAGGGGAAATCGCTTCGAGGTGCGAGTCCGCCATCCGGTCGAGGACTGGGAAAACCTTGCCAACTCCATTGTAAGCGGGATCGCAGAGGCTGGTCTGCCAAACTACTTCGGTCCTCAGCGGTTCGGGCGGTTCAACAGCAATGCCATCGATGCGGTAAGGATGCTGCGGGGTGAAAAAGTGCCGGGCGGTCGTCGGCTCAATGATTTCTTCATATCCGCCCTGCAGTCTCACCTGTTCAATTGGCACCTGAAGCGCCGCATCGAGACGGGCGTGTACCGGATTGTTCTGGCTGGCGACCGGGCCCGCCGCCACGACACGGGCGGCATGTTCCTGGTGGGCGACGCCGAATCCGAAAGCGAACGGGCCGCCCGTCTGGAGATCAGCGCGGTCCTGCCCCTCTACGGACGCAAGGTGGCCGGCGGACTGGAGGATGCTGCTGCCCTTGAGAGCGAGATCCTGCAGCGGTTTGGGCTGCGACGCAGTGATTTCCGCCCACGCACGCGGGGAGACTGGCGCATCAGTCGCGTGACGCCTGAGGAGATCGCCATTCGACCCCACGAGGACGGCTACACCGTTGAGTTCACGCTACCCAACGGAGCCTACGCCACCACATTCCTGCGGGAACTCACCAAGTCGGATGTGGACGACTCGAGGAACAATGACGAAGAGGGTAAGGCTCGATAGATTGGGAGGGGACGATTGGTCGAGACTCGTCTGTCGCCCTTGAGGTCACAGATCGAGTAGCCGGATGATGTTGCCGCCGAGGATCGCGTCTTTCTCCTCATCCGTCAGTTGGCCCAGGCTGCGAACCCAGTTCACCGGATCGTCGATGGCCATGTCGAATGGCCAGTCGGTGCCGAACACTACCCGATCGATTCCGACAGTGTCGATCAGGTAGCGGAGCGCGTCTTCGCTGTGCGTCAGGCAGTCGTACCAGAACCTGCCGAGGTAGGAGCTGGGAGGCTGCTGGAGATTGACCCTGGCCTCGGCACGCACCTGCCATCCCCGGTCCATACGTCCGGCCCCGTAGCAGGCAAACCCGCCACCGTGGGCGAGGCACACCTTAAGGTCCGGGCAGGCATCCATGACACCGCCGTAGACGAACGACGCAAAAGTCACCGTACGGTCCACCAGGTTGCCGATGGTGTTGGGAATGTGATAGCGGTCGTTGCGTGGAGTAACCGTTGTGTCGCCCGACTGGTGCACGAAGATGACCGCGCCCATGGCCTCGGCGGCTTTCCACAGTGGCAGGAACGATGGATCGTCGTAGGTTAGGCCATTGACGTGGTCGCCGATCATCGCGCCCTTGAGTCCCAGGGTCGAGATCGACCGCTCCAGTTCCATTACGGACGCAGACACGTTCTGCAAGGGCAGCGTGGCGAAACCCGCGAACCGGTCGGGATGGTCTCTCGTCAACTGTGCGACGTGTTCGTTGCACTCCCGGGCCATGTTGGCAGTGGCGGCTGCATCCCACTCGTAGAAATAGAGGAACGAGTTTGTGGAGAGGACGTGGACGTCGACGCCCAGCTCGTCCATTTCCCGCAGGCGCTGCTCGGGAGACCAGGTTGTGCGCGGCGTGTACTCGTGGGTTGGCAACAGCAGGGCCGCAGGGATTCCGTGCCAGTCGCGGCCCTGTGCCATGGCCCAGAGCAGGCCCTCCGGACTGATGTGGGCGTGGATATCGATAATACTCATGGATGCGGGCGAACGGTCCAGTTGACTCGGCTGAATTGAGGGCCGCCCCTACCAGCCGAGGGTCTCGGGGATCAGGATCAGGGTGATGCGCCCCGCCATGGGCTCGTGCTCCATCACCATGTACTTTCCGATGGGCGTGGCTGTCCGGCCCATGTCCTCCAGCCAGCGGTCGTGTCGCTCCAGAGTGTAGCCACGGGTGCGGGCTTCCGCCTCGGCCAGGGTGGGACAGACTTTTTGGGTGCCCGCCACCAGGATCAGGCGCCGTGCGCCGAAGGAGTAGGCGCCAATCTGGCTGCCAGAGCCGCTGGCCACGACGATCTCTCCCGTCTCGGAAATGGCCTGCACGCTGCCCACGAAGTAGTCGGCTGTGGTGGTCTTGCGGCGGAATTCGCGTTGCGCCGTCGGGTCCGGCAGCGCCATCATCTGGTCGTGCAGGTTTACGTACCGGTCGTTTCCGTGCATGTAGTCAGTGTAGCCGATGGTCTTCAGTGTCTCCGAGGTATTGACGAAGACCTCTGACCCCTCCGGTACGAGCTCCCTCAGCTTCGCCAGCCCTTCCTCGCCGCTGCCGACCAGGATCGCTTCGACGTTGCGCGCCGCCAGCGCTTCGATGGCACGCTGGATAGACTGTGCGTTCGCTGCCTTGGTGTCGGTGCCATCGGGCATTACATAACTCCACCCATTGCTCGACTAGCCCTCACGGGCCGGACTCAGGTGCGGCATTACCTCATCCACGAACAGGCCCAGGGAGCGCATGACCTGTTCCGGGGACAGGTCGCCCCAGGCGAAGATCGGGCAGAAGTAGTTGATGCCCGTCTCGTCAATGGCCCGCTGTACCTTTTCCCGTATCGTTGCGGGAGAACCGGCCAGGACGATGTCCCGGGGTTCGAGGTCATCAAAGTCGCGTATGAAATTCAGGAAGTCGTAACCGTTCCTTTCCCAGAGGTAGTTTATGTTGTGGAACCATGTACCGAAGGCCGGCTTGGCCTCCGCCAGCGCCTGCTGGTCGGTGGGAGCCACGTACATGTGCCGTACCAGCCCCAGCTTGGGGGTCGCCACGTGGCTGTTCAGCCCGTCGGACATACGCTCGGCGTTCCAGACTCGCTTGTAGAGGTCGTAATGCTCCCTTGTGCCAGCGTTGTCAGCGAAGACATGGCAGGTGTTGAAACTGTGCTGGGCCATCCACGGCACTGTCTCGATGTTGTTGCTGGCGTACCAGAGTGGCGGGTAGGGCTTCTGGAATGGTTTGATCCAGACTTCCAGGTCCTCGTAGTTGTAGTGCTTTCCCTGGTGGTTGAACAGTCCCGTTGTGGAACCCTTGGTGAACAGGTCCATCTGCTCGTTGAATACTTCCCAGCTGTCAGCGAGGTCTATGTCGAACTTCTCCGCCTCCACCGGCGAGACCCCCCGGCCCACGCCCAGGTCCAGGCGCCCGTTGCTGAGATTGTCCAGCATGCAGAACTCGTGGTACAGGCGAATGGGATTGTAGAAGGGCAGCAGGTAGACCAGCGGCCCCAACCGCAGCTTCGATGTGCGCTGCGCCGCTGCAGCCAGGAACACCGATGGCGACGGCGAGACGCTGAGAGGCGTCAGGTGATGCTCGGCCAGGTGATAGCTATGAAACCCGCTGCGGTCGGCGAGTTCCAGCATCTTCAGACGGTTTTCGAAAATCTCATGTGGGGCTGACTTGTCCCACTCGATCCAGTCGAACAGTCCGAAGTCCAGCGTGTCGGTCAGAGCAGAGGCCAGTGTCATGGCTTACCTCCGTTGGCGCTCCAAGAGCGTACGGTCAGCCGAATAATACGCCGGAGTGGGAGGAGGCGCAATTGGCGACAGCGGGCGGCGAGACAGTGCGGGCTGTATAATTGAAGTCGCATAATCCTTTGAGCAAGAACTATGACCACCATCAACAGCCAGGAAGACTTTCTCCGGGCACTCTCGGAGAACCCCGAGTGGAAGGCCGCGGTTCGCGCCCAGATCCTGGGAGAGGAACTGCTGCAACTGCCCGCCAAGTTCGATGCCTTTGTTCAGCAGATGACCGCGTTTGTGGCCGAGCAGCAAGTGACCAATGCGGAACTAAAACAGTCTGTCGCAGAACTTAAGGAAATAAACAAACGCATAACCAGGAATCTTGAGTCTATTGATGGTCGTGTGTTCTCCTTGGAACAAAACGTTGCCAGGCTCACTGATGACGTGGGCTGGCTGAAAGGAAAGGCTGTCCTGGATTTGGCCGTCGACGACGCTGCCGTTATTGCCCTAAGTATGGGAATGGAATACGTCCGTAGGGTTCCGCGGGAGGAGTTGTATCGTCTGGCGTTGAAAGCGGCGCAAGGGGAGGCCCTGTCCGCCGAGCTAAGGAGCTTCAGGCAAGCAGACCTGGTGATCGAGGCTACGGACGGAACAGACAATCAGTATATCGCGGTTGAGGCCTCGTTCATTGGCGGTGCCTATGACGTCCTCCGCGCCCTCAGAAATGCCGAGTTGCTGACCGAATACACCGGAGTGCCAGCGAGGGCCGCCATTGCCAGCGTAACCATCCACGAGGCAATCGATCGGCAGGTGACTTCCGGAGCGGTGTATTGGCACGAGATAGAGGAGCTCGGTCTGCAGCCTGACTAGCTCTTTCAGAGGAACCGGAGACTTACGAGCGGGGTTGAATCCCCGCTCGTTTTGCATTGCGGCAGGAATGGAGTGTCTACCCCCGCCGGGCGGGGGCGCCGGCCACGATCATGTCTGCAAAGGCCTTGTCGATGCCCCGTGGCCATTCGCGTCCGGAGGGGTCGGAGATGTTGATGACCAAGGGCGGTCCCAGGCCCTCGATCTCCATCCGCAGAACGTCGCCGTTCTGGACGGCGCCGATGTGTTGATGGTTGACCCCGGTGGCTATGACATCTCCGGGCTCCAGGGTGGTGATCTTGGACATCTCGGAAATCAGTTCCCGAATCGGGTGGGCCATGTCGCTGGTCGGGAAGTCGTGGCGCGCCTCGTCGTTGTTCCACAGCCGCACCTGCAGGTTCTGGGGGTCGGCGATCTCGTCGGCGGTGACCAGCGCCGGTCCCATGGGCGCGAAGGTGTCCCAGCACTTGCCGAGGAAAAAGCTGTTGCCCACGGCGCCGGTCAGGCCCCGGGCCGACATATCAAGGAAGTTGGTGTACCCGAAGACGTAGGACAGCGCCTCGTCCTGCTCCACATTGCGGGCCGTGCGTCCGATGACGAAAGCCAGCTCCGGCTCGTGGTGGAATACCGATGCCGGCGCGGGTGGCAACTCGCAGGTGTCGCCGTTGCCGATGACGGCGTTGGGCGCCTTTAGGAATCCGTCCAGCACCGCCGGTTCCCGCATGCCGAACTCGAGATAGTTCACCGCCGCGCAGATGAGCTTCGGAGGTCTAGGCACCGGCGCCCGGAGCCTTACGCTGCCCAAGGGCACGCCCTCCTGTCCTGCGACGGCGGCCTCGATGCGCGGACGCATGTCCTCCCAGTTGATGATGACCTCCTCGATCAGGTCCTGTGGCCGGCGGAAATTCATCCCCTCCACCGCCGACATAGCATCCACCACGTTGTCGCCGGTTATAACGCCAAGGCGAAAATCGTCGTAAAAAGCCAGTTTCATTACCAAGCCTCCTGTTGCGGTCTGGCTACGGCGGCTAGTTTCGCACGGGCGCCGGACGGCGGCAAGGGCGACTTATCGACCTTGCGCCGCAGTCCGTCGGCAGTTAACTTAAGACTGCCGTTCGCGAGAGTGGCAGATACATTGATTGGTGGCGACCCCCCACGTTCAAGGATTGCGGAAATGCCGGACATCAGCTACGAACTGCGCGGCCACATCGCCTACATCACGATTCGCCGGCCACAGGCGATGAACGCCCTGGGTCCCGACCAGCAAGCCGAGATAATCGGCGTCTGGGAGACCTTCCGCGACGACACGGAGGCTTGGGTGGCAATCATCACGGGCGAGGGCGACCGGGCCTTCTGCGCCGGTGCCGACCTGAAGACCTACACGCCGGTGCTGGGCGAACGGGACATCTACGACCTGCGGCAGGACGCTGACCGGCCCGGATTCGGCGGCATCACCCGTGGTCTGAACATCTGGAAGCCCATCATAGCCGCCGTCAACGGCTACGCCCTTGCGGGTGGGCTGGAGTTGGCTCTGGCCTGCGACATACGGGTGGCGTCAGAGAACGCGGTGTTCGGCTGCTCCGAGGTGCAGCGCGGCTTCCACCACTGCGATGGCGGCACCGTGCGGCTGCCGTTGATCATTGGTCTCGGCAACGCGCTTCGGATGCAGTTGACGGGCGAGCACATCGGCGCCGAGGAGGCGCTGCGCATGGGGCTGGTCAGCGAGGTGGTCCCGCAGGAACAGCTGATGCCCTCCGCAGAACGGTACGCGGAGCTGATCTGCTCCAACGGGCCGCTGGGCGTTCGTTCCGCCAAGGAGTCGATGATTCGCAGCCTGGGCCGAGCGCTGGAGGATGCCCTGCGGTTCGAGAATATACTGTTCTCTACCCTGACACGGACCGAGGATTTTGCGGAGGGGCCGCGGGCCTTTGCCGAAAAGCGCCCGCCAGTGTGGAGAGGCAAATAGGGGATGGCATTTGAAGTGGTTGCGATGCTGACCTCTTGGCAGGGAGATAGCGGCCACTTCAAAAAGCACTTTTTGAGAATGCGGAGATTGCGAAATGGCCGAAGTTGACAATCGAGTTCCATTGGACTGGGACGCACTGGAAGTGGGAGAGGTGTTCGAAAAGTTCGAATACGTCCTGACGCAGGAGATGGTAGATGAGTACCGCCGGGGAGTGATGGACCCGGAGGCAGCGTTTCCAACTATCTCGCACAAGGTGGACGTGCGGCAGTTCAACGCCAAGTACTCGGACAACGGGTCGGTCAACGCCCGCTGCGCCTTCCACTGCTACAACTCTCCCGTACCCGGCAAGAAGCTGACCGTCACAGCGTGGGTGGCTGACAAGTACCTGCGCCGGGGCAAGAACTACATCGTCACCGAGGCGACATCGGTGGACGAGGACAGGCGGCTGATCGACCGGGTCATTACCCACGAGTTGAAGCAGCCGTGGGAGGTGGGCAAGAAATGGGAGGGATAGTGCGCAGCTACTCAGAAGGCGACGCCGTAGCGCCACTGGTGAAGGAAATGACCCAGGAGGCCATCAACCTGTTCGAGGGCAGCGCCGGCCAATCCGGGCCGTCGCAGTTCACCGACGAGGAAGCGGCCCGCGAGACGCTGGGAACCTCGGGAACGGTTGCCTCCGGGCGCATGTCCATCAGCTTCGCCCTGGAAATGATGCGCCGGCACTTCGGCAACCAGGTATTCAACCACACAGGCACGGTGGACCTTCGTTTTCTGCGCCCGGTGCGGCCCGGCGATACGATCACCTTCAGCGGCGAGGTTGCTGGCACGTCCCGCGAGGCCAACGGACTGAGGGTGAGCGTGAATATCCAGGTGCAGAATCAGCGGGGCGACACCACTGCCGTGGGCACGGGCAGTGCCATCGTCCCCAACGCATTTCTGCCTGCCGAGGAGTAGGTGGCGTCGAAGAACGCTTTGGGAAATTGACCATACGCCTGATATTGATAGGGACGGATGGTGGTATAATGGGCTTGGTGCAAGTAAAAGGTGTCCTGCTGTTGGTTACAGTTAGCGTTACCGCTGCCTCGGATAACCTGTACTGAGCCCGAAAAGGTTACCCAAAAATCTGGAGGTTATCCAAATGGCATTGGCAGATAAGGAACTCACCTGTGTAGAGTGCGGCGCGCCGTTCATCTTCACTGTTGGTGAACAGGAATTCTTCGCCTCTCGCGGTTATACCAACGACCCCAAGCGGTGCTCCCCCTGCCGCGGCGCTCGCAAGAGCCAGCAGCGTGTGGGCGGTGGCATGGGCGGTGGCGGAACCCGTGAGATGCACCCGGTGGTGTGCGACCAGTGCGGCGTCGACACCATGGTCCCCTTCGTCCCCCGCGGCGACCGGCCGGTGTACTGCAGCGACTGCTTCAGCGCCATCCGCCGCTAGACGATTCAAAGTGCCTTAAACGAGAGCCACTCAATTGCGAGTGGCTCTTTACTTTTGTGATAGAGTTGCGCCGGAGGGACTCCCGATGACCTACGGTATCGGAATAGTTGGATGCGGCTCCATTGGCCGGGCCCTGATTCGAGCTGGCCAGTCGGGAGAGTTGGGCGCCCCAGTGTCGGGTGTAACCAGCCGCACCTCCGAGACGGCGCATGAATTCCTTGAGACGCTGGAATCTCCGCCGCCGTATCTCAGCATTGACGAGCTGGTGGAGCGGTCGTCCCTGCTCATCGAGACCGCAGGGGGACACGTCGTTCCGTCCCTGGCGGAGGAGGCATTCGGCGCCGGCAGGGACCTGATGGTCATAAGCATCGGGGCGCTGCTGGAACACCCGGAGATCATCAAGCGATCCAGGGAGACCGGCTGTCGGCTGTATGCTCCATCCGGCGCCATCGCGGGGCTGGACGGCATCAAGTCGGCGTGCCAGGGACACGTCGAACGGGTTGAGATGGTCTCCCGCAAGCCCATCGTGGCCCTCGAAGGTGCTCCGTACCTGGTGGAGAATGAGATTCCCGTGGGTCAGTTCATTGAGGCCCAAGAGGTTTTCTGCGGTACCGCGCGGGAGGCGTGCATCGGCTTTCCATCCAACTTGAACGTGTCTGCGGCAGTGAGCCTGGCTGGCATCGGTCCCGACCGCACCACGGTACGCATCGTCGCTGACCCCGCGCTGCGTCGCAACTGTCACGACATCACGGTTGAGGGCGAGTTCGGGCTGCTGCGAGTACACATCGAGAACATCCCTTCCGAGAACCCCAAGACCGGCCGACTGACCGCCCTGTCGATCATCCGGTCCGTCCGCGACGTGTTTGATCCCGTAAGGATAGGTACATAACGGCCCATCCACGCCGGGACGCCGACAGGTCAGGCTCCGGGCGTATGGTCCCACCGGGGCCTCCCCAAATACATTACAGCGAGAGCAGGACAAGAGGACATGGCCCGAGATGACTCGGTAACGCCCAGTGCCATTGCTGCATTGCGTCGCTACATGATGCCCGGTCTGGCCACGGGTCATTCCACCTTTCACTGGATACTACAGAGCTTCGCCGTTGCCCTCCCCGAGATCCAGATGTACTTCGCCCTAAACGCGGTGGGTGCTGCGGGCGTGATGTCGGCCCGCGACCTGGCCTCCGGAATCATCGCGCTGCCCGGCGGCGTGGTGGTGGACATCGTGCGGCGCCACTGGGGGTTGCTGCTTGCCGGGTGCCTCGCTCTGGCCGCCCTCGGGTCGCTGGTCATGGGGGTGTCACCGGTTTACTGGCTCCTGCTGATCGGAATCGGAGTGGTGGCAATATCCCACTCGGTCTGGCACCTGCCGGCGTCTGCCTCGCTATCGTACCATTTCGCAGAGAGACGCGGCTTTGCCCTGTCCTCCCACGGCGTGGGCGGCAGCATCGGCGACGTGGCCGGGCCACTGGCCACCGGTGTGCTGCTGGGATACCTGGGGTGGAAGGAACTGATGAGCATATACGCCATCCCTCCCTTCTTCCTGGGCTTCATGGCTGTATGGACTTTCCGTCGCATCGGGCACGTGAATACAGAGGGAGGTGCTCCTGCCGATCCGGTGAGGATGGGCCAGCGGCTGGAGATGACCCGCCGCCTGCTGCGCAGCCCGGTTCTGTGGGGTCTGACGTTTGTTCGCGGCCTGCGGAGCATGTGCCTAATCTCGCTGGTGACGATTTTGTCCCTGTACTTCGAACACGAACTGGACATGAGCACGGCCTGGCGGGGATTTCACCTCTCGCTGCTGATCGTGGTTGGACTGGTTGCAAAAACGGGGGCCGGGTACCTGTCCGATCGCTGGGGCCGCAAGCAGGTGTTGGTGCCGGGACTGCTGTGGTCTTGCCTGGTGACGCTGGCGCTGATCCCATTCAGCGACGGCATAGCTCTGACGGTCACCATTGCGCTACTGGGACTGTTTTTGTACCCGGATCAGCCGATACTGACGGCGGCGGTGTTCGACGTGGTGGGGCGCGAGGTGGCCTCGACGGGACTGGGAGTAGTGGCCTGCATCGCTTTCCTGATGGGAGCGGTCTCCGCCCTGGTGGCAGGCGCGATTTACCAGACGATGGGCTTTTCCGAGACTATGATCTACATTGCGGTGCTGTTCGGCCTCGCTGCGGTGGTGTTTGCCGTGCTGCCGCTATCCCGGCGGGCGGATGCGTGATCATGAACCCAAGCAGCTTGTGGATGGGGAACCCATAGGAGGGGTCATAGTGGCACAGGTAACCGGGGACGTAATCGCCGAGGCGCAGTTCGACCAGAAGATCGCAGCTTGGGGGCGGGTCGTTATCAGTGGCTACCTGTTCATCTCGGTGGTGGGCATTCTCCTGATACCCTTCTGGTGGGCAGTCAGTTTCTGGTACGGCGCGGAGTACCTGCGTCGCGTGTCAGCGAGGCTGACGACGAATGCACTGGAAATCAGGATCGGCGTGTTCTTCCGAAAGGAGTCGACCATACCCCTGAATCGTATAACCGATGTGCGGCTGCACGATGGTCCGGTCATGCGGCACTACGGTCTGCGCGGCCTGAAGGTAGAGACGGCGGGGGCGTCGGGTCAGGACTCAGGCTCCGAGGGCAACCTGATCGGCGTGATTGACGCGGAGGCATTCCGCAATGCCGTCCTGGCCCAGCGCCAGCTTGTGATCGATGCGGAGTCGGGCCGGGCAAGCGCAGCATCCTCCGCGCCGTTGGCCTCCTCAGAGTCATCGGATGCCGTCTTGCTGGAGATTCGCGATATTCTGGCCCGAATCGAGAACCATCTTTCTGATCGGGAGAACACGTAGGGGCGCTCCCTCGAGCGCCCCTGTCTGATGGTCTGGATTGTGGCCCCCCGCCTGTCTCCCGATTAAAGCAGCTTGGCGCAGTCGTCCAGGATGGGCGTTACAGTGTCAGCTGTTTCTGATGGCAGTCCGAACAGAACGCGATCGACGCCGCTCTCCTCCATCCGTGCCAGGTTGTCGGGATCGGGCCGGGCTCCGAAGACGGTGATATTGATGGAGTCTGGGTCGCGTCCAATGTCCTCCGCGCGGTGCTTTAGGAGCTGAATCTTCTCAGGCAGGCTGGGACCCTCGGCGGCGCGCCCACTGATGGGCATCCAGCCGTCGCAGTAGTCCAGCACGCGGTCGAAGGTGGTGGCGCCGTCGCCGCCCATCAGGATCGGCGGGTGTGGTTTCTGGACCGGCTTGGGCCAGGCCCAGCACTTGTCGAAGTTCACGTAGCGGCCATGGAACTCCGGCTCATCCTCGGTCCAGATGGCCTTCATGGCCAGGATGTTCTCCCGCAGGATGCGCCAGCGACGCCGGAAGTTGGTGCCGTGGTCCTCCATCTCCTCGGCGTTCCAGCCGCCGCCGATGCCAAATATGAAGCGGCCGTTGGAGATCATGTCCAGGCTCGCGACCTCCTTGGCCGTGGTGATGGGATCGCGCTCGATCATCAGGCAGATGCCGGTGCCCAGCTTGAGGTTGGTGGTCACGGCGGCTGCTGCCGTCAGGGCCACGAAGGGGTCGTATGTGTGCCAGTACATCTGGGGGAGATCGTCGCCGCCGGGCCATGGCGAGATGCGGCTGGTGGGGATGTGGGTGTGTTCCGGGACCCACATGGACTCAAACCCCCGCTCCTCCAGCGACCGGGCCAATTCATCAGGCCGCATGGAGTAGTCGGTTACGAACATCATTGCGCCAATATCCATCTCGTTCTCCTGTCAGTTCCCTCTTCCGGAGGAAGAGGGTTGGGCTGTGCGCGCAGGGCGTATTCTCGACTATTTTACTTGGGCGGCAGCGCCTCTGCATACGCAATGCCTCGACCGGCCCACTCGGCAAGCCCTTCGTCCCCGGCAATACCCTCGGCGATGACGTGGACAAAGCTCCGCATTGGCCTGCCGGTCATATCAAACACCCTGGCGTGTGGCTGAGACAGGGCGTGGTCGAAGTTTTCCTTGCCGACCCGAACGATCAGCTCGTTTCCCATGACTCCAAGGGCCATGTTGCCGTTCAGCATAAAGCACAGCCCGCCGAACATTTTCTGTTCGCGCACACCGGTTCGCCCTGCAAGCAGAGGGCGGATGCGGTCGGCAAGGTCTTCGCTGTAAGGCACCTAGAAGACCACTACGGAGCGGAGTACCTCGCCCTGCTCCATCTTGTGAAAGGCCTCCTCAACGTCGCCGATTCCGATGGTCTCAGAAACGAACCGGTCGAGATCGAGACGTCCCTGCAGGTAGAGTTCGATGAACATCGGGAAGTCACGGGTGGGCAGGCAGTCTCCGTACCATGACGACTTGACTGCCCCGCCCCTACCGAATATCTCTATTAACGGCAACTCGATTTTCATATCGGGACTGGGAACTCCGACCAGTACCACGGTTCCGGCGTGGTCTCGGGCGTAGAAGGCTTGCTCGAACGTGACCGGATTGCCCACAGCCTCGATGGCGACGTTGACGCCGTTACCGCCGGTCAGGTTGCGAACGGCCTCCACCGCGTCGGTGCTGCGGGCGTTGATGGTGTGGGTGGCACCGAACTCCCGCGCCCATTCCAGCTTGCGGTCGTCGATGTCGATGGCGATGATGGTGTGCGCGCCGGCCAGCTTTGATCCAGCGATAGCCGCATCGCCCACTCCCCCGCAGCCGAACACTGCCACCGAGTCGCCCCGGCCCACGCCGCCGGTGTTCACTGCCGCGCCCAGACCGGCCATGATGCCGCAGCCGATGAGCCCGGCCGCCGCCGCGCTGGCCTCGGCTGGCACCTTTACCGCCTGACCCGCGGCCACCAGGGTCAGCTCAGTGAAAGCGCCGATGCCCAGCGCGGGCGACAGGGGTTTGCCGTCGGGCAGCGTCATTGGCTGGGTGGCGTTGCGGCTGGCGAAGCAATACCAGGGGCGGCCCCGTACGCAGGAACGACAGGTGCCGCAGGGCGCGCGCCAGGCGATGATGACGAAGTCGCCTGGGGCCACGTTTTCAACGTCGGAGCCGACGCTCTCCACCACTCCCGCCGCCTCGTGGCCCAGCAGAAACGGGAAGTCATCGTTGATCGCACCCTCGCGGTAGTGCAGGTCGGTGTGGCAGACGCCGCAGGCCTGGACTCGCACGAGGGCCTCACCGGGGCCTGGGTCCGGCACGTTGATGGTGGTCAGTTTGACCGGCGCTCCCCTGGATTCCGCTACTACACCCTGAACCTCATGGGCCATTGCGCTTCTCCCGAGTATCAATTAACAATTGCCTTTGGCATAGTAATTTCAGCCACTCGCTTTGTCCACCGCCAGCCTAGGCCCCTCTATCCGCTCAGCGTACGCTCGATCTCCAGCGCGAATCCGATGAGGGCCTCGTCGTCTCCCCGGTTTCCCATAATTGAGAGGCCCACTGGCAGCCCGTCCGCCTCTCCAAGCGGCATTGAGAGCTGCGGTCGCCCGGTGGTGCCGCCCATGCAGGTGATGCGAACGATGCGTGCCTGGGACGCCCGCTTGCCCGACAGCGGCTGGTCGCGGAGTGGGGCAACAACCGGCGACGTTGGGAAGCACAGGAAGGTACCCGGAGGCGCCACATCATCGAGGCGACGGCGCGCCCGGTCGCGGGTCGCCCGGGCCGCCTCCAGTTCGTGCTGGGCAAAAGTTAACCCCAGCGCGTACCGGTCTGCGACCATATAGCTGAAACGGGGGTTCACGGCATCGATCCAGTCGGCCACGGAATTCCACGCCTCCACGGACTGCAGCGCGTTCTGCTGCCAAGCCCAGCCGTCCACTCCATCGGGTGCGAGGCGGACAGTCTCGGTTTCAGACGCCAATCCGGCTACCCGGTCGGCCAACGGACGCAGAGCGGACGCCACAGCCGGGTCGCACTCGCCGAACAGGTCTTCGGCGATGACTATCCGCGATGGCGCTCCTGCCTCAACCCGGGAACCGAATACGGCTTCGGCCACCCGCGCGAAGGTTGCGGCGTCGCGGGCGAACCAGCCGATGGTGTCGTAGCTGGGGGCCTGCATCAGGATACCGTCCAGCGGGATGCTCCCGTGGGTGGGCCGCAGGCCGTACAGTCCGCAGAAGCTGGCGGGTATGCGGACCGAGCCACCTGTATCGGAGCCGAGGGCAAAGTCCACGAGGCTGCCGGCCACCGCCGCCGCCGAACCGCTGGAGGAGCCGCCGGGCACCCGGTCCGGCGCGCGGGTGTTGATCGGCGTGCCGTAGTGGGCGTTTTCGCCCAGGATGCCGCGAGTCAGCTCGTCGGTGTGGGTCTTGCCCACCATGGTGCCCCCGGCATCCACCAAGGTCTGGATGATCCAGGCGGTTCGCTCGGCTGGTGCGTGGGTGGCCTTCCAGTCGGGGTTGCCCCCGCCAGTGACGTGGCCCGCCACGTCGAAAATGTCCTTGGCGGCGAAGGTCAGACCCGAGAGCGGACCTCCAGGCGCCCCCTCGAGGTAGGCTTCAGTGTCGGTGCAGAAGGCGTCCAGGGTGTCGTTGAGCGGCGGTCTGCTGGTGGTCATGTCGGCGTCTCCGTTTTTCCGTCTCCCTCCGGGAGAGGGTCAGGGTGAGGGTGAATTTTTCGCCAGTATAGGCCAATGAAGGCTGGGCCGTGCGGTATACTGTTTAGGCACCCCTCACTGGCAGGGCCGCTTATGACCTCAAAGGCCAAGCACGCTTATCTACCTTACAGTCCTGACGGCTCCGGGATATTCTACCCGGAGCGCCCGGACGTGTTTCCGGATGCCATGTACCAGTTCCCCAAGCTGAATCACACCATGGAAATTCTGCTGTGGCGCTGGGATGACCGGCCCGACATTTTGGTGAGCGGCAACAATGCCATCTACTACCAACAGGGCAATCCCTGCGTCCACCGTTCTCCCGACGGGTTCATAGCGTTCGGCGTGGACCGCGATGCCATCCTTCAGGAGAACGGGTACAAGGTCTGGGAGGTTGGGAAGCCGCCGGATTGGGTGCTGGAAATCGCTTCGCCCTCAACGGCCAGGGTAGACCTCACTACAAAGAGGGAAATATACGCCAGTATTGGAATAGGCGAGTACTGGCGGCTGGACTGTTCGGGCGGAAGGTATTACGGCGAGCCGTTGGTGGGGGAGTTCCTGCAGGACGGTGAGTATCGGCGCTTCGACATTCACACCAGCGACGAGGGCGTGGCCTGGGGACACAGCCCCGTCCTGGGCCTGGACCTCTATTGGGGCGACATTCGCCTGCATTACTACGATCCAATTGCAGGTGCGTGGCTCCGAGGTTTGAAGGAAGCGCTGGCAGAGTTGGAGATCGAGCGCAAATCTCATCTGGAAACCCAGCGCCGCCTTCGAGAACTGGAGGAGGAACGGCGCCGACGGAACGGGACATAGACTGCCGGCACCGCAACTGACTCGCCATCCCTACTGCCCTGGCATGACTATGCCGCATCCCAAATATCCATGAAAATCAGCCCGGAGAGATGCAATGCTGACCGCCGAAGCCAATGAACGCCTGACCCGCGTGGGGCCGGGTACGCCCATGGGCGAGCTGATGCGCCGTTACTGGATCCCGGTGCGGCCCACGGCTCAGTTGCTGGAAGAGGAGGTGATGGCCGTTCGCATTCTCGGCGAGGACCTGGTGCTGTTCCGGTCTGCCGACGGCCAGATGGGGCTGGTGGGCGATCGCTGCCCGCACCGAATGACCGAGATGAGGTACGGCATCCCCGACGTTGGCGGCCTGCGCTGCTGCTACCACGGCTGGATGTTCAACCCGGCCGGGCAATGCATTGAGACTCCGCTGGAGGCAGCTCACGATCCATTCAAGGACCGTATTCGCATCAAGGGCTACCCGGTGCAGGAAATGGGCGGCCTCGTCTGGGCCTATATGGGCCCAGAGCCAACCCCGCTGCTGCCTCCCTGGGACCTGTTTGTGATGCCCAACTCCCTTCGACAGATCGGCATCATGGACCTGAACTGCAACTGGCTGCAGTGCCACGAGAACACCGGCGATCCGACTCACAGCGTCTACCTGCACGGCAACCTGTTCGAGTACGTTTTGCGCAAGCAGGGTAAGCTGGAGGAACGAGCCGCCGACGGGCAGATGCACACCCTGTACGCCCGGATGCAGACCGGCATCGGCATCGAGTCCCTGTACGTCAACCCGACTCGCTACGGGATGGAGAAGGGCATCATCTACTCCAAGGAGTTGGGCGCCGACCGCGACCACAAGTCCCGCCACGCCACCGTTGTCTTCCCGTTCTACACCCAGACGGGCGGCCCGGGAATGGTACGGCAGGAGTTCCAGATACGGGTTCCCGTGGACGACACCAACACCTATCACATCAACTACGGTTGTTACATGGCGCCCGGAGAGGTGCCCGCCCCCGTCCAGGAGACCGTTCCCTACTACGATGTTCCTCTGTTCGACGACGACGGGAAGCCGATCCTGGATTTTGTGCTGGCGCAGGACGCCCACGCCTGGATCTCCCAGGGGCCGATCACTGACCGTACGCAAGAGCACCTGGGCCGCACCGATCTCCCCATCGTGTTCATGCGCCGGCAGTTCGAGGAACAGATGCGCATCGTAGAGGATGGCGGCGACCCGATGAATGTGTTCCGCGATCCCGAGGCCCTGCCGCCGCTGATCCACGGCGGCCACTGGGACGAGCCGGAGGATGATGGCAAGTCGTCGGCAGTGACCGGTGCGGGCAGTCCGCTGTCGGCGTTCCGCGCCAGCTACCACAAGGGCTACGCCATCGACGATGCCGACCGCTACGGCCCTGCCATGCCAATGGTTATGGACCTGATGCGTCGCATCGAAGAGGCACAGGATACGGCGGCCCACGCATAGAGTTGTTGACCACGTGCTGCGCGATACTTATAATCCCGCCCAACCATAAATAATCGCTCGGCCCGAGGGTTGGAGCGTAAGCCAACAGGGAATGGAGGAGGACCATGGCAACTACCCGCGCTCCTTTTCTTTCCACGAAATACGGCGGCTATTACCACTCGCAGGTCCCCAAGGAAGACGATGAGCTGACGCATGTCGGCCCAGGCACCCCCGCCGGCGAGTACCTGCGCCGCTTCTGGCAGCCGGTCTGCTACGCCGACGAGCTTGGGGATACTCCGGTCGGGCTCAAGATCCTGGGCGAGGAGCTGGTGGCCTTCCGCGACTTCAGCGGCCGGATTGGCCTCGTCGAGGCCCACTGCCCGCATCGCGGCACGTCGCTGGAGTTCGGCCTGGTGTCCGAACGGGGCATCCGCTGCTGCTACCACGGCTGGCTGTTCGACGTTGACGGCACCATCCTGGAGACGCCGGGCGAACCGGCCGGATCGACCTTCAAGGACCGGCTGTGCCATGGCGCCTACCCGGTGAACGAGTTCTGCGGCACTATCTTTGCCTATATGGGACCGCCGGACGAGATGCCGCCTTTCCCCATCCCTGACAGCTTCGACCGCGACGGCTACCGGCTGATCCCGGGGCAGCGCTACGACTACCCCTGTAACTATCTGCAGGTCCTCGAGAATGCCATGGACCCGGTCCATACCTCGTTCCTGCACACCATCGTCAGCGGGTCGCAGTTCACCGACGAGTTCGGCGTGGTGCCCAACCTCGACTTTATGGAGACTCCCGCCGGGATCATCTACATTGCCACCCGGCGCGTCGGCGACAACATCTGGGTGCGCTCTGTTGAGAACGTCCTGCCCAACCTTCAGCAGGTGGCGCCCATCTGGGAGGACGGCAGGGACGTTCACGGGTTCGACGGGCCGATGATGACTCGCTGGATTGTGCCGAGGGATAACGACAGCACCATGCTCCTGGAGCTCCGCCACATCTCGGAGTCCGAGGAAAAGGAACCGGCGTGGTGGATAGACCGCAACCAGATGCTGCCTGCCCAACTCCCCATATCCGACGACCCCCGTGAGCAGCAGCTGCAGCCCGGCGACTACGAGGCGCAGATATCCCAGCGTCCCATCGCCGTCCACGGGCTGGAGCATCTGGGCGCCACTGACCGGGGCATCACCATGTTCCGCCGACAGGTACGCCGGGGCATCCGCGCCGTTCAGAACGGAGAGGAGATCGGCGGCTCCCACGCACAGCTTAAGGGTGAGCACTTCCCCACCTACTGCAACGACACGGTGGTCTTCGCTCCCCCGGCCGCAACTCCTGAGGAGGACGAGAAGCTGATGCGGGAGACCGGCCGCCGCCTGGCCGAGGAATACGTGGCCACCCGCAGCAACGGCAAGTAGCCCGGACTTACGCAGCGATCTCAACGGCCCCGATGCCTATCGGGGCCGTTTTATTGTGCTAGTAGAGCAACTGCTCTGAAACGATGGGCACAACGAGGGCAACCACAAGGGTTGCCCCTACTTGTCAGAGGCAGTCCCGTAGGCGCGCCCCGTGTGGGCGCCCTGATCGCTACAGCCAAGGCTACCCATCACTAGAAAGAATTCGCACCACTAGTGTTAGACTGGAAGCCATTCTACGAGGGAGTCAACTGACCTATGCGCGCTGCTGTGATCACTGAGCCGGGCGGGCCCGAGGTACTCAAGGTGCAGGAATTACCGGACCCGGTCCCGGGCCCCGATGACGTTCTCGTCGACATTAAGGCCTCGGCGCTGAACCGCGCCGACACGCTGCAGCGCCAGGGCGGCTATCCTGCACCCCCAGGCAGCCCGGACGACATTCCCGGCCTTGAATTCTCAGGTGTTGTGGCGGAGGCGGGCGCCAATGTTACTGACCTGTCCCCCGGGGATCGCGTCTTCGGTCTGCTGGGTGGCGGCGGCTACGCGTCGCGGGTGGTGACCCACTCGCGGATGGCGATGCGCATCCCTGACAATCTCGATTTTGTACAGGCGGCGGCGGTGCCCGAGGTGTTTTTCACGGCCTACGACGCCCTGTTCAACCACTGCGACCTGTCTATGGGCGAGTCGGTGCTGATCCACGCGGCGGGCAGCGGCGTGGGCACGGCGGCCGTGCAGCTGGCCCACAATGCTGGCGCCTATGTATTCGGCACCGCGGGCAGCGCGGACAAGCTGCAGGGCGCGAAAGAGCTGGGAATGGACGTGGGCATCAACTACCGAGAGCAGGACTTCAGCGAGGTCGTGCGCGAACACACCGGTGGCGCTGGTGTCGACGTGCTTCTGGACGTCATCGGCGCCGACTACTGGGACCGTAACGTGGCATCTCTGTCCCTGCGCGGACGCCTGGTGCTGGTCGGCACCATGGGCGGAGGAGCAGTGCAGATCAACCTGGGACCGGTGATGTTCAAGCGTCTGCGCGTCAATGGCACGGTGCTGCGCGCCCGGCCCATCGAGGAGAAGATTGCGCTCACCAACCAGATCAAGCGCCATGTCCTGCCCCTTATAGCATCGGGGGCCATAAAACCGGTCGTCGACAGCGTCTACCCGCTGGAGGACGCCGCCGGAGCGCACCGGCTTATGGAGGGCAACACCAATTTCGGCAAGATCATCCTGTCGACGGACTGAGAGGCTATCGCAACAATATCCTCTCCCTCAGGGGGAGGGTCATGGTGGGGATGAAGTCCTCGCTGGATGCGATGCGAATAAGTGAGAAATAGCGTCCACTGGGCTGAGATCGACTTTCGCTCCCCAATAATCGAATGCCCCAGCGATTCCCCTGAGCCCGTTAGCCGCCTGCTTGCCAGTCTGCTATCATTAGCCATCTCCAACGGAAAATGATTCCCCACAGCGAGTTTGAGGTGTGCTATGGCGAAGGATATTTCCATCCTGGTAGGGACCATAGGCGCGGGCCTCTGGGTCAGCCACGACGGTGGCCGGAACTACGGACGAGCGGGCGGCATCTGGGGTGATATGAAGGTGTTTGGCCTCAAGGTCGACCCCACCGACCCGGCGGTAATATATGCCGGCACCGACGAGGGCATTTTCCGCAGCACCGATCGCGGCAAGGCCTTCCAGCGCCTGGAATCCCCGATGAACCATATGCACGTCTGGAATATCGCCGTCAGCCCGTCGGACCCCTCGGTCATTTTTGCCGGAACCAGCCCCTCTGCACTGTTCCGCTCCACCGACGGCGGCTCCAGTTGGGAGCAGCTGCCCGTTGACATGGCTGAGGAATGCCCCAACGTCCGCGTCCCCCGGGTCACGGCGCTGGAGGTTGATCCAAGCAATCCGCAGGTCGTATGGGCCGGTGTGGAGGTCGATGGGGTCCGCCGCAGCCTGGACGGCGGTGATTCCTGGACGCGCATCAACGGCGGCCTGAACGACCCCGATATCCACGGGATGACAGTGAGCGTGGGTGCCGACGTTACCGTCTTTACCAGCACGCCGGGCGAGGTCTTTGCCAGTACCGACATCGGCGAGAGCTGGCAGGGCCTGGGCGTCCGTGATTCCTTCCCCATGCGCTACTGCCGGGGCATCACGGTAAAGGCCGATGATCCGAACACCCTGCTGGTTGCTACCGGGGATTCGCCCTTCGGCGTAACGGGAGCCGTCCAGCGCTCCACCGACCGTGGCCAGAGCTGGGAATCGCTGAAGATGCCCCAGGATCCCAACACGCCCATGTGGGCTTTCGCTACGCACTCCTCCGACCCCGACTTCATCCTGTGCTGCAGCCACTACGGCCAGATCTACGCCACCGCTGACGGCGGGGACTGGTGGGTCAAACTGCCTCGTGAGTTCAGCGAGATTCGCGGCATGGCCTGGATACCCAACTGACCAAATCAACTCCGAGAAACATTCAGCGAAAAGTGGAGGCAAATCATGCCACTGGACCCGCAAGCACAAGCAGTAATCGACACAGTGAACTCCCTGGGACTGCCGGCGGTGTGGGAGGTGTCGCCGGAGCAGGCGCGCATCAACGCCGCTGCCCGTCCCCGTCCCGCTGGCCCCGAGGTTGCCAGGGTTGAGGACCGCAGCATACCTGGCCCCGACGGCGACGTTCCGGTACGCATCTACACGCCGGAGGGCGACGGCCCGTTCCCGATCCTGGCCTGGTACCACGGCGGTGGCTGGGTCATCGGTGACCTGGAATCCGCCGATGGCACGGCTCGGCACCTCTGCAAGGGCTCCGGCAGCGTCGTGGTGTCGGTGGACTATCGGCTGGCCCCCGAGACCAAGTTCCCCGGCCCAGCCGAGGACTGCTACGCCGCTACGGTGTGGGCCGTCAACAACGCCGCCAGCCTGAATGCCGACGCCTCGCGGCTGGCCGTGGGCGGTGACAGCGCTGGGGGCAACCTGGCAGCCGCCATCTCGCTGATGGCCGCCGACCGGGGCGGACCCGCTATCGCCCATCAACTGCTGGTGTACCCGGTCACCGAGCGCAACTACAACACCCCGTCCTATTCCCAGAACGCCGAGGGCTTCCTGCTGGCCCGCGACGCCATGATCTGGTATTGGGATGCCTACCTGGCTGACGCAGCCGACGCCGACAACCCGTACGCTGCGCCGATGAAGGCCGAGAGCCTGGCCGGACAGCCGTCCGCGCTGGTCATCACCGCCGAGTTCGACCCGCTGCGCGACGAGGGCGAGGCCTATGGTCGTCGCCTGCAGGAGGCCGGAGTGTCGACCACAATCAGCCGGTATGACGGCATGATCCACGGCTTCTTCGGTATGGTTGGCATTATGGACAAGAGCGGACAGGTGATGGAGGAGGCCACCGCAGCCCTTCGCGCCGCCTTCGCCGATGCTGCCGTCCCTGCCCCCGCCGACGACTAGCAGTTCTTGTCTGAATCAGGATTATCTGGATAAGCAGTGTTCACTTGATTAGAGCAATCCTGCTCATCCTAAAATCCGGTAAATCCTGATTCAGACCATTCCCCTCTCTGCGCTAAATCCACTTAAACAGGAAGAGAAAAATATGGTTACCAACAATCCCGTCGAGGTCTCCGTATGGCAGGACTACACTTGACCCTTCTGCTACGTGGGCCTGGGCAGGCTCGACATTGTTGCCAAGGACCTGAATATCACCATAGACCGCAGGCCGTTCCTCTTGCGGCCTGACTGTCCCCCGGAGGGTCAGCCGCGCCGCCTGTTCGACGGCGAAACCGAGACCGAGTTGGCGCCGCACATGCAGGAGCGCGCCCGCGGCGCGGGACTGGTGATGCGACGGCCCCAGTGGTCTCCCAACACGCTGTACGTTCACGAAGCCACTCTCTACGCCAAGGAGCAGGGCCTGGACGACACCTTCCACCACGTGGCCGCTGCTGCCTACTGGGAGGAGAGCGCCGACCTGGGCAGCCTCGATGTGGTCAAGGGACTGGCGGAGAAGGCCGGTCTCGACGTGGCAGAGTTGGAGGCCCGCCTGGAATCGGGCCACTACCGCGACGCGGTGCTGGAGTCCAACGAAACGGCCCGCGCCAGCGGCATCGGGGGCACCCCCACGTACCTCATCGGCGGCTGGCGCAAGTTCGGCGATCTGAGCGTCGATGAACTCAAGACGATTATCGAGGCCGTGGGCCGTTAGGCCGTAAATTCCCTCCCCCTCGGGGGAGGGCTGGTCCTGTCCCGAGCTTGTCAAAGAAGTGGGAGTGAATTCCTCTGTGACTACTCAACAATCCATAGTAATCGCGGGCGCAGGTATCTTCGGGTTGTCCGCTGCCCTGGAACTCCGAGGCCGGGGATTCGCGGTTACCGTCGTGGATCTGGGCCCGGTTCCCCATCCTCTTGCGGCCTCCAATGACGTGTCCCGGATGATCCGGATGGACTACGGCGACGACAGGCTGTACAGCGATCTGGGCGCCGAGGCCATTGAGGGCTGGCACGTCTGGAACGACTGGCGGGGAAAGCCCCTGTACCACGAGGACGGGTTCCTGGTGCTCACCAGCAACCCGCTGGAGCTACCAGCGGTGGAGCGCCAGTCCTACGACCTGCTCACCGATGCCGGCTGGCCGCTGCAACGGCTCAACTCCGAGACCGTTGCCGAGCGCTATCCCCTGTGGAACAGCCAGCATTACACCGACGGCTACTTCAACCCTCGCGGCGGCTGGGGCGAGGCCGGAGAGACCGTGTCGTTCCTGGCTGCAGAGTCCGCTAAAGCAGGAGTCGAGATACGCGCCGGGTTCAGCGTTGAGTCCGTGATTGTCGAGGAGGGACGAGCGGTGGGACTCCGCTCCCTTGACGGCAGCGAGGTGAGGGCGGACTGCGTCGTGGTGGCCGCAGGGGTGTGGACCGCGCGACTGGTCCCGGAACTGGCGGATATGATGAGCCCGGTGGCCCAGACGCTGGTCTATCTGAGGCCCACCTTGCCCGAACGGTTCAGCCCTCCGCATTTCCCGCCCTGGGGCGCCGACATTCCCCGAACGGGCTGGTACGGGTTTCCGGTCAACTCGGAGGGCGTGGTCAAGTTGGCCAACCACGGGCCGGGGCGACTCGTCGATGCCGACGCGCCCCGGGACGCCGACCCTGCCGTGGTCGAGTCCAGCCGGCGATTCCTGGCCCTCTCGGTGCCAGAGCTGGCCAACGCGCCCCTCGCGGGCAGCCGGGCCTGCTTCTACAACGACACGTGGGATGGCGATTTTTATATCACCCGGCACCCGGAGATCGAGGGCCTGGTTGTCTCCACCGGAGGCAGCGGGCATGCCTTCAAGTTCACCCCTGCGCTGGGCGGCATAACCGCTGATGTGGTCGAGGGCAAGCCGAACCGCTACGCCGAAAGGTTCTCCTGGCGGCCCCGTGGTGAGGTCACCAAGGAGTCCACGCGCTACCACGGCGAATAATGAACTCCTAACAGTCCCCTCCCCCACTGGGAGAGGGCTAGGGTGAAGGCGTACTGGTTGTCCCCCGTTGCGGACCCTTCATGAAATGGTATACGAAATTAAGGGGCGGATTTTGATGTCCGCCCCTGTCTCTTTTCTGGTATTCAATGTCCGGCAGCTCTGTGGGTCCATCAGCCCCAGCTGGGAACGGGCTCGAACTTCTTGAGCTCCGGCAACACCTCGGAGGCGAACAGGCGCATGCTGGCCTCGGCGTCCTCGTACGGCATGCCTCCGTAGCTGAATGAGGCCACCAGAGAGTCGGTGCCGGTGTAGCCGTAGATGTCCATCACCTTCTGGTAGCACTGCTCCGGCGTGCCGGTTACCTGCAGGTTGACGAAAAAGTCCACCACGTCGCGGTCGCCGTAGGTGTTGATCTTGTCGGTGAACCCGCCGTAGTACTCGTAGCCCCGCGTGTTCTTCAGGTGATCACTGCGAAACTCGTAGTGCTTCATCACCGATTCCCAGTATCCGCCAACGTACTTGCGGGACATCTCGGCGGCGCGTTCCTCGTCGTTGTCGCAGTAGGCGAAGGTGACAACCACGGGCGCGGGAGGCTCTCCCTCGTTGACCTCCTGGTAGGTGGCGCGGTAGGAGGCCAGTTCGTTCTGGACGTCGCTCCACGGTTTCTGCGGGATGATGAGCACGCCGACGCCCAGCTTGGCCAGTATGATGCTCGACTCCGGGGATATGGCGGCGGCGTAGGTGCGTCCCTCGAAGGTCTTGAACGGGTTGGGGCGAATCTCGACCCTCGGCTGCTGCACCAACTCACCATCGAACTCTGCAAAGCCCTGCTCCAGGGCATTGACCAGCAACTCCGCAGACTCGTTGAACCGGGTCCGGGACTGGTTCATATCCAGTCGGAACCCCTCGTATTCAACCCGGGCCAGGCCTCGCCCGACTCCGACGACCACGCGACCGTCGCTGAGGTTGTCCAGCATCACGAACTCCTCGGCCACCCGCACCGGGTCGTGCCAAGGCAGCACCACCACCATCGATCCCAGCTTGGCGTGCTCCGTCCTGCCCGCCATGTACGACAGGAACTGCAGCACGTCGGGGCACATGGTGTAGTCGGTGAAGTGGTGCTCCACGCCCCAGATCGACTCGTAGCCCAGCGGCTCGGCCAGGTCAGCCAGCCGAAGCTCGTTGCGGTAGACCTCGTAGTCGGTCAATCCCTTGTCGGGGTTCTGGAACACCGTGGACATGCCTACATGCATTGATGACCGTCCTTAACTCGATTGGTGGACTGTGGAAACGCCCTGGAAATTAGCCCGAGGCTAGGAAGATGGATCAAGGAACTGAGCTGGGGTGAGAATTGCTATTCCACGGAACGGGTTATGCACCAGGAGATCGCTATCGCCCGTCACTATGAACTCCGCTTGGCCGTTGACCGCAGCCTCGAGAACCCTGTCATCCTTAGGGTCACGACATACTTGAATGGCCTCATTGACAGTAACCAGTTCGGTCTCGGCTACAAAAGCCTGAAGAAAGGCAATGCGTTCGGGGTAGGAAACGTAAGCGTCAAACCTCGGCCTTGCCAGCACGTCCCTGAGTTCTTCCACCAGTGATATCGAGGCCAGTATTATTCCTTCAGTTAGCGCTTTGGAGAAAGCGGTGGCCGGCACTGAGTCATTGAATAGGAGAGCGCTGACGATAGCGTTGGTATCGAATACGTAACGGCTCACGCCTCCTCGAGGATAGACTGCAGGATTTCCGGCGTAAGTCCACGAGACCGGGCCTTCTCGCTTATTTCCAGCATGACCTCTTGGAGCGACCTCTCGCTGGAGGTCGCCTCACGCAAACTCAAACTGACCAACAGGTCAAGCTTACGCTTTTCCTCAGGCGAAGCCGAGTTATAGGCCCGGGCTACCTCGGAGTCCACAGTCAGGGTGATTTCCTCGGCCATCAGTTGAACACCTACTCGTCCCCGGGCAGGTTGCCCTCGACGTCAACGCGCAGCTCGTTCTCGAGGCGCTCCCGGACGCTCTCGCTGAGCACGCCGCACTTGAACAGGTTGTTCACCAGGGTGTTGTGCATCTCGTGCTTGAACAGCTGTCGGAACATGATGAAGTCGCTGCTCTGTGCCCGGTCGCGGCGCATCTTACGAATGTCGTCAATCTCGTGATTGTTGAAGCCCATATCGAGGTAGGCTTCCCTCGGGAACCCGCCGGTCAGGGTGTTGCGCAGGAAGTGGATGGTGAAGTCCTCCATCTCCTCCCGCTCTTTCGGCGAAAGCTGTTGCACCTGCTCGGGCAGGCTGAGCATCCCGAAGCCCATATGCCGGGACTCGTCACGCAGGATGAGCTTGCAGCCCTCGCGCAGCAGTTCGTCCTTGGCCGTTTCCGCCAGCATCTTGAACAGGGCCACCGCGAAGGTCTCGCCCACCAGCTGCAGGCCGATGACCTTGATGTACCATCGGGGGTCGCTCAGGATGTAGTCGAACAGCTCGCGCCCCACGTCGGATTGCTCGTAAACCTGCCCGACACGACCATGCAGGTAGCGCTGGAAGAACTCGGTGTGCCGCGCCTCGTCCATTACCTGGGTGGACATAAAGAACTTGGTGTCGGAGTCGGGCAGCACGTTGGCCAGCTGCGAGCAGACCAGCACTGCCGCGTGCTCGCCGTGGAACAGCTGGCTGAGCCGCCAGGCCGAGAAGAGGCGGTTCATCTCCTGTCGTTCCCTGGCGTTCATCTTGTGCCAGTAGGGCGAGTCATATATGTCTATCAGCTCGTCGGCGATGAATCCCTGCTCCAAATCCACCGGCTTGGCCCAGTCGATATAGGTGGAGGCGTTCCATTGGTCCCGCTTGGCGTTCTCGTACAGCCGGCGCAGGTCGTCCTTCTGCACCTCCTGATCGTGCAGGAAAATGACATCGTACTCGGAACGGACAACGTGGGAATTCTCGGGTGCAGTAACCATAGAGCTTCCCTCCCCTAGGACTGGGGAATTTGATTTATTATCATATCCGTATTATGTTCCCATTGTAAACCGAATATTTCTCATAGTGATCGTCGTGTCCCGGTGCCTATGCGACCCAAATGGCTGGCAGAACCGGCCGAAAGGAGGCGAAGGGCGATGAGTTGGCGAAGCATGGTGTCCGACAAGCTGATGAGCTCGGTCGAGGCGGTGCAGGCAGTAAAATCCGGAGACGTCGTGGCCATCTCCGCCATCAATTGCACGCCATTCACTCTGTGCCATGCCCTGTACGAAAGACGATCCGAGCTGAGTGACGTTCGGATTGACCATCCCGCGCCCCTTTTCCCCTGGGTGCAGCCGGGCGACGAAGGCGCGTTTACGCTGAATGACCTGTACGCGACACCCGCCGACAGGCAGATGGTCAATGCAGGCAGGGTGGAATACCGTCCGGTCGCCCGCTGGCGCGCTGACCTGCCGCCCGACGGCTTTGTGGCCCAGCCGGACGTTTACATGGTGCCAGTTTCTCCTCCGGACCGACATGGGTACTGCAGCTTCGGGCCGGGCGTCTTCTACTCTCCCACCTTCTGCAGAAATGCCACCACTGTCATCGGTGAGGTCCACGAGAATTTCATCCGCACCGGCGGAGACAACTACGTCCACGTCTCGCAGCTGGACCGGCTCTGCGAAGCCGCCGCGCCCACGGGCGCGCTGCCGCTGGCTCCTCGTTCGGACGAGGAGAACCTCGTGACGGAAGTGATCGGGACACTGGTGGCAGCGGAACTGGTCAAGGACCGTGACACCGTCCAGATAGGCATCGGCACGGTCGCCTCCGCTATGGGCGCGTTCCTCGGCGAAAAGGGAGACCTCGGGATCCAGACGGAGATCATCACCGGCGGCATCGCCGAGTTGGTGCGGCAGGGCGTGATTACCGGCAAGTACAAGACCCGACACCAGGGCAAGGTCGTGGGCAGCATCGCCCTGGTGCCGGAGGACGAACTGGCCCTGATCGACGAGAATCCCATGTATGAGCTGTACGAGTTTGGATATGTCGACGATGTGCGCTACCTGATGCAGCAGGACAACCTGGTGGCCATCAACAACGCCCTCCAGATCGACCTCACCGGGCAGGTGGCCGCCGAGACCATCGGCAGCATGATATGGAGCGGTGTCGGAGGCCAGACAGCCTTCTCCATCGCCGCCAACTACTCCAAAGGCGGGCGCTCCGTCACCGTGCTGCCCTCCACCAGTCTTGTGGAGGGAGAGCGCGTGTCCCGAATTGTTCCCACGCTCTCTGGAGGCGCTGCGGTTACGGTTCCTCGCACGCTGGTCGACTACGTGGTCACCGAGCACGGCATCGCGCACCTGCGGGGCAAGTCGCTGCGGGAAAGAGCGCAGGAGCTCATCGCCATCGCTCACCCCGATTTCCACGCCGAATTGCGCCGCGAAGCCAGCAGGGTGTTCAGCGTCAGCGTGTGAGTGAGACGGAGCGTCGTGACTCCCCAAGGGTTCGTAGCAATTCGGATGCCCCGTAACTTGCCCGACGCGGGCCGGCATAGTACATTTAAGGCACTCCAAAAGCCATTGCAAGGATTCGGCAAATGACGAGCAATAAGCGCGAAAAAGGACTGATAGTCATCCAGCTTTCCGGTGGGAACGACGGCCTGAACACGGTCGTGCCGTACGGGAGGGGAGAGTACTACGATTCCCGCTCCACGGTGCATATCCCCCAGGATAAAGTGCTGCCACTCAACGACGAGATCGCATTCAATCCCAGCATGGCCCCTATGAAGGCGCTGTGGGACGAGGGTAAGGTGGGTGTGATCCAGGGTATCGGCTACGAGAACCCGAACCGCTCCCACTTCCGCTCCATGGATATCTGGCACACCGCCGAACCCGATGCCATCGGCACCGAAGGCTGGCTGGGCCGCGCCGTCCGGGAAATGGACCCGCAGGGCGAGAACGTGCTGACCGCCGTCAACTTCGGTCGCGGCTTGCCCCGGGCATTGGGATGCCCCGGCGTCTCCGTAGCCTCGGTGGGCGACCTGGCTACCTACGGCCTGTTCCCGGACATCGAGGACGAGGAACTGCGGATGTTCACCCTCGAGGCTTTCTCCCGGATGTATGGCAATGTTGCCGGTCGCGACCCTGTGATGTCTCTGCTCAGCAAGACCGGGCAGGACGCCTACGTTGGCGCCGACATCCTGCGCACCGCCCCCGAGCAGTATTCCTCCACTGTTGAGTACCGCAGCGACTCCCTGTCCAAGAACGTGAAGAGCATCGCACAGGTCTTCCTGGCCAACTTGGGCACGAAGGTCTACTACACCCAGCACGGTAGTTTCGACACCCACTCCGGTGAGTTGCCCACCCACGCCCAGCTGTGGAACGACGTGGCAGGGTCAGTGGGGAGCCTGATGGAGGACCTCAAGGAGCACGGGCGCGAAGACGACGCCGCGGTGCTGATCTTCTCCGAGTTCGGACGCCGCATCAAGGACAACGGCACCGGCAGCGACCATGGTTCTGGCGGCGTGGCCTTCCTGATCGGTGGCGCGGTGAACGGTGGGCTGTATGGCGAGTATCCGTCGCTGCACGAGGCCGAGCAAATCAACGGTGATTTGCGGCCCAACAACGACTTCCGTTCCACGTATGCGCCGATTCTGGACAAGTGGCTGGGACTGGACCCCGATCCCATCTTGAACGGCCAGTTCGAGCAGTTCGACCTGATCCGCAACTAACGCAGCGGCAAGTTAACAACCAGCCCCTGGATGTCAACGCCCGACCCGGAACGGCGGGTATCAATATGGAGCGTGCCGGAGAGATGGCGCAAGCTGTTCTTCGCCATCTTTTCCCTCCAGACGGCGGCCCTGATCGGCCTTGCCATCTGGTACGAGGTATTCCTCGAAGATGGAAATCCCTGGCCGGAGATCATATTTGCCATAGGAAGGGATGCAGCGCCGGGGATTGCCGTTGCGGCCGCCGATAGCGTTGTCATTGTGGACGTAGTTATGATCCTTACGCTTCTTTACGAAGATTACAGAAGGAAACGGACTGAAAGAGCAGTGGCTCAGGAACGGCAAAGGTGGGTGGCCTGGAACCAGCGGAGGCTGGATGCGGAAACCGCCGGTCAGCCGTTTACCGAGCCGCCTCCTGCGGCAACGCAAAACGGACACGGCCAAAACACTGAATCCTAGGACGTAGTTTTTACGGTACTTTTTGACCAGAAGCAGATCCCTGAGCGCGAGGTATGAAATGAGCGACAGCAATATTGCCCTGATGGCGCATCTGATGCGACGGGCCGGTTTCGGCTCCAGCCGCGATGAACTGGAGCGTTGCGTCGAGCAGGGCTACGAGGCCACGGTGGAGGAGCTGCTGGACACCTCCAACCCCAACAACATGCCCGACGACATCATCCGGCGGTACCACGCTGAGCAATCGGAACTGCGCGACCTCGCCGGGTCCGCCGCTTACTGGATGTACCGCATGATCTCCACCGAGAGTCCATTGGAAGAGAAGATGGCCCTCTTCTGGCACGGGCTGTTCGCCACCGGGTACACCAAGCTGAACCAGGCCCGGTCGCAGTTGAACCAGGTCGACATGTTCCGCCGCAACGGGCTGGGAGCATTTGACGAACTGCTCGTTGAGATATCCAGAGATCCGGCGATGCTGGTGTGGCTGGACAACCAGGATAACCACGGCGACGCCATCAACGAAAACTACGGCCGCGAATTGCTGGAGCTCTTTTCAATGGGCATCGGCAACTACACAGAGGATGACATCAAGGAATGCGCTCGGGCATTCACGGGGTGGACGCTCGGGAACGCGGAGTATATGTCGGTCCGTGCCTATAAGGACTCCATCTGGCCCTACAGCCGTATTGCGTGGCACTTCGACTATCGCGAGGAAGACCACGACGACGGACAGAAGACCTTCCTGGGCGAGACGGGGAACTTCAACGGCGAAGACATTGTAAATATCATCGCCAAGCAGGATGCCACCGCCGATTTCATCTGCACGCGACTGTTCCAGTTCTTTGCCGCCGACGAGGTCAGTGATCAGGGACAGCGGTGCATCGATGCAATGAAGGAGACTTACTTCGAGTCGGGATACCAGGTCAGGAACGTGCTGCGCACGCTATTCAACTCGGAGTATTTCAAGTCTAACGAGTCCAGGTTCGCCCGGGTCAAGGGTCCGGTGGAAATGGTCGTTGGGGCCATCCGCACGGCTGGAAGCCATCAGACGCCGGAGCTGGGCATCGAACGCGTCTCCAACAACATGCTCTACATGGGGCAGGGCCTGCTGCAGCCGCCCACCGTGGAAGGCTGGCACGAGGGGACAGAGTGGATCGACAGTGGCTCCCTGGTGGAGCGGGTTAACTTCGCCGCCAAGGAGTTGTCAGACGTCAACAACCCTGGCATTCGCGCCATCATAGACCGTTTGGCCGCCACAGGTGACGGTGTCCTGTCCCCCGAGCAGTTCGCCGATGGGTGTGTCGACCTGCTGGGACCCATCGACGTCGCTGACGACACTCGATCGGTTCTCGTTGACTTCGCTTCCCGTCAAGGTGAACTCGATCTGCGGGAACGCGAGCCAGGCGACGAGTCGGAGCGTCGGGTGGGCAACATGCTCCGCCTGATCGCCGCCACCCGCGAATACCAACTGGCGTAATCGGACATTAAGCTAGCGAGATAACTCCCTCCCACCACCAGGGAGGGAGTTTGGTGAAGGCAATGACCACTCAGACGCAATCGCCCAGCATTACGCTGGAATACGTTAAGACCATAGGAATTGTGAATAACGGCCTGAACGGCCGGGGGTACGCCAACCCCTACGACTTGGCCGTCAGCCGCGACGGGCGCATTTTTGTGCTCAACAGGTGCGACCCCGCCAGGGCCTCCGCCATCCGTGTCGGGGTTTGCAATTTCGACGAAGATTACCTGTACGAATTTGGCGACGGATCGGGCACGGGAGACACGCAGTTCCGCTGGCCGGTATGCATGACTTTCGACGGTGGGGAACAGCTGTACATCACGGACGAGGTCAATCACCGGGTCACTGTTTTTGACCGGGATGGGCAGTTCCTCCGCAAGTGGGGCAGCAGGGGAAGTGGTGACGGTGAGCTGAACGGCCCGGCTGGTATCGCCGCTGGCCCCGACGGCACGATCTACGTCGTCGAGCAGCACAACGCGCGGGTGCAGAGGTTCACATCAGACGGGGCATTCGTCTGCAAGTGGGGTTCTCAGGGCAGCGGGCCCGGCCAGTTCAATCTGGCATGGGGAGTTGCTACCGACAGGTCAGGCAACGTCTACGTGGCCGACTGGCGCAACGACCGGATTCAGAAGTTCACCGCCGATGGTGAATTTCTGGCTGCCTATGGGTCGTCGGGTCAGGGCGAAGGGCAATTCCAGCGGCCCACCAGCGTTGCGGTGGACGACGATGGCTACATGTACGTGTCCGACTGGGGCAACGAACGAGTGCAGGTGCTGGACCCTGATGGACAGTTCCAGCTGCTGTTGAAAGGCCAGGCCACGGATTCCAAGTGGGCGATGGACTATTTTGCGGCCAACCCGGAGGAGAAGGTAGAGAGAGACCGCTCAAATCTGACTCCGCAGTTGCCACCTCACCTGAACGCCCCCTACCACGTGTCGTCCCAGACCGAACCGTACTTCTGGGGACCAGTGGCAGTCTCCCTCGACCATGAGGGGCGGCTGTACGTTGTTGAGGCCAACCGGCACCGCTTCCAGGTGTACCAGAAGCTGTAGAAAGCCGGAACTCGGGACAGAAGAACACAGGGGCGCACAACCGTGCGCCCCTTTAACGTTTCTGACTAATGCAATTCCTTACGGAGTAGCTGAGAAACCGGCGCCTTCGATGCCAGCGCGGGAGCAATCTTCGTCCTCCTGCGCGCTGCCGCCGCTGCCGCCGACGCCCCCCACCAGCTCCCCATCCCTGAACACCGGCAGGGCCCCCTGGCCGGGGATCATGTGCCCGCCCTCCATGGCCATCAGGCCACGAAATACCGGGGCGAGGGCATTCTCGGTCAGTTCGCCGCTGGCCCGGCCGAAACAGGACGCGGCCACTGCCTTGGCGCGCGAGATGGCCGGTGTGCGCCACGAAGCCCCGTCGGAGCGCATCATGGTGATCAGGTCCCCGCGGGGGTCCACCACCGAAATGCTCATATTGACTCCCAATTCCAGCACTTTGGCTTTGGCCCCTGCCAGGATGGCCTCCGCCTCTGCCAGAGTCAGGGTGGGTGTGTTTCTGGGCATAGTTCACCTCCGAAAGTGTGGCCGTCATCGGCCGCCCGTATTGTAGGCCAGAAACCAGGCCATGGGGAGAGGTGAATCTACAGCCGCAGGGCCCTTACGAAGTCTTTGTCTGGATCAGGATTCTGGGATTTTCAGGATGTTCTCCATACATGGTCATCTCATAATCCTGAGAATCCTGATTCAGACAAAATCGGTGTGGCGCCGGACCCTGCAAAGGCCGTGATAGCCTTGAGACAGTTCCCAATACTAGGGTGAATACAACTCGGTCTCGGGATAGAAGGCCTGCCACCCGAACCAGTAGGCGTCACGAGACGGTAGACGACGCAAACGTTGGGACGGGTCCTGTGTATTCTCCAGGGCATCCTCGAATACTCTCCAGGTCCGCCCGTCGTCGCTCTCCAGCATGCCCTCGGATGAAAACTGGAACTCCAGCCCCTGCCCGTCGTAGGCGCGGCTGCCGCCAGTGGCCACTGTCACGATGACAATGTCCTGCCCTCCCAGGTGGTCGTTGAGCACCGGCGCCTGCGCCAGGGCGTCGAGGGAGTAGGCACGGGCCATGTCGGCAAACTCGAGGCCGAATATTCGCTGCTTGATGGGCAATGCCTCGTCGATGCCGGCTACGGGGAACATGGTTCCGGAGGCTGCCCGGTAGGAAAAGTAGATGGAGCGAGGATTTTCCTCGGGGAGATAACTCTCCGCTGGGTAGACGCCGGTCTCGTCGCTGATGACGCTGGTGTCGGGGTGCTGGGCCAGCCACTCTGCCCAGGTGGTGAGTACGTTGGGGATTACTTCGAGCCGGATGCCGCTGTTGGCCAGCGGCCCTACCACCGGAACGCCCAGGAATTGGTGCCACAGGGTCTCGGTTACGCGATCGTACATCAGCTTGTTGCTGCGAAAGAGCATGCCGGAGGTGCCAAACTCGGTGTTCTCGCCGTTGATTTCGGTGGAATACACGATTCCAGAGCCGCAGAGAGTTCAATATGCCAAGGCGAATTGTACCCCTCCCAACGTGTCATTGGCCATCTCGTGCGGGTTGAGCACCCTGAGGGGATAGGCCCGGTGCTCCCCGTTAATGGACAGGCCGAACACCCGGTCGCTGGGGTCGAGGTACCTCGCGTCCTCGGGTGCGATAACCGGAGGGAACTGCAGGTCCGGAATGCCGTCGCGCCGCACCCCACCCCATACGATCTCCTCCAGCCTTATATTGGTGGGAACGCCGTCATACATAAACTCGCCCATGGCTGGGTCAATAAAACCGAACAACTGCCCTTTCCAGCCGTCGTATCCCTCCGGCGCATTTACCTGGGGATTATCCGCCAGCCATTCCACCCACCAACTCCACCTCTCTTGCCCCTGGGGCACCACTGCGAACTCCCCTTCGGGGATCTTGTCCCGAATCCGGACCAGGAACGATGAGAGCGTCAATAACGATTCTTGGTCAGTCTGAAAGCGCATGAATTCCACTAACACGGGAATGAATGCTTCGTTGTGCGAATAGGCCATCTTTCGCCCGACTTCCAGCAGAGATACATCAAAAATTGAACTCATCAATTCGGTGGGGTCATCGGGCAGATGTCCCAGATCGTCTGCGTTCAAGGGGGTTTGTGGAGAAGGCCATCCTGGCGTCTCATCCGGCGGCGCCGGAGTGGCGACCGTGGAGGCAGTCTCCGTCTGTGTGTTATCCGGCTGCCGAGCGGGATCCCCGGTCGAAGATGCGGTCGATTCCTGCGTCGCCGTCGGAGGTGGGGATGTCGCTATTTCGAAAGGCGAAACAGTAGACTCCCCCGAACAAGCCAGGGCGGCCACCAATAGCAATGTCGCCACCAGGTAGGGAGCCAGAGGATAAAAGCGATTCATGCCGTCTCCCGGAATAATTCCCTGCCGATGAGCATCCGCCTGATTTCACTGGTCCCCGCACCGATCTCGTACAGCTTGGCGTCGCGGAGCAAACGTCCGACCGGAAATTCGTTGATGTAGCCGTTGCCGCCCAGCACCTGGATGGCCTGCAGCGCCATCTGCGTTGCTTTCTCGGCAGAATACAGCAGGCACCCGGCGGCGTCCTTGCGTGAAATCTGGCCGCGGTCGGCGGCGCGGGCCACGGCGTAGGTGTAGGCCTGGCACGCGGACAGCGCTGTGTACATATCGGCAAGTTTTCCCTGGATCAACTGGAACTCGCCGATTGGCTGGCCGAACTGCTCCCTCTGATGAACGTATGGGACCACGGCATCCAGGCAGGACTGCATGATGCCCAGCGGCCCGCCGGTCAGCACCAGCCGCTCGAAGTCGAGCCCGCTCATCAGCACGGCAACGCCCCGACCGACGTTGCCCAGCACGTTTTCCTCTGGGACCTCGCAGTCCTCAAAGACCAGCTCGCTGGTGCTCGACCCACGCATGCCCAGTTTGTCCAGTTTCGGGGATGCACTGAACCCGGCGAACCCCTGCTCAATCAGGAAAGCAGTGATCCCTCGAGAGCCCGCGTCGGGGTCGGTCTTGGCGTAGACGACCAGGGTGTCGGCCTCCGGGCCGTTGGTGATCCACATCTTGCTGCCGTTCAATACGTACCGGTCGCCCCGCTTGTCCGCGCGCAGCCGCATGCTGACCACGTCCGAGCCGGCGTCCGGTTCACTCATGGCCAGAGCGCCGACGTGCTGGCCGCTGATCAGGGGTGGCAAATACCGCTGCTTCTGTTCATCGGTGCCGTTGCGGAAGATCTGGTTCACGCACAGATTCGAGTGGGCACCGTATGAGAGGCCTACGCTGGCAGATCCACGGGAAATCTCCTCCATAACTACGGTATGCGCCAGGTAACCGAGTCCGGCGCCGCCGTACTCCTCGGAAACGGTGATGCCCAGGAGACCCATTGCACCCAGGCTGGGCCACAGATCCCTGGGAAACTCGTTACTCTGGTCGATCTCGTCGGCGCGCGGCGCAATTTCGGCACCCGAAAACTGGCGCACCGTGTCTCGCACGATGTCTACCGTTTCTCCGAGGTCGTGATTCAGCGTGGCCCAAGAAGGTCGCCTGGAGGTCATGGATGATCCTGTCCGTCGAAGATTGGCGAAGCCGGTTCCGTTAATCGTGGAACGCCCACACCCTTAACTTCTCCCGGTAGCACTGGAGACGCTTTCAGATTGTGCGGCGGTCGATTATGCGGCGGGCCTTGAACTGTGTACGCTCAAACTCACCGGCCGGTTTCAGTTCCACCGCAACGCCAACGCCGAGCGCACGGCGCAGTGCGGCCGTGATGTCCTCCCTCACCCGCTCAAGGGCCGCCGGGTCGGACTCTCGCCTGACGTAAGTGTCTGCCAGGACTTCGGTCTGCACCGTCAGGCGGTCAAGCTCTCCTCGCTCCCGCTCCAGCAGCAACCGGAACTCCCCGCCGAAAACGTCCATGCTGCGCAGAATGTCCTCGATGCGGGACGGGAACACGTTCTGTCCCCGGACGATGATCATATCATCGGCCCGCCCGTAGATGCCTCGGGTTAGTGTGGGGTAGGTGCGACCGCAAGGGCAATCGAGCATGTCCCACTGTGCGATGTCCCCTGACCAGTATCGGATCATCGGCTGAGAGGTGCGTTCGGTGTGGGAGTACACCGGGACTCCCTCCGCACCCAAGGGGAGATTTCTCCGGGATTCCGGGTCGACCAACTCCGTGTATACGATGTCCTGCCAGAGGTGCATGCCCGTTTCCAGGTGTTGGCAGCCGGAATTGCTCATCCAGGGGGTCATCTCTGCCATGCTGCCCTGGTCAACGACGTAGCAGCCGAAGGTATCCTCGATCAGTCTGCGGGTGGCGGGGACGCTGGCCCCCGGCTCCCCCGAAAAGAACATGAACCGGAACCCGAAATCCTCCAGCGGGTCGAGGCCCATCTGCCGGGCAGTTTCGGCGAGATAGAGGGCGTAGGAGGGGGTGCCGTACAACGCGGTAGGTTTGACCATGGCGCACCACTCGGCTGCCCGCTCGGTCTGCCCCGGCGCTCCGCTACCGAACGGGAAGCACGTGGCGCCCAGCCGTTCCGCTCCAACAAGCGCGCCCCAGCTGCCCACGTAGAGGCTGAACACCGCAGCCACCATCACCATGTCGTCGGGGCGTAGGCCGGCGCCCCAGAGAATGCGGGCGTGAGCTTCGGCGATGCGGTCCCAGTCATCCCGGCCGATGCCGAACACCGTGGGACGGCCCGTGGTGCCGGAGGTGCCATGCACACGGAAGACTTGGTCAGGAGGTACGCAGAGGAAGCGGCCGTATGGAGGGTGTTCTTCCTGCTCCCTCCTGATTTCGTCCTTGGTCAGGATGGGGAGTTGCGCAAATTCCTCCAGGCTGCGCAGGTTTTCGGGATCCACCGGAGTATCCGCATAGAACTCCCGATAGAATCCGGAATTCCGGTACGCGTACCGGACCTGTTCCGCGAGCTTGGCGAGGATGACGCTGTCTCGCTGCTCCGGGGGCATGGTTTCCAGTGCGGGGGACCAGTGCTCCTGGTCTGGCGCGGGAATGTAGTCGGGAGGGTACTGTGGAGGCCAATTGAATTCAGGCATGGCTAGCATTCTGTCCGGTCGTGCCGTTGAACATTGGCCTGGATGAAGTCAATCATTTCGCTGGTGAAGCTGCCGACGGGAAATACACCATGCACACCAATTTCCCGCAGAGGCTCCACATCGTCCTCCGGGATGGTGCCACCCACCAGGAGCAGCAGGTCGCCGGACAGGCCCCTGTCGTCCAGTGCCTTGGTCAGGCGCGGCATCAGCCGCATGTGAGCCCCCGACAGGATGCTGATGCCCAGGACGTCGGCGTCCTCCTGCAGGGCGGTCTGCGCGATCTGGTCGGCGGTCACCCGCATCCCCATGTAGACCACTTCGAAACCGGCGTCCCGCATAGCGCGCGCGATCACCTTCACGCCACGGTCATGGCCGTCCAGACCCATCTTGGCAAGCAGTACCCTGGGGGGTGTGTGTTCGTTTTGGCTGGTCAACGTTAGAACTCTCTCCGTGGTTCGGGCAATCCCTGGTTCAAGCTAAATCTTGCGGAACTCCCAGTCGCCTGCATCGTTTACGACCAGCGTCCGGCCGTGGGCCCTTGCGATGGCGAGGTGGGTGGAGGACAGTGTCGTCGGGAGGTGGGCGAAAATCACTGTCGCGTTGCATTGACCAGAATCGTTGACGTATTCCTCAGCCACCCTCAACGCCTCGTCCACGAATGAAGGAGATACACCGTGGGTATCGATAAAATCCAGACAAACAGAATCCTCTATGAAAGGTCGCTGACGCGAAAGCACTGGTTTAATTTTCCTGGCAGACTGACGAGACGTCAAAATGGGCTTATTCAGAATGTCAAATAGTTGAACGCCTTTCATCTTCCACTCGCTTAAGCCGGGATGGAGATAAACACCATTGTACCCGGAAATAGTTTACTGCCAGTAATCTGCGTCGTGAGTTTTTCGCCTTTGTAGATGACTCCGGTGCCGGAATGAATGATGAGCTCCCGCCCACGGATCCGAGCCTTTTCGACGGTTTCATAGAGGCCGATTCCGCGATATGAGTCCTGAGTTCCACTGACCAACTCTTCGGTAGCCCTTTCCATTGCCGCCCAGTCATAGTGTCCGTATTCCTCGTGCTGCGGGTTACGCAAGAGAGAGGTCAGGATGCCCACCCCACCGTCTGCTACTCCGCAGACGAGCTTGCCTTCACTTTCGAAGGTGTCTAGCAATACCAACCCATATGCCCCTATTTCCGAAGTCGAGTGCTCCGCGGCGTTGTTGGCTAGTTCCGAAAACGTCTCGTAAACCACATGATTTATGCTTGCTGTCCCCCTCCCAGATTCCATCAAGGAAAGATGAATCTGGTTGGTCAAGTCTTCCGCTTCGGTCGTGTTTCTGAATGGTGTCAATGGTAGCAGTACGTCGGTATCTAAGGCAGGCCAGCGCTCCACTCGAACAGTTACGTCAGCCTGTTGTAGCACGGCCAGCAGTCCCAAGTCCATCAGATAGGAGGCCGCTTCCGGGTCCTCAGGGGCGATGAGTACGCAGTCGCTGCCCCGCCGCTTCGCGAGCAGCAGGTACACCGCGCACCACATCACGGCGGGCGTACGTATGCGGGTGCAGTCCTTGAGGTTTACGATCACCTCCCGCTCGTTGAATCTATCCGACCTCGGATCGTACCGGTTGAATTTCGCGGGAACGCTGCGTGCGTCTTTGAAGTCCGAGCGGGGGACGATTTCCATAGTTGCCTGAATCCTGAGTTATTGGGGCTAGAAAAAACGGGCGCGGATCCGCGGTGCGGGTGTCAGCTGCTCATTCACCGGATCAGCCATCAGCCGGAAAATCTCCAAGGTTGTTGCCCCCAGCAGTGGTGTGTTGTCGGGGCGGGCGAAGACCACGGGCACCGTCCGCATTCTCCCCTGCAATCGGACGACAGCATCCCCGATCCAATATTCGACCAGGCTGTCGTCAGCCAACTCGAAAATGTCAGTTTCCAGTCGGGGCACACTAAGCCTGTCCAGCAGGTCCTCCGGTAGCATGGTGTAGATGGCACCTGTGTCTACCAAGGCCTCCACTGCCACAAACTCCTCGTGGGATGGGTTGCCCACCTCAAGCTGTACGCTGAACGTTCCCACCGATTTCTTCATCCTTGACACAACGCGCGATTCCGTCAGAATACGCCCGGGTCGACATACTCTCCGTAGACGTCGCGCAGGGTGTCGAGGATCTCACCCTCGGTAGCCAAGGACTGAACGGCGGCGAGGGTGGCGGGAACCAAGTTGGCATCGTCCCTGGCGGCCTGCTTCAGCGTGGACAGGGCACCGCGTACGTCAGCGGGGCTGCGGTTGCTGCGCGCCTCGGCCAAGCGGGCCCGTTGCCATTCCTCTTCCTCCGGGTCGAACTGGAACAGCTCCAGCTTCTGCTGCGATTCTGACTGGTACTGGTTCAGGCCGACAACCACCTGCCGACCCGATTCGATGCGCTGCTGGTACTCGTAGGCTGACCGGGCGATTTCCCGCTCAATGTAGCCGCTGGTTATTGCCCGGAGCATGCCGTCGCGCATTGAGCCGGCGCCCAATTCGTCGATGCGGCCGATGTATTCCAGCGCGGCATTCTCCATGTCGTTGGTCAGAGACTCCACGAACAATGATCCACCGAGCGGATCGGCGGTGGCGGCAGCGCCGGACTCGTGGGCGATGATCAGCTGCGTCGCCAGCGACATGCGCATGGCTTCCTCAGAGGGTATGTCGTAGGCTTCGTCGTAGCCGCTGACGTGGAGCGATTGGGTGCCGCCCAGTACGGCGGCCAGTGCCTGCAGCGTGCCCCGCGCGATGTTGTTCTGGGCGTCCTGGCGCATCAGGGTCGAGCCCAGCGTCTGAGTGTGGAAACGCATGCGCATGGACTCCAATCGCGTGGCGCCGTAGCGTTCCTTCATCACCCGCGCCCACATGCGGCGGGCGGCGCGGAACTTGGCAATCTCTTCGAACAGGTCGTTATGCACCCCAAGGAAGAACGAAAGTCGCGGGGCGAAACTGTCGACTGGCATGCCTCGCGCCAAAGCCGATTCGACGTAGGCCATGCCCTGGGCGATGGTGAATGCCAGCTCCTGAACTGCGTCGGAGCCGCTCTCCCGCGTGTGGTATCCGGATATGGAGATGGTATACCAATTGGGTACGTTGGCCGTGCAGAACTCTACGATGTCGGTGGTGAGCTTCAGGGACGGTTCCGGTCCCAGGGCGAAGGTCTTCTGGCCATGAAATTCCTTGAGAGAATCGTTCTGCACCGTCCCCCGCAGGGCCGACCAGTCCACGCCGCGCTTTTGGGCCACGGCGACGAACATGCTGAGCAGCACGATGGCGGGGTGATTGATGGTCAGGGACACGCTGACCTGGTCCAGCGGAATCTCGTGGAACAGGTCGTTCATGTCGTGGACTGTGTCGATGGCAACGCCCAGCCTGCCGACCTCGCCCTCGGCCAGCTCGTGGTCGGAGTCATAGCCGGTCAGTGTCGGGTGGTCGAAATCGGTGCTGATGCCGTTCTGGCCGTGCTCCAGCAGAAACCGGTAGCGCTCGTTGGTGGCCTGCGGCGTGCCGAAACCCGCAATCTGGCGGCGGGTCCACAGCCGGCCTCGGTACATGTCGGGATACGGGCCGCGGGTGAAGGGAAACTCGCCTGGTCGTCCGAGGTCGCGCTCAAAGTCGATCGCGGACGCTGTTTCTGGCTCGTAGACCGGCTTGACCTCGAGACCGGAGAGCGTTGTGAATTCGGGCTTACGGGAATCGGCGCCTGTGCTCATTTCCCTTCCTCGGTTGGTGTCAGAATGTGCCTGCTGCAGCGGGCTATCTCCCTCGACGGTTCACCCCGCCCTGGCCCTCCCTCCTCAGTGGGAGGGAATGCTGCGACCGGAGAGGGAATTTCGGGGGTTAGCTAGCCGACGCGGACGTACTTGTCGACGCTCTTCTCGGAGGTGAGGGCCAGGTAGAGGTCGCCGTGCGCGTCCACCCAGGACCCATGGGCCGATCGTCCCGGGAACCGCTCCAGAACGTTGCCCTCGCCGTCGAGCACGCTGATCTGGGGCGGCTTGCCGTCCTCCGGGCGCTCGCTGGTGTAGAAGATGCCCTCGCTGTCCTGGGATATGTCCAGCGGACGCTGCATATCGGTCCACATGGTGATGTAGTCGCCGTCGGGAGAGAACACCTGCACTCGGCTGTTCTCGCGGTCGCACAAGTAGATGCGGCCATCCTGTCCCACGATGAGGCTGTGGGGCAGGTGGAACTCGTTGGGGCCGCCCTTGCCTGGCTCGCCCCACGACGAGATCAGATCGCCGGCGGCACTGAAGCGATGCACCCGGGCGTTACGGTAGCCGTCGGATACGTACAGGTCGCCACTGGGCGACGGCACCAGCTCGGTCAGGTAGTTGAACGGCCCGGCGGAACGTGGGCATACTTCGCCCGCGACCTCGCAGCCGGTGTCTGAGAAGACGCCGGGCGTGCCGATGGTGAGCAGAGGGGTGCCGTCCAGCGTGCATTTCTGCGCGATGCTGCCCTCGCGGTCGGTCAGGTAGACGATGTCGTCGGCGATATAGATGCCGTGAGGATTCTCGTACCGCCCCGTGCCCCACGAACCCAGGTAGTTGCCGTCGCGGTCGAAAACAACCACCGGAGGGTCGGCTCGATGGAAGGCATAGACCCTGTCCTGGGAGTCAGTGGCAACGGCACTGACGTTGCTGAACGTGATGTGGTCGGGCAGCCTTGCCCAGTCCTCGATTACCTCGTAGGTGTACTTGCCGCTCCCTACAGTAGCCAAAGCAAGTTCCTCCTCATTGCAGTTCATTCAGGTGGCTTTGCGTCGACTCCATACTATCATAGGCCAGTGACCGAGACGCTTGCCGTTGCTACCGCCCGTTGTAGAGATAATGGGCACCATCGGACGGGATGCTCCAGTCATCGTAGAACTGGTGGATGTATGGCAGCAGCCGGGCCGCCATGTTCCTGGTGGCAACGGTTTCCTCCTCGATGGGTCGCGAAAGCTGGTCGCGGAGTTCCGCTATCACTGCATCCTCGTCGGCGATTTCCGAACGGCCGCCGCGCAGCACCACCACGCCGTTGATTACCACAGTGTCCACGTGCGTCGACTTGCCCCGGTAGACTACGGCGTTCACGGCGTCGGCAGCTGAGTCGCCCGTGCCCTCGAAGTAGGGTGCGGTCATGGCCTCCCAGTCCAGCAACACCATGTCAGCGTACCGGCCCGGCTCCAGCACCCCGATGCGGCCGTCAAATCCCGTGGGCAGGGCGGCGTTGGCCGTCGTCAAGCGCAGGGCCTGGTGGGCGTCCATCGCAGGCCGTTCCAGGCCGGGCTGGCGGTGCAACTTCGATGCCAGGCGCATTTCCTGCAGCATGTCGTCGTCGTCGTTCAGCGCGGTGCTATCGGTACCCATGGCCACGTTCACGCCGCCGGAAAGCATGGCGTTGACCGGGGCGATGCCGTTCTTGAGCCGCAGGTTGGAGCTGGGATTGTGGCACACGGTCGTGCCGGATGCCGCCAGCAGCTCGATATCGCTCTCGGTCAGCCATACCGAGTGGGCGCAGGAGAGTTCCGGGCCCAGAAAACCCAGGTCGGCCAAGTGAGCGACGGGGGTCTTGCCCCACCTCCGTATGCCGTACTCCTTCTGGTACCAGCTCTCCACCAGGTGCATGTGAACGGCGGCGCCGTAGCGCGTGGCCAGTTCCTTGGTGCGGAAAAAGAAATCGTCGGACACCCACTGAACGTTGCTGGGACTTAAAAGCACGGACACCATCCCCCCCGACGCCTCGGGACCGTGACTGTCGCGGAAGGACTCTGTGAATCCAAAATACTCGTCCTCCGAGATGTCCGTTACTCCCAGGTACCGGCGCACGGCTTCCGACAGGTCCGCCGGCAGTCCGGAGAGAAAAGCTTCGTCGTCCTGGTACACCACGCGGTTCTGGCCGCGGTAGTAGACCGAGTAGGCCGTCCGCATTCCTGCATCGCCGAACGCCCGAAGGACTTGCTCCGATTCTTCAACCATGCCGCTGGTGGGCGTTCGTGGATGGTTGTACATAACGTTGGTGGTGCCGGACTTTATCATCTGGATGGCCGTGTAGAGGGTGATCAGGTGCCAGTCGACGGGACGCCTGCCCCATCCCTCCACGATCCACGACTCGAGGCATCCGTCAACAGTCCCGAACTGGAATGTGGACACGCCGCGCCCGTGGTGATGAGCGTTGGTCATTCCCGGCATCACCAGAAACCCCGGACCGCCGACAACCTCGTCCACCTGCCGGTCCCTCAGCTCGTCATAGGTGCCCACGGCCTCGATGACGCCGTCGCGCTGCAGCACCGCGCCGTCAGTGATGACGCGGCTCCCGGATTCCCCGGTTCCCGCCTCGCAGATCACGTACTTTCCACGAATCAGCGACGTAGCCATGCGCCCTCCTGCCTGAGTGATTGGGCCTATCATAGGGCCGCGACCTGCCGTGTCAAGGCGAGGCGGTGGCTTATAATGCTCCGCAAGTACGCGGATCAAATCGACTTCGGAGGCACTGTGATGGCAGGACTGGAAGGAAAGGTGGCGCTGGTAACCGGCGCCGGTGGTATGCGCGGTGTGGGACGGGCCACTGTCTTGAAGCTGGCCGGTCTGGGGGCAGACATTGCCCTGTCCGACGTTCACCGTGAGACGGAGGACCTGCCGCCCGCCGAGGTGCGGAACAGCTGGCGAGGGATCGACGCCGTGCGTGAGGAAGTGGAGGCCGAAGGTCGAGGAGCCTTCCCTGTCTATTGCGATCTCGGAGACAGCGGACAGATCGAGCGTATGGTCGACCAGGTTGTGGACCACTACGGCCGAATCGATGTCCTGGTCAACAACGCACGGGCCATCATCGGCAGGGACAAGGTGCCGGTAACAGAACTGGAGCAGGAGGTCTGGGAGCATTTCCTGCGCATCAACACCACCGCTCCGTACCTGCTGACCAAGGAGGTGGGCCGCCGGATGATCGAGGCAGGCAACGGCGGACGCATCATCAACATCGCCTCCAACGCCTCCAAGCAAGCCAGCGCTACGGGCGCGGCCTACAGCGCTTCAAAGTTCGCGGTGCTGGGACTGACACAAGCGTCGGCGCTGGACCTGGCGCCCTACGGCATCACGGTCAACGCCGTGTGCCCCGGGCCGATCAATACGGACCGCATGAGTTACTGGGAGCGGGACCAGGCCGCTGATCGCGGCATAACTCAGGAGGAATTCCGCAGCCAGATCGTCCAGACGGGCGCCCAGTCGAGCCCGCTGGGTCGCATCGCCGAGCCGCAGGACGTGGCCAACATGGTCGCTTTTCTGGCCAGCGACGATGCGTCATTCGTGACCGGGCAGGCCTACAACGTCAACGGCGGCCTGTTGTTCCACTAGGGGTCTTCAGATCCGAAGACCGCCTTGCGCAGGGTGTCGTTGAGCCGCTCGTGCCAGTCGGGGCCCGCCTCATCGAGGAAGTGGGTTAGGAGGTCGCTGTCGATGGCGACGTTGACGTAGATCTTCTCGGAGGGATTCTCTTTGCACTTTCTCCTTAGAGACTTCTCTATTAGCTCCGGTGTTACCTCAATTCCGGGTCGCATTCGCGCGAAGTCATCCGAGGTTAGCTCTCGCGTGTCGGGGTCGGCGGCTATCCCTTCTCGAATTTTGGCGTCTTCCTCGGAAGTGGGGATCACGGTGCCCGGTTTAAGATTCGGCATATTCTCTGTACTCTCTTCCGGTGGCTTTGCGTAGGCTGATGATGCGGTACCTTTCTCCTCGAATCGTGTATATGACACGGTAAAGGGTCATCCCTACGTATCCCGTTGCTATCCAGCGCGGTTCAGGATAGTAGTCGTCGAATTCAAACGTGGCAGTAATCCAGTCGAAGCGGTACATTTCCTTAAAGTCAATTTCGTGCTTTGCCAGATTCTCGAGGTCCTTCGCTTCGTCCCACTCGTAGTCCACCTATCCATCTTATATCTCGCTATCCCCACCAGCAATTCATCGACAACCATGCAGTGGGCTGCCCCACGTTAGCACACCGCCGCGCCCAGCGGCGTCCTGTGGCGTCTGAAGAGCGGCTCTCGCACCGCGAACGTCAGCACCGTGGCTGCCAGGGAGAGGGCCAGCATCAGCACAAATGCTGCGTTGTAGTCTCCGGTCATGTCGTAGATCCAGCCGCCGGCGAAGGCCCCCAGGCCTCCCATTATCTGGTGGATCATGGACACGGTGCCAGTGAGAGTGCCCAGGCGATGCGGGCCGTAGATGTTGCCCAGAAAGACCACGGTGAGAGGCGCGGTTATCAGGAACGTGAAGCCGTAGAGCAGGCCGAAGGCCACTATCGCCGGCGTGTTCTGCGCCAGCAGTATCAGGGCGAAGATGCCGATGCGCATCACAAAGCAGAGGGCGGTGGGGCGGGAGGCCCCGAATGCGTCCGCCATTACGCCGGCCACCAGAACGCCAAGCAACCCCATCATCCCCATCCATGCCAGCAAGTTGCCCGCGAGGAAATCTCCCACCCCCTTGTCCTGGGCAAAGGCCACGATGTGGGTTGCAACGAAGAAATCCTGAAAGCCGCACACTGTGTATATGGCCATCAGCAAAAGGAAGGGGCGGGAGGACAGGGCCTGCCTGAAAGTCAGGGGTTGAGGAGAGGGTTCGAAATCAGTCTCGCCTGGTGTCGGGTTCGGTGCTGGCGCTGCCGCCGTCTCCGGCTGAGATGGAGGGGGTCGCACGATTAGCAGGGTCACGGGCAAGAGAATCGCCACGTTTGCCACCGCCAGTATTGAATAGGACCACCGCCATCCTATTGCTACCAGCAGTGAGGCAAGGGCGGTCACGATAAAAAGTTGACCGATGGCGTTTCCCGAAACGGCGACACTAGTGGCGACTCCCCGCCGCTCGACAAACCACTGGCTGACCATCACCACCACGGGCGCGATGGACGTCCCCGAGTTCCCCAGGGCGTAGATAACCCCGTAGACCAGGAACACCTGCCAGGAGTAATGGACCTGGCCCATCAGGGCCAGGCCCGCGGCTCCGCCGATCGTGCCGATGGCAATTGTGCCACGCAGGCTCCAGCGGTCCACGAGGCGGCCAACGAGTGGCATGGCCACGGCCGAAACGACCATGAACATAGTGACTGCCAGGGAGAGCGTGGACCGGCTGACCTCCAGGTCCTCCGACATGTCCTTGAGCATCAGCCCGAAAGCAAAACGGGACCCTCCGCTGAAGAACAGGATGGAGAAACCCGCCCCCAGGATCAGGAGTCTGTAGTCAAGTCGCCTCAAGTCGCCTCTCCACCGGCAGGGTCCGGATAGGGAGTTGAACGTAGGGGCGCACAGCTGTGCGCCCCTCCTGACGAATTACCCAAATTTGCCTTTGAATTAAGCCATCAGGGGCAGGTGTTAAGCCTGCCCCTGCGCTGCCACTGAGTTGAATGCTCGGGTTTGACTAGCGGAACAGGCCCCTTGCCGTATTGACCACCCGCTCCTCGTTGGGCAGGTAGATGTTCTCAAGCGCGCGGCTGTACGGCACCGGGGTATGGGGCGAGGTAACGCGGGAGGGCGGAGCATCGAGGTAGTCGAAGCCCTCCTCGGCCACGCGGGCGCAGATTTCCGAGGCCAGGCTGCAGACCGGCGTGTCCTCGTCCACCACCACGAGCCGGTGAGTCTTGCGAACCGACTCCAGCACGTGGTCGTAGTCGATGGGCGAGATGCTCAGCAGGTCGATGACCTCAGCGTTGATGCCCTCCTTGGCCAGCTCTTCGGCGGCGTTGTTGGCCGTCCAGGTCATCTTTGAGATACCGACGAGTGTGACGTCGGTGCCCTGTCGAATGGTGCGGGCCTTGCCGATGGGGTAAGTGTAGGACTCTTCCGGCACCGGGCCGCGGTTGGTATACAGGCCCTTGTGCTCAAAGAACACCACCGGGTCGTCATCGCGGATGGCCGCGGTCAAAAGCCCCTTGGCGGTATAGGGGTCGGAAGGCGCCACTCCCTTCAGCCCCGGTATGTGGCTGAATATGGAGTAGTAGGACTCGGAGTGCTGCGCGGCGCTGCCGAATCCGGCCCCGATGCGAGTGAGCATTACGAAGGGGACCTTGACCTGGCCGCCGAACATGTAGCGCATCTTGGCGGCATTGTTCAGCATCTGGTCCATGCAGACGCCTATGAAGTCGACGAACATCAGCTCGGCAATGGCGCGCATTCCCGTTGATGCGGCGCCGATTGCGGTGCCAACGAAGGCGGCCTCGGATAGGGGGGTGTCCAGCACTCGCTGGTTGCCGAACTGCTGGATCAGGCCGACGGTGGTGCGGAAGGGGCCGCCCCATGCGTCGACGATGCCGAGATGCTCGCGGCCAGCGCCACCGGCGATTTCCTCGCCCATGATGATGACGGTCTCGTCGCGTTCCATCTCCTGACGGATGGCCTCGTTGATGGCCTCGCGTACCTGCAATTCCCTGGTGGCGGTGGCTGTCGTCATCGCTTAGCTCCTGCAGATGGGGTTTGATGGCAGGGGGCAATTCACCCCCACCCTAACCCTCCCCTGAGGGGGAGGGCACAATTCTCTCGACCGTAACTAGGCGGGCATGTTTACGCCGCGGCGCATCATGTCCAAAGGATAGTCGACATAAACGTCCTCGTAGAGCTCGTGAGGCTCGGGCAGAGGGCTCTCGTCGGCGAACTTTACCGCCTCCTCCATGAGTGTGGCGGTCTCAGCGTCTATGGCGTCCAGTTCCTCGGCGGTGATTTCGCCTTGTGGAACCACCGTTTCGCGGAAGACCTTCAGCGGGTCGCGGCCCCGCCAGTGCTCCTCCTCTTCGGCGGTGCGGTAGGACAGGGGGTTGTCGAACACGGTGTGGCCGTAGTACCGGTAGGTTCGGCACTCAAGCATGGTCGGCCCGTCGCCGGCGCGAGCCCGGGCCACGGCGTGGTACGCCGCCTCGTAAACATCGAAGACGTTCATCCCGTCCACGGTGAATCCCGGCATGCTGTAGCCGGCGGCGCGGTCGGAGATCCTCTCCACCGAGGAGGCGTACTCCACCGGGGTGGACTCCGCGTAGCCATTGTTCTCGCAGCAGAAGATCACCGGCAGCTTCCAGACAGAGGCGAGATTCATGCACTCGTGCAGCACGCCCTGGTTGGCGCCACCGTCTCCGAAGAACGCCACGGCCACCCGCTGGTTGTTGTGCCGCAGCTTGGAGGTGAGAGCGGCGCCGACGGCCAGGGGGACGCTGCCGGCAACAATGCCATTGGTGCCCAGCATGCCCTTGCTCATGTCGGCGATGTGCATGGAGCCGCCCTTACCCTTGTTGGGCCCAGTGGCGCGACCGAACAGCTCGGCCATCATGCCCTTGGGGTCGACGCCCTTGGCGATGCAGTGGCCGTGCCCGCGATGGGTGCTGCCGATGTAGTCGTCATCAGTCAGGTTGGCGCAGACGCCGGTGGGCACGGCCTCCTGTCCTGCTGAGGAGTGGACTGAGGCTGACATGCCGCGTTGTCCGGTTTCAGGGATTCCGCGCTCCTCAAAGTCGCGGATGGTCTTCATGGTGCGATAAAGCTTCAAAAGCATGGCGCGGTCGAGGTCCATATTACCCCCGAAATACGAATTCTGGATTCGAAAGCCGCAATGGGCGAAAGTTTCCTCATACTAGCACGAGGGCAACCTATGTCAATAGAAAGCGAATCAGCCCACAGCGAAGGTCACGCTTATCGGCTCCCCCGGCCCCGCCTGCAGGGCAGCGGCCGCATTCCCGTTGGGAACGGCCACCTCCAAGTAGCCGTGGCTGCCGACCAGCGCTATGAGACCGGACGTTGGCCCGTCGTTGAACGTGCGGGACAGGCGGGGAATGGAACGTCCCCTGATTCGGACTTCGGCGATGGACCGGCCCTCGATCAGGTTCCAGGGGATGTTGCTGATGAGGTTCCCATAGATGTCGCCGTACATGATCTCGCCCCGGATGCCCTCGTCGTTGATCCTGGGCCGTGGGACTGGGATGTATTCGAGGGTGTCAGTGGCCTTTCCCATGGACTCGGGAGGCACTCCCAGGGACAGGTGCGAGCCCACAGGAGTGAAAATGTCGCGCCCGTGAAATGTGCTGCTGACGGGGTGCAGCCAGTACTCCGGATTCGTCAGGTAATATGCCCGTATGGCCGGCGGAAGTTCAACGGGGCCGGAGACTGTTGGAGGGCTGGAAATGTAGTCGTCCAGAACCCGGCTCAGCAGACCGTTGTCCGGCGCCACGAACGACCCGTGGGGCGTCTGGAGCAGGACTGGACGGCGGGATGTGCCGACGCCCGGGTCCACAACGGCGACGTGGATGGTGTTTGTGGGAAAGTACCGGTAACTCACGCCCAGGGCAAAGGAACCCTGGAATACGTTCTGCGGCGCGATTTGGTGGGTGAGGTCAATGAGGGTGAGATCCGGGTTAATGCCGAGGGCAACGCCCTTCATCACTCCGGCATAGGAATCAGTCAGCCCGAAATCGGTGGTGAATACCAGCAAAGATGTTGCCATCAGGTCCGCGACTGCACGGTGAAGCCCCGCGAGTGGATGGTCCTACAGCCGCACAACCACAATTGACAGCACGAGGAACACAGTCGACAGCACGATGGTCATCTGGAAAAGTGTCTTTTCCGCTCCGCGCCGGGTCCTCACGGTAGACTGGGCGGAGCCGAACAGCCCGCCGCTGCCCTCCTTCACCTGCGCGAGGATGATCAGCACCAGGACCACCGATATCAGCAGTTGTACTATCAGGATTATTGTGTCCATCTAACCCATCACCAAGTATTCGACGTCAGTTCAGGTTTGCATACTGCCCAATCCTTGATTCAGGATTGGGGGTAATTTGTGTGGTTCAGCCCGCTTCTGCCTTTACCCGCTCCAAGGCGTCGGCTACCAATTGATTGACCAGGTCCGGCTTGGCCTGCCCGCGGGTGATCTTCATGACTTGACCTACGAGGAACTTTGCCGCCGATTCCTTGCCGCCCAGGTAGTCCTCAACTGCGCGGGGGTTGGCGTCCAGTGCCTCACGGACCGCTGGCTCGACCGACGAGGTGTCGCTGATCTGGGTGTATCCCCGCTCCGTTACGACCGTCCGGGGAGATGCGCCGGAGCTGTAGGCCTCCTCCAGCACAGTCTTAGCCATGGTTACGCTGATTGTTCCCTCGTTGACCAGTCCAATCAACTCTACCAGACTTTCCGCGGATACGGGACACTCCGAGATGTCTCGGTTCTCCGAATTTAGATGGCCGCTGAGGTCCCCCAGCATCCAGTTGCCCACCTGCTTTGCGTGGGACTCCAGGGCCTGCCCCCGAAGATTGGGCAAGCCGACGGCGGTCTCGAAAAAGTCGGCCATTGCCTTGCTGGTTGTCAGCAGGCCGGCGTCGTATTTGGACAAACCGTACTCCTCCTGGAACCGCGAGCACCGCTGGGGAGCCAGCTCCGGAAGAGCCGCTTGCAGTTCCTGCACCCAGGAAGGCTCGATGTCCAAGGGCGGCAGGTCGGGTTCAGGGAAGTAGCGGTAGTCGTGGGCGTCCTCCTTGCTGCGCTGGGACACCGTTACGCCCCGGTCCTCCAGCCAGCCCCGGGTTTCCTGCACCACGCGGCCGCCGTCCTCCAGCACTCGCTGCTGCCGTTGGACCTCGTAGTTAAGCGCCATATAGACCGAACGGAAGCTGTTCACGTTCTTGATCTCGGTGCGGTTGCCGAATTCCTCGCTGCCCGCTGGCCGGATGCTGATGTTGGCGTCGCAACGGAAGCTGCCGTCCTGCATGTTGCCAGTGGTGACACCGAGGTATTGCAGCAGGGAATGCAGCGTTGTCAGGTAGGAGCGGGCTTCCTCAGCCGAGCGGATGTCGGGCTCGCTGACGATCTCCATCAACGGGACGCCGGAGCGGTTCACGTCAACCAGGCTGTAACCGCCGTCGTCCGCCGGGAAATGGGCCATCTTGGCCACGTCCTCCTCAAGGTGCACGCGGGTCACGCCTATGGCCTTGGATGAGCCTCGGGTCTCGATCTGCAGCTTGCCACTGATGGCAATGGGCAGATCGTACTGGGAGATCTGGTAGCCCTTCATCAGGTCCGGGTACGGGTAGTTCTTGCGGTCGAACTTGGTGGTCCGTGGGATTTCGCAGTTCAGGGCAAGGCCGGTCATTATGGTGTATTCGACGGCCTTCCGGTTGATCACCGGCAGCGCACCGGGCAGGCCGAGGCAGACGGGACACACCCGGCTGTTCACCGGCGCGCTCTGATAATCGGCACGACAGGAGCAGAACATCTTGCTCTGCGTCTGCAGCTGTACGTGGACCTCCAGCCCGATTACTGTTTCGTATTCCATGCCCCTTCCGTACTGATGAAATGAAAGGAATTCGCCCGGATTCAGCCAGCCTCGACCACGGCGTTGGACTCCATGAATTCTATGATCCACTGCCGAACCGCGTCGGGTGTCTGTTGCTCTAACGGAACGTCGTGGTACACCGAACCCTCGAGGCACTCCTGCAGGTAACGTGCTGCGCTGGTGGCGTGGGAGGCATCGGCGCCGGGGATGATGACGGTGGGGACCCGCAGCGCCATCAGCTCTATCGGCTCGGGGCCGGTGGCTGTGTCCCGGTCAAAGAGCGTTTGTCCCATCAGAGCCACCATTGCCAGGTAGCGGGCGGCATCCTGGCCAGCAAAGCTGTCGGCAAAGGACTCGTCGGCGCAGATGGTCGACGCCCATGGCCCTGCCTTGGGCTCTGCCCAGAAGCTGCCGCTCCTCCTGGCCAGGGCAACCACTGATTCGAGATCCTTGGATTTCACATAATCCACGTGGGACTGGAAGCGCTCGAGTCCGTTCTGTCGCCAGCGAACGCCCCCCACCGGCCAGTGCAGCAGCAGCCCCAGGGTGGTCTCGGGGTACGTGACGCCGAAGGCCGTGGCGGTAGAGCAGCCCATGCACCCTCCCAGCACGAACGCCTGGGGGATGTCCAGCAGGTCCAGCAGGCCCTTGGCTTCGTGGGCATAGGTGCTCCACGATACGCGCTCCACCCGGCCCCCGGACAGCCCCGCCTCGCGCCGGTCGTAGGCGATGCAGGTGTAGCGGCTGGTGAGGGATTCCAGTGGTTTCAGGTCGGCCCATACGCCGGAGGTGGCCCATTTCTCGATGGTCGAGTCGAACCCGCCCGGAGCCATCATCAGCAGTGGCGCGCCCGAACCTCGTACCTCGTAGTGGATGTTTATTCCGTTGATCTCAGCGTAGGGCATGCCGGCTCCTTAGGGCCTGAAACGATGGTTGCGGGGCATCAGCGCGAGTCGATACTCCCGCCAGAACGATCTTGCCGGATTCATGACCACCGTTCCCGGGCAAAGCCGTTCTCAGCCGGCCAGGCCATTGGCGCGAAGCATTTCGAGGGCGGTGCTGCCGATGTCGGCAGGGGTGGGAATGATGTTTGCGCCAGCCTCCCGGAAGGCCCTCATCTTGGCCTCGGCGGTGGCGCTTTCGCCGGTGATGATCGCCCCGGCGTGGCCCATGCGCTTGCCGGGAGGCGCCGACGCGCCCACCACCAGCGCCGCAATGGGCTTGGTGAACTCGGCCCCGATAAAGGCTGCGGCGTCCTGCTCCATATTCCCGCCGATCTCGCCGATCAGCACGACCGCATCGGTGTCGTCGTCCTCCTGGAAAAGGCGCAGGACCTCAACGAAACTGGTGCCGATTATGGGATCGCCCCCAATTCCGACGCAGGTGGACTGTCCGATGCCGAGGCCGGTGAGCTGCCCCACCGCCTCGTAGGTCAGGGTGCCGCTGCGGGAAACGATGCCAGTCCGTCCCGGCAGATGGATTGCTCCGGGCATGATACCCACCTTGCAGCGGGCGCCAGGGTTGATGAGGCCCGGGCAGTTGGGGCCGATCAGGCGCACCGGCTGGTCCTCGAGGTAGCGGGCCACCCGCACCATGTCCAGCGCCGGCACACCCTCGGTGATGCAGGCGATCAGGGGCACACCCGCGTCGGCCGACTCGACGATGGCATCGGCCGCGAAGGGAGGCGGGACGAATATGAGCGCCATGTTCGCGGCGGTCTCGGCCACTGCCTCCTCCACGGAATTGAAGACCGGCACCTTGTCTTCGAACAGCGAACCGCCACGCCCCGGCGTCACGCCGGCGACCACGTTTGCGCCGTAGGCCATGCAATTGTGGGCATGGAAACTGCCCTCACGGCCAGTGATTCCCTGCACCATAACGCGGGTGTTTTCGTCTACCAGAATACCCATTCAGGGATGCTCCAATTTGAGGAAATTCCCACCGGGATGAGGATTGAGTCCAAGCGGTAGGTGCTAACCCGCGCGCTTGATCGCATCGGCGGCCTCGGAGAGGGTGTCGGTGAAGATCACCGGCAGCCCTGACTCCTCCAGGATGCGCTTGCCCTCGTCCACGTTGGTGCCCAGCATGCGGACCACCACCGGCAGGTCAGAGTTGGCGTTGCGGTAGGCCAGCACTATGCCCTCGGCGGCGATGTCGCAGCGCAGGATTCCGCCAAATATGTTGACCAGAACCCGGCGTACTTTGTCGTCGGAAAGGATGATGCCCACGGCGCTGGCGACCTTCTCCACAGTGGCCCCGCCGCCGACGTCCAGGAAGTTGGCCGGGGCAGCCCCGGCGGCCGAGGTGACGTCCAGGGTTGCCATCGCCAGGCCGGCGCCGTTGACCAGGCAGCCCACGTCCCCGTCCAGGTTGACGTAGGCGATGTCCAGCTCAGCGGCCTGGGCTTCGAGTTCGTCTTCCTGTGCACGGTCCCGCAACTCACGCAGGGCCGGTCGTCGGAACATGGAGTCGTCGTCCAGGTTGATCTTGGCGTCGAGGGCGACCAGCCCTCCGTCGCCGGTGACTATGAGAGGGTTGACCTCGACCAGGGTGCAGTCATTGTCGACAAAGACCTGGTAGAGGGAATTGAATAGCGCGGGGGCCGCCGACGCAGCCGATCCCTCCAGACCCAGCCTGCGCGCGATGCGGCGCGCCTGGTAGGGCATGAGCCCCAGCACCGGGTCGATGGCCTCGGTGTGGATGCTCTCGGGGCTGGTGGCGGCAACTTCCTCGATGTCCATTCCGCCGGATGCCGATGCCAGCAGCACAGGCCGGCGCTCCACGCGGTCGACCGTGAGAGCCAGGTACATCTCCCTGGCGATGTCGGCCAGTTCCTCCACCAGCACCGTGTCCACGGGCACGCCCTCCGGGCCGGTCTGGTTGGTGACCAGGCTGGTGGAGAGCATTGCGTCGGCGGTCTCAGCCGCGTCGTCGGGAGACTGCGCCACTTTGACGCCGCCGACCTTGCCCCGCCCGCCGGCGTGCACCTGTGCCTTGACAACCGCCCGGCCGCCGAAGCGTTCAGTTGCGGCTCGGGCCTCGCTGCCGGACGATGCCACAGACCCCTGGGGCACCGGAATGCCGTAGCGGGAGAAAATCTCCTTGGCCTGGTACTCGTGTATCTTCATTCCGAATCCTGAAACACCCGCGCTGGCCGCGCCACTAGCCGCACGGTGCTGCTGTACTGCAGTTTCTAAAGGGCAAGCCGAATCGCGGAACGACGTTGGCTGGCCCGTATGAATGTAGGCGATTTTTTGCGGCCAGTCAAACGCCATCATAGGTAGGCCAGCCCCTTTGATTATTTGTCTGAACTGTGATTCGTTCATACGAAAGACACAATAGCAACGGAAAACTGAGGTACTCCTGGGCGGTCGATTTGAAAGCAGTCGGGTAATGAAGCGGCCCCATAAATCGATGGTCCACCCTGTTCCAGACAGCAGGTTCGATCCCGCTATGTGGGCTTGGATGTGCGGTAGTCGTAACTATCTTCGAGATGTGGCTGGGGCATTGTTAGCCTACCAAGGCCGTCTGTTCAAAATCATTGAGGCATGGCGTCGGCAATTTCACCTATGTCCCGGGCGAAGAGCAGATGACAGTGTTGTCTGGGCTTGCCGCTATCTCTCTGACGAAGAGCTCGATGGAGTCCCGCATCTCGGTATGCTCACTTTTCATCAGAAATTGGCGCGCATCTTTTGTGTAAGCGGTGGCGGTTCACATCATCCAGTACAAGCCGGCATTCCAAAAGCCGCACCGCCGCTTTCTCGACAACCACCTCCGGCCTCCCCAGTAGCTTCCTGTGTTCCCATATGCAGGGGTGTGATGTTGGCAGGACACCATCTCCCACCGCTGCGTGGACTCATGGATTCTACCTTCTCTACTGGGAGGTCCGTTTCCAACCTGAGTTGGCCGATCTACTGGTAAAACCGCACTATAATCAAAGAACTCCGTGGCTCCCTAGTCAGGGCTTTCTCCGGCATCTGGATTTGACCGAGATGGAGCTCCTATCTGCCGGCTAGTTGGGCGACCCTCTCCTGGTCCTTCACTGCTTCAACAGCTACTTTGGCCTTGAAGGCCGGGCTGTGCTTCCTTCGTCCTTGCGACATTTCCCACTCTTGCCCGACATCAGCGGCTGCCTTTTGTTTAGGAGCGGGACTCCTCCTATTCCACCAGTCCAATTTCCCGGATCCTCCTCAGTCGGCAATGGGCGTTGGTATTTCGGGACGACTTGATGACGCGTGGCGCGGAAACAACGGGACCCAGTCGTCGTTGCTTGACCATAGGATAGGTAGGCTGTTGTTCGGACAGCTTCCATAAAAGACTATTGCGGCTTGCGTATCGTCATATCCCATAGAGCTGATGCCGCCCGTTTGTCCCCCCTTGTCCTCCACGACTTGTTTTGCGCGCGCCCGCTCCACAGTATCGGGGAATATCGTTGAATGATCGGAGAACACTTGGTCCTCAATACCCAGCGTGTCGCAGAAATGTACTTCCACGTCTAATTTCTGGTCGGCGATATATTCTTCGATGTGAGTCCGTGCATGAGCGAAGCCGACAACAGCGCAAAGGGTAACAGGTATGCCCTTTTCATTAGCTAGACGTAGATGACGCATCGCTCTGTTGAGCCCCTTGACCAGAGTATCGCCAGAACCAGCGAAGTCATCGATGAGCAACAATCGCTGAGTGCGAGTATCATAGAATGCTTGCTCCATCTGGCTACCAAGAGGCATTGCATTGCTTGCCACAATGTTGTGCTCGTCTGCAAACAGGCGACAATATGTATATCCACCTTTGGCGGTGGAGCTATCGAGTGTGCTGACCAAAATGCCTCGATGGCGACTTTCGCGTCCTCTGAGGAGCTCCGCCTTCATGCCAGATTCTATGATACTCATCATCTCTCGCATCTTGAGGCGCATCATACTCTCGTCATAGTATCTGACCCTTTGCAGCAACTTGAACATAAGCCGTTGATTCTGCAGCCCACCAAACTGGTCCAGCCACCGCCTCACAGCAGCAGACTGGACCGGCCTGCCCTGGTAGCGGAAATACGAGATGCCCTCGCAGAACGCCAGTATTTCATGGTCCTTGACCCGCTCGGCCTCCTCCTGACGGATTTTGGCGGCAAGTACATCGGACTCGTAACCAGTTGGCAGCAGTTCCTCTACGCCTCGATCCTTAAGCCAGGACCGGAATAGGGGTATTTTGGCGGTGATTTCATTGTGCTCATTTTCCACTAGAATCTTGCGCTGGAAAAAATCCTGAAGCGTGGTGCGAAAACGTTCTTCGCCCACTCTAGTGAAATCCGAGTCCTTGAATTCTCTCCAAGCAGCTTGAGAATCAATGGTGCCCGGCTTTCTGGATGCTCTCCCCACAGCAATCAACACGGAACGACGAATAGTGCGGATGCTATCTGCGTTGTCCGCATTCTCAATCAGCAGTCCGTCAGACCAAAAATGTGTGAAGGAGCTAGCAGCAATATCTGAACACTTCTTGGCTATCGCAGCTTCCATGTCAACTTCGCTGGCATTAGTATATCGGCTCTCGACCATATCAAGTGATAGCTGGGAAGCGAGCAGCTTGGCGAAGTATGGATTACCCGCGCTGTTTTCGTAGAGGGTGTCTAGTGCGGTATCGCTTATCTCCAGCCAATCTCGAACTGGCCCTCGGATCAGCTCAGAAAAGTCTCCCCAGTGTTCAGACTTTGTGAAATAGTCCACCTCGACCGGTGAGAACTTGTTCAGCCGGTCACCCTGATGTGTCAGAATCTGCTGCATGCCCTCACCGCCTACTAAGAGGAAGCCGCAACCGTTTTTGGTACTTATCTCCCTCAACGGTAGGAACAAAGCTGCGCTTATCGTGTTGGATTTAGTGACGAGCTCAATGGGTAATTCATCGAACTCGTCCAGTATGAACAGCAATCTGTCCGTATGCTTCAGAGCTTGGTCAATCAAGCCTGACAGCGGCGCGATTCCGTTTGAGAAGTCCGGAATTTTCACTTTTGACATCTGCGGAATGTTCAGCTTCAGTGCTTGGGCAAGCACTTCGCCCATCTGTCTCAATGTACTGCCGGCGTCTTTGGCAAGGTATTCCCCGCTCCCCTTGTATATTACAACCCAGTCCTCGTTTGACATCCTTTGGAGCCTGTTCTTCACCGCGTTAGCTAGAGACGTCTTTCCAACACGTTTCTGTCCGCATATGAAGCCTGAACCCACTGTTGGCACGGTGATCAACCGCATCAACTGCAGCAACTCACTCCTACGTCCCACGAGATCTGCATCTGATGAGACCGCTTCTAAAGAGTAAGGTTCTTTGGTCTCGACGCTTTCCCAATCCACATTCTCTCTCTGAGACTCAACTGTCAGTTCTAGCGGATGCTCAATCCTCTCGCCAAGTCTTGCAGATGACAACTCGACCAATAACGTGGACTGTTCGGAAACCTCCGATACCTCCGCTAGGATATCGAAAACGAAAGAATCACCTGGCCGAATAGTACCGATCAAGAAGGGCGACGTCTTGATGGTGAGGCACGAGTCAGAGGTCACCTTATCCAACTGAAGGTCTCGGGCTGGGCCTGTGCCATCATTCAAGATTCGAATCTTGATAGCTATGGTTGCACCAACCCTCTGCAAAGGATACTTCTTTGAGATCGGCAAAAACGAAATGCGTGGCGGCTTGCCCATTTCCGTGGCGTGGAAATGATTCGTGACCGAAGTCTTTAGGTGTCGTGCTAATCCACCAAGGATCCGGCTTGCATCTTCTCCACCATAGGATTCGACTTCTGTTTCATACTCATCACAAGCGCCGCAGACGGCATCAGGGCTTCTTATGCCATCTGCATCGTTGACGGTGACATAGTCTGCCACAACCCTAAACAGACTGTTGAGGCGGTTCTTGTCAGACACTTCCCCCGGAAGAAGTTGTGATAGCAGCGGCTGCGAAGCTGCGAGGCTGAGAGTCCGCAGCATGTTCGCTTGAAGGGTATTGACTTGCGAGAGATCAGGCGGTGCCTCGACCAAGCCTGTAAGATCCGCCAACAACCTTCGGGCATGATCCGCCAAAGCGTTGATTTTTTCGTAAGTCTGAGTCCTTTTGGTGATGCCACAGGGCTGATATGCAGCTTCGAAAGTGCGGTCAAATAGCGTGGCAGTCTGCGCCCGCGTGTTACCAAAGTTTAGAGCAGAAGCTTCCTTGGTTATAATTCGCAGCAGCCAGGCCGCGACGAATCGCTGGATGTTTAGCGGCAACTCTTGACTAAAGAGGCTTTCGGATCTGACGCTAGAGTTGTCGGTACGGGCGAAATGATTGAGGATACTTTCAGCGAGCAACTCAAATGCATATTCCCTTTCGTCTTCTGGAACTTCTGCTAGGTAGGATGCGGCGGTCTGGACCTCAGCCAGTGATTTTCCGTCCTTATTAGTCATTCTCAATTCCCTCAAAAGTCATATTGGAGGAAGTCGAAGCAATTTAGCACGACGGACTACGAACTATTGCCGTACCATCTTGGTGTTTGCAATTTCCGTCTACCCATAACTCGGCCTGATATGGAACCTCCGCCTCATGGACGTGAATGATGTTGGGTAGCACTTGTTTGTTCACGACTTCTAGAATGTCTTGATGTATCAGCAATTCAACCTCGGTTCTGGTTGTATCATTGGACCGTCTTCAGGTCACTATTAAGCAACGGTCAGCAGTCTTCCGACAGAGGCCTCCACGGCTTTACCCTCTGCCGATGTGCGCAGCCACTCCCGCAACTCCCGGCGGGCGACCGCTACGGTCAGCTTGTCACCCCGCTGTACTCTGAGTTCCTCTAACTTGTTCTGCGCGGCGGCTCCTGCCATTGCCCCCGCCTCGGCTATGGTTGCGTGCAAATCCTGCGCCGGATCAAACTCAGGAATGGGCAGCTTCCAGAGGTGTTTCTGTAGGTGGCGCGCGCCAAATTGCCCTTTGGGCATTAGCGGGGCTACCGCTGCGGATAACGCTTGGCTGTTTATCACCGCAATCAGATAGTTAGCTTCGCTTACATCCTTGCAAGCAACCCAATACCGGGTGTAGTCGACTAAGGCCGCGTCATTATCCAGCAAGGCAGCGGTTGGGGCACCCGATTGGTTGTACAAAACACGTACTTTCCTGTTGCCAGGGTCACCCCGCCATTGCAACTGGGATGAGAGCTTATGCAGGTAGTCCATCTGTCCCGACAGATTCAATTTGTTCACCGATTCCTTGGTGCCCTCCCACAATGCGTTGACTGTTTGCCAACGTTCCCGCATCCGTCGTTCCAGCCCGCCAAGCCGGATGCCGCCGGGACCGTCCTGGTCAGTGGGTATGCCTGCGTCGCTGTGCCTCAACGGGAGCAATGCTCGCAGAGGTTCCAAGGTAACGTAGGGGGCGATAGTCTCTCCAAGATGCACGTCGAACAGATGCTGGTTCTCAACGGTCTGCCCGGTGATGGCGGTCAGATCCAGGTCTCTCCAGGGTGCCTTATCCTGACTGCCCCGGCGGGGATTGACGGTGACCGTCGGCGCGGCCTGGATTGTGGCGGGGTTGGTCGTTTCGTTGACGAAGAACAACACTCGGGGGAATATGGTGGCCCCGTTCCGAGACAGTGCGGCGTATGGGGAGTCCCCCATTACTCCCGTGTCGGTTATGCCAGCGGACTCACGGCGCACGTTGTCATCACCGGCTTTTCCCAGCCACCGCTCCACCGAACCCGCCAAAGGTTTGCCTGTGGCGTCCGGCGGGCATTTGCGGGCAAACACTACCGAGGCCGGCACCGGGAAGAAGTTGTTCGGCTCAAGCTGTTCCAAGTCCCAGGACGGCTTGAAGGTGAAGTCCGCTTGGACACTCAGACCCGACCTACCAGCGTGCCACCGCCCGCCGCGCCACTTGGAGTATTGTCCGGCTTGAAGCGCGCTGTGAGGCATCACGAAACCAATGACACCCTCTTCCTTCAAGTACAGGTCGACGCTGCGAGAGAAGAACAGCCCGGCCACGTCCTGGTGGGTGGCGTACCGCCCCCCGGCCCAGATGCCGTAACGGTTCCGGCTCAGGCTCTGTAATTCGGTGCGCAGGATATCCGCGGTCTGGTTGTAGTTTATCCAGGGCGGGTTGCCAAGCACCACGTCCACTCTGGCCCTCGATAGCACCACCGGGCGCACCATGTTGCGGGTGTAATATGCCCAAATGTGGTCGCGCCCCCGATCGTGAAGACGCTGCATGATTCTCATGGTCTCCCCTATGGTCTGCCGCTCGCCTGGGTCGTTGACGTGGTTGTCGTCCAAGGCAAGGAAGGGGTCGTCTCCCCGCTCAATGTAAGCGGAAATGTCTCCCATCAGGGCGTCGAAGTCCTCGGCCCGCTCCACCAGGCTGACGGGAAAGACCAGCTCGGTGTTCTCCTCGTCGCTGGTCTGGATGGTAATTTCGTTCTCGGCGTACATATCGCCAGTGCGGAAGCGCAACTGTAGGGCGTCACCGAGGTATACCGGAATAGACAGGGAGGCGTCGTAACCTGCGGTGGCGGCGGCGTTGATTGCAGGGCGGGCGGCCAGAGTCCAGGCGGCCCGGGCCAGGTGCACAGCCACCGGGTGAACGTCGATGCCGGTTACCGCGTTCCGCAGGCGGTTTAGCACTTCGCTGGGTTCCCAGTTGGTCGCACCGGCGGTGGCAATGAAATGGGAGACCGCCTCGGTCACGAAAGTACCGGAGCCGCAGGCCGGGTCCAGAACGCGCTGGTTCAGTGGGTCGTCCACCAGTTCCCGGACCATGACTCGGGCCAGCCAGGCGGGGGTGTAGTATTCGCCCAACTGTCGCCGCTCCTCCGGCGGGATTATCGTCTCGTACAGGATGGCGGCGGTATCCGGCGGAGCTTCGGCCCAGTTGAAACGAGCCACGCGGCGGGCCAGGGTTTGCAGCAGCGGGTTGCCGCCAACCTCAATCGGCCAAGCGAAGAAGTCCGATTCCAGCACTCCCTGCAACCCGGTGGCGCGGTACAACTCCCGGCCCTGGAGCAGGTCGGAGGTGTCCGTCTCGGCCAGGCGGCCAATGTCGATGCCGAAGGAAGCCTGCACCACCATTCCAATGACGGCGCCCAAGTAGGTGTGGCGGACGAACAGATCGTCCATCTCCTCTGTGCCGCCGGCGATTTCGCCGAGGGCCGTGCGTAACAGGTCGTGCCACAGCCGCCGCTTGACCCGAATGGTTTCCAGTTCCGCGTTTTCCAGGTAGAGGATTTTCAGGGCGGCGATGTCGCGCTGATAGGAAGGGCTGCCGGGACCGAAATGCCCTGCGATTCCTTCCCCATCGGGGCTGACGGCTTCCAGGGATACAAGGGCGGTATCCCGCAGCCACTCGTACAGTGGGAACCACCCGTCCGGTCCCCCGAGGGTGAATGCGTAGGGGCGGGTTAAACGAATCTCGCCGGCACCGGGCCAGCGCAGCAGCCAGCTTTTGCCGTCGGTGAGGACGCCCATGCGGACCCTTCCCTGCTCCGCTGACTGAGCCAGATAGTCGTCCAATTGGCGCACGTTTTCGGGGTCAGGTTCGCCGCCCCCTGCGGTCCCAATCCGCCGCTTGAACTCGATGAAGGTGTCAAGAGCAGTCAGGTCAACGGCGCGCCGGGAGGTGTCCGAGGGTGGGTTTTCTTCAACGATTTCCTCGCTGCGGGCCAACCCGGTGAGGATGAGAAAGTCCCGGACTGCGCTGGTGATGTTGGCTTCAAGTTGAAAGTTGTCATGCCTCAGCAGGATCTGCGTCGCTGCATCACGATACTTGGGTTCGTCAATGTCTATGTGAACGGCCACACTCGCTCCTGTTTCCTCCTGCTCAACGAACGCCGCTTCTAGTCTTCCTCGGCAGTCAGGATGGAACCCTGCCATTCTTCAATGCTGGCGGGGTCCAGCCTATCTATGCGTTCCAACCGGTCGAAGTCGGTGTCCGCCGAGATGATGCGCTCAACTAGCAGGCGTTGCATAACCGCCGTGTGAACCAGGTCCCGGGCGCTGACCCCTTGATGATGGTCCGCCAACTCCGCCGCCTGGGTAACGTCTTCCCCGTGGACAGGTTCGATACGCCCGCGCATGGCCTCGGCGAATGCCCGCACCACCTCCCGGCCCAAGGTCCATCGACCCGAGGCCAGGTAGCGGTGCATGATTTCCTGAAGGACTTCTGAGTCGGTTACAAATAACTGCGGATCATCCGCCAGTATGCGGAGAATCCGGGCGCATGGTTGCTTATAGGGATGTTCCCGGCCGGCAGCGTAGATGGGAACGTTGGCGTCAACAAAGACCGCCGGATTCATGGGCGGCCTCCAACTCACGGGAGAGGGTAACAGGGTCCGGCGGGTCTTCTACGTTCAACCCAATCAACCGCTCAACCGCCTGCTTACGGCGGGCACGCAGGACATCCTCATAGGCGCCGTCGATAAGCCTGCGCACGACTTCGGAGATAGCTACTCCGTTGTCCTGGGCCAATTCCTCCAACCGCCGCCGGTGTTCGGAATCAAGCCGTACATCTAACCGGTTTGTCATCGAGCGTATCCCGTACGGAAGATTTAGTGTGGCGTATATTATCCTGAAACCCACCACGGCGGTCAACCTTGTCAACGGGGGCACCATAGCCAATTGGCTCACAACGAAATCAGGGGGACTTGAAGCCCATTCGTAGACATGAGCGACCTTACTCAGCCAGGGTATCGCGCAACGGCATCGGAGGGGCAGCGAGGATTGATGCGATGAAGTCTCTGATAGTAGCGCCTTACCGTTGCTGGAAAAACTCCAGTGTATGATGGATTGTCAGGGTGGTCAGACACGGTGTCTAATGTCTTCGCCCTACGTGAGACGGAGCTAGAATGGCAACTCCAAGTAGAGTAAATTCACAATGAACCGGAACTATCGACCAGTGGCGGCCCGTCAGAAGTCTCTGGAACCAGGTCCACCGAAAGCAAACTTCACGCTGGCCGGAGTGCGGGCGATGTACGAGGGGATGGGAGGTGAGGAATTCTGCTGCACAATCAGCGGGTACTGCCGGACGCGGATCTTCGAGTTTCCAAGTATCGATTTCCGTCCGAACGGCGACGAACCTCACCATATAATTTATTCGTCTCCCCAGGTTCAACCATGTGTCGCCTCAGATTTATCGGGCTACTTTGTAAACTCGACGAATGGCAATCATTTCGCCATCAGCCCAAGCTTGCGATATGAGATCAGCGAGACAGAAGCGAAGATCAGGTCACAGCGGAACGGCCGCGTGCCGGTGTTCCTAGTGATCGAGGAATATAACCAACTGACGCCGGTACAAATGGTCAAGGGGGAATGCAGCATATCGGACGAGGTGGCTATCCGAGATGGCGAAAGGGTACCCATATTGATCGGCGGCAGGGAAGGCGAGAAGTTCATAATCGCCTGGGCTACCGTTGACGGAGCGTGGACGGAACTGCCCAACAACCAACAGTTGGTAAACATGATACTGGCCGGTGTTCGTTCCGGTCAGCAGGTGTCAGGCCCGATACACAAACACTTGGACCAGAATGGTCTGGTGACAAACGACGGACGGTTCGTTGAGATGCTTAGACCTACAGTGTCGATGAGACCGAGCACAGCGACGGTGATGGATACGACCGCCTACAGAGAGAGGGTAGCCGAGATAAGTAGAGCCATTGCCGCTATGGGTTTCGTTTGCTTTCACGGGATGCCCTCTAGCGGGCCTTACGCCTAGCATTGGCCCGTTGGGGCCGCACGTTGTAGAAGGGGTGATTCTTGACCGCCTTCGGGTTCCGGCGAGTTGGTGATTTGGCCTTCGCTGACCGTGTGGCCTTGGGCATCTTCGCGAACGTCGGCGGTGTCGTGTTTGTCTCCGTTGCCTGTCCCGTCAGTCGCGCAGGCTGACATTTCGCCAGCGGAACATCCGGCAGTTTCAGGGTTGCTTTTGGGTCGTAACTGGCCTCCGGTGCCTGAACAACATGTTCTGCCGGAAATATCTGCGGTGTCGTTCCGGCCTTCACCACGTCCGCCCAGCTATCGAACGGCGGCTTGACCTTCGCCCGGTGGCTCGGTGTCCGGTTCCGCAGACTGTGGTGCTTGCGGAACAGGTTGTAATTCAGTGTCCAGCCGTCAAGGTAGCGTTGCCCACTTTCGATGCTGTCCAGTCCCCGCAGGGTCTTGATGCGGTCCCGGTAAGTCCCCTGCAGCCGCTCCGAAAGGTTGTTGTTGATGTCGGCGTCGAATCCCTGGGACTGGTAATGCTTGGCCTCTGGAATGACCTCACGGAGCGCGGGAAGGTATGAGGGCAGCTTGTCACTGAAGAAATACTTGGGCGGCTTGTCCGCTGCCTGGGTGGCCTTGCGTAGCGTCTCAATGGCCGCCCTCCCGTCGCGTTCCTTGGAGATATGGGACGCAAGAATGTAGCGGCTCCTCCCGTCCATAACGTTCCACAGCCAGACTTTCTCACCGCCCACCCTGACCTGCATTTCGTCGGCAACCCATTCGTCGCCCACGACGGCCTTCTGTCCTTGCATCCGGTCAACGGCCTTCTCGGAATAGTCCCTCACCCATTCGTAAATCGTGGCCTTGCTCGGTTCAGGAATTCCGTACTCCTTGGCCATCGTCTCGGCGATCTGCTTGTAGGACTTGCCCGTGTAGTAATCTTGGATCGCCGCGCCGATGTGGTCGGCGGGCATCTTGTGGCCGTTGACAGCGCCGGTGTTCTTAAACGCCTTGCGGCAATCGTTGCACCGGAATACCTGATTACCGTACCTCTTCCCGTTCTTCACCACGGCGTCGGACTGACAGTAGGGACAATGAATTGCAACTGTGTAAGCGGCCATCGTTCACCTCGCTCCGCTATTCCTCCAGATTAGCCGCTATGTCCAGAAAACGGCTGTATTCCTCATCCCCCAAAATTTCGCGGAGGCGGCGGGCTACCTTTTTCAAATCACCGTTGACCGTAACCTGCTTGGCGCGGGGTTTATCAGGATAGATACCAGCCTCCCGCGCCGCTGCGGCAACGCTGGTGAACTCCCCCAACTTCATCCGCTCGTGTACCTCCGGATGGTCGCGGGCAATCCGGCGGGTCAGGTAGTCGGCGTTGGTTTTACCATATTTCTGAGCAACCTGTTGCGCAACAGGTTGCTCAGATACTCTATTTCCGCCGTGCCGCACCAACGGCGGCAACACCAGCGCCTGCGATGCAACCCTGGCCCTAGCCCTGGCGTCGTCGCCAAGCTCCAGGTCGGCCAGCATGGCATCCTTCGTGCCGTAGGGATTGTCGTAGGGAATCTTCTCCCAGATGGCAAACTGCTCCGCGTCGGTCCATGTTGTCAGGTAAATGTCCAGGTCTAGGTCAAGGGCTTTCCACATTGTCTGAAGGGCACTCACAGTCTGCCAGCACCACGCAGGGCTTCCCTTTTCCTTCAGACCACGAGGTCCTTCAATACTTGCCAAATCCTGCTCGGTATATCCATCGTGGGACATCATCCCAGCCTCCCCTGATGACCGTGGCGACGGGCCATCGCCTGCCGCTGGTCAATCAGATTTTGCTCTAACTCCTGCAATTCCTTCAGCGTCAACGATTCGATTTTGGTCCCAGCAGGCTTTCGAAGCCTCTTGTAGTGGTGAGTCCACAGATTCCGCTTAGTGCTGGCGTACTTCTTCGGGTCGTAATGCTTGTGCAATTCGCCGTGCTCTTCGGCATACAGTTCATTGGCAACATCCTTGTGGACGGCTTCGACTCTGTCGCGAGCTTCCTGCCATTCTGCGCCCAAATCGTGGAAACGTTCATTGGGTCGTGGCGGCTCGGAGGCAACAATGCTGTCCGCAAGGCGTTCTCTTTCGGGCGCACCGGGCACCGTCATATACCCTTGCCCGATGGCTCCCTCCAGCGTTGAGATAAACCGGGCCGGAGTCGTGAGGTTGGCCAATCCCTCGATGTTGGTAAACATGTAATCTGCGACCGGAATCCGGTCCCCAGGCACCTGAATCAAATCGCTGTCCCCTAGGGTCTTCGGAAGGGCCACATCCTCCGCTTCTAACACAGTGGATTGGACGGGTTCTCGGGGAGTCGGTGGAAATGTTCGGAGCAGTTCCGCCTCGCTACGTTCAACGGCGATCTCGCCATGTTCGTCCGCTACAAACTGGTTGAATAGGCCGATTGTCAGGAAATCGTCGGGGCAAATATACGTCCCAGCTCGGGAGAAATCGTCTTTCTCATCGCCGTATTGCCACATCGTGCAGATGCGCGTCACTCTTTGCACAAAAGCATTGGCCGTCCGCACACTGGACAAATCCAGTTCGACCTTGAGGCGCGGAACGTCCAACCCGCGCCCGGCCATTTGCTTCACGATGACAACATCCAAGTCGCCTGCGGTGAATGCGTTGATGGTCTCTATTGCGTCGTCTTGGTCGGAGGTGGCTATCGCCACCCGCAAGTGGTCTCCAGCCAAACGATTCACAATGGACTGGACGTCGCGGGCGTGCTGGGATTCCACACTGGACAGATTCTCGTCATCGCTGCCGACAAAGATAATTCCTGCGGTCGATTCCGTCCCGTTGGCTTCCCGCCGCCTCGCCATTTCGTCGATGAAGATTCTCACCGCCTTTTCTATGATGGGAGGCTTCCTCAATTCGCTCCGCAAAACCCGACGGATTCTGCGTTCATCCGTCACCTCGGATAGTCGTGTTGCCCCAAGAATATCCTCGGTCGCCTCGTCTTTTTCGTTCAGTACCAAGTCAAAGGAGCGGCGGCCAATTTTGCAGAGAATCGGGGTATCTGGCACGTCCCACACTTCTCGAAATCCGGTGTAGTGGTCCGGTTCCATCTTCAACACTTGTCGTGTTGCCCCGAATTCACCTATCAGTTCATCGCCCACCGGCAAATAAAACCTGACTTCTTCGGGGTCGGTAATCGGAGTCGCACGGAAGCCAGGAATCAACTGCTGGTCTGTCCGGTAGGGTGTGGCGGTGAACAGACTAATGATTGCACCGGCCTTTTGAAGGGTTTGCAGCACTTCGCCCCAGCGATTACCAATCGAGAGCGTATGACACTCGTCAGTAAAGATGATTGGAGGGACCCCATGCCTCTGCTTCATGGTTGAGACCCAATCGGTCAGCATCGGGACTCTGGAGGTAGCCAGCTGAATCGTCATTCCGGCCAGGTCGGCATTCAGCAGGGGTTGATACCGCAATTGGCCGTCTACGGAGTAGGTTTTTGGTAAATAGTCGATCTCATACCTTACCAAGCAGTCATTCATCTTCTGAGAATCGAATGTCTGCTGAAGCAATATCCTGTCCGGCACAAGGATCAAGGCGCTGCTGACCAGGTTGTCTCGAATCAACCGGAGGCCGCCGACCCGCATGGTGTCGGTCTTGCCGACCCTGGGCGGCAAGACAATTGAAACGGTTTTCTCCCCCTTCAGTACCCTGTCGACAAGCGTCCTATAGGCCCTCAACTGGAAGATGCGGAAAGCTTCCTCTTTGATGCTGAATTCATGGCGCCCCTTCATTCTGATTCCCTTCCTCCGGTTGCAATCTGGACACAGGGCCTGCATCTCAAACAGGTTAGTCCGTCGGCTTATCACCCAAGGGATAACATGGTCCGCATGCCAGTCGTCAGGTAGTTCCTCGCCACACTGCTGACACCTTCCATCTGCATCAAAGAACAGGAGGGCCCGCAATGTCTTGTCTCTCAAGAATCGGCCGACTGAAGTCACAGGTTGTCGCCTATTCATCTACCACCAAGGAATATGCTACACTCCCTATCCCGCGAAAGCAAACGAAGCCCCGCTATGGAACAGGACATCGGCGCCCCCCACATGGCATTGCTAGTCAACTCAATGTACAGCGATGAGTACAAGGACGACGCTTACCGGCGTCTCCAGTACTTGGGCTTGTGGCAATCGTTGGTAGACGCAGGACGGAAATATCTGGGCTATCAGGGGAAGAGCGTCAGGTACGACAACGTAGTTGTGGCCGGCAATAAGAGCCTACTGGAGCTAACTGAGTACAGGGATGACATCGCACACTGGTGGACGGACACCATTGACGAGAACTTCGTGGCAGACCTTCAGCGGACCATAAACGAGCTTATTCGCCACAAGTATTTCTAGGAGTGAAATGAACCAACAGTCACCATTGTATTGGCATGGGGGCTCTTTCAGAGTTTCTATTGAGGACATCCGCACCTCCCCTCAGCAGGGTGTTTCGGAGGCCATCGAGCTTCTTGAGGAATTCCGCTCTGCTTGCCACAAGTATTACTTTGCCTTCAGCCACGCGACATTGGGCTACGAAGCTCAACATCAGCGTTACGAGAAAATCATTGATCCAGCCAACTTTGGAATCCCGATCTCCACCGGGTCGACTCCCCCAAATGCGAATCAATCTCCGGGAAGTTCCACTATCGCGGAGATGACCCAGGGAGAGCTGTTGAAAAGCCTGAGGGATGGGGGACTGTTCGAGGACCACGTTGCCAAATCCCTGGTCGTTGTCATGTATCACTTATGGAATGAGTACTACCGTCCAAGAATCGCCAAGGCTGTCTTTGCCGAAGCCAACCAGGTGGAATGCACGTTGATGGGCGACATCCGCCGAGTAAGGAACCTGATCATACATGGGAATTCCGTGCTGCCGGCCAATTTTCCTGCCACGCTTGCATTCCTGCCGCAGATTTGGGGCCTCGAATCGGGAGTGTTAAGGATCACGAGGGGCATGGTGCATTCCTTGATGGAGCAGGTCAACGCGTTGCGTTTGACCATTATCGATCCGCGCCCGATTGCGAAATGCCCGACCTGCGGCAAGCCTTCGTAGGATAGATCTGCTTCCGCCTTGGTTATGCCTCACCAGGCTGTCCAACCTGTCTCCTTCTCTCGATAGATGGTGATTTGCGCAATTGGGTTGTCCATACGAAGCACACAATAGCGGCGGAAAACCGCACTACTCGTGGGTGGTCAATCTGGACGCCAGCATGTAGATTTCAGTTATCCAATCGACATCAAGAGCCAGCCATACATGGGCCGTTGGGCTTGAAGCCAGTTAACTGCGGCGAATCGCTGCGGAAACTTGTCACAACGGTTGCCGGGCAACAATTGATGCTTCAACCGTACAGGACACCGCGACGGCTCCTGCGACAGCCCCACTACTGCCTGAGGCTCATGCCGTTTACTCCCCGCACTCGGCGGACTCTGGAAGCACGATCTCAATTCCGCCGGGAACCAACCAAGCCAGACGCATGATGTGCCACACCTCTCCGCCGGTGGGGATAGCGCCGTTGCGCTACTCCATCACGCGGTCAAGTTCGGCGCCGAGGAGCTCGGCGAACTCCTCCCACGACAGACCGGCGAGCGCTATGAACCGCTCCAGTCGCTGGCCGAAGTCCCCGGGAAGAGCTCCGGTTAAGACACTTCCTCCAGGTTACGTGAGTCCATCGGCCCACCTCCTGCTTCCGGCAACCGCCATCATCTGACCCCCATTATATTCCCTCGCCAGGGGGCCATCTCACGACGATATAGGTAATCTACTTGCCGTATCAAAACGTATACCAAGTATCGGATATACAGGTAACATCCTCCCAGGTGCGGCCGATAGGGAAGCCTCGAATCGTGGGGCAGCCCCTGGACACTCGCCAGGCAGCCGGTGAGCCACCGCGAAAAGGGAGGGGCTATAAGGAGAGGAGGCGCAAGGATGCCACGGCGGGAGCCCATCACGAACGAACAGAGACGACTGCTGAAGATAGCTGCAAGAATGCCCCTGGCCAGCGTGGCCAACCTGGCCCCGGTGCTGGGTTTGGAGGAAGAGAGAGTAAGAAGGATGCTGGGCGCCCTGCGGCGGGGCGGCTGGATTACGTCAATCGTGCGGGGCATGACCGAGCGCAGGCAGCACCGCTGGTTCCTGACCAGAAGGGCCGTGGACCTGCTCTACGTCACCGGCCACCAGCACCCCGCGCCCAGGGAGGAGGCAAGGGCCGCAGGACTGGCCGCATTCCACCCCCAGGGTGAATTGCCCGAGGACTACCGGGAGCGTTTCGCCCTGGACCACGACCATCCCGTCCACCTGGAGACCCAGGGCGATTCCCCCTTCGCCGCCGGCGAACCGGCTGGCGAAAACGGCGACGGAGCCGACCACGAGCACCCGCCCTGGACCGCCACGTCGCGGGGCATCGAGACCTCACTCCGGCGTCTGGCCATGCTGGAGCCGGTCTACAAGCTGGCCCCGGACCTGGTTCGCAGCGGCAGGGTCAGCCGGCCCGCCGCCGACACGGCGGCCTCCAGGGAGGCCAGGATGACCGACTTCCGGCTGCTGCGCCGCGGCGGCTTCTACCACGCCGTGGCAAGGTACGGCCCCGACCTCTGGACCCCCTTCACCTACGCCGGTCTCCACGCCACCGAGCGTGGACTGCGGCGCAAGGAGCAGCATCGCTTCTGGGGCGTGGACTGCTACTCCAGCGATGAGGACCGCTATCTACGCATCGGCAACCGGCAGTTCTACGAGGACCCGGACCAGGCGGTGGAGCCCTCCGCCCAGATCGTGGTGGCCCACGACGCCTGGGCCAAAGAGCTGGCCCGCAACACCCTGTCCAGCGTCACGCCCACCCTGTTTTGCACCCCCGACGGCCAGTGCAGCGAGGCGGTGGAACTGCGCCCCTCCCGGGACCTGGTGTCGGACCCCGCCGGACATCCCACCGTGGGCCGGCCGGAGCAGGCGGGCCTGTGGCTTAGAGACAATCCCGACATGGAAGCCATCGACTGCAGGACCGCCCACCGGCTGTTCATGACCATCTGCCAGTTCCCGGCCATGCGGCCCTCCTGGCTCAGGGAGATCGTCGGTGGCTCCTCCGGCGAGGTCTCCCGCCACCTGAAGCGGTTCGTTGACACCGGCCTGGTGGCGGTGTTCGACGGGCGGCACTACCTGTCGGAACTGGGCATGAGGCGGGCGGCCAACATGAGCCGGATACTGCCCTCGGTGATCCGCCGCCGCCACGGGGCCTACCTGGGCCGCTGGTACCGGGAGCACGAGCAGTACCACAACGACGGGGTGAACCGGCTGGTGGTGCGCTTCGCCCGGGAGGGCGTGCAAGCTGTCGCCGGCTGGCGGGGGGAGGTCAACGTCCCCGGCCTCACCCAGGTGCGGCCCGACCTGCTGGTGCAGGTCAGCGAGGGGGCGCCGGTACCCACTGCATCGAGTTCGAGCGCACCGCAGTGCGTCCCGAGAGGGTCGCGGAGAAGCTGGGACCCTACCGCCGGATGGCAGCAGCGGGCCGCGCCCTGCCGCTGCTGATGGTCTGTGAGACGGCGCGGGGGAGGCGGAACTTCCGGGCCACAAAACTGGTCCGTGGACGGTACTGTTTTTTGCAAGTGGCTGGTTCAAGCAGGCTTACCAAAGTCTGCTACCGACCATCGCAACAAGGCGGGGTTTGCCTCAACCCGATGCTCGCTCATCCGACCCTGGACCGCCTCACCATTATTGTCATTTGCTCCCGGTGGGTCGGGTCCCACGCTCGAATCGCTGCGAATCCGAACTGCAGGCAACCGACGGGAGCCGGGGGCGCTCAGTATTTAGCCAGCCAGTCCGATTCTGGCCCTGGTCCTCACCCTAGCCTTCACCTGCTGATAGACGTCGATGTTTCGGCTATCGTGCTCTAGGGTTACCACCAGCGCATATCTCTGAGAGTCTTCTCCCAAGGGATTTGTGAATCTCGGCTGACAGCCTACAAAGATGTGCAGCGACGCATCTCCGTTTGGGTCGGGCCTATTGAGAAAAACGGTTCCTTGGTTGGAGCTCCATGTCCTCTTTTGAACTGTAGACATTCTGATGGTTTGTCCAGCGGGGCTGAAGTTGAGCCTGTTCCTAGCCGGGGCCTTTGGAGGTTCTCCGTCCCCTACATATTTGGTTCGGTATTCGACCACTTGCTCCGTAGTCAGCCCGCCGAACACCTCGAGCCACATCGCCGTGGCAATGTAGTCACGTCTACTCAACCTTGTAGGTGGATCATATGCGAGGGCCACGGAAATTGAGCGTCGCCCTGGCTCTTGCAAGAAGTCCTCGGGCACGACAAGGGAGTAGACGTGGAACGTTCGGTACCCGACTATCTCCTCATTTACAAGACTTACCCGGCTCGGCGTTGACCAGCAATACTCTACGTTTGGCTCCCCGTACCCCACGGTGTTAAGCAGGTCGTTCTTCTTAACGTAGCTGTTGACGTTGTTGTGTGGACGGGCCGAACTTACTAACAGAGCACGCACCAGGTTCTGACTCGGCTGAGTTTGGAATTCATTTCTCAGGGCCCCCTCAATGCGCGCGGCGATGTGAGTAACCTGGGCAGCCGCGAAGCTGGTCCCGCAAACGCCACGGAGAAGGCGGGAAGCGAAATCGCGGTTCAGGGTTGGCTCTCCGAGGTTAGGATCGTTTTTTCTCCAGTGATGGCGCCCCGCGATCGAGTCGAGTCCGTAGTTCCCGCCGTGTGCTACTACTTCCGGTTTTACGGCGCCGGCAACGCCAGGCCCGCACCTAGTAAACGGTGAGGGACACCCTACGGATGATGCTGCAAGCTGCGTGCCCTGAGACAGAGACAACATGCTGGGGTCCTCCCGCCGGGCTACGGCCCCGACCGTCAGGCTGAGGGCAGAAGTGGCGGGATCTATCAGCCTGTGATTGGGCTGTTTCAGGGAGTTGGCCACCTGTTCTTTGAACTGAGCGGAGTTGATAGCTGGAGGTATCTCTGGGTCGCCTACGTTTCCGGCTGAGACGACGATGACGATATCCAGCGTACGAGCCAGGTCATCAAGTAGCTCAGCCCACGGCAGCTGTCTCCCTCCATCGAAAAGCCTGTACGCGTGTCCTATTGAAAGGTTGAAAACGCGGCAGCCATACTCCCTGTGGAAATGTTCTATCGCTCGCTTTAATTGGTCCTCGACGCGCTCCTCAGCAGGGAAAACCGCGTCCGCTGACGCAGGGTCGAAGGAGTTCGGATCATTTCGCAGTATTTTGGCCGAAAAGAGATTCACCTGCGGCAGCCATTCGTTCCCCTGCATCCTGCGAGCGATGTCGCCATACACCACCAGCCCGCCAACCTGGGTGCCATGGCCGTTCAGGTCTGCCGGAGTGGCTTCGCCGGAATCGAAATCCTCTTCCGCAACGACTACTCCTCTTAGCAACGGGTGACCGGCAGTGACTCCCGAGTCTACTACGCAGGCCAGTGGACCGTTCAGCGGGACCGGCGTTAACGGGTTGGGTGGCTGGAATGGGGACAGCAGCTCGAAGGCGTCTTCTGGCGGTGGAAGAGGGGGAAGGTCAACCAGTGATACCATATCAAGCTGTTTAAGCTCGTCCAACAGACTCTGATTCGCTTCCACCTTGACAAGAAACAAACTGGGAGTAACCAAAGGGTCCCTTGTAACTCTTCCACCACGGGACTGCACGAAGGCCCGAAAGGTGTTCAAGAGTTCCCGCTGACCTTCGTCGGTTCCAGGATTCCAGAGGTCTACATCCAGAAAGAAGGAGGCGTCGGCGGGCGGTCCTTCGCCCTGAAGACGGCGGCCGGTCCTCTCCTCGGCTGTAACGGTTGAGACGCTCTCAAGAGCATCGAACAAATCCCGGCGCATTGCACGAGGCAAGGCCGTAGTCGCGGTTGTCTCGTCCCCATACCGGTCGAATTCGGTCGTAAACGTGGTCAGGGACTCGTTATCGGGAAATTGGACGAGCAACCTATGCACCCTTGTGCGGTCCCGCATCTCCATAATTTCCTCGACAACGGTGACGTTCAACCGCTCTAGGGTTTCGCGTTGCCCGCCATCAAGGCTCTCCAAGCGCAGAACCAAGAATCTGTCTGGAGCTATACCGAAGGAACCACGCAGCCGCGCCAGCTCTTCGGCGGACGCAGCGGTCTGGTCCTTCATGCGCTCTGCATGTTCGCGACGATTGGAGCGGGGTTGGATCTGAGATGGACCGCGTCGACGCGGCCGGATCGACTCCTGACTCGGTTCGCGCTGAATGACAATATGGGGCAAGGGTTCGATGCGTTGGAAGCTGACCATACCGGCCTTTAAGGAGCTCCTATTTTCGGAGTCTCAGAGGGAACGGCACTCTTCATGGCCTGCCTTCTGAGCGTGTGGCTCCCTAAGGCCTCCTTTATATCTTCTGCCTGCAGTCTGGTCCTGCCATCTAGGGCGCAACTCTTCAATACGTCAGTAGTGATGCGCTCGATGTCTCCGAAGGTCGACCCCTCTAATTGTGTGACGTATTGCTTGGTTGAGACCTTCGAGTTATTGACGTGCCTCAGCCTCCTCTTCATCAAGTCCTCGATCTGCCCCAACGTCGGACGTTCGAACCGCGCAACTTCGTCGAATCTGCGCCATAGAGCAGGGTCGAGTGCCTGTTCGAAATTCGTAGCAGCGACCAAGAGGGACCGTCCGCGGAAGTTGTCCAACATCTGGAGAAAGGCATTTACGACTCTCTTGATCTCTCCGTGCTCGGTGGCGTCGTCTCTAGACCGGCCGATTGCGTCGAACTCGTCGAAGAGCACGACCCAGGTTCCTTCACGAAGATACTCGAATACCTTCCGTATATTTGAGGCTGTTTCTCCGAGCAACGAGGAGACGACAGAATCAAAGCGTATGTATATCAGAGGCAGTCCCAACTCGGTGGCGATAGCCTCGGCTGTTGCAGTCTTTCCACATCCGGGTGGGCCACAGAACAGGAGTTTGTGACTGGGTCGCAGGCCGTTCGCTTCAAGTATGTCCCACTGTCGAAACTCACGCATGGCCTTAAGCAGAATCTTCTTGGTCCCCGCGTGGAGGACTAGTTCCTCGAAATATCGATCAGGGTGTCTGATTTCGAGGAGCGGCGCATTCTTGTCGTGATCTCTGGGAGGCGGCGGGAAAGTGCCCTTCAGAGTCGGAGCAGCGGCCACGACTCCATTGTCAAGTATTCTCAGCAATTCGTGGGCGAGGGCTGGGTGATGCTTCTTGCGCTCTTCATCGACTATAGTTCGCGCCACCTCCAGAAACGACTCGCGGTCGCTCTCGCGGTACGCTCGAAACAACTGCTTAAGAAGGTCGGCGCGCGCCATGCTCTAGGGTACCTGCTTTGACGATTCAGTATGGCTATCAATCGAACCTGTGCCTCTGAAGTTATCCTGCTGTCCTAGATTCACCCATGCAGCCGCCTTTGAAGGCTGAAACTTCCATAATCGACCTGCCCGGCGAGCAGGCATCCCGGTGGAGTCGCTCCAGCGATCCAAGGCGTCGTGGGCAGCACCAAGATGGCGGGCTACCTCAGCGACAGAAATCCATTGGGTTTCTCTGGCCTCCATAGGCAAATCCTGCCTTACGCCCAGCTACGTGGTGCATACCCAGCGAACAGTGGCTAATGTATACCAATGCCGTGCTACTAGTCTATCGATGACCGCGACGAATTCTAAAGGAATGACTCCTTCTGGCATTGCCGCCTACCGGACTACCTGACCCGTCTCGTCTCGATGCCGACTACCCTCGGAATCTACGCGGAGCCTCAGTCCGTATCGACATTCCAGACCACAGGCATTGTGTTAATGGCTCCGAGATTTTATAAAACTGGAAGCAATCGATTTGGCATAGAATCTGATTCCATAGCAGTGTTCAGACACATCGTGGGCGTGTCGGGCGCTCGGATCCACAATAGTTGTCCGTCGGAGACAAGTGACAATTCCCGAGGAAACGAGGTAGGCCACCGGTCGATGATGCGTGGGGTGCGTCCGTATTCGGGCTTGGTTAAAGCGCGTATCGGACGCCCAGAGGACCATCCTGTTATACCTCTCAAAATGGTCCGTTCCTCCTTCGGACTCCGGTTCCTCAGTCCCTGGCGGGGAGCGCGGAATAATCCCACACTCACTCCCCCTTACTCCGCCCGCATATGCTGGCGCCAGCCAGTAGCGGCCTTCCGATTGCGGGGCTATAGCATGGCGTGCGCCCTGGGTGGGTTCATTGGAACAACGCAGGACCGTGACCCGGGAGGGAACCAGACGAGACATAGTCGACACGCTTGTCCTTCGCGAAGCGCCGTTCCACGGGCGAGTAGACTGTATGGATTTCCTGAATAGCGTCTGGCCTCTCGATGAGATACCGTCGGAAGATCGCCGCTTCCGAACCGCGACCCGCGATATCGTGACCCACATGGGCCTCGGCGACTGGGACGATACTCACATCCTTTTGGAGCGTTTTAGCCCGAATTCACCGAAGGAGTGGCGATCAAAGGTGTGCTGAAAGGGTAAAAGTGTGCTCCCCTGAATCTGGGATAATGGTTTTTGCACGGAAAGCCAGCCGGAAACGAGGAGCACCTTTTGGATGCTACCACTTGAATACGCCGACCGCATCCACGTCGCCTTCGACGACCGCCGTCGGCTGGCCAATGCCGGGCTGCTGTTGCCCGCCAGCCTCGCCTTCCTCCTGGGTCTGGGTGAACTGGTGGACCGGCACGTTGACCTGGGAGGTGCCCCTAGCCGGGCCAACGCCGGCGACAAGCTGATTACCCTGGTGGCCTCCGCCCTGCCCGGCGGAGACTGTATCGACGACGCCGATGCCTTGTGCACTGGGGAGACGGCCTGCAACCTGGGCGTCACGGTCAAGACGCCATCCACCCTGGGCACCTTCCTGCGCAGCCTCCGGTGGGGCCATGTCCGCCAACTGGACCGGCTGAGCCACGAGTTGCTGGCCCGGGCCTGGAAGGCCGGGGCGGGACCCGGTGATGCGCCCCTGACCATCGACCTCGATTCCACCATCTGCGAGACCTATGGCCTGGCCAAGGAGGGCGCCCATTAACACGGCTACACCGGCCAGCGGGGCTATCATCCGTGCTGGCCGCCGCCGGAACCGGCGACGTGCTGATGGCCCGGCTGCGGGAGGGCCGGGCCGACGCCGCTGGGGGCGCTGGCCACCTCCTGCGGGAGACGGTGGGGTGGGTACGCTACGCCGGCGCCAGTGGGCCGCTCAACATGCGGGCTGGCAGCGGCTTCTACACCCACGCCGTGGTGTCCAACTGCCGCAAGCTGAAGGTGCGCTTCTCCATCACCATCCGCCAGAGCCTGAGGGACCTGATCGATGCGATACACGAGGATGCCTGGACGCCGATTCCATACTGGATGGACGGCGCCGATGTGGCTGAAACCACCTACGCCCCCTTCCGGGCTGAGCCGGATGCCGCGCCGGTGCGGCTCATCGTCCGGCGGGTGAAGCCCATGATTAACGACAATTAGTCCTGCCGGCCCCTGCAATGTATCCTCGACGCAACCTGCCGTAAGGTGAAGTGGCCGCCCCATCGGCGTCCGTCTCCCTCCATCTCCCGACGAAAAGAGCGATCCGCCTACCGTTCATGATTCGTATATTAAGTATCGGATACACCAATACCATATGCCCTGACCCAGACACATAGAGAGGTGCATCCCCCCAGGAGCGCAGCCGGGCTGCTACGGAGCGGTCCGGCGGGCCTCGCCCCTGACCCGGGCTCCGGTTTGCCGGCGGTGGGAACCAGCCAACGGCTCTAGTCCCAGGGCAAACCGGAGGTGCGGCGATGGCGGCGCGGCAGCCGTTGAACGACGATGAAAGACGCCTGTTGAGGATAACTGCCAGGATGCCGCTGGCCAGCGTGGCCAACCTGGCCCCAGTGCTGGGTTTGGAGGAAGAGAGAGTAAGAAGGATGCTGGGCGTCCTGCGGCGGGGCGGCTGGGTCACCTCGGTGGTGCGGGGGATGACCGAGCGCAGGCAGCACCGCTGGTTCCTGACCCGCCGGGCCGTGGACCTGCTCTACGTCACCGGCCACCAGCACCCCGCGCCCAGGGAGGAGGCAAGGGCCGCAGGACCGGCGGCCTTCCACCCCCAGGGTGAATTGCCCCAGGACTACCGGGAGCGGTTCGCCCTCGACCACGACCATCCCGTCCACCTGGAGGATCAAGACGACTCCCCTTTTGCCGGTAGTAACTCTGGTGGCGAATACGGAGACGGGGCTGACCACGAGCACCCGCCCTGGACCGCCACGTCGCGGGGTGTGGAGATGTCCCTGCGCCGGTTGGCCATGCTGGAGCCGATCTACAAGCTGGCCCCCGACCTGATCCGCAGCGGCAGGGTCAACCGGCCTCCTGACGACACGGCGGCCACCAGGGAGGTCAGGATGACCGACTTCCGGCTACTGCGCCACGGCGGGTTCTACCACGCCGTGGCCCGATACGGCCCCGACGTCTGGACGCCCTTCACCTACGCCGGTCTCCACGCCACCGAGCGTGGACTGCGGCGTAAGGAGCAGCACCGCTTCTGGGGCGTGGACTGCTACTCCAGCGATGAGGACCGCTACCTCCGAATTGGCAACCGGCTGTTCTACGAGGACCCGGATCAGGTGGTGGAGCCCTCCGCCCAGATCGTGGTGGCCCACGACGCCTGGGCCAGGGAGCTGGCCCGCAACACCCTCAGCGACGCCACGCCCACCCTGTTCTGCACCCCCGACGGCCAGTGCAGCGAGGCGGTGGAACTGCGCCCCTCCCGGGACCTGGTGTCGGACCCGGCCGGACATCCCACCGTGGGCCGGCCGGAGCAGGCGGGCCTGTGGCTTAGAGACAATCCCGACATGGAAGCCATCGACTGCAGGACCGCCCACCGGCTGTTCATGACCATCTGCCAGTTCCCGGCCATGCGGGCCTCCTGGCTCAGGGAGATCGTGGGCGGCTCCTCCAGCGAGGTATCCCGCCACCTGAGGCGGTTCGTTGACACCGGCTTGGTGGCGGTGTTCGACGGGCGGCACTACCTGTCGGAACTGGGCATGAGGCGGGCGGCCAACATGAGCCGGATACTGCCCTCGGTGATCCGCCGCCGCCACGGGGCCTACCTGGACCGCTGGTACCGGGAGCACGAGGAGCGCCACAACGACGGGGTGAACCGGCTGGTAGTGCGCTTCGCACGCGAAGGCGCGGCGGCCGTTGCCGGCTGGAGGGGCGAGGTCAACGTGCCCGGCCTGACCCAGGTGCGGCCCGACCTGCTGGTGCAGGTCAGCGAGGGGACCCTGGGCGCCGGTACCCACTGCATCGAGTTCGAGCGCACCGCGGTGCGTCCCGAGAGGGTCGCGGAGAAGCTGGGACCCTACCGCCGGATGGCAGCGGCGGGCCGCGCCCTGCCGCTGCTGATGGTCTGTGAGACGGCGCGGGGGAGGCGGAACTTCCGGGCCGCCGCCGGAACGCTGCCCATGCTGACCGCCACCCTGGAGCGGGCGTTGGCCGGACCAGTGACCGGGGCGGTTACGGTGTGGAGCCGGGACGGGGTCCCGGCGGAGCTGCACTGCCGGTAGAGGCGGGAGGGAGAGGTCACCCCGTTCCGGAGTGAATCGGTACGGGGACGCTGTATAGGGGTTCGGCTTCAACCGTCCGGCCCCCTGAATTCCCCGGCTCATCGGGCCCTCAGCGCGTCCCAAGGACAGGAAGTTAGGCCCAACCGCCGTCCGCCAGGCCGGTGCGCACAGCCCAGACCACCATCTGCTGCCGGGTCTTGAACCGCAGCCTCCTCTGGACCCCCGACACGGCGTTGCGCACCGTCAGGGCGCTGTTGCTCCTGATTTCGCCGATCTCCTGGTAGGACAGCCCCTAGGCAAAGAGTTTCAGTATCTCCCGCTCCCGGTCCGTCATGGTTCCCAAGAGTTCGGACTCGTCTCCGTCCGATGGGCTGCGCACCGCACGGGCCAATCGCCGGGCCGCGTCGCCCGGAATGCGGAACTCGCCCAGGGACACCTCCCGCAGGGTCGCGAGCTGCTGCTCCTTGCCGGAATACCTCTGCAGGCACCCGGTGGCCCCGGCGGCGATGGACCTGACGATGGCGTCCTTCTCGTTGGAGGCGGTCGGCATCAGCACCCTGGTTTATGGCAGTAACCCCGTGATCTCCCGGCAGGCGTCTATGCCGTCCATCACCGGCATGATCACGTCCATGACGATCACGTCGGGAGTAGCTTCCGCCACCAGCCGTAGCGCCTCCTCACCGTCGGCCGGCTGGGCCACCACGTGAAACTCCCCGGTGTTCTCCAGGGCGTCCCGCAAAAGGTCCCGCATGACGCTGGTGGTCGTCCACCAGCATTATGCTGGTCCTGGTCTCGGTTGTCATCTACTCCCCTCCTCTGAGATTGCGGCAGGGCACCAGGCATGCCACGGTGGTCCCACCGCCGTCCCGGTCGGACCGTCACCTCAAGGCGTCCGTCCATTCGCTGGGCATCCGCCCGCATGTTCCTGAACCCATGGCCCCTGGCCTGGCAGTCTTCCGGCAGCCCTACCCCATTGTCGGAGACCGACAGCCGCAGCTCCTCGCCGTCGCGGTCGACACCAATGACCACCCGGCAAGCACCCGCGTGACGGATCACGTTGGTCAGGGCGTTGTGGGCAATGGAGAAAAGCAGACTCTTGTCAATGATGGACAGGGGCGGCTCCCGGCCCTGCTGCACCAATTCCGCTAGCACCGAGGTGATGACGGTGAAGGTGGCGGCGTGGGACTCCAGCACCTTGCCCAGTTCCTCTCCCCGGAATATCTGCCCCCGTCGATGGGGTGCCTCAGCTCCCACATCGCCGACCTGGACAGTTCCGCCACCAAGGCGAGTTTTCCCCTAAGTTCTTTATTGGTCTCGTCCACCAGTTCCAGGGCCCCGTCCACTCCCAGGCCGATCATGCAGGCCCACAGGGCGGTAGTGTCGTGGATGCTCCGGGAGAGCTCAATGCGCTTGCAGTTCCCGCTCCAGGCTGGCCACCATGCAAACCACGACCGCAACGGCATAGAGGCACAATACCCGGTAAAAGAGGTGCTGCTTTTCCCTTGGCGCCAATGTCCACCCCTGGATCGGTCATAAAGCTCAATACCGAGTAAACGACGGCCACCAGGGTGGTCCATGGCAGAACCCATTTGAGGGATGTGAACACATAGGCGAATGCAGCCACCGCGAAGTAGTACGCGGGGAGGTAGGGTCTGTTGAAACCGCCGCTGATGGAGGTGCTGAAGGAGATAAACGCCAAGTCCAGGGCACTCAGACACAGCAGCCAAGCCGGTTTCACCGTCCCCCGGCGGTGGATGAGCCACTGAACGTACCCGTTGGCGCCGGAATCCCCAGGGTGTCGCAGGTATTGAGTATGTGGCTCAGAGACCAGTATCCGGCCCGGTAGTGGATTTCCCCAAAAGGCGGCGGTCAGGGCGAACCACCGGACCCACAACAGAACTTTCGCAGCGTGTAAAAGCTCGTCAGGACTGGTGCCCTCAGTACCCCGAAAGAATAGCGAGGACCTGTTCACGGGCATACGTATCACACCTGACACAGGACTCCCCGGGTTATCTCAGACGGCAGGTTTGGGGCGTAAGCAAGGCTCAACCCCCCAGTCCACATGATCATATCGCACGTTTGCCTCATACGTTTAACCCGGCCATCCTGCCAGGATGGGAGCCGGGCCGCTGCCATATTGTGAGGCGATGCCATCAATTTACCGCCAGCTGGCCGCGCCCACAAGATGACAATCCAACTCCGGTATGTGTGATACACCCACACCAGAATGCGGACGCAGCATTGTTCGACTAAAGGCGGGCGGATGGGCAGGAGGACAGCCACCGGTTCGCGACACAGGAACCGGGTACCCAGGAACGGGGACCTGCCGGCATGTCCTCACCGGTCCGGTCCGTTGCGCGACTAATTCCGGGGCTACCCGGTACGCTGGAATTGGCAGGCAATTGCGGCGGTACAGGCACTCCCGCCAGGGAAAACCTGGCTCGAGCTGGGAGCTGCCGGTGATGAACCGGCAGGATGAGAATTGGAGGACAATGGGAAAACCACATAAATGGAATATACAAAATCATTGCAACGCACGGTATTAACTGTTATTAATGTTCGGCGTTACCGGGGCGTTGTCGACGTTGAGTGGTATTTCCCCTCATTCCTTGCGGACCTGCTGAACCAGGTGGACTTGGCGAGGGCGGTGAATCAAGTGGTGGAACCGGGTTGGGTCACCAACTCCGGTCAGGGGGAGGGACAGGATGCCTGGCGCCGACCTGCTCCCCTGACCCTCGGGCGGGCCAGGCCGTCACAGGAGTGGCACCGAGGGATAAGGGCAGTATGGTCAGCCGTCGTATCATCCGGAAACATCGGTCAGGGGGCATTCACTTGGAACCCAGCAGAGTGATCCGCGCAGCTGAGGCGCCGGAGGAAACACCGGTTTCAGCCACCGGCGCTGGGATTGCCTACGGTCACGCCATGCCGCCCAGCCATATACAATTTACCCCCCCCCCCCCCCCCCGAGTTTTTGCCCTGCCAAACGGGCGGTTAGCCATGACCGCCCGCTGCTCCGTTCCTGCGCTCATTCGCTGGGCCGTCCGGGCCCGGGCCGCCACCGGCACTAGTCCCACTGGCCTCCAGGCCTCCGCGGCACCCGATTCGCCCGCCCTGACCTGGCCGGACGGGACGGTCACCCACCACTCCATCCCGCCCCGCAACCCGGCCCTCGACGCACCGCGGCTCTTCCTCGCCAACGAGGGCAACGCCGGTCCTGGCGCCAGCCTCACCGGCGCCTGCCGCTGGTCGGGCAACGCCAGGGCCGGTACCCCGGTGGAGCCGGACCCGACGCTTACGCCCACCCGGGCTTCAACGCCGGCCCAGAGGCCGGAACCCACTCCCCTAAACCCGCCGCCGGCCAGCCTGGCCCCCGCCGCGCGCGTGCCGGGGTCCGCCGTCCCCGGCGGGCCAGCCCAGCAGTCTACCCCCCCCCCCCGCCTTTTGGCACCGGCTAGCGGGAGGTAAGCCATGATTACCTCCTCGCGGCGTCTTTCGGCGTACCTTCTGCTGTTCACCCGGCTGGCTGTCTTTGCCCTCCTGCCGCTGATCCCCGGGGCCGTACAGGCCCAGACCAACAATGCCCCCACGGGCCTGCCGGTGGTCATGGTCTCGGCGGAGAGCCCGGGCGTCCTGGCCGCCAGCACCTGGCGCATCGCCGACGCCGACGGACTCCCCTATACGGGAGTACCGAGTACCGGCATCGATCACTACAACTTCAACTACCAGTGGATCCGGGTGGACGACGGCACCGACGTCAACGTGGGCACCAACTCCCTCAGGTACCAGCTGGCCGACGCCGAATTCGGCAAGCGGTTCAAGGTGCGGGTCACCTTCACCGACCGGGCCAACAACGACGAGTTGTTGACCAGCGTGCCCCTCGGCCCGGTGTTCAAGCCGCCCCCGCTGGCGTCTACTTCGACGCTGGTGGGCAACACGGGCCAGACGCCGACGGCCACCAGGACCATCACCGGCGACTATGCCATGAACTTCAGGCTGGGGAGCCACGGCCAGGGCTACGACATCCGGAGCGTCGCCATCGACCTGGCGGCGGCGCCCTCCAGCCTGAGCGTCTCCCTGTGGACCGGAGGCCCGCACGGGGGGCCCAACGAGGGAACGCGCCGGGCCAAGCTGTACGACTTTGAGAACCCGCCCTCCTTCCAGGCGGGCCTGAACCAGTTCACCGCTCCCGCCGGCGTGCACGCGCTGCAGAACGTCAACTACTGGATCGTGCTGTCCGGGTTCGGCGGCTCGCTGTCCATCACGGAGACGTCGTCGGACGCCGAGGACGCGGGGAACGAGCCGGGAGCCAGCCTGGCCAACGAAGCCGACGGGGGCAGCAGCGTGGTGCGCCTGGCCGTCCAGGGCGCCAGGCGGACCAGCGGCACCCTGGCCGCCAACTTCGCCCAGCCCACCTTGGGCGGTCAGGAGATCATCTCGCTGGGCGACAAGGTTGCCTTCGGCATCGATCTCGGGGCGGCGGACCTCTACCTGGTCCGCGGCATGGCCATCGGCATGGACGACACCACTCCCCCGGGGAGCGGCTTTGACAACCCCTTCTCCTTTCGCTCCAACAACCTGGACGGTGCCGAGCACTTCGACCTGTACAAGACCCGCAACGTCAACGGCCTGTCGGTGTGGACGGCCCCCCAGGGCGCCACCGTGGCAGGGGGAGGGACCTACCTCTTCGACTGGGACGATCTCAGCAGAGATAAGGGCGACGGCGTGGACCGGGTGGGCGCCATCCTGACCCGCCTGTATGGGGTGGTCGACGCTTCCGACGGCAAGTCCGACTTTCCGCCGACGCCGGGGGTGAGCCTCGCCAAGGGCAAATTCCTTACGACAATTGACAACGACCACAACACCGCGGTGATGGCCGTGTACGGCGAGCCGCTGAACGCCCTGGCGAAGAACCTGGGGCAGGCCAACAACGGCTTCGTCTCCGTGGGCACCACCAACACGGTGGTGGCCCAGGGCTTCAGCACCGGCTCCGAGACGGACGGCTACCCGCTGACGGGCATCGGGGTCAACATCGAGGGCTCGGGCGGCAATATTCCCGACGACGCGGCCTCCGTGTCGGCGGCCATCCACGCCAGCTCCTGGGGCAAGCCGGGGACCAAGCTCTTCGACCTGCTCGCTCCCACCGATTACGCGGCGGGGGTCAGCTTCTTCGAGGCGCCCCGGGGCACGGTGCTGGAGCCGGACACCGCCTACGTGCTGGTCTGGACCCACCAGGGCGGCAGCAGCCACCGGCTGCAGCGTACGTTGAGCGACAGCGAGGATTCCGGTAACCAGGAAATGTTCTGGATCGGGGACTCCTACTACCGGGGCGCCGACGTGGACAACCTGACCGAGGACGCCAACTCCAACGCGTTGGAAATCGCGGTGTACGGCAACCTGTCCAACAAGCCCGCCACCGGCCAGCCGGTCATCTACCCCTCGGCCGACGGCGCCGGCCTGCTGGTGGCCGACACCTTCGGCATCGAGGACCCCAACGGGCTCCAGGTCTACAGCTCCCAGGACGAGGCCTTCGTCAGGAACGAGGAGTGGACCTACCAGTGGCTGCGGGTGGACGCCGAGACCGGAGAGGAGACCGAGGTTGGCGACGACTTCCTGCAGCACCAGCCCGTGGAGGCCGACGTCGGCCACCGGATCCGGGTGCGGGTCTCCTTCACGGACCAGGCCGGCTTCCTGGAGGCGCGGACCAGCGTGCCCTTCGGCCCCATCGCCCCCCGGGCCGGGCCGTCCCGGTTTCCGTCGACCCTGGTGGGCAACGTCCACCAGACGCCGGCGGCCACGGCCAGCATCACCCAGCAGTACGCCCAGGGCTTCCGGCTGGGCAGTCCCGGCCAGGGCTACGAGATCACCGGCGTCACCCTGGACCTGGCGGCGGCGCCCTCCAGCCTGAAGGTCTCCCTGTGGATCGACGCCCCGTCCGGGTACGAGGAGGGCGGGTTCCCGCAGTACAAGGTGTTCGACTTCGCCAACCCGCCCACCCTGGTAGCCGGCCTGAACAAGTTCACCGCGCCCCCCGGGGCCCTCGCCTACCAGAACGTCAATTACCACATCGTGCTGTCGGACTTCGGAAGCACGCTGTCCATCCGGGAGACCACCTCCGACGCCGAGGACGCCGGCGGCGAGGCGGGGGCCGTCATCGGGAACAGCGCCCGGGTCCGGGCCCTGGGCAAGAAGGGACAGTGGAGCATCTCGGACTCCACCCGGGCCAGCTCGCTGCGTCTCTTCATCGAGGGTTCGCGGCGGGCCAGCGGCTTCCTGGCCTCCAGCTACGGGCAGGTCATGGACGCGCAGGAGATTATCTCCAAGGGGGACAAGGGAGGGGCGCCCATCACCCTGGGCGACGCGGACCGCTACCTGATCCGGGGCTTTTCCTGGATCTCCGACGACACCACGCCAACCGGTGGGGGTATTCACAACCCCTTCGACTTCCGCAGCGGCTGGACCACCCACCCCGACAGGAGTATCAACAGCGAGGGCACCAAGCACTTCGGCCTGATCCCCACCCGCTTCGGCATACCGGGGGTCAATGTCTGGACGGCGCCCCAGGGCTCCACCGTGACGGGAAACCGCCAGTACATGTACTACGAGGACTTCGTCGTCCGGCCCCTGGACCCCGTCCTCACCCGGGTCCAGGGTACCTCGTCCACCAGCGACGACCCGCCCACGGCGCCGGGCGTGAGCCTGGCCTATTCCGTGGGGGACTGGGACGTCCGGCTGCTGCAGGCCTTCCTGGGGGAGCCGCTGGTGGCCATGGTTCAAAATTTGGGCCAGGCCGACGCTGGCTTCGTCTCCACGGGTACCACCAACACGGTGCTGGCCCAGGGCTTCACCACCGGTTCCGACGGGTTCGGCTACCGGCTGCAGGGCATCGGCGTGAACCTGGAGGGCTCGGACGGCCGGGTTCCCGACAACTCGGCGGCGGTGTCGGTGGCGGTCCACGCCAGTTCGGGCGGCCAGCCGGGCGCGAAGCTCTTCGACCTGGTCAGCCCCACCGAGTACGCCCCGGGCCACAGCTTCTACGAGGCGCCGGCCGGCGCCTACCTGGACCCCACCACCGACTACGTGCTGGTCTGGACCTACAACTACGGCGCCTGGCACCGGCTGCAGCGGACCGCCAGCAACGGCCAGGACTCGGGAGCCCGCACCGGCGCCAGCATCGCCAACGCCTACCACCTGGGCGCCGGCCTGGACAGCCTGTCTCAGGGCAGCCATGCCCTGGAACTGGCGGTGTACACCGAGGTCCTGACCGAGGCGCCTTTCCGGCCCGGCGAGATACTGGTCCGGCTGCCCACCCAGGCCCTGGTCAGCAACGTCGGACAGACGTCGGAGAGCAACGGTTACGAAGCAAATTCCGGCATCAGGTATGCGCCTTCGTTCAACACCGGCGCGGAGGCCGCCACCCTGGATTCCATCGAACTGGACGTGGAGACGGCCCCGACCACCAGCTCGGACGTCTCGGTCGCGATCCACGGGGATGCATCGGGCGATCCGGGGACGAAGCTCTACGACCTGACCAACCCGTCGACCATCGGGACCGGCACGCAGAAGTTCACGGCGTCGGCGAGGGCCCCGCTGGCCGCGAATACGAAATACTACGTGGTCATCTCCTCCAGCAGTTCAGCCATCAAGATGAGTATCACCAATTCCAATAGCGAGGATGACGGCGGCGCAGAGGGATGGACGCTCGACGACGACATGCACTTCAGCAGGGGTAGCTGGACCACCGACGCCTCCGTCATCCAGATGCGGGTCAACAGCCACTTCACCCGGCGGGTGACGCCCACCGAGGTGGAGCCGGGCTGGCCCCTGGTCCCCGATGACGTGGCCCAGGAGGGCGGCGTGTTCCGGCTGCTGTTCCTGACCTCCACCAAGAGCGCGGCCACGGATACCGACATCGAAACCTACAACACCTTCGTGCAGGAGGCCGCCGCCGCCGGCCATGACGCCATCCAGCCCTACCGCGAGGGCTTCCGTGCCGTCGCCTCCACGGGGGCCGTCGACGCCGTCACCAACACCTATACGACCGGCACCGACGTGCCCATCTACTGGCTGGACGGCAACCAGATCGCCCACAACTACAGCGACTTCTACGACGGGACCTGGGACGAGGAGGAGAAGGTCACCGACGAGTCCGGCTCGGCGTATGGCGGGCTCGGCAGTCCGGAAGCCGTCTGGACCGGCAGCAATGACTCGGGAGTCGAGCACTTCCACCAGGGTGACGCGAGTCAATCGAGGGCGCTCGGGGCAGCCACCGCGGAACGCGGGGGGATCAACAACCCCACCCGGGGCGTTGCGACGCCCAACCCCCTCTACGGGAACAGTTCAAGCGCAAACACGGATACTTTCCCCCTCTACGCCATCTCCGAGGTGTTCACGGTGGGGCCCAACCCGGCGGTGATCTCGGAATTGGAGATCACGTCGGACCCGGGGTCGGACGGGATGTACCGGACCGGCGACGAGATCGAGGTGACGGCGACCTTCGAAGCGCCGGTGGCGGTCCGGGGCGAGCCCCGGGTCAAGCTGCGGCTGGGCCAGGGCGGGGGGAGCGACCGCTGGGCGGAGTACCAGCGGGGCGGCGCGGTATTCGTGGGGGAGGCGCCGGAACGGGTGCTGGTCAGCAAATGGGAAGGGCCGCCTGGCATCTCGGCTGCTCTCGACGCCACCACTGACAGGCACGCCCAGGCCTTCACCACCGGCGCCGAACCCAACGGCTACCGGCTGGATTCCATCGGCATTCACATCTTTGATTTCGATGATGCCTCGACCGTTGGCGATCACCTGACCGTGACGCTGAACCAGGACGACAGCGGCGATCCTGGCGCCGTGCTCTGCACGCTCAGCGATCCCATCAGCTTCACCACAACCAAGCCGAGCCAGTTTGGCGCCGCCGCTTGCCCCACGCTGTCGGCGAACACGACCTACTTCGTCGTCATCGAGCGGGTGGTCATCACCTCAGACAGGATCCTCGCATCGGTGCAACCCACAGTGGGAGACTTTGGGAGACTCGATGATGGTGGCCTACCGGACTGGTCAATCGCGGAATCCAGGCACAGCTATGCCTCCAACGCGTGGAGCGAGACCAGCGACCAGTCCATCGGCATCCAGGTCACCGGCGCCGTGGCGTCGGCCAACCCGGCCGTGCCCCTGGTCAAGAACACCGGGCAGACATTCGTTAACTCTGTCGATTTGACCGATGAGGAAAATTCGCATGCCCAGACCTTCACCACCGGCGCCGACGCCGCTGGTTACACGCTGGGTTCCATCGGGATCGATTTGAGTGTCGTTCAGAATAAGGGGACCGCCGGCGACCACCTGGTCGTCACCCTGAACGCCTACGACAGCGTCAACGACGCTCCCGGCGACGTACTCTGCACCCTCAGCGACCCGGCCAGTTTCATCGACGGCGTCAACACCTTTGAGGCGCCGTCAAATTGCCCCACGCTTGAGCCCAGCACGACCTACGTGGCCGTGGTCGAGCGGGTGACCTACGTCGCGACCGCCGGGATTACCCTGGCGTTAACGACCAGTAACGGCGAAGATACCGGCAGCGCCGCGGGCTGGTCCATCGGCAATGGTAGCCACGCGTACACTACCCATTTCAACTCGTGGGCCGCTAGATCCGACCGCATCTACCAGATCGAAGTCAAGGGCGCCGTGGCGCCGGTGTCGCCCATCCTGGTCAAGAACACCGAGAAGCCGGCCCAGGACCTGGTAGATCTTGACGATGCCACCGTCAAGGCGGCCCAGGGCTTCACCACCGGCTCCGAAAGCTACGGCTACCAGCTGAACTCCATCGGAATCGAGTTCGTCTCCATCGCCAATACCGCCACCGCCGGCGATCACCTGGTCGTCACGCTGAACTCGGACGGCGGCGGCCGTCCCGGCGGCGTGCTCTGCACGCTGGGCGACCCGGACAATTTCGTGGCCCCGGTTCCTGAGAATGACCTGACCACCTTTGAGGCGCCGGCCTGCCCCCCGCTTTCGCCCGACACGACCTACTTCGTCGTGGTCGACCGGGCGGTCAACGTGGCGGCAGACACCCTGTCCCTGTCCACGCTGGTTCTCGACGAGGAGGACGCCGGAGCGGCGGCGGGCTGGTCCATCGGGAACAACGCCCATACCTTCTCCGGCACCCTGCAGAGCTGGGCTGCGGTGGCCACCGCCTCCCTCATGATCGAAGTCTCCGGCGCCCCTCTCGATTCGGCCCCGGACCGGCTGGTCTTCACCTACACGGTGCAGGCCGAGGACGAGTCCGGCCCCGACGGGGTGTCGGTGGGCGTGGCGGGCGCCGAGAACGCCATCGACCTGAACGGCGGGGCCATCGTGCTGGCCGGGTCCGAGCTGGACGCGGTGCTGGACTTTACGCCCCGGCCCGGCGACGGGGAGCACCTGGTCAACGTGGCGGGGCCGGAACTGGTGGCCGCGGTGGCCTCCCGGGACGGGAGCCGGCTGAAGCTGACCTTCGACCAGGCCCTGAACCCCGAGAGCCCGCCCCGGGCCTCCCACTTCACCGTCCTGGTGGACGGGGAGCCGGTGACCCTGAGCGAAGAGGCGGGCAGCGTGGACGAGCTGCCGGCCGGCTCGCCGCTGATCCCCGCGGGCCTGGGCGCCGGCGACGAGTTCCGGCTGCTGTTCCTGACCTCCACCACCCGGGACGCCACGTCCACCGACATCGCCGACTACAACAGCTTCGTGCAGACGGCGGCGGCCGGCGGGCTGGCGGCGCTGCAGCCCTACAGCGAGGGTTTCCGGGCCGTGGGCTCCACGGGCGACGTGGACGCCCGGGACAACGCCCGTACCACCTACACCGACGACGACAAGGGCGTGCCCATTTACTGGCTGGGGGGAAAACAGATCGCCGACGACTACGAGGATTTCCACGACGGCACCTGGGCTGAGGAGCAGACCTGGACCGACGAGTCCGGCACGGCCTCTACTGACTTTAAGACCGTCTGGACCGGGAGCGACGACGACGGAACGGAGAAGGATCTGGCGGGGAGCAGACGGCTCGGCGCTTCCCTGGCAGGTGCCGGATGGATCGCTCAGCCCGCTGAGGTAGGCGCCGGCGACCTGGAGCCCAACCCCCTCGATGCGAACCAGAACGTGAGAAACGAGTTAACCCACCCCCTCTACGCCCTTTCCCAGGTGTTCGTAGTCCCCCGCGGGTCGGCGGGGACGGATCCGGACTACCTGGCGACGGTGTCCGGGCGCAGCGTCCTGCTGGACCTGGCCGAACCCCTGGTCTCGCCGGACCAGGAGGTGACGGTCAGCTACCGGGACCCCAGCGCCGCCGACGACACCGGCGTGGTGGAGGACGTGCTGGGCAACGACGCGCCCTCCTTCGGGGTGGGCGACCAGCTGCCCAAGCCGGTGGAGAACCGCACCGGGCAGCGCCTGGAGCTGCTGCCCGGCTCGTCGCTGCTGCCCAGCGGCGCGGTCGTGGGCGACCGGTTCCGGCTGCTGTTCATTACCTCGAGCACCCGGGACGCCACCTCAGCGGAGATCGAGGACTACAACCTGTTCGTGCAGGCCGCCGCGGCGGCCGGCCGGGCCGACATCCGGGAATTCAGCGACGACTTCTACGCCGTGGCCTCGACCGGAGACGTGGACGCCCGGGACAACACCGGGACGACGTACACCGCCAGCGACAAGGGGGTGCCCATCTACTGGCTGGGCGGCAACCTGATCGCCGAGGACTACGCGGACTTCTACGACGGGGAATGGGACGACGAGGTAAATCGGACCGACGAGTCCGGCGGCGCAACGGCCAGCGAGGCCGTGTGGACCGGCAGCAGGGATGACGGGACGAAAGATGCTAGCGAGTCCCTCTGGCTGGGTGGCGACGTACCGAAATCTGCGACCGGGGGGTCCTCGACAACACGACTGTGGGCCACAACCCGCTGAAAGGAACTTTCTTTGCGAAAAGCGAGGCCCACCCCCTCTACGGCCTGTCCGAGGTGTTTACGGTGGTGTCTCCGGCGGCGATCCAGGAGGTGAAGATCGTCTCCGACCCGGGCCGGGACGGCAACTACGAGACGGGGGACGACATCGAGGTGGCGGTCACCTTCGGTGAGGCGGTGGACGTCAGCGGAACGCCCCGGGTCAAGCTGCGGCTGGGTGAGACGGCGGACTCGGAGCGCTGGGCGGAGTACGACGCTAATATCCTGGTCAAGAACACGGGCCAACCCCAGTTCAGCGGCACGGCGCTGACCGATGCCCGGCCGCGGCTGGCCCAGGGCTTCCGCACCGGTACCGGCGGCTATGAGTTGCAGGCCGTCGGGATCAAGTTCCACACCATCAGCAATCCCGCCACCGCCGCCAGCGACCTGACGGTCACCCTGCACGCCGGGGAGGGCGGCAATCCGGCAGCGACGCCGCTCTGCATGCTGGACGCCCCGGCAGAGTTCGGGGCCACGGGCCTGCAGACCTTCGACGCGCCCGACGCATGCCCCGACCTGGCGGGAGGGACCGACTATTACGTGGTCGTGGAGCGGGTGAGCTTCAGCGCCGCCGATACCATCGCCGTCTGGCACACGGCCAGCCCCCGGGAGGACGCCGGCGCCGCGTCGGGCTGGTCCATCGGCGACAGCGGCCACACCGACAGCGGCCAGACCGGCGCCTCAAGCTGGAGCGACGGCGGCGCGGCCTTCCTGGTCAAGGTGAAGGGGGAGTTGCCTGCCATTTACCGGAACGGGGTGCTGATCAGCAACACCGGGCAGGCCGATCAAGCTGGTGTGAGTTGGGTCAAGAGTGTTCCAAAATTTGGCCAAGAGTTCCGCACTGGCGCCAACAATTTGGGCTACCGGCTGAGTGAGATCGGCATTTCGATGGGCACGATCACCGACCCCGCGACCGTCGCCGACCTGCTCAGAGTCACGCTCAACGCCGACCTCTACGAGATCCCTGGCAGCGTGGTGGTCTGTACATTCAGCCCCCCGGCCAGCTTCAGCGCGAACGCCGTCAACCGGTTTAACGCATCAAGCTGCCCGGCGCTGGCACCGAACACGGACTACTGGGTGGTAGTCGAGCGATTGGCCTTTGACACGGAAGTCATCGAATGGATATCCACGAACAGCCGTGCGGACGACGCCGGTGCCGCGGCGGGCTGGGGACTCACTTATGATTCCATCCTCTTCGTTACTGATGATGGCTGGGGAGGAACGGGCCAGGGGGTATTTGAGATCTCAGTCAGGGGCCGCGCGCTGCTGCGGGAAGAGCCGCCTGAGCCGCCCGAACAGCCCAGGAAGCAGGTCGCCAACACAGGCCAGACCGGATCGGTCGCATTCGACCTGGGCACTCTACGAACCAAACAGGCACAGGCGTTCACGACCGGCTCCCACACTCGCGGCTACGAGCTGGGTTCGATTGGCATCGGGTTCGCAACTGTCACCGCACCCTTTTTGGCCGACAATCAGGTGACCGTGACGCTGCACGCAGGCGGCAGCGCCGATCCTGGCACGCTGCTCTGTACGCTACTCAATCCAAGGTCAATCCAGTCGAACGCTGTCGCCACATTCACGGCGAAGGGCAACTGCTCCACGCTGATGCCGAACACGACCTACTTCGTGGTCGTCGAGCGGCACACGGTCACCTCGACGAACATCATTACGGCGGCCACCCCCAGCGACGGCGAGGACTCAGGCAGCCGGCCGGGCTGGTCCATCGCGGACGACAGCCGGGTGTTCGACGGCACGAACTGGGCCGGCGCAAGTGGCAACTCCCTGACCATCGACATCCGGGCCGTGGACCTGCCGGACGTGCAGGAGCAGGACGAGGAGCTGGTGCCGGGCCCGAAGCGCAACCTGGTCAGTAACACCGGGCAGACCCGGGACGGGGTGGAGAACCTAAGAGGCAACTTTACCAAGGTGGCTCAGAAGTTTACCACCGGCACCGTCCCCGGCGGCTACCGGCTGGGTTCCGTTGGTCTGCACTTCGACGCTGTATCTACGAGAACGCCATCTGCGACCACCGTCACTTTGAACGCGGACGCCAGTGGCGAGCCCGGAGCCGCACTCTGCACCTTGACCCGCCCGTCGTCGTTCATCAGCAACGCAGTGTTGACCTATTCCGCGCCGACTTCGGACGCGGAGACGTGCCCCACGCTTTCGGCGGCCGCCACCTACTTCGTGGTCGTTGAGCAGGATGTCTCCAATGCGTTCCTTACTATCAGCGCCACATCCAGCGCCGCCGAGGACGACGGCAGCGCGCCTGGGTGGTCGATCGCACACACTTTTCATTTCTTCAACTCCTCCACCGGTATGTGGGGCGAAACCGCCGGCTTTTCCATCCAATCGAGATCACGGGCTCCGAGCTCGTACCCTTCGTGCCGCTGGCGCTCATCGAGCCGCCCTCGGTGCAGGTCAAGAACACCGCGCAGGCGATACACGGCCTCGGAACTCAGTTGGTGAGCAATGGCCCCAAGGGTGCCCAGGCCTTCACCACCGGCGCCAACGAGCACGGCTACCGCCTGGATTCTATCGGCGTCAACTTCCTGGATAACGCCGAAACGGCGGAAGCGCTCGCGCACTTGGTCGTGACGCTGAACGCAAACGACAACGGCGTACCCGGGATTGCCCTCTGCACGCTTAGCGTCCCGTCAAATCCCGTAGGCGGACATGGAATGGTGGAAACGTTTGATGCCCCCTCTTCGTGTCCGGTATTGGAGCGCAATACGACCTACTTCCTGGTGATTGACCGGCAGACCATCACTACAGACGCCATTGTTCTGGGCCGCACTGATTTGGACGCCGAGGACGAAGGCAGTGCTCCTGGCTGGTCTATCGCGTACCAGGCGCTCTGGTACTCATCACGCGCTTCAACATGGAGCTTGGGCGATGGGTTTAGCCACCTCATCGAAGTCACGGCCGCAGCCCTGGCCCCGCCGCCGCTGATCAGCAACACCGGGCAGTCCACTGCCGGGAGCGACCCCCTCACCGACACCCTGGTACGGGCGGCCCCGGCCTTCACCACGGGCCCCGAGGAGACCGGCTACACGCTGGACTCGGTGTACGTCAGCTTCGACAGCATTGCCAACCCCGAGACCGCCGGCGACCAGCTCACGGTCAACCTGCACGCGCCGGGCAGCGACGGCCTGCCCGGCGAAACCCTCTGCCCGCTGATAGACCCGGGGAGCTTCCGGGGTAGCGGGGTCCACAGGTTCACGGCCTCCGGCTGCCCCACCCTGGCGGCGGACACCACCTACTTCGTGGTCATCGAGCGCAGCGCCTTCGAGGCCGGTGACTCCATATCGCTGAGCTACACCACCGGCATCGACGCCGAGGTCGGGGCGCCGGGCTGGTCCCTGGCCCCGGGCTATACCTTCAGTACCGACTCCGGCGCCGGCTCCGGCGCCTGGCAGGAGACTGCCAACGGCTACCAGATCGCGGTCCACGGCGCGGTGGCTTCCCTGCCCGGCTTGCCGAAACTGTTCCGCTACACGGTGGTGGCTGGCGACGAATCGACCACCCGGGGCGTCGCCGTGGGCGGGGCCGATCTGCGGGACGACCTGGACCTGAACGGCGGGTCCATCACGGTGCAGTCCAGCGGGGAGGACGCGCCCCTGGACTTCCGGACCCTGCCGCCCCACCCCCGGCACCTGGTCAACTGGGCGCGGCCGGCGCTGGTGCGCGCCTCGACGTCGCGGGACGGCAGCCTGGTGCGGCTCACCTTCAGCGAGGATCTGGAGACCGGCGGCCAGGTGCTCAACGCGCGGTTCACCCTCCAGGTGGACGGGGTCGAGGTGGAACTTACGGGGCTGCCCAGCGTCGTGCCCGGCCAAGAGGCGGTCGGAACCGAACCGCTGCAGGCGGCCATCGCCGGCCGCGTGGTAACGCTGGAGCCGGTGACGCCTTTGACCTCTCCGGAGCAGGAGGTGACGGTGAGCTACACCGACCCCAGCCCCAGGAACGACACGGGGGTGATCGAGGACCCGGTGGGTAACGACGCCGAGTCCTTCACCGACCGGCTGGTGATCAACCGTTTCGCCTTTGCGCCGCCGCCGGTGGAGGTGCCGGCCGACTGGGCGCTGGCGCCCGAGGGCCTGCTCGCCGGGGCCGAGTTCCGGCTGCTCTTCGTGACCTCGGGCGGGCGGGACGCGACCTCGGCCCTGATCGAGGACTACGACGACTTCGTGCAGGACGCCGCTGGCGGCGGTCACGGGGCGATCCGGGAGTACGCCGGCGGCTTCTTCGCCGTCGCCTCGACCCCCGACACCGACGCCCGGGACAACACGGGCACGACGTACACCGCCAGCAACCGGGGCGTCCCGATCTACTGGCTCGGCGGAGCCCAGGTGGCCGACAACTACGCCGACTTCTACGACGGCTCCTGGGACGACGAGGCCAACCCGACCGACCAGTCGGGCGATGCCCGCCGCGCCACCGAGCCGGACGCCAACCCGTGGACCGGCAGCAACCACGACGGCACGGAGGCGACCGAAGGCGGCGGGTCCCTGGCCCTGGGGGGATCCGGCAGTGCGGTGGCGGTGGGAGCGCCCAACGTGGCCGAGGCGGACACCGGGCCGTTGAACGGCGGGGAGGCACGGCCCACCGGCCTGCGCCCGCTGTACGCCCTGTCCCAGGTATTCGTGGTCGAACCGCTGCCCGTACCGGCGGGCTCGGCCATAGTTCCCGAGGGGCTGAGTGACGGGGACCGGTTCCGGCTGCTGTTCCTGACCTCGACGACGCGGGACGCCACGTCCGGCGCCATTGCCGACTACAACGACTTCATCCAGGCCGCGGCGGCCGGCGGGCATAGCGGGGTCCGGGCCTTCAGCGACGGCTTCCGGGCCGTCGCCAGCACGGCCGCGGTCGACGCCCGGGAGAACACCTGGACGAGGACCGTGGGGGTCCCGGTCTACTGGCTGGGCGGCGGCAAGCTGGCGGACGACTACGCCGACTTTTACGACGGCAGCTGGGACACGGAGGCTGGCGCCACCGACGAGTCGGGCGGCGCGCGCGGCGTCACTGGGGACGGGGACCGGGCCTGGACGGGCAGCGACCACGACGGCACGGAGGCCTTTAACGGCCGCATCCCGCTGGGACTGGACGGCGGCGGGAGCGACTTCGCGGTGGTCGGGCAGCTGGCCTCCCCGGTCCCGGGCCACGGTCCCCTGCGCGGCGGCCTGGTTGCGCCCACCACCGCCAAGCAGCCGCTGTACGGGCTTTCGCCGGTGCTGGTGGTCCGCAGCCTGCGCGACGCCCCGCAGACCGGTCCGACTGACCCTCCCGACCCTCCCACTGACGTTCCGGGCGTTCCGCCGGCCGGACAGGGGGACGCGCCCACGGGCATGGTGGCCCGGCCCGGCAACGAGTCGGTGACCCTCAGCTGGGACCCTAGTGTCGCCAGCGTCACGCACTACGAGTACGAGCAGGTGGAGATTCCCATCGAGGTGCAGGACGGGGACGGGGACTGGATGACGACGGGGAGCAATAAGACGACCTTCACTGTGGGGGGCCTGGAGAACCGATTGACCTACCGGTTCCGGGTGCGGGCGGTCACCGGCGACGGGACGGGCGCCCCCTCCGCCTGGCGGTCGGCCATGCCGGCGGCCCAGCCGCCGGGCCCTCCGACGGGCCTGGTGGCGGTGTACAGCAACGGGTTGGTCCAGCTGACCTGGACCGCGCCGGAGTCGGACGGCGGCCAGACCATCACGCACTACGAGTACGAAATGGACGACTACTGGTATTCGGCGGAGGAGACCACGGATGGCCGGAGCACCAGCTTAACGGTGTCGTGTCTGGACCCTGGCTGTACCAGCGAAAGGGGTTACACGTTCCGGGTGCAGGCGGTCAACGGCGTCGGGGCGAGCCGGCCCTCGGACCCTGCGACGGCCGGGTCGTGAGGCGGCGACAGTGGCGGTGATGATAGCACGCCGCGTCGGTCTCCATAAGGACAGGAGGAAACCACGATAACAACAACGACTACAACGATGTCCAACGTAGGAGGAGATAGGGGAGTGTTGGCTGCGCCACCAGCGCTGCGAGGGTTCATCGCCGCCGGTGGGTCCCGGGATGCCGTCGCCCTGGACTGGGAAGCTCTGCGCGATGAGACGGACGCCGACACCGGCACGTCCTTCACCGACGCCACGGACAAGGGGGAGAAGCAGTACGTGTACCGGGTCCGGGCCTACAACGCCCTGGGGCTGTCCCGCCCCCCCTCCTGGAAGACTGGGCCTTCAACGGCCAGGATCTGGGCCGGAACCTGGCCGCCACCGCACCGGCGATTAACGCACCGGCCACCGGCCTGCCCACCGTCAGCGGGACGCTGTGGGCGGGCACCTGGGCCATTGCCGGCCCGGAGGGGCTGGCCGGCCTTTCCTGGCGCTACCAGTGGCTGGCCGGGGGAGCGGACATCGACGGCGCCACCGGCCCCAGCCTCCGGCTCACCTATAGCGAGCAGGGGAGGACCGTCCAGGTGCGGGTGACCCTCACCGACGCTTTGGGCAACGCCCAGACCCGGACCAGCGCGCCCGCCGAGGGCCAGCTGCCCGGCCGGTCCCCCGTCCCCCGGCGGGGCCTGATCCTTCAGCCCAGGGCCACGCTGCGTCGGGGAGGCCGGATAAGGCGGCATAGCCCGGGGAAGCCGCCTCCGGCGTCGGCATGGGCATGGTCATCAGGGTCAGGGTCACGGAGGGCGGAGCAACCGGCGCCCCGGCAACAGAGGCTGGCGGTAAGTCGTGGAACCAGTAACCACCGCCCCCGGTCGGCAGGAGTTTGCCCGACGGCAATGGGTTCAGCGCAGCCGGTCCGGGGAAACCGGCCCGGCGCAAGCAAAGGTGGATCAGGAAGCTTTCATGGTCATTGACTAACAGATACCAGCGGACGGGCGGAACCAGGGGCTGCCCCACTGCCCAGCTCACCCAGGGCGGCAGCGGCTTCCGCCAATAACGAACAAATGCAGGAAGGAGTCATTCAGATGGCGCTCGACAGACCGGTCCAGGCCGAGGATCCGGCGGACGGAAAGCTGCACGAAACAATGTACGGAAGGACGGCTCCGGCCGTCGCGCCGGGCTTGGCCGGCGACGGCGACCTGGAAATGAAAGTCAACCCCCCCCCCCCGAGTTTTTGGGAGGGGCCAGCCGGAGGGACACGTCCGCCGGGACCGCCGCCAGCCGGGTCATCCCGCCGCGGCGGGCCGGCCTGCGGTAGCGAACACCACGCCAGCAACCGGAGCAGCAAGGCCAGGCTCCCCCAGGGGAGGGCCTGAATGGAACCTCAAAACATATCGAAGAACAGACCGAGCGACGGAGAAAGAGGCAGGACCATGAACGCAGGATCCCCGAGATTTGCAGATTTCGCACGGCAGGCGACCGCCCGGTTTGTACCGGTCCGCCTGCCCTTCGGCCGGGCCACGCTGCTGGCCATGGCGGCGACGCTGGCGATGGTGGTCGCCCTGGCAACCTTCCAGGGAGCGCCGTCCCTCCAGGCGCAGGCGGCCACGCTGATCAGCAACACCGGCCAGACCACCGGCAGCGATGTGGTGACCCTGGTCACCGGTAGTACGACCGACATCTCGAGAGCGGCCCAATGGTTCGACACGGGAAGCAACACCGACGGGTACACCGTCAGCACCGTTGGCATCAAGCTGGCGACCCTCTCGGACGCCGCCAACGCCGAAACCGACCTGAAGCTGGAGCTCTACTCGGATGTCAGCTCAAACCCCAATGCGGCCATCTGCACCCTCTCCCCCCCGGCGACGTTCACGGCTGACTCCGTCAACACATTCATCGGGTCCCACTGCCCGAGACTGTCGCCCGACACCACCTACCACGTGGTGCTGGAGCGGGTGGCCACCACCACCGCCAACAGCACCGTTAGCGTGGCCACCACCGCCGCCAACGGCGAGGACACCGGCGGGGCCACGGGCTGGGACATCGGCGACAACGCCAAGAAATACTCCAATTCAGTCTGGACGGGAATTACCACGAACAGCCTGCAGATTGAGATCACGGGCGAGGCGGTCACCAAGGCGGCGGCCACCGGCCAGCCGGTGATCTACCCCTCGGCGGCCGGGGGCGGCATCCTGCTGGCCGACCTGTCGGGCATCGCCGACGCCAACGGTCTCCTCGATGATTCCAGCTTTTACGACTTCACCTACCAGTGGATGCGGGTGGACAGCGGGGACTCCACCGTGACCAACGTGGGCGACGGCCGGGCCTGGTACCAGACCGTAGCCGACGACGTGGGCCACAGCATCAAGGTGCAGGTCTCCTTCACCGACGGGGACAAATTCCCGGAGACGGTGACCAGCGCGGAGTTCGGCCCCATCGCCGCGGCGGTGGGCCCGCCGGTGCCTCAGGCGGAGCCCACGACGACCCTGGTCAGCAACGCGGGCCAGACGGCGGCGACCACGGTGGCCATCACCGAGCAGTACGCCCAGGGCTTCCGGCTGGGAACCCACGGCCAGGGCTACGAGATCTCCAGCGTCTCCCTGGACCTGGCGGCGGCGCCTTCCAGCCTGATCGTCTCCCTGTGGGCCGGCGCCCATCCCGAATACCAGTACGGCGGGGACGCGGCCCACAAGCTGTTTGATTTTGAGAACCCGGCCACGCTGGCGGTGGGCGCCAACAAGTTCAAGGCGCCGGCCGGGGCCTTCGCCTACCAGAACGTCAACTACTTCATCGTGCTGTCCGGGTTCGGCTCCAGCCTGTCGGTGAAGGAGACCACCACCGACGCCGAGGACGACGGCGGGGAGACGGGAGCCCTCATCTTCGACGTTGCCAGCGTTCGAGCGCTGACCGAAACCGGACGCTGGGGGAGCGCCGACGACCGCGAGACCGGCGTCTCCCCCAACGAGGAGACCCCCGTGCTGCTCCTTACCGTGGAGGGGTCGAAACGGCTCCGGGGCATCCTGGCCTCCAACTACGCACAAACCCAGGACCAGCAGGAGGTCGTCTCCTTCGGCGACGAGGGAGGCATGCCCCTGAACCTGGGAACGGCGCACCGCTACCTGATGCGCGGCTTCTCCTGGATCTCCGACAGCACAACCGCACGAAACGGCGGCATTTTCAACCCCTTCGACCTGCGCAGCGGCTGGACGGTCGACAACACCGGGGACATCGACGACGCGGGCACCAGGCTGTTCAGCCTGATCAATACCCGCAACCCGGCCGGCATCAACCTGTGGGAGGCCCCGCAGGGGGCCACCGTGGCGGGAGACGCCGGGTACCTGGTCTACGAGAAGTTAGACTCGAGGCCCGACGGCGTCACCCTCAGCCGCTTCCTTGGCACCTCCTCCGATGCGGACGACGTGCCCACGGCGCCGGGGGTGAGCCTGGCCGACGCGGTGGGGACCCTGGGCGGCCGGCCGCTGATGGCGGTGCACGGCGAACCCCTGTACGCCATGGTGCAGAACCTGGGCCAGGCGGACAACGGTCACGTTTCGGTTGGGGGCACCAACAAGGTGGCGACCCAGGCCTTCACCACCGGCTCCCAGCCGGGCGGCTACGGGCTGCTGGGCATCGGGGTCAACATCGAGGGCTCCGGCGGCAATGTTCCCGACGACGCAACGTCGGTAACGGTGTCAGTGCACGTCAACGCTGGTAGCGATATACCGGGCGACAAGCTGTTCGACCTGATCAGTCCCGCCGAGTACTCGGCGGGCCACACCTTCTTCGAGGCGCCGGCCGGCACAGGGCTGGCTCCGAACGCCACCTACGTGCTGGTCTGGAGCCACGTCGGCGGGACCAGCCACCGGTTGCAGAAGACCAGCAGCAACGCCGACGATTCGGGTGCTGATGCTGGCGCCCAGATTATGGGGATCTCATTTCGTCTTGGCGCGGACGTGGGCAACCTGTCGTTGGATGCCAACGGCCACACGCTGGAAATCGCGGTGTACACGGACACCCCGCCCCGGAACGCCACCGGCCGGCCGGTGGTCTACCCCTCGGCGGAGGGGGCCGGCCTCCTGGTGGCCGACACCGAGGGCATTGACGACCCGGACGGGCTGCGCTTTACCGATCCGGACAGCAAGACCTTCGGCTACGACGACTGGTCCTACCGGTGGGTCCGGGTGGACGGCACCACCGAGACCGAGGTGGGGACCGACTCCCAGCGGTACCAGCGGGTGGCCGCCGACGTGGGCAAGTTGATCCAGGTGGAGGTCTCGTTCCGGGACCGGGTGGGCACCCCGGAGACGGTGACCAGCCTGCCCTTCGGCCCGGTGCCGGCCCGGGCCACGGCGGCCACGGCGGTGACCCTGGTGGGCAACACGGGCCAGACGAACTCAACCACGGCCAGCATCACCCAGCAGTACGCCCAGGGGTTCCACCTGGGGCCCCACGGCCAGGGCTACGAAATCTCCGGCGTCTCCATCGACCTGGCGGCGGTCCCCACCACCGGCCTGACCGTCTCCCTGTGGATCGGGGGCCAGGCCGGTAGTGGCGGGGCCACCGCCAACAAGGTGTTCGACTTCGAGAACCCGGACCCCTTCGTGGTGGGCCTGAACCAGTTCACGGCGCCGGCCGGCGCCTTCGCCTACCAGAACGTCCGGTACTGGATCGTGCTGTCGGACTTCGGCGCGTCGCTGTCCATCAAGGAGACGACCTCGGACGCCGAGGACGCCGGCGGCGAGCCGGGGGCCGCCCTGGAGGACCAGGCCAGCGTTCGCGCCGCCAGCAGTACGGAACCCTGGAGCACCTCCCCCTCCCGGGACGGCGTGCTGCGCCTGGCCGTGGAGGGCTCGCGGCGGGCCAGCGGCTTCCTGGCGTCGACCTACGCCCAGGCCGGGGGCCAGCAGGAGATCGTCTCCATCGGCGACGGACTGGGTGTCCCCATCAATCTCGGGGCAGCGGACCGTTACTTGGTCCGCGGCTTTTCCTGGTACTCCGACGACACCACGCCCACCGGCGTGGGCATCTACAACCCCTTCGACCTGCGCCGCGGCTACACCCTGGGCTCGCCGCAACTGACCGGGTCGCAGATCGGCCAGCAGGCCATCACCGCCGCGGGGGACCGGCTCTTCGGCCTGATCCCCACCCGCTACGGAGCGGGCATCAACGTGTGGACGGCGCCCCAGGGGTCCACCGTGGCGGGCAGCGACTCGTACCTGGTCTACGAGAAGTACGACACCAGGCCCCACGGCACTACGCTGCAGCGGGTGCACGCCACCTCGGTGACCGCCGGCGACGACCGGCCGACGGCGCCGGGGGTATCCCTGCCCAGGGGGGTAGGGGACTTTGCCGGCAAGCCGCTGATGGCCTTCATCGGAGACCCGCTGTACGCCCTGGTCCAGAACCTGGGCCAGACCAACAACGGTTTCGTTGAGATCGGCTTCTCCCTGAGCAACGACCGGAAGGTGGTGACCCAGGGCTTCACCACCGGTTCCCAGGAGGGCGGCTACGGGCTGCTGGGCATCGGGGTGAACAGCGAGGGCTCCGTTGTCAACGGCGTCGCCCAGATCCCTGAAGATTCAACGTCGGTGTCGGTATCGGTGTACAGCGCCGATAACGACGGCAAACCGGACTCCAAGCTCTTCGACCTCATCAGCCCCAGCGAATACGCGGTGGGCCACAGCTTCTTCGAGGCGCCGGACGGAAAGACGCTGGCGGCCAGCACCACCTACGTGCTGGTCTGGCGCCATGTGGGCATCGGCGCCCAGCACCGGCTGCAGAAGACCACCGGCAACAGCGAGGATGCGGGCGCCCTGGGCGGCGCCACCATCGCCGATGCCTTCCATCATGGAATCAGCGTTACCAACCTGACCCAGGACTCGGGCGGCAACTCGCTGGAGATCGCGGTCTACACCGACACCCCGCCGGCCAACGCCACGGGCCAGCCGGAAATCCGGGCCTCCGCCGAGGGCGCCCCCTACCTGTTCGCCGAGACCGAGGACATCCGCGACGAGGACGGGCTGCCCTTTACCAATGCCTTCGGCGACGACATGACCATCGGCGCCGGCGCCAGTGGACACATCAAGTTCCTCTACTCCTACCGGTGGCTCCGGGTGGACGGCGACACCGAGACGGAGGTGGGCAGCGACTCGGCCAATTACCAGCTGGTGGAGGCCGACTACGGCAAGCTGATCCGGGTGGAGGTCTCCTTCACCGACCAGGACGGCTTCGCGGAGGTGGTGACCAGCGACTCCTTCCGGCCGGTCCAGGGCACGGCGGATTCGGCGCTGACCTCATCGACGCTGGTGAGCAACACGGGCCAGGCCGACACGGCCGACGCCACCATCGACACCCAGTACGCCCAGGGGTTCACCCTGGGGGGCCACGGCCAGGGCTACGAGCTCTCGGGCGTCTCCATCGAGTTGGCCGCGGTCCCCACGGACCTGAGAGTCTCGCTGTGGGTCGCCGACCACGCCGACAAGAGCTCGACTCCGGAGAGCAAACTGTACGACTTCAAGAACCCGGCCACCTTCGTTGTGGGCGCCAACGAGTTCACCGCGCCGCCGGGGGTGCTGCTGCACCAGAACATCCGGTACGCCGTGGTCCTGTCGGGGTACACGACGCTGTCCATCCGGGAGACCACCTCCGACGCCGAGGACACCGGCGGGGAGGAGGGCGCCCGGCTCGACGACAAGGCGCGGGTACGGGACCTGGGGGAGACCGGGCGCTGGGGCTTCAACCTGGAGCGCGACGGCAGCGCCAAGGACCGGCAGACCGGCACAGGCATGAACATCGACACCCCGGTGCTGCGGCTGGCGGTCAAGGGCTCCCAGCGGGCCAGGGGCATCCTGGCCTCCACCTACGGCCAGGCCGCGGCGCAAGAACAGGAGATCATCTCGTTGGGCGACGAGTGCTGCATCCAGGTGGATGTGGGCGAGGCGGACCGCTACCTGGTCCGCGGCCTCTCCTGGAACGCCGACGACACCACGCAGCTGGCCGGCGGCGTGACCAACCCCTTCGAGCTGCGCCAGGGCTCCAACACGGGCAGCGAGCTGTACCGGCTGTACATCACCCGCAACATCGCCGGGATGCCCGAGTGGTCGGCGCCCCGGGGCGCCACCGTGCCTGGAGGCAGCGACAACAAGTACTTCTTCTCCATCGATTGGGACGCCTTTGATCACATTGGGGACGGCACCCGGCGGGGCCACACCCAGACCCGCGCCCACGCCACCACGTCCCAGGTCTACGACACGCCGCTGGCGTCGGGCCTGAGGTTCTCGGAGACCGGCAGCGTGAGCGTGCCCCAGTTCCTGGCGGCGGTGCTGGGCGAGCCGCTGTACGCCATGGTGCAGAACCTGGGCCAGACCGACCTTCCCCACCTGACCGTCGGCCCCGCCAACTCCAAGGTGGCGACCCAGGAATTTACCACGGGTTCGGCAACGGGCGGCTACCGGCTGCAGGGCATCGGCGTCAACGTCGTGGGCTCCGACGACGACGACGGCGTCGCCCAGGTGCCCGACGACGGGACCTCGGTAACGGTGTCCCTGTACAGCGCCCATTCGGACGGCAAGCCAAACGCGAAACTGTACGACCTCATCAGTCCCGACGTGTACGCGCCGGGCCACACCTTCTTCGAGGCCCCGGCGGGCAAGACCCTGGCGGCCAGCACCGACTACGTGCTGGTCTGGACCCACAACGGCGGCACCCAGCACCGGTTGCAGCGGACCCTGAGCAACCGCGAGGACTCGGGCGCCTTTGGCGGCGCCAGCATCGCGGACGCCTTCCATTGGGGATCCAGCGCGACCAGCCTAACCCCGTCTGCAGATGGCCACGCCCTGGAGATCGCGGTCTACACCGACAGCGTGCCCGGGGTCACGGTATACACGGACCTGCAGCCCGGCGGGAACGCCACCGGCCAGCCGGTAATCCGGGCCTCCGCCGAGGGCGCCCCCTACCTGTTCGCCGAGACCACGGACATCCGGGACAGTGACGGGCTGCCCTTTACACTCGGCAGCAACGGCGCCGTTCAGTTCTCCTACACCTACCGGTGGCTGCGGGTGGATGGCCAAACCGAGACGGAGGTGGGCGCTGACTCTTCCAGGTACCAGCTGGTGGACGCCGACTACGGCAAGCTGATCCGGGTGGAGGTCTCCTTCACCGACCAGGACGGCTTCTCGGAGGTGGTGGCCAGCGACCCCTTCCGCCCGGTCCAGGGAATTAAGGATTCGGCGCTGACCGCCACGACGCTGGTGAGCAACACGGGCCAGACCGACACGGCCGACGCCACCCTCGACAAGCAGTATGCCATGGGGTTCACCCTGGGCGGCCACGGCCAGGGCTACGAGCTCTCGGGCGTGTCCATCGAGCTGGCGGCGGCGCCCACGGACCTGACCGTATCGCTGTGGGTCGCCGACCACGCCGACCGGGACTCGACCCTGGAAAGCAGGCTGTACGACTTCAAGAACCCGGCCACCTTCGCCGTGGGCGCCAACGAGTTCACCGCGCCGCCGGGGGTGCTGCTGCACCAGAACGTCCAGTACGCGGTGGTGCTGTCGGGGTACACCTCGCTGATGATCAAGGAGACCACCTCCGACGCCGAGGACACCGGCGGGGAGACGGGCGCCCTGCTGGTGAACACGGCGCGGCTGCGGGCCCTGGGCTCCAGCGGACGCTGGGGGACCGCCAGTGACCGCGAGACCGGCACTGACCCGAACATCGAGACCCCGGTGCTGCGCCTGGCGGTCGAGGGCTCCCAGCGGGCCAGCGGCATCCTGGCCTCCACCTACGGGCAGGCCGCGTCGGGCGACCAGGAGATCATCTCTCTGGGCGACGATTGCTGTCTCGAAGTCAATCTCGGGGCCGCGGACCGCTACCTGGTCCGGGGGTTCTCCTGGAACTCGGATAACACAACGCCAAGGGGCGCCGGCGTGACCAACCCCTTTGAGCTGCGGGAGGATACGGACGAGGGAGACGAAGTGGTCCGGCTGTTCATCACCCGCAACATCGCCGGGGTGCCCGAGTGGTCGGCGCCCCGGGGCGCCACCGTGCCCGGAGGGGACCGGACCTACGTCTTCGCCTGGGACCAGGAGGCCTACGATCACATCGAGGCCGGCGCGAGACGGGGCCACGTCCTGACCCGGGTCCACGCCACCCAGTCCACCCTCTACGACACGCCGCTGGCCCTGGGGGTGATCTTCTCAGGCTATGGGGATGTGGACGTTCCCCAGTTCCTGGCGGCCGTCCTGGGCGAGCCGCTCTACGCTTTGGTGCAGAACCTGGGCCAGGCCGACAGCGGTTACACTTCAGTTGTCGGCGGCAGCTCGGTGGTCTTGCAGGCCTTCACCACCGGCTCGGACACCGGCGGCTACCGGCTCCAGGGCATCGGCGTCAACCTCGAGGGATCCGAACTCGACGGCGTCCCCCAGGTGCCCGACGACGGGACCTCGGTGACGGTGTCCCTGTACACCGCCGATGCCAACGGCAAGCCGGACACCAAACAGTTCGACCTCATCAGTCCCGACGAGTACGCGCCGGGGCACACCTTCTTCGAGGCGCCGGCCGGCAAGACCCTGGCGGCCAGCACCACCTACGTGATGGTCTGGACCCACCAGGGCGGCACCGAACACCGGCTGCAGCGGACCGCCAGCAACGCTGAGGACGCGGGCGCCTTCGGCGGCGCCACCATCGCCGATGCCTTCCATATTGGGTCCAGCGTGACCAGCCTGACTGAAATCAGCGACGCGCTGGAGATCGTGGTGTACACCGACAGCGCGCCCGACGTCACGGTGTACACCGACATCTCGCCCGGCAACAGCACCGGCCGACCGGTGGTCCTGGTCTCCGCGGAGGGCGCCGGCATCCTGGCCGCCGACCCGTCGCGCATCGCCGACCCCGAGGGGCTGCCCCACATCGGAGATCCGGTTGAGGGCATTGATGGCTACGACCTCACCTACCGGTGGATGCGGGTGGACGGCGACACCGAGGTCGACGTGGGCACCGACTCCCAGCGGTACCAGCCGGTGGCAGCCGACGTGGGCAAGCTGATCCAGGTGGAGGTCTCCTTCACCGACCTGAAGGGCGGCCCGGAATTCTTGACCAGCGTGCCCTTCGGCCCCATCCCCCCACGGGCGCTGTCGGCGGAGCCGGAGACGCTGGTGACCAACACGGGCCAGTCGCCCGCGGCCGCGGTGGACATCACCGACACCTACGCCGTGGGCTTCCGGTTGGGCACCCACGGCCAGGGCTACGAGATCTCCAGCGTGGCCATCGACCTGGCCGCGGCGCCCACCGGCCTGAAGGTCTCCCTGTGGAACGCGGGCCCCCGGGGGTTCACCTCCCAGGGGTGGCGTACTGCCAGGCTGTTCGACTTCGAGAACCCGGAGTCCTTCCAGGTGGGCCTGAACGAGTTCACGGCCCCGGACGGCGTGTTGGTGTACCAGAACCTCAACTACTTCATCGTGCTGTCGGGCTTCGGCGACTCGCTGTCCATCAACGAGACGACCTCGGGCGCCGAGGACGCCGGCGGCGAGCCCGGGGCCATGATCTGCAACTTCAGCGGCAACGAGTACCTGGTCAACGCTGGCGAAGCCAACGAGATGCGCATCTCCTGCGGCGACGCCCCCGCCGACAGCGGCGTGCTGCGGCTGGCCGTCAGGGGTTCGCCGCGGAGCGGCGGCATCCTGGCTTCCAACTACGCGCAACCCCTGATCGATGATATGGGGACCGAGGACACCTCTGACGACACGATTCCCAACCAGGAGATCACGTCGGCAGGTGACAAGCTGGCCTGGGGATTCGTTGTGGGAGAGGCGGACCGCTACCTCCTGCGCGGCGCGACCTTCGCCATGGACGACAGCACATCGGCCGGTGCGGGTTTCATCAACCCCTTCTGGCTGCGCTCGGATTCCCTGACGGGAGACCGCCATTTCGACCTGGTCAACACCCGGGACGAAAACGGCATACCGGTGTGGACGGCCCCCCAGGGCGCCACCGTGGCGGGCGGCTGCACCACGGATGCGGTGACCATGGAGGTGACCTGCAACCGGTACGTCTTAGACTGGGGTGATATCAACGTAGATAAACAGAATAACGTTAACCGGATCGGAGCGGTCCTGACCCGCCTCTCTGCCGTCGCAAACATAGCCGACGGGCTGGCCGACGAGCCGACGGCGCCGGGCGTGAGCCTCTCCATCGGCGGATTTCTTGCTGCCTCCGATTATGCGGGCCCGACACCCTACATGGCCGTCCACGGCGAGCCGCTGGTGGCCATGGTTCAAAACCTGGGCCAGGCCGACAACAGCTACGTCTGGGTCGGCGACACCAACGCAAAGGTCTTGTCCCAGGGCTTCAGCACCGGGTCCAACGGACTCGGCTACCGGCTGCAGGGCATCGGCATCAACATCGAGGGCTCCAACGACCAGAACGTTCCGCCCCGGGCGCAGTTGCCGGAGAATTCGGCGTCGGTGTCGGTGTCGGTGTACACCGATTCCAACGGAAAGCCGGGCGAGAAGCTGTTCGACCTGATCAGTCCCACCGAGTTCGCGGCCGGCCACAGCTTCTTCGAGGCGCCGCCGGGTACCTTCCTGACGCCACACACCTCCTACGTGCTGGTCTGGAAATACCAGGGCGGAAGCTGGCAGCGGCTGCAGCACACCGCCAGCAACAGCGAGGATCCGGGCGCCCGGCCGGGCGCCAGCGCCGCCGACGCCTTCTACCTGGGCGCCGACCTTTCCAGCCTGAGCAAGGACGCCAGCGGCAACGCCCTGGAGTTCGCGGTGTACACCGAGGTCATGGCGAAGGTCCGCTTTGCGCCCGGTGTCCCGGTCTCCCAGAACTGGCTGCACATACCCGACGGCGTCGCGCCCGGGAGCCAGTTCCGGCTGGTGTTCGTCACCCAGCGGGACATCCTTCCCACCTCCGACGACATTGAGTACTACAACGAATTTGTCGTGCAGGAAGCGGAGGGGGACATGGTCCGGTGCGAAAGGGTCGCCGTGCCCTACACCAATCCGGTGATCCGCCGGGTGGCCGAGGAGGTCAGGGCGGTGGTCTGCACGGCGTCGGTGGACGCGCGAACGAACACGGGGATGGAGGATCCCGTGGGCGTGGCGGTCCACTGGCTGGACGGCGGCTGGGAAAACCGCCCCACGCTGATCGCCGGCACCTACGACGGTTTCTACGGCTCGGAGTGGGTCAACTCCGAGTATGGCGCCAGGGCCACGGGGAACTTCACCCGCTTCTCCGAGAGCGCCAAGGTCTGGACCGGGTGCGACGCCTCGGGAGCCGCCCATCCGACCCTGCCCATGGGCGCGAACACGCCCATGCAGATGGTCGCCGTGGGCACGCCCAACGACCCGGACGCCAACGACGCTCCCCTGGGCGCCGTCGATGTCAGCACCGGGTACGCGTACCACCAGTACTACGTCACCGTCAAGGGAGAACCGCAGCCCCGGCTGCTGCCCCTCTACGCCATTTCGCCCATCTTCACGGTGGTCGACGACGGCTCGCCGCGCACCGTCTGGTCATCCAGCATGACGGTGGGAAGAACAGCAGGAACAGTCGATCGCGTGGGCTTCGACTCCACACAAAATCGCGGCAGCCTGTTGGGTTCCCCTCAATTCACCTTCGGTGGATCCACAGTTTCGCTAACCGCACTGGAGATCCGGAGGCTAACGGTCTCCAATGTGGTTACGTCAGACAAACTCGAACTCCAGCCATCACAGATGTTTCCCACCGCCGCCGACGCGAACCTCGTGCTCGAACTCGACGGCGTGAGGTTCCCCCTGGCGGATGCAGACCGGCAACCGAATTTCTACGCCTGGTCGGACCACGGCCTGACCTGGACCGAGGGCCGCTTGGTTCAGATCAGGCTCCTCGAGCTGCGGGAGGGTAATTAGAGATGAAACTAATGGAACGCAACAATTCGACCGGCTTCGCCCGCAACGCTAAAGCTCTCCCCGGCCCGTCGACCCGGGCCCTGAACCCGAGCGGCATCCGGCTGGCCCTGCTGGCCGCGGTGGTCCTGGCGACGGTGCTGGTGACAGTGCTGGCGGGCCTGGCCCTCCGGCCGGCCCCGGCCGGCGCTCAGGAGGAGGCCGAGCCCCTCTGGTCCGCCGACATGACGGTGGTGGAGTACACCAGCGTCTACATCGGCGCCGCCACCTCCGACCTCTTCACCAATATAGGCGGCAGCGGCGACCTGCAGATCAAGTCGCTGTGGTCCCACACCCCGGACCGGGACCTGCGCCTTGCCTTCCAGGAAGGGGTTCCCGACGCCGCGGATTACACCCTGCAGGTGGGCGACCTGTCCCTGGAGTTTCCCGCGGACGGCTCCGGCGCCAGCAGCTTCAAGTGGACCGGCGTGGACGTCGACTGGGAGGACGGCCAGCTGATTCGTGTAAGCATAGTGCTCACTTCCCAAGTCGAGGTTCAGCAGGTAAACACCCCGGCCACGGGGGTCCCAATCATCAGCGGGGTGGCCCAGGTGGGGGAGACGCTGGCGGCGGACACCTCGGCCATCGCCGACGAGGACGGGCTGACTGACGTCTCCTACCACTACCAGTGGCTGCGCGCCAATAAGGGCACAGACGTCGAGGACGCTGCCGACATCCCGGATGCGACGGACGCCACCTACACCCTGGCTGAAGACGACCAGGGCAAGGCCATCAGGTTGAAGGTGACCTTCATTGACGACCAGGGCAACAGCGAGACCCTGACCAGCGCCGCAAAGGGGGAGATAGGCAAGAGGCCAGAGTTCCTGGTCAGCAACCTGGGGGTCAACGTCGAGACCGGCATAATGCGCCCGCTGAACGCCGCCCGCCCAGGATTTGCCCAGGCCCTCACCACGGGGGCGAGGACCGGCGGCTACCCGCTGGATTCCGTGAGCATCCAGGTCTCGAGCTTTGCCGAAGGGTCGACGGTGGGGGACCACCTGCGGGTGACCATCAACAGGGCGGACAGCGAGGGCGGGCCGGGCGACGCGCTCTGTACCCTGGCCAATCCGGCCAGCTTCCCGGCGCCGGGGGTGAACGTCTTCCCGGCGCCGGCGGGGGAAGGAGCCTGCCCGCTGCTGGCGGCGGAGACCACCTACTTTGTCGTCATCGAGTGGCTAAAGCCCGATGGATCCAGCGGGACCGGCTCCTTTGCCCTGATCCCGCAGACCTATCCCTCCGAGGAGACGGCCGCCACGGCGGAGGACGAGGGCGGCGCCCTGGGCTGGTCCATCGCCGACCGGTCCTACTACCTCACCGTAGACTCTGACGCCCGGACCTGGAGCGCCTATGCCGAGACGGCCAGCTTCAAGCTCAAGGTGGAGGAAAATACCGACACCCCGGCCACCGGCCTGCCCACCATCAGCGGGACGCCCCAGGTCGGCGAGACCCTGACGGCCAGCACCACCGCGATCAATGACCAGGACGGGCTGACCAGCGTTTCCTGGGAGTACCAGTGGCTGGCCGGTGGTACGGCCATCGACGGGGCCACCGGATCCAGCTATGAGCTCACGTCCGGCGAACAGGGGCAGACGATCCAGGTGCGGGTGACCTTCACCGACGATGCGGAGAACCAGGAGACCCTGACCAGCGTGGCCACTCTGGCGGTGGCCGCCACGGTGCCCACGGCCCCGCAGAGCCTGGCCGTAACCCAGGGAAGCCAGGACCAGCAGCTTGACGTGTCCTGGCAGGCCCCATCATCCAACGGCGGCTCCGCCGTCAGCAGCTACAGGGTGCAGTGGAAGGAGGCGGCAGACAGCTGGCACAGCGCGCCCGACGTCTCCGAGGCCACGGAAACCGGGACCACCCACACCATCACGGATCTGACCGGCGGCGTGGAGTACGCCGTAAGGGTGCTGGCAACCAATAGCGCAGGCGACGGCCCGGCGTCCACCGAGGCGAAGGGTACTCCCACGGGAGGCGCCTCGGAGCAGGTTGTTGAGCCTGAGAACTCCGCGCCCACGGGCCTGCCCGGCATCAGCGGGACGCCCCAGGTGGACCAGACCCTGACGGCGGACACCTCGGAGATTGACGACGCCGACGGGCTGACCAGCGTGTCCTATGAATACCAGTGGCTTGCCGGCGGTACGGACATCGACGGGGCCACCGGCTCCAGCTACACCCTCACCTACGGTGAGCAGGGCCAGACCGTCCAGGTGCGGGTGACCTACACTGACGACGCCGACAACGAGGAGTCCCTGACCAGTGCGGCCACAGTGGCCGTTGCGGCGGCGCCCAACCGCGAGGCCACGGGCCTGCCCACCATCGGCGGGACGCCCCAGGTGGAACAGACCCTTACGGCGGACACGTCCGGAATTACCGACGAGGACGGACTCGACGGGGTCTCGTACGAATATCAATGGACCGCCGGAGGCACGGACATCAGCGGGGCCACCGGTTTCACCTACACCCTGACTGCCAGCGAGCAGGGGAAAACGGTCCAGGTGCGGGTGACCTTCACCGACGACCGGGGCAACTCCGAATCGCTCACCAGCGAGGCCACCGACACCGTCGCGGCCAAGCCAATCCCGCTCACCGCCACTTTCAGCAACGTCCCCGCCAGCCACAGCGGCAGCGGCACAACGTTCACCTTCGACCTGGCTTTCAGCGAGGACTTTCCACTCAGCTACATAACGCTGCGCGACCACGCGTTTAGTGAGGACGACGACGGTCCGGTCACCAGGGCGCAGCGGAAGGTGCAGGGCAGCAACCAGACTTGGACCATCACCGTCGAGCCCAAGGGCAACGGCGCAATCACCGTAACGCTGCCCGCGACCACTGATTGCAACGATGCGGGCGCGATCTGCACCAGCGACGGACGGAAACTGTCCAACTCGCTGACCCTCACAGTATCCGGGCCGGACCAGTAGAACAGGGCGACGGCGCACCCGCCGGGGGCAACTGACGCCCCTGGCGGGTGGCGGCGCCGGTTCCGGGTTTTTCAGCAGTCTTTCATCGAGGTAAGCGAGCAACAAGAATGGCCGGACATACGGACATGCAGAGGCGGCTTCCGCCGCCCCGAGCCAAAACGGAGCCAGGAGTCGCAGAACAACGCGGCCACGGGAGCGCCCGGCATCAGCGGAACGCCGCCCGTGGGAGAGATGCGGATAGCGGACACCAGGAAGACCGACGACCAGGACGGGCTGAACAGTGTTTCCCACAGCTACCACGGACGGCGACGCTGGCAGGGAAGAATGGGAACACTTGCACTCGCACTGGAGAGAAGAGTCTCCGGTCGGGGAAACCGGAAATTGTAAGGGACTTGTTTTCGAATCCAACCCTGGCTCCGGGGAACGGAGGTGACTGAAATGAGCCTGGAACAGTCCGAGGATGCCGTGCCGGTGGCCCTCTACATCCGGACGCTGGAGGGAGACCCGGACAACTCCCTGCCGGTCCAGCTGATGGCTCTCCAGCGCTTTGCCCGCAGCCGCCGACTGGACGCGGTCAGGGTCTTCTTCGACATCCAAGGAGGCCGGACCCAGTTCGAGCGAATGCTGGCCGAGGCCACTGGGGAGAACCCTCCCTTCCGGCAGGTGCTGGTCCACGACGAGCGACGGCTCTCCAGCGGAGAGGCTCAGCTGGACGAACTGCGGGCCAGGCTGGAGGGCAACGGGGGCACGGTGGTGTCCGTCACGAGCCCTTTTGAGTAAAGACAGGCAGCCACGGCGCTCCCGCCCGCCCGGACGTGAATGAGGGAAAGGAGGAACCCCGCGAACCAATCCAGGTGGAACGCCCCCCGGGAGGGTGGCGATTCATGATCCCAAAGGACCGGCTGGATGCCGAGACAGCATACCCGCCACAGCAGAATGGTCTACGTGTTCCCCGAAGACTTCCCGCAGCGGCTGGAGCGGTTCAAGGAGGAGTCCGGACTGTCGTGGGCGGAGCTGGCCCGCCGCCTGGGGACCTATTCCTACACCGTGGACCGCTGGAGGAACCAGGGAGTGCGGCCCCATTTCCGGCACCTGATGGCGTTGCTGGACTTGGCCGAAGACCTGGGCCTCCTCCACCTGTTCACCGCGTGGACCGTCCCGGACGAAACGCCCGTTCCAGGCCGGCGCGGAGGCCGGGACCGGCGGGGCTGAAATACGAAAGGGCGGCATACACGGAAGTGTCACCGGAAAGACATTCCCTCCCGCCATTTCCGGCCAGGCGCTTGCCCACGGCAATGCCACGCCGGCTGACCAACGGGCGTTGCATAGAAGGAAGGGCTGCACCATCATAGAGGCAACATTCGCGCCGGTCCCGCGACGGAGCCGGCCCGGTAGCGGGACAGCAGGGCAGACCGGAGGAACGTCATGGCCGGGGAAGAGGACGGGACAGGTCAAGGCCGGTCATCGGATGACTACCGCGAGTACCGCCGGATGATGGAGGCCGCGGGCCGCGAAGGCCTGCTGCGGATGATCGAGCATCTGACCGGGGATCTCCGGGCGAACCCGCGAGACACCGTAGCCCTGCTCGCCAGAGCACTGGCCTACAGCGAAATGGGGGACTATCGCCGCGCGGCGGAGGACAACGGCAGGGTCATCGCCCTGGACCCCGGTAATGCCGACGCCTACTTCGAGAGAGCCCGCGCCTACTCCGAAATGGAAGAGCATCACCCGGCCCTGGAGGACTACGACGCCACGGCCCACTACAGCCGGGGGGCGTGCCGCGCCCATCTGGGCGACCTGGCCGGGGCGGTCGGCGACTTCGACGTGGCCATCCTCCTGGCCCCAAACGACGTGGAGCCCCGGTTCAACCGGGGGTTGACCTACGCCGAGATGGGAGAGCCCCTGCGGGCGGTGGAGGACCTGAGCAGGGCCATCGAGCTGGACCCCGGACTGGCCGAGGCCCGCTACAACCGGGGGCTGGTGTACCGGGCCCTGGGCGAGCCGGAGCAGGCCATCAGCGACTTCATTGCCGCCATCGAGCTGGAACCCAACTATGGCCTGGCCCGCCACGCCCTGGGAATCACCCGGCTCAACCTGGGAATGTACCAGGAGGCGCTGGGGGACTTCGATGCCGTCCTTTGCCTGGACCCTGACAACGCTGCCGTGCTCAGGGGCCGGGGCGTGGCCCTGGGCAGCATGGGCCGTAGCGAAGAGGCCATCGAAAACTTCGCCCTCTCCCTGGAGCTGGACCCCGGCAACCCCGAGACACTGGCGAGCTGGGGGCTGGCCCGCACCAGCTTGGGCCAGCACGAGCTGGCTATCGAGGACTACACCGGGGACATCGAGGTTGACCTCGGCTGCGTAGACCTCCTCTACAACCGGGGAACGGCGAAAATGAGCCTGGGCCGGTACGAGGAGGGCGTCGAGGATTTCAGCGCCATCATCACTCTTCACCCGGACAACATCCAGTCCCTCCGGCACCGGGCGACGCTGTATCGCCGACTAGGTCAGCCGGAGCAGGCAATGCGGGACTACGACGCGATCATCGGACTGGAGCCGGGAGACCCCTCGGTCTGCCAGCTAAGACAGGCCGCCCTGGAGCAGGCTGAACCGGCAGCGGTGAAGCCATGAAACAGCTCCAAGTATGCGCCGTCGCATTAGCGCCAATAGGCTTCACAGCGGTATCGGTGTTCACAGACCCATTCAACGTGGGTCTGCTCCTGACCATCATTGGCGTCATCGCGACCATAATAGCTTTCCTGATATTCAGAAAAAGGCATCGCGACATTGTTGGATGGCCATCAGCAATTCTGAGTCGCCCAATCTGGCTCCTATTTCCCGTGATAGCCATAGCCACGGGAGGAACCTGCAGGCTCTACATCGAACACAACCAACATATCCAGGATCGATTGATGCCGATAGAAGACGGTAGACCGTGGCGTGACGGACTAATTGCACGGGTCTACTGGAACAAGCAACCGTCCAAAGAAATGCGTAAAGGGTTCGGAGACGCCGTCAAGTTGCTGGGATTCAGCTATCATGACGTAGATTCAGTCGAAGACGCCAACATGAGAATATGGCTCAACAGTTGGAAGTATAACTGCAAGTGGCCAGCCACCGAGGGACTTGCATCCCTGGACCTCAACCCAAGCAATCTCGGGAGCCAGGTCGGCGACATACACATTTGTAGGGTCACGACACCATATACGTGGGATCGTCTGCCTGAATATTCGCTGATGGCGCACGAGACGGCACACCTGCTTGCCGCTCAGGAGCACATCGGCGATGGACTGATGGCGGAGGGAGGAGGAGACGGTTCGCGTTGGTTCAACGATTCGGAAATCCAGGCGATGTGCGACAAAATAGACGCTTTTCACAGATCAGCAAGGTCAACGGCAGACCATTCAATCGACTGGTCTCACCAGAGGAGTGGGGACGAAAGTCCGGCCAAACCGGCATGCGGGAGTGAGGAACTGCGTCCCCAGCCGGGACCGCGCCCAGAAGGCTAACAGAACCCACCACCATTCCGTGGGAGATGATTAGGATAAGGACCGAAAACAAACGGGCGAAGCGAGAGGCAATCTTGAATTGCTGCTGCGACCGTGCGAGGGCCCAATGGAGCCAAGGCCAAGGTGTATGGTAAGGAAGGGAGGACACCGTATTGTGGTGTCCTCCCGCGCATCGCTAATTGATATCCGGCTCCGGCTTGGTCAGCATCCTTCCGTAGCCCCGCTCGTCCACCAGGTGAGTCACCGACACCCGGCCCCGGCTGTCGTAACCGGCGCGGTAGGCGTACTGCACCTCGGCGCCCCAGGGCACCCGACCGCCGATGCGGACGTTGCCCCCGCCGGGCTTGTTGCCTCCGGCACCCGGGCCGCCGGCGCCGCGCACCACCACGCCGTTGCGCCCGCCCTTCTTCCAAGACATCACCTTGACCTCGGCGGGGACAACGAGCTCCGCAGCCGAGGGCCGGAACAGCGCCCCGTGCAGCTTCGCCAGCACCTCCCCTGAAGGGGTGGCCTTGCCGTTCATGATGTTGGAGAGATGGGCGGAACTTATGCCGGCCAGCCGGGCGGTCTCGTTCTGGCTGACGCCGTGCGCGTCCATGCGGTCCCACAGGGCGCGCGGATCGACGCTGGGACGTTGGGCGGGTTCGATCCTGGCCGGAGCGTCCAGCGCGGCCTCCACCTGCGCCTGGACCCCCGGGCTCATGTTCCGCTGGCCTCGCGACACCTGGGTCATGTAGCCGTAACTCACCCCCACGTGTTCCGCCAGGCCCTTCAGGCTCATGCCCAGCTCGCGGGCCCGCTCCCGGATGTAGGTGCTCTCACCCTTGACCGGGCCGTTCTGGTGGTTGGCGCAACTGGCGGCCGCGATCTTCACCGGACCGCCCAACACCTTCTCAACCCGCGCCTGCACCGCCGGGCTCATGTTCCGGCGGCCCCGGGACACCTGGGACATGTAGCTGACGGACACTCCCGCCCGCTGGGCCAGGTCCTTCTGAGTCATGCCCAAAGCGCGGGCCTGCTCCCGGATGCAGGTGCTCTCCCCCTGGACCAGGCCCCCCTGGCGATAGACAATCCCCTGCCCCGGCACCTCTCCCAGCACCGCCATGGCCCGTTCCCGCAGCAGGGGAGACCAAGGCCGGCGCCCGCCGGCCACCGAGGACAGGTAGCCGTAGTTGACGCCCATCTTTGCCGCCAGTTCCTTGAGGTTGAGTCCGTGCCGCCTGGCCGCCGCCCGGAGCTCGCTCTCGGGCCTGCCCTTGTTCTGTCCCTGTTCCGTTGGCTGTATGGTGTTGTCGTTACCGTCGTACCTGCTTATGGGATGGGAGATGATCTCAGCCTTGTCGCTGCTGGTATTCGCCGTCATGTCGCTTCCTCCGAAACACAGAAAGCGGGGCCGCCCTCGCAATGAGGACGACCCCGCTCGTTTTCAAGTTGTGGATTTTCAGCTATTCAGTTGTCAGTGGCGGTTTGCGTTGCCGCCTTTGGGTTCCTGCCGGTCCACGGGTACCGCCAACCAGCCTCAAGCAGATTGGATGACCTTGTTTCAACCCCCGGCGCCGGACGCACCACGGCCTGGGTCGGGCACCGCAACGGAGAACGCCGGTTTGGGGTGTTGGCGCAAGACGCAGTTCGCCCAGGGTGTAATTCAACGAGGCAAACCAATCGCTTGGCGACGGACGCAATGCGCCCTGGGTCTGGCGCCGGAGATGGAAACACCGTGTGGGGGTTGATGAAAGACGCAGTTCGCCCAGGGTGTTACTCCGCTGCAAGGCGAACCCGGGGAACTGCTGTGAGGGGAGATAGAAGTGGGATGCAGTCCGGTCCTAGCTACGTGTTCACTGACCAGCCAGGCGGAAACTGCGTTGCAACGGTAAGCGTCCGGTCTGCTGTCGTTGCCGACGGGCCGGAGCGTGTGAAACCTGCGGTGCCGCTGCCTGTGTCCGGCAACTGCGCCGCAGCCGTGTGGGGAAGCGGCCGGAGCCTGTTGTCCGTTCCAACCGCAAGGTGAGGACCGCGAAGCGAGTCAGCCGCTCCGCGGGAGAGTCAGTCCGAAGGGTAAGGGATGCCGGGAATGCCGTGCTGTTTCTAGCTGCCACCTCCTGTCAATGGGACTTCCGTGAGTTTAGGGTCCGCCGTGGTCAGGGATTCCGTGGAAAGGGGTTCCGGGATGCCGTTGTTGCTCCGTTGCCACCTCCGTGCATCAGTCCGTGGGGTCGGGATTCCGCCCCTGGGGTTGGGATAACTGGTGAAACGCACCGTGCGCCCCGTGGGTAAGGTGTACCGGCTGGGGCGCCTCGAGCAGGACCCACTAACGCCTCAGCTTGGATGAGAACGAAGCGCGATCAAACGCTCCGTCCCCGTCGCCCAGTGACCGGAGCGATCAACTCCACTCAACGGACGGGTGCCCAGCGACCGGAGGGATCAGCCCCGGCTACTGAACGGCGCCCGGCGGGAGAAGGACTTTAACACTCCAGCCGCCGGACCGGACCGAGGCAGAAGGACTTGAACACTTCAACCATCGGCCCTGCTGCCTGCGGAGGACTTAAACACTCCGCGTCGGCAGCGTTCCCTCGTGGGCCGCTACCTTTCGGTAAGGACCCGGGCTGAGGGAGGGACCCCCAGGTTTCTATGGCGGGAAACGCTGGAAAAGCCTGACAACGCAGTTATTATCAACCCGCCTGACGCCGGAAATAAAGGGTTTGGGGGTCCCTGCGCCCAAAGTGTTCAGTAAAGTTCAATAAAGTTCAGCAAACTTAACTGGCGGCCCATCCGCCCTCCTGCGCCGGTTACTTCCGCCACGCGGACGGGCTCAGCACCCGCCGCAGCCACAGCAGAATCTCCCGCTTTTTCCTAGACCGTTGGGTGTCAACCAGCGCCTTGTGCCGCCAGTTGACCTGGGCGCCCCGGTCCAGGCCGCGCAAAGGGTACGTCTCCGGCGGCAGGGTCAGCCCGTGCTCCTCCAAGAGCGCCAGTTCCACTGTGAAAAGACGCTCTTGACGGCGCAGCCATTCCAGGCCCCTGCCCCGGCTGGGGTGGGTCTCCTTAAGCTCCCGCCACTCCTGGATCAGCGCCCAGGCGTCGCTGAACACATCCTGGTCGTCATCGGCGGGCTCCAGGGTCGCCAGCTCGGGAAACTCCCGCCGCAGCCGGGGCCTCCGTTTCGGCCGGGCGCCGCCACCGGACTCCCTGTTCGGTGTCCCGCCCGCGCCCGACTCTCCCTCTTGCTCCCCAGCGTCCGCGCCGCCTCCCTCCACCTTGGCCAGCCGTGATTCAACGCGCTGTAACGCCTGGCCCTGCTCGTCCCTGAGCGCCTTGACCTGGTCCTGCGCGGCGGCCAGACCCTGGCCTGCGTCCTGGCCCACGACCTCCACCCGCTCCTCGACCCGCTCCAACCGCTCCGCCAGCTCATCGTTGCGCTCCTTCTGCTCACGGGCCGGCGACCCGCCCCCGGCCAGGAGCGCCCGGTCCAGCGCCACCCGCATCCGCCGGGTCAGCCGGCCGCTCTCCATGCTGGCCGCCAGGGTCCGGTGGTCTACGCCCAGGCCCTCCGCCGCCCTGCGCGCTCCCTTGTCTCGCACCAACTCGTCCAGCAGCGCCATCAGCCTCAAATGGTGCAGGTCCTCGATGCTCTTGCTCCGGTCGATGCCCAGACCCATGCCCGGCCGTTCCGATGCCATGCTCCCGCCTCCGTGTACAAAAATGTACGTTTCAGGTTGGGCCTTTGTTCGATTGCCCCGGTTTCCCGACTGACAAAAATGCACGTTTCAGCTACGGACTATGCACCTCAAGACCGGAACACACCCGCAAGTCAAAGTGTTCACTGTATACCTCCTGTAGGGGCCATTTCCGCGCCGTTTCAGCTACGAACCTACCCGACTTGCATTTTTGCAACCGGTGTCATTTCCCTGTACACCCCAATGACATCACGACAGGGCTCGGTTGCATAGGGGCCTATAGGCCCCCTCATATGTGGGGCCCCATAGGCGGTTATGCCGGGCGCCTGAGTTGTTCACACTCTCTGGCGGCAAGCGCGATCCGGTGAATCGCGACAGACCGCAGAGAGGTGAACGAGTTGAAACTCAAACCGACATTCCCTCCCGTCCGGGCCCGGCGGGTGATGCTGCTGGCGCTGGCCCTGCTGCTGGCGGCATTGCCCGCCGTCCCCACCGGCAGTCCGGTCCTGGCCCAGACTCCCCCCCACCAGCCGCCCGTCTTCGTCAACGAGGAGTAGCAGGTCGTCGAGCGCAAGGACGACGGGCGCTTCATCGCCCGACCCGTCTTCAGCCGACCGGTGGACGTTCTCTTCTACGCCGTACGCCACCCCGACAGCGGCGACTGGCTCACCGCCACCTACCGCGCCCAGGGCGGCGAGAACAAGCTCTCCGACGGCTGGGAGTACACCATCGAATACCCCGCCCTGGAGGAGCAGCCCGCCCTGGACCCGGACCAGTCCTACCTGCTGGCCCTGCTGGTCAAGAACCCGGGCGGCGGTTACCCCTGGGCCTTCTACGCCCTGGTGCCGGAGCACCAGTCCAACAAGCTCTGGGACAAGGTGCTCCAGTCCCTGGAGCCGGACCGCTGGGGCCGGGCCTTCGCCCGCTGGACCGTCGAGGGGGTCCACGGCGCCCTCTGCGGCGTGGTGGAGCGGGCCGTCGGCGAAGACGCCGACCAGTGCCGGGGAGGTTAGCCCTATGGGCGACATCTTCACCGGCACCCCCGCGGAACTCACCTACGCCCACGAGGTCGTGAGGGCGGCCTGGACCGTGGTCTGGGCCGTGGCCTCCGGCGCCCTGGTGGTGATCCTGGGCTGGATGGGCCTCAGCTTCATCGTCCAGGAGCACCTGGGGCGACACCAGTCCGGCTGGCGCGAGATGGTGCCCCGGCTGGTGCTGGGCCTGGCCGCAGCCGCCTCATCCCTGTGGTGGTGCGCCCTGGTCATCGACGTCTCCGACACCGTCTCCGGTTTCGTCGCCTCGTCATTGGGCGTCACCGCCGGGGACCTGCTCCGGGCGACGCTCAAGACCATGCTGAACGCGGTGGCCTCGGGCAGCGTGGGATTGGTCCTGCTGCTGGCCCTGATCTACCTGGTCTACGGCTTCTTCGTCCTCTACCTGCTGGTGCAGATGGTCTTGCGCCTGGCGCTGATCGACATCCTGCTGGCCCTGGCCCCCATCGCCCTGGGTCTCTGGATCCTGCCCCACACGGCGGGATGGGGACGCTACTGGCTGCGGATGTTCATGACCACGGTCTTCCAGCAGGCGGTGCAGATCATCGCCCTGGCCCTGGGGTTCGGGTTTCTCAGCGACCTCGCGCCCATAGCGGTCTTCGAGCCAGCCCAGGACCTGATCTGGAAGCTGCTGCTGTCTCTGGCCTTCGTCTACCTGGCCACCAGGGTGCCGTCGATGCTGGGACAACACGGGACCTTCGACGCCTGGCTGCACACCCTCTACTTCGGCATGTCCCTGCCCGGCACGATGATCCGGTCGGGACGGGCCCTAGCGATGCTGGGCGGCGCCGGTCCTGTCGGAGCGGCGGCCGCGGCCACCGCCGGTGCGGCAACGGCCGCCGCCAATACCGCCAACTCGGCGGCCCAGTCGGCCACGCCCGCAGCCCAAGCGGGTCCCACTCCAAGGAGCCAGGGACCCTAGCCTCGGCCGCAACCCCGCAACAGCGAAGGAGCAAACGCCATGTGCCAGTGAATACGCGGGACCGACCGACAAAAATCAAGAAAGGTGAATTCAAGAGGCAAAAGGAGAACGACGTATGGGAGATCTTACACAGACCATATCGAACCTGGTGTCCATCCTGCTGGGCCTGGTAGGTGTGGTGGGCGTCGGCTATTTCATTTACGGGGCCTACATGTACCTGACCGCCTCCGGTGCCCCCAACCAGATGGAGCGGGGCAAGGCGGCCATGATGACCGCCCTGGCCGGCATCGTGCTGGCCCTGGTGGCCTACGGGGTGGTGGAACTGGTGATGAACGCCGTGGTCGGCTCACCGGTGGACGTTGATGTGCCCAAGCCCACCCCCGCTCCCGACACGGTCACGTAGGAGGGGCGGAATGAGAGAGCACGAGGTACCGACCCACGTGCAGGCCGAGGACAAGGTGCTGCTGTGGTTCACCTTCCCCCAGATCGTGGCGGTGGTGGCGGTGTGCGCCGTGGCCTACGGCGCCTACCGCTACGCCCCCTTCGGCCCCTCGGAGCTGCGGCTTGCCATTGCGGTGGTTCTGGGAGTGGCGGGCATCGCCCTGACCGTGGTGAAGGTAGGAGGGCGGGGGCTGCCTCTGGTGGCCGCCGACCTGCTGAGGTTCAACCTGGGGGCCAGGCGCTACGCCGGGTCCCCGGCGGAACTGGCCCGTCCCGAGAGTCCCGCGCCGGCGCAGGCCCAGCCCGGCCCCCTGCGATTGCTGGCCCGGAAGGCGGGCAAGGGGGTTGGCCGCGGATTCCGGGCAGCGCGGCAGAGACGGGGACGGCGTCCCTTCCGACCCCACGGCTGGTTCGGCAAACGCCGCCACCGGGGCCACGGCGGACGGGGCAAGGACCGTCATACCAAGGAGACCAGGGACTGGAGGCCTTGGCGCTTTTCCCTGGCGCTGTCCGTGATCACTCTGACCGCCCTGGCAATCCCGTCCGCAGCCCTGGCCGACGGGCCGTGGTCCGAGGACGCCTGGCGGCTGGAGGAGGTGCGCGCCCTGCCGCCGGACCCGGTGCCGGGGCGCAGGCTCTTCGTGGAAGACCTGGCAGTGATCGACAGCCTGGCCGTGATCACGGTGCGGGCGGCCACGGAGCTGAAGCTTGACGCCCGGGCCTACGGCGGAGACAGGGGCCGCACCCTGACCTTCTTCGTCGCGGACCACATGCAGCAGGGGGAGGCCGAGATTTTCGGCCTCTCCCTGGACGGCCCCGACCCGTCCTTCACCTTCGCCTGGCAGGACACCCTGGGGCATACCGGGGCGCTGGCGCTCAGCGCGTGGCAGCTTCCCCACCCGCTGCCTACGGCCGAGGGGGAGATATGCGATCTCCGGGCCGACACCCTGGGCTGGACGCCGGGAGCAATCAGAGGCGTCATCAACAAATCCGACTGCGCCGCGGAGTTGGAGGAGCGGCTGAATCTGCCGGTCTCGGACGGATACCACCGGCAGTCGGTGAACGCGGTGCTTCCGGCGACGGTTACGGGCGTAACCGGGACCGTGACCGTAGCCGCCGGCAGCTCCCAAGTCGCAGTGCCCCTCGTTCCCGGCGGCGAAACGCGTTTCAGGCTGCCCGTACCTGACGGCGAGACGGTACACAACGTGACCATCGATGCGGACCTGGAGGCCTCCCTGCGGGTATCCCGGCCGCCCTTGGTGCGGCTGACCCATCACCCCAGGCGCTTGGAGCGGCGCATCGAGACCGTCAGCCTGCTGCGCCCTGGGGTGAGCCGGTACGTCAGCCGCGCCGTGTCGGTGGCGCTGCCCCCGGACGGCAGGGTGGTGCAGTACAACATCGGCGCCACCCTCTCCGTCCCCAGCGAGACCGTCCAGAAGGACGTGACCATGGAGATCGTCCACCCCGAGCACGTCCGGGCCGAGGTGTTGCAACGGGACCCCGTGGCCCGCACCCGCAGCGAGACGGTGTCCCTGGCGGCCAGTGTGGCCGCCGACCCGCCGTACCAGGCGCTGGCCCTGCCCCAGCCCACGCCCACGCCGGAGCCCGCCCAGCACCAGCCCGTGAGCGTTGACGAGGCCCGCGACCTGTTCGACCAGCCCGGCTGGTGGGAGTGGCCCTGATGCGGCACAGGGTTTGTTTCATGCCGCTCGCCTTGGCGTCCCTGGTCCTGGTAGCCGCCGCGCCGGAGGAAAAGGAGCAGATGGTGCAGGCCTTCGACGAGGTGCTCACCGCCATGGTCGCCGTCGCGGCAGGGCTCTGTTTCTTCGCCATCGTCTGGGCGGGTTTCGTGCTGATGGCCGAGGGAGCGGAGGGCGAGAACCGGGGACGGGCCAGGAACGCCGTTTTGATGGCGGTGGTGGGCCTGGTGCTGGTGATGCTGGCAAAGGGTATAGCCGCGCTGTTGCTAACCGGAATCGTCCCCGTCCCGTAGAACACCGACAAAGGAGATCAATCTATGAAAGTAACAATCCCTAGCCTGAGAGCACTGCCCGTGTTGGCAGGCAAGCTCGGCAAGGACGAACCCGGCAACGCCCCTCGGGGCGCGCCGGTGGACCCTCCCAAGCCGCCGCCGTCTCTGCCGCTGTTCTACATGCTGTCCCACCTGGAGGACGACGGTCCGGTGCTGCTGGATGGGGTGAAGCTGGCGGTTATGGAGGTGATGGGCTTGGAGCTGGACGAGCCCAAGCTCGGAGCCTTCGCAGGATCCCTGAACGCCCTGGACTTTCCGGCGCAACTGCTGGTGCGCCAGCACCCGCCGGTGCTGCAGGTGCTGCGCAACGCCCTCCAGGAGGACCAGCCCGCAGACCTGCCCGACCGGACCCGAGCCGCTGCAGACAGCCTGGGGCGGCTGCTGACCACCCTGGAAACCAGGGAGGGGATCCTGGACCGGCGTTTCTATGCAGTCTGCGAGCACACCCGAGCCGACGAATTGCGGGCGCTGCTGGTGCGCGCCGGCCTTGGAGTTTTCCCGCTTTCTGGGCAATCCCTGAGGCAATTGCTGCTGGCGTCCGCCCTGGGCGGCTCGCCCAACAACCTGGACGAGGACGCAGAACTGGATGTCGAGGTCAACCGCCGCGACATCCGCGTCGGCGCTCATTTGACCCGCTCATTGCACCTGGGCAAGTGGCCCCGCAGCCTGGCCCCTGGCTTCCTGCAGGGGCTGATGGCCACCGGGGCGCCCATGGACCTGTCGGTGCATCTTGGCGCCATTCCCGCCGAGCAGGCCGCCCGCACCCTGGAGTGGCAGAAGGTTAGGTTCGAGTCGGCCCAAAGCCTGTCTCTCAACCGGGGCCGCAGCCTTTCCTCCGAGGCGGAGATCGCCCTGGAGGACGTGAGCCGCTTGCGCGACGAGGTGCAGCGGGGGAGGGAGAGGCTGTTCCACGCCTCCTTGTCGGTGACTCTCCATGCCGACAACGCCGAGACGTTGAGGGAGCTGACCCAGAAGGCCCAAGCCCACTTCGCCGCCACCCTGGGCAAGCTGGACAACCTGGCCTTCCGGCAGAGGGAGGGCCTGCTTTCCACCCTGCCCTTGGCTCTGAACGCCGTGGCGGTCTGGCGGACCCTGGACACGTCGTCTTTGGCCCGGTTGTTCCCCTTTTCGCCGCCGGACCTGGACACCAGGAGCGGCACCCTCTACGGCATCGACCTGCGGGCCTGCGCCCCTGTGGTCTACGACCCCTTCGACGGCACCCACCTGAACGCCAACACCGCCGTCCTGGCCCGCTCCGGCAGCGGCAAGAGTTTTGCCTCCAAGCTGGGCGTGCTGCGCGGCGTCTGTAGGGGTGTCCGGGCCTACGTCATCGACCCCGAGGGAGAGTACGGGGACATGGCCCGTGCCGCCGGGGGGCGCGTGCTCACCCCCGGCGTGTCCGGGCAGGGCATGAATCCCTTCGTCATCGACCGGGGCGACAGCGAGGAGTTGCTCCAGCGCATCGGCAGTCTGCGCCGTCTGATCGAGGTGATGGTGGGAGAAAGGTTGTCCGCCGAGCGGCGTTCCTCCCTGGACCACGCCCTGGCCGGCTACTACTCGGAGAGGCGGGAGCGCACCGGATTCCGCGATTTCTACGGCTACCTGGAAAACCAGGCCGAGGACCTGTCCCGCCTGCTCCGTCCCTTCGCCACCGGCAGCCTGCGCCACCTGCTCTCCGACGAGGGCGACGACCTGCTGACCCACGAGGCCCTGGTCACCGTCTTCGACCTGCACCTGCTGGAGCCGGAACTGAGGCCCGCTGCGGCGATGGTCTGCACCGAGACGGTGTGGGCCGCCGCCGCCCAGGACCCCCGCCCCCGCCTGCTGGTGGTGGACGAGGTGTGGAGCATCATGCAGCACCCCGAGGGCGCTGCATTCATGGTCTCGATGGCCAAGCGCGCCCGTAAGCACCGGTTGGGGTTGCAGTTCATCACCCAGGACGTGCAGGACCTGCTCTCCGAGGACTCCTCCCGCGCCATCACCGGCCACAGCGGGCGTGCCCTGCTCCAGAACGCCGCATTCAAGCTCCTTCTCCAGCAGGACGCCGCCGCCATCAGCACCGTGGGCGAAGCCTTCGACCTGCCGGTGGAGCTGCAACGCTGGCTGCTGTCGTGTCCCCGCGGCGATGGGCTGCTGCTGGCCCGGGGCAACCGCTTTCCCATCCGCATCGAGGCCACCCCCGAGGAGACGGCAGTGATCGAGTGGCGGCCCGGACCCCGGCATTGACCGGTATAGACCGGCCTTTCGGCTAGACCCTTTGGCTCAACCCCATAAGGAGGCAACCAATTTGAATACCAACCTGAGGAACATTTTCTTCGGCGAGAGACAGGCAAAGAAAACTCCGGTGCTGCTGGAGGTGACGCCGCCTCGCACAGGTGAGCGAACCCTGCTGGGAGTGGAGAACCTGCTCCAGTCCATCGCCGTACCCGAACCCTTCTCCCTGGAACTGGCCGGCGACGCCGGCGGCGTCGACCTGCTGGCCCGCTGCCAGGACGACCGGGTGGTGCGCAGCCAGATCGCCGCCCACTACCCCCAGGCCCGAATCCGGCAGGTGCCGGTGGACGAGGACCCTATCTTCGTCCACGCCGGGGAACAGGCCTGGGGCCTGACCCTGCGGGTTGACGGCCCCGAGTACGTGCCCCTGCGCACCTTCCGGGACGACGACCTGCTGGACCCCGGCTCCGATCCCCTGCTGGCCGTCATCGGCTCCCTGTCCGCCCTCCGCCCCGGCGAGCGGGTGCTGGCCCGGTTGCTGCTGCGCTCCCTGGGCCCCGAATGGTCCCAGGCCCACCAGCAGAGGGCCTTCAGGAACCCCGGCCAGCAGCGGCCCGACCCCTCCTATACCTACCAGACCAAGCCGTTGCAACTCGACGGCGTGACCATGGCCGTCCTGGGCGCCGGAGCGCTGGCGGTCCTCAAGGGCTACCTGTGGGTGCAGGACGGAGAGTATCTCAAGGCGTTCCTGCTGGGCGTGGGTTCCATCCTGGGCCTGACCGTGGCGGGCTGGGCTTGGTGGCGCTGGAAGCAGGCCCGCAGCCGGGTCTACGACCCCCTGCTGATCAGAGAGAAGGTGGGCCGCGTCGCCTTCGACGCCGAGCTCCAGATCGTCACCGTGCTGCCCGATGGCGCCGGGGAGCATCGGGTGAAGGAAATTCTGGAGCCGGTGGCCGCTGCCTACCGCCACTACGACCACCCCGCCGGGGCCAGGTTCAAGGTCGGCGGCGTGAAGCCCCTGGTCCCCCTGATGAACCTCCACCCCGCCGGATCCGGTCTCTTCGGCAGGCGCAGCATCCTGGGCGTGCGCGAGGTGGCCGCCCTGTGGCACCCGCCCGGCGAACGGGACGAGACCCCCCTGGTGGAGCGCTCCGGCTCCCGGGCGCTCTTGCCCTCGGCCCGCAGCGTCAGCGGCGGGGCGCTGGTGGGCGACACCACCAACGGGACCGGCCAGCCCATCCGGTTCCCCGAGGACCTGCTGCGACGCCACCACCTCTACGTGGCCCGCACCCGCATGGGCAAGTCCACCCTGATGCACCACATAGTCAGCCTCAAGCTCAGGGAAAAGGCCGAGGGCCGAGACAACGACGCCATCGTGGTCGTCGATCCCCACGCCGACCTGGTGGCCGGAATCCTGGAACAGGTCCCCGAGTCTCTCATTGACAAGGTAAGGCTCATCGACCTGGGCGACGAGTCCCGCTCTCCCGGCATCAACCTGCTGGACACCCGCGTCTTCGCCGACCGGGACCGCACCGCCGACTCGGTGGTGCGCGTGGCCCGGGGCCTGTGGGAGCAGTGGGGACCCAGGATGCAGTCCATCCTGGAGCAGACGGTCAAGACCCTGCACGAGGCCAACGAACAGGTGGAGGCGGACCAGCAGCATACCATCCTGGACGGGCTGCGGCTCCTGTCCAACGATCCCTTCCGCAACTCGGTCCTCGCCAAGGTCTCCGACCCCTACCTGCTGGAGTGGTGGGCCCGGGACTTCGGCGGCTGGCACCGCCAGTACCGGGCCGAGGCTCTGGCCCCCGTGCAGACCCGCCTCTCCTACTACGCATCGTCCAAGAGAGCGCGGGCCATCCTGGGCCAGCCACGCTCCACCATCGACCTGCGGGAGACCATCCTGGACGGCGGAATCCTGCTGGTCTCCACTTCCCAGGGGACCGTGGGCCGGGACGTGGCCGCATTGGTGGGCGCGTCCCTGCTCAACCTGGTGGACTCGGTGATCCGGGAGCAGGGTGGCGTCGCCTTCTCGCAGCGCCGGGGCGCACTGGTCGTCGTCGACGAGATGCAGTCCATGCCCGGCGTCGATTACGAGTCCATGCTAAGCGAGCTGGGTAAGTTCGGCGCCAGTTTCATTCTCGCCACCCAGAGCCTGGCCAAGCTGGACGACCTGTCCCCCACCATGCGGGACACCATTCTGGCCAACGTGGGCTGCTTGGCGGTGTTCCAGGTGGCGGGCAGCGACGCCCGGCAGCTGGTATGGGAGCTGGGCAAGGAGCGGGTGAGCGAGGACGACGTCGTGTCCCTGGACGTGCATCACTGCTACGTCCGCGCCACCGTGGGAAAGGAGCGGATGCCCGCCTTTTCAATGATGGTGCGCAAGCCGGAGGACGGCGATCCCGCCGTTGCCGGGCGAATCCGCGCCGCCGCGACTGGCTACACCCTGACGGCCCGCGATCTGGCCGGCCTGATGGAGGGGGAGGCGGACGGACAGCAGAAGGTGAGCGAGTACCGCCGGTTGCTGGCGGAAAGGAACGGCGTGGCGCAGCCAGGGGAGGGCCAATGATGACTGCCGTCTCCCTGGAACCCGAACTGCTGGGGTTGCTGGCCCAGGCGCCCTTTCTCGACCGGCAGGAGATGGCGGCTATCTCCGGCGGGTCCCGGGGCGCGGTCTACGACGCCGTCCACCGATTGGAAGAGGGCGGGTTGGTGGACTCCATTCCCCACGCGGCCGATCTCGCTCCCCCGGCCCGCCGCTACTGCCTCACCGCCGGAGGAGTGCGAAGGCTGGCAGAGCTTAACGGGGAAACCGAGGACGGTCTGCTCCGCAGCCGTGCGGTGTCCGGGCAGTGGCGGCGAATCCTGCTGGAGCGGCTGGACGCCGTAGCCGTCCTCTACCGGCTGGCCGCGACCATCGCCAGTGCCGCCCGCCCATTGCGGCCGCGGCTGTACCGGGCCGCACCCCTGGACGCCGCCCTGCTGCTGCCCGGCGGGCGGACCGTCGGCGTGGTGCGCCAGGGACCCGCCGCCGACCGCACCGCCTTCGCCAAGCGCCTGTGGCGACTGGGCCAGGGGCCGCTGCCCGGAGCCGTCCTGGTGCTCGCGTCCGACGAGGTGCGGCTCAGGCACGCCCGCCGGCTGCTGGCTCGCACTTCGGTCAACGCTCTGCTGGCGCTGGAGGGCAACGCCGTGTTGGCCGGGCTCGACTCCCCCGTCTGGCGCCCGCCATCGGGCGGCGCCCGGCTGGACCTGGGCTACGTGTTGGAACGGTTGCGGCCGGGCGGAGAAGTTCCGGTGGAGAAACCACCGTCGCAGGCGTCCCTCCCCGGCAACCTCGCCGCCGACGCCGCCCATGCAATGACCGCCCTGCTCAAGCCGTCGGAGAAGCGCGCCCTGGGCCTGCTGGCCGATTGGCCCTGGCTGTTGAAGCGCGATATGGCCGGCCTGCTGGGCGTCTCGGAGACCCGGGTCTCCCGTCTGGTGAACCCTCTGGCAGGGTTCGGGCTGGCGGCCCACCCCGCCGTCGCCCGTGGCCGCCTGGCCCTCACCGGCCGCGGGCTCGCCTTCCAGGCCCGCCGGGACCGCGCCTCGGTTGGCGTGGCCCGCAGGCGGTGGAGCGTCGCCCCCATTGACCATGCCAGACCGATGGACTGGCGCAATGTCTCCGGCGGCAGGAGCAGGCAACTGCTCCGCAACCTGGACCACACCGCCGCCGTCCACGGCTTCCTGGCAGCCCTGGCCCGCCAGTCCCGCGCCCTGGGCTGGGGGACGGCCCAGCTCGACCCGCCCCACCGGGCCTCCCGCCACTTCCGCCACGCAGGCGCGCTGCGTTCGGTCTACCCCGACGCCTTCGGCGTCCTGCGCCGTGGCCCGGCGACCTGGGCCTTTTTCCTGGAGTGGGAGCGCCGCGCTGTGCGGCCCGCAACCATGGCCCAGAGATTGGCGCCATACCTGCGCTACTACTCCTCCCACCGCCCCACCGACGACCACGGCGTCCGGCCCCAGGTCCTGGTTGTCTTCGACGGTGACATTCCCGCCACCCATTTCCTGGCCCTGGCGGAGAGGGAGGTGGCGCGGGCCGGCGTGAGAGTCCCCCTGTGGGTCTCTCACCGCGAGGCCGTCGAGTCCCTGGGACCCCTGGGACGCGCCTGGCGGACCCCCGGCGATTGGGAACCCGCCCGCCTGCCGCCGGCGCAGTAAAGCACCCATATACCGCGACGGGAAACGCTCAATTCGTAAGACCCCGTTACCTTCCCGATAGGAGATGAAAGGCCATGTTCTCGCAACATAGGAACTGCATGAGCGGCCCCCGGAGGCGCCGGGGACGGGTAGTCGTCCGGCTCAACACGGCGGCCCTCTGGGAACGCCTGGCTCTGCTGGGCCGCTCCCAGAACTGGCTCGCCAGGGAGATCGGGGTCAGCCCCGGCTACGTCTCCATGCTGGTCAACGAGGGGCGTGCGCCCTCGGGACGCATCCGTGAACGGATGCTCAAGGCCCTCGGCGTAGACGACTTTCACCAGCTTTTCATATTGGAGGAGATGGATGACCAATAGCAACCACGAGTCCCGTTTCGACGGGTTCTCGCACCGGATCACCTTCAACGGCCGCATCCTGCCCCTTGACGTCGACCTGTTCCCGGAGGACTTCCCGGACCGCCTCCGCAGGCTGAAGGAGGCCAGCGGCCTCGCCTGGGCCGCCTTCGCCCAGGCCATCGGCGTGGACCGGAAGCAGGTACGCCGCTGGCTCAAGAAGGGCGTCGAGCCCTCCGGGAGACCCATGATGTCCCTGCTCTGCTTCGCGGCTCTCATTCGCGGCGGCGTGCAAATTCTCATGGGTGAGGGCTTCCATCTGATCCTCTGGGCAGAGGAGGACGGGGACTAGAGGCAGATCACAAGCCGCTGGCGCCCGTCCCACCAGCCCGCGCCGGCGGCCCATTCACCATCCAACCGGCGAGAGGACGGAAGCCCGGGAGAGAGACGCCCGTCTGAGCGATATGAAAGATAAGGACAAGAAGGGACAGAACCGAAAACGGAGGAACGCCGGGGACGCCACGGAGATCGGCGTAGTCCGGGTATTCTCCAACCCCGGGCCCGACGCCGAGGACCGGCTGCGCCGCCTCCTGTCCCTGATGGTCAGGTATGCCACCAGGGACGGGCAGGCCGAGACGGAACGGGATTGGGCCACAGAGGACCAGCCCACTGGTGACCCTGCCGGGGAGGACGAGGCGGAATCGTGATGCAGGCCAGGCAGCCCGCGACGCTGCCCCAGCGGGGGCGTCCAGTCCTCAGCCATGACATTTCCAATTGGCGGAGACCCTTTGCATCTCGGCAGAACCATGAGTATGGCAATCGTTCAAGCGGAACGGATCGGATATAATGGGCGAAAGAAAGAGTCAAAGAATTAGTCGCCCCGCGCTGTGCGGGATGTTTCGATTTCAAGAGGTGAAATAATGACCTTGCCAGCAGCAGAATGGGAAGTCGAGGTCAATCAGTACGAACCGGACGTGATAGACGACGACGATTCAGATAGTGACTCCTACCCTATAGACCAATACGATTTAGTTGTTTCTCCCAACGACTTCAACGTGAAGACCATCGTCGATTTTATTGATTCAGGAGTCGTCGTAATTCCGGGTTTCCAGCGCAACTTTGTATGGGACATAAAGCGGGCGTCCCGCTTGATTGAGTCACTTGTCGTCGGCCTGCCGGTACCTCAGATATTTCTTTATGAGCAGGGACGCGATAAGTATTTGGTAATAGATGGACAGCAGAGGTTAATGTCTATCTATTACTTCGTAAAGGAGAGATTCCCGAGGAAGGAAAAATTGCCAGCCCTTCGATCAATGTTGCAAGGGCAGAGCACGATACCGGAGGGCGTCCTGCAAGACGCCGAATATTTCGGGGATTTTAGGCTGAATCTTCCGGAAAATGTTCCGGGGCAACCCAACCGGTTCCATGGCCGCTTGTATTCCACTTTGGATGACGACCATCAGAGGTCATTCTATCTGCGGACGATCAGGAATATCGTCGTGAGACAAGTCGCCCCAGCGGGTGACGATGCAATGTACGAGATATTCAATCGCCTCAATTCCGGCGGTATGAATTTAACGCCGCAGGAAATCAGACGGTGTATGTTTGATTCCAAGTTCTACGACTTGCTCTACAAGACCAACACCGAGGAGCGATGGCGGGACTTGGTCGGTGCACAAGTCCCGGACATCCACATGAAGGACGTTGAGATATTACTCCGGGGGTTTGCAATGCTTATGCGGGGGGGATCTTACCGACCATCGATGGTAAGGTTCTTGAACGGTTTCTCTACGCACGCCAGGTCATTTGACGGCGACAAAATGGCTCGTCTCGAATCCTTGCTTGATTCCTTCCTGAGCAGTTGCAAAGAGCTGCCATCTGACGCCTTCCATAGCATTCAAGGGAGGTTTAGTCCGATGGTTTTCGAATCCGTGTTTGTGGCCGCTTGTCATGAACCATACATGAAGGGACAACAGGTGGAAGGGGAAATTACTCTTGACTCTCTCAATGCCCTGAAAGCTGATCCGGATTTCCGTAGCGCCACTCAAAGTCGAACGACCGCGGCGGTAAACGTCAACATACGCTTGTCGCGTGCCAAAGACATTATTGTGTTGGGTTGAAACGGTGCTGACCCCTCAACAAGATTCACCAAGCAACCGGGTGGAAGAGCTGCTGAGAGATCATAGAGAACTCGTAGCGCACCTCGAGTCGGCGAATAGTCTTCTACTCCGAGACAGGGCGGAAAGTGCGTTCGCCAAGACGCTACTCATAGCTGCCGCCAGTTATTTCGAGGTCCACTTAACACAGATTATCATAGACTTGTACCTGGAAATGACCCAAGGAGTGGAAGAACTCGGCGAGTTTGTCAGGAGGCAGGCAATTGGTAGACGATTCGCTCAATTATTCGATTGGGGCAGCGACGAAAGCCCCGGTCGAAATGCCAATTCGTTCTACAGATCATTCGGGGAAGCGTTCTCTGCCCACATGAGAGAAATAGTTCGGGAAGACAGGGATTTGGATGAGTCGGTGAAGGCATTTCTCGAGATCGGGAATCTCAGGAACCAGATGGTGCATGGGAATTATGCAGACTTTCAGCTGAATAAGACCGTAGAAGAAGTCTACTCTCTCTATACCAGCGCGGTCCGGTTTGTCGATGAATTCCCTACTGCAATCCGTCAGTTCATCGGCCGTCAGAACACCGCCCCAATTGGTTGATGTTACACAATTCACCCGTCATCGCCCTGGCCGACTAAGGACTTTGGAAGGACCAACTTGGGCGTCACGCTATCGCCGTCCACCGTGCGCGAGCCTCCCCGTAATCCATGAGACAATCAATGTAATGGAAAGTTGGTGGAGCGGGAAGCGTGGGGAGCAGACATGATCGGAGTTGTCAGCGTATTCTCAGTCGAATTGATAGCGTTTACTTGGAGAAACTAAGATGGAATGGGAAGTGACAGCGTTCGTCGGCGATGAGGTCAAGGGAATAGCACTATGGCTTCGCAGTAGTGAGAACGTTTCTATATCGGGGCACAACGAAATGGACTTCATGATTTGGCCCACGGCAGAGGATGAAAAAGACCGACGTGAAAAGTGGGCACTTAAGCTCACCCTACGTGATGGCGAAGAAGTGGTGGCTGAGGACACATACACTTACAACTCTCTCACCGAAGCGACGACGGATGCAGAAGCATTGGCCGTCTACTTGAAGACAACTACGGACTCTCCACACATACGCCCTAGCAGCGTACCGACTCAGGGGCCCACGGTTCCCAAGGGTCACTAGCAGACCAACATCTTTGAAATGATGGCATTGAGAGTGTGAATCTTGAGGGAGAGCAGCGTCCCCCGGTATTGCCATTGCCGGTACTCACACCAATCTCAGCTAATCATCATTTCAATGATTTCGGACTGCGGACAAATACCATGGCCAGTCCGTACGCTGGTCTCCGAAGCCGACATCGTAAACTGGAAATACCCCTGACCGAGGTACTGAATGCCAAATCCTGCACACGTTGAATGGCTACTCCAAGGAGTCGATTCTTGGAACAGACGTCGCCAAGAAACTCCCTTCACACCAGACCTGTCGCGCATAAACGTCCATGAGGAGTTTGAGAAGGAGGGAAAGCTCCACCATGACGGGAGTGTATTCCTCAACAATATCAACCTTAGCCGCGCCTATCTCTTCAATATCGACCTTAGCCACGTCCGACTCTACGATGCCAATCTCAGCAATGCCAACCTGACGCTGGCGAATCTCAAAGGTGCACTGCTCGAGGGCGCCGACCTCAGATCCGCAGACCTTACCGCCGTATAAATCGAAGGCGCAGACCTACGCGGGGCTAGCCTCATCAGCACAAAGCTGACGAGAACAGAACCTTGGACAGCCCTACTTTATGAGCACCCCGACGGCATGAACAGAATGCCTCCGAACCTACCATCGCAGGGTGAAACAACAAGTGTAGGCAGCTTGCTAGAGGATTGCCGTACTCTCAGAGAGCATTACTCACGCGACGTTCGTATTCCGGCTGACGCGGTGGAGCTCAGGAAGCTCCAACGAGATGGTCCCGTCATTCCCGAGACAGTATTTTACTTTCGGGGAGAACCATGTAGTTGCGATTCCTGGAAGCTATGTCCCTCTTTGATGCGTCCGCAAACCGAATCGAAGCTCCGCAACTCCGAAGCTGAGATGCTGTTTGACCTCATGTCGCGCCGTCCGGAAGAATTCAGTGGGGCGACCTCGGCACTGGAACAATGGGTCCTTGCACAACATCACGGGCTCAACACACGCCTCCTCGACATCACTAACAACCCCCTCGTTGCACTGTTCAATGCCTGCGAGAACTGTTCAGGGTGTGATTGCGACACCCACGAGATAAATCACAAAAGCGGCCGACTACATATCTTCGCCGTGCCGAGAACCATGGTTAAGCCATTCAACAGCGATACGATAAGCGTCGTCGCCAATTTCGCTAAGCTTCGCAGTTCCGAACAGTCTCTCATGCTGGGGAAAAAGGAGCAGGAAAACACTAACACAGCCACCTCAATACCCCGCGACAAGTATGACGAATATTCGGAAGCTATGCGCCGTCTGTATCACTTTATCAGGCAGGAGAAACCGTACTTCGAAGAACGGATCAACCCACGGCACCTGTTTGAGGTTTTCATAGTCGAACCACGGCAGTCGTTCGACCGAATCCGGGCCCAGTCGGGCGCCTTTCTCATTTCGGCTTTCCACGAGAGATTTGAGAGCGAGCAAGTCCTGGAATGGAATCCAAGTATCCCAGTCTACGACCATTACACCCTGAGGGTGCCGTCGCTAGACGCAAAACAGGCCATCTTGGAGGACCTTCGCTTACTTCATATAAACCGCGAAAGCCTTTATCCTGGTCTTGACGAAGCTACGAAGGCGGTCATGGGAAAATACTCCGCATCAGCTGGGTAGTGGTTTGAAGTCTTTTGAAATGATGGTCCATTTCATTGACGGAATTACCTGGCCAGGATCGGATTATGAATCCTTAATCCAAAAGCAATCCATCATTTCAAAGAATTTGGACTACTAGGTTTCGCGTTCACTACTTCCACTCGGTGTCATACTTGTGGCCTTTCCTCGGCAATTGTTCTTTGACGGCGGTCAGCCAGTCGGGGTATCTTAGGAGCACAGGTTGGCCCGGCGGTGGTGGAACACCCCGGGCCGTGGCGCCACCTGCGGCTACAGGTGATGCGGTGGTATTGTACTACTTGCAGACCCGTTCCCGGCAGGGGGCGGGTCTCTTTTATTTTCTGCGGGTATCACCGATAGGAGGGAGTCATGGCGAAGAAAGCACCGAAGCGTCAACAGCAGGAATACGGCAAGAGGGCGGCCATCTACGCCCGCGTGTCCGACAAGAGCCAGGACGGGGAGGACAAGACCTCCATATCCGAGCAGATGGGCGAGATGGAGGCCTACTGCGAACAAAAGGGCCTGACTATCACCGCCCGCTACCAGGAGGTGGGCCGGGGCTGGAGCAAGAAGCGCCCCGAGTTCCAACGGATGCTGGCCGACGCCAGGCAGGGTAGATTCGACACCATCGTCTGCTGGAAGTCGGACCGCCTCAGCCGGGGAATGTACCCTGCCGCCGCCTTGATGGAGGTGGTCGAGGCCCACCAGATTCGGCTGGAAGCCGTCATGGACGCCATCGACATGAAGACCTTTGGACTGATGGCCGCCATCGGCAAGATCGAACTGGACAACTTCCGGGAGCGGTCCACCCTGGGCAAAAGGGGCACGGCCAAGCAGGGACGGGTGCCCACCGGCGGCCCGCCCTACGGGTACTGCACCGGAGAGGACGGCAGACCCAAGGTGGTGGAGGAGCAGGCGGAAGTCGTCCGCCGCATCTTCCACATGTACGTCCATGAAGGGATGGGGTCAACCTCCATCGCCGTGCGGCTGACCGACGAGGGAATCCCCACCCGGACCGGCAAGCCGTTCTGGCGCCAGTCCTACATACATTACGTTCTGGCCAACGCCACCTACACCGGCACCTGGGTCTACGGCAAGTACCGGCACGTAGCCACCGAGGACGGGACGAGGTCCTACGACCAGCCGGAGGACACTTGGATTGGAATCCCGGTCACGCCCCTGGTGGATGAGGAGACCTGGGAGCGCGCGCAGGCTCTGAAGAAGCAACGAGGGCGGAAGGCCAAGAGGAACACCAAGGTGCTCTACCTGTTGCAGCACCTACTCAGATGCGGGGAGTGCGGCCACAACTTCCACGCCAAGTCCACCTGGAGCACCACCAACGTTCGCGAAGGCAAGAAGTATCGCTACGAACTGACCACTCCTCGGCGGTACTATAAGTGCAACGGGATGCAGAGTATGCGCCTGAACTGCCGGGTGCGTCACTACATCCGTGCGGAGCGGTTGGAGGAGTCGGTATGGAGCGAGGTGAAGCGGGTGATCCAGGACCCCGACCTGATCCTCGCCGGCATCGACTCCTTCGATGCTCAGGAGGGCGGCGGACTTGAGGCCGAGATCGCCCAGGCCGAGCGAGACGTGCGGAGCATCCAGATGGAGGAGGACCGGGCTATCAGGCTGTTCGTTTCCGGGAAGATCACCGAGGCCCAACTGGACCATCAGCGCAGGTTCATCACCGAAAGGCTGGAGAGCGCCAGGGCGATGCTGGACGATTACCGGGCGCGGGAGGCTGATGGGGCCGAGAAGCGCCGCCTGATGGAGGCTGTCCTCGCGTGGGCCAGGGAAGTCGGTAAGGGCCTCGACGACTTGACCGACGAGCAGCGCAAGGAGATTCTCCAGATGGTCGTGGAACAGGTCGTCATCGATCGGGACAACAACGTGGACATCACTCTTGCTATACCCATCGACGGTGATTCCCCCGGGCCTGATTCCCCTGAGCCTGATAACTGTGAGCCTGATTACGTCGCAATTGCATCTGACAAATCTTTGATTTTGTGATTTCCATGATTCTTAATCCGTGAATCCTTTGACCCCGATAGGACTTACTCGGTTGGCTGTGAAATTCCCTCCCTCTCAGGGGGAGGGTTAGGGTGGGGGTGAAGACTCCGATTGCGTAACTCCTGCCTGATTCAGACAAAGTTGAGACTAAACTGGCTATGCAGACGTTCTGTCTTGAGGGGTTGAAATGGACAATCCATCGGCCCCGGAGCATAATCCCGTCGCAAGCCGGGGATGCCCTGACTGGTCCTGCGAATATGAAAATCGAGGTGAGGTTGTATGGTCCGCTACAACAAGGTGATCGAACTTCTGGAACAGGGGAAGCCGGTTTTCTGTTCCGGGCTCGTGTGGAACGGGAACCTTGATGATCTGGCGTTCATTGCCGATTCTGATTACGACATGACCATCATAGAGATGGAGCACCAGGACTTCAGCTTCGACAAGCTGAGAATGTCGCTGCAGTTCCTGCTCTCACGCAAGAAAATTGCGGATGGAGGCAGCCTGCAGGCCGATCCGGTGCCTATGGTGCGGGTGCCGCCCAACTTCCGGGAGCGGAATCAGTGGGTGCTGAAACAGGCACTGGACACGGGAGTCTACGGCCTGGTACTGCCCCACCTGAACACCGTCGAGGACGCGCAGGCGGCGGTGGTGGCGGCCCGCTACCCGCAGGTGCCAGGGGCCGCTGACTTTGAGCCGGAGGGCGAACGCGGCTGGTGGTATCGCATCGCGCCTCGCTACTGGGGGATGACGCCCGCCGAGTACTACGACGCCGCGGACCTGTGGCCCCTCGACCCGGACGGCAACATGCTGCTGATGGGCATCGTCGAGGAGCCCCATGGCGTGGAGAATCTGAAGGACATCCTTCGTGAGGTCAAGGGCATAGGCGCAGTCTGGGCCGGCCCTGGCGATATGTCGGTCTCCATGGGACACAAGGGCAACGCGGGCCACCCGGACGTCCAGGCCAACCTGCTACGGATTCTCGAGACCTGCAAGGACGCCGGGGTGCCCTGTGCCACCGGGGCAACGGCGGCGGAGGTGCCCATGCGACTGGAGCAGGGCTTCAGCATCATAATCACCTCGCCTGAGAAGACCACTCAGGGGCTGGAGGAGGGGCGGCGCTTGGCCGGCCGGTAATTTCCAGGCACTGCTGAGTCCCATAACGGGTATCGTTGGGTTGCACGCCGGACGGTATTCGAGAAAGGAGAAAGGGCAGACGATCAGCCTGCCCTTTTCCGTTGCGGTGTAATGGTCACCCGGCGTCAGTTATCCCTAGCGGTTGGCCGGCTCCAGCTCGCCGGAGCTCTGGAGGAACCGGAACAGTTCTGACTCAGACGACAGAATCATCGTTGACTGGGTGCTCAGGAACTCTTTGTATGCCTCCAGGCTGCGCCGGAATGTGAAGAAATCCGGGTCCCGGTTCAGAGCGTCAGCCAGAATGGAGATGGCCTCGGCCTCGCCTTGACCACGCAGCTGGGCGGATTCACGGTCGGCTTTCGCCAGGATAATTTCGACCTCGCGGTCTGCCTGGGCGCGGCGGGTGCGAGCTTCCTCCTCACCCTCAGCCCTTAGTCTGCGAGCGATCTTTTCGCGATCGGAGCGCATGCGCTCGAAAATGCGGCCAGCCACCTCGGCAGGGAAGTCGGCTCGCTTGATGCGGATGTCGATCATTTCCACACCGAGGCTCTCCTCCGCACTGATCAGATCATCCCGCACACGGGCCAGCACGTCATCCAGGATCTCGGTCCGGGAATTTGTGGGGTTGACCAAGGAGTTGCCCTCGTCGTCGGTTGTGGGATTGCCCAATTCATCCAGTGCAACGTCACCCCCGATGATTTCTTCGCGACTGCGCTCGGCAATCTCGGCACGGAGGGCGGCGTTGATGCGCTGGCCCAGCACCTGCGAGGCGTTTTCCTGGGTGGTCAGAGCTTGCAGAAAGGCGTGAGGGTCGGTGATCACGTACCGTGCGTACACATCGATCTCTAGGATGTTGATGTCTTTGTCCAGGAAAGGCCCCGGAGGGGCGTCGATGCGCAACACACGGCGGTCGTAGGAGGTAACGCGGTCCACGCCGAAGGGAGCCTTCACCCGGAGCCCCGGCGTGGTGTGAACGGCCTGCACATCGCCGAACCGGGTGACGACCACTTGCTCGGTTTCGTCAACCACGTACAGCGACGTCAAGAGCGTGATCAGGATCACAAGGATGACCACACCCGCTATAACCAAGTTTCTCATCAGATCCCCTTAATTCCTTGCCTCGTTGGGCCGTGTTGGCCCTTCTGGTTGGCGAACACGGCCATCCGCCAACCTGCCAGTCTTGCCTTGTTGCTGTGAATGGTGCTACGGGTTCGGGGCTGGGCTCGGGCCAACAGGCACCGGCACCACTCCTTCCTGTCCTCCGAGGATCAGTACTGATTCCGCCTCGGGAGAGACGATGATCTTGTTTACGGCGGGGAGGATTTCCTCAATCGCCTCGAGGTACAAACGTTCCTGGGTAACCTGGCTGTTGGGGGTTATGGTCAGAATTTCGCTGTTCAGGTACTGCACCGCGAAGGAATCCCCTGGCACCAGGGTTTCTCCGGCCTGTACTGAGAGGGTGAGTATGTTGGTAGCAGGATTATAGGACGCTGGAACGAGATCGATGCCATCTACGACACCGCCGTCCGGGCCGGCAACCACCGTGAAATCCGTGGCAGTTACGCCCGTTTCGAGGTCATCGTCCCCGTCCCGGTTGTCCAGGTCCAATACCGTATTGGACAGCCTGATGCTCGTGCTCCCGGTGGATGCGAACTGCGGAATCGTGAGGTCCTCATTGGCAAGGTAGGCCACAGTTGCCTTGCTCCCGGCCGGGACGCCACCCACTTCTGCATCGACGGAAACGGTGAAGCTACAGACCTGTGTGGCTACCTCATTTCCCGTTGCCTCACGGGCCGTAAACGCGCACTCGGGTGCTCCAATTACCAGGAGGTCGGAGATGAACACCCCATTCCCGCTCAGTACGTAGACGTCTTCCAGGCCGATGCCGGTGGTTGAATTGCCGTCGCCATCGGAACCGTCGGTATCCTGGAGCGTGTTGGTTAACTTGACCGACCGATCGGAGTACTGGCTCAGGATGGAAAGGAACTGGTCGGCTTCACCCTGGGCCCTCTCGATGCGGGCACGCTTGAACGCCTCGGCAGGCTGGATGATCTGTTCTGCACGACCCCTGGCCTCGGGAATCACCTGGTTCTCGTAGGCCTGGGCCAGGTTGGTGGCGGTAACCTTGTCCTGCCGCGCCTGCAACACGTCGTTAAAGGCCGCACGCACGTCCTCTGGAGCTTCCACCTTCTGCAGTTCCACGCTGAGGACGTTGATGCCAGCCTCGTAGCTGTCGAGGATTTCCTGCAGCTTGTCCTGGGTTGATATTTCCAGCTCGGTGCGCTGCTCGGCCAGCACCTCACCAAGACCGCGTTGCCCGACGACCAGGCGGAGGGCAGCCTCCGTGGCATCCTTCAGCGTCCGTCCGTCGGGGCGGCCGGGCGGTATGTCGCGTTGGGCGCCATCGTTTTCACCCGGATCAAAGACCCGGAACAGGAAGTGGTTCAGATTCCTGATGTTGTATTGGACCACCATCTGAACGTCGATAATGTTCAGGTCGCCGCTGATCATCTGCGCTTCCACGGCTACGGGCGTAATGGCGCCGCCCTCACCGCTGCGGAAACCCAGTTCCATCCTGCGGGTCTCCACCGTCTGCACAACGTCTCGGTTGCCCACTGGCGACGGCCACCACCAGTGCAGTCCGGTCTCGGTGACCGTGCTGCTCTGCGCGGCGCCGAACAGCCTCAGGGCGGCCTGCTCGCCCGGGCTTATGGTGTAGATTCCGGTGGCGGCCCAGATAATTACAATCAGTCCTATGATAAGAGCGGCTGCCAGGCCGACTCCGCCTCCGCCGAGACGGTTGGTAATCCGCCCGATGGTGCCGCCCAGTCCAGACAGGATCTGGTCGAAATTCATCTCGGGCGTTCTTGGTGGTTGCCCTCCGGGTTGATACATTCTCCGCAATTCCTTGCTGCGCCCATTCTGTCAGCGCGCAGTCCACATTAGATAATAACACTGCCTGAAATCATACGACTATAACGTCGTGACGGATTGGGCGGTATAATGGGTCGGAGAGCCGGGCCAGTGGGTACGAATCTGGTCGTAAGAGACGCTCTCCGTGTAGCTAAACCGGAATGCAGTGGTGCAATTCACCTGATTTGGGAAGGAACGGGAATGACGACATTGGCCGGCCTTGAAGTAAGACCCAGCGAGGACATGACCAGAATACAGGCGGTGTGTGAGCACCAGAGGGGGCTCATTTACGTTGTACCTGCTGAGCGCAGCTGGGTTTGCACCGCAGAATCGATGCCGGCCCATGCCCTGGCCGGTTTCTTTCGTGAGCTCGTGGCACTGAAGAGCCCTGAGGTGGAAGGGCTGATGCGAGAGTGGGGTCTCTATTACCGGCAGTTGCCTGCGCCGCAGGACGAGGAAGGCACCGAGTAGGGGCGGGGATCCGCGAAATCGTCAAAAGCAAACGAGGGCGGGATTTACTCCCGCCCTCGTTTTCGTGTAGCTCTGTTAGGCCTCTTTACGGCAACGTTTACTCGCCAGGACCTTCCTGTCCGCTGGCGGATGGCAGTGTGGGCGCCGGCCGTGGCTGTATGGTTGGCTGCGGGTGCCGAGGAGCGTGCGGCTGCGGTTCGGGCGGAGCCGCCGGTACACCTTCCGGAGCCTGCCCCGGCCTCTCATCGTTGAACAGGTGGTTCAGCGATTCTCCCGAGACCGTCTCGTGCTCGATCAGGTATTCGGCGAGGAGCACCAGCTTGGGTTTGTGAGTGACCAGGATCTCGTTGGCGTGCTGGTAGGCCAGGTTGATGAGCGACTTGACTTCTTCGTCGATTTGCTCAGCGACCTTGTCGCCGTAGTCCCGTTCTTCGCTGAGTTCCCGGCCCAGGAATATCATTTCCTCGCGCTTGCCGAAGGTCCGGGGGCCCAGGGACTTGCTCATGCCGTAGCGCTTGATCATGCCGAGGGCTATCTTGGTCGCGCGCTCGATGTCGTTGCTGGCGCCGGTGGTTACCTCGTCAAAGATGTGCTCTTCGGCAACCCTGCCGCCCATGGTCACGGCCATCATGTCGCTGAACTGGTTCTTGGTCCAGAGATAACGGTCTTCCTCGGGGAGGAGGGAGGTATGCCCTCCCATGGCACCACGGGAGACTATGGAGATCTTGTGGACCCTGTCGGCGTGAGGCAGAGCCCATGCCACCAGGGCGTGGCCGGCCTCGTGGTACGCCGTCATCTCCTTTTCCCGCCTGCTGATCAGGCGGCTCTTTCGTTCAGGTCCCGCGATGATGCGGTCCACCGCCTCCTCGAACTCGGTCATGAAGATCGACTTCTTGTTCACGCGGGCAGCCAGGATCGCCGCTTCGTTCACCAGGTTGGAGAGGTCGGCGCCGCTGAATCCGGGCGTCTCCTTGGCCACAGTGTCCAGGGTGACCTCCGGGGCAAGGGGCTTGCCTGCGGCGTGAACCCTGAGGATGGCCTTGCGGCCCTCCAGGTCGGGAAGGTCCAGGGTGACGCGGCGGTCAAAGCGACCGGGGCGGAGCAAGGCCGGGTCAAGAATGTCCGGGCGGTTGGTGGCGGCGACCACGATGATGTTGGTATTGGTCTCGAAGCCGTCCATTTCCACCAGGATCTGGTTGAGCGTCTGCTCACGCTCGTCATGCCCGCCGCCCAGGCCGGCGCCACGGTGGCGGCCCACGGCGTCAATCTCGTCCACGAACACGATACAGGGAGCATTGCGCTTGGCCTGTTCAAACAGGTCGCGAACCCTGGCTGCGCCCACGCCCACGAACATTTCAACGAACTCGGAGCCGCTGATGTGGAAGAAGGGCACGCCGGCCTCGCCGGCCACGGCGCGGGCCAGCAGGGTCTTGCCCGTGCCCGGAGGCCCCACCAGCAGAACGCCCTTGGGGATTCGTGCGCCCAGGGACAGGAATCGCTCGGGAAACTTCAGGAACTCCACGATCTCCTGGAGTTCGACCTTGGCCTCCTCGACTCCGGCCACGTCAGCAAAGGTTACCGTTGGCCGGTTGAAGGGCATCATGCGCGCGCGGCTGCGGCCAAAGCTCAGGGTCTGGTTGTTGCTCCCCTGGGCCTGCCTCATCATGAACAGGATCAGGCCGCCAAAGAAGATAAGAGGCAGGAAATTGAGCAGGAGTCCGAAAAAGCTGGATAGCCCGCTGGAACCCTTTGACTGGATTTCCACCACACCCGGCTCCCCGACTGGGACACCGCTTTCCAGCAACAGCGATGTGATACTGTCGCCTTTCTCCAGCTTGCTCTTGAAGGTAGACTGGTCGATCCTTGTAACGGTCAGATTGTCACCGTTGACCTCGATCTTTTCCAGCTGGTTGTTCTTCGCCAGCGAAATGACACGGCTGACCGGCTCCTCGTCTTCCCCGCCGAAGGGCATGAGAGTGTAAAAGATGACGATCACGCCGATGATTATCATCAGGTACACAAAACTGTTGCGGAGCCAGCGATTGCTGCCCATACAATCCCCTTGTCGGCGGGCTATATCCCGCCTTCAGTGCACAATTCTCTAGCTTGTAATATTAGCCCAACGGCCCAGGAAATTGCAAAAGATGCGGTGCGTCATTTGAGATACGTTCGGAACCCATTGCCGGATCGATGGTATTCCGCCACTCCTTGTAGGCCTGACTCCTATCGTTCCTTTGGACCTTGGGGCGAAAAAGCCTTGTGGTGAAGCCATCAGCACAGGGCCGCCGATGCTGATTTTGCTATAAAATGCGACAGTGGAGCGGGTGATCTCCAGAGAGGATGATCTTGGGGTACTCGGCACAACAAAAATAGCAAACAGGAGTGAATGATGGCGGAATACGCTCATCCGGGGGCATTGGTCAGTACGGAATGGGTATCGGAACATGGCAGCGACGCCAACGTACGGCTGGTGGAGGTCGACGTCGATACATCGGCCTATGAACAAGGCCACATCGCAGGCGCAGTGGGTTGGAACTGGCAGTCGCAGCTTCAGCAGCCTGTAAGGCGCGACCTGGCATCCAAGGAGGAAATCGAGCAGCTTCTTGGCGGTTCCGGAATCGGAAACGACACGACTGTCATCCTTTACGGTGACAATAACAACTGGTTTGCTGCCTGGGCATTCTGGCAGCTGAAATACTATGGCCACGCTGACGTGCGACTCATGAACGGCGGGAGGGTCAAATGGGAGGCTGAGGGACGCCCCCTAACCACCGATGTGCCCAGCTACGCCGCGAATGCGTACACTGCCTCCGATGGCGACCAGAGCATACGGGCGTACCGCGACCATGTCCTGGCCCGCGTGAACGAGGGGAACGTGGCCCTGGTGGATGTGCGGTCCCCGGCCGAGTTCAGCGGCGAGCTGCTGGCTCCCGCCAACGTGCCGCAGGAAGGCTCACAGCGCGGTGGCCACATTCCTGGAGCGGCAAACATCCCCTGGGGGCAGGCCGTTGCGGAGGACGGCACGTTCAAGTCCGCTGACGATCTCCGCCAGCTGTACGGTGGCAACGGCATCGACGGCAGTCGAGACACGATTGCGTACTGCCGCATCGGCGAACGCTCCTCCCATACGTGGTTTGTTCTGACACAACTGCTGGGACTGGAGAACGTCCGCAACTATGATGGTTCCTGGACGGAATGGGGCAGCATTGTGGGAGCGCCCATCGAGAAATAGAGTCGGCAAGAAATTCATACCGGTCCATGTGGAAAAAGGGCGGGCATTTGACCCGCTCTTTTCTTTGTGATGCTGCCAGTTCGAAGTCTCAGTTTTGATGGGTGGCCCTGGCAACTGCGGATTCGTAAGAGACAGGAGCCCTCAAGGGACGCCCCTACGGGACATCCTTCGGTTGGTAGGGGCAACCCTTTGGACGCCCCGTTGCCCGTCGTTCCGTGGGAATGGTCAACAAACTTGCGAGAATTGGTACAAATTCTTCAAAAACATGGTTCCATAACGACGGACTATTATGTAAAGTGTTGTGCCAGCGGGCCTGAAATACATGCGTAACAATTCAGAAACCAGCGCGTAACACCCTCTGCGTATATTGAACGGCGAAATAATCGCGATGGCCCACTATCCGATTATAAGGAGAGAGGAGATGCTGGCTGAAACGGCTCCAAATTCTCGAGGCGCGTTGATGTTGCGGCGTTACTTGCCGTACGTCATCGCCGGTCTGTTCGCGGCCGCGTTAATGGCCGGGTACAACATAGCGTTTGCACAGGACGCCGACCCGGTTGAAACGAATGCTACGGACATCGGCAACCTGACCACGATGATGGCAGCGTTTCTGGTCTTCTTCATGCAGGCCGGATTCGCCTTCCTGGGCGCCGGACTGGTCCGCTCCAAAAACGTTACCAACTACATGACCAAGAGCTTTATGGACTTCGCGATGGCGTCGCTGTCCTTCTGGGCTTTTGGTTTCGCCATAATGATGGGTACCTCTGCCGCGGGCATTGCAGGAACCACCAATTTCTTCCTGGTTGACGGTGCCGATGACTGGAGCGTCTATGTAAGCTGGATGTTCCAGATGGTGTTCGCTGCAACCGCTGCCACCATCGTAGCTGGCGCTGTGGCCGAGCGCACCAAGACCCAGGCATACTTGGCATACAGCTTCATAATCGGCGCTGTAATCTACCCGCTGTACGGCCACTGGGCTTGGGGTGACGGTGGCTGGTTGAGCGCGCTGGATTCGATCAACCTTCCTGGTGCATCTGATTACGCTGGTTCCGGCGTGGTGCATGCCGTCGGAGGCTTCATCGCCCTGGCCGGCGCCGCGGTGGTGGGCCCACGTCTCGGGAAGTACAACCCTGACGGGACGCCCAATGCGATGCCGGTTCACAGCGTGCCGTACGTTATTATCGGCACTTTCATCCTGTTCTTTGGATGGTTCGGATTCAACATCAACACCGGAGATTCCATAGGCCTGAACGCCATCAACACCCTGCTGGCCGGTGCTACCGGTGCAGTGGTCGCCCTGTACATCCAGCTGGTGCGCACGGGGCGGGCCGACATCCTGATGGCCTGTAACGGCGCTCTGGCCGGCTTGGTCGGCATTACCGCACCGGTTGCCTATGTTGACCCTTGGGCGGCAGTGGTAATCGGCGCCATAGCTGCACCCTTGATGATGGGCTCGGTGTGGTTTATCGAGAACATCCTGAAGATCGACGACGTAGTCGGCGCCGCATCCGTCCACGGGACCTGCGGTCTCTGGGGCCTGCTGGCGGTGGGTATATTCGCCAGCGGCAACAACGATGTAACTGGCCTGGTGGGTGGCGACGGCAAGCAGATTGTCTCGCAGCTTATCAGCATGGGTGTCGTGCTGGCCTGGGGCCTGGTCACCGGCTTCGGCATGTTCTTTCTCCTGAAGTACAGTATGGGTGTCCGCGCCTCCCGCCAGGAGGAGGAAGAGGGCATGGACATTTCGGAGCACGACCAGCCCGCTTACGACTTCTGATCTCGCACACATCTGGTTGGCTACCTGCAACGGGCCGGGTTCATCCCCGGCCCGTTTCCGTTGAATCGTGCATTCTGCGCCCGACGGCACGAGAGGGAGCAGCGCCTATAATCGTGATTGCCCAAGGAAATTGAACATGCGACCGGAACTCTCCGGCACATTCATGCAAGTCTCCCGAAACACAACCCTTGTCCTCTGCCTCAACGTCGCCATCAAGCTGGCGCTGGTCGGCCTGCTTGCTTTCGGGGCCTTTTCCGGGCTGCAGCAGTTTGAGGAGAAGGCGTTCTTCTGGAGGCTGCTGACTTACCCGGTAGCCAGCCTGATCGTTCCGGTGGTGTGGACGGCACGATATCGCAGCACACCCTATCCCTACGCCGCCGATATGCTCCTGACGCTGCCGTTCCTGGTGGACACGGCCGGGAATTCGCTGGACCTTTACGACAGTGTCGTTTGGTGGGATGACGCCAACCACCTGGTCAACTGGGGCCTGCTATCCGGCGCGGTGGCGGCGCTCTGCTGCAGGAATCGGGTGAGTCCATGGCAGGCGCTGGCGTATGTTGTGGGGTTCGGCGCGGTTACCGCCATCCTGTGGGAAATCGCTGAGTACTATGCGTTCATCCGCAACTCGCCGGAGCTGGACACCGCATACACCGATACCCTGGGCGATATGGCGCTCGGCCTGACCGGGTCGGCGATCACGGGTGTGTTTGCCGCCATCGGTTGTCGGAACTCGGGAGGAATTCGTAACAAAGATTTAACATCAATCAGAGAGGCGATTGATGTACAGATATGATACTCTGCCAACATCAAGCGGAGAGGAACTCGCGAGATGATAGCCATCATTGCAGCTGGCGCTTTTATCGGCCTGTTCGTTCTCTGGGTGGTCCTGCCGAGGAAGTTTCTGAAGAACAAGTAGGCGTTCTCCCGAGGCCGCAGCTGCGGCCCCACTGCGAGCGACCCCTGTGGACCCCGCAACCTAAGGTTGCGGGGTTTTTATGTAGGACTGATGGTCTCGTAGTCTCGTCGGAAGTAACAAAGAATTAACAAAGGCGAAAAAACCGTGTAACAACCCGGAGCGATACTATGGCTACACCAGATTCGGAGGACACCCAATGATAGCCATTGCCGCCGCCGGAGCCTTTGTTGGACTGTTCGCCCTCTGGGTGGTTCTCCCGAAGAAACTGATGCGCAAATAATCTCCGGAGAGTCTTCCTCTCGGAGATATCGAAAGAGTTAGAGAAACATGAGACCCCGCGCCTTGATCAGTGCGGGGTCTTCTCATTGAAATTTGGAATGTGGGGTTGGAATCCGAGGTTTTTATACTGTACCGGTTGCGATCAGGGCATCTGACGACCACCTCGGAAGTAACAAAGAGTTAACAAAGGCGTAAAAACCGTGTAACAACCCGGAGCGATACTATGGCTACACCAGATTCGGAGGACACCCAATGATAGCCATCGCCGCCGCCGGAGCCTTTGTCGGACTGTTCGCTCTCTGGGTGGTTCTCCCGAAGAAACTGATGCGGAAGTAACCGGGATTTCCCGGCACTTCCTGGACCCCAAACGATCCTGAAAATGAGACCCCGCGCAATAACCAGCGCGGGGTTTTCCTATGGGGACCAGTCGAATGACATTGGAGATTGCCCTCCCCCTTTGGCGGACAAGGCCATAGCGAACTATTGCCGGGAATGATGTGGGGAGTGGCCTGTCGGAGGCGCTGTCCAGGGGAATTGTGATAATGCCGGAAGTAACAAAGATTTAACAAAGGCGCAAAAAGCGTGTAACAACCCGGCGCAATACTAGAGCTACAACGAACTCGGAGGACACCCAATGATAGCCATCGCCGCCGCCGGAGCCTTTATCGGACTGTTCGCTCTCTGGGTGGTTCTCCCCAAGAAACTGATGCGCAAATAGCCCCCAACGCATCCGGGAGGGTGCAAGCACTAAAGACCGATTTTTCGCTCCGCGCCCATTGCAAGTGCGGAGCGACTGCTTTGAATGAGGAGTAGCCAGAAGAGTATCCTGGCTCCAGGCCAGGAAATTCCAAGGCTGGAAACCCGTTCCGGTAATCAACAGGAATCCCAAGATTCAAAAAGCCCGCAAAGTTCAGTTATAATTTGGACAAAAATCTACCGGGCGAGGGGTTGATCAATGAGTTACAAGGCAGAATACATCTGGATTGATGGGCAACAACCCACGGCCAAACTGCGATCCAAGGGCAAGATCGTTCCCGACGGAGAGGCGCCTCCGGTCTGGGGCTTTGATGGCTCCAGTACCAACCAGGCCCCGGGCGAGAACTCGGACTGCGTGCTCAACCCTGTTCTGTCGGTTCCGGACCCAATCCGCGGCGGCAACAACAAGCTGGTGATGTGCGAGGTGCTGCTCACTGACATGTCGCCTCACCCGTCCAATACCAGGGCCGGGTGCGAGGCTGCCGCCAATAAGTACGGGACTCTCGACTGGTGGTTTGGAATCGAGCAGGAATACACCTTTTTTGACGGCATCAAGCCGCTGGGCTGGCCGGACAACGGTTTCCCTGCCCCCCAGGGCGGGTACTACTGTGGCGTCGGATCCGACGAGGTTTTCGGCAGGCCCGTCGTGGAAAAGCACATGGACGCTTGCCTCGAGGCCGGCCTGGCCATTTCTGGCATCAACGGTGAAGTGATGCCGGCCCAGTGGGAGTTCCAGATTGGCCCCATAGGCGCGCCAACCGTTGGCGACCACCTGTGGCTCGCCCGCTGGCTGCTCTATCGCATCGGCGAGGACGTGGAGACGGTGGACGGACGCAGGGGCATCAGCGCCACCCTGGACCCCAAGCCGGTCAAGGGCGACTGGAACGGCGCCGGAGCTCACACCAACTTCTCCACCAACGATATGCGGGAGAATTTCGACGCCTGCGTCGCGGCGGCGGAGGCTCTATCGACCCGACACGACCTGCATATTGCCAACTACGGGCACCGGATCGAGGAGCGCCTGACCGGGCTGCACGAGACCTGCTCGTACCGCGAATTCCGCTATGGCGTATCAGACCGGGGAGCTTCCGTCCGTATTCCCTGGCAGGTCGCCCGCGACCAGAAGGGCTACATCGAGGACCGCCGGCCCAACGCCAACTGTGATCCTTACACCGTGACCAGGCTGATCATGGAGACGGTCGGGGCAGCGGCCACCGCATAACCAACTGTGGGATGATCATCTGACGGTCAGTCAGACGAGAGCCTGGCATCACCACTAAGGCTTACGGAACACCGCGACGCCGCATCGACTGATGCGGCGTCTTGCTTTACGGTATGAGGGCGAATTATCGGTTCGGTGCTACGGGAACGGAACAGGGACTCCCGACCGCATCGAGGCATAGCAAGCCTCCACCAGGGCCACGTCCCGCATCCCCTCCTCTCCGGTCATTGAGGGAGGACGGCCTTCCAGGATGCTCCGCCGGAATTCCCTAACCATTCCAGCCAGCCCTCCCCGGTCATTGCCTAACTGCTGCCTGCGCCGGCCTGACGCGTCTATGGTGTCGAGCCAGTCGCCGCCCAGCTCGAAGGCGATGCTGGCCACGGACCCGGACACAGTCACCCAGGGGCGCGGGCTGTGGGGCCCGGCGCTCCAGGTGTGGTTGATTACGCCGACCAGGCCGCTGGGGTAGCGCATCATGGCCACCACGCCATCCTCGGCGGCAAGGCCGGGCTGCGCTGATGGCACCTCGGCCGCGTAGACCTCCGACGGGTCGCCTGCCAGGTAGGCCAACAGACTGGCTTTGTGGATGCCCCCATCGATGAGCACCCCGCCCCCGTTCAGGGAGGCGTCGTTTCTCCATTCCGTCGGCTGGAATGGAAAGTCCTCTTGCAGCTGAATCATACGCAGGACCCCCAGATCGCCACGATCGACCATATCCTTAGCTGCCATGACCGGGGGCATGAACCGGTAGTTCTCCGCCACCATCAGGGCCACTCTACCCTGGGCTACGCAATCAAGGATGGCCTGTGACTCCTCCGCGGTACGGGCCAGCGGCTTTTCCAGCAGAATGTGCTTTCCGGCGCCGGATGCCATCCGGGCGTGCTCGAGATGCAGATGGTGCGGCGTGCAGATATATACGGCGTCCACCCGGTCGTCGGCCACGGCGTTTTCGTAGGACCCAAAGCTGCCGGACCCCCGCAGCTCGCTGGAAAATCGTGCAGCCCGCGCTGGATCGCGGCTGGCGAAATACAGATCGATGTCGCCGAGCTCACCCTGTATGGCAGAGGCAAAGGCGCGAGCAAAGGATCCGCACCCGATTACACACAGTCCAAGTTTCACTTTCCACTCCGTCTACTGAGGTAAGTTACAAAGCCACTTCGCTTTCCGATTTTCTTGTTCCTGAAGGGTAGTTGTTTGTATAAATTTGAGGTACGTCCTCACCCTTTCGACAGGCTCAGGACAGGGCTAATCCTCTACCATAGAGGGAGGGGAGTTGTCATACATAGTCGAAAAAACGCTGGCCTACTCTGCCGTGTCCAGCTTGATTGTGTAGCTGGCGAGCATTCGGGTGGACGGTGCAGTGGGCTGGATAATTGCCACTATTCGCTTCAGATTCTCCGTAAGTTCGAGGGTGGTCTCCGCGCGATTATTTTCGTCCAGGTCAACCTGCACTACGCGATTGGGCGTCCCGTCCTCGCCCTCGAACACAACCTGCACCATAAAGTCCTGCAGCACCAGGTTGTTGGTCTGGACGAACCCATTCGGGACCCAGTCCACTTCCAGTTCCGTTGGTCCGTTGCCTGCCGTAACCCCGAGGCCCCGCACGCAGAGGCCATGGTCGTGGATGGCCGCGTCTGTGATGTACTGGAAGCGCAGCAGAACTTCCTGCCCGGCCCAACGGTCCAGCGAGACCGATTCCCTCTGCCATCCCTCCGTGGCGCCGGTGTATCCGGGTCCGAAGGACACCTGCAGGGGATCGTCAGTACTGCTGAGTGGCGTTTCGAGGATCGCCCACGTCCTGCCGCTATCCTCCGACACCTCCACGTAGGCAAAGTCCCAGTCCTCCTCGATGGAGAACCACAGGTCGTATTCCAGAAGGGCCTGCTCCACATTCCGCAAGTCGACGCGGGCAGTCAGGGTGGAATCGATCACGTCGCCCTTGTTGCTCCACCAGCAGCCGTCCCCGACCTCCACGGGCAGCAGAGGCACGGTCCTGTCCCCTTCGAATGTGAACTTGATAGTGTCATCCGCCCGCCCCAGCCGGACGTATTCGTTGGAATACTGGGGGATGGTGGAACGCAGTTCCCGGCCGACCACCGCGTTTCCGTAGACCGGCACCCTAAACGAAAGATCTGAATAACCGAAGAGGCCCTCCTCTTCGTCCAACAGGTTTGCCACGGCCCAGTCGCGGAACACATTGGTGAAAGTCACTCCGTGCCCGCTGGCCTCCAGGTAAGCGTCAATGCCCGGAATGCCGTCGGCGGGCTCATCCAGCAAAGGTCTGAGGTCACCTTCGCCCACATAGTGCTCAGCAAGGTAGTGCATGAAGAGTGAGGCGGCGCCGTAGTTTTCAGAACCGCCAATGTCGTTGGCCGGCCACTGGGTCAATGAGGTCGGACCGGCCCGGCGGAAGTCGAAGATGCTGAATTCGGGATACCCGGCAATGGTCACCGCCAGTTCGGAGAGTCCTTCGTTCACCCAGGTCTCGTCGGACAGGTCGGCCCTCCAGTGGACGGCGTGCTGGAGTTCGTGGGCGAGCACCTGGGAGAACATTTCGGAGCCGACCGGGAGGTAACGGGCGTTGATGTAGATGGCCTCGATCTCGTTGCTGATGGGCCGGACCTCCCTGGGGTACTCGTCGGCGGCGTTGAAGTAGCCCCCGGCCCCTCGCAGGTGGGCAACGACAACGTATAGGTGCGGGTCGCCATCTACTCCGGGGGTCCACTCGGTGCCGAAGGCCCCGGTGACTGCCGGGTAAATGACCTCCTCGAACTCCTTAGCGGACCGCTGGATATCGTCCAGTTCTGCATCGACCGCGTCCTCGAATAACCAGTAGGCGTGGGGGCTCACGTGGAGCAGCTCGAACTCGCTTTCATACAGCTGCCGGGAGTCGAGGTCCACCAGGTTCAGGGTAATCCGATGCCCCGGTTCCAGGGTCGTCGATTGGGTCCGTACAACCCTTTCTACAGTGCCGATCCCCGGAATCAGTTGCTCCGCGAGTCGAAAGAAATCCCGTTCCGGTGGCACGGGGAAACTGGTTGCGGAGTCTCCTGCATCCACCTGTTCACCGGCGGCGGCGCTTGCCGAGCCACGCGACGGGGATGCAGCAGCGTGGGGCTGAACCCCTGACGCTGCGGCAGAGGCTTCGCCCGATTGTCCTCCGGCATTTTCCTTCGATGGGGCCGGGGTGAGAGACACCGTTGTCCCGGGGGCCAATTGGTCCGCAGCCGTGCCAGGCTTGTCCTGCTCGGAATCCCCACCACAGGCGACCATCGCCAATAACAGGACACCGGCGGCAGCCAGCCGGAGTGCAGCGAGCCATTGGGTGTTCTTGAGTGCGCTTGTCTTGAGCATCGACATAAGGGTGGCCGCGACAGGATTAATAGTCTCTGGCATCATGATAGGGGTGTTACGGATTCTATTCCGATTCGTATGCATGCGAGCCAGTGTGATGTCTTATGACGTGAACCGGCTGAGAGGAGTCCATCCGCCCGCCTGCACCTGCGTGGAATGCACGCAGCGGAGGAACCGGAGCGGACGACGCCGGGGTGGTGGAGGCAGTGGTCCCGGCGGTGGCGGAGGTCCCGGTGGACGCCGACTGGGATGCCTCCCCTTTGTGATGGCATTGGTCAGTGCCGGAGCGCTCAGCGCGTTATTGGCCGTTCTGGTGTGAGCCGGATTCCTGTTGCTCTTGAGGTTCCGCCCGGCTCCGCAAGTCATTGACCTCGCTCTCGTGCCCAGGGACTGCGCGGTGAGGCAAGACGTTCTCCGGTGGCGACGCAGGTGGGGCTGTTGACGGGTCCTGGTTGTAGCGGTTCATGGCAGCGTCTATGCCGTCAGCCAGCAGGCACTGAATGGCGGCGGCGGCCCTTTCCACGGCTGCATCGATGGCCTGGGATTCCTCGCCGTCGAATTTGCCCAGCACGTAATCGCGGGCCACGGCCCCAGGCGGTGGAGCGCCGATGCCCACCCGCAGACGGGGGAATCCGGTGCCGCCGACGGCCTGGATGATGGAGCGTATGCCATTGTGCCCCGCGTCGCTGCCCGCAGCACGCAGCCGGATGCGGCCCGGCAGCAGCGCTATTTCGTCGTAGATGATGAGCAGGTTGGTGCCGTCGCCGCCGAACCGGGCCAGCAGGTATTCCACCGCCTCGCCGCTGTTGTTCATAAAGGTTCGCGGCTTGGCCAGTACCACTCTCTTGCCATCGTGATAGCCCGTGCCCAGGACGGCCTTGGGCCTGCGTTCGTTCACCGGGACCTGCAATTGCCGGGCAACCATGTCCAGCACTTTCCAGCCCACGTTGTGGCGGGTATCCGCGAATTTCGGGCCGGGATTGCCGAGCCCCACAATGATTGTCGTGGTTTCAGACAAGGGCGTTCCGCTAATCCCTGGCCAAGGCATCCGAGGGCGATTCCAGGAGACGTAGAAAGGCATCCTCGTCCAGGATGGGGATCCCCAGTTGCTCGGCCTTGGCGGCCTTGGATCCCGGAGACTCGCCGACCACCACGTAGCTGGTCTTTTTTGTCACTGACGAGGTGACCTTTCCGCCCAGTACCTTGATCCGCCCCTCCGCGTCGCCGCGGGAGAAGGCTGACAGCGTACCGGTAACCACGAACGTCAGACCGGCAAAGGGTGCGGCTTCGGAGGACGCGACGGCAACGACAGGCAGCGCGTCCTGCTCCAGCCGGACGCCGGAGGAGCGCAGTTTGTCGATCACCCTCTGGTTTTCGGGCTCCTGGAACCAGGCGATGATGCTCTCGGCGATTTTAGGCCCTATTCCCTCGATCTCGGTCAGGTCCTCCTCGGTCGCCCTCGACAGCTCCTCCAGTCCCAGGAAGTTCTGGGACAGCAGGTCGGCGACCTCGGAGCCCACGTGGGTGATTCCCAGGGCGAACAGCAGGCGGGGCAGGGAGCGGTTCTTGCTGGCCTCGATGTTGTCCATGATTCGCGTTGCCAGCTTGTCTCCCATGCGGTCGAGCTCGAGGAGCCGCTCCTTTTCCAGGCGGTAGAGGTCGGCCACGTCGCGCACCATTTCCTGCCGTATAAGGATGCCGCACCAGCGCTCACCGAGGCCGTCGATGTCCGCCGCGCCCTTGCTGACGAAGTGCTTGAGGAGCTCGAAGAACTGCGCCGGGCACGAGGCATTGGGGCAGCGGTGCATGGCGTCGTCTGCATTCTTGACCACCAGCGTGTCGCATTCCGGGCAGCGTTCCGGCATCTGGAACACCTGCTCGTCTCCTGTGCGCTGGGCCAGGACCGGTCCCACGACCTGCGGAATGACCTCGCCGGCGCGCTCCACGGTCACCACGTCGCCGACTCGTATGTCCTTGCGGTGGATGTCCTCCTCGTTGTGCAGCGAGGCGTGCTGCACGGTGGCGCCGCCGACCACGACCGGCTCAAGGACGGCATAGGGGTTCAGGCTGCCGGTGCGCCCCACGTTTATTCCGATGTGCAGCAGCCGAGTGACCGCCTGTTCCGCGGGGAACTTGTAAGCGATGGCCCAGCGCGGCTCCCGGCCCACTACGCCAAGCCGTTCCTGGAGGGCCAGCGGCGATACCTTGACCACCACGCCGTCGACCTCGTATGGCAGGTCGTGGCGGCGCTCCAGCCAGGACTGGTAATAGTCGCGCACCTCCTCCAGCGCATGGCAGAGCCTGTTTTCAGGATTGATGCGGAACCCCACTCTTTCCAGCCACTCCAGTGCCTCCCAGTGGCCGTCGAGGGACTCCAGTTCCTCGGTGGTGTTGAGGGAATAGACCCAAATGCTCATGTTGCGGGCGGCAGTCACCTTGGGATCAAGCTGGCGGATGGTGCCGGCGCCGGTGTTGCGAGGGTTGGCGTACAGCGCCTCACCCCTTTCGGCCCGCTCCTCGTTCAGCCGCCTGAACTCCTCGACGGGCAGGTAGACCTCGCCCCGCACCTCGAGTTGCATGGGTACGAACCCTTTCAGGGAAAGAGGGATGGTCCTGATGGTCCGCAGGTTGCGGGTGACGTCCTCGCCGGTGGTGCCGTTCCCCCTGGTTGCGCCCTGCACCAGCACACCGTTTTCGTAGATGAGGCTGACGGCCAGCCCATCGATCTTCAACTCGCAGACCATGTCGAATGAGGCGCCGCCCAGCAGCCCCGACACTCTGCGATGCCAGGCCTCCAGTTCCTCAAAGTCGAAGGCGTTGCCCAGGCTGAGCATCGGCCGGGCGTGCTGGACCTCCGAAAAGGCGGGGGATGGATCCCCGCCGACCCGCAGGGTGGGCGAGTCGATTGTCTGGAGCTCAGGATGCTTCCGCTCGATCTCCTGCAGCTCTCTGAGCAGCGCATCGTACTGCCCATCGCTGACGACCGGGTCGTCCATCTGGTAGTAGCGAAGGTTGTGGTAGTTGAGTTCGCGACGAAGTTCAGCCGCTCTGACTTCAAGGCTCGACTGTTGCATACCGGCCTACTCCGGCATATAGGTTAGATTCAATTATAGTTCCAACTCGGCGGGGAAGCTTGAGTGGCGAAACCCTTTTCAGGGTTATCGCACTGAGACCAGTGAGCGGGAACGATGACATGTCGACGGGGGGCGATTTCAATGAAAGTATTGCCCCGGACCTGCCTGTGGCAAACGTCCGGGGCCTCTTCTGCCATCGGGGATTGTGCAACTACGCCGAGAGAGCTGCCGCGACGCCCTCTATCTTCGCCGATCCCTCCGTGGTCAGCTCACCGACAGCCCTGACGATGTTGGGGTGCTGCAACCCGGATACGAGGAAGGTCCAGCGACACGCCCGCTGGGTGTTCGTCGTGATCTCGTCCTTCTCGGCTTCCGTGAATGTCCTACCCGTCGCTTTCTCGAGGGCTGCAATGTTCATGCCGATTTGCTGTGCCAAAAGCCCGTCGACGGCCCCACCGAGCTCAATGACCTCATCGACGGCTGCCTCACGTTCCTCCAGAGTCAATTCCTCGGCCACTTCGCCGATCAGCAGCGTGTCCATCTTGGCGTGCTGCGCCTCCTCCAGCCAGTGGTACCGCAGAAGGTCCCGGAACAGTCCGTCGAGGTTCGATTCGTCGCGCACGTGCTCAATGTAATGGAGCTGTGTGAACCATTCGATTACGGCGGTCAGGAGCATGACGGCCAGCTTGGACTTGCTCCGGACCACCTCGGCCACCGCTTCCCGGCCTGGGATCAGGTCGCACTCGACGCCGAAGCCCTGGCCGAAAAGGTCAACCGATCTCCGGAACAGCTCCTGGTGCTTGAATTCCTCCTCAGCGAAACGCAGCAACGAACGGGCCCTGACCTCGTCCCCGTAGACATCCTTCATGGCCTCTTCGGTGACCGTGGGGATGATGAACTCCTCGACGAAGGCGAAGATATGACAGTAGGCGTTACCCATGATCTGGTTCAGGAGAAGCTTCTCGTTGTCGTTCAGGCAGCCGATCTCGTCCACACCGGTCAGCCGGTTGGGAAGAAAGCGCTTCGAGAAGTCAAAGTTCTTGTCTGCGAGAACATCGTCCTCCAACCACGAGACCCTCTTGGAGTTGTCCAGGCATTCCTGGTACGTGAAGTTGTGTGTAAGCATGGGTTTCGCCTCCTCCTAATGGGTAAGAATTAAGCTATGGGGGAGAGGCCAGAGGCTCTCCGCATTCAGCTACCTGGTTTTGCCTGGATTCGGGGCCGGTCCGCAGTGAGCGGCAGGGCGATACCCCTAATCGCCGCACAGGGCCTGGGACTGCAGGGACCTTTCCTTCGCGGCGACTCCGGCGGTCGCAGGCCTTGCGCGGGGCAGGCGGCGGCGTTTCCCGCGATGGTGCCGGTAAGTGTCGGCGATGGAGACGGCCAGCTTGGCCGGGTCGTGCCGTGCCGTGGCCTCGCGATCAATGATGTCGGCCTCTACCAGGAGGGCCGGATCACTCCACGGACGTGCGGGCGTGATGAAGTTCAAGCCCGCCGGCGTGGGCCCCTCGGGAATGTTGCCATTTGCGATGACAGCGTGCACCGAAGCGGGTCCGGTGTAACGCTGTACCACGTCCAGGTGGTCCTGCACCGAGTATCCCACCGTCTGCCGTGGCTCCTCGGCCACGTTGCATACGTATATCTTGAGCGCCCGCGACTGCTCCATGGCCTCGGCAATGCCCGGGATGAGCAGGTTGGGCACGATGCTGGTGTACAGGCTGCCCGGCCCGATGATCACCAGGTCGGCATCCCGGAGCGCCGCCACAGCCGCCGGGTGGGCCTGGGGGTTGGGCGGGGACAGGGCCAGCGAGGTGATTCGCCCCGACGCCCGGGCCACATTGCTCTCGCCGGTCAGGGTCTCTCCCGCCTCGGTGGAGGCGATGAGGGTAACGTCGGTGGTGGTGGAGGGGATGACGCGTCCCCGTATGGCCAGGAGTTCTCCGGCCATCTCGACTGCCCGCGAGAAGTCACCCCCGATGCCTGCCAGGGCCGCGATGAGCATGTTGCCGAAGCTGTGACCGTTCAACTGGCCGTTGGACTCGAACCGATAGTCCATCAGTTCCTGCATCACGTCTTCCGAGTCGGCCAGGGCCACGAGGCAGTTGCGTATATCGCCGGGAGGCTGTATGCCCAGCTCGCTGCGCAGCCTTCCGGAGCTGCCTCCATCGTCGGCCATGGTGACGATGGCCGTGATGTTATGAGAATAATGTCGGATGCCCCGGATCAGGCTGGGTAGTCCGGTTCCCCCGCCGATGGCGGTTATTCGCGGTCCTGACTCCAGCGATCTGCGGCGGAATCCGGGGCCATTGCGGAAGGGAAGCCAGTCCCACCTGTTGGGACGGGTGTAACGCAATAGGTCTATTGACATAAGTCAGGCTTGGCTGCTTATTCCGATCAGGCTGTCTAGTAAACATGACGGCACCGCCAGAGTGCCGGACAAGTGCCGTAAAGCAGCCGTATTTTACCACCACTCACGCCTCGTGGGTTGAGAGCCGTGACCTGTCGAAATCGAACGCGTCCCGCCAAATACAGGGTTTTGGACCCATTTGCGTTTACTGCCCTACCGCGATGCTTTTGCCCTCGTCCGAAGACTGCTGCAGCAGGTCCAGGAACCTGTGGCGCTCGACTGCAGTGCCGAAGTCCGGCTGAGGCTCAGCGCCATTGCGGATTGAATCGCCGATGATCCGGTACAGCTGCGCAACGTTGTACGGTTCGCCCTGGGGAACTGCTTCCGGAACGGTAAGCAGGCGAGACGGCACCTCGAGAGGCTGCAACGATTGCCCGGCTCCCTGGGCGCCGAGGAGCTTGACGTTTCCGTACTGCACCATCTCGGCGGAGGTGGCGTGCAGGGTGCCCTCGGTGCCGTATACCTCCATGCGCCAGCCGCTGCCATTCCACGGTATGGTGGCGATGTGCGCCGAGGCGGCGGCGGCGTTCTCCAGCACTCCACTGACCATCACGTTGTCTGCGGCATCCACCGGGACGGTCGAGCCATTTCCTGTCTGCCATTGGCCCAGCTGTACGCTGACCTGGGCCGTTAGCTGCCGGAACTCCCCCACGCAGTGGCAGAAGATGTCGAGAGCATGTCCGGACGCGATGGACAAAGTGTTGGCGCCATTGGCCCGGTCGGCCATCCAGGCCCGGTCTGCCCCACGCTGCGTCAGGCCGGGCAGGAACATGGTCATGTTGCATGCCAGCATCTCTCCGACATAGCCATCGTCGACAAGCTCCTTCATACGGAGCAAGGCCGGTCCGCCCCGGGCCTGCAGGCCGATGAGCGTGCGGACTCCCCTCTCTACCGCCTTGCCTGCCAATTCAACGGTCTCGGCGCTGTTCGCTCCCAGAGGCCACTCGCAGAAGACGTGCTTGCCCGCCTCGAGACCGGCGGTGACCATGCCGTGATGGGCCGGCACGCTGACCGATACCACCACCAGGTCGACGTCCGGGTGGGTGGCCATCTCGGTGTAGTCGTGGAAGGCCAATTTTGCCCCGTAGAATGCCCTGGATTCCTCGGCGGTCTCGGGACGGGAGGTACAGACTGCCGTCAGCTCGAAATCAGGCATGCCCAGGAGCGCGGGGAGATGGGCGCGCTTGCTCCAGCCGTAATTGGCGTTGGCGCCGATGATTCCCACTCGTATCTTGTCGGTCATAGCGGGTGCTCCCTCTGAGTGATTGCGGGCAGGGCGTTTCGCGGTGAACCGGGTGGCTATTCCAGTGCGGCGGGGGCGACGCGCGTGTGCCAGGTTGTTGCCTGCTCGTAGGCGTGGGCGGCCCGGAACAGCGTTTCCTCCGCAAAGGGCCGCGCTCCTAGCTGCAGGCCGATGGGCAGACCGTCGCTGGTAAACCCGCCGGGGATGGAGATGGCGGGCAGCGCCGTCAGCGAGTAGCATCCGGTGTAGGCGCGACGGAAGAAAAACCGCTGCCGCACATCCTCGGCGCTCTCGAACCTTGCCGTGAGTGCTGTGTGCAGCGGCGCAGGGTACGGCGAGGTGGGAGACACCAGCACGTCAACCTCGTTCAGCGCCTCCATGAACTGGCGGCGCAGGAGGACCCTGGCCTTGGCAGCGCGGTTGTAGACCTTGAACGGCACCAGCGATGCAGACAGCAGGCGGGTGCGGCTGGCCTGGTCCAGGTCACCTGCCCTGGTCCGCAGGATTTCGTCCCTGGCTCCTGCCCCTTCGGTGTCAGCCACACCCACGAATATGGCCCCGGCGAGGTCAACCAGAGGGATGGACACCTCCCTCACCTCGGCACCGAGGCCGCGCAGGGTGTCCAGCGAGGACTCGACCGCCTGGCGCACCTCGGGATGCATGTCCTGGCTCTGGTGCAGCTCTCGAATCAGGCCGACCCTCAGTCCGTCAACACCCCGCTCCAGGGAGGCCCGGTAGTCGGGGACTGGACGGTGGCTGGTGTACGGATCCCGCTCGTCGTATCCTGCGATGGCTCCGAGGACGATGGCGCAGTCCTCGACGGTCTTGGTCATTGGGGCTGCGGCGTCCATGAACCAGCACATGTGGGTCATACCGTGGCGGCTCACTCTCGTGAATGTCGGGCGCAGTCCCACCGTGCCGCAGTAGGCCGCCGGCCCACGGCCCGAGCCGCCCGTGTCCTCCCCGATGGAGGCGGCGCACAGGTGGGCCGACAGGGCCACGCCCGAGCCGCTGCTGGACTCGCCGGGAGTCCGTTCCAGGTCCCAGGGATTGGCCGGAATGCCCCACGGCGGTTCCTGGGTGCCACCCATAGCCAGCTCGCTCAGGTTCAGCTTACCGAGCAACGTGGCGCCAGCTGCCTTCAGACGTTTCACGATGGTTGCGTCCTCGGTGGGCACGAAGTTGCGGTATACCCGTGACCCGTTGCTGGTCAGGATGCCGTCAGTCCAGAACTGGTCCTTGATGGCCATGGGAACCCCGGCCAGCGGCCCCGTTTCTCCCCCCGACTCCAGGGTCTGCTCCACTTGCAGGGCGGCGTCCAGAGCCTCCTCGCGCGTTACAGTGATGTAGGCGCGGAGCCGGGAGTCCATGCGGTCTATCCGGTCCAGGTAGGCCTGAACGGCGTCCGTTGGCGTGATCTCTCCAGACCGAACAGCGCTCGCCGTGGAGGCTGCAGACAGGAATGCAATCTCGTTGCTGTCCATAAATCGTCCTTTCGCCAGGCGCGGAAATTGAGTGGTCACCCCTCGTCAGGGAAGACTGCCACTGGCTGGATGTCCGATAGATCCAGGTCGCTGAGGCGGTCCAGTTCCAGCATCAGGCTGCCGAACCGGCTAGCCACCTCCGCTACCTCGTCCTCGGGTATGGGAATGCCTGCGAGGCGTGCCAGTTCCCTGACCCTTTCCTCGTCGGAGAGCTGTCGTTCGACCATTCTGTGACCTCGGGAAACAATTCGTCGGGCCGGGCAATCACTGCCGGGCAAGGCAATCCTAGAGTCGCAAAACCGGGGCGTCAACGTCAGGCGTATCACGGGTGCTATACTGGCCCGAATTGATTCAGCCATTTGGGGAGGTGGCCAGATGAAATGGGCATCGGCCATATCGGAACTATCCACGGTGCAGGAAGCGCTCGAGCAATGCGCCGCATCCATCCATGAACAGCTGGGCGAAGCACCGCATTTGGCGGTGGCTTTCGTTTCGCCTCACTACCAGCAGGACTACGAACAGGTCGGCCCGATGCTGGGGGGTCTGCTGGGTGCGGAACACACTTTCGGCTGCTCCGGGGGAGGGATCATCGGGGCAGGACTGGAGGTGGAGCAGCGGCCTGCGCTTTCGGTGACCGCCGCCGCATTGCCCGGTGTGGACATCGAGTCGTTCCATCTCGATGGAGACAGGCTGCCTGACCTCGACGCGGGGCCGGACAAGTGGACTGAGTTGCTGGGAGTGACCCAGGACCAAGACCCGCAGTTTGTGCTGCTGGCGGACCCGTTCTCATTCCCGGTGCAGAATCTCATCATGGGCCTGGATTTCGCCTATCCCCGGGCCGCCAAGATTGGCGGCTTGGCCAGCGGCGCCCAGCGCCCTGGGGACAATGCCCTGTTCCTAAACGGCGCAATGCACGGCTCGGGAGCCATAGGGCTGGCGCTCCACGGCAACATCACGGTTGATACGGTGGTGGCCCAGGGTTGCCGACCCATCGGCGACCCCATGCGCATCACCTCCAGCCAGCGCAACATCCTGGTGGAGCTGGACGGCAAGCCGCCGATGGCCGTGCTCCAGGACCTATTTCGCACTCTCTCGGAGCGTGACCGCGAGTTGATGGGGCACTCCCTGTTCCTAGGCGTGGTGATGGATGAGTTCATCGACACCCCGGTGCAGGGCGATTTCCTGATCCGCAACGTGGTGGGCATGGACCAGCGAACCGGCGCTCTGGCTATCGGCGAGATGCTCAAGGAGGGTCAACTGGTGCAGTTCCACCTGCGCGACGCCGATACTTCTGCACAGGACCTGACCTTCGTGCTGGAACGTTACGCAGCAGAGAACCGGGAGAATGAAGTGCCGGGCGCGCTGCTGTTCTCCTGCCTGGGCCGGGGCGAGTACCTGTACGGCCGCCCAAACCACGACACCGAGATCTTCCGCGACAAGCTGGGGCAGGTACCCCTGGGTGGATTCTTTTGCAACGGCGAGATCGGCCCGGTTGGCGGAACGACATTCCTGCACGGATACACCAGCTCCTTCGGCCTGTTCCGGTCCCGCTCCTAGCAACAGGTTGCCGGACCGCCCCGCGATATACTTCCAGCCATGTCATGGGTTCTGATCGAGCAGCCTGGAAATCCGCTAGTCCTAAAGCACACTCAGGACTAGCGGATTTTTCATTCTCGGAGCATTCAAGCAAACCATGGCCATCAAGGTAGGCATACCAGTCTCGCTCTCCGGTCAGTTCAGCCTACAAGGGCAGCAGACACTGGCAGGCATATGGGCGTGGGTGGACGACGTGAACGGCGCTGGTGGGCTGGCCGTTCGAGGGGTGGCCCAGTCCGTCGAACTGGTCTACCGGGACGATGAGAGCCGGCGTTCAAGGGCTGCTGAGATAACCCACGAGCTCATCCGCGATGACCGGGTCGACCTGTTGGTCAGCCCGTACTCCGCTGTGCTCACCAACGCGGCCGCGGACGTGGCACGGGAACACCGGAAGCTGCTGTGGAACCAGGGTGGTGCCTCTCCCCTGGTCTACAAGCGAGGCAACCTGTGGGTGGTGGGAATACTAACGCCCGCCGACGAGTACCTTTCCGGACTGCTGCAGGCGGTCCGTGAAGTCACCCTTAATGCCTCGACTGTTGGTATTTTGCGCGCCGCTACGGGAGCGTTCCCCCGCGACGTTGCCTCCGGCGTGGAGCGACGCGCAAATGGACACGGTTTTCGCCTGACATTCTTGCTGGAGTTCGACGCCGACGCTGATGACTTCAGCGAATTGGTCGAGGCAGTGCGGACGAAACCGCCGGATGTGCTGGTGGTGGCCGGACGGTTCCAAAACGACCTGGAGATTGCTGAGAGACTGGCTGAGGTTGCTCCGGATTTGGGCGCAGTGGCCGTGGTGGCCGCGGGCGTTGACTCCTTCCGGGAGAGGCTTGGTTCCAAGGCGGAGAATTTCATCGGCCCAAGCCAATGGGAACCCGAGGCCTTGGGACAACCCGCCTACGGGCCTACTGTGACCGAGGTGCAGCGCAGCCTGAAACGGGCCGGGCATCCCGTCATTGACTATCCGATGGCTCAGGCCTACGCTGTGGGCGTGGTGATTCAGCGCTGCGTCGAGGAATGCGGGAGCCTTGATGATCCGGCCCTGCGGGAGGCAGCGTCTTCCCTGGATTTCACCACTTTTTACGGGCCTTTCAGGATTGACCCGGACACCGGCCGGCAAGTCGGCAAATCGTCGCTGCTGGTACAGTGGCAGCAGGGGCGGAAGGTTGTCATATGGCCGCCCGAATACCGGCAGAGCGAATTGGAGTACCCCTGGCGGCCATAACATTCTGGGAGAACGAGGGATCACGATGAAGCTGGAAGGGCAGGTGGCAGTTATAACCGGCGCGGGACGCGGAATAGGGCGTGCCATTGCCCTGGCATACGCCCGCGAGGGCGCCAGGCTGGCGCTGGCGGCTCGCAACGAGGCCGAACTTGAGGATACGGCGGCTGCGGTCTCCGAGCTGGGCGGCGAGGCCATCACCGTCCGTACCGACGTTACCAGCCAGATCGGCACCGAACGGCTGGCCCGCCGAGTCGTCGAGCACTTCGGGCGTATCGATGTTTTGGTGAACAACGCTGGCACATCAGGCCCGGTCGGCCCGCTGCAGTCCAACGACATCGCCGAATGGGTGGATACCGTCAACGTGAACCTGACGGGTACATTCCTGATGTGCCGCGCTATCATACCTGTGATGCTGCAACAGGGTGGAGGCAGGATCATCAACCTGTCGGGCGCCGGAGTGGCCAACGCATGGAGCAACATGTCGGCCTACTGCTCCAGCAAGGCTGCTGTTGTACGGTTGACCGAAGTAATTGCCCAGGAGCTGGACGGACAGGGAGTTACGGTCAATGCGTTGGGGCCGGGTTCGGTTCACACCAGCATGTGGGAGAAGATGACGGAACAGGCAGCGGAGGCCGGGGCCGATTTCATCCACCAGCTGGGGGAGAGGGTGCTTTCGGGCGGCGGCGCGCCCATCGACGACTGCGCGGACCTGGCGGTCTGGCTGGCATCCGGCGAGAGCGGCGCTCTCACCGGCAGGATCATATCAGCCGCCGCTGACGATTACCGCAGCCTGGAACCGAGGATCGACGAGATTATGGAGGGCGACGCCTACACCCTCCGGGTGGTCAAGTCGTAGCCGTCGGCATAGCCTGAATCGTCGGACAAGCTAAAGCCAAAATCGCTTAAGGTCCTGCTATGAATCCTGACGCCAATTCGCAAACCGCCCATGAACTGTTGCGCCAGGCCCAAGTGGCGTATTACAACGACGCCGACGACAAGACTTGCGCCCGGTTGCTTTGGGAGGCCACGTTCAGCAGCATGCAACAACTGGCGGCGCAAATGGGCCACCCCTGCCAGGACCAGGCACAGGCCAAGGAGTTCGCGCTCTACCTGGAGCGCGAACACGGCGGCAAAGTGCTTCACGCCTATTCGATGCTGTTTTTCGGTCTCACCATGCTGGAACACGCTGAGGAGACTGAGTTGGCCTTAGATCCGGAATTTGCCTGGACTTTCCCGGAGTTCCCTCTCGCTATCAGGGAAGTCTCCCGTATCGTAGAATCCCTTACCACCTATGACAAATCAGCGATGCACTGATGCAAACCGGGCAACACATCCAGGCATCGCAGCGTTTTCTGGACAACGTTTTGATGTTGGAGAACTCCGGTTCCCACATGGCAGCTGCTGAAATGGTTTGGGGGGCTACGGTACAGGTGCTGGAAGCAATTGGGCACATCAGGACGGTAAGCGCCGGAGGACACCTCAGCGGCAACGGACGTCGCCGCCTGGTCGAATCTGTCATTTCCGATGGATTGAACCGATATAACCTGATCCGAAACGACCTCCACGCCCATTTCTACAGAGGTCACTTGTCCTTGCCGGAGTATGCTGACAGAATGAGACGAGGGCGGGAATACGTAACCGACCTCCTGGCGGTTGCCAGGTCAACTTCCGGGGAATAAGGAGGCGCCGATGGTTCTGATCTAAGCCATCGGCGCTTTTCTATAGGGAATTTGTCCCGGGATGTCGGTTGCCTAGCCCTCCAGCTGGACGTTGTTGCGGAGGACGCCGATGCCGCTGATGTCGATCTCGCAGACGGCGCCGGGGGACATGTCCTGCGTGGAGCCTGGCGTGCCGGTGAAGATGCAGTCGCCGGCATTGAGAGTCACGTACTTTGTGATGAACTCGATCATGGTCGGCACGTCGAATATCAGGTCCTGGGTGCTCTGGTCCTGCTCGACGTTGCCGTTGACGCGGGTCTGCAGCCACTGTTCCGCCGGGTTGGCGTCGGTCTCGATCCATGGGCCCATGGGAGAGAAGGTGTCTGCGGATTTGGCGCGCCACCAGTCGGAGTTGTTCTCGTTGCGGTCCTTGCGCTGCCAGTCCCGGGCGGACACGTCGTTGCCGCAGGTGTAACCAAGGACGTGGTTCAGCGCATCTGCCTTGGAGACGTAGCGGCAGTCGTCCTTGATGATGACGACCATCTCGCCCTCGGCGTCGAACCGCTGCACTTCCTTGGGCCGGACGATGGTGTCCTCGGGCCCGATGACGCTGGTGGGGGTCTTGTGGAAGACCATGGGGTATTCGGGGGCCGGGCGGTCGCCGATGTGGCTGGTGTAGTTCAAGCCCATGGCCAGTATCTTTCCGGGGACCACCGGGGCCAGCAGCTTGACGTCGGACAGCTTGTGGACGTGGTCGGTCACAGTGAAGTCCCCGAACGGACTTCCGTCAATGGCTGTAACGTTGTCGCCATCGACGACACCGTAGTGAATGGTCCCGTGCGCCTCATACCTGGCAATCTTCATTGATGTCTCCTTCGCTATTTGTGGGCCGTATTTCCGGTTGCTAAATTTTACCCCTTGCCTCTGGGGTTGGCTACCAAGACGGGACGAGCGCACGATTCTTCGGCAGTCCCTTCTCTCATAGGGAGAGAGAACTCTCAAAGGCCCTGGAGGCGAGTGGCGCTACCACGGCATGCTCAGTTCTCGACGACGATCTTGCCGTAGAAGTCGCGGTCCTGCATGGCCTGATGGGCCGAGCCCACGTCGAAGAGCGGGAACACGCGTCCCGGTATGCCCCGCAGGGAGCCGTTGCGCACCACCTTCATGAAATCAGCGAAAGTGCGGTTGCTTCGTCCTCCGCTGCCCATCAGGTGCAGCGGCTTACCCTGTAGCAGCGACAGGTTCAGGTCGGCGCGGGCCCCCGAGGTGACGCCGGTGATTACCAGGCGGCCGCCGCTCTTGAGCGAGAGCAGGTTCTGCTCCCACACGTCTGCGCCGACGCAATCGAAGACGAGGTCGACCCCCTGGCCGTCGGTCAGGTCCTTGATTCGTTCGCTGAAATTGGGAGTATCCCGGTAGTTGATCACCTCGTCGGCGCCCCACTCCCGGGCGGTGTCCAGCTTCCACTGGCTGCCTGCGGTGGTGATCACGCGGGCTCCCATCATCTTTGCGATCTGGATGCCCATGCTGCCAACGCCGCTGCCCGCCGCCTGGACCAGCACGTCGTCCCACGGCTTGATCTGGGCCTGGGTCACCAGGCAGTGCCAAGCGGTGTGGGCCGCGATGGGGAGGGACGCAGCCTCAGCGAACTCCATGTCGTCGGGAATCACGTGGGCGTTGACGGCCGGGGCTGTGATGTAATCGGCATGGCCACCGTCCAGGTCCACGCCCAGGCGTTTCTGGTTCGGGCACCACTGGTCGTTGCCCATGGCGCAATTGGGACACCGCCCGCAGGTCACGCGGTTGTTCAGGATGACCCGGTCGCCGATCTGCAAGGTCGTGTGGGCCGCCGGGCTGATGGCCACCACCTCGCCCGCGATGTCGCAGCCCATTATCCGGGGCAGCGGGCCGTTGTAGGTGCGGCCCTCCCTGAGGTTCAGGTCCAGGTGGTTCAGAGCGCTGGCGCCCACGCGCAGCATGACCTCCCCCGGGCCGGGCTCGGGGTCTGGCCTGTCTCCATACACCAGCTTGTCGGTCCCGCCGTGTTCGTTGATAAATACCGCTTTCATGCTCGTACCTCGTGGGTGATCTGAGTTTTAAGTCTCTATATTGGCCCTGAAATTAGGACGATCTCAAAGTCCGCCGCCACCTATTCTGTCTGAATCAGGATTTGCAGGATTAATAGATTAACAGGATTGGGAGCCCATCAGCGAAATCTCAAAATCAGGGGAATCACAGTTCAGACAAGCCTCTGCAATCGGCCTGACCCTGAAATTATGCGGAAATACAGGCGCCACTGGAACCAGTAAAATGTGACAGAACAGCGGAATGATACTCAAGGCTATAACCAGCGTCAAAGTGTCGGCGGATTGTGATCGATATTGATGCCCATCACGTGGCGACCCTGGTAGCAGAGCTGAGGGATGCTTACCGTGGATTCACGTGGGAGTCGGAGTTGTGGCCAAGGGTCGATTCCCGGCGCAGTCCTTACCGGACGTTGGTCCTATTCGGGCTGAGCGCCCGCACCAGGGACGCGCTTCTGGTAGAAATGTGCCGGGAGTTCTTTCGGAGATTTCCCACCGAAACTGTGCTGGCTGCTGCCGTCGGAGAAGTCACCGCTTCCACTGCTGAGATGGTCAGGCCGGGCCAGCTGCCTTTCGTGGCGTCCATGGCAGAAGCGCTGATGACGGGCGTGCCCCGGGAGCGGGACCAACTGTTGGCCATCAAGGGTGTGGGAGAAAAGATTTCGGATTGCGTGCTGGCATACGGCTGGGGCCTGGACGCGCTGCCCCTGGACGCCAACTGCCTCCGTGTGCTGGAGCGAGTGATGGGCAGCGACCCGGTCGGGAGGAGGCGCAAGGACCCCGGGTCGTTGCGCGAAAGACTGAAAACCGTCTATCTTAACCACACGCCATGGTTCGCTGAACTCGGTGTTTCCATGGTGGACATCCACGAAATTCTCAGACTGCATGGCCAGGTCTGCTGCGCCAGGACGCCGGATTGCGGACGCTGCCCGGTTAGTGGGTGCCTGTCCCGCCGGGAGCCCTGGGATGGGACTAAGCAGGTCGACGTGTCGCCCGCGTATTGGGACGATTGGAGGGAGCTGATCAATGAGCCTGTCTCAGTTTGATATATCGGGCCAGAAGGTGCTGGTGGCTGGCGCGGGCCGGGGCATCGGTAAGGGCATTGCCCTGGCGTTTGCCGAGGCCGGGGCCGATGTTGCCGTGACCAGCCTCAATCCCGCCACGGTGGGGCAGGTGGCCGGGGAAATCCGGGAACTGGGGAGGATGGCCCTCCCGCTGACGGGCGATGCGACAAAGGCTGCCGATATGGAGCGCATCGCTGAGGACACCCTCCGGGAGTTCGGCCGTGTGGATACCCTGGTCAACTGTGTGGGCGATTCCATCCGAAAGCCCCTGTCCACCCTTCCCAACGGCGACGAGGGCATGACCGAGCAGGAATGGCACTTCATTGTTGACGTCAATCTCACCGAGGCCTTCCAGGGGTGCAGCGCGCTGGGGCCTTACCTGCTGGAACGGGGCAGCGGCAATGTGATTAACATCTCCGGATTCGCTTCCTTCCGGGGACGTGCGGGATACGTCGCCTACGATGCCGCCAAAGCGGGACTGATGCGGTTCACCGAGAGCCTGGCCCAGGAGTGGGCGCCCTACGGTGTGCGAGTCAACTGCGTCGCGCCCGGCTATTTCCCTGATCCGGAGCAGGTTTCCGCCGAGGCTTATCGGGCACGTCAAGAGCAGGCGAAGACGCAGGTGCCGCTGGGTCGGCTGGGCGAACTGAAGGAACCGGGATACCTGTGTGTCTTCCTCGCCTCGCCCGCAGCGTCGTATATTACAGGACAGACTTGGGCGGTCGACGGCGGAGTCAGCATAAAATCTCCCTGAATAGTACCCTGCGGGGACATTCTTACTTTTCGCATCCCCTACCTGTGGAGGCAAAGCGCCATGATGAATTACCAGTTGCTGGTGCCTGGATTGCTCGATCGGGCCAATATCTATTTCCCGCACAAGGAGATCATCACCCGGGAAGGCGACGGTTACCACCGCTACACCTATCGGGACCTGAAAAAGAGGGTCAATAAACTGAGCAACGCGATGGCTTCACTGGGCGTGGCGAAGGGCGACCGGGTCGGGACCTTTGGCTGGAACACCTACCGGCACCTGGAGGCGTACTTTGCGGCACCCAACATGGGCGCGATCACGCACACGACCAACATCAGGCTGGCGCCCGACGACCTGACCTATATCGTGAACCACGCGGGCGACAAGGTGATGCTGGTGGATCCCGACCTGGTCCCGATTCTTGAGCCGCTCGCGCCGGCACTGGAGACCGTGGAGCATTTCGTGATCATGACCGGGGACAGCAGCTTCCAAACGTCGCTCCCGTCGGCGCACATCTACGAGGACCTGCTGGCGGCGGCCTCCGATGAATTCGAGCGTCCGGAGCTGGACGAGAACGACCCGGCCGGTCTGTGCTATACGTCGGCCACCACAGGACGGCCCAAGGGAGTGACTTACACCCACCGCTCCCAGATCCTGCACGCCATGATGGAGGGAAGCGCCGATGCCGCCGGGGTGCGGGAGCGCGACGTGGTCATGGCCGTGGTGCCCATGTTCCACGCCAACAGCTGGGGCGTGCCGTTTTCGGCCACCATGACCGGCGCCACCCAGGTACTGACGGGGGTGAGGCCTGACCCTGCCTCCATCTGCCGTTTGATCAATGACCATCGCGTCTCCATCAGCCTGGGCGTGCCGACGGTCTGGGTTGGGATGCTGGATTTCCTGGCCCGCACCGACGAGGAGTTCGACTTTTCCTGCCTGCGGTCCGTGGTCAGCGGCGGGTCGGCGGTGCCGGTCAGCATGATTCAGGCGTTCAAAGAGCGGCTGGGTGTGGACCTGGTGCAGGCCTACGGTATGACCGAGGCCTCGCCGCTGGTTTCCTACAACAATTTGGGCTCCCATCTGGACGAGGTTGAGGGCGATGCTCGCTACGTTGAGCAGGGCAAGCAGGGCGTTCCGGTCTACGGGGTAGAGATGAGGCTGGTGGACGAGGACGGCAACGACCTGGATTGGGACGGCGAGCAGCGGGGTGAGCTGCTTTTCCGCGGCCCTTGGATCGCCTCGGAATACCTGAACGACCCCCGCAGCGAGGAGACCTACATCGACGGGTGGTACCACAGCGGGGACATTGCCTCGCTGGACCGTTGGGGCAACATCCAGATCGGAGACCGGGTCAAGGATATGGTGAAGAGCGGAGGTGAATGGATCTCATCCGTGGACCTGGAGACTGCCATCATCGCCCACCCCGGCGTGCTGGAAGCAGCAGTCATCGCCATCCCGCATCCCACGTGGCAGGAGCGCCCGCTGGCCTGCGTCGTGGCCAACACCGACCACCGCGATACGCTGGACAAGGACCAGGTATTGGAATTCATCCGGCCCCGCTTCGCCTCCTGGTGGATGCCCGATGATGTGGTGTTCATCGACGAGATTCCGAAGACCAGTGTGGGCAAGTTCGACAAAAAAGTGCTGCGGGACCGCTACCAGGACTACCAGACCGGACGGTAGAGCGGTAGATCGCCCAGCAACAAAAAAACCCTCTCCATCGATGGAGAGGGTTGCAGTGAGGGTGAGTCCTTTCCGAGCACACTCTCACTGAGCAGGAATTATCACGTTGGCGCCCGGTCAGGAAACCTCCTGCCTGGCGCTTTCGTTTGCCTCGGACGAGGTTAGCAGGCGGTCGATCTCAGCCTGGGTCTCCTGTCTTCTCCGGAAAATGTAGTACACGTAGCCAACGAAAACCACCCCGGTAACCGCAAAGGCGGCTATCAGGTATTCCAGGTTCGAGGGCGGCATTGCAGTCTGTAGCAGTTGAAACATTCTTCCTTTATCTCGCCGGGAACCGGTAGTAACGTCTGGAATAGGTCTAGAACTCGGCGGACCGGCCTTGCCGGCGCATATCGAATCTCAGGCGTCCCAACTCGTCCTCAGCATCTCGTGCGGCCATTCGTTCCAGGATCAGCCAGGCCGTCAGGAACAGGAACGCCAGCATGGAAACCAGCAGCACCATGTACATGGTAGAGTTCAGCGACCCGGCATCGGCCAGGGGCCCCACCACCTGCTGGGGATGGATGGACCGCCACCACTGCACGGAGTAGTAGACGATGGGAACGTCTATGAAGCCGATGATGCCTACAACGGCAGCGTATGTCGCCGCCTTGGGCCGGTTGGGCGCATAGGCCCGCACCATCAGGTAGCCGACGTAGATCAGCCAGAGCACCAGGGTCGTCGTCAGCCTGGGCTCCCAGGTCCACCAGACGTTCCACACCGGGCGGGCCCAGATGACGCCTGTGATCAGCGCCAGGGAGACAAACACGACCCCCACCTCCCCGGCGGCCAGGGCCATGCTGTCCCACCTGTTGCTGCGCTTGAACAGGTACATCACGCTGCCTACGAACACAATGAAGAAAGCCAGGAAGGACATCAACGCGATGGGAACGTGGATGTAGAAGACTCTCTGCACGTTGCCCAAGTTGGCGTCGGTGGGCGCAACCATGAACATCAGGTACAGGGAGACCAGCAGAAGAATGCCGGCGATGGCGCCCACAATCGTTTTCGGCGTCAACCATCCCCGTGGCCTGGCGGCTGGGTAGCCGCCGGCGCGACGTGCGGTTCGCTCAGTGTCCTGCAATTCCGGTCAGTCCTCTACCACGAATGAAAAAACCCACGGACATATTACCAGAAACACCGCATCGAACACGGCGATGAGAGGCAGCCAGCGCCCCAAACCCACGAACGTCTCGCCGCCGATGGCGCGGGTCGTGGCCTCGACGGCGCCCAGGATCACTGGCAGTACGATGGGGAAGAACAGCACCGGGAGCATGATCTCGCGCGACCGGGTCTGGGCTGCCAGCGCCGAAAACAGGGTCCCGATCAACGCAAAGCCCAGCGTTGCCAGCACGATGGTCAGCCCCAGGGTCCAGGACAGTGCGGAAAACCCCAGCATCACCGCGTAGGCCGGCAACAGCACAGCCTCGATCAGCAGCATGAACAGGAAGCTGGTGGTGGCTTTTGCGAGGAAGATGGCGTCGCGGCTGACGGGGGATACCAGCAGTCCCTCCAGCGCCCCGGCCTCCTGCTCGCGGACAAAGGCGCGGTTCATGGCCAGGGTGGCGGCGAAGGCAAAGGCCACCCACAGTATCCCCGGTGCGAGAGCCTCGACCTGCCCCGGCGCGGGGTCGATGGCAAAGCTGAACACGATCACCACCAGCAGGCCAAAGACGATGACCGATATGACCAGCTCGCGGGAACGCAGCTCAAGCAGGATATCCTTCCAGACCATGGTCGCCACTGCCCCAAGCAACGCGGTCACTGCTCCCTCTGTCCACCGGAGATCTCCCGTCCCTCAACCGGGGCTAGGTACTGCTGACCTCCGGGCACTGGCTCGGCACCGGAAAGCGCGGCCTGGATCGTCTCCGCATCCCCCTCGGTGTAGGTGAGCTTTCCACCCGAGAGCACGGCTGCCCTGTGTCCCCACTCGATGCCAAGTTCGATGTCGTGGGTCGTGAGTACGACGGATCGCCCGCCACCGGTCCATTCGGCGAGCAGGTCGCCCAGCATCTGCCGGGAATCCTGGTCCAGCCCGGTCTCTGGCTCATCAAGCAGCAATACGTCTGGTTGATGCAAGATAGCCCGAGCGATGGCCGCGCGTCGCTGCATTCCGTTGGAAAGCGTGCGCACCCTGTGATTGGCACGGGGGGAGAGCCCCACGCGTTCGAGGACCGCGGATATGCGGGCCTCCCGGTCCCGTATGCCGTAGAGGCGGGCGTAGTAGTTCAGGTTCTCCCGAGGCGTAAGGTCATCGTAGAGAAAGCTGCGGTGAGCGACCACTCCAATACTTCGCCGGGCCTGTGCCGTATGGCGGCGCAGGTCGTGGCCGGCAATGCACACCGCGCCGGAGTCTGGGCGGACGCTGGTGGCGAGGATGCGGAGGAGGGTCGTCTTGCCCGCGCCATTGGCCCCGAATAGAGACAGGGACTCTCCCCAGTGAACCGACATTTCGAGGTCCCAGAGCACGGGCCACTCCCGGTAGCTCTTTTCCAGCCCCTCGGCCAGGATCGCGAATTCGGAATTCTTGGCGTTCAAACTGAGGCGCCTGCGTTGGCAGAGATGGAGTCGTCTGTTATCATTTTCACAAAGTCTGGGCGGAATTGCCGCGATTCTGGAGACAGAGTTTGGACGCACGGGCCGCAGAGATAGACGAGGGAGGGAACTCCGGGTTGCGCTCCAACCGCACCCGGTTCATCATCGTTGCGGCGGTGGTGGTCTTGGGGCTGGGATTCATGATCTGGGCGACATTCGGAGAGAACACGCGCTACTTCCTGACGGTTAGCGAATTCAACGACCGCAGTGAGATCCAGGATGGCCAGATGGTCCGGGTCTCCGGCAAGCTGGTCGAGGGCACATTCGACAGGGGCGACAAGTCTACGATATCCCAGTTTCAACTGACCGACAAGGAAGGCATCAATTCAGGCACCGCTCTGCTACATGCCAGCTACGAGGGTGTTTTGCCCGACCTTTTCTTCAACCCTCACTCGGAGATTATCCTGGAAGGCAGCCACGGCGCCGACGGCATCTTTCGCGCCAATGAGATTCTGGTAAAGTGTCCCTCCAAGTACGTCGACCTGGAGGAGGAGCAGTACGATAACCCGGACTATTCGTCCACCTGACATTCTCCTCGGTTAGCACTTCTGGGCAAAAATGAATCCCCGCCAAACGGCGGGGATTATTCGTTCATCGTTTGCCCTTTGCTGGTCCGCCTAGAATTCGAAAGCTGACATCAGCTCCTCGGCGGAGCGGCCTCGGGCGGTTTCCCAAGTCTGCTCAAGACGCTGACTCAGCGAGGGGCGGCCCTCGTCGTTGTAGACCACGCCGACCGGCAGGCCGCTCTGTTGCAGCAGCTCATAGGCCGCGCCCTTGTTGGACGGATCGTGCTCGTCCGGCACGTCCCAGAGCGTCGGCTCGATGCCCTTGCGGGGGTTGCCCTTCAGCTCCTCGAACGTGTCGTTGTAGGTGGTGCAGGGCGACTGCACATGAACGATGGAAAAGCCCTCGTGCTCCATTCCCTGCTTGATGAGCTGGGACAGTGGCCTGGGCTGGCCGGAGAATCCCGACGCCACGAACGAAACGCCGAGAGTCAGGTAAAGTTCCAGCGGATTGATCTGGCTCTCAATCTTTCCGTAGGGGGTGGAACTGGTGATAACGCCCAGCTTGGTCGTCGGAGAGCTCTGCCCCTTGGTCAGGCCGTATACACCGTTGTCCATGATCACGGCGGTGATGTTCAGGTTGCGGGAGGCCTGCGGGCCGATGTGCTCGCCGCCGATGCTCAGGAAGTCGCCGTCACCGGCCACCACTACCACGTTCAACTCCGGGCGGGCCATCTTGACGCCCATGGCAATGGGAAGAGACCGCCCGTGGATGCCGTGCATTCCGTAGGGCTGGTCGCCCTCCAGCAGGTGGACCAGGTTGCCCGAGCATCCGATGCCAGCGACGACAACGTTGCTCTCCATGGGCAGACCGGTCTCTTCCAACCGGTTGATCATCGCGAGTTCCAACGCCCGGCGAACTCCGAAGTCTCCGCAGCCGGGGCACCATTTGAAATCGTATTCCGGGTTTTTCTTGCTCATACGCTCACGGCCTCCGTCAAACGGAAGTTGGTCATTTCGGCAATCCGTTCCACCAGGGTGCGCGCCTTGAAGGGCAACCCGGTGTACTGGGTTATCGATTCGGCCTTGATGCCTGCGCCTCTCAGGATCTGGGAGAACTGGCCCTGGTAGTTGAGCTCGGGCACTATCACCAGGTCCTTCTGCTTCAGTTCCTCGAGGAGCTTGGGCGGCAGCGGGTTCAGGAACATGGTGTAGTACCAGCCCACCGGGGCGCCCTGGCGCTTGAGGATGTCGAATGCCTCCCGGGTGGGTCCCTTGCTTCCGCCCCATGGCAGCAGGGCAACCGAGAACTCGGTCCCTTCGCTCTCGTAGTCCTCTTCCTCCAGCAGCTTGATCTTGCTGAAGCGGCGCTGGGTCATCTGGATATGGCGTTCCGGCAGGTGCGTGGTGTCGCCGATGTCGTCGTGCTCGCTGCCGTTGGCGACGTACGCGCCGGGGCCGCCCGGCAGGGGCATGGGCGACAGCTCTTGTCCCGCATAGCGTTTGTAGCCGTTGTTGCCTTCGTAGACCACGCGCTTGGCCTGCTTGACCTTGCTCAGGTCGGGCTTCGGGATATTCTGCGCTCGCTCTGCCAGTGCCATCTCCGACATCAGTATGACCGGGCCCTGGTATTTTTCCGCCCATTCGATGGCCTTGATCGCGCCGTAGAAGCACTCCTCAACGGTCCCGACGGCGATGACAGGCATTCGCACGTCGCCGTGGGCGGGGAACATGCAAGACATGAGATCGGACTGCTCGGTCTTGGTGGGCAGGCCGGTGGCCGGGCCTCCGCGCTGCACGTTAACCACCACCAGCGGAATCTCCGCGATCCAACTCAGGCCCAGACCCTCGCTCATCAGGGAAACGCCGGGTCCCGCCGTGGCGGTCATGGCCCGTTTCCCGGCGAAGCCCGCGCCGATCAAGCCAGTGATCGATTCGATCTCGGAGCTTACCTGGTAGGCGAACTTGTCCTTGCCTATCAGGTTGCGCTCCATGTAGAGCAATATCGGAGTGGCAGGGGAGATGGGATATCCGACGTAAAAGTCGAGTCCGCCGGCGATGGCACCCAGGGAGAGCGCCTCGTTGCCCTTGATCATCAGCTGCTGGTAATCGGGCATCTGCGCCGGCGCGAGGTCCCCCAGGTTGAACCCGCTGAGGGCGATGTGTTCTCGGCCCAGCCGCAGGGCCTGGATGTTCGAACGAATTACCTCGTCGTCGCCTTCACGTCCACGGCTGAAGCGCTTTTCGACGAACTCTTCGAGATATTCGTGGGGCATGTTCACCAAGTGGGCGAGAGCCCCCATGATGACCATGTTGCCCGCGCGGTTGTTTCCGGTGGAGCGGGCCAGTTCCTCGATGGGCAGTCCAAAGGATCTCGGGTCTCCCTCCAACTCAAACTCGGTTGAGTTGAAGATGATGACCCCGTCCTCCCGGACCTCCTCGGCGTGGTTGTCGTAGGCCTCCTGGTTGAAAGCCACCAGGACATCTACGTCATCGCCCGGTGCCCGGACAGGGTCAACGGAGATTCGCGCCTGGGTCCAAGTGGGGCCGCCGAGAATCTGCGATGGGAAGGTGGCGAAGGTAAGGGCGTGGTAACCCACCTGCGTGGATGACTGGGCCAGACCTTCAGCGGACGTTACGACACCCTGTCCCCCTTCACCGGCGAAGCGAACGACGAAGTCTCGCATTTGCATAACGGGAATCCTCCCAGATCACTGCGAAAAGCGGAAATTGCTGGCAGACGGCCGCCTAATCTGCATACATGGAAATGGAAGAAATAGCAAGGCCCAAGGGGAAGGAGAGGGATCCCGACGCCGATCGGGATGTTCTACTGAAGCGGTCATCACAGTCTACAGGTAGCTTCCCCTGGACGTTTCGGCCAAGCCCGTCACCAGATGACAGGCCTATTCAAGCAGCCGAATATTGCGGCGGTCTTAAGTCTGTCGAATATACACTTCCCCTGTTTCCTTGTCAACGAATTGAGCAGCCCTCTGTGTACGGCCCGACAAGGTTGTGACCTTCAAGAGTGGCCTCATGCGAGGGTGGCTCCCGGTTGGCTTTCCTGCTCCGAAGTGTCTCCCAAGGTGGCATTGAATCCCCATTGATCCCGCCTTTTCCCGGAAAGTGGCGGCGGGCTTGTGATACCGAGTGGTGACGAGGCCTGATTGTTGGGGTTTTTTGCGCTGTGCTAGAATCGCCCACATGGATGACCTCAAGTACTGGGTTGCGCTGAGCGGGATTCCGCATCTTGGCACAGCACGATTTCGCCTACTGGAGACCTACTTCGGATCCATGGAGGATGCCTGGGCGGCAGATGCCACGCAACTGAGGGAGGCCGGTCTGGACTCCCGCACGGCGCAGGAGATTGCAGCGGCCAGGCGGGACGCTGACCCCGATGAGGGAATGGAAGCGTTGCATATGGCTGGAGTGAAGGCAGCGAACTGGAACTGTGAGGACTACCCGCCAAGACTCAGGGAGATTCACGATCCGCCCCCGGTGCTGTATTATCTCGGCGAATTGATTCCTTCGGACCAGTTTTCGGTGGCAGTGGTTGGGACTCGGAATCCCACCTCTTACGGCAGGGACGCTGCCGCGGCGCTGAGCCGCGACCTGGCCTCCGCCGGCATCACCATCGTCAGTGGGCTGGCCCTGGGGATCGATGGCGCGGCCCACCGGGCGGCACTGGATTGCGGAGGCAGGACTATCGCTGTTGTCGCGGGAGGCCTGGACAGTGTCTATCCTCGGGAGCACTCTGGCCTGTTCCGGCAGGTCCAGACGCGGGGCGCCGTGGTCAGTGAACACAAACTGGGTGTCCGGCCCGACGCTCGGAACTTTCCGAGACGCAACCGCCTCATCAGCGGGATGTCCCTTGGGACGCTGGTGGTGGAGGCCGGTGAGGGCAGCGGGACCCGCTGGACCGTGCAGCAGGCCCTCGAACAGGACCGGGAGGTATTCTGCGTACCTGGTAGTATTTTCTCGCCAGCCAGCAGTTTCACCAACAGGATGATTAAAGAGGGTGCTAAACTCGTTGCGGACTATACCGACGTTCTGGAAGAATTGAACCTCCCGGAAATGGCTAAGGGCAGTGGGAAAGGGAATAAACTCCAGAACTCGATGGATTTTACGGCGACTGAAACCAAAATAGAGGAAGATGATCTGCAGGGCCTGGACCCTGATGAGTCATCCCTGGTGGCCCGCCTTTCCGGCGAGCCGGTCCATGTGGACGACCTGTGCAGCCAGTCCGGGATACCCATTGCTACGATAACCAGTATGTTGACGTTGTTGGAATTGAAAGGAAAAGTAGCCCAAGTGGGCAGCATGCACTATGTCCGCGCGTCGGCTTCGGAGGTGGTGCATGGCAGCTAAAACTGAAAAGACGGAAACCAAGACTGAAACCGGGAAGTCGCGAAAGAGCACCGCGACCAAGGCTTCCAGCAAGAAATCCACGGCGGCTGCGGCTGGAAAAAAGGCTACAGCAACCGCAAAAGCCACCGCGAGCAAGGGCAGCAGGTCAACTGCCTCCGCTGCGAAGGGCGGCAAGGCTGCCTCGCGGTCTGCGGGAAAGGGGACCAGGACCTCCGCCCGGGTGGCACCCATCAAGACCAAGGGCAAGGACCTGGTCATCGTGGAGTCGCCGGCCAAGGCCAGGACGGTTGGACAGATTCTTGGCAGCGACTACGTAGTGACCGCCTCGCAGGGGCATGTACGCGACCTGCCCCAGTGGCGCTTCGGGGTGAATATCGAGGATGACTTTGCTCCTCTGTACGAGGTTGTGAAGGACAAGAAGGACCTGGTCAGCCAACTCAAGGTTGCCGGGGACGACGCCCGGAACATCTACCTGGCCACCGACCCGGACCGGGAAGGTGAGGCCATCTCGTGGCACCTGCAGGAGGCTGCCGACTGGGACAACCGGTCTTCGCCTCCCAAGCGAGTGGTGTTCCACGAGATCACCAGGGACGCAGTGGAGGAGGCCTTCAGCCACCCGCGCGAAATCGACATGCAGCTGGTCAACGCACAGCAGGCGCGGCGCATCCTTGACCGGGTGGTGGGCTACCAGATCAGCCCGCTTCTCCGCAAGCGGGTGCAGAGAGGCGTGTCGGCCGGGCGGGTGCAATCGGTGGCCCTGCGCATGGTCGTGGACCGCGAACGGGAGATCGAGGCGTTCGTTCCCGTGGAGTCCTGGACCATCGACGTCAAGTTGCGGAAGGAAGGGCAGAAGACGGAGTTCTCGGCGCAGCTGCGCTCCCTGAAGGGGCAGCGTGGGCGCCTTGGCATATCCAAGGAGGAGGACGCCCGCCGATACGAGAAGGAGCTTGAGGGCGCTCGCTATGGGGTGGCAGAGGTTACCAAGCGCGATGTCAGGCAGCGTCCTGCGGCGCCCTTCACCACCAGCACCATGCAACAGGAGGCCGGCCGCAAGTTGCGGTTCACCTCACAGCGCACAATGTCGGTGGCGCAGCAGCTGTTCGAGGGCATGAACGTGGGTGACGGAGGGCCAGTGGGCCTGATCACCTACATGCGGACCGACTCAACCCAGGTGGCCGCGTCGGCGGTCTCCGAGACGAGGGAATACATCGCCGGCAGGTACGGCACCGAGTACCGCCCGGACAAGCCGCGCGTATATACGCGCCGTTCCAAGGCGGCACAGGAGGCCCACGAGGCCATCCGGCCCACATCTATCCGCCGGGACCCCGCCTCGATGAAGCCATATCTCAATTCGGAACAGCTAAGGCTGTACACCCTGGTCTGGCAGCGGATGCTGGCCAGCCAGATGGCCGATGCGGTGTCCGAGGCGACAACCGTCGACATTGATGCGGCCTGCCGCGACTCGGGGAACACCTATGTTTTCCGGGCCACGGGGTCGGTTCTGAAGTTCGCCGGGTTCCGCTCCGTATACATGGAAGGGCGGGATGAGTCCGGCGACGATGACAACAGCAAGACCCTGCCACGCCTGGAGGGCGGCGATCCCCTGGATTGCCAGGGACTGAGCGCCAACCAGCACTTCACGGAGCCGCCTCCGCGGTTTTCCGAGGCCACGCTGATCAAGGCCATGGAGGAGCGGGGCATCGGGCGTCCCAGCACCTACGCGCCGACCATCGGGACGCTGCTGGGCCGTTACTACGTGGAACGCAAGCAGAGTCGACTGTTTCCAACCACCCTGGGCCTTACCCTCTCGGATTTGCTGACGGAATTCTTCCCCGATGTGATGAACCTGGATTTCACTGCGGGGATGGAGGAGGACCTCGACGCCGTTTCCCGAGGCGAGAGGGGATGGGTGCCCATGCTGGGTGAGTTCTATGGCCCCTTCCGTGATGCCCTGGACAATGCAACGGAGTCCATGCCACGGGTGAAGCTGGAAGAGGAGACCGACGAGGTCTGCGACGATTGCTCCATGCCGATGGTAATCAAGATTGGGCGATTCGGACGCTTCATGTCCTGTACCGGTTACCCCGACTGCAAGGGCACAAAGCCGATCCTCAACAAAATTGGTGTCGCCTGCCCGGACTGTGGCGGAGATCTGGTGGAGCGCCGTGCCCGCGGCCGCGGCGGCCGTACGTTCTGGGGCTGCGCGCGCTACCCGAACTGTGAGTTCCTTTCCAACCGGAAGCCGGTCCCCAACCCTTGCCCCGAGTGCGGCAAAATGATGGTTCAGCAGAACCGCAGCACCGTGGCCTGCACCTCCTGCAGTTGGCAAGAGGCGGTGAGCCAGGACGGGGCAAGCCCGGATGGAACAGCCGGGGCGTCGGAGCAGACTTCCTCCGGGGAGTTGGTGGGCGTTGGCGACTAGTGCTGCCAGGGACTCCAGGGTGGAGGTCGACGTTCCGCCCAACGTTGCGGAGTTCGATGCGCTCCTGGAGCGGTTCCCGGCCTACGTGCGTGGGCAGCGCGGTCTTTCCGAGAATACCGAGCGGGTATATATGGCGGACCTGCAGGCCTTCCGTGAGTATCTGTGGCTCAATGACCTGAATCTCAGGGAAATGGACCGCAATACCCTGCGGGGCTACTTGGCGTGGCTGGCCACCCCCGTCCGGGAGTATGGAAAAGGCTACGAACGGGTGAGCGTGTCCCGCAAGCTGACAGTGTTGCGTTCCTTCTACCTATTCCTGGTACAGGAGGGAATGTTTCAGTCCACTCCCGTGCCGTCGGGCAGGAGTTTTCGCCTGAAGGTCAGCAAGCCGCTCCCCACGTTCCTCGGCCACAAGGAGGCGGAACGGCTGCTGGACGCACCCGACGAGTCGTCGGCCATGGGTGTCCGTGACAAGGCCATACTTGAACTGCTGTACTCCTGCGGCGTGCGGCTGGCCGAGATCCACGGGATGAACATATCGGACATCAATTTTGGCCAACGCTCCATACTGGTGCGGGGCAAGGGCAACAAGGAGCGGGAAGGGCTGTACGGTCAGCCTGCCGAGGAGGCGCTGACGCGTTACCTCAACGAGGTGCGTCCGGAGCTGGAGGACGAGGCGCAACCCGGTGAGAAATCCGACGCCTTGTTCCTTAATCGCTATGGCAAACGTCTCTCCCGCCGCAGCATCGAGAGCATGGTTCGCAAGTACGGAATTGCGTCCGGAGCCAGGGACGACGTGCACCCTCACACTTTGCGCCACACCTATGCCACACACATGTTGGAGGGCGGCGCAGACCTTCGGGTTATCCAGGAACTGCTGGGGCATTCCAGTCCCCAGACCACCCAGATCTACACCCACGTAACCAAGGCTGAGGCGTTGCAGGCATACTTGTCACACCACCCCCGCGCCGACGAGCCGTCGGCCTCCGCGGCGCCGGCGCTGCCCGAACCGGACGAAACCCAGTCCCCTCTCCCGCCGGGAGAGGGTTAGGGTGAGGGCGGATCCAATGTCTCGTTTCCTAGTTCTGAACGGCCCCAACATCAATATGCTAGGGCGCCGGGATGCCGGGTACTACGGTGTCAAGACGCTGGACGAGGTGAACGAGGAGATCAGACGCGTCGCCGACGAGCTGGGCGTGGAGGTTGAATTCTTCCAGTCCAATCACGAGGGTGCACTGGTTGACTGTATCCAGGATCACTGGGGTCGCATCGACGGCCTGATCGTCAACGGTGGAGCGCTGACGCATTACGGGCTGACCCTTAAGGATGCCCTGATCGACTGTCGGTTGCCGTTTATCGAGGTGCACCTCAGCAATCCGCTGGCCCGGGACCCGTGGCGGCGGCATTCCGTTCTGTCCGACATCGCCCGCGGCCAAATTGCGGGCTTTGGGTGGAGAAGCTATACTTCAGCCTTGCAAATACTGGCTGCACTGGTGGAGGAAGAGTCCCAGTGATGGAATCTCGACTGGGGACTTTTGTGGCCAAGCTGCCCGAACGGGAAGTGGACGCCATCCTAATCTCCGGGGCCGAAAACCGGTGCTATCTCTCGGGTTTTTCCGGCTCCGCCGGGTACGGCGAGAATTTCGGCCACAGCCTTGGCCACGGAGTGGGTCTGGCGGTCCACGAAATCCCGAGGGTTAGCCCTCGCTCCGAGGATCAGTTGGACGTGAATTCCGTATTCACTGTGGAGCCCGGGATCTACCTTTCAGGATGGGGCGGACTTCGCATCGAAGACATTGTCGTCCTCGGTCAGGATGGGGCGACTCCCCTGAGCAAGGCATCGAAGTAAAACGGGACCGGAACGGGGGACATTTCCTAGCGCCCGGTCAAACACCCAAACAGGCGGTCTGCATGAGCATAAACTTCAGCGATCTCAACCGTGGTCTGGTCATAGAGTTGGACGGTGCGCCGTGGATGGTGATGGACTATGAGCGCCACAAGATGCAGCAGCGGGCCCCTGTAACCCGCATCAAGATGAAGAACCTGCTGAGCGGTACAGTGGTGGAACGGACCTTCCAGCGATACGACACCGGCTTCACCATCGCGGATATCGACAACCGACCCACTCAGTACCTGTACACGGATGGCGAATTCTATTACTTCCTGGACCAGGAAAGCTTCGACCAGTACGAGCTGACCACCGACATCCTGGGCGAATCCTTGGGATACCTGAAGGAAAACGCCAACGTTGAGGTGGTGTTCTACAAGGGTGTGCCCATCAGCGTGAACCTGCCCATTCACGTTGAACTGGAAGTGACCGAGACTCCCCCCTCATTCCGGGGCGACACCGCCCAGGGTGGCAACAAACCTGCCACTCTGGAAACGGGGCTGCGAATCAACGTTCCCATGTTCATTACGCCGGGGACGATTATCAGGGTGGACACTCGTACTGGGGCGTACTCCGAGCGCGTGAGCTGAGGTCGTGCCGACCTACACAGTCTCCCAGGTCGCCAACTACATACGGACCGAGCTGGAATCGGACCCGCACCTGGGGGATCTGTGGATCGAAGGCGAGGTTTCCAACCTCAGCATTGCTTCCTCCGGCCACGCCTACTTTAACCTCAAGGACCGCCAGGCTGTGTTGCAGGCGGTCATGTTCCGCAGCCAGCGGGGCATCCACCTGCTGTCCAACGGCGAGCAGGTCACAGCCCACGGCAAGATATCGTTCTACGAACCCAGGGGCACCCTCAACATCATGGTCGATGTGGTCGCGCCCGTGGGCCTCGGAGAACTGGCCCTGGAGCTGGAGCGGCTGACCCAGAAGCTGACCGCCGAGGGCCTCTTCGACCCCGGCCGCAAGCGTCCGCTGCCAGTGTTCCCGAAGGTTGTGGGAGTAGTCACTTCTCCTACAGGCGCGGTTTTTCACGACATCCAGAACGTGCTGAGCAGGCGCTATCCCCTGGCCAGACTGGTCTTGTCACCGACGCAAGTGCAGGGAGAGGGGGCCGCCGCCAACATCGCCTCGGCCCTGGAGGCGCTGGACCGCGACGGGGGCTGTGACGTCATAATCGTGGCTCGAGGTGGTGGATCCCTCGAGGACTTGTGGGCGTTTAACGAAGAGGCCGTGGCTCGCGCCATCTACGCCTGCCGCACGCCCGTGGTGAGCGGGGTGGGCCACGAGACCGACGAGACCATCGCTGACTTTGTGGCCGACGTCAGGGCCCCTACACCTTCGGCGGCTGCGGAATTGATCGCCCCGGACGTGCGGGACCTGCGCTACACCGTGACGACATTCCTCCAGCGTATGGACCGTCGTGTTGCCGGGCAACTGCAGCAGGAGCGGACGGGCATCGACAGGCTCCGGCGCCAGCTGGAAGCCGGGCTGCCCGATATTCCCACACTGCGACGCCGGATTGACGACCTCTCACGGATGGCGGGCGCGGCGGTCGGGACGATGGCAATGCAGCGGCGGCTTGAGGTGGATGGCCTTTTTCAGCGCCTGCGCGGTCTCGACCCCAAAGCCACGCTCAAGCGGGGATTCGCCGTGGTCGAAATGGTCGGCACCGGAAAGGCGCTGACCAGCACATCGCAGGCCAGCCCAGGCGACGAACTGCGCATTACCGTGGCCGACGGCGACTTACCTGCGGTGGCTGGCCCGCCGGTCGTTGGTGCGATGGACGCTCCTGTCGTCACCGCTCCCACCGAATCAAAGCCTCAACGCAGACGTAAAACCAAGGAGGCCCAACCACCGGCCTCCGCAATGCTGCTATAGTGTTTCCTGCTTGACCTGCCGAGCAGGCTTGGCAGTCGTTCCACTCTTCGCCCCGGACGGAGTCTCTTGATATGTCCTCCAGCGATGCCAACCATTCTGGCGCCCCGGTTAGTGCCGACGAGCTGAGCTTTGAGGACGCCTTCCGTCAACTCGCTGAGATTGCGGAGAAGATGGAGGTTGGCGGCCTCACTCTCGGGGACGCGACGGCCCAGTTCGAGCAGGGCATGAAGCTGGTGCAGCGTTGCAATCAGTTGCTGGACTCCGCGGAGCTGGAGGTGACCACTCTGCGCGAGAGCTATCAGCGCCCCGGTGCACCTGCTCCGACGCCGGACGACGGGGAGCCACCCTTCTTTGACGACGCCTCTTACGATGATGCCGCCGGGGATGAGGAAGAGCTCCCCTTTTAGCCTCCACTAATCATGCAACGTGACGAATTGGACCAGGCCGCCAGTGCCTCAACCACGGTGCGAATCGACCTGCACGTGCACACGCGACACTCTCACGACTCTGCCGCTCCGGTGTCATCAGTGTTGCAGCGTTGCCGTGACTCGGGCCTCGGGCTGGTCGCAGTGACCGATCACGACAACATTCGAGGGGGCCTGGAGGCTCGCGAAACGGCGGCGGGCTTTCCGGTGATAGTGGGCGAGGAAATCAAGTCGTCGGGAGGCGATATTCTGGGCTTGTTCCTCGAACAGCCGGTGCCTGCCAGGCTCTCCCCTACGGAAACGGTAAAGAGAGTGAAGGACCAGGGAGGACTGGTTGGAATCCCGCACCCGTTCGACCGCATACGTCCCACAGCCATCGGGGCCGATGCCCTGCGCGAAATAGTGCCGTGGGTCGACTTTCTCGAGGGATACAACGCACATACATTCCTGTCCCGGGACAACGACCGGGGCGTCAACTTTGCCGCCGTCCATTCCCTGCCAGTGGTGGCCTGCAGCGACTCTCACTCTGCCCTGGAGCTGGGGCGCACATACACTGAGGTCCCGGCTGCCGAACTGGAGGCAACGCCGGAGGGTCTGATGAGGGCCATTCGCGCGGGGACCTGCGTTGGGCGCAGGCCCAATCCCCTGCTGATGCTGGCGCCTGTATACGCCAAATTTAGGAAGCTGGTGTCCTGAACGTGTTGAGGATCGGATGGTTTTCCACCGGACGAGGCGAGGGGTCCCGAGGGCTGCTGCGATTCGTAAGAGAACGTCTGGAGTCCGAGGGGATTGACGCCCGCATTGACTTCGTATTCAGCAACAGGGCGAGCGGTGAGGCTGACGGTTCGGACGAGTATTTCAGGCTAGTGGCGGAATATGGCATCCCGCTCATCACTCACTCCTCGGCAGAGTTCAGAAGACGCATTGGTGGATCCTTCGCCGACCACCGCGCCGAGTACGACTCCGAGGTACTGGACCTGCTGTCCGGCCGGCAACCGGATATATGCGTCCTGGCCGGGTACATGCTCATCGCCAGCTCGGCTCTCTGCCGGGCGTTCCCGCTCCTGAACCTGCATCCGGCCCTGCCGGACGGACCCATCGGTACCTGGCAGGAAGTGGTCTGGCAACTGATCGAGCAGCGCGCGGAGCGCACCGGGGCCATGATGCACCTGGCCACGGAGGAGGTTGACCGAGGGCCTCTGGTTTCTTACGTTACGGTACCGCTGAGGGGGCCGGCTCTGGAAATCCATTGGCAACAGCAGCAAGGGCAAAGCGTTGCGGAGATCAAAGAGCGGCGGGGAGAGGAATACGAGCTATTCCGGCTCATTCGGTCGGAACAATACAGCAGAGAGCCCTACCTGTTGCTTGAAACGCTGCGCTCGTTGAGCGAGGGTCAGATAACCCTGGACGTTACATCCGTGGGAAAGGAAGTTTCGCTGGCGGAGCCATACCGGCACGATCCATTCGGCTACGGAGGGGTGTGCCTGGACCACCCCATCGCTGAGGCCATGCGTCGGGAAACCTGACCGCCCCCAAGGCGGCGGCTACCGTACAGTGGTTGTCGGCGAACTCAGGCCGACTTTCGCATCGGCTCGGTGGGCAGCGACAGGTCTTTCCCGGTAATGTCCAACAGCCGGGGCGTTGACAGACCCTCGATGCTGTCCTGGTCCACAACGCAGCGTGCAGCTCCGCTGAGGGACGGCAGGTCGTACATCACGTCGAGCAGGGTGTCCTCGATCACATATCGCAAGTACCGGGCGCCTGTTCTGTGCGCCAGAGCCCGTTCGGCGGCCGCTTCCATGGCTGAAAGGGTGAACTCCAGTTCAACGCCGTCCATCTGGAAGAGGTGCTGGTATTGCTTGACGATGGCGTTTTTTGGCTCTGTCAGCACACGTACCAGGGAGTCCCTGTCCAGCGGGTCCAGGGTGACCGTAACTGGAAGCCGGCCCACCATCTCAGGAATAAACCCGAACTCCAGGAGATCGTCGGGGGTAACGCCGCCTGCCACACCGCCGACCATTGGTTGGTCGGAACGGCCCCCGGCGAGAAAGCCCAGCCGGTTGGTGCTCGCGCTGACACGTTTTTCCACAACCTCTTCGAGCCCGTCGAAAGCGCCTCCGCAGATGAAGAGGATGTTGGTGGTGTCAATTTGGAGAAATTCCTGGTGGGGGTGCTTACGTCCTCCCTGGGGAGGCACGTTGGCAACGCAACCCTCGATGATTTTCAGCAGCTCCTGCTGCACACCCTCGCCGGAGACATCCCTCGTGATGGAACGATTGATGCCCTCCTTGCGGGCGATCTTGTCGACTTCGTCGATGTAGATGATGCCGTGTTCGGCTCGACGAATGTCCCAGTCCGCAGCTTGGATCAATCTAAGAAGGATGTTTTCCACATCCTCGCCGACGTACCCAGATTCGGTAAGCGAGGTGGCGTCGCAAACGGCGAAGGGGATGTCCAAAGTGTGGGCCAGCGTCTCGGCCAGCAAAGTCTTCCCGCAGCCGGTCGGCCCGATGAGCAGCATGTTGGTTTTTTGGATTTCTACAGAGGTGGACCGAAGGCCGTTGCGGATACGCTTGTAGTGATTGTAGACCGCAACGCTGAGTATCTTTTTGGCCCGTTCCTGCCCGACAACGTATTCGTCCAGGTTGGCGTAGATCTCTCGAGGCGTCATGCGCCGCAGGGGCGGTGGTGGTGGCGGCGCCAGTCCGTCCTCGTCTGCCACGACTTCGGAAAGGGTTCGCACGCACGAGAAGCAGACCGCAGCCTGCCCTTCGCTTGATAGCAGTATTTCAGACTTGGGATGGGGTCTGTCGCAAAAAGAACATTGCACCGATCTGGGTGTATTACGGCCAGTAGTCAACGGTTAATCCCTCACACTCAGCATCACAACCTTGATTACCCTTGTACCAGCTGATCCGCTTTATTCCTTAGTCGCCTTCCTTTGCCTCTTCTGCCGCAGCGGCTTTGCTCGCTCCGAGTATTTCGTCGATCAGGCCATACTCTGTTGCCTGCTCGGCGGTCAGGTAGTAGTCCCTGTCTGTATCGACGGCGACCTTGTCGTAGGGCTGACCGGTGTTTTCAGCCAGCATGGTGCGGAGCTTTTCCTGCAGGCGGATAATCTCACGCGCGGCGATCTCGATGTCGGAGGCCTGACCCTGGGCGCCGCCCAACGGCTGGTGCATGTGGATGGTGGAGTTGGGCAGGGCATATCGCTTGCCCTTCTTGCCGCCGGAGAGAAGCAGGGTTGCCATGCTGGCGGCCATGCCCAGGCAGATAGTGGAAACGTCCGGAGAGATCAGTTGCATCGTGTCGTAGATGGCCAGCCCGGAACTCACCACGCCGCCGGGGCTGCTGATGTACAGGTTGATGTCCCGGTCCGGGTCTTCCCTCTCGAGGAACAGCAACTGCGCGATTATGATGTTGGCAATCTGGTCGTTGATCGGGGTGTTCAGGAATACGATGCGCTCTTTCAGCAGCAGCGAATAGATGTCAAATGCCCGTTCGCCCCTGGGGCTGGTCTCGATGACCATGGGGATGATGCTCTGGGGGACGAATAGTCCGTTGTTCTGGGATGTGTCAGGCATTTGGGCAGTCTCCTCTCTCTATTCTTGATTGTCCGTCCGCTGGGGTGGGAAGGAACGGTTATTCGCTCTGCTCTTCCGGCTTCTTCCCAGTGAGAATCTCATCGATCCAGCCGTATTCCAGTGCGTCCTCTGCGGTGAGGTAGAAGTCCCGGCTGGAGTCCTGGGCAACCTTATCGTAGGGCTGCCCGGTGTTTTCCGCGAGTATCGTGTTCAGTTGGCGCTCCAGCCTGATGATTTCCCGCGCGGCAATTTCGATATCGGAGGCCTGGCCCTGCGCTCCGCCCATGGCCTGATGCGTATGGATGGTCGAATTGGGCAGGGAGTATCTCTTTCCCTTGGCGCCTCCGGCCAGGATGAACGAGCCCATGCTGGCCGCCATACCCAGGCAAATGGTGGCCACATCCGGATTAATCAACTGCATGGTGTCGTAAATGGCCAGTCCGGAGCGGATGACTCCGCCGGGGCTGCTGATGTAGAGGTTGATATCCTTGTCGGGGTCCTCCCGCTCCAGGAACAGAAGCTGGGCGATGATGGTGTTGGCGACGCGGTCGTTTATTGGTGTGTTCAGGAAGACGATCCGCTCGCGCAGCAGGAGCGAGTAGATGTCAAAGGCCCGGTCGCCCCTCGGACTGCTCTCAATGACCGTGGGGATTATTGCTTGCGGAACGTACAACTCGTTCAGGGCATTGTGATTATTCATCTGATTGCTCTCCGGTACTGGGAGCATCGCCGGTGGCTTCGCCTTCGTCCGAGATAACTTCGGCCTCCGCGTCGGCTTCCGGCTCGGGAGCGTCCTCTGGGCTTTCCTCGTCCGCTACACTGCCTGCCGAATCCGTGCCGCCGTTTGCGAGGGCGATATCAACCAGGAATCCCAAAACTTTACGATTCAGAAGGGACGACCGTATGGATTCCCGGGAGTCCTCTGAATTCAACACTCGCCGCAGGCTGTCCACTGTTTCCTCGGCGGAATTCTCGGTCAGCCGGTCGATCTCCGCGTCCACGTCCTCCGGAGTTACCTCGATGCTTTCCTGCTCCGCCAGTTTGCGCATCACCAGGAAACTCGCCAGGCGATCCTCGGCCTGTGGACGAAGCTGCTCGGACCACTCCTGTTCCGTCTGACCAATAAATCGGAGATATGTGTCCATATCCAGGCGCTGGTTACGCAGGGTTCGCTCGTGGTCCTCCCGGATGGACTCCATCTCCCGTTGGTATATCAGTTCAGAGGCTTGGATATTGGCGAGCTTTTTCAACTCGTCCAGGACGTTCCGTTCCATTTCCCGCTGCGCGGTCGTCTCGCCTTCCTCAGTGAGGCGCTGACGAACGTGTTCCTGCAGGGCTTCCATGCTTTCAAAGCCCTCGCGGACCCCTTTGGCGAACTCATCGTCCAGTTCCGGGAGCTGCTTTTCCTTTATGGACACGACCTCAACGTGGAAGTGGCAATCCTTGCCGGCATAATTTTCCTGTGGATACTCCTCGGGAACGGCCAGCGTGAACTCCTTTTCCTGCCCCTCAGTCATTCCTTCCAGGTAAACAGAGAAGCCCGGGAGCGGGAGCTCGTTGTCAAGCTGTGGAATAAATTCCACGCCTTCGTCGTCGATGGCGTCTTCTCCGGCGATGGTTCCCTTGACGTTAATGGTCACCATGTCGCCGAAGGCCACAGGGCGCTCCACCGGTTCCCACGGAGCGCTTTCGTATTGCAGGCTTTCCAGGACACGGTCCACATCTTCCTGGCCGATTTCCACGGGCGGCGAATCCACCCTGATGGAACGAAACTCTCCGAGATCTACCTCGGGTTCCAGCGGAACAACGGCCTTGAAAGACACCGGCTCGAGGTCCAGGACCTCCAGTTGAGGCTCGGCAAAAGCCTGGATCTCCTGTTCCCTGAGAATTTGGTCCAGGGACTCAGGAATCATGAACTCCAGGGCTTCCTGCACCAGGGTAGTTCTGCCGAGGTGGCTTTCAACTACCGACCGAGGTGCCTTGCCGGGACGGAACCCCGGGATTCTGACGCGACCGGCGAGCCTGCGGTAGGAGCGATTCAGAAATGGCTCTTCATCGTCGGCTTCCATGGAGATGTTGAGTGTGACCTCGATTGAACTGTCCGATTCCCGCGTAATCTGCACCGGCTGCCCTCTGCATTTCCACTTGTTGTCCACCCTAATAGCCACGGGCGCGCACGCATACCGAGTCATTTGGCGGACCGCAAAAGTATAGCACAGTCAAGGGTCCCACAAAAGGATGCGCTGTCGTATGGCCAGGTCATTCAACCACTTGCTCGTGTGCTTTCGCCCTTGCGCTATCTGCATGATTTCTTGATTTAAGGGTTTCCTGCGATGGCTTGGCAAACGCCACGCAGACAGTGCATTGAGACTGCCGGGAAACGTAACAATTCAGATGGGGAGGCATAACCGTTGGGTCGGAACACTCGATTGCCCAGGTAACCGTTGGTGTCCCGGTCTGGTCTGGGACAGCCGATGACCGTGAGAGGCGTTTCCAAGCCGTTTATCCGGATCGCATGCCTGGGTCCTTGTTCCGACGATTCAGGACGAGAAACGTGCGGCGCAGCAGTGAGGTGGATCCATTGGATTCGACTGAAAGTGCCCATTTTTCGGAGAACTCCGATTGTATTTCAGGGCGTCGCGCCAGCCGTCAGGAGGGTCCTGCTCGGCACGCTCCTGGGATAACCTCCGTGAGTGGGCACTGTACAGGAGCACCATAAATTCGAAAAATAATTCAAAAATTTCTTAAATTTTAGTTGACAATTGCAGGTGCGGATTGGTAAGTTCAGATAAACGTTGACCAGGAAGCTCCGTTGCTGGTGTTTCCAAAGCTAGGTTTTATTCAACTCTGCCGTCTGAGGCGGAGCACTGGTGGGGAATTGGTACTGTCAGCAGAAATCAGCTTTCAAGCAGCGGAAAGCGCCGTCTGGAGTCGGGTTATGAGTCCCGTATCCGGAGATACCGCCATGCCCTCACCGCCGTACCACCTGCCGGTGCTGGCAGATGAGGTCATAAGCGGCCTGTCGGTTACCCGTGGAGGATTCTACCTCGACGGAACGCTGGGCGACGGTGGCCATTCCCTCGCCATCCTGCGGGCCATGTCGGTGTTTGACTCGACGTCAACTGCAGGTTCGCCAGGCGAAGACCAGCAGGCAGGCCCCGGGATGGTTCTCGGGATCGACCTCGACGATCGGGCCGTTGCCGGTGCGGCCGAGAGACTGGAGAGCTTCGGACCGGTTTTCCGGGCAACTCAGGGCAACTACGCCGATATGGCCTCCCTGGCGGAACGGCATGGGGTCGGGCAAGTCGATGGAGTGCTGCTGGACCTGGGGTTCTCGTCCCGACAGGTGGATCGCCCGGGATATGGACTGAGCTTTCAGAACGACGAGCCCCTTGATATGAGGTATGACCTCAGCCAGGAGATCACGGCGGCCCATCTGGTTAACAACTATGAAGAGAACGAGTTGTCTGATCTGTTCCGGCGGCTGGGCGAGGAGCCCAGGGCGCGGGCCCTCGCTCGGGCGATAGTGAGGGAGCGCTCGGCTCGCCCCATTGGCGCCACCGGTGAGCTCGCGAACCTGGTGGAGCGAGTTGTGGGCAGGAAGCGGGCCCACCGGATTCATCCGGCCACCAGGGTCTTCCAGGCCCTCCGGATAGCTGTGAACAGGGAGTTGGAAAACCTGCAGGCCGGTCTGGAGGCAGCGGTGGCCCTGCTTCGCCCCGAGGGCAGGCTGGCGGTCATCAGCTATCACAGTCTGGAGGACCGCATCGTCAAGAACTTCCTGTCCCATCGCTCAGCGACCTGCGTTTGTCCCCCCGGGCTGCCTCAGTGCGTCTGTGGGCAGAAGCCGGACCTGGCGATAGTGAACCGGCGGATTATCCGCCCTGCCGGTGAGGAAGTCGCATTCAATCCCCGCAGCCGGAGCGCACGGCTGCGCCTGGCGCGGCGAATCTAGTCCGATCTTTAGGATCAAATGACCTACGTAGTTGGGAAGGTGAGGACACGATGAGAGACACGTTCTATACGGCAATAGACATAGGCACCTCAAAAGTTACGGCCCTGGTTTCTCGCGTAGGAAGCGAGGGAGATCTGAAGGTCTTCGGGACCGGCGTGGTGCCTTCGGAAGGGATCCAGCGAGGCCGCGTTGAGAACATTGAGGACGCCAAGGCCAGCGTCCAGGCCGCCCTGGATGAGGCACAGCGCTATATAGGCGTGACGGGTCCCATTGGCGTTTACGTGAGCGTGAGCGGGTCTCACATTTCCAGCGTCAACCGCCGGGAAGTCATGGACAACGACGCGTCCGGAGAGGATATATCCCCAAGGATGCTCGACACCATGATCAGGGGCTCATTCCCGAAGGTGGAAGAGGGGCAGCAGGTCCTGCACGTCATACCCATGGGCTACACCGTGGATGGATTGTCCGGGGTGCGTAATCCTTTGGGTCTCGCCGGTAAGAACATTGAGGTCGACTCCCACGTGGTGCTGGGAGACTCGGTTGTACTGCAGAACACGATCAAGGCGGTGGAGAACAGGGACGTGTTCGTCAGAAGCCTGGTGTTACAGGGCATTGCCTCGGCCGAGGCGACCCTCACCGGCGACGAAAGGGAAATGGGAGTGATGCTGCTGGACATCGGAGCCGGCACCACCGACATCGTCCTTTACCGGCAGGGGTCCCCGTGGTTCTCGGATGTTCTGCCAGTGGGCGGTCAGGCGCTGACCCGGGACCTGGCTGCTGCCCTGGGCTCCTCGTTACATATTGCCGAGGACATAAAGGTCACACACGGAACCGTTTACCCGGACATGGTGTCGGATGACGACGAAGTCGAAATCCCCGAAATGAAGCAACACTGGCAGCGCCCAATTCCCAGGAAGGCCCTCGCCGAACCGCTAAACGCCCGCATGATCGAAATCCTGAAGATGGCCCTGACACGTGTTAGGCAGGCTGGTCTGCAGGAATGGCCCATTGGCGGGATGGTCATCACCGGCGGCGGTTCGCAGATGGTCGGCCTTACCGAACTGGTGCAGGAGACCTTGGGCGGGCCCGTGCGAATCGGGTATCCGTACGGCATATCCGGGCTGCCGGTGGAGTTGCGCAAGCCGACCTTCTCCGGGGCGGTGGGACTGCTGTTGTGGGGCATCAAGCACCAGGACAGCATCCAGGAAATGAACGGCGGCGGCGCCAAGGAAACCAAGGCAAGGCGATGGCGGTTCAGGGCTCCCACGCTGCGCAAAGCCGGTGCGCAGAGCAGGTAGTCAGCCGTCAAACGGGGGAATCCCGTACCGGATTTACCCAACGGCCCGTGAGGGCGAGTTCAAAATATCACACAGGTGGGGAGGAATCGAAATGACCACAGGTAATTCAGCGGCATGGGAATCCCTGGAAGAACCGGAAAACACCTTTGATATGGTGCAGGAGGTAAACGCCGGCGCGCCTTCCATCAAGGTGTTCGGGGTCGGCGGCGGCGGATCCAACGCAGTCAGCCGCATGTACAAGGACAAGCTCCCGGTGGTGGAATACTGGGCCATCAACACCGACGCCCAGCACCTGTTCCGGTGCGACGTTCCCAACCGGATCTCCATCGGCAGCAATCTGACCCGCGGGCTCGGCGCCGGCGCCAATCCCGACCTGGGCCGTCAGGCTGCCGAGGAAAGCCGCACCGAGATCGCTCAGGCCGTTGAGGGCGCGGACCTGGTCTTCGTCGCCGTTGGAATGGGCGGCGGCACCGGCACCGGCGCGTCGCCAGTGGTGGCCCAGATCGCCAAGGAGTCGGGAGCTCTCACCGTTGGTGTAGTCAGCCGTCCGTTCCAGTTCGAAGCAGCCACCCGGCGCAAGAACGCCGAGGAAGGCGTTGCCAGGCTGAAGGACCACGTCGACACCCTCATAGTGATCCCCAATGACCGTCTGCTGCACATGCAGGAGACCGAGCACCAGGACTACACCTGGGAGGACGCCCTGAAACTGGCCGACTCGGTCCTCCAGCAGGGCATTCAGGCCATTGCCGAAGTCATCACCGTACCCGGCGAAATCAACGTTGACTTCGCTGACGTTCGCACCATCCTCAACAGCGCCGGACCCGCCTGGCTGGCCATCGGCAAGGGCAAGGGCGAGAACCGGGCCATGGATGCGGCACGGATGGCCACCAAGAGCCCGCTGCTCGACATCACCATGGACGGCGCCAAGAGGATTCTGTTCGTGATGACCGGAGGGGCCAGCCTGACGCTGCAGGAGGTCCAGGACGCCGCAGAGGTGATCCAGGACATGTCCGACCCCGAGGCCAACATCATCTTCGGCACCTGCCGGGACCCGCGACTGGAGGACGAGGTCAAGATCACGATGGTCGCTGCGGCCTTCCCGGTCATGGCCGAGACACGTCAGATTCGGGAGCAGGAACTGGAACGCCTGCTGGCCGACGTTTCCCCGATGTCAGAGGACGATCTGGACGTTCCCAGCTTCCTGCGCCGCAACTCCGGCCGGCAGCGGGGCGGTTTCCGCTAGGCCAAATCAGGCATGGATTAAGGATAGTTACCGGGTGGGTCTCATTGGACCCACCCACCTGGAATGCTCCGGCACTTATCGCGGAGTAATGTTCTCGGCAGTCCGCAGCACTTATCCAAACATAATTCGGTAACCCAAAAGGGCGCCGGGAATCAGCTTGACCGCTCCTCTAATCAGGAGCGGTCTTTTTGCGTTTCCGGGTGCGCTCCGCGGGACCTCGTCAGCAACGCCGTTTCGGCCGCATTTGACGGAAGCGATACTCTTCATTAGAATCCCAGCACCATAAATGGTACCGCCATGGTTGGGTGACACAAAATAGTGTACATAATATCAGGACCTGCCGGAGATACTCAGGACTGGACTCGATAGCATGCGGTGCCCGTACTGTTCTGACAGAAACTCAAAGGTCACCGACTCCAGGGTCAACGACGCTGGTATCCGGCGCCGCCGGGAATGCCTGAACTGTTATCGCCGTTTTACAACCCATGAGCGGGTGCAGTCGGTCCCTTTGATGGTGTCAAAACGCGACGGCCGCAGGGAGGAATTCAGCCGCGACAAGATGATTTCCGGGCTGCGTAAGGCCTGCGCCAAGAGGCCGGTGAATGCTCGCACTATCGAGCAGCTCGTGGACGAGGTGGAGGCCGAGTTCCAGCAGATCGGCAGCGGCGAGGTATCCTCGGATATGCTGGGAACCGCCATCATGGACCGCTTGCGGAACATCGATCGGGTGGCCTACATCCGGTTCTCCAGCGTGCATCGTAATTTCGAAGAGATCGAGAGTTTCGAAAAGGCAGTGAGCGACCTGCGGGACGGCAACCAGTTGGCCTTGCTTGATCTGCCGCCGGCTACTCGGCGGCCGGGCAGAGGCAGGCGACGCAGCACCGGGATGCCGGCTTCCAACAGCAACGGTTCAACCAGCGCTAACGCCGAGACAGGCGAAACGGAATTATCGCGAGAAGAAGAATTAAGTGAGGCTGTGGGGACGATGGGAGGCGACAAGGAGTGACGCCCCATGGATGGCAGCCTTAGGCTCCCCCCACTGGCCAGGCTTCTGGCCCTGAACACCGAACTAGCTGAGATGAGCACAGAATTGATGCACCTTCCGGTGGCCTCAGTTCGCATCTCGGAGTTGCAGGAAAGGATGGACCGGAACTGCCGTTCCAGCTTGACCACCTGCTGGCTGAATTATGGCCTCGAGTTTGAGGCCTATGACGAGGACTTGGAGGGAGACTGGGAGGATGGCCTCGCCAACCCCGATTGATGACCTTTCTTTGATCGCTGCTGTGCCTCAAGGTCATTTCGTTTCCCTGCTGGTTCCTGTCTAACCCGTTGACATAAGCATTGACAGTCTAGCGATTTGGTGCCAAAATCGCCCTACTGTCGGCTGTGCCTCAGCTCCGCATTACTACTGTATATTGTGTATTCTGGCATTTGCCGTAGCAGACCCGCACCCCCAGGCAGGCATTTCTCCAACCTCAGCCCCTGATTTTGGTGACACTTGGAAGGTGAAGTCCCGGCTTGGGTGTGTTTTACTTTTTGAAGCGCGAAGACTGAAATAGTCTTTCGTAGTGAGGAAGGGGAGATGACCGCCGTTAAGGGAATTGGGGAGGAGTCCGGGCTAACTAGCTTTAATTCGGAGATTCGCCAGAGGATCACCGATGCTCTGGAAGCCTCGGGCATGGCCTGGCAGGTTAATCAGCGCACCGGGGAACTGTCTGAGAACGCCGAAGTGGTGTTGCGCCGCCGCTACCTGTCAAAGGACCGCGAGGGCAACATACTGGAGGACGCCGACGGCTTGTTCCGTCGGGTGGCGCACAACCTGTCTCAGGCAGAGGAGAATTACGGGGCAAGTGAAGCTCAGCGTCTGGAGACGGAGGAACGCTTCTACCAGGCCATGAAGCGCCTGGAGTTGTTGCCCAATTCGCCCACACTGATGAACGCGGGACGGGAGTTGCAGCAACTCTCCGCCTGTTTTGTCTTGCCGGTTGACGACTCGCTGGATGGCATCTTCGACAAGGTCAAGCAGACAGCGCTGATACACAAGAGCGGCGGTGGCACCGGCTTCGCCTTCAGTCGCCTGCGCCCTGAGGGCGATGTTGTTGGCTCCACCGGAGGCGTTGCCAGCGGGCCCGTCAGCTTCATCCGCGCCTTCGATACCGGCACCGATGTGGTGAAGCAGGGAGGCACCCGGCGCGGCGCGAACATGGGAATCCTGGACGTTACCCACCCCGATGTCCTGAAGTTCATCAGGTCGAAAGAGGACGGCAAAACGCTGGTCAACTTCAACATCTCGGTCGGTGTCAACGCCGACTTTATGGAGAAGGTCAAGTGCGACGAGCCTTATGACCTGGTAAACCCGCGTACCGGGAAAGTGGCAGGCCAACTCAATGCACGGGAGGTGTTTGATCTCCTGGCGGAAATGGCCTGGAAGACGGGCGACCCCGGCCTTGTGTTTCTTGATGTAATCAACCGCGACAACCCCAATCCGCAGCTGGGCCGCATCGAGAGCACCAACCCCTGCGGTGAACAGCCGTTGCTTCCATACGAGTCTTGCAATCTGGCCTCCATTAACCTGGCCCGGATGGTGCATTTCGACGACGGGGAAATTTCCATCGACTGGGAGCGTTTGACCGAGACCATCGAGGTGGCGGTCCACATGCTGGACAACGTCATCGATATGAACGAATACCCCATCCCTGAAATCGCCGAAATGAGCAGGAATACCCGTCGGATCGGGCTGGGCGTCATGGGCTTCGCCGACTTGTTGGTGCAATTGGCCATACCCTACGATTCCGAGCAGGCCCTCGAGGCCGCCGAGCATGTGATGGGCTTCATCCGGGATGAGACTCACCGCGCCTCCATTGAATTGGCGCTGGATCGCGGTCCCTTCCCGGCGTGGGAGGGCAGCATCTACAACGGCAGGGACGGCGGCCCCGTACGCCGGATGCGCAACTCCGCGCCCACTACCATTGCGCCCACGGGCACCATCAGCATAATCGCCGGCGCCTCTAGCGGAATTGAGCCGCTGTTCGCGCTGGGATACGTGCGAAATGTGATGGACAACACCCGATTGGTGGAAAGCAATCCATACTTTGAGGCCGTTGCCCGCCACGAGGGCTTCTACTCCGAGGAGCTTATAGAAGAGATCGCACGGACGGGCACGCTGGAAGGTCTTGAGGTGCCGGAGTGGGTCAAGGAAGTATTTCGCACCTCGCACGACATCACGCCGGAATGGCACGTGAGGATGCAGGGTGCGGCGCAGGCCCATACGGACAACGCCGTGTCCAAGACCATCAACTTCCCTCACTCAGCCACGGTTGAGGACGTACGCAGGGCCTACATGCTGGCCTACGAACTCGGCTGCAAGGGCATAACGGTCTACCGCGACGGCAGTAAGGACGGCCAGGTGCTGAGCACGGGGGACACCGGAAAGGTCGAGGAAAAAGAGGTGGCTATCGTACCGGTACATGTCTCTCCTCGCAGCCGCCCGCAGTCCATCAGGGGCGTCACCGAACGGGTGCGGACTGGGCACGGCAACATGTACGTGACCATCAACTTCGACGAGCAGGGGCAGCCCTTCGAGGTGTTCGGGAACCTGGGCAAGGCCGGCGGATGCGACTCGGCACAGCTCGAGGCCATCTCGCGGTTGGTGTCCCTGGCACTGCGCTCCGGCATCGAGCCCAGCGCAATACTGGAGCAGATGCGAGGTATCACCTGCTGCCCGGCTTGGGATGAGGGCACCTTGGTGCGCTCCGCCCCTGACGCCGTCGCCCTGGCCCTGGAGCGCCAGGCCTACGGCGGGGACGGCAGCGCGGCTCTTGGCCACGGAGTGCAGATGGCCTTCGCTCCCGAGGTTGTCCAGAACGGCAATGGACATACCTACGAGAACGGCCACAACGGCGCCGACCACGAGAATGGCATCGTGCAGCTCACGGGGCGCCGTTGCCCCGACTGCAACACCCCCGTCATATACCAGGAGGGTTGCCTGATGTGCATTTCCTGTGGTTGGAACAAGTGCGAGTGACGGGCGGCACATCTCGGTAGGTAATACAAGCAGGGGCGAGGCAGCACTCGCCCCTGTTTTTTGCTTCCCCGGGCAGCCTGATGTCGGTACAAGGAAGGTCCCGTGATATAATCTCGGCCAGCCAAAAGTATGAGGAAGCGTAAATGAGCAGCGGTGTTAAGCCAGGGATCGCTATAACCATGGGCGACCCCTGCGGCATTGGTCCAGAAGTGGTCGCCAAGGCCCTGGCCGACCCGCGCGTTTACGAGTCCTGCCGCCCGTTGGTTGTCGGCAGCAGCTACGCCATGGAAAGGGCCGTGGAACTGTCGGGAGTTCCGCTGCGAATCAGCGCGGCCGGCGATCCCGACAGGGCCGGTCAGGACAGCGGCGTCATTGACGTGCTGGATATCGGCAACCTCAACCCTGAGGACATCACCGACGGCGAGATCAATCCGACCTGCGGAAAAGCCGCCATGGAGTGGGTGACCAAGGCCGGAGAGCTCGCCCTCGATGGAAAGGTCGGCGGCCTTGCCACGGCTCCCCTGAACAAGGAGGCCGCCAGTCTCGCTGGCTACAAGTCCATCGGGCACATGGAACTGCTGCAAGAGCTGTCCGGCGTAAAGACGGTGGCAACCATGCTGATGGCCCGAAACCTCAGGGTGATTCACCTCACAACTCACCGGTCGCTGCGCGTAGCCTGCGACTACGTCAAGAAGGACCGGATCCTGGACTACCTGCGCCTCACCCACGAGGCCTTTGTTTCCTACGGATTTCAGGAGCCGCGGATAGCTGCCGCCGCTCTCAATCCGCACGGTAGTGACGGCGGCCTGCTGGGCAGCGAGGAAGCGGAAGAGATTTCTCCGGCAGTCGAACAGGCCAGATCTGAGGGGATAAACGTGGCCGGGCCCGTCCCCGCGGACATCGTTTTCCACCACGCCACCGAGGGCCGGTACGATGCGGTGCTGGCCATGTACCACGACCAGGGACACATACCGGTCAAGGTCTACGGCTTCGAGGAAAGCATCACGGCCAATCTGGGCCTGCCCTTCGTGAGGACCTCCGTGGACCATGGTACGGCCTTCGACATCGCGGGAAAGGGCGTGGCCACTCACACGAGCATGCTGGAGGCGATACGCCTGGCGGTGGCCCTGGTCAAGGGAGACGGGCTCGCTGACTTCTGATTGGCTCGCCGGAAGTTGGCGGATAACTGGGAGTTGGCTCCGGCCATGCTCCACGCTGCTTTGACGGGGTCGGCATAATAGCCGCCCATCCTGAAAGGGCCACACGCATGGAAAACGAACGTTGGAAGTAAAGGCCAAGGGCTTATGAAGCTTTCATTCATTGGTGGCGGAAAGATGGCTGAGGCCATCATTCATGGCGTGCTGGCGGGCCAGCTGGCCAAGCCGGGCGACATCGCTATCGGCGAGCCGGTGGCCGAGCGTCGTTCCTTCCTTTCTGAGGAATTCGGCGTCAATCCTGTCGCTGACAACCGCGACGCCGTTGCAGGCGCTGACCTGACGTTGCTCGCGGTCAAGCCCCAGGACCTCGGGCTGGTGATGGGCGAGCTCAGGGGTTCCCTGAAATCGGGCCAGGCCGCCTTGTCCATCGTTGCCGGCGCCAAGATGGAGACCCTGTCCAAGGGTCTGGACCACGGCGCTGTCGTGCGCGTAATGCCGAATACGCCGGCCCAGGTTGGCAGCGGCATGACCCTGTGGACATGCTCAGAAGGTGTTTCCGAAGACCAGCGGGCTATGACGAAATCTGTACTGTCCAGCGTCGGCGAGGAGATTTACGTATCTGACGAGAAGTACATGGACATGGCCACCGCGCTCAGCGCCAGCGGCCCTGCGTACGTGTTCCTGTTCATCGAGGCTCTGATTGACGCCGGTGTCTACGTCGGAATGCCGAGGGATATGGCCCGCACCCTGGCGCTCCAGACCGTTTATGGCAGCACCAAACTGGTGATGGAGACGGGCCGGCACCCGGCGGAGCTGAAGGACATGGTCGTTTCTCCGGCAGGGACCACCGCCGAGGCCCTGCGAGTCCTGGAGGAGCAAGGTGTACCCGCCGCCCTGGTCGCTGCTGTGGATGCCGCCTACAGGAAATCTGTACAGTTGGGGCAGGGCTAACCGAGGGCGCTCGAAGCCAGGACTGCTGTGGAACTGCTCAAGCAACTGGTCAACTATCTCATTCTCCTCTTCACCGTGGCTATTTTTGCCAGGGCGCTCCTGTCCTTCGTACCCCTGTTCATGCGGCCGCCATACCCGGCGTTTCTGGAGGCCATAAGCAGGGTGGTGTTCCAGATCACCGAGCCGGTGATGGCCCCCGTCAGGAGGATGCTGCCAAGCATCGGAGGACTGGACCTCAGTCCAATGGTGGTAATTGTCGTGCTATGGCTAATCAGGACAGTTATCAACAGGATATAGTCCCTGTTGACCGCAGGGCGCGCAAAAAATAAACTAGAGCAGAACTCCTCATCTGGTTGATCTCATGCAACAACAAGAGCTGCTCAAGGGAAATACGGATACACTGCTGCTGGCGCTTCTGCTGGGCGAGCCGATGTACGGCTACCAGATTGTGAAGGAAGTGAACCAGAGAAGCAGCGGATATTTCGCGTTCAAGGAGGGCACCCTTTACCCTGCCCTTCATCGGCTGGAAAAAGCCAAGCTGATCGAGGGCCGATGGGAGGATACGCCCAACGGCGTTCGGCGACGGTACTATTTCATAACCGAACGCGGGAAGCAGGAACTCAGCGACCGACAGAGCGAATGGCGGCGCTTCAGCAGGGCCATGAACTCTGTGATGCTGGCGGGGACTTAGTCGCCCAATACGGTGCTTTGCCTTATGCCGGGCACAGTCAACAAATACTTGAACTCTCTGGCCAGTCGCCTCCATCTCGACCCCAATCGGGAGCAAGAGATATTGGAGGAACTGCAGGGCCACATCGAGGACAAGGCCGCCGAGAAGGAGGCCGAAGGCCTCGACCGAGAGGCTGCGCTGGCGTCTGCCATTGAGGAAATGGGCGCCCCCCGTGCTGTAGCCAGCCGCATGTACGCTGTGCATAGCCCGGGAGTCTGGAGGGATGTGGCGCTGGCCGTTGTCCCCCACTTCCTTCTCGCCGCACTATTTGCGCTGCACCTCTGGAGCCACTATTTCCTGGTGTCCGTTGTATTGGTTGGCATCGCCTTCGTCACCTGGCGAAACTGGAGAGCCGGCCGTCCCAGCCAGTGGTCCTATACCTGGATGGGGTACACCCTGGCCGCCCCCGCAATCTCATGGTTGCTGTCACTCATCACCTTGGGCTATGGCGGCTGGACCCTGGTCACCACGGGACATCTTCCGTTCAATACGGTTCTGTTCCTGCTGCTGATTGGGTATGTGCCTTTCTCCATGTGGATAGTCTTCAACGTGGTGTCCAAGATAGCTAGGAGAGACTGGTTGCTCGTCTCCCTGACTGCCCTTCCGTTCCCATTTCTCACGTCGTGGGTGCTGTTTCTCAACTGGTCTGGAGGACTTTGGACCGACCATGTGGAGCGAATCCAGCAGACGGACACGGCACGGGCGTTCATCTTCCTCGCGTTGGCAATCACGACGGCAGTGTTCCTGAAGGTGGGGCCCCGGCTGCTCCGGATCGGTCTTCTCGCTGTCATTACATCGATTTTGATCGTCATCACCGCGCTGTCCCTGCCCGTGGACCTGGGATTCGTCGCTGTGGGGCTGATGATCCTGGCATCGGTGGCTTTCCTGCTTTCCCCCGCCGTTCTGGAGGCGAAGGTAAGCCGGAGGAATGGCCTGCATGCGGCAGGGCAGGGCGGTGATGACATGGCTCCCGGCTTTTCCGACAGCGTTTAGACCATCGCTGTGCCGTTACGTGTGGACGCCAGGGAACCTAGATCGACCTTCAGCGCAGACTTGTCACTGCTCCGGTCGCGCCTGCTCGCCGACGCAAAGTCATCCGGAGTGCTCCCCAGCAATCCCAGGCTGCTGATGCTCGCCGGACTACCGGGATCCGGGAAGTCCACCTTCGCTCGGCAGGTCACATCCCACCAGCCATTTCTGGTCCTCGAGTCTGATAGGCTCCGCAAGATTCTCGTTGCCTGTCCGCAATACACGGCCGACGAGCACAGCAGGGTGTTCCGCGCCTGCCACCGGCTCATCGACGAGTTCCTGGCCCAGGGGTATCCCGTGATACTGGATGCCACCAACCTCGGCCAGAGGAACCGCAGGCCTGTCCTATCCATGGCCCGCAAGCACAACGTACCCTTGGCGATCGTTGTGGTAACCGCTCCGCCCGAACTGGTGCGGCGGAGACTGGCTCAGCGGGAGGCCGGCCTTGACCCCTGCACGTGGTCCGATGCGGGTGTAGAGATATACTCCCGGATGGCACCGGCCTGGCAGCCCGTTCGCAGTGAGCATTTCGAGGTGGACACATCGCGGGACACTGCGACCGTGCTCCAAAGGGTCCTGGCCTGGGCTCGGAGTTGAACATGCCGATTGCGCGGAATTGTTGACTGGTAATCTGTACAGGCCGTGACGGTATGACGGCAATAGACTAATGCCCTTGACTGGGAGAGAGGCTGAAATCATGAAAATAGCGGTTGAGTTGACCGATATCACCGCCGTGAACACCCCGGCGCTGATCGTAAACTTGTTCAAGGGCGTTAAGATCCCTGGTGGGGCCACCGGTGCTGTAGACAGGGCGCTGGATGGGGTGATCACCGGCCTGATTGAGGACGGAGAGATCACAGGCAAGAAGGGCGAGATGACCCTTCTCCATTCCATGGGGAAGATAGCGCCCGCCCGCGTGGTGGTGGCCGGACTCGGGTCTCAGGAGGACTTCGACGCCGAGGTGGTTCGCCGGGTGTCGTCGGAGGCCCTGCGATTCCTCCGTCGCCGGGGCATCGCAAGCGCGGTTACCATCGCTCACGGGGCGGGCATTGGGGGACTGGAGCCCGAAGATTCGGGGCAGGCCATCGCTGAGGGATCGCTGCTGGGCCTCTACCGTTTCGACCGCTATCACACCAACGGCGACGACGCTGACGGTGAATTTGAGGAGCTGGTCGTCGCTGAGCTTGATGCGGCCCGCGCCGAGTCCATTCGCCTTGGAGTGGCGCGGGGCCAGGCCATCGCCGAGGCGACGATGATCACCCGGAATCTGGTCAACGAGCCTGCCAACGTGATGACTCCTACGGCCATGGCCGAGACCGCGAGTCGAGTGGCCGAGGACAATGCCATGGGGTACGAGGTCCTCGACAATGCCGAAATGCGCGAGATGGGCATGGGAGCATTCATCGGCGTCGCACAGGGGTCCGAGGAACCGGCAAAGCTGATCATTCTCACGTACGAGGGAGACCCGGAGCGCCCTGACAACAATCTTGGCCTCATCGGCAAGGGCATCACGTTCGATACCGGTGGCATCTCACTGAAGCCAGCGGCCAACATGGAGGCGATGAAGGGCGATATGGCTGGAGGCGCCTCGGTCATCGGGGCCATGCAGATCATCGCCCAGCTCAAGCCGCGAATCAACGTAACAGGGATGGTGGCCGCCACCGAGAACATGCCCGGAGGCTCGGCCCAGAGGCCCGGCGATGTGGTCACTGCCATGAACGGCAAGACCATCGAGGTCATCAACACCGACGCCGAAGGCCGCCTGGTGCTGGCCGATGCGTTGAGCCTGGCCAGGCAGCGGGGCATAACCCGCCTGATCGACATCGCAACGCTGACCGGCGCAATGGTCACCACGTTGGGCAAGGCCTGCACCGGCGTCATGGGCAACGACGACGATCTGATCAACGACGTAATCAAGCTAGGCTTTCCGCATTTTCAAGCGGCGTAGGCGAGGGAATCTACGAGCCGGTGGTACAGAGCGACGGGGAGTTCCTGCGTGTCGGGGTCAGCGACCGACAGTGAAAAACCCTCCGACGCCAGCCACAGGTGGCGACGCACGAGGGCGATGGCGTCCACGAAGGTCGGTGACGGTTTGTCGTACCAGGCCGCCCTGCGCTGGGTCATGGGATGCCGTTTTTGCAACGAGTGGGCGGCCAGGGTCATCCAGGAGAAGAGACCCAGCAGGACGGGCGTGGTGCGGGCGATGGCCAGGTCCGACCACTGGCGTTGGGTCTCCACACCCAGGTGGGCACGCACCTCATGAAAGGTGACCTCCAGTTGCCAGCGCAGGACAAACCATTCCAGGATTTGGGTCGGGTCCGCCGACGGGTCGGTGCAGAGCAGAGCCTGGGGGTCGAAGAGGCCCTGAGGGTCGCGGATCAACACCCAGCGGATGGTGACGGGCGGCTTGCCCGAGCGGTACCAGACCGCGATCTGGGAGGTGAGCTCCACGATGCGGGTGGTGCCGTCGTACCAGGCCACCTCGGTGCTGTCCCAAGTCGCGCTGCCCTGTTCAAGGAGCATTTTCAGCGATGGCCTCCGGGGGCCTTTCAGTGGCGGACGACCGTTCTGACCCGGCTGGCGGGCTGGCGCTGGCGCGTACAGGGCCGCGTCCAGGCGCAATCTGGTAATGAGAGTGACCGGTTCCCGTAGGGATTGGCAGCAGTGGAGCAGATCCAGCACGGCGTAGCTGTTGTCGCCCACCAGGACCAGGGACCGCTGGGGCAGCCAGCGGCGCAACAGCATGACCATCTGCCGCGCCCAGTCGGTGATCTTCTTATGCCGGCGTCCTTGTTGCTCGTGATACCGAGATGAGGGTGCCAGCACGGTGAGCACCGGCAGAGCCCAATGGCGTCCCGCCCAGGGGACGTGTCCCAGCCACATCAGGGAGATCCAGCGCAGACCACTGGCCTTGACCAGTTGATTGCGGCTGGAACGCACCGCGTCCCGGTAGATGCCTCGGGCCCTGATCTTGGCCCCGCGACGCCGTTCCAGGGTTTCGTCGATGCCGAAGATCAAGGGGCCGTCGCCGCGGTCCAGGTGCTGGAGCAGGAGCACCAGCAGGACGCGGGCTACCTCACGGGACGACCACACGGCCCGGTTGAGCACCTCGTGATAACGGGCGTAGTCGCGCTGGTCGCTGCGGCCCATGACGCGCAGCGCCGCGGCCACGGTGCGCTGGCCCGGGGTGAGGATTGCACCTACCAACAGCAGTTGTGCTTTCCGCCAGGTTGGGCTGGTGAACAGCGTTGCAAAGGGAAGGAGAACGGTTACAATGGCATCGGGCAGGGTGAGCATGGTCAGACCTTTCTCGGAAAGTGGGGTCAGACCAGCTTACCCTGTCTTTATACTTTTTCTAAATTATGCGTAAAGTCTAGTCAAGGCCGGTAAACAGACCGGAGAGAAATTCTGGCAGCTGCCTATGTTCGATGAGTACAAGGAACTGATCCGCAGCGACGTGGCAGACATGAAGAACACCGGCGGCAGGCAGGCGGGCTCCATCACTGCTGCGTTCCTCCTGAAGGAGTTCGTCGATGGCGCCGCGTGGGCGCACCTCGACATTGCCGGGACGTCCACCTCGGAGAGGGCGGCGGGCTACCAGGTGAAAGGCGCGACGGGGACCCCCTCGCGCACGCTGGCCCAGCTGGCGGTCAACCTCGCCAACGGCCATCGGTGACATTGGCCTCCGGTTTTCGCCCTGCGGTGATGGTGTATAATCTCGAAAATTCACATCGGGCGTGATAACAGTCATTCTGGAAGGTGGGTTATGTCGAAGATCGAAGGCTTGGGACACGTCGGCATCTACGCCGAGGACATCATGAAGCAGCGGGACTTCTACACCCGGGTGCTGGGACTGCAGATAGCCGATGAGGACCTCGACGGCCGCGGCATGTCGTTCCTCAGCTCCGACCCCGAGCGGGAGCACCACGAGTTCGTGCTGATGAAGGGCCGGGTAACAGCCGACGACGCCAAGGTCATTCAGCAGATCTCATTCATCGTGCCGGGCCTGGACGAGCTGAAGGAGTACCACCAGCGGATCAAGGCTGAGGGCGTTCAGATCGACCGCATCGTCAGCCACGGCAACGCTTTCGGGATGTATTTCTTCGATCCCGAGGGCAACCGCATCGAGCTGTACTGCAAGACCGGCTTCGATGTCCCTCAGCCCCACGGAGACCTCATCGACCTCGAGGCCTCCAACGAGGATCTGATCGGCATCGCCCAGGCGGCCATACCGGCCAACTGACGGCCATTCCTCCCCAGCCAACTGGTATCAAAAACTAACCCGGGCGGCCGCGCGGCTGTCCGGGTTTGATCATTCACAGACTTTTCCGGCTATCGGAAGGCCCAGCCAGTCCAAAAGAATAGGTAGATGGCCAACGCTGAAGCAGTCAGATACGTCGATCTGCCTCGTGCCTACCACATTTTCAAGTGGCGGGTGCTGCTGGCCTTTGCAGTATTCTACCTGTTCGCCTACTTTGGCCGGTTCAGCCTGTATCCTCTGGGCCCCCTGGTCAAAGAGGACCTCGCGCTCAGCAATGTGGAAATCGCCGTCATCTGGGCGATGCTGTTCTGGGGGTTCGCCCTGGGTGACGTGCTGCATGGTCGCTTGGCTGAAGCGTTCGGTCTGCGACTGTGGGTGATGGTTGGGGCCGTATTGACCGCCGTGTTCAACTGGGCAACCAGCTACGCTACCTCCTCTCTCACCATGGCCATCCCGCTGGGAATGGCCGGTTTCGTGAACGCGGCCTGCTGGGCACCCGCAATGAGCATGATCTCGCAGTGGTGGCCCCGCAGCCGCCGAGGCGTTGCCCTGGGCATCGTAGGCACCGCCTCTGGCGGCGCCATGCTGGTGATGTGGGCACTGTCCGGCTGGGTGGGCGCCGAATTCGGCTGGCGTACCGCCTTCCGCTATCTCCCCATAATATCGGCTGTGCTCGGGATTGGCTTTTTCTTCCTCGTTCGCGATAGGCCCGCCGACCTCGGCCTGCCGGAGTACGTGGAGGAGGACGAGGTATCGGCAGCGCCAGAGGCTGTCGACCCGGCGCGCCTGCGGGGTCTCGGACCATACTGGTGGCTGCTGACCAACTCCCGGTTCCTCCTGGCCTGCCACGTCAAAGGCCTCGAGAATGTGGTCCGTTACGGCCTGACGACCTGGGTCGCGATTTATTACTCCGAGGTTGGCGGCCTGTCTATCGAGACCACCGTATTTGTCACCGTGCTGCTGCCGGTGGGGTATCTCATTGCGCCGCCGCTCTCGGGCTTCATTTCCGACTTTTTCCTCAGGAGCCAGAGACGACCCCTGGTCATCTCGTCCTGTGTCGCCAGTGCCGCCATCATCGCGGTAATCGCGCTGGTGCCGCCGTCCAACGAGATCCTGGGGGCCATGCTGCTGCTGGCCGGTGGCCTGGCCATGGGCATGTCTCCCATGTCCACCGTATCCGTTGATATGGGCGGGCGGAGAATGGCCGGCACCGCGTCGGGGATACTGGACGCCCACGGCTACCTGTACGCCGGCGCGCAGGCGCTGGTCTTTGGGGCGGTGCTGGACATGACCGGCAGCCCATGGCCTATAGTGTTCCTTGCGATGGCGAGCACCAGGGTGATTTCGGCGTTCATGATCTGGAAAGTGAGAGTCTAGCCTGTGAGCCGGGATATCGAAGACGACAGGCCTCGTGGCCGGTGGTGGATTCGCATTCCCAGGAAGGGAGCCTCCTGGCTGTTCCAGTTCCTGGTGGTGGTGGGCGCGCTGCTGACCCTGTTCATTGCGGTTACTCCGCAGGGCAAGGCTGGGTTCCACACCGTCATGTTCGTTTCGCAGGTGCTTGAACTGCCGGTCAAACCCCAAGCCTGGTTCTCCAAGGAAACCATACGCCATGAAGTGCACTACCAGTCGTCTGACGGTACCACCGTGGCTGATGTTTACCGCCCCGACGACGACCGTCAGCACGCCGCCGTGGTGCTGTTCCTGGGGGCCAACGCCGCCGGGCGCGACGACGAGGACGTGGTGAATCTCGGGCAGGCACTGGCCGGCGCCGGCTACGCGGTGATGTTCCACTGGTCTCCGACCATGGCGCTCAAGGCCAACATCGAGCCAGCCGAGACGGGGAATCTGGTCTGGGCCTACCAGTACCTGGCCGAGCGCGAGTACGTTGACCCGGAACGGGTTGGCCTGGGCGGGTTCTGCGTGGGCGCTTCCTTCGCGCTGGTGGCCGCCGCCGACCCCAGGATCCGGGACCACGTGTATTTCGTTAACGCCTTCGGCCCCTACTACGATGCCGAAACGCTGTTACTGCAAGCGGCCTCCCGGTCGGTGGAATACGACGGCGAGCGGATACCGTGGGATGTCGACAGGCTGACCATGAGGGTCCTGGCCAATGAGCTCATCGAGACGCTCAAGGACCCGGACGACGTAGACGCCCTGACCCGCCGCTACATGAACAACCAGGCGCTGACTCCGGAGGAAGTGGCGGCCCTGTCGCCCGCTGCCACCAACGTTGCCCGCCTGCTGGACGGCACTACGCCCGGCGAGGCGCAGGCGCTATACACGGCCCTTCCGGAGCAGTTCCGCTCGGACCTCAGGGGAATATCTCCCTCCGCCTACGTGGACGATATCCGCGCCAGGCTCCTTATCCTGCATGACCGCAACGACCGGCTGGTTCCCGCCGCGGAGTCCCGGCGCCTCCTCGACGCCACCGAGGACCGCGGCGACGTCCGCTACACCGAGGTGCTGGCCTTCGAGCACGTTCGCCCCAGCGGCGGCGGCATCGGGGATCTGCTGGCGGAGGCCTGGCGTCTGTTCCGCCACATGTACAGCATCATCCGCATCGCGGCTTGATCTGCACTATCCTGCGGCGATTACTGGCAGCATTGCCTCTCCCTCCCTGGCTGGAGATTCCCTGCTAACCTTCCTGGTTGCTGGGTAGGGAACATTCCTCAGGCTCTTTCGGGGCCGCTATTTTCCGCGGTTATTTCCGTTTGAAACCTTTGTCATCTAATTGACTTCGCCGGCTTTACTGCTAATATCTGTTTAGGCAAATACTTGCAATAACTTGGGTTTGCGTTTTGCACCACGAGCAGGCTCTCGAGATGCTCAGACTCCAGGGGCACCGGATTACGCCGCAGCGGGTCCTGGTGCTCTCTGTTGTCGCCGATGGCGACGGGCACATGGGAGTGGACGAGGTGTTTCGCAGGGCCAAGGAGGCCCACCAGTACATGGACCTCGCCACCGTGTACCGCACCCTGCGCCTCTTTCGGGACGCGGGTGTCGTTACTGAGGTGGAGATCGGGGACCGTCTCCATTACGAGCTCACCATGCCGGGCGATCTGCACCACCACATGGTCTGTAGCGAGTGCAGCGGCGCCTACAATCTCAGCCCTCACTACCTTGAGGAATTCCGGGAGACGCTGGTGCGTGAGTTCGGATTCATCCCCGACCTGGAGCATTTTTCGGTTTCCGGGGTATGTGCCGGTTGCCAGGGGGACAATCAGGACAGCAGGCTCTAACCGCCAATAAATTCTCAAACATGGCAGCATAGATTCACGACATGTCAGGACAAATCAAGCGTTACCTACGGTTAATCCCAGGGATCCCTGCACTTATTCTCGTACTCATTCTCGGGGCGTGTGGCACAGGCGATGAGGCTGGCGAAAAGCTGAGAGTAGTGACGACGGTGTCACCAATCACCAGCATCGTGGAAAATATAGGCGGCGATCGAATTCAGCTGGAGGGAGTGGTGCCGGAAGGTGTCAATTCTCATATTTTCGAGCCCCAGCCATCCCTGGCCAAGCTGATGTCCGATGCCGACCTGATCATAGCCAACGGCCTTTTCCTGGAGGAACCTACGCTGCAACTGGCCGAGGCCAACAAGAAAGACGATACACCCGTCCTGCTGCTGGGAGATCGAGCCATAAGCCGTGAACAGTGGCGGTTCGACTTCAGCTTTCCGGAATCGCAGGGTCATCCCAATCCGCACCTTTGGCCCGACCCCGGGCTTGGCCTGAAGTATGCGGAGCTGACCCAGGCCCAGCTGGCGGAAATGGACCCCGACAATGCCGACTACTATGCGGCAAACCTGGAGGCGTTCCGTAGCCGTATCGAGGCGATGGATGCCGCCATCCGGGAGTCGGTGGCGACCATACCGCCGGAAAACCGCCGCCTGGTCACGTACCACGACTCCTGGGCTTACTTTGCCCTTACCTACGGCATGGAGGTCATAGGAGCCGTGCAGCCCTCGGACTTCGCCGAACCCTCGGCTAGGGAAGTGGCCCAACTCATCGACCAGGTGAAGGAACTCGGACTACCGGCCGTTTTCGGTTCCGAGGAATTCCCCAGCGACGTACTGGAGACCATAGCCCGCGAGGGCAACACCGTGTTCATCGACGAGCTGGCAGATGATGATCTGCCCGGTGCACCGGGCGACCCCGAACACTCGTACCTGGGCCTGATGCGCAGCAACATGCAGATCATGATTCCTGCCCTGGGTGGCAATGCCGACGCCTTGGCCGGTGTGGACGTCAGCCCTGTTTTCGAGGGAGAGAGCGGTGCGGTCTACCCCCAGTAGCCTGAACGAAAGCGGTTCCCTGAGTACTCACAAGGTCAGCACAGTCGCGGAGGTGATGTAGCAATGTATCTGCACCCGAGACTGCTGGCGCTGGCTGCCGATGTCCGCTGGCGCATCATCATTTCCGCTATTGTCGGCATGCTGGCCGTTGCCGCTGGCGTAGGCCGGCTGGCCGTTGCTGCCGTGATCATCGTCGAGGTGGTTCGTGGCAATGCCACCTTCGAGTCGTTGACCTGGCCGCTGGTGTTGATGGCGGTACTGATCGTGGCCCGGACAGGCCTGCAGTACTTGCAGGAGGTCATGAGCCATCACACGGCGAGTCTGGTCAAGGTCAGGCTGCGTGAGCGCCTCTACGAGCATTCGCTGTCGCTGGGACCGGGATATTTTGATGCGGCCCGCACGGGCGACGCGCTGATGTCGCTGGCGGAGGGCGTCGAACGCCTCGAGGCGTTCTTCGGGCGTTACCTGCCGCAGATGATCGTTGCCGCCCTCGCCCCCGTGGTGATTTTCGTATTCATGGCCCTCATCGATTTCCGGACGGGCCTCATATTCCTGGCCTTCGCGCTGCTAACACTGGTCATCCCCAACATATTCCACCGCTGGAACCGTGAGCGCAGCATGGCTCGCCGGGACGCCTACGGGGCCCTCGGCGCTGAATACCTGGACGCCGTGCAGGGGTTGTCCACCCTCAAGGCCTTCGGCCAGAGCGGGGTGCGTGGCAATCTGCTGGCGGACCGGGCCAGGGAGTTATTTCGCACGACCATGGGCGTCCTAGCGGCCAATGCCGCCACCGGCGCTTTGACCATCCTAGGCATCACTGGCGGTGCGGCGGTTGCCCTGGGCTGGGGAGCCGTGCGGGTTGCTGATGGGGACATGGAACTGCGGGCCCTTATGATCGTTCTCATGCTGGGCGTCGAGGTGTTCCGCCCCTTGCGGGAACTGGTGCAGCTCTATCACGACGGCGTGATGGCCATGTCCTCCGCCGAGGGAATCTTCGCCATCATGGACTCTCCGGTCGCAGTGCGCGACCCGGAGCGAGAACGACAGTCTGCAGTACCGGCTGGCGAGGTTGCCGAAATCAGGCCCGAAATTACTTTCGACGATGTTAGCCACTCGTACAGCGAGGGGCGGAGGCCGGCCCTCCACGACCTCTCGTTCACCCTGAACGAGGGAGAGACGCTGGGCCTGGTCGGTCCCAGCGGCGCTGGCAAGTCCACCATCGTGTGGCTGATGCTGCGCTTTTTCGATCCGCAACGGGGAGTCATCAGGCTGGGTGGCCGCGACATTCGCGATATCCCCCTGCTGGAGCTGCGGGAGCAGATCTCGGTGGTGACGCAAGACACCTACCTGTTCCACGGGACCGTGGCCGAAAACCTCAGGTTCGGAAATCCGGATGCTACACAACACCAGCTGAAGGATGCGGCACGGGCCGCCAATGCCCACGAGTTCATCACCCATCTGCCCAACGGCTACGACACCGTGGTCGGAGAAAGGGCCGTCAGGCTTTCCGGCGGGCAGAAGCAGCGAATCGCCATCGCCCGGGCACTGCTCAAGGACGCGCCGATCCTCATCCTGGACGAGGCGCTCTCCAACGTCGACGCCGAGAACGAGGCCCTGATAGTACAGGCCCTCGACCGGCTTATCGAGGGACGCACCACCCTGCGCATCGCCCACCGCCTGTCCAGCGTTGTCAACGCCCACCGCATCCTGGTGCTGGACGAGGGACGGCTGGTGGAAACAGGCAGCCACTCCGAACTGGTAGCGGCGGGCGGGCTATACGCCAACCTGATGGCGCAACAGCAGGACCGGACCGACTTCGTCCTCCGGCCCTCAGTGGTTGCGAACACAGAGGACCATCAAGCGTCTCCACAGGTGGATGTGAGCGCATTCATCCCGCAGACGGCCCATGGAGGGCATGGCCACCATCATCACGCGGCACCCCAAGCCCATCGCGGGGATGAGCACGACGATGAACGCCAACCCGCCGCACACGGCCACGACGACGAGGTGCATGGCCACCACGGCCATGGAGATTCCCAGCCTCACAGCGATGCCGGTCATAACAGTGAACACCGTCGCGATCCCCACGATCATCAGCATCACCACACGGCAGCGCAACCGCACCGCCGGGATCACGGCGACGGACAAGATGCCGTCGAGCATGTGCAAGATGCGGGGGACAACGGCCCACAGCCCGACGCCTCGGCGTTCATGCCGCGCCCGGCCCACGGCGGACATGGCCACCATCATGACGCTCCGGCAGGAGGGCATTCCGGTGATCAGCGGCACGGTTCCAGCCTCGACCGCCTGAGCATCCTCACTGTCTGGGTGCGTCTGCTGGGAATGGTCAAGCCTTGGCGCAACGAGCTCATCCTGACGTTCCTGCTGGGCGTGGTACACCACGGCACGGCCATCGGCGTTGGAGTGGTCAGCGCACTGCTGGTTGGACAGGTCATCACGGGCGGCGATCTGACGCTCCTGCTGATCCTGTTGGCCGTGCTCACTCCACTCGCGGCATTCTTTATATGGACGGAATCGTGGGTCGCCCATGACCTTGCATATCGCCTGCTGGCGGAAATGCGTGTCGACCTGTATCGCAAGCTGGACCCGCTGGCCCCCGCGTACATGACCCGTCGGCGATCCGGAGACATCATCAGCATTGTCGGCGGCGACGTGGAGACGGTGGAATTCTTCTTCGCCCACACCATCACGCCAGCCTTCACGGCCGTCGTGGTGCCCGGAGTGGTTGTGGCGGTGCTGGCGGTCATAGCCTGGCCCATGGCCATTGCAGTGGCTCCCTTCCTGTTTGCGGTGGCGCTCAGCCCGTTCTTCGCCCAGCGGCGATCGGAACGTCTGGGCGAGGAGCTGCGAACCCAGCTGGGTGACGTTCATTCCCACATGGTAGACAGCATCCAGGGAATGCGGGAGATCGTTGCCTTTGGCCAAGGGCGTTCGCGGACTGCCGAAATGGTGTCCAACAGCTGGCGCTTTGCTCACTTTCAGCTCAGATTCCTCAAGGAGCGCGCCTTCCAGATCGGGTTCATCGAGGCCATGACTGCCCTCGGCGGCCTGCTGGTGCTGACGGTGGGTGTCTGGCTTCTGACCAACGACGCAATTACCCGCCCCGAGCTGATCTTGGCGGTGGTCCTGTCTGTGGCGGCGTTCGCGCCGGTCTCCGATCTGGCGCGAACCATGAAACAGCTCATGGAAACACTGGCAGCGGCCCGGAGACTCTTCGCCATCCACGACGAGCCAGTGCCAGTGGTTGATGGCGATCGTGTACCAGACGTCTCCGATCGCCAGAACGGGCACCGTACTGCCCCCTCAGTGGTGTTCGACAGTGTCGAATTCGAGTACGGGCCGGGGGAGGCCCAGGCCCTGGGCGGAGTCAGTTTCGAGGTGGAGCCGGGGCACACCGTAGCGCTGGTGGGCCGGTCCGGCGCGGGCAAGACCACCTGCGCCAACCTGGCCATGCGCTTCTGGGACCCGTCCAGCGGATCGGTCCAGCTCGACGGCCACGACATCCGTGAGTACAAACTGGACGACCTGCGGCAGCAGATAGCGCTGGTATCCCAGGACACCTATCTCTTCAACGCCAGCATCCGGGAAAACATCCTGCTGGGCAAGCCGGATGCCACCCAGGCTGAATTGGAGGAGGCTGCGACGCTGGCCAATTGCCACGATTTCATAACCGCCTTCCCCGAGGGTTACGACACCATCGTCGGTGAGAGGGGCATGCAACTGTCCGGCGGGCAGCGACAGCGGGTTGCCATTGCTCGTGCCCTGCTGAAGAACGCCCCGGTGCTGATACTGGATGAGGCCACATCCCACCTCGACGCAGTCAGCGAGAGCCAGTTGCGACACGCGCTGGAAAACCTGATGCAGGGCCGCACAACCCTCGTTATCGCCCACCGGCTGTCCACCATTCGCGACGCCGACCGAATCGTTGTCTTGGATCGCGGCGGGGCGCTGGAGCAGGGCAGCCACCAGGAGTTGCTGGAGCAGAACGGCCTTTACGCCCAGCTTGTGGGTACGCAGTTGGTGGGAGCGACCAATGGCAACGAGGCCCCCCACGACGAGCACGGGCAACATCACGGTGCCGGCCATGACCTGCCATCGGAATGGACTGGTGTCCCGGGAGGCCAGCATCATCACCACTGAGGACAATCTGGAGCCGCCACGACTCGGGTGGTCCCGACGCTGTGAGCGCGGCAATCGTAGGACAATCGTAGACGGAAGGCCAAATAGATTATGCTCCATCCCCTGCCCCACGAACACTCGCGCGGATCTCCGCTGGTGGAGATCCGCGGCCTGTCTTGCGGCTATGAAAAGCAGAGGGTCCTCAGCGGAGTGGACCTGGAGATACTGAGAGGCGACTTCGTTGGCCTGCTGGGACCCAGCGGGTCCGGAAAGACCACGCTGCTGCGGGCGATGCTTGGCGCGGTGGACATCTACGAGGGCGAGGTTGTCGTCGATGGTGTCAGGTCCACCGAGCGCCGGCCCCGAATCGGTTACGTGCCGCAACTGGAAACCATCGACTGGAATTTCCCCGTAACGGTACGGGAAGTGGTGATGATGGGCCGGACCATGGAAAACCGGTTCTTTCCCTGGTTCCGAAAGGAGGAGAAAGAGCTGGCGGACCACATGATGGACCAGCTGGGCATTCTGCAGCTGGCGAGCCGGCATATACGCAACCTATCCGGCGGCCAGCAGCAACGCGCCTTCCTGGCCAGGGCATTGGTCAGCAGTCCGTCTCTGCTGCTGCTGGACGAACCGACCTCCGGCGTTGACGTCAAGACTCGGGACGACGTCATGCACCTGCTCCATGACCTCAACCACGAGGGAGTGACCATCGTGATCACGACCCACGAGATCAACGCGGTCGCGGTTCACCTGCCTCGCCTGGTCTGCATGGCCGGTCGTGTGCTGGCGCAAGGAACGCCCTACGAGGTCATAACCTCAGAGGTGCTGCGCCAGACTTATGGCGCCGATATGCCCGTTATTCATTACGAAGGAATGCCGATAGTGGCCGAGAGTCCCCACCGCTTTGCCCGGAACGGCGGTGGTGGCGATGGAGCCGCTGTCGGGCACACCCACACACATGCTTGATGTAATTCTCGAACCCTTTAGCTACCCGTTCATGGTCCGCGGAATGATCGCCGCGATTCTGGCAGGAGCGCTCTGTGGGGGAATCGGCGTCTATGTAATCCTGAAGCGAATGGCATACATAGGGCACGGTCTTTCTCACGCCGTTCTCGGCGGCGCGGTAGTGTCCTTCGTGATGTCGTTCAACTTTCTGATCGGCTCGACGATCTGGGGATTTCTCTGCGCCCAACTCATCACACTGACAACCAAGAAACGAAAAATCGCCTACGACGCTGCCATCGGCGTGATTACCACTGCCAGCTTCGCCGTGGGCATTGTGCTGATCAGCCGGAACAAGGGCTTCACCCGGGACTTCGAAACGGCCCTGTTCGGCAACATCACCGGTGTGTCCTCTGGCGACCTTGTGGCCCTGGCGGCTGTGGCCGGCGCCGCAGCCCTGGTCCTGTTCGTGGCCTACAAGCAGTTCCTGTTCACCACATTCGACGGGGACGTGGCCCAGTTCTACGGAGTGCCCACCGGCTGGGTGGAGGCCATGTTTTCCCTGGTGCTCGCCGCCACCATCGTGGTCTCGCTGCAGGTGCTGGGGGTGCTGCTGATCGCGGGCGCGACGGTGATACCGCCGGTCTCGGCGCGTATGCTCACCGACAGCTTCTCGCGAATGTTGCTGCTGTCTACGGGTATCGGCGCGGCCTGTGGGTTCCTTGGTATCTACCTGAGCTATTTCGTAGACGTATCGTCCGGCGCGACCATTGTGCTGGTGGAAGCGGTGGTCTTTGCCTTGGCCATGACTTACTCCAGCTTAAGGACCCGGCTGATGGCTGCGAGGCAGACGGAGCCCCGTGCTGTTCCGGTTGCACCGGGGCCAGCGCCAGATTCTGGGCTGCGGGCTGGTGTGGAGCAGGTGAAGACCGAGGGAGACTGACTCGGCACTGCCCCCTGATTAGCTTTCCTCACTTGACATGTCGTATGTCCCCTCTCCCTCCGGGAGAGGGTAAGGGTGAGATCGTCTCTGACAGAAAAGAAACGGCCCCGGTGAATCGCCGGGGCCGTTTCTTTTGACTATGAAAAGTCGTTCTGGCCTGGAGTTACGCCTCGGTCTGCTCGGTCTGGCTTCCCTTTACCGTGATGGTGATGTGTGCCATTGCGGTGTCATCCGGCGCGCCGTGCCAGTGATTCTCGCCGGCGGGTATGACCACCACGTCGCCCTCCGAGACCTCGAGGACCTCATCGTCCGTTGCCACCTTGCCCGTACCCTCGGTGATGACGAGGATCTGGTCGCCGGAGTGCTTGTGGAACTTGTTGCGTGCTCCAGCGTCGAAGGCCACGATGGCGAAGTTGAAGTTGTTGGAGTCATCGGGGTTCAGGATGGACTGGCGCCAAACCTGCGTGCCGGTCATCAGTCCGCCGCTGCCCAACGGGGCCATGTCGGCCGGGGTCCGGGGGATGTCGCCCATTGTTACTTTCTTCATCGTCTACTCTCCTGAGATGGGTGCCCGCCGCCCTTAAATCTGGGGGGCTGGGGCCTGATTGGGCCAACGAACATAATACATTCGCCGGGACGGACTAGTCCACCCGCGGAGGTCACCCACCGTCGCGCAGCTCGGTCAGGGTCTCGGCGATGGTGCGGGCGAGGGCTCCCGGGCGGTCGGCGAACTCGGGGGTGGGATACCATTCGTAGTCGAAGCTGTTAAGTGTCTGCCCCTCGATGCTGCATCGCAGGTCCGACACCACTACCTGGAACCCCAGTTTCTGTGTCGCCTTTTCGGCCAGCATATCGAGGACCACTTCCGGGCACCCGAAGACCACCAGGAAGCCGCCCTGTCTTCCATCCGCGGTGGGGTCCGAGACCCTGGCGCGAAAGACCGGGCCGAACAGGTCGAATTCTACGATGGTATAGGGTCGCTCTGACACGTTGTAGTCAGGCCACCCGATGTTAATGCTGCCGCCGATTTCCCAGTGATGCATGATTTCTTGTACCGGCACCTCGCGGTGATCAGCCCAAATTGACGGCCGGACGCACCGATTCCACACCGACTCCTTGATTGAACACGGCACGCACTTGACGCAGGGCGTTGATGTCCCTGGACGGATCGCCGTCCACCACCAGCAGGTCTGCTGACTTGCCCGGTTCTACAGTACCGGTCCGGTCCAGCAACCCCACGGCGGCGGCGGGGTTCCGTGTGCCGGCTTCGATGGCCTGCATCGGTGTCAGACCCGCGTCATGCATGGCGATTACTTCCCCCTGGAAGTCGCCGAACGGGTAGGCGCCCCAGCCGCAATCAGAGCCTCCGGCCAGGGTCACGCCAGTGCTGATCAGTTGACTGAACTGTTGCATGGACACCCCTGCCATGCGCTGGGATCGTTCCCAGCGTTCCTGTTCGGCAGGCGTGAAGGGTCGCTCTTGCCTGATTCGTTCCAGGTGAGCCCGAGACACCCGTCCCAGGTGCATGGTCGGGTTCAGGTACACACCTGACTCGGCCAGTCGGTCGGCGGTGGGTTCATCGTAACGGTAGGAGCCGTCGGACTCGGCAAAGAAGCAGTGCAGGATGGCGTCCACGCCGGCGTCGAGAGCGAAATTGACGGACTCGGTGCAGCGGCAGTGTGCAAGCACCGGGCGGTTGCGATTGTGGGCCTCGTCCACCAGGGCGCGCAGCTCTTCCAAGTTGAACGACGCGCGATAGGGGTCGCTGGTCAGGGTGCTGCCGCCAGACGCGGCGACCTTGATGAAGTCGGCGCCGTCCATGACTCGCTGCCGCACTGCGGCCCGGATGCCGTCGACGCCGTCCACCTGGCCCCCCATGAACCACAGGTGTCCCCCGGTGATGGTTAGTGGAGGTCCCGAAACCAGCGTGCGGGGTCCGTTCACCAGTCCCTGCGACAGCCCCTGTTTCAGCGAGTAGGCAGTGCGGTTCCAGGAACCGCAGTCGCAGAGTGATGTGACGCCGGTGGCCAGGGCATCGCCGATGTTGCGGGCCGAGCGGAGCAGGCGTACATCATCGTCATCGTCCCGCTCCACCTCCTCGCCCGTGCGACCGTCTCCCGGCATGTTGGTGTGGGTGTGCAGATCGAACAGGCCGGGGAGCAGTGTTGCACCGGGAAACTCGAGAACTTCTCGTGGCTCGTCGCTCTGAGAGTTCTCGACGTCGCCGCGCTTCCCTATCCATAGTATGCGGCCCCCGCTGAATCCGACCGCCATTCCTTCTTGTGCGGACCCGGATACTCCGTCTATGAGCCTGTCCGCCAGGATTACGGTCAGGTCGCTGTGTCCATTGGTCATGGACGCCTCTCCCGCCGGGTCGTGGTGCAGTCATGCCGCACGGTACCGGCCCGCTTCCGAATCTAATATTCTAGCTGGCCGCGATTATAACCCCACGACGGCTTATCGTCTCTCTCGGAACATCAGGACAGCGAGCGGCACGCCCGAGAGCAGGATCAGCAGCAGTGCGGGCATCGCTGCCCGGGCAAAGAAGGCCTCCGATGTGAAGGACCATACCGAGGTGGAGAGAGTGGTGAATCCGATGGGGCTCAGAATGAGTGTCGCGGGCAACTCCTTCATGGTCAGGAGGAAAACCAGGGATGCCCCGGCCACGATGCCCGGACGCGCCGCGGGCAGGGTGACGGAAGTGAATGCGCCCAGCGGAGAACGGCCCAGGCTGCGGGCGGCCTCCTCGACCCTCGGGTTGATCTGGAGCAGCGAGGCGCGTACTGCTCCCAGCGCCGGGGAGATGAACAGCACCACGTATCCCAGAAGGAGCAGCCAGATCGTCTGGTAAACCGCACCTGCGTAATTTGCCCCGAAAAACACCAGTGCCAGGGCTATGGCAATCCCGGGGAGGGAAAAGCTCACGTAGCCCAGTCTTTCCAGCAGGCCGCTGAGCAGGCCCCAGCCCGAGTTGGCCGCAGGGAATTTCACGGACAGCAGCCCGATGGGCATGGCCGCGGCAATAGCCGCAAGGGCGGCCAACGCGGAAATGTAGGCGGAGTTGCGGACAGCCTCCCAGAGGGGATCCAATGGCTCTCCGGCGGAGACGCCACGCACGACCCAGTAGAGCAGTATTCCCATCGGCAGGCCCAGGGAGAAAAAGCTGACGAGGGCGCAGAACCCGATGGCGGGCCACCGCCACAGACCCAGCGTCACTGTGGAGGGAGGGCGGGCAGACCCGGAGGAAGTCGAGTGATACCGGGCCCGGCCGCGGCTGATGAATTCCAGGGCCACCCATCCCAGGGCCACGATTATCAGTGCCATTGACAGGCCCGCTCCCAGGGTGCGGTCCAGGGCCGATTCGTACTGGGTGAATATGGCCCAGGTGAATGTCTCGTACCTGAGCAGAGAGACGGCGCCGAAGTCACTCAACGTGTACAGGCCCACGAGAAGTATCCCGGCTCCGAGGCTTGGCCTGAGCAGCGGCACAGTCACCCTGAAGAAAGTAGCCACCGGGCCCAGCCCGAGCCCGCGCGCAGACTCCTCCAGCGCCGGGTCCATTCGCTGCAGGGCAGCCCTCACCGTGAGAAACACGTACGGGTAGCTGAGGAGCGTGAGGACCAGGAAAGCCCCGGTGAACCCGTATACGCTGGGCAACCGTTCGACACCGAACGGCCCTTCCAGGGCGCCCTGCAGCATTCCCCTCGGGCCAAGGGCAACCACCACGATGAAGCCGGCCACGTAGCTGGGAATCACCAGAGGCAACGAGGTAACGACAGCCCACGCGCGGCGCCAGGGCAGGTCTGTTTTGACCGTGAGCCAGGCCAGGGGGAGGGCTAGCAACACCGATCCGGCGCTGACCGTTACTACCAATAGCAGCGTTCGCCCTAGGATGGCCGCCACCCTTGCCCTGAACAATAGTTCCCAGAGTTCGCCGCCTCCCGCCAGAGACCTGACTGCCAGGTACACGGGCGGCATCAGAAGAGCGGCGCCTACGATCAACGCGGGTACGAGCAGGGCCAGTGGCGGTGCGCTCACGCGGAGAGAACGTGGCAGGACGTTGATTCGCGCCACTAGCTGATTCCTCAATTCGGCTGCTCGAGATCGGGATGTGGACAAACAGGTTCAGGGGAGTTCTCTGTCATCGGCTTGACATCCAATCGAGGCCACCTACGAACTCTCACTGTATGGCGCAGGCAGGCAGCACGGGGAGCGCTACAGTGCGAACACTGATAATATATTTTAATACCGGCGACTCTTTACTTCAGTGCACGAAAAACGGTAGCACCGGCATTTTTCACTGTCAATATTCGTTGGGCAACCCCATCGAGGGTCGCCCGCGCGATCCTCGACAGTCAGGATGATAAGAGCTGGTTCTATCTTCTGCGCGGCTTGTCTGTGGACGGAAATCAGGATGATGACGCTCACCGAAGTCAGTATTTTGCGGATTGACTGTATTATGCCCTATGTATACACTTGCACAGGTTCGTGTGCTCTTTGATGCACTACAACAGTTAACGTAAAAATATGTTTGCTGTTGCCGAAGGTTCAAGCAGGCGGATACTGCCGGAATGATAAGCATAGCCAAATTCCCCCGCAGGGTATTGGCTGAACACCCGCAGGAGAGCAGTGCAGGTGGAGTTGCGCTGGAATGCTCCGGGGTGTCGAAAAGCTTCGGAAACGTGCGCGCGGTTTCCGGCCTTGACTTGTCCGTTGGGGAAGGTCAGATACTGGCCCTTCTCGGACCCAGCGGCTGTGGCAAGACCACCACCCTCCGCCTGGTAGCCGGGTTCGAACGGCCCGACGAAGGGGAAATCAAAATCGGCGGCCGACTCGTCAGTTCCCCCTCTGCAGTCGTTCCACCGGAAAAACGCCATATTGGTGTGGTCTTCCAGGAGGGCGCGCTCTTCCCGCACCTGACCGTTGAGCAGAATGTGGCCTATGGGCTGAAGAAAGGACCCGACCGCGCTGACCGGGTGGCGGGTGCCCTTGGCCTGGTAGGCCTTGCCGATATGGGCAGCCGTCTGCCCCACGAACTATCGGGGGGACAGCAGCAACGGGTGGCCCTCGGGCGGGCCCTGGCTCCCAGACCAAGCCTCCTGTTGATGGATGAGCCTTTCTCCAATTTGGACGCCAAGCTGTCGCGGCAGTTGCGGCGAGACGTTGCCGAAATCCTCCGGGACAGCGGTGTAACAACGATTTTCGTTACCCATGATCAGGAGGCTGCGCTGCAGGTTGGCGACCAGGTGGCGCTGATGAACGAGGGCAGGGTGGAGCAGTTAGCGTCGCCCTCGAGGATTTTCCATTCCCCTGAAACGAGGTACGCCGCCGAGTTTCTGGGGACGGTTGATTTCCTGCCTGTTCACATTGTTGATGGAGAGTTGACCAGCGAGCTGGGATCACTCGGCCAGGAATATTTGTCCGACGGCCACCATGGGTCAGGCCAATCACCTATGTTGGAAGTCATGGTGCGCCCCGACTGTCTCGAATGCCTGCCCGATGCCTCTGGCAATGCAGTGATCCTCGACCGGGAGTATCGGGGCGCCTTCTACCTCTATGACGTGCAGATGGCCTCGGGGGCCCGCCTCAGATGCCTGATGTCCCACGTCGTGGAGCTACCCATCGGCGCGCCGGTCTCCGTCCGGTTGCGGGAGGGGCACCGGGCCCGCCTGTTCTCTGACGGACGCTTGGTTGAATCAGCCGGAGTGTGCCTCTAGAGCCCGCGCTCGATCAGGTCTCATTCCGGGTTCTGTTATACTTTTACCGTGCCTGGTTGCACGGTATTCTTTGTGTTCCGAAAGCACCCAACTCCCCGCCATTCACGAGGATTCGATGCCACGACCCAGGAAAGCCGCCGCCCGGAACGAGGCTGCGGATGACGAGAACCAGAATGATCGACTATCGCCCGGCACAGAGAACTACCTCCTGTGCCTGTACCGCCTCTGGGAGGACGATGAGTATCCCACGATTACACAGCTGACTGATGTCCTCCGCAGGCTGCCCCCGACCGAGGGCCTGGGCACCTCGGTACCTTCGGTTGCGGGTATGGTCCGTCGTATGGCTCGCCAACAGCTGGTGGACATTGGCGCCGACAAGCGCATTCGCCTCACCAGGCAGGGAATGGAAGGGGGAGAGGACATCGCCAAGAGACACCGCCTCGCCGAGTGGATGGTCGTCAGCCTCTTGGGTATGGAACTGCACCAAGCCCATAACGAAGCGCACCGCCTGGAACATGGGATGTCGCCGCAGCTCATAGAGAAGCTGGTGGAACGACTGGACAACCCCCGCCGCTCGCCCTACGGGAGGCCGATCCCTGGAACCGGTGAACCGAAGATTCCGCCCAACTCCCTGACCCTTGATACTGCGGTCAAGGAACGTGCCTACGTCGTGGAGCGTGTTCCCGAGGAGGACTCACAGCTATTGAAGTTCCTCGACGACTCGCAGATCGTCCCCGAACGGGAAATAACCGTTGCTGATGCCACGCCTTTCCTGGGAGTGATGGAGGTCGGAACGCAGCAGGGGCAGGTGTCAATGAGCTACGCCGTGGCCCACCAAATCGTGGTCCGGCCGGCCTGAAGGGAAATCCTGCCGTTAGGCGATCGCCTCGCGCCCGTTCAGCAGGCGCCGTTGCCCCTGCCGGCTGAATTCGCAGCCAGTCTCTCCCTGACCTGTGCCCAGCCTTCGGCCATCGACCTGTCCGGGAAGGATGGGGATTCTCCATCCTGGAAGACGCTCACCAGTATGAAGACAGGTCCCTCCTGCTCCAGGGCCTCCTCGAGCCCGATGAGCAACTCCTCCAGACGGTCAAATTGATAAGCCCGGGCATAGCCGGAACTCTCCGCCATTTTCACCAGGTCCAGGTGGTCCAGTTCCTTGATGGGCACTCCGCCGGTGGAGGAACGGGCTGCGTCGTCGAACACGAGGTGTACCAGGTTGGGTGGTCGCGACTCTCCCACGGTGGCCAGACCGCCCAGATTGGTGCGCAGGGTCGCGTCGCAGTCCAGCACCAGCACCTTGCCTTCCGGTTGAGCCAGTGCCAGTCCCAGTCCCACCGCGGGAGCGCGGTCCATGCAGTCCATCAGGTCGAGATCCAGGTCCCGCCGGTCCGATACCTGGCTCCATTCCCTCAGCGCGGCGGAGGTTGAGACCACCACCGAGTCGCCTCGGTGGTAGTTGACCGCTCGTGCTGCTTCGCCGTACGGAATCCCGGGCGTTGGCTGCCCCGGAAGTGTATCTGGGGGAATCTGAGTCATGGTGTTCGCCCGCCCCGGCGATCATCAGGGCTGTCGATTTCGTTTTTGGGGTTACCTGACTTGTTTCTGGACATCCATTGAGGGCTGCGGAAGCCCACCATCAGCCACATAGCCGCCAACACGGCGATGCCACCGGCGATGCCGACTAGGATGCTTGAGTCCTCGAAGGCGCGGAACAGCAGCACAAAGCCCACGACGAACACGGCATAGGCGGCCAGCCGCATCATTATCCCCTTGCCAATTCCGCTGAGCATATCTGACCGTCCTCCGGTACTGAGTTGTTGGGTGTGGCGTGATGGGGACTCCAGCCGTTGAATGAATCGGGGCAGGTCCAATGCCTGCCCCTGATCCGGTGATGGTTTCCCTGGGTGAGTAAACTCCGGGTGCCTTCTAGTCGCTGATCAGCACACCCGGCATCTCACGGATGGCCACGTGTATGGTGCGTGAGGCGCGCTGGCGGAATTGGACAGGCGTGTTTTCGATCTCCGGCTTGACCCTGAGGTGAACGAAGACCGGTCCTTCGGCGGCCATCACGTCTCCGATCCCGGTTGAGAGGTCTTCCAGGTTGTCGAAGGAGAAGGTGGCGGCATAGCCTGCGGCCTTCGCCATGCCTTCCCAGTCTGCCTTGCCGGAGCCAGGTACAGGCTGCCCGCCCGTGACTGCGTACACGCCATTGTCAAACACCATATGGCAGATGTTCTTTGGGGTCTTGTTGGCCAAGGTCACCATGGCGCCGAGGTTCATGAGCAGGCTGCCGTCCCCGTCCAGCACGATTACCTTCCGGTCTGGCTGCGCCAGTGCCAGACCCAGCCCAACGTTGGAGGCCTTGCCCATGGCCCCCGAGACCGGCATGTCCAGCTGTTCCTTGGTCGTTACCGTGGGCAGGCCGAAGTGGACGTTGTTGGCATTCATAGTTGCGATTATGACGCCGTTGCCCCGGTTGGCGTCGATGACTCTGACTGCTTCCTGATTGTCAATCATAAGATTGCGTCCTCGCGCTTCCCGGCAGTCCGGGAAGCAGTTTGTGATTGAGTGGTTGCGATGCTAGACGCCGAACTCGGTGCCCACCAGAACGGCCACCGGCTTGTGGGTTCTCTCGGCTTCCTGGATGGCGACACTGATTCTGTCAGCGTCATCGTCGGTCTCGATCAGGTAGTAGTTGATACCCCAGGTGTGGAGTATGTGCTCAATGAACACCGCGGCCGAATCGGTGGTGACGCCACGGCGGGTCCAACCACGGTACCCTACCAGCATGACCAGCGGCTGGTTGATATCCAGGCCCAGCCCGCGAATGGAATCGCCGGACTCGAAGATGCCGGTGTTCTGGATCAGCACTATCGGGCGCTTGCCGCCGATCCACAATCCGGCGGCGATGGCCATCGTCTCGCCTTCGCGGCAGACGGGAACCAGGTCCAGCGTGGGCTCGTTGGTGAGCAGCTGGTACATAAAATTGGTCTCGCTGTCCGGCAGCCAGACCACATGGCTGATGTTGTTCTTCTTGAGTTCCTCTACGACCGCTGCCGGGTGAAGTATGACCTCGTGAGTAGTCATTCGAGCTCCTTGTATTGAGCCTTGTTACAAGCCTTGTTCTGAGCTTGTCGTGGCCCTCGCCGCTATTGCAAACCACTATCAATTCGCCAGCAACGGGACGACCCATTATATTCACGGGCCGGAAATGGCGTCAATTGGAACCGGAGAGCGTGGTGGACGGCCCTAGGCCTCTTCCTCACGTCGTGGGCGAGGGTAACGTTTGATTGCTCTGACCCCAAAGCGTCAGCCCTGGGTGGTGAGAACCTGGCCACGGTCGCTTAGATAGAGCGCGGAGCATACCGCCATAAGTTCTGGGTCTGAGTCGGTTTCCGCTGGCCAAAGCATCACGTCGAAGTCTCTTCGCGAGGCGAACAGCGGCGCCGGCGCGTTACGCACAATGTGAAGCGGGCCCGGACCGGAGCCGCCGACGTACTGCAGGATTATGTTGCGGGCGGCCTCCACCATCACGTCGGCGTCCTCGGGCGACAATGGGTCGGGTATGGGAGTGCGGGCTTTCGGAGATACCAGGTAGTTGTACCAGGCGTTGAGCACTTCCTGCACGGCCACGTCCTCGGGCTGTGCCCGTAGCCGCAGTGCGGTGCCCCTAAGGTAGTTGGGCAGCCGACCCAGGAGCCAGTCCAGGTACAGCGGGTCGGCGGCCACCCTCTCGGGCAGGACCACTCCTCCGGCCGGCTCGATGGCGAATCTGGCCGCGCCTGTGTCGCTGCGACGTTCCGGCGGCAAGTGGGCCCCGTGGGCCGTGTATACGGGAACCAGAATAGGCGGGTGTGGCTCCGTCACCTCCTCTCCCAGGGCCAGCAGGAATCTGATGCTGGCGATGGTTGCCTCCAGGGGGTCCGGAGTCATGCCGAGAAACTGGCCCGATATGTCCAGCAGCACGTCAGATGGAAATTGACCGCTGGCAACGCGGGTTCCCATGGAGGCGCGGACTGCCTGCGCCAGCGAAGAGCCATCGCCGCAGTAGGGAGCGATGCAGGAGAGCGTGGGATCTTCGGCAAAGGTTTCAGGTGGAAGTGAGGAGCGTTCAGCGGTCTCGACTTCCTGAAATTCCGAGTGGAGACCGGACAGCAGTGCATCGTCGAGCTGGTCGACGGGTAGGGATTCCAGGGATGCCATGAGCATCCTCGCAGTCTCCAGTGAAAGCGCATCGTCGCCGATGCCCATGGACAGACGGAAGAAGGGCCAGGAGAAGAAATCCTCGCCCAGGAAATTACTCAGTCCCGCCCCGACGAAGTAGTCTCCGCTCATCACAGCCCAGAGGTCCCGTTCCGAGGGACGGGACTCCAGGAACCGGTAGGCTATCAGCCGGCAAAGCATGGACAGGCATGTGTGGCGAATAAAGGACTGTGGGCTGGTGTCCGCGAGAAAGGGACGGCTGGTAACCCAGAACCGGAAGGAGTTGTTCACAGGGCCCAGGGACTCCGACTCGCCGTATATGGATTCCAAATTCTGAATGGCAGGCCTTACGGCCATACTCTCGGGGCCCAGCGCCTCGGCAAGAGATCGGCTGTCGTGGGACGTCGCCACCGCTGATCCCTAGAACTCTGCGCTCTTGGGGGTACGCGGGAAGGGAATCACGTCTCTGATGTTGGGCACCCCGGTTATGAACTGCACCGTTCGCTCGAAGCCCAGGCCGAAGCCCGCGTGGGGCACGGTGCCGTATCGGCGAAGGTCTAGATACCAGTAGTAGTCCTCCTCGTTCAGCCCCGACTCCCGCATGCGCCGACGCAGCACGTCGTCACGCTCCTCGCGCTGGCTGCCGCCGATGATCTCGCCGATGCCTGGCGCCAGAACATCCATGGCCCGCACAGTCTTGTTGTCGTCGTTCAGGCGCATGTAGAAGGACTTGATCTCCCTGGGGTAGTCGGTAACGATCACTGGGCGGCCAATGCGTTTCTCCGTCAGGTATCGCTCGTGCTCCGACTGGAGATCGACGCCCCAGCTTACCGGGTACTCGAAGGTCTCCTCGGATTGGAGGAGCATATCGACTGCTTCCGTGTATGTGATGCGTTCGAAGGGGGAATTGACGATACTCGTCAGGTTGCTGATGGCCTCCTCGTTGTACCAGCGGTTGAAAAACTCCATGTCTTCGCTGCAGTTGTCGAGGACGTAGCCGAAGATGTACTTCAGAAAGTCTTCTGCCAGTTCTGCCAGGCCATCGAGTTCGCAGAAGGCCACCTCGGGCTCCACCATCCAGAACTCGGCCAGATGCCGCGACGTGTTGGAGTTCTCGGCGCGGAACGTGGGGCCGAAGGTGTATACGTTGGACAGGGCCATCGCGAAGACTTCCGCCTCCAGCTGTCCGCTCACCGTCAGGTAAGTAGACCGCCCGAAGAAGTCTTCGGAGAGATCGACTGCGCCGTCGAGCCGGGGCAAGTTTTCCAGGTCCAGGGTGGTCACTCGGAACATAGAGCCGGCGCCCTCGGCGTCGCTGCCAGTGATGATGGGCGTCTGGATGTACTGGAAGCCGCGTTCCCGGTAAAAGGAGTGGATTGCGAAGGCCACCGCGCTGCGGACACGGGCCATGGCACCGAATGTGTTGGTTCGAGGGCGCAGGTGAGCGATCTCACGCAGGAATTCCGGGGTGTGTCGCTTCTTCTGCAGCGGGTAGGTCTCCGGTTCGGCTGTCCCGATGAGTTGGAGTTCCTTCGCCTGAATCTCGAACTGTTGACCCTTGCCCTGGGATTCCACCACATCGCCGACCACGCTCACGCTGCAGCCGGTGGTGAGGGAGTTGGCGACGGCGTATGAGGGGCTGTCCTCGGCGACCACCACCTGCAGGTCTCGAAGGGTTGAACCGTCGTTCACCTGCACGAAGGTGACCGAGCGAGAGGAACGCCGGGTCTTGACCCAACCCTGCACCAGCGCCTCACCCAATGGGGTGTCGCTGGAGAATATTTCGCTGATCCTGGTTCGCTGCATCAACTGCCTCCTGTCAGCGGGCCGGGCGCGTCCCGTTGAGGAATAGCAAATTACGCCGTCTTGCAAGGACCAAAACGGGAGCTTCGCTGTGGGGATAGCCGGGATGTTCCCGGCGGTCAGGCCGCCCCGGCCTGGTACTTGCGCTGCATGGCCTCTTCCAACGGGTGGGCCTCCCACTTGTCGGCCCAACTCTGGATGGCCTCGACCACCTGTCGGAAGCCGGCGCCCTTCTCGGTGAGCGCGTATTCCACGACCACGGGCTTGCTGTCATAGACACGACGCTCCACAATCCCCGCCGTTTCCAGTTCCTGGAGACGCTGGGAAAGGAGGCGGTCGCTGAGGCCTTCAACGTAATTGGAAATGTCGCTGAAACGCTTGGGTGCGGCCAGCATGCTCCTGATGATTAGGCAGTTCCACTTCTTGCCAAGAATGGCGATGGCACGATCGTAACGCGGGCAGGGCTCTAGGTGTTTCATCGCAGTCCTGTCTCAGTTACATAAGGATTTCGGGGATACTAGCACACTGAAAAATAATTAGCTACTATCAAACCTCTTGACATCAATGTAGTTATGGACTAACTTATATATAGTTACTTGCCAACAAGCATATCAGGCATAAAGGTAAGTGGCAAATCAGGACGGCGATGGAGCCGAAAAAGAGGTCTCGGAACCAATGCGAACCCCGGAACAGGTCTCCATGGACCCTGGCGTTTCGGAGGCTCAGACCGCAGTGAAGGACGTCAAGCCGCACGGCAGCGTGGTGTCCCGTCTGCTGGCCCAGTTCTCCAGGATGAACGACGAGTACGTCGACTACCAGATGGAGGCGGGCGTCTGGCGAAAGCTGGCGCTCTAGGAACGCCGCAATCGGGTGGGACGGTTCCCGCCCTAGATTAACGCTCGGGAATGAGCGTGTGTGGAAGTGGCAAGGATGCCACGAAAGGAGGCCCGGATGAATACCAACACTATCGAGAAGACCTCGACCGAAATCACCGTGGACGAGAACCTGCCCGAGACCCTGGAGGCCAAGGTGCACGCCGGTCCCGTCTCCCGGCTGCTGGCCGGCCTCACCAGGCTGGCTGAGGAGCACGCCGAGTACAAGCTGAGCAAGTGCGAGTGGCGGAGGATTTCCTTCTAGTCCCGCGATGCTGGTCCCGTGTTGCCGGGGCGGATGTAGAATCCTGCCCCGGCGCCATTCAGATCCTGGCTCACAGTCAGAACCCGCGCAAAATCGTCAGGCTCCCGGTTGGAAACCATGCTAGTCAACAGGACACGGAGGCCCAAATGTTCAAGAATGCGTCACTAAAAGTCCGTAACTCCGGGACCACTTCGAATCACGCGGCAACCAGGGTCGTTCGCCGGATAGTCGGGTCCCTCGGATCTCTGGACTCGCGGCTCTCAGGGCGAGCCATGACTGCCCGGGAAAGGACACAGGCCGAGTTGGATGGCTACAAGAACTCGTGGGTCAGAACGCTGCTCAGTGATTAGGTCCAATTGCCACGAGCAAACGGTGAGGCGTCGGAAATCATCCGACGCTTTTTTTGTGCTACAGCGACGGCCTTCGCCTGTGCCAGTCCGTTGCCTTCTCGTAGGCGTGGCCGATCCGCAGCAGCGTTGGTTCGGACAGGTGTGGGCCGATGAGTTGCATGCCCACCGGCAGGCCGTCGGAGAAACCGCAGGGCATGGACAGCGCGGGCAGGCCGGCGATGTTGACCGGCAGGGTGCAGACGTCGATGAGGTACATCTGCAGCGGGTCGTCGGCCTTCTCTCCCACCGGGAAGGCCACCACCGGAGAGGTGGGCGTGACCAGCGCGTCCACCGTCTGGAATACTCGGTCAAAGTCCTGTCGGATTAGCGTTCGCGCCTGCTGGGCCTTCAGGTAGTAGGCATCGTAGTAACCGGACGACAATGCGAAGGTGCCCAGCATAATGCGGCGGGTAACCTCGGGGCCGAACCCGTGGCTCCTGGTCTGCTCCATGGCGCCCCACATGTCCTCGGCCTGCTGGTCCGAGTAGCCGTACTTGACGCCGTCGTAGCGCGCCAGGTTGGCGGAGCACTCCGAGGGAGCAATGATGTAGTAGCAGGCCAGCGCGTACCTGGTGGATGGCAGGGAGACCTCCCGAACAGAGGCCCCCAGCGACTCCAGAGTGGTTATCGCCTGCTCCACGGCGCGGCGCACTCCATCTTCCATACCTTCCACGAAATATTCGGACGGCACGCCCAGTCGCATGCCCTCGACTCCTCCGCCGATGCCGGTGCTCAGGTCTCCAACGGGCAGCGGCAGGGAGGTGGCGTCCCGCGGGTCGTGTCCCGCGATGGCATCGAGCACCAGGGCGCAATCGGCGACGCTCCGGCCCACGGGGCCGATCTGGTCCAGGGACGAGGCGTAGGCTACCAGCCCGTAGCGGCTGACAGTGCCGTAGGATGGCTTGAGGCCGACGACGCCGCACATGGCCGCCGGTTGCCGCACGCTTCCGCCCGTGTCGGAGCCAAGGGCGCAGATGGCCTCGCCGGAGGCAACCGACGCTCCAGCGCCCCCGCTGCTGCCGCCGGGCACGCGGCCCGTGTCCCATGGGTTGAACGTGGGATGGAAGGCCGAGTTTTCGCAGGAGGAGCCCATGGCGAACTCGTCCATGTTTCCCTTGCCCAGCATGACGGCGCCCTGACGGAAGAGCCGGTCCACGGCCGTGGCGTTGTAGACGGGCACGTAGTCCTCCAGCATCTTCGATGCGCAGGTGGTGCGAATTCCCTCGGTGCACATCACGTCCTTGATCTGCACGGGGATGCCGGTGAGCGAAGTGCCCTCCCCGCTGGCTAGCATTCGGTCTGCGGCCGCCGCCTGCTCCAGCGCCTGCTCCGGCGTCAACGTGATGAATGACCGCACTTGCTCTTCGACGGACTCGATCCGCTCCAGGCAGCTACGGGTAAGCTCCGCAGAACTGACCTCCCTGCGGTCCAGCAGGACGCGCGCGTCCTGTATGGTCAACCAGTTAAGTTCGGGCAACGGCTCTACTCACTGCAACAAAACGTGGTTTTGGCGGGGTCTTCACCCCCACCCTAACCCTCCCCCTCAAGGGGAGGGGATTGCCGGGGATCGGCACGACGCTACTCGTCCAGCACGGCCTTGACGCGGAAGAATTCCCCGTCGCGTCGGGGCGCGTTGCTGAGGGTGGCGTCAGGAGTCAGCGAATCGGCGGCAGCGTCGTCGCGCATCACGCCTCTCAGGTTGCCGGCGTGGCCGGTCGGCTCCACTCCCGACGTGTCCAGCTCGTTCAGGATCTCGAACTGGTCGATGATGTCGGAGAGCTGGCTGGCGTAGACGTCGATTTCCTCTTCGGAGATCCCCAGTCGTGCCAAGGCGGCGATGTGCACGACCTGGTCGCGTTCGATGGGCATGGCTGTCTCCCGGCACCGTTTCGGATATCAATTTAGCATACCGCAAAACGAGATAATTGCGGATGCTGTATGATTTTCAGCGAACTACCACCGGTACCACCTGTGGTGCCGGTGCTTGCCTGAAAGGAAACCCCTGCAGAGTGCTTAACCGTCTGTTCAACTGGCGACCCCGGACGCCCTTCTACTATGGTTGGCTCATCCTGGGTATCTCGTCCCTCGCCACCTTCGGCGCCACCGGGGTCTCGCAGGTGGTGCTGGGAGGCATACAGGTCTACATCAGCGAGGATTCCGGCTGGGATACCAGCGTCCTTTCCTACGCAGCCACGGCTGGCACTTGGTGCTCCGGCCTGATCGCGCCTTTCATTGGCCGGATGGCGGACCGTTACGGCCCGCGATGGTTGATGCCTGCGGGACTTCTGATTGCCGGAACCTGTTATCTCGCGCTGTCGGGCGTTGACGCCCTATGGCAGTTCTTCGCGGCATACGTGATTTCGCGAGCAGTGTCCAACCCGGTGCTGATAGGGCTGGTGCCGAGAACGGCCGCCGTCAATTTCTTCCGTCGCCGCCGCAATCTCGCCCTGGCAATGGTGTCGACGTTCCGGCCCATTGCCGGAGCCATCAACATCCAGCTGTTCGCCCTGATAGCCCTGTCCCAGACCTGGCGAGAGGGATTTCGATACCTGGGGATTTTCAGCCTGGTGCTGGTGATCCCGGTTGTGCTGCTCATGCGTCGCCGTCCGGAGGACATCGGACTGCAGCCCGACGGCGCGGAGAGGACGCCCCCGCCCCAACCCTCCCCGGGAGGGAGGGGGAGTTCGGCCGACCCCCGGCTAATCGAAGAGAACTGGACGGTCAGGGAAGCATCGAGGACCCGCGCCTACTGGCTGATCGTTGCCACCGCCTGCGTCGGGACACTGGCGTCGAGCAGCGTTGGGTTCAGCCTGGTGCCCTATCTCGTTGAGAGCGCCGGTCTGAGTGTTGCCGCAGCGGCCGGGGTGCTCAGCTTCGGCACGGTGCTCTCCATCGCCAACGTGGGTTGGGGGATACTTTCCGACCGGTTTACGCCCCGCCGGTGCCTGATGGTCACCATGGTGGGGGCCGGTGCGCTGCTGGGCTTCCTGACGTTGGTGGACTCGCTGGCGGAGGCACTGGTGTTTGCCCTCGCCTGGGGCATTTTCTCAGGAGCCGTGGGCACCATGGAGAATATGATGCTGGCCCAGTACTACGGCAGGGAGTCCTACGGGTCTCTGCTGGGACTATTCTCCCCGTTCCAGACGACGGCGCTGGGGTTGGGCCCGTCGATGGCGGCCCTGTTGCACGCGGTTTCGGGCACCTACTCGCTGCTCTACACCGTGATGGTTGGGGCGTACTTAATCTCGGCTGTACTGCTCTACCTGGCCCGCCAGCCGGCGAGGGCGATGCCTGCCGAGTGTGGTGGGGCTGGCGTCGACAGTTAAATGACGATATGCAAGTTTCCCGCCCATCTGGGTGAGCCCGTAGGTGTGTGAAGCTATGAGAGGTCAGATACTGGATTACTCCGGCCAGGCCAATTCGGGTGCCAATTCCGGCGAGGATGGCCAGAGGTATGCCTTTTCGGGTGCGGAATGGGAGGGTAGCGGTGCACCCGTTGTGGGCATGGGAGTTGATTTCGTTCCTATCGGAGCCAGCGCAACGCAGATTTGAGCGGCGCCTACGCGGGGGTCCCCCGCCAATCCTGCTCTACCTCCAGGCCAGCCCGCAAGGGCGGGATATGGGATCAGGTGCCTGCAATGTTATTCCAACGTCGTGCCCGAAGGGGCTATCAACTGGCTGCTGTTTATCGCTTTCCTGCTGCTTTGCCTGCCCGTCGGGCTGATTTACCTCGTGGTCCAATTGAACAAGCCACGCAGGTGCCCGGTTTGCGGCGGGGCGAGTTTCCAAAACCAGGCTGCCTGAAGCGTGGCAACTGAGGGGCGTCAGCGGTTACTGAGCCTGATGAACCTGGTCCTCTCCCACCATTCAGCGTCGCAGGTGAGTCGCACCATTGGGGTCCGGATCCTGGGTCGCGAACAGCGATTCTGTTCCCGATGCAGCGGACAGTGGACGGCGACCACTGCCTGCGTCTCCTTGATGCTCGTGTTCAACGTTGAGTTTACTCGCGCTGTCTGGCTTGCGGCGCGGGCATTATTGCCGATGCCAGCGCTGCTCGACTGGGTAACACAGACATGGGGGACCAGGGAGAGCAGCACCCCGTTCCGCTTGATCACCGGTTCCATGCTTGGTGTGGGTGTGGGTTTCCAGATCGTTCCCGGGGCAAGACTCGATTAGACTGCCTTTGCAGGGGGAGTGGGCGTGGCTACCGGTTATGCCCTGGCCATATTTCTCCTGCTCAGATTGCGGCCTCCGAAAGCTGACTACATGGTTGATTTGGTTGAGGAGGCAACTCGGATCGTCAGCGGGTCTCGCGCCACTCCCAGCGCAGACTGACAGTTCCGGCCCGCTCATCTACTCTGTCGCTACCTGCTGTACCCCGAACGCGCAGACGGCGGCAAGCGTTCCTCAACGGACTCGGTCATGCTGTCCAGGACTTGCTGGAAATCGCTGTAGGACTCCAGTCGGCCCAGTTCACCATCGAGAGAACGAAGCTGCTCGGCGAGTTGAACCAGCCCGAGGAACACATCCTCCGAGGCCTCGTCTCCCAGGCCAGTCAGGCTGGCGTACAGGTCGGCCGCGAGCGCAACGATGGCGCCGAAGTGGGCCAGGGACCCGGCCTCTCCACTGAATTCGGCGGAGGCGTCGCCGGAAATAGCCTCGACCTGGCCACGTGATTCGCCGGTGTCCGGGTCGACCCAGCGCAGCTCGACGGTACCCAGGGGGATGCTGCCGGACACACGCACGGAGTCGGCGAGCTCAATTTCGTACAGCACCGTGGTGGCGGCGCCAGAGTAGATCTCGGCGAACTCCTTGCGGTCCTGGGTGAAATTCTCGTCGTCGGTCACGCGGTTTTCGTAGCCGATGATGCGCCACCGTTCCACCGTGCCGGTGTCCCAGGTCACCTGTGCCCGCGTCTGGTCAGCGAACGGTGTTGACAAGGCCAGCCAGTTCTCGCGGGTGAAGGTAGCCTGGGCTTGCTCCACCGAGTCGAGGTAGCGGTACCAGCCGTTGCCGTGCTGGGCGAGCTGCTCCAGCAGCGGGTCGTTGTAGTTGTTAATGCCGACGCCGATGGTTATGAGACGCAGGGGGTTGCTCGCGTCGGGGTCGTAGGCCGTTTCCAGGATGGCGAACGGGTCGGTAGCGTCGACGTTGGCCACGCCGTCGGACATCAGGATCACGTAGTTGTAGGCGTCCGGACGCTGGTCACGGACCTGGCCGGCAAGCCGCACGCCGAGGTTCAGTCCAGCCTGCACGTTGGTGCTGCCGTGGGGCTGCAGCCATGCTATGGAGCTGACCGCCCTGTCGTCGCTGGGACGCGTGTGTTCTACGGTGTACCGGTCTATGACGTAATCGGTGAAGTGCACCACGCCTATGCGATCGTTGGGTCGCAGGCTCTGCCGGATGGTCTCCGCTGCCTGTCGGGCGATGTCCACGCGGTTGCCGTCGGCCATGGACCCGGAGGCGTCGAGCACCAGTGTCACGTTCAGGGGCCTGTCGACGACCAGTTCCGGGGCCTGGAAGGTGATGCGGGCCAGCCGTTTCCCCTCGTCCAGCGGGTGGGGGAACAGGTCGCTGGTTACCGCGAACTCGTCGGCCCTGGATGGCGGGTCGTAGTCATATTTGAACGCGTTGAGCCACTCTTCGGCGCGTACTGAGTCCGGGTCAATGTCGTAGCCCGCCTTGGCCCAGTTCAGCGCCACCTGGAAGGACGTCCGGTCGGTGTCCAGGCTAAAGGTCGAAACGTTGTCCTCCGAGGCTGTCACCAGGGGTTGTCGCTGGTAATCGCGGAAGCTGGTGTCGGGTGGCTGGCCACCGGTTCCAGAGGGCCCGGCGGACCCTCTCGGGCCTGCTGCTCCAGCGGCACCTGCGGCGCCGGTCGCGGATGGTGCGGACCTGCCACTCCGCGCGGAATCAGAGGCCGCCGCTGCCGGTGCCTGTGTGGCGTATGGGAGAAGTGTTGCCGCCGCCTGATGACCGTCTGCCGCTGATTCCTCCTCCGTCTCTTCCATTGCCATTTGCGGCGCGGGGGTTGGTTGTGGCCTGGAAGTCGGCACAGAACCTGGCGCTCCGGTGGGGAAGGCTGCCGACGAATCCTGATTGGCCGATTCCTCCGGTCCGGATTCCGTGCTGGAAGGCGAAATAACCGTTGACAGAGAGCTTTCGGCAGGAGCCTCGGTGGGCGGTAGCGACGCCATACCGCCCGAGGAGTCGGGGCCGCCGTTTGCGGAGACGGCCCACACGGTTGCCACTACTGCCACGGCGACGACGGCCACAGCCGCTCCGGCAAAGGCCGGGGAAACGCGGAACCTACCAGGCGGCATCAGCCCTCCCAGGAGGCGCGAAAAAAAGGACGGGGTATCCGGCTCCTCCATTCGGCTTTCCAGCCACTGCCACGGGTCGTTGGGCGACCGAAGGTCTGAGGCCTCGGCGTCAAAGTGCTCTTGGAGGATGCGCTCCATTTCAGGGTCGAATTCGTTGTCCTGCGAATAGTTGCGTGCCATTGCGCTAACCTCCTTGTCTGCCGGTGGCCTGTCGACCAGTGGTTTGAGGCGCATACGGGAGCGATTGGTCCAACTGCTCCCGGAGGACGGCTAATGCCCGGTGCAGCCTCGACTTGACCGTTCCCTCGCGTATGCCCAGCGAGCGGGCGACCTCGGGGACGGTCAGGCCAGCGAAGTAGCGTAGCGCCACCACCTGCCTGTGGTCGGGACCGAGGTTGGCGATGGCCCTTCTGAGGACAAGCCTGTCCTCCAGCGCGTCCAGGGTTGCCGCCGGATCGGCCATGTCGGGGTCCGGGCTGTCCGGACCGTCATCCAGGTTGACGGTCGGAAGCACTCTCCTGCGCTGTTGGGAGAGCACCGCATTCACCAGGATGCGCACCAGCCATGGCTTCACGGGGCTGCCCAGCCGGAAACCCCTGATGCCTCGCCAGGCTGACAGCAGCGCCTCCTGCACCTGCTCCTCGGCAACGGCCCGGTTGCCGGTCATCAGGACCGCTGTGCCGAACAGCACGTCCTTGTACTGGTCCACCAGGTGGCGAAATGCCTCGCGATCGCCATCCTGGCAGCGCAGAATCGCTTCGTGGTCGGTCATAAATCGCCCTCGTGCCCGAATTAGTCATGAGGCGTTTGATTGATAATATGCGCCGCGAGCCGGAATCGTTCCCTGGTTCCGCGAGGAAAATGGAAATCGCCCCAATGGGCATTGACCGTTGGGGCAAAAATAGAGGGGCGCACGGCTGTGCGCCCCTACGTGGGAACTGCAGGCAAATTGCGGGGATGCCCTCACCCTGACCCTCTCCCGTGGGAGAGAGCACTTGGGGGCGTTCAGTTCATTTCCGAGCCGCCGGAAACGCTGATTGACAGGCCCGTGATGTAGTCGGACTCGGCCGAGGAGAGGAATGCGGCCATCCGGGCGATGTCGTCTCCCTGGGCAATGCGGCCCATGGGCACCCGGACGGCGCGGTCGGCGACCATACCGGCGCGGTACTCCTCGCTCGACTCGCCCGCCGGAGCCAGAGCGGCGGCGATGAAGTCCACCCGCTCGGTGTCCACCAGGCCGGGGCAGATGGCGTTGACGTTTATCCGGTGTTGGGCCATCTCCTGGGCCATGGCCTGGGTGAATCCGATTACGGCGAACTTGGAGGCGCAGTAGGCGGCGTACCTGGCGATGCCCTTCTTTCCCGCGCCCGACGAGATGTTGATGATCTTGCCGCCGCCGCCCCGGTTTGTCATGTGCCGGGCGATGGCGCGAGAAACCAGGTACGTACCTCGCACGTTGACCCGCATGACCTCGTCGAACGCTTCCTCCTCCAGTTCCACCACCAGCACGCGGTCTTTGCCCGGGCGAGAGCCGGCGTTGTTGACCAGGATGTCGATGCGTCCGAACTTGGCCAGCGCCTGGCCGACCATGTCGTCCACCTGGTCGGCGTCGGCAACGTCTGAGAACAGGGCCAGCGACTCGCGGCCCATGGCCTCGATCTCGGCGGCCACACTGTTCAGGCCCTCCCAGCCGTCCTGCCGGTCCTCGGCGCGGATGGCGTCCAGGCTCTGGGGCACGTCGGTAACCACGACGTTGGCTCCCTCGGAGGCGAGGCGGGTGGCTATGGCGCGGCCGATACCGTGGCGCCCGCCCGCGCCGGTTACGATGGCTATCTTTCCGTTCAGGTCATACATGTTCAGGCCCTCTGGCGTTGCAGAATACCTGCCGGTCCTTGCTTCCAGACGATGGAAAAAACGAAGAAACTGAAAGCAACCAGCGCCATTACGGGGCCGGACGGCAGGTTGAAGTGGTAAGAAAGATACAGTCCCGCCACTCCGGACGCAACTCCGATGAGGGCCGCAACCGCCATCGCGCCTGTGAAGCTCCTGGTCAGCTGCAGAGCCGCCGCTGCCGGGGTTATCAGCATGGAGATCACGAGGATGATGCCCACTGCCTGCAGTGCCACCACCACGACCATTGCCAGCAGGGCCAGGAGCAGGTACTCCAGCTTTTCCGTGGGAAGGCCGACAACTGCCGCACCGGTGGGGTCGAAGTTGGAGAACACCAACTCCTTGTGCAGGCCGTAGAGGGTCAGCATCACGGCGGCCGCCACTCCCAGCGTGACATAAAGCTCAATCCTTGAAACGCCCAGCACGTTCCCCAGCAGCATGTCCTCCAGCCTGACTTGCACCGACACCCCCTGGGCAGAGGCGATGCTGATCATGATGACGCCGAGGGCGAACAGGGCGGCGAACAGGATGCCCACCGAGGCGTCCTCTCCCACGCCGGCGCGTTTGATCAGGTACCCACTGAGCAGCGCCATGATGATGGCCATGGGGATGCCACCTGCGAATACGCTTGCTGCCGCCGAGCCGAGGATGGCAGCGGCCACGATGCCCGGCAACACCGAGTGGGCCAGGCCGTCGCTCATGAAACCCAGGCCGCGGGTTACCACGTAGACACCTGCCACCGGGCACATAACGCCCACGATCACCGCAACGATCAGGGCCCGGACCATGAAGCTGTACTGGAAAGGCCCAACCAGCGCTTCAGTGATGGTGTCCATGGTCATCTCCCGCCAGTCCGTGTCCGTGGAAGGGCACCGCGCCGAAGGGCCCGTAGAGCTGGGTCATCACCTCTTCGTTCAGCACTTCCTTGGGCGGTCCACAGGCGCACACGTTGCAGTTGAGGCAGAGGCACTCATCGCAGTAGTGGGCCATGTGGTTGATGTCGTGGGACGACATCATGATGGTGCGTCCGTCATCCCTGAGCTCCAGCAGCACGTCCATCAGGGCGGTCTGGGAGGCGATGTCCACGCCGCTGAATGCCTCGTCCAGCAGCAGGATGTCGGCGCCCTGGGCCAGGGCGCGGGCGACGAACACCCGCTGCCGCTGGCCGCCTGACAGTTCGTAGATCAATGATTTCCGGCGGTCCCACATGCCGACCCGGTTCAGGGCCGTTTCCGCCGCGTCCCGGTCGGCGCGGCGCGGACGCCTGAACCAGCCGGCATGGCGCACCCTTCCCTGCAGCACCACGTCCCAGGCGCTCGTCGGAATGCGGGAGTTCACCCGCTCATATTGCGGGACGTAGGCGACCACGCCCCGCGATTCCTGGATGGATTTACCGTGGATCAATATGCGTCCCGAGGTGGCGGGCAGCAGTGCCGTGATCACGTTGAACAGCGTGCTCTTGCCCGCCCCGTTGGGTCCGACCACTCCCATGATGCAGCCGGGCCCGGCGCTGAACGTCACGTCGTCGAGGATCTTGACTCCCCCGAACTCCACCGTAACGTCCTCAGCGGCCAGAGGGGGAGTGGTCTTCGTAGCGGTCATGGCTACTGCAATGCCTCCACTATGATTGTGGTGTTGTGGCGCATCAGGTCGATGTAGGTGCCGGCATCACCGCCCTCCTCGCTCAGGGAGCCGGTATACAGCCCGCCGATGATCTCGGCCCCGGTCTCTTCGGCGACCCGCTGGGCCAGCCGCGCGCTGTGCGACTGCTCGGTGAACACCGCGTGCACGCCCTCGTGCTCAATGGTCTCGATGAGCATTGCCAGGTCCTGGGCCGTGGGTTCAACCTCGGTGGTGAATGGGAAGATGGCTCCGGCCACCTCGAACCCGTAACGCTGCGCGAAGTACTGGAAGCTGTCGTGGGACGTGACCATCACCCGGTGGTCTTCGGGCAGGGCGCTGACCTGTTCCTCGATCCAGGCGTGCAGGTCGTCCAGCTCCTCGCTGTAAGCGGCAGCGTTCTCGCGGTAGGTGGTCTGGCCAGCCGGGTCAACGGTGGAGAGCCGCGCGGAAATGGCGTTCACTGCCTGCTGCACACGCAGCGGGTCGAACCAGAAGTGGGGGTCAAGAGTGCCGTGGGCGTGCTCTTCTTCGCCTTCCTCCATGTGTTCATCCTCGTGGCCGTGATCCTGGAGAGCGTCAGTCTCGCCGTAGATGCCGACGAAGGCGATCTTGGTGGGGTTGCCTTCGATCTCCCAGTGGTTCACGACCTCAAGGTCGTGGTCGTCCAGCTGCATAACCTCGCCGCCGATGGAGTCGGTGATGAACACTGCGCCAGGGGCAGTGACAACATGTGGACGGGCCCAGAAGCCGGTCTCCACGGGCTCGGTGAGGAAATCGTCAGCCGAGGCCAACAGGTCCAGGTCGTGGGCGTCGTACATCCGCAGTTCGCCGTCGCTCATCACTACCAGCAGCGCCTCTCCGTCGTGGCTCATGGCGACGTTGATGGGATTGGGCCCGTCTTCGGAGGCGGTGATGAACTGCTCCATGGACCCTTCCTCGGGGTCAACTACGTAGAGGCCGACCGCCGAGCCGAGACCGAAGAAATGGTCAAGTCCCTGATAGCCCCATACTGATGTGATCCGGAAGTCCTCCGGGGAACCCGCAGGCGGGCCAATGAACATTCCCTCGTAGTCACCGTTGTGGGCCTCGACGACCAGCACGCCGCCCATGCAGCCAAAGGCCGCCATGTGCCCGTTTCCGGCGTCGCCGTGCAGTCCTTCGCAACCCTCGTCGCGGTGCAGCACGTTTCCTTCGAGGTCGACTATTTCAGCTCCGACGGGGAGGCGATAGTCCTCCGGACTTGACGCGTAGTCCGGGTGTTGGGCACTAACGGCGAACAGGTCACCCTCAAGAGGCACCGCCGCGCCGTGCTGAACGCCCGCGTTGATCCTGGGTGGCACGTGGGCGGCGCCCTCTTCCTCCAGTTCGTGCTCGTTGAGGAAGACGACGTCACCGGAACCGTCATAAAAAATGGTTGCCCATTCGGTGCCGACGTACAGATGCACCGGTCGGTCTCCGGACAGGTCGATGCCTACGCTCTTGACCGGTCCTTCCACCTCGTCGAAGTGGTCGCCGTGGGCCTCAAGGTATATGCCGCCGTCAAATACGTTGACTGCATTGGCGTCGCTGGAGACCGCGATGGCGAAGCGACCGCTCTTGGTGGAGTAGATTCGGCCGGCCCGGGAGCCGAGGTCGAATGCGTCCTGCTCCACGTCGCCGTGCTCCAGGTCGACGATCGACATCATCCCTGTCTCGCCGTCGCCGATGAGCAGCCGGCCCGCCAGTACCTCGGCGCCCTCGCCGTGCCCGTTGAAGATTTCCACGAAATCTATGGGGTCAACTACGTCGCCTACGGCTACAATCGAGTCGTGGTCTTGGGCTGCATTCTCGACAAGTTCCTCCAGCCAGCCACCCTCGAGCTGCAGGCCGATGCTGAACACCAGGTCAGCGTCGGCTATGCGGGCGATGTCCTGGGCGCCGGGCTGGTAGGTGTGCGGGTCGGCGTTGGCCGGCAGCAGGGGGAAGACGTCAACGCGGTCCCCACCCACTTCCCGGACCCAGTCGGCCAGGATGTTGCTGGTGGTTACCACGCTGATTTTCTCGCCCGGAGCCACCGTGGCCGCGGGCTGGCTGCTGGCAGTTGTCGCAGATGGGGTAGTCCCTGGGGAGGTAGCGGACTCCGGCGTGGAGTCAGGGGTGGTCGTGGCAGAAGGTGCGGCCGTCGTGGACGTTGTACCGCTATCCGAGGGTGCCGTGGGTTCGGGGGCGACCGTCTCTGCGTCTCCGCCGCATGCGACTGCAAACAAAAAGACCAACGCGGAGACCAGAATCACAATTGATGATGCGGCTCTTCCTGGCAAGGTATTCATGGTTCGACTGATTACTCCTTCCTGGGGCGCTTGGCCCGTCTCAATTTGGGGCTGTAAATAATACGCTGTATCAGAAAAGCCGCTTCTCAAGACAATGTATCAATATCATCTTTTATCAATACTTAGTCTCATTAGAGGCTTTAATTGATAAAAAGTCTCAATTTGTGTGTAAAATCGATAACCGGTATCAGAAAAGGGGTGAAAAGATACTAGACCGCGACTTTTTCTCTCTCGACGCAGTCGTTGCAGCGCCCGTAAACCTCGAGCCAATGGCCGCTGAGCTCGAAACCGTGGCGGGCGGAGGTATCAACCAGCACATCCTCGATGTCGCAACCCATGAGATCCTGGGAGGATCCACAGTGAACGCAGAGGAGGTGATGGTGATGTCCCTGGTGGCTCAACTGGTAGTGCAGGTCCCCGTCTTCCAGCAGCACCCTGCAGATGACGTCGGACTCCACCAGGATCTTGAGCGTGCGGTATACCGTGGCGCGACCCAGGGACTTGGGCAACTTCTTGCGCAGGCCCTCGGCCGTGAAGTGGTGTTCCTGTTCGGCAATTGCAGAGGCAAGAGCGCGGCGCGGGGCAGTCGAACGATATCCTCGTTCCTCCAGGGTCTCAAGGATTTGCTCAGCCACCGTCGCGCTCCGTTTTGTTACCACCATGGCTATTCCGTCAACAATGCTATTGATACATCGTATCTAATGATGCAGATTTTAGGCAGTTTTTCCACCACTGTCAACAGTCCATATTGAAAAACTGGACTATTGAAGAGTACCGTTTTTCGAGGATGGCCGTTCTTTCTGAGATTGTCTATCGACGCCTATCCAACCCGCTGCCGGTTAGCCTGTAGAACCAAGAGTGGATTGAGATTGACTATGCAGTCGTCCTGTCTTGAATGGCCCGCGTGTCCTTCCTTCGTTCAAGATTTGCAGCCCTACCCTGGTGCTATAATCGAAAAAGGGTATCTTTTGCTCGAAGGTTCAGGTTTCCGAGTCTTCTTTCAATTGGTCGACGCTCACCGTCAGAGGCTATACGCGTGAACACTTTCAAGACTTTCTTTCTTTTGATGGTACTCACGATGATGCTGGTTCTCATTGGAGGCATCATCGGAGGGCAGGCCGGCATCATAATCGCTCTCATCTTCGCCCTTGCAATGAATATGGGGGCGTACTGGTTCAGCGACAAGATCGCCCTAGGAATGACCAAGTCCCAGCCGATAACGGAGCAGGACGACCCTGAGCTGTACAACATAGTCCGGGAGCAGGCTCGCGTTGCCGGGCTTCCGATGCCGAAAGTGTACGAGATCTACACTGAATCTCCCAACGCATTTGCCACGGGCCGCAGCCCGAATAACGCCGCGGTGGCCGTGACCACCGGCATCCGCCGCATACTGACCCGGGATGAGCTGTCGGCAGTCCTGGCTCACGAGATGGCCCACGTCGGCAACCGGGATACCCTGATCATGGCCGTGGTCGCCACCATCGCCGGCGCCATTTCCATGCTGGCAATGATCGCCCAGTTCTCCGCCATATTCGGCGGCATGTTCGGCGGGCGCGAGGGCCGGGACAACATCATCGGCCTGTTGGTCATCGCCATCGTCATGCCGATTGCGGCGGCGCTGGTGCGGGCGGCGGTGTCGCGCACCCGCGAGTTCCAGGCAGACGCCACCGGCGCCCACAACTGTGGCAACCCCCTGGCGTTGGCCAGCGCGCTGCAGAAGCTGGAGCGCGGGTCGGAGGTGCGCCCCATGCGCGTTGCCGAGGGCGCATCCCACCTCTTCATCGTCAACCCGCTGAAAGGAGCCAACTTCGCCAGCCTTTTCTCCACCCACCCGCCGACCGAAGAGCGCGTTCGGCGGCTTACGGAGATGAGCATCACGCCCCGGTTCTGAATCCGAGTTCGCGGCGTATCCCGGAAATGTGGCGTTGTTCGACCGATGCGAAGGCGGGCATGAATTGATGAACCATAGAGCAAAAATATGGTGATTTTGCGTGCCTTGGCTGGACTGGTGCTCGGGCTGGCGATCTTCGCCGGCCTGCTGTACTCGCTGATCCTCGGCAATTTTTCCCAGCGGCTCGAGGACCCGGAGGTCTACAACGTCGCCATCAGCGAAACCGATGCCTACAACCGCATTTACGACGAAGTGCTGGTGGACGATGTGCTGGAGGACCAGACGGGGGACCTGCTGGGCGGCGTGGCGATCGCGACGCAGGAAGAGGTCGTCGCAGTCCTGAAAGACATCATGCCACCCCATTACCTCAGGGAGCAGACCGAGAACAATGTCGACAGGTTCACCGGATTCCTGCAGGGCGATTACGAGGAACTCAACGTTTTCGTGGAAATGGAGGAACCCCTGGACCGGGTTGAACCGGCCGTTCTGGCCTGGGTATATCAGGTAATCGATGATCTGGAGATCGAAGAGCCGGTGTCGGGTGGATGTTCGCAACTGAGCCAGATTCAGTTGGCTTCCGAGACGTCGGTACCTTTCGATCAACTGTCTGAAGGTGAGTTACCGAATGCGGCCCCGTCGCTGAACATCCTGGCTATGGAGTGTCGCGCCGCCCAATATGATGAATGGTATGACAGGGTTTTGAACGATCCGGCGATCAGCTCGGAGGCGGCGCGGATTCTGGAGGGAGAGAAGGGCAACCTTCGCCAGGCCTTCGTCGATGGAGACACCCGGGAGTTCCTGAAGCAGGCCGCCACCCCGCTGGTAACGCCGGTAATAGCGGATGCCGTCCGGGAAATCCGGCGAGACCTGAGTCGGGGCGACCGGCTGGACCTGCTGGAAAAGCTGGCGGAAAACTCTGACGACTTTACCAGGGATGACATCCGCCAGCAGGCCGAGTCCCTTCGCGACACCGTGAGTACAGCCAACGGTCCCGGCAGAATCATCGCGCTGCTGATGGTGATCATCGGCAGCATTCTCCTGGCAGTGGTCTACATTCCTCGTCCCGCCGATATGCTGCGCTGGCCGGGAATCACGCTGTTCCTGGGCAGCGGAGTGTGCCTGGTGGTGGGATTCGTCGTGAACTCGGCGGTCCCCGGTAGAATCAAGGACGCCATTGTCCATTCCACGTCGTACGCGCCGGACGTTCCCACCGCTGCCATCGGCCTGGCCGGTGATCTACTGGAGTCCTTTGCCCAGCAGTCAACGGCCGGGTTCATCCCGGCGGCGGCCACGGTGATGGCCATCGGCGTCGTGCTGGTTGTTGCCTCATTCTTTGCCAGCTCGCTGTGGGCCATTCTGCGTGGAATTCTGCCCGGTTCGGGTGGAAACAGCCGACGCCGCTAGGCTGCTAGAACAGGGCGATGGGGTTGACCGGCGACCCGGTTACGTTCCGGAGCCGCAGCGGCGCGAGGGTCAGCATGAACTCGTACCGGCCTCTCTCGGCGCAGGCGACGGCCAGCTCCTCGAGGTTGGCGTTGTCGATGAACCACAGGCCGAGGCTGACCAGGCAGATGGTGTGCAGCGGATTGCCGATGGTCTTGTAGGGGCTTGGCCGGACGTCGTTGGATGTGTCGGTCCCCATCATGGCGATGCCGCGTTCCTTGAACCACGGCGCGCAAGCGGCCTGGTGGGCGGTCATGGGGCCTTCGGGGCCCGTTGCGCCACGCTCCAGCCGCATCCGGTAGTTGCCGGTCCGGGTCAGCAGGACGTCTCCCTGCTCCACCCTGACTCCCTGGGCCTGTTCTGCCGCCTCCAGGTCCTCGGGCAAGACCGGCTCAGTCGGGTCGAGCCAGTCGACTCCCCGCAGCCTTGGCAGGTCAAGCAGCACTCCGCGGGTGATGATGCCCTCGCAGGCCGCCTCGATGCTGTGGGATTGGGCTCCCTCTCTGGAGGTGATGCGGCTGGATGGCACCCCGTTGTACATCAGCCCGTTCCAGGAGTAGTGGGACATGGCGTCGATGTGGGTGATGGTCTGCCCGTGGAAGACCATTCCGATGAACTCCCCGGCGCCGCGACGGGTGTACCGGCGTTCTGGCGGGTCGGTATCCCGGCCCTCGCCGCTGTCCACCATGAAGCGCTGCACCTGGTAGGTGGTGTCTGCGGCCATCTCGGTGGTGATGGGGCGGGCGCAGCTTACGGAGACCCCGTCGGACACCAAGCCCACCGCGCGCTTGCGCTGTTCCGGGCCGATGAGGTTCAGGCAGCCGAGCTGGTCATCCGGGCCCCAACGGCCCCAATTCTTGAGAGAATCGAGCCACTGCAACACCTGCGCTTCATCCGGTATGGTCCGTGTCATTTCCCTATCTCCTAACAACCTCTGTCTGAATCGGATTTCGGGCTTTCTAGAAGCGACCCGATGATATTCGGGTGGCCGTTCACGAAGTCGTGGCCGCTTACTGCTCTGCCGCCTTCGATCTGGACTCGGTCGAGGGAGAGGATGCCCTGACCGGTCGCCACCCGCAGTGTCCCTGGGGGTTCCGATCCCAGGACCTGGCCGGCGACGCCGGGCGAATCTAAAGCGCCCGGATCGAGGGAAACTGAGAGGAGCTTGAGCATCCTGCCGTTCCAGTGAGCATGAATGCCGGGCCACGGGTCGAAGGCCCGACACTTGCGGGCGATGGTCTCGGCGGGTTGCGACCAGTCGACCAGCCCGTCGGCCCGTTCGAGCTTGCGGGAGACTGTCGCCAGCGTCTCGTCCTGGGGCAAAGGGCTCAGCTGGCCCCCGACCCAGGGAACAAGGTTCTCCTGTAGTAATGCGCCGCCCATGTCGAAGAGAGTCCCGGTCAATTCCCCTGCGGTCTCACGTCCGGTCAGCGACATTTCAGTTATGGCGACAACCGGGCCGGTGTCCATTCCTTCGTCCAGAAGCATCAGAGAAACGCCCGTGGTCTCGTCGCCCTCAAGGATTGCGGTGGCAACCGGCGAGGGCCCGCGGTGCCTTGGCAGCAGCGACGGGTGCAGGTTCAGGCAGCCGTGGGGGGGAAGTGCCAGGACCGCCGTCGGCAGGAATCGCCCGTAGGCTGCGACCACGATGACGTCCGGAGCGAGCCCTGCGAGTTCTGCCTGGATGGATTCGCCGCGCAGGTTGGGCGGCTGCAGCACAGGAATGCCAAGGGCCTCCGCTGCCGCCTTCACTGGAGGGGATTCCGGTTGCCGTCCACGACCCTTTGGCCGGTCAGGTGGGGTAACGGCGGCAACCACCTGGACGTCGGGCAATCCGTTCAGTCGCTGCAGCACAGGCACCACTGGCGGTGGAGTACCCATGAAGACTACGCGTATCAAATCAGGCCACCGGCGCTGGAATCAAGAGGCCAGCGACCAAAACGGAGGCGCAGACATTTAGAGGGAGACAAGGGTCGTGCCGTCTGTGTGTAGCAATATTCCCCAACAGGCAGGAATCGAGAAATTCTCGTCTGGAGCCGACATTCAGTATTGCACCGGGGCAAAAATTCCTGACTTCTTCGGAATGACGACAAGATTCGCCCCGGGAGCATTGGATCACAATAGTTTCGATAGAGGGACAATGATGTTGTTGACATCGCCGGAAAGTGCGGGGTAGAATTGCTCAACCGCTTGGCGGAATCTTGATTGAGGAGGTGATATAGATGGAAGATAGTTTAACACGCAGGGGCGATGGTAGGCATCAGTCTGGACGCGACGAGGTGATCGTTTCGTAGCACTTCGCCACGAAATATTACCCGAACGTCGGGCCCAGGCCAATGTCTACCATCGCCCCTAGGATCCGGAAGGAAATTCGGGCGAACCCAAGCCAGAGTTGGCCGGGCCCGATTTCTTTGTAATTTTCACGAGGGGTTTGTTCCCGGATTCAACCTCCCTTAATTTGACAGCAAATTACTCAATTCATACAATTTCCCTCACAGGAAGCAGTGCAAACCAGCTTTGCACCTCTACATGAAGCTTACGGAGATTCGATGCTAAGGATTCGGCTCAGCAGGGTTGGAAAGAAGGGTCACCCGGCCTACAGGATTGTGGTCGCGGAGGCTAAGTCGCCCCGGGATGGTGCATATCTTGAATGGATCGGCACCTACGACCCGATGCAGAACCCACCGGCGATCACACTCAAGCGCGACCGCGCCCAGCACTGGCTGAGCGTCGGGGCCCAGGCGTCGGAGCCGGTGCAGCGCATACTGGACAAGTTCGGTGGGCCCGATGCGTCGGCAACTGCGGTGGCCGAGGAAGAGCCGTCGGTTGAGCAAGAACAGGCTGAGGAATCCGAAGCGTGAAAGAACTGATCGAATACATCGCAACTTCCCTGGTCAGCAAGCCGGAGGAAGTGCGTGTGGATGAATCGACAGAAGGCGGACGCACTGTTTTCCGGCTTCAGGTGGCGCCCGAGGACAAGGGCAAGGTCATCGGCAGGCAGGGCCGCGTGGCGCAGGCCATGCGGGTGCTCCTTCGGGTTGCCGCCGTCAAGGACGGCTCGCAGGCCGTACTGGAAATCGAGTAGCCGTTTCCCCGCCTCGAACATTGCAGAACTCCCCCCAGGAGTCTGACGACTCTGTAGTAGTAGCGCGTGTCAACGGGCCTCATGGCCGGGACGGCGCCTTGAATGTCGAACTCCTCAGCGACCTTCCAGGTCGCTTTGATGTGGGACGCGAGTTGCTGGTAGACGGAATTCCGCGTCTGATCAGCGACGCCCGTCAGACCGGGCCATCTACGGCACTGATCACGCTGGATGGCATCAAGAACCGTTCCCAGGCCTCCGCACTTGCAGGAAAATTCCTCTCCGCTCCTCCGGTTGAAGATGTGTCCCTCGATGAAGGCGAATTTTTCCACTACCAGCTCATTGGCATGCAGGTACGGGCTGAGGATGGAGAGGTACTCGGTGAAATCAAGGAGATACTGGAAACCGGCAGCAACGATGTTTACATTGTTCGGGGTACTTCCGGTGAGGTCCTGATTCCGGCCATTCCCCATGTAGTTCTGGATGTAGACGTGCCTGCCGGAGTCATGCGGGTGAGACTTCCCGATGGCCTCAGATGACACGCGGCTTTTGATTCTGCATGGGGCCGATGCTAAAATCGGCCCTATACATTTGCGGCACCCAACTACTACGACCCGGAGGTAGCACGATGTCCGGTCATTCCAAGTGGTCGACCATCAAGCACCAGAAAGGAGCAGCCGACGCCAAGCGTGGCGCGCTCTTCACCAAGCTCAGCCGGGATATCGCCCTCGCCGTCCGGGACGGGGGCGGGACTGACCCGGATATGAATTTCAAGCTGCGCCTTGCCCTGGACCGGGCCAAGAGCAACAACATGCCCCTGGACAGCATCAGTCGCGCCGTCAAGCGTGGAAGCGGCGAGGGCAGTGACGGCGAGACTCTGGAAGAGGTCACCTACGAGGGATACGGCCCGGGAGGGGGAGCAATCCTTCTGCAGGCGGTGACCACCAACCGAAACCGCACAGCCTCCGATGTGCGCTCCGCCTTCAACCGTGGCGGCGGCAATCTGGGTGAGAGCGGCTGCGTAGCCTGGAACTTCGACCTTAGAGGCGTGGTCACCGTCGATATCGGCGACGAGGAAAAGGCCGAAGAGCTGGGCCTTCTGGTCATCGATGTGGGAGCCGAGGACATACAGATCGACGAGGGAGTGCTGGAAATTTTCTCCCCAATCGAGAGCCTGCAGGACGTGCAGAAGGCCGTGGAGTCCGAGGGCATAGCCGTGCGGAACGCCGAGATGTCCATGGTTCCCAAGACGACCATCGCGCTGGCCGACAAGGAGGCAGAGCAGACCCTGCGGCTGCTGGACGTGCTGGAGGAGCTGGACGACATACAGAAGGCCTTCACCAACGCCGACTTCCCGCCCGAGGTCCTCGAGCGCTATGGGGCCGGTTAAGGACCGGAAACGGCTCGATTTATCGATCTTATGAGGAATCCCTTGGGAGCATTGTCGAAATTCAAAGAGGCGATGGATAGGTTGGAGGAGTCGAAGCGTGAGCTCGACGAGGCAATGGTCCGCCTCGATAAATCCATGATGGCACTGGAATCTGCAGTCCCTGAATCGTGGAAGGTAACCGAGGAGTCCTTATCTCCCGAGGGATCTTTGGATAAAGCTGAGGAGATACTTTCACGCTATCGTTTGCCGTGTTAGGGGACACTGTTCGTAAACCCAGGCGCGGGAGCAGAAATGACCATACTGGCGATTGACCCCGGCACCCGCCGCATGGGATACGGCGTCATCAGGGACCAGCCGGCTATGGACGCTGTGGACTACGGGGTCGTCTCACTGCCGTCGTCCATGTCCATCGAGAGTCGTCTGTACCAAATGCACTCCCACATCCTGAACATGATCGCCATCTTCCGCCCCGATGCGGTGGCCATCGAGGACCCATTCGTTGGCCGGGGCGAGCGCAGCTTTCCAGGATCATCGCTAGCCATCGGCCAGGCCCAGGCGGCAGTGCTCATCGGGGCCGCCAGCCAGGGAGTGGAGATATTCAAGTACGCACCGGCCCAGGTCAAGCGCGCCGTCGCGGACCACGGCGCGGCTACCAAGGAGCAGATGCGCGGCATAGTGGCTGCCACCCTGGGCCTGCCTCCCACGCTGGAAATCGACGCTGCCGATGCACTTGCCGTTGGGTTGTGTCACATCTCGCAGCAGCAGGCGACTGGCGCGATGCTGAACGAGATACCGCCAGGGCATGAGCGCTAGCGCCAAGGGTCGACAACGTGTGTAATCGAGGCGGTGCCGGATGATCGCGGGCGTACGGGGCTTGCTGGCGTCCAGCGGACCGGACTGGGTGCATGTGACCGTGGGGGGAGTCACGCTCCAGGTATTCGTGCCGTCCAACTGTATCCCGGCCCTCGGTTCCACGGGTTCCATAGTGTCGCTGCACACCCTCCTGCGCATTCGCGACGAGCAGCCCATCCTCTATGGGTTTCCGGACGATGCCTCGATGCAGCTGTTCACACTGCTGACGGGCGTGTCCGGGGTGGGGCCCCGCCTCGCTCTGGCTCTCCTGGGCTCGCTGGACTCTGCCTCTCTACAGTTGGCAGTGGCATCCGGGGACGCCGCCGCCTTGGCGGCCGCGCCGGGAGTCGGTCGACGCATCGCCAACCGCATCATTCTCGAGCTGCGAGGCAAGGTCGACGAGATCGAGGGGACACCTGGGGTTGTTTCGGTTGATGGCAACAGCGAGGTCCTGGAGGCGCTTTCCGCCCTTGGGTATTCGGCCAGCGAGGCGCGGGCGGCCATCGATGGCTTACGGGACGCGGACGGCCTCACCGTCGAGGAGCGGATTCGTTTGGCTCTGCAGCAGTTTGCGCAGAGGTAGTCGCCTGATATTTTGGGTGCCCCCGCGGACGGTCCGGGTCTATAATTGGTAGGTCAATCATCGATGTGAAGTAGACGGGGAACGAGCATGACCACCTACGCGCGTGGCAAGAAATGGGCCGAGGCCGGCAGAGAGGTGAACCAGCGCCGCAACGCTAACCCCGAGGACCGTCCCTTTCAACTCGTCTCAGAGTTCGGTATGACCGGCGACCAGCCGGGTGCCGTTGACCGCCTGACCGATGGGGTTGACAGGGGGGTGTCCCGCCAGAGTCTGATGGGCGTCACCGGCAGCGGCAAAACTTTCACGATGGCCAACATCGTGCAGCAGGTGCAGCGGCCCACCCTCGTGATGGCCCATAACAAGACCCTGGCTGCCCAGCTGGCCCAGGAGTTCAAGGAGTTCTTTCCCCACAACGCCGTCGAGTACTTCGTCTCCTACTACGACTACTACCAGCCTGAGGCCTACGTTCCCCAGTCCGACACCTACATCGAGAAGGACTCCAGCGTCAACGAGGAACTGGACAAGCTCAGGCTCTCTGCCACCACATCGCTGCTGACGCGGCGGGATGTGCTGATCGTGGCGTCGGTGTCCTGCATCTATGGTCTGGGCGATCCGCAGGACTATTTCAACTTGGTGGCGCAGGTGAAGGTGGGAGAAATACGAAGTCGCAGCCAGCTGGTGCGCCAGCTGGTGGACATGCAGTATGACCGGAACGACCTGGAACTCTCCCGCGCCAAGTTCCGCGTCCGGGGCGATGTGCTGGAGCTGGTTCCCGCGTACGAGGAGGCGGCAGTACGCATCCAGTTCTTCGGGGACGAGGTGGAGCGCATCGTGCAGCTGGATCCGCTGACCGGAGAGATGCTGGCCGAGCTCCAGCAGGTGGCCGTCTACCCGGCCAACCACTTCGTGACCACCAAGGAGAAGCTCGACCTCGCCGTGGCCGGTATTCGCGAGGAGTTGGAGTGGCGCCTGCGTGAACTGCGTGATGCGGGCAAGATCCTGGAGGCGGCCCGGCTGGAGAGCCGCACCAACTACGATGTCGAGATGCTGCAGGAGACCGGCTTCTGCTCCGGTGTCGAGAACTACGCACGACACCTTTCGCAGCGGCCCGTGGGCAGCGCCCCTTGGACGCTGCTGGACTACTTCCCCGACGACTATTTGATGTTCGTGGACGAGTCCCACATGACGCTGCCGCAGGTGCGCGGAATGTATGGCGGCGACATGTCTCGGAAAAAGACCCTTGTCGAATTCGGGTTTCGTCTCCCTTCGGCCCTGGACAATCGTCCGCTGAATTTCGATGAGTACGAGGAGCACATTAACCAGGTGGTCTACGTGTCCGCTACTCCGGGACCCTACGAACTCCAGCATAGTCGCCACGTGGTTGAGCAGGTGATTCGCCCTACCGGGCTGCTGGATCCGACTCTAGAAGTGCTCCCGACACGAGGCCAGATCGACGATCTCCTCGCCAGGATCAAAGAGCGGGTCGAACGGGCCGAGCGAGTGCTGGTCACCACCCTGACCAAGCGGATGGCCGAGGAGTTGGCCGATTACCTGTCTGAAATGGGCATTCGCAACACCTACCTGCACTCGGACATTGAAACGCTGGACCGCATCGAGATCCTGCGGGACCTACGGCTGGGCGTGTACGACGTCATTGTGGGCATCAACCTGCTCCGGGAGGGGCTGGATCTCCCCGAGGTGAGCCTGGTGGCCATCCTGGATGCCGACAAGGAGGGGTACCTCCGCTCCGACACATCGATGATCCAGACCATTGGCCGCGCCGCGCGCCACGCCAACGGCCACGTGGTCATGTACGCCGACAAGATCACCGATTCCATGAAGCGGGCCATCGACGAGACATCCCGCCGTCGCCAGTTGCAGAGCGAGCACAACCAGCGCCACGGCATTGAGCCCCAGAGCATCCAGAAAGAGGTACACGACATCACTGAGGGCATCAAGGCCATCGCCGAAAACCGCTCCCGCTACAACGTGGTGCGCAAGGAGATGTCCCGCGCCGACATGTTCAAGGTGGTCAAGGACCTCGAGGTCCAGATGAAGGACGCGGCCAAGGGACTGCAGTTCGAAAAGGCCGCGCAATTCCGCGACGAGATCTTCGAGCTGCGCCGCCTGCTGGCCTTGGAGGAAAAGACCCTGGGTCCGGTGGAGGAATCCCTGGCTCCGGCGGGAGATTAGGTAAAGCCGCTGTCCCGAGGCCCTATCAAAGTCCGGGCAGATGGCCCGATGCACTGACTCCGCCTATGCGCCATGTCCTGTTGCGTCGTTGATTCAGACCGTGTACCAACGGCGGCCGATTCCCGCTTCAACAGGAGCGAGCTGGCAAAAATTACCGGTTCCTAACACTTCATTGCTCCAATAGGAGACAAAGGACATGCCGGAAATATACCGCGCAGACCACGTGGGGAGCCTGTTGCGTCCCCAGGAAGTCAAGAATGCCAGGAGCGCCTACCTCGGCGGCGGGATGGATCTTGCCGAGCTCACCGAAATCGAGGACCGGGCCATACTCAAGGCACTCGAGAGGCAGCGGGATGTGGGCATGCCGGTGTTTACCGACGGGGAATTTCGGCGTGCGATTTTCCAGAGCGATCTGGTCGAAAGCGTGGATGGTTTCGTCGACACCGTCACCCCTGCTGTGGTCCGAATCTGGCAGGGGCCCGGTGACCAGCCAACGGAACCGGGGACGATGCAGGTGGTTGGCGGCAAGCTGAGGCGCAGGAAGGGCTTGACCGATAACCAGTTGCCCTTCCTCAGGCAGCACGCGCAAGGTCCCATCAAGATGACGCTGCCCAGCCCCAACCAGTTCCCGGCTCTAATTTTCCAGACCGGCATTACCGACCAGTTCTACGCCACACGTTCGGAACTGCTCTGGGACATCGCTGGAATCATCCGTGCGGAGGTGAGCGGCCTTGCCGATTCCGGAGTGGACTACATCCAGATGGACGCTCCCAGGTACAGCTACTATGTCGACCCGCGCTGGCGGCAGCACCTGCGTGAACTCGGCGAGGACCCAGATGTAATGTTCGAGGAGGCGGTCGCAGCCGACAACCACTGCCTCGAGGGAGCGCAGCGGGATGGCGTTACCGTTGCCTTTCACGTATGCCGGGGCAACAACCAGAGCAAGTGGTACGCAGAGGGCGGGTACGAGGCCATCGCTGAATTGCTCTTCGGCACGCTCAAGGTGGACCGGTTCCTGCTGGAGTACGACACGGAGCGGTCGGGTACCTTCGAGCCTCTGCGGTTCGTCCCGTCGGACAAGATAGTCGTCCTGGGTCTCGTCAGCAGCAAGGAGGCGGAGCTTGAGTCCGCCGACGACATTGTCAGGCGAATCGACGAGGCCGCAGCCTATGTGCCTCTGGAACGGTTGGCCCTCAGCCCCCAGTGCGGATTCGCCTCAACGGCGCCGGGCAATCTGCTCACCGAGGATCAACAGTGGCGCAAGCTGGAGCTGGTGTCCGAGGTAGTGCGCCGGGTTTGGGGTGAGTGACTGGCGGCTGGCCTGATGGGGCGGAGCACCGGCTCGGGGAAAGGTGGATGTGCGTAACCGAAGCTGCGTCATTGCGCCAGTGGGTCTAGACTCGCTACTCAAGGGTGCGGATGTAGTTGACGACGTGCCAGATCTGCTCCTCGGTCAGGATGTCCCGCTGGGCCACCATGGCGGTGTTCGGTATGCCATCCCTGATGAACCGGAACAGGTCGGCGTCGCCGTGCAGCGGCACGTGCACCAGCAGGTCGGCGGGTGGCGGCACCAGTCCCACGCCGCCCGGACCGTCCCCCAGGCCCGTCTCCCCGTGGCAAGCCTGGCACGCCTGGACGTAGGTCGCGGCGCCCGCCTGCAGCGACTCTGGGTTCGGCGGGAATGGATTGCGCAGTATCTCAGCGCCGCCGATGCCCAGCTGGGTATTGAACAGTAGCAGCACTCCAACGGCCACTCCGGCAACGCCCGGCGTCATCACACCCGCGCCGGAGCGGGAAAACCATCCCCCAAGGGGCAGGCCCGCGCCCAGGAAAAGCGCGCCGAGCACCAGCAATCCGCCGCCCAATAGCACGTAAGCGGTCCCCGGAGATGGCGAAATGGCCGCGCTGCCGCCTCCGCCGGACGTAATGGCCTCAAACCGGAATGCTGTCCGGGCATCAAAGGCGTCGGGTCGTCGGACGACCAGCTCGGCCTGCCAGGCCCCGGCGATGCTGAGTTGCGCGTCCTCCCTGATATAGGTTCCGTCGCCCAAGGATGTCGCCGCCAGGGAGTCCACGCCCAGGTCCGAATCGAGGTAGACCAGTCGCACCATGACCTCTGAGGCGTAATCGATGGGATTCCCCAACCGGTCGTTCAGGGAAACGACGAGATCGTTGGTCCCCACGCGTCCCGGCGTGACCTCCAGTCCGATGACGTCGGTGTTGACGGTGTCGCTGAAGGCCAGGGACTGCTGCTGTTCGGCCAGTTCCCGTGAGGTCACCTGCCGGGCCGGTTCCAGGCTGGTCAGCAGTCCGACTGCGGCGAGGATCAGTACCGCCAACGCCGCCTCGCCCAGCAGGAACCGGCGCAGCCAGTTGGATGCGTTGATATCCCGACGGAGACGAGGCCTGACCCATACCAGGTTGAGTGCGCCGAGGAACAGGAGCGGCAGCACCAGCGCAACCTTGACGAGCAGAGTGGCTCCGTATGGCGTGTTGATGGCCTCGGTAACGGTCACCTGCGCCCAGCCGCTGAACACCCCGGTTACCACGATGACGGCCACGCTCAGGGACGCGATGACGGAAAAGCGGGGCACCAGGTCCGCCAGGGATCCCATCCTGTCGTCTTCCGGGAGATCGCGTAGCAAACCCACGCCCAGCGCGAAGTGAAACAGCGCCCCGACCCAGAATGCGGAGGCAACGAGGTGCAGGAAGTCGGCGGCGATGGCCAGGTTGCGTATGTCCACCGTCGCGGCGCCGTGGCTGATGAGCGCCAGAGTCCATAGGACGGCGCATCCCAGCGCAATGGCAAGGAACCTTGCGGCCTGCTGCAATAGCCCAGTGGTGTAGCGAATTCCGCCCAGGATGACGACAAAAGCAAGGGCCGCCGCCATGCGCCAGGCCCACAGGCCTCCCCAGTCTGTTCCGGACACCGTATCCCACACTGGCCCGCCGAGGGCGCCCCACAAGGAAACTTCGTGGGTGATGATGGCCACCATCAGGAGGTGGCCGACGGACGCCGCCAGCAACAACCCGCCGGCTCCGGCGACCAGTCGCAGCGACCGGGTGGAGACTGCGTTGCCAACCGCCTTCACGACATCGGCCGCTCGTGTTGCGAGGAGGACAGGACGTGTGACAAGGACCTCCAACACCAACCCGCCCACCATGGCCAGGGCGGCCAGCAAGGTGAGCAAGCGCAGGACCGGCGCCCAGGGTGACTGCAGCAGCGGCTGCTCCACCACAGGCAGCGGCGCATCAGTGAGGGGTTGGCCTACGGCGAATACGAATGATCCCCGGACCCTGTGTCCATCGACGGTGGAAACGTTGGTCCAGGCGACGGTGTAGGTACCGTCCGGGATGTCGTCGCCCACGCCCACCGACATTACCAGCGGGTTGAGGTCGTCAACCACGCTGTTGTCCAGATCCACCCGCTGACCGGAGGCGTCCAGGACCTGGATGTTGCTCAGGCTGGGCTCGATGGGCTCGGTGAACCGGATGATTATCCGTCCGGGTGCCTCACCAAGTTCCGAGTTGGCCACCGGTTCAGACGACACGAGGTTGGCGTGGGCCGACACTTCCCTTGGGGTAAGCACCCACCAGGAGGAGACCAGGACCAGCAACAGGACGGCCAGCGCAAGTGACACACGACTGCGCTGGCCCTCCACAAGCCACCTGAGACCTGACCCAATCTGTGTCAGAGCGGTCAGAAGACTCCTCAGCTACACGGACCGGCGTGCCTGAACGGCCAGGAAGATGCCACCTGCGCCAAGCAGGGCCCCGACGATGCCTATGATCAGAGCCACCACGGCGAGGGTGCTGCCGCCATCGGCGTCCTCACCGCCGCCAGCTTGCGCTGCCAGCGCAGTATCCTGGGCCTGCTGGGCGATGTCTCTCGCTCCCTGCACAGCGCTGACAACCTCACGCAGTTCCGGCAGTTGCTCTGGGAATTGCAGGTTGGTGGAGGTCTGGACGTCGTCGAAGTCCCCTCCCGCTCCGTCCGATACGAAGGTCTCGTCAATCGCCGTACCTTCGATGGTGCCGAAGATGCGGAACTCGTAGATTCCCGAGGCAGTGGGAATCAAGCCCGCGACATAGTGCCCCGGGTCGCCCCATGCGGCCTTCAGGTCGAATGAGCGAGATACCCCGGACGCCACGTGAGTGACCTCCACCTGCAGGCTGCCCTCCAGACCCTCCACCGGGACTGCCACGCCCTCGTCCTGTCCGGCAATGCTGGCCAGGGGCTTGGCTGCGCCCTGTGGGACGATCAGGCTGCCGGAAGATCCCCCGTGATGGCCACTCTCTTCACCGCTCATACTTTCCGCGACATCGATGGTGGCAGTTACCTGCACCTTTTGTCCGTTCCAGGTGTAGTCAGAGAAGTCGTTGGTGTTCAGAGTGACGGTGACCTGGTTTTCCCCGGGTGTCAGGCCGCTCAACTGAAGCGCCTCACCATACATTCGACCATAGTCCGCGCCGTTCACGCTCACCTGGGCATGTCCCTCGCCGGAGACGTGATGGTCCCCGGCGTGCTGGGGAGCAAATGTGAGTCCTTCGGCGTCGACGAACAGGGTGGCGCCATTTGGCCCGTCGGGTTCCAGCCTCACGGCCACCGCCATCCTGTTGTCTGCCTCCCAGGTGTCCGGCGCATGGCTGTGACCGTGCGGGTCGTGGTAGGTGAACTGGGTCTCGGCCTGCACATTGCTGCCAGATACGGCGTACTCCTCGTGGCTGTTGGCGTTCAGAGTGACGCGAATCTCGTGGTCACCGGGCGTGAGGTCTTTCAGGTAGAACCAGGGAGTGTACACGCGGGCCACCTTGACCCCGTCCACGTAGATGTGCGCGTGGCCTTCGCCCGCAACGTGGGCGCCGTTGACGTTCTCAGGCGCGAAGGTGAACCCTTCCGTAAGGATCTCCACGTTGGCGCCACCAATCAGGTCGGCAGTTACGTTGAAGTCAACCGTCATCAAGCTGGAGGCCTCGATTGTCGTGGCGTGATGGCCACCGGTTGCCTGTCCGTCGCCTTCCTCAGCGTTCCGCGGTGTCCCGATGTCGGCATCATCCTTGTCCTCAGCGCCGTGATGACCCTCGCCTTCATCGGAGTCCGTGGTTTCCGATCCGTGGTGGTCCGCTCCTTCGTCGGTATCCCTTTCTTGTTGAGACGTGGCCGGTGTTGCTTCCGGCGCCTCTTCGCCGTGGTGGCCGGGTTCGCCGTGCTCTTCCTCCGCCATTGGCGTGGCGTCGGACTCTCCCATCGCGGCGGCTTCCTCCGCGTCAACGAGCTTGTTGACCCGAACGGAAACGGAGTTGTGGGTACCCTCGTACGCCGGCTCGTTCAGCCAGCCCACGATGAATCGGTAATCGCCCACAGGCCGTCCCTCATGGGCGAGAACCGTCCCAACGGCCAGGGACAGGGCTGCCGTAATGGCCAGCACCAGCCACGAAAACTTGCGCAAGTGCTTTGGCATGAATTCTCCCTCACGGTGATATATGGTAATCCGGTCCGTGGTCATCCTGGCCTACATTCTGAAACGCGAGGTCGTTGCTTCCTCGCTTTCCGAACATCACCAGGCACGTGAAGGAGTCATGCGCTTGGAGGATGGGTTGGAGGCGCGATGTTGGCACCCTGCGGGATGGCCTCACTGCCTCGGAAATGACCCAGCAGCGTTGCTCCACCCTCAATGCCGAACCTGATGGAATGAGCATTCGCCGGGACGGTAATGTCCGCAACGCCGTGCGCCGAGCCGCTGGCGGGCGCCACGAACACGATTCCGTCACCCTCAATGCTGGGGGATCGCTCTGACGCCAGGAGTAGCAAGCCGGGAGTGGCGTGGCTGTGGAATGGCTGGAAATCGTGACCGTGCTCGGGGTTGACGTTGCCCAGGTAAATATGCTGGTGACCGGGGTGTCGCTCCACGAAATGGTGGTCCAGCATGGGACCCATCCACGACAGGGCCAGCGAAAAGACCACAAGTAGCGAGAGTGCGCATGCAGTGAGGCTCTGCCAGGCTCCTGACCCGTAGGAATCATCCGAGTTGCTGCGACGGTTCAATGCGGCGGCAGGCCGGTGGTCGCCCGGCCCAGCGAGGGAATGCGTAGCCCAGCTAGTTTGAGCCAACAACACCGTGAAGCCGCGCCAATAACTGGCCGTTTTCGTCCATGCTGAAGTTGTCGACGGTAGGGATGGCGTCGCCGGTGGTCCCGTCCACCGCACCCGCCTCGATCATCCCTTCCACCATCCGTGCCTCATCGTCAGAGCTGGGCAGCAGGTTCCTGCCTGCAATTCGCGACATGGCCGCGACCAGTCCGTAGCCGCCCCAATTGGATACGCTGGCGATGACCAGCCGGTCCACGCGACTGATTGCCGGGTCGTCGGGCAGGCTGTCCACCGACGGAATGACATCGACCAGGTTTCCCATGCCGATCTCGTTCCCGCCGTCGCCGATACCCACTGAGGGGACGTCGCCGTCGAAGAGGTAGTCGAGCCGGGCTGTCTGGGGGCTGATATCCCTGGCCCGCATGTTCAGGTACTCGTCATTCCGGTTGCGGCCGCACCGTTCGATGGAAATCAGCAGTGCGGGCCGGAGGTCCTCCAGCATCTGCGAGGCGTGGCGCTTGCTCTCATCGACACCGGTGATGGGGAACTCCACAACCTGCGCGCCTTCGGCCCATTGTTGCAGCACCGGCGCGGTGTACGAGTCGGTGACGTAGGTTACCCTGCGGCCCAGCGCCTGCAGCGCACGGCCGATGGCGATGGCGCCCGGAGGGCCGTCGGTCTCCGGCTTGCCGGCCATGATCACGTAGAAACCCGTGGTAATAACCGTGTGGCCCGGGTGGTCCATGACGTACTGCGCTGCCTGTTCGCAGAAGTCCACGGGAACATGGGGTCGGAGAGCCAGCATGCCCCGCTTGTCGTGGTCCAGGATGATGTCCTCGATGGTTTCAGCCATTTCAGTCCCTGAGCGACGATGCTTGAATTAAGGGAACTTGCCGGAGTCTTTTACGTCTCCAGCGTGGGCACGGATTCTCCGGCACCGTTCTGGCCGGGGCCATGTCGGTTGGCCGATTCGTTAGGATCGGCCCGCAGGTCGTGGAGACGGCTACAGGACTGAGTAGTCGGCGTCCTTATGGTCGGTGATGAACATCCGGCCGGGCGCGTGGGTGATCATCAGGGGCGGCTTGCAGTTGAGAGCCACCGCCTGTGGGGTCACTCCGCAGGCCCAGAACACCGGTTCCTCGTCCGCCTTGATGTCCACCATTTCGCCGAAGTCCGGCAGATCCAGATCGCGGATGCCGATGTCGCGCGGGCTGCCGATGTGCACCGGGGCGCCGTGGGTTGCCGGGAACCGCGAGGTCACCTGCACAGCCCGCACCACCTGATCCCGTTTCACGGGGCGCATGCTCACCACCATGGGGCCCGAGAAAGCTCCCGCCGGGGCCGTATCGATGTTGGTGATATACATCGCCACGTTCTTGCCCTCTTCCTGGTGCCGCAGGGGAATGCCCGCATCCACCATGGCTTGCTCGAACGAGAAGCTGCAACCCAGCAGGAAGCTAACCAGGTCGTCCTGCCAGTAGCCGTCGAGGGTGTCCACCTCGGCGGTCAGCTCGCCGTCGCGATATACGCGGTAGCCGGCGGCATCGGTGCGGATGTCAGCCCCAGGGGCGGTCAGCGATGGCTCGACCTCTCCTGGCTCGATTACCTCCAGCAGTGGGCAGGGTTTCGGGTTCCGCTGGCAGAACAGCAGGAAATCGAAGGCCATGTCCCTGGGGAGAATGGCAAGGTTCGCCTGAACATGGCCGGGCGCAACGCCAGAGGTCACACCTCGCCACTGGTTGGTGCGAATTCGGTGCCGCGCCTCCTCGGCTGCGGTGGCAAAAGTCTGTACGGTCATTCCAGTTTCCTCCGCCGGACGGGCCTCTTAAATTCAGGTGAGGTTGGATCGGAGTGTAACATCGAGCTCATGATAGTTTGCGGTCAATGGAGCGTCAAATTGCCAGGCAAGGTGTGGTCTTGGGCCACAGGACTTTCGATCATACCCCCCTCAGAGCGAGGGAGAAACAAAAGACACTGGATATCCGACGGCGATGAAACCGGCAGGAGCCCCGCATTTGATATACTGCCTAGTCGTTGACAACGCATCTCGCCACACTGGTAAGGATGAGGCACGGCCCGCTTCGCTCGGGTTTGAGGCGGACCGTGGCCCAAGGTCGGGCTGGATCACTTGTATAACGTATTGGTTCTGGTAGACCAGTCGGATGGCGATGGACTTGCCGACGCCGTCGGGCGAGTCGGCATGACGTGCCGGTTGGGATATCGTGCTGAGCTTCCCTGGGAGCTGGACGATGACGATGTGCCCGACGCCGTGCTCCTGGACTTGGCATCGCTGGGAATGACCGATGCCAAAAGGGCTGTCAAGAGTTGTCGAGACAAGAGGGTGCCGGTGCTTGCGGCCCTGCGCAAGGATGCCATAGGCCAGTACGACCCCTCCTTGAATCCGGACGAACTCGTGATCTGCCCCACGTCCGACGACGAATTGTCCCTCAGGGTCCAGCAGGCGGTCTTCCGCGTCAACGGACCTTCCGGTTCCCAGACCCTTGTCGTCGGAGATCTCAGCATCGACCTGGAGCGGTACGAGGTGTCGGTGGCCGGGCGGCGCGTAACCCTGACCTACAAGGAATTCCAGCTGCTGGCCCTGTTGGCGTCCAACCCCGGGCGCGTCTACACCCGCGACGCCCTGCTCAGCCAGGTATGGGGCTACGACTACCTGGGCGGCACCCGAACGGTGGACGTCCATGTGAGGCGCCTGCGTTCCAAGGTCGAGTCGCCGGGTCGCTCATTCGTGGAAACCATCTGGAACGTGGGCTACCGGTTCAAGGCCCCCAACTAAATTGCTGATTCGTCAGGTCGTCGACTTTCCCTCGCGTCCGGCCATGGTGAGCCAGTTGAACCACGAGCGCACGGCAAATCGACAGATTCCGGACCGGCTGACTCAGTCGGGAGCGGATGCGGCCCTGCTGAGGAACCGGGAAACCTGGGCTCTCAGGGCCGAATGCCTCGGTTCGCTCAGTTCGGGATCCTCCTCTGTAATCCGTTCTGCCAGTTCCCTGGCCGACTCCAGCAGCAGTCGGTCCGAGAATTGCGCCATCCTCAGCGCGGGAAGGCCGCTCTGACGAGTGCCGAAGAAGTCGCCCGGGCCGCGAAGCTCAAGGTCGATCTCCGCCAGCTCGAATCCGTCATTGGTGCGCTCCAGGGCAGACAGCCTCTCCTTGGCCGAGACGCTCTGCGTCTCGGACGACAGCAGCAGGCAGTAGCTGCGGTGCTCACCCCGGCCCACCCGGCCACGGAACTGGTGCAGTTGGGCTAGCCCGAAGCGTTCCGCGCCCTCGATCAGCATGATGGTGGCATTGGGCACGTCGATGCCCACCTCCACCACTGCGGTGGTTACCAGTACGTCCAGGTCGCCGTCGCTGAAACTTCGCAGAATCCTGTCCTTGTCCCGGGAGTGCAGGCGACCGTGGAGCAGGCCGACCCGCAGGTCGGGGAACACCTGTTGGGACAGGCGCTCGTATTCCTCGGTGGCGGCGCGCGCCTCGATGCTCGATGACTCCTCGATGAGGGGGCACACCACGAAAGCCTGCCGTCCCTCCGCCACCTGCGACCGCACGAATTGGTATGCGTCGGTGCGCTTGTTCTGCGGCACCCAGCGGGTTCGCACCTGCTGGCGTCCGGCGGGCAGCTCGTCGATGGTGGATATGTCCAGGTCTCCGTAGAGGGTCATTGACAGCGTCCTGGGTATGGGTGTGGCCGACATAATCAGTGTGTGCGGGTTCTCTCCGCCTCGCTGCCGAAGCGCCGTCCGTTGCATCACGCCGAACCGGTGCTGCTCGTCGGCCACCGCAAGGGCAAGCCTCGGTATCGACACCCCTTCCTGGATCAGCGCCTGCGTACCGATGACCAAGTCCAACGTGCCGTCGGAGGCCATGGCGGTCAGCATTCGCTTGACCGGCGCACGGACGCTGCCGGTCAGCAGACCCACCGAGACGGGCCTCTCCAGTCCCTGCAGGTAGACCGAGAACAGGTTTTCCTCCCGCACCGGCGTGGGCAGTTCCTCCAGCATCCGGGACACCGAGCGGAAATGCTGCTCCGCCAGGACCTCGGTGGGCGCCATCAACGCTCCCTGGAACCCGGCCGCCGCGGCGGAAAGCAGGCCGGCGAGGGCCACCACTGTTTTGCCGCTGCCCACCTCGCCCTGCAGCAGACGGTTCATGGGAGGTGTGCTGCGCGACAAGTCTCTCGCCATCTCGCCGATGCAGCGGGCTTGGGCGCCGGTCAGTTCGAAAGGCAGCGAGTCCAGGAAGGCGTCCACTACGCCCTCAGGAGGCGAGACCGGCACGCCGCGGATCTCCTCCTGGGTCTCGCGCCGCCTTCCAATAACGGCCAGCTGCAGGGTCAGCAGTTCGTCGAAAGCCAGACGGGAACGGGCGGCCCGCCAGGTGTCCTCGTCGTCCGGGTAGTGGCCCTGGAATATGGCCTCCCGCACGGGCAACATTCCCGCGGTACTGTCGTAACCGGCCACATCCGGCGTGAGGGTCTCCTCCACGCCACCCAGCCAGTTGTCCATGGCATCCCACGTGAATCCCCGAAGCGCCCTCGCATTGAGGCCCTCGGTCAGTGGGTACACAGGAACCATCCTGCCTGTGCTGATGCCCGAATGTCCTGACTCCAGGGGCTCCACGACGGGAGACTGGAAGACCGGCTGGCCGCGAAAGACATCGGCCTTGCCGCTGATTGCGATGACGCGCCCCGGCGAGAGTGTGCGAGCAAGGTAACGCTGGCCGAACCAAATGACGCGAATGTTTCCCGTGTCATCGCCCAGCACGGCCTCGGTATCCTGCCTGCGTCCGCCCGGCCCCTGTCGCAAGATCCGCGATTCCCAGACGGTGGCGACGACGGTGCATTCCTGACCAGGGACCACCTCCGATATCGGGACGATATTGGAATAGTCTTCGTGCCGCCGGGGAAAGAGATACAGAAGGTCGCGGACGGTGGCGACGTCCAGGCGCTGGAGGCGCTCCGACATCTTGCCGCTAATGCCGCGCAACCTGTCCACCGGGTCATCGACGCTCTGTCCGGCGGGGGGCAAGCGCATGGCGGGCTGCGCCTTGGAGAATGTGGACTCCGCCGTTGTGCCAGGCGAAGATGAGGCCCCAGACGCCGCAGGTGCCGTTTCGGGATGATGGTTTGCGGAGTCCGACTTCTGGGGTTGCGCAGGCCCACCGCTTTCTATTAGCTCCAGCCACAGCCGAGCCCAAGTCTTCCGCTGGCCCGGGTCCAGTTCGGCGTAGCTCTGCTCGAGCAGCAGGCCTCTGTCGGCGCCAGCGGGGATTCGCGACGCCATCTCGCGGTCCCATCGTTGGCGGAAGCGGTCCATGCCACCGACGACAGCGGTGTCATTGTATCTGCGCTGGGCCTCCAACTCGATGACGTTGCGGAGTGTTACGGTCCAGTCGGAGGGGCTGGTACCAGATCTGGCCATGACATTACGATATACCCGCCGATACGGGCAATCAACCAGCATAGCGTCAGTGGGACGCGGCTGAGCGCCCGGGGCAATGGGCGACGTTCAGGGCAACCCCTAGGTCATGCTCTCGCCACCCTGGGTGACGGCCACGCCGAGGGCGTTGGGGCCTACGTACGTTCCCAGCACGGGACCAAAGCGGGACTCCACCAAGTTTTCCGGCGCCACCAGTTCGGCCAACTGCGCCCTGATTCCCAGCGCCTGCACGCGGTCGGTGCTGTAGCTGATGTTGACTTGCCGGATGGGCGCGAGGGTCTGGGCCATCTCCACCATGCGGTTCTTGGCCCGTTCCAGGCTGCGGGGGCGCTCCAGTGGGTGCACCTCTCCGTCCCTGATGGTCAGGATGGGCTTGACCTTGAGCATCCCGCCCACAAAGGCCTGGGCCTTGCCGATGCGGCCGCCCTTTTGCAGGTATTCCAGTGTGTCGACCATTACGAAGCCATGGTGCTTTTGAAGATTCTGCCTGATCTCCCGCACAGCCTCCGGGAAGTCCGAGGCCTCGCGAGCAATCCGTGCGGCGTCCAGGACCGCCAGACCCATGGGAGCCGATGCCGACTGTGAGTCGATGACCTCAATCTCGGATGGGTCGCCGAGGGCAGCCTTGGCCTGGGACGCTGAATTGAGGGTGCCGCTGAGCCTGGCGCTTACGTGGAGGGAGACGATCTGGTGCCCCTGGTCCAGCAGTCGCTGGTACACCTCCTGGAAATCGGCGATGGTTGGTTGCGAGGTGGAAGGGAGGCGGGGAAGGTCCGGCAGGCGTGAATAAAATCGATCGGCCGTAATTTCAACGCCGTCCTTGTATGTCTCGCTGCCAATGACCACGTAGCATGGAATTACCGTAATGTCGTTGGCCTGTGCCAGTGCCGGAGGCAAGTCCGACACGCTGTCTGTGACTATTCGAATTGCCATTGAGCCTCCAAATCAGAGGTGGGGCGAAGCGCCCGGTTCCAATGCGTGGGCAACGGCCTCTAATGGGCCATTATTCCGGCCCTTATTCTATGGATGCCAGGTAATGATAGTGGGGTTGGCCGCCATATAACTGGTCGACCTGCAGACCCGGTGTTCTGGCCTCCAGGGCGGCGGCAACTTCATCAGACGCGGCCTCCGCGACGTCCGCCCCCCTGTAGATCGTCAGTATGGAGCCGGAGTCGACTCCCGCCATTCCGATAGCCTGTTGCAGCGCCTGCTCTGCCGAATCTGCGGTGAGCACCAGGTTGTCGTCCAGGATCGCAATATAGTCGCCTAGGCTGACTGGCACCCCGTCCACGCTGGTGTCCCTGACCGCCTGGGTGATTTCTATGGTGGTGACCTCCGGCAGGGTGGCTTCCATGGCAGCCAGGTTTTCTTCCACCGGCGACAGGGGATTGTATGCCAGCATCGCGGCCACACCCTGTGGCACGCTGCGGGTCGGCACCACGTGGAACGCCTGAACGTTGGCAGCTACCTGCTGGGCCGTGAGTACTATGTTCTTGTTGTTGGGCAGGAAAATGGTCTCCTCAGCTCCCGCGTGCTGCACGCCGTCCATGATCTGCTGCACGCTGGGGTTCATGGTCTGACCGCCCTCTATCACGTGCCCGCATCCGGATTCCATGAACAGGTCAGCCAGCCCGCGGCCCGCGGCGACGGCGACCACCGTAAGCGGAGCCCCTACGCTGGGGGCAGGCGCCGAATGTGCGGCCGCCCATTCCACGTTCTGCTGGTCCATATTCTCGATCTTGACGCTGGATACGGACCCCAGGGACACACCGTAGCTGATGGCCGCGCCGGGGTCCTGCATGTGCACGTGGACACGGACGTTCTGCGCATCGCCGACTACGACGGTGGAGCGGCCCATCTCTTCACAGTACTGCCGTACGTCCTCCAGGCTCAGACCGGAGCCGCTGATGATGAATTCCGTGCAATAGCCCCAGGCCTCTTCCATCGATGAATGGACGAAACTCTGGTCCCCTGCCTGTCCCGACTCACCCAGCGAGGCCATGCTGTCGTCGATGATCGATCCAAGCTGGGCCTCCCGGCTGGCATCATCGTAGTGACTGGGTGACAGCGCTTCGAGTGCGCCACCTACGATAATGACCACGCCCAGTCCACCAGAGTCCACCACGCCCGCCTCTTTCAGGACGGGCAACTGCTCCGGAGTATTCTTAAGCGCAACACAGGAGGCCCCGAAAACCGTGGCCAGCAGCTCGGGGGCGTGTGCCTGCCCCGAAACCTCCAGCGCTGCTTCCGCCGCCACGCGGATGACCGTGAGCATGGTGCCTTCCCTGGGGCTGCCCACCGCTCCGTACGCGGCGATTCTTGCCATATCCAGGGCCTGGGCAAGGTCTGAGGCGTTGCAGGTCTGCCGGTCCTGGAGTGCGTCGCTGAATCCCTTGAGGAACTGCGAAAGAATTACTCCGCTGTTTCCCCTGGCGCCAAAGAATGCGCCCTGGGCCAGCTCCCTCGCCACCTCACCGGCCGTAACGTCCGCGCCATCGGGGCACCGCTCGATGCCGGAACGCAGCGTCAAGAACATGTTTGTCCCGGTATCACCGTCGGGCACCGGAAACACGTTCAGCGCGTTCACGATTTCCCGGCTTTCCTCAAGGCGGTCAAAGGCTAGCCTGAATGCGTCGCGAAGTTCGGCTCCGGTAAGCTCATTTGTTGTCGACAAGTCCTGGACCTCCAATGTAGCGGTCCGGTTAGGCGCTAGGGCCTGGAATTCCAGTATTATATTACCAATCTTAAACTGCTACCAATTGCAGACCGCTACCGGCTGTGGCGAATATAGTGGCGCAGGGGTGGGACGACAGACGCCCAGTGCCCCTCTTGACCGATTTGGAAAACTACAGGCAAGTCTGTTTTGATTGACAGTCTCCGGTGCCTCCGGTAGTATGGGTGGCCGAGGTTTTCTTTCATGGATTATGCTGTTTTCAAGACAGGTGGCAAGCAATATCGGGTCAAACCCGGTGATACGCTCGATGTGGAACTCCTGACCAACGAGGTTGATTCGACGGCGGAGTTCGGCGAAGTTCTGGCGGTGTCCAAGAACGGCGAACTGACGGTGGGCGCACCCATCGTGGAGGGGGCCAGGGTAATCGCCCGGGTCCAGTCGCATTACAAAGACCGCAAGCTGATGGTTTACAAGTACAAGGCCAAGACCCGCTACCGCCGGAAGAGGGGACACAGGCAGGCTTACACCCGGCTGGTGATCCAGGACATACTCACCCCCTAGCGTTCCGTTGGTCCGCAGGGGGTTCGACAGGCAGGGACGAAATGGCCCATAAGAAAGCTGGTGGCAGCACCAACAACGGTCGAGATAGCAATTCCAAGCGGCTGGGAGTGAAGTGCTACGGTGGACAGCGTGTCACCGGAGGTTCCATCCTGGTGCGGCAGAAGGGCACTCGCATCCGCCCGGGAAACAACGTCGGCTTGGGTCGCGATTTCACCCTGTTCGCGATGACCGATGGTGAGGTCAAATATGAGTGGGCTGCAAAGGGCCGGCGCCGCGTAAGCGTCTATCCCCTCAACCAGGCCTGACCCAGAATCCCAATCACTCAGCGACAAGGACTTCCGGTAATGAAGACCGACATTCACCCGAGATTTTTCAACTCCACCGTGACCTGCGCCTGCGGCCACACCTTCCAGACTGGTGCGACCAAGCCGCAATTGCGCGTGGAAATATGCAGCAACTGCCATCCCTTCTACACCGGGGAGCAGCGGATTGTTGACACACAGGGACGAATAGAAAGATTCAATCGTCGATTTAACCGCCGCTAGGCGGCCCGGCAGCAAGATCGAGGGCCACGGCCCTCGATTTTATTTTGTGAATCAAATCCGCAGTTCGCTCGGCGGATTTCCCGGCTCCCGCCCCATTCTGAACTAGCTGCAGAGGCAAATCACTTGGCGAATCATCCAGCCCATTTGTACGGCGGCCAGGCTGTAATCGAAGGGGTTATGATTCGGGGCCGCGATTTCTTCAGCCTCGCGGTCCGTCGAGACGATGGAAGCATCGACGACCTGCAGCAGCGGCTCAGCCCCATCTACAACGGTCGGCTCCGGCGCGTACCACTGATCCGTGGAGTTTTGACCCTCATCGAAACCCTGGTCCTCGGAATCAAGGCGCTCCAGATATCAGCCGACCTGGCAGCCACCAGCCCCAGCGAGAAGGCGGCGGATGCCGAGGGAATTCCACGCTGGATGATGGGTCTCACCCTGGCCTTTTCATTGATATTCGGGATCGCGCTGTTCTTTCTACTGCCCCTGGGAGTGGTCCGGGTGCTGGAGCCCATGATCGGCAGCGGCCTGGTCAGCGAGGCCGTCGAGGGCGTGCTTCGCCTGGCGATCCTCGTCGGTTACGTGGCAGCTATCGGAATGATGCGCGACATACGGCGCGTTTACGCCTATCACGGCGCCGAGCACATGACCGTGCATGCCCACGAGGCCGGGTTGCCACTGAACGTTGAAAACGTGCGCAAGTTCGGAACGCCGCATCCTCGCTGTGGCACCGCATTCCTGCTGACGGTCGTCGTGGTGTCGGTGGCGGTGTTCATCGCCTTTGCGCTACTGGAATCCTCGTGGTGGTGGCGAATTGCTTCCCGCATCCTGCTGCTGCCGGTAATCGCCGCCGTGAGCTACGAGGTCATCAGGTTCAGTGGGAGGCATCAAACCGCATTGATTGGCAAAATCCTGGCCGCTCCGGGACTGTGGTTGCAACGACTGACGACTCGGCAGCCGGACGACGAGCAGATCGAGGTCGCCATCCGAGCCATGGAGACTGCCGTCGCCGCCGATACAGGCCGGACACTAACCACGGAGAGCACAGAGGTCGCAGAGTTAATAGAGATCAATCAGTAGACAATCGAGACTCAATGCTCTTTGTGCTCTCTGCGTTTGATCGTAACCTCTAGCAGAGGTTCCAGCGCGGGTTGCCTGCGGCCTGCTCCTGCAGGTAGGGCACTATCCAGTCTCTTACCTCGTCGGCAATGTAGAAGGTGGGCTCGATGAGATCGCTCTCGTCGGATATCAGCCCCTCCTCCAGGGCCAGGGACGCGACACCGGTGCCCGGCATGATGCTGACACCGACCCGCAGGTTGGCCAATGCCGGGTTGATGCGGCGCAGGAAGTCCAATTTGTAGTCCACGGACTCCCGGGTTTCTCCCGGCTCTCCGAAGGTGCGTGCGATGGTGTAGTGGAGGCCGCCGTCCTCCAGCAGCCGCGGCACCTCCAGCTCACCCTCCATCGCCTCCTCCCGCGAGGTGCTGCCATGCGGGTCTCCGGCTCGGTTGCCCAGCAGAACCAGCGCGCAGCCCGCCTCGCGCATCAGCCGAATCAGTTCCGGGTCGCAGTTGAAGGACGCCAGGGGCGTGTTCCAGCGTATGCCCAGGTCTGCCTCGATGATGGCGCTGCACAGCGACTTGGCGTGGTCCAGCGGGCAGTTGAACCCGTTGTCCACGAAGAACACCTTGCGCAGTTGGTATTTCTCCCACAGATCCCTGACCTCGCCGACCACCTCGTCGATGGGACGAATCACCCGGTAGTCCGCCTCGGACATTCCGGCCGTGGACGCCGGCGTCGGGTAGGAGAAGCTGCCCAGCTTTGTGAGCACGCCGATGCCGAAGCCGGCGTTGCGGTACTTGTCCATCTCCAGGTCCTCAAGGCGCGGGCGAGTGGCGAAGGCTGAGACGCACAATCCCTCGTTCAGCACCACCTCCCCGTCCCTGGTGTGGACCACGCCCGGGAGATCGTGGGCCGCACGCTCGCCGACCTCAATGCGGTCGCAGATTTCGGCAAAGGTCTCGCCGGCGTCTCCAGCCACACCGAGATCGGGTTTCAGGAACTCGTAGCACTGTTTGGGGAGCAGGCTGAAGGCCGGACCTCCGACGATGATGGTTGCTTCGCTGTGTTCCCGGATGCGGCCGATCACGTCCCTCGTGATGGGCAGCGCCCATTCGGTGTTCAGGTAGCTGTGGTTGCTGAGGTTGCGGAGGGAAATTCCAACGACATCGGGGCGAAACTCGTTGACGATGGATTCAATCTCAGCCAGGTAGTCGTCAGCGAACATAAGGTCAACGACCTTGACCTGGTGCCGGTCGTGGTCCAGGTGCGCCGCGATATACGCCAGCCCGATAGGCATAGGCTGGGCGTTCATCCGGCTGTTCATCCTGTCCTGGCGGTTGGTGGCTACGAGCAGGATACGCATTGCACACTCCAGAGGGGCCCGAGCTTCGAGCCAAGCAGTTGGCCCATTATGGATTATGAGCCCGCGTTTGACAAAGACCTTAAGGACAACATAACAGGCCGCGAGGGCTCAGAATTCTGGGTTATCGCCTTGACAAATTATGGAAATCACAATTACGATTCGCGGAATCCAAGCTGAGCTGGTGAGGTTATGGTCACTACATTTAACGACAACATGTTCGCCCCTGAAATCATGCAGGACCCATACTCCTACTATGGTGGCCTTAGGGACGAAGATCCCGTGCACTGGAATGAGCTGTACGAGCTGTGGGTCATCACCAGACACGATGACTTGGTATGGCTGACCCGCAACCACGAGATATTCTCCAACGCCGTCTGGCTCAACGACCCGCGCGGGCCATACCCCGCCATCAACGAGTCGGACACCGAGTTGTACGAGTTTGTTCGCAACTACCAGGGCAAGCAGTTCATCCAGTACGATCGGCCGGACCACCTGGAAATGCGAAAGGTCGTCCATACCTACTTCACCCCCAAGTCCATGGAGGAGTGGCGCCCGCTGGTCCAGAACGCTATCAACGAGCTCTTGGACGAGGCCGAGCAGAAAGACGACTTCGACCTGATGCGCGACTTGGCGACGCCCCTGCCGGTGCTTGTCATCGCCGAGATGATGGGGGTGCCCAAGCATGACCGCCCTCAAATTCGAGCCATCGCCGAGAAGCTTCTGGGCATCGCCCGTGGCGAGGCCGACCGCCTGCCCAGGCTGGTGGAAGGCATGGAGGAGATGCTCGAGTACGTCAACCCCATGATGGAGGAGCGCATCGTCCATCCGGGCGACGATTTCATCTCCATCCTGGCGCAGGGCGAGAAGGCCGGTGTCTTCACCCGTGAGCAGTCGCTGGTCAACACCTCCCTGCTGCTCTTGGCCGGCCACGAGACCACCATAAACCTGATCTGCAACGGCACCCTGTCGTTCATGCGGAACCGCGACCAGTGGGACATGCTCAAGGCCGATCCCCAGGGGATGATGGTCCGCGCCAACGAAGAGGCCCTGCGATACGACGCCCCCGTGAAGTCCATCCAGCGCTTGGCCTCCCAGGACATCGAGATGCGGGGCAAGCAGATCAAGAAGGATGACCGCATTCGCTGGTTCATCAGCTCAGCCAATCGCGATCCCAACAAGTTCGAGCGGCCTGACGAAATGGACATCACCCGCTGGCCGAACCCGCACGTTGCTTTCGGTGCCGGCATCCACCACTGCCTCGGCGCCACCATCGCCCGCGTGGAGGGCCAGGAGGTCTTCCGGGAACTGGCCGAGCGATACCCGGACATGGAACTGGGGCAGGAGGAGATGGACTACGAACCCAGCATCACTTTCCGCTCCATCAAGAAGATGCCTATCAACACCAACGCGTAGGCCCGATCCTTCGCAGGACACGAAAGAGGCCCCCGACCGGCATGGTCGGGGGCCTCTTTCGTTCCTTCCCGCTACGCAATTTCAGGCTCTGGAGAGTGATGAGCGCTTACTGTGCTCCGCCAGTTGCCACTGCGCTTTTGGGGTGGTTACCAGATTGTTGACAGATCCAGCGTGAAGCCCGGCAGTACCGGATCAGCGGAGACGCTGGAAGGCCCTTCCAGAATCTCCACGGGCTGGTCGGGGCGGTAGATGTGCACTCGTCGGGTTTGCGGGTCGACCAGCAATCCCAGGCGCACCCCGTTTTCCATGTACTCAAGCATCTTGTCCTGAACATCTCTGAGGCTGTCCGACAGAGAGCGAAGCTCAATGGCGAAATCCGGGAATGTATGGCCGAACTTTGTCTGGTCATCCCGGCTCAAAGATTCCCAACGTGACAGAGGCATCCAGGAAACGTCAGGAGCCCGCACTGCCCCGTTGGGTAGGGTGTAGCCTGCATTGGGACCAAAGGCGCGGCCTGTCCCGTCTTGCTTGGCCCAGTTGCCCACCTGTACAACCAGTTCCTGCTCTTGCCAACCACCTTCCAGACCCGCAGGGGGCATTATGATCAACTCCCGATTCGCAGTGAGTTCCATTCGAAGGTCGCTGTTGTCCGAACAGAGTTTGAGGAACTGGTCTTCGGTCATTTCAAGGGTGCGGATGTTCAGGACCAAGCGGTACGGAAGCGTTACCCTCGTCTCGATCACGGCTGGTTTGGCGGTGGTCATACTCACAGCCTCCACGCGCACGCTGTTGGGACTACATTGCCATTATACAGGCGTACCATCTGGGCAAGGCCCTGGGGGCCGTCACCGGCTCCCGTAGCGGTTGAACGAGCTGACTTCCTCTGCCGGAAGCCGCTGGGTGGGGCCGAAGCTGCCGCGAGGGTACCCCACCGGCGTCAGGCAGACCGTCTCGACGTGGTCCGGTATGCCCAGCCATTCCTTGATCTGCTCCTCTTCGCGGATGTGCACCGTGGTGATTCGGGTGCCGAGCCCCAGCGCCCGCGCCGCCAGAAACAGGTTCTGGATTGCCAGCCAGACGGAGGACGCATAGCGTCCGCGCTCCAGGGGTTCTCCGGGTGTGTATCCAGCGTGGCCGCGGGAGTGGTCGGCGCAGATCAGAATCATCGCCGGCACCTCGGGCATGCGGTTGGCCAGCTCCCGGGCCTGCCGGTAGGCCAGCGGCTCGTCGGGCCTGGGCTCCGCCCCCTGAGCGCCCAGCCAGATGTCGCGATAGAGACCACCGACCTTCTCGATCATGTCCCTGTCGGTAATGGCAATGAAGTGCCACGGCTGGGTGTTGCCACCGCTGGGAGCCCGGATGGCGGCGTCGATTATCTTCTCCAAATCCTCACGGGACACCGGATCGCGCCGGTAGCGCGTGGTCTGACGCTGGGTGTAGATCGCATCCATCAGGCTGATGTCATCTGGCATGATCGCACCTCTGGTATGAAATGGCTTGAGGAAAGTAGGAGTGCGCCCTCACCCTAACTCTCTCCCAAAGGGAGAGGGGATTTTGGGGCGCGGATTTAGATGGGAGGGCGGCGAGTGTGCCAGTCGGTGGCCTGTTCGTAGGCGTGGGCCACCCGGAACAGGGTTTCCTCGGCGAAGGGCTTGCCCACAATCTGCAGTCCCAGGGGCAGACCGGACTCCGTGAACCCACAGGGCACCGAGATCGCCGGCACGTTGGCCAGGTTGAACGGACCGGTGAAGCTGATCCGCGCGCTCAGACCCGCCAACGCCATCTCCTTGCTGGGCACTCCCGGCACGCTTTCCACCGGCGGCGCGGGTCCGACGCCGGATGGCAGCACCAGAACGTCGACATCCTCCAAGGCGGCTAGTACCTGATCCCTGAGCATCGTCCGCAGCTTCTGGGCCTTGTTGTAGGCCTGGGCCGGTATGACCAGTCCCGTCAGGAACCGGATCTGGTTGTTCCGGTCCAGCTGCTCGAAGTTGGGCTCGAAGGTCTGGCGGTGCAGATTGGCCCACTCCACTCCGATGAGGGTCATGCTCAGCGCCCCAGCCGACGGCGCCAGCGGGACGGAGACGTCGCGGGAGCTGGCTCCCAGCTCGCCCAGCGTTGCGATGGCGGCAGTGACGGCGGAACGCATCTCCGGGTCCAGGTTGGGTGCGTCCATCCGATCCGTGATCACGCCCACCCGCAGGTCGCTGATGTCGCCGGTGAGGGCAGCACGGTAGTCCGGGACCGGAACGTCCCAGGTGTAGGGGTCGTTGGGGTCGTGGCCGGCGATGGCCTGGAAGGTAATGGCCGCGTCCTCGACGGTGCGGGAGATGGGGCCGACTGTGTCCATTGACCACGACCCGCCCATCACGCCGTGGCGGCTGACCCGCCCAAAGGTGGGGCGCAGGCCCACCAGGCCGCTGAAGTTGGCTGGGCTGCGTATGGAGCCGCCTGTGTCCTCCCCGAGGGAAGTGGCGCACAGGAATGCTGCCGTCGCGGCCCCAGAGCCGCTGCTGGACGTGCCGGGATTCCGGCCCGTGTCCCATGGGTTGCGTGGCGTGCCGTAGGGATGATGGTAGATGTCGGCCATGGCAAACTCGCTCATGTTGAGCTTGCCCAGCAGTACGGCGCCTGCTTCGTTCAGCTTGGCCATCACCGTGCTGTCTTCATCCGGGACGAAGTCCTTGAGGATGGAGGAACCGCCGGTGGTGACCATGCCTGCGGTGTAGAACTGGTCCTTGACCGCCACGGGCAGCCCGTGCAGCGGCCCGCGGTAGTCGCCCGCGGCGATCTCCGCATCGGCCTGCCTGGCCGATGCCCTGGCGTGGTCTTTCAGAACGGCGATGTAGGAATTGAGCTTGTCGTCTACCGAGTCGATCCGTTCCAGATAGGCCTCGGTGGCCTCCACCGGCGACACCTGCCTTGACTCTATCAGCCGGGCAAGGTCCGACGCGCTGAGAAATGGAATCTCGCTCCGTTCCATGACAACCTCCGGTACGTGCTCACTGTGGCCCGATAAGTGGCAATCAGGGCGGTAATTCCAGGCCGGGACAAGCTCAAGGCAAGAGCCGTGCGTCGCCTAGTCGTCGGGGACTGTTGCGACCAGCCGACCGCTTTCGACGGCCACCGGGAATGAGGTCATTCTGGAGTTTGGGCCGTTGATGCAGATCCCTTCCGTCTTCTCGAACAGCCAGCCGTGGTCCGGGCACATGAACGTGTTGCCCCAGTCCACCACCTCGCCCATGGCGTGCGGGCAGACGTTGGAGAGCAGCTGATACGCGCCCTTCTTGCTCTTCGCGAGAAAGTAGGACCAGTCGCCGATGTCCACCTGTGCCGGCAGCTTGGTGAACGAAGTTTCCAGCCCGATGTCGACCTTGATTGTCTTATAATCCGGCATTCCCGCCCCATCCTGTCGTGGAGATGGCCCCGGCCGTCACGCGTCAGCCTGGGCGAGGCCAGTATAACCCAAATCCCCTCCTGCGATGACGAAATTCATGCCTTGACGGGCACAGGGAATTACCGCAGTATGTGGCAACACTGAAACCATGTTTCGCAGGAGGCAGAAATGGCTGATCTGTCGAAAGATGATATCCAGGCTCTGGGCCGCGCCGTAGGGCTGGACATCCAGGAACCCGAACTGACCGAGGTCATGTACAGCCTGAACGCCTTGCTGGAGTCGCTGGACGCCATCAACCCTCCGGGACTCGAGGAAGTGGAGCCGCTGCCCATCATCCTGCCGCCGGCCTAGCCCTGCCGGGGGTCTCCTCATTCGTTCCACACGAGGGGGTAAAGATGGATAAGGCGGATCTTCCCTATCTATCCGCATCGGAACTATCGCGTCTAATCGCGTCGCGAGAGGTGTCTCCCGTGGACGCCGCCGAGGCGTACCTGGACCGCATCGACGATCTGGATTTCAAGTTCAACGCCTACCTGACCGTGACCCGCGATTTGGCGATGGACGCCGCCCGGGAGGCCGAGCGCGAAATCGCGGCAGGCAATCACCGCGGGCCGATGCACGGTGTCCCGGTGGCGGTCAAGGACCAGTTCCTCAGCGCGGGGATTCGCAGCACCGGCGGCTCACGCATCCTCGCCGATTATGTGCCGGACGAGGACGCCACGGTTATCGCCAACCTGAAGCAGGCTGGTGCCGTGCTGTTGGGCAAGACGAACCTTACCGAGTTCGCCATCACAGGCTTCTCCCACAGGTACAGCACACCCCGCAATCCCTGGGACCTGAACACCTATGCCGGTGGCTCCAGCAGTGGCTCGGGCGCAGCAACAGGCGCGTACCTCTGCGCCACATCTCTCGGCGAGGATACCGGCGGCTCCATACGGTTCCCGGCCACGTGGTGTGGCCTGGTAGGTCTGCGTCCCACCTGGGGATTGGTGAGCCGTTATGGAGTGATGCGCGGTGTCTGGTCCATGGACACGGTTGGCCCGATCTCCCGCACCGTCGAGGACGCTGCGATCACCCTAGGCGCTATAGCGGGACACGACCCGAGGGACGGCCACACCTCCACCGCTTCTGTTCCAGATTACCGCGCTGCGCTGGGCAAGGGGATTGAGGGCCTCCGAATCGGAGTGGTCACCGAACAGATGGAATCTGACCTGGTGGACGAGGATGTCCGCAGCGTGGTCGGGCGGGCCATCACCGCACTGGGCGAACTGGGAGCCACCGTCGAGGAAGTGTCGCTGCCGCTTTCTGCCGTGGCAGGACCGATTTCAGGAACGCTCCTGGCCGTTGAGCCGGCCAACAATCACTCCCACTGGGTCCACGAAAACATCAACGACTACGGACACGACGACCGCATCCTGCTGCTGACCGGCAGCGTCATGCCGGCCCGATACTACAACAAGGCCCAGAAGATCAGGGAGCTGATACGCCGGCAGGTCCTGGATACCCTGGGCGACTACGATGCCCTGGTGTTCCCCACCGCGGGACGGGGAGCGCAGCCCGTGGAGGACGACCCGCCCGTGACCAGCAAGGAGACTTCGTCGCGGCTGCCGTTCCTGTTTACGCGGCTGTTCAACCTCGCGAGCTGCCCTGCCATGTCCGTCCCGTGCGGTTTTGATGACCGCGGGATGCCCGTGGGACTGCAGATTGGCGGGAAGCCGTTCTCCGAGGAAACGCTGTTCCGCATCGGGCACGCCTACGAACAGGCAAATGAGTGGCATTCCCGGCGACCCACAGCGGTTGCGTGACCAGGAGCCATTGACGGCTATCGCTTGCTGCCAAAGGCCAGTGATGGATCAAACAGGGGCGGCGCCGGATTACAGCGCCGCCCCTGACGGTTATCCGAAATTCGCTCTTGCCTTAGTCGGGGTACATATCGCCGGCAAGGGCTTCCTGCCAGACTACGTCGGCCGGCAGTATTTTGTCGATGGCCCGTAGCTTGTAGTAGCTCTCGGAAAGGCCAGGCGGGTCGCCGCCGTCGGCAACCGTATCTGCGGCACCCAGGAGCATGCGGCGAGCGACGACGATGGCCATGTCGCTGGCACCCAGGTTCTCGGTACTGCGGTCCACTATCGAGCCCATGCTCTCCTGCACCGCCTGGTCCTGGGTGTTGATGCCCTCAATGCCGGTGAAGGTCTCGTATTTCTGGACTTTTCGGTCGATCAGCCAGTCGTTATCGCGGTTTTTCCTGGCCCGGTAGTTCTCGTCCAGGTCCTCGGGCCCCCGCCCCAGTTGGCGTTCGATGTCGCGGTCAGCTTCAGTCAGAGGCTCGTCCCCGTAGCTGTACAGCCAGTTGAACACCATGCTGTTATCGTCGTCGGTGGGAACCCAGCAATGCCCGGCGATCATAGTTCGGGTGGTGCCGCCTGACAGCCCGAATTGCTGCGGACGCATCTGGTGGAAGGGGAGAACATAGTGGTATGAGCGGACGAAATTAGTGCCCTCATCCTCGAGTTCCCGAATGCCGGCATAACGGTAGCCGTAGTCCGTGCGGTCGACCTCCACCTTGGGGGCCTTGCCTACGACAAAGGGAGTGTCGACTCCGAAGCCGGGGCGATTGGTGTTCTTGGTGATGCGTCGGTGCAGGATTGGCGCGTGGGCGGTATCGATGCCACCCTCCAGGGCCTGGAGCCAGTTGCACTCCTGCCTGTTCTTGGTGATCAGGCGGTGGCTGTCTGGCACCTGCGTCCACTCGAAGCGGGGCAGCGGAGGTTTCCGGTCGGCGGGTCCCATGTAGGCCCACACCACGCCGCCCATCTCCACGACGGGGTAAGAGACAGCCTTGACCTTGGTGTGATAGTCGCTGTCCTGCGGCTCGTTCATCATGTCCAGGCAGTTGCCCGTACGGTCGAACTTCCAGCCGTGATAGACGCAGCGCAGACCGTTTTCCTCATTGCGGCCAAGCCACAGGGAGGTACGGCGGTGGGGACAGAACTCCTCCAGCAGTCCCACTTCGCCTGAAGTGTCGCGGAAGGCAACCAGGTCTTCGCCCAGCAGTCTCACCCGGACAGGCGGGCAATCGGGCTCTGGCAATTCGTCGCACAGCAGGGCCGGCAGCCAGTATCGCCGCATGGTATCGCCCATTGGGGTGCCCTCTCCCACCCGGGTCAACTTCTCATTGTCCAACTTAGAAAGAACCATAGGTGGCCTCCTCTCCACTTGGGTCAATTGACACTGTCGACGTGCATCTCTGTGTCTACGTTTACGATGATTCTAACGGGCGGTCGAACCGTTGTCATCCGGCAATCTGATTGACAACAGCAGACGGCGTTCCTAGAATCGAAAGGCTTTGGTATAGAAGATACGGCAGGTCAGCATCGGATGACGACTGTAAAACAGCTCTATGCGTTACAGGAGGTAGACCTTGATCTCGACAGGGTTTACCGGGCGCTCGAAGAGGCAGAACAGGAACTGAAAATCGAGATATCCATTGAAAATCTTGAGACTTCCCTGCAGGATGAACAGGATCGGCTGCAGGAGGTCGAATTGCTCCAGCGGGACAATCAGATTGATATCGAGACTCGGCGGGAACGCAGCGAGGCACTGGAAACTCAACTCTATGACGGTTCGATGATCAACGCCCGCGACCTCGAAGCCCTGCAACTTGAGGCGGCCAATGTTCGCCATCTCTTGGAACAGGACGAGGCAATGTCGCTGGAACTGTCGATACAGGTCGAGGAACACCGGTCGCGGTGTGGCAGTCTGAACCTGCAACTTGCGGAGATCAGGGCACGCTGGGATGTGCAGCAGGTGGAACTCAATCAGCGCATCGATGGACTCAGGGCAGAGCAGGGCGAATACGAAAGACAGCGGGCACTGCTGGCGGCCAGGTTTGACCCTGCCACCCTGCAGAGGTACGAGACGCTGCGCAAGTCCAAGGGCGGACGGGCGGTCGCCAAGGTGGAGCGGGACCTCTGCCAGGGCTGCCGGATGTCGCTGCCCACCCAGCTTCGCCAGCGCGTCAAAAGCGGCCGCCAGGCTGTCAATTGCAGCAGCTGCGGCAGGATGCTGTTCGTCGAATAGCGCCTTTAGCTGATGGCGATTGCCTGGTCCTGTTTTCGGATACGCCGGGGAACCGGCGTATCCGCCTTTTAAGTCATTGCCCCAGTGAATGGTAGAATCAAAGCGCTGGCCCTCTTTTCCGTATTCTCGAGGTTACGCAGGCTGAAAGTATGACAACCGCCAAAGCTCCCCAACTCGAGCAGACCCTCACGCTGCCGTACCGGCTGGTGCTGGACTTTAGCGCTCTGGATATGACGGGAGACCAGTTCCTGCAGTTTTGTGCCGACAACCGCGAGTTGAGGATGGAACTCTCGTCGACCTTGGAGTTGATCATTATGCCCCCTGGTGGCTTGGAAACAGGTGGGCAAGAGACGGAAGCGGCGCGACAGGTCAGCAATTGGGCAGTTCAGGACGGCAATGGACTCGCGTTCGGTTCGAATGCAGGGTATACATTGCCAAACGGGGCCATACGAGCTCCTGACGTATCCTGGATGCCTTTGGCGAGATGGGAAGCCTTGGACAGTGAAGAACAAAGAAGATTTGGACACACGTTTCCGGACTTCGTTATCGAACTGCGGTCCCCATCGGACAGGCTTTCCGACGTACAGGCCAAGATGGAGGAATACCTGGAGAACGGCGCAAGGCTGGGCTGGCTCCTGGATCCGGACACAAGGCAGGTCCACATATACCGCCCAGGCCATCAGGTCGAGGTACTGGAGGCACCTGAATCCGTCTCCGGCGGGCAGGTGTTGCAAGGCTTTGTTCTCGATTTGACGAGAATCTGGTAACCGACCCAGAGCGCGTTCGTCTGTTTGACCCCCTTGTGGGCCCGTGCTAGATTGGAATCGGAGGCCATGTGGACCGGGTGACCGCCCCGAAATCTCCTTTAGGAGGTCGGGGAGGAAAGTCCGGGCTCCTTCGGGCAGGGTGCTGGGTAACTCCCAGGCTTTCGCAAGGGATCAGTCCGGCGCGGAAGACGGAAAGTGGCACAGAAACATACCGCTTCGAGGGCGTTTCGTTTCTCGGAGCAAGGGTGAAATCGGGCGGTAAGAGCGCCCGGCCGACTGCGGTGACGCAGCGGCGGTCAAACCCCACCTGGAGCAAGGCCAAATAGAGGGACTATGAGCGCCCGGCTCGTCCCCGGGTTGGCTGCTTGACCACGGCGGCAACGCCGTCCCGCCTCCGGCGGGCCCCGATGTCATATCGGGGGGCTAGATAGATGGTCACCACCCGTCCCGTCCTGAGCTTGTCGATGGACGGCGGGATACAGAACCCGGCTTACAGGTCCGCATGTCCTCCCGCACTTGCCTTTTCCCTACTCTCCTGGCCTTCTGAACCGGGGAGAACCACGGTTCCGGTTTCCCGAGCCTCCTTCCCGAGATTAGGGTGTGGCGACTCAGCCCGACCGAGTTCGAGGACCTTCGACACGGCGGCGATGGATTGAACTCCCTCCGGTTGCCGGATTCGGTATCGTTGTTTATGATAGTCGGCAGGGCCGCTTATCACCTCCGTGGCCTTGACAGGAGTGTTTGCGAAGTGTTTCTTGACCTGCATTGCCATTCAGTTTCATCCGATGATTCCCGCGCCACCGTTGAGCAATACGTCAAATGGGTGCAGGTGCTGCGCAAACGGAATTATGCGGTCGACGGCATTGTGCTGACGGAGCACCGCAAGTTCGACTACGACAAGGACTATTCCTCGTTGGCCGAGCAATACGGTCTGCTCATACTGAAAGCATCGGAGTTGGATACTCGCTACGGACACTTCCTGGTTTACGGGGTCAGCGAGGGGCTGACCCGCGACATTGACTTTTCCGACGTGCGGATGGACGCCCGCGAGTTGATGAAGGCCGCAAGGCAGCACGATGCGGTGGCCATCCCGGCTCACCCAGGGCGGTTCGGCATAGGGCTGACGGAGTACGTCCAGCAGGGAGAGGCATTCGCGGACGTGGACGTGGTGGAGATCTTGAACGGCGGCGGCCGCGCGGGCGAAAACGAGCGGGCCGAAGAATTGTGCCAGCAGTACGGATACCTGGGCATAGGGGGCAGCGACGCCCACTTCACCAGCCATATCGCCACGTGCCTCACGGACTTCAGGTCATCCATTGCCAACGAGAACCAGCTGGTTGATGCTTTGCTGAGCAAGGAATTCAGGCCCGTGAGGCTGGAAGAGACTGCAAGCGTCCCCTCTGCCTGACCGTTACAGCCCGTTCGATTCCACAAGCCGATGATTCCGGAGAACGCTGCATGACGCTGGAACTGAATTACGACCGTTCGCTTCACGAGAAAGAACACAGGGCCGGGCCATTCGAGATTACCGCGGAAATGATTCAGGCGGTCAACACCAGCCTTGGGGAAAAGGGCCCAGCCTTCACTTCGACCGACGGCGCCAGGAACGAAGGGTTTCGTGGAATGATTGCTCCTCCGACCCTCTGTTCGATATTCGTGCGCGAGGTGCAGTTGCCGGATGTGGGGATCGATTTCGGCAAGACGCAGATGCACGCGGGACAGAGAGTGCAGCCCATTGCGCCCATCTATGCCGGGGATACTGTCACGGCTTCCTCTCACCTGAAGGACGTTTATGCCAAGACAGGTCGCTCCGGCACCATGGTGTTCATCGTCTGGGAGACCACCTTCCGCAACCAGGATGGGCAGGTGGTGGCGGAAGTGCAGGAGTCCTTCGCCCGCCGGGAGTGAGCGTCCGCACGTGACTTTCTGAATGCCTCGGTGGGTTTCCTATTCAATTCGCAGAGAACGAGAATCGAATTGCCTTACTTTGAAGATCTGGAACTGGGCGACCAGGTTGGACCAGTCGAGACGGTAGCCACCGACGAGAGCGTGGCCAGTTTCTGTGAAATTTGGTCGCCACCGTCCCCCAACAGGTTTACGGATATCGAAACGGCTCGGGCCTCCGGCATGTCAGGCACCATTGTGCCCGGCATTATGGCCATGGCCATGATGGCGCAACTACTGACAGATTGGGCTGGCCCTGACAGCATCAGGGACTTGGACGTCGTCTTCCGCCAGCCTGTTCCCCACAACTCCCCGCTGACGCTCGAGGCCACCATCACCGACCTCCGACAGGAGGACGGGCAGAACCTGGCCGAGTGCGACATCCTGATGCTGGGGAGCAAGGGAGAACGGCACGTGGGCGGTCGGGCCTTGGTTTCCCTTCCCACCAAGGAATAACAATCCTCCCCACCCCATCCCGCGCTCCCGGTAGTGCTGCGGGAAACACTGCTCGGTGATTGCCGTGTTGCATCGCTTGCGCCAGGTCGACTTTATCGTCGACGACTTGGACCACGGGACGAGCCTGTACGAAAGTTACCTGGGTATGAGAGTCGTCCGCCGTTCCCGGTCCGTAGACGGTGAGCGCGCCACGTTGCACGCCGGAGATGGCACCTTCGTCGGGTTGTGGCATCCCGACCTCGGAGAGGCGGATTCATCGGCATTCCGAGAGAGTCGCGGCCAAGGGCCGTACCGCCTGGTGTTCGAGACCACAGATCTCGATGTCCTGATTTCCAACCTCGGAACTGCGGGAGTTAGACACAGCGGCGTTTCCGACCGCCCTGGCAGGCGGACCGTGGAGATTGATCGCGAGGCCACCAACGGGGCGCTGGTGCGGGTGGTCGAATTGCAGCCGGGCGCCAACCCGTGGCCGCTGGCGGGTGATGACTGGCAGTTGTCCCCTACGCCGCGCACCCTGGGCCTGAAGCAAATCGCCGTGCTAGTCCGAGACCTCGACGCGGCGTTGGAGCGATGGTGCGGGATGTTTCAGCTGCAGGCAACCAAGCGCTTCGAGGTCAGCTTCACTGACCTTGAGATAGCCGTCATACCCTTAGCCGGGCGCGATACGTTCATCGAGCTGGCCCAGCCCACGGGGCCGGACGCGCCGTCCCAGCGATTCCTGGACCGGTACGGAGAAGGCCTGTACCTCACGATCTACGAGATCGAAGACTCTCTGGCAATGGACGGCCACCTGAAGCAGGCAGGCGCCAGGTACACCACCTCGCGGCAGACCGCCAATTACACCAACCTGGGATTCAACAGCATCTGGCTGCACCCGGCAGGGTTTCTCGGGGCCTTCACCCAGCTGTCACAGGTATTCCCCGGCGAAAACCCGTGGCCCCCCGCTGGTGATGATTGGTACAAGGAACAAGGCATCCAATAGTTACCCCCTGTTGAGGCAGGACTAGGAAGGGAAAGCCTGTTCTGAATTGACACTCTGGCTTTGTTAGTGATATCTTTCACATAGTCCGGCGACATAATCGCACGGGGTTTTTTTATGCCACTGAAAATTGCTGTTCTCGCCAAGCAGGTACTGGATCCCGAGATGCCCATGGCGGCTTTTCGCATCGATGATGACGCCAAGCGCGTTGTGCCGCCGGCCAACATTCCCCCGGTCGTCAACGGATTCGACGAAAACGCCGTCGAGGCCGCCCTCCAGATCAAGGACGCGCAGGAGGCTACGGTAACGGTCATTTCGACCGGATCGACCTTTGCCCTTGACGTGATGAAGAAACCCCTGTCCATGGGCGCCGACGAGTTGGTGCTTCTCCAGGACGACGATTTCGACAACACCATCGACAGCTTCCAGACAGCCCAGCTGCTGGCTGCGGCCATCAGGAAACTTGAGGGCTTCGACCTGATCATCTGTGGCCGCCAAGCCTCGGACTGGGACAATGCCCAGGTCCCCCTGGGAGTGGCCGAGATTCTCGGCGTCGCATGCGTTTCCCTGTGCAAGAAGGTGGACGTGGCCGACGGCAAGGCCGTGGTCGAACGCATTGTTCCCGACGGCTACCAGGTGGTGGAAGCATCCCTTCCCGCACTGGTCACGGTCAGCAATGAGCTGGGCCAGCCGCGCTATCCCACCCTGCGCGGCATCATGGCCGCCACCCGCAAGCGACCAACGGTCTGGAGCAAGGCCGACCTCGACTTGGACGATTCCCAAGCGGAGGCGAGGGTAACGCTTCGCCAGTTGTTCATTCCCGTCAGCGACCAGGAGTGCGAGTTTGTCGAGGGCGAGGATGCCGCCGACGCCGGACGCCAACTGGCCCTCAAGCTGCGGGAAGCCAAGATGATCTAGAGACGCTACCGCTTGCTTCCCCATTTAGGACCCAAGCGACGCGTCCGTATTTTGCACCTTCTAGTAATTGGTTCGGGAGGCCGTAATGGCTGACGCCACAGGTGTTCTGGTAATCGGGCAGACCTCAGCCGACGCGCTGGATTCGACCGCCGCCGAGTTGCTGGCCGCGGGGAGAGGAGTTGCTGCGTCGCTGGGAGAAGAGCTTTCCATCGCTCTCCTGGGCAGTGCTGTCGATACTCCAGCCCAGCAGGCCATCGCCCACGGCGCTGATCGTGTTTACGCTGTGACCAGCCCTCTACTGTCCGAATATCAGCCCGATCTATACATCACTGCCATGGACTCCCTGTGTCGCGAAGTAAATCCCAGGGTGGTGCTGATTTCGCGCACCAACGATGGCCGAGAGTTGGCTCCGCGGCTGGCATTCCGGCTGGGCGTGGGCCTGGCGCAGGACTGCCTGGAAGTGTCCGTAGACGAGGCGAGCAAGACGCTGCTGGCCAATCGCCCGGTCTACGGCGGTAACGCCATCGCCGTAGTCAGCTGCGAGCACACCCCGCAAATCGCGGCCATCCGCCCCAAGGCCTATGAGGCCACGGAGGCGGACCCGTCGCGGCAGGGACAGGTCGTGTCGTTCCCGGTGGAACTGGATGCCTCCCAGGCGCGGGTTCGCGTAGTCGAGACAGTTCGCGAGGAATCGGAGGGTGTCAAGCTGGAAGAGGCCCGCGTGGTCGTCTCCGGCGGCCGGGGACTAGGTGGCCCCGAGCCGTTCTCGGGTCTGGAAGACCTGGCCAAACTGCTGGGTGGAGCCGTCGGGGCTTCCCGTGCAGCCGTGGACTCAGGATGGGTCCCGCCGTCCTACCAGGTGGGACTGACCGGCAAGTCCATCACGCCCGACCTGTACATCACCGTGGCCATATCCGGCGCCAGCCAGCACATGGCCGGATGCTCCGGCGCCAAGTGCATCGTCGCCATCAACAAGGACGCCGACGCCAACATTTTCAAGGACGCCCGGTATGGCGTGGTTGGCGATTGGGAAACCGTCCTGCCAGCCCTAACCGAGGCTGTGCGCGAGCTGATGGACAGCTAGGGACTCCCGACCGGCGCAACCTTCCGTTGGGGTATATTAAGAATAGGGGCGTACGGAAGTGCGCCCCTATTCTAATATTACGTTGTCGATCAGGCGGATCGAGCCGAGGTGCACCGCCGTGGACAACATGGCACCCGCAGTGGCAAGTTCCAGTTCCGCCAGCGTGTCCGGAGCAGCGACGCTGACGTAGTCGACTTCTCCCAGCAACGGCTCGGCCTGTAACACCGCCCTGACAGCGCCGCGCACAACGTCGGCCCCGGTTTCCCCGCTGCTCCACAAGTCCCTGCCGGAGCACAGAGCGCGGTACACCGCAGCGGCGGCGGTGCGCTGATCTGGTTTGAGGCGTACGTTGCGACTGCTCATTGCCAGTCCGTCAGTCTCGCGGATGGTGGGCAGCACCACGACATCAATTCCCATGTCCAGGTCGCGGGCCAGTTTCCGGACGACGACCGTCTGCTGCCCGTCCTTTTGGCCGAAGTAGGCCCGCTCCGGCTGCACGATCCCGAAGAGCTTGGCCACCACGGTCGCTACGCCGCGAAAGTGCCCGGGACGGGCCGCTCCCTCCAGCCGGTCCGCAATCGGGCCAACGTCTACCCAGGTGTCGAATCCGGGAGGATAAACTTCCGAGACGTCGGGAACGAAGACGAGGTCCGTGCCGTGTTGCCGCAGCATTTCAAGGTCGGCATCCAGGTCCCGGGGATACTCAGCGAAGTCCTCGCCCTCCGCGAACTGCGTGGGGTTTACGAAGATGCTGACGGCGACGGTCTCCGAGTCGGCTCGGGCCCTGTCGACCAGCGACAAGTGGCCATTATGGAGCGCCCCCATGGTCGGGACCAGTCCCAGCGGACGGGACGCTTCCCGGCACAGGCGTCGCATTTCCTCTTTCGAACTGACTATCTGCATGGCACGTTCCGGCGAGTCTGATTCTAGCTGCCCAGCTCGGACACTGCCGGAATGCCGCCCAGTCCAGTGGCGAGCCTGACGGCCCTCAGCACGGCCCGCGCCGAGACCTCTGCCGCCGCCGCCCCCAAGGTGGTCAGGTCCACCTCATCCTGGAATTCGCCCGTGGCCATGGCAAACATGGTGTCCCCGTCGCGGATGGTGTGGCAGGGATGGATGGTCATTGACAGGCCGTTGTGGCTGACCCTGGCCACGTAGTTGGCCTGCTCCCGGGAGAGCCGGGCATCGGTGGCCACGACGCCGATGGTGGTGTTGACCGGCCCATCGGGCATCTCTGCCGGAGACCCCTCCAGCAGGATGCCAACAGGGTCGTCGAAAGTGCCGTCCCCTCGTCGCGGCCCGGCCACGAGTTGACCGGAGAAGGGATCCCGGATACCGCCGATTGAGTTCACCACGACAGCGGCCGCCACGGTGGCGCCGGCAGGAAGCCTGACTGCTGCCGTGCCGAAGCCGCCCTTGCAGGACCGGTGCGTACCGCCGGTCTTCGCCACGGTGGCGCCGGTACCCGCGCCGACGGTGCCCTCGGGCAGGGGTTCAGTGGACGCCGCTTCGCAGGCGGCCCTCCCCTCCTGCGGGCCTGGGCGCACTTTGGATGTCACCAGTCCAAGGTCGTAGATGATGGCCGATGAGACGATGGGAACGATGACGTCGGGAGTGACCCGGTAGCCAGTGTCGTGTTCCTCCAGCCAGGCCATCACGCCTGTCGCCGCGTCCAGTCCAAAGGCGCTGCCCCCGCTGAGGGAGACTGCGAACAGCTGATCAACGCGGCGGGTCGGCTGCAGCAGGTCGGTCTCGCGGGTGCCGGGCGAGCCGCCGCGAACGTCCACTCCTCCAACGGCGCCGTGGCGACACAGCACGACTGTGCAGCCAGTGGCATGCTGGAGGTCGGTATAATGCCCGGCCTCGATGCCGGGGACCGCTGTGATCGTCTGGTTCAAGATGCTAACCCGTGGCAAAAATGTGGTTCTGAAAGCAGGCGTCAGGCGGGTTCGGTCTTGTAGTTCGGGAAGGGCGTGAACAGGACTATGACGCCCGCAACCGCCGTCAGTATTCCCACGTATACGAACATGGAACCGTAGCCGCCGAGGCTGTCGATGATAAAGGCGATCAGAACGGTGGAAGCGAAGCCCACGGCCCCGTTTATCCCGAACACCAAGCCGGCGACAGTCGCCTCGGTTCCCCGGGTCGCCGCATCGAGGATGCCGGCCAGCATAACCTGGTGCAGGGCGAAGCTGAACAGCCCCATGGCCGCCATTACGATCGGGACGAGTATGCCGTCCCCCGCCGGAACGATCAGGAACGGCAGGACGGCTGCGATCGCCAGGCCGGGCACAAGAATCTGTTTTCGGCCCAGCTTGTCCGACAGCTGGCCCAGGACGGGCGCCGAAATGGCCCCTGTCCCGGTGAGCAGCGCCATCTGGAATCCCGTCCAGAAGTACGAGTATCCCAGGCCTCCGTCCTCGGGTGATTTCTCGAGGTAGAACGGGGTCCAGTCGAACATTGCGACATTGGCGACGCTCCGGAGACTGGCGGCCACCAGGAGGGCCAGCATCGCAGGATTGCGGAAGAAGTTCCACCCCGCCACAGCCAGTGTGCTGAGCGTACGCCGCTCGGCGTCGCCCGGCCGTACGTCGTCCTCCCGCCCCAGGTCCCGCAGCGACCACCACACGAAAAGGGCGACAATCCCTGCCGGTATGGCGTACAGGAGCAACACCTCGCGCCATATCAGGTACAGCAGCAGCGTTCCCGCTACCAGCGGGCCCAGCGCGTTGCCTATGGTGGAGCCGAAGCTGTGGATGGATATGGAAAACGCTCTACGGTCGGAGAAACGGCGAGACAGCGATGCGATGGCCGGGAGGTGCCACAGCGACCCGGGAATGGATATCAGGATCACGCCGATAATCAGCACGCCCCAGTTGGGGGACAGCCCGATCACGACAAAGGCGATGACGTTCAGCACCATGCAGATGGTGAGCATCAGGCCCCAATGGGCCCGGAAACGGTCGACCAGCACGCCCGAACCGGTGGCGATAAGGCCGTTTCCGCTGGTGCGTATGGCCAGTAGAAACCCCGTCTGCTTCGTGCTCAGGAACAGGGTGTTGGCAATGGCAGTCAGGAATACCGGAAAGCCCAGGTCGTACAGGTGGGCCACACCGTGGCCGAAGGTCAGCGCTCCGAGGATGAACCCACGGTTCTGCCTGTGTCCGCCCGCCTGTACCGCTTGCGCCATCGCTGCCCGCCCGCCAGTCTGCCGTGCCAGAAGCTGCTGGTTCTGATGCCTGTATCCAAGGCCCCGGAACCGAACATACCGGCTGATTCTATTCCTGCACCGTCGACGGCGCAAGCGGTGAGAACGGCTGATTCGCTACGGCCCTGTGATATGCTACGCCCGTTCAACTTGCGGATATTGCGGAGGATACGATGGCCTACTCGGGGTTGAGTCTGGACGGGAAAGTTGCATTGGTGACTGGCTCTGCGCGAGGCATCGGCGCGGCTATCGCGGTGGGGCTAGCGGAGGCTGGGGCCGACGTTGCCGTATCGGACATGGCATCCCGCCTGGAGCTGGCCCGCGACACCCAGGCGAAGGTGGAAGGGCACGGAAAACGGAGCGCCACCTACGAGCTTGATGTTCTGGACATTGCCGGTATTCCCGGTGTCATCCAACAGATTGTCGATGAATTCGGCAAGCTGGACATCCTGATCAACAACGCTGGCATCCGCATCCCCAAACCTGCGCTGGAAGTGACGGAGGCCGACTGGGACGCGACCGTCGACACAAACCTGAAGGGTCTGTTCTTCTGCGCCCAGGCTGCGGTTCGGCCCATGATCGACCAGGGCTGGGGTCGCATCGTAAACATCGGGTCGCAGTTCTCCGCTGTCGGCTCGCCCGGGCGCGCACCCTACATTGCCAGCAAGCACGGCGTGGCGGGCCTGACTCGCTCCCTGGCTGCGGAGTGGACGCCGTTGGGCGTCACCGTCAACGCCATCGGACCCGGGCCCACGGAAACGCCGGGTGTCCTGGCCGCCTACAACCGCACCCCCGAGGAGCTGAACGCGGAATATGCCGAGAAGATGCCCCTGGGCCGACGGATGCAGCCCGAGGAGCTGGTGGGAGCGGCAGTCTTCTTGGCTAGCCCCGCCGCTGGCGCCACCACCGGTCACCTGCTTCTGGTGGATGGCGGCTGGACCGCGCTGTAAGGGCCATTACCTCGAATGAATATGCCAGTCTAAATAGAGGAGACGATATATGCCATCTGATGATCTGGAAAAGAGAATCCAGGTTCTTGAGGACATTGAGGAGATCAAGCGACTGAAGCACCGGTACTGCGGCTACTGTGACGACCAGTATGACGCAGACGCCCTGGCGGACCTGTTCGTCGAGGACGCCGTATGGGACGGAAAGGAACGGGGCCGGAATGACGGGAGAGAGGCCATTCGCGCCTTTTTCCAGAACGCGCCCAACCGTCTGCCCTTTGCCATCCACATGGTGCTGAACCCGATAATTGAGGTGGAGGGTGACCGGGCCACCGGCGTCTGGTACCTCTTCCAGCCCTGCACCTACGCCGACGGCGACAAGGCCGTCTGGGGATCGGCCCGCTACGACGAGGAATACGTCAAGGTCAACGGAGAGTGGAAGTTCCAGAACCTGACTCTCACGTCCCATTTCTGGACGCCCTTTGACGGCAAGGGCTGGTCGGAGACCCGGTTCGCCTAGCCTTTAACTTAGCAACTCGAGCTGCTCGAGGATATCCCTGGTCGGAGTCCGGTGGCTGGCAGAGCCGATGAACTCCCACCGGACCACGCCTTCGGTGTCGATGATGAACGTTGATGGCCTGGCATAGCCCGCGCCCTCGCTGTACACACCGTAGGACCGGACTACATCGCCCGACTCGTCGTAGAGGATAGGGAAGGTCAGCCCCAGCTGCTCCACTGCCCTGGATGCCTGGGACAGGTCGTCAATGCTGACGGCCAGCAACTCGGCGTTCAGGTCCGAGATCGCCTGGTAGTCGTTCTGCAGCTCACCGAGCTGCCCGCGGCAGTAGGTTCACCAGAACCCCCGGTAGAACACCAGCACCACGTTCCTGTCACCGGCGAAGGAGCCCAGGCTGACGGACTCTCCCGCGGCAGCGGGGAGGGTAAACATCGGTGCCACATCTCCCTGCGGCTTCGGCTCGGGAGTGTCAGCCGATGCGGAGGAGCCTTCTGGAGCAGACGCCGCTGCAGTGGCCGGTTCGATGGTTGCTGCAGGTGCCTCCTCGGCTACCTGCTCATCAGCCGAGCCGCAGGCTGCAATCGCCACGACTGTCATGAGCGTGGCTGCCACCAAGAGAAGGAATTTACAATTCCTCAATATTCTTGCCTTCATATCGCCATCCAAAATTCACGCGTCGTCCGGGCTGCCCCTCAGTTCAGCATCCGCAGTTGGGCGACGATTTCGGTGTTGGGGGCTCGGTCAGTCCTGGCGGAACGCCCGATGTACTCCCAGCGGATGTCTCCGTCGGTATCGATGATGAATGTGGACGGAGTGGGGAGGTTGTTGCCGTGCAGGTTGAATACTCCATAGGCCTCGGCGACGTCGGCGTCCAGGTCATAGAGGACGGGAAACGGGTACCCCTGTGCCCTCACGGCATAATCGGCATCTGAAAGGTCCTCTATGCTGACGACAAGGACCTCGGCGTTCAAAGTTGAAAAAGTCTGGTAATAACTTTGCAGCTCACCTAGCTGCTCCCGGCAACTGGATCACCAGAATCCCCGGTAGAACACCAGCACCACGTTCTTGTCCCCGCGGTACGACTCCAGGACGACGTCCATACTGTTGCGAGCGTCGGGCAGCGTGAACATCGGCGCGACGTTTCCCTGCGGCTCCGGTTCCTCTGCGCCGGTCAGGTGCTCGTCAAATATCGCTGCCTGATCTCCTTCGGTGGCAGCGGGTTCTGCAGTTCCCGCCGGGGCTTCCGTCGCCGGCTCCGCCGACGAGCCACAGGCTGCCAGGGCCAGCACTGCTAGCGACAGCGCTGCAACCACCCCCATGCGCACCAGGACTCTTCGGAAATCTGCGACCATTAAGTTCTCCACTGAATCCTGTTCCCCGAGATAGAGGGAAACGTCAGCTCTGTTTCTCCAGTTCCGCGATGATGGCGCTGTTGGGCGTCCTGTGGTTGGTTGACCCGCGCTGTTCCCAAACGATCGAACCGTTCTTGTCCACGATGAACACATAAGGGTTTGCGTAAGCCGCCGATTGGTTGTAAGTCCCGTAATCCCTGGCGACATCGCCCTCTACGTTGTACAGGACGGGGAATGGATATTCCTGTGCTCTTGCGGCCAAACTTGGACTTGAGAAGTCGTCGACCGCAATAGTGAGAATCTCAGCGTTCAAATCCGTGAATTTTTCGTAATCCCCTCGCAACTGCCCGAGTTGCTGAACGCAGTAGGGTCACCAGAATCCCCGGTAAAACACCAGCACCACGGCCCTGTCACCGCGATAGGACTCCAGGCTGACCTGCATTCCGTCTGCGGCGTTGGGCAGGGTGAACAATGGCGCGGCATTTTCCGGTGGCTCCGGCGTCGGTGTAGGCGTTGGCGTGGCCGTCGGCTCCGGCGTTTCGGTGGGCTCCTGTGCCGGCGCCATGGTTGCCGGTGGCTCCTGCGTCGGCGATGGTGCCTCTGTAGGGTCAGGAGCCCTGGTTGGCGTCGGCGTGGCCGTCGGTTCCGGCGTTGCGGTGGACGCTGGCGCAGTCGTTGGCTCCGGTGCCTCCGTGGGCGGCACGCTCGTGGGTACCTGCGTAGGCGTGGCCGTGGGGTCAGGAGCCGGGGTGGGTGCCGTTGTCGGCTCCACGATGTCCGTGGGCTCGGGCGTGGACGTTGCGGTGGCCGTGGGATCCGGTTCCGCAGTGGGAGGCACGGTCGTTGGCTCGTCCGTTGGTGGCGCCGGTGTTGCCTCTTCCGCTGGTGAAGTCGGAGTGGCGGGCTCGGCCGTTGCCGTGGCGGCAGGCTCCCCGGAATCCTCTCCGCACGCTGCCAGGGCAAGCAACAGCAGGGCGAGAATTGTTATTACGCCCAGTTGGATACGCGATGGGATGCGGTGATCTGATTTGAGGTTCACTGCAAATGTCCGTGAATCAGTATCCGTGATGTTACTCGTCCAGTGCATTCTACTACGGAGGAAATGAGAGGTGCGGATCTCTCCCGGCAATCATGCCAGGCAGCGGACGGGTTGTCCCCCGTTGTATGTGACCATGTCCTGGGCGATCGGACCTAGGGGGAGGTTTGTGCCCAGCGGCTCGCCCCGCAGCTCCGAGTAGGCCCGGTGCAGGTTCCCGGCGAGGCGCTCCCGGTCGTGCCAGTCGGAAAACCGGCCGAGATCGGTCTGCTGTGCCGCTGCCAGGGGAGACAGTCTTTCGGCGAAGGCATCTTTTGCCAATGCCTGCACGAAGCGCAGGTAGGCCTCCATATCGTCGAACACCTCGTTCCCGCACACTGACCCGTGTCCCGGTACCACGGTCTCCGCCCCGAATTCCCGCAGTCGGTCCAGCGCCACCAGCGAGCCCGCAATGGAGCCCATGGCCACGAAAGGAGTCCCGCCGTTGAATGCGAGGTCGCCGGTGAACAGCAGCTTTCGATCCGGCAGCCACACGACGGAATCGTTGGTGGTGTGTGCCGGTCCCACGTAATGAAGCTCCATCCGAAGGTCATCCACAAACAGGTCGAGGCGTTCCTGGAATGTCACGAATGGAGGAGCCAACTCCAGGTCGCCCCAGGTCACGTTCGGGAACAGTGGGTGCAGGGTGTGCAGTCCGGTCTCGATGACGGCCTCCCGGCAAAGTTCGTGGCCGACGATGGAGGCGCCTTTCAGCAGGTAGTTGCCGTGGGTGTGGTCGCCGTGGTGGTGGGTATTCACCAACGTCCTGATGGGCAGGTCGGTAACGCCCCTGATGGCCTGCAGGAAGGCCCGGGTGCGAGCCTCGGTGAAGCAGGTGTCGATAACCGAAAGCGAGTCGGCCCCGGCAACGAATCCCGAGTTGTTGAGCCCCCAGGTGCCGTCCAATTGGATGTAGGCATAGACGCCCGGGCTGACCTCCTCGGGGGTGGGAGGCGGCAGCTGATCGTGGTGGTCTACGGGGCCCGGCGACGCTTCCTCTGGCATCGTTGACCTCTCTGCTTTGATCTGCCCAATGTACTGCAATTCAGGATACGGGCCAGCACTGGCACGGTCAACGGTGCTGAAGTACGACTGGGATGCCGGGCTGCAAAGTCATCGTCTGAATCAGGATTTACAGGATTAAAGGATAAACAGGATTGGGGAACATCCGGAAAATCTCAGAATTCCGCGAATCCTGATTCAGACGACACTTGTTCCGCCGGACTTGGTGGTCTTCCGGAGATTTGAAGTGTGCCGGGTACGCGAGTTGCCTGTGGTGGGATGGAAAACGACACCGTTGGGCTGTAACATTTTCTGTGGAGCCGGTTCGCAATTTCCTCTTGGAGAAGCAGACATGCCGACTATCGCCCCGTATGGTTCCTGGAAATCACCGGTAACGACCTCCCTGATTGTTTCGGGCGCCGTTGGCCTGGGACAGATTGCCCTGGATGGCGATGATGTGTATTGGGTCGAGATGCGCCCCTCCGAGGGCGGGCGCATGGTCATCGTGCGGCGTGGCTCCGACGGCACGACAACAGACATGACGCCCACTCCGTTCAGCGCGCGCACCAGGGTCCACGAATACGGCGGCGGCGCGTTCCTGGTGGCCGATGGGGTGGTGTACTTTTCCAACTTTGCTGACCAGCGACTGTATCGCCAAGAGCGAGGTGGCGAACCCGTGGCCATTACGCCAGAAGCTCCGCTCCGGTACGCCGACGGGGAGTTTGACGCCGAGCGCGGGCGGATAATATGCGTCCGCGAGGACCATACGGGAGATGGTGAGCCGGTAAACACCATCGTGGCGGTGGACGCCAGCGGGGCGGGATCCCAGCAGGTCCTGTACTCCGGCTCGGACTTTTGTGCCGCTCCCCGGTTGAGCCCGGACGGCAGCAGGCTGGCGTGGTTGGCATGGGACCACCCGAACATGCCGTGGGATGGAACAAGGCTCCTGGTCGCAGCCATCGGACCGGACGGTCTTGCTGGAGAGCCGCAGGTTGTGGCCGGCGGTTCTGATGAGTCGGTGCTGCAGCCCGTGTGGTCTCCGGAGGGTGAATTGCACTTCGTTTCGGACCGCAACGGCTGGTGGAACCTGTACCGCTGGCGCGAGGGGGCCGTGGAGCCAGTGCTGGAGATGGAGGCGGAATTTGCCCGTCCACATTGGGTGTTCGGAGCGCCGACGTTCGATTTTCTCGGCGATGGACGCATCGCCTGCACCTACGTTGAACGCGGCCTCTGGAATCTGGGCATCATCGACGCCGGAACGGGATCCCTGACGCGCCTGGACACTCCATTTTCGGAAATGGGCCGAGGAGAGCTGCGGTCATTGGGGAATCGGATCGTGTTTTCGGCGGGCGCCCCAGACCGCCCCATGACGATGCTGTCGCTGGACTTGTCCTCAGGGGCATTGATCGCGCTCCAGCGGGCCCACGACCTCGAGGTGGATTCGGCGTATCTCTCGTCGCCCGAGCGTGTGGAATTCGAGACCACCGGAGGCCGGACCGCCCATGCTTTCTACTACCCTCCGTTAAACCCGGACTTCGCCGCGCCGGAGGGGGAGAAACCGCCGCTGCTGGTCAAGAGCCACGGCGGGCCAACGGCTGCAGCACAGATCGCGCTGGACCTCGGCATCCAGTACTGGACCAGCCGTGGATTCGGCGTGGTTGACGTAAACTACGGCGGCAGCACCGGCTACGGGACCGAGTACCGGCGGCGCCTGAACGGTGCCTGGGGCATCGTGGACGTCGACGACTGCGTCAACGCGGCGAGGTACCTGGCGGCCCGTGGCGACGCGGATCCGGAGCGACTGGCCATTGATGGCGGGAGTGCCGGAGGATTCACCACCCTCGCTGCCCTGACGTTCCACGACGTTTTCGGGGCCGGAACCAGCCTCTATGGGGTCAGCGACCTGGAAGCTCTGGCCAAGGAGACGCACAAGTTCGAGTCTAGATACCTGGACAGCCTGGTAGGGCCTTTTCCCGAGCGGAAGGACCTTTACGAGGAGCGTTCACCAATCAACCACACGCACCTGCTATCGTGCCCGTTGTTGCTCCTGCAGGGTCTCGAGGACGAAATTGTGCCGCCGAACCAGGCGGAGATGATGTTCGAGGCGGTGAAAGCCAAGGGGCTGCCCACGGCGTACGTTCCCTTCGAGGGCGAGCAGCACGGCTTTCGCCGCTCAGAGAACATAGAGCGGGCGCTGGAAGCGGAGTTGTACTTCTATTCGCGGGTGTTCGGTTTCGTGCCGGCTGACGCCATCGAGCCGGTGGAGATCGAGAATCTTCAGGAATGAGCGATTCCCTTTGCGTCCGGCCCGCGACTCAGGGTAATATAGGGTGCTTGGCCTATCCATCTCCCTTTCCAAGTCGCGGTATCCTTTGGGAGCATTATTTCTGTAAGTTCAGGGAACGTCCTCACCCTAACCCTCTCCCGAGCGGAGAGGGGATTTTTCACATATCCGTTCAGAGGGGACGTTTAGCTGGCCAAAGGACGTTGAAACGAATTAATGGGCGCCCTATGCAGACGCCCAAGCAGCATGATTCTTGGTTGGCGGGGGCAACGCCTTGGTTGCCCCGGCGACGGACGCTAAATTACTCCCGCTCGGGTCTTGTGGTCGCGGCGGTCGGCGCAGGTGCGGCACCAGCCGTAGAAGTCGATGCGCTGCCCGGTGAATTCGAACTCGCTGGTTTCCTCCAGACGCGATAGCATCTGGTTGACAATCTCCTTGCCCTCCCTGGAGTCCACCACTCCGCCGCATCCGACGCAAACGAGGTTGGCGTGGGGCGACAGGTTGGCGTCGTAGCGGGCCTGCTTCTGGAACGGCAGGGCGCGAACGAACCCGGCCTGCTCCAGCGTTTCCAGAGTGGAGTAAACGGTGGCTAGGGTCACGTAGGGAAAGAATTCCTTGACCCGCTGGTAGATTTCCTTGACCGAAGGGTGATCGCCCGAGTTGACGACCACCTCGGCAATGGCCAGACGCTGCGGTGTCTGACGTATGCCCAGCGCCTTCAGTTTTGTGGCTAGTTGTTCTGGTGTAGTCACTATTCCTCGTCCGCCCATCCTCTTTGGGAAATGTGCCGCCGGAGGGGCTTGAAAGCGAAGGGAAGGGAGCTCAAAGCCTCCCTTCCCTTCAGTTTCACCTGGTGCCGAAAGGGAGATGGTCTACAGGCGTCCGCCGAAGAACATGGGCTGCTGCTTGCGGTATATCTGGATCCTGTTGCGGCAGGACTCCACCGCGAAGAGACGGTCCTGGTCGTCGACTTCCACGTAGCAGACGCCCCAGAAGACCTTTTCGCGCTCGATGCCCTGTGCAATCTCCCGCTCGTACCACATCTCCGAATTGGCGTCCAGCTTGTCCTTGCCCCACTTGGAGATGGTGGCGTCGCCGGTGAGGGTTTCGACCAGGTCGCCCTCCGGGCTGTAGATGCGGACCTTTTCGTTGCCCCAGTCGGCTATGTAGACGAGGCCCTGGCTGTCGGTGTCGACGCTGGTGGGACGGCTGAGGTCGCCCACGCCGTAGGACTGCAGGAACTGGCCGTCTGCGGTGAACTTCTGGACACGGTCGTTGCGCCAGTCGGCGATGAATACGTCGCCGTCCTTGTCGATGGAGATGCCCCAGGGCAGTCCGAGTTCGCCTTCGCCGCTGCCCTCAGTGCCCCACTTGCCCAGGAACTGACCGTCGGCGGTGAATTTCTGGACCCGGTGGTTCTTGCTGTCAACAATGTAGAGGTTGTCGTCGGCGTCGAAGGCCATGCCGGATGGGCCGTCGATTTCCCCGTCGGCGCTGCCCTTGGTTCCCCACTTGCCGCGCCATTCGCCGTCGGCGTCGAACATGGAGATGCGATTCAGCCATTCGTCCGCCACGTATACGTTGCCCTTGCTGTCGATGGCGACGGAGGTTGGCCAGATCAGGGATCCGTCGTCCTCGTTCTCATCGGTCTCGCCAGCGGTGTGGACGCCGCGGGCAAACTCACCCACGTAGTCCTCGTCGACGGTGCAGATGGTGATGCGCTTGCCGTCGGGGCGGTATTCGTAGGAGCGGTTGACGACGTACATGGTGTCGTCCTCACCGCGGGCTATGGCCACGGGGTTGCGGAAGCCGGGGCCGGAGAACTCGCCGCGCCCGATGGTGTGGCTGTACTGGAAGGTTATGCCGATAGTCTGTGTAGCCATCGTTACCTCGCTCGATTGGTGTGTCGCCTGATAATCCCTTCCTTGCCTTTCAACCCCCTGGTCCTTCCCCAGGATGGGGAGGGAATGAGGGACCGCGCACCCACCCTTCCCTTGTGGAAAAGGTGGGGCCGGGCGTTTCAGGGAATTTAGGAGGCGATGAAGTCCATCTGCTCGAAGGTGCCGCCGACGATCGGCTTGGCGTCCAGGCCCATCCACTGCTCCAGGAGGGTGGAATACAGCCCGCGGAAGTCGTTGTTGAAGTGCAGGTCGCCTTCCAGCAACTTGTCGGGCGCCATCGAGGGATACTCGCCGTACATGCCGCCCTTGACGTGGTCGCCCACGACGAAGGCAACGCCGCCGGAGCCGTGGTCGGTACCGGAGCCGTTGTCGTGAACCCGGCGGCCGAACTCGGTGAATACCAGCAGGACCACGTTGTCGCTGGCCGACTTCTCGCTGATGTCGCGGTAGAAGTCAGAGACTGCGCGGGAGGTGTCGTTCCACAGCTTGGCGTGGGCGCTGAGCTCACCGGCGTGGGTGTCGAAGCTGTTGTAAGGAGCGGTGGTGTACAGGAACCGGGTGCCCAGGTTGGCCAGGTGAACCATGGCGATGTTGCGCATGTACTGGGCCACGCTGTCCCTGCCGTACTCGACATCCGAGGAGTACATCTCGGGAGCGGTGGCCAGGATGTCTGCGCCCTTGAGCGCGTCCATGCCAGTGTGGGAGAGGTAGTCAACGACGGCGCCACGGCCTACGGCCGGGGAGTACATGCGGGAGAACAGGTCGAGGGCCTCGTCGCGTTCCTCCTCCTCGATGCCGGTCAGCACGCCGTAGGTCTCCAGGTTGCCCACCGAGGCGACCGGGACCTGCGGGGCCGCCATGGAGCGTGGGAGCCCGCGCCCGAAGTTGACGCCGGTCAGCACGTTCTCGGACTTGGGGTCGATGTCGCGGATGGCCCGTCCAATCCAGCCCTCGGTGCCAACCTTGTCCGGCTCACAGGTGTGCCAGATGTCCATCGACCGGAAGTGCGAGCGGTTGGGGTTTGGATAGCCGATGCCCTGGATCACTGCCACGTTGCCCTGATCGTACAGGTCCTTGAGGGGGCTCATGGCCGGGTTGAAGCCGACGTAGTCGTTGATGCGAAGCACCTGCTCGTCCGACACCCTCACCGTGGGGCGGTTGTCGGCGTAGAGGGGGTCTCCGTAGGGGATCAGGGTGTTCACCGCGTCATTGCCGCCCGAGAGCTGCAGTACGACGAGGACCGGGTCTTTCTTGGTTGAAGTCATTGTCTGGCCACTCCTTTGTATGATTCCCTCTCCCCCTTCCCTCGGCTCTCTTCTTGGTAGAGGTTAAGGTGGGGGTGTTGGGTGGGGCGTCTTCGTGCCGTCTATTCGGCGGTGGTTCCGCCGTCTATCACCAGCTCCGCGCCGGTAACGAAGGACGACTCGTTTGATGCCAGGTAAATCACGCCGTAGGCGATGTCCTCCGGGGTGCCGACCCGCTTGAGGGGAAGCCGCCGCATGCGGGCCTCCCAGCGGTCGGGATCGGAGAAAGTGTCGCGGATCATTTCTGTGTCGATGGGTCCCGGATGCACTGAATTGCACCGGATACCCTCGGAGGCGTACTGGATTGCCGTGGACTTGGTCAGCAGGCGCACGGCGCCCTTGGTGGCGGTGTAGCTGGACGAGCCCTCAGGGCTGCCAACCAGGCCGGCAGTGGACGAGATGTTGACGATGGACCCGCCGCCGGCCTCGCGAATTGCGGGGATGGCGGCCTTGGTGCCAAGGAACACTCCCTTGGCGTTGATGTCCATTATGCGGTCCCAGTCCTCCACCGTGGTGTCCTCGATTCCCTTGCGGATTAGGATGCCCGCGTTGTTCACAAGGGTGTCCAGGTGGCCGTAGGCGGAGACGGCGGCTGCCACCGCAGCGTTCCATTCGTCCTCGTTGGTGACGTCGAGGTGGACGTAGGTAACGTCCAGCCCAGCCTCGGCCAGTTCGGCTTCAACCTGCCGTCCAAGGTCATCGAGGATGTCGCCGATGACGACGCTGGCGCCTTCCTGGGCCATCATGCGGGCTTCCACTGCACCCTGGCCCCGGGCTCCACCGCTGATCAGTACCACCTTGCCGTCCAGTCTGCCCATGTTCATCCTTTCCGTTCAGTTTGTTCTAGCTCTTTTTGTCTGAATCAGGATTACCCGGATTATAGGATTTTCAAGATCGGGTATCCTGCCCATCCTTAGAATCCTGATTCAGACAGTTGCCGACTACGCGAACTGGAATTCCTGGGTCGCGACGATAAGCTGCAAGGTCTGGCCCACTCGCCGAGCGTAGTCCTCGGTGCCGGTCTGCAGCGCGCCGCCCTTCTCGATGTGGTCGACCAGGAAGTCCCGGGTGTCGTCCGGAAGCTGGTAGGAGCCCACCATGTCGAGGCAGCGGTCCACGAACGCCTGCGGCTCGGTGATGCCCTCGGAATTCAGGCGCGCGATGATGGCCTGAATGCCAGGCAGGGCGGTGTTCCCAACCTGGTCGGCGGCAAAGTTGATGCGCTCAACCAGCGTGCCGCTGTCGATCCACTCGGCGCCGGTGTGCCAACCCTCCACTGTGGGCGGGTTCAACAGGTCCTGGCCCATGTAGCGGATTTCCATGGCGATGGGGTGCAGGCCGGGCTTGGGGTGAGTGAAGTCCTGCACCAAGCGCATGGTACCGGCCACGGTCTCGGCAGGGCTCTTGACCTTGGCGAACCGCGCGTTCTTGAAGAACTCGGAGTTGAACAGTGTCCGAAGCATGGCGGTCAGGTTGTAGTTGGACTCGAAGTATGCATCCTCGAGCATCTTGATGGCCTCGGGGTCGCGGGGCGGAGTTTCCTGCCACGCGGGCACCTGCGGCTCGTCGGCCACGAAGTAGTTGTACAGGTGGCGGGCAACGAACCTGGCGGTGGCCGGTTGGCGGGAAATGATGTCGATGATCTCCTCGCCGTTGAAGTTCCCGGTCTCTCCCAGGAATGTCTTCTCGTCTTCATCGTGGTCGGCAGGGTTGAAGACGAACTGGGAAGCATAGCGGCCGTATGGATAGCGGGGGATGGCGTTTGTGATGGTCCAGCCGGTGAAGGCACGGGCCGCTTCCTTCACGTCATCCTCGGAGTAGTTGGCGTGGCCGTCCATTCCGACGCCCATGGAGAACAGTTCCAGCAGTTCGCGGCCCCAGTTCTCGTTGATGGCGTCCTTGTGGCTCATGCAGTTGTCGAGGTAGAAGACCATGGCCGGGTCGCGAGACAGTTCCAGCAGCAAGTCGTGCATGCTGCCCATGCCCAGGGCACGGAACATGTCCAGCTGTTCCTGGATCTGGCGACCATGCTCGCACTTGGAGTTGCCGGTGCAGAAGATGCCGTGCCAGAACAGGGTCATCTTTTCCTGGAGCGGTCGCTGGGTGTTGATCATACGGTAGGTCAGATACGCCTGGTTGACTTCCAGCGCGTTCATTTCCTTCCAGTCGACGAAGTAACGCTCCAGGAGGTGGCGGTCCAGGTCCGGCTGTTCCATGGGGGAGAGCAGTTCGTCGACGGTGGCCTCATAACCATTGGCCGCCCGCCGTTCGACCTCCTCGTAGGTGGCGCCAAACCCGGCGCGGCGCATCAAATGAGCCATCAGCTCGATATCTTGGTTGGCCATGAAATGCATCTCCTGCCTGATTGAATCGAAGCCATGCACCCGCAGCCGGGTGCCGGTCCTGATCGTGGGGCGAGGGGCACACAGGAACAGAGGGGAGCGCGTGCCCTCAACTGAGCCGGATTATAATGATTCCAAGATTGGATTGTCTATCTTCAGCTAGGGTCAGGACAGACTACAGGACAAGACCAAGCAAATTTTGCGCCCCCCTGGACTGGAATTCGTCAACTGAGCGCTTTTGGACGGCGGGATGCCAAGCAAAAGGGGCTGGCCAGCAGCCAGCCCCTTTTGCTTGCTCGTGACTTTTCAATCCAACTGGCTCCCCAATTTAGGGAGTGCTGGGCTGTTTCAGAAGGGAAACTTTATCCCCGCCCGAACCGGCGGCGGTGTTGTCGAAGGGTTCAATCATCCATGATTACAGGGATGCCGGCGGCCTCGGCCTTGGCCTTGGCTTCCTCGTTAATGACGCCGTCCTGCATCCAGATGTACTTGACGCCCACCTCGATGGCCTCGTCAACCACAGGGGGCACCTGCTCCGACCGCCGAAACACGTCGACCATGTCTATCGGCTCGGGCACTGACTTGAGGTCCGGGTAGCTCTTCTCGCCCAGGGCCTCCTCGATCATGGGGTTTACCGGAATAATCCGATAGCCCTGACTTTGCATGTAGCTTGTAACGCGAAAGCTGTCTCGCTCCGGGTTGTTCGACAGCCCGACCACGGCGATGGTCTTGCTGTTGCGCAATTGCTCGTCTACCAGGTCAACGAACTCTTCTGCCATACCTCGCTCCTATCAGGATGTTTTGTAATCTTGCAACCCTCTAACTCAGAAGGGCAGGGCGGACTACCGTATTCCAGTAATCGCGGTCGCCCTCCTCCCGCAGCTCCTCCACCAACCCAGCGGTCTCCGCTCCCGCGGAAGCGCTGATCTCGTCGAGGGTGCGGTCTCCGGCCAGTTTGGTCACGGCCGCTCTCAGAGCCATCACGTACTCTGCTACTTCATAGGCGGCTCGCTCGGACGCCGATCGGGACTGTAGGGCCTCGAGTCTCTCCAGCCATTCCAGGCCCCTTTTGGCCTCCTCGAATCCGTCGTCCACTGCGTTAGATGTGCTCACTCGTCATCCTCCAATTCTGTAAGAAGGAAAATGCCTCACGCTCATTGCTGGGTAAACTCGAAGAATAGCCCTTATGGACTATTCCCAATCACTGGCCGAAATGTACCTGAACGCCGCTATCGCCGCGGTCGCGCCGTCTCCCGCCGCAGACACCAGCTGCGAAGAGGAGTGCTGCCGGATGTCCCCCGCCGCGTACACTCCGGAAAGGTCGGTCTCCATGGACACTGTCACCGGTATGTGCCCGCCTCCATCGGTCTCCAGCAGCCCATCTATCAGCGGGGAGTTGGGGACGAGCCCCACGTAAACGAACAGGCCGGAAAGTTCCCGCACCTCCTGTGCTCCGGTGTCCAGATTGGTGGTCTTGACGCCGGATACTGTGTTCTCCCCCAGTACCTCGTCTATTACGGTGTTCCACACGATCTCTATCTTGGGCTCTGCCAAGACTCGATTAGTCAATTCCTGTTGCGCCCTGAATTCGTCGCGCCGGTGAAATAGAAGCACTTTCTCGGCGTACTGGGCCAGGACCAGTGCCTCGTCGGTGGCCGAATCCCCCCCGCCGACGACCCCGACGGTCTCTCCCATGTAGAGTGGCCCGTCGCACGTGGCGCACTGGGACACTCCTCTCCCCATGAACTCTTCCTCGCCCGGTATGCCCAGCAGGCGCAGGGTGGAACCCGCGGCGACGATCACCACCTTGGCCCGGAGGTCGCCGGAGTCGCCGCTGACGACGCGATAGTTCCCGTCTGCCGTGATTCCGGAGACTTCACCCATGATGAATTCGGCGCCCGAGGTCATCGCCTGTTCCTGTGTCATGGCCGCAAGATCGGCGCCCATGATGCCCTCCGGGAAACCCGGGAAGTTTTCAATTCTCTCCACATTTATGATGGACGCTCCGCCCATCATTCGCTCGACGATACCTGTCTTCAGGCCGTGGCGGGCCGCATACATACCGGCGGTCATCCCCGCCAGTCCGCCGCCCACTACCAGCACATCGTAATCAGCTGCCATAGCTACTGCCCCATTTCACTATTGTCCCCATTGCGGAGACTGACCAAAATGGTAGCAGTCGGCAGCGCAAACCGCCACTCGCACACGCGGAGATGCGCTGCCTCAAGTCCAGACGATATTCTTGCGCCTCAATGAGTCGCCGCTGGATTCGTGAGAGCATGTTGGATGAGACTTGGTGACTTCTTGGAACCTGTCAGCCGTTTACGGCAGTCCCGAACGCGGCTGGTCCGAATGCGCAGCGTTGCTTCAGGCAAGGCCCAAGCCCTGCAGGAAGTCCAGCGTGTGCTCCACGCACTTTTCGGGTTCTTCCAACTGCATGAAGTGGGTGGTTTCGGGGAGATAGTCGTAGTCAAGGTCCATCAGGTCGGAGAGGTCCATACTGGGCATAAACGAGAACGGAACGGTGGGGTCCGCGCCTACGACCTTCACGGGGCAGGACACCTTTCTAAGATCAACGCGCATGGCCCAGCCGAACAGGTACTCATACACCTGTGCCTCGTGTTCCCGGGGGCAACACAGCTCGTACTCCTGGCCGTCAGAGGTGCGACGGAGTGTTGTCTGGGCCATCAAGTCCAAGACAGGCGGGGGTAGCTGGCGATATACAGGACTGCGCCCGATGCGCTGCCTGAACTCATTCAGGGTGCCGAACCGCTCCTTGCGACGTCGGGCCGCGAGGCTCATCTCCTCACCCATTTCCACCAGGTCCTCCGGTCGGCCGCCGGGAGGCATAATCGGCACGTCGAACAGCATCAGCCCGGCAAATCCCTTCCATTGCTCCTCGTGGAGGAGGGCGACGAGTCCGGAAAGTGAATGGAAGGACCCTACAATTGGTTCCTCCCCGTAGTTCTGACCGATGGCGCGAAGCACTGCCTCGCAGTCCCTGACGAACGTGGGGATGTTCTGGGCTCGGATGTCTCCGGGCGGGTTCCAACCATGGCTTCTGAGATCATAGACAAACAGGTCGAAACGGTCCTGGAGATGTGACCAGTACGGGTAGTAAGTGTCGATGGCCAGGCCGCAGCCATGGCTGAGCAGGATCCGCGGGCCGTCAGGGCTACCGTGCCGGCGGACGTGCACGTGTGCGCCGTCGTCCATGGTGACGTCGAGAACGCCTGCAGCAGAGGGCAGCTTCCAAGCACTGGTCATACAGCGCGCTCTTCCTGCAAAAACAGGGGACAGGTTGGGGGTACGTGTCAGGGATCTTCAGCCGATTCTTTTCCGGCTTCCGGAACACACCACTCCGGGCATCGCTGCGATACAAGCTAACCGCTAAGAGTGGTTCACAAATTGCACTTTCCATTTGCCTTGGAAGGCGATTTTAACAGGGCAATAACAGCAGTCAACCATAAGATAGATTGGTGTGGTCGGGTGCAATTATACCCGGACAGCGAGCGCTGGTTTCATCGGGGCATATAGCGAGTCCTCCGGTCACCCTCGGGACCATGATATTGCAGCGATCGCGTCGGGGATGTCCCAATGGAGACAGGTGGAGACGGATTTCGTTGACACCCCTTATGGGCGACCGTAGACTAGATATAGACAGGTTTGTTCCTGTTTTCCCGCCAGAACCTGCAAAATCGTGCAGATAACCTGGCTCCCTCATATCCGATATCCACGGAGTTTTTCATGTCTTTGTTAGCCGATTTGGATCCCGAAGTTGCAGCAGCTCTCGACGGAGAAGATCGCCGACAGAGGGAATCCATAGTACTCATCGCCTCGGAAAACTACGCCAGCAAGGCCGTGCTGGCCTCCGGATCGAGTGTCATCAGCAACAAGTACGCGGAGGGCTACCCCGGTCGTCGTTACTACGGCGGCTGCGAGCACGCCGACGTTGTCGAAAGCCTGGCTATTGAACGCGCAAAGGAGCTGTTCGGAGCGGAGCACGCCAACGTACAGCCCCACAGCGGAGCGCAGGCCAATATGGCAGTATATTTTGCGCTGTTGCAGCCAGGCGATACCGTGATGGGCATGCAGCTTGACCACGGCGGCCATCTGACTCACGGGGCCAAGGTCAACTTTTCAGGCAGGCTGTATGACTTCGTTTCCTACGGCGTTGACCGAGAATCGGAGACCATTGATTACGATGAGGTGGAACGGCTGGCGAAGGAGCACACGCCGAAGATAATCGTCGCGGGGTACAGCGCATATCCCAGGCTGATTGATTTCCCGCGCTTTCGCGCCATTGCCGACAGTGTCGGTGCCTACCTCATGGTCGATATGGCCCACATTTCGGGGCTCATCGCCGGCGGAGCGCATCCTTCTCCCCTGCCTCACGCGCAGATCGTGACCTCCACCACGCAGAAGAGCCTTCGAGGGCCGCGCGGCGGGTTCATCATGTGCACCGAGGAACTGGCCAAGGACATCGATTTCGCCGTATTTCCTGTTATGCAAGGCGGACCCATGATGCACACCATCGCCGGCAAGGCAGTGTGCTTCGGCCAGGCCCTCAAGCCCGAGTTCGGGCAGTATGCGCACCAGGTTGTCGAGAACTGCCAGGTGATGGCTACCGTGCTGTCGGAGTCCGGGATGCGGCTTGTTTCGGGGGGTACCGACAACCACCTCCTGCTGGTTGACGTTTCTCCGCTGGGGATCACTGGAAGGCAGGCCGAGCGGGCCCTCGATTCGGTGGGTATCATCGCCAACAAGAACGCCATACCATTTGACGAGCATCCTCCCAGGGTGACCAGTGGCCTTCGCCTGGGAACACCGGCCATCACCAGCCGGGGAATGGGCACCGAGGAAGCGGCCCATGTGGCCTCAATGGTCGCCCGCGTGCTTGGCAACATCAGCGATGAGGAAGTGCACCGGCAGGTTTCAGACGAGGTGAGGGAACTCACGTCCGGATTCCCTGTGCCGGGCATCGACGACTAGTTGAGGCCCTTGGGGGCCAATGCTATAATCACCTGGCTTTGTAACAGAATTTGACATAGTAGGGGAACCGTTGCGTCATTACGAACTAGTGGTTGTACTAACCCCCATGATCAGCCCTGACGAAGCCTCGCAGGCTTGGGAGAGGATCAAGGGATTCATCACCAACCGAGAAGCGGACATAGTACACGAGGAACGCTGGGGCACTCGCCGCCTGGCCTACCCGGTCAAGAAGGGCCAGTACCAGTTCCTCGAGGGAAATTACCACCTCACCAGGTTCGCCACCGAGGGGTCTTTCAACCGCGAGTTGGAAAACTTCCTGAGGCTGGACGATAACGTGCTTCGCTCTTTGGTCACCACCACGCTGACGGAGGAGGAGCTGGCGGCCCACGCGGCGCAGACCAGGGCACCCAGGCCACCCCGTGCGCCCGCCGGAATGCCCCCGGCTGGAGGTCCACAGGGAGCACCTGCGGAACAGCCTGCAGGCGAGGCCGCTGCAGCGCCCGCTGGAGAGGCAGCCCCCGCCGGTGATGCTGCGACTGCGACTGCGGAAGCTCCGGCAGCAGAAGCCCCGGCGCCCGCTGGAGAGGCAGCACCCGCGACTGCGGATGCTCCTGCGGCAGACGCCCCGGCGTCCGCAGACGATGCGGCGCCCGCAGCCGCGGAGGCTGTGGCACCCGAGGTTCCCGCTGCGGCAGAGGAGCCCGCACCTCCGGCCGAACAACCTGAGACTGAACAGCCATCGGAATAACGGGGTAGGCTGTGAATAAAATTATTGTTATTGGCAATGTCGGGCGAGATCCCGAAATGCGCTATACGCCCAGTGGCCAGGCAGTCACATCATTCAGTATCGCTTCCAACAGGCGTTACCGGACGGCCGACGGGGAACAGAAGGAAGAGACCGAGTGGTTCAACATCAGCGCCTTTGGTCGCCTGTCTGAGATCTGCAACCAGTACCTGACCAGGGGGCAGCAGGTATACGTTGAAGGGCGGCTGCGTGGGCGGAGCTATACTGACCGGGACGGCCAGCCCCGCTACTCCCTGGAAGTAACCGCCACCGAGATGCAGATGCTGGGCCGCCGCGGAGAGAACGAATACGCTGGTGGCGGGGACCGCGAGAGCTTCGGCGGTGGCCGGGGCATGGGAGATGGGGGACCGCCTCCTTACGACGAGACTGACGATTTGCCCTTCTAGGACCGATCATCGGGAAGCGCAATTCGATTCTGCCGATATCTGAAGGGACTGGAATTATATGACGACTGAAGCCACGAACAGGCCGCCAAATGCATCGCAGAGCCCGCGGCCCCCTGGCCCACAGGGCGGACGGCCACAGGGAGGGCCAAGGCCGGGTGGACGTCCTGGCGGACGCCCGCGGGGACGGTTTGTGCCGCGGCGCCGGGTGTGCACCTTCTGCGTTGAGCACATCAAGCTCATCGATTACAAGGATATCGACAAGATCAGGCGGTTTGTATCCGACAGGGCAAAGATCGAACCGCGACGCCGGACCGGTGTTTGTGCCAAGCATCAGCGCGCCCTGCGTGTAGCAATTCAGCGAGCTCGCCACATCGCTCTGATTCCATTCGTCGCCCATCATTCCTTCCCCAGTGTTCGCCGCTAAGGGTGTGCTGCACGCTCTGACCGGCCATCGATCTCCCGACGCAAGTGTCGACTCGGCCTCATTTCGAGGCCGTTTGCACTGTTGCAGCCTATCCTGCCTGACCGGTTGCCCCCATGGCTCTCGCCAGGCTTAGCGGCCGTTTCGGTCGGCCGGAAAGTCGCGCAGGCAGGCGTCGCCGGGCCCGTTCCGGTTCTGATCAGGATACCGGTGCGGACGCCCCAACGCCCCAGGAAACGGCCGATAGGCGCCGCAGATACCTCTCGGTCGGGGTCGGAGCTTTCCTGCTTGCCGTGATTTTCGGTGTGGTGATTTTCGGCTACTACTGGGAGTTCTTCCGCCCGCCACGGGTCTGGGCAGGCAGTGTCAACAGCGTGGAGTTTTCCATGGGCGATCTGGTGCAGCGCATCCGGGTCCTCCAGGGAATCAACAGGTATGACGGGGGACGAGTTGACCTGTCCACTGTACCCTTCGAATATCTGCAGGACTTGATAGACGCAGAGATTCTGCGGCAGACAGCGCCTCAGTTGGGTTTGGAACCGACCGACCAGGACATAGACGAGGAAGTGCGGGCCAGGTTCACGCCGGCGCTCACCGGGGGACAGGAAGCGGATCCCGGCCAATTGGAAAGGGAATTCCGGAACAATTTCCAGACCTTCCTCACGGCCACCGGTTTGACTGACGGGGAATTCCGGGAGATTGTCGGAGAGGAACTGAGGGAAAGAGGACTCCTTTTCCTGATGTGGGACGGCGTGGAAGGCCCTATGGAGCACGCCGAGGTCCAGTGGATTCGTCTGCCCGTTGATCCCAACCAGACGGGACTGGGTTCCGTTCAGCCGGACCAGGTGTCCAAGCGGCTCCAGGTGGAGCCGTTCGAGACGGTGGCACGGGAGGTGTCGTTGTCTGAAGGATACGCCGAGCAGGATGGTTACGTCGGATGGGTTCCCAAGGGTGCGTTCCCGGAGTTGGACCCGCTGATATTCGGCGATCCTGGTCTTGGAAAGGCTGCCCTGAATACGGGAGATATCAGCCAGGCCGTTTATGCTATCGACGGAATCTATATCATCAAGAAGCTGGCTGGCCCGGAGTCGAGAGAGGTTGGCGACCGTATGAGGGCCAAGCTCGCAACAGAGCTGGCGCAGGACTGGAAGGACGATGCCCTGCAGGTGGGCCGGGAAGAAGGGACGGTGAGGATGCATTTCAACAGCGAGCTGTACGCCTGGGTTGGTGATCAGGTCGCTGTGACCGCGCCTCGAGTCCAGGTAACCGGGCAGCCGGGGCAATAGGGTTAAACGGGATGACAAGTGATTCCGGCATAAACGTTGGTCTGATGGGGCTGGGAGTCGTCGGCGGTGGCGTCGCCACTGCCCTTCTCCAGGAATCCTCGCTGATAACCTCCCGGGTCGGGCGGCCGGTCAATCTTCGCCGGGTACTGGTGCGGGACCGCTCGCGTCCGCGTGATGTGGCTGTGCCAGCCGGGATTCTGACCACCAACGCCGAGGACATCCTGGACGATCCGGAGATAGACATCCTGATTGAGGTTATGGGAGGGTCGGATCCGGCTGCCAGCTACTTCCGGCGCGCCCTGGAGTCTGGCAAACACATTGTCACTGCCAACAAGGAAGTGATGGCCAAAGAGGGCGCGGAACTGATGGCCCTGGCTCGGGAGAACCAGGTCAGCCTGCTTTTCGAGGCCAGTGTCGGCGGAGGTATACCCATCGTCGGCTGCCTGATGAATGAACTGGCCGCCAACGATGTCTACTCCATCCGCAGCATCATAAACGGTACGACTAACTACATTCTCACCCGAATGGCCTTCCAGCGTATCGACTTTTCCGAGGCGCTGGCCGAGGCCCAGGGGCTGGGCTACGCGGAGGCCGACCCCACCAATGACGTCGAGGGAATCGACGCTGCCTACAAGCTGACCGTGCTGGCCACCTTGGCATACGGGCGCCGCTTCCAGCCAGAGGATGTATACCGGCAGGGTATTTCAGCTTTGGAACCGCAGGACTTCCGGTATGCCCAGGAGTTCGGGTACGCCATAAAATCCATGGCCGTTGCCGATCTCGCTGACGACGCAGTCCAGCTTCGGGTATATCCTGCACTGGTCCCCGCAGAAAACATGCTTGCCAACGTTAATGGCGTGTACAATGCGGTGGAGGTGAACGGTAGCCTTTGCGGGCGAGTGCTGTTCCACGGCATGGGCGCGGGCCGCGGACCCACGACCAGCGCCGTTCTGGGCGACTTGGTGGAAACGGCCAGGCTTGTCAGGGATAGCGCCACACCGGGCGGGCTGCGCGATCTGTCACAGCGCTTGGGAGTACGCCCCATTGATGCGCTGCGCACACGCTATTACATCAGGCTGAACGTGGCAGATCGGGCAGGCGTGCTGGCCCAGATTGCCCAAGTTCTCGGAGACGAGGATATCAGCATAGCGTCCGTTCTGCAGAAGGACGCCGATGCCGAGACACACAGCGCGGAAATTGTCATAATGACCCATCCGGCCCTGGAGTCCTCGGTGCAGGGTGCACTGCGAGCCATTGAGGCTTTGGAGCCGGTGCGCCAAGTCGGTAACATGCTGAGAATTGAAGAGTAACTGAGGCCGGAGACCAATACCCGGATTCACACGCCGGGCACCTGTGAGAGAGATATGGGACAGGGCGTCCTGAAAACCTACCGGGACCTGTTGCCGGTAACCAGCGCCACTCCGATGATCACAATGGGAGAGGGAGATACGCCGCTGGTCAGGTCCAATCGCTTGGCTGCTGAATTGGGATGTCCCGAGCTTTATTTCAAGCTGGAGGGGTGCAATCCCACGGGTTCATTCAAGGACCGGGGTATGGTGATGGCCATAGCCAAGGCGCTGGAGGAGGGCAGCAGGGCCATCATGTGCGCTTCCACCGGCAACACGAGCGCGTCTGCGGCCGCTTTCGGCGCCTACAGCGGGCTGCCGGCCCTGGTGATCATTCCGCGCGGCGAAGTGGCCATGGGCAAACTGGCCCAGGCCATGGCCTACGGCGCGAAGATCATAATGGTCGACGGGAATTTCGATACGGCTCTTGGGCTGGTGCGGTCTTTCACAACCAAGCACGAGGTAACCCTCGTAAACTCCGTGAATCCCTATCGCCTGGAAGGACAGAAGACCGCCGCCTTCGAGATCGTAGATGCCCTGGGCGATGCTCCGGATTACCTGTTCATCCCCGTGGGCAACGCCGGTAACATCACCGCCTACTGGCGGGGATTCCGTGAATATCGCGACCTCGGGCGCAGCAGCACCCTGCCGAAGATGATGGGATTCCAGGCCGAGGGCGCGGCGCCAATCGTGCGCGGAGAGCCGGTGGCCAATCCGCAGACCATCGCCTCGGCCATTCGCATCGGCAATCCCGCGAGCTGGAAGGGGGCCCTCGACGCGCGCGACAGTTCCGGCGGCACCATCGACATGGTCTCCGACGACGAGATCCTGGAAGGTTATCGCCTGCTGGCGTCCCACGAAGGAATCTTCTGCGAACCCGCCTCGGCTGCGTCCTTCGCCGGGTTGATCAAGCTGCATCGACAGGGCGTGGACTTTTCGGACAAGAGGGTCGTTTGCATTTTTACAGGATCGGGGCTCAAAGACCCCGACCTGGCCGTCTCCAGCGTATCCCCGCAGACCATTGTGGTGGAGCCGACCCTCGAGGCGGTGGAGGCGGTGGCGCTTTCTGAATCCTGACCCGGGCGCTACAGGAAATCGGGACTGTGCAGGAGACTATCACGGTCGACAATAGCCGCATTCAACGGGCCGTCGCCGACATACTGGAAGCCATCGGGGAGGACCCCAACCGCCAGGGCCTGCAACAGACCCCGGCAAGGGTGGCCCGGATGTACCAGGTGCTGTTCGCCGGGGTCGGTGCGCGGGTTGAAGACGCCATCGACGCCGTCTTCGAGACCGAGGATGACGACCCGGTTGCAGTTTCAAGGCTGCCCTTTCACTCCCTTTGCGAACATCACCTGCTGCCGTTCTTCGGGCAGGCCCGCATCGGCTATGTCCCAATGGGGAAGATTGCCGGCGTCAGCAAACTCGGACGTGCGCTGGAGGTGGCTGCGGCCCGCCCCCAGGTGCAGGAGAGGCTGACCGCAGAGGTGGCGAACGCCCTGTCCCTGGTCCTTCAACCCCGGATAGTTGTAGTCGAAATCGAGGCCGAGCATCTCTGCATGTCGATGCGTGGCATCAGCAAACCCGGCGCGAGGATGCTGACCACCGCCGTGCGTGGAAATATGGCCAGCAGTGAGGAAAAAGAAACATTACTAAACTTGATGCACAGCAGTTGACGGCTCCTGCCAGCGCTATAACCTCTTTCCGGGAACGCAGCGAGGAGTGGGACTCGGTCCTGGAGAGTTCCGATGTGGGATCTCTTTTCCTTTCCCGGCAGTGGCAGGAGGTCTGGTGGGAAAATTGGAGTGATGGACGCGAGCTGACTGGGTTCAGCCTGGAAGCTCCGGACGGCACCACAAGCGCCGTGGCCTCCCTTGCGCGGTCAGGAGACTCCATCGGATTCGTTGGCTCCCCGGATACTTTCGACTACAACGATTTTCTGGTCCGGCCCGGTTTCGAGGAGGCCTTCTACCCTGCCTTGATGGACATCCTGGACGGCTGGGAGTGGTCCGACCTCCGCCTTGACTCCCTGATCGAGCACTCTCCCACCCTGGCCTACCTTCCCGACCTTGCCAGTGAGCGGGGCTATTCGGTCGAGACGGAATACGAGGACGTGACTTCGGGCGTTTGCCTGCCAGGAGACTGGGAGGCATACCTCGCGCTCCTGAGCAAGAAGGACCGCCATGAGTTGCGCCGCAAGCTGCGCCGCCTGGACACCCAGACCGATTGGCGCTGGTATTGCCTCACAACTCCCGATGAAGTGCTCGGGAGACTCGACGATTTCCTTTCCCTGATGAGGGCAAGCAGCGTCGAAAAGACAGAATTCATGACGCCGGACCGGGAGCGCTTTTTCCGCGCCCTCGCCGGGCGCATGGCCGAGCTGGACCGCATCAGGCTGTTCTTCATGGAGATGGACGGGAAGCTTGCGGCGTCCAGCCTGTGCTTCGACTACGGGTCGGCGCGCCTGTTGTACAATAGCGGGTACGACCCCGATCTGTCTTACTACAGCGTTGGTCTGCTCCTTCATGCGATGTGCGTGAGGGATGCTATTGAACAGGGCATTTCGTACTTCGATTTTCTGCGCGGACCCGAGCCTTACAAGGCGCACCTCGGGGGACGCCAGAAGAGCCTCTACAGAATGGTGGTGAAACGAGCTTGAGTCTCGAACACGCAGCCTTCATTTCGTTCCACGCCTGCCCCCTGGCAGCTCCTGGGCAAGGAAAGTCGGGGGGCATGAATGTGTATGTCCGCGAACTCTCTAGGGCGCTGGGTGAATCGGGCATCACCGTAGACATTTTCACCAGGGAGCACGATGGCCAGGGCAGTGGGATTGAGTGGATTTCTCCCAACGTCAGAGTGATCCATTTCCCCGCAGGACCCCGAAATGCAGTCGTCGGCGAACTCTTTGAACACCTGCCCGGATTCCTGGACGACGTGATGGCTTTCTGCGAGGCCGACGGCTCAGAATACGATGTCGTCCACTCCCACTACTGGCTGTCTGCCTGGCTGGGCCAGCGCATGGCCGAGAATCTTGGCATCCCGCACGTTGTCACATTCCACACCCTGGCACTGATCAAGATGCAGTCCCGCGCCGGCGAGGTGGAGCCCGAAGAGCGCGAGATTGTAGAGCGCGATGCCATGCTCAACGCCGACTGCATAGTCGCTTTCAGCGGCCACGAGCGGGACGCCATGGCCGGGTTGTACGGCGCCGATCCGGGCAAGGTGCGATTGGCCCCGTGTGGTGTGGACCTGGAAAAGTTCCGTCCTATGGACCAGAAGGAAGTTCGTCGGCAGCTGGGACTCAACGGCGAGAAACTGCTGCTTTACGTAGGCAGAGTGGAACCTCTGAAGGGCCTGGACCTTCTGGTTGAGACGGCGGCACAGATCGAAGCAGGCGACGAAAGCGTCCGCATGATGGTGGTCGGGGGTGGTGGCCCGGGAGAGCCTGAAACCGATCGCGTCAGGCGATTGGCCGAGGAGCGCCAGGTCGACGATCTGATTGAATTCGTCGGGCGTGTCGACCAGGACCAGCTGCCCCTGTACTACAACGCCGCAGATGTGTGCGTGGTACCGTCTTACTACGAGAGTTTCGGCTTGGTGGCGCTGGAATCAATGGCCTGCGGCACTCCTGTTGTAGCGTCAAGAGTGGGTGGACTGCCCACACTTGTGCACCACGGGCATACAGGGTATCTCAAACCCTGGAGATGCCCGGAGGCTTTCGCCAACTCGGTGGAGATGATAATTTCCAGCGACCGTCTTCAGGAAAGTCTCGGCCAGGCCGCTCGCCGGCGCGCCGAGTTGATGGGTTGGGAAAGCGTGGCCGCCATGATCTCGGCTGAGTACAGGTCCCTCGGTCCAGGCGAAGAGTTGGTGGCGACGGGCTGAAATGAAGGTCTATGTTCTCGATCCGATGGCACCTCTAAAGCCGCGCCGAAATTTCCGGCGCGGCTCCGTTCCGGTTGGTGCCTTGCCCGCCCGACATCTGCCAGTACTGGTGCTTGGGACGTGACCTTGATATCTCAGCGGCACGAGCCGGATTTACCGGGTTCCAACGGGGCAGGGTCGAACCGCAGGCCGTCTTTTGCCAGGCGCGTTGTGGGCCACTTTCAACGTACACTGGTGGCTGGCATCTTGGTGATGCTGCCCATTGGTATCACCGCCCTGGTCCTCAAGTTCATATTTGACCTGTTGACTCCCATTCTCCAGCCACTTACGGACCTCTTGCCGGGCCCCGACCTGTACGGCACCGGACTGGTTGCCCTGTTGCTGCTCATATATGTCGTTGGGCTGGTGGCTGCATTCGTCATCGGGCGCAGGCTGATAAACCTGGCTCACCGGGTGATGGAGGTCATACCGCTGGTAAAAGGCATTTACAGCACCACCCGCACCGCGGTGCAGCTACTTTCGAGAAGTGGACGCGCTGGCAATGGCGCCGCTTCCTACAACGGCGTGGTCCTGGTGGATTTCCCCCGACCGGGAATTCGCTCCGTCGGTCTGGTCACTTCGCAGATGTACGATGCGGAGGGCCAGGAAGTGCTTTCAGTCTTTGTGCCAACCACGCCAATACCATCCTCGGGCTTTCTGATCATCGTGCCGACCAGTCAGGTGGCGTACCTGGACATGTCGGTTGACGAGGCGATGGCGGTGATTATCTCGGGTGGAATACTGTCGGAGCGTATGTTTGAGAAGTCCGGATTTGTGGCACATTCGGATGCTGAGGTTGAGGAATGAACCGGCGATGGCACTTCGATGCAGAGCGGGTCCTGAGTTATTGGACAGCGTCGGTGTGCCAGAGTCGTCTGGTCCCGGGTATTTCAGAAATTAATTGCCAGTGATTGCGAATCGGGAACTAACCCGGCATTGCCGGGGGAGTCGGTACAAATTGCAGCTTGCGGGAGTGGCTATTTGATCGTTCCCTGCAAGCCATTTCACAGACTGCTGCCCGACTGCCCGAGAGCGGTGAGTTCAGCGGTCTCATCGAACTGAGAGGAGGAATCAACCAGATGAACGAAACGCCAAGCCGGGTGCTGGTGGTAACACCCCATCCCAACGACTGTGAGTTTTGGTGTGCCGGCACCGTGGCGCGATGGATCAGCGAGGGGGCCACAGTCCGCTATGTGGTCTGTACCGACGGAGCGAAGGGCACAACCGATCCCTCCACTTCGGTGGCGGACTTGGCCAGCGAACGGGAGCGCGAGCAGTCCAGGGCCATTGAGGCGCTGGGTGTGCAGGAATTCGTCAGCCTGAAACGGCCCGATGGGAGTCTCGAGGACACGGATGATTTTCGAAAGGAACTGGTCAGGCAGATTCGCCAGACGCGGCCCGACGTAGTTATCTGCCCTGAGCCATACCGGAAGAACCTGGCGTGGCATCGCGACCACCGCATTACCGGTCAGGTAACCCTCGATGCAGTCTTTCCCTGCGCCCGCGACCACCTGCATTTCGAGGAATTGTGGCGCGACGAGGGGCTGGAACCCCACAAGACCGCCAACGTGCTCTTCTGGGGAACGGAGACCCCCAACACGCACATCGCCATCGACTCGGCCATGGACGCCAAGTCTCGCGCCGTCAAGGCGGCACGGACTCGCCTGGAGGGCCATTCCGACGGCGAGGTGGATGAGTTCATCCAGCAGCAGGGTCGCGAGGGTGCGGGCGACTCAGGCGGAGACTACGGCGAGGCCTTTCGCAAGATCACATTCCGGGTCTGAAATTACCGGCGGCGTTCGGGGCAACCGACCGACAGGGCGCTAGAGCGGTGTCCCACCGTTGGACAGCAAGACGTCTCGCAGCAGAGGCAGCGGAGGCCCGCCGTAGGAAAGGAGCTCGTCGTGGAAGCCCTTCAGCGAATAACCGCCGTTGCGCTCATTGCGATAGTCGTCCCTTAGCTTCAGTATCATAAGTTTGCCAAGGGTGTAGTTCAGGTACCCCGGGTCGAAAGTCCCCCGCAGTGCTTCGCGCCTTGCCGGGTATTCGGCCATAAAGGCGTTGTCCATGAAGAACCTGGTGGCCTCATCCACTGTCATGTCGCCCGTATGCATGGCCAGCGAGCACATGTACCGGCAATTTCGCACCAGGGCCTCCAGCAACTGGGTCAGCAGCAACTCGGGGCGACCGGTACCGTAGTCCGTTTCCAGCATCATCTGCTCAGTGTAGTGTGCCCAGCCCTCGGTGAATGCGTACGAGGTCGCCACGCGGTTCACCAGCGGCAGAGCCCGGCCGTAGCGGTTGTGCAGGTGGTGGACGAAATGACCGGGAAATACTTCGTGGATTGAAATTATCCTCAGCGTGTTGTAGTCGAATTTGGAAAGCCACTCCTCGGCCTGTTCCGCCGTCCAGTGCTCTTCGACCGGAGTAACGTAGTAGAACGACTCCGTTGCCTGGGTCTCCAGCGCTCCCGCGCTGTCCATTGCTGCGAAGGCGTAGCGCATATATGCGGGAGTCTCCACCACCTGGCAGCGGTCCTGCGACGGCAGCGAGATGATGTCGTGGTCTACCAGCGCGCTCCTTATGTCCTCGAGTAGGTCCTGGGTGTCGCGTATGAGTCCGGAGGCCGTGGGATGAGTGCGGCTGATCTCATCAACTATCTGCTCGACGGACTTGTCCGGGGCGATGGAGGCGGCCACCTCCCTTATTCGGGCGAGATTATCCTCCAGGTTCGCCTGGCCCACAGAATGCACTCGCTGCAGCGGCAGACTCAGACCTTCGCCGGTTTCCAGCATCCGTGAGTACAGTTCGTTGCCGATGGCAAAAGCGTTGTCCGCCGCGAGGGAACGCGCCCTCAGCTTGTCTACGAATTCGTCCAGGGCTGTTGCCGCACTCTCGACGGATGCAGCAAAGTCGGCGGCAATCTCCCGGTCGTTGACCTGTGTCGCAAAGGAGAGAAGGTCGTTCCGATAAAACTGGGCCATTCCACCGTAGCTTTCCACACTCATGTCAACCATGTGGCGAGACAGGTCGTCGCGCAGCGCGGCATCCAGCGTGCCGAGGAAGTCAGGGACCTGTTTCAGCGCCGATGAGGCGGACCGCAGCCGGTCCTCGAGGGGAGCGTAGTCCCGGCGGACGTAGTTGCCGACGTTCAGAAATCCCGCCTGGCGCATCGGATTGTTTTCCAGGGGCTGCAGCTCCTCGAATGTAAAGAGCTCCCGCTGCTGGAATAGTTCCAGCAACCGGAGGGAAAGCAGGTTCTCGGCGCCCAGGGATTCGGTCGGCAACGCCTGCAGTTCCGTCAGGCCGCGTCTGATTTCTGTTTTCCGCCGGCTGATACTGGCGGGGGTCAGGTCGGGCAGCCGTCCGTCGAACTCGTGCTTCCCAATGCGCGATCCTGAAGTCGGATAGAATTCCCAGTGTTCTCCGATGAGCCGCTCAGACAACTGCTCCAAATCGGGACGTGGACCGCTGTGATTCTCGCTCGCTGGCGTGGCCATAGTTGGACTCCAAAAATAGCAGGCTGCTGCACACCGTGGGTACAGTTGCGGTCATCTCCCGATGACCGGAACGGGCGGTCCGGAAAAACCGGCCGCCCGCATCCTTCTGGGAAATGTCGTTTCCGGACTAGAGAACTTCGCTTATCTGGAACTGGGGAGAGACGTCAGTGTAGTTCTTGATGTCTCCCAATATTTCACGGCCATGGGTCTTGAATCCCTCGTGGACCTCGTCTGCGGTGTTGAAATACAGGTTGGCCATGGCGACGAAGGGGGCCGGCGCGTTGGGGTCGGCGGCGGAGACGCCCTTTTCCAGTTCGCTCCTCTGCAGTCCCATGGGGTCCAGAAGCCGGTGAACGATCTCCATATGCGTTCCGGACCAATAGTCGAAGTTGAAGGACTTCCCCTCATCATTTGGATACAGGACAGTTACCTTGATCATTGATGATATCTCCTGTCATGTTGGCGAATCTAATGCACCCCAAGGGTGCGTGAGCGGATTGACCGCAGGGCAAGTGTACCGTCAGTCCGTTGTACTGGCAATCGCCGGATTGCGGTTTTCGATGCCGGTCGTTTGATAGAATGTTCGGAGGCCAAACTCCAACGTACGCTGGAATTTAGAATTGATATTTCCAATACGGTCCAAGACTGTAAGCACCTTTGTGTTCCTTGCCCTGTCCGCGGCTCTGGTGCTGGCTGCAGGGTGTTCGCAAGGCGACGCATCCGAAGTTGATACGTTCCGCGAAGGCGGGGAATCGGGAGACATGGCCCTGGTCTGGGAGGCGTGGGACGCACTGGTGACCAACTTCGCTGCCCCGGAGTCTCTTGACGAAAGCGCCGTGGTGGGAGGGGCAATAAGGGCCGTTCTGGAACTGGGGGACCTGGAGCCTTACCCAGCTCTGGTACAGGTTGGCCGCATGAGGGGGCAGGTACCCGGACACGTTCCTGACGCGCTGGTCGACCTGTGGAGAGTGACCCAACTCTATCAGGCCGAGAACGCCGGGGCGCTGGACGATGAGGCCGTCGAAATAATAATCAGGGGCATGGTCCAGGCTCTGCCGGCACGCGCATCCGGCTACCTGACGTCCGAACAGGTACCCGAGGCCGAGGAACGACTGGAGCGACGGGTTGAGGGATCCTACGTCGGTATAGGAGCAATGGTTGATTCGCGGGCAGGTCAGATCCTCCTGTTTCCGTTCCCCGGCTCTCCCGCTGAAAAGGCGGAAATTGAAAATGGCGACGTTCTGCTGTCTGTCGAAGGAGTGCCTGTGGGGAATGCCACCCCCAGCGAAGTGGGGGACCGTATTAAGGGCGAGGAGGGTACCAAGGTTCTACTCGAGCTGCAACGTACCGGCGAACCTGAACCCATTGAACTGGAAGTGTTTCGGGGGAACGTGGAACGCCCCAGCGTAACAAGGCGATTGACCCAGGGTGGGATAGCCTATATCAGGATTGATGGCTTCAGGGACAACACCGGGCACCAGGTATTCGATGCTCTCGAGGAGTTGAGGCAGTACGATGCTCTTGCCCTGATACTGGACCTCAGGTTCAATCCCGGCGGCTCCGGGGAAGCTGCTGCCGAGGTGGCTGCGCTTTTCCTTCCCCCGGGAGGCCTGTTCCGAACGATGGAAGGCAGGGATGGAATTTCCGTCGAGCAGGCCCTCCCTGAACTCGAGCGGCGGCTCTCCATCGATGAGGTGCCGGTTGCAGTGCTGGTGGACAACCGGACGGTAGGGGAGGCGGAGGCTTTGGCGGCAGCGCTGCGGGAGGCCGACCGTGCGACCCTGGTGGGCCTGCCCACCTTCGGCGAGGGGTCAATATACGACCTGGTCACTCTCAGCGACGGATCCGCGATTTACATACCCACGGAACGATGGTCCACGCCCGGCGGTTTGTGGCTGGGAGACCGGCCCCTCCAGCCGGACATCGTGGTGGAATACGAGGAGGTCCTGGAAGGCCCGGGCGGCGAAATGCAATTCAACGCGGCTTACGAGTATCTGGACAGCCAGCTGCCCCTCTTCCGATAACCCAATTGAAATGGGCAATAGCCGCCCTGGAGATCCAAAAGAACCGCGCCCGGCATATACCGGGCGCGGTGTACGTTCGCTACCTGAACGCGGGGGGAATGACCAACCTCAGGCTGCCTGCTGTTCCTCCTGGCACCGCAGGCATACGTAGGTGCTGCGGTCCTCGGGCAGGCTGTCGACGTTGACGTTCCGGCGTCGGTTGCACACAGAGCAAGCGACCGACTCGGTTACAGGCGCCGGAGGAGGAATCGGGGCAGTGATGGTTTCCGCCCCTCGAAACCCCTGGTAATCCGGGTTGTCTGCTTTCATACGGAGGAATCGTTCCCTGTCTCTTCGACCCATTTCGCTCCTCCAGCCGTTTGCAGATCCGTTTACTTTACCTCGACGACGGCACCGGCCTCCTCGAGCTTCGCCTTAATGGAGTCGGCCTCGTCCTTCGGGGCGTCCTCTTTCACGGCAGCGGGAGCGGACTCCACCAACTCCTTGGCTTCGCGCAGTCCGAGAGAGGTAACTTCCCGCACGGCCTTAATGACGTTGATCTTGTTGGGGCCGATCTCGACGATTCGGACCTCGAACTCGCTCTTTTCCTCTTCTGCGGGCGCGCCAGCATCACCGCCTGCGGCGGGCGCGGCTGCAACGGCGACCGGGGCGGCCGCAGTCACGCCGAATTCGTCCTCAAGCGACTTGACCAGGTCTGCCAGGTCAACGACGTTCATTTCCTTGATGGCGCTGATAATTTCGTCTTTGGTCAGTGGCATTGCTAACTCCCTCTTCTATCAGGTTTGGGCAGGATTGCGGTTGATGGCCGGGCTATGCTTCTTCCATCTGGCTCATCCTGGCGCGCAGTACGTTGTCTAGGTTCTGCAGGGGTCCGTTGAGCGCCCCCACCAGGCGCGCCATGGGCGCCTGCATCTGCGCCAGCAGGATTGACAGCATCTGGGGCTTGGGAGGCAAGGTTGCCAGCCGGGCGACGCCATCGGGGCCGAAGGACGCGCCGTCCGCCATCACCGCTCCGCGGATGCTGAAAGTGTTTGCGTTGGCCCTGGCGTAATCGGAGATCGTCTTGGCTGCGGCGGCAGGGTCGTCGTACCCGAACGCCACTGCGCTGGGTCCTTGCACAATATCCTTGACCTGGGGCATTCCAGCCTGGTCGGCCGCCAGGTACATCAGGGTGTTCTTCACCACGGTGAACTCGATGCCGCCGGCGCGCATCGCACGCCTGAGTTCGGTCATCTGGTTCACGGAGGTACGGGTGTAGTCGGCGCCGATAGTGATCGTGCTGCGTTCCAGCTGATCCTTCAGCTCCTCAACCCGGTCTATTTTCTGCTGTGTTGGCAATTCTCACCTCCCATGATAACTGTCAATAAAATGCCCTGCGCCAGCATTAAGACGCGGCGCAGGGCAACATGTTCCCCTGGTTGATTCGTCGCGCCTCGGCGGGCGGCCTGGCCATTACCCCAATGGGACCCGCTGTCTCCGGCGTTGGATATTCAGTTGTTGCGCAAGTTTATCCGGTTAGTTCTCCGGACGCAATGCCTGCAGGGCCGCCAGGTCCACAGACACGCTTGGGCCCATGCTGGAGGTCAGGTACGCCGAGCGGAAGTACTGTCCCTTCAGGGCTGCCGGCCGGTCCTGGACAATGGCATAGGTAAGAGCGGAAAGGTTGCCCAAGAGCATGTCAGTATCAAAACTGATCTTGCCGATGGCGCAGTGGATGATGGCCGTGCGGTCGGTACGGTACTCCGTGCGTCCGCCCTTGGCCTCCTGGATTGCCCTGGGCAAGTCCTGGGGCTGAACCATAGTGCCCGAGCGAGGGTTCGGCATGAGCCCGCGACGGCCCAGGATGCGGCCCAGCTTGCCAATTTTGGGCATTACCTGGGGAGTGGCCAGTCCGACGTCAAAATCGACCCAGCCTCCTTCGATGCGCTCGATCAGATCGTCCTCGCCGACATAGTCCGCGCCGGCCTGACGTGCGATTTCTCCTCCATCGGCACCCGTGAACACCAGGACCCTGACAGTCTTGCCGAGACCGTTGGGCAAGCTGACCACACCGCGCACCATCTGGTCGGCGTGTCGCGGGTCCACGTTGGTCCTGAGGTGGAACTCCACCGTTTCGTCGAACTTGGCTGTGGAAATCTCCTTCAGCAGTTCGATGGCGTCCGTAGGGGAATACGACTGGTCCGGGTCCACTCTTTCGGCAACATTGCTGTAGCGTCGGCTTCTGCTGGGCATTGCTACTCTCCGGAAACTTGGATGCCCATACTCCGGGCTGTACCCTCGATAATGTTCATAGCCTCTTCGACGCTGCCGGCGTTCAGGTCCGGCAGCTTGCTCTGGGCTATCTCCCGTAGGGCGGAGCGGCTGATGGTGCCGACGCCCCCCTGGCGTACGTCTGAAGTGCCCTTATCGACCCCCGCCGCTCTCCGCAATAGATCGGAGGCCGGAGGAGTCCGGGTGACAAAGGTGAAGGAGCGGTCCTCGAAAACGGTCAGGTGGACCGGCACGATAGTTCCCGCTTCGTTGGCCGTACGGGCGTTGTATTCCTTGACAAAGCCCATGATGTTAACGCCGTGCTGACCCAGGGCCGGACCCACCGGAGGGGCCGGGCTGGCCTTTCCCGCTTCCAGTTGCAGCTTGATAATTGCGCGGATTTTCTTCGCCACTTGGTACTCCTGCAGGCGATGAGCGGCGGCAAATCCGTTGGGGCCGCCCAGAATTCAGGTTAATTCAGCTTGTCCAGGTCAGATTCTTTCAACCTGGAGGAAATCCAGTTCCACGGGAGTTTCTCTCCCGAAGAACGAAACCAGGACGCGGACCTTCCCCTTGCTCTCATCGACGTCGTTGATGGCGCCGATGAAATCAACGAAGGGTCCTTCTGTAATGCGGACGGTTTCGCCCCTCTCCAGAGCGATCTTGACACGGGTGGAATCAGCCTCCACCTGTCTCAGGATGTCCTCGATCTGCTTGTCTTCCAGGGGCACTGGCTTGGGACGGCTGTCGCGCTCGTCCTCGGTTGAAACGAACCCGGTCACTCCCGGCGTGTTCCGTACGGCGTACCAGCTTTCGTCGTCCATACTCATCTGGACGAGGATGTACCCTGGGAACAGCTTTTTCCTCTCGGAGCGGCGCTTGCCGTCCTTGAACACAACCTCTTCCTCGGTCGGCACCAGCACCTGCTTGATTCGGTCCTCCATATCGAGGCTGTTGATGCGCAGGTTCAGGTTCTTCTCCACCAGGTCCTCCTGGCCGGAGTAGGTGTGAACGATATACCAGCGCATGTCCTGGGGTTGCTCGGTTGTTTCTGTGATGTCGTAGGCGTTCGTCATGCGAACCTTCCCGACTGATGAATCACGCCCCCCGGCCCGGCTGGCAGGCGGGGGGCGATGGTTGCTCTGGGTCGAGTCCTGGGCGTTCCGGGTATGCCTAGATGCCCAGTCCGAAAATCACCCGGTTGAACAGCTCGGCAAACACCCTGTCCAGTCCGCCCAGGAAGAAGCCTGCCGCGATGGAAAGCACAATGACCACCATGGTCAGGCGGGCGGTCTCCTCCCGGCTGGGCCAGACGCACTTTCGCAGCTCGTCGAATGTTTCCCGGAAGAACTGAAAGGGCGATATGCGTCCTCCCCCCGTGGGGGCAAGGATTCGCTGTGCTCGTGAGCTGCCCGCCCTGGCCATTTGCTATCTCACTTCGCGGTGCACGCGGTGGCTCCGGCAGCGAGAGCAGTACTTCCGCAGTTCCATTCGCTGCGGGTCGTTGCGCCGGTTCTTCATCGACGTGTAGTTCCGTTCCCGGCAGTCACCGCACTGCAGCGTGATGATCTGCCGGATGTCTGCGGTCTTTCTGGCCATGCTAGTCCATCACCTCGGTTATCACGCCGGACCCCACGGTGCGGCCGCCCTCGCGGATGGCGAATCGCATACCGCTTTCCAGGGGCACCGGAGAGATGAGTTCGATGTCCATCTGTACGTTGTCGCCGGGCATCACCATTTCCACACCTTCCGGCAGCCCGATGGAGCCGGTGATGTCGCTGGTGCGGATGTAGAACTGTGGCTTGTATCCGCTGAAGAACGGGGTATGGCGCCCGCCCTCATCGCGGCTGAGGATGTATACCTCGGCCTTGGCCTTGGTGTGGGGACGCATGGACCCCGGCTTCACCAATACCTGGCCGCGCTCCACCTCGTCGCGGTCCACGCCGCGCAGCAGGATGCCCACGGCATCGCCGGCGACGGTCTCGTCCAGCTGCTTGTGGAACATTTCCAGACCGGTGGCCACGGTGGCCCGGGTGTCGCCAAAGCGGATGATCTCCACGGGCTCCCCAACTTTGATGGCGCCGCGTTCCACCCGTCCGGTTACGACGGTGCCGCGACCCTTGATGCCGAAAACGTCCTCAATGGGCATCAGGAAGGGCAGGTCGGTGGCGCGTGGCGGGATCGGAATCCAATCGTCCATCGCATCGACCAGTTCTATGATGCTCTGCTCGTACTCAGCTTCGCCTTCCAGGGCCTTAAGGCCGCTGACGCGAACGATGGGGGTGTCGTCTCCGGGGAAATCGTAGCGGTTGAGCAGGTCCCTGATCTCCAGCTCCACCAACTCCAGGAGCTCCTCATCGTCCATCATGTCGACCTTGTTCAGGGCGACCAGGATACGGGGAACCTCAACCTGGCGGGCCAGGAGGATGTGCTCACGGGTCTGGGGCATGGGGCCGTCGGGGGCGCTCACCACCAGCACTGCACCGTCCATCTGGGCTGCGCCGGTGATCATGTTCTTGATGTAGTCGGCGTGACCGGGGCAGTCCACGTGGGCGTAGTGCCGGGTCTCGGTCTCGTATTCCACGTGAGCGATGGCGATGGTTACGCCGCGGGCCTTTTCTTCGGGTGCGTTGTCGATGGAGTCCATGTCCAGGTACTGCGCCTGACCCCGGTCAGCGAGTACCTTTGTGATAGCGGAGGTCAAAGTGGTCTTACCGTGGTCCACATGCCCGATGGTGCCCACGTTGACGTGGTTCTTCGACCGGTCGAACTGCTGTCTGGCCATGCTGTGCCGTGCCCTCCCTGCGTAAGCGAATTATACTCGGATACCCTGCTATTATTGTGGCCTTTCTGGAGCCCAGAGGCGGGATTGAACCGCCGACCCCGTTCTTACCAAGAACGTGCTCTACCGCTGAGCTATCTGGGCTTGATTGAGATTTGAACTCCGATGCGCGAGTGCCTCTCCGTATTGACTGTGGTGGGTACTCGCGGCCACGGCTCCTTAATCTTAATGGTGGAGGGGGCAGGATTCGAACCTGCGAAGCCCTTCCGGACGCCAGATTTACAGTCTGGTGGCTTTAACCACTCACCCACCCCTCCAGAATTGAGGCCTATCCATATTCGCACATTCGCCCACCGGGACGCAATTGCCCTGAATCCGGGGCCGAGGCCGCCGGTTCTCAATGGTGCGATTTGGAGCCCCAGAGGGGATTCGAACCCCTAACCTGTCGATTACAAATCGACTGCGCTTCCTTTGCGCCACAGGGGCAGCAGCGAACCCGTCTTCTTGCGGGCCCAGCCTGTGATACCTCGAAGGCGTTCGTGCATCTACCCGGGAAGGACCTGCTAGGTGAACACTAGAAAAAAGCCCCACAACAGCGGGGCCATCCGAAAGTCCAGCACGGTCAAGCACGAAAGCTGAATACATTATATTGACTCGGGGATTTCAAGTCAAACTGCAAGGGATACTTCTTTTGTCCAGTTTGCCCACTTGGCGGCAGCTGCCGAATTGGCTGTGTACAGTATGTCCGGGTTGACTGGGAAGGGGGCGTGACATACACTGCCCGCGCCCCTCATAGTGTCTGGAAGTGCGCGCCGTGCCGAAGAAAGGCGCCTCTCCAAGTTTCATTGATGCGTGCCGGTATGGACCTGAGAGACTACATTCGCGATATCCCGGACTTTCCGCAGCCGGGTATAATTTTCAAGGACATCACGCCGCTGCTGAACAGTCCTGATGCATTCAATCATGCCGTGGTTGAACTCGCAGAGAAGTGCGGCGACACGGCCTTTGACACGATCGTCGCCGTGGAATCCCGGGGGTTCATATTCGGGGCCCCCCTGGCACGGGAACTGGGCAAGCCACTGGTCCCGGTTCGCAAGGCAGGGAAGCTGCCGGCAGATACCTACTCGGTTGAGTATGCCCTGGAATACGGTTCGAACATGCTGGAAATCCACACCGACGGTATTGCAGCGGGCCAGAAGGCGCTCGTCATCGATGATGTGCTGGCCATCGGCGGCACACTTTCCGCCGCCGCCCAGCTTGTGGAGGCCTGTGGCGGCGAGGTGGCAAGACTGGCGGTTGTCATTGAACTCGCTTTCCTCAATGGCCGCAGCAAGCTCGAGGGCCGGGATGTCGTGTCCCTGATCCAATATTAGTCGTCCGAACTTACAGCCTACTGGATTCACGCTGATTCCTATTCGAGGAGGCCTTCCATGGCAGGGCAGATAACCATCGGCAACGTCGACGTCGTAGCGGTGCTGGACATGGTGCCGCCGCCCCGCGACCCGTGGATGATGTTCCCCACCACTGCGGAGCCCGACTGGCACGATCACCAGAATGCCCTGGAATGTGGCCAGTTACAGCTTTATTACCTGCATTTCTTCCTGCGCTCCGAGGGCAAGACCATCATGGTCGACACCGGCATGGGCCCGGGCCCTCACCCGGAGCGCGGCAACCGCACCGGCGACCTGGTAAACCAGCTACGACTCAAGGGCGTCAACCCGGAGGACATCGACGTGGTGGCTCATACCCACCTTCACGGCGATCACGTGGGCTGGAACGTGGACTATACCGGCGATCAACCGGCAGCGACATTCCCCAAGGCACGCTACCTGGTACCTCGCCTGGACTGGGAGCATTTCACCAAGCCGGACGTCATCGGCAGCGCTCCCCAGGTCACCAACAGCGTGGTGCCGCTGGAGGGCATGGGCGCCATGGACCTGGTGGATGACGAGCACACAATCACCGGCGAGGTGAAGATGCTCACCGCCTCGGGACACACGCCGGGCCACATGGTCATCGACATCACCTCCAACGGTGAGCGCGCTATGGTGGTCGGCGACCTGCTGCACAGCAAGGTGCAGGTGCAGCGCCCCGACTGGACCGCCGGCGTTGACACCGACAAGGAGGACAGCCAGCGCAACCGGGAGCGCATCCTGGAGCGCGCGGAGGCTGAGAACATCGTGATTGCTGCCGGCCACTTCCATCCAGACGACCACATCGGCCGTGTCATCAGGAAGGAAGGCCGTCGCTACTGGCAAATTATCTAGACTGCATTTAGGTATCCATCCCCTCCCCTTCAAGGGGGAGGGTTAGGGTGGGGATGAAACCCCAACAAGGTGAACACCGTGACCACTGAATACGACGAGGACGACCCGTATCTGCGTCCCTATCAGCCGCCAACGGGGGACGATCCCGATGACGACTTGGAAGCTGTCGGCAGCGACTTGGAGGACGACGAGGAGTTTGAAGTAGAAGAGATAGACCTGGAAGAGGCGGCCGCCGAATTCCGGATGCTCTACTACGGGCCCGACAACAACCCCGAACCGCCTGCGGCCATGATGGAACTCGCGCCGGACGTGATGCGGCTGGTTGACCAGGTTATCTACGGCGAGATTTACAACCGTCCCGCCGTCGACCTGCGCACCCGCAGCCTGTGCACCATCGCTGCCCTGGTCGTGCTGGGGCACAGCCCGCAGATGATCAAGCGCCACATCACTGGGGCGCTGCACATTGGCGTAACCGAGGAGGAGATCTCGGAGATCATCGGACAGATGATCTTCTATGGCGGGATGCCCGCTGCGGTCAATGCCTTCCGCATCGCCAAGGAAACGTTCGACGAACAGGCTGCCCGCCAGTCGGGAGACAGCACCCGCCCCGAACGGCCCGCCCGTAGCACACCCAGCGGTTACGCGCCGCCGTACCGGCGGGAGAACGTTGGCGACTATGCCCCGGAAGACATGGACGAGAGCGACACTCCCCGAGTTCGCCCTCGCTCCGGCCCAACCCAGGAAACCGGGCCTGTACCGGGCCAAACGGGCCGTGGCGGCACTGGCCCAATTCGGGAAACTGGGCCTGCACCGAGCCAAATTGGGCGCGGCGGCACCGGCCCTATTCGGGAAAGAGGGCCCGCTCCCGGTCAGGCAGGCCGTGGCGACTTCGGCAGGGAGCAAAGGCCGCCGCAGGGGCAACAACCACGAGACAGGAGAGAGCAGGATGAAACTAGGGTTCATCGGAACCGGCAACATGGGCAATCCGATGGCCGCCAATCTGATCAGGGCCGGCCACCAGCTAACCGTTCACGACCTGCGTCGCGAGGCCGCAACCAATCTGCTGGAGATGGGCGCCGAGTGGGCGGACAGTCCCAGGGCGGCCGTCCCGGGCAACGACGCGGTCCTAACCAGCCTCCCCGTTCCCAGGGACGTCGAGGCGGTGGTCCTGGGCGAGGGCGGAATACTGGAGGGCGCCGGTGAAGGCACAGTAGTCTTCGACCTCTCAACCAACTCGCCCACGATGGTTAGGAACCTGCAGCAGGAGTGTGCCGCCCGTGGCGTGACGCTGCTGGACTCGCCGGTGAGCGGTGGCACCTACGGCGCGGCCGCCGGTACGTTGGCCGTGATGGTAGGCGGCGACAAAGCCACCTTCGATCGCTTCGAGTCGACGTTGGGCGCCATTGGCAGCCACGTGGTCTATTGCGGCGACATCGGCGCGGGCTCCGTCTGCAAGATCTGTAACAACCTGATGAGCATGGGCATCGGTGTGCTGCTTTCCGAGGCGCTGACCCTTGGCGTCAAGGCCGGCGTCGACCTGGCAACCCTGGCTGACGTAATCGCCCACAGCTCGGGAAGTTCCAGTAGGCTCACCCAGAAGTTCTCAAGGTTCCTGTTCCAGGGCAACTTCGAGCCCGGATTCGCCACCGCACTGGCCGCCAAGGACGTGCGCCTCGCCACGGACCTCGGCCGGGAGTATGGAGTGCCCATGGACCTCTCCAACCTGGTTGACCAGCGCCATGTGGAGGCAATGTTCCGCGGCTTCGGGCCGGAGGACTCCGACGCAGTGGCCCGAATCCAGGAAGAGAAGGCAGGCGTGCAGTTGCGCCTGGACGTGTAGCCAGTCCCATTGCTCCCTCTCCTCTGCGGTAAGAGGAGAGGGGTCGAGTAAACTCCGGAGACAAGAAACATAGGCGGATGTAGTTATGAACCGTTCTGAAATCGTCGAGTACAGCGACACGGTGGAAATCATCGAGGAATGTTACCGGCTGGGGTGGAGCGACGGCCTTCCGGTGGTCCCGCCGGTGGAGTACAAGGTGCGGGAGATGCTTGAGCTCTCCGGCATGACGGGCGAGGAAGAGATCATCACCTTCGACATGCGTCGCAGGGTGCTGACGGCGGAGAACGCCGCGGCCAACGCCGTGATGGCGGGTTGCCTGCCGGAGTACTTCCCGGTGTTGACCACGGCACTGCACACGCTGGACGAGGAAAAGAACTACGTCAACATGGCCGCGTCGTCCACCAGTTCGCCGGCCGTCCTGATGATCGTCAACGGCCCCATCCGCCACACCCTGGAGATGAACTCCCGCGACGGCATTTTCGGGCCGGGAAACCGAGCCAACGCCTGTATCGGGAGGGCCGTGCGGCTCTGCTTCATGAACGGCTTTGAGGCTCGCCCGGGAATCCTCGACCGGGGGACGCTGGGCAACCCCAGCAAGTACACGCTGACCTTCGCGGAAAACGAGGAAGACTCTCCCTGGGAGCCACTGCACGTCAGTCGTGGGTTCCAGGCCGGCGACAGCACGGTCACCATTGCCGTCGCCTATAATCCCATCACCGTAAACAACGCCTACGGCCAGACCGGCGAGGTTATCCTGGCCTCGGTCGCGGACACGCTGAAGAGCGCCAGCCTGGCCTGGCGGTTCCCGGCCCAGTGGGCCCTGGTGTTCGGCCCCGAGCACGCCATAACCCTGGGCGACGACGGCTGGACGCGACGAGGCATCCAGGAGTACCTGATGGAGCACGCCGCCCGTCCGCAGGCCGAGTTGATTCGCCTGGGCGTGGCCCAGGGACCGGAGCGTGAGGGCGACGACCAGATCCTGCGCCGCTGCTCCCGTGAGCCTGAAGACATCATCATCGTAATGGGCGGCGGCACCGGTGGACGCAACAGCGCCATCATCGACACCACCAACTACCAGATACGCACACGCAAAATCGAGGTGGCTGGGTAATAGCAAGGGCTTGAAAAATCGGGCTATGTGTAGTTCACTGCCCTAGACAGGTCATCAAGACGAAGAGGAGGACGTTATGGCGGACACGGTAACGGTCAGAGACGTCAGGCTGGTAAATCCCTCGGGGCTGGAGCTCCAGGTGGGGGATTTCCGGCTGAACGACCGGCCCAACTCCCTGGAAGGCAAGACCCTGGGGCTGCTGGAGAACTCCAAGGCCAACTCCGACAAGGTCCTGAACGAACTGGGCCGCATGCTCCAGGAGCGGCACGGGCTCAAGGAAGTCCGGATGTTCAGCAAGCATTCGGCCTCCCTGCCCACCAAGTCAGAAGTGATCGAGGACATGCTGAATGGAGTGGACGTCTTGATCACCGGGGTGGGTGATTGAGGGTCCTGCAGTTCGTGCAGTGTGCACGACGGAATCGAGATGGAGCGGCTGGGCCTGCCGACCGCATCCATCATCACCCATGTGTTCAACAACACCGCGAAGGCAATGACCCGCATGATGGGTGTACCCGAATACGAGTACGCCGTCGCTCCTCACCCCCTGTCCAGCCTGAGCGACGAGGAATGCCGCGCCCGCGCCGAGGCCCTGCTCCCCGAGGTCGAGCGGATCTTGGTCGGCAGCGTAGCGCGGGTCGAATAGTCTTTCGAATCTGCGAATTTCGCCCAATTTGACGGGAGCGGATGATTATCCGCTCCCGTTTTTTCCGGGTCGTTTTTTTGAGGCGAAACGAGGCTATTGGGATAATATCGCTGTTGAACCGCTATCGCGCGGTGTGATAGTATCAACGTGATTGTTAATTCCTTCACTAACGGGACTGCAGAGGTGCTGCTGCCCACGGAAATCGCAGTCGCCGCAGCTCGAATAGTCCCTGGAGTCCTGCAGCATGGATGGTCTGGAGCAGAGGATAGACCGGGCCGTCCGAGGCCAGCAACAGCCCACGGTCACGATACTCTCCTCCCTGCTGGCCGTCGAAGACGAGGTGCACTACATCCCCCGCGAAGCTGTTGAGTTGGTCGCCGATTATATGGACGCGACCGTCAATGACGTGTGGGCGGTTGCCTCTTTCTACCCCAATTTTCGATTTGAGCCACCCGCCGAACGCCAGGTCGAGGTATGTTGGGGCGCATCTTGCCACTTGATGGGCTCAATGGCCGTAATAAAAACCGTGCTGGAGGCTTCCGGCCTGGAGGACGAAGGCGAACGTCCCGACCATCGACTTTCCGTGCGGTTCAACACCTGCCTCGGTGCCTGTTCCCTGGCCCCTGTGATGTCCATAGACCACCACTTGATTGGACGTGTCACTCCCCATTCCGCCGCAGAGCGCGTTTCCCGTCTGCTGGACCCCAGTGTGTCGCCTGTGCAGGCTGTTGGTGATAGCCATGCCCGCTGATTTCGCGGAACTGGAACAGGAAGCTCGCCGGCGCTGGGAGTCGGAGGCCAAAAGGCCGTGGCTCCGGGTGGGCACGGCACTGTGCGGGCAGGCTGCCGGGGGTGTCGAAGTTGTGGATGCCCTGCGGGATGCCCTGGAGAGTCAGGGTGTGGATGCGCGCCTCTCCGAGGTCGGGTGCATTGGACTCTGCTTCGCTGAGCCACTCTTGGATGTGCAACTTCCTGGTGGGCCCCGAGTGTTCTACGGCAACTTCGATCCGGAAAGCGCCGGAGAGGTAGTGGCAGGCCACGTCGCCGGTGGCCAGCCGGTTACCGAGTTGGCCCTCGGTTACCTCGCACCTCCCGATGCAGGCGACGATTTCGTGCCCCCCGACGGACTGAGAGACTTGGCCCTTCACCCCATGCGAGCCTGGGAAAATCGCGTGGCGCTGCGCAACGCAGGCAACATCGACCCGATGGACATCTACCAGTACATCGCCAATGACGGGTACCGGGCGCTCAGCAAAGCGCTGCTGGAGATGACTCCCGATGATGCCCTGCAACAGGTGAACGAGTCCGGTCTCCGTGGACGGGGCGGCGCGGCATTTCCCACGGCTACCAAGTGGCGCTTCCTGGCAGGCAATCCCTCCCGCGACAAGTACGTCCTGTGCAACTGTGAGGAGGGCGACCCGGGGGCGTTCAACGACAAGGCCATCCTGGAGAGCGACCCGCACACCCTCGTAGAGGGAGTTATCCTCTGTGGTTACGCCACCGGCGCCAGCAAAGGGTACATCTTTATCCGGCACGGCCACGACGGCCCCATCGACCGCTGCCGGGCCGCAGTGACTCAGGCGCAAGAACTGGGGCTACTTGGCGATGACATCCTGGGCTCCGGATTCGATTTCGATATCGAGGTCGCCCTGACCGGGGACTCCTATGTGGCCGGAGAGGAAAGCGCGCTGATGGAGGCCATCGAAGGCAAGCGGGCTATGCCGCGCTTTCGGCCGCCCTTCCCGGCGCAGTTCGGTCTGTTCGGTCGGCCCACCAACATCAACAACGTGAAGACGCTGTCCTATGTGCCGGAGATCATGTCCCGCGGCGGCGAGTGGTTCGCCAGCATAGGCCACGACCGCAGCACCGGCACCGCCATCCTGTGCCTGTCCGGGGCGCTGAATTACACCGGAATGATGGAGGTGCCCCTGGGAGTCAACCTGAAGGACGTGCTGTACGACGCTGCCGGGGGGATCCGCGACGGCAAGAAGCTGAAATTCCTGCAGACCGGCGGCCCCCTTGGCGGAGTGCTGGGCGCAGATAATGTGGATGTGATCCTCGACTTTGACGTGCTGCGGACCGCTGGCGCCATCCTCGGCTCCGGTGGCATCATAGCGGCCGACGAGGATGCCTGCGTTGTCGACATGACGCGCGCCCTTGTGGCGTTCTGTCAGTACGAGTCCTGCGGCAAGTGCTTCCCGTGCCGGATGGGCATGAGCCACCTGCTTGAGGTGCTGGAGCGCATCTGCGACCTGAAGGGTGAGCCGGAGGACCTGGACCTGATGCGGGGCACCGGCGAGAACATGCAGGCCGGATCGCTCTGCGGGCACGGCCAGCTGGGATTCAACCCGGTATCATCGGCACTGCGGTACTTCCCCGGCGAGTTCGAGGACCACATTATCAGGCACACCTGTCCCACCGGTGTTTGCAACGGACCGAGATACTCCCCGGCGCGGTCGCGGCGCTAGGGTCGCGTTTGAGTCAGGGGAGTGAAGAGGCGAAATGCCCGACGACATCACCATATCCATAGACGGTGTTGAGGTAACCACCCAGCCCGGCAAGATGGTCCTTGAGGCGGCCATTGATGCTGGCATCTACGTTCCCTACCTCTGTTACCACCCCGGCATGAAACCCTACGCCGCTTGCCGGATGTGCGTTATCGAGGTGGAGGGACAGCGTGGTTATCCCGCAGCCTGCACCTTGCCGGTGGCCGACGGGATGGTGGTGCATAACCAGATTCCCGCCGTCGACCAGCTGCGCCGCTCCGTTATGGAGATGCTGATCGCCGAGCACCCCAACGGCTGTCTGACCTGCCACCGCATCGACATCTGCGGCCCCAACGACGTCTGCCTCCGGCACGTTTCCGTCAACGACCGCTGCGTGACCTGCCCCAAGAACGAGCGTTGCGAGCTCAAGGACACCGTCCGCTACCTGGGAATGAGTCTCGAGTCGCCTCTGGGCTATAAATACCGTGACATTCCTCTCGAGGTATCTGACCCGTTCTACGACCGCGACTACAGCCTCTGCATAGTCTGCGGTCGTTGCGTACGCGCCTGCGAGGAGCTGCGCGGCGACGATGCCATAGGCTTCACCGAGCGGAGCGGGCAGGCCCTGGTGGGAACGTCATTCGGCACCTCGCTGCTGGAGTCCGGCTGCGAGTTCTGCGGCTCCTGCATCGACGTCTGCCCGGTGGGCGCGCTGGTGGAGCGTGGACACAAGTGGGAGAAGGCCCGGCGCGTCGAGCGGTCCATCTGCCCCCATTGCCCCGTCGGCTGCCAGCTGAACCTGGAGTTCAACGCGAAGGACGAGCTGATCCGGGCCGTTCCGGAAATCAACTCCCCCGCCAACCAGGGCCAGGCATGTTTCAAGGGCAAGTTCGGCCTGGAATTCGTCAACGACTCTGCCCGCCTGCAGTCGCCGCTGATCCGCCGTGGCGATTCCCTGGAGGAGGCCACCTGGGACGAGGCGCTGGACTTCATTGCGGCCCGGCTCACCGGCGTGGGTGGCGACGAGTTCGCGCTGCTCACCTCGCCCACCAGCACCAACGAGGAACACTACCTGGCACAGAAATTCGCCAGGGTGGTGATGGGCTCCAACAACGTGGACCACACCTCCAACCTGGACCCGGAACTGGTGCTGGGACTGGAGGACTCGCTGGGGCTGGCGGCGGCAACCAACCCCATTTGGGACCTGGAGCGAGCCGGTTGCATACTCACGTTCAATACCAACGTGACCGAAGAGCAGAACGTGGTCGCAGTCCCCATCAAGAAAGCCGCACGCAAGAACACCAAGCTGGTAGTGATCGACTCCCGCGAGGTTGAGCTGACGCGCTACGCCCACATCTGGCTTCGTCCGGCGCCGGGTACCGAGTCAACGCTGCTGGCCGGAATCCTGAGAAGCATTGTGGACCAGGGGCTGGAACGCGAGGAGTGGCTGGAGGAAAACTGCGAGAGCCCAGCAACCCTGAGGTACTCCCTGCGGTCGCGAGAGCTCGCGGAAATCGCCCAGGAGACCCAGGTTTCCGAAGAGGAAATTGCCGCTGCGGCCCGGATGTTTGCCGAGGCCGACGAAGGCGCTGTTGTATACGGACTGGACAATATTGACCCGGACCAGAGCCGGAACTGCGTATTATCGCTGGTCAACCTGTCCCTTCTGACCGGCAACATCGGCAGGCCCGGCACCGGTTTGTATCCCATGCGCCGGGGGGCAAACGAGCAGGGCGCCTGGGACGTGGGTTGCGTCCCTGACCGGCTGCCCGGATACCGCCGAGTCTCGGACGATGCGGACCGTGCCGCACTCGAGACGGAGTGGGGTGTACCGGTACCGGACGCTCCCGGCCTCGGGCTGACACAGATGGTCGACGAGGCCGGCAACAGCAGGTTGAAGGCGGCGGTGGTCATCGGAGACAGCCCCAACTTCACCAACGGCAAAATCGGCGATGCCATCAATGCCTTCGGCTCCCTTGACCTCTTGGTGGTGCACGATACATTCCTGGGCCCACTGGCCGAACGCGCCGATGTGGTGCTGCCCAGGCCTACTTTCGCTGAAAAGGACGGCACTTTCACCAACCTGGAACGCCGAGTGCAGCGTCTGACCCCGGCCACGCAGCGGGAATCGGCGGCCAGGCCGGAAGGCTGGGTGCTCTCGGAACTGGCGCAACGAATAAAGCCGGACGCCCTTCCGTTAATGACACCCGGCGAGGTGATGGACGAAATCGCGAGGGTCGCCCCGATTTACGGCGGAATATCCCATCGCAGGCTCGAAAGCGAGGGTTCCCTGGTGCTGCGGACACAGCTGGAGAGTCCTCAGCCAACCCAGGTGCTGTACGCCAGCAAGCAGCACAAGGGGCTGCAGTGGCCCTGCACCGAAACCGGACATGCCGGTACCGCCGTACTTTACAGCGGCGGCTTCTCCGAGAATAAGGCGATACCCCTGACTCCAGGGTTGTCTGCTTCACCCCCGGACCTGCCCGAGGGTTTCGGCCTCTGGTTCGCCCCCGGACGCGTCCTGTTGCAGCAGCATCGAGAAATGGAGATCGTAAAGGGCAAGCGCAATCGTATAAATCGCGAGGAGTGGGTCGACGTCAACCCGGACGACGCGGCGTCCCTTGATTTGCCGGAAGGGGCCAGGGTTGCGGTACAGACGGCGGATGGCCAGTTGCCCGGCGTGGCCAGGTTCGACCCCAGTCTGCCAAGGGGAATGGTGGCGTCCACTTCTCTGTTCGGGCAGTTGGCGATAGACATGGAAGCCAGCGAGGAGTTTGATCCGGCGGCGATGTTGCCGGGTTTGGATGTAAGGCCCGCCAGGTTGATAAGAACGCAGGGCGGATTATTTGGGTCCGGGTCCTGACGACCAGCCAGGATTCCTCTGGCCCTGATTTGACGTGGCTCATTTTGTGAAGAGGAGGCGGGATATACGATGGTAGAGTCGACGGCCACCGGGAGAGTGAGTGACGTGGACCTCTCCCCCAATCCTGCTTTCCCGAAGGCATACCTGGTCGAACGCAGGGATATCACGGACGACCTGATGGTGATCAGGCTGGAACCCGAAGAGGGGGGCAGTTTCGGCTTCAAGCCTGGCCAATACTGCACTCTCGGACTCGGACCGATAGAACGGGCCTATTCCATTGCCTCCGCCCCCCACGAGGGCTCGCTGGAGGTGTTCGTGGAACTGGTCCCGGACGGAGAGCTCACTCCGCTGATGTGGAACCTGCAGCTCGGCGATGCCATGTCCGTCAGGCCACGAGCCAAGGGAATCTTCACCATGGACCAGAAGGCCCATCACCACTTCATGCTGTCGACCGTCACCGGTGTCTCACCGTCCGTAAGCATGGTCCGCGATCACCTTTACAACAATCGCGACGGGCACACCTTCTACATCCTGCTCGGAGCCAGCTACCAGGAAGAGCTCACCTACGATGTTGAATTCGCGGAACTGGCCGAAAAGCATCCGGACGTGGTCAGGTTCATACCATCGGTGAGCCGCCCCGACGACCCGAGGAATCAGGACTGGAAGGGCCAGACAGGCCGGGTCAATGCCATCGCGGAGGAATACCTGGAGAAGTTTCACCTGCCCAAGGACGACACTCTGGTCTACGCCTGTGGCCATCCCGGAATGATAGAGGACATGAAGACCAAGCTACCTCCGCAGGGGTGGAGGTTCAAGGAAGAGCGTTTCTGGAAAGAGTAGTACCGCTGGATTCTCAGTCAATTTCTGGCCCCTGCCTGCACAAGGAGGGGCTTTCTTCTTTGGATGAGACCGGGGCAGTCCGCGACGACGCGCTCGTTATAGAATTACATAACCGATCCCTTCGGAATGCTTTGCTTTGACACCTATACGCCGCCAATACCTGAAGATCAAGGAAGCCTACCGGGATTCCATCGTCCTGTTTCGCATGGGCGATTTCTACGAGACCTTTGACGACGATGCTCACCTCGTGTCTCGCGAACTGGACATCACCCTCACCGGCCGCAGCCTGGGCAAGGATCTCAGGGTGCCGATGGCCGGAGTGCCCGCCCACTCCCTGGAGCCGTACCTGGTTCGGCTGGTAAGGAAGGGACACCAGGTGGCCATCTGCGAGCAACTCAGCGACCCGGCGACGTCCAAGGGCCTGGTGGACCGGGACGTGGTCAGGGTGGTGACGCCGGGGACGGTGTTCGAAGACTCGCTGTTGGACCAGCAGGCGAACAACTACCTTGCCGCACTCGCCCTTGACGGGGAGCAGGCGGGGCTGGCCTACGCGGACATCACCACCGGCGAGTTTGCCGCTACCGAGTTGTCCGTAGATCAATTGCCCCTTGAGTTGGGGCGGATCTCACCCTCCGAGATCCTGGTTCCCGATGGCGTTACGGAAGAACTGGACATCCCCCGTGAACCATGGAGCCTTACGTCGCTGGATGACCGGGGTTTTGACTTCCAGCGGGCCGCCGCGACGCTACTGTCCCACCTTCGCGCCCATACCCTGGAGTCCTTCGGCTGCGAGGGGCTTCCGCTGGCGGTCACGGCGGCCGGCGCCATCGTCGACTACCTCGACCGGACAAGGAAGTCGGCCAAGGTGCAGCTGAATAACCTGGCGGTCTATTCCACCAAGCGATACATGTCCCTGGACTCCCGCACCCGCCGCAACCTGGAGCTGTTCGAGGGTGGCCGCGGACTGGAACGGGGACTTTCGCTGCTGGCAGCCGTAGACCGTACACGCACGGTCCTGGGGGCGAGGCTACTCCGTCGCTGGCTGGGGCAACCGCTGTTGGAGCTGGAGGAAGTCGAAAGGCGCCTTGACGCTGTGGGCTGCCTGTTCAGGGACGGGATTGTCCGGAGCGAGATGGGGTCCGTTCTCTCCGGTGTGGCCGATTTGGAGCGAATCACGGGCCGGGTTGTGGCCCGGTCGGCGGCGCCCCGTGAGTTACTCGCCCTGAAGTCGGGACTCGAAGCTATCCCGGCTCTGAAGGAAAGAGTGGAAGCCCTTGGCCCGGAGATGCAGTGGCTAAGGAACGAACTGGTCCCGGCGCCCGAGGTCGTGGCGCTCATAGAGGCAGCAATTGATCCGGAGCCCTCCGGTAGCGTCGGCGACGGGAACGTGATCCGGCAGGGGTTCTCGGCAGAGATCGACGAGCTGAAGAATGCCAGCCTAAACGCCCGCCAATACATCGCCGGCCTGGAGCAGAAGGAACGGGACAGGACCGGCATTCGTTCTCTGAAAGTCGGTTACAACCAGGTGTTCGGGTACTACATCGAGGTGTCCAAGTCCCAGATTGGCACCTTGCCCGATGATTACATCAGGCGACAGACCCTGACCAACGCAGAGCGGTACATCGTGCCGGAGCTCAAGGAGTACGAATCTGTCGCCCTGAACGCCCGCGAGAGACTGGCCGCCGAGGAAGAGGAGGTCTATCGACGCGTTTGCGGGCAGGTTGCGGAATCTGCAGCGGTGATCATGCGCTCGTCGTACGCCATCGCCCAGGTCGACGTCTTTGCCGGACTGGCCCAGGCTGCCGTGGACAACGGCTATGTGCGTCCGGTAGTGGACGAGGGCCCCGAAATACGCGTCCGCGATGGGCGCCACCCGGTCGTGGAAAGGGTTTTGCCCACCGGCAAGTACGTGCCCAACGATGTTGAGCTGTCCGACGAGGCCCGGGTTCTGGTGATAACCGGGCCCAACATGGCGGGCAAGTCCACCTACATCCGCCAGGTGGCGCTGATCACCCTACTGGCCCAGGTGGGCAGCTTCGTGCCTGCGTCCGAGGCTCGCATAGGCCTAGTGGACCGCATCTTCACCCGGGTGGGGCTGCAGGACGATCTGGCGACGGGTCAGTCGACATTCATGGTGGAGATGGTGGAGACGGCCGCCATTCTCAACCAGGCCACGCCCCGCTCGCTGGTGATCCTGGACGAGATTGGCCGCGGGACCAGCACCTATGACGGCCTGTCCATCGCGCGGTCGGTCATCGAGCACATTCACAACGACCCGCGACTGGGCTGCAAGACCCTGTTCGCCACCCATTATCACGAGCTGACACAGCTTGCCTCGTCGCTGCCGGGCGTCCGGAACCTCAGCGTGGTCGTGGCCGAGGAGGGCAGCGACGTGGTCTTCCTGCACCACATCGTGCCCGGCGGGGCCGACAGGAGCTATGGTGTACACGTTGCCCGCCTGGCGGGGATGCCCCCGGGCGTGGTCAATCGCGCTTGGGAAGTCCTGGACGACCTGGAATCCCGCAGCGGCGCCGGACGACCCAGCGCAGGACGTGGGACGCCCTCACAGCAGCTGTCTCTTTTTGCCCCCGGCCAGGACCTTTCAGACACAGTCAAGGCGCTGGACCTGTCAAACATGACTCCCATTGAGGCTCTGAACAAGCTCTACGAGCTACAGCAGAAAGCGAGGGATTCGGCCATATAGTTCCGCCTGCTGAAGAATCTGCCGATTCTCACCTGCTGCACGCCGGTATAAAATAGCGGTTGTTGCAACCCACGGACAAAAGTGCAAATCGCAAAGTAGAGGACATTATGAGCCAGCCTGTCAGTCTCTATTGGTGGCCCCGTTGATCCACCTGCAGGAAGGCAAGAGAGTTTCTCCTGCAGAATGACCTGGAAATAAACGAACGCGACTACTTCAAGGAAAGCCTTTCCGAGGTAGAGGTCCGGGAGATGGCTGCCATCGCGGGCATTGACCAGATTTTCGCCAAACGCAGTCCGAGTCTGAAGCAGATGGGGCTGGCTGGGCAGGAACTGTCCGAGGACGAGATGGTCCGGCTGATGCTGCAGGAACCGAAGCTGGTCAGGCGCCCCATGATGCGCGTGGGAGAACAGCTGTTTGTTGGGGGAGGGGCAGCAGTCCTGGACTCCGTGGTCGCTGCCGCGAGCTAGGCTCGTCGGTAGTCCAGCGGTTCAGCAGGGCGATGCCAACCGGCTTGGTGAAATTCTCAGGGTCATTCGATTAGCGGAGACACCTTGCTGCGGGTGTTTCGGTGAGGGCGGTCCTGCAGTAGGAAGCGTTGCCTGTTGCGACGGTCCTCACACCTCCCTAATCCTCCCCCTCTTGTGAGAGTGAAAAATCGACAGACCATTGTGAAATTTCAATGTAGTGCTGATTCAAAGGACGGATTGTAATATACTTTCATGGTGCCCCTTTGTTGACCAGGGCCGTTGATGTCCTTGGCGGGGGAAAGCCGGAACTGTAAGGACTAGATACGGCCAATGAAGATCTTTTTTGATGTTGACTATACGATATTGGGACTGGACAACAGCCTCCGTCCCCAGACCAAGGAAATCTTTCAGGCACTCTTGGACGAGAACCACCAAATCTACATCTGGTCAGGGATGGGAGAAAGGTGGGAGGTCATAGAAAAGCACCAGCTCGAGCCCTACGTCAGCGGGGTTTACGAGAAACCAACTCACCACTTCCACGAGCGGCTGGAGGAACTGGGCGTTCCGTTCGAGCCGGACTTCGTAATCGACGATTACCCGGAGGTGGTGGCCGCTTTTGGCGGAGTATGGGTCCCTCCCTACTTCTTCAAGCGCTCCCCAGACAAGGAGATGGAGCGGGTCTACCGGATCGCTCAGGATTTCGCCGCGACCGGCACCTCGGAGGACAAGCAGTACCGGGCCAAGGGCACCATAGTCCCCCTCTTCTAGCGGCTGAACGTGCCAATTAGGGTGCTGCCTCCCGACCTGGCCGCCAGGATCGCCGCCGGCGAGGTCGTCGAGAGGCCCGTGTCGGTGGTCAAAGAGTTGCTCGAGAACTCCGTCGACGCTGGGGCAACGCAGGTTACGGTCGAAATCCAGGGCGGCGGCACCGGCCTGATCCGTGTCGCGGACGACGGCCAGGGAATGCCCGCTGACGAGTTGCCCCTCGCCTTCTACCGGCACGCCACCAGCAAACTGACCACCGCAGAGCAACTGGACCGGGTGGACACCATGGGCTTTCGTGGCGAGGCTCTGCCCAGCATTGCAGCCGTCTCCAGCATTTCCGTCGTGACACGGACTCGTGACGAGACAGTCGGCTCTCGCCGTGTTCTGCAGTGGGGGGAGGTGGTGGAGGAAGGCGCCGAGGGATGCGCTCCGGGAACAGTCATAGAGGTGTCGGACCTGTTCGGCAACCAGCCAGCCCGCCGCAAGTTTCTGCGCTCAGCCCAGGCCGAGACCGCTCGAGTGCAGGAGCTGGTCAGCCGCTACTCCCTCGCCTTTCCTGAAATCCGATTTCGCCTGGTGAATGACGGCAGGACCTCCCTGACCACTCCGGGCAACGGGCAGCCACGGGAGGCGCTGCTGGCGGTCTACGGCTCCCAGGTGGCGCAGAGCATGCTGGAGGTGGATGCCGAGGACGCGGAGACAGGCTACGCTGTCGAAGGATTCGTTGCGGCACCCAGCGTCAGCCGCGCCAACCGCACCTACTTGACGTTCTTCGTGAACCGCCGACTGGTCCAGAGCCGAATGCTGTCCTTCGCCGTTGAGGAAGCCTACAGCGGCCTGCTGCAGGTGAAGCGCTATCCGGTGGCCGCGATCAACCTCGTAATCCCCTACGCCGATGTCGATGTCAACTCGCATCCGGCCAAGCGAGAGGTGCGCTTCCACAATGAGAACCGTGTGTTTTCCCTGACGCAAAGGGCGGTGAGGGCCGCGCTGGTGTCGGACTCTCCGGTGCCCACCGCTGTTCCTGCCCAAGATACTGGGCAGCGCACGGGATTTCGCTCATTCGGCGGAGGCAGTGGTCGAGCCAGCACTCCCGGCATGGCCAGTTTCGGGAATGCCAGCGGAGGGGCGCCCCCGCCTCCCCAGACGGGATGGCCGGCAGGCGAGATGCTTCCCCTGCTGGGACGGCCCGCAGTTCCGCTAAGAGTGGTGGGTCAGCTCAAGATGACCTACATTGTCGCCGAGGGGCCGGAGGGGATGTACCTGGTCGACCAGCACGCTGCCCACGAGCGCACCCTTTTCGATCGGATCTGCGCAGAACGCGAGGAGCGCAAGGCTGCCTCCCAACCGCTGCTTGCCCCGGTGAACGTGGAATTGACACCGTCCCACGCCACGACGCTGCTGGACAACATGCAGGCGGTGGCGGACTACGGGTTCCAGCTTGAACCGTTCGGCGAGCGCAGCTACCTGCTACGTTCAGTGCCGTCTATCCTGTCGAAGGAGGATCCGGCCAAGGCGCTCATCGACATACTTGACATGGCAACACTGGAAGGGCTGACGCGTCAGAAAGAGGATGTTATGGCCGCCTCCATCGCGTGCCACGCCGCTGTGCGGGCCGGGCAGGCGCTCTCCGATGCCGAGATGCGCGCCCTCCTGGAGCAACTGGAAGCGACAGCCAATCCCCACACCTGCCCTCACGGTCGCCCCACCATGGTGCACTTCAGCTCGTACCACGTGGAGCGAGAGTTTGGCCGTCGGTAGAGGGCAACTCCCTCACCCTAACCCTCTCCCGGCGGGAGAGGGGACTTAGCGGGGCACGTCAGGAGACCAGCTGCCAGTACCGGCGACCCTCGGTGCGCACCACTCGACCGAAGCCGCCGTGATGACAGATGGCGATGATGGCGTCCTCCGACTCCGCCCGCTCGATCATGGCAGTGCGGGTGGCGATGCCCTGGTCGCCGTCCATGTCAAAGCTGAACTTCCAGCTAGTCTCGGTGACCTGCGTTGGGCCGTGAAATACGTCGCCCATGATGTAGACTCGCTGGCCCCCGGACACGATGGCGAGGCTCATGGAGCCGGGCGTGTGTCCGGGCGTAGGAATGGCGGTTATCTCGCTGGTCAGCGCCCGCTCGCCTTCCAGCAGGTCCAGAACGCCCAGGTCCTGTAGCGGGCCCAGCGCGTAGTCCCAGTGCGGCGGGAAGAGTTCCATAACCTCCGGCAGCTGGAAAACATCCCAGTCGGCACGGTGCGCAACGTATCGCGCGTTGGGGAAGGTGGCCCGGGGTGCGGCTCCGGACTCGTGGGTTACGTTCCAGCCCACATGGTCGAAGTGCAAGTGGCTGAAGAAAACGGTGTCGATGTCTCCCGGACTCAGGCCAACGGAGCTCAACTCCTGGAGCAGCCTGCCCTCCACGCCGCCGGTCATGGCCTCGATGGAGTTGGGGTTTGTGGCCGCGCCGCCGACGCCGGTGTCCACCAGGATGGTCTGTCCCTCGGACCGAATCAGGTAGCACTCGAAGTGGGCCAGCAGGTGGTCGTCCCTGAACCCGCTGGGGTACCGCTCCTGGTACGGCGCCCATGCCTCGGCCGGGACCTCGGGAAAGACGTCGCTGAGGGGTAATGCCGACTCGTTGTCGTTCAAGGAGAGGATTTCCACGTTACCGACGGTCAGCCTTGCTTCGGGCATTTGTCATCCTCCTGTCTGCGGCGCCGCCCCCTCCGAGCTTGAACACCAGACCGGCGAAACGGTCGTCGCGTGGAATGGTCCAGATACGGCAATGGCCCGCCCCGGGTTCAACCCGGAAGCAGGGCCATAGAAAGAGCCGTTGCCAGAATGTCCGTTACAGGTTTTCGTTGCGCCTGGGGTCCTGCCTCGGGTCGACCGCCGGGTGGAATATGGAGTCTTCGCCGGGGAATTCTGTGTTCATCGAGGTCGCATTACTGCCTCCGCCGATGCCACGCAGCGACGACAGCGTTCCTGCCACCAGGCCCAGCGCGGCAGCGCCGATGCCCAACTTGACCAGGAAACTGCGGCGAGTCTCCCCCGGATTCTGGATTTCGTGTTCTGCCGGATTAAGTTCGGACGCCACTCTCTGCTCCTTTGGGTCCCACGAACGGCATCCCCATATAGGGGACCGCCCTTTGACTACGCTAGATTTTACTCGACGCTAAGATATTTGCAACATTTCGTCGCAGGTCCTCAGGTGGAATGGTCCTCCATGACCATCTGCGCGACCTGGCGGCCCATGCGAATGGAGTAGTTTGTGCCCCGGTCCTCGGGGAAAATCTGGGTGGTGTTGGCCAGGTAGAGGCCGTTGACCGGCGTACGGTGCGGCGGAATTCGTTGGCTGTAGTTTCTGCCGATGATGGGCTGTGCCCCGTCCACGCGATGGTGGTGGAAGCCCTGCACCCACGACCGGTCGAAGTCGGGATTCAGCTTGCGCAGGTGCGGCACAAACAGCTCCAGCAGCTCCTCCGGCTCCATCCGGTACAGATTGCTCTCACGGTCGGGGTAGTTGCTGAAGTAGACGACGTGCTTCCCTCCGTAGAGTGACTTGTCGATCATGTTGGTGTGCTCGATGACTCCGACGAAGGGCATATCGTTGTCTGCGATGTTCAGCCAGTACTTGGCGGTCAGTGGCCGGTCCAGCTCCAGAATCAGCAACACCGCCGATAGGTAGCTGACGTCGGTTAGCATTTTCTGGTAGTCGTCGGGCATGGGCGGCACCAGGCGCGTGAACACGTAGGACGGAGTGGTGGCGACGACAACGTCATACCGACGCTCCTCCGGCTCTGCCTCCCTGCCCAACTGCACTTTCAGTCCAGTCGCAATACCGTCCTCGATAAGCACCTGGCTGACGAACGCAGAGGTATGCACGTCGCCGCCCTGGTCGGTTATCCGGTTTGCCAGGGTGTCGATAACCTCTCCGAAGCTGCCCATGGGGTAGCCGAGTTGCTCCTTCTGCAGGGTCTTGCCGCGGGACGCGACGCGCAGGCGGACCTTGCCCCATAGCCAGGTCATGCTCACCTGGTCATAGTGGTCCCCGAATTTGCCCCGGAGCAGCGGCTCGAACAGAACCTCGTAGGCCCTGCGCCCCATATGGCTGGACAGCCAGTCGCGGGCCGTGATGTTCTCGAACTTGCTGTAATCGGCGGTGCGCTGCAGCCGCAACGTCCAGAGCCCGACCCGGAACCGGTCCCATAGCGACAGTGGCTTGAACCTCAGCAGGTCCATGGGCGTGGAGAAGTCCCAGATCCTGCCGTTGTGGTAGAGGCCCACCTTGGACTCCAGCCAGGCAAGCTTGTCCCCCAGGCCGAGTTCGTGGATCAGATCGGTTATGGCGGTGTCGCTGACGAACAGGTGATGGTATCCGCGTTCCAGCTGACCGCCGCCGACTGGAAAGGTGGAAGCCTGCCCGCCCAGGAACGGCGCGACCTCGAACACCTCCGCGTAGTGCCCTTTGGCCGTCAGGTCATAGGCAGCCGCCAGCCCGGCGACGCCACCGCCGATGATCCCGACCCTCATGGCCCTCCTCCCGCCGGCGATGTGTTCACCGCCGGGTTGTCGCCGGCCGTCTCGCCATCCTTGCCGGTAGGATCCTGGATCAGTTGGCGCAGGTTCAGGTTCTGCCTCCATAGGATGGCCAGGCCCACCACGTTTACGGGGAGCCACAGCGCCACAAGGTGTACTACCAGTGCGTAGTCGACGGCCACTCCCACCCCGACTCCGAGGGCCACCAGCGTCTGCTGCGCCACGACCTCGAAGGGTCCGATTCCGCCAATGGCGCTTGGTATGCCGGTGGCCAGGTTGGACGTGGCCGTCAGCAGCGCAATGGCCAGTATGTACGTGCCCTGCGAGTCGAAGTGAGACCCGAGGTCAAAGGTGTATGAAACCAGGTAGTAGACGATGAACTCGCAGAACCAAACGGGCAGCGAGAAAGCAATCAGCGCCAGGTGCTTGCGGGGCGAGTCGAGAATGCTCAGTGCCGCTGCGAACGAGATGTAGAACCGCAGCGCCAGAATGCCGAGTCGCCCTGGAAGCAGGGACAGGAGTCGCTGCACGAATTCCGAGAATCCCTGCCAGACTGCCAGGAGGGTGAAAAGCAGCAGGAACCCGCCGAACACGAACAGCACGACTGCCGCCAGTACCGTGGCGGTCTCTTGCGAGACCCCGGCGGTCCAGTCAAACGCTCCGGTGACCAGCAGCAGGGGCACCGTGATGGCCACCAGGACCATCAGCGTCAGCCCGTCGAACACCCGCTCCACGGCGACGCTGCCCAGGGCGGAACTTGCGCTGAAGTTCTCCTGTCGAGCCAGGTAGTAGGAGCGGACCAGTTCCCCCAGCCGCATGGGAAGCAGGTTGTTTGCCGCGTACCCGATTACGACCACCGGGTACAGGCGTTTCACGGGGAAGTACCGCAGGGGATTCAGGAGAAACTGCCAGCGCAGGGCCCTGAACCAGACGCCCACGAAGTAGACCGCCACTGCCGGGATGATGAAAAGGTAATTGGCCCCGGCCAGCTCGTCTATCAGCCCCGACGGGTCGTCAAATCGATATACCTGCCAGGCCAGGAAGAGCAGCATGACCACGCTGACAGCGATGCCCAGCCAAAGATGCCACTTGGCGGTTATCAATTGTGTACTTGCTCCAACGCCTTCGGCTCCGCCCGAACCGAGCTCAAGAGGCGGCGATCCTCAGGTAGTCCGTACCAAGTTCAGGGGGTGCGCCCCTCAGTTTGCTGTCCCAGGCTCAGGGTACGTGCCTGTTCAGTATTCGTTATTGGGCGTTCCCATTTCGTCGCCGTTTCAGTATATGGCTTGTCAGATTTTGACTCAAGGCAAGTAAGCGTAGTATTCGGACCGGTACCAGGGGGTTGCCAATCTCCTGAATACTACATAATCGAGGGCCTCCGCCCATTTCTCCCGGCTGGAAACTGAGTCCCGGAAGAAGCCGAAGTCCTTGGCCATCTGGGTGTGCATCGGCTCCTCTTCGCGGTTTTCATCGGGTCTGCGGTACGACTCCGGAAACCAGAGGAGTTCCTTGAAAGGGCCCTGCCTCTGGTACTGCTCCCGCACTGCCGCATCGTCGCCGACGTGGCCTCCCTTGACCACGAGGGCGGCGGCGTTGCCGAAAGTGAAGGTTCCGTCCTCCTCCAGGCTCTCCGGCAGTACAACGCACCCCTGCCTCTCCTCGGAGGTCAACTCAAAGCACTGGAAATTCAGCCTTCCGTCAGTCGAATGGTGCCTAACGTACCACTGCAGCGGGTACCACACGTCGTAGTCGACCTTCACGGGCCGAACTCCCTCGGCCAGGGGATACACATCCTGCTCTAGCGTGAGGTAGGTATCCTTTACGTCGGCGGAGCCTTGGGCGTATACCATCACCTCGACGTTGGTATCGTCGTAGGTGTAAGCGGCCCGGAATGCGCCCACGGCGCCAAAGACCAGCAGCAACGCGGCCAGTCCCAGCGCCGCCGCCGGTGCGGCTCTCTCCTTTCCCGTTAACCGGAAGATTAGGGCGGCAACGAATGACGACGCGATGACTGATGCTACAAGGAGCCAGTGCTCCAGGACGAAGGGCCGCGCCGGGTCAACCCATTGGAGAAACAGGTAGACTGAAGTAAGTGCCACCACCGGAGTGACTACGAACACCACCAGCGCTCCGATGGCTCCAGCGCCAGCCACACCGCCTCCAGAAGGCGGGTGATCATTTAAGGCTCTGGCCGGGTTGCCCAAGAGCGAAGGCCACTCCAGCCGTTCCAGCAGCTCGCCCAGGTATTTGGCGGCGACGAGAATGAACGGCGTGGTGATGTTTACGACCAGCCACGGCATCTTCTCGGTCGCGACAGTGTAGGCTGCCAGCGAGAGAACGGCCCACAGCGCCAGGGCCAGCCCCAACGCATCCTGCCGGCGGAGGAAATAAACTATGCCCGCAATTCCGAATACCAGGGGCAGTATTTCATAGACCGACATTCCGACAAAGTAGTAGTACCACGGCTGGTTTCCCCGGGCCACGTCCTGCTGCGCGATCCAATACCCCATGCCCTGCCAGAATCCGGTGAAGATCCCCGACAGGTTGGTGAACATGGTGGTATACAGAGCGGTCCAGATGACATAGAAAATGGCACCGCAGACCAGCCAGTACCTTCCCAGCCACCAGACGCCCAGGGCCGTCGAACCTGCCAGCGTTAGCAGGAGGGTGGCCGCGGCGACCACGTAGTTGACCGGCACACCCATATCCGTGTTGCCCGCAGACACTCCGCTGGGCAGAACCGCGTCCACCAGTCCCGGGACATTCAAGACCGGTGTGAACAGCAGGCAGTAGATGGCCACGGCCGCAGCAGGCAGGACCACCAGTAGGGCAGCCCTGCCCAGGTCAAACCGGCTCCAGAGGAGAAAGCCCACCCCGACCCCCAGCCCGATGCAGAAAATCACCCAGTCGGCAGCCAGCAACGCGAAGCTGTCGGGGTCCACGCCGGAGTAGGGCCGGAACAGCAACCAGGCGAATGCGAAGGCAATCATCACTGGCGCACCGATCAGTCCGGCCGCCCTCTCGTGGTTCAGCGGGCCACGACTCATGAGCCAGATGAGCACAGCCAGACCCGCGATGGCGAAGGCGGCATGGAAAAGCCAGGGTACGTCGATGATTGGAAGGGGGAGGACAGTGCCCTGCCATGCGGGTGCCCCGGTCATGCCATCCGAACCGTTGAAGTTGGCGACGTTGTTTCCGGTGAGAGGGTCTGGATTGGCCAGTGTCAGGCCGAAGAGTCCCTGAAAGAGCCCGATCAAGGCTGACCACTGTGGCAGAGTTATGGTGAACAGCAGCAGGAACACCGCCACCGGCGTCCCCTCCCAGGACAGCGGCGCCCGACGCCGCAACCAGGCCAGGATGTCTGGCAATGCGGCCACGAAGGCGATGAACCCGAATATTGCGACCAGCAGATAGGCGGTCTCCTTGCTGGCGAACATCAGCGCCAGTATGGCGGAGGCCAGGTAGAGGTGAAGCCGCCGGCCCCCGTGCAGGTAGCGCCACATGAGGACGAACAGCGCCACGGCCCAGAACATCATGATGATGTCGTTCCGGCCAAAGCGGCTGAAGTACAGCAGCACCGGTGAGAGCGCAAGCAACGCTGCGGCCAGGATGGCGCCATGCCGCCCGATGTGGTCGCGCAGGAAGTAGGGCAGCGCCACCAGTCCTGTGCCGAACAGCGCATAGCCCAGGCGAGCGGTGAAATCTGTGTCGCCGAATATCCAGAAGATGATCGCGGTCATCTCAATCTGGAACGGACCGTGCATCCACGCCGAATGAATGTAGTCGGTTCCGAAAATCCAGGGCCATCCCAGGAACCCGCCGGCGCTGTTGGCCAGCCTCCATCCATAATGGAGATGGATGGCCTCGTCGTAGTGCATCGTTCGGCCGCTGAGCTCGAACAAGCGCAGGCCAAGGGCGGCAAGCACCACGGCGGCGAATGCCAAATCCCATAGGCCCAATGAACGGCTGCTGAATGGCACCCGGAGACCCCATCTTCGAGCAGGCTCGCCGGCCGTGGCTCCATCCCCCAGGGATTCCGGGGCCTCCACGTCGTCCGCTGGGTTGAGGGCGTACTCCGGTTCTACGTCGTCGGGTCCGGCCCCTGTTTCCAGCGGATCTTCAGCGTCCCCCTCGGGAGTCGGCCCCTGTTTTTCAGCGTCAGATTCGGTCATGGCTCGGCAATGGTCGAAAATTCGTAGACTACTACGTCATCCTGGTGAAAGACGGTTTTCAGAAAGTCCTTGTAATTCTCCAGGGAGGACACCCCATACGAGTCTAGCTCCCTTTTCCCGAGGTAAACATAATCTACATCGTACTTTTCCAGCAAACGCCTGACTTCGGTCGGGTCCTGGGATGTGTAGATGGATGCTACATCCTCGGCGCGTCCGGCAAAAGGTTCAGAGGAACCCCTCCACTGCAGTTCGTGGCCAACCCATCCCAGGACGGTGGGCAGTCCGGTGCTCGCCGATACGTTGCTGAATCTGCTGTAATCGTCGCCGATCGCCTCGACGATGCGGCCGGGCGGCGCCTCGTCCCGGAGCCAGGCTATGGCGGCATATTCCGCTGGGTCTTCGGCCTGCAGGTAGGCGAGGCCGTCCAGGGTGCGGCCCTCGTAGGGATCACCGTAGGCGCCGCCCCGGTCCAGAGTGGCCCCGAGAGTGTAATAGAACGAGCCCACCAGCAGAAGGGCCATGGCCGCGCCTCCACCCCACTTACCGGCCAGTGAGGCCACGGATCTCCAGCGCGGATGCTCTCCTGCCGCAGCCTTGCCGGACCACAGCGCGTAAATGGCGAAGGTGCCTGCCACGCCGAGCAGCAACCAGGCTTGGTAGTAGACTTTGAACACTGTGTTCATCCGTCGCCACGGTCCGCTGAAGGCGTCCACTATGTGAAACAGGTCTGCCACCATGATCAGGAAGATGCCCAGTGCCATGAGCATCAATACGAAGGATGAGGCCACCTCGTCGTTCCTCCGTGCCCTGACGGCAGCGGCGTAGGTCGCCAGGCCAACGACGATGGCTGCCGGCAAGGCCAGGGTGAGGCGGCGTCCCAGGTCATCCAGCGCGACGGTGGCGCCGTCGGCCACAATGGTGAACAGGAATGCCGTCGCCATCCAAATCCCGAGCGGCAAGGCCGCAATCAACAGAGCCACAACTGCCACGGAGGTCTCCGTGCCATCGGGCCTGCCGATGCCCCAAACCTTTTTTCCCAACAGAGCTAGGGAGGGCATGATGAACAACCCCAGCACGATGAACAGGTGGAAGGGATTGGTGGCCACCTCTCTCAGGGGCAACACCCCGTCCGTCTGGCCGCTGAAGGTGAAATACACCGGCGCGAACAGCACAAGGGCCAGCAGGAACAGGGGCAAGAAAACGGCGGCCGAGGCATTTACAGCGTGCAATAGGGAGCCGGGGTAATCCCTGATGCCCTTGAGGGTCAGGGCCGCTGCGAGAAGTGCCATGAAGGTGGCAAAGTCCCAGAAGTTTATGAACGCCAGTGCCCCTCCGGCGAGAGCCACCGAGACCGCCTGCGCGGGGTGGCCCCGAAGCCAGGCGAACCCCAGCCGTTCGCTAGAGCAGCAGATGTTCAGCGACGCGGCGATGGCCAGCAGCAGGAATGGAATCGCTAGCACGTGGGCGTGCAGGTCACCCAGCAGGAAGCTGAAGGCGGGAAATTCGGTAATGGTGTAGTCCAGGGTTGCCCCGTCTGCGGAGGTGTTGATGATACGGGTGCTGCGAAACCACCACCAGAATTCCCCGGGAAATGCTCCACCCTCGGCGGGCTGGGCGTCCATGCCGTCGATGCCAACCCAGTTCCAGAACCCCGGGCCTCCCCAGCCTCGGATGCGTATGAACTCCAGAGCTCCGGCCAGGTTGCCTGCCAGTAGGATCACGGCTGGAGCAGCGGTGCCCAGTCCCAGCGCCCACCGCATGCCACCGCCAGCCAGCCGCACCAGGTTGTAGAGCAGGCCGAACGCCACGGTCCCCGCCAGTGCGGGGATTGTCGCCACGCTCAGGTTGTAACCCACCGAGGTCACCACGCCGCTCATCTTGGAGATGGTGGCGACGATGATGTGGCCGAAATAGTAGTAGCTGATCGAGTGGCCGGACAGCCAGGCATCCTCTACCGGAAAGTAACGCGCATGGTGGGCGGCGTTCATCAGCATGAAGTCCATGGGCTTCTCGGTGTGAGTGATTCCCGGCGAACCGGAAATCACCAACGCCCACGCCACGAACATCAGCAGGAACACCAACTCTCCGGCTAGCAGGACGGGCCAGCGCCGACGGAGAAACTCCTGCAGTTCCTCCCAGCGACGCCCGGCAAGCCACATGGAGGCGACGATGATGCAAAGGGTGATGACCCAGATGGTGAGGGTGGTGTTGGGCAACAGCCGAGCCATCCCGAACACCCAGACAAGGTAGGTGAGGAGCAGGACAGCGGCAGGCTTCGCCAGAGTCAGGCCACGGTCGGGCAGGAATCTGAAAAGCTGAAAGACCCAGGGGAGCGCCGCCACCCCCAGGATCTGAATTGTCAGGTACCACTGAACAGCGTCGACCATGGGTCACACGACAGAGCGAACGGGAAAGCCGGGTAGGGACCGGTCAGGAGACCGGCTCAAGCAGGGCATCCACGAAATCGTCTGCATCGAAAGGAGCAAAGTCGCCCATGCCTTCCCCGGTCCCGATGAACAGGATCGGCACCTGCAATTCCTGCCGGATGGCAAGTACAATGCCGCCCCTTGCGGTGCCGTCCAGCTTGGCCAGGAAGATACCGGTGCAGTCCACCGCCTCCCGGAAGGACTTAGCCTGGGCCAGCCCGTTGTGACCCGTGGTGGCGTCCAGCGTGAGAATCACCTCGTGGGGCGCCGTCTGGTCAAGGCGCTTCAGGACGCGGTGAATCTTGCGCAGTTCCTCCATCAGGTTGGACTTGGTGTGGAGTCGTCCCGCCGTGTCAATGATCAGCACGTCTGCGCCGCGTGCCTTGCTGGCCTGGAAGGCGTCGTAGGCCACGGCCCCGGGGTCGGCGCCCGAGGCGTGCCGGATGACGTCAACGCCCACGCGTTCTCCCAGGATTTCCAGCTGCTCGGCGGCGGCGGCTCGGAACGTGTCGGCTGCACCAAGCACAACTTTCCTGCCGGACTCCGTGAAATGGTGGGCCAGCTTTCCTATGCTGGTGGTCTTTCCCACCCCGTTAACGCCGACCATGAGAATCACGTAGGGCTTCGTGCTCCCGTCATCTCCGGGGAGGAATCCCTCGAAATCCGCAGACAGGTCGCTGGTCAGTGCCTGCTTTAAGGCATCGGTAACCGCCTCGGGAGAGTCCAGTTGTCCTGCCTTGACCTGTTCCTTCAGGTGGTCAATTATCCGCAGTGACGTCTCAACGCCCACGTCGGACGAAATGAGGATCTCTTCGATTTCATCCCAGACCGCATCGTCCAGGCGTGGAGATCGCAACAGTCCCACAATGCGGCCGAACCACCGTTCCCGGCTGGGTTTTACCGCCTGTTCAGTGGCCTTTCTTTCTTCCTGTCGGTTGCGTCGAAACAGTTTCAGCATGTCTGTGGTTGCCTATGGGTTCCGGTTGAGTTTGAGTCGCTTAAGTATGCCGGTCGCGGGGTTGCCATTTGAGTCCTTTGCGATGGGAAGCTCGGGTGCGGCAACAGCATCTTGCTGAGTCGTTCCCGGGTCCTCTGCAATGAAATCCCCTAGAAATTCATCATTCTGGAGCAACGCGAGTGCATCCTCCGCAGCAGCCTTCTCTGCGTCCGACTTTCTGCCGCCCTCGCCCCGGCCAATCACCCGGTTACTGACAACGGCTTCCACCCGAAACATGGGACTGTGGTCGGGTCCCTCCCGCCCTGCCGGCCTGTATGTAGGGGGCGGCAAGCCATGCCCCTGCAGCAACTCCTGGAGTTGCGACTTGGGGTTTTCCGGCGGGGCGCCGAGCTTGGCGATATCCGCCAGTTCAGCTGCCAGGTTCCGGCATACGAATTCGCGGACCGCCTCCAGGCCCTGGTCCAGGTAGACCGCGGCAATCACGGCCTCGAATGTTGCTGCCAATACAGAGTCCTGGTCCCTTCCTCCGGAGGACTCCACACCCTGGCCGACTTTCAGCATCTCGCCCAGCCCCAACCGGCGGGCCACTCCGGCCAGCACTTTCCCCCGCACGAGTGACGAACGCGCTTTTGTCAGTTGCCCCTCGTCCGCCTCAGGAAACTGACCGTAAAGACGGTCCGAAATGATCAATTCGAGGACGGCGTCTCCGAGGAACTCCAGCCGCTCGTATGAGTCCGACGCATCCAGTCCGTGTTCGTTGCAGTAGGACCGGTGGACAAGAGCATGGTCAAGAAGACTGGGGTCCCTGAAATGGAACCCCAGCAAAGACGCCGAATTGCGTGCCCGTTCGCTTCCGGACGGGCTGGTGGGGAGTCTAGATGACTCCATGCGGCCACGGGGGCTGCGGGCGCTTGAATTCGCCAACGTGGACGAACTCGCTCATGGACTTCATCAGGTTGTCGTAGATCTCGACCGACTGCTCTTCGGGCGGGATGAACATCTTGAGGAAGGCGAAGTTGCCGTTGTCGAACACGAAGGTGGGCACGCCAAACGCGCCGTATTCATCGACGGCCTTGGAGTGGCTCTCCGCCAGCTCGCGCAGCAGGTCTGGGTCGGCGATGTCCTCGGCAAAGCGGGCCATGTCGATACCAGCAGCCTCACCAGCCGCGTCGATTACTGCCCGGTCGTTCAGGTCGGCCTTGTCTTCGTGGCGGGCCTTGAGCAGGGCCATGAAATAGGCCTCGAACTCTTCCTTACCCTGCCGCTTGACTGCCAATCCGGCCTGGTGTGCCAGTAGAACGGGGTCCTGCCCGCTGACTACATCGGGCCTCTCCCAGACATTGTCGCCGTCCTTGTTATTGACCTGCGACAGGGAGAAGGGCTGCCAGTCAATCTCGATGGGATTTCCTGTCAGTTCCCGAACCTTTGCCAACCACATGTTGGCATTGTATACAAAGGGTCAACGGAAGTCGTAATAGGATGTGAACTCAGCCTCGGCCATCTCATGCCTCCTGCTGGTTTTGACGGCACATAGACCCCATAGGAGGCGGCCGCCTTGGCTGCATTTTAGCCACGCAATTCTGTATTGTCAAAGTGGTTGATGACTGTCCATCGGGGATCACCCGGGCGGGGGAGAAAAGCCGTCATGGTATAATTCAGTCCCCGGTCTAAGTGTAACCAGCGTGCGTTATAGAGTCCCTAGCCGCCGTTAATTGTGGAGGCGTTCCTACGTCCCGTCTTGCCCCCAGACTCTGCTTGTCCTCTTTGATTGCCGGCCTCGATGAAGGGCGGAAAGAGGTGTTTCTCTCCCTGGCGGAATTGGGCAGAGAGCTGGGGTTCAGCATCTACCTGGTTGGCGGCTCAGTGAGGGATGAACTGCTGGGAACCCAGGTGCTAGACCTCGATTTCTCCGTGGTGGGCGACGGGGTTGCCATCGGGAAACGCCTCGCTGAACGAAGCGGGGGCAAGCTGACCGTGCACCCACACTTTGGAACGGCCACTGTCGTAACGCCAGGATGCCGCGTCGACCTGGTGACTGCCCGCCGGGAAGAATACCCGACGGCCGGGCAGTTGCCGCAGGTGACTCCGGGAAGCATCGACGACGACCTGAAGCGGCGGGATTTCACCATTAACGCCATGGCCGTTCGAGTCTGGCCCGAGGGTGGTGACTTCCTCGACCCATTGGGGGGCGTCAGCGACCTGGAAGCCGGCGTGATTCGGGTCCTTCATGGAGGCAGCTTCGTGGACGATCCCACCAGGATGTTTCGCGCCGTTCGTTACGAGCAGCGTTTGGGCTTCCGCATGGATGATGAGACCCTGTCGCTCTTATCCTCGGCGGCTTCCCACGGCCTCATGGACTCCGTTAGCGGAGACCGCTGGCTGCACGAGATGGTAAGGATCTTGGAAGAGTCGGATCCGGGGCGAGTCCTCCTGCGGGCGGCGGACCTGGAGCTGATGTCGGGGTTGCACCCGTCCCTGGCCAAAGACGACGGTATCCGCGCCCTCGCGGACGGTGAGGAGGTCCCACAGGACCCCGATGAATGGCTGGCGGCCCTGTTCAGCCCGCTAACAACTGCCGAGGGGCAGGAACTCATCCAGCGTCTGCGCCTGTCCGGGTCACGGGCGGCGTTGGCCCGTGATACCATTGATCTCCGGAACATCGAAGGGGCAGCCGGGAAATTGGCCGAACGGCCATCCCAGCTGTATCGATTCCTGCGACCCTACGCTCCCCGGGCAATCTCGGTCAGGGCGAAATTGACCGGGGACCCGTCGGCGAGGCGAGCCCTGTCCAGGTACTTGAACGAACTCCGGTTTGTCCGTTCGAGCCTGACCGGCGATGACCTTCTGGAAATGGGAGCGCTGCAGGGGCCGCTGGTTGGAGAGATACTGACTCAGCTGCACGACGCGCGGATGGATGGCAAGCTATCGAGCGGAGAGGATGAACGAGCGCTGGCGCGGTGCCTGCTGGCCCATAGCCAGGAGGGGGCAACAAAGTAAGAGCGATGGCTGAATCACCTATCGAACAAGGAGAAATGGAATCCTGCGTCATCTGCGGAGAAGCTCTGGACGGTTTCAACGAGACCTCCTGCCAGATGTGCGGCGGGAAATTCCACCAGCCATGGTCCCAGGATTCGGAAGTTCCCCAGTGCGGCCGCATCGGCAGCCATGAGGAGGCCCTGGCCATCGTTTTCCTCTGCGACGACTGCTTCTACGGCAGGCGCCCATAGCGGGCCTGCACCGACGCAGGAATTAGAGAACAACTTCCCTTTTTACAGGCAGGAGGCATTCACGAATGCAAGCGGTATACATTGAGGCGCACGGCGGCCCCGAGGTACTTACGCTCGGGGAGCGCCCGGAACCGGAGGCCGGCGCTGGACAAATCAAGGTGCGGGTGCGGGCCACTGCGCTGAATCGCCTGGACCTCTACACCAGGGCGGGCGATCGGGGACTCGAACGGCAGTTTCCGCCGCCCCTGATCCTGGGCGGTGACTGCTCGGGCGAGGTGGCAGCCGTCGGCGCTGGAGTGGCAGGGCTGAAAGAGGGGGACCGGGTGGTCATCAACCCTCGGCTTTCCTGCCAGCAGTGTGCGGCCTGCCTTTCTGGACAGGATGACCTGTGCCGCCGCTCCCAGTTTCTGGGCAGCGCTCTCGACGGTAGCTACGCGGAATACCTCAGCGTACCGGCGGCCAACGCGCACGTGGTCACGGGCGATGTTGGCTTCGAGCAGGCAGCAGCCATCCCGACGACATACCTGCCAGTCTGGAACATGCTGGTGCGTCGCCTCCAACTCAAGCCATGGCAGACCGTGCTGGTGCTCTCCGCCTCTGCGGGCGTTGGGACCGCCGCCATCCAGATGGCCAAGGATGTCATCGGAGCGCGCGTCATCGCCACCACCAGCACCGCCGAGAAGGCGGCCAAGGCCAGGGAACTGGGAGCCGACGAGGTGATCAACTACACCGAGGAGGACATCCGGCAGCGGGTGCGCGAGATCACCGGCGGCGCTGGCGTGGACGCCGTTGTCGACCATGTGGGTGCCGACTTTTTCGGTCCCGCGTTCGCGTCGCTGCGCCCCGGCGGACGCTACGGCATCTGCGGCGCCACCACCGGGCTGCGGACCGAACTGCATCTCGGCCTGCTATTCAGCCAGCAGAAAGAGGTCTATGGGGTCTACATGGGGACCAAGGAGGACATGCGCCAGATCGTCGAGATGCTGAACCGGGGCGCTGTCCGGCCCGTGGTGGACCGCGCTTTCCCGCTGTCAGATGCCGCTGCCGCCCACCAGGCGATGGAAGCAACAAGCTTTTTCGGCAAGCTGCTGCTGACCCAGAACTGATCGCCAGAGACTGGGGAACTTGTTCATCGGCCGGACACTCTGGTGGCTGCTGACCCTGCCGTTCAGGTTGGCGAGGCCCGATCGCGATGTTTTCCGAAAGGGCCGTCCATATCCGGTCAGGGTAGTTTCCGTGCAGGACGGGGACTCGATTCGGGTCAGGCTCGTAAACGGCGGCGACGAGCAGATACGCGTCCGGCTATACGGGATCGACGCTCCGGAACACGACCAGGACTTTGGGCGGGAGGCTGGCGAGCGCCTCAGGAGCCTGGTGCGGGGACAAAACAACCTGACCCTCGAATACAAGGACACCGACCGCTACGGCAGGCTGGTCGGTGTCCTTTATTTTGGTCCGTCCCACCGGCAGCGCTCCGTCAACCGGGTGATGGTCGAGGAGGGTCTCGCCAGGTGGTACAGCCGTTACGGCGGGCGGGAACTGGGGCTTGATCAGGCCGAGCAGAACGCACGACGCGCGCGTCGGGGGATCTGGTCATCGGGGAGGCAGGTGGCACCCTGGGACCACCGGCGGGCGCAACGTCAGGCCTCGTCAGGCCATAGCCTGCTGAAAATTCTGTTGCTGGCAACCGCAGTCAGCGTGGTGATCGTGGTCGCGTTCTACTTCCTGCGGCAGGCACTCTAGCAGACCCCTTCGCATTCCGCTGGAGGAGAACTCTCCGTCGACGTTGCCGGCTTCTTGTCGCGGAGACGTCGGCCATGGAACAGGTATTGGTTGGCGTACCCCGCGTATCGACCGAAATGCTCCTGGGCCCATGGCAACAGCGTGCGGTTGGTGGGCGTCTTCTGTCCCGGGAAGTACCACTCGGCCAGGGCCCGGCGCACCCAGACGTCGATGGGGAAGGCCTCCAGCTTTTCCAGGGACATGAGCGCGATGCAGTCGGCTATCTTGTCGCCTATCCCCTTGAGCGCCATCAGCTCCGCCTTGGTCTCGTCGTACGGCGCGCGGATGAGATGTTGCAGGTCTAGGCGGCCCTCCAGCACGGCGATGGCTGCCTGGTGAACGTAGGGCGCGCGAAATCCCAGCTTTAGCCGCCGCAACTCCGCCTCGCCAGCCTCGGCCAGATCTGAGGGCGCGGGGAACGAGTGGCGATTGAACGTCGATGTCTCGCTGGCTGATCCGTCGGGGTTGACCAGCTTCAGAGACGAGCCGAATTCGTTGGAGAGCCGCTCCATGTTCAGGTGGATGGTCTCGATGTTGGAGTTGGCCGAGCAAATGTAGGCAACCAGGCACTCCCAAGGTTCCTGGCGCAGCACTCGCAGACCTGGGTAGCGCTTCACCTGGGCGGAAACGTTGGCGTCCTGGGTAATAGTGTCGTAAATGGCCGGGAGATCGTCATCCAGCCGCAGGTATTCTCGAAATCTGTGCAGCAGCGATTCGGGTGTGGCCGGTGCGCTGGCAAACTCAATGGCCTCGCTCTGCTGCCTGGCAAGCACCAGGTTACCCCACAGGACGCCGGTGTACCAGCCGTCCTCCCGGTGCCAGCGGTGGGCCTGCCCGCCGAGCAGGCTGGCCTCAAGGTCGATGGGCTGCCCGGCATCGAACCTGAGCATGTGCGGCTTGTGAACGGCCTGATCCCGGGCTCGGTGCGAGGGATCTTGGCTGGTGCTACCGGTTGCGATTGCCACGTCGCCCTCCCTGCCTGCCGCCGTCCAGCCACATTTCCGCCAGCATCCCCACGTTCGAGGTCAAGCACGGCGTGTGATGGCAGGGCGGCATTGAGTCGCGGAAGGCGTGGCCGTAACCATGGCTGGCTATCCTCGAATCCAGGACCACGATGGTGCCCTTGTCGTGCTTGTTGCGAATCAATCGGCCCAGACCTTGCCTGAACCGGAGAATGGCGTTGGGAATGGAATACTCATTGAACGGGTCATTGTACAAGGCGGAGCGGCGCTGCACGATAGGATCGCTGGGCACCTGGAAGGGCAGGCGGGTGATGACCAGGGCCTTGAGCAGGCCCGAAGGCATATCCACGCCCTCCCAGAAGCTGGCAGTCCCCAGCAGCACGCTCCCCGGCTCTTCGGTGAAGGCCGCCATGACGGAGGGCGCCGACCCGTCGACTCCCTGGGCCAGGACCGGAATGCCGTGGGGTTCCAGCTGAGAACGCAACCGCTGCGCCACCGCGCGCAGAGCAGAGTGGGAGGTAAAGAGTGCCATGGTCCGGCCCTGCAGCCTCTGGCCCAGCTGCGCCAGGACGTCAGCCGTGGCGGCAACGTAGCCGTTGGCGTTGGGCTGGGGCATATCCTCCGGAATCAGGGCCTGCGCCGCCCTTTGGTAATCGAATGGGGATCCCACCAGCAGGTCGCTGGTGTCATCCTCCAGTCCAACTCGACGCTTCAGGAAATCGAAACTACCGCCGGCGGTCAGAGTAGCGCTGGTCAGGACCACGCAGTCCTTCTCGGAAAACAGCTTCTCGGATAGTATCGGGCTCACGTCCAGCGGCGCCGAGTGGATCGAGATCGCTCCCTGCGACGGGTTCACGTTCACCCAGTGGATGGCTTCGTTTAATGCACCGCCTCCTGGACCCGGTACGGGCGGCGCTGGCGAGGCCTCATCCACCACCGACTTCAGCCGCCCGGACAGCTCCTCCAGCCCATCGGCCAGCGAGGCGGTCTCCATCACCAGTGCCTGTTGGTCCGGGGCCGCGGGCAGGCGATTGGCGTCGAGGAAGTTGCGCAGGTTCCTGAGTGCGATTCCTGCCTGTCCCAGGCGTGTGTGCAGGTTTTCCCACGCCAGATGCAACTGCGACCACGCGGGAGTGTTGCGGACTTCAGGTGTGAGCAGCAGTTGGTTCTGGTCTCCCTGGTTTCTTCCCCTTCGCTGGCTGTCGTGGAGTGCCTCGACGGCGGCGAAGAGCTGTCCCCACGTCTCACGCAACCTGGGCGTTTCCCCCTCCACCGCAGCGGCGACAGACTGGCCGGTGTCAACGATTCCCGATTCCAGTTCACGGTCTGCCAGCGCCAGCCTGACGCCCTGCGACAGCCGCCCCGCCGGCTCCCAGATACGGTCGAACTCGCCTTGCTGGAGCTCGAATCCGAACTGGTTGGTGGCAGCCTCTTCCAGGTGGTGGGCTTCGTCAATGATGACGGTGCTGTACTCGGGAATCAGCCCCTCGAACACCATGTCGCTCATGAGCAGGGCATGATTTACCACGATGATATGGGCCTGTTCGGCCCTCTGACGGGCTGCCCGGAGAAAACAGGGCGAGCCATCCCGCATGTCCATGCAGAAGCCCTTCTCGCCGGCGGACACGTGGTTCCAGGTCGATGCCTCCCGACCGTTCAGGTTGATCTCGCCGCGATCGCCTGTGGCTGTGTCCTGCAGCCACACCCCGGTCTTCGACAGCAGCTTGGCGTCGTCCACGGTCAGCGGCTCGCTTCGGGAGAGTTGCTGCCAGCGGCGCAGGCAGAGGTAGTTGGCCTTGCCCTTGAGCAGCGCGACCTTCAGAGAGTCGGGCTCCAGCAATCCGGATCCCTCCAGGACCTGCTTGAGGGCCGGAATGTCCTTGCTGATCAGCTGTTCCTGCAGGTTGATGGTGTTGGTCGAAATCACCACTCTCTGGCCCTGGGAAACTGCGAACAGTGCTGCCGGGAGCAGGTAGGCCAGGGACTTGCCGACGCCCGTTCCGCCCTCCACCACAAGGTGGTGCTGGTTGAATATGGCGTCGGCCACGGTGTCGAGCATTTCCTCCTGCTCCGGACGGTGCTCGAAACCTGAGAAAGCTTGCGAGAATGGACCCTCGGGGCCCAGCATGCCGTGAATCCGGTCTGCGTCCAGGTGGTCCAGGTCCTCCGCTGGCCGGCGCTTTTCGGGCGCCTCCATTCTTTGCGCCAGCAGCTCGAGGTTCAGTCCGGTGGGCCCCACGGATGCGGGCGAAGTCGACTGCACGGCGGCCAGGCCGGACAGGGCAGAATGCAACTGCCAGTTGCTGCGGCGAGCGATCTCCGACATGTAGGCCAGCAGTCCGCCGTCCTGATCTGCTGCCAACCGCATAAGGCGTACGAAGATCTCCATGCAGCCAATGGCATCATCCAGGGCCCGGTGGTTGCGCAGTTCCACGCCAAACTGGTCGGAGAGGTGCTTCAGCGTGTAACGACGCGAGCTTGGCAGGAACACTGTGGCCAGGTCCATGGTGTCGTAGGCGGCATTCGCCACATTGAGGCCGTGGGAGGAAAGAAACCGCAGGTCGAATTGAATGTTGTGTCCAATGACTGGGTGTAGTCCAAGGAACTCGGCAAAGTCGGGCGAAATTAGCGGGAAAGCCGGCGCCCGCTCCACCTGCCTCGGATGGATGCCGGTGAGACGCTGTATGTGGTCGGGGATCGCCCGTCCGGGGTTGACGAAGGTCTCGAAAGTCTCCAGCACCTCGTTTCCCCGGAATCGCACCGCTCCTATCTCCAGGATGGTGTCACGTTCGGAGTCCAGGCCGGTGGTCTCCAGGTCCAGGGAAACGTAGACCTGATCGAGAGGAGAAACGGGTTGGTGCAGAGCGTTGATGCGGCCGCCTCCAAACTTGGTTCGATTCAGCACGGGACGATACGGCGACCCTGAATCATCTCCGGTGCCCGCACTCCGTTGGTCGCCAGCGTTCCCGAGGTTCAGCTCAGGTGTGCTGGTGCCGGTCCGTAAGCGAGTTTAGCACGGACTTGAACAGCATTCGAGGGAGAAGTGTCAGCAAATCCGGGTCTGCCAATAGTTCTCCCTACCACTGGAAGGGTAGGGTTGGGGCGGGGGTGAAATCCTGCGCATCAGCAGCGTGGTGCAGAGGAATGGAATGCCGTCTCCCATTCCTGCAGGGAGAGGGCATCCGTCGCACAGCCTATCAGGCGACGTAACGCTTGATTGCGCCGTTGCGTAGCCCGGTCACCGGATGGTATTGGCCCGAGTGCAGTGCCTTTAGGAACTCCGCTTCGGTGGTAATCTCGTCGTGGAACTCGGTAACGAACTTGCCCAGCCCGTGCAGCGAATGGGCGTCGCTGCCACCGGTCACCGGCAAGTCCAGCAACCCCGCGACCTTGAGGGCGAACTCGTTCTCGCGGTCGGCGGTCCCGCCGTTTGCCACCTCGACGGCGTCCGCCAGCTTGAAGACCGGGTGATCGAGGGCGTCTTCCGGAACCTGGGGAAGCTCGTCCGGAACCGACTGGTAGATCAGGGCACGGGACCGATTGCCGTTGCTGCTCAGGACTCCACGGAACGGATGGGCGGAGATGACGAATCCGCCGGCGGCCGTTGCCGCCTGGCGAAGTTGCGCTGCCTTGTTGAACCCGGCCTGGTACCGGTCGAGGCCGAAGGCCAGCATGTGGCCCATGTCGGTCTCGACCTCCATGGCCCGGATCAGGACCACGCTGTGGAGGGCAGCAAATTTCTGAAACTCGTGCCGGTCCCACGGCCCGGCATGCTCGGTGATGCACAGCCCCCGCAGGCCCAGCCGGTCAGCCTCCAGGACCATGTCTTCGGGAGTGAGGCTGCTGTCGCTGCTGCCCTTGGTTGTGTGGATGTGCAGATCGAAGAGTCGAGCCATATACCGGGTCCACCTCGCTTCTGGCGGAATAATGGGGAGGGATGGTCTGAACAAAGTCTATGCCCTGCGACGATTTCCGTCAACGCGGGCTGGCCGGTTTGCCGGCACAATTCCAGAGCCAAGCGCCGCCAAGTCCGTCTGAATCAGGATTTGCAGAATTCAAGGATTTACAGGATTGGGAACATCCTGAAAATTCCGGAATCTTGAAAATCCTGATTCAGACAATGGACCCTGCAATCGACACCGGCAACTCTGCGACCCGACCCATTGGAGGGCGGGTCAGAGGTGCAGGTCAGCGGCAGCGCCTATGCGCATGGCCTCATCCAGGGCCGGGAAACGCGAAAGCGGCAGCACCTCGCCCGTATCCTCGAAGTGGCCGACCAGCTCGCGAAACTCGTCCGGCACACGGCGGGAGGTGCCCGTGGCGGCGTCGTAGCCGACGTACACGGCGTCGATGGAGGTCAGCAGCTTTTCCGGCTCGGGCCGGTAGAGCTCCATCCGCATGTCCATACTGCTGTTGCCGATGCGGGTTACCGCGACATAGGCGTCCACCATCTCGTCGACCAGCGCTGGCGAACGGAACTCGATGGTGGTCTTTACCACCGCGAGGTCGAAGAACCCAGAGCGGGGCAGGTGGTAGATGCCAATGCCCAGGTTGCGCCAGTACTCGGCGGTGGAAAGCTCGAGGTACCCCAGGTAGGCGCCGTTGAACACGATGCCCTGGGCGTCGCATTCCATCCAGCGGACCCGGAATTCGGTGTGAAACTTGAACTCAGTCTTGGGCATCTCATTCACAAGTTCCCTCTCCCTTTGGGAGAAGGTCAGGGTGAGGGCGTTACTTCGTACCCCAACTCGGCCAGGTATCGTCGGTCATCGTCGGTCAGATCGGCCGTTGGCAGCAAGTCTGGGCGCTTGGCCAGGGTGCGTTCCAGCGACTTCTGCCTGCGCCAGCGATCAATCTGCGCGTGGTGGCCGGACAGCAGTACGTCGGGCACGGCCATTCCCCGGTAGTCGGCGGGCCTGGTGTAGAGGGGGTGTTGCAGGAGACCTGTGGTGATCGAGTCCCCGGCGACACTCCCCGGCGAACCGACCACGCCCGGGAGGAGCCGGGTAACGGCGTCGATGATGATCATTGCCGGGAGCTCACCACCCGTCAGTACGTAGTCGCCGGTGCTGACTTGCCGGGTTGCCAGACCCTGGGCGATGCGCTCGTCCACGCCGGCGTAGTGTCCACAGATGATGGCGATGGCCGGAGCCTCGGATAATTCTTCGACGATCCGCTGCGTAAGCAGTTCGCCCTGTGGAGTGGTCAGGATGACAGGAATCTCTCCGCGTTCCTCGGCAGTGTAGCCTGACAGCGCCGCCTCGGTGGCCTCGAACACGGGCTCCGGTTTCATCACCATTCCGTGGCCGCCGCCGAACTGGGTGTCGTCGGCAGTCCCGTGAGCGTCGTGAGTGTGATCGCGGATATCGGTGACGTCGATGGAGACGTGTCCTCGGTGCGCCGCCCTGGCGACGATGCTGAACTGCAGGTTCTGGGCGAAGGCCTCCGGAAACAGAGTTAGAACGTGGAAACGCATAGTCGTGGGCTGCGCCGCGCCCTACACGGCCACCGGCGCCGCAGTCGGCACCCGGTCCACGTAGGCTACGCCCGCACGCATCACCATCTTGATGGCTTCCCTGTCGCGGAGGACCCCAATGTTCCGGAGGGGGTCCCCATCGACGACCAGCAGGTCGGCCTGCTTGCCCTTTTCGATGGTTCCGATCTCGTGGCCCAGGCCGATGCACTCGGCGGCCCATCCGGTGGCGGTCTGGATGGCCTGCATGCTGGAGAGGCCGCGCTCCACCATCAGCTCGATCTCGCGGGCGTTGTCGCCGTGGACGAAGCCGCCGGCGTCTGTGCCCGCAGTGATCTTGGCTCCCGCCTCCACGGCGCGGTGCAGGCTCTCCTGGTGAATGTGCATCAGCGACTCGGCACGGGCCTTTACATGAGGTGCGCTAATACTGGAGTGGAACTCGTACACCTCGAAAGTGGGGGTGAAGAATGTATTGTTGTCGGCCATCATCTTGAGCAGGTCGGTGTCCTCGGATAGGTAGCACCCGTGCTCCACGGATCCAACGCCACTCTCTATGGCCATGCGCAGCCCCGGCCCACCGAGGGCGTGGCACATGGTCAGCTTGCCGAGATTGGTGGCCTCGTCGACCAGCGCCTTGACCTCATCCAGGCCGAAGGCGATGTCCTTGGGCCCGTGGCCCTGGCGGGAGCTTGCCCCGCCGGTGGTGGCGAACTTGATCACGTCGGCGCCCACCCGCACCATCTCGCGGACCATGTTGCGCACGGCCGCGGGGCCGTTGGCCACGCCGACGGGCCGCATGGGGTCGGTGGCGTAGGCCGTGCGGTGGCCGGAGGGCGCGACGCGGTCTCCGATGCCACCGGTCGGCGAGATGATGGACACGGCGCACACCAGGCGAGGGCCGTTGATCAGGCCCTCCGCGACGGCCTGCTTGAACCCGGCGTCCAGTCCGCCGGCGTCACGGATGGTGGTGTAACCGGCGGCCAGCGAGTCCTCGATGGCCCGGGCGGTCTTCAGGTGCGCGAGGGAGGCTGGCTCCTCGATTTCCCAGCGAGAGAGCAGGGTGTAGTTCTTGTCGGCCAGGTGGTCGTGTGTGTCGATCAGACCGGGCAGCAGCGTGAGCCCCGACACGTCGATGACCTCAGCATCCGGTGGAACGGCCACGGCGCCGCGTGACCCCACGCCGCTGATGCTGTCGCGGTCCAGCAGCACGACGGAGTCCTCCACGACCGGGCCTCCTGTGCCATCAATCAGGGTCGCCCCAACCAACGCTTTCATAGAAACTGCCTCCGAGCCGCCGCATTTCCGGATAAGTTTCCCGATGCCAGTGAGTTGCTAAATGCTAGATAGGGCAACCCTCGCTGTCAAGGATGCCAAATCCATCCAATTGACCGCCTTTACCAGTGAGAACCGCCGGCATGTTACAGCTATAATTCGACTCAAGCATGGCACTGCCAGCTTCAATATACGGCACCACTGCAGGCTGAGAGCGGGAGGCGTGGATGAGGCTGTTAAGACCTGGGGGCGTTTGGGTATGCATCCTGGCATCAGTTGTATTGGCAGTTGGCGTGCTGACGGGGTGTGGCGGGTCCGGCGGATCGGACCGGTTGGTGGTCTATGTGTCTGAGACGTCCGGACAACCGGACATCTATACCGTCGATGTGGAATCCGGAGAGAGCGAGGAGGTGGTGGCAGGAAGAGACTCGGAATTCGGCCCCGCCTGGTCGCCCGATGGAGATCGTATCGCTTACGTGGTGTCGTCCGATGGCAACCGCGACATAGTTGTCGTGAGGGCCGACGGCGAGGGATCTGAGATCCAGGTATCGCCGGGAGATGATAGCTCCGAGGGAAACGAGGGGTCCCCCCGGTGGGGGCCCAAGGGCGAACGGCTGGCCTACGTGTCGGAGACCGATGACCAGTCGGACGTGTTCGTCGCCGGTTTCGTCGGAGACGACAACGAGCAGGTTTTCACGACACGCATAACCTCGTCTGAGGAAAGGGAAATGCTGGGAGACTGGTCTCCCGACGGGCAGTGGCTTGTTTACTACCGCCAAGGCGGCGAGGACACACAGGGGCTCTGGATCCGCAATCCCGACGGCATCAACCAGGTGCGGCTGACCGACGGCGCTGACAGCGACCCCGTGTGGTCTTCGGACGGAGATGCCATAGCCTTTGTGAGGGATGACCTCGGGAACAACGACATTTACCTGGTCAAACCCGAGGACGACGAGGATTGGAGGGGCGCAATCATCGTGGAACGCTGGCTGAATTCCGACCAGGAGGAGCACTCACCCGCTTGGGCTCCGGACGGCGATACGCTGGCATTCGTCACCACCAGGGATGGAAACCCGGAAATCTACATCGCCAACGCCAACGAGGACTCCCGCCCTCAGCGACTCACAATCAATGAATCATCGGATACGGAGCCCGTGTGGTCTCCGGACGGGAACAGCATCGCTTTCGTGTCCGACCTGTTCGGAGAGACCGAAATCCTGGTGATGGACACTGACGGCACCAACCAGCGGCGCCTGACCCACAACGAAGCAAAGGACCACTCTCCCGACTGGTAGCGGTTACGCTGGCCTCGACCCGGAGGCAGTGCTAGACTCTCGTCGCGCAGCTGCCTTTCAGGCGGAAGTGAGGCGGCTCAAGCTGTTCGTTTTGCCGGAACGCTCCTCGAGGAGGAACGGGAATGGAATACAGTGACATCGCCCCGATGATGGGAAATCTGTGGTCTCCACTGGCCGCCGTTTCCAGCCACTGGGAAGGGAAGGACAACGCCCAGCTGTGCCTGTCCATCGGCGGCGCGTCCATTGTGCCGGAACACCCGCGGGTGGTGGTGCAGATTTACAAGACAAACCTGAGCCACGAAATGATCTCCAACAGCGGCTCCTTCGCCTTGAACTTTCCGCGAGCAGGCCAGCTGGAATGGATACGCGATTTCGGACTCCATTCCGGGCGGGAGAGAGATAAGCTCGCCGGAGTAGAATTCTCGCGCGGCAAGACCGGCAGTCCCCTGATTGCCGACTGCTGGGGCTGGCTGGACTGCGCGGTGGTCAATGCCATGGACGGCGGAGATCTGACCTGCTTCCTCGCCGATGTGGTGGACGGGCGAACCATCGGACCCGGACAACCGCTGTGGTGGCGGGAGGCGCGCAACCGGGTGCCCGAGGAATGGATGCGCATATACGCGGAGAAGCAGGGCCGCGAGGTGGAGTTCTCCCGCGCTCACATGGACGAGATCGACCACACCCCGTGGGGCAGGCCCTATCCTGGGTCGCCCCGCTGAGAGCGTCCAAGCGCCGCCCGAACCGAGACTAGGAGGCGGCGCCATAACAGAGAGCGCCGCCCCAACCGAGACCAGGAGGCGGCACCATTAACGAGGTACATCCCGGATGCTGGAACCTGTACGGCCTCACATCGAGAAACTTCACGACACCCCCCACAAAACGGTACTGGCGGTATCAGGCGCCGGCACTCAAGCGGTGGCCTGGCTGCTGGGGGTCAGTGGGGCCTCCCGGACCATCCTCGAGGTTGTTGTCCCCTACGGGCGGCTGTCGATGCAGGAATTCCTGGGCTTCGAGCCCGCGCAGTCGGCTGCGGCGGAGACGGCCCGGCAGCTGGCCCGCCGGTCCTACGAGAGGGCGCGGAGGCAGTTGGAGGATGACTCGCCCGCAGTGGGAGTTGCCTGCGCCGCTACCATCGCCACTGACCGTCCCAAGCGGGGCGACCACCGCGCCTTCGTTTCGGCGTGGGATGAGCACGCCACGTCTACCTGGTCCCTCACCTTCCACAAGGGTCTGCGCGACCGGGCGGGAGAGGAGGAAATCGTCAGCCTGCTGATTGTCCGCGCCCTTTCCGAGTTCTCGGGACTGGGTGCCGAAATCGACCTCGGCCTGACGCCGGGGGACCGGCTGGAGGTGGAGCGGACGGCTCGGACCGACCCGCTGGACCAACTGCTGAGCGGCGACGCACGGTGGCTGGTGCGGCGCACGGACGGGACACTGGAAGTGGAGGGCGAGGTCCCGGATGTGCTGCTGCCAGGGTCGTTCAATCCCATCCACATCGGACACCGGGAGATGATGGCCCGGGCGACTGAGCGGCTCGGGACCCCCGGTGGCTACGAGTTGTCGATCACCAATGTGGACAAGCCACAACTGGAGAAGGGCGAGATCGAACGTCGACTCAACCAGTTCGAAACGGGCGAAACGGTCGTGCTGACTCGAGCCGAGACCTTCCGGAAAAAGGCGGCCCTTTTCCCTACGACCACCTTCCTGCTGGGTTGGGACACCGCGATCCGACTCGTGGCTCCGCGTTACTACGGCGGGGAGCCCGAGATGATGATGGCCCTGGCTGAAATGATGGCGGGTGGCACGAAATTTCTCGTGGCGGGCCGCAGCGAACAGGGCGAATTCCGGACCTTGGCGGATGTTGACGTGCCGGCAGGGTTCGCCCAGATGTTCTCGGGTATAGACGAGGCGGTGTTCCGGCACGACATATCGTCGACGGAGATTCGTCAATCAGAACGGTAAGGCAAGAAACAATGACAGTAATGGAAATCCGGGAACCGCTCATTCTCATATCAATCGGGCAATCCCACGAGGACAAGACTTTGACCAATTACGATGCAGTGCGGTCCTCATGGAAAATCAACCCTGCAAGGGCGGAGAATTACAAGCTAGTATTGGCCCGCTATCGGGCAGAGATAGTGGGCGCTTACCGCCCTTTTGAGTGGTTTCCTTCCTCCGAGGAGAATTTTCCAGGAAGACATGCCCCTGGTACGTGGGGTTTCGTCGGTGAGCGCGCGGGAACGGAAGTGTGGAATCACTACGTCGGGAAAGTGGTGCCCGACCGTTACCGGAGACATGGGGCACAATCGCCCATCCGCTACTGCCACCCGGACGACTAGTGAAACGAAATTGACACCCGCTTCGGGCGGATGCTATATTCCGCACCGCTGTACGTAGGATTCCGAGGGTGATATCACCTGCCCTGAAAGGGTGCCCCTGAAAGGTAGAGGCAGCGACTCCAGAGATGTTGCTACAGGTCTTTAATCCCGAAATTTTCACCGAAAACTGGACGGCAGTCGCATTGTCGGCGGTAGTCGCTGCTGCGGCAATCATGGGTATGTTCACTGCCTCGCGGATACTGTCTGCCAGGCGCTCCTCTGAAATCAAGCTGACGACCTATGAGTGCGGGATTCCGGCAACTCCCTACATCTGGTCGAACATCAATGTCCGTTTCTACATTTTCGCCATCCTGTTCCTGATATTCGATGTCGAGGCGGTCTTCCTCTTTCCTTGGGCTGTTATTTACATGCAGGACCAGGTGACGTCGTTGCCCTTCTACGCGATGATGCTGTTCCTTGCGGTTCTGGCATTTGCCATCGTCTACGCCTGGCGAAAGGGGGTCCTTGAATGGCAGAAATAAGTCCCTTAAGGCCTAATCAGGGCCTGCACTTGAGCCAGGCGCCCATCCAGATTGAGATGGGCGCTGGGAACCGCCCTGCACCCAGCCTCTTCGATCAGGCCGTGGGCGACCGGGTGCCCGGCGTCATCACCACCACCACTGACCAGCTTTTTGCCATGGCGCGGAAGTCGTCGCTGTGGACGCTGAGCTTTGGCTTGGCCTGCTGCGCCATTGAGATGATCTCGACGTTCATGGCCCACCATGACTTCGACCGCTTCGGTGTGGTCACGTGGCCGTCTCCGCGTCAGTCCGACGTGATGATCGTTGCCGGGACGGTGGTGAGAAAGATGGCGGAGCCGATCCGTTTGCTGTACGAGCAGATGCCGGAACCGAAATGGGTCATCGCCATGGGAAGCTGCGCCACCAACGGGGGCCCGTACTATCGGTCATATTCGGTGGTCATGGGCGTCGACCACATCGTCCCCGTCGATGTCTACGTTCCCGGCTGTCCGCCGCGTCCGGAGGCTCTCCTGTATGGCTTCCTAAAGCTGCAGGAAAAAATCATGCTGGACGCTGGCCGTGGTCCTCTTGTTCAAACGGGAGCTCCGGAAGCGGGTGGGGCGACAAGAGGCTCGGACGAGGCAGTCAAGTAGTGACAACTCCCCCAGACTCCAACGAGGCGCCCAGCCCCATTTCGGACACGTCCGCCAATCTCGAGGAAGTCGCCTCAGAGGAAGCCGTCGAAGAGGCAGAACCCGAAGGGCCGGATCTCAGTTCGCTGGATCCCGCCGCCCTTGCACTGCTGGATTCGATGCTGGCGACCTTGGAGTCCTACGGTTCGCAGCCTCTTGCTCCTTTGAAGTCGGGAGGCGGTGATCTGCCCCAGGTCTCCGTTGAGCGGCAGCATATTGTAGATGTCTGTCGCACGTTGAAGGACGACGACCGGTTCGGCGCCAGGATGCTGCTCTGTATGTCTGCGGTGGACAATCCGCCCGACGCCGTCGGTGAGCAGCCCGTGGTACAGATGGTGTATATTCTGCAGTCGCTGGAGCCTGAGCGGACCATGGTGGTGAAGACTGAAGCTCCCTACGACGATCCCTTTATGCCGTCGGTTACGGGCGTATGGCGTGCGGCTGATTGGTACGAACGCGAGGCCCATGATTTGTTCGGAGTGACATTCGTAGGGCATCCCGACCTGGCGCCGCTGCTATTGTACGAGGAGTTCGAAGGACACCCGGGACGCAAGGATTTTGCATTCTACGAGTACCGAGAATTCTAGGCGGGAATTTTAGAGCCAACATTTTCAAGCCCAGCTCGATTCTTAATTGCCACTACAGAGCGATAGCGTGCCGCGCGGTGGCCTTGCAAGCAGCGGCTTGAACCTGACCGGAGACAAGGTTCCAGTGGAGCACCTGGTATTAACAGCAAGGATTAAGCATTGTCCACCGTCACCACAGAGCGACAGCGTGCCGCGTGGTGACCCTGTGTTTCAACCCGGAGGTGGCCTGTTCGTAGCTTCGGTCGATGGCCTCGACGTGCAGGGGGAGGGCGAAACTGCCGATGTGGCGCGGGACGAATTGATTCAGGCCATGATTTCCTGGATCTCGGCTATGGATTGCGCCGATAGCATGGCTGTGGCACTGGCGGAGGCGGGATTCCCTGAAATCGACGAGGAGACGGAACTCCATCTCGAATTTGCAGACTCTCAAGCTGAAACGGTTGTGGATTAACCTTGAGACCGCTTGGACAACCAGATGGTCCGGGAGCGTACCTCGAAGGGATGACTGAAGACCCGTTTGGAATCTTTGGTGATGACTCGGATTTTGATGGAGAAGGGGACGAGGGCCCTGGTTTCGGACGGGTGATTTATCAAATCGAGGAGTCGAAGGTCGGAAACTCTTTCCAGGCCGTTTGCCCGGAGTTGCTGATCACCGCATTCGGCGACACCGCGCAGGATGCCCGGGACGGGCTCCGGCAGCAGGTAGCCGATTACCTGGAAGACTGCGATAATCTGGGCGTGTTGGATGAGACACTCATCGAGGCGGGGTTCTATTTCGAGGATGGTGTCTGGACGAGCAGCGAAGTCAGACCCGTGGACGGGCCGGACATAGTTATAATCTAAGGCGGTACACCGGCGCCTCACATCTAGGGAAGGGAAAGAGGACGCACCTTTAACCCGCGATTCCAGTAACCGTGGCGAATCCTCCGGACCTTATTGAATTATGGTTGAAGCTGCCAGCAACATTAATACGGAACCAACGACTGCCCTCAGGGCAGGGGCCGAGCCCATTGAGATGCTGCTCAACATGGGGCCGCAGCATCCGTCGACGCACGGGGTCTTCCGTATGGTGCTCTGGGTCGATGGCGAAAAGGTCGTGGACCTCGTTCCTCACATCGGGTACCTGCACCGGGGTTCGGAAAAGCTGTGTGAGGGCGAACAGTATCACCAGATCATCACCCTCTTCGACCGGCTGGACTACATCGCCAACTTCAACAACGAGCACGTCTACGTCAGGGCCGTCGAAAGGCTCATGGGCCTAGAGGTTCCCGAACGGGCCGAGTATGTCCGGGTGATCCTCTGCGAGCTCAACCGGATAGCCAGCCACCTCCTGTTCATTGCCACCATGGGGCTGGACGCCGGGGCCATGACGCCGTCCATGTTCTGCTTCCGGGGGAGGGAGCGCATACAGGCACTCTTCGAGCACGTTTCCGGCGCACGCATGATGCACAACTATTTCCGGGTTGGTGGCATCAAAGAGGACGTACCGGAAGATTTCCTGCCCCGGTTGCGCGAGCTGATGCCCCTCATCCGCGAGGACCTGGAGGAGTCCGACAAGCTCCTCAGTTTCAATGAAATTTTCCTCGCCCGCCTGAAGGACGTCTCTCCGGTCACTGCCGAGGACGCCATAGACTTCGGCCTCTCGGGCCCGTGCCTGCGGGCGTCGGGAGTGGACTACGACGTTCGCAAGGCTGCGCCCTACTCCATCTACGACCGCTTTGACTTCGCAGTGCCCATCGGCCTGGACGGGGACTGCTGGGACCGCTACTACCTGCGCGTACAGGAGTGCTACGAGTCCATCAGCATCCTGGAGCAGGCCATGGAGCAGTGGATGGAGCGATGGCCGGACGGCACACCCCAGCCATTGACCGCCATCAACTCCGCGCCGGGCGGCAGCCGTCGCCTGATCCGGCCCCCGGCCGGTGAGGTGTACATCCGGGCCGAGAATCCGAGGGGCGAGATCGGCGTATACCTTGTCAGCGATGGCAGCGACCGTCCCTATCGCCTTAAAGTGCGTCCTCCGTCCTTCTGCAACCTGTCGGCCATCCGGCACATGCTCATCGACACCTGGGTGGCGGACACCGTGGTCATCCTCGGGTCCCTCGACATCGTAATGGGCGAGGTTGACCGCTGATGCCTGGGCTGCTGTTCATATCCTGGGTCGATTTGGGCTGGATAGCCCTCGGCCTGTTCATCATGTTCAACGTGTTGGCCACCGTGGTGCTGTCCCTGACGTGGTTGGAGCGCAAGACCTTGGGTCGCCTGCAACGACGCCTGGGTCCCACCCGCAGCGGCCCGATGGGGCTGATGCAACCGGTGGCCGACGGCATCAAGCTGCTGATCAAGGAGGACATAACGCCCACATCTTCCGAGAAGGCCATTTTCTGGGCGGCGCCGGTTATCGTTGTGCTGTCGGCGTTCATGATCTGGGTGACCATTCCGGGCGCCCAGAACGCCGTGATCAAGAACCTTGACCTAGGCCTGTTCTACATCATCGCGTTCTCGGTGATCGGCATCCTGGGGTTGGTGCTGGGCGGTTGGGGATCAGCAAACAAGTACGGAACGCTGGGCGGACTGCGAGCGGCGGCGCAACTGGTGAGCTACGAAATACCCATCATCATGGTGGCGGTGTCCATCGCCATGCTTGCCCAGTCGCTGAACCTGAAGGAAATCGTGGCGGCCCAGGGCAGCTACCCGTTCGTGCTGGTGCAACCGCTGGGACTTGTGGTGTTCTTCATCGCTGGCCTTGCTGAGGTGGGGCGTACTCCCTTCGACATTTACCATGCGGAGTCGGAGATCGTCGGCGGACCATTTGTCGAATACAGCGGTGCCCACTGGTCCGTTTTCTTCCTGGCCGAATACATCAATACGTTCGCGATAGCCGCCCTCACGGTGATCCTGTTCTTCGGAGGCTGGTCGGGCCCCGGGCTGGAGGGCTGGTGGGAAATCATCTGGTTCCTCATCAAGGTTTACCTGGTGCTGCTGGTCATATTCTGGATACGGGGCACCTTCCCCAGGCTGCGCATCGACCAGCTGATGGCATTTGCCTGGAAGGTGGTGGTGCCCCTTTCCTTCCTGACAGTGGTGATGACCGCGGTCTACCAGTTCTACAACTGGCCGGCCTGGTCGCTGACACTGATGTCGCTGGCCGGGCTGTTGTGGGTTGGCTACGTGATCTACCGCAAACTGGCCGGTCCAGCCAGCCGGGTGGCACAGGTTAAGGCTAGGCAGGAGGCCCTCATGGCCGCCCGCGCCGCAAGCCGACGGGAAAGTTGAAAGCCCCATTCGCCCGCGAAAAGGGAGACCTGAGAGTCCTTTCTGTGAGCAGCAAGGGAGTGGAGTAGACGCCATGCTGAACAGTATCAAGGGGATGTTCCTGACCCTGGTCTCGTCGGCCAAGGGGTTGCGACAGCCCATCACTCGCCAATACCCAGCAACGGGCAACCTGTTCCAGCGGGAAGAGGCCCCAACGCCGGTACAGGACCGTTTCATGGGGTTCCCTGCCCTGACCTGGGATGAGGAAGTGGACGAGCCCTACTGCACCAGTTGCATGGTGTGCATCCGGCACTGCCCCACCCAGTGCATGTCGGCGACGATGCAGGACAACCCGCTGCATGCCGATGGGAAGAGTAGCCGCCGCAAGATTGTCGAGAGCTTCGAGATAAATCTGAACCGTTGTATACTGTGCGGAATTTGCGTCGAGTGGTGTAACTTCGACGCCATCGTGATGTCCCACGAGCACGAGATGAGCACCTTCGCCCGCAACGGAGACCGCGTGGACCTTCCGGTGTTGCTGGAAATAGGCTACAAGCACCAGAAGGAAACGGACTGGATTCCACCCACCAAGAGGGCCAAGCCCGAGCCCGCCAATACCGGGTCGGGGAGCTAGCGAACGGTGTTTGCTCCTTCCGCATCACCTTTGCATTTCGGGCGCTGTCGCCGGACCATCATGCCCTACTGCACTTCCCGCATTTGCGGCCTGGTGGTCGACTAGATGTCTTGGGCCCTGTTCATCGTGCTGTCGGTGTTCATTCTGGGCGGCGGTTTGGCCGTTGTGGCTACCCGTAACATCGTGCAGGCTGCCCTGGCGCTGCTGGTCTCTCTCGTGGCCGTGGCCGGCATCTACCTGGTCCTGTACGCCGAGTTCCTGGCGCTGGTGCAGGTGCTGATCTACGGCGGGGCCATCGTAATCGTCCTGATATTTGCCATCATGCTTACCCGCAACGCCGAATACCCCCGCACATCTGACAACAAGCAATGGCCGCTGGCTGCCCTTGCGGCCCTCGGACTCCTGGGCGTGCTGGTTCCTGCGTTTCTCATCAACGCCGTCAGGGGGACCGAGCCGCAGAACGCTTCGTTCACTGGCATCGGGGAGTCCCTGTTCACCACCTGGGCCGTCCCCTTCGAGGTGGCATCCCTGGTGTTGCTTGTCGCGCTCATAGGGGCCATAATCATCGCCCGCTCCGGGCCGGGAGAAAACTAGGCCGTGGTTGATCTGGTCTGGTTCCAGCTCCTCAGCGCCGCCCTGTTCGTTATAGGACTGTACGGGGTACTGGCACGCCGGAGCGCCGTGCTGATACTGATGTCCATCGAGCTGATGCTCAATGCCGTAAACATCAATCTGATCGCGGCGGCGGCCCACATGGAGGGCACCAATCCGTTCGCCAATTTCGACGGGCAGCTTATCGCGATCTTTATCATCACCGTGGCCGCTGCAGAGGTGGGTCTGGCCCTGGCCATAGTACTGCGAATGTACCGGAATCGCTCCACGGTGAACGTGGACGAGATGAACTTGATGAAATGGTAGCCCCTACGTGAGAATCTCATTGCCACGGCTCACCCCCACCCTAACCCTCCCCCTCAGGGAGAGGGAAACGTCGGTGTCTGCCTGATGCAGTGGGCCTGGCTAATTCCAGTAATCAGCTTCGCCGCGGCCCCGGTAATCGTTCTCATTGGGAACCGGCTGCCAGGCAAGGGCGCTCTGATTTCTATTCCCGCCATAGCCGCCGGGTTCATATTCTTCTGGATCGTCCTGTTCGGCTGGCTGGACGCGTCGACGGCAACCGAGCAGTGCTACACGGCAATTGGCACCGAGGCACTGACCTGCAACTATGACCGTGTCTGGTTCAACGCGGGACTCCCCGGAGCCGAGGGCAGCGTAACCCTCACCTGGGGCTTTTTCGTCGACCCGATGACCATCGCCATGCTGGGCCTGGTTACTTTCGTGGCCCTGATGGTGCAGATCTACTCCCTGGGATACATGCACGGCGACCCGCGCCTGAACTGGTACTTTGCTGTTCACGCCCTGTTCGCCGCGTCCATGCTTACCATCATCCTCGCAGACAGCTTCCTGCTGCTCTACGTGGCCTGGGAGCTGGTGGGCGTATGCTCCTATCTGCTCATCGGGTTCTGGCACGAGCGTCCGGCGGCGCGGGAGGCGGCCAAGAAGGCCTTTATAGTCACGCGCATAGGCGACGTGGGCCTTCTGATAGGCATCCTGCTGATCTGGCGCGAGGTCGGCACCTTCAGCATGACCGATGCCTTCGCAGCGGTGCAGGCCGGCACCATGAGCGAGGGTGTGACCGTTGCCGCCGCCCTGTTGCTGTTCCTTGGGGCCATGGGCAAGTCGGCGCAGATCCCGTTCCACGTGTGGCTGCCCGATGCCATGGAGGGCCCGACCCCGGTCAGCGCTCTGATCCACGCCGCCACCATGGTTGTGGCCGGCGTGTTCCTGGTGGCCCGCGCCTTCCCGCTGTTCGAGGCCTACAGCGGCATACCCCTCACGGTGGTCGCCATTGTGGGGCTGGTCACCGCGCTGGTGACCGCGACCATCGCGCTGGTGGCGACCGACATCAAGCGCATTTTGGCGTATTCCACCGTCAGCCACCTGGGCCTGATGATGCTGTCACTGGGGGCGGGAGGCTATACCGCTGCAATATTCCACCTGCTCGCCCATGGGTTCGCCAAGGCCCTGCTGTTCCTTGGGTCGGGGAGCGTGATCCATTCCACCGAAAAGCAGGAAGTCTCGGAGCTGGGCGGTCTGCGCCGGGTGATGCCCATTACCACGATCGTGTTCGCCATCGGCGCCGCATCGCTGGGCGGCATACCCATCCTGGCCGGCTTCTGGAGCAAGGACGAAATCCTGCAGTCCGTGAGCCACGGGCTCAATCCCGCCTTCATCGTGCTGGCGCTGGTGACGGCTCTGCTGAGCGCGTTGTATATGGGCCGAGCGGTCTTTGTGACTTTCTTTGGGCGTCTGCCACAGGAACTGGAGCACACCCACGAATCGCCGCCCGTGATGACTGTCCCCCTGATGCTGCTGGCGATTCTGGCCGTGGGCTTCGGCCTGATCAGCTGGAACTGGCCGGGAGCCTTCGGCGGATTCGGGACCTTCGTGTTCAATCACAAGCCGCACAGTTTCGAGTTCACCTGGTGGATCGGGATTCTCTCAGCTGTGATGGCCGTCGGAGCCTTCGTGCTGACTTACCTGATTTATGAGCGGGGCAGCATCTCGCTGGACGGCACGAGGCAGCGATTCGCCGCGATTCTCAAAGTGGTGGAGAACAAGTACTACTTTGATGAAATCTACCAGTGGGTCATCGACAGGGTGGTCCTCGTGGTGGCCAATTTCATCGGATTCTTTGACCGGGCGATCGTGAACGACGTGGGAATCAACGGTCCCGCGGATGCGGTACGGCGTCTGGGCATCACGCTCAGACTGCACGTTACCGGCCACCTGTACAGCTACGCACTGGCCATGGTCTTGGGAATGGTAGGGCTGGGAGTCTTCTGGTGGCTGATAACCTCATGATCGCAATGAAGTTCGGACGCTGCGATTTCTCCCCCACACTGACCCTCTCCCTGAGGGAAAGGGGCTCATCGGCCTTTGATAGGGACGTGACCAGTAGGGCGGGTAAGTCGTGAGCAACTTCGACCAGGTAGCGCTGTTGCTCCTCGTCCTGGTGCCGCTGGCCGGCGCCGGGCTGACCATGTTCATGCCCGGGGACAGGCCGAGGGACAGCTGGTACTTTGCGTTGTTCGTCAGCGCGATCTCCCTGGTGCTGTCGATTCTGATCTTCGCAAGGTACGACCACGAGGTGGGGGGCTTCCAGTTCGCCCGCGTTTACGATTGGCTCCCCGGTCCTATGGACATCAGCCTCTCGCTGGGTATCGATGGAATTTCCGCTCCGCTCATCGTGCTGAATGGCATCGTGCTAATGGGCGGGGTGATGATCTCTCAAAACATCACCTACCGCACACGCGAGTTCTTCGTCCTACTGCTGGCCCTCGCGGCCGGCGTTTACGGCGTATTCGTGGTGCGCGACCTGTTCTTCCTGTTCTTCTTCTACGAGCTTGCCGTGCTGCCGATGTACCTGCTCATCGGAGTGTGGGGCAGCAGCACCAATTTCAGCACGTTCCTCCGCACCAAGGAATACGGTGCGATGAAGCTGATCCTGTTCCTGGTTGCCGGCAGCATTCTGATCTGGGTGGGCATCCTCGCGGTCTACGCCGAGGCTTCCGGTCAGGGCAACGGCACATTCAACCTGCAGACCCTGACCCAGATGGCAGCCACCGGGCAGTTCGACACCACCTTCCAGATGCTGGTGTTCCCGCTGTTCATGATCGGGTTCGGGTCACTGGCCGGCCTCTGGCCCTTCCACACCTGGTCGCCGGACGGGCACGTGGCGGCCCCAACGGCAGTGTCCATGCTCCACGCCGGCGTACTCATGAAACTGGGGGCCTACGGCATCATACGCGTAGGGATATTCCTGCTGCCGGAGGCGGCAAATTCGTGGTGGATGACCGTCCTGATTGCGATGGGGACCGTCAACGTGCTGTATGGCGCCATGTCGGCGATGTCCCAGCAGGACCTCAAGTACATAATCGGCTACTCCAGCGTGAGCCACATGGGTTACGTGCTCATGGGCATCGCCACGATGGACAGCATAGGTATGGGCGGGGCCGTGCTGCAGATGTTCTCTCACGGCATCATGACCGCCCTCATGTTCACACTTGTCGGCGCGATCTATGACCGCACTCACACCCGCGACATCAATGTGCTAAACGGCCTGTTCGGACGGATGGGCGTGACCTGCTTCCTCTTCGCCATTGCCGGGCTGTGCTCGCTGGGGCTGCCGGGTATGAGCGGATTCATCGCCGAATTCATGGTGTTTACCGGTGCCTTCCGTACTTACATGCCGCTGGCGATCCTGGCCGTGGTCGGTGCGGCCCTTACGGCCGTGTATATCTTGCGCCTTCTCGCCCGTACCTTCTTCGGCGAGCCGGACGTCCGCTGGTCAGGGCTGTCCGATGCCGGGGTGATGGAAAAGTCGGTGGCGGGCGCCTTTGTCCTTGTCATAATCTTTGTGGGTGTCTGGCCTGAGCCCATCTTGCGGGTCATCAACGTCAGCATACCGACCATCCCGGGAGTCTAGTCAGCCGTGTCGCTCACAGACAACCTGGAACTTCTTACGCCAGAGTTCGCCTTGGCGGGCTTGGCCTTCCTGGTCTTCGTGGTCGACCTGGTGCTGCCGGAGACCCGGAAGAACCTGCTGGGATGGCTTTCCATTGCCGGGCTGATCGCGCTCATTGTGGTGTCGATCTTTATGGTCTGGGACCATGACGAGTCGCTGTACAACGGCCTTCTCGCCATCGACGACTTCTCCCTCTGGTTCAAGGTACTGTTCATGGGAATAGGGGTGTTCATCATCCTGAGTTCCATGGACTTCGTCAGCGAGCACCTGGATCACAAGGGTGAGTTCTACGGACTGGTACTCTTCTCGATCCTGGGCATGAATATTATGGCCCAGGCGCGAGAGCTGCTGACTGCCTACATCGCGCTGGAGCTGCTGAGTTTCAGCCTGTACGTTCTGGCGGCCTACGCAAGAAACAGCCCCAAGTCCAACGAGGGCGGCCTTAAATACATCATCATCGGCGCGTTCTCGTCGGCCGTGCTGTTGTACGGCGTCAGCATGGTGTATGGCGTGCTGGGTGTGACCAAGTTCGAAGCGATCGCGGCGGGACTGTTAACCGCCACCGAGGTCAGTCCGTCGCTGTGGGTGGGCATGGCCCTGATCCTGGTGGGCCTGGGATTCAAGGTGGCCGCCGTTCCGTTCCACATGTGGGCGCCCGACGTCTACGAGGGAGCCCCGTATCCCATCACAGCCTACCTGTCCATCGGGTCCAAGGCTGCCGCGTTCGCTCTGGTGCTACGGCTTGTGGCGGAGGGATTCGTCCCGGTAGCGGACCGCTGGGAGCAGTGGCAGCTGGTGCTGGCGGTGCTGGCTGCGGTCACGATGTTGGTCGGCAACCTGGTGGCGCTGGCCCAGCGCAACCTCAAGCGGCTGCTGGCCTACTCCAGCATCGGGCACAGCGGGTTCCTGCTGGCGGGAATCGCCGCGTTATCGCTGGACTCCAGCCTGCCGTCGAACGGCGTGATGCTGTACCTGGTCGGTTACTCGGTGACCAACTTCGTGGTCTTTGGTGCTTTCATATCGTTCTTCAACATGACCGGCAAGGAGATGATGACCGACCTGGCCGGCCTGGGCGGTACCCAGCCGTTCCTGGCGGCCTCCATCGCCATCGGGATGTTCTCGCTGGCCGGCCTGCCGATATTCGCCGGATTTGCCATCAAGTTCTACCTTTTCACCGCCATTGCCGACGAGGGTCTGCTCTGGTTGGCGGGACTGGCAGTATTCGCCAGCCTGGTCTCCCTCTATTACTACCTGCAGGTCATACGGCAGATGTACATCGAGCCCGCCGAGGGAGAACTGTCGTATGGACACGGCTACGGATACGAGCACGTGGATGCCGACCACGACGGGGACGAGCATGAGCACAGTGAGAACGATGAGCCCGCCCCGAGGTATGGTTCCGCCCTGTTCGAGACCTTCCCTGCCCTGGGACGCCGTCCCTCGCTGACCATCCTCGCAGTCCTGGGAGCGGGATTGCTGGCCGTCTTCTGGATTGGCGTATATCCGGCGCCGCTAATCGACACGATTGAAGCGGCGAGCCAGGCGATCCTGAGCTAGTCGCAATTCCAGGCGAACAGGGGACTTTCATGATTATTGCGGTTATCGGCAGCAGCAACCCTCCCAAGCAAGAACTGATTGAACTTGGAGAGGGCGTGGGCCGTGAACTGGCCAAGCGGGGCGTCACCGTGGTCTGCGGCGGACTCAGCGGGGTGATGGAGGCAGTTTGCCGAGGCGCCAAGGCCGAGGGCGGTACCACCATCGGCATATTGCCCGGCCGGGTTCCCACCGACGCCAACGAGTACGTGGACATTCCCATAGTCACGACCATGGGGTATTCCCGCAACATAATCGTGGTGCATACCGGAGTCGCCTGCATCGCGGTGGGCGGCGCATTCGGTACACTCTGCGAGATTTCCTACGCTCTGGACGCTCGCATTCCCGTGGTGGGTCTGAACACGTGGGAATTTTCGACAACGGGGGAGGGTACCCCGATCCATGACCGTGTCATCCGCGCTGAGAACCCCGTTGACGCGGTGGAAAAAGCGATAGCCGCAGCGAGTTCCAGGACCGCCGGCGCGACTAACCAACAACGGTAGGCACACCCATGAGCAGCGACCTGAGCGGCATATTAATCGAGAGCGTGGTGGGACGTGAGGCCCTCGATTCCCGTGGCAATCCCACCGTCGAGGCCGAGGTCCGACTCTCCAACGGAGTCACCGGACGGGCCCTGGTTCCGTCGGGTGCCAGCACCGGCAGCCACGAAGCGGTGGAGTTGCGGGATAGAGACGCCCAGCGCTTCGGCGGGAACGGCGTACTCCAGGCTGTCTCCAATGTGAATACGGTGATTGGCGGCTATCTCCAGAGGCGTTCCCCCTTCGTCCAGGAGTCCCTGGATCAGTTCATGGTTGGACTGGACCACACGGACAACAAGGGAGAGCTGGGGGCGAACGCCATTCTGGCAGTCTCTCTTGCGGTGGCTCACGCGGCCGCCGCGGCGAAGCAGGTTAGCCTGTGGCGTCACTTGGCGGATGGCGGGTCGGCCAGTCCCCATCAGGTCAGTTTGCCGGTGCCGATGTTCAATATTCTGAACGGCGGGCGCCACGCTTCCAATTCCGCCGATATCCAGGAGTTCATGGTGCTGCCCGTCGGTGTCGGGAGCTTTTCGGACGCGTTGCGTGCCGGCGCGGAGATTTACCAGTCGCTGCGATTCCTGCTGCGCGCCGGGGGCCACAGCCTGAACGTGGGGGACGAGGGCGGCTTCGCACCCAGCCTCTCCTCCAACCGTGAGGCACTGGAAATTGTGCTCATGGCCGTCGAGAATGCGGGTTATCACGCTGGCAGCGACGTATTCATCGGCCTGGATGTAGCCGCAACTGAGTTGTACGATTCCTCGCTGGACAAGTACGTGCTGGAAAGGGAAGGGGTGTCTCTTGACTCAAAGGAGCTGATTGATCTCTACGAAAACTGGACTTCCCAGTACCCGATCCTCAGCATCGAGGACGGCTTGTCGGAGGATGACTGGGAGGGCTGGAAGGAGCTGCGGAAGCGCCTGGGGTCCAGCATTCAGCTTGTGGGCGACGACCTTCTGGTAACTAATATATCCCGCATCAATCGGAGCATCCAGGAGCAGGCCAGCAACGCCGTCCTGCTCAAACCGAACCAGATTGGCACCCTCACGGAAACAAAGGCGGCGCTGGATACGGCCAGAGACGCGGGTTGGGGCGCCGTAATGAGCCACCGGTCCGGCGAGACCGAGGACACCACAATCGCCGACCTCGCCGTGGGCTGGGACGTACGGCAGATCAAGACCGGCGCTCCCGCCCGGTCCGAGCGCGTCGCCAAGTACAACCGCCTACTGCGCATCGAGGCGGAGCTGGGCGAGAGTGCGGTGTACGCCGGAGCCTCGGCATTCGACTACCTGGGGCGGTCGCCGTGATAAAATGGCGAATAATCAACCGCCGGAAGCAGTCGGTGTCTTCGCAAACGGGAGATTCTTCCTGCATACGGCTCATTTCTTGGAACGAAGAGCCATGCCATATCCGTTCGGACATTCCGAAGCTACGGATGAGCGCATTATGCAGGTGCTGGAGAATCCGGAACATACGGAGATTGTAGGAGGGGGAAGGTATCTCTTGTGGGGCCGGGTTCGAGAGCCTGGATCAGATGCCTGGTGGATGAAGGTTGTTGTAGTCGAAAATTCCGGCGGGCCAGCGATTCTTTCAGCATACGAAGACGATTTCCGTGGACAATTGTAATGAAAAAGCCTAAGAAATTGTTGCTGGCTTATTCCCAGGAAGGCGACCTGTTGGCCATGGGTGACGGGTCTTGGGCTCGAGGGGGAGGGTATAGTGTTACCACAAACGGGTTTTTCACGAGCTTTTACGCTGTACGTGGCCTGAAAGGGTGCGTTGGATTTGAGCTAATTGATGCCGCCACAATGCTGCTGCCATACCTTAAAGGGAAGGTATCGAATGGGTTGCTCTGTATGGGAGAGTTGGAAGTCTCCTATTCAAGAGGGGCGGATACTTTGGAATTAGTCAGCACACGGGAATCGGTGACTCATGACGAGGACGTGGCCGAGGGCCTTGTTGCTCACTTCGGAGAGCAAGGCAGGGCAATCGGATTTACTCTGAAGAACGCGTGTAAACTGCTTTCGCCACACCTGAACAAGGGCTACGTATTATTTGGCGGAGCGAAGAATACCTAGACCAAGACAATAAGAGGTAAGACCATGGTCACGAGGATTGGAATCAACGGGTTTGGACGGATCGGAAGACTGGTGCTCCGGGCCAATCAGGAGCGCAACGAGGGCAAGGTGGAGGTGGCCGCGGTCAACGACCTGACCGACGCCGAGACCAACGCCCACCTGCTCAAGTGGGACACCAGCTACGGCGGCTACCCCGGCAAGGTGGAGGCCAACAACGGCGACCTGGTCGTCGATGGCCGGGCCATCAAGGTGTTCTCGGAGCGGGATCCATCGGCCATACCCTGGGGCGAGATGGGCGTGGATATGGTCATCGAGTCCACCGGCATATTCACCGACGCCGAAAAGGCAGCTGGTCATATGACCGGCGGGGCCAAGAAGGTCATCATATCGGCACCGGCCCGCGGTGAAGACCTGACCCTGGTGCTGGGCGTTAACGATCACTTGTACGACAAGGACAAGCACAATATAGTCTCCAACGCCTCCTGCACCACCAACTGCTTTGCGCCCATGGTAAAGGTGCTGCACGACCAGTTCGTGGTGGAACATGGGCTGATGTCCACCATCCACTCCTACACCAACGACCAGGCCATCCTGGACCAGCGACACAGCGACCTGCGCCGGGCCAGGGCTGCTGCCATGAACATCATCCCCACCAGCACGGGCGCCGCTCGGGCGGTGGGACTGGTGCTGCCGGAACTGAACGGCAAGCTGCATGGAATGGCCTTCCGGGTGCCAACGGCCACCGGCTCCATCACCGACTTCACCGCCCAGGTGGCCCACGACGTGTCGGTGGACGATGTCAACGCTGCGTTCCAGAAGGCCGCCGACAACGAGTTGAAGGGCGTGCTTGAGTACTGCGACGAGCCGCTGGTGAGCTCTGACTTCCGGGGCAATCCTCACAGTTGCATCTTCGACGCTCTGTCCACCATCGTCATGGCGGACCGCATGGTCAAGATTATGGGCTGGTACGACAACGAGTGGGGCTACTCCTGCCGCACCGCCGACCTCGCTGCCATGATGAGCGAGAAGGGCATCTAATCCAACGTTTCATACGTATTTGAGGCAGCCTGGAGGTAAAAGCGGATATTCTGAGTTTCCTCTATGCCCCCTTTCGCCAACGCAGCTAACTATCTGAGCTTGAACGGCCGGGTTTCCTGGCCGTTCTTCCTGTTGGCGGCAATTGTCGTCGTAGCGCTGGCGCTGCGGCTGCACGGCATCAACTGGGACGACGGTTATGGCTTCCACCCCGACGAGCGGGACATCTATATGCGGGCCGACTGCATGTACGCCCTGCTTACCGATGCCCCTCACGCTTCCACCTGCGGTTACCTGAACGACCACCCCGAGGCGGAGCCCGGCCTTTCCGGCCTCCGCTACTTCTTTGACCCCGAACGCAGTCCGCTCAACCCTCACTGGTTCCCGCTGGGGAGCATCCTCATCTACGCCCTGGTCTTCCTACGGTCGATCGTTGAGCTGTTTACGGACGTCGGCGGACTCGACATGCGTTACGCCGGGCGGACCCTCTCGGCCCTGGCCGACGTGGGCACAGTGCTGATGGTTTTCCTGCTGGGGCGGCGCATCTACGGCCGGAACGTTGGGCTGCTGGCTGCCGGGCTGACCGCCCTGGCAGTGATCCACGTTCAGCACAGCCATTTCTACCGGCCAGAGACTTTCACCGTCCTGCTGACCTTGGCCAGCATCTGGGCCACGCTCCGCATGGTGGAGAAGCGCAGGCTAAGGGACTCGGTGCTTCTGGGTGTGATTGTGGGGCTTGCGTTGGCCCCCAAGGTCAATGTGCTGCCCATACTTGCGCCCCTCGCCCTGGGCTACGGCTACCGCATTCTCGATGAGGCGGACGGTCTCTGGGACGAAATCACGCCTGCGATGGTCTTCAGAATAGCCGGGCACGCCGCATTGGGGGGCGTGGTGGCCCTGGCTGTTTTCTTCGTCACCACGCCGTACGCCTTCATAGACATCGGAGCCTTCGTCGGCGACGTGAGGCTTCAGACCAGGATGGCGCGGGAGGCAGGATTCTTCCCGTTCACCGTGCAGTATGTGGACACTCCTGCCTTCCTGTACCAGATACGGCAGACGGCGGTCTGGGGGTTGGGTGTGCCGCTTGGGGTCGTGGCCTGGCTGTCCATTCCCTTTACGGCGCTGATGCTCGCCGTTGACCGGCGAAACCTGCGGGGAGATCTGGTTCTGCTGGCGTGGGTTGTGCCCAGCCTGATCTTCCTTGAGAGCTTCGAGGTCCGCTTCCTCCGTTACCTGTTTCCGCTGATGCCGGTGATGATTCTTATGGCATCGCGGATGATGCTCTGGAACGTCGACAGGTCTGGCGTCCCTTTAAGGGAGATGTGCGAACGGGTCAGGCAGGGCATATCGCAACTCAGGCAGCGGCACATTGATCTGCAGCACTGGATTGTCCCGCTGGCTATGGGCTCGGCGTTATTGCTTCTCGTGTTCGTAGTCGGCAGCACCGCGTTCTATTCGCTGGCATTTCAGCGGATGTATGCCAACGAACATCCGGCCAACCAGGCGGCGGAGTGGCTGCAGACCGAGGTGCCTCGCAATTCGCCCATCGTGCTGGACAACCATTGGGACGAGTATCTGCCGGAACTGTACGGACGTGTGATCTGGCAGTTTCCCCTCTATGAACCGGACACCCAGCAGAAAATGAGGGAACTGGCTGTGCGCCTGTCCCATTCGGACTACCTGATATTCTACAGCGCGCGACCCTACGCCAGTGCCTCCCGCGACCCGGAGCGCCTTCCTTACAGCTACAACTACTACCGGCTGCTCTTTGCGGGCGACCTGGGGTATCGCCTGCACCGCGAATTCACCAACTACCCCTCGTTGGGCGGAGTGGTATTTCGCGATGAGGCGCTGGCCTGGGCCGGACTCCACAGCCCGGTGCCCGAGGTGCGTTCGCAGGATGCTAATTTCACTCTGAATTTCGGATACGCCGACGACAACGTGTCCGGGTATGATCATCCCCGTGTCCTGGTGTTCAGGAATGAGAGCCGGATGGACGCGGGCACACTGGGACAGATGCTCGCGCCGCCATACGACCTCCTGTCCCGTGGAGATAGCAACGCCCTGATGCTGGCCCCGGATGATCTGGCAGCACAACGTTCCGGGGGTACATTCAGCGAAATCGTCGACCGCGATGGATGGACCAACGATGTCCCCGTGCTGGCATGGCTCATAGTTGTTGAGCTTATCTACCTGATCTCGCTGCCCCTGGCCATCATCGTGTTTCGCCCGCTCCCCGACCGGGGGATCATCCTGGGCAGGATCCTGGGCATTCTGCTTGTCTGCTACCTGGCATGGCTGGTGGTCTCGCTGGGCTGGCTGGACTTTTCCCGGGGCGCCGTGTACCTCGGCATGGGCGTGGTGACCGTGGCGTCGGGAATCGCCCTCTGGTTTGCCGGAGAAGAGGTCTGGGGCTTTGTCCGGTCCCGGTGGCGGCTGATACTTAGCTGCGAGTGTCTTTTCCTCGGAGCCTTTCTCGCCTTTGTAGCAGTGAGGTACTTCAATCCAGACCTCTGGCACCCTTACCGGGGCGGCGAGAAGCCAATGGAGTTGGCATACCTCAACGCCGTGTTTCGCTCCACGACCCTGCCGCCCTTTGACCCGTGGTTCGCCGGCGGGTACCTGAACTATTACTACTGGGGCTACTTTGTCATCTCCTGCATAAACCGGGTGGCGACGATTCTGCCGACAACCGCGTTCAATCTGGCAGTGCCGTTGTTCTTTGCGCTCACTCTCACCGGCGCGTTCTCCATCGGTTACAACCTGGCGGCAGGCGTCAAGAACGCTGGAATCAGGAGGCCCCGAGGTACCGACGCGGGCCAGCGATCCGGCGGCCACGCCAGGTTCCTGCCACCCGCACTGTGCGGCGCAGCAGCCGCCCTGTTCGTCGCCGTCATTGCCAACATCGATGGAATGCTCCAGGTGCTCAAGGGTGCGTGGGTCGTCCTGGCGAAGGGAGGGGCGTGGGCAGGGTTCGACTTCTGGCGCAGCAGCAGGATGATCTCTCCGCTGGACAGCTTCGATCCTCCCGCGGTGGCTTTCTGGTTGCCGGAACACATTCCGGGTGACGCAGGGACCTCCTGGCACATCACAGAATTCCCCTTTTTCACCTTCCTTTTTGCCGACCTGCACGCCCACATGATGGTTATTCCGTTCACCCTGCTTGCCCTGGGGTTGGGCCTGGCCCTCATCGCGGGCCTGCGTGAAGGCAGCAGGGTCTGGCTTGCGCTTTGCGGACTGGCCCTGGCCATCACTTTGGGGTCGCTATGGGCCATCAACAGCTGGGATTATCCGTCGTACGTGCTCTTGAGCGCGGCGATGCTGGCACTGGCGGTGCTGTTCACGCGCTTGCCGGCGCAACGCAAACTGATACTGTTCGGGGGTCTGGTACTGGGCGTAGTGGCGCTCAGCCTCTTGTTCTTCCTGCCCTTCCATCAGTATTACGAAACATTCAATGACGGACTGGATGCGTCGAGGTGGCGAACGCCTGTTGACCGCTTCCTGGCCATCCACAGCCTGTTCATTTTCATCGTGGGCACCTACCTGTTCCTGAAGACCCGAACAGACCTTGTAGTCCTGGTGCGCAGCTTCTGGGGAGGTGAGGAACTGCCTCGCTGGATGGACTGGCTGCGGGTGGTCTTCGCTCTGCTGGTGATCGTTTCCCTGCTGTTTGCCGCCATCGGGTACTTCACCGTGGCGTTGATGTTGGCGTTGTTGGCCCTGCTGGCCGTGGCCGGATGCCGCCTACTGTCCGCCCCGGAGCCCTCGCGGCCATTTGAGGCCTTCGTGCTGGTCATCCTGGCAATGGCAGCCCTCATTGTCGCCGGGGTTGACCTTGTAAACGTGGAGGGCGACATAGGGCGAATGAACACGCTGTTCAAGTACTACCTTGAGGTGTGGGTGTTCATGGCCCTGGCGGCGGCCTACATGCTCTGGCGAATCGCGTCGTCGGGGCTGCCGGAGCTGCGCTTCCCCCGCTTTGACGGCCGCATCGCCTGGGCGACCGTGGTGGTTGTCCTGATAGCGTCATCGCTGGTATATACATTCTTGGGAACAAAGGACCGCGTAGACGACCGGTTCGCGGACCTCCCTCCGACCCTGGATGGCACCGCCTATATGGCGACGGCGCGGCATTGGGAACGCGACGAATCCTTCCCTCTTGGCTGGGACCTGCAGGCGATACAGTGGCTGCAGGACAACGTGGAGGGCTCCCCGGTGGTGCTGGAGGCTCACATGGAGCAGTATCGCTGGGGTGGTCGAATCGCCAACTACACCGGACTGCCGACCATCATCGGCTGGCCGTGGCACCAGATTCAACAGCGGTTCGACTATCGAGAGCAAGTTGACCGCCGCGCGCGCGATGTCCATTTGGCATACGAATCAACTGATATTGGTACGAAAGTTGACATATTACGCAAATATGGTGTTTCTTATGTAGTGTTGGGTGACTTGGAAAAGTTAAACTATGCACCAGAAGGCTTGGCACTGTTCGACTATATGGAAGAGGCGGGCCTGATCAGCAGGGTATACGACAACGAAGGAACAGCGATATTTTTCGTCGATTTGCCATAACGAATGGTATTGACATAAATATTAGAAATATTTAAAATTCCTTTGAACCTTTAAATTTCTAACTGTCTCGATTGGTGCAAAAGACATCGGGACGACCTTTCGGTTGACGGTCGGGGGTTCCAGTGTTCAGGGCATTTGCTTTCGCCGGTGGGAGCGTTCCATCGGCGGCTGGATACGGGACCCGGCCTATCGGCCCTCCTCTAGTGTTCCAGCCTTTGGGGTTGTGTGGCGTTTTGGGCGCGCGGGAACTGCGATTGGGGGGCCGATCTTCATTTCAGCCTCCCCGGACCCATTCCCGGCACTTTCGAAAAGCGGTCAACGCTCCGGTTGACTCAAGTGCGAACCGCCCCTTGTACCGGGCTACGTACCCTCTCCCTCTCCAGGCACCCACTTGGGATACGATCCCATCACCCTCAGCGAGCTGACTCTCGAGCTCACCGCCTCTATGGCATCGCCCAGCGAACTGTCCTCCCTGTGCCCGTCGCAATCTATGAGAAAGATGTACTGCCCCAGAGATGCCTTGGTTGGGCGGGACTCAATCTTGGCGAGATTGATGTTGCGCCGAGCGAATTCACCCATAACCGTATACAACTGCCCCGGCACATCTTCGCCGAAGGTGAAGAACATTGAGGTCTTGTCGTTTCCGGTTGGCGGATGGTCCGATCTGGCCAGGACCACGAACCGGGTGGCATTGGTCGCCACGTCCTGGATGGCCGCGTCAAGAATCTCGGCGTGATAGAGGTCGGCTGACCTGCGCGGCCCGATAGCGGCTGCCGGGATCGTGCTGGCAATGGCGTCACCCACCGCCTGGGCGGTGCTCAGTGAAGCCGACCTTTCAGCATTGGTAAACCTGCTTTCCAGATACTCGCGGCACTGGGCCAATGCCTGCGGGTGGGAGTAGATAACCTGGATTTCATCGACCCGGGTGCCCGGCCTACCCATCAGGTAGTGCTCGATAGGCAAGACCATTTCATTGCGGATCAGGAGGGAGCCCTCGCTGACCAACAGATCGAGGGTGAAGTTGACCGAACCCTCGATGCTGTTTTCAATCGGCACCACACCCTGTTCCGTCTCACCGGAAGCCACGGCCATTCCGACTGCGGTGATATTTGGAAATGGGCGCAACTCCGCCTGTGGGTCGTAGAGAAGAGCTGCCTCCTCAGTATAGGTGCCGGAAGGACCCAGGAAGGCGAGTGTCCGGGCCATGTTCAGACTCCGGTGAAGATGTCGTAGAATGCCTGTTCCAGTCCCATGCCAACCACGGCCACTACTTCGTCGGCGGCCTCGATCACCGTTTGACGCGCCGGCAGGCTGGCGATGCCGTCCTTTATGATCAGCGAGACAATGCTGTCCGGTGGTAAATCCAGGTCATCAAGGCGTTTCCCGACAGCGTCCGCACCGGTTGGGACGGTAACGCAGACAAGCTCCATGCCCGTCTGCTGCAACTGCATCAGGTGTCTCAGAGGCCGACCCGGCATTCCCTCCTCGAGGGCGTTCAACGCCAGCTGGACCCAGTTTACAACCAGGTCTATCCCCAATTCCTCGAATATCGGTTCGTGCTTCGGGTCCTTGACGATGGTAATTGCACGCGTGTCTCCCGAGAGCGACTTGGCCAGCTGGCAAATGACCAGGTTGGTGGCGTCGACACCGGTTAGAGCAATCACCGCATCCGCTCGTTCCACTCCGGCCATACGCAGGACTTCGCGGTCGGCGCCGTCGCCGAGCATGGCCACCATACCCATATTCTCGGTGAGCAGCTCATATCTATGAGGTTCCCGTTCGATAATCGCAACTTCGTGGCCAGTGGCCGCCAGGGCCCTGGAGAGAAAGAAGCCGGCTTCGCTGCACCCTACGATAACTACAAACATCTCAGCATGCTATCAGCAGCATCTGTCAGGACGCTTCTGAATTTCCCATTCAGGGCAGTTCACTTTGGTTGAATGGCACTCAAGACATCCTGAAGCACTCCGGCCGAGTGGCTCACGACATTGAGAGCGGGGTCTGTATAGACCATCTGCAATTGGGGTTCCTCAACGTGGCAGACCACGATGGGGATGTTGAACATCCGCTGGGCAATTTGCGCCACCAGCAGATTTTCGTGGTCATCCTGTGAGAGCGCAAGAAAAGCATCGGCGGTGGCGATGTGGGCCTCCATCAGGTAGTTGCGCATGATGGGCTCTTCCATCAGAACGGCCGAGACCTTGGGAAAGCCGCTCAGCCGCTCCAGTTGGCTCCTTTCGTTGCCCAGGACCGTGATGTCGGCGGCATTATTCAGGAGCGAACGGACCACTCCTGAAGCCAGTTGCCCACACCCGTAAACAAGAACACGCACTGTCAGTCAGTTCTCCCAGATAAAGCCTGGAGGCATGGGTTCACGCCAGAGCAGCACCTGGCAGGCAGCATGCTGGAATATGTACGAACCAATCCTTCCCAACTGGTACTTTCCCATATTTCGGTCGAAGGGTATCCCGACGACGACCAGGTCAACCTGCTCAATATCTGCTTCCCTGGCGACGGCCGCCCCCACCTGCCTGGCCCTGACGCACCGGGCCGCCAGTTTCGGCTTTTGCTCTTTGCGGGCGATCTGCTCGTAATGAGCGAGAAGTTTCTCGGCTTCCTCAATGTCCTCGGTAATTTCGGCCTCAAGCGATTTGGCTAGTGGGATAACAACGACGTGCAGGGCAATCAATTCGGCGCGGGCATCCTTGGCCATGTGGCAAGCCCACCGAAATGCCAACTCGCTCTGCGGGGAATCGTTGATTGGCACGAGGATGCGTTGCGCGTCGAGCGACATTTACCGGTTGCTCCGACTTCGGCCTGAAGTGCTGTTGCACTCCTCAGCGTCTCACATGCGGAATTATAAGGGTTGGCGATACCAGTGACCAATGGAGTGTCGCGCTGCTTAGAGGCAAAGAAGCATCCGCACGGTGAATCCGGTCTGCGGTTTCATGGTACCAGGCCCTCGCGTACACCCTAGACGAACCGCCGCTGCGTCTCGCGCCACACTTGGCGCCAATTTATGGGACTAGGCCGTACCGGAAACTCGATCACGCCCGCGTCGCTCCGTGTCTTTGTCCACGCGAACTTGCTTCCGCGAGCTTCTTGGCGGTTTCCGGGAGCTTGCTGAGTTGTTCGCTGGTACCTGCAAGAATCAACACGTCACCGGGGAGCATGACTTCATCCCTGGAGGGGTGGAGCAGCGAAATCCGCCCCCGACGTATAGCCAGTACGGAAATATCATGCCTGTCCGCGGACCCTGAAAGCTCAGCTTCCTCCAGGGTGTGATGGAACATACCCTCGGGCGTGCGAACTTTGCTGATACCGAAATCGGCGAGGATTGGCATATAGTCCAGGACTTCCCGCGAGAACTCAAGCCGTGCCACGCGGCGCGCATTTTCCGCCTCCGGATATATCACCCTGTCCGCGCCGATCCTTTCCAGCGTCTCTCCGTGGAGCTCGCTTGCGGCTCGGGCTATTATCATCGGCACGCCCAGACTCTTCAGCAGCACCGTGATACCGACGCTGGCCTGGATGTTGTCACTGCCCAGCGCGACTATGGCAACGTCATAGTCCGGGATGTCCAACTCCTGCAGAACCGACTCGTTGGTGGCGTCGGCCCGTACCGCGTAAGTGACCTTGCCAAGCTGTTCCTGTATCTTGGCCTCGTCATTGTCAAGGGCCAGCACGTCGTGCCCGCCCTGGTACAGTTCGTGCGCCACAGTAGAACCGAAGCGACCCATCCCTATGACGCATACCTGCTTCTTCACCGCTTACCTCCTGCAAATTCCGGCCCTCGATCCAGACCCGGCGGGCGCTTAGACCAGTTCCACTGTCCGATTCATCCCAGTCTCAGCCTATTCTAACCTGTTCCTGAGCGTATCGGTAAGCTTCGACTTCGTCCTCCCGAGGTGCCATGGCAAGGGCCAGAACCAGCGGTCCAAGGCGCCCGACGAACATTGCCGCCATGAAGATCGATTGAGATGCAAGGCTCAGATCCGGAACAATGCCCGTGGTGGCCCCGACCGTGCCAAGTGCGGACACCGCGTCAAACAGCAGGTGCGAGAAGTGGGCATCCCGTTCAATTTCCACCAGGGCCATCACGGTAACGAAGATTAGTCCCAGCGCCAGGACGGCCAGGGCCAGGGCACGGTGCAGCTGTGGCTGCTGAATTTCCCGGCCGAACGCCTCGGCATGGGAACGGCTCCTCAGGGATGAAATCACGGCTGCGACGATCAGCGCAAAAGTGACAACCTTTATGCCCCCTGCTACCGACCCTGGAGCGCCTCCGACGTACATCAGCGCTGCAAAGGTAAACTGGGTGACTTCGGCTACTTGCCCGAAGTCTATCGTGCTGAACCCGGCGGTGCGTCCGCTGACAGACAGGAAAACGGCATTGATGCACTTGTCCACCCAGCCCAGCGGCCCCATCGTGTCCGGATTAGCAAACTCCGTCAGGGCCAGGATAACGGCGCCAAGGAACCACAGGCCCAGACTCGTCACAACAACCAGCTTGGTGTCGAGAGAGAACCTGGCAAAGCGCCGCTGCCTCCAGACGTCGACCATAGTCACCCAGCCCAGTCCTCCCATGGCGATGAGGAGGGTCATGGTGATCATCACTGTGTAGTTGGACACGAACCTGGCGGCATTGCCCTGCGCGGCCTCCGGAATTATGTTGAAACCCGCGTTGTTGAACGAGGACACAGACAGGAACAGGGAATACCAGTAGGCCTTGCCGGTCCCAATGCCCTCCAGCCCGATGATTTGCGAGAAATAGATTATGGATCCCAGCAGGTAGATGCCCAGGACTATGACGATCACCCTGTTCCCGAAGGACCGGATGGCGCGCATCTGTTTCACCCCGGCGGCGTCGCTCATCAGTCCCCGCGTCAGGGCTCTCTGCTGAATCGTGGTGCGATCTCCCAGGATCAGCAGCAGGAAGGTGCTGATGACCATGAATCCCAGCCCGCCGATCAGCATCAACAGGAATATCACCACATGGCCGAAGGGCGACCAATAGTCGGGAGTGCTGACCACAGTGTGGCCGGTAACCGTGGTGGCCGAAATTGCTGTGAAATAGGCGAGCTGCAGCGGGGTACTATCGCCTGACAGAGAGGCAACGGGGAGGGTGAGCAGAGCAGCCCCGATGGTCATCAAGGCCACGAACGCCCCGACCAGGATGGTGGAAATTCCCAGCAGCCGGCGTGGGCGACGCAGGTTTTCCCTGAACCGGACGGAGGGTGGTACATCCCTCTCGCGGGGCATGCGGATGATGTTGTCCAGCGGGCGGGGGCCCCGGTCGGTTGCCAATTTATTCGGCCCTGCTTGGAATTAAAGACGGCGGCCCAGGCCACGTGACCTCCCCAACGTTGGAGAGGCGTTGTTCAATTCCGGAGGAACTGGATTCCGGTCCGGTTGAACCAGAGAGGAACCGGGGGCATCGATGTTTGACGATTTCCTCCCCCGTCCCTGAGAGGGAATGCCAGGTGATCATTTCCCGGCAAAGAAATGATAGGTTTGCTGGTTAACACTGTCAATTGAAAGACGACGAAGCCAGCTTGGCCGTAGGCGAACGGCTCCGTCTATACTGATATAATCAACGCACACAGCCAGCCCATTCTTTTTTTGGGGTGACAGCACAATGACGAGCGCCTCTTCTCAATTCCAACCTAAATTCCAACCCGGAAGGCAGGTGGAATTGGGTTTTGACCCGGTGTCGATTGACCGGAAATGGCAGGAGCGTTGGGAGCAGGACGGCCTGCACTCGGTCCCTGACAACGATGAGCGGCCCAAGTGGTTCGAGATGACCATGTATCCGTATCCATCCGGCGACCTGCATATCGGACACTGGTACGCCATGGCACCGTCGGACGCCCATGCTCGTTTCCGTCGCATGCAGGGCTACAACGTGCTCCACCCCATCGGGTTCGACGCCTTCGGGCTTCCCGCCGAGAACGCTGCCATCAGCCGTGGCATCCACCCTTACGAGTGGACCATGGACAACATAGAAAACATGCGCCGGCAGCTCAGATCCATAGGAGCGATATATGACTGGGACCGGGAAGTCGTATGCTGCCTGCCAGACTACTACCGGTGGAATCAGTGGTTCTTCATCAAGCTTTACGAACAGGGTCTGGCTTACCGCGCCAATGCCCCGGTGGTCTGGTGCCCCTCATGCCTCACGGTCCTGGCCAACGAGCAGGTGCTCAACGGTGCCTGCGAGCGTTGCGGCGCCGTGGTTACCCGTCGCGACCTGGAGCAGTGGTTCTTCCGCATCACCGACTACGCCGACCGGCTCCTGGATTTCAGCGGCCTGATCGAGTGGCCCGACAAGATCCTCACAATGCAGAACAACTGGATCGGGAAGAGCACCGGTGTGGAAATCAGCTTCGACATTGGGTCTCTCGGCATTGAGGAGCGTGAAATCAGGACTTTCACCACCCGAATCGACACCATATTCGGGGTGACGTTCATCGTGCTGGCACCCGAACATCCGCTGGTTGAGCAGATCACGACTGCGCAGCACAAGTCCGAGGTGGAAGAATACGTGGACCAGGCACGGCGCACCTCGGAGATTGATCGCCTGTCAGCCGATAAAGAGAAGACCGGCGTGTTCACCGGCGCCTACGCCTTTAACCGTCTCAACTGGGAGCGAGTCCCCATCTACATTAGCGACTACGTGCTCATGACCTACGGGACCGGGGCGGTGATGGGAGTTCCCGCCCACGATGCTCGGGACTTCGAGTTTGCCCGGAAATATCGCCTCCCCATCAGACAGGTGATTGCCCCCATCAGCTGGGACGGCAGCGAACTCAGGGAGGCGTACCTGGGCGATGGCTTTATGACCAACTCGGGCGCCTACGACGGTATGACCAACGAGGAAGGTGTCGAGGCGATCTCGGACGATATCGAAAAGGAAGGTTGGGGGAAGCGCGCGGTGTCCTACCGCATCCGTGACTGGCTGATTTCGCGGCAACGCTACTGGGGAACGCCCATCCCGATGATCTACTGCGAAAACTGCGGCGTGCTGCCGGTGCGCGATGACGACCTGCCGGTACTTCTGCCCCCGGACGTGGAATTCAAACCCAACGTCGCGGCATCCGAACCGAGCTCAGGAGATGCAGCCCTTAGGCAGTCACCCTTGGCGGCCACTCCGGAATTCGTGAACACGACTTGTCATGCCTGCGGTGGCCCGGCCCGCCGGGAAACGGACACCATGGACACGTTCATGGATTCGTCGTGGTACATGATGCGCTACGTCAGTCCGAAGTTCGAGGAAGGGCCGGTCGATCCCGAGCTGGCCAAGTCCTGGCTGCCCGTGAACCAGTACACCGGTGGCGCCGAGCATGCCGTGATGCACCTGCTCTACTCCCGTTTCTTCATCAAGGCCCTGTACGACATGGGGATGGTGGATTTCGAGGAGCCATTCCTGCGCCTTTACAACCAGGGCGTGATCCTGGGGCAGGACCACGAAAAGATGAGCAAGAGTCGCGGGAACGTTGTGAATCCCGACGACGTCGTTGGGGTATTGGGCGCCGACGCGGTACGCTGCTACTTGATGTTCATCGGCCCCTGGGACCAGGGCGGACCCTGGAGCGGCGACGGCACCAACGGCATCGCCCGGTGGCTCAATCGCGTGTGGGACATAGGCATTCGGGACGCTGCGGCCCTGGATGGATCCGACGGTTCGGCCTCCCGCGACACCCGGCGCCTGCTCCACCAGACAGTGCGCAAGTGCTACAACGACCTCGACCGCTTCAAGTTCAACACGGCTATCGCTTCGCTGATGGAGTTCACCAACCACCTGAATCGGGTCTGGGCGGAGAGCAGTGTAGAGCCGGAACTCTGGAACGAATGCGTTGAAAAGCTGCTCCTGATGCTGGCGCCGATGGCTCCTCACGTTACGGAGGAGCTGTGGGAGAGAAACGGCAGGGGATACAGCATTCATCAACGGGAGTTCCCCGGCTGGGATGAGGATCTGGCCGCTGACGAGGTTTTCACCCTGGTGGTTCAGGTCAACGGCAAGGTGCGCGATAAGCTCGAGGTGCCGGTGGGCATTCCGGAAGCAGAGGCTCAGGAACTCGCGCTGTCCAGCCCGAGGGTGCAGAGTTTTCTCGACGGCAAGGCTATAAACAAGACAGTATACGTGCCCGGTCGCCTGGTCAACGTAGTGGTTCAATAGGTGAAAGAGTGGCTGATCTAGGCCGGTTCTATGGCGTTGGTGTTGGCCCCGGCGATCCGGAACTGCTGACTGTTCGCGCCCAGCGCCTGATGCAGCAGGTTGCTGTTATCTGCTATACGGAGTTGGACAACGGAGCTCCCAGCTTCGCCCTCGGTGTCGTGAAATCCCTGGTGGACAATGATGCGGAGCTGCTGCCCATAACCATCCCCTCCGACGATTCGCCAGTCAGCCACGAGACGTGGCACATCGCGGCCCAGCAGATTGGCGAGAGGCTCCGTCAGGGCCTTGACGTGGGTTTCATCACTGAGGGCGACCCCATGCTCTACAGCGAGTACCCGCACTTGATCGAGCATCTGGAGGCCGAAATCCCCGGCCTTCATACCGAGATCGTACCGGGGGTTTCCTCGGTGATGGCCGCCGCAGCCAGTTCCGGCATTCCGCTGGTATCGCAGGGCCAGCGCCTCGCGATATTGCCGGCTGTGTATGGTATAGACGATCTCCGCGAGGCCATAACCAGTTTTGACACCATAGTGCTGATGGAGACGGACCAGAACCTGATGCGGGCCCTGGCCAACCTGGAGAGCCTCGGGCTGACAGGCCACGCAATCTACGTTCGCCAGGCCAGCACGGCCAGCGAACGGGTTATCGAGGACATCCGCCAAGTCACTGCCGAAGACCTTGATTACTTCTCCCTGCTGATCATCAAGCGCTGAAGACGCGATTGTGAGGTTTGCGGTTCATTACACCCGCGACCGCCCCAGCCGGCCTATTTCCCTTGACCAAGCTATTCGTGTGGTGAATAATCCGGTTCGAACCCAAGTCCAACCGGATGGCAGGACCAGATTTTGGGGATTCATTCCAGAATTGGGGCATTACATCCGTGTCGTGGTGGAACCCTATGGAGAGGAAATACTCACAGCGTTTATTGATGGGCGATTTCGTCCGTAGTTCGATTCCAAAGGCGGAACAGGGCTATGAAAATTACGTACGACTCGGATGTTGACATCCTGACTATCGATTTCAAAAGCAGGAAGATCTGGGTGTCAGAGGAAGTTCTACCAGGTGTAATAGCGGACTTCGATCCCGAGGGCCTGCTGGTTGGATTCGAGATCATGGACGCAAGCAAATTCGGTGATTACTCTGAATTTATCGTATTCTTGTCCAAATGGGGTGATGAGGAAAGAGTTCTGGACGCCGACGGCAATCTATCCGTTTCTCCGCGCAAGTGCAAAGCTGTTTCTACAGGAGATTAGCTATGACCACTACCGTGCAACCTACCGATGTGATGGTTACCTGCAACGGGATGAACTTCCACTACCTGGATTGGGGCAATGAGGGCGCGCCGGTGCTCCTTCTGCTCCACGGACTGCGCGGGCACGCCCATGCCTGGAATGATGTGTCGGCGCGGTTCTGTGGCGACTATCGTGTCCTCGCCCTCGACCAGCGGGGCCGGGGCGATACCGATTGGGCGCCACGAGGAGACTACTCTACCGACGCCTTCGTTGCCGACCTGGAGGAGTTCTGCTACACCCTGGGACTTGAGAAATTCACCCTCGTGGGCCACTCCATGGGTGGGCGCAATAGCATGGCCTTCGCCGGGCGCAACCCGGACATGTTGGAAAAACTGGTTATCGTGGACATTGGCCCGGACGTTGACCCTGTGGGAGCGGCCCGCATCACGCGGGAGCTGGTTGATATTCCCGAGGAGTTCGACACCTTTGAGTCGGCCCTGCAGCACGTGATGGGCCAGAACCGCTTCGCCTCAGAGCCGGTGATGCGCCGTCGCCTGACCTACCAGACCCGGGAGCTACCAAACGGCAGGATCGGCTGGCGTTACGATCCCGAGATTCGCGAGCAGCGGCGCAACGGCACTGGCGCCCCGCCTCCCGACCTCTGGACGCCCCTCAGCAGGGTGACCTGCCCCACACTGATCGTGCGCGGCTCGGAGACCGACACGCTGAGTCTCGATGTGGCCGAGCGCATGGTCCAGACTCTGGCCGACGGCCGGCTGGTCCACGTGGACAGTGCGGCACACATGGTCTTCGAGGACAACCCCGAAGGGTTCAACGCCGCCTTGGCCGACTTCCTGGGATAGCGGTGCTGTTCTCACCCCCACGGGGGCGTGTGGTTGGGTAGTTGCGGGATTTTCACATCGGTCGGGAGCAGTGATGAGTACAGCGCCAGGAAAGAAGCCTGAATCCGCGGAGGAAATGATCCAGCTCTTCAGGGTATCGCAGGCCCAATTGCCGTACGGCGACATCGGTGAAGGGCTGAAATTCCACACCAACCGCGGCGAATTCAGCGGGATCATCCACCGGGCCGAAGGTGCAACAGGGGCCGCCATTTTCGTGTGCGGAGCTCGAGGTGGGTTCGTGGGCCCGGGCCCGGGCAGCTACGCCAACCTGTCGGAAAAATTAAAAGACAAGGGGATCACGTCCCTGCGCCTGGATTACAGGTTCCCCAACGATCTCCTGGAATGCGTTCTCGACCTGCTTTGCGGCGTGAACTACTTGAAAGAGGGCGGCTATGGCCCCGTGGTTGTGGCCGGGCACTCCTTCGGTGGCGCCGTGGTCATTGCTGCCGGAGCCAACAGCTCCCACATCAAGGGCGTTATCTCCCTGTCGCCGCAGACACACGGCGCGGGCATGGCCGGACAGCTGGCTCCTCGCAAGCTGCTGGTGGCCCACGGCAAGGCCGACACGCGACTGCCCTACTCCTGCGCACTGCAGATCCACGAGTGGGCAAAGGAACCCAAGGAACTGGTGCTGTTCGAGGATGCCGAGCATCGCCTTGAGGAGTGCCGCGAGGAACTCGAAACGCTGCTGGGTGCCTGGATTCCAGCCACACTGAACGAGGAGATCGAAATCCCGGCCATTGCGCCATAATTCCACCGACACATAGGCAGCGCTCAGGGCTGGCCCAATCAACAAACCGGAGGCAGGTATGCTGGACTTGATCATCAAGGGCGGGACCGTAGTTGCCCCCGAGGGTGCGGCCCTCGCAGACGTGGGAATCCAGGGAGAGCAGATTGCTGCAGTGGCCACACCGGGCGCCCTCGACGATATCGGCGCGGCGGAGACCATCGACGCTACAGGCATGATCGTTCTGCCCGGCGGTATCGAGCCTCACGCACACATCAACGTTCCTGTCCCGGACTACTGGGCTGGTGGGGACACGGGTATCTACACCCAGCCGCCCGAGGCAGCGAGTCGCGCGGCAGCTTTCGGGGGAGTCACGACCTACGTGGACTTCGCGGGGGCTCTGCCTCTGACCCCAGGCGCGGTGCCTCCCTCGGATCCCATAATGGGGCAGATCGAGGTGCGACGGGACATTTTCCGGGGCCACTCCTATACCGATTACACTTTCCACTACATCCTTGCCGGGGCCATTCCTCCCGTCACCCTGGGAGAGATTGGCGAGGCGATTCAGTCCGGCGTGGCCAGTTTCAAGATTTTCACCACCTTCCACGCGAAGGTGCCCACGGGCCATCTCTGGGAGATTTTCCAGGAGGTCGGCAAGCACGGTGGCATCATGGCGGTGCACGCCGAAGAGGACGACATCGTAACGTACATGGAGGACAAGCTGGAGCGGGAGGGCCGGGACCACGGCTCCAACCTCCACCTGGCCCACAACAATATTTCCGAGGACATATCCTTCCGGAAGGTGACCAGGCTGGCCGAAAGCACGGAAACTGGCATCTACTTCGTCCACACCACGGCCAAGGAGGGCGTGAACGCCATAGCCGAGGCGCGGGCCAAACAGCTCCCGGTCTACGGCGAGGCACTGCACAACTACCTGGAGTTCAGCTGCGACGACTACCTGAAACCCGACGGGCTGGCCATCCACACGTATCCGGCCATCAAATTCTCCGACGACCGCGATGCTCTGCAGCAGGGGCTGGTGGACGGCCCCATCTGCACCACGGCCACCGACGAATGGACAACCTACAAGAACGTCAAGCTGGCCGGTGAAACCATCCGCACACTTTGCGGTGGGCACAACGGCATCGAGACCCGCATGCCCGTCACTTACACCAAGCTGGTGGCACCGGGACGCATCGGGCTGGAGCGCTTCGCGGATATCACCTCCACCAACGCCGCCAGGATACTGGGAATGTACCCCCAGAAGGGCGCCATCGCCCCCGGCAGCGACGCTGACATCGTTATCTTCGATCCGAATCTCAAGAAGACAATCACGGTAGACGAGCTGCACGCCGAGTCGGACTACTCCATCTGGGACGGCTTCGAGTGTGAGGGTTACCCGATCATGACCATGCTTCGCGGCAAGGTCATCGTGCGCGACGGCCAGCTGCTGGGCAGCTCCAGTGACGGACGCTGGCTCTCTCGCCGCGTCGCGCCACGTGTCATCACGCAGACGTCGGTGTAAAACCCTGCAGGGTGTGGCGGAGAAGCCAGACAAGAGAATGGGCAGGTCTCAAACCTGCCCATTCCCTTGTCCTTTGATTTAGGAACTCACCGCAGCAGCGGAGCGACCTCGGTGCTAATCCGCTCGATCTGTGCAGGGTCGGGCCACGTTGGGCCAACCATCACAGTCTGCGCCCCCGCATCGATGTAGGACTGCAGCTTGGCGGCGCAGTCCTCGGGGCGCCCGAAGGCACAGACGTTCTCCACGTCGTACTGTGGCCCGTAGTACGCGTGGGTGAACTCCTCCAGGATCCGCTTGGCGCGCTCACGATCAGGGTCTACGTAAGTGTAGATTAGCTTGGCAGACTGCATCGAGTCGGGGTCCTTGCACGCAGCTGCGGCGTAGTTACGAACCTTGTTCCACGCTTGGGCGAACACATCGGGGGTTGCCGCGCCGCCCGCCACCCAGCCGTCGGTCTGCTCAGCGGCCCGCTGCAGGGCACTGTCCGCGGAACCGCCGATGATTATCGGAACGGAGGGTTGCTGCACCGGCTTGGGGTCTATGTTCACGCTGTCCACGGAGAAATGGCGGCCGTGGTGAGTCACGTCGCTCTCGCTCCAGAGGCGCCGCATGACCTCCAGACCTTCGTTGAAGCGGCTCACGCGTCGTCCCACGTCGACTCCCAGTGGCCCGAACTCATTGTCGCGTCCGCCCAGCGAGATGCCCAGCGTGAGCCGGCCTCCTGACAGGTAGTCGAGGGTCGACGTGGTCTTGGCGACGAGAATGGGATTGCGGAGCACGAAAAGGAGCACCGCCGTGCCCAGCCGAACCCGCTCCGTCGTCGTGGCGGCGACGGTCAACAGGGTCATTGGGTCAATGATGCTGGTGCCGGGGTGAAACACCCGGTCGATCACCCACAACGAGTCGTAGCCCAGCTCCTCTGAACGCCGGAAAAAGGACGAAAACTCCGCCAGTGTCGGTGGTTTACCGCCGAACATTCCAGGAACCAGAATCCCAAGTTTCGCGCTTGTCGCCATGCTACGTCCCCTGCGCCAGCTACGGCTCGGTGTCGTACTCCACCTTTCCGTTACGGATGGTGACCACCCGTCCAGTAAGCGCGATGGCTCGTCGGCGCGCCTTCATTGTGGCCCGCCGCATGGCCGCCTCAATGCCGGGATTGGGTTTTCCGCTGCTTGTGCGCCACCGCCATCCCTCGCTTTCTGCATTCGGTGAGAGACGGTCATCAGCATAGGCTTCTCTCTGTTCCTCGATCATGTGTGGCCTCTCCGAACCCTCTCGAATTTCCCATTGGTCCACCACGTCCCGGTAGATGGACTGGAAATTGTGCCAACTGGCGTGAAAGCGTCTGCGGATTATATCATCAGGCACGTGATGGCCTCCCATCGCGACCCGCTGCCGCACCCGCTCAATTGCGATTTCCGGCGATGGCAGTGGTAGGTAATACAGGCTCACCCAATAGCCCAGTTCCTGCCAGCGCGGGATCATTCGTGCGTAACTCCGGCCGCTGAGGGTCGTCTCGAAAGCGAAACTCTCCCCTTTTTTCACACAGGCGTCGATCATCTCCAGCATCATGCGCCCGGCCCGGAAAGCCGCCCGTTCCGGCTGCAGTGGGTCCAGGCCGGCAGCGATGAGGTCTGCGTTGATGAAGTTGTTGGTATTCGCCTCGTTGGGGAGAAGTTCGCGGGCGAGCGTGGTCTTGCCCGCGCCATTGGGCCCGGCGATTATTATGATTCGCTTGTCCGGAAATGGGGCCATTGGATGGGTCATGGTTAGATCGCGCCTGACTCTCGCAACACTGACACCTCCGCATCGCTGTAGCCAAGGAGGCCGGTCAGTACCGCCTCGGTGTCCTGGCCAAGAGTGGGGGGCGGCGCGAAGGTATCGGGGCTGCCGTCCTTGATGGGATTGCCCGCGGTGCGATAGGCCCCTGCTACGGGGTGATCGATCTCCGCCACCATTTCACGCAGCTGCACCTGCGGGTCGGCCAGTGCCTCGGCGATGTTGTTTACCGGGCCGCCGGGAACGTCCCATTTGAGCAGCAGGCCTTCCCACTCGTCTCGCGGTTTCGTAGCGAATCCGGAGCTCAGCGCCTCCTCCAGCGCCTCACGGTTTTCGATGCGTGCCGGGGCCGTTGTGAACCGATCGTCCTCGTCCATACTTTGCAGCATCTCGACCTCGCCGGACATCATCCTCAGGGTCTTCATGGCGAATTCCTGGCTGGCGCAGTGGACCTGAACGTATTTGCCGTCGGCGCATTGGTAGGCGCCGACGGGCAGGTTGGACGGGTGTCCCGAGCCGATGGGCTGGGGCACCTCACCGGATACCAGGTAGAACTGCCCCAGGTGCGCTTGCAGGGCGATCTGCACATCCAGCAGCGAGACGTCGAGGCGGCGTCCCTCGCCTGTGACCCTGCGTCCGTAGAGTGCGGACGCAATGCTGAGGGCAGCCATGAAGCCCCCCACCATGTCGCCGACGGGGAATCCCATGAAAACCGGTGGCTGTCCCGGGTTGCCGGTTACGCTCATCCCGCCGCCCATGGCCTGCACGATGCCGTCGAAACCAGGACGCTCGCGGTACGGCCCCTCCTGCCCGAAGGCCGACAAAGAGCAGGCGATTATGGAGGGGTTGATTGCTCGTAGCGTCTCGTAGTCGAGCCCCAAGCGGTCTAGTACCGCCGGCCTGAAGGCGTCGAAAACCACGTCGGACACCCCGACCAGCCGGTGCAGTACCTCTCTGCCCTGGGGCGTTCTCAGGTCGAGAGTGACGCTTCTCTTGTTGCGGTTGAAATTCAGGTAATAGGCGCTCTCGCCCCCCAGGAAGTGGGGGCCGATGCGACGCGACATGTCCCCCGAGCCCGGCTGCTCGATCTTGATGATCTCTGCGCCCAGGTCGCCCAGGGTTCGCGCCGCCACCGGCCCGGCGATAGCCTGCGACATCTCCAGGATTCGAACGCCCTGCAGCGGAGGAGTAGGCACCCTCGTCAGTTCCAGCGATCTGATGGCCTACTCGGTGGAGAGCAGGGCCGCCAGCTGCCGGACATCCTCCATCTCATCCAGCGATTCGATGGCGGAAATGATCTCCCGCTGCCGCTCCTCGCTGATCACCCGTGCGGTGAGAGTCAGGAACTTGTCCTTCATCTCGTCCCAGGACAGTGCGTTTTCCGGGTCGCCCTTGGGGTATCGAATGTCGCTGCGCAGCATGCGGCCATCGCCGGTGGCTACTTCAGCCCAGGCGCGGAACTCCTTGGGGAAGTGTACATCCAGCTCGGGGTCAGTGACGCACTTGACCTGCTGCATGATGCGGCGTATCTCAGGCCTGTCTGGCACTCCTTCGGCATACTCCTGCAGCGACGCACGTCCGTAGGCCAATGCCACCGCGGCGCCGAAGGGCATGGAGAACTGCATGTCCACCACTGTCTTCGGGTTGGCCTTGTCCTCCTCCGGTGAGGCCACCAGCTTGTAGCCGCCGCTGAGCACTCCGATCGTGACTTCCTCAATGTCGTCGGATTCAAGCCCGTGGCTGTTCTTGAGATCGATCAGGCAATCAATGGGGCCCTGCTTGTAGCGGCAGCAGGCATGGGGCTTGATCCCGGTCTGGGTGATCAGGTACTCGTCGCCCAGGTCCTGCAGCACCAGTGAGTAGTCCGGGTTGCCCGAGTAGGCTTGCAGGAACCCGTCGCGGCCCTCGAGGATGGTCGTTGGCCCGGTGTAGCCGGAGCGGGCCAGCAGCGCTGCCCACGAGCCGCTGTGGGATGCCCAGCCAGGATGGAACCGCTTGGTCCACGCGCCCTGCGCCAGGTACTCCATGCTGCCGGCGGTCTGGCTCCCGGCGATGCCCAGAGCGTGGATGAAGTCGTCTCCCTGCAAGTTCAGCAGGCGCCCGGCCACCACCGCCGCGCCGAATGCACCGCAGGTACCGGTGGGATGGAAGCCGCGCCCGTAGTGCTCGGCGGGTTGCAGCGCCCGGCCCAGCCTCACGATGACGTCGTATCCCGCGACGACGGCGGCGATGAAGTCCTTTCCGGATACGTGGGCCAGATCGGCCATGGACAGAGCCGTTGGAAAGGCCACGACCCCGGGGTGCAGCGACGCCTCGTTGTTCACGTCGTCCATCTCAATGCTGTGGAAGGCTATCCCGTTGGCCATAGATGCGTACTCCGGCAGCACCCGGTGCGGCGTGCCGACGATGGCTGACGGTCCGGGCCGATCCAGCCGCTGGAGCGCGTCAACCACTGCCTGTGCGGAGTCGGTGGTTGAGCCGTTCAGCGTTACCGCGGCGAAGTCCAGGCACAGGTACTTGGCCCAGTCGACTGCCTCCGGCGACAGGTCCTCGTACTCCAGCTCTCGCGCAAAGTTCCCCAGGGCGCGGGTAATTCCGGTCTCGTTATTCGTCTGCACCATGGTGCGTGCCTCCGCAAGTGTTCTACGATTGATTGGGGGTCAATTCTGACAGATTTCGCTCAACCTTGATTGTGTAAGGTTTAGCTGGCCAATGGGGGCGTCCCATTTCGTAAAGAGTATGCATAATGCCGAGATTCTCAATTACCTTGGTTGGAGTGATGTCTAAGTCTTCCAGCTCCTCCTTGGCTATTTCTCGGGTTTCGCCGATGCCGTCAAAGCGGATTTTAACCGTGTCTTGGCTTAATTCCGTGACCCATGCTTTACCGTGAAATTTAGTCGAATCTATCGGCTGCTCTTTCTTAAGTAAGCTCTCAAGCTCCCGAGCCAGATGGAACCATCGGAAAAAGGGTCCGTCCAGCTTATCAATATGCGGGCGGAGGTATTTGAGGTCGAGTCTTTTTGATGCGTCCAGCACCTCAATGCCTTCCAATCGATGTTCGGGATCAAGGTCGACGACTAGCCAAAAATCTACCTCTTCAACAAGAACGCTTTCCATGTGGTTTCTTTTTTCTACCAGATAGATATATGCTGCGTCCGCTAGTGAATCATAGGTGATTCTCATATTTCGCCTTCCCAAAATCCGAAACGAGTCTTGACTGTAACGGTCACCAGCTTTCCACTGTCAACAGCATACACCACGGAAATTTCCCTGTGGCGATAGTGCTTGCCATTGTGTTCATATCCTGCGGTTAGAACTTTCCTTGCCATCCATCGCCCATAACGGGCCGGTGAGATGGTGCCCGTCCTAATGACTAGAATTACCTCGTCTTCGTTTGTCCCCCTTTCATCTAATTGTTGCTTGGTATGTGGGTCAACCTGGATTTCGAGCTCCAACTATCTCCCTACAACCCCGACTCGTAGAGGAAGTCGCCGGTCGGGTAGTTGTTGAGCAGGTGCCGGGCGATGACCAGCCGCTGGATCTCGTTGGTGCCCTCGCCGATCATCATCAGCGGCGCGTCGCGGAAATGGCGCTCCACTGCCAGGTCCTGGGTGTAGCCGTAGCCGCCGTGGATGCGCATGGCGTCTGTCGCCACCTGCATGCACATCTCGCTGGCGAACAGCTTGGCCATCCCTGCTTCCATGTCCGCTCGCTCGCCCCGGTCTTTCTTGTCGGCGGCGTGCAGGACCATGAGGTGCGCCGCCTGAATGTTGGTGGCCATGTTGGCCAGCATGATCTGAACGCTCTGGTGCTCGCCGATGGGCTTGCCGAAGGTCTCCCTCTGCTTGGCGTAGCGCGTCGACTCCTCCAGGGCGGCCCGGGCCACGCCCAGGCAACGGGCGGCCACGTTGATGCGTCCCAGCTCAAGGCCGCTCATGATCTGGTAGAAGCCCTTGCCCTCTTCCCCGCCGACCAGGTTTCCGCCGGAAACCCGGTAGTTGTCGAAGGAAAGCTCGCAGGTATCCACGCCCTTGTAGCCCAGCTTGGGAATGTCCCGCACCACGTTGAATCCCGGCCCTTTCTCGGCTATGAAAATGCTGATTCCGCGACGCGGCGGGTCGGCATTCGGGTCGGTCTTGGTGACTAGAGCGAAGGTGTTGCCGTGGCGTCCGTTGGTGATCAGGCTCTTGGAACCGTTGACCACGTATTCGTCGCCGTCGCGGGTGGCCCGCGTCTCGATGGCCTGCACGTCGCTGCCCGCATTGGGCTCCGTGATGCAGATGCCGCCACGCTTCTCGCCCGTGGCCATCAGGGGCAGGAACTCCTCTCTCTGCTCGGGAGTGCCGTGGGTGGACACCATGTAAGCCATGATCAGGTGAGAGTTGAGGATCCCACTCAGGCTCATCCAGCCCCGGCAGATCTCCTCAATGACCAGGGCATAGGACGAGACATCCAACTCCAAACCGCCGTATTCTTCGGGAATCACCGCGCCGAACAGCCCCAGCTCTTTCATCCGCTCCACAAGTTCGAAGGGATATTCGTCGGCGTGTTCCATGTCCTGCGCGACGGGCTGCACTTCCCTCCGGACGAATTCCCGGATCGTGGCCACCATGCCCCGCTGCGCCTCTGTTAGCTGCGGCAAAATCACTCCTCGTGTTGGCCTGAGTTTTGAGGCAATTCTAGCACGCACCTGGTCTCAATCAGTTTGACACTGTACTGGTGCAGCACTAAACTCGCCTGCAACCTGTGGCCGTAATTTTCGACGAAATTTCTTTGCCGAAAAATCGGCCGCCAGAATGTTTTCGAAACGTCCAACTTCGTGAGGTGCCGAAATGGCCGACCAGCCCGAATATATTGATCTGCTCAACGACATCCGTCTCCAGGAGCACCGTGCCGGAATCTGGATCAAAGCCTGGGCCGACAATACCGAACATCCTGCCCTCAAGCACTGCCTGTCGATAGTTGCCGAGAGAGAGACCAGCCACGGCGACATCTTCGATCGCCGCATCCGTGAGCTTGGCGGGACCCCCGAGGACAAGGACGATGAGATGTTCCACGAGCGGATGCGCGTGGTCGAGTCGGACATGACCGACGCGGAAAAGATTGCCGCGATCCGGGAGTTTCAGACCCGCATGACCCTGCCAACGGTGCGCATGCGCTACGAGGAGGCGGCGCAGGACGAGTCCGTGGACCAGCTTACCCGCTCCCTGATCAAGTGGTTCACCGAGGTTGAGGACGACTCCGGCGCTTCCATGCGGGCGGCCTACGCCGAGATCGAAGCGTCGGAGTAGGGAACTTCAGGCATCTAGGGCAGCCCAATGTCGGGCTGCCCAGCCAGCGAATGTTCGTACATTGGGGAGACCTGAGATGTCTTCGCCCAACTTCCGCTAAGGAGCCCCTTTCATGGCAACTCTGGACGTTCTTACATACGGCTTCGCGCTGAATACCGACCAGGGATCGTTCGGCTATTCCACCAACTCGCTGCTGCGGACAGGTAGCCACAACATCCTGATCGACACCGGGCCATCCTCTCGCCGCCCCTTCCTGTACCGGGCACTCACCAATATGGGCTTGACCACCGACGACATCGACATAGTCATCCTGACCCATATGCACTGGGACCACTGCCAGAACACCGACCTGTTCCGCAACGCCCGAGTGCTGGTGAACCCCGTCGAGATCGACTATGCCCGCAACCCCAACAGCTGGGACCTGGCCGTGGCGGCGGGAATGGCCGACATGATGCGCAACATGAAGGTGGACGTCGTCTCGGAGGGCGACACCATCGTCGATGGCGTCAGCGTCCTCGAGACGCCGGGCCACACCAAGGGGCACATGAGCGTCTTGGCCGAGATCGACGGCGAGAATGTCTTGATAGCCGGCGACGCCATGCCCGAGAGCGGTACGGTGGCCCGGGGAATCCCGTACAACATATTCTGGGACACCGAGGACGCCCACGCCAGCGTGGAGAAGATGGTGGCGTCGTCCAACGTCTTCTACCCCGGACACGACCGCCCATTCCGGGTTGAGGGCGATGAGATCGCCTACCTGCACGGCCCGGCCAACATTGAGGTGATGAACAGCACCGAAGGAGGCGGCACGACGTCGTTGACCTTCACCGTCAGCGCGGCCAGGACCGTGAACATCGATATGGTCCAGAAGCCGAGGGAGTAGAGGCAGCCGTGACGCAAGGGAGCAGTGATAGGGATATTAGCAACGCCCTGGACGCCCTGGTTCAGGTTCGCCCGGGATTCTGGAGCCGAGGCGCCTGCGGAGTAACCCGCTCACTGACTCCCATCCCGGCACTGCTGGATCGCAACGCCTACTCTGCCGATACGTCGCGGGCCCGAGTTCTGCTGCTCGGCGGGCTGTCGGGCAGTGCTGTCGATGTGGACCTGGCACTGCACGCGCTGGAACTGTACGCCAGTGGCGGCGATGGACTGGCCCTGCGCGTGGGGCTCAGCGCCGTACCGTGCGCCAACCCCGATGGCCTCCGGCTGGGACGTGGGCCGGAGAATGGCGCGGGAGGCAACCCATCCGAAGGTTACCCACCCGAAGGGAATTTCTATCACGACGCCGAGGATCCCGAAAAGCGCTACCTGTGGCGCTGGCTCTGCTTTCAGGCACCGGACCTGGTTTTAGAGGTACGTTCAGGAACTGGATCGGTCCGTTGGGAATGCAATGCCCCGGCACGACCTCTCGGCCCCGGACTGGGTGCCCGCGAGGTTAATGACGACTCACTGATCGGTGCCCTGGGCAATGGCTACCCCGAGGGGCTGGGTGTAATTCCCGCCGTCCGGCTGAGTTGCTCCGATGACCAGTTGCCTCGTGAGATCAGCCGTTTGTTCGGCATCGTTCAGCAGGACCTCCTAGCAAAAAAGTCCCCGGCGCGGCAGGTGCTGGACAACCGCCGGAGCCGCAGCCCTCTCGAAATTTCAGGAGTCCTCTCCGCTGCCTACGGCCACACTTTTGACCCAGTCGTCTACACGCAGGGCGTCCCCATAAGCGGGCGCCTGCAGCTTGCCCAGTTGTACCCGGAGTCGGGAGATCCGTCGCAAGACATCGTCGGCCTGCTCGACGATTTCGTCCAGGGCGGGCTGAGCGATGGGCTAGTCCCATCAGCATTGGCGTCTGTGGTCTGGGGATCCGAATTGAGCCAGGCCACTGGCAACCCCCGATACGCCGACCTGATAGTCCAGGCCGCCGACCGTTTTCAGCCCGTTCCTCCTGGAACCGCGCCGCCACCTTGCGACCCGGATTTCCGCACCGAGGACATGTTCATGGCCGGTGCGCTGCTGGGCCGGGCCTTCGAGCTAACCGCCGAGACCCGCTACGTGGACATGCTGGCACAGTTCATCCTGGATGGAGACATTCAGCAGGACGATGGGACGTTCTGGCACTGTCGCTCGGCGCCGTTCTACTGGGGTCGTGGAAACGGGTTTGCTCTCTTGGGCCTTACCGAGACGCTGACCTACCTGCCTGATGACCACCCTTCGCGGTCCGACATTATGGACATGTACCTGGACCTGCTGGACGCGCTCAGAGAAGTGCAGCGACCGTCAGGAATGGCGCCGCAGGTTCTGGACTTTCCCGGTTCGTACGACGAATTCACAGCCACCTGCATGCTGGGATACTCCGTCGCACGTGGGCTGCGCCGTGGCTGGCTGGCCGACGAATGGAATCAGACGCTGGACCTGGCCTGGCAGGGAGTGTCGGAGCGCATTGATGACGTTGGCAACGTGGTGGACGCCTGCGCCAGCACCGGTGTGCAGCAGAACGTCCGCGACTACCTCGACCGGCCCGCAATCTACGGCTTCGACGACCGCAGCGGTGGCATGGCCCTGTGGTTCGCCATCGAAGTGGAACGGCTGGAGCGAGGCATCTGAAACCCGCGCCGGACGGTGTTGGCGAACCGTAGCCCAGTTGAGCTAGAATCGAGTTGCTGATATGACCACTGTGAGGAAACAAAAAGGTGGCGCAACAAGGGATCTCTGAACCCTATGACCTCGTGGCGATCGAGGACTATCGAAGGCAGGCCAGGGAATTTCTTGGCAATGCCCATGACTATTTGGCGCAGGACGATCTGCACCAGGCCTCCGAGAAGGGCTGGGGTGCGGCAGCCTGGATGGCCAAAGCGGTTGCGGTAAGCCAGGGCTGGGAGTACAACCAGCACGCTCATTTTGGCGTAGTTCTGCAAAATGCCGGCGACTTGACAGGCGATGGTCGCTTCAGGTTATTTCGTGCCGTGGCTTTTGAATTGCATCAGAATTTTTATACCCGTAAGCGCTTCTTGAGCGACCGGGCCATTAATTCTAGCCTTGACGATATAGCAGAACTCCTGGATTCCCTCGAACCACTGACCATTCCCGCCAATGGGCAGGCGAACGACTGACTCTAACCCAACACCGGCAGGAGGATGAGCATGGCCACCATCACCGGTTCCAATGTGGTGCTTTCCAACGAGGAATTCAACGTTGTCGGGACCAGGCCCATCCGGCAGGACGGCGCTGAGAAGGTAACGGGCCGGGCCCGCTATGGCGCGGACGTCAACCTGCCCGGTCTGCTCCACGCCCGCGTGTTGCGCAGCCCTCATGCCCATGCGCGCATCAAGGCCATCGACGTGAGCAAGGCGGAGGCGATGGAGGGTGTACGCGGCGTGGTCACCTCTGCGGACCTGCCCCAGGCCCGGGGACGCATCAGCGACCAGACTGAGGCGGCCATGGTCAACCCCAAATTCCTCAGCAACAACTGCCTGGCCGCCGACAAGGTACTGTACAAGGGGCACGCGGTGGCCGCCGTCGCCGCCACCAGCCCGCACATCGCGGAAAAAGCCCTGGAACTTATCGAGGTCGACTACGAGGTACTGGGCGCGGTTACCGATGTGGTGGAAGCAATGAAACCCGGCGCCCCGGTCCTGCACGAGAGGCTGGCCACCATCTCTAATCCCGCGATGCGCACCGGTGGCCTCCGCGACGATGAGGATGCCGAGGACAGCACCAATATCGCCAACCATTTCCTTTTTGAAATGGGCGACATAGAGCAGGGGTTCAAGGATGCTGACATAATCGTAGAGCGTGAGTTCCGCACCCAGTCCGTGCACCAGGGCTATATCGAGCCTCACTCTGCCACGGTTAACTGGGGCCCCGATGGTGACATCACCGTCTGGAGCAGCAGCCAGGGCCACTTCAACGTTCGCGACCAGGTCGCCCTTGTCTGCGGCGTCCCCATCTCCCACATCAAGGCCATCCCCATGGAGATCGGAGGCGGATTCGGCGGCAAGACCCTGGTCTACCTGGAACCGGTGGCCGCCATCCTATCCAAGAAGACTGGCAATCCGGTCAAGGTGAGCATGAGCCGCTCCGAGGTGTTCCAGGGCTCCGGCCCCACCGCAGGGTCCTGGATGCGCTGCAAAGTCGGCGCCACCAGCGATGGGCGCATCACCGCCGTCGACGCCTCCATGGCCTACGAGGCCGGCGCCTATCCGGGCTCTCCCATCAACCCGGGCGTCCAGTGCATGACCGGGCCCTATGACATCGCCAACGGCCGGCTGGAGGGCTTCGACGTTGTCAACAACAAGCCCAAGACCGCCGCCTACCGCGCTCCCGGCGCCCCTGCGGCTGCCTTCGCCATCGAGACCGTGCTCGACGAGATTTGCGAGAAGATCGGCATGGACGCCCTCGAGTTCCGACTCCTCAACGGTTCCAAAGAGGGAACCCGCCGTCTGACCGGCCCGGTGTTCGGCAAGATCGGCAACATCGAAACCCTCCAGGCCGCCAAGGACCACGAGCACTGGGACGCTCCGCTACAGAAGGACACCGGCAAGGGCACCTACCGCGGCCGTGGCGTCGCCGCCGGCTACTGGTTCAACGCCAGCGGCCCCTCCAGCGCCGTTGCCAGTGTCAACCCGGACGGGACCGTCAGCCTCGTTGAGGGTTCGCCCGACATTGGCGGCTCCCGTGCTGCCGTCTCCATGCAGCTGGCCGAGGTCCTGGGTATCGCTGCCGAGGACGTTCGCCCAGCAGTTGGCGACACCGATTCGATAGGCTACACCTCCATGACCGGCGGCAGCGGCGTTGCCTTCAAGACCGGCTGGGCCTGCTACGAGGCCGCCCTGGACATACGCAACCAGCTGGTTGAACGCGCCGCACGTATTTGGGACGTCGACCCCGGCCTCGTTGAGTACAAGGATGGTGGTGCATCCCACACCTCCGACCCCGAGTTGCGCCTGACTTTCAGCGAACTTGCCGCCCGACAGAACGCCACCGGCGGACCGGTCGTGGGCCGCGGCAACGTTGCTCCGACGGGTGTCGGCGGCGCATTCGCCGTGCATATCGCCGACGTTGAGGTCGACCCGGACACCGGGAAGGTCGACGTGATTCGATTCACGGCCCTGCAGGACGCTGGCAAGGCCATACACCCCAGCTACGTCGAGGGCCAGATCCAGGGTGGCGCGGTTCAGGGCATCGGTTGGGCACTGAATGAGGAGTACGTCTTCGACGACAACGGCGGCATGCTGAACCCGACCTTCCTCGACTATCGTATGCCAACCAGCCTCGATCTGCCGATGATCGATACGGTGGTGGTCGAGGTCGCCAATCCGGGCCATCCCTACGGCGTGCGCGGCGTGGGAGAGGTCCCCATCGTGCCTCCCATGGCTGCCATCGCCAACGCCATCCACGACGCGGTGGGCGTCCGTATGGAGCAGCTGCCCATGTCTCCCGGCGCGGTTCTGGAGGCATTGTGGGAGAAGAACGGCTCCTGAACATTCCCGCACGGCAATGATGTATCGTAGGGGCGCACTTCTGTGCGCCCTTACACCTTCGATAGACACCTGAACCATTGGGGCCGAAAGTGGTATCGCGAGACGTTCCTGAATTCCTGGCGCTGGACTACCTGGAAAAAGCGGATCCCATCCTAATATACCTGGCGTCGCCGTACGCACATTCATCGGCGAAGGTTCGGGAGGCACGGCTGGAGGCTGCTCGCTTCGTGTGTGGCCGGATGGTCGACCAGGGCAGGATCGTGATGTCGCCGCTGGTGTATCTTGGCGAACTGGCCCACAAGGGCGTTCACCCTCCCCAGGGTTGGTATGCCTTCGATCTGCAGCTGCTGGCCCGTTGCGACGAATTGGTGGTGCTGCAGTTGCCCGGCTGGGAGGACAGCAAGGGTGTTCTGGTGGAAATCGCCGGCGCGCAGACCAAGGGAATGCCCGTCCGCCTGATGTCCCTGGAGGAGGCCGAACTTCCTGAGGAAATCCTCAGGGGGTTGTACGATGGGAACTGACGGATGTCGCAAAATGATCCAGCCCCAGGACCTGGTGCCGCGGCTATCGAGTTTGCAGCAGGATAACGCTGGTAACCTCATCAAGATAAACACGTCATCGGGAGTTGAATGCCATGCCGGCATCTGAACAAGTTAGCTATGTTTTCAACAGCGTCAAGCATGAGATAGTGTGCGACGCAGACGCGATTTCCGGATTGCCCGGTGTGCTCCGGCGTGCGGGCGCTACTCGGGCCATGGTGCTATGCGGGCCGTCGATCCTGGCTCACAGTGACGTGGTGTCGCGAGTAAAGGAGGCATTGGGCGATCAACTGGCGGGGTTGTATTCCGAGGTGGCTCCTCACTCGCCCGTCGCCACCCTCGATGCAGCGGTGGCACTCGCGAAGGAGACCGGCGCGGATGCATTGGTCAGCGTGGGTGGCGGCAGCACCCACGACACCACCAAGGGAGTCGCCACCCTGCTGGCCGAGGGCGGCACCATCCACGATTGGGAAGCGCATTTCGAGCCACCGAACAAGGTTACGCTTCCCGACTTCTCCCCTCACCGCTTGCCTATCATTACGATCACAACCACCATGGGCGCGGCGGAACTCAGTCGCGGCGCAGGCTTCGCCGACCGCGACCTTGGTCGGAAGATCCTGGTCGCTGACCCCAACACTATTCCGGGCTACATACTCATCGATGGAAAGGCGCTGGCCACGACTCCGGTCAGCATATTGACGTCCACCGCCATGGGCCAGCTCAGGATCGCTATTGAGTCCATTTACTCCACCAGTCGCAACCCGATCTCCGACGGTATGGCCCTCCACGCCATCAGGTTGCTCGCCGAGCATCTGCCGCACTGCCACGAGCTGGAGGTCGACCGCCTGCTGCTCATCAAGACGGCGGCCAGCATGGCGTCGCTGGGAAACACGGGCGGGCTGGGGCTGAACACCGCCATCGCCCATCACGTCGGCGGCATCTTTGACGTGCCCCACGGCGAGGCCAACGCCATCCTGCTGCCCCATTCCATGCGTTACAACGCGGAGGTCTGCGCCGACCGCCTGGCAATGATCGCCGATGCCATGGGAATCGATATCTCCGGCATGACCGATGACGAGGCGGCCTTCGCCGCCGCAGACCGGGTCGAGAGCATGCGAAGGAGTCTCGGTATACCCGACCGGTTGCGTGATGTTGGCGTTCCCGAGGAGGGACTGGAACTCATCGCCTCCGCCACGCTACACGACCGCGCCCTGGCCACGAACCCGAGGCCCGTCGTTGATGCCGGCCCGATCATGACCGTGCTGAGGCAGGCGTGGTAGCTACGCGCCCGGAAAATGCCGTTATCGAGAGACGGTAGTAATGGAACAGATGCGGTTCGGAGTATGCCTGCCCCAGTATGGACGTGAGGTCACTTTCGATGACCTCCGTTCCGTCGCGACCGAGGCTGAGTCCATGGGCTTCGATTCCGTCTGGGCCAGCGATCACATCGTCACACCGGAGCATATGCACCGGAACATCGGCCCCGTGTTCTTCGACGCCTTCGTTGTGCTTTCCCACGCGTCGGCCCTGACGTCTCGAGTCAAGCTGGGCACCACGGTGATGGTGACGCCCTACCGCAACCCGTTAGTGGCGGCCAAGCTGATAGCAAGCCTCGATGCGCTGTCCGGAGGGCGAGTGATCCTGGGTGTCGGCGCTGGCGGGGCACCAGACGAATTCTCGGCGCTTGGAATTCCGGAGTCCCAGAGGGGAGCACGCACCGACGAATACCTCGAGGCGATGATCGAGCTGTGGACTACGGACCCATCCAGCTATCGAGGCCGATTCGTCGATTTCGAAAACGTGCGGTTCGCTCCCAAGCCGGCCCAGTCTCCGCATCCGCCCATCTGGGTCGGCGGTCGCAGCGATGCCGCCCTGCGAAGAGCGGCTCGATTTGGGGAGGCCTGGCACCCCACGCACATGACCGTGGATGCCTTGCGGGAGAGGATGGACCGGTTGGCGGAATTCTCTGTCAACATAGGGAGGGAGGTTCCGCCCTCCACGACGCTTCACCTGTCGGTCGCTTTCGACGATGACAGCACGGCGTCTCTAGACCGGCGAATGGGCCGGGGCGCGCCAGCCCAGGTGACCGAAGACCTCGCAGTCTACCGGTCGATGGGAATAACAAGCGTGGTGTGCAATTTCAGGGCATCCAGCACAAACGAAATGCGCCGGGCGATGGAGACATTCGCCCGGCACGTTATGCTTGAATTGGGAGCTTGACCCGGACCGGCAAGGCCCAGAATCGCCGAAATGTTTAGCCGAAGAACTCTCCCAGGTTTCTTGCCAGATCTGCGGACTTTTCAGCGTCGACCCTGTGCCCGCAGTTCTCCACCGTGACCAGGCGCGACCCCGGAATGGAGGCGTTGTAGACCTCTCCCGCGCTGGCAGGCACCACCTCGTCGTTGCGCCCCCATACGATCAGGGAGGGCAGGTTCTGTAGCCGCCCCAACCGATGGGGCAGACTGCGATCGTGCATATAAGGTCGCCAGGTTAGCCGGCAGGCCTCCTCACGGGCCGTTTCCCACGCCTCCACCAACTCCGGTGTGGGTTCGTCCGGGCAGACCGCCTGGAATTCCGGCGCCGTCTCCGGGTTGTGGAAACCCGCTGTGATGAATTCCTTGGAAACGATCAGGAACATGTCCAGGATTTCTCCGGTGGGAGGGAGAATTCCTGCAGGGGAGACCAGGGCCATTTTCTTGAAAACTCTCGGGTCCTGAGTTGCCATTTCCGCTGCCAGCCAGCCACCAAGGGAGAACCCCACGACGTTGATGTTTGACAGGCCCAGGTCGTCCAGCGCCCACAGTGTCCAGGTTGCTATGTCCCGTATGTTCATCACCCAGTCGAGGCGGTCGGTTACGCCAAATCCGGGAAGCGAAGGGGCGTAAACCGTGTGATTCTTGGCCAGTTCCTCGTGGATTTGCAACCATCCGGGTTGTCCCATTTCATCGTGCAGAACAACCAGGGGATCACCGGATCCTCCCTTGAGGATCTGCATCTCTGCGCCCGCTACCTGGACCCGCTCCTGTGTGTAAGCCGCCGTGGTGGTCATAAACAAGCTCCTTCATCGGGCCTCGCAATAGGGGAGAGGATGGTCAGGCTGCGGGGCCAGAATGATTGTCCAAGCGCCTGCTTTGATTGTCAACCCGATGGCCGTGTAACGATGGTCCTCAGCGAATTCCTCCCGCTCCTGAGGAACCTCTGACCTGTTTGTAAACCCGACGGCGTGGTGGCACAATTGCGCCGACGCTATGGCGGCCCGGCGCCGCAAGAAATGAAATTGAGCGAGGGAACAAGTATGCCGGCCATTCGACCGAATCGTGCCAAGGAAAAGCTGCAGCGTGGCGAGGTGGTGACCACTATATCCGGGCTGCAGGACAGCGACATCATAGATTTTCTCGGCCCGCTGGGCTTTGATGCGGCCTGGATCGAGTGCGAGCACGGTCCGGTCGATTGGGACGCGCTGGGAGACATGACCCGGGCCTGCGATCTCTGGGGTATGACCTCGATTACCAGGGTCAACGCCAATGACCCCGGCCTGATAACCCGGACCCTCGACCGCGGCAGCATGGGAATCGTGGTGCCCCACGTTAGCAGCCGCGAGTCCGCGGAACAGGCCGCCCTGTCGGCCAAGTACGCCCCCATCGGCTACCGGGGCATGTTCGGGGGCCGCCAGTCCTTCGGCGTGTCCGATTACTTCCACACCGCCAACGACCAGACCATGGTGATCGTGTTGCTGGAAGAGGCTGAGGCGCTGGAGAACATTGAGGAAATCCTGAAGGTCGACAACATTGACGTCTTTTTCGTCGCTCCATCGGACCTGGCGCAGACCATGGGGCACATCGGCAATGTCGAGCACCCCGAAGTACAGTCCGCCATCGAGACGGCCATCGGAAAAATCGTGGATGCCGGTCGCACCCCGGGCACCCTGGCCAGCGACGCCAACATCGAAAGGTTCAAGGCCATGGGCGTCAAGTTCATGATGACGTCCTGGAACGCCTGGGTTGCCAGGGGAGCCGCGGACTTCCTGAGAAAGGCCTCGGCCTAGAGATCAGCGGGACCGCTCCCGACAACACATCACCCTAGCGTTGCGGAGCGGGGCTGTCTCGTCATTCCGTTCAACTCTCAGCCGGTGGGGCCGGGTTCGGCTCTGCCGGCTCTTGCTGTGGCGGAGCCTCTGTCCGGGCGGGATTGACGGGAAGTAATGCGATGGCACCAGCGACAAACAGCGCGGCGCAGCCGATGATCAAGGTCCGGTAGCCCAGGTCCTCCGACGTGTGATTGAGGAGGTCGATTCCAGGGCCGAACAGCCTGGGCAGGGCGGCCCCTCCAACGGTCGATAGATTCACTATGCCAATGTGCGTGCCGGCGTGCTGCTCGTCGGCCATCTCGTTGGCCAGGGCCCAGCTGGCGCTCAGAAGCGTTCCCGAGGCGGCGCCAATGACGCTAGCAGTAATTACCACGCCGCTGGTGGTGTCTGCCAGCAGCAGCCACGAAGTGCTTATTGCCCCGGCTATGGAGCCTGCAATCACAACTGGCTTGCGGCCTATCCGGTCCGATACCCAGCCGGCAAGGTAGACGGCCACTGCCAGCGATCCTCCGATGGCCGGAATGGCCTGGCTGAGGGCCTGGGCCGGATTGGACACTTCCACGACATCCCGCAGGAAAAACAGTCCGTAGGTCGGGAAGGCGTAGATCGCCGACATCATTAACAGCCTCGAAATCAGGAACAGGCCGAATTGCAGGTTCATTACCGGCCTGGCTGAAGCCTCGCGCCTTCGGACCGGCCTTGCCCGGCGCGTCGGGTCGCGGGCGAGTACCGTGCCGCAGGTAATGGCCACCGAGGCGATGAGGGCCGCTGCCAACAGGCCCAGAACCGCCCATTCCCAGTCGACATAAACGTCAACAGGGCCCAGGCTTGAGACTCCCGCCTGTCCAATGAGTGCTGCGCTGGCCGTGATCAGCGCCAATCCGCCTGCGGCATCCAGCAGTACCTTCAGTGAGGACGCGATTCCAACGCGACTGCGAGGCACCAGGTCCCTGATGAGTGCCATTCCAGGGCCGTAGGCGATGTTCAGGTTTGCCTGGATGAATATCCACGCGGCAAGCAGGGCCCCAAAGTTGGGGGCCAGCATCGTCAGAACGAGGCTTCCGCACACCGCGGTGGTTCCGGCAATCATGTAGGGAACTCGACGCCCCAGGGGCGACCGCGTGCTGTCGCTCAGCCGCCCGATCAGGGGTTGCACCACCGCGGCCACCAGCAGCCCGCCAATTCCCAACATCGCGAGGTAGCTGTTCTTGAGGTGCTCCGGAGCCAGCGAAAGGACTATCACCGGAAGAACGGCGGTGTCCATCGCCAAAATGAAGCCGGTAACGCCAAAGCTGAAGGCGTTAAGCCGGATCAGCGCGAGGCTGCTCCAATTTGTCTCTGACGGCCTTCCGGACATTTATGGCGAACGCCAGTGTAAGATGCGGAGCATAGCAGGAACGTAAGTGCGAGTGAGGTCTGGAGCGGATCGCCGGCGGTCTTGATCTCCGCCTATCGGTGAGTGGCAGCGTGAGTAAACCCGACAGGCGATTGCACCTATAATACAACAGCAGTGACCCGGCAACCTTACTTTTGATACGACGAGAGGACGAATTGAGGATTTGCTGCCTTCTGCCCAGTGGGGCCGAGATCCTTTGGGCCCTGGGACTGTCCGACAGCGTAATCGGTGTGAGCGACCTATGTGACCATCCCCCGGAGGTCCTGGCCACGAAACCGGTCGTCAGCCGCAGCAGGGTCGATCCGTCCGTAATGTCCAGCGAGGAGGTGGAGGCCGCCCTCCGGGACATTCTATTGAAAGGAGAGAGCCCGTACGTACTGGACTACGACTGGCTGGCGGAAGAATTGCCCGATGTCATTTTCACGCAAGACTTGTGCCACATTTGCGAGATTGACGCCGGCGAGGTCAACCAGGCAGTGCGCGGGATGTCCGTCCAGCCCAGGATAGTTGTTCTGCAACCGAGAACGTTCGAGGACATCCTGGATTCCATTATCGAGGTGGGAGAGGTCTGCGGCGTACCCGATCGCTCGGCTGCTCTCGCTGACTCCATGCGTCGCCGGGTGGAGGCGGTTGTTTCCGGGTTGAAATCCACCAACACACGTCCGTGGGTATTTTCGCTGGAGGGCATCAACCCGCTGGTCGTGGGCGGTCACTGGATTCCAGACATGCTGCAGATGGCAGGAGGCAGGGTGGCATCCCTGGAGCCGGGTTGCAATGCCCGTCGCTTGCAGTGGGCGGAGGTCCTGGAGGCGGCTCCCGAGAAGCTGTTTGTAGACCTGTGCTCATCCGATGTGGACCGCCATCTGCGCGAGGTCCCCTGGCTCGCGGCCCAGGAGGGATGGCGGGACATACCGGCGGTCAAGTCCGGAGAGGTGTACCTGATCGACCACTCTTATTTTAGTTGCCCGGGACCTCGGGTAGTGGAGGGCCTGGAGATCCTGGCACAGCTGACACATCCCGAACTGTTCAGCGGTATGATTCCAGACGGGGTGGTAGCCAAGCTGGATTCCGAGGTCCCTGGGGGTGTGCCGCCCGAGAGAATCGGAGAGTATTTCCGGCCATATCCATAGCCTCTGCAGTTTGGACGTGTGCAAGTCTGATAGTAGCGCAACCGATTGATTGCGTACTATAATGGGCGCAATTTCACGGGTGGTGGTCTTTCGTTATTTCCGGCTAGCGGGGGTGCTGTGGTGCAGCGCCGTGCCGCCATCGTAATTACTTGGGGTGTATATGGTTTCGTTCGACAAAAACGAATTCCGGTCGGCGCTTGGTGAATTCGCCACAGGTGTCACGGTAATTACCACGCTGGACGACGAGGGCAACCCCCACACAATGACGGCCAATTCATTCACCTCCGTCTGCCTGGAACCCCCAATCGTCCTGGTCTGTATCGCCCACGGAACGCACACTTACGGCTTCCTCGAGGAGAGGCAGAAGTTTGGGGTCAATTTCCTGTGTGAGGACCAGGAGGAAGTGGGAGCCTATTTCGCGAAGAAACCGCAGGACCGCACAGGCGGAGTGGACTACAGTTTCTCCGAGTCTGAAAACGGCGTCCCGGTATTGGACGGTTCGGCCATTTTCTTCAACTGCGACGTGGTGGGGTCTCATGTGTACGGGGACCATACGGTCTACATGGGAGAAGTGAAGGAGATCCGCCGCAACGAATACGACAACCCGCTGATGTTCTACCGCAGCAGGTGGTATCACCCCCATCGCAGCTGAACTGCTGATTCAAACCCAGAAGAAAAGAGCGCCGGCCTATATTTGCCGGCGCTCTTCTTAATGGTAGATTCCACTTGGCGATCAGGTATTGCCTGCGTTCTTTCTCTCACAGAGGATCCCGTCAGGCGGTCGGGTAGCTATGCCTTTAGGGACGACACGAAGTCCTCGATTTCCTGGTTGACGGCCTGGTACTTCTCCATATGAACAAAGTGCCCGCCGCCTGGAATGATAGCCTGGCTGGCTCCATCAATGCTGCCGGCCAGAAACTCTGAGTACTTTACCGGCGTCATCACATCGTCGCTCCCGCAGATCACTCGGGTTGGCAACGCTATTTCTGCCACGCTGTCCATCATGTCGAAGCTGTCGCAGGCTTTGAGATCGTTGAGCTCGACCTGCGGCCCAACCTCTGCCGCGCGCTGTCTGAGGACGGGGAAGACCTCCTGCTGAACGTCCTGGTAGTATTCCAGGTGTTGCTCGAGCCAGGAACCATTTTCGTCACCGGGCTCGTCGCAGCGCTGCAGGTAGTAAGGGTGAACGCGTAGGCGTGCACCGGTGCCCATCAGGATCAGGCCCCGCAGTTCCTCTGGGTACTTGTGGGCGTATCGCATGGCGATCGCTCCGCCCATGGAGTGCCCGCAAAGGACCACGTTCTTGTATCGCCTCGCCTTGATGAAGCCACGAACCCATTCCAGGTAGCCATCAATGGTCTCGCAGGGCTTGCCGTCGGGATGACCGGGAAGATCAATGGCCTTGGCGCTTCGGAAGTGCCTCAACTGGTAATAAAAGGAAAGGCTTGAGCATCCTGCGCCGTGCAGGAAAACGAGCTTCGTTGGCAATTCCCCGGTCCTCCTAATCAATATAGACGATACTGTACCGCCAATAATATCAAAAAGCCATAGATATTCTACAGAACGGGGATTTGTTTTTCAATACCCGACACGATATTCGTAATTGAATAGGCCCATTTGCACTCCCATTCACACCGTGAATACTTTGATAGCCGGTTTATTGGATTACATGGTCGCCCACAGGACGCCAGGCGCAACATTTCTCTGACTTACCAAGCTGAAGGAATTGCGGTGCTGAAGTCGCCGATATTGAATGTGTTACGTCCAGGTGCGGTTTCCAGGCTTTTCCGAAACACCGCATTGTTGTTCGGGGCTACGGTAGCCTTAAGGTACCCATACAGTGTCGGTAACAAAAAAGGGGGACGAGCTCAGCTCGTCCCCCGTGATGCATTGCATTCCCCGGCGGTTATTCGACGTCCTCCTCTTCGGAGTCGTCCATGGAGTCATCGGCATCTGCCTCGGGGTGGTGGCCATTGGTCTCCGCTCGGCCGTTGCGGCGGTGCCCGTTGGGCGATGGAATTCTCTCGCCGTTCCGGTCTGTCTCCTGGAAAACGGCGATGGATGCCACGTAATCATCGGCTTCCCGTTCCTTCCAGAGGATAACTCCTTGGGCGATCCGACCGGTTTCCCGTACATCGTCGGTACTGATGCGAACGACCTGGGCTTTGGCCGAGATTATCAACATCTCCTGATTTTCAGGGTCGTTGACAATTCTGGCAGCCGCCAGCGGCCCAGCCTTTTCCGTAAGCTGGAACGTCCTCACGCCCTGACCGCCCCGGCCGGTGGATCGGTAGCTGGAGGTCGCCGTCATTTTACCGAACCCGCGCTGGCTGACGACAAGCAACTGGCTGGTGGGCGTAACCACACCCATGAAGATCACCTTGTCGCCGTCAAGCAGGCGCATGCCCCTTACGCCTCCCGCTGTGCGGGATCGGGGCGTGAGGTCATCAATGGCGAACCGGATGGCCTGGCCGCGCTCGCTCACCATCATCGCGTCCTTCGCTTCCCCAACCTGGGCGACGGACACCAGTTCATCGTCGTCGGCCAGGTTCATAACTATAAGGCCCGACGGACGGATGTTTGTGAGCTCTCCGGTCTTGAGGGACTTGATCTGTCCCTTGACAGTGGCAAGCAGCAGGGGATAGTCGTCGCGTGGGTTCTCAATGAGCAGCATAGCCTGCACCTGCTCGTTCCGCTGCAGGGGGAGCAGGTTGGACACCAGCGTTCCGCGCGAGGTCCGGGACGCATCTCCCGGAATCTGGAATGCCCGGAGAGGGTAGACGCGCCCCCGGTTGGTAAAGAAGAACAGAGTGCTGTGAGTGTCCACGACCACCAGGTCCAGAATGGCGTCTCCCTCGCGGGTGGTCATGCCGCGCACGCCCTTGCCTCCCCGGTTCTGCTGGCGGAATGTGCTGGGGGGCACGCGCTTTACGTATCCCCGCTGGCTGAGGGTGATGATGGCGTCTTCCTGCGGGATGAGAGACTCCGGCGTCTCCTCGCCTATCTCCTCCTCGTGGATTACGGTGCGGCGCGGGTTGTTGAACGACTTCTTGAGCTCGCGGGTCTCCTTCTTGATCTCGGCCAGGATCTTTTCCGGGTCTCCCAGGAGGGCTTCCAGATCGGCGATCCTCTGCTGGAGCTCTTCGTGCTCGTTCTGCAGACGCTCGCGCTCCAGGGCGGCCAGTCTCCGGAGCTGCATGTCCAGGATGGCTTGGGCCTGCACCTCGGACAGGTCCAGCTGCTGCATCAGGTTGTTGCGCGACTCCTCCACGTCGGCGGAGTTGCGTATGATTTCGATGACCTGGTCGATCTGGTCCAGCGCCAGCAGCAGTCCCTGCACGATGTGGTCGCGGTCCCGCGCTCTCTGCAGCTGGTATTCCGATCGTCTGCGGATAACCTCCTGGCGGTGCTGTATGAACAGTTCCAGGCAGCGCCGCAGGGGCAGCACCTGGGGCTGGCCGTCCACCAGGGCCAGCATGATGGAGTTGAACGAGGAGCGCATCGCCGTCTGGCGCAGCAGGTTGTTGAGGACCACCCGTGGCTGGGCATCCCTCCTCAGCTCGATGACGATACGCATGCCCCGCCGGTCGGACTCGTCGCGTATGTCCGAGATGCCGTCGATCTTGCGCTCGCGCGTCAGGGAGGCGATTCGCTCCACTAGGTTGGCCTTGTTGACCTGGTACGGCAGGGAGGTGACGATTATCTGTTCCCGGTTGTTGCGGGTTTCCTCGAACTCGGTGTCGGCCTCCATGATGACGCGGCCGCGTCCGGTGGTGTAGGTGTCGACGATCCCCTGACGACCGCGGATCTTTGCCCCCGTGGGGAAGTCCGGGCCCTTGATATGGCGCATCAGTCGCTCGGTGGTGGCGTCCGGTTGGTCGATCAAATTAACCAGGGCATCGCATACTTCTCCCAGATTGTGAGGCGGAATGTTCGTTGCCATGCCCACGGCAATACCCGAAGCCCCGTTGACCAGCATGTTCGGCAGTCGCGCCGGGAGCACCGTGGGTTCGGTGAGCGAATCGTCAAAGTTTGGCACGAAATCGACCGTGTTCTGGTCGATATCCGCCAGCAATTCGTCTGCGATTGGCGCCAGCCGTGCCTCGGTGTAACGCATGGCCGCCGGAGGGTCGCCGTCGATGCTGCCGAAGTTGCCCTGACCCGTGATCAGCGGGTAACGCAGAGAGAATTCCTGAGCCATCCTGACCAGGGAATCGTAGACTGAACCCTCGCCGTGAGGATGGAACTTGCCCAGCACCTCTCCGGCGATACGGGCGCTCTTCCGGAACTGCGAACCGGGACGTATGCCCATGTCGTGCATGGCGTACAGGATCCGGCGCTGCACCGGTTTCAGGCCGTCCCGGACGTCCGGTAGCGCCCTCGCCACGATCACACTCATGGCATAGGTCAGATATGATGTTCGCATCTCGTCGGCGATGCGAATTGGCTGCTCTCCGGGTGGCACCGGGGCGGTAGTTACCATAGGTCTACACTCCTACAATTGCTCAACCTCTCCCAGTAAAGGGAAGAACAAGGCACGCCAAACGTGCAGGCAACAAACGCCGATACAACACGAGCGGGTCAGCAGTACGGAGTAAGTGGGAGAATCAGACGGTGAGGGCCTCGACGAACCTTTCCGCGCGGTCGTGAAGACCGGCAAACAGGTTGACGAAGAGCCTCGGGACCTCGTCCTGGCGCTCCGGATGGCACTGCAGCCCTATGACCCAACTGTGTTCAGGACTCTCCAACCCCTCCACTAACCCGTCATCCACGCTGTAGGCTGTGCTCATCAGGCGAGGTGCCCGCTGCGCCTCGGTCAGGCCCTGATGGTGGTAGCTGTTTACCTTGAAGAAACCGGCAGACCCGATAATGGCCGCCGACTTCGCGCCCGGGGCCACATAGATCAGGTGTGAGGCGTGTTCTGCATCGTCATCGTCATTTCTGTGCCCGGGCAGGTCCTGGATCAGCCTTCCCCCGAAAGCCACGTTCAGCACCTGCATGCCCCGGCAAATGGCCAGCACGGGCATATCCTCCGAGAGGGCATACTCAAGGACGCGGAACTCCAGTTCGTCAAGTTCCGGGCGCAACTGCAGCCTGGCGCCGGGGTCCGGCTCCTGACCGTAGCGCTCGGGATGAACGTCCGGTCCTCCGGAAAGAAGAAGACCACCGACGCCTTGCATCAGTTTGCTGGTCTCGGCCTCGTCGTCAGCACCCGGAATCAGCACTCGCGTCTCCGAGCCTGCAGACTCCATGGCGGTCACGTAACGGCGAGCGTTTCGTTCACTGGAAGAGGTGATCGCGACTACTGCCATACAACATAATATTATACTTGAACGAGGGTCGAATTTAAATCTGCGTGAGCCTGTTATTCAGGTCATTTCCATTGTCCCCTCCCCGTCAGGGGAAGGTTAGGGTGGGGGTGAATGGGCATTCAAGCAACTATCTCACAAGTCCCCTCTCATGCAAGGGTAGGACTAGAGTCAGTGCGTTACCCTGCTCGATTACAAGAGATGGCCGTTTGCTGGCCATGCCGCCGTTTGGTAAGCTACACTTGACGGGCACACCCCATTCTTCGGGCCGAATGCCGTATTAAGGACGAGCCATGAAAGAAGTTATCCAGGGAGCTGTGGAAACTCTGCGTGATGGCAAGCCCTGCGTGCTGGCGACTGTAGTGCGGACCAAGGGGTCGACGCCACAGAAGGCCGGCGCAATGCTGCTGGTAAAGGACGATGGCAGCGGTCTGGGCACCCTCGGCGGCGGGTGTGTCGAAGGGGACATCTGGTTCGCCGCCAAGGAAATGCTGCGCGACGGCAGCGGGCCGGAGTTCAAGGACTACTACCTGAATGAGGACATAGCCGCTCGCGACGGCCTGGTCTGCGGCGGCACCATGTACTTCTATCTCGAACCGTTCCGCAGCTTGGATGACTTTCTCCCTTTGGGGGATGAAATCCTTGAGGCATACGACGGCGGTGAGCCGGTCAGCCTGGCCACCGTGGTGAACAGTCCCGGTCGCCCCGAGTTGCTGGGCGCCAAGCTGTTGCTGCGCATGGACGGTACGGTGTCGGGCACCCTGGGTTCCGAAACGCTGGACGAAACCGCTCTCGAGGTTGCGAGGCAGGTGGCAGCGATCGGCAACACCGAGTCAATCTCGACGGACGACGGCACGGAGATTTTCGTTGAGGGATTCACCACCCCGCCGACACTGGTAATGGTGGGTGGCGGCCACGTGGGAAAGGCCACTGCGGATCTCGCCAAATTCCTGGGATACCGGGTATATGTGGTCGATGACCGTCCAGAGTTCTCCAACGACGATCGTTTCCCCTACGCTGAGCAGACCATCGTCACCCCTTACGAGTACTGGTCGGACCTCCTGAGCATCAACGTCAACACCTTCGTGGTCGTCGCCACCCGTGGGCATCGGTACGACGATATGGCGCTTGAGTCCGCCCTGAAGACCCGCGCCCGCTATATCGGGCTGCTGGGCAGCCGCCGAAAGACGCTGATGATCTACCGGCGCCTCCTGGAGCAGGGTTCCACCAAGGAGCGCATCAGCGAGGTCTACGCGCCTATCGGCCTCAACATCGGCGCCCTGACGCCCGAGGAGATCGCCGTCAGCATCATGTCCGAGGTCATCATGGTCCGGCGCGGCGGAGACGGCGGCAAGATGACCATGGGAGACTGGTACATAGACCGGGCCGCCAGCATCGTCGAGCGTGCCCCGCTTGCAAGCTAGGGTCTGATACGTGGCTGAGGCGTGGGCCATCCTGCTCGCGGCTGGCGAGTCCAGCCGTATGGGCCAGTTGAAGGCCCTCCTGCCTTGGCGGGGCCAGCCCCTGCTGCAACACCAGGTCTCGGCGTTGCGGGACGGCGGCGCCGACCGCGTGGTGGTTGTACTGGGCCATCGGGCCGACGAGTTGCGTACCCTGCTGGAGGGCCTTGAGGGTGTTGACTCGGTCCTGAACCCCGACTATCTGCAGGGCAAGACCACGTCCATCAAAACCGGCCTCTTTGCCGTTGATTCCCGGGTTGTGGACGAAATCCTGCTGTTGAACGTGGACCAGCCCCGGTCCGCCCCCGACATTGCCCGCATCCTGGAAACGCACCGCGCCACGGACCACGCCGTCACCATACCCACATGCAGCGGCAAGGGCGGCCATCCCATCGTCCTCTCGGCGGAGTTGCTGGACGAGCTGCTGGTCATCGACGAGGAGTCGCAGGGCGTGAAAGCCGTGGTGCAGCGCCGGCCCGAATCGGTCAACCGTTTCCCGCTGGAGAATCCCGAGATACTGCTGGACCTGAACACCCCGGAGCAATACCGGCAGGCGGTGGAAGCCTTCGCCGCCTAGTCCCGTATCAATTTGGCTCTTCGGCTGCTAGACCAGCCTCCTGCCACCGGGCATCAGGATCGATACTGCGCATCCGAGGAAGTACAGCCCGGCCGCCATGTAGAACGCCGACGACCAGCCGGCGAACTCCGCCAGCGCACCTGCCGCTATCGACGCCATCGCGCCAAAGAATGCGTTGCTCCCCCACATCAGCCCGATGAACGATCCCTCCAGTCCTTTGCCCTCGGCCACGTCAATTGCTGCGGCCTGCGTCATTGAATTGACCGTGAATATGAACACGCCGAACATGAAGATCATCACCGTCATCCCCCATCCGCCGCCCATCATCACAATGGCGAGGGTGATGACTCCAGTGATGCCCATGATGAACATGGTGATCCACTTGCGGCCAATTCGGTCCGACAGTATCCCGAACAGAGGCCCCGTAATGATGCCGGGGATTGCCAGCAGCGCCACGTGAACGGCCACGGCGATGTTCCCGTAGCCCAGGTCTTCCTTCAGGTAAAAGGGAATCACCCACAGCAGCGACCGGTCTCCCATTCCTCTCACCGCAGACACAGTGAAGATGCTCCACATGCCTGTCCCGCGGAAGGAGTCGATCATGCTGTTGATCTGGGTCTTGATCTTGAGCTTGTAGTCCACACCCGGCAGGGCCGGTCCGTCCACGTTGCGCAGCAGCACGAATATGGCGGTCGACAGCACCAGCATGACCGGTGCTCCGCCGCCCACTATCCAGCGCCAGTCCACCGACCAGTCCCAGGGCCACCACCCCGACCCCCACCACTCGCCGGCTGCTCCACCCAGCAGCACGCCCACAATCAGCGGCCCGATCCAGTCGCCGAGGTTTCCAGTCGACCGGTGCATGGAAATGAACAGCCCCCGACGTTCCGGGAAGCGCTGCGCCAGCAGCCCCAGCGCCGGGGGATGCCACATCGCAGTCCCCGCCGACGCTATCGCCAGCGCCACCAGTATCAGCGTGTAGCTCGGCGCGATTGAGACCAGCAGATATCCCACGCCGATGAGGGCGAGGCTGAGGGTCAGCACCTGCGATCGACGGTGCTGGAAGATGTCCACGAAGAACCCACCGGTCATGCTGGTGGCGCCGCCCGCCAGCTGGCGCACTCCGTCCAGCAGTCCGGCCTGGATGGGGTTCAGCCCCATGGCCACGTAGATGGCGGGTATGAGCACCAGGAACCCGCGCCCGTACATGTGCTCCAGGGTGTGGGCCCCGATGACCGTGGTGGCCATGATGGGGTCTTTGGTGCGCTTCTGTCCGTATTCCGCCGGGGATTCCCCGCCCGCTGCTATCTGTGCCACTAACTGCGTTCCTTGGTGCCGATGCTGATACCGGTGCTCGCTCACCGATTCGGCGTGTTCTGTGAGACGTGAGTTATTCGAATTCGCGAATTATACACCGGATCAGTATTCGTGAAAGGCCTGCTGCAGCCAGTCACGTTCGGTGCTCACGGTCAGGGCAAGCATCAACAGAATCCGTGCCTTCTGGGGTAGCAGATTGTCGGAAACGATGAAACCCTGGCGTTCCTTGGCCGGAGTGGTCACCACGCGGCCAGCGGTGGAACGCGAGGCCAGCACAACCGGGATTCCGTCCTCCACGGCGCGGGCGGCAGCCGCCACGAAGGCGGGAGGGTAGGTGCCGCCGCCGAATCCGGCTATCACCAGCCCGTCGGGGCGCATCTCTCGTACGGCGTCGATGATGGCGCCGTCGGCTCCGGCATAGGCGTACACAATCTCCACCCGAGGCATGCTTTCCCTGCCTTCGACGTTGAAAGGTGTGGACGTGGTGTGTTTGCGCAGTGGCGCCCGGTAGAACACCACCTGGTGGTCTGAGTCGGCGTAGCCCAGGAATCCCAGCTCGTTGGGGCGAAAGGTCTCCACCCGGAAGGTGTTGGCCTTGGACACATCGCGGGCGCAGTGGATCTGGTTGTTGAGCACTGTCAGGACGCCCATCCCTCCGGCGTGGGGTGAGGCGGCGATCCGCACCGCGTCCAGCAGGTTCAGGTCGGCGTCCGTGCCCAGGGCTGTCGGCGGCCGCATGGCGCCGGTGATCACCACCGGCTTGTCGGTCTTGACGGCGAGGTGCAGAAAATAGGCGGTCTCCTCCAGCGTGGCCGTGCCGTGGGTCACGGCAATGCCGGTCAGGTCCGATCCGTCTCCCAGCATGCCGTTGATCTTGGTCGTCAGAGCGATCCAGTCGGACGGGCCGATGGCGGTGCTGCCCACGCTGACCAGGTCCTCGGAGGTGATGGCCGCGACGTCTCCGGCTTCCGGGACCCGGTCCAGGGATTGTTGAATGGTGAGATGATCGCCAATCTCCGGATAAAGGATGTAGTCCATTCGGTCCGGCCCGATGCCGGCGATGCTCCCGCCGGTGCCGATTACGTGTACCCTCGGTTTGGCTGCGGTCATGAGTGCCGCCTCCCATAGTTCGGTTAGATGTGTCCGGAGGCCCTTTATGGCCGGTTGCTATAATACCCGCAACCACCGAATTCTGCAGGGAGCGTTCCGTCCGCGGAGGAGTGAATGCGAGCCCTCATAGTCTCTGACATTCACTCCAACCTCGAGGCGCTGGAGGCCGTGCTGCGGCACGCGGCAGGGAACGGTGGCTTCGACCGCATCTGGTGCCTGGGCGATATGGTCGGCTACGGGCCCGATCCCTCAGCCTGCCTGCGGCTCCTGCGGAGCCATGATCTTGCTGCAGTTGCCGGCAACCACGACTACGCGGCTGCCGGGGTCATCGACGCTGCCGATTTCAACGGCGCGGCATTCACAGCGATTCGTTGGACTGCCGATCAGTTGGGCGAGGAGGACACGGCTTATCTGGCAGGGCTTCCCCAGGTAAACCTGCAGCCACCGTTCACGCTGGTCCATGGCAGCTTGCGTGCCCCGATTGTCGAGTACCTGACGCACCCCTCGCAGGCCGTGGCTACCCTGGAGTTGCTCACCACGAACTACTGCTTGGTGGGGCACTCCCATTATCCGTTCATCTGTCGGGAGAACGGCGGGATGCCGCTGTTCCTTCCACTGCCGGAGTCTCAGGAGGTGCCTCTCGATGGCGAACGCTGCATCGTCAACCCTGGCAGCGTCGGCCAGCCCAGGGACAGGAATGTACGCGCCAGTTACGCCGTATTCGACGACGGAGCCCACACCGTCGAGCATCACCGCGTCGACTACGACAGGGCGGCCACGCAGGCCAAGATGCGCGAGGCCGGACTGCCGCAGTACCTGATCGACCGCCTCGACCACGGGGTGTGACGAGCAGGGACAGGTTCTTTACTCAAGGCAGTTAGCAGTGCCGTCTGGGCTTTCACAATTGACAGGCCCGACTGCAAATGGTTAGATTGAAGTGTATCGGCCCGCTAGCTCAACTGGCAGAGCAACGGACTCTTAATCCGTAGGTTCTCGGTTCGACCCCGAGGCGGGTCACCACGTGACTCTTTCGCACGCGACTCTCCAAGTGAGGAGGGTCGCTTTATCTTTCTCTGGAGAATGCGGGGGCTTGTGAATCGCCGCCGCTGAGTCTACATTAGCGGCACTCACGAGACATAAATGTGGATCTGGCGGACCCAGAACGGAGGAGGAGCCTAATGTCTGACGTCGACACCACAATTTTTGCCCTGCAGCGCAACTGGGACATGGTGTCAACGGCCGTAGACGGCGTTGACGACGACACCCTGAAGCAGATGCCCAACGACGCATCCAACTCCATGGCCTGGCTGGTGTGGCACATGACCCGGGTCGAAGACCGGTTCATCCACGCTCGCTTTCAGGATTCCGGGCAGCTTTGGACGGCGGGAGGCTGGCACGAGAAATTCGGAATGGACGCCTCCCCCGATGAGTTCGGCATGGGCTGGAGCACCGAGCAGGTGGCCGAATGGGGCTGCCCCTCGAGGGAGGTGTTGATGGGCTACTACGACGCAGTCAACGCCGCCGCCCGCACCTACATCCAGGGCCTTGACTCGGAGGGCCTGGAACGCAGGGTCTCCGCTCCAGGGCCTGCGGGCTCAACCATGTCGGTCGCGGATGCCCTGGGAATCCTGGTGTGGGACAACCTCGTGCATGGCGGCCAGATTGCCTACATACGGGGATATTTCGGCGGCTCCGGCTGGCACCGGTAGCCTCCGGGTTCTTTACCTCAGAGGGCACAGAGATCACGGAGTCTTCGTTTTTGTCTCTCCCTTGAAATCTCTGTGTTCTTTGTGTCCTCTGTGGTGAAAACCCCGCTTGTGAGTTGCTAGCTGGACTTGGCCTTGCGTCGCGCCTCGCGGTTGGATACCATCTGCTCCCGCGACGACTCGTATCCCGCGATGTATTCCGACACCGGCGTACGGGCTATGACGTTCCCGATGAAGTCCAGCGGGAGGTCGTCCAGCTTCTTGAAGCGAACGCAGGCCTTCCCCATGTCCAGCTTCTTGTCGGCTGCGGCGAATCCCTCCGTGAACCAGTGGAGCGTCGCCTCGTCCCCATAGACGTTCATCAGGTACAGCGCCATGTGCCGTTTTTGTGATGCCAGCGCGGCATACATCAGCGGGTGCTTGTTATAGGTGTCCGGGTACGTCTCCAGTGGGATGACATATGCCAGCATCCCGAAGTCCACCTGTTCCCGGTAGCCCTCCGGTAGATGCTGCAGGATCAGCTCCCGCAAACGCCCCAGCTGTTCTGCCCGGTCGGGTGGCAGTGCTGCCAGGAACTCCTCCGCTGTGGATGGCCCCTCTCCTTCCGCTGTGCTCTTCAACTAAGTCCTCCTTGGTGCCGTGTATGTCCGCAATACCGTAATTTTGACAATGATTCATGATTCTAGCCCATTAACATGGATGCCGGACATTCGCGCCACAGAGCAAGAATACGCAGATTGGCCTGGAAAGGCAGTGCGAACACTGGTACATTCGTTAATGCTTGTTTAAACTATTATGTCAATAATGGGCGGTGTGGGGGAAAAAGAAAGCTGTTGACCATTCCTCAGATCCGCCGTGGCCTTTCTCGGGCATTCGTGGGGACTTGCGCCTTGTATTGCCTCGAAACAGGCTGGGAAGAGTTGCAAAGACGGGGAGTTCTCCTATGAAGCTAACCCGGACCAAGGTCCTCTTTTTCGTCGCCCTATTCGCGATCCTGGCGAGTGTGCCAGCAATCATCTCTGCTCAAAATGCCCCTCATGGAATTGTCGGGGATGTGCAAATCAATGGTCAACCCGCCCCCGTAGGAACCACGGTTGCCCTCAGGTTCAACAATAGATCCATTGACACCGATACTGTGAGTGACCCGGGCATTTATCGATTGGGAGTACCAGCGGGTGGGCCCTATCCTAGCGGTTCAATAACATTCCAGGTTAACGGTCAAAGAGCGGATGCTTCACTTCCTAACGGACAGGAGTGGATTTGGACCGGGCCTTGGAGGTCCGGAAACTTGGAAATAGTTGATCTGTCCATTCCGGCCACTCGGACTCAGGCCACCAACACGCCGCGGCCGACCAATACCCGCAGGCCGACCAACACGCCCCGAGCAACGACGTCGACGGTACAGACAGGTCCACGGGGTCCCCAAGGACCGCGAGGCCTTCCCGGTGAACCTGGGCCAGAGGGCGCTGCCGGTCTTGCTGGCGCAGATGGCGCTGCCGGGCCTCCCGGGCCTGCGGGTGCAGACGGCGCAGATGGCCGGGACGGCGCTGACGGGGCGGCAGGACCACGAGGGCCGCAGGGATACATCGGCCAGACCGGACAGCAGGGAGTTGCCGGGCCCGCGGGTCTCACCGGGCCGCAGGGCCCGGCTGGGCCGCCCGGCAGCTCAGGCAATTTCATGATCGCCATCATTGCCCTGGTGATTGCATTGCTGGCGCTGTTGGTTGCCATCGGGCGCTGGATATGGGAGTTGCAGACGGGCTAGCCCAGAGAGCCGCCTGACTCGTTCCACGGTCGAAATGGTTGGTAAGGTGACCTCCCAGGGGTTGGAAATGCAGTAGGGCGACTTCCATTTGTGCGGGATGCCAAACGGGAGGTCGCCTCTAACTCTGGTTCTCCGCCTGTTGGGGAGGGGCAAGGGCTGATAGCCCATGGGCTGCTGACTCGCGTTGTTTTGATGCCCTCGTCCCGTGTTATGATTCTGAATGCGTGGTGACGGGGTGTCCCCGAATGTCATAAAGCAACGAGATGCTATCCACGCTCAGTCCCCGGGGAAGTGTCGAAACTGGTAGACGAGCATGACTTAGGATCATGTGCTGCAAAGCGTGGGAGTTCGAGTCTCCCCTTCCCCACCACTCCATCATCGCGTCCCGTGGCGGTTTTCCCCTCCTGCGATTGATGGCAGCATCTACACCCTCTGCGTAACCTGATCCATCAAACTGCGGCGGCAAGATTTGTGGCAGGCAACGGAAGACGTACTTGAGTCCATTGCCATTGGCGCCGGGATACTGGGCACCGGCGGCGGCGGCAATCCCTACATCGGTCAGCTGCGGGCGCGCCAGGCCATCAGGCAATGGGGGCCTGTTACAGTACTGTCTCCTGAGGAGGTGCCCGACGACGCCCGTGTTGTCTGTGTCGGCGGCATTGGTGCGCCCACCGTAGGCATCGAAAAGGTGCGCGACCTCCAGTCCTACCACGCACTGCGGGCCATTGAGCAATACACCGGAGAGACGGCGACCGCGCTGATTTCCAACGAGATCGGCGGCAGCAACTCTGTGGAGCCACTGATTCCCGCCGCTATGGCCGGGCTGCCAGTCGTGGACGCCGACGGCATGGGCCGCGCCTTCCCCGAGTTCCAGATGAAAACCTTCTTCGTCTACGGCGTTCCCTGCTGTCCCATGGCAATCGCCGACGAAAAGGGAAACTCCGTGGTCATACGGGAGACCATCACACCCGCTTGGGCCGAAAGGCTGGCCCGGTCGATAACGGTCCAGATGGGATGCATCGCCTGCTACGCCGTGGCCCCGATGACCGCCGAGCAAGTGAGGACAACCGCCGTACCCAACACCCTGTCTCTGGCCCGGGATCTCGGTGATGCGGTCAAGCAGGCCCGGGAATCGGGGCGCGAACCTCTCGACGCGATCCTCGAGACCTGCCCGGGGAAGGTGCTGTTTTCCGGCAAGGTCGTGGACCTCGATCGCCGTACTGCCGCCGGGTTCGCCCGGGGAACCCTTACGCTTGATGGACTCGACGACTTTGCCGGCGAGCGGATGGTGATCGAGTTCCAGAACGAGAATCTGATTGCCATGCGGGATGGGGAGACGGTCTGCACCGTCCCCGACCTGATTTGCGCCGTCGCAACGGAGCATGGCGAGCCAGTGACCACCGAGTTGATGCGGTACGGCCTGAGGATCACTATCCTGGGTTTTCCCGCGCCGGCCCTCTGGACCACGCCGGAAGGCCTGGCCGTCGCCGGGCCAGGCGCCTTCGGTTACGACACCGAATACGTTCCATTGGCGCTCTAGGGCAGGCTGTCGTGTATATCGGAGTCGACGTTGGAGGCACCAATACCGACGCCGTCCTGATGGATGGGATCAACTTGGCGGGCGCCGTCAAGGTCCCAACGTCTGCGGATGTCACCACTGGGATCGTCGCCTCGCTCACCGAACTCCTGCACCATCTCCCCCGAAACTCCAGGGTCGACGCTGTCATGGTGGGCACCACTCACTTTACCAACGCTCTCCTGGAACACCGCGACCTGTCCCCAACCGCCGTCGTCAGGCTGTCGCTGCCCGCCGCCCACCTGCTCCCCCCGCTGGTAGACTGGCCCGACGGACTCAAGGATGCGGTGGGTGGCCTTTCGTATATGATCGGAGGGGGCCACGAGTTCGACGGCAGGGAAATCGCGCCCCTCGACCGTGCGGGTTTGCGACGCGCCGTCCGCGAGATGAGAGGCAACGGTGTCCGGGCTGTTGCCGTGTCAGGTGTGTTCTCCCCGGTAAACTCGGCACACGAGAGGGAGGCCAGGGATATTATCCTGGAGGAGGCGCCGGAACTGCGGGTCTGTCTTTCCAATGAAAACGGGCGTATGGGTCTGCTGGAAAGGGAAAACGCCGCGGTGCTCAATGCTTGTCTCGGTGATATAGCGGCCCGCACCATCGATGGAATTGCCGGTGCCCTGCAGGCCCTGGGTATCGACGCTCCGCTCTACATGAGCCAGAACGACGGTACGCTGATGGACTCGGAATTCGCGCTGAGCTTCCCGGTGCTGACAATTTCCTCCGGTCCCACCAACAGCATGCGCGGTGCCGCCTACCTGTCAGGTGTGGCCGACGGAATCGTGGTGGATGTCGGGGGCACGTCCACCGACGTGGGAGCGCTGGTCAAGGGTTTTCCACGGGAAGCGGCCGTGGCGGTTCAGCTTGCCGGGGTGCGCACCAACTTCCGAATGCCCGACATGGTCTCCATTCCGTTGGGCGGAGGAACGATCGTGGAGCCCGACCCCTTCCGCATGGGCCCGGAAAGCGTTGGCTACCGGTTGACCGATCAGGCGCTGGTCTTTGGCGGCTCGACGCTGACTACCACCGATTTGGCTGTCGCGGACGGCCGGGCCAGCGTGGGGGACTCAGGGATGATCGCCGGCCTGGACCCATTGCTGGTATTCCGCGCGATGGGCGAGATCCAGAGGCGGGTGGAGGATGCCATAGACAGGGTCAAGCTGAGCTCGGGCGACGTTCCCGTGATCCTGGTGGGCGGTGGCAGCGTCCTGATCAGTGAGGCCCTGGGCGGCGCGTCCACGGTCCTCAGACCGGAGCACGCCGGGGTCGCCAATGCCATTGGGGCGGCAATCGCCCAGGTGGGCGGACAGGTGGAGAGGGTTTACTCCCTTGAGGCCCACGGACGCGCCGAGGCCATCGCCGATTGCACTGCCGCAGCAGTCGCCAGGGCGGTGGCCGCCGGAGCCGATCCGGAAAGCACTGAGGTGGTGGATATTGACGAGGTACCCCTATCCTACGTCCCCAGCAACGCCACTCTAGTCAGGGTGAAAGCCGTCGGCAACCTGGCTACGGCTGGTTAACCTCTACCCACTGCGGGACAAGGGCGGTGACTGTGTACGCAAGCCTTTCAGTCCGTTTCACCGGAGCGATTCATCCTCTCTTGCCCAGCGGGCCAGCGCTTTCGTAGGAGAGGGGATTTCTTCCACTGACGTGTAGTAGTAGTCCTGCCAGCCGTGCTCCGGCATCCCGGTGAACAGCATGAGGTTCAGTGGATAGTGCTCGCTGTCGGTGGCCCGCCGGAAATCATCACGGAAGAGGAAAGTGGGCTTTCCCAGAGCGATGGCCATCCCCAGTTCCACCATCACCCCCTCGTCGGGCGGGACACCATTCACCACGGCGAACGTGGCGTCGGACTCTACGACGTCGCTGTAGTCCTTCTGCCCCACAACGTATGCCCACCCTTCCTGGTCGAAATCCACCTGGTTGTTCCGGGCGAAGGGCTCCCAGACTTCTAGTCCCAGCCCTTCCAGGGCGGTCACAATCGGTGGCAGGAGCAGCGATTTCTGCTGGGTCGAAAATCCGTAGGGATTGGCGAGGTAGATGGTCTTTGGCATGGCAGGGCGTCCCGGGCGGATTGTGGGTTCCATTGTCGGTCTGCGCTGCGTCCACGTGAGGCACGCCGGGTCCCAAGCGTAATTTGTTTAGCCTGCACCGGCACCCCAACACAGCGTTCCGCCGGGATTATTCTACACTGCGAGCCTCCATGATGCCGGCCATTGAATCCCATATAGTTAGCGGAGGACCTTCGGGTTGCCCGTGACTTGGTCGGGAAGGTTGGGCGGAGCGGCATCGCCTTTACTCATAATCCGACACGAGGATTCTGCCCGCAATAGGAGCGAAATTCGATTTGATTGGTGCGAAATGTGTGATACCTTTGTACTACATCGACGCAACTTTCGAGCAATTTTCTGCTCTAATCGCTTAATTTCGACTTAAGACCATCTTGCCTTTGCGTGAGTCGAAGACAAGGTGACAAGCATTCGGGAGCAATCCCAATCAAGACCATCCTCTGGGTCGCGCTCAAAACGGGCCGGAGATGCGAGCGTTCACGGTTGATAGTAACCCCGTGGAATGGTCTAAAATAGCCCTCGGTATCCGATACAGGTCATTCCAGGCGGGAGTCGCTCAGGTTTGATCGCAGACACTCCAATGCTACTTGGTCTACCCCTCAGCATTTCCTTAGCGGGAGATGCCGCCGCCGCTCACTTTGAAGCCCTGCTGTTCATTGGCCTGTTGATCGTTGTGGCCAAACTGTCGGAGGGCGTGCTGAGCCGAGTTGGCCTCAGTTCCATCGTCGCCTATACCGTGGCGGGGATTATCCTCGGCCCCGTAACAGGGCTGGTGGAAGTCACCGACCACATCAAGTTGTTCCTGGACATAGGGGTCTTCATCTTCTTCTTTCTCATCGGACTCGATGAGATAGACATACCAGGTTTCATGTCGACAATTCGAGGCCGGTATTTCGTGGCCGCCACGGTCGCCGTCCTCATTTCCATCCTGTTCTCACTGATCGTTACCTCCGACCTGACCGGACTGAGCTTCGCCCTCGGCCTGGAATTCAACAAGGCCCTGTCGCTCGCCGGGATCCTTTCGCTGTCCAGCCTGGGTCTCGTGGCCAAGGTATTGGCAGACAAGGGACTGCTTAAGGAACTCATCGGCCTCAGAATCTTCACGGCAGTTATCATCGCTGAGGTGATCGCCCTTCTCATCGTCGGCTTGACTCTGGGAGGCGATGATCGCGACGTGTTCAGTGTCCTGGGCGTCCTCGAATTGATCGGGAAAATAGCTGCAGCCACCGTGGTGATCTGGATCGTTTCGGCCAAGATACTGCCACGGGTAATGACGCTCTTGCAGCGATTCCTGAACGTACCGGAACTGTCTTACGGCCTGCTCATCGGCGGATTGTTCCTGGTGGTTGTGGGTGCGGAGAAACTGGGGGGACTGCATGGTTCCCTGGGTGCCCTGCTGTTTGGCGCCGCACTGTCGGGGCTTCCCCACCGGATGCGGGAAGACATCATGCCCGGAATGAAGAGCACGGCGGAGGGCCTGTTCGTTCCCCTGTTTTTTGCGTCTGCAGGTCTGTACCTGGACTTCTCGTTCGTAAACCTGCCACCGATGACAATAATCGGACTGGTGTTCATTCCCCTGGTCGGCAAGATAATAGCGTCCTTTGTCGGGACCTACCTCGCGAGGTTGGATACGCCCGTAGTGCTTTCCGTCGGACTGATGGGGAAGGGCGTGGCGGAAATCGCCCTCCTCCTCGTTCTGAGGGAAACGGAGGTTATTGGGTCGGACGTCTTTTCGTTGCTGGTCATACTGATGTTCGCATACATCGTGCTTATGCCGCCGATAATCGCCGCCGCCGTCAGCAGGGCCAAGCCGCCGGAAATGACCTCGCAGCCGCAGACGATGGTACCGGCATTTGCCCGCCACGCGCTGGCTGGCGTTATGGTAGGTTCTGTTGTGGACCGGTCGCGCACCTATCCTGACCCGGACATCTCCGTCAACACCTTCCTGAAGGACTGGCTTGTGCCGGACCAGACGGATTACCTGGTCATAGAGCGGGGAGTGCCTGTGGGGACGGTTTCACTTACCCGGGTGAATTTCCGACGACGCCTGTTCTTCTGAGGCGCGGCTCCCTGGGAGAGACGCCGCTGCGGACACTGATGCGCCGTGGCCCGCCCCATGCGAACCCCGACGAGCCCATCGAGGACGCACTGTCGCGAATGGCGGAGAACTCGTTGACCATCATTCCGGTGATGGACCGCGCAACGGGACAGTTCCTCGGCATGGTTTCCAGCAACGAGATCCTTGAGCTCGTCTCCCTGATGGACGAAATCAGGGAGGAGGCCAGGAGAATGGCCGCGGAGCCTGCCGACTGAACACAGTTGCCCTAGACGTGATGAGTTGCTGAGGATGGCGGGAACGGCCCGTTGCGGACCAAAGAAAAACCCCTGCGCATACACGCAGGGGTTCACTCTTTTTGCAGTGCCGGGTGGGTAAGGTCAGTAGGGCCCGTAACCTTCGACCTTGAGGCATGCCGACCAGTGTTCCGGGCTGGTCTGTCGCAGCTCCGGAGTAACCCTGCTGCACTCGCCGTCAGCAATGGGACAGCGGGGATGGAACACGCAGCCCGAAGGAGGATTGAGCGGGCTGGGCACCTCTCCGGTCAGCAGCACCCTTTCGCGCTGTGCGTCCAGGATCGGGTCAGGGATCGGCACCGCTGACAGCAGGGCCTTGGTGTAGGGGTGCTCGGGGTTGCGATAAACATCGTTGCGGTCTGCAATCTCAACCATGTGCCCGAGATACATTACGCCCACCCGGTCGCTGATGTGGCGGACCACTGAGAGGTCGTGGGCGATGAAAAGGTACGTCAGGTTGAACTGCTCCTGCAGTTCCTCCAGGAGATTGATGATCTGGGCCTGAATGGATACGTCCAGTGCCGACACGGGCTCATCGGCCACGATGAACTTGGGGCTCACGGAGAGTGCCCGGGCCACGCCGATGCGCTGCCGCTGCCCGCCGCTGAACTCGTGAGGGAACCGGTCTGCCATATACGGGTTCAGGCCCACGTTCTGCAGCAGTTGCGCCACTCGCTCCCGGTATTCGGCCCGGCCATTGACCAGGCCGTGGACGATCAGCGGCTCTCCAATGATGTTGCCAGCCGTCATCCGGGGGTTCAGAGAACTGTACGGGTCCTGGAATATGACCTGCATTTCACGGCGCATGATCCGCATCTGCTTGGTGCCCAACTTGGTGAGGTCCTGTCCTTCGAAGACGACCTCGCCGTCGGTGGGTTTGTAGAGTTGCAGAATACAGCGGCCGGTCGTGGTCTTGCCGCAGCCGCTCTCGCCTACCAGTCCCAGCGTCTCTCCCCTTTTTACCGTGAAGCTGACATCATCGACTGCCTTCACGTAGGCAACAGTTCTCTGGAACAACATCCCCGAGGTTACGGGGAAGTACATTTTCAGGTTTTTGACGTCCAGCAGGATGTCATCGTCCTGGCCCGCCGGAGCGGATTGCGGAGTTTGTTCCGTCATCGTAGTCATCGCGCTTAATCTCCGGCGGAATATTCGGGTTCAGCATATTCGGACCCACCGAGGAAATCGATGGCGGACGCCCCAAGATCCTCTGAGCGCCAGCATGCCGACCAGTGGCTGTCATCCACTTCACTCAGTATTGGGGTGTCGGTGGCGCATTTGTCGATCGCCCACCTGCAGCGGGCGCGGAATGCGCAACCCTGAGGAAGCCGTACCAGGTCGGGGGGCTGCCCCTCGATGGGATCCAGCCTGGCTCGACGCGGAAGGTCAAGGCGAGGGACGGAGCGTAGCAATCCCACGGTGTAGGGATGCCTGGGATTGGAGTAGATCTCCCTCGCGGAGCCTCGTTCGATTATTTTCCCCGCGTACATGATGTTGACGCGGTCGGCATAACGTGCAACCACACCCAGATTGTGGGTGATGACAATGAGCGCAACGCCGAATTCGGTTGTCAGCGACTTCATCAACTCCAGGATCTGGGCCTGAATCGTCACATCCAATGCGGTGGTGGGCTCATCGGCGATGATCAGCCTTGGATTGCAGCTCAGGGCCATGGCGATCATGACACGCTGGCGCATGCCGCCACTGAACTGGTGCGGGTACTGTTTTATCCGCTGCTCCGGGTCGGGAATACCGACGCGGGCCAGCAGGTTCACACCCTCGTTGCGGGACTCCGCCTTGCCCATTCCCTTGTGCAACTGAAGGGTTTCGGTCAGTTGCCGTTCGACGGTGAGCACGGGGTTCAGCGAGGTCATCGGTTCCTGAAACACCATGGACATTTTTGCGCCCCGTACGTTGCGCATTTCGTCCATGTCGATCTTGAGAATGTCCTCGCCGTCGAGCATCACCTCGCCGTTCACTATTCTGCCAGGCGGGTCTGGAATGAGTCGCATCAAAGACAGTGCGCTAACGCTCTTGCCACATCCACTCTCACCCACAAGACCAAGCGTCTCCCCCTCTTCCAGGTCATAAGAGACGCCGTCAACGGCCTTTACTACGCCGTCCATGGTGAAGAAATGGGTTTGCAAGTTATTGACTTCAAGCAGTGTAGCCAAGTGGCCTCCTCCAGCCGAAAGTGCGGCACCTGCAGGAATACTCAGTCCCGACGAGTTTCGCCAATCTGCTAGCGAGGCGGGACTGAAAGTTAATGGATTATGGGCTAAAGGCACGCTGAATGCAAACAGTTTGGGCCGACAATCTCGTTTCCACCGCCTTATGCCGGGCAATGCCTGCAGGGGATGGATGACCAGGGATATTTGAGTGCTACAAGCCACGTTGCCGGCTCAAGAATTTCTGCAAGCCAATTGGCGAAACAGTGCGAGACCTCTTCCATCACTTGGAGTCGTGTTGAGACATGGCACAACATCCCGTATATGTACATCATAGGCAAATGTTGTATGATGAAACTGTTACAGAACGAAATGTTGTATTACTGCAGGGTAAATAACCATTCATAAGCGATACTGCGACAGCATTTCCATCTGCTCTGAGCATTCAAACCTGCGAGACAGGCCGGGCCAACGGAAAGCTGTCCTCTGCCTCCTGAGAAAAATTTCTAGATCTCAAGCGCAGTTCTGAGCGGCCAAGGGCAGCGATTAGTGAATCCCTTGGACCGATTGCCCGATGTGCCACAGCCCCGTGTGGCCGGCGACCAACAAAAGGGGTCGAACACAGGCCCACCACAGGACCAATGCAATTCCACGCAATCGACCGAGTTCGCTTCGGTGTCACCCTGGCACTCCTGGGTATTGGCAGCCTTGCTGCAGTTTTAATCGTCTCCCAGTGCGCCGTTTTCGAGAAAGGGGACTCATCGCCGGAAACGTCGGTACCAGCAACAAATCCGGTTGGCTTGCCGGGTCCGGCCGTCCCCGATGCTCCTTCTCAGATTGAAGCGGAACTTGATGGCACGGTTGCCATTAAGTTTGCCGAGGCAGGTGTACTGGCAGGGGTTCGCCTGAGCATCGAACATACGCATGGCGAACCTCTGCCTGCCCTTCCGGCGCTTTACTCCCGTCCGACCAGGTTCATTCGGGTTTCCGTTCTTGGATCTGACGGGGCCGTTCCTCGGGACGTAGGTCAGCACCCAGGTACTCTGGAAGTACTCCTCGAAGAAGGTGACCTGGCTGTGGCGAGCGGAGACCCCTACAACTTGGCGATACTGCGGTTTGACGCAGGCTCTTCGGAATGGACGCCGCTCCCTACCTCGGTTGACATGCCTTGGATCAGGGCGGAAATCAACCTGGACACCCTTGGGCACTTCGCTGTTGCGGGGCTTGTCCCGGATAACAGGGATGCAGGCGACGGGCGCCGCCGCAGTGCCGCGGCTGACGGAACGCGCTCGGCGCCGCATCTGGATCCTGGCAGCGCTGCGCAGGACTCCAGGGCTCAACCGGTCCCGGTTCGATCACCAACCGAGGCTCCAAGGCCCACGCCGTATCAATTGAAAAGAATTGCGACTCCCGTGGCGGTTCGCGAGGAATCCCAGCCATCCGGTCCCGAAACATTGAGGGTTGCAGGCGATGGTCGATTGGAACAGTCTCTGGTCTCCGCTCATTCCATTCCTCCCATGACTCCACTGATGCCACCCACCGTGGAGGTTACGCCAGGAAGCGGTCAGGCTCTGACAGCCGGACACGGCCTTTACATAAATGGACGCCAGGTACAATCCGATCATGATCGATTCCTGGTGCCCCTTGGGGTTGTGACACTGGACAAGTTGCCCCGGCTGGACGGGACCTACGAGTTAGGCACGGTGGTGAATCTCGACATAGAAATCGACCCCCGGGGCGACAGCCTGGAAATTGAGGGCGCCGACAGTGTGGCGGGAACGCTGGCACAAATAGTAATTGATGACGACCGTGTCGTTTGGGTGTACATCTCACTCCGAGGACGCCCTGCGCAGCCCAGCCCGACGCCCGCTCTCGCAGTCGAGCCGGCCAGACGTTCAAGCCTGAGACCCACAGCCAGCGACGTCCCCACGCCCACGCCCGCGCTCACCCCAACTCCTACGCTGACACCCACCCCAACGCTAACGCCAACGCCAACGCCGACACCCACACCCACCCCTACGCCTACGCCCACCCCTCCTCCACCCCCGCCCCCGGCAGCTGTGCTGACGCCCACACCTACGCCCACTGCATATCCGACTCCCACTGCATATCCGACTCCCACTCCAACACCAACGCCCACACCGTCTCTTTACCCTGCAGGCGGGTTGGTCGTCTTTGAAACAGACCACAATGGAGACTGGGAAATTTATTCGATGTATCCGGATGGTTCCCATCTCTTGAACCTGACCAACAACCCCGCGAGCGACAGGCATCCATCACTGGCGGACGACCTGTTGCTGGCATTCAGTTCGGATCGGTACACCCTGGAGGGCACTCAGGGCGGTGGTTCGGACGTTTATCTGCTCAACCTTGAATCGAAGGTATTGTCGAGAGTCTCCAGCGACCCAGGAGATGAGGATTCGCCCGCCATCGCGGCCTCTGGCGAGAAGCTGGCTTACGTTTCTACGCGAGACGGCGATTCAGAAATCTATGTGCAGCAGATATCAGCCTCTCTAATCCCCGAAGGTTCCCCTGTGAATTTGACGAACCACCCCGCAGAGGACAGCGACCCTTCCTGGTCTGCCGATGGCTGTCACATAGCCTTTGCCAGCAACCGCGACGGTGACTGGGACATATTCATTGCCAACGCCAACGGCTCTGCGCCCCTCAACCTGACTCGTGGATTCGACCAGGCCCCGGAGGGATCCAACGAGCGGTGGCCGGACCTGGCAATCCAAGACGGCAAGGAAAGGGTGCTTTTTGCTTCCGACCGCGACGGAGACTGGGAAATCTATTCGATGTATTCCGATGGCACCCTGCTGCTGCAAGGAACCAGCAACACGGCCGCTGACTACGACCCATCATGGGGGCCACTGGGAGACGCATTCTTGTATTCCTCCAATCGAGACCCTAGCAGCCAGATTTATAGAGCTATGGACGTAGATGACGTCGCTCATCGCCGATTGACTCAGCTCACTTCGAGCAATTACTCATCACCGAGTTGGGAGCCGGTGGCGCACCATGGGGAATGCCAAACTCCTCCAGTCCGAGTGACACCGACCCCGACCCCGACGCCGACCGCGACGCCAACGGCCACACCCACTGCGACACCCACGCCGACCGCAACACCCACACCAACGCCGACTGCGACACCCACACCCACGACTACGGCCACGCCGACCGCGACGCCGACTGCCACACCCACGCCGACGCCGACTGCGACACCCACACCCACGCCGACCGCAACACCCACACCAACGGCTACGCCCACGGGGACGCCTACCCCTACCCCTACTCCTACTCAGACGGCAACGCCAACGGCGACCCCCACACCGACTGCGACCCCCACACCGACTGCGACACCCACACCCACGACTACGGCCACGCCGACCGCGACGCCGACTGCGACACCCACGCCAACGGCTACGCCCACGCCCACGCCAACGGCTACCCCTACTCAGACGCCCACGCCAACGGCCACACCCACACCCACGGCTACGGCCACGCCGACCGCGACACCCACGCCCACGCCGACTGCGACACCCACGCCAACAGAGGAGACTGTGACGCAGCCGGTTAGCCTTCCAGACTACCCCTCGGGAGGCCGGATTGCGTTTGAGACGGACAGGGATGGGGACAGCGAGATCTACGTGATGGGTTGCGACGGCAGCAGCCCTGTGAATCTCACCAACCTTTCATCTGAAGACAAGCACCCATCCTGGTCAAGCAACGGAAAGCTGGCATTCAGCTCGGACCGCGAAGCATCCGGAGGTTTCGACATTTACCTGCTTACGCTGGATCCGTGGAACATCGAGCGGCTGACCACCAACTCTACGGACGACGGGTCGCCAGCCCTGTCGCCCGACGGTAGCAAAGTGGCCTACGTGTCATACCGCGACGGCGGTACAGATCCGGAAATCTACGTACTGACAGTCTCCGACAGGGGCCTGGTCCAGATCACTGACAACACGGCCCAAGATCTGGACCCTGCCTGGTCATCCGATGGCAAACGTTTGGCGTTTGCCAGCGACCGCGACGGCGACTGGGAAATCTACTTGACGGACACTGACCTGGAGAATCCTTCGAAGCTGACCGATAATTCCGACAATGACAGGTGGCCCGACCTGGCCAATTATTTTGGTGATGAACTGATTGCGTTTGCCTCGGATCGCGACGGCGACTGGGAAATATTCGCCATGTACGATGATGGCAGCGAACAGATACAATCAACCGAGAACAAGGACAGCATCGAGGATTCACAACCCAGCTGGGACCCGCTGGCCGAGTACGTGGTGATTCAGACGAACAGGGATGCCAACTACGAGGTGGCAACCATGTACTACGATGGTGTTGAATACACCAACATCACCCAGAGCGGGTACAGCGATGGCCACGAAAGTGATGAATCGTCGCCCGACTGGGAACCGGTTGACGACGGCGCCTACTGCGGCGAGTGAACGCCCGGAACGTGGCAGCAGCACTTTGGGGAGGCAAGGCAGGCGTGGCGGTCTACAGGGGGATTGGCTGAATATGACCCGCGAACGGCAGGTGCGAATCGGCGATGATGTCGTCCGGTACCAGCTCAAGAGGAGCAAGCGGCGCAAGAAGACCGTGGGAATCAGGGTTTCCCCCAGCATCGTGGAAGTGACGGCCCCGACACGCACGCTCATCCGTGAAATTGAAGGAATCCTGCGAAAACGCGGAGACTGGATTCTGGAGAAGATGCAGGCTGCTTCCCTCCTGCCGCAGCCCTGCCAGCTGATAACGGGGGAATCGTTGCCGCTGATGGGCAGGGAAATGACGTTGGTCGTAGAGGAGTCAGACGTCAAGCGCCCTTCTGCATCGTCGGATGGAGACAGGCTCTCCGTTCAGGTTCCATCCGGGATCACTGATGAAAACCGGAGGGTACAGGTAGAGGCCGCACTGGTTCGCTGGTACCGGAATGAATTGTCGGATCACCTGCGGGAGGCGGTTGCTCGGTGGATTCCGGTCATGGGCCGTAGCGAGATGCCCAAAGTCCTGGTGCGTAATCAGCGATCCAGGTGGGGCAGCTGCAGCAGTGACGGAACCCTGCGTTTCAGCTGGCGTCTGGCCATGCTGGAACCGGACCTGATCGAGTCGGTGGTGGTGCACGAGTTGGCCCACCTCGAGGTCATGAACCACTCTCCCGCGTTCTGGGAGGTGGTACTCAAAGCAATGCCTGACGCTAAGGAACGGCGGAGGCGTCTGAACGAGGCCGGGCGTCGGCTGCCCTTATAGGAATGGCAGGCCTCCCAAACCCGGTGTTCGAATGTTGTGAGGCTGGTCCCGCGTTACATATTCCCGGTCGACCGTGATAACATGGACGCCGTATGATTCCCTCTCAAATTAGAAACTTCTGCATCATTGCCCACATCGACCACGGCAAGTCGACGCTGGCCGATCGTTTCCTGGAAATCACCGGGACCGTGAGACCCCAGGAAATGAAGGCGCAGTTCATGGACCAAATGGAACTGGAGCGGGAACGGGGCATCACCATCAAGGGCAAGGCGGTGACCATGTATCACCAGGCCTCTGATGGTGAGACTTACCAACTCAACCTGATCGACACTCCTGGACACGTGGATTTCAGCTACGAGGTCTCGCGGGCGCTGGCCGCCTGTGAGGGCGCCCTGTTGGTGGTCGATGCCAGCCAGGGCATTGAGGCCCAGACCATTGCCAACACCCTTCTGGCAATGCAATACGACCTTGACTTGATCCCGGTGGTAAACAAGGTTGACCTGCCTCAGGCCGAGCCCGATCGGGTGGCCAGCGAAATCGAGCAGGTCTTTGGCTTCCGAAGGGACGAGGTGCTTTTCGTTTCCGCCAAGGAGGGAACAGGGGCCAAGGATATCCTTGATGCCGTTGTGGCACGGGTGCCCTCTCCCCGAGGGAAACCAGAGGAGCCGACGAGAAGTCTCGTTTTCGACTCGGTGTACAACCAGTACAAGGGCATAATTGCTCATATCAGGGTTGAAGACGGCGCAATTTCTCGCCTGGACCGCATCAGGGTGATGTCCTCGGGTCGCACTGCGGAGGTCGTGGAGGTCGGCGTCTTCACCCCGGCTCCCGTGCCAACCGACCGCTTGGAAACCGGCCAGGTGGGATACGTGGCCACAGGTTTCAAGGACGTGCGCGAGTGCTCCGTTGGCGACACCCTCACCATTGATCGCGAGCCGGCCGAGGAACCCCTGCCCGGATACGTTCCCCTGAAGTCCATGGTCTTTGCCGGCCTGTATCCCTCTGACGGCGAGCAGTACGGCAACCTTCGGGCAGCCCTGGAAAAGCTGCAGCTCAACGATGCCTCCCTGACCATTGAGCCCGAGAACAGCGCCGCGCTGGGATTCGGTTTCCGATGCGGGTTCCTGGGACTGATGCACCTGGAGATCGTGCAGGAACGGCTCGAGCGTGAGTACGATCTGGACCTGATTGTCACCGCCCCCAGCGTGGCCTACCAGGTGACATTGACCAACGGTGAGGTTATCAAGATAGACAGCCCGGCCAAGCTGCCGTCGCCCAACGAGTACACCGACATCGAGGAGCCGGTGCTCGATCTGACCATCGTGGCCCCAAGTCGTTACGTGGGGGCCCTGATGGAGTTGATGCACTCCCGCCGCTCCGAGTTCAAGCGGATGGAGTACATCCAGAGCGAGGGTGTGGCGTCAACTGACAACTCCCGCGTGATGATGGAATACACCATGCCCCTCGTGGAGATGCTGGCCGACTTCTACAACCAGCTGAAGTCTCGAACGCAGGGCTATGCCTCGCTGGACTACACATTTATCGGCTACCGCAAGGAGCCGCTGGTCAAGGTGGACGTTCTGGTCAACCACATGCCCGTGGAGGCGCTGTCGATGATCCTCCACCGCGACCAGGCGACCAACCAGGGAAGGCGTGTGGTCGAAAAGCTGCGGACCACCATCCCGCGACAGTTGTTCGAGGTGCCTATACAGGCCGCCATCGGCAGCCGCATCATCGCCCGCGAAACGGTCCGCGCCATGCGCAAGGACGTCCTTGCCAAGTGCTACGGCGGCGACATAACGCGCAAGCGCAAGCTGCTGGAGCGCCAGAAAGAGGGCAAGAAGCGCCTGAAGATGGTCGGCCAGGTGGAGATACCGCAGGAAGCCTTCCTCACCCTCCTCGAGGTAGGCGGCGAGGGGTAGTCTCAGCAGCCAACGGCCACCCCCGTGGACATTGATGACATACGGGATGCTCTGCTTAATGATCGTTATCGCACAACTGAGCACGCGAACGAAAAAACTACGATTGAGCAAATCACTTTCGCTTACATACGAGAAAGCGTTCTGAGTGGAGAGATTATTGAAGACTATCCACATGACAGGCCGCTTCCAAGTTGTCTGATTAATGACGCATCCCCTGACGCAGGCTATTTGCACAGCGTCTGGGGTTATAATTCAGACGGGCGGTTGGCGGTACTGATAACGGTTTACCGTCCAGACCCGGACCGTTGGATCGACTTGCGCATTAGGCGGTGAAGCAAAGATGGCAATGAGCAAGTGTGCCCGTTGCGGATTCGAGGATGTTATCGAGAAGAAGGTCGATGTAGTCCTACGGGGAGGCGACGACGCAGCAGTAGTCAACGTGTTGGCCGATGTTTGCCATCACTGTGGAGAGCAGTTTTACGGCCCCGAGTGTGCCAAAAGCTTCGACCTAATCCGGAAGAAGCTCGCTAACGGACAGGTAGAAAATTTCCAACCCAAGGGCCGCCTGTTCCGTGTTCCGGAGGATTTTGCGGATTCTGGGTCAGAGGATATGGCGAAATTACTCGCCGAACTGTCTGACTGAGATCCGGCCAAAGCAGATTGATGTCACTGGCCCTAAAGCCCCAGCGCATCGCGCAGTTCCCGCAGCTGCTCCAGGTGTCCCCGGAAGTGGCGGTCGAAGCCGGCCAGCATTTCCTCCAGCGTTCGCTCCACGTCCTCCTCTCGGGTACGCTGGTGCATCACGACCCGGCGGCCCAGCAGATCATCATCTCCGGCGGAAGCCAAAGCTGCGTCCAGCGACTCGAAAAACGAGGAAACGTCGCTTTCGATTACAGGCATGTCCAGCGTTGAGCGTTCTTCCGTGACGTTCGTCCGGTCGGACCATATCTCATATTCGCTGATCTCGCCCGAGGCGATCTTTTGAACCAGTGCTGCAGTTCCACCCGCCGGAGTGTCCAGCAGGTGGTATACGATTTCCCGCGGCGACCAGTCCACGTCGCTGGGCTTCCAGTCGAGGCAGTAGTCCATCCCGTTCAGCAACCCCAGAATGCTAGAACGCAACGCAGCAACGTTTTCTCTCTGGTCGTGGATGGTGGTCAATTCTTCACTTCCGTTATCAGTCATCAGCCTAAGTCTATAGAGCGCAGCAAATCCAGGGTAGCCTCGCGGGTGTCGTCCCGGCGCAGGGCGTACTCCAGCGAAGCCCGCAGCAGGCCTAGCGGTTGCCCACCGTCGTAACGCACGCCCTTGAACTCATAGGCATAAAGGTCGGCGGTCTCCAGCAGGAGCAACATGCCGTCGGTGAGCTGGATTTCGCCCTTGGCACCGGGTTGAGTGCGTTCCAGGCAGTCGAATATCTCAGGCGGCAGGATGTAGCGCCCCACGATGGAGAGGTTGGAAGGGGCAACCTCGCGGGCCGGCTTCTCCACCAGTCCCCGCACGAGGTGTAGGCCATCATCCTCGGAAAGTTCAGGATGAGAAACGCGAGTCGCGTCCACCACTCCGTAGTTATGGACCGTCTCCCAGGGCATGGGCTCCACTGCCACTGCTCCTGAGCCCGTGCGGTCAAAGATCTTGGTCATCTGTGAAACAACGCCCGGCGTGTGGTGCACTATGTCGTCAGGCAGGATCACCACGAATGGCTCGTCGCCCACGGCGTCCTTGGCTGTGAGAACGGCATGCCCGAGGCCCAGGGCTTCCTCCTGTATGACGAAGGAAACGTCGGCCAGCCGGGAGGCGTGAACCACCCTCTCAAGTAAATCTGCCGCACCGTTGTCGCCCAGGCGCTGCTCCAGTGCTGGCGAGGGCTGGAAGTAGGACGCAATCCCCTCCTTTCCCGGCGCGGTTACGATGATCACTTCCTCAACACCGCCCTCCACAGCCTCTTCCACAACGTACTGCAGCATGGGACGGTCCAGTATGGGGAGGAGTTCCTTGGGGACGGACTTGGTGACCGGCAAAAACCGCGTTCCCAATCCGGCGGCGGGGATGACTGCTTTCTTGACGGGCATAACTATCCACCAGCAATTTCAACCCCACCAGTCTAGCATCGAGAGAGTACCCCCAACAACGACAAAGGCTGGTGCCGGAGGCTGCCCTATTCGGCGAATTGACACCTTGGCCGCCTGAACATACCATGAATTTGAGGCCGCACTAGATGGGGAGCTAGCGGTGCCCTGCACCCGCAATCCGCTACAGCGGGATTGAATTCCTCCCAGAGGCCTGGTCGTTGGGCCTATATCGCGAACGGATGTCGTTGAGGGCTGGGTCCCACGCGACGTAGACTTGTGAACCCCGCCAGGTCCGAAAGGAAGCAACGGTAAACAGGATCCTGCGGGCGCCGTGGGAGTGCCTGGCCTGAGTCGTCCGTCGCGACACGCTCAGTTGCCAGTGTCGACGGGAGGTGCGCGGTCTCAAATGTCCTCTGTCCCCACTTCTCATTCAAACAGGAAGGAGCCAGTGACCTCTTCAGTGCGCTCCTCCCGGCCCAGAAAGTCACTGGGGCAGCATTTTCTCCACGACTCCCGCGTTGTGCAACGTATCGTGGATGCCGCGGAACTTACCACCGACGACGTGGTGATTGAGATCGGCCCGGGACGCGGTGTGCTGACACGCCGGCTCGTCCAATCCGCGGGTCGGGTGATTGCCATCGAGCTTGACCCGGACCTTTGCCGGGAGCTGCCATCTCGCCTCGACTTCCCCTCCAACCTCGAATGTGTGCTGGGCGACGCCAGGGAGATTGAGCTTCCTCGACTGGTTAGCGGCGACTCCGGAGATACAACATCCCGGTACAAGGTTGTGGGTAACCTCCCGTACTACGCCGCCAACCCCATCATCCGAAGGACACTCGAGGCCAGCGCCCCCCCCTCCTTGGCCCTGTTCATGGTGCAGAAAGAGGTGGCCGACAGCATGACCGCCTCGCCGGGCAGTATGGGCCTGCTGTCGGTAGCAACCCAGCTATACGCAGAGGCTCGGACTGTGTGCTCGGTTCCTCCATCCGCGTTTCGACCGGCCCCCAAGGTCAGATCGGCCGTTGTCCGGCTGGACATCCGGGAGGGAGTTGCCGTTGACGTGGACAGTCGCGAGAAATTCTTCGAGGTCGTGAGGGCGGGTTTCTCCGCACCAAGGAAACAGCTCCATAACTCGCTCAGCCATGGATTGGGGATTAGCACCGCCTTGGGCTCCGCAGTCCTGGAACGCGCTGCCATCGATGGCCGTAGGCGTCCCGCAACTCTGTGCCTGGAGGAATGGGGTGAAATCTACCGAGCCTGGCGCGATGCCAGGGAGGAGTGCGGCGTTGGAGGTTGAGGCTCAGGCCAAGCTGAACCTGACATTCGAGGTCCTTGGCAAGCGTGGCGACGGCTATCACGAGGTCAAGACCGTGATGCAGACCGTCGCGCTGTCCGACTTGATCTCCCTGGAACACTGGCCCACCCTCCGCGTCGACTGCGACAGCCGCGAATTGTCCGGCGAGGCCAACCTCGTGTGGAAGGCCGCCCAGGCGCTGGCCAAGACCGGGGGTGTACAACCCAGGGCGCGAATTCGCATCCAGAAGAGAATTCCAGTGGCCATGGGCCTGGGTGGCGGCAGCAGCGATGCGGCCTCAGCCTTGATGGCCCTGAATGATCTCTGGGAGATCGACGTCCCGCAAGAGGAACTCGGGGACATTGCCGCTGGCATCGGTTCGGACGTTTCGTTTTTCCTGACGGGCGGAACAGCACTGGCCGAGGGCAGGGGGGAAATCGTGTCGCCCCTGCCGCCTCTGCCGCCGTTCAACCTAACCCTTGTATTTCCTGACCTGATCGTCGAGGACAAGACGAGGAGAATGTATTCCCGGATCACTCCCATGCATTACAGCGATGGCGGCATCACCCGCAGGCTGTTGTTGCAGCTAACCGGCGGTGGATTTGCGGTCCAGTCCATCCGTGATTGCATGTTCAACGTATTTCAGGACATAGCGGAATGGGAGTTCCCGGTCCTCGCCGAAATGCGCCGTGCCGTCCGGGAGCAAGGGGGGCCGGAGCTGTACCTTTGCGGTGCAGGGCCTGCGATGTTTGCGGTACCTTCCAGCGAAGCTGAGCACCGAGCGGTGGCTGAGGCCTTGCAGCCAATGGGAGCAGGGGTATACCTTGTTACGACGACTGGCCCAATTGGCAAAGGCGCCTCGGAAAGCTGAAACCCCGATAAGGACGATTCAATGGGCGTGGACCTCCTGGCGAGCATAGGTATTGGCATCAATCCCAACCTGATCAACGCCGGCGGCGTGATTCTCTCGTGGCATGGCGTATTCACCTTCGTCGCGGTTGCCGTGGCGGTCTACCTGGTGGTGAGGTGGGGCACCAGAGAAGGGATGGTGGCGGACGTTCTTTACACCACTTCCATGTGGTGCATCATCGGTGGCGTAATCGGTGCCCGCCTACTGCACGTAATTGACTACTGGGACGAGGTGTACAGCCAAGATTTCGTCCGGGTTTTCCAGGTCTGGTCGGGAGGTATCGCGATCTTCGGGGCCATATCCGGCGGCTTCGTTGGCGGCTCCATCTACCTGCTGGTGCGCAACTCCAACTGGTTCCTGGCCCTCTGGCGGCCGTTCTCACCGATATTCGGCCAGCCTCAGAAGGCGGAGCTGCCATCCATTGGCCACCTCGCGGACATTGCGGCGCCCGCACTGCTCACTGCAATGGCCATCGGCCGCATTGGTGACGTCATAAACGGCGAGCACTTTGCCAAGGCCACCAACTTGCCGTGGGGATTCACCTACACCCATCCCGACAGCCCTGCCTTCCAGCTGCCGGCAATGCACCCGGCGGTAGCGTATGAGCTGCTATTCGACCTGGCGTTGTTGGCGGTGCTGTGGCCGCTGAGGAACCGGTTGCGGCCACGAGGAATGTTCTTCGCCCTTTACGGCGCCACCTATTCGATAGGGCGATTCTTCATCAGCTTCCTGAGAGTGGAGCAGAACTACTACTTCTGGGGGCTCAACGAGGCGCAGGTGGTCGCTCTCATAGTGCTCATCATCACTGTGCCCCTGCTCATCTGGAAGGCCCAGATTGTGCGCCCCACCGGCGGGACACGCGCCGACAGGCGTAGAAGCGCGCAGGAGGCCTGATTCGCCGACTGGATACCTGGGCGTCAGGACCTGGAGATTCGGAGCTCACGGACGCGCAGGGCCAGCGATTCCTGGCCATGCCACGAGTCGAGCATCAGGGTATAGGCCAAGTCCAGTGGCTCCTGTCCAGCCCGGTCTCCCAATGCGCGCCACTTTTCGGCCTGGTTGAATGCCAGCGCGACCATTTCCCGGCCCTGCTGCTCTACGCGGAGGCGCAGGTGCTGCTGGTTGTTGCCCACCAGGCGAGACTCTTTGACAGACACCCCCAGAGAGGCAAACAGTGGCCGCCGGTTGGCCTTGCCGAATGGCTCAAGGCTGTTGAGCCAGTCATGAGTGTCCATCGTCAACTCGGGCATGGTCGCGGTGGCATCGATCTCAAGAACGGGGTCCAGGTCCAGCGAATGCAGCCTACGTCCGGCGTGGACCAGCAGCCTATCCGTGGTCTCCGGGATCAAATCGGTCGACACGGTGAATCCCGCGGCCTGGGAATGACCGCCGTAACGCACCAAAAGGTCGGAAGCCGAGGCGATGGCCTCGACGATATCGAACTCGGGGATGCTGCGAGCCGAGGCCACGGCCTGTTCGCCATTGACTGAAAGCACTACCGCCGGCCGCCGATAGGTCTCTGCCAGTCTAGAAGCCGCCAGCCCCGCCACGCCCTGGGGTATGGCCTCGTGCGCGACCACAAGTATGTCGGGAACCGATGGCATCGCCTCCACGGCTTCCAGGGCCAGTGCGGTGGCCTCCTCGGTGGCGGTACGCCGCTGCCGGTTCAAATCCTCCAGCTTTTCGGCCAGCATCGCGGCCTCGTCCTCATCCCGGGTTGTCAGCAATCGCAGGCTGTCTGCGGGGTTTCCCATCCTCCCTGCCGCGTTGAGGCGTGGTGCAATCTGAAAGGAGATGGACTCTGAGGACAGTTGATGGGGCGAAAGCCGGGACATTTCGAATAGCGCCAACAGTCCCGGGCGGCTGGTGATTTTCAGGCGTTCTACACCGCTGGATACCAGGTAGCGGTTTTCGTCCAGGAGCGGCACCAGGTCGGCCACACTGCCCAGGGCCGCCAGTTCCAGCAGGGCCGGGTCGTACGGGACGCCCCAAGACCGGTGTAGTCCGTCGATAACCTTCAGGGCCAGGCCCGCGCCGCACAGGTCGGCAAAGGGGTATCGGCTCCCTCCCATCCTGGCATTGACGCACGCCGCAGCTTTGGGCAGCCCGGATGGCGGGACGTGGTGATCGGTGATGATGACGTCGACTCCGCGATCGGAGGCGTAAGCGACTTCATCTGCATCGGTAATGCCGCAGTCGACGGTCACGATCAGCGATGCACCGGCCTCAGCCAGGGAATCTATGGCCCCAACGGACAGGCCGTGCCCTTCGTCGGTTCGCTGGGGTATGTAGGGGATCGGGCGGGCTCCCAGCGACCCAAGGCCCTCGCACATTATGGCCGTGCCGGTGATGCCGTCCACGTCGAAGTCGCCGAATACGCCAACGGTCTCTCCGTATTCAACTGCAGCGCGCAAACGAGGGATAGCCCGGTCCATGTCCGGGAGCAAGAGTGGGTCGTGTGGAAGGTGCGATAGGTTGAGAAACGACTCAAGCTGGTCCGTGGTTGTGATGCCACGAGCGAACAACAGGCGAGCGATAAGGGGAGGCACACGTTCCCGCAGGCCGGAGACATCGGGCTCATCGGGGATCAACCAGCTAGTGGTCGGTATCGACCGGCTCAACTGTGGTTGGCCTGGCGGGGCTTGGAAAACACCAGCACCGAGTTGTGGCCCCCGAAGCCGAAGGAGTTGCTCATAGCAACATCGATTTCCAGCCGACGGGCCTCGTTGGCAGTATAGTCAAGATCGCATTCCGGATCGGCCTGGTCCAGGTTGATGGTCGGGGGTACCAGCCCATCCCGCATGGACATTACGCAGATTGCCGCTTCCAGTGCTCCTCCCGCACCCAGCAGGTGTCCTGTCATGGACTTGCTGGAACTGATGGGAACCCGGTAGGCGTCTTCTCCCAGAGCCACCTTTATGGCCTTGGTCTCATGCTTGTCGTTGAGAGGCGTGGATGTCCCATGTGCGTTGATGTAGCCGACCTCTGATGCGTCGATGCCGGCCTCAGACAGCGCTACTGACATTGCCCTAGCCGCGCTTTCTCCGGTGGCGGAGGGTTCCGTCAGGTGATGCGCATCGGAGGTTGCTGCATACCCCCGCAGTTCCGCCAGGGGTTCCACGCCACGGCTTATGGCGCTCTCTTCACTCTCCAGCACGAACACTGCGGCGCCTTCCCCCATCACGAAACCGTCGCGGTCGTTGTCGAAGGGGCGGCTGGCCTTTGCGGGACTGTCGTTTCGGCGCGAAAGAGCCCGAAGGGCATTGAAGCCCGCCACCGACACCGGCACCAGGGGCGCTTCCGTTCCGCCAGCCAGGACGATGTCCTCCCGTCCCGTACGCACCATTTCCCAGGCCTGGCCCATTGCGTCGGCTCCGCTGGAGCAGGATGAGACCAGGCAGTAATTGGCGCCCATGGAGCCTGTGATCATTGATACCTGTGCCGAGGCCATATCACCCAGCATCATGGGGATCAGGAAGGGGCTCACCCGCCTGGGGCCGCGATCGTTGAGGACGGCGAACTGCTGGGAGAGGGTGGATATGCCGCCAATCCCGCTCCCGATTATCACCGCAACCCGGTAGGGGTCGTTGCCCTTGATGGCAAGATCCGCCTGCTGGCATGCCTGTTGGGCTGCCACGGCGGCAAACTGGGCGAAGCGGTCCATTCGCCGCGCGTCCTTTCGGTCCAGATAGCTTTCAGGGTCGAATCCCTTCACCTCTGCGCCAAACCGGGTGTCGAATCCCTCGGTATCAAAGGAGGTCAGAAAGTCGACCCCTGACCTTCCCCGGGCTATTCCCTCCCAAGTTGAGGGGAGATCAAGCCCCAGCGGGCTGATTACGCCGATACCGGTGATGTAGACGCGGCGAATGTCAGTCATCCCAACCACTATCCCTGATTTCTCCCGAAGATCTGGGCCAGCCAATCACATCCGATGGCACCAGAGATAGCGGGCCCTTGCCGCTTGATGCCAGCCCCTGTGCCGTTTAAGACTGCAGGTATCTACTGCAATTTACTGGCCGCCACTTGGGCGGCCAGGTTACCTTCTTTCAGTGAGCGCAAGCCGGCCGGTCAGCTCTGTCCCGTGGCCCTCTTCCCGGTGCTGTTCTGCTCAGACAGGGCTGAGTCGATGGCGTCTGTCACCTCGGTGATGCGGTGCGAAACGTTGGTTGCCAGTTCCTTCCCGCTTGTGACACTTGGGTCGGCAAGGGTCCTGAGCGATTCGGTAAGCTCGTTAAGCTTGGAGCCTATGCTCTCCGCAACTTCCCGTCTCACGTTCGACAGCGGTTGAGAGACGGATCGGAGGGTTTCAACCAGTTCTCCCACGCGCCCGGATATGTTCTCACCGAATTCCCTTCCGGAAAGGGATGCGGGGTCAGAAAGGTCCCGCAGCTTCTCAGCCGCCTCTCCTATCCGGGCCGCGACGGAGTCGCTCAGATCGCGGCTGGTGGCGGCCAATCGCAGCTTGTAGGTGCGGAGAATGCGGAACACCCGCCGATAGACGTCGTCAACTTCCTGCAACTTGGAGGTGTACTTGTCAAAAATCTCCCGGCTTTCCTGCATTGACCATCGCTCGTCGTGGTGAACGAACTGTCGACCCGTGTACAGGTGGTAGGGACGCATCTCGCCTTCCTGCAGGAAATCCCCGTTTTCATTCAGGGGCTGCAGCGCGGTCCAGTTGGACGTGGCCGGTAGCGGGGTGAGGAAGTTGGCCGTCTGGTAGCGGCTGACCGTCGTCACCCAATCGGCCAAGGCCATTATGCTCTCCTCGGTATCGTAGGGGAGCCCAATGATGGTCATGGCCACCACGGTAAAGCCCTGCTCGTTGATGTATGCCAGGTCACGGTGCATCTGTCCCGGTTCCTGGCGCTTGTTCACGGCCTTCAGGTTCTCGGCGTTGTCGGACTCCACGCCGAGGTAGAGCATTTTCACGTTGGCTTCCTGGAGCGCCTCGGCGAGTTCCGGGTCCTGGCCGATTTCGGCCCGGGCCTGGATGATGAGGTTCATGTCGTCGGTGTAGCCCTTCCAGCCCTTGAGCCGTTCCAGGCGTTCGTTCCTGAACTTGACGGCCCTGAGCGGCGGGGTGTGCAGGTCATCGGAGATGAAGACCTGGAACGACCCGTTGCGCGAGGTATGAATCAGGCCGTCAGCGGCCAGCTGGTGCAATTGTTCCAGCCGCTTGTACTCCGTCTCGCGGGACACCAGTCGATAGCCAAGAAACTGCTGGATTACCTGGCAGTAGGTGCATTTTTCGGTGCATCCGCGGATGGTCTCCATCACGGCGCCGGCCATTGGATTGCTGGGAGTCAGGTCGCGAATGGAGCGAAAGTCGGGCAATTCGACGAAGTCCGGTCGCACCAGGCCCGCTCGCTTGGTGTAGACTACATGCCCGTCTTCCTGATAGCTGATGCCCGACACCTTGTCCAGGTATTGGTTACGGCCTGAACCGCGGTGCTCCAGGAGGATGTCGCACAACTGGCCGATGATGTCCTCGCCCTCGCGCTGAACGATGACATCGAAATGGCCGTAGTCGAAGGCTTCTTCTGGCAGCGGACCCATCTGGGGTCCGCCCCCGATGGTGATGAGGTCGGGATGGAACTCCTTGGCCTGACGAGCTACCTGGTAGGCCCTGGGAGCCTCGTTTATCAGGGCGGTGAGCATCAGTATGTCGACGCCCTCCAGGTCCTTCTCCGGGTCCATCAGGCCGGAGCGGTCCTCGAACCAGATCTCACGCTCGTACACGAAGGGACCGTCCCACTGGGCCAGGGCCGCAGAGAGATAGAGCATACCCTGCCGTGGGATTGCCACGTATTCGAAATTCCCGCCGGCGGAGGCCGGTTGGAGCATCATTACCCGTTTAATGCGAGACATTGCGCCTCCTCATATTCCCATTCTGTTTGTAGCCTTGCGGCGTATCTAGGCGTATCTATAGGTAGGTGCTCCGGCACCCGTCATGCGAGAAGAGACGGACGAGATTATCAACGGAGCTTCCAAGCTGACTCCCGGTCCGCGGTCGCCGTCGCACGATCTAAATTTGTAATTATCCGATTCTATTATACAGGATGTCATAACCCATGTTTATGAATTTTCGTCAAACAATGGAATCAACTTGGCCGCGATATCCTCCAGGTGCCGTTCCCGGTCCTCGGGACGACAGGTGATGCTGAACACAATGTGCCTGGCACCGGCGTCGATGTATTCCTGCATTCGTTCGGCGCACTGTTCAGGGGTGCCCAGGAGACAGTAGCGGCGCACGATGTTGATGAAATCGCCGCCGTACAGGTACTGGCCGCCCAACTGCCGCGCCGCTACCTCTGCAGCCTCCTGCTCGGTGTCATAGACCGAAATGTACGGGAAGAAGCCCCATTGAAAGCCATCCAGCGACCTTCCGGTCTCGTCGGCGAATGCGGAGATCTTCTCGACGCTGTCGCGATAGCGGGGTGGGTCGAAGAAATAGGGAACCCAACCCTCTCCGAACCTGGCAGCGCGCTTCATGGCGGCGTCCCTTCTCCCTGAGACCCAGACCGGAGGATGGGGACGCTGGACTGGCAGCGGATTGATCTCTGCTCCGTTTAGTTGGAAGTGTCTGCCGGAGAAGTCGACCTTTTCACCAGACCAGAGCCGCCGGACAACCTCCAGGCATTCGTCGGTGCGGCGGCCGCGCTGGTTCACGCGCAGGCCGGAATTCTCGAACTCGGCGGAATATTCTCCGCCAATCCCCACTCCCAGCGTCAGCCTTCCATTGGATGCCGCATCCAGGGTTGCTGTTGTTCGGGCCAGCATTAGCGGATGATAGAAGGGAACGAGTACGATGGATGATAGCAACCTGATTGATGTGGTCGCTCCGGCGGCGACCGCAAGTACAGGCAGGGATGCGTGCGACGGCCCGGGTGGGTCTCCGCGCATGAAGTGTTCGCCGGCGGAGAAGTATTCAAACCCGTGGTCCTCCATCCATCGGGCCTGGCGCGCCGTATCCTCAACCTCCAGCGTCAGGTTCGCCCCAAAATGCAGCTTGTCATCCGCCATGAGAGATAATCCTTGATGGTTCAGAGATGAATCGATGGTTCCGAGATGAACCGAGAATTTGTCGCGACATAATACCCTACAAAGGAACAGGTTCCAACGCCTCCGCAGGTTGTGACACTTGGTTCTTGACAACTCAATTCCCGATACGGGAATCTGGATTCAAGGAACCGCTCCCGGGTGGCAAATGCCCGTCGAGATTGCCGACGCTTCGAAATCGAGAGAGGTGGCACCTTGCAGGTACTGGTAACCGGGGCGACAGGATTCCTGGGACGCCGGGTGGTGGCCGAACTGGTTGCACGGCACCACCAGGTTCGTTGCCTGGTGCACTCACCGGGTAGCGAGAGACAGATTGCGGTCAGGGATGTCGACATCCATTACGGGAACGTGCTGGACGCGGATTCCATACGCATGGCCATGTACGATGTCCAGTCCGTCGTCCACCTCGTTGGAATAATCCGCCCTCAAAAAGGACTTACCTTCGACAGCGTTCACAGGCAGGGGGCGGCCAACGTTGCCGAGGCGGCCAGCTCCGGTGGAGCCCGGGAAATCATACATGTGAGTGCCCTGGGGGCCACGTCCAACCCTGCTTACCCGTATCTCTTCAGCAAGCACCAGGGCGAACTCAGGGTCAGGAACTCGGGCATCGCCCATACGATCCTGCGCCCGTCCGTGATTTTCGGTCCTGGGGACGAATTCGTCACGGCATTGGCTGGTCTGGTGCGTCTGGGCCCCGTTGTACCGGTGATTGGGAACGGCAGAAACCGGATGCAACCCGTCGCCCTCGACGACGTGGCGCACTGTATAGCGGACTCTGTGGGCAACTCCCTTGTCAAGGGAAAAACCCTCAACCTCGCCGGGCCAGACCGCTTGAGCTACAACGACTTGCTTGAAGAGGTGGCCCTTGCCATGGGCAGAAAAATCAAGAGGGTGCACATTCCAACGGCGGCGGCCCGTCCGGCCATCGCCATCATGCAGGGCCTGCTGCCGAGGGTGCCGATGACAACCGGTCAGCTCCGGATGCTGGGGATCCGCAACGTGGCGGAAGGCCACGACATTGAGGAATCATTCGGGTTTACCCCCAAGCCGTTGCGGGGTAACATTAATTACGTCAAAGCCGTGGGTTTTGGCGACGCCTTGCGTATGACACTGGGGCTGGGGATGCCCCGAAGATGATTGTTCGCAAGGGCTACGCTGAGGGGAGGGCCGGCGCGATGCGAGTGGCGTGTCAGGGTGAGGAGGCCGTCGTGAGCCGGCAACGAGGAGGTGTGCGTTGAACTACCGGGATGCCATAACCAATGTGCTCTCCCTGTTTGATTCGGAGAGGAGCAGGGTCGATGGCCCAAGGCAGAAGGCGATATACAACCTCGGGCGGATGGAGCAGTTCCTCCAACGGTCTGGCAACCCCCATCGACGAGTGCCCACCGTCCACATCGCGGGCACCAAGGGTAAGGGCAGCACGGCCGCCCTGTGCGACTCGGCCTTCCACGCTGCCGGCCTTAGTACCGGTTTCTATTCCTCCCCCCACCTGCACACGTTCCGCGAACGCTTGAGACGCAACTGCGAGCCCGTTTCCGAGGAAGAGTTCGCGAGGGTTGTGGCCGACCTCTGGCCGCTCCGCAACGTAGATGGGCAGGACACGGTTACGCTGTTTGAATTCCTCACGGGGATGGCCTTCCACTGCTTTGCCGAGGCCGGCGCCGACGTCCAGACCATTGAGGTGGGTCTGGGAGGAAGGCTGGACGCGACAAACGTTGTGGATGCCCAGGTGTGCGCCATCACCTCGGTCAGTATGGACCACGCCAACATCCTGGGTGATACCATCGGCGAAATTGCTTCCGACAAGGCCGGCATCATCAAGCCCGGCTCAACGCCCGTTATCGCTCCGCAGCGGCCCGAGGCCCTGGCTGCCATACTCGAGGCCTGCAACCGTGTCGACGTGAAACCGGTCCTGGTTGGCCGCGATGTGTCGTGGGAACCCAGGGGATCCGGTCCTGGCACTCAGCAGTTCGTGGTGCACGGGATGCTTGCCTCGTACGACCTGGACATTCCACTGCTTGGCGATTACCAGATGGAGAATGCCACGACCGCAGTGGTTGCCGTGGAGGCCATGTGCCGGGCGCAGGGGTTCCGGATGGACCCTGAGACGCTGGCTCGTGGCTTCGCCAAGGTGTCCTGGCCCTGCCGGATGGAAATCGTCGGGCAGGAGCCGCTGGTCATTGCCGACGGCGCCCATAACGATTATTCGGTGGACAAGCTGCTGGAGTCCCTGCCGCATTATTTCGACTACGACCGGCTGGTAGTGATCGCGGGATTCTCCAGGGATAAGAACGTTGGCGCGATGTCGCGCTCGCTGGCCGCGGCAGCAGACACGGTGGTTGCCGCGCAGGCCCGGCATCCCAGGGCGATGGTGGCATCGGAACTCTCAGAGATGGTCGTTGACCACGGCGGCAACGCGGAGACGGTTGCCAACCCGGCTGACGCCCTGGAACTGGCGCGGGACGCCGCGGGGAGTGGGGGAATCGTGCTGGCTACCGGCTCGCTGTTCCTGGCGGCGGAAGTGAGAGAGGCGGCGCTGGGGATTGAGCCTGAGGTATATCCCTCACTGGCGAGGAAAGGGGACTAGCGGGGTTGGCGATGTTCAACACGGGCGACGGGCAGCGAGTCAGGGTGGTGGTGACTGGAATCGGGGCCATGACTCCTCTTGGGGAATCGCCCAATGAGTTCTGGGCGAATCTGGTGGCAGGAAAGTCCGGGGTCGGCCCCATGACGCTGTGTGACCCGACCGGCTATCCCTGCCGGGTTTCCGGAGAGGTCACTGGGTTTGACCCGGAACAGTACATACCCAGCCGGGAGGCCAGGAGGATGGCCCGCTTTTCCCAGCTGGCGGTCGCGGCGGGATTGCAGGCCGTGGAATCGTCCGCGATCGACGTCTCGCGCGATGATCCCTACAGGGTCGGCGTAATCCTGGGTAACGGGAACGGCGGATTCCCCACCCTCGAGGAGAACTGCCGCATTCTCGCAGACCGTGGCGGAATGCGAATGTCCCCGTTTTTCTTTCCCATGATCCTGCCGAATATGGCCGCGGCCGCGGTGAGCCGGTACCTGGGGGCCCACGGCTACAACTCGACGGCCACCACCGCTTGCGCCGCGTCCAACCAGGCCATCGGCGAGGCCTTGAACGTGATCCGCCAGGGAGCGGCCGACGTGGTATTCGGAGGCGGAACCGAGGCGGGAATCAGCCAGCTTGGACTCTCGGGATTCGCGGTGATGCGGGCTCTGACCACCCGTAACGACGTGCCTGAGGAGGCCAGCCGTCCCTTCGACTCGGAACGTGATGGATTCGTACCGTCGGAGGGCGCCGTGGTCCTGGTGATGGAGCGCCTGGAACACGCGCTTGACCGGGGCGCCACTGTCCTCGCCGAGATTGCCGGTTTCGGGAGCACCAGCGACGCCGGACATCCGGTGCAGCCCGAGGAGTCGGGGGCCAGCGCCGCGCGCGCCATGGAAATTGCCGTTGCTGATGCCGGGCTGTCTCTGGATGACGTGGACTACATCAACGCCCACGGAACGTCGACTCCTCTGAACGATACGCTGGAAACGGTGGCCATCAAGCGCTTGTTCGGCGATCGGGCTTACAAAGTGCCGGTGAGCTCCACCAAGTCCATGATCGGGCATTCCCTGGGCGCGGCTGGGGCGCTGGAGGCGGTGGCTTGCATCAAGACCATCACCGATGGGAAAGTTCACCCCACCATCAACTACACTACGCCAGACCCCAGTTGCGACCTGGATTACGTGCCCAACGAGGCACGGAACCTGGACGCGAAGGTTGTGCTTTCCAACGCCTTTGGGTTCGGCGGGCAGAACGCCTGCGTGGTCTTCCGCAAGTTCGAGGAGTGAGTTGAACGTCAGCGCGGTTCCAAGAGAGCGATACCGGCAGGGCTGAGGGGAGGCCAAATGACCGAACGGTTGGTGACCGGAACGGAACTCCAGGAAGACGCCGATGTGTCGCTCCGTCCGCGACGCATCGATGACTTCGTGGGCCAGTCCCACACCAAGCAGACCCTCCAGATCGCCATTGATGCCGCCAAGATTCGCCAGGAACCCCTCGACCACGCCATAATCTACGGCCCCCCGGGGCTCGGGAAGACCACCCTTTCGCACATCATCGCCGCTGAAATGGAGGTGCCCATTCGGGTGACATCCGGGCCCGCCATCGAACGAGCAGGTGATATGGCTGCCATTCTTACCAGCATGCAGCCGGGCGAGGTGCTTTTCATCGACGAGGTGCACCGTCTGAATCGCGTCGTGGAGGAGGTGCTCTACTCGGCCATGGAGGACTTTTTCCTGTCCTGGATGGTTGGCAAGGGACTTGCGGCCCGCAGCGTTAACCTTCGCATCAGCCCGTTCACCCTGGTGGGAGCAACCACCCGGTTTTCCATGGTCAGCGCCCCGCTGAGAGACAGGTTCGGGTCCGTCTGGCGCCTGGAATACTATGACGTGGATGAGATGGAGATCATCGTCGAGCGATCGGCCCGGATACTGGATGCCGTGCACGACAGCGATGGGGTGGCCGAAATCGCCCGGCGGTCCCGGGGGACGCCCCGCGTGGCCAATCGACTGCTGAAGCGCACGCGGGATTACGCCCTGGTAAAGGCCGACAACCAGATCACAGGCCCCGTGGCCCGCGCCGCCCTGGAGCAGCTGAACGTCGACCCCCTCGGCCTGGACCAGTCGGACCACCGGCTGCTCAGCACCATAATCGACAAGTTCGACGGAGGTCCGGTGGGGCTGGAGACGCTGTCTGCGGCGCTCAACGAGGACTCGGACACCATCATGGACGTGTGGGAGCCCTACCTGCTGCAGCTGGGATTCCTCGACCGGACGCCTCGCGGTCGGGTCGCCACCCGCCTGGCTCACGAGCACCTGGGCCGTTCGTTCCACTCCCTGCCATTCTCAGACCAGGGAAGACTGAACGGTTTATAAGAGCGGGACGGTGTTGGCGACAGAAATCGTTGCCGCACTGGCAACACAGGACATACAATGTTTGTATCCTAGCTGCCTTGGTAGAGATTCCCAATGACCAGTGCCCCATCTGAATTGTCCCAGACCTACTCTGACCGCTATGCGGGCATCAGCAGTGTTCTGCTCAGGCAGGCTCAAGACGAGTTGGACGCTGGCGACGTGCTTCAGGCATCGGAAAAGGCCTGGGGCGCTGCGGCCCACGCCATCAAGGCCGTAGCCTCAAAGTGGGGCTGGTACCACCAGGGCCATTACAGACTCAACGCTGTGGTACATTTCATTGGTATCCAGTGGGATCGGCAGGATTTGATTGATCTGTATCAACATCCTAGCGGTATGCATTTCAATTGGTATGAGCATGAACTGTACGGAGATACAGTGCAGCTTGCATTAAATGCTACGCAAACCTTTGTGGCGGAAATGGAGAAAATCAGGAACGAGCCTGTCCCATCCTTTCCGCCTTCGGAGAGTCTGACCCGCGCGCAAGGCCGGCGGCTGCGGCTGCTGAATACGCCTCCTACGGATAATCCGTCCAGAGTTGCTGACATTTCCCATCTGCCGCCCGTGGAACCCGAGCCTCCGGAAATCCGATCGTGACGCCAAACATCGCCATGGATCCCCTGTCCGCCACTGCCTTGGCGGAGGCCGCGGCTGGAAGACCGCTGACCGATGACGAGGCGTGGGCCTTGGTTGGCGTGGACGAGAACGGTCTCTCAGCCCTTTGTTATGCGGCTGCCGCAATGCGCGACGGAGGAAAAGGAAAGACGGTTTCCTTTTCTCCCAAGGTCTTCATTCCGCTGACCCACATGTGCCGCGATTTCTGTGGGTACTGTATCTTTCGGAAAACCCCGGAGCAGGCCGGCGATACTTTGTACATGTCGCCCGAGCAGGTGCTGGATGTGGCAAAAGCCGGACAGCGTCTCGGATGCACCGAGGCCCTTTTCACCCTGGGCGAGAGGCCCGAGCTTCGCTATCCGGAGGCGAAGGAGTGGCTAACCCACCGGGGGTTCAGCACTACCCTGGAGTACCTGGCTCACGTCAGCCGCCTGGTGCTGGAGGAGACGACCCTGCTGCCGCACGCCAACCCGGGAACCATGAGCAGGCGCGAAATTGAGGCTCTCCTGCCGTACAACCCGTCCATGGGTCTGATGCTGGAGAGCACCTCACCCGCGCTGCATGCTCCGGGCGGCGCCCACGAGTTTGCGCCGAGCAAGCGGCCCCGCGTCCGGTTGCGTACCATAGAGCTGGCCGGCGAGTTGCGACTGCCCTTCACTACTGGTATTCTCATTGGCATCGGCGATACCCGCGAGGACCGGATCGAATCTCTCCTGGCCATCAGGGATTTGCACCGGCGTTTCGGGCACGTTCAGGAGGTAATCGTCCAGAATTTCCGGGCTAAGCCGGGAACCGCCATGGCGGGGAAACTGGACGCGGACACCATTGAGTTACTCTGGTCGGTTGCGGCAGCGAGGTTGATCCTCGGACCGGACGCCAACGTGCAGGTGCCGCCCAATCTCAGTGCGGACATTTACCACATTTACCTTGGCGCCGGCATCAATGATTGGGGTGGGGTCTCGCCGCTGACGATAGACTTTGTGAATCCCGAGGCACCGTGGCCGGCTCTGGCCCAACTCAGGGAACATACCGAGTCGGCAGGCTTCCAGTTGAAGCCCAGGCTGCCGATATATCCCGAATATTTTGTGGACTCCGGCGAATACTTGCCGGATGAATTGCGGGTCAGGGTTTCTGCCCTGGCAGACGATGATGGATACGTAAAAGGGGGAATTCAGCGATATGTCGGGAACAACTGAGCGGCCAAGCGCTTCCACGCTTGGGGAACTGGCCGGAACGCTGAACCCCGAAGTGGTTGCGGCCCTGGACCGGGCCCTCGACGGAGAGGACATCACTGCCGAGGAAGCCACGTTGCTGTTCGGCACCACTGGCCCTGAGTACAACGCAACGGTACTGGTGGCCGACGAGTTGCGGCGCCGCACTGTCGGCGACATCGTGACCTACGTCGTGAATCGCAACATCAACTTCACCAACGTCTGCATCAAGCGTTGCGGTTTCTGCGCATTCAGCCGCGATTTCCGGGAAGAAGAGGGCTACTACCTTCCGATCGAGGAAATCGTTCGCCGGGCCCAGGAGGCCTGGGATTACGGCGCCACTGAGGTCTGCATCCAGGCCGGCCTGCCCCCCCAGATGGAGGGAGACCTCTACATCAGGCTGTGCGCCGCCATCAAGGAAGCCCTGCCCGATATGCACATCCACGGCTTTTCGCCCGAGGAGGTGCTCTACGGCTCCGTACGCTCACGGTGCACTATCCGGGAATACCTGGAAGGACTCAGGGACGCCGGTGTGGGCAGCCTGCCGGGGACCTCAGCGGAAGTGCTGGACCAGGAAATGCGCGACCAGATCTCTCCAGGTCGCATTACCGTCGACCAGTGGACCGAGGTAATCACCACCGCTCACGAGTTGGGCATACCCACCACATCCACCGTGATGTTTGGGCATAAGGAGACCCCGGCCCAGTTGGCCAACCACATGGCGCTTCTTCGGGGCATCCAGCAGCAGACGGGCGGAATAACGGAGTTCGTGCCCTTGAGCTTCGTGCATACCGAGGCGCCCATGTTCCTGAAGAACCTGCTCCCCAATGTGCGCCCCGGGCCCACTGGCATGGACGTGGTAAAGATGCACGCCGTCGCGCGGATTATGCTCAACAACTGGATCCCCAACGTGCAGGCGTCCTGGGTCAAGGAAGGCTCACGAATGTCGCAGTTGTTGCTCACGGCGGGCGTCAACGATCTGGGTGGCACGCTGATAAACGAGAGCATATCCACCGCTGCCGGAGCCCAGCACGGGCAGCTGATGCGCCCGTCAGAGTTCCGGGGAATGATTCGGGCAGCCGGCCGCATCCCCGCCGAGCGCGCCACCACCTACGGTTTGAGGCGCGTGTTCAGTGAATCCGATGAGGAATTGGACCCGCTGGATCTCGTTGGCGAAAACGTCGAGGAAATCTTCGGCTCATACAACAAGCTGGTGAAGCTCGAGACCTACCGCTTCGAACACCCTAGATACGCACAGCAGGCCAGTGTCTGAGCATCTGCCGGGTGATGATTAGAGGCGGATGCGCCCATTGAACACCGAGACCTTCCTGTCTGCGCAACCTGCGACACTGAGTCCGGCGCTATGAGTGCCCCGCGTGTTCTGGCCTTGGCCGGTGGAGTCGGTGGCGCCAAGCTGGTTGTGGGCCTCGCGCAATGTCTACAGCCGGGCGAATTGGTTATCGGCGTCAACACCGGCGACGACGAGGTCTTCCATGGCCTGCACGTGTCGCCGGATCTCGACACCATGATGTACACTCTCGCGGGTCTATCCAACCCGGAGACAGGATGGGGTCTGCAGGGTGAGACTTTCGAGGCCCTGTCAATGCTCCGCAGGTACGGGTCGGAGACGTGGTTTAACCTCGGCGACCGGGACCTGGCAACTCACATTCGCAGGACCGAGTTACTGGGGCAGGGCTTGACTCTCTCAGAAGTGACCGCACGCCTCTGCGAAGCGCTGGGCATCGAACACAGCATAGTCCCCATGAGTGACGAGCCTGTTCGTACAGTTCTTGACACCGCTGACGGGCGGCTTTCCATGCAAGAATATTTCGTGCAGCGTCGCGCGCAGCCGGATGTTTCGGCGGTCCACTATGAAGGGGCCGAAAATGCGTGCCCCTCACCGGGATTGAGCGAAGCTCTGGGTCTGGCAGAGATGCTGGTGATCTGTCCCTCCAATCCGGCACTGAGTGTCAGCCCGTTTGTGGCGTTGTCCGGGATGAAAGAGCGCCTCGCCGGGTTCAGTGGAACTCGCGTGGCCGTGAGTCCCATAGTGGGTAACGACGCCGTACGAGGTCCGGCCGGCAGGATCATGGCCGGCCTGGGACACGAGGTCTCAGTGGTGGGCGTGGCCCGCGCATACCGGGAGTTTTGCGACGTCCTGCTGATCGACCGTCAGGATGCAGCCTTAGGGCCGGCAGTGGCCGAGGCAGGGCTTCGGCCGGTGATCGCCGATACGATAATGAATTCTCTGGAGGATCGAGTGGAGTTGGCCCGGACAGTATTGTCCCTCGGCCCTCTGAATAGTTGAACCAAGTTCGATTATGGCAACCGAAACCGACATAGATAGCTCTGCCAGCCGCTCCCCGGCAATCGTTGGCATTGTGCCCATGAAGCCGTTGGCGGAGGGCAAGAGCCGCTTGGCGCGCGCCTTGTCAGCCGAGGAGCGGGCCAACATCAGCATGGGAATGCTGTATAGGGTGATTTCGGCCCTCAAGGGAGCCTCCATAGAATCCATCTGGGTCGTGGGAGGAGACGAACGCGTTGGCGAACTGGCCCTCAGCCTGGGAGGAAAGTGGTTGGAGGAACTGGGCAGCGACCTGAACGACACCCTCGGCAGGGCAATCAGGATGGCTTTCGAGCAGGATGGTTCCGCACTTTATGTGGCGGGGGACCTCCCGTTTGTCAAGGCTTCCGACATTCACTCATTCATCCAGGCATCGCGCGGCGCAGGCAACGTTACCCTTGCACCGGCCCGGCGCGACGGCGGGACCAACGCGATGCTCATTCCTTGTGGCATCAACTTCCAGCCGGAGCTGGGCCGGATGAGTTTCAGTAAGCACCTGGCGCAGGCAGGGCGGCTCGAGACCTCGGTGGCCATCGCATACAGCCCCGGACTGGGCCTGGACCTCGACCTGGTCGACGACCTTGAGTCCTATCAGCACATGGAGCCTGGACTGGTTGATCACCTGAAGATGGGTGCCGACGGACCCTTGGCCGGCGAGGGTATAGACTCGGGGGGAGACGCGCCATCCTTCTAGGCTGCGCGATTTCCCGATTGTACATTGATCGTTGGTGAGATGATGAGCGAAGAGAAGCCAAAACTCGGGTTGCTGCTGCCCACTCGGGGCCTTCTGCTGCGCGGTGAGCAACCGGACAACGCCGATCGAATTCTGCGGATCGCGGAGCGGGTCGAAGAGGCAGGACTGGATTCGATCTGGGTCGGAGACAGCCTGGTGGCCAAGCCCCGCCTGGAACCCCTGGCCACGCTCGGGGCGCTGGCTGCCAGGACCAGCCGGGTCAGGCTGGGCACGGCCGTGCTCCTCCCTGCCCTGCGTCATCCCGTCCTGATGGCGCAAACCATGGCAACCGTCGACCTGATTTCCGGCGGACGACTGGTGATCGGCGCAGGTGTGGGTGGCGCCTTTAACGACGAGCAGAAGGGCGAGTGGGCCGCCGCCGGTGTTGATCCCAGGCGTCGAGCCCGCCGGTTCGAGGAAGTGGTAGAGGTGGCCAAGGGCCTTGGCTCCGGCGAACCTCATACCCACGAGGGACGTCACTTTGAGCTCGAGTCGGTGAGGATGCTACCCGCCGCAACCCAGCCTGAGGGCATTCCCTGGTTGCTGGCGACCCACTACCGCGCGGGTCAGCCCGCCCAGATCGAACGCGCCGCCAGGATCGGCGACGGCATCATCGCCATCTCAGACACGCCCACAGAGTTTGCCGAGGTAATCGCCCAGGTGGATGCCAAGGCAGAGGAATATGGCCGCGACACCTCCAATCGGGAGAACGTCTTCTACATGACGGTCAACCTCAAAGAAGACGAGTCCGAAGCAAAGGCAGAGGCGGAAGACTGGCTGATGCGATACTACGGGGCCAACATCTGGGGCAGCCGCTGGGGGCCTTTCGGTGGAATCCAGAACGTGGCCGACCGGATGGCGGCCTATTCGGAGGCCGGCGCCGACACTGTCGTGGTGAGGTTCGCCTCCTTTGAGCCGGAACGCCAACTCGACACCTTCCTGGAACGGGTGGTCCCGCAATTCCAGTAGGAGCTGCATTAGGACGCTGAACTGCCCAGTACCATTCGTACCTGGTCCTGCGTTCCCTGAGAAATTGTGCCGAGGGAGTAGCAATTGGTTCCCGTAGACCTGTCTGGCAAGAACGGAATCGTGTTCGGAGTGGCCAACGAGAGGAGCATCGCCTGGGGCATTACCCAGGCGCTATCCGCCGCCGGTGCACGGCTGGCCCTGACCTACCAGGGCGACCGGCTGAAAGAGCGGGTGGAGCGTCTGGCAGAGTCGCTGGACCAACCCCTGCTGCTCCCATGTGACGCCACCGACGATGAACAGATCGAGCAGGTCTTTGCGGAGCTGGGCCAGCAGTTCGGAGAAATCTCCTTTCTCATCCACAGTATCGCCTTCGCCAACCGGGAGGACCTGAGCGGGAGGTTCGTAGACACGGGGCGGGACGGATTTCGCGTTGCCATGGAGGTGAGCGCCTACTCGCTGCTGCCTCTGGTGCGACACGCCGCTCCGCTGATGTCTGACGGTGGCAGCGTGGTGGCCATGACCTTTGACGCCTCGCAGCGGGTCTATCCCGGCTACAACGTGATGGGTTCGGCCAAGGCAGCCCTGGAGCATGCGGTGCGGCAGTTGGCCGCCGAGATGGGGCCCGCCAACATCAGGGTCAACGCAATTTCCGCCGGGCCCCTGGAAACGTTGGCTGCCAGAGGCATCACAGGATTCCGCGACATGCGACACAGCCACGCGGAGCGGGCGCCGTTGCAGCGGAACATCACCGTGGAAGAGGTGGCGCAGACTGCCCTCTTTCTGTGCAGCGGAATGTCCAGTGGCATTACCGGCACGGTTATACCGGTGGACGCGGGATATCACATTATGGCGGTGTGAGCTGCGGGATATCGCAGAACCGGCACTTTCTCTTGAAGCAACGGAGGCGGGGTTCAAGCCCGCCTCTTTCTTCTTCAGGGGGTGTCAGCCAGGGATACCTGCTCTCATGTGCCGGTACTGAGCGCCTGCACTTGACGGTAGTCTTCGTCTGCCCTTTCCGGGCGACCCTGCTGGCTGTAGGCTTCGGCGCGATGCTCGAAGGCCTCGCGGTGCCTGGGGTCCAGCGCTATTGCCTTGGTGAACTGGTCTATGGCCTCCTGGAGCTTTCCTTCGCTGAGGAGGATCGCTCCTCTTGCAGTCATTCCCTCAGCCGTCGGTGCAGGGCCTGGCACAGGAATTCCCCACGGCCGTTGTTCCTGGTCCGGATCGGGCTGGGGGTCGTCTCCCGGCAGGGACTCCTCGTGGGCGTACGCCGGTATTTGCTCCTCGGTGTCATCAGCGAACGCAGGTGTCCCCACTTCGGGAGTGCTCGGTTGGCCATCTTCGCCCGGGGACAGAGCGTCCTGCTCCGGAGAGTAGGGTGCTGGGCTATAGGAATCGTGTGGGGCCGGTTCCGGTGGGCGTTCGAGGGTGGCCGTGGAGGATGCCTGGTGCATTTCCGAGGCCAGCACGGTGTCTGCGGTGTCGGCGGAGTAGTCGCTGGAAAGATCCCATCCACACTTGGTGCAGAAGTTCTGACCGGGAGCGTGTGGGCTGGCGCACTTGGAGCAGGAATTCCGGTGTTCCTCCCCCCTCGTTACTGTGGGCCGCACAAAGAACATGAGGAACAGGACCGGGACTACACCCAAGATAGGTAGATTTATTCCCGGCCAAGGAATTCCGAGGACGAGCGCGGCACTCCCCCATAACCAGGGATTGCGGTTCCGCGCCTGCGCTGTCCGTGCCGTCCATACCGCCACAAACGGCACAAGCAAAACGAGGAGAATATCTGTCGCATCAAGTCCGAAGATAAGCCCTTGCCTCCGCAGTCCCGTACTGAGTCCTTACTGGCATCGGAACTGCCCTGATGGAACGGGGATACCCTGCTCTCTCGACGGTGGTCCGTCGGATGAAAACTGTGAAACCTCTTTTGAATATACTAGAAATCGGACACATAGGCAATGTTGAAGCGAATTCCGGAAAGCACATCCTGGCTTTTTCGTCCCTGTCTTGAGCCGCCCCAGTATCAAAGCATTGCCCGCCAATTCAAATCCGATATAATGACTGGACACAAAAAGGACTGGGCGCGGCATGCAGTCAAGCCGACGGTGCTGCTTATGAGGAGGACTATGAAAATTACCCTATCGGTACTAAAGGCTGACGTGGGTTCCATCGGTGGCCACACCAAGCCGTCCGACCGGATGATGGATTCGGTCAGATCAGATGTTGCAGGGGCCATTGCAAGGGGACTGCTTATTGACGGATACGTTGGTCACACGGGAGATGACATCTGCATCATCGCTTCCCACACCCGAGGCGAAAATGATACCGAAGTGCACCAGTTTGCCTGGACTGCCTTCCTGAACGCCACCGCCATCGCCTCCGAGTATGGGCTTTACGGTGCGGGACAGGACCTCCTGGTGGACGCTCCTTCCGGCAACATCAGGGGCGCTGGCCCGGCAGTTGCCGAGATCGAGTTCGACCATGACCCGGTCAAGACCAACCCCGTTCGGCCTGCCGAGTCCTTCATGGTCCTGGCTGCCGACAAGTGCGGACCGGGCGCCTACAATCTGCCTATGTTCCTGGGCTTCGCCGACCCCATGTACTGCGGCGGGTTGATGCTGCCGCGGCTGGGCGAGGGATTCACTTTCAACATCATCGACATGGACAACACCGACGGCGACAGCCTGATCTCCCTGAACGCCCCCGAGGACTACTACAAGATCACGGTGCTGCTGCGCGATAACGAGCGTTTCGGTATCGACAGCATCGTCTCCCGGCACACCGGTCAGGTGGCGGCTGCCATTTCCGCGACCCGGATGCACAACATTGCCGGCTCCTACACCGGCAAGGACGATCCGGTAGCCCTCGTTCGCAACCAGGGAGTCTTCCCGGCCCCTGAAGAACTCATCTCTCCCTATGCCAAGGCCCACTACATTGGCGGCGATGCGCGCGGCTCTCACGTCATGCCCCTGATGCCGGTGGCCATCAATACTGCGGTTACTGGCATGTACTGCCTGCCGCTGGTCTCATGCGTTGGCTTCTCGCTGAACCGCGACGGCTATTTCTCAGACTCCAGCGCTGACTTCTTCGACAACCCTTCTTGGGACTACGTCCGGCAGGTGGCCCAGGAGAAGGGTATCGCCATGCGGTCGCAGGGTTGGTCCGGCGCCGCGATGCTGCCCTACGGCGAGCTGGAATACTCCGGCTTCCGCACCAGCATCGGGAATCTCGTCGACCGGTTTGCTTTCCGCAACGGCAAGGAATCCAGCGCCATCCCCGAGAAGGCTGGCACTGCCGACGACTAGGTCAGTCTTGTCAGCAGGCGTACGCTTGGGAACGAAAAGAGCCGGGACACTCAAAGTCCCGGCTCTTCTTTTTCTGTCTTACCACTGAGTGAGTGGCTGGCGCTAGAGGTCGGTCCTGATGGAAAGCTCCTTCAGCTGAGACGGGACGACCTCAGCCGGAGAGTTGAAGAGCAGGTCCGTGCCGCTCTGGGTTTTGGGGAAGGCTATGACATCGCGGATGGAGCTGGTTCCGGCAAGGATGGCCACCAAACGGTCGATGCCAGGGGCGATCCCGCCGTGGGGTGGAGCACCGTATTCGAAGGCCTCGAGGATCTGGCGGAATCTCTCGCCCACATCCTCCCGGCTGTAGCCGAGGATGGAAAAGATCTTTTCCTGCAGTTCACGGTTGTGAATCCGGATGCTTCCGCTGGCCAACTCCGACCCGTTGCACACCAGGTCGTATGCCTTGGACCGGATGGCGCCCAGATCGTCGCCGCTCAGCAGTTGCTCCTCCCCATCCGCCGGGGACGTGAACGGATGGTGAGACGAGTCCCAGCGTCCCGCATCCTCGTTCCATTCGAACAGCGGGAAGTCAGTTACAAAGGCAAATGCCAGTTCATCGGGATCTCCCAGTTCCAGCAACTCCCCCACGTGGTTTCGCATGGCATTCAGCCAAACATTGATTCGAGTGGGAGGGCCGGCAAACAGCAGGATCATATCTTCGGGGCCAGCGCCCATGGACTCGGCAACCCTGCCGTGCCACTCGGGTGGCATACGCAGACCCGATGACTGCAGAATTTCGTCCTCGCTCATCTCCGCAACCGGACCGGTGCCCCGGTAGCGAATGTGGGCCAGCCCGCCGGCGCCGGACTCCCTGGCGAATTCATCCAATTCCCTGACCTGCGAGGTCGTGTAGGAAGCCAGGCCGGGAGCCACGAGTCCCTTGATCTGTCCGCCTCCCTTGATGGTGGAGAGGAACACCCGGAAACTCGTTTCGGAGGCGAGGGCGGACACGTCGGTCACTTCCAGGCCGAACCGCAGGTCAGGCTTGTCCGATGCAAACCGGGACATGGCCTCGGCGTGGGTCAGGCGCGGGAAGGGTGTCCGCAGTTTCTTGTGCGGCGCCACCTTTTGGATCATTCCTGTGTAGAGTTCCTCTGTAAGCGCCAGCACGTCCTCCTGGTCAACAAAGCTCATCTCAAGGTCGAGCTGGGTGAACTCGGGCTGGCGGTCTGCCCGCATGTCCTCATCGCGGAAACAGCGTGCTATTTGGAAGTAACGCTCCACGCCGGAAACCATCAGCAGCTGCTTGAGCTGCTGGGGCGACTGCGGCAGCGCATAGAAGGTCCCCGGATGCAGGCGGCTGGGGACGAGAAAGTCGCGGGCGCCCTCGGGCGTGCTCTTTATCAGGATGGGCGTCTCGATTTCCAGGAATCCTCGCTCATCGAGGAAGTCCCGTATGTACTTGACCACCCGATGTCGGAGTATGAGGTTCTCCTGCATGGCCGGACGTCTCAGGTCCAGGTAGCGGTAGCGCAGGCGCAGGCTCTCATCGGCCCCGGCGTCGTCCGAGATGTAGAACGGCGGGGTGAGCGACTGGTTCAGCACGACCACTGAATCCGCCATCACCTCGATGTCGCCGGTGGGCATGGCATCGTTTTCGCTGCCTTCGGGACGCTGGCGGACATGCCCCTTGACCTGCACCACCCACTCTTGCCGCAGGTCCTCGGCGATCCGCGTCGCTTCAGAGGCCAGTTCAGGGTTGAAGACCACCTGTACCACGCCTGAGCGGTCCCGCAGGTCAAGGAAAATGATCCCGCCGTGGTCGCGGCGCCGGCCGACCCACCCCGCAAGGGTGACGTCAGAGTCGGCGTCCTTGAGGCGCAACTCTCCGCAGTTGGAGCCCTTCATTTGCACTGAACCGGGCACGCAGGTCCTCCAAATCGCTTGATATGGGTTGATACGGGCTGGGGCCCGGTGGCGGGCCGATATCCAGGTGGTTAGTCGCCGGGGAAAACGCTGAAAATGTCGCGGAAGGGGCTGGCGGGCTGGGAATCAATCCCTGCCGCAGTCTCCACCAGGGCCTCGGGCGTGCTTACGGGCGGCAGGCAAAGGGTGTCGAGGCACACGTGGGCCAGGGCCGGGCCCCCCGCGGTTACGGTCTTGATTTCCAGGTTCGGACTGTCGAGTCGGGTGGCCGCCTCCAGCAGTAGATGGCAGTCGGATGACTCCGGGTCCCCTTCGACGGTTACCTCCACCATTGGGTTGGTGAACAGGTCCACCGCGAACCCAAAGTCGGCGGCAAATTCACCATACTCCCGGAACACACTGCCGAATGCGCTCAGGGTGGCCTCGCAGAGCTGCCGATAGTCCTCATTGCGTGAGGCCTGGTACAACTTCAGGAAACCCTGCACCGACACCATGTTCTCCGGCAGTTGTTTCTCCCTGACCTGGAGATGGCCCACCGCCTCATCGTCGGCCTCAATGTCGAAGAAACCGCCGTTCTCCTCATCGAAGAACCGGTCTACCATCAGGGCGGCCACCTGGATTGCACGGTCCAGGTAGCGGGCCTCGGCGGTGGATGCGTGCGCCTGCATAAGTCCCATCAGCAGGCCGGCCCAGTCCACGAGCAGGGCAGGAGCGTCGCCGGGGCCGTCAGCGGTGTACACGTGGCTGAGATTGCCCGTCTCGGCCATGCCGTCGATGCGGTCGAGCACATCCAGCCCCGTTCCTGCCAGATCCGTTCGGCCCAGCTTCCATGATGCGTCAAGAAATGCCGCGGCGGCCAGTGCCCCGGGGCCGGAATAGCTCGAGGGGTCCGCGGGCGGGGGAACAGACTGCGAGCGGGCGGTGGCGTTCAGGGCGAAATAGTCGGAATGGGCCCCCTGGCTGCCATGGAAACCGCCACTTTCCGGGTCGTACAGGATTCGCGTCAAGTAAGCGAAGGTGCTCTCGGCCACACCGCGATACCGGGGCTGGTCCAGAATTATGGAAGCATCAAGGTAGGCCCTGGCAATCTGGACGTTGTCTTCCAGCAGCTTCTCCCGTTGGGGCGATGACCAGTCGGCTGTGGAACTGTATCGGAAGAATCCGCCATCGACCGGGTCGAACAGTGGAGAATCAGCCAAACGGTCCAGGCTCTTCACGAGCATTGCCGAGTAAAAGTCCTCCCCTGTGGTCCGGTACTGGTGCACCAGGAATCGCAGGATCTGTGGATTCGGGAACTTCGGCTCGCTGCCGAACCCGCCCTCTCTGGAGTCGTAGGCTCCGGCCGCGATGCGGGAGACGCGGTCCACCAGCGAGCCCTCCACATCCGCGCCTGCCGCGACCCGGCGGGCATGCTCCCGGCGCTGGCGCAACAGGTCCCGCGACTGGCTGTACAGCTGTGGCTTATCGGCGCTGTAGGCGTTCTGCAGTTCCATCAGCATGGCCACGAACTGGTCGGGAGGGAGGTATGTCGCCCCCCCAATCAGGCCGCCATGAGGCGTCAGAAAGGCGGTGGTGGGCCAGCCGCCCACGTTGTAGCGGGCGTTGATGTCGGGCCGGTGGTCGTTGTCCACCCGGACGGCGATGAAGCCACTTGAGAGGAGGGCCCGAACTTCCGGGTCGGAGTAGGTGGTCTCATCCATGACGTGGCACCAGTGGCACCACGCTGCGGAGATTGAAAGCAGGACGGGTTTATCCTCGTTCTGCGCCCGCTCAAACGATGCACCGGACCACGGCAGCCACTCGATGCGGTGTGCCTCGTTGGGGTTGGGCGAGAATCGGATGCCGGACACTAACGCCGCCTGCTGAGATTTTACTGCTGATTGTTACGGAATTCGATGATTCACGTTAGCACAGGGGCCGCTGTTTTTCAATTGTGAGAGACTGTCGGGACGAGGACGACCGCAACGTCCAACGCCAGTATTTTGTCTGAATCAGGATTCACAGGATTAAAGGATAAACAGGATTGGGGAACATCCTAAAAATCCCAAAATCTTGATAACCCTGATTCAGACAATGACTTCGCTATTGTTCTCCTGCCATGCCAGTACAACCGCACTGTAATACCAGACCCCCGACAGTTGACCTTGAGTCTGTCAAATGAAGGGGTGGAAATAGCCGCTGATGGTTCGCCATGCTCTTAGCCCTGACTGGCAGGTAGGGCACTGATTCTCGAAGCTCATTCCTGTCTCGGAAAGAGAGTGGCCGATAAATCACCGGTGGCCCCGTCAAGCGGTGGCCAGCGACTCCTGCTCCATTCGGAAGTTGGCGTGGGAAACTGGCACGGACAGAAGGAACCTGGCCCGTTCCAGGACCTCAGGATTCGCCCTGGCAAGCGGGACGAACTCGCCTCCATCCATGGCCGCGACGGGCAGGCCGTTGTGGTAGGCAAGGCGGTTGCCCAGCGTGGCGGAGACGCGAGGGCCCGGTGTAAGGATACCGGCGAGGTTCAGGGGGTCGTTCGCCGATACAACAATCAGCCGGTCGTCCGGTTCGCGGTTCCGCCAGCGGCGCAGCGCGTCGGCGGCCTCCGGCAACGCGAACTGTTCGCCCACGAATCCCGACACGAACCGACCGCCTTGGATCTCACCCCGGGCTTCCAGGCGACGCAGGACGCGGGCTAGGTAACGCCAGCCAATGAACAATGACTCCCGCTGGAGAAGCTCCGGAAACAGGATTCCGTAGCGCAAGAGCAGCTGCCTTGCCACCGCCTCGGCCCGGTCCTCCACAGGATCCACCGGTTCCAGCAGCCACCAGCGGCTGAACCCACGCCGTTGATGCCGTGCGCCGCGTCCGGAGCTCTGGGACCTCCGGGGTCGCTTGGTCCCGCGTAGCCGCTGCCGCATCCCTTCCAGTCCGTCGGCGGTGGCCAGGCCGGCAGCGGCCAGGGTCCAGAGGGCCTCTTCAACGTCCGATGGCAAGCGCTTGGTTCCGCTGACAATGTCCGACAGGAACGACGCGCCGCGCCGCTGCAGGTACTCCAGGGCTTCAAAAGGAGCGCCGGTGAGCCCGTTGGTTTCCGGCTCATCCTCGGGAAGCACCCAGTCCAGGGACTCCCGCAGGGCCAGCGAAACAGGAGTGGCCCGCGAGAAGGCGGCGCGTCCCGAGGATGTCCCGCCCAGCCAGCCCTTGGCCACGGACTGCCGGGAAGAAAACCTGCCCCAGACCACCTCTCCCCCGAGGCAAAGCCGGTCGAGCAGCACGCCGCTGTACTCGGCAACCCTGTTGCCCAGGATCTCCTCCTCCATCGCTCCCGAGGCTGCCTCGAATCCCTGTAACTTCTCGATGACAGACAGCAGTCCGCCCTCATCGCGCAGGCGGGACTCAGGCGAAACGTGCTGCCATTCCAGCAGGAATCGGATGAAGGTGGAAGCAGATACCGGCTCCACCTGGCTGCGTAACGAATCGATGGTTGACCGGTGGATTCGGGCCAGAATTCGGCGGTCGCAGAACTCCTCTGATTCCACTCCTGGGCGGTAGCTGCCTCGCAGTACAACGCCCTCGTTTTCCAGCTGGGCCAGCGCATATAAAACATCGTCGCCGGCAAGAGAAAGCGTGGCGGCCAGCTCCTCGTCCGTGACCGGGCCGATGCTGTCCACCCAGCCGCGCACCAGGGCGAGGATGGCGTTTTCTCGCGACCCACCTGCGGTGCCGTCTCCCTCCAGGGGAGGGTTGGGGTGGGGGCGACCCCTCCCGGACTGGAATTCTCTCGGCGCAGGGTTCACGGAGATGGAACCATAAGCTTGACGCACCAGTTCCAGCCTTTCCGCAGCCGCCCATGCCGTCAGGCCCGTGCCGTCCGAAACGCGGTGCGCCCGCCCGGCCTCCGCAAGCTGCTCCAGCCACAGGGTCACCGGGATGCCCGACATCACTGGCCGTGAGACCCCGAGGGGGCCCTCCGGCAGGACTCCAAGGGTCAGCAAAGCATCGTGCAATTCGTCGGCGTCGCGGATACGAGGCCAGGCGTTCTCCGATTCCAGGCGGATGGCCTCGGGATCCAGCCGCGCGAGGTCCCGGTTATCGTCCGGTAGCGCGCGCCTCAGCGACACGGCGCGGGCCCGGCGCTCCTCCAGCGGAGCGTCGTCCAGGAAGGCGTAGGGCATGGCGTTCAGAATCTGATGCGAAAAAACCGACGGCTGTACCGTGTCCCTGCCGAGGATTTCGATGGCCCCGGACTCGATGTCGGCCAGCAGAGCCCGGCACCCATCCAGGTCTGAAGCCTCGGTCAGGCAGTCCCGCATTGTTTCAAACACCAGCGGGTGATCTGGGATTTCGATGTCTCCCGGTGGGGCGTTGTCCTGGCAGGCGACCTGGGCCGGGAAAACCGCTGCCAGAAGGTCGTCGGAACGCATCCTCTGCAGCGGAGGAGGGACCTTCTTGCCGCCCGTGTGGCGCAGGATGGCCAGCGAGCGGGTTGCGTTCCAGCGCCAGCGGGTCCCGAAGATCGGAGCCTGCAGCACCGCCTGGGTAAGCACCTCCTCAAAGTTGGAGGACTTCAGGTAGCTGAACACCTCATCGACCGGCATTGACAGGCTGGGGCCCAGGGAGAAATTCAGGCCGTCGTCAGTGGCCACTGCCTGTAGCTCAAAGTCGAAAGAGCGGCAGATCTTCTTGCGTAGGGCCATTCCCCAGGCGCGATTGATCCTCGCTCCGAAGGGCGCGTGGATGACCAGCTGCATGCCGCCGCTTTCGTCGAAGAACCGCTCGGCCACCACGCGGTTCCGGCTGGGCGTCACCCCCAGCACCCGCTTGCCCTCCTCGATGTAGGCCACCAGTTGCCGGGCGGGCTCGCTGGCCACTCCCGACTCGCTGACCACCCACTCGTGGGCGGCGCCGGCGTCGGGCAGCAGGTGGTCGATGCCCTCGCGGAGCTCGCTCACCTCCTCAGACAGTTCCATGGTGCGCCCTGGCGCCTCTCCCAGCCAGAACGGAATGGTCGGCGGCTGGCCGTGGGCATCCTCCACCCTGACCCGGCCGCTTTCGACCCGGCGAACCTTCCAGGCCGTGTTACCCAGGAGGAAGACGTCCCCCTTGAGACTCTCAATAGCGAAATCTTCGTTGACTGTGCCCACGAACGTGTCGTCCGGCTCGGCGATGACATCGTAGTCAGCGTTCTCGGGGATGGCGCCGCCGCTGGTCATGGCCGCCAGCGGCGCTCCTCGCCGACCCTTCACGACGCCGTTGACGCCATCACGATGCAGGTAGGCGGCGCTGCGGCCGATGCGGCTGGCGTAACCGTCGGACAACGTGCCAACGACCTGGTCGAACTTCTCACGCGGCAATTCCCGGTAGGGATAGGCGCGCATGGCCAGGGCGTAGAGGTCATCCTCGCCCCAGTCCTCCTGCGCGCAGGCGGCCACGACCTGCTGCGCCAGAACGTCCAGCGGCCACGAGGGAACGGAGAGGGCGTCAAGGTTGCGGCGGCGGACGGCACGGGCCAGTCCCACACACTCTGCCAACTCGTCGCGAGTGAGGGGGAACAGGCGCCCCTTGGGTTTGCCGCCCACCGAGTGTCCCGAGCGCCCCACCCGCTGCAGCAAAACGCCGATAGAACGGGGAGAACCGATCTGGCAAACCAGGTCTACATCGCCGATGTCTATTCCCAGTTCCAGGGAGGCAGTGGCCACGCATACCTTTACCTGGCCGCTCTTCAGCTTCTGCTCGGCATCCAGGCGAATTTCGCGGGACAAGCTGCCGTGGTGGGCGACCACGGCCTCCTCGCCCAGGCGGGCGCTCATCTTGTGTGCCACCCGCTCCACCAGCCGGCGGGTGTTGACGAAAACCAGCGTCGACTGGTGCTCGTTGACCAGCCCCGCGACGGTGTCGAGCGTGTCGTCCCACAGCTCGTGGGATGCGATGGGCCCCAGTTCCTGCTCGGGCAACTGCAGTGCGAGATCAATCTCCCGGGCGTGGCCTGTATCCACGATGGTGCAGTCCGGAGTTCCATGGGCGTCAATGTTCTCGTTGCCCACCAGCAGTCTCGCAATCTCCTCGATGGGCCGCTGGGTCGCCGACAGGCCGATGCGCACCACCGGCTCCTCGGAGAGGGCGCAGAGCCGCTCAACGGACAGGGAGAGGTGTGAGCCGCGTTTGTCGTCGGCCACAGCGTGAATCTCGTCGAGTATCAGGGTGTTGACGCTCTGAAGGCCGCGCCTCCCGCTGGCGGAGGTCAGCAGGATGTACAGCGACTCGGGAGTGGTAATGAGTATGTGAGGTGGCTTTTTCGCCATCTTCTGGCGCTCGGATTGCGGGGTGTCGCCGGTGCGCACCCCCACGCGGATTTCCGGAAACTCACCCTCTTCTTCCGGGAAAAGGTCCAGGCACGGTCGACTCTCCTTGTGCCTCCGGGCAGCCAGGGCAACGATCTCCTCCAGTGGACCGGCCAAGTTCTTCTGAATGTCGTTGGACAGGGCTTTCAGCGGGGAAACGTAAACCACCTGCGTGGTGTCGGGCAGATTACCCTCGATTCCCTGGCGCACCAGCCGGTCGATGCAGGTCAGGAACGCGGCCAGCGTCTTGCCGGACCCGGTGGGTGCGGCGATAAGGGTGTGCTTGCCCTCGGCCACAGCCGCCCAACCCTGGGCCTGCGCTTCCGTGGGCTCACGGAACCGGTCCTCGAACCACTCGCGAATGATGGGATGAAAATGAGAAGTCGACACTTTACGCCTGAACACCCTGCTGCACTGAAGGCTCTCGTATGACGGGATGTGGCTATTTTCCTTGCTGGAGGCCACATCCGCAAGGCGAAAGTGTCACAAGAAGGGGAATAAATCCTCGCAGTCTCCGTCCCGGTCGCTTGAGGGCGGGCCTAAAGGTTGGCGTTTCCCGCGAACAAACGATGGCCGAGCTTCCCTGGGTGAATTGTCAGCGACGTTTTGGGCAGCGAGAGTAGCGTTCCGCAGGCGCGCTTCTAGCGGGAACAGCAGTCGTGGCCGCGGCTACTTCGAGAGGGAGAACGGTCCTCCGGTCCAGACATAGTCGTTGTTTTTCATCTCCGCGTGGCACACCACGCAACCATCGGGCGTGCCCTCCTGATCCACGGTGCCGTCCGGCAAAACCTTGAGCCAGTACCAATCGTTGTGTTCCGGAGCGTAACCCTCCACCTTGTACATTACGGTGGTGCCTCGGATCTCGCCGCCGATGGTGAAGTTATTCTTGACTACGATGGAGTTGGTCGGCAGGGCTCCCCGCTTCTCGATGACAGCCTCGTAGGCCGTCGGATTCAGGTAGGTGGTGAGGAGCACGCTGTGCCCTCCGCCGGCCAGGTATTTCTCGCCCTTGCCTGGCCAGAGCTTCCATCTGTCCTGGTAGTCCACTTGCCCCAGGTAGGACATCATGGAAGCCGCTGATGTACGCGGCAATTCAGGAACGGGGGTGGCTGTGGGAGGTGGCGAAGTTGGATACGGGGTAGCGGTCTGTGGCGGTGTTCCGGTAGCGCAAGCCGCAAGTGCAAGGACCGCAGTCAGCAGGCCAAGTAGAGAGATCCAGAAAAGAGACTTGGGCATAGATTTGGTGGGCTCCTCCGGAGGCTTGATGATGGACTGTAAGTCAATGCTATATCTCTCCTTTTGGGGAATGCACATCAAAGAGTGAGAGTCTCGTGGGGCTTTTGTGAACAAATGTGAAGGAACGGCTGATAACGCCCGATGGCACCGCCAAGACCGCAATAAGACACGGAGTCCTACGACCTGTCTTCAGGACGGTGACCTCCACAATGACCGGGCGAACGGGGTGCCCCTGTGGATGCTGAACGGTCAGGGGAATGGCGAGAAAGACTGCCTGGTGCGACTGTCTATGTTCAAATCACGGCGGCCCGGCCACGCGATTTGACGGCGCCGCAATCGCGCCGTAGCATTGGCGGCGGCGGGTTGCCACCTCTCCCGAGCACCTTCGGCGAAGGTGTGAATCAGCCTGCTAGTCCAGAATATTGCGAGGCGCCAATGACTCAGATCTCCAGTGAACAGTTGTTGGAGGCCAGGGCCAATCCGTTCGGCGGCATGGTAATCACTCCTTCCGAGCTGCCCACAGACGCGACGGAATTTGCCCAGCGGCTCGAGGTTTCCCTGAAGGAGTGGACTGCCGAGGGCAAGAGAGCGGCGTGGCTCGAGGTGCCAATTGGGAAGTCCCAGCTGATCCCCGAAGCGGTGAACCAAGGCTTTGTCTTCCACCACTCCAGCGAAGACTACCTGATGCTCACCATCATCCTGCAGGAAGGGGCCTGGCTTCCGCACTTCGCCACTCACTACATCGGCATCGGCGGTGTGGTGCTCACCCCGGAGCGCGAACTGCTGGTGGTGCGGGAGATCTACGGCGTGGCCGGGCGGCCGCCCACCCTGAAGCTGCCTGGGGGCGCCCTGCATCCTGACGAGAACCTTGCCGAGGCGGTGGAACGCGAGGTGCTGGAGGAAACCGGCGTTCAGGCCGAGTTCGAGGCCATCGCCTGCTTCCGGCACTGGCACGGATACCGCTACGGCAAGTCGGACATTTACTTCGTCAGCCGGCTGCGACCTCTGAGCCGGGAGATAACAATGCAGGCCGACGAGATCCAGGAATGCCTCTGGCTGCCGGTGGACGATTTCCTGTCCCGCGATGACATCAGCAACTTCAACAAGCAGATCGTCCGCGCCGCCCTCGAATCAGAGGGAGTCGTGCAGTCGTTCATCCCCGGGTTCGGCGGCCCGGACACACGGGAATACTTCATGCCCGCCCACCTGGTGGACGGAGAGGGCGTCATCGCCTATCCGGGCCGGGACGCCATCATCGACGAGAATGCTCGTTAAGACGCAAATCCCCTTCACCTTGCGGTAAGGGAATGTGTGAACCTCCCGAATCAGAAACATAACAGCGCAGGAGACAGCATGGCCACCCAGCAGACAGCGGTAAACACCGAGCAGGGTAACACCACCCAGCAGACCACCGGCCGCCCCGTTATCCGATCCACCGAGGGCGTGATTTCCAGCGGCCACTACCTCACCTCCATGGCTGGCGCCAAGATGCTGCTCAGCGGCGGAAACGCCTTCGACGCCATGGTGTCCGCAGGATTCGCCGCCGCAGTGGTGGAACCAATCGCGTCCTACTCCCTGGCCGCAGAGGGCGTGTTCATGCTCTACGACGCGAATACCGGGGAAGTGCTGTCCCTGAGCGGACAGGGCACTGCGCCCGGCCAGGCTACCGCGTCGTTCTACAAGGAGCTGGGCCTGGACCGCATCCCGACCGGCCCCGGCCACGACCAGTCCCACCTGTCCTTCACCCTGCCAGGCGTGGTGCATGCCTACATATCGCTGGCGGAACGATACGGTACCAAGACCATCGACGAGCTGTTGGCCCCGGCCATCAGGTACGCCGAGGACGGCATACCCAACTACGAGTACATGCTGAACCGGCTGGACTCCGGCTCCACGGCGCAGCAGTTCGACCTGTACAGTCCCGGCGGTTGGGACGTGTTCTACAACAGCCGCCAGGTGCCGGAGCCCGGGTCCCTGCTGGTGCAACCCGGCCTGGCCAACACCCTGCGCGCCATGCTGCCAGGTTCGGGTAACGGACACTCTCTGTCCCGCGTCGAGGGTCTGCAGAAGGCCCGTGAGGTCTTCTACCAGGGTCCCATCGCCCAGCTCATTGCCGACTCGGTGGCCAGTGTCGGCGGCATCATGAACATGGACGACCTGGCCGCATACCGCTCCCGGTACGACACTCCCGTTTCCACCACCTTCAATGGCTATGAGATCTACGGCCACGACACATGGACGCAGGGTCCAATGCTGATGCAGACCCTGAACATGCTGGAAGGGTTCGACCTCAAGGCCATGGGGCACAACACCCCCGAGTACATTCACACCGTAACCGAGGCCATCAAGCTGGCCTTCGGCGACCGTGAGGCCCACTACGGAGACCCGGACTATTCAGTCATCCCCATTGACGGACTGCTGTCCAAAGAATACGCCGCCGAGAGGTCCAGGCTCATTGACCCGGCGAAGGCTTACCCGGCCCAGCCCGACGCTGGCGACCCCTGGAAATACTCGAAGAAATCCCGGGGCGGCAACGGCGCTCACGGTGGTAACGGCCTCCCTTCGGCGTCCGATCCCAACGCCGTCGACACCTCGGCCCGCGATGGGACGACTCACGTGTCTGCTCTGGACAATCAGGGCAACATGGTCTGTGGGACCATCAGCGGCGGCGCCTTCGCCAAGTCTGTGTTCTTCCCCGAGCTCGGCTGCGCTCTCAGCACGCGCATCGAGATGTTCAACTGCGAGGAGGACCACCCCAACGTGGTCGAGCCCGGCAAGCGCCCGCGCACGACGCTGATCAACTACATCATCAGCAAGAACGGCCAGCCGGTGATGACCGTTGGCTGCCCCGGCGGCGACAACCAGGCCCAGGCGAACATCCAGCTCATGCTGAACGTGCTGGTGTTCGGCATGGACCCGCAGCAGGCCGTGGAGGCCCCGCGCTTTTCCACCATGAGCAACGTCAACTCTTTCTACCCCCACGTCTACCACCCGGGGCGCCTTGACCTGGAGGAGGCCATCCCCGAGACCGCCGCTGAGGACCTCCGCGCCCTCGGGCACAGGATCGCACGCGCCGTGGACTGCGGCATGGGCGCCACCGTGTCGGTGCGAGATCCGGAGACGGGCCACCTCAGCACCGGCGCCGACCCCCGCCGCGCCTGCTACGCCATCGCCCTGTAGGCTGCGTCCCTTGTCCTGTCCTTCCAAGGATGGAGGGATGAAATCCAGCAAAAACCGAGGCGGGTGCACACACCCGCCTCTAATTCTGTCGTTCCTGCGACATAGGCCGACGACCAGGATAATATTTCAGAATGGGACTTTCGCACTTGAAGGCTATCCCCTCTCCCTCTGGGAGAGGGTGAGGATAGGGCGTCCTCTCCAACTGCGTGACTCCTATCAGAGTCCCCTCTCCCTTGATTGGAGGAGGGTAAGAGTGGGAGTGAAAATGAAATGCGTAGGAGCCTGAGCTAAAGCACTCACCGGTTTCCGTATAATTGCTAAACAGTCATACTTTCTTCACTATATTGGATACAATCCAACAGTGGGCCGGTCTAAAATTCTCCACGGTCGTTGCACCGGAACCCTACCAGGAGAAGCCAACACATGCTCGCAGGACTTACTGCCGGAGCCATTGCAGCGGTAATTGCGGCGCTGGTCTCACTGCCGCTGCACGCCCCGGTGGACAGTGCCTTCAACAGCGCGACGGTCGCCGCAGCTGCCCTTGTCGTTGGCTTGATCTCCGGCCTTCTGTGGTCGAGGTTTTCCGGCCGGTTGGTGTGGTTCCTGGGCGGCCTGGTGGCGATATTCGTTCTGGCGCTGGTAGTAGCGTTCGCCGGCAACACCCAGCTGGACCGGATGGTGTCGTACATGGTGCCCCTGGCGGCCATCGTGGTCGTCGTTTGTGCTGTGCTGACACCGCTGATGGCGTCTTTTTTCCTGAAGACCACCATTGGACTGCTCAAGTGGTCGCCCGCGATTGCCGTGGTTGTTGCGCTGGTTGTAGGGTTCGGCCTGGTGACGCAGGGCGATGCGGAAAGCGGCGAACTGTCCCTACCGCCGCGCCCGACCCCTGTAGCCGACGCACCCACTCAAGCGGCGGCGCCGACCATGGCGACGCAAGCCAAGGAGACTGCAGACGCCGTCGGCACAGAGGCGTACTTTATCGGCGAGGGGTCGAAGATCACGTTCACCGTGGAGGAAGAACTGGGTCGCGCGCCAATCCGATTCGATGCGGTCATTACCAGCACCGGCCTGAGCGGAGTTGCCAACCTGGGCGGTGAGCCGTCGGTGGTCACGCTCGACCTTCACTCCCTGGAGAGCGACCAGCAGTTCAGGGACCAGTACATACGCAGCAGGCTATTCCCAGACACTCCTGAGGCGGTCGTGACGGTGGAGCAGTTGCCGGACCTGCCGCAGAGTTTCCTCGATGGTGAGGATACCGCTGGGCAGCTGGACGGATCTTTGCAGATCGGAGAAACGGTCACGCCGCTGGTTTTTGACGTGACCGCCAGACGGGACGGCAGCACCATCAACGTGTTGGGCAAGACAACCTTTTCCTGGGACCAGCTCGGCCTCGCCAAGCCCGCTGCACGGTCCGTGGTGTACCTGGCCGATGAGGTGCGGGTCGAGGTGCTGCTGGTAGCCAGCGAGGCTCCCTAGCCGCTGACCTCCACGGCCCGGCGCTCCACGGACGATTTGCGGATGCAGTCCACCAGCCGGTGCAGCTCGACCGCCGTGTCGAATCCGGGCATTCGCTCACCCTGACCCCTGATGGCCTCGCCGAACATGTAGTAGAGCTGGCCGACGTTGTAGGGCGCGCCCTCGGGCATCCCTTCCAGCACGAAACGGTGTTGGTCAAGGATATTCAGGTCCTCAAGCTCGTCGCTGCCCTCGGCTCCCTGCAGCTGTACCGGGCCGAGTTGCGGCGAGTCCTCGGACGTGGCGATTAGCGATCCCTCCTTGCCGTATACTTCCAGTCGGTAGCCGCTGCCTGCCCACGGTATGCTGGCGACGTGGGCCGATACCACCGCCCCGTTCTCCAGCCGGCCGTTGACCAGGATGTTGTCCGGTGAGGTCACGTCCAGGTACTGGTCGGTGTCGGTCTCGTACCATTGCTCGCACTGTGTCGAAACCACGGCGGATACCTCGGCGAATTCGCCGGCCACGAATCGCAGGGCGTCGATCGAGTGTCCCGTGGCGATGGTCAGGGTGTTGGCGCCGAGCTCCACGTCCCGCTGCCAGGTGCGCCCGGAGGGACGGGCCAGGACGCCGCCACGGATCAAGGTCATGGAACACGACATAATCTCGCCCACGTAGCCCTGCTCAACCAGCTGCTTCATCTGCAGCACGGCGGGAGCGGCCCGGGCCTGCAGGCCCACCACGGCTTTGACGCCCTTCGTACGGGCCAAGTCTGCCAGCTCCTCCGCCTCGCCCGTGGTCTTGCCCAGCGGCCATTCCGTGAACACGTGCTTGCCAGCGTTGATGGCATCCTTCGTGATCTGGTAGTGGGCGGGAACTCGGAGCACCACCGCCACGGCGTCGATGTCCGGGTGGGCCAGCATTTCGTGATAATCGTCGAAGGCCATCGTGGCGCCGTACTGCCGCTTCGCCTCCTCTGCAGTTTCCATGCGGGTGGTGCAGACGCCGGTGAGCTCGTATTCCGGGCTGGCGGCGATGGCAGGCAGGTGAGAGCGATGGGCCCATCCCACGGTCGGGCTGGCCCCGATAATACCCAGGCGAATCTTTCCGGCCATCCTGTCCCTCCTTCCTTGCGTTGAGATATGCCGATGTGGGTTGGGCAATGCCCAATTCAGCGAGGCACGTTTGTGGCGATTATACAGCTTTGGCCATTCCGGCCCGCTGGCCGCGGCTTGGGCCGAAGGTCCACTCGAATTTATGGATTGACTTTATGGTGACTTCCTTGGTAAATTTCCACCAACAATAATTCTGGCTGGCGGGAGGGATTCATGCGCCGTATCCTGATTCCCCTGGTATTTGCCGCACTCTTGACCATTGCGGCAGTCGTGCCCGCTGCTGCCAGCAGCCCGGCCGAACCCCCGAAGAACTATGGGGATGGCTGCGGGTACTCCTCGGACTTGTAGGTTCGGCACCGGATACGATAGGAAAAGGCCTCCCGCCAAGGGAGGCCTTTTTCATTGCCCTGCTTGTGGTTCGACTTGGCGGCCTAGAGTCGCTGCAGATACCTGCTGATCTCGTAGTCGGTCACCTGGGAACAGTACTCCTCCCACTCAAGGCGCTTGTTTTGTATGAAGCTGGGGAAGATATGCTCTCCCAAGGCATCCCGCAGCAGGTCGCTGTCCTCGGCCAGGGAGATCGCGTGCCCCAGGCTGGTTGGCAGGGTCCTGATTCCCAGGGCTTGCCTCTGCCCCTCACTCATGTCTGCCACGCCGCCCGCCACGGGGGGCTGAACGGGGTAGTCCTCCTCAATGCCCTTCATACCGGCGGCCAGCATGACGCTGAAGGCCAGGTAGGGATTGCAGGCCGGATCGGGGGCGCGGTACTCAATCCGCATGGAGGTCTCGTACCCGGGCTTGTAGGACGGCACCCGGACTAGGTCGGCACGGTTGACGTGAGACCAGGACACGTAGGCCGGCGCCTCGTAGCCGGGCACCAGCCGCTTGTATGAGTTCACCCACTGGTTGGTCACCAGGGTTATCTCGGGGGCGTGCCGCAAGAGCCCGGTGATGAACTTGCGGCCCACTTCTGACAAATAGTGCTCATCGTCCTCATCGAAGAATGCGTTCTCTTCCCCCCGGAACAATGACTGGTGAATGTGCATTCCGGACCCGTTGACACCCGCGATGGGCTTGGGCATGAACGTGGCGTAGACCCCTTGTAGCTGGGCAAGCTCCTTGACCACCAGGCGGGCTGTCATGACGCTGTCCGCCATCGCGAGGGCGTCGCTGTACTGGAGGTCGATCTCGTGCTGGCTGGGCGCAGCCTCGTGGTGGGAATACTTCACCGGCACGTCCATCTCCGCCAGGTTCAGCACCGTCTCGCGCCGCAGGTCGCTGGCCGGCTGACTGGAGAGCTGGTCAAAATAGCCGCCGTGGTCCAGGGGCGTCGGTTTCTGCGCCTCCTTCTGGCTTCCGGGGTCCTTCAGGTAAAAGTACTCCAACTCGGTGCCGACGTAGTAGGTATAACCCAGGCGGGCGAGGCGCTGCAGGTTGCGCTTGAGGATCGCCCGGGAATCACCCTCGAAGGAATCGCCCCCGGGCCGCTGGATGTCGCAGAACATCCGGGCTACCGCATTCTGCTGGGGACGCCAGGGCAACAACGTGAAAGTGTTGGGATCGGGGAAGGCCCGCATGTCGCTCTCGTCGGAGCGGGCGTAGCTCTCGATGGCAGACCCGTCAAACCCGACACCCTCCTCGATCGCATCCCGCAGGTCGGCCGCGTTGATGGCAAATCCCTTCAGGTTGCCCAGGATGTCAGGAAACCAGAGGCGAACGAATTTGACGTCGGCGTCCTCCGCTGTCTGCAATACATAGTCCCGTGCGGCCTCGTCCACATTGGTGCGGGTCGTCATTCCTGCCTCCTGTGCCATTCTGCTGCCGGTCCGCTGGTGACGATTATATTGCATTCGCCGAATCGGGTGCGGCGCCAAAAAGCGAAAGGGCCATCTGGCGATTATTCTACAACAGAGTGCCGATGAGTCAGGAAGGCACGAATCCGGTATGAGGGCACCGGCGTATTGTGGGCAGAAACGAAGTGCTGGTTGAGAGGTATTCTTGAGGTTGCCACCACAGGGTGAGCGTGCGAACGTGCTGCGTGGTGGCTGCTGCGTGGTGGCCATGAAAGGCAGAAGGAGAAATGTGGCGCGCCCGGCAGGACTCGAACCCGCAACCCCTGGGTCCGAAGCCCAGTGCTCTATCCATTGAGCTACAGGCGCTGGCAATGAGAGGAACTTTGCCCCATGATCGGTCAGGGGCCTCTCTTGGGGCGAGCGACGGGGTTCGAACCCGTGATCTCCTGTGCCACAGACAGGCGCCTTGACCACTCGGCTACGCTCGCCACGCACTTCAATGCTATCAAATACCCTGCTCCGATACAAGCAACACAGAGGCAAGCCAAAACCGGGCCGAATTGAAACTTGGCAGAGGCGGCGCATAAAATGTTGCGATTGTACTGAGGGCCCAAGTGCAGGTATGGCTTAATGTCTCGAATAGAAAGCGAGGGCAACGAAGACACCGGTATGAATGTTATGAAGCTCTGGAAGGGACTGGTAATAATCTCGCTGATCCTCGCGCTGACGCTCCTCATGGCCTGCGGTGGCGAGGCTGCTCCCGAGGCAAGCACCGAGGAACCGACGGCGGAGCCCACCGAGGTGGCATCGGCGGCTCCATCCGAGGAGGAGGAACCGGAGTCGAGCAGTGGTCAGAGTCAGACGGGCGATACCACTCGCCTGGTCCACCTCTATGTCGATCCTCCGACCCTCGACCCGCACCTGACCACGGACGCAACCTCTGCCCGGATTATCGTGGAGGTATTCGGCGGGCTGGTAACCATCGACCCTGACCTCAACATAGTCCCCGATCTTGCGGAGAGCTGGGACATCAGCGATGACGGTCGCGTCTATACCTTCCGCCTGCGTCCCGACGCCAAGTTCCACGATGGCAAGCCGGTTACCGCCCACGACGTCGTATGGTCGCTGGAAAGGGCCACCAACCCGCTGACCGAATCGCCGGTGGCAGACCAATACCTTGGCGACATCGTAGGGGTAAAGGAGAAACTGGCCGGTGACGCCACCACCATTTCCGGGGTCAAATTCATCGACGAGCTCACCGTCGAATTCACCATCGATGAGGCCAAGTCGTACTTCCTGGCCAAGCTGACCTACCCCACCGGATTCGTTCTGGACGAGGACAACGTGGAGGACAACCCCCGGTCCTGGTTCCGCGAACCCAACGGTACTGGCCCGTTCCGGCTGGAGGATTACGTTGTCGGCGAGACCCTGGTGCTCGCCCGAAACGAAAATTTCCACCTGGGACCCCCCAAACTGGAAGAGGTCGAGTTCATACTCAGCGGCGGCACGTCACTGCTGATGTATGAGAACGATGAGATTCACGTCGCTGGGGTGGGACTAGCAGACCTGGACCGGCTGAACGATCCCAATAACGACCTCTACCCCGAACTCAGGACCGCCCCGGCATCGTTCAGCGTCAACTACATCGGCCTGAACGTAAATGAGCCCCCGCTGGATGACGTGAAGGTGCGTCAAGCACTCAACTTTGCAATTGACAAGCAGGAAATTGCCAGCATCGTACTGGGGGACCTGGTGAGGCCTGCCGACGGCATTCTGCCGCCCGACTTTCCTGGGTATGACGAGGCTGTGAGTGGGTACGAATTTGATCCGACGCGGGCAAGACAGCTATTGGAGGAGTCCAAGTACGGGGACGACCTGGAAAACCTGCCGCCCATCACGATCACGACGCCAGGCAGCTTCGGTGCCAACGTCAGCCTGGACATGGAAGTGATCCTGCAGATGTGGGAGAGGAACCTGGGGATAACCGCGGAGTTCCAGCAGACCGAATTCGCCACCTTCCTCAAGGACCTGCACAAGGGCCGCTTCCAGATGTTCGACATCGGCTGGATTGCGGACTATCCGGACCCGGAGAACTTCCTGGATATACTGTTCCACAGCGAGAGCACCAACAACCACACCCACTACAGCAACCCGGACGTTGACGACTTGTTGATGCAGGCGCGGGTGGAAACGGATACAACCAAGAGATACTCGCTGTACAACGAGGCCGAGCAGATGATCCTTGACGATGCTCCGTGGGTGCCGCTGTGGTTCGACGGCGAGAGCAAGCTGCTGGTCAAGCCCAACGTCCACGATTTCCTGTTGCCGCCACTGATCATACCGCGCTACCGCTTCATCTACATCACTGAAGAATAAGACGGGAGCTGAAGGCCTGTGTCGTCTTACATTGCTCGCCGGTTGCTGTGGTTCCCCGTCATTCTCTTCACCGTGTTGTTCGTTACTTTCGTCTTGGGAAGGTACGGCCCTGGTGATCCGGTACAGGTGCTGATGGGCCAGCACAACAACCCCGAGGTTGTGGAGCGCATCCGGGAACAACGTGGACTTAACGACAGCATTTTCGTGCAGTACGGGCGGTACGTGAGCAATGTCGCACGTGGCGACTTCGGTGAGAGCTTCAAGTACCGTGGCCGGACAGTGACCGAACTCCTCAAGCCCAAAATGTGGGTCTCAGCCCAGCTAAACATTGCCGCCATGATCCTGTCTGTGGGGTTGGGCGTACCCATAGGGCTGTTCGCGGCGCTGAGGCAGGGGTCGCTGTGGGACACCGCGGCGGTGATGATGACACTGACGTGGCAGTCGGTTCCGGTGTTTCTGACGGCCCCGGGGCTGCTGTGGGTCTTTGCCTGGAAGCTGGACCTGATGCCCACTCACGGCTGGGATGGATTCTTCTCCACCACCATAATCCTGCCTGCCATCGCCATGGGCATACCCGGAGTCGCCATCGTGACCCGCCTGACGCGTGCGAGCACACTGGAGGTCATCAGCCTCGACTACGTGCGCACCGCCCGTGCCAAGGGCTTGTCGGAAATGGTAGTCAGGCGCCGCCACATCCTGCGTAACGCGATGATTCCGGTGGTCACCTCTCTGGGACTATCCCTCGCGGGAATCGCTACCACTTCGTTCATTGTTGAGCGCTTCTTTGGCATTCCCGGTGTGGGCAATCTCTTGATCGAATCGATCTTCGCCAGGGACTATCCAATCATCGAAGGCATTATCTTGATCGGAACAACAATATTTGTAATGGTGAACCTACTGGTTGACCTGCTGTACCCCATACTGGATCCCAGGATAAGGCTTGGGCGGGCCGCAGGGTCATAAAATGATAGGGCAAAGCAACACCAGTTCGGTGCTGGCTGAGGGTTCTCCACGAAGGGGCCGCAACTACCTCACGATATCCCTGCGACGTCTTCTGGCTAACAGGGTGGGGGTGGTCTGCCTCACGATTATTGTGCTGATGTATGGGGCTGGGCTCTTTGCGCCGGTGGTCACACCCTACGGTTACAACGATCAGAACTTACAGATTGCCAAGCAGGGGCCCAGCATCGCCCACCCGTTCGGGACCGATCGGCTGGGGCGGGATATCCTCACTCGCATCATCTACGGCCTGCGGACTACCGTCATTCTCACCATTGTGACGCTGACCACCGGAACACTGGCGCTGGGGATCACCCTGGGGTTGCTGGCGGGTTACTTCGGGAGGATGACCGACACGATCATAATGCGGGTGGGAGAGATCACCACTTCCTTCCCCGACATATTCCTCGTCCTGATAATCGTGCTGACCGTGCGTCCACCCATGGTGGACTGGCTGCGTGGCTTGGAGGACACCCTTGGCGTGCAGTTCGTGCACCTGGGTATCGCCGACTATTTTGCGCTGTCCCTGGGGTTGGCCGTTTTTTCGTGGTTCGGCATGGCGCGCGTCGTCCGTGGGCAGGTGCTGCAGGCCCGGGAGGAGCAGTACATCGACGCGGCGCGGTCCATCGGTTGCCGGACGCCGCGCCTTCTGTTTCGCCACCTGCTGCCCAACGTGAGCGGGCCGGTCATCGTGTTGGTGTCGGCGTCGCTGGGCGGCATCGCCGGGGCCGAGGTGTTCCTCAGCTTTCTGGGAATCGGCATTCAGCCCCCTGTTCCCAGCCTCGGGCTGATGATTTACGAGAACGGGAGCCTCTCCGTCCTGCGCACCACGCCGCACTTGCTGATGTACCCGGTGGGCACGCTGGCCATTCTGCTCTTCACATTCAGCCTGCTGGGCGACGCGGTAAACGACGCCTTCAACCCACGCGCTCGCTGAATACTTTCCGGAGAGGAGCCTGCCCTTCATTTGGCCGGACGGCGAATCGCGTACGCCTCGGACTTGCAGGTGCTATTCCCCAGCATCGCGGTGTTCGGGTTGAACTTGGTGGGCGACACCCTGCGGGACGTCCTTGAACACCGATTGCGTGGATCAAAGAAGAGAAGGCAGACAGGATTTCGTTGCAAACACTGGCCCTCAATATTCGAGGGCCAGTGCTAATTCGTAGCCCGTCCAGAAGGTGCTGGGGAAGACAGCGGCGCTTACCTGTAGGCAGGCAGCACCGTGGAGCGTAGCGTCTTTGACAAGGGACCCCGGGCACTCGCTCATGACGCCGGGTGCTCAAACGCGGACGTCGCGACCGGGAAGCCAGACGGCAACACGGTTCTAGCAGTGGTGTCGCGCTCGACAGTCAATCCCCGAGTGCGGCGCCTCGGCTACGGAGGATTAGGCCATTCGCGACCGTCAAAGAAGCGCCTATTCCATGTTGCAACGTGCCGATGCGCTGGCGTCCTGAGGATCAGTCCCTTCGTCGCCACCGGCGCACAAAGGGGATTCCCGCCAGGGACAGGGGAGTGACCATCAGGGCCAGTGTGCCCAGGCCAAGGGACGCGGCGCCCTCGGGGGGAGCGGAGCATGGCGACGATGAACCCTCCGAATCCTCACTTGATGAGGTTCCCGCCGGTTCCTCGGTGGGGGCTTCGGTAGATACGGGCTGTGCGGCGGTTTGCGATTCAGGGTCCGCCGCATCTGATTCCGCCGGGTCATCGGTTTCAGGCGGCGATGGCTCGGGCTCGGATGCAGTGCTGCCGCTGCCCTCGGTACCCTGCGTGGTATCCTCGGCGCTGGGGCTCTCCAACTGGCGCTCCAGTTCCTCGGGCGGTGGCAAGGCCTCCAGGCCAAGCGACTGCCGCCAGGCACTGTCCATGCCGTATTGGTCCAGCCCGTAGACCCGGAGCAGGGCGGCGTCAATGTCGCTTGTTTCCCGTAAGGCTACGAATATTTCGGAGATTTTTTCCTCCCCCCACATTTCCACCATGAAATTGACCACCGACTTGCCCTGGCCGTAGGCGATGATGATGTCCTCCGGCTCTCCGCCGAAGGTGTGTTGGTACCAGAGGGGTTTGATCCTGCGGGTGTATATCCCGTAGCGGAGCGCTGCGTCATATTCGTCGGTCTGGTCGATGTTGCCGTATTCGGCCAGGCCTTCGTTAAGCCATGCCGGAACGGCTGAATAGCTGCCGCCGGCTGCCTCAGCAACCAGCAGGTGAGTGAACTCGTGGGAGGTGGTGCCGGTAACCGTGGGGTCGAACCCGTGGATCAGCAGCACTCTTTCATCGGAGAACGCCATGCCCTGGGCCTGCAGGTCCTGGGAGACGGTGGCAGACCGGAACGGAAGCGCCATGACCATGTGCCGGTAGTTGTTATAGGTCACGATGCGCAGAGGATCAGTTGGGGCGATTCCCAGGACGCTCACCATCTCGTCCATGGTTTCCTTGGCTGCCTCCAGTATGATCCGGGCCCGCTCCTCCACGTATTCGCTGTAGTAGTAGACAGTAATCAGGCCGTCATTGAGGGTGAGCCAGTGGAACCTGTTGTCCTCGTAGACAAAGTCCCTCTCCTCGGTCCGGACCAGCCCGCCGGCCTTGTCGCGCACCTCGAAGTAGTATGAGATCTTCGTTCCGGGAGGATAGAAGTCTCCACCGGAGCCTGACGGCAGCAGGGTCTCGCCGGACACGGTCTCGCCCGGCTCAACGTCGATGCTGCGATAGGAACTTCGCCCGCTCTGGTCAGCCTTCTTGATGAAGACCCTGACCTCATCTATGATGCCCTCGCTTTCCGCATCAACTCGAAACACGATGCCGTCGGGGAAATTGCTTTCCGCCGTCGCCACGTTGACCTCGATGTCGCCTTCATCGGCCAGCAGGAGTGATGACCCCATCATTGCTGCCAGCAGAATCGCCGCCAAGATTACTGGAAAGCGCGCTAACTTCATCGTGAAGACCTCTTTGGTTCGAGTTTACTATAATCCGGCGTGCCGATGCCAAGGCGGTCAGCCTACCCTGAACCCGGTCCGACTATCAGGTTCAGCTTGACTGCCAAAATGCCGTTACCTACAATCATTTTTCGTGACAGTCAATTTGCCCGAGGCGGGTAAGTGTACTGGCGAAATTCAGAGATCATCCAGAAATCAGAAGTGGTGCGTGATAAATGGCGATTAGAGTAGGCCGGGTTGTTCAACTGAGCTTCGAGCCCTTCTACATCGATATGGAGCGGCGCGGGGTGCAACTGGTGGATGTCGGCCTGAACCAGGTGGCCGAGGCGATTCGCGAAGGGGAGATTGACGGCGGCCCCCTCCCTCTCACCGACAGCTTTGCAATGGAGGATATTGCCACTCCCATTGCCGGGTTCTGTCTTGCGTCCGCTGCCAGGTCCGGCAGCAACCTCGTGTACTCCCGTGTCCCCCTCGAGGAACTCAAGAGCGGCCGCATCGCCCTCTCCGACGTTGACCCGACCACTGTGCAATTGCTGCAGGTGCTGTTGGACAAGAAATACAAGGTGGGTTCGGCGGAACTGGTGCAGACCGCCGACGAACACGACGCGCTGGTGATATCCGGTGACGCGGCCCTGCGTCGCCGCAGGGGAATGCGCGGTTACGGACATCGCTACGACCTCGGGGACGAGTGGCACGATTTCACGGACCTCCCTTTCGTGTTTTCCCGCTGGATGCGAAGAGGCGATATGGAACACAGGGACGCCATGCTCCTCGAGGATACGCTCTACGTTGGGCTGGAGGAGGGAGTGGACAGTCTGTTCCACCTGTCCGAGCCGCGAGAGAACCTGCTGATGCTTGCCCGCGACGTGATGGAGTACATCATCGGCTACAGGTATTTCGTGGGACTGTCGGAGCAAAAATCCATGGACCTCTTCCGCAGCTACAGGGACCAGGTGGTAGCCTCCTAGACCTGTCGCCTGTCGTTTGATTGAAAGCCCGAACCGGAGGGGCGTCCTGTCGTGAGAGTAATTGACCGCTGTTACGAGTCCACGGGCCGCCCCGGTTTCATTTGCGATTTCTCTCCGCCCCGTTCCGGAAACGCTGCCGAAGCGCGACGCGGAGACATTCCCGCCGACTTTATCTCCGTTGCCTACAACCCAGGCCGGGCGGTACGTGCCAACTCCGCCATGCTGGCCGCGGCGATACGTCGGGAGACTGGCAAGGAAACCGTCTTTACTATCGCCACCCGCGACATGAACCGGCTAGCGCTGCAGTCGCTGCTGCTGGGAGCGCAGGTACTGGGACTGGAAAACGTCGTGGTGGTGCAGGGCGACAGGTTCGACAACCGCGACCGTGCCCTCCTGGCAGTGAACGGCTATCGTCCCACAGAGCTCATCGCCGCGATCCGCGCAATGAACGAGGGCACGGACTTTCGTGGATCCAGCCTGCGGGAACCGACCAACTTCTGCACAGGCGCGACCTTCGACGTGGGTCGCGGCATTGACGAGGAGGCGGAACTCACCGCGCGAAAGGTGGAGGCGGGTGCGGACTTCCTGATGTCGCAGCCCATCTTCGACCCGGAGGACGGCCACCGCTTCCGGGAGAGCTACGAACGTCAGAGCGGAGAGGCGCTTTCAATCCCGGTGTTTTACGGCCTGCAGATCCTGGAGCAGGGCGGAGTGCTGTTCAGCAGCGTGCCGGAGCCAGTGAGAGCCGAGCTGGAGGCGGGACGCCCCGGCGTGGACATTGCGGAGGACCTGTACGGTCGGTTCCGGGAAGCCGGCCTGCGCAACATCTACCTGGTGCCACCCATCCGCCGCGGCGGCGCCCGCGACTACAACGCCGCGAGGGAGTTCCTGGGGAGGGCCGGGTAGAGTGAATACGATCAAAAAGGCAAGTCACCGGGGCGCTTCAGAATTGGAGGCGGAGCGATGATTCAGACCATCGCCGAGCATCCAGAAGCCCGCGACCAGCAAAATGAGTGCAAAGATAGGGAAAACCAAGATCCACCACCCTGTTGACTGGTATTCCCAACCCGTGCTAACCATTCCCCCCAAAGACGGCTTTGAAGGAAATACGCCAACACCCAAAAAAGTTAGAACAAATTCCACAGCAATCAGGAAACCCATCTGAATTATAAGCAGCCCGGGCAAAATACTGGCCATTTGGCGTATGGATTCGCGCATGCCCGTTGCGTACTCCGAGAGTCCTGACTGGCTGGCCCGGCCGATTGATGCAGCAGTCATCAGGATTATCGCCCTGTGTCTAATCACCTTGACGTAGCGTGGCCAGGTCGTCAACCCAACTATGACAGTGAGCGTACCCGTTCCCGTCCCGAAGATTGCGATCAGGAGGAGAGCAAAAAAAACGGTAATGAACAGCCAGCCTGCTTGTATTAGCAGCGATACAGGGAAATAAGCATCCGCGTTGAACAGGTCGTCCCAGGGGGCTGGGTAGTGACCGAGCGCTATGCCGGCGAGAATGCCGATCGCCGCGCCGATTGCCAAGGACCCGAGGGCGATAATGAGGGAGGTCCGCAAGCCGAACAGGATGCGTGTCCACATATCTCGCCCGAGGTGGTCGGTTCCCAGAGGGACCGAAGGGCTACCTCCCGGCATGAATATCGGCGGAGTGAACCTCTTTTCCAAACTCATACTTTCCGGATCGTGGAGGGAGAGGACCGGCGCCAGGATCGCCACTGCTACTGCAAGGAAAACAATCGCCGATCCTGCCGCGATCTGCGTTTTCGGATGCATACGCATTGCTCCTCCCCCTATAGGGCAGGGCAGTTCACCCGCACAAGGGGAATTTAGTTAGCAACCCCGTACAATGGAAACGGAATTCCCTCTGCCAAGTGATTTACGATTCTCTCCTGCCAAAGTTTCTTGGCTGGGAATGGTTGCGATTTGGTGTGCTTTTCTGAGGGTTCCCTTACGGGCTCCAGGGCACCGGCGCGAGGCTGTCCAGCGGATCGGTGACTACGTCGACGACGGCGGGGCGGCCCGAGGCGAAGGCCTGCTCCAGCGCGCTCTGGATGTCGCCTGGTCGCTCCACCCGGATACCGAAGCAGCCGATGGACTCTGCCACCGCCGCGAAGTTGGTGTCGGTGAAGCTCCACAGCTCCTCGGGGTGTCCACCTTCCAAACCGGCATAGGCCCGGTGGTCGCCGCGCTGGTCCTGCGACAGGGCACTGTTGTTGTTGATAACGGTGACAACGTTGATGTTGTTGCGGACTGCCGTCTCTAACTCTGCGATGTGGTACCAGAATCCGCCGTCGCCGCTGAAGCACAGCACGGGCCGGTCGGGCAGCGCGCACTTGGCGCCCATTGCTGCTGACAGTCCCCAGCCCAGCGACCCGGCGCACCGGATGAAGTCTTGGGTGGAGTGGTTCAGGTCGATCATGCTGCCGGTCCAGATACCCGCGTGGCCGGTGTCGGCGACCAGCATGGCATCGGAGGGCAGGAACTGGGTGATCTCGTTGCACAGCCGCTCGGGGATAATGGGGATGGCTTCCGAGTTGACCCTGGGGGCGACATCCTGTCGCCATTCCTGCACGAGCTGCTGAGCCCGCCCGACCCAGTCGGCCCGGCCACCGATGGGCTCCAGCGCCTCGATCATCCGTCGCAGCGTGGCCTTGGCATCGCCGTGCATCGCGACCTGCGCGGGGTAGGTGCGGCCGAGTTCCGCTGGGTCGATGTCTATCTGGATCACGGGAGTGCCGGGAGAAGGCACACGCCACTCGTTCGTGACCTGGCTGCCGGTGTGGCTGCCGATGTAGAAGACCAGGTCGGCCTCGCTGACCACCCGGTTGGCGCACCAGCGCGAGTATGAGCCGACCACTCCCACGGCCAGCGGATGGTTGTCAGGTATCGCGCCCTTGGCGTTCAGCGAGGTGGCCACCGGGGTGTTCAGCATCTCGGCAAGCTCCACCACCTCCTGCTGTGCGCCCGATGAGGTGACGCCGCCGCCGGCCACGATGACCGGCCGCTGTGCCGAGGTCAGGGCCTGGGCCGCTGCCCGTACGCTCTCCAGGTCGGCCTCGGGGCGGAAAGCGGGACGCTGGGCGAAGGTGGCCTCGAACATCACCTCAAGGTCCGCCTCTGCCTCCGTGGCGTAGTCGCCGCTCATACCCTGTACGTCCAGGTGGACCGGCGCGGGGGCCCCGGTGGTTGCTTCCCTGAACGCCTGTCTCAGCAGGTGAGGGAGCTGCTCAGCATTGTCGACCACCGCGCTGAACTTGGTGACGGAGGCAAAGGGCTTGGAGTGCTCAATCTCCTGGTACGCATTTTTATACTGCTCGTCGGTGCGCTTATGCCCCGTGAGGGCGATGACCGGGGACAGCCCCAGGTAGGCGTCCTGCAGTCCGGCGGCTAGGTTGGCGGCGCCCACCGACTGCGCCATGCAGATGCCGGGCTTCCCCGACGCGCGGGCGTACCCGTCTGCCATGTAGGCTGCGGCCTTTTCGCCGTGGGTGATCACCCGCTTGATGCCGATCAGGTCCATCTCCGCCAGCGCCCGGCGGAGGATCGCCGGCACCAGAAAAACGTGGGTTACGCCGTAGGCTTTCAGGGTGTCGGCCATGAACTTAGCGCCAGTCATCCGCGCCATAGCATTTCTCCCGATTTTGAATTGTCTTGATTCGACATAATTATCAAGGGCGCAGAGATTATACAGTCTGAACTGTATTCACTGCGCCCTCGTAAGGCTCTTGCTTGTGCCAGGACTGGTTCAGATGCCCCGTTCCTCGAAAACCTCCTTGGCGACGCGGGCAGCATTGGCAGAAACGGGCCAGCCGCCATAGAAGGCCATGTGGCAAATGATCTCCGAGATTTCGTCCTTGGTAACGCCGTTGTCCAGGGCGCGGCCCAGGTGGCCCCGGAGCTGGTCGGTGCGGTAAAGGGCGATGAGGCTCGCCACCGTGATCATGCTGCGGTCGCGCTTCGAGAGGCCGGGGCGCTCCCACACGTCCCCGAACAGTACGTCGGCGCTGAGTTCCGCCAGCTTGGGTGAGACCTCGGCCATGATGCTGCGTGCGGTGGTCATTTGTTTGCTCCTAAAGTGAGTCAAAAAGTGAGTCAAAATTCCCCTCCCCCTCAGGGGGAGGGTCAGGGTGGGGGTGATTCGCTGGCTATGATGCCACGATACCCGGCCCCCACGTCTGGCCGAAGGCTGCCCGCTCGATTCTGTGCCCCGTGAAGTCGGATGCCTTGATGCCGGCCAGCCACAGCGCGGCGTCGCGGATTGTCTCCGGCTCGTCCATGGAGATGCCCTCGGTTCCCGGCCAGTGGCCGCGACGGTTCATCCACGTGTCCACTTTTCCGGGACTGAGAACGTTGACCGCGATGTCGTGCTCACGCACCTCCTCGGCGAGGTTGGTGTAGGCCCGGTCCAGCGCTGCCTTGGTCATCGAGTAACCAATCCGCCCGGGACGGTACCCCTGCGATGCGCCCGAGGTGATGCAGTAGATCGAGCCGCCGCTTTTCTGCTGGATCATGGCGGGTAGCGCGTACTTGCAGAGCAGGACCGGTGCGCGCACGTTGGTGGCCAAGGCCCGGTCCAGCAGATCTTCGTCCAACTCGGTCACCGGTGATTCGCAGTCGATGCCAGCATTGGACACCACCACGTCGATGCGCCCGAAGTGCTTGATCGTCTCCGACACCAACATGCGCAGGTCGTCGGCGGAGGTGACGTCACACTGTATCGGCAGGGCCTCCCCGCCGGCGGCCGCAATTGCCCGAGCTGTGTCCCGAATGTCTCCGGCGGCATGCCTCGGCCACTCCGACTGCTCCGAAACGTCGCTGACGGTGCGGGACGCAACCACCACCTGGACCCCGGCCTCGCCGTAGGCCAGACAGATCTGTCGGCCGATGCCGCGACTCCCGCCCGTCACTATGGCCACCTTGCCACTGAGCGACATCAGCTTGCCGGCCGGAAGTAGGGAATCGTGACCTCGTCGCTCAGGGCCTGGAACACGACCTCGACCGCCATCCCGACTTTGATGTTCGCCGGGTCTGGCTCGCACTCAACGAGGTTGGAAGGCATACGCGGCCCCTCCTCGAGTTCGACGATGACCGGGACGTAGGGGGAGCGGTCGCGGAACGGGGGCGTCGGGCCACGGTGGACGATGGAGAAGGTGTGAATCGTCCCCCTGCCGCTGCTCTGGATCCAGTTGGTGTCCCTGGAAAAGCAGTTGGGGCAAATGTCGCGGGGATAGAAATAGGCGGTATCACAGGAGTTGCAGTGTCGAAGCCACAACTCTCCCTCTTTGCACTTCTCGAAATAAAAGTCGGATTCCGGCTGAGGAGTGGGTGCCGGAATCGGGGGCGGTGACTGCTGCTGGGTCATACTGACCTCTCCCTTATTCGATGCAGGTGATCAATTCGGTCGATTCGGCGCTGAAGGCCTCGATTACCGCCCAAAGAATACGCAGGCGCGCCTTACCAGTCAAGAAAACTCGTCCCTTCGGAAATGCAGTTCCCATGGATTACCGGATCAATCGGAATGATTCAAGCTGACGAACGAGTTGATCTAGCGATGGACTGTCGAATGTTCACATTGTCCATCACCCAAGTACTCACCGAACCCCCTATTGGAAAACTAACTGAAGGACTCGCACCCTTCCTCAACGAGGTTGTCGTAATAGGCAAGGCTCAAACCGTCCTCTTCCGCAGCAATCTGGTCCCGGAGGTGGTCCATTTTGGCTATGATGTCCTTAATCTCCTTTCCTATCTCCTCCTCTAGCTCTTGGTCTATTAGTTGCTTCAAACCCTCCTCTATCCGGTCTGATTCTTCTTCAGGGTCGAGGTTCTCTAGTTCTTCTAGTTTCTCTGCAAACTCCAACAGTTTGGAAACGATAAGGCCCTGCCTCGCCAACTCCGGGGCCTCCACGTACAATTCATGCAGTCGCTCCAGGTCTTCGGGGGGCTTTAACTCCTTGAAGTCTGCGATGGTGCCCTCAAACTCCTCCATTGCCTCTGCGACAGAAATTCCCTCAGCAATAGCCGCAGAACGGAACACAATCAAATCGTAGAGGTCCCACACGGCGCTGGTCAGGTCTCCGCACGCTTTTGAGTATTCCTCAACGGTCAAACGCTCCGGTTGGCACGCTACGATTGCCGCCAACGCCAGAAATAGAAACGCCACCACAACGTGGGAGCCAAATCGTTTAGTTAGCATCGATTGGTTGTCCTTTTTCGCGCTTGACATAATTCGAGGCCATCAACAGGCAAATCTGCCACATCCACAGTACTTGCCCCTGTTCGCAGCTTGAGGTATGTTCGCCGGCAAAGTCAAACGGGACCAGTCGGAGGGCGAGCCATGCGAATCGCGGTAATGGGCGCGGGCAGCGTCGGCGGATATCTCGGCGGCATGCTGGCGCGAGGCGGGCATGACGTGTCCCTGATCGTGCGGGGCGCCCACCTCGCTGCCATCCGGAAGCAGGGCCTGAGGGTGATGCGAGACCACGAGGAATTCACCGTACATTGCGCCGCCACCGATGATCCCGGCGAGGTTGGCTCTGTTGATTTGGCCCTGCTCACCACCAAGACCTACCAGAACGCCGTCTCGGTGCCGGCCATGGCGCCGTTGGTCTGCCCGGATACCACGCTGCTCTGCCTGCAGAACGGTGTCGACAGCTACGTTGGGGTGGCGGAGCGTTTCGGGCTGCAACGTGTGATGCCCGGATGCGTCTATATCGAGGCCGGGACAGAGAGCCCCGGCGCGGTTCGCCAATCAGGCGACGTGGTCCGGGTCGTGTTCGGAGAGGTCGACGGGTCGCTGTCCCAGCGGGGCAAGGCCATCGAGGAGGCATTACTTGCCAGCGGTATACCTGCTGAATTGACCTCCGACATACGCACCGGACTCTGGTCCAAGTTCATTTTCATCGCGACCATGGCAGGGACGACTGCCATGGCGAGGGAGCGGCTGGCCGAGTTGATGCCGCGGCCCGAGTGGCGCGAGGTGGTCGTAGGCTGCCTGCGAGAGATCGAGGCCGCCGGGCGCGCCAACGGCGTGAACTTCCCCGCCGACATCCACGAGACGACCCTGGCCTACATCGAGGCGAACCTGGAGGACCTGCAGGCCTCCCTGCACACCGATGTCATGGCCGGGCGTCCGCTGGAACTGGAGACGTTCGCCGGCGCCGTGGTCCGGGCCGGGCGTGCGGCCGGAGTGGCCACACCCATCAACGACGTCATCTACGCAATGCTCAAGCCACTGGAGAATGGGCAGCCACGGTAATGTGCCCACGGCGGTAGGGCCGCCCTTTCCGTGGTCGACGTCGGTATCAGTTTCGATCCGTCTTTGACACTGCTTACGGCGCCCCTTAGCATAGTCGCACTATCGAATACACATCACCCTACCAGGAGGCAAACAGCATGGAAGCAAGCATGGTCTCACACATCGCGATCTGCGTCCGGGACGTTGACAGGTCCCTGGGTTTCTACCGGGACATCCTGGGAATGACCGTTGATTTCGACCAGGTGCAGGATACGACTTCCGGCGGCCTGCCGAGCATTTACAAGCACTCCCGCAATACCCGCCGCACCACCCACGTCCGCTACGGCCCGGGCAAGACGGCCCCATCCCTGGTGCTTACCTGCCACCCCGGAGAGGAGCCCGACGGCGAGCCCATCAAGCTGGACCAGGTGGGCATAAGCCACATTTCGTTCACCGTGCCTGACGTCAAGGCCCTGGCCGATGAACTGGTCAGCAAGGGCGTGGAACTGGCCGCTCCACTGGAGGGATTCACCGCTCCCGACGGGCGGGTCAGCAGCATCTTCGTCTACGATCCCGACGGCATCCTGGTGCAGTTCGACGACCACGGCTAAACTTTCCTGGCGGGCCATTTACATAATATCCCTCTCCCATAAGGGACGTTCCCTCCCCCTCAGGGGGAGGGCTGGGGTGGGGGTGAATGATGCGGAGAAACGCCGATGACAACCGCCGATGATCAGCAGCTGAGCCACGCCGACCGCCACGATCTGGACAAGCTGGCCCGCTGGAAGGCTGGGCTGGACGCTGCAGGCGAGTCTGGCGATTCCTCCTTTCCCGTCTGCGCTGTTTTCCTGGTGACCGGGGAGGACCGAGCGTCCCACGACATATTCCGGCGCTTCCGGTCAGCCTTCGCAGAACTGGGCAGCGGGTTCCATCACCTGGTAATTTTCGGTCAGCACGGGGTTTCCACTACCCAGACGGCGTTCCTCGGGCAGCTGGGGCTGGATCCGCAGAACGTCCCGGTAGTGGCCGTCGCGCCCATGGCCGTCGGACCGGGCACCGTGTACACCATTGAACTACCCAAGGGCGACCGGAACGGGGATCTTGACGAGTCCCAGGCATGGGCTGCCGCTATAAGGGCGGTTGAGGCAGCTTCGTCGGATCGGGAAGAGCTTTCTCTGGGGGAAATTGGCGGGCTGGGGGCACGCAGGCTTCGCAGCGGGTCACTTGCCGCTACGGTAAACGAGGTACTGTTGGAGCTTGGCGAAGACAGGTAGGGGCAGCTCTCGCTGCTGCCCCAATTGCTGGTTCACTCGTAACCCTGCCGCCTCTACATAGCAGCATTCACTATCGTCCAGATTCCCCACCCAAGGAGCAACACGCCCGTGATGCGGCTGACCCACTCTGCCTTGGGCGCGACCTTCTCGGCCAGCACGAAGGCCGCCAGCGCTGCTATCCACACCAGGTTCATGATCCCCAGCACGAACAGCAGCAGCATCAGCGCCCAGCAGCAACCGAGGCAGTAGACTCCGTGCTCCAGGCCCATTCGCAGGGCCCCACGAGGCCCCTCGCGCCACGACGTCATCAGGAATCCCATGGGCGTGCGGCACTGCTTGAGGCAGTTGTACTTCAGGGGGCTCCACTGGAACACGCCGGCCAGCACGAGCAACCCGCCGCCCAGGTAACCGCTGGTGGACTCGCCCATCATCGAGGACAGCAGGGATGCCTGGTGCAGTCCCCAGTTTCCGCCGGTCGCCGCCAGTGAGAATGCCGCCCACACGATGACGTATCCGGCCAGGAATATGCCCGTTGGAACATAGGGCGCCTCGCGTTCCTTGCGCCGGCGGTTCACGGTGGCGAACATCAGCAGCATAGGGGTTGCCGACGGGGCCATCATTGCGACCATCATCACCGCCCACATCACGAACATCAGGCCGAAATCGGCTGCGCTCCACGAGCGCATGTTGGCCATGGCCATCCCCATGCCGGAGGAACCCATGCTACCGTCCGATTCTTCCTGCATTTCGCCCATGGCCATGCCGGTCCCGGCGTCCGACTCAGAAGCCATCTGCATGCTGCCCATACCCATGCCGGTCTCGGACAGGTACACGGTGTAAGCCCAGGCAATGGCGGCGATAATCAGGATGGCGGCAACGATAATCACCCTGTCTTTTCGGAGCACTTGCTCCAGGGCCGAGGGCGCCATTTCAGCGGCGGATTGAGGCTGTCCGGTCGTCATTTCTCTGTTCCTTGATGCACTGTCGAATGCACCGTCGGCCATCGCCTCCGAATGTAACTCACAGCTTGACCCTATGTCGAGGGATGCTATAATTCACGCCGCAGGAGGTGGGCAATTTGGAAGCATTTGATTTCGTATCTGCAAAGAGTATCGACGAGGCCGTTTCGATACTGAACGACAAGGGAGACAGAGCTCGAATCATCGCTGGCGGGACCGATATCCTGGTGATGATGCGGGCCGGACGGCGCTTGGCTGACGTGGTAATCGACGTAAAGGATATCCCGGAACTCAGCCGTATGTCTTACTCGGCGGAAAATGGCCTGAGCCTCGGCGCCGCCGTGCCCTGCTACCAGATCTACCAGGATGCGGCCATATCGGCTGCATACCCGGGTCTGATTGACTCCGCCACGCTGATCGGCGGCATCCAGATCCAGGGCCGCGCCACCATCGGCGGGAACTTGTGCAACGCTGCCCCCAGCGGCGACTCCATCCCCGCGGTCATCGCTCTCGGAGGGGTCTGTCACATCGCCGGCCCTAACGGATGGCGCACCTTGGCCGCGGAAGAGCTATGCACGGCCCCTGGCCAGAACGCGCTCCAGCAGGGCGAGATGCTGGTATCCGTACAGTTTCCCGCCCCGGCGCCGCATTCCGGCGCCAACTACCAGCGGTTCATCCCTCGCAATGAGATGGACATCGCTGTTGCCGGTGTTGGCAGTTCCGTAGTGCTGGACGGCTCGGGCCAGAACTTCGTCTCAGGCCGTGTGGCACTGGCCTCCGTCGCTCCCACGCCGGTGTTCTCACAGGCCGCGGGCGACAGCCTTGCCGGAAAGCCGGTCAACGACGAGACCATCCGCGCTGCTTCTGAGTTGGCTATGGCCGATGCCAAGCCGATCAACGACATGCGCGGTACCATCCGCCAGCGAATTCACCTTATCGGCGTGCTGACGCGCCGCACTCTCAATATCGCCGTCGAGCGGGCCAGGGGAGGCTAGAGGATGCCCGGAGTTGTACACGTTCAAGCAAAGATCAACGGCGAGGACACCAACTTCCTGTGTGAACCTCGCCAGAGCCTGCTGGAAGTGCTGAGGGACGTCCTCGGCATGACCGGCACCAAGGAAGGATGCAACGACGGCAACTGCGGTGCCTGCACCGTAGTGCTGGACGGCCGCATCGTCGATTCGTGCCTGGTCCTCGGCGTTGAGATCGCGGGCCGCGAGGTCCAGACCATCGAAGGGATGGCATCGCCGGGCGGACTGCACCCCCTGCAGCAGTCCTTCCTGGAAAACGCCGCCCTCCAGTGCGGCATCTGCACCCCCGGTTTCCTGTTGGCTTCCCGCGCCCTGCTGGACGCCGAACCCGATGCCGACGAGGGCCGCATTCGCCACTGGCTGGCAGGCAACCTCTGCCGCTGCACGGGCTACGACAAGATCGTCCGCGCCGTGCTGCAGGTGAGCACCACCAGCAACAAGTAGGCCCCCCTCGTGGGTGCCCAAGTTGAACCGATGGCTAAACAGGGGCGGGTTTTACACCCGCCCCTAACGATATGGCGATTTATCACCAATGTGGAGGTAGATGAGCAGTGACTATTTCGAATCAAGTCCTTTCCGAGGTTGAATACAACATCGTAGGAAAGCGGCCCATACGTCCCGACGGCGTCGATAAGGTGACCGGGCGGGCCGAGTACGGCACCGACACGAAGCTGACCGGTATCCTGTACGGAAAAGTGCTGCGCAGCCCGCATGCTCACGCCCGCATCCGCTCCATCGACACCAGCAAAGCCGAGGCCCTGCCCGGCGTAAAGGCCGTGGTCACCGCCAAGGACCTGCCCTTTGCCTCGCTGTCCAGGGAGGATCTGGGCGGAGACTATGGCAGGCTCAAGTTCGCCTCCGACCACATGATGGCCAGCGACAAGGCGCTGTTCAAGGGCCACCCTGTTGCCGCCGTGGCTGCGGTCAACACCCACGTGGCCGAGTCCGCCCTGGCACTGATCGAGGTGGACTATGAGGTGCTGCCGGCCGTAGTCGACGTCCGCGAGGCAATGAAGGACGGCGCGCCCCTGCTGCATGAGGACCTGCGCACCTCTGCTATGGGCGAAATCGGCGACAAACCCAGCAACGTGGCCGCGCATCTTAGCTACGAGAAGGGCGACGCTGCCAAGGGTTTCGCCGAGGCCGACGCCATTGTCGAACGGGAATACACCACCGCCTCCGTTCACCAGGGCTACATCGAGCCCCACAATTCCACCGCTCTCTGGAACGTCGACGGGCAGTTGAGCGTGTGGACCAGCACCCAGGGCGCATTCGCCGTTCGCGCCGCGGTGGCCGATGTGCTGCGGTTGCCCGTTTCCCGGGTCAAGGTCACGCCCATGGAGATCGGCGGGGGATTCGGCGGCAAGATCGTCGCCTACCTCGACGCCATCACGGCCCTGCTCTCCAGGAAGGCCGGCGCGCCGGTCAAGCAGTACATGACCCGTTCCGAGGTCTTCGAGTCCTCTGGCCCGGCCCCCGGATCTTGGATGAAGGTGAAGGTCGGCGCCAAGAACGACGGCAAGCTGACCGCCGTTCAAATGGAAATCGCCATGGACGCCGGCGCGTATCCCGGCTCACCGGTCATGCAGGCCATCACTTGCGCTTTTGCCTGCTACGACGTTGAGAACGGCAAGATCGATGGATACGACGTTGTGGTCAACAAGCCCAAGACAGCCGCATACCGAGCCCCCGGCTCGCCGCAGGCCGCCTTCGGTGTTGAAACAGCCATCGACGAGCTGTGTCGGGAGCTAGGCATTGACCCCATTGAATTCCGCCTGCTCAACGCCGCCAAGGAGGGCACTCGCCGCATCGAGGGGCCGGTGGCCCGCCGCGTCGGTCTGGTGGAGTGCCTGGAGGCCGCTCGCGACCACGATCACTACCGTAGTGCGGTGGAGGGCGAAAACCGCGGCCGTGGCATCGCCGCCGGCTTCTGGATGAACCGCGGCTTCCAGTCCAGCTGCGTCATCACCGTGAACTTCGACGGCACTGTCAGCCTGATCATGGGCTCGGTGGACATCGGAGGCACCCGCGCTTCCATCTCCCAGCAGGCCGCAGAGACCCTGGGCATCGCCTACGAGGACGTCAAGCCGACGGTCGTGGACACCGACTCTATTGGCTACACTATGGTTACCGGCGGCAGTCGCACGTCATTCGCCACCGGCATCGCTGCCATCGAGGCCGCCGAATCTGTCAAGGGCCAACTGGTGGCCCGCGCCGCCAAGATCTGGGACACCGCCGAGGATGATGTTGAATACGTCGACGGCGAGGTGCGCCATAAGTCCGACCCCGAGCTGCGTCTCGGCTTCAAGGACCTGGCCCGCCAGCTGGCCACCACCGGCGGCACCGTCGCCGGTCAGGCCAACGTTGACCCGCCGGGCGAGGGCAACTCCTACGCCGTCCACATCGCCGACGTGGAGGTCGACCCCGATACCGGCAAGACCGGCATCACCCGTTACACCGCCATCCAGGATGTCGGCAAGGCCGTGCACCCCAGCTACGTCGAGGGACAAATCCAGGGCGGCGTCGTGCAGGGCATCGGCTGGGCCCTGAACGAGGAGTACTTCTTCGACGACAGCGGCCGCATGATGAACCCCACCTTCCTGGACTACCGCATGCCCACGTCGCTGGACCTGCCCATGGTCGACACGGTGCTGGTTGAGGTCGCCAACGCCGGCCATCCCTACGGAGTGCGCGGCGTCGGAGAGGTGCCCATCGTGCCTCCCATGGCCGCCATCGCCAACGGCATCCACGGGGCCACCGGACTCCGCCTCGACAGCCTCCCCATGTCCCCGGGTAAGATCCTCGAGGCCGAGTGGGAGAGCAACGGCAGCTAGTCCATCAATGGCTCTTCTTGACAGGGGCAGGAATTCAGCCTGCCCCTGTTGCTTTTCTCGTTTCCTCACTCCTCCAATATCAGTGGTCCGCTGATGTCCCTCTCCCTCTGGGAGAGGGTGAGGGTGTTCCCTCGTGGTGGCAGGTGCCTGAGATTGAAGACCTCACACCCACTCCTCCCCTCCCACTCAAAGCCACAAGAAAGCCTAGAGCCCCTCTCCCAATAGACCACGAGGGTTGAATCGTTCCCACCGGAAAGGTAACCTGAATCTGTCCGCTTGGGGCGCTGCGTGGACTTCTGCAGGAACGGTCCCGCGGAGGAGGGTGTACGTGGCCAAAGTATTCATCCCGACAATGCTGCAACCGCTTACCGGCGGTGTGAAGCAGACTGAATGCCAGGGACGCAACGTGCGGCAGATTGTCGACGCCCTGGAGGACCAGTACCCAGGCATCAAGGCGCGGCTGGTGGAGGACGGCGAGATACGCTCCAACCTGGCCGTTGATATCGATGGTGACGTGGCCCGCATGGGCATGCTGGAACGGGTCAGAGAAGACAGCGAAATTCACTTCGTCCCGGCCATCGCCGGCGGATAGGCATGGCCGAAATCGTTTGACTGCCCTGAACGGGGCCGCTTACAATGGCCGTAATATTTCAAGCTGGTAAATTGGGGCGCGTTCACCTTTGGGACCGCTTCAATTCCAACTCAACTCGCGGGCGGAGATGGCAGATAAAGAAACTTCCCCTCCCTTTTCTGAAAAAAAAGGGCCGTTAGGCAGGGTGGAAAGGCTCGTATCATCCGGTGGCGTGGTGTTCCGGCACAGCGGGGGCCGGATCGAGACCGTGCTATGTGGTCGTTCGGAACCCGTAAGGTGGAGTCTGGCCAAGGGAACCCCGGACCCCGGTGAGACTCTTGAGGAGACCGCCCTGAGAGAGGTACGGGAAGAGACTGGTCTGGAAGTAGAACTGGAAGAACCGTTGGGCAGCATTGAATACTGGTTCGCGGACAGGGACCAGGCCGTCCGGTATCACAAGACCGTTCACTTTTACCTGATGTCCCCCGTTGGCGGCCACATCGATCAGCACGATCCGGAGTTCGATGTCGTTCAGTGGTTTGACGTCGACGAAGCCCTGTCCTCCATGGCATACGGAAATGAAGCCGGCGTTTTGCGCCGGGCCGTTGACCTCATAAAGTCAAGACAAGGTCAGGCCTTTGATGGTTGAACTACACGGCGCCAAAATAATCCTTCGTGACAAGCGCATCGAGGACGCCGAATTCGACTATCGCTGGCGCAGCGACCCGGAAATCGCAAAGCTGGATGCGGCCTTTCCCCTGAGCATGACTTACGAGCGCTACCTGCGTCTGTTCGAAGACCAGTTGCGTTACCCCACGCCAGGCTCCCACCACTTTGGCACTGACGCCGCCGATGGCACCTACATCGGCAACTGCATGTACTACGACCTCGACAGTATCAACAAGGAAGCGGAGCTGGGCATCGTCATTGGCGACAGGGACTACTGGAGCAACGCCTACGGTTACGACGCTGTCACAACCCTCCTCGATCACATGTTCAGTGATCTCGAGTTGAACCGCGTCTACCTCCACACCCTCGACTGGAACGAGCGGGCCCAGCGTTGTTTCGAAAAGTCCGGATTCAAACCCGTGCGTACCGTCCGCCGCATGTCCCAGGACTTCATCCTGATGGAGGTCCTGAGGGACGAGTGGCTTGAGACCGGAGAGGTCCGGCTGGCCGCCAGGTTCAGGGGTATGGAGCCCGGAATCTCCCAGGGTAATGGCCGATCCGCTCAAGCAGCACCGGATAAAACGGAGGATGCTGCACCTGCAGAGCCGCCGCAACCGCGCCGCCGCTCCGTTTTTCCCCGGTCCTGACCGTTCTGGAGACCACCGCACAATCTCTCACTTGACCAGCCTCAAGGGAGAGGTCTCGAGTGAGGGTAAAACGGTCGTATGGCGAGACCGATGAGGCAGCCACCACCGGCCTTGAGGCCATTGTTTAGCGGTGCCCGGCCACCACGGCCAGTGCCGCTGGCAGGCTGACGGCCCCGGTGTACAAGGCCCGGCCCACGATTACCCCCTCCACGCCTGTGGGCACCAGGTTGCGGATGTCCTCCACTGACGACACTCCTCCCGACGCAAGTATGGCCATCCCTGTCTGCTCCACCAGGCTCGCGTTGGTGTCCAAGTCAGGCCCGGTGAGCATCCCGTCGCGCGCGATGTCGGTGTACAGCAGCCTTTCCACACCCAGTTCCGCCATTTGGCCGGCCAGCTCCAGCACCGAAACCTCGCTGGCCTCCTGCCACCCCTGCAGCGCCACCATCCCGTCGCGGGCGTCGACGGAGACCACCACGCGGCCAGCGCCGTGGTTGCGGCACACCTCGGCCACCATCGCCGGGTCGCGTACGGCAGCAGTGCCGATGACCACCCGGTCCACACCGGCGTCCAGCCAGGCTCGGGCCGTGTCCGCGCTGCGGATCCCACCCCCGACCTGCACGGGAATGTCCAGCGCATCAACGATGGCTGCGATTATCGCGAGGTGGGCGGGTTCTCCGGTTGCGGCCCCGTCCAGGTCAACCAGGTGCAGGCGGGGCCCGCCCTCCTGCTGCCACCGCTGGGCCATGGCCAGGGGATCGTCGGAGAACACTGTTTCCCTGTCGAAGTCGCCTTGGTGCAGCCGCACGCACCTTCCGCCACGAAGGTCAATGGCCGGGATTACTTCCATTGGCACCTGCTGCTCTTGGGGTTATTTGCATGAAGTTTCCTCCCCTTCAGGGGGAGGGTTGGCGTGGGGGTGAAACGACCGCGATAAACTACTATCGCCTGTCTCTACGAACCCCGTGCCGCCATTTCCACGAAGTTACGGTAGATTCGAAGGCCGACGGGCCCACTCTTCTCGGGGTGGAACTGGGTGGCGACCACGTTGTCCCTGGCATAGGCGCTGCAGAACGGTAGGCCGTACTCCGTGGTGCCTACGACCCCGGATGCCGAGCCTGGACTGGCATAGTAACTGTGAACAAAATAGAAATAGCTGCCCGAATCAATCCCGCAGAAGGCGGGGTGCTCCTCGCTCAGCTCAACACTGTTCCATCCCATGTGGGGGATCTTTAATGACGCTCCGTTCCCCGCGCCTGGCAGGCGTTTAACCTCTCCGCCGACGATGCCGAGGCACTCCGCTCCGGGGTCCTCGTCCGTCCAGTCCAGCAGCAACTGCAGCCCCAGGCAGATTCCCATGAAGGGCCTGCCGCCGGCGGCGAACTCCCGCAGCGGCTCAACCAGCCCTCGCTGCTTGAGGGCCGACATCGCTGCTGGGCCTGCGCCCACGCCCGGCAACACGACAGCGTCAGCGCCACGCAGCTCAGCCGGATCTCCGGTAACCAGCGGGGTTACGCCCCAGGACTCCAGCGCCCGCGAGACGCTGCGCAGGTTGCCCGATTCGTAATCTACTACGACCAGTTTCATCCCGGCCGCCTAGGCCCTCTGGCCGGTGGCGCGCTCGATGGGCAATTCACGGTCCTCGTAGCGTGCCACCACGAACAGGAGGTCGCCCAGCCGGTTCAGGTACGACACCAGCAACTCGTTGGTCAGCAGCCCTTCCTCGCCCATGGCCACCACCCGCCGCTCGGCGGTGCGGATGATGCAGCGAGCCATGTCCATGGCCGCCGAGGCGGGAGAGCCTCCAGGCAGAATGAACACCGTGGGCATGGTCATGTCCTCTTCCAGCGAGTCGATGGCGTTCTCCAGGCTCTCCACCATTTCGGGAGTGACTGGCGAGAAGTGCTGCTGGAACAGATCGTACTTGTCAGGGTCGGTTGCCAGCTCTGCCGCTACAGTGAACAGCTCGCTCTGCAAGTTGCGCAGGAGCTCCTTGACGCGCTCGTCGCTGGACATGGCGCGCGCCAGGCCCATGGCCGAGACTGCCTCATCCGTGATGCCGTAGGCCTCGGTGTGGGGGTTGTTCTTGGAGATGCGCCCCCCATATAGCAGGCTGGTCTCCCCCTTGTCCCCGAACTTGGTGTAGACCCGTTTGCGGTATTCTCCGGAACTCCCGGAATCAGACGAAGAGGACACAGGCGTCACCATCCCCAACAGGTTCGAATCTCCCCGGGCGGTGCCGGGGCCACCGGTCGATTTTAGCACACGCTCATTCATTGACCTCGGTACAGAAAATGTGAGCGACCTGAGCTCGCGCGCCAGCAACATGACCGTCGTTTGGGGATATAATTGGGCCAGGATCTACTGCGAGGAGTGTCGTTATGCCCAACGAAGTGCGCATTATAGGCGTGGAGGGGATGCCGGAGTTTGGCCCCGGAGACGACCTGGCGGGTCTCATGATAGACGCCGCTGCCTCACAGGGAACGCCAATCCAAGAGGGCGATATCCTCGTGGTCACCCAGAAGGTGATATCCAAAGTCGAGGGCAAGGTGATGAGCTACTTCGACGTGGAACCGTCGCAGCTGGCCATCACCATCACCGAGGGGCACCGGCGCGACCCTAGGCACACCGAGATGATCCTGCGAGAGGCGGTCCGCATCGTGCGCATGGACCGCGGGGTCATCATCGCGGAGACCAAGCACGGCTTCTACTGTGCCAACGCCGGCATCGACGCGTCCAACATCCCCGGCGACGGCACCATCGCCCTGCTGCCCGACGACTCCGACGCCTCGGCGCAAGGTATCCGCGCTGCCGTCAAGCAGAGGTTGGGCATCGAAGTGGCCGTGATCGTTTCCGACACCTTCGGACGTCCCTGGCGCAACGGGGCGGCCAACGTGGCCATCGGCGTCGCCGGCATGGACCCGCTGCTGGACTACGTGGGCGCGGAGGATGCCCACGGCAACATTCTGCACACCACGCAGATCGCCGTGGCCGATGAATTGGCCGCCGCCGCCGAGCTGGTGACCGGCAAGGCCCTGGGCATACCGGTAACCATCATCCGCGACTATCCCTTCGAAACCATGGAGGGCGCCTCTATCCAACGCCTGCTCCGGACCGGAGAGCGGGACCTGTTCAGGTAGAGCGATACAGTTCCCTCTCCCTTGACGGAGAGGGCTAGGGTGAGGGTGATCCGTCCGGTGCCAGTGTGGCCTCGGTTGCAAGCAACTCACCGTCCGAAAAGAGCGACAGCTGCCGCACCTCATCCGGCTCCGTGAAGTTGCTGACGCCGACGCCCAGCAGCCGGAAGGTGCGCCCGGTAGTAAGCTCATTGGACAGCAGTCGCCATGCCATTTCACGGATGGGGTCTGGCTCGTTGGATGGCGTGGCAAGGGTCGACTGTCTCGTGAACGTCGTGAAGTCGGCAAGGCGCATCTTGACCGTCACGGTGCGCCCCCGCAGGCCCTTGCGCTCCAGGCTGCTCGCAACGCCTTCCGCCAGCTCCTCTAGGACTCGCCGCAGCTCAGCCGTATCACCGACGTCGTCCGGAAATGTGGTCTCAGATGACACCGACTTGGTGACGCGCTCCGTGTGCACCGGCTCATCGTCCTGTCCGACGGATCGCAGCCGAACGCCGTCTGCCCGCTGACCAAAGACTCTGGCAAACCACTCGGGCGATTGATTCGCCAGGGCGCCGATGGTATCCACGCCCTCGGACATGAGCCGCTCGGCAGTCTTGGGCCCAATGCCCCAGAGTTTTCCCACGGGCAGGGGCGCCAGAAACTCGGCCTGATCGCCCGGCGGCACCACCACCAGGCCGTCGGGCTTGTCCAGGTCAGACGCGATCTTCGAGACGGCCTTGCTGACGCTGACGCCCACCGAGACGGTCAGCCCCGTCACCTCCTTGACCCGGCGCTTCAGCTCCAGGGCCACCCCCAGGGGCCAGCGGCCCTCGGATTCGTCCACGGCCTCGCTGATGTCCAGGTACGCCTCGTCCAGCGACAGCGGTTCGATGGTCTCCGTGAATTCCCGGAAGACGTCCATCACCTGCCGGGACACCTCGCGGTAGCGCGTGAACCGCGGGCGTACGATGATTCCCTGCGGGCACAGCCGGACGGCGGTGCGCATGGGCATGGCCGAACGCACTCCGAAGGGACGCGCCTCGTAGGATGCTGTGGCGACGACGCCACGGCTCTCGGGTCGCCCGCCGACCAGCACAGGCTTGCCCTGCAGCTCGGGGTTGTCCAGCTGCTCGACCGTCGCGTAGAAGGCGTCAAGGTCGGCGTGGATGATGTGCCGCATAACGCGTCCGCTTTTGTGATTGGGGCATCATCTAATGGGCGGATCTCACTGCTGCTATTTTACACCCGGCGCTGTGATGTTTAGAGGACGTGTCTCGGCTGCCTCCGCCGTAGCGCCCGCCGCGCCTCCGCGCTACAATGACGGAAGTTAGGAACATCGCGCCCAGCGCAGACGTTATCAGTTCAGGAGACAATATGCCGACGATTCTCGAGGAGTATATTGCCAGGCACCCCGGTTCCGCCCAGCGCTACGAGGAGAGCGTGACCGTCTTCCCCGGCGGAGTCACTCACGATTCCCGCTACGCCACGCCCTTCCCGCTGTTCATGACCCACGGCGAAGGCCCCCGCAAGTGGGACGTTGACGGCAACGAGTATATCGACTACGTGTCGGGCCACGGGGCGCTGCTGCTGGGACACTCGCACCCGGCCATCGCCGATGCGGTCACGCGTCAGATACTGCGCGGGACGCACCTCGGCGCCTCCACCGATGAGGAGCTGCGCTGGGCCAGGGCCATCCAGGCGCTGATGCCCGCCGTCGAGAAGGTGCGCTTCAACAGCTCTGGCACCGAGGCCACCCTGATGGCCATGCGCCTCGCCCGCGCCTACACCGGCAAGACCAAGGTCATCAAGCTGCAGGACCACTTCCACGGCTGGCATGACTACGCTATGGCCGGCTCCGACCGCTCTGCGCCTGGCATCCCCGACGCCAGCATGGACACCATGGTCATCGTTCCTCCGGGCGACTTGGGCGTGGTAGAGGACGTTCTGAACCGCGATGACGATATCGCCGCCCTGATTCTGGAGCCGACGGGCGCCCACATGGGCCAGATGATCTTTGATACGCCGGTGTATCTGAAGGGCCTCCGTGAACTCACCGCCCAGCACGAAGTGGTGCTCATTTTCGACGAAGTGGTGACGGGCTTCCGTGCCTCCCCCGGTGGCGTTCAGGTGCGCTACGGCGTATCGCCGGACCTTACGACCATGGCCAAGATCGTCGCAGGCGGTCTCCCCGGTGGTGCCGTGGGCGGCAAGGCCGACATCATCGACATGATTGCTCACCGCGGCGACCCCGATTGGGACAACGTGCGCCGCGTCTACCATCCAGGCACCTTCAACGCCAACCCGCTGTCGGCAGCCGCCGGGGCAACGGCTCTGGAACTATTGGCCAGCGAACCCATTAACGATCGCGCCGACGCCATGGCGGACCGGCTCAAGGCCGGATTCAACGAGGTACTGGGGCGTCTGGAGATTCCGGGCCACGTGCACGGCATCGCGTCCATGCTCCATGTAGTGCTAGCCGACTGCGGTAACGATATATTCACCCTGTCCCACCGTGAAATCGCGGCCGCTGCAGCCTCTCCTGCCACGACAGCAATGAAGCGAGGCCTTCAGAACCGCGGGGTGGACATCATGGGCCGCGAGACCATCCTGGTCTCGGGAGTCCACAATGAGGCCGACATAGACCAGACGATCGAGGCTTTCTCTGACACCATGGTCGCCGTGCGTGCCGAGGGCCTGATTTAGACGATGAAAGGATTTCCCTCCCCCTCAGGGGGAGGGCTAGGGTGGGGGTGAGACTGTATCGGGTATAAACCCAGAGGCACTCACCTCAGGTTTCAAGACAATAACCATACCATTCGACAGTTGAAGTCTCGCTGATATTGGCACGAGCCAACGAGGCGAATAACGGGAGTGATTGAAATGCCATCGTTTACTGACAAGCTGACGGTCAATGGTTCCGAGATGGACATGTACGCCGCCATCCCCAGCGGCGGCGAGGCACCCTATCCCGCCGTGGTCATCGCGTTCCACGTGGGAGGACTGGACGAGTTCGACAAGGTCATGGCCGACCGCTTAGCTGAGGCTGGCTACGTTGCCGTGGTGCCGGACCTGTTCCACCGTTTCACCGACGAGCAGCTCAACGGCCCGAGGCTGGAACGGCTGGGCTACCTGAATGACCAGGACGTCATCGCCGACATGAATGCCGCGGCGGACTTCCTAGTCGCCAACCCCCACGTCGACAGCGACCGCATCGGCGTCACCGGCTTCTGCATGGGCGGACGCGTGGCGTGGATGATGGCCGCCTCCAACCAGATATTCAAGGCCACCGTGCCCTTCTACGGCGGCAGCATCATGAACATCTGGGGCAACGGCACGCAGCCTCCCTTCGATATGACGTCCAACATCAACTGCCCCATGCTGTTCCACTTCGGCTCCATTGACGTGAACCCGTCGCTGGAGGACCGGGACAAGCTGGAGGCGGAACTGACGCGGCTGGGCAAGACCTTCGAGTTCCATACCTATGAGGGCGCCAACCACGCTTTCATGGACTTCAACAACCCGGACCGTCATCACCCGGAAGCGGCCGCCGCGGCCTGGCCCCGCACCATCGAGTTCTTCGACAAGCACCTGAAGGCCGCCAAGGTAACCGCCTGAAGCAACTCTGACTATTCGCCCGAACAGTCCCCTCCCCCTTGATGGGGGAGGGTTAGGGTGGGGGCGAAAAGGTGGCGTAGAGAAGCCCCCGGGGAGGCAGATCATTTCCCTAGATTCGCTCCAATCCAAAGGAGTAAGCCCATGCCCCGTGTATCTCTGGACCTGGAAAACGCCGAAGACCTGGCTCTGCTGAAAGCAGATGGCTGGCGCGTGGCCATGGGCGTTGTGCCCGGCGAACCCAACCAGGGCCTGGTGGCTGAAATGCGGGAGAGCCCGGCCCGGCTGCCCGACTACGACGATTCTTGGTGGGAGCAGAACGCCGACATCCAGGAACGCCGCTCCGTCGGCTTCACCTTCGCCTGGTACCGGCTGCGCCTGACCATCCCCGCCTCCGTCAAGGGTGAGGATGTGGCCGAACGCCGAGTGTGGTTCGAGACCAACGTGGACAACTACGGCGAGGTCTACATTGACGGCCACATAGACCGCAACCTGTGGGTCATCACCGGCAACAACACGCCCAAGCGCATCCTCGTCGAGGACAGCGCCGTCCCGGGCACTGAGCACGTAATTGCCGTGCTCGTCGGCAACGCGCCTCTCGCCGAACCTGTGGGCACCATATTTATTCGCTACGCCGTGCTTGCTGTCGAATAGATCGGGTGAGCCCGCGGCGCACTGCAAGGGAATATTGGAGAGCGACCTGGGAGTGGAGAGGAAGAATTGGTAATCGGAGGGGGTATGCCTGCGTCAGTGCAGAATGTCAACGTCGACGGCGCCGAAATGAACGCCTACGTGAATGTGCCGGAGGGCGATGGCCCCTTCCCGGCGATGGTGGTAATTCACCACGCGCCCGGCGTGGACATGTTTATCCGGGATGTCGTCGACAACCTTGCCAGGGAGGGTTACGTCGCCGCCGCTCCCGACCTGTTCCACCGCATCACCGACCAGATGGTGGATCAGACAGGCCGCAGCAAGCGCGACCAGCTCAGCGATCCTGACATCGTCGCCGACGTCAACGCCACCGTCGACTTCCTGCGTTCCCACGCCTCGGTGGACCGTGAACGGCTGGGCATCACCGGATTCTGCATGGGCGGGCGCGTGGTCTGGCTGGCGGCCTGCACCAACCCGCACTTCAAGGCTGCGGTACCCTTCTACGGAGGCAACATCCTGGTGCCGTGGGGTGCCGGCGAGGTCGCGCCCTTTGCCATGGCCGATGGGATCAACTGCCCAATGCTGTTCCACTTCGGCGAGGTCGATGCCAATCCGTCGCCGGACGATATGCGAACGCTGGACGACGAGCTGACCCGGCTGGGCAAGGAGCACCGCTTCTACAGCTACCCCGGTGCCGACCACGCATTCATGAACCGTTACATGGCCCAGCGCCACCACCGGACCGCAGCCGAGATGGCCTGGGCGCGCACCCGCGAGTTCCTGGCCGAGCAGTTGCAACCCGCCGCCGTCGGCTGAGAGACGAGCACCGTGAATTACTCCCTCTCCCTCCGCGAAAGGGTTGGGGTGAGGGCGCACCCCAGTTTCGATAATCATAGACTGTCAGTAACAATCCGGAGGTTCCGATGACAACCAGTCGATCCTACGCAGGCCAGGTGGCCGCACCAGAATTCCCCAATGGCGTGGAGTGGGTCAACACCGACCGTGCTCTGACCATGGAAGAACTCAAGGGCAAGATCGTCATCCTGGACTTCTGGACCTACTGTTGAGTCAACTGCATGCACATTTTTCCGCAGTTGCGGAAACTGGAGCGCAAGTACGCGAGCGAGCTGGTGGTGGTCGGGGTCCACTCCGCCAAGTTCCCCACCGAAAAGGAGACCGACAGCCTGACCGCCGCCGTCCGGCGGTGCGAGCTGGAGCACCCGGTGATCAACGACGCGGAGTTCCAGGTCTGGCAGCAGTACTCCTGCCGGGCCTGGCCGACTCTCATGTTCATAGACCCTCGGGGCAACGTCATCGGCAAGCACGAGGGCGAGATGACCTTCGATCAGTTCGACACGTTGCTGGGCGGCATGATTGCCGAGTTCGACGAGCTGGGCATCATGCAGCGCTCGCCCCTGCCCACCACTCCGCCGCGCGGACCGGAGAGCGCCCTCAGCTTCCCCGGGAAGGTCCTGGCAGACGAGGTAGGCGCCAGGCTCTTCATCGCCGACACCAACCACAACCGCATCGTCGTCTCCTCCTTTGAGGGCGAGGTGCGGCAGGTGATTGGCACCGGCGAGGAGGCGTTCATCGACGGCCCTCTGGCCGTTTCCGCGTTCAACCACCCGCAGGGCATGGCCATCGATGGTGACGTCCTCTACGTGGCCGACACCGAGAATCACGCCATCCGTCGCGTCGACCTGCAGGCCGGGCAGGTGGAGACTATCGCCGGCACCGGCGAGCAGGGGTACGAACGCAGCGGAAGCCGCCCTGGCACATCGTATGCACTCAGTTCACCGTGGGATCTCGCATTGCACGATGGCGTCATCTACATCGCCATGGCCGGCATCCACCAGCTTTGGTCGCTGGACCTGAACACTGGCATGGTCGGCCCCTACGCTGGCAGTGGTCGCGAGGCCATCACCGATGGCCCGCTGGCCACGTCCGCCCTGGCGCAGCCCAGCGGCATCACCGTTGGCGGCGATGGAAGTGGCGACGAACGGCTCTTCTTCGCCGACAGCGAGACCAGCTCCATCCGCAACTGCGATCTCACTCCCGGCGGCTCGGTGCGTACGCTGATCGGCCTTGGCCTGTTCGAGTTCGGCGACGTCGACGGCGAGGACTTCCGCGTCCGGTTGCAGCATCCCATCGGAATCACTCACCACGACGGTGTGCTCTACGTGGCCGATACCTACAACCACAAGATCAAGCGGGTGCTGCCCAAGACTCGTTCGGCCTTCACCGTGGCAGGCACCGGCTCTCCTGGGCACGTGGATGGCCCGTTTGCCCAGGCCCGGTTCTCGGAGCCCTGCGGCCTGAGCATCGCCAACGGCAAAATGTACATCGCCGACACCAACAACCACACCATCCGCGTCGCCGACATGGAGACCAGCGAGGTGGCAACCCTGGAACTCGAAGGCCTGTAAACCAGTTTCGCAAGTGCACCCTACCGGAGAGAGTGCACTTGCGCCTATACCCTTCTTGAAACAACAATACAGTATCGATGGAGATTCACTGGATTATGAAAAAATTCTTGGCTAGGTTGTAGCAGTTCTTAGGCCGGTCTACTCCGGTCTTCAAGTTAGAAAATGAAAGACCCTGCCAGAGGCGGCAGGGTCTTAGGATTCCTGGAACAGGGTTAAGGCATTCAGTCGTCATTCAGTAAATCGTCTCCACCCATATCGCCAAAAGGCATCAAGTAAGTGGAAACGTCCTGCATCTCCGGTTCGCGTCGCCCGAAATCCAGATCTGGGAGCAGATGAATTAAGTCCGCCACAAATTCAGCGTCCCTACCAACAATGCCGAAGTACTCAGGTTGAGCACTTGCCCTGTCACGAACAATTTCCAGCGCATTCGGTAATCCCTGAACCGAAACTATTTTCCCCATCGGAATGCGGAATGAGCGCTCGCCGTGGAAGAATACGTGCTTGGTGGATACTGCGAAAGTGCCACTGCCTCTCGGAGTGAGAACGTCTGTCTCCACAGGAGTGCCTTTGGATGCACCTGTCCTGATTGACACACCCTTCATCACACGGACGCTAGCACCAGCCGACCGGCCTACTACCTCGCGTTTCGTGCGCATCTCAGAGTAGGACACGTTGTTGACAGCCAGTAGCCACTTCTCGTTCTTTTGGAGCTTGAACGGAACATCAACGGACAAGTGCATATCCGGCACTTTGCCCTCTTGCAAGATTGCCAAGACTCTACTCTGTATCTCCTCCTTTTCTCGCTGAGCCTTCAATCGGGCTCGCAACGCCTCTTGTTCTCGACGTTCGATTTCTTGGCGTTGCTGTTCCTTCCGCTCCTTGCCCTCATCTAATCGCCGCTTGATGCCCCGCAACATAGGTTACTCCTGTACTCCGATTATGGGCGCATTATAGTTCGGTGCTACCAGCCAGTCCACAGTGAGGAATCAAGCATTCTTGCAACCCCAACGGCCAAACGCTCCGCTGATCGATGCTATTGGCGACCACGTCATCGTTGGCGCCACCGACTTCGGCCACCCCGAGGGCAGGAAGTACTTCCGGGCCAAGCAGGACATGCTGGAACTCCCGGATGTTTCCATGGAGAGCAAGCGCAAGATCCTCTGGGACAATGCCCTGCGCGCCTACCCCATCAGCCCCAACTGATCGACGTTGCAGATCCCCTCTCCCTCCGGAAGAGGGTTAGGGTGAGGGCGTGCACCGGTTTCGCCGGGAATTATGGGGATGGCTTGGCCTGCTCCCCTGCGAGCATTGGAACAACATCACGCTCCCTCTCTGAAGTCCCCTCCCCTTCGATGGGGGAGGGTTAGGGTGGATGTGAAAAGGTGCGGAGCAGAGGCGAAAGGGCGAGCAATCACCCCTTCGGGGATAGCTCCCTGGTTAATTCGGGAGACAGCTTCACTTTTTCCCATCCTGGAGGGAAATTGAACAATCCATAACGCCATCAAGGCCTGCTGATGACCATTATCCGGTCCCTGTGCGTGAGGTCCTGCTCCGCCATGATTTCCGCATCGGGGAACTGCTCCAGCGCCAGTGCCTCGACGGACGGGAACTGCTCCGGGTCTAGTTCCAGCAGGATAATGCCCGGGCTGTTAAGCTTTATCGGCGCCTGCGACAGCAGCCTCCGCACCAGGTCCAGACCGTCGGCGCCTCCGTCCAGGGCACCCGCCGGCTCCCGCTGAACCTCCGGCTGAAGGGTGGGAATGCGTTCAGTGGGAATGTATGGCAGGTTGGCCACGATCACGTCCACGGGTTCCGGGATCGGCTCCAGCAGGTCGCCGTGCCCCAGCCGCACCCGGTCTGCCACGGAGTGGGCGCGGATGTTCCAGGCCGCCACGTCCAGCGCTGGTTCCGAGACGTCCACAGCATATATTTTGGCTGAGGGAAGGTGGATAGCCAGGTTCACCGCGATGGCCCCGCTGCCGGTGCCCACGTCGGCGATGCTCAGTTCCCGCGTTTCCATTCCCATCAGGGCCATGAACAGGGTGTGTTCCACCATGCCCTCGGTCTCGGGGCGCGGGATCAGGACGTCAGGCGTGACCACCACGTTGATGCCGTAGAACTCCCGGTAGCCAAGGATGTAGGCCAGCGGCACGCGTTCCAGCCGCTGGGCAACGATGCCTGCCAGGTCCTCTGCGGCGTTGGGGGGGACCTCCGTCTCCTGCTCGGCGAATATGTTCTGACGGGTCATTCGCATGACCGTCATGACCATGACCTCGGCCTCCAGCCGGGCGTCCGGAATGCCCGCGTCCTCCAGGGTTTGGTGTGTCTGCCTGATTGTCTCTCGGATTACGGCCATAGCGATACAAGACCTGCTTATGTGTTTAGTTGGCTCAGGGACGGCGCGGTACAATTACCGAGCGAAAATTGCCACGGTGGTGGTGCCCGACGGGTTGGTGAACGGTAGCAGCCAGCCATCAGGATACCGGCGGGCCAGTTCCTGCTGCAACCGGAGCGCATCGTCCGCATTTGGATTCAGGAACACAAGGCACTCCGGCAGGGGATCAGGCAGCCCTGATCCGTTTGCCAGTTCCGAATGACTGATTCTGCCGGGGAGAGGCCCATCGGGATACATCGAGGATAGCATCCGCTGCATCAGGCTGCCCTCGCCCATCGCGTTGCCCACGAATGCTGCCTGTTCAAAATCTCCGCCACAGTCCTCAGAACGAATGGCTCCCAGCGCCACCGCCTCCCTCGAGTGCGGGAACATCGACGGCGTCACCTGCCAGAACTGCCAGAGGTTCAGGGCCAGTATAACCGGCAACACAGTGGCAACAACCGCGACTCCTGTGACAAGTCGGTAGCGGTCCGGCAACCGAAGCTGATGAAATGGAATGGCCTTCCACAGTCGTCCGGCGAGCAGACCTGCCAACAAGGCCAGTGGCGGGACGGCGAACAGGAGCCTTGTAACCGCGACGTGCGGGTAGGGCGAAAGGATGCCTGACATAAACATGGCCACGGCAAACCAGATCAGAAGCAGTCGCCAACGCGGGTCCTTCAGATGCCCGATGGCGAAGGCCAACCCCAACGCCGCGAGGAGGCCGCTCACCGGGTCCATAAGGGCTCCATAGATGTAGGTGTGCACCGTGGAGTTGTAGCTGAAGGCCGGCAGGTTCAGGATTACGTTGTCCAGAACCCGTTGACCCGTTGATCCCGTAACCACCTCCGAATAGCCGCCGACCACCTGCCCGAACATCCGGGTCAGCACTCCCTCCTGTTCGACGACGAAAGTGGGGATGACGGTGATGGCGAAACCCAGGGCCAGCGGCCACAGGTATGTGAGGCGCCTCGGGTTGCAAGCGGTCAGCGAAAAAAGCGCTATGATGGGCAGAACGGCCCGGGCTCCGTAATGAGTGTAGAAGCCAAGGCCGGCGATGAGTCCCGCCGTGTACATCAGCAGAGGGCTTTGCCTCTTCCAGCCCAGCACGAACACCGCGATGGACCACGTGGCCACCGGGAGCGGCGACAGGTTGTTGTAGCCCGTGTGGGCAAACGCGAACAGATAGTGGCTGGAGGCGAAGACGGCTGCAGCCACAACCGCGGCACGCCTCCCTCCCAGCGTGTGCCCCAGCAGGTATATAGCAGGGATCGTGATTGCGGCGTTCAGGGTCTCGCTGAATTTCCAGCCGAGGTAGTCGGCGCCGAACACCCGCATCACCCCGGCCTGGAACACCGAATTCATCGCCGGATGAATGTTGTAGACACCTTCCTGGCTGAATGGCCGCGTTATCCCCTCGTCAACGACGCGCCGGGCGTGCTCGTAGAACAGGTACTCGTCGCCAATGGCTGAGTAGTACCAGTCCCGCAGGTCGTGGAGGTTAATGACGAGAAATGCGGCGATCAGGGCCACGACGATCGCTATGTCCCACGTGTGCTGCCGCAGCCAGGCCACCAGCCCGCTCCTGACGTGCCGGGTCGCGACGTCGGCGACGGAAACGAATGGCAGCGCAAGGGCGGCGAGGGCAAGAACCCAGATGTAGACGGCGTTCCCCGACTCCGACCCGGAGGCCAGCATGGCCAAAAGATAGAACAGCGCCACGACTCCCAAGACCCATCCCACAAGGCCCAACGGAGCCCGGATAGTTGCCCAGCTCGTATGAGTGGCGCCGCCTGCGGAAAGGGATCCTGAGTGGTCGTTGCTCACAGTCCGACGCAGCCACAACCCCGCCGAACCCAAGGCGAATGCAACGATTCCAATCGTCAGGAGGAACAGGTAGCCCATGGGCGCCCTGGCGTTCAGCTCGACGGAGAAGTACAACCCCAGCTGGGCCAGTGCCGCTAGGACGAATCCGATCAGCAGGAGAAAAGCCGCTCTTTCGGAGAGAAACGTGCCAGCGGATGCCAGGTTTTCAGCTGCCACCCGGAGTGCGGCTGCGGCTGAGCCGTGCGTGGGCTCGCTGTCCTGGCGCGAATTCGCAGGTGGCGAAACGTGGATACGGAGAGTGTTCGGAGAGTTGGCCCGGTTCTGGACACCAGCACCAGCAGGCGACGGACCTCGCGGGTCCACACGGGACTCCGAAAGGGCTGCGTTGTCGCCGAGGCCGCGGGATGGGAGGGATGGAGAGGCGCCTTCGTTCAGCCTCTGGCCGCATCCGCCACAGAACCTTGCGACAGCCAGGTTTCTGAAACCGCAGGATGGACAGATAGGAACCTCGGGGATGGTGGACAATACAGACTGTTCAACCCTGCGGGCGAGATTCGCCCAAGACTACCGGCCGGATCGTCCTCCGGCTGAAGGGGCTAGACCCCGGCTTCGGCCAGCAGAAGCTCCTCTTCCCAAATGACCATTCGGTCAATGATGTCGTCCCAGTAACCGTCCATCAGCTTGGGGATACCGTGGAACGTCGTACTGCTGCGGTGGTCGGTGACACGGTCCTGGGGATAGTTGTAGGTACGGATCTTTTCCGCCCTCTCTGCCCCTCCCACCTGGGAGCGCCGGGCCTGGCTGATTTCGGCGTCGTGGCGCTCCTGCTCGGCCTCGAAGAGCCGCGCTCTGAGCATTGCCATCGCACGTTGCTTGTTCTTGTGCTGTGACCGCTCGTCCTGGCAGACAACGGTCAGTCCCGAGGGGTTGTGGACGATTCTGACAGCCGTCGCCACCTTGTTCACGTTCTGCCCGCCATGGCCACCGGCGTGGAATATGTCGATGCGAAGATCTCCCTCGTTGATCTTCACTTCAACCTCATCGGCCTCAGGCAGCACCGCCACCGTGGCCGTGGATGTGTGTATGCGGCCTTGCGCCTCGGTTTCGGGCACGCGCTGCACGCGGTGCACGCCGCTCTCGTACTTGAAGCGGCTGAATGCGCCTCGCCCCTGCACTTCGAAGACGATCTTGTTGAAACCGCCCACCTCGCTGGGATTGGCGTCCATCAGGTCCACTTCCCAGCCGCGGTTCTGGGCGTAACGGCTGTAAGCGCGATAGAGATCACGGGCGAACAGGCCGGCCTCGTCGCCGCCCGTTCCCGCACGGATCTCGATGATCACGTCCCGCTGGTCGTTGGGGTTCTTCGGCAGCAACGCGGTGCGAAGCGAGTTGGTAACCTCTTCCAGCCTGGCCTCGTTGGCGTCCAGCTCCTCCTTCGCCATCTGGGCAAGTTCCGCCTCCGCCCCCTCCTGGATGAGCGCCTCCAAATCAGCGTTCTCTTCCAGCAATTGACGGTAGTCCCGGGCTATGGCGACCAGGTCGTCCAGAGACGCGCGTTCCTTGGCCAGTTCCTGCACCCGCTCGTAGTTGACGACTACGTCGGGGTCTGCCATCGCCGTCTCGATCTCTTCGTAGCGGCGGATTATGGGTTCAAGTTTGTCGATCATCGTGGTCATCGCCAGCCCGTCCCAGCCAATTGAAAAATTGAGAAAGCGATGGGTACCCTAAGGCGTTATTGCGATTATACATAACCCAGCACTGCAATTATCCATGATTTTACCGCAATCCGAGACTGATATACAGAGGAGCCCGAGATGATAGCCGGCCGGCCAGGGTCCACCAAGGCGCCCCTCCCTGCTACGTCAGCGGCTTGTCTCCCCAGTGCAGGCAGACTGTGCCGAACCCCAGGCGCCGGTAATGCACACCTTCCAGTCCGGAATGCCTCAGGATGGCGGCCAGTTCATCGGCGTCGTAGAAGGTGTCGACGGACTCGGGCAGGTAGGTGTAGGCGGTGCGGTCCCTGGCTATGAGTCCTCCCACCAGCGGCACTAGCCCGTGGAAATACAGGCGGAACACTCGAGCCTTGAGGTCGGAGCTCATGGGCGACAGTTCCAGCAGGGCGACTCGGCCCCCGGGGCGGACCACGCGTGCCATCTCTGCTATGGCCTGTCGGACGTCGGGCATATTGCGCAGGCTGAATCCCGCCGTAGCGCACGCAAAGGTGTCGGAGGGGAAGGGCAGAGACAGGGCATCGCCAACGATGAAAGCCGGGGAATCGGGGGAACCGTTGGACGCTTTGCGCCGCGCTCTGTGGATCATTTCGGGGAGGAGGTCCAGGGCCACCGTGCGGCCCACTCGTGGCATCTTCGCCAGTTGAAAGGCAAGGTCCCCCGTGCCCGTGGAAACGTCCAGTGCTTGACCGCTTGAGTTCTGTGTTGCCAGGGTTGCCGTCTGTCGCTTCCAACCCCGGTGCATCCCCAGGGTCATGATGTCGTTCATCAGGTCGTAGTGCCTGGTGATACGCGAGAAGAGGCCAGCGACGTATCGCTGCCTCTCGGCGCCGGTCAGCCTCGCCATAGGAGACGCATATGGTGCATGGTGCGGCTGAAGGGGTTCAGCATGAGGCCCATGCTCGCTAGGGTTACTACTCCGAGAAGGGCCTGATCGTCGGTTTCTTCGCCTAGTATGACGGGCGTATATTCTTCGCCTTGCGGCAGGGTTATGTAGCACCTGGAAAGGCTGCGAGCCACAGTAGTCCCGTCGGCCAAGCGGAATGTCTCTTCTCTGGTTGGCTCCAGGCCCAGCGATTGCCAGACAGGGTAAGGCAACAATGTGTAGCCCACTCCGCTATCTACCAGGAAATTGACCGTCTCCTCCTGACCACGGGATCCCAGAACCCGACCGTCAAGGAACGTCAGTCCCATGCTCAGCTCTCTCCGCGATATTGCTGGTCCTCGGGCAGCGCGTCGTCTATTCCGAGGGACACCAGCACCTTGCTCACCACGTATTTGACTATATCGTCGACCGTGGCAGGCTGCAAATAAAATGCCGGGTCGGGAGGCAGGATGACCGCACCCATGCGGCTGAGGGTTAGCATGTTCTCGAGGTGAATGCTGTGCAGCGGCGTCTCGCGGGGCACCAGCACCAGGGGGCGCCGTTCCTTGAGGCACACGTCAGCCGCCCGCAGCAGCAGATTGCCGGAAATGCCGTTCGCAAGCGAGGCGATGCTGTTCATGCTGGCAGGCACCAGAGCCATCCCCGCAGCAGGGTAGGAGCCGCTGGCGATGGGCGCCCTCAAATCGTTGATGGCGTATTGGACGAAAGCGGGGTGCTCTTGCCATTCCACCAGCGTCTCGTTGTAGGAATGGCCCAGCTCCTCCTGCCAGACAAGCCGTGCGGCGTTGGAGCACACCACGGCCGTCGGAAGGTCTCGCCGCAGCAGCTCGTCGACCATGCTCCGGGCCATGACTGCTCCGCTGGCCCCCGTGATGCCAACGATGACGGGGCCAGGCATCAGAGCGTAATGGCCAGGATGGTGAATACCAGCAGCGACACCGAAATGACGCTGTTGTACTGGAACAGCGGCGACCGGAGCTTCGACAGGTCATCGGCCTTGACCAGGCTGTTTTCCAGGGCCAGCAGCACGATGGCAATGGCCCAGCCGATGAAGAAGTAGAGGCCCAGGTCCATCCAGATTCCCAGCGCCAGCAGCGCTCCCGCCGCCAGCAGGTGCATGATCCGCGTCGTCCGGATAGCTGCGCCGATCCCGAAGCGCTTGGCGAACGACTTGGTGCCGTATTCCTGATCGAAGTCGTAGTCGGCGCAGCCGTAGATCATGTCGAATCCGCCTGCCCACATGGTGATGGCGAAGGTGAGCAGCATTGGCTCCGGGTCGAGGCGGCCAGTGACTGCGATCCAGGCCGCCGACGGTGAGATCGCCAGCGCGAATCCCAGGAAGAAGTGGCAGGCCCAGGTGATGTACTTGGTAAACGAGTAGAAGATCACGTACAGGGCGGCCACGGGCGCGAGAATTAGGGTCAGGGTGTTGAGTTGCGACGCCGCGTAGAAGAAGACGCCCGTGCCCACGACGGCCAGTCCGATGACGTCCAGGGGCGTTACCAGTCCCAGCGGCAGGTGCCGGCCCTTGGTGCGCGGGTTCAGGGCATCCTCTTTCCGGTGAATGAAGCGATTGGCAGACATCCCCAGGGTTCGCACACCGGTGAGGGCTACGGTGATCCAGATGAACGTGCTCCACCCCGGCCAGCCGCTGCCGCCTGAATCCACCGACGCCAGCATCATCCCCATGTAGCAGAAGGGCAGCGCGTACAGCGATTCCCAGATGCGCACCACCCACAGGTAATGCGGCAGCTTGACGAACGGTGACCGGATTGCGTTGGCTACTTGCATCGCTAGGCGCTTTGCTCCCAGAGGATCAGGAGAAGCCGTAGCTGGCCCACTTACGGTTGACCAGTTCTTTAACTTCCGGGCTCATTACCACGTCGGGCGGCCATTCCCTGGTGCGTCCTCCTTCCTCCGGCATCTTGGCAGTGGCATCTATGCCCACTTTGCCTCCGAATCTGGGCATGGCCGACGCATGGTCCAGGTCGTCAATGGGACCCGACGTGAAGACAAAGTCATTGGCGGGGTCCATGTTGGCCGTAACACGCCAGGCCACTTCGGATACATTCTGCACATCCACGAAGTGATCAACGACGACGATGCCCTTGGTAAGGCTCATCAGGCCCATTCCCCACAGTCCGTGCATGACCTTGCGGGCCTGCCCCGGGTACTCCTTCTTCATCGAGACGATCACCAGGTTATGAAATGCCCCCTCGGCGGGCATATTCACGTCCACGACCTCGGGCAGGATGGTCTTGATCAGCGGGAGAAACATCCGCTCCGTGACCTTACCCATCCAGTAGTCCTCCGAGGGAGGGCGTCCCACGATGGCCGCCGGATAAATGGGACGGTTCCGGTGTGTGATGCAGGTGACGTGAAAGACCGGATAGGGTTCCGGCATCGAATAGTAGCCGGTGTGGTCTCCGAAGGGGCCCTCCATTCGCTGCTCGTCCAGCAGCACATAGCCTTCGAGGACGATTTCCGCCTCCGCCGGCACCATCAGGTCGCTGGTGCGTGCCTTGGCGAGGGCCACTCCTTCCTCACGGAGGAACCCGGCCACCAGCATCTCGTCGACATCCGGAGGCAATGGGGCCGAGCCAGTCCAGATGGAGGCGGGGTCGCCGCCCAAAGCCACCGCGACGTCCATGCGGTCCAGTCCCAGCTGCCGCCCCATCCGCTCGTGGTGTGCCGCCACCTTGTGAGTCTGCCAGTGCATGCCAGTGGTGCGCTGGTCATACACCTGCATTCGGTAGGTGCCGTAATTCTGCACGCCAGTCTCCGGATCGCGGGTGATTACCAGAGGCAGGGTGATGTACGGGCCGCCATCCATGGGCCAGCACTGCAGGTTGGGAAACTTGAAAAGGTCGACCTCGTCGCCCTGAATGACCACATCCTGGCACGGCGGGTTGCTCACCGTTCTGGGCCTGACCGAGGCCAGGTTGACCAGCTGACCCAGAGTGCGCAATTTGTTCCCGATCCCTTCCGGAGGTCCCTGAACCAGGTTGAGAATTCCCTGCACCTTGCCTGCCGCTTCGTCCAGGTCCTCAAGCCCAAGGGCCATAGCCATCCGGCGCTTCGACCCGAAGATATTGATCAGGACCGGGATGTCGTAGCCCTCGGGGTTCTCGAACAGCAGCGCAGGACCCCCCGACTTGATCATACGGTCGGCGATCTCCGCGATTTCCAGCCTGGTGTCCACTGGCGTTGAGACACGGCAAAGCTCCCCCTTTTCCTCGAGGAAAGAGGTGAATTCACGGATGTCGCGGAATTTCATATCGCCAAGTGCCCGGACCGGAAAGTGAAGGTGTTAGAGAGGGACTGAAAGGGCTGAATGGAACCCAGCGGCAATTCTATCGGGAATCTACCGGTGCTTCAATGAAGAGGGAGAGGAGTGGATAACACTGAGGCGTGACCTAGGCGCAATGAACCGTCTTGTAAAGAGGGCCGGCGTGGCGCACATATCCATAAACACCGGGGGCGCAAATTCGAAGAGGCCGCCGGCAGCACATAAAGGCTGGGGCCGCACTAAGCGGCCCCAGGAAGTTTCAGGCAGATTGTCTAGAAGCCCGGCGCTGACTGTTCGCGCATTCGGCTGAAGCAGTCGCTACAGTACACCGGGCGGTCCCCACGCGGTCGGAAGGGCACCATGGCCTCGTTGCCGCATTCCGCGCAGACAATGGGGTACATTTCGCGGGGACCGTCCTGGTACATCCCGCCCCCTCCCCCGCGCTGCTCCGTCCTGCGGACGGCACGGCAACTGCGGCACCGCTTGGGTTCGTTGCCAAATCCTCGAGCCTGGAAAAATTCCTGTTCCCCGACGGTGAAGATGAACTCGCTGCCACACTCCACGCAGACCAGGGTCTTGTCCGACAATGCCACGGGTGACCTCCTAGGCACTTTTGGAACAGGGCCAGCGAGTTCCGTAACCCCATCACACCAAAATACGGCTGTCGGGGTAGTTGACCAGGCCGGTGAACGTTAAATTACCTGCCCCAAGTAACCTTGTATGTGCGAATGCCCACATTATAGCTATCGAAGGAGATTATGCAACCAAAACTGGCATACTTTTCAAATTTCGGCGGATTTCGTAGCGTATCGCACGATTCTATACGTTTGTAGGGAAACAGTATGCTGTCATCGAAGGTAGGCGTAAGAGTCTGGCGGACCTCAGGCAGTCTGGTCTTGCGAAGCTGTTGCCCGATGTGAAGGACACAAACCCTCAACAGACAGAGGGGTACCTTTCACCTCTAGAATCCACCTTATTTACGAGATGACACCATCCGGCGTCTCAGTCTGGCTGGACATTTCTACCCTGTGCCAGACCCCTCCGCACCGGACTCCTCCACCAGGAAGCAGGAGGACGCCTTGAACACAGCCCACAGATTCTGACCGTTTGCGATCCCCATTTCCTCCAGCGATGCTCCCGTCACGTGGCACTGCAGGGGGATCCCGCAGTCCAGCTCCACCGTATAGCCGGGCGGCCTGGCCTCAATCCGGAAAACGGTGCCGTACAGGCGGTTGCGGGCCGAGGATCCCGACGGCTCCCCCGACGAGAGAATAATGTCCGATGCACGAATCCCAACCGTAACCCAGTCATCGGAGCGTTCGTCCATTGGCCCCTCGTCCAACGGCGCTTCCAGTACCACCTGCCCTTCCCTGCCTTCACGGGTCAGCCGCATGGTGCCGTCCCTGGGGTGGCGGGACTCCACCCGCATCCGGAACAGGTTTTCCACGCCGACGAGATTGGCGACGGCGGTCTGTCCCGGCTGTCCCAGCACCTCGACAGGTACCCCCCGGGCGATGGTGCGTCCGTCGTCGATGACCTGCACCTGGTCTCCCATGGCCAGGGCCTCCTCCCGGTCGTGGGTGACCAGCACCACTGGGATGGGCCTGCGTTCCAGGGAGGCCCGCAACTCGCGCCTCAGCGAACGCCGAAGGCCAGCGTCCAGCGCGGAAAACGGCTCGTCCAGAAGTAGCAGCTGCGGTTGGGTGGCCATTGCCCTCGCCAGGGCCACCCGCTGCTGCTGGCCTCCTGAGAGCTCCCACGGATACCTGTCCTCGAGGCCACGCAGCTGGAACGTTTCAAGCTGCTCGTCAATGGGCACCGGGACATTTCGCAGCGATCTCAAGCCCGATCCCAGCCCGTAGGAAATGTTCTGTGCCAGGGTCAAATGCGGGAACAGGTGGTACTGCTGCGTCAGGTAACCCACCCTGCGCTTATGGGCGGGCACCCAGATGCCCTCCGAGCTGTCGTACACCGGGTTCCCGGCAATCTCGATGCGTCCGGATATAGGGCGAACAAGCCCTGCCAGGGTCCGCAATGCGGTGGTCTTTCCGGAGCCAGACGGCCCGAACAGCACCAGCGTTTCTCCTGCAGCCAGCTCCCAGTCGAGCTGGAGATCGAACGTGCCCAGTTGGCAATGGAGCCATCCCCGGCATCCCATCTGCCCATTCACAGCCGGCCGCTCCATCGGCGCCTCGACGCCACCGTCAGCGCCGTAAGGGCCAGCACCGACACCACCAGCAACACCGCCGACAGGGCCAGGGCGCTGTCAAGGCCCCCACTGGATTCCATGGCCGTCATTATCGCCAGGGGCATGGTCTGGGTCTCTCCGGTGAGATTGCCGGCAAACATGATGGTGGCCCCGAATTCCGAGAGCGCCCGGGCCCAGGCCAAGCCCAGCCCGGTGATGATGGATGGCGCCGCCAGGGGAAGGGTAATGCGCCAGAAGGTTGAGATCGGAGAAACTCCCAGGGTCTGCGATACGTCCTCATAGTCCCCGGCCACCGACTGAAAGCCCAACTTGGCCGAGCGAACATAGAAAGGAGCGGCCACGAAAATCTGGGCAAAGACCACCGCCACCGTGGTGAAGGAGATGTTTATCCCCGCCTCGTTGAGCCATCCCCCAATCAAGCCGCCACGGCCGAAGGCCATGAGCATCGCAACGCCGGCCACGACGGGCGGCAGGACGATGGGCAGCTCCACCAGCCCGTCAATCACCCTCGCCAGCCAACTGTTGCTGCGGGCCAGCAGGTAGGCGAACGGCGTGCCTCCGATGACCACCACAGCGATGCTCACCACGCTGGTGAAGATGGAAAGCCTCAGAGCGGTCAGGGCCAGGTCTCCGGTTACCGCGCTCCACAGGTCATCCTGCTGGGCGGCGCGAATGAGTAATGCGAGAATCGGAAGGCCTATGAAAGCGATGTAGAGCGAACCCGCCGCTCCTCCCAGCGCTCCGCTCCCTCCCCCGACCCATCGAGGCCAGCGCCGGGTACCCCGACCCGCAGCCTCGGAGGAATCGCCGCCAGGAAGGCGCCTCTTACGGAGCATCGAAACCATAACTGGCCAGAATGGCCCGCCCATCCTCCGATGTCAGAAAGCTGATGAACCGGGACGCCATCGCTCGGGAGCCCGAATCACTGAGCGTGGCGATGGGATAAAGAGCACGAACGGCGTTGGCCTCCGGTGGCAGGGGCAGTTCCCTCACTCCTCCGGACGATTGCGCCGACAACAAGCCGGGCCTGTAGACGATGCCCGCATCCGCCTCCCCCAGGACGACCTTCTGTTCTACGAATTTTACGCTGGGTTCCTCGGAAACCACGTTGGCCATAATTAGTTCCGCATAGTCCTCGCCCAAGCTGGCCTCACCCTCGGAAAGCTGGCCAAGCAACTGCCTGGAGTAGGCCCCGGCGGGGACGTTTTCGTGGGCCAGCACTATCCTGGTTCCCTGTTCCCCCAATTGGCTGAGGTCGCTGATCCCAGACTGCTCTGAAACGATGACGGACATTGCGGTGCTGGCAAAGTACTGAATGTCATCTGAGATCAGGCCTGCATCCTGGACCAGTTGCATCTGCTGCTCGTCCGCCGATGCGAACAAATCGGCTGTAGCCCCCAGTTCCAGTTGCGACCTCAATCGCTGACTGCCGGCAAAGTTCAACCTCACCTCGACACCGGAGTAATTCGATTCAAACTCGTCCGCGATTTCCTGGAATGCGTCTGTCAGAGAGGCCGCAGCAAAGACTGTGATGGTGCCGTCGACGTTGCTTTTTCCGCCGCATCCGATGAAAAAGAGTAGTGCCAGGGCAGGGACAAGCAGCGACAAGGCGGCTGGACGGAAGGATTTTCGAAACAGGCTTCGCATTCAGATTTCGGCCACTTTCTCCGTGGGTGGACGCACCCACAAGGTGCTGGCTCGAAGAAATCTAACGGGGAAGCACCGGCTTGTAAAGGACGGCTTCAGTTCGTTGACCGAGGCGGCCATCTTGACGCATGTCCGGCGCTGGGTTGTAATTGCCTGTACTTAAAACCTGCGGAGGATCGAAATGGCACTGGTTCGTTGCGTAACTGAAATGGGGATGGGCGTCGACGTCCATGGACGGGACTACACCACTGCGGCCCAGAGGGCCGTGTTTGACGCCATCCATCACAGCAGCCTGGGGTTCCAGAGGATGCTGGGTAAGACCGCCGATGACATGCGCGTGGACGTCACCATTGGCGTCCCCAACCCCGGCGCCGTGGACAAGGCGGCCGTTATCTCGGTCCTGCCTCACGGGACCGGCCACTGCGAGGCGGTAGCAGGAGGCCTTGAGGTCCCCAACGAGAGCGGCGACGACGCCCTCGTTATCGCCAACGCAGTTGTGATCGTGAGCTTCGACGACGGCAAATAGTCCCTCAGACCCATTGAGGTGAGTCATCGTGGCCCGTTGCCGAATCCGGCAACGGGCCCGTTCTGTTCCTAGATTGCAACTCCTGAGATGCGCCTGCACTCGCTGCAATGCACAATTCGTTGGGCATGTGCATACCCTGGCAGGAATAAATGGGGTCATTCGAGTGTTCCCTCCCCCTCAGGGGGAGGGTTAGGGTGGGGGTGAAATCCTTGCTAAAGGCAACGCATTCAAATGCCGCAGCCTCAGCCGCCCTCAAGCTTATTGCGGGCGATTTCTGCCAACTCCGTCAATCGCTGCTGACGCTCCGGGCCAGTTACCGTGAGTCGAACCAAGGCCCGGTCCTCAATGAAGAACAAGCTGGAAGCCTCATCCGGTCCAAGGCTGTGCTCCAGCACACCGCTGGCTTCCATGCCTCCAGGGCCTGTCTCGCCCCTGCTGACGAGGTCTCCCCTCACGCCGTCCAGTGCTGCCAGGGCAGCCTCTCGGTCTGCGAAAAGCACCACGCTCTGCAGCACGCGGAAGCCCGTCCCCTGCAATTCCACCAGTGCGGACTGGCCCTGCTCAGACTCCTCTTCCGACTCTGATACAACGGTGAGTTGTATCCCGGAGACGTCAGAAGGAGAAAGGAGGAGTTCCCGGGGGTCCGAGGAGACACTAGAACCACAGGCGACGCCAAACATGGCTACAAGGAGAATAGCCCCCAAGAACGCACACGCTCGGAGGATTAGGTGAGGCGACTGCTTGAGGCTCAATGCTGGTGGCCGTGTCCGTGATCCGGAGCGCCCCAGCCGCCCGCGCCGGGAGTGCTGACCCTCACCACGTCACCGGCGGATACGTCGATGACTTCCTTGCCGGCCAGCTGCACTTCCTCCACGCCGCCGCGCAGGAGCATGTTTTCGCCCGGTTCGCCGTGATGGCCGCCGTGGTATCCGGGAGGGGGCCTGCGACGGCGCTCCGACATCAGCGTGACCCTTGCCGGGGCCAGGAATTCCATTTCGCGAATCACTCCGTCGCCGCCTCGATACTGTCCCTCGCCGCCTGACCCTCGCCTCAGGGCATAGCGCCGCAGGCGCAGGGGGAAGGCAAACTCCATCGCCTCGATGGGAGTGTTCATCGTGTTGGTCATGTGGGTCTGGATGCCCGAGATCCCGTCCTTGTCGGGTCGGGCGCCCATCCCGCCGGCGATGGTCTCGTAGTAGACGTAGGGCTTTTCCCGCACCGGGTCGTGACCGCCGATGATCATGTTGTTCATGGTTCCCTGGCTCGCCGCCGGCACAACCTGCGGAAGGGCCTGTGCCAGCGCGCCAAACAGCACGTCCGTGATGCGCTGTGAGGTCTCGACGTTTCCGGCAGCCACCCCCCGCTGGGGCCTCGGGTTGACCAGCGAACCCTTCGGAGCGTTGATGTGCAGGGGGCGCAGGCAGCCCTGGTTGGCCGGCGCCTGCTCCTGTAGCAGGCAGCGCACCACGTAGAGGCACGCGGAAACGGTCACCGCCTCGGGGGCATTGATGCACCCGGGACGCTCCGGCGAGGTGCCGGTGAAGTCAATCTCCATCTCGTCGCCCGACACCGTGATGGTTACGGCTATGGGCACCGGTTCCTGGGTGAGGCCGTCGTCGTCCATGTAATCGAGGACGCTGTACGTTCCATCCGGTATGTCCCGAATGGTTTGCCGGGTCACCCGTTCGGAGTAGTCCAGCAGGGCCGCCATGTGTTCCGAGGTGTCCCCGGTGCCGTAGCGTTCGAACAGCTCGCGCATCCGCTGCTCGCCGACGCGAATAGACGCCGTCATGGCGGCGAGATCTCCCTTTCGCTCATCGGGCGTTCGCGAGTTTCGGCATATCAGCTGGATAACGTCGTGGTTCAGCCGTCCGCGCCGGGCCAGCTTGATGGGAGGGATGATCGTTCCCTCCTGGTACAGCTCGGTGGACAGGGGCAGCGAGCCCGGGGTCATGCCGCCAACGTCTGCGTGGTGACCCCGCGCCGCAACGAAGGCGGCCAATGCCTGTTTTCCATCCTCACCGGCGTAGACCGGCGCCACCATCGTGATGTCCGGCAGGTGCGTGCCGCCCAGGTAAGGGTCGTTCAGGATGACGATATCGCCCTGGCGCAGGGCGTTGGGGAAGACCTCAAGGGCCGCCCGGACGGAGGCCGGCATGGCGCCCAGGTGTACGGGCACGTGAGCTGCCTGGGCGATCATGTTGCCCGCGGGATCGAATACCGCGCAGGAGAAGTCGCGGCGCTCCTTGATGTTGGGCGAGTAGGATGTCCGTTGCAAGGCCACCCCCATCTCCTCGGCCACCGACTCGAACATGTTCTTGAAGACCTCAAGGCTGACCGGGTCAACAGGCATTGATGCACCTCAAACGGCAGATGAGAAAAGTCAGCTTCCCGACAACTCGGCCAGAATATCCCCGTTGTCGGTATCCGGGCCGCCAGCGAGCTGGAAGAATTCGGTGGACATGGCCTCGTTCATAAACTCTTCGGGGAGTCTCGTGAATGGGCCATCCCGTTCAATCTGGGTGCGGTGACGTTCCAGCGACTCTTTCTTGATGGCCACAAACTGCGCAACGTTCAGAAAGGTGGTCACCTCGTCGTCGGGAGTCCCCAGAGCCTCCGTGTCATCGGCGGAAAACGGCGGGCGCAGGTCCAACTCCACCATCTTGTTCCACATTCGCTGGAAGAAACTGCGAGGGAAGCAGACGTAGTAGAGAACCGGCGTAACCTCGTCCTTGCAGAGCTCGACCGCCGACACCGTCCGCTGGCAGATGGTCACGTGGTCGGGGTGGCCGTACCCTCCCGTGGGGTCGTGGGTGATGACGATGTCCGGACGAATCTCCCTAATGACGGATGCCACCTCTTCCACCACTTTGGCTTCCGGGGCCTGGAACAGGCTGTTTGGGTGGTTGTTGTCCTCCCATCCGGGCATGCCCGAGTCGCGGTAGTTCAGAAAGCGCACATCATCGATTCCGGTGACGTCCATGGCCGCTCGCAACTCGCCCTGCCGGACCTGCCACAGCGTCTCGGGGGTGGCCAGCGCCGGGTCGCTGATCTCGCCGACGTCGCCGTTGGTGGCGCAGATGAGCGTCACCCGATGCCCACCGGCGACCAGCGCGGCCAGCGTGCCGCCGCAGCCGAACCCCTCGTCATCAGGATGCGCAAAAGCCGCCAAAATGGAAAGTGCCATTGGGGAGCCACCTAAATGACAAGTTTTGACTGTCTGTGCTTTCCTGCGGTTATTTGGTCGAAAGCCAGTTTTACCAGGAGCTTCTCCTCCGGAGTGAGTTCTTCCGGCAGGTTTTGCAGAGCAGTGTGCAACTTTGACGGAGTGGCATTTTCTTCAACACTCAGAATTTCGATTGCTGTCAATGCGCCATCGTGGTCGAAATCGAGCATGATGTCGTTGGCAACTTCCTCTGTCTCCAAATAGGATCCCTCACACAGGCGAATGGAAAGAGAGTCGGTTTCCTTGTCGTAATTGAACTCCATGTCACTCCCTGAAACGCCGGTCGAGGAAGGCAGTGTGGACTGTCTCCCCGTCTGATAGCGTAACCACCCGAAGGTATTTGCTGACTTCGGAGACATACACCCAGTAACGAATTTTACCATCCTCTTGGACTTGCACCCTGATTGGGTTCGTGAGCGCTTGTTCGCACCATGCCCGATCAATTTCTGGTCTTTCCCGCATTCGGCGCTCGAAGTGGTCTGTGGTTTTCAGAGTTAAATCCAAACTGGAGAGGCCTACCCCATGGTCAGCAGCAGGTTGCCGTAGGCGTCTATGTCGCCCTGCCAGCCGGGAGGCACCACGGTCGTAGTGTCCAGTTGGACCACCAGGGCCGGCCCGGTGATGCGGTCCCCGGCGGCCAGCAGGTCCCGGTCGTAGAGCGGCGTGTCCATCTCTCCCTCACGGAACACCACGGGCACCCTCTCGACCTCGGCTTGAGCGGTCCCAGTTCCCTCAGACGGATCCAGCTGCAGGTCTGGCTTGTCGACTGCCAGGTCCAGCTTCAGGCGTAGATTGACGATCTCCACGGGCTCGGCGCGGTCGGCGTAGCCGAAGCGCTGCAGGTGAGCGCGGTAGAAGCTGTCGGAAATCGCGCGGGCCATACCCGCCGAGGTGCGCGACGCACGCGTCGTCGGGTAGTCCACGTTGAGCTCGAATGACTGGCCAACGTATCGCACGTCCAGGAAGCGACGTGCCGTCATCCGGTCGGAGGGCAGTCCCTCCTGTTCCAGTTCCGCTCGGGCAATCCCCTCCATCCCGTGGAACTCCTCCTCCAGCCGTTCGCGGTCAAGGTCGGCGCCACGCAGCATCACGGTGCGCGAGTAGTCCTTGACCACGTCGGCGATGGCCACTCCCAGCGCGGAGAGTATTCCCGGACGCGCCGGAATCAGCACGCGCGGTATGCCCAACTCCTGGGCCAGCTCACACCCGTGCACCGGCCCGGCCCCGCCGAATGGGACCAGCGTAAAGCTGCGGGGGTCGTAGCCGCGTTCCAGGGAGATGGCCCGGATCGCGCGCTCCATGTTTGCGTTGACCACCCGCAGGATGCCCAGGGCCGCCTGCTGCTCTCCAAGGCCCAGCCCCGAGGCCAGCGATCCCATCAGTCCCTGCGCCCGCGGCAGGTCGAGGGTCAGGCGTCCGCCCAGGAAACGGTCGGGCCGCAGACGTCCCAGCAGCAGGTTGGCGTCGGACACCGTCAGCTGGTCGCCCCGTCCGTAGCAGGCGGGCCCCGGGTCCGCCCCCGCTGACTGTGGCCCCACGGTCAGGGCGCCGCCAGCATCCACGCGGGCGATGGACCCGCCGCCGGCCCCTACGGTGTGTATCTCGATCATTGGCACGCTGATGGGGTGCCCGCCCACGTTGGAGCTGCCGGTCTCCTTGATCCGTCCCGGACAGAGCGAAACGTCAGTGGAGGTGCCGCCCATATCCAGAGTGATGATGTCTGGGTAGCCCGCCTGTGCGGCCACGTGAAAGGCGCCCACCACTCCGCCGGCTGGGCCGCTCAGGATGGTGCGCACCGGCTGCTCCGAGGCAAGCCGGGCCGTGATGCTGCCGCCCGACGACTGCATGATGCGCAGTCCTTCGCCCAGCGACTGCTCAAGCTCGCCCAGGTAGCGGCTCATCACCTGGCCCACGTAGGCATTGACCACCACAGTGCTGGTGCGTTCAAACTCCCGAAATTCCGGCAGCACCTGGGATGACAGGGAGATGAAGGGCCGGGGCTCCAGCTTCTGCAGGGCCGCGTTCACCATGTCCTCGTGGACCGGGTTGAGGAAGGAAAAGAGGAAGGACACGGCCACCGCATCAGCACCGGACTCGACGATCAGAGTCATCAGTGCGTCAATGGCATCGGATTGCAGGTCGTCAAGGATCTGGCCTGAGTAGTCGATGCGCTCCGACAGCCCAAACCGCAGCTCCCACGGCGCCAGGGTGGGGGTGCGGTCCTGCTCAAGGTTGTACAGCTCGGCGCGGCTCTGACGGCCGATTTCCAGCACGTCCTCGAACCCCATGGTGGTTACCAGCGCCGTGCGCGCACCCTTGCCCTCCAGCAGGGCGTTGGTGGCAACGGTGGAGCCATGGACGAAATCGGCCTCGGCGCGGTCGACGTCAACTTCCTGGACTCCCTGCACGATGCCGAGCGATGGGTTCTGGGGAGTTGATGGGAGCTTGTGAACGGTCAACTGACCGTTTTTCAGGACTGCAATGTCGGTGAAGGTGCCGCCGACGTCAATTCCAACCACGGTGCGGGGCATAGATAGCGTGTCCTCTTTTATGTTTCTGGTCGATGGTCCGCGCTGGTATTACAGCATTTCGGTGCAGATGTCGAGATCTCAGCCCGTTCATGGTGAGCTTGTCTAACCACGAAAGGACTGCCCTTCGACGGTTTGAGGGCCAACGGGACTAGTAGCCAGGAATCCCCATTGGTTGAACCACTACTCTTCCAGTGCGATTCGGAGGCGCTTGTTGATGCGGCCCTTGCTCTCGTGGCCCACCACGCGGATGTGCCCCACCTCGGTGGTGTTGTTCACGTGGGTGCCACCGTCGGCCTGTACGTCCAGCCCCTGGATGTCGATGGTCCGCACCTCGCGGATATTGGTGGGCAGCAGGTTGATCTTGGTGCGGATCAGGTCAGGAATCTGCTCTGCTTCCTCACGTGGCAGGTTTATGGCCAGAACGTTCCGGGCGGCGGTCACTTCTTCATTCACCTTGGCCTCGACTTCTTCCGCGAAGTCGGCAGACATTCGCTCTAGTTCGAAGTCCATCCGGGCTTCGCCGGGCTGCATGTTTCCGCCCGTGACCAGCGCGCCGTAGTCGCGCCAAACCACGCCGCAGAGGATGTGCAGGGCCGTGTGGGTACGCATCAGGCGGTACCGACGCTCCCAGTCTATGCGGCCGGACACCCTGCTGCCCTCTCCGGGCCGATCTCCGTCGATGAGGTGAAGGAGGAGTCCGCCGTCCCGCTTGACGCCGGTTACTGCGTAGTCGCGGCCGTCCACACTCAGGATGCCGACGTCGCTGGGTTGCCCGCCGCCGCCGATGTAGAACGCAGTTCGGTCCAGCGCGATGCCAGCCTCAGCCACAGCCGTGACGGTGGCATCGAATTCCTTGAGGTAGCTGTGATCGTGAAAAAGAAGTTCAGTCATAACGTACGCTCCGGAGCAGGCGGTATTATAGCAGACGAGGGCCCGACACCCATTGATGGAAGCTTTGGGACCGCCTCGATCGAACGTGCCATTGAGCGGAATTTTGGCCTATAATGTTCTCCCAATTGTCCGGGTGGACGGGCATCGGAATTCAGGGCGACTTGTGCGGCCAGAAGTCAGGGGCGAAGGATGAAGCTTTCTTGCATGCAGGAGAATCTCTCCAGGGGTCTGTCTGTGGTCTTACGGGCGGTGGCCAGCCGCGCCACGTTGCCTGTAACCCAGAACGTGCTCATGACCACCGACGGCGGGATGCTGCGTCTCGCCTCCACCAACCTGGAAATGTCCATGACGACCTGGGTTGGAGCCATGGTGGAAGAGGAGGGTTCGATCACAGTCCCAGCCCGGTTGATGTCTGACTTCGTAAACTCGCTGGGCGCCGATCGGGTTGAAATGGAAATCGAATCCGGCTCCCATGTGCTCAAGCTGAGGGCCGGCCGCGCCGAGGCCAGCCTTTACGGAACCCCGGCGTCCGATTTCCCGCCTATCCCCGTGGTCGAGGAAGAACGCGTCTTCCAGGTCGATCCCAGGATGCTGCGCAGCGCCATCGACCAGGTCGACTTTGCTGCAGCCAGGGAGGAGTCCCGCCCCGTCCTGACCGGCGTAAACGTTCGATTGAGCGAGGGCAGCTTTACCCTCGCCTCCGCAGACGGCTTTCGCCTCGCGGTGCGCAACGGCGCCCTGGAGCAATCCGCTGACGAGGTGACAGTGATCATCCCGGCCAGCACCATGACCGAGTTGGGTCGCCTGCTGGGCGACAACCAGGAGCCGGTGGAGCTGATGCTGGTCCCCGAACGGGGACAGCTTATGTTCCGGGTGCACGGCAGGGACAAGACCGAACTGGTTTCGCAAATTCTGCAGGGTACTTTTCCCAACTACGACCAGCTGATTCCGCAGGACTATGACACCCGGGCGGTCCTGGAACTTCCCGGCATGCTCCGGTCCACCCGCACGGCCTCAATTTTCGCGCGCGATGGCTCCAACATCGTGAGGATGCAGTTCAAGCCCAACGGCGATGAGGGGGAGGCCGGCGGGAAGCTGGTGATATCAGCTAGTTCGCAGGAAGTCGGGGAGTTCGAAGAGGAGCTCGATGTCATCGAACTGGAGATGAAGAAGGAAGGGGAGGACAGCAAGATAGCCTTCAACAGCCGCTACCTGGTGGACGTTCTCTCCGAACTGAGCGGCAGCCGCGTAACGCTGGAAGTGACCTCCCCGTCCAGCCCCGGCGTATTCAAGCCCACCGACAGCGACGACTACGTGCACGTAGTCATGCCGATGTTTGTCCAATGGTAGTACACTTGTTGGAAATCACGAGGGTGATCAGCAGGTCTTCACGGCTGGCCTTGACGGAGACACCGAAGGCGGAATATACGGCCCGCCTGCCTTCCAAATCCAAGTTGTCCAACCGGTCCGAAACCCGCTGGCAGACCTCTCTCACCCGACGGTCCAATTCACTCGACTCGTCTCGCAGTCTCTGCTGTTCCACCAGGACATTTAGTTCTTTTTTCTTCTCCTCAGATAGGGCCCTGATGGGAGCGACTTGGCTATCCAATGCTTCCCGATCTAGTTTCTCGTCCCCATACAGTCCAATCAGTCTTGCTTCTCGCCCTCTCAACTGCTGAATGTCCCGCTGCAAGACTTTTATCTGTTCCCCGAGACCGCCACCTCCTGTCTCGAAATGTTCTTGGAGTTCCGCCACCAGGATGCCGGGATCTTTGATGGCCTCGCAAACCAGTCGCCACACCACTGTCTCATAGTCGTTGCCATCAATGTACCGGGCATTGCATATCGCGGGACGGCGCACCGTGCGCGCAGTACCCCGGCAGCGATACTTGCGATACTTCCTGACCAAACAGGCTCCGACGACCGGACTATCACACTTGATGCAGCGACCGTATCCTGTGAGTTCATAGCGCCGCCCCTTCCCGCCGTCTTTGGCCTGGCGGGTCGACAGCCTCTCCTGCACCGCTTCGAACAGTTCTATCGAGATGATAGGAGGGGTGAACCCAACGATTTCGATGACCTCCGCTTTGTCGCGAGGAGTAATTGTCCTTTTCTGACCCTTAGATCCGACAGCCCGGTACTCACCATAAAGGTTAACTCCGGTATAGGACCGGTTCCGCAACATCCGCTCCACCGTGCGCGCTTCCAGCACGCCACCTCTCCGTCCCCTGATCCCCATTTCCTCAAGGTGAAGCCCGATCTGATACGGGCTCACCCCTTCGAACGCGCTCTGGAACATTTGCCTGACCACTGCGGCTTCTGCCTCGTTGATTGTCCTTTTCTTAAGGACAGGGTCGTAGTCGTACCCGAACAGAGGTCCCCCGCATGGCAGCCGCCCGGATTTGGCTACAGCGACCTTCCCTTGCATCGTTCTGCGGGCGATGTATTCCCTCTCCTTTTTTCCAACGTATCCTTCCACATAGATGATCAGCTTGCCCTCAGGACTGGTGTCAGACAGGCCTTGGACAAAAACCAAGGGAATGCCCAACTCCTCGAACTCGTGCACCAAGGCCAGGGCGTGATAAGGGTCGCGGGTGAACCTGTCCAGGCTCCTGCCGTACACTGCCTGGACCTCTCCTCTTGCAGCTAGGTCCCGTACACGGTTGAGCCCCGGACGATCCAGCACGGACCCGGTGAACTGCTCAGCCACCACATGTTGGGAGAGGACGTTGTATCCGTCTGCTTCAGCAGCGCTAATGCTCTCCGAAATCTGATCTTCCAGTGAGGTGCCTTCCTCTTGACCAGGGGAACTGACCCTGGCGTATACCAAGGCGAATTTCATAATTCCTCCTTCCATCTAATCCTCAGCGGAGTAACAGATTTCTGCTGCTCCGCTGAGGAAACCCTCAACGTGTATAACCTCCTACCTTTACGGCTGTGTTTTCTTGCGTACCCAACGAATACCAGGGGAACCCCAACTCCTCAGACTGCTGGCAGAGGAAAAGAGCGTCGACGGAATAGGAGGTGAAGCGATCCAGGCTCACTCCGCACACAGCCTGGGCTTCTCCTCCAGCAGCCGAACTTCGAACGCCGCTGAGCCCCGATTTCCCAAAACGGGTCCGATGAACTGTTCAGCCACTACTTCTTCCGGAAGAACTGGGCAGCCATCGCTTTCCTCGGCCCCAACTGACTCCATTTCATGCACTTCCAACGGGCCGCCTTCCATCTGACCTCGGGTACTTACTCTGCTATATATTCCAGTCCGATTCATGAGCCCTCCTCTACCGAAAATCCACATTCCGTCACGTTCAAAGTCTAGGAGACGCTCCACAGAGGGGCGAAACGTCCCCAAGTAACAACTCTTGGCCCGGCGGGTCTACAGCCTCCCCTGCACTGCTTCGAACAGTTTTGTCGAAATGTTGGCAGGGGTGAATTCCCTGATTTCTATGACCTGCACCTTATCTTGAGAAGAGTTTCCCCTTTTCCGGTCTGCAGTCCCGACAGCCCGGTTCCTAGCGCAAAGGTCAACTCCGGTTTCGGACCGGTTCTGCAACATTCGCTTTACGCCAGGGGCCTATAGCACCCCACTCCTGCGGCCCCTGATCCCATTTTCCTTAAGCCGAGGCCCGATCGGAGGAGGGGCCACTCCTCCCGGTATCCAGTGTTATGAGTCCCTTACCACGGCGGCTTCGGCCTCTTTGATCGTCCTTTTCTTGAGGACAGGATCGCGGTCGTCCCCGAACAGAGACTCCCCGCAAGGGAGACGCCCGGATTAGGCTACAGCCACCTTCCCAATTATGGACCGGCGGACCATATATTCCCGTTCTTTCCTGCCGACGTACCCTTCCAAACTGATGATCAACCGTTCCATAGGAGTGGTCTCAGACAGGCCTTGGGCAAATACCAACGCACCCCCAACGCGTCAAGTTCGTGCATGAGGGCAAGGGCGTGATATGGGTCGCGAGTAAAGCGGTCCAGACTCCTGCCGTACACCGCCTGAACTTCTCCCGTTGCAGCCAGACCCCGTATACGGTCAAGTCCCGGACGATTCAGTACGGACCCCGTGAACCGCTCGGCCACCACATGTTCAGGAAGAACGGTATATCCGGCCTCCTCTGCGAAGCCAATGGATTCGGCAATCTGGTCATCCAGCGAAATGCCGTCATCAGGACCCGTGGCACTCATCCAGGCGTATATTGCTGCTAATGGCATGGATCCCCCTGCCGGGGATACTCACCCCGGCGCCAAAAAATTGTGAGCAAGCTACGCCTCCAGACACAGCGTTTCCGGGTAACCATGCGGAAGCCAAAGGGGAGGGCAGGCGAAACAGCCAGACGAACAAGCCGCACAAGTAACATCGAGCCCGCCGAACAGCCTCCTTGGCCGACGCCCCTGCCCACACCCCTCAAATGGTCAATCACCAGGCTCCTCGCCAACCTCAAGGGATGGCGGAAATCCACCGAAAGCCAGCCACTCCACACATTTGGTCCTCTTATCGCCACCGGGCTGGCCCAACACTCTCACCTTGACCCTGAAGCGACCGTCCCGTTCCCAGTCGCTCTCCCACACCACGGGAGCACAGTCAGTAGGGGACCCAAACGCTGGGCTCGCAGTTGTTTCCTCCTTCCCGGCTCCGGACGACGAGGCACCGTAACCCTCAGGGGCGTCTGCGGAACCCGGCTCCGTTTCACGGCCGTCCTGCGTGAGAGGGGAACCCACCGGGTCCTCCCCTGTTTGCTGGCAAGCCGATGATCCGCTATCATCAGAAAAGGCCAAGTCCCTTTCGCGGGGGAGGTGGTCGATGGGGGTCGAGGTCTGGGCTCCAATCCGCCCTCGGCCCCCTTTTCTTTTGGCCGGGCCGTCCCGGCCCTTGCCGTTACCCATTACACTGACCTCCTTCGTCCAATTCCCATTCCATTGACCAGAGGCTGCGGGTCCGGCAGAACCTGCCGGCTCACCCTGAGCACACCGGACGAGGCCTCAGTTCCGTACCCTCCGGGTGCAACCTCAATCCCCGGACGCCAAGGGGAGGACATTGGTCCCGTCCTCCTTGAACGGCAAAGGCGTTCCGGGAGTCCTCTTCGCCTGCAGCCCCTCTCCCTGTTCATCGGGAGACCGTCACAAACAGCCTAGAGAGAGACCAGTCGGATACATCAGAGGTCCCCATCCCGGGGGGACTCGACGCCACCGACCAATGTGGGAGTCAAGCATTCGGGTATCTGGACCAGGGAGGCGCACCCGGCCTGGGGTTCCAGGGCTTCTGTGGGCGCGCATTCCTCCCGTGGAGCCGGCGGCTGCCGCATCGACCTCAGGTAATAGGTCCTCTTTTCGTCCGGGTCAGGAGCAAACGCCGGGTCTTTGTTGATCGAGGTTCCGAGATTTTTGACGAGAGTTTCAGAATCTTTCGCCTCGGAAATGCGTTCGCCGAGCATGAAATCCGCTACCTCGTCCAGATTCAGCTTGCCGCCACCGGCGACGGCCAGGAGGTGGAGCCGCGGCAGATGGCCCTTTGCCGCTCTCAACGCCGGGAGAAGCCGACACATCTCCCCGAAGTACCCGTCCCGAGTTGTGGCCGATGGAGAGACCGGCGTCATATCCGTAACGGAGCCGGCCGGGATATGGAGTTTCGAAATGAAAAGCGAGTCCGGACTATCCAGGAGTGGTCCGACCCGTTCCCGAAAATCCGACAGGGCCCGGATTTCGGACTGGCATTCGGAGATCCTCCGGCGCGCCTCATCATCAAGCCATCGAATCATAGAGAGCCCGTCGATTTCTCCTTCCATGACATCACCTGCAAAATTCAGTTTGACGACCAATGCGCCCGGTGATAGGATTGGGACATCAAAGAACCCGCCGAACCAATTCGGCTATAGGGCCTAGCTGGGCCTGGGTTCTGAGATGTATTAAGGCGTCTGGTGCGGCCCTGCAAAGCTTGCCAGGCGCCTTTCCCTATCCTATCAAAGGGGATGGTAATATCCCACCATCACGCTGTCAATAGAAAATCGCTGTCGCTAGAAAAACGCCCAAATTCCGTTTGCGAGAATAACCGCAACCCAACAGCAAGAGAATAACAGCCCTTCTCAATGTCATCTGCCAACTCATCATCGCCCTGATGAATGGACACGGGCCGGGCGACGACGACGCCCACTCATCCGGAACGGAGGTACAGGCCAGCGGTTTCAAAACCTCCGAGACAAACACCACCCGCATGATTCCATCGAATCCTGACAGAACGGAAAGCCCCTTATTCAGCAGTTCACAGGGCCTCGGCCAGAGCCAGCGGCATGTCCCAGTCCGAGATCGATAACTTCCGAAGCGGCGTCCTTACAAGGAGCCTCCACCCGCCTCGTGGCCAGGTCATAGAGGGACTAGGCATTCCTCCGAAGCATTCCTCCGAGGTAGAAAACCAATATGGCACCTCCCCCAGGGAGACCAGCGGTAGCCTCATCTCAGACCCACAACAATCCGGTGTCATGTGGGCGGCGGGCAGCCAGGGAACACGTCATTTCTGGACGAGAGCACCGGACATCAGAGGACAGAAGGCCCACCTCCCCAGAGACACGCAATATAAGACCCAGACCCACACTGGACCCCGAGGGCCGCGCTCACAAAACGGTCCGGCCTTCTCTCTCAACCGGACAGACCGGACCCCTCAGGCAGCTCCAATACCCAGACCGGTCAGCTTCCGAGAGCACATCAGGGGATTTGTGGCCTTAGGGGAAGACGTGCTGTTGCATAACTCCATCTCCTTCGTAACAGACTCGGGTCTCCCATATTTCTCTTGGGCAGACGGAAATCTGGTCGATCACAGTCCCAACCCTCAGTGCACCAACATTATAGGATCGCCTTCCAGATCGCTTGGTGCCGGTTCGGGAGGATGGTGCAACGGCGACAAACCACCGGTGCCAGACACCGGCCTTCCGATGCAAGGACGCTTTCAAGCCCTTTCTCATCCTTCCTCCAGTTGCGCCGTCGGGTCCGGCGGGCTGCCCAAGGGCGCCAAAGGGCAACGGAAATTTTCATGGTTTGTACCGCTCACAACCCCACTCGAGGCGGGATTCGCCTCCCCGGAGAGCCCGCCCCAACCCGTCATGCCCTCCCGCCCCACTGGCCTATATACATTGAAAATTCACGAGGAGGCCCGGGGCGGGATCTACAACCCACACACGGGAACCTGGTTCGAGAACATTGGGGAGACGGACATTGATCGTATCGTCGTCCACGCCGACGCCGAAGGCCTCCTGGCCCAGCTCACCAATACGGGTGGAGTTCGCCACTGCCCTTCCGGACCTGAAGCTGGTATCTCCCGGGGGTCAACCGCCACCGCAAATCGGACAAGGCCGCTGCCCACTTCCTCCCGGACCGGAACCGGTGCTGGTACGCAGACCGCGCGCTGGAGTTGGGCCGGAAACAGGACCTCATCATCGACTGGTTCTACGCCGACACGCGGACAGGTTCCCGGGCAGGATGCCGCTCAAGCGACATGGTCATGCTGGCTCCGGGAGACTCGGCTACAACTGCCGGAGCCAGGCACGCACGCGGCACCGACGTGTACGCTTTGGCATTGTGGCCAGAGGGCGGAATTGGCCGGGCCACGTGCGGCGGGACAGGTGCCTACGGTATTGAGCCGATCCACCGCAGGCACCTCGCCATGAGCAAAAGGCGGCGCCTATGGAGATACCCTGGTGTGATTGAAGAGACGCTTCGCGGAAATGGTGCCTATTCACCGGTCCCGGAACATTAGCCCGCCATGGTCCACCGGACCGCGGTAGAATTTATAATCTCGCCCATTCCAGTTGGCGGGTGGCATTCATGCAGACTAGCATCATGATTCCCCAGGAGATCGAATCATCGCTGCGGGGCGACCCAGAGGGTAATCTCAAGGCTTGGTCTGGCTGTCTTCAGCTCCTCTGTGTGCTGATTGTGCTGCCCGAACCTCCCCTGGTAATGATGACAGGAGGCCGGTAGTGGTATTCACGTCCGGTCGCCCGCCTCCGTCCCGTGCGAGGATTTCGTTTCATTACGGATAAGCCGCTTTGGCAGAGGCCAGGTCGAATATCGCGGTGTTGAGTCGATACAGGGTGTTTCGCAGGTATACGGCGGCCCGCTCGCCTTCGTAATTAGAGTGGCCTCCCGTGATTATCCAGAACACGAACACTTCCAGCATGGAAAGCCGGTAGTCGTACAGGCACTCTTCGAACGTGTAGCCCAGGACACCGCTTTCCTCCAGGGTGGAGTGATACCCCCTCAGGAGGCCCAGCTCCACCTCCCTTCGGCGTTCCGCGCAGAATGCCTCGTTGACGAAGGTCGCCACATCGTAGGCGCCACGGCCCTTCGTGCAGAATTCCCAGTCGATGACAACCGCCTGCTGAGAGGAGGCACCCTCGGAGAAGAAACAATTGTCCAGCCGGTAATCTCCATGAACGACCGTCAGGGGAGGGCGCGACAGACGGGTCTTGATCCTGCGCATGTCGGAGATCAGATGATCGCCCAGAACGCGCAGGCCGGGAGGCATTCCCTCGCCGGCCTTTTCGACAAGGGCAGCCCAGGCGCCGGGGAATATCTGCTCATGGGCGTCAGCATCGTCCTCCCTCAGCGGCAACCAGTCCAGGCGGTCCAGGAGCGGGCTGTTCCACCAGGATGCGTGGAACCTGGCCAGTTGTCCGATGCAGAGGCGGGCCTCGTCCAGGGTGCAGCCGGCGACGCTGTCGCCTTGCCTCAGGGAGCCCAGGTCTTCCAGCAGCAGGACCGAGTTACCGGTGCCTGGGTCCATTGCGCTGTGATAAACGCGAGGGACCGGCATGTGGGGGCTGTCTGCCAGATTCCGGTAAAACCCGACCTCGCGTCGGTTCTGTCCCAGCCTGTCAAAGACCGTCCTGAGCAGAGGGTCGGCTGAAGGGAGCTTGGCTATGACCGTATCGGGTCGATCTGCGGTACCGGAGTCGAATTGCAGCCTCAGGCGGAACAGCTGGTTCATGAATCCCTTGCCATCGGCGAGGGGTTCGGCCGAGTAGCCGGTTATGGACGTGCCTACGGAACTCCGGCCGGCGTTGAGGGCTTGGGTCAACCAGCACGACGTGATATCTGAAAGGCTTTCGGGAACTGTCAGTCCGCTCATATCAATTCGGAAAGCCGCTTGACCGGCCCTGGCAGGGGACCTGCGCGCTTATGAGTTTTTTCGGGCGAAGAAAACACAGTGGTCCATGGGCTTGGGGTCTTTGAAGTACATGATCCCTCCGAGTTTCCCGCTTTCCTCGGGGACCACCCTGAATCCTTCTTCCGCCAGCACGGCCAGCACCTCGTCAACCGCATATAGCTGGAAGGTCCGGTCCGCGCCGTAGTCCCTGTCGTACACCGTTGCGACCCCGTCCCCATACTTGAACATGAGCTGCAGAATGCCGTCGGCCTTCAGTACCCTGGCCAGCTCTGGCACTGTCGTTCCCAGCGTGACTTCCGGTTCGATATGCTGGATCACGGCATTGCACAGGACGAAGTCGAAAGAGCCTTCGGGGTGATTGAGCGCCTCGCGCAAGTCAGCCACCTCCACTCTGTCAGCAATCTCGGGGTGGAGCCTGCGGGCCTCCAGGATGTTCTCCTCCACTGCGTCGACACCGTATATGTCGTATCCGTTCTGCCAGTAGAAGTACACATCCCGTGCCCCTGCGCCACAGCCTGCGTCAAGCCCCCGGGAGCCCGGCGGGACAAGCTCGAGGACGCGGTCCATGAGGTCCCTGTCGCCCCTGAGCATGGGATGGGACATATCGGTATAGACCGACTGGATAAAATTGTGGCTCACCTCGGCATAGCGCTGCGCGTGCCGCCGGTAAAAGGACTCGGAATAATCAGGGGCTGTGCTCATCGCTGGACCGCCACAATTAAGGATCAAGAATCAGTTGCCGAAAAGGTCGATGAACTGCCCGGTCATCGCGCCGGGCTCATGTGTCGCCAGGTACAGCGGGGCTTGGGCCACCTCTTTCGGAGAAATCCAGTCCGCATCTCCGGAGGGATTGTAAGCCCGTGCCATATCGGTATGCACCCAGTCGGGATTGATGCCGTTAACCCTGATTCCGTGGGGGCGGAGCGAATCGGCGAGGGAAACCGTGTATCCCACGACGCCCCATTTCGATGTGGCGTAGGCGCCGTATTCGCTGTCGGGCCGACGGCCGGAGGACGACCCTATGTTGATTATGACGCCGCGTTCTCTCTGCATCATGTGGGGAACCACGGCCCGGCTGACCAGGTGCATTCCCCGCAGATTGGTGTTCATCACCTCATCCCACTGGTCCAGGGTGGTCGCCCACAGCGGTGTGTCGTAGGTGATCACCCCGGCGTTGTTGACCAGCACGTCTATCCGCCCCCAGGTCGCGACGACCTCATCCACTACGCGGGTTGCTTCATCGTCTCGGGTCACGTCCAAGTGGAAGGCTGCAGCCTCACCCCCAGCAGCCCTTATCTCCTGCGCCACCCGCTGCAGACGGTCCATGTCCCGTCCGGTCAGGACGGTTCTGGCGCCTTCACGGGCGAAGCACAGGGCAATGGCCCGCCCTATGCCGCGGCCCGCGCCGGTGATGAGTGCCACATTGCCTTCGAGCAACAATCGCTGGCTGCCCCCTCGTCACAAACCATTCTCACAGGCCTTATATCACACCATGCAAGACTGTTTGTGGACCTACCCAGGGTTCCCACGGAGAGCAATATGTGAAGGGAGTTACATCCGCAGTTCCAGCCGGGGGTTGAGGAGGCGTTCCGGTACGTCGGTCTCGCGCATAAAGCGGACCAGCTTCCGGTGCAGTTCGGTGGCCACGTCCACGTTGCGCTCTATGACGTTGTCCGACTGCGTGGGGTCGTCCGTGAGGTTGTAGAGCGTGGATACCCCTGGCAGGGGGCTGTACAGCAGGCTCCAGCTTCCGGATGTCACCGTAGTGACGGGCGGCTCCGTCAGGACCCGCAGCAGGTTGTCCACGGAGTGCACTGGGTCGCCAACGTTGGCGAACGGCAGGCTGCTGACCACGAAGTCACGTCCCTGCGTCATGGGGTCGCGGAGCGCCGGAGCCAGCGAGCGTCCCTGCACGAAGCCGGGGATGTCCAGTCCCAGCAGGTCCAGCACCGTGGGCATCACGTCCACGGCGGAACTCATGCCGGTGTAGTTGCCCGGAGGGACGCCGGGCGCACGTATCATCAGGGGCAGGTGGACTATTTCCTCGTAGAGCGGAGAGTAGCTCCACTGCGAGCCGGGCTCGTCGTAGGGGCGCAGGGTTCCGTCGGGGTACTTGTCGGAACTCATCTTCCCGAACAGGCCGCCGTGTTCCCCGAAGTAGAAGCCGTGGTCGGTGGTGAATATGACGACGGTATTTTCGGCCAGACCCATATTCTCCACCATTCTCAGCAGGAACCCGGCCCAGGTGTCGACCATGGTGATCTCGCCGCAGTAGGTGGCGTGTCCCTTCCTGAGCTGCTCCTCTCGATATCCGGGCACGTCGTGCCAGTTGCCGTAGACCGGCAGCACCAACTCGCCGTCGTACCCCGGCCAGTAGAGCTCGGTGTAGTAGGCCGGCGCATCCCAGGGTTCGTGGGGGTCCCAGGTGTCCACGTAGAGGAAGAAGTCCTCCTTGTAATGCTGTTCCAGCCAGCGCATGGCCGACATGAAGGTCTTGGGAGCGTTCCTGTCTGCCTCGCTGCGCCAGGCGGCCCGGACGTCCAGGGCCTCGTTGTGGTAGCCGGGTTCTGGAACCAGCGACCAGAGGGTGTCCTGCCCCGTGTTCATGAAAAAGGACTGGAAGCCACGGTCGTAGTTCATGCCGCCCCGAAGGTAGTAGGGGGTGTCCACTGAGGCAGCCGTGTGCATGCCGTGTCCGGCCAGTATCTCGGCCAGGGTGGTGACGCCGGCAGGCAGTGGTTCCCAGCCCATGAACGACATGGTCCAGCGCCCGGTCTGGTGGTCTGCCCGGGTTGGCATGGTCGGGAACCCGGCCGAGTAGTGGTTGTCGAACCTCACTGCGCTCGCCGCCAGGGCGTCCAGGGACGATGTGCGGATGGTGCTGTTGCCGTAAGCCCCCAGGTGGTCACGACGAAAGGTGTCCGCAACAATCCAGATGACATTCATCACTTGCACTCCTGCGAGCCAGTGGGAGTAGCTGAATTTACCACAAGGTCTCGTTCATTTGAATGACGCCAGACGAACGTGCCACCGTTCAACCTGCCGGTTTGTGTGGCCGCCACCAGTTTTTCGTAAATGGACGCATGATTCACGCGGTAGGATGTGGCTCAATATGCCGAACTGGTGTTAAGGAATAGATAGGAGTGAGTGGAAGTGCCCCGCGGATACGACAATGAGGAGAGGTTCCAACGGCCCTTGCGCTGTTCCCTGTTGCCGGGATCGCTGCGTTAACTCACGCGTCCGAATTCCGTAAACGAAACAGCCAGTGTTGCTTTACCAGGACCGGGGCCACACCTGCTCCGAAAATCCCCGATGGTGTTTTTTTGCATCGAGTATTCTTGGGACAGGTTTTGAGCAGTTCGCCGAAGTTGGCCGGCTGGTCTCTTGGGACCGGCACAAAAACGCCCGTATGATGGGAATGAGCCGATGGGAGTTAAGCACGATGCTGTATCTTTTGGGATTAGTTGTCGTAGTAGCCTTTGTATTAGCGTTCTGGTGGCTATTCGGCGCAGGAAATACCCGCCGTGCCGGAGGCAGCGACCTAATGGAGTTGCGTCAGGCGGAGAATAAAGTCAAGGTGTCCGACCCGATTCTACGCAGGGACATCGATATTCTGGAGCGATATGGCTCCGACCTGTTACAAGACGCGATTGAACTGCGACGCGCCCAAATATTGCGGGGCGGACACCCAGACAGCCCGTCTTGTGTATAGGTCTGTCCTAGCCTCGTCTATGACCATAACGAGCTCAGGAACTACTATGGAGTCGTGCCCCAAAATCCCGACAGAAACCATCATGGGCCTTGTGCGAATCGCCACGTACCGTCCTGACCGGGGCAGCATCGCCGCGGTGGACTGGCCGCAACGATCGGATCTCCTCTTTGATGAGGTCGGTGTCCTCCCTTGGCAGCTGCCATGGGCAACTCGAGGAGCGTGAACACGGCCCCGGCACTGGGAGGGGGAAGATGGGCATCCTCCGGACCTCTCCGGAACACGCCGGAATCTCCCCGGGAACTACGCCAGCGGATGAACTAAATGACCCTTTCTCCGCACCCTGAGGTGGGCTGGCTGTCCGTTCCACCCACCGCTCCGGGCAGCGGGGTCAACATCACGCGCCACCGGGGAGTGTCCTTGGACGCCTCGACCAGGAGTTCACCCAGCGGGACATCGATGTCGATATCGTCGAATTCGAAGTTGAAGGCGGCCCGGACGTCCGCGGGGCAGACGAGGCCCGCCGTGGCGTTGTGCTCGCGTCCCACCCGCCTCAGATCCTCGCGTTCAGCGAGGGTCATCTTCAGCCGGCGGTGGCAGCCGGCAATGGCGCATTTCACTGGGATTTTTCTGGCCATTTCCCCAATATTACAACAACAGCCAGGCGAGGGAGTTTCCGGCGTGCGGGCAGGGTGGTCAGCCGGATCTGATTTTGCCGGCGTGAAAAACAGCTGCCACGAATTGCGGGCGTGTGCAGACAGCGGCGATGTAAGACCCGGTGTAATTACCGGCCGGTATGGGGGTCTTATCACCGCATCCGTCAGAAGGGTTTTTAACTATAATCTTGACAGCCTCGGAAACAGGAGCCTCCGACTATGACCACACCCCCGGAATCCGTCGAAATCTATTGCCTCAAGTGCCGGACCAAGACCGGCTCAAGAGATGTTGAACAGGTGACATTGAAAAACGGACGCCCCGCCCAGCGTGCTGTCTGCTCCGTGTGCGGCACAGGCAAATACCGCATTGGCTCCGCTGGATGAACCGGGGCCTGCGCCGCCGGATGTTCTGCTCCCTTGGAATACCGGGGGAATTCAGGCGGAACGCAGGAGGTAGAAAATCTTGGTGGTAGTTGGGCTGATCCGCTCACAGAATCCTGAAAAGCCGTACTGCGGGATTTTTGGGTTGATCAAAGTCTATGTAAATCGACAAGCATCGCTCCTCCGGGCGGACACCGCCGCAGTGCTGCACCGGTGGGCCGGTGGGCCGGTGGGCCGCCAGGATGGCTCTCCCTACCCTGAATTCCGAGCAAACTCCCGCCATCACAGGGTATGCCGGTACCACCTTCCGCAAATCGGGCGGGCCGTTGACTTGGACGCAGGCGAGGGTTAGGGGGAAACATATTATGCATTGCCCCAACCCTGATGAACGGTTCCCGCCTCAATTGCTGGGCTACCCTGAAAGCTGTGGAGCTGGACTTCAGCCTGCAGGGCAAGTCCTTGGACAACACCTAAATCGAGGCACTTAACAGGACGTAACAGCAGGAATGCATGAATGGAAACCGGTTCCTGTCTCCTGTTAGGCGGAACCGGTTATTTGGACAGAGAACCTTGGTGGTCGAACAACACTTGACGATGTTTTCAGCCTCGTGGCGGTTGTTGCCAGTGAGTCCGGCAATTTCCGGGTCCTCCCCGTTGGGACTCAGTTCCCGGTGCAGGTACTTGATGGTGGTATCAGCCTCGGAGAAGACGAACACCTTTCCTGCCTCGACATCACGTCTTGGGATTAACCATTTCAGCCCCTGTAGCTTGTCGCCGTCCGAACCGACACACTTCACCCGGGTCAGGATTCCGCTGAGGCACCGGCAGCCTTCGTCCATGTCTGTGGTTCAATCCTCGATTCAGAAGTCCTCAACGGAGTGAACCAATTTCACTCTCTGGCCGCCTGTCTTCTGTCGGCTCAATTCCTCCTGACGCAGTACATCCAAAAGGCCTTCTGCATCGAGGGACTTGCCTGACAGCAGGCGCGTCACCTTGCCGCCGATGGGGACGAAGCCCGAGCCGAGATCGTCCCGGAAATTCCGGGTGCTCTGGGTCAGCGAATACAGCGTGGGGCGGAATGCCTCGATGCCGGACTCCGGCCGCTTGAGAAGCAGCACCGCCATCAGCTTGGCTATCCGGTCCTGACGCGGAACGGGTCGCGGGGTTTCGTTTGCTTGTGGGGTATGGCCCTGTACGGCTTGCCTGACCCTATGACCAAGCTGTAGACATTCCGGCCAGCCTAGTAACCGGGAATGTCGTGAAAGGAATCAATCAGAGGAATCTCGGAGGGCAGGACTCGTTAATAGCAGGGTTCTTTGTTCAACCCTGGCGGCCATGGGACAAACTCAACTATTTGGCCGGACCGCGATGTGAATACTGCCCGGTCTTCCTGCGCCAGCACCATAGTGCCCTCAGTGAATGGATTGCCCCAGCCTTTTGGAGGGTTGCCGTGACCATCGTCGAGGGGTGGGTTTGCACGCCACCACTGGCCCCGGTCAAACACCGCCGACCTGACACCACAGTGAGTGTGGAGAACGTAAGAATACTCCTTCCCCAATGTGGCGGAATCTGAGCGATCCAGTTCAGCAGGGCCACAAGACGCCAAGGCTGATGTTGCCCCAACGGCAACAGCAAGCAGAATCCCAGGCCACCATTTTGATGAAATGTCCGGCTTTGCACGAAAAATGATTTTACTGAGGCGTGAATGATTACCTAAACTCAAGTTGCTTCCCTCTGACCCCTAGTATTACAACCACGCTTGACAAGGAAATGGCATTGAGCGGCGTTTCAAAACATCCTGCGCAGTCGCTTGACAGCTTTGTAGACTTGTATTTGCCAAAGCTATTTCAGGCCAAGAACCGATCAATTTGTGCAAGCGTCGTTGTTATACTAGTCCCTGAATGTCGGGCGGATCATGTCAGCCCCGTACTCCTCCAGTGCGTCAAGCCAGCCGGTCCGTTTCCAGTACTCCAGCCGGTTCGGCTCTGTCTTGAGCAGTTCCCGCAGAAAGAGCATCATCGAGTCGTAGTGGGCCTGGTACACGCCGGCCTTCCGGGCGCACTGGTAAACCTGCTTCATCCGCTCGGCAACTTTCTCTTTCCGAGTTGAATCCAGGTCGTAGTACTTCTGCGCAGCGTTCCTATCCAACCGCCAACTGAGCCAGAACATGAGCCTGTCGTCGGCCAAGTAGTCCAGCAGTTCCGGAGCTGGTTCCTTTTTCCCATGCTCTGATAAACAGAGCCATGCGTTCTCCTCCGCAGCCACCACGGCCGGGTCGGAGTCGATGGCCGCCATCAGGTCCAAACCCACGGTTGGGCCGATGTTGGCCCGGTCCACCGCGTCTTGCCGGGAGAGGTCGCCCAGGCAGGTCGCGTACTCCTCAATGGTCGTGTGTCCGACGGCAACGCAACCCTCTCCCAATTGCTGGCGCAGGTGATAGTCCTTGATGCCGCTCAGGTAGTTCTTCCAACAGGTCTGCCGGGACGCATCACCGCTGGAATTGTTGGCTTGGTCGCGCAGGTCGCAGGCGGCCTCAATGTCCGCCCTGAGCGACGGCAGGCAATTCTGATACAACCCATCCTCCAGCGCCTGCTTAACGTCGGTTGACGGGTCCTGGGAAGAGTAGTCGTAGCAGTACCCGGTCTTGATAACCGGGTTTGCCGGGACTGCTCGCAGCACGGCTGTCGGTATCTGAGTGGGATCCTCCACAACGTCGCTCGGCGGCGGGACAATTTGAAACTTGGTGGGTTCCCTCTTCTTCACTGGCACCGCTTCGGTCCTCGTTTCAGCCGGTTCATCCGTTGGCGCCACCTCGGCCCTTTTCTCGCCGGGCTTCTGACCCAACTCCTCCGCCTTTGTCTGTTCGGGGTTGCCCCTGCCCCCGGACTGGCCGCTGGGGGCGGCGGGCCCACAGGCAAGCGCGGTCAGAACGAACACCAGCAGGATTAGTCCTAACGAATCCTGAATGACTAGGTGGTTCATGGCGATAGCTTCCCGAGTTGTATTTCCCTTCGCAAAATACCTTTTCTCATTCGCCCACAGGCCGCCATAACGGCGGTCAATGCGCCCGGTCCCGTGGCTGAGCCCCACGTCTTTTTGACGTGGGGCTTTTCTATTCGCCCGCCGCAGATCTCAAGGAGCTCAGCAAACTGGAGACAAGTCGAAACGGCCCTCACGACTCCAGACGGCTCCCAGCACAAAAGACCATAAAGGTCATTCCCGGAGAGACCCGAAAAAGGCCGCACAGCAGCGGCTATTGAACGCCAACCGGACAGAATCAGGCAAACGGGTTCCACGAGCCCCAAGGTGTTGAACGGCCAATTACAAGTGCCCCGTAATGTGCAGAGTATCCCACGGTCCGACAAGCCACTGCGAGCACGGCAGACCCGAAAACCAAGAGCGGCACCCCCGCCAAAACACGGCAGCCAGATTGAATCCTAGGTCAGCACGCCGTCCCGGCCTCCTGGCCAAGCAAACCCGGCTCGATAGCCATTTTATGCCTATCACTAGCTGCAAGCATAAAATATATGTTGTATTGTCACAAAGACACGGTGCCTATACATCACTAATAACAGTACAAAACCATATCTGGTGAGTGACTCTGCCCACCGGCCGGCGGAATCCTGGCTCCCGGCAGCAAAACATGCCAGCTCCATACAACTGCTTCGGAATCAAGAGGTAACGAACATGAAAGCCGCAAGGACCCACGTCCGCCGGACCCTGATCCCATTTCTGCTCATAGCGGCCCTTGCCATCCTGCTCGTTATCCCCAACGGCATTTCCGCCCAAGGGAGCGGATCGGATGAGGATCCAGTGTGGTCGGCCGACATGCTGGTGGTGGAATACACAGAAATCTCGATTGGAGCTGCCAGCGCCGACCTCTTCTCAAATGTTGGTGGAACCGGCAACCTCCAGATCAGATCACTATGGTCGTACCTCCCGGACAGCGACCTGCGCCTAGCGTTCACGGACGGGGTGCCTGACGCGGACGACATGACCCTGAAGGTCGGCGACCTTGTGCTGAAGTTCCCTGCAGGGAGTTCCGGGGAAAGCAGTTTCAAATGGACCGGTATCGAGGTCGACTGGAAAGACGGAGACACCGTCACCGTTAGCATCGTCAGAACATCGACGCTGACAGAGCCGGAAGGCAACATCGACGCAACAGGCGGACCAACGATCACGGGGACTCCGCAGGTGGACCAGACCCTGACAGCCGACACCTCTTCCATTACCGACGAGGACGGACTGGAGGCCGTCTCCTACGAGTACCAGTGGGTCCGCAGCGACAACGGAGCGGACAGCGACATTGCCGGAGCCACCGAGGCAACCTACACACTGGTCTACGCCGACCAGGGCAAGACCATCAAGGTAAAAGTTACCTTCACCGACGACGCCGAAAACGAGGAGATCCTGACCAGCGAGGCGACGGGAAACGTGACCGCCGCACCCAACCGGGCTGCCACCGGCGATCCCGCCATCAGCGGAACTCCGCAGGTGAACCAGACCCTGACGGCAGGCACAGCCGCCATCAGCGATGAGGACGGGCTGGACGCGGTCTCGTACGAGTACCAGTGGACAGCTGACGACACGGACATAGGTCAGGCGACGAAAGCGACCTACACACCCTCCACGGAGGACATCGGCAAGACCATCAAGGTGAAGGTCTCCTTTACCGACGACCGGAACAACGATGAGAGCCGGACCAGCGCCGCAACGTCCGCGGTGCTGGCGACGGTACCCGGACAACCACAGTCTCTCACCGTAACGGCTGGAGACAACATCCAGGAGCTTGCTGCGTACTGGCAGGCTCCCTCATCCAACGGAGGCGCAGACGTCACCGGGTACAAGGTGCAATGGAAGGAATCGGCGGACAGCTGGGACACGGAAGCAGACGTTTCAGAGGCCACCGTGACCGGCACCACGTACACCATCACGGGCCTTACCGGCGGCACGGCTTACGCCGTCAGGGTGATCGCCACCAACTCAGCGGGCGACGGCCCAGCCTCCGCAGAAGCGGCCGGCACGCCCGCCGGCGCCGTCTCAGAACAGACCACGTTGGGCAGCTTGTCATCGACCACGATTTCCTCAATTGCCATAAGCAGCAACCCAGGCGAGGACAAGGTCTACGCCATAGGCGACGCCATCAAGGTCAAAGTGACCTTCAGCGCCGACGTCACAGTGACAGGCAAACCACAACTGGAGCTGGACATCGGCGGAGAATCGAGGGCAGCGGAACACGAGAGCAACGCCGGCACCGAGATCGTATTCGCCTACACGGTCGCGGACGGCGACTCGGACAGCGACGGCATCGCCATAAGCGAGAACAACCTGACCCTGAACGGCGGCGCCATAAAGGACGCGGATGACAGTGCGGCGGACCTGGCCCACGGCGCCCTGGCCGCAGACGGCGGCCACAAGGTCGACGGCATACGCCCCAAGGTATCGTCCTTCACCATCGGAGGCGGGAACAGTGTGCACCTTCTCGGAGAGAACGTCCCCGTCGCAGTACGGTTCACCGAGGAGATATTCCTGGACGGCGAGCCCACCATGACGGTGGACGTGGACAGCGGCGATCAGACCGCCGAATTCGAGTACATCCAACTCCCCTGCCCTGTAATCGACGGGGTAATCGACGAGGCCGAGACACCCATACTCACCAGCGTGGTCCCAGAGGGGGAAGAGTCCACCAATGACCCCTACACGTGCTACACCTCCCAGACCCAGGGCATGAAGATCATGTTCTACTACACCGTCAAGGAAGGCGACCTGGACGAGAACGGGCTCGGCCTCCCCGTCAACGCCCTCAACCTGAACGGCGGAACACTCCGGGACGCGGCCGGCAACGACGCCGTCATAACCCACGACGCGGTCGCCGACAAACCCTCGGTCCGGATTGACGGGGTCCCGCTGACCATAACCTCCATTGAGATCACCTCCGATCCCGGGGAGGACGACACCTACGCCGCCGGCGACACTATCAGGTTCAAGGTCACCTTCAACGAGAGGCCGAAGATGGGAAGCCTCCCCTTCCCCCGCCTGAGGCTAGACATGGGCACCCAGGCCAGGATGGCCTACTGGACTCAGAGAAATCCCCAGGACGTCCAGGAGGACGAGACGGGAACCATATTCGACTACGCCTACACCGTGGTGGACGGGGACAACGACGACAACGGCATATCCCTCCCGGCCAACCCGCTCCACGCCCTCCGGAGCGGACTGAGCGACGTCAACGGGAACAAGGCAGACCTAGAGTACGACGCCACCCCGGACAACGCCGACCACAAGGTGGCCACCAGCTCCACCATCGAGGCGCAGACCGGCGACACCGAAAAGTCGGGGGACCTTACCATCACCGGCACCCTGAGGACGGGTGAAACCGTCCTCGCCGACTTCTCCAACGTGGACGACGAGGACGGAGTGGAGTACGCGGTCTCCACCGCATATTTCATCTGGGCGAGAGAAGACAGCGAAACACGTCTCCTCACCAGGTTTGATGCACGCTACATCATAGGCGGAGTCGATGAGGGCAAGCGGCTCAAGGTCTCCGCGGAGTTCTTCGACGACAACGGGAACTTGGAGTATCTGTACAGTCCCTGGACTGAGCCGGTAGGGCCCAGCACCTCCTCGAACAGCGACGCGACCGGGACGCCCCAAGGCGACCAGACCCTTGAGGTCCTCGCTCCGGACCCCGATGCGTACGTCACGGTTGTAATAACCAGCGGCGACGATACGGTCTCATGGTCGGACCCCGACGAGTGCACTTCTGATTACAACACCTATTTGAGAATCAGCAAATCTAACCAGAGGTCCCGCACCCACATAGGCTCTGTGACCTCGGGCAGCACCGAAGCAGCTCAGACCATATCCTACACTTGGGCAGGCAACTTCTTCACACCCCCGAGTGTCGAATTGGAGTTGTACTGCGGCACTTTCGATGACAGCTCTGACGAGAATGACCTGATTGCGTCTACGGGAATCGCCATGTGGCGTTCCAGCCTCATGGAAGGCACTTACTCGTCAGCGCCGCTGACGGCGCTGGGCATCAGTTCGGGGACACTTTCCCCCGCCTTTGACAGAGGCATAGGCCGGTATACTGCCGAAGTGTCCAACGACACTGAGGTCATCACCCTGGACCCGACCGTCCTGACCGGGTACCAGACAGACTTCGTCAGGAACCCAATCTGGGGAGTAGTCCAGCTTTGCGGCAGGGGTTGCGTCTATTCCTACGGCAACGGAACCACTACCGGCATCGTGCTTGCCGATGCCGACGAGGAGGCAGACGGCTTTCAGATCAACTTGAACCGGGGCGAAAACCGGCTGGGCATCGGCGTCAACAAGGGAAGTGCGGATGCCGACGCAGGCCGACTGTACTACGTGACGGTTACAGTCGAGAACTCGCCGGCCGTCGGCCAACCCACAATCAATGGCACGGCACAGGTAGGTGAGACCCTTTCGGCCGACACATCCGGAATCTCAGACGCTGACGGTTTGGACAGCGTGAACTACAACTACCAGTGGCTGTCCAGCAGAGATACCGAGATCGACCAGGCGACGAATTCCACATACAAGGTTCAGCCATCCGACAACGGCAAGGTCATCAAAGTGCGGGTTACCTTCACTGATGATGCGGGCTACGATGAGTCCCTGACCAGCGAGGCGACAGAGGCAGTGACGGTCAAGTCCAACACTGTGCCGACCGGGTTGCCCACCATCACCGGGACCCCGCAGGTCGACCAGACCCTCACCGCGGACACGTCGTCCATCGAGGACGGGGACGGGCTGAGCAACGTTTCCTACAGCTACCAGTGGGTGCGGAACGACAATGGAACCGACAGCAACATAGTCGGCGAGACAAGCTCCACTTACACCTTGGTCGCCGCCGATGCAGGCAGGACTATCAAGGTCAGGGTGACCTTCACCGACGATGCTGACAACCCGGAATCGCTGACCAGTGAGGCCACAGTGGCGGTGGCCGCCACGGTGCCCACGGCACCCTTGAGCCTGACCGTGACGCCCGGCGACCAGATCCAAGTGCTCGACGTCTCATGGCAGGCCCCATCATCGAACGGCGGGTCCGACGTCACCGGCTACAAGGTGCAGTGGAAGGAGTCGGCAGACAGCTGGGACACGGAGGCCGATGTATCCGAGGCCACAGTAACCGGCACATCTCACACCATCACCAGCCTCACCGGCGGGGTTGAGTACTCGGTGAGAGTAGTGGCCACCAACATTGCGGGTGACGGTCCCGGAACCACCGAGGTGAGAGCCACCCCTACCAGCAACCCGGTATCTGGAGAAGAAGGATCGGAGACCGTCGATAGCGACAGTTCCGCGGTCTGGAATGCAACCCTTACCGTGGGTGTGTCCGGAAGCGGAAGCGAGAAGGTCTGGGGCTACAACCGGTTCGTGGATGAGATGGGGACCCTCGACGAGACAACTTTCAGCGAGGGCGACCAATCGATTGAAGTCACTGGCATCCTGCTAGCGAACGGTTCTGTGGCGATCACCGTCAGGCCGCACCTGACCACCGACTTCGTGCTGACGGTTGACGGGACCCAGTTCGCTTCGACCGATGCGAGTGAAGTGAAGAGCACGACGATAATTTCATACATCTGGCCGACCACATTGGAATGGGCCGAGGACGATACGGTCGAGTTGAACTTGACACTTCAGGACACGGACAGCACCGTAACACGGCAGCAAGAGGCTATATGGTCCGCGACCCTGACGGTGGGAACCACAGATGATTTCGCCGGGTATACGACTTTCCTGATGTCCAGCGAAACCAACATTTTGGGGGCCCTCTCGGCCGACACCTTCACGTCGGACGACGAGAGCCACACCGTCATGGCTCTGGGCGTTCTGGAGGGCGACCTGATCCTCACCGTGAAGCCCAAACCGAGCTCCGGGTTTGTCCTGGTGGCTGGGACAACTGAATTCGCCTCCACCGACGCATCCACCAAGGCGACCGACTCCCTCATCCAGTACCGGTGGGCCGACCCCGGACTGGACTGGTCCGACGAGGAAGAGGTCGCCGTCAGGATGACCAATGGCCTGCCCACCATCAGCGGAACGCCCCAGGTGGACGAGACGCTGACGGCGGACACCTCGCCGATAGACGACGTGGACGGGCTTACCAACGTTTCCTACGAGTACCAGTGGACCGCCGGAGGGACGGACATCGCCGGGGCCACCGGCTCAACCTACAAGCTCACTGGCAGCGAGCAGGACAAGACCATCCAAGTCAGGGTGACATTCACCGACGATGCGGACAATGAGGAGATTCTGACCAGCGAGCCCACGGTGGCGGTGGCGGCCAAGCCCAACACTGCGCCAACGGGCGAGCCCACCATCAGCGGAACGCCGCAGGTGGGACAGACACTGACGGTGGGCACGTCGGGAATAGCCGACCCAGATGGGTTGACCAATGCGTCGTTCGGTGGCAATTGGTTTGCCAATGATACCGAGGGAACCGATGCCACAATTACTGGAGGTTACGCCCGGGCTTTCATTGTTCGTGGGGCTGATCTCAGCTACACGGTGTCGCGCCGCGACCTGGGCAAGACCCTCAAGATTCAGGTGTACTTCACTGACGACGCGGGCAATGATGAGTGGCTGACCAGCGCCAAGACATCAGCAGTCGTGGCAACAACCCCGGCTGCTCCAGAGAGCCTTGTCGCCTCACCGACCAGTTCCGGGGACCTGAGCCTTTCGTGGGAAGCGCCCACGTGGGACATTTCGGGTGAGATACTGGGCGATCAGACCTGGGGTGACGGTGGCTCTCCCATCACCGGATACGTAGCGCAGTGGAAAGAGGCGTCGGATAGCTGGGACTCGAAGTCGGACGTTTCCGAAGTAACCGTGACTGGAACGACTCACACTATCCAGGCCCTCGCCAGAGGTACGGAATACACGACAAGGGTCATCGCCGTGAACAGTGTCGGGCGCGGCACTCCTTCGTACGAAGCCACTGTAACCACTAATTCCCCCGCCACAGGCGCGCCTACCATCAGCGCCACCGCCCAAGTTGGCCAGACCCTGACGGCGAGCACCTCCGGAATCTCCGATGCCGACGGCCTAACCAACGTTACCTACAGCTACCAGTGGATGGCCGGAGGGTTGGACATAGCCGGGGCCACCGGCTCCACCTACGAGCTCACTGGCAGCGAGCAGGGGAAGACCATCCAGGTGCGGGTGACCTTTACCGACGACGCCGACAACGAGGAGACCCTGACCAGCGAGGCCACTGTTGCCGTGGCGGCCAAGCCCACGCCGCTTACGGCAACTATCAGCAACGTGCCCGATAGCCACAACGGCAACGGCATAACATTCACCTTCGACCTGGCTTTCAGCGAGAACTTTCCACTCAGCTACATAACCCTGCGCGACCACGCGTTCACGGAGGACGACCAGGGCCCAATCACCAAGGCGCAACGGAAGGTGCAGGGCAGCAACCAGACCTGGACCATCACCGTCGAACCCCGCAGCAACGGCGCTATCACCATCACCTTGCCCGCAACCACGGACTGCGACGCCACCGGGGCCATCTGCACTGACGACGGCCGGAAGCTGTCGAACTCGACCTCGATCACAATCCCAGGCCCGCAGTAAGGCGGCCCGGAGAAGGGTGAGTTCCAAGAGGCCACCGGAATACCGGTGGCCTCAGTGTTCAGCCTGAACGGCAGCACTGAAACGGGAGGCCTCCCACGGCCCGCTGAAGCGCAGGAGTATCGCACGGAGTGCTGCCTCTGCCCGAAGCAGGGCTGGCTGACAGCGCAGGTCAGGACGAAAGGGTCGCAGCTCCGGCCAGGCTAGCCAGACCACGCAGCGGCGAACCCCGCCGCTAACGCAGTCTCCAGTGCGAGAGACGCAGGACCGGCTACTTAATCCCAAGTGAACGTCGCGACCCCCATAAAGGCCAAGTAGATTTGGAACCAACGCGGAATGCGGGAGGATAGGAGAGGGTTGACATTACCGGCGGTATAAGCTGACGATGGGACCAAAGAATTATTGAGGTGGGAGTCACGCAGAAATGCCTGAAGGAGACGCAGAAAAATTTCGGCGCTATCTCTGCCAGATGGTTGAGGGTGCCCGCTCGCTTGGGATAATCGGCGTCGGTATCCGAGCAGGAAATGTACGCGACGCGATGGTTATTGAATACTCGGATGCCATCATCGACATTTGCCAAGTCTTGGAAACTCAGAAGTTCCAAAGGGAAGCCCGGGTGACATTTCTGAACAAGACAGGACCGAGTCAGGGCGTGGATACCGTCTACTGGTTCACACTCCTCTGAAAGCGGTGCGTACGCAGTTCGGCGAATTCGGCAGCCTCCTAGCGAGCCTGCTGGTGTACCATTGGAGGACGTCGCGTTGTAAGACCCGACCAGCGACGGCTAGGTCTTTTAGTTTCTACGCCTCGACCCTCTCCAGAGCAGCCGCCCTGCTGATTCAACACTTCGAAACCGCGAAGCCGCAGTCCTTCCGGACCGGGGACGGGTGACTCGCCTACAACCTGGCCGAGAACCTGGCGGGGGGGTGAGAGGATGGGTGCCAACCCATACGCTCCACCGGGAGAAATGCCATGCCAAACATAGTCTACGTCCTGACCAATCCAGCAATGCCGGGAATGGTCAAGATCGGAATGACCGACCGGGACGACGTCCAGCACCGGATGAGAGACCTGTATACCACCGGAGTGCCGCTGCCCTTCGAGTGCGTCATCGCCCGCGAAATCGAAGACAGCGGGGCTCTCGACATAGAAACAGCCCTCCACACCGCTTTCGGCCCCAACAGGGTGAACGCCTCCCGGGAGTTCTTTCAGATAGACCCGGAACAGGTCCAAGCCCTCCTCAGAGTGATGCCCGGCAGGGACGTCACTCCGCAAAGTGTCGAGCGGGAGGGGGACCTGCAGGACGAAGACCAAGCGGCTTCGAGGGAGTACAAGAAACGCCAAGCTAGGACCAACGAGTTCGAGTTCCTGGAATCCCTCAACGAAGCCGGGGCCACCGTCTACCGGAGAGTGCTGGCCCTAGGCAGCCAGGAAGGGATGCTGGTCACATGGGCCACAAGAAGCTTCACTCTGAACGTCGTGTCGGGCAACGGGCGGATACCGGTCTGCAACGGGTACCCAGCCACCTCCTACAACCAACTGATGTACACGACGTTCGGGGAAATTGCCTACAAGTCAAGCGTCCCGGACGACGTCGTGGATGCTCTGAGGCAGGAGGCCCTGAACACGGGACTGTTCAGGCCAGCCGGCAGAGGCAAAACCCTCTCCTGCCGGACCGACCTGCCGCTAGACGAGTCCCAACTGGACGCCCTGACCGGGTGGCTGAGCCTCGTGGTGGACAAGATCAGAGAGTACGAGGGAGTAAACCGCGGGGATGCGGCAAGCCGTGATGATTCCTGACCGGGAACGGGCGGTTCGCCCACAGCCGGGCCGCGAACCTGGCGCAGATGTAGCGGACCGGCCTCAACAAGCAGGCTGTTGAGAAAGCTGACGTACAGCACCACCGACGGGAACCCGCCGGACTTCGCGCTGAAGGTAGCCTCCGCCGTGACCGCCGACAACGTCACCGCCCACAAGCGCCTGTGGTACGCCGGGCTGGGAATCCCGGAATACTGGCGGTTCGACGAGACGGGCAACCACCACACAGAAATTCACACAGAGAAGGCATATACATGACCCAAAACCGTACCGGAGAAGAATTGAACCGTTGGAATCGCGCGGTTGCTGACCTCCTTTCAGACGGTCGGGACGCTTACTCAGATGAACAATCTGATTTATTGGATGAAGCCGCCCTGCGAGCTGTCAGAAATATCTGCCCAGATGCAGACCAGAAGATGACCCAAGAAATTCTTGAGGCAACCAAGAGCAGTTGGGAAGCCATGTATGGGAGAACTAGTGTCCTTAGAGGCCAAGACAGCTTCCCAGTAGTCCTGAGGGACTACTACGGAATCGCTGAAAGGATAGCGCTCGAGAAGCGCAGATAGCGTACCGACAATAATTGCATTACTGCCCTTTCAGAAAGACTCGCCCTGCCGACAACGTCGGGTGCGAGAAAGTTGGTTCCCAAGTGCCAGTTCACGCCACCACCAATCTTCTCGAGTTTAGCTCCAAGCACCTGTACTTAGCTGAACCCCAGAACAAGTTCCTGTCACGTACAACTCCACCGCGGACTTCGAGCTATTTCCGACAGGTTCGGGATCATACGGACGCCCAGACCGCCAAGCCGCAAGCGTTCAGGACCGGAGACGGCTGGTTCGCCTTCAACCTCACGGTGAACCTTGGCCAGATAGAATAGGAACCCAGGACAGACCGGAGCTGGATTAGTGGATTAAGAAAACTCTAGCACAATAGACCGGAATGAAAAAAGTGGCTGTGCAAAGCCACCGTTACCATCATCGTGGTCGACGCCCCGCGTAACTGTAGGACTGTGACATCGGCCAAAAGAGCGGAATCAGTCACCAGAAAACAGAACCCAAAGAGATGGAATCATTCAACCTCGCGACGAAACCAGACTAGTGTGGCAATATCGAAATCGTCTCTGGAAACCACCAGGGTGGTCGCGCCAGAATGGGACAACTTCCATGACAGAAACAGGCTGGACCTGATGCTCCGGTACGGCGTGGAGCTCCTACATCTGGGCCAAGGCGATGCATAGGGACATCTCGGCGAGTTGACCGAACACAACCTCCAGAAATGGTACGGAGACACAAAAGCAGAACGCCGTCAAGACCTCGCCAGCTACCGTGTTAACGCAGCGGCTACCCAGACGAATAGCCCAGAAGGACCACAAGTAGGCGGTTGATATGCACATGAACCCGTGAAAGAACCGTGACTGTCTAACACGGGGGAGTTGAGAGAAGACACCAAATAGGGATATACCTAAAAACGGCGGGCAGGCGAAGCAGCACGCAGCAAAAACTACGGGCTAGAGATGGCCAGGACGGAAGAATGAACCAAGGATCCACCAGGACGCGTTGTAACACCAAGCAACCGAACTCAAAAGCGACAGGCCCCGGCCAGCTAGGGCCGCGTCCTTTGGGTTCCACCCACCATTCTCTTCAGACCAGACGCTACATTGCGGACCCGACGTTCCAACACGTAGAAGCCGCTAAGCCCATTCCTTAAGCAGCAATAATGCTGGAGAGACACAAACAGGCAGTTGCCTCCCTCACAATTTTCATCCGCAGGAAATGGCGGTTGATACTATTCGCAGGCTTACTCCTCCTGGCTGCGGAGCTGCTGGCCGTGCGCCTCTGGGACGAGTTCTACCCTGTACAACCCGGGTCCCCTGACCACTCACAGTCGCCCATCACGGAAGCACAGAAGCAATCCGCCGTAGACCTAGTACGAACATCAGCCATTGCGGACCAGATTAGCGGTGGCCAAGCCTGGGAAGTCACCGAGGTCAGAGAATTCCCCCAGATTCAGCAGATCAACATATACGTTGAGTGGAATGATCCTGTTGAAAGCAGCGGGCCATGGCTGACGAACGGCGCGCCCAAGTGGCTCGGCCGCGACTGCAGAAGCGTCCGTTCCCGGTTTCGTACATCCATAAGAAACATACGTTTCCTGCGCTTTTCTGTGTCGACCAAGAGCTCGGAGATAGTCAGGCTATGGCCTTTCCCTCCTCCGCAGGACATAAGCCAACACCCGGAAGAACAACCTCAGGTTGGCCAAGGTAACTTCCTGGGTAGCTACGAGATCTACAACGAGAAAGCCGGTCGGTCCGTGTTCAGCGGACCAATGCTGCTCGCCGTGTTCGTCCCAGGCACCTGCCCCCGCGGGGAACGCTCCGATTAGACATCAACATTCGATTACCTAGTCGTCTACAAGCCCCGCAACTTCTCATGGTCCCCGGACGAGACCGTACTCTGCCGCGACACGCTGACAGCCAGCGGCGTCACCCCTGTCTCTACGACCGAGAGTTCCCCATAACCTCAGCAAATCAGCTCAGCAGCTACCCACACCATTGCCCACCCACCCAACCGGGAAATACACCACTACACTGGAGACACAAGGATAATCTCAACTGCCCCGGAACCAAGCAAAGAAGACCCTGCCTGCAGAAACTGCTCCTGATCCTGTCCATAATGACCCTTACAGCCCTGACGGCGTGCTCTGCAACTCCAAGAATTCTCCCTAAACTGGCTACAAGTAAGGGACCACAGGAGGGAGCTGAACGACCACAACCTCCTACTTTTTGAAGACGCCTGCACCAGCGCGCAGGCCAGCCAAGACGGACATCAACAAAGGAAACTATCGCTCCAACAGGGAGTGGAGACCGCTCTCCACTCGGAATAGGGAGAATCTAAAGATGAAATATATTTCCGCCGGAATAAACCACATCGCCCTATTCTTGGCCACTACTTCCCACGTTCTCAGTTGGGCAGCCTACTTATGGATAGTATTTCGACCCCACGCTCAGAGGAGCGTGTCGACGGGTCCGCTCGGCCTTGCCGGAAACAGCGCAGCGGAGAGACCGGTCGTCGTAGAATACGTCACCCTGACACAGGCCGACGGCTATCTGGTTCTGATTCCGCTGTTCATCCCTGTTCTCGTAACCGCCTTGGCACTGCTATTCATGTTGACCCGGAAGGAAAGGCGAACCGCAAATGCGCTGGTCATCTGGAGCCTCACGGCAATACTGCTGGTATTCTGCGCATTGGGCTACTACGGATTCGGCATATTCTACCTGCCAGCAGACATAACCCTGACAACAGCCGCCGTCACTTTTGGGACTGGGCGCGGACTCCCCAGGTTGCTCAACACCATGAGCCGGTTCGAAGCCTAGCGCCTGAGGACATTCAATGGTTTTCAGCCCGCTTGGCTTGCCCATATAAAGCAGATTTGAACTGTTAACCGTATTACGAGATTTGTCGGCTCATTGGTTGATCCCGCCCTTGCGTCATAATGGGCACGACCGTTACTAACGGAACCACCTTGGCAGGGAAAGGACAAGCCAGAGGATGACAGTTTCCCGCCGACGGCTGAGACCCGGCCTGACAATTCTCTGCCTCACAGCAGCAATCGTGGCACTCGTGTTCACTGGTTGCGCCCAGGCAGTAACTCCCGAACCGGACGCCCGAATCGGACCAGCATCCCCGCAGGCCAAACTGCCAACCATGGAGCCCACGTCTACAGCCGGAACGCAGGATGCACAAGTACAGACGCCGACCATGCCGGCATTAATCCCTCTCCAAGAAGTCGCGGAGCAGCCCGAAGACTCGACAGTGCCCGCACCAGCCCCGAGCCAGAACTCCAGCGCTCCGTTCACCCAAGTCTCCGCCGGTCCGTTCCATACCTGCGGGCTGCGGGCGGACCATACCATCACCTGCTGAGGCGCTCACGCAGAGGATGAACGCCTGACCGAGTCCACCGGGCTTCTCGATTCTCCACCAGGAAGCTTTTCACAGATCGACGCCGGACACCACAACTCCTGCGCCATACGCCTGGACGGTGCGGTGAAGTGCTGGGGAAGGATGCTCATAGAGGGCGATGATATCCCTGCCAATGCAAGGGCCATGATGGAGGCCATGTGGGAGCCTCCCGAAGGCCGGTTCATATCGGTGAGTGCGGGGTTTATGTTCTCCTGCGGGGTGAGGGATGACAACAAAGTGGAGTGCTGGGGCCCCTTGGCCTCCCTCTCGGACGCGCCGACCCCGCCGACATGGGAGTACATCTCAGTCAATGCTGGTGGATTCCATGCCTGCGGAATCCGCATCGACCAGACCGTGGTCTGCTGGGGCAGTGACCAGGGATTCGACGGTGATTTCCTAGCAGCCCGTCCGAGGAATGCTGACGGGGCTTGATACCAACGTGGATAAAAGACTGATCACGCTGTCCCTCTGCTTGAATGTTGCCGCGGCAAAAACACGGTGGCGGGGGTGTGGGGTTGGCGACCCTTTGCCGTGAGCCAGCCCACCGAAGCGGAACAGCTTCAGCAGGTTGTGCCCGGTGCAGATCAGCGACCACTCGCCCTGCACCTTCTCCAATCCCCGCAGCAGGAACTGCCGGAACCCCCGGCCCTGCTTGATCTGCCCGAAGACCGGCTCCACCGTCTCCATGCGCAACGCGTAACGTTGCCGACCCCGCTTGGTCTGCAACTTGCGGCGCATCCGGTCTCTGGGCGAGAGAGCCTTGGGGATGCGTCCCCGGGGCGCGGGCGGCGGTTGGTAGCCGTGGCGGGTCTTTTCCGGCGCGACGTACGGGTCGGTGCCCAAGGCCTGTAAATCGGCCACGGCCGGGGCAGAGTAGTAACCGGCGTCGGCGGACACTTCCTTTGGCACCCTGCCGGTGTTGGCAATGGCCTCCTCGATCATCACCACCGCCTGCCCCTTGTCCGATGCGACATTGGTGGCGCGGGTTGCCACAATCACCTGATGCTCATGGTCCACCACCGCCTGACAGTTGTAGGCTTGCAAGAAGTCCTTGCCGCCCGGCCCGGGCATGATGCGGGACTCCGGGTCGGTGAAGTTGCGCTGGGCCTTGTCCCCAGGCACTCCAGGATGCGCCTTGCCCGCTGCCTCGGCTGCTTCCGCCTGAGCCTGGGCCTCGGCTTCCAGCGCCGCCATGGCCTCCCGGATCTTCTCCAACCGGCCCTCCCGGAAGGACAACTCCTCCGGCAACTCATCACCGCGCTTGTCCTTGCCATACCTGCGGTCCTCTTCCTCATCCACCTCCTGGGCTTGGCGCAGCAACTCCGCCACCTCCGCCGACAGTTGCCCTTCCCTCTCTTTCATCCTCTTGTAACTCATCGCCTTGTGCTTCGATGCGTTGGCCCTGACCTTGGTGCCGTCCAGCGCCACATGGCCCAGCTTCACCAGCCCCGCCTGAGAGCACAGCATCAGCACCTGCAAGAACAGCCCCGACAACGCCGCCAGGTGATCCTTGCGAAAGTCCGAGATGGTGCGGAAGTCCGGCGTGTTGTTGGCCGCCAGCACCCGGAAGGCGATGTCTTCATGGAGCCTGGTGGCTATGCGGCGCGACGACGCCACCCCGATGCAATAGCCATAGAGCAGCACCTTCACCATCATCCGGGGATTGTAGGGCGGCCCGCCCCGCCGCTCCTGCTCGTAGCGGGCCGTGATCTCCGAGATGTCCAACTGATCCACGATGTCGGAGATGAAATAGGCCAGGTGATCCTCAGGCAGCCATTCCTGCAGAGCCTGTGGCAGCAGCAACTGCTGGCCGGGATCGTAGGGAAGATAGGTCTTGCTCATCAGTCGGCTCCGTTGGCTGAGTGCTCATCCCATCATACCCAAAACTGCAGGCCGCCTCTGTTTCTCGGACAGGCTGCTAGGCCAGGCGACGCCTCCGGACGGACCATTCGAGGTCATCAACGCCGGGGGCTACCATACCTGCGGGTTCAGGCCCGACGGGGAGATCAGGTGCTGGGGGGGCATTGTGGGAGGAGCGGACGAAGAGGTCACGAGCTGTGAACCGCAACCCGACGGCACCAACCTGTGCTGGGAGGACGAGGAGGCTACCTTGGCCATGAGAGCATGGGGAGGCGGGCCGGAAAGTGTACCTGACGGCGACCTCAAGGCCTTGGACAGTGGACAGGGATTTTCATGTGCATTGTGGCACGGCGGCCATTTAGGATGCTGGGGGTCCAGTCGCATCAATGACCAACCGCCGCCGGGCATCTTCAAGGCGGTCACCGTAGGCGAGGAACACAGCTGCGGACTGCGGCCCGATGGCAACATTGAATGTTGGGGGGACGATACCTTCGGGCGGGCCAGCCCCTCATAAACGAGCTCCCTTTCAATCGACTTTGTAAGGCGCCTGTCCCATATGCAACTGTAGTACTAGCTGATCGACCCGAACACCCTGATGGCCTGATTTTCCTTGGACGTGGCCAGTGCCGAACCTCGACACCGGCCGCGCCTGAACTGCCACAGAGCCTAGCAGGCAATTCACAGAGGATTGATACCTCCTGAGGAGAGAACAACACCCGACGCCAACGCAGTGCCCCCATTTCGCCTCCACTGAGCCAGCCCGCTGAATGCGCCGCATTCTTGGATGACACCAAACCGTTGAAGATTCACGGACCCGCGCGGACGTCGGAAGCACAGTCCGATTGCGGTTGATGAAAAGCTTCCCGAGTCGACGCAAGCGATATCGGCCATTCCTCACCCCTATAACTAGCACAAAAGGAGGCGCACCAAATGACAATTGGGCGCTCAAAACGCCCTGCCATCTAAGTCAAGGAATCCGCTGGCTATCCCAGCGGAGAGTAGTCCATAGAGCTTCAAGTCCATCACTGCGAGGAATCCTGCAGGGCGCCCGAGCTTGACGTTGTTGTCCGCTACCACGACGGCGCACCCGATAGATCCGACTTTGACCGGACTATGGGATAGGCCGCTCATGACGTATCTGCTCTCGATATCATCGTGGTATACAAGGCTGGGACTTTCTCATGGTCCCATAATGACACTGCGCTCAATAGTGCCTAGGTTAGAACCAGCGATATAACATTCGTCTCGACAGAGGAAAGCTTAACCTATACCGAAAGCGCCGATAGCCAAGTGCCTGATCGGACAGGCAACCACTCGATCCCCCAATACATCTGGATCTGCCCCCGAACCCGACGGCGCATTGCACCATCGCCTGGCATTATTGGCTAAGGTCCTATGTCTCGTAAAATATCCGTCAAATGCGCCACGGCCCGCTGCTACCGGCGCCTCAAAATGACACCCGAAGAACGGGAGGAACCGCGCCGTATCGGACGGGAAAACAACGCCACAGCCAGCGTCATCTGTCCCCAGGACGTGAAAGCCGCCTTCAACTTTGAATACGAAGAAATCGACGTTGATGTTGCCCTGGAGGAATACCTCGTGGAATCCGCAAAGGAAACTTCACGCTGGCCCGTAATGCTGACTCCTCTTCCACAAATTCCTGAAACGAGATTTCCCCGAAGCAAGCTGCAATGACCCGCGGAACCAACCGTATAGAAACCCATAGCAAATGTCCAGCACAGGAAATCAACACACGCCAGGTATTTGTTTTGCAAAGTCGCCCGTTCTCCGTTGAGCATTGGGACACCACCAGCCTTCAAGTGTCCCACCATGCCGTCAGCTTCCCCCACCATTGTTTGCAAATCACGAGGATTGAGATGTGATGATGATTCCGCTGACATCTTTGGAAGAACTGGTAGCTCGATTCGAGGTAATCCTTTTCGATTCCGATGGAGTGCTGACACGCTGGCCTTCCGCTGTTCCAGGAGCTCCCGAAGCAATAGCCCACCTCAACTCTCTGGGAAAGCCCTTTTTCGTACTGACCAATGATGCCTCCGCCCTTCCCGAGACCCGCTCGGTCCGGTACTCAAAGCTGGGGTTGGATATCGACCCAAGCAGGATAATTACCTCCGGTCTCCTCCTGAAGGACTACTTCTCGACTATGGACCTGGTCGGCTCCAAGTGTGTCGTGCTTGGAACGGAGGATAGTGCCGGCTACGTACAGCAGGCCGGCGGCGAGGTGGTGCCTTTCGCGGATGAATTCAATGTGCTTGTCATCGGCGACCAAGAGGGATTCCCATTCCTGAAGGCAACTCGAAAAGTGCTCAGCAATTTATTCCGCCAGATCGACCGCGGAGAGACTCCCTGCATGGTCTTGCCCAATCCTGACCTCATTTATCCCGAGGGCGACGGCTACTCATTCGCCAGCGGAGCGGTGGCGGGAATGTTCGAATCAACCCTGGCCCAGCGCTACCGGCACCGGCCGGACCTAAAGTTCGCTCGCCTCGGCAAACCGCATCCCGCAATATTCGAGGAAGCCATTAGCCGTTGCGGCACTCGCAATGTTGTAATGGTCGGAGACAATCCGGGCACCGATATCCGGGGTGCCAACCAGATGGGAATAACATCCGTGCTGGTGTACACGGGGCTCGCCACCGCCGACCTCACCGTGTTACCCGATTCGGACAGACCCGACTACCGTCTCACTACACTGGCACCATGATCACCGGGGATTTCCATCTCCAGCAAATCGCTATCGCCCAGTCGCCCTCCTCCCCTGAAACCACCCGCCCGCGGAACCATGCATTGTTGACCGGCAGGATTGTCCCTCCTACACTCACGGCAGCGGCAGTATTGCCCACGTCAAGATTGAAGGGGATGACATGGCCCAGCAGAGAATCGGTATGGTGGTAACTGCAGGCGATAGCAAAGCCGCCCTGAATGCCGTGGAGGATCTCGAAAGTCGCGGTATTGCTGCCGCCTGGATGACCAGCGGCAGTACGGGCGGGGGAGACAGCATCGGAGTCTTTACAGCTGCTGGAACCCGCACCCACAGCGTTTTGCTCGGCACAGCAATCACTCAGACCTTCCCGAGACATCCCATCGCCGTCGCCCAGCAGGTCCTGACCCTCGCCCAACTGGCTCCCGGCCGGTTCCGGCTGGGCCTGGGCACCAGCGGCCAAGGAGGGGTCGAACAGTCCCTAGGAATCAACTCTCGGGCGCCGTTGGCCCATCTCAGCGAGTATGTGCACATCCTCAAGGCGTTGCTCCAAGAGGGGTCAGTGGACTACTCCGGGCGCTATTACGAAGCCCACACCAACATGCCCGCAGTCGACGTGCCAGTGATGGCTGCAGCTCTTGGTGAGAGTGCGTTCGAGATGTGCGGGGCTGAAGCCGACGGCGCCATCAGCTGGGTGTGTCCAGGGGCGTACCTGAGGGACGTCGCCCTGCCGGCTATGCGGCGCGGCGCCGAACGGGCTGACCGTGACATGCCTCCTCTGATCGCGCACGTGCCTGTCTGTGTCCACGACGACCCCTGGGAGGCACAAGAGGCGATCGCAACACAGTTCAGGGGATTCGCTCGGGCTCCTTTCTACCGGAACATGTTCAACAACGCCGGGTTTCCAGAGGTATCGGAAGGCGTGTGGAGCCCCGGGATGGTGGATGCTGTCGCGGTGTCAGGAACAGAGGAGCAGGTAGAGGAAGGGCTGCTGAAATTGCTGGAAATGGGCGCCACCGAGGTTATGGCTTCCCCCGTGGCTGCCGGAGTCGAGCGAGACGGTTCCCTTATCCGCACCCTGGAACTCTTGGGTAAGGTTTCTCAATCAGTGTCCGGTTAAGAAGCGGAAAGGGGAACGCGTCTTGGAACTTCAACCCGAAGGTTACGGCGGCGACTGAATACGGATGAGGCCAAGCGGCCCGCCTGGAGTTGGACCGCAACATCGACACCACCACCGGACGGAAAACCGGGCATTGCCGCCGCACGGAAAAACGGTTCCACGACATTGACAGCCGCCTCTACATCACCGGTACGCTCGGAGGCCGATACCGGTATGCCAACACAGTAGCAACGCCTCGGTGCACTTTCCACCTCAAGCACGGCGCAAGGGGATACCTGAACGTCCGGGCCACGCTATTCGGGGACAGGGTGTACCGACTGGATATCATCCGCCAGACCATCCAGAAAATCGGATGGAACCGCGACCAGGAAGCTTGGGTGAAGGAAGACCGTTGGTGGAGGTTGAGTCGCTCCTGAATCGATAGGGCAACTGGATATGTTCTCGAGAAGGGTCAATCTCGCGTTTCGCAACGCGGTCATAACCGTAAGGTCGGAATGGTTTTGGGAAGAAGATTGGTTGGTCCGCGACCCTCGACCCTGAAGCACTGGGCATTAGTTCGATCCCAGTCAGCTGGGCCGGACTGGACGAAATCAAGAACCGAGGCCGATTCCGACGTCACTCCATCCTGCGGCATGGGGATGGTGTACGTCAGAACCGCCTCGTCCTCCACGATCTCAATGCCCTGCACGAAGTTGCGAATGAGGGCCTTCCGCTCCGGGAACGTCCCATCTTGGAAGAGAGCGCGGAAGTCAGCCACGTACCCCTTGATCTCCCTGCTGGTGGGCAACTCCGCCCGCCGCTGCTCCAACTGGGCCTCGGCCCCCTCCCGCGCCGCCGTAAGCTGGTCCTGGCGGCTCTTCAGGGACAGGATGCGGGGCGAGATCACCTCAATGGGCAACTGCTTGGTCTCCAACGCCTGGTAGAGATTCTCCAACCGGGTGTCCACGTCCGATAGCTCGCTGTTGATGGCGGTCAGCCTGCCGTTGACCTCACCGGCCAGGTTGTCGATCTCCTCGGCCACCAGGGTCACCAACTCGGTGATGGTCTCCTCGGTGAGTATCCGCTCCCTGACCTTCTCGATCACCAGGTCCTCCACCTTGGTGGCGTTCAGGTAGCGCCCGTTGCTGCACGCTCCCGCTCCCTCGCGGAACAGGCTGGCGCAGACGTAGTAGGCGAACCGGCCGCTCTTGGCTCCCTGGGCCGAATAGGGCTTGCCGCACACACCGCAGCGGAGCAGACCGCTCAGCAGGTACTGGCTCCCCACCCGTCCGGGCCGCGCCACCGTGGGCGCCCGCTGGTGCAACCCCTGCTGCACCGCCTCGAAAGTCTCCCGGGACACCAGAGCGGGCCAGGCGTTCTCCACTCGCACCGGCTCTCCCGCCTTCTCGTCCTTGCTCTTGACTCCCCAAACGGCCGTCCCCGTGTAGGCTTCATTGGTCAGCAGGTAGTGTATGACGTTCTTCTGCCAGCGCCTGCCCCGGTTGGTGATGCCCCGGCCGTTCAGTTCCTTGCAGATTTCCGCCAGCCCGTTGCCCCGGCGGGAGCTCTCGAATATCTCCCTGACTATGGGGGCGGCCGCCGGGTCAACCTCCAGGGTGGGGCGGTCCTTTACCCCGTCGCTGACCTTGATGCGGTTGTAGCCGAAGGGGGCCTTGGAGGCCAGGAAGTAGCCCCGGGAGGCGGCCTCCCGCATCCCCCGCTTTACCTCTTCGGCAAGATTTTCCGAGTAGAACTCGTCCACGGACTCAATGATGGCCTCCATCAGCTTGCCGGTGGGGGAGTCGTCGGCGTGCTCGGTGATGGACACCACGCGGATGCCCTTCCTGCGGAGCATGGACTTGAAGGCCACGGCGTGTTCGCGCTTGCGGGTGAATCTTGAAAATTTCCAAACGAGAATCACCTCAAACGGGGCCGCAGCCTTGCTCCCCTCATCGATCATCCGGCGGAACTGGGGCCGGTCGGCGATTCTGCCGCTCTCGGCCTCGTCCACGTACTCGCGGGCCACGGCGTAGCCGTTGCTCTTGGCGTAGTCCCTGAGCGCCCGCAATTGGGCGGCCACGGACAGGTCCACGTCCTGGCGGTCGCTGGAGACCCGGGCGTAGAGGGCCGCCGGGGTCAGGGGTTGGAACTGCCGGTTTTTCATCTCGCCTCCTTTGCTGCTCTCGTTCATGTTTCGTCTCCCGTAGTCTCAGCCTCGCTCGCCCGGCGGGACCGCCGCTGCATCCGCTCCTTCACGCGCCACTCCCGTTCCTCCATGTAGAGGCGGATGGCCTCCCGCAAGAGCTCGCTCACGGTGCGCTCCTCCTCCTTCGCCACTTGCCTCAGGCTCTGGGCCATAGGCGGGGGCAATGAGAAAGTGACGGTCTCGGTGTTCCTGGATATCAGGGGGGCCATGAACGCTCCTTGCATTACCAATTATACCACGTTGTCTTACTGTATGACAGCGGACAACCGATGTTCGGCACGCCGGCGGCGGAGAATGACGAGCGTGTCCGCCGGGTCCACGACCTGCAACATTTCGCACCCTTTCGACCTGTTGCACGCAGACACAGGAATGATAACGGCTTCCCTTTTGGGCACTGTTGGAAGCCCAGGGAACGGCTCCGCTGACCCTTTTGGACACGCTCGACGTCATCTTGTCCCTATCGGACAGATTCCGTGGCCCGGTGTTTGTCGCTGGCATTCGTACCTGGATTGCATACCCGGTTGGTTGAGTATGGTATCTCTGCGGTGGCGGCCTGACGCATCGGCCCTGCAACACATTGCAGTGGCGGGGATGTAACGGGACACGATGGCGGCAAGTTGCGGGAATTTTGTCCAATCGTGGCCGTTGGACCACCCCTACAGGAAATCCCCGGCGCAGGGAAATTGTATTTATGGAACTGGGTACAATCCGGCCACCGGCATACGGTCCAGGGGGTGGGGCGGCGGAAATGTCCACGCCTCCCCCAGGACGCCCCGTTCCGCCAGTGCCTCCGCGTTGGAGGTGATCACGTCCAGCCCCTCCGTGCCGTCGGACACGTCCAGGAAGGCCGCCTCGCTCTCCGGAGTCTCGAACACGAACAGCACCACGGGCAGGCGGCCCCCGTGGTCCCGTTGGGCCCAGCCGCTCTGAAAGTAGCGTTGATAGGACGCCAGCCGCTGGGGAATGCGTTGGGGTGTCGTGGCCCTTCGCTCGAACTCCAGCAGGAAGGGAAGCCATTTGCCTTTGTACTCCAGGGTGAAGGAGGCGTCGGGATGGATCACGTAGTTGGTCCGGTGGCAGCGGTATCCGATGCTGCCGCGGTGGGTCGGCAGCAGGTCGAACAGGTCGTAATCCTGGGAACGGGCCACCTCGGCGCTCAGGCCGGCGGCAAAGTTGGTCACGCCGCAGTGGTGGCTCATCTGGGAGGCCAGGGCGCGCAGGGCGCTTCCGGCGTAGACCGATGGGTTGGAGAGGGAGGGCTGGGCGGTCCAGCGGTCCAGGATGAGGCCCACGGCGGCCCGGTCCCGGCGGGCCAGGCAGGTCAGCCGCCGATCGGTGAGCGTGAGCCGGGAATCGTCCTCCCGAACCAGGTCGTGTTGCCGGAGCGAGCGGAGCACCTGGTTGACCCGGCGCAGGGTGACGCCGCCCATCAGTCCGGCCAGCTGCTGCCGGGTGCACAACGGCCAGGCGCAAAGCAGGTCCAGCGCGTCCTTCTCGGCCCGGGTCAGTTGCACCGCCAGGGACGACGCCAGTTGCTGGGCGGGCTCCGGCATGGATGCTTGCACGCCGTCGGGATAGATCGCGTCGGGGTCGGGCCTGGGGTCGTCGCGCCGGGATTGGTGGGACGAGTCCAGCAGTCCCTCCGCCCACGGCAGGATGGCCGCCAGGCTGGTCTCGGGCGCGATGTTCACTGGAGGGTCCTGGCCCAGGCCGCTACCGCACTGCTGCCAGACCACGCCGGTGTGATCCCCGGCCAGCAGCTCTCCCTCGGTGGCGACGAAAGTTCGGCGGTGTTCCGTGGGGTCGCCCAGGGCGCGTACGGCCCGGCGGGTTGCCTGGTCGGCGTGGGTCAGTACCAGGGTGAGGAAGGGCCTCTCGCCGCTGGGCAGATGCTCGATGCTGCGCAGCCGGTAGCGCAGGTTGGAGCCGGGCAATGCCGGTCCGTGGCGTATCACGCCGATGGTAAGGCCCCCGGACAGAGTGAGCAGCAGATCGTAGGGGCCGTGGCGGTAGTGGTCCACCCGCACCGGGTTTTGATGCTGGTCGGCATCGGCCACCATGGCGGCGACGCGGTAGAGCACCGCCACGGCGTCCAGTCGCTCGGACAGCAGCCGGAACCACTGCTTCGATACCGGGTAGGCCGTCAGCATGTGCTTGCGGCCCTGGGTGGCGGCGCCGGCGGCGGTGACGCCTTTGTCCGTGGGAAAGTAGCGGCGCTGGGGGCGTGATCCCAGGGCGCCCAGGTGGTGGGATGCGGTATCCACCAGGCCGCGGTTGACCAGCTTGTCCAGCCGCTCGCGCAGCGTGGATGCGGGAACACGTTCAAAGCGGGCCAGTTCATCCACGGTAGCAAGGGGCGTGGCGCACACCAGCAGCAGCGCGCCCTCCAGTCTCCGGCGCAGGGGGCGCAGGGCCGGGTCGGGACGCAGCCCCTCCAGGTCGATGATGATCTCCAGCGTGGCCGCCTCAATGTCCCGGACGTTCTTGCCCACGGAGTTCATAACGGCGGCGGGCACGGCGCGCCCAGACTGGCCTCGCTCCAGGTAGCGCCACAGGGTGTGGCGGGATACGCCCAGGGCCTCGGCGGTCTTCCGTTGTCCGTGTCGCTGCTGGTGGGCCTGCACGTAGCGGCGGGTGGCGTCGTGGAGACCCTGGTCTTCCTCTTTCGTGATATTGGTCGGCGCCGGCGTTGCCGACTGCTTCGTTTGCATACGCATTCCTCATGGCGCAATGGGCCAAGGTTTCATTGTCCGGGAGAAATTGCTTGCACATGATGCCCTCCAAGGAATTACGTTTGGACGAGTTTTGTGGTATGCGCGAGGCCGTCTTTCAGCCAGCCAAGGCCAGGGCGCGTGGACCGTTGCCGGCCGTTCGCCCCGGGTCAGGGCCAGTTCGCCGTTGTTGACCAAAGGGCAGCCGGACCAGGGCGTCCAGGAGGCGCTGGCGTGAAGAATCGTACTTCCAGCGTAGCAGCCGGGGGCGGCCGCCGTCAGCAGGCAGGTGTCACCGGGGAGGGCACATGGGCAGCAGGTGTACGCGCGGATGTCGGCGGTACGGGTCTGCCTCCAGACAGCGCCGGTCCAAAGATGCTAAACAGCGTGTAGATGTTCTACGATTAGGTCCTTGATCGGCAGGGCGGCGAGAATCTCCTCGCCATCAACCGCAGGATATTCCGGGAGGCCGAATCCGAGGGCCGGGCTTTCAGGTCATCAAGCGTCAATTCCGGCGCGTCATGCACGTCAAACGCTGGGTGAATTCAACGGGCTGACCGGCGTGTCTGGGCGCTCCCGCCTCCCCATTTGCAACAAAATGCCATTCCGCCGGGCTCCTGGCCCCTGACAATGTTGGTGACGCTACAATTACGTTTGGCGCAAGAACTCTTACCGAATTTATCGAGAACGGTTTCGTGGACAATGCTGCAACTTGTACAGGGGGTGATTGGTCAGCTTTCGGCAGGGACGGACGGCATTCCTTCAGCGACGCGCTGGAGAAGCAGTCGGGTAACCCATGGATCTGGTGGCAGCCACGATTCGGGTCGTCGTAACGGCGAGAACCGTGTGGCAGGGGGACCGGAGTACCAGAGGCCCCACGTCAACCAACTAGCCCACGATGGCGCACACTGGCCGTTCCCACTGAATCACGGCCAAGTCACGCCGGAAGGAGCCTCGTTCAGAGCTTTCCAAGCTGTCCCTTAGCAACTGTGCCAACCACCCTGAATCAGTTGATGGGAACACTTCCGCTCAGTACAGCCGCTCCCGGTTAGCCTCTTCTTCCTCGGCGTCAATCCGACCGGCATCGGCCCCGGCAATCTGGGCGGCCAACACCTGCCCGTAGCTGGGATAGGACGACCGCTCTATCTGCGCCGCCGGGTCCCAGAGACGGCCCCGCAGCAGCGCCCTCCCACAGTGCAGGAAAGCCTCTTCCACCGCCACCTTCAGCCCCGACAATGGAGCCCTGCCGCCCACGGCCAGGGGCTCCAGCAACTCCTCGCCCGTCACGATCTCCGCCCTCCCCTTCACCCGCAACGTCTCGTTCATCCCCGGCACGAAGAACAACAGCCCCACGCCGGGATTCGCCACGACGTTCCGCAGGGAATCCACCTGGTTGTTGCCGGGGCGGTCGGGCAGCAAAAGCGTCCGTTCGTCCAGCACCCGCACAAACCCCGGGGGATCGCCCCGGGGCGAGGCGTCGGGCTGGCCCTCCTCGTTGCTGGTGCTCAGCACACAGAAGGGCGACAGAGCGATGAACCTCCGGCAGTGTTCGTCCAGCCGGTCCAGCACCTTCTGTTCCGCCCGGGGCGCCGGAGGACGATACGTCTCGCGCAACTCTTCTCTATTGGAAATGGTCATGCAACCCCCTCAGTTCCCCCGCAACCGGCGCAGTTCCTCTTCCAACTCCCGGGCACGGTCCTCGGCCTGGATGCGGGATTCTCGTTCGTTGTCAGCACGGGCCTCGGCGGCGTCAGCGCGGGCTTCGGCAGTGTCGGAGCGCGCCTCAGCCTGAACACGGCCTTCACGTTCACGCAGGCGCGCCCGCCGCTCGTCCTCCAGCGTAGCGATGGGCCGTCCCGTGGCCGGGTCGTGCCACGCCAGCCGGCCTTCCTCCCACCGCAGGTGCAGGTTCAATACGCGGCTGTACCCCTGCAATACCCCACCGGGCAGTTCCTCTATCTCCACCGGCTGGTACCGGCCTTCCACCAGCACGTCGCCGGCCAGCTTCGTCCCATGGTGATCCCCCGTCTCGTCAAAGCGCCAGTATTCCCCTATGCCCAGGCCCGCGTAGTAGTCCCGCTTTGGACCCACGTCCATCTCTCCGGTGCTCTCCGACGCCACCTCCAGCACGAAGTCTGGCGGTTTTCCCTGCTCCGACACCACGTACCCATTGCTGGCCTTGTAGGCCTCCGGATCCACGCCAAAGGCCACCATAAGGTCGGGGTAGCGGGCCCGGCGCCTGTCGAAATCAGGGGTGGGAACGATCCAACGGTCAGCCTCAACCAAAGTGGTCTCCGGGTTGCCCAGGTGTTGAGCCAGGTAGTGGGCGCCGCCGGTCTTCGTAATCTGGTCGTATTGAGTCACTTCATCAGGCTCGCGGTCGGGTATGTCTGGTAGATGGAAGTGGCCCGGGACTTTGGAGGTCTTGCTGTTCGTGTTGGCGGTGGTCATGATACGCCTCCATGGATTTGGCTGCTCCAGACTTGCCAGCCTGCATTCTTCCTTACCACGACAAGGATTATACACGGGACGGGTGTAGCACGGACAGTGGGCCTCGTACCCGATGCTGCGTTGCTGCCCAAAGGCGCAGGTTCAGGAGCGTTCGGGGATTGTCAAAATTAGCAGCCAGGATGACGCCCCTTACAGCACTTTATGGGAGGTAACCCGTTCCCGGAAGCAGTTCGATGCTGGAACTGCTTCAACTTAGGCGGAGCGGTTTCGCGATTGAAGTCTGATAATTGTCCAACCAATCGAACAGCGGGGTGGCTGGGGAGCGTCTCCGGTGTGAGCCCCTCTGTCTGCCCCGGCCGCTTCACGCTACCAGACCCGCCAACAAGATCGGGTCCGGTCTCTTGCGTTCAGCCCGTTCAACAACTTGGCGTTGCGCTCTTGTTCAAGTTCAAGCTGTCCCTGCAACGACTCCACCTGTGCCTCCAACCCACGTATCCGCTCCTGGGCCGCCGCCAGCTCCGTTGGTGGGGTTTCGAGGGCGATCGGCGGGTCGTCGTCCAGCATCACCTACGCCCGGTGCCGCCTGCCACGCGGCTCCCGTCTTACTGGCACCTCTCCGGCGGCGATGCGCCGGTTCAGGGTGGACAGGGACAGCCTCAGCTCCCGGCAGGCTTCCGCCTTGGTCAGCAGTCTCATGTCCTCACCTCCCATCGTGTCATTACGTTTCATTTACGGGTCAATCCTCTTGTGTCATACGTGCCAGCGGCTTTTTCGCCCGTGGTCGCCGGGCCGGTCCGCCTCTGCCGAAAGTCCCCATTTCTGCAACAAAATGCCGCCCGGAGGACTTTTGGGGTCAGACAGGGTTAGGACGGGGAAATACCCCTGTCATCCCTATTGGTTCGTCCCTCTCCTACAGGAAACCCCGGAAACCACATCACCGGAAAAGTTGCACTTTGACCAGTCGCTGCAATGGCAGCCTTTCCCACGGCTCCGGGGCGGGCGGCAGCCACGTGTCAGCCAGGATGCCTCTCTGTGTGATGGTCTCCAGGTTGGAGCTGGCGAAGGGGGCGTGATCGACGTAGCTGGCGGCGTCCAGGAAGGCGTCCTCGTCGTCGGGTGTCTCGAACACGAACAGCACCAGGGGCAGTTCCCCGCCGTGGTCGCAGCGGGCATAACCGCTGCGGAAGTAACGGCGGTAATTCTCCAGCCGGGCGCGCACCCGCCTGGGCGTGGTGGCCCGGCGCTCGTATTCAAGGAAGCAGTGGCGGTATCCCTCGGGCAGGTCCAGGGTGAAGGACACGTCGGGGTGGACCACGTAGTTCTTGTCGTTGTGCCAGTACCCCACGGCGGAGCGGGAGGTGGGCAGCAGGTCCAGGAGGCCGTAGTCGCGGCTGCGGGCGCATTCGGGGGCGAGCTTGGCGGCCAAGGTGGTCAGGGCGGCGTGGTGCTCCGGCTGGGAGGCCATGGCGCGCAGGGCGGTTCCCGCGTAGACCTGCGGGTTGTTCAGGCCGGGTTCGGCGGTCCAGCGGTCCAGGACCTGCCCCACGGCGGCCCGGTCGCGGCGGGCCAGGAACGTCAGCCCCTCGTCGGTGAGCAGGTGCTGTTGACCATCGGCGCGTATCAGGCCGGAGTCTGCGAGGGAACGGAGCACCTGGTTGACCCGTCTGCGGGTGACTCCGCCCATCAGCCCGGCCAGTTGGCCGGTGTCGCAGAGGGGCCAGGTGGCCAGCAGGTCCAGGAACTGTTTTTCGGCGCGGGTGAGCCTGACGGCCAGGGACTTCCTGATCTGCTCCGGTGGCTGGGGCATCAGCGCCCGCAGACGGCTGGGATACAGCTCCTCCGGGTCGGGCCTTGGGCGGTCGGCGGCGGCGGTCCCCGCCCGGCGTCCCAGCCAGCCCATGATGGCGGGCAGGGACACGTCGGGGTTGATGGTCTCGGGCAGGAAGGAACTGCCGCCCCCGCCGCACTGCTGCCAGACCTGGGCCTGGGCGTCTCCCGCCAGCAGTTCCCCCTCGGTGGCGACGAAGGTGCTGCGGTGCTCCCTGGGGTCGCCCAGGGTGCGGAAGGCCCGGCGGGTGGCCTGGTCCGAGTGGGTGATTACCAGGGTTGCCGTGGGCCTCTGGCGGCTGCGGAGGTTCTCCAGCGTTCTCAGGCGGTAGCGCAGGTTGGCCGACGACAGCACCGGCCCCTGGCGCACGATGCCCAGGGAGCGGCCCCCGGACAACGTGATCAGCAGGTCGTAGGGTCCCTGGCGGTACTGGTCCACCCTGACGGGTTTTGCATCAGGGTCTGACTTGGCGATGACGGCGGCCACGTGGTAAAGCACCGCGACAGAATCCAGGCGTTCGGTGAGCAGCCGGAACCACTCCCGGGAAACCGGGTACTCGCTGAGGAAGCGTTCTACGCCGTGTTCGACACGGGCGGCGGCCTCTATGCCCAGCTCCGTGGGGAAGTGGCGTTGCTTTGGGTTTGGGCCCAGTACGCCCAGGTGATGGACCACCGAGTCCACCAGGCCGCGTTCTGTGAGTTTCGTCAGCCGGCGGCGCAGGGTGGTGGCGGGAATCCTGCCGTAACTGGAGAGTTCGTCCACGGTGGTCAGGGGCGCGGCGCAGAGTTGACGCAGGGTGTCTTCCAGAGTCTCGGCCAGGGGCTTGGGTTTGGCGGCGGGGCGGCGCCGGGTCCGGCGGACGGTGGTCATCGCCCACGCCGCCGCTGCGATGGCGTCAGGGTCGTCGCCCACGGTCGTGATCACCGCCCTGGGCAGGGATTTCCCCAGGCGCCCTCGTTCCAGGCAGCGCCACAGGGTGTGCCGGGACACGCCGAATCTCTCGGCGGCTTTGGCCCGGCCGTGCCACAGGACGTAGGCGCCCACGTAGTCGCGGATGGCGCCGTCGAGGTCATTGTCGGACAGTTCTTCATCCACCGGAATTGGCCTGTCGGTGATGGCAATAGTCATTCGCATTCCTCCCGGGATTGTGGCCCAACACTCCACTGTCCAGGAGAAATTATTCGCCGGTAATGCCTTGCAAGGAATTGTCTTGGAGGCAGTTTTGTGGTACGGCATGGCGCTGGGAGTTCCGGCGCCCCGCAGATGCGTCAGTGGGGGCGCCAGTTGATGGGACGGCTCAATCCCGGGATTCATCTGCCGCTGGGGGACCTGGGGCGGGTGCGCCGCTCCGTTCCACCTGACGCTCCAGGTGGGCGCGGGCGATGATCCTGGCCAGGATGCGCAGTCCATCGCTCAGTGTCTTTCGGTGGTCCGCCGTGCAGACCGGCGGCGCGGCCCCGGTGTTGCTGCCGGCGCCGGCCTTTCTCCAGTCTTTGTGGCGGTCTTTGTGGTTGTTCTTTCGCATCACATCCCTCCTCCGGCGCCTGGCGTCAATTGCCCGCCGGGCCCGGCCCCTACCGTCGAGTTTGATGAGCGCCAGCATCCGAGGGAACCCCCTATGGGGTAGTTCACTCGTGAACCATGGTTCATACGTGAACCACCCTATGAGACCTGCCGTCCGGCGGCCTCTCCGCGATGTCATGGACGTGTACAGAGATTGGAGTTTGGGGTCGGGGGGCCAGGGTGGTCGTGTTCGTAGCTGAAATGGGGAAAATCGAGGGGTTGGGAAGCGGAATCAGGCAACACTTTCCGGGAAGGGCCGGTTCCAGGGGCATGGGGCAGGGCCAGCTACGGAATGGGGCATCCTGGTACATGGCGATTCCGGGGACGATGGGGCACGGCCCTATTGGACATGAGGCAAAATGCCCCACGGAGAAGCGGCGAGCCGGATGAGTCGTCCGGGAGGATTCGGAGATGGTTTTCGTGGCCCGGCCAGCAGAGCCGGGGTGAGTGTCGATTGTTAATCGCGACCAGCTTTAGGCCAGTCATCGCCGGGATGCGAGGCGCAGACATCACGGCGAGAATCAAGCCCATCGGGGTCTGGGGCTGGCGGGCGCAACCCGCCTTTGGCGCTCGCCGGTGTTCTCGTCGTTGTTCACGGTTGCTTCGGTTGCGGGCGAGAGTGCCGGCGACGTGGCTGGGCTTGCTCTTGCCCTGAATCTGGTGTAAGCCAGCGGGACGCTCGGTGTTGTTGATGCTGGCGCCGCCGCCCGTTGAGGGAGCGGCTCAGCCTTCGGCATCCGGTTCCGGTGGCGACTCCGTTGCGGCCCCAAGTGCCTGACGCCGCAGGTGGGCGCGGGCGATCATGCGGGCCAGGATGCGCAGTCCCGCCTGCGTCGTCTCCTTCTGCGCGTCGGTGTGCTGCGGGGCGGTTTCCCTTGGCGGTTTCCTGCCGGCGGTCCCGGAAGTCCGGTTGCTCCCGGAAGCCCCGTTGCTCCCGGAGGAGCGCTTCTTTCCGTTAGTTTTGGTCTTGTCTCGCATAGCCTCTCGTTGGGGTTGTGTGATTGCGCCTCGGCATGGCGCCGGAATTTGGAGTTCAGGTGCATGTCGGTCACCTTGCATTGGTTTTTGGTAATCGGCGTTGTCGCCAACGCCGCAACAGAGTGTGGCCAACGGGACGGCGGCGGGAAACTACCTGTGAGGGTTATCAAGGTTGATAACCCCTACGGGTCCTCCGGCATCCCGTGTTATTCCCGCTGTCGCGGGGGTGTACAGGAGTTTGAGTTTTGCAGCGATGTCCTCATGTGGGTCGTCCCAGAGCTGAAACAGGGGGAAATCACCCCCTACAGGACGCAAAAAGGAAACACTTTCCCATGGCCCTACGGGGCCACCTTAGGACATGAAAATAGGGTGGGGGTAGCGTAGTCTCCAGGGAGGCGCGAGCCGGGCAGTTGAAGGTCGATCCAAGATAGTGCTTCAAGCCTGTGAAACACTTTGACCTGGGCGCCATTGAAGCACCTTTGATTGTTGCGCCGGCAACGGCAGCACGCAGGGCACATTCTCGAATATGCGGCGTCCCCTGCCCGGCTCAGCGCCAGAAGGAGGGAAGCATGGACGTATTGTTCGAACGCTGTTGCGGACTGGACATTCACAAGCGAAAGATCATGGCGTGTGTGCTCACGCCCGGCGATCGGGGCAAGCCGCGCAAGGAGGTGCGGAGCTTCGAGACGACGGTGGCCCAGTTGCTGGCCCTCGGCGACTGGATGGCAGAGGAGGGCGTCACTCATGTGGCTATGGAGAGCACCGGCGTCTACTGGAAACCGGTCTACAACCTTCTGGAGGAGCGCTTTACGCTCCTGCTGGCCAACGCTTACCACATCAAGGCCGTGCCCGGCCGCAAGACCGACGTGCGGGACTGTGAATGGATCGCCGATCTGCTTCGCCACGGACTGATCCGAGGCAGTTTCGTGCCTCCCCGGCCACAGAGGGAGCTGCGCGAACTGACCCGCTACCGCACCAGCTTGATCCGGGAACGCACCGCTGAAGTGAACCGGCTTCAGAAAAGCCTGGAGGGAGCCAACATCAAGCTGGCCTCCGTGGCCAGCAACATCCTGGGGAAGTCGGGACGGGAGATGCTGGAGGCATTGATAGCAGGCTCTACCGACGCGGCGGCCATGGCCCAACTGGCACGCAAGCGAATGCGCCAGAAGTTGCCTGAACTGGAAAAAGCGCTTTCGGGGACGGTCGGCCCGCACCAGCGGTTCCTGTTTGCGCAGCAATTGAAACACATCGACTTTCTCGACGAGGCTATCGACCAGGTGAGCATGGAGATCGAGGAGCGCCTCCGCCCCGTTGGGGAGTGCCTCCAACGCCTTGATGAGATCCCCGGCATAGGCCAGCGCACAGCCGAATGTCTTGTCGCCGAGATCGGAACGGACGTGGAGCCCTTTCCCAGTTCCGGCCATCTCGCATCGTGGGCGGGCGTGTGTCCCGGTAATAACGAGAGTGCAGGGAAGCGCAGAAGCGGCAGGACGCGGAAGGCGAATCCCTGGCTGCGCACCGCCCTCGTCGAGGCGGCCAATGCAGCCGTCCGAACCCGCAATACATACCTCTCGGCTCAATATCACAGACTCGTCGTCCGCCTCGGGCGCAAGAAGGCCGTCATGGCCGTCGCCCACAGTATCCTGATCATCATTTACCACATGCTCCAACGGGGGACCTCCTACCAGGATCTTGGCCATCTCTACTTCGACCAGATCAACCGCCAGTCTGTGGAGCGTCGGCTGACTCGGAATCTCGAACGCCTGGGCTACAAGGTCATGCTCCAACCCGCGGCCTGAGGCGAGATTATTTTCAGGGCACTTTGACTTAAGGGCTGGTTCCGGTTTTAGAGCCGAAAACCCGATTGACGTGGGGGTGCGTGACGGGGCGAAAAACGGCCTCGACCTGGAAAAACTCCCCAAAATGGCCCGCGATGTGCCGGTGCGTGACGCGCCTGATTCGGGCGGTTCGGAGGCCGGGGCAGCCCCGGAGGACTCCCAGGCCGGGACCCGGCGGCTGATGACCTGAGCAGGGGGAGAGACCGATGAAAACCACGGGACACGGGATCGACGACAGCAGGGACGTGGCCAACGTCTACCACCTGCGGCTGATGACGCTGTTGCAGGAACTGGTGCGGGACAAGGGCTACCACGGGGCGGGGCGGGTGCTGGAGATCGACCAGAAGACCGTCACGGAGAGCGCCCGGACCGGGGTGCTGACCCGGCGGGTGCGCCAGGCGTTGGAGCGGGCGGTCCAGGAGGGAGTGGGCTCGGTGGCGGCCCGGCAGCGGGAGCGCAACGACAGGCTGGAGGAGCGGTTGCGGCGGCTGGAGCAGGATCACGAGGCGTTGGGCAAGGAGGCGCGGCGGCGGCTGGCGGCTGTGGAGGGGCAGGTCGGGGGACTGCGGGGCAGTGAGGACCGGGGAGGACCAGGGAGTCGGACAGACCGGCGCAGACGCTGGTCAGGGGAACCCAGGCTGGAGCAATGCAGAGCCAGCCGGAGCCACAAAGAATCACATGCAGAGGCGGGAGTATCCCGACCTGGCGACGCTGGAGCCTGCGAACGACGATGCGCAGGTGTTCGGCGACGTTTGGCCCTTGGTCGTAGAGTGGCGAGAGATGAAGGATTCCCACCCCACCAAGGGCAGGGGGCTGGCGTGGCTGAATAACCAACAGCGCTTGTTGGAAGTGGAACTGGCGCTGCTGGAGGAGCACGGGCTGACCCTGCCGCCGGAGCATCGGCCCCTGCGGGGTTTCGCCCGCAGCGGCCAGATAAGCTGGCGCCGGACGGCGCTGGACGACACCCGGAAGGCGCGGGCCAGGCGGGAATTCTGGCTCAGGGTCCGGCGCTGGTTCACCCCGGCGCGATGGCGGAGATAGGGACGCTGCGGGCCGCTGACGGCATCAGTAAATTTTTGTGTAACTATTGTATAAGTTTTTATGAACTGGATTGAACACTTTGGGCTCCGGGGCTCCCAAACCCTTTCTTTTCGCTGTCGGGCGAGGTGATACTAATTTCGTTGTCTGGCTTTTCCGAGGTTTCCCGCCATAGAAATCTTGGGGGCACGATCCCTGTTGCCCGGGCATGACCTGACGGATTTGAGGTTGCTCTCCGGAAGGGTCGCCCACGAGGGAATGCTGCCGCTGCGGATTTGAGATTGCTCTCCGCTGGCAGCGCGGGCCGAACCGGCGGAGTGTTCAAGTCCTCCGTCCTCGGTCCAGTCCTCCGGTCGGGGTTTGACGTTGGTCCCCCGGTCGTTGGACACCCGTCCGGCGGTTGGAGTTGATCGCTCCGGCTGCTGGGCACCCGCCAGGTGGTAACCGGAGTTGATCGCTCCGGCTGCTGGGCACCCGCCAGGTGGTAACCGGAGTTGATCGCTCCGGCCACTGGCGGAGGGAATGGAGCGTTTAAGCAATGCTTCCTTTCCCGCCATCGCTGGGGCGGCTGTAGTGGTTGACACTCCCGTCCCGGCCGGAACCCAGCCCAATCGGAGCGCACGGCGCGTTCCACCCGGTATCCAAACCCAAGGCGGTATCCCTATCCAACGAACTGACGCAGGGAGGTGAACTGCTCCGGCGCCGGAAGTGCGCTTAGAGTTCGGGTCAAATAAAGGCAACACTTGGGACGCCGGGGCCGCGAAGGTATTGCCAAGGCCTTGGGCGGGGCCGGATACTAATTTGCGTTGTCAGGCTTTTTCCAGCGTTTCCCGCCATAGAAACCTGGAGGGTCCCGTCCCTGGACCCGGGTCCGGCCGCATAGGATCGAGCCTCGCTCTCCGAACGGCCGCCCGCGTTGGACTTACCAAAAGGATCGAGCCTTGCTCTCCCGATGGCCGTCCGCGAGGGACGTAGCTGAGGCGTTGGCGCAGTTGACGCTTTCGCTCCAGCCGGTTTACCCAACTCATCGAGGCGCACGGTGCGCTTCTGCAGGCAGCCCAATCCAAAGGCGCGGAATACCACCCAACGGCAGATTATCCTGGTTCAGGAGGTGGCTTAGAGAAACAGCACGGCATCCCGGATTCCCTCACCCACCGGGTCCACCTGGCGGAGCGGTTGAACCGGCTTCGCAATCTTCACCCTGCGGTCGGAGCGGACGACACCAGGCTCAGGCCGCTCATCACCACTGCGGCGTAGCTGCCGAATAGCAGCGACGGCGCCGCAGGATTTCTACGCTCCGGTTCGCGGTCAAAGACGGCGGCCCGGACGCTTGACGTTGCAACACGGTTGCCATCAGGTCGGTAGCTGAAAACCCGGCCATTGGCCGGACCGCGTTCACCCTTGCTCCCCTCATTATTCCCAAGGCAGCAGCTACGGAATAACACCCTGGCCGGACTCCGCCTTGCGCCAACCCCCCTTCCGGCGTTTCCCGTGGGTCAACCTGTCGTGGGAGACGTGCGCCTTGCGCCAAGTCTGAAATCGGCGTGCTCCATGGCAATCCCGACCCAGGGCACGGTGCGTCTGCGGCACAAGACGGGAACGGCTCAGCCGTCGTCGTCGCCACCGGCAGCAATCACGGCCACGGCGACGACAACTGCCACAACCACAAGAACCAGGAGGTGATCATCACGAACATTGGCCCGGGTTCTCCCTGCACCACCGGAATGCCGGAGGAAGGGGTGAACCGACGATAGCCCCAGGCCTCGCCTCTCTCCTGCGAGAGACGGCGTGAACCAACGGCGGCCCAAGGTGAGCCGCACCAAAGACTGAAAATACACAGCTCACAGCAAAGCGGGGGCCGGTCTCGTTCGATTCGAGACCGGCCCCCGCTTTCTGCGTTTCGGAGGAAGCGACATGAAGGCCACTACCAGCATCGACACCACCAAGGCAATGTACAACGGCAACGACATCCCCGCGAACACGGCGGTACCAGTATCACAGGAAACGGAAGGCGCGGCGGACAAGAGACACAGCCAGGGCAAGCCCGAGAACGAACTGCGGGCCGCCGCCAGGCGCCACGGCCTCACCCTCAAGCAACTGGCCGACAGGATGGGCGTCAACTACAGCCACCTGTGCTCGGTGGCCAACGGGCGCAGGCCCTGGACCCCCATGCTGCGGGAGAGGGCCATGGCGGTCCTGGGCGAGGTCCCCGGTCAGGGTATCGTCTACCGCCAGGGCGGCGTGGTCCAGGGCGGTGAAAGCACCTACATTCGGGAGCTGGCCAGGGAGCGGGGCATGACCCTGCGGCAGGTGGCCGACCGGACGGGACTGAGCTACGGCTACGTGGTGCAGGTGTCGCGGGGCCAGCGCAACCTCAGTCCCGCCGCCCAGGCACGGATGGAGTCCGTCCTGGAGGCTCCCGTGAAGGTCGAGGCCGCCCAGCTTCCCGCCGTGGACCCTCAGGCCCTGTGGGAGCGAATGGATGCTCACGGTTGGAGCCAGAATGAGGTGGCCCGGCGGGCGGGCATCAGTGTCTCCTATCTCTCCCAGATTATGAACGGCCAGCGCACCCCTTCGGGGGACGTGCTCCGGCGTCTGCACGAGGTGCTGTTCGCGCCGTCGGCGGCGGAACTGGTTGCTCCCGTGGAACTCAAGGTCATGGCCTGGAAGAAGGGTTCCCGCAACGGCGTGGTGGTCCAGGGAGTCGGCGGGCCGGGCGGCGACACCATCCGGACCGGCGGGCGGGTCCCCTGGGGAGCCGAGGTGGAATTCGCCTACGCTACCGGCTACGACAGCCACGGCCGGGTGTCGGTGAACCACCTGGTGAACGAGCGGGACTGTTCCGCACTGCTGAAGCAACCGGAGCAGAGCGGAGTTTAGTCCGATCGCCGTCAAGCAAACAGCTCTCGCCTACAGGATACGTTGACAAGGGCCACGTTGAGGAACCCGAAACCGCCGATGGGCAGCAGTCCTTACCAGGTAGTCAACCTCTGCTCCCAGACGCTGGAGTCAGGACCAGTACCGTGCCGGGGCGGCGCGGGTACCCGTACTCGGCGATGGCCCGCAACTGGTCGTAGAGGGAGCGGCGCCGCTGGTCAAGGCCCTGGCGTGCCACGCCGAAGCTGCGGCCATTGTGGAGAGTGATCACCGCATCAACCGGCCCCGGCGGTGAAACTCCACACGGGTTTCCAGGCTGTCCACGCCGGGGGAGAGGGTGGACGCCTGGCCGTACACCGAAGCCCTGGCGTCCAGGCGGCGCAGCAGCAGGGTCAGACATTGCCGCGACACGGGATGGGCCCGCGCGAACTCCGACTGCGCGTCGAAGCCCAGGGCGCCGGAGCCTGCGGCGATGCCCTTTTTCGCGAGGTAATAGCGGTGGCTGGAGGGCAATTGGTCCGTGCCGTGGCTCACCCGCTGGGCCGGGGCGTCCAGGATACGTTCCCGTGAGAGGACCATGCCAAGAGCGTAGCAGCAGGATGACGCCGCCGTCAGCGGGCAGGTATCAGCGCCTGAGACGACCGGGTTTGAATATCCGCATTTAGGGTCAGAAATTGTCGCAGACCGGTACCATCCCGCGCGCCGTTTCCCTTGCCGACGGCTGGCCGGCGGCGTAGAATCTCCACAATGACATGAAGCCTCTCAACGGAGGCAAACCGCGATGTTGCAACGGGGCTACCAACCCCCGCAAGCGCCAGGTGCAAGATGAGCACACCCGAGACCTTCGCCAAATCGCTTCCGGTTGAGAAGCATATCGTGTTTCCCGATCCGCCGGAAGACCCGGACGACAAGATGACCAGCTTTGACCGCCTGGCCGCCAACGGCAACGTTTACCTGCTCATCGAACACTTGGGGAGTCCGGAGACCACGCTGGTGGCGGGAGAGCATTACCTGGCCCTGGCGCCCACCCGCAACCTGGCGGGAGTGCGCTACCCCGACCTGCTGGTGGCCTTTGGGGCGGACCCGCAGGCCTACCGGGCCAGCAACGCCTACGTGATCTCGGAGCAGGGCAAGCCTCCGGACTGGATACTGGAGGTGGTGTCGCCCAGCAGCGGGCGCACGGATCGGGTGGACAAGCGTGTCGACTATGCCCGGTTGGGGATAGGCGAGTACTGGCGATTTGACGAGAGGGGACGGAGTTCAGAGGCGCGGCTGGCCGGGGACCGGCTGGTGGGCGACGAGTACGAACCCGTTGAGATAGAGGAATTGCCTGATGGGGTGTTGCAGGGGTACAGCCCGGCGCTGAACCTGCATCTGCGCTGGGAGGAGGGCGAGTTAGTGTTCCACGACCCTGCTACCGGCGCGCCCATTGCCAGTTTGGAGAGCGAGCGCGACCGCGCCGACAGCGAGTGGGCCCGGGCTAATGCCGCTGAGGAACGTTCCGACGCTGAGAGAGCCGCCCGGTTAGCCGCCGAGGCGCGGATACGGGAACTGGAAGCGCAGCTGGGTCTAACTCAGTGATGAAAGCGGACCATACGTGAGTGTTGGGCTGTGAACAAGAGAAGCCTCCCGTCAGGCCCCTGATTGGGAGTGCCAGTTAAAGTTCAAGCACCAAACAGGTGGATGCACAGGAATCAAGTGTCGCCTCCCTCCAGCTTTGAGACTGAACGAAAACCGGGTGGTTACGTTTGCAAACGATAGTCTGAGTCAGCGAACGAAATCAAAGTGATCAACATGCCGCGAAAAACCTACCCCCGTTAGCCCCCCGCCCTCGGTGAAGCGCAACAAGCGGCGCTGAAAGGGGCGGTGCAAGAATTGCCTGAGGCCGTGGGCATCGGCTTGGCCAATTGGAATTGGAAAGTGGTGCACCGGTTTGCGGCGGACCGGTACGGCATCAGCCTGTGCCACAGCAGTTGCATGAATTACCTGCACCGCTTGGGGTCTGCTTTCAAGCGGCCCAAGAAGCGGTTGCTCAAGGCGGATGAAGCCAAGCGGGAGGCCTTCGTTGCGGAGTACGTCGCACCGAGGGAGGATGCTGGGCAGGCTGAAGCCAGGATATTCTTCGCTGATGAGGCCCACTTCCGGTCGGACGCGGAGCTTCGGGGCAAGTGGGTGCTGCAGGGCCAGCCGTCGTTGGTGAACTCCAACAGTCCGAGGTACGGGGAGAAGACCAGCTACTATTCGGCGGTGTGCCTGGAGACGGGCGAGGTGGAATGGATGGAACTGGAGGGCAACAGCAACAGCGGGACCTCGGTTACCTTCCTGGAACAACTGCGGAGAAAACACCCTGGCCCGCCCAAGATCATCTGGGACAACGCGCCAGCCCACCGTGGCGAGGCGGTGCGGGAATATCTGCGGACGCCCGGACTTGACCTACGGTTGGTTAATCTACCGGGCTACAGCCCGGACTTCAATGCCGATGAGGCCATCTGGGGCTGGGCGGGAGAGGAGCCCACCGGCAATCTCTGCTTGGGGACCAGGGAAGCGGTGCAGGAGAGGGTCGGCAACTTCCTGGCTGGTCTGGCCAACCGGAAGGACGCGGTGAGACGGCGTTGCCGGACGGTATTGCAGTCAAGGGCCCAGGCACTCCAGCTAAATTCACAGCACGATTCCTCACCTCAGGCAAATGCACATCCCACCTTGGGTTTGGTTTAGGATTACAACGTCAGTTGACATGACATGACAAGATAGCTGGAAAATTGGGAAACTTGAGCAGGTGAGGCAGGGAAGAGGTTACTTATTGAAAAGTAGGGGTGAATTAACACAGGATGACTTCCACATTCAACTCGACACTCAGCTGGCTGGACAGTAGTGAGAGCGAGCGCCGGGCAGTAATGGAGTTAGTTTCCGCGCTAAACGAGCCGGGGACTCTCGACGAACTTGGCATCGGCAGTATCCGAGACACCATCGCGGATACCCTTTTCCCTGGTACGAGCACTATCCAGACCCGCGCTCGATATTTTCTGTTTATACCATGGATCTTGCAGATGGTCGAAGCCACGGCGGAGACAAATTCTAACCGCCTGGCGAGGCAGCTAGAGTTGCGACTTTGCGAAGCACTGGACAAATCCCACGGCGCGGGCGCCGGGGTCATCGGAAGGCAGGCAAGAGCATCGCTGCGCCGTTGGCCGAGCCAAATCTATTGGGTGGGCCTCGAACGGTGGGGAATCCGCAAAGAATCCGCAGCCACCGCAAAATCCGGACCGACTCAGCGACGGCCAACCGCCTTAATGAGGGCAACTTGGGCACCCGCAGATCCCGTTGAAGACCGGCAGTACGAGTCTGCCGATGAAGTGCCGGGACGGTGGGCGGCGCTGCCTCCGATTCCCGGAGACTTTCCTGAGAAGGCCTCTTTCGACTTGACCCAGGAGGAAGGACGTTTCCTTCGGGACTGCATTGAGCTCAAGCACCCGCAATCTTTCTTGGCTCACATATTTCGCGAAGGGGATGTTAGTACTATTTGGGAAGCGAATTACCCATGGGAGCATTTTTCGGCGAGCTCAGCCCCGCCAGCGCTGGCGGCATGGCTTGACGATGCAGCTTTGTTCTCTTTGGTTCACCAGGGAGCGGCAATCCTGTACAACGTGATGCTGGCTGAAGCGTTGGAGGACGATGGATATATCAGTGCATTCACCGCCGACTTGGCCAATTGGCTGGCGGAGGTTCAAGAGTACCGGGACCACCTGGCACAGTGGGACCGGGCCGCAATGTGGCGGCGCCTACGGAGTGCCAACCCCCGGCTTCGGACGGCCACAATTGCGTTCGCAGACCGCTGGTACGCATTAGTGATGGATATGACTCGGCTTCGATTGGAGCGCGAACTACAGGCCGGTGTCCAACGACTCCTGCGTGAACGGGAGCTTGCGTTGAAGGGAAGACGGGCCCGTTTAACCTATGACGATGCTAGGGACATTCGTCGCGGCTATCCCGCTTCCGGTCGCCTTAATTTCAGATGGTCCCAGGTGCAGCGGATAGCGGCCGACATCCTGGAACCCCTAGAGTAGGCCCAATGCTCGAACCCGGGAATCGTCGGCTCTTCCTGGAATCCCTTCGCCCTCCCGAAGGATATACCTTCGATCTAGCCGTAGGCACAACTTACACCCTGGACCTGTTGGCGTTGCTGTCGGTACCCCTGGCGTTCACATTCGCGGATGCCCAAGACCGTAACGGCCAATTGGCTTCAGACCCGCTGGCTCTTTTGGAGAGTGCCCGGCGACACGCTGGGCGCATCGTACTTTTTTGCCACGGTGGACAGACATCGGTGCCACGAACCCGCCAACCCGCTTTGGCGTTCCTGGAACAGTCCGTGGTAACCGCGCTACCGCCAAGGGTGGATGAAACTCAGGCGGTGTTCCATCCAAAGGTATGGGCGTTGCGCTATTTAGCGGAGGAGCAGCCCGCGCGGTACCGTCTGGTTTGCCAGTCACGCAACCTTACTTTCGATGCTTCTTGGGACACTTCGCTCGTACTCGATGGCGAACTAATGGAGCACCGGGTTAGGGGTTTTTCGCAAAACAGGCCGCTGTCGGACTTCTTCCGCTTGCTTCCTGGGTTGGCTTGCCGGCCCATGTCGGGCTCCCAACGAGAACTCGTAGAACTCTGCGCAGATGAGCTGCAACGTGTAAGGTTTCATCCCCCCAAAGGTCTTGAGATCGAACGCTTCTGGTCATTCGGCTTGGGCAGCGTCAACCCCGATTTCCCCGACCTCAAAAGTCGGCCAATTCTGGTGGTCTCTCCGTTCCTGGGAGGGGAGTTCCTGCGGTCTATGGCAGAGAGGCGTCCCCAATCATTCTTGGTGAGTAGGCGCGACGCTTTGCTGACCGCTCCCCGAGGCGCCCTATCTGGCTTCACCGAAATCTTTTCTTTCAAAGCGGGGCTTGAACTGGAGCCAGAAGATGGGGAGGCGGACCTGGCTCCGCTGGGCGGGCTGCATGCAAAGGTGTTCGTAATCGACGACGGCTGGAATGTAAGGCTGGTTGTAGGGTCGGGTAATTCTACGTCCGCAGCCATGGGCAGGGTTCCGTGCAATGTCGAATTTATGGTGGAGTTGTCGGGAAGGAAGAGCAAGTTCGGCATAGACACATTCCTCAATCCCGGCAAGGACAGCGATGCAGGGACTTTTCGCAGCTTGATCGAACCCTTCGACAAGTCGGACCTGGGAACGGTTACAGAGGACGAGGACGCCATCAACCTTGAACTTACGATGGAGGCTGGTGCCGCTTCCCTGGCGCGGGTGGATGTCAAGGGACAGGTTAAGGCAGACGGAGATCGGTACGTCTTAGGGTTGGAAATCACCGAACCGGTGCACCTGGGACCCGCTATCGGCACCGTAACTTGCTGGCCGGTTTCCCTCTCGGACGCCCATAGCAAGCCTTTCGCAGATGGTTCTGAATTTACTGGAATGTTGATCACTGAGCTGTCATGCTTTTTGGCCATAGAGATTCGGGCATCTCTGAATGGCAGGTCCGCGCGCAAACGCTTCGTCAGACCCATCGAACTAAACGGATTACCTGAAGACCGCCTCCCACGGTTGCTGGCCGGTATGCTGAGCAACCGAGCCCAACTAATGCAATTGCTTTGGCTATTGCTGTCGCCCGATGATGACCTCACATTTGCTGAATTCGACCAGTCCCTCGGAAACTTTGGCAAGAATTTCGCCGCCAGCCTGTCGTCGCCGGGTTTGATGGAGAGAATGCTTGAGACCCTGCACCGTGGACCGGACCGGTTGGACGCAGTGGCATCCCTGGTGGCTGAACTGCGGAAAACCGAGGCAGGGGCCGAGTTACTTGGGGCGGATTTCGACGCCGTGTGGGAGCCGCTTTGGAAAGTGAGGGAAGCCAGACGATGACGGACCAAGGAACCCTGGTTTCGGCTTCGGCTGTGCTGGGCAGGCTGAGAGATTTCCAGAAACGGACTGCGGAATACGCCTTTCAACGGCTGTACCAGGCTCCGGACAGCACTCGCCGTTTCCTGATCGCGGACGAGGTGGGACTTGGCAAAACGCTTGTGGCGGCCGGACTGATCAGTCTGGCGGTGGAGCACCTCAGGGCGATCAACACTCCCCGGGTGGACATCATCTATATCTGTTCCAATCAGGCCATAGCGCGGCAGAATGTCAACCGCATCAAACAGCTCTTGGGCATTGAGACGGAACCCCTGGCCTCTCGGATCACCCTGCTGCCTTACAGGTTGAGGACGCTGGAAAATCCGGTTAACCTGATCGCGCTGACGCCGGGCACGTCATTCAACTCCTCATCCGCTGAGGGCATCGCCGAAGAACGGATCATTCTGTTCCGGATGCTTTGCCAGATTTGGGGAGACATTGTTCGGGACCGCCGCCTGGTGTTTCTGGGTGGCATCAGCTCCGTCGAGCGATTCCGCCAATACGAAAGCTGGATACCGTCCCGTCCAATCGACGCCGGGATCATGCGGCGATTCGCTGAGGCGGTAGGCGACAGTGGGGGCAAGCTTTGGAATGAGTTCTTGGTACTGAGCGAGGAGCTTCGCGGGAGGCGGACAGGAGAAATACTGGCCCATCGTCGCTACTTTGTGTCTTCGCTACGGAGGCTCTTGGCAGAGTCCTGCCTGAACGCTCTGGAGCCTGACCTAGTCATTTTGGACGAGTTTCAAAGATTCAGGGAGCTCCTTAGCCCAACGACCGAGAGCGGCGAACTGGCGCAGCACCTGTTTGAGTATGAAGACAGTCACACGAAAGTGCGTACGATGCTGCTCTCCGCTACGCCTTACAAGATGTACACGGCCAGCCACGAACTGGACGACGACCACTACAGGGACTTCCTGGACACCGTTGATTTCCTCCAGGGACCCGAGGAGTCCGTGGAACCTTTAGAGGAAGCGTTGCGCCAGTTTCGTTCAGAGCTGCCCCGGGTGGCGGGATCAGGAAATTTTGGCATAGATGCAACCAATCGGCTCACAGTCCATCGGGATCGGATTCAGCAGGAGCTAAGCCGCGTCATGTCCCGGACAGAGCGACGTAGTGCAGACTTAGTCGGAGACCCAATGTTGGCGACCAAGGAATTGGCGGTGGAACTGGAGACCAGCGACGTAGAAGCTTATTTAAGCGCGCGGGACATTGCTGCCGCCACCAACTCGCCAGGGATCATGGAATACTGGAAATCCACACCGTACCTGCTCTCCTTCATGGAGCAGTATCGCCTCGCGGACCATGTTCAGAGGGCCGTTTCGAACACACCACGCGGAGAGGTAGCGCAGCTGATTGAAAGTGGGGCAGGATTGCAATTGCCCCGACGTTCCACTGCAGAGCGCTCTGAGGTAGGCGGCGGCAACGGGCGGATGCGTACAATCTTGAACGATCTTCAGGATTGTGGCTTCCATAGTTTGCTCTGGTTGCCCCCGTTGCTTGCTGGGCATGAACTCGGACCGGATTTTGCGCGGGCAAGCGCCGTGACCAAACGGCTGGTTTTCTCGTCGTGGACTATGGTTCCCAGGGCGGTGTCGGTGTTGGCAAGTTATGACGCTGAACGCCGGTACATCCCTGATCAGGTGAGGGCCGATCAGTACGTACCCCGCGGATTGGCCGCGACCCGGGATGCTTACGCCCTGTTCGCCTGGCTGGTCCCAACCGCAGTGTTGGCCGAAGCTGGCGAACCATATCGGTACCCGCATGGCGGTATTGACCAACTACTGGATGCCATCGCGGGGCGGTTGCGACCCCGGGTTGATGCGTTGACCAGAAACGCGCCCACCTTTGGCCAATCTCAAAACATATGGTACGCGGTTGCTCCGCTCCTCTTGGAGAGTGCTTCTCCGGACTCCTTGCGGTGGCTGGTGGAATACTCCGGGAGAAGACAACGCTCGAGCGATGTCGATGATGCAGACCATTCGGTATGGAGAGATCTGGTATCCAACGTCTCTGGTCGTCTGGCCGATGCACGGATCAACCCGTCAACGCTGGGGAGGCCTCCCGACGATCTGGTGGAGAGGCTGGCGCTGTTGGCGCTGAGTTCGGCGGCCAACGCATCGTTACGAGCACTTTCGAGGGTTACGCGGACGCCTACCACCAGCAATGACCTGAAACAGGAGGCTATACGGGCGGCGTGGGCGTTTCGGTCTTTCTTCCGGTCTCCCACGTCCGAGGGTTTATTGCAGAACCTGTACAGTCCTTTCATACCGGTCAATACGTCTACATACTTGCAACGGGTGCTTGCTTATTGCGCGGAAGGCGGGTTGTCAGGCGTTCTGGACGAATTCTTTCACGTAACGCTTGAAGCTAGAGGAGAGGCTGGCGGCTCGGAACTGGTTGCAGCGTTATGCGAGGCGCTGCAACTGGCGACAGGACGTTTGGATGTTGTTGAATGGGCCTCAGGGAATTCCGGACTACAAAGGCAAACATATCCCATGCGCCAGCACTTTGCCCGCCGCTATGCAAATGACCGCACGACAAGCTACGACCCTCAGGCGGGAGAACACGTGGATGCCGTACGCGGCGCGTTTAACTCTCCCTTCTGGCCTTTCGTGCTGGCCACCACGTCAGTAGGTCAGGAAGGTCTGGACTTCCACAGATACTGCCATGCAGTGGTCCATTGGAACCTCCCCTCCAATCCCGTGGACCTGGAGCAACGCGAGGGACGTGTTCATCGTTACCACGGCCACGCGATTCGTAAGAACATTGCTCAGAAACTTGGACGTCGTGTTTCAGAGCAAGTCCGATTTGGCATCTCCCACGGCCAACCCCAAAGTCCCTGGACCTTGGCCTATGACCTGGCCGACAAACATTTTGAGGATGATGGCGGTCGAGTTCCTCACTGGGTTTTTACTGGGGGGGATGCCCGCATCCAGCGCTACACACCGGTTTTACCCCTGTCGCGGGATGCGGCGCGTATCGACTCATTGAGAAAAGCATTGACGGTTTACCGCATGGTTTTCGGCCAGCCCCGCCAGGATGACCTGCTGGAATTCATCCTCCGTGAGGTTCCCGAAGACCGTAGGGACGCACTGGCGGCCGCAATTACCATAGACCTCAGCCCGCCGGCATCATATGTGAGCTGAAGCCTCTCTCTAGGATGGCGCGTCTAGGGAAACTCTGAACAAGGCCCATCGTGGCCTGAATTACGGTTGACCGATGGGTAAGGGGCGAGATTCACCTTCCCTGACTGGTCTGATTTCGTCCAACCTCGGCATTTCGTTCCCTTTTCGGGGCGGTTGGTAGCTTGTCACGAGATAGAAGGCCGGTGAAGGTTGCCGCAGGGCACACTACCCCCTCAGTTCTCTCAGTTGTCCTTCCGATGTCAACAGGTTGCCCAACCCGAAGAGCAGGGCCAGCCGCTCCGTGTTCTTCGCCAGCCCCCGGTAGCGTACTTTCCAATACCCGAACTGGCGCTTCAGTCTCTGGAAGGGATGTTCCACTTTGGCTCGCACCGACGCCTTCGCCTTCTCCACCAGCGCTACAGCGCTATCCGGTTCCAGCCTCTGCCGCCTCCCCGGCCGCATCGACACCCGCCATTCCTCATCCAACCCCAGGTTCTCCTCCCTCTTGTGAACTCCCTGATACCCAGCGTCTCCCCACACCACCTTCTCGCCCCCGTGCAGCAGATGGCGCGTCTCGGTCACGTCATGGACGTTGGCCGCCGTGGCGCTCATGCTGTGGACTATTCCGGTATCCGAGTCCACGCCGATGTGGGCCTTCATCCCGAAATGCCACTGGTTCCCCTTCCTGGTCTGATGCATCTCTGGGTCCCGCGCCTGGTTCCGGTTCTTGGTGGATGACGGCGCTTCAATGATGGTGGCGTCCACGATGGTTCCCTCCCTGAGCTTCAGCCCCTGGCTTTCCAGGTGGGCGTTGATCTCCTCCAGGAAGCCCTGCCCCAGGTTGTGCTTCTCCAGCAGGTGGCGGAAGTGGAGGATGGTGGTCTCGTCGGGCAGGGGGCCGGTGAGCTTCAGCCCCACGAACCGCCGCACCGGGTCGGACTCGTAGAGCAAGTCCTCCATGCCCGGGTCACTGAGGTTGTAGAACAGCTGCACGCAGTGTATGCGCAGCATCACCGGCAATGGGTAGGGATAGCGGCCCCGCCGGCTTGGGGGTAGCAGGGCCAGATGCGCTCCTCCAGATTCCGCCAGGGAATCAGTCCGTCCATCCGCTCCAGGAACAGCTCCCGACGGGTCTTGCGCTTCTTCCCCTGGTATTCCAATTCGGCAAAGGTGGGTTGCTCCTGAGGTGGACCCGGAATTTCGTAAAGGTGGCTATGTGAGAGTTCTGCCTCTAAACCAAAGGAGCCTGTTGCTGTCGGGAAGGAGTGGGAAATGTCGAAAGGCGTCTCATATAGCCGCAACCCCAGCAATAAGTTGCCAATTCGGCAAGATCAGGCACCAGAATCACCAAAGGAAAGCCCCTGTTCACAAGACAGGGGCTGGCAGCATCTTCCTTCGGGTGTAGTCGGAGAAACGGCCCAGTTACACCTTCACCGGGAATCTGATGTGAAAAGTTCTTGATTTTATCCAGTTTGGTGGGCCTGACTTGACGGTAGGCAGTACCGTATTTGAGATGTGGATGGGGTTGTGAGGTCGTTTAATGATCAAGGTAAACTCGACCTTGCGCAATCCAGCCTCCCAGCCTGTCCGAATAATGAACTCCACCTCAGTCCCAGCATATGGCATAAGCCTACATTTACCAGCGGAGCTAATCGGGCGCGAGAAGAATGACGATGAGGTTCCCATTTCCGAGATTTTCTTCTCGGCCTAACCCCGAACACAATGTGTGATCATGGCAAAGAAGTGGCGAAATTCACCGAAATCCCAATGAACGCCTTTACCGTGGGGAATGCGGGTGTGCCCCGCGAATTTTAGGGCCACTAAACAGAATCCCCAAGTGCGCCGGCACCGCTGCCAAAGCGGAGCGAGCAGGAATATTTTTGTCGAGCGCCTTTCCAAGGCAAGGTGTGCTCTGAGACTGATCGCCAATGGGGCCACCGCCTTTCGGCGATGGAAACGCACTAGGAACTGTGCGTCTAATACTAAATGCCTATCCTTCAATTGGGCCGCAGCGGAAATGCTAAGACGACATTGAGGCATATAGTACTACAGCGAGGTTGACATGAGTCGTGGGTATCATATAGATTGAAATCAGTTCATAGGAATTTATTATAATACTTGTAGATTTGTTGGGTAGCAATGGGTAGCAAGAAGTTGAACAATGAACCCGCCCCCTCCCCATCCTCCCACGAACGATGTCGCCGACGAACTGTTGCTGAAAGCCGCTGCTTCCGGTCGGATGTCCTGCACGGATCTGGACGCCCTCATAGCCCATGTCAAATTCCTGAGAACGGGCGGCGTTCGTCCTAGATTACTGCCACACACCCGCACAGCCTGATGCTGCCGAAACCGATTCTAACAAATGGAGGATTGACGCCATGGATACCCTCAGCCTGGACCACATAAGGGACGCCCTCGCCGGAAACGCTGCGGCCTTTTGCAGTGTAACCCACTACCAGCCGGCCGGCGGCCCAGGAGACAAGGTGTTCCCGCCCACCTACGAGGGTGGAAGTTATGCCACGGAAACGCGGTACATTGACGGCGGCGAGGTGCCCTGCGTGCTTCTGGACTCCGTGCAGTCCCAAGCCAATCGCATGGAAATGGCGCTGCTTGAGGACTGGGAGGCAGGAGGGGCGCCCCTGCCGGTCATCGCCGTGGACTTCACCGGCGGCGACCTACCCAAGCCCTTCCGAGTAACCAGCCTGGAGGCCCCTCACCGCATCGCCGATGCCCTCCTGCGCGACAGCGAACTGGACGGGGTGATGTTCCGCCAATCGGGTCCAGGCAGGCATCTGGACACGGTGGATGTCCGCAACGCCGCCGCACTCTTTGAGCTATGCCCCACCGCCCTGATCTTCGGCATGTGGGACTCCACCGGCCCCCGAGGCGGGTCTGGCGTGAAATTCCAGCGCGCCCTAGTGTCGGAGATAGTGGGCCTTCATGCCAACCAGGGCAGGCGTACCAGCAGCCGTATCGACCCGGCCCAGATCTTGCGGAGCGCAGGGCCGGTGTATCGCACCACTGACGGCGGTTGGACACTCGAACAGAACGAGACCGGAGAGAGAAACAGCAGGGGAGTACGGCCTTCAGAGGCCAACCACGGCAATATCGCCCCATCCATTACCGACGGCGGGTTCACCATCAGCAAGGCAGTACAGACCACCGTGTTGTCCCTGCCGGCGCTGCGGCGACTGCGCTTTCCCCTGAAAGGAACCGGACCTGACCGGCAGGTGGACCTGGCGGCCCGCACGGCGCTGGCGGCCCAGGCGCTCTTCGCCGCCACCCTCGTGCGGGAGCAGGGGGCCGATCTCCGCTCCCGTTGCCTGCTGTATGCCACCGAGCCGGTGGTTTGGAAGTTGCTGGACCACCCCGGCGATGAACCCCGGCAGTTCGACATTTCCAGCGGGCAGGCGCGGGAAATCTACCGGCAGGCGGTGCAGGATGCCAGGGACGCCGGCCTTCCCTGGCTGGAGCAGGAGATCGTGTTGAAGCCGTCCCGCCAGCTGCTCGAATTGGTCCGGCAGAGCCAGTTGCTGGCCGCGGAGACAGGAGCCGATCCGGCGGGGGTGGAGTAGTGATTGCCATCGGCATACGCTACCTTACCGGGTGGTCAATGGCCACCGACTCCGCCGACCGGAACCGCCCCGAGTGGCCGCCCCATCCGGACCGCATCTTCATGGCACTGGCCGACGCCCATTTCGAGACCAATGGCGACGACACGGAAATGGAGGCTTTACTGTGGCTGGAACAGGAGGGAGCTCCCAGTATCCACGCCAGCGAAGCAACGCGACGAGAGACGGTGACCACTTACGTTCCGGTCAATGACTCTCCCACCCTCAATCGCAGGGCAGGCAGGACACCTTCGGCTCAGCAGGTTCGCGCCGGACTGCAACTTCTTCCTGAGAACCGCTCCCGGCAGGCCCGGCAGTTTCCGGTGGCCATTCCTCGGGACCCCACGGTGTACCTGGCTTGGCCATCCGACCCTCCGTCCGGGGTTCGGAGTGGACTGGAGTCCCTCTGCAGCAAGGTAATCCGGGTGGGGCACTCGGCTTCTCTGGTCCAGGCCTGGGTGGAAGACGCCCCACCCCAGCCCGACCTGGTACCGGATGAAGGAGTGGCCCAGCGTCCGCTGCGGGTATCCGGTCCCGGCCGGCTGGATCACCTGACGGCCCAGCACCAGAGCAATCGTAGACCCGAGCGATCACGGTGGGTCGCCTACTCGCCGCCACAACCGGAAAACCCGCCGCCGACGCCTCACGGCGTCTTTCACGAACGCCTGCTGGCGCTGAGACGGGTACAGGGAAGGAGGATGGGCCTGGAAAGCACATTGATGCTCGGCGAGAAATTGCGCAACGCGGTGGTCAAGCACTGCCCCGAACCGGTCCCGGAATGGGTCAGTGGCCATACCGGGGACGGTTGGCCCTCCCAGATGCCCCATCTCGCCTATCTGCCCCTACCTTTTGTCGGCAGTCAACACGCCGACGGCCACCTGCTTGGCTTCGCCCTGGCCGTACCGAGGCACGTTGAGCAGGCCGAAGTGGGTCGGTGCCTCAACCCGGTCCTGGGCTTAGAAACAGACGGATCCCCACGCCAAGTCCATGTCTACGACGGAGCCAACTTCGACTGGCGTCTGCAGATGGATGAGGGGCACTCGCCAACGGCCGCCCTGCAGGCCCGGACATGGACTGGCCCCGCCCGCAGGTGGGCCACGGTTACCCCCATCGCCTTCGACCGCCATCCCAAGGCCCCCGACCAAGAGGGCAAGGCAGTCCGAATGGTGGAGGAAGCCTGCGATAGGATTGGCCTGCCACGCCCCCTGGACGTGATGCTCAGTCAGGTGAGCCTGCATCTGGGCGTTCCCCACAGCCGGTCGTTCCCCTGCATACGCCGCAAGCCCGACAACGGACGGCTGCAGCATCTGCATGCGGTGGTCACCTTCGCCGAGCCGGTGGCCGGCCCGGTCATCCTGGGGGCTGGCCGTTACCGGGGCTATGGGATGTTTCGGCCACTCCGGTGGGAAGGGGGCTACCCGTAATGAGCGAGTTGACTTCAGGACAGTTTGCCGATTTCTTCCAGGCCCTATACGGATATGGACCATTCCCCTGGCAGGAACGGCTGGCCCGCCGGGTCGCAGATGCTCGAGGGGGCGTCGCCCCCTGGCCGGAGGCACTGGCGCTGCCCACGTCAGCCGGCAAGACCGCCTGCATTGACATGGCGGTCTTCGCCCTGGCCTGCCAGGCTGACCTTCTCCCGGCTGATCGCACAGCTCCCCGCCGCATATTCTTCGTGGTGGACCGCCGCGTGATAGTCGATGCCACCTTCGAGCGGTCCCGGGAACTGGCGCGTCAATTGCATCAAGCCCAGGGCGGAATCCTGGAGGAGGTGGCTGGCCGGCTGCGGCTGCTGGCCGGGGATCCCAGCCCCGACGAGCCTCCACTGGCGTGCTTTCAACTCCGCGGCGGGATGTACCGCGATGACGCCTGGGCCCGGTCGCCCCTTCAGCCCACCGTGGTTGTCACCACGGTTGACCAGTTCGCCTCCAGGCTGTTGTTCCGCGGCTACGGGACCAGCACTGGCATGCGGCCCGTACATGCCGGGCTTGCCGCCAACGATGCACTGGTATTCCTGGACGAAGCCCACTGCGCCAATCCCTTCCGCCAGACTGTGACCGCAGTGCAGCGGTATCGCAGTTGGGCTCTACAGCCCGGCAGCGTTCCCTTCCACCTGACACTGGTGTCAGCCACCCCCCCACCGGGCGTCAGTGGAACCTTCACCGCCGCGGCCGAAGACTACAACCACCCGGTCCTGGGCCTCCGCATAAAGGCTGCCAAGCCGACCAGCCTGGTCGTTGCCGGGGACACCAGAGGCGATGACGTACTGCAGCACCTGTCTGTGCGGATCGCGGAGGAAGCCGTAAAGCTGGTGAATGACCAGCGCCGGGCCATAGGGATAATGGTCAACAGGGTTGCCACGGCGCGCCTGGTCCATAAACGGTTGGCCGCTGCCGGACAGGACGCCATCCTGCTCACCGGACGGATGAGGGCACTTGACCGGGACGACACTGTACGGCATCTCGAGTCCCTGAAGACCGGATCCCGGCAGAAGGTGGTGTCGCAGCCCGCGAAGGGCCATCCGGCAGAACCGGACCCAGGGAATGGACTTCCACGTTTCGTCGTCGCCACACAGTGCCTGGAGGTTGGCGCAGACCTGGACTTCGACGGCCTGGTCACCGAGTGCGCCAGTCTCGACGCCCTGCGGCAACGCTTCGGACGCTTGAACCGGGGTGGGCGGGACAACGTAGAAGCGCGGGCCACAATCGTCGTTCGGGCTGACCAGACCGATCCCAAGACCAGAACGGGTGACGATCCAATTTACGGCACGGCCCTGGCGGAGACGTGGCAGTGGCTCAAGGAGAGAGCCGATGGGGGCTGGTTCGACTTCGGATACGCCGCCATGGACGAGACCCTTCCCGATGATCCGGAGGAGCTGGACAGGCTGCGGCAGCGGGCGGCGGACGCCCCAGTGATGCTGCCGGCCCACGTCGACGCCTGGGTGCAGACCTCGCCCGCACCGTCGCCTGATCCGGAAATTTCCCTGTTTCTGCACGGCCCACACCGCGGCGCGCCGGAGGCGCAGGTCTGCTGGCGGGCCGATCTACAGGGAGACATGAACGAAGGCCGGCAGGTCGACGTCGTGAGCCTCTGCCCGCCCGTATCCTCGGAGTGCATCGCGACGCCCATTCACGTCCTTCGTCGCTGGTTCGAAGGATCCGGGATCAACTCCAGTGTCGACGACAGCGACCTGGAGGGCAACCCTGCTCCCACCGAAGGAGATCCGAGGAATGACCGCCAGGTCCGACGCAAGGTCCTGTGCTGGCGCGGACCGGAAGAGAGCTATCTTATCGTCGGTCAAACGGAACTCAGAGACCTGCGCCCCGGCGATACCGTCGTAATTCCCGCTGATCAGGGGGGCTTCGAGGTCTTCGGGCACATACCACCAGGCCCCGACAACGGCGAGCCGGTCATCGACCTCGGGGACCGAGCCCACCTTCAGGCCAAGGCCAAACCGCTCCTGCGCATCCACTCCCGAACGGTGGCACAATGGCCGGAAGTGCCGGCGCGGACGTTCTTCGAAAAGGCTGCCCGGACCCGGGCCTCCTCCGAGGACTGGGAGGAACTGGAGTCGGAAATCCCGGCAGCCTTCGAAAGGCTGGCTTCGGAAATTGACGCCGCACCCCAATGGCAGTGGCTGAAGGACGCAGCCCACGCCCTGGCCGGGGAATACGGTAGCCGTCGCCGTCCCAGGGTGACTCCCTATCCCGGTCGCGATGATGAGGAGACCGGTGCGGGTTTCGTGCTACAGGGATCCCGCCGTGTACAGCAGTACCTGGTCTCGGCCTCAACTCCCACCAGCGAGGACGATTCCTATTCGGCCACGGTGCGGGTGCCCTTGGAAGATCACCTGCATGGCGTTGAAGAGTGGACCAGGAACTTCGCAGCGGGAGCCGGCCTCCCGGCTTTCCTGACTGATGATCTGGCTCTTGCCGCCCGTCTGCACGATGTGGGCAAATCAGACCCCAGGTTCCAGGCCATGCTCTACGGCGGCAATCCGTGGACGGCCCGGACCGCCGGTTTGCTCCTCGCAAAATCTGACGCCCTGCCCACCGGCCGGGGAGAAGTACGGCGTGCCCGCCGGGAGAGCGGGTATCCCGTGGCAGGCCGACACGAGCTCCTCTCCGTCCGGCTGATTGAGAGCGTCCCCGGTATGCTGCGGTCGGCCCACGACCCAGAACTGGTGCTTCACCTGGTGGCCAGCCACCACGGGTTCTGCCGCCCCTTCGCTCCGGTGGTGTCGGACGATGAACCGGTCCACGTGGAACACGCAACCTTTGGCCATCACATGTCGGCCTGCAGCGCCACCGGGCTCGAACGGCTGGACAGCGGCGTGCCGGAACGCTTCTGGCGGCTGGTCCGCCGGTACGGGTGGTGGGGCCTCGCTTGGCTGGAGGCGCTGATGCGTCTGGCCGACCACCGCTGCAGCGAAGACGAGCAGAAAACCCGTGACAAGCAGTCAGGAGAGGGAGCATGACCGAACTTGAACATCCCCATGGCGGCCTGCTCATGCCAGGACTGGACGGGGCCAACCCGCTGGCCTTCCTGGCGGCCCTGGGGGTACTCCGGGGTCTCACACTGACCTGGCCGGATCGTCCGGTCAGCCTCTCCTGGACCCTGCGGGATACCTGGCGTCCCATGCTGCACGCCGCCGGCGGCCAACCCACTGAGGAACAGGCGCTGGACGGGCTGGAGAGTTTCTTGAGGATGCGACCGGGGCATGACGCCCTGGAAATCGGAGACAACCTTCCGGTCCCCGCGGATGCGTTCCGCGGCCACGCACTGAGCGCTGCGGAAGCTGCGGACTCGGCCCCCGAATCACGGGCAGCGGCGGATTTCATCGCGGCCTTCGGCTGCGACTCCGCCCAGTCCGCCGACCGGAAGGGGCAGACTCAGGAAACTGCCTTCCGCACTCTGGGAGCCGGACAGACACAGTTCCTCAGATCCATGCGCGACCTTGCGCAGAAAACCACCCGGGATCATCTCCGTAAGTGTCTGTTTGCTCCGTGGAAACGGGGCGACTCCCGCCTGTCGCTGCGCTGGGACCCGGAGGACGACCGCCGCTATGCCCACAGGTGGCGCGACCCGACGGCGTCGGGCGAGCAACCCAGGACCGAGTGGGGCGCCAACCGCCTGGCCTTTGAGGCACTCCCCCTATTCCCGGTAATGCCCGTGCGCAGCACGGCCATCACCACCGGGTTCTCCGGAAATCGCAGCCGCGATGCCTTCTTTACCTGGCCCGTCTGGGACCCCGCCGCAGACCTGGATATGGTCCGCTCCCTGCTGGCTCTGCGGGTCCTGCAGGAAACTGCCCCAAACCGACGCCGACTGGCCGCCATGGGCATACAGGAAGTGTTCAGGACCCAGCGCATAAACAACGGCCGCTACCGCAACTTCACCCCGTCCACTCCGGTTTAACCCATGTCAGCCAGGTCATGATCCAAAACAGCCGGACCAGGCAGAGAGAGGCATGTTATGGCGATTGAAGGAGTCGAGACAGCGCAAGGGCCCGCCAACCATGAAATCGGACAATCCGTCGGTACAGCGCCGGAACTGGTGCCCGCCCGGATGCTCAACGAGTATGCCTACTGTCCCCGCCTGGCATACCTGGAGTGGGTGCAGGGCGAATTCGCCGACAGCGTCGACACCGTCGAGGGCAGATTCCAGCACCGCAGGGTTGACCGCCCTTCCGGCAAGCTGCCCTCTCTATCTAGCAGCGACGCTGCGGACACGGAGGAAGAGAAGGACGGCGAGCCCCCGGAACCCATACACGCTCGCTCAGTGCTGATCTCCGACGATTCTCTGGGTGCCATCGCCCGCATCGACCTCATCGAGGGCCAGGGCGACGCGGCGACCCCTGTGGACTACAAGCACGGCACCGCTCCCGACGTCCCGGAGGGGGCCTGGGAGCCGGAGCGAGTTCAGGTCTGCATCCAAGGCTTGCTGCTCCGTGCCAACGGCTACACCTGCACCCAGCTAGGCTTTCCGCATTTTCAAGCGGCGTAGGCGAGGGAATCTACGAGCCGGTGGTACAGAGCGACGGGGAGTTCCTGCGTGTCGGGGTCAGCGACCGACAGTGAAAAACCCTCCGACGCCAGCCACAGGTGGCGACGCACGAGGGCGATGGCGTCCACGAAGGTCGGTGACGGTTTGTCGTACCAGGCCGCCCTGCGCTGGGTCATGGGATGCCGTTTTTGCAACGAGTGGGCGGCCAGGGTCATCCAGGAGAAGAGACCCAGCAGGACGGGCGTGGTGCGGGCGATGGCCAGGTCCGACCACTGGCGTTGGGTCTCCACACCCAGGTGGGCACGCACCTCATGAAAGGTGACCTCCAGTTGCCAGCGCAGGACAAACCATTCCAGGATTTGGGTCGGGTCCGCCGACGGGTCGGTGCAGAGCAGAGCCTGGGGGTCGAAGAGGCCCTGAGGGTCGCGGATCAACACCCAGCGGATGGTGACGGGCGGCTTGCCCGAGCGGTACCAGACCGCGATCTGGGAGGTGAGCTCCACGATGCGGGTGGTGCCGTCGTACCAGGCCACCTCGGTGCTGTCCCAAGTCGCGCTGCCCTGTTCAAGGAGCATTTTCAGCGATGGCCTCCGGGGGCCTTTCAGTGGCGGACGACCGTTCTGACCCGGCTGGCGGGCTGGCGCTGGCGCGTACAGGGCCGCGTCCAGGCGCAATCTGGTAATGAGAGTGACCGGTTCCCGTAGGGATTGGCAGCAGTGGAGCAGATCCAGCACGGCGTAGCTGTTGTCGCCCACCAGGACCAGGGACCGCTGGGGCAGCCAGCGGCGCAACAGCATGACCATCTGCCGCGCCCAGTCGGTGATCTTCTTATGCCGGCGTCCTTGTTGCTCGTGATACCGAGATGAGGGTGCCAGCACGGTGAGCACCGGCAGAGCCCAATGGCGTCCCGCCCAGGGGACGTGTCCCAGCCACATCAGGGAGATCCAGCGCAGACCACTGGCCTTGACCAGTTGATTGCGGCTGGAACGCACCGCGTCCCGGTAGATGCCTCGGGCCCTGATCTTGGCCCCGCGACGCCGTTCCAGGGTTTCGTCGATGCCGAAGATCAAGGGGCCGTCGCCGCGGTCCAGGTGCTGGAGCAGGAGCACCAGCAGGACGCGGGCTACCTCACGGGACGACCACACGGCCCGGTTGAGCACCTCGTGATAACGGGCGTAGTCGCGCTGGTCGCTGCGGCCCATGACGCGCAGCGCCGCGGCCACGGTGCGCTGGCCCGGGGTGAGGATTGCACCTACCAACAGCAGTTGTGCTTTCCGCCAGGTTGGGCTGGTGAACAGCGTTGCAAAGGGAAGGAGAACGGTTACAATGGCATCGGGCAGGGTGAGCATGGTCAGACCTTTCTCGGAAAGTGGGGTCAGACCAGCTTACCCTGTCTTTATACTTTTTCTAAATTATGCGTAAAGTCTAGCCCAGGGAATGCTCTATTTCGTGGAGTCCCGCCAGCGGGTGGCCGTGCCCTTCGACGACGCCCTCGTATCGCGCACGCTGGACCTGCTGACCAGCCTTCGCGGCATGGCCGCCTCCGGGCGAATCCCAGAACCCCTGGTAGACAGTCCCAAGTGCCCCAGGTGCTCCCTGGCGGGCATCTGCCTCCCCGACGAGGTGAACTTTCTCTCGCCTGATGGACCGTCTATAAAGCCGGAGGACGTTCGCCGAATGTACCCCGCCAGGGACGAAACCGTCCCAGTCTATGTACAGACCCAGGGCGCGGTCGTCGGCAAAGCCGGCGGCCAGCTGGAGATTAAACAGAAGGGAGAGGTGCTCCAGAGGGTCCGCCTGATGGAAATTTCCCACCTGGCCCTCTTCGGCAACGTCCAAGTCACCGCCCAAGCGCTTCAGGAACTGTGCGACCGGGACATCCCCATCTGCCATTTCAGCTACGGGGGCTGGTTCCGGGGCATCACCAGCGGCATGGGCCACAAGAATATAGAACTGCGCCGCCAGCAATACCTGGCAGCGATGGCTCCGGAGTCGGCCCTGCGCATCTCCCGCCGGATGGTGTTCGGCAAGATCAAAAACTCCCGCACCATGCTCCGCCGCAATCACCGAGAGGCTCCGCCAGCCATCCTGCAGGAACTCAACCGCCTGGCGGAAAAGGCGCTCTTCGCCTCGTCCCCGGAGACTCTCCTGGGAATCGAAGGAGCCGCCGCGCGCAGTTACTTCTCCGAGTTTAGCGGAATGGTCAAGAACGAGACCCTGGACTTCGACTTTCGAGGGAGAAACCGGCGTCCTCCCAAGGACCCGGTGAACGCCGTCCTCTCCTTTCTCTACGCGATGCTGATCAAACAGGCGACCATCACGGCGCTCACGGTGGGCTTCGACCCGTATCTGGGCTTCTATCACCAGCCCAGGTACGGCAGGCCAGCTCTGGCCCTGGACCTGGTGGAAGAGTTCCGTCCCCTGATTGCCGATTCGGTCTGCCTGACCCTCATCAACAACGGGGAACTGGGGCCGGAGCACTTCATCACCCGGGGAAACGCAACGGCCCTCACCCAGAACGGCCGCCGCAGGGTCATCGAGGCCTACGAACGCCGGATGGACACCCTGGTCACCCACCCCCTGTTCGGCTACCCGGTCAGCTATCGCCGCGTGCTGGAAATGCAGGCTCGTCTGTTGTCCAGGCACCTGCTCGGCGAACTGACATCCTATCCGGAATTCAGGACGAGGTAGATATGCGCAACCGTTTTCTCGTGTGCTATGACGTCTCCGATTCCAAGCGGCTGGCCCGCACATACAGGAAGATGAACGGGTTTGGTAACCCAGCCCAATATTCCGTGTTCATCTGCGACCTCTCTCCCAAGGAAAGGGTGCTGCTGGAGGAGGCCCTTGCGGAAGTCCTCAACCTGAAGGAGGACCGGGCCTTGATTGTCGACCTGGGACCCTCGGAGGGCAGGGGCCCCAAGAGCTTGACCTTTCTGGGAAAGGCCCGGGATTTGCCCCGCCGGGCGGCAGTGGTAGTATGATGGAGCGCAGGTAGACCGCGCTCTGCGAGAGGTAGGAGGGTGCAGCTACCAAGCTGAACCGCTCGCAGCCTCCCAGCTAGCGGTCGAAGGAACAGAGCCGCGACACCTTGGGCGCCCCACTGGATTGCTAACCGTTTCTTGTGAAAATCCGCACTTTAACATAATGATGCGACGGAAGGCGTTTGCAAATAGCCTTTCCATCGCCGAAAGGCGGTGGCCCCATTGAAGCAGCAGCCGGATGCGCCGCAGTTCTCCTCAGTGCGGGCTTTCCATCGCCGAAAGGCGGTGGCCCCATTGAAGCAGGCTGGCGGAAGGCCGCCCACAGCAGCCACTTGGTCCTTTCCATCGCCGAAAGGCGGTGGCCCCATTGAAGCGGATCGTGACATCCCCGACTATCCCATACTTCATTACTCTTTCCATCGCCGAAAGGCGGTGGCCCCATTGAAGCGCGCCCCTGTAAGGCCAACGGGGATAGCCGCCGCCAACTTTCCATCGCCGAAAGGCGGTGGCCCCATTGAAGCATTTTAAGTGGCTCCAGCAGTACCAGGAAATAACCGTTTTCCATCGCCGAAAGGCGGTGGCCCCATTGAAGCATGGGCAACATCCGGATACAGGTGGCGCAACTGACCTCTTTCCATCGCCGAAAGGCGGTGGCCCCATTGAAGCATGTTTCACGTCCAGGTACCTACGTTGCTGCATCAGTCTTTCCATCGCCGAAAGGCGGTGGCCCCATTGAAGCGCTGGTATGCGCTGGGCTGCGATGGTGGCGTACTGTATTTCCATCGCCGAAAGGCGGTGGCCCCATTGAAGCGTCGGGTCGATGGACGGAAACGTGGGGATGATCCATCTTTCCATCGCCGAAAGGCGGTGGCCCCATTGAAGCCGGCTCATCAGGTCGTCGGCGGCCGTGGCAAGCATGAATCTTTCCATCGCCGAAAGGCGGTGGCCCCATTGAAGCCCGAACGCCTGAGAGTTGACCTCACAAGAGCCAGACTCTTTCCATCGCCGAAAGGCGGTGGCCCCATTGAAGCATGGAGACCGGGGTCATCTCCGGAGAGGCCCACGCCCTTTCCATCGCCGAAAGGCGGTGGCCCCATTGAAGCGAGATTTTTGCGTTCCCGGCCGGGTCCGACTGGACGCTTTCCATCGCCGAAAGGCGGTGGCCCCATTGAAGGGCCGTCCAGGACCTGCTGCTCCTGCAGCTCATTCTCTTTCCATCGCCGAAAGGCGGTGGCCCCATTGAAGCGCGCAAGAGCGACACGCTTGCCGAGTCCGTCGAGAACTTTCCATCGCCGAAAGGCGGTGGCCCCATTGAAGCCTCAGTTGTTCGATGGTGTCGATCTCGGAGCCTGCTGCTTTCCATCGCCGAAAGGCGGTGGCCCCATTGAAGCGGGTTTGACCAATGGCACACACGGGTCGTTGACGTACTTTCCATCGCCGAAAGGCGGTGGCCCCATTGAAGCTACTCCAAGATCACTCGATATTGTGTCGATGGCCGTTCTTTCCATCGCCGAAAGGCGGTGGCCCCATTGAAGCAACGTGTGCAGGGCCCAATTCTCTCCACTTTCGGGACTTTCCATCGCCGAAAGGCGGTGGCCCCATTGAAGCCGCGAGAATCGGCGAGTCAAGGGCGCGCTCGGATTCGTCTTTCCATCGCCGAAAGGCGGTGGCCCCATTGAAGCAAATTTGAGGAGGGCGATGGAATGACCCTGGCCATCTTTCCATCGCCGAAAGGCGGTGGCCCCATTGAAGCAGGGCTGGCGCATTCCAACCCCTGAGGCGGATCCGGAACTTTCCATCGCCGAAAGGCGGTGGCCCCATTGAAGCAAGGTTGACCAGACAGGCGAGATCCGCGACGGCGAGCTTTCCATCGCCGAAAGGCGGTGGCCCCATTGAAGCGGGATGTCGCAGTCAATGGTCAGCCGAATACTCGCCGTTTCCATCGCCGAAAGGCGGTGGCCCCATTGAAGCGGTACTCCTGACGCCGACATTTCTGCCATTACCAGACGCTTTCCATCGCCGAAAGGCGGTGGCCCCATTGAAGCACCGTTCCACAGGAAGCCATCAGACAGGTTATCAGGATTTCCATCGCCGAAAGGCGGTGGCCCCATTGAAGCTCGGCATTTTTGGCGCGGAGGTAGTCGCCCGCGGCGATGCTTTCCATCGCCGAAAGGCGGTGGCCCCATTGAAGCGTCAACAGGGAGAGGACCACCGGTATGAGGCTGTGCACTTTCCATCGCCGAAAGGCGGTGGCCCCATTGAAGCTCCACGTCTGGCCTCCTAGCCTATGCGGGTGAGTAGCTTTCCATCGCCGAAAGGCGGTGGCCCCATTGAAGCTCTTGGTCCAGGTACTGCTGGCAACGATCGTCGAAAGTTTCCATCTCCGAAAGGCGGTGGCCCCATTGAAGCTCTTGGTCCAGGTACTGCTGGCAACGATCGTCGAAAGTTTCCATCTCCGAAAGGCGGTGGCCCCATTGAAGCTGTCCGTTGATGTTCACCTCCACGTCCCGGTCGAAAGCTTTCCATCGCCGAAAGGCGGTGGCCCCATTGAAGCGCGTCGGCATCGATGGCGGCGGCCAGCATGGGCATGCTTTCCATCGCCGAAAGGCGGTGGCCCCATTGAAGCATCGACGAGGCCCACGTTTTCATGGGACTGGCGGCGGACCTTTCCATCGCCGAAAGGCGGTGGCCCCATTGAAGCGTGACGTCAAACGCCGGTTCAGCTGCACCGACATCCCGTTTCCATCGCCGAAAGGCGGTGGCCCCATTGAAGCATGGAGCAGGAGCCTGGGGCCAGCGGGAAATCGACCATCTTTCCATCGCCGAAAGGCGGTGCCCCCATTGAAGCGCTGCTCTGAAAGATGTGCCGGTTCCCCCCACGCGGGGATAGACCCTTGACCGGCAGCAAACCCCACGGAGATAATCGACGCCACACTAATGATTCCGTACGGGAAGGGTTATATGACAAACCGGCTAGACGTACGGCTTGACGTAGAACATCGGCGACGATTGGAGGAATTAGCCCAGGAGAATGGAGTACCCATCTCCGAAGTCGTGCGGCGCCTCATCGACGGCGCATATGAGGATATTGTGCGAGCGCGCCGGAAACAGGCGATTGAACGGCTGATCGGATTGAACGTGGAAGACCCACCGGAACCGGACACTCTCTCCCGAGAATTGGAGGCCGCCCATGAACCCGGCGGTCTTCATTGACGCCAACATTCCCATCTACGCCGCTGGCAGGGACCATCCCTATAAAGAGCCATGCGCCCGGGTTCTTCGCGTACTGCCGGACGACCCTCAGTCTTTCGTAACCGACTCGGAGGTCCTCCAGGAAATTCTGCACCGCTATCTGGCCTCTGGGCGATGGGCCTTGGGCCGGGAGGTGGTGCGGGCTTTCGCCGAGGCCATGCGTGGGCGTATTGTACCCGTCCACGGGGAAGACGTTATCTTGGCGGTGGAGTTGGCCGACCGCCATCCGGGGGTAAGCGCCCGGGACCTGGTCCACACTGCGGTGATGCAACGGGTGGGAGTTAGCCGCATCATCTCGGCAGACACCGACTTCGACCGCCTGGATGGCATACAAAGGCTGGACCCGGCCCGCATCGAAGAGTGGGGGGATTATATCTCGACTGCCGATGAAGACTAACGGAGGGCATTCACTGGCGTGAGATGGATCCCATGAGTCGACCCTTCTGCACTTTTGGTGAAAATTAGGGAATGGGGTTCTGTTGCATTTTGCAGGGTAAAGGAGACAAACGTGCTCAAACACTTCAGGAAAGATAGCCGTCTTTTCAAAATTATCATTGGAGAGCCGGGGCGAGATCTGGTTGTAACAGAGCACTATTGTGGGCCGTGCCAGCTTTACTGGCACGGCCCGCGGTATGAAGAGAAATGCCCTCGTGCACGCCATTCAGAACCGGGATTTCTGTGCGGATTCATATTTGGATGTTGGTTGGGCTAGTGAGACTACCCTGCAAAATGCAACAGAACCCCATCCAGGGCTTCGGCCCCTTGGGAACCTTCGAGCAGGACGACACGGATAACTGGCAGGAATGTACCCAGACCAGACGGGGCGTAATGGCCCGGCGCGCTGTGCTCAGCTACCAGAGGCCTCGGCCACGAGTCGTACAACCAGGACTACAAGGCCGTGAAAGCCGACTTCCGCTACAATGACAGCAACGAAGGAGGTGATTGACTGGCAAACGACAACCTGATATTTGTCTGATCGCTCCGCTCTCGAGGTGGTCAATGACCGTGAATATCTCGGTCAATGACGCTGAAAATCGACAGCGGAGTTGTAATTGTCTGAGTTGTGATTCCCTTGATTCATTTGATTGCCATGATTATCGAATCAATGATCAAAATCACAGTTCGGACAAATGGACAAGGAGAACCAATGACCATCACAAAGGCAGAGTGACGATGCAATACGCGAGGTTCATAGCGGCGTTCCTGGTCTACGCCATCATTGACATAGCGTGGAACCTCTCTCCTCCAGTGCGGGGCATGTACGAGAACTTCTACGAATCCAGCGGCCACGATGTGCTGCTGGACCAGTTCGGCAGGCCGCTGGACGAGCTGGGCGGCACCGTGCTGTTGGCCGCGCTGGTATTCTTCCTGCTCATCGGTTTGGCGAACAGCGTCCTGGCCATCGAACCGGCCTTGCGCGAGGATAGCCTGCTGAAAGCGGCGAGAAACAGCTTCACATTCGGCTGCGCCGCCTATGCCACCTACGTGGTGCCCATTTACATGATGACTAAAACTTGGCCTGGGGCACTGGTGCCCATCGACATTCTAATCGGCGGCGTGCTGAGCCTGATCACGTCATCAGCCATCACCTATGTATCCCTGCGGCTGCGCCGCCGCCACAGATGAAACCGTCTGAATCGGGACAGGACTTACACAATTGTCCACGATTCATGAGTCTTACCGAATTATGCACAGGTGGATGAGATAACCAGAGGGATCTGAGGGCAGCCCTGGGTCTGGAGAGAGGTATCGCAACTTGGCAGCTCCTCTCTCTGGTAGCCTGTCCGAGGAACACCGGTGGCCGGCCGTTGCGGGTATGATGGGGTGAGCATTCAGCCAACGGAGCCGATCGGTGAGCAAGACCTACCTTCCCTACGATCCCGACCAACCCCTGCTGCTGCCACTGGCGTTGCAGGAGTGGCTGCCCGAGGACCATAATCCTAGTTCCCGAGGATATGCTCGTAATGCATTCTTCGGAAGCGTATGGAATCCACTAATCCAACTTGCCCATCGCGCCGATGGCCGACTTCTAGCGGAACTGGACCGGGTTAGCCGCTGACGTGGATGAGGTAATCGCTTTCTGCTGTGGGATCTGACGATCCCACGGACGAAAAAGGTTTGAGCCAACGACATCACACATACCCACGGCCCGGCGATTCGTCTACCTGGTCGTAATCATGGACTGGCACGACCAGTACGTGTTAGCCTGATCCTATCCGACCCGTGGGGTCCACCTCACTAATGGTTGTGGGCGTACTCATAACGACTATTTTGGCATTCCTCGTAGAACTCGTCTTAGCCACGATCCTCGGGTTAGAGAACAAGGGCGAGATCGCCGGCCGGGGTGTCTCGATAGGAATTTGTGTGCCTTTTATCGCGGGTGCCATAGTGTTGTTGGGCGCCTTTCTTGAGGCAGGCTTCATGTATATGCTCGCAGCCCGCATTTACCCGACAGGAAATGCGCTAGTCGTCATTCGTAATGGATACTGGGTCTGGAAGGTACGTTCTAAGTGAGCCAGGCGAATATGGATTTTCGGATAGCGGAGGGTTGGAGCGAGAATGCCGTCGTCATCCATAGGGAGGACTGCGTTTACACCGAGAAGTGGTTGATAGTGCCGGAGGGTGATATATGGCACGGTCCGCTCACCGACGCGGCCCAGGCGTTGACCTTGGCGGGGCAGTTGAGTTTTGAATTAATCCGAAACTGCGAGATCTGCCGACCGTGAGACAGGAGGACCATGGAGTTCTACGTCGATGAGGATACGGCGCACGATGTTGCCATCGTTCACCGGGAGACCTGCGGTTGGGTGCAGGACCGGGAGGGACGCATCAAAGAGGGGCGATGGTGGGGGCCGTACCTTACGGCAGACCTGGCGCTGGTTGCGGCGGGAAATACGGGCATGCCCGTGACCCGGGTCTGCCTGGCCTGTAAGCCTTAAATTCTAACTGCTATGTGTAGGACGGCAAATTACTTTCCTGAAGGGAAGCCAAACTGGTCGAGTGTGCAGTTGTCTTGCAAATACCGACTGGCCTTCTGCCACTCAGATAAAGGCAAAGAATTGTCCTTGGAGTAGAAATAGGTATCGATGCACCGGGAATCCTGGCTTTCGCAAATACCAGTAAAAGCAATGATCACGAGGAACGCAATTAGAATCGCGGAACCAATGCGAACCCACCCGAGGACATTTTCCTGAGTATGGTTCGTCGGTTCTTGATCTTTATGAACATGACAAAACTCACTCCCCTGCAATGTGTTCTCATTGCAGACTGTATTCGTCCAAGTATATGTGTATCGGCACTTTGGCGGTCGCTGACCAGGGTACATGCAGTTACGTTCCTGGCGAGGTAACTAGATTAAAACACACACGCCCGGTCCCCTCCTTGGTTCTGCAGCTTAACGACAGGCCGTTCATAGTCAGGGTTGCATTGACCACAATGAGGTATGGCTGACCAGGCTCCATTTAGAGCAGGCTTTTGGGCTCGAGTGTTCGGACGTAGACCAGCCAACCTTTAGGCTCGTTGTTGAACCACATAATTTCTTCTAGCTCAGGGTTCTGATCGAATAAGGCTTTGACGTCTGTGGTGGTTTGAGTTTCCGAGGCCTGCAGGTCCTGGGAGAAGTAGTAAGCGCCCACAGCGATAAGGACGGCCCTCGCGATAGCCAAGGCTACTGCAGCCACTGTTTGGGTGGTAACCTCATTCTACTTGCTCCTTCGATATCCGACGATTATCCGTTACCGTAGCACAGATTGCTATTCATTGATTGATTGAAAATCAGGAGGCAAAGCGATGGGATTCTATATCGACGATGACACGGCGCACGAGGTGGCCATTGTCCACCGGGAGGACTGCGATTGGGTCATTCATCCTCGAGTTTGACGTCCCCAGCTACCGGACGGATGCAGCCCAGCAACCGGGCCACGCAGAGGAGGTGAACCGGCAATTATGGTTGACGCGGGACATTTGGCCCTTAGCCAGGGGCAACAGTTCAGCCCTTCTGTCTGTTAGCACCCGCCTGACCTGCCGTATTTCGGGCCGGTAGCCGGTTCTCTGCTCGGCGGCGGTAGCCACGAGGTCCAGCAGCCCATCCTGGAGGCCCAGCACCACCTGCCGCCAGCCGTCGAGGATGGTTTGGCGGGTAACCGTCTCCCTGCTCTGGTCCCGGAGCGTCCTTTCCACCGACCGTGCCGCCCGGCCGCTGGAGACCCTGTCCCGAGAGAGGTACCTGTTCAGTCCCTCTGCTGCCGCTACGGAGTCTCCGGCAAGGTCCACCTGGCAAAACCGATGGCTGGCCCCCTGGAGGTCGGGGGCCTGGAACAGCAGCAGCCACCGCCGTCCGTTGGTGATTGCCGCCAGCGGCGCGCCCACCCTGGAACACTGGGCCACCAACCGGCGCTCACACCTGCCGCCGTCGAGATCCTCGCTGAAGGGCCTTACCTCCACGAGCCCCCGGGGAGTGACCGGACTGCCCACTCCCCGGGTGGAGGCTGACATGAGGGTGAAATCGGCCCGGCCATTGCCGGTCGGGTAGTCCGGTACAACCTGGGAAACGTCGAAGACGTCCCAGCCGGCGGCGTTCAGCAGCCGGAGCACCACGCCCAGCTTTCCGCTGCTGACGTCCAGGTCTTCCAGTGCGGAGATGGTTCCGATCCCGGCTACGGCGTCGTAGATTGCTTCTCTGTTATTGTCCTTGAGCATGTTCCCAGTTTCCTGATGCGAGTTGAAGGCTGGCGGCTGCCTTGGTCAGCGTCCATCCCGGCGGCGTTGCAGCGCCACCACGTCTTGGCAATGGATTATAGGACACCGGTCGTCATCGGTGGGCGAAATCACTGGACTTCAGAACAGGAACGAGTCGAAAGCCGAGAGGGTAACGACTCCCGGCTCGCTTGTCCCTATATGGCGGCTGCCGCACGGTTCCATCTGAACAGTCAGCAGGCTTGGCGTCCCGTGAGCTAAACGCCCTCCGGCTCCCGCCTTTTCAACATCACCGAATAGCCCCGCTCGTCGACGATGTGATTGACCGAGACCCGGCCGCGGTTGTCATAGCCGCTGGTGTAGGCGAACACGACCTCGGCCCCCCAGGGTACTTTGCCGCCGGAGCGGATGCTGTCCCCGCCCGGTCCACCGGCGCCCTTGACCACCACGCCGCTCTTCTCGCCCTTTTTCCAGGCCATTACCTTGAGCTCCACCGGCGCCACCAGTTCTGCCGCCGACGGCGCATACAGCACCTCGTGCAGGCGCCGCAGCACGGGTCCCGACGGTGTGCGCTGGCCGTTCATGATCTGGGAGAGATAGGAGACACTGATGCCCGCCCGCCGGGCCACCTCGTTCTGGCTCCAGCCGTGAGCATCCATTCGCTCCCACAGGGCTTGCGGGTCCACGGTGGGTAGCTGGGCCGGTTCCACCTTGACCGGGGCCTCCAGGACATCCTCCACCCTCGCCTGGGCCGACGGACTCAGACACCTCTCGCCCCTGGATGCCTGAGTTAAGTAGCCGCGAGACAGTCCGACCAAGTCCGCCAATTCCCCCATGCTCAGGCCCTTCTCCCGGGCCCGCTCCCGGATGTAGCTGCTTTCACCGCCCTGAATCACGCCACCCTGGCGGTAGACGACGCCAGTGCCCGGGACCTCGCCCAGCACTGCCATTGCTCTTTCCCGCAGCATGGGGGTCCAGGGCCTGCGGCCGCTGCTGACCTGCGAGAGGTAGCTGTAGTTGACGCCCATCAGGTGGGCTAGTTCCTTGAGAGTGAGGCCCTTGCGCCGGGCCGCCGCCCGCAGTTCGCTCTCGGGCTTGCCCCGGTGCGCCGTCTCTTGCCCCGCCTGGGCGTGCGTCTTGGTGTCCTGTAGGGTGTCAATATCGCTGTAGGCGTTGAGTGTGGCCTTTTGGATGTGGGTGATCTCCGTCTTGTCGATGCTGGTAGTAGCCTTCATGTCACTTCCTCCGAAAGGTAGAAAGCGAGGCCGGCCCGAATGGACCGACCCCGCTTTCCGGTTAAAAATGCAGGTCGTTGGGTGCGGTCCATTCAGCCGCTGTGGTGTCCGCCAAGCGCGAAACACGAAGAGCGGGGCCGCCTCCCCCCGTTTGGGAGAGACGACCCCGCTCGTTGGCGCCTATTCGATTGTCATTGGCGGCCCATTAAGCCGCCCCGGTTGGCCCCGCCGCGTTTCGGGCGGCGGGCCAAGGGTCACTGCCGGTTCACCGGTTGCTGCAACCGGCCCTTGATGTCGGGGAACTCATGATGATCTTTGTTCTTGCTGTCGATTACCTCCTTGACGTGAATCTAATTGTAGTTGTCGCCGCTGTCGCTGACGTTTTGCCAGTTGCTGACCTGGTTGTCGACGGCGGCTGCTGCGCTGGTAATTTGCACGACAAGCTGTGCCTGTCGCTTGACCCCGATTCCTGGCACCCGCTGCGCCACTCTGTAGACGACGCCGTTGCGCGCCCGAACCATCCTGGGGACGTCGGCAAGCGACAGCCAGGAGATGTTCTTGGCTCCTGACGCCGCAACGGACGCCGGCTCACGCCATCCGGCGCAAGACGCACTGCGCCCAGGGTGGTGGTCAGCGGATCAAGCCAGTCTCTGCGGAACGCGCACTACGCCAAGGGCCGGGCAATGCCACAGGAAACGGCGGTTGAGGCGTTGACGCAGGACGCAACTCACCCAGGGTGGAGGTCAGCCGCTCAATTTCGGTCCGACCGCCCGGTGCCGGACGCACTCCGCCCAGGGGATGTCGGTGCAACGTAGAGCGCTAATGTTGGGGACTGGCGAAAGGCGCAGTTTGCCCAGGGTCAAGCCTGCCGGGTAACTGGCGTTCGGGGAAATGCGTGAGCGGGTATGGGGGAGGAACACAGTCATGCCAGCCGCCACTCTGCCAGCCAGCTCACCGTTGGGAACTGCGTCGCAATCGTGAGCGTCCGGCCTGTCGTTGGCAAACACCCGGAGCACGTAATACCAACGGTCCGAGTGCTGAGGGTCAGCATCCAGGCCGCGGTCGTGAGGGGACGGTCAGAGTTGGTGATCACCCCAACCGGAGCGTGAGAAAGGGGCGAAGCAGGTCATCTGCTACGCCTGGTAAACCGATAGGGAAATGGACGCCGTGCTGTTTCCGGCTGCCACCTCCTTAAAATTCAGTCCGTTCGGCAGGGAATCCAACTTGAGTAGGGAAACGATGTGAGACGCACCGCGCGCCCGGGTTAATGTCCCTCGCGAACACCCATCGGGAGAGCGCAATGCTCAATCCCTCTGGGCCGGTCCGGCATGGGCGGCCGTTCGGAGAGCTAGGCTCAATCCTATGCGGCCAATCCCGGGTCCTGGGACGGGACCCTCCAGTTTTCTCGGCAGGAATCACTGGCAAAAGCCCGAACACACTATCCAGTATCCGGCACCGGCAGCACTGACGCAAGGGGTTTGGCGTCATACGGCTGAAACTGTTCGCTGAAGTCTAAGCACGGGCCCGCGACGACGTTGACCATAGCCAATGCCACCGGCAAGGCGTCGTCGTTATCCTCACCTCAGGCCGCTACCGCCGCCACAGCCCCCGGGATGACCCACCGCCAGCCAGGAGCAGCATTTCCAGACTGGCGCGCCTGCGCCGGAGTTTGGCCAGTTCCCCCAACCGCCAGTACAACCGCCCGTTGCGGTCCAGTCCCACGGCGGCGCCGTCTCCGGGGGCAGGGTCATCGGCCGCAGGTCCGGCCGTTCGCCGCTGTCTGCGGCCCAGGCCCTGTAGATCCGTTGTACGATCCTCAACCCCCTGCAAACTTGTCGTTTTCGGCTGGGGGCCTGCCAGCCGGGGCAGCTCCGACGACCGCAAACTTGTCGTTTTCCAATGTGGGCCTTGCTCGCTCGCCGCAACCGGCCCTTGACAGAAAATGTTCGCTGTTTCGGTCCGTTAGGGAGCGATTTACCCGCGATTCAGCTTTGAAACTGCCCGCATCTGCAAACTTGCGTCCTAACCACTTTCCTGTACATCCCCCTGACCTCGCAACGCACTTTCCCAGCATCGCCCTGGAGAAGGGACCGAGGCATCAGGGAGCGCGAGGCCCACTACATCAATGAAATCCCTTTCGAGGGATAACGCTGGGTTTTCCCGGTCCGCAGACTGGTCGCTGAACACCACAGTGCCCCAGACAACCGCAGGGAATCGGTATTCCATCCCGCCAAGACCCTGCTGTAGGAACGAAAGAGAGACGGAATTGATAGGGCGTGTAAGTACCCGCACCCGTGCGGCCCCCTGTGAGAGGTTCTTTCCGGCGTCCCGGTGACGCACACTCAATAGCGGAGCTGGAGACGATGCCGGTGGCCCAATCCCACCCATACGGAACCGAGGTGAATGACATGATCCTGAATCCGGTAACCCAGCTCGACACTGAAGCCCAATCACAGTCCCCCAACGAGAGGCTATGCGAGACAAGACAAGAGCAAACGGAAAGCCGCGTCCTTCCGGGAGCAACCGGAAATCCGGGCCCGCCGGCAGGAAGACGCCAAGTGGAACATCCCCGCAGCGCACTGCCCATGAGCGGGAGCAGATTCAGGCGGGACTGCGCATCCTGGCCCGGATCATCGCCCGCGCCCACCTGAGACGGGAGGTATTGGGGAACCCATCAGCGTCGCCAACGGATCATGGGGATGGCGGATGAGCAATTCGTGAAAACGGCAGTGTCGCCAGCACCAACACAAAAACGCATAGCATTCCGCCGGCGCCGGACGTAACGCACCGGCATATCGCCGACGATTTTGGGGCGTTTCCCCACGCCGGGGCCGTTTGACGCCCCGTCACGCAGCCCCTGTCAAGAGACTGCAGCATGAGCAGTGAGTACCCAGCCTCGAAGGCAAGAGCCCTGCCCAGAAGTCCCTGTTCAGGAGTGCGGCGATCACGTAGCACAGCGACAGGTGGTAGACGGCCATAAGGAACAGGAAGACTCCCAGGATCAAACCATTCGCGGAATCCCGCAGGACCGTCGTCGCCGCACTGGTTATCAAACGCTTCTACCTACACTTGAACCTGCGGGGTCTGCGGTCCGCCTCGCCGCAGCAGGCACGCCAGGAACATCGTGCCCCATACAAGCAGCCCCGAAATAAACAGTACCCCCAAGCAGGCGACAATGACCACGCCCTGCGTTTCCACTTCCGTCCGGGTCTCCATCGCCACCACGGACTCTCCCCGGGAGTCGGTCGAGTCCGGGTTAACCAAGGCGACGGCCTCGGTGGTGCTGGAGGACGTGGCCATGCTGAACGCCACATTGCCGCAGATTGCCATAGGCAGCAGCAGCAGCAGAGCCCCGACGGGTCGCCACTTTCTGAGCCGGAGCCATAGCGTCAGCCCCGCTGTGAACAGCAGTACCAGGATGAGCATTGCCACGAATATCGCCATCGCCGTCTCCCGGATGAGATCAGGACTGCTCTCTAGCCGCAGCGTGCAGCATCACCGTGCCAGGCAGCAATGGCAGGAGCGGACCACACGGGGCCTCTTCCTCTTCGCCGCCGCCAGGGCGGCCACCTCCGTGGGGAAGGGGCCGTGCCACATTCCTCCTCTGGGGGCCCGCCGCTCTTGGTCCCTCGCCTTGCTGCATCCCACCCGGTGCACCACTGCGCTCCCCTGGGGCCTTTCCTCCAAGACCAGGTAGTTCATCTCGCACCTCCTTGTGGAGTTGCGGCCAGTGTCCCAGCCTCCGCTGTCAAAAGTCAAAATAGTGCATACAATCACGATATTGTCCGCAGGGCGGCCGGTCCTGTGTCGCTGTCCGCAGCCAGCCAGCAGTTCGGGGAAAGCACTGTCGTCCAGCCGCATCTACCACCTCAGCCATTCCGCTCCGTCCGGCGTGTCGTCGCACGCAGGGTATTCACACTTTCCCCACGAGTCATATCTGGAGAGTGGACCGCATTCGCAAGCTCATCCGCGTTCAGGCAGAAAACGCTAAGGATGATCATACAAATGACGTTCGCGACAAGCCGAGCGTCAGCAACCGCCTGAGCACCCGCGTCCGTTTGGCCCTGCCCAATTCCCTCTGCGCCTCCGACAACGCCTCCCGCCGCCAGCGTACGTGGTCCTTACGCCGCGACTCGTCCAGCGGGTCCGTCTCAGGCGGCAGCGTCAATTGGAAGTCCCGCAACATCTCCGTCTCCAGGTCCCAACGGCGTACCCTAGCAGCGGCCCGGTCGACACGGCTGCCCACCTGATCACCGCCAGTTCGCAGTTTCCTCCACTCGGCCACCTGGGGCGCCGCCGGTCCCAATGCGTGTTCCTCGTCTGGCTGTTCATCCAGCGTAACGACGCCGGCGTCGGGCAAACCGGGCCCGCGCCGGGGAGGCCGCCAGTCCCTGTTCGGGTCTTGGCCCTGATCATCCACGTGCCCATCGCCAGCGCCGTGCCGGCCAGCGTCCAACGCCGCGGCGCTGCTGCGCATCTCCCTCCATCGCGGCCACGCGCCGCTCCAACTCCTCCAACCGGCGCGCCTGGCTGTCCACAAATTCCCGAAACCGGGCGTTCTCCGTATCCAGCCTAGCCACCCGTCGCTCCAGGGCGTCGCCGTCTAGCTCCCCAGCATTACCGTCACCCACCTCCGGCGCAACGTCCCCGCCCTCGTCGGCGGCGCCCGCATCCCGGAAGTCCACCAGCGCCTGCCGCATCCGCCGGGACACCTCCCGGGAGTCGCAGCAAAGCGCAAGGGTGGGGTAGTTCAGCGTCAGGACCCGGGCGGCAGACACCCGGCCCCGTTCCGCCACCAAGACGTTCAGCAGGTCCAGAAGGGCGTCGTCCGATAGGGGCGTGTCAGGCTCCTCCCCGGGGTCATGGTCAACCTCGAAAGCGTGTTCGTCGCGGTCGTTCACGGTCCTCACCATGGGTCAGAACTGCAATCTCCGCACTGCAATTTCTGCAATAAAGTGATTATAGACCCGCAGTAATTTGATCGCCCCGTAATCACTGGAATGCCGCCCCCAATGCCCCTTTCCCCGTAGGAAATCCCACTGGATTGTATTCTGCAATCCCTTTCATTTCTCCTTTCAGGGCGCCCACTGCGGGAAACCGCCGGAGAGGATTGCAGTCTGACACATCAGGGCAGGACCTCGATGGGGAAAGGGCTGACCTCTGCGACGTTGCCACCCCCCATTCGGTTCGCCGTCAAGGGAGGTTTGGCAGGTGAAACTCGCCGCGCTATACTGCCAGCAACAGGAGGCAGCATGGACGAGTTCCGAGATGCCCTGAAGGTCTTGGTGGTTGACGATGAGCCCGACGTCGAGGTGATGTTTCGCCAGCGGATGCGGCGGGACATACGGAGTGGCCGCTACGAGTTTGTCTTTGCGCGTTCCGGCATACACGCCCTGGAGGTGCTGGCGGATCACCCGGACGTATGCCTGGTGATCACGGACCTGAACATGCCGGAAATGGACGGATTGACGCTGCTGGATTGCCTGACTGAGGCGTGGCCGAACGTGCCGTCGCTGGTAGTTTCCGCCTATGGCGACTCGGGCCGGATGTCCGCCGCCCGCGAGCGCGGTTCGTCCGGGTTTGTGGTGAAGCCCGTTGACTTTGACCTTCTGCGGTCGGCAATGGCGGATTCGCTGGACGGCGCGGCTTGAACTGTCCGGAGAAGGATTGCTGAACCGGTTCCGGCCTTGTGTCCCTTCCCTCCGTCGAACCGGACGGACGGCCATTGAGTCGCTCTTTCTGCGCGCCGTCCAAGGTGTCGAGCGCGCCTCCGACCGGGACGGGCGCGTTTCCCGCCGGAGAGGCGCTGATATCCCGGCGCTTCGGGATGATGAGCTTCCGACATAAGCCGAAAACACAGAAATAGAATTCAGGAGTTGCGGAGATGCCCAAGTATCTCTTTCAAGCCAACTACACCAGCCAGGGTTTCCAAGGTTTGTTGCAAGAAGGCGGCACCTCGCGCCGCCGGGTTTTCGAGGAAATGGCCCAAGAGCAGGGAGGAACCCTGGAGTCCTTCTACTACGCCTTCGGAGGAGCGGACCTGTACCTGACCTTCGACCTGCCGGATGTGGCGACCGCCGCCGCAATCTCTCTGTCCATCGGGGCGGGCGGAGCGCTGAACATCAGCACCGTTCAGCTAATCACTGCCGAGGAGATTGACGACGCCTGCGGCAAGACGGTTACCTATCGCCCGCCTGGAGCATAGCCTCCAACCCCGTTGGCTCTGTAGCCGCGCGGGGTCGGTCACCGGGCTACGACGTGGTTGGGTTAGGGCTGGCGCTTCTGACGTACCGAAAGGGATGGCGCCGGGTGGTGCCGCCGGTTCTCTTGGCGACCTTGAGAATCCATCAAGATGTTAACTAGATTCCCGGCATCGAGGAGGATAGGACGGGATATAAGCTCGGTGCATCCGGTTCACGAATTGCCCGGTTGGTTGGGCCTCACGGATGCGGCAAGGGGTTGACTCTACCTCGTTGGCGCGGGCGGATTCCAGGCCGCGTTAGCCAATGGTCCCTCTGACCCGGACTGCCACCTCTGAACCAGGATCGCAACCACACCTACGCCATTTCGGTCCTGTTGCATCGACTTGCTATTCGAAGGTCGATGCCTTCTCTCCCAGCCATTTGAGGATGAGAGCATTCAGCACTCCGTCGACTTTCATGGAATCCAGCGCGGCATCCAGCTTGCCCTTCAGTTCACTGCCGGGACGGACTCCCATGCCGAGGCCCCGGTCCAACAGCACCGACGGCCCCACAATCTCCAGTTGGCTTTCGTACTGGGCCAGTTTCTGCACCGCGTAGCCGTGGTCCACCAGGACGGCGTCTACATCCCCACCCAACAGCGCGTCCACATGGTTCGCAGCGTGATCCAGCGACAGGTAGGGCCTTCCCAGTTCGGTCAGGTAGTCGGAATATATGGTGTTGGCCGAAACTCCGATCCTGCCTTCAGTCGCCACGCCGCCCTCACCGGCCCTGGCCAGGTACACCGAAGGAGTCGGAGGGTAGTAGGCTTGGGTGAAGTCAATCTGCTCCTCTCGCTCGTCGGTGATGCTCATGCCGGCGAGAATTACGTCGAACTCGTCCGACAACAGGTCAGGAATCATCTTTTCCCAATCATTCAGCTCCCACCGGCACTGCAACCCGGCGCGCCGACACAACTCTTCCCCTATTTCCCACTCCAAGCCGTCTACCTCGCCCTGGTCGTTGACGAAATTGAACGGGTGATAGTCGCCGCCGGTGGCTATGGTCACCGAGTTCGCTCCGCCGCAGGCGGCCAGCAACAGCAGGACTACCGCCAGTAGAAATGGGCAGCCTGTTCGCTTGATCCGGTTGTTCAACGCCAATCCCCGTCTTTCCTGAGTATGCGTATTTCATCGAATCCCTGGATGTCCCGCAACTGGCCTGCCAAGCTTGCGTGCAGGACTCTCTCACAGCTTTGCCATGTGTGGCGAATCCGACCCTTGGCGCCGCCATTGGAATGCGTAGCCCGGGCGAACACCCTGCGTTTCATGGTCGTCACCTTTGCGCAGAGTCGCGACACAGGGAAAGTCCGGCAGTCCCGGCGACCAGGGGAAACAGGACGTTAACGACTATCCAGACCATCCCTGTCGTAACAGAGATATCGTCCCCCTGGCCGGAGATTTCCAGGAACCAGTTTCGGAAGAAGAGAATCGCTACCCCAGCGGTCAGGCACAGGCCTGGATTGACCTCCACGAGCCGCCGGCTGGCTCTGGGCTCAATCTCTCTCGCCTCCTTGAAAATACGGTTGACAATGAGTGGCAGGGCCGTCACCAGGGCAGCGGCCATCAGGTAATTCGCCACGTCCCAGAAGGCGGGCGCGTCAAAGAAGGGGTTGACGACGAACCAGGCCGCCACAAAGGCGCCCACGGCGATCAGGTACACACCAAGAAGTTTCTTCAACGCAACCATCAGGCCTCCGTTCTCATGGGCGCTGCCGACAACCGCGCCACCCGCTTTCCAACAGCCCGAGCAACGAACCGCGGTTGTTCACCGGGATGCTCCGCTGGCTGTAGCCATGATCCAATCCAACACATCTCACAATGGGGGACCCGGCGCCCCTCGCCCGCTAGCTAACTTGGGCGCTGACCGTCCGGGTGGTCTCCCCGCAACAGTTGCGCGCGGCGTAGGTCGATGGCGTCATCCACAAGATCGGAGCCGTAACGCTCCAGGATGTCGATGTCCAACCGTGTAATCGGGTCGGACAGCTTGACCTTGGTCTCGGCCCGGCGCAATTCCATCAGGTCAGTGCCGGTTGCCCTTGGCTTTGACTTACCCGCCCCAAACAGGAACCAAAACGCCGCTGCGAAGGCGACCAGGACGGCCAGACCCAGAACGAACACCACGGGTCTCACCTCCATTCTCGCCATCGAGGGCACAGGCAACAGCTATTTTGGGCAATTAGAGGACGGTTCCCGCTGCTCAAGCAACCTGTCAGACCGCATCGGCCGAATGCCCGAGAGCCTCCCCTGCCTCCACCCCGTCCCCATATCATACATTCCGTGTTGCCCAGGGCCAACATTCCTCACGCAACTTGCGTTTTCCCGCAACCGGCCCCTGAACGAAAGTGTTTGCTGTCTGCGGACTGAGAGGACTGATTTGCCGCCGCCCCAGCTTTGAAATTCCCCAAATCTGCAACTTGCAGCGACATCGATTCCCTGTACGGCCCCCTTACGTCCCAAGAGAGAGAATCGGGACAATTGCCTGGAGGAGTCTGATACATCAAGGGATCTCCAATACGGTTTCATCGATGAAATCCCTTCTGAGGGATAACGCTCGCCATTCCAGGTCAGCAGACTGTCCCTAAACGTCAGAAGCCTGTAGGTAAAGGCGGAAGGGGCAGTCCACACTCCCGCCGAGACCCAGGGCGAGGATCGGGATGAGAAAGACCGAGAGAGGGAGCAAGTCAACGCGCATCCACGGACCGACGAAAAAGTCATCGGCCACCTATACGAAAGAGCAGCGAGAGCAGCTGCAACGGGGGCTGCGCATCCTGGCCCGCATGATCGTCCGCGCCCACCTGCGGAAAACAGCCGACCGGTCAGTACCCCTGCCTGACGAGCCTCCACCCGGCAAAGGCCCTGCCGGCTGAACCGCTTATCAACCAGTGCTCCGTGCGACACCACCGCCATCCCGTGTTCCCCAGCCGTCGTTGCGTGGCTCGCCCAATACCACAAAACTCGCCCGAATGTAATCCCTTGCAAGGCCTTATGTTCGACCAGGTTCTACCGGACAATGGAGCGTTGGACAGTCGCCCAAGGAGGAAATGCTTTGACCATAACAAAACCGGCACCGCCGGAGCCGGCGGCACACGCGGCGAGGAACAACAAGGCCCTGACCAACGCCACTGGAGACTACGTGCGCGCCCACCAACGACGGCACGGGCAGGGGAAGACCGCGGAGGCCCTGGGGGTATCTCGTCATACCCTATGGCGTTTCCTGGAGCGAGGCCACACCGGGCGTGCCGTGCCCGCCGCCGTCCTGAACTCCGTGGGAAAGAGCGTCCGGGAGATCGAGGCGGCCACGCTGGAACTCATCATCGACCTGGAGGGCCTGCGTCCCGACCCGGCCCTGCGCCCCCTGCGCGACGGCTTGGAGGACGGGCTGCTGTTGCTGTGCGCCGCGCCCCTGACCACCGTCGACGAGCTGGCCCGCCTCGGGCGTGTTCCCGCATCCACTCTCCGCGAACGGCTGGACAAGCTGGCAGAGCGCGGTCTGGTGGACTCCGTATCCCACAACCTGGGCGCCCTGGGCTCCCGTCCCCAGCGCCGCTACTTCCCCACGGAGCAGGGCGTAATTGCCGCAGGCGCCGCCACCCAGGGCCGCGAGCACATGCTGCGGGCCTACCCGCTGTCCCGGCAGTGGTTCCGGCTGCTGGCCGAGCGGCTGGACGCGGTGGCCGTGCTCTACCGCATCGCCGCCATGATCGCCGACGCCGACCCGCACGATAAACCCGTGCGGGTGGACCACTACCGCAGGGGCCCCTACGACCTGCTGCTCACACTGTCCGGAGGACGCACCATTTGCTTGATCCGCCAGGGTCCGGCCCTGCCCGGTTCCAACCTGCGCTACCGACTACGGAGCATCGAGCGTCTCCCAGCCAGCGAGAGGCCCTTCATCACCCTGGTGCTGACCCACGCCGACCAGGCCACCCGCCGGGCCGTCCGTTCCCTGGGCGACCCCACGGAGCACCGCCGGACCTTTGTCGCCACCGAGGGTGAGCTGCTGGCCGGAGACCACGCCGGCGTGGTATGGCAGCAGTGCGGGGGCGGCCTGGGCGAGGACCCGCCGGTGGAAATCTCCCCCGATACCTCCCTGCCGGGCATCCTGGCGTGGGCGGAACGCCTGCTGGAGTCGTCCTACAAGTCCCTGCGCGACGACCCCAGGCCCGACGCTGACGCCCTCTATCCCTCCGACGTGCAGGCATCCATGCCGGGACCGGCCCGTCAGCTGGCTTTGGCCCCGGCTACCCAACTGACCCGCGCCGGGAAGCAGGCCCTGGACCTGCTGGGCGCCTGGCCGCTGTGCACCCGGGAGCAGCTGGCCGGGCTGATGGGCGGCGTCACCCTGCGCCGGGTCAACCAGGTGCTGCGCTCACTACGGCAGCACGATCTGGTGCGGGAGGACGGATCCCTACTGATGCTCACCGACCGGGGGCTGACCTGCCTGTCCCGCCGGGACCGGGCCGCCGTGGGACTCACGCTGGACCGCTGGACCGCCCAGCCCGCCGTCTCCAACTCCCGGGCCTACGCCGGTAGCGCCCTGCGCGCCTTGGCCTCGCAGATGCGCCACCACGGAGGCGTAACCGGATTCGCCGCCGCCCTGACCGCCGAGGTGGCCCGCTCCCCGGACCACGACCTCCTCGACCTGCTGCCCACCCACCGCTCCAGCATCGGCTACCGATGCCGGGGGACCAATTACGTGATACATCCCGACGCCTCGTTCACCCTGGAGTACCAGGGCTGTTGGCTGCCCTTTCTGCTGGAGTTCGAGCGCCGGGCCACCACTCCCAAGCGCATCCCCCAGCGTCTGGCGTCCTACCAGCGCTACCTCGGCTCAGGCTGGGCCAGGCGGGACCACGGGGGACAGGCTCCCCAGGTGCTGTTCGTCCTCGAGACCTCGGACAGCGAGAGCGCCTTCCTGGACATAGCCGACGGGACGGAGGGACTGGACGTGATCACCTCCAACGCGGAGACCCTGGCGGAACGGGGCATCTTGGGCGAGGCTTGGATACTGCCGCCGCCGCATTCCCTGGACCGGCGTTCCCTGGCCTCGTTGTACCCGGTTGCATAAATGCAATTCGCCGTGCCGGGGGATTCCTGTAGGGGCGTCCCGTAAGGGCAAATGGGACAAATTTGCAGCAACTTGCAGGCCCTGATTCCCTGCGTGGACGCAAGATTGCAATATGTTGCAGAGCTGATGCGTCAGGCCGTCATCGCTGGTGAGCAATGCGCCATCCACCAGGTACGCCATACAGCTACGATTCCCAGCGACAGGCACAATGCCACTGGCTATGGACAACCACTCAGCGGGGAGGAGAGGAGTGTTCCACGGAGTGGGCGGAGCCGTTCCCTGGGGTTCCCATATTGCACAAAATGGAGTTCCCTACACCTTCTGTGTCTGCGTGCAACAGGTCGAAATGTACGAATTGTTGCAGGTCGCGGACCCGGCGGACCGCGGCGACGGGGGCCGATGGAACGCAGGTTGCGGGGCGTCATATAGTAAGACAAAGTGTTATAATAGTCCACACAAGGTGCGCTCATAGCCCCCATATTATCCAGGAACACCGAGACCATCACCTTCTCGCTGCACCCGGAGATGGCCCAGGGCCTGCGGCAGGTGGCGGGGGAGGAGAACCGCAGCGTGAGCGCGTTGCTGAGGGAGGTCATCCGCCTATACATGGAGGAGCGGGAGTGGCGGATCAAGGAGCGGATGCAGCGGCGTTCCCGCCAGGCCCATCAGTCAGAGGAAGACGGAGGACACAGCGATGAATAGGAATGCTGATTTGACACCGGCGGCCCTCTACGCCCGGGTCTCCAGCGACCGCCAGGACGTTGACCTGTCCGTACACGCCCAATTGCGGGCGCTGCGCGACTACGCCGAACGCAACGGCTACTCCGTTGCCCGCGAGTACGTGGACGAGGCCGAGAGCGGCCGTATCGCCGACCGTCCCCAGTTCCGCCGGATGATCGACGAGTGGGCAAAGCCACCGCTCACTTCAAGGTCAACCTCTCGATTGCGAGGAGCGCCAGGTCGCTGAAGAGTTCACAACCGAACAAGGCCAATTGGCGTCGGGGTATTCGTCACACTCAGCCGCTACTGTTGCCTTAGTTTCCTCTGCCGACGGCAATAGCCATAACTCATTCTCACGGATGCCGTTTGACCTCCTCACGCCAACGATGACGACTTCAGTCGCGACGAGACACCGAACAACTTTCCAGGCCAGTCGCAGATGACAAATCATAGAGGCGCTTTCACTTAACGTGGGCCTGGACTTTCTGGGCTGTCGCCCCGCTGTATTTGTGCTCGGCGCAAGGTTATCGCGTCATCCAACAGACCGGAACCATAACGCTCCAAGATGTCGATGTCCACTCGCAGAATCGGGTCCGACACCTTGACCTTGTTCTCCGCACGGCGCAATTCCATAGAGTCATGTCCTGTCGCCCTCCGCCGGGAGTTCCTTCCACCAAAAAGGAGCCATAGCGCCACCGCGAAACCGACCAGGATGACCAACGCAATAATAAACACCATAGGTCTCACCTCCGAGTACGCTGGATGGGCCACGCCGCGTTACCAACCTCCCACGGGCAGCGGCGAGAATCGAACGATGGGGGCAGGGATACCCGCGACCATCTGGGTCTCTGAGGATGGGCATTTCGTTGAAGATTGCCGTCGCTGCGGCCCGGGACATCGCCGGCGTGTGCCACATCCGCATAGCTGGAGTCCTTCGTAGCCAGGAGGCCACTCCGAGCACACATCAATCACACCCTGAGAGTGCCTTTCCTACAATACAACCGATGCTCTAAAGCCGACACAAGTTCCCGATCCCGGAACCGTCCGGCTTCCGCAATTCTATGATTCGCCGCAAACAGAACCAAACCTCATCTCTGGGAGGCATCCTCAATTCTGAGATCTCTCTGCGGTTGTGATACTGAATCCCTACTTCAACAGCCCGCGCTCTGCTAACAGTGCCGTTTCGTTCTTCAATCAAGCAAGACAGCGTACAGGTCCCTTCGCAGCCCGCTATTGGGAAACCAGTGGCAGCCCTCGGCAATAATTGCCGTCTTGCCGAAGACCCTGGCGACAGGCTCCACATAGTCCGACAACTGCCACACCTCGCCTGTCTCCAGGCTGCGGGCAAACGCGCCCGTGCCAAGCGGCTGTCCCTCTTTGGTGACTACGTCGCAAGGAAAGCCCACCGTCCAGACCAGGTAACTATCTGAAAGGGAAAGATAGCCAACGTGGTGGTCGTCGATGATTACCTGCTCTTCCCCGGTGACCAGGTTCAGCAGTTTCACGACCAAGGGTTGTTCCGGGTGATAGGACTTCCATATCAGGTTGTCGCCGTGAACTATGGCATACAGGTTGTAGTACCCCGTCTGAACTAGTGGCTTCTCCTCGCCGGTGCTGAAATCGTAGGCGTAGATGTCGAAACGGTTCTCAGGGCAATCGCCGCAGCCGAAATGCATCTCGTCCGAATCAGGCGCATCCAGCAAGGGATTGTTCCGGTTGTCCGCCCACACCACGGTGTCGCCATAGATCACCGGACTTCGCTGCGAACCCCGCCGGACGGCGACGGGTATTTCCTGGTCTGTTTCAAGGTCGTAGGCGTACACGTCGAAATCGTAATACTCCTCTTCCAGCTCATTTCTCGTGTCCGACCATGCCAGCCGGTGGCCGGAAATACCCAAGCCGTAGCGGTTGGCGGGGACCTCGGTAATTCGCCGCTGTTCCCCAGTGGTCAAGTCCAGCACGAATATGTCGTCGGCAAAGGTCAAGGCAGGGCGAACCGAGTTGCGGTCAGGTATCTCAATCTGCCTGCGCTGATCGGTCCAGGCCACGTAATTCCCGGATATGACGGGCCATCTCTTCGGGTGTCCGTCATCGGTCAGCTGGCGCCGCTCCCCGGTGATGATGTTCAGCAGATACACCTCGCCGTCAGGGCCGGTGGCGACGTACTCATCGCCGATGGCGCCGGACGGCCAGTAATCCGGGTCGAGTTCCACCCTCTTGAACCCTGGCCCAGGGGCTGCCGTCGGCGTGGGTCTCTCAGCCACGGTCGGCGTCGGGGCGGCCGTCAGTGTGGGTTCTTCGGGATCAGCCGGCGTTGGCGCGGTCTCTGGTACGCCAGGCGACGTTGGGTCGGGCGTGGATGATGGCGTGAGTGTGGGCTCTTCAACGTCGGTCGGCGCCGGGGCGGTCTGAGTCGGGCCGCAAGCGAGGACTACGGACAGCATGCTAAGTGCCGCTATAAGCAGAACGATTGGAGCGACTCGGAAACTCTTTTTCTCCGCCATCTTGAACCTCTGACTGCGTCAAGAAATTAACGTCGCTGCAACCTCCGGTCATGCAATGAAGTTCATCCTATATTGTCGTATTGCACCGAGAGCCGGAGGACGGGGAGGGGCGAGGACCGATTGCGGACTGGTCTCCCCTATGGGCAATCGTATTTACTGTTCCCAGGGCAGCCGGGAACACTCTTCACCGGCTGTCGTCCGCATCATCGGAAAATACCGATAACCACACCTGCTTCCAACCCTCGTGCGACGGCACCACCACCAGCCTCCCGTGCCACAACCGCCCCTCGTCATCAAGGACGGTCCATGAGAACCAGCCAAAGTCGCCCGAAGAACCGTCGGCGACATTATCCCAATTTGGATGATTCAGGCCGTCGCGGTAGAGGCTTACCAGCTCGGCGGCATCTGACTCTGTCTCCACTTCGGCGTAAATGTTGACATTGTTGTCGTAGGGCGACATGGAGCCGCCGGTGCTGAAGCTGGAGCCGAAACTATCTGTCCTGTAGTTGCTGTGTAGGACCCTGGTTCCAGGCACTGCGGCAAGAATAGCCTCTCTTCGTTTCAAATCAAGGCCGGGGATTTGTGGGAATTCGGGCTCGCTGCCGTCCGGTCCCGAGGATGGACTCGATACGACGAACGGGCATCTATTGGCGGTGAATCCGGCGACATGGAATCCTGCCCGCCATTCTCCTTCTTCCAGCGCCACAGGCCACGGAAAGGATATGGACTCCTGTGGCTGCCCGGCGGGTTGCCCGGCGGCGATTTCAGCATAGGCCCGGGTGGGGTCGGTCACGTCCAGAAACACGGCGTTCACCACAGGTTCCGAGAGGAACTCCGCGTCCTGTTCCAGCCACGAACGCAACTCGTCCAACCCGCAGCTTCCGGCCAACTCCCGCGTCAAGAGCGAATGGAAAAGGGCAGCGTCATCTTCTCGGAGCGCCCGTTTCCAAGTATCGAAAAGCTGCTGGACTGCTACCTTGGTGTTGTCATCTCTGTCCATCTTGACATCGGACTCTACGGTAGCAGCAAGCGTCGCAACCTCCGTGGCGGCAGGCGGAGGTCCCGTAGTCGGCGTCGGCACAGGGGTGGGAGACGGGTTCACTGGTGTCGTTGGCGCCGGGGACGGGGTTTCCGTCGGTACCCCTGGAATCGGCGTATCCGCCAGCGGCGCGGGCTGTTCGCCTCCACAGGAGGCCAGGAACCAGAGGGTTGCGAAGCATAGCAACGCCAGGGCAGGCAGCCTGGCACTCCCGCAGTGCTTGTTGATAGCAATGCCTTCAGACTCATCGGCGATTTTCACGGCCATTTGGGACTTGTCCACTCTTCCTGCGCGCCACGTGGCTGGCAAGTTTCTCCTGAGAGTCAAATAATCGCTGGCGGGGCTTCCACCTTCTGAGGCGTTCTGCGTTGCACTCATGCTACCTCAATACCGCTCCGGCCCACCTGGACACTCCCACGATCTCATAAACTGCACCCGTCGCTGGCTCACCTCCTCCGTTGACTAACTCAATTCGACCTTCCCTAAATCTACGGCTGTAGTGCTGCTGGCAACCGCCGGGCCCGCCAAGGCACTGTGGAACGGGGCCAGGCCAATGTCGTTTCCACCGCGGTCCGGCATGAGGCCCTTTGCCCAGGTGACTCAGCTTGGCGGCAATGCTGACCGGCACCGGGCCATGCGCCCTGCCATTTCCCTCTGACTGTTCTATCCTGCCGAGCGGCGCCTGACGGTAAGCGGGCCTGACCCGGGATAGGAAACCCCCAACCAGCGCAGCGTCCCCGGCGATAGAGTATGGCTCATGTCTCACCATTCTTGTGTGTAGAATCGGCCTCGATAATTCGAGGCCGATTCCTGTTTGTCCCCCTCGATTTTCTCATTAGCACCGTCGTCGGCGGTGAAGCATTGCATTGCCTTTGGCGCTGCTATGCCGACACCGGCCGGGGGTTGAGCCAGCCGGCGGCTGCCACCCGCTGCCGGATGATGTCGTGGTCGACCCAGCGCATCGCAGCCCGGGGGCTGCCCTCGTGGGACAGTGTCTCCCGTTCCGGCCGCCTCCCCTGCACCGCGCACTCCTCCCTCGGGTATTCCTCAATGATGACGTAGCCGCGATAGTAGATTCTCATATCGCCACCTCGAAAATTAGAAATACTGCACTACCCAGATTTGACTCCTTGGTCTGTGGGCCGCCGGAGAAAGCTGTGCCGCAAATCTGTTCGAATGATTAGGCCGGGTGGGTCAGCGAACTACTGTCGGGAATCCTGTTGCTGGATCATCCATCCAAGTGATTTTATATTTTGATAGTCTCTATCATAAATTCTGAACCAGAGGGGCTGCAACATTCCGAGGCACGTATTTCCCCGTTTCTTCCCGCAGGGCGAGGTCAACTTCGCCTCGCCGAACTGGAACTCATCGACCGCAACAGCGCATGGTGGAGCGGCGGGTCCGCGCCTCCCGATTCCCTGCGGTAAAGAATATGGACACCTTCGACTTCCCAGCCATCCCTTCGGTGAACAAGGCACTGATCATCGAGTTGGCCCACTGCGAAAATGTCCAGCGCCGAGAGAACCTCATCGCCGGCCTGGTCCACGAACTGAGCGAGGGCCGGGACGAAAGACGGCTGCTGAATCTCCAGCGACAGCTGTCGCGGCTAAACTCCAATCCACCGAAGAGATGAGTCTTGCGAGGAGGTGGAGGGGTAAGAAAGTGCTCCTTTGCATCTGGGATAATGGTTTTCGAGAGAGAAAACCGATCAGAAACAAGGAGCACCCAAGCAACTGTCTTGAATGTCAAGAGGAGTGACCGATTTCCAGCTGAGTCATGTCGCACCAAGGGGAGCCGTTTTTGAGCATGGAGTTGAATATGACCAGCAGTTTGGGCATGCACGCGACCAACGCCAGCTTCTTTGGCTTGCCGGACGCCAGCAGCCTAAACGCCATGGTCAAGAATGAGGCTCCATGGTGCAGTTCGTACCCAGCTGAAATTGTCCGTCCTTCTTGACTTCAAAGACAGTTGCTGGCCCGCTGGACCCAGCGCATCGCTTTGGGAGAGACGGTGGCGACCATCAAGACCCTTCGCAGACGCTTTCTTTCCCTAGCTGGAAGGATCACCCGCGAGGCCCGCCAACTCACCCTGCACCTACCCCCGGCGCTGGCCTTGGGAAACCGGGTTTGTCTCTGCTCTGGCACGGCTGCGGGCCATTCCACTGCTCGCTTGACGCCATCCCCACCGAAGGAAACTGTTTCTCCCACCAAACATTTGAAGATCTCTCCCCACTCGCGGCGACCAGGCCAGCGAGGGTCCTCTGCTGACCGTCGTCCCACAGCCTGGATTCCCCAGGCCCACTCCGAGCCACCATTGGCCCTATCCGTCGGCGGATGAGCGGAATCATTGACCCTCCACTCCCACTAATCTCTCATGCAAGAACCCAAATGCCAGCCTTTCGGTGGATTCGGGCTTATGACGCGGCCTGACTACCACGATATTGGCAGAAATCTTCCAACCCGAACAGGCCAAACAGTTCATCAGCACACAGAGACTTACCTAGGTCGATGGTTACATCGTCGACGAGTTCGTCAAACAATTCCTGCTTGCTTTCCAATATCCTGTCAATGCGCTCCTCTATCGTGTCTATGCAGGAATACTTGAACACGTGAACCGGCAGCGACTGCCCATAACGATGGCTGCGGTCTTCGGCCTGGCGCTCCACCGCCGGGTTCCACCAACGGTCAACGTGAAATACGTAGGAGGCTTCCTGGAGGTTAAGGCCCACCCCGCCGGCCCTTAGTGAAACGATCAGCACCTTGTGCCGGTCGCCATTTCGAAAACGACGTAGGACCTCTCGCCTGTCCTCCGGCGAAAGCTCCCCGGTGAATGTCAAAGGGTCGAACTCGCGCAATACACCCGCCATGGCGTCAACACCAAACCCGTTGCTGACGTACTGAGAAAAAACTATGGCCCTGTGACCCTGTAGGGACAGGGACTCCATTCTTCGCCGAATATCTTCAAACTTGCTGGACTCTCTGGTTTCCGGCTCGGCGTTGCAAATCTGTTTCAGCCGCTGGATCAGCTCCAAAACGTGCTGCACCCTTACATCGGCCCCTAACTCCCTCAGATATACGATTCCTTCCCGTTCCGCCCGGTCATAGCTGCGCCGCTGGTTGGGCAGCAGTTCGATGGACAGCTTGGTGGTCAGCTTGGGCGGAAGGTCTTCAAGCACATCGGCCTTCTTCCGCCTCATTTGCAATTCACGATGTCTCTCCCGCAGATTGAGACCGGGGGAGTAGTGGCCTTGAGAAGTCAGTTCCCCGCGGTCCACAAACTCTATGATGGACGCCAGCTCTTCTTCATTGTTCTCCAGCGGGGTGCCCGTCAGCGCCCATGAGCGGTTACGCTTCAGTTCCTTTACGGCAACGCTGGTAGGGTTGCGGTTCTTGATACGCTGGGCTTCGTCCGCAACCAGGACGCCCCAGGTCTTCTTTCGTACCGGAGACTGTAAATTGTCGGTGAAATCCGCCCTAAGCGTGTCGTAGCTGACTATCCCGACATGTACTTCGCTTATCCATTGCCAGGCCCGGTCACCGGGACCGCCCCGAATGACCATCACCCTAAGCTCCGGTGCCCACTTGAGCAATTCCTGTCGCCATTGGTCTAAGACCGACGCGGGAGCAACTACCAGCGCAGTCTCTAAAACCCGCATCACCATCAGAATCCTCAACGCCGCGATTACCTGGATGGTCTTACCTAACCCCATATCATCGGCCAGCAGCAACTTGTCACTGCTGATCAGCGTTCGGACTCCGTCCAGTTGGAACGGCATTAACTCACCGGCCCAGGACAAGACCGAATGTGGACCGGGCAGCAACGAGTTGAGAGAAGGTGAGAGAACCAGCCGCAGACGGGAGGCAAGGGATATGCTAGTTCGTGGGCTTGTGGCTGGAGGATTATTGACGTTGGCAGACTCGGAGCGGCTTCGCGGGCCGGAACCGGATGGCATATCTCCCTGGGCACCCGCCGCCGGAGCCAGAACTACCGATGTAACTGTCTCCGGGACGGCTTCCGCCTCGGGGAAAAGGGAAACCACGTCAGTTGGCAAATCAATGCTACATGGCGTATGCCGCGCGCTCGGCTGCTGGATCGGGGGCAGCGGGGCAGTGCGAACTGGCTGCGGCCGCAATTGACGTCGCAACGGAGTCCATTCTCGCCGGTGCGACGTCGGAGCGCCGGTCAGCCAGTTTGGCAGCAGCTTCACGAGTCGAACGCCTCCTGAATTCCCAAGGCGGCGCGCTCAAAGGGTTCAATCAGCAGTTGGCGCTGCCCAAGGAGTTCCATGGTCTGGGCTGTCACTGAACCGGGATGGGGCAAGCCGTTAGTCCAATACAGGATTAAGGACTCGGATAATCGTTGTGCTTTTTCCGATGGGACCACAGCCGTGGAGTCTTTGGATGCCACGCGGCACAGGGGGATTTCCGGGCGTATGTTATCGGAAAATACCGCTGGAGGCGTTTCCTCCGCCAGCGAAAATACTACGTCGGCCTGGTTGCTGGCTGACTCAAACAATGCCTTGGTCAAGGCGGATATGGAACGACTCCGGGCGTGTCCCGGCCGCCACAGAACTCCGGAGCGAAGGTTGATCCTGGTGAAAGTGAACTCAATCGGTTCTCCGCGAGCCGACATGATGAATAAAGCGCCGCGTATTCCCCTTCCATCCGGTTCGTCAATGAAACGCAGGAAACCGGCTACGCCGGAGGGTTCGTCCTCGCCCAGGTCACGGAACGGTATGGGCAACGCAGCAGTCCTTAATCCTGGCGATGGACGGGATGGGATTCAGGCCCATGGACAGATACGTCCGCCTCATTGATGGTGGCGGAGCCCGGATCGTCCGAAGCAGGGTGTTCCAGCGCGGTATCTTCCTCGTACCTGAACTTCACTTCCGTCACCTCAATGTCTGGTTCCAATTCAGGATACAGGCGGCGGAGGTCCCACTCGTTAATCCATCGCCGGACGAAGGAGCGGATTCTGGGCCGTCTCGTCTGAGCGATTCTGCGGTCAATGTCCGGTGCGTCCCAGCTGTATGCCTGGGAATGAATATCCTTTAGCTTGTCATACAGGACGGAAAGGGTCGCGTCGTCAGGATCATCCAGCGGGAGAATCCCTCGTTCAATGAGGCGCATCCCGGTTTCTGCCCGCGCCGCAATCAAATTGTCGGTGTCTCTTCCCCTAGCCCGCAGGCGAGGGGCTGCCTTGTCCCGGTCTTCCTTGGTATCGAGAACCAATTCGGCAAGACCGGCGGTGACGGTTCCAACGACTACCAGGCCCGGGTATTTTTCGTCGGTCGCCTGACCCAGCCAACGGGTCAACTCCCCATAGGACCGGGCGCGCTGGAGAACGCTGTAATTGGCGATCAACTCAATTTCGTCCATGAGTATAACCCAACCGCGGTAACCGGCAGCTTTGATTAGTTCCAAGAGGAACCGCAACTTTTGCGGGGGCATGTTCCTTGCTATCGGCGCCCGGAAGGAATAGGCTTGGCGTTCGCCGATATGAGTCAGCCCGTCTCGGACGCTCTTAAGCTGAATCTTCTCACCGGCCCAGAACCAATTGATTTCATTCAGTAGCTCGGGGTCGGTTTCCTTTTCATGAATCAACAGGGTTGCCGGCAGAATGCGATGCAGGCCGTTGTCCTCCCGGTTAGCCCACACGGAAAAATCGGCGTAGCTTTGGGAGTTGTATTCTAGCGTCTGGGCAATTTCCTCCACCATGTGGCCGGTAATCCCGGGGACCCTGCCGTTGGCTACGGCGGCTTTGAAAACCTTTTCCACGTCGAACAGTGGCGTTTCCTTGCTGATGACCACCCGGCTGCAGACGAAGTTCCGTTGCAGGGCTTGGGTTTCCAGGTAACTTAGCAAGTGAGACTTGCCAGCGCCAAACTCCCCTGCAACCAGCATCCCCAAGCCGGCGTCTGCCTTACCGGATTCGCCGGAAACGCGGGCGAGCATGGAGTTGAACTCACGCTCAACGGAAGGTTGGTTGCATCCCAAGACCGCCACTGCGTCGCCATTGGGCACCCCGTTTCTCAGGGCTTCCAGAGCGCGGCGGTTCGCTAACCTGGAGGATGTTTCTGTTGCCCCGATTCCCATTCCGATCACTCCTGGACAGTAGTGTCCGCCAACCGGACCAGAGTAGAAAAGGGATTGGCCTGGTTCCGGTCCTGGACTTCATCGCTGATTCTTGCGTAGAGTGCTTGATAGATAAAGAATCCTTTTCCGCGCAATTCCTGGTCCAGGAAGTCTTCATCGGCCAGCACCACCATGAGAACGCCTTCCAACCGGTCCGTACTGTCAATGAGTTCCCGCATCAGTTCATAGTGGTCCATGGTCGCCGGGCGGGAATAAAAGAACAGGCCATCTCTCGGATTCCGCCGCAGGGTCACTCGACTATTGTCCAGCAAGATCAGTGTTCCTGCATATCCAACGAACTTCACCCAGTTAAAGAGGGATTCCAGGAAATGGCGGGCATTGGTACGGACGATGCTGTTGTAAATGGAGTATCGCCGGACGTTGGACACCCTTCTATTGCGCCCGGTTAACCATTCAATCAATTCCTCCCCTTGTTGGCTCTCCGCGTCTCCGTCCATTTCCGCAAGACACAGATGGGTCATCGCCAGTCTGAAATCGCGAGACATCTCTCGGTTTTGAGTGACAGCCCTAGGCATCCTGCGGCGCAGGTCTAGAGCTACCTGGCTTTCTTCCACATCGTTTGCCGCACTGATAGCCCCAAGAATCGGGGTATCGGCGACAGGGTCTATGGTATTGGTTTGATAGGGCAAGTCTTCGCACAGCCTCAGAATTACCCTGCGGGCCATAAGTCGCCAATCGACTTGCTGGGCGATGCGGAAGAAAATCTCCTGGGGCATATGGACCCGGGTACCTCCCGAATCCACGCAGACCACTAGGTAGTCCAAGCTGGAACCAATATCATCAAGACGGCTCTTTACCAACGGCGCTAGGGCTTCCTTGACCGGTACGAGAAACTTGATGGACGAGCCACCATCCCTTACGAATCCATCCAAATACTCGTCCTTGATTACCTCCAGCCATTCCTGGACACAAATCGTGCTGGTCATCGGCTGACTCCACTGAATTGGATCCCGTAGTAGAGCACCGCTTCGCCGTTTGGTCCTACGAAGGATATGGTTCCCCTGGGATTCCTGGTGCCCGTGGATGACGGGAAGGACACCCGAGCTCCTGAACGAACTTCATTAACACCGCTGTTTTCCAGGCTGTACAGGTCCCGGGCGAAGTCCAACTGGCTGTAATCTCCTCGAGTTCCCGGGCGACCTGTCCACAAGCTGTAGATGCGGTCCAGCCGGACCAACTGGCCTAGCTGGCCCAACTTCAATTGGTCGGCCGTGCTGCGGTCGCTCAACTCTATGTAGGCATCGTAAAGGGATTGCAAAAACTGTTGCGGATTGGAACGAGGTGGCGTATTTTGCAGCTTCGCCAGGTCTGCCATTATTTTCGTCGGTCTGATGGATGAACTTTGGCGCCGGTCAATCCGCACTGCTCGCTCCCCAGGCAAGACCCGGAGGACTGAAGGGTGAGCAATCAACCTGCCGTCCCTCTCAAACAGTTGAAGTCCCTTCCTTTTGGCTTCTCCCTGCAATTCGCTGGCGTATTGGCCTTCCAAGTATGCCAGTTCTTCCTCCGGGGCGAAGGGCCAGGCTTGGGTTGCGTTGCCGATCTGTTGACGAATCAGGCTCAGGCTTTCCTCCAGCCTGGCGGTCCCTCTCCTGATAGCTGCGATGTTGCCCGCCCGCGCGTCTCGTTGTAATTGGCGCGCCAGCTTGGAAACATCGCCCAATGCCTGTAACACCGAGTCCGCAGCTCTTTCAGTCGCGTCGAATCCTTCTTCAAAGGTGCTCATCCTTTCCTCCACTTCGTTCCCAATAGTTACAGAGGATCAGCCGGGGAAGCCACAACACATTGCCGCCACAAAAGGCACCTTCCTCGTAGAGGTAACATCGCCATGGGCCGTGCCGCGGCCGTTCGCCTTGATGGGGTCACTCAACCGAGTCAAAATACGAGAATCGTTCCCTTGCTCAGGCAGTATTGAGGCAGGTGAGATTACCCTGGAAGTGTTCTGAGGACAGAGTAGCGATTAAGCCATATTTGGCGCAAGTACTTGCTGCAGTTTTGTGCGAAAGCGCTCATCGACCGGGCTAAGTCAACCGTGGCGCGCTCGTGAATTCCCTTCCCCGGTAGGCAATGTAAAACCTGCCGTAGAACGTGAGAGTAATCTTTAGTTATACCAGCACTCAGCTGGACCAATCACTCGATTGGCATAACATTTTACAGGACTGTCAATGACCGCACAGTCAAGGACCAGTCCTCCAAATGTCGCCAGCGCATCGACGAATATAGGATCAGGACTGATTAGCCCTAGCCGGCCCCTGAGGGTCGCAAACCTCATAGAAGATGACCCAATGCACGGCGGTTCAGGCCGCAGAGGGTATTCTCAGAGCTAATGCAAATACCCCTGCCCTGCCGACAGGGGCTCACCAACCCAGTCCTTTACCGGCAGGTCTGGGCGCTGATTACGTCGGAGGCGCGGCGCACCACTGACTACAAGGCTAAATGAAACCTACCGTATCTGGTGGCCTTGGTGCAAGAGCAACTCGATCAGGAACGGCGCACAATGCCGTGTTGGTAGACGAATTGAAGGCGGCGCAGGGTCGGCGCGGCCTCTGGAGGCGGTTCTGGGGAAGGTGTGGTGACCGCACCGCGTTGACCGGGCAAGCTGGAGATGGGATGATGTATAGTAAGACAATCTAATATACTAGTAATCAAGACGAGAGACCATACCGCCATGCTGGTAATCTGTGACTATTACCTTTTCGCTTCCGCCGGAGATGTTCGAGGAGGTGCAGCGGTCGAAGGAGGAAGAGGGCCGCGACATGAGCGAGTTGGTGACCGAGGCTCTGCGCCTATACATGGAGGACGGGGGACTGTGCCGCTAGGCAAGGTTGGAACCGCTGCGCCCCCGACAAGCTGAACGGGAAGATAATCAGGGAGGACACAGCAATGAGTAAGAATACCGAGTTGACCCCGGCGGCTCTCTACGCCCGGGTCTCCAGCGACCGCCAGGACGTGGACCTCTCAGTCGCCGCCCAGCTGCGGGCGCTGCGCGACTACGCCGAGCGCAACGGCTACTCCATCGCCCGCGAGTACGTCGACGAGGCCGAGAGCGGTAGAATCGCCGACCGGCCCCAGTTCCGCAGGATGCTGGACGAGGCCAGCAAGCCGGAATCGCCTTTTGGCGAAATTCTGGTCTGGAAGTTTTCCAGATTCACCCGCAAGCGGGAGCACGCCGTGGCTTTCAAGTCCATGCTCCGGCGCAAGGGAATCCGCGTCGTCTCCATCACCGAGCACGCCGACGACTCACCCACCGGCAAGCTGATGGAGGCCATCATAGAGTCCGTGGACGAATTTTACTCGGAAAATCTTGCCGAAGAAGTTCGGCGTGGTATGCGCGAGGCCGCCTCAAGGGGCTTCTGGGTCGCCAGCCGGGTCCCTTACGGCTACCGCAAGCTGATGGTCCAGGACGGGGGAAAAAAGCGGCCCACCCTGGAACCGGACCCGGACACCGCTCCCGTGGTCCAGCGCATCTTCAACCTGGCGGAGTCGGGGAAAGGCATCCTGGAGATCACCCGCACCCTGAACGGCGAGGGCATCGCCAACCCCACCGGCAGGCCCTGGTCCAAGAACGGCGTCCATATCATCCTCAGAAACGAGGCCTACACCGGCACTTTGCTCTGGGGCGGAGGCGCGAGGGACAAGGGCGACCCGGTCAGGGTGGAGAAGGCGTTCCCCGGTGTAGTCACCCAGACGCAGTTCCGCAAGGTCAACAAGCAGATGAGTTCCCGCGCCCCCAGGAAGGTCCATCCCCGCCGGGTTGGCAGCTCCTACCTGCTCAGCGGGCTGGTCAAGTGCCGCGCCTGCCGCCGGGCCATGTCCGGCCAGGACTCCAAGGGAGGCAAGTTCGCCTACTACGTCTGCCAGTCATTGATGAAACGGGGAAGCGGGGCTTGCGACTGTCCCAGACTGAACGCCCGCAGGTTTGAGGAGATGGTCGTCGGCAAGATCCGGGAGAATGTGCTCACCGAGTCCAACATACGGGAGCTTGTCAAGCTGGTGGACGAGGAGATGGACGGCATCGCCCGGGAGCAGCGCCAGCGGCTGGAGACCGCCGAGTCGGAACTGGCTGACGTGAAGCGGCGGCTGGAGCGCCTCTACAACTTGGCGGAGACCACCGACCTGGACATCGAGGACTTCAAGCCCCGCATCAAGGACCACCGGGAGCGACAGGAGTGTCTTGAGGCCACGGCGGCGGAGGCCAGGGTGATACTGTCCCAGCGGCGGGTCGTCTTGGACGATGTGGAAACCATCACCGCTTATTGTGAGGACCTGAGCAAGTTTCTGAACGAGAGCGAACTCACCGAGCGGCGGGGCTTCATCGAGTCTTTCGTCAAGGAAATCGTGGTGCAGCCCGGAGGAGCTCTGGTGCGTTACACAATACCTACGCCCCAAGATAGTCCAATAGGGGGAAAAGACGCCGAGGAGGTATACCTGGACGCCCCGGTACTGTCTACCGTCAAGTCTGGTGGGCCGGACTGGACAAAATCAAGAACCGAGGCCGATTCCGACGTCACCCCGTCCTGGGGCATGGGGATGGTGTACGTCAGCGTCGCCTCGTCCTCCACTATCTCAATGCCCTGCACGAAGTTGCGGATGAGCGCCTTCCGCTCCGGGAACGTCCCTTCCTGGAACAACTCGCGGAAGTCCGCCACGTATCCCTTGATCTCTTTACTCGTCGGCAACTCCGCCCGCCGCTGCTCCAACTGGGCCTCGGCCCCCTCCCGCGCCGCCACAAGCTGGTCTTGGCGGCTCTTCAGGGACAGGATGCGGGGCGAGATCACCTCGATGGGCAACTGCTTGGTCTCCAGCGCCTGGTAGAGGTTCTCCAACCGCGTCTCCACGTCGGACAGCTCGCTGTTGATGGCTGTCAGCCGGCCGTTGGCCTCACCGGCCAGGTTGTCGATCTCCTCGGCCACCAGGGTCACTAGCTCGGTGATGGTCTCCTCGGTGAGAATCCGCTCCCGGACTTTTTCGATCACCAGGTTCTCCACCTTGGTAGCGTTCAGGTAGCGCCCGTTGCTGCACGCCCCCGCTCCCTCGCGGAACAGGCTGGCGCAGACGTAGTAGGCGAACTGGCCGCTCTTGGCTCCCTGGGCGGAGTAGGGCTTGCCGCACACTCCGCAGCGGAGCAGGCCGCTCAGCAGGTACTGGCTGCCCACGCGTCCGGGGCGCTGTACCGTGGGCGCCCGCTGGTGGAGTCCCTGTTGAACCTCGTCAAACAGCTCCCTCGACACCAGGGCGGGCCAGGCGTTCTCCACCCTTACAGGATCAGGGTTCTTCTCGTCCTTGCTCTTGACGCCCCAGACGGCGGTTCCCGTGTATGCCTCGTTGGTCAGCAGGTAGTGGACCACGTTCTTTTGCCAGCGCTTGCCCCGGTTGGTGATGCCCCGGCCGTTCAGCTCCTTGCAGATTTCGGCCAGCCCGTTGCCCCGGCGGGAACTCTCGAATATCTCCCTGACGATGGGCGCGGTGTCTGGGTCAACCTCCAGGGTGGGACGGTCTTTCACTCCGTCGCTGACCTTGATCCGGTTGTAGCCGAAGGGGGCCTTGGAGGCAAGGAAGTAGCCACGGGACGCGGCTTCCCGCATTCCCCGCTTTACTTCTTCGGCAAGATTTTCGCTGTAGAACTCGTCCACGCTCTCGATGATTGCCTCCATCAGCTTGCCGGTGGGGGAGTCGTCGGCGTGCTCGGTGATGGAGACGACGCGGATGCCCTTGCGTCTTAGCATGGACTTGAAGGCCACGGCGTGCTCCCGCTTGCGGGTGAATCTGGAAAACTTCCAGACCAAGATAACTTGGAAAGGTGCCGTAGCCTTGCCGCCCTCGTCGATCATGTTGCGGAACTAGGGCCGGTCGGCGATTCTGCCGCTCTCGGCCTCGTCCACGAACTCGCGGGCCACGGAGTAGCCGTTGTTCTTAGCGTAGTCCCTGAGCGCCCGTAGCTGGGCCGCTACGGACAAGTCCACGTCCTGGCGGTCGCTGGAGACCCGGGCGTAGAGGGCCGCCGGGGTCAGGGGTTGGATCTGTCTATCCTTCTTCATTTGTCCTCCCTTGCTGTAAATCGCCCTGGTCTGAGCCAACGATGGGAACGACCTGCAGACGGAAGCCCAAGGACCGCAGCACCCGGAGCCCGGTATTGAACTCGGGGCTTGCGCCGGCCCGCATGGACTTGTAGAGGCTCTTCTCGCCCAGACCGGTCTCCCGGGCCACACGCCGCATCCGGTGGACGCGGGCCATTTGACCCATAATGCCCATGATCCGTTCCAGGTCTCCCGCTTCCAGTGCGGCATTCAGCGCAGCCGTTATTTCTTCGGATGTGGCCGGATATAACACCCTTGCTTCCGTGTCGCCCATCGCCGTTCCCCCGCCGTTGCAAGTCTGACCGATATAGCGCTTTATGTTATCCCACCGGATACCATATACGCAAGGAGTGACTGTCATTCGGGGCGTCCAATTTTCGAATTTGCCTGCTCACCTTCACCATCCGGCGGCAACCCGGCGCCTGGGTCCCTACCTCAGCACGAACCACCACAGGAGAACGAGGCCGATCAGCAGCACAAGCAGCACCAGGGTGCATATGCGAGCTGCCATGAGCTCCCCCTTTGTCTCCTTGTGCTCGGCGACCTCCTGTCGGTGCTCCCTCTCAAGCTCGTGGTAAGGCCGGTTGGCGTTGGCGGCGGACTCCCGGGCCTCGTCCCGCTCTCGCTCCAACTCGGAAGCCCTGTTCTGCCACTCGGATAGACTCCGCTCCAACTCCCGCACGGTCCGCTGAAGCTCCTCCTCCCTCGCGAGGGACCGGAGCAGCAGTTCCTCGTCGCTCAGGTACTCCGGACCCTCCATCCGCACGTACACCCGCCGCCCCTCCCGGCGAACCACGACCTCGCCACGCCGGATCATCCGGTCCAGGGTGGACATGGAGACCTCCAGCTCCTCCGCTGCCTCCGCCTTGGACACCCAGCGGAATTGCTCTGACATCGCTTTTCACCTCGCTATGGGCTGATACGTCGGGGACTTGCAAGTGGTACAAAACTGGTACATTTTTCTCTATGTATTTTAGCCCCGCTTTTCATTTTTGCACATGACTGGTCAAGCGATGCATCAACCCCATTTCGTATCTGAAACCGGGGGTTTTGGGCCCTATTTCGGCCTTCCCGCACCACCGGATCCGGGCCTGCGGGGACAGTTTTGCACACCCAGCGGGGGTAGAGGGCAGATGGGGCCGCGTCAGTTGCCCCATCACGTAGCCCCCTCTATTGGACGCATCCGGTGCCGCAGCGAGTCCCACTGGTAGGCTCGCAGCCCCGACAGCGCCAACCTCGGGGAGCGAGACTCCCACAGGGGACGCCATGACCGGCCCAGCAGCCCCCGCCGGATCAGGGTGTCTGCGGATGACACCAGGATGGGCAGCGTCATCAGGTTCATCCGGGAAGCCGTCCTCGCGTAGGTCTCCTCCACCTCCTCGTTGTCCACGACGAACAGCGTGACGGGAAAGGGGGCCATGTCCTCCTCGGGAGCATTTGAGTGGTAATAGCGGGTGTAGGGCCGCAGGCGAGCCAGTACGCCCTTGGGGTGGCGGGCGCGCAGCTCGTGTTCCAGGTAGAAGGGGACGTGCAGACCGTCAACAATGAGGTGGCCCACGGCGTCCGGGGCTATGGCCGACTCCCCCCAGTCGAAGGCCCGGTCGGTATTGGCCGTGGGGACTGACCAGGTCAGTTCGGAGTCCGCTGTTGCCCGCGATTCGGCAGCCAGCTCCGACAGGAACCAGGTAACACCGTCGGCGTGCTTGGTCTGCCTGGCCCAGGTCTCGATGCGGTGGCCCAGGTGCCGCTTACGGCCGTGTTTGTCCTTGATGAGCTCTGTGCTCCAAATGCCCCGCGTCGTCGGCAGCTCCGCCCGGTCCCGGTGGGTGACGTAGCGGATGCCCTCCTCCGGCAGGGAGTAGCGCACGTCGCCCCGCTTGCCCCGGCGCTCCACAAGGCCGCAGGCGTTCACCAGGCTGTGCAGCATCTGGCTGACCCGTCCCTCGGAGACGCCCAGCCAGCGGACCAGGTGCTCCCGGGGAATCATCGGGTGGTCGGTGATCTGGTCCAGCATCCGCTTTTCCGACGGGGTCAGGGCGAAGGCCGGCGCCGACGAGACCATCCGCTCCGCGTCGGGCAGCGAGGCCCGCTTGCGCTCCGGCGCTTCCGTGAAGCGTCCCCGGTTCGGGCTGCCGCGAGTGCTGATGAACTCCAGCGAGTAGGGCAGGCTGCCGAAGAGCCACGATGTGTAGCACCAGACGTTGCGATTCCTGTCCTCCAGCGCCTCCCGGGACTCCACGGCCACGTAGCAGTCCTCGATGTTCAACCGCTCACAGAACCGGGTCGTCAGCCTCTGCTCCCAAACGCTGGGGGTCAGCACCAGGACCTTGCCGGGGCGGCGCCGGTAGTCGTACTGGGCGATGGCCCGCAGCCGGTCGTAGAGGGAGCGGCGCCTGAGCGCCGGACCCTGGCGCACCACGCCAAAGCTGCGGCCGTCGTGCCGCGTGATCACAGCGTCGAACCGGCCCCGGCGGTGAAAGTCCACCTGTGTCCGCAGCCCGTCGGTCCCAGGAGACAGGGACGCGGCCAGGCGGTAAATGGAGGCCACCGCGTCAATCCGGCGGATGAGCAGGGTGAGCCACTCCCGGGACGCCGGGTAGGCCCTCACGAAGTCTGATGGAGTGTCGAATCCGAGAATACCGGCAGCCGCGGCGACGCCCTTCCTCGTCAGGTAGTATCGCTTGCTCGATGCCAGATGCGCGGTCCCGTGACTGACGCGCTCCACGGTTCCGTCGTCCAGCAGGGCGGTCAGCCCTCGGTGGATGGCAATGTGGGCTTCGCCCAGGATCATCGCCAGTTCCCCCGCGTCTATGAAGGGCAGCCGGGCCAGGGCATCCAGGATGCGTTCTTGTGAGAATGCCATGACTTCAGCGTATCAGCCAGGGGTCGCCGTCGTCAGCGGGCAGGTGTCAGTAATTGCGTCGCCCACGGTGTCAATTTTCGCCAACTTTGACACCTCGCCGCGCCATCCAATCGTATTCCTGGGGATACGACACGCGCAAGAACCCCAGAAACCGGAAGTGTCCTGCCCGTCCAAGAGCCGACGCATTCCGCCCGCTCTCCGTCTATTACGTCAGAGCGGCAATTATCATCCCAAACCTGTACCCGGCGATGTCGTCTCTGTCGATTACAAGGGAAGGGAGCCTGCCGTGGCGTGGGCCTGACCTGTCAGGCTACAATCCCTGGACCGGATTTTCACAGTAGGCGGCCTGCAAGGGAATTGATAACAGATTGCAGAGTGCAATCCGGCGGTTGTTCCTACCTGAAGCAAGGGGTTTCCAGAGGTTTCCCAGGGAATTGGCGTCCCCAATTTTACTGCGGGCCCATAATCACTATGTTGCATTGATTGCATTGCAGTCATTGTAGTTTCCAGGCCAGGAACAGGCCGGGTGAGCGTCGGGTTTGACGACGACAATCCCGCCCCGGACCGCGGTAACCCGCAGGACGGCTTGTTCTCCGGTGAGCGCCTGGCGTTTGCCCGACGGTGGCCTCCAGCGGTTTTCATCCGCACTCGCGCTGGCGGCATAGCCGGTGATCCCTCAGTGCCCGTTGGTCTTCCGGCACCCTGTGCGCGGCCTGCCATCTGTCCCGGCTCAGGGGTGTCCGGCGACGGCGCGATCAGGTTGTTGCGTCCCCGTGGCACCAGCCGACTCCAGAGCGGACAATGGCGGCGAGTGAACTCTGAAAGGCTATGATCAGTCTTCCGTTCCTGGCATCGCCGGCGAATAATTGAATCGGTTGTGTCGCTTTTCCCGGCTTTCGCGGAGGGTGGCGCTTTGGATGTACCGATTCGGACTTCACACACACCGCCAGCAATCACAGCGGGGACGGGTGTTCGTGCACCACGCCGTTGACCAGCGGGGGGCCGCTCCGGTTTGTTGCAACAGGTTCAGCCGTAAAGCACGGAGAGCAGCAACGTCCCCTCGGCCGCCTCCCTACCGGTCGGGGGATGGCAGCGCCGCTCTCCCGTTGACCGCCGTGACGCCGCCGGACATACTGTCCTCGCCAACTTGCACTGCCCCGCAAATTGGCCGCAACCTCGCCTGGAGAAACGCCATGCCGGAATCAATGCCCACAGTAAGCGCCGAGACCATCTCAGGCTGGGTGGGTTTGCGAAACTTCCAACTGGGCCGCAGCTACCTTGAGGATGGAGCCGTGTTCGACCTGCGCCTACAGGGCGCTACGCTCAAGGCCCGTTGCCAGGGGTCCATGCCCCAACCATACCGGTTGCGTGTAGCCCTGGGCGACGGAGGGATCGAAGATGCGGACTGCTCCTGCCCGGTGGGCAGCGGCGGACGCTGCAAGCACGCCGGAGCGCTCCTGCTGACCTGGTTGAAGCACCCCGAGGCTTTCCGGGTGGTGGCGGAGTTGGACGCGGACCTGGAGCAACGCAGCAGAGGGGAGTTGGTTGTTCTGATCAAGCAGATGTTGCAGCTTCAACCCGACCTGGAGTCCCTGTTGGAAATGCCCATGGCCGGAGGCGGCGGAAGGAGCGTTCCGTTCAACCCGGAAATCTGCCGCCGCCAGGTTGCGGCCGCCTTTCGACAGGGCAGGGACGATTGGATGGCATCGCGGAGGATCGCCACGGAAATCGGCGTCATCCTGGACGCAGGCGACGATTTTTTGGCCTGGGATGACTGCGCCAACGCCGGTGCAGTGCACCGGTCGGTGTCCAGGGCGATGCTGGAACATTACGACGCCATGCTGGACGAGGATGGGCGCTTGACCGATGTGATGGACCGCTGCGTCGAAGGACTGGGACAATGCCTGAACCTGTGGGAGGACGGCGTTGCGGGCAGGGAAACCCTGGTGCGAACCCTCTTCGACATCTATTGCGCTGACCTGGAGTGGGGTGGTGTGGGCTTGGGAGAAGGCGCGCCGAGCCTCATACTGGAACAGGCCACGGTTGAGGAGAAGCAGGCAGTTGCCGGTTGGGTGCGCGCCGCCATGGACCACGGCGATGGCAGGAGCGACGGCTTCAACCGTCAGGCTCACGGCCGTTTCCTGCTGGACCTGGAGATGGAACAATTGGACGATGTCTCCTTCCTGAACATCTGCCGCGAGGCCGGGCTGTTGGACGATCTGGTGGATCGCCTGCTGACGCTGGGACGGCTGGAGGAAGCGATTGCTGAAGCAGAGTTGGCCGAAGATCACGAGTTGCTGGAGTTGGCGGATATCTTTTGCCACCACGACCTAGGCCAGGGGATAGTACCGGTGGTGGCCCGGAGGGTTGAATCCGACGGGAACCACCGGTTGATGGAGTGGCTCAAGGACCGTCATCTGGAACAGGGGAGACTGCCGGAAGCCCTGGACCTGGCGAAACGGCTGCTGGAACGACGCCCGGGCCTGTCCGGGTATGCGGAGGTGCGAGAGTTGTCCCGGCAACTGGGCGCCTGGGAGGAACTCCGTTCGCAGTTGTTGGGCCGGTGGTCCGCCGCCGAGGAATACGGCCTACTGACCGACATCCACCTGGAAGAGGGCGAAATAGACCTGGCATTGCGGTCTGCGGCTCAGGGACCGGCGGGCCTCCAAGGCGGGAACCGGTTGACCCGCGTGGCTGAAGCCGCCGCCGCGACCTGTCCCCAGGCTGCCCTGGACATCTACCGGCGACAGGTGGAAGGGCTGATTGCCGCCCGCGGCCGGGAAAATTACCAGCGGGCCTGTGCGCTTCTCCCCCGTATCCGCGACCTGTACCGGAATCTGTCCGGGGAACCGGGGTGGCTGGTCTATGTTGGCGAGTTGAAAAAACGCCACCGGAGACTTCCCGCCCTGAGAGAGGAACTGAACAACGCCGGGCTATGATTCCGTGACGCCGCCGAAAGTCCTGGAAATGCCCGCGTAGATGCTGCCTCCCTGTCTGCCCGCCCGCCGGCTGCCGTCCAGGCAGAAGGCACGGATCATTGCCTTCGGAGTCCGACGCCAACGGTAGCGCCGCATAGTGCCGGGTGCCGGGCAGCGCTCCTTGTACCGCCGGCGGGTTTCTCGCGGTCGGCGCCGAGGCGGCGGCGCAGTTCGGCCCACGGCAGGGTCAGCGGCCTGCCCGGCCATCCATTTATGCAGGCTGTAAGCGGCCTTGCTCGCTATGCCAACCCGTGCCGGCCGGCCCGACCCATGTGAACGCCGGACCTCGCTTCTACCGGAACCTTCCGGCGGAACTTCTCCGCGTGGGCGGCTTTCTCCCCACCAGTTCCGAAAGCCTGCCGTAGAACAGTGACGCGGCAACCAGCGCCGCCCCCAGCACCATCACCAACGCCGTCCCCGCCACGAAGCCGCCGGCCGCTTGGCGCAGAAGGGATTCCACCAGGTCCCCGGCCAGGTCTACCGCCGATACCGGAACGTTGGCAGCGGGATATGACACCGCGTCCAGCAGCGTCCTCCTTACCAGGTCCGGCAGGACCGCCTGCGCCGCGAACCCCGCCGCCAGGCAGATGCCCCCGCCCAGGAGCAGCGCCGCGCCCGGCCAGCCCAGCATCGGCGCCGGACGGGGCAGGTGGACCAGCGCCAGCAGGAGACTGCCCACCATCGCCGTTGCCAGGGCAACCAGCCGGCCCGGCCCGTTCACCGCGTCCAGCGTTGCCCGCAGGGACTCGGCCCCGGCTTCGATGTCCCGCCGGTCCAGGTCCGGCGACCGGTCGGCCGCCCAGTCCAGCAGGTCAAACCGGTCTCCGGGTTGCAGGTTCCGGCGCACCCCGGCCACGGCGCCGTCCGTCAGCGGCCGCACCGCCGGCCCGGCCGCCGCCTTGAGGAAACCCCGGGTGTCGCCCTCGACAAAGCTCAGCCGCAGCGCTTCCCGCTCCCCACGGAGGGTCCGGGCCGCCGGTGAGTCCAGCAGGGGGTCGTCCACCACCAGGCCGAACCAGCGGTCGAACTCCCGCTCCCGGCACTCCCGGCTCAGAATTTTCAGCGAGGGCGCCGTCGCCGGCAGTTCGCCTTCGGACAGCCGGGCCAGGGGTTCGGCGGAAGCGGCCGCTAGGCGTTGCACGGCCGCCAGCGAGCAGCCTGACGACTCGGGTTCCGCCACCTCCAGCCTGTCGATGAACCGGTGCGCCTCCCCCAGCGCCGCCGGTTCCAACCGCTCCAGCGGCCCGGTGAGGCTGACGTAGAGCTCCAGGTCCGCGCTCTCGTGCCGCAGATAGCCGGTGAACCGGTCGATGTTGTCCTCGGTCTGCTCCCGGAGGTAATCCGGCGGCATGATGTCCCGCAGCACCCGAACCGCGTCCCCGTGGTCCGCCATTTCCACATTGCCCAGCAGCCGGCTGCTCCGCTCCCGCAGCGCCTCATCCGCCAGGACCTCGTCGTAGATGCGGACGTAGGCGCCGGTTTCGCTGACGGCGGCCTTGTAGACCCGGGAGTCATCCAGCCGCAGGGTGAAGTTGGCCGCCACCAGCAGGTAGAGCAGCGCGGCTATGACTGCCAGCGCCAGCGCCACCCCTGCGGCGGCTCGAAGGAAAGTGACCATCCTGCCTACCCCAGGGACGGCCCTTGCCCTCCCCGGCAAGGTTGCCGCTGCCCGGCTACGGTTCGGCGCCCCGCCACTCTCCCCGGTTTATTGGGCTCAATCATCAAGCGGGTTGCGGCCAAGCTGAATTGACCACGCTACTCCAGCGCCAGTACCCGCTCCCCTCACGTTCCAGGCATGCCCGGGCTGCCCCCGACCGGGCTTGGGCGACTGCTTCTTGTTGAGCGGCGGTTCAGTTGCAGAAGGGCAGGTCGCCCTCGTATTCGACTCCGCGCAGGCTGGCGGGAATGCATCCGGTGAGTCCTGGTAAGCGGGAGAGATCCAGCTTGCGCAGACCGGTCAGGAGACCCAATTCCGGAGGAATGCTGCCGCTGACGAATCTTTCATCATAACCAAGATCAACTCTAAGGTTGAACTCTGTCACCCGGCCGCCAGCCACGGTAACAGGAACAAAGTTTTGGAACGAATGGTTATTTGGTCCCCACTTCTCCAATGGTTGGTGCGTTAGCCAGTTTATCCACACACCCCGGCTGCCGCTCAAGACTGAGTCGTGGAGAGCCACCAGGGCCACCGTATCCGCCAGAACCCCGTTGGCGTAGGAATCCGCCCAAGTCAGATTGTTGCCCCAGATGGACACCTGGCGCAGGTTGGGGATGTTGCTGCCCAACTCGGACGGCAGTTCTCCGCTCAACTGGTTGTTGTCCAGGTACAGCAGGGTCAGGTTGGTCAGGTTGCCCAACTCCGCCGGCACCGGCCCGCTCAACCGGTTGGAGGCCAGGTTCAACTCCTTCAGATTGCTCAGGTTGGCCAACTCCGCCGGTATCGGCCCACTTAAGGTGTTATCGTTGAGAACCAGTTCCGTCAGGTTAGTCAGGTTGCCCAACTCCGGCGGTATCGGTCCGGTGAGTCCTGGGGTGTTGGAGAGATCCAGCTTGCGCAGACCGGTCAGGAGACCCAATTCCGGAGGAATGCTGCCGCTGACGTATTCATTACCATCACGCCACCCAATGTCGAGCTCTGTCACTCGGTCGCCAGCCACGGTAACAACAAAATTCTTGGTAGTGGTGCCAACATTGACCGGTAGAATCCAATTCTCCAACGGTTCGTACGTTAGCCAGTTTCTCCACGGACGTGAACCGCCCCTCAAGGCTGAGTCGTGGAAAGCCACCAGGGCCACCGTATCCGCCAGGATCCCATTGGCGTAGGAATCCGCCCAAGTCAGATTGTTGTCCCATACGGACACCTGGTGCAGGGTGGGTATGTTGCCCAACTGGGACGGCAGCTCTCCGCTCAACTGGTTGTTGTCCAGGTACAGCAGGGTCAGGTTGGTCAGGTTGCCCAACTCCGCCGGCACCGTCCCGCTCAACCGGTTGGAGGCCAGGTTCAACTCCTTCAGGCTGGTCAGGCCCTGCAGTTGCGCCGGGATGGCCCCGCTCAACCCGTTGTCGTTCAGGTGCAGGTGGGTGAGCCCGGTCAGGCGAGCCAACTCCGGCGGTATCGGCCCGCTCAACTGGTTGTCGTTGAGGATGAGCCTCTCCAGGCTGGCCAGGTTGCTCAGTGCCGGCGGCAGCTTCCCGTTCAGGCCGATGCCGCTCAGGTCCAGTCCGGTGACTCGCCCGCCGTCTCCGGCGGTGGTGACCCCGCGCCATTCGCCGATGGGGGCGAAGCTCTGCCAGTTGGAATTGTCGGCCCAGTCCTCGCCGTCCGTGGACTCGTACAGGGCCACCAGGCCCACCATGTCGGCCACCGGGCCCGGAGCGTAGCCCCGGCCCGGTTCGTAGCCCTCCCCCGCCCAGGTCAACTGGTTGCCCCAGAAGTAGACCCGCTCCAGGGCCGGGAGTTCCGACAGCCCGGTCGGCAGTTCGCCGCTCAACCGGTTGTCGTTGAGAGCCAGCCCTTCCAGGTTGACCAGGTTGCCCAGCGTCGTGGGTACGGCCCCGCTCAACTGGTTGCCCCAGAGCCCCAGGTATTCCAGGCCGGTGAGGTTGCCCAACTCCGGGGGTATCGGCCCGCTCAACCGGTTCTGGTCCAGGTCCAGGCTGGTCAGACCGGTCAGCCCGCCCAGGGTGGGGGGAATCTCCCCGCCCAGTTCATTGTTCCAGAGGACCAGCGTTTCCAGGTCGGCCAGGCTGCCCAACTGCGGCGGGAGTTTCCCGCTAAGCAGGTTCTCCCGGAGGTCCAGTCCGGTGACCCGTCCGTTGACGGCCGTGACCCCGTGCCACTCGCCCACCGGCTCCCCGGTCAGCCAGTTGGAATTGTTGGCCCAGTCCTCGCCGCCGGCGGACTGGTACAGGGCCACCAGCGCCACCTGGTCGGCCAGGATGCCCGGCGGGTAGCTCTCCGCCCAGCTCAACTGGTTGCCCCACAGGGATACCCGCTCCAGGGCGGCCAGGTTGCTCAGCTCCGGCGGCAGTTCGCCGCCGAACTGGTTGTCGTGAAGGTACAGGTCCGTCAGTGCGGCCAGGCCGCCAAACTCGGCGGGAATCTGACCGCTCAAGCGGTTGCTGTGCAGGTGCAACTCCTCCAGGCTGCCCAGGTTGCCCAACCCGGCGGGCAGGGCCCCGTCCAGTAGGTTGTTGTCGACCCGGAGTACGGTCAGGCCGGTCAGTAAGCCCAGTTCGGCAGGCAGGTTCCCCTCCAACCGGTTGGAATGGAGGCGGAGTTCGGTCAGGGCGGTGAGCCGGCCCAACTCCGCTGGCATCTCCCCGCTCAACTGGTTGCCGCTGAGGTCCAATCGGGTCAGGCTGGCCAGGTTGCCCAGGGCCGGGGGAATCTCCCCGCTCAACCCGTTCTGGCTGAGGTCCAGACCGGTCACCCGCCCGGCGCCGTCGACGGATACGCCGCTCCAGGCCGCCACCGACGGGTCGCTCACCCAGTTGGCGCCGTCGGCCCAGTCGTCCCCGCCGGCCGACGCGTGGAGCGCCGACAGCCCCACCAGATCGGCCAGCATCCCCGGCGGGTAGCTGTCGGCCCAGAGGAAATTGTTGCCGCCAATGGTAATGCTGTCCAGGTTGGGGAGGGACCCCAGCTCGGGCGGCAGTTCCTCGCTGAACTGGTTGTCGTGGAGGTACAGGTCGGTCAGGGCGGTCAGGGCAACCAGGCCGGCGGGCAGGGCGCCGGTGAACCCGTTGTTGCTGAGGTACAACCTCTCCAGGCCGGTGAGGTCGGCCAACTGCGTAGGCAGCGCCCCGCTCAGCCGGTTGTCCCGCAGGTCCAGTTCACTCAGGCCGCCGAGGCTGCCCAGCTCTTCGGGCAACTCCCCGCTCAGCCCGTTGCCGCGCAGGTTCAGACCGGTGACCCGGCCGGCGGCGTCGGTGGTGACGCCGTGCCACTGGCCCAGGTTCTCCAGGTAGAGCCAGCCGTCGCTGTCCTGCCAGCTATCGCCGTTGGCGGCGTCAAAGAGGGCGGTCAGCGCGGCCCCGTCGGATTCCGGTGGAAAGGGAATGCGGGGCCGGGGAGTGGGGGTGGGTTCCGGGGTGCCGGTGGCCTCCGGGGTGCCCGGGGCCGATAGCCCGCTGGTACGCACCACGGCCCCGTCGTCGGTCTCCTCGATGGTGATGGTTCCCCCCTCGCAGGCGGCGAGGGCGAACAGCAGGGTCAGGGAGGTCAGGACAAAGAGACTAATTCGCCGGAGAAAAGTCGGGGGGGGGGGGGGTAAAAGGGTAGGTCGAGGTGCGGCCGCCCTCGGGAGGCGGCGCACCTTGCTGCTGTCTCTGGTGGTGTCGTACATGGCTGGGTCGTCTCCTCTCATCTGCCGCCGCCGGCCCGGAGGGGCCGACGCAGCGTGTTTGCCAACCGGCGTCATCCGCCTTGTTGGCGAAGCCGCTCTTCCAGCTCGCGGACGCGAGCTTCGGCGGCGTCGGCCCGGGCTCCGGCAATGGTCCGGGCCTGCCGCTCCGCATCAGCCCGGCTCTCGGCGGCGTCGGCCCGGGCGCGTTCATCCTCAAAGGTGGCGATGCGTTGCTCCGTTTCGGGGTCGTAGAACACCAACTGGCCCCGCTGCCACCGCAGGCTCAGCCTCAGTGCCGCGCTGTACCCCTGCAGGCTTCCGTCGGGCAGTTCGTCTATCGGTATCGGAACGTACTCCCCGTCCACCAGCCGGTCCCCGGCCAGCCGCGTCCCGTGATGCCGGCCCGTCTCCGTCTCGTCGAACCGCCAGTATTCCGCTATGCCCAGGGCGGCGTAGTCTTCCCGCTTCGCCCCCACGTCAACGCCGCCCGTGCTCTCCGAGGCCACCTCCAGCACGAAGTCCGGCGGCTTCCCCTGCTCGGCGATGATGTACCCGTTGCTCTCCTTGTAAAGCACGGGGTCAACTTCAAAAGCTACCAGAAGGTCCGGATACCGGCTCCCGGCCAGGTTCCGGGTGGGCCGCACCACCAGGTAGCGGTCCCCGGCCACCAGGGTGGTTTCCGGCCGGCCCAGGTGCAGGGCCAGGTAGTGGGCGTTGCCGTTGATCGTCAGGTGGTCGAAGCTGGTCATCTTGTCTTCCGGGCATTCCGGCGGGTCCGGCAACCGAAACCGGCCCCGGCCTTTGGGCGTCTTGGCAAAGATGTCGGGTGTGCTCATATCGCACCTGGCAATCGACGGCAACGCCGCCGCTTCGGCTCCCCTGAAAGGCGTCTTGTGACTGGTGGAATTATACATCGCCGGGTCATAGTTGGAAATCCGAAAGTCTCAGGCCAATGGCGTCTGAACCGATGGACTTGAGAAATCGAGCCGATGTGTGCGAGGTGATTGATGGGGAGGAGGCCAGGTGCGTCGAACATGGAGTGCTTTCGGGACTTGGAGGACCTACGGATAGAGCGCAGCAAGCGTCATTAGCCCGAATTCACCGAAGAGATGAGGTTGGAGGTGGGTTGAGATGATAAGAAAGTGCTCCTTTCCATCTGGGATAACGGTTTTTGTGGCAGAAAACCGGCCCAATAGAGGAGCACCCAAGGGTGAAGGAGATATCTGGGTGGACCACGTAGTTGTTGTCGTCGTGCCAGTACCCCACGGCGGAACAGGAGGTGGGCAGCAGGTCGAGGAGGCCGTAACATTGCTGCGGGCGCATTCGGAGGTGAGCTTGGCGGCCAGGGTGGTCAGGGCGGCATGGTGCTCGGGTTGGGACGCCATGGCCCTCAGGGCGGTTCCAGCGTAGACCTGCGGGTTGCTCAGGCTGGGTTCGGCGCTCCAGCGGTCCAGAATTTGTCCCACGGCGACCCGGTGCGGCGGCCTGGCGAACCTCTCGCCTGCGGACCGGGTGTGTCGGACTGCAATCCTCTAAAACGGTTTTCCACAGTGGGCGGCCTCAAAGGAGAAACGGAAGGATTGCAGAATACAATCCAGGGGGATTTCCGACTTGAACAAGGCCTTATAGGGCAGTACTGGGGGAATTTCCGGCCGGGCAATTTACTGCGGCCCTATAATCACTTTATTGCAGGGATTGCATTGTAGTCATTGTAGTCCCGACCCATGGTGAGGACCGTGAACGACCGCGACGAGCACGCTTTCGAGGTTGACCATGACCCCGGGGAGGAGCCTGACACGCCCTATCGGACGACGCCCTATTGGACCTGTTGGACGGCTTGGTGGCGGAACGGGGCCGAGTGCCTGCTGCCCAGGACGATTGCAAAGTCGGTGCTGCAGCCTGTCATTCTGAGCGGAGCGAAGAATCTCCATCCTTGCGACGAGACCCTTCGCTGCGCTCAGGGTGACAACTATCGGCACTTTGCAATCGTCCTGCCTGCTGCCGAGGTCCTAGTATTACAACGACGCTTGACAAGAAAAGGACAGTGAGCCCCTATCCAAGCGTCCTGCCCACGCACTTGGCAGCTTTGTAGCCTTGCATTTTCCAAAGCTATTTCAGGCCAAGAACCGACCAAAATGGGGAAGCGTCGTTGTAATACTAGGCGACACAATCATCGTTTCGGCCCTCACGAGATCCTACTTCTGCACTATGGCCACTACCTAAGAATCCTCGGAACAAGCCTTGTTCTGGAGTGATGTGGTTCTGATCCATCGGTAAAGGCCGGAATCCGACGTTTTGGGCTTGTTGGATGGCGTTCAACTCTTGGTATTCAGGCCCCCTTGCCATGCCATTGAGGGTTGAAAGGGGGCAGAATCTGGGAAGGCTGGCCACAGGGCCCACTACCCCCTCAGCCGTCCCTCCACAGTCAGCAGGTTGCCCAGCCCAAACAACAGCGCCAGCCGCTCCATGTTCTTCTCCAGTCCCCGGTAGCGCACCTTGCCATACCCAAACACCCGCTTCAGTTTCAGGAAGGGATGTTCCACCTTGGCTCTCACCGACGCCTTCGCCTTCTCCCATAGTGCTCCATCGCTACCCGGCTCCAGCTTCCGCCGTTGCCCAGGCCGCATCGCCACCCGCCATTCCACCTCCAGTTCCAGGTTCTCCTCCCGCTTCCCCACTCCCTGATACCCCGCATCTCCCCACACCACCGTCTCGCCCCTTTGCAGCAGATGGTGCGTCTCGGTCACATCGTGGACGTTGGCCGCCGTCGCGCTCATGCTGTGGACTATCCCCGTCTCCGAATCCACTCCGATATGGGCCTTCATCCCGAAATGCCACTGCTTCCCCTCCTTGGTCTGATACATCTCCGGGTCCCGTTCCCTGGCCCGGTTCTTGGTGGACGACGGCGCTTCGGTTATGGTGGCATCCACGATGGTTCTCTCCCGCAGCTTCAGTCCCTGGGATTCCAGATGGGCGTTGATCTCCTCCAGCAGACTCCGGACCAGGTTGTGCCGCTCCAATAGGTGGCGGAAATTGAGGATGGTGGTCTCGTCGGTCAGGGGACCCGAGAGCATCAAGCCCACAAACCGCCGGACCGGGGCGGACTCGTAGAGCAGAGCCTGCCCTCGCGAAGGCGGGGGTCCGCCATGCCTGGGTCGCTGAGATTGTAGAAGAGCTGCACGCAATGGACTCGCAGCATGCCGGTAGCGGATGGGGATGGCGGCCCTGTCCGGCCCTGGGATAGAAGGGATCGATACGGCCCTCCAGCTTCTGCCAGGGAATCAGGCTGTCCATGCGTTCCAGGAACAACTCCCGGCGAGTCTTGCGCATCTTGCCCGGTATTCCAAGTCGGAAAGTGTCGGCTGGTCCATCGCACTCCATTCCTCTACAGGTGTTGCCAGGTTCCTCCTGCTATGCCATTATGGCGCTCACTTGTTCGGAGTATCCCTTGTGCTTTACGGCCCAACGGCGGGCCGGCCCGCCGCTGCCCTTGTGATTGAACAGGACGTACGTGCCGCCGCGCGAGGCCGAAGTCCTGGGAAATGGAAGAAGGGGTATGACGGCTGAGTAGGAAAGGCCAGCCGTAATAGAAGCGAGTATGCAGTGCCTTATCACTTGAAGTATGTGGTTAGCTTGGCCGTTGTAATCATGGTAGTTGCTTGCTCCGGCTGTAGTGAGCCTGCTGTTCCTTCGGAAGCTGTTGCTGGCACCGCCGCCAAACAACCTGCCAATTCCCTTGATCCTGCGCCAACAACATCTCCGGCACCTACGGCCACCAATGGCAGCTTGGTGCCCACAATTGCACCCACCAACACTCCGGTGCCTACGTATCCACCCACGGCGACTCCGGTGGATTTTCCCGCAGCTACAACCAGCCCGTCGCCGGTACTCTCTACAGAAAGTGTAAATGTCAACAGGGACTGTACCAAAGACCGATACGCATTAGTGGAGATTCACAACGCTACTGACGGCGACAATTGGCTACGAAGAGACAACTGGCTGAGCGAGCACCCGGTAGGTACTTGGTCTGGCGTAGATGCCGACGGTGAGGGGTGTGTCACGATCATGGACCTCGCCAACAACCAGTTGAGCGGGAAGATACCACCGCAGCTGGGCAACCTCGCCTATTTGGAGCGTCTGTTCCTCGACCGTAATTTGTTGAGCGGAGAGATTCCGCCGGAGTTGGGCAACGCCACCAATCTGAGAAGTCTCAGCCTCAATGGCAACCAGTTTAGCGGGAGGATACCACCGGAGTTGGGCAACCTCACCAATCTGAGATTCCTCCACCTCGATGGCAACCAGTTGAGCGGGGAAATACCACCGCAGCTGGGCAACCTCGCCTATTTGGAGGATCTGTTACTCGACCGTAATCTGTTGAGCGGAGAGATACCACCGGAGTTGAGCAACCTCACTAATCTGAAAAGTCTCAGCCTCGGTGGCAATCAGTTGAGCGGGGAGATTCCGCCGGAGTTGGGCAACGCCACCAATCTGAAAAGTCTCAGCCTCGGTGGCAATCAGTTGAGCGGGGAGATTCCGCCGGAGTTGGGCAACGCCACCAATCTGAAAAGTCTCAGCCTCGGTGGCAATCAGTTGAGCGGGGAGATTCCGCCGGAGTTGGGCAACGCCACCAATCTGAAAAGTCTCAGCCTCAATGGCAACCAGTTGAGCGGAGAGATTCCGCCGGAGTTGGGCAACGCCACCAATCTGAGAAGTCTCAGCCTCAATGGCAACCAGTTGAGCGGAGAGATACCGCCGGAGTTGGGCAATCTCACCTATTTGGAAAATCTGAGACTACACTCTAACTATTTGAGCGGGGAGATTCCGCCGGAGTTGGGAAATCTCGCCTACTTGAAATATCTGAGGGTCGGCTCCAACCAGTTGAGCGGTTGTGTGGCAAGAGGTCTTCAGGAACGATTGGGAGATGATGGATTGAGCGGTCTACCCTTCTGCCGGGGGTCCGGTATGCCCATTCCCACGGCCACCCATCCCTCGCCACCAACCTTATCAGAAAGAGAGGCACTAGTCGCATTCTATCACGCCACGGGCGGTCCAAATTGGAAGGACAGCAAACACTGGCTCAGCGATGAGCCGCTAGACGAATGGCACGGCGTCATCCACTCCATCGACAGTGACAACATGGGCGGTGTAATCGTGCTCTCCCTAAACAACAACAACTTGAGTGGAGAAATACCGTCCGAGTTGGGCAATCTCACTAATCTGAGACATCTCCACCTCTACGAAAACCGGTTAAGCGGGGAAATACCACTGGAGTTGGGCAACCTCAAACTGTTGCAAGATCTGGGACTCACCTCCAATCTGTTGAGTGGGGAAATACCGCGGGAGTTGGGCAACCTCACAAGGTTAAATTCGCTGGAACTCGGCTTTAACCAGTTGGGCGGGGAGATACCACCAGAGTTGGGTAGTCTCGCCTACTTGCGAATACTGCACCTCTACGATAACCGGTTAAGCGGGGAGATACCACCAGAGTTGGGCAACCTCGCCCAGCTGTATGCTTTGGCTCTCGGCGACAATCGGTTGAGTGGAGAGGTTCCGCCGGAGTTGGGCAACCTGCCCAAATTGGAAGGGCTGGACCTAGCAAACAACCAGTTGACCGGAGAGATTCCTCTGGAGTTGGGAAATCTGCCCATATTGACTGGTCTGTACCTAGACGGAAATCGGTTGAGCGGGTGTGTGCCAAGCAGCCTGCAAAGCCAGTTGTATAATACCGATTTGTTAGGCGGCCTGCCGTTCTGCTGAGATCTCGGAGTACCCACCTGAATTGGATATGCAACCGGTGATTGAGAAAGGGGTGATGGGTAACTCTGGCTTGGGGTGAAACCATGGTTATGGCGGGGAGCAAACGTAGCCCCAAAGCTTGTCCAAGAGAAGCTACCATCTCAGCCAATCAATAAGGAACTCCCGTTTCTTCCAGTTCAAGGCAGGGTGAGCCCGCCTGACCCAATTGGATCAGGCCCTGACCGCAACCGGCAAGTTTAGGACATTGAATGCAGTTTCAGATGGAACCGCATCAGAAAGGTTCTTGATTTTATCCAGTTTGGTGGGCCTGACTTGACGGTAGGCAGTACCATCTTTGAGATGGCGATGCCCCTTTAGCCCATCAAGGAAGGGACGTTCGAGCCTCGTCTGGTGGGCCGGACTGGACAAAATCAAGAACCGAGGCCGATTCCGACGTAACCCCGTCCTGCGGCATGGGTATGGTGTACGTCAGAACCGCCTCGTTCTCCACGATCTCGATGCCCTGCACGAAGTTGCGGATCAGGGCTTTCCGTTCAGGGAAGGTCCCTTCCTGGAAGAGAGCACGGAAGTCCGCCACGTACCCCTTGATCTCTTTACTCGTCGGCAACTCGGCCCGCCGCTGCTCCAACTGGGCCTCGGCCCCCTCCCTCGCCGCCGTTAGCTGGTCCTGGCGGCTCTTCAGGGACAGGATGCGGGGCGAGATCACCTCGATGGGCAACTGCTTGGTCTCCAGGGCCTGGTAGAGGTTCTCCAACCGGGTCTCCACGTCCGACAACTCGCTGTTGATAGCCGTGAGCCGTCCGTTGACCTCACCGGCCAGGTTGTCGATCTCCTCGGCCACCAGGGTCACCAACTCGGTGATGGTCTCCTCGGTGAGAATCCGCTCCCTGACCTTCTCGATGACCAGGTCCTCCACCTTGGTGGCGTTCAGGTAGCGCCCGTTGCTGCACGCTCCCGCTCCCTCGCGGAACAGGCTGGCGCAGACGTAGTAGGAGAACCGGCCGCTCTTGGCGCCCTGGGCGGAGTAGGGCTTGCCGCACACCCCGCAGCGCAGCAGCCCGCCCAGCAGGTACTGGCTGCCGACCCGTCCGGGCCGCTGCACCGTCGGCGCTCGCTGGTGGAGTCCCTGCTGTACCTCGTCAAACAACTCCCTGGACACCAGGGCGGGCCAGGCGTTCTCCACCCTTACCGGCTCGCCCGCCTTCTCATCCTTGCTCTTGACTCCCCAGACGGCGGTGCCGGTATATGCCTCGTTGGTCAGCAGGTAGTGGATGACGTTCTTTTGCCAGCGGCGTCCCCGGTTGGTGATGCCCTGGTTGTTCAGTTCCTTGCAGATTTCGGCGAGCCCGTTGCCCCTGCGGGAACTCTCGAATATCTCCTTGACGATGGGCGCGGCCACCGGGTCAACCTCCAGGGTGGGTCGGTCCTTCACCCCATCGCTGACCTTGATCCGGTTGTAGCCGTAGGGGGCCTTGGAGGCCAGGAAATAGCCCCTGGACGCCGCTTCCCGCATTCCCCGCTTTACTTCTTCGGCAAGATTTTCCGAGTAGAACTCGTCCACTGACTCAATGATGGCCTCCATCAGCTTGCCGGTGGGGGAGTCGTCGGCGTGCTCGGTGATGGACACCACCCGGATGCCCTTGCGCCGGAGCATGGACTTGAATGCCACGGCGTGCTCCCGCTTGCGGGTGAATCTGGAAAACTTCCAGACAAGGATCACCTCAAAAGGAGCCCTGGCCTTACTCCCCTCGTCGATCATCAGGCGGAACTGGGGCCGGTCGGCGATTCTGCCGCTCTCGGCCTCGTCCACGTACTCGCGAGCCACGGAGTAGCCGTTGTTCTTGGCGTAGTCGCGGAGCGCCCTCAACTGGGCGGCCACGGACAGATCCACGTCCTGGCGGTCGCTGGAGACCCGGGCGTAGAGGGCCGCCGGGGTGAGCGGCTGTAGGTGCTTCTTCATGTCGTCCTCCTCATTCAGGCAAAATTGTATCTCGGCAGTGTAGTCCGATGCCGAACACCCTAGAGCTACGTGCTCTGATCTGCTCGCTGCGACTTCCCATGCTGGTAGATGCGCTCCAGCGGGGAGATCATGCCGTTTGCCATCAAGAACACGTGCGGGTGCATGGAGGAGTCTGGCTCGGCAGCGCTGGCCGGTGTCGGCTCAGGTGTGGGCGTAGCCGTCGGCGTGGCGTCGCTGCTCCGAGAGACCGTCAGCGTGTAGGAGCCCGTGTCCCCAAAGCCCTCGACAAGCACGTAGTACCACTCGGAACTGGGGGCAACCCAAGAAATCCGGGAGCCCTGGACATCCCCGTTGTCGTCGCTCCATGACAGTGCGTCCCAGGTGTAGTTGTAAAGTGTCACCCCAGAGTATTCCAGGGTCCCATGGTCTACCTGCATTTCGTAGCCCTGGCCATCCTCGGCCTGAAACCGGAAGTAGTCCAAGTCGTAGTCATCGTCCATGTTCCCTTCGACGCTATCGCCGAGGGCTATGGTGGTGGCGTCCTCGAGAAAGTCTCCGTGGTCGTCCCCTCCGAACACGTTTTTGTCTTCCACTCTCGGCTCCAGGATGTCCACGGGCTTGTTGTAGTCGGACAAAACCGTGACTGCCGTCATCGTCATCATTATTGTGCTGTTGCTGATGGGGTCGTCCTCAGCTATTTCCATCTCAATGACAACCTTGCGGGCGAGACTGTCTTCCACCCCGATCCAGTATTCCACCACGCCCTCGCCGTTCTCCACGCTGGGATCGTTCAGCATCTCGGCAAGAACCTCACCCGGTACGGGACCTCTCAGGCGATAGACCCTCTCATCGCCGAGAGCTTCCTCTCCGATCAACACGAAGCCTTGGGCTACCTCCGGCCCGAAGTCTGTGCCGAAAGCGCCGGCCGCAAGCAGCTCGTTGCCGAATGGAACTGGCAGCGTGGGAAGGGCAGTCCATTCACCAGTGAGGAAGTCGGTCATGAAGGTCTTGTCGCCGATGGTGATCGCCTCAAACTCCACGGTGACGCCACCAGCGGTGAAACTAAGCTGCGCCTGGTTGCGGTCTGGGACTTGGAAGTCGCCCACAACGCTCATCGCCATGTCCACCGTCTCGCCCGCTTGCGTCAATTTGACGGCGATGTCCACCTCCCCACGCCCGAACTCGACGCTCTTCATGGCTTCGGTCGTCGCGTCCAGCAATTCCTGCGCCGATGGAGGCGCGGGCGTGTGAGTGTGAGTGGGAGACGGTGTTGGTGTAGGAACAGGTGCAGGCGTGTCGGTCGGTGCTAGCGCACGGGCCGACATAGGGGTTCCGTCGAATGTTGCTGCGCCCTCTCCGACCCACTTGAGGATGAGGGAGTCCAGGGAATCGTCCGCCTTCATCGAGGCCAGGGCCGAATTCAGCTTCGCCAGCAGGTCGTTGTCGTTGCGCACGCCTATGCCTATACCCCGGTCCAGCAGTACGGTGGGACCGACGACGGCCAGCCGTCCCTCGTACTCCGAGAGCTTGTCCGTGGCGTAGGCGTGGTCCACCAGCATCGCGTCAATGTCGCCGTTCAGCAGCGCCGCCAGCCGGTCGTCCTCGTCGCTGAACTCTGTGAACTCAATTCCCCGTTCCGTGAAGTAGTCCGAGTAGATTGTGTTGGCGTAGGCTCCGAGCCGCCCCTCGACGGCCTCGTCGCCTGCGCTTGCCAGCGCAAGGTAGACGGAGGGCGTGGGAGGGTAGTAGGGCTCGGTGAAGTCGATGGTCATGTCCCGCTTGCCGGTGATGCTCATGCCGGCGATGATTGCGTCGAACTCCCCCGCCACCAAGTCCGGGATCATGCTCTCCCAGTCGTTCAGCACCCATTCGCATTCAAGCTCGGCCCTGCGGCAGAGCTCGTCGCCCATCTCCCTCTCAAGCCCGTCGATTTCGCCTTCGTCGTTGATGAAGTTGAAGGGATGATATTCACCGATGGTGGCCAGCCGCACGGTGTCGGATGCGTCGCCACACGAGAGCAGGCCCACCGTCAAGACCATCGCAACAGCCAATGGGACTGTTAGCCCATTCAAGCGCATCACCCTCCAACATGACTTTGCCAATGGGTCCACGCCCTGCCGGTCGCTGGACACCCGGACGTAGAGAGCCGCCGGGGGCACGGGTTGGAATTGTTTCTTCATATGTGCTCCTACCTTTGTTTGGTCAGGGCGGGGGTTGCTTTACCTGTCGGTCGAATCAGCAACTGGGTTGACCTGCAGGCGGAAACCCAGGGACCACAGCACCCGGAGCACGGTGTTGAACTCGGGGCTGGCTCCGGCCCGCATGGACTTGTACAGGCTCTTCTCGCCCAGGCCTGTCTCCCGGGCCACCCGCCTCATCCGGTGGACTCGGGCCATCTGCCCCATGATGCCCATGATCCGTTCCAGGTCTCCCGCATCCAGGGCGGCATTCAGGGCAGCCGTCATTTCTTCCGACGCTGCCGGGTACGTTGCCAGTGTGTCCCTGGGACCCATCGCCGCTGCCTCGTTGTCGTGAGATTGACCTAAATCGCAATATGTTATCCCGCCGGATACCCTATACGCTAGGGGTGACTGTCATTCGGGGCGTCCAATTTTCGAAAATGCCTGCTCACCTTAACCATCCGCTGGCAACCCGGCGCCTGGGTCCCTACCTCAGCACGAACCACCACAGGAGAACGAGGCCGACCAGCAGTACAAGCAGCACCAGGGCGCCTACGCGGGCTGCGATGAGCGCCTCCTTCGTCTCCTTGTGCTCGGCGACCTCATTCCTGTGCTCCCTCTCAAGCTCGTGGTAAGGCCGGTTGGCGGCGGCGGCGGACTCCCTGGCCTCGTCCCGCTCCCGCTCCAACTCGGACGCTCTGAGCTGCCACTGGGATAGGCTCTGGTCCAACTCCCGCACGGTCCGTTGGAGCTCCTCCTCCCTGGCGAGGGACCGGTACAGCAGTTCCTCGTCGCTCAGGTACTCCGGCCCTTCCATCCGCACGTACACCCGGCGCCCCTCCCGGCGAACCTCGACCTCGCCACGCCGGATCATCCGGTCCAGGGTGGACATGGAGACCTCCAGCTCCTCCGCTGCCTCCGACTTGGACACCCAGCGGACTTGCTGCTCCATCGCTTTTCACCTCGCTATGGGCTGACACGTCGGGGACCTGCAAGTGGTACAAAACTGGTACATCTTTCTCTAGGTATTTTAGTCCCGTTTTTCATTATTGCACATGACTAGTCAGGCGATGCATCAACCCCATTTCGTAGCTGAAACCGGGGGTTTTGGGCCCTATTTCGGCCTTCCCGCACCACTGGTTTTGGGGCCTGCGGGGACAGTTTTGCACACCAGCGGGCGTAAAGGGCAGATGGGGCCGCGTCAGTTGCCCCATCACGTAACCCCCTCTATCGGACGCATCCGGTGCCGCAGGGAGTCCCACTGGTATGCCCGCAGTCCCGAAAGCGCCAGCCTCGGGGAGCGCGACTCCCACAGGGGACGCCAGGACCGCCCCAGCAGCCCCCGCCTTGTCAGGGAGTCTGCGGGTGACACCAGGATGGGCAGCGTCATCAGGTTCATCCGCGTCGCCGTCCTCGCGTAGGTCTCCTCCACCTCCTCGCTGGCCACCACGAATAGTGTGGTGGGGAACGGGGCCATGTCTTCCCCGGGAGCGTTGGAGTGGTAGTAGCGGGTGTAGGGCCGCAGGCGGGCCAGGACTCCCTTGGGGTGGCGGGCGCGCAGCTCATGCTCAAGGTAGAAGGGGACGTGCAGGCCGTCGACAATGAGGTGGCCCACGGCGTCCGGGGCGATGGCCGACTCCCCCCAGTCGAAGGCCCGGTCCGTCTTGGCCGTGGGTATGGACCAGGTAAGCTGGGAGTCTGCTGTCGCTCGCGCTTCAGCAGCCAGTTCGGACAGGAACCAGGTAACCCCGTCGGTGTGCCTGGTCTGCCTGGCCCAGGTCTCGATGCGGTGTCCCAGGTGCCGGGGCTTCCCGTGTTTGTCCGCGGTCAGCTCCGTGCTCCAGATTCCCCGCGTCGTCGGCAGCACCGCCCGGTCCCGGTGGGTGACGTAGCGTATGCCCTCCTCCGACAGGAAGTAGCGCACGTCGCCGCGTTTGCCCCGGCGCTCCAAAAGGCCCCAGGCGTTCACCAGGTTGTGCAGCATCTGGCTGACCCTTCCCTCGGAGACGCCCAGCCAGCGGGCCAGGTGTTCCCGGGGAATCATCGGGTGGTCGGTGATCAGGTCCAGTGTCCTCTTTTCTGACGGTGTCAGTCCGAAGGCCGGGGCCGACGATACCATCCGCTCCGGGTCGGGCAGCGAGGCCCGCTTGCGCTCCGGCGCTTCCGTGAAACGTCCCCGGTTTGGGCTGCCCCGAGTGCTGATGAACTCCAGCGAGTAGGGCAGGCTGCCGAAGAGCCAAGATGTGTAGCGCCAGACGTTGCTGTTCCTGTCCTCCAGCGCCTCCCGGGACTCCACGGCGACGTAGCAGTCGTCGATGTTCAACCGCTCGCAGAACCGGGTCGTCAGCCTCTGTTCCCAGACGCTGGGGGTCAGCACTAAAACACTGCCGGGGCGCCGCCGGTAGTCGTATTCAGCAATGGCTCTGAGCCGGTCGTAGAGGGAGCGCCGCCTGAGCGCCGGGCCCTGGCGCACCACGCCGAAGCTGCGGCCGTCGCGGCGGGTGATCACCGCGTCGAACCGGCCCCGGCGGTGGAAATCCACCTGCGTCCGCAGCCCGTCGGTTCCAGGGGACAGGGACGCTGCCACTCGGTACACCGTGGCCACCGCGTCCATCCGGCGGATGAGCAGGGTGAGCCACTCTCTGGACGCTGGGTAGGCCCTGACAAAGTCCGACGGCGTGTCGTAGCCCAGGGCATCGGCAGCCTCGGCGATCCCTTTCCTCGTCAGGTAGTACCGCCTGCTGGGCGGCAGGTGGGCGGTGCCGTGGCTGACGCGCTCCACGGTGCCGTCGTCCAGCAGGGCGGTCAGCCCCCGGTGGATGGCAACGTGGGCTTCGCCCAGGATCATCGCCAGTTCCCCCGCGTCTATGAAGGGCAGCCGGGCCAGGGCATCCAGGATACGTTCTTTTGAGAATGCCATGATTTCAGCGTATCAGCCGGGGGCCGCCGTCGTCATCGGGCAGGTGTCAGTAAATGGGTCAGGATGCTCCGGAGCTGGCATATGTCGATGATATTATTAAGGGGCGGGTCAATGACCGGAACCTTGAAAAATCAGTGCCTTCAGCCCGGTACCAGAGAACACTTCCTGACAGGGGCCGGTTGCGGAAAAACGCAAGCTGCACGAGGAGTGTTGGTGCTGCGCAACCCTGCATGTATGAGACGGGGAATGGCGTTGAGGAAGGGGAGGCTCTCGGGCATTGGGTCGCTCCGGCCTGGCAGGTTGCCTGCGCAGCGGGAACCGCACTTCTACTGCCCAAGGTAACTTCGGCCGTTACCGCTCGATGGCAACAATGGAGGCGAGACCGATGGTGTTCGTTCTGGGGCTGGCCGTCCTGGTTGCCTTCGCGGTGACGTTCTGGTTCCTGTTCGGAGCGGGGAGGTCAAAGCCAAGGGCGACCGGCACTGACCTGATGGAATTACGCCGGGCCGAGACCAAGGTCAAGCTGTCCGACCAGATTACACGGTTGGACATCGACATCCTGGAGCGCTACGGTTCCGACCTATTGGATGACGCCATCGCCTTACGACGGGCACAACTGTTGCGGGGAGACCACCCCGACAGTTAGCGCTCAGGCTAGCGGGCTTTGCCGTGCCAGGTGCCCCATGGTGCGTTCTGCCAGACTGGATCATGGCCGCACCCATAGGAGCATCCCCGTGGACGCTCTGGTAGGTTCCGGCATTTACCGAACGTAAGAAAAGAAAGGGTTGGGAGCAATAACTATATTCAGGCAAATGATGGCAATACGGACTCCCATAGTGGTGGCCCTGCTCGTGGTTGCCGCCTTCATCATCGTGGGCGTTGCTGTTGGCGCCGGCGCCTTCTGGTCGGACGATTGCCGGAGTGGGCGGGCAACGACATCCGACTCCAGCAAGGACGACACGGTGATTGCCATCGCCGGAGGCGTGTGCATCACCTTGCGGGAATTACAGGTGGGCGTGATGCATCTTCAACACTCAAAGGATTGGGCAGAGCGGGAGTTGCAAGGACTGGGGGAATACGTGGGTCAGCCCGCCGAGTACCTTGTAGCCCGGCACAACCTGGTCATCAAGTGGGGTGATGACAACGTCTCCATGGCCGGTCTGATACATGAACGCATCATTCATCAGAAAGCCACGGAACTCGGCTACGAAGTGGCCGACAAAGAACTGGAGGAGAACATAGAGTGGGCGCGCGACGCCTATGAAAGCGACGAGCTGGACGCGTACACCCAGGGATATATTGACTCGGTAGGGGCAGACCACTACTGGGACAGCATATATCCTGAATTGGCAGCCCGCTCATTGGCGATCGATAAACTTCGAAAAGGCGTGGAGGAAGAGGTAGAGATTCGGGACTATGTGGCGGTGCGGCCCAGTTGGCGCGACTTCCAGGATGAGGTGATCGCCGCCTCCGAAATTACCGTGCCGGCAAGTGAGGTCCATTCGGCAACGCTGGACGGGGTTATGGGGTTTTGGGACGAACTCAGAGAGATCGAAAGGACCCACCTGGGAAAGGACAATGCCCCGCCCGCCGCTGTCGGAAAAATCTGGATAATCCACATCAAGAGGGCAGACAGTGGGATGTGGGAAATCATACGCCACAATGTCGAACCGGAAGTGTGTACCTGGGAGGACGAGAGCGGGAATGAGACGCATCGAATCTGCGATTCTGAGGGGGAGATATTGGCCGAGTTAGCCCAGGGCGACGCTGCCTTCGTCATCACCCCGCCCGGAGAAACGCTTTCCATTTTCCCCGAGGACAGGCCGAAGTAGATAAACTAAAGCTGAGTTGGGATATGCGTTTAGGGGGCTCCTGGATTCGGGGTTGGCCGTCCGGTATCACCGCTCGGCTCTGGATTAAGGAACGGTCCGCTCCTATGGACAGGGAAATCGCGGTGGCTGTTGCCACGTCCGGCAGGTCCAAGGTCAAATACAGGTCCGCTCCGCCGAACGCGTAACAGAGGCACTCCAGGGTTCCGCCCTGTTGCCTGCCCAGGCCCTCGAAAACCCGGCGGCGCGAGGTGCCGCCTTACTGCAACAAGCCCGGGAAACCCTGGCCGGTGTAGTCACCTTGAAAGGGATATTTGGGCATTGCCGCCGCTCCTGGTTCTCCTGGTTCTTTCTCTGTACTTCCGGCACTTTCTGGAAGCTCATCATCCCGAGAGGCCGGACTTCCGGCACCGTTCCGGTGGGAGCCGGGCCCGTCCCGGCCGGCGACGCGCCCGACACCCAGGACGGCATTTGAATGGAGCGATTCAGGGGCCGTCCGTCCGCTTCGACCGAGCGGGAACCCAGGGCCGAATCGGTCCGGCGATCCTCCCCAGGCCGTTCAGGAGGCGCCGTCCAGCGAATCCGCCATTGTCGACCTCAGAAGGTCAAAGTCAACGGGCTTCACGACAAAGCCCGACGGGCAGCGCTCTCGGGCGGCGGACATCCGGCCCGAGTCGCCATAGGCCGAAACCACCAGCGACGGTACGCCCGGCCACGTCTCGGTCAGGCAATCCAGCAACGTCAAGCCGTCCATTTCCGGCATGTTCAGGTCCGTGATTACCAGACATACGTCCGGGTGCTCCGCCAGCACATCCAGGGCGTGAACCCCGGAACGCGCAAAGACGAACTCGTAACGGCCGCTCCGGATGTCCCGACGCATCCGCTGGCGAAACATCGCCTCGACGTCGGGCTCATTGTCGACTACCGGAATCTTGCGGACCTCTCGGAACTCGTCCATGGCCTGCCTCCCGCTGGAATCAGTATAGTGCGGCGAATTCCGCCTGCCAAACCTCCCCTGGCGGAGAGCCGAATTGAGGAATGGCGACTTCGCAGAGGTCGGTCCATGTGCCGGAAGCGGCCTGGTCCTGACGCGTCAAACCGCATTACTCTCGTCCGTAGTCCCGCATGGCAATGCGGGAACGACTGTTCCAGCGCTTCCGGAAGGGTGCGCCGGGTTCCCCGGGGGCGTCAGCCGGGCTTGTTCGGGGGTTAGGGCAATTACGGCAGACCCGGTTGATGACACATGAAAACGCGAAGGTGCAGTCGCTCCGGGGCCGGATTTACAGTGGCAGGCCTGTAAGGAAAAGTAAACTATTTGGGATGATGCACATAGGCGCCATTTCCTACTTGGAACGGGCGGATTTCCGGCCTGGCAGGGATGATTTTGCAGACGAATTTTTCGTGACTGTATGTCGGGTGTCTCCGGGCCTCTGTTTACAGAAACTGCGTCGGTGAGACATGTAGGACACAATCATAAGTCGTGTTGAATTGGGGCAGGACGGCGATGGAGCCCTTTATTGGACCTGCTGGACGCCGTGGTGGCGGAACGGGGCTGGGTGCCCGTCGCCGAGGTCCTGCGGGTCAACTACCGCACCCTGGCGCTCTGCTGCGACTCCCGGGAAGTGTCCCGGCGGATGCGGCAGGCGCTGCTGGACTTCCGGGATTCCGACGCCGCCGACGAGCACGGGGACGTTGCGCCGGAACTGGCTGGCGGTGATGCTGTGGAGAGAGACGGCGACGTTCTGGAGCGGCTGGTGGCAGCGCTGGAGGCGGAGAACGCCGGGTTGCGGGAATTGGCCGACAGCCGGGCGGGCCGATCGGAGGAGTTGGAGTGGCGCGTGGCCGCGTTGGAAGGGGATGAGCCACAGCCCGGCAGCGCCGCAGCATTGGACGCCGGCAGACACGGAGCTGGCGATAAGCACGGGGATGATCAGGGTCAGAGCCGGCAGGGGGACCTGGCGCCCTCCCCGGCGGAGGCCCGGTATGCCCGACGCCGGCGCGGTTACGCTGCAGCAGCAACCCGACGAGGCATACGCCTTCGGCCCAGCGGCGGAACTGGTTGCCGAGTGGCGCCGGCTGCGGGTGGGCGGTAATCATCTAGTCAGCCGGGTCGCCCTGGCACAGGCCAGGGTGCGGTGATGGGAGCTGGAGGTGGAGATGCTGCGGGACTTCCAATTGACGCTGCCGCCGGAGACGGACCCACTGGACGAGTCGCGGCGCAAAGACCACGTACGCTGGCGGCGGGAGGTGCTGGCAGAGGCACAGAGAGAATTGAGCCGGGCCAAACGGGCGCGGTTGCTCAGACGGTTGCTGACGCCGGGCGTGAGGCGAACGTCATTTGCATGATCATCCTGAGCGTTTTCTGCCTGAACGCGGTTGAGCTTGCGAAGACGGTCTACTCTCCAGATGTGAATTGTGGAGAAAATGAGTATACCCTGCGTGCTACCGAGTCACCAGTCCGACCGGAATGGCTGAGGTGGTAGATACGGCTGGACGACAGCGCTTTCTCCGAGCGGCAGGCTGCTTGCGGACAGCGGCGGGCGACCGGCCACCGTGCAGACAATATCGTGATTGTCGGCACTATTTTGACTTTTAACAGCGGAGACTGGGACACTGTCCGCAACTCCACATCGGAGGTGCGACATGAACTACCTGGTCTTGGAGGAAAGGCCCCAGAGGAGCGCCGTGGTGCACCGGGTGGGATGCAGCAAGGCGAGGGACCAAGAGCGGCGCGCTCCCAGAGGAGGTCTGTGGCATGGCCCCTTCCCCACGGAGGTGGCCGCCCTGGCGGCGGCGAAGAGGACGAGGCCCCGCGTCGTCCGTTCCTGCCATTGCTGCTTGGCGGGCTGAGCATTCGCGCTGCGGTTTAAGGGCGGCCCTGATCTAAGCAGGGAGTCGGCGATGGCGATATTTCTGATAATGCTCGCCCTGGTCCTGCTGTTCACGGCGGGGCTGACGCTATGGGTCCGGCTCAAAAAGTGGCGTCCCGTCGGGGCTCTGCTGATGCTGCTGCCTATGGCAATCTGCGGGAATGTGGTGTTCAGCTTGGCCACGTCCTACACGACCACCGAGACCGCCGCCCCGGTCACGGACTCTCCCGGATCCCAGGAATCCCGGGGAGAGTCCGAAGTGGAGCCGGATATCCAAGGGGAGGTGGTCACGCAGGTGATGATCTACGTTGTGGGCACGCAGGTACTGTTCGCGCTGGGGCTGCTGGTGTGGGGCGCGATGTTCCTGGCGTGGCTGCGGCGGCGGGGCAGTCCGCAGACCGCGCAGGTTCAAGGATAAGCAGGAGCGTTTGTTAGCCCAGTGCGGCGACGATGGTCCTGCGCGATTCCGCAGATTGATTGATCTTGGGAGTATTCCTGCTTTTCCTGGCCGTCTGCATCCTGTTGGTGTGCTACGTTAACACGGCACTCCTGAAGCAGGGAATTTGGAGTTAGGGGCTGGCTAAATTCAGGATGCCGAAATGACAGTTGACAATGGGGTGCGTGACAGGGCCTCAAACTGCCACGGTGTGGGGAAACGCCCGAAAGCGTCACTGATGTCGCGGTGAGCTACGTTCGTCGCCGACGGAATGCTCGGCCTTGTTGATGCTGGCGGCACCAAGGGATCAGCCGCCCGTCCCAGGGTCCGGCTGCGGCTCTTGGGTGGCCTGGTCCGCCTCCCGTCTCAGGTGGGCGCGGGCGATCATGCGGGCCAGGATGCGCAGCCCCATCTGCGTCGTCTCCCGCTCCGCGTCGGTGTGCTGCGGGGATGTTCGCTTTGGGGCCTTCCCGTCGGCGGCCCCGGCTTTCCGATTGCTACCGCACGTACCGAGCTTTCCGTTATTTCTTGTCTTGTCTCGCATATCCTCTCGCTGGGGTTGTGTGAATGGGCCTCGGTGTCCAGCTGGGTAATCGGATTCAGGAACATGTCGTTCACCTCGGTTCCGTATGGGTGGGATTGGGCCACCGGCATCGTCTCCGGCTCTGCTATTGAGTGTGCAACACCGGAACGCCGGAAAGAACCTCTCACAGGGGGCCGCACGAGTGCGGGTCCCTACACGCCCTGTCTTTTCCATCTCCCTTTCGTTCCTCCCGCCGGGTCTCGGCAGGATTGAGGACCGGCTCTCTGCCGTTGCCTATGGCTATATGGTGTTCAGCGGCCAGTCTGCGGGCCGGGAGAACCTAGCGTTATCCCTCGTAAGGGATTTCATTGATGTTGTGTGCCCGGCGCCTCCCCTGATGCCTCGGTCCCATCGCCAGGATGATGCTGGGAAAAAACGTTGCGAGGTCAGGGGGTTGTACAGGAAAGTGGTTTGGACGCAAGTTTGCAGATGCGGGCAGTTTCAAAGCTGAATCGCGGGTAGATCACCCCCCTACCGGACCGAAAAGGCGAACATTTTCTGTCAAGGGCCGGTTGCGGCGAGCGAGCAAGGCCCACATTGGAAAACGACAAGTTTGCGGTCGTCGGAACTGCCTCGGGTGGCAGGCCCTTAGCCGAAAACGACAAGCTTGCAGGAGGCTGAGGATCGTGCAACGGAGCTACGGGGCCTGGACCGCAGACGGCGGCGACCGGCCGGACCTGCGGCTGATGCTCCTGCCCCCGGAGACGGCGCCGCCATTGGAACTGGACCGCAACGAGCAGTTGTACTTGCGGTTGATGGAACTGGCCAAACTCCGACGCAGGCGCGCCAGTCTGGAAATGCTGCGCCGGGCTCGGCGGTGGGTCGTCCCGGGGGCGGTGGTGGCGGTAGCGGGCTGAGGTGAGAATAATTACGACGCCTTGCCGGTGGCATTGATGGTGGTCAACGCCGTCGCGGGCCCGTGCTTAGAGTCTTGCGAACAGTTTGGGGGCGATGGCGGCAATAGCCTTGCATCCGGTCTCGTGGTGCCGGATACTGGATAACGTGATTAGGCTTTTGCCAGTGATTCTTGCCGAGAAAACTGGAGGGTCCCGTCCCTAGACCCGGGTTTGGCCGCATAGGATCGAGCCTAGCTCTCCGAACGGCCGCCTATGCCGGACCGGCTCAGAGGGATTGAGCATCGCGCTCTCCCGATGGGCGCCTGCGAGGGACGTTAACCCAGGCGCACGGAGCGTCTCACCTGGTATTTCTACCCGAGTTGGAATCCCTGCCCCGCGGACTGAATCGAGGAGGTGGCAACCGGAGACAGCACGGCACTCCCTGCGCCCCTTTCCCTATTGGATTCACCTGCGTAGCGGTTGACCTGCTTCGTTATCTCCTCACGCTCGGGTTGGAGTTGATCACCAACTACTGACCCTCCCATTCACTATGCGGCATAGCTGTTGGACAGCATTGACCAGGCCGCAGATGCCACACGCTCCGGTCGTTTGAGAACAGCGGAGCGACGTTCAAGAGGAGGGATCAATGTCTCGTTACGTGTGCATCGTCGGGGATCCCGGCGATACGTGGTTGCCGGGTGTGACGACGGCCTTGGTGTCAGGTGGAATGCTGGTAAGGGCGCCAGCGACCACCGAGATGGACGAATTACACGAACTCGTGGACGGAAGCTCAGCTATATTGTATCTGCCCTTGTCCAACCCTGACACGGCGTTCTTTGCTGGGGCTCTCTACGGCGCGCGATATGCGGGCGAGGTCCATGTAGGGCCGCCTGACCTCAACGACTTCGGCATTCTAGATGACTTCGCTTTGTACCAGCCTGGCCCTCCTCGCCAGGGTTCAGTGTTGCCTCCCGCCCTGAATAGTATCCCAATATTCCGAACACCCTCCGAAGTCCTGAGATGGTGCAGGATGCTAGAAATCGGATACGAGGAGGGAGGTGGCGAGGTTAGGGGTCTTCCCGCTGGCGGGGTGGGATGGTGTGACCTCTACGTGGAAGCGGAAGTTTGGCCGGTTGCTCCAAATTCCGTGCAGTGGGCAACTTCGAGTCCTGACAGATGGGATGTGACGGGAGCTTCCAATGGATGGACGACAGACCGAGCTTCCCTCCCCGGTAAAGCGAAGTTGTTCACAACGACAGCGTATCTTTTCTCCGATGGCGCAGTCTATCTTGGAGCCCTCGGACAGTTTGATAATGCTCGCTGGGCTATGCGGGAAGTTGACTGGCCAGCAGGAACCCAACGGGATTTGTAGTCCTCAACACCCCGCATGGCCTTGGCGACTGTCATGGGCGGCGAGAAGGTAGCCGTAAGAGACCCGGCTGGCGACCCAGAACCCCCTTGAGGCGGCCTCACGCATTCCCCGCCGAACTTCTTCGGCAAGATTTTCGCTGTAGAACTCGTCCACCGACTCGATGATGGCCTCCATCAGCTTGCCGGTGGGGGAGTAGTCGGCGTGTTAGGGTGCGAAATCTTTGCATTGATGGGTAGCCTTGGCGGAATCGGTCAGGGCGCACACAAGGGGCGGCCCCTACGCAACTGCCTCTGACTGGTAGGGGCAACCCTTGTGGTTGCCCTCGTCGCCCATCATTTCAAAGTAGTTGGTCTACTAGGGTGATGGAGATGACTCGGATTCCCTTGCGCCGGAGCACGGACTTGAAGGCCACGGCGTACTCCCGCTTGCGGGTGAACCGGCTGAACTTCCAGACCAGGATCACCTGGAAAGGGGCCGTGCCTTGCCGCCGTCGTCGATCATCCGGCGGAACTGGGGCCTATCGGCGATTCTGCCGCTCTCGGCCTCGTCCACCTACTCGCGGGCCACGGTGTAGCCGTTGCTCTCGGCGTAGTCGTGGAGCGCCCGCATCTGGGCGGCGACGGAGAGGTCTACGTCCTGGCGGTCGCTGGACACCCTGGCGTAGAGGGCCGCCGGCGTGAGGGGTTGGAACTGTTTCCTCATCTCTTACTCCTCCTGTTAGCTGTATCAGGTTTCAACTTGCCGACAACCGGACCCACGCAATCCCGTCAACGTGCTCGAAGTGGCTGTCGGCGGAAACCAGGTCGGCGCCCGTTTCCATGGCGTGGGCCGCAATCCAGACGTCGTTGGTCGGAATTGGGCGCCCCTTCGCCCTCAGCGCCGTCATCACCCGCGAGTACCGGTCCGCAGTCACTGGACCCACGGGAACAAAGGACACGTAGGGACGTTCGAGGAAGGATCGAAGTTCCGCCAGGTTTCGCTCAAAATGTGCCCCCTGCCGGAAGCCGTACATCTGCTCGCCTACTACAACAACCGAGAATAGCACCTCCTCGGTGACCTGTATCAGATCTCTCACCTCATGGCTGCCCCGCATGAACGCGGAGTAGGCGTTGGAATCCAGCAGAATCCTCATGACCACGCCGCCTCGTCCACCGTCCCGAAGATCTCAAGAGCCGCATCGAAATTCTCGGCTTCATCCTGGCTCCATGCACCGAACAGATCGTCCAACGAAGTGCCTATCGCGTTGGGATTACCATTGCTGTTGTCCGTCAGGCCGGCGCCCTTCCTGAGCAGCCTCAACGCCGCCTGATTCAGGGAGATTCCCTCCTGCCTTGCCAGGCGGCGCATGATGGCATCCAGTTCGTCATCGAATCCCCTGACCGTAAGTTGGTTCATATCGTGTTGCTCCTGTGCATCATAGTTGGAGTCAATATGAGGCATTTTATCGGTCATTCGCGTGTGGCTCAAGAGCGGCCAGTCAATTCTCATGTCAGCAGGAGCCACGCCACCGCTTCGCGATAAGCCACCACACCACCAGCACGGCGACCGCGATGCCCGGCCGGGCGGCCCGATCCCCGTCGGTCTCCGGCGAATCGCCGCCCCAGGCCATGAGGACTGCCGTAAGGGCCAGCGCAAGGACGATGCTCAACTGTGTCCCTTATTTCGTCACCCGTCTACTGGTCATTTTCTTTACCCCCCGGTCCTAATTGCGCGATAGCCAACACGCGCCATAAGCGCATGCAAGGCGACAGACCGTCCGCCCCCGGCTGAGAACTGCTGGCACTAGCAGAAGGGCAGGTCGCCAATGTTTACAGTGGACAACTGGTCTCCCAGGCTGCTTGGCACGCATCCGCTCAACTGGTTCCCCCAGAGGGACAGGTATGTCAGGTTGGCGAGGTTGCCCAGCTCCGGCGGTATCTCCCCGCTCAACTCGTTCCAAGTGAGTCTCAGGCTTCTCAGGTTGGCGAGGTTGCCCAGCTCCGGCGGTATCTCCCCGCTCAACTCGTTCCAAGTGAGTCTCAGGCTTCTCAGGTTGGCGAGGTTGCCCAGTTCCGGTGGTATCTCCCCGCTCAACTCGTTCCCGTAGAGGCTCAGGGCTGTCAGGCTGGCGAGGTTGCCCAGTTCCGGCGGTATCTCCCCGCTCAACTGGTTCCGTTGAGGTTCAGCCCTGTAACGCGCCCATCGTCGCTGGTGGAAACGCCCTCTCATTCGCCCGGGGGTGCGTCGCTCATCCAGTTTTCATTGTCGTCCCAGTTCGGGCCGTTCGTTGCGTTGTAGAGGGCAACCAGCGCCTCCCGGTCCGTTGCCGCCGAGGTCGGCCCAAAGGTCAGCAGGGGACGCCTGGTAGGCGTCGGCTCATCGGCCTCCTCCGGTTCGGCGGTGGACTGGGTGCCGGTGCCGAAGATTCCTTCCCGCGTGGGTTCGGGGTCCCCGGCCTCGGTCTGAGGCGTCGCTGCGGCCCGATCCCCGTCGGCCTCCGGCGAATCGCCGCCGCAGGCCGTGAGGACTGCCGTAAGGACCAGCGCAAGTACAAGGCCCAACAGGGTCGCGCATCGTGTCGTGTGTGTGCGGGCCATTTTCTTAACCTCCCGGTCTAAATTGCGCCATAGCCAACACGCGCCGTAAACGCATCCGAGGCGATAGGCAGTCCGCCCTCCTGCTGAGAACTGGTGGCTTCAGCAGGAGGGCAGGCCGCCAGGGTCATAGATGCCCAACTGGTCTTCCAGGCTGCTTGGCACGCATTCGCTCAACTCGTTGCCGCGGAGCCACAGCCCCGTCAGGTTGGCGAGACTGCCCAGCTCCGGCGGCATCTCGCCAACCTGATTCACGGAGAGGCCCGATGGTAGGGAAATCACATCGGCCATCAGTTAATACCAGCTCTTTAATCAAACAAGCTCTTTATCCAGGATATGACCGGCTCGCCGATATCAACGAAGGGTTCAACCACCGACGTGATGGCGTCGCCAACAAGGTTATCAACCTCACGCAAGCACGGTCCGTAGTCAGTTTGGTGTCCCTCACCAGGCTGCCTCCAACCGAACGCATGGATCAATTCCACGCCGACGCATGTAGTGAATTCCGTATCCAGGGCCGCTGTGACCACGGTTGTGACCGTGCTGGCCCTCGTCGCGACTCTTCCTAGCGGGGTCTGCAAGAGATTATGGGTCCATGCCAGAGCTCTTCCGCCCTCCACACCGACAGTCTTCAGGATTTTCACTGTCCAGTTAGCGCCGCTTATGGGCGCCTTGATTACGGGAGTTGCCCCTTCAAGCACCTCTTCGGACACTCGATAGACTTCGCTGTAGTGAATGGTGGCGGTCAGATTCACTAGGTTGGGGAGAATCGGCAACAACATGCTGGCCAGGTCATCTCCCTGGTGCGCCATCTCATGGGGAATAACGTCGAGTTCCAGCCACGACAGCCAGTACAAAGCGTCGCCCTGCTGTCTTTCTCCATCCTCTCTCAACGTGTTGACCCAGTCGGATATATCTCCCGCCAAGTTGTTGTCGGTCAGGGACAAGCCAATGACGCGGCCGGTACGATTGGGCCGGCTGGGGTCGTGACCGGCAGCAACGAGGACGCCGTACCACTGGCTGAGGGGCATGGAGGTATTCCAGTTGTCATTGTTCTTCCAGTTGGAGCCGCCGGTGGCATTGAACAGGTCTATCAGCGCCTGGCGGTCCCGCCGGATGGCGTCTTCGTTCACTTGGACCTGCTCGAAGGCTGCCTCCAACCCAGGGTTGCCCTGGATATTCAGCACGATCAGGTTGCCGTGGCTGCTCAGCCAAGTCGGTATCCAGCCGCTCAGCCTGTTGTCGCTGAGGTTTAGCGATTCCAGCTTGGTAAGGCTGGACAACCCCTCCAGTATCACCCCCTCCAGCTGATTGCGGCTGAGGTCCAGCGTCGTCAGGCTGGCAAGACGGTTCAACCTAAAAGGTATCGTGCCTTCCAGGTTGTTCCCGCTGAGGTTCAGCGTGACCAGGTTGGGAAGCCAGTTTGAACGGGTTCCGGCATCCCTCCTGGGTATTGTTATGTTGCCGGTCAATTCATTGTTGCCGAGGTCCAGGGTGACCAGGCTGTCCAAGAGATCCAGGTCTTCCGGTATGGCCCCATTCAGCCGGTTGTTGCTGAGGTCGAAGACCTCCAATCTGTCCAGGCTGCCCAGTTCGGCCGGTATGAGGCCTATCAGCAGGTTGTTGCTCAAGCGCAGGGTACTGAGGCCCCGGAGGTCGCCCAACGCGCGTGGAATTCCGCCGACCAGCCGGTTGTGGCTGAGGCTGAGGTGTTCCAGGTTCTTCAAGTTGGCCAGCTGCCTCGGTATCTGCCCCACCAGTTTGTTGTCGTAGAGGTACAGTCTGGTCAGTCCGGTGAGGTTGCCCAGCTGCCAGGGTATCCGGCCGCTCAGCCGGTTCTGGCTGAGATCCAACGCCTTCAGGTTCTCGAGGCGCCCCAGTTCCGGCGGTATCTCTCCGTGCAGATAATTCCCGTCGTCCTCGAAAGTCTGGGCACCCCCGGATAGGGGTGATGCCTCCAGCGCCCTGAAGGGGCTTTGGTTGTTGAGGTAAAGCAACCGCAGGTTGGCGAGGCTCCCCAGCTCCGCGGGAATGGCGCCCCTCAGCCGGTTTCTGCCGAGGCTCAGTTCCTCCAAGCCGGCCAGATTGCCCAGAGAAGGCGGTATCGGCCCACTCAGCCGGTTTTTCCCCAAGTTCAGCTTGGTCAAACCGGACAGGTTGGCCAGATCTGCCGGTATGGGACCGGTCAGTTGATTGTTCCACAGGCTGATCTGTGTCAGGCTGGACAGCCCGCCCAATTCCGGCGGTATCGAGCCGCTCAATTGGTTATTCCCCAATCCCAGAATGCTCAAACTGCCTAGGTTGCCCAACTCCGCGGGCACTGCCCCGCTCAATTGATTGCTTCCCATTCTCAGCACGGTCAAGCTGGCCAAGTTGCCCAGTTGCGGCGGTATGGCGCCCTTGAGCCTGTTGTAATCCAGGTCCAGCACGGTCAGGCTGGCCAGGTTGCCCAGTTGCGCCGGCAGCTCGCCGGACAGGCCGTTCTCCGGGAGGCGGATTTCAATCACCTGCCCATCTTCGCCGGTGACGACGCCGTACCAGTCGCCAAGGGGGGCGTCGCTGCCCCAGCCGTCCTGGTTCGTCCAGTTGGGCCCGCCGGTGGCGTCGTAGAGGGCGATGAGGGCGGCGCGGTCCACTCTGCTGCCCTCTCCCTGACCGCCCGTCGCGGCAAGCACGGCCTGACGCCCTGAACAGAGCATTGACCCATCCCACCACACACCGCAGGCGTCGAACTCCTCGGCGCCGACCTCGCTGAATACCCCGCCCGAAGGCGCAGTCTCCCATTTGCCGTCATAGCCCCAGCAGACCACCTCGCCGTCAGGTCGCAGCCCACAGGAATAGTTACTCTGGGCGCTGACCGCGATGAACTCACCGGTAGGGGGCGCGGCGCGGCCTTCGCCGTGATAGCCCCAGCATCGCACCTCGCCGTCCTGCCGCAACCCGCAGGTGTGATGCCATCCCGCGCTGATAGCCGTAAACACTCCTCCGGGCGGATTGGTCAGTCCGGAGTAATCCAATCCCCAGCACGCAACCTCGCCACCCCGCCGCAACGCGCAGGTGTGATCCAACCCCGCGCTGATAGCCGTAAACACTCCGCCCGGCGGCGTGGCCTGTCCGTCGTAATCCCTCCCCCAGCATTCCAGGGAACCGATCTGACGCAACCCGCAGGTGTACCACTGCCCGGCGCTGACCGAGGCGAACTCTCCCTCCGGCGGGATGACGTGGCTGCGGTAATCCTCACCCCTTTCAGATAAATCGGAGTAATCCTCTCCCCAGCATTCCACCGAGCCGTCCCGTCGCACCCCGCAAGCGTGAGACCACCCCGCGCTGATCTCCGTAAACTCTCCGTCCGGCGGCGCTCCCTCGAAACTGCCCCGGTGGCTGCCCCAGCAAGCCACCGAGCCGTCCGGTCCGAGCCCGCAGACGAGCCATATACCAATGCTGACCGAGGTGAACTCCCCTTCTGGGGGCGCCGCCCAGTTGGACGGATCGCTTCCCCAGCAAATTATAGAACCCCCCTCCAGCACCCCGCAGGAGAGGTAGTTTCCCGCGCTGATTGAGGTGAACTGAAACGGGACGTAGGCATTTTGTTTTTCGTCCCAAGTACCGGCGAGGTTCCCTGCCGAACCTCCGCCGTCATCGCCGCTGCATTCCGTGGAGCCGTCTCGCCGCAGCCCGCAAACGTGGCTGTATCCGGCGCTGATAGCGATGAAGTCTGTTTTGTTGTATTCACTATCACTCCAAAGATGAATGTCATGGCCACCCCAACACTCCATCGAGCCGTCCGGCCTGAGCCCACAGGTGTAGCTCCCCCCGGCGCTGACCGAGGTGAACTCTCCGTCCGGCGGGGCCGCACTTCGGTAACTGCTTAGCCATCTCCCGGGGAACTCGGAGTAATCCTCTCCCCAGCATTCCACCGAGCCGTCCGGCCTGAGCCCGCAGGTGTGACTCCCGCCGGCGCTGACCGAGGTGAACTCTCCGTCCAGGGGCGTCGCCTGGCCGGTGTAATCGCTGCCCCAGCATTCCATCAAGCCATCCCGCCGCAGCCCGCAGGTGTGGCCCCCGCCGGCGCTGACCGAGGTGAACTCTCCATCCGGCGGCGTGGCTCGGCCATCACTATCATTGCCCCAGCATTCCACCTGACCGTTCCGTAGAACTCCGCAGGCATGGCTCCATCCGGCGCTAAGCGAGGTGAACTCCCCGTCCGGCGGCGTGGCCGAGCCAGCGTAACCTTCTCCGAAACAAACTATCTTTCCGCCTAACCGAAGCCCGCAATGATAGTTAGATCCGGCTTCGACCGAGGTGAACTTGAGCCGGGTTTCTCCGCCATCGCTGCCCTCAGTGTTCTCCGAGGTATCCCCCTCACTGCCCGGAACCCCTGGCCGTGTCGCGTCGGACTCCGCCTCTCCCGGGGCCTCCGGTTCTTCACCGGCAACTCCCGTCGGCCCCGTCAAACCGCTGCCTTCTTCTTGGCTGCCTTCGCCCGCCTCCTCACCTCCCCTTTCCGTGGTATCCCCGTCGCTGCCCGAAACCCCTGGCCGTGTAGCGTCGGACTCCGACTTTCCCGGGGCCGCCGGTTCTTCACCGGCAACTCCCGTCGGCCCCGTTAATCGGCTGGCTTCTTCCCGGCTGCCGACGCTCGCCTCCTCCTCTCCCCCTGAGCCTCCATTGCCCGGCGACCCTTCGCCGCAAGCCGCCAGCGCTACCCCCAGGAGCAGTGCCACAAACAGCAAGCCCGACACCCGGAAAAACATGCCCAGTCCGCCAAAATCCACGGTTCTACCCATGTTGTCTACTTTCTCCTCTTAACTCGGCCTATTTGCCTTCCTATGGACATGTTGTCCACGCATAGCCCCTTGCCCTCCAGGCTCACCGCAATCTCGTTGGCCTCCGGCGGCCGGGGATGGCCGCGGGCACCGCTTTCAGCTCCGTTGAGTTGCGATGAACTCCAATTCCTTAGAGCTGCGTAACATCAGTAATTGACAGAAATGGCCTTCCGGCCCTTGATTTCGTCATTCCGGCGGAGACCGGAATCCAGAATTCGGCATCTCGGAAGTGTGTTCGTGGTTCGGGGGTATCTGGATTCCGGTTTTCACCGGAATGACGTCGAATATGACGACAGCCCCCAGGAACTATTGCAGCAAACCTCCCTAACAGCTGCGCTGCCGGTGTAACTCCACGTACACCGGCAGCGTGTCCGATTCCCCCCGTGGGCCTACGATCGAGAATCCGGTAGCCGGCAACGCTGCCCTATTCCGGGGCCTCCCAAATCAGACTCACCGAACTGTCACCGCTCACCTGGGCCGACAGGTTTGCCTGCCGCCGGCTGGCGACGGGCCGGCTATCGCTGCGCTCGCGCGACCCCTCTCGCAGAGATTGGGACGTGGTTCCCTACCCTCGGCTATGATTCCGCTCACGACCAAGGCGTGGTCTTGCCCCACTCGTCATCGCCCCAGCAGGCCACGGAGCCGTCGGTCCTCACCCCGCAGGTGTGCTCACGCCCGGCGCTGACCGAGGCGAAATGCCCCTCCGGCGGCGTGGCCTCGCCATTAAAGTCACTGCCCCAACAGGCCACGGAGCCGTCGGTCCTCACCCCGCAGGTGTGGCCACCCCCGGCGCTGACCGAGGCGAAATGCCCCTCCGGCTGCGGCCTGGCCCTGTAATAAACGTCATCGCCCCAGCAGGCGACGGTGCCGTCGGTCCTCACCCCGCAGGTGTGTTCGTCGGCGCTGACCGAGGCGAACTGCCCCTCCGGCGGCGCGGCCGCGCCGTCATCGTCATCGCCCCAGCAGGCGACGATGCCGTCGGTCCTCATCCCGCAGGTGTGATCGTCCCCGGCGCTGACGGAGACGAACTGGAAGGCCAGTGGCGTGGCCTTGCCAGCAGAACCGTCCAGGCCCCAGCAGGCGACGGTGCTGTCGGTCCTCACCCCGCAGGTGTGTTCCTCCCCGGCGCTGACGGAGGCGAACTGCCCCTCCGGCGACCGGGTCTGGCGATAATCGTCAGCACCCCAACAGGCGACGGTGCCGTCGGTCCTCACCCCGCAGGTGTGTTCCTCCCCGGCGCTGACGGAGGCGAACTGCCCCTCCGGCGGCGTGGCCGCGCCCCACCTCTCAAAGCCCCAGCAGGCGATGGTGCCGTCGGCTTTCACCCCGCAGGTGTGCTCTCCCCCGGCGCTGACGGAGGCGAACTTCACTCCTATCCAGATGTTTGTCCCGTCTAATCGGGACCGCACGCTGGTCAACACGCTGCCCAGTTCCGGCGGAATCTCCCCGGTCAACTGGTTGTCGTGGAGGTCCAGTTCTTTCAGGCCGACGAGGTTGCCCAACTCCGCCGGTATCTCCCCGGTCAATTGGTTTTCATGGAGGTACAGGACCCGCAGGCCGGCGAGGTTGCCCAACTCCGCCGGTATATCCCCGGTCAACTGGTTTTCATGGAGGTCCAGGATCCGCAGGCTGGCGAGGCTGCCCAACTCCGGCGAAAGCTCCCCGGTCAGCCCCTCATCGGGCAGGTTCAAGGCTGCGACGCGGCCGTCGGCGCCCACGGAAACGCCTTCCCACTCGCCGATGTCCCCCTGGCTCAACCAGTTTCTGAGCGCCGCGGGTTCTCCCCACGCCTCATATAGGGCAACCAGGGCTTCGGTGTCGACGGGATGATTTTCTGGGGCGCAAACCGGAATCTCGACCTGGAATTCCGGGACGTAGTCTCTCAGCAAGTCGGATAGGCACCCGCCAAGCTGGTTCTCGCCGAGGTGCAGCTCTTCCAGGGAGGAGGCCAGGCTATCCAGTTCCGCCGGTATCTCCCCGCTCAACTCGTTCCCGCTGAGGTTCAGTTCGCGCAGGTTGGCGAGGCCGGCCAACTCCGGCGGTATCTCCCCGCTCAACTCGTTGTCCGCGAGGTCCAGCTCGCGCAGGTTGTCGAGGCTGCCCAGTTCCGACGGTATCTTCCCGCTCAACTGGTTCTCGCCGAGGTCCAGCTCGCGCAGGTTGGCGAGGCCGGCCAACTCCGGCGGTATCTCCCCGCTCAACTCGTTGTCCGCGAGGTCCAGCTCGCGCAGGTTGTCGAGGCTGCCCAGTTCCGGCGGTATCTCCCCGGTCAACTCGTTGCTGAAGAGGTCCAGCCTGGTAACGCGCCCGTCTTCGTTGGTGGTGACGCCAGTCCATTGGCTCAGGGGCGCGTGGGTCACCCAGTTTTCCCGGTTCGGGCCGTCCGTTGCGTTGTAGAAGGCAATCAACGCCTTCCGGTCGGTTGCCGCCGAGGTTCGCCCATTGGTGAGCAGGGAGCCTGTCTCAGCCGCCGGTCGCGACTTATCGGCGGCCTCCGGATCGGCGGCGGGCTGGCTGCCGATGCCGAGGATTCCCTGGCGCGTGGGGTCGGGTTCCCAGGTCTCGGTGGTCTCGGTGGCCTCCGTCCGGAGCGTCGCAGCCCTCTCTCCGCCGTCCACCTGCTCATCTCCGCCGCATGCCGCAAGCGTTGCCGCAAGGGACAGCGCCAGGGCAAAGACAATGCCCAACGGCACCAGCCGTCTCGCCGCTCCCGTACTGGTCGTCATCGTGATCTCCTGTCTCTTATATCTGCTGGGCGCCGCCTCTACCGGCAAAAGCCGACTACGGAAGACGACAGGCGCACTTTCAGGCCCTCGCGGTTCAAACTGGCCGGGGCACAGCCACTCAACTCGTTCCCCCTGAGCCAAAGCGATTCCAGGTTGGCGAGGTTGCCCAGCTCCAGCGGTATCTCGCCGCTCAACTGGTTGCTGTTGAGCCACAGCTCTGTCAAGTTTGCGAGGTTGCCCAACTCCGGCGGTATCTTCCCGCTCAACCGGTTCCCGTAGAGGCTCAGCAATTCCAGGTTGGCCAGGCTGCCCAGTTCCGGCGGGATCTTTCCGCTCAATTCGTTCCCGTTTAGGCTCAACCGTTCCAGGTCGGCGAGGTCCCCCAGTTCCGGCGGTATCTCCCCGCTCAACCGATTCTCGCTGAGGTCCAGCTCTATAACGCGCCCGTCGTCGCTGGTGGCAACGCCCTTCCATTCGTCCAGGGGCGCGTCGCTCTGCCAGTTTTCATCGTCGTCCCAGTTCGGGCCGTCCGTTGCGTTGTAGAGGGCAACCATCGCCTCCCGGTCCGTTGCCGCCGAAGTCGGCCCATAGGGAAGCAGGGGACGTCCGGCAGCTGCCGGTTGCGGTGCATCGGTGGCTTCCTGCTCGGCGGTGGACTGGCTGCCGGTGCCGAGGATTCCCTGGCGTGTGGGTTCGGGGTCTCCGCTCTCCGCAGTCTCCGGCCGGGGCGTCGCGGCCCGCTTTCCACCGGCATCCGGCGAATCGCTGCCGCATGCCGTGAGCGCTGCCGCCAGCGCCAGCGCCAGGACAATGCCCAGCAGGGCAAGTCGGCTCCCCCGTTCCGTACTCGTCATCATGGTGGCCTCCCATCGCCGCTGAAGGCGTCACCCCGCGACACAGCGGGGGGCCCGACCTGCGGCAAACCGTACGGCAGGCCCCGCGGGGCCGGCTATTGCTGCGCTGGGCCGTTCTCTCCCGCAGAGATTGGCACGGGGCTCCGTACTCTCGCCTAAGATCCCTCTCCCGACCACGGCGAGGCCTGGCCATTACCGCCCTCGCCCCAGCAGGCGACGGCGCCGCCGGTCCTCACCCCGCAGGTGTGACTGCTCCCGGCGCTGACCGAGGCGAACTGCCCCTCCGGCGGCGTGGACTTGCCCCCCGAATCATCGCCCCAGCAGGCGACGGTGCCGTCGGTCCTCACTCCGCAGGTGTGGCCGGTCCGGCCGGTCCCGGCGCTGACCGAGGCGAACTGCCCCTTCGGCGGCGTGGCCTGGCCATAATCGTCACCGCCCCAGCAGGCGACGGTGCCGTCGGTCCTCAACCCGCAGGCGTGACTACCCCCGGCGCTGACCGAGGCGAACTGCCCTTCCGGCGGCGTCCTTATTCTGCCCCAGCAGGCGACGGTGCCGTCGGTCCTCAACCCGCAGGTGTGGTTGCCCCAAATGGTGCCACCACTGGCGCTGACGGAGGCGAACTCCCCTTCCGGCGGCGTGGCTTCGCCAACATTGTTATAGCCCCAGCAGGCCACGGAGCCGTCGGTCTTCACACCGCAGGTGTGAACACCCCCGGCACTGACGGAGGCGAACTGCCCCTCCGGCGGCGTGGCCTGGCCATAATGGTCATCGCCCCAGCAGGCAACGGTACCGTCGGTCATCACCCCGCAAGCGTGGGGGGCATAGCTCTCACCCCCGGCGCTGACCGAGGCGAACTGCCCTTCCGGCCACGTCCCGCTAGATCCCCAGCAGGCGACGGTGCCGTCGGTCCTCACACCGCAGGTGTGGAGAAGCCCGGCGCTGACCGAGGCGAAACTTGGTCCTATCCAGATGTTTGCTCCGTCGTTTCGGGACCGCAGGTCGGGTAAGTTGCGCAGTTCCACCGGTATCTCACCCGTCATCTGGTTGCCCTGTAGGTACAACCGTTCCAGGTTGGCGAGGCTGCCCAGTTCCGGGGGTATCTCCCCGGTCAACTCGTTCCTGCTGAGGTCCAGATATTTCAGGTTGGCAAGGTTGCCCAACTCCGGCGACAGCTTCCCGGTCAGCCCTCCATAAGGGTAGGGCCGGTTCAAGGCTGCGACGCGGCCAGTGGCGTCCACGGAAACGCCTGCCCACTCGCTGATGGGCTCCCGGCTCAGCCAGTTGCTGAGGTTGTCCGGCTGTCCCCAGGCGTTGTACTGGGCGATCAGGGCTTCGGTGTCGCCGGGATGGTTTTCGGGAGCGCATACAGGGATTTCGCCAGCTTCTACGTCGACGTAGTCTCTCAGCAAGTCGGATATGCATCCGCCAAGCTGGTTCCCGATGAGATTGATTCTCTCCAGGGTGTAGACGTGGTTCTCCCACTCCGGCAGAACCTCCCCGGTCAACTGGTTGTCACGGAGGTTCAGCACTGTCAGGTTGGCGAGGCCGCCCAGTTCCGGCGGTATCTCCCCGGTCAACTGGTTGACGCCGAGGTTCAGCGATTGCAGGCTGCCAAGGCTGCCCAACTCCGGCGGTATCTCCCCGCACAGCGAGTTTCTCTCACTTTCGAGGTTCAGCACTGTCAGGTTGGCGAGGCTGCCCAGCTCCGGCGGTATCTCCCCGCTCAGATTGTTAAAGATGCCGGTCCTCCACGACGACTTACGCCCGAGCTCCAGCCTCTCCAGGTTGACGAGATAGCCCAACTCCGGCGGAATTCCCCCGGTCACACCGTCCAGATCCAGGGTCCTCAGGCCGGTGAGGTGGCCGATCTCGGGCGGGAGCTCCGCTAAGAGAAGGTTGGCTTTGAGTTCGACGACGCGGCCGTCCTCGTCGGTAGTTACACCTGCCCACTCGCTGATGGGCAAGAAACCGGCCCAGGTGCCGCTCCCGTCCCAGCTGGCGCCGTCGGTGGCGTTGTAGATGGCCAGAAGCGCTTCCTTGTCGGTCTCCGCCGAGGTCTGCGCCAGAGGCGGGTTGGGAGCGCGTCCCAGCGGGCGGACTTCCACGTGGTCTTGATCGTACAGGTTGGCCGGCACGCAGCCGTCCAGCCGGTTCCCGCCCAGGTCCAGCAGGGTCAGGGCGTCCAGGTAGCCGATCTCATCGGGCACGGTCCCGACCAGGTTGTTGCCGTTGAGGACCAGGGCGGTGACCCGCCCGGTGTCGTCGACGGTGACGCCGCGCCACTGGCCGATGGGGGCGTCGCTGAGCCAACCGTCGTTGTCGGTCCAGTCGTCGCCGCCGGTGGCCTCATAGAGGGCGATCAGGGCGTCCCGGTCGAGTTCGGCGGCTTCCCCCGATGACGAAATGAGGGCGGTCACCGAGGATTCGCCCTCTCCGTCGGCTCCCTCCGATGACGGAATCAGGGCGGTCGCCGAGGATTCGCCCTCCTCGGTGGGTCCGGGCGTGGCCCGGCCGAAGGGGATCAGCGACTGCGATCCCGAGGCCCCGGCCTCCTCGGTGGGTTCGGGGGTGGCCCGGGCGAAGGGGATCCGCGACTGCGATCCCGAGGCTCCGGCCTCCTGCGTCGCTTCCCGGTCACCGCTGCTTGAGGACGAGCTGGGAGTTCCCTCCCCTCCGGGGTCGCCCTCGCCGCCACAGGCCGCGAGGGTCATCGTGAGGAACAGTGCCAGGACGACGCTCAACAGGGTCCCGCATCTTCTCGCTCGGTTGCCGGTCATTTTCTCTACCTCCTAGTCTCAATTGCGCCATAGCCAACACGCGCCGGGAGCGCCTGCAAGGCCGGTATGCCGCCCACCCCCGGCTGAGAACTGCTGGCTTCAGCAGAAGGGCAGGTCGTCAAGGTAAGAGCGGTGAAGATCCAACTGGCCTGCCAGGCTGCTTGGCACGCAACCGCTCAACTGGTTCCCGAAGATGTCCAGGGCTTCCAGGTTGGCAAGGTTGCCCAATTCCGGAGGTATCTCGCTCAACTGGTTATCGCGGAGGGACAGAAATATCAGGTTGGCGAGGCTGCCCAGTTCCGGAGGTATCTCGCTCAACTGGTTCCCACTGAGGTCCAGCACTGTCAGGTTGGCGAGGCTGCCCAGTTCCGGCGGTATCTCGCTCAACTGGTTCCCACTGAGGTGCAGCGATTCCAGGTTGGCGAGGCTGCCCAACTCCGGCGGTATCTCGCTCAACTGGTTCGTTTCGAGTCTCAGCTTTTCCAGGTTGGCGAGGCTGCCCAACTCCGGCGGTATCTCGTTCAACTGATTTTCTCTGAGCCAAAGCGATTCCAGGTTGGCGAGGTTGCTCAGCTCTGACGGTATCTCACCGCTCAACTCGTTCTCTTCGAGGCTCAGCCATGTCAGGTTGGCGAGGTTGCCCAACTCCGGGGGTATCTCACCGCTCAACCCGTTTCTGCTGAGGCTCAGCCCTTGCAGATTGGCGAGGTTGCCCAACTCCAGGGGTATCTCACCGCTCAACTGGTTGTCGTAGAGTCTCAGCTCTTCCAGGCCGGCGAGGCCGCCCAACTCCGGGGGTATCTCACCGCTCAACTGGTTGTCGTCGAGCCGCAGCCGTGTCAGGTTGGCGAGGCTGCCCAGTTCTGGCGGTATCTCCCCGCTCAACTCGTTCCCGTGGATGATCAGCCTTTCCAGGTTGGCGAGGCCGCCCAGCTCCGGCGGTATCTCCCCGCTCAACTCGTTCTCGTAGAGGAACAGTCCTGTCAGGCTGGTGAGGTTGCCCAGCTCCGGCGGTATCTCTCCGCTCAACTCGTTCCCGCTGAGGCTCAACCCTGTCAGATTGGCGAGGCCGCCCAGCTCCGGCGGTATCTCACCGCTCAACTCGTTCCCGCTGAGGCTCAACCCTGTCAGATTGGCGAGGCCGCCCAGCTCCGGCGGTATCTCACCGCTCAACTCGTTCCCGCTGAGGCTCAACCCTGTCAGATTGGCGAGGCTACCCAACTCCGGCGGTATCTCACCACTCAACTCGTTCCCGCTGAGGCTCAACCCTGTCAGATTGGCGAGGCTGCCCAGCTCCGGCGGTATCTCCCCGCTCAACTCGTTAAAGTCGGGGTCCAGCTTCGTAACGCGCCCGTCGTCGTTGGTGGTGACGCCATACCATTCGTTCAGGGGCGCGTCGCTCAGCCAGTTGACATCGTCGTCCCAGTTCGGACCGTCCGTTGCGTTGTAGAGGGCAACCAGCGCCTCCCGGTCCGTTGCTGCCGATGTCGGCCCAAAGGTCAGCAGGGGGCGTCTGGTAGCCGTCGGCTCATCGGTGGCCTCCGGCCCGGCGGTGGACTGGCTGCCGGCGCCGAAGATTCCTTGGCGCGTGGGTTCGGGGTTAGCCTCTTGGGTGCCCTCTGGTTCGGCGAGGGGGGTGACTGGCGGGCCGTTGGGTTCCGCCTCTCCGGGGGACTCCCCCGCGTCGGCAGGCTGCGACCGAGTGGGGGGCCGATCCTCCCCGCCGGATTCGGTGGAGTCGCCGCCGCAGGCCATGAGGATTGCCGACAGCGCCAGCGTAAGAACAACACCCAGCAGGGCAAGCCGTCTCGCCAGTCTGGTAGACCTACCGCTTTGACCGGTCATTCCTCTTGACACTCGAGATAGAGTTGCTATTGGCGGATTCGGGTTGATTCTTGACACGGGCTCTTCGAGACCTCCTCCAATGTGTTAGTTACGAAATAGAAATAAGCCCCCCGATAGCGAGTGCCTCATCTGCGGAGAATCTGCGGGGGTGCTCAGAGAGTCTTGCGCCATTTCTCAATCATGGAGCTGGCTTCACTCTTCCAAATTGAAAAGGCCGCGATCGGCCATATTCTGGACCGTCTCGCGGACGAAATCTGTTGACACCTGAAATTCCTCGGCTAGGGCGCTGGCCGATAGATTTTCGTTGCCGCTGTTCACTATTGTGAGGATGCGGCGTTCCAGTGCCGGAACGTGAGTTGGTCTCGCGGCCGGCGGCGGCGTTGGATTCCTGACCGGCTGGACAGGCTGCTGGATTGCTTCGCTGGAGGCTGTGTCCCTTCGCCGTGCGCGTGCGATCAGCACGATGACTGCTACCAGGACCGCAATGAAGACCAACAGTATAAGGAACATGAATCCGACTATTGCACCCCCGACTGTTCCGGTGATAATTCCGGCAGCAAAGATGATACCTATGGTTCTGCGGTTATAGCCGCCGATTGACTCGATCAACTGGTCGAACCCGTTTTCCTTCTGCTCGTACATTGTTTTAGTTCCCCACCTGGACTCTGGCTCTGGGGGTTGCCGTGCGCGCCGGTGATGGTTCCTCGTCCCTTTCACCGATGACAATATGGCCTGGTTCGAGGGTAAACAGGCCCAGGGTGACAATGAGGAGAAGAAGTCGGAGGATTAAGCCCAGGGAGCCCCACTCGTCGTCCACGACCATGATCACATGGTAGCCGTTGCGGTTCAGTGATTGTATTCCGCGTTCAATGGTGCGTCTCTTGCTGTTGCCGGATATAAATCCAATCAGCCCGCCGAGGCGGCTGGCGCTTATTGTGACATTCATGGGTCTTTCCATTTTGGATACCTCCCTTAACTAGACTTTGTATAAAACCTAAACCAAAACCAAGGTGAAATGCGCAGACGATAGGGGTCAACTGACGGAGCCGGGTCATTTTCCAGGTACGGCTGAGAGAGGGGCGCCGGCCCAACGCAGTTGATCATCGTCGTGCATAAATGCACATCCCACCTTGGCTTTAGCTTAGTAGAGCTACCGCTTTGATCGGTCATTCCTCTTGACATTCGAGACAGAGTTGCTATTGGCGGATTCGGGAAGCATTATCAATAGGGCATTATCGCCCCGCCAGCGAATGAAGATGCTCCGAGATTTATCCGCAATCCGAATCTTCCAAAATTTCCTGATTCCTGGATGACAAGTCTTCGAACTGCTCTTCAGCTTCCGCAGCTAGATCGTCAGCTTCTTCCTCCAGGTCCTCAAAGGCATCCTCAAATTCCTCAAATTCTTCCTGAAGCTTTTCGAGTTCGTCTTCATCCCCATCTTCCAGGGCTGACAACGCATCCTCTACGAGAGGCAAGACATCTTCCATGATGGGGAGGACTTCATCATCCAGGAAATCCATCAACTCTAGGCGAGCGTCGTGAAGGTCTTGAAGCGAAGAAGGCGGATTTAGTCTTTCGTATTCGCCAATGAAATCTCGAAGATCCTCAATCGCCTTTTCAGCATCGTCGGAATCCTCAATTATGTCGTCCAAGTCGAGGTTGAAACCGGAAAGTTGTACTCCCAAATCCCCGCACTCTTCTGCATACTCTCGAACGGTTAGCCGCTCGCCACCTCCGCCGCAGGCAAGAACTACGGCCAGGGTCGCCAGAATCAGGACGCCGAGAATTTTGGGCATGGTTCACTCCTAATCCGATGGGGTCTTGCCATGGGGTCTTGCTGTCGGCCGCATGAAGGCAGGCTTGGCGGTCAGTAGATTGGGTAAGTTCAGCGATTGTCCACGACATTTACCGCCGCTGCGATTCGCCCAAAAATGCGCTGCCCCGCTTCGCCGGGACGCGGCCCGAAGAAGCAGGACAGGCGGACTTTGCGGCCATCAGAGTTTGAAAACCACAACTACCATCAGAATCAGCGAAATGAAGCCAAACCCCAGCGTGACAAAAGTGAGGATCCAGCTTGTCAACCTAATAGCGTTTTTCAACCCTTCACGTGAAGTGGCAATGGTGGTATGCCAGAAGGAAAAGGTGGCTGTGGCAACTGCCAGAAGAATGACAAGGAATGGAAAAACCAACGATGTCTTTCCGAGGCCTTCGTCAATATCTCCGGACGCAGAGAGGAGAGTCAGCAACGTGGACATCAATAGGCTCATGGTGAGAGCGATGCCGAGGTTGAGGACGGTCAGACCGCTCAGGGACTGCTGTCCAGCCTGAGCGGAATTTTCGGGTGTGGTCATTAAGGCGCCTCCTTCAGGATGAGATGGTCATAGTTGACCGTTCCTGATTATTACTGACGCAGAGGCTCGAATGAACCGAAAGTGGCTAGGTTATAGCTTAGGTTATAGCTATGGTATGTTTACAAACCGAAAATAGGGCGGAATTAACCTGCAATATCCCCTCTCCCTTGAGGGTGAGGGTGAAATCCTGGCGTCAAACAACTGCGCCAATACCCAAATGTCTTTGCCGGCAGAGTTTGTAAACACGCTCTAGGATTTGCCGGTTCAGCTTCGAGGAGGAGGTTGACAGGGTCCATCCAGCTTGTTTGGGAGGTCAGGATTCCTCCGTGGAGGCGGTGATTCCGTTTGCGGACTTGGAGGCAGGGAAATAGTCCAGGAAGCAAACGCTGACCGTATCCGGGATATAGGAGCGGCCGTCGTCGCGCTGCACGGGCACCAAGGGTGTTCTCTTCCGCAACTGAGCAAAGAAATCGCTGACGTTAAACTCGTCCCGGTCGTCCAGCTCAGTCCGCAGCATGACTTCCAGCTCTCCCGTGGTAAACCGCCTTCCCGGGTGCCGGGCATAGATGCACAGCAACTGGAACGGGCCTTTGCGCCTGCCACGAAAAGGAATTTTTTTCCAGTTGCCGCCGTTCTTGGCGAAGGCGGATCCCGACGCTTTGTCCACCAGTAGCCTGGTGTCGGGCAGGAGTATGTCTTTCTCGGCGAGAAGGTTCTCGTACTCCCTTTGGCTGATGAAGGTTTCTTCTCCGTTCATCGCCACCACAAACTCCTGGGACTCCTGCGCCGTCTCTTCTCCGGCATCCAACCAGTCCTCAGCCGACGCTGCCGGATGTGGCGTCGCCGCTTCCTCTTCCGCCCTTTCTTCGTTAGGCTTGGTCCACCTGAGAACCGCTCCCAGCATGGAGCCCCCGAGGCCAACGGTCATGTACAAGGTTCCCGCAACGCCGAAGGCCAGCAGCCCGTTCCGGTAACGCTGGCTGAACTCTTCCGCCGGGTATCCCAGATCGCTCCAGTCGAATTCCCATGACCAGAGAAAGTTGCCGCCGGAAGGCGAATGCTCAACGAAATACATCGCCAGCATTCCCGACACTGATAGTGTCAACAACACGAGGATGAAGGCGGCGAAGACAACGAACCAGAGGCGGGCCATTTCGGGGTCTTGCGGGGTCTTGTGGTTATTGAGGGCGGCGGTGAGACACAGTGAAGCGGCCATGATTCCGGCCACGCCCACCACTAGGGGTTTGCCTTCGTAACCAGTAAGAAAGAATGCCGGGAGAAAAGCGATGGCGACCGGCACCCCGAAGACTACTGCGTTACGATGGTAAGCTTCGTACCTGTTTCCGGCGAACCAGGCCCGCCTCTGCAACAGACGATAGACCGAATAGCCCGCTCCGGCGGAAAATGTACTCAGCGCAATCGAGAGCACCAGCGGCCACGGCCGGGACGCCACTGGTTCAAGGGTAAAGAAACCGTACTGGTCCATTCCGGTGGTTCCGATCAAGATTACCGGAAGGTTCAACATCACCAGAAGGGAGATGACCAGCAGCCTTCCCATCCATGGCGCCGGATGCGAACCGGTTGCTGCTGCTCTGCTTATCCCAATTCGATACACTTTATCCAATCTATATCCTAACCTAATTGGTGAGCAGATGAGCAAAGGAATATGTTCCCAATTGCCCTCTGTTGTCTAACGGTTAAGATAAGGAAGATAAGGGAAGACAAATAGGAAATAAACCAAAAGTGGCTAGGATATAGATAGTAAATGGATAGGATATAGCCAGACTTAGGGTATGGATAGGATTTGTGCAGGTTTGTTGCTGCAGACGGCTGGAAAAAGTGCCTGGAGGAAAGGTATGGCGACCGGCGCAATTAAGACCACTGGGTTGCGAGGGTAAACCCTCGTATACGTGAGGAAGTTGGAAGACCCCGAGAGTGGAAGTCCTTCCTAATACTATCGATTTACAGAGACGGGAGTGTTGAAAAAGTCGGCAAATCAGGATGTCCTATCCCAAATCCACCGATAGAGAAAGGGTTGGGGTGAAAGACTGGGGATGAAGGGCCAGGGCATGGGCCAGTATGGTGATTCTCACAGATGGGGACGTCAGATTTATCTGGGTTGGTGGCTCAGAGGACTATATCTACAACCAGTGCACTTTACAACCCCCACCCATCAGGACGATTGCAAAGTTGTTGTCCATCGCAATTGTCTGAATCAGGATTGAAAGATGTGCAGGATTAGGACATTTATCCTGAGAATTCTATAATGCTGGAAATCCTGATCCAGACAACGACTTTGCAATCGTCCTGACAGGGAGAGGTCTGGTGGGAGAGATGGGCGCTGAGAGACCAGGGGTGTGTAAGAATCGGTCCGGCATTTTTGACCAATTCAGCACACCCCTCAATCCTCAACCTTTCGGTGGATTCGGGCTTACAGTACTTGGCTATAATGCTATGATCTCCTTTGGACTGCCCTTTGAGCTTAAAGACTTCCAATGTGGGAAATCCTGGTTCAAGACACAATACCAGGGGAGCAAGCGTGTATGGTATTCGGCGATTGCGCTTGGAATCCTTCCAGAGTCAGGAGCAGACATGTCTTTATTGAGGACCGGTGTGCCTAAGTTGCTCAGGGGGATCCGAGAGGCAAGTCCTGCCGATATGCTGGGAGCCTCCGGGGTGGCAAGTGGAATCGTCTTGGTCGTGTTCGGGATAGTTCTCCAAGACGATTACGGTGTGGGCTTCGGCGCGACGATCAGGGCAATGGGTGGGGTGCTGCTTCTGAGCGGGCTCGGGACACTCCTGTTTGTGGAATCCCGCCGACGCGCTGCGGCTATTGGCGCGGCGCGGAGCATTATACAGAGGTACAGGGTCGTGACCATCAGGTGGCGCTGGACGAATAGGATGGGACTGGCGGGGGTGGTGATCGGGGCACTCCTGCTTGTCCTCGCCCTTTTCTTGCAGATCATCTTTGAGGCCGGTGGGGCCATGGTCATGTTGCCGGGCATCGTGCTCTTCGGGGGCGGCGTAGCCCTTCTGGCATACGGGTGGCTCAACCGCTGAAACGCGGCCCAGAAGCCGAAGCAGTTTCAGAAGTATCTCCTTCACGGAGAGGAGGCCGCGGCAACCGGCGATAACCGCCGTGTGCCGGTCGAGCTAAGCCCCGGCCTTCAAGGACCAAAGTCCGGCGCGAGACAGGAGGCGTGGACGTGTCCTACAGGAACGTCCCTCAAACCAGCTTACCGAGGATCCGTACTACCCTCGCAGACTGGGGTGTGGCCTACAAGGTGGCACTGGGCGTGATGGCGGCCGGTGTCTTTCTGATTGTATTGAGTCCGATGGCCGGAGGCATTCTGCACACCCAGGCAATAACCCCACTCATTGAACTGCTGGGAGCGCCGGAAGACCGGCAGTTTCTTCCCTCGGATGAACCCCGAACGGGCATAGAACTCTTGGCGGTTCTTGGCAGTTGCAACATTGTCGTGGGAATCAGCATTTTTTGCGTGCGCCTCGTGCTCGAACTGCTGGGACTGGCCGGCGCGCCGATAGCGACCCGCAGGATGAGGCCGCCGGGAAAGCTGGCGCTGGGCACGGCGGCGACCGGGTTGGTCGTGTTCGCCGCTGGCGCGTTTCCCCGTATTCTTGTCTCCCTGCTCTTCGTCGACCACGAGTTCGAAGTCCGGGGGATTACGTCGGCGCTGGACGAAGTCGCGAAGATCGGAGTTCTACTCTTGGTATGCTCCCTCATCACACTCTTGCTCCGGGGGAGTGGGATCCGCGGCACATTGTTCGGTTGGGCCGACCGTGTGGGGTGGGCCAAGCCGGGTTATGGATGGATCAACTGGCTCTCGTTGGCGTTTGTCGTCGTTGGGATAATTGGCTCGTTCCTCTTCCTTGGTGCCGTGGCCAGCGTCTTCTCCGGTACAGGCGCTATCGTCCTGGTCACGGGGATCGTTCCGCACCTCCTGGCTGGTGGAGGGCCATAGTTCGTACTACCATCCTCGCACCGAGATGGCCCAGACTATCGTTGCCGCGAGAGCCATTGTGACCACCGCAACGGTGACCGTCACTCCCAGCAGCACCTTCCTGATCTCTCCGGGAGCGGCCCTGCGCGAGACCCCCCCTGGGAGGTTGGCGGCGGCTTGAGTCGTCGGTCCCGGAGCGGTTTGTGCGGCCAATACAGGACTGGTAGCATTCGTCGTGGGAGGATGGGATTGTGTCGAAAGTGAGGCAGGCTGCGCTGGCTGTCGAGCACGGAGGAGCATCTGCCGATATCCCTGTGGGGCCGCGCTCGGCGGGGTTGAGGACGAAGGAACCGCGGGCGCTGCTGATGGCGGAAGAGCTGACGACGTTGAGGGCGAGGGCGCAGGTGTGAGTGGAATGGCCTGCAGGATGCTCTCCAGGTCCGGCACCTTCTCCACGGGAAGCGTGCAGCACTCCTCCAGGCGCTCCGCCAGTTTCGCCACGGTCTGGTCAGGCGACTTCTTCAATAGGTCGAATATCCGGGATTTCCCGGGGGCAGCGTAGTCGCTCCTGGTGAAGATCAGGTTGTCGTCGTTGAAGAAGGCCCACAGGTTGGGGTCGGAGGCTATGGCCAGTAGGCTGAGATAGACTACCAAGGACGGGAAGTTGTCCACGTAGTCGTCGTAGTCTTCGGCCGTCCTGAGGGGGTGTTGGAAGTTCTTGTGGCCCAGTTCAGGGCTGCGCTCCCCACGAAATCGGGGCAGGAACATGCCGTCGTAGTCCACCAGACGGATTCTCTCGTCCGCCTGCACCATAACGTTGCCGTGTTGCAGGTCGTTGTGGGCGATACCCAGCCCCCGCAGACTGGCTGCCGGGCCCCCGCGCCACTGGGCCGCAACTCGTCGCAGGGCATCTGGGTCGTTGAGATGGGAGCCTACGAAGCTGCTCAACGACTCTCCTTCCACCCACTCCATCCTGACGATCGGATACCAAATACCCTTCAGGTTAATCCCATTCTCCAGGTACCTGAAATGCACAAAGGATGGGGGGAGGACATTGATGAGATATTCGCTCAGATGGTTGTAGTGGGCCTGCTGGTCTTTAACTTCGCGGGTGAAGCAGCGCACCGCGTATTTGCTGCCCCCCACCTCCATGGGGTAGACGCAAGCGAAGGCGCCGGAGAACACCAGCGGCATACGACGTTGATTGACCAACACCGAACCGGATGCGAGTCCGGTGCCCTTGAAGCAAAGCTGGGGGTTCTGGATAGCCTCGCTATAGTCGGTTATCCCGGGCCAGGGCATGGCTCTCGTTTCACCTCATGGTCCTACATAACCTGGATGATGACCAACGTCGTGTCGTCGTTCCGCATGAACCCACCCTGCCGCTGCTCCCCAACCCAAGTTTCCCACTCCGACGAGTCCAATCCTAGGAGCGTCTCCCATGGCCTCTCTTCTGCAGCATTCTCGGTGAGGAGCCAGCAGGCCAGGGCGTCGGTAGCGAGAATGAGAAGGTCGCCCGTCGCGCATTCCCCGCTGCGCTGGTGTATCCCTTCCCACATGTTCCCGGAGTTATCAGGATTGCTGCAGAGCAGGGCGGGGTTGTTATCGAACTGGGCGGAGTCTTCCAGGGGAAAGGACACCCACAGCCGGTTGTCTCGAACGATAAAGAGACAACTATCCCCCACTGCCAGCGCCTGCCAGGAAAGTTGCCCGGAGTTGTCCGGCGCAGCCTTGACGGTTAGTCCCAAGAGAGTCGCTAAAGACCCTGCCTGTGTCTTGGTCTCTCCGTGCCAGGGCAGGCGGTCCCATGGCACGGAGGCATGCCATCTTTCCTGCGGGGACTTCAGCCATGTGTTTAGGGAATCCTCGGTCAGACCGCATGACGCCGGGGGCTGGGTCACAAAGGCATCTGTCAGGAAGTTCGCCCATTCGCGGGCAAACGAGGACTCGCTGGCGCCGTCGGAGACGGCTATTCGCGCCGCGCCAAGCCCGGATGCTCCAACTTGCGGAGGGCACACGACGCGGAAAGCGTCCTCGTACTCCTCCGGGTCGTTGCCCGCCTTGGGCAGCCAGAACTCTGTGGGAGGTCGAAGGTACACCTCACCCTCTAACCGATCAGTGCAGGTCCGAAGCGGCGCGCGTACCTATGTCCAGGAACTGCACCAGGGCCACCATGTCGGCATTGTAGACGTAGCCGCGTGATCCCTGAGTGACCGGCAGGCCCATGGCAGTGGCTAGGGTCACCACCGGGTCGGGAAATTCGGAAGACATGCGGAACATTTGCGCCGCGTACTCATCGGGAGGCACTTGGCTCTCGTCGGACGGGTATTGCACCGGCATCGCGGACATTGCCGAAAGATGGGCGTTGTAGATCAGCACGTTGCCGTCTTCGGTTCCCATGTCCATGATCTCTTCGGCTAAGGCCACCGGATTCCCGTCCGTGGCGGCACCGTCGGTGACGCTGATTACCATAGGGGGATAGGAACTGGGGTGATCGAGTATCCAGCCGTGGAGCGCATGGGAAGCCGTGGACAACGCCGCGCACATTGGCGTACCGTACTTCGCTTCCGGGCGCAGCCACACCGGAAACTTCCGGGTCACTTCCACCAGGCCGCCCGCGCCGTCCGACTCCTTCACTTCCCTGTCCTCCACGATGGCGGCGTCGACAACCTGGCTGATGGGGAGGAAGGGTTCCTTCGGAGAGGTCCCTGGAAGGGCGGTCTGCACATCCGGCATTCCCGAGGAGTCCGTGTGGTATGTGATTACGCCGACATGGAAGTAGTCGCGAACGTCCATGCCCTGTGAGCAGCGTTGGGAGATGGCGTCAAGGATGCGGTTCACGGCATCGGCCGCGCCGTCCTTTTTGCGCAACTCCGGCTGACCACCCAGCGCATCCGCCATCGAACCCGACTGATCAATCAGAAAGAGGAAGCAACCGGGGTTGTTTCTACTGATATCCGCCGTGTATGGCATGTTGTATTATCTCTCAGGCTGGAGTCGGAAAGTATCCTGGGCGAACTCCAAATTTAGTATGGCAGCCCAACAGTCCAATGGTCAACTTCTCTGAGAGGTGGAACCAGGGTCTTTCGATTATCGTAGGCGTCTCCGGGAGTTCGCTCATCCTTAGCCTGCCAAAGGAAGGGCGTAAGGTGAGAGAGGAGGCTTCCGGCAAAGGCCGCGCCTTGTGCTTGGATAATCGAATGACCCTGGAGGTGGAACTCCAAAGGTGGAGCTTGATGCAACGAAGGGTCTGTTTCTACAGGCTCAAGACGAGCCTCAACGTGAAAGTTCTTGATTTTATCCAGCTTGGTGGGCCTATTTTGACGATAGGCCGAACCGTCTTTGAGATGTGGCTGGGGAGCTTGTGAGCCTCCGGTCGTCCTGTGTTCAATCTTTGGGGCGAGGCACAATAGGGGATCATAGAGTCGCAACAACCTCCTCACTCTTGTCATCTACACTTAAGGCAAATGACGGTTCAGTTACTCCGGCCATTCCATTCTGCTATCGTGCTTCTGGCACACCACGTTTCCAGAAGACGCAGATGCACGGCGAACCCGTACTCTGAGTCGGCCAGGACAAGACCATTTGGAATGGATTCCCCAATAGCCTCCTTCGACGACGATGTAGTCAACAGGGGCTGGGTTCCATCGTTTCTCTTCCGAAAATCCCTGTTCTCCAGAACCTTCAGGATTGACGGGCCTGACTGGAGACCGCAATCTACTGGGTGGGCAAAACAAGCCGAAGGCCTTCTAACATTGTGCGGGACATGGATCCGAATTCTTGGAACTCTGGAGCAGACCTCTACTCGTCTACTTCCGAACTAGGTCTAACTGATGAGCCTTCGCCGCGAATTTTGGTTGCAGGCTCTGATATTAACTTAAACGGGCTTGCCCCGCCAGATGGCAAAGGGATTGCGTACGTCTGTCCATCTGGAATCCGGGATGCAACCGTGGTTGTGATGGAACCATTGAACAAAGACCGCTTCAGGTACATTGATGGCTTGATCAGAGCGGGACGGTCTTTTTCTTTTGAGAGATCGTCTTGTATTGTCGACGGATGCAACAACAGGCCTATTCGCTCTCATCTAATCCCCAAAAGCTGGCTGTCGCTGATTGCCCGTGAGGGTCATGTAATCGATATGAACCGGACCTTACGAGCTAACAGCCCGACGACTCGGGAAGACCAATTCTATAAGGATTTCTTTCAGACCATCAGTCGCCCTGTTGGCGTTGATCTGGCCAGCGCAGACCCGGTGTTTTGCTCTACCCACGACGGCGACAAACATGGAGTAGGCCTCTTGGACAACCAGGCAAGCGACCTAAATTCCACAGGGGAGCAGCACATCTTATTTTACAAAGCAATATGCTTCTCATTATACGAATGTGAACATGTCCTATTCCTGTTGAACGAGATCATGGAACGGCGTCCAAGGGATGAGCTAAACCGAAGCATATACTTTCAAAGTCAACAAATTGACGCACACAGAGAATTCTTGTCTACATTCCAACAATGCCTGAATGGAGATTGCGATGAGACATGCCCAATCGGAAGCCGATTGGAGTTCAAGCGTCTGTTCATAAGAGGGGACAGAGTTCCAACATTATCCGCCATCGGTTGCGGTTCCGGACTTGTCAATTGCGAAAGTCTATTTGGATGCCGTTTAATCGGTTGCAAGTTTCCTAAGAGTGACTACATGGTTGCCTGTAAACCCATAGAATCCGGCCATGTGGCGGTGATAGCCCGTACTCGCACTGAATCCCTGGAAACCGGGATGTGCAGGCAGGCGAACATCCGACATAGAGCACCGCGTATCCTGTCCCGGATATTTGACGAGAATCCTCCACAAGGAGTCAAGCTGGAGCTATTTGTCTCCCAGGAACTGATAGAGTCGAGCAAAGGGTTTATGTGTTCTCCAGATAGGTGGGAGAGATTTGGAACGCGTATGAGAGACGTGGCAAAACTCCACTTCATAGAACAGCCGTCTCGTCTTCAAGAAGAGCGAAAGAGCAGATTTCCCACCGAGATGAACGGCAGGTTCAACTTATTCCGAAGCATCGAATGACCTTTAGCGAATCCAGGCCGCTCCAGAGAAGGCAATGACAGGCCCGAAAAACAGGCTCTTCCGCATTTTTGGTGATAATTCGGAAAAGGCCTAAACCAAGGCCAAGGTGGGATGTGCATTTGAAGGAGGCTGGGAATCGGGCCGGGAGACGGTCTGGAATGCCTCGGCTCTTGATTGCAGGACTGTCCGGCACCGCCGTCTCACCTCTTCCTTGCGGCTGGCCAGTCCGGCAAGGAATTTGCCGACCCGCTTCTGCACCACCTCCCTGCTTCCCAAGCACAGATTGCCGGTGGCCTCCTCTCTCGTCCAGTCACAGATGGCAGAGGTGGACCCGGGATTTCGGACAGGTGGCTAAGTGAGAGTCCCGCTCCTAAACTGAGGGCAGCTGTTGCTGTCGGGAAGGGTCAGGAAATGTCTCAATGACTCAGGAAACACAGCCCGGTTTTCAAGGCCAGGGTGGCCATGGAGGCGCTGAGGAGCCAGATGCTGGTCTCACAGCTCTGCGGACCAAGTAGAGAAGGGCGAAAGGCTACTCTCCACTTCAGGAAAATCCCGGCAGTTAATTCCGTCACTGAAAACGCTACAACGAAAGGGGCCCAAAAATGGAATCACGCCTGCATCAACCAATATCGCAGTTCATTCGAATGGTCGATGACCTCGGGTTGAAACGCCTCACGACGCGATATAGCTTCTTAGACACCAACGAATATGAGGCCTTAAGGAGTCGGGATATCAGCGAAGCTATGAGGGTTTACTGGTCCGAAACATTGGAAAGGGCGCATATCGCCGCTGTTACGGCGACATTGAGGAGCAGACACTGGCTATCCGCCGTGCTATCCACCGAGTCGGAAAACAATGCGCTGGCCTTTGCCGCCGCATTTCGGGGGCTTTTGGAGTCCTCCGCCGATACCACCACTTCGTTGCTCTACGTGCCACAAACGTTGGCTCATCTTTACCCAACGATAGCCGACGCCCTATCGGGAAAGGCAACTGCCTTTGTCCAGTCGAAAGAACTGGAAGACGAGCTTATTCACTACTCTCACGGACGCTACATCAAGAAGTCGGAGCAGAGCGCCACGCCGCAGTCTCACATAACGCGTTCCTCACAAGATTATCTGAAGGTATTCGATAACCTGAACGCAGAGAAAGTGGCTCAATGCTATAGGTTCTTATGCGACCTTACCCACCCTGGTGCCCCATCCGTTTGGATGTGGCTGGCAGCTGTCGATCCACAGGGCTCGGAGTTCACTCTCTCCATGGAGCAGGACGAAGCCATCATCGCCAGCTTCTTGGAAATGTACGAAACAGTAGCGCTCGATGTGTTGATGTTCGCCTTCAATGCGCCAGTCCTAGTACTGAACACCCTCAATTACTTTCCCGTCAATAAGCTGCACACTGAACAATTACTGAATTATGACCTCAACGGAGTGGCGGCTTGGCCGAAGTGCCAAACGGAACTTGAAGAGCGCGGAGCCCGTCTCCTGGCTGTGAAGCAGTAGTCTGGCACTGGGAACCGAAGTGCCGTCTTCTTGATCTGAGATGCACAGGGAGGTCCCTTAACTGGCACCGAGACCCGGCCCGATGGTGCACTACTTCCTATGTTAGATCCGCGAGGGCTGTGACTTGGTTGTGAGTTACCCTATGGGCGCCAGAGTTGTTTCATGTCGGAGGCGATCCCCGGGCAGTGTATTTCTGCGGCAGTAGTTGACGCTCTTCAACGGTATTGTATTATAGCTCTCAGCGCGGCTCTTTCAGCAGCCCGGTTTTGGATTCAGGTTGCCGATTGGGTAGTCCCAGTGCGCTGCAACTTGGAACGTACCCATCAGAGCGAACAGGTGTCATGGCTTGGTCGGTGCCCGCTGGGGGTATGGCGAGAGCGACGCAGGCCTAACCACCTGTTGAGTGAAGCCAAATTCCCGCAGCACATTTGCCAATGGACCAGTAGGAGTAGCAAGTGCGCTTCTTCGTAACAGACTCATGGGGGTCGCCGCCACGAAACGAGCCTTATCCCTTCGTCGTGCTGGCGGTCGACAACTGGGATGACTACTCGTTTAAGACGCTGTTTCATCCCGTCGTTCACCTGTCCGAAGACGAGCGTGTTGACCTGCGCGACGTTAAGATTCTACGGCTTGACCAGCCGAATGGTAGGACGCAGATTGCCCAGGACTTCGAGGAACTCGATGAATCCTACTGCTCGCTAGGACAAGAATTGGCATACTATGAGAGCCTCTTGGTGTTGCCTGAAGATATCAGGAACTATTACCTGAAGGGGTTGCGGGACGCTGCGGCTGACCCGGGAATTCGTCAAGCCTTCGAGAATGAAGAGGGGTTCCGAGCCTCACTCCTACGTTGGGGAGGGGCAGAGCGGGCCTTGGAAGATGCGCCCGGGATTCTTTGGGGAAACCAGGAGGAAAACTATGAACTGGAATTCACGTTCCATACCAAGTTTGGCTCGAATGAGTTTTCCACACCGTTTCGTTACTGCAAGGTAGAGGGGCTTCCAGGTCGCACTAATGCCATTATTGGGTACAACGGAGCAGGGAAAACGCAACTCCTAGCGAATCTGGCCTGGGTCGCCAGGGCAGATTTACAATCTCGGATTCAAGACAGCAAGGTCGCGCATTACGGACGTCTAGACCCTCCCAGACTGCGATTTGGCAGCGTTGTTGCCATTTCGTACAGTGCCTTTGATACCTTCGAATTGCCTTGGCAATCAGAAGATGACAACCAATTTGGCTATACCTACTGCGGCTTACGACGAAAAACCAATCAAGAAGCCGCACGTGGCCTCAAAGATGCGGAGGACATTCTCAATGAGGTCGAAGGTGCGCTATCACGAATTGACACGCCTACCCGTCGCGGACACCTAACGGAGGCTCTCCAACCCCTGAGGTGTGAACCCTCCTTCAAGCGTGCCGGCTACGAACTTGACCTCCTCGCGGAAGATGGTAGTTGGGCTCAAGAGTTCAAGCAGTTGAGCAGCGGGCACAAGATATCGGTTAATACGATTGTTCAATTGGTAGCTGCCTTGCAGCAAAGGTCATTGGTCCTCATTGATGAGCCAGAGGCGCATCTTCATCCCCCACTTTTGGCGGCCCTTATGAAGGGGATAGGCATCGCTCTTGAGGCACATAAGTCTTATGCTGTGATAGCCACTCATTCGCCGGTTGTACTTCAGGAAATCGCAGGCTGCTACGCCCATGTGCTGCGCAGGCATGGCTCGCGAAACTCCGTCGAGGAACCTGTCATCGAGACGTTTGGAGAGAATATTGGATTGCTGACCCGTCACGTATTTAACCTAGACAACAGCCAAAGCGACTATATCGGGGTCCTCGAACAACTCGCGACCAATCTCTCGATGGAGGATATCGAACAACTGTTTGAGCAGGGCCTGAGTTCCCAGGCTCGCGCTCTGGTCATGCAGGCGCAGCGCCAATAGATGTACTCGTTGGACCCTCCCACTCGTAACGGGATGGAGGACTTTGATAGCATAGTCGCCCGGCGCAACAATGACGCTGCTGTGTTGCTGAACCGGAACCGAGGGGACATAGCTACGGCATACGGTGCCTATCTTATTCAATCTGGGAATGGGACTTTGCTCCCTCCGATTGACATCGGAGAGGATGTCGCCGAGGAGTTAAAGGCTAACTTTCGCCTATTGGATAAGGGGAGTAGTTACAGCTTCTTGCGCGACGAGATCCTTAGTTCCGCACACCTTGATGCGTGCCCGTACTGTAACTTCACGAACGTGGATACAATCGACCATTCGCTTCCCAGGGCGGTATACCCTGAATTCTCAGCGCTGGCGCAAAATCTGGTGCCTTCCTGCGGCCCGTGCAATCGAAAGAAAGGAGAAAATTGTTTCCATTCGTCAGGGTTGAACTTGATGCACCCCTACTTTGTCGGGATGCCGGGCGAGCCCATACTCTTTGCGGATGTCCTCGTAACCGAGGCGCAGGTTACTTGGCAGTTCTATCTCCAGCGAAACTCGAGCATTAGCGGCACGGACTTTGACTCGATTGCAAACTTGTTCAATCTGCTGGGGCTTGCGACCTTCTATTATCGGATTTCCGTCGGAGACATTATCGACCGTAAGGGACACTTGGAAGCCCTGCACCTTGCCGGTGGTGCGGTGGAGGTTGAACGATATTTGCATCTGGAAGCTGAAAGCTCACGGAAGAGTCGCGGAGAGAACTACTGGAAAACCGCTTTGTTGCGGGCGTGCGCAAGGTGCAGCGAATTTTGCGACGAGGGGTTTAGACGGATATGATGTCCCTTCCTAATAGTGGGAATTTGTCTCTAGTCAATAGCTTGTCTCCTGTAAAGCCGCCGTTCCAGTGTCTCTACTTATCCCCGGTACGCAGTTAGCCGTCATCCCCGCCGGGCGCTGCGGTCGCCGAAGAGGACGGCGATGGTCCCTCGTGCTCCTTCCTCATCGCCATCCTGTACCCTACCCGTGGCTCAATGATAATGTACTTGGGGCTGGTCGCCTCGTTCCACATCTTGCGGCGCAGCATCTTCACCACATTCCGCAGCAGCCAGTTCTCGCCCACCCTCTCCGGTTCCCATCCCTCGTCAACGGTTCCGGATAATATAATACGAACTAATTTACTCTGACGTGATTTGCATTTGGGGTTGACCCCAGCTGCATCGGTCCCTAAGAGAAGAGCCATGTGCGGAGAACATCACGATAGCGGCGAACGGAATTGGGACCACGACCCCGACAATAACTTGAAAACGCTGGACGAGCTGAGCCGGGAGGAGATACTGCGAGCCCTGGCGGGCCTGGACGAACGGCTCAAGGCCGATCCAGCAGATACCTACTCGCTCCTGGCCAGGGGGATGCTGCACAGCAAGCTGGGAGACGACCGCAGCGCGGTGGAGGACTTCAGCCAGGTCATCGAACTGGAGCCGGACAACGCCGAGGCTCTTGAAAACCGGGCAGCGGCCCGCGACGCCTTGGGAGAACACCGCCTGGCCAGGGAGGACTACGACGCCGTCATCCGGCTGGAACCGGACAACTTCGTCGCCATCTACAGCCGGGGCGCGTGCCTGGCCCAGGTGGGAGACCTGGCCGCAGCTCTAGCGGACTTCGACCGGGCCATCGCCCTGGAGCCGGGCGACCCGGTCGCGTACTTCAACCGGGGTTGCACCTACGCCGAGATGGGCGATCCGCGCGGGGCTCTAGAGGACTTCGACCAAGCCATCTCCCTGGAATCCGGAAACCACATCTTCTTCTACTGCCGAGGTCTGGCTCACCGGGAGTTGGGCGAGTTAGCCCTGGCCATCAGCGACTTTGACACCGCCATAGGGCTGGAACAGCTGAGCAACCCCTCCCGCCACGCCAGGGGAGTCGCAAGGGTGATGCAGGGAGAATACGAGATGGCGATCCCTGACTTCGACACCATCCTGGAACTGGACCCGGACAACGCCGACGCGCTTGGCGGCAGGGGAGTCGCCAGCAGCGCCCTGGGGGAATACGAAAAGGCCATCAGCGACGTGGAGCAGTCCCTGGCCCTCCGGCCCGACAACCCGGTTGCCCTGATCACTAGGGGGCTGGCTCACGTCGCCCTGGGAGTATACGACAAGGCCATCGCAGACTTCGGCGCCACCCTGGAACTCGAACCGGACCACACCGGCGCCCTGTCCGCCAGGGCCTTTGCGCGTATCGAGTGCAAGCAACACGAAGAGGCCGTCCAGGACTTCGACCGGTTGATCGAGCTGGTGCCGGACGACAGCCACGCCTACCACGGCAGGGCCTGCGCCTACACCAATCTGGAACAACCCCGCCAGGCCATTGAGGACTTCAGCAGGTCCATCGCGCTGGACACGGGCAACGCCGAGTCCTACTACCAGAGAGGGATGGCCCGCATGGAGCTGGGCCAGTACAGGCAAGCAGTCGAGGACCTGGACCAGGCCGCCAGGCTGGACCACCAGCATCCCTTCGCTGAGTCCGACCGGAAAGCCGCCTCCGAACTGGCCGGGGGCAACGGCGCCTCATAGTTCCGGTGCCGGAGGCGTCTGCCCGCACGGGCCATCATCGTTCCGGGCGCGGGACCACATCGCTACTCCGCGCCTTCGCCCGCCCCCGGAACGATGATCTCCAGGCCGCCGGGCATCAACCACGCCAGCCGGGCGACGTGCCACACCCCCCCTCCGGTTAGTTCCGCGCCTTCGAACCACTCGGCCACGCGGTCATAGTCGATGCCAAGACGCTGGGCGAACTCCTCCCGCGTCAGACCGGCAAACTCGATCAGGCGCTCCAGCCGCTCGGGGAAGTCCTCCGGGAAGGGCGGTTCGCCGCAGCCCTCATCCTGTTTCTTAATGTTTATTGCCCAACCCTTTCCTCTGGTTGGTTCACGCCCCTTCCTGTGGAGCCGCCCTAATCCTCGTCAAGATACGGATTCCGGGCACATGACAGGACAAGGCGACCCCGAGCCTCTTCAACCGCAGGTAGTTGCTTCACAGTGCACAGGTCAACCCGTCTTCGCAAGAGGTCGCGGTAATCACGGAAATAGCGGATTGACCTACAAGACTCGCACGATGCTTGATATTGACAATAGGGCAGGTGAAAGACGCCTCATGAGTCGCTAATGTACTCGCCAACGAACGCGTCGAATGCATCAGTACGACCCGCGTAACAGTCCTTCACCTCGTAGTAGTTACCCAGTCTCTTTCTGTATCGTTCACAAGTCTCTATGTCCACATCAACTACGAACAATTTTTTCTTACAGTCAGTTGCAGATAATTCCGCTCGCGATCCTTCCCACAAAAGCGTTTGCATGGCTGCGTCAGTTTCTGGTAGTGAATATCCAATTACGTACACATTGTCCGCCTGTCGTAAAGCATAATTCTTGGCTTGCCACCATAAGTTGCGGATGCTTTCGTGGTGCAGCAAAGACGACTTATCGTAGACTGGAGGGACAATGAAGCGGCGTTTGTCAGCAACAAACTTTCGATACCTGGTATTCTCAGCGCGGTCGTGCGACATCCCATATATCGGGTCTGAAGTCAACTCGACAGCCGACTTATACCAAGTCGTCGAACCATGAAGTTTGTAGAATGTAAAGGTATCTGGATAGTTCGAGCTGAGCACCATCCCTCCGTCTCGAGTAATAGCGTTTGTAACCGGTATTGGATACAGGTCTGTGTAGAATAGGTGATCAATTTTGCCGCTAGCCATAGGAAATATGTCCTTTGACGCGATCCGTTCCACCAGAGTGTCGTAGTTAGTTGTCAATACATGGCTCCGGTCCTCATGCCACTTCAAGAGAAGTCTTTCCGCGTTGGGGTTAAGGCCATGTTGGGCTCCCTCGTTTTCACGTTCTTGTAGAAGAGCTCCTATGCCGATTTCCAATAGGCTGGTTACACGTTGCTTACGTAAAAGCTCAACGGCGTCGTCATGGGGGTTGGGTATGGCATAATAGGAGAGCAGCGTCTCAACGTTTCCTGACGCATATTCGTAAGCTTCTCGACTGAAACCGTCCGCCTTGCCAATTAACTGTTCCAGGAGACCATAAAGTTCCTTCATCGTCGGCATCGTCTTACAGACTGCTTTAGAGAAACCTGCTCCTAGCAAGAACGCATCGCTCATGTTGGTGGGCTCTCCTGCCTTGGTACTCGTTTAGATCCCTACGGGGCTGATGACGAACTTGTTCCCTTGGTCCAGGTACTTGAGGAAGTTGAAAACATCCAGGATTGGGACGGGTTGGTCATAGGTGAACATCCATAATCGAGGGCTATTCACCACTATCACACCTTCCACGGAATAGACTTCGTCATCGGGGATCCCATTCTCAGACTTGAGGTCCGTTATCTGCCTGGCAAACCATTCGACCTGCAAACCCAACTTATGAATGAATTTGGTAAAATCATTTCGTTCGCTTTGCATTTCCTTGGGCACCGAACCTTCATCCGCGACGTTTTTGGCCTCAAGCAGCACGAATCTCCTGTACTTGCGGTCTACCAAAAGGACGTCTACAGGACCAAACCCGCTTCCCTGGGGTATCTGCTTCCCCCTTACACAGTCCACTTCCAATCGGCATTCATACCCGCGTGCTCGGCACTCGCCAGCGATATTCTGCTCGAATACCTGCCCCAGTTCTTTCTGAAGGCGCCCCACTGCTCTCCTGAGATTCTTGCTCCTGCTCCTGCGCATTAAGTCGACTCGGCCCGATTGCAGCCTCTCGAGAAACAGCACCTGCCCTCGGGTTATGGTTTCCACGCCGTAGAGACAACGGACGGAGTCTCCCCGCCTCAAAATTACCACCGGTCTGCGTAGGAGCCGGGAGTCGCGCCTGCCGAATTCTACGGGCCTCAGTTGCTTCATGTCGATGTTCTGAACGGTCTCTTCCGACAGGCCGTAGTCTCGCAGGATGGAAGGAATCCGTTGCCGGTCCAAGTTCCATTTCGAAGATAGGTGCGATTCCAGTGTGGATAGCTTCACAACTTTGCAGTACTCGTCGCTGGAGAACGAGTCGAGCACCCCCAGGGAAAACCGGCCCCAATCGGACAAGCTGTAGCCCCGTTCTTCCATCAAACCCTCGTCAAGTCCCATGGATCTCAGAGTATCCACGATCTTTTCGGAGGCTTGTTGAGAGGTTAAAGTTTCCTTTTGGTCTTGGAACCGCCCAAAGTCCTCCTGCTCACCATCTTCCATGGTGGGCATGAGGGCGCGTTGATACCGTTCTCTGACCTTACGGGTCCATTGGGTAAGTCCAGATGCAACACTGAAATCGGGCCCGACTTTCAGTTGATGTGGGAGGACATTTCGGTATATCTGTTCCCACACGAGGTCCCACTCATATATTGCCCGTGCCAATTCGATCAACCGGTCAAACTTGGCAGCCCCTGCTCTCTGCCCCTGCATATCGCAGTATTTCAGAGTGATTTCAATCAGCCACCGGATCGATTCAGTGTAGGGAGACAATCTTTCCCAAAGCCACTGGTTCCGCATTGAGGACTCTGAAGACCCCAATAGCTGTCGCCGTGCCGCAATCTCGAAGTGGGCCCTGAAGATGTACCCCAGGTATTCTTCGTTCCGTTTGTAAAGACGAATGCAGAGATCGAAGGCGTCTACTTCGGATAATTCATCCATCAGGGATTCAATTAGACTGTCATAAACGGCCACGACTCGTGGGTGAAGTCCCTCCCGGATTTCGGAGTAAGTTCCCGGCCTAATCCCGCACTCTCGAATAAGGGACCCTTTTAGCCGCTCTACTCGAAGGACTTCCGATGGGCTCGGAATGGCAATTTGCGGCAACACATCAAAACTGGAAGGACGCGACACCGGTACCACCAACCGCAGGAGGGGCGAATCAGAATTAAGCATTTCGTGCCTGGTGTTCACCTTTCTCGTTCCGACAGTCCACTCGACCAACCATTTTCATCATGATTCCGGTATGCCCCCATCTATTGGCGGGCACACGTCCGTCCCCATCGTCAAATCCCTCTAAGCTTAAGCCGGGGTCTGTCGTACCCAGCAAGCATAAGACTCGACGTCCCTCTACTTTACCTTCAAGCACGACCAACCCATCGAGTCCACCTGCTCCAGATCATTATATTCCCTCTCGGACCACCGTCTCCCTTGGTGGGATGCTCCCGCCGGTTCCACACAACTGCCACTGGACCTGTTCCGCCTTCTTGAGGTTCCCGTCAACCGTTTTCGACCATTACATGACGATATTAGTAATCCGCCATCACCCTGCATTCGTATATCAAGTATCAGAATCATGGATGAAGCCCTCTCAAATGCAGACGCCAGCGGCGGTTTTACCCGACGCAGCAGCTGTTGTGCGGCCCGACAGGATTGAACGCAGGTGGGATAGACCGGCTCCAGCGTGTCGAGAGGGGTATGGACGAAGGAGGGATGGCAATGGCGCCCCGGCAACCACTGAACGACGAACAGAGACGACTGCTGAGAATCACCGCCAGGATGCCCCTGGCCAGCGTAACCAACCTGGCGTCAGTAGCAGGCATGACCGAGGACCAGGTCCGGAGGATGCTGGGCGCCCTGCGCCGGGGCGGCTGGGTCACCTCGGTGGTGCGGGGCATGACCGAAAGGCGGCAGCACCGCTGGTTCCTGACCCGCAGAGCAGTGGACCTGCTCTTCGTCACCGACCACCAGCATCCGGCGCCCAGGGAGGAGGCCAGAGCCGCAGGACTGGACCAGTTCCACCCCGAGTGTGAACTGCCAGAGGACTACCGGGAACGGTTCGCCCTGGACCACGACCATCCCGCCCACCTAGAGACCCAGGGCGGTTCTCCCTTCGCCGCCGGTGATACGGCTGACGAAAACGGCGGCGGCCCCGGCCACGAGCACCCGCCCTGGACCGCCACGTCGCGGGGCATCGAGACCTCGCTCAGGCGGCTGGCCATGCTGGCGCCGACCTACAAGCTGGCCCCCGATTTGATACGCAGCGGCAGGGTCAACCGGCCCGCTGACGACACTGCGGCCTCCCGCGAGGCCAAGATGACCGACTTCCGGCTACCTTGCCACGGCGGGTTCTACCACGTCGTGGCAAGGTACGGCCCGGACCTATGAATTCCCTTCACCTACGCCGACCTGCACGCCACCCAGCGGGTGTGTCGAAAATCAGGGTCATTAGGCCAGTGCTATGTTGTTGTCCAGCGATTCCGTCCCCTGTTTTGAAAAGCAAAAATGTCACCATGGTTAATCGGCGGCGATCTGTAATTCGGCCAGGGCTTTGGCCTTGGACCTTTCTTTGGCGCTGAGCAGTTTGGTGGGAGGACTGTCCGCCTTAAGGTATTTCCCGACGGTGTCGCGGGACATGTCCAGTTCCCGGGCGATGGCCCGCAGGGACAGTCCGTGCTTCCTGGCCTGCTGCACCGCCTCCCATCGGGCCTGCTGGGTGGCAGTGGGCGTTCGTTGCAACTGGTGGCGAAGGGGTTTTCCGTGGCCGGCAACCTTCTTGGTCTTGGCCCGCTTCTCCACCGAGGACTGCAGGGCAGCCAGGAGCTTCCGCTGGTCTCGATCCAGATGTCCGGCGATCCGCTCTTCAGTTGCCTCTGGTCCCTCCGGAGTGGGGAAGGTGCCGCTGCCTTTTCCCCATAATGCCGGGGACCGCAGCGGCGCTTCCTGGTAATCAACGGCCTCCCCCTGGTATCTGATCAACAGTTCCCCATCGGCCCGTTCCAGCACCTCCACCCGGAGACCGGCGTAGCTGGGGCGCTCTGCTCCGGGCAGCAACTGCAGGACCCGCCATTGGTACTTCACCACGTTGTCCCGGGCTACCTTGCGGGTGTGCCTGATGCTGACCGTCTCGGTGAGATCCAGGTCGGCGGGCACCGCCCGGTAAGCTTTCTCGGGTTGCTCCGCCGCCACGGCGAATCGCTCGTTGAACCGGGGCAGATATTCCTGCAGGACGGCATTGGCCTCTTCCATAGTGGTAGCGCCAGCCAGGCGAAGCTCGGTGACCAGCCGGTCCTGGAAGGTGGAGGCCATCCGCTCTACACGGCCCTTGGCCTGTGGTGACATGGCGAAGATCTGCTGGATGCCCAATTCCCGCATCACCCGAGCGAACTGGGTGGACTCGTAGAGGACCGGCCCCTGGCGGGCGTTGTACTTGAAGGCTGCGTGTCGGTCACTGTACAGGGCCAAGGGAATGCCCCACTGTCGTACCAGCCCCTCCAGCAGGACCAGATAGCCCCGCGTGTCCTCGGTGGGGTGAAATACGGCCTGGGCTACGGTGCCGGTGGCGTCGTCAACGGCGAGGAGCAGCACGAACTTGGGCCCCCGCTCCTCCAGCCAGGCATGGGGACTACCGTCCACTTGGATCAGCATCCCCTCCTGGGGCATGCGCTTGCGCCGGAACCGGTGCTGCTGGGAGCGGCGGCTGCGGGGACTGCCCATGCCAGCCTTTACCAGGATGCGGCGCACCGTGGGACGGCTCAGGTCGATCCCCTCCCGCTCCCGCAGCAGTTCGGTCAGGTGGCTGTGGTTGGCGCCCGCGTAACCCTCGCTGGCCAGTCTTACCACGGCTGCCGCCCCAGCCTCGGGCACGGTGTTGTGGGGCCTCCTTCCCCGGTTGCCGTGGGCCAGTGCGGCGACCCCTTCCTTTCTGTAGGCCGCCAGCAGCCGTTTGGTGTGGCGTTCACTGACTCCCATGATCTCCGCTGCCTGCCTTATCGAAAGGTGGTGTTCCAGCACGGTGTTGAGTACCTGGCTTCTTGCCTGTTCTCGCTGTTTCAATGTCACTTCCCTCATGGGGATGACATTTTCGCTGAACAGTTAGCAGGTGACCGAATCGTAGACCATCAACAGTGCTATTCACAGACATCCGGCCGCTTTGAGGGTGCGTGCGTTGGATTTGTACCAGGTCACCGGGGCAGGGTCAATCACCTCCTTTGCGCCCACCAGGGCCCGATGGGGCGAGAGCTTTTCACGATAACTGGAACCCTCAATGACGATCTGGTAGCTGGCGTTGGCCAGGCGGTCCAGGGCGCTGCTTCCCAGGATGGGGTCCTCGAACAGACCGAGCCATTCCTCCACGGCCCAGTTCCTGGTGATCACGAAGCTGGAGGCCCGGTGCCTGTTGAGGATGAGCTTATTAAGGTCTGCTGACTGCTGGGAGGTAAAACGGTGCAGGCCGAGGTTGTCCAAGATGAGTAGGTCAGGCGTGAGGAAAGACCAGAAGGTGCGCTCCACCGAGCTGTCTATTCCGGCTTGGTACATGGTCCTGAAGTAGTCGTCGGCATGGATGAATCGGACGGTGTGCCTAACCCTGACGGCGGCGTATCCGAATAGACTGGCGGTCTATCCCCGCACCTGCAGGGAAACCCCGCCGAACAGCAGGAACCTGGCCCCGTCTACCGGTCGATCCCCGGTGACGGGTCTATCCCGACAAGGAAAGACAATACCGTCGACAGAGAATCGCCTACAATCCAAGACTATGCCTAAACTGCAGCACCCCTGCAATTCAGGGACAAAGCCGTTGCGAAAAATGCGCCGAGAAACGACGGCTGTTATACGCCAAGAAGAACAAGAATGCTGAATTGGAAACCACCGCTGCTTTGCAGCACATCATTGCTCTCCCTTTTGCAGAGGAAGCGATTGTAGCGGTAGAACCCACCGTCAACGCCCAACTCAAAACCACCGACGGCTGATCCCGCTACACGCCGTAAACGTGCGCGCAGGGCTGACAGTCTGCGACGAGGCCTAGTTCAGCGGCATGACAGATGACCAGTGCTTTCATGGAAATATCGGTCGGCCAAGCAGATAGGAAGCTCAACCGACCTCCATGTCCATCCAAACAATTCACCCAGACAAAACGGAATGTCGTGGCCTATCTTCAAGCTCGAAATGAACAAATGCAGTTATGCCGTCAATAGCCAGTCATCCTTTAATGACTCCAAGATGGGTACTCGTTCTTATACTGCGAAATCCCTTATTCGAAAACGACAACTGGAACAGCTCAGGACTGCGCCGCAGCAACGGCGGAATGCAGAGACCCACACTCCACGTCCCTGGCGGGAATTCCCTCACCTACGCTGATTTCAAACGACACTCACGTCCCACCAAATTCCACGGAGAGCAAACTCCTTGTTCACTCCAGGTCTAACCTGCAGGAAGGCGCTGACGCAACCGTTTCGCAGCCAGCGGCAGGGGCGGAGGTAGGCCCTCAACTAGGACCATGTAATCCAGTAATCCCTGCGCCCAGGTAGCTGCTGTAGCGTATTCCGGGTCAGCCCATTCATTGGTTGGTACCGGATGCCGATTCGCAAATTCAGCGCAGACGTAGTTGTGAAAAGTGGCAACCCATTCGTATTTCCGCTTAATCTGTTCATTTGACTCATACAGACGGAGGCATTCCGAGACCTGATCGCGGTGGGCGGCGATGGGACTATACTCGTAGAAGTCCGGAAAGTGACCTAATATTCCTACCAGATAGTTCAGGAACAATCGGCCATCACTAGGGTCCTCGAGTAGCAATGCATGATGCGGAGCATCGCCTTCGGCGTAATACGAGAGGTGATCCAAGATCAGAGGTTCAACCGAAGGTGCGATGACCAATCTGGGCGGGCCTCCCGACTCATCAAGCTGTACGGCTTCCAAAAGAGCATCCCCAAAGACAATGTCTCCGGATTGGTAATGTTCACCCTTGGCAATGGCGCCACGTAGAAAAAATCCATCCAAGGCAAGTCTGGTTTGCACGCCGGCGAACAACATGAGAATCGTGCCTAGCTCAGGCTCTCCCCGATCGTGTTCAGGATCGGCGAGCGGATAGGCTACGAGGAAATTGTCAGTGAACAGCTTCATTTCGAAAGTAGGAGGTGCCCACCCGAAGGGGTTAGCAATACGACGCATGTCCTCGTAAGCCGAGTCCAAGGCCTTCTTTATCCTCTCAAGGAACTCCTCAGCCCGGCCTTCCCGGAAGGCGCTTTTTGTCATATCGCTGAACCCAAGGATATCGGCGTAGCACACTATTGTTTCCCGAAGCTGTGGCGATTCAGCATTCCACAAGTCATCAGACATTCTTACGCACCCTTCGACCCGGAAAATGGCCTCGTTTGGTGTAGAGATCTCTCCTGAATTGTACAGGCCGAATGCAGATATCCGTTGTCCATATCCGGGACACACCTAGTGGTTTCTACGATGTGCAGACAGACCATTCGATAGCAAGCATTCTAGTCCACCGATGCTATCCTCCGCCAAGGCAAATGCCTATCAACAAAATCGCACGGCTTTTTCCAGAAGACAAGAAGGGGATTGCCGCCCCCTGTTGGACTCGTCACAAGACAGAGCCCACGCCAAGGGAAGGGTGTCGCATGACGTGGCGTCAAGAGAGGAGGCTTCACTCTCTGTCAACTCTGTTAATTTTGGAGATCCAGTCTTCAAAGCTGGCGCAGATGTTCCCTCCATTACCAAAGCTTGATTACGCAGCCAAGGCAACACTTGAGGATTCCAAGGCTATAATCAAATCCGACACGGAACCCAAAAGAAGAAGGTCCTCAATTGCGGCAACTCCCCCTGTTCCCCATTCTGGTCCTCTTGGTCGTCTCTATAAGCTGTACCGACCAAACTCCAACGCCCGAAACTTCAGCGCCCACCGCCATGCTCGCTCCAACAGAAGCTTCGGCACCGCCTCCGGCAGAGATGCCAACACCAACCCCGCAACCAACTCAGACGCAGGCGCCATCCACTTCGCCTACGTCTGAACCCACTCCGCCACCGACGGCACCACCGACAACGCCGTCGGAAAACCAAGCACCACCGGGTGCGCTCACCCCCCTCATGCCTGACGCCCCTGAAACCATCGCGTCCGAACTATCGGAACAGGAACTGGCCTGCATCGCACAGACCGCCGACGTCAGCCAACTACTCCAATTCTTCAGTGACCCCAACACAGCCACCGCCGAGGAACAAACCAACCTCATCGGGTGCCTGAACGATGAAACATTGGCCAGAATCTTCCTGTCAGGGTTCGTCCCGGACCCGGCGCCCCTGAGCTTGGAAAGCTCCACCTGCATCCGTGAGGCCTTCAAGGAAATAGATCCGCGAGCAGTAATGACCGCTGGAATTGAGGGCGACCCCGGAGCCGCCATGGCCGGCAGCATGACAGCCTTTACCATCACTCTGGCATGCCTGAACCAGGAGGAATGGGAAACCACCGCCCCCAGAGTCGGCGTGAACCTCGACCAACGGGAAGGAGTTCTCTGCCTCCTCGAGGAGTTGGGAGGACCGGCCGAGATGGCCGTCGCCATGAAAGCTGCCACCGAAGGCGACATTACAACCCTCTCCGCAGGAGTGATGGAGTGTGGGCTGGATATGGGAGCTGTCCCAGGTCAGACTCCCCTCGAGCCGACGACAACATCCATGCCCACTGTTACTCTGCTCCCAACACCAACCCCTCAGCCTACGGCCACACCCTCTCCAACCTCGACACCCATGCCTACACCTGAGCCCACCCAGCCGCCGGTGCAACCGTCAGCACTATGGCGAGGCATCACCGTGGCGCCCGAAAACCGATGCTCGGAATACGACCCCGACAACTACCATTACTCGCCGTCCGTTGAACCCCGCATCGTTGACGCCCAGGGCGGCATCTACGGCCCCTACACCGGCACCTGGTTCGACAGCATCAAAGACACGGACATCGAGCACATCGTCGCCCGCTCCGAGGCCCACGACAGCGGACTCTGTGCTGCCGACCCTGACACCAGGGACGAGTTTGCGTCCGACCTCATCAACCTGACCCTGGCTTCGCCCAGCGTCAACCGGCATCAGAAGAGCGGAAACGACGACGCCGAGTGGCTCCCCAATCTCAATCAGTGCTGGTACGTGGACCGCATCATCCGGGTACGCCTGGAATACGGCCTCACTATCGACCGTATGGAGGCCGACGCCATCGATGCTGTCCTCGCCGGCTGTGAATCGATGGACATGATCCTTTTAGAACCAACCAACACTTCCACAGCTACGGACACCTCCACCCCAACTCCGGCCCCCGCAGCCAATGTCCTGGCCATGTACGACGACAACCGCAACGGCCGCATCAGCTGCGCTGAAGCACGGGCCCACGGCATCGCGCCAGTCCGGCGCGGACACCCCGCCTATGAATTTATGAACGACCGGGACCGAGACGGAGTCGTTTGCGAATAATGGAACCCGGCCGCGGCGAAAGTCATCCAGTGACACCTGGATTCTGGCTCGCTCACCCTAGTACCCAGTCAAGCTGGGAATGGCAGGATATAGTCGATGGAGTTTTCTCCTGGCGTCCTCGGTGGTGAAGCGCCACTTGATGACCGCGTGGGTTTCATTGCGTTCCCGCTCCAAAGCCTTGATTTCCCGGCAGAGGGTTTCCTCGTCGCCCAGCCTTTCCCGCAGACAGTTGCGGGAGAGAACGCTGAACTCGATCTCCGCCATATTCAGCCAGCTGCCATGCTTAGGGGTGAAGTGAAACTCCAGTTTCCTGGCTATGCGCCGGGCTACCTCCGCCGGGAATGTTTCGTAGAGCGACGCCTTGCGATGCGTGTTCAGGTTGTCCAGAACCACCCGGACCACATCGGCCTCTGGATAGGCCTCGTCCACCAGCCAGCGCATCTGATGGGCGAAGTCCACCTTGGTGCGCCGCTCCGTTACCGTCACGTGCCGCCAGCCGGCCAAGGGCTCGCAGGCCAAGAACAGATTGCGGGTGCCCTCCCGCCGGTACTCGTAGTCTTCACGCTTGGGACGTCCCGGTTCCACCGGAATGGGCGGCCGGGCGTCGGACAGCAACTGGGTGGAGGTTTCGTCGAAGCAGACCACCGGCTTTGCCGGGTCGTAGGGCTCTGCGTACAGATCCAAGACATCCTCCATGGCCGCCACGAAGTCGGCGCTTACCTCAAGAATGCACCACTGCTTCTTCTGCCACGGCTTGAGGGTGCTTTTTTCAGATGGAGGCGCACCGCCTCGTGGGACAGCGATTCCACCAAACCCAACTCCACCGCCTTGCCCGCCAGCGCCCGCAGCGTCCAGTGGTCATGGCCCTCGGGAGCAGTGGTGCAGGCCAAGGCTATCAGGTGCGTCCCGGTCCGGTCATCCAGCTTGCGGTACCGGTGGGCTTGGGGCCGGTCCTTCAAGACGCCCTCCAGCCTACCCTCGGAGAAACGCCGCTTGATGCGGTATACGCTGGACTCGGCCACATCCAGGGCCTGTGGGCCACCTTGGGTGCGGACCAGCCCTCGCCGGTTTTGAGCAGGATGCGGGCCCGTGTCGCCACTCGCACCGGACTCCTTCCAGCCCTAACCAGGTGCTCCAACTGGTCTCGTTCCTCAGGAGTGAGTCGTACCGGGAACTTCTCTCGAACCATAACCCCACCTCACAACTACACAATCGGGCACCAGCATAGCATCACAACAGGAAACCCAGAATCACCCCCTAAATCAACTTTGACTGGACACTAGCCCCAAATCTTAGTGTTTAGTACCTCAGTCACAGTTTGTCTAACGAAGCATAAGAAGCTACTAAAGACCACAGCTTCCAGCTACGGACAATGTACTAATTCCTTACGAAGAAGCACGAAATAAGGCGAGACCTGCAGTCGAAAGTGAGATGGAACCCGAGGGCAACATACGTCGTCTCCTCCGGAACGCAGATCGGAGTTCGCAGTCCAAGTGCCGGGCAGTACCCCTGCATTGCAAAAACAGATGTCCCACCATAAAGGCTTGAATCAACTGAACCGGGAACCTATTCGGCACCGCCGGAACCAGCACTCAAGCTGAGATTTGGCTCCCAGGGAAAGGATATTGGAAAATTCACGGATGCATCGCGCCATCACCACGTTCTTCGTTCTCATGGCAATGGCCGTGATGGTTGGACTTGCCTGCGGAGGGGATTCTCCTCCCGAAGCGTCGGTGAGCCCAACGGCTACTCTGGAGGCTACGGCAATCCTCGAGCCAACTGTCAGCCCGAAGGCAAAGGTGGAGCACACCCCCACTCCAGGCCCCACGGCAACTCCAACGGGTACACAAACCGCCGCCGCCACCTCCGAGCAGGCTCCAACCAAGGAGTCTCTGGTCATCGACGAAGGCACCACCTTGCAGGAGCTGCTAGACCACTCCGACGCGAGTGAACTGGAGTGCATTGACGCGGCACTGGGAGAATCAATGGAAAGGACGATGGGGTTTCCCGCGATAGACCGAGATCTGTCCAAATTGGTCCCCTGTTTGAGCCCCGAGACCGGCCGAGACCTAATCCTTACTGATGACTTGTCGGATTTGGCCAGGGACGGCTGGCACCTGAGCGAGGAGGAAGTATCGTGCCTGCGGGAGGTGACCGCCAGTACTGATCCAGCGCTTGTCATGGCAGGGGACCGGATTGAGGGAGGAAAATTCATTACCGGCACCTTCTCGTGTTTCCCGAACCCCCTGATCTATGCTCTGGTTCAGGCGTTCGGTATCAAAAGAGGCGACTTGAACCAAACTGAATTGTCCTGCCTCACCAATAACCTATCCGGCATCGACTTTTCCCTCTTCGCCGGTATGGACCAGGCGGACCCTTGGGAATTCAATGCCCATATCATTCCTTGCCTACCCGATCAGTTCATTGCCAGCTTCATAGAAGAATCATTTCTTCCGGGCTCGAAAGAGCTGAGCAGTGAGCAGGTTTCCTGCTTGAGGAAGGATCTCGCTGAGTTGGACTGGAGCTCATTCGATAAGGACTCCGCCAATGTGGCACATCTCCTGTCCGCGTTGTTTTACTGCATACCGGGACCAATGGCCTCCAATATGACTCGGTCGATGCTGTCTTTTCACCTTGGGCACTTTGCCGGCACATGGTTTAACAACGATGAGCTAAGCGAAATGCAAATCACCTGTCTGCGAGAAAGGACTGACGATATTGACTGGGAGGCTTTCATAAATGGGGACCAGCTTGCCGCGGGAGAAATTGCCAAGAGCCTCTTCAATTGCGCCCCTGACATCCTCATAAAACTCCTGACTCCGGGTGACGGGCTGGAAAAGGCGAACTTGGACGAAGACGAGCTCTACTGCATCAGGAAGCAGGTCGGAGAATTCGACTGGTCCCGGTTTATCGCGACAGTTCCTGATGGCGGTTCGAACACGCTATACGAGCTGACTACGGTTTTGGAAGCCTGCCTACCGGCTCTGCAGGACGGACAGGAGGCTGTAACAGCCAGATGACATTCAGACACACCGGGGAAGACGCAAGCGTCGCCCTGAAAAGAAATGTCAGGATCACCCGGCTTATCCTTGTGTGGGCCGCGGACATCACCTACCTCCCCTTAGCCCTGGGCTTCCTCTACCTATTGGCCTGTTGGCGGTCATGGATCGGCACAGCCGGTACATGCTCGCCTGGCGGTTGTCCAATGCCCTGGAGACCGGCTTTCCCGCCGAGGCGCTGGAGGAGGCCCTGACCAGGGGCCAGCCGGAGGTGTTCAACAGCGATCGGGGGAGCCAGTTCACCAGACATCAGTTCACGCAGGTACTCCGGGATCACTCGGTGAGGATCAGCATGGACGGCCGGGGAAGGTACCAGGACAACATATTCGTGGAGCGGCTGTGGCGGACGGTGAAGTACGAGGAGGTGTACCTGAAGGCCTACGCCAATGGCCTTGAGGCCCACCGGGGGCTACGGGAATACTTCCGGTTCTACAACGGGCGGAGGCCGCATCAGGCCCTGGGCTACCGGACGCCGGCGGAGGTCTTCTACGGCCAGCCTGTTGAGGAGGATGAGGAACTGAAGGAAAGGAGGTGCCCAGACCAACCGGCCTTGGTATCACACGGAGCAGGGCAGGAGTCCCACTTAATTGTGGCCTGATCCTGTCCAACCGATGGGGTCCATTTCACCTTGACGGGATGCACCCCATTGCTATACTTCCGCCATGGAAGAATCAAATGCCACGGGAACGCCCGAGGAAAACCTACATCAGCCCTCAGAGCATGTGCGCAATCTTCGGGCAAGTGGGCAAAGCGAGGGATCCGTCCATGTGCAGATAGGGCCCAGATTCCTCGAATTGTTCTCTGAGAACCTTTATTCTTCGCCGAATAGGGCCTTCGAAGAACTGGTTTCCAACTCATGGGACGCAGGTTCCTCAGTTGTCCATGTGGCGATTCCATCGTCACGCGAGAACGGCTCCTCCGGAGTTTGGGTACTCGACAATGGTGAGTCGATGGATCTCAAAGGCTTGGAGCAACTGTGGGCGGTAGCCAGTTCGGCCAAGCGGGATCTGGATGATCTCCCGAGACCCCAGATCGGCAAGTTTGGAATCGGGAAACTGGCGACCTATATCCTAGCGAATGAGGTTACCTACCTATGCAAAGCTGCCGACGGTGTGATTAGGGCAGTCACAATGGACTACCTTGATATTGAAGATTGGGCCGCAGCTGGCGATGCGTCAGAAAGACTTCATGTAGGGCCCATTCCTCTCGAAGTTAGAAGGCTATCCCATGATGAGGCAAATTCGCTAATCGCCACATTTCCCGAGGGCAAGCGTTTGCTCGATTTGATAGATCGGGGAATTCCGTCGCCAAGAGGTGAAACTGAAGTCGACGATGGTTTTGGAGGCGATCCTACAGAAGAAAGCCCTCAATCGAAGGACACTTGGACGCTCGCGCTGCTAACTAACTTGAAAGACCAAGGGCGGCGCATCAAGGCTCATCACATCCGCCGGATGCTCCGGGCGGCGTTGCCACTTGGGGCGTCAATCGAAATTGGGGTCAACGGTGATGCCGTCGAGTCCACCAAGCTTGATGTGCCAATTCACGAGCAGTGGACTTTGAGCCCCGGTTTAGATCTGGACCCGCTGGATTGGAATGAGGATTCTGATCCAGTACAGGTAGAAGAGGTTGATGACCCTCCGTATCCCCATATCAGGATCGAGGGCATTGACGGGCCCATAACTGGGACCGCACGTCTTTACGAGCAACGTATTTCTGGGGGTAAGAGTGAGGACCGTGCTCGCTCCGTTGGGTTTTTCGTCAATGTCCGCGGGCGAGTGATTGCCCTCGATGACCCTTACTTTGGACTTGAAAACCTTAGCCACGGTGCCTGGGCCCACTTTCGTTGTCTCATACGCGCTGATGGGCTGGATTCAATCTTAAATGTGGAGCGCGATACGCTGCGCGACGGACCACAACTCCAACTCTTCCGCGCTCTGCTTCGCGCCCTGTTTAACAAAGCGCGGGGCTCCTATGTTGGGATGGCCTCTGCGGTTTGGCCGAACGCTGGCGAATTGCTCGAGAAGCGCTGGGATGCCTTTCCTCTCCAGGACCTGGGTCAAATGGTGTCTGAACGGATAGGCACGGCGATTCCGCTTCCCAGTTTTGTCGACTCTTCGGATGTCGAGGATACTGATGCTTTGAGAACCGAGTGGCAACGTATCGTTTCGGAAAAACCTGCAGACTTGATCTTAGATGTCTTGGACGTAGAGGCCGATCCTAACGAAGCAATGGCCACGTACCACCTTGGCGCCCGCCAGTTGGCTGTGAATTCGAACCACCCCTTTGTCCGAGAGCACGGGGCAACTGCAGAAGAAAAGGAGTTAGTCAGGGACCTCGCATTGCTCGACTTTCTCGTCGAAACCAGGATGATCACTTTAGGAATTGACCCTGGTGCCGTAGAGGAGGCTTTTCAGTATCGGGACCAAGTAATGCGGGTGCTGGCTAGGCTCAGACGCCGCACCGGTGCTCAAATAGCTCAGCTCCTTGAGGAGTCAACCGGCCATTCTCGTGGACTTGAGGTAATCGTGGGTGAAGCCTTGGATTACCTCGGCTTTGTTGTGACCCCCATTGGTGGTAGAGGGGAACCTGAAGGAGTGGCGAAAGCCGCGTTGACCCCCAGGAAAGACGACCAGCCGGAAACGTACTCGTTTACCTATGAGGCAAAGTCGACGAATAAGAGTTCCGGAAGAGTGCCTTCAGACGATGTTAATCCTGGAAAGCTCCAACGACACCGACGGAAGCACCAATGTGACTTCACACTAGTCGTCGCCAGTGATTTCGCTGAAGGTGTCGTCGTTGAAGAATGTGAGCAATATCATGTAACGCCCATGCGCGCGACAGACTTAGCTACTTTGCTGATCAGGTCAGGGAACCGAGGAATGATTCCTCTGTCAACTCTAAGATCCATGTTTCAACTCCACGATCCTGACTTGGTTTCCAAGTGGGTTCAAACTGTTATAGTTGATGGCGTACCTGAACATGCCCTGACGTTAGAGCGGCTGTTGGACGGAATCGAGGCGCTCGGTTTCGAAGGTCCAGACGTTATCAACAGCCGTGCAGTAGCCCAAGAACTGCGCCGAATTCTTAAAAACAGAAGCCGCCCGACAAACACCGAAGTAAGGGCTGTCGCACAGGGGTTGGGAATCTTGCTTCCGGGACTGATAGAGGTAAGTGTCCAGGGTGATTTTTATTTGGCGGGATCGGTCCAGGTGATTCGCCAGCGGATTCGCGAGATGTTGGACCGTTTTCCGACGTCATTGCAAGCCAAGTACAACGCATGAACTCAACGCTAGTTACTGGCGATCGATCCCTTCCCAGCTCGTATGGTCTCAGTAATAGCCCTCAGGGCGTTGTCGTGAGTTCCTGCATATGGAATCGTTTGTGACCCAATGTGCGGCTTGGGGCCGGTTTGCGGAAGGTGTCCAATCGTGGTTTACCCCCATTGGACGAGACATAGATTCAATGGAAATTCAGGTGTGCGCAGAGGCTAGGCGGAATCCCAACTCATCCAGTTTGCCGGTTGTATGTCGGGTAGTGCCACTCACTCAGTGCAGTAACGACAAAGGCGATCCGTCACGCCATTTTCTCAAATGTCAATACCGACTCAAAGCGCATTCTCTTTTGGAGCGAACTTTCCGCAACCGGAGTAGGTGGAGGGAGGTATCTTCTTGTATTAGGAATTTCCCTTTCGGTACATTCCACTTCTCGTAGGCCCAGAGACTCGCCAATCGTTCTGATTATCTCGGCATTGTCGACCAATTGGCCTCGAATGTTGGAATTTGCGACTACTAGTACACCACGACCTTCTGGGCCAAGAGTGCGAGCAATTTCGCCCATTACTTGAGTCATATCTAGAATATAACGCCGTAGGTACGAGCTGGTCTTGGCGTCCAGGTCCTTAGGGAATCCGAATCCCTTCAATATACCTTTAGTCATATTGCCAAAACGTCTCTGACTCAACCCCTTCTCGCTACCGATGCTTCGGGATCGGATTTGACGCAATTTAGATAGGCGATATCCAAGCCAGACCAGAGCAAGTCGGTGGCCTCTAAGGTAATCGATGGCGTTGAAATAAGGTGGAGATGTAATCACGGCGTCAGCGCATCTGTCAGGAACGCGACCCAATTTTCTCGCGTTCCCAATTCTGATCGTAGCATCGCTATTTGTAGGAATCTGGCTAGCCTCTCGAGCAATCTTAGAGACCGCGGACCCAAACCCCGCCAGGACATCATAATCGTTGTCAGTCTTGACTTTATGAGGCCGGCTGTGAGACACGTCCCAGGCTAAAGACGCCCCGACCTTTTTCGTTATGATAGTTCTGCTGATAGCAAGTTTGAGGGCATTATTGAGCGGTCCACGTTTCGTGGTCACTAGAAAGGCAAGTTTCCTCAATTGATCTCGCTGTGCAACATCGAACCAGAAATCAATGTAATTAGAAGTCTCTTGGTCTTCGTCGATCCAGGGAAGATAAATGGCAGATTGCTTGAGCGTTGCCGCTTTCTTGACGACAGTCTCCCCGCGCTCGAGTAGCTCAGCCTCGGCGAGCGACTGGGTACATACCTTCGACATAAGAACCGCTAGAGGATCGATGTCAAACCCTATCGCCTTGTGCCCTTGCTGAATCGCCTCTCGAAGGACTAGGCCTGAACCGCACATCGGATCCACCACAGTGCTACCTCGTTCTAATGTCTGAAGGCCCCCCAAAGCAATCTCAGGGGCCATCCTTGCAGGGAAAGGGTGCATTGGCTTGTTTCGGGAAAGATTCACTGAACAAATGGGGCCAACGGGACACAGGGAATCATCAAGATTTCTAACTCGCATTGTCGTTACCTGACGGCATCCAGAGCCGCGGATTGTAGGTCTCGGACCCATCCTTCCATTACAGTTCCTCCACCAGGCAATCTATGCAATAGGAGATCGTCTGAATCCACGCCAAATAACGAATACGTGACTGCTACTACCTCGAACTCCGACTTCGTGTGAGGATTGGGATGGACCACAAAATTTCGAACACGTCGAAGATCGTCGTAGGGTGCCGCCCCTATTCCTAAGAGGATTTGCCGGCCATTGTCTAGCTGCAATTGGTTAACCTTTCGAGCAGTCCAAGTCGGATCCTCCCAACGAAGGCCAGGACCAGCGACCTATTTTTCTTTGATTACCTGGGGAATATCTGATGGGCCTGAAATGTTGGGGGCGCTGCCCACGAGCATACCGTTGAGCCTTCTGTAGCCTCCCAAAGCGGAGGCTACGACTAGACCCCTACAAAACTCACCCCAAAGGTGGAATAGCCGATTGACCAAGAACCCCCGGCTGTAGCCGAATAGTCTATCAGTCGTCATCCCGTTCAGAGTCACAGGGGCAGGTGGAGGCATCGTCAAGAAGTAACGCAGCAAAGCCTCCGTCCGTCCGGAAAAGTGCACGTACAAGTCCGACAACTTGCGCTGGGCCATATCAAAATTTCCTATATCGGTGACGGCAGAAGGGCTTTGTATAGCGTTGCAAATCGAACCCTCCTACTTCTCATCCTCTGAGTAGACCCTGCTGACGCGAGTTTAAACGGAAATAGGCGGGCCGGAATATCATCATCGGTCGATTGAAGAATATCAGCTAATGTACCCAGATTGGCTCTGGCCATGTCTAGGTCAGACAAAACACTTTGATCTCTGACCGGCATTGAATCGTCCATACCGCCTTCCGGAATCCCGAACAGCGCATGGGCCACAGCTGCGAACAACATTAAGAAGTGGGGAGCCCGAGCAAAGGAGGATTCCAAGATTGGGGAGAGTTCTTTCAGAAGGAATTCAACAGTCCGGTCGAGCTTCACCAAGGCATCTGTAGGCAAGTCTCCGTCGTACTGGTCATACAGCCTATTGGTTGTTGGCTGCCCGCCATCAACAACGCCGTCCAAAATAACACCGAGCATCAATGCCATGAGTTCATCGTCGGCCATTCGAACTCGGTCGCGAAGACCAACAATTTTGTACGTGTCCCACAACGGAGCCCATCGTTTCGACGCATCAATGACGGAGTTTCGGAACAGTCCCTGGAATTTACCGTGCCGCGTTTCTTGGGGGTTCAGCCTCAGACCATATGCGTTGATTCTGTGAAATATATCCAGCACGTCAGCATCGGATATGTTGAATAGCTGAACAACCCCGATTGTGTATGTCAAGAACATAGTCTTGGACTCATCATCCAGACTACTGTAAGTCCTTCCAGAGAACTCTCTTGCGGCAATGGTTAGAGTGAGATTATCCGAGGCAAATTCATGAATCGCCCGCAACCGTTGCTGCCCATCAACAACCTCCCGATACCCCCGGCGTGTCCTTAAGTCAGTTTTGGTTCTGACATACATATTGGGCATCGGTCGATCCCTGAGGATAGAATCGATGAGGAACACCTTCGCACTTGGTGGCCAGACGCTCCTGCGTTGAAAATCCGTGTTGAGGACAAGGGTATTTTCATCCATCCATGTGAGCAGGTCGGAAATGGGATATTGGTCGGTTTGAGGCATTGATTGTCCTAGCTTAGGCTGTATCGATATTTTGCCATGGCATTTCAACGCCGAAAGCGGCTTGACCCCTGAATCGCCCATGGTGATTTGCCCCACCGGGTTATTGTTCTGATCTTCGCCAACCCCGAATCTACCCCTTTGCCGCTTCTGACCAGCGATTTCGTCAACACCCAATTTGCCAGGGATTCTATCAGTCCGATTAGTCGTCGTTTTCGTTCTCCGGGGCGTCTCCCACTAGGGGATTGGGGCAGAACAGGCCGGCGTATCGCTTCTCCTTGACCCGGTAGCTCTCGCACCGGATGTCTAGCACCTAGCTGTGGTGCAGCACCGCCGAGGCGATAACGGTGTCGCCAAGGAGAACGCCCAACTCACCGAATCCCTTGTGTGTTATCTATGGACGCGCCAGTCGTTTAGCTATTGGCCCCGCCAAGCCGCCAATAAGAGAGGTAGCCGCGTCAACGCCCCCGTGAGTCCGAACAGATGCACGGTGTGCCTACCCCGAATTTTCAATGCTGGGACCGATTCAGGGTATCAGGACAGGACTATCGCATTAGAACATTTCCAGGTCCGCAGGTCACATTACTGGCGAGTATCTCCTGTTTTTCCGGCTTGAATTTCCGTCACCCTAGGCGGTTCCGGAGATTCTGGCCTCCAATTGGCCGAAATATATCGCTGGAGCTTGCAAAATTCAACTCGACGAGGCCGTAGGAGTTCAAAAACTCGATAGCCCTGAGTATTGGGGGTTTGACCCCAGCTGCACGACCAAACAAAGATCTGCATCGGTATTTCCCATTACTGATCTGCATCGGTATTTCCCATTACTTCCCGACAGCAAGAGCTGCCCAGCAGCGACCCTTACTCTAACAGCGGGACTCTCGCTTCGCTACCTGCCCGATCTCCCGGGTCCACTTCAGAAGGCGCCGGTTACAATGGCCGTGTCGGGTTGGGACAGGAATACAGATTCCTTGCTGACCACCACCCTGGAGCGGGTGCTGGCCGGGGCGGTGCCCGGAGAGGTTACATTGTGAGGTCAGGACGGGGTCCCGGCGGCGCTGCACTGCCGGTGACTTTGGGAAAGGAGAACACCCTGGGACAGTGTTGTTCGAGATTTTTTCACAACCGACGGTCAACGCCGGTAGTTGCGCCGGAGTTCGGGCACGTTCTTCCGCCCGAGAGCACCGGCATTGCCGGCAAGCCAATCGGCCAGCCTGGTAGTCCCGGCCGGTACGGTATCGCACGTCAGCAATCCCGCCACCAGCCCGTCAACCTCGTCGCGGATCAGCACCACGTCCCGCAGCATCAAACCCACCAGCCGGGTTAGGGCGAACCCCAGGGACGGCTGCGTGTGCATCAGCCGGACGGGGGTGTTCACTGCATCGGCAAGAAGCTGCAGCAACTCCTTGAAAGTGAAGGTATCCGGCCCGGCAGCGTCAGCCACGAAGCTGTCGTTCCGCGCACCAGCCTCCACCGCCTAAACCGCCAGGTCGTCGGCATAAACCGGCTGCACTTTGTAATCACCCCTCCCAAATACCGGGAACCCGGAAACCGCCGCAGCGCCCAGGCAATGTTGTTCAGCCGCAGGTCGCCCTCGCCGAAGACCAGCGGCGGACGGATGATCGCGTGGGGGAAACCCATACCCTGAAGAATCTCCTCCACCCGACCCTTGCCCCGGAAGTAGGGCAGCCTGGACTCGGACGAGGCGTTGGCCACCGAGAAGTGGACTATCCTGCCTACACCGGCTTTCGCAGCCGCATCGAACAGCACCCAGGAGTTATCCACCGCCTAGTCGAAGGTGTTGCGCTCCCTTCCGAACCTGATCCAGTAGGTGTTGTAGAGGACGGCCGCCTCCTGCATTGAGAGGCACAGTCCGTCCGGGTCGGAGAAGTCCAGGGGATACGCCGGAACCTCGCCGAAGAAGGGGTCCCCGCGACTCGGGTTCCGGGTGAGAGTCTTTGCGCTAACACCCTGGTCCAACAAACGTTGGGCCACGTACCTCCCGGTGTAACTAAAGGCACCGGTAACAATTGCCGTTTCAGGATGGGACAGGGCCGGATACTCCTTTGAGGAATCGGCGGAGCAATCATCCGCCGTAATTTCAGAATATCACGAGTTCTTGCGGTTCAACGCTCATCGTTGTTGATGGTGTTAGGTCCATGAATCCCAAGGTACATGCCGCGCTGGTCGGCTTGAGTGATACCATGAAAACGTGAGGAGGCTGGTGTGCAACGCGGCGGTCTGAGAGGCTCTTGTCGATGGCCGAAGACGGGTCAGCAACATCAGGAAGGAAACGGAGCGGCGCCAGCTACGTGCACGAGTGGAACCGGTTCGTAGCCTGGTCTGAGGCTAGTGGGAGACATTCTCTGCCCGCAACTCCTGAGGATGTGGCCGCATATCTCGAGAACAGGGCGGAAGCAGGCGCGAAAGCCTCGACAATTAAAGTTGTTGCCGCCGCAATAGCCCACAACCACAGGGACGCGGGTTTCGATGTGCCTCTTCGGCACGGCGCGGCCAGGACAGTTCTTGAGGAACTGACGCAGGACGACTCTCCCGGTCCCACCAGGGCTCTGCCCCTCGACCTGGACTGCTTCCTGACCATAAGGAAGACCGCGTACGAGCCGCGCACCAGTAGAGGCGGGCATGTGGAGCGTGTGTCCAATGCCCGCAGGAGGGGCGCCCTGGACGTGGCGATGATCGGCCTTATGCGGGACGCCAGGCTGCGGGTCAGTGAAGCGGCCGCGTTGACCTGGGGAGACCTGGGGCGGGCGCCGGGCGGCTCCGGTCGCGTACGCGTCGGCGAGAGCGGCTACCGCGTGGTGAGCGCCGACACCATGAGGCTCCTGTCATCGGTCCGCCGGGGCGCGGGCGACGACGAGCCGCTTCTGGGCATGAAACCCAACCAGATAGCGATACGGATAGGTGCGGCGGCGAGACAGGCCGGGTTGGGCGAGGGCTACTCAGGTGACAGCCCCAGGCTGGGTATGACCCGGGACCTGGAGACCCTCGGCGTGCTTCTGCTGGGCATTCACGTCGCTGAAAACGAAAGGTAAGAGTCCTATCCAGGGTCGTCACACCCCCATGTTTCCAGGGGGGCACCACACTCCAGCCCGTAGAGCAAATGCGGAAGGTGGGAGACGAATTAGCGAGACCGGTCTGGGTATCCCTCACGTACCCCCTACCGATTTCGTCGCCCAGACACCCCGTTTGCATCCACCCAACCCCCATTAGCGTAATAATTGATATACGACCGCACGATAAAGCGTGATCAGCAGTCCAGCAAGTGGAAGGAGAGTAGGGAATGGGCACCGCGAACGAAGTGCAGATGGACCGGTAGAAAAGGGGATTAGGTCAAGTCTTACAAGCTAAAGCGTGTATAATTGTAGTTATACACGGTTTAGTTCCCTCTCTTTATGCCGCGCCAGAGCAATTTCGTGGACTCGGCGGCCCGAAGACTAGCACGGACTGACCGCCGGGGTCAAGGCGGTTTGCCCTCACGAACAGGCCGGTCTCTGCCGGTTTGTCTGCTATTTGCACCCGTGAAACTGGGCCACCGCTCCTCTTGCCGCACTCTCGTTCCGGGTGTAGTGGGCTGGCATCGCGGCCGAACGCCAGCGTCCTGCATTCATCAGGCTAGGTAGCTCGGTCCCCGCCCTCGCCAGGTCCCTCGCCATCCCCACCCTAGGTGAGTGGCCGCTGTACCCGTTCCCCAGATTGGCGGCCAGTGCCGCCTGCTTGATGCGAGCCGAGATCTGGTTGGGACGAAGCCCGAAGATGCTGTCGGCGGCTGTTTCCTGGTTCCTTACCGGGGACAGCGCCGCCATTGTCGGAGCGGAAAGGAACGCCACCGCTCCCTGACCCTCGGCGTCCGTCTTGGAACGGCGGATCAGCAGGCGGCCGGTGCCGTCAGGTTCAGCCGCTATGTCCTTCCAGGTCAGGGCGGCGGCTTCGGATACCCGGAGCATGGCATCCCGCATCAGGCTGATCAGAGCGATGTCCAGGTTGCCACGGCGCCTGGCTGTTTCCTGACTTTCATACCTGCCGCCCCGACCCAGCCTCGGTTGGCAGGCCGTTGCCTTGATGGCGGACAGCGCCTCCTCGGTGAGCGCCTCCGCCTGCTTCTGGTCCTTTCCAGCTTTGCGCGTCGCACACCTGAGGGTCCGCTTGACCTCCAGACTGTCGCAGGGGTCGCCGGCATTGGCGGCCTTGTGGGCGAAGGCAATTGCCGACGCAACCACCCGGAGGGTAGCGGGTTTGTGGCCGTGTTCCTGGATGCGCTCCGCCAGGTACGCAGCCACCTGAGCCGGTTCGGCAGGGAGAGGTTTTATTCCCCTTGCCAATGCCCAATAAAGGAAACGCCGCCACTGAACGCGGTAGTTGTTCAGTGTGCTGCTGGCGATTTCGTGGTCGAAGATTGCCTTCAGATTGCAAATGTCAAATTCCGTGAGTGCTTTGCCACTCATCGAAGCACCATCAACCTCGGACTTGGCCGCGGCAACCGGGCCGGGGTTAACGTCGCAAATCTCGTGGTGGGCAGCGATTGCCACCTGTTTGTCTCGCCGCCTCTCGATGCTCCTTGCACTGTCTTGTCGCGCTGACCTTGTAGCCGCCCGGAAGTCCGTGATCGCCCCCGCTTCCAGGTTTGGCGACGCTGTGCAGGCCCAGACCGGGTCGTTTCCTCCGTCCTGAGACCCGGGGTATTTGACTGAACGCGAACCGGCGGTGACGCGGTTCGCGGCATTCCGATTCAACTGTGGCATCTGTGCGTTCCCCACTACCTTTGTGTGCCATTAACACCGTGTATAACTACAATTATACACGGTTTGTATGAGAAAACTATGAAGACCAGAAGGTGGTTTGACCAATCAGGTTCAAATTTTTTCCATGCTGCAGTGCACGACCGACTCAGGACCTCAACCCGTTTGGGGCTCTGGTCCCCTCAGCCGTGGAGGCTACGGGTTGACTGCGTCTTTCCCGTTCTTGGACAGGGTCAAACAAGGCGAACCTCAATTTGGGCTCTCGATAACTTATTCGATTTCAGAGCGCGCAACAAGCCACGGCCCCGCAGAACAGTTCCCGTTGGGGCCATTAAGGCGTCAGACGACGCTGCCAGGCTCACTGAGCAACCGTGGAATACCGCTGAACCATCGGAAGGGTTATTGGGCGGTGCTGCGGGTCGAGGCTGAACCGGCTTACGGACATCAGACGCCCCACGACCGCTGCGCGTGACAGGCAAGAGAGCCAGCGGCCAGCAAGCAACAACAGTGAACAGGATTGAAATTGGTGAGCGCCATGACCTTTAGAAACACCAGGCTAATCGGCATCTACGTTCTTTTGGGGTTGGCCATCTGCGCCGTCCTGCTGCTCCAACTTGATACCAGCCCCGTCCCCAAAATCGCCCAGGCCCAGTCCAACAACGCGGCGACCGGCCTGCCGAGGATCGTGGTCTCCGCGGAAGGCCCCGGCATTCTTGGGGTCGACACCTGGGACATCAGGGACGCCGACGGGCTGCCCTACGGCCCCCCCAATGCCGGAACTACCGAAGTCGGGGGTCCGGTGGACGGCAAGTTCACCTTCGCCTTCAACTACCAGTGGATCCGGGTGGACGGCGGGACCGAGGTGAACGTGGGAACGAACTCGCCCAGGTACCAGCTGACCGACGCCGATTTCGGCAAGACGTTCAAGGTGCGGGTTTCGTTCACGGACCGGTCCAACAACGCCGAGGCTGTGACCAGCGTGGCCTTCGGCCCCATCGCCAGGCCGGTCTCGCTGCCGTCGCCGACGACGCTGGTCGCCAACACGGGCGAGACTGCCGGGTTGGTCACGACGGCGTTCACCAGTGACCCCATGGACCCCATGGACTACGCCATCGGATTCAAACTGGGGAATCACGGACAGGGCTACGAGATATCGAGCGTGTCGATCGATCTGGCCGTGGTTCCGTCGAGCCTGAGCGTCTCACTGTGGACTTCGGGGCCTCCCGGATCCTCCGCGAAGAACACGCGTCGGGCGAAGCTGTTCGAGTTCGAGAACCCGGACTCCTTCGTCGTCGGCCTGAACGAGTTCACGGCTCCCGTGGGCGTGCACGCGCTCCATGCTCGCAAGTACTGGATCGTGCTGTCGGGCTTCGGCACGTCTCTGTCGATCAAGGAAGTCACCTCGGACGATCAGGACTCGACCGGCGCGCCGGGAGCAGAGATCGACGACGATGCGGGCGGGGACACCAAGGTGCTGCGCCTGGCCATCACAGGCTGGGTGCGGACCACCGGCATCATCGCAGCGAACCTCGCGCAACCCAATACCGAAGGCAACCAGGAGATCATCTCGGTCGGCGACAACGTCGCCTGGTCGATCAAGCTCGGATCAGCGGACCGCTTTTTGGTCCGCGGCATGGGCTTGACCGGGGACGACACCACATCCGTCGACGGGGGCTGGGACGACCCGTGGTACTTCCGCTCCAGCTACGGCGGCAACACCATTTTCCGCATGTTCCAGACGCGCAATGTCAATGGCCTGCCGACGTGGACGGCCCCGCAGGGCGCGACCGTGCCAGGAGACGGCACGTACGTCGTCCGATGGGCCGGCGGCCATGAGAGCTTCAAGAATGACGGCGTCACGATTGAAAGGATCGGAGGCATCTTGCACCGGTCTATGCACGTCGACGCGGCTGTCGACGGCAAGTCGGATGACCCGACGGCGGCGGGCTCGAGCCTCGGCAAAGGCGAGGCCATCTCAAGCAGCGATGCGGCCGGCCCCACGCCGTATATGGTCGTGTACGGCGTGCCGCTGTACGCGCTGATGGGAAACCTGGGGCAGACCGACAACGGCTACGTCTCGGTCGGCGGCACCAACGACGTGGTGTCGCAGGGCTTCACGACCGGTCCCCAATCAGGCGGCTACGCGCTGCAGGGCATTGGCGTCAACATCGAGGGGTCCCAGTTGTCCGGCACTGCCCAGATTCCCGCCGACGCGTCGGCCGTGTCGGTGTCGCTGCACGCCGACTCGAACGGGGCGCCGGGCGCCAAGCTGTTCGACCTCCTCAGCCCCACCGAATTCGCGGCGGGCCTCAGCCTCTTCGAGGCGCCCAGGGGGGCGCGCCTGCAGCCCAACACCTCCTACGTGCTGGTCTGGCGCCACAACAGCGGCGCCAACCACCGGCTGGTCAAGACCACGGGCAACGGCGAGGACCCGGGGTTGTCACCGGGAACCAGCATCGCGAACGCGTACCGCCTGGGCGCCGATGTGACCAGCCTGACCGAGGACTCCGGCGGCAACGCACTGGAGATCACGGTCTATTCGGGGGAGGTGGCGAGCAGGCCTGCCACCGGCCGGCCCAGGGTCCTGGCTGCTGCGCAAGGCGCCGGCATCCTGGCCGCCGACACCGAGCTCATTGCCGACCCGAACGGGCTCCCGATCGACGACAGCAACACGTGGGTCACCTTCAACTGGAGCTACCAGTGGATCCGGGTTGACGGCAACTCCGAGACGAACGTGGGCGCCAACTCGGCCAGCTACCAGCCTGTCGAAGCCGATGTCGGCAAGAAGATCAAGGTGCGAGTCTCGTTCATCGACGGGGCCGGCAACTCGGAGACCGTGACCAGCCTGCCGTTCGGCCCGATCGCCGAACTGGCCGGCACAACGCAGATCCCGTCAAACCTGCTCTCCAACACGGGCCAAAGCCCGGTGTCGACGGCGAGCATCACCCAGCAGTACGCCATCGGCATCAGGCTGGGGCACCACGGGCGGGGTTACGAAATCTCCAGCGTCTCCATCAATCTGGGCGCGGTCCCGACCAGCCTGAAGGTCTCCCTGTGGGCCACCGGTGTTGAAGGGGGCTTTCAATCCAGTAACGCGAGCAAGCTATTCGAATTTGCCAACCCGGCCTCCTTCGTCACCGGCCTGAACAAGTTCACGGCTCCGGCGGGCGCGTTCGCGTACCCGAACGTCAACTACTTCATCGTGCTGTCGGATTTCGGCTCCTCGCTTTCGATCAGGGAGACGACCTCGGACGTCGAGGACGATGTCGGCAATGACGAGGGCATTATCTACGACAAGGCGGCTGTCCGAGGTTTGAACGCCACTGACCGACAGTGGTCAATCTCACCCTCGCGCAACGGCGTGCCGCTCCTGATCGTGGAGGGCTCGAAGCGAGGTCATGGCATCCTGGCTACGAACTTCTCGAAAAACCCCATCGATGACAACGGCACCGTTGACACTTCTGACGACACGGGTCCTTCCCAAGAGATCATCTCGGTCGGCGATAACGGTGGTTTCGGAATCAAGCTCGGATCGGCGGACCGCTACCTGATCCGCGGTGTTGTGTTCAACTCGGACGACACCACACCAGCAGGCGGCGGATTCACCAACCCGTTCGTCCTGCGCATGGGTTCTCGGACGGGCGCCGAGCAGTTCACACTGGTCAATACCCGTCCCGCACCCGGCCTGTCGGAATGGACGGCTCCGAGAGGCTCAACCGTGACAGGAGCCGCAGCAGGCCAGGACTACGTCTTGGACTGGCCTATTGGCCAAGATGATGGCCCCGACCGGACGCGGAGACGAAATGCCACCTTGAGCCGCTTCGCAGGCGCCTTTGACAGTGGCGTTAACAGTCCGGCGGCGGCGGACGTGTCCTTCACCGCCGCAAAGGGCGATTTTGACATAAGCAACCCGTACACGGCCCTCCACGGCGAGCCGCTCTACGCGTTGGTGCAGAACCTGGGCCAGACCGACGACGGCTACCGTTCCGTCGGCGGCAGCAACAAGGTGTTGTCGCAGGGCTTCACGACCGGCTCCCGCGCGCAGTTGCTGACCGGCATCGGGATCAACATCGAAGGCTCCGGCGGAAACTTCCCTGACGGGCCGACCTCCGTGTCGGTGGCCGTGCACGCCGATTCGGGCGGGAAGCCGGGCGCAAAGCTCTTCGACCTCGTCAGTCCCGACGAGTTCGCGGCCGGCCACAGCTTCTTCGAGGCGCCGCCGAACACGATCCTCGCGCCCAGCACCTCCTATGTCTTGGTCTGGAGCCACCTCGGCGGCACCCAGCACCGGTTGCGCAAGACCGGGAGCGGTAGTGAAGATTCGGGCGCGGCGACGGGCTTCAGCATCGCGAACACGTTCTACCAGGGCGCCGACCTTGCCAACATGGCCTCGGACCCGGGCAGCGATGTGTTGGAGATCGCGGTGTACAGAAGCAGGAACCTGCCCAACGCCACCGGCCGGCCGACAGTCATCCGTTCCGCGGAAAACGCCGGCATTCTGTTCGCCGACCCTGCGGGCATTGCCGATTCCGACGGGCTGCCCTACCTGAATCTGGGGGAAATCATCATGATTCGCCGCCTCTCGTACCAGTGGGTCCGGGTTGACCCCGAGACCGAGGCGGAGACCCTCGTCGGACTTGACTCGCCGCACTACCACTCTGTCGACGCCGATGTCGGGCAGCTGCTCAAGGTGCGTGTGTCGTTCGTCGACGAAAAAGGCGCCTTTGAGCGTCTGACCAGCCTGCCGTTCGGCCCGATTCCCGAAAGACCGGCGCCGCTGCCGGCGTCGACACTGGTTGGCAACACGGGCCAGTCTGCGTCGACGGCGGTGATCAGCGAGCAGTACGCCTTGGGGTTCCGGCTGGGCGATCACGGCCAGGGCTACGAGATCTCCAGCGTCTCAATCGATCTGGCCGCGGTGCCGTCGAGCCTGACGGTGTCGCTGTGGATCGGCGGCCGTGCCGGGATGCTAAACAGCGGTCTTGCGGCCCACAAGCTGTTCGACTTCGAGAACCCGGCTTCGTTCGGGGTCGGCCTGAACGAGTTCAAGGCTCCCGCAGGGGCACTCGCGTACCAGAAGGTCAACTACTTCATCGTGCTGTCGGATTTCGGGGACTCCCTAGAAATCAAAGAGACGACGTTGGACGCCGAGGACGCGGGCGGGGAGACGGGAGCCGCCATCTTCGACAGTGCCGCAACCCGGGGGTTGGGTTCAACTGGTGGGTGGTACAGCTCCACCTCGCGCGGCAACGTGCTGCGGATGGCCGTGAAGGGATCGCAGCGCGACCGCGGCATCCTTGTTGCGAACTACGCCCAGGCCACCATAGATAACATGGGAAGTTTCGCGCAAGAGATCGTCTCAGTTGGCGATCTGACCACTGTCGAGATCGATGTCGGAGCAGCGGATCGCTACCTCATTCGCGGTGTTTCGTTCCAGGCGGACGGCACAATAGGCATACTGGCCACTCCTCCAGAACTGGGCGTTTCATCAACAGGCGGCCCCATCGGCAACCCGTATTACGTGTGGAACACGACATCGCGTACTGATTCGGACCTGACCGCGGCCACCAGCCTGTTCAGCCTGACCAATACGCGCAGCCAGTTAGGCATCAGTCTGTGGTCGGCTCTGCAGGGCTCGACCGTGGCGGGAGAAAACGCGTCATACTTCGTCGGGCAACGTCCTACCGATCCGAGACTTTTCTCCGTCCTGGGCCGCTACTTTCCGACCATCGCCCTTGGCCAGGATGAGCCGCCGGCGGCCGGTGCGGCCTTCGCTTCCGACGCGACCGTCGGGGACGGGGCGTGGGGTGACGGCAGGCCGCTGATGGCCGTCATCGGCGAGCCGCTCGTGGCGATGGTGCAGAACCTGGGGCAGACCAACCACGACAAGGCATCCTTCGGGCCAGGCGGCGTGGTATCGCAGGGCTTCACCACCGGCTCCGACGCGTTCGGGTACCGGCTGCAGGGCGTCGGCTTCAACATCGAAGGGTCCGACGGCAGGATTCCCGCAGGACCGAGCGACGTGTCGGTGTCGGTGCACGCCGATTTGAACGGGAAGCCGGGCGGGAAGCTGTTCGATCTGATCAGCCCCGCCGAGTTCGCGGTGGGCCACAGCTTCTTCGAGGCGCCCCCCGGAGCGCGATTCGAGCCGAACACGTCCTACGTGGTCGTCTGGAGCCACGTGGGCGACAACCCGTTTCACCGCCTGCAGCTCACCGACAGCAACAGCGAGGACTCGGGCGCCCGATCAGGCGCCGGCATCGCGAACGCGTTCTACAGCGGCACCGGCATCGCCAATCTGTCCAAGGACTCGAACAACGATGTGCTGGAGATCTCGGTGTACACCGAGGTCCTCACGAGTGTCCCCTTCGTGCCAGGCGGCATCGAGGTGGATCTGAGCTGGTTCCACATCCCTGACGGCGCCTTTCCGGGGTACCAGTTCCGGGCGCTCGTCGTCTCAAATCGCGCAATCGATGCCACGTCCGCGGACAAGACGGACTACGACGACCATATCAACTTTGATCTCCAGGGCAGGCTCCAACGGCGTGAAGAGGCCGGGCTACCCGATGACCGATTCGGGGATAAGGTCATTCGGGACATCGCCAACGAAGGCGGGTTCAGGGCGCTGGTCTGCACCGCGAACGACCAAGACGCGCGAGCGAACGCCGGAATGGATGAAGATGGCGTCGTCGGCGTGCCGATCCACTGGCTGAATGGCGGCTGGCAGAACCGCCCCACGCTGGTCGCCCAGTCTTACACCCAGTTTTTCGGCCCGACGTGGCTGGAAGTCACCTGGGGAGCCCACGTCACCGGGAACTCCGCCTCCCTGTACGAGATCTCCTCACACAAGGCGAACGAGGGCGACAAGATCATCACGGGGATCTTTACCGGGTGCGACTCCACCGGAATGGCGCACGACCGTTACCACATGGGCTCGGCCGCTGGGATGGCCACCCTGGGCACTCCGGGGGATGACGCGCAGAACGCGCCGCTTGGCCCAACCCCTACCCAGATCCAGGAGCGCCTAGGGGCTGACCTCGCGATTCTCCTGGACGAAGCCCGGCCGATCTACGCGATCTCGCCCCTCTTCACGGTCGTTGACGAGGACGGCGCGAATCGCACCGTCTGGTCGTCGAGCATGCGGGTGGGGACATCCACCGATACTTTTGGAACAGTCGTAGATGAGTACGTCGGAGCCCGCACTAACTTCGGCAGTTTCGAGGGGTCAACTCAGTTCTCCCTCGGGGGCACAAGCTACTCCGTGAGTGGTCTCTTCGCCCAGAAGCAGACCGTGTCAGGCACTGTCAACGTAGATGCCGTACAACTGCAAATGCCATTGCTGCCGCCCAAGGCTGCCGACTCGAAGCTCGTCCTCGAGCTCACCTGCTGGGGAAGCTGCCGCGGCAACCAAGGCACACAGCGCTCGCGCTTTCTCCTGTCGGACGCGACACGCCAAACCAACCTTTACGTGTGGGACAACCCGGGGTTGACTTGGAGCAAAGGCGACGAAGTGGTGATCAGGCTCATCGAGCTGCGGAGCTAATGCCCTCAATCCTCCCTGAACAAACCATGACCAGAGGTTAATGACAGATGGCATCAATGAGACGCATCGATCGGACCGGCTCCGCCTTTAGGAGAGAGTCTCGCCCTGGCCCGACTGCCGGGGCCCCGATCCCATGGGGCATCAGGGTGGCCCTGCTGGCGATGGTGCTGGCGGGCATGGCCCTCTGGTCGACGGCGGCGTACGCGGAAGGGGAGGAGGCTTCGGAGCCGCTGTGGTCGGCGGACATGACGGTGGTGGAGTACACCAGCGTCTCCATCGGCGCCGCCAGCGCCGACCTCTTCTCCAATATAGGCGGCAGCGGGAACCTGCAGATCAAGTCGCTCTGGTCCCACAGACCGGACCGCGATCTCCGCCTGGTGTTCGCCGACGAGGTTCCCAACGCCGCGGACTACACCCTGCAGGTGGGCGACCTCTCCCTGGAGTTTCCCGAGGGCAGCTCCGGATCCAGTAACTTCAGGTGGAACGATGTGGACGTCGACTGGGAAGACGGTCAACGTCTCCGCGTACGCATCGTGTTAACGACTGAAGTCGTTGCGCCGCAGTCCAACACCCCGGCCACGGGCGTCCTCACCATCAGCGGCACGCCGCAGGTGGGCGCGACCCTGGCGGCGGACACCTCGGGCATCGCAGACGCCGATGGAATGACCAACGTATCGTACGCCTACCGCTGGATCCGCAACGCTGACCACATCCCGGATGCCACCGACGCCAGTTACACGCTGACCGACGACGACCGGGGCAGGACCATCACGTTGCAGGTGTCGTTCATCGACGACCAGGGGAACAGCGAGACGCTGACCAGCGCCGCGACGGCGCAGGTCAGCGCGAGGCCGCAGTTCCTAGTCGGCAACCTGGGCGTCGGGGTGACTGGCGCGAGCGGGATTCAGCGCACGCTCGACGCGGTTCGACCAGGCGTTGCTCAGGCATTCACGACGGGTGCGTCGGCCAGTGGTTACGCACTGGGCGCCGTCGAGATCCAGATGTCGAACTTCCACGATGCGTCGACCACCGGGAAGCAGCTCCGGGTGACGATCAACGGGGCCGCGAGCGAAGGCGAACCGGGCGACGCGCAATGCACCCTGACCAATCCGTCGAGCTTCCCCGCGCTCAGCGTGATTAGCTTCGGGGCGCCGACGGGCGGGGACGTCTGCGCGCCTCTGGCGGCGGAGACCACCTATTTCGTCGTGATCGAGTGGATCAGTCCTACCGGGACGGACTCATTTGCCGTGATTCCGCAAACCTATCCCACGAAGAAGTCGGCTGCGACCGCAGAGGATGAAGGCGGCGCGGACGGTTGGTCGATCGCCGACCACTCCTACTATCTCTCCGTCAGTTCAGACACTCGGACTTGGACTGCCTACGACGAGACGGCCAGCTTCAAGATCAAGGTGAAGGAAGGCACCGCCGCAGCCAAGGTCAACAGCCCGGCCACAGGATTGCCCACCATCACGGGCACGGCCCAGGTTGGCCAGACCTTGACGGCTGATACGTCGGCGATTGAGGACGAGGATGGACTGGAGAGCGTTTCCTACTGGTACCAGTGGCTGGCTGACGACACAGACATCGACGGAACGACCGCCTCCACCTACACCCTGGTCCTGGCCGACCAGGGCAAGACGATCAAGGTGAAGGTGACATTCACCGACGATGCCGAGAACCAGGAGTCCCTGACCAGTGAGGCGACGGTGGCGGTGGCAGCCAAGGACAACACCGCTCCCACCGGCCTGCCCACCATCACCGGCACGGCCCAGGTGGGCGAGACCCTGACGGCCGACACGTCGGCCATCGACGATGCGGACGGGCTGGAGAACGTCTCCTACAGCTACCAGTGGCTGGCTGACGACACAGACATCGACGGAGCGACCGCCTCCACCTACACCCTGGTCCTGGCCGACCAGGGCAAGACGATCAAGGTGAAGGTGACCTTCACCGACGATGCCGAGAACCAGGAATCCCTGACCAGCGCAGCGACGGTGGCGGTGGCGGCCAAGTCCAACGCCGCGCCCACGGGCCTGCCCACAATCACCGGGACGGCCAAGGTGGATCAGACCCTTACGGCCGACACCTCCGCCATCGACGATGGGGACGGGCTGACCAACGTTGCCTACGAGTACCAGTGGATCGCTGGCAGTACGGACATTAACGGTGCCACCGGTTCCAGCTACACCCTCACCAGCAGCGAGCAGGGCAAGACCATCAAGGTGAAGGTCACCTTCACCGACGACGCCGAGAACGAGGAGACCCTGACCAGCGTGGCGACGGCAACAGTTGACGCCACGGTGCCCACACAGCCTCTGGGTTTGACCGTGTCGACAGGAGACCAGTCCCAAGAGATTGATGTCTCCTGGCAGGCTCCCTCATCCAACGGGGGATCCGACGTAACGGGCTACAAGGTGCAGTGGAAAGAGACGGCAAACAGTTGGGACACCGAGGCCGATGTTTCCGAGGCCACGGTGACTGGGACGACGTACACCATCACCGACCTGACCGGCGGGGAGGAGTACGCCGTGCGCGTGATTGCCACCAACATTGCGGGCGACGGTCCGGCGTCCGCCGAGGCGGCGGGCACTCCCGACGAGGCAGTCTCGGAGCAGATCACTGACTCGGAGAACTCTGATCCCACGGGCCTGCCCACCATCCGCGGGACGCCCCAAGTAGACCAGACACTGACGACGGACACCTCGGCCATCGACGACGAGGACGGACTCACCAACGTGTCCTACGAGTACCAGTGGACCGCCGGGGGCACGGACATCGCCGGGGCCACCGGCTCCACCTACCACCTCACGTCAAGCGAAGAGGGCAAGACGATCCAGGTGAAGGTGACCTTCACCGACGACCGGGGCAACTCCGAATCGCTCACCAGCGAGGCCACCGACGCCGTGGCGCCCAAGCCGGTACCGCTCACCGCCAGCGTCTCGGGACTCCCCGAAACACACTCGGGACCCGGAACCACGTTCCAGTTCACGCTGACCTTCAGCGAGAACATCGATGCCGGGTTCCGCAGGATCCGCGACCACGCCTTCACCCTCAGCGGCGCGGACATAACCCAGGCCCCCAGGACGCACCCGCAGGCCGACGACCGGAACCGGGTCTGGACCATCACCGTCAAGGTCGACGCTGACCACACCGGAGCAGTGACCCTGACCCTGCCGGTGACCACCGACTGCAGCTCGGCGGGGGCCATCTGCACCTTTGACGGCCGGAGGCTGTCGCACTCGACCTCAGTCTCAGTTGCGGAGCCGAACTAATCGGCCCCGCAACCCAAGCCCCGCGGCAGCGCTGGTCGGTTTCCGAGGCCGTTGATCAAGCGAGATGGCCAATTCCGGCAATTTCCAAGAATACGGGGAAATGAAACATGTCCAAGGCCAAACCCATGTTCGGCACACTCAGCGGTGTTTCCGGGGCGGGTGCTCTCATCAGTTGGTCCCGGTTCGTCCTGCTGGCCCTGGCCCTGGCAGGCGTATGCTGGGCCGCGGCTGGCCTCCCGAGCATAGCTAAGGGACAGGACCAGACGCCGCTGTGGTCGGCGGACATGACGGTGGTGGAATACACCAGCGTCTCCATCGGCGCGGCCAGCGCCGACCTCTTCTCCAATATAGGCGGCAGCGGGAACTTGCAGATCAAATCGCTCTGGTCCCACACACCAGACCGCGATCTGCGCCTGGCATTCGCGGAGGGCGTGCCGGACGCTGCCGACTACACGTTGCAGGTCGGCGACCTGTCGGTGGAGTTTCCGGCGGATAGTTCCGGCAACAGCAACTTCAAATGGAATGATGTGGACGTCGACTGGGAAGACGGTCAAACAATTCCTGTCAGCATTGTTCCCACGACTGGAATCAACCCGCCACCAGCTAACAACACGGCCACTGGAGCGCCCACCATTAACGGTACGGCGCAGGTGGGCCAGACCCTGACGGCGGACACATCCGGCATCGCAGATGCCGATGGGCTGACCAACGTTTCTTACTCCTACCAGTGGCTGGCCGGTGGGTCGGACATCCGCGGCGCCACCAATTCCAGCTACACCCTAACCACCAGCCAGCAGGGACAGACCATCAAGGTCCGTGTGACCTTCACGGATGACGCCGACAACGAGGAGACCCTGACCAGCACAGGGACGGCGGCGGTTGCGGCCAAGCCCAACACTGCCGCCACCGGACTGCCCACCATCACAGGAACACCCCAAGTGGAACAGACCCTTACGGCCAGCACCTCCGACATCAGTGATGAGGACGGGCTGACCAACGTCTCCTACAGCTACCAGTGGATTGCGGGCGGTACCGACATCGCGGGAGCCACCGGCTCCAGCTACACCCTCACCAGTAGCGAGCAGGGTCAGGCCATCCAGGTGCGGGTTACCTTCACGGACGATGCCGACGACGAGGAGACCCTGACCAGCGCGGCGACCGCAGCAGTGTCGGCCAAGGCCAACACTGCGCCCACCGGACTGCCCACCATCGATGGCACGGCGCAAGTGGGAGAGACCCTGACGGCAAGCACCTCCGCCATCGCAGACGCCGACGGGTTGACCAACGTCTCGTACTCCTACCAGTGGCTGGCCGGCGGTAACGACATCGCGGGAGCCACCGGCTCCAGCTACACCCTCACCAGTAGCGAGCAGGGCAAGGCCATCCAGGTGCGGGTGACCTTTACTGACGACGCCGATAACGAGGAGTCCCTGACCAGTGCGGCAACGGCTGCGGTGACACCCGAGACCAACAACACGGCCACTGGAGCACCCACCATCGATGGTACGGCCCAGGTGGGCCAGACGCTGACGGTGGACACCTCGGGCATTGCCGACGCCGACGGGCTGGGCAACGTCTCGTACAGCTTTCAATGGGTTGCCAACGACGGAAGCTCCGACACGGACGTCGAAGGCGCGACCGGATCGACTTACCTACTGTCCGACGACGATGTTGGCAAGACCGTAAAGGTGAAGGCGACCTTCACCGACGACGGGAACAACGCCGAGACATTGACCAGCGAGGCCACACCGACAGTGGTGGTAAAGGGCGAGTGCCCGGTCGGCGGATTCGATCCGGCGTCTGTGGAGGTGGAGGTGACGGCGGTCCCGATAATAGTCGAGTCCACGACTGCGGACTATTTCGTGCTCTACGTGCGACCGGGCCTGAACGCGGACCGCGAAATCGTGGCCTCCGTGACGCTGGGGAGCGAAGGCACGACCACTTTGAGCGAGCAGCTGTCCGCGCTGTCCGCAGATCGTTACCGGGTGGAGAAGTACCTCATCTCCGACCCGGCCGACATCGACGGCGACTGTATCGACGACGTCTCGGAACTCGCCGAGCCGGTGGGCATGAACCCGTTGAACGCTGCGCCGGCGATCGAGTACACGGACGGCGCCGTGGCCGTTCCCGACCGCGCGACCTTTGAAGCACTGGCGTATCAGCCGGAAACCGATGCGGGCGACACGGACCTGCTCAACGCCGCGTACCTGAATTTCGTGATCATCGCCAAGGGTTCCAGTCGTCCGGCGGTATATTTCGCGAACACCAAGACGCATCTGACCCATCACTCCTTTGCCAGCGCCCTCCCGGTTTCGGACCACCCGGTGTACGGACCGGCAGTGTCGAGGGGGCAAGGGCTTCTGATCGGCGAAATCGCATTCCACCCCAACGTGGCCGCCCCTGACGGCTCGACGGGCGTCTACAGCTTCCGGGTCAGACCCTGGGACCCGTACAGATTCAACGGCATCGCGTTGGCTTACGAGCTGCTTGCCGCCAGCATGCCGGTGCTGGACGACAACTTCGCCTACTACCCGATGTCTGGAAACGCGCTTGGTCTGTACCAGGAGGAGAAGACACGCTACGACGCCTCGAGGATCGACGTGATCTTCGAAGAGGACGTACTTCCGGACGTCGATTTCATCCCACTCAATCCGGGCGAAGGCTATGGCTTCCTGCAGCTCATGGAGCTGGAGGACCGCCCCTCCCCCCTCGACGTGGTGATCTACGAGACCCTGCCCAACGAACTTTCACGCGTGGCCGGCATCATCACCACGGTGCCGCAGACGCCGCTATCCCACGTCAACCTCCGCGCCGTCCAGGATGCTGTCCCCAACGCGTTCATCCGTGACGCCCTCGACAACGATGACATCGTCGACCTCATCGACAGCTACGTCCACTACAGCGTGACGGCGGACGGCTACTCCGTCCGCGCCGCCACCCGCGCCGAAGCCGAGGCGCACTTCGCCGCGTTGCGTCCTTCCGGCACGCTCACCCCGGAGCGGGACCTGACGGTCACGGAGATCGCGGACCTTGACGACATCGGATTCGAGGACTGGGACGCCTTCGGCGTCAAGGCCGCCAACGTTGCCGAGCTTGGCAAGCTGGATTTCACTGACGGCACCGTCCCCGACGGTTTCGCCGTGCCCTTTTACTTCTACGACGAGTTCATGAAGCACAACGAATTCTACGACGACGTCGAGGAACTGCTGGAGGACGCTGACTTCCAGTCGGACTACGACGTCCAGAAGGACGAGCTCAAGAAGCTGCGCAAGGAGATCAAGAAGGGAGAGACGCCGGCCTGGATCATCGATGCCCTGAAGGACATGCACGGCACTTATCCGGAGGGGCAGTCGCTGCGCTACCGGTCGAGCACCAACAACGAGGACCTTCCCGGCTTCAGCGGCGCGGGCCTGTATGACTCCAAGACGCAGGACCCGGACGAAACGGAGGAGGACGGGATCGACAAGTCGATCAAGGCGGTGTGGGCCAGCCTGTGGAATTTCCGCGCCTTTGTCGAGCGCGACCTGCACGGCATCGACCACATGGCGACGGCGATGGGAGTGCTGGTGCATCCCAACTACAGGGAGGAACTGGCCAACGGCGTGGCGGTGAGCTTCGACCCGCTGTACGGGACGGACGGGAGCTACTACGTCAACACCCAGCTGGGCGAGGACCTGGTGACGAACCCGGAGGCGCACTCGGTGCCCGAGGAGATCCTGCTGGACCAGTCCGGCACGTACACCACGCTCGCCACCTCCAATCAGGTGGATCCCGGCGAGCTTCTTATGAGCGACGCGCAGATGGTCCAGCTGCGGGGCCATCTCGAAACGATCCACGACCATTTCGAGGAACTCTACGACCCCGGGACCAACGAACCGTTCGCCATCGAGATCGAGTTCAAGATCACCAGCGACGATGTTCTGGCGATCAAACAGGCCCGCCCCTGGGTCTTCCCCAACCGCTTGGCAACAGGGGCGCCAACCATCAGCGGGACGGCCCAGGCGGGTGAGACGTTGACAGCAGATACATCGGGCATCACCGACGAGGACGGGCTGGACGACGTGGAGTTCAGTTACCAGTGGCTCGTCATCGACGGGCCCGACGGTGACCATGAAAACATCGTGGACGCCAACGACTTGACCTACGTTCTCACCAGCGACGACGTCGGCAAGACGGTCAAGGTACGCGTGACCTTTACTGACGACCGGGGCTACCTGGAGTCCCTGACCAGCACAGGGACGGCGGCGGTTGCGGCCAAGCCCAACACTGCGCCCACCGGCCTGCCCACCATCTCGGGCACGGACCAGGTGGGAGAGACCCTTACGGCCAGCACCTCAGACATCAGTGACGAGGACGGGCTGAGCAACGTCTCCTACAGCTACCAGTGGATTGCCGGCGGTACCGACATCGCGGGAGCCACCGGCTCCAGCTACACCCTCACCAGTAGCGAGCAGGGTCAGACCATCCAGGTGCGGGTGACGTTCACAGACGATGCCGACAACGAGGAGACCCTGACCAGCGCGGCAACGGAGGCGGTGAAGGCGCGTGCAAACTCATGGTCCGCCACCATGACCGTGGATACAAGAAATGGGTTCACCGGGTATTCGTACTGGGACAATCCACACATGGGAACACTGTCGCCCACCGAGGTCGAGTGGGACGAAAAGACCCACCACGTCAGATACATCTTTCTGAAGGACGACGAAGTCCGGCTCGGCCTGAACGAAGAGATGTTGTCCACCGGCTTTGTACTTTCGGTGGGAGATCAAGAATTCGGCTCGGCGGAAGCCATAGTGGACAAGGGCGGCGCATCATACCGCTTCCGTTGGGACGACCCGGGCCTCGGCTGGTCGGAAGGAAACGAGGTGGAGGTGTCCCTGGTTGAGTCCGATCAGAATACCCCGGCATTCGGAGGGCCCGCGGTCAACGGAACGCCCCAGGCGACAGAGACGCTGACGGCGGATGTCTCCAGCATTCAGGATGCCGACGGTCTGGCAAACGCCACCTTCACATACCAGTGGATTACGAGCGACGGCGCCACTGACACGGACATGGAGAACGAGACCGGCCCGACCTACACGCTCGCAGACGACGACATAGGCCAGCTAATCAGGGTGAGGGTGACCTTCAGCGACGACCGGGACCACGAAGAAACGCTGACCAGCGCGGCTACAGCGGAAGTGGTGACAGCAGCGACCGAACCGGGCGTCCCAGTCCGCCTGGACGTATTCCCCCACGAAAGCGGGGCGCTGGACGTTTACTGGGATGCTCCGGCCAGCGATGGCGGCTCCGCCATCACCGGCTACAAGGTGCAGTGGAAGGAGAGCGCAGACAGTTGGGAGACGCCGGCGGACGTTTCGGAAGCCACGACGAACGAGACAAACCACAGCATCACGGGGCTGACCAACGGGGTGGAGTACACCGTACGGGTAACTGCGGTAAACGACGTCGGAGCAGGCCAATCCTCCGCGGACGCCTCCGCCACCCCCCAGGGAGAAGCCATTTGGGCAATCCTGACGGTGGGAACGACAGAGAACTTCGCCGGCTACACGACATTCGCACCCCCTCCACAGAGCAATATTCTGGGCGGTCTGTCACGGGACACCGCAACATTGGACGACACCAGCTACACCGTGAAGGCGCTGGGGGTGCTGGACGGGAAGCTGATTCTCGCGGTGGAGCCAAGGTTGAATACCAAGTTTGTCCTTGCGATAGGCAAGGAAGAGTTCGCCTCCACCAAGGCAACTATCTGGGAGAGCAGCTCACTCATACAGTTCCGGTGGAGCAACCCGGGATTGGACTGGTCCGAGAGGGAAAGGGTTCGCATCCGACTGACCGAGTCGGAAGCCAACACACCAGCTACGGGCCTGCCCGGCATCAACGGGACACCCCAGGTGGACCAGGTGTTGACGGCGGACACCTCGGAGATTGACGACGCCGACGGGTTGACCAACGTCTCCTACAGCTACCAGTGGATTGCCGGAGGGTTGGATATCGCTGCAGCGACCGGTTCCAGCTACACACCCACCAGCAGCGACCAGGGGAAGACGATCCAGGTGCGGGTGACCTTCACCGACGACGCTGATAACGAGGAGTCGCTTACCAGCGAGGCCACCGAGGCGGTGGCGGCAGCACCCAACCGCGACGCCACTGGAGCCCCCACCATCAGCGGGACGCCCCAGGTGGGTGAAACCCTGAGAGCCAGCACATCCGCCATCACCGACCAGGACGGGCTGACCAACGTCTCCTACGAGTACCAGTGGATTTCCGGCGGTACGGACATCTCGGGAGCCACCGGCTCTACCTACACCCTGACTGCCAGCCAACAGGGTCAGACCATCCAGGTGCGGGTGACCTTCACCGATGACGCAGATTACGAGGAGTCGCTGACCAGCGAGGCAACTGAGGTGGTGGCGGCCAAGCCGGTTCCCCTCACCGTCAGCGTGACGGCCGCCGCCCAAGCGACTCACGACGGTTCGTCTGAATTCACCTTCGAGATCGAGTTCAGCGAGGAGTTTGGTCTGAGCTACAAGACCCTGCGGGATCACGCCTTCACCGTCACGGGTGGGTCCGTGGAGAAGGCGCAACGGAAGAACAAGCCCAGCAACATCTCCTGGCGCATCACGGTGAAGCCCGTCTCCAGCGGGGACGACGTGGTGATCGAACTACCGGCAACCACGGACTGCAATGCTCAGGGAGCCATCTGCACCGGGGACGGCAGGATGCTGTCCAACTCCCTGAGCATCACCGTATCAGGGCCGCAGCCGTAGGGGCCGCGGGAATAGCAAACACATGTGGTCAGACATGGGAGCAGAGCATATGAAGGGAATCTGGATCGCCCAAGGTCCAATGCCTACGGGAAGTGAGACGTCCGGCACGCGCATACGAGTGAGCATCCGGCTGCGCTCTGAGAGGGTCCTACGCGATGCCCATGCCCAGGCGGGCTCCTGGGGCGCCGGACCGGACTACGGCCTCAGCCGACGGTCCACGCATCGCACCGGCGTCTCCCTGCAACGGCGGTCCGGCACTGAAACGCTCACCCTCTCCGATTTCGGAGTTGGTGGATCAGAGTGAGCAATGATCGCGTTCCGGCGTCTTGCGCCGCTCCCGCTGCTGCTCATCGGACTGGCGGTCCTGTCCGCTGCCCTGGAGTTCACGCCCTGGAGTGTCCAAGCCAAGAGCCGGGACTCCGGCGCCGATTTCACTCTGGACGCCGCAAACGGCCATCCGACCGACATGTGGGTCGCGGACTTCGAGGGTCACAAGCTGTACGCCTACCGTATGCCGGACCGGCGCCGGGACGCCGGCAACGAGAAGTCGCTGACCAGCGTGGCGACGGACGCCGTGGCGGCCAAGCTGGTGCCGCTCACCGCAACACCGCAGTGTTGCCCACGCTCCGGCGGACCTCCTCGAAACCACCTTCGTTCGTTTTCGCCCACTCCGGCACGCGCGTATCAACCCACAGTGACCAAGTCACCTGCTGGCATGAACCCAGTACCGACAGGGGACGAACCCAGAACCGATAGCTCACGCAACCGGAGTGCATTCACCTTCGACCTGGCGTTCAGCGAAAACGTCAAAGCCGGGTTCCGCCCAGTTGGAAACCCCGATGCGAAAAGTCACAAGAGCAAATAGCAGTCGAGAGATTGATGCGAGTCAAGGGCAAACGCAGGCCAGCTCGTTCCGAGACCCTCAATTTCCAAACGGCGACAGGCCATAACGCGAACTCGCCCGGCGTCGCAGCACGCCGAACATGACGCCGCGGCGATGCCCCCAGCAACCTGACACCAGCAATACAGCAGGAACCACCATGAACACCGACATACCCGCCAGAACCACTGCCACTGCCAATCCCCGAGGGTCACAACAACGTGCCCCCGGGGGCAGAGGCTACGCGAAGCTGGTAAGTACCGCCAGACCAGCCGGACCACACACAGCTGCAGGACTGAAAGGGAGCGGGACAGCAGTCTGGCTGGGCATGGCCGCGCTGCTGGCCATCATTATCGCGCTGGGAATGTTCCAAGGAGCGCCACCCGTGGGGGCAGCAGCAGGCGACGCGACAGGCACCCCGGGGATCGTGGACCAAGCAGATCCAACCGGAACCCTGACGACCGTGCGGCCCGAGATGACCCTGCTGGCAGTGACCACCAGCATCATGGACACCGACGGCATCACCAACCCGGGCTGGACGTATCAATGGAAGCACGTTGTGGGTGAAACAAACACCGACATATCAGGCGCAACATCCGCGACATACCTCGTCACAGAGGACGACATCGGAAAGGCATTCGTCGTATCGGTCTCCTTCACCGACGACGGCATGAATTCGGAAGGTCCGCTAGAAAGCACGACCACCCAAGCCGTGGGACCAATAGACCTCATAGTGTGGAACACCAATTACGACCCAATCTTCCGCTTCCCAAAGACGCTCAGCGCAACCGCTCCGAAAGTCGCGCAGAGCTTTGTATCATCCTCTTCAGCCGAAACCTTCACGCTCAATCACATTGAGCTGATATTCGGGAGCATCGGAGATACCGCAACGGTCAGCGACAACCTGACCGTAACGCTCAACAAGGACGATTCGGGCGACCCCGGCGACGTGATCTGCACACTGAGCAACCCAACGACTTTCTCCAGCTCAGGCCCCCACAAGTTCCACGCCCCAGCAGCGAAGGACACAACCAGCGGACTGTGCCCACACCTCACGGCCAGCAGCACTTACCACGTAGTCGTGGAGATGGACAGCGCTTACACGGACACCGTCTCGGTCACCACCTACCTACCTCACCCAGGGGCCGGCATAGGGACCGCACATGGCTGGAGCATACCGATCAACGGGCAAAGCTACACAAGTTCGGCTTGGGAAGACATCGAAGGTACCGGCATCCTCATCGACGTGCGAGCCCGGGACCCGTTCGAGCTCGAATCGCTTACCGAGACCGAGGTCCCCTTCGGTTGGCCCCTGACTCCGGAGGGAGTAACCGCAGGACAGCCATTCCGGCTCCTGTTCCTCACCGACGCCGACAGCGCCATCTCCACGGACATCAACGTCTACAACGAGTTCGTCCAGGCCCAAGCCGCGGCCGGCCACGCCGACATCCAAGAGCACTCCAGCCAGTTCCGCGTGCTGGCCAGCACCGCCGACGATGACGCCCGCGACAACACCGAGACGACGTCCTCAGACACCGACGCACCCATCTACTGGCTGAACGGCGCAAAAGTCGCCGACAACTACGCCGACCTGTACGACGGGACCTGGGACGAGGAAGCAAACCGCAGAACCGCCGCCGGAGACCCCTCCACGGACTCCGACATCGTCTGGACCGGAAGCGACGACGACGGCACCGAGAGAATGGAGTCCAGCGTCTCCGTCGCGCTGGGCGAGACCAGCGTCAGGCAGGGAGAGATGGACCACTCTTCCACCACGCGGAATCCCCTCTCCGCATCGACCGTAACCGCCGCAACGAACACCGCCCCCTTCTACGCCCTGTCCGGCATCTTCCGGGTGGAGCCTAACACCGAGGCCATCATCAACCCGCTGGTCGGCACACTGGCCGTAAAGACAAGCCCCAGGGTCGGCGACGAAATCTACACCGATCCCTCCGCCTTCAACAGCACGACAATCACCGACCCCGAGGGAGTCCCCAGCTCGGGGTTCCAGGTCCAATGGTTCAGGTACAACCCCGCCACTGACACCGAGACCGAGATCGAAGGCGCTACCGACATCCCATACTTCGTCACCCACACCGACGCGGACCACCAGCTCAGTTTCACCGTCAGCTTCACCGACAATCAAGGCAACCCCGAAATACTCGTATCCGATCGTTCCGAACCAGTCGTGCCGTACGACGTTCTGCTGCGCAACAAACCAGGCCACGACGAAGTGGCCGCGCCCCTCAACGCCACCGTCCGGCGCTACGCCCAGAAGTTCAATACCGGCTTCGGCGCCAGCGGCTACCACGTGGAATCGATAGGTTTCCACCTGAACCAGGTAGACAATACCGCCACCGCCGGCGCCCACCTGGAGGTCCGGCTGGTACTCCCGAACGCCAACGGCAAACCGGACCGGACCGTTTGCACCCTGAGAGACCCCGCGACCTTCTCAGCAGCCGGCATGCACCACTTCACCAACCCGCCCAGCATAGGCAGATGCCCCACCCTGGAACGGAACACAGACTACTTTGCGGTCATCTACCACACCGTAAGCAGCGCCACGGACACCATCAACGTCACGTTGACCACCGAGGTCAATGAAGCCGACGCCTCCGCATCAGGCTGGACCATCGAGGATGCAAGCCAGCGCTACACCAACAACGCCTGGGAGGATTCCCCGTCAGCACACCGTGCAGTTATCGAATTTAAGGGCGACGACGCCAGGGAAATCACCATACCCATAGATTCGCCCCTCATCCCCGACGGGCTCTCAGGACACAGCTTCAGGCTGCTATTCGTCGCGAACACCAGCACAGCGACTGGCAAGGACATATTCCGCTATCAGTTGAACCTCTCCGACTCGCTGGCCGACGCCAGCGACGGAACACCCGAGACGCTCGCGGTGCGCCAGCTTGACCAGAACAGCGGCACCAACATCAGGCTACTGGTAAGCACCGACGAGGTTGACGCCCGCGACAACACGTTCAGCACCTACACCAGCAGCCACAAGGGTGTTCCCATATTCTGGTACAAGGGCGCCATAGTAGCCGACGACTACGAGGACTTCTATGACGGCGGCTGGCAGAACGAGAACCAACCCCGCGACTGGCACGGTGATCCGGTTACCGACCTTGACCAAGAGTATTGGACCGGCTCCAACGACAACGGCACCGCCAAGACCAGGGGCGGCGTCTCCAAAGCTCTCGGACAGAGCGAGGTGGAAGCAGGCAAGCTCAACGAAGCCGGCAGCAGCCCGCTGAGCCACGCGGCCGGAGACCCCACCGAATCCAAGTCGATGTATGCCATCACCGGAATCTTCAAAATCGAAAACCACCCGGCCGAAGGGCTCCCATCCATCACCGGCGTCCCCAGGGTGGGAGAAACCCTCACCGCGGACACCAGCGCCATCACCGACCAGAACGGCACGGACAACGCCGTTTTCACCTACCAGTGGTCCAAAGTCGACGGCCCCAACACCTCTCCCATCACCGGAGCAACCAGCAAGACCTTTAAGCCGACAGCCGACCTCGTCGGAAAACAAATCAACATCGACGTCAACATGACCGACGACCGTGGCTATGAAACCCAATTTCGGAGCTCCCAGGTCGACCCGACGGAAACCATCCAGCCCGAAGACCTCATCGTCGAGAACACAGCGGTAGGCACTCCGACGACCTTAAACATAACCTCCAACTCACGACAGGCCCAGGGTTTTACCGCGTCGGCGTCCGCCGACCCGTTCACCCTCACCGAAATCCGGTTCAATTTCGGCGACGTCGACGACCCGGCAGCAGCCAGCAACGAGATCACGGTAACCCTGAACAAAGACACATCCGGATTCCCCGGAGACGTCCTCTGCACGATGACCAACCCGGCCGCAATCGCGAGTTCCGCCACCTCAACTTTCAGCGCACCGGACTCCTGCCCGGTGCTGACGCCAGGACAGAAGTACCACCTGGTCCTCGAGCGAGAAAGCGGCGCCAGCGGGGACATCGACATTTACCTGACCGCAACCGACGGTCAGAACCCCGGCAGCGCGCCCGGCTGGTCCCTGAATTACCCGATCAGCGCCTACGTCATGAACGACTGGGTAACAGCAGTCTTGCAGATGAACCTGCTCATAGACATCAGGGGAGCGTTCCCAGCAGGAATCCAGACGCCCTCGAGCTGGTCCCTGACCCCCAGCGGCCTTGTGGGCGGCGACAAGTTCCGGCTGCTGTTCATCACATACTCTGGATTTTCGTCGGCCAACACCGACATCGAATCCTACAACACGTTCGTCCAGAACCAGGCCAACGCGGCCAACGCCCACACGGACATCAGGCCCTACCACTACTGGTTCCGCGTCCTCGGAAGCACCGCCGACGTGGACGCCCGCGACAACACCAGGACCAACCCCAACAACTATGCCAGCGTGCCCATCTACTGGATGGGCGGCGCCAAGGTCGCCGACAACTACGGCGACTTCTACGACGGCTCCTGGGACAGCGAGATGTCCTCGGGACGGGCCGGAGTCCCGGGATCCAGCTCATTCACAGTGTGGACCGGCAGCAAAGACGACGGCACCCTGATTTACACCACCGCCAACGCTCCTGCTGGTCTAGGAGGAAGTGTAGTCGGCATTGGCATCCTGAACGGGACAGGCACCCCATTCGCCTCCGGGTCAGCGGACTCGCCGGGGACAAGTTATCACTACTACGCACTCTCCAACATCTTCATCGCGCCCAACTCCGACGCCACCGGACAGCCCGCCATAACGGGCACGCCCCGCGAGAACGAGACCCTCACCGCCGACACATCGGACATCACCGACCCAGAGGGCACGTCCAACGCCGTGTTCACCTACCAGTGGGTACGCGTCGTCGACGCTGACCAAGAAACCGACATCGACGGCGCCACCGGCAGCACCTACCGGCCGAGGAGCGAAGACGCAAACAAGAGCGTAAAGGTCAGGATTTCCTTCACCGACAACCGCGGCTTCGAGGAAGGCCCGCTGGTCAGCGAGCCCACCGCCACCATCGTCCCCGCCGACGTCCTGGTCAGGAACACCAGCCAGACGTCCGGCAGTTCTCAAGGGTTGACCAGCAGCCGCCAGCTGCGGGCGCAGGCCTTCACCACAGGTGCAGCCGACGAGGGCTACAACCTCGACGCCATCGGCTTCCTGTTCAACAACATCGCGAACACCACGACCGCAGGCAACCATTTGACCGTAACCCTGAACCAGGAGACCAGCGGCATTCCGGGCACCGTCCTCTGCACCCTGGCCGATCCCGCCAGTTTCACGAGCAGCGGGCTGCAAACCTTCACCGCCCCCACCTCCGGCACCACATGCCCCACGCTCACCGCGAACACGACCTACTTTGCAGTAATAAACCGGGTGACGGTCACCTCCGACGCAATAACCCTCCAGCTCACCAACAGCTCCGGCGAAGACCCGGGCAGCTTGGCGGGATTCTCCATCTCCAATGACCGGCACCACAGTCTAACAGGCACAAACTGGAGCGAGGTCACCGGGCAGTCCTACCAGATCCAAGTCAATGGCGACGTGGCCGCCGAGGCCATAGTAAGCGACCACACCACCCTGGTCGATAACCGCCAGGGCCACAGCATCACCGGGAACGGCAACCTGGGCACCCACCAACTAGCGCAGGGGTTCCGCACCGGCGACACCGTCGGAGTCTACGAGGTCCACGAGATCCACGTGGACTTCCAGCGAGGCCAGCCCCAGGCCGACACCGTAAACGTCCGCATAGTCGAGTCCACCGACCCGGACGGCGCCTGGGAGTTCGCCAGCCCCACCGACATAGGAAAGGGCGGCGAGTGGATGCCCATGTCCATCGCCGGGACCGGCGTCATCACCTTCACTCGAGCCTCGGGAAACAACGCCCTGAAATCCAACACCAGCTACTACGTGATCATCGAGTCCACCAGCAACGACGCGGGCCAGGCCGCACTGGTCAGGCTCACGGACAGCGACTCGGAGACCACCGAAGACACGTTCAGCATGGACGACCACTCCTTCCAACGGACCAAGGAGGACGATGCCCTCTGGACCCAGCGGGACGCGGCAGTACGGCTCCGCATCTCAGGCAGCTTCCGCACCGGCCTCGGCACACCGGGCGACGCCTACTCCTACGAGAGCTGCCCCGAGCTCAGGCGCGGCGAAACCGCCGGCTGCGTGATGCTCACCGCCGTGCCCGAACCAGCCGACCCCAACAACCCACCGGAGGGAGTTATAAAGTCCGGCCTCGTCCTGGACGCAGACAAGTTCCCCAATTTCACCGGCTGGTGGCAGAGGCACTACCAGACCCTCGATTTCCAGGTCTCGCTGTACCCGTTGCCCACCGGCAGCGACTGGGTCGACATCTCCTACACCACGCGGAGCGGCACCGCACAGAGCGGCCACGACTACTGGAACGCCCACGGCAAGCTCCGGTTCACCTCCTCCGGCCCGAAATGGCACACCGTTAAGCTGCAGGTCATCGACGACAACGTCGAAGACAGCGGTGAGTACATGTACCTCTCGCTCTACGGGTGCGAGGACAACAACGGCGACGACTGCAGCCACCTCCTAGCCGACAACTACGTGAAGGGGGTGATCTACAACACCGAGGAATCCAAGGAGATCAGCTACCTGAACGTCTCCGACGTCACGGTAACGGAGGGCGAGGACGCCAAAGCGACCTTCACCGTATCCCTGACCGCCCCGGTGACCGGCGTGGTCCAGTTCGACTACGCCACCCAGGACGGCACGGCCGTGGACGGCACCGATTACACCGGCGGCAGCGGCACCGCCCTGATCGCCAACGGCGACACCAGCGTCACCATTACGGTGGACATCGCCGACGATGACACATGGAAGGCGGACCGGACCTTCAGCCTCAAGATAACCAACGCCGCCTTCGCCGCCATCGACGACAGCACCGGCACGGCCACCATCACCGACGACGATGCCCAGAGCCTCACGGCACGGTTCACGAACGTACCGGGAGGAAACCACGGCGAGAACTCCTTCAGCTTCAACATCCTGTTCAACCAGGACGTCGCTACCCAGCGTCTGGCGATGCAGGAAGACGTCATGACCGTGACGGGCGGCGCCATCACCGGCGCCCAACGCGTCGACGGCGCCAAGAACCTCTGGCGCATCACCGTCGCGCCCGTTGACGGACGCGACGTCACCGTAGAGCTGCCGGCCACCGCCGACTGCTCCGCCACCGGCGCGGTCTGCACCGGGGGAGACAACCCGCAGCCGCTCTCCAACGGCATCACCCACACGTTCCCGGGCACGCAGTTGAGCGCCGAGTTCGAGGGATTCGACTTCCACCACGACGGCAGCACGCCGATGCAGTTCCGCCTGGTATTCAGCGAAGAGGTTGACACCACGGCAGGGGAAATCAAGGACCACGCCCTCACCGTGACTGGCGCAACCATCACCACCGTGGTCCAGAAGGACGAGGGCAGCACCCGGAGATGGACCGTCGCGGTCCGGCCCGCCGGCACCGGGCCATTCGACGTGATCCTGGCCTCAGCCACCGACTGTGCCCAGGACGGGCATATCTGCACCGCCGACGGCGAGCTGCTGGCCCGGGGAGACTGGAAGAGAAGCTACGGCCCACCGGTCATCTCCGTGGCCGACGCTACCGCAACCGAAGGAGACGGCGCGCAACTGGACTTCGCCGTAACCCTGGACCGATACTGGTCCGGCCCGGTACCGACGGTCAGCTACGCCACATCGGACGGAACGGCGTCCGCCGGCTCGGACTACACCGCCGGCAGCGGCAGCCTCACCCTGGGGTGGATCCACACGGGCAGCCTCATCCGGCCGTGGACCCTGGCGGGCACCATCACAGTGCCCGTAGCCAACGACACGGTCGTCGAGGAAACCGAGACGTTGACCCTCACCCTGTCCTCTCCGGTATGGGCTACCCTGGGCGACGCCGTCGCCACCGGAACCATCGAGTCGGATGACGTGGCCGTAGTCCGAGAGCCAGACTCCGCGCCGACTGGGCTTCCCGTCATCACCGGCACCCCCGAGGCCGACTCGGCGCTCACGGCTGACACCTCGGCCATCGACGACGCCAACGGCCTCACCGAGGCCTCCTACAGCTACCAGTGGATAGCGACCACCGGCGGCACGGACGCTGACATCGAAGGCGCCACTGCCTCAACCTACACGCCGCGCGCCGCCCACGTGGGCAAGACCTTCAAGGTGCGGGTGTCCTTCACCGACGACGACGATTACGAGCACACGCTCACCAGCGAGCCGACGACTCCCATCACGCGGAACACCGGTGCCATCGTCTGGTCCGCCGACATGCTTGTCGTCGAATACAGCGACATCTCCATCGGCGCCGCCAGCGCCGACCTGTTCTCCAACATCGGCGGCACCGGTAACCTGAAGATACGGACCCTCTGGTCCTACCGACCGGACGACGACCTACGACTGGCGTTCACCGACGCCTTCGACGATGCCGAAGACCACCAGCTCGTGGTCGGCGACCTCACCCTGGAGTTTCCCGCTGGCAGCTCCGGCAACGCAAGCTTCAAGTGGACCAACGTCGGCATCGACTGGACGGACGGCGAGACCATCGCCGTCAGCATCGTCCCGACGACGCCACCCGAGCCCGTGGCCAACACGGCCGCAACCGGCCAGCCCACCATCAGCGGCACTCCCCAGGTCGGCGAGAGACTAACCGCGGATACCGGCGCCATCTCCGACGCCGACGGCCTCGATAGCGTTTCGTACAACTACCAATGGCTCGCCGGCGACGCCAACATCCGGCACGCCACCGGCTCTGCATACACCCTCACTGATGACGACGAAGGCAAGGCCATCAAGGTGAAGGTCTCCTTCACCGACGACCGGGGCAACGCTGAGACGCTGACCAGCCAGGCCACTGACGCGGTCGCGCCACGTCCCAACCGGTCGGCCACCGGCGCGCCGTCGATACAGGGCGTCCTGCAGGACCGGCAGGCGCTGACGGCCGACACCGTCGGCATCATCGACGCGGACGGCATGGACGACGCCACCATCTCCTACCAGTGGATGCGCGTCGCAGACGGCGACGCCGTCGAAATCACCGGAGCCACCCGTTCAACCTACACCCTGACGTCCACCGACGTGGGCAACAGCATCCAGCTCCAGGTCAGCTTCGACGATGACCGCGACAACGCGGAATCACTCACCAGCGCGGTAACCGCAGCAGTAGTCACCTCGGGCGCAACCCGGGAACTCCTCTGGCTGTCGATTATGACGCCGGAGGACCCCGACGGCCTGGACACGGATTTCAACTTCGACTCCGTTGCCAACCGGGGAACCCTGAGACCCGGGGCATTCACCGACGGCGAGGATACCCGAGCCATCACCTTCATGGGCGCCTCGTTCGACGGCAGCACCACCCTTGCGCTGGAACTCGGCTCCGAGCCGAGCACGGCTCAGATTGCAGCTTGGAGACTCGCGCTCCACGACACCGAGTTGGCGTTTGCCGACGCAACCATGACCCAGACCGGCAGCAGCCCGCCGGCATACCGTCTCCAGTGGGACATCACGGCCCTGGCCGTCGACGACGCCGACCTCTGGGACGGCGGGGACACATTCACCGTGTCCCTGCTGGAAGCGATCAACCTCTCGGCCGCCGGAGTTCCCACCATCGACGGGACGCCCCAGGTAGGTGAGACCCTGACCGCAGCCATCACCGGCATCACCGACGGAAACGGTCTCGACAACGTTTCCTACGCCTACCAGTGGACCGCCGGCGGCTCCAACATCGGCGGCGCCACCGGTTCGAGCATCACCCTGACCTCCGGCCAGGAAGGGCAGACCATCCAAGTACGGGTCTCCTTCAACGACGACGACGGCCTCTCAGAAACCGCAACCAGCGTGGCCACGGACCCCGTCGCAGCGGCGGAGCAGGCCAACACCGTGCCCACCGGCCTGCCCACCATCAGCGGGACGCCCCAGGTCGGCGAGACGCTGACGGCCAGCACCTCCGCCATCAACGACGAGGACGAGCTGACCAATGTCTCCTACACCTACCAGTGGTTGGCTGACGACACCGACATCGACGGAGCCACCTCATCTACCTACGAACTCACTAGAAACGAGCAGGGCAAGACCATCAAGGTGAAGGTGTCCTTCACCGACGATGCCGATAACCATGAGACCCTGACCAGTGCGGCGACGGCGGCAGTGGCAGCCAAGTCCAACACTGCTCCCACGGGCCTGCCCACCATCAGCGGGACGCCCCAGGTGGACCAGACCCTGACGGCCGACACGTCGACCATCGACGACCAGGACGGGCTGACCAACGTTTCATACGAGTATCAGTGGATCGCGGGAGGGTCGGACATCGCGGGAGCCACCGGTTCCACCTACACCCTGACTGCCAGCGAGCAGGGGGAAACGGTCCAGGTGCGGGTGTCATTCACCGACGCCGCCGATAACGAGGAGTCGCTCACCAGTGCAGCCACCGACGCCGTCGCGGCCAAGCCAATCCCGCTCACTGCCACATTCAGCAACGTACCCGCCAGCCACAGCGGCAGCGGAACAACGTTCACCTTCGACCTGGCTTTCAGCGAGAACTTTCCACTCAGCTACATAACGCTGCGCGACCACGCGTTTAGTGAGGACGACGACGGTCCGGTCACCAGGGCGCAGCGAAAGGTGCAGGGCAGCAACCAGACTTGGACCATCACCGTCGAGCCCAAGGGCAACGGCGCAATCATCGTAACGCTGCCCGCGACCACTGATTGCAACGATGCGGGCGCGATCTGCACCAGCGACGGACGGAAACTGTCCCACTCGCTGAGCTTCACCGTCCCCGGGCCTGGCCAGTAGGACAGGGCGACAGCGCACCCGCCGGGGGCGCCTGACGCTCCTGGCGGGTGGCGGCGCCGGTTCCGGGTCTTTCAGCGAGGTAAGCGAAGAACAAGAATGGCCGGACATACGGACATGCAGAGGCGGCGTTCGCCGCCCCGAGCCAAAGCGGAGCCAGGAGTCGCAGAACAACGCGGTCACGGGAGCGCCAGCCATCAGCGGGAACGCCGCACGCGGGGGAGACGCTGTGGGCGGACACCCGGGGAGTCGACGACCAGGCGGGCTGAACAGCGTTTCCCGCAGCTACCACGGACGGCGTCGCAGGCGGGGAAGAATGAGGACACTTGCACTCGCATTGGAGAGAAGAGTCTCCGGTCGGAGAAACCGGAAATCGCAAGGGACCTGACTTCGAATCCAACCCTTGCTCCGGGGAACGGAGGTGCCTGAAATGCGCCTGGAAAAGTCCGAGGAACCCGTGCCGGTGGCCCTCTACATCCGGACGCTGGAGGGAGATCCGGACAACTCCCTTCCGGTCCAGCTGATGACTCTCCAGCGGTACGCCCACAGCCGCCGGCTGGACGCGGTCAGGGTCTTCTTCGACATCCAGGGGGGCCGGAGCCAGTTCGAGGCGATGGTGGCCGAGGCCACCGGTGAGCACCCGCCCTTCCGGCGGGTGCTGGTCCACGACGAAGGACGGCTCTGTGGCAGTGAGGATGAGCTTGACGAACCGCGGGCCAGGCTGGAAGGCCACGGGGTCACGGTGATGTCTGTCACGGACCTTGCTGAGTAGGGATGGGCAGCCATGCCGTCCATCCCCGGCATGATCACGTCCATGACAATCACGTCACGAACGGCTTTAGCCGACATCCACAGCGCCTCCTAACCGTCCGCCACCCAGGCCACCACCTCAAACTCCCCGGTGTGCTCCAGGGCGTCCCGCAAAATGGAATGGTCATCGACCAGTAACAGGCTGGCGCGTTGCATGCACGACAAGATTGCAAACGAACCTCTCCGCTCGTGGTAAACGCACGCCCCTCGTGTCGTTCTAATCACTGACCACGCCGGTTCAAACCGATGAATGGCAATCCAGACCCTCAATTTCAGCCACAGCCGACTCCAATCGCTCCAGCCATGGGATCGCTCTCCCAAGAAGACCAGATCGGGACGAGAACAAGGTCGCACGGTACCGAAAACACTGTGCGTAACAAATGTCAATGAACCCAATAGTCGTTGCGACGCGTGTTGTAGAATGGTACAAATATCAGCCTGAAAACGGGCGTGATATGGTTATCAAACCGACACTCACCGATCTGCGCCCACAGTGAGGAACACGCCGTCCGTGGCAGACGTCGTGTCAGCAGCGCAAAGCCGCAACCGACAAGAACCCCAAAGAGACTACACTACAAACAGAGTGAAAGAAGAATGAACAGGTTCATGAGCACCGATAGCAAGATCTTGGCGGTCCCCGAAGGTCAAACTACACCCAAGATCCGAGCTCCCTTCAGCAGGGCCACAGCACTCGCCATGGCCGCGGTGCTGGCCATCATGATAGCCCTGGCAATGTTCCCAAGGAGCGCCGCCCGTGGGGGCGGCGGCGGGAGACGCAACAGGCCACCCAGGGATCGTCGACCAAGCTGACCCGGACGCAAGCTTGACGACCGTCCGACCCGGGATGACGCTGCTGGCAGCAACCGGTAGCATCATGGACGCCACCGACGGCATCACCAACCCTGGCTGGACATACCACTGGAAGCACCTGGTGGGTAGCACAACTACCAACATATCAGGCGCAACATCGGCAACCTACTTGGTCACAGAAAGCGACATCGGCAAATCATTGGTTGTCTCAGTCTCCTTCACCGACGACAACATGAACGCAGAAGGCCCACTCGAAAGCCCACCCAGTCACGCCGTGGGACCAATAGGCCTCATAGTGTGGAACACCATTACCGATAGGACATTTGACACCCCAAGTACGCTCAGTGCAACTACTCCAAAACTGGCGCAGAGCTTTCAATCGGCCTCCTCAGCCGAGACATTCACACTCGACCACATCGAGCTGATATTCGGGAGCGTAGAGGATACCGCAACGGTCAGCGACAATCTGACCGTAACCCTCAACAAGAACAATTCAGGTGACCCCGGCGACGTGCTCTGCACCCTGAATAACCCAACAACATTCTCTAGTTCAGGTGCTCACAAGTTCCATGCCCCAACGGCAGCGGACATAACCGACGGACTGTGCCCGGACCTCACGGCCAGCAATACCTACCACCTGGTCGTGGAGATGGACAGCGCCTACACGGAAACCATCTCCGTCACCACCACCATAGATACCCCAGGGACCAGCAGAGGAAGCGCAAATGATTGGACCATGGCCAATAACGGGCAAAGATACACAAGTTCCGCATTGGAAGACGTCGAAGACGTCCCCATCCTAATCGACGTCCCGGCCTGGCAGACGAAGTTCGAGCTCGAAACGCTCTCCGAGTTCGAGCTTGAGTTCGGATCCACCCTCATCCCGACCGGAGTTGCCGGGGGTGAGTAGTTCCGGCTCATGTTCGTAACAGACGCCGACAAGCCCGCCTCAACGGACATCAACGTCTACGACGAATTTGTCCAAGCCCAGGCTGCCGGAGGCCACGCAGACAACCAGGATCACGCCAGCCAGTTCCGGGCCCTGGCAAGCACCGCCGACGATGACGCCCGCGACAACACCGAGACCACCTACACGGCCACGCAACCGGGCGTACCCATCTATGTATTCAGTACCGTCAACAAAGTTGCTGACGATTATCAAGACCTCCACGACGGCACCTGGGACGAAAAGTTCTTCTCCAAAGACCCGCACGGAGAAACCGTAAAAGGAAGAATCTGGACAGGAAGCAACACCGATGGCACCGAGTACTTCGACGCAGGAGTGTCCGGAGCCCTCGGCACGTCCTCGGTCCGGTACGGTCACATAAGCAGCAGTCCCACAAGCCCACTTTCCCAAGGAAGCGCCAGCTCCACCACATCCTACCGTTTTTACGCCCTGCCCGGCGTTTTCGTCGTGGAACCAAACACGGCGGCAACGGCCGATGGGAGCCTCAGCGGGAAGCCGCGCGTCGGTGAAACGCTCACCGCCACCATCTCGAACATAGTCGACCCCGAGATCTCGGACATACCCAACCACAACATCAGGTACATCTGGTCCCGCGACAACGGAACGACCGTAACCGAGATCCAAAACGTCCGCCAGACCGCCAAGACCGCCAGCTACACCCTGACCGACGCGGACGCCAACCGTCACATCAAGGTCGCCATCAGTTTCGAGGACGACTACTCCAACAAGGAGGGCCCCTTCGAGCCGGACGCCACCGAGAGAGTGGTGCCGCACGAGGTCCTGGTCAGGAACATCTACTCCACGCCCGCGGACCCTATTAAAGGACCTGTCGGACAAAGCACCCCATCCTACGGCCAGAAGTTCACCACCTGCGGAGCCACCAACGGATACACAATTGAGTCCATAGGCTGGGCATTCGCCATCCTTAGACCCGCCACGAACCCCGGTAACCAGTTGACCATCACGATCAACGCAACCGACAACGGATCCCCAGGGGACGTCATCTGCACTCTGGACAACCCTGCCACCTTCAGGACCTCAGGACTCCACACGTTCACCACGAACCGTTGCCCGGTGCCCCAACCGAACACCGATTACTTCGCCGTAATAAATCGCTCCAATTTCAGCACCTCAGTGCCCTCAGAAACCACGACTGCGGCCTCTGCACAGACCTGAAACGCCTGGACGAAGAGCTGGCCGGAATCGCCAGCAGGATCAGGGAGACCACCGGAGAGGCCACACCCAGGGAGTCCAAGGCCCTGCACGACACGGCCCTATCAGCCCTTTACCGGGCCACGGCGACCTGTGAAGAGCGTACGGACTCAGACGCCAATGAAGGCAATTAGGAACCGAGGAGCACGGAAATGCCCGACGACGAATGCGAGATTATGAAACCAGGCCCACACTGTCTGTGCTACGAGGGCGGCTCTGACGGAGAATGCTGTTACTGCACCCTCGGACTGGGCAACTGCAGGGCTGACGACGACCCCGAGGACGAATAGCCACAGGCACCAAAGACATGAGAACACCGTAGGCCACACCGGTGCCCCCGGCAAACCGGAAAGCGAAAGGAGATGCAGTGCACGAATCACCAAGCAGACCCACCCTGAAACACGCCCTAATCCTGTTGACGGCCCTGGCCCTGGCGGCCGGGTTCATGGCCGTCCTGCAGTCCCAGGAGAACCCCGGGGCGGCCACCGCCCAGATGGTCACCTCGACGCCAACGCCCACACCCGACCCGGGAATCTGCGGCCGCACCCAGAAGGTGCAGGACGCCGTCCTGACCAGGCTGCCGGCCGTAACCGCCTGCGGCAGCGTGACGGATGAACACCTGGCTGGGATAGACGGAACCCTGACCCTGACCAACATGGGAGTAACCACCCTCAAGTCGGGAGACTTCGCCGGCCTCACCTCCCTAACGGAACTGAAGCTGGACGACAACCAAATCACGACACTCCCCGCCGACGTATTCTCCGGACTCACCGGGCTGAAGACCCTCAACCTCACTTTCACCGAGGTGTCCACGCTCCCCAAAAAGCTGTTCTCCGGCCTCACCAGCCTCCACACCCTGAAGCTGTACCAGAACAGCCTCGAGACCCTGGACGAGGACCTGTTCGACGGCCTGGACAACCTGGCCTGGCTCATACTCACCGCAAACAAGCTGACTGCCCTCCCGGAGGACATATTCGACGAGACCGACAACCTGACGTCGCTCGATATGCCCAGGAACGCGGTCACGACCCTGCCCGCCAACGTCTTCGATGGCCTGGACAAGCTGGAGCGGCTCAATCTGCACCAGAACAAGATCACGGCGCTGCCCGATGGCGTATTCGACGGCCTGGGCAATCTCATCAGCCTCTACCTGAGCAAGAACGAACTGGCCACGCTGCCGGACGGAGCCTTTGACGAACTGGGGCAACTGCAGCAGCTGACCCTATTCGGCAACAAGATCACCACGCTGAGCACCGATTCGTTTGACGGCCTCGGAAACCTGGAGTCCCTGATCCTCAGCAACAACCAGATATCGGCGCTGCCCGAAGGGATCTTCGAGGGATTGGAGGACATCTGGAGCCTCGAGCTCGACGGGAACACCGGCGCACCATTCACCGTCACGGCAGAGCTGAAGGGCGAGGGCGCCGGCGTGGTCATCGCGATCGACGAGGGAGCCCCGGCCGACGTGACCGCAACCCTGTCCATCAGCAGCGGCACCCTGACCTCGGACACAATCACCATCCCCAGAGGTTCAACCGAGAGCGAAATCGTTGAGGTGACCCTGACCGGCACCGGCACCGTCAGCATCGGGACGGTGTCAACCAGCGGCACCAGGCTCCAGGGCCTCAGTGTCGTCAAGGGAAGCGACATTGAGCTGGTCGGCGGAATGTGAGCCCCAGGGCAACCCATAACCTACTCAGGAGGAGCGCATGACAGGGGGAGAGAGGACCGTCACCCTCGAGGTGACGCAGGACTGCATCGACCAGGCCGCCCTGACACCGCAGAACTACGCGGTGGCCCGGGCCGCCCGGAACGCCGGCATCAAGATACCGGTCGTCGCCGCCGTACCCCACGAGATGCTTCAGTGGATTTACGCCTTCGACCAGAACGAGGTCGTGGCGCCAGCGACGTTCACCGCCACGTTCAGGAGGAACCGGCAGAGCGGGGTCCGACCAAGCGAATTTGAAAGGGCCTGACAGAAAAGATACCTCCGCACCAGCGGGGATGGCGTTTTCGGACGCCATGAACTGACAACAGGCCGGCAGGATTAATTGTCGTCTATCACCTGTCGGCCGCTCGTCATTCCGGCTCGCCTGCCATCTCCACCAGCCGCGCCACGGCGTTGGCGAGCCGCATCTGGCGGGGTGTGCGGCACCGCACCTTCAACAACCCCGGGCTGGCCACCACCAGGGCCAGGCACCGGGCCCGGCTGGTGGCGACATTCAGGCGGTTCAGGCTGTACAGGAACTCCATCCCGTGAGGCGCCTCATCGGAGGAACTGGTGGCCATTGAGTAGATGGATATCGGGGCCTCCTGCCCCTGGAACTTGTCGACGGTGCCGATGCGAAATCCCGGGAGCGCCTCGCCGAGGGCCCTCACCTGGGCGTTGTATGGCGTGATGATCAGGACGTCGCTCTCCACCAGCGAATGGTCTCTTCCCTCCGCGTCCGTAAAGGAGGGACCCGAAGCCAGCAGGTCCCGGACCAGCTGCGCCACCTCACTGGCCTCCTCGGGCGATTCGTTCGTCTGCCCGTCGTGGGGAACAGCAAGAAACCTGATGCCCGTTCCGGACAGCGGGGGCACCCCGGAGAGGCCGAGCGACTCCCTCCCGGGGTGTGAATGCAGGCGTCCCTCGTAGAAGACCTCCGAGGTGTAGGAGCCGATGCCCGGGTGAAGCCTCCAGCTGCCGTCCAGAAAGAGGCCGTACCGGTCAGGCATGACCCGCTCGCCGTTCAGGACGTGCGCCAGCATCGAGCGCTCGGCGCCCGGGGGATGCGTGCCCTGAAGCGGCTGGTCCAGTTGCTGCGGATCGCCCAGCAGCACCAGGCTCCTGGCGCACAGCGACGCGGCGGCCCCGTCAGCCAGGGACATCTGGCCGGCCTCGTCGACAAACAGCACGTCGACGCTCCCGGCCATGTCCTCCCGGGACCAGAGCCACGTCGTCCCTCCGACAACGTCGACCGCGCCCTCCGCCAGTGAGTCCCGGGCGACGTCGTTGTCCTTCAGGTGCGCCCCACCGGCGAAGGTTGGCTCATCATTTGAACGCTGGCCTATCCTTACCCCGACGCCCCGGTCCTCAGCCGCCTGCGCTACCTTGGCCAGCAGCTCCCCGATCACCTTGTGGCTGTTGGCCGTAACGCCGATTTTTCTTCCCTCCTCCACCAGGTCGACGATCATCGCTGCGCCGACCGTACTCTTCCCCGAGCCCGGCGGTCCCTGGATCGCGAGATAGCTCTCGTCGATCGACGAGACGAGCCGGCGTGCCGCCTGATCAGCCTCCTCCCCCTCCAGCAGGAGCGTCCCTCCCGGCGTCCCTCCGAATCTTGGATGGCTCCTGGTCAGCAGGTCGCGTACCGCCCGGAATTCCCCCGGGCCGTCGATGCCGTTCTCCAGCACCCGTTGGGCAAGGTACTGCAGGCTCTCCGGTTTGGGGCTGGGCCGCACGAGGTCAAAGGGGACCAGGGACTTGGCCGCAGGAGCCGGACGGGTGTTGCCGCACCTGATGTCGATCAGGCCCCTTTCATCATCCAGGAGGACGACTGTCCCCACCGGCCTCCCGGTTTCCGGGTCGTGGGGACCGCTGTCCGGCTTGATGGCGTGCTCCTGGGGCGGAAACCGGAACCGGTGGATGTTCGAACGGGCACGGGGGGCCGGGTCCGGCCAGGAGGAATCGAATGTCAGCATGGCCAGTGAGTCCGGTTCCTCAAACCTCTCCTCGTCCGTGAGTTCATTGACCAGGTGGAAGTAACGCCACCAAAACGACTTGGCCTCCCGCCGGTGCCAGTTGAGGAGCTGTGCCAGCAGCCACTGTCCCCGCTGGCTGTCCTCCATCTGCTCCATGCTCTCCGGCAGCCCCGACGTCAGGGCGTCCACCAGCCGGTTCACCGCCCTCTGCGCCTCGCTGTCCTCCGTCTCCTCCGGAGCACGCACCACGGGACGAGGGAGATCCCCGCCAAGCTCGTTTTCCAGCTCCGCCCTCTGTCCCTCAAGCCAGTCCCTGAGGCGCAGGGTCGAAAGGCAGTCGTCGCGGTTGTATTCCTCAATCCGGTTCAGCAACTCCTCCCGTTCCTCGCCCTGGCCCAGCTCCAGCCAGGTTTCGAACTCGACAATGCTGGCGCCCGCGTCCCGCAGGTCCACCTCCCTGCCGAAATCATAGAGCGGTTCCAACCGCTTGATGGAGTAGCTCTCCACGGAGGCCCGTACACCCTGGCGCACGGCCCGGTGCAGGTCCACGAAGACCTCTCCCCTGAGGAGGCGGTCAACCTCCTCCTCGCGAGTGCCGTACCGGCCGGCCAGCCGCTTGACCGCCGTGGGCTCGTACGGGGCATAGTGGTAGATGTGCAGGCCGGGATCGGCCGAAAGCCGGTCCATGGCCAGGTCGATAAACGCTTCGAAGGCCCGCCGCTCCGCCGCGGTTGTGACGGTGCCTTCCTCGATGGACCAGTAGCTGTGGAACGCGGGACCTCCGGAACCGGACTCAAGGCCGGGTTCTATGACGCCGAACAGATACTCTATCCCATCCACCTCGTCAGAGCTGAAGAACGGGTCTCCCTCCATGTCGAAGAACAGGTCGCCCGGGGACGGTTCCGGAAGCATCAGCAGACCATGGTTGGGAACGAGTTCACCCTCGCGGTCGCGAGGGTGAGCCACTCGCTCCGAGATGACCTCTCCCGCCTCGTCACCCCTCACCTGGATGCTGGCCTGGGCATGGATTTTATGCAGAGCGTCTCGTCCTATCCCCTCCATTCGCTCCGGCAATGCCCCAGAGGGCTTGGCCAGAGTGGAACGGGTGCTTACGCCGATGCCTCGGAGGGCGTTTCGCTGCCGGGAGGTCAGCCCGGCAACCAGGGAAAGGTCGTCTTCCCTGCGCCACTGGGAGCGGCACCTCTCGCTCCAGCGACACACGCCGCAGTGCTCCACCGGTTCGGGTGCGGTGGCCAGTGGATACACGGGCACCCCACTCAAGACGGCCTCGAATTCGCGGGCCACCAGCCGGTAGTACGCGGCGTAGTCGGCCACCCGGAAAGAGACAGTCTCGCCCATCACTCCCCCCAGGGCCAGGTGCATCTCCCCTGGCTCCAACCCCTGGTACCCACCCAGCAGGTCGGAATACATGCAGAGCTGGAAGACCGCCGGGGCCCTGGCGTGGCGGGCAAGCTTGGTATCCCAGACCTCGTAGCTCCATGGACCGAAGTCACTGGCCCGTTCAACGCGCCGCAGGAAGTCGGCGTAGCCCAGTCGCCGGCCGTCGAACAGCACCGCCTGGTAGATGACCTCCGCCCCCGCCTGCATCGCCTCCAGGGTCTCGTCCCGCCCCCTGGAGAGGCGCTGCCCACGGGGCAGGTCAGGGTGGGATCCCAACTCCACTGCGTCCAACCCTTCCGAGAGCAGCGATCCCAGAAAGCGCTGTTCGTGGTCCCGGCCGCGCTGCGCTATGCGGTCAAGAACCGGGTCAGCGCGCTCCGGCCTCCTCAGGTGCCCCGAGAGGGCGGCCCTTTCCAGGCTTGTCAGATGGCCGCATTCCAGGAACCCCACCAGGTCGGTTGCCGAGTACACCAGGCCGTCATCGATGATTTCCATTAACTGCCACTTTCCAATTCCGGGTTGCCCATAGCCTATGATCCCAGTTTACACTGAGGGGCCACGCCGGGCGTAAGTTCAAGGCCCGAGGGCCGTGGCCTTACCGTTCCCAGGTGCAGCCCGGGGGCCTGCGGGCAAAGCCGGCGCTTCGGAATCAGGGCAGACCCGCCACCGGTGGACGCCAACAGGCCGCCGGTATGCAGCTCATCATCGCGGAAGGAGGCTGATGAAATCTCCAGTGCCTTCCCACGATTCTGAGGTTACTATATTGGGCGGTGAAACCTGGAGCGGTTTGCCCCAAAGGCGCTCCAAGCTCATGAGGTTATCCGTCGGCGACCCTTGGCCCGGGCGCGAGGACCGCTACGGAAAGCCGATGTCTGGTGAGCGCCCCGGCCCGGCTCCGCCCGGTTTGACCCGGGCGGGGCGTGGTTAACGCGAGATCCTCAATTGGCCTTTGGGTCCGGAGACGCCGACCTTAATTCCACAAGGATGACTGATAGCCGAATGGATCCCGATCAAGAAGTAAAAAGGGCCCAGCAGGACTGGGCGAATTCTAGGGGGATTGCCTACGACTCCAACGGCTACGTGGCACAGCTGGAGGACAATCTCTGGCAGCCTCTATCCAGCCGCTCGCGGTCGGCCTTTGAGAGAGGAGCCGGCGCTGAACTGAGCGGGCACATGAGGGCGCTCCACTCGTCATCGGCGCTGGCCGTTAACTTGTTCGAGCACTGGACTGACCGGGACAGCACCCCCATTCTAGCTGCCTTGGACATCGAACCCGCGGGACTGACGGCAATCGACTTCGAGGCCCAGTTCCCCACGGGGCTGAGAGGGGCTCAGCCCCACCTGGACGTGGCCATAACCTCCGGCAACAGCTTCGTCGTTGCGGTCGAGAGCAAGTTCACCGAGCATTTGAAACGCTCCGCAAGGGGCAAGTCCAAATTCCCGGCGTCCTATTTTCCCGAGTCCGGGGGTCTCTGGGCCTGGAACGGTCTGCCCGCCTGCCAGGCGCTCGCCGAATCACTCCGGACCGAGGAACTCCGAGGTCGCAGGCAGAGGTTCGAGTACCTGGACGCGCGGCAGTTGCTCAAGCACGCCCTCGGACTGGCTGCGCAGCTGGGCAGGGAGTTCAGCCTGTGTTATCTCTACTACGACTGGCCCGGCGAGCAGCGCGAGGCACACCGCAGGGAAATCGGACGATTCAATGAACTGGTGGGTGGCGAGATACGTTTCAGGGCGATTTCTTACCAGCAGGTCTTTTCCAGGCTCCAGGAATCCGGGCAGGCCGGTGCCGACTACCTGGATTACCTCGGGGCCCGGTATTTCGCCAGTGAGGCCTGAGGGAGCCTCCAACTTCTGGTCGACCACGCAGGACGTGGGAATGGCTAGAGGGAATTCTGCGCGGATTGGCATGGGCCACATCGTCGCCGTTGCGGCAAGTACCATCCACACAGGCACCGCCATCACGGCATAAAGGCCTGCGGCGGCCAAGAGCAGCATAAACGCCATCGTTTGCTGAGCGGGGTTGTCATTTACAGAGACGTGGCTCTTCCAGGAAATGCACAGGGGGAAGGGCCATCAACGCCGATGGCTCCACCCAAATACGGCCGTAGAATGTATGACACGCTCCCGCATGAGACAATCGGCGTATTAGTCGCCGTTCCCCCCTCGGGGCGCAATTTGGTGGGACTGGGCGACCACCCTACTCCGGGACACAGGAGCCAGATGATGTCTGAACGTGAAGAAGGCCCGTTCCCTGAATTCTTCCGGCAACCTGGCCGGCCGGGCCGGGACAAATTCCTCTCTCGCCTGTTTGGCATATTCAGCGAGGAGGTCGTGCGCGCCTGGTGCACTCTTCCAAGCAGCCCATACGAGGATATCGGCCGTCCCTATCTGAAATACGCGCACGAGAGCAGGGGCCACACCCTGGACTTCACCCTACGCGACCGCGCCACCGGCGAGCTGTACGTCGCCGAGATGAAATGCGAGCTGGAGTTCGAGGGCTACAGGTATCTCCTGCTCACGGATCCCGAGCAGGTGAAACATCACGAGCAGGGCGCCGCTTTCAAAAAATTCATGGGCCTCTCCCGGAATCCCGGGGAATTGCAGGTCTCCGCAAGAGGCAGACAGGTTGAGGTTGCCGGGACGGTCTTGGTCTGGGGCGCCGCCACCGCACAGGGCGCAGACGCCGTTCGAGAACGCTACGGCCTGCACGACCTCTTGACCGTCGACGGAATGCTGCCCGACCTGCGGTCCGACCCGCCGGAGGGATGGTCCCGCCTCATAGATGAATTCAGGTCATGGAGCGCCGAGTTGTTCGACTTTCTCGCCTTAGGAAATGCGCCCCAGCCGTTGTAAAAATGGTTGACTATAGTCGCAATGACCTCAGCCAGCCATTCCTGTCAGCACAGCCGAAGCTGTGCCAGCGCCGCCCCAACAGCACAAGGCAACGACTCACCCCGGGAATCCCACCCGGGTGCACCGACAGGCTCACAGCCAAGACCACTCTCAAACCGAGGACCAGCCCGGACCGGAGGAGGCTCGCACCTTCCCTCACCTCGCCAGCGCAGCTCTGCAAGAGCGCGTTTCAACTGACCCGATACGGCACCCCACAACGTCCATATGTGCTTCACACGTTTCCTTGCAGGAACACGGAAGGCAATATGCCCGCCGAGACCGTCGGGACATACCCGCCGGTCAGGAATGCCCTCGGAACAGCCGAGTGAACGACGGGCCAACACCAAGGCCGCTGCCTGATCCACGCTGAGCCCGTACCGCTCCATGAATAATACCCGGCCCATCACGCTGGAATATCCCGGGTTGACTTCCCGCACCTCCACCCCCTTACGATAACCACGAGACAGAAAGTACGTCTTTATCCTGCCATAAGCAAAGGACGACAGCGTCCGGCTGCGACCCGGAGACTCGCCCTCCAACTCGTCCTTCTTATTCGAAAAGTCAAGACTCTCGATCACCAAGGGTTTGCCCGCTTCCAAGGCCTGGGCAACAATCCCCGCTACCGCATCCCCTATCAGCGCCTCAGCCTGCTTCTTGGACTTCCCGTAGGTGGCCAGCGGCACCGTCCACGACCTCAGCCAGTTTCCGGAGGAGTCGGTCTCCGAGACCGCGAGGTGATCTACGTTGACGTCCAACCCTATGGCGCCCAGGCGGCGGTCGGTGACCACTTCCACCGGCTGAGGCTTCACCGCGGCAAAAACCCGCCAGCCCTTCCGGTCCCGCTTGAACCGGTACGAAATCGCCTGACCCCCATCACTCTGCAACGCAGCCAGCACCTGGGCGTGGCCATGGTTGAAGTGAATGTCCCGGAGCACCAGATACTTCCCATGCTCACCTACAAGGCAGTCCGGCATCCGCAGCCTCAGCGTGAGCTTGCCATCATCCTGAACGGTGGCCACGCACAGCTGGCAACCCGAAGTCTCGTCCTTGCTCCCCAGGACGAAGAACCCGTCCGACCGGGCTTCCACCCAATCCCGCTTCCACTCCACACGCGAAGAGTAACCATTGGCCTCAAGCGCATATTGCCTGTGCCAGAGACGGCGGGACCCGAAGCAGATCCTCACCCGCTTTGCCTTCACATCATCCAGAAGGCCAACAAGACGGAGACGAAGATTCTCAAGACGCCGCTTCTTGTGATTAGCAACGGCCAGTTTGCCGCGCTTTAGTGCGTCCGCAATCTGCTTCTCAGCACGGAATATCCGCCGCCCCAAGCTCTCAATCTGACGGGATTGACTCTCACGGACCGCAGCAATCTTGCCCTCAAGGGATACCCTGAGCGAGTTAAACATCCTGGCCGGGATCTGATACTTGACCAGGAAGGAATTCTTCAGGGAAGGGAGAGAAACACCACCAGAGTAACGGCCAAAAAGCTTACGCTCAAAGCGACCGTAGAGTGCGGCATAGGCCGTCAGCGCTGAAATGCCCTGCTCGAGCTCAAGTTCCTCAAAGGAGTGAATCCGGTCCTGATAGGTGAATCTCCACTCCCCGACCTGGGCGGAGCCCGGCTGGCGCTTCTGCTTTCGAGACGACGGCATGAATACATAATATCAGAACGTGCGTTCAGAGGAATACAGCAGAAGAGGACATGCTGGGGAGCGGACAAATCGACACGGAACAACTGTAAACAACTAAAGTCTACCAACCTGCCAACAGTTTCCGACCCTTCCCGTCCCGCTTGAACCGGTAGCTGATGGGGGTTTTCTCCTCCGACTGGAGAGCAGCCAGGAAGTGCTCGTGCCCGTGGGCGAATTTCACCCCAGTGACGTGCAGGTACTTGCCGTGTTCATCTGCCAAGCAGTCGGGCGGTCTCAGTCGAAGGCTGAGAGAGCCGTCGTCCTGAACGCTGGCAACGCAGAGCTGGCAGCCGGACTTTTCGTCCCTGCTGCCCATGAGGAAGAACTCATCGGAGCGGGCAGCTTGCCAGTCCTGTAGCCACTCGTCGTGAGACCCATAGCCGTTGGCTTGAAGGTTGTACTGCTTCCTCCACAGCTTCCTGGAACCGAAGCATATGCGCACCTTGCCATTGGCCACGTCTCTGTTGAGCGAGTGAAGCCGATGCTGCGGCTTGGCCAACCGGCGTCTCTTCTCATGCACCTGCTGGGTTTCACCATCTTTGAGCAATTTGCCAATCTGTTGCTCAGCCCGCGAGACCCGGCGCTTGGCGCTCTCCAGCCTGAGAAGCTGCAACTCCCGAACGGAGGAGATGTTGCCCTCAAGAGAGACTCTGATTGAGTTGAACAACCGAGCAGGCATCGCATACTCGGCAAGGAAACATTTCTTGAGAGAGACGATATCCTCTCCGAAGCAGAACTTGGCGAACAGGGAGCGTTTTACTCTTCCGAAGAGGTCAGCATATGCCGACAGAAAAGAATCTCCGTCCTCCCGACAGGTTCCGTCGTAGGAGGAGATACGGGTCTGGTAGGTGAACACTCCGGGTTCGGAGCGATTGTTCTTCCGCATGGGCATACCTGATCGTAGCAGTGAATTGAGACGAGAGACAACGAGCAACTGTCAGCAAAAGCAGCACAAGGTCATTTGACCAGTATCCACTGGAAACAACGATTCACGACCTTTGTGGCAGCAGTTTGCAACCCTGAATCCCAATGATCGTGGGACCTGAACAGCGTTGGATATGACCGGGACTCCGGCGGGAGGTGTGTGGACTAGACGATACCTCTTCCGTCCTTCTGCCGTTGTAAAAATGGTTGCTTTAGTCGCATGACTGCCGTCAGCCTTCTTTGAAGACACGGCCTGAGCCGCGCCGCCGCCCCAACAGTGCAAGACGGCTCCGCCCGGGAATCTCACCCGGGAACACCGAACTGCTCCCCGCTCAAGCCACCCCGCGTGTTTTACCACGTGCGGCAGCCTGAACCGGATTGGGTCTGCGTCCCCGCTTTCCCAGCCGGTGTTGCGCTGCAAGCGCCGGTCTCAGCTGTCCCAAGATCGCACCCCAGTACGTCCACACGTGCTTCACCCGCTTCCTTGCAGGTACGGCGAAGGCGACCTGGACGCCGTTGCCGACGGGACAGGCCCACCACAATGGATAAAAGAAAGAACTTTCCTGCACCCGGTCCCCCTCACGCAGGTGATCAGCGAGAAAGACCCAAGCACAAAGGCCGCTATCCAGAGACGGAACTACAACAGCCACCGCTACGAACAGGGACTGTGCAGGGACTGCCGTAACACGCGGCGAGCGGGTCACGCGAAATGCGTAGACTGCATCGAAAAGGAGAGACTCAGGTCAGCAGAGCGGAGAGAGACCTACAGAAAATCAAAGGCACAGACCGCTAAGAAATAGCTAGCCCCAGAGACACTAATCCGCCCGGCGATACGCCGGGCTTTTTCTTTGGTCAAGAACAACACGCGGAACAGAAGTAGCCCGGGCACTGCCAGAAATCAAAGGCTTAGACCCACCTCAATCAAAGACCACCGCCAAACCTGGTGTGGCTCGTCCCACACAATCACGGCCGACGGCACTTAACGCCCGGGAACAAGCCCGACTAGCGAGACAGCAACGGAGGACTACTCACGTCGTCACCCTCACCCCCGCCTACGCGGCTAATAGGACGAACCTTTCACTGTGTATTCTCCCTCCCAACAAAGAGGAGAGGAGCGGAGAACGCCGCGCAGCAGCGGCTATGGAACGCCAACGGGACAGAATCAGGCAAAAGGGTTCCACGAGCGCCAAGGTACTGAACAGCCAATTACAAGTGCCCCGTAATGTGCAGAGTATCCCACGATCCGACGAGCCACTGCGAGCACGGCAGACGGGACAACCAAGGGCGGCACCCCCGCCAAAACACGGCAGCCAAATTAAACCCTAGGTCACCACGCCGTTCCGGCCCCTGCCCAAGCAAACCCAGCCCGATGGCCTTTCTATGCGTATCACTACCTCCAAGCACCACATATATGTTGTATTGTCACAACAATATCGTGCTTATACATCATTACTAATAATAGAAACCCATATATCGTGAATGGCTCGGCCGGCGGAAGGCTGGCTCCAGGCAGAAAATCACGCCAGCTCCACAAAACTGCTTAGGAATCAAAAGGTGACGAACTTGACGTACGCAAGGATCCACATCCGCCGGAACCTAATCCCATTCCTGCTGATAGCAGCCCTTGCCATCCTGCTGGTTATTCCCAACGGCATATCCGCGCAAAGGAGCGGATCGGATGGGGACCCAGTGTGGTCAGCCGACATGCTGGTGGTGGAGTACACGGAGATCTCCATCGGAGCTGCCAGCGCCGGCCTCTTCTCAAATGTCGGAGGAACCGGCAACCTCCAGATCAGGTCACTATGGTCGTACCTCCCGGACAGCGACCTGCGCCTGGCGTTCACGGACGGAGTGGCCGACGCCGACGACATGACCCTGAAGGTCGGAGACCTTGAACTGGAGTTCCCAGTGGGAAGCTCCGAGAACAGCAGTTTCAAGTGGACCGGCGTCGAGGTCGACTGGGAAGACGGAGACACCATCGCCGTCAGCATCGTCAGAACATCTACGCTAACAGAGCCGACAGGTAACACCCAGGACACCGGAGGACCAACAATCACGGGAACCCCGCAGGTGGACCAGACACTGACAGCCCACACCTCGTCCATTACCGACGAGGACGGCCTGGAGGCCGTCTCCTACGAGTACCAGTGGATCCGCAACGACAACGGAGCGGACACCGACATTCCCGGAGCCACCCAATTAACCTACACCCTGGTCTACGCCGACCAAGGTAAGACCATCAAGGTGAAAGTCACCTTCACCGACGACGCCGAAAACGAGGAGATCCGGACCAGCGAGGCGACGGGAACCGTGACCGCCGCACCCAACCGGGCTGCCACCGGCGATCCCGCCATCAGCGGAACTCCGCAGGTGAACCAGACCCTGACGGCAGGCACAGCCGCCATCAGCGATGAGGACGGGCTGGACGCGGTCTCGTACGAGTACCAGTGGACAGCCGACGACACGGACATAGGTCAGGCGACGGAAGCGACCTACACACCCTCAACCGGGGATGTCGGCAAGACCATCAAGGTGAAGGTCTCCTTTACCGACGACCGGAACAACGATGAGAGCCGGACCAGCGCCGCAACGACCGCGGTGCTGCCGACGGTACCTAGACAACCACAGTCTCTCACCGTAACGGCTGGAGACAATATCCAGGAGCTTGATGCGTACTGGCAGGCTCCCTCATCCAACGGAGGCGCAGACGTCACCGGGTACAAGGTGCAATGGAAGGAATCGGCGAACAGCTGGGACACGGAAGCCGACGTTTCAGAGGCCACCGTGACCGGCACCACGTACACCATCACGGGCCTTACCGGCGGCACGGCTTACACCGTCAGGGTGATCGCCACCAACTCAGCGGGCGACGGCCCAGCCTCCGCAGAAGCGGCCGGCACTCCGGCCGGCGCCGTCTCAGAACAGACCACGCTGACCAGCACGACGACAATCATAGTAGACCAGCCGGGAGCCGTATCACTGTGGCCGAAATTACCTCGGGTCGGGACGGTCGTCAGCGCGACATTGACCGACCCGGACGGCCTGGAAGGCGCCGGCTCCGGCGCTGCAGCATCGCTTGGCGCATTAACCTGGCAATGGTCCAAGTCCTCGGAAGGCAAGACCTGGACCAGCTTTCACGTGGCCCAGGACGGGAACAGCTACACGCCAACCGGAGACGACGAGGGGATGTGGTTGAAGGTCACAGCGGTATACACCGATGGACACGGCGAGGGCAAGTCCGCAGAAGCCATCACCGCCGCAACCATAGGAGCCCGCGAAGCGTCGCCGGAGCTGACGGTAACGGAACTCGCCACAGGGTTGACGCATCCCTGGGATATCGCCTTTACACCCGATGGAACAATGCTGTTCACCGAGCGGGACGACGGGCTGAGAGTTCGGCTCACCGACGGCACCATTCGGCAGGTCACTGCGGACTTCAGTGATCTGAATTTCGGCGGAACCGCCGGATTATTGGCGCTGGTGTTGGATCCGGACTTCGCGTCCAACCGGCGGTTCTACACGTACCAGCGCCACACCGGACCCGAAATGCAGGTGATAGCCTGGACCATTGACGAAGAGTACACGATGGCCACCCGGGTTGCCGATCCACTGGTGGGAGGAATTCCCGTAAACCCAAATCGAGGGCCATCGCACGGCGGAGGCCGCCTGCGCTTCGGACCGGAGGGCTATCTGTGGATCGCAACCGGCGACGGGTTTTCAGGTACAGCTGCGCAGGACCTGACCTCTCTGGGTGGAAAGGTGCTGCGCGTAGACCCGCAGACGGGCGCTGGCGCGCCGGGCAATCCGTTCGCCCCGTCGCCGGTCTACACCTATGGTCATCGGAACCCACAGGGCTTGGCCTTGCGCCCTGGCACCGGCCAGATGTGGTCGGTGGAGCACGGCCCAGACCACGACGACGAGATTAACTTGCTCGCCTCCGGTGGAAACTACGGCTGGGACCCAGCACCCGACGAGGGTGCGGAGGGCCTCTACGATGAGACCACCACTCCCATGACGGACCAGGTCAAGTTCCCCGACGCCCTGCGGGCCAATTGGTCGTCCGGGTACCCCACACTGGCCGTAGGAGGAGGGGTCTTCCTCGAGGGTTCCCAATGGCGTGAGTGGGAAGGACAGTTTGCAGTAGCCACCCTGAAGACCAAGTCTGTGCGGGTCTTTAAGTTTACCGAAGCGGGCGACTTAGTGAGTCAAGCCGTCGTTCCCGAGTTGGACCGCACGTACGGCCGTTTGAGAACCGCAGTGCTAGGCCCGGACGGCGCCCTTTACATCACCACAACCAATGGTGGCGGTAAAGACAAGATACTGAAGGTGGTACCTGCCAACACTCCGGCCACCGGAGCGCCCACCATCAGCGGGACTCCGCAGGAGGACGAGACGCTGACAGCAGACACAACGAGCATCGCTGACCCGGATGGTATCACCGAAGCGTCGTACAGCTACCAGTGGATGCGGCACGACGGGACCACAGACTCAGATATACCGGGCGCAACGAACCCTACCTACACTCCGAACGCAGATGACGTTGGAAAAGCCATCAAGGTACGTGTCACCTTCACAGACGATGCGGATAAAGAGGAAACCCTGACCAGCGCGGCAACAGAACTCATCCGGGCACGTCCAAACTCATGGTCCGCCACCATGACCGTAGGTAGAAGAACCGGGTTCACCGGGTATTCATACTGGGACAATCCACACATGGGAACACTGTCGCCCACCGAAGTAGAGTGGGACGAAAAGACCCACCACGTCAGATATATCTTTATCAAGGACGACGAAGTCCGGCTAGGCCTGAACGAAGAGATGCTTTCCACCGGCTTCGTGCTCTCATTAGCAGATCAAGAATTCGGCACGGCGGAAGCCATGGTGGACAAGGGCGGCGCATCATACCGCTTCCGTTGGGACGATCCCGGCCTAGGCTGGTCCGAAGGAGACGAGGTCACGGTATCCCTAGCCGAGTCTGACCAGAATACCCCAGCATTCGAAGGACCCGCGGTCAACGGAACGCCCCAGGCTGAAAACACGCTGAAAGCGGATGTCTCCACTATTCAGGATGCCGACGGTCTGACAAACGCCACCTTCAAATACCAGTGGATTACGAGCGACGGCACCACCGACACGGACATTGAGAACGAGACCAGCGCGACCTACACGCTCGCAGACGACGACATAGGCCAGCTAATCAGGGTGAGGGTGGCCTTCACCGACGACCGGGACCACGAAGAAACGCTGACCAGCTCGGCTACAGCGGAAGTTGTGACAGTGGCGACCGAACCGGGCGTCCCAGTCCGCCTGGACGTATTCCCCCACGAAAGCGGAGCGCTGGACGTTTACTGGGATGCTCCGGCCAGCGATGGCGGCTCCGCCATCACCGGCTACAAGGTGCAGTGGAAGGAGAGCACAGACAGTTGGGAGACGCCAGCGGACGTTTCGGAAGCCACCACAAACGAGACAAACCACAGCATCACGGGACTAACCAACGGGGTGGAGTACACCGTACGGGTAACTGCGGTAAACGACGTCGGATCAGGCCAATCATCCGCGGACGCCTCCGCCACCCCCCAGGGTGAAGCGATTTGGGCAATCCTGACGGTCGGAACGACAGAGAGCTTCGCCGGCTACACGACATTCGCACCCCCTCCACAGAGCAATATTCTGGGCGGTCTGTCACGGGACACCGCAACATTGGACGACACCAGCTACACCGTGAAGGCGCTGGGGGTGCTGGACGGGAAGGTGATTCTCGCGGTGGAGCCAAGGTTGAAGACCAAGTTTGTCCTCGCGATAGGCAAGGAAGAGTTCGCCTCCACCAAGGCAACTATCTGGGAAAGCAACTCACTCATACAGTTCCGGTGGAGCAACCCGGGATTGGACTGGTCCGAGAGGGAAAGGGTTCGCATCCGACTGACCGAGTCGGAAGCCAATACACCAGCTACCGGCCTGCCCGGCATCAACGGGACACCCCAGGTGGACCAGGTGTTGACGGCGGACACCTCGGAGATTGACGACGGCGACGGGTTAACCAACGTCTCCTACAAATACCAGTGGATCGCGGGAGAATCGGACATCAACGGAGCAGCTGGCACCAGCTACCAACTAACCTACGGCGACCAAGGAAAGACCATCCAGGTGCGGGTCACCTTCACCGACGACGCCGACAATGAAGAGACCCTGACCAGCGAAGCCACCGTCGCTGTGGCCGCGGCACCGAACCGTGATGCCGTAGGAGCGCCCACGATCAACGGCACTCCAGAGGTCGACCAGACGCTCACCGCGGACACATCCGCCATCACCGACCAAGACGGGCTGGACAACGTCTCCTGGCAGTACCAGTGGCTCGCTGGCGCCACGGACATATCCGGAGCCACAGGCTCCAGCTACCAGCTGACCAGCAGCGAGGAGGGGAAAACCATCCAGGTGAAGGTGACCTTCACGGACGACCGGGGCAACTCCGAATCGCTGACCAGCGAGGCCACCGACACCGTGGCGGCCAAGCCGGTGCCGCTTACCGCCACCTTCAGCAACGTGCCCACCAGCCACGACGGCAGCGGCTCCTTCACCTTCGACCTGACGTTCAGCGAGAACTTCCCGGTCAGCTACATAACGCTGCGCGACCACGCCTTCGCCGAGGACGATAACGGCCCGGTCACCAAGGCGCAGCGGAAGGTGCGGGGCAGCAACCAGAGCTGGACCATCACCGTCGAGCCCAAGGGCAACGGTGCAATCATCATCACCCTGCCGCAGACCACCGACTGCGGAGACACCGGCGCCATCTGCACCGACGACGGCCGGATGCTCTCCAATCAGACCATCGTTACCGTGGCAGGACCCAGCCAGTAAAACCACCGAGACCGGAGGTAACCAGAGGGGCAGCTCACAGTTGCCCCTTCTCGATTTAAGGCAACGATCACTGACGATGAGAACAGGGTCGGATCACGCACGAAGGCCGCCACTGACGCGAGCGTCGCGGCCAAAACAAGCCCCCCTCACCCGGGCTCTCCCGGACGAGATAGGCGACATCAGTCGCCTAGGGCACCTGATAATGGGCGGCACCGCCCTCACCGGCCAGATGCCGAAATCGCTGTCGCGCCTGCCACTCACCCACATGGGGCCTTTCGGAAAAGCCTTTACCGGCTGCATAGCCGACGGCCTGAACGAAGTAGGCTCCAACGAGCGCTTCCGGCCGGAACTGCCCCGAAGGTACACGCAGGAAATACACGTAGACCATGTGCGTCTAACACGCACCCCGACCGCCCGCCCAGGCCCGCCGGCGCGGGATGCGCTCGGAACAGCCGAGCAAACGCCGGGCCAGCACCAAGGCCGCGGCCTGGTGGACACTGAGCCCGTAACGCTCCATGAACTTCACCCGGCCGATGATGGAACTGTAGGCCGGGTTGACCTCCTTGACTTCCACGCCCCCACGGTAGCCGCGGGATATGAAGTACGCCTTGGCCTTGCCGTAGCTGAAAGATGACAGCATACGGCTGTACCTGCGGGACTCTCCCTCCAGGACCGCCCTCTTCTGCCGGAAGTCCAGCCTCTCGATGACGACGGGCTTGCCTGCCTCTTTGGCGTAAGACACCACGCTGGCAACCGCATCGCCAATGACAGCCTCGGCCTGACGAGTGTTCTTGCCATAGGTGACCAGCGGAACCGGCCAGGCGTTCACGCAGTTCCCACTGGCATCGGTCTCGGCCACCGCCAAGTGGTCGGCGTTCAGGTCCACGCCAATGGCGCCAAGACGCTGGTCCGTAACCACCGGCACATACGCCGTGTCGATGGTGGCGAACACCCGCCAGCCCTTCTCGTCTCGCTTGAACCGGTAGCTGATCTCTTGGCCCAGACTGGTGGTCCTGGCAGCTTTCTCCCCATGCTCACGCCGGTGGCCCGCGTAATCAGCGTTGCTCTGTAACGCCGCCAGCACCTGCTCTTGCCCGTAGGAGAACCGCACGCCTTCGATGCTGAGGTACTTGTCATGCTGACTCGCCAAGGAGTCCGGTAGCCGGAGCCGCAGGGTCAGTGTGCCGTCATCGGCGACGGTAGCCACGCAGAGCTGGCAATCCGCCGTCTCATCCCGGCTGCCCAGCACGAAGAACTCGTCGCTTCGTGCCTCACGCCAGTCCCGCAGCCATTCATCGTGGTGGGAGTAGCCGTTATCCGTCAGTTGATGCTGCTTCCGCCAGAGCCTCTTGGACCCGAAGCACAGGCGCGTTCGACCGGCGGCGATATCAGCCTCCAGCTTCTCCAACCGATTTCCCAGGTTGACCGATCTGCGTCGCTCCTGGTGAACTCTGTCCCAGCGGCCCCGCCCGGCAAGTTTAGCAATCTCCCGCTCTGCGGCGGCGGTCCGTCGCCGCAAGCTGTCCAACCGCAGCTTCTGTTGCTCCTTTACCGAGGCCACCTTTATGTGGGAGGAGACCCAGGGGACAGGGACCCGGATATTCTTCGCTGACGAGGACCACCCCCGGGTGGAGGCGGAGTTGCGGGGGAAGTGGGTACAGCGGAGAGAACCTGCCCTGGTGAAGTCCACCAGTCCCATCTACGGGGAGAAGGCCAGCTACTACTCAGCGGTATGCTTGAAGACAGGGGAGGTGGAACGGATTGAACTGGATGGCAACAGCAACTCGGGCACCTCGGTTGCCTTCCTGAAGCCACTGAAAGAGAGGCATCCTGGGCCCTTGAAGGTGATTTGGGACAATGCGCCAACCCATCGTGGGGAGGTGATGCGTGAATACCTGCGGACACCGGACCTGAAACTGCAACTGGTGAATCTGCCGGGGTACAGCCCGAACTTCAACGCTGATGAAGCCATCTGGGGGTGGGCCAGAGAGGAGGCCACAGGCAATCTGTGCCTGGGGAGTAGGGGAGCAATGCAGGAGAGGATGGGCCGGGTCCTGACAGGATTGACCCACCGGAAAGAGGAGGTGAGACGGCGCTGCCGGCCGATCCTCCAGTCCAAGGTCGAGGCAATCCTATCAGACCTCCAGCCTGATTCACAACTACCGGCAAATGCACATCCCACCTTCGCTTTGGTTTAGTGCCGAAGCACGAACGGCCTCGTCCCAGCAGTAGAGATGATGCTGTCCTCATGGTGTGAGCGGAAACGCGACCCGGCGTCGTGAGTATGACCGATGTAATGACCCCAACTGGTGTCCAAAACTTAGACCCAGAACGCACTACGGCCATAGTCCGAATCCTCCTGAGCGATACTCGGGACGAACTCCGGCTGGTGCCAGCGTATGTAGCGGCGGCGAGGGCAGGCCAAGGGACCCTCCGGGCACATCTCCCTGAAAGCATAGCTTGAACCCTGCGCCGGATTCAGGCTGGGTTGAGGGCCGGAACCGGGTAGCGGGATTCTCACGCTTTGACGCCCGCCGCCTAGCCGAATACACTGAAATACATTCAAATGTACCGGAATCCCCGCTGCCATGACTTACCGCGAACCTCTACCGGAATGCTGTTCCCCGGACGATGCCGAGGAAATCACCACGCCGCGCATCTTGTACCGCCTAGTGCGGAGCAACCCGCCCACTGACAACGACTTCCGGTCTCAGCGGGCCGAGAGGCCGACCGCGCGATTTAACGTATCCGAATGCCAGGCGCGGGGTGTGTCAGTGTATGTCAACTTCCACGATGCAGAAAGGCAGACCAGGCGCCCCAAACTGAAAGGGCTGGCGGTTTGCAAGCTCGACCTTACTACGAGAGCGGGGCGTATCAAGAAAACCGGCGGGACTTCTCACCACACCTGGTGGCCTTATGCCGACTACGACATCTTGGCGAATTTGCCAAATGGTGAATTTATGAAGATCGTCAAACTTACCGAGGTGCTGGAATACTACGATGGGATACTGCTCTTCGCGGCCTGCGACCCCATCGGCGGCAATTACCTTTGTGAAGCGATTGACGCGGTGGGCGACTACGACCGCTACGCAGTAGTAGGCGTCCGTCCCGAGCGCATGGCGGATTTCCGGGCCGGACAGGTTGACCTGCGCACCCTGATGCTGGAATCCCCCGGCGGAGAATGGTACATAACCGTAGCCGACGGCGCAATCGACGACCCGCTGGTGCTGGAGCCGCAGCACAAGCCTCTGACGGAGACTGAATACCTGCCCGGCGGTGATGACTACTTCCTGAGCCCGGAAGAAACGCCTGATGGGGGGACCATCCGCCGCGCCCTAGAGCGCGGGAAGGTGGTCACCCTCACTGGCCTAGTCGAGCAAGCCAACCGCGGCGCTGGCGAATGGGCACTGCTCACCGAGGAAGGCATCCAATCCGGCAAAACCTATCCCGGCGGCCCCGGCCTAGATGGTTTACAGGTCGGCAAACGCTACCGCTTCAAGTGCGCCCCAGTCACCAAGCTTGACTCCCTCTCGCGGGACAAGCAGACCCTTTACCTGCATCACGTCGAGAACGTGTAACCTGCCTGCCACCCGCGCAAAATGATGTGGGTGCCAGAGTTGATCTACGGGTAGGCGGAGCGCACCTCCCGGACCACCTGCCCAACTACTGCTCCTGGCTGTAGGCGCAGGTCATACGAACCGGTTACCGCCCTGGAGCCGGAGGACGGCGTCCTGCAGGGGCACAGCAAGATCCTGGGCCTCTGCGTCTGCTAGGAGCGAGGACAGCTGGAGTGAGACGATTGCGAAATCAAGAATCCGGCGCCCCAAAACAGCGGGCTGCCCCCTCCCACATCCCTGAGAGGCCGTCAGTGCCCTGGGACCCACCCATGTTCCGCAATGAATGGCAGGCAGACAGAGCTATGACATAGAAACGGGAACGGCCTCAATACAATCAACAGCAGTCTTCCACCGACGTCCAGCAATCCCGTTTCCGGGTTCCGGACTCGATTTGATGTAATAGGCCCTAGCCGAAATCCTCATGATCACCGGCAGGAAATACTCAAGGTCGCAACTAAGTTACCCACGACCACCCCAGAGGGCGGTTCCCCTTAAATATAAACCAAACCCCAGGTAGAGCCCAACCGAGCTTCAATGGCTCACAACGAAGCGTTAGGGTTAAGGATGAACGAGTCCACTATAACCGAGAACGTGATTACAGGCATCATTGCTGGTGTTTCCGCCGGTGTAATTGTTGCCATCCTCGTCGAGGCCAAGAAGAGTTTCGACTTCAGGATGAAGCGGCGCAAGCAGATCAAATATATCAGGCAAATAGTAGAAGAGCACCTAGAATTGATACTGTCTGCGCAAGCTTTACCAGACCTTGGCATTGAAGCCGTGAGCAATGGCCTCCCCGAGGGATTCTCACTCGACAGCGTGCGCGGGGCGTATTTCGCCGGTTTGCATCGGCAGCTCATGGAGACGCTGGAGGGCAGAGCAGACACGCTGACCTTTGACGAAAGGAAGGAGGTTCGACATGCATTCGGGGCATTCACCCTGATCCTCCCGGGGAGTGACACGTTCAATCCGCCTATGCCAAATGCAGCCGGATACCACCAAGTGTTCGATAAATTCGAGGCGATCCGGTGGCTCAAAATCAAGAGATTTGACCGCACTGCTCTCGGACCAAGGCCACCTGGAGAAGGAGCCTGAAAGTTAAGAGGCCAGAGACGCCGCATGCCGGATTTTTGATTTCGCAATCGTCTCGTGGAGCGCACCCGGGGCAGGACCGTGATCTGGCTGGAGAGGAAGCAGTTCCCCACACCGGTGACCTTCGGAGAGGAAGGGGAACAGAGCCTGCTGGGCGCCCTGGCCCTCGAGGACGCCATGCTGGCAGTGGACCCACACTCGAGGAGGCTGATATCGGTCGACGCCCTGGAGATAGGGCCAGCACGGAAGAATAAACGAGGGAGCCGCCAAGACGCGTTGAAGCAGCAACTGAACGAAATCAAGGACGACAGGGCCCGGCCGACTAGGAACCGGGTCCTTTGGGTTCCCGCCCCGATTCTCTCCAGACCAGGCACTGCATGCTGACCCAGCGATCAAAGACATCGAAGCCACCAAGCCCATTCCTTTAGCAATGACAATTCCGGAGGGACAAGACCAAGCAGCCACCTCCCTAATATTACAGCCGCACTTCCATCGATCCGGGAATTTCGGTCTGTAATTTAGTATGGATTCGTTGGGTGCTGGGGACTTGGGTCGCGTGGACTTAATAGGTTGAGATGACTGAAATTTGACGAGGGACAGGCTAAGCGATTAGCAACTTTATAGGGGGGCTAGATGCCAGAAATACATTCACTGGAACCCATCGGCTTGCGAAAGGTGTGGCCCAACGAAGCCCGGGACTTCACACCATGGCTAGCAAGCCATCTGCATCTGTTGGGGTCCAGGCTAAACATGGATTTGGAACTAGTTGATGTCGAGGCCAATTTGGCCGAAGCTGGGCGGGCGGACATCATTGCCCGACAGGTTGGTACCATGGCCAAAGTGGTGATTGAAAACCAGTTGGGGGATTCCGATGACTCCCATTGCCTGCGCCTGTTGGGATACGCGGCCAACGCGGACGCCAACATCCTGGTTTGGGTGGCCCGGGACTTCTCCGACTATCACCGTAGCATCCTTAGGTGGTTGAACGAAAGCGACAACATTGCGGTCTATGCCGTGGCAGTTGGAGCCTACCTAGTGGGCCACGCCATATCCGCAGACTTCCGGCTGGTCGTCGAACCGGCGCAATCGCAACCTGGGACAACCTCCGCTTCGAGCGGAACGACGGCGAACACATACTACGCCAACTTCTACCGCCCTGTCGTAGCACGGCTGCGCCGTTCAGGATTGCTTCCTGTAAGCCGTGGCGGATGGAGAGGCCGGTGGCGGTCATTCCAAACTGGGTATTCAAATGTGATTTACGCCGCAATGTTGAGTGGAGGAAAGGCGTGGGCTTTCCTAGACTTTTACGGGGCCGACAACCAGCATATCTATTGCGCGCTGATCCAACACCGCGCCGAAATAGATGCCGAACTTGGCAGCGGCGTCGAGTGGGAACAAGGGGAGAACCAGTCTTGGGTGGGGCTGCAAACCGAGGCGGTGACCAGCGACCCCATGCTGAACCTTGAAGCCGTAGGAGAATGGATTGCCGATAATCTGCTGAGGCTATGTACGGTAGTGCAGCCGTACCTTGACCAGGTGATGGCCGACGCAGGTGGCTCACCGCCGGACGAGGACGTGGAGTACACCGAATGACGCTGACTGAATTGATTGCCGCAGCGCCGTGGCGGGAAGCAGTTACCTACCGCGAGACCTGGCCCCATGAATACGTCCTCACGGAAAAGGACAACCAGAGAGTGTTGCTGGCGGCCGTCTGCGACCGGTTTCGAGCGGGAGAGGGAGTGCTGTGCCGGTTCTTCACCATGGAAAACACCTACCTCTTCGTGGGCGATCACAAGTACTGGTTGATGACCGACTACAACAACATCGACCCATTCAACGACGAGGGAGACTACGTGCTGAACCGCGCCCCTCTCTACCGCGACCGTAGGGATTTTGTGATCCAGTCCGGAGACTCCGGCAAGCCCGGGGACTACCCGTCATCACCTGCTCGACCTCTGTGATGAGCACAGCCCGTTTTCAGCGTCGATGCCAGGCTCCTAATCTGACTCCGTTTCGACCAGGCACTCTGAAATCTACGGGGAAATGCGAAGTGAGAATATTGATGACCGACGATGACTCTGCACAAATTCGGCGGTAGTTCCTGATGACAACCCCCAAGTTGGTAAACCGCTCAGAGGAAATCGTCACCCACACCCTAGTACTACAGTCGCAGTTAGTCTCCTGAGGCATGGGACAGCCTTGAATACCGCAGCGTCCAGCTACGGGTAACCTTTCTCCCCGTACGAAACCTAAGTTCAAAATTTCTGAGGTAGCTCATGTGCGACTGTAGCTCATGTGCGACTGTAGTACTAAGGAATTTCCTCCGCAGGAAATGGCGGTTGCTCATATTCGCATGCCTGCTCCTCCTAGCCACGGAGCTCGTCGCCGTGCGCCTGTGGGACGAGTTCTATCCTGTCCAACCGAGCCACCCCGACCGCTCAGCACCATCCCTCACGCCGGCGCAGGAGCAATCTGCCGTGGACCTGGTGCAAGCATCGGGAATCGTGGACCGGATCAGCGGTGGCCAGGCCTGGGAGGTGGCGGAGGTGTCAGGATATCGCGGTAATCAGCGGGTCAACGTATATGTTGAGTGGGACAATCCGGTTGAAAGCAGTGGACCGTGGCTAACGAGCGGAGCTCCCAAATGGCTCGGCCGGAACTGCAGAAATGTCCGATCAAAGTTCCATGTAACCATAAGCAACATACGTTTCCTGCGCCTCACGTTTTCAACCGAAACCTCGGAGATCGTCAGGCTATGGCCTTTCCCTCCCCCACAGAACATAGAGCAACGCCCCGATGACCAACCTAAGGTTGGCGAAGGAAACTTCCTAGGCAGGTACGAGATCTACAACGAAGAGACCGGTCGGTCCGTCTATACCGGACCGATGCTACTCGCGGCGTTCCTCCCAGGCACTTGCCCCCGCGGGGAGCGCTACGACTAGACACACAGCAATGCCTTGCCAAGCATCACCCGGAGAACGACCCTAACCGAAGAAGAACTGCGCAACTGTCCCGCGTCAACCATTATTGCCGGTTTGGCGTCAATCAGTTTTGCCGGTTCACCTCCTCGGCCGCGGCAGTCTCGCCGCGTTGCTGTGCTGCATCAGTCCGGTAGCTGAGGACGTCAAACTCCAGGATGACGGAGTGGTGCACGACCCGGTCGATGGCCGCGGCGGTGGCCATGGGGTTGGCGAAGATTCGCTCCCACTCGGAGAAGACCAGGTTGGACGTGATGCCCAGGGACCGTCGCTCGTAGCGTTCGGCGATCAGGGTGAAGAGGACCTCGGACTCTTCGTTGGCTTGGGGTAGGTAGCCCAGGTCGTCCAGGAGGAGGAAGTCGAAGTTGTCCAGCTTGCGCAGTTGTCGGGGCAGGTCGAAGTCCCGCTTGGCGGCCAGCAGGTCCTGCACCAGGCGGTAGGCCGGTGCGAAGAGGACGGAGTGGCCGGCTTCCACCAGGCGGTGGCCCAGGGCACAGAGCGCGTGGGTCTTGCCGGTGCCGGGGAGACCGAAGGCCAGCACGTTGACGCCGTGTGCCACGAAACCGCCCTGGGCCAGATGGTCCAGCTGCTGACGCAGTGCCAGGGGCATCCGGTGGTGCTCGAAGGTCTCCCAGGTCTTGCCCGAGGGTAGCCGGGACGCCTGACGCAGCCAGTTGATGCGCCGGTGGCGGCGATCCTCGGCTTCCTGCTCCAGCACCTCGAGGAAGGTGGACAGGGCGTCGCCGTGGCCAGCCCCGGTGAAACGGGCCACCGACTGGGCGCCCATGGTGGGCAACTTGAATTCGCGGCAGAGCTGGCCGATGCGCTCCTGCATGACCCTGGTGTCGGTGTCCATCATCCGCACACCCCCAATCCGGCCAGGCTGACGGTCAGCAGACCGTCGTATACCTTCAGATCCGGCTTGCCGGACAGCACCAGCGCCGGAGCTTCGGGCGGCTTGGGCTCGGCCAGTTCCCGCACCTCGGGGTAGTCAAAGGGCTGACCCGCCTCCAGCAGCAGCGACAGGGCGCTGTCCATGTTGGCCTCCATGGTGGTCGCCGACAAGTGCAGGATCCGCACGTACTCCACGTCGGCACGCTCCCCGCGCCACTGCTTGAGCGCGTCGTAGGTGAGCCGGAAGCGCATCGTGGGAAACAGCTGCTCCCGGAAACGGTACCGGGCGAAGGCTCCCGGCTTGCGCACCAGGGAATTGATGACGTGGCGGTAATTGACGTTTACTTCGCCATCACCGCGCACCCGTGCCATGCGTTCCACAAAGTGGCCCTTGTAGTACACTTCCAGGTGATCGGAATAGAGGCGGATCTGTACCACCTTGCCAATGAGCCGGGACGGGACGCTGTAGCTGCGTCCCGCCACCTGGACAGTGCTCCACCGGCGCACCTTGGACTGGTAGTTGGCGTATTCCGGCATGGGAGCTGGCGGCAGGGGCCGTAGGCAAGCCATTTCCTGCTCCAGCTTCCCCCTCACCAGGCGATTACGCTTCTCAACCATCTCCCGCACGAAACCGGCGTAGTCGTCGGCGGTGTGGAAATCGCGGCTGCCGCGCAGGATGAGTGCTTGGTCAACGGCGCCATTGAGACCCGCTGCGGCTTGATGCGGGGACGGCCACGCCCGGAGCGTCTCACCTCCCCTTGGGTCATCAACTCCTCGAACACGCTGGCCTCGTGCCGCTGACCCGGGGTCAGCACGAAGGCCACCGGCTTGCCCTGCCCCTCGACTCTCAGATGGACCTTGGTACCGAATCCTCCCCGGGAACGGCCCAGCGCCTGATCGCCCTCCCCCTTTTTGCCCCGGCAGCGTGCTGATGTGCCCGCACGCTGGTGCCGTCCACATAATGGACCTCCCAATCAACCTGACCGGTGGCATCAGCTTCCCGCTGCACCTCAGCCAGAAGCCGGTCCCACAATCCCTGCCTCCGCCACCGGTAGAAACGGCTGGCCACGGTGACCCAAGGGCCAAAGCGTTCGGGCAGGTCCCGCCATGGGGACCCGGTACGCAAAATCCACAAGATCCCGTTGATGACTGTGCGATGGTCCTTCCCAGGCCGTCCAGTCCTCGGCTTCTGGGCCGGCAAAAGCGGCCTCAGCCGTCGCCATTGATCATCCGTCAAATCCCCTCGTCCCACACACCACACTCCTCATCTCAACCTGTCTCATCCAGTTTAGGCCCCACCATTGGGTTTGCAAACACGCCCTAGCAGCCTGTCCGAGAAACAATGTTCTAAACGCAAATCGTCTTAAATACAATCATATATTCCGATTACCTCTTCATAAGAGCCCATCAAACCATAATCAGTTTATACGGTGGCGCTTTTCGTCTCCAAAATCCAATCCTCGGACAGGCTCCTAGCACTTAAGACACTGGCACCAACCCAAGAGGACATTTCCCCTGAACGTCGACGGCCAAATGTCAGTCGGTCAAACCGCCTACCCGGCATACTTTAGCGCCGCCGCTTGCACCGAACGCAAACAGAAACCATTTCAGAACGTTCAACGCCCAGCTGTGGCACCGTGAAGCCTATTGGTTTTCCTAATGGGGCCGACGGCCGCCAATTCACAACGCCGTGATGGGACGTGCCTGCAAAACGTAGAGGCGGCCTTCAGAAATGGCCCACTCGATGTCCTGTGGGCCACCGAGGAGCCCTGCGATCCGCTTGGCGACCTCTGCAACGCCAAGGGCCCGGTCGGCATCCAACACAGTCCCGTATGGCGCCTCACACATCACTTGGTTTCCTGCGAATCGCCATTCCTCCGGTGTTTCCCATCCCGAGACCATTGCCTCTCCTAACCCGGGGACCGCGCTGACCAGGGTTACAGATGTGTCACCGGTAAGGGGATCGGCCGTGAAGGCGACGCCGCTCGCCTCAGCGGCTATAAACCTCTGCACCAGCACTGCCATCCGGGGATCGCTGTCCAGCCCTTTCATAGCCCTGTAAACAGCTGCACGTTCCCCGAACGCCGAAGCCCAGCATCGCTGAACGGCTTGGGCCACAGTCTCCAGGCCACGGATGCCAAGGACGGTGTCGTAGACACCGGCGAAGGACGCGTTGTCGAGGTCTTCGCCAACAGCTGATGAACGCACTGCAACCGGACCATCGCCAAGCCCCGCTAGGGCTGACGCCAAGGCGACGGCAACTCTCTCGGGAATTGCTAGTTGCTCCAACCCAGCTTGCGGCCCCTCGTAGTCCTTTCCCATTCCTTGCACGAATATGCGGAACGCCTCGGTCGTCAAAATGAAACCTGCGGGAACGTCAAAGCCTGCCCGCGTCAGTTCTCCCAGAACAGCGGATTTCGTCCCGACACGATCTCTATCGGCCAAAGATACTTTCCCGAGTTTGGCGACCAGGTCCTCGAAGCACGGGGACTCACCCGCCGCACGGCCAGGACGAGTTCGCAAGGTCTTCAGGTTCATACTTTCTTCACTTTATGAGGAGTTCAAGCAAGACCAGCGTAGAAACGGGAACCGTAAGATTATCCCAGCCCCGTTTCGCCACCACTTCGGCCGCTCCGGTGGTAATTCCCAATAGGACAGAGAGAGCCACCCCCTGGGCCAGGGACATTTCGGTATAGACGGTTACCATCAGCATCACACAGGCGAACGCGACGATACAAAACGCGGCAGACCCTTCGACCGTGCGACCCGAGAAGGGTCGGGGCCATTGGGTCCGCCCAATGCGTCCACCCACCAATGCAGCGGTCGAATCCGCCAATGTCAGCACCAGGACCGGGGTAAGGAACAGGACCATACTGCCTTCGGAGAGAAGAAAAGCAAGGTAGGCAGCCCAAAGAAACAGGATGTCACCGGCTCCTCTCCCAGTCTGCCCGTGTAATGAAGCGAGCCATCCTTGCCTCCGGGCGATAACTAGGGCAACCGTGAAGATCCCGGTCACCAACAAAGCCGGCTGATGCGTATCGAACAGTAGCGGAGTACATAACGCAATCGCCCCCGCACCCATGTGCGCCAGCTTCCGAACGTACTCGGTGGGCAGCCGGGAGTGGTGTTCAACGACGTGGATGGCGACCAGCAGAAATAGCCCTGCCCCAATGGCCACCAGGACCTGGGGCATCGCGTCCCAGGTCTCCCGGAAGGGGTTGCCGAGCCGGGTCGTGAGGGCCGTCGCCCCGCGAATCAGCGCGTAGCCAACCAGGGAATAGACGGCGAGCTGCGAGAGGGTGTCGGCCAAACCGAATGAGGAAGAAGAGGCTCGTGGTTCGCCGTCTCCCTCCAGTAAGTTGGTTGTCTGCGGACCGTTCATGGGTTGACCTGTGCTACCACCAACGACCTGTACAGGAACGACCTGTCTTGGCGATGCAGGCTCCGGGCCAGTTGTTCTTCGCTCTGTAGGTTGCATTGGACAGAAACCGGTACTGGACGCTCAATCAGGTTGTTGTAGAAGCAAATCCGGGCACCGGGCCTGCTGGTCCTCACGATCTGCCGGAGAGCATCCGTGTATTCCCTTTCATTGAAATACTCAAACACGTCGGAAAGGTGGAACTTGGAAAAGGTCCCTGCAGGAATCGACCTCAGGAAGCTGAGCAGATTTGCAGTTACCGTCCGAATAGGGCAGGAGCAGTTCCTGATGGACTCTGCAGCATCGGCGGTGAGATAAAAGGGAAGGGTGTTTTTGTAGCTGCCCGTGGCCATGTAGTCCAGGAAATAGTTGTTCGCCACCGGTATCTCCGTGAGCGCATGCATGACCCTTCCCATGTAATGGGACGCGACATCCTGCGCCCCCACATGGCGGAAGGCCCCCGGGTAGCGGCCGAAACGTGAGAGCAACTGCCGGCTGAAGGCCACCCGGAAAAGTGCTCGCCATGGGAGCGTATTCCATGCCCGGTGATAGAACTCCCTCTGTTCCTCCGGCGTTTTGGCCCTGAGCGCCTCTGCCAGTTTCTTCCTCGAATGGACCGCAGGAAGAACAAATCTTCTGAAGATGGAAAGGTATCGTTCGAAACGCCCCACATGTATGACCCCTTCCCAGATTTCCTCGGGACGCGAGTCCCAGTAGGCGCGGCTGGACCCAGGAATTCCGTCCCGTATCGCCGCGTACCACGCCCGGCGGTTCTGCACTTTCCTGACTCCGACGAAGCCCAGCAGTTCGTCATGCGGGAGGGCGAGGACCGCGGCCTTCTTTAGCTCTAGGAGGTGGTTCTGAGCAGGATTGACGTCGACTGCCGTGACGCTTCGCGGACAGTCCGCCGCCAGGGCAAGGGCATTGCAGCCACCGGATGTCACGATGAGAACGTCATCATCGGCCGTCACCTGAAGGGCGCGTCGTATCGTTTCCGGGTCTTCCCAGCATTGGCTGTATGAAATCCGATTGGACGCTCCTGGAGAACGCATGCTATCCCTTCCTGCCTCCTTACTGACATTGTGCGGGGAGGCGTTTGCCAAACCGGGATGACCAAATGCTCTATTCGCCTTTTCCGGACGGGCAGCATCGGCCATTGATATCGGGCCTGTCTTCGTCCGTGCCCCCGACAGTCAACGGGAATGAAATGATGCCCAACTGTGACGCTCCTGGGCCGACGGATTGCTTCAACAAGCATTGCCACACACAGCGATTGTGCAGGCGCAGGAGCCCAGAAATGCCAGGAAGGTAAACCCGATCCAAATGATGGTATTCCTTGCAGAGTTGTTGCCTGGCGGACGTCGGGCTGATTCCTGAACGGGTCTCATCCGTTCGGCAGGAGGCCGCCCTATGACCCATTCTCGTACGAATCGCCTTGTCCCCCCCGGAAGGTTGGCTCGGCGGTCTGTGTCCCAGTCCATTGGGGCGATGTCTTTGTCTCGCAAGGCCTTTACCTCCCAAGTCTGTGAATCTTCCAGAACTTTCACTGCATTCCGGTATATTGCTTGGACCATAGGGGTACCCCTACATGCTCCATTCTTTCCATCAACTGACCTTCCCTCCCTCACGCATACACCGACCCAGCACATCGGCGCAGTCTGTTGCTAGGCACCTGCCGTATTTCGCCTCTAAGAGAGTGTGTGACAAATCCCCTCTCCCTCGGGGAGAGGGTTTGGGTTAGGGCGTCCCCTCGTTCTGCCAAGAAATGCTGGACAAAGGCGCCTTGCAGTCTGAACAGGAAATTTGCGATATGTCACACACCCTCTAAGATGCAGGGTAGTCTATGATGCAGAATAGGATGACAGCGCCAAGTGCCAACACCTGTACAGCCGCGATCGCGATAGCCATACCTGCGAGCACCTTGAACACCACCCCAAGTACGCTCTTAACAGTAATCCGGCCATTTGTTTGGGAGCTTAGTCGATTGGTGTCCCAGTCCATCCGAGAGCGGTCTCCAACATTCATCTTCGTCTCCTCATGAGGACTGCTTCCTGGGCTACCCTCTCCCAATACCGAACGAAGCCGATGATCAGGGCCATGTATAAGGGGATTGCAAATGCCACCTCGGCCGCCACGTGCAGCAGCGGCACGTGGAAACCGGAGAAGTTCTCGTTTGCGCTGGGACCGTATGCCCTGACATCGGAGTTGATGAGCCAGGCCTCAACCGGCAGTGCAATGATGGCGAGCACAACGAGATAACCTACGAACCGTCTGCGGGGACCCAGAGTGGACAGTAGACCGTCGACCAATAACAGGGCCAGCCAGATCATCAGCACCCAGCCCACCGTCATCACGAAGCTGATGTCACGATAGACGTAAGACCACGACGGCAGCCTGGAGTTGACGACCATCGGCTCGATCATGACCTCGAAGAAGAACACCCCCACAACGGTTGCGGCCAGCGCCCACAACCACGGCCTCGGCACAGGTGTGGGCATCACCTGGTCCATCACGATGTTCCAGTACTTGTAGAAGCCGATCACCAGGGACAAGAATATCGGCACGTAGTAGAAGAGATGGTAGGGCACACCCAGGAACGGGATGTAGGAGCCTTCGATCACGGCCATCACCTCCGGTGAGTACGACCGAATTCCAAGCCCCACCACAATCCGTTCGAAGACGACCACAAGGACCGTCAGCGCCGCCAGATAGGCGATGAATCGCTGCCACTCCTTGACGCGGGGAATGACAAAGTCGACCACTACTATGGTGCTTAGGATCATGGTCGACCAGCCGAGGGTGAGTATCCAGGAGACATCCCGGTAAATGTAGGCCCAGAAACCCATCTTGTAGTTGTTCCACATGGGCGCCGTGAACACCTCGAAGATCAGGACTCCCACGGCCATGATCAGGTAGCGTCGCAGGATCCCGTCCTTGTACCTGGCAAGGACCGTCAACGCCACCACCGTTGCCAGGATCACGAATATCTCGAACCCGATGATCCCGGCCGTCGGCGTACTGTCGAATCCACCGAGGGCGTGGTCAATCAGCTCTCTCCAGTCTGTCATTGCTTACCTCCGGGCGGCATCGAAGGGCCCTGTCTTTGTCCCGGTCACAACAGAATCCCTTGCCAGATACGAGGAATCCTTAACCTTGCACCCTCCCCATTTCGAGCTGCCAAACCCTTCCTGGGAGGAGAGGTAATCCCATATCTCGTATAGCGGCGCATCCAGCACGTTGCCGAACTTCGCGTGGTTGAAGTCACAGGACATCACGTCGCCGTAGGGCGATACATAGAAGTAGCTGGTGCCGCAGCCGCAGCCGGCGCTTCGATGGCTGGCCAGGTAAGGGACCGCAAGAATTGCTGGGTATCTCGGATCAGCGTTGTATTCCATGGCTGCCTGGATCAACTCCCTCACCCAATCCCAGTTGTCGACCAGGTCTGCTCTCAGTTGGTAGCGCCCCGACGGCATCGCGTCGAAAATCATCACTTCGTGAACGCCTGTCTCCCGCGCGAGTTCGACAATTCCGTCTAGTTCGCCGGCCTTGAAGCTTTCGGGAGTCAGAGTAACGACCATTGCAACGGTGAGGCCTGCGTCTTTCGCTCTTTCCGCGCCGGCAATGGCCTTCCGGAAAAGCCCCTTTGTTCCCCGGAACAGATCGTGCTTCACGGGGTCGGCGGAATCGATGCTGACGCCTACACTGTCCAAGCCCGATTTCTTGAGGTTCGGCGCCATATCGGAAAGGGACGATCCGTTTGTGACCAGAAAGGTCGTTGACAATTCCTTGTCCACTGAGCCTATGATTTCGGGGAGGTCCTTCCTCAACAGGGGCTCGCCTCCCACGAACGTGATGACGGAAACCCCCAGTTCCTGGGCCTCCCGTATTACGCGTTGCGCCTGATCCGTGGTCAGGACGGGACGTCCTTTCTCTTCGACCCCATCGAAGAAGCTGCAATGCTCACATGAGGCATTGCACACATCGTTCACGGCGAAGGTCAGCATGTTGGGCAGGGTGCGGTTCTGAATGTTTCCGATGAACGTGCGCGCCGACAGGTTCGCCATCGGCTTGCTGAAGACGGCGGGGGAGGTCACAGACCGAACGGGGAGGCCGTCACGATAGTGGATGACCTTGTCATGTCCCAAGAAAATCTTATAGACACGCTCGAGATAGTCGTCCTGAAAGCCCAATCCCTTTCGTGCGAGAACCCATTTCCAGTGCCATCGTGCCAGCCTGTTCTTGATCATCTTTACCTCCGGCCACCTTCTCCTAAGCAATCCGGATATTGAGGCTAAGTCCTGCGCCTCTGCTGCCTCAGTCGAGGCAGGCCGGGCGACCGTATCGTCCTTCTGTTGGAGGGATCTCCGCCGTTGTCGCGGCTGGCGTACAGTTCCCAATCGATCCGGGGAAAGACAACGTCCACCGCATGACGGTTGATCTCCTCGAGCCTGCGCCTCGTCAACGGGCCCGGCCTCAACTCTGGGTAGGCGGTGGAGTTTGCAATGGAAGAATTTCGGGCCTGGCTGATGTAGGGCAGGTACTTCAGGATCGATGCCAGATACTGGCGGTAAGGGACCAACAACCGGTGGAGCGTACTGAAAAGGAGCCGGAACGCTGGAGCCGGAACGCCGGCGAGCCTTACTCCGGCGATTCCGGCGTCTGCCAGAAATGTTTCGAGAAGGTACCGGAAAGTGGGAGGTTCAGGCTGAGTGAGATGCAGCGTTGAACCGGCCGGGACTTCCTTTCGGTGGCACCCGATCATTGCATCCACAACGTCGTTGACGTGTACCAGGTCCACCAATCCGTCCCTCGGGTACGGCAGCACCAGCCAGGGCGCCGTGAGAATGTCGGATTCGCTGTCGTAGCGGGTCCTCATTGCGCGCAGCAGGTACCTGACCGGGGCCGGGCCGGAGAGCAGCAGCTTCACGATGAGACGCTTCAGGTAATAGAACATAAAAGCAAAGCGGTAATAACCGAAGGTGCATACGCTCGCCTTGCGTTCTGACGCTTCGCCGATGATTATCGAGGGACGGAAAATGACCGTCCGGACGTTGCATTCCTCCCGCACGACCTTTTCGGCCAAGAACTTGGAAAACTCGTACCAGTTATGGAAACCCTGCCCGAGGTCCAGGTCCTCTTCTACAAAGGCTGTCCTCGCATCCCCACGGACGAACGCTGTGCTGACGTGGTACAACCTGGACGCATGCTGATTTGCGAAGTGCACGACGTTGCGCGTGCCCTCCACGTTTGTCTGCATGATCAGGCCCTTGTCGCCTTCCTTGAAGGACAGATTCGCTGCCACGTGCCAGACGTTGAGATTTCCGTTGCTCAGCCTCGGGAGTGATTGAGGGTCGATGCCAAGTCCTGGCAGCGTCATATCAACGGGGAGTGCAGTGAATCGGTCCCCGTACTTCAACCGGCAGTCCGGGAACAACTCGGAAGCCCTTCGTTGAGCTGACTCCTCTCCTTCCCTGATGAGGGCGCAGACCGGCTCACCGCGTTCCAGGAGATTCCTGACCAGGACACGGCCGACAAACCCGGTAGCTCCGGTGACAAGGTGAGTCATGGATGTTCCTCACCGACGTTCAGCTCGTAGGCCTCGTAGCGCCGATATACCGTCCGGCGTCCCGCAGTGAGGGCTCTGATTCGCATGTTGTCGTCCCGCATCGTCGACAGGATGAACTCAGTGGCTCCGTGTTCCATTGCGGCTTCAAAGAATTGAAAGAAAAGCGCTCGGGCGATTTTCAGCCGCTGGCGCCCCGGCGCAGCCGCCACTGTCTTGACAACCGCTCTCCGGCGGCCGGCGACGTCGTCCAACGCCCCGAGGCAGAAGCCAACGGGCCCTCCCGATGGGGAGTAGGCGACCAGGAGCAGGAGTCGCTTCATGGACTGGCTCAAGTTTCCGGTACCGTATTCGAACTCCGGGAAGCTGATGGGCACGAATGACCAGGTGTCGCTGAAGCACTCGACGGCCATGCTGTGAACGTCTCTCAGAAGAGACGGCATGGTTTCCCGGGCTGCCAGGGTAAATGTGAACCCCTCAGCGCGGAGTGTCTCGAAATTACCCTTGAACCGGTCGAATCCCACATCATCAGGCGAATGGAGGGTTGTTAAGCTACTGTGCGCGACGGAGAAACCCGACTCATTGAACATTGACCGGTAGTACCCCTTGGTGAACGGCTCCAGCAGAAAGGGCGGGGCGTCATCAGGGTAGGAAACGCGAAATCCGTTCCAGGTGGTGAGGTCAACAGGACCCCGCACTTCGTGTACTCCGCGTTCCCTCAGGGCCGCCACCACTTCATGGACCACCCCTTTCGCGTAGCCGCTGTCGGGCAACGACTCGAAGAATCCAAGGAAACCGGTGGACGGTTGCACGCGTCTGTCCAGGACTGCGGCCGCGTGTGCCACCGGCCTGCCATCCGCGTAGGCAAGAAACCCCCAATAGTCCCCGTGGCGGAAAAACGGGTTTCGCCGGTCCACCGCCCGGGCCATCGAGGCCGCGCGTCCTGCGGCGTATTCCGGGTAGGAGCTGTAGACCTCCGCGGTCAACGTCTCAAAGCCGCTTAGGTATTCAGCGCCGTTCCGGTCGCTCACAATGCGCATGGTTGCTGCCTCAGGCCGACGGGCCATTGGAGTTGATTCGGACCTCCCCCAGCCTGGGCAGGACCTCCACCGTCGCGCCATCGGCTATGAGACCTGTGGCGTTCTCGACGCCCACGATGCAGGGAATCCCCAGTTCCCGGGCCACGATGGCGGCGTGGGACAGGATGCCGCCCCGTTCGACGACAAGGGCCTTGACGAAGGGGAAGACGATGGTCCATCCCGGGTCGGTCTGTCTGGTCACGAGGATCTTGTCCTTGAACACCGCGTCGGGACGGAACTCCGGAAGAACCAGGGCCGTGCCAGAAACCATATCCTGTGCGCCGTACGAGGCTCCCTTGCCCTGCAGCGTACCGCTCGGGCAGCGCTTCCTACTGCCCGGCGAAACGGTGCTCAATTCCTCCGGTAGCTCGTCAAGTGGTCCGTCGGTCTCGATGCGCCGGGGCAGTTCAAGGCGGCTCCACCGGTCCATCTCAGCTTTTCGGCCGGCCACAATCGGACGGAGATCTCCAGATTGTGGGAGAGAATCCAGGAGGGAGAGCACCTCTCCTTCGGTCAGGAAGAAAATGTCCCGAGGGTCGTCGAGGATGCCCAACGCCTGAAGCCTTTGCCCGACGGTCAAGAACAGCTTCCTCGCATAACCGAAGATCAAGGCCCTCCTCAACCGGGTCTCCTCCCTCCGGCCAAGGGAGACCCCCGCCCAGGATAGAAGCCGGTTCAGCACGGCGCGCTTTGGGAGATTCAGGCCGTGGAGGTCCGCGCGCGGTGGGCGATGGGTCCCCGTGGTGGAGCCGGTACTTGGCTCGTTCCGCACGAGAGACATGAGGAGTCCTGAAAGGAATTCCGGGCGCTCTTTCAAGGTTTCCGATTCGAGCTTCAGCTCGTTGGGCACCCGGGACCCGTATTTCCTCATGTACTCCTGGATCAGCCGGTACGGTTTGCTTTGCCCGTGTCGGCTGGACAGAGTTTCGTGAAGTTCTGCGGGATGCATCTGTTGGCGAAAAAGATCGTGGACCGTCTCGTCTTCTCCAATGGCCTGCACTATCTGGACAAGACGACGCCCGGGGTCGAGGGATACGAGGCTTGCGCCGGTTCTCAGATCGAGCTGCGCGCTATTCTCATTCTTTTGGGCCGACCAGCCTTCCAGAGCCTTCGCGGCCAGTCCGGTGCTGACCATCACCGCAAAATCGTTGGCGATCGGGACCCACCACCTGGCCAGCAGCATTCCTGAGACCTTCCGATACAGGTCTGCCAGATCCTCCAGGTCCAGTTGTTCCAGGTCAATGGACTCGAGTCTCTCGAAGACTGCGTCGAATTCCCGGTTGAACCTTCTAACCAAGAACCCCATGAAGAGGAATGACGCTCCTATCCTCAGAACCTGAAGCACCACGCGAGGCAGGTCGACGCCGTACCTCTGGATGAGGCCGGTGGAGGCCGTTTCGGCGTCTCCGTTGGCCTCCAGGCCTATCATCCGGTCGAAAAACCTCCTGTTTGTCCTGTACGCCGGCAGAAACGAAATAAGGGTGTACCAGTGCCTCAGGTTGTAATACATCCTGTAGCCGACGAAGGCGAGGAGGCCGGAAAATTCCTCCTCATGTGACCGGATAGTCCGGTCGCTGACACCCATGTTTCTGCAAAAGGTCTTGTAGACGTCCCGGTAGACGCGGCTCACGAACGAGTGGGTCAGGGGCGTCGTCACTCCCGAGTAGCTTTCTGCCAGGTTGGAGTTGTCGAGTACGTACTTCATCAGATGGACCAAGCTGTCAGCACGAGTAGGGAAGAGGAGACCACGGCCAGTGCCGCGCAGCTGTTCAGAACAACTCTTGCAGTGCGGTCGTCGGCCTGTTTGATGAACGCCCGAAGCGACATGCCCACGGGAACCAGGAATACGATTCCCGTGAGTTGAAAAATGGGAAAGCCGTTTCGCAGCATGGCAGCGGTGATGATTCCGGCAGCCACCGTTCCAGCCGCAAGGAAGCAGACGACGAGGGCGCTCACACCCGGGCCGTACTGTGATGTGTAGGTGTCGTTGGATCCAGATTCAGCCCTGCTCGGGCTGAGTTTTCGGGCCACTTCAAGCAGGAAGAGAAGGCACCCGATGTACGCGGTCACTCCCCAGAAGAACGGGGCCGACACATCGCCCACCGACAGGCCGCTGAGGCTGTACAGGTAGAAGCAAACCGGGATTACCAGCAATTCATGAGAGACTGCATAGAAGGCGAAGTGCCTTCTCAACCAGTTGCGGCAGAAAAACTCTCGGAATGTGAAAACGGAATAAAGGCTGACCACTGTGAAAAACCCCAGCGAGTGGACCCCGGCTGAGGCCGCCACGAGCACCTCTAAAAGAAAGACTCCCGCCGCAGCCGTGCCAATATGCCAAGGCTCCACGAGTCCTCTCGGCAGGGGCCGGTCAGGATGGAAGGCGCGGTCGTGCTCGAGGTCCTTGAGTTCGTCGACCAGTCGCAGACGCAGGAACAGCAGAAGCACCGCGAACATGGTCAGGAGGATTGCGGAAAAGTTGGATGGCTGCGAGTGAACATGGATCTGCGTGACGAATGCGGCAGGAAGCGCAACTACCGCCGTCAACGGAAGAAACTGGGCAGGAGGGAACCGCTCAGCCGTAAATCTGCGGAACCGCCAAATTGCTCCGGATGTTTCAGCCATTCTGCTCACTGCCGCCTGGTTCATCGCAGCATCGATGGAGATGAGGCTGAATCGCCCTTGCCGCTGCCCCTTCATCCCCGGACAGGGCCTGGACATGCTTTGAGATGAAGTCCAGCGCCCTTTCCAAAGTCCTGAAGTCATACTCTTCCCGGGTTTGGACATGCATGATGCGACCGTGGAACTCCAGGTCTTCGCCGGACCAGATCCTCATGATGAACGTGTTGTAGCGGGACATGGGGCTCCGAGAACCGCACTGTCTCGTGGCTGCCAAGTCTCTGAAAGAACCGGCAGCTTTGACTTCGACAGCAAATGGTAAGGGCGAGGAATTAGCAGGCGGTTAGCCGGGGATTAGACATGAATTAGAGTTTCGCGAGGGAGGAAAGCCGGAAAAGGCGGTGGTCAGGAGGGGTCGGACATTATCCGCTGGTAGAGACTGACGGTCCGCCCCGATGGGACGCCATCCAGCCCTTTGCGCAGCATGGTGTGGCATACACGGTACCAATGTGCGACCGTCGACTTTTGTCCCGTTGCGGCGTAGCAGTTCATGAGCAGGCGGTAGGTATCTTCGCGGTATGGGTCTTCATCCAGGATCTTATGGCAGTAGGATACACATCTGCTGTGGGAGCGGGTCTCGAAAGCCCAGTCGGCCAACCTGCCCAGCAGATGCAGGTAGGCGTCGCGGAGGCTTTCCCGGCGAAGAAGTGCCCAGTCGTCGTAGAGTTCCTCCTCCAGGTACTCGCCCCTATACAGGAGTCTTGCACTCTCGTAGCAGTGAGTCGCCTTCTCAAGGTCCCCTATGGATTCGGAGTTCACACCGCGTTGCCACAGGGACTCGAATTCGTCGGCGTCGACCCATATTTGGAAATCCGGGTCCAGTTCGTAGGACCCATTCCGGAACACAATGAGATCCCCGCCGGCGGTTGCAGGCCTGAGCGATAGCCGCAGGGCATGAACGGCGACGCGTAGCCGGTTGAGAGAGGCGTCGGTCTCTATATCGGGCCACAATGCCTCTACTAGCAGGTCCCGGGTAGCAGGCCGGTGCCGCCGCATAAGAAGGAACTTCAGAACCTTCAGGGATTTAGAAGGGACGCGAATGCTGAGCGATCTTCCGGCGACCTCGATGTGAAACTTCCCAAAACAGTAGAATTCAAGGACCGAGCCTGCCGGTAGCTTTGGTTTGGAATCGTCTAGACTTGAATCGGTGTCAAGGGGCGTTAGTACAGATTCTGATAACAGGGTCCGCAGGCGTGCTTCCGAAGTCTTGAGCTCAACCGCAACTCTCTCCAAGGTGTCTGCTGCCTGCTGATACTCGTCCAGAAGCACCCGGACAGTATCCGTGGACGATGAAGGTAGTCGGACATCCGTGTCGGTACTATTCATCTTCCCCCTACTGTCTGCTGTAGCGTCCACCGTCTCTCCGCATGTGTAGTGGCCTCCGGCGCTCACGATGGCGACGATCCATCCGTTGGCGTGGTCTCTCTAACGAGATGCCGCCCTCTAAGGGCTCTAGATTGGTGTCCCAACCTTTGACTGACCCCTCGGGCATCACACTACCCGTGTGCCAAGGCCCGGCACTGACAGATACAACCCCCCAGATGGCGGAAAGGCGGGGCCGATTGCATTGCCTTTCTCATCCTCATTGGATACCCAGCGCCCGACCAATCGGCCATGCCCAGGGACATGGAGTGGCTGGCCAGGTCGGGAATCCGCAGCGTCTCCGGAATGCGGCGCAGATGGTCGAAGAGAAGTGTTCGCTCCGGCATGGCCCGCAACCGGCGGGCCTGCTCCTCCGTCAGCCCCGAGGTGAAGTAGGCGACCAGTGGCAAGTTGCTGCCTGATGCATCGGCCCCGGGGCCCCAATCGGGTGGAAGCTCGGCCGCATCGTCAAGGAGCGTCATCGCTCCGTAGCGGGCCCCGGTCAGGGAGCGGGCGGAGTCCAGGACCCCCTGAAGCACCGTGTCGAAGTCCAGGCTCTCGTTGATGCGCAGGCGGGCCTCACTCATCCTGGACAGCCGGCCTCTAAGGGCCTGTATCACCAGGTCTCGCTCATCATCCCGGTTCATTGCAAAGCCTCAATGTGGGGTTGCGGGACAGGCTGACCTCCCGTGGGAGCGCCGCCGGCTGGATGCAACGAGGCCCAGCGCTATTCGGGTGAATAATACCACCGTAGGGCATATCTCATAGCAAAGTTATGGCAATCTACCGCTATTGTTGTTACTTTCGCCTAATATGCCGCCTTCATAACAAGGTGAAATGACCATGCGACAGGGCGAAAACTACTTGGCGCTCAACAGACCGGTCCGGCGGCGTATGTTATGGAAGATCGCGGTCGTCCTTGCACTGTGCGTGCCGTAAGACGTTCCTTTGGACAAAGTCGTCCAACAACCTGATGTGGCGAGGACTTGCGACTTGTAGCCGCTTCCGAACACGGGAAACCCGCCAGCGACGGCGTTCCCGTTTCCCGGGGAACATCGGCGGCGGAGGCCCCCGGATACGGTCACTCTTTATACCCGCCCAGCACTTGTGCATACCCGGGATTTCGGAAAACCAGCTGCGGGAATGACTCCAGCAAGCTGTCGATTCCAGGGCTAAAGGACATCATGCGAATAGAGACTCACCGGCTTCCAACCCGCTGGCTCGCAATTCTGGCGACGCTGGTCGTCGTCCTGGCCCTGAGCGCCTGTAGCAACGGCGGGACTTCGGCACCGGACCCGGCGGCCACGGCCACGGGGTCTCCTGCAGCGACTGCCCCACAGGAGCCCGAGCGCACCGGCACGACAGAAGAGGAAGGGACGCCCGCGCCGGAGACGACGACACCATCCGCGCCACCGGCTACCACCTTTCCGGCAGTCACTGCCCCGCGAGAACCTGAGCCCACAGGAACGGCAGAAGAGGAAGAGACGCCCGCGACAGAGAGTCCGGCGACACCGCCCGCGTCGCCAACTCCCACCGTCGCTCCAAGCCCGGAGCCTACTGCTACTGCGACTCCAGAGCCCGCCCGACCCACGGCGGTCACGGTCAGCCCCTCTACGGTGGAGCTGACTGCACTTGGCGCAACAGTACAACTGAGGGCGGAGGTGCATGACCAGGACTCCAACATGATGACTGGCGTGACCGTGACCTGGACAACCAGCGTCGGTTCCGTGGCAGAGGTGGATGCGGACGGTGTCCTGACGGCCACGGGCAACGGTACGGCAACGGTCACCGCGTCGGTCGGGTCCGCATCAGGGTCGGCGGTGGTGACGGTGACGCTGGAGGTGGACTCAGTGGAGGTGTCGCCGTCCATGGCCGAGCTGGCCGAGCTGGCCGCGTGGGGCGAGCCCGTTCAGCTGACGGCGGAGGCGTTCGACGCCAACGGGCATCCCGTTGTGGGGCCTGCATTTTCGTGGGAGTCTTCCCGCGCCCTGGTGGCGGACGTGGACGCGCTTGGTCTGGTGTCTGGGATTGGGGGAGGTAAGGCGACGGTCACAGCCAGCGCGGGCGCTGCGTCCGGGTCCCCAGCAATAACGGTTCCACCCACGTTCACTCTATCCGGGACGGTACGCGACAGCCGGGAAAACGGGCCAGCGCTCGCGGGCGGCGTCGTTCGGCTCGAAAACGGCAAGCGGGAATCCGTGGTCATCGGCCCCGACGGGAGCTACCGCTTCCCCAACGTCTGGGGGACGGTCACGGTTAGGGTCATCGCCTGGCCCACTCACGAAACCGGGACCGTCGAGATTGCAGTAGAGAACGACCGCACGCTGGACTTCGATCTCGAACACACGGGCACGCCACCGTTCCGGAGTTCAGATTCTATATCACCGGAAATAATAGAGCCTTCCGATCCCACGAGGCTCGGGAACATCACGTACGCGGGCCGCGGCGAGCGCAGTGCCTGGGATGACCGGACCGAAACGTGAATTACGATGAATGCTTACCTGTTCGATGCTAGGTACGAGGGACAGGCGGTGAAATTTCGTGCCAATCCCGAATTCGGCAGCAGGGAGGCCGCACAGGTGGAAGTCGAGACGTTCGCCCATGCCCTGGGACAGATGCCGGCGGTCCTGACGCCCGGCATCTGGTACGTCAATATCAACGCCGGCGAAGGAAGTTGGTATTTTAGTAGAGATCGCAGGCTGATCACTATTCGTAGCGATTGGGAGTCGGGTCCCATTGAGGAAGCATTAGTACTACAGTCGCAGTTAGTCTCCGGAGGCATGGGACAGCCTTGAGTACTGCAGAGTCCAGCTGCGGGCAACGTCTCTCACCATAGCGAATTTGCGCGATAACCAAGGTCAAAAATGTCGAGGCAGCTTATGTGCGACTGTAGTACTAAGGCTGGCTGGGCTCTGGTCTTCTGTTCCACCTGGGCTAGGCTCACCGCCCAGGTTCCGGGATCACGACCTGTATCTACGGGAAGGGCGGGCGTTGCGCGGTTCGAGTAGTAAAGGTCCGGCAGTCAGGGCGGTCGGCGTGGCTTTCCCTATCGGCGGTCCGGTGGCATGGGGTGTTCAGGTGGAGTACCCCAGGTCCGCCTACCAGCGGCTATAGCGCCAGCGGTCTTCGCGGCGTCGGCGGGCCAGGACGAAGATCACGGCCAGCCCAGCTACGAACAGCGCCGCTATTCCTCCCACGATGGCCCCGATCACCCAGGTTGGTAGGTCGTCCATCGAGTCGGACAGCGCCAGTGGCGGCGGCACTGAGCGGCTGCTCCCGGAGGGGCCGGCTCCGAGGCCAGCCGGCGGCGCGGGTTCCTGCGTAGGTGTTGCCGTCGGCATCGTAGTGGCAGTGGGCCTGCGGGTGGGCGTGGGCGTCGGCCTCGCCGTTTCCGCTGGCCTGGCCGTCTCCGTGGCCTCGGGCGTCGCTGCTGCAGTTCGAGCAGCGGTCGCCGAGGATGCGGGAGCAGAAGTCGGCGCGGGCGTGTCCGTGGGCTGCTGCGTGGGTGATGCGGTTGCTGCAGCAGTGGGAGCTGCTGTTGGCGTAGGTGTCGACGTCGGCGCAGGAGTCGGTGCTATTGTGGGTATCGCCGCCGGCGCCCGCGTGGGCGGCACTGTCAGCACCTCCGTGGGTGCGATCGTCGGTTCAAGAGTGGGAGCCGCGCCGACCCGCACGGTGCCGGCCCCCGTCACCGACTGCTCCTGCCGCAACTGGTCCTTGACGGTCCCCGTGAAGGCGTAGACGCCCTCCTGCGCCGGAGCTGACACGACGTAGGTGAAGTTGCTGGACTGGAACAGCGTGAAGGCCACCGTCTGGCCATCCACGGACACCGTCGCCTCGGGCTGGTCCGAGCCCCGGTAGACGAAGCCCTCGGGCAGGGTCTCCACCACCTGGCCGATGGCCCCGTATCCCTCCGCGGACACCGACACCTCCAGCAGTCCCCCCGGCTCCACCGAGGCTGCGGAGAAGCTGCGGATGGCGGTGTGGCTCTGGGCCTCCGCCGTGCCGCTGAGCGTCAGGGCGGCGGCTGCCAGGAACAGGACCGCCATCGAGACCACTGTGGCCCAATGGCCAAGGGCGTTTCTCACAATCAAGGACATGGCGGTCTACTCCGCGAAGTAGGCGGCGATCACTTCCAGCACGCCGTCGAGGTCCAGGTCCTCCGCGAAGTAGGCGGCGATGGCGGCCAGCGTCTCGGTCAGGTCTATGCTGTCGTCGCCGTCGGCGTCGTAGCCCGCCACCAGGTCGGACAGGGGCACCGTCTCCTCGCCGTCGTCGGGCAGCGCCTCGGTCGCGGCCCCGGCAACGCCGTGCCCGCCGCCGGGTTCCCCGTAGAACACGATCACCCGCAGCCGCTTGCCGGCGTCCTGCTCAGTGGGCATGTAGGTTGCGGCCGTCGCTCGGGCGATGTTGAGCCAGGTCCCCCCGGTGGCCGAGCGCTGCCACTGCCAGACGGGGTCCGTCGGCTCCCCGCCGCCGTCTGTATCTACGGGAAGGGCGGGCGTTGCTCGGTTTCAGTAGTAAAGGTACGGCAGTCAGGGCGGTCGCCGTGCTTTTGCGCATCCGCGGTCTGGTGGCTTGAGGCGTTTAGGTGGAGTACCCCGATTGGCCCGCCGGAGGCTCCGCCGCCAAGGCTCCTTACGGTGCCTGCGGGCGAGCACCTGGATGACTCCTAGTCCGGCAACAGGACTGTGGCCCAGCGTGTCGCCAGGCAATCAACTGTCCGCGCCCGCGCCTTGGGGGTTCAAGGCACAGGCGCGGTGCTGTTTGGCGGTTCCGTTTCCTTTTGGGGCCTGGCCCCTCATAGGGCCTCCCATGGGGGCTAGATTTTCGAGCCAGCGCCGCACGCTTCCGCGAAGGGCGGGGGGCAATTTCCCAAAATATTCGACACAGCGATACCATGTATTAGAACAAACCAGGGTACCGTTCGGTTATAGGGTATGCCCCTCATAGGCCATTTCCATGACTAGCAGATTTCGCGCCGCCAACAGACGCTCCTGCGAAAGGCGAAAAACCTCCTCAAAAAATAAAAAGCGAAACTCGCTTCACTAGAAATAACTGTAAGAGATAGATTACAATAGACTAAATAACCAGTTATGAGTAAGATGAACAATTTGTAATACTCCAAGAATACTTATAAATAGACAGGCACATGTATGACTAGTATAGAACAATATATTCCAATCCTACTAACTGCCGCTATAATTATAGCTTTACTTGTAGTTGGAGCATTATCAGGTCATATAACACCAAATTCAGAACTTGTATCAGACAGAATAGGCGAACCACAAGAACTCATTCCTCTATCTACCGCTGGATTATACCAACCCAAAGGAGTCGTGATTCGACCTATAGGCGACAGCATCGAGATCTTTTGGACTTTAAATGAAACTGAAATCACAGGCTTGAAGTGTATAGGCATAGACGTTTATAGGCACGTAGATATAGATCTTCTAGGAGAAGTGAACGAAATACGTCCAGAGGAGCCCTCATGTGGTCTCAACTATTACCGAGATCCGGCATTTGCAGGGAGACACACGTTGTATCAGATGCGCGTGGTTACCCCAAACGGACCGGGCGCGTGGTCGTCACCTTATATTCATCCCTTTATGATAGGACAGGACAACGCGGTATACCTGGTTGGAGCAAATGACCAACATAGTTTCCTACCAGAGCAAGCATTATATGTGCGGAAATATAGAGATGTTGTTGACTTATATAGAGCGCGCATTGAAATCCCAGCTTGCAACGATGATACTGATGTCCAGTGGGCTGTCTGGATGCCACACGATGGAATACCAACTGCCGCAGCTGCGAATAAGACCACCTGGAATAAATTTGCTCTCTTAGATTCACGGAAAAGACCGGATGATAGCGCATTCTCAGGTAATATGGTATTTGAAGGCAGCACAGTTATCAGAGGTCGTACATTTAGTTTTATGAAGCTAGAGTTTACTGATGAGCTACCATATCAACAATGTAGTGTCTTGGCTGGACGGTGGATCCACTTTTCCTATGTCCCATAAGGTTCTGTCCAATTCTGGAGTCTTGCCTTAGACGGACCCTTCCCATGACCGGAGGATTTCGAGCCACCGCTAGACGCCACAGCGAGAAACGAACCTTTTCTCAACATTCGCTGGTAAAATGATAGCTATCAATTATTGTGTTACGAGATGATTTCAAAAGTCCTGATAACCCGTGATGGCCCTCGGGAACCTCCATAGCGGTCCCAGCGATGCTTAACCACATCCCAAAAGTGACGCATGAGGCGGTGCACATGGGGCTGAGGAGTACGTCCGGGGGATGGCGCACACCAACCGACTGGAAAGCCACTGGGCGCTGTTCAAGCGGGGGATCGACGGGGTTTACCAGCACATTTCAGTCAAGCACCTGGGACGGTACACCAACGAGTTTGAAGGGCGGCACAACGCTAGGCCAGCGGGGAGATTGGAGGGGTAGTGGAGCCCGTCTGTTAGGGCTCCATCGGGGAGCAGTGGGGGGTGGAGACAGGTTGCCAGCAAACGGCGCTGGCCCACTGGAGTATGGAGAACTCGCTGCACCGGAGCCTAGACGTCACCTTCCGGGAAGACCAGAGCCGGATGCGGTTGGACCACAGCCCGCAGAACATGGGGACGCTGCATCAGATATCCCACAACCTGCTGAAGCGGGAACATAGCCTGAAAGTGGGAATCTAGGGCAAACGCCTGCAGGCCGACTGGCGAGAGGATTACCTCCTGAAAGTCCTACGCAGCTAAAGCGCGCTTGCCCTGCCCAATGACCCACTTTGCTGCCGCCCTTGACACTTCGTATGATATGATGACATCCCACGCAGGAGGAGAGCCATGGTCAATATGGAGCCGGAGGCCGATTTGCAGTCTTTGAGGGCGGCGTTTGAGGAAGCGGAGGCGGGGGTCGCTGAGTTGATGGAATACTATGAAACCGTAGAAGGGATCTACTTGGCGGCATCCTCTTCCGTGTACACCAACGAGGTCGTCTACACCTCGGATACCACCGATCTTGGAGCGTACTATGCCCACATGGGGCCAACTTCTGCATGAAATAAACGGCAGAGCAGCGCCAAACGGAAACAGAGACCACGACGGTATCCGCCGCAAGTATCTCCAGCAAGTGCACGCTCTGACAGGGCGCGCAGTTATTCTTTACTCGACCGCGTGGCTTGAGACCCGCCCCATCAACCCATCCGACTTACAAGTGGCCTTGTCCGATGTTCAGGGGGTGATGGAGGCGGTTTCAAACATTGCAGAACGAGAGTTGGACCTCATCATCCACAGCCCGGGTGGATCGGCGGAAGCAGCTGAGTCTTTAGTCGAGTATCTGCGGGAACGCTTTGACCACATCAGGGCCTTCATACCAGTTGCGGCGATGTCGGCAGCGACCATGATGGCTCTCGGGGCGGATGAACTAGTCATGGGGCAGCACTCTCAAATTGGCCCGATTGACCCACAGTTTATAATCAACACACCGGAAGGCCAGAGATCGGCTCCCGCAAAGGCAATTCTGAATCAGTTTGAGCGCGCAAAGCAGGAGTGCCAAGATTCGAAGAACCTAGCCGCTTGGATGCCGATCATCAGGTCTTATGCGCCTGGACTCTTGAACCAATGCCAGAATTCCCAGTCATTGGCTTCAAACTTGGTGGCGGGTTGGCTTGAGCGATACATGTTCGCAGGAGAGCTGGACCCAGGAGGCCAAGCGAGGTCCGTCGCGGAATGGCTAGGGGACTACGATTCGTTCCAGTCTCATGGGCGCAGGGTCGGGCGTGAGCAAGCGCGAGATCACGGGGTTCGGATTACTGATCTGGAAACCGATCACGACCTTCAGGATGCGGTGCTCTCTGTCCACCACGGCACCATGTTGACTTTTGGGGGGACACCGGCAGTCAAGATTATCGAGAATCACCATGGACGAGCCTGGATAAAGTCAAGCGCGGTACAGGTAACAACTCCTGCTCAACCATCCCAAATCCCGAGTCCAGCACCGCTGCCGGCTCAAGATCCTCCTCCGCCCCAAAACTCCGCCCCAAAATCGCGCCGAAAGACGACGCCAAGACAAAGGGCGGCCTAGGTAGCACGGCGAGTGCAGGGAATATACCAGACAGGCCCTGCCAACACTCGCCGGGGCCTTTTTATTTGTGATGTGTCGCCTACCTATCGGGTAGGTTGACAAGAAAACCTGGAACATTGGGCCATACGTAACCCTGTTCAGGGCGTAAGCATTTCGCCAAGAACACCTCCACCCCGTCCCTCACAGCCTTCTCCACCGGCGCCCAGGTCGCCCGCAGATAAGCATCCTCTTCCGTAGCCTCCAGCTTAGTCCTGCGGTGGAATCCAAGGCGAGGTACAATCTTGCCCTGGCCCACGTAGACCGCCCGTCGTAGCCCTGTATCTGATTCTGGTCTCCAAATGACGTATACCCCGTCAGACATATCGAAGCCTGAGAGATTGAACGTTGCCAGAGGCATGCTTGGAGTCCAGTCAAGATCAAGAGGCGCGTCGAAGCCAGTCTGATAACTGTAAGTCACCCACATAGGCCACCTCACGGTAAGAGATGGCCGTGTATACCATGAACAGAGGAAGACTCCAACTTTATTTGTTGGAGCCTATGTTCATTGACCCTAATATCCTTAATGGTGTATAAGAGCAAAAATGGTGTATAGGAGCTAAACAATTTATCGGAGGCAATCGGTTTTGGAAGAAGAATCAGACCGTCGGCTATGGGAAATGGGGTATGCTGTGTTGCAGCTTCCCATAGAACTGCGAGTGTCCTTTCTCAATTGGATGAGGAGTTTCAGGGAATTACCAAGGGAGGAGCAAGAGGAACTAATCCGCAAGATAGATAGTCTAGCGAAAGGCGAGGGGTGGTGGGCAGTTACCAGACAGGAGAAACATCTGGATTTGTGAGAGAAATCATACGCAACAGCATTTCAAGATAAAGGCCCCGGCAATCGCCGGGGCCTTTCCTCTGCCTGTGCTATTGGTTCAACTTTTGAATGATTCTAGATACCGTCTCGAAATCTTCCTCGGGCAACATGGTTCCTATCTTAAGGAAAACGTCTGATATTACGTACTGGATCACACCACAAGCCTTACAGGGGCCACAAGTTCGAGGATGATCTTCCGAGTCCAGAGCAGCGTATATCTCTACCAGAGCAGACTCATAACCACGTCGGTAGTCCTCGTTATGCATGACTGGACCACCATCTTTCCTCCTCCTGGATGCGCTCGTAGCAATTTGCGAATACTCGGAATACGGTCGCCTCCTCCTCTTTCGTCATATGTCCAGATACCTGGCGGATCACGAATTTCATAATGTTATCCAGAAATAGACACGCCCGGCACTTCCCGCAGCCGTCCCGATGGTGGACACTTTTTAGAGCAAATCGGATATCGGTAAATGCGGCATCGTAGCCCGCTCCGTATCCTTCAGTAAAGCTGTCTTTAGTCATAACAGCCTCCAAAAATAAAAGATGCGGAACTATAGCATAAAATAATGTTGGATTAAAATATGTAATAGCAGTTTACTGCGTAAAAAGATACAGGGCCGACTTTAGTCGGCCCTGTATCTAAGAACTCTCTACCTTATCTTATCTAACCGATTCGATAATGAGGTCGCAAGCATCTTTATTTGATCCATCATCTATCTTAGGGTAATACCTACAATTGAACTCCCATAGTTTTTCACCCTCCAAAAACGCTACGTGGTTGTTCACGTATGAAGGTGTATGCAGAACTATCTTGGTTGCGTCGTAATCTCCGAAAGTTATGTTTTCACTCGTGGCGTTCCTGGAGCGACTCAAAAACGAATCCACATAAATGTTCAGATACTCACGTACTTCCTCAGAAGAAGAATATCGTGGGTACATGTTGGCGTCGGACCGCAAGACATTTACAGTTACCACGTATTGATCAGGATCAATTTCGGATTGATTTCCAATGAAGAAAAGTTCTTTCATTCCTTCAGGGACTTGAAGAGGATTAAGCGAGAGCGAATTCCAATCTTGGGGCACCTCTAGGGTTAGCTCCACGCCCCTATCCCTGATCTCGTGTCGCCCTTCGGTGCCGCTATCAGAGCCACACGCTGCCAGACCAGCTGCTATGACGGTCGACAGCGCCAGGGTGAACAGGGCCGACCTAACCGCCTTTCCGATAGCCAGAGGTAATGCCATTGTCATAAAGCCTCCAATGTGGTTTTGGAATTGTTGCCTGTATCCAGGGTAGCGAGTAAACCTCCTTTTGAAATATGTTATGTGATACTATGAAAACGTTTAGAATTAAAAGGGCAGCCAGCATTTCTGGCCGCCTTTTTATTAGGTGGTCGAAGACTTTTTCTTTGAGGTCAGCACCTGGTAAATCCCTCTCACTATGAAGACCCAGCCTATCCCGATGCCAATGGCGTCAATGATTCTGAAGGAGCCGAACCTCCCGGTTACCAGCCACACCACGCCCTCGACAAGTATAAGGGTGAGCAGGATAATCCCGATCCCGAAGGCTATTTCCACAATCCCTCTTTTGCGTCGGCCAGCCTCCCACTGTTTGTTCACCTCCAGCATTATGGTGGGTATTACCTCGTTTCTGATCCCAGCCAATGATAGGCGTCGGGTAATTTCTGCGTTGCTAATGTCGTCTAATTTCCAACGCCATACAGTCCCAATTGGGTCGTTTTTGATGGCCTGCAGCATTTTGTCAGGCAGTTTGTTGGGGTCATCCAAGGGCAGAATTGTAGGGCTGGAGGGTTGTCCAGGTGGTGGAGCTATGGAGACTGCCCTTTGTGCGCGGCAATTGGCGCAGCGGCACGAGGCAGGATGGTTAGCTGTGGTCATAAATAACTCCTTGCTTTCTGATGCTATGTGATAGCACAAAAAAACCTGGAAATAAAAAGGCAGCCAGCATTGCTGGCTGCCTTGAAAGTTACAAGTCGTAGTTGTCGCCGTGTATCTGTAGTTGGCCTTTACATATAGTACAGACATTGATCAAGCGACCACGATACCTATGGGTCGTTATCGCTTTGAAATTGCAGTTAGGCATCTGACACTGGCCCATGTAAAAGCTCCGTCGAGATAATCTCGCCGGAGCGGGAGGTGGTCGACCATAGGTGCTCATCGATGGAGCACCTACTCACCAATTTGACCCCACGACAATCCGCAGTATACGCTTAAGTGGTAAAATGCCTGCGGCCTCTCAACTAGGCCGTGGACGTCCCCGCTACGGCGGTGCGCCTAAACGCGTCAGGCCCGACTGGTTGCACAGTCGGGCCTGACGTTATTTAGCTGTCTGGAACCCCCTTGCGAACGAAAAAGCTGGGGCACTTGCCACAGAGACCGCAGCTAGAGAACCCTCACAAGGGGGCACGAGGCCCCGCTTGTGATCGTTCCGACAGAGTGTGGCTGTCATACTCAGGTGTTCTAGCATCATAAGGTCTCCGTGGCAATCCTATACTAACCCAAGACAAAAAGGGTTTGCAAGCTGGCATGGCAGTGGAGGAATACCACACAATCTCGTGATAGTTTGCACTATTTTGACAACTTCCATTCGTCTAGCCGCACTGTGCGTATCCCGGTGGCAGGAGGTGGTCAAGGTGCAATTCGTGGTAAGCGAGCAATTGAATACAGACACCGCGACAGTCCATCAGCTGGGCTGCCGAAAGGCACACGCGCAGGAGAGGAAGGATACTAGGACTAGGGTACACGGCCCGTTCTTTACAGGAGATCAGGCCAGGACCGCTGCGGTAAGGACGGGGAGGCGGGTCGTAGGCTTTTGCATCAGCTGCAAATCCTGATTCAATAGAATCGAAAAAAGAGGGACATCAGAGTACTTAACGTTGATTTTCTATCAGTGATAAGAAATAGGCGAGGGTAGGTTGACGTGTCCCTGCTCTCACTGCATCGGCGGCGAGGCCCTCACCTCGCCGCTTTCTTGTGGGCCTAACCTGGTACCAATCCCTACAGCAACCGTGGTTGCCGAGCAGGAGAGCTATGCCTGCGTCGATTCGATCCAGCAGGTTTAGGTCGAAGCCCACGAGGTGTGTTCTGATGGATACCCATCCGCTCTTCCATACTCCCTCCCGCAACTTTGGGCTTGGATTTACCGAGAGGCATCTCCGGTTGCGGGGAAGATATTTTCCTGCGGTACACCTTTTTGCGGTGCATTTGCCCAGACCCTTTCTCGGCTGGTGAAGAGTCCAGGTTCATACGTAATTCGGATACATCCTTTACGTCGGGGAGCACTGCTTTAGGACGTCGCCCCTTTTCACTCTGGCGCAACTTCCCCTCTTTTCTGAGTTTTTCAATCTCCCTCTTGCTCATCTTAGAGGCACGAGTCTGTTTCAGGTCTTTGGTCCACATCGGTTTCATGCCGTCAGATGCTGCTTGCCGGGCGGTTTTCTTGTTCGCCTGAATTTCTGCCCTTCGCATTGCCCGACGCTTGCGTCTCTGGAGCCGCTTTCTTGCCGTAATATCGCGGGGCAAACCAACGGTTTTGATGCGTGTTCGAGAGACAGTCCGAGCTTCAGGAGGCACTACCACATTGGCCCTGACGATGTCCGCCCATTCCTTATAAGGCACATCAATTTTGGCGGCTTCGGCGGGAGTTTCCGCTTCAATGCCTGAATGCATCCTGAAATGGTTGTAGGATATGACGTAGCCGTCCAAATACCGTTGAGCACTCTCTAGGCTATCCATCCCGCGCAGCGTCTTTTCCCTGCTACGGAACGTCCCCTGCATCCTCTCGCTCAGGTTATTATTTTGGAACGGATGTTCTGCACCCTTTGATAGGACATGTTTAGCTTCAGGAACCACATATCGGATAGCCTTGAAGTAAGAGGGGTGCTTGTCTGTGACGATTCGCTTAGGAGGATGGTCGGCCCTAGCCAGAGCCTTCCGAAAGACTTCTATTGCTGCGGGGAGATTGCGACGAGTAGATAGATGAGACGCTAGGAGGTACCTGGTTTCGGCGTCCATCACATTCCAGTGGTACATCATTCTGCCGCCGACCTGGATATACATTTCGTCGGCCACCCATTTGTCGCCGGTTTTGGCTACGACGTCCCTCAGCATATAAGACGCTTTGTCGGTATATTCGGAGACCCACCGATAGAAGGTTCGCTTCGAGGGGAGCTTGATATCATATAGATCACGAAAGGTCTCCGCCAGTTGCTGATAGCTCACGCCGTTATAGTAGAGCCTGACGGCGATTCCCATCTGTTCTTCGGAGAACTTACGGCCTTCAGCCTTATCGAGGCGAAACTTTTTGCCGCAAGCCTTACAGCCGAATCGCTGGCTCCCGTTACGTTGGCCCTTTTTGATCACCTGCCCGTCCCCACAAGACGGGCAAGTGACAGAGTACGTAGCTGTGAATTCGGCCATGGCTACTGCTCCTTTCGATGGAGTTTAACTCTCCATCTCGAGGGACATCCAGCCTTGAGGATGGTAGGCCGAACACAATGCCAGAGGGCCAAAACTACAGCCAGGGAAACAGCAAAACCTAGTGCTTCCAGAACGACCGATACGGGCAACCAGGCCGGGAGCGGGGTGAGAACATCCAGGAGAGTTTCGAACGATTCTAGATAATTCTTAAGGGCAGAGCCTCCGATTTTAGCACAAAAGAGTTCAATTACATATTCGAATATGGTATGTTTATACCAAGCTGACGGTGGTTGGTTTGACTTGGTTTCTGCCAGGGTAACCTGTGTCATATTCCTCCGTTCGGCTAGGGGCTGTCGGGCTGTGGGAGGCCCGCCAGCCCCGCCTACGTAAATTGGGATCTAGGGTTAGGTGCGTCGTCATGCTGTTACTCCTGAGCGAATTTTGACAGAAAAAGCGTATCAGGCTGGAAAGGGGAAAGTCAAAAGTTGATGATGGGGAAGGTAAGGCGAGAAAAATTCGGGGCGGTTTTCACGGGCAAACGGGTTCGAATCATAGAGGAAGAAATGCCGTTGTATTTGAAAAATGGCAGCAAATTTCGGTAGAGGAGTTATAATGAACAGTATTTCAAAATCGAATCTTGAGCGGGCCTCCCCACCCCCCGGACCGGCGTTCGTCGCTTCCACGGACCTGCAATCTCCCTGACGTCCCCCCAAAGTCCCAAAAGGAAACGATACATGTTTGGCGGCTTTCGGCGCCGACAGTGGTGGTCTGCGACCCTACCTGACGATGCGGACGTTGACCTGGCCGCCCTCCTCCCAGTCCGTCCGATGGGGCGTCCAACGGTATTCGACGCAGGACTGCGTGACCCCGTCGATCGTTCTGCTGAACCGGTAGGTGTCCACCTCGTCGGGGTCGAAGCTCAGGCTGTGGTCCCGGTTGCCCTCCACCTGGTCGTCCAGGAACAGGTCGAAGCTGGCGTCCGCGCCCTCAAGGCCCGGACACGAAATGAGCAGGATTGTGTTCCAGTCCGGCACGATTGTCAATTCTCCCACCGTGTAGGCCTTGTCCAAATAGGTGAACGTATCGTCATCATCCGTCGCATCATCGCCATCGGAGAGGCTGCCGATCGTGTCGTTCGTATCCCACAAGGTCAGGTCGGGGTTGATGTAACCCATCGCATTGCGTGAAAGGTCGCCGACGGTCATCACGGCGGACCATATCTCCGTTCCCGCGGGTTGGTTGGCCTGAGGGGGCTCGACCTCAATAGACAACAAGGCGGAGAGGCTCTCCTGCTCGTCGTGGGTGGATTCCGCCACGCCAGCAGGAACCTCTACGCGCAGATTCCCGTCCAGCAGTTGGTTCACCAGCGCGCTGTAGACCAGCCCGGGCCTCTCCTCCCTGAAATCCTGCAAGGTGAACTCGTAATAGGTGGGGCTGCTGTACCAGGCAACTATGTCGTTCACGCCGAAGCCCGTCACTCCATACTGGGTGCCATCATGGTCCTCGTCCGTGAAGGTGAAGGTCACCCGGAAGGGTTTGTCCACTCCGTCTACAGCTTCGGTGGTGATGCTGAGCGATGTCGCCGGCCTGGGCGTCGGGGTGCCCGGCCGCTCGCCGGACCAGCCGCCCCAGCCGGCCTCGTTCATGGCCTGCACCCGCACCCGGTATTCCGTGCCGTTGATCAGGCTGGGAATGGTGTGTTCCAGGGCGGTCGCCGTGGCCTCACGGGAGGAGTCGAAGGACTCGCCGCCCGACTTCCACTGCACCCGGTACTCAGTGGTGGGTCTGCCGCCGTCGTCGGGGACGCTCCAGGTCACCAGCAGGGAATCGTTGCGTGATGAGACCGTAACCTCCGGCGGTCCCGGCTCATCGAGTGGGCTCGCCGTGACCTCCGCCGCCGCGCCGTCGCCAGTGGCGTTGCGCGCCCGCACCTGGATGACGTACTCCTGCCCGTTGGTTAGGTTGTGCACCGTGTAGTCGCGTGTCCCGACGCTGCTGCCGAGCATGATGGTCCAGTCCGGGTCCCAGGCGGAACTGTCGGAGCGTCTCACCCGGTAGGAATATTCCAGGACGGGAGCATCCCCGGTGGGCGCTGCGCTCCATGACAGTGCCACCTGTTCGTCGCCCTCGACGGCGGTCAGGTTCCCCGGCTGGCCCGGCGGCCCGTCGTCGTCCTGGACCCGCACCGTGGCGGAACTCGGAGACGAGGCGAAGTAGCTGGCGCCGCCCAACACGGTGGCGAACACCGATCCCTGACCCTCTACGGTGGTATCGTTTTCGGTCTCCACAATTATGGTGGTTGAGGTTGTGTTGGCCTGAAGGTCTACGGTGCGGTTGCCGGCTTGGCCCGAGGCCAGGTAATCACCGCTCTGGGAGACGTTCACCGTCACCGTGATGGCGGTGCCGGTATTGCCGGTGCGGGTCAGGGTGAGTGCGATGGCATCGCCCTCGTTGACCGAAGCATGCTCCGCTGCGATGCTGACCCCCGAGTCGTCGTCGATGACGGTTACCGCCACCGGGTCCACCGTCAGGCCCCGGTACTCGGCATCGGAGGAGGAGACGGTGTGGGTAATTTCAACGGTGTCGTCCACCGCGTCGTTGTCCTGCCCGGCGGTAAGCGTCACCGTCTGGAACGTGTTCCAGTTGGACGAGATGAAAGTCAGCCGGCTGGGATTGGGCGAAACGTCGCCGCCCCGGCCGATGTTGACCGTGACGCTGGAGACGGGCCGGGCCAGCAGCTTCACCATATAATCGCCGGATTCACCCTCGTTGAGGGTTAATGTCGTCTTTGACATCGCAACGCCCGGCAGGCCAGCGCCAAAGACCTTCGCCCGAATTGGCTGGGACCACGGGCCTTCGTGGTTCCTGTCGTTCACTGCCCGCACCCGGTAGTAGCGGGTCTCCCCACCCTCGACGCCGGTGTCCACGTACCTGGGACTCGTAACCTTGTCAGAAAACTTCGTCCAGCCGGTCTCCCCGTCGGCGGACCATTCCACCTCGTAGTGGGTCACCAAGCGGTTGTTCAGCACCACCACCGGGTCCCACACCACGACGATGCTTGCGGTGTCCTCCTGCGCGCTTTGCAGGGACGGCAGGTCGGCGCCGGTGCCCTCCATGGCCTTGATGGTGGCCGAGTTGTTGCCGTCGATGTAGTCGTAGTATTCGGTGGTGTGCCAGGTGTTGTCGGTGCAGGCCGACTCGGAGGCGGCGGCCACGTCGTTGCCGCTGCTGTCGATGCAGACCTGGTAGTCCTGGGTGTTCTCGATTTCAGCGGTGATCTCGGCATTCACGGCGGCGCTGGTGATGATGGTCAGGATCTCGCCGTCGCGGCCGTTGAGGATCTCACTGACCTCTTTGGTCTTCAGCTCACCGATGGTCCAGACGCATTCTCCGCTACTGAATGCGAGTTCGCCCTCGGTTGCGGTGCCAGTGCAGGAGCCTGCATCCAGACCCGTCAGCGTCACCTCGACCTCGGGGGCGGCGTCCGGGCCGTTGTTCACGGCCTTGATGGTGAAGGCCCGCTGTTCCGCCGGGACCGCCGGGTTTTGCCCGCCGTCCCTCACCTCCAGCTCCGCCACGGGCCTACGTGGAAGGTGTAGGTGCCAGAGTCGGTGTATGCGTTGTCCCCGGAGTCGGTAAGCGTTAAGTCATACTTGATTAAATAGGTGCCCAGCGTCTCGAATTCGGCAAAATAGGGGAATTCTAGCGTACTCACCGTCGTTATATTAAAAGCATTTCTCGTCGCCGTCCCGGAGCTGAGGTCTAAGAATTGGTTTCCGCTGCTAATCAGACGGATTTTCACTTTTCCTGGCGTGGTTCCATCCGCCCTGGTGACGGTCAGGGTTCTGGGACCCAGGGACTTCCACGCATCTTTGTCTTTAATGTCCTTCCGCGTGTAGGTTATCGTTACTCCATCCACCGCGCGATTCTTTCCACTGATGGCCTTTCTGGCCGTTTGCCAAGAAACGTCGGACACGCTATCGGTGTGGCTGTCCTGGACGCGCCCCCCGGGGTCTTTGACCTGAATGAAGACGGACTCGGGGTCCACGAAGACTGCACGATGCTGACCACTAGCGTGTTCGTCTGAGCGCCCCACGCCATGGGAACGCAGGTTGGCGTCAAAGTCATTGGATTGTACGTAATCTGCGTGACGAGAGGGCAGGCGCGCAGCCACTGCAACTCCGGGGGTGCTCTGGCACTGATGAGGGCCGGCATCGGCCGTGCAGGGGAAGGACGTCAAAAAGGCTACCGAGCCTTCCTCCAGCAGCAGCGGCGGGTCGTCGCCCAAGCATTGCTTGAGGCTGCCCAAGGCGTAATCCGGGCTGGGCGGGGGGAGGCTGTCCACCACCCAGGCGGTGATGCACCGCTCCTCCAGCGGGATGTCGTCCAGGCTGTCCGAGGTCAACTGGGTCTCTATTACAACCTCCTGTGGGTCATTGGTTTCCACATCTGCCGGTGTCCAGGTTGCCGATTGGTTGTCTGTGTCTGATATCACAAACGTATCGGGAGGAGTCCAGTCGCTTTTGAATACCAGTCCATCGGATAATTTCACCTTGATCTTTATCCCGCCTATGAGGGTGGTGCCTTGGGATATCTTGGGATTGAGACTATTGGCGGACAGGGTGAAGTCCACATCGCCGCCCACCCCCGGCCGCAGGTCGTCCGCGGACAGCAGGAGCGCCAGTCTGTTGTAAGGCATGTGAAGACTTACGCCGGCGGTTTTAGCAAATGAATATACCGCTAGCTCATTATTGCCCAAGAGGAAATCCGGTTCGGGCTGATCGGATTCAGCTGTGGCGGTTATGACCCCTATCTGACCAACGGTGGTGTGACCGGAGTGCCTAAGTGTACTGAACCGCATAAAAACCGAGGTCTGGCCCGGCCGTAGAGTCCCAACCTCCCATGTAAACCATTGTTCTTTGGTACTGTCATCAGTCCTCTTGTCCCTGATGTTGGGAGAACTTATGTATGTTTCCAGGTCCTTGAGATGATATGAAACGACTACTCCGGTTGCTATTTCGGTGCCAAAATTCCGAGCCTTGAATATAACATCTTGCCCGTCGTATTCATGAGTCATTACCAAGTCGACGTATTGGTACTCCGTCTCCTCCTGGGCAAACGAGGTCTCAAGAAGCAAGAACGTCGCAGCAGCGGCGATCAGGCATAGGGCGATGGCTTTCCAGCGCGATAACGCTCGTACTGAATTCATGGGACTACTCGCACTTCATGAAATCATGTCCGGGGTGACGGTTCCCGCCCCCAGAGATGGGGGCCGGTCTCAGATGCAGGGTAGATATGGTACTTTGTATCAATAGTTCTCATTATTGATTTATAGTCTCATTTAGGTTACGCAAGCGAGAATGGGTATCAGGAAGTTGCGCTGATCGGAGCTATCCCGCGGCCGGCTGGCGCCTCACGTTGCGGGGTAGCGGCGGACGGACGGGGACTGCGGGCGGCGGCGGTTGACGGCACCGGGGCAGGCCGTTGATGGCGGCGCTCTATTCGCAGGCCGGGGTCTGGCATGGCGGCTGACGGTCCCGTTACAACAATAACGGCTCATCTGTGAGCTGTTATTGATACATAATGTCAAACGCACACATATTATACCGCTATGGAGTGTGAGTCAAGATGAAGTGTCGTGTGAATATAACATCACCCAAGTGACGCACCCGAGAGCGGGGTCGCCGGGCCCGCGACACGCGGGCACTGTTGCTGTCGAAGGTCCGTCCGTTCGCGGTTCGACAGGCTCAGCAAGGGCTCACCACTAACGGACATGACGTCCTCGAGGCGGCACGGCCGGCGGAGCGGCCCTTTCTCTTGGCATCGCACGCGCGGCTTCGGACTCTCTACCGGGGAGGTCTGCGCCTGCGCCGAGACGGAGCGCCATGGCCGGCTTTCCGGCCAAGGGGAGCAGACGGTACACCCCCCCCAGTGTGATTCTCTCCGATCATACCTGGGGGATTTGTGATGCCGGTACGCGACGGGTCATGCTCCTCCTCGTCGCTTTGCCACTTGGTTTCCCATCTTGGCTCACCCAACTGTTCACGTCGACTCTGATTTTCGTCTGTGATAACCAGAACACGGAGGCGGTTTCACCCGCCCCGCCGGGTTGAAGATGCGCTCCTCTACCGGAACATTGGCTGCTTCGCAACCTCGTGGTTGCCTTCAGGCCGCAGTTGGAAAGAATGAACGTGCTCAAGGGCTTGGTTGGCTTGCATCCCCTGGATTCCGGCCTGTGCCGCAGTCCCGTGATGCAGGGGACAGAGGCAGCACTCCGGACATTCCTGCATCTCTCTGGGTTCCGCCGATGGCGCAGGCCGCTTCGGCAGCTTGATGTACATGTGCCTCATGCGCCGGTAGTCGTCAGTCTTGACGCGCGCAAGGGCTGTCAGCAGCCACGCCAGCATGGATACATTGGCATGTAGCCTGATTTTCCCCATCTTCAGGAGCTGGTGCTTGTCCAGTAGCCGGGAGCGCCTGGCGCTGCTGAACCATCGCTCAATAGCGCCCCGCTTGTCGTATATCTTCTGCCACAGATTGGTGAACAATGACACTGGCAGCGCATCACGTAAGGACAAACGGACCAGGTGACTTCGTGCCGACGGCGTCAGTCCAAAGTCCCTGAGCCAGCTTGGAGGAGTGACCTGGTGAGACGATACTTCACGCACCTGGGCGCCCAACACCTGCGAAGCCGCTGTCAAAACGTGAGCCTCCATGCCGACCTGGAGTTCCTTTGCGCCCTCGGGCGGTACAAAGGCGAACGCTTCTAATTCGCTCTTGGCTCCCACTCAGACCTCAGCTACCTCCACACCGACCTGCACCGCCTGCCCCGGCACTAGGTTGTAAGCAGTGACCTCTCCGGAATACGGACTCACAACAACCTAGTAGTCCAACAGGTTTGAATTGATAGATAATGGGCTGTATTGTTGGCGGTATAGGTCAACAGGCAAGGTGATGTTGGGAGGATGGGTATGCCAGCCAAGAGGTACCGGGTCAGGCTGAGTACGGAGGAGCAAGAGGAACTGAAGGGGCTGGTGTCTCGGGGACGGGCGGCGGCATACAAGCAGACCCACGCCCGGATTCTTCTGCTGGTCGATGAGGCTCAGGAGGGCGGGGCGATGAAGGACGAGGAGATAGCCCGGGTCCTGAAGGTGGGCAGCGCCACGGTGGAACGGGTACGCCGCCGCTGTGTGGAGGAGGGAGTAGAGGCCGCCCTGGGCCGCAGGCAGCAGATCAACCGCCGTCCGAGGAAACTGGACGGTGAGGGGGAGGCCCACTTGGTGGCCATGGCCTGCTCCCAGCCACCGGAGGGCCGTGCGGCCTGGACGCTGCAACTGCTGGCGGACCGGCTGGTGGAGTGGGAGATAGTGGACAGCATCAGCACCGAGACGGTGCGCCAGACACTGAAAAAAACGAAGTCAAGCCCTGGCTGAAGCAGTGCTGGTGCATCCCGCCTAAGGCCAATGCCGAGTTCGTCTGCGCCATGGAGGACGTGCTGGAGGTATATCACCGTGAGTTCAAGGACAACGAGGTGTTGGTGTGCTTGGACGAGACCAGCAAGCAACTGGTGAAGGAGACCCGCACACCCCTCCCGCCGCGTCCCGGAGTTGCCATGGCCTACGACTACGAATACGAGCGCAACGGGGTGAGCAACCTGTTCATGCTGGTCGCGCCCCTGGAGGGGTGGCGGAGAGTGGAGGTGACAGACCATCGCACCAAGGTGGATTGGGCCCGGGTGGTGCAGCAACTGGTGGACGTGGACTACCCGGACAAGGACCGGATAGTCTTGGTGATGGACAATCTGAATACCCACCATCCGTCGTCGCTGTACGAGGCATTCGAGCCTGCGGAGGCGAGGCGGATTGCGGAACGGTTGGAAATCCACTACACGCCCAAGCACGGCAGTTGGCTGAATATGGCCGAGATAGAGCTTGGAGTGCTGGCGAGGCAGTGCTTGAACCGCCGGATTCCTGATCAAGAGACGCTGCGGAAAGAGACTTGGGCCTGGGAGGGCCAGCGCAACTGCGACGGAGTCCGTGCCGACTGGCGCTTCACCACCGAGGACGCTCGCATCAAGCTCAAGTCCCTGTATCCCTCAATCCAATGCTGTTGATCTACTAGCCGAGGGCGTCAAGGGTCTCCAGAACCATCAACATCGCGCGTGCTAGCAGCCCGTCCGGGGATTAGCTGGAGGCCATCAGGGTGGGAGGGTGTGGATTCGTGAATACCGGGATGGTCCGTGAGAGCTTGCCGACGGTGAGCCGGGGAGACCTGCGGTTACTGCCGCTGCCTGGTGCATTGCTTGGGCGCCCGGCCCCGAACCGGAACAGCTTGAGCAGGTTGTGGCCAGCGCAGATCAGCAGCCACTCCCGGTTCACCTTCTCCAGCCCCCGGAGCAGAAACTGCCGGAAGCCCCTGCCCTGTTTGATCTGACCGAACACCGGCTCCACCGTCTCCATCCGCAGGGCGTAGCGCTCACGACCACGTTTGGTCCGCAGCTTGCGTTTCATCCGGTCCCGGGCCGACAGCCCCTTGGGTATCCGTCCCAGGGGCGCGGGCTCCGGCCTCGTGCCGTGGCGGGTCCTCTCCGGCGCGATGTACGGGTCAACTCCCAGGGCCTCCAGTTCCGCTACTGCCCTGGCCGAATAGTATCCGGCGTCAGCGGACAGTTCCCTGGGCGTCTCTCCCTGTTCAGTATGGTCTCCCGGGTCATAGCCACCGCCTGCTCCTTGTCCGAGACTTGGCCGGTGGCCAGGGCTGCCACGATCACCTGATGCTCATGGTCAACCACCGCCTGGCAGTTGTACGACTGCTGGAGGTCCCGCCCTCCAGGACCTGGCATGATGCGGGAGTCGGGGTCGGTGAAGTTACGCTGCGTCCGGTCATCGGGAACTCCCGGATGCTCCCTGCCCTCAGCCTCGGCCTGCTCCGCCGCCGCCTTAGCCTCGGCCTCCAAGGCCGCCTTGGCCTCCCTGATCCTCCGCAGCCTCCCCTCACGGAAGGACAACTCCTCCGGCAGTTCATCGCCCCGCTTGTCCCGGCCGTACCGGCGGTCCTCCTCATCGTCCACCTCCCCGGCCCGGCGCAGCAACTCGTCCACCTCGGCCTTCAGTTGCGCCTCCCTCTCCTTCATCCGACCGTAGCTCATGGCCTTGTGCTTCGACGCGTTGGCCCGGACCTTGGTGCTGTCCAGGGCCACATGCCCCAGCTTCACCAGGCCAGCCTGTCGGCACAGTCCCAGCACCTGGTGAAACAAATTGGCCAAGGCCGCCAGGTGGTCCTTGCGAAAGTCGGAGATGGTGCGGAAGTCAGGGGTGTTATTGGCCGCCAGCACCCGGAAGGCGATGTCCTCGTGGAGACGCTGTGCGATGCGCCGCGACGATGCCACTCCGGTGCAGTAGCCGTAGAGCAGCACCTTGACCATCATCCTGGGATGGTAGGGAGGGCCGCCACGCTCCTCGCCCTGGTAGCGGGCGGTGATGGCTGAGAGGTCCAGATGCTCCACCAAGTCGGATATGAAGTAGGCCAGGTGGTCCTCGGGCAGCCATTCCTGGAGGGCCGCCGGCAGCAGCAATTGTTGCTCGGGGTCGTAGGGACGGAAGGTCTTGCTCATCGCCGTATTCCCATTCTGGAGGTTTCTCCCATCATAACCCCAGCACCGTATCATCGGCATTTCTCGGACGGGCTGCTAGGGCCAAGGCATCGGGAGCTTCATCGGAATTCGCTTCGAGAGTCGAGAGTCGAGAGTCGAGAGCCGGGCTCGGGCGACCGCTACGTGCCGGGTCAGCTCGGGTGTCTTGATAGCGGCGATGGGTTGCCCCACCTCCACCGAGTCGCCCACGTCGACTGGCACGTCGATGACGCTGCCCATGAAGTCGGAGATGATCGTGTAGCGTTCACCGGGCAGGGCCAGGACGCACTCGGATGATAGACTTCTTTCGATGTTCCCAAACAAGACCCAGGCAAGGAGACCAAGCAGCGAAAGCCCTAGCGCTGCCACAATTACCCATTCATGGGGGGGCCGTCACACGCAGCAGACCGTCCAAGGGCTCCGTCCGTCCCCTGCGTGCGAACGCCTCTTCGCGTAATAGTCGTCTCCTCGAGAAATGCCGATTCTCCACACGCACTCGCGCCAATGAGAGCCCTCAAGCCTAATATGGTTGTCCCGCCTCATCTATCCTCGCCGGTTTTGCTTCAATGTGTTTGCCGGTGTAGCTCCATTTCCCCACCTCGCTGCTAAGGTACGTCAGTACGAGAGCTAGGGACATCTAATCCAAGGTGACCGGAGTAGCGAACCGCCCGGTCGATGGCCGGCGTTGGCTATGGGGGCGGAGAAGGTGTGCTCCCATTGGTATTCCGCTGCCTGCCAACTCCATGCCTCTTGGAGAAGCGGCGCGTTAGTCAGCCGAAGGTGGGACCGGGTTCTACAAGCTGCCCATCGATTCCATAACCTTCGGAATGAATTCGCATTTTCTTGGTGTAAGTCTCGAAACACCCACATTTATAGGTTGATTGTACCATTAGAGCCACGCTTACACTTAGTACAATATGTGTGTTACCCGCTGACCATCTTACTTAACGCGGCGAATCGGCAACTTCGATTCCCTCAACCTTCAAGCGTATTCGAAAGGTGAAGTCCCGCCGCTTGTGGCAGTTCGAAAAAACACGATCAGGACGACTCTTACCTATTGGTGTGTGTATATCACTATAAGATAGGTTGGTTTGCAATCTTGCTGTCACCGCATTCCAGCGGTAGATTAATTGCGACACTCCGCGCTCCGTTCCGGGTGCGTAGGAATAAGTTGCCGGATACCGGTGGGAAACATCCTCAATTATCGTGTCATATGGTGGGCGTTTCGGATGGTCTCCGACCGTATCCGGCCGCAGGGAAACCCGGGAGAATTCCCCGTTAGGTTTGAAACGCATTAGAGCAGGTAGGTTATCGCAGTTCTTTCCAGGGGCTGAGCACACCAGCCCGGAGGAGCTTCTGCACGCCGCCAGGGTGTTGCTGTGGGTCCGGTGGCTGGGGCTTACCGCTGCTCTTATCGAAATTCACTACCGCGTCGACCATGGGTCCCTGAGCCACATACTCAACACGTTTTACTGCCTGGGATTCCTGGCGATCAACGGGTATGTTCAGTGGCTCATACACCGCAGGGGAACGGTTAGACCTTCCTGGCTGCTGTCGCTGAGCGCCCTGGACCTGGTGGTGATCTCCTTCAGCACCTCCATTTCCGGCGGTTTCAACAGTCCCTACTTCGTGGTGTACTACTTCGCGGTGGCGGTGTTCGCCTACGTGTTCACCTCTCCCAGGTACGTCCTGGCCTGGACCACGCTGGTGGCGGCCGTCTACTCGGCAATAAGCTTTACTGTGGAGCCGGCGCTAGACCTGGCCGCCAAGGAGGAGCAGCACCTCTTCTACCGGGTGTTGATCCTGTATGCCGTGGCGGCGGTGGTCAGCATCATCTCCGGGCTGGAGCGGGAGAGCCGGAGGAAGGGGCTGGAGCGGGAGCGGGAGTTGCAGCGCCAGCGCATCGAGCTCTCCCAGACCATCCACGACACCACCGCGCAGTGGGCCTACATGATCGGCCTGGGCGTCGAGGGGGCCATGGAATTGGTGGAGGAGTCCAACGAGGAACTGAAGGCCAAGCTTCGGCTGGTGGCGGAACTGTCACGGTCGGCCATGTGGGAGCTGAGGCACCCCATCGACGGGGGGCAGATATTCCGGGGGGAGGAGTTGGGCGAGGTCCTGGAGGCCCATGCCGCCACCTTCACCGTCATCACCTCGGTGCCGGCGGAACTGGTGCAGCGGGGCCGGGAACCCCCGCTGTCCATCATTGACCGGAGTCTGCTGTTTTCCATCGCCCACAACGCCCTGACCAACGTGATTCGCCACGCCGGGGCCAGTGAGGTCGTCATCGGTCTCGATTGCGACAGCGAGGAGCTGCGGCTGTCGGTGTCCGACGATGGCAGCGGACTGCCGGAGGACTACGAGGCCCGGGGCCACGGGTTCAGGAACATGCGGGCCGACGCCGGACGGATGGGCGGAGTTCTGGAGGTGCAGTCGGACGGGGACGGCGGCGGGACCACCGTGACCTGCGTTGTTCCCTGCCGGAATTTCAGAGGAGGGGAATAGATGACCACTGAGACCACGACCAGCGTGATGCTGGTGGACGACCACCAAGTCATGCGGGACCTGCTGAAGGACGCCCTGGAGAACACCGGAGAGTTCCAGGTGGTGGCCCAGGCGGCGGACGGGCAGGAGGCGCTAAGGCTGGTGGCGGAAGCCGCTCCCGACGTGATCGTCATGGACGTGATCATGCCAGTGATGGACGGCATCGATGCCTGCCGGGAGATTACCGAATTGCTGCCCGAAACCAGGGTGCTGATGCTGACGGCATCCAATGAGCAGGACGCCATCGTCAGGTCCATCGCCGCCGGGGCCACCGGGTACCTTCAGAAGTATTCCGGCAAGGACCAGTTGCTTACGACCTTGCGGGAGGTGGCCCGAGGAGAGTTCCGCATCCCCGGGGACGCGGCCCGGCGGCTGGCCCGGGCAGTGCGCAGTCCCTCGGACGGCGACGAATCCGAGTTGCTGGGGACCCTGACGGAGCGGGAGCGGGAGATACTGAAGCTGTTCGCCGGAGGGCTGAGCTACCAGGAGATCGGGGAGATCAGGAGCAACAGCGCCCTGACTGTGCGCAACGCCGTGTCGGGGGTTCAGAGGAAGCTGGGGTTCAAGACCCGGCAGCAGATGGTTATCTGGGCCGTGCGCACCGGCCTGGTGGACGGCGGCTCGGAATAGTCTTCCCCATCAGGATGAATCCGGTACCGGGCGAAACGGTGAAGTCCAAGATGCCGGCGGGCGTCCGTCGTATTGTCGCTGCGACGGCTTGCCACTACTCAGTCCGGGTGAGTTGCGGACCTCCGCAAATGTAATGCCCCTGCTTATTGTAAACGGCGGAGCTAAAGTGGGCCGGTGGGCGGAAGATTGCTGAGTATCGGCGACTGAATACTGTACCGCCCGCCATCATCCATAGGGTTGTAGCCGACCCATGGATGGTGTGATGGATGTACAGAGTGGACGTATATCTACGGGTTCGCCGGGCAGTGATGGTGGAGGGCAAGAGCATTCGGGAGGTCTCCAGAGAGTATGGCCTGCACCGGGACACCGTGCGCAAGATGCTGACCTACTCCGTGCCTCCGGGCTACCGGCGACAGACTCCTCCTCGAAGGCCCAAGCTCGAGCCTTTCACCGGCGTCATCGACCGTATCCTGGAGGATGACCTCGCGCGCCCCAGGAAGCAGCGCCACACGGCCAAGCGGATATTCGAGCGCCTCAGAGACGAGTACGGGTTCGACGGCGGATACACGACGGTCAAGGACTACGTCAGAGAGAATCGTCGCGAGACCAGGGAGATGTTTGTCCCGTTGTCCCATGCGCCGGGACACGCGCAGTGCGACTTTGGCGAGGCCCTGGTGGTCATTGGCGGCGTGGAGCGCAAGGCCCACTGTTTCGTCATCGACCTGCCCCACAGCGACGGCTGCTACGTCAAGGCCTATCCGGCGGAGACCACCGAGGCGTTCCTGGACGGGCACGTAGCAGCGTTCGCCTTTCTGGGCGGAGTGCCCCAGAGCATCCTCTACGACAATACCAGGCTAGCTGTTGCCCGGATCCTGGGCGACGGCCGACGCCAGCGCACGAGAGCATTCACCGAGTTGCAGTCCCACTACCTGTTCGAGGACCGGTTCGGGCGCCCCGGCAAGGGCAATGACAAAGGCAAGGTCGAAGGACTGGTGGGCTACGTGCGGCGCAACTTCCTGGTGCCGGTGCCGTCCTTCGAGAGCTTCGATGCGCTGAATGCCTACTTGGAACAACGATGCCTGGAGCGAATGGACGCCCAGCTCAGGGGCCACACGGAGACCATCGGTCAAAGGATGGAGCGGGACCTGGACGCCCTGCTTCCGTTGCCGCCGGTGGCATACGACGCCTGCGACAAGCAGGCAGGCCGGGTAAGTTCGCTGTCCCTAGTCCGGTACAGGACCAACGACTACTCGGTGCCGGTGGCCTACGGACACCGGGACGTACTGGTACTGGGCTACGTCGACGCAGTGGTGATCAGCTGCGGAACCGAGGTCATCGCCCGGCACCCACGCTCCTACGAGCGCGACGACTTCGTCTACGACCCCATCCACTACCTGCCGCTTTTGGAGCGTAAGCCGGGCGCCCTGGACCAGGCCGCACCGCTGCAGGACTGGGAACTCCCAGATGAGTTCGGGACGCTGCGGCGTCTGCTGGAGTCCCGCATGGGACGGCGGGGCAAGCGGGAGTACGTGCAGGTGCTCAGGCTGCTGGAGACCTTCAATCAGCAGGAGGTGCACGCAGCGGTGAAAGATGCCATCCACCTGGGGTCGCTGAGCTTTGACGCCGTCAAGCACCTGGTGCTGTGCCGACTGGAGGGGCGGCCGCCCAGGCTGGATCTGGACCTCTATCCCTACCTGCCCCGGGTCCGGGTAAGCACCACGTCCGCCGGAGACTACATGACCTTGCTGTCGGGGAGGGCGGCATGAACGACCGGTCGACGCTGCTATTGGAACACCATCTCAAAGAACTGAAGCTGCCCAGCTTTCTCAGGGAATACGGGAAGATGGCAGCCCTGTGCGCCGCCGAGGGTGTGGACCATCCCCAGTACCTGCTGCGCCTCGCCGAGTTGGAACTCATCGACCGACACCAGCGTATGGTGGAGCGGCGGATCCGCGCCGCCCGATTCCCCGCGGTCAAAAGCCTGGACACCCTCGACTTCCCGGCCATCCCCTCGCTGAACAAGGCGCTGGTGATGGAACTGGCACGCTGTGAATACATCCAGCGCCGGGAAAACGTCATCGCCGTCGGCAACAGCGGCACCGGCAAGACCCACGTCGCCCTGGGGCTGGGGCTGGCCGCCTGCCAGCGCGGGATGTCCGTGGGTGTCACCACCGCCGCCGGCCTGGTCCACGAGGTGATGGAGGCTAGGGACGAAAGGCGCCTGCTGAACTTACAGCGGCAACTGTCCCGGCTGAACCTGCTGATCATCGACGAGTTGGGCTTCGTGCCCCTTTCCAGAACCGGCGCGGAACTGCTCTTCGAGGTCTTCAGCCAGCGCTACGAGCGGGGCTCCGTCATGGTCACCACCAACCTCCCCTTCGATGAGTGGACTGAGGTCTTCGGCTCGGAGCGCCTCACCGGAGCGCTGCTGGACCGGCTCACCCACCACGTCCACATCCTGGCGATGAACGGCGACAGCTACCGACTCAAGCGCAGCCGGGAGAATGCCGCACCCTCGCCAACAGCAGAACCGGACGAGGCTTAACTTACACCTGAACTCTCCTCTCTCGCTACCAAACAGTCCCCACTCCACGTGCCATACGGCCCTCGCTCATCACGCCGGTGGTACACGATTCCTCCGCCGCAGTGGTACGTTTTGTGAACGCTCTTGACACAGGGGAAGGGAAAACCTGAAGGCCTAGAGGGGCGGAGGTGCTCAGCGCCTGCCAGCGGCAGTTGTTGTCCCTGGTAAACCTCAACGCCGCCGGCATCGACGTGGGTGCCACCAGCCATTTCGCGGCGGTGTCCGCCGACCGTGCCGAGCCGCCGGTGCGAGAGTTTGAGGCCCTCAATTTTTCATATGAGATAGCCCTGTGCTGGTTCAGGCGTTTTGTTGATCGAGGCGTTCTTCTAGTTCGCGGACACGGGCCTCGGCAGCCAGGCGTAGGGCGCGCTCGCGGTACAGGTCTGCGAGTTCCGCGGTCATTGTCGAGAGACGCCGGTCCAGCCGGCCGTCGTAAAAGTCCAGCCTTCCTTTCCGGTATGGGTGCGGATTAACCTTGTGCCATTGTAAATGCACGTCCAGGACATGACTGTAACCCTGCCGGAGTTCCGCTCCCAGCTGCTCGATGGCGATGGGCTGATAGCGGCCATCCACCAACCTGTCTCCGGCCAGATACTCTCCGTTGTATTCTCCCGTGGGATCGAATCGCCAGTATTCGAGTATGCCCAGGGCGGCGTAGGCTTCGCGCTTCACCGTGGCGTCCAGGTTCCCACTGGCGTAGGAAGCGATTTCCAGCACGAAGTCCGGCGGCTTGCCCTGTTCGGAGATGACGTAGCCGTTGCGTTTATCGATACTCTCCTGACTGGCGTTGAAGGACACGAACAGGTCGGGAGCAAACAGTCCGGTGGCGTCGTCGGTAACGACTGGACTGACGTAGCACCAGCCGGACATGACCGTGGTATCCAGACGGCCCAAGTAGTGACTCAGGAAATAAGTGTTGCCGTCTCCCGACAGGTGGTCGGCGACCACGCCGTCCCGGATCTCATCAGGCGGATCAGGAAGGAAGAGATCCGGTTGGGGATCCAGATATGTGGCGCGGGGAACGCTCATGGACCACCTCTTTGACCACTGTTTGCCAGGTTAGGGATATGGCGGTTTTCCAACTGTCGGCATTTTGGCCGGAGCAGCGGCTGGCCGAATGGCCAGAGGCGCTCATGGCGTCTTTCATTGGCCGCTGGCTGTCCTTGGTCGGCCATCCTGCCTGGAAAACTTCTTTGAGTGCGTCGTAGGCGAGAGGAGGGTCCGACGCGGTGCTGGCGGACCGCAGGGCGGCCAGCGCCACGTCCTTGGCGACCTTCTCCATTCGGCTGCGCATATGCGTGCTCTCACCGTTCAGCGTTCTTGGATGTTATGACCGTCTGCGTGCTTGGTCAACGGTGGGGCTGTTTGAGGTTGTTCTCTCTCGGACGGTTCTGGACGAGTTGCCTTTATCCGCGGAGAGATACTTTTGCCGGAGAATAGGACTGCCGGTTCCCTTTGCTTGTAGCGTATATCCTCCGGAAATACATTCGCCCGCCTCAACCATACGCTACAAGCAAAAGGAATCACCGGCCGGTCTGGCCGATTCTGTAACCACATCCGGCGCGAGGGTCTGTTTTGGCTATAATCCTGGCAGCCTTCCGAACAGGAGCCTTCGATTATGGCCACACCCCCTGAATCGGTTGAAATCTACTGTTTGAAGCGCCGGGCCAAGACCGGCTCGAGGGATGTTGAACAGGTGACCATGAAGAACGGACGTCCCGCCCTGCGTGCAGTCTGTACTGTGTGCGGCACGGGCAAATACCGCATCGGCTCCGCCGGCTGAACCTGGGGCGCATGGCGGTACTCCGGCTGCACCCGTCTCGTGTGGCGCGCCAGGGCGCGCAACTTCTACTACAGGAAGTGTCCATGGTGGCATAGCCAGCCTAGGACTTTCAGCGGCCTACAGGAAACCGAGTCGCTCGAGGCCACCCTCAGGAAAAGCTCTCACGCTCTCTGACACCGTCCCCGAAAGCCTTTTCCCCAGCATCGAGTTGCGCTCCCCGGGGCGGTCGTTGCGGACGGCCATGGCCAACGCCCGTCGGCTTCCGATGACCACGACCAGTGTCCTCCCCCTGGTGATCGCGGTGTACAGCAGGTTGCGCTGCAGCATCGGGTAATGTTGCGTCAAAAGCGGCACCACCACTGCGGGAAACTCGCTCCCCTGGGCCCGGTGTACGGTCATCGCGAAGGAGGGCTGCAACTCGTCCAGTTCCGAGAAATCGTAGTCCACGCCGGTTTCCTCGAAGCTCACCGCGATGCGGCCGGCAGCGAGGTCCACTCCGGTCACCCAACCCAGGTCGCCGTTGAACACATCCTTGTCGTAGTTGTTGACCGTCTGGAGCACACGGTCGCCCACCCGGAAAGTCCGCCCGAATCGTGTTACCTCGGGCCCCGCCGGGTTGAGGGCCCCCCGGAGCCTGTCGTTGAGCTGATGGACGCCGACAGCACCCCGGTTCATGGGACACAGCACCTGAACGTCCCGCATGGGGTGCAGGCCGAACCCGGCTTGGATCCGCTCCGCACAGATACGGACGACGGCATTGGCCGCCGCCTCCGGGTCATCGGCCTCTACGAAGTAGAAGTCCCCCTGGGAGCCGCTGGAGCCGAGAGAGGGCAGTCGGCCCCGGTTGACCCGGTGGGCCGCCTCGACGATGCCGCTCAGGTCCCCCTGACGGAAGATCCGTTCCAGACGGACAAAGGGCACTACTCCGGACTCAAGGACGTCTCCAAGGAACTTGCCGGGCCCGACGGAGGGCAGCTGGTCTGCATCTCCGACGAACAACACAGAGGCGTGGCGGGGCACGGCCTGCAGCAGGTGGTGGCAGAGCACGATGTCCAGCATCGAGGTCTCGTCGACTACCACGGCATCGGCGTTCAGGGGCCGCTCGGCGTCCCGTCCGTACCGGCTCTCCCCGGGCTTGAACTCCAGCAGGCGGTGCAGCGTTTGGGCCTCGCGGCCGGCGGCCTCGCCCAGGCGCTTGGCAGCCCTCCCGGTGGGAGCCGCCAATGCCACCCGCTGTCCGAGAGCCTCCAGGATCAATATCACGGCACGCAGTATGGTTGTCTTGCCGGTCCCAGGCCCGCCCGTCAGGACGAAGACCTTCTGCGACACTGCCTCGTGCACCGCCTGTCTCTGTTCCCCGGTCAGCTCCACTCCCATCCGGCGGCTGGCCCAGTCCACGGCGGATGGAGCGTCGAACTCGCGGCGTTGCCCAGGGCTGGCCAACAGGGCCCTGATGGAATCGGCCACGGCCCGCTCGGCAAGATAGAGGCCCCGGAGGAAGACAGCCTCTCCATCCAGCACGATCCGTCCCGCCTGCCGCAGGCTTCCCACCGCGGCCGTCAGCAGGTCCTCGGGGAGGTCGAAACGGCTATGACACAATTCGAGCAGCTCGGCATTGGCAACGAAGACGTGGCCCTCGCCGGCCTGCTCCAGCAGCAGATGCTCCAGGGCGGCCTGGGCCCGGTGGGGTGAATGCTCATCTATCCCCATCTGCCGGGCGATCTTGTCGGCGGTGATGAAACCTATCCCCCGCACGTCCTGAGCCAGCCGGTAGGGGTTCTCCTGAACGACCTTCACCGCGTCCTGGCCGTAGGTCTTGTAGATGCGGGTGGCGTAGGCGGCGCTGACCCCGTGGCCCTGCAGGAACAGCATCACGCCCCGTATCTCCTGCTGCTCCACCCAGGCCCGCTTGATGCTCTCGATGCGGCGGGATCCGACCCCAGGAGCCTCGGCCAGACGCTCCGGCTGCTCATCGATCACTCGCAGGGTCTCGTCGCCGAAGCAGTCCACCAGCCTCCCGGCCAGCACTGGGCCGATGCCCTTCACCAGGCTTGAGGCCAGGTAGCGGCGCACGGCATTGGCGCTGGCGGGCAACTGGGAGCTGTAGCTGTCAGCCCGGAACTGGTAGCCATGGATCGGATGGTTTATCCACCTGCCTTTCAGATGCAGCCGCTCTCCCGGCTGAATTCCCGGCATGGTCCCGGCGACGGTAACCAGGTCACTTTTGCCCGGAACCACCAGGCGGCAGATGGTGAACCCGGACTCCTCCGAGCTGTAGACCAGCCTTTCGACCTCGCCGCGGAGCTGTTCCAGGTCGCTCGTCATGGGGTTCATGATACACGCGTGCCAGCCTACCCTGGACGACGCTCACAGCGACACCGCAACCGGGGCTGGCGGTTGCGCCAAGAGGGTAGACAGGGATAGAGGCGACGGAGCCTGCGTCTGGCGTCTTGGGCAGTGAGTCGCCAGTTAATCGTAGCTCCTATCGCGTTCCGCTCTGACTCGCAGGTGCCGACGGCTTTTCCCAGGTTGTACTCATATCTGTTGCGTCCATGCAGGCAGGACTTGGCAAGCACGCTGAACTCTATCTCCGCCATCCCTTCGACAAACTCAGGACAGGATTTCGCTAACTTCCGTGCTTGGGAACGTAGTGTAGCTCCAGCTTTTTGGCAATGCGCCGATCTTCGACTGCTGGGAAAGTCTCGCGAGTCGTTGCTGGTGAGGTCTGAGAGCGCCATAGAGGCAGGTTATGGCGCTCCCAGCCCACCATTAGCTGCGCCGCCCGGGACGTCAGACGCATAGTTCGTCACTGGCGCCTGCCCTGGCCGCGCCTGATGGCTCCTCGCTCCCTTCCGGAAAAGCCCTGACCTTGAATGCCGGGTGCGTCTGCCCTACGATTGATGATGTGCTGCTCACCATCTCTACGACGCATCAACCGTCTACCGACCTTGGGTTCCTGCTACATAAGAACCCGGGCCGGCTGCAGTCGTTTACGCTGCCATTCGGGCGGGCTGATGTCTTCTACCCAGAAGCGGAGCGCGACCGATGCACCGTGGCGCTGCTCCTGGACATTGATCCGGTGAGCTTGGTACGCCCGAAGTCCAGCGCGTCCAATTCCGGAGGATGGCTGGAGCAATACGTGAATGACCGCCCGTACGTGGCATCATCCCACCTGAGCGTGGCGATTGCCTCCGTATTCGGCAGCGCCCTGGCCGGCACAAGCAAGGAGCGCCCGGACCTGGCGGAGTCGGCCATTCCCCTGGAGGCCCGGATCGCAGCGGTACCGTCCAGAGAGGGAGCGGACCTCATCCGCAACCTGTTTGAACCGCTGGGCTACTGCGTCGAGATCCAGGGACACCCGCTGGATGAGCGCTTCCCCGAGTGGGGGGCCAGCCCGTACTTCAGTGTGGTCCTGACGTCGGAATCCCGGCTCCGGGACCTGCTGGCGCACCTGTACGTGCTGCTGCCGGTGCTGGACGACGACAAGCATTACTGGGTCGGCGACGATGAGGTGGAGAAGCTGCTGCGCTTTGGCAAAGGGTGGTTGGACAGCCATCCGCAGCGCGACCTCATCTCGCGCCGCTACCTGAAGCACCAGCGCGGGTTGGTGCGCCAGGCGCTGGCCCAACTTCTTGATGTCCGCCAGGGAGACCCGGACATCACTACAGCGCGGCAGGAACAGGAAGAGGAGCTGCTTGAAGCCCCGCTGCGACTGGGAGAGCAGCGCATACAGGCAGTGCTGGCCACCCTCCGCACGCTTGGCGCCACCAAGGTGCTGGACCTTGGCTGTGGCGAAGGAAGACTGATTGGCGAGCTGCTCGGGGAGCCTGCGATTCGTTCGGTAACCGGCCTGGACGTCTCCCACCGGGCGTTGGAAGCAGCGCGGCTGCGCCTGCGTCTCGATTCCCTGCCCACGCGGCAGCGGGAGCGCATAACCCTGCTGCATGGCTCTCTCACCTACCGGGACAAACGGCTGAGCGGCTATGACGCCGCCGTGGCGATGGAGGTGATCGAGCATATAGACGCCCCGCGTCTTGACGCCTTCGAGGAGGTAGTCTTCGGAGAGGCGAAACCCGGCGCGGTGCTGATCACAACGCCCAATGCAGAGTACAACGCCCTCTTCGGCGGACTGCCCGCCGGAGCGTTCCGGCACCGGGACCACCGGTTCGAGTGGACACGGGGGCAATTCCAAAACTGGGCGAGGCAGGCGGCGGCCCGCCGCAAATACGACGTGCGTTTCCAGGACATCGGCCCCGAGCACCCCGCATACGGTTCGCCGACCCAGATGGGGGTCTTTACCAGATGAAGATTGGCATTCCCGAACTGTGCCTGGTGGCGCTCATCGGACCCTCGGGTTCAGGGAAGTCGTCCTTTGCCGCCAGCCACTTCAAGCCCACGGAGGTGGTCTCTTCGGACTACTGCCGAGCGATGGTGGCGGATGACGCCAACGACCAGGCCGCAACGCCCGACGCCTTTGCCCTGCTCAACTTCATCGCGGCGACGCGCCTGCGGGCTGGACGCCTCACCGTCATTGACGCTACCAGCGTACAGCCGCAGGCCCGCAAGTGCCTGGTGTCGCTGGCCAAGGAGCATGACTGCCTGCCCGTAGCCATCGTGCTGAATATGCCGGAGGCCCTGTGCCTGGCCCGCAACCGGGAACGGCCCGACCGGAACTTTGGCCCGCAGGTGGTGCGCCGGCAGGCGGAACAACTCCGGAGGTCGCTGCGCGGGCTGAAACGCGAGGGCTTCCGGCACGTGTTCGTGCTCAACTCCCCCGAGGAAGTGGAAGCGGCCACCGTGGAGCGGGCGCCCCTGTGGGTCAACCTGCAGCAGGAACATGGACCGTTTGACATCATCGGCGACGTGCATGGGTGCTATGACGAGCTGGCCGTCCTCCTCGAACGCCTCGGCTACAGATTGGAATCGCGTGCCGGCGATGACGGGGAAACCGTGCTTTCAGCAACCCATCCGGAGGGCCGGAAAGCTGTATTCGTAGGCGATCTCGTGGATCGCGGTCCGGACGTCGTCAATGTACTGAAGCTGGTGATGGGCATGGTGTCCGAGGGCGCGGCACTGTGCGTCGCGGGCAACCACGAGTCCAAGCTCGTCCGCAAGCTCCGTGGCCGGAATGTGCAGGTATCGCACGGGCTGGCGGAATCACTGGCACAGCTGGATCTGGAGTCCCCGGCGTTCCGAGAACGGGTTGCCGGGTTCCTCGATGGACTGATCAGCCACTACGTGCTCGATGATGGCGGGCTGGTGGTGGCCCACGCGGGAATGAAGCCGGAATATCAGGGCCGGGCGTCCGCGCGGGTTCGGGATTTCTGCCTCTATGGCGAGACCACCGGAGAGACCGACGAGTTCGGGCTCCCGGTGCGCGCCGACTGGGCCGCCGGCTACCGTGGCCGGGCGACGGTGGTTTACGGCCATACCCCGGTGATGGAGCCCGCCTGGCTCAACAACACCATCAACATAGACACGGGCTGTGTCTTTGGGGGCAGGTTGACGGCGCTCCGCTACCCGGAAAAGGAGCTGGTATCGGTTCCGGCGGCACAAGTCCACTATGAGCGGGTGAGACCTCTGGCCGAGCCCTCTCTTCCGGAAGAACCCTCCGCACCGGCCGGGACTCGCGCGGCAAACTTCCTGGACATTGACGACGTGCTGGGGAAACGCATCGTGGAGACACGGCTGCGGGGCAAAATCACGGTCCGGGAGGAGAACGCGGCGGCGGCGCTTGAGGTGATGAGCCGTTTTGCCCTGGATCCCCGCTGGCTGGTCTACCTTCCGCCGACCATTTCCCCCTGCGACAGCTCCAAGCTGCCCGGCATGCTGGAACACCCGGAGGAGGTGTTCACCTACTTCCGCAATAACGGTGTGTCCAGGGTGATCTGCGAAGAAAAACACATGGGTTCGAGGGCCATCGTCGTGGTGGGCAGGGACGCCGCAGCGATCGAGCGCCGGTTCGGCATCGCCGGCGAGGGTATCGGCGCCTGCTATACGCGGACAGGAAGAAGGTTCTTTGAAGACCGGGCCCTCGAGGCGCAGTTCCTGGAGCGTGTCGGATCGGCGATAACCGGCGCGGGTCTCTGGTCGGAGCTGGGGACCGACTGGGTGGTCCTGGACAGCGAACTCATGCCGTGGTCCGTAAAGGCGCAGGAGCTGCTCCGTGAACAGTATGCGGCGGTGGGCGCAGCAGCCCGGATCAGCCTCACGGCCGCGGCGGCGCTTCTCCGGCAGACGGGGGCACGTGGTATCGACGCCAGCGAGAGCCTGCCCGGAGTAGAAGAGCGGCTGCGCCTGGCCGAACTCTACAGTGACGCCTATGCGCGGTATTGCTGGCCGGTGACGTCACTGGCCGACATCCGGCTGGCGCCGTTCCATCTGCTGGCCAGCGAGGGCCAGGTGCATACGGACAAGGCCCATCTGTGGCACATGGAAATGGCCGAACGGTTGTCTCGGGCCGACCCCGGGTTGTACCAGGCCACCAGGCACCGGGTGGTGGAAATGAACTCCCCGGACGAGCTTGAGGCCATACGCTGGTGGGAGGAGCTGACCGGCGAGGGCGGGGAGGGTATGGTGGTGAAGCCGGTGGACTTCATAGCCAGCGGAAAGCGGGGCCTGGTGCAGCCTGCCATGAAATGCCGGGGCGCAGAATACCTCCGCGTCATCTACGGGCCTGAGTACACCCTGCCTGAGAACATGGAACGCCTGCGGAATCGTGGCCTCTCCGCCAAGCGGTCGCTGGCTCTTCGGGAGTTTGCATTGGGCGTGGAAGGTCTCAGTCGTTTTGTCGACGGAGAGCCTCTCTACCGGGTGCACGAGTGCGCCTTCGCTGTGCTTGCCTTGGAAAGCGAGCCGGTGGACCCGAGGCTGTGAGAGAAAACGCGTTGAGAGGGCCGCAGAGACGTTCTTATAGACACCCGTGTAAGCGGCGGCGATAAAGTGGACCGTATAGGCGGAACGTCATTAATGGAAAGGTCCTGCACGCTCCCAACTCATAGCGAATCGGGTGCTTGCAGCGAGTAGGTGTAGTGTAGGGTCAGCTCAACCATTGAGGGCCTCCCGACCGCCTCGCCCCGGGGTAGCGCGACACCGTGTCGCCTTGCCTCCACCGGCCTTGGCGCTGCACTGCGAGGCTGGCGCGCTGCCGCCACCATCCGCCGGGCCAAGCCGATGCGGCCGTTGTGTCTGAAGAAGCGGTCACCGAGGCCCGAGGCCCGAACACCAAAGTTGCGGGGTCTACATCTCCGGGCTGAATCTCGCGCAGGGCGCGGGAGGATGGCTCGAGGGAACTTTGAGCCTGAAAGTTCCCATTTCCGGCCTGCCGGCCAACTCAGGCGCCTTGGTCGCAGATTCACACCGTGCCCCGGAGGGTAGGGTCAGATTGCCTATATGGGAACTTTTGGTGTAAAAGTTCCCATTTGACGATTCCTCACTACTGGAACCCCCAACAGGTCGAGCGACTATGGATGCCCTGGCAGCCCTGGTGCTTCGCCGCGCCCGGGTGGCGGCGCTGATCATGTGGTGGATCGGTCTGCGTGTCGACGAAACCGTGGCCTTGGAATGGCGGGACATAGACGTGATGGCCGGCTCCCTGCTGGCCCGCCGCGGCAAGGGCGGACTGGCCGAACCGTTCCGCTTCACCCTGACTGGCCAGCTGTTCCCCAATTGGCCCGCGTCCTACGGTACGCGGGACCTGGTTGTCGGGCTGACCCGGAAGACGGCCCTGCGACACCTGCGGGCTGGCATCGAGCGTGCCGACCTTGATGAGGAGTCGCCGGGGACCGGGCGCCAGAAGGCTGGGGCCCATAGCCTCCGACAGAGTGCGGCCCGTCACTGGCTGACCCCCGCCGGGATCCCGCTGATCGTGGTTTCGCAGTGGCTGGGGCATGCCAACCCGAAGGTGACGCTCCGCACCTACCTGCCCATCGTGGGCAGCACCCACTCCATGGCGGACGTGCCGTAGGTTCGAGGATCGTGGATGACGTGGTTCGGGAGCGAGCTGTTGGCCAGCAGTAACGATATCGGGGGATCTATCCCCGTGCCTACGGGGCGAAGCGCATAGCGTTAGGGAGGCATGGGTCGTGTCATGGGTTACCTCCGAATGTGCGGGCGTCGCCGGTTTCGGAGCGGGTGCCGTTACCAGCGGTTCATATAATCCAGCAAGGCACCTTCTCCCAGTATGGGAGGTCTTTCTTTCTCCTCTCCATAGAAGTACCAACGGTCCAGCTGACGGGGAACAGGCCCGTCCCCGGCCGGGAACACGGTGAAGCGCAAGGCGCAGTGCTCCCGCCCCTCCGGCTGAACCCGGACCAGTACGTCAACGTGGCCGCTCTCGGAGGGAACCCGGACCGTGCGCTCAACTTCCCATATGTCAAAAGACGGCGAAGGATCACGCTGCACTGCGTCCAGGTAGCGGTTGTAGGCGTCGAGCCAGAATTGGCCGGAGAAACCGGCCTCCTGGGCCGCGGCGTTCCAGAAAAAATCGGCGGAGGTTATGCGCGTCTCCTGAGCCATCGTCCGTTTACCTCACGCTGGTTCAAGTGTTTTGTTGACCAAGGCGTTCTTCCAATTCCCGGACGCGGGCCTCGGCGGCCAGGCGGCCCTTACGTTCCTGCTGGATGGTGGGAATATGCTCCTCGGTATCGGGGTCGATCCAGTTCAATTGGCCGTTGTGCCACTCCAGTATCAGGCTCAGGACGGTGCTGTGGACCCTGAGCCTACCGTCAGGCAGAGTGTCGATGACAACGGGTTCGTAGGCACCCTCTACCAGGCGGTCGCCGACCAGCCTGACTTGGTTGGGCCTGTTCTCCTCGTCGAAGCGCCAGTACTCGACTACCCCGTGGCGGGCGTAGAATTCCCGCTTGCCGGTGTTGTCCTCTGCCCTGGTGCTTGGCGATGGTATCTCCAGCACGAAGTCGGGTGGCTTGCCCTGCTCGGATACCACGTAGCCGTTGTTGCGCTCGTACAACTCCGGATTGGCGTCAATGGCAATCAGTAGATCGGGGACGCGAAATTCCACCCCGGACCCGCGGTGGCCCAGCGCCAGGTACAGCTCGGACTTGACGATGGTCGTTGCCGGATTGCCTGGGTGAATTTTCAGGAGGTGCATGTTGCCGGTTTCGGCCAGGTGCTTGGCGCTGTTCATGTCGTCGGGATCTCGCTCCGGCGGGTCGGGTAGCCGGAAATGGCTGTCGGCCTGCGGCGTCTTGATGCGGCCGGTGGTGTCGGCGGCGGTCATGCTCGACCTCCGGAGATTGGCGGCTCTTGCCGGTCAACGGGTGGATGGTGCCGATTATATGGCATTCGTCATGGTACGGCGAGTTGTGGGCTATCAGCGCTGGATGGTTAATGCGTCTCCGTAGGCTGCAGGTGGCCGTTGCGGCAGGGTTTGGCGGCTTTCTGCTTCCGGGCCGGAGTTAGGAATCCTCTGAACAAGGCCGTTGTGGCTTGAGTTTTGCTTGACGGAGCCGCATAGGGGGTGAGAATTGCGGCCTGGAGCTTGCCAGACGGTACTCGGCTCCTCCGATTTCGCCCCCGACTGGGCTGTTGGAGGCCTGATGAGTCCCTGGGACCGGCGTTTTCCCGCAACAATTGCGCACTACGCCGCCAGTTGGCCCTCCGCCGTCAGCAAGTTCCCCAGCCCGAACAGCAAAGCCAGCCGCTCCAGGTTCTTCGCCAGTCCCCGGTAGCGTACCTTGCCGTAACCGAACAACCGCTTCAGCCTCAGGAAGGGGTGCTCCACCTTGGCTCTCACCGACGCTTTCGCTTTCTCATCCAGCGCCTCCTCGCTCCCAGGCTCCAGCCTCCGCCGCCCCCCCGGACGCATCGCCACCCGCCATTCCACCTCCAGCCCCAGGTTCTCCTCCCGCTTGTCGACCCCCTGATACCCAGCGTCGCCACACACCACCCTCTCGCCCCCGTGCAGCAGTTTGTGGGCCTCGGTAACATCGTGGATGTTGGCCGCCGTGGCCGTCATGCTATGCACTATGCCCGTACCTGAGTCCACCCCAATGTGCGCCTTCATCCCGAAGTGCCACTGATTCCCCTTCTTCGTCTGATGCATCTCCGGGTCGCGCTCCCCGGTCCGGTTCTTGGTGGAGGACGGCGCCTCTATGATGGTTGCGTCCACGATGGTTCCCTCCCTGAGCCTCAGCCCCTGGGACTCCAGGTGGGTGTTGATCTCAGCCAAGAGACCTTGCCCAAGCTTGTGCCTCTCCAAGAGATGACGGAAAATCCGGATGGTGGTCTCGTCGGGCAGGGGCCCCGAATGCTTCAGCCCTGTGAACCGCCGCACCGGGTCAGACTCGTAGAGCAAATCCTCCATGCCCGGGTCGCTGAGGTTGTAAGAGAGCTGGACGCAGTGGACTCTCAGCATGACGGACAACAGGTAGGGATGTCTTCCCCTACCGGCCTTGGGGTAGAAGGGGCGGATGCGGTCCTCCAGCAACTGCCAGGGAATCAGAGCGTCCATTCGCTCCAGGAACAACTCTCGGCAGGTCTTGCGTTTCTTGCCCCGGTATTCCAGGCCGGCAAAGGTCGGCTGGTCCATCTGCCTTCACTCCCTCAACAGGCATCGGCTGCTTCAGCCTAACTATGCCATACCCCGCCCGACTTGTTCAGAGGATTCTTAGCTGGATCGGGGAATGGGCAGCAGCGCTCGAGAATACTGCCTATTACCCGCGTCCGCTTGGGGGGAGGTGGGGTGCTGGAATACCTAAAGTATAGGATGTTGTTGTTCTACGATTCGGTCACCTGCTGACTGATCAGCGAATATGATGCTCCTATAGATGTCAACTTGGTCTGCCGACCATACCGGACTGATTTATGAGGGCGGCGACGACCTCCCGAGCAGCGTACCGTTTTAGGCACCGGATGACCTCGGTCTTACGCATTCCCTCTCCGGTGCGGCGGTGCATATGTGCCCTGGTCCGGCCGTCATGTCGAAGCCTGACCACGACGATGCGATAGAGAGCTGCATTGGCTTGGCGGTCGCCGCCCCGATTCAGCCGGTGCCGGTTGGTCTTGCCGGAGGAGGCAGGTATCGGACTTACTCCGCACAGGACTGCGAAAGCAGCCTCGGAATGGAGCCGTTCGGGGTTGCTTCCAGCTGTGATCAGCAGAGTAGCCGCTGTGTCGGATCCTATGCCGAAAACGCTGACCAAGGCAGGCGATGCTATACGAGTGAGCCGCGACAACTCAACATTCAGGCCGTGGATCTCCTTACTCAACTGACGATAGCGGCATGCGAGGGAGCGAAGAGCGTACTTGGCCGCCACCGTGGGGTTGTCTAGATGACCTAGACGGAATCTGGCGCACCTCGAGGCGAGGTCGCTGGTAGCGAGACTACAGAGGGATTCACGAATCCCGGCCGGTGCCGTTACAAGCAGGGCTTTCATCTGATTGATAGCCTGGGTACGAGCCTTGACAGCTGAGTCCTTGGCGCTCTTGAGCATGCGGCTCATTTCCACTTCGCCATCGCCCGACTTGGGAGTGGCGTCGGCTACGCCTGCGAGCACCGCCCGGGCTGCCATTTCCGCATCGGTGGGATCGCTCTTTCCTTTCCGGTAACGAGTTGAGCGGTCAGGCCGATTGACCTCTATAACGGTATGACCTCTGGCGGTTAGGAAGCGGGCGACGCCGGCGCCGTACGAACCCGTGCCCTCGATTCCGAATGCGTTAATCTCTCCCTTGTCTTGGGACCACCGTTCCAGCTCTCAATAGCCGGACGTATTCGCGGGTGCGCGGCGCTCACCCAGGCGGACACCCCGCCGGTCAATGGCCACCGCCACGTGCTCTTCTTGGTGAGTGTCAACTCCGATTGTCACCTGAATACCGGGGCTGACGTCCAGATCGGCGGTTACTGTCATGACCACCTCCCGAAGGATTACGCGAAGACGGCGCGCCGGCCAGGTGAGCGGTCAAGACTGCGATGGGGCTGGAGGCCACGCTCCTATGAGGACACTGCTCGCCAAGGCCGCCGACACCCAATGGGCCATCTCGAGACCGGGCCGACAGATCATATTGAAGGCACTTCGGCCGGTCATCCCTAGGGTCAGACACGAGCCGTGATGGCCCGGACACATCATCGCAGTCATCCCTATGAGGGATGTAAAGTTGAATCAGCAGGAACAGGCCAGGATCCAAGTGCTCAACTCCGTTCTGGAACACCAGCTTCCCGTCGCCCAGGCAGCCGAGATCATGGGAGTCGGCGAACGCCACACCAAGCGCCTCCTCGCTGCCTACCGCAAGCACGGTACCGCCGCGCTGGCCCACGGGAACCGGGGCCGCCGTCCCCACAACGCCGTCCCCGAGACGGCCGCTGCCGTTGTGGTGAAGCTGGCCAGCAACGGCTACACAGGCGCCAACCACAGCCACTTCACTGAACTGCTGCGGGAACGTGAGGGCATCGACTTGAGCCGTCCCACGGTGCACCGCATCCTCGTCAGGGCCGGCATCGGCAGTGCTCGCAGCCGTCGCTCCCAGCAGCACCGTTTCCGGAGGCTTCGCATGCCCCAGGAAGGCATGCTGGTACAGATCGACGGCAGTCATCATCCCTGACTGGAGGACCGGGGACCCGAGTTGACGCTGCTCATAGCCGTGGACGACGCCACCGGCACCGTGGCCCAAGCCGTCTTTCACACCACCGAGGACACCCGCGGCTACTTGGTGCTCCTGGAGGGCCTGATCCGTCAGTGGGGAATACCCTTGGCCCTATACAGCGACCGCCACGCGGCCTTCAAGTACAACGCCCGTCAGAGGCCGGTACCTGTTGAAACCACCCACCACTTCGCCCGGGTGATGCGGGAACTGGGCATCCAGCAGATATTCGCCCTCTCGCCACAGGCCAAGGGACGTGTAGAGCGAATGCTGGAGACCTTCCAGGACCGTCTGGTAAACGAGTTGCGGCTGGCCGGGGCCAACACCATCGACGAGGCCAGCCTGGTGCTGCGTGAATATCTGCCCCGTTTCAACGCCCGTTTCGCGGTGGCGGCGGAGCAACCGGAGACGGCCTACCGCCCGTTGCCGGACGAGCTGTCCCTTACCGAGACCATCTGCCTGAAGGACACCCGGAAGGTGGCCCGGGACAACACGGTGAAGTACCAGTGGCGGATCCTGCAGCTGCTGCCCGAGGCAGAGCGGCCCAGCTACGCCGGTCTCCGGGTGGACGTCTTGCAGCGGGCCGACGGCGAACTGATGATCCGGTACCAGGGGGAGGCCGTCGATTTTCAGGAGGGACCGCCACCCTCCTCGGCTCTGTGGGGCGAGGGCACAGGCCATTCTCCCAGCGCGGAGGGAAGGGACACAGGTGGTGAGCAGGCCGCCAGCCACCTGGATAAGGACCAGAGAAAACTCCTGGCCGCTCTGGAGTCCGCGGTGGAGAAACGGGCCAGCGTAAAGAGCGCGGCTGTCAAAGGCCGGACCGGTGAGGCCAAGCCCCTTCGCCACCAGTTGCACCGGAGACCCACAGCGACCCAGCAGGCCCGCTGGGAGGCGGTGCAGAAGGCCAGGAAACAGGGACTGTCCCTTAGGGCCATCTCCCGGACCTTGGACATCGCCAAAAACACCGTGAAGAAGTACATGTCTGCTGAAAGCCCGCCCACCAAGAAACTCAGCGCCAAGGAGCGTGTCAAGGCCGAGGCTCTGACCGCATCGCCAATGGCCACCGACTAACCCGGGTGACATTTTCGCCTTTCAATTAGGGTGACGGAATCGCTGGACAACAACATAACGACACCGAGTTCCGCGTCGCGAGTTGGGCCTTAATGCACAACGCACACAAACGCACACAACACACATTGATGTATGCATTATGGTGTGGTACAAATATCTGCCTGAAATTGGGTGTTCAGGAGTCTCCGTACGGAACCCACCGATGCGCGCACTGGGCGGAGAACGCGCCGAATGCACGTGCAAGATGCAGTGGCCCCTCGAGATCCGCTCCAGCGGAAAGGTCAAGGACAGTTACAGGACTCTGAACGCCCGATCCTTCTTTGTGTTACGCGCGATGCCGTCCTGAAGGTGGAACGGAAAAGCGTAGCAACATGCACTGGCGAATCACTGCTCCGCCGGACTGCAACGAGGCTGTGATCTTTGCTTTGCCCGTGACCTATCGCGGAAGAAGGTCACACTGGCCTCGGATGGGGTGAGCGGCATCACCGGCTACCGGATCTTGCGGACGCCCGGACGGCGCGCTCCGAGACTCAGAGTAGATCAGATCCGTCAGACTTCGGCCATTCCAGGTCCTGAGCCGACCGTACTCAACGGAAAAGAAGGAGTCAATCGCAATGACAATGAGAAATGCAATCGCAACGTTCGGAACGCCTTCTGCGGTGGTGCTGGCGTTGCTTGCGGTGGTGGCAGGCGCGGTCCTGCTTTCGCTGAGTTCGCCGGCGTCGGTGCAGGGTGCATCGGATCGAGAGGAGATCTGGTCCGCAACCCTCACGGTGGGGAGTGGCAGCAATGCCAAGGGCTACGCAGGTGGGGCCTATGGGTCGCTGTCTGACACCAGTTTCATATTGGGTTCCGACAACGTGGCGGTAGTGGCACTCGTTGAATCCCCCTCTCCGAGCCGGACCTTACGTCTTGCATTAGACACCGAACTTACTCCAAGCCAATTGCTCGCAATGCGCCTGAACGTTGGCGGGATTGCGTCCCCCTTCGCCTTTGCCACATACATGGAGGATGCTGCGCACAATCACGTCTACACCTGGACCGCTCTACAAGACTTCGGTTGGGCGAACGGGCAGACGATTGCCGTGTCGATCACCGCTCTGCCCATCATCACCATAGAAGCGGTCACCGCCCAAGTGCAGCACAAGGAGATCGCTGAGTTCCGGTTCACCCGAAACGGGAGCACCGACGAAGAACAGAGTTTCAACCTGCATTTTTCGGAAACCGGAGAAACCGTTACGACGAAGTTCCGGTCAGGGCAAAGGACGCTGGCCCTCAAGCACTGGGCCACTGAGACGGACTCGAGCAACAACCCGGTATGCTCCATCACCTGGTCAGTGATGGCGGGGGCCGATTATATCGTCGGAGACCCATCCGAAGCGATGGTGGACATCGAGGGGCCGGGCACGACCTGCATGTAGCGAACCTAAGAATCCTCTGAACAAGGATGATTTGGGCTGGGTTGTGTATGACGGAGTTGCGAAAGGTCCCGACAGGTCGTCTAGGTGGACCAATTTACCGGGCCTGTTGAAAAAGTCATCTGGGCGGCAGTGTGGCCGCCGGATGCGAGGACCGGGACCTTTCGTCAGTCGGCTCGGCCTAATACTACAGTCGCAGGTTCCGTTTGCTTGTAGCGTATATCCTCCGGAAATACATTCGCCCGCCTCAACCATACGCTACAAGCAAACGGAACCGGTGCGACCGCATGACTTTGGGGGGGAACCTCAATATTGCGCCCATTGAAACGTCCCGGCCGCACATTAACCACACGTTGACCTCAAATCCTCCTGCCACGTGGACGACCGTGAGGGATTCACAGCAATTAATCTACCGGCGCTTTGCGGCAATAACAAGATTGCAATTGAATCCAAATATTTGTAGCAAACACACTCCCATTGTTAATGATTCTGTCCTTGACGGGGTCAGGCAATGCTTGAGACCGAATGGTCCCCATCGGTCAACACAAATGCAGACGACCGCAGGTTTCGAGTCACCCGACGATCTCATCGGCCTCGACTATTGTGAAAGGACTGACGCTGTACCCTTGGAAGCGGATTAAAGACGAACCCAGATCGCTTTGTAAGTTAAGTGACCGAGTGTACAGACTGGGTGCTGGCGTTATCGCCTATTGTCGCCTTATATATGACCAGTATGTGACTAACCAACACTATATAGATTGAAGACACACACCCCGTGTTCTATAATGGCGCCTCAACACGGGCATACTAAACAATGTTCCAGGTTGAGCCAACCCTTGCCGGCCTAAGAGAGTTACTTTTACTGACGACGCAGGCAACGACGATTCGTTGACCAGCGAGGGGACGGAGGCGGCGGTGATGGGCGAGTGGTGATCGGGCTCCAATCACGAAAGGGTTCATATGAACATTGGAAACCGACACGGGTTATTTGGGTCGTTGCTCGTACTTGGGTTAGTACTGGCGTCTACCGCGATAGTGATGACCTCGAATACCTCCGTGCAGGCCTCCACTGACGGATTCTGTGACCGCACCCAACAAGTCCGCGATGCCATTCTGGCCAAGCTATCCAATATCAGCAACTGCGCGGATGTGACCAACTCCAACCTTATGGGCATCACCGAGATCATCATCCTGGACCAGGAAACCCTCACGCTTCAGGACGGGGACTTCGCGGGGTTGTCCAAGCTGGACTCCCTGTACATTCACAAGAACGGGTTGAACGAACTGCCGGAGGACCTTTTTGACGGCCTTTCGGCCCTCAGAGAGTTATACCTCTACAACAACGAGCTGACCACGCTGCCCAGCGAACTGTTCGACGGACTGTCCAGTCTCGAAACCCTTTCCCTGAGCTACAACAACCTGGATACGTTGCCCAGCGATGTGTTTGATGGGCTGTCCGGTCTGAAGACCCTGGATCTGGACAACAACGACCTCGACGAACTTCCGGACGGCGTATTCGACGAACTTTCCGGCTTGGAGAAACTCAATCTCACCTCCAATTCACTCGAAGATGTGTCGCACGCGGATTTGGACGACCTCGCCAACCTGAAGGACCTGCGACTGGGAGCCAATGACCTGGGCGAACTGCCCTCAGATCTGCTAGAGGGACTAACCAGCCTACAGACCCTGCACCTGTACAGCGCCGGCTTGAACGAACTCCCCGACGCCCTGTTCAACGGACTGTCCAGCCTGAAAAGCGTGATCCTGCACAGCAACCCGGGCGCTCCCTTCACTCTGAAGGCGGTGGTCGATGACTGGGAGGATGGCGGGGTGGTGATCAAGGTCGTTGAGACTACTCCCTTCGACATGAAGGTCACCCTTTCCGCCGAAGGCGGCACGCTTTCCGCCAGCACCGTTTCAATAGCCGGCGGCACTAATGAGAGCGAAAAGATTGCCGTCACGCCAGCGACCACGGATGGGGACGTGACTATCACTGTGGAGTCGGCTGCTTTCCAGGAAGGGGTTTATCAGGGAATCCAGGCCGGGGCAGGCGAACCGGTCACCGTATCCTTTCCCGGTATCTGTGGCCGCACCCAGGAGGTGCAGGACGCCATTCTGGCCCTCCTGTCCGACGTCAACAACTGTGCGAACATTACTGACTCGCACTTGGCTGGCATAACTGCAAAGTTGATCGTCATCTTTGCCAGCTCGCAGACGATCAAGTCCGGCGACTTCGCTGGACTGACCTCCCTGACGCAACTCCAGTTGCACAGTAATCACATATCCGCGCTACCCGAGGACTTATTCGAGGATCTTGACAGCCTGGAAGGTCTGATAATTTCCTTCAGCCAACTTCAGGAATTGCCCGAGGATGTGTTCGAAGGGCTCGGGAAATTGAAAGAACTTTCCGTGTCTATAAAACCTCTTGTGAAGGCGGATGAAGGGAAGGTGATCATCCACCAGTTGAGCGCTCTGCCTGAGGATGTGTTCGATGGGCTCAACAGCCTGGAAGGCCTGAATTTGAGCAAGAACCAGTTGACAGCGCTGCCCGAGGATGTATTCGACGGGCTCGACAGCCTGCAAAGATTAAACCTCGTACACAACCAGATAAGTGCGTTGCCAGAGAGCGTCTTTGACGGACTCGACAGCCTTGAGAGTTTGCATCTGAACTACAACCAGTTAACAACGCTGCCGAAGGATGTGTACGACGGCCTCGGTAACCTGGATACATTAGGGCTGTCCCACAATCAGATAACCGGGCTGCCGGAGGATGTATTCGATGGCCTCGCCAGCCTGAGTGCCCTGGACGTTTCCAACAACCAGATAACCACCCTGCCGGAGGATGTATTCGATGGCCTCGCCAGCCTGATATTCCTGGAAGTTTCCTACAACCAGATAACCACGCTGCCCGAGGATGTATTCGATGGCCTCAGCAACCTGTTATCGCTGTACGTTTCAAACAACCGGATAAGCGGGTTGTCCTCCGAGGTTTTCGATGGCCTGTCCAGGCTCGTTACTTTGACTCTGGAAAACAACCAGATCAGCACCCTGCCAGATGAGCTGTTCTCGGGTCTATCCAACCTGGCAGTTCTTTACCTGGGGAACAATCCCGGGACCACATTCACTTTCACGGCAGAACTCGAACAACAGGGCGACAACGGCGTGGTGGTCAAGATCGCCGTGGGTGCGCCGTTCGACATGGCAGTCACCCTCAAGTTCCAGGCCAGTACGCTTTCCTCCACCCTTGCTGTTCCCGTCAGCGGGGGCGACCTGACCAGCGGCGTCATCACCTCCCCGGTAAGCGACGACGACGGCGTGACGGTCACCGTGGTTGCCGCCGTCTTCCTGGAGGGTTCACATCAGGGAATCCAGACCTCCCTTGGTGGGAGCCTGACCCTCGCCTCCTCTTCGACAGATGGCGACAGCGAGAACACTCCAGCCGCAGGCGCTCCTACCATCAGTGGAACCGCACAGGTGGGCCAGACCTTGACCGCCACCACGACCGGAATCTCCGACGCCAACGGGCTGGACAACGTCAGCTACAGCTACCAGTGGCTGGCTGACGACACAGAAATCGATGGGGCGACGAGCTCAACCTACGAGGTCCAGCCTTCCGACGACGGCAAGGTCATCAAGGTACAGGTCACCTTCACCGACGACGCTGGCAACGAGGAGTCGTTGACCAGCGTGGGAACGACGGCGGTGGTGACAGGAGGGTTGTAATGACTACTGCAAAGAGACTTCGATTGACGGGGGCCCTCATTACGCTAGGGGTAATGCTGGTCCTGGTCGCGTTCGTGACCTCAAATATAGGCGTCCGGGCCGACTCTGACGCCGCCGGCGGTATCTGTGACCGCACCCAGCAGGTACAGGATGCCATTCTAGCCTGGCTGCCCAGTATCAGTGACTGCGCTAAGGTGACCGACAACGACCTGTACTACTTTCTGGTTACCTTGGACCTTGAAAATTCTGGCATTACCACATTGAAATCGGGGGATTTCGCGGGCCTTTCCCGACTAACTAGCCTAAGCTTGCGCCGCAACAATCTGAGTGAGTTGCCTGACGGTGTGTTTGATGACCTCGGTGAATTACAAGCGCTGAACCTAGATATCAACCACCTGAGCAAACTGCCCGACGATGTGTTCGACGAACTCTCCAGCCTGTGGCATCTCAACCTGGGCAACAATGGGTTGAGCGAGTTGCCAGATGGTGTGTTCGACGAACTCTCCAACCTGGAACAGCTGTATTTGGGATTCCGCTGGGAAAATAACGCCCCAGACCCCGACGTGTACCCCGAAAACACCCTGGACGAGCACGACTTGCCCTCGGGTGCGCTGGCCAATCTATCCAAGCTGAAGAAACTTAGCTTGTCCGACAACAATCTGAGCCTGCTGCCTGACGGCGTGTTTACCGGCCTCACCGACCTGAAAAGTGTGGATCTGATTGGCAATCCGGGAGCCACCTTTACCGTCTCAGCTGAGTTGAAGCAGAACGGGGCCAATACTGTCGTGGTCAAAGTCAGCGAGGGCGCCCCGTTCGATATGCAGGTTGCCCTTTCGGCAGAAGGCGGCACACTGGCCAGTACGACCGTTACTGTCGAAGGCGGCAGCGACAGCAGCGAATCTGTCGCCGTAACTCCAACCAGTCAGGGGGCACAAGTCACAGTCAGTATTGACTCAGTAACTTTCCAAAACTATGAACTCGACCACACCCGAGGCATCCAGGCTGGCGCCGGCGCCAGCCTGATTCTAAACAGCCCGGCCACTGGACAGCCACGCATCAGCGGAACGCCGCAAGTAAGCCAGACTCTGACGGCCAGCACGTCTGGAATCTCCGACGCCAACGGCTTAGACAATGTCAGTTATAGCTACCAGTGGCTGGCTGACGACAACGAGATCGCCGACGCGACGAGTTCAACCTACGAGGTCCAGTCATCTGACAACGGCAAGGTTATCAAGGTGCGGGTTACTTTCGAGGACGACGCAGGGTACTCGGAGTCACTGACCAGCGAGGGAACGACGGCGGTGGTAGTTGGCGGGGTGTAGGAACCGGGCCCCGGCAGAAGCCTACCCGAACACCAGACCCGAGACAGGAGAGAAGCGAAGCGAAAACGCCCGATTGGACCCAGCGCCAGAAGCGCGGATGCACACTGTTCCAGTTTCCGAACTGATTGGGCAGGTCCCGCCAAGGTGCCCCGGTCCGGGTTATCCAGATAATTCCCTCCAACGACATTCGGTTGTTGTTTCCGCTTCTTCCCGGATCACCTGTCCGGCCCGGCAGGACCGGCTCAATGAGCGCCCACTGTTTGTCAGTGAGCGTTGTTCGCGCCTCCAAACAACCCCAACCCCACACGATGCATGTCTTTCCAAGCCCGATTCTAACCGCTGGGAGCGCTTGCTGATAATGACGGCAACCGTAGCGCAGCGCGAGGCGAAATTGAGGGAGGGCTTAATCGCAGTCTTGCGACAGGTGCGGAGACCCGGAAGGAATAGGCCGCGGGTACAGGGGGAAGTCACCCTCGGAGGATTTGAATGTCCACAGGCCCTACCCTGATGGCTAAGTCCGGAATCCTCTGGTTCCAGACGTGCTGCTTAACCTCGTCCCGGCCCGGGGCCACCACCCTGGCGTTTTCGTAGAGGCAGCGGCGCGGCACACCGCCCAGGTACTCGAAGGCGTTGACGTGGCACTGGATGAAGGCGGCGGTATCCGCCCTCCTCACCAGTTCCAGGTAGCAGGTCCTCGACCAGCCCGTGGTCATCACGAAGACCCAGATGCGCTGCTTGCGACCATCCTGATGCAGTTGGGCCAGGCTGCCCCAGTCGACTTGGCGCTACTCTCCAGGGGCCGTCTCGAAGCGCGTGGTGGGGTCCGGCTGTCAGCGGCGCAGACGCGGCGAAACTTAGGACTTTAGCATCGAATAGCCGCCGCCATAGCCCAGAGCCCTCAGCCCCAGGTGCAGCGCCACGCAGTTTCCAGCCCCTCGACGAGGCGACGGTCCAAATATTCGGTGTAGGGGTCCTCCTTAGCTTGCCGAGGGTTCGACGCCTGCTGCGCACCCGGCTTGGGAGGCAAGGCCCCCGGGGAATTCAGATACCGGCGAACCGTGTTCCGGGCGATGCCCAGGTCGTCGGGATTCCTCCGGATGGAACGGCCCGCGCCAGTTGATCACCGCTCCAGGCGCGGAATTCGAGCTGTACGTCGGCTCCCGCTATGTGGGCTTGCTGACGGGCGAAGCCATCTGCGGTGACAACACGAAGGTGAACGTAGCCGCATCCGCCTGACTCGCCGGCTGAAAGGACCAGGCGAATACATTATCCCGCTCCCTCTATCAAGAAGCACCACCGCCTGGCGCAGCGAAAGCCCCCCAACCCCTCGCTCACGCTCTGCAGCAAAGAGTGGACCTAAACACCGCCCTCAGCCTCACCCTCACCCGCGCCCGGTTCAAACGTGTTCTTGGCACACCAGTAGACTCACATTTAACAGCAGATATAGTGTGTGTAACTCCACTTGTGTAGTTGAAAAGGAATATCGAGAATTGATAAACTCACAGTCCCAGTTTTGGCTATAAACATTCAGTGACGTATTGTCTGTTAATAACTGCCAAGATATCCATGAGGGATGGGTGAATCAAACAGGGGTGTGTACGGAAAGAGGCATCGTATGGAAAGACCCATGGAGGATGCCAAAACACTCGCTTGCGGTAACGAAGCGGAATGGGCAAGAGCAGGCGCGCTCAGCCAAGGCCACGCTGAACCGACCGCCCGGAGCACCTTCTCTCAAGATTCCCAACGCCGCCTCCATACAAAGGACACAAGCCTCCGCAAGAGAACATGTGTGAAACACACACTACATGTAGGCAGCCCCCTCCAAGGGCACGGACGGGGACGGGACAGGGGTCCGGCAAGACCCAGATGAAGCGATGAACGAAGTCAACCGAACCGAAGTCAGGACACCGCCCGCACGGACGGCGCTCACCGCACTGGCCTCGGCGCCCATGAGAAGGGCGTCCGAGCCTGTGCCCCAACACAGCACGCCCCCGACGGAAACCGCGGTAGACGAGAACCGCACCCGGAGGGCGCACCCGCGTCGAGTCGGCCGGCAGAACCCCAGCGACTGAGAACGCCGCCCACGGAAGGGACCCAGAAGAGAGAGGACGAATGAGACTTACCACCAGGAAGGGGCTGGCAGCAGTCCTGATGGCGACGGCGATGGCGCTGATGTTGGTTGCCTGCGGCGGCGACGAGGACGAGGGCGCCCTCACTCAAGCCCAAATCGAGGAGATAGTCCGCCAGGAAATGGCGAACAACCAGCAGACCGTCCAGGGGCTCAGCAGCGCCGACGTCGAGGCAATGATCGCAGCCGCCATGGCCGACGACAAGGACGCAGCCGAGGAACGCGAACGCGAAACGACTCCCACAGATGGGGACGGCGACCAGCCGGAGACCGGGATGAGCCGAGAGGAAATCGAGGCCATGATCTCGGCCTCCGCCACCCGCACCGCCGGCGAGATGGACCAGATGACCGAGGCGGAGGCGGAGGCCATCGCCATGAACGTCATCGCGTCCATACCGCCCAAGACTGACCCGCAGGAGTACACCAAGTACGTCGTCCGGAGCGCCATCAACCGCTACGAGACCCATGGGCGCGACGCCACCGTGGAGCACTACATGAAGTCCGCCAACGTAGACGGGCAGTGGTACGTGTTCATCATCGGCGAGGACGACACCATCATCAGCCATTACAACCCGGACCGCCTCGGCCTGGACCTGAACGGCTGGGTCGGCACCGACGCCAACGGCTACAACTTCGGCCCCAAGATGCTGGCGGCCACCGAGGAAGGCAACTGGGTCTCCTACGTCTACCGGAACCCCGAGAGCGGCGCCCTCATCCCAGGCTCCCTGGGACAGGAGGAGCTCAAGAACGCCTGGGTCGTCAGACACGACGGACTCCTGTTCGGGTCAGGCTGGTACATCAATTCCGATGAGTTCACCGAGGCCGGCGTCAGAGAGGCCGTAGCCATCTTCCGCAAGGGTGGACTGGAAGGCATTTTCGCCCACTACCTCAGCGGGGACTCCAATACCGTCGGCGCCCTGCAGGACACCGTCGCTTACTACAACAGCGCCGAAGGCGTGGGCGGCAACTGGTACGCCTTCATCGCCGACCGCGACGGCGTGTTCATCAGCCACCTGGACACCAGCCAGATCGGCAGCAACCTGACCGACCTGTTCGGACCGGAAGGAGTCCAGGCCAGCAGGGAGGGCGGCTGGGTGACCAAAGAGAACGAGGACGGCTCACTCGCCTACCGGGCCTGGCTGATCGATGACGCCGGCCTGACCTTCGGCTCCGGCTGGTTCGACGACTAAGGGCGAAAAGACGGCGCAGACGCCGCACCTGGAACGTTCCACCCGGGCCGACAGTTCTCGGCCCGGACCGGACACAAGACGGAAGGCAGTCGGAGGAACAACCCCATGAAAGCAAGAACCGGCACCATATCCTGGCCAGCATGGCTCTTCGCAGCAGCCCTGATCGCAGCCCTGGCAGCACTATTCATCATCACCGCCCCCGGAGCGGAGGCCCACCACGGCGACGGCAGCTACCACGAATTCGAGCTGAGATGCGTGGTGGACACGGACACACCCAACCTGACCGGTTCGGTCAACGAGGGCGACGACTTCACCCTCCAGGCCAAGTGGAGAGAGGCAGGCGGCACCGGCACTTGGAAGGCCGCCTGGGACACCAACGAGCTGAGTCCCAAGGTGGCCCTCCAGGACAAGGACTTCGAGCCGGAACACGACGAGGAACACTCGAAGACCCGCACCAAGGACAAGTTCAACCACACCTTCCACACGAAGGAGGACGACCTCTGGGAGGGACCCGAAACGTACGACGCCGGCTTCTCGGCCATCCGGCCCAGCGGCGGCACGGACCGGGCAGCACAGTACTGCCGGATGACCATCGTCGACGACGACACCCTGCGGGTGAGGTCCGTCCGGGCCTGGGGCAACCCGGCCAACGGAACCACCTACCGGGCAGGCGAGACCATACGCCTGCGCTTCGACATAAACGGCAAGGTGCACGTCCCCAGTGACAGCAACCTGTGGATTCACTGGGACGACGACGAAGGCGAGAGCCACTGGCGGTCGATGAGCTACAACGCCGGCCTCTCGACCGAATACCGCCCGGTGTTCGACTACACGGTGCAGAGCAGCGACCCCAAGGGCGAGAAGATACAAATCGCCTACGACCTGGACAAGATGGTCGGTGTCCATACCAACGGCACCGTAACGGACACCAAGCCGCAGTTCTCCGCCACGTGGCTGCAGAACTTCGAGCAGCAAGAGGGCACGATGACCGACCCGGTCTACTTCGGGGTCGACGGCACCCCGAAGGTGACCGAGGTGGGCATCTCCGGCGCCTACAACCCGGCCATAGGCCACTACGTGGTCACTGACACCAACGCCAGCCCCCACTTCGTCTTCATTGACGACAGCACCACGTTCCGGGAGGGCGACGACATCGTGGTCTACGCCAAGTTCAACCAGGAGGTCGAGGTCGACGGACAGGTGGGCATGAGCATCAGGGTCGGCTCACCGAACAGCTGGCGCGGCGCCTGGTATCTCAGCGGCTCCGGCACCGACACCCTCTCGTTCAAGTACACCGTCAAGGCCTCCGACCGGGACACCGACGGCATCGGGGTCGACAGCGGAGGAATAGATAACAACGGGAACCGCTACGGGTTCACCGGGAGCGGCACCATCACTGCCAAGGGAGGCAGCACCCTGGCGAGCCCCTCCTACAGCGGGTTCAGAAACAACGCCGACACCAAGGTCGACGGCAGACCCATAGCCGTACAGATCACGCCCTCGTCAACGCCGGTGAAGGACAGGACCTACTGGACCGGCGAGAAGATCCTGGTCGAGATCGAATACAACAAGGAGGTCGACGTATCGGGCACCCCCGCAGTCCAGATCGACCTCGAGGACGAGAACCATAACCAGGGCCCCGCCACCAGGCGGAAGGCCGTCTACGAGTCCGGCGCCGGCACCACGAAGCTGACCTTCGCCTACCAGGTCAAGGAGACCGACAAGGACGCGAACGGCTTCTCAGTATGGCCGGGAGCCGGGGACTTCCCCATGATCGACGGCCACGTGGTGCGCCACGGGACCGCCGTCCAGGCCAACCCCGCCTACTCGGGGTTCAGAAACGACATCTATCACAAGGTGGACGGGTCCCTCGGCAGCCGGCTCCCGCCCGAGGTGGACAAGATCGAGGTCACGTCCAGCCCCGGCAGCGACGGACGCTACACCGTCGGCGACGAGATCGAGATGACCGTCACCTTCGACAAGGACCTGGTCATCACCGAGACGACCACCACCGCGGACACCGAACAGGAGACCACCGAAGGCACCGAAGCGGACAACGACGAGGACGGTATAACCCTGGCCGTCCAAATCGGGAACAGTTCAGTGACCTTCGACCGGGACGCCGGGGAGGGAGAGGACGACCAGCTCGTCTTCCAGTACACCGTGAAGGAAGGCGACGAGGACACCAACGGCATCGCCGTCAGCAGCAACTCCATCTACGTGTCCGGATACACCATCAAGGACTCCGACGGGAACGACGCATTGCTCACGCACTCCGCCCTATCGGACCGGAGCGGCCAGATGGTCGACGCCGTGGCGCCCACGGTGGATTCCGTTGAAATCGCCTCAAGGCCGGCCGCGGACAACACCTACAACACCAACGAGGAGATCCTCATACAGGTGGAGTTCGACGAACCCGTCACCGTCACGGGCACCCCGACCATCGAAATGGACCTCGGGGGGACCTCGGTAACGGTCGACTACAGCTACACATTCGGCTACTCGGTGCTATTCGGCTACACGGTGGCCGAGGGCGACGAGGACACCGACGGCGTCACCGTGACCGCCAACAGCATGGACCTGGGCGGCGGTTCCATCACCGACGCCGTCGGCATGAACGCCGAACTGGCCCACGTCGGCGTCACCGCCCTGGTGACCCAGAAAGTCGACGGCAGGGACATAACCCCGCCAACCATCACCACCATGGCCTACACCTCCACGCCCTCGGACGGGGAGTACTACCGGGAAAACGAGAACCTGGATATCACCTACACCTTCGATGAGGACGTGACCGTGACCGGCACACCCTACGTCCGGCTCATCCTGGGCAGCGGAGAAAAGGAGGTCAGGGCCAACCACCACCAGACCAACGGCGTATACGTCACCTTCCGGTACACCGTCCAGGACGGGGACCAAGCCCTGAACGGGCCCGCCATCGCCCAGAACGGCATCGAACTCAGCGGCGGCACCATCAAGGACGCCGAAGGCAACGACGCCAACCTGGACTACCCGTTCCAGTATCCGGGCGGCACCCACAGGGTGAACGCCGTCACACCGGACACAACGGCCCCGACGGTAGCGTCGCTCTCCATAACCAGCAGGACCGGCACCGATGGCTACTACGGCGCCGGCGACAAGATCGAAATAACCGTCACCTTCAGCGAGACCGTGCTGGTGACCGGAAATCCCACGATCGAGATCGAAGTCGGCGACAACGAACGCGAAGCCGACTACGACAGCACCGACGAGGCGAGAGTCAAGTTCGCCTACGTCGTGCAGGACGACGAGTTGGACACCGACGGCATAACCGTCGCCGCCAACGCCATCAGCCTGAGCGGAGGCACCATCAAGGACCCCGCCCAGAACGCGGCAACCCTGGACCACGTGGCCATCATGGCCAACTCCGCCCACCAGGTCGACGGCAGAGACAAGGTCAAGCCCACCATAACGGGCGTCGCCTTCACCTCCGACCCCGGCAGCGACAACCACTACGCGTTGAACGACGTCATCGAGGCCACGGTGACCTTCAGCGAGGACGTCACCATGACCGCCGCCGCCAACGGCGACAAGCCTCAGCTGATACTGAAGCTGGACCCGCTGCCGGGCGGCTCCGGCCTGCGCAGCGTGTTCATGGCCTACGACGCGACTGACGGAAACGAAATGACCTTCACCTACACGGTGGTGGCCCAGGACCGCGCCTCGGACAGCGCCGTCGTTCCCGCGAACGCCCTTAGGCTCAACGGGGCAACCATCCAGGACGAGGCCGAAAACGACGCCGTCCTGACCCACGGCCAGTACTTCCCCCTGTCACAGGAGCCCTACGAGTACCACCAGGTGGACGGCTCCAGGAACAGCGACACGCAGACCGGCGGCGTCTAGGCCGGGGTAAATCGGGAATAGAGCGCGGGCCGGCGTCCACCGGCCCGCCGCACCGGATCGGACCACGACGGATTGGGCAGCGAGGAGCAACCCATGAGACCAATAAACCGGACCACAACATGGCCAGCCTGGCTGCTGGCCGCCGCACTACTGGCGGCACTGGCCGCAGTATTCATGCTCACCGCCCCCGGGGCGGAGGCCCACCACGGCGACGGCAGCTACCACGAATTCGAGCTGAGATGCGTGGTGGACACGGACACACCCAACCTGACCGGTTCGGTCAACGAGGGCGACGACTTCACCCTCCAGGCCAAGTGGAGAGAGGCAGGCGGCACCGGCACTTGGAAGGCCGCCTGGGACACCAACGAGCTGAGTCCCAAGGTGGCCCTCCAGGACAAGGACTTCGAGCCGGAACACGACGAGGAACACTCGAAGACCCGCACCAAAGACAAGTTCAACCACACCTTCCACACGAAGGAGGACGACCTCTGGGAGGGACCCGAAACGTACGACGCCGGCTTCTCGGCCATCCGGCCCAGCGGCGGCACGGACCGGGCAGCACAGTACTGCCGGATGACCATCGTCGACGACGACACCCTGCGGGTGAGGTCCGTCCGGGCCTGGGGCAACCCGGCCAACGGAACCACCTACCGGGCAGGCGAGACCATACGCCTGCGCTTCGACATAAACGGCAAGGTGCACGTCCCCAGTGACAGCAACCTGTGGATTCACTGGGACGACGACGAAGGCGAGAGCCACTGGCGGTCGATGAGCTACAACGCCGGCCTCTCGACCGAATACCGCCCGGTGTTCGACTACACGGTGCAGAGCAGCGACCCCAAGGGCGAGAAGATACAAATCGCCTACGACCTGGACAAGATGGTCGGTGTCCATACCAACGGCACCGTAACGGACACCAAGCCGCAGTTCTCCGCCACGTGGCTGCAGAACTTCGAGCAGCAAGAGGGCACGATGACCGACCCGGTCTACTTCGGGGTCGACGGCAGGCCCAAGGTCACCGGCATCGTGATGCTGACGGACCCGCAGGTGCAGCACGCCATCAGGCACAGCTGGACCGGAGGCGAACTCATCGAGGACTACTACCGCCTCGGCGAGAATATCGACTTCGGCGTCGTCTTCGACCAGAAGGTCGACGTGACCGGACAGGCCGGCATAAGCATCCGCGTCGGAGATTCCCCCTCATGGCGCGGCGCGTATTACCACAGCGGCACCGGAGGAACCCTGATCCGCTTCCGCTACACGGTCAAGGCCGCTGATTACGACGACAACGGGATCGGCGTCGACAGCGGCGGCATCACCAGCAGCGGAGACCGATACGGCTTCACCGGCAGCGGAACCATCACCGCCGCAGGCACCTCATCGGCAGTCAACCCCGGCTTCTCCGGTTTCCGGATGAAGGCGGACCACAAGGTCGACGGCCGGCCGTTCGTGTCCAACACCGAGACAATATCCTCCCCGGTAGCCGACAGTACCTACTGGGCAGGAGAGAAGATCACGGTCGTACTCAACTACAACGCCGAGGTCGACGTTTCAGGGACCCCGACAGTGGACCTGGACTTCAGCTACGAGGGCCAGCCGCTAGACCACACAACGTACAAAAAGGCCACGTACACCCAGGGGTCGGGCACAGCCAAGCTCTTCTTCGAGTACGAGGTCCAAGAGGACGACAAGGACACCGACGGGTTCGGACTCTGGAGTGGCGGCGGCGAATTCGGCATGTCCGGAGGGACCGTGACCGCAAAGGGAACCAACGTCGAGGTCAACCCGAATTACTCGGCAATATTGGAAAGCACCGACCACAAGGTCGACGGCAGCCTCGGCAACCGCAAGGGACCCGAGGTCAGCTCCTTCGACGTCACCTCCAGCCCCAACGACGACGGCTACTACGTCGCCGGGGACGAGATCGAGGTAACCGTCAACTTCTCCGAGGACCTGGTGATCACGACTGCCAGCACCGGGTCCAACGACAAGGGACTCACGGTCGGGAACGCCGCCCGGAACGCCGCCCGGAACGTGGCGCTCAAGGCGGTGATCGGCGACGATACCGTCAACATGAGATACCAAGAGGACGACGGGGATGACGACCAGCTGGTCTTCACCTACACCGTCCAGACCGGCGACAACGACCAGGACGGCATCTCCATCCCGGTCAACGCCATCACCATCACCGGCGCCACCGTCAAGGACGCAGACGGCAACTCGGCCATCATGTTCCACGAGGCCACCGGGAACTTCGACAGCCACCGCGTGGACGCCGTGGCCCCGACCGTGAGCTCGGTCGCCATAACGTCGACGCCCGACGGCGGCGGCGACACATACTATGCCGGCGAATCGATCCTGGTCACGGTCAGCTTCACCGAGACGGTATTCGGGAAAGGAAATCCCCAGATCGAGCTGGACCTGGAAGGCACGGCCAAAACCGCCGACTTCCTGGAAAATCCCCTGGACAACCGCCACCAGATGATATTCGGCTACACCGTGGTACTCGGCGACACCGACGCCGACGGCATCGCCATCAGCGAGAACAAGATCTCGCTGAACGGCGGCTCAATCTATGACACGGCCGGCAACGCCGCCGACTTGACCCACGACGCCGTGGCCGAGAACTCGAGCCACAAGGTTAACGGCAAGGACCCGACGCCGCCCACCATCTTGTCCATCGACTTCACCTCCGACCCCGGCGGCGACGAGCAGTACGGCGAAGGCGATATAGTCGAGGTGACCGTCACGTTCACCGAGGACGTGACCGTGACCGGGACGCCGGGATTCAAGCTATTCCTCAACCTGAGCCAGTCGGTCCAGGCCGAGTACCACGACACCGACGGGCGCGAGGTCGCCTTCCGGTACACCGTGAAGAGCTCCGACCGGGCGTTCGACGGCCTGATGATCAAGGCCAACGCCCTCTCCCTGAACGGCGGCAGCATCGTCGACAGCGACGACAACGACGCCGTCATCACCCACGCCGGCCTGGGCGGCCCCAACAGCGGCCATACCCTGGACGGCCGTGACGAGGGCACAGGCGACACCGTGGACCCGGACACCACGGCGCCCACGGTATCCTCAGTGAGCATCAGCTCCACCGCCGGCAGCAACAACACCTACGGCACCGGCGACGACATCGACGTGAGCGTCCTCTTCGACGAGACCGTCGACGTGTCCGGATCACCCTACGTCGCCCTCACGGTCGGCGACGAGACGAAGAACGCCTACTACGACAGCAGCGACGGCGCGACCGTCATATTCGTCTACACCGTAGAGGACGGGGACTCGGATACCGACGGCGTGTCCATCGCCGCCAACGCCATCAGCCTGAACGGCGGCAGCATCGAGGACCCGGCCAACAATGACGCAAATCTGGACCACGACGCCGTGGCCGCCTCCAGCTCGCACCTGGTCGACGGCAGCGACCTGACCCCGCCGTCCATCGAGTCGGTGGAGTTCACCTCCGACCCGGGGGCCGACGACTACTACGCCCTTAACGACGTCATCGAGGCAACCGTGACGTTCAGCGAGGACGTGACCATGACCCGCTCCAGCGGCGGGGACACGCCCTACCTGGAGCTCAAGCTCGAGCAGGACGGGGGCGGATTCCGCTCCGTAACCATGGCCTATAGCGAGACCGACGGCGCGGAGATGACCTTCACCTACACCGTCGTGGCCGCGGACCGCGCCTCCGACGGAACGTGGGTGGCCGCAAACGCGCTCAAGCTCAACGGGGCCACCATCAAGGACGGGGCCGGCAACGACGCCGTCCTGACCCACGGGATGTACAACCCCAACGCCAGCTACGACTACCATCAGGTCAACGGGTCAAAGACCAGCGACACCAAGGTGGGCGGCGTCTAACGGCGCCGCACCCGCCGCCGCGGCAGGGACAAGGGCAACCGAAAACGCCTGCAGGAACTCAAACCTGCAGGCGTCTCGCCAATGGAATGGACACCCCCAGCCACAGAAACCGCACTCCAGATACCGGCAGGACCAGAATGGAGACTACCGCTGATCAGTCCCGACCAGACGTACCCCTGGACTACCGCCCCGGGTACGAGAGGGCAAGAAGGGCAGACCCCGAACTGGCGGAAACCTACATCGCCCTCACCAGGGCCGGGGACCCCATCGCCGACGAGATGACCGAGGCCCTGGCCGGGATGCCCTCCGGCAGGCGCCAGGCCCTCTACCGCGGCTGCATGGACAATGACCCAGAGGCCCTGAAAACCGCCCCGGAGACCGTGAGACGGTTTTTCGAGGAGGTTTCGGAACCGCCGGAATGGTTCCACCCTGACCGGACCCGGGCCGGCATCCGCGCCTTCCATGCCAACGCCGACCTGGTGTTGCAGGCCTTCGCCGCCGGAGTCCTGATCGAGGGGTTCGGCACCAACGTCAGCAAGTCGTTCGTCATAACCGGGGCACTGAGGGAACAGGGAGTGGCCCGCCTGAAACAGAACAACCGCCACGTCCTCGATATATTCCTCCCCGGAGGCCTGGACCGCCTGGGAGACGGCTGGAAGCTCTCCGTCCGGGCCCGCCTGGTCCACGCCCAGGTCAGGAGGCTCCTGGAACGCTCGCCCCAGTGGGACACCGAAGCCTGGGGCACGCCCATAAGCGGCGCCCACATGGGGTACAGCTCCGCCGCCTTCTCCGCAAGACTCCTGAAACACTCAATGAGGATCGGCGCCCGTTTCAGCAAGGAAGAACGGGAATCGTTCATGCAGGTGTGGCGCTACTCCACCCACCTGATGGGCACGCCCGCCCAGGTGCTGATGCCCACTGAGGAGGAGGCCCTGCACCTCTATGACATAGCCCTCATGTGCGAGCCGGAGCCTGACCTCGAGTCGATCATCACCGCCAATGCCCTGGTCAAGGGAGTCCCGCAGGTCGTGGGCATCACCGACCAGGAGGATGCCAGGGCCCTAGTCAAAAAGGTCTACACCATATCCCGGGCCCTCATCGGCGACGATTTGGCCGACCGCCTCAATTACCCCAAGTACCGCACCACCGGCGTCCTCAGGATGAAACGGCTGGGCGCGCTGCTGGACCGAACAGTGGCCAAGGCCCTGCCCGGGAGGGCCGCGGCAAGACGGTTCGACAATTTCTCAGGAATCATGTCGGTCGCCGCCTACCAGGAGGAAGGCATCACCTACTCTGTGCCCGAGAAAGTCAGGGAAACCCAGGCCAAGTGACAGGATGCCCAGGAGAGAGTGGAAGTTGAAATCACCGAAGGACGGATGAGCGCCGATATGACCCGCCTGCACCCCGGGCCCGCCCGCACCCTGCTGCTCTGGGCACTCATCGCGGCAGCCGCCGCCGCGGCAGCACTCAGCCAAGGAGACACCACCCAGGCCCACCCCTGCACCGCTGACGCCGCCCACACCGACTCCGGTGGCCGGGACTGCGAGGACTCAGGCCACAACCGCCGGCACGGCACCCCCCTCAGGCTGGCCGGCAACCTGCCCCAGGACATCGAGCTCACGCTGTCCCCGCCCACCCACACCCTGGGCGAAAACCACGACTACTTCGAACCGGGCGACCGGCTGGAAATCACCCTGAACGGGTTCGACCTGACCGAGCTTGCGGATATCAGCAACGCCGACGCCAACGGGGAGCCACTCATAGGACTGAAAATCCCAGGCCGGGACGAGAGCGCCGCATACCGGAGCGCCGCCCTGGACACCACGAGCAACACGCTCACGCTCACCGGCCTGGACGCCGGCAGCAACTTCCTGGACCAACTGGCCAGCCGGCCCACCAGACCGGTGATACTCACCCTCAGCAAGAACGCCGGTATCCGTGCCCCCTCCACCCCGGCAGGGTTCGACGACAAGAGCGAGCCCTATCACATCGAGATCGCCTTCGTGGACACCGACCCCGATACCACGGAAGAGGACACGGAGGAGGTGAGCCCCGAATACCGGCCCCAGGAGCACTATTTCGTCATCATCCGGAACCCGGTCAGCAACAGCGTCCCCGGAAACAAGGCCAGGCTGGACCTCGACACCGTGGCCGACGCCCCGGTGAACGGCAACCAGGACATCATCGTCAATTTCGCCGGACCCACTGAGGACACCAGTTTCACCCTCCCAAGTGAGATCGACGAGAAGAATATCACCCTCTCCTGGGAGGGACGCTCCCCGGTCAACGCCAGCGCCGCCTCCGTGGGCACCGGAACGGTGACCATCACCGTGCCCCCAGGCCCCGAGGACCGGCCGACGGTGATCGAGGGCCCCTACACCATCACGTTCAAAGAACGCGCCGGCATCGAAAACCCCAAGGCCGCCGGCAACCGCATCATCTCGGTCCACGCCGCCGCCCGGCCCGATGTGGTCCACGACATCATCGCCGTCATCCGGCGCACCACCACCGCCGACCCGCCCAAGGGGCCAAGGGGCACGGCCTTCACCCTGGAGGGCAAGGGTTACGCCGACGGGACCGTGACCGTGTTCACCGGCGAAGACCGCGTTATCGACGCCGGCGAGAGGATCGGGTTCGCCAACACCCGAGAGGGAGCCTTCACCCTGGAACTCACGGCCCGGGGAGACCCGGGCACCCCCCACTACCGCCTTTGGACCCTGGACGGAAACGGCGTGTACCACTCCGTCGATTTCCTGGTCGAAAGCGACATGTCCTTCGACCCCGAAAGGGTCCGCTCCGGGGAGGTACTGAGAATAACCGTCGCTGACTGGGACGAAACACAGCCGGCGCTGGCGGCCGTGACCATAGGAGGAATCGTCGCCTACAGCGCCCCCGCCGTGGAGTACGCAGACTGCTTCGAGCTGGAGGGACCCGGGCTGCACACCCCGGACGCGAGGGGAGAAGTGGCCATTCGCCTGCAGGTGCCAGTTACCCTGCCCCCAGGCCGACAGAACGTGGCCGCCTATGGCCCCGAACAGGTGCGGGTGCCCTCACCCTCGGGGGCCGTCCTCAACAAGCGCCACTGCGCCCACGAGGAGGAAAACGCCCTCGCGAACGGGGAGGACCCGGGCCCGGCCATCGGAGACCGCGGGCGCAGGGTGATCGTAACCGTGGCCCACGACCCGGTGGCCAGCCGCCCTATCGAGCTGCTCGGCAGAGGACTCAGGGTGGTCCCCGAGACCGGGGCCCGAGGACAGAGCATAACCATCATCGGCTCCGGGATAGCACGCAGCAGCTCCAACGGACGCGACATTGTAGAAATATCCATCGGGGGCACACCCGTATCCGAGCACGCCTCGGACTTCGAGGTCCCCGCCAGCGGGCAGTTCGCCCTGAACGTCACCGTCCCGGACGACGCCAAGGACGGCACCAACGAGGTGAGGGTCGTCGGCCGGGAGGGCGACATCGCCCACGGAATAATAACGGTCGAAAGCCCCGCCTTGGACGTGGTCCCCGGCGGCGGACGCCGCGGGGCCAAGTTCACTGCCTCCGGCACCGGGTTCGTGGCCGCCGGCATTATAAGCGTCTACTACGGGGACGGCGGCGACCTCGCCTTCAAAGACCAGCTCCTGGACGTCGTCATCGCCGACCGGAGGGGCGCCTTCGCCCTGGAGACCACCGTCCCTCTCGACGCGGAGTTGGGTGTCCGGCACACGGTGACCGCCGTGGCACGCACCCCCGACGGAAACCGCACCGGCCCGGTCCGGGCAAGGGACGACCACACGGTATCCGCCGGAATCGTCTCCGCCGGCTCGGGGACCGTCTGTGCCGGAGACCGACTGATTATCACCGGCACCAACCTGCCCCAGTGGTCTGCGGTGCAGTGGATGGAGCTCGGAGGACTCCGGGTCTCCCCCGGACACACGGTCCACACCGACGACCTCGGCGCCTTCACCGCCGAGGTGACGGTGCCGGCGCTGGAGCTGGGAAACCAGACTCTCCGGGTGCTGGTCGCCGGTACCGTCTACGTGGACGTGATAGAACTGGTGCCCCCGCCCCTCGAGGGTCACCCCCGCCGGGTGTTCAAGGAATTGATACAGGCCGGGGTGCTGGAGCGGGCCTGGTACCTGCACACACCCAGCATGACCTGGTCGTTCTACGACCCCGACCCGGAGTATGCCCAGTTCAATGACCTGGAACACCTCAGGAGCGGGATGATAATTTTCATGTCCATCAACCGGCAACTCCAGTTCCAGGGCGAGACGCTCTACTCCGGCTGGAACGCTCTGGAACTCAGGTGAACAGACGGTAACCACACCCGTCCCCCGGTGCCAACAGCGGAAGTGCAGGAGAGCTGCGAAAGAGACAGCCTCGCCGATACAAAAGGCGGGCATTCAAGGTGCAGGAGGCAGACCTTGGAAGAGATGGACTCAAGTCAAAGGGTCATCATAGTCGGCGCCGGCGCCGCAGGACTCACGGCCGCATATACCCTGCGCAGGCACGGCATCAACCCGCTGGTGCTCGAAGCGTCCGGTGAGTCCGGCGGCCGCCTCAGGGGAGACGAGGTTGACGGGTTCCACCTCGACACCGGCGCAGACTTCTTCTGCACCAGCTACGAACAGACATTCCGGCTCTGCCGGGAACTGGATATAACCCTGACACGTTCCAGGATGAACATCGGATGGTACCTGAGCGGCGGCTGGACCCGGACAACGCCGGGAGTATCCCCCGCGGCCCTGGCCAGAAACCTGGCCGCCGCCCGCCGGCTGGGAATACTCACCCGCAAGGGCATGGGCCCCGCGCTGAAACTCCACCGGGGCATCAAAAAGCAGGCGCAGGCACTCGGGTTCGGCTCCGCCAATGCACTGGCCGACATTGAGGACGACCAGACCCTCGGACAGTACCTGGACGCCACCGCCGTACCCCGAATGCTCCAGACCAGCCTGAAGGGCTTCCTGCAGATGACCATGGGAGACGTCGAACACTCCGGACAGGCCTACATGCGGTCCTACATCCTGGAGATGGGCCTGAACGGGGACAAGGTAACCGTGCCCGAGAAGGGAGCAGGAGCCCTGGCCAAGGCCCTGGCCAAGGCCTGCAGAGGCCTAATACGGCTGAACACCCCGGTACGGGAAATCAGGACCGAGGAGGGCAGGGCCACCGGAGTGGCCCTGGACGGAGAGTTCCTGGAAGCGGCAGCGGTCATAACCGCGGTACCCGGCAACCGGGTGGCCAGCCTCATCCCCGGCCTGACGGCCGAAGAGCAGGACGCCCTGAAAACAGTCACATACTCGACGGGATGTCGTGTGGTAATCGGCCTCGAGCAGCCGCCCCTGCCCAAGGGGTGGCACGCGGCCCTCTATCCCGAAGACGACACGCCACTACTGCTGGACAGGTCGATAAACCTGCCCAAATGCTTTCCAGAAGGGAAGAGCAGCCTGGACCTCATGGCCGGCCGTGAACGGGCCAAGGAACTGGTGAACAGGCCCGAGGACGATATCGCCCACCTCCTGCTGGAGGACGCCCGGAGGAACCCACCGCCGGGGTCAAACCTCCCTGAATACGGAGAAGGCCTATTCACGAAGGTCTACCGGTGGCCGGAGGCCGTCTGCATGGGAGCGCCAGGCATGCTCAACGCAATGCGCCGGCTGAGAGAGCAGATGGCCCTCCGCAGGCCCAACCTGGTCCTGGCCGGAGATTACATGGGCGTCCCCTCCGTCAACGGGGCCGTGAGCAGCGGACAGGCAGCGGCCGAAGCAGTCGCCCGCGACCTGAATGATCTATAACGACTCTCGGACCAGCGCCGCCGCCAACGCAGTGACGCCCAAGCCGGTGCCGCTGACCGCGGCACTCCCGTCTACCTGGCCCAGTGCGGCACCTCCAACCGCTCCGCACGGATGTAGTGACGCACCCGACGGTCCAGGCGCATACTCTGCATCCCGTTGCACTTATAGTACCGTCGGGGAGTGGGCAGTTCGTAGCGATACTTCTTGCCATCGCGAACGTTGGTGGTGCTCCAGGTGGACTTGGCGGGGAAGTTGTAGCCGCACTCCCCGCATCTGAGAAGGTGCTGCAACAGGTAGAGCACCTTGGTGTTCCTCCTGGCCTTCCGCCCTCGTTGCTTCTTCAGCGCCCGCGCCCGCTCCCAGGTCTCCTCATCCACCAGGGGCGGGACAGGAATTCCAATCCAGGTATCCTCCGGTTGGTCGTAGGGCCTCTTCCCGTCCTCGGTGGATACGTGCCGGTATTTGCCGTAGAGCCAAGTACCGGTGTAGGTGGCGTTGGCCAGAACGTAATGGATGTAGGACTGGCGCCAGAACAGCTTGCCGGTCCGGGTGGGGGTTCCCTCGTCGGTCAGCCGTATGGCGATAGAGGTTGACCCCATCCCTTCGTGGACGTACATGCGGAAGATGCGGCGGACGACTTCCGCCTGCTCCACCACCACCCCGGGTCTGCCGTCCTCTCCGGTGAAGTACCCGTAGGGCGGGCCGCCGGTGGGCACCCGTCCTTGCTCGGCCGTGCCCCGCTTGCCCAGCGTTGAGCGTTCCCGTAAGTTGTCCAGGTCAATCTTGCCGATGGCCGCCATCAGGCGGAAGGTCTTCATGTCGATGGCGTCCATGACGGCTTCGAGACGGATCTGGTGGGCTCGACAGATTCCTTGAGGGCGGCGGCGGGATTCATGCCCCGGCTGAGGCGGTCGGACTTCCAGAAGACGATGGGTTGCCCCGCGAACTGGGAATGCTGCCAGACATGGAACGGCTGATACTCAGCGAAAACCGGCTTACCGGCAGCATCCCTCCGGAGCTGGGGCAACTGCCCAACCTGACCATCCTGCAGCTTCGGGGGAACGAATTGACCGGCGTCATACCACCAGAGCTGGGACGACTGCAGGCCCTTAAGCACCTGAGCCTGGAGGGAAACCAACTGACGGGAAAAATTCCACCGGAGTTGGGCGGGTTGCCCAACCTGATCAACCTTGAACTGGCGGACAGTCTCCTGACCGGCCAGATTCCCCCGGAACTCGGGGAGTTGTCCGCACTCCAGTCATTGAACCTGAGCGGCAACGGCCTCACGGGAGAAATCCCGGAAGAACTGGCCCGGTTGCCTGAGACCGCCCGGGTGTTCATCGGCGGAAATCGGTTGAGTGGCTGCGTGCCGGCGCTCCTGAGATTCGGAATTCAGGGACACCATGGTATTCCCCCCTGTGACGATGAGAAGGGCAGTGGAGACGAAGACCAGCCTGCCGGAGGCGCTCCCGGCTTTGAGATGGTATGGCCAGTCCTGACTTCAGTTGAACCGGCTGTAGCAGTTCCGGGAGCCAGGGTCTCGGTAGTGGGAGAAGGGGGGTTCCTGTTCAGTCCTCCGAACAAGTATGACGAGAGCAGCAGGGCATTTGACGTGTTTTTTGATAGTGAACCAGCAGGCTCGATTGACTGCTATGTGAATAGGTGCGAAGGTGAATTCATTGTGCCGGAGGGGACAGAGTCGGGAGAGTATGCCGTAATGCTGGAAGGTGGCTCACAGCTTCCAATTCTGGTGGATAGCAGGCCGATTGCAAAGTGACCCGACTCCACGCAGAACCGCGACAACTACGACGGTGAGTTGGCAGACTAAAAGGTGGGAAACGAGCATTTGGCCCAGGATCACTGTTGCCGGACCCAAATGCCAACAGTGTCGGCGGGTCAATGACGCTGACAACTTGGGAAGCTGGTGTGGAGGTAGCCTTAAGCCTCGGGCACCACCTCCCTCCAACTGCGCGAATTGCACTATGCCTTTGTGACCCACACCCAACCAAGCTGAACGGAGGGAATTATGGCCCAGTGTCACAAACGCGCGTTTGTGAACCACCCTGCCAGCGCGATTCATCCACATGGACCACTCCAGAGCTGACCAGAAGCTAGTCCAAAGGCCGTCCTGCTTAGGTGCCACCTCTGGGGCAGGATGGCAGGAAAATGTAGGCGATCTTCCGCCGACACGGTCCACTTTAGTGCGTCCGCTTGCAGGCTCACCTACGGGCTGCTGGTGCTCAAGGGCCTGCACCGTGCGGGAGTGGAGTTCAGTTCCCTGTCGGAAGACTTCTACACTTCGACGGCCCCGGGTAAGCTTCAACTCGCGACGGTGCTCGCCTTCAGCGAGTGGTGGCGGAACTCGATCAGGGATCGCTCGGTCGCAGGCCATTTCCCCAGCCGACAGCCAGCCTGACCGAGCAGCAACGAGAGTTCATCCGGGCGGAGCGCTCGATGGGAGTAGCCAGCGGGGATTGCCCAAGCTCCTGGACGTCAGCCGTTGGATCACCCAACAGGCGGAGAGATAGGAGTTGGCCGGATATTGCAGCTTCCACTCGAATCCCATGAGCAACACAGGCGGCCAATATTATTCCGCCCCAGTGGCCCAACATCCCATCGCCTTTGACACTGGCCCTTCCCCACTTTCAAGGCCGCCTTGGCCTTGAAAGCCGTGCTGTGCTTCATACGTCTTTTCGACAGTTCCTGCTCCTTTCCTACAGCAACTGCTGCCCACAGTTTAGAAGCAATATGCTCACTGAGCTACCTATCCTACCTTCCGGGGCAACGTCACCAAATGCCTTGCACCTGTCCCGTCTATACTCAGCTTCACATTGCTCCGTTCCTCCTTGGGTCATGACGGGTCTTTTATCGAGTTCATTGCGGGTTCAGGTACCTGTCCATTCCAGACGTAGGACCGCTTGTGGATATGGGCATACTTAGAGTAAACATTTTGGAGGATTTCTCTTTCCAGTCTTTCCCATGCAGCGTAACTTGGTGTCCGCTCGCCCCAGACCAGCCAGGCAATGGTCTGACCGGTCTCAGTTGCGTAGCGGTTCGCTAAATCTGCGCGCAGATAGAGGAGTTGAGAGGAAATCTTGTCTTGTTTACGGATGAGACAAACGCTTGCGATTGCCCCATGAGAATCATACAAGTCGAACTGTTGAGCATGACTTATAAGCCCCAGTCGTTCACACAAGGCAGGACTGGGCACCATCGCACTCCCCCTCCGGTTTACTGAGTTCTCTGACGCCCCCTCCCATACAAAATTGACTGAAGGTAATTCAATTTGAACACCTTCCCATGGGTCAGGGTCATACGTTTCGAAGGCCCTGACAATCTGACGTTCTGGTACCCCATTCTCGTCTCGAAGCGGGTACGCAAAACGGGTTGACCATGGAATCTCACCAGCAAATGTGTTGTTGTCGCTAATTGGATCAGGTATTGCCCCGTTGCCTGGGTACGGTCGCCGATCATATTCTGTGAAAATCCGCGGCAGTTCCAATGGGCCTGCGAGAAGACATCGAAGAAACGCAAAGATCAACCGATCATCCCCCTCCTGCCCTTGTTCGATAAAGCCGTCAAGCAGCAGCCACGGCCCCTGCTCCCCGTCGATTTCTTCCAGTTTCAAGATACTCTCGTAGTCTGGTGTTGGGCCGGTTGAAACCCAATCAACGACGTCCTCCGGGCCCCTGTTAAGGGGGTTATCCAATTCCGGAACCCAATCGCGTGGTGGCGTCGGGAAGCTTGGATCAATGTCTGAATCCGAGGGACGATCATGTTCGCCCCAATCCCGGAGAAGACCTTGGCTTAGTCGTACTCCGTACATCTCAAAGAAAGCAATCCAGGAGTACTTTTTCCCATAGCGTTCGACTTTTGCCCTGGATCCCCGTGAATGCCAAGATGCGTTATCAATGAATCTGTCGACTTCGGCGAATTTCTCGTTTGAGAACCCGAGATTGCCCACCCGCCACCGGACTTGCCGCCGGATGTCACTGTACTCCTTATGGCTGAAATCATAGTTTGCCCTGCCTGCCATCAGACTCCCTAGCGTATAGTTCTCAAAGTCCATGTGAAACGCTCTGTCGACATCTTCAACCTCAAGATCGGTAACAGCGTTGGCCGCGGCAAAGGGCGACTCCACCTGTTTCAGCGGCCTCCTTGTACGAGCGAGCTGCTCTCCATTCAAGGTTAGCGGGTCCACTCGGAGCGCCAGGTCAATTATGCAGAGGGCGTAATCTTGCATCAGTGCATGAGCGGTGGAGTACTTGGCATCAGGAGCGAACATTCGCTCGTATAGACCGCGAGCTAACTGGGGTATTGCTCGGCGGACGTTTGCGCCACTGGGGTCGGCCCAGTATGCCAACGCCACGCCGTAGCTAGCTGCCAGCATTCTTTCGGGAATATATTTGTCATTCAATGATAGTGATTCAAGGGTAATGTCGAACAGCGCCTTGGAATCCCCTCTCCCAAACCAGTACACCACCATAGTTGCCAAGTCTCGCAGTTCCAAAACAGTGCTTGTCATAAGCCATTTGACCCAGCCCACGAGCAGTAGATCCCTCTCGCCGCGTTGCCAATCACAGCGCCACTGGTCTGCTAGTTGTCGCAGGTCGACCAAGATGTCCTGAGAATTTCTCCGCACCCACTCGGTCCAGCGCAAATCCCGTGCGGACACTGGCATTGGTCCCATCACCCGTTCGAGGAAATCTGAATTCAATGGGTGGCCCACCGAACCACGTGTTTGCCATACTCTCGCGAAAATATAAGGGCTGATTTCTGGAACCTGGGATGTAAGCGCCTCCAAACAATCAACTGTTTCTTGGTCCAAGTATTGGCCTTCCAATTCAGACGTTGCGACCAGAGCAGTGGTCCGCTCAGGCTCGTCGAGATGACTCCACAAGTGCATTCCGTAGTGTCTGCGGGGAAAGAGACCAACCAATGACCTAATTACATCACGGGCAAGTGGGTGCCGTTCCGAGGGATCGCCGAACAAGGCCGTTTTGGTAGTAGAGTCTGCCAACCAACTTTCGAGTTCACCTCGGTTCTTCGAAGACAAGAGCGCGTCAGCAATTAAATGGCCTGCCAGAGCGTCATAAGCTGCCGACACCTGGTCCAAACCATCTCCACCCCGAGTAAGTATCCCTTCTTGCTCTAGCGCATGCACAATACTTGCGGCCCACGGGCGACCTGCGTCGCCAAGTTTGTGGCGCAGTGCGAAAAGTGGGACATTTCTTGATCTTCCATCCCATAGATCCAACCCCACTTGGTGCAACGCCCAACGCACGTCCTCTGAACCGTACATATGGGTACGCGGAGCTAATTCATTTATCCTGTCTCGGGATTGTTTCAAGAAACTGTCGAAAAGGCCGGTCAGGGATCCAGGCAGCGCCTCCACGCCGACCACCCTTTCTCGAGAAGGGTTCGCAGCCTGACAGAACAACTTAAGAGTCAAAGGGTGGTCCAACAACCTCCTCGGCAATTCGGCATCACTGGGGTCAATCAGGTAGTACTCGAAGTATTTGACTAGCGCACCATGAAGGTCATCGCGGAAGCCGGGGATTTCTACCCGGCAGTGAAGTTCAAGAGGCAAGACCTCCTCAATAAACTCCGGGCGGACCGTGGTGACCAGCAAAACGTGGGGATACTTACGCAGTGTCTCGTTCACGGAGGCCAATAATGCCTTCCATTTTCTAGGATCTTCAGCCTCATTTAGACCATCTATCACGATTGGCAGTCTTTTGCCAGCCCTCTTCCCGGCGGCATCCACCGCCGCCAACAAGGATTCCATAGTGGAGGTTCGATGGCCTTGGATGACCACCTGGCCTGCCAAGTCGTCAAGGCTGTGATTACCACCCAGTTCCCCACCATGTAGGAGAATCCCCTCAGGAGTATTGCCTTGGCGACCGGTGATTTGAGCGGCCAGAAAAGTCTTGCCACAACCGAAGTCTGCGATTATTCCGACTTGACGTTCATTCAAATCGCTACCGAGCCGCTCCAAAAGCTTGGCACCAGTCCTGATGTCTGATAAGAGATTCGTAACAGTAAAACCTGCATGGTGCTGTCTCGAGCGGAGTTTCCTAGGAATCACCGCCAATTTACCTTTGGGAGTAGGCGGAAGTTCAGCCAGGACATCTGACAACATTTCGAAGTCGCCTGACTCTACACAGGAAAGGGCGCTTAAAAGCGACGAGATAAATGACCGTGCTGACCCAGCGAGCTGTTCAATGTCCGTTTCCAGTTTTTGAGGCAATTTGCCGGCTAAAGAATCAAGTGCGGAGCAACCTTCCGCGAGCCGATCCGCGACTTCCTCAAGTTCTGTCCAAGCGGCAGAGCGCCCTAGTTTTTTCAGAACAGTTCTTTCGGCATCAACCACTTGGTGGAGTTCAGGATTCCAGCGCTCCTTTACCCGAGCAGTGGATTGGGAATGCAAAAAGGAAAGCTCTTCGTCAGTTAGGATCAAGTCTCCAAAAAACGTGCGCCTATAGATCTCGGCCTCACCCTCGAGGTGTTCTTCTACCTCATCTTCGGCCCACAGTATTAGATTCATCTGCGTTGGCAGACCGTAGAACCATTCCTGGTCGCCCTTGGTTAGTGGGTATTTCGTCCAAAGTACCCAATCTGTCACCCCAGGCAGAACTTCTTCAGTCTTTGAGATTGCTTCCTCGATTTTCTTTCGCCGGGTACTGAGTAGGGGTCGCCCGCTAGCCAAGCCGTACCATCGGCATTGCCAACCATACCATCGCCCAGAATCGCCCAACGCGCATGCAGTGTCGAGCTTCAAGTGAAACTCAACCCCTGGTTGCTGAGCACGGGCGCGAAGAGTGCCAAACCTTCCATAGGAGCGGTGGACGAGGATACGGCACAATTGCTCGAAGTTGTTCTCTGGTGCCCCAGGGAGTTTTAGGAACGAATCCCAGTTCAGATAAGGCATGATTTTTCCGTCAGTTAACGTTCTGAGCCACGACCATAATCGGTGTCAGCGTGATAATGGGCGGAGTAGACCTCCACACGCGCTCCTTTATCTACTAGGAACTTTAGGAACGCTGAAACATCGGCCTCATCGGTCGTAATCACGATCTTGTCGTCTTTCAGATCCACGGCCACATCGTACACAAACTGCTCAAACTCGGCAGGACGCAGACTATAGAACTTCAGATCTTCCGCGAGTTTCATCATTGCGTCGGTGTATCGGTCGGGCGGATCTCCAACCTCTAGTAGCCCTGAGTCCACGTCGGCACTCGCTTGATCCATCATATGTTGGATCGCAGCGAAGGCTTGAGACGCCTCTTTGTTTTCGTCAAACTTCCCGATCATGACGAGGTTCATTGAATGTTCGGTTCCATATCCCAACCACAGTTTCATTCTCGATTACCACCCTCTTTTTCACTCAACAAATTCATAGCGTTAATGACGCCGGAGACTCCGATGGGTTGCCCCTCGTCGTCATACGACGTTCGTTTAAGGACACCACTGGCGTCAATATGGGCAAACCCTCTAAGCCCGGGTTCAGCAACGAATGGGTTGGCTACACTCATGCCATGAGCCCCGCCCTCGCTTATCGTCAGTGGTAACGTTCCAGAATAGTCCTCTACCCATCGCCGCAACTTTCCTCGTGTCTGAACATCAATTCCTCCTGTGCCACGTACTGACTCCTCAGGAAGAAGCAAGAACTCAATTGCTCCCAAGTCTGAAGCGATGGATATTGCCTGATCTAGGTCGGCAACGGTTCGCTTGTTTACCACGTAATTTATTCCCACTGGTGACAATGACTTGGCAATTCTGATGCGGTGCAGAAGGGATGAAAACGGCCGGCCCCTTAACGCTTCGTAGGTGGAACCTACGCCGTCCATGCTAATCCTCAAGAAGTGAACGCTACCATCAAGCCTTGCTATTAGCCGTTCGTTCAGATTGTGCCCGTGGGTCGTAAACGTAACTGCCAAGTTGGTGTTTTTGGCCGCGAATCTACAAATCTCCGGGAACTGGCGATATAGCATGGGCTCTCCGCCGCCGAAGCCAACTCCCAAGCAACCGTTTTCGTCCAACTCCTTAAGCCAAGTCGTCAAGAGGTGAAAATCGAGGGAGGCCGGCCTCTTCGGGGCATAGCAATATGGACAGGAAAGCTCGCAGGCGTTGGTTAAGGCGATGGATATATGCCTCGGGGCAAGAGACCATGCTGATTCGTTGATTTTGACTTCATCAACAAGAATGTTCAGCCCGGTACCCCGGTCGAAAATGTGGATTCCAGCCGGACCGATGCGGACCTTGCTAAACTTCCTCGTCAGGTCTTTTAACTGCATTTATTGCTGCCCCTCCGGAGCATCTTTAAGTTGGCGACGCTCGAAGAACTGTTTGGCCTGGCTCAATGAATATCCATTTGGCGATGAATCGCACTGCCAACTCAATACTCATTGGAAATCTGACTGGTTAAATCGAGACTCAGTTCAACGGCTGAGGCTGCTATGACATCGGAATCTTCCAGGACCAGACCGACCGGCTTATCATTTGCACGCTATCGGTGCACTGGACCTGGTTGTTGTGTCATTCCGTCCGGCCGCGGTATCGTCTATTGCCGACAGCCCTATGGCCCGGAGGATCATCTCTGAGTGCCTGGGATATTCCCGTGGCCTCGAGACCTCTCATGACGATTTTCTGCACCTCCACCCTCTGGTTTTTTGCTAACTCTCTGTAGGACGCAGGGGATGCTGCTACCGCTCCTGAACCCCTGGACATCAACTCGCTTAGAATATCAACTCCGTATTCGTCGCCCGTCTCAGTTTCCCTAGCCTTCCTTCCTAGCCGCTCTTCATCAACTATTACTTTGCTCTTCTCCTCACTCCAGTGCAGCAGTGCCATCGTGTGGCCATCACCGTCCCCGGGAAGAACCACCACCACTGTGGCTTGCCCGTAGTAAATACAGGCAGCCATTCTTAACCGTGACTGGAATGTTAGATGCGACCAGCCCACGAGGCTGTCGGGCAAGTCGCCCGGGTTGTCTAGGGACTTCCAGCTCTCACCCCACCACTTCGCACCGGAATGGGCCTTTTCGTAGGCGGTGTAGGCAAATTGAGACTCTCGCATCCAACTGGCTCGGAGTCCCTTATTGCCACCCCTCATTGTCTTCCCCTTCCATGCGTCTACCAGGAATTTTCGCCGGCTGCACAAGTCGGCCGCATATAGTGCTATACGTCCCATCGTCAGCCACCGGATACGAGAATCTCCGAAGTTCGGGGTTGCAGTGTCAATGGGGTTGAACACAGCATCATGGGTTTGGCAGGCATAGAGCCCAGTGCACGCCTCATGTGTGCCCAAAAGACGGGGGGCGAAAATCGCCGGCTCTTCCAGATCCACGGGGTGTTGCTCGTCACTCTTGAGCAAGAGACTGGACCATTGGTCGACACCCCAGTCAAAGTCAATGATTTCCCCGGACTTGCTGTCCTTCAGGGCGTTCAGCACGGACGACCGTGGGATCACATGGCGCCTGCTTGGAGGTTCCAGGCAGAGTCCTACGTTTCCATCTACTGGAAAGAGACAGCGACCCCTGTAGAGTTTAGCCTCCTCAGCAATAGTGCGAAATCTTCTGTCGGCCTCTCCCTTGGGGCCCTTGCTTCGCCGATTAGGTGTCATTCCCCAATTCATTACGGCCCCGTGAGCATCAAGATCGCGGCTATGCGCCGGGCGGTGTCGGTAAAGTGCCGCACTTCCTCGGGGAGCATATTGCGGCCGATGACCTTCTGTTCGCGATAGGAGAGCCACTTCTTGAGGACCTGATAGCCACCCAGCTTGTAGTTCCAGACGGCAGCGGGTACGTTGCTCCAGCGGGCGCTGCCGTTCAGGTAGATGTCGAGGGTGCTGTCGCCGAGTACATCGGCGGCATCGGCCATCGCCTCCTGCTCAGGTGCAGTGTAGTCCCGCTCATCGGCACGGCCGGTGCCGGGCATCACGGCGTCTCCGGTGCCGAAATGGCCCCAGCCGGCAGTAAGCGCGAAGTCGTCGCCGGTCATGTTGTGGGCGTCGTCGGTCGACGGAACGGCGATGGCCGCCAACTCCGGCCGCAGGGTTCCAGTGGTCACCCCCGGCACCGGAGTCTCCGGGTCCAGCAGGGCAGCCAGCTCGCGGCCCCGGGCGGCGGACGCGGTCAACTCGGCGGCGGCATCACCCACGTCCGCATCAGAGCCGCCGTTGGACCAGCCGGGCAGCGGGATGCGCGGCCACTCCATGCGCAGCGCGCCAGAGTTGGCCTCCCGGTAGGCCGGGTCATGCAGCACAGCCAACGCGTGGTGGAAGAGGTCTTCCACCCCCAGTCCCAGCCGGTCGAGATACACCTGCGCCCCGGCGGACAGGTTGGGCCGCTGTTGCTCCCCTTCACCACCCAGCATCGATTGCTGGCCATCAACCTGTTCGTTGCGGAGCCAGGCAGGGAAACAAGATACGTTGCGATCCATGAGGTCATAGCATCCCATTGCCGAGACTACTTGAGGAGGAGACCATTCCCTTCGTGGCTTTTGTTGAGATATCAACGCGAAATTGCCGTTGAATACGTGGGGGCGGTAATCAGGACTAGGCCGGGCCAATAATCCCGACTCTTCTTCCCAATATAGCCAGCGTGTGTCGAACGGTCTGAATGAATATGTGATAAGACCCTCTTTGTTAGGTCCACTGGCCAGACGAATATCTCGGACCTGTTGGGCATTAAGTTGAATCGACGACGTATTCTTCATCGCGACAGGATAACGTTGGGCTATCTCATCGTGACTGAACTCCGAGTCGAAGTAATCCTCGATCCTTTTCTCAAGGCGAGCTAGATCAATGCCCACTAGAAAAGAGTCCCTGTTGGTGACAACGCCGGGAAAATAAACTGGAAACAAGTCAGGTATGGTGGGCCACTCACCCCAATATTGGCTTACTGCCAACTCCTCGAAAGGTAGGCCAAACGGCATCAGGGGTTCCACGGACTCATAGAGGGCCATAGGTTCTGCATTCGCAGTCTCCGTAAGTTGATTCAACTTTTCTTGGCCCCACAGGTGGCGGAGGCCCACGGCCTCGGCGGGGGCATGGTCGGCTTTTCTGACCAGCGTGGCGATGGCGGTGCCCACCTGGATGCCCACCGGGTCGCCCAGCGTGGAGAAGATGCTCGGGTCGGGCTTGCCTTCGGGAGTGGTCTTTCCGGTCTTGTACTTGTCTCCGTTGAGGTTATCGATGCGGATGACGTCGAATGACTCAAGCAGATGCTCCCTCATGACGGTGAAGGATAGCCCATCCAGCCAGGAGTAGTTCGAGATAAAGCAGACTATGCCGTGTCCGGTCATCTCAGCTATGCGCCGCTCTGCCATCCGGAAGAAGCGCACGTACAGGTCATTAAGCCCCTGTCCTTCGGGTTTCTTTACTCCATTCAGCTTCGTCTTTTTATAATCATCTTTCAGATTCGCCTCCTCGCCCACCGCCAACCCGGCGAAGCCGTTGTAGGGCGGGTTGCCGATGACGACCAGTACTTTCTCGTGGTGCTTCACGCCCTCGGCGCGGTCACGTTCCTCCTGTAGCTCGGGCATGAATAGCTGGAACTGCTTGGGTTCTTTCCCCGTGTCCTTATCCCAGCCGGTCAGGGCGTTGGTCAGGAATACCCCAGCCCGCTCATCACCGTCCTCCGTAAAGGCCGCATCCAGGGCTTGCATGGTCAGGCCGACCTGCAGGTGGGCCACCACGAAGGGGGCGGGCATGATCTCGAAACCGAACACCCTTTCGGTGGCCGCCTTCTTCACCTGCGCTCCGGCGAGGGCGCCCAGGCCCTTACCCTGCAGGTTGGCGGCGATGCGCTTGAGTGTCTCTGCCAGGTAGGCGCCGGTGCCGCAGCAGGGATCGAGGACGTAAACATTTTCGGCGGCCAGACCATCCTCGATGCCGAGGTCGTCCTTCAGGGCTCGGTCGACTCGGGCCACCATGTAGCGGACCACCTCGGCGGGGGTGTACCAGACGCCAAGCTGCTTGCGCAGAGCCGGGTCGAATTCCTCGAGGAACGGCTCGTAGAAGTAAGGGACAGCCTCGCCCTCATTGAACTTTGCAAAGAAGACCTCGCGGTCCACGCGGTCCAGGGCCGCCGCCGTCCAGTCCAGCACCTCGTTCAGTCCCAACGGCTGGAGCTGTCCGGGGTTGGAGAGCTGCCAGAACAGCTCCCTTATGACGGGCACACGCAGAAGCTGGGCTGATTCGTGCCAGTTGAACGGCCCTTTTGTCGCGGGAGTCTGCCGGGCCCACAGCACCCATGCCGAGAAGATGCCGTAGAAGAGGGTCTGCACCAGGGTAGAGCGGAAGAAGGCCGCGCCCTTCTCACCCTCGAACTTCACACCCAAGGCCTCCTCCAGCGCCGAGCGCACGGCGTTCAGGGATGGTGCGTTGCCGTGGGCCTCCACGCGGGCGAGGCCGTCGCGGGCGTAGGAGGCCAGGAGGCGGGCAAGGTCGCGTGGCTCGGCCAGTGCGGCCCGATGCGACAGGGCGCGGCCCAGGTACTCGGCCAGCGCAGGCCCGACCGTGTTGGCATAAGCCTTTGGAGTTTGCAGTTTCTTGTCGAAGTCGGCGGCGGACACGGCCAGCCGGAATGATTCCAGCTTGGCAGGATTGCCGTTGGCGTCCTCGCCCAGTAGCACGAAGTCGCGGGTGTTGGTCACCAGCACCAGTCGGTACAGCTCCCAGTACTTGCTGACCTGCGCGCTGTCGCCGGTGAGCCATGCATCGTCTGTGGTAGGCTTTACCTCAACCACCCCGCCCTCGGGGAGCTGACCCTGCTTGGGTTGGCCCTTGGACACCTGGTTGGCGGCGAACAGACCGAAGTCAGGGTGGTCCGCGCCCTGTTGCGCTAGTTGGCTGATGCAGGACACCTTCGGTTTCAGCGATCCGCCCACAGCGTTCAGCAAGTTGCTCAGCGGCGGGTAGTAGGACGTCTCGGCAGTACCGGCGCCCGACGCCTTGATCTTGCGGAGGTCGTCGAGGTATTCCTCTACGGCTGCGGCCAGTTTGCTGTTGCTATTGGGCATATCTCTTTCACCGACCAGAATCAGACTTCAGTTCGCGGCGTTTACTCCGGTGCCGTCTCATCGCTGATGAAGGGGTTTAGCACGTCGACGCCGGTGGGCTCGAAGTGTGCCGGACGTTTCTGGTGACCACAAACAGTTGGTCAGGTGCTACATCATCAATGGCGCAGCCCTGGCATCACAACAGTTCGGCCAACGCCAGATAATTTCTGAACTCCTCAATATCTTCCCTGGAGAATTGAGGTAGGACTCCTTGCGGGTATTCCCTATAGGATACCAAGAGCGTCTGCAGAGGATCAGACCAGGTGACAAGGCAGTTGAAGAAGAGGAGGTACCCAGGCTCCTGGCCGACATGAATGCCTGACTGACCGTGCAGCAGGCAATCGTCACATACCGCCGTCTCACCGGAGGCCCTTGGGAACGGAAATGAATTCGATTGTGAGCTACTACCTACCATTCTGCAGTAAAGTTGCGTGCCAAGCAGAAGCGACCTGGCCCGGTCAGTTCCTCGGACATATGTATCTTTAATGAAAGCGATTCTTTGTCCTGACTGCGGCGTGCTTCACACACTATCTGCAAGGCAGGTTATCAGAATCTATCCCAACCAAGTTAAGATTCCTCGGCGTTTGGCCTCATCGTCATGGCTCGCCACCAATCGTACAGGGGATCCCGCTGCCCTGGGACGTAACGAGCACCGTTCTGCATGGCCCGCAGCACCAGGATCACCTCCTGCCTCGTAACTACCGTAGCCCAATGTTGCACAAGCTCCAGGGTGGATACCAACCTCATCCCGGGTGCCCTCTCACCCAGGACCCGTCTCGCCTTGCGGTCGTCGATGGCAACTGAGTATCCCCGGTTGAGCGCTATGGCCCCCGTCATCGCTTCGCCATCGTCTATGACTGCTGCCAAACCCACGAAGGATGCCTCTTCCTCGGGGTTCTCCAACCGCACGACCAGCAACAGTCCATCATCGATGAGAGAGGAAAAGTCCACTGGGACCGTTTCATCCTGCTCGTCGTTTGCTCCGATGGCCCGGACATACAGCGCCTCGTGCTCCAGCACGTAGTCCACGACGGCCACCTGCCAGGGGAGGGCCGCAACGATCTCGATCATACGACCGGTGGCATACAGGTTGAGCAGGCAACTTGCGTCCAGGAGCAGGACGCCGTCGTCCGGCCACTCGGTAGCAGGTGCCTCTGGCGTCAAGTACCCGTCACCCGGCTGCTCGGATCGATGGGAATGGACAACAGGTCTCCTTCGTGCAGAAGATGAAAAGAGTGGGTCAGGTTCTGCACGGTCTCTCTTGCCGAGAGACGGTCCCGGCGGAGGACCCGGCACAATTCACCTTCGGTGAGCTCCCCCTCCACGTGGGCTTGCACTGCAAGGAACTGGTAGCGCAACGGCAGGCGCGCATCGTCGTGCGGGTGAGGAGCCAGCCCCAATTGTTCCTGGGCCTCCCGCACCCTGAACCCCCGGTCGCGGAGCCGCTCCCAAGCCCCCCCGGGGATAAGCCTCAACTCCTCCAGGCGCAGCATCATCGCCTCAACGGAGACGAAATAGTAGTGGGCGAGCCTGCAGATCTCGGCGGCGGTCACCGCACCGTCTCCGGCACGGGAAATCTGGTAGAACCTCCGTCTGAGTCCCGAGGACGGCATGAGCAGCGCCGCAGCGAAGGCGTCGGCGAATCTCTCCGAAGCAGAGCTGCGGCCGGTTCGCCCCAAGCCGGTCAGCTCAGGCCGAAACCGGCTGGTAAGAAAGTGGCCGTACTCGTGGGCCATCGACCACCGCCTCCTCTCCTCGGGATGAAGAGAGTTGACTGCGATGCAGCCGCCGAGGTCCTCCGTGTAGGCGAAGATGCCCGCGAGGCTGGACGGGAGCACGGTGTAGAAGATCCGGAGCCCCACATCATTCTCCAGCACCTCCCGTAGGTTCAGGACCGGCCCGTCCCCCAAGCCTAGGCGGTTCCGCTCCGAGGCGGCCACATCTTCTGCCGCATCCTCCGGTGGAATCCCGGCCGTCTCGTACTGGGGAGGATAGGACTGCCGGGGGCGCGCACCTGTGACCTCCTCCAACCAGCGGTAGTCTTCGCACAGGCCCTGGAACTCCTGGACCCCGAGCCTCAGCTCCTGCTGGGCTTCGGGGGAGCTCGCTCTGTTGACTGAGGTGCGAAACTGCACTGCGAACTCTGACGAGGGCGCCCTGCCTCCGACGAAACTGCTGACCGGCCGGCCGTACAGCCCCGCGAGGCTGATCAACTCATCCGGGCGGATCCGGCGCTCCCCTTTCTCCAGGGCCGTCACCGTGGTGCGCGCCAATTCCAGAGACTCCGCGACCTCTTGCTGGGTCAGCCCTCGCGCCCTCCTGGCTTCCTGGAGACGTTGTCCCAGAACCCTAGGGTCGACGGTGTCAACAACATTCTCCTTCATGGGATCTCCTACCCTGCCACTGCGACTTCCGAGGCGAACTCGTTCCACTCCCGGACATGGTTGCGGAAAAGTTCAACGAAGCTGGCCGCGAGGTCCTCCTTAGCTGCTGCCCCGGGGCGAGCAGCGAGTTCGGCCACGGTCCTGGCCATCTCCGGGTAGGCGGCCGCGAGTTTCTGCCAAGGCTGGTCCGACGCCAGGCATCCATTTATCCGGCTGACCTGTTCGCTCATCACCGTAAAACCGTGAACCTCCTCAGGGCCCAGGTCAGCAAGGCCACCGAAGATGTCGTACCTATACGCGCAGCTGGGGTCGTTATCGGCCAACCCACTACAGCGCAGGGCCTGCCGCCTGAGGACACAGGACGTGCAGCAGCCACACTGCGACCGACCACGCACACGTTGGGGGTATCCATCGCAGGAAACGGTCTCTCGGACCACGCTGCCGAGGCCGGCCGCAGCCAAGGCACGGCACATTTCCGCCTTCGTAGTGAACGTGAATGGATTCTCGATAGAGACCCGCTCACCCAATATGGACCCAAAGAGACTCTCAGCCATGCCCAGTGTCCGGGGATGGACGCCGCGGTAGTTGTCGATGCCCAGCTGCGACCCGTTCAGGGGAAGGTTCAACGCCCCAATGCCATTCTCAAAAACGTAGAGGGTGTCGGTCTGGGCCTGCAGCGCCGTGGTTACACCCATGGCCAGAAAAAGGAGGGCCCGGGTCCGCTGACCCTTCTCTTCCTGACTGAGCCCCTCGGCATCGACACCAAAGGGAACCGCCACATGCCTCACACCTTCGCTGGCTACCGGCGATCCCCGGGCCCACGCAGATCTGATCCCCTTAACCTGGGCCACCTGTTGGGTGGCCAGACGGTTGTGGGTGCAGCCTGACACCAGGATACGGGATCCCCCTGGAGAACGCAGAGAGTGATATGCCAGGCCGGCCAGGGAGTCCAGACCTCCACTGAACAGCGAAACCGTTACCGGCGCTTCAAGCGGGATCTCAAAGAGAAACCCCTGCCTATCTTCCTTGCTCCGAACGGAATGCTGGCGCGTGAATTCAAAGGTCCAGACATCTCCGCTGACCCACGAAAGCAACTCTCTGAGGCGAACCTCCGACTCCGGAGAGGACCAAAGCTCAGGTTCTCTCACCGGCATGCGAATGCTGATCCGGCGCTGCCCGGTAGCGGCCCCGTTGAAGCAGCGCTTCGACCTGCGGTCCGCAGTATAAACAGCCCCCATCACGTCCAGCAGGTCGGCGGCACGGCCTGGAAGAGCTCGCGAGAATGCCCGCACCAGCCCATCCTGGCGCGCCCAAAAAGAACAGCCCCCTGAAGCTTCGTCCCTTCTGTCCGTGAAGTCGTAACCGAAGGTTACGGCACTCATCGGGACCTGCCGGCCATCGCGCGATCCGACGGCTGCGGTCCGAGGATATTTTGCTCGAGCAGATCTCGAGTGCTTTCCTTCTTGGCCAGACGGGGAGGAGCCTTGATTTTCCCTCCGTCCGGGTGCTTCCGCAGAGCAGCGGCGACTTTGGTTATCTGGGGATGTAGCACCGCTTCCACCCTGCTCTGCCAGCCCCCGACCGTTTCGTGGCTGGCAAATTTCCGGCCATCGAGGAGAGGTTGGCGCGCCCTTGCGAAGAAGTAATGCTCCACCAGCGCTGCGCACGCTGCCTCAGTAAATGGGCCAGATACATCCGAGGTGTCTGTCCTCTGAACGATCAGGGACTTGGCCACCTCGGCTGCAATAGCGGTGTGGCGGTGTCCACCCGCCTGCTCCACGATATCGTCAAGGGCACCGAACGCCGAGATCAGACCAAGCTCCCCGGCGCGGTTCACGATGCGCGACATCTCGGACAGGTCTGGAATGCCACCGTTCTCCCTGAGCGCCTTGGCAAGAGAGGAGACAAGTTTGTCGCAGACGGCCTCCACCGGAACGTCGCCTTCCCAGGCATACCGGTATGCAGTCCGCCACCCTGCCCCGAACTGCTTATCGAAACGGTCTCGCTCAACCACGCAGACGCGACCTCCTCGAGCGCACTGAGTTGTACTGACAATGTCAGCTATTATATCAGGTATTGCGCCTATTGTGTCAGAGTATTCTGATGAACCTGAAAAAAGCTGTGGCGGTCAGTGCAACGGGACCCCTTTCGGGGGGTTACGAAAGCGGCTTTTCTGGCTGGTACTGTCCATGACGCGCGACAGCATGCGAGGCAAGGCGTAGGCTTCTGAATTCGCCTCCTTGATGTTCCCTCGCTTCGGTCCGAAGGTCACGCAGGTCTGAACTGCACCGCCTAATTCCAGATACCACCCGATCGAAAGCTCAACCCCAGTTCTCCGCAAGTCTGCTTATGAGTTGTCCAAACTGCGACAGTCGCAACCCCGAAGGTGGACGACAATCGAGTGCGCAACAAACGGAACGCGGGGAAGCCGTTGCTGCAAGGCAAGTCCTGAGACTCTTTTCCAGACCGAGTAGCGGCATGCCCTTTATTCGGAGAAGGGAGACTTCGACGCGGATGACCATGGCGAGGAGTCCGGGCCTCGTGAAGAAGGTGTAATCGAGATGCACCCGAGTACGGCAGACCGGCGGACATTACTCATCACAGACCGCCAGTAATCCAAGGTCGCCTCACTCTTCCCCGACTGGGACAAAACGATCGCCGGGCTGATCAATCCCTTCTCAAGTCTATCGACTACACCTACGGGACCTACATGGGTACACGCGAGGACTCTTCCGTTCATCTTTCGCTGGCCCCCGGTGACATCGATTCTGATATAGGGGCGTGATGCTACCGCAGACGATATTGTGGCTATGCTCAAATTAGTCCTTTTCCGGCAAGGTTGGCCAGGCGGAAGAGCCGAAAGTACGGGCTGTGTAGGCCGCCGTGCGTAGTCGGAGTGGGATTCCCTCCGTGCCTTTTCCAGTGAGACAACGCAAACTCAAAGACTAATCCCAATATACCCCTCTGACGGGAATTCGGACCCTTTGCGCCTCCTTGCACGCGGGCAATTGTCAAATTGCAGATGACGTCCCTTTATCGTGAACCCTGGCGCCCTCCGCCTCCCCAGAATGAGCTGTGTAAGGATTGGGTATTTCCATCCCCCTTGTCGCCCGTGCACGTTTCGAGGCGGGCTCAGCAATCGCCGACCACAAACAGCAAGCGGGTGCCGCCGATGCTATGACGATCGCCCCGACTGATCCTTTTCCAACCCCCCTGAAGAAATCCAAGCCCCACCCCCTCGGCCCGCTCTGCGATTGGCGCATTCGCGGTAACGAAACACGCTCACCATCCCCCCAAAGAGTCCCCGACTGCCTTCCCAAATGCCGGGGACCCGGTGCTGACGGTAGCTCCCTCCGTGGCTCGAGCAATTACGGCATCGCACAGACTCTTTCCCGTCACCTCTTCGGCCTACGATCGCCGACGGGCGCGTCAGACTTCGATCACGCACGGACCAATCGCAGGAACTTCGGCTCCTGACCCGTTCTCGAAGAACCAGTCCGACACGGAATATTCTCAGTGGCCCCAAGCGAGCCGCTAACTTCCCATCCGGCACTGTCCACCCAAACCTTGGCCTGCTCCCCGGGCCACCCCGGAATTCTTGTGCGGGGGCAGCCGAAGTGCGCCAACCATCCCACAGCTCAGGTCGCTCTACGCCTGTACTGTCGAGAAATTACTGGTTGCGCCAGCATCCCTTACCGAATGACAGACGACGCTGGCCTGACGTCAGTGGGAGAACTCGCCTCTCGGGTTTTCAATCCGCGAGAGCTTTCCCCCTCACGACCCGTTCCAGTGCTGACCCGTCCTGGCCTGCACCAACAACCAAAAACCACTATCCAAGGCGATGCCGAATCTCAGGAGAGCAAAAATGAGCGATAACCTGCAAGGATCCCAGTTCAACTCCACGTTCCCGGAAGGACCCGCCATCGAGGTGCGAGGCCCGGTGCTCAGGGAGCTCATCAGGACAAGAATCCAGCTCCTTGGTGCCCCATATCTGCAAGAACCAGCAGATGGTAACGACCTGCAGGTGCTATCGAATAAGGAGTGGGTCAACTGGACTCTGGTCGAGAATATCCTGACCAAGAGGATGAGGGATGAGCTGAATTCCGGAACACCTCTGGGTTCCGTGCAATTGGGCCTGCTCGCCTCTTCAGGATGGGGCGTTAGCGTCCTGATCGAGTACCTGGTTGACGACTACTGGTGGGTAGTATGTTTGATGCCCGTCATGGAGGACTATGAGGAATGGAAAGCGTACATCATCCGAGGGAGTGCCGCAGCGGTGCTTCGTATCGAGGACAGCGGGTCAAACCTGACTGACACATCGGAAATTCCTGTCTGGTTTACCGCAGCGGGCTGACCACGCCGGTCCTCATTTCTCAGGGGCACCAGAGTATTGATTACCGCCGCGTTCGTTGAGTGCCATTGGTCCCGTCCGCGCATTTCGGATTTCTGGCGCACGCGGACGAGGTAGACATTTCGATGGGGCGAACTCTGGGTGAGAATACATGACTGGCCGCCAGCGAAATGCAGTTGGAAGCAGAACTCCCAGTCGCAGGCGAAGAGGGCGAATGGCCAATCCGCACCTCCAATTCCGCATCGAACGAAAGCACAACACCTAATAGTTGTGTCGAACGCCTTGCAGCTAGCAGGCCCGCCCCTCAGCAGTGACTAATCCAGAGGCTCCACGAAAGCCAGGATGCGCTTAGGATTCTCAACCATCACCATCCGGACAAGCTCTTCCGAAATGCCAACGCGGCGCAATTCCGGCAGGAACTTCTCTACTTATGAAGGAGTAACCCGTTCCGCTGTACTTCTTCAGCTGCATCTTTGTGCACACGTCCTGGGACAGCAGAATGCGGTCCGCGTAACCCGCCTCTATCAGTCTGGGTATCGCTTCCGCCACTAGCAGCCCGTCCGAGGAATGCTGACGGGGCTTGATACCAACGTGGATAAAAGACTGATCACGCTGTCCCTCTGCTTGAATGTTGCCGCGGCAAAAACACGGTGGCGGGGGTGTGGGGTTGGCGACCCTTTGCCGTGAGCCAGCCCACCGAAGCGGAACAGCTTCAGCAGGTTGTGCCCGGTGCAGATCAGCGACCACTCGCCCTGCACCTTCTCCAATCCCCGCAGCAGGAACTGCCGGAACCCCCGGCCCTGCTTGATCTGCCCGAAGACCGGCTCCACCGTCTCCATGCGCAACGCGTAACGTTGCCGACCCCGCTTGGTCTGCAACTTGCGGCGCATCCGGTCTCTGGGCGAGAGAGCCTTGGGGATGCGTCCCCGGGGCGCGGGCGGCGGTTGGTAGCCGTGGCGGGTCTTTTCCGGCGCGACGTACGGGTCGGTGCCCAAGGCCTGTAAATCGGCCACGGCCGGGGCAGAGTAGTAACCGGCGTCGGCGGACACTTCCTTTGGCACCCTGCCGGTGTTGGCAATGGCCTCCTCGATCATCACCACCGCCTGCCCCTTGTCCGATGCGACATTGGTGGCGCGGGTTGCCACAATCACCTGATGCTCATGGTCCACCACCGCCTGACAGTTGTAGGCTTGCAAGAAGTCCTTGCCGCCCGGCCCGGGCATGATGCGGGACTCCGGGTCGGTGAAGTTGCGCTGGGCCTTGTCCCCAGGCACTCCAGGATGCGCCTTGCCCGCTGCCTCGGCTGCTTCCGCCTGAGCCTGGGCCTCGGCTTCCAGCGCCGCCATGGCCTCCCGGATCTTCTCCAACCGGCCCTCCCGGAAGGACAACTCCTCCGGCAACTCATCACCGCGCTTGTCCTTGCCATACCTGCGGTCCTCTTCCTCATCCACCTCCTGGGCTTGGCGCAGCAACTCCGCCACCTCCGCCGACAGTTGCCCTTCCCTCTCTTTCATCCTCTTGTAACTCATCGCCTTGTGCTTCGATGCGTTGGCCCTGACCTTGGTGCCGTCCAGCGCCACATGGCCCAGCTTCACCAGCCCCGCCTGAGAGCACAGCATCAGCACCTGCAAGAACAGCCCCGACAACGCCGCCAGGTGATCCTTGCGAAAGTCCGAGATGGTGCGGAAGTCCGGCGTGTTGTTGGCCGCCAGCACCCGGAAGGCGATGTCTTCATGGAGCCTGGTGGCTATGCGGCGCGACGACGCCACCCCGATGCAATAGCCATAGAGCAGCACCTTCACCATCATCCGGGGATTGTAGGGCGGCCCGCCCCGCCGCTCCTGCTCGTAGCGGGCCGTGATCTCCGAGATGTCCAACTGATCCACGATGTCGGAGATGAAATAGGCCAGGTGATCCTCAGGCAGCCATTCCTGCAGAGCCTGTGGCAGCAGCAACTGCTGGCCGGGATCGTAGGGAAGATAGGTCTTGCTCATCAGTCGGCTCCGTTGGCTGAGTGCTCATCCCATCATACCCAAAACTGCAGGCCGCCTCTGTTTCTCGGACAGGCTGCTAGCGCAGTACCCGCGCCGGTCATGAACATCCTGAGGTCGTCCTCGGCCGGCGCAAACCGCAGCGGCACTTCCACCCTGCCCAGCAGGTTAAACTGGATATAGACCCCGTGGTTCAGCAACTCCAGCATCAGGTCATAGTCCGCGGAAATCAAATCGCTATGGCCAAAGATCACGCGGGACAGGTCCGTGCCCTCCTCCCCCAGTATGCCGACCACCTCCAGTCTCTCCTGTCCAACGCCCCCACGGTGGAATGAGATCGGAGCACCCGTTTTGCGGCTATCGCGGCCCGAGGCCCGGATTCTCTTGACCTCGTTTTCCGTGATTGGGTTACCCGCTATCCCGACTTCTCCGATAATGCCCGAACGTATGCCGGTGCCCCCGACGCGGACCGTAACGTCCCTTACTATCTCCTCGGTCATGTCCTCCACCGTCCCTCTGTCCATGTCAGCCGGATGGTAGAGCTTCTGATACCAGCCCGCGCCCATCACCACGTTCAGGCCAGTGGCCCGTGACACCCGGGACATTGCCAGCGGTTCCCGCCGGATGCCGATGCTGGTGACCTCTACGATGGTGCCGCCCCCGTGATGACGGAACTGCATGGCCTCGTCCATCGCCGTCATCTCGTCCAGCAGGACCCAGTTGTCCCGGATCGGATTGCGATCCCGGGCCTGATCCAGCTTGTCGATGGTCGACTCCTGCTCCCACAGGCACCAGTCGGTGGCCGGTGTGTTGTCGTCCGGCTCAACACCCTTGTAAAGGGCGATGAACAAGTGCTCGTGCATCAGGGTGGGACCCAACTGGCCCGGATCAATGGGCCCCCTAACGGTCATCACCCTGTCGACCATGTTCGATACGTCGTAGCCACGATCTCCTCCTTGCCGTCCTGTTTACGCCAATTCCGCCATGGTAGCAGCCGATCGACCGAACCGAAGCAGGCGAAAGTTACCGAGGACCGTCGGCCCGGAAACTCAGAAATGGCAACGGGCCGACCGATCAAGGACAGGTTGTTGTGCAACACCGGCACCGACTCCCATTGGCGCAGATCCGGGGGAGGTCCGTCCTGCGAGAAATGGCTGTCCTGGCTCCTTGGCAGTTGGGAGGACATCAGACTCGATCGCTTTTCCACCTCTTTGAGATTCTCCATTGCTCACAACTGACTGGTCTATTGCCGAATGCCAACCTGCCAATGCCCCGGAACCATATTGCCATGATTTCAGGGTTCAGCCCGCTGGGCGGTGTGCCCGGGCAGCGATTCATGAGGCGATAAGGCAACCCTGATCACGAGCACCCCAACAAGGCGGCCTCCAACTGCATAGAAGTGCTCCCGAAAGTCCCTCCGCAATCAATATTTGGGTTCTGTGAGCAGGTCGGCAGATGAAACCCCGGCGGATTGCATCCGACCTGCGACGAGCACAGGGACTAAACCCGCCAAACCAATGATCCCGTTGCGTCCGTCCTTCCTGCCTCCTGAGAGTGGGCGACCTCTCATGAATACCGGAACAGAAGGACATCGGAGGTTCCAATGAATTCAGTCCGACAGTCATAACACAAGAGTGGAGGTCGGTAGACGCAGTCGGTTACTATGCAACCATCGAAGAACACCATACTTAAAGGGGCAGGAAGCACTCCCTTGTCGTCGACCGACGGGCATTATCTATACCAGAGCATCGGCAACAGCTATCCGGGGCTCCGTCGGCCGGACCCTCGGATTCAACGTCCGGTCCCTGCCGCCCTGGGTGATGCCGGGAGCGTCGTAAACGTTGGAGCTGGCACCGGCAACTACGAACCAGATGACCGTCAGGTAATCGCAGTCGAACCGTCGCCTGCCATGATCGCCCAAAGAAAACCCGGGGCCGCGCCTGCGGTTCGCGCAGTGGCTGAGGCTTTGCCCTTCGGTGATCACACGTTTGATGCGGCTCTGGCCATTCTCACCCTCCATCACTGGGGGAACATGGCGGGTGGGCTTTCAGAACTGCGCCGGGTGGCGAGGCGCCAGATAATCTTGATCTTCGAACCGTGAGTTTCCTGGCAATTCTGGCTGGTCGAGTACTTTGCGGAATGCCTTTCGCTTCCCTCGGAGAAAAGGGTGCCGAACATCGAAGACCCGCGTCGGTACCTGGACCCGTCAGTGCGGGCGGGAATTTCCAGCTTGGCACAGCTGCCGCCCGAGGTGGCAGAATGGTGCGCCCAAGGATTGCGCCAGGACCTGGCGTCAGGGGAGTGGGACGCCCGTTTCGGATACCTGAGAGAACTGACGGAACTCGACCTTGGCTACCGGTTGGTGATCGCTGAATGATCCCCGGTAACAAAGCTGATCGGGCTGGAGGCACCGAGGAACGGGCGGCTATATGCAACTTTGATAAGACACTTGGTAGACGAACTCCTGCCTGCCTGAGTGGACACCCATCCCGTCCGGGTGCGGTACCTGTAGACCCGGTGAAATTGTGGAGGACGCTATGAGAATCCCCATTACCATGTGCCACGGAATCCGGCCCGCGGCGGCCGGTGCCCTGCGACATCCCCTGACGGAGGAACGGTTCGACACACTCATGGGCATCGCGGCGGAGATGGGGTTCCAGTCGATCAACTACGACCAGCTGGCGGCGTGGCGCGACGGAACGGGCTCACTGCCGGAACGGCCGATCATGATCGACTTTGACCACCCTGTGGTGTCTATGCGCCGCGAGGTGTTCCAGACCCTCGAGAGGTACGGATACAAGGGCAACCTGTTCATCTACACTTCGCCCTATGACCCGGAATATAGCCGCCCGCTGGCGCTGGCCCAGGTGCCGGAACATATGCCAAGGTCAGAGATGCGGGAGCTCAGGGAACTTGGCTGGCATATCGGCGCCCACACCGTCAGCCATCCCAACCTCTCAAACCTGGCAGCCGAGGACACGGACGGCGAGGTGATACGGCAGGAGTTGGACCGGTGCAACCGCGTGATCGAGGAGAACATGGGCTTCGTCCCGCAGGACTTTGCCTTCACCGGCACCAGCTGGAGCGGCGCCGCCGAGGCTGAAGTCAGGAAGAGGTACCGGTTCGGTCGACTGTGGGTCGTGGGGTCGGAATACGAGGCCGACGGCAAGCCCATCCGCTATGCGGAGCTCGCTGGGTCGTCGGAGCCCGACGAGGCCGACGGAGGCCCGCCCAACAGCACCAGGTACATCACCGAACACACCGACCCGCACCGGCTGCCGTCCATGGAGTTGCAGGCCCTGATCAACGACCCCGACGCCTTTCGCTCGTACCTGGAGGGAGCGCTTGACAGGTAGGAAGGCAATCCGATCCGAAACGCGAAAGGGAGGGTGAGCCATGACGCCCGGACGATTCAGTCTTGTCAGCCAGGTGGGGCGCGTTCCATCCATGACCATGCCGCTGGACGTGCGGCAGGAAACCAGGTTCCAGCGGCTGATGGAAGAGTCGGTCATGATCGACCTCCACCAACACCCCATGGTCATGCCCGAAGACTTCACCCAGTACTGGGACTACCTGCGCAGCGACGACTACGTCTGGGGCTATGACGCAGTCCGGGAGGGTGGCTTCACCGCTGTGGGGACTGCCAACGTCTTTCGCGGGATGCTGAACACCAACGAAATGTCATTCATTCGCTTCTCTGACCTGCTGGACGAGATCAGCATGATGATCTCGGACATCTCGCGACATGAAGACGTCGTGCAGGTCGGCAGCGCCGGCGAGATAGAGGCAGCGAAGCGACAGGACAAAGTGGGATTCCTGCCCACGGTCGAGCACTTGGCCATTGGCAACGAGCTGAACCGGGTGGACGTGCTCTACAACGCCGGGATACGTCTGGCCGGCCTGACCTACAGCCGCAAGGCCTACATCGGCGACGGCATCTTCGAGCGAAACGATGGTGGGCTCAGCGAGTTCGGCGTGGAGGTCGTGCGTAGGATGAACGAGTTGGGGATGGTGGTAGACGTCTCTCACGCGTCTCACCGCACCGCTACGGACGCCATCGAGGCGTCCGAGTCGCCGGTTACCTTCAGCCATGACGGCTCCTACACCCTTGCCAGCGACAGCCTCCAATCTCGCCGGCTGCGCAAAGACGAAGAGTTGCTGGCCTGCGCCGGGAAGGGCGGCGTCATCGGCATCACTGCTGTGCCCAACCGGCTCAGCAACGACCCGGAGCAGAGCATAGAGTGCGTGCTGGACCACTACGACTACATGGTTAAGCTGGTGGGCGTGGACCACGTGGCCATCGGCACCGACGCCAGCATCGGCGACATGGTCGAGATCAGCCGGGTGATGCTGGGCCGCACCGGCCCCGCTCCAGCGCCATACCTGAACGGCCTGGAGTCGCCGGCCGACGGCAAGAACATCGTCCGCGGACTCATAGCCCGCGGTTACTCCGACGAGGACGTGCAGAAGATCACGGGAGCCAACGTGCTGGCGTTTTTCAGGCGAATAATGGGGTAAATGAGCGCCTCGTTCTCAGCCACCCGGCAGACTTTTTATAGCATCCCCTACCCAGCTGGAAGCCGCTGGCAGGTCAGGCCGATCCAGCGACGAGCGTGCTGCCTTGTTTTGGAAGCACCTGACTGCTGAACGATCCAAGATGATCCAATGCAGTCTCGCAATTGGGTTTCCGAATGACTAAAATCAGGGTTCCCCAGTCACCCCCGAGGAGGACGGCATGAGCGTCCTGATCAAGAACGGGCACATCTTCACCGCGGTGGACAACTACGTGGCCGATATCCTGGTGGACGACGGGAAAATACGCACGATCGGGATTGACCTGACGGCCGACGCCGAGAAGACAATCGACGCCACCGGCAAATACGTAATTCCCGGAGGCATTGATCCCCATACGCACCTTGACTTTCCCTTTGGGGGCACCGTTTCCTCAGACGACTTCAGCACAGGCACCATCGCTGCTGCGGTGGGCGGCACCACCAGCATTGTGGACTTTGTAGTTCAGCAGCGCGGCCAAGCTCTGACCGAGGCGCTGGAAATATGGCACCAGAAAGCCGAGGGCCAGGCTGCCATCGACTACGGCTTCCACATGATCGTCCAGGACCTCCCCGACCACCGTCTCCCGGAGATGGACGAAATGGTCAGGCAGGGCGTAACCAGCTTCAAGATGTTCATGGCCTACCGCGGCGCGGTGATGGTGGACGACGACACCATCTTCAAGGCCATGGTCCGGGCTTCGGACAATGGGGCGCTCATCTGCCTGCATGCGGAACACGGGCACATGATTGACGTACTGGTGCAGCAGGCCCTGGCCCAGGGGCATACGGCCCCCCAGGTTTCACGCCAGCACCCGCCCGCCGGTGACCGAGGCGGAGGCCACCCACCGGGCGATACGCATGGCAGAGATCGCCGGTGCTCCGGTCTACTTCGTGCACCTGAGTTGCACCGAGGCACTTGAGCAGGTGCAGTCGGCCCGCTCCCGGCAGAACTACGTCTATGCCGAGACCTGCCCCCACTACCTCACCCTGGACGACAGCATGTACGACCAGGAGGGTTTCGAGGGGGCCAAGTATGTGCTCACCCCGCCGTTGCGGGACAAGGGGCATCAGGACGAACTCTGGAAGGGGTTGCGACGCAATGACCTGCAGGTGGTGTCCACAGACCACTGCGCCTTCCGGTTCGGCGACCAGAAGACCCTGGGGCTCAACGACTTTTCCAAGATTCCAAACGGCGGGCCTGGAATCGAGAACCGCCTCAGCCTGCTCTACACCCACGGGGTCGCTTCCGGGCTCATGAACCTGAACCGAATGGTTGAGCTATTCTCGACGAATCCGGCCAGACTCTTCGGCCTGTTCCCTCGCAAGGGCACCATCGCCGTGAGCAGTGATGCGGACATAGTGGTGTTCGACCCCGATGCCGAGACGGTGATCAGCGCCCAGACACATCACATGAACGTGGACTACAACCTGTACGAGAGGATGAAGGTAAAGGGCGTGCCCGAAACGGTAATCGTCAACGGGCGCGTACTGGTCGAAAATGGTCAGCCCACCGGCATCCCGGCAGGCGGGCGTTTTCTCCGGCGCAGCACGCAATAAAATGGCGAAAAGAGGGTGGGCAAGGGAGCAGGCACGGAAAGAGTCCGGCTGAGTGTTACCGGACCGGGGACCCTTCCCAGAACAGGTCTAACAGGTACCTGCCGCTGGAACTGTCGGACCGGTGGACCGTGCGTGGATGAAATAACGATTGTGGCATTGGGCAGATGTTGGGGGACAGTTGCAGGAAGAGCAGCAGTTGGACGAGCAGGAAATTAAGCAGTGGGTATTCAACCACCACAAGGATAACGTATCAATGATGCTGACTTGGCTTGGCATCGAAGAGGCACGCGCTGCTTACCTCGGCGACTATAGAAATGTCTTGGCGGAAATGGCTGATCCCTCCACAGACGACTGGCCCCTGGTAAGGGCCGCGTTACTCCACATCGCCCATTCCAACAACCTTGACTCGGAATATAGCCGCTGGCTCGGTCAGGAAATCTCCACCAGCTTCGAGTCTGATGCCGTCGATAACCTGCGCTACCTGACTCTGTACACCCAGCGGGACCGCCCTGACCCCCAGGCACACCTCCAGGAAAGGTACCCCATCCACCATCAGATCACCCCCAAGGAGGCAACCTACTACTACAGCCGTGCCGCATTGGCTGTTCTGGTGAGAAGGAATGACCCTCATAGGGCCATTGAACTGCTGGAAGAGGTCGATTCGATTTTCGACACTCGAGTCCGGTACTTCCATCCCGGAGAAGGACACGGATTTTCCCTTGAAAGAGAGATGGACAGGTTGCCGGAACTGTATGAAAAGGTCGGCAGGGCCGAAGACGCGCTTAGGTTTACGCCCCTTTCATTTACTCATTTCGGATGGGGGATGCACCCTGCCGACGTTGCGCTTCGGAGGCTTAACGGCTGGATGGACCAACTCACGGAGTCCGGCGGTGTGTCCGAGGTCGAGCGCTGCCTCGATACGATCTACGAATGGCTCGACAGGGCTGGCGATGCCGATGGGCAGGAACGAGACCATGTTGGAGAATGCCCTACGACGACTCGCCAGTTCTGGGCCTGGTACTACGGTAACGCATTGGGACGGTTGGTGGCCGCAAGGCCATCCCTGAGGACCTCGCTGCTTGACGAGATCGAGGCTGGAGAGTGGGGCAACTGCTGGCATGTCGCCGGAGTCCTCTTTGAAACCACTCCACCATCATGGGACCTGTACCGGCAACGAGCCCTGAAATTCTACAACTCCTCTGACGTCGAGTATGGCCGGCAAGCAGCAGCCGGATTTGGCCTGCAAGGAATCAGACCCTGGAATTCCACTCAACCGCCGCACCTGAGCCCCCAGAGCGACCTCTACTGGGCAATGCGCGTGGGGTTCGCCGACGCTCATTCCGGCAACGTCGGCGTAGGGTCAGCATCCTTGGAAGAAATCAAGGATTCCGTGGCGGATCTCAGGGCCATTTCGTCCAGCACGGCCGTGCGTGTACTGCATATAGAGCGAAACACGGAAAGCCTCGTTGAAGATGTGAACAACCGCGTGATGCCCAATGATCCGTTCTGGTACAACCTGTTGAAAGAGCGTGTGCCCACCCTTTTGAGAATGTTGCCACTCCAGACCGTTGAACACCTCGTCAGTGCGCTACGGCATAAGTTCGCAAGAGAATGGGACGACTGTATTGTCTGCTTGTCCAAATCAGTGGAATCCCTGTTTCATCACATTTTCGAACCCAGGCTTCTGGAGCATACCGAAACAAGTGAATTAATGTTGGTCGGCCCGGGTCAACGGAATTCCCGCCGGTCATACGCCCTGGGGGATTGGAACAGAATTCAACTCTCTATGTGGGCCGGAATTCTTCGGACGACCACCGAGCAGGGCAGGAACGCCAGCCTGCGGTCCGCCCTTCCACATGCATTCCCTAACGTCGACTTGGATGCGGTGGTCGAGCTCAACGTAGAACTGGCAAAAATTGCCAAGCAAAGGGGCAGCTCTGCTCACGACTCTCCTATTTCTAATGAACAAAGGGCCAAGAACGCCGACGAGCTCTGGGACCTCGTGGTGGCAGGTGACGGGAACGGATTCCTCGCGGATTTCTTCCTAGCGTTGGGTCTCGCCCATGACTGACCCAATTGGAAAGTGACATGCTCTTCTGTCGTCGTCAACGCCAACGCAAGGTCTAAGACAGTTTCTCTCTGGCCCGATCTTCCCTGCCCCATTGAGGAATGAAGCTTGTGCCACGGAAGATGAGCATTGAGGAGTTCCATGAATATCTGGACAGCAAGCCTCGCTGGATTGCCCTGACCATCATTGACCTGGACGGATACCCCCGTATCGTGCCGCTGGTGTATTTTCGGCTGGGTGAAGAAATCCTGATGGGGGTCAGGGACAGGACCTGGATGCTCAAGACGAATCAGGGCAATCCGAAGCTATCTCTCTTGTTGGATAACGCCGACTCCATGCAGGACATCAAGGGTCCAATGGTCCAGGGCACAGCGCCGGTCCATTCCAACCCCGCTGAAACTTTGCACAAGGCCAGAGAGACGGCAAGACTGCGGGACAGTACCGGAAGAGGACCCGCCGTCGGAGTCGAGAGAGAATGCCACCTACATCAGGGTGGCGCCGGAGCGATTCAGGTTGTGGGACTTTTCTCGCGGCTGGTTATACTTGGAAACTATGCCAAATTTCCTGAGGCACAGAGACCGGTGGCAACTGCCTCTACGTCAATCTGGATGTCACCAGCCAAGCGGACTGGCACAACGCCGTTGAGGCAGCCGTGCCACGATTCGGCAAGCTGGATGTTATGGTGAACTACGCTGGCATAGGTAAGCCACAGGGACGCCACCGGTGAGCGTATGACCATCAAGTCCATGTCGGAAGGACAGTGGCGAATCGCAGCCGCATACCACACAATCAGTTCCATTCCAATTGAGTTTGCCCCACTGCGATTGGCATGGATAGAATCGCTCTATCCGCTTAGGCCGGGGCCCCAACTTTGCTAAGGTTATCTCAAGGAGGCATGGGCGAATGTCGACGAGCGTAGAACTGATTCAGGCAGAATTGGAAGGTTTGGGCTACTGTACAGCCTTGCTCGATACGCCTCGTAGGACAGTCGTTTCCTTCGACTACGTGATAGAGGCCGGACCACGCAAGGGCACGGAAGTCACAGTGGGTCTGGGCTTTCAGGAGGACGCTTACCCGGAGTATCCGCCGCATTGGGTCTGCGTAACACCTCCTCTCAGCGATGGAAAGGGAGGTGCAGTGGAGGAATTTCAGGACAGACTGGGACGGGCCTGGATCGCCATGAGCCGGCCCCCTGGCGATATGTGGGATCTTCTGCCCACCAAACACATGGACGCTTACATTAAGGAGCACCTTAGGCGAATTTGGATTGACGTTTAAGCGAAACGACGACCCTGGCTGTGAACGCCCCGCCATGCTTCGCGGGTCGGCAACGTCCCCAGGAAGATGCGGAGGTTAACGCTGCCAGATGCTCCCTGCTCTTCTATGGAGAAACGGCATCTCCAATTTGGAGATTTCCCTTCAAGGACGCCTATAGCGAATCGTCGATTGAGTGATTTCAAAATTGTTCAAACCCAGGTCCCACTTTCGAGCTCGACGCTTCAGGTGCTCAAAGTAGAGGCGAATGCTGTATCGATCCCTAATGGAGGGGCCGAGGACCAACTTGCTACCGCTACCGAACAGCTTTCTTAAAGCAAGCTCTCGGTATTCACGATAATGCCGAACCCTGAACGGAGCGCCATCTTGGTCAAAAATCTCGAACCGTACATTGTCCGGTTCCCTGCCCGTCGGGTTCCCGGGTTTCAGGACACGGCACTCCTTCTCGTGATGATATGCTTGCTCCTTGTACAGGTACCGTACGCTTTCAAGGCCCCTCCAGATGGTCCCAGAAATGGCCTTGCCGAAGTCGTCGTTGGCTTGGGCCAAAGGAGCGACTGCATCTAGGACTGGCAAAATCCGTCTCCAGGTTTCCGCCATTCCAGATTGCCCGTAACTCACCCTCCGCAGGAGGATCTGCGGCACGTCTAGAGTCAATGAACATCCCTTTCCGTTGTCTCCATAACTGCGCCAAAAGACGAGGTCATCGCTGACATCGGTCAGGCCTTCACCTTCGACAAAAGACGTAATGTAGGCGTGCCCGGCCTCGCTTCCCTGCTCCAACCACCGGTATTTTCCGCTGGAGCTGAATTCCCTCACCAAGAAATTCCCTTCACCCGGATCGTTGCAGTGCGCTGAATCATATAGGCGCAGGGTCGTTTCCTCGCCGTTTGCCAGTCCTCTCATCATTGACGTTGCTGCCGCCAAACTCGTGTAGTGGCTGACACGCTGTGTTACATTTTCGGATACGGGCTGGAAGGAATGCAGTTGCTCAATTTCCGGGCAAATCTGCTCTATTAACTCGTAGAGCTTCGGGAGTACCAATTCGGAGAGAAAGGTCGGCTCCAGGAATCCGTGGCGGGCAAAATAGTCGCCCCCGGACTCACACCATTTCCCCAGTAGGTCAATGGCCAAGGTCCTGTTTGTGTTCATTCCTGACTCCATACCACGACTCAGAAGCGGACTTGCTTGCCAAGTGCCGGCGGACTTACCCTTTCAGTCTGGCCACCAAGCGATTGAGCCTTCTGCCCCACTCGCTCCGAATGGAGGAGCGCTGTTCCGGCAGTATTGGTTTCGGATCCGCCAGCTCTCGATCCCTGAGATAATGCAGGGCTGTCAAATCGCCGAGTGCCAAGCGCTTCTCGATTTCACAGTTTGGACGACATTCTCCCCGAACGCTGCGCATCCTGCCAAGCGTGAACTGATAGTCCTGCTGCTGTACTCTGGGCCACCATTCGAGAGCCAGCAGATAGTGGAGCATCAAGTTAACTTCCATGGAGGCCAGGCTGAGGCTGAACGGGAACACGTTCTGGTTGCCAACTCTTTCCTCAGCGGGCAGCGTCGATATATAAGACGGGTCGTCAAGCGACCCGTCGAGTTCGGTCACGACCATGCTGGTGTTGTACTGACCGTTACAGCGCATGCACTGGCGGCCTGGGCCAACAATGTGCGCCCGCCAGTGCGCGGAATGCAGATAGTCTTTCTGAGTCTCCACTGCGACTCCACCGTCAATAACGGGAATCAAGTGGGCATAGGCAATAAAGTTCAGCACGTCCCTGCCCACCGGCCTGTCGACGCAGCTGAACAGGACATCGCAGTCCACGGCAGCCTCGTAAGCGGATCTTTCGTGGACTGACATGGGCAGTGCCGTTACCCGGATATGGTCACTTGTGGCGTGTCTTCGTATATTACTCTCGGCAAGGTCGACTTTGCGCTTCCCGACGTCAGCTTCAGATGCGTACAGGAGCCTATCGAGATTGTGCTCTTCTACACGGTCAGGATCGATAAGGACGACTTTTGAAACGCCGATACGTGCGATCGCTTCTGCCACAATGGATCCCACGCTCCCCAAGCCAACTATCCCCACCTTCAATCTGCTTATGTTGCTCTGAGCACTGGGCCCCCAAGTGTCGAAAGTTCTCCGCAGGACCTCCTTACGACTCGGAGGCGGTTCGATGCGGTCGTCGAAGTAGACCTGGCAGTTGTCGGCACCGACAACACGGACCTTGACGCACTGTTCCCGGGCCATCTCGCCGTTCCGCTTTTCCCAGAACCGGGCGCTCCAGTAGCCGTCTGAACCGATGGTCATTCCCAGCAGGGGCAGGCCGGTTGCGCCGGCCGGGTATGCCAAGACGTCGCGTTCGGCTATCACGTCGGTTTGACTCATTCCTTGCCATCCTTTACCAGGATGGCTGTGCATAAACGCCAGTCCTGACCCATCGGACATTGCCCGCCGTATTGACCGGGCCAGATACCCTGGCTGGAAGCTGGCGTTGCCGTGCAGAGAACGCTCACCTTCCTCAGGCAACAGGACGTTGTAGATCAATCCCGCTCTCCGGCTACGACCGGTCGAAGGACGCCATAGCGCAAAGCACAGGTCTTCCTGCCAGCCATTCTCCTGATAGTGATGTAGCAGGTGAGTGCTTGCTGACGCGCATACATCGGCAGTCATTGCGACCTCGTAGTTCATATGCGGCTCCAGAATCTCCGCAAGTGATGGTCGATGTACCGCTCCATGTCCTTCATCGGCAACTGCTCCCACAGTTCACCTGGAGGTCTGCTCAAAGCAGTCCATTCCCGGCCGTCTTCGTCCTTATACTGTTTGACACTGCCACCCAAGCCGTCGTTCACCGGCGGGCTGACATGGATCCAGTGAGGGGGATACTCGGGGAAACCGGTCTCCTGCATACTTATGCCGATTCGAAATTGCCTTCCTCGGCATTTCCCGTTCTCAACCTGGTAGTTGAATTCGACCACCTTTCCTTGTGCGCTGCTTCGGATTGCCGTCGAATACCCCAGGCTTTCCAACTGACTTTGCATGCGCTCAATGTCGTCAGACATCGTCCAACCGCTGCCTATGCAACCTGAGTAGGACTCAATGGGATAGTAATGAAGACGGAGTCCTCCTCTAGATTAACCCGTTGACTTCCCTGATACTCTCCCTTGTCGCCCTGTAGAATGTAGCCTTCCGGATCGTTTGGAATGGCCCCCAACTGTTTGGCCCTGGAAAGAATTTCCAATGCGGTTGGATTGGAGTCCTCCATCACAAATTCGGTGCCGTTGACTTTTAATTCGAATTCTTTCTTGGAAATGGTCACGGTTTAACCTCCTTGGCTTACATGTCTCATTCATCCGGTTGACCTAACACTGGATTTCGTCAGATTTTCTTGGACGGGATACCTCCTTATAGTCAATCCCATGGTCGATGTGCCAACAGATGGACTATGCCCACCACCCAACCTTTACATAATCACTCCTTTTCGAGGCTCGATAGCGGCGCCGTGGCCCCGTGTTCGAAGCCCAAGGTTGTCAATCGAATGCCCGCAGCCTGCTGGGATACCTCGAATCTGCGAGAAAGTTCAAGTACCAAATTCTTGTATTCGGTCGTTTGCGGACGAGGGATGTTGATTTGCTGGCCATCGGAGGCTTTGGCCCCGGCTACTCCGAGTACCTCCGAGAAAACGTCAGACGGCATGAGAAGCGCCGCCATGCCCATGTTGGCCTGCACTTCTTTCCAATCGCTATTGGAAATCCCAAATGACACGTCCCGCGCCAAACATCTGAACAGGCCAGGGCTCGATTCCGCGTCAAACTCAAATAGCTCCCCTTGCTCGGGCGGCACGTCCAAGAGCCCTCGATGAAGGATCACATGGGCTGCCTCGTGGGCCAAAGTCGCCCGCCACCTGCCCCGCAGGCCGAGTGAATACGGCGAATTCTCCATTTCCGACGTGAGATCCGCGTTTACGGAAACCAAAGGGTTCAGACCTCGCCTGAATTCCGTAACTCCCAGCACATCAGGGTCCAGTCTGGCATAAATGTCCAGCTTCACCTGAAGGCCGAACTCCAAGAATTCCTCCAAGTCAACTATGGGTGACTCGGCGTCGGGAAACTTACCTGTCCTATGCAGTACATCCGACACCTTGTCTTCTATCTCGCCCAGTTCGAACCAAAGGCGCCGCTCACCTGTTGAGCTACGGTACTCTTTCATCATCGTCTCCCTCGGATTCGGGGCCATCCAGCTCAACCACCCAGTTCTCCAACTTTTCCAATGCGTCTTGATCCAGCTGAGACGCAGCAATCCTTCGAAATAGCTGACCGGCACGCCGGTTTTCTCGTAGGTACCGCTCCGCGTCCTCTCCCAAGCGGCCAGCTCGTTGCATCAAGATTTCGAAATCCAAGTCAAGCACGTTAGCCAACTCTCGCAAAACCGACTCGGAAGGAACGCGACGATTGTTTTCGATGTCGCTCAAGTAGGACGGAACAATGCCTAGAGCTCTGGCAAGAGCTCGTAAGCCCAGACCTTTTTCCAAGCGGGCTCTATTCACGAAGTCGCCTAATGTCATGACTTAAGGCACCTGCCCGGCTAATGTACTATGTCCGCGTACTAGCGTACACCCACGAGACGACACTGTCAAGGCGATTCATTGGAGTCTTCCCAATTCGCGCTTGTGTTAGAGCAATCTCAGGCTGGCACAGATCATGGCTATGCAACGCTGGAGCGCGTCCAAGCCTTTGCTGGATGACTTGAACTGGCGCTGACACCGGTTCGACCTGTCCGTCAAACCAGAAACTGGTGGCTCGTTCAGTTATAGCTCGCCGTCCTTCGGCACTTCGTGCAGGTTGGCAGGAAGTCAACTACACACTTGGTATGGGCAAGCACAGTTTCCTATCCTGACCTGACCGCCGAGAATCGATCCAGAATCGATGATGGGACTTTGGACTAATGGACTTGCCCCTGTCCTTTGCCATCCGTTGCGCTATTCTTGCGGGTCAAACTACAAATTCGGCCAGCACGGCTAACTTCCGCAGCGTCAGATTATCCAAGGTGCTGCGCCGCCCTTCACCGTTGTAGTGTATGCGACAGGATTCCTTCTCCTCCTTGGCGTACTCCACAGCCAGGCACCTATTATCGTTCAAGCACCCCCTTCCGGAATCTCCCATCAACGGCCCGCCGAGACATCGGGCGGAGTTCCGAGGTTTAACCGGCAAAGGGAAAAACCGCCCAACCTCCTCAAAACCCCAGGGCGCGCAACTGCGCGCCCTGGGGTTGATGCAAGACCGGGCCGCTAACAACTCGCCAGACTGGCGGCAGCACCGATGAGTTATTGTCCAGAGAGGTTAACTAAAGAAGTCTCGCGACGCCATTGCAATGTTGGAGCGAGATATGGCCGTCCTAAAAAGTGGCAGGCAACACGATCCGCAGAGATGAAATAATCCAGTGGCCTTACCGCACATGCCGCTTCAGTGGGCAACAGTCGAACCTCAGGGGCTTTAATGGGAACCGGCGCTAAGTCGGGACCGTAACGGCACCTTGACCGGGTACCGCAGTCGAGGAATCCTTGCGACCGAGTACCACTAGGAAAGGCTAAAGCAATCCTTCTTTTGTTAAGGAAGATAGACAGCGCTACCCCACCGACTCGCGCCGACGGTTACATCAGCACAGTTTTTGTAGACCGCTCATGAGTGCCAGCCAAGATTGCCTGCGAGGGCACTAAGTGCCCGTACATGGCTGAGGAACCGATGGTAAAATAGCTTTGACAAAAGCGAGGGTTCTATTCTGATCGGCCCTTCGGCCTTCTTGGTGATGTGCGCTTGGGGGGCCACTCTCCCGGCCTCGGCTTGAGCACCACGGTGTAACGCCAATTTGACGTACATTCCAATGTTCGTTCAGTGGTAGTTACATTCGGATCCACCACCATCGTCATGGGCATCTGATCGCGGGTCGTCTGGACCTTCACACCGAAGGGGGCAAAGGTGGCCCGCTTGCCATCAAAGTCGAGGGAGTCCATCTCCGCGGAGACCTGACGGCGCACCTCGACTATGCGGCGCTCGACTTGAGCGGCATCACCTCTTCACCTCAGCTGATCCTCTAGGTCTTGTCACCCTCGCCGCCGTCCCACCAATGCAACGGGGGCGAGAAAGCGCACGCCCCCGACGTCCGCAATGGCAGTCTGGACGGGATACCAGAGGGCGGTCTTGGATCATACGCCCGCTGAGGGCGTCGGAAATCTCTGGCGAACCCTCAGTGCCTGACGAGATTCACTAACACTCAAACTTGCTCGCGGCCAGTGGTGGTCATATCGCTCTGTGCTGAAATAACGGAGTTGCCCTAATCGCTCCCGCTCTGTGCGACGTATCATTCCCGGGACTCACTGGTGGCAGCCTCAATGTTCTGGCCCCGCCGGGATATTCCAGGGTCGCCTCCTCTAAACACACCCCCTCCCCACTCAGTCAGGACCATTTCCCCTCCTTCAGCCGTTGGCATATGTCGGGTCGTCCGGAACAACCTTGCTCGAACGAGAGGCGCGAGGCCGCCCGGCAGTAGTCAGCTCCGTCTTCACAAATGGCTCGCTTTGCTGTGTTAGGATGGCCGCTAGTACCTTCGTCAACCGCTGTCCCGGTACCACTCCATGATTGTTGGTACAAGGCGGAATGACGGAGATCCTGGAGGCAGGTTTCGCGCGCCGGAACGATTCCACCGACCATACAGGATCCAGAGTCTCCCGCCGCGGATACGGAGGCGGGGTCTGCGACCGGGGGCGGGCCTTGGCGCGCAATGCGAAGGCGCCCGGCGATCGTGGCGATTTCCGTGTTGTGCGCGGCGGTCCTGCTGGCCTTGCTCGTCGCTTGGCTATTTTTTGGTAGAGATGACCAGCCTGTGCCGCAAGAAGTAAGCGTTGAGGATGCCGTTTCGGAAATCCTGGCCTCAGCGACCCAGGGACCGGCCGTTTCCGCCTTGGTCTACCAGGCCATCCTGCCTTCGTTGGTTGTCGTGCAGACTGACGAGGCCGGAGAGGAGGACCTGTTCGGTCTCGGAACCGGCGTCGTCATCAACAACGAGGGCGCCGTGCTCACTGCTCACCATATCGTCGAGGGATCCGGTGAAATCCGGGTCGCTTTCGCCGACGGGACCAGGACCTCGGCGTTCGTGGTCAACGCGGACCCCGAAAGGGATATTGCGGTGCTAGCCCCCGCCTCTCCGCCCGAACTGGCCGTGCCCGCTACCATCGGCAGCGCAGCGTCGCTGCGGGTCGGCGACGAGGTGTTTGCGGTGGGCAACCCGCTGGGACTGGTGGCTTCGCTGAGCGCGGGCGTGGTTTCCGGGGTCGACCGGCAGTCCACTCCGCACGGGAGGGAAGAGCCGATTCGAGGGCTGATCCAGTTCGACGCCGCGGTGAATCCCGGAAATTCGGGCGGTCCGCTGTTGAACCGTGGCGGCCAGGTGGTCGGTATCGTCATCGGTCTAATGAACCCCACGGAGCAGGACGTTTTCATCGGTATCGGATTTGCGGTTCCCATTGACGAGGCGGCCGAGGCGGCGGGTGGGCCACCCCAGTAGACTATCGAGAGGTGTGCAACAGGCATGACCAGCAGCACAGCCAGCCAGCCGATGGAACGGTTGCTTTACGAGGTGAAGAAGGTCATTGTCGGCCAGGACCACCTGCTCGAGCGCATGGTCGTGGCCCTGCTGTCCGGGGGGCACATACTTGTGGAAGGGGTGCCCGGGCTGGCAAAGACCATGGCGGTGAAGACCCTGGCCCAGGCCATCGCCGGCCAGTTCCAGCGCATCCAGTTTACCCCCGACCTCATGCCCGCCGACCTCGTGGGCACTCGCGTCTACAACCAGAGGACGGGAGAGTTCAGCACCTCGCTGGGGCCCGTCTTTACCAATCTGCTCCTGGCTGACGAAATCAACCGCGCCCCGGCCAAGGTGCAGAGCGCTCTGCTGGAGGTGATGCAGGAACGCCAGGTAACCATCGGACGCGAGACTCATCCGGTGCCGAGGCCGTTCCTGGTGATGGCCACCCAGAACCCCATCGAGGCCGAGGGCACCTACCCTCTTCCCGATGCCCAGGTCGACCGTTTCATGCTCAAGGTGGTTGTGGGATATCCCAGCGCCACCGAGGAGTTTGTCATCGTGGAGCGTATGACCGGCACCCTGCAGGAGGTGCAGCCCGTCCTGGATACCGGCGAAATGATCGCCATGCAGCAACGGGCCGGGAACGTTTACGTGGATCCGGCCATCATCGAATATTCGGTCAGGCTGGTGACTGCCACGCGCCAACCGGAGGCGGCCGGCCTCGCCGGGCTGCAGGGTTACATATTGTATGGCGCCAGCCCCCGAGCCTCCATCAACATGGTTATCGCAGGCCGGGCCCTGGCTTTCATGCGCGGCCGCGACTACGTTCTGCCCCAGGACGTTCGGGACGTGGCGCTGGACGTGATGCGGCACCGTCTTGTCCTTTCCTACGAGGCCCTCTCCGACAATGTCCAGAGCGACGAGATTCTGCACAGGGTGATGGAGTCCGTTCCTATGCCGGAGGTGCCCCTGCGTGAGCACGCAGTCGCCAGTCGCTCCCTCTGATCGGGAGACGCCCCAGCGCGTGCTGCACCGGCTGGACTGGCAGGTGCTGCGCCGGCTGGACGGTATGCTCCAGGGAGACTATCGCAGCCTGTTCATGGGCGGCGGGCTCGACTTCGCCGAACTGCGGGAGTACCAGCCGCCGGACGACATCCGGCACATCGACTGGAACGTCACGGCGCGGATGGACACGCCCTACGTGCGCCTGTTCCTTGAGGACCGGGAGATAACGGCCTGGTTCCTGGTCGACCTGAGCCCGTCTATGTCCTTCGGTACTCAGGAGCGCCGCAAGGAGGCTGTCATCGTGGACCTCGTCGGGCTGCTGGCTCGCCTGTTGACCCGAAACGGCAACCGGGTGGGCGCAATCCTGTACGACAACAGGGTCCAGCGCACGGTCCCACCTCGCAGCGGTCGCGACCAGGTGCTACGGCTCATCAACGACGTACAGAATCAACAGTCGGTGCCCGGAGGAACGATGACGGACCTGTCGGGACTGCTGGAGTCAGCCAGCAATTCGGTCAGGCGGCGCTCCCTGATCTTCGTGGTGTCGGATTTCATCTGCCTGCCCGGCTGGGACCGGGCGATTGACCGTCTCAACCGCAGGCATGAGGTGATGGCCGTGCGGGTCTGGGACCCGCGTGAGACGGAGCTGCCCGACGTCGGTGTCGTGGTAGTGGAGGACTCGGAGACGGGTGCCCAGATGACCGTCGATACCAGCGACCGGAGATTCCGACAACGCTTCCAGGAGGCCGCCCGCCAGCGAGAGGAGGATCTGGTGCGTACCCTCCGGCGTACCGGCATCGACGAGATGTCCCTGTCCACTGATGAGGACATTGTTACGGCCGTCCTGCGGTTCGCCTCGCTGCGAAGCAGAGCGCGGCGGCGGTAGGGGCTGCGTCGATGCCATTCATCTGGCCGTGGGCGCTGCTTTCCCTGGTGGCGCTTCCCTTGTGCGCCTGGGCCTACCTTCGGCTGGAGCGGAGGCGCGGCGCAAGCGCTGCCCGCCTCGGCGCCATGGGCCTGGCACAGCAGCCGAGTAGTGGGACAATGGGCTGGCGGCGTCACATCCCGGCCATCATTCTCCTGGCGGGGGTTGGCCTCTTGGCGGTGGCGACGGCCCGGCCCCAGTTGACGTTGCCGCTGCCGCGTCTGGAGGGCAGCGTGGTTCTCGCCATGGATGTGTCGAGCAGCATGGCCGCTGATGACGTGGAGCCCACGAGGATGGAGGCTGCCAAGGTGGCCGCTCAGGCCTTGGCGGAGCGCCGCCCGGACAGCGCAAGGATCGGAGTTGTAGCTTTCGGGGAAGGCGGACTGGTGGTGCAGCCGCCCACCGATGACGATGATGCGGTGCGCGAAACCATCGACCGCCTGGTGCCCCAGAGCGGAACGTCGCTGGGGCGTGGGATGTTGACCGCGCTGAACCTAGTCTCCCCTGAAACCGGAGTTGGTTCGGACCAGCCGTCTGCCGGCGATGAAGCTGTGGCCCAGGGAGCCTTTGCGCCAGCAATCATAGTGATGCTGACCGACGGGGAGAACACCGACCTCCCGGACCCCCTGGAGGTGGCGCAACTGGCGGCGGAACGAGGAATCCGCGTCCACACGGTCGGCGTCGGCACCCAGCTAGGGGCCACTATCGAGGTCGAGGGATTCAACCTGTTTACCCAGGTAAACGAACCCATGCTTAAGGAAATTTCCCTGATGACCGAGGGCGACTATTTCCCGCTGGACGACGCGGACGCCATCGCCTCGGTGTACGACGCCCTCGAGACGGAGTTCGTCGTCGAGCCCCGCGAAGTCGAGGTCACATCCGCAGCCGGTGGCATCAGTGCGCTGCTGCTCCTGGCAAGCGGCGCGCTCTCACTATTCTGGTTCGGTCGGGTGCCCTGACGGGGGGACTGGCTATGGGACTGTTTTGGCCAGCATTTCTGCTGCTGCTGATCTCGCTGCCGCTTATCGTGGTGGCCTACGTCCTGGTCATCCGGAGGCGGCGGCGGTACGCCGTAAGCTACTCCAGCCTGTCCCTGATAGCTGCGGCCATGCCCGGTGGCATGAGATGGCGCCGGCACGTGCCCTTCGCCCTGGCGCTGCTGGCCATCGCGCTGCTCATCGTTGCCCTGGCCCGTCCCTACGCCGACGTGAGCGTCGCCTCCAGCCGAAGCACCGTGGTGCTGGCCCTGGACGTTTCGCTGAGCATGTGCGCCGACGACATCGACCCCAACAGGCTGGCCGTTGCCCAGGAGGCCGCCGCCAGGTTCATAGACAGCCAGGAGCCGGGGACTCGCGTTGGCATCGTGGCTTTCGCCGGGCTGGCCCAGCTCATCGTTCCTCCCACAAACGACCGTGAGGTGCTGCATGAGGCGGTGGCCAACCTGACGACGGCACGCCGAACGGCCGTGGGTAGCGCCATAGTCCGCTCACTGGACGCGCTGTCCGAGGTGAACCCGGACATCCCTCCCGTCAGTGTCTACATCACCGCACGCGGAGAGCAACCGGCGCCCGGTTCCGAACCCGCCCTGCAGCCCGACGTGGTCGTGCTCCTGACCGACGGCGCCAGCAACCGGGGCGTGCGTCCCCTTACCGCCGCCGAGGCCGCCCGGGACCGGGGTATCCGGGTCTACACCATCGGCTTCGGCACCACGGACCCGGCGACTTTCCGCTGCTCCCGGGAGCAGCTGGGCGGTGAACAGTTGCCCTTCTTCGGCGGTGGCGGCGGGATTATAAGTGGCCGAATGATGAATTTCCTGAGGCTGGACGAGGAGACACTCAGCGAGGTCGCCGACATAACCGGCGCCGAATATTACCTAGCGGGTAGCGCCGACGAGCTATTCGAAGTCTTTGCCGGGATCCCCGTGCAGTTGGAGCAGCAGGAGGTGCGCATGGAGATCTCCGCCGTTTTTACGGCCATCAGCGGGCTTCTGGCCCTCACCGCCCTCGCCCTGGGCCTGCGCTGGAGCCCGCTCCCGTGAATGCCATGTCACTGCTCAGAACCTGACCTGGCTCATCTGTTAACGTTGCTGATCGGTCCGGACTGCTAGACCCCCGCAGCTGCCTCCTGCTCGGCAGCCACCCTCAGGTAGCTGGCGGGGAGTTCCTTGAAATCAGTCATCAGAGAGCCGAACCCTTCGATTACATCGTCCATCCCATTGGCCCGCATGGCGTACCAGTAGGTGGCGGTGTTGATGGCGATGACCGGCTTCTTGAGCCACTTCTCCGCCTCTCCGGCCAGCCGCGCCATCGCCAGGTTGGTGCCGCACTGCACCAGTGCTTCAATGTTGTGCTCGTTCATCTCAACGAGGGCATCCAGCAACTGCTTTTCCGGTACCTTGGACATTGCCGTGGGGCTGTCGCAGCAAAGCCCCTTGATGACCACGACCTCGAACCCGCAGTCCTCGAGGAAGCGTTTGACGTTCTCGTCGGCAACTGGCCAGTACGGCGTCAAGACACCGATTCGCTTGATGTCGCCATAGCACCGCAGAGCCGCCTGGCAGGCATCGGACCCCATGGCCACGCCGCGGCCAGTCAGCTCCATCATGTGCTTCTTCAGTTCCAGGCTTCGCTGCAGTCCACCCCAGAACGTCTCCGAGGACATCCCCATTACCAGGTAGTCCGGGTCGCAGGTCATGACCCGGAGCAGGGCGTTGTCCCACTCCCGGCGGATGTTTTCCATCAGGCGGTTGAAGTCATCATTGTTGCCCACCGGGTCATTGGGGATCCAGATGCGCACAATGTGGTTGGTCACGCCCCTGGGTCGCATCTCGTCGAATTCCGGCTGTACCGACGTGTTGGTGGAGGGCACCACGACACCCCAGTTCCCCCTCCAGCCCAAAGAGTCAGGCATTGCTCTACGCTCCCGGATTGATTGGCGCAGCGGCCGTCCGCCGCTGCAAGTTACTGCGGTCCGGCTGCCGCCTTGGCGGGGGCTCTTTCGTACAGGACCTCAATGATTTCGGAAGAGGTCATCAGGTCGGCGTACTTCTGCTCCATGTCGAACAGGTTGGCTTCGTGGGGACCCAGGGCGCGGTCCCCGACGCAATCCGAGGCGACCACGGTCCTGAAGTTGTAACTCATCGAGTCTATCACCGACGCCCTGATGCACCCGGAGGTGGTGCAGCCGGTCACGATCACGGTGTCCACGCCCCTGCTGACAAACCAAGCGGTCAGGTTGGTGCCGAAGAAGGCCGAGGGCTGGGTCTTCCGCACGATGTATTCCCCGTCTCTCGGCTCCAGCTGGTCCACGATCTGGGCCCCGAAGGCGTTTTCCGTCAGAGAAGTCAACGCCGGAGCCTTTAGGGTGAATACGCCGGCGTCCGAGCCGTCATCGGCGTACACCACCCGGGTGTATGCAATGGGCAATTCCAGGGCGCGGGCCTCCGCCAGCAATCCGCGGGTATTCTCTATGGCTTCTCCGATGTTGCCGCCACCGAACTCGTCCGGATTGGCGAAACCATTGACGAAATCGACAATCAGTAGTGCGGGGCGCAGGCCGATCCCGCTGCTGTTGCCAAAGCCCTGCTTCTGGTAGATTTCCAGCTCACTCATTTAGGTCCCTTCCTGGCCGGACAATTCCTGGCCGGACAATTTCCGCATTCCAGCCGATTGTGCTGTCCTGATGCGGCCGGAGGAAGTATATCACCAGGGGTGTTGCGCTCCCGTCCGGGTCGGCAGTTGCTGCTTCGCCCGGCAAGCAGCCCCATTTAAGCTCTGTTTAGTGGTTCCTGGACCGAGCCATAACGTCAGAGGCAATGGTAAAATGGCCCAACCCAAATAGAGGCCCCAAACAGAGGCAAAAAATTCATTTTGACGGGCATTGAGTCGCCCGAGTGACTTCCGCTCTGGTGGTCAGCCACGGGCCCAGGGTTTGACCCAATCGGCGTGGCGCCAACGCGACAGACAGGACTATGGTCGTCCTGCAGTAGTAACCCGGCAACCTTCACCATCACGGCTGTGGAGCATGAAATGGCACAACTGGAACTGTCCTCGGGAAATAGGGTTGAAATCGCTGACCTGCTGTTTGATTTCGTCCGGGACGAAGTGGTACCCGGCACTGCGTGGACTGCTGAGGCCGTGTTCCGGCACCTCGGGGAACTGGTTGAGGAATTCGAACCCCGCAACCAGGCCTTGCTGGAGAGGCGCTCCGAGGTTCAACAGCAGATCGACGATTACTATCGGGACAAGAGGGCAGGGGGCTGGCAGCCTAGCCAGGATACACGGGCGCAGGACGCCGCCGACCTGGAACAGTTCCTGGTCCGCATTGGTTACCTGCAGCCCGATGGCCCCGTCGACTTCGAGATGACCACTCCGCAGCTTGACCCGGAGATGGACCAGAATGGTCCTGAGCTGGTCACCCCTGTCTCCAACGCCAGCATGGCCGTGGGCGGCGCAAACGCCCGCTGGGGCAGCCTTTACGACGCCTATTTCCTCAGCGACGTTCATCCGGAAATCGATCGTCAGGAACAGCGTCCGGCCCGCCTTCGAATGGTTGTGGAGGAGACCAACGCCTTTATCGACCAGCACGTCGCGAAATGGCATGCAGCCAGCAGCATCGGCGACATCCGGTCATTTTCCGTCCGCCCGCTCCCTTCCTCCCTCTCCTCTGGGGAGAGGGGCAGGGGTGAGGGGTACGAGCTGGTCGGCCACACTGCTACCGGCGAGGCCGGTCTGGTGGACCCGTCGGGCTTCTTTGGATTCAACCTGAACGATCAGGGCGATCTAGATGAGTTCTACCTCGAACACAATGGTCTGCGAATTCTGCTCCAGCTCTACGAGGGAGGCAGAGTCAACGAGGAAAACGGTCAGTTTCGGGACCTGTTTGTTGAGTCTGCCGTTACCAACATCGTCGACTTCGAGGACGCCGTAGCCGTGGTGGATGCCGAGGACCTGGTGGAATCCCTGCGCAACTACCTGGGCCTCATCCGCGGCGACCTGGTGGGACACGGATCCAGGGGCAACCGCAAGGCGCTGAACTCCGATCGCACCTGCACCGGCCCTGATGGTCGGCCCCGGACGTTGAAGGCCACCAGCCTGATGTCAGTGCGCAACGTGTCTCTACACATGTACACCGATATCGTCAAGGTAGGCGGAGAGCAGGTGCCCGAGCGCATGCTTGGACTGCTGCTGACCACTCTCATCGCTACCAGCCATGACAATGGCTCCGACGGCCGCCCCCACCCCGACGGTTCGGGTGACCTGCCCGTTCGCGGACCCAACAGCAGCCGAGGGCTGGTCTACCAGGTAACTCCAAAGTTGCAGACGTCCGATGAGGTGGCCGAGCAGGTACGGCTGTTCGAGGCCATCGAGTCCCGGCTGGGCCTGACGCCGGGCTGCATCCTCATCGGCATAATGAACGAAGAGCTGGGGATGACGTTGCAGTTATCCGATGCCCTCCGCGCCGCTCGCAACAGGGTCTTCTTCACCAACACCGGATTCCTGGACCGCACAGGATCGCAGATCCGGGCGCAGATGCACGCCGGGCCTGTGGACCTGCGCGATGACCTGACCCAGGAGACCTTCAACATCAGCTATGAGCGCCACAATGTGGACGTCAGCCTGCACGCCGGTGTGCACCGGCACGGCAAGGTAGGCAAGGGGATGCAGGTCCGCAACCGTGCCATGGCAGAGATGCTGGAGCGCAAGATAGACCACCCGCGCACCGGCGGCAACACGGCGTGGGTGCCCGCACCGTACCCCAGCGACCTGCACTCCATGCACTACCACATGATCGATGTTGACGAAGTGCAGCGCGTGATGTTGGACTCTCCCGCCTTGAACATCGACCGCGTGTCGCTGCTCACCTTCCCCCTGCTCAAGGAGGAGAAGGTCGCGGACCCTGATGTCAAGGCCGGACTCGCGCTGCGCTACGCCCACAGCATGGTGGCCTACGTCGAACCCTGGGTGAGGCGCGGTATCGGCTGCAGCGGCGTGCCCAACTTCGACGGCATCGAGGAGATGAAGGACCGGGCAACCGAACGCATCGACGGCGCAATTCTGGCCAACTGGCGCCTGCACGGCGTAATCAGCCGGGAGGAACTGGAGACTGCCATTGCCGGGGCCGCCGAGGTGGTCGACAGCCAGAGCGCCAACGCCGCCGGTTACGAGCCGCTGGCAGATACCGCCGAGAAGCGCGAGTCGCTGCTGCAGAACCCGGCGATCGTCGCGGTGCTGGAGATCATCGACGATGCCCTGTCGTCTCCCAGCGCCTACGTCGAGCCGGCCCTGTTCCGCAACCGGCAGGCGGTCAAACGCACCAGCGCGTGAGTGCCCGCTTTCCTCAATGCGTTATTGTTGACGACGAACTGAATGTTCGCATGCTGTTATAGAGCAGGGAGACTAAGGCGATAGCTTCCTGAGGTCCGCCTACTAAAGGTGAAGCCCCCAGGTCTTTCGGCTGTCACCCGGACGGGATGCCCGGCCCCATCCTGCTCCCATTGAGGGTGCGATGGCCTCACAGGGGTGAGGACAGTTGTTGCGTCGGCCAGGCCGGATAGTCCGAGAGCCACGTGTTGCGGTGGCTCCTTGCCGACTTGGCGGCATTCCGCACTCTGGCCACGCTCCACGAGTCGCAAATCTGGCGCACTGGGCGTATACATCCTTCTGGTGGGCGCAAATTCCCCCTTTCCTGCGGGTTTGCCTATGTCAAGCAACATTGCCTGCTGTTAAGATTGATGGCGGTCCATGTGACATAATGTTGGGGTCTATTTTCACCCATGGCCAGTGCGTCAAAAGGCAATATCATCCCGGGCATGCGATACAAAGATGCCCCGGAGGCCATCGACTGGCTGTGCCGGGCGTTTGGCTTTACTCCGCACCTGGTGGTTCCGGACGAAGACGGCGGAATCGCCCATGCGCAACTGGTGCTCGGCAACGGAATGATCATGCTGGGGTCATACCGCGACGAAGGAGAATATGATCGTCTGGTCAAGCTACCCATGGATGCCAGAGGGAGCACCCAGGCGGCATACATAGTCATAGGTGATATAGAGGGCCATTACCAGAGGGCCGTGGAGGCCGGGGCGAGGATCGTCTACGAGCTGGCCGATCAGGACTACGGTGGGAAGCTGTACAGCGCCCTCGACCCGGAGGGGCACCTCTGGAATTTTGGGTCGTATGACCCTTGGGCGGAGAATTTGGGGAGCGGCGAGGAAGTGTAGATGATACCTGAGGTTGAACTGCTTGGACAATTGAACCTGAATGAGGCCCTGGAGTTGCTTCGCCCGGCGGCAATATTCGCCGTAGGTGTCGCCATTTACGCCGTCCTGATATTCAACCTATACCGGTTCATGTCCAGGCGCAACATATTCAATGTCGACTTTTCGAAGTTCGAAGAGTCGAAATACCCTGCTCTAAGGAAGACACTCCACCTGATTTCCTACGTTCTCAAGTACCTGCTGATATTCCCCCTGTTCGCCTTTTTCTGGTTCGGTGTGCTGGTCGTGATGGTGGCGTTCCTGTCCAAAACCAAGGAGGTAGAAGACCTGCTTCTCATAGCGATGGCCGTCCTGACCGCGGTCCGCGTCACCTCCTACTACACCGAGGACTTGTCCCGCGACATTGCCAAGATGCTCCCCTTCGCCCTGCTGGGCATCTTCCTCATCGACCTGCGGTACTTCGATTTCAGCACTTCCACCGAGCTGCTCAACCGCGTGGGCGATGAATGGAGGAGTATCTTCTACTACTGGGTGTTCGTGGTCATCCTCGAGCTGGTGCTCAGAGTGACGGAACCCTACTTTAAGGCCCTGTACAACAGCATAAAGGGCCCCCGCAGGCGAGCACCGGCCGAACCTGAACCCGAACCTGAACCGCAGCCTGAGCCGGAGTCGGAACGCGACCCTGAACCGAGGCCCAGAGGCACGGACGATGACAGGGAGGTCAGGCACGCCCGGCCCCGTCCCGTACGTGCGCCGCAGGAGGCCGACTAGCGCCAGCGGCAGGTGGATTCCCCGCCCGAAGCCTGAAGCCTGAAGCCCGTGCAGGTGAATAACAAAACGCCGAGATCCCCTTAGGGACCTCGGCGTTTCTACGCTCTCGGCGACTGGACGAAACTCAGATTTCCACGGGGTGCCCGCTCATCATCCACTCCGCGTAAGAGCCATCATAGAGGCGAACGTCGTAGCCAGCGTCCTTCAGCGCCATGTATGGCACCGACGCTCGCAGCCCGCTGCGGCAGTAGGCGATGATGGAATCATCCTTGCTGATCCCCACCGACGACAGGGCGCCTTGCAGCGCATCGGAATCGATCAGCAGGCGGCCGTCCTTGCCGGCCAGCTCACTCCACGCCAGGTGAATCGATCCCGGTATACGCCCGGGCCGCTGGTCGATTTCCACCTCGCCCCGGTATTCCTCGACGGAACGGGTATCGAGGAGTTTGGCGTTGCCGGGGTTGGCCGCATCGTCCACGGACGCCCGGATGCCATCCCGCACGCGCGCCGTAAAGGACGCAGGCACCTGCGCCACCGGACGGTAAAGCACCTCGCGCCCCTGCTCCTTCCAGTGATCGTAGTGCAGGTCCATCACGTGGATGTCGTCCCGGCCCAGGTACTCCAGGATCCAGGAGTGCATTGCCGCATTGCGCCCATCCGAGCCGTCGTAGAGGACTGGCACCACGTCATCGCCAAGTCCCGCGGCTCCGAACACCCGCCCCATATCGTCCGGCGGCAACAGGAGTCCCTGGGCATCCTGCAGTTTTTTCAGCGGGACGCTCACGGCTCCCCGCAAATGGCCCATCAGGTAGCGCATGGCCGACCGGGGATCGACTACCAGGTATCCCGGCCGGCCAATATGTTCCTCAACCCACTCGGCTGAAACGAATGTGACCATTACCCGATCGCTTCAAAATCGGTGTTGACTTGCGTCGGGTTGACCACCGACTGCGTGACAGGCGAACCCTCGACGGCCAGCCGCCAGATCTCCCGCAGCGTGGCCTCGTCGGCGTCGGCGCGGACGTAGCACTTGGCGGATATGTTGCCGTAGCCCGGGTTGCCCTCGTCCTCGACACCGGCCCACTTGCGGATGTTGTCGAAGTACCCCTCGACGGCCACCTCGAGGTCGTGTACCCGGACGCCCTGCTTGGTGGCGTTGACCACGAATCCCACGGTCATGCAGCTGCCGATGGCCGACAGCAACTGTTCGTGGGCGCTGGCGGCTACGTCGGTGGCGGTCAGGTCGCCGGGTTCATCCATGTCCACGGTATGGTTCCGCATATAGGCCCGTGCCTTCATGCCGCCCTGCCAGGCCACTCGGGACTTCCAGGGACCGGTCACGGCGTTGAAGACCTCGGGGTCGCGGAATGAGTCCAGCACCTCGGCCAGCTTTTCACGGGGAAGGCCGTTCAGGTCTCTTTCTGGTTCCGTTGCCATTTGATTACTCCATTCATTGTCGCCTCCCCCTGAGGGGGGAGGGTTAGGGTGTGGGTGTTCTCGTTGATTCGCGGATATTAGGCGTACTCGGCCCGCAGGATCTTGGCCGCTTCGCTGATGGTCCGCATCTTTTTCTGGGCGACTTCGTGCGTGTTCACGTTGCGCTCGGCGAAGGTGCCGAAGCCGCAGTCAGGGTTGAGGAAGATCTTGTCCGGGTCGAAGTACTGCAGCAGTTCCTTGACCCTGGCCACGATCTGCTCTGGCGGCTCGATCTCGTCAGTGCGCGGGTTGACCACGCCCAGGCCGATCTCTTTCTCGTTGCTGTATTCCTTGAACACGTCCATCTCGCCGGCCCGGGGAGTGGCGCATTCCAGGACCAGCCGGTCAATGTTCATCTGCACCAGGTAGGGAAGCATGGGGCCGTAGTTGCCCTGTAGCAGCACCTCTTCCTTGCGGCTCCAGTTGCCCCGGCAAACATGCACGCCGGTCTTGATGCCGGTGATGCCGTCCAGAGTCTCGTTCATCAGCCTGACGGCCATTTCCAGCTCATCGGTCGGGTCGCGGCGGTTCGGGAGCGCAGCGCACATGAACGTCTCGGTGGTCTCCTCTCCAAACACCACCTGCGACAGCGTCGGCTCGTCCAGCTGCACAAAATCGCACCCGGCGTCCCGCAGCGCGATGATTTCCTCCCGCAGCAGGGCCACAACGTCCCGCGCCAAATCGTCCGGCGTGGGGTACGCCCTGTCAGAAAGGCCCTCGAACCAGGCCGAGCGAGTGAGCATGTATGGGCCGGGTATGGGAACCATAACGGCCCGGTCGGTGTGCTCCTTGACGAAGGCCAGCTCGTCCAGCGCGAGGCCCTGCCGTTTGCTGACGTGCTCAATGGCGATGGGGCTCTTGATGGCAAATGCAGGAACGTCCAGGGCTCGAAGCACCTCTTCCATGCGGGCGCGGTCGGAGGAATAGTCCAGCAGTTCAGACACCTTCATCAGCTGCAGGCCGTTCAGCTTGTCCACGGCGAATGAGTAGAAGTTGTCCCGCCGCTGCTCGCCGTCGCTGAGAATGTCGACTCCTGCCTCTTCCTGGGCCCGGATGCAGTCCAGTACGTCGGCATCAGCATGCTTGCTGAAGTCCGCGTAGGTTGATTCGCCGGCCTCCTTGCTGCGCAGCGCGCGCACAAGCTCGTTTGAGCGGGGCCAGCTGCCAACAACGGTGACCGGAAACAGTGGGATGTCAGCCATTTTAACTCCAGGGGCGCTCAACCCCGCCGAAATCGTCACCGGCCTCAAAAGCGACAAGTTAGACCGGCGACTTGTGTAAGTCGTCAGCAAGAAATGTATCCATACGTCTTAGATGTGTCAACTGCTGGAGTGGGGGCGCACGTTGCCTCCCTAGAATTTCCGTGTGAGCCTGAGCCTTGGTCCAAGTCGTCCAAAGGATGGCTGTTCCTGGCATGGGCCGTTCGACAGACTCATTCCGGGGTTAGATGAGGGCAGGCAATAGACTGGAAAGGCTGTTGGTTTCAGTTTGACATTCCGTACCCGTTGGCTATAGTTGGGGCAGGCTTTCAGGAGCGAGCCTTTTCTGAAATTCATCCTGACTTCCCCGATTCAAAATCGAGGGACATTCAGGCGGAGGTACGAATGACCACCACCGAGCAGCGGCCCGGCAGCGACTACAAGGTCGTGGGAACCAGGCCCATCCGCCACGACGGCATCGACAAGGTTACCGGCGCCGCTAAGTACGGAGCAGACATCCAACTGGCAGGCATGCTGCACGGCAAGGTGCTGCGCAGCCCGTACGCCCACGCGCGCATCCGCAGCATAGACTCCAGCCGAGCCGAGGCCCTGCCCGGAGTGATGTCCGTAATCACAGCAAAAGACTTTCCCATCATCCAGGACCAGGTCATCGACCTGGCTGAGACCCAGGGCAATATCCGCCTGATGGCCGAGCATGTGATGGCCAACGAGAAGGCCCTATACCAGGGCCACGCCGTCGCCGCCGTCGCCGCCACCAGTCCCCACATCGCTGAGCAGGCGTTGGCGCTCATCGACATCGACTACGAAGTGCTGGAGCCTGTGTTGTCCCTCGAGCACGCCATGCGGCCCGACGCGCCGATCATTCACGAGACCCTTTCCACCCACTTCAAGCAGGAACGCTTCGCCCGCGGCGAGGATACCGGGACTCGTGGCAACATCGCCAGCCACATCCAGCACAAGCTGGGCGACGTGGAGAAGGGCTTTCGGGACGCGGATGTCGTTCTGGAGCGGGAATATCACACCGGCACGGTTCACCAGGGCTACATCGAGCCCCACGCCTCCACCGCCACCTGGTCCGGGGATGGCCGCCTGACCGTCTGGACCTGCACGCAGGGATCCTTTGCCATTCGCAGTTCCACTGCTGCCATCTGCGCCGTGCCCGAGGATATGGTGCGTGTGGTGCCAACCGAGATTGGCGGCGGCTTTGGCGCCAAGATCACCACCTACCTGGAGCCGCTGGCGGCCATCATGTCGAGGAACACGGGCCGCCCGGTCAAGCTGGTGATGAGCCGCAAGGACGTATTCGAGGGTACCGGGCCCACGTCGGCCACCACCCTCAGGACCAAGATCGGCGCCACCAAGGACGGCAAGATCACTGCCATCCAGACTTGGATGGCCTTCGAGGCCGGCGCCTTCCCAGGCTCCCCCGTGGGAGGCGGCACCCTCTGCGCCACTGGCCCCTACAACATCGAGAACCTGCTGGTCGACGGCTATGACGTCGTGGTAAACAAGCAGAAGGTGCAGGCTTACCGCGCCCCCGGCCAGCCCCAGGGCGCCTTCGCCATCGAGCCGATTATCGACGAGCTGGCTGCCGAACTGGGCATGGACCCCATGGAGCTGCGGATAAAGAACGTCGCCAAGGAAGGCGACCGGATGCCCAACGGCGTCGCCCACCCGCGCTTCGGCGTCCGGGAAATGGAAGAAGCGATGAGGGACCACCCTCACTACAGCGCGTCCCTTGGTGAGCCGAGCAATCCGGCCGCACGACGGGGGCGTGGCGCTGCCGTGGGGTATCGCTGGCAGGCAGGGCAGATGTCGGCGGCGACCATCATCGTGAACAGCAACGGCACCATCAACCTGGTCACCGGTTCCGTCGACATCGGCGGCACCCGCACCGCCGTTGCCATGCAGGCCGCCGAGGTCCTGGGCATCGCCGCCGAGGATGTCGTCCCGACGGTTGTCGACACCGACACCATCGGGTTCACCGCCGTAACCGGAGGCAGCCGCACCGCCTTCGATACCGGACTCGCTGCCATCCAGGCCGCCGAGGACGTCAAGCGGCAGATGGCCGCCCGCGCCTCGGCCATCTGGGAGGTGCAGGAGGAGGACGTCGCCTTCGAGGACGGCGTGTTCATCTGCAAAGTCAACTCCGATGACCGGTTCACATTCAAAGAGCTTGCCGGACGCATGATGCGAACCGGCGGCGCCATCACCACTTCGGTGTCGGCAGTGTCCACCGGCGTGGGCCCGATCATCGCAGGCAACATATTCGACGTCGAGGTCGACATGGACACGGGCAAGGTGGACATCGTCCGCTGCACGGCCTTCATGGATGTTGGTACCGCCGTGCATCCCAGCTACGTTGAAGGGCAAATGCAGGGCGGCACGGTGCAGGGCATCGGCTGGGCGCTGAACGAGGAGTACGCCTACAACGACCAGGGCGTTATGCAGAACTCCAGCTTCCTCGACTACCGTATGCCCACCAGCCTCGACGTGCCGATGATAGAGACCGTCATGCTGGAGATTCCCAATCCGCGGCACCCCTTCGGCCTGCGCGGTGTGGGAGAGGCGCCCCTTATTCCCCCGCTGCCTGCCATCGCCAACGCCGTCTCCAACGCCATCGGAGTGCGCGTCAACCAGCTCCCCATAACCCCGTCGGTCGTACTTGAGGCCCTGGAAGGCAACGGCAACTAACCTTCCTGACATAACCGATGGATTCTGCAGGCCCTGCATTGCGCGGGGCCTGTTTTCGCCTCCAGACGTTCCGCGAAGCGGCAACGGCAACGGAGTCAGGCTACTAAAATGGATAGGCCATTCATTCTGCCAGCGCCAATTGGCGTGTGGGGTTGCGGCTCCGTTAGCTGCAGCCGGGAACGTAGCTCGCCGATATGACCACCGCCACCCGATCCTTTGGACGCTCTACCAGCATCCTTGCCGTTCTGGGCAACTCGGACTTCCGCTTGCTCTGGCTGGCTGGCGGGTCCGACAACATCGGGCGCTGGATGGAAGCGACGGTCATGGCCCTCCTGATGCTGGACATCGGCGGGTCGGCCCTTCAGGTCGCCCTTCTCTTTGCCTTCCGCTGGACACCCATGCTGCTGTTCTCGCTGGTGTCGGGCCGGGTGGCCGACCGGGCCAGCCGGTACCTCGTGATGATCGTGGCCAGGGTGGGCATCATTGCGGCGACCGGTGTCCTGCTGGTGCTCGTCATCAGCGATGGGCCACGGCCCGAGCACCTGTTCATCGGCTCGTTGTTCCTGGGGTGGCTCTACGTTCTCGAGTTTCCCTCGCGACGTTCGTTCATCTACGAACTGGTGGGAAGCCGTGAGCTGGTGGGAGCCATGTCTCTGGAAACCATCACGACCACCATCGGGCGACTGCTGGGGCCAATCATCGGTGGTGTAGTGGTGGGACAGGTGAATTTCACATCCGCCTTCGCGACGCTGCTGGGCTTCTACTGCCTGGCTTTCGTATTCGTTCTACTGGTACGGACTCGGCTGCCGCCCAGGGGCAGCGGGAATTTCGCATTGTTGGGGACGATCAAGACCGGCTTCAGTTATGCCTTTCGGAACTCCGTGGTGCGTGCGGTCCTGATGGGGACCATCATTTTCAACGCCCTTGCATTCAGCGTGGAGTCGCTGTTCCCGGTGGTGGCAAAGGACCACCTGATGGTTGGCCCTGAACTGACGGGAGTGCTGATTTCCGCCCAGTCATTCGGAACCCTCGGGGCAGCGGTGGCGATAGGGCTGGTGCCGAACCTGCGCTATCACGGCAGGGTTTTCTGTTTTGGCATGGCCATTCAACTGGTCAGCCTGATCGGGTTCGCTCTCTCGCCGTGGTACTCGCTATCTTTCGCGCTGCTGCTGGTATCCGGACTGGGAGCCGCGGGTTTTAGCACCATGCAGAGCACGATCATTATGCTCTCGTCTCCTCCCGAGATACGGGGAGCCGTCCTAGGCGTCCTGGGGCAGTGCATCGGCGTCGCCGCCGTGGGCGGAGTCATCGTCGGCCTGCTCGCTGATTACCTCAGCGCTCACGTGGCGGTGGGGCTGAGCACCGGTCTGGGACTGGCGCTGCTGATCCCGGTGATGCTTTTCACCCCGCTGGTCAAGAGGCCCATAAATCCGGCGGAGGAGGAGTGAGGAATTGGGAATTAGGAATGTGGAATGCGGGATTGGGCTAAATCTAGCTTGAGAGTTCACTGCCACCGTGACCCTCCCTCTGAGAGGGTGTGTGAGAAGTGGCCCTAGCCAGCAACCGGGAGCAAATGACAACTGCCATTTACCCCGGGGCAGTGGGAGAACCCCCTCACCCTAACCCTCTCCCTTCGGGAGAGGGTAATTGCCACACACTCACTGAGGGGAGGTGATTCAGAGCGCTCCCTCGGCCGCCAGCGACTCCAGTTCCTCCGGCGTCAGGCCGCCAATGCTGCACAGGATTTCGCGGTTGTGCTGGCCCAGGGTGGGCGGTGTTTCGGCGGGGGAATCGACGCAGGCCGTGAGACGCGCCGGCGTGCGGGGCGAGCGGAACGTGCCCCCCAAGGTGTCGCCAGTGTCCACGTACATCCTGCGGCCCTCGAGGTGGGGACAGTGGGCCAGGTCCTCCATGGTCTGCGCCATTCCCATGGAGAAGCCCAGAGCCACCAGCTTTTCGGCGATTTCCAGCTTGCCCAGGTTGACCGACCAGCCTTCGATGGCCGGCACAAACTCGTTGACGAAGAATTCTCCGCCCTGCTCGCCGCCCAGGTAGCGCGGGTCCTCGGCCAGGTCGTCCCGGCCGATGGTGCGCCACAGGGAGCGCAAGCGATCCTCGGTGCGGGCTCCGGCCAGCACCAGGTAGCCGTCTCTTGCCCGAAACGTGACCCCGGCGGTGGCCATGCGGTCGTGGGAGCGCATCGGGGCTTCGCCAGTGGAGTGATAGTGGTTCATGTTGCTTTCGATGTGAGAGACCATGCACTCGTACATCGCCACGTCGATGTGCTGCCCGCGCCCGGTCTTGCGGCGTGTCTCCAGGGCCAGCACGATGCTGAGGGCGGCCCACAGTCCCGGGACGGAGTCGCCGATGTTGTCGCCGACTGCCTGCGGCGGACCGTCCGGGTCGCCGGTCATTTCCATCCAGCCGGCCATGGCCTGTATGGCCATGTTGTTGGCCGGCCAGTTGGAGTACGGCCCGGTAAGTCCCTCGCTGTCGCCGTAGCCGGTGATGCTGGCGTATACCAGTCCCGGGTTGATCTCGCTGAGCCGGTCGTAGCCGAGCCCGAGACGCCGGAAAGCTCCGGAACCCCAGTTGTCCACAAGCACGTCGGACACGGCCACGAGGCTCTCGAAGGCCTGCTTGCAGCGGGGGTTCCGCAGGTCGATGCTGACGCTCTTCTTGTTGCGGTTTATCCCCAGGAAGCGGGAGCTCATCCGGTTGCCGTCGGCGTCGGTGACAAAGGGCGTACGCCCGCGGGCGATATCGCCCGTCCCCGGTCGTTCGATTTTGATGACCTCTGCGCCCATGTCGGCGAGGATCAGCGAGCAGAACGGGCCCGCGACGATGTGGGTGGCGTCGAGTACGCGCAGGCCCTCCAGGGGCAGCGGCAAGCCTGTCGGCATGCTGAGGGGGAACTGAGCGGGAGTCGTCATTGCTTTACTCCGGTGTGTCGTCGGTTTCAGGATTTCGCAAGAACGCGTGTGGCCCTATCATAATAGAAATCACTTCGGAGGAAATCGTATGAAAGCAAAGGGCGTCTCGCACATCGCGGTGTGCGTGGCCGATCTTGATCGTTCACTTCACTTCTACCGCGATCTCCTGGGACTCACGGTCAGGATGCACACCACCCAGAACATGGCCCGGAGGCCCGGCGCAGAATCAGCAGAGATGTACCAGAGGCCGCGTCAGTCGCGGACGGTGGCCAACGTGTACTTTGACGACCCGGACACCACCGAGCCGTTCCTCGTGCTGACGTCTCATCCCGGAGACCAGCTTGATGGCGAGCCCATCAAGCTGGACCAGATCGGGATCAGCCACATCTCCTTCGGTGTGGAGGACGTGAGGGGCTACGCCGAGGAGCTGATGGCCAAGGGCGTTGCCCTGGCTGGCACGATCGACGACTTTACCAACGACCAGGGTGTGATGCGCACATTCTTCGTCTACGACCCCGACGGCATCCTCGTGCAGTTCGACCAGGGTCCGGGCGAGTAGGCGCGGTTACCCCGGCAGGCCGTAGCTGCCGAGCAGGCCATCGACCATGCCGGTGGCGCGGTCCCAGTCGTAGGTGCGGTAGGAATTGTTGCGCACCACGTAGCCTGCGCCGGCGTAGAACAGTTCGAACTGGATATGGCGCGAGGCAAACTCGGAGCCGATGGCGTCCCAGGCCAGCTTGAACAGCTTGACCCGCTCCTCAGTCTCCGGGCCGATGGCGCTCTGGCTCCGTTGGATGTAGTCGGCGACCTCCGGGTTGCCGAAGTCCCTGGCGGACGAGGGGAGCATGATCGGGCTGCCGCCGGCCAGGTCCCGCAGAGTGTTCATGATCTCCGGGTACAGTTCCTGCGCCATCACCTGGGCGGTGTACAGCGGGTGGCGGTCCGGGACGTAGTACGGGCCCACGTAACGCCCCTGAACCTCCATGCCGTTGACCATCCCCTCGATCATCCCGGCCTGGGCTGCCAGCCGGCCCAGCGTTTCGACCACTTGAGGGACTCGGGTCAGGTCGTTGGCGTCGGCCATCTTGCGGGCCAGCCCGACCAGGAAGCGGAGCTTAACCATCACCCGGACCTGCGACTGGTAGTTTTGGAAAATGTGGGTGGGCGCCTCGTGAAACTGGTCGCGGCACAGCTTGATGTCGCGATTGATGAACACGCGGTCCCACGGCACCTTGACCTCGTCGAAATAGAGGATCGCGTCGTTTTCGTCCAGGCTGAAGGACAAGGGATTGTCAAACTCGCTGGCGGCCCAGGCCTCGTACGACTTGCGGGAGAGGATCTTGAGTCCCGGCGCGTTCATTGGCACGGCCACTGAGAATGCGTGTTTCTCGGCACCAGGGGCCAACGGCTGGATAGTGGTGCAGAGCACCTCGTTGGCCAGGATGCTGCTGGTCCCGAGAGTCTTGGCGCCCTTGATGGTAACGCCCGTCGAGTCTTCGTCGCAGATGCCGGCCACCAGGAACTCGTCATGCTCGCCGGTCCAGCCCTGCGGGTTGGTGATGGTGTAAGTCACAAAAATGTCGTTATCACGGACGTACCGGTAGTATTCGGCAAGGGCGCTGGCGCGCTCCGTGCCGTGGGCCTTGAACAGGTCGAGGCGCATCATCATCCCAGCCAGCGATGACGCCACGTGGTCGGGTGATCGGCCGAGGTACCCGTAGGTGCACTCGGCCCACCTCTCCATGGCTCTGCGGCGGGAGACCAGCTCGTCGTAGGACTCCGGGAGCTGCCAGCAACGATTGACCCGGTCGCCGCTGGTTGGCGACTCGAAGGTCATCTCCTCGATGTTTTCCGGTGCGGCCTGGAAGTCGTACAGCCTGGCCGTGGTGCGAATGGCGTTGCGGTACGCCGGGTGGTCCACGACGTCGCTGACCAGCTCTCCGTCCAGGAAGACCTGGCGTCCGTCTGTCAGGCTGTCGAGATACTGCTGACCTGTCTTGACCACTTTCCCCCCAAACTGCCTCGCCGCCAATCGCGGGCCGGTAGTTGATGCGTCGAGTAGACGATGCGGTTGCGCTGCGCGCACCGAGTATAGGCGGCGGTGCCTTGTCGTAACAATAGCACAGTGGTAAGGCTCTCACGCCGCCGACACCTTTGCTATAATCGCCCTTGAATTCAGCCTCACAGAGAGTGACCAATGCGCCTGATTTCCTGGAACGTCAACGGCATACGCGCCGCCCACAAGAAGGGATTCCTCGAGTGGTTCGATTCAGAGCAGCCTGACGTGCTGTGCTTACAGGAGACCAAGGCCCACGAGTCGCAGTTGCCCACGGCCCTGAAGGACGTCGAAGGGTACCGCGTGTGGTTCTCCCAGCCGGAACGCAAAGGCTACAGCGGCGTGGCCCTTTACACCCGGCAAGAGCCGCGCAGCGTGAGCTTTGGGCTCGGCGTTGAGCGCTTCGACTCGGAGGGACGCACGGTAGTCGCTGACTACGACGATTTCGTGCTGCTGGGCATCTACTTCCCCAACGGCAAGCGCTCCGCCGACCGGCTCCGCTACAAGATGGAGTTCTATGACGCTTTCCTGGACTACGTGGATAACCTGCGGCGGGAAGGCCGAAACGTGGTGGTCTGCGGCGATGTCAACACCGCCCACAAAGAGATCGATCTCGCCCGGCCCAAAGAGAATGAGAAGATCTCAGGCTTCCTGCCCGAGGAGCGGGCCTGGATGGACAAGTTCTTCGACCACGGCTATGTCGACACGTTCCGCCAGTTCAACCAGGAGCCGGGCAACTACAGCTGGTGGGACCAGATGACCCGGGCGCGCGATAGGAACGTCGGCTGGCGCATCGACTACTTCTTCGCGGACAGCGACCTCGCACCGCGGCTTACGGACGCATTCATACTCCCAGACGTCACAGGTTCAGACCACTGCCCGGTAGGCATTGAGATTACCTGAGCTTCCCGGACCGCCTGTTCCCGGCGAATCAACCAGAGGAAGGGCCGACATGAAAGATACCGTGGAAGTATTTTTCCACTCACAGCAGCCATACACCCAGCTGAACGAGGAGGACATCTCCCAGTACAAGTCGGGGCGGCTGGACTTTCCCAACACCTACTTTGATCCTGAAAAGGCCCACCACCTCTACAACCAGTATCACGAGCAGTACGCCATGGCCGACGAGGCCGGTCTCGACGGCATCATGACCAACGAGCATCACTCGTCGTACTGGAACATGAAGCCCTCGGCCAACATTGATGCCGCAGTCATCAGCCGCATCACCAACCGGGTGCGAATCGCCATTCTCGGCAACATCATCCCCATCAACGAGCCTGTGCGCATGGCCGAGGAACTGGCAATGCTGGACTGTTTCTCCAACGGCCGCCTCATATCTGGCTTCGTGCGGGGCGGCGCGGTTGAGACGCTGCAGGCGGGCATCGACCCGACGGAGAACCGGGACCGCTTCGAGGAGGCCCACGACCTGATCATCAAGTGCTGGACGGAGCCGGGCCCATTCAGGTTCGAAGGGCGCTACTACCACCACCGGGTGGTCAATCCGTGGGTGCTGCCGGTTCAGAAGCCGCATCCTCCCGTCTGGTTCCCTGGCGGCAGCAGTCCAGAAAGCGTTGTGTGGGCCGCCCAGCACGAATACGCCTATATGAACCTGGGTGCCCTGATCGGCCTGACCAAGGAGCTCAAGCAGGTTTACATTGACACGGCCAAAGAGGTTGGATTCACGCCAGGCCCGGAGCACTTCGGCTACCAGGTGCGAGCGCTGGTGGCTGACACGGACGAGAAGGCGCAGGAACTGGGGCGAGGATTCCTCTGGGCAGGACAGCACAGGATGCGTGGCCCTGCGGAACACATTGACCCGCCCGGCTATCAGTCGCCGACGGCCAGCCGCCTGGCGGCACGACGCATCGGCGGCGGTGGCGGGCCGGCCTTGGGCTACGAGGGCTTGCAGGAGGTTGGGGCCATCATTGTTGGCAGTCCCGACACCGTGGCCAGGAGGCTGTCGGAGACCATCGAGCAGCTCAATCCCGGCTACATGATCCTGATTGGCAGCGACGGTAACATTCCCCACAAAGACGTGATGCGGTCGGTGGAGTTGCTGGGCAAGGAAGTGGTGCCCGCTCTCCACGAAATACAGCTGGCGCCGTACGAATAGGCAGGTAAGCGCCCGTATCTGAATTGGTATAATTGAACCGTAAAGGGATTTTAACGAGGCAGAAATGAGCAGAGTGTCCCAAGCCTCCGAGGCATTGCAGCAGCAGTTCACGTCCAAGCAAAAATACCTGCTGGAAGGCGACCTGCTGCCGGAAAGCGTGGCTGAGGCCTACGAGGTGCAGGCAGCCTACCAGGGCGCGTTGCGCGCGGAATTTGGGCCGGTGGCGGGATACAAGATCGCCTACACCACCACCGCGTTGCAGCAATCTTCGGGAATCAGCGAGCCGGTGGCCGGGGTGATCCTGGCCAACAATGTCCGCCACTCTCCCGCGGTGCTGGAATCGGCGGAATTCCTGCAGCCCGGCATCGAGTGCGAGGTCGGCGTGCGCATTGGCCGGGACCTGCCGGCCTCGGGCGCTCCTTACGATCGCGACGGGGTGTCCGCCGCTGTCGAGGCGGTGATGACAGCCTTCGAGGTGATCGACAACCGCCGGACCCAGGGCCAGGATACCCAGACCCAGCTGCTCACCACCATATCGTCCAACATCCTGAACGCAGGCGTGGTTCTGGGTGAACCCGTTGCCGACTGGCGCGGGATTCACTTGGCCGGTTGCCGGGGCTACATGGAGATCAACGGCGAGCTGGTGGGAGAGGGCATGGGCTCCGACGTGATGGGCCATCCGCTGGAGCCATTGGCCTGGCTGGCCAACAATCTGGCCTCACGTGGCCAGGAGCTGAAGGCAGGCATGGTGGTCATCACGGGCAGTATCGTGTCGCCCAAGTTTCTCAAGGCTGGAGACTCCGCCCTGATCGAAATAGAGGGGTTGGGGAAGGCTGAACTCAGCGTTTCGTAGAATCTTTGCAGAAAACCCCGGTTCAAGAGTCCCCGGGCCGTCGCTGGGGAATACAACGGCCCCCGGCAAGCGGTGAGGTAGTACAGAGTGACTATTGCTCGTGGCGCAGGAGCGCTGGCACAAACGCGGATGGACCCTAAGGGTCTGGTGCGCGTCAAGGAACTTTTCCTCGAGCAGATAGTTTCCGGCCTCCATCCTGGGGCCGTTCTGGCTGTTTACCATAATGGCGAGTTGGTGCTGGATCTCTACGGCGGCCTTGTTGACAAGGCGACGGAGCGGCCCGTGGAGAAAGACACCATGTTCGTTCTCTACTCCTCCACCAAGCCAGTCACCGCTGCGTGCCTTCACATCCTGTGGGAGCGAGGTATGTTCCGGTGGGAGGACCGCGTCGCGGAGCACTGGCCCGAGTTTGCCCAGTACGGAAAGGAAGAGGTCACAATCGGCCAGGTGCTCACCCATCGCGGCGGGTTCCCCGACAGTCCCAGCCACATGACCTGGGACCGCTGGAGCGACTGGGATGCTGCGGTGAAAGCAATGGAGGAGCTCCGGCCTGACTACCCGCCGGGACGCGTCATCGCTTACCATCCCCGCAACTTTGGCTGGGTCATCGGGGAGCTGGTCCGCCGCATCGACGGGCGGCCCATCAACCGCTTCGTCCGCGAGGAGATCACGCGCCCTCTGGGTATCAACGATCTGTACATCGGCCTTCCCGAATGGCTGCTGGACCGGGTCTCCAAGCTCCACGCCATGGAAGACTGCGATCGCCGCAGCCAGGTGGAGCTCTACAACAATCCCGAGGTGCACCGCACCGTACAGCCTGCCGGAGGTGGCATTTCCACGGCCAGAGGGCTGGCACGGTTCTTCGCCATGATGCAGCTGGGCGGAACCCTCGACGGCGTTACCGTCATGCGTCCGGAAACGGTCGACGAGGTCACGGCGGCGCACTCGGAGGGCATCGATCACTCGCTGAACCGCAGGGTCATTCGCGGGATGGGTCTGTCGCTGGCCGACCCGCGCACCGGCGACCCGGACAAGCTGGATCCACGCACCTTCGGGCACGCCGGTTCGGGTACATCGGTGGGCTGGGCCAACCCCGACACCGGGCTGGCGGTGGCCTACATCACCAACGGCTTCCGTGCCGAGATCAGCAACACCCCACGTCTTGCCGCCATATCTCAGGCTGTCACCGACGCCTGCGTCTGACGTTCCGGGCTACTCGATTTCGTCGGAGAAAACGATCCGCCACCGGCCCTCGATGTGGCGGAAAACCATGAGCAGCCGTCGGCTGTCGACCGGCGTCGCGATCTTCAGGTATGTCTCGTAGTCTCCTTGGTTGTTCAGAATCAGGGGTGTTTCCTCCGAGACATCCAGCCTGACCCTGAACAGTTTCATCCGGCCTATGTCCCTGCGGATCAACCCCTCTTCTGCATCCCGGTAGCTCTCATCCAGCATTGAGACGGCTACGTCCGCGTCGTAGGCGTTGAATGCGGCCCAGTATGCCTCAACCAATTCGCCGATGGTCGCGGCATCCTCTGCGGATGATCCGGCGACCATGGCGGTCGTCTGCACGCCCAATAGGGCGCCGGCCTGTCCAACAGTTGGAGGCGTCACAGGCTGCCTCCCATTCCCCGCAGGCACAGCCTGGTTGAGAGATGCGCTGGCGTCACTCTCCCCTGGCGGAGTTGGTGGAAGGGATGTCCTGGACGCCGACGGGAGAGGGTTGGTCCTTGTAACAGGTAAGATGGGCTCAGGTACTTCGGCACTGCCCGCCGGTGGATATGCCGCGTCGCCGCAGGCCGAAAGCAGGGCAGCGAATGCGATTGCTCCGGCGACCAGCAAGGCCAGCCTCAGCATTGGGAGGCTCGCGGCGCCATCGACGCAATCGGGAGGCAGAAGTCATTGCGTGGGCTGGCGGCGTCCACTATGCTGGGGGCGAGACGACTGGATTGCCGCCCGAAAGGAGCGGCGAAAGGAGAAAAAGGTATGGCTGGGCCCAAGGAAGCGTACACAATAGAACTGAATCCCGACCAGATGGCCTTTATACGGCAGGCGAAGGCAAAGTACAACTTGTCCAGCGAGGACAAGGCGATGCGAGTGGTGTTGGACTACCTCATCACCAGCCCCGGCGTCCACGATAGCGTGTTTTCCGAACCGCGCTGCCTCCGCTGCGAGTAATCTACGGCCTCATTCACCTCGGAGCGCGCAGAGGACTTCCTGTCAGAGATTGCAGTGCAAGAACCTCTGCGCTCTCCTTCTCCCCTTTGGTTCACACCCCTCCGCCGGGCCCATCGGCCTCAGAGGAAGTCCTCCTCTCCCTCGGCAGTTTCCTCCACCCTCATCAGCAGAGCCGGCAGGATGGCAATGAGGGCCAGGAATCCTGCGATGGTGAACATGTTCTGGAACACGGTCACGCCGGCCGCTATGAGGGGCGCCTCCGTCTCCTCGAAGGTTGCACCGACAGTCACGTGGGCGGTCAGGCTGTAAAACCGCTCAATGCCCCACGCGGACAGGGCTGCAAGGCCCAGGGCCATCCCCACCATTCGGGATGCGGTGACCAGCGAGGCGGCGGCCCCCCAGTAGTGGCTGGGTGCAGCACTCAGGGCCGCGACGCTTATGGGAGGGATCACCAGCCCGAACCCCAGCCCCGCAACGGCCAGAGGCGCGGATAGCCTGAGTTCCTCCACCACTGTGCCCCAGCTGCTCATGATCAGCAGTCCCGCCCCCATGAACGCCAGACCGGTGATGCACACGGCCCTCACCCCGGTCCAGCGCATGATGTAGCCGCCCACAACCGCTCCCACCGGGATGGCGGCCGTCAGCCGGACGAGGTGCAGGGCGCTCTCCCAGGCCCCCTTTTCCATGACGGTGCTGGCCATGAGGGGCACGCTGACCAGGGAAATGATCAGGGCAACTCCTACGAGGAACTGGGCAATGTTGGAAGCCACAAATGCCTTGGAACGGTACAAAAATGATGCCAGCAGCGGTTGGACGGCGTGTCTCTCTACCACGATCAGGGCGAATACAAGGAGCACTCCGAGCCCGACCATCAGGTACGGGACGAAGGACTCCATGGAAAAAATGCTTCTCTGGGACAACGCCAGGGAAAGGACCGTCAGCGCCCCGCCGAGGGTTAGCGCCCCCAGGTAGTCCATCTTGGCCGTGCGGTTGGCCACGTTGGGCAGGATGGCAAGGAGCCCGATGAGGATGAAGCTCTGTGGGATGTCGAGCCAGAATATCCATCGCCAGCCAAGCCACTCGATGATGCCCCCGCCATACAGTGGGCCCAGCACGGAGCCGGCCTCCGCTGATGCGGCCACGAGGCCCAATGCTATCCCCCTCCTGTGGGGGGCGACTGCCGCCACCGCCATGGCCAGCCCGATGGGAACGGTGGCTCCTCCCCCGATGGCCTGGAGCACCCTGGCGGATACGACCCAAGGGAAGTCCGGGGCGACCGCCACCAACGCCGAACCGATAGAGAAAAGAACCAGCGCCGCCTGGAACATTCGGACCCGGCCATAGACGTCGGAAAGCCTTCCGGCCAGGGGCATGGCGACCGTGTAGCTGACGAGGTAGGCGGTGACTATCCATGATGCCCTGTCCAGGTCGGTCAGGGGGATTTCCAAGTCCACCATAACGCTGGGGAGCGCCGCGACCACCACCGTCTGGTCCAGGGCAGTCGAGAACACGCCCAGGCAGATGATCGCAAGGACAACCGACTCGGATGAGGCGAGGGAACTGAGACGAGATCGAGCTGCGTTCACTGCCGGGTTGACGGGTCCGGGAGTTGGATGTCGACGTCAACGTTTACGCCCGTGATGTCCAGCAGTCGAATCGTCTCCGGACCGTCGTCGTTGAACAGCCTTCCTGCGATGCGAAGCTGCCGCAGGTAGTGGTCGTCCTCGTCCACCCAGAAGGTCAGCTTGATGGAATGACCAGGGTCAACGCCCGTGATCAGGCCCGCCATGCCCTCTGAGGCAATGTTCCCCTCAAAACTGACAGTTCGGGTATCCCCCACTGACTCCGGGCCTATGAGCGACACGTCGGTCAGGGCCGGGACCAGGAGGCTCAGCTGGAGGCCGATTTCGCCGAAATTGAATGGCACCTGGTCCAGGGGCAAGGGGGTCCAGGGCGCGTCCTCGGAGAACTTCATGAACGCCTCCTCACCCACGGCCGTCATCTCGATTTTCACGAATCCGAAGCCGGGGGCCACCACCTTAACCTGCATCCAGAATCTGTCGGGTGACTTGACCTGCCCGGACAGGCTCTTAAAGGTTGTCCCGAAGAACGGCGCTCCCGATTCCGATTCGTCGACCATGTCAAACGTTGCCGTCGAGATGGCGGCCAGCTCGCCCTCCACGCTGGCAAGCAACTGGTCCAGCTGCTGGCCGGTGTCCGGCATGGGAGTTGGTGGCGGCGTGGGCGTCGCGGTCGGCGCAGGCGTGGCGGTGGGGTCCGGGGCGCTGGTCTGCGCGGAAGGGGGAGTCGTGGCGGGCCCGGTTTCCGGCGCCTCGGTGGGCGTTGGGTCCGAGCCGCAGGCGGTCAGGAGTAATGGCAGAAGGACCGCCAATAGTGCAATTGAAATTCTGAGGCCAGGTGTCCGACACAACGTCATCTATCCACCTCCACTAACACGTGGTCTGAGCAAGGTGGGAATCCGGCAAGGAACAACTCTCCTGAAGTCCGGAGGCGAGTCGTCCGCCCCGTTCCTTGCCCGAGATTCCCCGACCTCTTTGCTATCCGGTAATTTGCTGCACCGCTTCCAGCGCCAGCCTGTAGCCGTAGACGCCGCAGCCATAGACGGCGCCCTTGCAGACCGGCAGCACCTGCGAGACGGTCCCACGAGCCGTCGGATTGGAAACGTGGACCTCGTACACCGGGAACTTAACCTGGGTGATGGCGCTCCGCAGCGGGCCGGCGACCGTGGTATATCCTGCCGGGTTGATCAGGCAGGCATCAAAGTCGCGGTCGTGAGCGTCGTAAAGGGCATTGACTACTTCGCCCTCGATGTTTGAGTGGAACATTTCAACGTCGATACCCAGGCCCTCGGCGTAGCCCTTGATCTGCTCGTCTATCTCATCCAGCGTGGCCGACCCGAAAGTCTCCACCTGGGACTTGCCGCGCATGTTCATTCCAGCGCCCTGGATAACCAACACCTTGCTCATAAATCTCAGTCTCCGATAAGAATTTCTTGAATTGTTGGCAGGGGACGCATAACTGCTGTCCCCAGAGATTCCCTATTCCGCCCCGGGTCCCGTGTACTGAGGCTCTCCCGGGACGGGATCGTTGGGCACTTCCGTGATATACCCGGCCAGCATGATGTCCAACTGCAACGTCAGCATCTTGTTCCACGCCGATGCCGCCCGTATGGCCAGTTCCTGGTCGTCCAGCTCGCGACGCAGCAGGTCCGTTACGGCGGCCTGGATATATCCGATGGTGCCTATCATGAAGCGGGCTGGCACGGATCCGAGGTGGGAGCGGTGAAGCGGCGGGTGGCTGTGCACGATTCCCATTGCCAGCACGCGGATGGGATAGTCTGTATCCATCTGGAAGTCCACCGATCCCCGGAGCCAGCGCATCAGGCTGTGCTTGCGCCGGGTGAGGCGCTCCTCGTTGACCTCTCCATGCTCGTCGGCGAAGAAGCGTCGGGTCTCCGGGAACTCCAGGAAGTTGTCATAAACGGACGCAGTCAGGTCGTCGCCGTGCTCCAGGATCACGTCCCGGGTGGACTGAATCAGTTCCAGGCCTTCCTGGTCCAGACCTACGAACTCGGCCAGTTCCTGCATCCTGCCCGGCCAGTCGATTACCTGCGACATCAACCACTCCGATTCCGGTTATCCCTCCCGCGTTGCGGGTCAGTATGACTATACTGCCTCGGAATTCGAGGGGCAACCGCCTCAAGTTGCATGGCTGGGTTCAGGCGACGACAGAGGGCGCCTGATGAGGGGTGTGAGAACAATGGCGGGGATGAGCAGGGCGAGGGCTGCCAGGGCGTGGAGGGAGATGGTTTCCTGCAAGGTCAAGACCGAGACCACGAAGTACAGCTCCAACGCTCCTAGCAGGTTGGCGATGCCGATGCAGAGACTGAGCAGACCCATCATCTGGCCACGCATTTGAGGGGGCGAGACCAGCATCATGATGCTGCTCTGCATCGTGGAAAAGCCCGATTGACCCAGTCCGCTGGCGAACAGCAGCACAAATGCCACGGCATACCACGGAGTCCACACGTAGGCTGCGGAGGCCAGCAGCACGATGATGGAACCGAAGGCAAAGTAACGCCCGTGGAACCGAACTGCGCGGGTTGACGCGATCATCGCCGCGCCAACCAGGTGACCGATCCCGTCGGATGCCACCAGGAAGCCCACCAGCAGGGGGCCGACCTCCAGGAGGCTGGTTCCAACGGCGGGAACGAACTGCTGCAACGGGAATGCCCACGCGTTCATAACGAGGGTGATGGAGAGCATCCCCACCAGAACACCGGAGCGCCAGGCAAACCCGAACGTGTCGCCTATTCCCCTCCACATGGGCGGCAGTGGCGCGCGCTGGATGTCCTCGGGGATTCTCAGCCGGGTCATCAGCAGGAAGTTGTCTGCCATGACGAAAAGGAGAAAGGCGTAGGCTGCCGGGTACCCAAGGTATTGGATGAAAAGCCCGGCAATCGGCGGGCCAGCCATCTTGCCGACGTTCTGTGCGATCACGTCCAGCGACATCGCGTTGACGATCCGGTCCCGGCCTGCTATGTCGAATATGCCTGTCCGGCGTGACGGGTCCTCTATGGCCCTGGACATTCCCTGGATGAAAGCCATCGTATACAGGTGCCAGGGCTGCACCGAATCCAGGCCCTGCAGCATCAGGATGAAGAGGCCAGCAGCTGAAAGCACATTGACGGTCTGCATCAGCAGAATCACACGCTGGCGAGAAAAACGGTCTGCGATGTAGCCGGCCAGCGAGGAAACGAAAGGCCTGGGGAGGTTGTTGAAGACCCAGAGCAGCATCAACTCGGCCGGTGAGCCGGTGATGTCCAGGATCAGCAGGCTGAGGACCAGGATCTCGTAGCGTCTCCCGAACTCGCCGAGAATTCCGACAGACCAGATGACGCGAAAGTCTCGCTCTCGCATCAGGTCCAGCGCAGTGCTGCGAACTCCGGGCAAGGGTCTCATTGCAAATCCGCTACCAAGACAAATGACGGGCCAGGGCCTGCAGAATAAGGAATCCCAGTATTCTAACCGTTGCCGGAATCGGAACAGGTTTGTGCCTGCTGCAATAATCCTGAGAAACAGAGTATACGAAGCCACAGGAAGTAGGCGTCACGGAATCGCGGTTGTCAGAATCGTCAGGGCCATATTGCTCTGGATGTCCTCTGGGCAAGGCAGAACATGGTGGGCTTACCGAACGAGGAAAGCAGGACGTTTGCTGGGTCATTGTCTGAATCAGGATTTACAGGATTAAAGGATGGGCAGGAATGGGGAACATCCTGAAAATCCCAGAATCCCGTGAATCCTGATTCAGACAATTCTCGTGGCGCCGGACTTTCAAGTGGCCTTGATCGCCCCGGCACCGAATGTTGACAGCCCTGGGGTTCGGCATTAACTTAGGCTTTCCATTGCCTGCCGATGAATTGGTGTTGCTTGGCCGTTTCAGTTTCGACATCAAGTGCTGCTACTGTCCCTTCACCGCTCTTGAACACTTGGGATTTTCCGCCCGGCTCTCGCCCCCTGCCGCTGATCATCGCGCACCGCGGCGATGTCTCCAATGCGCCCGAAAACACGCTGCCCGCTTTCCAGTCGGCCTACGAGAGTGGCGCCGACGGCGTGGAGTTGGACGTTCGCCTCACCCGGGACGACCAGCTGGTGGTATTCCATGACCGCGGGCTGAAGCGTCTTGGCGGGATGCGCGGACTCGTAACCAACACCACACTGGAGGAAATGCGATCACTGGATGTGGGGGAATGGTTCGGCCCGGAGTTTCGCGGACTTCAGACGCCCACACTGGATGAGGTCTTCGAGCTGCTTGCGCCCGGTTTCCTGATAAACGTGGAAATGAAGGCGGTCATCGACCGGATGCGGCTCATCGCACACAAGGTGGCCGAGGCCCTGGGACGGCACCAGCGGAGAGAAAGCACCCTGGTTTCCAGCTTCAACCCCATTTCCCTGTGGGAACTGCGCAAGATTGACCCGTCCATTACACGGGGCTACATCTGGTCCAGGCGGCATCCCCCTCCCATCCGGTCGCGGTGCTTCAGCCGCATGGTGCAGGCCCACTGGTACGACCCGGCCCACGACAGCTACAACCCACGGCTCATGCGAAACATGCGACGGCGAAATGTCAGGACGCTGGCGTGGGACGTGGATTTCGACCGCGATCTGTCCACAATGGCCATGGCCGGGCTTGACGCTGTCGTTACCGACGACCTTGATTTCCTGTTGAAACAGCGCCAAAGGCTTGATATAATAGCGTTGGCGTAATGCGTCCACAAACCAATCGTGCCCCTGATTTTGAGGCTGGTCGGTGAGTGGGCCGCTTGTTCGGTTGGTCTCCGGAAGGTGCCGCAATCCGGCGGCCGGCCTTTTGGCTTTGGGTTCAGCATCCGGTCTAATTCCGGGTCTAGAGACGTGGGGACAGGATTGAGGAGGGCTGGTTGTGACCGTAGTTGACGACATTAAAGCTCGCCTGGATATCCTGGAGGTCGTGGGGCAGAGAGTCCAGCTTCAAAGGTCCGGGCGTAGTTTCAAGGGGAATTGTCCCTTTCACCAGGAACGCACTCCATCCTTTCACGTGTTTCCCGATCGGCAGACATGGCGCTGTTTTGGCGCATGCGCCACTGGCGGGGACGCCGTCGGCTTCGTCATGCGCTCCGAGGGCCTCGAATTCAGGGATGCCATAAGGCAGTTGGCGCAGCAGGTGGGTCTGCCCATGCCGGACCGTCAGGGCAGTCGCGCCGAGGACCCGACGTTCCAGATGAACGAGGCGGCCTGCGCGTTTTTCCAGCGCACCCTGGCGTCGACTCAGGGGACGGATGCCCGGGCGTACATGGAACGCCGTGGACTGGACCGCGCGGCGTCGGATGCCTTCCAGATAGGGTTGGCACCCTCCGATGGGACGTCCCTGCGGGAACACATGGTGCGCCAGGGGTTCGATCCAGCCAGGCTGGTGGCCGCCGGCCTGGTGAGGGAAGGCGACGACGGCGAGCAGCGGGATCTGTTTCGGGGTCGGCTGATAATCCCTATCCGAGACGCCGAGGGAAGACTGGCAGGTTTCGGCGGCAGGGCTCTGGACGATTCTGAGCCCAAGTACCTGAATTCTCCGCAGAGCGAGGTGTTCGACAAGAGCCGGCTGCTGTACGCGATGGACCAGGCCCGGGACAACATCAGGAAGGAAGGGGCGGTGATAGCCGAGGGCTACATGGATGCCATTGCCGCCCACCAGGCCGGATTCCGGAACGTGGTCGCCTCCATGGGCACCGCGCTGACGGAACCGCAGGTCAACACCATTCGCCGCCTGACCGACCGGGTGACCATGGCGCTGGACCAGGACACCGCCGGGCAGCAGGCCACCCTGCGGAGCCTGGAATCGTCGTGGAGGATTTACCAGCATCAAGTAGCAGGACGCTCCGGTAATGCCACATTGCTGCAACAGCAGAGGAACCCGGAAATACGCATCGCAGCCATGCCGCCGGGACAGGACCCCGACGAGGTTATCAGGCGGTCGCCGAACGAGTGGAAGGAACTGGTGTCCAATGCCAGGCCGCTGCTCGAGTTTGTTATCTCTGCAATGTCGGCCGGTGTGGACGCGTCGTCACCAGGAGGAAAGGCCGCTATAGCGGACCAGGTGTCACGGCTAATATTCGCGGTGCAGGATGCGCCGCAGCAGGACCTGTACTTCCGGATGCTGGCCGAAAAGCTGGAGGTCCCCTTGGATACCCTTCGGGCCAGCGTCATCCGGCCGGCAGGTCCGCAGTCTCGCCGGAGGGCCGCGCCTAACGGGGCGCCGCCAGTGGCTGGGGAACAGGCGACGGCGTCGCCGTTTTCGAGGTTGGACCACGACCCGGTGGAGGAATACTGCCTCGCACTTCTTTTGAGGTACCCGGATCTCGGTGAGTTTGCCGAGACTGTTACGGAGGACATGTTTCAACGCCCGGAAAATCGCGAGATTTACAGCAGCTATCTGTCCGCTGCTTCGCAATCCGGGACGGAAGGAATGCTTGAGGAAAGTCTCCTGGAGGCAGCCCCGGAGGGAGTCAGGGAGCGACTGGAGTCTCTCAGGGAGCGGACGCTTCTTCCCATGGACTTGCTGAAGCGCCGCAAGGCATTCGGCGACGTGGTGGCACGGCTGGAGGAGCGCAGCATTCGCCAACAGAAGCGGGACGAACAGGACCGCTTTGCAGACTCGACCGATGATCTGGACGACGAGGACCACCGGGCCGCTGCTGCCCTCAATGAGCGCCTGAAAAGGAACGAGAGGATGCGGCCCGGCGTGCGGTCGGCGTAGTGAGTAAGCGGCCCATGCCGGGCGCGCCGGTCGGATTTTGACCTAATTTTGAACTATAGATTGAGATTAATCTTTCCATTCTTATTCAAGGAGTTTCCATGGTAAGTCACCGAACATCCAGAGAACTGAATCCCGAGGATTTTCTCGAAACCCCCGCTGAGGAGGAAACCGAGGAGCGGGACCCCATAATCGACATCTTCCGAAAGGTCGACGCCGTCCAGAATGGCGCTGCCGAAGACGGTGACGAGATCGCCGCGCCGAGAGCTGCCACCATCACCGTTCCGGCCGAAGAGGAACAGTGGGATGGTACGGAGACCGAGGGCAACACCGAAAATAACGAGGGAAATTCCGGGGAATCGGGAACCGAGGACACAGAACGTGGCCCCGAGGCTGCCGAAACGATGGAGGTTCTGGACGACCCTGTCCGCATGTACTTGCGGGAGATCGGTCGAGTCCGGCTCCTGACGTCTGCCGACGAGCGCAAGCTGGCCCGCCAACTGGAGGGAGGCAAGCATTTGCAGGGGGTCAAGACCGAGCTTCACGAGGAGCTTGCGGACGATCCCAAGGCTTGGCAGATCACCGGGAAATTGCTGGACCGCATTTCCGGGGCGGAACCACTTATCATGGCCATGGCCCGGGACTTTCAGCTTCGGCACGATGCCGCAATTTCGGAGCTGCTGGAACTGCCGGAATTTCAGGCAGTGCTGGCCCGTCACCGCCCGGAGGCAATGTCCGCGGATGTGGCCGCGCCCGATGCAGAGAAGGAGCAAGCCGGAGAGCAGGGCGCGGGCGAGGCCGGGACGGAAGAATTGGCGGAGCAGGATGCGCTGCCCAATCCCACGCTGGCGGAAATCCTGGACAACCCGCTCCTCGGGGATGATGTGAAAGCGGCACTCAAGCGGGTGCAGGAGAGCGAAGAGGAAGTCCTTCCCGCTGGAGCCAGTCTCTCCGATATTTGGCACAACCCGGAAGTCGATGAAGCAATCAAGGCCGGACTTCGGGAAGTCTATGAATATCCGGTCAGCGAAGAGGGCGGCAGTGATGATCACGCTCAGGAGGACGACGCAGCAGAGTCCGGACAGGACGAGGGTGCTGAACTCTCCGGTGAGCTATTCAATCCGACGATCAGCGAAATCCTCGACATGCCGGAACTCCGCGAGGCGCTGACACCCGAGCTTCGCCAGGCCATCAAGCAGGATGTGCTTCCCTATGACCCGGACCTTTCCCAACTGCTGGAGATGGGCGGGGACTGGTCCACCACGAACCCCAATCTGCTTGCGGTCAATCCCGTGCTCTCCCAGATAATGACCAACGATCGCTTGCGTAGGTCCATCGACGCGGAGGTATCGCAAGAGATGCTGGCGCGGTTGGCCGAGGAGCTGGACGAGGAGTCTGACCACGTGTACCGCAGGGTGCTGGACCTCTCGCTGAGCTCCTGGGTCCTAGCCCAGCCAACAGTGGACGCTCTAAAGGACGCACCGCTCACCGAGCTGGGGTCTGCCCTGGGCAACCCGGAGCACCTGGCCAGGCTGCAACGGCTGGAGCCGCTGCTGAGGCAGCACTACGGGCGCGTGGAGGCCGATAGCGACAAGGCGCAGTCGCACTTGACCGAGGCCAACCTTCGCCTGGTGGTGAGTGTGGCGAAGAAATATATCGGCAGGGGAATGGCGCTGCTGGACATGATCCAGGAGGGCAACATTGGCCTCATACGGGCAGTGGAAAAATTTGACTACCGCAAGGGCTACAAGTTCAGCACCTACGCTACCTGGTGGATTCGCCAGGCAATCACCCGGTCCATCGCCGATCAGGCGCGGACCATTCGTATTCCCGTGCACATGGTGGAGACGATCAACAAGCTGATGCGGCAGCACCGGCGCCTGCTACAGGAATACGGCCGAGAACCCACTCCCGAGGAGATCGGACAGGCCATGGAGATCGGCCCTGAAAAGGTCGAGGAGATTCTCAAGATCTCTCAGGAACCGGTTTCCCTGGAAACCCCCATCGGCGAGGAGGAGGACTCACATCTCGGTGACTTCATCGAGGACCGGAACGCGCCGGCGCCGGCCGATGCTGCCTCGTTCCAGTTGCTGAAGGAACAGGTTGATGAGGTGCTCCACACGCTGACCGAACGGGAGGCGCGGGTGCTGGTGCTGCGCTTCGGTCTTGAGGATGGCCGCAGTCGCACCCTGGAGGAGGTGGGGCGCGAGTTCGGCGTCACCCGAGAGCGCATCCGCCAGATCGAGGCCAAGGCCCTGCGAAAGCTGCGACATCCGACCCGGTCCCGCAAGCTGCGAGATTTCCTTGAGTAGTGGCGGTTGATTCGGGATTGGGCCGAGTACGTAATGAGCCGGTCCAGGCCGGCTCATTTCTGTCATTTTTGGTGGCACTGTTAGGCGAATCTCGTCAAGGGTCAGTTCCCAGAGACCAAACGCAAAAGGCAAGAGGGTGCGAAATGAGCATTTAACATAATGTATAACGTCATTATGTAAACCGATTTCGTAAAAAATAATAATTTTAATAGCCGAATGTGTTGAACGACTCTTGGCAGAAGCGGTATACTCACCCCAGTCGCCAGTGAGGGAGGTGGTTCCTGTGGGTGAAATAAGCGTACCCAAGTGCCTGAAATGCGACGTTGGCTATTTAGTGCCTTTGTCGGATTATGGCGGTCAAGGGGCAGCCGTGCATTTCAAGGCATGGGTCTGCGTGAATCCACCCTGCGGATTCAACATAAAGATCAGAAACGGCGACATTTACCTGAACGAGCCCATTACACCAGGTTCCATGAATACCCCCAGGGCTCGATGAGGTAACGGGCAGAATCACGGGTTTATCACCTGTTTTGAGACGCCTCCGCCGTGCTCCCTGAACGCTCCGGGGAATAGCCGGGTGGTGGTGATGTGAGGTTCCCGGTCCCGCAGGCCGTCCCTGAAACGACGGCTTGCGCGGACTCCGGGAGGAGGGATGCTATGATTGCCGGGTACGACTATTTGATCCTGCGCAACGGGGCCAGGCGTTTTTGGACACGCACCAGAATTGCGGGAGCCTCGCTGGTCTTGGTCGGGGGAATTCTGATTGGTGTGGGCGGAGCCTACTACGGCTACGCCAGCAACGCCCGGGCTAACTTGGACAAGTACAACGTGGCATCCGTTGAGCTTGTGCCCATTGTGGCGACAATTCAGACCACGAAACCCCTTACCTTCGCTGATCCGTCGATAATTCCCGAAGTGTCGCTGTACTCGGGAGACGCAGGCTACATTCCCGTTCCGTCCGGGCCGGACCTGCCAGACGGATTTGCATTGATCGACTTCACAGAAGAAGATGCTCTTCTGCCGGCGGCTTCTGCCATCTCCATGAGCATTTCCTCCATTTCAATCGATGCATCGATCGTAGAACTGGGTATAGAGGACCTGGGGGACAGGAGAGCATATGAAACCCCCAACAACGCCATAGGCCACATTCCCGAAACTCACAACGCAGGGGAAAATGGGGATGCCTGGTTCTTCGGCCACATGGAGAGCCCGCTGATCGGCGAGGGTTCGGTTTTCAGCAACCTGGACCAGATCCCCGACATGCTGGCCAACGGCGAGGAAGTCCAGATCATCACCAGCAATGGTTCCGAGGAATTCCTCTACCGGGTTTCCGGCACCAGAATTGTCCACGAGGATGATTTGACGCTGGAGAGCGACGGGGGTCCCCAGATTCACCTGGTCGCCTGCTTCCCGCGCTTGGTTTACGACCACAGGCTCATAGTTGACGCTGAGCTCATCGCGAAGAAGGACATCGGCTGACAAGCCCGGCGATCCGGCGTTGCCTCACAGGCGGCGGCTCACCCTGAATCTGCAGGTGGGTCGCCGTTATCTTTTTTGAGCCTAAGCGACCTGAGCCTGCGCCCTACCACCGAGACAACTTCCAGGCGAAGTCCATCTTTTTCCACCACGTCCCCCACGTGCGGTACCCGTCCCAGGTGATGGTACACGAACCCGCCCACGGTATCGAAGTCGTCGCTTTCGATGCTCACCCCGAACAGTCCCTGCACCTCCTCGGTACCCAACCCCGCACTGACGTAGGCCGCTCCCTCCTCGTCCCAGTCGATGTCCGCCTGCCTGCCCTTGGAGAACTCGTCCTCGATTTCACCAACGATTTCCTCCAGCACATCCTCCATGGTGACCAAACCTTCGGTGCCGCCGTACTCGTCGACAACGATGGCGATCTGTATGTGTCGCTGGCGGAACTCCTCAAGGAGGTCATCCACCCGCTTGGTTTCCGGAACGACAAATGCGGGCCGAGTGAGTGTCCTGACGTCGTTCCCGTCATGGGGCTTGGCCATCGCCGCCAGCAGGTCGCGGACGTACAGTATCCCCAACATGTCGTCGATGGTCTCAACGTAAACCGGCAATCGGCTGTGACCGAATTCCACTATGGCGGCGGCTGCGTCCTGGAGGGACATGCTCGCCTCTATTGCAACCATGTCCAGACGAGGAACCATCACCTCGCGAACGGTGGTGTAGTCCAGCTCGATGATGGAGCGGAGCATTTGCCGGTCCCGGTGGTCCAGGCCGCTCAACTCCTCCTCGGTGATGGCGGGTTCCTCGGGCGGAGTGATCAAACCCTGATAGGTATCAGGTGAGGCCAGGGCCTGGCCTCTCCCACCCCCGTTTTCGCCACCGGAAACGGGTCCGTCGTGAGGCCGCCGTCTGGGGCCTTCTGCGGATTTCTGTTTGCCCAGGAAGCGGCCCAGCCAGCTAAAGCGAGGCATGGCCACACCTCATCTTCAGGCAAGTCGGCCGAGGCAGGGGGATTGCGAATCGCAAGGGAAGGGATGAAACAACATGACAGCGATGCCGCATCTGCCCGGCGCTCCGCCGGTGGCACGGTACCCGCGGGTTTTGGAACAATGACCCGAGGCGAGGTAAACCGGGTGGAGGGTTATCTGTATCCAAACCTCTTGATCTCCCGAATCTCTAGCCGTACGGCTCCTTGGCGGGTTGGCCTGTACTCACCGCTGAGGCTGGGACGGGCTACTTCAGAGTGCGTTTAATGGTAGCAGGTACCCCTACGGCCAGTCTAGCGGGTGGAACGTCCCTGGTTACCACAGCTCCGGCGCCGGTGATCGATCCCTTTCCCACGGTGACGGGCGCTACAAGCATGGTGTCGCAGCCTATGAATGCGTCATCCTCCACCACGGTACGGTGCTTGTCCTTGCCGTCGTAGTTGCAGGTGATCATGCCAGCGCCTACGTTGACCCGCTCGCCGATGGTGGCGTCGCCCGCGTATCCGAAATGCCCCATTACTGCGCCGGCCTTGAGCCTGCTCTCTTTGACCTCAACGTAGTTTCCGATGTGTACGCCCGATTCAAGGTATGCGCCGGGGCGCAGGTGACTGAAAGGCCCGATGTCTGTGGCGTCCTCCATCGTGGCCTCCTCAAGGGCGGATGACGTGACCCGGCAGCTGTTACCGATGGTGCTGTCCCGTATGACCGAGTTGGGGCCGATTTCGCAGTTCTCGCCAATAGTGGTACGGCCAGTGACCATCGTATTGGGCAGGATGATGGTATCCATTCCGATGGACACGTCGGCGTCGATGTACACCGACCCGGGGTCGGTCATGGTTACCCCGGCCAACATCCAATGCTCGCGGATGCGATCGCGTATCACCGTCTCTGCGATGGCGAGTTGGGACCGGTTGTTGACTCCCCAGGCCTCTGCGGGGTCGGAGAGCGGGACTGCGTATGCTCCGACTCCCGTCGATGCCGCCATCTCAGCAAGGTCAGTCAGGTAGATCTCACCCGAGTTTCTGGGACGCAAATCCCTGGTGGCTTCCCGGAGCCAGCGCGCATCGAAGCAGTAGACTCCCGCGTTCACGTCGGCATCCGCCGCGCCCGGGAATCCGTCGGCGTTGGCGCTTTCCACGATGGCCGTCACTCGTTCGTCGGCTTCCAGGACTCGCCCAAGATCCGGCATTCCGGCGTTGGGGGCGGTCAGCAGGGTCATTGAGGCGGCAAGTTTCGTGTGCTGCTCCAGCAGGTCTGAGATAGAGTCCAGGATGACTAGTGCGGTGTCGGCGCCGATGACCAGTACGTTTTCGGCAGTGTCATTCAGCAGATCGACGCAGCTTCTGAGCGCTCCTCCGGTGCCGTCGGGACGATCCTGAACGGCATACTGCACGGTCTCTCCCAGGACCCTCTCGATAGCATCGCGATTGTCTGGAGAGACGACTACGAGCACTGCGTTCGCACCCGCATCCTTCAGCAACTCCACCGGGTAGCGGATCATCTCCTTCCCGCAGATGCGGTGTAACGGCTTAGGGATTCGGGAACGCATCCGGCTGCCCTTACCTGCTGCCATCACTATGCCCACCAAGCTCATTGCAAACCCTCCGGCGACCTGCGCAGATGTTGCGGTCACATTCAGATTATAGCGTGGTGCGCGCAGGCGGCCGTTCGCGTTGACATAGCTTTACACCGCCTTCAGAATTGGGCTTCTTTCAGGTAATGAATGACATCCCAAATCGTATTGCAGGGCCGGAATGATGAATAGCAACGAATTGCCTTTCCTTAGTGCCACGGAACTGGCGGATTTGATCAGGACTGGTCAGGTGTCGCCCGTGGATGCGACGGAGGCCTACCTGTCTAGGATCGAGCAGGTCGACCCGTCCCTTCAGTCATACATCACAGTCACTGCAGAGCAGGCGCGAGCCGATGCCCGGCGGGCCGAGGCCGAGATAGCGGCGGGCAACTACCGCGGCCCTCTGCACGGCGTTCCGGTGGCGGTCAAGGACCAGTTCTGCACGGAGGGAGTGCTGACCACCGGTGGCTCCTCCATCCTCGGCGAATACGTACCGGACTATGACGCCACCGTGATGGCCAGGCTGAAGGAATCGGGGGCAGTGCTGCTGGGTAAGCTCAACATGAGCGAGTTCGCCATGGGAGACTCATTCCACCATCCGTATGGCCGCCCGCGTAACCCCTGGGATCTGTCGCGCAACCCTGGCACCTCCAGCAGCGGGTCAGGGGCTGCCACCGCTGCCTTCCTGTGCGCCACGTCGCTTGGTGAGGACACGGCGGGGTCCATTCGCGGGCCCGCCGCGTTCTGCGGCCTGGTCGGTATCCGTCCGACATGGGGACTGGTGAGCCGCTACGGCATGCTGGCCTCGACGTGGTCCATGGACGCTGCTGGCCCCATCTCCCGAACCGTCAGGGACTGCGCGGTCACGCTACAGGCCATCGCAGGACATGACCCGAGGGATGGCCATACCCGCAACGCCCCGGTCCCGGACTACCTGGACGGCATAGAGGCCGGGATACAGGGACTGCGGGTCGGTGTCATCAGCGATCGGGTGAACGCCGACAGCGTGGAACCGGACGTTCGCGACGCTGTGAATAGTGCAGTTGCCCGGCTGGTGGAACTGGGGGCCGAGGTTGAGGACGTCGCCATTCCAATGATGGCCGAGTCCGCAGTGATCTCAACCACGCTGATCTACGTGGACGCCACCGCCGTTCACCGCCAGGGCCTGCGGGACCATCCCGAGAGGTATGACTACAACAACCGTGTGCGCCTTCTCACCGGCGCTCTGATTCCGGCGCAGGCTCATCAGAAGGCCGCGCGCCTGCGGCACATCTTCCGCCAGCACATCCTCGACGCGCTGGAGCGGGTGGATGTACTCATCCTGCCAACATCGTCGGTGCAGGCGACACCCCTGCCCACTGAGGCGGGCATGGCGAGGAACGGTAAAGAGGAGTTCCTAAACATGCTGGCGGGGCGAAGGACGTATACCACGCCCTCCAACCTGGCAGGCGTGCCGGGGCTGTCCATCAACTGCGGTTTCACCTCGGACGGGCTGCCCGTCGGCCTGCAGATGGTGGGGCGCCCGTACGACGAGGCAACGCTGTTCCGCGCCGCCTACGCTTACGAGCAGGCCACCGACTGGCACACGCGCCGCCCGCCGGTGTAGGAGATTTGGCTTTGCGAGCGACTGCCTGCGAGGAGCGGGCGCTCTTGTGGCTATAGGAGAATTTGATGACGACCCCTAAGTACAGTATCGACGAAGTCTGCGACAGGGGAGAGCAGATCTACGAAGAGCAGATTAAGTCCCTGGTTGAGCCGCAGGAGACAGGCAAGTGTATTGTGATCGATATAGAAACTGGTGATTATGAGCTAGGTGAAGTAATGCTGGAGGCATCCCTGCGGTTGCGGGGTCGGCGGCCTGACTCGGTGCGCTACGGGGCCAAGGTTGGCTCCAAATTTGCATATCGTATGGGCCGAGGGGCAGATAAGCCCCGATGATCAGAGGCAGAGTGGATTCCCATAGACAGGCTTGGGTACAACTCGACTTGAAGTCGCGGACCGGACGCTTGCAGAGAATTGAAGCTGTGGTAGACACGGGGTTTGACGGGAACTTGACCTTGCCCCCCAACATAATTCGGGAACTCGATTTTGAACCTGAGCTAGAAGTTAACGTTGTATTGGCTACTGGTGCAGCAGATAGAGTGAAAACGTGGAACGGTGATGTAATTTGGCACGAGCAGGTTCGTTCGCTGCTGATCCTGGAATCTAGCGGAACTCCTTTGCTTGGTATGGAACTGCTGGAGGATAGCCAGCTGACTATGCAAGCAAGAATCAACGGCGACGTATTGATTGAACGATTGGATGAAATTAATCCTCAATCTCGCGAATATATCCCCTAACCACTCACCTTAACCTTCTCCATCAAGGGAGAGGGGAATTTGAACTTAGAGGAATGCTAATGCCTGAACTGCATGAACTAACCGCTGCCGATATGGCTAGGCAAATACGGGCACGCGAAATTAGCGCCGTTGACGTGGCCGAGGCGCTGCTGGCCCGCACCGATTCGCTGGGATCTCTGCGCGCCTGGGTGTACATCGACCGTGAGACAGTGCTGGCTGATGCGGAGCAGCGGCAACGGGAACTGGACTCGCTGCCCAACCCCGGACCGCTGCACGGCGTGCCGGTGGGGGTCAAGGACATCTTCTACACCGCCGGCATCCCCACAACCGCCTGCTCGAGGTTGTACGCCGACTTCGTGCCGGAGCAGGACGCGGCGGTGCTCACCAGCCTGAAGCAGGCTGGGGCGGTCATGATGGGCAAGACGGTCACCACAGAGTTCGCCTGCCTCGACCCGTCCCCAACGCTGAACCCGTGGAACCCGGCCCACACGCCCGGCGGCTCCAGCAGCGGCTCTGCTGTGTCCGTGGCCTCGGGGATGTGCCCCGTGGCCCTCGGGTCGCAGACGGTTGGCTCGGTGCTGCGTCCGGCGTCGTACAACGGCGTGGTTGGGCTCAAGCCCACATACGGGCGGGTGAGCCGTCACAACGTGGTGCCGGTGAGCTGGTCGCTGGACACTATGGGCTGGATGTCGCGTTCGGTGGAGGACGCGGCCATTATGCTGCAAGTTATGGCTGGCCCCGACGCTGATGACCCGGTGTGCGCCAGGTTCCCGGCTCCCGACTACCTGTCGGGTCTGGAAAATGGAGCGGCGCCCCGCATCAGCTTGGTCACGTCGTTTTTCATGGAAGAATCGGACGAGGAGACGCAGCGCCACACCCGCGACACGCTGCAGAAACTTGCCGCCGCTGGCGCCACCGTCGATGAGGTCAGGCTGCCGGACAGTTTCAGTACTGCCATAGAGGACCAGCAGATCATCATGCGCTGTGAGGCTGCGGCCTTCCATCGGTCCATGTACGAGACCCGCTCCGAGGATTACCAGCCCCTCTTGCGTCGCCTGCTGCGACGAGGTCTGGACACCGACGCCATAACATACTCCGGTGCGCTGGAACGGCGCCTCCGCCTCATAACCGACATGCAGGTGCTGGCCGAGAGCGCAGACATATTGCTGACTCCGACCACGCCCACCCCGTCACTGGCTGACCTGACCAACACAGGCAACACCTCGTTCCAGGGCCCGTGGACATCCTGCGGTCTGCCCACCATCACCATCCCGTCGGGCCTGGCCGAATCCGGCCTGCCCATGGGTCTGCAGGTCATCGCCGCGCCCTTCCGCGAGGAGCGGCTGCTGGCCGCCGCGCGCTGGTGCGAACGGGTTCTGGACGTGCATCTAGCGCCGCCAGTGTAGTTGGGTACGCCTTCACACTAACCCTCTCCCGGAGGGAGAGGGGATTGACCGTTTAAGGAGTTTATTTATGCGGCAAGCCAACATACCCTCCGAGGATGAAGTCCTCAGCTATTTCGACAAGTTTTCCAACTGGGGACGCTGGGGTGATGACGACGAGCTGGGCGCGCCCAACCTGATCACGCCGGCCAAGGTCAAGCAGGCCATCGCCACTGTAGAGGAGGGCGTGCGCATATCCATGGCACGTACCATCAGCTTTGAGGCCACGGTCGACGCTCCCGTACCGCCGGTGCATTTCATGGTGGAGAGCGGCGAGGGTTGGGCCAGCGGACAGAAGGTCAGCAACCGCGCCTTCCCTGCTGCCACCGACTACTTCGGAATGATCTTCCACGGCTACACCGTCACCCACGTGGACAGCCTGGCCCACTTCTTCTGGAACGGCAAGACCTATAACGGCAAGCCCGCCCACCTCGTCTCCACCAGCCTGGGAGCCACTTTCGGATCCGTCGAGGAGGCCAAGGAAGGCATCATCAGCCGCGCCGTGCTGGTGGATGTACCCATGGTCAAGGGCATCGACTGGATCGACCGGGGCGAGGGCGTGATGATCGACGACATCCTGGCCGCCGAGGAACGCTGCGGCTTCAAGGTCGAGGAGGGCGACGTACTGCTGATTCGCACCGGTCAGCTTAACCGCCGCAACATTGAGGGCCCATGGCCGCGGGAGGCCGGCTCCGCAGCCTGCCAGGCTTCATGCCTTCCCCTGTTCTACGAGCGCGGCATTGCGATGCTTGGCACAGACACTGGCAACGACGTGAATCCGCCGCAATACGAGAATGTGCCCAGCCCCATCCATCAGGTCGGCATTACGGCCATGGGCATCTGGATCCTCGACAACGCCAACCTGGAGGAGGTGGCTGTGGCCTGCCGGGAGCGCAACCGCTGGGAGTTCATGATCTCCATCGGGCCGCTGCGGCTGCACAACACAACCGGCTCCCCGGTCAACCCCATCGCAATATTCTAACGACCACAATCTCCCTCTCCTTTGAGGCAGAGGGTTGGGGTGAGGGTGAATTCCAGGAATAGGCAACCTTGCATCAACCGAAGGAACGCACCCGCCCCGGCCCTCCCCAGGAGGGAGAGGGAATTAATTGCAGGAGGTCAAAAATGGCGCACTACGTTTACGTCGCCGCGCAGGATGACAACAAGGTCGGAATATTCACCATGGACGCCGACTCCGGCGCCCTGACTCACCAGCAGGACGTACAGATGCCCGGTGGGCCGTCGCTGCTGGCCATCAGTCCCGACAAGCGTACCCTCTACGTCAGCCATCGCGAGTCCCTCAGGCTCTCCAGTCACCGCATCGACCCAGCCAGCGGAGGGTTGAGCCAGACTGGATCAGTGGACGTCGACACGTGGCCCGCGTTCATCGCCACCGACCGCACGGGGCGACACCTTCTGGTCGCCTTTTACGGCGGGGCTAAAGCTGGCGTCTACCCCATCGGCACCGACGGCGAGGTGGGCGGCGCGGCCACCGAGTCGCTGACCACAGCCGACGGGGCCCATGCCATCCTGACCGATCGCTCCAACCGCTTCGCCTACGTGCCGCACATTGCCTACATCCAGGACAACGTGCTGGAGCCGCCGAAGAACATTCCCGGCCCCAACGTGATCCACCAGTTCCGGTTCGACGCCGACAGTGGACGCCTGACGCCCAACGACCCGCAGGTGCTGGAGATGGGAGGGTTCCTGGGCCCGCGGCACTATACATTCCACCCGTCGCTGGATGTGGTCTACTTCTCCGACGAGCAGGGCAGCAGCGTCACGGCCTATAACATGGACTCCGAGGGCAGACTGTCCCCGTTCCAGACCATTTCGACGCTCCCGGATGGGCACACAGAGCGGAACACGTGCTCGCAGATCCAGATGACATCCGACGGCAGCCTGCTGTTCGTCCCCAACCGGGGCCACAACAGCATTGCCAGCTTCAAGGTCGATGCGCAGACCGGCGCTTTGACCGCGGCGGGCCGCGCCTCCACCGAGTCCGTTCCCAGCGCCTTCAGCCTCGATCCGCAGGGCAGGTTCGTGTTCGGCGCCGGTTCAGCCACCGGGCGACTCTCTTCCCACAGCATCAACCGCGATACCGGAGAAATGACGCCGCTTGCCACCTACGATGTCGGCGCGCGCCCCATGTGGGTGTTGACCACTACGCTGGGGGAATAGGCCGAACTGATTCTGGACGTTGCAATCCGGAATAGGGGACCGAGTGGTCAAATCACCGTGAGGTCCCTGCTGGTAAATTGGTAAAATCATACGAGAAACGGGGCTGCCTCAAAGGCAGCCCCTCCGTTCGAGTGGCTCCGGACTGGCAGAAGTCTATTTAAGGATTGAAATGATCGCGCTCGTCGTGATGGAGACCACGGAAATGAATACCTGGCCAGGGATACGAACCGCATAGCGACTCAGGTCGAGCAGGCGGAGGCCGGAGGCATCAACAAGGCACGGTTCTATTCCGTGCTGACTTTTGCCATTTTCGGCGCACAGAACTCGGTGTTCATGTTGCCTCCGCTGCTGGTGGAAATTGCATCCGACATGGAGATCTCGGTGGCGGTGGCAGGACAGCTGGCCACCGCCACCTTCGCAGCCTGGGCCATCTCGGGGATAACGTCGGGGCCGCTTTCCGATTCCTTCGGTCGTCGCCCGGTGATCCTGGGCGGGCTTTTTCTGCTGATCATTTCGGTCATCGCCTCAGCATTCGCTCCCAACATCGAGACCTTCCTCGCGCTGAGGGTGCTGAACGGCCTCGGAGCCGGAGCGCTGCCACCTACGTCGGTGGGGGCGATCTCCGACGTAATCTCGCCGGAGAGAAGGGCGCAGGCGGTGAGCGGTTTCCTGGGCATCGGCATATTGACCTCCGCCGTCAGCGTACCCTTGTCCCTGGTCCTGGTCGACGTTGGCGGTTGGAGATTCGTTTTCATCTTTGCCGGCATTCTGCTGGCGACGGCCTTGATGGCGAATTGGCTGTGGTTCCCACGGGACAGCAGGGAGCGGGTGCGGAACTGGGCTTTCTTTTCACGGTATGGATCGCTGGTTTCCCTGCCATTCTTCAGGGTTGCCGTGTCTGTGGGGCTGTCACAACGCATCGCATTCTGGACGATGGTCAGCTATTTCCCGACCTACCTACGGGACACATACGAGCTGAGTGTGGCCTACGCCGCCCTGCCTCTGGGCATCGTTGCGCTGGGACAGGCCATCGGCAGCTTCGTCGGAGGGCCCGTGGCGAATCACGGTCAGCGGGCGATGCTAATCGGAGCGACCTCCGCAGGTGGGGGAGTCTGCGCCCTGCTCTGCTTCACCTTTGAATTCCAGCTGTGGATTGTTGTGGCGATTGCGACTGTCGCGGGAATACTGCTGGCGGTGACCATCCCCACCCTGGTCGCCGCCAGCACCGAGCACTCGGGGGAGTCCAAGTCCACCGGCGCCAGCATCATGGGCATGAGCAACCAGGCCGGGGGAGCCCTGGCGGGCGCGACGGCGGGCGCCTTGTTGGCCACCACCGGGTTTGGAGGAATCGGCTGGTTCTGCCTGGGCGTCACTGCGGTGTGCCTGATCGTATCCGTCGCTTTTGGAAGACACCTGCATCGCGGCGAGGCCTGAATCGTCTTCCATAATTTCCTCGTGCACTGGCAGAATGGAGGTCAAGGTGGCGATCTGAGGTATGGTATCCTTTCCTCCGCTCAATTTACCCACCGGGCGCAAGAACAGGAGGTTCGCATGTCTATAGAGTTCTGGGCCATGGGGCGACCGAACGCGGGTGGCCGCAATTCCCCCGAGTTCAACGCGGTGAAACAGGCGGTCCGCGCCGAGGAAATCGGTTACGACGGCATCGTCTACGTTGATTCCCAGAACCGTTATGGGGACACGTACGTGGCCATGGCCCTGGCCGCCCACGCCACGTCCACCATCAAGCTGGGCACCGGCGTCACCAACTCCCACACCCGCCATCCCGCCGTCACTGCGTCGGCCATTGCGACGGTGCAGGTGGAGAGCGACGGGCGGGCCTACCTTGGCATCGGCAGAGGAGACTCGGCGCTGGCTCACCTGGGGCGGGCTCCTGACTCTGTCCCGAAGTTCGAAAACTACCTGGAGAGGCTGCAAGGATACCTTCGAGGGGAGGAGGTTACCTTCGAGTCCGGGGGAGACATCGATTCAGTTGGGCTGGCGGACTATAAAGACTCCAGCCAGATATTCTGGATAGACGAAGTGCGTCCTCCCAAGGTCCCCGTGGACGTGGCGGCCACCGGGCCGAAGGTGATCTCGGCTGCAGCGAGGCACGCCGATCGGGTCACCCTGAACGTCGGCGCCGACCCCGACCGCATTCGATGGGGAATGGAGGTGGCCCGCGCCGCGCGCACCGAGTCCGGGCTCTCTGCGGAAATACCCTTCGGCGCTTACGTGCCGCTCGTAGTGCATGACGATCCCGAGGAGGCGGCGCGGATCGGCACCTTCCAGGTCGCGCTGTTCGCCCGGTTTTCGTCCATGTACGGCAGCGTGGTGGGGCCGGTGTCGACGGAGCAGCGGCAGGTGATGCGGAACATCCACGATGCCTACGACATGCAGCACCACGGCATGGCGGGCTCGCCGCAGGATGAGGCGGTGACCACCGACTTCGCCCGAAACTTCGGGATTTTTGGCCCACCCACCCACTGCGCCGACCGTTTGTCGGAGCTGATCGAACTTGGCATCGACAAGTTCATCATCCGGGGCGTGAATTTGGACCCTGCCGATCCCGAATCCCGGGCCGCCGAGCGGTTTGTCGAAGAGGTGGTGCCCCTGATACGCAGTTAGCAAACTGTTTCAGGAGACGCCCTCACCCTATCCCTCTCCCGGAGGGAGAGGGAATCATGGAGTGGCCGGGACTATCGACGAGAATGTGCTAGGAGGTTGAGAGGCAAGGCAGTAGAGCGCTACCCGCCGCGCTTGGCCAGCCGGCGCAGCAACCTGCCAATGCGCCCGCCGAACAGCCGCTCCGAGTAGGCACTAAGAGCCAGCTGCTGCGACGCCATGGAGTACGTGGGGTAGACGTGGATTGACCGAGCCAGGTCGCCCAGCTTGATGCCCCTGTCAATGGCCAGCGTCCACTCCTGTATCGTCTCACCGGCATGGGGCGCAACGATGGTTGCACCCAGGACCTTACCGTTTGGCAGGTGCGCCACCTTCACGAACCCGTCGGGCTCACCATCGGTGATGGCGCGGTCCACCTCGTTGATTGGCCAGCTGGACACAAGGGTCTTGGCACCGTGCGTCGCGCGTGCCTCCGCCTGGGTCATTCCGGTCTGGGCTACCTCAGGGTCGGTGAAAACGGCCCTCGGCACATGCTCCCGCACCGCCACGGTGTTGGAGGGCAGGAAGGCGTTGCGAACTGCCATAAACGCTTGCCATCCGGCGTAGTGTGTGAATTGCGGGCCGCCTGTGACGTCTCCGGCGGCGTATATGCGCTTGTTGGCGGTGCGAAGGTGGCGGTCGGTCTGTATGCCACTGGGCCCGGCTATGACGCCCGCCGCTTCCAGCTCCAGGCCCTCGACGTTGGGGTGGCGTCCCACGGCCACCAGCAGAGCGTCCGCTTCGACTACCCTGCTATCAGCCAGTTCGATACAAACGCCATTCGCTTTCCCTGCCCGGAGCGACACGGTCTGGGCCCCGCTGCCGACAATCGCAGCAATCCCCTCGCTTTCGAACCGCGACGCGATTACTGCCGAGGCATCCGGGTCTTCCAGCTGCAGAATGCGGTCAGCCGCTTCGACGAGTGTAACCTGAGACCCCAGTCTCGCGAAGGCCTGCGCCAACTCGCACCCGACTGCGCCGCCGCCGATGACTGCCAGCGACGGGGGCAGCGCCTCCATTTGCCAGACCGACTCGTAAGTGTGGTAGCCCGCCCCCTCCAGACCGGGTATCGCCGGAACCACTGGGGACGCCCCGGTGCAGACCAGGAAGCGCCGTGCCGTGTAGTCGATGCCGTCAACGATCACGGAATCCGGACCGGTGAACCGCGCCTCGCCGATGATGACCTCGACGCCCTCCCGTGCCAGGGCTTCCGGCGACTCTGCGTCATAGATGTGATTGATCACGGAGCGGATGCGCTCCATGACTGCGGACAGGTCCACGTCTGATCGGAAGGAACTCAGGCCATAACGTTCCGCGGTACTCGCAGAATGCGCGACTCCGGCGGCCTTCAGCAAAGCCTTGCTGGGAACGCAGCCAGTCCAGGTGCAGTCGCCACCCACCCGCGAGCGTTCCACCATCGCCACCGACAGGCCAAGCTGTCGAGCAAATCGCGCAGCGACGAGACCCGCCGAACCGGCGCCGATGACGATCAGGTCGTAGTCTGTGTCCAAGCGGAGTGCCTATGCGTGTCTGAGCCAGAGCACAATGTCATGTGAAACTGTCTCGGGCTGTCTTCCGTCATTCTTGGCAACCAGGGGAACGCCCTCACCCCAACCCTCTCCCGAAGGGAGAGGGGGTCTGTCCCTTGCCTTCTACGAGTAGTTGGGCGGCCCCTGGTGCAGACCGGCCACGCGCTCGCACCACTGGGATGCGCCGAGGACTCGACCTTCCTCTGCCCACGGCCCGCCGAACTGCACGGCCATGGGCATCCCCAACTCCGAGAGGCCCGTCGGCACAACCACCGTGGGCAGTCCAGCCGCAGTCCACGGCACCTGGAATGCGGCGTCGCCGGTGGTGTTCAGGTCCTTTGGGGCCGGCGCGGGGGTGGCTGGCGTCATCACCACGTCAACTTTCGAGGCCATCTCGTTCATGTCGGCACGGAATTGACGCCGCAGCCGCTGGGCTTTGAGGTAGGTGGCTGTGGGGATCAGCATGCCCATTTCCATCCCGGCCCGGATGCGCGGCCCGTAGTCGTCGGCTCGGGTGCGATGGTTGGCCTCGTGGAACGCGGCGCAGTCCACGTTCATCACGATGCGCTGGAAGCTGTGGACCCCGGCGAAGCTGTCGGGCAGGCCGATCTCCTCGACCTCCGCGCCCGCTTCGGCCAACTGGTTGGCCACCGCCTCGGTGTGGGCCCAGATCTCCTCAGTGCAGTAGTCCTGATAGTATTGGCGCACCAACCCGATGCGCGGCGGGCGGTCGTGTTCCGCCATCTGCGCCAGGAAATCGGGCACCAGCTGCCGGAGCGAGCCGGGGTCGTTGTCGTCCTCACCGCTCATCACCTGCAGCATCAGCGCCGCGTCGGCCACGGTGCGGGTCAGGATGCCGACGTGGTCCAGAGACCAGCTGACCGGCACCACTCCATAGCGGCTGATGCGCCCGTAGGTGGGCTTGAGACCGACGATGCCGTTGTAGGCCGCCGGGCGGCAGGTGGACCCGCCAGTTTGGGACCCCAGCGCCGCTGGCACCATGCGCGCCGCTACCGCCGCCGATGAGCCGCTGCTGGAGCCGCCGGGGGTGTGCTCCAGGTTCCAGGGGTTGTGGGTTGGCGAAGGGTCAGACGTGGCGAATTCTGTCGTCACTGCCTTTCCGAGGATGATGCCGCCGGCCTCTTTGATTTTCGCCACCGATGTTGCGTCGAATTCCGGCACAAAGTCGGCGTAGACTCTTGACCCGCAGGCGGTGAGCATTCCGGCGGTGTAGAAGATATCTTTCAGCCCCACCGGCACCCCGTGGATGGGACCGAGTGAGGCACCTGACCCGACATCGGCTTCTCTAGCCTGTGCCGTCGATAGCACGGCCTCACGGTCGATGGTCACCCACGCCTGGAGATCGCCGTTCAGCGCGTCGATTCTGGCCAGCAGCGACTCCGCCAGCGCCACCGGCGACAGTATGCCCTGGCGGATCTGCGCAGCGGCATCCGCCACAGAAAGCTCGTAGGGTTCAGGCATAACACTCCCTCAGTGCGGAGAATGGTCGCCCTGCAACATTCTGCCGCCTCGGTATGACTCTCATTTCTTGAAAATCAGTCCTGGACCGCCGGCTCCAGATCACGATGAACGCTCGAAGCTTCTACGTCGACAACCTGCCTGGCCGTGGTCCGCAGATAGTCTTCCAAGTCGTCGGCCCGTTTCTCCCCGAACATCGCCACCGCCCGCCGTTTCAGCTCCGCGTAGACCCATTCCTCGTTTGCCATCTGGCTCATTGTTCCCCCCTTCCACGCCCTGATGGTTCCACGTTCGTCATGGAAAGTCTAATGTCCGCTCAGTGGGGGGTCAAACGTGGAGAGGATAATATATTGCGATTCTGCGACGCAGTGCAGGAGTCACTAGTTCATCTCTGTACAGGCAGCCATCTTCTCTGGGTACTCTGACAGGGATTCGCTCTCGCGGACGTTCCAGCCCTGTTGTTCAATTTCGGACCACAGTTGCTCCACCGTATCCTGGTAGATGGTACGGACGCAGTGCTCCTCAGCTGGCGTCCATACGCCTATCTCTGAAGCCGGAACGTCAAAGATTCTGGCAATTTGGTCCGCATTCAGGCAGAGTGAAAAGGCCACGACGTAGAACAAGTACGGAATGGCATCGTAATCAGGAAGGCTACCGTCGAGCGTCCGGACGTCGGCCTCGATCGCTTTGGCGATGCCGTAGCCATCTGCCGCAATCGCCCCCGCGCAGGAGGCTCTTTCTTCCGGCAGTTCCCCGGTGAATGCCTCCAACTGGGCCACGGCCAAGGTTTGGTACTCGGCCTCGGTGAGGCACTTGAAGTAGGCGGACTCGAGGCGCCATTCGGGGAACCGAATAGTTCTCTCGGTAGTGGGAGATTTCTCGAACTCCATTACGATGCATTCCTGGGTGTCGGGCCAGGTTGCGCCTGAATGGCGGGTCATCAGTGCTGCGATGATCTCAAAGGCGCTGGGGTCACCTCCGCAGCCAGACAGTGAGTGGGGAATGTTGATCAGGGTCAACGTCGGCAGATCCTGGAACTCGTCGTAGCTGATGGAGCGATATTCTGGGGTGTTGTAAACCTCGTGAACGCACTCCAGAGCCCATTCGCTTCGTAAGAACGAGATCAGTTTTCCCACCGTGTCCTGACTTTTTCCGAGGATCACGGGCCGGGATAGAAGGCCGCGGTCTAGCTCTTTAAGTTCCTCGGCTTGGATGTCGCTCTCGATACAATCAAAATAGCTAGCTGTCGATAAGCTTCCTACCAGCAGAAAGCGGTATGACGAAGTGACTCGCAGACAGAGTTCCTCGCCCTCTTGTAGAGGTCCCACGGCGTCGCTTATCACCGCAACAGTGACCTCTGCAAAGCGTCCCACATCTATGCAGGAGGTCAGCTGCAGATGGTGGGATGTGGTGAACGCAAGGGCGGGAAGGCTGGCCAGCTTTTCGTACGCCCGCTCCCCGACCTCCTTCTGCCAGCAGTCCAGTTCCTGGCCGGTGAGCAATTGGAACAAGTCCTCGACCGTCGAGGATTCATCCAAAACAGAAAGCATTCCCTCCAATTCTGCGGCATGCAGGTCCTCAATCGTGTATTCCGGGAATGGGGTCGGGGTGGCCACCACGGGTTGTGTGGGAGATGGAGAGGGATTCTGCGGCGCCGTAGGACCCGTTGTAGGAGAAGGATTCGTTGGAGCCGGGTCGGCCACTGCGGACTGCGCGAGGGTTGGAGAGGGATTCAGCGCCGCAGCAGGAGGCGCAGAGCTGGATGTTGGGAAAGGAGTTGTTGAGTCAGTTGCCGCAGCGCCCGACGTTGGGCCGGTTTCAGGTGGGCTGGATGTTGCCGGAATGGAATCCTGGCAACTTGCCGTCGCCAGCAACAGCAGAGTCAGTAGAACCACCACTGCCCATGGCTTTCTCCCGGGTAAGACCCAATTCATCCTCACCTCCCCTGCCAGTGCAGGATTCTAGGAGCTAGGCCTGAGCGAGGTCAAGCAATTGATTCCCCCTGACGACTGCTATAATCTCGAAAACTTGTTGGAATTGAGACAAGACACGAGGAGGAAGCCATGTCCGACGATCTTTCCGGCGTCCTGGAATCCCCGGAGCACACCCACCTGGCCGACGTGGGCGGCAACACCGAAGGCCCTCTGTGGCATCCCGACGGCTATCTGACTTTCGTGTCCCTCACCGAGAGCCGACTGTATCGCTGGGACGAAACCATCGGAGTGAGCGTATTGCGCGAGGGTACTGGCGAGGGCAACGGCTGTACCTTTGACCGCCAGGGCCGACTGGTCATGTGCGAGGGCGCCGACCACCGCCGCATCACCCGGATGGAACAGGACGGCTCAGTCTCACCCATCGCCGAACGCTGGCAGGGCAAGCGTTTCCACAAACCCAACGACGTGATCACTCGCTCCGACGGCAGCATCTACTTCACCGATCCGTCGCTGCGTCTCGAGCCAGAACTGCGCGAGTACGACTTCGCCGGGGTGTTCCGACTCGACCCTGACGGCGAGGTGCACCTGGCCACCGATGGCTGCGAGTACCCCAATGGCCTGGCGTTTTCTCCCGATGAATCTGTGCTGTACGTCGCCATCAGCCGCATCAGCCTGGACTGCCTCGGCGAAGAGGAGCGCGGCGAGGTCTGCACGCATCGCAAGATCCGCGCCTTCGACGTGGCAGCCGACGGCTCGCTGAGCAACAACCGCATCTTCGCCGACATGAGCTCGGCCGAGCCCGGCGTCCCGGACGGCATGAAGGTGGACACCGCTGGCCGGGTTTTCTGCACCGGCTCGGGCGGCATCTGGGTCTTCGAGGCTGACGGCACCCACGTCGGCGTCATCCGTGGCCCAGAGGTGCCCCGCAACATCGCCTTTGGCGGCCCGGATTATCGGACCATCTACACCACACCGGGCACATCCATCTACAGCTTCCGCGTGACAACGCCAGGGATCGGGGCGTAGCGAACCGGATGACGCTAAATTTCCTCCCTCTCAGTGACTGGTGACCAATCCCCTCTCCTTCCGGGGGAGGATGAGGGAGAGCGCGAACCCTCCAGTGGAGAAACGTCCCACCAGCCTGTATGATGTTGAAAACCCGAATCAGCTATCAGGAGACATACCGTGACGTCCAGCAACATTGTTGGTTCCGGCGACTTCAGCTACGAAATGAACCCCGACTGGGCCAAACTCCCGGAGGGCTGGGAGATGCCCACCGCGGCAGTCTATGGCGACTCCAAGGACCGGGTATACGCCTTCAACCGCGACCCGGAGCATCCTGTCTGCATCTTCGACAAAGACGGAAACTTTGTCTCGGCTTGGGGTGCCGGACTCATCACATTTGCCCATTCCATCCTGCTGGACAACAACGACAACGTCTGGCTGGTGGACCGCAACACCCACGAGGTTCACAAGTACACAGGCGACGGCCAGCACATCATGACCATCGGCCAGAAGGGCGTGCGCTCCGACACTGGTGTTGATCCCGAGGACTACAGTTCGCAGGCCTTCGAGTCAGTCACCCACGGCGGCCCTCCCTTCAACATGCCCGCCGGCATCGCCCTGAACGACGCGGGCGAGATTTTCATTGCCGACGGTTACGCCAACGCCCGTGTGCACAAGTTCACCCCGGAAGGCCAGCTCATCAAGTCGTGGGGGGAACCGGGCGACGGCCCTGGCCAGTTCCGGCTGCCCCACGGGGTCTGGATTGATCGACAAGGCCAGGTGCTGGTGGCCGACCGCGAGAACGACCGGGTCCAGGTGTTCACCCAGGAGGGTGAGTACATTTCCACCTGGCCCAGCAAACTCATCGGCCCTGCTCTGTTATACGTCGACTCCGAGGACATCGCCTACATACCGGAGCACAACGGCGGGCTGTTCAGCGTTCTGTCGCCGGATGGCGAGATCATCACCCAGTGGGGCTCCGAGCTGCACCGCTCGTGCCACGGCGTCTGGGCCGACTCTGACCGCGACCTGTACTTCGTCATGCCCGGCGAGTGGGGCCGCTCCCGCCGGGTGGTCAAGTTCCACCGCCGGTAGCCAAGGAACACACCCAGACAACAAGGGCGCGGGGCTTGCGGGCCAAACGCGCCCTTTGATATATTGGATGTCTGCTGTGGGGCTGTAGCTCACTCGGGAGAGCGCTTCAATGGCATTGAAGAGGTAGAGGGTTCGATCCCCTCCAGCTCCACCACTCCCCCCTTTCTCGGACTTCGCAACACCCCGTACCTACCTCGTTTTGTATCTGCATTCACCCTCTCTCCGTCTTGTAGATGCCCATAAATTCCCGTAGCATTCCCACAGTAGTGTGGGGAAAAATGTGGGAAAGGAAAGGTGAAAACATGGCCAACCTTTCGGCTGCCGGCTGCGAAAGTAAACGCCTTCGACACGCCGGGCCGTTACGGGGACGGAGGTGGCCTCAACCTGAATGTAAGCAGTTCGGGTTCGAAGTCGTGGGTGCAGCGCATAACCATCGATAGCCGACGACGTCACATCGGTCCGGGGGGTTATTCTGCGGTATCGCTGGCTCAAGCCCGGGCCCTCGCGGCGGCAAATCAGGCGGCAGTTGCTGAGGGAAGATACCCACTGGCCGAGAAGCGGAAAGAGGCCATGTCCACCTTCCGGGACGCTGCCATGAGGGTCTATGAAGCGAATTTGCCCAGATGGCGAAACAGCAAGCACACAGCCTCGTGGTCGCAGACCCTGGAACGACACGCGATGCCCCGATTGGGCAATCTGCCCCTGGACCGGATAGGAGCTGGGGACGTACTGTCAGTTCTTGAACCGATCCGGGGAGTGCGCCAGTAGACGGCGCGAGGGGTATGGCAGCGAATCAGAGCGGTTCTGCCCTGGGGGCTGTCCCACGGGTTCGTCGAACGAAACGTGGCCGGCGAAGTCATTGACGGCGCACTACCCCGAATGCCGAAGCAGAAGTCACATCTCAGGGCCTTGCCCGATCACGATGTGCAGTCGGCATTGGAAACCGTAGAAGCGACCGCGGCGTCCATCGCGGCCAAGTTATGCTTCAGGTTCCCGCTGCTTACTACATTCAGGAGTGGAGAGGCGCGCGGGGCGACTTGGGGAGAAATCAGTATCCAAGAAAGGGAGTGGCGCATTCCCGCCCAACGTATGAAGGGCGGCATTGAGCACCGGGTGCCCCTGTCTAATGCTGCTGTATCTGTTCTGGAGGTTGCCCAGATCCTGAGAAATGATTCCGGCATTGTGTTCCCGTACCCGATCGCCCCGGACCGGCCTATCTCCGATATGGCCCTGACGAAACTGCTGCGCACCGATAGCGTTCCAATTTAGGTGGTATGGGATGTAGGATAGGCTGGGACTGAGTGGGGAGGTGAGGAGTGATGGGGTTGCTTTTCGAACTGGAAACCCGGTTGGAACAGGAATTGCCGCTGCGCCTGCAGGGGACATTGCAGGAATCTTTGGACCAGTACCGACCGCAGTGCCGCGATTGCGGACTGCTGATGCACCGCCATCACCGCTACTCCCGGTCCATCGCCACCCGATACGGCCTGCTGGAGTTGCAGATACCGGTGTTCCGCTGTGGGGACTGCCGCAGCATGACCAGTGGTGCGGAACTGCTGGGCGAGGAGGAACGCTACCGCAGGTATTCAAAAAAACTGCCGACTGGGCCGTGAGATTGGCTGCTCTGGGGCTCAGCTACGCTCAGGCTGGCCGGTTGGTGGGCAGCGTCAAGAGCGCTCTTTGCCGCTGGGTCAGACAGGAGGCAGTGAGAGAGCCGGTGCAGTCGGGGCAAGTCTGGGAACTGGACGGAATGAGGACCAGGACCCGCTTAGGACCCAGGGAAATGCGAGTGATCCGGTACGAAATGGGCACTGCCCTGGGGTCTTTCGAACCCTGGTCCGAGGTGATAGACCAAGCCTGGCGGCAGGCTGAGGGCACTCCGGTCCACTTGGTAAGCGACGATGATCGTGCCATAGCTGCCGGAATTGAGTTGGTTTACGGGAGGGAGGCGCCCCACCAGCTCTGCCAGTTCCACCTGTTGCGGGAATACCGGCGCAACGTGGGCCATCAGGGATTCAGGGCGGCAAGGGCGTTGCTGGAATCCGCCAGCAGAGCCGAGGCAGAGGAGCATGCCCGGGAGGCAATAATCCGCAGCGGAGGCAAGGCCCTGGATTGGTGCCGCAAAGCATTGGGAAAGGGTATGACCCATCTGGGGACAGGGCAGGAAAGACACCGGACAACATCACGACTGGAGCGTCAGAACCGGGAGTACCGCAGACGGGAAAAGATGGGAACCGTCTGGTCGCCCCACAACCTGCTGGCACTGCTCCAAATCAGGGGCCTCATAAATCAAACCACCTAATTCGGAACCCTGCCTCATACTTCCCGCCCTCGGCATGTCTCCCCGAATGTGCTCCCACAGGTTGCGAAACACCGGCACGTCGGCACCGGGTATGTTGTCCGCCACCGGAACCTGCGGCAGCTTGACGATGCCACACTCGATGGCGTCCATCAGCGAGAAGTCGCTCACCGTCCACGGGAACAGTGTTCCTTCGGCGTAACCCGATCCCCGCAGAAAGAACGGGGTGGCCGACAGGTCCACCACGTTCCGGACGCCAAGCTTCCTGTTCACCATCTCCAGCCCGGAGAGCCACACTCGGGCTTCCTCGGTGTTCCGTTCCGCTTCCCGCTTGTCCTCCCCTGTCAAAGGACCTTCGTCTGCATCGCCGGGCTTTTGGCGACAGCAGTGGTGCCCCTCGTCATTCAGCACCATGATGTTTTTCAGGGCCATCGGCTCGGGCATCACCCGCTGCATCATCTGGCCCTCGGTCTCCCCGGTCTCGATGCGGTCTCCGTGTCCTTGCAGGAGGTCCCTGCCGCCGCTGGATATCGACAGCCGTTCCCGGAGACGAAGGCTGTGGTAGTTGGTGATGACTATCTTGGCACGTTGCAGGTCGCCCAGCATGTCGGTGGGCACCAGTTCCCTGATGGCGTAGTAGCTGTCCGGGTCGTTGGGTTGCAGCACCTGCAACCGGTCCCATATGGTGATCCCGGGAGTTACCACCAGAAATCCCCGAGTAAAACTGTGCCTGTTGGGGTGACGCACGGCGTTGATGGTCTGCCACGCGATGATCATGGCCATCACCGTGGTCTTGCCGGCACCCGTGGCCAGCTTCAGCGCGACACGCAAGAGTTCGGGATTCGCTTCCATGCTGGAGCTTTCCAGGCGCTGGAGTGCCAGCCTCTCGCCCTGACCGAGTTTTGGGCAACCTCAGTGAGCCAAATAAGCGTCTCCACAGCCTCTACCTGGCAGAAGAAAGGACGGTAGTGGCTAAACCTGTGGTGCCGCCAGTGCTGGATCAGTAGGGCTGTCTCCGCCGTCACACCCCAGTCCTGAGGGTTGGGATTTTCACGCCACTGGTCGACCTACCGGCGAATCTCGTTAACCGCGGCAGTAACGTCGTACTGCTGCTCTTCCGTGGAAAGACCCTGCCCCTCGTCGAATACCAGTTGCTCTTGGCGTCCGCCACGAGCCCGGCCCCGCTGACGCGGCTTGGGGATGGGCGTGATAAACTCGGCCCCCCTGCGAGCATCGATGATGTCCTGGGTCGGTTGGCCCGCCTCGTCCAACTCCCAATGACGTGAGGGGTAGTCGTAAGGCGAGTTCAGAATCGGGTCGTCGAAGAAAGGGTTCTCCATGTCTTGCACCGCTGAGTCGAATGGTTAGTTTTCAGTGTCGACTCCCAAGGTTAGTCTCGTCAATCCTTATTCTGTAATGCGATACAGGTCCCCGCCTTCCAGCCGGCCTCGTCATCGCTCTCAGGAGACGGGTTCTCCGGGGCATCGCTCTCCATGTCCTCGAAGACCCGCTCGAGGTCGAACAGCGTCGGCACTGGGTTTCCAGGTTATATGCATAAATGTCGCTAGTCCTCAGTTCTGGCATGGCCGCATCATAACTAACGCGGCAGACTTCTGGCTATGCTCAAATTCGTCCCCTTCCGGCAGGACCGGTCACAAGGCCGGCGTGGCCCGGAGCCGTAGGCGACGCAAGTTCATAGTGTTCAGTCGTTCTACGATGCTGTCCAAAGCCTTTCGGTAAGCCATAGGGAACGACAAGACCAGTCAACGCAATATCGGCAAGAATGGTCGACGCCGCACAAGTACGGAGCTGGCGCAGTTAACTCATACAAAGAGGTTCCGTTCCAGGGCCTCTGACGAGGTGCCCAGCAGCAGCGCGAGCACCGTAAGGAGACCGGGTATCATCCCAGTTTCGATGCAGATGCGGAGATCTACCTCAAACTTGTTCGCGTCTTCGATGAACCCTCCGGCGCTCCCTGGCCAAGACTCGTCGCCAACAATCGGAACTGCACGTCTTCCCGAAGCCAGACACCCGCTTGTCCAAGAATGCACCGGCAAGATCAACGGAAAGCTTCAGCAGCCATCACAATTGCTGAGCGGCGGTACGCCCCCGGCGGTACGCCCCCATAGACTGGAGGTTGCCGCCACTAAGACCAAACGCCACAGGAACCAGATTATGGCCCAGCTCCGCGCAACCGGCCCCTACATCTGGGTCACATGGATACCCAGGCTGCTCTCCGGGGGAAGCTCCTGCGAATGGTCATCGTGGTTCAAGGCCCAGCACGAAGGCTGGAGTTGGCGCCGCATGACCTCCGATTTCGACCAAACCGACTGGCTTCTGAACCACACCGCCCTGCTGAACGAGCAGCGTGAGCGCCGGGAGCAACAGGGCCATAGCGTCCTGACCAAGGGACAGAACTCCTTCAACCTCCGGGGCAGCAGCGCCGTGTTGGCAGGCAAGCCCGACCTAGTCGCCAAACGAAGGGATCAGATAACGGTCATAGACGCCAAGACCGGCCGTCCCAGCCCGGCCCACACCGCTCAGGTCTGATCTACATGTACGCCCTACCACTAGCGATGGAACGCTACAAGGGGCTCAGCATCGCCGGCCAGATGGCCTGCCCCGACCATGTGGTCGACATACCGGCCGACGCGGTCGACGGGAGGTTTGTCGAAAACCCGGGCGCGCTCATCCGCCGCCTGGCGTCGCAGATGCCTGCCAGGAGGGTGCCCAGCCCGGGAGAGTGTCGGTTCTGTAAGATCACCTCGGTCGACTGCCCCGACAGGGCTGACGACGGTTCTCAGGAGGAGGGCACGACCAGCGACTTCTGAAGGACATCAGACCCACCGGACTGAAAGCGAAGTAAAAGTTGACCTCGAACTTGGACAAGACCAAGAACACCAATTATCAGACATGTCAAAGGCAACGCTGGAGGAGGTTTCCAGGGGAGCATTTTGGGCGCGTCTTTTACAGAATAGGGAGAGGAGGTAGACCGGTCTGCAGGCAGCTCTCTGCTGGGAGCCGGTGCACTGGGGTGATGCCGTGGATCAACCGTCATTGAAAGACGAGGGGTGAGTCCGCCGGGAACCAGTTTTGTGTAGGTCGGTCGGCTCGGCGTCGACCTTACCCTGACCTTCAGCCATATTGGCATTCACGATTAAGTTGACTACCCTCTTTTCTAAGGTGTGTGGACACTCAGACTGAAAAGACCGTTCTGTATAGTCTGCGAAAGGAGCATGAGTCATGCGGCTTGGGCTAGTTGCAACGCAAAATCAGGCGGCGGGGCCTACATACAGAGATTCCGGCCTACTGGTCCGTGCGGTACAGGTAACGAATATCCCATAAACCATAGAGGGTTGGCGTCATGTTCCCGAACACGTTCCTGATGGCGCTCAGTCTCTCGGGAAGAGTGGTGTAGATTACCGGCACGTTCTCCGCGGCTATTTCCTGTGCCTTGAGGTAGTGCTCGATGCGCTTGGTCCGGTCAAGCTCCTGACTCCCCCTGATGTACAGCTCGTTTATTTCAGCCTCCCACTTCGTCGCTGGCTCGCCCTGGTTGGGATTCCAGATGTGGAGGGCTTCGCTGCTGTGCCAGAAGGTAATGCCCCCGTGCGGCTCGGGGCTGCCCGTGAAGCCAACGAGCATGGTTTCCCACTCGTAGGTGTCGGTGAGCATGGATACGAGCTCACCGAACTCCACTTGCTCATATCTCACGCTCAGCCCGGCTTCGATCATTCCCTGCTGAATTATTCCCCCCACTCTCTGGCGCACGGTATTACCCGCATTGGTCACCAGCGTGAATTCGATCATGTTTCCGTCGCCGTCCTCGCGAATCCCGTCGCCGTCTGTGTCGGTCCAGCCCAGACCGTCCAGCATCTCGTTCGCCTGGGCGAGACTGTATTCGTACTGACGCACGTCGGGATTGTGAAAATCCCCCGCCGCCGGGCTGATGGAAGCCCACTGGGGATATCCCAGCCCTTCCTGCACGTCGTTTATGATGGCGTCCTTGTCAAAGACGTGAGCGATGGCCTGGCGGAATTCCCTGTTTTGGAACCAGGCCAGCTTCTCAGGCGCCACATATGGCTTTCCCGTTTCAGTGTTGCTGCCCGGATTCATGTTGAAGACCATGAACGTGGTTCCAAAAGTAGGACCTCGCCGGAATATGGTGAAATTCCCTTCATCCTGGAGCGGTTCCAACTGTGCCAATTCTTCCCCAAGCACGCCGTGGGTGTCGGAATCCCCCGACAGAAACATGGCCAGTTCGGCATCAAGATCGGGCACCATTTCATAAATGATTTCATCCAGGTAGGGCAGAGTGTTGCCGGCCTTGTCCTTCAGCCAGTAGTCTGGGTTCCTAGACATGACCACTCTTTCGCCCGGAATGTAGGCGGAAATCGTGAAGGGTCCGGTACCGATGATCTCGGAAGGAGCACTGTTGATGTCCCACGTAGACGCGAAGGACCCGTCCTCGACAAGTTCCTCCAAGAGATGTTTGGGATAGATGGCGGTGCCCATGCTCCGAAGAAATGGCGCGAATGGCACCGGTAGGACGCACTCCACCGTGTACTGGTCTATGGCTTTGACGGTCATGGGAGCCTCAACCCACTCGCCCGATGAATCGTCCATGTACCTGAAGTTGAACGACGGCCGGCTACTCGCCGGTATGTCCGGGTTGTAGATTATCTGGTTGAAGGTGAATTCCACGTCCGCGGCCGTGAAGGGCACCCCGTCGTGCCACAGGACGTCTTCGCGCAGGCGGAATACCCACTTAAGACCGTCTTCGGAGTGCTCCCATGACTCGGCCAGAAGGGATTCCACCTCATCGGTCAGCCATGACGTTTCCGTCAACCCCTCAAACAAGAGGCCGAGAATCTTGGACGAAGAGGCGTCATTGGCAATGGCGAGATTGAAAGTGAGCGGTTCCGAAATCGTCGCCACCCGGTACACACCCCCGGGATTTCCGATGGCGTAAGCGAACTCGCTGGCATTCTTCCTGAGCTCTGTCAGGGTAGCATCAGCCCCAGCTGCCGTTGTCGCCAGGGACAGAGTTTGATCCGCAGCAATTGCCGGCACGACGATAGGAGTGGAAGTAGGAGGCGGCACGAGGGTTATCAGGTTGTCAGCAGTGGGTGCATCGTCCTGGCCGCAGGAAATCAAAAGAATTGCTAATACGGCCAGTATAAAGGTTGCCGTCAGTTTGCGGTCGAGAAGGTAATTACGCACGATTCCATCCTTTCACCAGACAGTACAAGGCCGCCCCGCGGTGCTCCCACCCTGGAACTGCCCCGATACGCCCCAATGCGCCAAGTTGATGCTCACAGTACAGGAGGCCGGCTCCGCCATGTCGTCCCGCCAGCTGTCACCTCATCACCCCTTGATAAACTGATGGCCTATTCTATATCGGTAATCCGCACCTGTAGTACCAGGGGGAATACGCAGGCGATCGGGACAAGGCGAAATTGAGGGAGGGCTCGTTGCAGTCTTTCGACCGGAGCGGAGACCCGGAAGGAATGGTCCCGGATACAGGGGGAAATCACCCTCGGAGGACCAGAATGTCCACGAGCCCTAGTCTCCTGCCCAATAATCGGGTGCTTTTGTGCAGGCCCTACGTGGCCTGCGGGCAACCTTTGCGCTGGTGCTCAAAAACCCATCCCAACAATACTTGGCGCACAAAGAGGCTGATAAAGGCTCTTGGAGCTTCTAAAATTGCCTACGCGGATCGGGGAATTGGTCCCCTGGGCGGCTGTAAGAACAGCAAGGGTAGCTGATGTCAGTTATCTCTTCCGCCACACTAGGACAGGCCTCTTTCAGCGTTGTGATCACGAAGCCACCCATTCCGGTTCCGGCTGGTGCCTCCATTTGGGATAGCTAACTCAGGCAGTGCGTAGATCACCTGTCCTCTGAACCGGTCCCTGACCCTGAACTCTTCCTGGATCAGTATTCTTATCTGCACCAAGGCTTGGAGCTTAAACAGCTTCGATTCCAGGTCTGGTTCGTCTGGGAAGTAGTCTGGATTAGCCTCTAGGAGTTCATGGGCCCGTTCCAGTGAAACGGGGTTGATCTCTACACCGATGTCTTGGTCGCCCTCGAACTGTCCGCGCACCAAGATTCCCCACGAGCTTGGGTCGAAAGCGTATAGCCATCTTTCGCCGTGTATGGGACCTCTGACAATTGGGTGCCCTCGGTATCGACCAATTCTCCATGACATCTGGGGTTCCTGCAATTGCCATTGCGGTTGGTAACCCTCAGGTTGCACTCTGTTCAGATCTATTTCCACATCAAACCAGTCTCCCGCCCACTCCAGCAACAACTCCTCTGGGTCCCCGAGTTCTGCTATCGCGTCGTCCATTGCTGTAACGGCGTTTTCGGGTGTGCTCAGTGCGGCAACAACCTTTGGGCTGTCGTCTACTTCTCGGCAGAACGAGGCGGTCATGTCGAACGCAATGTCTCTGCCCCATCTCCCACCTTCCAGCGGCGTGTAGCAGATGTGCCCGGTTTGAGAGTCTTCGGCAAGAAACGCTTTCGGCTCCAGCACGTTCCAGCCCCGTTCTTCCGGCAACTCCTCTCCGTCATGTGCTAGGAGGAGGAAGGCCCCATCTCTTCTGAATGATTCTTCTATCGGATTAGAGCCTTGTGCTGCAGTGCGTACTTGGTCAGTGAAGGCAGTTACCCTCTCATCGCTAAGTTGGCGTTGAATGATGTCATGCTCCTTAGCTACGCCGTCCCGAATTACAACCAGACGAATTGCCTCTGTTGCGAACTGATGCTATTGGTCGATCGTTGGACCGGGTTCAAGTGCTTATCACTGAGGGTCAGTCTTACCTTCAACCCAGACCTCCACACCACACGTCCTCAAGGCACGGCAAATTGTACTCAGCGTTTCGGGCTTTGCCAGTGGAATCCAAATCACTGTTGGAAACACTGCTCTCCCCTAAGAGCCAGGCAAGCATGTCGGCGAGCGGATTCGAAGATTCTTGGCTGGCCTAGACGGAAACTGGTTGGCGACGTGTCCCACCGGACACCCCTACAGACGGAACATCCGGCCCGAAGGAGCACCAGAACCGAGTCGATGTACCCATTTTTGGAAAGAGTCAGCCAATCAATTGCCTCCAGGCCTTAACCTTCAACTCCATTACCGATTGACCACAACACAAGTTGGTGCCTCCGGAATCAGTGATATGATTCCTCACTCCCCGCCATTTCCGAGTCGGTTGTGAACTATGATGACCAAGCCGCGGACAGAGCCGATTGGATCCCCAATGATTACGCGGAACCCGACTGCTCCCCTCATCCATTCGACGTGATGGCTATCTATGCGCTCTATCAAAGGCCATAGCCTTTTTCCAGTCTCCCTTGCAACGCTTGTGATGATTGCGGTTGCTGTGTTCGCGTGCAATACCTACGACGAATGCAACCCTTTCTATAGTTCGCAACAACGCGAGGAATGGGAAGGAATCTTAACAACCGTAGGTCCCACAGGTCAGAGGTTTACACCCAGGTGGACAGCCAGCGGAGACATCATCGTCTTCTCGTCCCCATCAATCTATGGTGGAAACATATATGGAGTCGCCGCCGATGGATCCGACCTGTGGCGCATCTCCAAGAGCAGGGGGAGGTACGACGAAGTGGACTACTCTCCCGAAATCTCTCCGTCCGGCGACCGCATCGTGTACACGACATCGCGACACATCGGAACCGGGATCCCAATAACGCCGGCTGGTGATAGGAAACACCCTTTCGAAATTGAGACCTCCGACATCAGGGGGAAGGACCGCCGCCGCCTCACTGATAACCGGTATACAGACTCTTCCCCCGTGTGGACATCGGATGGCGGGAGTGTTTACTTCATCTCCGGTCGCGCATCAGAATCAGGCTATTACCGTACGCCTCGCACAGGTGAGCCGGATGGAATATACGCAATCGAGGACAGAGACGGCGACGCATTGACGGAGCGGCTGGTGATCCAGTTCCCGTCCGATGACCTGCCGCTCTACTTAGACCGTCCCGGCGTATCGATCACTATGTCGCCGGATGGAAGCGATATGCTCCTGGACATTTTCGATCTGGTCATTGTCTCGACGGATGGTTCCGATCCCAGGATAGTTTTCGAATCTCCGCATGCGACCTCTGGTTGGCAGAGAGTGGGAGCATCCGCCTGGTCTCCGGACCGCCAAAGGCTGGCGGTCCTGCTTTGGAATAACCCGGAGAGGGCTGACCGTTCCCAGGGTACCCGGGGTTCCCAGTTCTGCCGGGATGATTCCACCTCTGGCTATTACCTGTGCATCTTCGACCTGGACGGCCAGGATACGCAGCTGATAAGACTCGACGCGGACCGCCTCTGGCATAGCCCGTATTTGTCATGGTCTCCGAACGGAAAGCAAATTTTGATGACGGCGTTTACCAAGCGGGTAGTGAGCAGCGACTTCAGGTGGTTGAGGCCGAACAGGTATTTCGCCAAAGAAGCGGACGACCAACGTCATATAGCGTCTGTGGACCTAGCCAGCGGTGAAACAAGCATTATCGCTCCGGGAGATTATGCGTCGTGGTCCCCGGACGGCAGCAGAATCGCGGTCATCGGAAGACTCGATGAAGATGGCTCATTCATGGCCACCATGGCGCCTGACGGCACGGACTTCCGCGTGCTGGTGAAGGCGGACGATGACGGCGACCTGGAATTGGCGGACGACTGATGTCAATCAACAATTGCGATGATGCGGTCAAGTAGGTCCTGCTGGGCTGCATGTGCGCCTTCGCATCGGCAGCTGTCGCAGACGGCGCAGACGGCGCTTAACCTCCCTTGGCCCGGAACTCGTGCCCTGATTTATGATCCTTCTGTGGGGGCTGGAAATTTGAATGTCCACAGGCCCTAGAAATTTGGCCGGGAAGCCTTGTTCGGCGAGATGAATTTCAACAGTGAGGTCGGCGCAAGCAAGGCCGGTGTCAAAATTGACCGGACCACGCCGGGAGGAAATCGAAGACGGCAGGAATGGCCTCCGTACAGAGAGTGCCGCAGTTGTTTGAACCGCCACCGGCCTGGCCCGACCGTCCGAGTTTCCCGCCACCAGGGTCAGGTTGGCCACTGTGGCTGCCAGGTACAGCTGGAATTTAGTCTTGGCTCTACCGAAATAGCGGGATTGGCGTATGCCCAGATGGACCAGCCGGGCCAATCTGTGTTCCACCACCACTCGCCGCTCTTGATACTCGGCATACCCGGCGCCCTGTTGCAAGGCCCGGGCCTCCTGCAACAGGGCCTCCTGGGGATGGAGCAGCACTCATCGTCCCTTCCTACCTCTGGGCGAGATGCAATGGGACCGCAGTGGACAGGTCATGCATTCCGACCCGTCGAACTGGAAGGCCCGCAAGCGGTGGACCCGTCCCATTTCGTCAGTCCGCCTTCCCGCCAGCACGATTTTGTGGGTGGCCTGCCCCGCCGGACAGGTGCAATTGCCCGCCTCCAGGTCGATGCCCAAATCGTCCTTGGGAAAGCGCTGCCGGTCCGGGCGGCCCGGCAACCGGGCTACCAGCTTGCGGTCCGCATCGGCGAAGGTCGCGGTGTGCGCGCCCAGCACGCGAGTTAGGTCTCGCCCCTCGAAAATGCGGCCCATTTCGATAGGCCCTCTCAGTTCCCACGTGGCCGACCTGGAAAGGGCCGCCGCCGCCGCGAGCCTCTCCGTCAGCTTCGGGTTCGAGTCGCCAGCCAGCCTCATGGCGCCGTATATGCCTAGGCCGATCATGTAGGCGGTCTGGGCGGTCGTGTCGTGTACCGCCTGGGATAGTTCGATGCCCTCCCGGTGGGCCTGCCGCTCCCTGGCCATCGGAGCCAGCCTCCTGGCACGCTCGAACCTGGCGATGAGGCTGACGCCGACTGTGGTCCAGCGAGGACAACCCGGAGCGAGGAGAAGACCGCGCCAAGGTCCCGAGATCCGGCTAGAAACCCAGGAAAGGGTAAGTTGTCGAAACCGCCCCAGACTACGCCGTGGCCCGCCACCAGGCGGATGTCCATGGCGCTCAGGGCGAGCAACCAGCGCCGTGTGACGGGTCTGTTGGTCAGGAGCCAGTAGTGGACCAGGCCATTGAACACCATGAACGTCCCGTGCAGGTACAGGTGCTCAATGTCGTCAGGAAACCAGAGGCCGGGACGGTAGGCCGATTGAAGGGCGACGACCAGCAGGCCGAACCACCGGCCCCAGACCGAGACCCTCACCACGTGGCGCACCGTGTCGGGGTCGGCCCGGAGGACCCGTTTCAGCCGGTTACACATGGTGTGTTGGTCCTTCATGGGTACATTCGGGAGGCAGTTCTTTACCCTGCAATCCGGTACGGGACGACCATTGTCTCAGGTGTGGAGGCACGTCCGGCGAGCCATTTGCTACGATAGGTTGGAGAATTTGTTGGGTTGTGCGAATTGTCAATCCAAACGTATCGCCTAATCGACGGGAGACGTTAGGTCGTAATGTATGCACCTCAGGTGTAAAAAGTCACAGTCGCACCTTTTCTTATCCACAAAGTGACAGCCTAAAACCGCCCGAAACAGAGCATCGGAACTCAAGTCAGATTGGGTATGGATTGACCTAGGCAGCGATCCCGGATGGCTTTTAGCTTTAGGTGCCGGGCGCTTTACTTGGCCCAAAACCCATTAAGACCCGTCACGAAGGAGCCGATTGTGCCGGAATCCAATGTGGATGAATGGCCAGAGGGACCCCAATGTCGCCGGTCCAACCATATTTTCACAGCTGTTCCAAATTCAAGTTTCGTAGACGAGCGAGGGCTCGACGGGTGGCGCAGGTTTAACTCTGTATCGACAGATTTGCCAGTGCTGGACGGAGTGTGCAGAAAGATGCTGTTGCCCGTCATCCTGGTTACTTGCGATCGAGGCGTGACTTGTCGGATGCGCGGTCCAACATACAAATGAGCAAATGAGAGGGTTCCGTTTGCTTGTAGCGTATTTCCTCCGGAAATACATTCGCCCGCCTCAACCATGCGCTACAAGCAAACGGAACCAGCTGAGCAGCTTGCAGGAGATTCGGGGAGTCGCGATAGGGTTACAACGGAGGCCCTCGCCTCATCAGAACGTCGAACCGTCGACCACGTTCAAATCTGCCACCCGCATCCCGTCAGGAGCATTTCACCTCGCAATGCAAAGTTTCTCGATTCTGGCAGGTTTCATCCTTTTGCTATCAGTCTTGGCCGCTTGTAGAGGAGATCCCGCGCCCATATTGACCCCGGCCCCCACCGTAACGCCCTCGCCAAATGCCACCCCTGCCCCAACGGCAACCCCCGCGCCGACGGTAACACCCGCTCTGTACGCAACGCAGGCGCCCACGTCAACGCCCGCACCGATTGCCACTCCCGCTCCGACAGCTACACGGACCCCCACTCCGACTCCCGCCTGGAAGTGGCCCCCAGCCTACTCGTACCTCGTGGACTCTCTGGCTAGGCACAGCCCCCGCGAGTACGGCACCGGGGCGGAGACTACAGCAGGAGACTACCTGGCCGCGCGGAAGGAGACCCTTGGCTATGAGGTCTCCTTTAGGGGCTTTGACTTTGTCGAAAATGAGACCGGGTCTCTTGTCGTCAATGGTGAGATGCTGAAAACCAACTTGATGCGAAATACGGCTGTCGGCAGTCACAGCCGGCCACTGGCGTACTTCGGACTGCTACGGGAGCAGGACATGCCGGACGAGGGACTGGAAGGCCGGATAGCGCTGATCAAGCGCGGCGAGATCCTTTTCCAGGAAAAGGGCGCCAACGTGGCGGCCGCCGGGGCAGTTGCCGCCGTTGTATTCAACCACGAGCCAGATTTGTTTGGAGGCTTCGTGCAAGGGTTGGACAGCCCGGTGCTCAGCCTGTCCGGCGAGGACGGTGAGACGCTCCTGGCGCGCCTGAAGTCAGGGGAAAAGCTAGAGGCCGACCTTGCCGCCGCGATAGAGGTCAGGCAGTCCCGAAACATCGTAGCGTACAAGGCAGGTACAGGGGACATCGACGAGACCCCGATACTGGGAGCGCACTACGACACCCTGCCGGATGTGGTCGTGCCCAACGACAACGCTGCAGGCGTTTCGGTGCTGCGGATGGTCCCCGAACACATGGGCGGAATGGAGCTGCCCTTCTGGTCGAACCACACCGAGTTCAGAGAGGTCGGTCTGCCTGTGCTGGCCTTCAGCACCGACAACTCCCGCACCACCGCATTGTTTGACAACAACCCTCCCGAGGTCTCCATCGCGGCGGTCTCAGACAAGGTCACCGAGGGTACCGATGCCCGCTACCGGGTTACCAGGGCCGGCAGGACCTCGGAGACGCTGCGCGTCGGACTCTACGTCACCGGCCTCCCAAAGATCATGGCCGATGAGACCGAGGCAATCGTCCTCACCAGCGAGAGCGACGACCCGATGACGCGCCTGGACCTCTACGGGGCGGCCGTGGACTACATCTTGGAGTTTGCAGCGGGGGAGGCCGAAAAAGAGCTCTCCCTCACCACCGAGGCTGACAACGTAAACGAGGGCGACGGCTGGCTTGCCGTGAGTATCCTCCGAGGGACCAGTGTGCCTTACACCATCGAGAACGGTCGAGCCCAGGTCCACGTCGTTGACGACGACCTCCCCACCGTGAGCCTGACCCGGCCGGTGGGCCCGACTGGACTGACGCTTTCCGGCGATGGCACCACCTGGGAAGGAGAGATAATGGAAGGGACCGAATTCACCTATGGTGTAAGCTGCACCGCTACTCCTCAGTTCCCTGCAAGCCCAGGCCCGTCCATGAATCCGCTGGTAGAAAGTGTCTTCTACGCCAACCACCCCGCCTTATACAGTGAGGCCAGTCAGGCGATTCTGGGATACAACGTAAGCAACCTCCTCCCGGTGGGGCGAAACTGTAGCAGCGCCATGAGATCCAACACAACGGATCGCTTCTTCGTGGGGCCGGAGAACGGTGTGATGGAAATCGTACTCGTTTCACCGGGCGACCTGATCCCGATTCCCGGGAGCTCACAATATTACCAGACTGCGCTGCTCGCCGAACACCGCAGGCAATCTGCCGAGGCCGCGGCTGAGGCGGAGGCCGCCGGCACGCTGATCACCAGAAAGAACATCTTCGCTATTCAGAATATTGGACGCATATGGCACAGTTTATTATGCAACGAATCATCCTATCAGTACTGCCCCCAGTACCAGGTTGGGACGGTCAAGAAGATACGCCTTGCCGTCATCAACCGCGACCCGACGATACTTATCCGGGCGGAGACCGACTCCGTCAGTGAGGGGCAACCTGCCAGATTCCTTCTAGAGCGGCAGTGGGCCTCAGACCTGCTTGAACTCTCTGTCCCGCTCTCGGAGACGGTGGTGTATCTGCGGGCATCCCAAAACGGTCAGTATATCAGCGGCGACCTGCCCACGACGGTAACCTTCGGCCGCAACGAGACTCACAAGGTGATCGCACTCGACACCGTGGACGACGATGCCATTGGTCCAGACGGATCGGTGACCATCGAGCTGCTTCCGGACACTTCCGGCAGCAGCGTCAACATACAGGGCAAGTACACCACCTGGCGGTCATGGGCGGGCCACACTCCGGCGGGGAAGCGATCCGACAAGGCCACGGTGTCCATCACCGACGACGACACGAAGGGCATCGTCATCGTCCCTGCCAGCCTGACGGTCACCGAGGGCGACACCACGGGGACAAGTTACACGGTGAAACTCGCCATCAAGCCCACGGGCGACGTGAGGGTCTCCATCACCGGCCACTACTGCACGAGTTTGACGCTTTCCGGGAACACGCTGAGAGGTGGTCGGCTCACCTTCACCCCCGACGACTGGGACAGGCCCCAGACCGTCACGGTGAAGGCTGCCTACGACCATAACGCAGTCGACGACGAGGAGACCCTGACCCACACCGCCTCGGGAGGCGGCTATTCCGACGTCTCCGAGGACCTCCCCGTAAGCGTCACCGACGACGCTGCCCACCCCTTGTCCGTGCAGGGCGTAGTTCCAGCCCCTACGAGAGTTGAGCTCCCAGACCAGGACTTCCCCTTTACCGACGACACATGGGGATTCGTCGACACCAGCGCCACTTCGTCCGGCACGATGGAAAAGACCGGAAATGACGGGGTGTGCAGCGGGGACCGCTGGCGGCTCCGCACCATAGGCGGCCGGCACTACCGGGTCCAGGTCAAGTTCGGCAACACCGACCCCGACCACGCCATCGGCGGCGGCCTCGACATCTACGAGGGTGCAGGCAGGCAGCGCGGTGACCTGTGGGACCACATGAGCGACGACGGCCGCGCCTTCATCGAGTTCTATGCGAATCCGAATCCACACCAGGCACCCTACTACCTGAGGGTACGGGCCAGGAGCTTCGGCGAAGGCACAACCCGAAAGTACTTCGGACCGTACACCATCGCACTGACCGACATCAGCCACATTAACCGGATGGCGAGCAACAGGGCCTCGATCAAGTTCACGGAAAATGCCGATGGCACTTTCACTCATTCCCTCTCGTCAATCGGCGGCGATAACTCTAATGACAATTTTTGGCGAGCAACCTCATTTACCACCGGCCCGCTCTCGGGCGGCTACAAGCTCGAATACGTGGGAACCGACCTGCTGCCCCGCGTGGGCAAAAGCGCTCCGAAGGCCGCGCTGTACACGGACAGCAGCAGCGCTCCGGGCACGAAGATATTCGACTTCGATAGGATAGACCGCATTTCGGACGCCTACATGTCCCGGCAGAACCACAGGTTCTGGGTCCCATCTACTGCCGCCGACCTGACGGCCAGCACCACCTACTGGGTGGTCTTCAAGAACCAAGCCGTCGGGACCACGTTCCAATTGCCGACCGCCAAGGACGGCGCCGACAAGGGAGCCTCCGGCTGGAGCGTCGGCGACAAGAACGCCCACTACAATGTGCCCGCGGACACCCCAACCTGGGTGGTGCCAACTTCCACCAAACCTCTCGTGATCGAGGTCTACGCATCCGCGGTAGCGACGGATGAGGCCTTGGAAGCTGTCGAACAAGTGGTCGCAGACCGGACGGCTCCGGAGTTCCAGTCGGCCTTCGTGTACTTCGCCACCATGAGCCTGACCTTCGACGAGGCTCTTGACGCCTCCTCCACTCCTCCCGCCAGCGCCTTCAGCGTGCATGTCAACGGCTCACCCCTCGAGGCCACAACCGTGAGTGTGAACGGAGACACTGTGGACCTGAGCCTGGCTTGGTGGGTCGAAGCCGGCGACACGGTCACGGTGAGCTACACCATTCCCACGGCCACATCGGAAGGCAAAGTGCAGGACCCGGCGGGCAACCCCGCTGCCACCTTCAGCGGGCAGGAGGCCACCAACTACACGGAGCCGATTGGTGGCTCCGGGGGCTCGTCCAATGATGGAAGGTCCGCGGAGGGCAATTCCCCCGGAGTCCCCACCAACCTGGAGGTTGCCCTGCACCGGAGCGGCGCGCTGAGGGCCACCTGGCAGGCCCCCGACTCCGGGCCCACCCCCGACGGGTACACCGCCCAGTGGAAGAGGGCGGCAGACGATTGGCAGGACCCGAAAGAGGTGTCCGAGAAGGACGTGGCCAAGACCTCCTACGTCATCAACGGCCTGGACGACGGCGTGGAGTACGCCGTGCGCGTCCTGGCCACCGTCAACAACGGCGACGGCGAACCCTCCGGGGAGGTCACCGCCATGCCCCAGGAGACCACACCTCCGTCTGTCTCGTCGGCCACGGTGGACGGGGCAGAGCTCACCTTCACCTTCGACGAACCCTTGGATGAGACCGCTCTCCCCTCCACCTACGCCTTCGCGGTGGCCGCCGCAGGAAATAGCCGGGCAGTGAAAACGGTGGCGCAAACAGACAGCAGCGTGACCCTGACACTGGCGACGGCGGTCGTCGCGGGCGACGTGGTCACGGTGGACTACACGGCCCCGGCGAACGAGCAGTCGGCCCGCCTCCGGGATCTGGCGGGCAACGAGGCCGCGTCCTTCATCGGGCAGGTGGTGACCAATGGAACCCAGGCGACGGACCCTTTGATCGCCAGGGTCTCAGAGTTGCCCGTGTCCCATGACGGGCACTTCACCTTTGAGTTGCGCTTCAGTGAAGAGCCAAGGGACGGCTTCAGCTACCGGACGATGCGTGACCACGCCTTTACGGTTACGGGCGGCGTGGTGGCCAAGGCCCGCCGCCTGGCGCCCCCCAGCAATATAGGCTGGGAGGTTCACATCACGCCGGACGGGAACGACCCAGTGACCATAGCGCTGCCGGTCACGACAGACTGCACCCTGCAGGGGGCCATCTGCACCGGGGACCGCAGACCTCTGTCTGAAAGGGTGGAAATAACCGTACAGGGGGCAAGTGAATAGATTGGGCTCAAGTGGGACGCTTTCAAAGAGGAATGAATTGAAGCACCCAGACGCCTCCGCGGGACTCAAGGGCAAAAATCGGCGCAGGCGGGAGGCCCCGACAAGCCCTCCTGAGATGGAGGAAGCGGCTAATGCTACAGTCTCACGTTGACTCGAACAGCACTTATGAACCCTCAATCAGCTTGATTTCATCTATTGCAGACGCACGAAATGTAGCTAGGTTCGACGGCCGCCAAGGCCAGCCGACCCCGCTGCGAACATCTGCGGCTGTCGTATTAATGAGGACCAGAATCGTGACCCAGAGTAGAGCGAAAGGGAGATCCTGAATGTTCAAGCACCTTGGCACAGCAATAGCCATGCTCGCCACCGTGGCCTGTGGCGGCGGGACGGCGGGTACTACACTTACCGGGGTCGGCGTTACTGCCACACTCGGTGAGGCCGAATTCGACTGCAAGTGGCTGATCGAACAGTGGCACACAGCCTTGGCCGAAGCAGGTGGTCGGAATACGACAACCTACGAGGACTACAAGCCAGCACTTCTAGTTTTGGCTAAAGAGATGGAGACGAAGGGCGACCCTCCCTACATCTGGGGAGATGCGGACAGGGTTCTTCGGCAATGCAGTGATCTGGAGGGATATCCCCCTTGGAATTGAGAACCTGGCTTGTTGGGCCAATCTTAAAACGGCAAAACCATGAATCTATAATTCCCACTAACTGGTTCGCTCTGGCCCTAAACGAAAGCAACCGTTTCTTCAGCAGCTAAGGCCTGTGGACATTCAGATCCTGTGAGGGCGATTTCCCGCTATACCCGGGACTATTCCTTCCGTAGCTTCCGGCAAGGGGCGTTCGATTGGCCCACGATGCCGGTTGACCCTTACCCCTATATGCCAACATCCTCAGGTCCCAGCACGAGGACGGTGCAGTTCAGCACCTGCCTGCAGATGGGGAATCCAAAATCGGAAGACAAAGCAAGGATTGAAAGGTTCGGTCCCTATGCTATTGCGGTGCACGAGGCGGGGCATGCCCTCGGGCTGCCCAAGTTCGACTACAGCAACTTCGTTGTTCTGCTGGGAGACCAGTCATACAGCGTGGCCCATCCGACAATCCCGGAAGCAGCCTTGAACTACGACAAAGAGATGCCCCACTGGGCTCCTATGGATAATCGGGAAGAGGAACCCGACTGCTCCCCCCATCCCTTTGACGTGCTGGCGATCTATGCCCTGTACCAGAACGTGCCTCTCCGGAGTTTTCCGTGACTACGAAGGAAGGAAACCAGGCGCGGGCCGGGACTCAAGGGAAAGTTGACATGGAAGGCACTCATTTCGGCCATAGACTACTAGCGTTCGTGGGCATCGCACTGCTCTCAGCCCTAATTGTAGCCTGTGATGACATTCCGTACCCTAATGACTGGAACAGAATAGTCGAAGCTGGCGACCCGCATTATTCGACCTACCCTCCCGAGTGGACTGCGGACGGGCAGCACCTGATGTTCAGACACCAGAGAAGAACAGGCTCTGACATTTTCGTTGTAAAGAGCGACGGCTCAGGCCTGAAGCGCATCTTCAAGGAAAGCGAGAAAGACAAGTATTCACTTCCCGACATCTCCCCGGACGGTTCCCGGATCGTGTATGCCACCACGAGACATACTTTCAACAAGCGAGAAGAGGACAATCGACTGGATCTAAATCTCTTCCGCAACTGGGAGATCGAGACTGCAGAACTGAAAGGATCGGACAAGCGCAGATTGACCTTCGATCTCGTCACCCAGGACCATTCACCGGCCTGGTCTCCGGACGGCAGCCGGATCGCCTTCGTGACGAGCACGGACTCCCCGGACCCCCTTTTTCTGACTCTGAACGTCATTGCAGAGGACGGTTCCGGTAATCACCCGATCGTCCGGGGGCGAAATACTTACCCTGTAGGAACAACTGGGAAGCAGGAAGTGTCCAGAGACTCAAGTGGGAGGGATACCTATGGCGGAGAACAACCTGGTCAGGAGGTAATCACGGACATTAGTCTTAAGTATGGTCCTGTGTGGTCGCCAGACGGTAGCAAGCTGGCCTACGTTGTTTACGAGCACGTTTATTCGGTAAACGCCGATGGGAGCGGCCTGTCCCGCCTTTCGGAAAAAGGGAGCCCTTCCAGGTATGTCCTATATTCGGTAAACGCCGATGGGAGCGGCCTGTCCCGCCTGTTCACCAAGGACAAGATCCTCGGGGCTCCGGGATGGTCGCCCGACGGGACCAGGCTGGCCGTAGTGAGTATCGACGTCCGGGCTGGAGGGCGGGAGCACGTTGCAAGGCTAAACATAGTCTCGGCGGACGGGTCGGGCATTCTCGACTTATCGGGTTCCCGGTTCGTAGGCTCTGGAGCCATAAACTTTCGAGATCCCGGCGTTTCTTGGTCGCCTGACGGTGCAGAGATTCTCTACGTCACTTTCAAAAGACTCGGGAATCCAAGCTCGCTGAACGGAATATTACATATCGCAAATGAGGCCGGCGGCAGCGTCCGCAAATTGGACACGTGGGCGTCCTTCGCCTCCTGGTCTCCCGACGGTTCAAGAATAGCAGTGATATCGGACGACACCAGTTCCTATCTTTCAACGGTGGCGCCGGACGGGACGGATGCCCGCGTATTGGTCAGGGTCGATAATGGCGGAAATCTGAGGGCGGCGAAGTAGGGCCTGTGGGCATGTGATTGGCTGGCTACATCAGTCTCCACCTCCCAATATGGATACACCGGCTCTGTTCTGGTGCTCCTTCGCATCTGGAATTCCATCTGTAGGGGCGTCCGGCGGCCCACACGACCTCAACCAGCCCCCGTCTATGCCGGCCAAGAATCGTCGAAGCCGCTCACCGTGGCTTCTCACTGACTCGCAGGGGAGAACAAGATCTCTAACAGTGATCTGGATTCGACTGGCAAAACCCGAAACGCTGAGTACAATTTACCGCACTTCAAGGACGTGTTGTGTGGAGGACTGGGTTGGAGGTAAGACTGACCCTCAGTGATAAGCAGTGGCAGCTTATCCAGCCTGCCTTGCCTGGCAGGCCAGGGACGTCAGGTAGTAGCGGTAACAACAACCGAATGTCGCTGGAGGGAATGATCGGGATAACACGTACCGGCGCCCCATGGAGAGACCTATCCAGGGAGTTCGAAAACTGGAACACCGTGCACCGGCGCTTCCGCCTCTGGGCGCAGTCCGGCGTGTTCCAGCGAATCTTCGACGTGATCGAAAAAAACCTCGATCTGAAAGCCGTTATGGTGGACGGGACCTTCGCCAAGGTCCACCAGCACGGCGCTGGCGCAAAAAAGCGGCTGCCCGCCTGACGAATCGGGCTTACCACCAAGCTCATGGCGGTGGTTGACCAGGCCGGACGGCTTGTCAGATTTACGATAAGGCCAGGGAACGCCGCCGAGGGACATGACCTGACCACTCTCCTGAACGGCGTCCTGACAGGCGAACTGATCGCCGACAAGGCCTACGATTCCGACCCCATCAGGCTCGCCCTTGCCGCGGGTGGAATCGTCGCAACCATTTCCCCGCGAGTCAACCGCCGGGCCCAGCACTGGTACGACCCGATACGGCATCGGACCCGACACCTTGTCGAGAACTACTTCTGCGACCTCAAGCAGTTCGGGGCCGTGGCCACCCGCTACAACAAGCTGGCCGACAGCTACTGCGCCATGGTGAACCTGGCATCCTGGATCATCGAGACCAAGAGCACCAGGAGAACTGCGAAAGCTCCGGTCTACAAGCCAAGCGACAGATTCCCCGCCTACAACACCCAACTACCCTTGGCCTTGGTGGCCTGATTCATGGTTATGTTGCAGGGACTGGAACATCTGAATGTCCACGGGCTCTAGGTTTGGTCGCCGGATTGGAGGACCAGCGCCTACGGGAAAACACGTTGAGCGCACCACAGATTGCGAGCAGGTCGCATGCAGCTTCCATTACGGGTTCGGGAAGGCTGCTCGAGGTCATGTCGCCGTCTCCTCACCACGCCCACCGGGTCTTGGCTGGTGGCATCCACTACAGGCGCTGGCGACCGGTCACCCAGTGCCGATGGCGGGGGGGCTTTATCTCTGCAGGCCGAAACGCTGCGTTTCATCCGGTCCGTGATTCGCACGAACTAAACCCAACAGCGCCGCTTTGGAACAGCTGACGGACCTTAGCGTGGTCGTCGGCGGCTCGCCCAGCGAGGTCTCACGCCACCCGCATCGTTACGTGGACATCGGCTCGGTGGCAGTGTTCGACGGGCGACACTACCTGTCGGAACTGGGTATGAGGCGGGCGGCCAACATGAGCCGGATACTGCCTGCCGTGATTCGCCGTCGTCACGGGGCCTACCTGGGCCGCTGGTACCGGGAGCAGGAACAGCACCACCACGACGGGGTTAACCGGCTTGTGGTCCGCTTCGCACGGGAGGGGTGGCGGGTGGCGCCGGCTGGCGTGGCGAGGTGAACGTCCCCGGCCAGACCCAGGTGCGGCCCGACCTGCTGGTGCCGGTCAGCGAGGGCACCCTGGGACCGGGGAGCCACTGCATTGAATTCGAGCGTTACGCCGTGTCTCCCTACGAAGTTGAGCGCAAGCTGGGACCCTACCGCCGTATGAACCGGTCCCGGCGTGCCCTGCCGCTGCTGATGGTGTGCGAGACGGCGCTGGCCCGGCAGAACTTCGAGGCCGCCGCCGGCGACCTGCCCATGCTGACCGCCACCCAGGAGGAGGCCCTGGCCGGGCCATTGACCGGTGCGACCACGGTGTGGAACAGGGAGGGCTTGCCGGCGGCGTTCCACTGCTGGATCTGACCCGGTCCTTTCAGGAGCGGGGGCAACTCCGGCACCCTGGCTCACGATTCCGGTTCTCGCTTTCACCGCCCCACCCCTCGGCATCCAGTATCCCACCCGGGGCAGCGCCTAGATCTGCCGCTCCAGTTGGCTGTTGCGTTCATCGGTTTCTCCAATAAGACCCGGCACGCAGTCTTGCATCAAAACCATCTCGTACTTGTCCACTGTCTCAGGCATCGATAGGATATGAAACAGATACGCCAATTAGCAATAAAGATACGCTAATATGATGGAAATAATGCTACACTTAGTTTACTTATCTGACGCTAGACTTATCTGGTTTATATTAGGAATGCCTTGATGGAAGGAAGGAGGGCCATATTAATGAAGACCAGAACTGAACTGGAAGCGGAGCTCATTGCCCGCGTAGTGGCCGATGACGCCTTTCGCGCGCTCCTATTGGAAAACCCCAAGGAGGCGATTCAGCAGGCGTTCGGGGTTACCATTCCCGAAGACTTCACCATCCAGGTGCATGAAGAGAACAGCATGACCGCTCATCTGGTGCTTCCGCCCAGCGACCAGTTGACCCAGGAGGACCTGGCTGTCGTCGCCGGCGGTTTCCCAATCGGAGGAGCTCCCTTGTGGGGATAACGGGTGACGGCTAAGGAGTACCGGGACAATGTCCCGGTACTCCAATCCTTTGTCCCAAGCTCCCTGGTCGATGGCCGGGATTGGAAACGGACATTGGACCGGTCGGACAGCTTACCCCGTTGGGCTACGGCGGTTGGCGTCGAGTTCGAGTTCCAGATCGTTGGCGACGCCAGCGCCAATCTACCCGCAACGGCAGCCCCCAAGGCTTAGGGATAAGCCATGGATGCTTTTCAGGCGTCACTTGACGACCCTCGCGGAAAAAGTCGGCCCGCTTTTCACAGGGAAGAGATTAGGCTGAACGGTCGATCCCCAGCCGCTGTCGGCCCATAATTTGCCCGGAACGGAGCCTTGCTTTGCATTGACCCTGCCTCCTCTGCGTGAAATACCACACCTCAACCGTTGTAAGGGACATTGAGGGAAGAACCATGACCACTACCATGAAGAGAACAGCATGACCGCTCACGTGATGCTGCCGCCGAGCAGCCGGTTGACTGAGACCGACCTGGAGTGGGTTGCCGGTGGGGATTCTTGGGGTTGTAGCGGGTAGTAACTGGTGGGTGACGGTTGGGGTTGTGACCACTGACGGGGCCGCGACGTTCCGGGACATCGCCCCGGAACTTCAGCCTCATGTTCCCCGATCCCTGATCGATGGCCGGGGTTGGGAACGATTGCTGGACCGGGTGGGCAGCCTGCCCAGTTGGGCTGCGGCAGGCGGGGTCGGGCTCGAGTTCCGGCTCGTTGGGGATGCCGGCGCCGACTTGGCCGTATCGGTAGTCCCGGGTTCTCCCATGCACGAATATTACGTAGCCCGGGGCAGGGAAGCGCAACCGGGTTCCGCGGCAGTGTCCCTCGGCAGGTTCTTCGCTCAAGTAGCGGGAGGCCAGTTTGCCTCCCGCTGTCCTTATTCCGGCTGGTTCGAGTCGGCGATGCTGGAATACGATGTTGTTGAAGCGTTGCCCGGATGGCCTGCTGACCCAGGCTTGTTCATAAGGCTGGTACACGACCGGCTCGACCGGCCAAGCCTCCCTCCTCCCGGCGACCTGGCCGCCACGCTGGCGGACGCGGTGGGATGGACCGAAGACGAGGGCTGGCCCCGGGCGGTGGAGAACGTCTTTGCCGCCTTGCCTCCGAAGGGCCGGATCGGCCAGATTGGTGCCATGCCGGGCCGTTCACATCGGGCGATCCGGTTAATTGTGGATGGCGTGGAAGCGGTGGCAGTCCCGGACTGCCTGGGGCGGTTGGGCTGGCCCGGACCGGCCGGTACACCGGTGGCCGTGCTGGCCGAGATGGGCGACGTTGTTCCAGTCTTCCGTTTGTCGCTGGATGTTTCCCCTGACGGCCTGTCGCCGCACCTCGGTCTGGAATTTTACCCGCCGAGAGAGCGGAGGGATCTGGACCATTGGCTGACGACGGGACGCAGCGTTTGGCGGCCCATCATCGAGCGGCTGGAGGCCCTGCAATGGTGTAAGCCGGAGAAAGCGCGCGGCCTGCTCGATTTGCCAGGGCTTGACAGGCTCTTCGACGAGAGGGGAATCTCTGTCCTGTACCGGGGAATCAACCACGTGAAGGTTACGATTACAGCCGACGGCTTGTCCGCCAAAGCCTACGCCGGCTTGCGTTTCTTCCGTCTCGGGTCCCCGTCCGAGCAGTAGGCAACGATTTCATTGGGGCGCTATCTCCGTTGACCCCCGGTTTCGGTCCCGCAGAGCCGACCCCGGTCAAGTCATCTGTCGCCGCACCAGTTCGCGGAACGTGCCTTCGGTCTCGTACAACTCGTCGAAATTGCCCTGTTGCGTCACCCGTCCGTTTTCCAGCACATAGATGCGGTCTGCCATGCGTATAGTGGACAGCCTGTGGGCAATGACGATACGGGTGGCCGCGAGGCTCTCTATCCCCTGCGTTACCCGCGCCTGGCTGTCGGCGTCGAGCCAGCTCGTGGCCTCGTCGAGAAACAGTACCTGCGGGTTCCGGACCAGGGATCTCGCTACCATAATCCGTTGCATCTGACCTCCGGAGAAGGTCGCCACGCTGTCGTTCACGGCGGTGAACATCCCCATGGGCATGGCCTCGATGTCCCTGTCGGCGTCGGCCAGGCGCGCCGCCCGCCAGGCGTCGTCAATCGTAAGGTCGTCATTCATACCCACGATGTTGTCCAGAATATTGCCCGGGAGCAGGGCCCCGTCCTGGACGACCACCCCGGTCTGGCGCCGGACCGAACTCCGGTCCAGATTGGCCAGATCGCGGCCGTCGTAGTACACTGCCCCACCGGTCGGCTCTTCCAACCCCAAAGCCAACCGCAGCAGAGTGGTCTTTCCAGAACCGGACTCGCCGACCAGCGCGACGAATTCCCCGGGCCGCGCCTCAATGGAAACGCCGTCGAGAACCAGTGGGCTGTCCTTCGAGTAACGGAAACTCACCCGGTCGAAGTGAACTTCCCCGCTCAACTCCACCGGAGCGGCCGAAGCCGGCCCGTTGTACGGCGACGTCAACAACATCGGCCGAAGCTGTTCGTAGGCCACGATGACCGCAGCCACCAATTCAAACGAGCGTCCCAGAGCGACGACCGCCGTGTAGAACACCATGGACACCGCAAAGATGACGAGGAAATCACCGGCGGTCAAGCTGCCGGGTTCCTGCCGGGACGCAACGGCGAACAGCGCGCCTCCGGCGAGGGGCGGCACCGCGGCAATGAAGGCGACCAAATGTTTGTTCAAGTCGTCGCTCTGCCGCCGGGCCAGGATTTGCTCGCGGTAGCCTCGGGCCCACGCAGCGAAGGCCGACCCCTCCGCGCCAGCAGAGCGCAACTTGCTCATCCCGCCGATGAACTGGAACAATTCTCCGGCCAGCCCCCGGGCTGCTGCGTAGCGACGGCGCTGGGGAGCAATCTGCAAAAATCCCAGAAAGGCGATAACCGCCAGCGCGAACAGTCCGATGCCCAGGCTGGTCCAAGCCAGCGCCGCATTGTAGAGGAAAAGCAGTCCCAGGGCAGGTAGCAGAAAGATGATTCCCAGCAATGCGCTGGCAAGTATGCCCGATACCTGGTCGCGCAGCGTCCAAAACACCGTCATCCGCGTCGTTAACTCACCCGCTGTGGACTGCCGGAAGAATCCAGGCGGTAGCCTCAGCAGGCGATCCCAGACCGCCGCTCCGACCCGCGTCATGGCGCGGCCTTCCAGTCGCATCAGCGCCATCCCTTGCAGCGTAAGGAGCAGCCCGCCGACGATGGCCAGGACGGAAAGAACGACAACGGCGCGGAACAGCGTCCCATCAGCGCCGGCCGGGAGCGCCCAATTGACCAGTATCCCCACCATGATTGCCGGCGCCAGTGAAATCAGGCTCGCCAGGAGCCCCGTGACCGCGAATCGGCCCCAGTCTGTCGCCATGTTCTTCATTGCGAAACGAATGAGCTCTAGCACGCCTACCGGCGCATTCTCCGGCAAGGGATCGTAGAAGCACCAAGCGTTCTCCTCCAGGTCGCGCGCCAGCTTGCCGTCAAGACGCACCGACCGTCCCGAAGCTGGGTCCACTACCCGATACCGCCCCATCACGCCGGGCAAAAGCGCAACGGGACGGCCATCCTCACGCAGGAAACCCAGCATCGCGCCGCTGTCGCCAACCCACCACTTGTCTTCAGGAGTAAGCCGCACTTGCCGGGAGCGAACCCCTGACACGTTCACGACGTCCTGTAGGGAAGGGTCTTCACCGGCCAGCGCCTGTGAATCTGAGCGCGGCGGCGGTCGGAAAACGATGCCTTGGCGCTCGCCGACTACTTCCAACGCAGCGAGGAGGGGGGAATCACCCTTCTCGCTCGCCGCGCGGTTGGAACCCAAGACTGTGAACAGACCCTGTCTCGCCCTTGCCTCTTCCAGGCGGCGATGAGAAGCGCGGGTGGTCTGCTCGTTCACCTCGTCGGCCAACAGTAGCAGGCGGTTGAGTTGCTCCGCGCCAAGAGCCAGGCGATGAAACTCATCGAGGGCCGGAAACAACCGTCCATCGCGGTTCAGTTCCCGGGAGGAGATGCCAGTCACACGCGCCGGACTGCGCAGGGTAATCCAGGTGTCCGAGGTCAGCGGAACCGGCCCAGCTTCACCTCCCTCAATGTCTTCCGTGTCCATGTAAGCCGCCGCCCCTTCTCCCTGAACCCAAACGACGTTGCCGGGGTGGGCCGAAAGCACACATCCGGCTTCGGCGTCCATCGATTCACCGGGACTGATCAGCAGACCGGTGCGGGGGCGCACTTCTATCTGGCGAGATACCCTAGCCGCGAACTCCGATAGCCAGACGTCAACCTGGTGGGCCAATGCGTCGTCAATGCTGTTACCACGCAGGTCCTCCAGTCGTATGTGCCGGAATCGTGAATTCGGGAGCCCCTTGGCGATGGTACCAAGCTGACCGCCCCACTCTCCCACGCAGAACACCAGCTGGCCTTGGTCGGCCCGCAGCAGGTGTTTCAAACTGGATGTCGGCTCTCCATCCCGGTACTCGACGAGGAACACGTCAAGCTTGCCCTGCTCCACGAACCAGGCCGTTTGCGGGTCGTCCAGCCGTATGGGCCGGTTGGCGGCGCTGGCAATGGGATCTCCCAGCGACATTGCCAATTTGGTGAGTTGGTCTGACCGGTGAAACATCATTGCATCCTTCTCGGATTGCAGGCGAGTCATAATGTCTGGATAAGCTGAAAGTACAAGCCCTGTTCGTCGGCAATCAACTCCTCGTGCCTGCCGCGTTGAATCTCGCGTCCGCGCTCCAGGACGATGATCTGGTCGCAGTCGCGGATCGTGCTGAGCCGGTGAGCGACGATGAGACAGGTGCAGCCGCGCCGCCGCAAGGAGTCGTCTATGCCCATTTCAGTCACCGCGTCGAGCCTGCTGGTGGCCTCATCAAGGAGCATTATCGACGGATTGGGGACCAGCGCCCTCCCGATCTCCATGCGCTGGCGCTGCCCGCTACTGAAGTTTCCGCCCGCCTCTTCCAGCGGCGAGTCATAGCCCGCCGGACGACTCATAATCTCGTCGTGGATCAAGGCGTCCCGGGCTGCGGCGACCACTTGATGGTCCGGGACCGTGGGGTTCCACAGCGTCAGGTTGTCGCGCACCGTGCCCCGGAACAGGAAGACATGCTGGTCTACGATGGCGACGGAGCCAGTCAATACCCGGCGTGGCACCTCACTGATGGGAACACCGTCGAATAGGATCTGCCCCGACCATGGCGTGTACTCTCCGCTGACCAGTTTCAAAAGCGTTGACTTGCCCGATCCCGTAGGGCCAATTACGGCAACCCGCTGGCCGGGCTCGACCGTCAGACTGAAGTTTTCGATGAGGGTGGGACGATTGGGCCGATAGCCGAAAGTAACGTCTCGCAGCTCAACCCGCCCCTCCATGCGCAACCGCCCGTTCAAGGTCTCGACCTGTTCCGTCGCGCCGTCGCGCTGCGCCAGAAACGCTGCGTCCTCGGGGGCGCTGGCAACGTCTTCGATCCGCTGGAGGTCGGCCTCCAGCATCTGGAATAGGTCGGCAAACTGCACAAAGCGGCCTATCGGTTGCAGGAAGTTGCCCGCCACCACGTAGAACCCCATCAGAGTCCCGATTGTCATGTCGCCCGACATGACCCGCAGCCCCCCCAACCCGAACACTGCCGCCGCTCCCAGGATCAGGAACAGCATCGGCAACGACGAAGTGACATACCCCAGTTCCGAGAACTTCTGCCGCGCGCTCAGCTCACGCGCCTGGTATCCGCTCCAGCGAGCAAAGAAATTATTCTCGCTTGCTGTCGCACGCAGGGATTCCATGTGGCGCAGACCGAACGCTCCGATGCCGGCCAGTAGAGCCTGCTCACGCCGCACCTGCCGGTTTTCGTCGTTCCGCTGCTGGCTCAGCGCCCATGTCGCCGCCGCGTTGATGAACCCCAGAGCCGCGATGACCGCCGCCAGCAGCGGGTCAAAGACAATCATCAACGCCAGGAAGAGGCCGCTCATCACCAGTTCGATCATCACTCCGGTGAACTGCTTCGATGCATTGGCCGCAACCTCGTCAACCAACTGCACCCGCAACGTCAGATCTCCGGCGAAACGATGGGCGAAAAACCGGGCTGGCAGCCGGAACAGCCGCGACAGCAGACGCTCCGCGTGCACTACAGAGAGTCGGATGGCCAGCTTTTGCAGGCACTGCTGCTGCAGCCAGGTGAGCGCGTAGGTCAGCCCGCCGGCCACCGCCGCCATAGCCGCCATATACACGCCCCACGCGCCTGCTTGTTTCCCCAGCACGTGGTCAACGAAAACGCTCAGCAGAACCGGCAGTATGAGACCCGGCAGCGCCAGCAAAAGCCCGCACAACGACGCAAACGCCAGGGGCCCCTTGACGTCTCGCAGCCACGGCCACAGCTGGCGCACGATCCCCGGACGATACCCGCCGCGCTGGAAATCCGGACCCGGCTGCATTACCATCACCACGCCAGTGAAGGCTTGGTCGAACGTCTCATCGCTGACTGTGCGGCGCCCATTGGCCGGATCGTTCAGGTAGTACACCTCTGGGCCGAACCCTTCCAGGACCACGAAGTGGTTGAACTCCCAGAACAAAATCGCCGGCAGCTCCAGCTCCCGAAGCTCCTCTGGCTCCTTGCTCCACGCGCTGACCATCAGGCCGTACTTATTAGCCGCGGCGGATAGATCCGCGGCGGTGCTCCCGTCGCGGCTAACTGCGCACGCCTCGCGCAACTCCTCTATTGAAACCCAGCGCCCGAAGTGTCCCAAAACGGCGCCCAAGCAAGCTGCGCCGCATTCCGTTGCCTCGTGCTGCGGGAAAATGGGAGTGCGCAAACGGCGGCTTCTCCCTACTATGCGAAACGGCCCGCCTCTTCTGTCCTGCGCTGCACTCATGCCTGCCATGCGCCTCAGAGCCTCAGAACGGCCCCAGCAGACGCACTGGCCTCTCTCTGCTCAAGATGATGCGGAGACGGCACCGAGTGCCGTCGGAGGGCAGAGCTTCCGGCGCCTCTCGCAATGTTACCCAGACTATGTGGCTGTGAACGGGGGAGTCAAACCCCAAGGCTGTGAGCCAGCCGGGTGGGGTAGCGGGCGGCCCCGGAACCTCGATGACCTCGGCCTCCAGCGCCCGCCCGAGGCCCAAGTCGCCGGCCAAAACGCCCGCCTCCATCCCCAGTGCAATCCGCTGCGCGCTTTCCGCAGGAAAGAACGCTACCGCCTCCAACTCGCCGTCAACTCCGTCGTGCAGGCCGGCAACTTCCGTGCCTGCCGTCACCCCCAGTCCTACGGTCAAGCTATGCCACGTAACCGTGCCCGCATAGGGGCTGACGATATATTCGCCGGATGCTTGCATAGCTTCCTGGTCCAGCAGTTCGGCATGGGCCAGCGCGAGGGCATCGTCATCCGCCTTCCCGACCTGTCCCTGAGCCTGTAGCAACTCAACACGGGCGCGGGCCACCCCCACCTGCCGCTCCGACTCGGTCGTCCGCACGCGGGCGATGGGCTCGGCGGCCTCCACCACGTCTCCGGCATTGACCAGGACAGCGGCAATGTAGCCAGTAACCTCAGATAGAACGGCGTAGCGCTCACCCTGACGCACCAGCAAACAATCCGAAGACACGCTTCGCTCCACGCTGCCGAACACGCCCCAGGTGACAAACCCCAGCAAGGCAAGGGCGAGGCCCGTCAGGACGACCCACTCATGGGGCGCGGTAACGCGCAACAGGCCGTCCAGGGGTTCCGTCTGTCCCCTGCGGGCGAATGCGCGTTCGCGGAAGAGGTTTCTTCTGCTGGGGAACAAGGCCCACTGCTCCGGCGGTTATGACGGTTAATCAGGCTGCCGCCTGCGACGGGCCGCATGCTGACACTATCTGGCAGAGGGGATTTCCTTTGGTTAAGTGTCGGCGGGCAAGGCAATGGCGCTTTGGTTGAAACGCGCCCGTCAATCATGCGCGAGCGAAATCAGGGGAGTATTGTAACAACAATATTCTATCGCATTTCACGCGGGTGGATTCTCACTTATGCCGGAGTGATGGAAAAGTCCACACGCACCCGGGCCGATGAAATGGCACAGGCAACGCGGCGGCAGTTCGATTGACACCGACTGAGCACCAATCCGACAGCCGATTGCGTTGACAGAGACCCGATTATTGCTAGTACTAAACCGAATTGAGAAATAAATGGGAAGTATGAGGCAGGGTTCCGAATTAGGTGGTTTGATTTATGAGGCCCCTGATTTGAAGCAGTGCCAGCAGGTTGTGGGGCGACCAGACGGTTCCCATCTTTTCCCGTCTGCGGTACTCCCGGTTCTGACGCTCCAGTCGTGATGTTGTCCGGTGTCTTTCCTGCCCTGTCCCCAGATGGGTCATACCCTTTCCCAATGCTTTGCGGCACCAATCCAGGGGCTTGCCTCCGCTGCGGATAATTGCCTCCCGGGCATGCTCCTCTGCCTCGGCTCTGCTGGCGGATTCCAGCAACGCCCTTGCCGCCCTGAATCCCTGATGGCCCACGTTGCGCCGGTATTCCCGCAACAGGTGGAACTGGCAGAGCTGGTGGGGCGCCTCCCTCCCGTAAACCAACTCAACTCCGGCAGCTATGGCACGATCATCGTCGCTCACCAAGTGGACCGGAGTGCCCTCAGCCTGCCGCCAGGCTTGGTCTATCACCTCGGACCAGGGTTCGAAAGACCCCAGGGCAGTGCCCCTTTCGTCCCGGATCACTCGCATTTCCCTGGGTCCTAAGCGGGTCCTGGTCCACATTCCGTCCAGTTCCCAGACCTGCCCCGACAGCACCGGCTCCCTCACTGCCTCCTGTCTGACCCAGCGGCAAAGAGCGCTCTTGACGCTGCCCACCAACCGGCCAGCCTGAGTATAGCTGAGCCCCAGAGCAGCCAATCTCACGGCCCAGTCGGCAGTTTTTTTGAATACCTGCGGTAGCGTTCCTCGTCGCCCAGCAGTTCCGCACCACTGGTCATGCTGCGGCAGTCCCCACAGCGGAACACCGGTATCTGCAACTCCAGCAGGCCGTATCGGGTGGCGATGGACCGGGAGTAGCGGTGATGGCGGTGCATCAGCAGTCCGCAATCGCGGCACTGCGGGCGGTACTGGTCCAAAGATTCCTGCAATGTCCACTGCAGGCACAGCGGCAATTCCTGTTCCAACCGGGTTTCCAGTTCGAAAAGCAACCCCATCACTCCTCACCTCCCCACTCAGTCCCAGCCTATCCTACATCCCATACCACCTAAATTGGAACGCTATCGTAGCCTGCTGGGGTGGAAACGACCTGGGCCAAGCCTCTCCTCCGGAAGGTAAGGATTTTGCACTCTTGAGCAGCGGCGACTACTTTACCTGCGCCGTCGGGTTGGACGGAGCACCGGCCTGCTGGGGCAACAACGACCAGGGCCAGGCCTCGCCGCCCGGCGAACGGGGCCTGGTGGCCATCAGCACCGGAGGCTCCTTCGCATGTGCCCTGCGTTCCGACGGAACACCCATCTGCTGGGGTAGCGACAGCGACGGACAGACAACTCCCCCTGTGAACCAGAGTCTCAGCACCATTAGCAGCGGGGCGGCCTTCGTCTGCGGACTGCGGCCCGATGGCACGCCGGTATGCTGGGGCAGGAACGAGGAAAGCCAGGCAACGCCGCCCGCCGGGGCGAAGTTCGTCGCCATCAGCAGCGGCGAGTCCCATGCCTGCGGCCTCCACGTCGACGGATCTTCCTACTGCTGGGGTGACGACAAGAATGGCGAAACCATGGCGCGGGTGGCCGGTGAATTCGTTTCAATCCACAGCGGCCAAAGGCACTCCTGCGGACAGCGACAGGACGGCGTTCTGGTCTGCTGGGGCTACAGGCCGGAGAAGCCTGCCGATGTTGCGGTCAGCTCTCTGACTATCGGGTCAATCAATTCCTGCGGGTTGCTGGATGATGGCAGCCCGGTCTGCTGGGGTTACTGGTACGACACCGAAACGGTGTCTGCGGAGCTGCGGCCCATGGAGGCGCTGGGAAAGCTGAAGTTTACCGATATCAGCGGCGGCTACGAACAGGCCTGCGCCCTCCTGGATGACGGCCGGCCGGTCTGCTGGACTTTCGGAGGATACGGCTATCTCGGCGGCCTGGAACGGGTGCCCTACGGGGAGCGCTTCGTCTCCATCACCAGTGGAGGCCACCACGCCTGCGGACTGCGCCGGGGCGGCACCGCCTCCTGCTGGGGGGATGGCGAGGCCTCTCCGCCGGCTGAGCAAGAGTTCAAGGAACTCAGCGGCGGCTATGATTACACCTGCGGTCTGCGCAGGGATGGTGCAGCGGTATGCTGGGGCAATGACGAGTGGGGCCAGTCTTCGCCACCTGAGAGTGAGCGTTTCTCGGCGATCAGCGCCGGCATCGGATCAAGCTCCGGTCATACCTGCGCCATCCGGGAGGACGGCACCCCGGCCTGCTGGGGCAAGGACTCATCTGGCCAGGCCTCACCGCCAACCAGCGAGAGGCTCATCGACATCAGCGTGGGCGAAAGCCATTCGTGCGGTCTCCGTACCGACGGCTCCGCTGTCTGTTGGGGCTCCAACAATCGGGGCCAGTCGTCGCCTCCTTATGGTGAGGTGTTCAGCTCGGTTACCAGTGGCACCGCCCACACCTGCGCCGTCAGGAAGGACAGCGGCACGGTTGTCTGCTGGGGCGATACTTTCGGCGGCCGGGGCAGCACGGCCGCCGTACATGGGTCGCCCCCTCACGGCCAGAGATTCTCCGACATCAATTCCGGGGACGAACATACCTGCGGTCTGACGCCGGAAAACTCTTTGATCTGTTGGGGACTTGGGTACGAGAAAGAATCGCCCCAGTTTGCCCCTGTCCCGGGTGCTGGATTCGTCGCCGTTAGCAGTGGCCGCAACCACACCTGCGCTCTGAAAGGGGACGGCAGTACGTGGTGCTGGGGGGACGACACCGAGGGGCAGGCGTCGCCTCCCACGGGCTTGGCGTTCACTACCATAAGCAGCGGTCCCGAGTACACCTGCGGCCTGCATGACGACGGGAATGCCGTGTGCTGGGGACTGGACCGTTTCGGTCGCGCCAATCCCCCTGCGGGAGTCGGATTCACAGACATCAGCGTGGGAGCCGACCACGGCTGCGGGCTTGAGCAGAACGGATCGCCGGTATGCTGGGGTTCCAACCAGGACGGGCAGTCCACGCCGCCGGAAGGCCAGACCTTTGTTTCCATCAGCTCCGGCGGCCGGCACTCCTGCGGATTGGCAAGGGACGGCAAAGCCACTTGCTGGGGAAACGAATTTGACGGGCGGACCCACGTTCCTGACGGGGAGATTTTCGAGTCACTCAGCGCAGGAGCTGAACACACCTGCGGCCTCAGGTCAGACGGTTCTGTCTGGTGCCGGGGAGGCCACTGGCTGCCGCGGTCCATTCCCGATGATGAAAGGTTCGATTTCATCAGCAGCGGCGGGGAGCACGTCTGCGGCCTGAGGGCTGACGGCTCCGCCGTTTGCTGGACCGAGGTCGAGGAGGATGGCCGTGGCTTTCCGCCCTCCAACCAGCGCTTCGAGACCCTGAGCAGCGGAGGCAGCCACACCTGCGGACTGCGCCGCGATGGAACGATCCTCTGCTGGGGCGACAACTCCCACGGCCAGTCCTCCCCGGATGAGCAGCATCGCTGGTCCATCTTCGGCGACCGTTTCCAGGCGATTCACAGCGGATACAACGTGACCTGCGGGTTGCGTCAGAACGGGACGCTCTACTGCTGGTTCCCTCCCGAGGGACGAGGGGGTTACTACGATCTCGATGTGGCCTCCCTTGAGGACATTCGCCTCATAGCGATGAGTGATCGTTGCGGCCTGCGAGAGGATGGCACCGCCGTCTGTTGGGACTCCGAGTCGTCTGAGGAACTGGCCCCTCCCGAGGGAGAAAAATTCGTGTCCATCACCAGCAGCAGGGGGCATGCCTGCGGACTGAAGGCCAACGGTACCGTCCTGTGCTGGGGCAGCAACCGAGACCACTGGTACGGGACTGCAAACCAGTCGGTTGTGCCGCCAGGAGAAAAATTCTCGGCCATCAGCGCCGGCGCCGCCCACACCTGCGCACTGCGCTTGGATGGCTCACCCCTCTGCTGGGGCAGCGACAACAGCGACTACGGCGGCCACACCGGGCAGACGCAGGCACCTGAGCATGAAGCATTCGTTCACATCGATAGCGGCTTTTTCCACACCTGCGCGCTTCGGGCCGACGGGACGGCGAGGTGCTGGGGTGCGGGGGAGGATTCCAAAGGTGTTGCTGATGCCCCAAAGGCGATGCGCTTTTCGGCTATCAGCAGCGGCCGCAATCATACGTGTGCCCTGCTGCTGGACGGGAAAGCGGTCTGCTGGGGCACGGCCTACCCGGGGCCGGCATGGCCGCCGGCCAAAGAGCGTTTCATCTCCATCAGCAGCGGCGCCGAACACACCTGCGCCCAACGTGAGGACGGCACGACCGTCTGCTGGGGTTCGGGATATCCTGCTCCACATCCCCTCTCCAAGCCCTACCAGCGTACTGCCGCCCTCCTTCCAGACCCCATTCCGCCGCTGACGGAGATAAGTAGTGGGAGCAGACACGCCTGCGCCATCGTCGAAGGGGGCAGGGTGATCTGCTGGGGGGACAACCAATACGGCCAGGCAGCTCCACCAATCGACTTACGGTTTTCCACTATCAACAGCGGGCAGTCCCATACCTGCGGGTTGGAGCTTGACGGGAACCTGGTGTGCTGGGGGGCAATCGGTAGCCGAGAACCTCCCGTGACGGGGAGCTTCTCCAGGCTCGGAGACAACGAAGGTGGGAACCAGTGCGCCATCGATGGCTACGGAAACAGCCGGTGCTGGGGGGATGACTACTATGGGCAGGCCCGTCTCTCCGGGGGTCCCGTGGTGGCCATCAGTGGCGGCGACCGGCACATCTGCGGCCTGTATGAGGATGGCGCCATTGAATGTCGGGGGGATGATGACTATGGGCAGACCACGCCCCCTGAAGGCGAGCGGTTCGCCGCCATATCTGCCGGACTTTGGCACACCTGCGGGCTGCGAAACGACGGTGTCGCAATGTGCTGGGGCCGTTACCAGGACTACGACAAGCCACAGCCAGAGGGTGCCCGATTTACTGCCATCACCAGCGGATTCGATCACACCTGCGGTCTACAGGTCAATGGTACGGTGTCATGCTGGGGAGCCGACGAGTACGGCCAGTCGAATCCTCCATCGGGTCAGAGATTCGTGGCTATCAGTGGCGGCACGCTGTTCACTTGCGCCATCACGCAGGACCGTATTTCGGTGTGCTGGGGATTCGACGGGCAGGACCAAGCCTCTCCCCCACGTTAGCATGAATTTCACCCCACAGGCCCTAGTACTACAGTTGCAGATGATTTCCTGAGGCATGAGCCAGCCTTGAAAACCTCAGCGCCCAGCTACGGGCAGTGTCTTTTCCGCTAACGAAATTGGACGAAATCTTAGGTCGAAATAACCGGGTCAGTTCAAGTGCAACTGTAGTACTAACTGCACAGACGCGGTTGCCTCGCCGGTCCGGCTCAACGCCTGAGTCGATGAGGGTGGTCGGTTCAGGGCGAATTCACCCAAATGACCATTGGATTCGAGCCATCATGGCGGGATCCATAACCGCCGACGGCAGCGCTGTGGCAAGGCTCTTACCCAGCGTGACGCCGTCTGCCCTGTCCGCTAGTTCCAGGCGTCGTAGAGTGCCACCGGCAGGAGCGCCAGGGGTTCCCGATCGCACTCTACTTACGTGGGACGTCCCCGTAGCTGTAGGGCCTGGATCGTCCCACAAACCCGGCAATCAGGTCGGCTCACTCTGTGGGGAGAGCAGCTCTTTGAGACAGCCTCCCTCACTTTGAGCCTCTAGCCCCAAGGTTGCCTGCACCCCCCATCAAACTCGTCCTCTCTCGGTCAGCGCCTCCTCAGAATCAGGTAAACGAAGGTCAGACCGGCCAGGATCAGGACAATCGCAATCAGGATGACCAGGGTCAGGCGGTCACGGCCGGCTGCCGCCGCACGATCCAGCAGATTGCGGCCCCTCTGTTCCGCCTCGTCCAGATCGGGCGCACCCGGTTCCTGAAAGCGTATTGGAAGGGCTGTCGGAGTGGGAGCGACCGTGGCCGCGGGGGTCGGCGCCACCGTCGGCGTGGGGGTGGCCGTGGGCACGGCGACGGGTACGCTGGTTGGAGCGACAGTTTCCTGCCGGGCGGTCGATGGCACGGCCATGTCGTTGTCGAATACTGTAACCGCCACGCTGTCGATGCCCAGCCTGTGATAGTCGCTGTCGATGCTGGTCGCCGTGTGGGTGACGTTCACCAGGTCGTCCTCGGTGTCAGCGTCGTGTCCCGCGCTGACCTCCACCGTCTGCTCGGTACTCCAGTTGTCTGGGGTGAATGTCAAGCGGGTGGGACTGACCGTGACCTCCTCTCCGGCAATCATGTCGATGGCCACATTGGCCGAAGGCTCGGTCCTCAGCCGCACCGTGTAGTTGTCCAGGAGTCCTGACCGCTCCTCCTCGACCCATAGCGTTGTGGGCGAGACGGCCACGCTGGCGGGGGCGTCATTGTCGTACACCGTGACTGCGACGCTGTCGATGTCCAGCCCGTTGTAGCTGCTGTCGGCGCTGGTCGAAGTGTGGGTGATGTCCGCCTGGTCGTCCTCGGTGTCAGCGTCATGCCCGGCGCTCACCGACACCGTCCGTTCCGTTCCCCAGTTGTCGGGGGTGAAAATCAGGCTGGTGGGATTGGTTGTCACCTCCTCTCCGGCGCTGATGGCGATGGTCACGTTGGCCGTCGGCTCGGTCCTCAACCTCACCGCGTACTCGTCCGCGAACCCCGCTCGCTCCTCCTCGATCCAGAGCGCTGTGGGCGAGATGGCCACGCTTGCCTCCGCGTCGTTGTCGTAGACCGTCACCGCCACACTGTCGATGTCCAGGCCGCTGTAGGCGCCATCTGAGCTGGTCGCGGTGTGGGTTATATCAACATGATCGTCATCGGCGTCCGAGTCGTGCCCCGCGCTTACCGCCACTGTTTGTAACTCGTAGTAGTTGTCGGGGGTGAAGGTCAGGCTGGTGGGGCTGGTGGTAACCTCCTCTCCGGCGCTGATGGAAATGGTCACGTTGGCCGTCGGCTCGGTTCTCAGCCTCACCGCGTATTCGTCCGCGAACCCAGACCTCTCCTCATCGATCCAGAGCGCGGTTGGAGAGACGGTCACACCGGCCCCGGCGTCATTGTCGTAGACCAGGACCGCCACGGTGTCGATTAACAGCATTTCGTTAGTGGTGTTGTAGACAGCGTCGGTGCTGGACGGCGTGTGGGTGATGGTTGAGACGTCGTCAAGGGTGTCCGCGTCGTGGCCTGCACTTACGGTCACGGTTTGCCCCTCGTCGTAGTTGTCGGGGGTGAAGGTCAGGCTAGCGGGATTCGTAGTCACCTCCACGACATCATCTCCATCCAGCTCCACTGCAGAGATGACAACGGTCACATCAGCCGTCGGCTGGGTCCTCAGCCTCACCATGTAATCGTCATCGAATCCCGACCGTTCCTCCTCTATCCAGAGCGCGGTGGGCCAGGCTGAAACGCCTGCTCCGGCATTGGTGTCGAAGACCAAGACTTCCACATCGTCTATTTTTAGTGCCGCTTCATTGGCATTGCTGCTATCGGTTGCCGTGTTGTAAATGGGGTCTTCGCTGGTCGCCGAGTGGGAGATTGTTGCAAAGTCGTCCACAGCGTCGTCGTCAGGGCCCGCTGCCACCATCACTTCCTGAGGGAAACCCCAGTTGTCGGGCTTGAAAGTGAGGCTGGTGGCGCTGGTAGTCACCTCCGCAACATCATCTCCGTCATGCTCCACTACACTGATGGCTATGGTGACATTGGCCGCGGGCCTCTTGTCCAGTACAACCGAATACACGTCAGAGTCGCCCGCTCGCCCCTCCTCGATCGCGAGCTCGGTCGGATCGACGGATACACCGGCGTCGCGGTCGTTGTCGAACACCCGTACCTTCACGCTGCCGATATTCAGCCCATCATAATCATCATCGGTGCTGGTGGCTGTGTTGGAGATGGTGGCGGTGTCGTCCAGATCGTCGTCGTCATGGCCCGCGCTGACCAGCACCTCTTGCAACTCGTCCCAGTTGCCGGAGTCGAAGGTCAGGCTGACGGGACTGGTGGTTACTTCCTCAACCGAATCTCCGTCATCCTCGTCTACGTTAATGGTAATGGTCACAACGTCCGACGGCTCGGTGGCCAGCCTGACCAGGTACCTGTCAGCGTCTACTGACAGCTCCTCCTCGATCCAGATCACAGTATGCGAAACAATCACGCCCGGATCGTCATTGTCGGTGACCGTCACCTCGACCCCGTCGATGTCGATTCCGTCATAATCGTCGTCATCGCTGGTCGCGGTGTGGGTGATGTTCACCTTGTCGTCCCTGGCGTCGTCGTCGTGTCCCGCGCTAACCGTCACCGTCTGCTCCTCGCGATAGGTGTCGGGTTTGAAGGTCAAGGTGGCAGGACTGGCAGTCACGTCCTCAACCTCGTTTCCACCCTCATCCACAACACCGATGGAGATAGTGACGTCGCTCGCAGGCGGTGTGTCCAGTTTCACCGTGTAGGTGTCCGGGTCGCCTTCCTCCTCAATTTCGATCGACGATTTGGACACGGTGACGCCCGAGGGTGGTCTACAAGGGGCGTTTATGATGGTCAGCGTCGCTGTGACCACCTTCAGGCCCGACGTCGTCGGGCCTCCCACCACAACCGTTTCGTTGCCCTCGTCCACCGAGTCGCATACCGGAGTGAAGCTCAGGGTCGCGTGTCCGCTCTGCCGGTTCGCCAGGATGGTCAGCGTAGCTTTAATGGAACTGTAATCATCAGGGGTTGAAGCAGTTCCTGGGCTTATCGACAGCTTGACCTCAGTAGCCGATGTCCGAGGGTCTGCGTTTAGTGCCCCGGTGACCATTAGGCTGATCTGGCCGGCATCCTCCCTGACCGATGTGGGAGCAACCGACAGGTTCACTCGCGTGGAGGGAACGGGGCATCTGCCAACGCAGCGACCACATCCTGAATCATCGTCAACGATGGTAACCGCCAAGTTCCTTTTCACATTGTTGTAGCCGCCGCCAGAGGCTGAGTGTTCCAGGCTAGGCTTTCCGCATTTTCAAGCGGCGTAGGCGAGGGAATCTACGAGCCGGTGGTACAGAGCGACGGGGAGTTCCTGCGTGTCGGGGTCAGCGACCGACAGTGAAAAACCCTCCGACGCCAGCCACAGGTGGCGACGCACGAGGGCGATGGCGTCCACGAAGGTCGGTGACGGTTTGTCGTACCAGGCCGCCCTGCGCTGGGTCATGGGATGCCGTTTTTGCAACGAGTGGGCGGCCAGGGTCATCCAGGAGAAGAGACCCAGCAGGACGGGCGTGGTGCGGGCGATGGCCAGGTCCGACCACTGGCGTTGGGTCTCCACACCCAGGTGGGCACGCACCTCATGAAAGGTGACCTCCAGTTGCCAGCGCAGGACAAACCATTCCAGGATTTGGGTCGGGTCCGCCGACGGGTCGGTGCAGAGCAGAGCCTGGGGGTCGAAGAGGCCCTGAGGGTCGCGGATCAACACCCAGCGGATGGTGACGGGCGGCTTGCCCGAGCGGTACCAGACCGCGATCTGGGAGGTGAGCTCCACGATGCGGGTGGTGCCGTCGTACCAGGCCACCTCGGTGCTGTCCCAAGTCGCGCTGCCCTGTTCAAGGAGCATTTTCAGCGATGGCCTCCGGGGGCCTTTCAGTGGCGGACGACCGTTCTGACCCGGCTGGCGGGCTGGCGCTGGCGCGTACAGGGCCGCGTCCAGGCGCAATCTGGTAATGAGAGTGACCGGTTCCCGTAGGGATTGGCAGCAGTGGAGCAGATCCAGCACGGCGTAGCTGTTGTCGCCCACCAGGACCAGGGACCGCTGGGGCAGCCAGCGGCGCAACAGCATGACCATCTGCCGCGCCCAGTCGGTGATCTTCTTATGCCGGCGTCCTTGTTGCTCGTGATACCGAGATGAGGGTGCCAGCACGGTGAGCACCGGCAGAGCCCAATGGCGTCCCGCCCAGGGGACGTGTCCCAGCCACATCAGGGAGATCCAGCGCAGACCACTGGCCTTGACCAGTTGATTGCGGCTGGAACGCACCGCGTCCCGGTAGATGCCTCGGGCCCTGATCTTGGCCCCGCGACGCCGTTCCAGGGTTTCGTCGATGCCGAAGATCAAGGGGCCGTCGCCGCGGTCCAGGTGCTGGAGCAGGAGCACCAGCAGGACGCGGGCTACCTCACGGGACGACCACACGGCCCGGTTGAGCACCTCGTGATAACGGGCGTAGTCGCGCTGGTCGCTGCGGCCCATGACGCGCAGCGCCGCGGCCACGGTGCGCTGGCCCGGGGTGAGGATTGCACCTACCAACAGCAGTTGTGCTTTCCGCCAGGTTGGGCTGGTGAACAGCGTTGCAAAGGGAAGGAGAACGGTTACAATGGCATCGGGCAGGGTGAGCATGGTCAGACCTTTCTCGGAAAGTGGGGTCAGACCAGCTTACCCTGTCTTTATACTTTTTCTAAATTATGCGTAAAGTCTAGCCAGGGTGGCGCTGTCATTGGAACAGTCGCTATCATGGCCTGCACTTACGGCCACTGTTTGCGCTGAAGTGCCGTTACCTGAGGTGAATGTCAATCTGTTCTTGTCCACAGAAATGCCGGCGGGAGCAGTGATGTCTACGGCGACATCGGCTGTCGGCAGGGTGTTCAGACTGACGCGGTAGGTTCTCGAGGCACCCTCGGGCACGGTAAGCGTTGTCGGTGAGAGGACGATGCCAGGCGTTTCAGTTGGTCGCTGGGAGACCGTGACAGCAACGTTGGCGACGTTGATGTTGTTGTAGTCGGCATCGGTGCTTGTCGCCGATTGGTTGATGGTAAAGGAGTCAGTGGTTGACCCAGCGGTGACCCTCACTGTTTGCGCTGTAGTGCCGTTGCCTGGGGTGAATGTCAAGCTGTTTTTGTCCACAGAAGTGCCGGCGGGAGCAGTGATGTCTACGGTGACATCGGCTGTGGGAAGAGTGTTCAGCTTTACCGTGTAGTTGCGCGACGCGCCTGTGTTGATCCGCAGGGAGGTCGGCGAGACAGTCACCCCTGGGGAATCGTTGTCGATGATGGTGACGATGGTGGCAATCACGGTCAGTCCGGACGATGTCGTTTCCCCCAACACTTGCACCGTCTCGTCGTCCTCAGGCGCCGCGTCATTATCCGGAGTGAAACTCAGGGTTGTGGTCCCGCTCTGCTGGTTCGCTGGAATGGTCAGCGTAGCTGTTCCGGAACTGTAGTCTGAAGCTAATGCCGTTCCTGGGCTAGTCGACAAAGTGACCACAGTGGTCGAGGTCTGTGGGGACCCGTTCAATGTGCCGGTTACTTGCAGGTTGGTCTGGCCCGCTTCTTCGCGGACCGATATGGGGGAAACCGTTAGGTCTATCTGCGTGGAGGGGATGTCGTTGTCAATGATGTCAACTGTGGTCCCGTTCACGGTCAGGTCAGCCGACGTGTCTCCCGTGACGGCCACGTTCTCATTGCCCTCAGGGACCGAGTCATCGACCGGGGTGAAGCTCAGGGTAGCAGTCCCGGTGGTCTGTCCTTGCGAAATGGTCAGCGTGGCAGTGCCCGAGCTGAAATCCGAGGTGGACGCTGCATTTGACCCAGAGCCTGCGCTAATCGACAGGCTGACCACAGTGTCCGTGCTAAGCGAATCGCCGTTGAGGGTGCCGGTTACTTGCAGGTTGGTCTGGCCCGCTTCTTCGCGGACCGATGTGGGACTCACGGTGAGGGTTATCTGCGTGGAGAGGTTCTGGTTGATGGTAACGCCGGGGCAAGGTTCGCCGCCCGCGTCCTCGTCCCCATCCAATGTGATAGTTCTAGTCCAAAATCGGGTCGGCGGGCTTTGCCGGTCGGTATAGTCGCGAATGGTATAGCCGTACTCTGGCACGAAAACCGGGTTTATATCTATTTTGATTTTCCGTTTGAGGTTGGCATCTCCGTCGTCACACAGGGAATAGAGTAATTTTTCCTCGGGCGCGAAGTCCTCGCCTTCCCTGATTGCAAAGGCAATGAGTCTGTCAGTAAGTCTAGGGGCGTTAGGGTCGTCAGGGACCGGTCCGAAGTATGAGTCAAACACCCTGATTCCGCCTCGAATACAGGCCAACGCGTCACTGGTGCTATTGGAGACGCTGGGATCAGTACAGGACATTTTTTCGTATAGGTCTGGGTCAACGGTGTCTGCCGGTCTATCGGCTCCAGTAATTTCGCGATTGACCACCACCCTTGACCGCAGCTGCCACCCACCACCTGGATTTCGCTCGTCCGTGACGCTTTCAAGGCAAACCTCAAGGGTTGTTTCAGCATCTGCCGCTTGCGAATAGCAGTCACCGGTCTGCCCCTCGACATCGCTGACGCCGAGCAGCATGAGGGTGACGAAGACAGCGAGGACCCCCGCGAACAAAAGGAATGGGACGTTGGAACGGGCCAGGGTGGTCCAATTGCCTATTGTTGGGAATTTCATTCAAATCACATATCCGGTTCAAATGCCAAACCTTTGTATCCGATTGCCCATTCTTACACCACTCAACACAAACGGGAAGCCAGGTATATATGACCTATTAAATTCGCAGATGTCCACCTTGAAATGTGAGTCACCAAGATGAAATACCACGTTCAGATGCACATTATTGCCATAAAATGTGAGTGATTCGAGTTGCGAAATCGGCCACCGTTTACTTGAAGCGCTCCGAGTATGAAGGTTTAAATGAATTTGCCTGTGACATTCTCCGATTCTGTTTGAGATAACACGAGCCCAGGCGGGCTTGCCAGGTTGGCGCAGGTCGGCCATTTCCGGCGGTCGGGTGTGGAAACTAGCGACCCTTCGGCCCTGCGTTCCAGAATGTTACTTCCCGAATTTCCATAGCAAGTCACTCCGTGGTAATTACGAGGGCGGAGGAACAGTTGTTGGTAGTAGACGACTCATCTGTCACCGCGTCCACGCAAATCCCGTAATAGCTGGTGCCTACCCAATTGTGAACGTTCCAGTTCAGGAAAGCGTAAGAGCGCCGGGTATTCGCATTGAGGGCGGCCACGTCCTGAGTCCACAGTTCCCTATCTGAGGAGGTGATAGTGGAGTCAGAGGAACGGTAAAACCGCAGAGTGGTTGCCCCTGCCGATTCATCACCCCGGTTGCGCACGACATAGTCGAGACGGACAGGGTCTCCCCGCTGCCCATTGAAGCCGGTCATTACGGGGGTATCCGCCGTCAGGTCGGGGGCATCCAGGCCTGCTTCGGTGACGGTTACCAGGATTCCCGTGGAGCAGTTGTTGGTGGTGTCAGATTCGCGGGTAACTGTGTCTACACATACTCCGTAGTAGTAGGTGCCCGGGGTGGTTGGCACGGTGATTGTTTCAGACTCGGCATCAGTATCGTCCGGATCAAGGCTGCCGACACTATCGGTGTCGACCTGAGTATCAGAGGTTGTAATGGTGGCGTCGGTGGAACGATAGTAGCGAAGCGTGGTGGATGGGGAATCCCCGGTCCCATCGTTGTGGACGGTGGCCCTGAATGTGAAGTCATCGCCTGCCTCCACGTAATCGTCGTTGACCGAATCCCTGATGATTACCAAGTCAGGGGCCGAAATGGCGACCTTGAGGATGGCACCGCAATTATTCGTGGTGTCGGACTCGTTGACCACGGTACCAACACAGGCCCCATAGTAGTAAACGCCGCTGTTATGGGCAGTCAGGCTAACAGTCTCCAAGTTTTGCCTGCCGGCGCCCATTGACCCTATCCTCGTGGTACCGCTCCTAAGGGTGACTCTGGTGTCTGAACTGGATATGGTGGAATCGGACGACCGGTAGTAGGTGATTGAAGCGGTGCCGGAGGATGAACCATCTCCTTGGTTCTTGACATAGAAGGTCATATCAAAGGATTCACCGGGGTCACGTGTCCTGTCGAAAGGGGCGCTGGGCAGATACACAATCAGGTCGGGGGTCCCGGATGTGGATGGGTCGTCCACGAGAACCCTCCACAATTCATCGGCCGACTCTCCGTTAGCATCAGTAAACTCCACCTTTACCGTGTAGGTGCCCGCATTGGAAAAGGTGTGGCTGAAGTTCCGGGTGATAGATCCCGTGAGGGCCAAGGACTGCCCGCCTTGGGACACACCGTCCAGGAACCACTCCCAGGCGTTGATGTTGTTGTCCGCATCCGTAGCTGTGGCAGAGAAGCTTTGGCTGTCCCCTGTCGTCAGCGAAACCGGCGAGTGAGGGCTATTACTGTCAATCATCGGGGCCTCGTTGTCCGGTTCCGCGTCGGTCACCCGAACCGTCCACGACTCCGAGGCCGATGCTCCCTCAGAGTCAGTGAAAGTCACCGTCACGGTGAATGTGCCCGAGCTGGCAAAGGAATAATCAGAACTCCAGATGAACGACCCGGTGGGCGCCATCGACTCTGTGTACCGGGATTCCCCGTTCAGGAACCACTCCCACTCGTCAACGTTGTTGTCCGGGTCAGATACGCCGACCGAGAGGGCCTGGAGTTGCCCTACGGTCAAAGATACCGGCGATGAAGGCGTCTTTCCGGAGACCACCGGGGCCCGGTTTACTGGAGTATCGTCGGTCACCCGCACCGTCCACGTGTCCGAGGTCGACTCTCCGTCAGCATCGGTGAAGGTCACCTTTATGGTGTAGGTGCCCGCACTGGAGAAGGTGTGGCTGAAGGTCCGGGGGATAGATCCCGTAAGACCCAGCGACTGCCCGCCCTGGGACACCCCGTCCAGGAACCACTCCCACGCGTTGATGTTGTTGTCCGCGTCCGATCCTGTAGCCGAGAAACTCTGCCTGTCCCCGGTGGTCAGCGACACCGGCGAGGAAGGCGTCTTGCGGGAGATCACCGGGGCCTCGTTGTCATTCTGCGGCCCGGAGGGGACGGTCACCGCAACGCTGGAGGTGCAGTTGTTGGTGGTATCGGACTCGTTTAGCACCGAGTCCACGCATGCCCCGTAATAGAATGTGCCGCCGGGCTGAGCGTACATCGTCAAGGACTCGTTGCTCCTCCCGGAGGCAGGGAGGCGGCTGATGGGATCGGTGCCAATCGGAGTGTCCGAAGTGTCTATGGTGGAATCATTGGAGCGGTAGTAGCGCAAGGTGGTCGACGCCGCTTCGCCGTCTCCCTGGTTGCGAACGGTGGCATCGAACCTGAATGGTTCACGGGGACCAGCGCCGGGGTCGTCCGGCGAACTCGTTTCCACCACCAGATCGGGTGCTTCCATTCGAACTGGGGCGGCGGTCACGATCACCCTGATGGCCGCTGCGCCGAAATGGCCGTTGGCCTGGGTCCAGCCCTGCTGCGGGGCGAGCACGTAGCCGTTGCGGATGGCGGAATCAATGGCGGCGCTGCCCCAACTCGCCACATCGTCGCCGTTATTCCATCGCGGACCCCCTGATTGCCAGTGGGTGGCCGAGGCTACATGACCGCCGGTGGTCTGCGCCTGGGCCACGAATATGATGGCGTATTCTCCGGGAGAACCGGGAGCTGTCAGGTTGATCCGTGCAGTGCCGTCCGCATTACCGAAGGCTGGTGCGGAAATGGGGACCCGCCAGTAGCTGCGCCCATGGTCTCCCCAGGTCGGCGTCGCCACCACCGGGAACCTCGCGGCCGCGGAGTGGTCCTTGTGGACCGTCAGGTTGACCGTACCGGAAATAGCCTGGCCGGCCCCGACCGTCAGGGTCGGGTTGGCCGCGTTGATGGGCTGCCCGTTAAGCGTGCCGCCGTTGAGGAAGATCCTGTCGCCGTTCTGCGGGCCGGTCGTGATAGGTGCGGCGCCGCAGAACGGAAGTCCCAGCGATGCGAAGTCATTGTCGGGCACGTTTCGCAATGCCGCCGGGACGCACCCTGTCAAACTGTTGCCGGACAGGCGCAATGTAGCCAGGTTAGCCAAGTCGCCCAGTTCCTGGGGTATCGATCCGCTCAACCCGTAACCGGCGAGGATCAGCTGGGTGACATCGCCGTTGGCATCGACGACTACGCCCTGCCAGCTGCTGATGGGTGCAGAGCTCATCCAGCGCCGCTGTGCCCTCCAGTTCGGCCCGTCCGTCGCGTTGTAGAGGGTTTCCAGCACGTCGCGGTCGCCCTCACTTGAGACCGTTATGACCTCCTCTGGCTCCTGGCCGGCGACGGTTACGGAAATGACCGTGGAGCAGTTGTTGGCCGTATTGGCCTCGCCGGCCACTGCATCGACACAGGCCCCGTAGTAGTAGGTACCGGCAGTGGCCGAGGCGTTCAGGGACATTGACTCGTTGCTTGTCCTGGAGACGGCAAGTGAACTTACGCCGTCTGTGCCAAGCACGGTGTCGCTGGTGGAAATGTGCGTGTCGGTTGAAAGGTAATAGCGCAGTGTGGAGGAACCCGCATCCTCGTCTCCCTGGTTGAGAACAGTGGCGTTCAAAGTGAATCTGCCCGATGGCTCTGGCGTGGCGTCGCTGGGCGAGAACGATTGCACCACCAGGTCGGGGCCTGCCCGGCTGGGCGCAGCGACGTCGTCCTCCTCGATTACGACCACGACGTCTTCCGACGCAGTTCCCGTGTAATCGCCGCCGCTGGCGGTGTGTACCAGGGTTATGAAGGGGTCTAAAGCTGTGTCGTCGTCCTGGAGTGCCCTTACTGTCACCGTTTGGCGGGTGTTCCAGTTGGAGGTGGTGAAGTTCAGGCCGCTGGGAGAGACCCTGACGTCCGTGCCGGTTGGGGCATTGACGGAAACTCTGACATTGGAACTTGGCCGCGAGTCCAGCACCACCGAGTAGCTGGCGCTACCGCCTTCGGCGACGGCCAAGGCTGCCGGGGCGGTGGTGATGCCGGGGGTGGCGGTCAGGACTGGTGGTGACGGCGCGTCAAAGGTGGAGAGGTCGCAGCGGGGAGCATTTTCACCCCTACCTGTGTCCAGCACGTCATAAAATTCAACCTCGCCCTGCTCTCTGACGAGAGGTATATTGATATTCAACAAAATATGCCGCGTTGCAGACCTAGTGAAATCCGAATAGATCGACACATAGTCATTGTCAAACAAGTAAATAGGGACCTCAATTTCAATGCCGCGAGCATTTCCTATACCCAAGTTCCAAGGTACCAATACCGTATTTGTACAATTAAGAGATTCAGGCAATAGCCATGAGTTATTTGGACCCTTGATCTCTGATTCGTCGAATATATAAGATAAGGTGCTGGCAAATTCAGCTGATTCTATTGCCAGATTCAATACCCATTGAGCCCCGTCCCCTAATATTGGAATGAGTCCTATTGTCTGCAACGTGTGGATCTTTCCATGGCTTACTGCATACGCGCCCGTTGCCTCAGCAATACGATAACCTCTTTCCTCCCCCTTGCCGTAGTCTGAATAACCTGTAGACCACCAGCGCTTAATCTTCGTCCGTACCTGTTCGTAATCAATCCAGGTGCTCCTTGGAACCGCAACCGTAACCTGGCCCTTGCCATCAAATCCCAAGGACGTATCAAGAATGACCAGGCCGATGGCGGGGCCAAGGAAGGGAATGAGTGCAGACAACTTTACTGCAGCAACTGACGTGAAAATCAAGTCAACCCAATCTCCCACCAAGTCAACCGAACCCCTGGCTAGTCCAGCGTCCAAGCCCAACGCCCTTAGATCTTCAGCCATGCGTTCTTTGCTATGCAATGTGTTGGGTTCGATGATCCATCGTGCGACAGTTTCCGAGAGATCTTCTGTAAACGTAGGTCCGAATGGATGATCATCTTTCAGAACTTGATCGAATACCAGCAACAATACTTGCTCCATTCCATCGCGTGCCAGTTCTCGAAGTTGCCTTAAAGTGACTTCTGATGCAATTTTTACACCAGGTTCCAAGAAGACAGTAGCTGGGGCTACCACAGTTAGGAACACTTCGCCCAGTGTATCAGGAACTAGGTCAGGTCTCAGATTTTCCGGAACATCGAACTTATCATAAATGCCTTCTAGGCCTTGCTCTATCTTTTCTTTACCTGGTACATCCAACTCTATTTCCAATAAAGAAGCCAGCCATGAAACATCTATCTCCGGCACCGAGGCACCCTGCAAACCCATCTGTTCTTTCGCTCGTGCAAAGGCCAGTTCTCCAAATTGGACTATATTTAGTTCCTCCAATCTTTCCACGTCTACATTTAATAGTTCAGCCAGGACCTCCCATAGAAGCTTTGTAAGTTCATCAACCAATTCCAAGCTAACGGTTGCTCGCTCAAGCCGAATCTTGAGAATGCTGGGAGATTGGATTGACGTCGATCGCTTAAGTCCAACAAATACGTTTGTATCGTCCAAGGGCCACGGATCCACCCCTGGGAGATCCACGCCAAGGGAGGACGCCCGTTTTGAATCGAGCAACTCCGTGCCATCGGTCCATGGGTTGCCGAACTCGGATATAGTTTCATCGACATCCGTGCCCGGAACGGTGACGGTCCATGACCTCGAAGCCTCTGCGCCTTCCTGGTCGGTGATCTCGACCCTTACGTTATATGTGCCTGCGCTGAGGGAGGAAAAGTCTCGGCTATACGAGTCAGTAATGGCGACTGCGCCGCCGGCATTACGAGGCTTGGAGGTTACGTCCTCTAATCCGTTGGGGAATTCAAGGACCCAGTTTATCTGTTTAAGATCGTTGTCCGGGTCTTGCACCGTTACCGTAAATCTGCGGCTCATTTGACCGGCGCTCAGACTGATTTGCCTTTCGTTAGGGGAATAACTGTTAATTGTTGGCGGTGTGTTAGTTGTTATTTCCTCGAGTTCCTCTACTCGAACCCTCCATCTCTCAGTGTCTGAAGACTCATCATCGTCATAGGCAATGGCTTCGACCGTGTAGGTACCTATTGCGGTGAACCGGGCAGTAAACCTTGCGGTACCTGATGTGAGGGTGTCGGTCTCTTCCAATTCGTCATCTACATACCACTCCACACGACTGAGATTATCGTCACTGTCGCTGGCATCTACGCTGAAGTTCCTGCTGACAGAATTGTTGGACCCCAGTATCAATTTCGAATTGCCGGTCAAATTCCCGGATGGGGAGTGATTGCTGAGTCGAGGGGCACGGTTCGTAACTGTGACAATCTCGTTGCGAGAAACGGAACCGTCATTGTTCTCGACCTTCAAGTTGATTCTATTGTCGCCAGAGGCCGCGAACTCGGTCGTGAACCTTGATCCGGTCCCGTTGCTGGGGTTCCCGCCAGGGGCGGTCCAGGAATAACTGGTCGGCGTACCGCCACCGAGGTCGGGATTGCAGGTGATCGACGTCCCTACATAGACCGTTCCTGGGAGAGAGCAACCCAGGCTGCTCAAGGTCGGGGGATTGATGATGGTAAGGGATCTGGTGGATGACCATTCACCCTCATTGTTGCTTGCGTCTATTGCCTTTACCCGCCAGTAGTGAGTGCCATAAGCCAGCGTTGCCGGTGTGTAAGATGCGTTTGAGGTGCCAAAATACGAGGGTGTAGGAAATGCGGCGTTTTGACTGATCTGAACCTGATATCCAGCGACACCACTTCCTCCTGCGTCGTTGGGAACACTCCATTCAAGCCTGGGGGTTCGGTCAGTTGTGCGTTCACCACTTGTCGGGGCTGTCAACACGGGTGGGTCTGGTGGAGTTGTATCCGGCACCCTTACTTGAAATGAAAGGTAAGTACTATCCCAGTCACGGACATTTTCATCAGGTCCAAATTGTTCACCGCGAAGCCTGCACTCATAGAAATAACTGCCTGCATCTGAAAGGCCTCCTTGTACAGTCGCGGTCAGTGTACCGCTACTTATTTTTTGCCCGGAGGATGGAGTTGTAAATCCGTCCCTCAGGTATTCTCGTGTGCCATTACTTCTGAGCCTGGAAATTCTGTATTCACCAAAAATAGCATTGTTGCCGGTATATCCTGAGACGGCGAACCGAATCGTAAAACTTTCGTCAACAAATGGATGCAGGCGGTTATCGGTACCCGCGTTTAGTCTGCACGTCAGTCCTACGTGATTGCTGGGGGGAGGCTGCAGGACTACGTCCGAGTGGGGTGGCTCGCTGATTGATCGAGCCATCTGACGCTCTGTCAAAAGGTCGGCTAACTTTACCAGCGAGGCATTAGTGGCGTGTGAATCAACGTCGACCGTGGAGGAGGCCTCACTAGCAGCCGAAACCGGCAGGGTGCTTTGCCCGAGGAAGGCGACGGCGGTGAGCAGCGCCGCCAGGGCGATGGCAAGCGCGCGGACACGAACCGGGAAGGCCTCCAGGAGCGCGACGGCTCCTTTTCGCATTTCCCTGCCCACCGCCCAGTGGCTTGGGTGCTCGTGCCCGGTTCGCCGCATTCCGTCGTTCCCTCCGGTTTGCTGAAAGCGATGCCCGAATCAGGTTACGACTTCAGGTGCCAAGCCTCCAAAAGAATCCCTGGCACCGATAGCACAAGGTCTAAATTGAGGTTCTGATCTGTAAAACAGCCCGGAATGCCCTAAAGCTTGGGATTATTCCACCATTCATAGAGAATGTAAATGCCTATAGCGTAAATGCCTGAAAGTGGCTTTATGCCTAAAGGAGCTATGGTTCAAAAGGTGCTACTTCGAATCCACCGAAGGGGCACTATATCGAGACTCCGATCTGTGAAACAGGCCGCAATGCTCTAGAGCTTGGGATTATTCCACCATTCATTGACAATGTAAATGCCTATAGAACAAGCACCCGAAAGTGCCTTTAATGCCTAAAGGGGCTATGGTTCAAAAGGAGTTAGACCGTATCCGCTGAAGGGACGCGATCGCGAGAGTCAGAGCGGAGGTAAGAGGGGAGGGAGCGCGATTACTGGGCTGGGCACCGATGGATATGCCCTGTTGGCGAGTGCGGCAATTGCGGGAAGGGCATTTCCCAGGGCCCCCAGCGCTGGTAGGGGCGAGATTGGGGTTGGCTGGCAGCGGGGGACATTCGAATCCTGACCGGCGCGTGCCGGGGAGGCGGTTGAGTAGCCTTGGGGACGAGCCGGACGGCAACGCCGCCGTCATGAGGGGATTGGCAAAGCGCGCAACCGGGCCAGGGTGCTGCTGAACTGGTTTTGCCAGGGCCAGCTCTGAGGCAGGTGCAGGGTGAGGCGCCGGGCCGAGCGGGTGAGTCGTCCGGCCAAGGAGAAGCAGCGCCGCCGCAGGGTCTTGGTGGTTGCCACAGGCTCTCCCAAAGCGATGCGTCCGGTCCAGCGGGCCAGGTCGTGGGCTATGACCTGCACCGCCAGCCAGGCAGCGTCGGCTGCGAAGCGCCCCGAGGGGAGATGGTTGAGGCCCACTCCATACTTCAGGTCCCGGATGGCAATCTCGATCTCGGCACGGCGCCGGTGGTCGGCCTCCAGTTCCAGGGTGTCGCCATGCAGGTCGGTGATGACGGTGTGATAACTGTAGTTGGCAAAGAGGGCCAGTTGGTAGCCGGGGGTGGGCCTCACCCGGCGAACGATGAGCCGCACCGGCGCCGCATCGCGCTCGATCTGGAAAGGCGTGTATTCGGCCTCGGCCACGTCGGCGGCGCCCTCCATCCAATATGGAATGGGCCTCCACTTCGCCTCGGGGATGGCCTCGATAAGGCTGCGCAACCGGGCGTGCTGGCGCACTGTGATGGAGAAGCGGACCTTCATCCTGCGGCAGACGGCGACGATGGAATGGGCGTAGAAGCCGCTGTCGGCCCGCATCGTGAGTTGGCCCCTGGCCCCGGCAAAACGTACCCGGCTCAGCGTCTCCCGCAGGAATTGGGCGGCACCCCGGTCAGTGTTGGCCCCCCCTCCCGCAGCCGGGCCATCAGGCCGTCGCCGGTTCCGGCGGCGACGGCCAGCAGCGGGTGATAGCTCCGCTGGCCGGTGTAGCCGTGGCGGCGGGCCCCTCCTTGGTCAGGCCGTAGGTCTCGCAGATGGTGGAATCCAGGTCGATGGTCAATGGCCCGTCGCCGGGTGGTCCGGCACCGGCGGCCCAGGCCAGCAGTTCCCGGCTCACCCGGTCCAACTGCCGGACATGGCCCCACCGGAAGCTGCGCAGGAAGGTGCCCAGGGTGGACGACGCCTTGACCACGCAGCCCAGCACCCGCCCGGTGCTGCCGGAACGTAGCGCGTCGGCGTCGTCGATGCAGTCGCCGCCAGCCAACGCCGAGGCCACCAGGGTCAGCAGCTTGTCGCCGGCGTTCGCCCGGCCAGGGGCATATCCCAGGTCAACGTGTTGGCCCGCCAGTTCGCATAGCCCCAGGCGCGGGGCCAGGCTGGCGGGCAACAGCAGCCCGGCGTTGGCCACCAAATGGTGGTCGTCGAAGGCGACGCGGATGCCGTCGGGGTGCTTGCGTGGTAGCATCTGAAAGGTGCTCCTTTTCTGGGGTTGGTTTTCTCATCAAAAACCATTATCCCAGATTCACAGGAGCACCCTCTCACCACACCCCTAATCCCCACTCCCTCGGTGGATTCAGGCTAAGTGAGAGTCCCGCTCCTAGACTGAGGGCAGCGGTTGCTGTCGCAAGGACGCAGGGCACAGCCCGGCTTTCAGGGCCAAGGTGGCTCTGAAGCACTGAAGGGCCAGGAGACAGTGGCCCGGCTGGCCGCCAGGTGAGGTGGACCCAGGAAACTGAACAGGTAGCTAAGTGGGAATCCTGCTCCTAAACTACGGACAGCGACTGCTGTCGAGGAGGGGCGGGAAGTGTCCAGAGAGCGTAGAAAGCACAACCCGGCCTTCAAGGCCAAAGTTGCACTGGAGGCAATGAAGGGCGAGCAGACGGTGGCCAAGTTGGCCGCCCGGTTTGAGGTCCACCCCAACCAGATTCAGACGTGGAAGAAAGCTCTGGCCGATGGCGCGGCCGCCATATTAGACCACGGCAAAGGGACCGATAGGGGCAAGGAGTTGAAGAACAACGACGCCCTGGTGGCCCGGTTGTATCAGCAGATCGGGCAGCTGAAGGTGGAGAGGGATTTCTTGGAGGAAAGGTCCGGTCCATGACTCCAGCACAGCGGCGTGAGCTGGTGGACCGGCGACATCGGCACCTTTCTGTAGTGCGGCAGTGTGCGTTGCTGGGCCTCAGCCGATCCAGCCTCTACTACCGTGCCAAGGTGACCTCACAACAGGACCTGTCCCTGATGCGGGAGCTGGACCGTCAGTACCTGGAAACCCCTTTCTACGGTTCCAGGCGAATGAGGGCCTCGCTGGAACGGCAGGGCATGCCGGTCAGCCGGAAGCGGGTGCAGCGGCTCATGAGAGTGATGGGGCTGCGGGCCATCTACCGGCAGCCTCGCACCACCCGACCGGCGCCGGAACGCCGGGTCTATCCCTACCTGCTGAGGAACCTGGCGATCATCAGGCCCAACCAGGTATGGGCGGCGGACATCACCTACCTGCCCATGGCCCGGGGATTCCTCTACTTGGTGGCAATCATGGACTGGCACAGCCGGTACGTAGTGGCCTGGCGATTGTCCAACACTCTGGAGGCCGACTTTTGTGCCGAGGCCTTGATCGAGGCTCTCGGCCAGGGAACGCCCGAGATGTTCAACACCGACCAGGGAAGCCAGTTCACCAGCCGGGGGTTCACGCAGATACTGCAGGAACACTCGGTGCGGATCAGCATGGACGGCCGCGGCAGGTACCAGGACAACATATTCGTGGAGCGGCTATGGCGGACGGTGAAGTACGAGGAGGTCTACCTGAAGGCCTACGCCAACGCCGGTGAAGCCCGGAGGGAGTTGGGAGCCTACTTCCGATTCTACAACGAACGGAGGCCGCATCAGGCCCTGGGCTACCGGACGCCGGCGGAGGTCTTCTACGGCCAGACTGTGGAGGAGGAAGAGGATCTGAAGAGAAGGAGGTGCTCGGAGCAATCTGTCTTGGTATCATACGGAGCAGTGCAGGAGTCCCACTTAATTGTGGCCTGATCCTGTCCAACCCATGGGCTCCACCTCACCAACGAATCCAACTCCTTCACCCTCTGCCAGCCCGCCGACCACTTCGAGAACTTCTACAACCAGCTCCAAAAGCACACCCTCCGCCAAGCCGAACATCCCGATTTCGGTGCCCTCTACCAGTTCGCCGACGGCACCATCCTCCAGCAGGACGACGGCTCACTCATCACCACCGCCATCACCAATCCCGACCAACTCGAGGCCGCTAACTCCGTCCTCAACAACGACTGGCACAACACCCATATCCTCCAACCCCCATACCAGCCCCGCAAGGTCCGTACCCGGACCACACCGCGCACTCGCCACTGAACCCCCACGTCCACCGGCATCCGACCCACGCCACCTCCGTGGATCCCAATGCCCACCCAAACCGTCCCCCGCCCACCTCTCACTGATGCACCAAGAGCCAGAGACATATCACGCCTCCAGGCCAAACCAGCCCTTGAACCATTTCCACCACCGTGGACCTCACACAGACCATAACGCATAAGAACCCAGAGCCTTATCACAGCTCCGGGTCCCGATGAACCACTAACCTCCCCATGGAATTGAACAACCACACCACATCCACCACCTCCCAGCTGACGCAAAGACTCACGAACCTCCAATGCTTCCGGTCCTACCGGACCACCGACCCCCACGGGAACCTCAACCCACAAACCCACACCACCAACCCACCAACAACAAGACCAACTTGATAAGATCAAGTCAGCATTTCGCAAACCAAGAGATGCTCCACACAGGCCCAGCGGCAGGGCCCACACCCACATCCCACGACGCGGGACAACTAGGAGGGACGGCAGTACCCCCCTGCATTCCAGCAATGGAACGCGAAAGCGCACGCAACCTTCGACACTCCGGCACGAGACCTTCCTCAAAGCAGGTCAGGGTACGGAGCAAAAAGGCCCAGGCGCCAGAAGCCGCAAACCCGCACAACCCACCAGACCACACCCGGTTTTCTACCGACTCACCACCCCTCATTCCCCTTCCATCCCAGCCCTAGGGCGCGACAAACCACCGGTCCCCAACCAGCCCACCGGGCGCGACAAATCGGGCCTCAAAAAGAGGCCCGAAATCACCACCAAAACAGGAACATTTTCTTTCCGAAAATCATGATACCAAATTTCGCGAATTCGTAGCTATTTCTCCAGTCAACCTCCCCCACGTGCCCCCGCTAACGCCATTTGTACAAATTCACGATACCTTTTGAACCTGACTTATAACTGAGAAAAAAGGCCCATTTGTCGCAAAAATTATGATACCAATTTATATCTATTTGCTACCCCCCATGCCCCCCTCGTTTTCCAAAAACCCCCAAATGTCGCGCTGGAGCACCCTCCAAACCCCACCCCCAGTCTCAAAAAAAGTACCAAAAAAGGGGGCTTCCGCCTCATCCATTTTTTCAAAAATGTACCGGTTGAAAAACCGGCACACTCCCCCGGATCACTCCCTCAGCACCTCTCCCTCGACAACGCCATCGCCCAACATCCGGTCGCCGCCCGTGAACCGCAACGCCTCCGACAGCAGGTCCTCGCCCACGCCATGCCGCATCGCGGCCAGCATCCCGTCCGCATGCTCAATCATCTTGTCGAACAGCATCTTTCCAGACAGCTGTTCCTTGCCAACGAGCCAGTTCCACATCCCCCGAACCCCCTTACGTTCCTTCTCCTGCTCATGCTCCACCCACCGAAGACGCGCCAACCTACGCTCGATCTCCCGGGCCCTCCGGTGCCCATCCCACGTCTGCCTAGGCTCCGGCACAGATTCCCTGAAATACGCAATCAGCGCCAACTCGATCTGGCTCACCAGACCCAACGCCGCCACCTTCTCTTCATAACTCATCCCCAACCGGAACATCGTGATCACATCCAAGGCTCTAGCCTTTCGATGCGACACCCGCTTTTTTCCTGCTCGTCGATCCAGCCCACCCCAGGCCGGGCCAAACGAGGGTTACGAAATGACTTTTTCCACTTGCAACCAGTGTTACTTGGCCTAGAAACGGCGCGAAGCCGTAGATTGCCCCATGGGGGACGCGCTCGCCATGTGTGCCAAGCACGCCGACGAGCACGCCTCCATCCATCACACGGTAACCGAGCGCCACGAACAGGCCATCCTCAACATAATGCAGCGGGAAATGAAGGACGGCTTCGTCACCGGGCACTACACCCCTGACTTCGCCCTCTCCTTCAAGGGCCCCATGCCCAACACCTGGGCGCGGAGCACCTTCCTCATCATGGAGAAGGAAACACTTGAATTCCCATGCACAATCACGGTGCAGGTACCCAGGAAAGACCCCGAGTCCATCGTGAACCGGACCATTTCCGCAATCGCATCCGCGGGACTCCATGTCTACCACTACACGATCCGTTCTTCCATCACCCTGATGCACCCCGATGTGCGAACTACCCAGCGACGCCAGGTTCGTCGGCAACACCGACCTCACCATTGAGGAACAGGACTCCATCACCGGCACGGTCATTGACCCCGCCGCCGACGGCGACAAGGTCGCCAAACGCTTCGGAGCCTTCTGCATCTCCGAGGGAGCAGGCGCATACCCCGTCCCATCCTCCGGAGGAAAGCTCAACATAGCCGACGGTCTCACGGCCAAGGTGGCCGTACACGACACCGGCGGCGCAGGAGACGGCATGGCCGCCGCCACCATGAGCTTCGCCAAGGCATGGATGAAAGCCTGGGGCATCAACACAGGCCTCAGCAAGATATTCGCGTTCTACGCCCAGGTCATAACCAAGGACTACTACTTCAAGGGCGTGGTCGTGATCCACAGAGACCACCTTTACCCCGGCCCCGAGGGAACCGACATCGTCTTCGACGAGGCGTCCCTAAGCCGCCAGGTGCTCTCCAACAAGTGGACCTTCGGCAAAATGCTCCCCATCCGCGTGTCCGACGACGACACCGGCATGTGCCAGGTCGAGTACCTAATGCAGGGCGAGACGTTCACGTCGTTCACCGGCCCGAACGAGACTGCTCCCAAGATGCTCGAGATGGCAAAGACGCTCGACAAACGCTTCTACCGGAACGCCCGAAAGAAACACCGGGAGCTGATGGAGAGCGAACGGACCCGGCAGGACGGCTACATGAAGTGGGACATCAATGAGCTGGACAACGAAACCCTCTACTGGGAAATCCAGCCCGAAGACGTCAACATACACCCCTCCCGCACCAAGAGCCGCAGCGACTCCGACCAGATGGTCAACGTCTCCCTGGCCGCCAGCCACCACAGCCCCTTCGTGAGCCCACACGCCACGTCGAGGCTCATCGGCAAAATGGCAGCCACCTGGCGCTCCAAGAAGCTCCGGCCCAAGCGCGGAAAGAACACCACTCTGCCAATGCTCATGGTGCACGGCCGCGAGGTAACACTGGCCCACTGGTACTACGCCGGAATCGCCGAACCGCCCCCAGGGTACATCGCCCTGGTCTGGTGGCACGGAAAGCCCGTCATGGGCGTACCCAACGAGAACGACTTCCATTCCCGCACCCGGGCCATGGACACCTGGGACAACGACTCAGACAAGTTGACCCTGGCCTGGCTCCAGGACGGCGAGGAACACGGAGCACTCACCCTCAGGCGCCCAATGTCCGTGGACGGCGGCACCTGGATGAAGCTTCTGGACCACGACGTGGAAGCCATCAATTCCATTGGAGACGGCTGGAACCAAAAAACAGGCCACCACCGCTGGGAGGGCCTTTACGACGTGGACAAGGACGGCAATCCCCTCCGCCCCTCCGTCGTGGCATCAGTACCCTTCGAATCGAAGGACGCCTGGAACAGCAACCTACAGGATCCCGCAGACGTCCTGAAATTCCTCATGGCACGGAACAAGTACGCAGGGGCAATCGGCATGGCCTCCAACTATGCCGCGCCAACCTCGACATGGCCGGCGCCTTCAACCCCGACAGACATCTGTTCTGTCTATCCGAAGACGTCATCGACGGCAACGGCATCCCCGAAAACTTCCTCGACCATCTGAGGCGGGAGGTCTATCAGACCGCCCGACAAAAAGCCATGTGCCCGTGCGTCTGGAACCGCGTCGCCGGTGAAACGTCCCGGATACACCGGGAAGCTACCGAAGACAGATGGGCCCAGCTCACCGTGTCAACCAAGTGCCCCGAGCATCACGGCCTCTGCGACCACGGAGACTCCGCCGGAGATCCCTGCCTCACCCAGGCCCAGAAGACCGCTCAGGCCTCCAACGCCGGCCTCTGGCTCGACCACAACCCATCACACCCTGCGAGTGGCGCAAGTCAGCCGACTGACCGCTCAGCTCCCCAGTTGCCCAGGTACACCCTCTGGCCGTACATCGACCAGAAGTCGGAATTGCCGGCAGGGCCGAAACGCCGCAACCGGTCCGACAGTCCAGGACCATTGCCCACCGCCACAAGCTCCTCCAGCTCAACGCCCTCACCAACCACGTGTGGTATCGCAAGCGGCTCCACATCGCCCTCCGTCACCTCCTCCGACCCGGCACGCTCACCCTCAGCACCGCTGTCTTCCTCACCGGACCCGACACCGTCAGTAGCCACGCGTGCCCCCGCAGATCCTACCTCCACACCCTCCTCGACACTGTCTTCGACATCACACGTGCCCTCCGAGACCCCGTTGTCACCACCGCCAACAGGCGCTGCCGGAGTCCACGCGTGGCCGTTTTCATTCCCCGATTTATCCCCGTCAGAACCAGCTCCGCGTTCACGCGTGCCATTTTCACCCTTCACCAAACCCGCCTCAACATCGGTCCGGCCGAAGGCACAGATGTAATCCTCAAGGGCATCCCGGTCCATACCAACGTCCTCGTAAGCTCCAGGGCCATCCTCCGTAACCGGCGCCTGAGGCATTTCCAGACCGGCCACCGCCAGCCACCCCTCCCGGGACTTCGGCTCCACAACAGCCTCCGTCTCCACGGCAGCATCCGGCTCCACGACGCCCTCCTGAACCACGACGGCATGGTCCTCAGCGGGACCACCGCCAACAGGGCCCTCTTCGTCCGGCCCTTCATAGACACCGAACTCCCCCTCATCGAAGGCCACAAAGCCCGCCCCGTCCTCGAAGACGACTTCCTCGCACATCCCCGTCAGACTCGTCCTGAACATCATCCGGGTCATCGTCCGGCTCATAATCCAAGCCACCCACCGACTCACCGCGGTGGCCCGGCGCCTTACCGTCGCCATTCAACCGGCTTGCCCCACCAACGCCATCCGACACTGCATCGTCCGAGGGCGGTGGTACCCGGACGGCCCAACGGCGAACAGAATGTCAGCACGCCAGCGCGGCAGACCTGGGATGCGGCCATGAAGCTCCACTCTTTCCTGGATGAGGGCGTTCACGACTGCCGAAACCCTACATCCTGCCGGTGCTCCTGCGTGTCTGAGGTTATCCGCGGATAGCAGTTGTGCGGGTTGGCATTCACCAAGAACCGGTCCCGTACCCACTCCGAATCCATCTCCGACGCCACGATGTGAGCGTCCTCAGCCGCCAACTGATAGGCAAGAATCACTCCAATATTCCCGAGGATTCCCGCCTTCAGCTTTGGCTCCGGCGTATCCAGCCTCGCAAGAGACTGCGACGCCAGAACCAACGACCCACCGTAGTTCCGTATCTCCGCCAGCATCCCCTCCCAATTGCCCCGGTAACCGTCTGGAATTCGTCGCACACGAGCATGCCCTTCGAATGCAGAGACGGGTCGATCTTCTCCTGCTCCCGCATCGCCGCCTCCACCAACGACACCATCGTTCCGCCCATGAGCGCCGCTGGCTGCACGCCAACCGTCCCCTGGGCCGTGGAAACCAGCAGAATCAGACCCTCCGTCAAAACGACGGAGAGCCAAAACGACGGAGAGCATGAAGGGTGGGAAAGGCGCGACTTGGGGCGACTCGCGCCACCGCTGGCCGGTGGCATCAATGCTCTTTATGCCCGACACATCAAAGCGCGACCGTCTGGATTGGCAGGGCTATGGCGTCTTAAGGACAAGCTTGTCGAGGAATGAGTTGGTTTTAGAGGCGAGGTGATGTGGGGGAGTGATGGCGAATGAACCGGGTGCATCGATCATGGAGCGCTTTCGGGGCTTGCGGGTCCTCGGATGGAGCGAAGCAAGCGGCAGCAGTCGCCGGACCTCGTACCCGGAGCCATCTGGGCCGTGCTTTGCGGCGCGGATTCCTGGGTCTAAGTGGAGATGTTCGGCAGGGACAAGGAGAAATGGTTTCGCACCGTTCCGGACCTGCCCCACGGCATTCCCTACCGCGACAATCCCGGCGACGGGTTTTCCCGGCTGGACCCGGGGCAGTTCCTGGGGTGTTTCCCTGGAGTGTTTCATTGATTGGACCCGGGGCGGTGGCGGCCTCATGCCCGGGGAGGTGGTGGTCATCGACGGCAGGCCTGTCCTGAGCGAAGCCGAAGGGACGGTGCGCCGTCCCCATGACCGGGCTGCGGTGGAGCAGCCGGTCCACCTGGTCAGCAACAGGTCATCTCCTTGGGTTGTCGATGGGAAACATGCTGACTATGGGACAGGTCAGGACGCAGGAGAAATCCGACACCATAACCGCCATTCCCGGGTTGCTGGAAATGCTGGAACTGGGGTGGAGAGGAATTGTCCCCCCTGGGGCAATTGTGTTGTTGTCCACCGATTCCGTCACCAGGATTGAGAAGCGCCCATTTCACTCCAGTCATCGGAGCCGGCCACCCCACCGCCGCCACAGATGGCTTTTCAACACTTCCTTCTCTCTGCCCCAGTGGCCCACATTCCCGGCGCCCCTGACGGAGCAGGCAATTATTCCTCACGGAGTTCCGGGGACGGCCCAATTTCTCACAGCCCAGCAAGGTTGCCTCCCCACTGTTTTCCAAATATCCAGACTCGGAAGGAGCTGAAAGATGAACGACCCTGACCCTGCATCGGTCTACCAATACCAGCGCTGCATACGATGTCATATCACCACCATAGGACTCAGGCTCTCCGGCAGCAGCTGCATGTTCTGGCCCATGGGAGTCGATTACCTCGACGAGCCCGAGCCTGCGAATCACAGGCTTTGGATCTGCCCGACCTGCTGGGATAGGAAAGGCATGGAACTGTTTTTGCCGGCCTACGGGTTTCAAAACCCTGATCTGCTGTTCCTGCAGTTCAAATACGACCAGGACTACCGGCGCCAGCACAACGTCTCTGATACCAGCTCGCTGAACTAGCGGCCATGCGTAAACGGATTGCCGCTGACGGCAATATGGCTCAAGAGTGGCGCCAGTGGCGAAAGACGCCCGGGTTTCGCCACTGGCGAAAATGCGGACAATTCGCTCTTGTGACGCCCTGGCGAAAAAAGGTAGGATGGGGATATGCCCACCTACGGCTACATCCGCACCAGCAAGGGCCAGGAGCCCGGTCATCCCGGCAGCGACCTCCATGTCCAGCGCCGCAAATGCGTCGAGGCCGATGTGGACCATGCGATGACCTACGCATAATTTGGCGGCGAAATGACATAATTCAGACCTTGATATCGACAACACTACGCTCGCATAATATGCAGATGAAAATGTACATCCCGAGGCCAGAACGATCCCTCGCAGAACTCAAGAGTTTAACTAACCTAGTTCATGACTTCCTCCTCGAAGCAACAGACCACGTCCTCCCCTATTTTCACAGCAGAGGACTGGCAGTTGACCGCACAGTCAGCAGCGACATGTTCAGGTTCGAGTTATCACGACAGCTCAAAGGCAACTGCCAGGTCACCGACCAGAACTACCCAGACCTGACCGTAAAGAAACTCAGCAACAACGGCATTGAGTGTCGGTTCGCCGGATGGAACATCAAAATATTCCGTGGGACCGAACTTCATCCCCCAGGGTATTCAAACAGCCGTCTCAGCTTCTTCCGGCAGGAACGGTTCTTCAACTGTTCCATGATCCCGGACCTGTTTCCGGAGGAAGCTACGCCAATCAGGCCAAACATCGCCATCCTTTGGGAATTCCCAGAAAACTACAGCACCCTGAACCTGCGGCTTGCACTTCCATGCTTCGTCCTCACCCACTGGAGTCCGGTGGAGTGCTACTGGACGGTTGACGTTCCCGAAAGGGGGACAGAAAATTCAGGCCAACTGCCCAGAACCACAAACTTCCCTGTGACCTACGACCCCATCGACGATACAAACACCGCCGAACCAGAAATCCAAGAACCAGGCATCAAATGGAAGGAACCCCAGGAACAAGAAGACACAGATAATGGAGAATATAACGGAACAGGAACCAATCCACGGGAGCCGAGTTAGACAGGCCCGCGAACTGAACCGCATCACCCAAACGCAGATCGCGGACGTTGCGGGAGTCAATCAGTCAACGATTGCCCGCATAGAAGCCGACAAAATGCCTTTCCCTCCGCCCGACCTCCTCACCAGCATAGCCGAACAGACCGGCGTAACCGTCGAGTTTTTCACCAGGAAACCCCAGGAACCCCTCGCGGAAGGCTCTCTCGTCTACCGGGCACAGGCCAAGCCGGCAGTAGGCGTTCAGAGACAGGCGCTCCAGTACGCCGCTTTGCTGGCGGAGCAAACCCAGACAATGAACCGACAACTGTCACTTCCCCAACTCCGCCTGCCGGCCGGAGAGGGCCCCTATCACCTCGCCCACGCAACCAGGCACACCCTCAAAATCAACCCAGACATACCAGTCCCAAACCTCATCAACCGCCTAGAGAGGTACGGAGTCTTGGTCTTCGGACTACCACTCAAACTGGAAAAGATCGATGCCTTTTCCGCCTGGGCCGACATAGACGGCCCACGGCCTTTCCTAGGCCTCTCCAAGGACTGCCCTGGAGACCGGATCCGTTACAGCGTGTCCCACGAACTCGGGCACCTGGTACTGCACAAAGGGCTCGACGGACGCACTCAGAATCTCGAAGACGAGGCCAACGAATTCGCCGCTGAGTTCCTACTTCCGGAACACGCCATGAGGCGGACCCTCAGCAACGACCTGACCCTCAGCCAGACAATCCAGCTCAAGAAACGATGGAAGGTATCCATCCAGGCCATCGTCCGCCGCGCCCGGACCCTCAACATAATTTCCGAAAGGCGCTACCGGCAGCTTTTCACCCAACTCTCCGCAAGGGGTTGGCGAAGGGCAGAGCCAGTGGAGATTCCTCCGGAACGCCCCAGGTCATTCCGCAAAATGGCCGAGATGATTTACAGGCCAGACTACAAAATAGGACTCGCAGAGGCATTGGGAATCTCCACTTCCATGGCAGCCACCCTGCTATCTCTCTACGCTCCTTCCTCCAGCGACAGAAACCTTCCTGAAACCCAGCCCTACAACATCGTGGACTGGGAGCACCTAAACTAGAGCTCTCAGATTGCCCTAAACCGCAAAATTGGCCGGCCGGGACTTTCCCACACCCTCGGCCGTGCCGGGACGGGCAGGCCAATTCGCCCACAAGCAGTCCGCCATGCCCAGCGCCGAGGTCTTTCAGGAAATCCTCGGGCTACACAGTCGGCCCATGTACATCGACAACATCCTGGAGTGGCCCAAGCACCGCGCCGTTCAGTTCAGCGGCGATTCCGATGAACGGACCCAGCTCCGCAATTTTCTCCAGGAAGCCAAGACAAGGTTCTGGAACACCGGCAGGAATACTTGGTGGCGGTCGGCCATCCCATGACCGACCAAGAAGCCAGCGCCAACGTCCAGTGAATGACCCTTGACCAATGAGTCAAGTCCCTCTCCCAACTCAAGTCCGTCCCGGACACCGTCAACCCAACCCGCCTGCTGGTCCGGCTCCGGCTCGACCGCCTGAATAGCCGGCCCGGGGCTCCTTGAAAACACGACGACGAAGGACTTGGTGGTCTCAGCGGTCGAGCAGCTCCTAGCGGCCAAGGGCTGACTGGGTGCCCGAATTCCGGACCTGACGCAGGCATCGCGAAAAAACAGCGCCAATACACCCCTCCGGCGCTGTCCTTGTCATGTCCGATAATTACACTTAATCAGGCATGGCAGGACATGGGCTAAACCCCTTAAAATAGACTCCAGATAGTTGGTGGGACTTCTTGTCCTTCCCGGACTACCTGGGCCCGAGGTAACACTGGGGAGCCGTGCAAGTAGGGCCCAACTCCTGGGCCAGTGCTACAGAGGCGGTAAAGTCCACCTACATCCACTGTTGGCAGGTGGCCAAGCCCCGGTGCAAGTGGAGCTTGCCGGGTGCCGCTGCCTCCGGCGGCGATGAAATTCTCCCGTCACTGTATGGAATTGCTGCGGGCCAACTCAATCGCCAAAGCCTTGCTCGCCGACGGCACGACCGGAATCTCGAAGGTACCCGTGCTTTACATGGGCGGAAAGCATGGTGCACGAATTTGATGCCCAGCCATGCGCTGCTGGGGCAGATGAACTCAAGCCATGTCAGCCGCTTTATAAATCGGGTAGATATGTGCTAGAGCCGCCCACCAACTTGCAGCTGCAATATCAGGGCACGTCCATGCGGGTCAGCCGCCACACGGCCAGCCCGTAGAACACGGCGGTCACCAGCAGCGCGCCCACCACGGCCGCCGGGAGCGAGATTACCCGGTCGCCGAAGGACTCGAAGGCCGAGGAGTCCAGCCCGTGCATGATTGCTAGGGTGTAGCCCCGGACGCTGAGGTAGCCCACTCCCTCGATGAGCGAGCCGATGACGCCCTCCCAGAGGATGACGTACAGCAGGGCCACCGCCAGTGCCCTTCCGGTCATCAGACCGGCCCAGGTGAAGATGGCCGAGTAAGCCGCAGCGCCCAGCAGCAGGGCGACGGCCACCGAGAGGGTGGCCCGCGCTTCGAAACCAATTCCGATGAGAGACGTCACCACTCCGCTGACGATGATAATTGGGACGGAGATTGTCAGTGTGGCGAGCAGCTTGGGCGTGACGATCTGCCAGCGGGCCAGCGGCATCAGCGCCAGGTTGCCCAACGTACCATCCTCCAGTTCGTTGCCGAAGGCGGCGGTGCCCAGGGTCATGACTACGATGGGAAGGACTCCGGCGACCAGCAGCCCGCTCAGCATGGCGTTTACGAAGTCGTCACGTCCGACTCCCTCCCCGCCCGCGGACAGGGCGAGTATCGCGGCCAGTCCGATTGGCAGGGCGGAGAGTAGCAGGATCAGGCCCAGCCGGACCGGGCCGGTCAACTGCCGGATGGAGAGCAGGAACACTTCCTTCATCTAGCGCTCTACCACGTAGCCGAAGATGCTTTCCAGCGACTCGTCCAGCGGTTCAACCCGGAAGAGGCGAGCGCCCAACTCCCGGGCCAGTCGGGGGATTGCCTCCTGCAGCACGCCGACGTTCCTGCTTAGAACGACCAGGTCGCTGTCCGGGCCGAGGTTCACCGAATCGACTTCATCCAGATTCACCAGGGCCGCAGCCAGCGGGCGAGGGGCATCGGTCACGATCCGCACGTGGTAAGCCTGCTCGTCCAGCTTCTCCCGGATGGCCCGTATATCTCCGGCGGCTGCCAGCTTGCCGCTGACCATCAGCACGATGCGGTCCGCCAGCAGCTCGACCTCCTCCAGGATGTGGGAAGACACCAGCACGGTGCGGCCCTGTTCGGCGAAGCGGACCATTGCGGCATGAAACTCCAGGCGCTGACGGGGGTCGGTGCCGCTCAGCGGTTCGTCCAGCACCAGCACCTCCGGGTCGTGCACCAGTGCCGCCGCCAGGCGCATCCGCTGTCGCATCCCGCGGGAGTAGCCGCCGAGGCGGCGGGACTGCGCGTCGGCCATCCCCACGATCTCCAGCGCCCGATCCACCGCCGGGGCGACGGAGGACAGGCCGTGCATCTTCGCCGTGGATTCGAGGAATTGCCGCCCGGAGAGGAAGCCATAGACCCCCTCTTTCTCGGTCATCACCCCTACCCGCCGGTAAAGCTCGGGGTTGTTCCGCGAAGGCTCTCCCAGCACTGTGACCGAACCTTCGGAGCAGGCGGCCAGCCCGGTGATCAGGTGCAACAGCGTGGTCTTGCCCGCGCCGTTGGGGCCGAGCAGCCCGGTAATGCCGGGAAACACCTCCACCGAGATGCCATTCACGGCCACCACGTCGCCGTACCACTTGGAGACGTTGTCGACTTTGATCACCGCTCCGGCCGCACTCAAGCGGCTATCCTTTCGTAGCGTCTCCAGAGCAGGACCCCGAGACCGAGGGTCAGCAGGGCGTACCATAGCACCGGGACGGGACGCGGGAGTTCGGTGGAAACGCCGTCTGGGTCGTTGCCAAAACCGGGGTCGTCCTTGCCGAATATGATGTCGTTGACCCTGGTGGGCGCCTCTCCCACGCTGACCAGCGACAGCCACTTCGCCGCTCCGCCGGTGACCCGCTGTTCGCATTGGCCGGATCCGCCTGATTCGGTGCAGGCGGTGAGCGCGCCGGAAATCGTGGCGCTGATGATGAACAAACCGATCACGAAGGCGGCTGCGTAGGCCCTCCGTTCGGTGAACGCGGCCACCGCCAGCGGCACCGTGGCCAGGAACACGGCCACCACCAGCCCAGCGCCCAGGATGCGGGGAATGTCCAGCCAGTTCTGTCTGAGGTACTCTGCGGGATCGGACGCTGACAACACCAGTCCGATCCAAAGCACCAGTTGTCCCGAGTAGACCAAGGCAATGGTCACCGTAAACAGCGCCAGCCAGCGAGCGGCGACATAGTCGGTGGGCGTGATGGGGCGAACCAGGTAGAGGTGAATGACGCCGTCGCGACGGTCGGGGCACAGCAGTTCCGGTCCGATTATGGCGGCGAACAGGAACAGCACCAGCGAGACCAGTTCATAGTAGTCGGCATGTGAGGGCAGGGCCTCGGCCACAGGCCCGAACAGGGACACCACCACCGCCATGATCACGGCGGGCACCATCGCGGCGCCGAACATCAAGATGGCAAGCACCTTGGGGATCGTGCCCCGGCCGATGCCCAGTGTCGTACGCAGCCCGTTGACATATACCGCCCGGCGGGCTCTTGCCCTCCCTTCCCGGAGACCCTCGTAGTGCCGGTAGCCAAGATCGAAGACCTCGGCGCCGGTCTGTCGGTTTGTTGGACCGGTCATCGGGACGCCCGGAAGATTTCGGCGAGCTGGCGGCGGCGCGGACTCATACGGCGCAGGCGCGCGCCCGCTTCCGCCACCGAGTCCCGTATGTCGTCGTACTGTTCCTCGGACTGGATTGCGACTGTCATTGACGGACCTTCCAGGGTCGCAGTTATTCCCCTGGCGGCCAGCGCGGTGGCGACCTCTTCCCGCTTGTCATCAACGTCGAGGACGATCACCTCGGTATCGGCGGTGAACCCGGCGACCGTCCCCTGCTCTGTAACCTTGCCGCCCTCGAGGACGATGATGCGGTCGCAGGTGCTCTCGACGTCGTTCATCAAGTGGGATGAGAGGATGATGCTGATGCCGAACTCCCGCCCGGTGCGGCGCACCAGCCGCAGCATGTCTTCGCGGCCGGCGGGGTCGAGACCGGCGGTGGGCTCATCCAGCAACACCAGGACCGGATCGTGGACCAGGGCCTGGCCAAGCTTCACCCTCTGCTTCATTCCGGTGGAGTACTGCCCAATTGGGCGGTATCGCTCCTCCTCCAGGCCAACGTGCCGGAGGATGTCGGCGGCGCGGGTGCGGGCCTGCGCCGGTGGGAGACCGGACACCTGGGCCATGTGAGAGAGGAACTCGGCGGCGCTGGCCGCCGGGGGCAGGCAGTCGTGCTCGGGCATATAGCCCAGTCGCTCCCGCACCTCCGGCGAGTCATAGGGCCGCCGTCCCATGACCTCCGCGGAGCCGGATGTGGGCCGGATCAACCCCAGCGACAGCTTGATGGCGGTGCTCTTTCCCGCCCCGTTGGGGCCCAGCAGCCCGGTAATGCCGTCGCTGACCTCAAAGTCGACAGAGTCCAGGGCCAGGATGGACCCGTACTGCTTGGTCAGGGATTTTGCTTCAAGAAGGACAGTCATTGGTTCCACTATAAGGACTGAGAGTGCATACCGCCAATTTGCAGGATCTCATGGCTACTGGAAATGGGAGGTGCCTACGATGCGGGCTAGGTACCCCTGGGCCATCCTGCGGGAGATCCCGCGGATGGGGTGTTCTCTCAGTAGTCCCGGGACGGAACATGCGGTTCGTTAAATGCCCGTTCCGTTGGGTGGACGTAATCCGGGGAAAGAAAGAACCACGAATGTCCGACTTGAGGGCCAAGGCAACGTTGGCTTTGAAGGTCAATTACCCTCGTCCGCTGGATTGTGGCTCAGGCCTTTCCTCCGTACGGTTGTTTTTGCCATTGGCGCTTCGACGGCGCACAGTCGGCCGAAGGCGCTGTCGGAGACGAACCGGACCCCAGACTGGCAGACCGGGCGGGGTTATAGACGTCACCGATTCGAGTGTGGAGAATGGTGCCATGGAAGCGTTCTGGGGCAGGCTGAGCAGAACGGTGAGAGCAGCGGCGGGGCTGCTGCTGTGCTTGGCGGCGATGATATCCTTTGCAGCCTGCGGCGGGGAGGGGTCCTCTTCGGTAGTGGCCACCGCTGTCCCCGCCACGGCGATGACCACTGTCATTCCGTCTGAGACTTCCGAGCCTACGGAGCTGCCGGCCCCCGCCAGCATTGCCGCGACACCAGCGCTGCCAGCGAAAACTTCGGAACCGACGGCAAAGACACCGGCGCAGGTGCAATCTCCGCAGGAGACCAGCACTCCGGAGCCAGCGGCAACGCCCACGCCGTCTCCGACGCCGACCGCGACTCCGGCACCGACGGAAACGCCGCCGCCCACGCCGGGGCCAACGGACATTCCTACCCCTACATCCCCTCCAACACCGACGCCCACGACTGTTCCGACCGCAACCCCGGCACCGACCGCCACGCCGCCGCCAACTGCCACTCCCAGCCCAACGCCAGCGCCGACCGTGAACCCGGCGCTGGCCAACTACTCGCCGCTGCTGGCCAAGGCCGCGTCGAACCTGCCGTCCAAGTACGACTTGGTCAGCGACGGCCTGAACGCAGAGGAGCGGGACACCCTGGACTGGGCCGACACTCGCCTGTTCAACAACCCCTCGTTCCTGGCCAGCAAATGGGGGCCGGACAACTGGCCGGTAGCAGGCCCCGGCCAGGGTTACCCTGAAAGTAAGTTCACCCCGAAAGAACCGCTATCGGGAGAAGAACTCCAGGTGGCATCGGTACAGGCCCTGGTCCTGATGATGATGGAGATAGACATTGAGAAGCGTTCCAGTGGGCACCACGTCATCGGTTGGCAGGTGGACAGTTTGGACCGCGTCCTGGACGGGGTGAACGTCTACCCAGGGCTGTGCGTCCACTGCTACGGGAAAACGGGATACGACACCCGTGAGGGAGTGAGGGAGAGCTACGGTCCGCTCATTTGGGAAGTCGGGCACGGACACCGGGAAATGCTGAAGGCCTTTGCCTACTACGCCAAGGCCGACGGAGAAGGGATTCTCGTCAGGAGTTTTATAGACAACAGTGGCGACGACATGGAGTTGCTCCACAAGCGAGGGCGTTGGAATTCTCCCATTGCGGTAGGCTCGTTCAACTACGAGAACGTCTCGTTCATGTCCCAGATCAGGTTGCCGGACGGGACGCTCCAGTCCTACCCGACCCTTGCTTTCAGCATGGTGGGCAACGTGGACTCTGAGCGTCAGGCGGTGGAGCGGATCTACGACTACATGCGCAAGAACTTCGTCCACTTCACCGGAACCGTTGAGGATGGATACTGGCCGCTCTTCGAGCCCCTAACAGTAACCCCCTACGCACCCGAACTTGGCTGGATACTGTACGTCGGCGAGGCGGGCAGCCCATCGTCCAGCGCGGCGGTCACCGGGGCGGCACGGGCAGTGGGCCTCAAGGCCGAGCAGTTCAAGACCGATAACCCTGCAAAATACCGTGCCGGGTCTGTCGAAGCGGACGGGGTCGCCTACTACTACAACGGGAATGATATTCTCGGGCGAGTCCCTCCCCGAATCCCAGTCTGCGTGTTATTCCGCTCCCTCGACCAAGTTGAAAATAACGAATATAACCTGTCCTGCGACAAGTGATACTGCGGCTTCGATATAGCACCTTGGGGCTCTTCACCTGAAGGTAAGTAGGCTGGCGGCGCTCTGGTTCCTGGCCAGACCTGCACGTCCGCAATGCTGCTGGCCGCAGTGAGGACATCAGAAAGGTAAATGGAGAAATAGAGCCGAAAGGCAGCTAGAATCAAAGGCGGACCTCACCGAAGGATGAACGCCCTCCAATGTCGAAATCCCTTCTCCTGCTAACCGTGGTCACGGTTGCCACTCTGTCTGTGCTGCTGGCCTGCACCGGGGCAACGCCTACTTCGGCTCCTACCGGAACGCTGGCTCCCACTAGCATTGCCGCTACACCAGTGCCGCGAGCCGACACCCCGACGTCGGAAGCGACACCGACGCAGGTGCAACTTCCGCAGGAGACAAACACGCCGGAGCCCGCCCCCGCCGATACTCCTGTGCCCACAAACACGCCTGAGCCGACGCTAACGCCCACTCCAAGTCAAACACCGGCCGCAGCAGCCACACCTGCACCTACGCTTCAGCCTACTGCCACGCCAACTCCAACACCACAGTCCACTGCAACTCCAACACGGACGCCCCGGCCGACTCCCGCACCTGAGCCCACGGCAACCCCCAACCCAACGCCCACGCCACCACCGCCGCCAACTGCCACTCCCAGCCCAACGCCACCGCCGACCGTGAACCCGGCGCTGGCCAACTACTCGCCGCTGCTGGCCAAGGCCGCGTCGAACCTGCCGTCCAAGTACGACTTTGTCAGCGACGGCCTGAACGCAGAGGAGCGGGACATCCTGGACTGGGCGGACTCGCGGCTGTTCAGCAATCCGGCATTCCTGGCCAGCAAGTGGGGGCCGGACAACTGGCCTGTGGCAGTTCCCGGCCAGGGTTCCCCCGAAAGCAGGTTCACCCCGAAGAACCCGCTATCGGGAGAGGAACTCCAGGTGGCATCAGTTCAGGCCACGGTTCTGATGATGATGGAGATAGACATTGAGAGGCGTTCCAACGGGCACCACGTCATCGGTTGGCAGGTGGACAGTTTGGACCGCGTCCTGGACGGGGTGAACGTCTACCCAGGGCTGTGCGTCCACTGCTACGGGAAAACGGGATACGACACCCGTGAGGGAGTGAGGGACAACTACGGCCCGCTCATTTGGGAAGTCGGGCACGGACACCGGGAAATGCTGAAGGCCTTTGCCTACTACGCCAAGGCCGACGGAGAGAGCATTCTCGTCAGGAGTTTTATAGACAACAGTGGCGACGACATGGAGTTGCTCCACAAGCGAGGGCGTTGGAATTCTCCCATAGCGGTAGGCTCGTTCAACTACGAGAACATATCGTTCATGTCCCAGATCAGGTTGCCGGACGGGACGCTCCAGTCCTTCCCGACCCTTGCGTTCAGCATGGTGGGCAACGTGGACTCTGAGCGGCAGGTCGTCGAGCGGATTTATGACTACATGCGGAAGAATCTGGTGCACTTCACCGGCGATCTCGACGTTTTCAGGGACATCTACGAACCATATACAACCACTCCCTACGCACCTGAACTAGGCTGGATACTGTACGTGGGCGAGGCGGGCAGCCCGTCGTCCAGCGCCGTCATCACCGGGGCGTTCCGGGCCGTGGGGTTGAAGGCGGAGCAGTTCAGGAGCCCCAGAAAGAAAAGTCGCGCCGGTTCCGTAGAAGCGGACGGAATAATCTACTACTACGACGGAAACAATTTCTTGGGGTCTGGTTCCCTGACCGTACCACTCTGCATTTACCTGTCGGGAAGAGACAACCTGGAATGGATAGAGGACCAAAAATACGATCTGGACTGCGACAAGTGATGCCCGCACGACGATGGCGGGCTCATTAGGCGCTACCCCCTGAATTGCGCTTATGCGCGATTAACGCAACTCCTCCACCTTGAATTAACCCACCTCAGCCTTTCGTAACAGCTTCAGCCGTTGTCATTCTCGGCCCGCAGGTTGCGAAAATCCCCCGAGAGGCGATTGGGCGCCAAGAAAGGCCCAGCAGATCCCCCGACTACCTCACGCCGGAAGGGGCGGCCGCCCTGGTGGAGGGCGCGCCCAGCTATCCCACCCGCATGGTCTTCGCCGGCCCCGCCGGAGAATCTTGCCGTAGCCGAACAACCGCTTCTACCTCAGGAAATGATGCTCCACCTTGGCCCTTGCCGATTCCTTGTCCCTATCGGCCAATTCCTCCTCGTTCCCAGATTCTGTAAACGGCCGAGAGTCCGGCTACTACGTAGGAACCCATCTCCTGAAGGCCCTTCACGGAGCAGCTACGCAAATGCTTGGTTGGCATTTGTTGCCTGGGTGTCAGCAAATAGTTTGAGTATTGAATCCGATATTGCACAAAATCTAATACAATACTATTAGTAAATATAACAGTACTAGCACAAATAGGATGTTAAATTAATTGCTGGGCGAGGATCTCGTGCCATGCGGGAGTATCAGAGCCCTGCTATTGATGGGGCTCTGCTCAATCGGGCATCGGAAAATCCTCTGAAAGTCAGTACCGGATATCAGGTTCTGCGCGGCAACCGAGACTCCGACGCCACGGGGAAATCCCGGTCATCGAGGACGACACCGGCAATACCGGCAGCACATACACCGACAACAGCATTGCGGCGTCCACCCGGTACTCCTACAGGGTAAAGGCCCGCAAGTCCCGCGACACAGCCCGCAGTCGAGCTTTCGAGACCTTGGAGGCCCCGACCAACTCTCCAGCTTCGGGCGCGCCCGTTATCACGGGCACCGCGCCACTGGGAGAGACGTTGACCGCCGGCACATCGGGGATCTCTGATTCCGACGGGCTGACTGGTGCCCAGTACACCTACCAGTGGGTTCGCTTTAGTAGCGGAACAGACACGGACATAACCGGGGCAACGAATTCAACCTGGAACCTAGTGGGCCAGCCACTTTGAATTGATGACTGCGGAGTCTGTTTCGTCATTCCGGCCTTGAGCCGGAATGACGGTTAATCTCCAACCCATCACTTCAATCTGGTTAATCTACAAGTCTTAGACGAACTTTATGATTCCGTGGGATCCCAAGCATCTTTTGTGAAATTATCGGGTGGCGAATTCTTGCAGATTCGAACTGGATCGGGCTGCCCGGAGACTTCATCCATCCGAGGCCATTGGAAACCGTCAGATAAATATGAGAGGAATTTAGAATGATACGGATAGTTAGACACTGGGTCCCAGCTGTGATTGCTCTATCGGTGATCCTATTGACCTTGTCCATTGCCGCCTGTGGGGGAGGCGAAGAGGATCGGGACGATGTGTCCACGGCAACTGCCGATGGAGGGACATCTGCCGCTACCTCGCCTACCACTGATTCCGATGGTGGTACTCCTGCATCGGCCCCTCCCACAGCGACGCCGGATGGCGAGCCGCCAAGCACCTCCGCCGTGACCCTTGACGATTACCTCAGGAATGTGTGCGGTGAGACTGTGACGGAGGCAGGGTCCTGGGAAGAGGGCGACTCCCTCAGGGAACTCTCCGAAGGTCTGGGGTTCGTAAGCGAGCAGATGAGTGCCCTGGAGCCTCCAGCGGAAGTGTCCGAATGGCACAATGCCCAGATTTCATTTGCGGAGGCATTCAAGGAGGCTATAGACGACTTCCTGGAGGACCCGGGTGGCCGAACGGAGGACGAGTTCCTTGTCTCGATGTTCTTGACCATTGGGCCGCACTTCGAATCCGTCGAGCAGGCCATTGCCGGCATGGATGCCGAAACCCGAACTCGGATGGCTGAAGCCGGCTGCATCGAAATCGATGAGGAGCCCGTCGGCGTAATCCCCTCGGAAGACACCGGTCCTGCACAGCCAGAAAGTGAAGAGATTAGTGCTGGGTCCAGCGTGGCTGGTTCACTGGACGAGCCAGAAGAGACCGACCGCTTCCATCTCCAGGTAGATGCGGGAGAATACTACCTGATCGAGCTCGCCTGGCAGGACATGCCCCGCGTGAGCTTGAGCCTGTTTCAGCCTCCAGGATACAACTGGACTTTTAACTCCGAAATCTCGCCGATTTCGGAAAGGTGGACGCCTGGCGTTTCCGGAACAGTCAGCATATCGGTGTCTGCTTGGGACGCAACGGGAGCCTATAGCCTTTCAATTTCGGCGGACTCCTCTCCCGGCATACCTGCCAATGTAAGGGTCTCCTGGGAGGGTTCGGGCGCTAGGTTGACATGGGATCCAGTCCCAGGAGCCGAATATTACAACGTTTATCACGACAGCTTCTCCCTTGCCCGTTGTTCAATTGATCAGGACGGCAACCCCAGCCGGTGCGAGAATCTGGCCTCAAATGTCACTGAAACCAGCTACCTCCACACCTCCCCCAGTTCCGATGACAATAACTACTGGGTGGCGGCCTGCATCAGTGAGGGATGCTCCGAGGTTGATACCGAAAATCCAGCTACGCTTACTGTAGACCAACCCGGCGGGCCGATTTCCGGCGGGCCTTGCCGGAAGGTCCTCGACATGAATCCCGGAGATTCCTGCACCGTCGCCGGCCAGACCGGCCCCAGCATTTTCGAGGTGCGGGACGGTGAGGCCTGTTACAGGGACATCTGCGGAGAGGAGTCAATAGTGCTCGAAGAATTTCTGGCCTACGCCAACTTCGACGGCAGCTGGTTCATAAATCGCCTCCCGGAGGGCGCCCAAAGCGGCGGGACAGCCACGCCCTCACCCGCACCCACCCGGGAAACGAACCATTAAGAGGACTCGTTCCGAATCCTGACACCCACTACCGGGCTCCCGTCCTGTTGGAAATAGAAGAGACTTGGAGCGCGGCTTGGATCGCAGCAGCCTTGGGCATCTCGGAGCGGACTGTATTCCGCTCCGGGAGGCGGTACACCGAGGAGGGACTGGTGTCATGTGGCGGGCATGTCCCCAGCCCCCAAGTTCGCTACCTTGCGCACTCCGCAGCCGCCTTGCTCACATCCGTAGAATTCCCCTCCAACCCCGCTTGCATCGCGACTGTCAATGTTCCCGGCCCGCCCAGTGCCCTCATGACGCACTGCAAAGATATCCGGTCATTCTCTATTATGGTTGTCCTTGGGGCGGCTTTCTCCCACTCATCGTCGTTGAGGCAAGCAATCGTTACGTACATCGCGACGAGTCGAGACGCAGCGGCCTCCTCTTTGTCGCCCGCCATCTCTGCCGTGATCACATCCCTCGGGTTGATGACTTCCAGCACGGCCCGGACGCAGGTCGAGGTTTCCAGGCTGAACGGTTCCGGGCCGGGAATCACCCCGGCAAGAAAGAACCGGGCCATTGTTTCGTCTTCCAGGCATCCCAGGAGTCTGCGGGATTCCTCCCGGGACCCTGTCCCGGACCCATCGAGCAACCGGGCCTGTTCCTCCGGATCATCGCTGATACAGGATAGTTCAGCCTCAGAGAGAGCAGACCGGAACGAATGGGAGTCCACCAACTGGAGGGGGGCGAGTCTCACATCGGGCGCCAAAGTCTCGCTTGGCTCGGAAGCAGGAGTATTGGCCGGGTTGCTATTGATTTTCGGCTGAAGAGTCGATGTACTGGCCGGCATCGGGGACGGAATGGGAGTTAAAATTTCTGTCGGAGTCTCCTGAGGTGCGGGTGTGGCAGTCGGTGTCGGAGTCGCCGTCGGGCCGGAGCATGCTGCCAGGGACACCGTGAGGACAAGAATATAGAGAATTACCGGGATTAGAGTCTTCAGCATCGAGTGTGGCTATGTTTCGGCGAAACCCGCTTACCACTGTTATTGCTGGTTAGCCTCGCCTCCGGGAATCGTCCAGGACCAACATTGGGACTCATTCCGGTGAGTTTGCTCAACAGTGGGCCCTCTGTTGGGAGATTGCAAAATCCCCAACCAACCCGGTCAAGAGCCAAAGTCACGGACCATCGTCCTTGGCCATCCAGTAACCCACTCGCCGCTTGGTGAAAATGTATGCGGGGTTCTCGGCATCGTCGGCCAGCTTTTGGCGCAGACGTTTCACGATGGCCCGTACCGGACCGGAACTGCGCGGCTTGTCGCTACCCCACACCCGTTCCACCAATAGCTCGTGGGTCATAATCCGCCCTGCGTTCGCCGAAAGCTCAACCAGCACTCTGTACTCGGTGTCCGTCAACTCAACCGGTTCTCCCGCAAGGGTTACGCTGCGCAGGGCATAGTCGATTCTCAGGTCGTCCATCAGATAGGGTGATCTGGGCACGTCGTACCCGTGAGGAACATCCTGCCGACGCAGCACCGCCTGGATCCGAGCCGCAAGCTCGGTCGGGGAAAAGGGTTTGACCACGTAATCGGCCGCACCCATCTGGAATGCCCTGGCGATTACTTGGTCCTGACCGTAGGCGGACAGAAATATGACCGGCACGGGGGCCTGGCTCCGGATGTCATTCATCAATTCGATGCCGTCGGTCCCCGGCAGCATCAGGTCCAGCAGAACCAGGTGAAAATCATTTTCCTCCATCAGCCGTGAGACCTCTTGGGGTTCCGCGGTCACGCTGGGAACGTAGCCCGCCCTTGAGAGTACATCACGAACGTATCTGAGAGTCTGTGGGTCGTCGTCAACCACAAGGATCCGAGGTCTCTCGTTCCCGGTTCCGCCAAGCCGGGCGCGTTCAACGGGCCTTCGGGCTGTTCGCGGAACAATGGCGGGTCTGGCCTCCGCTATGGGAAGGGTGAAAGTGAATCTGGCACCCTTTCCCGGCCCGTCGCTCTCGGCCCAGATACGTCCTCCGTGAGCCTCCACGATGCCCTTGGAGATCGCCAATCCAAGCCCGGTATCGCTCCCCTCTTCCTCGGTTCCTGAACGCGAGAACTTCCGGAACAGTTGAGGCAGACGGTCAGCCGGAATGCCTCTACCATTGTCCGAGACCGATATCGCGACATGGATGCCTTGTAGCGCCACAGTAAGGTGGATTGCGGCCGGGCCCTCGGAATGTCTGGCGGCGTTGGACAGCAGGTTGTTCAGTACCTGAACTATGCGGCGGCGGTCGGACATCACAAGCGGCAGGTCCGGCGGCAGGTCGATGCGAATGTTATCCCTGCCTCCGGTTGCCAGAAAAGTGTTCTTCGCCTCGTCCACCAGCACCGGAAGCTCCGTGGGCGCCGGGGAAACCGACAGGCTGCCGGTCTCGATGCGGGCCACGTCGAGCAGGTCGCTGATCAGTCCCCGCATACGCTCGGACTGTTCGAAAATGATCCGGTGGAACTGGCGCATTTCGGCCGGATCCAGCGACGACTCCTCATCGAGCAAAGTGTTGGCCGAGCCCCGTATGGAGGTCAGGGGAGTCCGCAGTTCGTGGCTCACCATGCCCAGGAACTCGGCCCGTAGCCTCTCCATCTCCTCCAATGGGGTCAGGTCCTGCACGGTTACGACAAAGGACTCGATCTCCCCGGCGTCGGACCGGATGGGCGTGGCATTGACTATTGCAGAAACACTCCGGCCGCCGGGAACGCTAATGACGATCTCCTCGGCGCGTATCGTTTCGCCGGCGCTTAGTGCCGTGGCCACGGGCAATTCCTGGAGCGAAGTCTCCGTGCCGTCGGCCCGCCGGAAGGCGATGACCGTCAGGATCTCCTCCGCTGTAAGCTCCGGCGATACGATCTCGCTAATGAGCCGCATCATCTCCCGATTGACGTATGTTGGGTATCCGGTCCTGGCATCGAACACAACCACGCCTACGGGTGCGGTGTTCACCAGCGCCTCCAGGTCGGCCCGCGCCCGCTGTTCATCGCGGTGGTACCTGGCGTTGGCAATGACCAGCGCCGCCTGGGCGGCAAACATCACCAGGGTCTCCTCGTCCTGGGGCGTGAACTCCCGGCCGGAAACGGTGTCTCCGAGATAGATGATGCCCCTGGGCCTGCCGCGGTAGGTGATCGGTGCGAACAACACCGGCAAGGGGGAATTCACATCGGCCGGAAATTTAAGCTCCGGCAGGTTCAGCTCCCGGGCATAAGCATAGAAGTCTCTGTGCCGGACCGGCTTCGAGAGGCCGCCGATGTGCTCGAAGAACCGCAGTCCGTCGGAAACGCCCCACAGTTCTCCCGCTTGCTCCAGGGAGAGCCCGGACGCCAGGAAGTCCTGAATCTGCAGGGAGTCGTCCAGGAGGACCATCACTCCGTAGAGGGCGCCTGTCAGCGAGCGGGCGCTCTCCAGGACCCCCTGTAAGACCCGGTCAAAGTCGAGACTGTCGTTGATCCGGAGACTGGCCTCGCTCAGTCGAGAAAGGCGGTCCCGCAACGCAGCTATTTCCTGGTCTCGCTCGCCTATGTTAGTCACCCCGAATCCTCCCAAGCGGACTGCACATGGCTCCTCTAGGAACCGTGAAATACGTCCGGAGGCATTAGACCTTAGCAGTCTGATCATGACCCCCAGAAATTATACCCTTAAATAGATAAATTGCACCGTATGTGACATGTTAATGTCAAGTAATTTCACACTTTTGACACTATTGTCTGCTAGGTCGTGATTGCAAACCCGATTGTGGGGCCTAAACTGGATTGGAGAAGTTGAAAGGAGAGGTGAGGTGAGGTGTGTGGGACGAGGGGATTTGACGGATGATCAATGGCGACTGCTGAAGCCGATTTTGCCGGCTCAGAAGCCGAGGACTGGACGGCCTGGAAGGACCATCGCACGGTCATCAACGGTATCTTGTGGATTTTGCATACCGGGTCCCCATGGCGGGATTTGCCAAAGCGCTTTGGCCCCTGGGCCACCGTGGCCAGCCGTTTCTACCGGTGGCGGAGGCAAGGATTGTGGGACCGGCTTCTGGCTGAAGTGCGGCGGGAAGCTGATGCCACCGGTCAAGTTGATTGGGAGGTCCATTATGTGGACGGCACCAGCGTGCGGGCACATCAGCACGCTGCCGGGGCAAAAAGGGGGAGGGTGATCAGGCGCTGGACCTTCCCTGCATCAAACCCATTGGATCTGGGGCGATAAAGAATACAGCAGTCGCAGGATTAGGATCTATCTCAGGCGACGAGGAATTCGCTACACCATCCCCCGACAAAACCAACGAACGGCGCACTGGCCCTTTCAAGCGGGCCTTGTACCGACAATGAAATCTGGTGGAGCGGACAATCAACCGGCTGAAGCAGTTCCGACGAATCTCCACAAAGTATGATAAGAAGGCCAAGAACTATCCGGCAATGCTGCAAATCGGGGAATTGCTGCTCTGGTTACAGGTTGCAAACACGCCCTGGTATGGCCGCAAGAATGGGCAGACTCACCTGCGCCCGCGGGTCGCAGTGCTCATTGCTCTATGACCTCTCTTTTTTATTCCCCAGTGCAGCTCGCCTCGCTTCCGCCGTGAGAGGACCATTCCAGTTGTCGGCGCTCCCTACCTTCTGTGCCACCCCGAGCCGAAGGTCAGACCATCCTGGGAGACGGCCCAGATACGCATTGATCCCCCGGTCGTTATCCAGCCGCCCTCGGAACTGGCCTCAAACGTCTCAACTCCAAGCACGTCCACCAGTTGCAGCCCCAGCATGGAGGGGTCCTGGATGCCAACGATACGGCCCGTTTCGTCTGCTATGAAGGCGACCCAGCGGCCTTCGCCGTTGGCGGCGTTGTTGTAATAGGCTACGGTGGATGCCAGCCCCGCCGTGATGCTGGCGGGGCTGTTGTAGTAGCGCATCGTTTCCTCCAGCCCATTGGCCAGGTACGTATTGACGGCATCGCGCACCAGGGACTTCGTGAATTCCTCGGCGTCAATGTGCCACCCGGAGACGAACAGCAGGTCGTCGTGCCGAACTATCCAGGCGTTCTTGAGCTGCAACTCCCTGAGATCTGCGGCCAGGGGATTGCCGGTCTCGGGGTTCCGGTAAACATAGGACACCCACTTGCCGGACTCAGTTGCAGAGAGGATTTCGGGGCCAAACTCGTAGCCGTTGACATCGGTCCCCAGCGGCCCGCTCAGATTCAGCCCTCGCAGATGCTCATCGTAGTGCGCCAGGACGGTGCCTGACTCGTCGAGGATGATCGTGTACCACTGTCCGTCGATACTGGCCAGGCTGTTGTAGTAGTCGATGGCAGACTGTCGCCCCTGCGATTCGTACCTACCGATGGCGCCATCAACGAAGAACTGTGTGTACCTGTCGGGTGTCGACCTGTCGGGCGCCGCAGCCAGCACAGACCTGGCGATCATCTCCGCTTCCTGGGTGGATACCCCTGGCTCGATCGCGGGAATACTGGCCACTGCGGTCCTGATGGCGCTTTCAACATCCTGTAACGTAGGCGCCTCCGTGCCAGCCATTGCGGCGCGAATGGCCTCCTCAACTTCATTCAGGGTCAGGCCCGGCTCGGGCCGAGGCAGGGCCTCCAGTTCATCCTGCACAATCTCCCGGATTTCCGCTTGAGTCAGCGTGCCACTCTGCGTCCCAGACCCCCGGTCCAGCGCAGCCTGCACCCCCGCCTCCACGTCCTCCGGCGTCGGGCCGGCTGAAGCTGGGGTCGAACTTGTCTGCTCTCGAACTATTTCCTCCACGTCGGACCGGGTAAGGCTGTCTCCGGCGCCCTCGCCTCCGCACGCCACCGTCAAGGCAGAAGTGAGCAAAATCATGGCCGCCACAACCCCGGCCAGGAACCTCTTGGCTCTCATTGGTTGGTCCTCCGGTCAAGAGTAGCCTCCGCGTTGGGTGTTTCCGACGCGGAGGCATTCCGTTAGTCATCCTTGAACTTTTGTCCCGCTCTGGGGAGGCAGGCTAAATTCCGCCATAACCGTCGACAATATGGTCTGCGTCGGGACCTAACGCGCTATGGTCCAACGTCGCGTCGTTGCCAGCACCGTCCTTGATGGTGCCGCCATTGAGCGTCAGCTTGTTGGCCTCGATCTTCAGGCCATCCTCGGCGGAATCACCCACCACCACGGTGTAGGAGAACACCACCGCTGCGCCGCTAACGCTGTCGAAGTGCGCCTGCTTGTCCTCGTCCAGGTCGAGGGTCAGCTGGGGCGTTCCTGTTACCGCCACGGCCTCGCTAAAGGTGACAGTGATCTCGATGGTGTCGCCGGTGCCGTAGGTATTGTCCGAGCCGGCGTCTGAGGTGATGGCGAGCGACGAAACGGTCGGGGCAGTCTCGTCCGGGGCATCCACCATGTGGTCGGAATCGGCGGCCAAGGCGTCGTGTGTCAGGGTGGCGTCGTTGCCTACCGTGTCCCTGATGGTCCCGCCGTTCAGGGTGACCTTGTTGGCGTCGATGGAAATACCGTCGCTGTCGACGTCGCCCTCCTGTGCCGTGTAACCGAAATTGATGGTGGTACTAGCCGTCGGGTCTATCCTGGAACCGCCTCCCAGAGCCAGATGTCCGTATTCCGCCTGCCGGGCTGTGCCGCCTATGTCCAGTTCCACCTGGGGCCTGCCGATGACGTTCACTTCCTCGCTGAACGTCACTTTCACTCCTATCCAGTCGCCTTCAGCGTAGGTGTCGTCGGAGCCCGGTCCCGGGAGGTCAAGGAAGACCAATGACGAAATAGTTGGCGATGTTCCGTCGACTTTATGATCTGACTGATTCTCCAGGACCGGAGCGGTGCCCCCGGGGTCGTGCTGGAAACTTATATTGTCTTCTATGGCCCTGATGTTCTGTGAGTCCGTAAGCGTGACGGATATCCCGTCAGAATCCGAATCACCCTCTGCTACGTTGTACTTGAAAGTGAGGGTGTTGGTGCCGTTGCCGGAGGCGTAGTAGGCTTTCCTGGTATCAGTGCTGTCCCCGACTGTCAGCGTAGCGTATGCTGCGACGCCGTTTGAGTCGTCAAGGGCGTGGACGTCTTGGTCAAACTCGATATCTACCAGGATGGCCTCGCCCTTCTTGTAGGTGTCCGCCTGGCCGGAGGGCGTGGAGGTGATGGACAGTAACTTGGGGTAGGGACGCCCGTCGACCTTGTGCTCCGTCTGGTCGCTCAGCCCGCTGAAGTTGGGAGGCACTACCGTGTCGGCGTCCTTTACCTTGACGGTGCCGCTTCCGCTCAATACCCTCGGCCCACCGCGCTACTTCCGCCACCTCATCTCTCCCAATCACCACGACGCCACCTCAACACTCCTTGATTGCCTGAAATTCTATCCTTTACTGATCTGCAACTGTAGTACTAAGGACGGCGCTCCTCCCTCTCAAATCAAGGAAGACGTTGCGAAAGATCCGAGCATCCACACCGTACATCGGTCCAACTTGAAGTGGAACGAGTTTTCAAGGGGAACCCGGAGGACGCCCTGAAATTCTCGTACATGGGAGGGCAGGTTGGAGATACGGTCGAGTATTTCGAGTGGAACGATGTTATCCAAGAGGATGCCCGCCTCATAGTGTTCTTGGCGAAAGCTGAGAATGACTCGCCGGCACACCGAGTGGATACAGGGGGTCTCTTCCCTGAGTTCCACCTGTTGGTCAAGGATAATGTAGCCAGGGGGCCAGTAGCAGAAATTCCGATGGGCGAACTCGTAGAACAACTCAAGTAAGAAGACCGGGGGAATTCCTGCCTGGAGACGAGGTCATGGACAAACTGGTCCTGATTGCCAGACGCCCATACGTCCTCTTGATGGGGCTGACCTTGTTCCTTTCACTGTGGTCTCCCTGATTATGGTTTCTTATTATGCCGGGCGAAGAGGACTATGGATGGGGAGTTTTCTGCGGACTGTGGTACTATTTTGGCAATTACATGCTCTACCCGATGCTGATTTTATGGGCCGGGACATTCCCCTTGTCCCTCGCCATCATTCTGGTGTGGAAACGGGTAGAGGGATGGGTCCTTCTGAGTGCTGCCTTCTGCGGGGTGTTAGGGGATTCAGGTCTATGGGGACAACTGCCTAACGCAAAGAATACCCGACTTGAACAAGCGAGGCCCGGCATAGAACATTGGCTTGGGCAAGGCTCTCGTTGACTTGTGTCGATGTCCCGCTATTGCTGGGCAATAACGGGGAAATATCATTGACTAAGATATTGCCGGCCAGCGCTCTGGCCGCCCTTTTCATTTTTCTGGCTGCCTGCGGCGATGAGCCAACTCCGACGCGAGCGGTTGCTGTACCACCGTCCCCAGCGCCGACCGTCACGCCGTTGCCCACAGCTGCGCCTGAGCCAACCTCGACCGCACGTCCGACGACCAAGCCTACCCCGCCACCAACACAGCCGTCCATTCCACGCCCCACTGGGACACCCACTCCTTCTGTGGCAAGTCTCAAGATCGCCATAGACGACGACACAACCTGGCGGGAACTGTTCGACACGCTCGCCGGCCCCGAGCGCCACTGCATGGATACCGAACTGGGAGACGACCTGGAGCGGGCGCTGGAAAGCCGGATATTGGGTGGCTACAGCTCGCAGGACCTGAAGTTCGAGATGTTCACCTGCCTGAGTCCTGAGACAGCCAGGGGTTTCTTCATCGCCGCATTTCTGTCGGACTTGCCTCTCGAAATTGACCCGGACGGGAGAGAAATGGGATGCATAGAAGAGCTGGTGGCAGACAAGGACATCGCCGCAATCTGGGCATTGTCGGATAGCGGACAACCTGACGAATCGGTGATGCTGGAACTTTCGGTGGGGGTCATGCTCTGCATCCCAGACCTGCTCATGACTTTCGTAGGAGTTGATCCGGCCAGGCTGAGCGATGAGGAGTTCAAGTGCGTCCACCCGGTTTTCCAGAACATAGACGCCGAGACCGTGATGGCGTGGGTGGCGCCTGATCCCTACGAGGTCCCAGCCAAAGCGATGGAGTTCGCGCATTCCCTGGAGGAATGCGCCCCGGACCTTTTCGAGGGTGAACACCGGTTTGTGGAACCCAGGCCCCCGGATGATCATCCCGACTGGCCGCAGGAGGGGACCCCCCTTTCGCTAGAAGAAATGACGCGAGGCGTCGTGGACGATGAGTTCGACTACGACTACTTGGTATTCGAGGCAGTCGAGGAGGAGACTTACCAACTCCACTTCATCGCGGTCCCGGGAAACCTCGGCATGGTTCCGGACGTAGCAATTTTCCCTCGTAACCTGGAATCCGTGCGCTGCGCTCTCGAAACTGATAGCGAAGGAGGGGCGATAGCCACAATGCCGCAAGTTCTCCTGGATTGCGCATTTGTAAGTGATAGCCACGGAAACGCGACAATCACATGGACGGCTCTCAGAGCAGGCCCGTACATCGTCGAGATCCAGAAGCGGGATACCCAGAAACCCGTGAACTACAGTTTCATCATCACGGGTGCCAGGGATGTTCCCACTCTAACTGGGTCTGAAATTGAGACCGTCAAGAGCATAATTCATTACGATGCCACGTTGTCGGCAATGGGGTTGGGGGATTACAAGTTTACCGCTATAGGTCCTTGGGTTTCCGGGGAGAAAAGGCCGATCGGCGCAATAGCCGAGTTGGTTCTGGAGGACCCTATTACCTTCCGTGGCCAGGTTCCCATGGTTGCTTTCGAACCAGATGAAGCTACAGGCAGGGACTACAAGCAGGGCATCGAGGAGATTCACGCCGAAGGAATCCTAAGCATTGAAGTGCTGGTTGATCTCTCGAGAGAAGCCGTGGCGGGAGTGGAGGTGGGCGATGCCGATTCGTTTTTGATCATCGGCCGGGCGCCGCCGTTTCCGCTGCCGGAGGACTAGGGCGTGTTTGCAAACGCGATTGTGGGGCCTAAACTGGATTGGAGAGGTTGAAATGAGAGGTTAGGTGTGCGGGACGAGGGGATTTGACGGATGATCGATGGCGACGACTGAGGCCGCTCTTGCCGGATCAGAAGCCCAGGACTGGACGTCTTGGAAAGGACCATCGCACGGTCATCAACGGTATCTTGTGGATTTTGCGTACCGGGTCCCCTTGGCGGGATCTGCCCGAGCGCTTTGGCCCTTGGACCACCGTGGCCAGCCGTTTCTACCGGTGGCGGAGGCAGGATTTTGGGACCGGCTTCTGGCTGAGGTGCAGCGGGAGGCTGACGCAATCGGTCAAGTTGATTGGGAGGTCCATTATGTCGACGGCACCAGCGTGCGGGCACATCAGCGCGCTGCCGGGGTAAAAAGGGGGAGGGCGATCAGGCGCTGGGCCGTTCCCGGGGAGGGTTCAGCACCAAAGTCCATCTGAGAGTCGAGGGGCAGGGCAAACCGGTAGCATTCGTGCTGACCCCGGGTCAGCGGCACGAGGCCAGCGTGTTCGAGGAGTTGATGACTCAAGGGGAGGTGAGACGCTCCGGGCGGGGCCGTCCCAGCATCAAACCCCAGCGGGTCTGCGGCGACAAAGGGTACAGCAGCCGCAGGATTCGGGATTATCTCAGACGGCGGGGAATTCGCTACACCATCCCCCGGAAAATCAACGAACGGCGCACTGGTCCTTTCAACCGGACCCTGTACCGGCAACGCAATCTGGTGGAGCGGACAATCAACCGGCTGAAGCAATTCTCGACGAATCGCCACCAGGAATGAGAAGAGGGCCGAGAACTATCTGGCCATGCTGCACATCGGGGCGTTGCTACTCTGGTTATAGTTTGCAAACACGCCCTAGTACTACAGTTGCAGATGTGAAAGGCGGCGTTTGTAGTGGCATTGGCGGGCTTGGGCTTGGTGGCGACGTCTCCGCCAGGAACAAGCCAGGATGAAATCAGGCAGTTTGTTCTGCGTCCAAATCCAGGCGGGTCAGCAGGCGTCGCACTTCCGGGACAGTCACGGGAATCAGTTCCTCGTCGAGGCCGTAGTGGCCCCTTTTTCTTCCGCTACCACCGCCTGATTCCTGATCACTGTCAGATAAGCGTGGGCCAGCATGGTCAGGGTGATATGCCGGTACCAGCCATCCCACCACCGCACCTCGTACTGGTCCAGGCCCACCTGACCCTGGGCCTCCTCAAAACATTCCTCTACGGTCCAGCGCCTTCTGGCGACTCTAACCAGTTCCTCCACGGCCCTTCCCGCAGGACCATAACAAACGCAATAGGCCAGTTCCCCAGGGTTGGCAATGCTGCGCCTGACCAGTAGCCAGTAGCCCTTACAGGGTTCTCCCAGGGGCCGTATTCCCACCGCGGCCCAATGGTAGACCCGGGGACCCTTGGCACCAGCGCCAGCGCTGCACCTGATCCAGTCGGCCTCGTCAACCTGCGCCGCCAGTCGGTCGGCTCTCACCTGCAGCGGTCCCCTCTCCGTCAAGGCCCACAGCTTCTCGTTGCGATTGATGGCCAGAACGTAGGGAACGCCCTCCTGCTCCAGCCAAAGTCGCAGGCTCCGCTCGTTCCCGTAGACCTCTTCACTGGTGAACCAGCCGAAGGGGACTCCCGATTCCAGTGCCCGCTCCAGTATCAGCCGGGCCAGTTTCCCCCTGGTCTGAAAGCCGACACCCTCAGGCACCCCGGCCTCTTGCCGCCGCTCCCAGTCATCGGCCCACACCTGGGGCAGGTACAACTCCCGGTCCAGCAGCGCCCTGCCCATGGCAGAGGCATAGGCTAGGAACACGCCGACCTGGCAGTCCTCAATCCGGCCCGCCGTGCCGCTGTACTGGCGCTGCACCCCAACCGATTTCTCCCCTTTCTTGATTAATCCGGTCTCGTCCACCACCAAAACCGCATCGCTGTCGCCCAGATGCTCCATCACGTACTGCTTCAAATTATCCCGAACCAGCTCCGTGTCCCAAACATAACCCGACAGCAGTCGTTGCACACCGTAGGGGAGTTGCGTCATACGCTTGCTCCGCCAATTGCCAGCCGTTCTCGGGTCCCGCCGGGCTGAGAACCTTTTCAGATACTCCAGCGCCCGCCTGCGCGGCTCCGGCCGCCGGAGCCTGCCTGCGATGCACTGGTGCACCCCCTCGATACCCTCGGACCACCGGGCGACATCCGCCAACTCCTCGCTACCCACAATCACCCCCCACCTCAACACTTGTTGGTTGCCTGAAATTCTATCCCTTCTAGATCTGCGACTGTAGTACTAGGCAGCCGGACGGGGTCCGTTCATCTCACTACCACGTAGTTCCAGCCTGGGTAGAGTGTGATCCCACGGAATTCCGTCCTCCGGTTCACGCTCACCGCCAGGACGACCGGCGGATTGGCGGCCAGGTCAACCGTTGTCAGCGTGTTAAACACAGCGAGTTCCGGGTCCGGGTCGAAAAATGTCCAGCGCTGGGTACGGGCGTCCAGCCTCCAAACCCTTTCCAGCGAGCCACTCTGTATCAGCGACAGGAAAAACTGCTGCGCTGTCCGGGTGCCGGCACCAGGAGTTGGCACAAGCGGCTGCTGCGTCAGCGGGATTACGTTCCATCCCGGAAACAGCTGCATCCCCCGGAAACTCTGCGCTCTGGTGACGCTGACAATCACGACATTCGGCGGGTCCGCTGAGAGGTCGATCCTGCGCATCGTGTTGAATGGATCCAACGCGGGATCCGGGTCATAGAATAGCCACGTCTGGGACCTGGGCAGGAATCTCCAAACCCTGTTCAGCACCCCGTTCCCGCTGATGGGGCGGAACACTTCCTGAACCGGCTGGAAGCTGCTCACCGGCCTTGGTGGAGCGGGGGGTGGCGAAGGCGCGCCACCCGCGAAGCCGCCGGTGCTGGAACCCCCGCCCTCGCTCCCGCTCCCGGAACCGCCACCACCTCCCCCGATGCCTCCGGTGGAACCGCCGTCGTTGCCGCCGGTAGTGGTCGTATCCTCCTCTGGCGATGGCGATGGCGATGGCGATGGCGGCGGTGGAGGTGGGGGTGGCGGCGCGACCCTTCGCGTTGACTGTCGCGTCCTCTGGGTAAAGCTGTCGGACCAGGCACCCTCTCCGGCCTCATACGCCGCGCGGACTTGCACGTCATATTCCGTACGTTCCTGGAGGCTGGTAACCGTGGCGCTCGTCGCTTTTGAATTGGCTTCGACAACCGTCCAGTCCCCTTCCTCCGGGTCCTGAACGCTGCTCTCGATGTGACGCAGGACGTAGGACTCCACGTAGACCTCGTAGGCCGTGGGCGTGTTCCACTCCACCGTCAGCGATTGTGCGGTCGGCTCCACTGACGAGATTGTCGGCGCCGGGCAGAAGGGCAGCCCCACGGCCGCCAGGTCGTTGGTCCCTTTATCATCCAGCGCCGGCAGGGACATTAGCTCACCTGGCACACATCCGGTCAGCTGGTTGTCCGCCAACATCAGGAGGGTCAGAGACTTCAGCCCGCCCAGTTGCGCGGGTATGGCGCCGGTCAGCGCGTTCTTCTCCAACCGCAACTGCTCCAGACTGCCTAGGTCTCCCATTCTCGCTGGTATGGGACCTGATATCTGGTTGTTGTAGAGGTACAGCCACCGCAGATTGTCGAGGTCCCCCAGTTGGCCGGGTAAGGACCCGCTCAGCGAGTTGCTTTCCAGCGACAGGATTTCCAGGTTGCTGAGGCCGCCCAGCGAAGAGGGAAGCGACCCGGTCAACTGGTTGCCTCCCAGCGACAGGGTTTCCAGGTTGGTCAGGTTGGACGGCAGGGTGGTGATGCTGCCGTCCAGCAGGTTGTCGTGGGCGATCAGCTCTTTCAGGCCCGAAAGTCCCGAGAGGGATGATAGCCCTCCCGTCAGCTCGTTGCCCTGCAGGTGCAGCTCTTCCAGGTTCGTCAGGCCCGAAAGCGAGGGAATGCCCTCGTCCAGTTCGTTGTCGTTCAGGTGCAGGACTCTCAGGGCCGTCAGGCTATTCAGTGCCGGGATCTCTCCTTCCAGCCCGCTGTTGCTCAGCTTCAGCTCCTCCAGCTTGGTCAACCCGCTAAGGGTCGGTATCTCCCCCTCAAATTCGTTCTCCGATAGGTCCAGCTCCACCAGCTCCGTCAGGTTGTTCAGCTCATCGGGCAACTCTTCAGTCAAGTCGTTGCCGGCAATGTGCAGCTTTTGCAGGTTGGCAAGTGATCCGATCTTGGCCGGTACGCTGCCGCTCAGGTTGTTGTCCGAAAGAATCAGCGTTTCCAGTACCCCGAGGTCTCCCAGCGCCGTTGGTATCTCCCCGGTAAGGGCGTTGTCCGAAAGGTCCAGGTTGATCAGTGCGGTCAGGTTGGCAAAGGAGGGTATTGAGCCGGTCATGCGATTCCCGCCCAGGTTCAGCGACTCCAGCTTGGTAAGACTGTTCAGCTCCGAGGGAATCTCCCCACCGAGATCGTTCCCCGAAAGGTCCAGCACCGTCAGCTCGGTCAGGTCCTCGAGCCACGCGGGAACGCCACCGGTGAGCTGATTCCCGTTCAGGTGCATCTCGGTAAGTGAGGTCAGGGCCGACAGGTCTGGAATGTCCCTCGTGAGTTCATTGCCGTTCAGTGCCAGGTGGGTCAGGCTCGTCAGACTGCTGAGCTGCGACGGTATGCTGCCGCTGAGCTGGTTGTTGCCCATGGCCAGCCGTGTCAGGGCCGTGGCGTTGCCCAGTTGCGTGGGTATGGTGCCGGTCAAGCTGTTGCCGGAAAGGTGCAGTTCTTCCAGGCTGCTCAGGCTCCCCAGCGACGACGGGACGGACCCGATGAATGCGTTTTCGTGCAGCGACAGCGTTGTCAGGCCGGAAATCTGGCCCAGCCACGACGGCAGCGATCCCCCCAGTTGGTTTTCGTTCAGCTCGATGACCGTCAGTGAGCTTAGATTGCGCAGGTTGTTGGGAATCTGGCCGGTGAGGCCATTGCTGTCCAGCCCCAGCGTCTGCAGGTTATACAGGTCGCCCAGCTCCGGCGGAATCTGACCGCCCAGCATGTTTCCGCCCAGTAGCAGCACCTTTAGGTTGCTCAGTTCGCCAAGCTGGTGTGGGATGCCCTGGGCTAGGTCATTGTCGGAGAGGTCCAGTGTTGTTAGTCCGCTCAACTGCCTCAGGGACGACGGGATCCGCCCATCGAGACTCCGCGAAGCCAGCTCCACCTTGGTGACCCGTTGCGGGGTCCCTTCGATGGTGACGTATTGCCAGTTGCTCATCAATGTGTTGATGGACCAGTTCACCCTACCGCTGGCCCCGAGACTGGCCATCGCCGCCAGCAGCGCTTCACAGTCTGTGACCAGCCCCGTGTTGTTGACCGGGTCGGATATCGGGCCTCAGGCGTCGCAGTCCGGAGCGTCCGGCGTCCCTTTCGCTGTCTGCGACCACTGGCTGAACGCTGCGCCGTTGTACGCTCGCACCTGCACATCGTGCTCCGTGTCTCCGAGCAGGCCCGTAATGGTGGCCTCCAGGCTCCCGTCGCCGGTGGTCCACGCATCCTCGTCCAGGGTCCAGTGGATGTCCGCCTTGTTGCTGGCCGCGCTCTCGATGTACCGCACGTCGTAGGCGATCACCGGTGCGCCGCCGTTGGAGGAGGGTGCAGTCCACGCCACGTCCAGCGACCCGGCCTCGCCCGGGGTGGGCTCAATTGCGCTGATGCTGGGGCGGCCCGGCGCGTTCGCCCGGTCTATGTTGATGGTGTAGGTGTGGTTCGCCAGTCCGTCCTCGGAAAGAACCTTCATCTTCACCGTGGTGCGTCTGGTTCCCAGCGCTACCTGGAATCCGGATTCGGTGTCGGCGTCGCCTATGGCATTGTCGCTGCTGTCCAGGAACTCGTAGTTGACTCCCGATTGGCCCGTGGGTGTAACCGTGGCGGGCGACGGGCCCACAACGGCGGTGTAGCTTGCCGTGTCGGCGTCGAACGCCGGAGTCAGCGTTGCCCCCTCGACCACGAGGTCCGTCAGTTTCACGTCGCAATGCACCAGGTTGATATCGCCCAGGTCGTTGGACGACACATCCCGCAGCCCGCCCGGTATGCAGCCCGTGAATCTGTTGTCGGCCAGGAACAGCTCCGTCAGGCTGGTAGTCAGATTCTCCAGCTGGACCGGAATTTCACCGTTGAGCCGGTTCTTGTTCAGCAGCAGCTTTTCCAGTCTGAACAGATTGCCCAATTGCGTCGGTATGCTTCCATCCAGCCCGTTATCCGACAGGTTCAGCGTCTTCAGCAGGGTCAGGCTTCCCAGCTCCGCTGGTATGTTTCCGTCGAGGCTGTTATCCGCTAGGTCCAGGGTCTCCAGCGAGGTCAGGCTTGCCAGCTCCGTCGGAATGTTCCCGTCCAGGCTGTTATCCGAGAGGTCCAGGGTCTCCAGCGAGGTCAGGCTTCCCAGTTCCGTCGGAATGTTCCCGTTGAGGTTGTTGTCCGACAGGTCGAGGATATCGAGCGAAGTCAGGGTTTCCAGCTCTGAAGGTATTTTCCCGCCCAGAGAGTTGCCGCCGAGCAGGAGCGAGTCCAGGAAGGTGAGGTCTCCCAGCTCTGTCGGAATGCTCCCGCTGAGGCTGTTGTTTTCCAGGTGCAGCTCTTGCAGCGACGTCAGGTCTCCGAAGTCTGCAGGTATGCTCCCGGCCAGGCTGTTTTCCTGCAGGTGCAGCTTGGCCAGGGAGGTCAGTTCCTTCAGCTTGGTTGGTATGCTTCCCGACAGGCTGTTGTCGTTCAGCAGCAGCTCCGTGAGCCTGGTCAGGGATTCCAGTTCCCCGGGTATGCTCCCGGTGAGGCCGTTCACCGAGAGGTCCAGGGTGTCCAGTCCATTCAGCTTGGTCAAGTCCTGGGGGAATGTCCCGGCCAGTGATTTCCCGGTCAGCCCAATTCCGGTAACTCGTTGCACTGAGGTGACGAAGCCGGTGCTGACCCCCTCCCACTGGGTGATGCTCACTCTCGGCGTCCAGTCCAGTACCACGCCGGTGCCAACGATGGCGTCCCGAATGTCCAGCAGCACGTTGCAGTCTTCCAGGAGTTCCGAATGGTCTCCTCCCACCGTTGTGGAGGTACAGTCCCCTCCGGCTCGCCTTGGTGTGGCTTTTACTGCCTCCGACCACGCGCCGGGCCCCGATGAGTTGCGCGCCCGCACCTGCACCTCGTATTCCACTCGCCCCAGCAGTCCCGTTTTCTCCACCGAATGCTCGCCGTCTCCGGTGTTCCAGGCAAAATCGTAGGGGGTCTCTTCGCCGTACTCGTCCTTGAACCTCAGGTCATAGGCGATGATCTCCGTTCCGCGCGTCTCGGTGGGCGCGCTCCACTCCACCGTCAGAGTCTCCTCTCCCGCGGTCACCGAGTCGATCGTAGGCGCGAATGGCGTCGCGTTACTCCCGTAGAACTTGATGTTCCACGAGTTCAGCGTGCCCTCCTTGTCGTTGTCAACCTCGTCGCTGATCCTGAGAGTCCAGTTGCCGGTGGGGTCCTCCCCGAGGAACTGCGATGCCCCCATGCGGAATGTTCCGTTCAGGGGTATCGAAAAAGTTCCAAAAATGAACCCGAATAACGAGATGACACCCCCCCTCTCGGTGGAGTCCACTAGCTCCGTCGTGGTCCCGCTCGGAGAGACAAGCTCAATCTTCAGGTCCCGGAACGACGGGTGGCTGAAATCCGGTCGGATTTCGACGTACTCTATGAACTCCATGTCGGTATCTGAGGAGCTGATGTTGACTGTCGAGGAAATCCCGGTGGAGGACGCGTTCGGGATGGTCTCGTTTGACACGGTGATTTCCTCGTAGGTCTCCAGCGGCGCCAGCGTTACCCATGTCTTGGCCAGGTCGACGGCTGCCTTGGCGTCCACCAGGCCGAACCCGTAATTGCGGTTCCAGTTATACGTCTCCGTGGTCGAGCCGTATTTGTTGGCTCCCGTCTCCCACCTCGTGCTGTCCGGTTCCACCTTGCTCGCCGTGGCCGCCAGGATCAGCTTGATGTCCCGCCAGGTCAGCTCCGGGTTGGCGTGACGCATCAGCGCCGCCACTCCTGACACCATGGGAGTCGCCGCAGACGTGCCTCCGAATGTATAGCGGTAGCGGTCGGAGTTTTCCGTGGTCACGATGGCCGGATATCCACCACTCCGGTTGTTGGAGGGTGCGCACACCCACAGGGAAGCGCCATACTCCGAATAGTCGCTTTTGACTCCCGATGAGTTGACTGCGCACACACTGGTGACCGCGTAGAAGTTGGCAAACTCGTCCAGGTTGGCGTTATCGTTCCTGTCTCCGCCGTTCCCGGCGGCGAAGGTGTAGAACACTCCCTTCCCACCATATCCCTCGGTGACTCCCTTCTCCACAGCCCCCTCCCAGGCGGCGGAGGTGTAGCCAAGGCCGGGCCCGTCAAACGGCCCCCAGCTGTTGCTGGATACCGCGGTCACGTCCATGCTCCGGCTCATGGAGTCGGCCTCGGCATAATCCGACTGCTCGGCCAGGAAGTTGTGGGCGTAGAGGGTGGCTCGGGGGGCCACGCCCCGTATTCCGAAGGTGTTGTCCCGGGCCGCAATCAGCCCCGCCACCGCTGTGCCGTGGTGGTGTGGGGGTTGGTAGATGTTGGAGGTGGTGTAGCTGTCGCTCCCGTAATCGTAGTTGAGACCTTTGTTGACGTTGGGACTGAGGTCATCGTGGTTGATGTCCATGCCGTCGTCCACCACCGCCACGTTGATGCCCTGTCCCTTGATGCCGTCGGACACAGCGGTGCCGTCGGCCAGGGTGGTGTCAGACCAGACCTCCTCCACGTTGATGTCCACGTCATCGGCGGCGTCGTTGGCCTCTCTGCCGGCGGTGCGGTCCTCCAGGTGCCACTGGCAGGCGTACAGGTCGTCTCCGGGCGCCGGGTCCAGGGCGTTGGTATCCGCCGTGCAGTTGGTGACCAATTTTGTGTATGCCGTGTCGTGAAGGGCCTGGATGAGGTACCTTCCCCCGGTCTTCGTCGTTACCTTGATAAAGGGACTCCCGGTGAAGTTGTCCCGGATAATGTGGTCAGTAAAGCCGGGATATTCGTTCACGTCGCTTTGGCCCACGACTTCCACATCGTACCGAAACCCTGTATAGCGGGTCATATAGAGGATCACGTTTGTTTTGTCACCCAGGTCGAGTTGGAAGTAGTCGGCGTCGTCGGCGTCGTCTATATGGCCGGTTTTGACCTGTCCCAGGCTCAGAGTCGGCGCTCCGCTGGTGCTGTTGGGCGGGTCCGTGGCCCGCTCAAAGCGCACACCGTATCCGCCCACCCGAGTGTCGTAGCTGTTCACCAGGAGGTAGTAAACTCCTGGGTCCAGCCCCACCTGCATGCTGAAGGCCAACCTTTGGCCCAACAGGCCACCGTCGTCGTCCCAAACTAGGAAGTTTCCGTCGCTGTCGTATAGCGTGGCGAAGGTGTCCAGCGATCCGGTGGCGTAAATCCACACCTCTGTCAAGGACGACTGTCCGGTCAGGTCTATCTCGTATATGTCCACGTCGTGGTGGGGATCTATGCTGGCAGTGACCGCCCCTCCCAGGCTCAATGCGATAACTGACTCGGCAAAGAGCGCATAGGGGCCAATTTCGTCGCTCTCGGTCCGGGGATTATAAAATCCTTCTATTTTCAGATAGTAGGTTTCGCCCGCTGCGAAGGTCCCCTTGAGGAGAAAGTTCAAATTCCGACCTGAGTCGTCATCCGTGGAAATCTCCGTGGTGCCGTCGCTGGCATATAGGGTCCCCACCGTATCCGTTGGCCCCTGGGTGAGAAGGATCACATCGCTATCGGTGGTGGCCGATGAGAAGTCCAGCTTGAACCAGTCCTCTTCACCATCGCTGTCAATCACGCCGAACACGTAGGGCTCGCCGGGGGTGGCCGTGGTCGAGGTTGACCCCGCCGGGTCGTCCCGGGTTTCGACGAAAATCCTGTACGGGCCCGTGCTCCCACTCCAGCCAGTGACGGTCACCGATTGGTTCCCCGAGGAGTTGTAGCCCAGCAGGAAATCCCGGTTCACCGGCGACAGAAACGCGTCGTCGTTTTCTATTACTATGCCCGATTCCTCTACTTCTCCTATCGTGTCCGTTCTCCCGACGGTGTAAACGAATATGTCCTTCGTCCCGGAAACCGCGAAAGTGAATACGTCCTCATCATCCTCATCCCCCAGGATTCCTATGGCCGTGCCCCTGCCCTCGCTGTCCAGCGTGATTGTCGTAGAAGTATCCGCCACCGACTCCACGTGCAGCATGTATGTCCCCACCGAATCGCCACTTCCACCCACTGTGATGTAGTAGGTGTCGGCCTCCAGCGCCCGGCCTATGAAAAAGTCCAGAATTCCTTCCGACAACTCGCTGTCGTCCACCTCTTCAATCTCTCCACCCAGGTCGTCGAGCAGCGCTCCGGTGGAGTCCAGTGCATCCGTTTCCGTGTAGAAGATGACGTCGGTGTCGCTGCTCAACACGATCTTGTAGGTGTCCCAGTCGTCCTCAGAACCGATGACTCCTTCCACCGGCGTACCCAGCGTGAGGGCCGTGGCACTCTCCGCCTCGCTTACCCGTTCGCCCTGGTCGGTTCCAGTCCGGGTGTGCAGCGTGTACTGTCCCGTGCCGGTCCCGACCGCCGAAACCTCAACGTAGTAGGTCCCGGCTGCCAGGTTCGCTGCCAGGTAGAAATGCGAGTCCGACTGGGCAAATACGCTGTCGTCGTTTTCGGCAATGACGTTGCTGGAGTCGTCGTACAGCTTTCCCGCAGAGTCGCCCAGAGCATTGCTGGCGGCGGCCTCGGTGAATACCCACAGGTCTTTGGGAGCATCGGCCTCGGCAATCACAAAACGGAAGACGTCCACATCCCCCGATACCTCGATATTGCCGTCTTGCGCCGTGCCGCCCAGGGTCAACAGCGTTGCGGTGCTGTCCCGCGCATTGACGTGGTCGTCGGTTTGAGCACCGGCGCGCAAACCGGCCAGCAGGAACGCGGCCACCATCAGGCAGAGACAGACCGCCAAGACGAACAATCTGCGGGCCGAAAAAGTTGCCTTCAGCATCGCTTGGACGCCGGACGCGCCAGGCTTCAAGATGAAAGGAGCGGCGTTGTCACTTGGCCTGCCGCTCTCTCGACCAGTTGGGGCTGGCCGAAATTACGCCCATCTCGCCGGCTAGTTCATTGGCCAAGTTCAGGGAGGGAAATCCGGCCTCCGTATTCACCAGAAAGCCGTTGTCCACGAACTCCAGTTCTTTCACGTCATCCGTGGAAATGTTGTTCGAGGTGAAAAACTTGTTAACCGCAGCCTCGTCCCACTCGGGGTCCAGCAGCAGTATCACGCCGCCCGGCAGCGTCATCAGCCCGCCGCCCGATTCCATTCGGAACTCAGGCAGCACCTTGTCGTCCGCGTCTCCCGAATCCTTGCCTGAGCTCTGGACTCCCTTGACCGTAACTCCCCCGTTACCGCCTTCGAAGCTGTCGTCTTTGGGGTCGGAGGCATCGTTCTGCAGGACCGACCGCATTTCCCGGTCGCCGTCCTGCCACGTGTAGACCGTGCCTTCTCCACTTTCGGTTCCGCCGGTGCCTCCATTTCCCTGGCCAGGCGCACCCCTGAGCACAGACGAGGGAGGCGTGGGAGTCGCTTCGACAATTGCGCCGTCACTGTCCTTGCTTTCGGCTGTACTCTCCTCTTTGCCCGTGATCTTTTCGTCGACGCGCGAATCGGAAAGCCCACCGATGGAAATTGAGGGCGACTCTTCCTGTTTCACATACGGCGTCTCCGTTGGCTTTGGAGTGGGATCAGCCAACTGCTGCGGCGCCACCGGAACCGCCGGCCTCTCCGGCCCTTCCAGCGACGGCAGCGCTCCCGCGACGGCCAGCGCCACTCCGCTTGCCAATACGGCAATTACCGCAAATGCGAATATGACTGCGAGCTTTTTCAAGGACACCGATCCCTATGTCTTCAGGACGAGATGGGATAGCGTGAATCCAGATTCCTTTGAGGACGTATGGCGTCCAACCTTTTCCCGGTCTCCCCCGAGCCTTTTCTCGTTTTACCGTTCAACCCTGATCTCCAGTCTTGAAACTGACCTGTGAGTCCCGTTCCAGCTCCTCAGCCGTGGCCGCTGTCGTCAAGCCCTCGGCCCTGACCTCACATCTACAAAAGTAGGTGCCACGAATGGATTAAAACTGCCCGGTTCCTCTCAATTGATGACCGGTCAAGGGACGTGTTGATATAGGCAGGGTTCCGAATTAGGTGGTTTGATTTATGAGGCCCCTGATTTGAAGCAGTGCCAGCAGGTTGTGGGGCGACCAGACGGTTCCCATCTTTTCCCGTCTGCGGTACTCCCGGTTCTGACGCTCCAGTCGTGATGTTGTCCGGTGTCTTTCCTGCCCTGTCCCCAGATGGGTCATACCCTTTCCCAATGCTTTGCGGCACCAATCCAGGGGCTTGCCTCCGCTGCGGATAATTGCCTCCCGGGCATGCTCCTCTGCCTCGGCTCTGCTGGCGGATTCCAGCAACGCCCTTGCCGCCCTGAATCCCTGATGGCCCACGTTGCGCCGGTATTCCCGCAACAGGTGGAACTGGCAGAGCTGGTGGGGCGCCTCCCTCCCGTAAACCAACTCAATTCCGGCAGCTATGGCACGATCATCGTCGCTCACCAAGTGGACCGGAGTGCCCTCAGCCTGCCGCCAGGCTTGGTCTATCACCTCGGACCAGGGTTCGAAAGACCCCAGGGCAGTGCCCATTTCGTCCCGGATCACCCTCATTTCCCTGGGTCCTAAGCGGGTCCTGGTCCACATTCCGTCCAGTTCCCAGACATGCCCCGACAGCACCGGCTCTCTCACTGCCTCCTGTCTGACCCAGCGGCAAAGAGTGCTCTTGACGCTGCCCACCAACCGGCCAGCCTGAGTATAGCTGAGCCCCAGAGCAGCCAATCTCACGGCCCAGTCGGCAGTTTTTTTGAATACCTGCGGTAGCGTTCCTCGTCGCCCAGCAGTTCCGCACCACTGGTCATGCTGCGGCAGTCCCCACAGCGGAACACCGGTATCTGCAACTCCAGCAGGCCGTATCGGGTGGCGATGGACCGGGAGTAGCGGTGATGGCGGTGCATCAGCAGTCCGCAATCGCGGCACTGCGGGCGGTACTGGTCCAAAGATTCCTGCAATGTCCCCTGCAGGCGCAGCGGCAATTCCTGTTCCAACCGGGTTTCCAGTTCGAAAAGCAACCCCATCACTCCTCACCTCCCCACTCAGTCCCAGCCTATCCTACATCCCATACCACCTAAATTGGAACGCTATCGTTGATATACCTTACGACCGGGCATAACAGTCGCATTCTACTAACGATGTGTGCCAATAACGTGTTCAATCGCCCTAATACCGTATCAATTCACGTGCATTTATTCCCAAAATTAACGTAAATGCCCTAGATTGAGGCACTGGCACTTTTGCAGGCGGTCATCGGCATCTCCTCCCAGCGCAAGCGCAAGCGACGGTAACGGTGCTGCCGGGAGCGCCGTACAGTGGAGGCGGGCACGCGTGCGTCTTGAATACCATGACGAGCGACCTGGAACAGCTCCGCGGAGAGGTCGAGCGGCTGGTCTACAGCTCGGAGGAGTCCGGATTCACCATCTGCCGCCTGGTGGTTCCGGGCAGGCGTGACCCGGTTGCCGTAGCCGGGACCATGCCGGGAATTCAGCCGGGAGAGCGGCTGCAACTGCAAGGCAAATGGATAAACCATCCCGTCCACGGCTACCAGTTCCGGGCTGACAGCTACAGATCCCAGTTGCCAGCCAGCGCCAATGCCGTGCGCCGCAACCTGGCCTCGAGCCTGTGAAGGGCTTCGGCCCGGTGCTGGCCGGAAGGCTGGTGGACTGCTTCGGTGACGAGACCCTGCGAGTGATCGATGAGCAGCCAGAGCGCTTAGCCGAGGTGCCCGGGGTCGGGCCACGCCGGGTGGAAAGCATCAGGCGGACCTGGGTGGAGCAGCAGGAGATACGGGGCGTGATGCTGTTCCTATAGGGCAACGGGGTTAGCTCCGCCTACTCCACCCGCATCTACAAGACCTACGGCCAAGACGCCGTGAAGGTGGTCCTGGAGAACCCCTACCGGATGCCCCAGGCCGTGCGGGGGGATTGGTTTCATCACCGCCGACAAGATCGCCCGGCAAATGGGGATAGACGAGCATTCGCCCCACCGGGCCCAGGCCGCTCTGGAGCACCTGCTGCTGGAGCGGGCCGGCGAGGGTTCATGTCTTCGTTCCCAATGCCGAGCTGGTCGACCTGTGTCAAAGCCGTTTCGACATTCCCGAGGAGCTACTGACGGCGGCGGTGGAAAGTCTGCGGGAGGCGGGACGGATCGTGCTGGATGGAGAGGCTGTCTTCCTCCGGGGCCTCCACCTTGCCGAGCGGGCCGTGGCCGACTCCATCAGGGCCCTGGTGGCCAGCCCTGGGCAGCGCCGCGAGTTCGACGCGCCGGCCGCCGTGGACTGGGCCAGCCGCCGGATGGGAGTGGAGCTGACCGGGGAACAGAGACAGGCGGTTCACGAGGCCGTGTCTGAGAAGGTATTCGTCCTGACAGGCGGGCCTGGGACCGGCAAGACAACCATACTGCGGGCCATGATATCGGTCCTCGAGGCCCTCGGCCAGCGGGTGGCATTGGCGGCTCCCACCGGTAGGGCGGCCAAGCGTCTCGGCGAGGCCGCTGGTCGCGAGGCCAGACGCTGCACCGCCTGCTGGAGTTCAAGCCCGGGGATGGCCGGTACGGACGAGACGGAGAGCGGCCGCTGGACTCCGTCGCCGTGGTGGTCGACGAGACCTCAATGCTGGACATCGTGCTGTGCCATCACCTGCTGCAGGCCGTGCCGCGCCACGCCTCGGTGCTGTTCGTCGGAGATGCGGACCAGCTGCCCTCCGTCAGGCCCGGCAAGTTCCTCGGGGATGTCCTTGAGTCCGGAGTAGTGTCCTTTGTCCGTCTGGAGCGGATCTTTCGACAAGGGGACCGGAGCGGCATCGTCGAGGCGGCCCACCGGGTCAACCGGGGCCGCCTGCCCTTTTTCGGCTCCAGCGGCTCCGAGGGGGACTTCTACTTCTTGGAAGCCGATGACCCGGAGGTCGCGGCCAATGCCGTAGTCCGAATCTGCTCGGAGCGGATCCCGGCCCGGTTCGGATTGCACCCCATCAGGGATGTCCAAGTGCTGTGTCCCATGAACCGGGGGGCCGTCGGCGTTCATCAGCTCAACGACAGGCTGCGGGAGGCCGTCAACCCGGCTGGGACCGAGGTATCACGCTTCGGACGGACCTTCCGGGTGGGCGACTGTGTGCTCCAGACGGTCAACAACTACGACAAGGATGTGTTCAACGGCGATCTGGGCTGGGTGACCGCGGTGGACCATACCGCCGACTGCATTACGGTGACCTTTGAGGAAACCGGCGTGGACTACGATTTCTCGGAACTCGACGAACCGCAGCCCTCCTTCGCAATGACGGTACATCGGGCCCAGGGGAGCGAGTTTGTCAATCGCCGAGATCATTAGGCCAGTTCGCCGAGATCATTAGGCAACCTGGGGCACCGAATTGGAGACCATGGCCGCACTTCAATGTGAGGGGTGGCGATGGCATATAAGGAGGTGTCCAGAATGGAGATATCGGAGGTCATCCGGCGCTGGCAGAGGGGAATAAGCCTCCGGCATATAGCGTCAGGGACCGGACTGTCTAGAGATACGGTCCGGAAATACGTTGCTGCGGCTGAGGAGGAGGGACTAAGCCAACATGGTCCGGCTCCGAGCGAGGAGCAGCTCAGCCGATTGGCGGTGGTTGGCCAGCCCGGGCCGCGAGAGGTGGATAAGCCCACCGAGGACGTTCTGGCCCCGTGGGCTGACCGGCTCACCGGCGACCGTCTGCAACTGACCCGGATCCAGGAGTTGTTGGCGGAGCGAGGTTGCCGGGTGTCGTACGCCTCTCTGCAGCGCTTCGTGGCCCGGCGCAACTGGCGCAGGCGCAGCAGGACCACGGTGCGCATGGAGGACACCGCCCCCGGAGAGGTGGTGGAGTTGGACTTCGGGCGACTGGGGCTGATCCATGACCCCGAGACCGGCCGAAGGCGCGCCGTGTGGGCACTGCTTCTGGTACTGAGCTATTCGAGACACTGCTTTGTCTGGCCCACTTTCAGCCAGAGGCTGGAGGACGTCATCGCCGGACTGGAATCGTCCTGGGCTTTCTTCGGCGGCGTTCCCAAGTACCTGGTGATCGACAATTTCCCTGCCGCTCTTGCTGGAGCCGACGCCCTGCACCCCCGGCCCACTCGCGGCTTTCTGGAATATTCCCAGCACCGTGGTTTCATCATCGACCCGGCCCGGGTGCGCCATCCCAAGGACAAGCCCAAGGTGGAGCGGGGCATCCAGTACGTCCGGGAGCGCTTTTTCAAGGGTGGGGAGTTCAAGGACCTGGCCGATCTCAGGGAACAGGGCCGGGACTGGTGCCGCGATGTCGCCGGAATGCGCATTCACGGTACCACCCACAAGAAGCCGTTGCTGGTCTTCCAAGACGAGGAGCGCCACTCCCTGATCCCCTGGAATGGTGAGCCATACGTGATCACCCACTGGCGCACCGTCAAGGTGCATCCGGATCATCACGTGGCCTGCCAGTACGCCCTCCACTCGGTACCGTCGTCTCTGTGTCCGCCCGGACAGCAGGTGGAGATCGGACTGGGCAGCAAGCTGGTGCGCATATACCACAGAGGCCAGCTGATCAAAACTCACGTCCGGCAGCCCAGAGGGGGCCGGGCCACCGATCCCGAGGACTACCCGTCCGAGATCACCGCCTACACCATGCGCACTCCCGACAAGATCAAGCACAGTGCCGCGGATAACGGACCTGCGGTGGCCGAATTCGCTGGACGCCTGTTCGACGGCCCCCTGCCCTGGGCCAAGGTCAGGCAAGGCCACAAGCTCATACGCTTGGGACAGCGCTACACGCCTGAGCGCCTCGACGCCGCCTGCCGCAGAGCCCTCGATGTCGACCTCATCGATGTGCGCCGCGTGGAACGCATCCTGGTGCAGGCGCTGGAACAGGAGGCCATTCCTGATCTGCCCGAGCCACTGCCCCACGGTCGTTTCGCCAGACCTGGCTCCGTCTTCGCCCACTCAGACGAATACCACCGCCGGACGGCATGAGGAGAGCTTCCATGACGCGAAGTAATGACCTGACTCCGCTGCTCAAGCGGCTGCAACTGGGCCCTATGGCAGCCACCCTGCCCGAGCGTATCGCACTGGCCCGCAGGGAGCAGCTGGACTACGCCTCTTTCTTGGAGATCATCCTCTCGGATGAGGTCAACCGCAGGGCCCACCGGCGCATCGAGGTGCGTCTGCATGAGGCCGGATTCCAGGAGACATGCCGGCTGGAGGACTTCGACTGGTCGGCGTCAATTACCGTCGATCGCCGTTTGCTGGACGCCGTATTCTCGCTGGAATTCCTGGCGAAACACGAGCACGTATTGCTGGTGGGTCCCGCCGGCGTCGGCAAGAGCTTCCTGGCCCAGGCCCTGGGCTACTCCGCTGTCAGGGCCGGGCATACCGTCCGCTTCATCCACGCCGATGATTTCTTCAGGACCATGAACCAGGCCAGGGCCGACAACTCGGTGGATCGCAGCTTCCGGTCTTTCCTGTCCCCTGATCTGCTGATCCTGGACGACCTCGGCCTGCACCGTCTCACCGCCCAGCAATCGGCCGACCCCTACGAGCTGATTCTCAACCGGCACAGGGCCTCCAGCTTCGTAATCACCAGCAACCGGGCCGTGGACAAGTGGCTGGGCCTTTTCGAGGATCCCATCCTCGGAAATAGCGCTCTGGACCGACAGGCCAACGCCAGCTATCAGATCGTCATCGAGGGCTCCAGCTACCGTGAAAGACTCTCCCCACGCCGGGCCCTGTTGCCTGCAACCGTCGATGATTGACCCCCAGGCGTCAAACTGATATTAGTCTGACCACAATGTGCCCAGGGTGGCCTAAAGAATGTGGCGATGACTGGCCTAATGACCCTGGCGAATGACATTCAGTGAGGCAACAGGATTCGGCAGGACTAATCGTCGTCAATCAGCGCCCTTATTCACGAGGACGGACATGATCTCGGCGGCGGTCTGCTCGGCCGGGATCTTCGTCGTGTAGTTCAGCTGTGGCACGGTGATGCTGCTCCCCTCCAACCGGATGTTCATACTGATAGCGCCGTGCCGGTCGCTCCCTCGGGTGCTTATCAGCAACATCGACATTCAAGGCCGTCTGCGGACAATTGTCCGCGTGGACACCCACTATCATATCTGGTATTACCGCCGCGACCGGGACGGGACCATCCGCTCCATGGGGCGGGGCGACCATGTCTATCCCAACAGGCACAAGGCCGACTACGTCCTTTCCGACGAGCGGCAGTACTGGAAGGCCGCCCAGGTCCTGCAGTGCATGGACAGGGCCTTCTGCCAGCCGTTGCCCGAGGAGATGGTCGACCAGGGCATGCCCTTCCGCCCGAAGTACGTGGCGCTTGAGCAACTCGAGGACCAGGCAAAGTCCATTCGCCGTGCTGTGAAGCACGTCAAGGCCATGAAACACCGGGACGAACTGGATCAAGATGGGCGCATCAAGAGCCTGGAGGCGGTGAGGGACGAGTTCGTGGAACGCGAGGCTGCCGTGGACGCGGAGTTGGCCCAACTCGAGGGACAAAGATTCCCTCCGACGGCGGCGCAGTCACCTCAGTAGTCCTCCGGAGGGGCCCTGCCACCTCCGAAATTCATCCCTCAGGCGTCATCCTTACCATGTCCGATGAATGCACCTTTCGAGCATGGTAGATGACTCTCCCTCGACCTCTGAATGACCTGGACCAGGTCTTGCCGTGTCACCTGCGCTTATACGCGATTTTGGAAAGTCAAAGCTGTAGTCGTCACAGGGAGCTGCCTAATATCGGCCGACGGAAGCAACGTGATGTCAGGTCGAATTGACAGTCCGCTTCCCGACGACTAGATTCGTAACTACCTCGGGAGGGACGTATGCGACTGACTCCCATGACGATAGTCGTTCCGATCATCATATGCGCCCATGCCTTTGGAGCTGATGACACTGCTCCGATGCCGGCCGCTGGAACTCCGGCCCCGCCGCCCGCTGCCTAGGAGGCGACCGCCGGAGCTCTGGACTGCCGTGGGCACTGGTGTTAACACATTCTTCATCCGGGCAAGGTAGGGAGCATCCACCGCGTTGCTGAATACCGCAAGATTTCTGCTCCTGTTCACCATCCTCTACAACGTTGCAGAGGGCACGATCGCCATCTGGTCCGGGATCGTTGCCGGCAGTTTCGCCTTGGTCTTTTTCGGGGCCGACAGCTGCATCGAGGTGGCGGCCGCCTGCCTCGTGCTCTGGAGGGTGGGCATCGAGGATGGAGAGCATGCCGAGGTTGTGGAGCGGCGGGTAATCCGGTTCATTGGCTGGACGTTTATCGCCCTGTCGTGCGCCATCGTGTTGCAGTCGTCCTGGGCCATATCGCAACAGAGCGGCGCGGAGGAATCTCTGGTGGGCATCGGGCTCGCAGTGGCCTCGGTCACCCTGATGCCCCTGATAGCCGTATGGAAACTCCGAATCGCGGCCGAGGGCAATATCCAGTCTATTGCAATCGAGGCGAAGGAGACGCTGGCCTGTGCGATCCTCTCCCTGACCCTGCTCATCGGACTGGTGGCCAACGCCGCGTTGGGCTGGTGGTGGCTGGATGCGGTAACGGCCCTTCTGTTGGTCCCCTGGCTGCTTCGTGAGGGACTGGATGGGATTCGCAGAAAGGAGTCTCATTGCGACCTGCAACTGTGCTTCTGCCGGTCCTGCCTGTTCGGCCTAAAGTCCTGCAGGGCCGCATGTTGCGCAGCCTGAGACAGCCCAGAGCGTGTTCGCAATCGGGAATGGGTTTCGGCGTAGATCCACCAGGTCCTCTCTCTCCACGGCCCTCTTGATCCTTGACGACCTGGGCCTCTACTGGCGCACCGCCCGGCAGTTCGCCGACCTCTATGAGCTGATCATCGGCAGACACAGAGTATCCAGCTTCGTCATAACCAGCAATCGCAGCGTCTAGGAATGGCTCAGTCTCTTCAACGACCCCATTCTCGGCAACAGTGCACTGGACCGGTTGGCCAACGCCGGATTCCAAATCGTCATCGAGGGCTCCCGCTACCGGGTAAGACAGTCCACTCAACACAAGCTCCTGGGAGACAAGGGAGTCGATTGGCCCCTCGACTGAAACCTGATAAAAGACTAACTCACCTAAGTTCAGGTTGAACTAATGTTCGTGGCGATCACTGGACTAATGGCCTTGGCGGTTCACCTACGATTCGGTCAGAAGCTAACTAGTCAGGGAAAATGTCACTCCGATGAAGGATGTGATCGAGACTCTCCCAAGGCTGAAGACTGACAAGGGAGTGCCCGAACGCATCCCATCCGACAATGGGTCGTAGGAGTGGGGGCCAAGACACTGTAAATCAAGCGTGGGGGCCGCCGTGGGAGAACGGATACGTAGAGAGCTTCAGCGGTAAGCCCAGAGACGAACTGCTGAACCTGGAGGTGTTATACACCCCGCTGGAGGTGGTGCCCGGGCAGTACCGGCCGACTTACAATAGGATCAGGCCGCGCAACTCCCTTGGCTACAGGCCTCCAGAGTAGATGCCTTCCAGCCTCCGTGTATTGTCCCGCAACTGTTGAGTCTAATGTAGTGGGTGGTGCAACCGCAGGAGGCAGGTCACAGGTGCGTGAGCCTAGGGGGTGAGTCGTCCGCGCTGTCAACCTCCCTGGCTAAGGAAGCAGGGTCATTTGATTATTGATCGAAAAGGGGGATGGGGTGTCTTGGGAATGATGAGGGAGTAGTAAGGTAGGGAGAGTGAGGCTCAGAGGGGTGTGGAATGGGCAATGATAGGGAGAATATCGGGGGCCTGCCGTTACTGGAGGTCATGGGGAGGTTGCTGGACCCTCGGAGCAGGCATGGCCGGCGCCATCCTCCGGTGGCGGTCCTGGGGTTGGCGGTGTGCGCCATGCTGTGTGGCGCCCGCAGCCTGTATGCCATCAGCCAGTGGGGCCGGGATCAGGGCCGAGAGGTATCGGAGGCACTTGGCTTCACCCGGAGTCGTACTCCCTGCGTATCCACGTTGCATCAGGTATTCAGCCGGCTGGACCGGGAGCCCTTCAAACTGCTGTTGGGTCAATGGCTAAAGGAGCGGGGACTGGAGGCTGGGGAGGCGCTGGGCATAGACGGAAAGAGGTTGCGTGGAATTCACGGAGAGCAATTGCCTGGGGTCCACTTGGTGGCGGCCTATGCCCACCGGTCGGGTATCGCGGTGGGTCGACAGGCAGTGGCGCACAAGAGGAATGAACTGGAGGCGGACACCGGCTCTTGGATCGGTTGGATCTGCAAGGCCAGGTGGTGACGGGAGACACCCAGTTCACCCAGCGGAAGGTATGCCGCAGTTTCGAGGAAAAAGGGGGCACTACCTCCTCTCGGTAAAGGACAATCAACCCACTTTGAAGCAGGACATTACCGACCTCTGGGAGGAGGCTATGGCGCCGCAGGCAGAGCAGGTAGGCCGGCACGGGGACCGGGTGGAGGTGCGGCGCACCTGGGTGTCGGATGGACTGGCAGGCTACAGCGACTGGCCCCACCTAGCCCAGGTGTTTCGTGTGAAGCGTATCGTCCACCACAAAGGCAAGACCCGCCGGGAACTCGCGTATGCCGTAACCAGCCTCGGCCCCAATGAGGCTGACCCGGCGCCCGCGCCACCATCCGTCCGGCGTCTCCGGCGCCGACAACCAGAGCGCGACGATCCTCCAAACTGCCGAATATTCCCTTGGCCATCTGAACTGCCGCACGACTTACGGAACGGGAATGCTGACCGATGCTGGTCTCCCGGTGCACCCGGCGGCCGGTTTGCAACGGCGAATGAAACACGCGGGTCACCGGACTCATCATGAATCCGCGCTGACCTGCCGCACTGAACGCAGCTCGAACCTGCCTGAGAATCTGGCGCTCCCCGAGGATCAGTGATTCCAAGCCGGCGGCCACCCTGAAGAGGTGAGATGCGCAATCAGTGTCCCACAACTTGTACGTGTATCGTTCCAATTCGGCCCGGGGCACTCCGGAATAGTTGCTAATAAAGTCGTCCACGCGCTTCCCCAATTCCGAGACGTGCGGGTCGTATAGGTAGACCTCTGTACGGTTGCAGGTAGATAGAATCACTGACTGCGGCACAAATTCAGAAAGCTGTTGGAGAGCTTTGGGGAGATCATCGCGTTCCACGCTCAGGCGCTCGCGCAATTCCACCGGCGCGGGGTGGTGGTCTACCCCCGTTACCAAAAGGCTCAATCCAATACCTCCACCTACAACAGCGCAGCGAATCGGCCGGCCCTAAAATCTATAAATACTTCTAAATATCCAAACGTAACAAGAATCGGTAAATCTGATTTACGGCGGGCAACCCAGCATAGCTCCCAAGCAAAATCAATAAATTGACACCGATGCGAAGGACCCATCGATTATTGTCTGAATCAGGATTTTCAGGATTAAAGGATGAACAGGATCGGAGTTACCCAATTGGAGGACGCCCTCGCCCTAACCCTCTCCCAAAGGGAGAGGGAATTGTCACACACCCCCTAAGTCGCGCCGGTCCTGGATTCGTAGCCTCTTGGTGTGATCATCAAACCGCGGTGCAGATACGTAGTAGAGTTGCCAACGACAACCGTGGTAAACATATCGATGTCCTCACATTGCGATTCCAGACCGTCCAGGTCGGTGACGGTCACTTGTTGGCTGGGCCGATAGGCGTTCCTCACAAGGCCCACGGGAGTTTTCCCGTCGCGCCGCTCCATTAGGATGCGGCGAGCCTCGGGCAGTTGCCAGGTGCGGCGCTTGCTTCGGGGGTTGTAGAGCACGGCGATGAAATCACCCAGTGCGGCAGCTTGCAGGCGGCGCTCAATGGCCTCCCAGGGAGTCATCAGGTCGCTCAGGCTGATGGCGCAGAAGTCCTGCATCAGCGGGGCTCCCAACAGCGAAGCGGCGGACTGCAGTGCAGAGATGCCGGGGACGACTTCCACCGGGAACGTGCAGCCATCCCACTCCCGGTCAGTCAGCACTTGGAACACTGGCCCGGCCATGCCATAGATTCCGGGGTCGCCGGAAGAAACGACCACCACGGACCGGCCCTCAGATGCCAAGTCAACCGCTCTCGCCGCGCGCTCCATCTCCTGTCCGAGTTCCATCGCGACCAGCTCCTTGCCCGCCAGCAAACCGGAGACCTGTTCAAGGTAACCCCTGTAACCCACCAGCACATCGCATTCCGACAGGGCGTCAGCGGCGGCAGGCGTCTGGTGAATTGCGTCACCCGGACCCAGGCCAACCAGGAGGAGTTTGCCCCTCGGCTTACTTGGCATCGTCGGGCTCCTCAAAGGCTTTGGATTCTCTCCTGGCGACTGCGATGGTGGCTCTTTCGGAAGTCTGCTTGGCAACCAGGAGTCGCGATGCGCCGGACGCCAGCAATGCGGCCGGTTCCGACACTCCCCACACTCCCACCAGACGTTTGGCGTTGGCTGACGGGTTCAGCGTCCGTCGACCCGCGTCCCCTTCCTCCTCTCCATCGAAAAGCGCATTGATTTCCTCGGACTCGTAGCACAGGAAGGGCACGCCAAATTTCTCCGACAGCGCCAGCAAGCCGGGTTCATCTTGCTTCAGAGTGACCGAGGCAATGCAGGAAAGGCTGCTCAGGGACAGGTTATATGCCTGGAAAGTGTCTCTCAGTAGTTGCTCCAACTCCCCCGCAGGAACACCGCGGCGGCATCCCATACCCACAACCAGGGTGCGAGGACGGTAAAGCACAATGTGGGTAGCGGGCAAAGCGTTGGCCAAAGTTGTGCCTTCAGAAAGGTACGGGTCGGACTCATCTGTGATTATCAGGGCGGCGGCACTTTCTGACAGGCGCAACGAGTCGAGGCATGGAAGGACGGTGATGTTGGGAGGCAACTCGCGGCCCTTCGGCCACCAGGACGATTCCCCGGCGCTTTGGTAGATTCCCACGGGCTCTCGGTTGACAACTGCGGAGCTGGCGCGTGTTATCTCCACCGGGTCCGCTTCGATAGTCCAGCCGAACTCAGCGCCCAGCAGGTCAACCGCCAGTGTGCCCGTGGAATGGGAACCCGAAGTGACCACTGCCTCCGCCCCCAGAATTCCTGCGACACGTTCCGTCAAGCGGTCTGCGCCCCTCAGATGTCCCGACAGAACACTGACGGCGTAGCGCCCACCGTCGTCTACGCAGACTAACGCCGGGTCGCTGCGCTTGTCGTTCAGCAGCGGAGCGGCCAGCCTGACTGCTGCTCCCACTGGAAGGAACAGCACCACCTCATCGAACTCCCCCCAGACACGCCGCAGCAGTGGCCGAAGGGGCAGCTCGAAGATTTCCATCTCAAATGCATGCCCATCAACCTGTTGCGGCGCAAAACGCCTATCCATGAACAGTGTTCCAGCGGTCCTCAGCTCGCCAGACAGGCGCAGAGCAAGGGCCGCGCCATGCCTGGAAAGGGCGATGACTGCAGTGCGGGGCATGGAGGTCAGCTCCCAGCGGGTTGGTCGGGCGGCGGAATATGCTCGGATGATTCCCCGCCCAAATCACTGGAACGGGCACGGCGGAACAGGTGTGTGTAGGTCTCCGAGTAAAGGTGGGATGAGGCGGGTTGCTTCTTAGCGACGTAGTCCGGTGATCGTAGTTCCGGGTTCACTGCTTCGCCGACCATCACCAGCGCCTGCCGGTTGATCTTCGATTCCCGGACTTTGGCAGCGATGTCGGTCAGCGTTCCTCGTATCACCATTTCCTCGGGCCATCCCACGCGATACACCACCGCGATGGGCGTTTGCGCCGGATAGCCGGCACTTCGCAATTCCCGGACGATCTTGGTCATGCGGGTCACGCTGAGAAAGATGACCAATGAACACCCGTGGGCGGCGAGATCCTGTAACTGTTCCTTGGGCGGCATTGCCACTCGGCCCTCGGCGCGGGTCATAATGATAGTCTGCGACACCTCCGGCACGGTCAGCTCGGTCTTCAGCAGTGCGGCGGCCGCGAAAGCGGCGCTCACCCCCGGGACTATCTCGTACTCGACTCCCTCCCGCTCCAGAATCCGCATCTGCTCCAGGATTGCGCCGTAAACGGACGGGTCGCCGCTCTGAACCCGCGCGACCGTCTTTCCCACAGCAACCGCATCGAGCATGACGTCCATTATTTCCGGCAGGGCCATGTCCTTGCTGCCGTGGACTTCGGCTGTGGGGGCGGCGAACTCAGCTATGGTTTCCGGCACCAGCGAGTCGGCGTACACGACGACGTCAGCTTCGGAGATAATTCGCTTTGCCTTGACCGTGATGAGCTCCGGGTCGCCCGGCCCACTGCCCACGAAATAGACCTTGCCGCGTAGTTCGCTCATTGCAGTCACTTCCTTACTATGAGGAGCGAGAAGTAGTCCAGATCGTCGTCGGCAAGCTGCTTCAAGTCATAAACCACCTGCTCCCTCTCGGTGGTGGCGCGCTTGATGTAGACGCTCTTGCCTGCCAAACCTAGGTTGTCCAATTCCGTCAAAGCTTTGATCATTGCGCGATTCACCTTCATCAGCACGACGGTATCGTGGTTGGCAATGACTTCCCGCAGCCCACCAATGCCGTATGAGGCGGGCAATACTGCCAGACTCTGACCGTGGGTTACAAGCGGAGCCTCGGCGGAAGCGGCTGCCGCCATCACTGAAGACACGCCGGGCACTATCTCCACCGGCACGCTGGGATAATCGGCCCGAATGTTCTTCAGCACGTAGGAGAATGTGCTGTACAGCATCGGGTCTCCTTCCGTGATAAACGCCACGTCCTGTCCTTCTTTCAGCCTCTCCGCTATCCTAAAGGCTGCACTGCGCCACACTTCGCTGGCGCCCCTTTCATTGTTGGTGGGGAAGATGATCCGCATGATCTCCTGGTCATCCGGGTCCAGGAACTTACGCACTATTCCCAGCGCAAAACTATCCTCGCTCGTTGTCGCCTGGGGGACGCACACCAAGGGAACTTGTTGCAGGATTCTGTGGGCCTTCAGCGTCAACAGTTCCGGATCACCGGGTCCTACGCCGATGCCGTACAGTCGTCCCCAGGCTTTTTCCCAGTGCCCTTCGGTCAAGGTGTCGGCTCCTTCCACTGCGCGGCGACGATGAACACCGGGTTCAACGCCTCCAGCCGCACTGCGCCGTCGGGCATCTCCTTTCCCCGGGCAGCGTTGATGCTAGACAACTCTACCGCCATGCCCTCTTCCCTTAGCCGCCGATAGACCTCACTGGTGCGCTCAAGGGCGGCCAGGTTGACCACCAGCTGACCATCGCGTTCCAACCGTGTGATTACGGCGTCCAGAATCCCGGCAAGCTGCCCTCCACTCCCTCCGATGAAGACCGAATCCGGGTCGGGCAGTCTTTCCAGCGCTTCAGGCGCCTTTCCGTGGACTACCTTCACATTGCAGTCGGCCAGCCTCTCTACGTTGCGGCGCAGCAACTCTATGCTGTCCGGATCTTGCTCGACGGCGTACACGATGCCCTGGTTGGCGATGCGTCCGGCTTCTATCGCGACCGAACCGGTGCCTGCGCCAACGTCCCAGACCACGCTGTCGCTGCGGAGCCTGAGCATGTACAGGGTGACGGCTCGTACCTCCCGCTTCGTAATCTGCCCACGCAGGGGGCGCCGCTGCTCGAAGGCATCGTCAGGCAGCCCCAGCGAGCGCAGATCCCCTTTTGCTTTCGGCTCAGCCATGGCCCTCCGGCAATGCACCCTCTGTCATCGGTATCCCGTCCGGGGAGGTTGACGCCCATCCCAGCAGCTCGCCGTCGAAGTCGAAGCACATAGCATCCACAATGACCGATTCCGCTTCGTCTCCCAGCAGCTTGCGGCTTTCCTCGCAGACCATTCGGCATATCAATGGGATAACCTGCACCAGGTCGTTGGCTTGGGATATCTCCTGAAAGTGCCGGGCGCTGCTCGCTCCTCGAATTTCCTGCTGCACTTCCGGCGTGGCCCCGCATTGGTCTGCCAACTCCGCCAGAAAATCGGTGTCGACCTGATTACCGGCGACGTGGGTAACGAAATGCCCCATGGCCATCTTCGAGAACTTGCCCACCATGCCCACATGGGTGGCGCGGCCTATCTTTCGCATGGCGCACCGTTTCAGAGACGGACCGCTGAAGATACCTGCCTCGATGAAGGCCATGTCCGGAAGGTCAAGCACCCGACGGGAATACTCCTCCGACCGCGTGCCGGTTGACAGCACCACATGAGGCAGCCCGTTGGCTGCTGCCACGTCCACCGCCAGGTGAACGCTGGCTCGCCAGGCGGCGGTGGAGAAGGGCTGCACCACGCCGGTGCTGCCCAGAATTGAAATTCCGCCCAACACTCCCAGCCGGGCGTTGGTCGTATTCTTGGCGATCTCCTCCCCGCCGGTTACCGAAACTTGGGCCACGAATCCGGCGTCGGATTCCAGCCCGGCACTGCGGGCAGCATCGCTGACCGACTCGGCCATCATCCGGCGCGGCACACGGGTGACGGCAGGCTCTCCCACTTCGATGCCAGTCCCCGGGCGGGTCACGGTACCCACTCCAAGTCCGCCGATTATCTTGAGACCCTTGTCTTCCACGTCGCGGGAAACAGCTACACAGATTTCCGCTCCGTGGGTGGCATCCGGGTCGTCTCCGCCGTCCTTGATTACCGAACATAGCACCTTCCCGCCTTCCAGCCATTCACATCGGTGGATGTGGAACGTGGCATCCTCGCCCACCGGCAGACGAATGGTCACCTCGGAAACAGGGGATGCAGCCTCGCCGGGCCCGTTGAGCAGGGTAAGTGTGGCGGCCTTGGCTGCGGCTGCCGCGCAAGACCCGGTGGTGTAGCCGGTACGCATCCCGCGCCGGTCCCGCACCGTTGGGCGGCTGTAGTCGCTTTCCTGGTTTCCCTTTTGCATTCCTTGCTCTGTCATACCGTTACCTTGGAAACCCTGAGGTTTTACGACACCGTCTTCGCAAGAGGGCTGGTTCACCGGCCCCAAACCTCGCGTATCCGGTCGGCGGCCACCGCCACCAGGCGGTCGTCCACTCCCAGCGGCGGGGCAACGTGCATTGGAATTTGAGGATACTTCTCCTGGGCGGCGGCCATTCCGCCCAGCACATTCCGCCTGAGAATCATTCCGGGGAAAAAGAGATACGGGACGCAGACTAGAACCGACGCTCCTCGTTCTTCAACGAGGCACGCGGAAGCGAATTCCATGGTCGGGTCGCCGTAGTGGGACTGAGCAACGTCCACGGCGTAGCCGGAGCCGAGTTGCCGCTCCACCATCTGACCCAGATCCCTGAGCCAGGCGCAGTCGTCGTACTGAGTCCTGGTTCCTGCCTTGACGATGAGTACTCCGATGGTCTGCCCGGGGGCCGGAGCTATTCCCGGCGTCCCGTCGAGGTCCCTCACCCGATCAACCACCAGGTCTGCCAGACGCGGGTCCGAGCCAAACCCCGAGGCGAGGCGAAGCCTCACTTGGGGAGTACTTCTCTTCGCATCGTCCAGCACCTCTTCCAATTCATCCGTCGCATGTTTCCCGTGTCCCAACAGGTAGGGCAGGATGACAACTTCGTTCAAACCCTTGTTCGCCAGCATTTCCACCGCCTGAGGCGGATGCGGCTCAATGAACTCCAAGCAGGAAAGCAGGACGTCAGCCCCGGTCTCGCTTAAGGCAGACTGCAGGCGTTCCGACGCTTCCGTCAGGCCCTTTGGCGTGCTGGGGCAGTTTCTGCACCATTGAGGCCATTCGCCTGAACGAACAGCCCAAGAGCATGAGCATTCATCCCTGCTGGCGCCCCGTTGGCTGCCGTGGCATAGCATGACCACACCGCACCGGTCCTCGCCCAAGCCGCCTGGATTATCGCCTTTCTCTGACGCAGACACTTTCTCTCTACTCGACTTTCAGAAGGTCCAAAAGGGCGTTCACTGTAGCCGCCGCAGCCGAACTTCCTCCGCGGCGCCCCATCACGGTGATGTGGGGCACGTTTCTCTTGACCAGTTCGTCCTTCGATTCGGCGCAGGCTACAAACCCCACGGGCATACCAATTACCAGCGCAGGACGAACTTCCGCAGTATCAATGAGATCCAGAAGCGCCAATAGCGCCGTGGGGGCGTTGCCGATGGCACACACCGCTCCACTAATTCGGGGAGCCAACTCCCGTATTGCCGCCACGGATCGGGTGGTTCTGTCGCGACGGGCGCGCTCCGCCACCACAGGCGCATCGATCATGCAGGTTGTCGCAACATTGGCCTTCCCCAGCAGGGTCTTGGAAATGCCCATCTCCACCATGCGGACATCGGTCGCGATCAAGGCATGCGACCTCAGGGCGTTCAGCCCTGCCTCTACTCCGTCGGGACTGAATCTGACCAGCGGAGCGATGCCGGCATCGCCTTCCGCTCGCACTATCCGACAAAGGACGTAGTGTTCCCGAGGCGGCAATTGCAACCCTTCGGGCAGACTGGCATGGACCATTTCCAAGCTCTGACGGTCTATTTCCTCAGGCGTTAGAGCATATTTCTTAACCAGTGACATTCAGAACAGGCGGCCTCTACAAAAATTGCAAGCAACTAGAATCGACTGACAATAAGAAAACCCCCCGGCTCAACGAGTCCGAGGGGTTTCAAAAGTCTGGAAATTGATTGGCGTAAAGTACCTAAGCCATATGCCAAAGAGGTACAAACCAGACCGGAACCCTTTCCGTTGGCGCAGTTAAGGTCCTGGCTCCCAAGGCAGGTCTCTGGCTCGTGGATCGTCGCTACACCGGCACCTTCCCACCCGCTTTCGCAGGCAGTGGCAAATTCACCGGTCAACTCCCCACTCACAGTGGCGCAACCGCGGCGGACTTACACCGCCTTCCCTATTAAATCCTAAGATTCCCTGGGAACATTTTCAGTTGTTAAAGCTTCAGCCCAGCTTTTGACTGGACGAGAGGGAATATAGTCCAGCCAGAAATCGCTGTCAAGCTCGCACTTCCTCGCAGCCAGGGCCCTTCAAAGTCATTCATAGTGTAGGGAGGATGGCTTGGAGGTTCGCGCACAGCCTCTGGGATGGACCGGTCAGAGGCCACCCCCATGCCTTCCGGCATACCTACGGCCGCAACTGCGTGCTGCGGGGCGTGCCGGTCCCCGTGCTGCAGAAATGGCTGGGCCACCAGTCCCTCAGGGACACCCAGCGCTACGTGGAACTGGCCGGGGCGCACCACGAATGGGTTGGTCGGTTGTGAGCCATATTTGTTGGCCGCTTCACCGAAGCTGGAGAATTCGGCATCGGTAGGGTGGCCCCAAACGCCCGTTTGATGAGCGGCAATTAAATGTATCATGCCAGAGAGAGGTCTTGCCGATTAAGGGAGGCTGCAAGCATTGGTGCACGAATATGGAGAGCCGTTAGTCGGGATGGCTTTGGGCGATCAGCGGTTGTTTGGCGCCGCTGATTCCCGCTGGGGGGATTCATGGATGCCATCGGAACCCGAAGCAACTGCCATCCTCTGGCGGTACATGAGTTTGGCTAAGTTTTGCTCTCTGCTGGAGCGAAAGGCACTGTTCTTCTCCTTGGTAGGAGACATGGAGGACAGATACGAAGGGTTCACCTACCCGCCGATGCCCCGAGAAGAAGGTGATCGTTTACAGCAAGCAGAGCGCCTCGGCCACGAAGTGTTACGCAAGACGGCACGGACTGCCCTGATAAGTTGCTGGACGGAATCCACTCACGAGTCCAGCCTAATGTGGGAGTCATATACGAACACAGAAGGAGTAGCAGTTCGTACCTCCTTCCAGAATTTACAGAAGTCAATTGCCTCGGTTGCGGAACTGCCAGTCACTTTCGGGCAAGTCAAGTATGTCGACTACCGTCGAGAGGAAGTACCAAGGTTCGGTTGGGCGCCACTCTTTCATAAACGGATGGAGTACCGTGGAGAAGACGAAGTACGCGCAGTTCTGCCAGGGCCGCCTTTCCAAGCATTGGATCAACAGCTTCATACGGAAGCGCCGGATTTTCCACTCGACCCGGATGTTGCCCAACAACGAGGCCGATACGTGGCAGTAGATCTCGAGATTCTAGTCGATGAGGTCGTGCTGCCCCCACATGCCAAGCCATGGTTCGCCCAAGCTGTGAACTGGGTCCTGCACGGCTCGTCGATCAGAGCGCGTGTAACACGATCAGCCAATGAGTCGCCGCCACACGAGTCAAACATAGGAGACACTGGATAGCGCGACTTAGGAAAACTGAACGGCGCAACTAATTGAAATGTACTATAGCACTACGAGACTAAGGACAACTGCGAGTTGACTCACCATAAGCGGTCTTGTTCGAATCGGAAGGCTCAAAATCTCAGGGAGGCTGCCATGACCGACAGGTAACGTCGCCGTCTGGGACTGGGGAGGCCCGCCCTGGCGAGTATGGGGTGCACAGTCTGCCGGCCGACGTCGATGCCCTCCCGCTCCCGCAGCAAGTCGGTCAGATGGGTGTGATAGGAGCCGGGACAATGGGTGCCGGCCAAACTCACCACTGCCTCAGTCGGTTCGGGCGAAACGGCGTCTGGTGGGCGACGTCTCCTGCTCCCGCGGGCCAGACCGACGGCACCCTCCTTGTGATGCGCCGCCAGAATGCGCCAAGCGTGGCGTTCAGTGACACCAAGACGACGGGCAGTCCGGTCCATAGGTAACCTGTGTTCCAGCACGTTGTTCAACACTTGTTGCCTTGCCAGTTCCTTCTGGTTCAACGTCAGTTCCTTCATAAACTGACTTTCTTGCTGGCCTGTTAGCAACTGACCTAATCGTAGAGAAATGACATTTACGGTGATAATCGAATGACACTCGACACCGCGACGACACGGTTGCTAAACGCATAGACGCCCGTTATACTCGCAATAGTGCATCAAGGATGTACCATTAAAAGTTTGATAATCTGAAGCTGTGTGGTGGCCCCGAAAGGGGCTGATAGGGAAGCCGGTGTGAGTCCGGCGCGGTCCCGCCACTGTAACCGGTAGTCGCCTCCACCCTCGAACGATCGGGAGCCACTGGCCTATGGGCTGGGAAGGCGAGAGGACGATGACCCCGGGAGCCAGGAAACCTGCCCGGCAGCTTTTGACTTGAGTACGCTTCGCGGAGAGGGTATGAGTCGAAAGACTGTTGAGCCTGGCGTGAAGCCAGGCCTTTTTTTTGCCTGTTTTCCCGTTGTCCCATCGATAAATCACAACCACCGCCGAGGGGCCGGCCACTGTAGCGGATCGGGAGGTAGCCTTTGAGTGCATCTCCTGATTCAAACCTGTCGCCCAGTCCTTCCCAGGGGCAGGCAATCGCTGTAGTCCTGGTCGGGCGGGGCAGCCTGTACACGCGGCAGCCCGCTGAGGAACTGTCGGCCCTGGCGCGACTCCTCAGGTCCGCCCACCCCGAGTGGCTGGTGGAGTTAGCCCTCCTCGAACAGGGAGGTCCTTCCCTGCCCGATGCCCTGGGCGCATGTCATCGAGCGGGCAAAGGAACTATCGTCGTCCTCCCGGCATTCACACCGATGGAGACGGCGACCCGGAACTGGCTGCGTTTCGTGTGCCGCCGTTGGCTGGAACAGGTCGCCGCCCCCTTACAAGTACACCTTGCCGAGCCCCTCGACAACCCAAGCCGCCTGGCTGATGCCGCCTCGGAGTCGGTTCGTGTCGCCCAGCAGTCCAGTGCCACCGTCGCCTCCGCAAACAGCAAGGCCGGAGCGCCCGACCCCGACTGGTCCGTCATCCCGCCCCACACTTACCATGTGCTGTTCTGCCAGGGGCCGCGCTGCACGGCCGCCGGTGCGGCCGAGTTGGGTGCCCATCTCCGAAAGCGCCTGAAGGACACTGGTCTGGACAGCGGCCCCCGGCATGTCCTCGCTGCCCGCACCGGGTGCCTCTATCCCTGCAACCTGGGCCCGGTCATGGTCGTTTACCCGGAGGGGACTTGGTATTGCGGCCTAGACGCGGAGGTCATCTCCCGGATCGTGGACCGTCACTTCTTAAGCGGCGAGACCGTATCAGCCCACGCATTTCTCCCCTCTCCGGAGCGCCAGTCACTGTCGAATTCCCAAACTCCACTTCTAGAATCACCGAGAGAGGCGTAATGTTTGCCAGGCCTTTGGCCATTTTAGTAGCCACTTTCGCCATCGCTCTGGCCGTTGTCGCCTGTGGCGAGAACCCCACACCCACGGCAGCACCCGCCAACACCCCGATACCGGTCAGCACGCCGGTCCTTCAAACCGACACTCCGACACCCGCTGCCCAGTCCGCTGACGTCCCAGTCACCGTCGAGAGTTGCACCGCCGTTCAGGATGAGGAGGGCGAGGTCCAGACCGGCCAGGCAAGCTATGTCTACACCGAGCCGCCGTCCCGGGCCATCACCCTCAACCAGCATGTCACGGAAGTCATGCTCGCCTTGGAACTCCAGGACCACATGGTGGGCACCGCTTACATCGATGACGAGATACTGCCGCAGTACCAGGAGGCATACAGGTCCGTCCCGGTCCTGGCCGAGGAGTATCCTTCGCGGGAGGTCATACTGGCCCAGGATCCCGATTTCATTTACGGAGGCTTCCGCAGCGCCTTTGGCGACGATGCCGCAGGCTCCCAGGAAGATCTCCACAAGCTTGGTATCGGGACCTACTTGACCAGTTCGATCTGCAACATTGGTTCCCCTGACAGCCTCGATGATGTCTACACAGACATTCGCGCCATCGGAATAATATTCGGAGTCAGTGACCGCGCCGAAGCCCTGGTGAATGACATGGAACGGGAAGTGGCCGACGCGGCACTGCAGGCGGGGGGCTCAGGCGACGGGTTGCGGGTATTCATGTTCGATTCCGGCGAAGACGCCCCCTACACTGCCGTCTGCTGTTCCATGTTCACCAACATGATCGAGGCCGCGGGCGCCAGGAACATATTCGACGATGTCGATGGGCGCTGGAAGACAGTCAGTTGGGAGGAGGTAATAGACCGTGACCCCGAGTTGATCGTCTTGACCGAGGCCGACTGGTCCACCTCTCAAGAAAAGATCGACCTCATCCTGGGCGATGCTGCCTTGGCAGACATCACCGCCGTGAAGGAGCAGCGATTCGTGGTGCTCCAGTTCAGTTCCCTGGTCCCGGGCATCAGAAACGCTACCGCTATCACTCAACTTGCCGAAGTAGTGGGTCAGTAGGGAGCGGCCCGATGTCGATGCGGATGAAATGGGAACACTGAAAGACCGCGTTTCTGAATCGACCGGCCTGCCAGCCGATAATGGAGAGGACCTGGATTCCCAGATCTCCGTAACTCCCCATGCCTCCGGGTCCCCCGAAGAGACCCGACGCGTGGGTCTGGGTGTGGTTCTTGGAGCGTTGGGCCTAGCGGCGTTGCTCTCGGTTACGCTCGCCATTACCATCGGCCCGGTCTACATTTCGCCTGTTACCGTCTGGCACATCATCGCCTCCCATGTCCTTGGACTTTCCCCCGGAGACTGGACCGCAGGGCAGGACCACATCGTTTGGCTTATCCGGCTGCCCAGGGTGCTCCTCGCGGGAATCGTTGGTGCAGGCCTTGCCGTCGTCGGCGCCACCATGCAGGCAGCGGTGCGCAATCCTCTTGCCGACCCCTATCTGCTGGGCACCTCCTCTGGTGCCTCCGTTGGGGCGGTCCTCGTCATCATGCTCGGCATCAATTTCCTCGCGCCCTATTCGCTGTCCATACTGGCTTTCGCCGGCGCGGTTGGTTCCTTCGCCATCGTCTTCGCCATGGCCCAGACCGGAGGGCGCGTCTCACCCACACGGCTGATACTTGCAGGCGTCGCCACGGCCTATGTGCTGTCGGCCATCACCAGCCTGATCCTGTTCATGGGCGATGAACGCGCGGTTCGGGCGGTGCTCTTCTGGATGCTGGGTACGCTTTCCGGGGCTGAGTGGAGCTATCTCGGTTTGCCTGCGGCGGCGCTCCTGGTGGGCATTTCCTTCCTGGTTCTCAAATACCGCGCCCTGAATGCGCTTCTGGCGGGCGAGGAGACGGCTATCACTCTCGGGGTGAACACCCAGGCCCTCCGACGCCAGCTCCTCCTTCTGACCGCCCTGCTCACCGGCGTTATGGTGGCCGTATCCGGCGCCATCGGCTTCGTTGGATTGATGATGCCCCACATCGTGCGGCTGGTTTCGGGTGCGGATCACCGCTTGGTCCTTCCTGCCAGCGCCCTCGCTGGGGCCATCTTCCTTATCTGGGTGGACGTCGTCGCCCGGACCATTGTTCAGCCCCAGGAAATTCCGGTCAGCATAATCACCGCCCTGGTCGGCGCACCCTTCTTCTTGTGGCTGTTGCGTTTGCGTCGCCAGGCCTACGGAGGACAGATCTGATGCGTCTGCAGGTTGATCACGTCTTCTGGAGCATCGATGGAAAGCCGATCCTGAGGGACATCTCTCTGGCGGTGGAACCCGGTTCCATTACCGGTCTCATTGGACCCAACGGCAGCGGCAAATCCACTCTCCTGCGCTGCATATACCGCGCACTGAAGCCGGATTCGGGGACCATCACTCTGGACGGGAGCGACCTTATCCGCATGGACAGCAGGGAAACCGCCCGCCGAGTCGCGGTTGTTCTGCAGGAATACCCTTCGGATTTCCAGTTTACCGTGGGTGAAATCGTCTCCATGGGGCGCAATCCCCACAAGGGAATGTTTGACCGAGACACATCTGCGGACCGGAGCATCATTCGGGAGTCCCTCGCCCGCGTCGGACTCGCCGGTTTTTCCCACAGAAACTTCAACACCCTTTCCGGGGGAGAAAAGCAGAGGGTCATAATCGCCAGGACTCTGGCTCAGCAGGCCAGTTTCCTCGTGCTGGACGAACCAACCAACCATCTGGACATCCGCTATCAACTGGAGACTATGGAACTGGTCCGGAATCTTGGACTGACTACATTGGCCGCCTTGCACGACCTGAACATTGCCGCAGACTATTGCGACCTCATACATGTGATTGACAGGGGCCGAATAGTGGCCTCCGGGAGGCCGGAAGAAGTCCTGCAACCAGACATTATCGCGGAAGTCTTCGGGGTGGGCGCATTGGTGGGCCCAGACCCCCTGACCGGGAGGCCCCGCGTCAGCTTCTACCTTAAGCACCATGCTTCCGTGGAGGAAGCAGTCCCCCGTTTCTCCTTGTACCCCTAGTCCACATTTCGCTGTCTGCCGGCGAAGAATTGCTCTAATAGCCAAGAAGCCCGTAAGCCTCATTTGAGATTGTCTGCGCCCGGCCCTAATGCGTATTCCGGAAACAGAATAGCGCTCGGTGGCCGGCTGACATGAACGTCTCGGCAGCGGGGAGAATTAGAGAAGCCGGTCTAATTCCGGCACGGACCCGCTACTGTAATTGGAGGGCCCCCGGCACGGTGTATCCGGCCACTGTCTGTCCGCACGCGGGAAGGCGCCGGAGAATGTTGATCCATGAGACCTGCCGCGCAACGTCCGGCCACTTCGAGGATTGAGAGGGCAGGACCCTGCCCCATTTATGCCCCCGTCCTGTTGCAGGCCGGCGGCTCATTCGTTTCCGGTATTCAGCCGATACAGGACACTGACTACGAGCCAAGCTGATTATTCACCGGGAGAGCGCCATGGCCTCTACCGGGCCATATACGCCAGGCGGAGGGACAGGGTGGCGGGCAGCAGCAGCCCGGCGTTGCCCACCAAGCGGTGATCGTCGATGGCGACACGGATGCGGTCAGGGTGATCACATGGTAGCACCTGAAAGGTGCTCCTTTTCCAGGTTCGGTTTTCCGTACAAAAACCATCGTACCAGATTCAGAGGAGCGCCCTCTCACCCTTTCAGCAGACCCCCAACCCCCACTTCTTTGGTGGATTGGGGCTAAGGCGTTTGTATCATTGGTGCCATGACCAGCGACCTGGAGCAGCTGCGCGGCGAGGTCGAAGGGCTGGTCTACAGCTCGGAGGAGTCCGGGTTCACCATCTGCCGCCTCGTGGTTCCGGGCAGGCGTGCCCTGGTTACCGTAGCCGGAACCATGCCGGGAATTCAGCCGGGAGAGCGGCTGCACCAGCGGGGCAGGTGGATCAATCATCCCGTCCGTGGCTATCGGTTTCAGGCCGACAGCTACAGCTCCCCGCAGCCCCCCAGCGCCAATGCCGTGCGCCGCTACCTGGCCTCGAGCCTGTGAAGGGCATCGGCCCGGTGCTGGCCGGAAGGCAGGTGGACTGCTTCGGCGACGACACCCTGCGAGTGATCGATGAGCAGCCGGAGCGCTTGGCCGAGGCGCCCGGGGTCGGGCCACGCCGCGTGGAGAGCATCGGGCGGACCTGGGTGGAGCAGCAGGAGATACGTAGCGTGATGCTGTTCCTGCAGGGCAACGGGGTTAGCTCCGCCTACTCCGCCCGCATCTACAAGACCTACGGCCAAGACGCCGTGAAGGTCGTCCTGGAGAACCCCTACCGGCTGGCCCAGGACGTGCGGGGGGATTGGTTTCATCACCGCCGACGAGATGGCCCGGCAAATGGGGATAGACGAGCATTCGCCCCACCGGGCCCAGGCCGCTCTGGAGCACCTGCTGCTGGAGCGGGCCGGCGAGGGCCACGTCTTCGTTCCCATTGCCGAGCCGATCGACCTGTGTCAAAACCGTCTCGACATTCCCGGGGAGCTACTGACGGCGGCGGTGGAAGGTCTGCGGAAGGCGGGACGGATCGTGCTGGACGGAGAGGCTGTCTTTTTCCGGGGTCCCTACCTTGCCGAACGGGCCGTGGCCAACTGCATCAGAGCCCTGGCTGCCAGCCCTGGGCAGCGGAGGGAGTTCGACGTTCGGCCGCTGTGGACTGGGCCAACCGGCGCAGGGGAGTGGAGCTCACCGGGGAACAGAGGCAGGCGGTTAACGAGGCCGTGTCTGAGAAGGTGTTCGTCCTGACAGGCGGGCCTGGGACCGGCAAGACGACCATACTGCGCGCCGTGATATAGATCCTCGAAGCCCTCGGCCAGCGGGTGGCCCTGGCGGCCCCCACCGGGAGGCCCAGACGCTGCATCGCCTGCTGGAGTTCAAGCCCGGGGAGGGCCGCTACGGACGAGACGGAGAGCGGCCCCTGGAAATCGATGCCGTGGTGATCGACGAGACCTCGATGCTGGACATCGTGCTGTCCCACCATCTGCTGCAGGCCGTACCTCGCCACGCCTCGATGCTGTTCGTCGGAGACGCGGACCAACTGCCCTCTGTCGGGCCCAGCAAATTCCTTGGGGACGTGCTTGAGTTCGTAGTAGTGCCCATTGTCCGTCTGGAGCGGATCTTCCGACAAGGGGACCGGAGCGGCATCGTCGAGGCGGCCCACCGGGTCAACCAGGGGTGCCTGCCCTTTCTCTGCTCCAGCGGCTCCCACGGGGACTTCTACTTCGTGGAAGCCGATGACCCGGAGGCCGCGTCCAATGCTGTCGTCCGTATCTGCGCGGAGCGGATCCCGGCCCGGTTCGGATTGCACGCAATCAGGGATGTCCAAGTGCTGTGTCCCATGAACCGGGGGGCCGTCGGCGTCCATCAGCTCAACGACAGGCTCAGGGAGGCCCTCAACCCGGCGGGGACAGAGATCACCCGCTTCGGACGGATCTTCCGGGTGGGCGACCGTGTGCTACAGACGGTCAACAATTACGACAAGGATGTGTTCAACAGAGACCTGGACTGGGTGACCGCGGTGGACCACGCCGCCGGCCGCATTACGGTGAGTTTCGAGGAGACCGACGTGGACTACGATTTCTCGGAACTCGACGAGCTGCAGCCCTCCTTCGCGATGACGGTGCACTGGGCCCAGGTGAGCGAGTTTCCCGCGGTGGTGGTTTCGCTTCTGACGCAACACTACCCGATGCTGCAGCGCAACCTGATGTACACCGCGATCACCATGGGAGGGAGTTGGTCGTGGTTGTCGGGAACCGGAAGGCGTTGGCCATGGCGGTGCGCAACGACCGTCATGGAGAGCGCAACTCGATGCTGGGGAAACGGCTTTCATGGGAGGAGACAGCAGGCGGGGCGGTGCTTCATGTTTGACGCTAGGGTCTCGCCACACCCGGCATGTTTTTCATCGGTCTGCTGAGCCACAGTCCGGGCCGAAGGCCGGTTTGCCGGCTGCACAAGCGCGGGCAGCAGTCGAAAATCCCGCACTGTTGAGGTTGTCCTACAGACGCTCTAGCAACTTGGCAATCTGATCGGTGTGGTTCATGTCGGGTTCCCACTCGCAGATCACACCGTTTTCGTCGATGACAACTGCGGGCCTCTTCCCCTCTGACGGGTCTTTGACGTACCTCTCTCCACCCGGAGCGGACATGCCCAACTCAATGCCCACTCGTCGATCGGGGTCGTTCAGGATCGCGAACGGAAGCTGCTCTTTCTCGACCCACTGGCGTGCGGCATCCAAGCTTCCGTCATGGATTCCGAACAGCACCACGTTCTTCTCGGTGAACTTGGCAGCATGCTCTCGGTACCCAAGAGCCATGCGGGTTCAATTACCACCGCCCGGATTCGTGAAGAAGTACAGCAAGACCTTTTGACCGCGAAGGCTGCCAAGGGAAATGGTCTGTCCATCGCTGGACTGAAGGGTGAAATCGGAAATCGCCTTCCCTATGTAAGTTTCCATGATTGCCGTCCTTTCCGGTGAGATTTAATGCAACTTACGCCCTTGGCAGAACCGTTTCCCAAATGATTGCCGGGTGGCGAGAAGTCTGGTCCTGAATCAAGGATGAAGTGTCAGGATAAAAGAGTCTGAGTTCGGCGATGGTGTCTTCGGCGACCCCTCGCTGGGATTTCTGACATTGGGCAAGCAATAGCCCACACGCTGAAATGGATCTCTGCCAAGTTCATCCGGCGGAGCCGATGCGGTACTTGCCTGTGCCGCACACGGTGCAGACAGCGCGAAGGGCAGGACGACCTTTCTTCATAGTCACCTGTTCAACATCCATTGAGCCGGTCTTGGCCCGGCACTTCAGACAGTAGATTTCTACGGATTTGGAGGGCGTGGCCATAATCGAAGTCTCCTGTCCGGAGGCTGCCAGCATTATAGCCAATAGAAACCCTCCTGCCGGATGCGGCTACGGGGTCGGCCAGACCGGCCGGTCATTGCACCCTGAAATTGCCCAAATTTTCCCCAGAGCTGCGGGACGGCGTGGATGGACTAGATACTCTCTCTCCCGGCCCTGGTGTGGATTGACTGTCCGGCTCACCCGCTTCCGGCAGCGGTGTCAACATCACGCGCCAACGGGGAGTTTCCTTGGACGCCTCGACCAGTAGTTCCTCCAGGGGAGCATCAATGTTGATATCGTCGAATTCGAAGTTGAAGGCAGCCTTCACGTGGTACGGGCAGACGAGGCCCGCCGTGGCATTGTTCTCCCGTTCCACCCGCCTCAGTTCCTCGCGCTAGGCGAGGGTCATCTTCCTCTGGTAGTGGCAGCCAGCGATGGCGCATTTGGCCGACACTTTTCTGGCCATTTCCACAATGTTACAACGACCGAGCAAGGGCAAGGTTCGAACCTGCGCACGGGGTGTTCAGAGTCAGTTTGTATTCTAGTTGCGGCGTGGGACAATCCCTGCACCCAGGTAGTTCTGGCCACAGACTCGCCCACGGGAGATGGCCCCTTAAAGACTCTGATGTTGCGCTTAGCGCAATATACCTTCTGACCGCCGGATGTAACCGGCGGAACCGAACCGGACGCAAGGTGGGTAGACCGGCTTGGTCCTTCATTCTGACGCCCCATTCCATCGATCAGGCCGTTCTGCACAGCCCAAAACATCATCTCGCTGTTCGAGTGGGAAGGGATCTTGTCGTGACTCCGGTAGATGGCATTGCGGACAGTGGAACGGCTCTCGCCGTCCGCCTGGGTGGTCTGTGCATACAACAGGCTCCGGCAGATCTTCCTGAACAACTCCGTCTCCCCCGGAGGAGACTGGGAGTGAGTGAGCCGTCAGAATGACCGCGGGACCTGGTGGCCGAAATTAGTGGGATGCCTCGTTACCTCCGGGCACATTGCCCGCATCCCGCATTTCTTTGCACCGGTGGTCGCCGTGAAGATCCCGGCAATGGTAAGACATTCTCCAGACCGCACGTCGTAGTCGTCATGACCTGCGGTGCAGAGACCACAGCGACCTCCCGGCTTGTGCCTTGAGCCAGCACCAGACGGGCCAGGACTCCAATCTGCCTGACTAATCTGCCGCCGGAACAGCCTCCACATCTGATCGGATTCCCCTGACGGACCATCCGGTGGAAAGGCCAATTACGAACCAGCCCACGGCCAGGATACCAACGGCGAAGATGGTGTCCCCGATGGAGCGCATCCACCGGAAGGCCTCCAGGACGGGAGTCTGCAGAAACTCGGCCGACCGCGCGTACCACATACCGTGCTCCACGCTGGCCCAGGTCTGGGCCAGTCCCACCGGGAGCAGGCTCATCAGTACCATCAGCGCCAGCCCGATGTTTATTGACCAGAAGGCGAAGGAGAGTGACCCGGTCCGCCACTGCCGGCGCACCGTCAGGACACGCAGGCTGAGCAGCGTCAGCCCCAGGCCCAGGTTTCCGTAAACCCCGAACAGCGCCGCATGGGCATGCACCGAGGTGGTGTTCAGTCCCTGCATGTAGTAAAGGGCGATGGGCGGGTTGATCAGGAAGCCGAACAGTCCCGCCCCGACCAGGTTCCAGAAGGCCGAGGCGATGAAAAAGAACACCGGCCACTTGTAGTGGTGGATCCAGGAGGTACGGCGGGTCATGGCCAGGTTCTCGTAGGCCTCGTAACCGATCATCACCAGCGGCATCAGCTCCAGGGCGCTGAAGGTGCCTCCGATCACGAGAATCACGGGCGTGGTGCCGGTGAAGTAGAGGTGATGGAACATCCCGAGCACGCCGCCGGTCAGGTAGAGGATGGTGGTGAACAGGATGGCCATGACCGCCGACTGAACCCGGACCAGCCCCAGACGGACGAATACCAGGGAGATCACAGCCGTGGCGAAGACCTCGAAGAAGCCCTCCACCCACAGGTGGACCACCCACCACCGCCAGTACTCGGCGATAGCCAGGTTGGTGTGCTGTCCCGGAATCAGTCCGGGAGAATAGAAGAAGGCGATGGCGCCAATGGACAATATGAAGATTCCCAGGAACTGCCGCCTCCTGCTGTCGCCCTTGGCGTCCCGGAACGCGGGAATCAAGGGCCGCAGCATCAGCGCCAGCCAAAGGAGCAGGCCTGCCAGGAGCATCGCCTGCCAGAGTCGGCCCAGGTCAAGGTACTCGTAGCCCTGGTGTCCGACCCAGAAGTTGGTCTTGTCGCCAAGGACCTGGTGTATGGCGAAGGCCTGGCCCGCCATTGAGCCGGCAACAACCAGCACGAGGGCCGCCAGCAGCACATTGACCCCCAAGCGCTGGAAACGGGGTTCACGCCCAGTGATCAATGGCACCAGGCAGAGGCCTGTGGCCAGCCAAGAGGTGGCGATCCAGAGCATTCCCAACTGCACGTGCCAGGTACGGGACAAGGAGTAGGGCACGATTTCCGCCAGAGCGATGCCGTAGAACTCGGTCCCCTCCACGCCATAGTGGGCCGTGACGATGCCAGCCCCGATCTGGGCCACTGCCAGCGCGCCCACCACCCAGAAGTACTTGTGCGTGGCCCGCATGGACGGAGTAGCCTCGATCCCGATCAACGGGTCGGCCGGAACGGAAGTCGGTTCGCTGCGCCAGGTATCCCGGGTGGCGGCGTAGAACCACGCCAGACCGCCGATGCCCCCAAGGAGCAGCACAAAGCTCACGACGGACGTCACGATCATGGTTCCCGTTGGGCGGTTCCCCACCAGGTCATCGGGGGGCCAGTTGTGGGTGTAGGTGATGTCCCTGCCGGGCCGCTCGGTCACTGTGGCCCATGAGGCCCAGAAGAGAAACGCGGTGAACGCTTCGCGCCGGTCCGCGTTGGGGATCACCGACCTGGGCATCGCGTAGCTCTCCCTGAGATGGTCCAGTCCGGGGTTATCGCCGAATAGCGCCGTGTAGTGGGACTGGACGGCCCGGATCGCATCCGCCCTCAGGGGAGATACGGTGATCTCACCGGTGGCGCTGTCATAGGTGTTGGTGCGGACCTCGTTTTGCAGCCTCACCTCCAGGGCTGCGGCCTGTTCGGGCGGAAGGGACTCAAACGGGGTTCCGAAATCCTGCTGCGCCCAGTGCTCCAGCAGCCAGACAGCCTCCCGGTGCACCCAGTCGGCGGTCCAGTCCGGAGCCGTGTATGCCCCGTGTCCCCAGACGGAGCCCAGCTCATGGCCGCCGATGGAGCGCCAGACGTCCTGACCGAGGCGCAGGTCATCGCCAGTGAAAATGACCTCGTCATCGGAAATGACAACCGTCTCGGGTATGGGCGGGGCCATCTGGTATACCTCGCCCCCGAAGTAGAGCAGGGCCGCGAAGGAGCCAACCACGACTACTGTCAGGGTGGCCCAGAGGGTCAGATACACCCGGTTCATCCGCCGCGGATTCTCCGGCGCAACCTCGGCCGCTCGTGCCTCGTCAGGAACCTGGCCAGCGTGTTCCATAACCTCCACTCCATCGTCAGCGAAACTGCGTCCCGTCAATCAGGACGGTTGTCTCGCCCAGTAGGCCGGGGTGACGATCCGCATTCCAGGTTACTGGCGCACCCGCCACCCCCGATCCAATTTCTGGGTCCAGTACCTGCCTGAGGACCGGGTCGGACAGATCGCGGCTGACCAACTCGTACACCGAATCCCGAAGTGCCTCTTTCTGCCGGTTGGGGTCAGTCCCTTAGGAGAGGTGCGAAACCTCCGAGGACGGGCTTAGGAATTGTCGATAGAAGACCTCTCCGAAGTTACCAGCGGCTTCGCATCGCTCCAGACTCAGCCTAACTGCCTCAGCGGAATACTCTCCCGGTGTTCTCATCCCGGATTACTCGCCTGGGTCCCGGAAAAAATCTATCCGGCAAGTCAATGGCCCCGGAACCACCACTTTGTGGGGAACCCCGGGAAGGATGGCTATGGTGTCGGGAGCCTCTGCCAGGCGCTTTTCGCCTGTCGCCAAGTCCACAAAAAGGATGTTTCCCTCGAGAACGTGCAACACTCCCCAGCGGCCGGGAGCCAGGGTGTGTTCCCGCTGCAGAGCGTCGGGAATGGTTTCCCTGGTGAAGTTGAGGCTGCTGCCGGCAGGAACCAACCCGGGCGGTATGCGGTCGGCTTTCATGTTTCTCCCCAAATCCACCGCACCGCCAAAGGTTGCTGTTTCCAAGGGAGAGCCATTTTCTCCCCGAAGAGCATTGCAGGCGGCACTTCCAACGAGAACCAATCTGAATTCACTCTACCGATACGGAGGGACTGGAGGAATACCACAAATTCAGTATTTCCCGTGGGAAAGGGGCTGAAAGCTAGATAAGGTGCTGCCGCTGGGCGGCAAGGACGGCGGACATCGTGCCGTGGGCGTGGAGTTTTTCGCAGGCGTTGCTGATGTGCTTCCGGACGGTGTGGATACTTATATGCAGATTTACGGCAATTTCAACGGGACGAAGTCCCGAAGACAACAGGCGGAACACTTCCACCTCCCGCGGGGTGAGCGGAAGTTCGGCAACAGCGCACGGGTCGGGTTCATCGGGAGACGTCTCGTGGAACATGTGGACAAGGATGACGTCGTCAGCGTCGTCGGTGGCGATTAGCGGGATCATGGTCATCCGTTTGCGTTCCCCCGAGGCGCACTGCATCCACACGTGGGCTGCGGGAGGAATTCGTCCATGCTTTGCAGCGACCACCGCCGGGCAGTCCCGGCTGCAGAAGGGTGTCATCCCGTCGTGACGAACTCCCTGCGCCACTTCGTAACACTTGCGCCCGAGGGCATCCTGCGCACTATGGCCCAAGATCTTCTCCGCCTGGGGATTCCAGAAAACGATGTTCTGGTCCATGTCGATGGCATAGGCCCCGTATGGGGCACTTTCCAGCCGGTCAAAGAGACTGTCAGGAACAGTCTTCATTTCAAACGTCCTGGGGGCGCAGTGGCAATTTCTGTCGCTAGGCATTATACGCTCGGTGTCCTCTACGCTTGGGGCTCGGCAATTCGGACCTGGAGCTGTGGAGTGCAAAATTGCCTGATTGCCCAATTGCTCTGGCCACTCCTATCACGGTCCGGTACCCAAGCGCCCATCCCCGGTTCCCTACCACCCGTAGTTGAAGGAATGGCTCCTCTCCAGGAGCAGTCCCTGGTCGCTGTCCAAAGGTGGGGTCCATGGTGGTCGCTCCAAGTGCGAGATGTGCACGTATTCCACGGCGGACTGCTCGTGTGCCAGCACATGGGGAGGTCGTAGCCCGAGTGGAAGGTCGGGGAGGGAAACTTCTGCTCCCGGAACAGTCATTTGACGGGTCTCAGACTCTCGCACCTGATCTCCGCAGGTCCAGCGGCGACTCACATCCTGAATTCGCATTTGGGACATTGCCCAGAATCATGGAACGAAACGGGGCCAGGGCGCATATATTCTTGAAACGGCTATATGTGCCGCGACCGGTGGAGGAGTGCTGTGAGTGCCAGATTCGTCCTTCTCGCCCTGTCTGTCCTAGTGTTGGCTTTGGCGGCATTGGCCTGCGATAGCTCTCCCGAAAGGACCTCGCCGCCTTTGACCAGTCCGCCGCCGACGGGAACCCTCCCGCCGGGAACAGTTCCGCCGACGGGAACATTTCCACCTTCAACTGCCCAGCCTCCGACGACTCCGGCGCCCACCGGTGTTCTGCTGCCCACCCCCGGTCCGATTACCTACTCGCAGGAGGTCGACGGATACATGGTAGTGGCTCCGGAGGTGTTGCACTCCGGGCAAACGCACGACATTTCGGTATCGCTGCTTCGGGGAGCGGACCCGGCCGAGGGGACAGTGCATCTGATGCTATTGGCCGGCGACCTGGTGCTCGTAGAAGCTTCGCAGTTCGTGCAAGGGAGCGGGGCGGTGTCGCTGGCCGTCCCTGAGGGAGCTGCCGGCTCCTACACACTCAGGGTTTCCGGCGAAGGGACAGGCGGTGGGAGTTTCGAGGATTCGACCACCATCCTGGTCCAGGACCCGCCGGTGATCCTGTTCCTGGAGACCGACAAGCCCATCTACAAGCCGGGCCAGGAGATACGCATCCGCGCGCTGCGGCTCGACAGCAACCTGAGGCCCATGGCAGGCCCGGTAACCATGGAGATTCAGGACGCCAAGGGCATCAAGGTGTACAAGCAGGCGGTGGAGGCTGACGAGTACGGCATGGCATCAGCAAGCCTGCCCCTGTCAACTGAACCCAACCTGGGCGTCTGGAAACTGACTGCCCTGTCCGAGGGGCAGTCCATCGAGCTGGATGTGCGCGTCGAGGAGTATGTGCTGCCCAAGTATGAAATCACCGTGGAGCTGCCCCGGGACTGGATCCTGGTGGACGACGCGGTGACTGGAACGGTGTCCGCCGAGTACAGTTTCGGAAAGCCGGTGCGAGGCGAGGTGGAAGTAACGGCCCACCGCTACGTGGGCGAGTGGGAGGAGTACGCCATCTTCACCAAGGAAATCGACGGCCAGACGACCTTCGAGTTGCCCGCTCCCGGATACGTTGCCGGCACACCCACTGCCAGTGGGCAGGGCAACCTGCAACTGAACTTCACCGTCCGGGAAAAGGGCACCGGGTACGTGGAGCAGACCAGCCGCCTCCTCACCGTGGCGGATTCCCCGGTAAACCTGCAACTGATTCCGGCCAGTTCCTGGTTCAGCCCCGGGTTGCCATTGTCCCTGCTATTGGTAGCCGAAACTCCTGGCAACGAACCAGTGGATGTTGACACGACGATTCTCGTGCTCTATTTCGGCCGGGACCTGGAACATATTGACTTGGAAACTCAAAGAGCGGAGACCACAAGGGGTAGGGCGCTGGTTAAGTTGAGCCCACCCTCGGATGCGGTGGCCATGGTCGTATCTGCCGAGACTGACCAAGACTATGCGCAACTGGCCCTGCAGGCCAGCTACTCGCCATCGGGCAACTTCATTCACCTTGAGCAGACTGGCGAGCCGCTGCTGGAGGTGGGCGGGCAGGCGACCTTCAGAGTCCACTCGACCTCGGAAGCGCGCACCTTCTACTACGAGGTGCTGTCCCGGGGCCGGGTGGTTTTTTCGGGCACGGCCCGCACGCCGGAGATAGCCTTCGCCCTCACGCCGGAAATGGCGCCGTCGGCCCGGCTGGTGGTGTACCAGATCCTGCCCAACAACGAGGTGGCCGCCGACTACCTGCCCTTCGACGTAACGGCGGGATACCCCATGGAGGTCAGCGCCGGTTTCAGCGTGGAGCAGGCCAGACCCGGTGAATCCGTGGACATCCTGGTCAACACCGAAGGGCCGGCCAGGGTCGGCCTGGCGGCGGTGGACCGCTCGGTGTTCATCCTGGCGGAGAACCGCGTCAACCTCCAGCAGGTGTTCGCCGAGCTGGAGCGTCTCTACGCCGCGCCGCAGCTGGAGGCTCACCTGGAGTTTCTGCCCGACCGGGTGATCACCAGAGGTGCCGCGGACACCTTCCGCCAAGCAGGATTGATTACTATGAGCAACCAGACCGCCCCGGATGGAGTGGAGTTCAGAAGTCCGGTGCCTGACGCAACACCTGTGCCAATGGCCGTGGCGGCCCCGGCTTCAGCAACAATGGAGATGGAGGAGAGCGCCGCGGCCATTCCCTCCGACCTGGCTGAGGTGGAGCGGGTGAGGCAATTCTTCCCGGAGACCTGGCTCTGGGCAGATGTGATGACCGACGAGTCGGGCAGCGCCGTCCTCTCCGCCACGGCGCCCGACAGCATCACCACCTGGAGCCTGCGGGCCGTGGGAATGTCGCCTGAGCACGGGCTCGGCATCGCCGAGGCCGAGTTGGTGGTGTTCCAACCCTTCTTCCTACAAGTTGACCTGCCCTACTCCGCAGTGCGCGGCGAGGAGTTTCCCGTGAAGGTGGCCCTGTACAACTACCTGGACACGCCCCAGGACTTCGTGGTGGAACTGGAGGAATCAGAGGAATTCGCTCTGCTGGATCACGGTGTGAAGAATGTCTCCGTGTTGCCCGGGGAGGTGGCCGGGGTCGAGTTCGGCATCCGTCTGACAACCCTCGGCCCGCTGCCCGTCAAGGTTACGGCCCGCAGCAGTGAATCGGCGGACGCCGTGATCGAGACGTTGCTGGTGGAACCCGAGGGTGTGGCACGAGAATCCGTCGCCAACGCCATCCTGTCCGCGGGCGAAGACATGGACTTCGGCGTCGCCGCGCCGCTGGGTGCCATCCATGGTTCAAGCCGTGCCTATGTTGCGATCACTGGCAGCTACCTGGCCCAGACACTGGATGGGCTGGAAAATCTGCTGCAAATGCCCTTCGGCTGCGGCGAACAGAACATGATCCTGTTTGCGCCGAACGTCTACGTGGCCCGCTACCTGGAGGCCACCGGACAGACCAAACCGGAGATCAGCGCAAAGGCCGAGTTCCTGATGACCACCGGCTACCAGCGCCAGCTGACCTACCGCCGCGACGACGGCAGCTTCTCCGCCTTCGGACAGTCCGACTCCTCGGGCAGCCTGTGGCTCACCGCCTTCGTGCTCAAGTCCTTCGCCCAGGCCGATGGCCTCATCTACATCGACGAGAAGGTGTTGCAGGACGCCAGCGACTGGATACGCAAGCACCAGCGGGGCGACGGTTCCTTCGAGCCGGCGGGCTTCCTGCATCACCAGGAGCTGCTGGGTGGGCTGCAGGGCAACACTGCCCTCACCGGGTACCTGGCCATCGCGCTCCTGGAGGCTGGGGACCGGGATGCCTCGGCCAGTGCGCTCTCATTCCTGGAATCGCAGCTTTACGAGATCACCGACCCCTACACCATGGCCATCGCCGCCTACGCCCTGGCCTTGGGCGACAGCCCCAAGGCTGCCGATGCCCACGAGCGGCTGATGGGAATGGCCGCCGACGATGACAATGGCCTGCATTGGGATGGTCCGGCCTCCGTGGAAACCACCGGGTACGCCACGCTGGCCCTGCTGGAGTACGGCGACCTGATCAACGCCGGACGCTCGGGCCGCTGGCTGGTGGAGCAGCGCAACGCCTTCGGCGGGTATGGCTCGACGCAGGACACCGCAGTCGGCCTCCAGGCCCTGACGGCATTCGCCGCCAATGCCCGGTTCGATGTGGACATGACCGTGGAGCTGAAGGCCGGCGAATGGAGCCGTCGCGTACTCGTCAATTCCGCCAACGCCGACGTGGTGCAGATAGTGGAGCTGCCCCCGGCTGAGTCGGTGCGGATCGACACCGCCGGGTCAGGGCAGGCCGTGGCCCAGGTGGTGCATCGCTACAACGTGCCCGAGGTGGAACCGGAGACAGTGAATATGTTCCGGATCGACGTTGACTACGGCGCGGACCACGTGGCCGTTGACGACCTTATAGACATATCCGCCAGCATCGCCTTCACTCCGCCTGCAGGTCCGGATGTGGAGGCCGGCATGGTGGTGCTGGACCTGGTCGTGCCGACGGGGTTCGAGCCCGTGGACGAAACCGTGCGTGCGATAGTGGAGGAGCATCTACGGGTAAAGCGCCGCGAAGTCGCGGGACGCAAGGTGATTTTCTACATCGAGGACCTGGTTCCCGGTCAGCAGTTGCATCTCCGGTTCCAGGCGCGGGCCCAGTACCCAGTGCGGGCCCAGCCGGTAACCTCCCAGGTCTACTCCTACTACACTCCCGACTGGCGAGGAGAGACCCTGGGCGGAGGCGTGGTCGTCGCTGAGCAGTAGGTGTTGGCCTGTCGAGACCTGATTTGGCGATAGCCACTCATGCATTCGTGGCTGCCTGGGGTGAGGCCTTTGGGTCCTGCAGACGGGCCCTGGACGGGGAGGGCGGGGCGTCCGTTCTTAAGGCCACCTGTTCAACATCTCTCGAACCGGTCTTGGCCCGGCATCTAAGGCGGTAGATTCCAACAGATTCGCGGGGTGTGGCCACAATCGAAGGGTGCCAGGATCACAGCCGAAAGACACCTACCTACCGGATGTGGTTATAGGACCGGCCAAACCGTCCGGTCATTGCATTCTGGTAATGCCTGAATTGTCCGGGGAGCTACGGGCCTGCGTGGATGGACTAGATAACCCTGTCTCCAGACCCTGGTGTAGATTGGCTGTCCGCCTCACCCGCGACCCCCGCCAGCGGGGTCAAGATCACGCGCCAACGGGGAGTTTCCTTGGACGCCTCGACCAGGAGTTCCTCCAGAGGAACATCGATGTCGATATCGTCGAACTCGAAATTGAAGGCTGCCTTCACGTGGGCCGGGCAGACGAGGCCCGCCGTGGCGGGATTATTCTATCCCACCCGCCTCAACTCCTCGCCTTCAGCGAGGGTCATCTTCCGCTGGTAGTGGCAGCCCGTGATGGCGCATTTGACCGACACTTTTCTGGCAATTTCCCCCATGTTACAACGATCGAGCAAGGAGACAGTTCGGACGTGCGCGCAGAATGGCCGCCTCATCCACTTCTGCCCGCGAGGTCATATGACCAGAGGCTGGATGGCTGTGTCAGGAACGCCGCTTCAGGTCAGACCCACCCGGTCAGGGTGGCTGGAAACAGGGCTGTTTCCAGCCATGGCTGTAAATTGTCCATCACCGTAGCTGTTGGGGTGGCTATAAAACCCGGTTGCAGAGCATCTGGCAGAATCCTGTACTTCAGGTTTTCCAGCCAGGGGTGTAATGGGATGACGCTGTACGGCTATGCCAGGGTCTCGGTCAGGGAGCCCGATGACAAGAACCTGGACCTGTAGGTGGAGCGCCTGGTGCGCGCCGGCTGCGCCATTGGCAACATCCGGGACGAGGAGGCCAGCGGGACCAAGGACGACCGCGGCGGCCTATTGGAGCTGCTGGACCTGGTGGTCGTGGGCGACACTTTGGTGGTCACCCACATCGATTGGCTCTCCAGGGAGCTGACCAATGGGCTGCAGGTGATCGAGGGCCTGCACCACGCGGGGGTGGAGTTCCGGTCCCTGACGGAGGAGTTCGACACGGCCACGGCCAACGGGAAGCTCCAACTCCAGATGGTGCTCGCTTTCGGCGAGTGGTGGCGGAACTCCATCAGGGAGCGCTCGGTCGCGGGCCACGCCAAGGCGCGGACCGAGGGCCGTTTCCCCGGCCGGAGGCCCAGCCGGACCGAGCAGCAACGGGAGTACATCCGGCAGGAGCGGTCACGGGGAGTGAGCCAGCGAGAGCTGGCCAAGCGCCTGGAGGTCAGCCGCTGGACCATCCAACAGGTGGACGGGTAGGGGTTGAGTATGGAATGCGATCTCCATTGGAATCCCGTAAGTTGCAGATGTGGGCCACCATTACTCCGTCCGATCTCGGTGCCATGGACGGATTCAGGCTACACATACATACCGGTCGACCAGTGGGCGCGTCCCTCCGGAAATTTTCCATTGAATTGGAGATTGTGATAATTTCAGTTACCCTCACAGGTTCGCAGGAGTGCAAGTGATGAATGTCATCTGGATTGTTGCGGACACCTTTCGTCGGGACCACTTGGGCGCTTACGGCAACAGCACCATCCGGACACCGTCCCTGGACGCCTTGGCCGCCAGCGCCGTGAGGTTCGACAACCACTACTCAGCCGGATTCCCGACCATGCCCACCCGAGCCGACCACCAGACCGGGCGCTGGACCATGTCGTTCATGGGCTGGGAACCACTGCCTGACGGCGTCACCACCCTCGCCGAGATGCTGGCCGGACACGGCATGCACACCGCCGCCTCGGTGGACACGCCCTACTATCTGCGAGGCGGCATGAACTACGACCGCGGCTTCCAGTCGTTCTTCATGAACACGGGACAGGACTCCCTCTGGTCGCTGATTCCAGAACCCGGCTATCACAACGAGGCCCTTGACGTCCGGGATGCCTGGCGCAGCGAGGCGGACAGGAACGCGCCCAAGACCTTCATGTCGGCCATGCGCTGGCTGGAACAGCACTATAGGGAGGATTTCTTCCTATACGTGGACACTTGGGACCCCCACGAACCCTGGGACGCGCCGGCCTACTACACCGAGCTCTACTGGCCTGGTTACGACGGCGAACTGGTACTGCCGGTCTACGGCAACTGGCACGACGTGCCCGGCTACAGTGAGGAGCAGCTCAAAAAGGGGCATGCCACCTACTGCGGTGAGATCACCATGGTCGACACCTGGGCCGGATTCCTGCTGCGAATGGTGGAGAACATGGGGCTGGCCGAAAAGACGGTCGTCATCTTTACCACCGACCACGGGTTCTACTTCGGGGAGCACGGCGGTCTGTTCGGCAAGATGAACTCCGACAAGCACCCCGATGGCACACTCAGGCCCTACGACGAGCCCGGCTCGCAGTGGAGCTACTCACCGCTCTACGAGGAAATAGTCCATCTGCCCCTGCTGATCCGTGCGCCGGGAGTACCGCCCGGCAACTGGACCGGCATGAGCTCCGCGGTAGACGTCATGCCCACGGTGCTGGACCTACTTGGACTGAAGATTCCTGACTTTGTCCAGGGGCGCTCCCTGGCTTCGGCACTGCGCGACCCGCAGGCGCATGGCCGGGACTTCGTCGTCAGCAGCCTACCCTTCGCCAACGTTGGCGATCCGGTACACTCAGTTGACAACCTGCTGCGGGTCCTGACGGAGCCGCCCGTCACCACCGTCACCTCTGGAGCCTGGAGCCTCCTGTATAGCCCGCTGCCCGGGGTTTCCAAGCTATACAACCTCGCCGCCGACCCCGTGCAGGGGGACGACGTCATAGAGCGACACATGGACGTGGCATCCGAGTTACACCGGAAGCTGGTCCGGTTCATGCGCGAGACCGAAGTCCCGGAACGCCTCATCAACCCACGGCTGGAGCTTCGGATGTAACTCCCTCCGGTTATAGCTCTACGCAGGAACCCCGGGGCAGTTCACAATCGAAAATGGCATTGACTGGCTACGGATTACGCGACAATGGTCAGCAACAGAGAAACAGCCTACTAATGTTGTTCAACGGCGACGTAGCGTTCATCACCGGCGCGAGCCGCGGCATAGGCCGGGCCATTGCCCTGTGCTTTGCCCGTGAAGGCGCCAGGACCGTCCTGACCGGACGGGACATGGACCGCCTGGAGCAGGTGGCACAGGAGATTAAGGCTGCCGGAGGTGATGCGGCGACCTTCTCCCTCGACGTCACCCGGGACGATGAAGCAACACTCGTAGTCGATGAGATCATCGCGACTTGGGGCCGGATAGATGTGTTAGTCAACAACGCTGGTGTCATCACCTACGACACATCGGTGTGGGCGACCTCTTTAGACCAGTGGGACGAGGTGATGAACACTAACCTGCGGGGAATACACCTGGTCAGCCGGGCGGTAATTCCCCACATGATGCAGAGAGAACGTGGCGTCGTAATCAACATAGGCTCGTCCTCCGGGCGCCGGCCAGACAGCGAATACGGCGCCTACGCCACGTCGAAATGGGGCGTCGTTGGGTATACGGTCTCCCTGGCCCATTCTCTCGCCCCCTTCGGAATCAGGGTGAACAGTATCAATCCCGACTGGGTGGATACCGATATGGCGCGGGCTTACAATCCCTCCGGAGATCCAGATTGGATTGCTCCGGAAGAGGTGGCCCAAGCCGCGTTGTACTTGGCGGCGCACGCACCCGGCGCGATGACCGGGCAGTTCATCGACCTTTTCGGCAACTGATCCTTTATCCTTCTCTGTGGCGGTCCAGCGATGAGCACAGCCCCCGATTATTCCGAGTCCTTTTACAGGCGCCACGCCCAGCGCTACGCCGAGGTGAGCCACAATTTCATCCAGTCGGTCTACACCGAAGCCTCCCATCCCATGCTCGGTGGAGACCGGGACCTCATGAATCGCCTCCTCGAGCTTGTCCCACCGGGGTCCCGGGGGCTTGACGCCGGTTGCGGCTCAGGGGCGCGGGATGTGTATTTCTACTGGCAGAACGGATACGACATATACGGTGTCGACGCGGTTGAGGAGAATATTATGGAGGCGCGCAGGCTCCACCCAGAGATTGCCGACAGGGTGGAGGTGGCCGACTTGCGCAAGGCGCTTGACCACCCAGACGGCTCTTTCGACTTCGTCCTGTGCAACGCAGTCATCCAACATATCGAACCGGACGTAACGCTGGGAACGACTGTGCCAGAACTGGCCAGGGTGTTGAAGGCCGGCGGCATTCTGCAGCTCATGTTCAAGTATGGGGACGGGGTCGCAACAGTGTACGACAGGGATTATGGCGCGGACCGGACCTTCCAGCTATACGCCGTTGACGAGGTCCTAGCCGTGCTGGCGGAAGAAGGAATGAGGGTGGTCCCCGAGGAGAGTGGGAAACTCGGAGGGGTCATGTACTTCAAGGACCCAAAGCCAATGGACCACTGCGTTTTTTTCGCCCGAAAGGGCCCCTAACTGCGCAGGTCCCTTCCAGGGACTGTTCAAGCGGGTTACGGAATTGACATGAGCGCTCTGATGGTTCCCACAAGCCTTCCAGACATCACATCCAGCTGGCTGAGCCAAGTCCTCAATGCTGGCCGGAGTTCCGGAGGCACGTCCGTAACCGGGTACACGGCCGAGACCCTCGCCGAGGGCAAGGGTTTCATGAATCAGCTATTCCGGCTTAGGCTGCAATTCGACTCCGGTTCCGGAGACCAAGCTGACACGGTCATAGCCAAGCTCCCCTCGACAGACCCTCTGCTCAGGACAGTCTTTGACCGTATGGGACAGAACCGACGCGAGGTCGGGTTTTACCGGAATCTGACAGACAGCCCCCACATGCCGATCCCTCGCGTCTATCACAGCGCAATGGACCCGTGCACCGGTAACTCGGTCCTGCTACTGGAAGACCTGAGCTCCCTGAGGCAAGGCGACAGCGTCGCCGGCTGCACCCTGGCCGAGGCCCGCCTCTGCATCGGGCAGCTGGCCAGGTTCCACGCATCCTGGTGGGACAGCCCGCTCCTGGAAGACTTGGACTGGATGCCGGTAAGGGAGGCCGACGCTGGCGCCTATGAACAGATATACCCCGGCGCCTGGGCTGCCCTTATCGAAAAGGCCGGCGAGGGAATGCCCCCTGGTCTGCGGATCTTGGGCGACAGCCTGCTCGCTGACCTGCGGAGCATTAAGGCCCGATTGTCGCGGCTTCCCCGTACAGTCGTTCACGGAGATTACCGGCTGGACAATTGCTTCTTCTCCACGGGTGCAAACACTCAACAGGTGGTTGTCATCGACTGGGAGTTTTGCACAAGGGGCCGTGGCACTTATGATGTCGCGACCTTCATCAACGAGGCGTTCTCCCCGGAACGCCGGAGAGAGGTGGAGATGGGCCTGCTAAGAGAGTACCACTCCATCCTGCAGAATAATGGTTTCCGCGGCTACACCTTTGACGAGTGCCTGTATGACTACCGGCTGTCCATGCTGGAATTGTTCGTGTTCTGGATAATCACAGGAGGACATTGCGATTACGAAGGTGAGCGGGCCGCAGTTTACCTGCGTAATACACTGGAACGTCTCAACACCGCGATAGTCGACCTCGCTTCTATCGAGCTGATAAGTGACAACTCAAACCCGCGAAAATAGCTGTTGCCACGAATTTAGCCGGCCCTCCACAATTATTTGGCTGGCCAGCTCCCCGGCGACGCCACTGCTCCCCACGATCCTTCCCATCACCCGTTTGCTCACCCCTTGAGTCTCAGCAGCCACCTTCCGTTTCTGGTGGATCCGGTCGCCCTAGCCTGGCCCGTAATCCCCCTCTATCCAATAATAATTGACACCGGAATTGGGCGAACCCTAAGAGGCACAGAGAATTGGTTTCGGGGTTCCCATCCACATCTCGAAGAAGGTTCGGTCTACCATCAAAATAGGCCCACTTTAGGGCCTTTGGGGCTTTCATTTCCTGTTTCGCCGGTACTCGGGCCACCAATCCCGTCGGGAATCCCTACAACCTCGCATTGGGAAGTCGGGTCTGTGCCCTGCTCTGACACCAGCGACAACGCCAACTCGAGCTCTGGGATGGTTTCTCGGCGATCGGAATACCGGAAACCATCCCCGGATCGATTTCCGGGAGCAGGCCAGTGACCTCATTACACGCCGCGATAGACTGCAAACCCAGACTTCACAAGATTTCCACCCTGGATGTCACATGACAGACGGAAAAAGATACGGCCCGTCCGGATTTCGGACGGCCCGTACCGTTTGTTCGATCAGACCCTGCTGCTCTAGTCGGGATTCAGTTCGGCAAGCCGGGGCATCACGTCGTTGGCGAAGAGGTTCATGGACCTTTCCCAGGCCTGCTGGTTTTCGATGTTGTCGTAGATCAGGGTGAGCAAGGTCCCGAACCCGCCGCACATCTCGTAGAGGTTGAGCAGCCGCTTTTCGACCGTGTCGGGGGAACCGACAAGCCACACGTGCTCCGCCATGTATTCCGGCGTCACCGCCTCGTCGGGCACGCTGGAGTCGTGCTTGATGACGTGGAGCAGCCCGAAGGCGCTGAATAGCGGCAGCAGGTAGTCGCCCCACACACGGCCCAGCATGCCGTTGACCGCGCCGTCCATGGCCTCGTCATCGGAGTCGGCAACCCACACGTCGCGCGTAATGCGCCAGTCGGAACGCTTGGGGATCCGGCCACCACGGGCGGCCCCCTCCGCGATGGCGTCCCAGTGGCTGATGACGTAGTCCTGGTTGAAAGCCAGGCTCATCGGGATGAAGCCGCGCTCCCCGGCGATCTTGAGGGTTTCCGAGCCTATGCTGACGGAAGCCACGCCCACGGGCGGGTGCGGCTTCTGGTAGGGTTTGATGAAGAAACGCAACGTGTCCAGCATAGGTTCCGGGTAGTTGACGTCCCAGAAATCACCCTTGTACTCGAAAGGCTCGTCGCTCTCCCAGAGCTTGAGGATGATGTCTATGGACTCGCGGGTCATGCGCCGGTGCTGGCCGTTCATCCCGTCGACGTCGAACAGGCGGTAGTCGGTGGGAAGGCCGCTGGAGCCGATGCCGAACATGAACCGGCCCTGGGCCATGTGGTCGAGGTAGGCCACGCGGCAGGCCAGTTCGGCGGGATGGTGGTATGGCAGGAGGTGGACGCCGGTGCACAGCTTGATGTTCTTGGTCTTCATCAGGGCCTGGGCGATCATCAGGTCGGGTGCGGGGATGGGTTCCCACGGGGAGGTGAAGTGCTCTCCGATCCACGCCTCCGAAAAGCCCAGCTCATCGCCCATCTGCAGGCAATCCAGGTCCCACTGATGGGCTTCGTAAAGCTGCCGTTCCGGCGGATGCGAAGGCATCATAAACATTCCGTATTTCATTGGCCCTCCGTTAAGCCCGTAATTCCAAGCTATACATTGCAGATTCTCGCAGCTACTCGCCCTCCGGAGGAATCCGCTCCGTGCTCCCAAGTTCCACCAATTTAACACGTTCCCTTCAACACTGGGAAATGCGGAAGCGAGAAATGGCTGACGTTTTAGTCGTGGGTCCCTTGGTTCAGCGTGTCAGGAACCACTCCAGACCGCAATTCCAAAGGTGGTCGAATTCGCTGGAATGACGATCTGCGAGAGCGCCAAAATGCCTGGACGGACTGCCCTCATTCGCAGCCGTCCGCGGAATTCCCAGACTATTCCTTGACAACGTTATCCGTGATGCCTAGACTCTGCGGGAATCGGCTAAGATGGGCCGTATCATTTACTTCATGAAGGTGGTGGTTAATGCAGTCATACCGAAATGTAAAGCGTTTGATTTTCAACCCGCTCTGGTTGCTGGTAATTTCGGCGGCGATAATCATCGCTTGTGGCGGGGAAGACCCGACGGCCACGACGGCACCGGCCCCCGCAGGGGCTGCCACCACTGCAGCTGCGGCTCCTGTGGCGACCGAGGCTCCGGCCGCGCAGGCCGCCCCAACAACCAGCGCACCGGGCGCCAGGCCACAGGTGCAGGCGACGCCAACGGCGATTCCGACGGCTGCGCCAACCGTCGTACAGGCCCCGTCCCCAGGTGTCGAGGCCAAGATCCAGCGGGTCCGGATGGCCAACCCGCTTCCATTGACCGAGAGCAACCGGATCTGGTCTGCTGCCTGGTCAATCCTGATACAGCACGACCCCTACGGCGAAACATTAATTGAGAACGACCCATTGACTGCTGAGCCAATTCCCGCTCTGGCAGAGTCCTGGACAGTGTCTCCCGATTTCAAAACCTGGACGTTCAACCTGCGCGAGGGAATCCCGTGGCACTTTGGATTCGGGGAGTTTACTGCAGCCGACGTCGAACACACTTATGACCTGATCACACGTGAGGACGGCGGAAGCAATTTCAAGGCGATCTGGAATCAGTTCGACACAAATATCGTTGACGACTACACCATCGAGTTCACCCACGAGAAGTTCTTTGTTGACGGCGGGCGCCTCTTCTCGCGGCTCCAGGGAGACTTGGTGATCCAGAGCAAGGCGCAATGGGACGCTGCCGGCGGCTCGGTTGATGCCTACGACGAAAAACCGGCAGGCACAGGGTCCTACCAGTACGGAGGCCGGGTGTCCGGTCAGTCCCAGTGGTTCGAGAAAATAGACGGCGAACACTGGGGAGGTGAGGATCCGGACTTCCAGGAGTTGGAGTGGGTCTGGTCCTCTGAGCAGGTCACAAGGCTCTCCCAACTGCTGGCAGGCGAAGTACAGGGGGCAGACCTCTCCCGGGACGTTCAGATTACCGCCATTGATGACGGGATGAAGGTAGTTTCCTCCAATAACGAGAACAACCAGTCGTATGGGTTCTTCGGTGGAACTTACCTGAGTACGGTGGACAGCAACCTGGAGCCGTGGCCCGACGGAGTGCATCCCCACTACACGGGGCCTGAGCCTTGGCACAACCCTCTCGTTCGGGAGGCCTTCAACCGCGCAGTGGACCGCGAGGCCATCGTTGACGCCGTTTACTTTGGGAACGCCAGCCCGGTCTACGTGCCGGTCTACGCACCGTTCACTGAAGGCTGGAGCGACCGATGGGTTGAGGAGTTCGACGAAAAGTATGGATATGATCCTGAGCGTGCCATAGAACTCCTGGCAGAGGCTGGGTATGGCCCTGGTGACATTTCCATCGACATGATGTCAACGGTGATTCCTGGTAACCCGGAGATTCCGCAGTTGATCGAAGCCCTCTCCTTAATGTGGGAGGACATAGGCGTCAATACTTCAATTCAGGACTATGAGGCAGGAGCGTGGTTGAACACGATCCAGGAACACGACATTCACGAGACATTCACCATCTTGAGGAACACTCCCATCAGGACGACCCAAGAGGGCCTGCGGGTCTTCTGGGTCTCGGCACCGGATGGTTTCCTGTTTGGCTGGGAAAACGACCTGGTCAACGAAAAATATAACTGCCTGGAAAGTTCGCTGGACTCCGAGGAACGAGAACAATGCGCAAGGGATGCGGGCGATTTCATGTTTGACGATTACGCAACTCTGCCGTTGTTCCAGACCACTTTCGACATGACTATCGACCCGGAGTTTATCGCAGGGTGGGTGTACCCCGGAGTGGGCTCCGCTCATCCGACCCACGTTCATCTCATCGAGGCTTGCCCCGTGGGCACCGACCGCTGTGACTAGACTGATCGTCAGCTAGCGCCGGATAGTGTCTGCAATCGTCGGCAGGAGGCGGGGCTTCTCGCAACCTGCCGACGTGTTATGACAGGGCCAGGCTCCTGGCTGGCTGGTTTCCCGGCCTGGTCTCCCCCGACCTGATCTCCCCGACCACCGGCGCACTCTTTGAAGGTGTCTTTATTTCCTAAACATGCAGCGCTTCATCCTGATCAGATTCCTGCAGGGCGTTTTCGCGCTGTGGGTGATAACAATCATCGTTTTTGGGATCAGCCGCTCAACCGGAGATCCGGCGGCTATTTTCCTGGGTATCGATGCGTCGGCAGAAACCGTAGCCGAGTTTCGAGAACGATGGGGCTTGGACGAACCCTTACTGGTCCAGTACGGGCTGTACATGGGCCGAATGTTGCAAGGGGACCTCGGTGAGTCCCTCAGGTACCCTGAGCTTGGAGCGGGTGGGGCTGTATTCGACCGGTTGCCCGCCACGATCTATCTGGCTGGCGCCTCACTGCTCCTCGCACTGGCTGTGGGCGTTCCGCTGGGAGTGCTGGGGGCAGTCAAGAGAGACAGTAACTATGATCATTTTGGGAAGATGATCGCGCTTCTGGGCCAGTCCATGCCCAATTTCTGGTTGGGGTTGATGATGATGTGGCTCTTTGCAGTCAATTTGGGGTGGCTGCCGACCAGTGGTACAGGCGGGTTCAAACACTTCATCATGCCGACCATTACTCTGGGCTCGTTCCAGGTGGCGGCGATCGCCCGTCTAGTGCGGTCGTCAATGCTGGAAACCCTTGACAGTGAGTACGTCAAGTTGGCCCGCATCAAGGGCGTCTCAGAATGGAAGGTGATCTGGAAGCATTGTTTCCGAAATGCAGCTCTGACCCCTCTTACCTATTTCGGTGTTATTGCTGCGGTAGTTATGACTGGCTCCGTCACCACTGAGACGGTATTCAACTGGCCTGGGACCGGCCTGCTGGCATTCCAGTCAGTTTTGTCCCGGGACTTTGGGCTGATCCAGGCACTGGTCATGGTATTTTCCGGGATGTTCATCGCATCGAGCTTCCTGGTAGACGTTTTGTACGCTTACCTCGACCCGCGCATTCGCTACAACTAACCCGGGAAGCAGAGGAGGAACCGCCTCGAATATGGCTGACCAAGCAGTTTCCGGAACTCAGCCCGGCGAAATATTGGTCTATCAGCCCAGCAGGATGCGCAGGGCTCGGCACCTGGCCGCGCAGGCTTGGCTGCTGCCCAAATTCGCTGTTGTGCTACTGCTGATCGTATTGGTGGTTCCGGCTCTCTTCGCCGACATCATCGCGCCTTACGGACCGCTGGAGGCTCCGGGAGGCATACGCGAAAGGCTGCAGCCGCCGGTATTTGCCGGCGGTACATCGGAACACATACTGGGGACAGACAAGACCGGGCGGGATATGCTGAGCCGCATCCTTCACGGTTCCCGGATCTCCATCTTGATCTCGGTCATTGGTATCGCCATTGCGGGATCTGTCGGTGTTACCCTCGGCGTGATTGCCGGTTACTACGGAGGCAAGATAGACGCCCTAATCATGCGCCTGGTGGATGTGTCGCTATCAATTCCACCTGTGCTGCTGGCACTGGCGCTCGCCACCGCACTGTCGCCGAGCTTCCGCACGGTAATCATAGTTGTGGCGGCCTTGCTCTGGTCCATCTATTGCCGCCAGGTGAGAGGAGATACGCTGCTGGTGATGCAGCAGGACTACATCGACCGGGCAAGGGTGGCAGGCGCTTCCGGAATTCGCATCATGTTCCGGCACATCCTGCCCAACATTACAAACACTCTCATAGTGCTGGCGACATTGCAGGTGGGTTTCGTCATACTTCTGGAAGCGGGCTTATCGTTCCTGGGAGTTGGGCTCTCACGCCCCACGCCAGCCTGGGGACTGATGGTGGCGGATGGGCGTGATGTCATTATTACCGCCTGGTGGGTTGCCTTGTGGCCCGGCCTGGCCATTATGCTGACAGTGTTCGGGTTCAACCTGTTGGGCGACTGGCTGCGCGACCGCCTGGATCCCAAGTTGCGGCAGTTGTGAGGTTTCTTGGGCTTTCAAGCGCTGGCCGGCCCTGCTCGCTTCGGAGCTGATATAAGGGCGTTTAAGACATTACACGCAAGGTCCATCGGTACCGGACAAAACTGAAGGGAAATAAAAGGAGCCTCCATTTCCAGGCCGGAAATGGAGGCTCTAACCATGTGGGTTTTTGTAATTCCCCTCTGGGGGCTAGTAAAGGTGACAGCTAACCAAGTGCCCACCGCCAACATCTTGCTGGACCGGTTCCTCCTCCGAGCAGCGATCCATGGCGAAGGGGCACCTGGGATGGAACCGGCAACCTGACGGTGGGTTGATGGGCGAGGGCACCTCTCCCTGGAGCACTATCTCCTCCCGCTCCTCGTCCGGGTGAGCGGGCAGTGCGGCCGAGAAAAGCGCCTTGGTGTAGGGATGGAGCGGATTTTCGTACAACTCCTCTGTGGGGCTATACTCCACCAACTGCCCCAAGTACATTACGGCAGTCTGATGCGCCATATACCGCACAGTCGCCAGGTTGTGGGCCACCAGCAAAAAGGCCACACCCGTCTCTCGCTGTAGATCGACCAACAGGTTCATTACCTGGGCGCGAATGGACACGTCGAGAGCGGACACCGGCTCGTCCAGGATTATCAGCTTGGGATAGGAGGCAAGGGCGCTGGCCACGGCTACGCGCTGGCGCTGACCGCCGCTGAACTCGTGGGGGTAGAGGTCGGCCTGGGTCTTGCGGAGGCCCACCTGATTAAGCACCTCTTCAACTCGGTCGTCCCGTTCCTTGTTGGTGACGTTCCGGTTGACCACCAGGGCCTCGGAGACGATGTCCCGCACTCGCATGCGGGGGCTGAGGGAGGACCAGGGGTCCTGGAAGACTGCCTGCACCTGGGTGCGGTAGTCCTTGAGTTCAGGCCCGCGAAATTCCTTGATGTCTCTGCCATCGAGGAAAATTGCCCCATCAGTGGGTTCCTCGAGTCGCAGGACGAGCTTGGATGTAGTGGTCTTGCCGCATCCGGACTCGCCCACCAGCCCCAGGGTTTCCCCCTCGTTGATGGAGAAATTGATTCCGTCCACTGCCTGCACATGTCCAATGGTCTTCATCACCAGCAAGCCCTTGGTGACGGGGAAGTACTTGGTGAGATTTTCAGCCCTCAGCAATTCCTTTGCCATGGAACTACTCCCCTGAACCGACAAGGGCGGGTTCCGTCCACGTCGGGTCGAGCCTCCAGCAACTGGCGGCATGTCTCTCTTGAACCTGGATAGCCTGAGGGTATTCGGCCCTGCAGACATCCTGTGCGTGCTGGCAACGGTCGGCGAACCGGCAGCCATCCGGCAGGTCGTACAGGGCGGGGGGCTGGCCTTCAATGGCAAAGAGGCGATCGGTCCTTTCCATCTGGGGCACCGATGCCATAAGCGCCTGAGTGTATGGATGCTGCGGCCGGTTGAACAGGTCTCTAACGCTGGCATCCTCTACCACGCGGCCGGCGTACATCACCGCGACCCGGTCGCACATCCTGGCCACTATGCCAAAATCGTGGGTGATGAATATGATGGCCAGTCCGGTCTCGGCCTGTATTTCTTTCAACAGCTGCAAATACTGGAGCTGAATGGTGACGTCCAGCGCAGTTGTCGGTTCGTCGGCGATGATGACCTTGGGGGTGCAGGAAATTGCCACCGCGCCGATGACACGCTGCTTCATGCCGCCGCTCATCTGGTGAGGGAAGTCATCCATCCGGCGTTCCGGAGCTGCCACCCGAACGCTGCGAAGCGCGTCCACAGCTCGGCGCAGCATCTCCTTGTGGTCTCCTCTCTGGTGTATTCGCAACGCCTCAACCAGTTGATTGCCGATGGTGAATACGGGGTTCAGGGAAGTCTGCGGGTCCTGCAGGATCATGGAGATCTTGCGGCCCCGTATCTGTCTCATTTCCTTGTCGGTCTTATCGACGATATTCTCGCCGTCAAGGATAATCTCACCGGAGACGATCCTTGCCGCGGGCTTCGGAATGAGGCGCAACAACGAAAGGGCGGTCATGGTCTTGCCGCAACCAGACTCGCCCACGATGCCCAGGGTTTCGCCTTCCCTGAGCGAGAAGCTGACCCCGTCAACGGCCTTGGTAGTGCCCCAGCGATTGAAGAAGTACGTGTGGAGATCCCGGACTTCAAGAACCGTGTCGCCAAAATTGGAAGCTATGGCTCACTCCTTGGCCTTATGGGCGCCCGACAAGCGGTCTTGCGCCATTCAAGAAAGGTCTTTCGCGAAAGTAAAGGCTTAGTAAACACGGGCCATCCCCCGGTGTCAAGCAAGCGGAGCGCGGCCGGTAACGTTGGGCTCACTGTGACCGGTGCGTATTCCCAGCCTGTAGAGCCAGATTGATGGATTCCCGCCCGCCCAGGCGTGGGACAACCATTTCGCTGAAAGGACGATTGAGCGCCGCGACGACAGGTAAGCGGATCGATCAAATACGCCACCTAACCTGTCGCGCCGAGCCCTGAATTACCCTCCGCTGCGAACGTACTCAGCTATCTTCTCCCCGATCATCATTGTGGTCACGTTGGTGTTGGCGCGTATGCAGTCCGGCATCACCGATGCGTCCACGACCCGCAGGCCCTCCAATCCGTGGACCCGCCCGTGCTGGTCCACCACGGCCATGGAATCCGAGGCAGGTCCCATCTTGCAGGTGCCGGATATATGGTGGCCCGTGGTGCCATTTCGCCGGATGAAAGCGTCAAGTGCTTCGTCTGAGGCCAATTCGTTGTCGCTGGGGCTCATGCGCTCCTGGATATATTCGGCCAGTGCCGGTTCCTCCGATAGCCTCACAATCAGGCGAACCCCCTCGCGCATTCGACGAATGTCAAATTCCTCCGCGAAATAGTTGTAGTCCAGGAGGGGCTGCTCGTCCGGGTCCGCAGATTGAAGCCGTATTTCCCCGGAACCTACGGCCAGATATAGCCCCGACGCGATGCGGAAACCGACGGGCTCCACGTTCTCGGCGGCTGTGTCGCGAACCCAGTCCTCGGTGGCGTAGGAAAGGACGACGAAAATCATGTCGTTGCGCAGGTGTGAGCCTTCCGCCGTCCAGCTCATCATCATCTGCAAGCGCGGGTCGTGCTCGTTAAACACGTGGCCCGGTTTCGTCCTGAAAGTGACGGGCACGAAGGGATGATCGCGCAGATTCCGACCGACGCCGGGTAGTTCGTGCACCACCGGGATTCCCTGGGCCTGAATCTGGTCCGCCGGCCCCACTCCTGACAGCATCAGGATGTGAGGAGAGCAGACCGGCCCGGCGCTGAGGATGACCTCATTGCCCTCCACCACAAATCGCTCTCCGCTACTCTCTACCTCAACTCCGGTGGCCCGCTTGTCCTCAAACAGGATGCGCCGCACCAGCGCGTTGGGCCGGATGGTCAGGTTGAGCCGGTGCCTTGCCGGGTCCAGATAGCCCAGCGCGGTGCTCCAACGAATGCCGTTGGGGTTGTTCAGGGGCGAGGGACCAACGCCGGACGCCTCGGGGTGGTTCTGGTCGGGACTGTCGGGAAAGCCGGCAGCCAGGGCTGCGTCGTAGAAACCCCGTTGCTCCGGCATCAGTCCTTCCCTGGAGAACCTGCGGGCTATGATCGGCCCATCGGAATTATGGAAGTCGTCTCCCCCGAACTCAGTGTCGGTCTCGATCATTCTCAGGTAGGGGAGCACGTTCTGGAAGTTCCACTCGTCGTTGCCCATTTCGGCCCACGCGTCGTAGTCCTCGGGAACGCCCCGCAGGAACATCTGGCCGTTTATGGCGCTGGAACCGCCGGTCACCTTGCCACGCGGAACGCGCATGGGCGGCGCGATGTCGGTTGACCTGCCGATGAACTCCCAGTTGTGGTCCTTGGTGATGACGTCGGTGGCCGTGGCGAACCCGAATTTGACCTCATCCGGTAGCCGTTCAAAATCAGGGTAATCGGGACCCGCTTCGATGAGCAATACGGAAACACTCGGGTCTTCTGAAAGCCGGGACGCCATGATGGAGCCAGCGGAACCGGCTCCCAGAACAATGTAGTCGTATTTCATGCTTACTCCGCAGACGCAGTCGTCGATGATAGCCGATGCAGGATACTAACCACAGGCCAGCATACTGTCAAACCACCACAATATGTTCTCATTTCTACGGTCGCAGATTGTTCATCTTTACAAATTTACCAGGCGCATCCCACCTGCTTGCCGGAAAGCAAGGCGCTGGAGAACATTTCGGCAATCATACATTGATTCACACAAATAACAGGCCATTTTATATGTTGGTAATATAGCGCGGTTGGTATATTCGAACTCCTAGCGCAGCAATCGCCGGTAATCCGGGCCCTGACCGCCTCCGGTGATTGGCCACGCACCCTGCCAATCTGTCGAAATCGGTCCACCCTCGACACGGCGTGAATTTTCAAACACAACTCCTCAGGTATATCAAACGACGAGTGATAATGAGACTTTGTATCGTATCTGGTCAAGTTATTGAGACTAACTCTCGGAAAAGACCGGTGGGATGGCGGCGGCATTACCGCCAGCTACACCATCAACTGGGTTACCCCCTAGAGGCGAAGGCTGACACAGAACGTCTCCAGGTTGGGGAGCCGCGGCCGCCTCTGAGTACGGCCGCGGTTCCCCATAGGGAGCAAAACAGTCCCCTCCTCCTCAGGGAGAGGGCACAATCCCCTCTCCCTCTGGGAGAGGGTTAGGGTGAGGGCGTTCCCCTTTTTCATTCCCATCCGTGGCCCCTATGCCAACGGTATATCCCGCGCAGGCAGGAATCTGACTATGAACACTACCAATGTTTCGCCAATATCGATTGGGAAATCCGCCAGGAAAGCCCTCGTCCTATGCCTGCTCGCCGCTGCCGTGGCGGCTTTTTTCGTTCATGAGACCGCACAGGCCCGGGAGGGAGCGGGGCACCAATACGTCGACTTAGTAATGACTTATGAATATGGCAATAAACAAGTTGAATACAGCGTTCAGAATAATGGCACCGCAACAGCCACCGGGGTGGCAGTTTCGTTCCTTCTTGAAGGTTTGGACATAACTCAAACCTCAGAGGCTCCCGATGTTCCAGACAAGAGGACTGTGAACGGCACCAAGGAAAGGTTTACCTGGGAGGTTGGGACCATATCAGCGGGCGAGACAGCGAGTAATTTCAGTTTTTCTACAAGCCTCCACCCTGGTCTCAAAGATGATTTTGATGTGGGTTCCTCCGGCCTGATTGGGGTCATAACCGCCGCGGCCTCATCCGATCAGTCTGAACCGGCTGTTTTGTTGGCCAATAACGTCACAACATTGTATGAATATTCATATAATAAGCGCTCAACTCTGCACATGGATGGCAGCATGCTGGCGCTCCTGCTATCCGTGGGTGACCTGCGGCCGGACGCAGGAGGCGACGTAAAATTCGGCTTGACCGCCGATAACCTCAATGAGGCGCAACCGTCAGGTGGTTCCTACGTCAATCTAATCGGCGATATAGAGATAAAGGTGGAATTGTCCGATGGACTGCAGTTCAAGACCGGCTGGACTGGGGAAGGAATTGAGACCTCAGGCCGGTCTGCAACCTGGCGGCCGAAGCCGGTGGACAGTAAGATAGACAATCTGTTTTTGTCCTTTCCTAGATCGCGGGAGATTGAAATACAGACCCAACTGACCTCGGACACCTTGGACAAAATCCCGCTGGAGGAGCGGTGCATCACCGCCCGGGTAACCGACAGCAAACCGCCGCCCAGCCCGGATTATGCCCTGGGCAGCCTCAAGCAGTGTCTGGGGGATGACCCGCCGTTGCTCTTCACGGAGGGGTCGATTGGGATACTGACTCCCTTCCCCTGTATTGGAGACGTCAATCACATATGTCGAGACCAGGATAGCGACAATACCAGTGATTCCAAGGTTGTAGTGGCTGCGGTTGTTCCTCAATACGATGAAGATGTAAACCTGGGGGTGTCAAGGGCAGAGATTCAGTCAAACTTACGATCCCAGGGAGTAGGGCGCACGGACAAGGATTTTCGGGGCATATCGAATGCCAATTATTTTCTCCCTGAGGACGTTGTGATACAGGTCAAAGACCCCGAAGGCCGTGTCAACGATACTTATTCACACAGTCTCAGCTCATCAGGCCCAACCTGGCAGACGGGGAGAAAGACTACTGGGAGGACAGGGCAAGACATTTTAGCAAACCTCAGTGTAAGCGGTGTCCTGGTTACCTACACGAAGAAAACATTCAACGAACAACTAAGTGATTGGACCAGTATGGACCGGAGGCTCTCCGTAACATACAAGAATGGGGATCCGGTGAGCGGCGGAATCCAATATCGTTCAAATGGCACTGGAAAAACCTTTCTAACGACCAATCCCCAAAACACCAAGACAATCTCGATTGCCTCAACCTCCACGTCAGTCATTCCATATTTCTTCGAGTTCCCGGGTCTGGGCACCTATTCGGTAGGCTGGATTGCGGATGTAACTCACACCGATACGAACGTTTACTCCGACACGGGCACCTACACCTTCCACGTCGGCCCCGTGTCGGATCTGGAGGTGCGGGACGGGGGGGCCGGGTCGCTGCCGCCGGGCCAGCGGGCCTTCAGCATCGTCGCCGTAAACCACGGCCCGGACACCGCCCCTGCCGCCAGGGTGACAGTGACCGGCCTGCCGGTGAACGCGGCCGTCAATTACACCGCCAGCCGGGGCAGCTTCGAATTCGACTCCGTGGCTGGGGCCTGGGTCTGGGACATCGGCGAGCTGCTGTCCAAGGATACCAATCAGGCCAGGACCGGCCGGGACGGGGAGACCCTGACCATCGCCACCGGCGCCGCCAACCAGGTCACCGCCGCCATCGAGAACACGCAGGACTACTCGGTGTGCATCGACAGCAGCGCCGAAGACGTGGACGCCGCCGATGAAACGGCCTGCACCGCCACGACCGGCAACTCCTGGCACAGCACGGTCTACTACGACTACGACGACGGCAATGACGAGGCGGTCATAAGGCAGGTGACCGGCTCCGGCGAGGCGCGGCTGTCGGCCACGCAGGTCCGCAGAGACCAACGGGTCGTCTCCGTCTCCTGGCCCGTCATCAGCACCCTCAACCGACGTCAGGTGACCCACTACGAGGTGGCGCGGTCCAACGACGGGGGCTTGAACTGGACGTTGCTCTCGGACCGCTGGCCCATCAGCACATACTTCGACCCGGGAGCCAGCGCCGGCCCGAGCGTGCGCTACCGGGTGCGGACGGTGAACGACCAGGGCCATAAGGGGCGGTGGTCGGCGGGTGTCGGCTCCGGGCAGTCTGCCAAGACGCCTGCCCAGCCGCAGAACGTGACGGCGGCCACATCGGCCACATCCGGCGCCAGCGCCATCACCCTGTCCTGGGAGCCGCCGGCGAGCGACGGAGGCTCGCCCATCACCGGATACCGGGCGCAGGCGTCGGCCACCGGCACGGGAGGCTGGAGCAACGCCTGCAGCACCTCCGGCGCCGCGAAGCTAACCTGCGATCACTCCGGTCTGAGCATTGGGACCACCCGCCACTACCGGGTGGCGGCCCGCAACGCCAACGGGATGGGGCCGTGGTCGGACCCGCCCGCGGTGGCCTCCACCGCGTTGGGCGTGCCGGACGCCCCGCGCAGCCTGAGAGCCCAGGCGGTCCAGGCCGCATCCGAAAACGCTGTCCGGCTGACCTGGACCGCGCCGGCCAAGGACAACGGCAGCCAGGTCCAGGGCTACGAGGTCGAAGGGTCCCTTGACGGCTCCGACTGGACCTGGCTGGGCAACACGAATGGTAAGTTGGCAACGGAACTGCTGGACGACGGGTCAGGCCTGTGGTTTGAACCCGGGCAAACGCGCCACTACCGCGTCAGGGCGTCCAACTCAGTCGGCGACGGCCAGTGGTCCAGCACCGCCCGCGCCACCATGGCGGCGGAGCCGCCCGAGGGGATGTCGGCGTGGGCCCAGCCCAACGGCCAGAACGCCATAGACATCCTCTGGGGAGAGCCGCACGTGAAGGGCGCAGCTACAATCACCAGCTACGAGTTGCAGGTGTGCGCCCCGCCGAAGGAGTGCGCCGCCAGCAACGACAGCGACTACTCGCGGGTGGCCAGCCCCTCGGGCACGACACTGACCTACACGCACACCGGGCTGCAGCCTGGCGATGAGCGGTACTACCGGGTGCGGGCGCGCAACAGCGCCGGATGGAGCGAGTGGTCCTGGCCAGACTCGGCAACCACGTTGGACCTCGGCCTCGACTCTGGCGCCGGATTGCCCGGTGCTCCGAGGCTGACGGCCCGGGCCAACGGCTCGTCGGAGATCAAGCTGTCCTGGACCGAGGCCGACGACCGGGGGTCCGAGATTGACACTTACGAGATAGAGTTTTCCGGCGACGGCCTGTACTGGGACAGGCTTGCCTATAACTGGCCCGACCAGACCGAATTCATTCACGATGGGCTGGACGGCGGGACCAGGAATTACTACCGGGTACGGGCGCTGATCCTGCACGAAGGTCGCCACATAGGGGGTCAATGGTCCACCGTGGTGAACGCCACAACCGTCGCCGGTGCGCCGGCGGAGCCACTGTCGCTGGAGGGCGAGGGTGTGGCCCAGGCGTCCGACGACAGCAAGCACGACCATGTTGAACTGACCCTGAAGATACGAGCGGATTCGACGATCACCCGCTACCAGGTGGAGCGCAGTTTCGACGGTGGCAACTCGGGATGGAAACAGGTGAGCGCCAGTAAATCGGCCGCCACCACCGAAGATTGCACCATCGACGGCACGGAGACCAAGTGCGAGACGATCACTCTGAAGGACAGCACCAGGGACCTATTCCCGGGCACCTACTACTACTACCGTGTGGCGGCCGTAAACTCGAAGGGCATGGGCCCATACGCCTATGGGTATGGCCAGACCGCCGGCGATTGGGTTCGCGCGCCGTCCAGGCCCCGGCTGCTGACCCTGAGCAACGTGGTCCGGACCGCCGCAACGGTCACCTGGATCGAGCCGGAGGACAGCGGCGGCGTGGCGGTGACGGGCTACGAGTACCAGTGGTTGCGCATCTGCGGGGCCGGCGAAACTGAAAACTGTGGCGACTGGCCGCAGGACGCTGACGGATTCGACATAGTTACCAAGACGACCAGCAAGTCGGTGCGGCTGAGCGGCCTCAACGCCGGGGGAGGGTACCACTTCCGGGTGCGGGCAGTGAATTTAGCAGAGGAGATTACCGGCAAGGGCGATTGGTCGTACGACGTCTACATCGAGGTGCCGGATAGCTAGGGCCCGCAGCCTCCGGGAGGATCGGTGGCAGGGGAGTCGGTGGTAATCATGGGCGTGCCGGCCTGACCGACACCGGGACCGGCCGCCCACTCCTCCTGCTGTCACTGGCGGGTCTGCGGATTTCTACCAGCTCTTCCCCGATCATCGTAAAGTCTTGCTTGAGAGGCGGTATCTTTCCGCATTGTCGGCGCATCCGGGCAACGACCGTTGGCAACTGACACGATTGGGTGCCTGGAACTGCAATGGAGACGGGACGCTGATTCTGTTCGCCGGCAATGGTCTGGCAAGCGAGTGGAAGACGCAGCCAAGGCCCACGTCTCCGAAAGTGCGGCTGGGACGCGAATTGCCCCGGATCATCCGGGGCAATTGAGGGGATAGAGGTCAAGGTTGTGTGGGACCGTTTTTTCGGCCCCACACAACTTTTGGTATCCGGGCAGACGGCTGGACCCTACTTCGTCAGGCCGAGGTTGGCCAGAACGATGGCAAACTCCTCGGCGATTTCGTACCAGCGGGCGGTCCGTCCCGAACGGCCGCCGTGCCCCGAGCCCATGTCGGTCTTGAGCAGCAGCAGGTTGTCGTCAGTCTTGAGCGCCCGCAGCTTGGCCACGTACTTCGCCGGCTCCCAGTACGTCACCCGAGGGTCGTTCAGGCCTGCCGTTACGAAGATGGGCGGGAACTCGCCCGGCTTGAGCTGGTCATACGGCGAGTAGGAGCGGATGTACTCGAAGGCATCCTTGTCTTCGATGGGGTTGCCCCACTCGTTCCACTCCGGCGGCGTCAGGGGCAGGTCGGCGTTGAGCATGGTGTTCAGCACGTCCACGAAGGGGACCTGGGTGGTCATCACGCCCCACAGCTCGGGGGCCTGGTTCACAACCGCGCCCATGAGAGTGCCGCCCGCGCTGCCGCCGGAGATGGCGATTCGTCCCTCCGAGCCGTAGCCCTCGGCTACCAGGTGCCGGGCCACGTCTTCGAAATCGTTGAATGTATTGGTGCGCTCGAACAGCTTGCCAGCCTCGTACCAGTGGTATCCCAGCTCGTCACCGCCCCTGATGTGAGGTATGGCGAAGATGAAACCCCTGTCCAGGAGGGATAACCTGGCGGAGGAAAAGTATGGGGTGATGCCGCTTCCATAGGCGCCGTAAGCGTACATGAACAAAGGCGCCGAACCGTCCACCGGGGTGTCCTTGTGGCGCACGATGGACACCGGCACCTGCACGCCATCCCTTGCCGTAGCCAGCTCACGGTTGGTCACGAACTCGGACGCGTCGTAGCCGCTGGGAATCTCCTGCACCTTCCGCTGTTCCAGTTCCCCGGTGTCGATGTGGTAGTCGTAGTCCGTCCAGGGGGTGGTCATGGATGTGTATTCCAGACGCAGAGTGTTCACGTCAAACTCGGGATCCCCACTGATGTAGGCGGTGTATGCGTCCTCGGGGAATTCCACGTGGGTCGAGTTGCCCTCACGATCGATAATGCGGACCTCGTCCAGCCCATCAATCCGCTCCTCGACGGCGATGTAGTCCTCGGTCACGTGGAAGTGTTGGAGGTAGAGGGACTCGTCGCCCTGTAGAATTGTTTCCCAAGCCTCCTCGGTGGGATCGTCCTCGGGCGCTACGGCTAAACGGAAGTTCTGGTGGTTGTCATTGGTCATGATGACGAACCGGTCGCCCTGGTGGTCGATCGAATATTCGTGGCCTGCCTGGCGCGGGGCCACCAGCACCGGTTCCGCCTCGGGGTCGGCTGCATCGATCAGCCGGTACTCTCGGGTTATATGGTCGCCGGCGCCGATTACGACGTATTCATCGGAGTTGGTGTCCGTGACCCAGAGGAAGAATCCCGGATCGGTCTCCTCGTAAACCACGGCGTCGTCTTCGACCGGAGTACCCAGGATGTGGCGCCGTATCTGGAAGGGATGCCCGGTCTCGTCCAGCTGGGTGTAGTAGAAGAACGAGTTGTCGATAGACCAGACCGCCCTTCCTCGCGTTTCCTCGACAAGATCGGGCAGTACCTCTCCGGTCTCCAGGTCCTTGACGACCATGGCATAGCGTTCCGACCCGTTGGTGTCGGTGCTGTAGGCAATCTTGGTCCAGTCCTTGGTGACGGACAGGGAACCCAGGCGGAAGTACTCATGTCCCTCAGCCAGTTCCGGCTCGTCCAGGAACACCTGGGCATTGGCCGTGGGAGCATCCCGGGCCTCCGGGTCGGACGCGGGCCAGCGCAGCCATTCCCGGTACTCGCTCCCCTCCCCGTATCTCCACTGGTAGTACCAGTCTCCGCTCTTGCTGGGCAAGCTGGTGAGCTCCGCGGGCTGACGCCCCTCGATCTCAGCGTAGATGGTGTCTATCAGGCCCTGGTGGGGCGCCATTTGGACGTCGAAGTACTCATTTTCCGCCTCGAGGTAGGCGATGACGTCCTCGTCGTCCACCGTCGGGTAGTCCTGGTCCTCCAGCCAGTTCCAGGGATCCTCTAGGGTAATCCCGTGATGGGTGTAGCTGTGAGGTCGCTCCCCGGCGATGGGCGGGGTAATATCGGCCTCGGGAGTCGGCTCCGGAGTCGGCTCGGGTGTAGGTTCGGCAGTCGGTTCCGGAGTCGGGTCAGGCGTAGGCTCCGGCGTTGGAGCCGGAGTGGCAGTGGGTTCGGGAGCCGGCTCGGGTGTCGCAGTCGGCCTCGGAGTTGGGGCTTCTGTAGCGGTGGGAACAGCGGTAGGTGACTGCGTTGCTTCCATGGCTGGCTCAATGGTTGCCGTGGGTGGTGGTGCAATTACGGTAGCCTGTGAAGGTTCCTGGGCTCCATCGCCGCATGCAGCCAATGCAACTACCAGGAGGATAAGACCGAACAAGACGATTAGTGCGCGCTTAATGACGGACAAGAGATCTATCTCCAGAACAATCAGGTGAGAAGCGACCGGCGCTAGATTCTATATTAACCTGTGGTAAATGGTCTATTACTAGTAGCTGTAGGACTGAATTAAAGTTATCCATCTAATAGGCGGTGGGAATTTCAATCTCTCTTCACTCCGAAAAAGGGCCCATAAGGCGCCGGAATGTTAAAGTAATCAGCGGACAGAGGGGCCAGAAACCCCAAGCCTTGCCATATTGCGGGTATCGAATGGGAGGTGCCGCCATGACGGCGACCACGAGCAGCATCGTTCAGGAAGCCATCGACGTCGCCATCGGAGAGCGCGGCGAAATCGGCGTACAGGTCGCCGCCTACCTCGACAGCGAGCTGGTCATCGATCAATGGGGTGGTCTGGCCGACGAGACCTCTGGCCGCGAGGTTGATGGCGACACCCTGTTCCAGGTCTTCTCCAACGTCAAGGCGATGACGGCGACGGCCCTGCACATCCAGGCGGAGCGAGGCCTGGTCGATTACTACCAGCCGGTCGCGAAGTACTGGCCCGAGTTTGGGAAATACGGCAAGGACAAGGGCACGGTGTTCGACGCGCTGACCCATCGCATCGGCGTTCCCCTGATGCCGGTGGGCGTCACTCCGGAGCTGATGTGCGACTGGGACTGGATGGTGGGACAGATTGCCGAAATGCACCCGCTGTTTGAGCCGGGTACTCGCAGCGGCTACATGGCCTACACCTTCGGCTGGGTTGTGGGCGAGGTGGTGCGCCGCACCGATCCCCAGCACCGGGGCGTGGGCCAGTTCATCCAGGAGGAGATCTGCCAGCCCCTGGGCATCGACGCACTGTGGGCCGGTATTCCGGCGGAGGTAGAGGGCCGTGTGGCCAAGCTCACCAACATTCCGCCGCTCCCTCCCGGCGCTCCGGGGATGCCCCCGGACTCGCTGCGGCCTCGCGCCACGCCGCCGGAGGTAGCCACCACGCAGGAGGTGTTCGGCCGTTCCGATGTCCGCCAGGCCTGCATCCCCGGAGCCCAGGGGATCATGAATGCCCGGAGCCAGGCCCGGTTCTATGCCATGCTGGCCAACGGCGGAGAGCTGGACGGTGTCCGCCTGCTATCGGAGCACCGGGTTCGCACCTTCCACGTTCCGCGCCCGCCCAGCGACTACGACATGGTGAGCGGCACGCCTCACAACGGCACCATCGGAGGCCTTCACTTCGCTGGCAGTCCCGGCATGGGCGCGATGGGCAGCAACCCGCTGGCCTTCGGACACAACGGCGCGGGCGGCTCGCTGGGCTGGGCCGACCCGACGCACCGGCTGGCGGTGGCCATCCAGCACAACCGCATGGTGGCCCACGGCCCGCCCGAGGAGAGCCCGCTGACGCCCATCGGCACGGCAATTCGCAAAGCCCTGGGCATACCGGAGTAGCTCCCCTTGATTCTCCCTCCCCCTCAGGGGGAGGGCTGGGGTGGGGGTGTCACCCTTCCAGTCAGTGGACCGATTCCAATTGAGGAATGCCCTGACCTCTACGGTATTCTGAGGGAGCCTGGCCATCCATGGTCTCTCAGTAAGACCCGTCAGGAGAGATTGTAGTTGAGCGCGTAGGTGTGCTTCCCGTCCTCGTTGTCGATTTCCAGGGTCCCGGAGATGCCGGTCAAGTCACCGCTGCCCGAGTCGGGGACGATGGTGACTGTCAGTTGAGCGTCGCCCCGATTCATCAGCCCGCTGTGCTGCATCACGAAAGAGCCCGATTTGCCTTCCACGGAACCCGTGAAGTGCTCAATGGCCACATAGCCCGCCGAACCGGGAGTGGCGGTGAAGGCCGCTATCATCTGGGCCTCTGAAGTGCCGGCCATATCGCCGTGGAACGTCTTGGACACGGCGTTCCGGCTCAGCGTCACGCCACTTTCGTCCAGAAAAGGAGGCTCGGGCAGAATATCTAGGTCCATGGGGCCGCGGGCTGTGGGCATCTCAAACTCCTGGTCGGTAAGTCAGAATACTCAGACTGATGCGCGGGGCGAAGTAAGTTTGTGTTCGTCGCATGGTCTCACGGGAGGTTCGCGGGGCGTCCCCCCGTGATCGGACGCTATCTCCAGTCGTGGAGGGGCCTCCAGCCCAGCATTCGCTGCACCTTTGCCGTGCTGATCACGCTGGCGGTGCCCTCCAGGCCATCACGGATCTCCACGCGGTCGCCGAAGTTGTTCTTGACGATGTCAATGGTCGGCTCGGCGAACCGGCTGGAAGGCTGGGCGAGCATGAACGCCTCGTACTCCTCAATCTCCGCGTCCAGTGCCAGGACCTGTGCCGTTGCCACGTCCCGCGCGTCGGCGTGGGCCCACATCACCAGCGTCAGCGGGTTCTCCGGCGTGGGTGCCGGCCACGGGAACTCGGCCACCACCTCCGGCATCGGCACGTTGGTGAAGCGCAGGCTGACCACCGTGGTGTTCGAGTTGCGGGCTATCATCCTTCCGATGTCCTCGCCGACCTGCTTGGTCAGGCCGTAGGGTTCGAAGGGCATCATGGGATGCTCCTCGTCCAGCGGCAGGTAACGCGGCACGAAGGCATTGCCGTCGTGGGCCCATCCCATGCCGAAGGCGCTGGAGCAGTAGACCACGCGCCGCAATCCCAGCTCCGCCGCCGACATCATCACGTTGAAGTCGGCGGGCACATTGTTCTCGAAGATCTCTCTGGGCTCCGCCCGCGACGGCCCGGGAATGGCCCCCATGTGGACCACGGCCTCCGCTCCCCTCAGCACCTCGTGCACAGCGTCAGCATTCCCGAGATCGCAGCGGACGAACTCGGCTGGCAGGTCCGTGGCCTCCATCTGGTCCGTGGCCAATACCTCCCTGCCCTGGTCCACCAGGAGCTGGACCACCCTGCGGCCCAGCCTGCCCGCTGCTCCGGTTACAACTATCATCTCGTCCTCCGGTGATTGCCCTTGCTCATAATTTAAATTCCCAACTTGGAGACATCACGCTACCTTCGGTCGAGTGGGAACGCCCTCACCCTAACCCTCTCCCGGAGAGAGAGGGGACTAGTCACTCCCCCACTCGGGATTCAGACATTCACTGGCGGTCGAGGCCGTGGATGCCTCGGTAGTCGACCGTCGGTGGCGACTGCCAGCCGTCCAGCAGCGCCGGCGCGGGCTGGTAGACCTCGACGCCCAGCGGATGGCAGGTGTCGATGGGGTCGACGGCGCCCTCTCCCCACATCTGCACAGACAGGTCGCCGCCGGGGCAGGTGGAGATGGCGCAGAGCAGATCGATCTCCGCGAGAAATTCGAAGTAGTCGCCACGCTTGGCCGGTGAGGGTTTGACGAAATACTGGTCGCCCTTGGTCAGGCCGGTCACCTGGAAAATGTTGAGAACGTCATGAACGTCGCTCTCATCCAGATGGTATGGAGTGACCGCCCGGACTAGGTTTGAGTGGCAGCAGTAGTCGAAGTCGTCTCCGTTCAGCAGCTTGTTGACATAAGGATCGCAGCGAGTGCCAAGCAGGTCGTGGCAGCCAGCCCCGTCCTCGTCCAGCGGGTAGGCGATGGTGTCGCCGGTGATGGTGAGCATGGGCCGGAGGTACGGCAGACAGGACCACAGCCGGTCGAAGGTGGAGACGTGGGCCCGGTGCAGCTGCTTGGTGCGCGCCGCCCAGAACCGTTCCCGAGGGTTGTTCAGGTTCCAGGCGTTGAAGTCGGCCACCTGCGCCTCCTCCACCACGACGATGCGGCAAATCTGCCCCGCCAGCACTGGCCACGCCCGGCCGGAGCGGATGGGCACCACGAACTCGTCGACCAGCGTACGGGACTCTGTCTCCCGGCCCAACCGGCCGTAGAACTCTCGATCCACGTCGATGGGACTGCCGGGCTTGGGCTGGTAGATCACCCTTGGTTCTGGCATGGTACCTCATCGGAGGTTGATTTCGGCAATCCGTGCTTTCCTGCCGTCCACGACGAGGGTGTTAGAAGGAGCCTGCAATGTGGGCAACCAGGGAGTCGGACGGAGCTCGCACTCGACCAGTTTAAGCGAGACGAGACACGGCGGCCAGATTACCCCGACCGCATGGCCGCCAGGCCCTCGGCCAAGCCCGGTTGACGCAGATTCAGTCGGCTCATGGTGGCTGAGCAGTCCAGCCCCAGCAGGTCTGCGCCGCCGATCTCCCGAGGGACTGCCCGCGACCCGCTGTCCTCCGGGACTACGAGATCCTGGTCCAGCCCGAACTCGGTCGCCACAACCAGGGCGAAGTCGTACATGCTAACCCAGTCCCGACCCGCGACGTGGTGGACGCCGGGGTGATTCTCCTCCACCAGCCTTGCGATGCCCTCCACTAGATGCTCCACGTAGACCGGCGATCGCATCACCGACGTCGGCGCGTGGTAGGACTCTCCTCCCCGCAGCCGCTCGATGAGTACCGGGACGAAATTCCTGTGCCTCTGCAGTGGCCAGCCGTAGACGATGCTGGTTCGTACGACTGTGCCGGCGTCACCCATCCTTGCCACTTCGATTTCCGCATCGCGCTTGGTGCGCCCGTACTGTGTAGCGGGACTCGGAATATCGTCCTCGCGATATGGCCCACCACTGCCATCAAAGACGTACTCAGTGGATACGAACACCAGCCGCGCTCCGTGATTCAGGCAGAGCCGCACGATTTCTTCAGTGCCCTCGACGTTCACGGCCCGAGCTCGCTCCGGGTCGCGCTCTGCCGCGCCCACGTCCGCCATGGCCGCCAGATGCACCACCACCTCGGGCCGACAGCCCAGGAACACTCCCTCCAGCGACTCCGCATCCGGGAGATCGAGTCGGTGCCACGAGTTGCCGTCGCTCGCCGGAGGCCGGGAGAGGTAGGTGGCGGAAACCTCGCATTCCGGAGTCCCGCTGAGGCGCCGCACGAGGTAACGCCCGATGAACCCGCTCCCGCCTATGACCAGAACGCGCAACAGTTACCCCTGTGTGGACTTGGAAGATGGCAAAGTATCGTGATGCTCGATTTGTCCTGAATCAGCATAGCAGTTACGTATTGGGACACCTTACCCACACTTCGACAAGTCGATGGCTTGCGTGCTCGCACGGACCTACTGGAACAGTTCTTCGCCCCGCTGCAGCCGCAGGGCGATCTGGTAGGTCTGGCCCTCCGCCCTCGGCGTGGGGGAATGCGCCGCCAGGAACCGGGAAAGTCCGATGAGCACGTGCCGTCCCGACTCCGTACCCCGGCGCGACTCGAACTGCCGGAACGCGGCGTCCACGATCTGGAACGAGTGAAAGTCGGCATCCTCGCGCAGCATCATCCGGCCCAGCGTGGCCAGCAGGGCGTCGGGTTCGTCCCCGCCTGCCAGGTAGCCAGACACGGCCTGCGCTGACTCCTCCACCTGCTGGCGAACGTCGACAAGGTCCAGCAGCCGTTCCATCTGCTCAGTCGCGGGCAAGCTGCTCGCCACCGTGTCCGGAAGGCGCTGTGGCGGCATGTTGAGGAATCGGTCGAGGTAGGTGCTTATGGCAACGTCGAAGGCTCCCCGCAGCAGTTCCGGCGTCGGAGAGCGGCGCAGGGCCTGATGCAAGGCGTTGGCGGCCGTCAGGGTGTTATGCACCGTGTCCCAATCGCGGAATTCGTTCGACATGTGAAAGCGGGCCATCCGCAGGAACGCTGCGTGGGCTACGGCGGCACCGACCTGCTCGGGTGTCGCGTCCCCCGCGATGGCCTCCCTCAGGGCACCCACGACCTGTCGTGGGTCATCGCTCAGCAGCTCTTCGGCCAGCGAATCGCCGTCGTTCCAGGTCCCCAGGCGTCCTCGTCCCTGCTCCAGCAGATCTGGCAGTTCCGCCCTCGCCTCCCACACCATCGAGGCCAGGTCGATGGGTTGCCGCCACTGGCTGAGTTCCTGGCTGCGGCGCGCGCTGGCCATCCCATGCACCAGGCTGGGCAGCACCTGCCCGGCCATATCCCAGCCCAAGTGGTCCAGCAGTTCGAAGGCCTTGTTGGCGAAATCCACCACGTGGCCCGCATCCAGGTAAATGTGGTCGGTTGCAGCGGCGAAAATCATGTCCGCGATGTCGTCCCTTGAGATGCCTAGCTCTATGGCCGTCACCAGGCAGCGTTCCGCTCCCTCGTCGTCGCGAACATCGATGAAGTTGCGGAACCAGCGCTTGAAAACCTCCGGGCGGGTCTCGCCTGTTGGTAGCGGCTCCACCGGGAATCTCGGGGCCTTTCCGGCGCACTCCCGGGCCACGTGCCGCAGTCCCAGGTACAGGGCCCGCGGACGGTCATCCTCGTGCAGGTGCGGCAGGATGTTGGACGTGCAGGTCAGGATGCTCAAGGCAGCACCCCAGCCGTTGGCCGAGTAGGTGGTGCCGAACTGCGTGCCGATATTGAGAGCGTCCCGGTAGTCTGCCCCGGATGCCTGCAGGCCCAACACGGACTTGGCGATGACCAGCCGTATGTTGTGCTCCAGGCCCTCTTCCAGCCGTCGTTGCCAGTGCTGTCCCTCGTCGCGCGTCGGCGGCTCAGGGTCGATCCAGACCTCATCGTCGACCACGGTAACCGGGAAGCTGCGGACGTCGTCGGCGAAGGGGTTGAACGTCCCGCCGCTGGAGAGATCGAAACGGGCGTGGTGCCAGTGGCAGGTGAGAATCCCGTCGCTGACGCTGCCCCGCTCCAGGGGGAAGCCCATATGCGGGCAGCGGTTGTCCACCGCGAACACCTGGCCATCATGGTGAAACACGGCTATGGCGTGCCCTCCGCCGGTCACCACCATGCATCCCCGTTGCTTGAGTTGTTCCAGGGTACCGGCATTGATCTGTCCACTCACTGAGGTTGCCATGGTTGCGCCTCCTCATGTGGGTGATTTCCAGGTATTTTCGCGCCGAGGGAGGTCCGGGGTAGGTCTGTCGCCCTCACGCTAACCCTCTCCAGGGGGAGAGGGTTAGGTTAAGGGTGCTTTACCGTTTACATACCACCCGCAGATCTGCCGCCATCTACCATGTAGACCCCGCCGGTGGAGAAGCTGCTGTCGTCGCTGGCGAGGAACAGCATCATCTTCGCCACCTCGGTGGGATCGCCGTAGCGCTGCAGCGGTATCCGGCCGGAAAACGCCTGCTTGGCCACCTCGATAGTTACAGACGAGTCGTCAATGGCCGCCACTCGCTGCTCCTCTATGGAGCGCATCATGCGGGTCTCGATGGGAGATGGGTTGACGGTGTTGACCCGGATACCGTGGGGCGCGCCCTCCAGCGAGGCCACACGCATCAGCCCGATCACCGCGTGCTTGCTCGTGTTGTAGGCCGACATCTCCGCAGCGCCACTGATGCCCGCAGTGGAAGAGGTGATCACTACACTGCCGCCTCCGCGTTCCTGCATTACTGGCATCGCATATTTCAGCCCCAGCCAGACACCCCGAACGTTGACCGCCATCACCCGGTCGAACATCTCGATGGGGTAGTCCGTGATGGGCGACAGGGTGCCCTCGATGCCCGCGTTGGCCAGCAGGATGTCCACGCCGCCCCAGCGGTTGACCGCCTGGTTGATGTAGGCCTGCGACTGTTCGGGATCCGTGACATCGGCCACAGTGTAGCTGGCCTTGTCTTCGCCGATGGAGCCCGCGACCTCCCTGAGCGCCGACTCGTCCAGGTCCACCAGCGCCACCCGGGCACCCTCTTCGGCAAACAGCCGGGACGCCGCCCGGCCAATACCGCCGGTTGCCCCCGTGATAACAGCCACCTTTCCTTCGAGACGTGGCATACTCTTTCTCCTTCAGTTCACGCGTTCGCGATTCATTGATGTGGTTGTACCACCGGCGCGGCGTCCCGGCAAGCGGCGGGGTCAGCCGGTCAGGCCCATGGCCGCCAGCATGAAGGCGTACTCCTCCGCCACCTCGTACAGCCGGTCGAAGCGGCCCGACCTGCCGCCGTGTCCTGCGCCCATGTTGGTTTTCAGCAGCAGCGGGTTGTCGTCGGTCTTCAGCGTCCGCATCTTGGCCACGTACTTGGCCGGCTCCCAGTAGGTGACCCTCGGATCGTTCAGGCCTGCGGTCACCAGCATCGGGGGATAATCGCGGCGCTCCAGTTGGTCGTAGGGCGAGTACGACCGTATGCACTCGAAGGCCTCTCGGTCCTCGATGGGATTGCCCCACTCCGGCCACTCTATGGGAGTGAGCGGAAGGGTGTCGTCCAGCATGGTGTTCAGCGCGTCCACGAAGGGCACGTGCGCCGCCACGGCGCCCCAGAGTTCGGGGGCCTGGTTCACCACGGCGCCCATGAGCTGCCCGCCGGCGCTGCCGCCGGCGATGGCGATGCGGCCTGCCGAGCCGTAGCCCCGCTGCACCAGCCCGCGAGCCACGTCCACGAAATCGTTGAAAGTGTTGGTGCGCCGGTCCAGCTTGCCCGCCTCGTACCAGTGGTAGCCCAGGTCGTCGCCGCCTCGGATGTGCGCGATCGCGAATATGAACCCCCGGTCCAGCAGCGACAGCCGGGTCGTGGAGAAAGAAGGCGGCATGGCAAAGCCGTAGGCCCCGTAGCCGTACAGGTACAGCGGCGCGGTGCCGTCCACCGGCGTATCCCTGCGGCGGACGATGGATGCGGGGACCTGCGCGCCGTCTCTCGCTGTTACCGTCACTCGCTCCGTCACGTACTCCGAGGCATCGTAGCCGCTGGGCACCTGCTGCACCTTCCGGACTTCGAGTTCCTCGGCGTGGACGTGGTAATCGAAAACCGTGGACGGCGTGACCATCGAGGAGTATTCCAGTCGTAGCGTGTCCGTATCGAATTCGGGGTTGTTGTCGATGCCAGCAGTGTAGGCCGATTCCGGAAATTGCACGTACCGCGACTCGTCTGACCGGTTGATCAGCCGCACGTGGTCCAGCCCGTCGATGCGTTCCTCCACAGCGATGAAGCCCCGGAAGGCCTTGACGTTGCGGATGTAATGGCTGTCGGACGGATCCACCAGTGGCGCCCACGCCGCCTCCGAGGGATCGTCGTTGGGAGCCACGGCCACGCGAGCGTTCTTGTGCGTGTCGTTGGTGCGAATGACGAAGCGGTCGCCCTGGTGGTCAACCGAGTACTCATGGCCCTCGCGCCGGGGCGAGACCACGATGGGCGACGTTCCGGGGTTCGAGGTCGGGATCAGCCGCACCTCCGAAGTCACGTGATCGCCGGTGCCGATGATGATGTATTCCCTTGATGTGCTGGAGATCACACCGGTGAAGAACCCCGAGTCCTGTTCCTCGTAGACCACGGCGTCCCGGTCGACGGGCTCTCCCAGGACGTGGTGGCGCACCTGCCAGGGCCGCCAGTTCTCGTCGACCACGGCGTAGAAGAACGACGAATCGTCGGCGGACCACACGGCGTTACCGGTGGTGTTCTCGATGGTGTCTTTCAAAAGTTCATCGGTCTTCAGGTCCTTGATCACCATCCGGAACCGTTCCGAACCGCTGGTGTCGGCGCTGTACGCCAGCAGGCGGCCGTTGTTGCTGACCGATATCGAGCCTAGCCTGAAATACTCAAGTTCTCGTGCCAGTTCTGGCTCGTCGAGGATCGTCCGGGCGTCCGGCGTGGGAGCGCTTCGAGCCTCGGGAGTATCTGCGGGCCAGCGCTGCCACACGCGGTACTGGCTGCCCTCGCCGTCTTCGGAAAGCGGAAAGCTCCATTGGTAGAACCACTCGCCGCGCCTCCACGGAACGCTGGACAGGTCGAGCTGCTGGCGACCCTTGATCTCCTCGAAGATCGCTTCCACCAGCGGACGGTGGGGCGCCATCGATGCCGAGAAGTACTCGTTCTCCGCGTTCAGATAAGCGAGAATGTCCGGGTCCTCCACCGTCGGATACCCGGGGTCGCGCAGCCAGTGCCACGGGTCCTCCAGCGTGACGCCGTGATGCATGACGCTGTGCGGCCGCTGTTCCGCCACTGGCGGCGTGAGGGCGGGTTTGGTGTCGGCGGGCAGGTGCGGGTCACCTGGACTGGTCATCTAAAGCTCCTCGGAGACTGGGAGAGATATTGAGGCATTGGCGCGTCTGGCACCACCCGCCATGCTAACTCACTTGCCAACCCGTGTCGCACTCGACACCCGGTCTCCCGAAGGGGAGTGAGCTCCTGAGCGCCCGGAGCACCCTGGTCCCCTCTCCTTGACGAGGAAGCGCGTTCTGCATACAGTTCATTACAGGTATCATAAATACGTGAGCGCGAATTTCCGATATGAGAAACCGGTCTGTCTGTGAAAACGCATGGGTTTACGTGGAGGCCCAGCCATGATGATGGAACACCTGGGCATTCGCTGGGGCTACGTGTTCCTGCGCGCCTCCAACTACCTCACTCCCGAGGAATTCAACGAGCTGATGGTACAGGCGGTGGAGATGTATCTCGCCGGCGAGTCGGAGCGCAGTGTGAAGCACGACAGCTACGAAGGCCGCCTGTACACCGAGGGACGCTACGAGGTGATGGGCGGTCTTGGTGGCCAGCGATTCGACGCCGATCTGGAGACCATCTACGGACGGGACCAGGCCACCTTCCTGGTGAACGAACAGACCGGCGGCACGGGCGCTCCCATCTCAGTCAACTGATTAGCCTCGTCTGACCTCAGACTCCCTCTCCCGCAGGGTGGGGGTGAGGCCTTTTGCGGATGCACTAATTCAACCACGTGGAGCTTGAAATGGCTGCAGAAATCCCCTTGGCCCGCCAGGTCGGCCGTGTACCGTCCTCGGTTGTTCCCCTCGACGCCGGCGAGGAGGTGCGCTATCAGGCCATCGCCGAGGAGGCCATCTCCATTGATGTCCACCAGCACCCCTTCGTCCTCCCCGAGGTGATGGAGCAGCTCGTAGACCTGGTCCGCATTGGCCGCTACGAGTGGGGCTACGATGCGGCCCGGGCCGGCGGGTGGACGGCCATCACCACTGCCAACGTCTTCGGCGGCCTGAAGAGCACCGGCGACATGTCTTTCGTGGAGTACGACGACGTGGCCGCCGAGGTGGGCCACATGGTGGCCGATGTTTCCCAGCAGGACGGCATCGTCCGCGTGGGCAACGCCGCCGAGATCGAGGCCGCAAAGCAACAGGGCAACATCGGATTCCTGCCTACACTGGAGCACCTGCCCATCGGCAACCGCATTGAGCGACTGGACCAGCTGTATAGCATGGGCATACGGCTGGCCGGCATCACCTACAACCGCCGCAACTACATCGGGGACGGCATGAACGAGCGCAACCCCGGCGGCCTCAGCGACTTCGGCATCGCCGTCGTCCGCCGGATGAACGACTTGGGCATGGCCATCGATCTGTCCCACGTCTCCACGCCCAGCGCTCTCGACGCCATCGAGTTCTCCCGGGTACCCTGCGTATTCAGCCACAACGCCGCCTACGCTCTGCGGCCCAACCGCCGCACCCGCCGCGACGAGGAGCTGACCGCCTGCGCCGAGAACGGTGGTCTGATCTGCATCACCGCCGTTCCCAACTCCCTCAGCGACGATCCGGAACAGGACATCGAGTGCGTGCTCGACCACTACGACTACATGGCCAACCTGGTGGGCGTGGACCACGTCGGCATCGGAACCGATACCACGGTCGGGGACCACGTCGCCTTCCACCGTGTGGTCATGGGACGCGATGGCCCCGACCAGCTGCCCGCGCCTTACCTGAACGGCCTGGAGTCGCCAGCTGATGGTGGCAACATCACTCGAGGCCTGATCCGACGCGGCTACTCCGACGAGGACATTGGCAAAATCATCGGCGGCAACGCCATGGAGTTCTTCCGCCGCGTCATGGTCTGACCGTCAATGCCTCCTAAGGTGAGAGAGGCCATCCGAATAGTGGAGCGGGACGGTTGGTGGCTGGCGCGGACTCGAGGGAGCCATCGTCAGTTTCACCACACAGTAAAATCCGGGACTGTGACTATTCCGGGCCACCCAAGTGAGGACTTGGATCCGAAAACTTGGCGAACCATCCTGAGACAGGCAGGACTATTGGGGAGATTTCGATGAATCGGAAGTTCGTGGCGGTTTTTACCGAGATGCCCAATAACTACTGTGCGTACCTGCCCGATTTGCCCGGCTGTGTCAGCACTGGCAGGACATGGGACGAGATTCAGGAAATGATTAGAGAGGCTGTCGAATTTCACATTGAAGGGATGCTAGGTCACGGCGACCCACTACCGCCGGATAGCAGGACCATGGAACAGGCAATGATCTACCACAGCGAGCCGCTAACAGCAGAGGAGTTGGAGGAATATAGCCGATACGGAGATCCGGCCACTGTGCTTTCGACCACCTTCAAGGAAATCGAGGTGGAGATCAATGTTCCGGTTCCAGTTACGACCGGATAATTCTCCTGTCAGGTAAAGAAATGCCTCAGCCATTCACCACGACCGTCGTTGGCAGCTTGCCAAAGCCATCTTGGCTATACCAGCAGAGGCCCCTGGCCGGACCCGGCACCGACCACCATGGCAGCGGCGCCGACTGGAACTTTGAGGGCGACCTGTTGGCACAGGCCCAGGACGATGCCACGCGTCTTGCGATCTACGTCCAGGAGTCGGCGGGAATCGACATAATCTCGGACGGTGAGCAGCGCCGCAAGTCCTACCTCACCTACATCGCAAACCGGCTCACCGGCTTCGATTACGAGACCCTGGCTGAGAAGTGGATCCGCGACGGTCGGCGTCTCGCCCAGGTCGGGCGCTGCATCGGCCCGGTGGGTTGGCCGGGCCCCCTGGCCGTGGACGACCTTCGCTTCCTAAGGGCCGAGACCACTCGTCCGGTCAAGATGACCCTGCCCGGCCCAATGACCGTCGTCGACTCTACCTTCGATGCCTACTACGGCAACGAGCGTGACTTCGCCCTGGCCGTGGCAGCCGCCATCAACCGCGAGGCCCTGGAGCTGGACAAGCTGGGGCCGGCGGTGATCCAGTTCGACGAGCCGGTATTCAGCCGCTATCCAGAGAAGGTGGCTGAATGGGGCATTGAAGCCTTGGACCGCTGCGCCGATGGTTTGGAGGCAACGACTGCGGTGCACGTCTGCTACAGCTACACCATGCCAGGAGTGCCCCGACCCATCAAGCCCAGCTATCCCGTGATCCTGGCTGAGCTGGAACGGTCGGCCGTCGACCAGTTGGCGCTCGAGTTCGAGGCGCCTGGCCTGGACCCGTCCCTGCTGGAGCTCTGTCCGTCCAAGACCGTGCTGTTCGGCTGCGTAGACAACGCCAACGACACTGTTGAGTCACCTGACCAGATAGCCGCCCGGCTGCTGCAGGCGGCCCGCCACCACGACCCGGAGAAGCTTCAGGCCGCCCCCGACTGCGGCCTCGTGCCTCTCAGTCCGAAGCTGGCTCGGGCCAAGCTTAACGCCCTGGCAGCCGGGGCCAGCCTCGCTCGCGAGCGGCTCTGATCCCAGCACCTCTGGCCTATTGTTTTCCCAAATGGGTGTGCTACATATCGGCCTAGGCTACCGGGATCTACCTTCGGGGTGTCGGTCATTTTCGAATGAATTGGGGGACGCCCTCAACCTAACCCTCACTCAAAGGGAGAGGGGATTCGTGACACTCCTCCCAAGGATCCATCCGACGGCCAATGCACAGGATGAGACCTTGGTATTAATGTTAGGGCGTCCGTCTGACCGCCTTAGTTCAATCGCGTGATACGGTCCTGCGGTCCGGGAGCAACCACGGCGTTCCCGGCGAAGTAGGCGACCAGGGCATCGACGTCAACGTCGCCACCGACCCTCTCCGTCCCCTCCAACAGAACGCTGAACCCGCTGCCGCCGCCCGCCAGGTAGCTATTGACGGTGACCCGGTAGCTGCCGTCAGGCGTAATGGGAACTCCCTGAATGGCAATGCTGGACAGTTCCACCCTGGACCCCAACGGAGCGGCTGGGTCCCAGGCGTAGCTGAACCCGGCGGACGGCTGGAGCATATTGCCGTAGCCGGTGCCCTCGTCACGGAACTGCTGCTCCAGCAAGGTGTCTATCTGGGCGCCGGTCAGGGTCATGGTGACCATGCTGTTGCCGAAGGGATGGACGGAGAATGCTTCGCCGTAGGTCAGTTCCCCGTCGGCCTCCGGTCCCGATGAGGCAAACGTGATTTCGTCTCGTATGCCTCCCGGGTTCATGAAGGCCACCACGGCGTTGCCGGTGTCCGGACTGCTTGTCGCCGCCAAGTGGGCGTCGGCGAGGACATCCCCCAGCGCCGATTCGCCTGCGTCGTTCTGCTCCCGGCTGATGTCGGCTGTGACGGTTCCCACCACGGCGTTGGCCCTGGGCGCCACCAGTCTCTCGTATTTGTCGATCAGGGCGGTAAGGGCAGGAACCGGAGTGATCCCGTCCTGGGAATTGGGAACATTCACGGCGCTTTGTACGGTGAGGTCTCCGGTTTGCGGGTCCAGCGTGGCGTCGATGACGGTGAAAAGGCGGCCCGCGGTGTCTGCCATGGTGACCCACTTGCCGTCTATTTCGCAGACAAACTCGTCGTTGGTGTGTCCGGCGATTACCAGGTCGACAGCCGGGTCCAGCACGGAGACGACGTCGGCCACTGGGCCGTCAAGTCCCGTTCCGCAGTTGTCCTTGCCGCCATCGGAAAAGCCGCCGTGGTGCAGAAGCACCACTATGGCCTCAACTCCCTGATCCTGGAGTTGAGGAACAAGGGAGTTGACCGTTTCGGCTTCGTCAAGAAACGACAGCCCGGCCACTCTCCCCCGCGCGACGATGCCGGGAGTTCCTTCCAGAGTCATCCCGATGAAAGCGACCTTAATGCCCTGGAAATCGCGCACTTCGTAGGCTGGGAAAATGGTGTTCCCGGTCTCGTCGAATACGTTGGCGGCGAGGAATTTGAAGTCGGCGCCCTGGAAGGGTTCGCCGTCGCCATCCTCAGACCCTGGGTGGGACCCGCCCTGCTGCATCCGGGCCAGTTCCGCCCGGCCATCGTCGAACTCGTGGTTCCCCACGCCATTGATGTCCAGGCCCATCAGGTTCATGGCCTCTATGGTTGGTTCGTCGTGAAACAGCGCCGAAATCAGAGGTGACGCTCCGATGAGGTCTCCTGCCGAGACGAAAATCGAGTTTTCGACCTCGGCTCGCGCCGCCGCAACGTTTGCCGCCAGGTAATCGACTCGCCCCACTCCGCCGAATGAGTCCGACGACGAGGCGATGTGCCCGTGGAAGTCGTTGATGGCCAGAATGCGGAGCTGGACCTCGTCGGGCAGCGTCTCCGCCATGGGCGTGGGCGTTGGCGAGATGGCCGTCGGAAGCGCTGTTGGGCGCTCTGTGGTTGGCTCACCAATGGCAGGCATGGGCGTGGGCATCGTGGTCGGCTCCCCAACTAAGGGCGTCGTCGCCTCCGGAGTAAGTACTGCCGTCGGCCCACCAACCGCAGGAACTGGTGTGGGATTCTCGTCCGAGCATCCGATGAGCAGCACCGCCGCTGTCAGCAGCAAGAACACCTGTAGCAATTTGTTCATACCTATTTCGGGACTCTCCATTTGCGTTTCTCTTAGTGGCGTTTGCGAAGTAAGGTCTTGAATATTTTACTGATTCCCTGTATGTATGTTTTGGGGTCAGGCGGTGACCTGTCCTCGCAGCTGCTGGGTCGTCGCAGGGGTTGGGTATGGTATCCTGCCAGAAAGGGAAACCAATGGCATAGAACCAAGGGAGCGCGAACAATGAACTGTCCCGACTGTAACGTAGTGTTGGACGAGCGAAAGCACAGAGGCATCGAAATAGACCACTGCCCAGAGTGCCGGGGACTGTGGCTTGATTTCGATGAGATGGACCTGCTGGAGGACACCGCCAACCGCGACGAAATCCTCAAGGGGACGCGCGAATACGCCCGCCGTGAAGGTGAGCGCCCCTGCCCTCACTGCGGGGCGGGTATGGATGTGTTCAACTACCGGGCTCACAATCTCCCCATCGACCACTGCCCCAACGACCACGGCTACTGGCTGGACAAGGGCGAGGAGGACCGCATTCTCGACCTGATGAAGCAGCGCGCCCGCGATCTTCGTCGTTCCGAGTCCGCCGAGCAACAATGGGCCCGCTTCATGGAGCGGGGCGCCAGCCGAGGCGGATTCCTCGACCGCATCAAGGACCTGTTCAGTTAGGGTATTGGCGTGGCCGCCGATTTCAGCGGCCTCATCTCATAACCCAGATTCCATTCCCCTTTGTCCTTATCAATTACAAAGTACCAGATTTCGTACTTTCCACCTGATGTCTCAGCAATTCCGGGACAGACCTGCTTGTCCCAGTCGACGCGGTCCTTCTTGAGAGTTGCCCGGATCGAGAAGACCTCCACTTCGTCATCGCCCCACAAGAGGTCCGCGCTCTCACTCACGTCAGCGTCGAGGTATTCCTGGCAATTGACTTCCTGCGTTTCGGGATCATAGCCGTAGTCGCCTACGCTCCCGCCACAGAAAACGGCGATAACCGCTGCGACGACGGCGATGACCCCAACGGCAAGCAAACTGCCGCAGCCAACGGCACAGTTGCAGCCGACATCTCTGAGAGTGCCCTTGAATAATCCCTCCCGGGCATTCTCTGTCCCCGGCTGTTCCGGCGCTGCGTAAGCTCCCGGCGTCGCCGCCGAAAAAGGCTCGAACGCCCCACAGAATGGACAGACCGTGGAATCTTCAGCAAGCTGTTCGCCGCAATAGGCACATGGCTGCAAAGTTGGTCCTCTTGTTCGGCGAATTCATTGTTCCGGCAGTATGTGGCCCAAGTTGGTCAATCCCGTTCCCTGTAAACTTCCTCCATGAACCGCCGCACTGACTCCTCCGCCCGAGTGTAGTCGTATTGCGCATATCGGCGCATCCGTAGCTGCACTACGTCGCCGTTGAAGAAGCGCTCGTACAGTGTCTGCCGCGACCCGAATTGGGTCCCGATAAGGTCCCAGGCCAGCCGGAACAGCCGAACCCGCTCGGGCGCCGACATGTTCGCTCCCTGGTAGTACCTGCCGATCTCATCGGCCATGGGGCTGCCCAGGTCGGCCTCGTTGGGAGTCAGCATCAGCCCGCTGGCCGCCAACTGCTGCACGATGGCGACCACACGGGCGTAGGCGTCCGGGTACCAGTGCCGCATGGCGATCCACGGCTCGGGAGCAGGCCAGATGCCCTCGGCGCCCTCCTGCGATGCGGCGTCGGCCTCCGCGGCCCGCATGTAAGCGCGGCAGGTCTCGATTGTGTCGATGACCTCCGCCGTCTTCTCCTGCACGTGCCCGTAAACGCCGATGCCAATGCCCTCAGTGATGCCGTGCACGATTCCCAGGATGAACTCCAGCTTGGCGATGTTCTTGACCGCCACCTGCTGCATGTAATGCCGGTAGATGGCCGTGTGCGCCAGGGCGCGATTGCCCAGATCCACGTCGTCGTACTGGAACACCCGCTCCCACGGGACAATGACATCGTCGAACACTGCCAGCGAGTCCATCTCGTCAAACTGGCCGGAGAGTGGGTAATCGCCCAGCGGCTCCCCGCTGTCGTGGGAGGGCCGGCAGATGAACTTCAGCCCCTTGATGTTCGAGGGTACGGTGAACCCGATGCAGAACTTGCGGTCCTCCTCCACGTCGGGACGCAGCGGACGGTACATTGGTGCAAAGATTTCGTCGGAGAACGGTGCCAGAGTCGCCAGGTTCTTTGCGCCACGAACCACGATTCCCTCGGCGCAGGTGTCCACCACCCCAACCGCGATGAACGGATCGGGCAGGTCCGAGAGTCCCACCGAGCGGTTGACTTGCGGGTGCCCGAAGGCGTGGGTCAGGCACAGGTCCCGCTCCCTGACGTACTCGTGATAATCCCGTAGGCGACTGGCGAATACAGGGTCTCTCTCCCCATAAAAGTCGGCCATCTGCCGTGTGGCGGTCAGCTGGATATTGACATAATCGGGTGTGCGTCCCAGCATCCCGTGGCACGATTCCGCCACGATCTCCAGGGCCTTGCGGCGACGCAGCAGGTCATCTTGCGTTTCCGGCACCAGGTACGACAGCGCCACCGGCTCGCCGCTGGACGGCGAGATGAACGTCATCTTCTCCTGCAGCTCAGGCCTGTGCTGCAGGTCATAGATGCCCGCCAGTGTCTGCGCCATCCGAGCCAGCTTGGGGTGGGTAGTGACGTCCTCCACCCTCTCGCCCTCCAGCCAGACCACCCGGTCGTCCCGAAGCCCTGCCAGGAACTGCTCGCCCGTGCGTACCGCCATTGTGGCCCCCAGTTGTGCAGAGGTTCTTGCGCACTGAAATCAGGGCGCACGTCTGTGCGCCCTTACTCATGCCCGGATATTTATTGTGGAGTGCAGCCGTGCGCCCCTGTCTCCTCGGCCGCTCTACCCCGGGTAGCTGTTGCTCCAGCTGTCCACGCCGCACACCTCGGTCAGCGGATTTCGCTGCACCGACCCGAAGGACCCTCTCGGGTAGCCCAGCGGCATGCAGTACACCACCTGTGCCTCGTCGGGGATGCCGAACAGCTCGTGGACCCGCTCCTCCACTTTCGGGTGCAGCGTTGTGATGGTGCCTCCGATGCCGAAGGCACGCGCCGCCAGCAGCATGTTCTGCGCCGACGGGATCACCGACCCTGCCGCCTGCGGGCCCTTGGCCGTGGCGCAGATCAGCACCATCACTGGCGTGTCGCCGATCTCATCGGCCAGCCGCCTGGCCGACTGCATCGAGTTCCGTCCCGGCGGCAGGTCTTCGGGGCCCATGATGCCGGCGTCGGCCCGCTTGGCCCACCAGGCCTCGTGGTAGAGCTCACCCAGCTTGCGTCGCTTATCCTCGTCCTTGACGACGATGAACCGCCACTGCTGCGTGTTGCCGCCGTTGGGAGCGCGAATGGTGGCCTGCATGATGTCCTCGAGGACATCATCGGGGATCGGGTCTTTCTTGAACCGCCGGATGGCCCGCTGGGTGAACATCGCCTCTCCCAGTGGCATGGCGTTCAGGCGTTCTGCAGTGGTCATGCTTGCTGTCTCCTGATTTTAGATATGAGCCTCTGGTTGGGACTTGTCCCATCCCCCTCAGGGGGAGGGCTAGGGTGGAGGTGAACTCTCGGGCTTGGTAGGATTTTCTATGGATTGCACGCCGGACTATACAACGACGACTGGCTTCCTGCTCTCCCGTCGCTCCGCCAGCAGCCGCCCGTATCCCGGCACCGGCTCCTCGACCCCCGCCAGGGCCAACGCCCGCCACAATGTCGCCGAATGCGACGTCACCACCGGTTTCCCGATGGCGTCCTCCAGGGCCTGCGCCGCGGCCAGGGCGTCAAAATTCATGCAGCTGACGAACAGACCATCTGCATCCCCGCCGCTCTGTTCCCAGGCATGGAGGGCGAACCGGTAAATCTCATCCGGCGACACTGCGGCAAACTCGTCGGCCTTCTCGAATCCCATTCCAGATTCCGCCACGGTTTCAATACCAGCCTCGGCGAGGTACCTGCTTTCGGCCAAGTGGTAGCTGTGCGGATACGGGCTGGTCAGAACCACCCGGCGCATTCCCAGGTGCACCAGCGCCTCGGCTGCCGCCAGCATGGTGGATGCGATGGGGGTCCCGAACTCCCGCTCCATGTCGGCGCAGAATTCTCGGTCCTTCTCGATCCCGCGCTGCGCCCCGCTGACGGTGCAGCAGTAGGCTATGGAGTCCACGCCCGCCGATGCCAGTTCCTCCACGGCCCGGGATGAGTTCTTCTCCATCTCCAGCAGAGCCTCGAGGCCGTGGTCTCCGCCCAGCATCATCCGGCTGGTGAGGAATCCCACCTCGGGAACAACCCGGGGATAACGAAGTTCCGAGACTCTCGACGCGCTGACCACCACCAGCCCGATGGTGGCCTTGGTGCCCAGGTCGTCGAGAACTGCAGCGGCATTTGTCATGCGGGGTTCCTCCCGTGCTTTGGCTTGCACTCACTCAATTTCCAGCCGGGTATAGGCCCGGAAAATGTTACCACATCGCCACTGCCTCAATTGCTATAATGACCTGACCACCCAGTCAAAGGGAACATCCGGGCTCGGGGCTTTCCGCCAGTCCGATCCGGACGTAAACAGGAGGAAGACGTGGCCGACATCACAGGCGCCCTGGACCCTGGAATTGAGGCCCTCTACCAGCGGCTGGAAGTCGCGCCCATCATAAACGCCGCAGGCTCGATCACCCGCCTCGGCGGCAGCCGCACGCGGCCCGAGACCCTTGAGATCATGGAAAAAGCCGCCCGCGTGATGGTCAACATCGACGACCTCAACCGCGCCGCCGGACGCGAGGTGGCCCGCCTGGTGGGAGCCGAGGCCGGTTTCGTTTGCAGTGGCGCCGCCGGTGGCCTGCTGCTACAGGCGGCGGCCTGCATCGCCGGCAATGACCCGGTGAAGATGAGGCAACTGCCCAACACCGATGGTCTCAGGAACGAGATCGTAATTCACACCATGCACCGGTTCCCCTACGACCAGGCCTACCGGGCCGCCGGCGCAAAGATGGTGGAGTTTGGCGATTACCTCTACGCCCACCCGTGGCAGCTTGAGGGAGCCATCAACGAGCGAACCGCTGCCGTCGCGTATCTGTGTGCGCCCCATTCCAGCAACAAGGTCATGCCCCTTGAGATGGTGTGCGACATTGCCCACGCCCACGACCTGCCTGTCATCGTCGACGCCGCCTCCATGCTGCCGCCGCGCGAGAACCTGTACCGCTACCTCCGCGCCGGAGCCGACATGGTGGTCTACAGCGGCGGCAAGGGCATCCGCGGGCCACAGGGCAGCGGCATCCTCGTCGGTCGCGCCGACCTCATCGAGGCTGCGGCCCTTCAGGCGAGCCCTGCCCAGTTCCTCGGCAGGGGAATGAAGGTCGCCAAAGAAGAAGTCATCGGCCTCGTCGCGTCCCTCGCCGCCTTCGTGGAGGAGGACGAGGAGGTGGAAATGGCCGCCTATCACGGTATGGTGCAGCAGGTGGTCGATGCCCTTGTCGAGATTCCCGGCCTGCGCGTCACGCTAGAACACGACAAAGAGAGTTACCTGATCCCCCACGCCGTGATCCGTTTTACCGATGAATGGCGCGGCCCCTCCAGGGATGAGGTTGCCCACGCCATGGAGCACGGCAATCCACAGGTGTATCTGAACCAGTTGGGAGGGCCCCAGATTCTCGCAGTCGACCCGCTCAACCTGAGCGAAGCCGAAACCGAAGTGGTCATTCGCCGCCTCCGCGAGGAACTCACGAGGTAATAAACAACAGGCCATATCTCTTCCAGTAGAGGGTTAAAGTGGCCGTCCCCTCTCCCTCAAGGGGGAGGGTTAGGGTGGGGATGGATAGATACCCCATCAATCGAATGAAATCAAAGGAGCAAACCATGTCCATCAAGATTGATCTGCGAGTACCGCCCTGCAAACCCCTGCCCCAGGTCGCCGATTTCGTGAAGCAGTGCGAGGACGCCGGTTTCAGCGGCGTGGGAATCCTCGATTCCCAGCTCCTCGAACGCGACTGCTTCGTTGCCATGGCGGCTGCGGTGCAGGCCACGGACCACATCAACGTCGCATCGGCCGTCACCAACCCCGCCACGCGGCACCCGTCGGTGGTGGCATCGGCGGCCCAGACCGTGGGGGAGCTTGCCCCGGGCCGGGTGCAGATCTGGATCGGACGTGGCTACAGCTCCACGGCCACCATCGGCATCCCTCCCGCCACCGTGCGCCAGATGCGGCATTCCGTGGTGCAGATGAAGGAACTGATGTCCGGCGACATGGTCAATTTCGGCAAGGCCAACAGCCGCATGCGCCACGGCGGTGAGGCCACTCCGCCGCCCGTCTACATTGCCGCCACCGGGCCTCGTGTAATGAAGGTGACAGGTGAGGTAGCCGACGGCGCGCTTCTGATGACCGGCATCCATCCCGGAGCCGTCGCCGAGGCCCGCGAGATCGTGGCCGACGGGGCCCGCGCCGCAGGGCGCAATCCAGATGACATAGAGACCATATTCACCGCCACCACCATCATCAAGGACGACCTCAAGGAGGCCCGCGAAATCGCACGACCCCTGGCCGTCGCCCGCCTGATGGAGGAGACCTATCATCGCTGGCTCAAGGCTGCCGGCATAGACGTCGGCGACCTCGAGCTACCTGCCGGCCTGTGGGATCTCTACCCAGACGTCCCCCACGCCGAGGACTGGGAGAAGGCCCAGGAGCTGTGCCAGTTCCTGCCCGACGATGCCCTGGCAGCCATCTGCGACTACATGGGCCTGATCGGCACGCCCGAGTACTGTGCCGAGCGCGTCAAGAAGGCGGAGGCCGCCGGACTGGACCACCTGTACCTGATGACCGGCGCTACCTATGAGTTCGCCACTGAGGAGATGGAAGCCTTCCGTGACCACATCTTCCCGGCAATAAACGGCAATGGGAGTTAGGCACCCGGAACCGCTCTCGGTACTTCCGGGATGGGGAATGCTCCCACCACGCCTTGGTGATGCAGAAAGTCGAACGAATTAAGGGGCGGGTTGGCCCGGTCGCCCAGGCGATCGGGCCATTGGCCCATTCCGGGAGATTCTTATCCTGGTTTGCCCTTTTCCTTGCCCTTGCCGTGCTGGCTGCCGTCGCCTGCGGCGGTGACTCCGATACTGCCGGAGCGGGACGCGGCGATGGCTCCGGCAACGGCCTCCCCACGGTCGACATAGTAGGTCAACTTACTCCATCCGTCGTACAGATACTGACGGCATCCGATCCTGCGGTCCTCATCTCCAACCAGCTCAGTCCGGCAACCGGGGTGGGCACCGGCATCATTGTGCGGGATGACGGCTACATCCTCACCAGCAATCACGTGGTTTCCGAGGCGGAAACCATCACGGTCACCCTGCACAACGGGCAGGGCTATGTGGGACGTTTCGTCGGCGGTGATTTCAACCCGGACGTGGCAATACTGAAGATCGACGCTACTGACCTCCAGCCCGCTCTGACCGGAAGCGCTACGAGCCTTCGCGTCGGCGAGGACGTAATAGCCATCGGGCACGCCCTCGCCCTTTCCGGCGGACCCACCGTCAGCAGGGGAGTGATCAGCGCCCTGGGCCGCTCCATTGATGCTGGTCTGCAGGACACCTACGTCGACTTGATCCAGACCGACGCTTCCATCAACCCCGGCAACAGCGGCGGCCCGCTGGTGAATCGGTTCGGCGAGGTTATCGGCGTGAACACTGCCGCCATCCAGGGCGGGCAGGGCATCGGGTTCGCCGTCAATATCGACGATGCCCTTGCCGTATCCGAGCAGCTCATTGAGAAGGGCTATGTGGAGCGAGGATTCCTCGGAATCTCGCCAGTAAACCTCACTCCGGCCATTGCCGCCCAGATTGGCGTGCCTGTGAACGAGGGTGTACTGGTGGCGCGGGTGGTTGCAGACTCCGGCGCCGACGCTGCCGGGCTGCAGGGAGAGGACGTTATAGTCTCCCTCGGCGGACGCGCTATTCGCAATACGGGTGAGTTGTCCAAGTTTCTCCTCGAGAATCTTCCGGGGGAGCAGGTTTCCGTTCGCATTTACCGCGGTGACTCGGAGGTGCAGACCGAGGCCGTTCTCGGGCAGAGACCCACGCAGTAGACCGGACCGGAAGGCCGTCATTCCCCTTATTCTCACGTCGGTCCCCCTCGTTTATGCCACTGAGCATGAATTTATGGGAGGAGCGACTGGCTTAACCACCTAGACCAATGAGGATACGTAGACCTCGAGGGAGAGGCCAAAATAAAGTCCCGGTGCGCTCTGTACTCTCCGTGGTGAATTCCTGGAGCACTGGATTTCCGTTCTCCCGGTGGATGACAGATTCGCTGCTATTGGATACCATACCCACTGCCGGAATACCGTTCCGGCCGGCCATACAAGCGTGGCCGGCAAGACATTTCCAAGCGGAACCGGGGAGTCCACCCTGGCCGCCTGTTCAGGGGAAAACGTTGACCGATTCGGCTCTCGACCAACTGTGCATCAACACCCTTCGTTTCCTGGCCATTGACTCCGTCCAGAAGGCACGCTCGGGGCACCCCGGCGCCCCCATGGGTGCTGCGCCGGTTGCCTACGCCCTGTGGGACCGGTTCCTCAAGCACAACCCTGCTGACCCCAACTGGCCCGACCGTGACCGGTTCGTGCTGTCCGCAGGCCACGCCTCCGCCATGCTGTATTCCCTGCTCCACCTGACCGGGTACGATCTGCCCATCGAGGAGCTCCAGCAGTTCCGGCAGTGGGGCAGCCGGACGCCGGGCCACCCTGAGTATGGACTGACCCCCGGCGTGGAGGTCACCACCGGCCCCCTGGGCCAGGGACTGGCCAACGCCGTCGGCATGGCCATCGCCGAGCGCTGGCTGGCCACGAGGTTCAACCGCCCCGGCCATGACATCGTCGACCACTACACCTACGCCATGGTGTCCGACGGCGACCTGCAGGAGGGAGTGGCAGCCGAGGCCGCTTCCCTGGCGGGAACACTGAAGCTTGGCAAGCTGGTCCTCCTGTATGACGACAATCAGATATCCATCGAGGGTGATACCGACATCGCATTCCTCGAGGACGTTCCCCGCCGCTTCGAAGCCTACGGTTGGCATGTGATCGATGGTCTGGACGGCAACGACCTGGACGCAGTGACTGGCGCCATCAATGACGCCCGGGCCGAGGAGGACCGCCCATCGATCATCGTCTGCCGCACAGTGATCGGATACGGAAGTCCTAACAAGGCGGGTACCCCCGGCGTTCACGGCGCTCCCCTGGGAGACGACGAGGTTGGCCTCACCCGAGAGCAGCTGCACTGGCCCTACCCGGAGAGCTTCACCGTGCCCGGAGAGGTGAGAGAGCACCTGACCAAGGCGGTGGAGCGGGGCAGGAAACTGCAGGATGAGTGGGACAACACCCTCGCCAGCTACCGCGAGAATTTCCCCTCCGAGGCCCTGCGATTGCAGGACTCCCTCAACGGCGTCCTCGCCCCCGGCTGGGGTAGCGGCCTATCAGGGCTGTTCGATGACGTGACGTCAATTTCGACAAGGGAGGCATCGGGCAAGGTGATGAACGCCATCGCCGACTCCGTACCCAACCTCATCGGCGGGTCCGCTGACCTGGCGCCGTCCACCCTCACCATACTGAACAATGAGGGCCACATCGGGCCGGACAATTTCGACGGGCGCAACATGCACTTCGGCGTTCGTGAGCACGCCATGGGCGCCGTCGCCAACGGCATTGCGGTACACGGGGGAGCAATTCCCTATGCGTCCACGTTCCTGATTTTCTCCGATTACCTCCGCCCAGCACTGCGGCTCAGCGCCCTGATGGAGCAGCAGGTGATCTACGTCTTCACCCACGACTCCATCGCCCTCGGAGAGGACGGGCCCACGCACCAGCCTGTGGAACACCTGATGTCCCTGCGAGCCATGCCGGGCCTGGTTGTGATCCGCCCCGCCGACGCCGCCGAGACGGCCATTGCCTGGCAGGCCGCCCTGGAGCGAAGCGATGGACCAACGGCCTTGGCTCTCAGCCGCCAGAACCTGCCGGTCCTTGACCGGGAGACCCTGGCTCCGGCGCAGGACGCAACAAGGGGTGGCTATATACTCTGGGAATCCGCCGATACCGACACGCAGGTGATAATCATCGCCACCGGCGCAGAGGTGCACATATCCCTGGAGGCGGCCAGGGCGCTGGATTCGGAAGGCATCAGGGTCCGCTTGGTGTCCATGCCGTCGTGGGAGCTGTTCGAGGCCCAACCCGAGGAATACCGCAATGCGGTGCTGCCCCCTGAGCGGAGGGCGAGGCTCTCTGTGGAGGCTGGCGCTTCCAATGGATGGGCACGTTACGTGGGCCTCGACGGCGCATCTATCGGTATGTCCACTTTCGGGGCGTCCGCGCCCGGTGGCGTACTGCTGGAACGGTTCGGATTCACCGCCGCCCACGTGGCGGACGAAGCCAGAAAGCTGGTGCATACACCGTAACGCCAATGAAACCCGGAAGGCATCGTAGCGCCAGTCAGGTCCAGTCAGATGCGGAAGGTGGTTGAATTTGCCCAGTTTCGAACCCGGTCGGACGCTCAGTGACCTGGTCTCCGGGGACGCCGTGACCACCGAGGCGGCGCGCCGGGTCCTGCGGGGGCTAGTGGACCGCAATGTGCCGCAGCGCATCCGCGACAGAGACCACACCGTCTGGCGCCCGGACCCCAGGGAAATCTCCGACCGCCTCGCCTGGCTGGACGCTGGGGAATTTCTGCGGGAACATCTGGACGATCTGGCCGAATTCGTTGGGCAGATCTGCTCCGAGGGGTACCGGGACGTCGTGCTGCTGGGCATGGGCGGCAGTTGCCTGGGTCCTGAGGTGTTGCGTCAGGCCTATGGCCACGTCGATGGCTTCCCGCGCCTCACCATGCTCGACTCCACGGTCCCTGCCCAAATCGGCTCCGTCGCTGCGGCGATCGATCCCGCAACCACCCTCTTCATTGTTTCCTCCAAGTCCGGAGGAACCATCGAGACCCTGTCCTTCTATCGCTATTTCCGGGGACTTGTGGAGCGGTGCAGAGGCGATGAAAGTGCGGGAATGAACTTTGTGGCCATCACCGACCGGGGCTCTTCCCTCGAAAGGCTGGCCCATGAGACTGGCTTTCGGCGAGTGTTTTTTAACCCTCCCGACATCGGCGGCCGATACTCCGTTCTGTCGTGGTTTGGAGTGCTCCCGGCGGCCTTGTCCGGGATCGATGTCAGGAGTCTGCTCGATACTGCCTCTCCCATGCGAGACCTTTGTCTGAACGACGACCCCGCTGACAATCCCGGGCTGCAGCTCGGGGCGCTGCTGGGCTCTGCGGCTCTGTCCGGACGCGACAAAGTGACACTGATCGCTCCTCCTCCCATCGAGGGCTTCGGCCTCTGGGTGGAGCAGATGATTGCCGAAAGCCTGGGCAAGGAGGGACGCGGCATCGTGCCCGTGGCCGGAGAGCCCCTGCTTGACCCCGGTTGCTATGGAAACGACCGGCTCTTCATCTTGATCGAGACCCCCTCGTGCGGAGACTTGCTGCCCGCAGTCAGTCGCCTGGAGCAGTTCGGCCACCCGGTGGCCCGCCTACAGCTCAGCGACTGCAGCGACCTGGGCGCGGAATTCTACCGCTGGGAGTATGCCACGGCTGTGGCGGGATCCATTCTGGACGTACATCCCTTCGATCAGCCCGATGTTCAGGGCGCCAAAGACAACACCGATGGCCTGCTGGACATATTCCTTCGCGAGGGCAGGCTACCGGAACCTGCTCCCTACGGGTCCATCGGCGATCTGCTGGCACAGGCGCGGCCCGGCGATTACCTGGCCATTACCCCCTACACCAGGATGGACCCCGAAATCGACCGGCTGATTGGCGAATTGCGGGCGAGGGTCATGCGTCGCTGCAACATCGCCACCACGATGGGTTATGGCCCCCGCTACCTGCATTCAACCGGTCAGTTGCACAAGGGTGGACCCGGCTCCGGCCTGTATCTGCAGTTGACCGCCGGACCACTGGAACACCTGCCCATCCCGGGCCAGCAGTACGGGTTCGACACCCTGGCTGCCGCCCAGGCCATTGGGGATTATCGTGCGCTTTCCAACCTGGGCCGCCGGGTGATCACCGCGGATCTCGGCAGCGACATTGTTCCAGGGCTGCAGCGGCTTCTGGACGAAGTCTGACGCTCTCTGCATTTCCCGATAATTTCGACTCAATATCGGAGGACTTTCTTGGAACTGGGACTTGTTGGCCTTGGGCGCATGGGCGCGAACATGGCGCGCCGACTCACCTCCGGGGGTCATCGCGTGGTGACCTACGACGTGAACGCCGATGCAGTGGCCACATCAACCCAGAATGGTGCCGAGGGTGCCACTTCCCTCGAGGACCTGGTCGGCCAGCTATCCACACCCCGCGCTGTCTGGCTAATGCTCCCCATCGGCACTCCCACCGAGGACACCATAGCCGCCGTCGCGCCCCTCCTCTCGCCCGGCGATATCCTGATTGACGGAGGCAACGCCAACTACAAGGACAGCATGCGCCGAGCCTCTGAGATGTCCGAACGTGGCATCGAGTTTATCGACATCGGCATCAGCGGCGGCATCTGGGGACTGGCCCACGGGTTCTGCCTCATGGTGGGTGGCCCGGATGCTGCGGTGAAGCGGATGGAGCCCGCATTTCGCACACTGGCGCCCTCCGAGGACGTCGGCTACTGCCACTTCGGTCCCAGCGGCGCCGGCCACTACGTCAAGATGGTGCATAACGGCGTGGAATATGCCCTGATGCAGTCCTACGCCGAGGGCTTCGAGATGCTGGCTGCCAAGGACGAATTCGATCTCGACTTGTCGGCCGTGGCCGAGACCTGGCTGCACGGCAGCGTGGTGCGTTCCTGGCTGCTGGAGCTGACCGCCGCGGCTCTTAAAGACGATCCGGGACTGGAAGGCCTGCAGGCCTTCGTTGAGGACTCTGGAGAGGGACGCTGGACAGTGCAGGAGTCCGTTGACCTGGCCGTCCCCATCCCTGCGATTTCAGCAGCCCTGCAGCAGCGTTTCCGGTCCCGACAGGATGGCCCTTTAAGCGCCAAGCTGCTGGCTGCACTCCGGCAGCAGTTCGGCGGGCATGCCGTGCGTCGGAGCGGCGAATAGGCCAACAACCAAGAGTTTCCTCTCCCAATTGGAGCGAGGCAGGGTAGGGTATGCCGGAGCAGACGACGACCATCGTTATCTTCGGGGCGTCGGGCGACCTGACCACCAAGAAGCTCGCCCCTGCCCTTGCCGACCTCTACGCCAAGGGGCGTCTGGGGCCGGAGGTGCAAATCGTCGGCGTTTCCCGCAGCGATATGACGGCCGACGAATTCCGCGCCTATTTCTACGAGGGATTCGGACAGGAAGCAGATTTTCCACCCGCCCCCGAGGTTTGGCAGGGCTTTGCCGACCGAGTACACTCCTGCTACGGCGACGTATCCGCACCTGATGGCCTGCGCGACCTGGAGCGGGTGCTCAACGAGATCGAGTCTCCTGACCGCCCCGGCAACCGCCTCTATTACCTGGCCCTCGCTCCGTTCCTGTTTGCGCCAGCCGTCTACACCCTGGGCCGCGCGGGCTACCAGCGGGAGAACGGCTGCTGGCGCCGCATCGTGGTGGAAAAACCCTTCGGCGTAGACCTGCAGACTGCGAAGGAGCTCAACGAGGCCGTCCACTCGGTCTTTGCCGAGCACCAGGTCTATCGCATCGATCACTACCTGGGGAAAGAGACCGTGCAGAACCTGTTGGTGTTCCGGTTCGCCAACGCCATTTTCGAGCCGCTCTGGTCCCGCAACTACATCGACAACATCCAGATCACCGTATCAGAGTCCGTGTCCATCGCCGAGCGCGCGCCCTACTACGACCGTGCCGGCGTTCTGCGCGACATGTTCCAGAGCCACCTGCTGCAACTCCTGGCCGTGGTCGCCATGGAGCCGCCCGCTACATTCGAGGCGGACGCCCTCCGCAACGAGAAGGTCAAGGTACTGGACTCCGTTCGCCACATCCCGCCGCAGGATGCCCCGCTGTTCGTTGTGCAGGGCCAATATGACGGCTACCTTGAAGAGCCGGGCGTGCCGTCGGACTCACGCACGGCGACCTACGCCGCCATGCGCCTCGACATCGACAACTGGCGCTGGCAGGGCGTGCCGTTCTACCTGCGGTCTGGCAAGGCACTGAGCGACAAGCGCACCGAGGTACTCATCCAGTTTCGCCGTCCGCCGCACTTGATCTTCCCCCAGGGAAGCAGCGGGGACATAACATCCAACACCCTGTCCATCTGCCTGCAACCCAATGAGGGAGTGCATCTCGAATTCCAGGCCAAGACTCCCGACTCCCTGCTGGACCTGCGTCCGGTGAACCTCGAGTTCCACTACGAGGACTCCTTCGGCGGGCAGGAGATTCCCGACGCATACGAGCGGCTCTTGCTCGACGCCCTGAGCGGTGACGCATCCCTGTTCATCCGCAGCGACGAGATCGAGGAGTCGTGGAGCATAATGGACCCGCTCATCGAGGGCCTGTCCGACCCCTCGGTGCGCCCTCCCGAGATCTACGACACCGGCACCGAGGGCCCCTTCGGCGCCGACGACTTCCTCGCCCGCGACGGCCGAGCCTGGCTCGGCAAGTGCGTGGGGGGCTAGACAATCTGTTATTCTCCCTGCAACTCCAAATGAGAGCTTGATAATGCCAGAATTCCGCATTGGCGTAGACATCGGTGGCACTTTCACCGACATCGTATTCCTCGGCGACGACGGGCGCGTGCTAACTCGCAAGGTGGCCAGCACACCCGACGACTACAGCCGCGCGGTTCTGAATGGAATTCGCGCGGGCATAGAGGAGCTGGCAATTGATCCCGCCGATGTCACCGAGGTCGGCCACGGCTTCACCGTTGCCACCAACGCCATCATCGAGGAGAAGGGCGCCCACATGGCCCTGATTACCACCGAGGGCTTCCGAGATATCCTCGAATTCCGGCGCAACCGCACGCCGCGCCTCTACGACCTGTACTACGAGAAGTCGCCCACGCTGGTGAAGCGCCAGTACCGCCTGGAAGTCGGCGAGCGCCTCAACTTCCGCGGCGAGGTGCTGCGGCCTATCGACACCCCCTCCGTAGAGCGAGCCGCCCAGGCGGTCGTTGACAGCGGCGCTGAGTCGGTCGCCGTATGCCTGTTGCACTCCTACGCCAACCCCGATCATGAACAGTTCGTGGCCCAGGTCGTGCGTGAGCGCGCGCCGGACGTCATCCTGACGCTGTCGTCGGACCTGCTGCCCGAGATGAAGGAGTACGAGCGCACCAGCACCACCGTCATCAACAGCTACGTCCGCCCGGTGGTCGAGACTTATCTGGGCCTGCTGATCCAGGGCCTCGCCGAGATGGGCATCACCGTTCCCCTGGCCGTCATGCAGTCCAACGGCGGTCTCGCCACGTCCGGCATCGCCATGGAGCGTCCGGTCTACTGCATCGAGTCCGGCCCGGCGGCCGGCGTCGTCGGCGCCTTCCACCTGGGACGGCGCCTCGAGATGCCCAACCTGATGACCCTGGACATGGGCGGCACCACTGCCAAGGCCTCCATCATCGAGAACGGCGAGATGCTGCAGGCCCCCGAGTACGAGGTCGGCGGCGGCATCAGCGTCGGCCACCGCCTGCTGCGCGGCAGCGGACACATCCTGCGCGTCCCGGCCATCGACCTCGCAGAGGTCGGCGCCGGCGGAGGCAGCATCGCCACCGTGGACCGCAGCGGCTCCCTACGCGTTGGGCCGCAGAGCGCCGGGGCCTATCCCGGCCCGGCCTGTTACCGGCTGGGTGGTCAGGACGCCACGGTCACTGACGCTGACGTGCTGCTGGGTTACCTGAATCCCCAGCACCTGCTGGCCGGCGATTTCCCCATCGACGCCGAGTTGGCGAGGCGTGCCATCACCGACAATGTGGCTCGCCCTCTGAACATGTCTGACGTCGAGGCGGCCCACGGCATCCACCTGTTGGTCAACTCCAACATGGGCCGCGCCCTCCGTGCCGTTTCCAGCGAGCGCGGACGCGACCCGCGCCGGTTCGACCTGATCTGCTTCGGCGGCGGCGGGCCAGTCCACGCCGCCGGCCTGGCCGAGATGCTGGACATTACCCGCGTGGTCGTCCCCCCGTTCCCGGGCGTCTTCAGTAGCTTCGGCTTGCTGTTCGCCGACGTTGAGCACCACTTTGTCCGGACTCACTTCAAGACTTTCGAGGAAATCGACATGCCCACCCTGGCCGGATTGGTCGAGGGAATGTGGGAGGAGGGTCGCCGACAGCTACGCCTCGAGGGGTTCGACGACGCCCGCCATGAGTTCGTGACCCAGGCTGACATGAAGTACGAGGGCCAGGTCTCGGACCTGACTGTCCCTGTCCCGGCTGGCCCCATTACACGGGCGACCCTGGATGCGGTTGCCGAGAGTTTCGACACTGAGCACGAGCAGTCCTTTGGCTACCGACAGGGTCCCATGGAAGGCGGGGCCAGCTATCAGCTGGTAAATATCCGGGTGATTGCGCGCGGACTGCCAGACAAGCCACGAATGCCCGAGCGATTCGAACTCGCTGCCGCCGCCAATGGTAGTGCAGCCACGCGTCCTGTGTACTTCGGTCCCAACCGAGGCTGGTCTGACACACCGGTGCTATCGCGCCCGGGCTTGTCCGGACGCTCCGAGTCCGGGCCGCTGGTCATCGAGGAGTACGACTCCACCGCCGTCGTGCCTCCCGGCTGGACAGCCACCGTCGACGATGCTAGCAACATCATCCTGCAGCGAATTTGATGCCTGTATACGTCCGCGCTTGGCTTCCGCCACTTTGCCTGGTTCTGGCAATTGCGGCGCTGTGGGTGTTTTCGGGGGAATCCGAGTGCCCCAACGATCCCTGGGATGGCAGCCCGGCCATTGGGCTCGTAGGGGGCGACTGCCTTTACCCGCTCCAGCTCAACACCTATCTCCGAGACATTTTCCTGGGCTTGGGCTTTGCCGAAGATGGCGCCGAGCAGGATGAGTCTGCTTTGGGGGAATACATCAGGGGCAAGCAAGAACTGATTTCCAGATTCGGACTGGAAAATGCCGCATTCGCCACCCTGGCGCAGGATGCGGCCCTCTACCAGGTTGCGGTGGCCGAGGGACATGTCGCCCGTGACGCGGAGGCCATGGCCGTGATGGGCGCCAATCGCAAGCGTGTCCAGGGCCTTGGCACGCTGCTGGCCCTGCACGAGCTGGCCCGAGAGTCAGACCTGGATGGTTTCCGGGAACTGTTGGACAGTCCCAGCGGGGGTCAACTGATACGGGTGCAGGGGGAGGGACACCTCCTGAAATTGTTCGAGGAGGCGGGGAATCTGGACATGTCCGATGCGGCCAGCGGAATGGAAATCCACGCAGCCCTAGTTGAGTCAGCAGGCGAGGACCAATACTGGACGGAGGGGTTCCTTGAACTGGCCAACTGGCTGGTGGCCATCGAGTCGTTCCGGCAAGCCGTTGATGCAACGGAGTCCCCCGAGGCCCTCGGCGTTGCCTGGCTGGAGATAACGGAAAAAACCTGGGCCAGCACCGTCATCGAGCTGACAGATGCTGCCCCAGAGGGAGTAACACTGACGGACTCCCGCCTGTACATGGACGGACTACACGCCCTGGAACGTGACCTGTTGACCAGGTGACAGTTCGCAACTCCTGTCGTACTGAGCGATAGCAAAGAACGCATCACTGAGGGCGAGACCCTTCGCCACGCACAGTGCCAGGATTCAGTCCTGATTTGGTACTACGCCCCGGCCCACGCCACGCCGTTCAGCACGATCTGCTGGAACTCCGGCGTCTCGAAGCTGCGCCCGTCGTGGCCGAGGAGCAGCATGAAGACCTTGCCGTCGCCGTATGAGCGCGTCCAGCCCAGAGGGTAGGTGCCGCCCGGCATGAACGTCGGCGCCCTGTCCGGGCCCCAGGGCCAGGTGCCGTCCTCCGAGTCTCCGGTCAGGAACACATCGTTACCCTCCGGACTGAAAGTGGTGTTCATGTACAGCTCGTCACTTGTCGTGAAGGCCGAAACGCCCTTCGCGCCCACGTGGCTGGTGTTGCTGATGTTCACCTTCATCTCGCCGTACGGAGGGTGATAGCTGGTGCCAGTGACCCAGCCGCCGCCGGTGATCTCGTCGAACTCCGACCATCCGCTGGGCACGCAGCAGGCGATGTGGATGCACACGAAGCCCTTGCCTGATTTGATGTAGTTCTTCAGCCCATCCTTCTCGGGGGCTGCCAGCTCCCAGTCGCCGAAGTCCGGCACGTTCTCCCGGCGGGTGTTGAACACCAGCGCGTCGTAAGCGCTCATTTTGGACACATCAGCCAGGACCGATGCATCCTCCAGAATCGTGATGTCGTGCCCTGCGCCCTTGAGGAAACCCTCCAGCACCGGCGTTGATTCTTCGTAAGGGTGCCTGCCTCCGGACAATACCAGCAGTTTCATAGCTCTTCCTCCATAGTGGGATGTTGAATCGATCTTGCTAAACAGCGACCTGACAGCAGTCGAGTCAGGATACTGATACTGATGGCAAGAGTATCAGTATCCGTGCCTGAACACTGAACCCAGTCTAGAACTGCGCGGCTAGCGCCCGGTCTCCCTCGACCGTAATGTCGCCTGCGGCCACCGCCTCGTCCAGCTGGATGCGACCGTAGGCCAGCAGTGCGAAGGTTGACGAGCTGCATTTGAAGGTCACATCCGCAGCCTCGCCAGCGCTGTCCTCCATCTGCAACTCGCCGCCGCCAGCTACGATGTCATAGCTCCCGCCGTCCGACAGGCTGAACCGGAACCGCGATGGGGTGGGGACGTCCGACCCCGGCAGGTAGAACCTCCCCACCACGAAGCCGGGCAGCAGTTCTATCAGGGTCGGCGCCACCGCGTCCGGCAGCTTGGCCGATCCCTCCAGGCGCGACCGTATGTCCCATTCGTGGATCGACATTTCGGCCAGACGCAGGACCAGGTAACGCCTGACGCTGAGGTAGGACACTACGTGATAACACTGTTTTTCCCAGTCGTCAGGGCCCATCCCGGCCATCAGCGCATCGAGGCGCTCGCAGTTCTGGGCGAAGGCGTCGATCAGGGTATCGCCCAGGCTCTCCCGCGCTGCCACGGTCCTCGCCGCGTTGGCCGCCATCCGGGCCGCCAGGTCGGTTTCCTGCGGTGGTCCCATGCCTTCGGGTGGTGTCGAGTCGCCGTTTGCGCCCCGCTCGATGTTGGCCGAGAACATATCCACCGCCACGGTCATGTGCGCCACCACGTCGGCGTTATTCCACGCCTCGCAGGCGCTCTGAGTCTCCCAGTCCGATGCGGACAGGCCCCTGAAATACTCCAGAATCCGCGCGGATTCCGAACTCACCAGCGCAGCCAGTTCCTCGGATGTAGCCATACAGTTCCCTCCGCTTGAACGATTTCTCTCCCGGATTCCCGTGTCCCCTCCCCCACAGCGGAGGGTTAGGGTGGATGTGAAAACCTCGCATCAGTCACTCGCCCCCTCTCCCTCGCGGAGAGGGCTAGGGTGAGAGGGTTGCCTTTCACCTACCCAGCCAGGAAGGCAGCCAACTCGCGATTGACGTCCTCTGGGCACTCCCACTGCAGGAAGTGGCCGTAGTTCCCCAGGTGCTTCGACTGCACGTTCGGGATCACGCCGCGCCACGAGTCTTCCAGCGGTCCGGCGCCCATGGCCGCGGCAGTATGCTCGCGCCGCGTACCGTACAGGAACAGCGCCGGCACAGAGAGCTTGCGACCCTCGTCGGCGCGCCAGTCGGCAGGGTCCAGGTGGGCGGCGGCACGGTAGTAGTTGAACCCGCCGCGCAGCCCGCCGGGCGCAGAGTACACCTTGACGTATTCGTCGATGATCTCCTGGGTCAGCGGGTACTTGTTGATGCACCAGTCGCGCAGTATGTGTCGCAGGTATATCTCCTCGCGGCCCTCCAGCAGCTTCTCTGGAATGTCGAACTGCTGGTGGAAGTAGGAGTGCCACCGTTCCCGGATCACCGACGGCGCCTGCGGGCCCAGCTGCTCGTACGGCGGCGTTGCATCCAGGAAGGCGATCCTGCGCACCGCCTCCTCGTGGTCCAGCGCGAACCGGAACCCGACCCTCGCGCCGATGTCGTGCGACACGATGTTCACGCTCTCGTGCCCCAGCGAACGCACCAGCTCGTACATGTCCGAAGCCGCCGTCTTGGTGTCGTACCCGCTAAGCGGCTTGTCCGAATGGCCGAACCCGCGCATGTCGGGCACGATCACCTGGTACTGGCCCGAGAATGCGTTGATCTGGTTCCGCCATCCGTACCAGAACTCAGGCCACCCGTGCAGAAAGAGCACCGGGTCGCCCTCGCCCTCCAGCACGTAGTGGATGTTGATCCCGTTGATCCGGGTCGTGTAATGGCTCCACTGTTCAGGGTTCAGGTCCGCCATGCCAGCCTCCGCCGATTCCTCCTCATCCTCAAGGGAGAGGGTCAGGGTGAGATATTCGCTTCAGCCATCCATTCCCTCCCCCTCAGGAGGAGGGCTGGGGTGGGGGTGAAATCTACGCAGTCGTCAGGTTGTGCCCTAGTGCGCGATCGGGCCCGGCACCCACCCGCCGTAGACCGGCCACTGGCTGCAGATGAACTCGATGTACGCCGGTTGCCCCGCGTCGTTGGCCTCCTTGGCGCGCTGCAGGGCGGCGACGTTGTCAGCCGGGTCCGTAATCCGCTGGGCGTACAGGCCGAGGTCAGCGGCCACCTTCGACATATCCACGTCCTCGGGCCCCATAACCTGGTGCGTGAACGGGTCGTGACCCTCGCCCCAGAAGCCTGGGCCGTACCCGGCGAAACCGCCGTTGCTGATATGCACCACGGTGATGCCCACTTTCTGGCGCACGGGCACCTCCAGGTTGCCCAGCATGTAGCCGACGCCCGCGTCGCCGGTCACTGCCACGCAGTGGCGGTCGGGGAAGGCCAGCCGCGCCGCCATGGCACCGGCCAGACCGAAGCCCAGTGTCGAAATGTTGCCCCAGCCCAGGAAACCGCGCGGTATCAGCGTGTCGTATACCGTGCTCAGCTGGTCGCGGGTGTTCCCCGAGTCGTGCGTCACGAAAGAGTTCATGGGGTCGAGCGCCTTCATCATGTCCCCGAACACACGGTAGGGGTTGATCGGCTGGTCGTCGGACGCCATGAACTCGCGGTACTTGGCCATTCCGGCATCCCGCGATGACTTGACCGCCGCGGCCACGTCGTTGCCGTTGCGTACCCCGCCGCCCGTGCGCTCGGCCACCCCGTCGGCCAGAGCCCGCAGCGTGAACCTGGCATCGCCCATCACTGCGTGGTGGGTGGGGAAGATACGGTTGAAGTGGAGTTCGTCCAGGTTGCACTGGATTATCGTCTTGTTGGCGGCATTGGGGATGCCGTGGGTGAAGCGGCCAGGAGAAAGGCTGGACCCGACGGACAGGATCACGTCGCTCTTTTCCAGGAACTCGGCCGGGGATTCGCCACGTACGCCGACGAACAGCGGGTGGTTCTCCGGGAACGCGCCCTTGGCCTTCAGCGTGGTGATCACTGGCGCGTTCAGTGCTTCGGCGAACTCCTTGAGCTCAGCGGAGGCCCCGGCGTAAATCACGCCTTCACCCGCGTAGACCAGAGGGCTCTTGGCGTTCAGCAGGAGGTCCACCGCCGCATTGACGTCGTCGGGGTTCGGGCCTGCCTTGTACGCCTTGGGCGGGAAGTACGGGTCGGCCGTCTCGTCGAAAGTGGCCGTCGCGTTGGGCACTGCCAGCACCACGGGCCCCGGACGCCCGCTGCGCAGCATGGAGAATGCCCGCCGCATGAACTCGGGCACCCGCTCCGGACGGTCGATGTAGCCGAACCACTTGGATACTGTCTTCAGGCTAGTGGTGACGTCAAACAGCGTGTTCTCGGAGCTGCCCGCTGGTATGCCGTCGGTGATGCACAGCATGGGCGAGTTGTCCTCGAAGGCCTGTGCCAGCCCCGGGTATGAGTACTGCAGCCCGGCGCCGTTCACGCCCCCCTGCACCGTGCAGACGCCGATGCGATCACCGGCGGTCACTCGGGAATACGCGTCGGCCAGCGCCACGGCGTACCGGTCGTCGCGCATCATGATCATGGGCACACCTTCGCGCCCAAGCGCGTTGTTTACCCGGCAGACCGGGAATGTTGATACCCACTCAATGCCCTCCTGTTTCAGGATGCGGGCAATAGCGGTTGCGACATCAATGCTCATCTGTAACCCTCGTTTCGGGATGGAGTAATCGCGCTGATTGTATCACTGCCAACAGGCCGCCGGGATGTCCCGACCTGCCATTCGGGTGCCGCCCAATCGGGCGGAATGCGACCCCGCATTTGCTCTGCCAGACGGATACTGCACAGCGGGATTGCCAGAAATAGTGGCGTATTCCGGTAAGGACGCGACGGCTTCCGGATGTTATGGTGTTCTGGTTTTGGTTTGCCCCCAACTTGCTGAGGGAGTTCGTTCAACATCCAGTGAATATTTCACCCAGTCGTCGAACATGCTGAAATCCCCAATCGACACCTCTGGCCAGCCCGGCAACCGCATCTTTTACGGGTGGTTCATCGTCGCTTCGGCGGGAGTGGTTGTGTTCTGCACCGGACCGGGCCAGTCCTACGTATTTTCCGTATTCATCGATTCGATTATCGAGGACACGGGCCTGTCTCGCACCGGAGTTTCGGTACTCTACCTGGCCAGCACCGCCCTCAGCGCCCTGCTGGTCACCTTCGTCAGTCGTCTCGCCGATCGATACGGAGCCCGGATCATGCTGGTGGCAGCCGGAATCGGACTCGGCGCAGCCTGTTTCGGCATGGCGACGGCCACCCACATATTCCTCTTTTTTGTGGCCTTCGCTGCCCTGCGCGCGTTGGGGCAGGGCTCCCTCAGCATCAGCTGCGTCCTGCTGGTGAACCAGTGGTTCGTCTCAAAGAGAGGGCGGGCAGTGGCGATCATGACCATGGGAGCCGTGGTCTCCACCGCCCTGTTCCCGCCCTTCGCAAGGTTCCTGATAGACAGCATCGACTGGCGCGGCGCCTACGCAATCCTCGGCGTGCTGGTCATCGCCCTCATCGTCCCTGTGGCTATCCTGGTGGTCAGGAACCGGCCCGAGGACATGGGGCTGTTCCCCGACGGGTCAGACCGTCCTCCCGTTTCCGAGACCAGGCCAACGGCCTCTCAAGCCCGCAGGCACGCCAACGTATACCTCTCACCCAGCTTCTGGCTGCTGGCCATTGCCCTCAGCACACCGAGCCTGGTGAGCACCGCCCTGATTTTCCACCAGGCGTCTATATTTGAGGAAAACGGACTCAGCGCGACCGTGGCGGCCAGTTCCTTCGCCCTGTACTCCGCCGCGTCAGCCGTATGTTCGCTGGCCGCAGGATTCGCGGTGGACAGGATCGGCCCCAACTTGCTGGTCGTCTTTTCCATGGCCACCCTGCTGGCCACTCTCGTCCTCGCCGTGGTCTCGGATTCGCTGATCGTGGCGATGATTTACGTGTTAATGATGGGGATTTCGGCCGGGTCTTACATAATCGTGCAGAGCACCATCTGGGCGTACCACTACGGTCGCCACGGTCTGGGCCGGATCCAGGGACCGGCCATGACGCTCTCCGTCTGCGCCTCGGCAGTGGGACCCCTGCCCCTGGCAATCTTCCACGAGCTCACCGGCACCTACACCTTCGGCATGCTCCTGATGATGTCCCTGCCGGTAGTCTCAGTCGTCGCGCTCTTCCTGGTCCGCCCCGGCGGCGGCACTCGGCCCGACTAGGCCCAAATTCCAGGTCTCCAAGAAGACAAAGAAAACGAGCCCCTCTGTTTCGCAGAGTCCGCAAGAGCACAGAAATGACGGCTTCAGAGCGAGACGCTGTAGCCGTTCCGGCCCGGCGACAATGCAGGGGCCCGACTTGTCCCTGTGCTAGAATTGGCGTGTAGTAGGAGGCGCCTATGGCCACCCGAATTACGGGCCAGAAAATCGTTGTGTATCCCGAAACGGATGGTAAGCCTTTGCCCGATGGAGAATACCAGGCCCCGCTCTATATTGAGGTTGTGGGCACCCTGCGGACCCACTTCAGCAACCGCCCCGATGTCCACGTCAACGGAAACACCATGTTCTACTACCAGGAGGGCAATCCCCGGCGTGTGATATCGCCTGACTGTTACGTTGCCATAGGCGTGGACGTGGAGAGAATTCTCCGCAACAACACATATCTCCTCTGGGAAATGGGCAAGCCTCCGGACTTTGTACTGGAAATCGGCTCCCCCAGCACTGCCAGGAATGACCTCGGCAGCAAGCGCGACCTCTACGCCCGTCTGGGTGTGGGGGAGTACTGGCGTTTCGACGGCACCGGACAGGACTTCTACCGCGAGCCTCTCGCTGGCGAGTATCTGCAAGACGGCGAATACCGCCGCTACGACCTGAACCGCGAGGATGACGGCATGGTCTGGGGCCACAGCCCGACCCTGAGTCTCGACCTCTGCTGGGACAACGGCCGGCTGCGCTACTACGACCCCGTGGCCGGAATCTGGCTGCTCAACCAGCAAGAGGAGCACGACGCTGCGGTAGCTGCGCAAGCCGCTGTTTCAACCGAGCGGGCCGCCCGCCAATCCGCAGAGTCTCGTGTAGCCGAACTGGAGGAAGAACTGCGCCGTCTGCGCGGCGACTCCGGGTAATTCCAGCCTCGGCGTATGCTTTTTTGCCAGTTGTGCCCTCACGACCAGTGTGAGGGTTTTTCCTTGCACGCCAGCCCACCACCATGGCACTATTCCCTCAAGCACTGAACCTGCCGCCGATGTGAGGAGAGTCCCATGCTGCAGACCACCGATCCCGTAACTCGCGAGATCATCAAGAACGCCCTGATGAGCGCCGCCGACACCATGGCCCTCACCGTGGTCCGTACCGCCCGCTCCGCTGTCATCAAGCACGGCATGGACTTCTCCACCTCCCTGTTCAACGCCGAAGGCCAGCAGGTCGCGCAGGGCCTGACGCTGCCGCCGCACCTCGGCAGCATGGCCCCGGCCCTTGAGGGCGTGATGAACGCCTTCGGCGATGACGTGAAGCCCGGAGACATCTTCGCCAACAACGACCCCTATGAGGGCGCCAGCCACCTCCCTGACATCTTCCTGTTCAAGCCCATTTTCGTGAACGATGTCCTAATGGGCTGGAGTTGCTGCATCGGCCACCAGACCGACATCGGCGGCCGAGTCGCCGGCGGCAACGCCTGCGACAACACCGAAATTTTCCAGGAGGGCCTGATCTTGCCGCCCCTCAAGCTATACGAGGAGGGTCGGCTGAACCAGGCCGTGTGGCGCATCCTCGAGAAAAACGTCCGTGTCCCCGACAAGGTCCTCGGCGACGTGCAGGCACTCCTTGCCGCCGTCCGCTTTGGCGAGCGCGACCTGCTCCGCCTCGTAGACGAGTACGGACTGGAGGAAATGAAGAGCTACATGGCCGACATCCTCGACACCACCGAGGCCCTGACCCGTGCCGAGATTTCCTCCCTGCCCCAGGGCGAGTGGAACTTCGTCGACCACATCGACAACGACGGCATTGATCCCCAGTCCATCGACATACACGTCAATGTGCGCATCGACGGCGACGAGGTCTTCGTCGATTTCGACGGCACATCGCCCCAGGCCAAGGGCAGCATCAACCCCAACTTCGCCTACACCAAGTCCAACGTCTACGCCGTGATGAAGTGCCTCATTGACCCCGCCATCCAGTCCAACAGCGGCTTCTTCCGGCCCTTCAACATAACCGCACCCGAGGGCTGCTTCGTCAACCCGCAGCACCCGGCGCCGGTCGCGGCCCGAGGGCTGGCCGGATTCCGCATCTGCCAGGCAATGTTCGGCGCCATGGCCCAGGCCCTGCCCGGACGCGTCCCTGCAGCCTGGGGCGGCGGCGAGATCGGCCTGTCCTTCGGCGGCTATCATCCCAACCGCAAGGCCTGGGTCTACCTCGAGTTCAACAACGACGGCCCACGCGGCGGCGGCCCCAGCATCGACGGCGCTGACGGTCTGGCCTCGCCCGTCCTGAACATGGCCAACACTCCCATCGAGAGCATCGAGTCCGACCAGCCCCTGCTGGTCGAGCGCTTCGGGCTGGTCCCCGACACCGGCGGCGCCGGACAGTACCGTGGCGGCCTCGGCATCGTGCGCGAGTTCCGCCTGCTGGCCGAGGAAGCCACCTTCCAGCTGCGCTCCGACCGCACCAACTTTCGCCCCTGGGGCGTCGAGGGCGGCAAGGACGGCACCCCCACGCAGAACATCCTCAACCCCGGCACCCCCGATGAGCAAGAGTTACCCGGCAAGCACCTGATGACCCTGAAGAAGGGCGACCTCTACCGCGTAGTCCAGGCCGGCGCCGGCGGCTACGGCGACCCCCTCACCCGCGACCCCCACGCCGTCCACGAGGACGTCCAGCAGGAGAAGCTCACCCCCGCCTACGCCCGCGCCGAGTACGGCGTCGTCATCGCCCCCGACGGCTGCCTGGACCTTGCGGCAACGGAGGCCTTGCGGGCGGGTATGTCGGGGAAAGGAGCAGAATCGTTTGACTTAAAATAGTACCTGAGGTAGCGTGTAGCAATCCCAGAAACTTTGGCACAATCGAAAATGTTGAAGCTCTGTAGCTAGACAAGAAATATATTTGTTTGGGAGCTAAGTAATGACTACGGAATTAGATCGAATTGAATCTACAGAACAGGAACGAAGCACATTTAATGATAGCGATTCAAGCCTAGTTCCCCCTCCAGATATTGTGGCATATAACGAGTTGCGGTCATGTGCCGATCTTTACCGAATGTATCGAGATGGTATTTTGGAGATAAGCCCGGGCTTTCAACGTGAGATTGTCTGGCAAACTCCGGCTCAAACTAGGTTCTTGGACTCCCTAATCAAGCAACTGCCAATTCCTAGCATGTGCTTTAGCTTGGATTACAGGACACAAAAGTGGCAGGTAATTGACGGTCTACAACGGATGTGGAGCATCATTGAGTTTTTAGGTACAGGTGATTGGCGGCTCTCAAGACTTGATGATATAGACCCAGCGATCTCAGGTAGGCAGATCAAAGAGTTTCGCGATTCAACCTCCGAACTAAATCAATACTACAAGAGAATTGAGAACCTGACAGTGCCAGTAACAGTGATCCGATGTGACTATAGAAAAGAGAGCCACATGGAGTACCTGTTTACTATATTTCATCGCCTCAACAGAGGTGCGATTATCCTGAATAATCAGGAAATACGTAATTGTATTTTCTCTGGCAAACTCAATGACTTACTGAGAGAGCTTGATGACAATAAAGTATGGCTTAACATTACAGGGCGGTCATCGAACACGAGAGATCGCTATCGCGGTCAAGAAATGATTCTGCGATTTTTTACTTTTCACGACAATTATCAGGATTACACTGGCAGATTGGCTGCATATTTGAATGAGTACATGAAGGACAACCGTGAGCCGCCGGAGGATTTCCTGGACGAAAAGCGTCGTCAATTCGACCGGACCACGGCTATAGTTGACAAAATAGTTAGAGAGGACAGCCAGCAAGAAAGGATTCGGTTGTCAGTCTTAGAGGCAGTGATGGTAGGAGTTGCACTCAATATAGATAAATTGGAGACTGTATCGTCTTCTGAAGTGTTGGCTATGTATCATGAACTCTTGATTTCGGAGGAATTCTCAGAGGAAAACTTGCGGGAAGGCCTATCTGGTAGGCAAAGGGTGCTAGACAGAATGTCGGCTGCGGCGAAGGTTTTTGCCGGATAAGTACATGATCAACAGGCAGAAGATAGACGAGGATCTCCTAGAGTTGGAGAGGCATTACAACAGTGCCCGAGAAACACGAGATCTACTATTCTTTTCGAAATTGGCTCTCCTAGAACTTTGTGGATGGATTGAGGAGTCGATGGACGATATTATCTCAGGTTGCGCGTCTTTACATTTAACAGATCCTAAGAATATTTCATATATTGAAGAGAATGTTATCTTCGGGACTTCTAGCTTCGAATACCGAAAGTTTAGAGAAATGTTAATGAGAATTGTAGGACTCATTGGGATAGAGAAAATAGAGAAGAATTATGATTTGCAAAAATTTGATGTTATGAGATCAACGCCTGGTACGTTGAGGAAATATCGAGACAATGCTGCTCATACTCATATTTCGGGGGCGACACAAGTGGATTATACCCCTTCCATAATATATAGAGAATTCAATCGAGTATATGCTGGGTTAGATGACATTGAAAAGTGTGTGGCGCAATTGAATCCATAAAGTAACAGACACAAAACGCCCCCCGCATCTGCGAGGGGCGTTACTGCGTTAACGCAATCGGATGTCAGCGGCCCGGCGGGGACCCTACGACTCCATCACCTTGACGGAGCCTTCGTCGGGGTTGTACTGGTAGCGCACCACGCGGTCCAGCTTCTGCGACTCCAGCCGCACCACCAGCGCCCGGTCGCCCGTGACGTTCAGCGTGTCGTGGATCTCGCCCGGCAGGAAGAAGGCCACCTTGCCGTCGCCCTGGATGAAGTCTCCCGTCTGCTTGATCTGCACCGAGTCAACGCCCTCTCCCGGGTAGAACCAGCGCCACTTGGTCTGCTTGATCTCGCCCTGGTACACGCCGTACACCACCCACGCCGCACCGTGGTCGTGGGGCAGGTTGTCCTGCTCGGGCTTCTGCACCGACGCCATCAGCCAGAAACCGCCGCCGGGATGCCCGTAGTCCTCGTCCAGGTGCAGGTCGTAGCGCCCATAGCCGCCCTCGTCCGGCAGTTCCAGCCGCTCCTCCAGCCAGCCCGGAGTGGTCAGCAGCACTTCCATCTTCTCGGCCACGCGGCTTGCCTGCGCCAGCGGGTCCTGGGTATCGTCAAAAATCTCGCGGACGTCGTCGATGAACTCGTCGACGGTGTAAGCGGTGGCGGTAGTCATCCTGTACCTCCCTCTGTGGGTGTTCCCGATGAACTTATTTTGAAGGGGTGATTGCGGAGTGTCAACTTGATCGACCAGCACGACCGCCCAGTCGCCGCCTGACCGAGGACTTTCAGGACATTCCCCAATCCTGCTCATCCCTTGATGTGGTGAATCCTGATTCAGACAACTCCCAAATCAGCGAAATCCCGCAATCAAACGAATCACATTTCAGAACCCCCCGCTGGAATTTTCCCCCACTCGCCGCTATCATTACGACAGACCCGACTCGACTCCGAAACGTGCTAATGGAGGGCATGAAAATGGGTGACTATTCCATCTTCGTGGGCACCGTCGGCCAGGGGCTGAACATCAGCTCCGACTCCGGCGACACCTGGACCAAGATCCGCAACCCGATGCCAAGCGAGTGCAACATCCGCGCACTGCGCACCTACCCCGACAACCCGCACCGCGTGCTGGCCGGCTCCGATGGTCTCGGCCTGTTCCGCAGCGATGACAACGGCCTGACCTGGGACTCCGTCGAGAGCCCCTTCTCCGACCTGCAGGTCTGGTCCGTGGCCGTTGACCCCGGCAACCCCGACACCATCTTCGCCGGCACCCGCCCCGAGGGCTTCCGCTCTCGCGACGGCGGCAAGTCCTGGGACAAGCTCGATATGGGCGTCAACATGGACTGCCCCATCGGCACGCCGCGCACCACCAACATCATCGTCGACCCCCGCGACAGCCGCACCGTCTGGGCCGGCATCGAGGTTGACGGCATGTACAAGAGCCTCGACGGCGGCGACTCTTGGCTGCACCTGCCTGACCTGGGCCCAGACCCCTTCCACGGCGACATCCATGGCATGGCCCTGCGCACCGGCGACAACCCGGCCTTCTACTGCACCAGCCCCTTCGGCATCGCCACCAGCAACGACGAGGGCGAGAGCTGGGACTACCACTATTTCCCCAAGTTCAGTGAGGCCGACGCCCGCTCCTACTGCCGTGGCATGGTCATCAAGGCCGACGACCCCAGCACCATGTTCGTGGGCAACGGCGACTTCATCCCCGGCGTCACCGGCGCCGTTCAGGTCACCCGCGACGGCGGCGCGAGCTGGGAGAAAGCCGACCTGCCCGTCGAGCCCAACTCCGTCGTCTACTGGCTGGCCAACAACCCCGAGATGCCCAACGTCATCGCCGCCGCCAGCCTCTTCGGCTACGTCTATGTCAGCGAGGACGGCGGCAACACCTGGAGCAAGCTCCAGAAGGAGTTCGGCGAAATCCGCGCCCTCGCGGTAACGCCTAACTAACCCTACAAGCCTTGGTATCGTGGATAGCGTTCCAATGAAAAGGGGCGGGAAAATCTCCCGCCCCTTTTTCATAGGCGACTGCGTTGTGCCTGCTTGTGAGTCATCCTGCTGGAGCGCTGAACTTCCGACCAGTCTGAGGGCCATTATATCTATTGACATGTTTCGCAAGAGCTTTTTTCGTCTCATCGGGAAGCGTGGCATAGATGTCTGGAGTGATATCTGTAGACACGAAGCGGGACTTGGGATAGAGATAATCTTCTCCCGACTCGTCGATAACGCGAATCAGCCCGCGCTGTTCAGCGTGTTCATCCGGTAATGTCTCGTAGGCTGCAAACAGTTCCAGGGCGACGGGGTAGCCCTGATTGTCGATACAGATAAATTTTGCAGAACTCATATGTGTTATCTCACGGCAGGAGATATAAAGTCCGTTTGTGCTTTATCTCCCTTCTGCCAATCCCGTGGGCCTCATACCAGTGAATTTCAGCTCGCTCCATTGTGCCATCAGAATACACTATCCGTGCCAACCCCTTGCGCTTCAACCACCTGCCTTGTCCGTATTGCTCTACTAGCCGCCTGAGCTCTCGGATACCGTGGTTGGCAGCTATCGTTTCAATCCGCTCTATTCGGCCGACAATGGTGAAATCTGTCATTCCCAGGGTGTACTGGAGCTCTTGTTTGATAGACGGGGGGTTGCCATGGATTCAACTTCTTGTAACACCATAACACGTTGGCATCAAGCTATGCATCCGACAACTGTCGTTATTGGCGAGCATATCCGGGCCCGCAGGGGTCCCCCGCCAACGCCATGAACGTCGCCCTCATCCAAATCGCGGAGTAACCAGCCTCCAGTAACACTGGCCCGTTGGAGCACAACGGCCCGTGAACACGCAACGGCGGGTTCCAGGTTTGCCCCTGCCAATTTTTGAGGTTCAGCGGGCACCCGCTACTTGGCTGCAGGTTTTCCAGCTTGCTGTAGTTTCTGATTCAGGTCAGCCAGCTTCTTTGCGTCGGCAGCAGGTCGAATGTAGTAGTGCTCAAACAAGTCCGAAACGATTTCGAGGCACCATTCTGCCTCCTCTGGCTCAACGTCAATAACCTGCAATGTAGTCAAGTCGGTAATGGCGTGAGCCGAGAAGTTCCCGAAATTTCTGACGGCGTCTACCTTTCGCCTTACACCGCTGGGAAGCATCTTGTTCGTAGCTGTTTTCCCAAGGACAAGGTCAACTTGCTTAGCTAAATTGGAAGCGTGATATCCCTGGCTATCGAGGATGACCTGTAAAACCCTACGGGACAACGCAGCGGAGGCCTTTGGGCTAACAGGCAAGACATTGGACGCCTCAATATAATCGACCCTAACAGCTTCGGGCACCTGCGAGGACACAGTAGCAGCAGTGGTAGAGAGGGGGTAAATTAATTTGCTTTTGCCGCCTGTATACCCGCAGGCATTTGTGCGTCTCTCCGTAAACTTAACGATAGCGTCATCGCAGACTGGGCATACGGTTAGTGAGCACCAAAATGCAAGCCCCGATACTTTGCTGGAACTAATCTGTACGGACTTCCAGTCGTCAGGTTTGTCGTGATATGCCTCTCGACAATTGGGACACTGCATTTGTCCTCACCTCATTGCATCAACAACGTCTAGTATATGCTGGCCCCAAAACCACATGTCAATACACTACTGTCATCAAATTCTACTTGCGGGGTAAGAACCAAAACAGACCGCCCCGCCGGTCCATCCCAGCGGGGTGCTCTCGTTCCTGCTATGCTCGCCTCAGCGAAAGACCGAGGACAGAAGTCTACGGCGCCTCCAGGCCTTTGCGCACGCAGTCCTCGTCCTCCTGCGCCGTGCCGCCCACCAGCTCGCTTCCCTGGTAGATCGGGATCGCGCCCTGTGCCGGGATAATGCGCCCGCCCTGGCTGTTGATGATTGCCTGCGTCACCAGCGACTGCGCACTACGCAGGCATTGTCGCCGTGCCCACTTCCCCATCTGCCACGTAACGCTCGAACATCCCCTCGGCTTTCCCATTGCCCGCCGTTGGCGGAGGCAGTGACCTGCCGTCCTCGCGATATAGCTCGACTATCTCTTCAACAATATCGCAGAGCTCGGCATAAACCGCTCTCTCGTCGTCACCGTGGCATCCGCCGTGCATCAGCCCAGGAGACGTGCCGATGTAGCACTGGTCTTCATCAGACCATTCTACGATTTTGACGTACCGGGCGCTGTCTTTCATCCGTATCTCTGAATGCCGATCAAGTCAGCCGAAGTATCTTAGTTGCCGGATCGTCCATTACTGATCCTGGCCAAATACGCCCCCACCAAAACACTGGAAGCCATTACAATGCCGACGACCACCACTACAGCGATATACCACCCTGCGTTCCCTGTCGTTTCCTCTAACCAGCAATACCCCGAAGATATTGCTGCTATGCCCGCTACAGCTCTTGTTGAATTCTCCGCCAGCCATGAGCGCGTAGGAATCAATTCCACAAACAAAGCCGCAGCTGCAATGAGTGCAAATCCAGCGGCTTTTGTTCCCCAGAAGCTCACATCCGACGAATCTGTTGCCATTGCCTCCATAAAATCTTCAGTCAATATCATATTTAGCCCCCAGAGAATGAGTACAAACAAGGTGATGCCCGATCTCAACTCAGGATTATCGCTCTTGATATAGCGTTCCAAAATGCACCCCCATAAACCAAGTAAAATGCTGTAACGACAAAACTTCGATTCGTTGCCTGCCTACCATATTCGGTCAGGTTATTTCATCCTGTTATTGATTGTAAGTGTCAATTCCCCTTTTGAACGCCCAGAGCGCCCCGCCGGGCCATCCCAGCGGGGCGCTCGCGTTCCTGCAATATTCGCGTTAGCGAGATTCGGTGTCAGGAGCCTACAGCGCCTCCAGGCCTTTGCGGACGCAGTCCTCGTCCTCCTGCGCTGTGCCGCCGCTGCCGCCGATGGCTCCCACCAGCTCGCCGCCCTGGTAGATCGGGATCGCACCCTGCGCCGGAATGATCCGCCCGCCCTGGCTGTTGATGATCGCCTGCATCACCGGCGACTCCGGGTTGATAGCCGAGCTGTCCCTTCCGAAAAAGACAGAACCCACCGCCTTGCCCGGCGCCGCCGTCGCGCTCACCGCAATGGCTCCCGCCATCCGCTTGAACGCCACCAGCTGCCCGCCTCCGTCCACCACTGCCACGCTCAGCTTCACACCAATCCTGTCTGCCTCTGCTATGGAAGCATCGATAATCCTGTCTGCGTCCGCCAATGATAGAGCCATTTTCGCACTCCTTTTGACCTGACGATTCCTGTTTCCCTTTCCGGTGGCCCCGCCGTACTGGCTGGGCCGCGCCCCAATGTTAACCCCTGGCTACCGCAGCCACAACAGCGCGACAGTGTTCGGTTGCCTAACATATTGGCGATGACTATAATTGCCGCAACCTAGGGAGGAGAGACCCCGGCGTCGTGAGCATGATTTCGTAATGCGCGGCCATATCCGCAGTTGAATTGCACGCAAAGTCCCTCCCCTTCCTGATCGCAACGGGCGCCACCCACACTATTCAAGGAGTGGAAAATGGTTGACCAGCTAGCACGACCCAAAGATAAGGCGGAAATCTACTGGTTCTCCGAGCAGCCCTACGGCCACGTCGGCGACGAGGACCTGGAAAAGTATGACTCCGGCCGACTGGGTTTTCCCAACACCTATTTCGACCCCCATAAGGCCAGTATCCTGTACAACCAGTACCACGAGCAGTACGCCCTCGCCGACGAGGTCGGCTTCGACGGCATCATGTCCAACGAGCACCACGCCTCCTACTGGTGCATGAAGCCCGCCGTCAACCTCGACGCCGCCGTCATATCCAAGCTCACCAAGAACGTCAAGATTGCCATCCTCGGCAACGTAATTGCCATCAACGACCCCATCCGCATGGCCGAGGAAATCGCCATGCTGGACTGCTACTCTGGTGGACGCATCATCTCCGGCTTCGTCCGCGGCACTGCCGTGGAGACGCTGCAGGGCGGTGTTAATCCCACCGAAAACCGGGCCCGCTTCGAGGAAGCCCACGACCTGATCATCAAGTGCTGGACCGAGCCCGGTCCCTTCCGCTACGAGGGCCAGTACTACCACTACCGTGCCGTGAACCCTTGGGTGGTGCCCATGCAGAAGCCTCGCCCCGACATCTGGTTCCCCGGCACCGGCTCCCCCGAGAGCGTGGTATGGGCCGCCAAGCACAAGCACCCGTACATGAATCTCGGGGCCCTCGTTGACACCACCGAGTGGCTGAAGCAGGTCTACATTGACACTGCCGAGGAAGAGGGCTGGAAGGCTGGCCCGGAGCACTTCGGCTACCTGCTCCGCTGCTTCGTCGCCGATACTGACGAGAAGGCCATCGAGTTGGGTCGTGAGTTCATGTGGACCATCGAGCACCGCCAGCGCGGGCCGATGGAGCACAACGACCCGCCCGGATACCAGTCCAGGGCATCGGTCCAGATCAAGGCCCAGCGCCCCACCGGAAACGTCGCCGGAGCAGGGGGCCTTGGCGTTGGCCTGTCTTACGACCAGCTTCGCGGCGTGAACAACATCATCGTCGGCAACCCCGACACCGTTACCCAGAAGCTGACCGAGGTCATTGAGCGCCTCAGCCCCGGCTACATCCACATCTACGGCAACGAGGGTGCGATGGGCCACAAGGAGACCATGCGGTCCATAGAGCTGCTGGGCAAGGAAGTCATTCCCGCCCTGCACGAAGTCCAGCTGCAGCCCTACGACAACCGCCCCCGCATGGACACCATCAGCTCCGGCACCGCCGGCCTCGCGCCTTAACGATGACCGTGATTCCACCGGCTCCTCCCTCATATATGGGAAGGACCAGGTGTGGGTGAAAGCGCGTTGGCGCGCAGTTCGAGATTTACAGACAGCCCCGCTATATGGCGGGGCTGTTAATTGTCCAATGAGAGGGGGGGTATTCTGATGGGGGATCCTGGTCTTTCCGTAGTAACCGGCGCCTTCGGGTATACCGGAAAGTACATCGCACAGCGTCTCCTGGACCGTGGCGAGACTGTCCGATGCCTCACCCGGAATCCGACGTCGTTCAGCCCTTTCGGGGACCGTGTGGAGCGCCACCCCCTGGACTTCGATGACATTGGGCAGTTGATACGCAGCCTGGAGGGAGCTGACACCCTCTACAACACCTTCTGGATCCGCTTTTCGCGTGGGACTGTGGACCACGACCTGGCGGTGCGCAATACCAGGACACTGGTGGACGCTGCCAGGAATGCGGGAGTGCGCCGAATTGTACACATCAGCATCACCGGGGCCTCTTCCGCTTCTTCGCTGACTTATTTCCGGGGTAAGGGTCTTGTCGAGGATTACATTCGCAACTCGGGACTTGCCTATTCCGTCATTCGGCCGACCCTTATATTCGGCATGGAAGACATACTCATCAACAACATCGCGTGGTTCCTGAGACGGTTCCCGGTGTTCCCCGTCGCCGGAGGTGGCGACTACCCGGTGCAGCCGGTCTACGTTGACGACGTGGCCCAACTCGCGGTGGAATCGTCATCGGTAGAAGGCCCCGTAGCTATCGACGCTGTGGGTCCCGAGATCTACACCTTCAAAGAGCTGGTGCAACAGATTCGCAGTACCACGGGCGGACGGGCTATCGTGGTATCGCTGCCGCCTCCATTGGTGCTCGCATCGGCTCAGATGATGGGAATGGCGGTGCGAGATGTGGTCCTAACCCGCGAGGAAATCGACGGCCTGATGTCGGGACACCTTGTCTCGCCAGACTCACCCACGGCCGCAACACGCCTCACCGACTGGATGCGCGACCACCGCGACACCCTAGGCCGCCACTACGCCTCCGAACTCGCCCGCCATTACCGGTGAGGGTTGTGGGATATAATGCAATAAGGTTCAAAGGTGAAATTGTACGGTGCCTCCTAAGATACGAGAGTTGATTTCAGAACTTGAGAGAGCAGGGTTCCGAAACAGAGGTGGACGTGGCAGCCATCGAAACTATGTTCACCCAGACTATCGAGGGAAAGTTGTACTGTCTGGTCGCTTGGGTGCAGATGCCGACTTCTACCAGATAAGAATGGTAAAGCGCGCACTGGATGCGGTAGAGGAGAAGGAAAAATGAGGGAGAGTTCCCGCTACGCCAAGATCGTCGCTTGGTCAGATGAGGACCAGTGCTATATCGGGTACGCCCCTGGCCTTTCGCTAGGTGGTTGCTGCCATGGCGAAAATGAACAGGCAGTTTTTGCCGAGCTGTGCGAAATAGTGGAGGAACTGATCGACATTGATCACCAGGACGGCAGGCCCCTGCCACCTCCAACGGCAGGCTACGACTTTGGAGACGTTTTGCGGGAGACAGTCGCGAAGTACGACTCGGAAGGTGCGCCAGCTTAACGGTACAGTTGCCCCCGAAAACCGGAAGGCAGCAGGTCCGTCAAACCGGACCTGCTGCCTTTTCCATTGTTTCGGAACGGTTGCTAGCTACTCAGGCAGCCACATCACGCTGGAGATCTCGCTGAACTCGCGGCGCAGCTTGCTCCAGGAATCGCCGCCGTCGTCGCTGCGGTACAGGTAGCCGTAGCGGCTGCCCGCCAGCACCACCGACGGATCGGAGTCCTGGATGTTGACCGTCCACATCGCGGTGTTGGGCTCCACCGGCAGCGGCAGGTCCTCCCACGTCTTGCCGGTGTCCTTCGACCGCATAATTGTGCCGGTCTGCCCCGGCGTGGTGTCGCCAATGGTCACGAAGATCACATTCGGGTCGTCGGGCTTGACCATGATGCCCCGCGGATAGGTCAGCGGGAAGACCTCACGGATTCCCAGCCGATCCCAGTTTCCGCCGTTGTCGCTGCTGGTGTAAACGTCGTTGTTCACAACGCAGACCACGGTGTGCGGCGGCCCGGCCGCTACTGCGACGTTGTGAACGTCCAGGTTGGGGATTCTCGTCCCGTTGATGGACTCCCAGGTGTCTCCCCCGTCGGCGCTGTGTCGCAGGCCGTCAACCTCGAGACCCACCCACACGTCGCGGTGGTTCTGCGGGTCGATGGCGATGCCGGTGACTCGGGGCACACCCACGTTGGGGCACTCCGCAGCGATTTCCACCGGCCGCTGCTCCCAGGTCTTGCCTCCGTCGGTGGAGCGGAATATCCCTGCCGGGTCAGGCGTGCCGGTTCCGGCGAACATCAGGTTGGGGTCCGCAGAATCCATGGCCAGCGCCCAGACGCAGGTGCCGCTCATGGCCGTGTCCAGCAGGTCCCACTTCTGGCCGCCGTCCTCGCTGCGATACAGGCCCTTGTCCGTGCCAGCGAACACCACGCCGGGACGTTCGGGGTGGTTCCCTAACGCACGCACCAGGGCGTCGGAGTGCATTCCGGCGTCGATTCCCACACGGCGCCAGGACTCGCCGCCGTCGGCGCTGCGCATAATCCCTTGTCCGATGGTTCCTACCAGGATCGTCTTCACGTTGGACATGGCTCAACCTCCTGACATTTGGTTGCCGTGGAGAGGGGCATGCCAGTGGTTCTGTGAAAGTGGGCCAGCGTTGGCGTCCCGGCGTTCAGGACAGCGCCGCAATCACCTCGTCGGTGTTGCGCACTCGCACTAGCAGCGGAAGGACGTGGTCGATGGTCATCTGATGTACGTCTTCCTCGCCGGCGGTGCAGCAGTCGCTGACAACCACGCACTGGGTGTCGCGGTTCTTGGCGTCGCGCGCGGTTCCTTCCACGCTGCGCTGGGTTGAGATGCCGCCGACCAGGATGGTCTCGGTCCCTAGGGAGCTGAGGATGCCCTCCATGTTGGTCCCATAGTAGGCGCTGAACCGGGGCTTAACCACGATGTAGTCGCCCTCCTGCGGCGCCAGCTCATCGATCACTTCCACGGCCTTGGTGCCCTCAAGCATGGGCACACCGCCACCACCGCCCACGTCGGCGGCGGTCTTTGGGGCGTCCGAGTTGTCCGGGCGCCGGTAGGTGGTGATGTAGATGATGGGAGTGCCAACCTGGCGGCAGTGGGCTACCAGGCGAACGAAATTGTCGATGACGGACTGACGGTTCGGCGGCACGTTGTACGGGGGTTCGTTGCCACCCTTGGCAACCGCGTTGATCATGTCGATCAGGATCAGGGCAGAACTCTTGGGATCCAGCTTGAGTGCCTCTGGCATATCCAATTCTCCAAACGGTGAATAGACCGGCCCTTCCATAATTTGGGAGGGCCATCGGCTCGGTAGTCGCTAGCTGCCGGTGTAAGTGGCGGGACTGGCGAGGAACTTAGTGCGGCACTCCAGGCCGCAGAAGTAAATCCAACTGCCGTCGTGGAAAATTCGGGTGCCCTGGTTCGGGTCGACTTCCGAGGCGCCGTAGCGCGTTTGCGAAGTCTGTGCCCTCGCCTGCTCTTCGTCGATTACCTTGCCGCAAACGGGGTCCATCGCCATATCGTTCTCTCCAGTCGTGCCGGGTTTCTAGCTGGGATGGATCAAACGGGCAGAGGCTGGCCCAGCCGTACCTTGCCCGGGGCGTCCAGCAGTGCGCTGGCAATCTTTGCGCGATGGTCGAAGGTGGTGCCGAGCCGCATGGTCCAAGCCGAAACGCGACGCAGCCAGAGGTGCAGGTCGAACTCCATCATGAACCCGATGCCGCCGTGTATAACCTGTGACTGCCTCACGACAGCCTCGCACTTTTCGTTTGCGAAGGCCTTGGCCTGCGATACCTCGACGCCGGCGGGCAAGCCCTGATCCATCTTCCAGAGCGCCTCGTAGGTCAGAAGCTGCGCCCCATCGGTGTAAAGCAGCATGTCGGCGCACATGTGCTGGATGGACTGGAAGGATGCGATGGGCCGTCCAAAGGCCACGCGATTCTTGGAGTAGTCGATGGCCAACTCCGCGTCTTTCCGGGTCGCGCCAATCATCTGGCAACAGAGTAGGGCTGTGGCCCTCTCCAGCATCTGTTCGATGATGGGCCAGCCGTTGTGCAAATCGCCAACAAGGTCGGAGCTGGAAACCCGGACCCCCTCGAGGCCGACCCTGCTCTGCTTGTCTTTGGCTATGGTGACCAGCGGGATGTGGGAGACTCCGGCCGCGTTGGGGTCAATGAGGAATAGGGAAATGCCCTCGTTGTCATCCGATGCGGGAGCGGTGCGAACGGCGACGAGACAACGGCGCGACACGTTGAAGTTGTCAACAAACATCTTGTCGCCGCTTAGGATCCAGCCGTCTCCGTCCTGCTGTGCCTGGTTGGCAACCGCCGACGGTATCAGTCGAGGGTCCCGCTCGGTAACAGCCCAGGTCATCACCATATCGCCGGAGCAGACAGCAGGCAGCAATTCGCGCTTTTGAGCATCGGTGCCGGCCTCCGCAATGGTCAAGGCGGCGGTCATTGTGCTGTGAAAAGGCACGGGTGCGAGGACCCGGCCCAGTTCCTCGGAAACCATGCCCAGGTATGACAGGGGCAGCCCCTGTCCGCCGAATTCCTCCGGAACGGCAATGCCCAGCCATCCCAAGTCGGCCATCTGCCGCCACAACGCGAGCGGATAGCCATTTTCGTCCAGTTCCATTTCGCGGACCAAGCTTGTGGGCACCTCGGCCTCGAGGAATTCTCTGGCCGCGTTCTTTAGCAGTTGTTCTTCTTCTGTGGGCAGTACGTCCATTTCTGATCCTGAGCCAGTTTGGTAACGGATGAAGAGGGGCTAGCCCCGAGGCATTCCCAGCCCGCGGCGGGCCATCTGGTCTCGCATCACCTGCACGCTTCCGTGATTGATGCCGGACTGGAAGGCACCCATAACGTTGTGGGCAAACACTCCGTCCTCGATGGCCCCATCGGAGCTGCTCAGCAACTGTGCGTAGGGGCCGAGAATCTGGGTGATGGTTTCGGTGGTGTGCACGCCGTGTTCGGGAGCGAACACCTTCTCCGCCGATCCTTCGTAGGTGAAATTACCGCCGCGCTCCACGAGGGACATGCTACGCATGGTCATGAGTCGGCATACCTGAGCCTCGGTCCACAGCTCGGCCAGCTTGTCGCGTACTGCGGGGTCGTCGGCGGGGGAGTGGCCTCCGAAATCGTTCTCCTTGACCCAGTTCACGATGTCCTCGTCGCGCCTCACCGAAATGAGGTAGCGACTGGCGCCAACGCGGTCCAGGTTCAGGCCCATAGCTCCCACGTACCAGCCCATGTTCTCCTCACCCAGCAGCGCGGATGCAGGCACACGAACATCCTCGAAGAACGTCTCGTTGGTTCGGGCCATGCCGTAGGTAGTGCCCAAGGGTGCTGGCGGGTCGTTCTGGATGGTCCACAGGGGCCGGACTGTGATGCCGGGAGTATCCATCGGAACAAGGAAGATAGAGATGCCGCGATGGCGCGGGGCGTCGGGGTCTGTTCGGGCCATCAGGTAGATGTGGGTGGCATAGTGAGCTGCCGAGGTGTACATCTTCTGACCGTTGATGACGTACTCGTCGCCGTCGCGCACGGCCCGGCATTGCAGGCCCGCCAAGTCGGCTCCGGCCTGGGGTTCCGTGAAGCCCAGGGCGAAGATGACCTCACCATTGATCAGCCCGGGAATGAACTCCTGTTTCTGTTCCTCCGTGCCAGCCGCCAGGATGGCCGGGGCTCCGCTGCCGGCACCGCCAACTGCTACGCCAGCACGCGCGAATTCTTCCTCGACGATGTACTGTTCGATGCGGCTGCCGCCCTGACCGCCGTATTCCTGCGGCCAGCTGATCCCGATCCACTTGCGTTCTGCGACCTTTCTGACCAGCTCGCGGTAATGCTCGCCGCGGCCGCCCTCCTCTGCCGTCTCGAGTTCTCCCAGGACGTCATCGGTGACATTTTCCGCGATGAAAGCCTGGACATCCTGGCGAAGGGCTTCCTGTTCCGGGGTGTATGCAAAGTCCATCAGGGCCTCTTTTCGAAAGGGTTGGATGGCTGCCGGGGCGCGTGCAACAGGACGAGCAGGTCTGCTTTCCGTGCCTGATGAATCGCACTAGCCATTTTCTTGTGCCAGTCAGTGGGTGTCAAGTAAAGGATCGTCACCTGTATGTCGCGGCCGCATTAGAATCCAGCAGACAAGTAAGCGCACTCGAATCGATTTTCCCGGTAATGATGCGTGGATAGCGCCCAACGGTGAAGGTGGTCGGTCAGATCAGCTGGCGGGCGGGGAGCTGCCCAGGATGCCCACCAGTTCCTGGACAGTGTCAGCGCTGGCGTTCTCCAGGTCCTCGACGATCTCGATCAATCGCTCCGTGGCCGCGTCGGGCAGCACGCGTCCGGTGCAGGACCGCACCTTGGCCAAGCGTTCCTCGCGGCTTAGCGGGTTGCCCCAAATGCCACGTGGCCGGTTGCAGCGGCTTACGTACGTCTGGCCATCGGTGGTCTCCACTCGGACGGCCACCCACATATCCTCGAAGTTGGCGGGAATGTCGGGCCTCATGTCCACCGTGGTCTTGCCCAGCAACTCCTGCACCTCGGGGCGGTGCACCGCCTCGTCCGTGAACGTCTCGATCCCGATTTGGCGGTCCAGCAACGAGGCTGCCACGGTGTACTGGAAGCTGAACTTGCCGTCCAGTCCCGTTTCAGGATAGGGGCGTCCCACGTAGCGCATCACCGGGGTTTCAATTCTCACAGCTGCTATGCGTCCGGGGTCGAGGCTGTATCGGTGCTGGAGGTCCAGGGCAGCGTCGATGCCCCGGTGGGTGCCGTACTGGCTGGGATGCTTCTTGATGGCGACGCCCGGGTCGACCAGCCGGTATGGGTTGCCGAAGTCCCGAGTGACAGCGTCGAGCTCGAACTCGTCGCCGAAGAGCACCGCAGCGTAGCCGTTCTCATGCTCAAAAATGTCGGCGTTGGCAGTGAAGCCACGGGCAGCGAGGAGCGCGGCCTCCAGCCCCATACGGCCCGCATTCCCGCAGTGGGTGGACTTGGTCATCGTGCCGGTGTTGGCCGAGACCGTCCCAGCCCGGGACGCCGCCATGCCCAGTGCCATGCGAGTCTGCTGGGTGTCAAGGCCGAGCATCACTGATCCGGCGGCGGCGCTGCCCATCACGCCCACGAGACCGGGCGGATGAAAGCCGCTGAGACCCTGGTGGGCCGAGGCGACACGGATCCTTCCCTGCACCTCGAACCCCGTGATCAGCGCAGTGACGATGTCCGCGCCGGTGTCTTGGCGGCTCTCGGCCAGCGCGAGGATTCCGGGAAGGGTGGGCGATGTGGCGTGGGTGGCCGGATGCCACATCACCTCGTAGTCCAGCACATGGCCCGCCACCCCGTTGACGAAGGCAGCCATGGGCGGTGAGGTCTTGAAGCCCTGCCCGAATACCGCGCACTGAGGATTTCCGCCCATATCTCGGGCGTAATCCGCCACTATCTGCGCTGCCTCCTCCCTGGAGCCGGCCAGGGTTACGGCGAGACCGTCGAGGATGACGATCTTTGCCGCTTCAATAGCCTCAGGTGGCATCGCGTCGAAAGTGGCAGCGGAGATATGCCCCGCCAGTTCCTCGGTTACCGGCATGATTTTCGAACTCCGGGTCTACGTGAGGTCTGCCAGAACGGGCCTGAGTTCCTCAACAAGGGGGGCCAGGAACTCCTGCCAGGTTCCAACCACACCGAAGTCCGACGACCGGAATATCGTGGCTCGACGGTTCTGGTTGATGGCCACGATTATCCCTGCCCGCTGCAGGCCTACGGTGTGATTGAAGGCGCCACGAATGCCCACGGCGATGTACACCGTCGGAGCGATGGTGCGGCCGCTGATACCCACCTGGAGTTGTTGCGGCAGCCACCCCTCGTGTACCACGTCTCGGGTGGTGGCAACGGAGGCGCCGAGGGAGCGGGCCGCTTCCAGGACTCCGGAGACGCTTTCCTCGCCGACACCCATGCCCACGCCAACCACAACGCGAGCCCGGGCGAGGTCCAGGCCCTCCGTATCCTCCTGAAATTCCTCGCGGACCAGGCGAACGTCTGCGCCGTCGAAGGTATCCGCAGTAAGGTGCTCCACGGTGGCCGCGGCACCCGGCTCCGGTATTGCGGGAGTGAGCAATCCGGGCCGCAGGGTCACAAGATTGGGCAAAGTCTTGGAAAGGATCGGGGCGACCACGTTGCCACCAAGAGCGGGTTTCAGCTGCACAAGCTGGCCCTCGTCGTCCATCTCCAGGTCTATGGCGTCGCCGGTCAGGCCAAGGCTGAGTCGCGCCGCCAGCCGGGCCGCCAGGTCACGGCCGTCGGCGGTGGAGGCGAACAGAATCGCGTAGGGAGTCTCGCCTCGCACCGCCTCGGCCAGCACATTTCCGACGGAGCGGCTGCAGACTGGGCCCAGGGATGAGTTGTCGATGACCAGCACCCGGTCGGCCCCGGCTGCGGCGAGTTCGGATGCGTGCCGCTCCCCGACGGGGGAGATGACGACCGCAACGACCTCGCTCGCGGTTATGGTCGTAAGGTCGCGGGCCTTGCCCAGCATCTCGAAGGTCACGTGGGCCAGTCCGTCGCGGCTGTTCTCGGCCACAACCCAGATGCTGCGGTCAGTCGTTCCGGGATAGCGCGGCAGGGGTTCTCCCGACGATTCGGGTTCTGCCGACTCCAGATCGGCGAGACGCTCTCTCACGGACTGCGCGATCTGCTTGGCGGCGTCCTCGGGAGTGACTTCCTGCAAAGTTACTCCGAGGCGGTTTGGTTCCACCAGCCGGATCTCATTGACCCATGTGGGCGATCCCTGCGCTCCGAACTGGGACACGTCATCGGACAGCATGGAGCAGCTGACTTCATCGACCGGTTTAGACTCGGCTTCCTCCATCTGCTGGCGATTGGGGAACAGCTCCGGCGCCACACCTTCCGTTACGCAGATAACGGCGGGCAGGTCACATTCCAGGGTCTGAAAGCCCTCGTCAGTGATCCTCTCAACCACGGCAGTGCGGCGGTCATCGCTGAAGTCCAGCCTGCGCACGTGGCTGACGTGGGGCAGTCCCATGAGTTCGGCCACCTCCGGCCCGACCTGTCCGGTCTCCCCGTCCGTGCTGTTGCGGCCGCAGATAATCAGGTCCGGGGCCTCCCGCTGCAGTGCAAGAGCCAGCGCCCGCGACGTGGCCAAAGTGTCGCTGCCCGCAAGGGCACGGTCGGTAATGAGCACCCCCCTGTCTGCGCCCAGGGCCAGGCAGCTGGTCAGCCCTTCCTGCGCGGTCGGCGGCCCCATGGTCAGCACCACCACTTCGTCGTCCGGCCCAGCCTTCAATTCAACGGCCCTGACCAGGCCCAGGACGTCGAAGGGATTGACCTCCGAGGGTACACCCTCCCTGACGATGGTCCTCGCCTCGTAGTCGAACTGCATCCGGGCGATCATGGGCACGTATTTCATGCATACGGCGGTCTTCATGTGAAACTGCTACATCCAGGGGAGAATGGGGAGATGATTGGCTTGCTATTGATACCGCAGCGAAACGGGATAGCCGAAACCCCGTCGCGGGGAGGCGCGGATTAAGGGCCCTCGCCGGAAACGTTGGTCAATACCGCTTCCTCACGGACCTCTGCGGTCATCCTCTGCAGGCTGGGGCTTACGGAGACCGGGAAGTGTGGCGGCTGGCGCAGGTCCTTGTAGCGGGAGTCGAGGAGTGCGAATTCGGAACGGAAGGTCTCACGGAGATTGGACAGGTCAGGAGATCCCGCCGTACGTGCCCCTCCGGTCATCACTTCCGCCAGCAGTGGGCGCGAGTCCACTGGCCCTGTGTCATCCTGAAGCCCGATAATGTCTCCGGTCAGAACGCCGTTGGCGTCGTGGCGGCGGAAAATCTGCTTTGTGCCCGGGAGAGACATCTTGCCTTCGCTCAGTTTCATCACGGGGCGGTTGTCGAAACACACGAGCTTGTAGACCATATCAGACCAGGGCGCGTCCGCGGAGACGCCAGCCTTGGTTCCCACGCCGAACAGGTCTACCGGGGCGCCTGATGCCACCAGGGACTCCAGTTCGTATTCGTCGAGGCCGCCGCTGACGAGGATCCTGACGTAGTCGAGCCCGTGGTCGTCCAGCACGTGGCGCACCTGAAGGCTGAGCTTCGCGTAGTCTCCGGAATCGAGCCTGACGCCGGCCAGCCGGCGCCCGTTGGCCTCCAGTTCCTTGGCGATGGCTACTGCGTTCCACGCGCCTGCGACAGTGTCGTAGGTATCGAGCAGCAGGATGGTGCGATCGGGGAAGCAGTCGGCGTAGGCGCGGAAGGCGTCGAGCTCAGAGGGAAAGCTGGAGATGAAGGAGTGGGCCATAGTGCCGGCAGGAGGGATGTTGTAGCGGCTGGCAGCCAGCACGTTGCTCGTGGTTCCAAAACCCGCTATGTAACTTGCCCTGGCCATCTTCATCGCGGCATCGGACCCTTGAGTGCGACGGGATGCGAAATCAGCGATCCCACGACCTTGCGCCGCCCAGACGCACCGCGTCGCCTTTGTGGCCAGGGAGGTCTGCAGGTTCATCTGGTTGATGATATAGGTCTCGACTATTTGAGCCTCAATTATGGGCGCGGTGATCTCCAGCAGCGGTTCATCCGCGAAGAACAGGCGACCCTCAGGGATGGCTCTCACACTGCCGGTAAAGCGCAGGCCGTGAAGGAATTCGAGGAAATCTTCACGGAACAAACCTGTGGACCTCAGGAAGGCGACCGCCTCATCATCAAATTGCAGACGCTCCAGGTAATCAAGAACGTCGTCGAGGCCGGCGGAAACGAGGAACCCCCGGTTGGGTGGATAAGTCCGGACGTTCAGGCTGAAGGTGGCCTGCTGGTGCATTCCCCGCGAGAAATACGCCTGGCCCATGGTCAATTCGTAGAGGTCGGTAAATAACCCCAGCTGACCATCCCCGAATGCCAAATTTGGCCGGCTCACGGTGTCCAACCAGATGCAGTATCAAGTTCGGTCAGCATTTGCCTTTCGCATCATCCCGACGATTTCCGTACTATTATTGTTGTTGAGACATTCCAGTGTCAACCGAGCAGCTGCAGATAAAGGGGACAATCAAGCACTCTGGGTAGCCTATGGTGATTAAGTCCCTGGCATGTATACGGAATCCGCTGAAAATGTATCGATAATGGTCAAAATTAACTGGAATATAGCTTAATTGCGCCGAAATTTTTAGTGATTCGCGAGCCTTGATCAGCTTGTGCAGGATGCCTTTTCTTGACACATAACTGCGGCGTTAGTACTATGGACGTGCCCCAAGAGCCGGATATATAGCCGGGAACGGGAGGACATAGGGGACGGCATGGGCTTCTCACGGGAGAAGCTTTTTTGTTGCCCAACGAAAAGTGCTACCGCCAACCCGCCGCAGGATTTCCGGCGATTATGCCTCACTTTTCCCGAAATTCGTTGCAGGTATTCTCCGTTTGAGTGAAATACGTCCCATACGCTGGGAAGATGGCAGGCTGCTGCTGCTGGACCAGACCCGTCTTCCGGCTGAGGAGACCACCCTGGTGGTGGACCGCTACGAGGATGCGGTGTCCAGCATCCGGGAAATGAGAGTGCGGGGCGCACCCGCGATCGGGGTCACCGCAGCCTACGCCGTGGCTATGGCGGCCCGTGACATTCCGCCAGGGAGCCGGGACGAATTCCTCGAGAACCTCGAAGTCGCGGCCACGCAAATCCGCGCGGCACGTCCCACCGCGGTCAACCTGGCTTGGGCCGTTGACCGGATGATGAACGTGGCGGCAGCGACCAACGATGTAGTGGACGTAGCTTCGCGGCTCCTCGCTGAGGCCCAGGAAATACACCGCGAGGACGAAGAGATCAACCGGCGGATGGGCCAGTTCGGTAAGGAACTGATGCCCGACGGCGGATCCGTTCTCACCCACTGTAATACTGGCGCGCTGGCCACATCCGCCTTCGGCACAGCCCTCGGCGTGATTCGCGCCGGCTGGGAGGACGGCAAGCGGTTCGAGGTGTTCAATACCGAGACGAGGCCCTGGCTGCAGGGCGCGAGGCTCACCTCGTGGGAGTTTAAGCAGTTGGGCATACCGGCAACGCTGCTGGCCGACTCGGCGGCGGGTATTCTGATGCGCCAGGGCAGGATTGGCTGCGTGATTACGGGGGCGGACCGCATCGCCGCCAACGGAGACACCGCCAACAAGGTTGGAACCTACATGCTTGCGGTGTTGGCTCACGAAAACGGCATCCCGTTCTACGTGGCGGCGCCCACCAGCACAATTGACCCCGCCCTGCCGGACGGCGACGGCATTGAAATTGAACAGCGTGCTGAAGCTGAAGTGACCCGCTTCGGCGGGGTTATGACGGCCCCCGAAGGCGTGAGGGCGGTCAATCCCGCCTTCGACATAACGCCCCATCGCTACATCGACGCCATCGTCACCGAAATGGGCGTGGCTTCACCTCCCTTCACCGAGAGCCTGATGCTGGCAATCAAGGGAAACGGCTAAAGGGATCAAGGGACCGGAGTTTTGAGCACAGCCCAGGCTGAAATAGCGGTTATCGGTGGCAGCGGCCTCTATGACATTGACGGACTGGAGAACGTCCAGCGAGTTGACATTGACACCCCTTTCGGTGACCCCAGTGATACCATCGTACTGGGGGAACTGTCTGGTGTTAGCGTTGCGTTCCTGCCTCGGCATGGCCGGGGCCACCGATTCAATCCTACTCATATTCCGGTGCGCGCCAACATATACGCGCTGAAAACGCTTGGAGTGGAAAAGGTGATCTCGGTCAGCGCGGTGGGTAGCCTCAAAGAGGAATTCGCCCCGCTGGACCTGGTAATCCCCAGCCAACTCATCGATCGCACCCGTCTCCGCGACAACACTTTCTTTGACGAGCACATTGTCGTCCATGTCGGAATCGCCGATCCGTTCTGCGCGCCCACCAGCCAGGCGGTCCACCGGGTGGCCCAGGCCATGGACGTGAACGTTCACTTCGGCGGCACGTTCGTCGTCATGGAGGGGCCAGCGTTCTCAACGCGGGCTGAATCGTTCATGTACCGGTCCTGGGGGGCCGACATAATCGGCATGACAGCCTTGCCCGAAGCCAAGCTGGTCAGGGAGGCGGAGATGTGCTACGCCACCTTGGCCTGGATCACGGACTACGATGTTTGGCGCGCCAATACCGAGGAGGTGAGCGTCGAGGCAGTGGTGCAGAATCTGCTGAAGAACGTCGCCACGTCCAAGGAGATGCTGACGCGGCTGATGCCCGCCATCTCCGGTGGACGAAGCTGCAGCTGCGGTTCCTCGCTGAAGGACGCGATTATCACTGCTCCGGAGAGAATTTCTGACGATCTGAAGATTAGGCTTTCGCCAATTATCGGCAAATACGTCAGTTGATTACTCTGTAACAACATCCGGCTGCAAAAATCAGGACCCACCAATCAGGAGGTTGAACCATGCCAAGGCAAGACCCCGGCGAGCCCTATTTCCGCGTTGATTCCGTCGAGGCCAAACAGATACTTGATGGGGACCCCGAAAACACTATCGTGGTAGACGTCCGCCGGGATGACGAGTGGGTGACGGGCCACGCCACCGGGGCCATCCACATCCCCATTGACGACTTTGCGGATCGCATCGCCGAAGTGCCCCAGGACAAGAGGCTGCTCTTCATCTGCGCGGCCGGCGTCCGGAGCGGCTTGGCCTGCGAGCTAGCGTCATCGTTTGGCTACGATACGGAGATCCTGTACAACGTGGAGGATGGCACTCCGTCCTGGATCGCCGCTGGCAATCCCACCTCCTACGGCAACGATCCCTAGCAGAGAGTCAGGCACGAACAGAGGTGAGTCGGCCGCTGAGGCCGTCATACAACCTCAGATTACAGATCAAGGAGTATCTTTTGGCTACACAGCAAGCAAATGGAGACGTAAAAGACCTTTCACTGGCCCGCGAGGGCATAAACCGGATCGAGTGGGCCGGGCGGGAGATGCCCGTGGTGGACATGATCCGCGAACGATTTGCCCGCGAGAAGCCCCTGGCCGGAATGCGGCTGGCGGCATGCCTGCACGTAACCACCGAGACGGCCAACTTGGCCATCGCGCTGCGCGACGGCGGCGCTGAGGTGTACCTCTGCGCCAGCAACCCGCTGAGCACTCAGGATGACGTGGCGGCCGCCCTGGTCAGTGAATACGGCATACCCACCTTCGCCATCAAGGGCGAGGACGACCAGACCTACTACAGTCACCTGACGGCTGTCTTGGACTCCAAGCCGAACATGACCATGGACGACGGCGCGGATCTGGTGACCATCCTGCACACGCAGCGCTCTGAGCTGGTCGCCGGCGTGGTCGGCGGCACCGAGGAGACCACCACCGGTGTGATTCGCCTCACCGCCATGGCCAATGACGACAAGCTGCTTTATCCGATCATCGCCGTGAACGACGCCGAGACCAAGCACTTCTTCGACAACCGCTACGGCACCGGTCAGAGCACGCTGGACGGTATCACCCGCGCCACCAACATACTCTGGGCCGGGCGCCGCGTGGTAGTGGCCGGATACGGCTGGTGCGGACGTGGCGTTGCTTCCCGCGCGCGGGGCATGGGAGCCCACGTGATCGTAACCGAGACCAACCCCATCCGCGCCCTAGAGGCCGTTATGGACGGTTTCACGGTAATGAAGGGCATCGAAGCCGCCAAAGTCGGCGAGGTGTTCATCACCGTTACCGGCGGGTTCCACGCCATCGGGCGCGAGCACATTGAGGTGATGCCCGACAAAGCGATCCTGTCCAACAGCGGGCACTTCAATGTGGAAATTGACATTCCTGCTCTCGAGGAAATGGCGGTCTCTCACCGTGAGGTTCGCTCCTTCGTCGAGGAATACGTGATGAAGGACGGACGAAAGCTGTACCTGCTCGGCGAGGGCCGCCTGATCAACCTGGCCGCCGCCGAGGGGCATCCGTCCGCCGTCATGGACATGAGCTTCGCCAACCAGGCCCTGTCGGCGGAATACATCGTCAAGAACCAGGGCAATCTGGCCCCCGGCGTTCACACTGTACCCAGCGAAACCGACCGTGAGGTCGGACGCCTGAAGCTGGAGTCGCTGGGTGTCGGCATAGATAGCCTGAGCGCCGAGCAGCAGAGGTACCAGGACAGCTGGGAAGAGGGCACGTAGCCCCCGGCTCTCCCGAACTCATCCCCTCTCCCTCAGGGAGAGGGACAGGGTGGGGGTGAAATTGCCACACCTCCATAACCTGCACCAAACAACCGGAGGACAATCCCAATGCCCATTCAATTCATGACTTCCCCCAAGTACCTGCTCACATCGGAGTCGGTCACGGAGGGTCATCCCGACAAACTTTGCGACCAGATTTCGGACGCGGTACTGGACGCAGCTCTGCGCGGCGACCCCATGAGCCGCGTTGCCTGTGAGACCGTGGCCACCAAGAACCTGGTGATGGTCACCGGGGAAATCACCACAAAGTCAGACCTCAACTTCGACAGCATCGCCCGTGGCGTGATGCAGCAGATCGGTTACACTGACGTCAGCTACGGCATTGACGGCAACTCCTGCGGCGTTATCGCGCACGTGAGCCAGCAGTCCCCCGACATCAGCAGCGGCGTCTCGACCGCGCTGGAGGAACGGGGCACTGGCGGCTCCGACGCCAGGCGGGCCACCGGCGCCGGCGACCAGGGCATGATGGTCGGGTTCGCCTGCGACGAGACCGACGGCCTGATGCCCATCACCGTTGACCTCTCGCACCGGCTGGTGGAACAGCTGGCCGCCGTCCGCAAGGATGGGCTGCTTGACTACCTGGGCCCCGATGGAAAGTCCCAGGTTACCGTCGAGTACAGCAACGGCAAGCCCAAGCGCGTAGATGCAGTGGTGATCAGCTCACAGCACCAGGACTCGGATGATCGCGAGTCCTTCACCAGGAAGATTCGCAGCGACATCCTGGAGCACGTCATCCGTCCCATCGTCCCGGCCGAGCTGCTGGACGACAACACGCGATACTTCGTCAACCCCAGCGGCTGGTTCGCCGTTGGCGGCCCCCAGGGCGACACGGGCCTCACGGGCCGCAAGATCCTGGTCGACACCTACGGCGGAATCGCCCGCCACGGTGGTGGGGCCTTCTCGGGCAAGGACCCGACGAAGGTCGACCGCTCCGGTGCCTACGCCGCCCGCTACGTTGCCAAGAACCTGGTGGCGGCCGGTCTGGCACAGCGCGTCGAGGTCATCGTCTCCTACGCCATTGGCGTTGCGGAGCCGATCTCCGTTTCGGTGGAGACCTTCGACACTGGCCACGTCGCCAACGACCGCATCGAAGCGCTGGTAGGCGAGCAGTTTGACCTGCGCCCCGGCGCCATCATCGAGGACCTCAACCTCCGCCGGCCCATCTACCAGCCCACCGCAGCCTACGGCCACTTCGGCAGGCCAACGGCAGACAAACTGGGACTGAGTTGGGAGACTACCGACAAGGCTGAGGACCTGCGCGCCGCCGCCTCGCGGTAGCATGAGAGGTTGATTCCACGTCAACCGGCAGAGAGTGGCCACACGTAAAATCTGGACCGTTCTGGAGAGCGGCGGACGCAAAGTCCGTCGCTCTCTGTCATAATGGCGCTTCACATTTCCGTTTCAGAGTTTAATGGGGGAGCATGGCTCAACAGGCAGAAATCCGGTTCGGCACCGACGGCTGGCGCGCCATCATCGGAGAGGACTACACCTTCGCCAACGTGGCACGCTGCGCCCGCGGACTGTGCGACTACATGAAGCGGCGTGGCACCGCCGACAGAGGTCTCATAGTTGGGTACGATACGCGCTTTCTTTCGCCGGAATTTGCTGCCACGGTCGCCTCGGTCTGCGCCGGACAGGGAGTCAGGACCCTTCTAGCCGATGTTCCGGCGCCCACACCGGTGCTCAGCTACAACGTTATGCACCACGGAGCCGGCGGCGCGGCGATCATAACTGCGAGCCACAACCCCGCTATCTGGAACGGCTTCAAGTTCAAGCCAGAGTACGCCGGTAGCGCCACCCAGGAGATTACCGACGACCTGGAGGAGGCGATCGGCTTGGTGGGCCCTTTGGGGCAGCCGGAAGTCAATGTCGGAAGGGACTCGGGCCTGATCGAGGACCTTTCGCCCGCTGAGCCGTACTTTGAGCATGTCGCCAAGCTGGTCGACCTCGATGCCATACGCTCCGCAGGGTTCCGGGTCATCGTGGACGCCATGTACGGTGCGGGAGCGGGGTACTTGCCCACCCTCCTGACGGGAGGAGCCACCACCGTGGAGGAACTCCACGGACACCGCAACCCCGCGTTCCCGGGGATGGCCCAGCCGGAACCCATAGCGCCGAACCTTGCCGAGCTGATGGCTCGCGTTCCGGAAGCGAAGGCCTCGGTGGGAATCGCACTGGACGGTGATGCCGACCGCGTTGGCATCATCGATGAGACGGGCCGATTCGTCACCACCTTAGATACTTTCTCTCTACTGGCCCTGTACCTGCTGGAGACCAAGGGCTGGCGGGGATCGCTGATCAAGGGAGTTACTGCTTCCCAGGCACTGAACAAGATGGGCAACATCTATGGTGTTGACGTTCACGAAGTGAGGGTCGGCTTCAAGCATATGGGCCCCAGGATGGATGAGCTGAACGCGCTGATGGCCGGTGAGGAAAGCGGCGGTTTTGCCTTCCGGGGGCACGTGCCCGAACGGGATGGGGTTCTCAGCGGGCTGCTCGTGCTGGAGAACATGGCGAAAACGGGCAAGACCGTCTCCCAGCTCATTGAGAACCTGTTTGACAGAGTCGGCCCGCACTTCTATCACCGTCGTGACATTGAGTTCGCGGCACCCGACCGAGACCGTATCAACCGGCAAGTGAACGATCCTGGGTTAGAAATGTTGGGCGCTTTCCCCGTGACCGCTTCTGATAGTATCGACGGGCGCCGCCTGCACTTCGAGGACGGCTGGCTGGGCATACGGTTCTCCGGCACGGAGCCTCTTCTTCGCATTTATGCCGAGGCCAGTTCCCCGGAGCGCGTGAACGGGCTGCTGGACGCTGCCGTCGAATATCTGGGGGTCTGAATAACGCCCCGGTGTGCATTAGGGGCACTTGATTAGGCACCTCGAGGGCTCATACTTTCGTCGTCAGGGAGGGAAAATGGCGGATAAACGAATTCTCTGCGCCTTTGGCGTGGATCTGGACGCGGTGGGCGGCTGGCTGGGTTCATACGGTGGCGAGGACTCTCCCGACGACATTTCCCGGGGAATTTTCGCGGGAGAAGTGGGCACACCCAGGCTTGTGAGAATGTTCGATCGCCTGGGGATAAAGACGTCGTGGTTCATCCCCGGCCACTCGGCCGAAACTTTCCCGGACGAATGCCGGATGGTGGTTGACGCGGGCCACGAGATCGGGATTCACGGGTACTCTCACGAGAATCCCATTTCCATGTCGCCTGACCAGGAAGAGGCTGTGCTGGTCCGCTGCCTGGACGTGTTGACCGACCTTGCCGGCACTCCTCCAACTGGCTATGTAGCGCCGTGGTGGGAGTTCAGCCACGTTACCAACGAGCTGCTGCTCAAGCACGGGATCAAGTATGACCACAGCCTCATGCACCGGGACTTTGAGTGTTACTACGTCCGGGTGGGTGACCGATGGACCAAGATCGACTACTCCCAGCCCGCCGATGTGTGGATGCACGCGTTGCAGAGGGGTGAGGAGACTGACTTGGTGGAAATACCTGCCAACTGGTACCTCGACGACTTGCCGCCAATGATGTTCATCAAGAAGTCGCCCAACAGCCACGGATTCGTCAATCCCAGGGACATTGAGCAGATGTGGAAGGACCAGTTCGACTTTGTGTACCGGGAGTATGACGAGGCCATATTCCCCATAACGATTCACCCGGACGTTAGCGGGCGGCCCCAGGTTATCCTCATGCTGGAACGCCTGACTGAGTACATTACCTCCCACGACGGAGTGCAATTCCTGACGTTCAACGAGATTGCCGACGATTTCCTGGCTCGGCATCCACGCGTAAAGCCCTAGCCAACGGGCAATGGGGGAAGGCAATGAGAAACGCCCCGGTTCACTCCGGGGCGTTTCTCATTAAGGGCCGTTTGGCTCTGCGATAAGCGTGCTACACAACAGATCTCTACCGCTTGGTGTATTGTGGGGCTCGCCGGGCGCGCTTGAGGCCGTACTTTTTGCTTTCCTTGATGCGGGCATCCCGGGTAACGTACCCTGCCCGGCGAAGCGCGGGTTTAAGGGACGCGTCGAATGCAATCAGCGCACGGGTGATGCCGTGCCGCACTGCTTCGGCCTGGGCGTTTACGCCACCCCCGGTGACCTTGGCCACGACACGGAAACGGTTCAGCGTGTTGGTCACCTGGAAGGCGTCATTGGCAATTCGCTGCCATGTCGACCATCCGAAGTACTCGTCCATAGGCTTGCTGTTGACTATGAATGGTCCTCCATTGTCGACATAAAGCCGGACCCGGGCGATGGCCGTCTTTCGTTTCCCGGTACCGTAATAATACTGCTGGGCCGCGTCCAATTGCACCAAGGGGATCTGCCTCCGTACTTCACAGGCCGATGGTTCCGGCCGGTGGAATTAGCTGGCCTGGGCTGCCTGAGCTTCGTGTGGGTGTTGCGCACCCGCGTATACCTTGAGCCGCCGTAGCATCTGGCGTCCCATGTGGTTGCGCGGCAGCATTCCCTTTACCGCCAGCTCGATCACTCGCTCTGGTCGATTCTCCAGCATCTCACGCAAGCGCGTGGTCTTGAGATTACCCACGTAGCCGGAATGCCGGTAGTAGAACTTCTGCGTGGTCTTTTTGCCGGTGGTCCGTACCTTGGATGCATTGACCACCACCACAAAATCGCCGGTCATTGTGTGCGGGGTGTAGGACGGCTTGTCCTTGCCCTGCAGCGAAACGGCAATGTCGCGGGCCAACCGGCCCAGGGTCTTGCCGGTTGCGTCAACCACCTTCCAGTTGGCTTCGATCTCACCCGGCTTGGGGAAATATGTGCTGGTTCTCTTCATAATCGCTGCCGGTCTCCGTCGGAGGGGGATCAAGAGCTCCCTCCGGGTATTTCACTTCTATCAGTGTCAGTCCGCGAGCGGGTAACAGCGGAATTTCCGGTATGCCGGGCGCTCCGCGAATTGCCTGCTCCATCAGTTCCGTTGATTGCCTGCCTTTTCCTATCTCCACCAGGATGGCGTTGGCCTTCCTGATCTGCTGCCTGAGAAATCCGTTGGCCTCGCACTCCAGGACCAACCGATTGCCGTCCTGGAATATCTCCCAGCGCTTGACCGTTCGAACCGCGCTACGGTCCTTGGGATGTCCTGCCGCGATGGCCCTGAAGTCGTGGGTCCCCACCAGTGCCCTGGCGCCCTCGGCCATCCGCTGCGTGTCCAGAGGATCCCTGATCCACAGATGGGTGTGCCGCAGGAGAGCGGTGGGTTCGGGCTGCACCAGCAACCGGTACCTGTACACCCTGCCGGTGGCCCAGCGCCTCGAATGGAACTCCGTCGCGACCTCTCTTGCCCTCAGCACCCTGATATCCTCCTCCAGGAAGAAATTCAGAGCCGGAGGAAACCGGTCAATGGCCCGGTCCGAAGCGGTCAGGAAATCCACCACCTGGCCCCTGGCATGGGCGCCGGCGTCGGTGCGGCTGGCCCCGCGGATGCGGATTGCCTCGCCGGTGAACCGGGCCAATGCCCCTTCCAGGGCACCCTGGATAGTAGGTTGGTTAAGCTGCAATTGAAAGCCGTTGTACTTGGTTCCCTGGTACTCCACCCACATGGCGATGCGCCGGAACTTCCGCTCCGGCAGGTTGTCCACGTAATCGCATTGCGATGTTGGGTTTGGCCCTTTCGCTATCTGGTATGCTCCTTTATACGAGCTCGATTACTGCCATGGGGGCAGCGTCGCCCGAACGGGGCCCGAGCTTGACGATACGAGTGTACCCGCCGGGCCTCTCGGCGTACCGGGGGGCGATATCGTCAAAAACCTTTTCCACGACCTTCTTGTTGGGGACCTGAGCCAATGCCAGGCGGCGGTGGTGCAGGTTACCCTTCTTGCCGTGGGTGATCAGCTTTTCCGCCACGATGCGTGTTTCTTTTGCCTTGGCCAGGGTGGTTGTGATGCGCTCGTGGTTTATCAACTCGCTTACCAGACCGCGCATCAATGCCTTGCGCTGGTCCTTGTAGCGACTGAGCCTGCGCCCTGAGACACGATGGGAAGCCATGGTTATTCGTACTCCTCGTTGTCAGCTTCCCCGTCATCCGCGTCATCGCCGGAGGAAAGGGGGCTGTCGTCCTCGAATGTCATGCCAACGGGGAGGGCTCCGCTGTCCTCGTCCTCTCCGCTGCCCATAAGGTCGGACAGATCGTCGGAGGTGAGAGCGCCCACGGCGGCCGGCTCACTCCCCTCGGAATAATTCTGGTCGGGGCTGGTGATTCCGTGTTCTTCCAGCTTCTCCTGCAATTCGACCAACGACTTTTCTCCGAAGTTTCTGATCTTCAGAAGGTCGTCGTTCGACATTTCAAGCACTTCGCCGACACGGTTGATCTGTGCCCGTTTCAGGCAGTTCAGGGTTCGCGGAGAGAGTTCCAGCTTTTCTATTGGAGTCTGGTAGACCTCGGGGGAGACCACTAGCGGAGCCCGGTCAATACCGTGTTCGGTGGCACGGCTGAGCTTGCTGAACAGGAAAAAGTTCTTGACCAGTTTCTCGGCCGCCTGCTGCACAGCTTCGATGGGTTTGATGGCCCCGTCGGTCCAGACTTCCAGGAGAAGGCGCTCATAGTCGGTTATCTGCCCGACCCTCGTTCGCTCCACCCTGAAATTCACCTTTCGCACCGGACTGAATATCGCGTCAACCGGCAGGGCTCCGGCGGGGAGATTGAACCCGTCCTCGCCGGGCTGGGCTGTCTGGTAGCCCGTGCCCTGTCTCACGTTGAACTCTATGGAGAGATCGATTTCTTCGTCATCCAGCGTTGCGATGTGCTGTTCGGGATTAACGATCTCGAAATCGGAAGACGTCATGATATCCCCGGCGCACACCGGACCGCCTCCCTTGACTTCGAGGCGCATCTTGCCGTCACGTCCAGTTACCGATCGGATCCTGATGCCCTTGATGTTGAGGAGGATTTCCATGACCTCCTCTTTCACCCCAGGGATGGCCATGTACTCGTGAACCACATCGCCGATCTTGACCCACGTAACCGCGGTGCCGGGCGTGGAACTGAGCAGGATGCGCCGGAGCGGGTTGCCGATGGTCTGGGCAAAACCACGCTCCAGAGGACCGACGGTAACTCTGCCGTAGGTGTCCTCGGATATTTGAACGGATATTTCAGGTGTGGGAACCGCCGGTCCTTCCAGTTGGGTGCCGGCGGGCACAACGAAGGTGTCCAACATAGACACAGAACTACCTCGAGTAAAACTCTACTATTAGCCTGGAGTCCAGGGTGGTCTGCAGGTCCTCGTCAGAGGGCAACGCCACTACCCTGGCCGTCATTTCACCGATGTCCAGAGCGAGCCAAGCGGGAACGGGCCGCTTCGGCAATCCCACGGTACGATCGGCATAAAATTCCGTAGTCTTGTCGTTTTCCCGCCAAGTGATATTGTCTCCTGCCTTGACGGAGTAAGACGGAACGTCGGTCTTCCGCCCGTTAACCTGGAAATGGCCATGCAGAACGAACTGCCTGGCCTGCTTGCGGGAGTCGGCAAATCCCAGCAGATAAATTACATTGTCCAAGCGCCGTTCGAGACTGCGAAGCAGGTTCGTGCCGGTAACCCCGGGAGTGTTGAAAGCCTCGTCCATATACTTGCGGAACTGGCTTTCCATCACACCGTAGATGTACTTCGCTTTCTGCTTTTCCAGCAGGTGCACACCGTAATCCGAGGGCCGTCGCCGCCTGCGGGACACGTTACCGGGTGGGTTCCGGCGCTTCTCGAAAGAGCAGCGCGGGGTGAAGCAGCGGTCGCCTTTAAGGAACAGTTTTTCGCCGGAGCGTCTGCACAGCCTGCAGGCCGGCCCTGTGTATCTTCCCATAATATTTGGCCTGAAGTCTGGCCTATACTCTCCTTCGCTTGGGCGGACGGCACCCATTGTGGGGGATGGGTGTAACGTCCCGGATGCTGGTCACCACCAGACCGGCTCCCTGCAGGGAGCGGATGGCGGCTTCCCGTCCGGCGCCCGGCCCCTTGATAAACACGTCGATCAGTCGCATACCGGCTTCACCGGCCCTGCGGCCTGCCTGCTCCGCGGCGCGTTGGGCAGCAAAGGCGGTACCCTTGCGGGACCCTTTGAAACCCACCACTCCGGAACTGGCCGATGCGATCACGTTGCCCTGCGGGTCCGTGATGCTGACGAGCGTGTTGTTGAATGTCGAGTAAATGTATGCGCGGCCCTGCGGCACGGAGCGCCGCTCCCGGCGTCTGGTCCTGGGTCTGGGCATTGTTTACACCGCCTACTTCTTTCCGCCAGTGCGTCGGCCGCGGCCAGCAACGGTGCGGCGGGGGCCTTTGCGCGTTCGGGCATTGGTTCGGGTTCGCTGCCCGCCCACGGGCAGGTTGCGGCGATGCCGCAGGCCCCGGTAGGAGCCTATGTCCATCAGCCGCCGGATGTTCTGGTTGACCTCCCTGCGAAGGTCTCCCTCCGAGATGTACTCCCTGTCCACCAGCTCGCGAATGCGGTTTACCTGCGCCTCGCTGAGCTCGTTCATGCGGGGCGGCATCGTCGGGTCCAGATCGGCCTTGATGATGATTTCCTCCGCCAGCTTGGGACCGATCCCATAGATGCTCCTGAGGGCCACGTGAGCCCTCTTGCGGTCAGGGACGTCTACTCCGGCTATGCGTACCACGATGCCTCCTGGATGTCTTACGTTACGGGATGCTCACTGGCTCCCGTCGTGTACCTAGCCCTGCCTCTGGGCGTGGCGGGCGTTTACGCAGATGATGCGAACCACGCCTTTTCGCTTAATGACGCGGCACTTGTCGCACCGCGGCTTAACGGATGCCGTTACTTTCATAAGATCCTCTGTGGTGCGAGCTGCCGACGGCCACTCGTCCGGGTTTTCCACTGAGCCGGCCAAATGCCGAGCCTGGTTTCACCAGCGGTCGGCAGCTGCGTTGCTGGTCTGCTACTTGAACCTGTAGGTGATTCTCCCCCGGGTGAGGTCGTATGGCGACAATTCTACGAGGACCCTGTCCCCGGGCAGCACGCGAATGAAGTTCATGCGGATCTTCCCGGAAACATGGGCAAGCACCTCATGATCGTTGGGCAACTCCACACGGAACATACCGTTTGGCAGTGCTTCCTTGACACTGGCTTCTACTTCAATCGCCTGCTTCTTCGCCATAAAACCCCTTTATACCAGAATTGCTGGACTCGCCATTGGCGAATCCTCATGGAATTGAGACAAGTCAGACCTAACTGTGAATCGTCAGGATCTCCGGACCCTGATTCGTTATCGCAATTGAATGCTCAAAGTGCGAGGACAGCTCACCGTCTGCGGTTACCACCGTCCACTGGTCGTCCAGGATTCTTGTCTTCCAGTCGCCGATGTTAAACATCGGTTCAATGGCAATGCACATACCCGGCTTGAGCAAGGCGCCCCTGCCGGCGATACCATAGTTCGGGACTTGTGGGTCCTCGTGCAGAAAACGTCCCACACCGTGGCCGACAAATTCGCGTACCACGCCGTATCCCCGGGACTCGCCGTAGGCCTGGACCGCCGCGCCGATGTCGCCGACGCGCCCTCCGGGCACCGCTGCCTTGATCCCTGCTTCCAGGCCAAGGCGGGTGTCCTCCATCAGCGCCAGCAGCGCCTCCGGCACCTCGCCCACCGCAATGGTCACTGCAGCATCTCCGATGAACCCCTCTATGGTTGCCCCCACGTCCACCTTGACAATGTCGCCTTCCTGCAGCTTCCGCTTGCCCGGAATACCATGGACAATCTCCTCGTTAACAGAAGAGCAGATGGTTGCCGGGAAGCCACGATAGCCTTTGAACGTGGGCGTAGCGCCGTTGCGGGTGATTTCCTTGAACGCAATTTTGTCGAGATCGCGGGTCGTCATACCCGGCTCGACAGATGCCTTGAGCAGGTCCAGAGTCTTGCCAACAATCTCCCCCGCCTTCCGCATTGAGTCCAATTCGCGGGGCGACTTTACGGTGATACCACCCGAATAGGTGGAAGGGGAAGTGGAGGCAGTTTCTTTTTTGCGGTTTCGATTCACTTTGCTATTGTACTCTCAAGAGCGGCCGTTGGAAAGTCGCCGATTTTGACATAATCTTAAAGGGCATCAACGATGCGTTTGAAAACACCATCCACCGAGTCTTTACCAGGAATGTCCACCAGCAGATCCCGTTCCCGGTAGAAGGCAAGGACCGGCATTGTTTCCTCGCGGTATACGTCAATCCTGCGTTGCACCGCCTCGGGGCGGTCATCGTCCCGCTGGTACAACTCTCCGTTGCAGCGCTCACAGGTTGGAGCCGGAGCGTCGCTCTGGTGCGTAAAGGGTGCCTGGCAGTCCCGGCAGACGAACCGGCCTCCGAGTCTCTTTGTTAATTCGTTCTCGGCAACTTCGATGTGCAACACCCTGTCGATGTTTCTGGCCCTGGCGATAAGGGCCTGCTCCAGTTCTCCTGCCTGGCGCGTATTGCGAGGAAAGCCGTCCAGGATGAACCCGTCATCGGAATGAATGGACATGATCTTGTCCAGCATGATGTCAATGACCACTTCGTCCGGCACCAGCTCTCCACGGTCCATAAATTCCTTTGCACGCAGTCCCAGTGGTGTTCCCTGCCGCAGATTGTGTCTGAAGATATCGCCTGAACTGATGTGGGCCAGGTCAAAGCGGTCTACCAGTAGTTGTGCCTGTGTGCCTTTCCCAGCGCCGGGGGGCCCAAACAGGACCAGTCTCAATCCTGCTGACACGTCTATCTCAGGAATCCTTCGTAGTTTCTCATTGTGAGCTGCCCCTCCAGTTGGCGCATGGTATCCAAACCGACGCCGACCATGATCAGAAGGCTGGTGCTGCTCAGCGAAATAGCCTGCACCCCGGTGACCAGCGACGCCAAGTAGGGCACGATCGCCACGAATCCGAGGAACAGTGCGCCCCCCATGGTTATGCGCACAATCACCCGGTTCAAATAGTCCTGTGTCGGTTTCCCCGGTCTGATGCCGAGCACGAAACCGCCGTTCCTCTGCAGGTTTTCCGCCAGGTTCTGCTGGTTGAATATCACCAGAGTGTAGAAAAAGGTGAACATTACCACCAGCACGAACACCATAGCCCAATAGAGCGGGGAGGTCGGTACTAGGAGGACCGCAAAGAAATTGGCCACGTCGCCAACCCAGGTGGTGTTGGTGGACAGGTAAGTCGCGATGGTCCCTGGCAGAATCACGATGGAGAAGGCAAATATGAGCGGGATCATACCGGCCGAGTTGATGCGCAGGGGCAAATATGTAGCCCCGCTTTGCCGGTACATCCGCCCGCCCCGGAAAATGCTCCGCCCGTATTGTACGGGGATCCTGCGGTGGGCCTCATTGAACATCACGATGAGGGCGATGATAAGCACGCCGATAATAGCGAAGAAACCCACGCCCAGCACGTTGTCGCGGTCGAGAAATCCCTGCGTCAGTAAGCTCGGGAATCCGGCGACGATACCGGCAAAAATGATCAGGGAAATTCCGTTTCCGATACCCCGTTCGGTTATCAACTCCCCCAGCCACACCAGGAACATGGTGCCTGCCGTGATCGATAGCAGTGCGGCCACGGTGGGTAGAAGGGCGCCCCCGGTGAATCCCACGCTTTCGATCACGTTGCTCTGCTGCAGCAGCACCAACTGCCCGTAACCCTGGGCCAGCGCGATGGGCACCGTCAGCCAGTGGATGATTCGGTTCATCTTGGCCCGACCGGCCTCTCCCTCACGGGAGATCTCCTGCAACTGCGGGAAAACGGGCGTCAGCAACTGGATGACGATGGAGGCCGTTATATATGGAAACACGCCCAGCGCCACGATGCTCATTCGGCTTAGGGCGCCCCCGCTGAAGAGGTCCAGGAATCCCAGCAGCTCGTTGTTACGGAACAGGTTGTCGAGCTGGACCTGGTCGATTCCCGGCAGGGGAATGTGAGCGATGAACCGATACAGCGCCAGGATGGCGAGGGTGAAGAGTATCTTGGATCTGAGGTCCGGCAGACTGAACGCGTCTATGGCCGCCTGTAGCAGCCTGGGGAAACGCCCTCCCTGCGACTCGGCGGCCATCATCGGGCGGTAATTTCCTCCGCGGTGCCATTGGCGGCCTCAATGGCTGCCTTCGCCGAACGGGTGAACTTGTTGGCCGACACCCGCAGCGATTTCGTCAGCTCACCGCCACCGACGACCTTGATCGGACGATTGAGGTTCCGAATGTATCCACGCTCGGCCAGGATGGCAGGCGTGACCTCGTCTCCCGCTTCGAACCGTTCCAGGGTGTCGAGATTCACCAGTGTGTAATAGGTCTTGAAAATGTTGGTAAAGCCACGCCTCATGGGCAAACCCTTGATTATCGGCAACTGGCCGCCCTCGAAGCCCACACGCGGACCGCGTCCCGACCGGGACTTCTGGCCCTTCATGCCGCGCCCGGCGGTGCTGCCCTGTCCGGCGGCATCGCCCCGGCCGACGCGTTTGCGATTACGGCGCGCTCCCTTTGGCGGCGCCACTTCATGCTGCATCATGCCGCGTCCTCCACTTTCTCAACTCGCAACAGATGCTCCACTTTCTTGACCATTCCCAAAATGGTCGGGGAGTCATGATGGACCACGCTATCCTGCAGATGATGGAGGCCCAGGGAACGGATAATCTCCCGCTGGTTCCTGGGCCGCCCTATGCAGCTTCGAGTCCACGTAATTTTCAATTCCGCCATAGATCGTTCCCGCAGGACGGCCGGAGTTCGCAAACAGCGGCCATCGACTAGCTTACTTCCGTTGGTTGTTGCTGGACTTCCGGCTCTGCCGGCGCCGGAGTGGGACGTATCCCACGCTTGGCCAGTTCCGTTGCCGGGTCTTTCAGTTGCTTGAGGGCCTCGATGGTGGCGTAGACGATGTTGATGGGGTTTCGTGACCCCAGCGACTTCCCGACCACGTCCTTCACGCCGCCCAACTCCAGTATCGCCCGCATGGCTCCTGCGGCAATAACGCCGGTTCCCTCACGGGCTGGCTTTATCAGCACAATCGTTGCCCCTTTCTTGACAGTGATCTGCTGCGGTATGGTCCCGCCCCGCAGGGGGATGGTTACCATGTCTCGACGAGCCACGGCATTACCCTTGCGCACTGCATCCGGGATTACCAGCGCCTTGCCAAGCCCGGCGCCCACGTTTCCCTGGCCGTCGCCGACCACCACAAGAGCATTGAAGCGAAGCCGACGTCCGCCCTTGACCACTTTGGCGATGCGCCGTGTATAGACGACCCGTTCCTGAAACCCGCCGGTGTCATCTTCCCGTGGGGCCCTCTCACGGGGAGGGCGACCGTCCCGAGGACCCCGTGCACCGCCACCGTCGCGGGACTGCCTGTTCTGTCCTGGTGGGCCGCCACGACCTGGGCCACCGGCCCGGCCCTGTCCGCCGCGTCTTCCTGGAGGAGCTTGTACCATTTGAGGTTGGGACCTCCCTGAATCTTCCCTGGGTGAATTTCCCGGACTCGAAATGAGAGGACTAGAACCGCAGCCCGCCCTCTCGGGAACCATCGGCCAGGGCCTTGACCCGGCCGTGATATTTGCATCCACCCCGGTCGAACACCACCGAGGTCACTCCGGCTGCCAGCGCACGCTCTGCCAGCACCTTCCCTACGACCGACGACACCTCGGTCTTGACACCGGTGGCGCCGTCCAGGGACTCCTGGCTGGATGCGGACACAATAGTGCGTCCAGTGGAATCGTCAATGACCTGAGCATAAATGTGCTTCAGACTGCGAAAGACCGACAGCCTGGGTCTTTCCGGGGTACCTGAGATCTTTTTCCTGACTCTCGCCTGCCTCACCTTCCGCAGGTGGCGGGCATTCCTGTCTTTCGGCATACTGGCCTCGATTACCACTGCAGCCGTGGCTTTCCGGCTGCCTGATTCCGTTCTTGAGCTATATGAAAGGTCAGGCCTTGCGAGCCGCGGACTTACCCGGCTTGAACCGCAGAACCTCGCCCTGGTACCTGATTCCCTTTTCCTTGTAAGCATTGGGGGGGCGCACCTTGCGCACTTGGGCGGCCAGTTGTCCCACCTTCTGCTTGTCGATGCCGCGGACGTGGACGCGGTTGTTGCCTTCCACCTCCATGGTGACGCCGTCGGGAGGATGGATCTCCACTGGATGGCTGTACCCGACATTCAGCACGATGCCGTCCCCGGCTGCCTGAACGCGGTATCCCACACCCATGAGCTCCAGGGTGCGGGTGTAGCCATCGGTCACTCCCGTAACCGCGTTGGCGATGAGGCTGCGCGTGAGGCCGTGAAGGGAGCGGTGGAACTTGCGCTCAGTGAGGCGTTCCACCAAGACCTCGCCATCTTCGACCTTTACCACAACATCCGGATGATACGCCTGGGTCAAAGTGCCCCTTGGCCCCGAGACCGTCACCTCACCGTATCCGACATCTATCGACACTCCGCTGGGGAGAGGGATGGACTTGCGGCCGATACGGGAGAGCGTACGGGCTTCGGCCTTTACCGTGCCGTTACTTTCACCAGACATAAGCAAGTAACTCCCCTCCGATTCCGTCGCGCCAGGCCCTACGCCCCGATATGACGCCCTGCGACGTTGAAACGATTGCAAGTCCCAATCCGCCGTACACCCTCGGAATCTCGCCCTTTCCGACATACACTCGGAGGCCTGGTTTGCTCACCCGCTTCAGTCCGGCGATGGCGGACTGGCGCCCCTCCCGGTAGGACAGATGAATGCGGAGGGTGGGACGTGCCTGCCCTCTGGGAGTGTCAAAGTCGCGAATGAACCCCTCCTCCTTGAGGACCCGGGCTATGGACAGCTTCATCTTGGAGTGAGGCATCATCACCGAATCGTGCCGCGCCTGGATGGCGTTGCGGATTCGTGTCAGCATATCTGCTATTGGGTCGGTAACCGGCATCTTTATCCCGTCTCTAGTTAACGTATTTGCCTGTATTGAAGGTGGCCTAGAGGCTCGCCTTGCGTACGCCCGGCAGTTCCCCGGTGAGCGCCAACTCCCGGAAGCAAATGCGGCAAAGGCCGGCATGTCGGATATAAGCACGGGGACGTCCACAACGTCCGCAGCGATTATAGGCCCGCACGGGGTACTTGGGCTTCTTAAGCCATTTCTGTATCTGGGACGACTTCGCCACGCCGTTCCTCCGTTATGCTTCGCGAATGAATGGAAATCCGTAGAGCTCCAGCAATCGCATGGCCTCGGCATCATTGCGCGCCGAAGTCGTTATGGTCACCTGCAGCCCACGGATCCGGTCGATGGAGTTGTAGTCAATCTCCGGGAAAATGATCTGCTCCCGGATACCAAGGGAGAAGTTGCCCCGTCCGTCCATTCCGCGACGTGCCATGCCGCGGAAGTCGCGAATACGAGGCAGGGCCGTGTTAACCAGCCGATCAAGAAAGTGGTACATCCGGTCCCCGCGCAGGGTCACCGCCGCTCCGATGGAGTTGCCCTGGCGGATCTTGAATCCGGCAATGGACTTGCGGGCGCGGGTGATTATCGGCTTCTGTCCACTGATGGTGGTAAGGTCCGCCGTCGCCGCTTCCAGTGCTCGGCCATTGGTCAGTGCCTCGCCCAGCCCGATGTTCAGCACGATCTTCTGAAGGCGTGGCACCTCCATCGGGTTGGAATAGCTGAATTCCCGCACCATCTGCGGAACGATCTCTTCGCGGAACTTTTGTTTTAGGCGCGGTGCGGGAGGCGCGGAATCGTCCGCTTCGGCCAAAGCCGCATCACCACCGCGCTGGCGCCTGCCGGAGCGGCCACCGCTCCTTTCTGACGCGGGTTCTTCCTGGACTTCTTGCTGTTGAGTTTCGTCATCGAGCATCGTCGATCACTTCCTGACACCTGGTACAGGAGCGCACTCGCGCCCCGGTTTCCAGGAATGTAGTCCGGGACCTGGTCGGCTGATTGCACTTGTTGCAGATCAGGACGACGTTTGAAACATGAATAGGAGCCTCGAACTGTATGCGTCCGGCCTGCCGCACCCCTGGTTGTCCCCGCATGTGCTTGGTAACCACGTTGACGCCTTCCACCACCACGCGGCCATCGCCCGGCAGGTTGCGCTCGACGCGACCGGTCTTGCCCTTGTCGCGTCCCGCAATGACCAGAACGTTGTCTCCGGTGCGGATTCGCATCACACCACCTCTGGGGCCAGGGACACGATGCGCATGAACCCACGATCGCGCAGTTCACGGGCCACCGGCCCGAAAATCCGTGTGCCCCTGGGGTTGAGGTTGTCGGCGATCAGCACGGCAGCGTTGTCATCGAACTTGATGTACGTCCCATCCGGGCGACGATGGGCCTGCGCCTGGCGGATTACTACCGCCCTCACGACGTCACCCTTGCGCACCGGCGAGTTGGGAGCTGCCTCCCGCACATTGCAGACCACCACATCGCCCACACTGGCGAACTTGCGACGGCTGCTGCCCGGTATGTTTATCAGGCGGATAACCCTTGCGCCGCTGTTATCTGCCACTGTCAGCCTGGTGTAGGTCTGAATCATCCCTCATTCCTCGGGTCGCCTTCGGGCGCGCCTTGGCCCGAAACCGGGTTATTTAGCCTTCTTCGTCCTCATCATCCTCAATGTCCTCGTCAGTCGAGACGAGAAGATCCAGGATATCGGGGTCAATGTCCTCGTCGAGTTCCGACGCTCCATCGACATCCTCGGGCACAGCAGCTTCCGTTTCTGCGTCCCCTTCCAGTTCGATGGGGCGAACCTCGGCGACCTGGCGCCGTTCCAGTATATCGAGCAAGCGCCAGTGCTTGGTCTTCGAGATAGGGCGAGTCTCTTCAATGCGCACCAGATCGCCCAACTGGCACTGGTTCTCCGGGTCGTGAACGTGAAATCTGGCCACACGCCGGACCTGCTTGCGATACAGGCGATGGCGCTGCTTCCAGACCATTTCCACCACGGCTGTTTTGTCCTGCTTGACCCGCACCACCGAACCGGTGCGGACCTTCCGCCTTCCGCTGGTAACCACTAGCGGTCCTCCGTCAATTGCCGCTCGCGGATTACCGTTCGCAGGCGAGCGATGGTTTTCCTGACCGACTTCGGCTCGTTGGAGTTGGGCAACTGGTTGGTTGCGGACCGGAACCTGAGGTTCATAAGCTCGCGTCCAGCCTTGTCCAACTCCTCTTGGAGCTGTTCGTCGCTGAGTTCTCTTACTTCATGAATACGCATAATTCAACTACGCCGCAGCGTTACTGACTGCTGTTCCCAAACGGTCCCGGAAGACTGTCTTGGTCGCGATGGGTAATTTTTGCGATGCCAGCTTGAGAGCCTCCACGGCCTCGCTCTGTGGTACGCCGGCCACCTCGAACATGACCCGGCCCGGCTTCACAACGGCGACCCAGTAGTCCACTCCTGCCTTCCCGCCACCCATTCGTGTCTCTGCTGGTTTCTTGCTCACCGACTTGTCCGGAAACACCCGCACCCAGACCTGACCACCGCGCTTGAGATGTCGGGTGATGGCGACGCGCGCCGACTCGATCTGCCTCGCCGTAATCCAGGCGGGCTCCATGGCCTTCAGCCCAACTTCACCGGCATTCACGCTGCTTCCGGCCACCGAGGCGCCGCGCATTCGCCCGCGAAATTGTTTCCTGTACTTTGTCCGCTTTGGCTGAAGCATGGATCTCTCCTGTTACAGTCCCGTCAACCTAATCTGTGTAAGTTCGAGTGCCGCTAATTGTCCCGTCGTACCCGAATTACTCCTGGTTTGCATCCATCAGGGCTTCGATGTCAATGTCCGGATCGTCGGCCTGAACCGTAACCTCGATGTTATCCAGTTCCGCCGCTTCCTCGGTCCGGGCGGGAAGCACCTCTCCGGTGTATACCCACACCTTGACGCCGACCCGTCCCATGATGGTGTGCGCCTCGCCGAGGGCGTAGTCAATATTGGCACGAAGCGTATGCAGGGGCACCTGGCCCAGCATCAACTTCTCGGTGCGGGCAATTTCCGATCCCGAGATGCGGCCCTTGACGATAATCTTGATTCCCTCGGCGCCGGCCTGCATGGCCCGCTGCGCCGCCTGACGCATGGCCCTGCGGTAGGCAACGCGACGCTCCAACTGGTCAGCCACGTTTCGTGCGACCAAGTAAGCGTTAATCTCGGGCTGCTCGATTTCCCTGATGTTGAGCTGCACCCGGCTGCGAGTAATGGCTTCCAGTTTGGCGCGCAGGTTTTTGACCCGCTCGCCGTCCCTACCTATAAGGATGCCGGGACGGGCGGAATGAATGTCGATTACGCTGTCCTGGGCACCCCGGTCGATCACCACGTTGGCGATACCAGCGTCCGAGAAGGTCCGGTACTCTGCCCGGATGCACTCCCGCAGGTCAAGGTCTTCTTTGACCAGGCCGCGATAGGAGGCTCCGTTGGAGGCATACCAGTGCGCCTTCCAGTCCTTAATTATTCCCAGTCGAAACCCGTAAGGATGGGTCTTATGGCCCATTCCGCCGTCTCCTGCTATTCGTCTTCGTCCACCACCACCGTTACGTGGCTGGACCTTTTGGTTATTCGTCCGATGCGTCCGCGGGCCCTGGGGCGGAACCGCTTCAGCGATGTCGCGTTGTCAGCGGTAATCTGGATAATTCGCAGATTGTCGCGATCCATCAGCATATTGTTTTCCGCATTAGCGGCGGCCGACTGCACCACCTTGAACACGGGTTTCGCCCACGGCGATTGAAGCAATCGGAGGGTGTTCAGTGCGTCATCGACCTTCTGGCCCCTCACCAGGTCCAAGATCGGCTTGAGCCTCTTCTGCGACGCTCCCAGTTGCTTTGCTACTGCTCTGACTGGTGGCACGGTGTTACCTTCACTCCACTTGTTCTCTGGGGCTACCGCGTGCGACTCGTGCGTTCTGACCGGGCAATGTGCCCCCGGTAGGTACGGGTGGGCGAGAACTCGCCCAAACGGTGGCCGACCATGTTTTCGGTAATGAAAACCGGAACGTGGCGTCGTCCGTCGTGTACTCCAATGGTGAGCCCCACCATTTCGGGCATGATCATGGAGGCACGGGACCAGGTCCGGATTACGGTGTTGGCCCCGGAGCGTTGAATCTGCTCAACCTTCTTAATCAATTTGGGGTGAACGTATGGCCCCTTTTTGATGGAACGGGACATACTAGCGTCTCCTGCCCCGGCGCACGATAAACTTGCTCGACGCCTTCTTTGGGTTCCTTGTCTTGTAACCGAGTGTTGGCTTGCCCCACGGCGTCTTGGGTCCGGGCATTCCGATGGGAGAACGCCCCTCTCCACCTCCGTGAGGGTGGTCGACCGGGTTCTTGGCCACTCCCCGCACCTTGGGCCGACGACCCATGTGCCGGGATGCTCCAGCTTTGCCCAGGCTCTCGTTCTTGTGGTCCGGGTTTGAGAGTTGCCCTACACTGGCCCGGCAGCGCAGCAGTACCCGCCGCATTTGCCCGGACGGCAGCCGAATCAGTACATACTCGCCCTCGCGGGAAAGCACCTGGGCTCCCGTGCCGGCGCCACGCACCAGCTGCCCGCCTCGCCCTGGAGTCAGTTCCAGGTTGTGTACCACCGTTCCGGTGGGAATGTTGGTGAGAGGGAGCGTATTCCCCAGGCTGATTTCAGCGTCGGGTCCCGATTGTACAGTATCTCCGACCGCGAGCCCGTGGGGAGCCAAGATATAGCTCTTCTCCCCATCGGCGTAGAAAATCAGCGCGATGCGCGTCGTGCGATTGGGATCGTACTCTATGGACTTGACCTTCCCGGGGACGCCATCCTTCTTGCGCTTGAAGTCGACAGCTCGATACATACGCCGTGAGCCGCCGCCGCGGGCGCGGGTCGTTATCCTGCCCCGGTTGTTGCGTCCGGCGTGGTTTTGCTTTCTTGATACGAGGGACTTCTCCGGCTTCTTGGTGGTGATCTCCTCAAAGGAGGCCCGCACTGCGTTCCGGGTTCCCGGTGTTATCGGCCTGAAATTCTTTAGTGGCATGCGTCTGTCCCTAGAGTCCCTCAATCAGGTTGATGCGGTCTCCCGGTCTAAGGGTGACGACCGCCTTTTTGACGTCGGGTTTTTTTGCCATGCGCGGCCCGTACCGCTTGCGCTTACCCCGCAGCTTGGAAACATTCACGTCCAATACGGTTACGTTGAAATTCTTTTCGACCGCTTCCTTTATTTCAACCTTGTTGGCCTTGGGAGCGACCTGGAAGGTATACTTTCCAGTTTCCTGAAGGATGGTGCTCTTTTCCGTAATCGTCGGTTTGATCAGTACGCGGTGAATATCCATTTACTCACCGTCCTCGTTGCCTTCGTCATTGGTATCTTCCTGATCAGTAGCCGTGCCGGGAGTCATCGTTTCCTCGGAAACCGATTCCTCTTCAATCACTTCCTCTTCCAGCGCTACGGTCTCCTCGCTGGCCTGACCGGCGGTGGCAAACTTCCGTCCCCGGCGGCCGTGCGGCTCAACGGAGAGGCTCTCCTCGGCCCAACGGGCTGCTTCTTCGGTCAGGATCAGAACATCCTTCGACAGTAGCACCTCTGCATTGAGCTGATTTACAGGAAGCGTATAGATCTTATTAAGATTACCGGCCGCCTGCACCACATTCTGGTCCGTCCCCAGGGTAACCACCAAGGCGGAACTGGACACGTTCAGTCGTTCCAGCAGTCCGGCCATGGATTTGGTCTTGCCGTCGACACCATTCATTGAATCCAGGCAGATTACCCGGTCGCTGCGAACCTTGTCTGAGAGCACGCACCGAAGGGCGGCACGTTTCATGCGTTTGGGAAGAGCCTTGCGGTAGCTTCGCGGATGCGGACCGAAACTCACACCACCGTGACGCCACTGGGGAGACCGTGTGCTGCCCTGCCTCGCCCGGCCGGTGTGCTTCTGTATCCACGGCTTGCGCCCGCCGCCGGACACTTCAGCGCGGGTCTTGGTGTCGTGCGTCCCCTGGCGCCGGTTCCCCTGGTAGATCACCATCGCCTGGTGCACCAGGGTCTTGTTCATTGGCACGTTGAATACAGCATCATTGAGGTCGATGCTGTGGACGGTTTCACCCGATTGATTTCTAACTGCTACTTCCATTTCACTCCGCTCACTGCGCTGCTCGATGGCCGTTGCCAGCGAATTCGCGCCCAAGCGTTGTCGTGTGGCCGGTCAGGCCACCTTCCTGATTTGTACGAGGCTGTTGGGAGCCCCCGGTATGCCGCCCTTGACCATCAGAATGTTGCGGTCAGTGTCGACACCGATGACCTCAAGTCCCTTGACGGTGATGCGCCGGTCGCCCATGTGTCCGGCCATTTTCAGCCCCTTGAATACCTTGCCGGGTGTGGTGCCGCCGCCGATGGATCCTGGCGCACGGGCACGGTCGGACTGACCGTGGGTCCGGGGACCGCCACCGAAGCCGTGGCGCTTCATAGTGCCGGCAAACCCGCGGCCCTTGGAGCGTCCTATGACGTCAATCTTCTCGCCCTCTGCGAAAATGTCCACTCCGATTGTCTGACCGACCGAGAATTCCGAGGGGTTGTCGGCCTTGACCTCGCGAACATACCGGCTGGCGCGGCTGGTCCTGAAGTGTCCCTGCATGGGCTTGTTGTGTCGCTTCCGGGTGTCAAACCCGAGCTGCACAGCCTCATAGCCGTCGCTTTCGACGGTCTTGATCTGGGTAACGACGCATGGCCCCGCCTCGATCAGCGTTACCGGGACAACCATTCCGTTGTCTCGGAAAACCTGCGTCATTCCTATTTTCTTGCCAAGAAATCCCCGAATCATATCGAGCGTATCCAGTTTCTACCCGGCACAGCTGGAACTGCCCAGCGTCCCAAGTCTAGAGTTTGATGGAAATATCGACTCCGGCCGGCAAGTTGAGCCTGGTCAGCGAGTCGATGGTCTTGGATGTGGGTTCCAGAATGTCTATCAGACGTTTGTGCGTCCTGATTTCGAAGTGTTCCCTGGAGTCCTTGTCCACGTGCGGCCCCCGGATAACACAGAAGCGGCGTATGTGGGTGGGCAAAGGCACAGGGCCGGCTACCCTCGCGCCCGTACGTTCGGCGGTCTCCACAATCTGGCCCGTGGACAAGTCCAGCATCTTGTGATCGAACGCCTTCAGGATGATCCTGACTTTTTGCCTTGCCTGCATACGCCTTCTTCAGCCTGCCTAAATTGGGTACCCAATTCGGATTAGAACTTCCGGATTAAAACAATAAGCCCGAAAAGCTACCCCGAAGCTTTCGCATTGCCTTAGCCGTAACCGGCTAAAGCAGGGTTCGGAGTAACCCTTCGGGAACCGGTTCGTAATAGCGGAACTCCATTGTGAAGGAGGCCCGCCCCTGTGTAATCGAGCGTAGTGCCGTCGTGTAGGCGAAAGTTTCGCCCAGTGGCACAAGCGCGCGCACCGTTTGTGCGCCGTCGAGTCCTTCGATTGTTCGAATCTGGGCCCGCCGGGTTCCCAAGTCGCCTATGACGTCGCTCAGGAAATCGCTCGGCGTACTGACCTCCAGGTCCGCGATCGGCTCAAGGAGAACCGGTGCAGCCTTGGGCACCCCTTCCCTGATTGCCATGATCCCGGCACTCCGGAAGGCCATTTCCGAAGAATCTACCGTGTGGTAGCTGCCGTCGATCAGCGTTACTTTTAAGTCCACAAGAGGATAACCGCCAAGTGGCCCGTTGTCCAGTGCCTCCTTGACTCCCCTTTCCACAGCGGAAATGTATTCTCGCGGTATTACGCCTCCAGAGGTATTGTCAACGAACTGGATGCCCTCGCCCCTGTCCAGGGGCTCGAGATCCACGACAACATGCCCATACTGGCCGTGACCGCCGGTCTGGCGGACAAAACGAGCATCCGAGCGGTAGGGGCGTGACACCGTCTCCCGGTAGGAGACCCGCGGTCGCCCCACCTGGGCTTCCACGTTGAACTCTCGACGCATCCGGTCGACCAGAACTTCCAGGTGCAGCTCTCCCATCCCCGACATAACCGTCTGGCCTGTCTCCTCGTTGAAGCGCACGATGAAAGTGGGGTCCTCATCGGCCAGCTTCCTGAGGGCGTCGCTAAGGCGGTCCTGGTCGGCGCGAGTCATGGGTTCGATGGCAACCGAGACCACTGGGCTGGGGAACTTGGGCGGTTCCAGAATAACCTGGTCAACGTCGACGCAGATGGTGTCGCCGGTGAAGGTGTTCTTGAGGCCAACGGCGGCACAGATGTTCCCCGCCGCCACGTCCTCAAGCTCCTCGCGGTGATTGGCATGCATCAGGAGTATGCGCCCGAGCCGCTCCCTGCCCTTGCGGGACACGTTCTGGACCGAGGCCCCTGACTTTACTTTTCCGGAATAGACCCTCAGGAACACCAGGCGTCCCACGTAGGGATCGGTCGCCACCTTGAAGGCCAGCGCCGCCAGGGGGCCGTCCTCCTCGGGGTAGCGCAGCTCGGTTTCCTCGGTCTGGGGACTGACTCCCTCAACGGGGGGCACATCTGACGGAGAGGGCAGGTAAAGGAGAACGGCGTCGAGGAGTGGGTGTACTCCCTTGCCGGAAATTGCGCTGCCGCAGAAAACAGGTACCACTTCCTGGGAAATGGTGGCGCGCCTGAGAGCGTCGCGCAGATCCTCGGGCGACAACTCCTCTCCCTCGAGATAACGGATGAGCAACTGCTCATCCGTTTCAACGATTTTTTCGATCATCTCCTGCCGGTAACGCTGATAATCGTCCTCGAACTCGGCAGGAACGGGCACGTTCTCATAATCCTCGGCGCTGGTACGGGTGCCTCGGCCCACAGGGTATACCGTGGCCCGGCCCCCGATCAGGTCGATGGTTCCGCAGAACTGGTCCTCTTCGCCCATGGGAAGCTGAACGGGCACAGGGTTGCCGTTGAGCCGTCGCCTCACGGAATCGAGAGTGCGCTCGTAGCTGGCGCCGACCCGGTCCATCTTGTTCACGAAGCAGATGCGTGGGACGGAGTAGGTGTCGGCCTGCCGCCACACGGTTTCCGACTGGGACTGAACACCGGCCACAGCGTCGAGCACCACGACTCCGCCGTCCAGAACCCGGAGGGAACGTTCGACCTCGGCGGTGAAATCCACATGGCCCGGGGTGTCGATGATGTTTATGCGGCAGTCCTGCCACTGTGCGGTGGTGGCGGCTGCGGTGATGGTGATACCCCTTTCGCGTTCCTGGGGCATCCAGTCCATGGCGGTGGTGCCATCATCGACGCCACCGGCCCGGTGTATGCGGCCTGTCGCGTAGAGGACCTGCTCGGTTACCGTGGTCTTGCCGGCGTCGATGTGGGCTATGAAGCCAATGTTTCTGATCTTGTCGATGGGGAATGCGTTCTGCATGACTTAGGGCACTGGTTAGGGAAGCGGGAACCTGTCTCTGCGCTACTCCGTCTTTTCTGAGACGGAACCGGGATTACCGGCGGTAGTGAACAAAGGCACGATTGGCCTCCGCCATTCGGTGCAACTCCTCCCTTCGGCGTACCGCCGACCCTTCACCGCGTGAGGCATCCATCAACTCCATGGCAAGCCCCCGGCGCATGGGCATTCCCTTGCGCGAACGGGCTCCACGGATCAGCCAGCGCATGGCCAGAGCTTCGCTGCGTTCGGTGCGAAGCTCGGTGGGCACCTGGATGGTGGCCCCGCCCACGCGTTTGGGGCGTACCTCCACCGCAGGTGTGGCATTGCGCAGGGCCTGCTGAAAAACCTCCAGCGGCTCGCGGCTCGATTCGCTCTGAATTATCGTAAAGGCATTGTAGGCCAGCCTCTGGGCGATGGACTTCTTTCCCTTCAGCATCAGCCTGTTGATAAAGCGGGCCAGCTCCACATCGTTGTAGCGCGGGTCCGGCGTGGTTGGTCGACGCTCTGCGCGTCTCCTTCTGGACATAGGCCATTACACCCTTGGTGATTGATTGCCCTGAACGGCACTGACCGGTGAAAAATCCACCAAGTAGAAAACCCCCGCTTCTAGCGGCGGGGGCGACTGGCTCCGTACTTGCTGCGACCCTGCCTGCGATCGTTCACTCCCTCACAGTCCAGGGCGCTTCGGACGATATGGTACCGGACACCCGGCAGGTCTTTCACCCTGCCTCCGCGGACAAGCACAACGGAGTGCTCCTGCAGGTTGTGTCCCTCTCCACCGATGTAGGCCGTGACCTCGACACCGTTGGTGAGTCGCACCCTCGCTATCTTGCGAAGGGCGGAGTTGGGCTTCTTGGGGGTCATGGTGCGTACCTGGATACAGACGCCCCGTCGCTGCGGACAACCAGGGCCCCATTTGACCCGGTTCCGGAGCGAGTTCTGTACCCAATGCATGGCCGGAGCCTTGGTCCGCTTGCGGACCGGTTTGCGGCCTTTTCTTACCAACTGATTCACTGTGGGCATAGGTAAATCTCCGCACGCCTTTTGGTGGGAGTTAAAATCTATCAAGCTGGAACGCGAATGTCAAGAACCGCCGAGGGTAATCTGGTCGCTTTTGATACCCAGGTTTAGACAAGCGGAGGGATATGTATTGAATGCCAAAGTCGGTAAGATTCGCCTGGGGAAGCCTCGCCATGAGTGCCTCGGCATAAATTACAATCCTTAACGATCCACAGAATGGTAGGTCAGTACCAAAGCCGAGGGGAAGAAGAAAAGTGAGTCAGCAATCAACTACCGATTCGAACTACACCATGGGCTACACCGATGAGTTCAGGCAACTGCTGGATCGGCGCAGCGCCGCCAGCCACGCGTTCTACCTGCTGCCGCACCTGCGCCCGGGGATGAAACTGCTGGATTTCGGATGCGGTCCGGGCAATATCTCTGTCGGCCTGGCAGACCGCATTGCCCCGGGAGAGTTCCACGGAATCGATATGGAGGAATCCCAAGTCGAACTGGCCCGGGCGTCCGCCAAGGCCGGTAGCCACGACAACATGACCTTTCACGTGGGCAACGTCTATGAACTGCCCTTCGAGGACAACACGTTCGACGTGGCCCACTGCCACGCCGTGCTGATGCACGTGCCCGACACGCAGGCCGCCCTGTCCGAAGTAAAGCGGGTGCTGAAGCCCGGCGGCATCCTCGCCAGCCGCGAGGCCATAATCGCATCCTCATTCCTCGCCCCGCAGCCTCCGGAAATCACCAATGCCTGGGGGGTATTTTCCCGCCTGTTACAGGGCAACGGTGGGCACCCGGACTTCGGGAAGGAGCTGAAGGTCGCGATGCTGGAGGCTGGGTTCACTGACATCAGAGCGTCGGCATCCTTTGATTCGTTCAGCTCAGCGGACGATATCGCATTTCTCCACGGGTTCATCTCGGACTGGTTCTTCTCTCCGATGGTGGTCGCCGCACTCACCAACTACGGGCTGGCCACCGCCGACGAGATTGAATTGTGGAAAATTCTCCTGGACGAGTGGCGTGAGAACCCCGGAGCCTCGGGCGCCGTCGCCTTCGGAGAGGCGATAGCCACCAAGCCGTAGTGTCGCATCTCTGAGCGATTTCCCCTTATACTCTTCATGATTTGAACGGGCCGGATTTAGCCAATGCGGCCCGGATTTCCTGCCAGCCGTACTTGTTTCCAGGAGGATAACCCTTTGGCCCGATCATTGCCCCATGCCGACATGGACAAGATGCTGTCCCTTTCCAAGCGCCGAGGCTTCGTATTCCAGAGCAGCGAGATCTATGGTGGACTCGGGTCGACGTGGGACTACGGGCCGCTGGGCGTGGAACTGAAGCGCAACGTCAAAGAGGCCTGGTGGCGGTCGGTCATATCCGGGCGCGACGACATGGTGGGGCTGGACGCGGCAATACTGATGCACCCCCGGACGTGGGAAGCCAGCGGTCACGTGGAAAATTTCAGCGACCCGCTGGTGGAGTGCCGGGAATGCAACCAACGGTTTCGCCAGGACCACCTGCTTGAGGACAATGGCGTCGACCCGTCGTCGCCCGATGCCGCTCAGGCTGCGCGGGAGTTGCGCTGTCCCGACTGCGGCGGGGAGTTCACAGAGCCGCGTCGGTTCAACCTGATGTTTCGCACCTTCATGGGGCCTGTGGAAGACACTGCCAACGAGGTGTGGCTGAGGCCGGAGACGGCCCAGGGTATATTCGTCAATTTCAAGAACGTGCTCGATTCTTCGCGCCGGAAGCTGCCCTTCGGCATCGGGCAGATCGGCAAGTCCTTCCGCAATGAAATCACCCCTGGGAATTTCACCTTCCGAACCCGCGAGTTCGAGCAGATGGAGGTGGAATTCTTCGTCCACCCAGATTCCGACCTGGAGTGGCTCGACCGCTGGGTCAAGGACCGCTTCCAGTGGTACGTCGAACACGGCGTCCGCCCGGAGAACTTGCGGCTGCGCCGGCACGGACCGGACGAGTTGGCGCACTATGCCAAGGACTGCTACGACATCGAATACCGCTTCCCCTGGGGGTGGGCGGAACTGGAAGGCATCGCCGACAGGACCGACTTTGATCTCAAGCAGCACTCTGAGTTCAGCGGCGAGGACCTCTCTTTCTTTGACGATGACTCGAAGACGCGATATTTCCCCTACGTGATCGAACCCTCGGGCGGCGTCGACCGGGCAACGCTGGCCTTCTGGCTGGATGCCTACGACGAGGAGCCTGACGGCAACACGGTGAGGGTCGTGTCTCGGCTGCACCGGCGACTGGCCCCGATCACCGTTGCGGTCCTTCCCCTTAGTCGCAACGAGCGTCTTACCCCGACTGCGAGACGCATTCATGGCCTGCTGCGGCCGCATTTCAATGCCCAGTACGACGACGCCCAGAGCGTCGGCCGTCGCTACCGTCGGCAGGACGAGATCGGCACCCCGTACTGCGTGACCGTGGACTTCGATACCCTGGATGATCACCAGGTGACCATTCGGGACCGGGACACCATGTACCAGGCCCGCGTCCCCGTGTCGGAGCTGGTGAGCGTCCTGGGAGACAAGCTGGAGCACGGCTGGTAGAGCCTCACCATGCCTGACCTTGTTTCCAGAGCAGTCCGCGAAGGCCTATATACCCACATAGTGGGCCGCCGCATCCTCTACTATCCCGAGCTGGGTTCGACGATGGACGAGGCCGCCCGTCTCGCCTCGGAGGACGCCGACGAAGGCACCGTGGTCATCGCCGAGGTGCAATCGGCCGGGCGCGGTCGTCAGGGCCGCAGCTGGGTCTCCCGTCCGGGAAACCTGTTGCTCTCCGTGCTGTTCCGGCCAGACGTTTCACAGCTTCCGTACATCAGCATCATCGGTGGACTGGCTGCTGCCCGGGCGGTGCGCAAGGTTGCCGGGCTGGACCCTCGGATCAAGTGGCCAAACGACCTGATGCTGGAGGGAAACAAGGTCGCCGGCATCCTGGCCGAGAGCGCTATTGAGGGCGAATCTGTGTGTTATGCTGTCCTCGGAATAGGCATCAACGTCGCCCATTATCCCGACGATGATGCGGAGATCGCGGGCATCGCCACCAGTGTCGACCGGGTGGCTGGCAAAGAGGTGCCAAGGGAGTCCCTGCTGCGGCAACTGCTGATGGACCTGGATGATCTGTACCGACGGTTGCCCGGTTCAGGACACGATCGGGATAACGGCCCGGTGGATGAATGGACGCAGGTGCTGGGCACCATCGGCCAACGGGTTACCGCCACCTTCCGCGATGAAAAGTTCGATGGCGAGGCGGTCGGCGTGGACAGCACCGGCAACCTGCTGCTCCGACTGGACTCGGGCGAAGTCAAGACCCTCACCGCGGGAGACGTAACTCTCAGGGGATCGAACGCCTGAGAGCCGACGCTCTCCTAGCTGAATTTCAACTCTTGTAACCGGGGAAATAATGCTGGAGTCACTGAGTCTCGACGGCAAGAATGTAGTGATCACCGGGGGCGGCACCGGCCTCGGACTGGCAATGGTGCGCGCCCTCGCCCGGGCGGGAGCCACGCTGGCCATCGCGGGCAGGCGGTCGGGTCCCATTGACGAGGCCGCGGCGGAAGTCGAGTCCCTGGGCAGCGAGGCGATCTCCGTGCCGACGGACGTCACAGACGCTGGGCAGGTCGAGAGCCTGATGCAAACCGCAACGGAGCGTTTCGGCAAGATAGATGTGCTGATCAACAACGCCGGCGCAGTGCAGGATAACGTCCGCAAGCCCATCTGGGAGATCACCGACGAGGACTGGCACCGGGTCATGGACGTCAACCTCACCGGAGCTTTTTACTGCTCCAGGGCCGTTTCCAAGCCCATGGTCGACCAGGGGCACGGAAAGATCATCAATGTGGCCTCGGGGTTCGGCATGCGTGGCGGGCGCGAAATCTATGTCTACTGCACAAGCAAGGGCGGAATGATCCAGCTCACCCGCGTGCTCTCGTTCAACTTGGCACGCTACGGCGTAACTGCCAACAGCATCGTGCCGGGGTTTGTGCCCACCGGCGACATGGGGAATACGCAATCCAGCCTCCCCCGCTCGGGGGACTTCCTGCCCATTGGCAAACTGGGCAAGCCAGAGGACTTCGGTCCCCTGGCCGTTTTCCTCTCCTCCAGTGCCTCGGACTACATGACCGGGGAAATGATCATCGCCGATGGCGGCGGCCTCGCGGGCGGAATCACGCCGACCGGCCACGCCCCGGTGATTCCCCTGGAGCCGTAGGGGAATTCGCTCCCTTTCAGGGAACAGCCGGAGACAACCCCGAACCCCAACATTGTTGTGATATTGCTCGAGCCAGAGCGACCACCACTAATTCAGGCTACATTTTCAGGAGATATCTATGCCGGTGCTGCCGGAATACGGACTGTCGGGCCAGGTGGCCATTTTCGCGACATCGGGCGGCGACGAAGGGCCGTTCCTGGCGGGGGCTCTCGCTGAGTCAGGTGCGACGGTGTTCGCGGTCGCACGCACCCAGCGACTGCTGGACGCCGTGATGACAGCCCTCCCCGACGGATGCCACGGCGCGGTCATGAACCCCGGCTCCGACGTCAGCGCCGCCCGGGTGATAGCGGAGTTCGACCGTCACCACGACCGCGTCGACATCCTGGTCAACGATACCCGCAGCATGTTTGCCGCACCCCTGGGCGACATAACCACTCTCACGTGGGAGGAGGTCCAGACCCGCAACGTGAAGATGGCCTTCCTGCTCGCGCAGCAGGTACTCCCCCGTATGGCCGACCGGGAATACGGTCGTGTGGTCAACGTGATTTCGGAGCTGGCAGAACGGGGAATGATCAACGGATCGGCCTTTGCCGCCAGCCAGGCCGCCCTCCTCTCCCTCACGCGCTCCCTGGCCGTGGAGTGGGGCCGGCACAACATCCGCATCAACGCCCTGGGCACAGGCTGGATCGACAGCACCGGACAGCCCATCGAGCAGCAGCTGGAGGAGTTGCTGGTGCGCTACACCCCTCTTCGAAGAAAGGGAAACCCCGGAGACTTGGGGCCCCTGCTGGTCTACCTGTGTTCCGAGTCATGCGACTATTCCACCGGACAGCCGGTCTACGTCGACGGTGGCCTGAACGCCCACCCCTAGCGGGAATTCGTGTTGGCCAAAAGCCGCTGGTAGGGACGGATTTGAGCGGTAACGACGGCCAACATGACTGCAAAGCAACTGTCTGAACTGTGATTCGTTTGATTTTTGGATTATGCTGATTTGCTCACAATCTGATTAGCTCACAATCTTGGTAATCTCTTAATCCTGCAAACCCTGATTCAGACAAATCTTGTGGCGCCGGACTGTGCAATCACCCCAGAAGAACAGGGCTTCTCTATGACTATTGCCCTGTTGTTGATGTAAAATAACTGCTCGTTAGGCAATGAATCGACAAGCCGAAGAATCAGCGAGACCCGTTGCACGATTGCGTGGCATGGCTGATTTATCTGGCGAGTCGTATTGGAACCTCGACTCTCTCCAGCGCCGGCTTTCGGCTCTCCTCAACAGCCACGGATACCAGCCACTGGACACCCCCCTGCTGGAGCCCACCGAACTCTTCCTCAGAAAGTCCGGCGGGGAACTGGCCTCCCAGCTATTCAGTTTCAACGACCCTGTTGGCAGGGCTGTCAGCCTGCGCCCCGAGTTCACCGCCCCGGCCATTCGGCATTTCCTGGAACACTCGCAGGACATCGAACTTCCGGTCCGGTGGTGCTACAGCGGGCCCGTGTTCCGTTTCGATGGGTCCTCGCTCCAGGACGACTCCCCCGCCGGAAGCCAGTTCACACAACTGGGTGCCGAATTGCTGGGCAGTTCCAGCATTCTCGCTGACGTGGAGTTGATGACCCTGGCGACTTCGGCCCTCACCGAGGCGGGGATATCGGGTTGGACACTGCGACTGGCGGACCTTGATGTCCTCAATAGCCTGCTTGTCCCGGCTGGCCTCTCCGAACGTGCGCGGGCCTTCGTGGTCCAGAACGTCCCCCGGTTGGCCGAGGGGGAGTCCGCAATCGCGCAGCTGATGGAGGAAAGCCGTCGGCTGCACGTCGTGGGACGGCACTCGGATGATGACTACCTGAGCCAGGCGGTGCAGGGACTGGACGATGACGAGGCGCGGAGCGTGCTGCTGGGAGTGCTGCGTTCCAACCCCCTGGACCAACTGGGGCAGCGCAAGCCCGAGGAAGTGGTGGAGCGTCTGCTCCGCAAGATACGCTTCCCGGATGCGGAGGATGGCCTGCGCCTGGCGTTGCAGATGGCCAGCGAACTGGCCCAGGTGCAGGGCGACGCCCGGTCCGCCTTGGCTTCGGCCACTGAAACACTGCGTCGGGCAGGAGCCGATACGTCGGCCGTAGTGCGGCTGGAGCAGGTTATTGGCTTGTTGCCGGAGGAGTTGCTCGATCCGGGAACCTTGTTGCTGGACTTTGGCCTGGTTCGTGGGCTGGCATACTACAACGGCATCGTCTTCGAGGTGTCGCACGATGGATGGCGATCTCCGCTGGGCGGCGGAGGCAGATACGACGGATTGGCTCGGGACCTGGGCGGAGACACGACACTGCCCGCCCTCGGTTTTGCTTATAACCTGGACGCGCTGGCCGAACTTGCTCCTTCCCGGCTGCAACGTAATGGCGGCCAGGCAGAGGGCATCCTTGTGGTGCCTGCCGGAGAGGACGCACAATCATCCGTCCTCAAGGTGGCGCGGGAATATCGCGAACGCGGCGCCAGGGCGGAAATTGACGTCAGCGGCAGGACGGTTCCAGAGGCTCTCGAATACGCCGGCAGACGAGGCCTGAAGATGGTGGTGCTTGTGGACAGCGAAGGTACGGTAAGGACCGAAGAGCTATGAGCGCAATGCTCTACGGGTTCCTGGATGTGGAAATTGGGAGCCTCGGGCACTGGGAAGACCGGGAGCGTAGCGAGGCGCAAGAGCCGTCTTCCCGTAAGATCAATTGCCGGTCAGTTTACGGTCAGGACCGATGATGAGCGACTCACGGACAGCCAATGGGAAGCCCGCGCTGCGCCTACTGTTGCCCAGCGACGGTGACCTTTACCAGCCGACACTGGATTTCCTGAAGGGTTGCGGCCTGCCGGTGCGCCGACCCAACGCAAGACGCTACACCGCCACGATCCCGGCGATTCCGGGTGTGGAGGTCCTGTTCCAGAGGACCGCCGACATCACCGCCAAGGTTGAGGAGGGCAGCGCCGAGCTCGGAATAACCGGTCTTGACCGGCTGATGGAATACCGGGAGGACGAGCGCCGAGCTGCCATACTGGTGGAGAACCTCGGTTTCGGCAGATGCGACCTCGTGCTGGCAGTTCCGGATTCGTGGCTTGACGTGACCTCCCTGGCCGACCTGGCCGACCTCGCCCTTGAATTCCGGCAGCAGGGCAAACAGCTCCGTATAGCCACCAAGTACCCCCGGCTGTTGAGCGAGTTCCTCTACGATCGTGGCATCAACTACTTCACTCTCGCCCCGGCATCAGGGACCCTGGAGGCGGCTCCGCTGGCCGGGTACGCCGACCTGATCTCCGACCTGACGGCCACTGGCACCACTCTCAAGGAAAATCGCCTCAAGACGCTGGAGGACGGGACCGTTCTCAGTTCCCAGGCCTGCCTGCTGGCAAACACGGAACGGCTGGCCGAGTCTGCGCCAACCCGCGAGATGGCCCGGGGCCTCACCGAGATGCTGGAGGCCCACATGCGGGCCGAGCCATACTACCGCCTCACGGCAAACGTGCAGGGGGACTCGGCCGAGGCCGTGAGTGGCATGGTGCTGGCGCGGCCCGACCTGGCCGGCCTCCGGGGCCCCACGGTGGCACGCGTCTACAACGTGCAGGAGCAGGACTGGTTCTCGGTCAGCCTGCTGGTCAAGAAGGACAATCTGCTGTCTGCAGTGGACCATCTCAGGGACTGCGGCGCCGTAGACGTTGCGGCGTCTCAGCTGTCGTACCTGTTCGACAGCCACTCCCACGCTTACGAAGAACTGTTTGGATGACCAAGGGGTACGGTTCGACAAGCACCATTGCACGGGATAAAATACGCAGACCCCGCCTGACCCCGACAAGCCTGCTTTGCTGTCGAGGATGCGGATAACGAAGCGGGCCTTCCCTGGCGGAGATAAGGCTCCGAGGACGGGCCAAGGACGTTACGAATGCCCAACCTGCCGATGCACATTTATCTCGCCAACGTGGTCGCAGAGCAGCTTGACTGGGGTTCCGTCTACGACCACATCGGCAGCTTTTACCTTGGGTCAACCTCTCCGGACATAAGGGCGATGACCAAGTGGCCCAGGGAACAGACGCATTTCGCGCCTCTTTCGGTGAGTGAAGTGGGCACCGGGGCCCGCACCATGTTTCAGAATTATCCCGAGTTGTTGGATGAGGGCGCCCAGTCTCCGGCCACCCGTTCATTTTTGCTGGGCTACCTCTGCCACCTCGCCTCGGATGAGGTCTGGATCACCACTGTATATCGCCCAAACTTCGACACCCAGGAAGAAACGCGGCTGACCGCCGACCAGGTGCAGGCCGATATCTGGGACCGTGCCGTGCAGCTGGATATGGACCGCCTTTCCCTGCCGGACGTGAGTGGACCCTTGAACGCCGGTCACGAGGTTGCCTGCGGAGACCAGGGTGTTTCCATTGCTTTCTTCGAGGATGGATTGCTCACCCAATGGAAGGAACGGGTCTCCGGATTCGTCGGTCGGGAATTCGAGTGGTCCCGCCTGAAATTCGCCCTCAACCGAATGTACCGCGATAACGACGAAGTGCAGCAATCGGTGGACCACTTCCTGGAACGCATGCCCCACAGCCTGGAGGAAGTGTACGAAAGAATACCCGAGGCCAAGGTCGAGAATTACCGCCGGGAAGCAGTGGCGGCAACCATCGCCCACGTACGGCAGTTCCTGCCCGAATAACCCGAACAACTGGCCTTGATCTGGCCCCGATCGCGGGGCGGCAGCATTCAAGACCTGGGAGCAGCTAAGTGGCAGCTAAAACCAACCTGAACATCATCCGCGGCGCCGAGAATGCCGAGAACGTTCTCGCCCGCATTGACCCCCTGGATCTCTCGTCACTGCCGGAGTCCGTACTGGAGCGCACTCGTCTGGCCTTCGGCGATGGCGTTACGCCGGCGGAGTCCGTCGTCCGTATGCTGGCCGACGTCAAGAGGGACGGGGACGCCGCCGTTCGGCATTACGCCCGGCTGCTGGACGGGTCGGACCTGGAGGATTTCCGGATTCCAGATGCGGAGCTTGACGCTGCCAGTGAACAGGTCAGCAAGGAACTGTGGCAGTCGTTGGAGCTGGCGGCCGACCGAGTTCGTTCCTTCCACCAATCAACCCTGCCCGGCGAATGGATGGACCCGGCGCAGGGCCTCGGTGAGTTGGTGCGACCACTCGCCCGCGTAGGCGTATACGCCCCCGGAGGCAGCGCCGCCTATCCCTCCACGGTGCTGATGACGGTGATACCCGCCCGCGTGGCTGGTGTGCGGGAGATCATCCTCACCACGCCTCGGAACGGCTCGCAGCCGCTCATTCCTGCCGTTGTCGCCGCCGCCAAGATCGCTGGCGTTGATGCCATGTACCAGGTCGGAGGAGTTCCGGCCATTGGCGCGCTGGCATACGGCACTGAGTCCATACCCAAAGTCGACAAGATTTGTGGCCCCGGCAACATTTTCGTGGCCTACGCGAAAAAGCTGGTGCAGGGCTCCGTGGACATCGACGGTGTTTTCGGACCGACAGAGACCATCATCCTGGCCGACGACGGCGCCAACGCCGATTTTTGCGCGGCCGACCTCATCGCCCAGGCCGAGCACGACCCGCTGGCGACGGCGATCCTGGTCACCGACAGCGCGGACCTGGTCAACCGGGTGGAGCAACAGCTGGAAATCCGGCTGGCAGCGGCGCCCCGAGGCGAGGTGGCCCGGCAGGCGCTGGAGCGCCAGGGCCGGGTGGTCATCGTAGACTCGCTGGATGAGGGCGTAACCCTGGTGAACAGCATCGCCCCCGAGCACCTCTGCCTGTTGCTGCAGGAGCCGTGGAGCTGGGTTGACCGCATCCATCACGCCGGGGGCCTCTTTCTGGGCGAATATTCTCCCGAAGTTATGGGCGACTACATTGCCGGCCCCAGCCACGTAATGCCGACCGGCGGAACGGCCAGGTTCGGCTCGGCTCTCAGCGTCCATCACTTCCTTCGCACCATGCCGGTGGTGGGACTGAGTCCCGCCGATTTCCAGCACCTTGGTCCCGCCGCAGTGCAGATCGCCAACGCCGAAGGCCTGGCAGGCCACGCCGGAGCGGTGCAGGTGCGCCTGGACGCACTCAAGTCAGCGGTCTGACGTCCCTCTCAACCAAAGGGGTCCCGAAGATTTAGGCAGGTCAGAAGACATGGCCAAATTTACTGAAAGACTGCAACAGTCGATGCTGCCCCACATCCGCGACCTTGGTATCTACCAGGGCGTTGAACCCGTGGAGGTTATGGCCGAGCGGGCCGGCATCTCGCAGGACAAAATCATCAGGCTGAATGGCAACGAGAATCCATACGGCGCCTCTCCCGCGGTGGCCGAGGCGCTTGCCAACTTCCCAAACTTCAACCACTATCCGGACCCGGAACAGCGGCAGCTGCGGGCAGAGCTCTCAAAGTATGTGGGTGTCGAGTCGGACCGTATCATCGCCGGGAACGGCAGCGACGAATTGATCGACATGCTGTTCCGGATGTTCATTGGCCCCGGGGACAACATCATCAACCTTACCCCCACCTTCGGGATGTACTCGATCGGAGCGGAGATCTGCGGAGGGCAGGCCATTTCCGTACCCCGCGACGACAACTTCGAAATCGACCTCGAGGGAATCAAGCTCGCCATTACCTCGCGCACCAAGGCCATCGTGGTCTGCTCGCCCAACAATCCCACCGGAAACATGCCCAGCGAGGCCGAAGTCGGAGCGCTGCTTGACACCGGCATTCTGGTCATTGTCGACGAGGCCTACTACGAGTTCAATGGCAACACGTTCCTTCCGCTGCTGGACGAGTATCCCAACCTCGTCGTGCTGCGAACGTTCAGCAAATGGGCCGGCCTGGCCGGGCTGCGCATCGGGCTGGGGGCCATGCATCCCGAATTAGCCGGCATGATGATGTCGGTCAAGCCCCCCTACAACGTCAACCTGGCCGCCGAGGTGGCCCTGATCGCGTCGCTGAAAGACATGACTGCACTTCTGGAGCGGGTGGACGCCATAGTCCAGGAACGCGAGCGCATGCTCGGCTTGCTGGAGGCGATCCCCACCGTCAGGCCCTACCCGTCGAAGTCGAACTTCATCCTCTGCCAATTGCCTGAGGGTACGGGTTCGCAGGTGTTTGAGGGGCTGTGCAATCGGGGAATCTTCCTTCGCCACTGGAGCAATCCTCGCCTCATCGACTGCGTCCGCACCTCTGTCGGATTTCCCGAGGAAAACGACGCGGTGGCCGAAGCGCTGGCCGAACTGACGGGGGCATAGGAATGGTAGACGTCCACAACCCGCCCGCCGTCCCCGAGGGGCGTACCGCCACGCTGCATCGCACCACCGGCGAGACGGACATCCGTCTTGCCATCAATCTGGACGGGACGGGCTCCTACGACGTCGACACGGGCAACGGGTTCCTAGATCACATGGTAAGCCAGATCTCCCGCCACGGCCTGATCGACATATCCCTGCATGCCAAGGGTGACCTGCACACTGGCTGGCACCACCTGGTGGAGGACGTAGGCATCACGCTGGGAAGGGCGCTGAACGAGGCCATCGGCGACGCTCGGGGAATCCGGCGCATGGGCCACGCCATTGTCCCGCTTGACGAGACCCTGGCGATGGTAGCGCTCGACTGCTCGGGGCGTGGCTACGCGGTAATCGAGACGACCATCGACGACTCAATGGTGGAAACGCTGCCCGGATCGCTGGTGAGGCACTTCTTCGAGTCCATCGCTCTTGAAGGGAAGATCAACCTGCACGCCCGGATCATCACCGGCATCGACCCGCACCACAAGGCCGAGGCGCTGTGCAAGGCCACCGCCCGCGCCCTGCGGGACGCGCTGGAGCCGGACCCGCGCTCACCCCACGCCGTCCCCAGCACCAAGGGCACGCTCAGCGGCTAGGCGGCCTCCACAAAGAACCGCTCCACCTCTATGCTCTCGGCACGGTCCCGTGCCTGCCAGAGATCGTAGGCCATTTGCATTCCCAGCCAGGTCTCAGGGGTTGAGCCGAACGCTTTTGATAAGCGGATTGCCATGTCCACGGACACACCGGACTTTTCGTTTACCAAATCCGACAGGGCCTGGCGAGTCACGCCCAACCCCTTCGCCGCCCTGGTAACGGACAACCCAAGGGGTTCCAGACATTCGTATTTCACAATTTCGCCAGGATGGCAAGGGTCATGCATTGGCATCTCTAGGCTCCCCGATCAATGATAGTCCAAGTAGTCTACGTCGTACGCATGGCCGTCTTGGAACCGGAAAATCACCCTCCAATTGGCCGACACTGACACAGAGAAATACTCGCGCAGCCTGCCTGACAATTGATGCGGCCTGAATCCATTCAGGTTCATGTCCTGTGGTTCGCTGGCCTGATCAAGGGCGGTGAGAATGCGTCTCAGCCTTCGAACGTGTTCCGGAGAAATGCGCCTTGTCCCGCGTCCGTTGTAGAAATCTTCAAGACCTCTGTGCCGAAAGGACTGGATCACAACTCTAGATTATTGTGTCGCCTGTCGCTTGTCAATCGACAATGACCTGGATCGTTCATCAAAGCCAGGCCGTCGCCCCTGTTATAAAGACTCGCCTACAGCTCCCGTCCTCGGCGGGCGATGAACTCCGGGAAGGCCTGCTCAACCCCGTAGCCCTTGACCTGGTTGGTTGTGTATTCCACCTCGTTCTCCCACATACCGCGCAGGTCGGCCGCTTTGTCCTGCAGCAGGATCTGCTTAATGCCCATCACCGACTCGGGGCGGTGCCCTGCGATGGTCGACGCGATCTCCATGGTCTTGTCCCGCAGATCCGGCGCCGGCACCAGGTGGTTGAGAAGACCCACCCGGTACGCCTCCTCCGCCTCCACCACCCGCCCGGTGAATAGGAACTCCTTGGCGGTGGGCCAGCCCACCTGGTTGGTCAGGGTCCAGGTGCAGTTTATGCGACCGTAAGCGACGGCCAGAAAGCGGAACATGGTGTTCTCGCAGCCGATGCGCATATCGAGGCAAGAGGCGAGCACCGCTCCACCGCCGTAGGCCAGCCCGTTCATCATGCCAATGACCGGCTTGGGAGATGCCGAGATGTCGTACATCCAGTTCTGGTACTGCAGGGAATTGGCCTCTCGCTGCTCCTCGGTCAACTCATTGGCGTGCACTCGCTGCTCGTGGATGTCGCCTCCAGCCGAGAAGGCCCGCTCGCCCGAGCCGGTGATGACGATGCAGCCCACGCCCTCGTCCTCGTTCCCCGACATTACGGCGTGGTGCAGTTCGCCGTCGAGCTTGTGGTTCATTGCGTTGAGGACTTCTGGGCGGTTCATTGTGATGAGTTTGACGCGGTCTTCGATTTCCACCAGCAGGTGCTCGTATTCCATCAGTGATTCCTCCGGGCTGAAAGCCGTAGTGTCATTTGACTCCAGATTGTATGGATTAAGGGCAGTAAGTGCAAAGTTGCGCAGGGTCGTCAACCCGGTGTGTTAAACTGCCCAACGATTATTATCGGGCGGAGGCAGCAGCGTTGACCCAGCGACTCAAAGCAGGCGAAGCAGTTATCGAGCTGTTGAAACAGGAGGGTGTGTCCCACATTTTCGGCATAGTGGGATCGTCTTTCCTGGACATCTTGGATCCTTTGTATGACCGGGAGGATATGCGGTTCGTCGGGGTGAGACACGAGCAGGGCGCGGCACTGATGGCCGACGGGTTCAGCCGCATCGCGGGTGCTCCCAGCGTGTGTCTGGCCACCAACGGACCGGGAGTGCTCAACTTGACCTACGGCATCGGATCGGCGTACGTGGCCCACTCGCCGGTCGTGGTCATCGCCCCCTCCGCCTCCCGCCGCGACCAGTACCGCAACTCCACGCAGGAGTTTGACCAGGTCGCGCTGTTCAAACCCATCACGAAAGCAGCCTTCCCGATAAATCGCATCGACCGCCTACCAGATGCCCTCCGGCATGCTTTCCGGGTGGCCACCTCAGGGAAGATGGGGCCGGTGCTGCTGGACATACCACGAGATCTGCTGCCCGGAGCCGAGATTGACCTGGACCTGCTGCCCCCCGATTCGTACCGTGCTGGCCAGACCCGTGCCAGGGGAGACCTGGCACTGATCCAGCGGGCCGCTGATGTTCTGGCCGGGGCCCAGCGACCCGTCATCCTGGCTGGCGGCGGCGTGCAGTGGAGTAACGCTGGCGAGGACGTATGCCGCCTTGCCGAGCTGACCGGCGCCGCCATCGTCACTTCATACGGGCGGGCCGACGCTGTGCCCTCCGACCACCCCAACTTCCTGGGGCACCTGGGGCGCCTGGGATCCGCGGAGGGTATCGAAGCCATCCGAGAGGCCGACGCTATCCTTGCCGTGGGGACGCGGTTGAGCCAGTCCACCACCTTCTACGACCACAGGTTCATCCCTGAGGACGCCCGGATAATACAGATCGAAATCGATCCGGAAGAAATTGGCCGCAACTACCCGGTGACCGTGGGCATCGAGGGAGACGCCGGAGCGGTTTCTCGTGAACTACTGGAGGAACTGGGACGCAGGGCGCCTCGCGTCAACCCGCAGTGGGCCGAAGAGGTCAGCAGCTGGAAGGCGCGGCGGGCCGACCGCCTGCGAGGCGAGGAACGACTGGACAGCCTGCCCATGAAACCGCAGCGGGTCTACGCCGAACTGCGCAAGGTGATGCCCCGGGACGCCATCGTGGCCCTGGACGCAGGGCTGGCGCCCAACTTTGGGCAGGACCGCCTCGACTACCACCTGCCCCGCAGCGTTATGACCTCACTGGACTTGGGCGGCCTCGGGTTCAGCTTTCCCGCCGCTCTTGGCGCCCAGTTCGCTGCTCCCGATCGGCCTGTCGTCAACTTCAACGGCGACGGCGGGTTCCTGTTCAACGCCCAGGAGTTTGCCACCGCAGTGGAGTACAACCTGCCGGTGGTCACCGTGATCATGAACAACGGCAGCTGGGGCTCGGAGAAGGCCTACCAGAGATTCGCCTTCAACGAGCGCTACGTTGGGGCCGACACCCTTAACCCACGGTACGACAAGTACGCCGAGCTGTTCGGCGGGGCCGGCTTCTACGTGGAGAGGCCGGAGGACGTTGGCAATGCTATGCTGGAGGCCCTGAGCGCGGGCAAGCCCAGCATCATTGAGATTCCCATAGATCCGGATGAACTACCCCGTCCGGCGCGCTTGGCCGACGTGCAGGCGCCGCCTCAATCCTGACCTGCCAGCGGGGGCGCACGAGTCGATCGAGGCCGCGACGGTTTGACGACTCAAGCTCACTTTTTGCCTTGGTGATGAATTGACGCAAGAGCGAATATTCCCAATAGAAATCAGCCTGGAAGACAACGCCATCGTAATCATCTGGGATGACGGACACCGCAGTCCGTACTCCCATCGATACCTGCGCCTGCGCTGTCCCTGCGCCAGTTGCATCGAGGAGATGACGGGCCGTCCCATACTTGATCCCGACTCGGTGCCGGCCGACGTAAAGGCCATCGACCACATGCCGGTTGGCAACTACGGGATGCAGTTCCTCTGGGATGACACCCACTACACCGGCATCTACACCTACCGGGCGCTCCGGGCCGCCTGCTCCTGCATCATCTGCAACGAGGCTCGCGCCGAGGCCGCCGCGGAGGGAAGCTAGGAGGCGTCGGAGGGAGCCTCGGGCCGCGACCGCTTGGGCTGTTCCAGCGAGGCGCGGAACTTGGGCGCGGTGAAAGTGTTGGACTTGAAGGCGAAATTGGAGAGTTGCCTTTGTGCCGGTTCGCCGCATTCGCTGCAGTCCGCAGTGCTGTCCGACTGCGACACAGCGCGGATTAACTCAAAATCGCGATCGCACTTTGAGCAATAGTATTCGTAAATTGGCATAGGTATACTCCCGGCAGGTAGTTAGCGTCCCATTCTATCCTGCCCCGATGTGCCGCGCCATGCGATGGCACGGCGCACCCAATCTGAGGTGGAAGAATTGAAATGCCCGAATCAACTGACGTTGCCATAATCGGAGGAGGTGCGGCCGGTTGCGCCGTGGCCTTCTATCTGGCCGAGGCCGGGCTGAGCAGCACTATTATCGAGCGCGAGGGCGTGGGATCGCAGGCCTCGGGATACGCCGCCGGGGGGCTCAATCCTCTTACCGGCACCGGCATACCGGGTCCGCTGGCCGACTTCGCTTGGGAGTCGTTCCATCTCCATTTGGGCCTTTACCCGAAACTGAAGACCCTCACCGAAATAGATTACCAGCTGCGCGATGTGTCGGAGGTGATGCTGACCTTTGATGAGTCCGCAGTGCATGAACTGGAGGACGTCGCGGCTCGGTTCACGGCAACCGATGGATTCAGCGCATCCATGGCCGACGAGCCACGAGTACGCCAGCTGGACCCGAGGATTACCGGCAAGTTTGCCGGAGCGGTGTTCAAGAAGGGCAACTACGCCCTGGACAGTCAGTCGTTCACCCTCGCCCTCTCGGCAGCCGCGCAGGCCTCGGGGGCCAGCCTGCGCCCCGGCACAGTGCGCGGCCTTGAAAAACGCGGGGACCACGTTACCCGTGTCCTGCTGGACGACGGCGAAATTGACTGCGGCCAGGTCGTGTTGGCCATGGGCCCCTGGTCTCGCCGGGCGGAGGACTGGCTGGACGCCTACATCCCCGTGGACCCGCTTAAGGGCGAGATTCTTCGGCTGCGGCTGCCGGGCGATCCCCTCCCGCACGACGTGTCCGGTGGGGGCGCCAGCATCTACTCCAAGCCCGACGGGCTGGCCTGGTGCGGCACCACCGAGGACTGGCGTGGTTTCGATCGCCAGCCCCTGCCCGAGACCCGGGAACGCATACTTGCCGGGGTAAAGCGCATAGTGCCTGCGGTGTCCGAGGCAACCGTCGAGATGCACACTGCCTGCCTTCGCCCCGTCACCCCCGACTGGCTGCCCATCATCGGGCGTGTCCAGGGATACGAGAACGCATGGCTGGCCACTGGCGCGGGAAAGAAGGGAATCCTGCTTGCACCGGGGTTCGGCAAGTCGGTCGCAGACATGATCACCACGTCGGGAACGGACCTCTCTGTCGGGGGCTATGCACCCGATCGGTTCGCCAACTGGCGCGCTGCCTAGACGGGGGAACGGAACATGCCACGCAGCATAACCATCACAGCCGGCGCCATTTCTCTAAATGCCGAACTGAGCGACAGCCCCACGGCCAACGCTATCTGCGATGCGCTGCCCCTTACTTGCGCAGGCAACACCTGGGGCGATGAAATTTATTTTCGCATCCCCGTGGACGCTGACGGCTCGAACCTCAATGAAGTCGTGCAGATGGGCGACCTTGCGTTCTGGCCGCCGGGGAACGCATTCTGCATTTTCTTCGGGCCCACTCCAGCCAGCCGCGGCGACGAGATACGAGCCGCCAGCGGCGTGGAGGTCGTCGGGCGGGTCCTGGGAGACGCTATGCAACTGCGGAATGTACCCGCCGGTACGGACGTAACCATCGCTCAGGCCTGACGCCCAGTTCGGTTTCAGGTTTCAGGAACAGGAGCAACAAATTGTCTTTGAGATGGGCAATCGCAGGCATCGGCTCTCACGCCGATCTCAAGCTGGCGCCGGCAATGAAACTGGCGGACGATGCCCGGCTGGTGGCGGTGTACGGCCGTGATCAAGGCCGGGCCGATGCCTTCGCCGAAAAGCACGGGGCCGACGCCGCCTACAGCGACCTGGACGCCCTGCTGTCCGACTCGCGGGTCGATGCGGTCTTTGTCGCCTCTCCCAACCACCTGCACGCGCCCCAGACGATCAAGGCTGCCGCCGCAGGTAAGCACGTCCTGTCCGAAAAACCCATGGCCAACTCTGTAACCGACGCGGCCGCCATGGTGTCTGCCTGCAGGGACCACGGGGTCCAGCTTGGTTTGGGGTTTGAACTGCGATTTCACCCGGCCCACCTCTGGGCCCGGAAGGTCATAGACGACGGCACCATCGGGCGCATCCGCCTGGCCCACGGGCAGTGGGGGCGCGGCAATCGCGGAGAGCCCGAGCACCTGCCCCGCATCGGCCTGCGCGAGTGGTGGGAGACACCCGAGCTCATCGGCGACGCCTCGGTGCTGGTCGGGCTTGGCGTCCACGTGTTCGACCTGTTCCGCTTCCTGCTGCGGGAGGAAGTTGTCGAGGTCGTGGCCTTGACGGACGGCCAGACCACTCACCAGCCCCTGGAGCACATCGCCACCACTGCCCTTCGGATGAGCGGCAGCACCATCGCCCAGGTGATGTGTGGCAGAATGCTTCCCGACACCCAGAACGACCTGGCACTGTATGGCTCCGATGGCCGCTTTGCCACCAAGGAGACTGTCTGGGAGGCCCGCCTGGGACAAGCCGAGGTGGTTAGCGCCACCGTCAACGACAACGAGGCTTACGAGTACGACTACCTGGCAAACTTTGTGGCCGAACTGAACGACTTTCGCGATGCCCTGGAGTCCGATCGGGACCCGTCCGCGACGGGCGAGGACGGTCTCAAGGCCACGCAGATCACCGCCGCCGCCATCGAGTCCGCCAAAACCGGCAAGGTCGTTAAGGTCCAGGAGAGAGTACACGCCCACTAGCCGCATCTGGCCACCAGTCCCGCCAGGTTAGACCAAGAGACAAGCACCAATAGGCAAGCGAGGAATGACGCCCAATGAGTACACAAGAACAGTCCATCGATACCCAGGGAGCGCTGCGCGGCATCCGGGTCGTTGAATTCGGACAATACATCCCCGGCCCGTTGCTGGGAATGTTGCTCGCCGAGCAGGGCGCCGATGTCATCAAGGTTGAGCGGCCCGGCGGCGACCCCGCCCGCAGCGAGCCTGCCTTCGCCACCTGGAACCGCAGCAAGCGTTCCGTTGAGCTGGACCTGAAGTCCGCCGAAGGCAGAGAAAGAGCGTCGGAGCTCATCAGCTGGGCCGATGTCCTGATCGAGAACTTCCGGCCCGGTGTCGCTGACCGGTTGGGCATCGGCTACGAGGCGACCCGTACCAATTCCGGGCTGGTCTATTGTTCCCTGCCAGGATTCGGAGAGGACAGCCCGTATCGCGACCAGCGGGGCTGGGAACACATCGTTGGGGCGGCCACCGGCGCGCACCAGGGTGCGCCGGGGATGGACGAGCCGCTGTTCCTGCCACTGCCCAGCGCCAGCAGCTTCGCGGCCATCATCGGCTCCGTGTCAGTGACCATGGCGCTCATCGCCCGCCAGCGCACCGGACAAGGACAGCGCATCGAGGTGCCGCTGCACAGCGCAATGTTCGCTGCCATGGGGCGGCACCTGTCGAAGTTCCACGACATCGACCCGCCGGACCTGTTCACCCTCCCCCGCAATGTGATGTCCCACCAGTACCAGTGCGCCGACGGACGGTATGTCCAGAATCACGGGATGTACCAGCGCTTCGCCAGCCAGTTCCTGCAGGCCGCCGGTCGCCCCGAGTGGATCGAGGACCTGGAGGATCTCTACGGCGCGGATGTGAGCCCTGACACCATCGAGATGTGGCGGGAGCGAGTCGAAAACCTGTTCAAGGAAAAGACCGCCAAGGAGTGGGAGGACGCCATCGCCGAGACCGGCGGCGCCTGCACCATCTGTAAGACCGTGGACGAGTGGATGGTGCATGAGCACGCCATCGGCGCCGGAATGGTGGTGGAGGTGGACGATGCCGAACACGGCAGGATGAAGCAGCCCGGCCCGCCGAACCGAATGCGCGGAACTCCCGGACCTGCACCGCGCCGCGCGCCGACGCTGGGCGAGCACACTGTTTCGGCGCTGGCGGAGATCAGGGCCGCGCCTCCCGGACAGCGCTTCGAAAGCCACGAAGATATCCTGTCCGCCTTGCAGGGCGTCCGGGTCCTCGACCTGTGCATCGTGCTGGCCGGACCTACCTGCGGGCGCACGTTGGGCGAGTTCGGCGCCGATGTCATCAAGATCGACGATCCGAGCCGTCCCTACGACTACGGCGGCAACCTGGACGTGAACCGTGGCAAGCGCAGCATCCAGATCGATCTCAAGAGCGAACAGGGCCGTGGGGTCTTCTGGAAGCTGCTGGAGACCGCCGACGTGGTGGTGGAAAACAATCGCAAGGGCGCCATGGACCGTATGGGCCTCGGGTACGAGGAAATCCGCAAGCGCAAGCCGGATATCGTGTACGCCTCCACCAACGCCTTCGGCTACGACGGCCCCTGGGCCGAGCGCCCCGGCTGGGAGCAGCTGGCGCAGGCCACCACCGGCATCCAGGTCCGCCGTGGCGGTCGTGATGATGCTCCGCAGCTCCTGCCCTACCCCATGAACGACTACGGCACCGGCCTGCTTGGTGCCTTCTCCATCGCTCTTGCGCTCCACGAGCGCAATCGCACCGGGCGCGGGCAGTCGGTCGACGGAGGTCTGTCGCTGACGGCATGCCTGCTGCAGTCGCCCTATTTCCTGGACTACGAGGGCTATGAGCGCAAGGACCCCGAGGGGCTGAGTGTACGCGGTCTCTCGGCCCTTTCGAGGCTGTACCAGGCCGACAACGGCTGGTTCTACCTTCAGTGCGACGACGAGGCATCGTGGTCTGCGCTTACGGGACTGCCGGAGCTGTCCCACCTGGCCTCCGACAGTCGATTCAGCGACACCCAGGCTCGGCAGCAGAATGATGCAGCGCTGGCCGACGAGCTTTCACGGGTGTTCGCGCAGGGCACTCGCGATGGATGGGTCAGGAGCCTGACCGCCGCTGGCGTCAGTGCCATTGAGAACAAGTCTCTCCCCGACTATCACGACGACCCTCACGTCAGGGAGGCCGGCCTGATTGTCAGCCGCGAACACCCCGGCATGGGAAGGGCAGATCACCTCGGAGTGGTGGCGCGGCTGTCCGGCACCCCTGCGAGGCTGGGACGCCCGACACCGGTGCTGGGCGCGGAAACGAACGAGATCCTGGCCGAAGCCGGATACGGTGCCACCGACATCGCGGCCCTGAAGGCCGCCGGTGCCGTGGTCCAGCAGGGCGAATAAAGCAAGATCCCACTCCTCCTCCTTGTTGATTCGAGGCAGAGGTGTGGGATCAAGTCCAGTCTTCCCCGGAAGCGGAGACTGAATCCGAATGGGGCCGAAGTGTACATACACAAACTGGCAGGGCTCTGAGGCCCGTGGTAAACTACCGATATTCGTCGGTGAGGTGTATTTGCGTTGCTGCGTATCTACAACACCCTGAATAAGAGGGTAGAAGAGATCGAGCCCGCAGAGCCGGGCAAGGTGAGCATGTACACCTGCGGGCCAACCGTTTACCGCGACGCCCACATCGGTAACCTGCGCACTTACATGATGGCCGACTGGATTCGCCGGGCCCTCATGCACCACGGCCTGCAGGTCCATCACATCAAGAACATTACCGACGTCGGCCACATGCGCCAGGAACTGGTGGAGACCGGCGGCGACAAAATGATCCTGGCCGCGCTGGCCGAGGGCAAGACCGTTCAGGAGATTGCCGAGCTGTACGCTGGCCGTTTCCATCGCGACGAGGCCCGGCTGAACATTATGGACGCCCATGTGTTCCCGTGGGCCAGCCAGCACATCCCCGAAATGCTGTCCATCGTTGGCGCGCTCGTGGACAAGGGCCACGCCTACGAGCGGGGCGGAAACGTCTACTTCGACGTTCCCAGCTTCTCCGACTACGGTAAGCTTTCCCGCAATACCGGCGTAGACTTGCTGGAGGGTGTTCGTGCCGAGGCCGACCCGATGAAGCGCGACCCCCGTGACTTTACCCTGTGGAAGGCAGCCGAGCCCGGTCGCGACGTAAAGTGGGACAGCCAGTGGGGCGAGGGCTTCCCAGGCTGGCACATCGAATGCTCCGCCATGGCCTCCAAGTACCTGGGCGAGTTCTTCGACATCCACACCGGTGGCGTTGACAACATCTTCCCCCACCACGAGGATGAGATCGCCCAGAGCGAGGCCGCCTTCGGGGAGCAGCACGTACGCTACTGGGTGCACGCGCAGCACCTGCTTGCCGACGGCGCCAAGATGGCCAAGTCCTCGGGCAACGTGTTCCTGGTGGAGGAACTGATCGAGCGCGGCTTCGACCCCCTGGCCTTCCGCTACCTGTGTATGACCGTGCTCTATCGCCACAGGATGAATTTCACTTTCACCTCGCTGAAAGCCGCCGAGAAGGCACTGACAAACCTGCGCACCCGGCTCTGGCAGTGGAGCATGGAACCGGACGGAAACGGCCATCCCGCCGAGGCCGACGAATTACGCCGACGGTTCTGGGAGGCCGTGGATTCCGATCTCAACCTACCCGGAGCCTTGGCGATCACCTGGGAAATGGTTCGCTCCTCCCTGCCGGGAAGGGCCAAGATGGGCCTGCTGCTGGAATTTGACGAGATGTTTGGCCTCGACCTTCACCAGGCGCCTGCCGCCAACAGCGTCAGCGAAGAAATCGTCGCGTCCCTGCGCGAACGGGAGGCCCTGAGAGAGCGGCAGACGTGGGAATCCGCCGACTCCCTGCGCGCCCGGCTGTCAGCTAACGGGTATGTCGTCGAGGACGCGCCCGACGGATCGCGCGCTCGCCCCAAGACGCTCATGGAGCAGCGCATGGAAAAGTGGGACGCCGTTTCGTCGTCCCGTGAGGTGGCCTCGCTGCTGGACGAGGAGCCCACTTGCGATTTCACCTTCATCCTCAACGCGTACGGCTACCCCGAGGACGTGCGTCGCTGCGTGGAAGGGATGCTGCGACACTCGCAGGGCTACTCGGCTGAAGTGATTGTCATCGACAGCGGCTCCACCGACGGCACCGGTGAGATGCTGGAGGAAATGAAGCAGGAGCACGAAATCCTTCGCGTGTTCCACTGCGACCACGTCATCGGTGACGCTGCCAGCAAGAACATCGGCGTCAAGCAGAGCCTCGGACAGCACATTATCATCGTGGACGGCTCGGCAGAAATCGTCGGTGATATCCTGGGCACCGTCAGGGACAAGCTCAGTGACCCGTCGGTGGGCATCTTCGGCCCCTACGGGTTGACCACCGACGACATGCAGCACTTCCACGAAGAGGTGGACGAGGGCGATGCCGACGCCATGCAGGCCTACTGCATGTCCTTCCGCAGAGAGGCGGTGAACACCGTCGGCCTGATGCGCGAGGTGTTCCGCTTCTATCGCAACCTGGACATCGACTATTGTTTCCAGTTCAAGGACAAAGGGTACCGCGTGTTGGCCGACTCGTCCCTGCCCATCGTCCGGCACGAGCATCGGCAGTGGACCGAGCTGGACGACAACCAGCGGGACGAGCTCTCACGCAAGAACTTCGGCCGCTTCCTGAAGCGCTGGGGCAACCGGCCCGACCTGCTGATAACGGCGGGAGCCAGGGGTTTCGCCGGCGGATTCAATCGCTGAACCAGGCCCCATTGCTTTGCCTCCCTTGCATATCCGCTTTATTCCCTCTCCCTTCCGGGAAGGGCTAGGGTGGAGGCGTCTCCCTTGAATGAACTGGCAGACAGATTGCTGGCCGGTGAGCAGCGTGCTCTCTCCCGTGTTATTTCCATGCTGGAACGCGGAGATTCGGCTGCCGTCGACGTGATGCGCGACGTTGACTCCCGGACCGGCCACGCATATACGCTGGGCATCACTGGGCCACCCGGCGCCGGAAAGAGTACCATCGTCGACCAGCTGACGCGCCACCTCCGCGAACAGGGCAAGCGGGTCGGCATTGTGGCCGTGGACCCCACCAGTCCCTTCAGCGGTGGCGCCCTCCTGGGAGACCGCATCAGGATGCAGCGCCACTACCTGGACACCGGCGTTTTCATCCGTAGCATCGCCACGCGCGGACAGGCCGGGGGACTGCCCCGAATTGTCAAGGGCGTGGCCCGGGCCCTGGATGCGGCAGGCTACGACGTGGTCATCGTGGAGACCGTGGGGGTCGGCCAAACCGAGCTGGGGATAATGGGCGTCGCCGATACAGTCGCCGTGGCCCTGATACCCGAGGCCGGCGACTCGATACAGGCCCTGAAGGCCGGCATAATGGAGATCGCCGATATCTACGTGGTGAACAAAGCCGACCGCGACGGAGCAGACCAGATGGCCGCCTCCGTTACCGCGATGCTCCACATGGCCCTGACTACGCCCGAGTGGGCCCCCCCGGTGATGCTGACCTCCGCGCACACCGGAGGGGGAATCGTCGAAATGTGGGGTAAGCTGGAGGAACACCGAGCTTTCCTGGAGTCCAGCGGCACCCTGGCGAAACGCCGAGGTGAGCACAGGACGCAGGAATTCCTGGAGGTGGTGGAAGAGGAACTGGTGCGACGCCTCCGGCGCCTGGTGCAGACCGATCCCGGCCTCTTGTCCGTGATGGACCAGGTTGCTTCCAGGGAGGCCGAACCCTACTCGGCCGCCATCGAATTCCTCGGCTCGTCGGACCTGGCTCCCAAGTCCCTTTCTGCCGGGGCGCGATAGACGTCCGTTCCTCGGAAACCGAGGTCAGACCCTTCGCTGCTTCTTTCCGTCATGCTGTGAACGCATATTTGTGTTATTATCGCGGCCCCTTCCGGGAAGCGAGTCTCAGGCCCTCTCCATTAACGGGAGAGGGATAAGGGAGGTGCAAAATGGACCTGCGCATTCAGGGGAGGAATATCGAGATCACCCGCTCGGTAAGGGAGCACGTGACCGCCAAGCTTGCCTCACTGGACCGCCACCTGCCTGCCATCGCCAGGGCCGAGGTGGAGATGGCCACGGAGTCCACCCGCTCTCAGCAGGACAGGGTTGTGGTGCAGGTGTCGCTGAACGTCGGCGGGGACCTGCTGCGAGCCCAGCGCAGGGCGGGCAATGCCAGGGCGGCAGTAAACGCCACGGTGGACGCGCTGGACCGCCAACTCAACCGCTGGAAGGCCCACACCTACCGCAGCGAGCGACAGTCCAGGCATGCGCCCGACGCCGACGCGGTGGTTGCGGAACTGTCCGCGGTGGAACCCGAGTCAATCGGTGAGGGCGAAGAGGTGCTGGCCCCCACAGGGGACCTGGTACGCATCAAGCGGTTCAGCATGGAGCCGATGTCTGTGGAGGAAGCCGCCCTGCAGATGCAGTACCTCGACCACGACTTCTACATGTTTCTCGACGCCGACACCGATCGGTACAGTGTTCTCTACCGGCGCGGCGACGATAACTTCGGAATGATCCAGCCCGCCGAAGGATAGGTCTGGGAAGCTCACCGTCTCAGCAACCGGAGGCGGCTATCCGCGGACAGGATAAAGAAAGGCCGGTCGATTCGACCGGCCTTTCCCTTTTCTGGTGCGAAATGCGCTTACCCAGATCCGTTACTCTGGCGGTCGTTGCCGCCCATGGACATGAAGTTTCCGAGCATGGAGGTGAATTCCATCGGGAAGATCCACTTAGTCGACGGTGAGTCGCCCAGAGACTTCAGCGTATCAAAGTATTGGAGGCTCATGGTGCGGCCGTCGGCCTGGTTAGCCACCGCGTTAATCCGCTCCAAAGCCTCGCTGAAACCCATCGCGCGGAGCACTGCGGCTTGCTGCTCGCCTTCCGCCTGCAGGATCTCAGCCTCCCGCTCGCCCTCCGCTTTCAGGATAGCCGACTGCTTCTCGCCCTCGGCCCGGTTGATGGCCGCCTGCCTGGCGCCCTCGGACTCGGTGATATCGGCGGTCTTGATCGCCTCTGCGGACTTCTCCCGCTCCATCGCGGCTTTCACACCGGGAGGCGGATCAATCTCGTTGATCTCCACCTGCGAGACCTTCACGCCCCATCGTTCCGTGACCTCATCCATCCGGACCTGCATGGAATCCCGGATCCTTTCACGCTCGGCGAGAGCATCTGTCAGCGTCGTGGAGCCGATGACCGCACGCAACGTGGCGAAAGCCAGGTTGACAACTGCCAGCTCGAAGTTCTGAACCTCCAGCACGGCGCGGTCCGCCAGGTCTTCCATCACGCGGTAGTAGATCACGAAGTCCATGTCGACCACCACGTTGTCCGCGGTGATGTATTTCTGGGTGGGAACACGCGCCACGCGTTCCCTGAGGTCCACTTTTGTACCGTGATATACGAAAGGCATCAGAAAATGCAACCCGGATGACTTGGTACCTGTATAGGTTCCGAATCGCTGGATAACCATCCTTTGATACTGCTGTACCATGATCAGGCCTGCCGACATATTGGCCTCCTTGGAATTCTCAAGAATCCCCCATGCCTGTAGTACGTACCCGTCAGCTGGTTGGATCGTGCCTGGCTACAATCAGCACCAAGCCATCGACCGACACCACCCTCACCTGTTCGCCTGCGTATATGTGGCTGCCATCGGCACTCATCGCACTCCACGTATCGTTGGCTACGCGGACCGCCCCCCTGGGCTGCATGGCGATGGTGACGGAGCCCGTTTGGCCCACGATCGCCGAAGATGCTTCCTCGGGGCGGTCCCGGCGAGACTTCATGGCCTGCCGCGCCAAGTATATCACGGTGGTTCCGGATACTACGGAGACGCCCACCAGTAGCCAACGGTTCACCCCGATGTAGGGCAGCGTCGGGGACGACTCTCCGAACTGGGCGAACAGCAGCAGCCCGCCTATGATCAGGCTCACCGCTGAGGCGACTCCGAGAACACCAAAGCCGGCAACCACAACCTCGCCGGCGCCGAGAGCGATGGCCAGCAGGATCAGGGCGACGCCGGCCCAGTTGACCGGCAGATTGCCCACGCCGACGAAGGCAAGTATCAGGCAAATCACTCCAACTATCACAGGAACCAGCAGGCCCGGGTTGAACAGCTCGATGATTATTCCGAGCCCTCCCAGGGTGAACAGCAGGAACGACACGTTGGGGTCAGACAGGAACTCAAGCAGATTTTCCAGGAAGCTCTTTTCGAACTCTGTCGAGGAAATTCCGAGAGTCTCCATCACAACCTGGCCCTCGCTGGTGTCGGCCATCATGCCGTCGATTTGCGCCAGGAGGCCCTCGATGTCTTCGGCGATGAAGTCCACCACGTTGCCGTCAACGGCTTCCTGGGAGCTGTAGGAGGCGGCCTCGCGGACCGTGTCCTCCAGCAGTTCGGCGTTGCGCCCGCGTTCCTGGGCGATACTGCGTATGAGGGCCGCCGCGTCGTTTTCCACCTTGCTGGCCAGGGTCTCGTCGAGGTCCTGTCCTGAACCGGAGACCGGAGTGGCCGCGCCGATGTTTGAGCCCGGCGCCATTACGGCGAAATTCGCTGCCGCCGTCAGGAAAGTGCCCGCTGAACCGGCTCGGGCACCGCTTGGGGAGACGTAGACTGCCGTGGGCACAGGAGAGCCCAGCAACAGCTCCACGATTTCCCTGGTGGAGGTCAGTAGCCCTCCCGGAGTGTCGAGGCGGATTAAGAGAAGGACTGCCTTGGTCTCCTGAGCCTCGTCCAGGGCCCTCTGGATAAACCGCTCTTTGACCGGGTTGATAACGCCGTCGATGTTGATCACCAGGGCGTGCGGGCCAGACGGAGACTGGGCAAGGGCGGTGCCAGCCAGCGGCCCCGCCATGCCGAGGAGCAAGGCTAGGACGGAGCACAGCAGAAAGAGGCGTTTCACCCCATTCAACAACTTTTCTCGCGGTATCGACATTGCTCTGATCGCTCTGGCTCGGGAATGACAATCGGAATTTATAATATCAATTATAGAATATTTTCAGGCAAAGGGAACCAGTTCATTCCAAACCAGTAGGCATGTGCAGTGTGCCCCCGAACGGGCTCGTGAAGACGAGGACGGGTAACAAATGAGCCAAACCGAGAACCGCCCGGGACATTTGACGTCAAGGATGCATTCCGTGGAAGGGCGACTCGCGGAAGTCTTCCAAATTCTTTCAATATTCAGGATTAGAATCCGGACATTCGCAACCGTCGTATTGGTATTCGGGGGTAATCTTCTATCCTTCAGGAGAATTCTGTGATGCGAAAATCGGCGCGCCTTTTTTCGCGGTGGGTCGTTGGTGTTCTGGTCCTCGCCGTCGTGATTGGCGTTCTGGCAGCCTGCAATGGCTCCTCGAATCAGGAGGCTGACAGGGAGTCAATCACCATAGCCCCTGAGCCCACCAGCACGTCCTCACCGCCTGCGGAACCGCCAACGCAGGAGGCTGTGGCGGTTCCTGTCGCTGTCGGACAGGTTGCTGCCGGACAGGTTGCCACCTCCGCCGATAACGGCAGTAAAACCAATGAATCGGTTGAGCAGTCCCCGGTCCAGCAAGACAGCAGCGATCCGCCGGCAGTGGCGGAATCAGATGCCCAGCTAGTGCTGGCGGCGTTCGAAAAGGTACTGAACGACATTTACGAAGGCGTTCTGCCGTCGGTGGTATACATCAGGGTTCCCAATCCGGCCACCTCAGCGCTGCAAGGTCTGCAGGGTGTACCGGATGAGCTGCTGTGGGGCGCGGGCTCGGGATTCGTATGGGACGAAGAAGGTCATATCGTGACCAATCACCACGTCGTGGAGGACCTGGTGGGTGGTTCGAGCGAAGTAACAGTGATCTTTGCCGACTCCACCCGGGCGACCGGTCGGGTGGTCGGCAGCGACCCGCATTCCGACCTCGCGGTGATCAAGCTGCAGGGAGATGATTGGGATTTGCAGCCGGTGACCCTGGGCGACAGCAGCGCCGTCGAGGCAGGCCAGCTTACTGTGGCCATCGGCGCCCCGTTCGGGCAGGAATTCACCATGACCTCGGGCATCGTCAGCGCAGTGGGACGCAACATCAGCGGCCAGAGCCAGTTCACAATTCCGGAGGTGATCCAGACGGACGCCGCCATCAACCCGGGAAACTCCGGCGGCCCCTTGCTGGACCGCCTTGGGCAGGTTATCGGCATCAACACGCAGATCATCAGCCGTTCCGGCAGCTTCTCGGGCGTGGGAATGGCGGTGCCCGTCAACATCGCCAAGCGAGTGGTGGCGCCCCTGATTGAGGATGGAGAGTTCAACTATCCCTGGCTGGGAGTGAGCATAGCCACTGCGACATCCAACTACATTATGGAACTTGACCTTCCGGAGGGTACTGCTGGCGCGATTGTCATATCCGTGGTGGACGGAAGCCCGGCGGAGAGGGCCGGCTTGCGCGGCTCCGATTCCTCGCTAGAGTTGAACGGAGTGCCGTACCCCGTGGGCGGTGACATAATCTTGGCCATTAACTCCCACGAGGTATCCGACTCCAGCGGGTTGATCGCGCACCTGCTGTACCACAACAGCCCGCGCGACGAGGTCACCCTGACCGTGCTGAGGGATGGACAGCAAGAGGAGATAGAGGTTACTCTGGGCCAGCGACCAACCAGCCCGTAATGCCCAGGAGTTGTTGCAGGAAAGCCGTTTGCCCACCGTCGCTGCAATATTTACTGCGCCCGTCAAATCCCTGGCCCTACAGGATAGAGAATCGATACCGGTAGGACCCGCCGGGATTGCCGAAGACCGCCGATTTCACATGATCGACGGCGGTGGTCGTCTGCTGACGCAGCGGCAGCGTCCGCAGCTCTCCCAGGTAAAGGCCAGCTTCGTTCCGGAGTCCTTGCAACTGGCACTGACCTTTCCAGATGGCAAGGTGGTTGCTGGCTCGGTGGAGGAAGGACAGGCCGTCAGCACCCCGATTTTCGGGCGCACGGTCCCGGGACGTGAGGTGCTCGGGGAGTGGAACGAGGCCCTGTCCGCCCTGTGCGGTGGGCCCGTCCGGCTGGTCAAGACCGACCAGGTTGGGCTGTCCTACGACGAATACCCGATGTCACTCCTGTCGCAGGCCTCCGTCGACCTCCTCAGTCAGCTCGCTGAGAACGCCCGGCCCTTCGATGGACGGCGCTTCCGACCAAATTTCCTGCTTGACGGATGCTCGCCGCACGAGGAGGACTCCTGGCTGGGCGGCGTGGTGGCCATCGGTCCTGAGGTAAGGCTGAGGATTGTGGCCCCTGACCCGAGGTGCGCCATCACCACCATAGACCCCGACACGGGCCAGCGTGACTTCGACACGCCAAGGTTTCTGCTGGCGTATCGTCCCGCATCCAGGGCACCGTATTTCGGCGTGTACGCTGCGGTGGCGAACCCTGGTACCGTCAGCGTCGGTGATAGCGTTGAGGTCGTCGCTCTTCCGTCGTCACAGTAGCGAGTCCACTGGCAGCGAGCCTCCGGCTGTCACCCGGGCTGACACAATCGGCCAATACTCCTTGTCCGCATGCGCCCGTTTGACAGGTTCGCTCGCCTCTATCTACACTCTAACGCAACCTGCAGCGGTACCTTGAATCAGAGGTCATTGATATGAAAGAAAACCGGGTGAAACGGGTCATGCGAGAGGGCGGTCTGGCCATTGTCAGCCACGTCGGTTTCGCCGATCCGGCGGTCGTGGAGATCATTGCGGCTGCGGGATTCGATGGCGCCTTCATCGACATGGAACACTCGGCTTTCGACATCGGGACGGTTGGGGAGATGATACGGGTGGCTGACCTGTGCGGCATCACTCCCATCGTCCGGGTTCCCGAAAACAACCCCAAGACCATCCTCCGCATCCTAGACGCGGGGGCCCAGGGCATCCAGGTGCCCCACATCGAAGGAGTTGAGGGAGCAAGAAGGGCCGTCGCCGCCGTTCGATACCCTCCCGAGGGAGAACGGGGCGGTGCCGGCAGCACCCGGGCCGCAGGCTATGGCGCAGTGCCGTGGCAGGAACACATGCGTACCTCCAACGAAGAGATCCTGCTGATCATCATGACCGAGGACCAGCGGGGGCTCGATGAACTGGAGGAGATCGCGGCCCTGGACGGCGTGGATCTGATCTCGCTTGGACCTACGGACATTTCCACCGCCCTGGGCATGACCGATCCCAACGATCCTCGGCTGCGGCAGACATTCGTGGACCTTGCTGCCCGGATTAATTCCGTAGGCAAGGCCAAGGTATACATTCCGGTCAATCACTCTGCCCTACGGCTCTCTCCGCAGGAACTGCTGGAGATGGGCGTGAACTACACCTCCGTGGCGCCCGCTCCGCAGACCATCGTACTGAACGCCCTGCGCGATTCGGCAGCCCGAATCCGAGAGGAAACGGCCAGGGCTCCTGTGGCCTAGCGCACGCTTGCCGGAAGACAGCCTCCGAGAGGGGCGACTACATTAGAACAATGGAGACCTCTGCATAGCTACTCAAAAACTGGCCCACGGGATTCCAAGCATTGCCATAAACCGTCAGTTCGTTGAAGCGGCGGTGGAAGAGTCCCAGCGAAACTCGGAAAGCAAGGAATACCTGCACCTTCGCCGTATGGTTGCCGAGCGAGGACTGCTGGACCGTCAGTACCTGTACTACGCTGTCAAAGTGCTTGGCACATTGGCGGCACTGGGCGTGGGCATCGCTGTGCTGGTGCTCTTCGACCAGTTCTGGGTGCAGATGCTGAATGCCGTGTTCCTGGCCATTGTGTTCGCCCAGTTCGGGTTCATTGGCCATGATTCAGGACACCGGCAGATGTTTCACTCGGCCTTCAGGAACGACCTCGTCATGCTGCTGGCCGGGCTGGTTACCGGCATGACCCCCAGCTGGTGGCAGGACAAGCACAACGCCCACCACCGCAATCCAAACCAGTTGGACATGGACGGGGACATTGACGTGTCGGTCTTCGCTTTCACGGAGGAGCAGGCCCTGAAGACCAAATGGCCACTGCGTCTACTTGTCGCGTACCAGGCCTTCCTGTTCTACCCCATGCTGCTACTTACTTCACTGAGCCTGCTGGGAGGCGGGTTGGTCTACCTGGCGCGCAGGAAGCGGGTGCGGTACCCGTTGGCGGAGATCACTGTGGTCCTGGCAGGCGTTGGCCTCTACGCCGGTTTGCTGTTTGCCTTTCTGCCTGCTTGGCAGGCGGTGGTTTTCATAGTGGTGCACCGAGCGCTGGGAGGGCTGTACATGGGGTCCGTGTTCGCTCCCAATCACAAGGGCATGCCCGTCCTGGAACCGGGAATGAAGTTGGACTACATGCGTCAGCAGGCGCTGACTTCCCGCGACGTGATTCCCAATCCGGTAATCGATTTCGCCTACGGCGGACTGAACTACCAGATTGAGCACCATCTCTTCCCAAACATGCCGCGCAACCAGCTGAGGAAGGCCCGTGAGGTGGTGAAGGACTTCTGCCTCGAAAATGGCATTCCGTATCACGAGACCGGCTTCTGGCGGTCACACCGGGAGATACTGGGCTACATGCACGAGGTGAGCGCCCCACTGCGCCGGCGGACCCGAGGAGCGCCGAGCGCCCAGGCGCCGTAGGCGGGTGCTACAAATTCCCTCTCCCTCTGGGAAAGGGTTAGGGTGAGGGAGCCCCCTTCTTTCGGTGCCAGCCTGCTGACGCAGGACCTCGCTCCAAATCGGCCCTTTCTCCTGTGGGGAGCGAGAAGTAAACACCCTCCGGTCATGAACCGGGCTGCCTGTGGGACCGGGATACGGGAAGGTTACTGCTGTTGCTGCACGAAGCGGCGATAGACTTCCTCTTCCGACATTGGCGCCGAGTGAAACCACGATTCCTCTATGGCCGAATGCAGCCTGTCGAGGATGGGCAGCAAACGGTCCATAAAGCCGATGACCTCTTCGGCGGTGGTAATGGCCGGCCCTTCCTTCTGCACCGCGTCTACCGCTTCGCCGAGTATCTGCAGTACCTCGACGGGAGCCACGTGAGTTGCGTTGAACCTGGCAGCCTCCAGGCATCCGCGCAGGGACGCGCTGCTGTCACGCGTAAGCAGCAGGTCCAGTGCTGTGTCGGAATGTCCCACTGAGAGGCCCCTGATGTTGGCTGCCATTTCCAGCACGCCTTCAATGTCGTGCCGGGTGGCTCCCGTGTCCTGCATTGCTGCCCATCGCACCACGCGGGCGATGGTCTGAGCCCGCTCGATCCAGCGCCCCAGCCACACCAGGTTGTAGACCCTGGAGTCCGTCAGCCATCGGTCCGCACCACGAGATACCGCCCTGGGATCGGCCGCGTTTGTCATAAATCCTTCTCCGGGTTTTCCAGCGAGTGACCTGAGGTCCCGCGTTGGTTGTTTACTATGTATGCCTGTTCCAGCAGTTGAAGGGCATCCTCAAGGGAGGGCATGGTGTCTGACAGCCGCACATCGGCGATGGCGGCGATATCCACGGCGGCGCCGGTGGAGAGAAACGAACCGGTTACCGGGGAAACGTCGGTGTAGTCCCGCCCCACTCCCAGTTTGACGTAATCGCTCGCCGGCGGCAGAGTGCCTCCCCTGGTCGGGTCGGCTCCCAGCCACCCCTGCTGCGGATGGTAGAACTCAACCCATGAATGGGTTTCACCGGTCTGACCGCAGATCAGGCCACTGACGTATCGGCAGGGTATTTTCAAGGCCCGCAGCATGCCCAGAGCCAGATGAGTCTTGTCCTGGCATACTCCCGCCCCGGATTCCAACACCTGGTCAGCGGTGGTGGAAATCGTGGTGGTCCCTCGCCTGTAGACAATGTTCTCATACACCCACTGCACCACTCCATCGACGGCTGAGAGCAGCGATTCGGTCCCTCCGGCAATGTTGTACGCGGGGCCGGACACGGTCTCCGGGTCTACGAGGGGTGATATGGCCGTATATTCAAAGCTTTCGGGCAGGTCCAGCAGGTCGGCGATTGGCAATTCCGTCCGGGCCGGAGGCTCGTGGGAAAGATGCACAGTTCCTGCGGCGGCGACTATGAAGGTGGTATGAGGTTGCATGACACGCAGTCGGTGGACCCGGTTGCCGAATCTGTCCTTGAACTCCACACCCCGGCCGCTTGGAATGGACCAGACCTGGGAGGACGAACTGGTCTGGCCCTCTCCCTCGCGAGGGAAAATCCTCAGCTGATTGTCGTTATTGATCACCGGATCCGAGTAGCCGTATCTGACCGCATACATAAACGATGCAGTGACAGTTTCTATCGGACTACCCACGTTGGTTTGCATAATCCGCCGGATGAGTTGTTTGTGATTCTGCTGCCTGCCTGGGCAACTCGCGTAAGGCCGCCAGGAAAAACCGAGACCGTCCCGTCGCCGCTCTGCACCGCGAACACGCGGAGGTCGACGTGGTGGGGCTCCAGACTGCGAGTCTCCTCATTAAAAACCATGTGCTGCGAAAAATCCAAGGTCTCCTGGGCAATGAAAGATAGTGGATTTTGCAGAATGTTGTTGGCGACCCTGGCCTTGTACCCCTCGCCCAAGTCAGGCATAACGAAAACGCCCAGGCCGCCGTAACCCTGGCGGGTCTTGATGACGAGGCTCTCCAGGTTTTCCAGCATGAACCGTCGGCTCTCCGCATCGGCCGGATTGTAGCTGGTTGCCTGGGTAAGAATTGCCTCCTGGCCCAGATAGTGCCGGATCATGTCCGGGACCCAGAGAAACACCAGCTTGTCGTCTGCGGCCCCCGTGCCGATGCCATTAACCAGGACCACCTTGCCGTCGAGATAGGCATCGCCCAGCCCAGGAACAAATAGGTCCAGGTCCTCCACCCTGCGGTAGATGATGTCCACCTTCACGTCGGCGTCCAGGGTGCGAGCGTAAACGTACCCGTCAGGTGCCACGTACAGGTCCGGACCCTCCACCAACGGGATGTCCAGCAATTCCGACAGGTAGCGGTGCTCGAAAAAAGCCGATCCGTATTTGCCATCGGTCAGCAGTACCACCACCGGGTCCGGATTGTCCGTCAGCGACTGGAACATCCCGAGGTAGGCGTCCCGGATGTCGTAGGGCACGATGTTGTAGGCGCTGGTGAATTCCGGAAACAGCTCTTCGGCCATCTCCCTGGCCTTCAGCTGGTATGAGATGCCGGAGGGGATGCGCAGGTTGTCTTCCAGGACCACGTAGTGGCCGTCCCCGAGGTGCACCAGATCAATGCCGTAAATGTGGACGAAGATGTCTTTCGGCGGGCGGAATCCCTGCACTTCGGGATAGAAGTGCTGGGACGAGTAGATGACGTCGTCCGGAACGATGTCCTGCTGGCCGGTGTAGAGGTCCGCCAGGAACCTGTTGATTGACCTGAGCCGCTGCTCAACGCCGGCGGCTATGGTCTCCCAGTGCTCCAGTGGAATCACTCTGGGCACAAAGTCGGTGGGCATGTTCCGGTAGCTGCCCGGATCCAGGTAGAAGGTGACCGAGTCCAGGCCGACGCGCCTTCCGGCATCGGCGAAGCGGGAGGCGAGATTCTCGAAACCCGCCGACTCAATCGCCCCCGACAGGCCCTGGTAGTGGGGCCTCAGGCCGCCGTTGGCATCCTGCCACTCGTTGTAAAATTCCAAAGATCTGGCATCTGAGACAGTAACCACTCCGTCTATCCTTTCCGGTTGCGTTAACGATTGCTTCTTCCATTATGAGGCGGTTTTGTTACGGCGGCATTAACTCCGGGCGTCGCACGGGTAACATCGACAGGGCTCAGCGTCGCCGGTCCTAGACCGTTGCCGATTTCCGTGGTCGGCTCTATCCTGTAGATAGACCCCAACAATTGTACTGGTCAAGACGCAAACGTAATGCTCAAGAACGCTTCGGCAAGAGACCTGATTAGCGACGCCCGTGCTATCCACCGTGAGGCACTGGCACGGCTGGAGGCGGGCGACTGGCGTGACGCCGCCGAGAAGGCTTGGTGCGCCACCCGCAACGCGACCCAGGCTGTTGTTCTGGAAATCTACGGAACGCAAAGCCCCAGGAGCACAAACATAGATGCGGGGATCCGAGCACTGGCCAGAGAACAGGGAGCTGAGTGGATTCTGATGCGCCAACTGTTCTCCGATGTGGTCTATCACCTGCATATCGAGGCCTTCTATGGAGGCGTTTGGCACGATGATATTCCCGACTTGATCCGCGGTGTTGCCGACTACGTTGACCTGATCGAAGGACTGGCCGACGCACGCTGACTCATGGCCCACCTGCCGATCCGCACCCTACGACCCTGGATACGCAAACGGGCCGTCCGAATTTCGGACGGCCCGCGTTGTTTGTTCGATCAGACCCTGCGGGTCTAGTCGGGGTTCAGTTCGGCAAGCCTGGGCATTACGTCGTTGGCGAAGAGGTTCATGGACTTTTCCCAGGCCTTCTGGTTTTCGATGTTGTCGTATATCAGGGTGAGCAAGGTCCCGAATCCGCCGCACATCTCGTAGAGGTTGAGCAGCCTCTTTTCCACTGTGTCGGGGGAGCCGACAAGCCACACGTGTTCCGCCATGTATTCGGGCGTCACCGCCTCGTCGGGCACGCTGGAGTCGTGCTTGATGACGTGGAGCAGGCCGAAGGCGCTGAACAGCGGCAGCAGGTAGTCGCCCCAGACGCGGCCCAGCATCCCGTTGACCGCGCCGTCCATGGCCTCGTCGTCTGAGTCGGCAACCCACACGTCGCGGGTGATGCGCCAATCCGAACGCTTCGGGATCCGCCCACCCCGGGCGGCGCCCTCCGCGATGGCGTCCCAGTGGCTGATGACGTAGTCCTGGTTGAAAGCCAGGCTCATGGGGATGAAGCCGCGCTCCCCGGCGATCTTTAGTGTCTCCGAGCCTATGCTGACGGAAGCCACGCCCACGGGCGGGTGCGGCTTCTGGTACGGCTTGATGAAGAACCGCAGCGTGTCCAGCATGGGCTCCGGGTAGTTGACGTCCCAGAAATCGCCCTTGTACTCGAAAGGCTCATCACTCTCCCAGAGTTTGAGGATGATATCGATGGACTCGCGGGTCATGCGCCGGTGCTGGCCGTTCATCCCGTCGACGTCGAACAGGCGGTAGTCGGTGGGCAGGCCGCTGGAGCCGATGCCAAACATGAACCGGCCCTGGGCCATGTGGTCTAGGTAGGCCACGCGGCAGGCCAACTCGGCGGGATGGTGGTAGGGCAGGAGGTGAACGCCGGTGCACAGCTTGATGTTCTTGGTCCTCATAAGCGCCTGGGCGATCATCAGGTCTGGGGCGGGGATAGGTTCCCACGGGGAGGTGAAGTGCTCTCCGATCCACGCCTCCGAGAAGCCCAACTCGTCGCCCATCTGCAAACAGTCCAGATCCCACTGATGGGCCTCGTAAAGCTGCCGTTCCGGCGGATGCGAAGGCATCATAAACATTCCGTATTTCATTGGCCCTCCGTTAAGCCTGTAAGCACCGGGCGATTTCGCGATTCCGGCCCACGCTTTGGTTCAGACGGCCGGGGCCGCCAAATCCACTCGTTGATGTTGACCGCTAATTTACCATGTCGCACACCGGTTGGGAATCTTGGCAACGAGTGCGTAAATCCGTCACAACCACTCACTTTGGTCGCCGTCGAGATGGAAGTAGAGGCGCACCGACACCCTTGAAGCGGACTGTATTGTGCACTATGATAACTTCGCTCCAATAGTATGGATTTCTCCAGTTCCCGGTGAGAAAAACGTCTCGCAACCGAACGTTGTGATTTGCCCGCTCGCGTTTGCTGAAGATGGCAAAATCGTCCCCGCAGTGAGAACAATTGAGGGAACGTAAGATTTTCTACGGCTGGTGGCTCACTGTAGTCGCCGGCATAGTAATGGCTATCACTTCGGTCCCGGTGTTCCACGCCAACGCGGTCTGGGTCGTCGCCATTCAGTCCACGTTCCCGGAATGGTCCAGGTTTCAGCTCAGCCTGGCACTGACCATGACGAGGGTCGAAGGCGGTCTGTTTGGAGTGCTCGAGGGATACCTGGCTGACCGCTTCGGTGCTCGACGAATGGTGATGATCGGGCTGCTGGCCCTTTCCGCCGCCTTTGTATTCTTTGCCTTCACTCATAGCTTCTGGTGGTTTCTGGTCGCGTTTATCCTTCTGTCAATGGGCCAGGGGTTGGGCGGCTGGGTTCCCCTCATGACCCTGATGAACCATTGGTTCGTCAGGCAGCGCGGGACCGCCATGGGAATCGTGATGGTCGGTATGGGCGTCGGTGCCATGACCATCGTTCCGGCCATCGCCTGGGCTATCGACCCGGAGGTCTTGCGGCTGGATTGGCTCCCGTCCTTCCCGTGGGACGGGGAGGATACAGAGGGGCGGCTGGGTTGGCGCAACACTGGGCTGCTCGTCGCCTGCATCGTATTCGTCTGCGCCCTGATACTGCCGAGATTCATTTTCAGCAGGCCGGAAGACCGGGGATTGAACCCGGACGGAGACTATAGAGAAACTCGTTCCGCAGTCTCTGGGGATGACCCGGGCCCTGATCCCGTTGAGGTTGAGGACGGTCTCACCGTTCGCCAGGCGTTGCGTACTCAAGCCTTCTGGTGCATCTCCTTTGGCCACGGGCTTGGTTCAATGATAATCCTCGCCATCATGTCCCAGCTCGGTCTTCTGATGAAGGACCTGGGCTACGGGGTTCAGGTCACCGCCAGCTTGGTGATCGTCTACACCGCAGTATCCATTGTGTTCCAGTTTGCTGGTGGATACATCGGAGATCGCGTTCCGAAAAACGTGGCCCTGTTTGCTTTCACGGCACTCCAGGCCGTGGCTGTTGTCGTACTGGTACTTGCGCCGAATTTGGCAATGATTTTCCTGTTCGCCGTCCTGTTCGGCATAGGTTTTGGAGGGCGGACTCCGCTGACCACTGCCATCAGGGGCGACTATTTCGGTCGGGCATCTTTCGGGAAAATACTGGGGATCTCGACACTGCCGATGAACGCCATGCTCCTTGTAGCCGGCCCCATGGCAGGATTCATGCGGGATCAGCTTGGAGACTATGACCTGGCCTTCATTTCCCTGGCCGGACTGAATGGCATTGGCGCCCTGCTGTTCCTAATAGCGCGGCGGCCCAGGCTTTCGGGAACCCAGCCCGCTCCTGTCTCTGTGAATGAAGACGGGGTTGCCAGCGCGGCAGCGGGCGATTCCTAGGATGGCCACTTGCAGCCTTGAGACATTCAGCGTTTCCTGCCTCACGGAATCGCCGTTTATCCCAGTGGACAATTCATGAACATGGGGCGCTCATTTTCGCCGCGCGGGCTCTTCTACGGCTGGACGCTGGTGGGCGTCGCGGCCTTCGTCATGGTCATCGGCACCGTCCCGCTGTTCCAGGGAATGACCGCGTGGTTCGTGGTACTGGAGAGCCATTTCAACTGGTCGCGGACCCAGCTCTCAATTGCCTTCTCCCTCAGCCGGGTGGAGGGCTCGATAATGGGCCCCATCAGCGGCTACCTGATCGACAGGCTGGGCTCCCGACGAATGGTGCTCATCGGGCTGGTGGTGGCCGGCGGTGGCTTCGTCATCATGAGCCAGATGCAGAACATCTGGCACTTCTACATCGCCTTCGTGGTGATGAGCATGGGCGTTGGTCTCGGCACCTGGATGCCCATGATGACCGTGCTGAACAACTGGTTCGTCCGCAACCGGTCGACGGCCATGGCCCTGGCGATGGAGGGATTCCTGGTGGGCGGGATGGCCCTGGTGCCGCTGCTCGCCTTCGTCATCGACCCCGACGTGCCGGGACGCCCCGGATGGCGTGTGACCGCGCTGGCCATTGGCATATTTCTGGTGGTTGTGGCACTTCCTGTATCTCGTCTCATTCGAAACGCACCCGAACCCTACGGGCTGTTCCCCGACGGCGAGCCGACGGCCCGTCCCAGGCAGTCCTCCGCCTCCTCTGCGCCTGACAGCGATGAGCCCGACTTCACCTGGCAGGAGGCGGTTCGCACCAGCACCTTCTGGATCATAACCATGGGTCATGCGTGCTCGTCCATCGTGATAGTAACCCTGACCGTGCACCTGGGGCCGATGCTGGACGACCGCGGATTCTCGCTGCAGACCATTGGTTGGGTTGTGGGAGCGTATACCGGAGTGGCCGCAGTGTTCACCCTCGTCGGTGGGTACGTGGGGGACCGCCTCCCGATCCGGCTGGCGCTGTTTGGGTTCTCGGTGATTCAGTCGGGGTCGGTGGTGGTGTTGATGTTTGCGGATAACCTGTGGATGGCCTATCTGTTCGCCGTGCTGATGGGCATCGGGTTCGGTGGACGCAACCCATTGACGACGGCCATCCGGGGCGTTTATTTCGGGCGCAAGGCCTTCGCCAGCATAACCGGGATGTCCATGATCCCGATGAACGTAATGCTCCTCGCATCCCCGCTGTTCGCCGGCATCATGTTCGACGCCACCCAGAGCTACACTATCCCGATGGCCGTGGTCGCGGTCGTCAGCCTGGCTGGTTCCTCACTGTTCCTGTTCCTGGGATCTCCGGAGGCGGCGAGGGAGAGCCGGAGGCGCCGGGCAGCTGCTGCGGTGCAAGCCAGCCATGCGGACTGAGAGGCAAAGGCAAACCGCCCGGGTAGATAGAACCTCCGGGCGGTCTTGATGGAGCGAGTTGGGACAGCTGCGTATTGAGCGCGACCTACGAGATGCTCTTCTCCAGCAGCTCCCTGATCTCGACGACCGTCGCCGCGATCCACTCGTCGGCCTTGGCGGCGGTGCGCTGGCGGCGCTCTCGACCGAAAGCCTGGTCGTCGATGTCGGGATTCTCGGCGCGGATGTCGACCTCGATCTGGTGCATTTCCCGCTCGGCAATCGCAGGCCGCTCGATCCAGTGGCAGATGTAGTCGTGGTCGCCGGTATAGAACACGGCCACCGGGATTGACATCCACTGCCCTTCCTTGAGGAACTCATTCATGATGTCGTGGTGCGAGTCCCGGGGGAAGATGCGCATCTCCATCCCCGCCGCCTCGCAGATGCGCGCCAGCACAGGCAGGCCGCGGACCACGTCGCCGCACCAGTCCTCTCCCAGCACCAGCATCTTCTTGGGGCCGTTGGGCCGCGAGGTCAGCTCCCGGAACGCGTTTACGTCGCTTTCCGAAAGGACTGAATCGTCGTAAAACCCTTCCATTCGTGCCTTGTTGACCTTGATCTCGTTCATGTACGCCATGTAGTCAAAACCCTGGGAATACCTTTCCGGGGTTACCACACTTGTTTCTCTCGCCATAACGCTCCTCTCTCAGTATAGATTCGCACCCTCTCCCTACGGGAAAGGGTTGGGATGGAGGCGTTCCCTTAACCGGGCACACGGCCCGTCAGCCGATTTCTCAACCGGTCATGCCTCTGAATCCCACCTCCACCTTCCCGTCCGGATAGACGATGATGGGCACGGCATCCCCGTAGTCCAGGGCCTCGTCCAGCGTGTCCTGGCTCTGGTCCACACGCTTTTCCTCGTATTCAATGCCTTCCCGTTTCCACGCCAAGCGCAGAGCATCACTGGCGGGTCAAACGGTAAGGGTGTAAACAACCGGTATGTCGGCCATTCGGGGCCTCCTCTGCAGGATGCGGCACTTCCCAAGCCATTGCTGCAGGGCAATTCTACAACGCGCCATTAAGCTGCGCCAACCTGCTCCCAGATTGCCGACGCCGGAATGCGCGGACTATAATTACACCGCCGTAGGCCCGCCCATTGATGAAAACGAGGCGGTTCGACGAGCCACAAAATTCTGCCGCCCGGCACAGCCGCGCCCCAACTGGCCGGCCCCGGGGATGGAGGAACAATGTTCACCCTGTTCGTTACCGTCAAGATCAAAGATGGCCACCGAGACGAGTTCATCGCGGCCACCAAGGGCGACGCCGAGGGCTCGAACACCAAGGAGCCCCGCTGCATTCGATTCGATGTGCTCGCTGACAACAACGACCCCAATACCGTCTACCTCTACGAGGTCTACGAGGACCGCGACGCCTGGGAGACGGCCCACCGTGGCATGCCCCACTACGCGGCGTGGCGCGAGGCCGTTGGCGACTGGTTCGACGGCGACCCGCAGCGCATCGAGACCACCACGTTGTTCCGCCGAGAGGACTTCGTATAGTTCGTGGCGGCAAGCCGATTGCCCGGAAACACGTAGACCCCGCCTGACAAAGGCGGGGTCTCTCGTCTTCGGATCGCTCGCGTACTTAAACCTGCCGCTGCAGCACCGTCCGGAATGCGTCGACGAAGGTGTCCACCTCGTCCTCTCCGAGAACCGTTGAGATTGCGCCCACCAGGTTGGGGGCTATGAGGATGCCCTCGTTCAGCAAGCCGAGGAACACGTTGTGCCGGAACGCCGAATCCTCACGGGCGATGTCGCGGTAGCCCACGATGTCCTCATCCTGGAAGTGGATTCCGAACAGCGACCCCAAGCCGGTCACCTGCACCGGCACTTCCAGCTCCCGGCCCACCTCCCTCAGCCCGTAGCGCAAGTGCTCGGTGACCTCGGCCAGGCGGCGGTAGACTTCGGGCGTAAGCTGCTCCAGCGTGACCGCGCCCGCCAGCATGGTGGCCGGGTTGGCGTTGAAGGTGCCGGCGTGAGCCACCCGTGGGCCAGTAGTCGGGTCGTACAGCTGCATGATGTCCTCGCGTCCTCCGAAGGCCCCCACGGCGAACCCGCCGCCGACAATCTTGCCCAGCGAGGTCATGTCAGGCGTGACGCCGTAGTATTCCTGGGACCCTCCTGGCGCAACCCGGAAACTGATGACCTCGTCGAATATCAGCACCACGCCGTTCTCGGTGGCGAACTCACGGAGCATGGCCAGGAACTCGTGGGTGGCGGGCAGCATTCCCACCGAGCCAAGCATGGGCTCCACGATGACGGCGGCCAGTTCGTCCTTGTGCTGCTCCAGTATTTCCCGCGCCGGTGCAGTCTCGTTGAAGGGGATCACCACCACCGAATCCAGAACACCCTCGGCCAGGCCTTCCGTAGCTGGCAGGGCATCAGGATGCAGCCGTTCCCCGGCTTTGCTCGGATCAACCCGCACACTGACGCTCACGACGTCGTGGCTGCCGTGGTAGCCGCCCTCCGCCTTGGCAATCAGGCTGCGGCTAGTGAAAGCCCGGGCGGCTCGTATGGTGTTCAGGGTCGCTTCGGTACCGGAATTGGTGAACCGCACCAGGTCGAAGCTCGGGATACGCTCGCACAGCAGCTTCGCCAGCCGTACCTGGTGCCGGTTGGGAGCGTTGTACACCACGCCCTGGTCCAGCTGCGCGTGCACCGCGTCCATCACCGGCTCCGGCGCGTGCCCCAGTATCAACGTCGTCATGGTGCCGATGAAGTCCAAGCGGTCGGTGCCGTCGGCGTCGACGACGTGGGCACCGCTTGCCTGGTCAACAAAGATGGGGTACGGGTTCCAGAAGATCGAGTTCCGGCTGTCGCCCCCGGGCAGGTAGCGCTTCGCTTCCTCCCAAGCCTCCCTCGACTTTGTAGTCCTTTCGATGTAGCGGTCAACTTCATTGGCCATGGAAGTTCCTCCGGAAAATACTTTCAGGATTCCAAGAATTTCAGTCGGGATCAGGCAGAGGCCGCGGCAGGGACGGCGGGCACCGGGAAGTAGACACGGCGCAGCGTGCCGCTGCCGAAGCTCACGACCATGGCGCCCAGGAACAGCAGTCCTCCCACCAGCATCACCGACGGAGCGGTAAACACGTCGGAAAGGACGGCCCCGATCATATTGGTAATGGCCATGCTGCCTCCCACGTGCACCGAGTATACGCCCGCGACGCGCCCTCGCACCGAGTCGTCGGTCAGCATCTGGATTACAGTGTGGCTGATGGTCATGAAGCCGGCCTGCGTCGCGCCGATGAGCACGGTGGCTATGATCGAGACCTCTCTCATGGTGGACGCGGCCAGCAGAATGGGCGCCGCGGCACTGAGCACGCCGAACAGGAGGAAAATCTTGCCCCTCGCCGATGGCCCACGAATTCCGGCCAGAAAGACCGACGAAATCAGCGCGCCAGCCCCCACCCCGCCCATCAGGTAAGTCACACCGACCGACCCGGCGCCCAGTTTAACTTCGGAAATGGCCGGCAGAATCGATTCGTAGGACATCACGAAGGCGCAGTGGGCCACCACCAGCAGGACCATGAAGAGCAGTCGCGGTCGGGTGTAGATGTATTCAAACCCGGCTATCAGGTTGCTCCAGAAGGTGCGGGACTCGTCGATCTTGCCTGTCGACCGGGTCTTCACGCGGGACATCTGGATGAACCCGATCAGGTAAAAGACGCTGCAGAACCAGAACGCGGCGTCCAGGCTGACGAAAGCCAGCAATGGGAGTATCAGAGCGGGCCCGACCAGCCTGGAGCCCTGCTGCGTGGCCTGGTTCAGCGCCAACGCGTTCAGAAGATGCTCACGGGGCACCAGGTTGGGAATCAGGGCCTGGGACACAGTCATCTGCCCAGCGCGGAGGGTGCCGTTGAACAGGGCCAGGAAGGTCAGCGCCCACGGCCCTGCCAGATCGTTCATCACCAGGAAGCCAAGCAGGATGTTGTGGCCCAGGTTGAGCGCGAATATCCCCCTCAGCAGAGTCTGTCGGTCAAAGCGGTCGGCGAGGTATCCGACGAAGGGCGTCGAGAACACCCGGGGAAACATCGCCGCAAAGGTGATGATCCCAACCCACAGGGACGCCTCCGTGAGTTCCCAGGCCAGATAGCCCCGGATGACGATGAGGGCCCAGGCCGCCGCCCCGGAGCAGGTGGTGGCGATCCACATGGTGCGGTAGTCGGCGTATTTCAGCCCGAGAAGGAAGCGGTCTCTGGTGGCGGCCAGGTAAGAGGTCAAGTGCAGCCCCGATCAGTGGTCAAGTGTCGATAAATCGGAAGCCGCATTATAACAGTGCTCGATGACTGTGCAGCTTCCCGAACGGTCCTCGGAAAGAGACGCACAACTTGACGCCATTACCTTGCCTTCCTACAATCCCAAGGCTGCTCTGGCTCCGTATCGCGGCCAGATGGCACATGAAAGAAGGAACGCAGCTGCATTATGCCCCTACAAATGCCGGACGAAGGCCGGCTCTTCCCACCGTACCGGGTGCTGGACCTCAGCGGTCCGGAGGCCGTTTTCTGCGGCAAGTTGCTGGCCGACTACGGCGCCGACGTGGTGCGCGTTGAGCCGCCCGGCGGTGATCCGTCCCGCTCACGGGGGCCCTTTGCCGGCGACGAAGAAGGGCCGGACCGGAGCCTGTATTTCCTCTTTTATAACACCAACAAGCGCTCCATTACGCTGGATATCCGGACGGAGCGAGGTAGGGACTTGTTCCGGCGGCTTGTCACGGATTCCGACGTGATCGTTGAGAGTTACCCCGTAGGCTACCTGGACTCCCTCGGCCTCGGATTCGAGAGCCTGCGGCAGGTAAATCCAGGCATCGTGATGGCATCGGTGACGCCCTTCGGCCAGACCGGTCCGTGGAAGGACTACAAGTCCAACGACCTCATCGCCCTGGCGTCTAGCGGATTCATGCAGATCACCGGGGAGCCAGACGGGCCCCCCATGCGGCAGGGCAACGACCAGTCCCACTTCCCCGGGGCGCAGTACGCCGCCGCATCCATTCTCGGCGCCCTGTACCACCGCGACTTCAACGGCGGCGAGGGCCAGCACATCGACGTTTCACTGCAGGAGGCGTTGATCACCTACTACACCGATGCCCATCCTGCCCTGGCCTGGATGCTGCTGGGCGACAACGTCACCCGCGTCGGCGCAACCTCCACCCTGGTCATTCCCCTGGGAGCCTACCCCAGCGCCGATGGCTGGATTTCAGCCGGGATCATCACTCCCCGCGAGTGGGACACCCTGGCCCAGTGGATCTACGAGGTGACCGGCAACGAGGAGGTCCTGAACGAGGCCTACCGGGGGGGCAACCAGGACCGAGCGCCATACAACGACATCATCACTGCCATGGTCATTGACTTCACCACGCGGTACACCAGCGAGTACCTGTTCCACGAGGGCCAGCGCCGCAACCTGGTGGTCCTGCCGGTCAACACTGTCTCCGATTTGCTGGCCGACCCGCAGCTTGAGCAGAGCAATTTCTGGTTCGGCATTGACCACCCGGAGACGGGCACGGTGCAGTACCCGCAGGGCGTGTTCGACAGCGAGGAGGTCTCGCCGCGTACGCAGGCAGCGCCCGATCTGGGGCAGGACAACGAGGCCATTTACGCGGGCGAGCTGGGGCTTACTGAGGCAGAATTGGCATCACTGAGGAGCGAGGGGGTCATCTAGGTGGTCGAAAACGGAAGGAAAGCCCTCCAGGGAATTCGTGTGCTGGAACTGGGCCCATACGTCGCGTTGCCCCTCACCGGACGCATCCTGGCCTCGATGGGCGCCGAGGTGATCAAGGTCGAGACCAACAAGGTGCTCGATGAGATGTCCTTCATCCCTGCGTGGTCCCGTGGCGCGGGCCAACCCGACTTCCAGCGAGCCAAGAAGCGGGTGTCCATCGATGTGCGCACCCCCGGCGGACTGGAGGTCTTCCAGGAGCTGGTCAAGGTCAGCGACGTATTCATGACCAACTTCCGCCGCAACATCCTCGGCCGATGGGGCATCGACTTTCCGGCAGTCCGGCAACTCCGTCCCGACATAATCCTGATGTGGCAGACCGGGCTGGGAGGAATCGGCCCCTACTACACCTACAAGTCATACGGTATCCTGGTGCAGCACATGGGCGGCGTCTCGCTGATGTCCGGCAATGAGGGTGAACCTCCCTCTGCAATCAACACGTCCTATTCCGACTACCACACCGGAGTGTTCCAGCCGTCGGCCATCATCGGAGCCCTGATGCGGCGCCGAATGACGGGCGAACCGACGACCATGGAGTCCTCAATTTTCAAGTCCGGCGCCCTCACCGCCGGCCCGGCCATACTGGACTACCAGGTCAACGGGCGGATGCCGGAGCGCATCGCCAATCGCGGCACCGACAGCGCTCCCCACGGCGTGTATCAGTGCCAGGGCGAGGACCGCTGGTGTGCCATCGCGGTGCGAACCGACGAGGAGTGGGACGGTTTCCGCCGGGCCACGGGCAATCCCGACTGGGTCGGCGAGCCCGAGTTCAGCACGATGGAAAGCCGCATCGCCAACCAGGACCGCCTCGACGCCCTCATCGGCGTGTGGACTGCCCAGCGTACCGCCGATGACGTGATGGCAGGCATGCAGGCCGAGGGTGTCCCAGCCAGCATCGTTTCCCAGGGCGACGACCTGTACTCCAGCGAACACCTGAAGGCTCGGGACTTCTACCGGCCCACGCCCTACTACGTCGCCGAGCGCGGCACGCCTGCGTGGGAATGGGAGAAGCGCGACAGCCTGGCCTGGACCACCCCGGCGCGGCTATCCGAAACGCCCATGGAATTCGGCGATTACAGGTACGTCGGCGAGGACAACGACTACGTGTTCAGCGAGATACTCGGTATGCCCGAATCGCGCATCGATGCCCTCAAAGAAGACGGCTCACTCTACTGATAAATCTATTGTCTGAATCCTGATTTGCCGGATTCTATGATTTTCAAGTTCTTACCATCCGGTGAATCCTCAAATCCCGATTCAGACAAAAAGGACTGCCATCAATGGTTGATTACAGCGGCTACCAGGACCTGCTCATCGAAAAGAAGGACGGCATCGCCCTCCTGACCATGAACCGTCCCGAGGTTTTCAACGCCACCGGGTTCACGCTGCACAACGAACTCTCGCGGGTATGGCTGGACCTGGGTAAGGATCCGGAGGTGCGGGTGACCGTCATCACCGGCGCGGGCAACGCCTTCTCCGCCGGCGGCGACTTCGACATGATCGAGCAGTCCATCGGCAATGCTGAAGTGATTGCGGGCACCATGCAGGAGGCCCGCGACATCGTTCACAACATGATCAACCTGGACAAGCCGGTAATCTCCGCCATCAACGGCGTGGCCGTGGGCGCAGGCCTGGCGGTGGCGCTGCTGGCCGACATCTCCATCGCCTCGGAACGCGCGCGCTTCACCGACGGGCATGTACGCCTCGGCGTGGCGGCTGGCGACCATGCCGCCGTCATCTGGCCCCTGCTGATGGGCATGGCCAAGGCCAAGTACTACCTGCTGACCTGCGAGTTCCTGGACGGCACCGAGGCGGAACGCTTGGGCCTCGTCAGCCTCTGCGTGCCCCACGACGAGCTGATGGAGCGGTCCATGACCGTCGCCCGGAAGCTCGCCGACGGCCCCCAGCCGGCCATCCGATACACCAAGCGTTCGCTGAACCAATGGCTGCGCATGGCCGAGCACACCGCCTTCGACTATTCGCTGGCCCTCGAGATGCTCAACTTCATGGGCCCCGATGTCCGCGAGGGCCTCGATTCCGTCCGAGAGAAACGTGACCCGAACTTCCCCTCCGCGCGCTAATAGTTTCCCGATGTTGCATTGATGGGAGAGCAGGGCAACCGCAAGGGTTGCCCCTGCGGAATAGCGTTCAAGAGGTAGGGGCGTCCCTTGCGGGCGCCCCGTTGACTATTAATGACACAGCTTTGGGTATTAAGATCGCGTCATCCACACCGCAAATGCCACGATCCACAGCACCAGCAGCAGGTTGATGCGGGCGGCCCACTGAACGAATAGCCGGCCTACTCCTCTGGGCAGCTCCGCGCCGATGGCTCGTGCTTGTTCCAGTCTGTCCATCATTCGCGGCCCCAGCCAGAAGTCGTGGACGAAGCTGAGGATGATCACGATTAGGAAAACGCCGGTCTTCCTCTGCAGGTAATCGAGAAAGTCTGTGCTGCCAGTGAAGAACGTGTCCGGGCGGACGTTCCAGTACTCCCATGCGAGGTAGGCGCCTGATCCTGCCAGTACCAGTTTCGCTGCCCATGCAATGGGCACGAACTTCTCCGCGGCTGCTCGCAGGGTTCCGAAACCCACGTCTGCGTTCCGCCGGGCCAGGGGTATCATCACCATCAGCAGGAACAGCATCCCGCCAAGCCACGTTATGGCGGAGATTAGGTGTATGAGAACCAGTACCTGATACATGCTTGATTTCCCCTCCCACCCTCTGGGCCGTGGGTATCCCGAAATCGTAGGGGCGCACAGCCGTGCGCCCGCCTGCTCATAGCTTCTTCTAAGCCTTTGGTTGAAGTAGACCGTTGGACCAGCGCCTGTAGATAGACTGTTCCCTGCAATCCGTTGATGGTTCGACAAGCTCACCACCACCCGGTTCTCATTGGCCTCGAGAATGCCTCTCCGTCATTCCAGAAGTCCTTATTATGCCAACCAAGGTATGTCCTCCTTGAGGTAGTGCGTCGCCCGGAAAACCCGATTGACGACCTGATCCTCTGCGTCCACATGGAAGTGTGGGTTGATGTACTCCCACACCACCTCACACTCCGGCGTGACCTGGAACATCCGGCCGGACTGCCCCTCGGTGATCAGCGTGTTGCCGTTGGGCAGGCGACGGGCGCCCGAAATGTAGGAGCTGAAGAAGTTGTAGGCCGGGTTGTCGGTGTATTCCCAGACGATCTCGTTGTTCGCCGGATTCACCTCGATAACTCTCGAGAAGGGCAGGCCGGAGCTCCTGCGGTGGGAGCCGTTGTCGTACACCAGCACGTTGCCGTTGGGCAGCATGTTGGGATCGTGCTGCTGGGCCAGGGTCTCGTACCCCAGTTGCCAGGTGATTTCACCGCTGGCCTTGTCGATGATGCCTATGGTGGAAATGTTCCGGAAGCTGAACATCACCCGGTCGTTTCCCAGCGGCACGACTGTGTTGCCGTGGCTCCACTCGTCGCGCCGGTCGTTCATGGTGATAATGTGCTTTTCCAGGTCCAGGTGCTCCGCGGCGTGCCACTCCCAAATGCGATTGCCCTGGGCGTCCACTTCCACCAGCACGTCCTCCCACATCCCCTCGGGCGCCGAATCCGGCACTCCGCCCTGCACTTTAGCCGCCAGGTCAGGGTCCATCAACTCCAGCGTCATGTAGAGCGCGCCGCCAGATTCCGTGCGCCGGTGGTCGTGGTGATGCTCGGGGTCGCGATGCTCCCAGACCACGTTGCCGTGCCGGTCGGCCTCTATCATCACGCCGCCCTTGAACCGCTTCCACGATGGGAAACGGTCCCAGGTCTCATCGACGACCTTGCCGCCGTAGAATATGTTGCCATTGGGTAGCAGGTAGCCGTACAGGCCCGGCGGATACGGCATCCGCCACTGGTGGGCCACGTTTCCGTCAACGTCGATCAGGTAAACATCACCCCGGCTGGCCATGGGCGTGTACAGAACGTAGCCGGGGCAAGCCTTCGCCGGGTCATGGGCGGTCAGGCCGACGCGACCGACCCGCCGCTGCGTCTGTTGGTCAACTGACGTCATGAACTGTCGCCTCTCTGAACAAGAATGAGATAATATGACCAATAACCTGGTTGCACGAGGTTAAGGTATGCCTAGGCCCATGATAATCACATTGACGCCTGACATCGAGAGCGGGCTGGTTGAGCAGGCCCAAAATTTGGGCATCACGCCCGAACAACTCGCCATAGACAGTCTACGGGAACGATTTACGCCGGCGATTACTCCAGTCCAACAGCCAAAGCAGGAAGGAACCCTGGTTGACTTTCTATTGGGCCATATCGGCGTTCTTCACAGCAACGAAATAGATCCCGCCAGCGCCGCTATGTCAGACATTAGCAGTGACAAATACTCGGCAATGCTTATCGAGGAATATCGGCGCCGCCAGTCGGGAAAATGATACTAACGGACACCGGCCCGCTGGTAGCCCTGCTCAATGCTGACGACCAGCATCATGCCCAATGTGTCGAGGCGGCCAGGAAATTGCCACCTGTCCCCCTTCTCACCACTTGGGTTTGTTTCACAGAAGCCATGCACCTGCTTGGGTCAATAGGAGGCTATCATTATCAAGTCGCCCTCTGGGATTTGCGAGCTGAGGGCCGGTTAGTGCTGCACGAGATGACGACAACGGAAGCTGACCGTATGGCCGAACTCATGTCGCAATACCGCGATACGCCAATGGCTCTGGCAGACGCCTCTCTGATAGCCGTGGCAGAGAGCCGGTTCATTCGTAGCCTGTTTACTGTTGATGGTGACTTCTACATTTACCGGCTCTTCGATGGATCTGCGCTAGACATACTGCGGTAGGAATCCGGACTGCGACAGTGCGGTCACGCCCTACTGCGCCACGTACCCGCCGTCCACTGCCATGTTGTGGCCGGTTACGAAGCTGGCAGCGGGCGACGACAGCCAAATCACCGCCTCGGCGATCTCCTCGGGTTCGCCCAGCCGGCCCACGGGGTGCCGGGAAACGATGGTCTGTTCCATGTCAGGATAGTTGTCGAAGAGCGGACGGACCAGCGGTGTGTTGATGTAGCCAGGGCACACCGAGTTCACCCGGATTCCATCCCGAGCGTATTCCAGGGCCGCGGCCTTGGTCAGCCCGTTCACCCCGTGCTTGGCCGCCATGTAGGCCACCGAGCCCGAGGTGGCTATCAAGCCCATGATCGAGGCGGTGTTGACGATGGCGCCGCTGCCCTGCTTCAGCATCTGCGGAATTTCCGCTTTCATCGAGAGCCAAACGCCTTTCAGGTTGATGCGTATTACGCGGTCGAAGTCTTCCTCCTCGTAATCGGCGGTGCGGCGCCGTTCCCGTCCTCCTGAGATGCCCGCGTTGTTGAAGGCGCAGTCCAGGCTGCCGAAGGCCTCGACCGCCCGATCGACCATCAGTTGCGTGCCCGCAGGGTCCGAGACGTCGCCGTGAACCAGGATGGCCTGTCCCCCGGCCTCCACGATCATCTGCACCGTCTCCTCGCCGCCCTCAACGTTCATATCCGCCACCACGACCCGCGCTCCCTCCCGCGCGTATGCCAGGGACGCGGACCTGCCGATTCCAGATCCTCCCCCGGTTACCAGGGCTGTCTTGCCATCAAGCTGTCCCGCCATTCTTTCATCTCCATCGACTATGGTGAGCAAGATTATACCTGTCCCTCAGACGCCTATCACGGCCCTAGTCTCTTACAGCAATCCTTGATGGTAGAATGAACCCAAAATCAGATAACCGCCCCTGGCGAGACCTCAATTTGAGGTGAAACGATGACGACCGGCGCAAGCACAACCAAGTCCGATACCCCCAACATGACCGACTACGAACACGCCTACCTGAACGACAGGCTCGAAGTCCCGGAGTACTTCAACTTCGGCTTCGACGTCGTCGACAAGTGGGCCGAGGACCGCACCAAGCTGGCCCTGCTTTCCGTGGATCCCACTGGAGAGAAGGCCACACATCACACCTTCTGGGACCTGAAGAGCCTTTCTAACCGCTTCGCCAACTCCCTGCGGGACCTGGGCATCAAGAAGGGAGACCGCGTGTTCATCATGCTGCCCCGCATCCCGGAGTGGTACGTTGCCATGCTGGGGCTGTTCAAGCTGGGCGCCCTGCCCATGCCCGCCACCACGCTGCTGACTCCCGGCGACATCGAGTACCGCATCAACCGGGCAGAGGCGGTCATGGCCATCACCGACGGCGAGAACGCCTCCAAGGTCGATAACGCCGCTGGCGCCTGCCCCACTCTGCAGCACCTGGTGGCCACCGGCGAGGAACGCCGCGGCTGGCGCTCCTACGAGCGCATGGTTGCCGACGGTTCGGCCAGTCTCGGCGATGTTGAGCCGACGCGCAGCGACGACCCGCTGCTGATTTACTTCACCTCGGGGACCGTGGGCTACCCCAAGATGGTGCTGCACACCCAAGCCTCTTGTGCCATCGGCCACACGCTCACCGCCAAGTACTGGCACGACCTCAAGCCCACCGACCTGCACTGGACGCTCTCGGATACCGGATGGGCCAAGGCCGCCTATGGCAAGCTGTTCGGCCAGTGGACCCTGGGGGCCACGGTGATGCAGCACGACGCCCGCGGCCGATTCGATGCGACGATGACGCTGCGCATGCTGGAGAGCTACGGTGTTACCTCCTTCTGCGCCCCGCCAACGGCATTCCGGATGATGGTGCTAGAGGACCTCAAGAAATACGACCTGAGCGGCCTGCGACACTGCACAGGTGCCGGGGAGCCCCTGAACCCCGAGGTCATGAAGCAGTGGGAGGACGGTACCGGCCTCACCATCTACGACGGATATGGTCAGACAGAGACAGTCCTGATCGTGGGCAACTACCGCTGCATGCCCGTCCGCCCAGGCTCCATGGGCAAGCCGATGCCCGGCTTCACCATCGGCATCGTCGATGATGACGGCAACGAGGTGCCGGTGGGCGAGGAGGGTCAGATCGGCGTCAAGGTCAAGCCCGAGCGTCCCCTGGGGTTATTCCAGGAATACTGGCGGGACGAGGAGGGCACGGCCGGCTCCTTCGTCGGCGACTGGTACCTGACCGGCGACAAGGCGTACAAGGACGAGGACGGCTACCACTGGTTCGTAGGTCGCGCCGATGACGTGATCATCTCCGCCGGGTATCGCATCGGCCCCTTCGAGGTTGAGAGCGCCCTGATCGAGCACCCCGCGGTTGCCGAGTCTGCCGTCGTGTCCAGCCCCGACCCGGTGCGCGGCGAGATCGTCAAGGCGTTCGTCATCCTGGCCCCTGATTACGTGCCGTCCGATGAGCTCGTTCTAAGCATCCAGGACCACGTTCGCAGCACCACCGCGCCCTACAAATACCCGCGCTCTGTCGAGTTCGTAACCGAGCTGCCCAAGACAGTCAGCGGCAAAATCCGCCGCGTCGAGTTGCGGGAGATGGAGCTGGAACGCTCCCGCCCGTCCTGACAGAGTCTGCGACAACGATCGATAAGTTCCCTATTCCTGAGGGAAGACCAAACCCCCTTCTCCCATGAGTGAGAGGGTTGGGGTGAGGGTGAAATAGAATTAAACAGAAACCACGACTACCCACCTTCCGTAAACTTCCCATTCGACGTGGTTAGGGACAGGGCAAGGCGCACACTTTCCCTTAATCCAGCCCAGCCAAGGAGTGCTCATGGACAGTTTCAGCGACCAGCTCCGCGCCGAGGCGGAACCCATTTGGCGCGAGATTTTTGCGCACCCGTTCCTGAAGGGCATCAAGGACGGCACTCTGCCCCTGGAAACGTTCCAGTACTACCTCGGCCAGGACTACCTGTACCTGGAGGGCTTCGCGCGCTGTGTCGCCATCGCTCTGGCCAAGGCGCCCACGATTGGGGTCATCGAGGAAATGGCCAAGCGGGTGATGACACCCATCGAGCGTCCCCTGCACCACAAGCTGCTGGGCGAGGCCGGGCTCAGCGAGCCGGAGGTGGCGAAGACCATCCCATCACCCACCAACGCGGGGTATGTGAACCACATGCTTGCCGTCGCCAACCGCGAGGGTTTGGGCCCTACCGCCGCCGCCATGCTCCCATGCCCGTGGACCTACCACATGCTTCGCGAGGAACTGGGCCAGTCGGAGCATCCGCTCTACGGCCAGTGGACCAGTTTCTATGTCTCCGGCCTGCTGGAGGATAGCGTAGAGGCGTGGCGGAGCTTCGTTGACCGGCAGGCTGAGCATGCCTCTCCGGAGGAACTGGAGGCAATGCGGCAGGCCTTCATGACCAGCAGCCGCTACGAGTGGATGTTCTGGGACGCCGCATTCCGTCGCGAGGGCTGGCCCGTCTAGCTTCAACAATATGGCTCTCCGATCCCCCCATTTGCCCCCTCTCCCTCAGGGAGAGGGCGGGGTAGGGGTGGAGTCCAGCAACAATCGAATTTATCATGAGCCACAAAACCCCAACCCCAATTGCTCTCTTCCTAGAGGGCAAGGGTGAGGGTGAGGATAAAATCCCAGCAAGACTGACCCGAGGAGGTCTCCATCATGCCCAAGGCGCCAATCAACGGCATCGAGCTCTACTACGAGTCCCACGGCAGTGGCCCGGCCATCATCTTCGCCCACGGTCGGGGCGGCAACCACATGAGCTGGTGGCAGCAGGTCGCTCGGTTCTCCGGGGAATTCCGTTGCATCACCTTTGACCACCGCGGCTGGGGACAGTCCGTGGCGCCATACGGCTCGCCGCTGCGCGAGAATTTCGCCGCCGACATAGTCGCTCTTGCCGACTACCTGGAATTGGAGGAGACGTTCCTTGTGGCGCAGTCCATGGGCGGCTTCAGCTGCCTCGAGTTCGCCCTGGCCCGCCCGGAACAGACCCTGGGCCTGGTGCTCGGTGACACCACCGGTGGCGTAGTATCGCCGGGCCTGCTTGCCGAGCTGGCCAAGACCAACCCGCCCGACGGCGTGGCCCGGTCCCTGGCCGCCGGGTTCATGGCCGAGCAACCCGCCCTCACATTCCTGTACCAGCAGATCCAGGGCCTGAACCCGGAGCGCGGCGAGGACGGCGTGATCTCAGGGTTCCGCCGAGAGGATGGACGGCAGGAGGCCGACTTCTTCGGTTGGCAGATCCCCACGCTATTCATAGTTGGCGATGAGGACGCTATTTTCCCGCCCAGTGTCATCTCCGAAGCGCAGAAGATCATCCCCGGCTCCCGTATGGAGGTCGCGGTAGGCGCGGCCCACTCCGCGCACTTCGAGAAGGCCGACGAGTTCAACGGCCACCTGGCAGCCTTTTTCGCCGGAATCCTGGCTGAGCAGACCGTCAGCGCTCCCGCGGACTAGCGAGCCTCGTAAGAGGGAAACTCAAAGCGCGGGAGAGTAATCGCTCCCGCGCTATTTCTTGGATCTGGCTGGCCTTGCGATGACGAGCGGTTAGAGGACTTCCTCCTCCTTCAGGGCGATTTCCGTCGCTGCGTGGTCGCTGGTGGTCAGCGCAATCAGGGAGTAGCCGTCCTGCCTGCCGAGGATGTGCAGGTTTTGTATGTTCACCTCGGCCTGTTTGAGACGGTCGGCTACCCGAGCCAGGCTGCCAGGCTCATCCCTCAGTCGTATTACGACGGTGTCTTCTCCAACCGCCTTGTAACCTGCCTGATTCAGCATGGACAGGGCATGGTCGGTTTCGTTGACGGTCATAATGATAGCGCCGCGCTGACCGGCAACCTCGGTGTCCATGGACTCGATGTTGATGCCCGCTCCGGCCAGCACGCCCGTGATGTCGGCCAGGACTCCCACCTGGTTATCGACTATTATTACAATCCGTTCAGTCTCGCTCATTCCATGACCTCTCCGCGCCAGCATATCGGTAGGACGTCACCCGGCGCAGTCTTCAACAAGCTCGTCAATCATCTCGCGGGTCACGTGGGGCATGGTTATGATGTGGGCCTCCTGTCCCTCCGGGGCGATCTGCCATTTCGCGAACACATCCTGTGGTGGTTTGGGGAAAACCACGGTTACCGAATTCCTGTTGCGCCAGGCGGGAATTCCCCGTTCGTTGAACCGGGTTACGGCATATTCGGCGGTGTCGATCATTCCTTCCACCAGCTCTCGTACCCCTTCTGTTCCGTAGTTGGAAAGCGCGTACCAGATCATCAGGGGAGCGAATGCGCTCCGGGACCCGGACAGTGTCGTGTCCTGAACCCCGACGTACTCGACGGCCCGCCCCACTCGCTCAACGTACGACTTCCGAGTGATCACCACGCCACAAGGCAGCGGGGCGCCCAGCAGCTTGTGGCCGCTGATGGAGATGCTGTCGATGCCAGCGTCGAACCCGAACGGTTGAGGCTCCGGAACGAAGGGCAGTATCAGGCCGCTGAGAGCAGCGTCGGCGTGGATGTAGGAATTGGTGATTCTCAAATCGTGCAGGATACCCTTGATGTTTTCCAAGTCGTCAATCGCACCCCGCATGGTGGTACCGATATTGGCCATGATCACAGCGGGCAGGTCGCGATGGACCTTGACCATGTCATAGAGATCCTGGTAATCGATTTCGCCATTCTCCTGGCGCTTGATCATGATGTACCTGGCGTTCAGTACCCTTACATTCTTCAGTACGCTGTAATGGGTATCCTCCGAGAAATAGAACATTGCGTTGGGGAACAGTTCTCTCGCCAGGTAGAGGCCGTACATGTTCCCCTCGGTGCCACCGGAGGTCACATAACCCCAGGCGTCGTCGGGGTCGATGCGGGTGAATTCGGCGAATCGCGAGATCACTTCCCTTTCGATCTCGTGGGAATTGGAGCGAAAGTTGCTTTCGTGAAATGGGTCGCCGATGTTGTTGATTGAGTAATCCAGAAACGGAGTGAGGGCGGAGAAGTCGAAATTCTGGTTGGTGGGATACCCAATTTGGTGAGAAGCCGCCTCCTGGATCGTATTCAATAGGAGATCGAGCCTTCTCTGAATTGCCGAAGCGTCCTGACCGTAGCTTGATCCGCCAAACGCCATTGCGATTCTCTCACGGGGTTGGATTGAGCTTGGTTTGCTTCTACCAATACGATAGTGGACAAATTGGTAACTCGCAATCGACAGGTGTCACCCCGGGCGTGAGGCAGCCAAGCGGCTGGCTGGAAAGTAATTTCTTCCTTGAATTCTCTTTATATTAAGGGGGATCTGCGCGGCGGGAAAGAACGATTCCCACGAAAAGATTGACTGCTCCGAGGGGGCGTGCTTTCTGAATCCGGAATGATCACTAGCCCGGGGATTGCGACCATCGGACGCCGATGCTGTCGTTGACGCGTCATGCTGGGCGATGGTAAATTGTGCGGAGAATCCATACGAAAAAATAGACTTGGCGGGAGCTTGGGCGAGCCAGGCTGAGAGGGCGGCAGATAGCGCCACCGACCGTTTGTACCTGGACCGACCGCAGCAGAGGATTGCCCATAGGAGGCGGCCCGGCGCAGGGACAAGACGCGTGAATTTGTAATGCTCAGAGGCCGCCCGGAACCTTCCCGGCGGCCATTTATTTCAGGGCCGGCAGGTCTTTAGGAGCAGGGTCATCATGTCGGACGAACTGGTCATTGGCGGCAAGACATTCAACTCGCGGCTGATCGTGGGCACCGGACGCTACCGCACCATGGAGGAAATGGTCGCGGCCGTTGAGGCCTCCGGAACCGAGATGATCACAGTGGCCATCCGGCGCCTGGACCTCGACGATCCCACCGCCAAGACGCTGCTCGACTACATCGACTGGGGCAAGTACCAGATGCTCCCCAACACCGCCGGCTGTGCCACCGTCGAGGAGGCCATGTTCGTGGCCCGGCTGGGACGCCAGGTTGGCCAGACCGACTTCGTAAAGCTGGAGGTAATCCCCGACCACAAGTACCTCTTTCCCGACGGGGCTGCCACCCTGGAGGCCGCTCGCCGTCTGGTCGAAGAGGGCTTCATCGTCCTTCCTTACATCCACGCTGACCCTGTCCTGGCCAAGAACCTCGAGGATGTAGGGTGCGCCACAGTCATGCCCCTCGGCTCCGCCATAGGCTCCGGGCAAGGGATACACACCCGCGAGGAAGTGCGCATCATCATCGAGCAGGCCAACGTTCCGGTGGTCGTGGATGCGGGCCTGGCCGTGCCCTCAGACGCCTCTCAGGCCCTGGAGATGGGCGCAGACGCCGTGCTGGTCAACACCGCCATCGCCCAGGCCAACGACCCCGCCATGATGGGCGAGGCCTTCAAAGCAGGTGTCGAGGCCGGTCGAAAGGCGTTCATCGCCGGTCGCATCGGCATCCGGCAGTACGCCGCTGCCAGCAGCCCCACCACCGACGTTCCCCAGCCCGCCGGGGCCACGGCCTAGCAGGGGCATCCCCTACTTGAGCCTTTTCGGGTAGCCGTATATTGATGGCTGAACTCAGGCTGCCGTGTCTCTGTCTCGTGGCCGACTGCTCCGTTGTCAGTCCCCATGAGTTGACCGACCGGGTCGCCGAGGCTGTTGACGGCGGGGTTTCCCTGGTGCAGCTCCGGGCCAAGGAAATGCCCGGCGGCCAAATGCTTTCCCTCACCAACGACCTGCTCCGTACCGTTGGTGGTAGAGCTGTGCTGCTGGTCAATGAACGAGTGGACGTTGCCGCAATTGCAGGCGCCTCTGGTGTGCAGCTTGGGGAACAGGCATTGCCCGCCGGGGCAGCGAGGCAACTGCTGCCGCCGGGGGCCCTGGTCGGTCGCTCGGTCCACTCCGAGGATGGGGCCGCGCAGGCAATGGCCGACGGCGCCGATTTTCTGGTTGTGGGCACCATGTTCGCCACGAGTTCCCATCCTGGAGAGGAACCTGCGGGCCCGACACTGATGAAGGACGTTGCAAGCCGCTGCAAGCTGCCGCTGATCGGTATTGGCGGTATCACGCCGGCAAACGTCGATGTCGTCATCGCCGCTGGCGCATCGGGAGTCGCAGTGATTCGCAGCATACTGACAGCGGATGATCCACGGTCGGCATCGGCGGAAATGCGATCAGTGCTGGAGGAATCGTGGCAAAGACACCGGGCGTTGTTGGATAATGGTGTCAAACCCGGTGTCGGCCGCTCAACCTGATCGGAGGCCGTGATTTCTATGATCAACCTGATGGTGAATGGCAAGCCGCGTCCCATCGACGATAGCCAGGACCTCGAGTCCTACCTGATTTCCTTTGGCCTCGACCTGAAGCACGTGGCGGTGGGATACAACGGAGATGTGCTCAAGCCGGAGCAGTACCCGGATGTGACCCTGCAGGATGGCGACATCCTGGAAATCGTCCGACCTGTCGGCGGCGGCTGACGTCGTGCTCCCGTGCGGCATTGACCTCTGCGGAAGCTCGCTGGTCCCCTTGTCGCAGAGGGTGGACTGAGCAGTGGAACCCGCCCGACTGGACCTTGAGACCCTTGACCCAGTCCTGCGCCAGGTGCTTAGCGAGCACGGTGACAAGGTCTGGTCGTGGATTCGCAACGAGAAGGGCGCTTGGGGTTTCCTGGCCGGACAGGGAGTTGCAGCCACCCGGCGACACCTGGGACGGCAACTCACAGACTCGGAGCGCAGGATGGTCTGGAGCCGCCTCTGGTGGTGGCTGGAGCAACTGAAGCTGCGCCTGCCGATGGATGAATCGAGAGAGTGACCAGGCTGCGTCCCTCGGCTTCCTCCTCTTGTTCCACTGATTGATTATCCTCCCAGTGGCTTCGAGACACTGTTGGATTATTGCCGCTCTCCGACAGAGCGATTGGCGGTATACTCCTGAGTTGAAAACAAAACCGTATGGTCGACCCTTGGGAAATCCGGGAGTCGGCTACTCCCGGAGCATTCATGCAAGAACCCATTGTCCGCGCCTCGGGCATCTTCAAGACATACGACACGGGAAAAGTGCAAGTAAATGCGCTGCGTGGCGTGGACCTGTCCGTAGGGCGGGGTGAGATGGTGGCAATCATGGGTCCTAGCGGTTGCGGCAAGACTACCATGCTGAACTGCCTGTCCGGTCTGGATGACATTGACGAAGGCCAAGTTACCGTCGAAGGAGTGGTGCTTCACGACCTGCCGGATGACGAGCGCAGTGACTACCGGGCCAGGAATATGGGGTTCGTCTTCCAGCTCTACAACCTGTTGCCCGTGCTCACTGCCGTGGAAAACGTGGAGATGCCACTGCTGCTCTCGGGCGTCGGCGCCACGGATGCCCGCAAGAGGTCCCTCGAGATGCTGGAACGGGTTGGACTTGCCGACCGGGCCGGCCACCTGCCCAGTGAACTCTCCGGCGGTCAGCGTCAGCGGGTTACCATCGCCCGAGCCCTGGTCAACCAGCCCTCCATCATATGGGCGGACGAACCCACAGGAGACCTGGACAGCGAGACCACAGTAGAGATTATGGATCTGATCATTGATCTGAACCAGGCCAATCAACAGACCTTCATTCTCGTCACACACTCTGAGGCAGTGGGACTGATGGCGCACCGAATAGTTCGCATGCGCGATGGCACCATAGTGGACGATGGTCTGGGAGCCGGCTAAGCATGGGCCGGTCTGCGTCAGTGCAAGAAGGCTCTGATAATCCTGCTACCGGAATCGTCGCCTGATGGAAGACCTGTTCGGCGTCAGGATGGACCACATCATGCTGGTCCTTTTGGCAATATTCGTGCCCTCCCTGATCGTGATCTGTATCCTGGCGCTTCGCAGTCGGGTCATGCTCAAAATGGCGCTGCGGAACATTCCCCGGCGCAAGACGCAGACCATTCTCATCATTGTCGGCATCATGATCTCTACGCTGATCATGTCCGCCTCATTCGGCACCGGAGACACCCTCACCTTCTCCATCAGCAAGTCGGTAATCGACGGCCTTGGCACCATCGACGAATTCGTCATATCGACCCGAGCGGGTGAGAATGATCAGTTCGGAGGGGCCGCCTATGTTCCCATAGAGCGATTCACCCGCCTGCAACAGGAGTTGGCCGGCGTCGATATCATCGACGGCCTGGCTGCAGGACTGGCGGAGACCGCGCCCACGGTGAACGAACGCAACTCGCTCACCGAGGGGCGGATGCAGATTGCCGGAGTTGACCCTGACACCCTGGGTGGATTTGGCGGGTTCACCCTGGTCGACGGCGGCGAGGTGCGGGTCGAAAACCTGGGTCAGAACGAGGTATTCATCAACTCCAGCGCCGCCGAGGACCTGGAGGCCCGCCCTGGTGACACCCTGTCGGTATTCGTCTACGGCGAGTCGGTCTCGTTAACGGTCCGAGGGGTGGTGTCCGGTGGAGGCCCGGTGGGCACCGAGCCCACACTGCTCCTGGACCTTGCCGACGCGCAGCTTTTGTTCGGCAAGGAGGGCTACGTCAACTCCATTGTCGTATCCAACCGGGGGGATGAATACGAGGGTGCGGAGCTGAGCGAGGAGGTCACCAGGACTCTCCGGGTGCTGTTCACTGACCGGGAGGCGGCCTCTGATCTGAAGGCCGCGCTCTCGCGCCCCGCGGTAATGGAGCAACTCGGGCTCCGGGCCGAGCGACCGCTAATCGCTGAGACCCTGCAGTCCGACTTGATTCTCCTCCGCGAAGAACTTGCCAAGCCCGACCTCAGCGAAACGCTCGTAGCCCTGTTCTCTGATGAAGACATCAGGGACGAGTTCCTGGAGGCCGTCGCCGCAACGGGTGACGGTGAGCTGGTGCGCGAGGTCAACACGCTGGTGGTGACGCTGGCGGAATTCCTGGTCATTGACATAAAGCGCAGCCTCCTCGGTACGGCGGAACTGGTGGGCAATGTGGTCACCAGCTTTTTCATCCTGTTCGGCCTGTTTTCCATAATGGTGGGGATACTGCTGATTTTCCTCATATTCGTAATGCTGGCGGCGGCACGGCGGTCCGAACTCGGGATGGCCAGGGCGGTGGGCGCGAAACGGTGGCACCTGGTCCAGATGTTTGTCTTTGAGGGCACCGCCTACGCCCTGGTTTCGGGAGTGGTCGGCGTGGCCCTGGGCCTGTTGGCCAGCGGTCTGATCGTTGGCATCATTAACCAGATATTCGCCGGTGGAGGAGCCGGGGCCGGTGATGGCGACTTCCAGTTGACGCGGCACTTCGAATTGCGGAGCGCGGTCGTTGCCTACTGCCTCGGCATGGTCATCACCTTTGTAACCGTAGCCATTTCCGCCTACCGCGTCAGCCGCATGAACATCGTGGCTGCCATCCGGGACCTGCCCACGCCGCAGGAGACCAACAACGCCAGTGCCCTGCAACTGTTGGCCAGGCTGCTGATGTCGGGCCTCCTGCTATTGCCGTTCCGAGTGCTGTATTCGAGCGCAATGTCGATGCGGCGAGGGTTATGGAAGCGCGGCTTGGCCCTGCTGCTGATTGCGCCACTGTCGTTGCTCGCGGCGCCGTTCGTGTTCGTATACACGGCCTTTCAGCTTCTGCTCAGCCCCTATCGCCAGGGCTGGATGGTGGTGGTAAGAATGGTGCTGTCAATCACAGTAGTGGCCATCGGCATCTCATTGTCCTGGTTAGGCGCGCAGACCAGTGATGCTTTCTGGGTACGAATAGGAGTTACGTCGACCATAATCGGTCTCGGCCTGCTGTTGCGGTCCATCTTGAACGTGAACCGGGTGCGTCCGGAGAGGTCTGACCGCATCGCGTATACGTTCATCGGAGCGGTGACGCTGGTGTACTGGTTCATCCCATTCAGCGTCCTGGAATCGTTTTTCGGCGAGCTCAACGCTGGCATCGAAATGTTCTTCATTTCGGGCATCACCATGGTCGCGGCGGCGGTATGCACCGTCATGTTCAACGCCGATGTCCTGCTGAAAATTCTCACCACCGCCACGTCCAGAATTGGCAGCCTGCGTCCGGTCCTGGTCACGGCCGTGGCCTATCCGATGAGCGCCCGGTTTCGCACGGGGTTGACCCTGGCCATGTTCGCCCTGGTCATATTCACCATGATCGTGATGTCCATCCTCACAGAGGCATTTGGCACCACGGCGGCGGACGACGCCTCCGTTGTGGGCGGCTGGGACATTGCGGCCAGGGTCAATCCCAGCACTCCAATTGAGGATTTTCAGGGAGCCATAGAGGAAAGTCCGCACCTGAATCCCGAGCATTTCGAGGCCGTGGGGAATTACACACAAGTTCCTCTGCAGGTACGTCAGCCGGGTGCCGAGAATCAGAGCTGGCGATCGTATTCGGTGAGGGCGGCGGACAATGATTACCTGGAAGGGACCGAGACCGAATTCCACCTGATCGCGGAGGGCTACGGTACGACCGCCGATGAGGTGTGGAATGCCCTCAAGAACGATCCCACCCTAGTGGTGGTCGATGTCCTTGCGGTGCCCTTGCAGAACGGCTTTCGGGGCGGAGAGAACGTGCCCGAGTTCCAGGTGGAGGGCGTTTTCTACGAGGACGAGTCAATGCGTGCCATCCCTATCGAGGTGTGGGAGCCATCCACCGGCATCGAGGCCGAGCTGACCGTGATCGCCATCCTCGATGAGACCGCCGATGCCTTCGGGACACTGGGAGGGGGCATGATCATGGCGCGGGAACGGCTCGAGGACCTGTCGCCGTTTCCAATACCGGTCACCAACTACCGGATCAAGGTGACCGAGGGAATGGACGTTGCGCAGATATCCCGGGACCTGGAAACCACGTTCCGGCAGAACGGTCTGGAGAGCGATGTGCTGGCCGACCTGGTCGAGGAGTCGGTCTCGGCCAATCGCGCCTTCAACTACCTGCTCACCGGGTTTATGGGCCTCGGCCTGATGGTGGGCGTGGCCTCACTGGGAGTCGTGAGCCTCAGGGCGGTGGTCGAGCGCAGGCAACAGATCGGAGTGCTGCGGGCCATCGGGTACCGGCGCAATATGGTGCAGCTCTCGTTCCTGCTGGAGTCATCATTCGTGGTGCTGCTGGGAGTGGCCATTGGCGTTGGCCTGGGAACGGCGATTTCATATCTAATAGTCAGAGAGATTCGTGAAGATGTGGAAACTATCAGGTTCACGTTCCCATGGCTGCAGATTGTCATAATCGTAGCCGTCGCCTATGTATTCTCCCTGCTGACCACCTTCCTCCCCGCGCGGCAGGCCAGCCGCATATACCCTGCCGAGGCGCTCCGGTACGAGTAAGACTTTCACGTGGAGTACGAGTGGGATCCGGAAAAGAACCGGGCCCATGTTCAAAGGCGACAACTCGATTTTTCTATGGTAGAGGACTTCGACTGGGACCATGCCAAAATACGGCGGTCTGACCGCTTCGATGAACCTAGATGGTTGGCGATAGGGTACATCGGAGACCGGTTACACGTGGTAATATTTACTGAACGGCAAGACCGTTGTCGGATAATCAGTCTGAGAATTGCCAACAACAGTGAGAGGAGGGAATATGCCCAGGCTTAAACCCGGGGATAAACCCCTGACTCCTGAGGAAGACGCAGCGGTCACCGCAGATATATTGTCCGATCCGGACTCTTTCGAGCTCGATGCTGAGTGGTTTCGTGGAGCTAGCTCAGCCTCCGAGGTACTTCCGCTCATTTTCAAGAATTTCCGCCAATCGGACCAATCGCGAGTTTCGCGGTCTACAACTAAAGGTGAAAAACCCAAGCTCTTGCCACACGCTCATTACCGGAATAGAGTACCTGCAACCAAGATACTAGGAGGCTCCATGGCCAACGATCCCATCAATCTCTACGACTACGAATCAAGGGCGAAGCTTGTACTTCCCCACAACAATTGGGAGTTCATCGAGGCCGGTGCGATGGACGAGTTCACCACCAACCGCAACCGCTCGGCCTTTGAGGATCTCAAGCTGCGGCCCCGATTCATGCGCGACGTGAGTGAGCGCAACATATCCACCACCGTCCTGGGACAGGAGATCAGCATGCCCGTCATGGTCGCCCCAGCGGGCAGCCACATGCTGGCCCACCCCGACGGCGAGGTGGCCACTGCGCGGGGAACCGGCATGTCCGATACCCTGATGATGCTTAGCACATCCTCCAACTACAGCATGGAGGAGGTGTCCGATGCCGCTGGCGGGCCGCTGTGGTTCCAGCTCTATCACCGCGGCTGGCATTTCACCGAGACGCTGGTGCACCGAGCCGAGGAGGCCGGATTCAAAGCCATCGTGCTGACGGTCGACACGCCGCTGCCCAGTCCCAAGGAGCGCGACCTGCGGAACCGCTATCAGCGCGAGAACGACCTGGGCAACTTCCGTGGGATGGATGCGGACCGCTCCGCCATCAGCGGCACCGACGAGACACCCGGGTGGGATGTCTCTCAGTCTCCCTCGATCACTTGGCGCGAACTGGAGCGACTGCGGGGCATGACCTCCCTTCCGCTGGTGCTGAAGGGTGTGCGCACTGCCGAGGACGCCCACGAGGCCGTCGAGCACGGGGTTGAGGGCATCCTGGTCTCCACCCACGGCGGGCGGCAGCTGGACATGACCATGGGCGCCATCGAGATGGTCCCGGAAATCGTCGCGGCATCGCGTGGGCAGGCCGAGGTGTATGTGGATTCGGGCGTACGCCGTGGCAGCGACGTCATCAAGGCTCTGGCCCTGGGGGCCAAGGCAGTGGCCATCGGGCGACCGTTGTTCTGGGGCCTGGCCCTTGACGGCGCCGAAGGCGTGCACGGTGTCCTTGAGCTGCTGCGCGAGGAGGTTTCCCGCGCGCTGGGCTACTGCGGGCAGACCGACGTGAATAACCTGGAGTCGGGTGTCGTCCAGATACCCGCCGGCTGGGGCGCCTTCGGCGGCACTACCGCGCCGTAGTTCCAGGCAAGCGCAGTGTTGTAGATATCAATGGGCCCCTCATTGCGAAGGGGCCCATTCTTCTTCAGCTCCCGTTGAATTGCAGGGGACATTTCAGGAACGGACAGGACTCGCATTGGCGTTCCGGTTCGCGAGGTATCGCCAGAGCCGGTACGCTTCCAGCGCTGCCACTACACCGAAAAAGATCATCGGTCCGGGTTCCGGTTCGACAATGAGCCAGTGCGCCAACACCAGTACCGCTGCCACGTAAGCGCCGCGCTGGACCGTCTTCCACCTGCGCCAACCCATGGCCCTCACCATGACCGCGTTTGACGTAATTGCCAGCGGAACGAACACGAACAGGGCAACCCATCCGGTGAGGATGAGCGGGGTTGAGAACTCCGCCAGCACCTCCCGCAGGCTGCCAAGGTCGATAAAATAGAACACCACATGAACAACCGAGTAGGAAAAAGCCGCGACCCCGAGATAACGACGGCGTTTGACAAACCAGGCCAGCACGCCCGACCTTGGAAAAATCGTCTGCAGCGGCGACAGCGCCAGTGCAGCCAACAGAAGCAGCGTCGCGACTACACCGGAAAGTTCCACGATTTCGTGGGCCGGTGATCTGCCCCTGGATCCTTGGCTCCCTTCAACGAGCTGCAAAATCAGGGGGATTGAAGGGACGGCCAAAACTGTCCAGAAGAAGTAAGACGAATTGACGACCTTCAGCACTGCCCCCAAGGGCGACGAATTGCCAACGCTCCCTGCCGTGCCAGTTTCTGCCAAACTCCCTGTACCTCCTCCCGGCTTCTCGCACCACAAGTCTAATCGGACGATTTCAAGGAATTGTGAATACTCGAGAGCAAGTCAATCTGCGCCGACTTTCGATTTTTCCTGGAGCTCTCCTTTCCGCCGGGAAATGGTGTGCTTGCTGGATTCCTGAGTGGGACCTCACCCTCCCCGTTTTCTGCCGGTCTTTTCTTCGTAGAGTTGCCATGTGCGGTCGTTGAAGGGGTAGTACTTGCCGGGGCTGCACTGCTCCACCTCCAACTGGGCCTTGATCACCGCTTCTACATCCTCACGCTCGTGAGCTATGCGTATCACCTCGTCGACCGCGGCGGCGGGAACCACCACCGCGCCGTCGTCGTCGCCGACGATGGCGTCGCCGGGGCGGACCAGGACGCCGCCGCACTGCACGGCGTCGTTCACCTGCCAGGGCCAGAACTCGGCGGGCCCTTGCTTGGCGGTGGTGTTGGCGGCGTAGACCGGGAAGCCGTACTCTTTGAGCGCGTTGCTGTCGCGCACCGCGCCGTCGGTCACCAGTCCGCCCACCATGCGCTGCATCAGGCGCATGAACTTGATGTCGCCGCCGATGGAGCTGTATTCCCAGCCCATTGCGTCGATGACCAATACGTTTTCGGGGCCGCAGAGCTCGAAGGCCACGTACTCCGCGGAGTCGGCGCCCTTGGGCTTGTCTGATGCGAGATCGGGACGGTGTGGCACGAACCGTAGGGTAACGGCCCGGCCGGCCATGTGCTGCCCAGGCTGTAGCGGCTTGGCGCCGTGGATGAAGCTCATGGGCCATCCCATAACCCAGAGGCCGTCGATCAGTGTCTGTGTGGGGATTTCCTTGAGGGTTTGCAGCGTATCGGCGGTGATTTCAGGCACCGTGGTCATTGAGGGCCTCCGTTGGTACTTAGTTCTGGAAATTTCTTCCCCGCTCTGACCCTCCCCCGCTGGAGGAGGGGACAGTCCGGGAAAAGGAATGTTATTGCCCGGGGGCGCAGGCTCTGATAACGGCCATGGCCCGTTCCCTGGCGGCGGGACCCGAGGCGCGGGGAGAAATGATCGGCATACTGATTCCCGCGTCCCGGTACAGCTGCAGACGCTCGCGGCACTCCTCCGGAGAGCCTGCGAGAGCCACGGTGTCGACGAGACCGGCAGGCGCGAGGTTCAGGGCGTCCTCGATGCGTCCTTCCCGCCATGCTTGGGCCACGGCCTCGACTTCCTCAGCGAAGCCCGCCTCTTCCACCAGCCGGCGGTAGCGCGGGAATCGCCAGACGTAGGACGCGATGTAGCGCCTCAGTTCGTCCCTCGCCGAGTCCCGGTCGTCAGAGACGGCACAGGCGATCAGGGTGGTGACGTCCACGTCCTCGGGGTTTCGCCCGGCCCGCTCCGCACCAATCCGGATGTGATCAACGGCGGTCGCCGCGTGGTCGAGGGTGCACCAGGTCAGGATGACCCCGTCGGATACCTCGCCACAGATTTCCAGCATCCGGGGCCTAACCGCGGCGTAATAGATGGGCATCTGACGGCGGACGGGCTCGAACCACAGGTCAAAGCGCTCGATGTTGTAGACCTCGCCATGGAAGTTGACGTCGCCGTCGCGCAGGATCTGCCGCACGATGTCGGTGCATTCCCGCATTCTTTCGATGGGGCGGATGAACTCCAGCCCGTGCTCCGGCTCAACCTGCACCTTGTGGCTGCTGCCGAGGCCGAGGATGAAGCGCCCGTTGGAGAAGTGGTCGACCGTGGCCGCTGCCATGGCGATGGTTGGCGCGGTGCGCACGAATACGCTGGTGATGCTGGTACCAAGCTTGATCCGATTCGTGGCGACCGCGCAGGCCGTCAGGATGGCGAACTGGTCGCCGCCGTGCCCCTCGGCCACCCAAGCCGACTCGTAGCCCAACTCCTCGGCCAGTTTCACGCACTCGACGATGTCCGGGGGAGACATCCCCCCGGAGAAGCCGACACCTATCCGCTCCATATTCACTCTCACCTCGCCTCCCATGAAGGGAGACGCACTTGATTTTGGGACTCTTGCGATTTCCGATTGGCGGGATGGTATCCCGAAGGACTATGATATGCCAAATTTCCAAGCCTATTCCACGACGGCAAGAACAGAACGGGTTCCGTTGTGCACATTGCTCCAAGGGTAATTGATGTCTAGTTTCCCGACCTATCGCTGGGTGTTGATATGCCTCTACCTGATGTCCAACGTATCCGCGCAGATGGTCATCAACACGCTGGGCATCCTGCTGCCATCCATCGCTGAGAGCCTCGACCTTTCGCCATCGGAGCAGGGACTGCTGGGCTCTGCGCCCTTCTGGAGCACCATATTGCTGGCGATCCCGATCGCGTGGTTAGGGTCGCGCCTGTCTCCCAAGTGGCTGACGGCGATCACGCTGGTGGGTTGCGCCCTTTGCCTTTTCCTGCAAGGTTGGGCCCCGGTGTTTGCCTTGCTGCTGCTGGGCCGCTTGCTGTTCGGGATTTTCACCATTGCCCAGCAGCCGGCGCGGGCGATCCTTACGAGGCAGTGGTTTCCGCCCCGGGAAGTAGTGCTGGTCAACGGGCTTTCGAACGTCTTTTTCGGCCTGGTGGTGGGCGGAGGGCTGGCACTGTCGCCTGTGATTCTCATAATTCTCGGGGACGACTGGCGGGGGACGCTTCGCATTTTTGCCTTCTACTATGTTGCGCTGACACTAATCTGGCTGGTGATGGGGCGCGACCGCGTGACCGAGGAATTCTCCAGGAGTGAATCTCAGCCACTACTGCCGTTGCTTCGCAGTGCCCTCAGCCATCGCGACCTGTGGCTCTGCGGAGGCGGTTTCTGCGGCGCCACCATGGCCTTTTCCGCTTTCCTGGCCTTCTTCCCCACGCTGATGCTGCAGGAATATGACATCTCCCTGCGCGTCAGCGGCCTGGCCTTGGCCCTGGATGTGGTGCTGGGAGGCATCGGAGGCCTGGCCATCGGCTACTACGCCGCAACCTGGCGCAAGGAGGGCTTGTTCCTGCAGATCCTCGGCGTGGTTATGGTGGGATCGTTCGTCGGCATGATCGTTACCGGGTCGGTAGTGATGATCTACGTGATGTCTATCATCAACGGGGTGACCTGGACGTTTTTCCCCATCCTGATCACGGTGCCATTCAACCTGCGGGGTATCCAGCCCCGGCAACTGGCGGTGGCTTTCTCCGTCGTGATGATGCTCATCTCAACCGGACAGGCCCTGGGGCCCCTGTTCATCGGGTTCCTGGAGGAGGCCACCGGAAACCTGTTCCTTGCCATGTTCATAGCCTGTTTCACGCCCCTGTCCCTGGTGGTCGCCGGGACCACGCTGAGTTTTGGCAGGGAACGTACGCCAGCGCCGGCCGCCAGCGACTGAACGGAAGGCTTGCCAGTGGGTCATGGTTAACCTGGATGAATGACTGGTCTATTAGAACCCTATCTACCAGACGAGGTGCGAAATGACTATTCGAAGACCAACACCCCAGGATGTGCAGCGACTCGCCGAGGCCAACAACATCGACCTGACTGATGCCGAGATGGGTGCGTTCGAGGCGCTGATCCCCGGAGTGTTCGACTCATTCGACGACCTGGCGCAACTACCGGAGCAACGCCCGCCCCTGCGTTACCCCAACCGCGAGCCTGGGTCCCGTCCCAGTCCTGAGGATGACCCCTACAACGCCATCCTGCGCCGCTGCTACATTCGCGGAGCGACGGGAGGACTGCTGGCAGGAAAGCGTATCGGGCTGAAAAACAACATCAGCGTCTCGGGTTTCCCGCTGACGTGCGGCTCCCGCATCCTCGAGCACTATGTTGCCGACAGCGATGCCACCATCGTGACGCGGATTCTGGACGAGGGGGCAGAGATCAACTCTCTGCTCAACCTCGACAACTTCGCATTTTCGGGAGCGGGCGACACAAGCGCCTTCGGACCGACGCTCAATCCCCACAGCCCCGATCATCTGGCCGGCGGATCATCCGGAGGTTCGGCTGCGGCGCTGTTCTACGATGATATCGACATGACCATCGGGGGCGACCAGGGGGGATCCATCCGCATCCCAGCGTCCTTCTGCGGCATCGTCGGGCACAAGCCGACCCACGGCCTGGTGCCGTACACCGGGATCATCGGCATCGACAATACTTTCGACCACACCGGGCCGATGACCCGGACCGTCGCCGATGCGGCGCTGCTGTTGCAGGTCATAGCCGGAAAGGACCCCCTGGATCCGAGGCAGGGGGACGTTGTGATGCAGGACTACGTCGGGGCGCTGGCCACGGGCGCCAGTGGGCTGAGAATCGGAGTGGTACCGGAGGGCTTCGGGTTGGAGCAGTCCCACACCGAGGTCGATGCCAAGGTCAGGCAGGCCGCCAACCGGCTGGCCGAGCTGGGAGCGACAGTTGAAGATCTGTCCGTGCCCTGGCACGCCAAAGCGGGCGCCATATCGTGGGGACTGATCGCAGAGGGCGCCGCCTCGCTGTTGCAAATGAGCGGGACGGGCAGGCACTTCGAAGGGCAGTACAGCCCCGGGTTCGCGCAGGCGTTGGGGCAGGGGCTCAGGGCGCAGGCCAACGACCTGCCGCCCACGGTGAAGCTGACGCTGATTATCGGCAACTACATGACCGAGGAGTACAACAGCGTAATGTATGCCAAGGCCCAGAACCTGCGCCGCGACATGCGGGCCGGATACGACCAGGCGCTATCGCAGTGCGACCTGCTGCTGATGCCGACCACGCCGATGCCGGCCCATCGCAACGACGCCGGAGGCGACCCCAAGGCAGTAATTGACCATGCCTGGGACATGCTGCACAACACGGCACCCTTCGACATGTCGGGCCACCCGGCCATCAGCGTGCCGTGCGGCAAGACGTCGGAGGGCCTGCCTATCGGGCTGATGCTTGTCGGGCGTAGGTTCGATGACGCAACCGTGCTCCGGGCCGCCCATGCATTCGAGCAGTCGTGCGACTGGGAAACGATGTAACGGTTACGGGAGCTATTCCAGTACGCCGTCGCTTTCCAGCGAGGCGTACTCCTCTTCGCTGAGGCCGATTATCTTCCGCAGGAAGTGTTCGGTGTGCTGGCCCAAGAGGGGAGCGGGTGTGTCCAGGCCGCCTGGCGTCAGCGAGAGTTCGAACTCGCTTCGGTCGGTGGCGTAGGGGCCGATCTCGGGGTGGTCGAGCCATTGGAAGTGGTTGCGGTGCTGCAGTTGCGGGTCCTCGAACAGGTCCCGAGGGTCGTTGATCACCCCTGACGGAACGCCAGCCTCCTGAAGGGCCTGCATCAGCTGGTGTCGGTCGTGCTGGATCGTCCACTGGGTTACCAGGCGGTCCAGCTCGTCCTCGTTGGCCTTACGGCCCAGCAGGGTGGCGAACTGGTCGGAATGCAGCGGCCCGCCGTCAGGTTCGGCCACTTTGAGCAGTCCCTGCCAGTGGTGATCTGATGAACAGGCTATGGCCAGCCAGCGGTCTACCCCGGCGCAGGGGTAGACGCCGTGGGGAGCGCCGCCATGATCGCGGTTGCCTAGACGGCCCTGCTCGCGCCCGTTGGCCGTGTAGTCCAGGAGCAGCGGCGAAACGAAGTGCATGGACGTTTCCAGCTGCGATAGGTCCAGGTGTATTCCCTCTCCGGTCCGACGGCTGCGATCGAGGGCGGCCAGGATGGCTGCCACGGCGAACTTGGGAACGATGAAGTCGGTGTAGGCGCCGTAGGGGTTGACCGGAGTGCGATCGGGCCAGCCCGTGACATTGGTCAGGCCCACCAGTGAGGACAGCACAGGACCGAATCCGGGCTGCCGCTCCAGTGGCCCTCCCCTGCCCATCATTGATGCGCTGAACATGACAAGAGCGGGGTTGATCTCGCTCAGTTCCTTGAACCCGAGGCCCCAGCTTTCCATGGTTCCGGGAGTGAAATTCTCGGTCACTATGTTGGCCCATCCGGCGAGGCGAAGCATCAGGTCCCGTGCCCGGGGATGGCGCATGTCGATGGTGATGCCCATCTTGTTGGCGTTGTAGCTGGCAAAGTAGGCGCTGCGGTTGATGCCCGCTATGCCGTCCGGGAACGGTGCGGCGGACCGCAGGGTGCCGGGGCGTTTGGCCGACTCCACCCGGACAACTGTTGCGCCGTATTCGCCCAGGTACTTCGTGGTCATGGGCCCCACGGCGACCCAGCAGAAGTCCAGTACATTTACTCCATCCAGTGGCTTTGTCGACATCAGATGGCTCCCACTCGCCTGAGGGACTCTATTTCGGAGGGCGCCAGGCCCAATTCCCCGCCGTAAATCTCGAGGTTGTGCTCGCCCACATTGGGAGCGCGGCGGCGAAGCGGGGCGACCTGCGCGCCGTCGCCTCCCTTGATGAACGCGCCGGGATAGTCGATGGTCGTTCCGAGGTCGGGGTGCTCGATGGAGGTGAAGTATCCGCGAGCCTCCAGCTGAGGGTGCTGCCGCAGGTCCGACGGGGTGGCCACGGGGAAGAGCAGGATGCGCCGATCGACGCTGCCGCGGGTCAGCTCCTCGCGCGTGTGGCGGAGGAAAAACTCGGCCATGGGACCCACTACCGTATCCATCACTTCGGGCGTGATACGCCCGTAGCCCATAGTCTCCCACTCGAAGGCCTGGAGGTCGGTAACGTCGATCCCGTCCTCCTCCATCCACTGGAACAGATTGCGGGTGCTGGGAGCAACACCGCCGCCCTGCAGCATGTAGTTGACATAACCGTCGGCACAGGGCCAGTTGATGCGCACCCGGTTGTCGCCCGACGTCTGCCGGTACACGCCCATGCGCTGGAGGATGGCGCCCTCGATGTCCCAGATCTGTGGGGCATGTGCCAGCGTCCGCGCCACCGCCTGTTGGCATGAGACGCCAACGAACTGCCCCTCGCCAGTGAGGGCCCGGTGAGTGTGGGCCAGCATGGCGGCCGCTGCTCCAGCGGCCGAGCCGTGCAGGTAGAAGTGCGGGAAACTGGGCCGCAGCGGCGCTCGGTCGGGATCCCCGGTTAGGTGCATGAAGCCACCCATCGCCATCCCGGTAATGTCGGAGGCATGGTAGCCGGCGTAGGGACCGTCCTGTCCGAAGGCGGTTATCGAGACCATCACCAGCCCCGGGTTGATTTCGGAAAGACGCGAGTACCCCAGTCCTACGCTATCGAGATAGCCGGGATCGGAAGACTCGATCACGAAATCGGCCTTGGACGCCAACCGCTCAAGCAGCGCTCTGCCGTCGGGGTGCGCGACGTCCAGGGTGATGCCACGCTTGTTGCCGGAGTAGGCCCACCAATACAGGCTTTTTTCGGGAGACGGATCGTCGGCGTAGAAGGGCCCGACGTGCCGCGCGCTACTACCGCCCGGCGGCTCCACCTGAATTACATCCGCACCGAGGTCGCCCAGGATCTTGCCGCAGAGCAGGCCGCGCTCGTCGGTGAGGTCGAGCACGCGGTAGGGACTCAACAGCAGGGTTTCGGAATTATCTGGCATTCATCACTGACCATCACGAGGGCTAGCGGTTATTCTATGCCGGAGACAGGATTCGTCAAGGCGCCTGCTACCTCGGAATTGACGCGGTGATACAATTCAATCTCAACAGCGGGCAGGCGCGGGGAAGCTATGGCAATCGAAAGAAATGAAACGGAAATTGCCGATGCCGGTCAGGCCTTATATCGGTCCAGTGTCGTGTGGAAACTAGTCGACGAGGACAAGGGAAAGATGGTGGCAATCGATGTGGACAGTGGGGACTACGAAGTGGACGCCGTAGAGAGAAAAGCCGTGGATAGGTTGTTGCGCCGGAAGCCGGAAGCCCGCACATGGACAATCGAGTTTCACGGCCAGCCAATTTCCCGTATGGGCTGGCGAGCCACGTATGGACGATTACATTTTGATGATGATGCGACCTCATTCATTAAGGACGTGAATGCAGAGCCGAAGAATGATTGAAGGGCGCGTTCATCCTCTTCCCGGTCCCTTGCGCACCGGTGAAATAAGAGTGGTCCTGGCTGTTGCAAATTACTTGGGAGTCTTTCACGACTTTGAATTCATCCTGGACACCGGGTTTGATGGTCATCTCACCTTACCTAGGTCGGCCGTAGAATCACTTCAGTTGACTCCCGAGGGATTTGGGACGGCTGAATTGGCTGATAGCGAATTCAGGGAGTTCAGGTTTTACCGAGCAACAGTTCTTTGGAATGGCCGACACAGGGAAATAGGAATCCTCCAAACCGAAACACGGCCCCCGCTGTTGGGAATGGCAATGCTCTGGGGCAGCCGCCTCAGCATGGAGGCGCGCGAGGGTGGCATCGTTGCCATTGAGGATCTGGCAGAAGTCTAGCCCCAATCCCCGCCCTCCTCGCTTATCAATTCGAGAAAGGATTTGGTTTCGATGACCACAAGAACCAATTGGCACAGCGAACACCCTCCGGCCTGCACCTGCGCGAGATGCCAGGACAAACGCACGGTGCGAGGCGAGCGGACCAAGATCGGACGCAACGAGAAATGCCCCTGCGGCAGCGGCAAGAAGTGGAAGCGCTGCCACGGCGACTGACAGGGAAGCTTCGGTGTTTGAAGGATTTACCAGTACCCGGATAGAGACGTCGGAGACGTCCATCAAGCTGGTGCACGGAGGCAGTGGGCTTCCCGTGCTGCTGTTGCATGGCTATCCCCAGACCCATGTGATGTGGCACAAGGTTGCGCCGCTGCTCGCTGAAAAATACACGGTCATAGCCCCTGATCTCAGAGGCTACGGGGACAGCGGCAAGCCACTCGTGGGCGACGATCCTGAACGGTATAGCAAGCGACGGACTGCGAAAGACCAGCTCGGGGTGATGACGGCCCTGGGGTACCCGGCGTTTCACGTCGTGGGCCACGACCGGGGCTCGCGGGTCGGTCATCGGATGGCCCTGGATGCACCTGAGCGGGTGCTCAGCTTCACGACACTGGACGTAGCGCCGTCGCAGGCGGCTTTCGAGGCTATGGACAGCAGCCTCGCCTTTGCCTGGTTTCACTGGCACCTTATGCGGCAGCCCGAACCGTTCCCGGAGACACTGATCGGGAGCAACGCCAAGTTCTACCTGGACTTTCTGCTGGAACGATGGACGGCTGTGGAGGGGGCGATTACCGACGAGGCATACGCCGAGTATCTGCGCTGTTTTTCCGACCCTGAAACGATTCGGGCGTCGTGCGCCGACTACCGCGCCATCGACGTGGACCTGGCCCACGACGCGCTTGACCGGGGCCGGAAGCTGACCTGCTCGGTGCTGGCGCTGTGGGGCAGCAACATGGCCAAGCGTCCGGGTTGGCAGACGGGGAGGGCCCTGGACATGCTGACGGTGTGGAGGGAGCGAGCGGAGAACGTGAGGGGCCGTGCTATCGACTGCGGCCACTTCCTCGCCGAGGAGGCGCCGGAGGAAACGGCAGCGGAGATACTGGCGTTTTTGGGCGAGACGTAGCCGGTTCTCGAGGCAGTCGGATTGGCGAAAAGCTGTCCAGGCGACGGTTCATCCGGCATTTCCCCGGTGGCAACGACCATCACCGCCCAATGACCGCGCCAGCGGCGGTTCACCCCCACCCCAGCCCTCCCCCTGAGGGGGAGGGAGTTTTTTGTCCGGGGCAACCACAAGGCTTGCCCCTACATTTTGAATCGTCGCGAGTTGCCGTAGTAGCTGCTATCGGGCGGTGCCGTTTGGGCTACTTGGCCGCGGGCACGAAGCGCATGGAGATTGAGTTGACGCAGTGGCGGGTGTTCTTGCGCGTCAGTCGCTCGCCGAGGAACACGTGGCCCAGGTGGCCACCGCAGTTGGCGCATTCGATCTCGATGCGCCAGCCGTCGGGGTCGGGCAGGCGGCGGACCGCGCCGGGCACCTCGTCGTCGAAGGCGGGCCAACCGCAATGCGCGTCGAACTTATCGACGGAGCGGTACAATTCGGCGTTGCAGCGGCGGCAGATGTATGTACCATCCTGGTAGAAGTTTTCGTATTCGCCGCTGAAGGGTCGCTCCGTGCCCTTCATTTCGATGATGTACTTCTCCTGGGGCGTTAGCTCGTTGTAGGTGGACCTCTCCATGGTTTCACCTTCCTTCGTTGATTGGGTATAGTGGCGTTTACGAGGCCAGGGAACCCATGGGGTCCCACGGGGGCAGGACGACCGGCTCGAGGTCGAGGGCTTGCTGCAGTTCCTCGGGCAGATAGCTCATTGGCGCAGCTATCTCGAACATGTACTCGGCGAACCAGGAGTCGTTCATCAGGAAGAAACCCTTCTCGCCGACCTTGTCGTCCCAACTGTTTTCCACCCGCCAGCGTCGCGGCTTGCCGTCGACGACATCCACGCCGGTGAACAGCATGGCGTGGGTCATGGCGGTCTGGTGGTACTCCAGCCGTTCCTCCTTGTTCATCGAGAAATCGGCGTTGTAGACACTGCCGTAGTCGAACAATTCTGCGTCCCACAACCCCTTGTCCCGGTGCATCTGCTTGCCAGTATCGCAGCCCATCCAGACGGGCTTGCCGTCCTGCAGCATGCGCACGGCGATGTCCTTCATCTGGTCGATGTCGATGTTCAGGTACTTGATGCGGGTGCCGTCGACCACGTTGCCAAGGTACTGCACGGTATAGGTGCGGCCGGGCGGATTGGCCTGCCGTGGGTCGTGGACAAGGCAGACGTACTCTTCCATGGGAGTGGAGATGTACTTATCCACAAACTCCAGGGGCGTCATGGTGCCATCGCGGTGGAACTCTCCGTCCTTGTCCTTCCACTGCCAGTCGAAGGAGTCGGGAGGCGTGCCGAGATGGATGGTGAGGATGCGGTAGATCGCTTCGAGGGACTCCTGCTTGGCCTTCCGCATGGCATCGATACCACCCTCGGCGGCGTAGATGCGGCGAATGTTGAGGGCGCCCTGGCGCACCTGGTAGTTGAGGCCGGAGTTCATCCGCATGGAGTTGCCGGAGCTCTCCGTTTCGGGCATGACCGTCTTGGGCACAACGCCGTGCTTTCTGATCAGGCTGACGAACATGTCCCACTGTCCGCCATCGCCCAGGGGCTGCTGCAGCAGCCAGGCAACCACCCGGTCATCGACGGGGCGATCGGCGGTCTCGATGATGGCCTCCAGGACGTAGTTGGCCCGTTCCATCTTGTCCCAGAACATGACGTAGCTCTGGCTGAACTCGAACTCCTTGACGTTGAGCAGGTTCCGCGTCTCAGAGCGGAACAGGTTCAGACCAGCGAAGGCCCAGCAGCGGCCCGACCGCGCCTGGTTGGTGACGCTCCAATCGTCCAGAACGGTGGAGAAGCTGTGTACCGCCTCCGACACGATCTGCCGGTTGAGGGCAACGTCGTTCACGTCGTGCTGGGTCACGACGTTCTGCATCAACTTGTGTGCCGGCTGGGACTCGTAGATTTCCTTGAACTCCGAGAGGGTTGCCGAGTCCAGGGCGCCCGGATTGCTCTGGGTTGTCATAAGCTCCGTCCTTCTTAATATCGTTTTCGCTGCAGTGATTGTCTGGAGTGTGATTGGCTTGAATTGGAGCCGTTGTCTGAATCCGGATTTTCAGGATTCAAGGATGAACAGGATTAAGATTATTCATCCTAAAATTCCTAAGTCCTGTAAAATCTCGATTCAGACAGTTTCGTTCAGTCTGCCGCAGTGGGCAGCAGGGTCATGCTGGCAACCACCTTGTTGACTTCGGCGATGGACTGGTCAATTTCCTCTGTCGTCGTGAAGCGACCCACTGTCATTCTCAGGGTGCCCATTGCGTACTCCTCCGGGACATTCATCGCCGCCAGCACGTGGGAGACCTCGACCCTGTCGCTGTGGCAGGCAGCCCCGGCCGAGGCCGCTACGCTGGGCAGGCTGGCCAGGATGCGGTCGGCCTCCAGGCCCCGGAAGGCGATGCTTGACGTGTTTGGCAGCCGCTCATCGGGGTGCCCGTTGACCTTCCTGTCGGAAGAGGCGGACAGCAGACCGTGCTCCAGCCGGTCGCGCATGCGTGACATCTGGTTGGCGTACCTGGTGAGGTTCTGCTCAATCAGTTCACAGGCCTTGCCGAGGCCGGCCATTCCGATGATGTTCTCGGTCCCGGCCCGGCGGCCGTCCTCGTGGCCGGCGCCGTGCATGAACTTCTCGAGGCGAAGGCCGGGGCGGATATAGAGCGCGCCGATGCCTTTGGGAGCGTAAAGCTTGTGTCCCGCGATGGAGAGCAAGTCGACACCGAGTTCATCCACCCGCACCGGGATCTTTCCCACGGACTGGGCGCAGTCGCTGTGCATCATGGCGCCGCTGCGGTGCGCAATTTCCGCTATCTCCGCGATGGGCTGTATGGTCCCCACCTCGTTGTTGGCGTGCATGATGCTCACCAGCACCGTTTCGGGGGTGATGGTGTCCTCCACCTGCTGCGGGTGGACCATTCCAAACTCGTCGACGGGCAGGTATGTTACGCGGAAGCCGTGCCCTTCAAGGTACCGGCAGACTTCAATCACCGCCGGGTGCTCCACCGCCGAGGTTATGACGTGGTTTCCGCGTTGACAGTGTGCCTCGGCGACGCCCTTGATGGCGTGATTGTTGGCCTCGGTGCCGCCGCTGGTGAACATAAGGTCGTCTGTGTCGCAGCCAAGTAGGGAGGCTACTTGGGCCCGGGCGTGATCGACGCCGGCGCGGGCAGAACGTCCGAAAGAGTGGCCACTGGAGGGATTGCCGTAGAGCCCATGGACGTAAGGAAGCATTGCCTCGGCGACTTCCGGGTCGATGGGTGTGGTCGCGTTGTAGTCAAGGTAGATGCCGGTCATCACTATCTCCCCGGAGGTTGTCTCCAAGTGGATGTGCGAAACATTATAGCCCAGGCGTTAATTTCATTCGTCGCTAGTAGTGCGAAACATTTGCATTGATGCGTAGCCTTTGGCTGTAGCGATCAGGGCGCCCACAAGGGGCGCCCCTACGGGACCGGCTGGGACTGGTAGGGGCAACCCTTGTGGGCGCCCCGGTTGCCCATCATTTCAAAGCGGTCGGCCTACTAGTCCCTTTGCCCGTCAGCATTCCTGGAACAGGCTTTTCTGACCCATGGCGAGCTTTCGGTTTAATCAACTCCTTCTGCGCCTCCTTTTGCGCTCTTGAAATAGCGGTTATACTCCGCTGACCTCATCGCACTATTGAGACTTAGGTCAGGGTGGGTCTGGGGGCCATTGAGACGCGGCCGCGCTGCAGAGTGCTTTGTACCTTTCCGGAAAATTCTCGAAGGACGGGGAGGTGTCAATTCAAATGCTTGAATCAGGCGCGCTACGCAAGACAGCACTGGTTCTGGTCTTGGCAGGCCTTGCCTGGAACGTGCTCGAGGCCGGAGTCGCATTCTGGGCGGCGGCAGGATCGAGCAGCGTGGCCCTGCTGGCCTATGGCCTTGACAGCATCGTTGAGATCCTGGCTGGCGGGGTGCTGGTGTGGCGACTGAGGACTGTGCTCGAGGAATCGGAAGCGGAGGCTGCTGAGGGAAAGGCCCGGAGGCTGCTGGCGCTCAGCTTTTTCCTCCTGGCGGCCTATATCGTCATCCACTCACTGGCCAACTTGGCGGGATTCTTCCCCGAGCCTGAGCCCAGTTTGGCCGGTATCGTTCTGGTGGTGGCCAGCGCCGTCGTGATGTCGGTGCTGTATTTCGGAAAGATGCGTATCGCCACCCGCATGCAGTCCTGGTCCCTGCGAGCCGAGGCGCTGGAGTCCCTGTTCTGCGATCTTCAGGACGTCACTATCCTGATCGGACTGGGACTCAACAGCCTGCTGGCGTGGTGGTGGGCTGACCCGGTTGTGGCCCTGTTCCTCGTTCCCTTTTTCATCAAGGAAGGACTGGAGAACTTCTCTGGCCACGATCACTGCGGTCCTGTTCATGAAGACGAGCACGGAGACCACGAGGAACACGAGCGCCGGGTATGTTTCTGCGGCACCTGCATGTTCGGCCTGCGCGCATGCAGTGCGGTCTGCTGCCGGGCTTGATCGTCGACAGTACTCAATGGATGGTGCCGTGCCGACGCGTGGTACCTGTTCTCACGGCGACTTGCAGAACAGACGCAGAGCAGCCTTCCTGAAAGACTGGTGGGCTAGCGCATTTTCGCGGCGCGGGGATGGCTGGCTTGCGCTGCCTCCACAGCCGTTAGTCCGGCGAATCTCTGCGGACGGTAGGGGCCAAGCACTGCGTCGGCGGGAGTGCCGTCGCAGATTTCCTGCGCGGCCAGCTGGCTGAGGGCGGGCGCGAGGGTGACGCCGCTGTGGGTTAGGGCAACGTACAGGTTGGGCGCCTCTGACGCGAAACCCAGCACCGGGTAGCCGTCCAGGGGCATGGGACGCCAGCCGACCGGTACCGGGACAGCCTGCGCGCCCTTGAGCCCGGGCAGGTAGCGACAGGCCCGGGCCAGCAGGTCATCGGCGTGAGCCTGGCTGTCGTCCTCGGCGAGGCTCTCCTGGTCGCCTTCGCCGATCATCAATCTGCCATCAGCGCATTGCCTGAGGTGTATCTCCCTGCGGCCATCGCCCAGCGGTGGCGCGTAGACGATAGGCACATGCTGTAGCAGCGTCGGCATTGGGTTTGTGCGGATCACAACGCCTGGGCTCTCTGCTTGGGAGACGTTCACGCCGGCCAGGGACGCCACGCGAGTGGTCTCGGTGCCCGCGGCGATAACTACCGCATCCACTGGCCTGGCCCCGGAGGACGTTTCGAGTCCATGTATCCTCCCGGCTCCGTCCCGCTCGAAGCCGAGGACCTCGGTATCCAGCACTGTCTCGCAGCCCATTTCCTTGAGGCGGCGCAGGCAGGCGTCCACCACCATCTGCGGCTCCAACTGCCCCTCGTTGGGGCTGTATTCCGCAGCGGCCACCGGGCCGAGATCCAGGGACGGCTCCAGTTCTCGCAGCTCACCGGCGTCGATCAGGCGGGTGGGATAGCCCCAGGACTGGAGCTGCTTGACTCGTGCGAGCAGGCCCTCGGCGGCAATGGGATCAGATTCCCAGGAGACCTTGCCTCCCCAGCGCAGGCCGACGCTGTCAGGGTCACCGCCATCGCCGATGGAGGTGGCGAACCGGTGCCACATTTCGAGGGAACGCCGATTCAGGTTGTGATAGCCGATGGGCTCCTTTGCTCCGGCATTGATCCACGCGAAGCTGTGGCTCGATGCTCCCTGTCCCGGCTGTCCACTGTCGATGACGGTGACGTTGACGCCGCGCCGTCCCAGCCTAAACGCGATGGCGGCCCCGAGGATTCCCGCGCCGACGACGGCTATGTTCGAATGCTTTCCCGAATTCGGCATTGACCCTATCTCCTTACATCCAGAGGGGTGCTGAACTGGAACTCAGGCACCGCGTGTCGTAGTTCGAGGCACCGGTGCAGTCTGATGGACTTCTGGAATTCTGTGGGTTGACGAAGCTTAGCAATGAAGCCCTTTCGTCTCAGCAAACGCATAGTCGGTGTCAATGACGCTGATGTCAATAGCATCGGTCACGGCAAGCTGCGGGACGCTTCGTAGCTCCGAAACCGCCGGCCCAGGATGGGCCAAGTGCGGCCACACGGCTCTTTCCTTACGCCATCGGTTGCGTCCAGAGGACAGTGATTCCGCAAGTGGACCATGGTGTGTGAAATTCAGACACGCCATCGAGCCGACCCTAGCGTAGCCTCGGTGCACCACCCGGCTGGTTAGTTGCCCAACCTGTCGAAGGAAAGCAGATGAGCGGAGGAGACCGGCGGGCCAGGGATGACCGCAGCGGCCTCCTGAAATTTCGGGAGCCAGGGTTCAGGACTATACTCCGGCAATCATCCCCATTAGGCGGGGGCGCCGGAAGCCTGTCGCCGCTGCTCTACAATCCGGTCCTGCCGCTGTCCCTGCCAGCGTGACGCCTTCCAGGGCTTGCGCACGAACTGGCCGCCCAGTCCCCGGTCGATCTCCCGCCACTTGCGCTCCTCATCCGGGGTGATGAAGGTAACGGCCTCACCGTAGCGGCCCATGCGTCCGGTTCTCCCGGCCCTGTGGGTGAACAGTAACTCTGAGTCCGGCAGGTCGAAATTGATGACCTGGCCAACTCCCTCGACGTCCAGACCGCGTGCGGCCACATTGGTTGCGACAAGGATGGGCCTTGCGCCGGAACGGAAGTTCTCCATCACTATTTCGCGGGCTTTCTGGCTGAGATTCCCTTGAAGCGCACCTGCCGGATAGCCCATTTCGACCAGCTGACCAGCCAGCTTCTTCACGCCGCGCTTGGTCTTGCCGAAGACGATGACGGGATAGTCGTCGCGCCCATCCAACAGGGTGCGTAGCGCTTCAAGCTTGGCGTCCTTCTGAATGGAATAGACCAGGTGCTTCACTGTGGGCAGTTTCTGCAGGTCTGCGTCCACCTCCACCCTGGCTGGGCTGCGCAGGTGCCCGGCGGCAGTCTTCGCAACCCAACGGGGCATCGTCGCCGAAAAAAGCCCGGTCTGTCGGCTCGAAGGCGTCCGGTCAAGTATGGCCTCCACGTCGTGGGCAAAGCCCTGGTCCAGCATCTCGTCAGCCTCGTCAAGCACGAGAAAGCGGACCGATTGTAGTTTCAACGTGCCTTGCCGGACATGGTCCAGTGTCCGTCCGGGAGTGCCGACGACGATCTGGGCGCCTTCCTTCAATGCCCTGTATTCCGGCTTCAATGAATGGCCGCCGTAGAGGAGGGTGCAACGCAACCCATGGCGCGACGCCAGGGCTTCCGTCACTCCCGCCACCTGCATCGCCAATTCCCGGGTCGGTACCAGCACCAGGGCCTGAACCTGCCGGACCGATGGGTCGCACCGTTCCACCATAGGGACTGCAAATGCCAGGGTCTTGCCGGAACCGGTACGAGCCTGTCCCACCACGTCTTTGCCAGCGAGCAGAAGAGGGATGGCCTTTCCCTGGATGGGCGTGGGATCTGATATGTTCATGCGGGCCAGCGCTTCCTTTGTGGCGGTAGCCAGGCCCATTTCAACAAATCCGGGTGCAGGATCTGCTACATTTCCATCCCGGGTGGACGCCCTCTCTTCGGAAACAGTTCCTGCAGGAGCCGTGGCCCTTGCAGGGGACTTGAAGCAGGCGGAGCAGTAGACCGGGCGGTTCTGGGTGGGGACGAAGGGGACTGTGGTGGGCGCGCCGCACTCGGCGCAAACAGCCTGGTGCCTGTGAACAGGACGAGAAAGTCTTGGACGAGCTGATAGGGTTTTGGTAGGCATAGGGCTACGGACTCCTAAATCCATCCCGCTATGGCGGCATGGTCAATCTGGCGCAGGGCAGGGCACCAGACAAGAGACGGGACAGATGGTGGTCCGTGGCCGTAGTGAAGCCTTGGTGCGGTATCGAGCGCGTGTATCCACTGTAACACACCGCGCGAATGTGCCGCCAATAATTATTGCAGGGCCTCAGGGAGCAGAGCTGGCTGCACGTGCCACACGGCACGACAATAGTCCGATTTTCACCTCGTAGCGGCAGGATCAGCGGGCCTGCCTGAGCAGGGTGTGGCGGAACCTCAGCCGACCGGCGGGCCCGCGGACAATGCACTCGGAGAGGCTACCAATGGCCGTTTCAGCCAAGAGTGCCTGAACGGGAACTGGTTGGAATCCCTGGAAGGGGCCCCGACGCAACAGGATTCCTAGCGACGAGACCACAATGGTCGGACGTTTATCTTTGGGCCACGACACACAAGGTAGTCCGCATCATGCCTTCACGAGAGGTAGACCGGGTTCATGTTTCCAGAGCCGAAGTCCCGTTAGTCTCGGAGAGCCGTGCCCATCAACAGGGAGGTTGTGCTTACTCTCAAGGAGCGGCACGCCGCCTTGGCCTGCAGCCCGGACGGCAGCATTCGCAGGTTTGCGCCAGAACCGACGGTGGTATAATGATGTATAGCTCGGGGTTTCTACGAGGTAGGTCCATTACGGATGGATGTGGCGTCCATTGTGTGAGGTTTCACGGTCTTGGCCACACGCCGCAAACCCGGGAATGGCCTGCAGGAACTCAAAACACGTAGCCCGGGGGCGGATGGGACGCTAGGGTATCTTGGCCACGGCCGATGTCTTTGGACATGCCTCACCCGCTTTCGGCGATGAGGCATGAGGGACATTAGAGAGCCTGATTGGCGGCCCGTTGGCCAGACGGGGCCACAGATCCCGGAGGCAGCCAAATTCGTATCCGAGCCGAAGTGGCGAAATGGTAGACGCGCCGGTCTCAAAAACCGGTGGGGGAGACCCCGTGTCAGTTCGAATCTGACCTTCGGCACCAACACCTGTTCCCGTATCTAATCACCTTAGAAATCGGGCCTTTTGGCGACATCTTGACAACATATGGGTCAGAGATGTTGTCAATCCTGCAGTCCCCGGAACTAGGGAAGATAGACTCCCTGTCCGAGAGTTGAGACCTCCGCTCGCGAAGTCTCCTGGACCGTACCTGCAGCCTGCTAACCCATTCGTAGTACTCCCCGGCCAGCTCCATGTAGCGCTGTGTGCCCTTGAGGAACTGGTGCCGTAACCACTGCCGTAGTACCGGGATGGGAACGACGCGTTGGAGGTAGCTGCGCCGGGTCTTGGCCCACCTCCAGCGCCGCCTTCTTCATCGCTTCTGCAACCCATTTCCCGGATATGTCCAGAATGGGCCGGTGCCTGTCTTCACATGAAATGATGCCAGTTCCCCGACGCTTTCAAGCACATCCGCCGGGATCGGCACCTCGCGCGCCTTACGGGACTCGCCACCGGAGGCCACCGCCCGAACGCTAATGACCGATCCTGGTCCAGGCGCAGGTCCACGAGCCGGAGCGCCAGGACCTCGGAGACCCTCAGGCCGGTCTTCAGCATGAGCCGGAAGGCCATGCGTGTCGGGTAGCTGGGCGCGCCCTCCACCAGGGCGGCCGCCTCCTCAGGCGTGAAGTAATCGGGGATCTGCTGGACCTTTCTTGGCACCAAATCGCCACTCAGGGGATTTTCGCAACCTGCGGGCCGAGTATGCCAGTAATAACGCCCGTTCCGCCAGGCTGAGCCATGCCGTTTGACCGACGGGGAGTTGCGTTAATCGCGGATAAGCGCAAGTGTTGGGTGAGCGTTGGCGTTCCATCGGCAACATGGACCCGCTCGCAGAAATAGGGGGCTGGGAGGTAGTCTCGGGGCTCATTGAGGGATCCACGATAATTGTAATTATCGTGAATGAAGGGACCTTGCCCAACCAACTAGACCAAAGCCAAATTATTGACCGGATTTTGTGCGGTCCAAGGCCCTGTTGCTGCGCCTAAGCGAACTCCGGATCAACCAGGACCTGCCGGGGATCAGTGCCCCGACATAGGACTCAGGCAACAGGGTCCGATGGGGTCCCGATCCCCGCAGACTTGGCGCAAAGCGTGGCGCATCCGGCCTCCTCCTGTTCATCCCAAGGATTCCATCCGGCCCACTCTGGACTTCTCCTGCGAAGGAATCGCTGATGGCACGAGGCGCGCGGAAGCGGAGGTCGGCACAAAGATCCCCTCGGGGCCTACCCCCAGGTCCTCTGCCGCAACTGCGTAAGTTGCGGCGTTCCTATCTCGGTCCTGCAGAAATGGCGGAGAGATCAATCCCTAGCCGGGTCCCTTGCATTCTGCGGGGTCGAGTGAACTTACCTTCCCTTATCCCTTGGCCAGCATCCAGTGCTGGATAATTCAAGAACCCTCTTGATAAGGCTGGCTCTTGCAGAATACTCTACCGTCTTTTCAACGTGCCTGAAGAACGGAGGCAGCAGGCTCCTGATCACAAGTCAGGGGCTCTTACTTTGGTTGCGCTGGCATCTCGGTGCACAGAGAATCTTTTAACCAAGGCGCCTCCGCTCCACAATGACTCCTTCAAGTTTCTCCTGAACCCTGCACCCGCGGTGCAAGCCTTGCGTGAATCTTCCCGGCCCGAATGCCGCTCCAACCATTGGAAGACCGGTTATCACCGAGAATAGTAAGTTATTGTGGAATCAGTATTATCGGTTCGTAATTGTTCATATGCAAACCAATACAAAACTGCGGTGAAATAATATGCATGTCGCACATACCATACATTAGGGTTGGTTCCACGTACCTTTCGTGAGACTGATAAACCCATCCTCGGCCTTGGCCGACGGGCATAAGGGTCATGGTTGCCACTTGTTCGAGCCGGCGGCAACCCATGCCTAAGCGGACCGGGCAAGGCAGTTACCAAGGACGAGAGAAACATAGAGTCAAGGATGATCGGGGTGTACTTCTTGCCAGCAAGTCTTTTGCAAGTGGAGTTAGGACGCCTAGCTGAACGCTGGTTTGCCGATCCCGACCTGCCGGAGTGCCAGCCGTCCACCGCCCCACCCTCGTGCCTCCGACGGCGGTGCCACTCGCGGCCACAGCCACGCCGGTGCCGCCGCCCAAGCCTATCGACCTGGTCCTGAGCGTCCATTTCGCCCAGGATCTAAACGACCTCTTCGTCGCCTCAAACCAGCACCACGGGTCCTATCAAAGCCAGTACGAGTGGAAATTGTATTGGTCAAACAGCCGGACCGGGGCCTACACTGAGGTGTCGGACGTCGTTCCTCCGTATCCTGTCGGAGCGGCATTGGTACCAGGCAGCGCATTCCCTACGATACCTCAAATGTCAGGAACGCGGTGGTATAAAGTCAAGGAACGCAATTGCCTGTTCAAGCGATGCAGCAGTTGGGTCTGGTCGACTCCCCATCGGTTATGCCCACCCGACGCCGACGCCGACGCCAACTGGCACTGTCACTCCAACATCGGTGCCACCGACAGCGACTCCTGGTACTCCGACGCCCACTCCTGGTGGCTGTCAGACCAACAAGGAGGGAGTCCTACCGGAAGTCCCAATACCGTCCATGGCGTTTTGATAAATGTCAATTTGCCAGTTTAGTAGCTCCTGATGATTGTCATGATACCTTGGTGTCTGTGGACGGGTTAGATGCCACGTTCGCCTACAAAATAAACACCACCCCAGACCGTTTGATTTTGGGACATAGCCGTGGCTGCGTCGATGGAACACTAACCACTGGCGTTCTGTCGACGGGATTAGCCTTGATAGCTTGGAGCGTACCGACACACACCTGTACCAGCGGTACGGTTAACGCAGGTTCTCTCGATATAGCAGTGGGAAAGGTTGGTATTGAAACCAAATCAAAGACATTTGACGTGATGCACCATGCGGGTAAACCAAGCGACAATTGGATTACCCACTCTTTTGAGCAATTCCATAGGTGTCAAACAAGCTTCAACGAAGGGTCCGCTCCGTTACTTGCTTCGAGAACTGCCGGGAGAACGCCCGATGGCAGGGCACACCAAGCTGGAGGGTTCGTTTATGCATCGCTCTCCAAATGGACAACGTACAACTCTATGTGGGGACATGCCTCCCACCAACAAATTGAAGAATGGTGCCTTATGGGAGTAATGTGGGTAGATTCCACAGCTCGATCAGAAAAATACATGGATGGTGAGTTGAACACCAGCAGCGGCAAGAACGCAAGTGAAACGACCTCATGTACCTCACTCGGTATGAGCAAACACAGCGAAGGCTCTACTTATCGTTGCATTGGCAGGTTCGGATCCGTCATAGTGGCCATTCCAACTACCGCACAAATTATCGGTCGTGTTTCTGACACTTACTGACTAGCCGCCGACTACACCATCAGTAGCGGGGGAACGCTGATACTCAGCACTGATACTCGGTCCACCAATTGATGCTGACAGGACTTGCCTTCATGCAGATTGTACGAAGGCGAACTATGCTACTGCTCGTTCCGCTTGGACTCTTGGCGTTGACCCTGGGAATATGGTGGCTCTTGTCAGGAATTAATCAGGAAGTGCAGGCGGTTTCGTCCAACGCGTGCACTGCCGATGAGGCATACTATATTGCCAAGGGGGAGGCTAGTGCCGGTGAGAGGGTAACCGTCCGTACTCACACCGAAGTTTCTCCATCGGCCCTGCGGGTAGTCTTTTCCGATCCAAATGGGAACGTGAAGGTTGAGAAGATCAGGATAGGCGACGCCACAGAGGAACAGCGTTCAGCCTTGCGTTCCTCGGAGTCAAGCAGTATCGATCCGGCGCTGATTCCCGCCAACTTCACACGCCACGCTGCCAGTGGAACTATATATCACCGTCAATTGGATGGCGGAACGTGGACTGGATGGGTGTCTGAGCGGGAGGAGTTGGACAAGCCCCTGGACGTCCTTGGATTTTGTGGTTCGCCTATGAGCGAACTTACCGGTCTACAGCGCATAGGATCGGAAAGTGTCGATGGTGTTTCCACCACTAAATACACAGCGACGGTCGAATTCGACGATGACACCGCAGAGGTGGGACCTCTCGATCTAAGATTGGACTGGTGGGTGGATTCAGATGGCCGCCTGAAAAGAAAGACTATTACGCACCTTGCTTACAATTCCAAGGTAGTAACTACTTTCTCCGACTTCGGACAGGTCAAAACGATCAATGCCCCCGTAACCCCAACGCCTGCGCCGACAGCTGCCACTGCCACGCCAGTACCGGCCACCGCCACGCCGCGTCCGCCGCCCTCGGGTCTGGCGGCATCGGCCTCCGGGACCGACAGCATAGTGCTGTCGTGGACGGCGCTGCCCGGGGCCTCGCGCTACGGTGTGTAACGCTATTCCCCGGCCGGTTCGGGGCTGCCCGTATTCTATGTATAGGTCTCGGAGAACGTGCGGGGCGCGACATATACCGCTACCTGGCTGACCTGCGGCCGGACCTATAATTACGCGATAGCGGCCCGCGGTGACGGGAACACCTACAAGGCAACGTGAAGCGGCAACTTCTCGCAACCTGTGGCGGCCGCCACCGACGCCTGCGAGGGTATCTGAGGCACGGGGGGTCCGGTCAGGTCCGGTGAGAACGGGTGGCTGACTTGGGTGTATGGCCGGGAGGGACCTCCTTGGCCACGGAACCCTCGAGGTTGCAAGCGTCCATCCCGAAGGGACGGCGAGCGTGGCAGGCTCCCCGCAACCAGGATCGCATACGAGCAGACTGGCGCCTCACCACCTCAGACGCACATATCAAGCTCAAGTCCCTATACCCATCAATCCATCACTGGCGCACTACCAGGGGCCTGACAATGCACTTGACCAGGGGTACGAAAATGTGGTTTTGCAAGCCCACCATGATCGGGAGGGTAGGGCAGGATTTCCTGCGAACCCTGATGGCACTGACATTGTTATCCGTGGCACTGGCCCTTGTCGGCTGCGGAGGGGGCGAGCGATCGCCCTCTCCGGCAGCGGGCACCTCGGCCGAGCCGACCCGGGTAGCGGCCACCGCCGCAAAACTCACCGCGCAGCCAGCGACCGAGGTCCCAACCCAAACAGAACCAGCCGAGGATGAAGACCGAACGCTAACCGTCTATTCAGGGCGCTCCCAGTCCCTGGTGCACCCGCTGCTGGAGGCCTTCGGCGAGTCAACCGGAATCGAAATCAGGGTAAAGTACGCAGGCAGCGCATCGACGGCGGCGACGCTTCTGGAGGAGGGCGACAACACCCCGGCGGATGTAGTGTTTCTGCAGGATCCCGGCTCCCTCGGCAGCCTGGCGGCGGAGGGTATGCTGGGGGACCTGCCGGAAGCGACCCTGACCAAAGTTGATTCCAGGCTCAGGGACCCCAACGGGCGTTGGGTCGGGACCTCCGGCAGGGCTAGGACCATAATCTACAACACCGAGACCATTGACCCTGACGAAGACCTGCCGAACTCCATCCTGGAATTCACCGATGAGCAGTGGAGAAGCCGAGTGGGATGGGCGCCACGCAACGGGTCCTTCCAGTCATTCGTGACCGCCTTGAGGCAGCAATTGGGCGAGGACACAGCCCAGCAGTGGCTGGAGGGAATGAGGGACAACGGCGCCCAGGAGTACCAGAACAACACATCCATCGTGCAAGCCACTGCCAACGGGGAAGTTGATGTTGGCTTCGTCAACCACTATTACCTCGAGAGATTCCTGGAAGAGTATGGCGAGGACTTCGAGGCTCGCAACCACTACATCGGCAACGGAGACCCCGGAGCGCTGGTCCTCGTGGCTGGAGCAGGGATCCTTGAGGTGTCTGACAACGAGGCAACGGCGCTGGAATTTATAGACTTTCTGCTTTCGGAACCCGCCCAACAGTATTTCACGTCGGAGGTCAGGGAGTATCCCGTAGCCGCAGGCGTGGAGCCGGAAGGCGACCTTCCGCCCTTCGAGTCTCTCGACCCTCCCGACATTGATCTCGGCAGCCTGAGCGACCTGCAGGGCACCATCGACCTGCTCCGTGAGGTTGGCATCCTGCCGTGACCGGGTTACCGTCACCATTCTGCAGCGCCACGGCAGGGTCTGCCTGCCTCCACGCTACAGACATTCCCTTACGCTTTGGTCGCTAACCGGCCGGCGGTGGCTCTTCATTTTGATGTTCGCGAATGGAAGGGTTTGGTCTTACCCTATTCCTGCCCGAGGTGACCACAGGGGATCAAACCGTGTGTAGCGACCCGGAATTCTTGCGCCAATGACGATGGGAAATGCTCACCAATTGTCCGACCTCTCCGCATATACGTTGTCGGGCAATCGATATGAGATACCGGCGTCGTCGTATGCCGACGCTGCCAGAAGGGTTGAAAAACCCTTGGCCTCCTCCTTGCGCAATCTGCCTAGCAGTCTCTGAATGCGCTGTTCAAGCTTGAACAGGAAAATGGCGGAGAGCAGCCTATTCGAGGGGAAATTCAACTGATCAGCCAGATCATTTCCTACAAGCGCCCGGGAAATGGGGTATATGATGTTTTTCACTAGTTTGCTGCGCTCCTCGGGGTCCTCTATGCCCGCGACCAGAAGGGCGGAATTTATCAAAGCATTGGTCATTACAACCGATTCCAGGGTAGGGGGAGGCTCACAAATCGAACCGATCTTGTACAGATGCAGGGCGTCGCTTTCATCGGTAAAGAGGATTGTCTCGGGGATGCCCATCAGGTAACCGGCATATCGCCATACAGCATGGAATCCTGCCCGTTCTTCCGCGTCGTATTGAGCTCCCAATGCCTCCGAATGCCTGACGGTACGGGCAGCAAAGCAGGCGACCGCGTAGCCCATGTGTGCAGCACTTAAGGGCACACCCCAAGAGTCCTGTTCCCATTCACCGGACTGAGCCAGCAGTCGCCTGGTCTGAGCGTGGACGAACCGGATGCGAACTGACAATTTCCAACCGTCACCTTGCCGCTCAAGACCACCTGGCCAGAATATCTCCATCTGGTGACGGTTGTTCTGTTTGAGCCGCCATACGCCGTTGTCGAATATGCGTCCGGTTTCCACAAACGACTTGCTAATGAGGGTCGAAAAGCCGTCTATCAGCACCCCGGTTACAAAAGCTGAAAGTACCAGGACAGAATTTTTCTGGAAGCCACGGATGCCCGGCCTAAAGAGGTCGTAGTCAAGCCAGTCAGGATCTGGTTGCGGCGAGTCGACGAAGAAATTCCGCAGTGCTTGCGGTGCATCTTGCAATCCACCTCGATCTTCGTCCATCCCGGCGCGGAGGAACTTGTGGACCTGTTCCTGGGGCAACTCTGCCAGCTCCTCCACCAATGCGTCCATGATCGGGTCGCCAATGATGGTGTGAGCGATATAGTTGTCCGCAGTCTTTTGGTCGATCAGACGTGCCTGATCATACCCGGCTTGATAGTCAGATGGCATTTCCATCTTTCAACATCCCGTACGGTCCGCAAGAACAGTAATTAGTTGGAAAATTGAGCAACGCGGGGCCAATAAGGCGCTCGCCTTGTGTGGGCCGTGATCGCGTGAAGCCGTTACAGCCAAGGCTACCCATCAATATATAGATGATATTGCACCACTAGGGTTGGACGGATTCATCGCCTTCCCTATCCTCCGGGGGTTCGATTTGCAGGGCAGGAAGCCATCGAAGGAAGGGAGGCAGGTACCAATTGCGCGACCCCAGTAGTTCCATGCTTGCAGGCACCAGCACTGATCTGACCAGTGTAGCATCGAGGAACACCGCAACGGCGAGGCCGAAGCCCACCTGCTGATTAATTATGGTCTCGCCAGCGGCAAAAGCGCCGAACACCACCACCATAATCACGGCCGCGCCAGTGATAATTCCCGCCGTTGAACGCAACCCGTAGGCCACGGCCTCTGCGTTGTCGCCGGATTGATCGTATCTCTCCCTTATGCGGCTCAGCAGGAACACGTGATAGTCCATGGACAGCCCGAACAAGATCGAGAATAGGAACAAGGGCACCCACAGGTCGATGACGTCGGTCTGCTGGAATCCGAACAGCTCGGCGCCGACTCCCATTTGGAAGACCACCACCAGGAGCCCGTAGGCCGCTCCCACCGACAACAGGTTCATGATGATTGCCTTCAGCGGTATGACCAGGGAACGGAAGACCACCATCAGGAGGATGAAGCTCAAGCCCAGCACGAATACAAAGACTATGGGCGTATAGAGATCCACGATTCTCCGGAAGTCGGTGTGGACGGCCGACTGCCCTCCCACGACCACTTCGGCCGGAACTCCGGCAAAGGCAGCTGGTATGTGCTCATCCCGGATGACGTTGATCGCCTCCAGGGATTCGGGGGCGCTGGGCACTCCGGCAAAGGCAACGTACAGGACCGCCAAATCCGACTCGGGCACTTCCTGGGTCACCGGAGGAAACGGGAATCGCGGGTCCTGCACCAGGGAGGCACTCAGTTCAGCAATTGCATTCTGGACTTCGGAATCCTCCAGATCCCCCTCTATAACTATCTCAGCGGGGTTGACCACACCGAATCCGAAGGCAAACTCCTCCTCCAGTATCAGGAACGTGTCCCTGGTGAAAGAGCCCTCAGGAAAGGCATCCACGCCGTTGGTGCCGGTGTTTATCTGGAAGAAGAATGCGGCGGCAACCACCATCGTCCCACCAACCACGATGAGGCTGATCACGGGGAATCTGGTCACAACTTTCGTAATGGCATCCCAGAACCCTGCGTTGGAGTTCCCGGAACCCGAGGTCTCTCGCCTACCGACGAAGGGCAGCCTGAGCCAGTTTATTCGATGCCCAAGAAGCGCAAGGGAGGCCGGCAGGAAGGTGAAGGTCGCAACGAGGGTGACAAGGACAACGATAATCGCGCCGAGTCCCAGCGACTGGAAGAATGTGGACGGAATGATGAGCATGCCGCACAGTGCAAATACCACGGTGAAGCCGCTGAATAGGACCGTCCTACCCGCCGTTGCCCCGGCCTTGGCGACAGCGTCCCTTATATCCGCTCCTCTGCTCAGCTCCTCCCTGTAGCGGGAAACGATGAGCAGCGAGTAGTCGATCCCGATGGCGAGTCCGATCATCGTGACCATCAAGGACACGAAGAATGACATTTCAAAGACCTGCCCGATCAGGGATACGACTCCAAGAGCGACCCCGATGGAGGCGATGGCCAGCAGAATCGGCAGTACGGCCGCCAGTGCGGCGCCGAATATGACTAGGAGGATAATAAGCGCGACGGGAATTCCGAAACGTTCCCCTTTCTGCAGGTCCGACTCAGCCAGCTCGTTGCCCTCGTAGGCTATGCTGGCCTCCCCGCCAATCAACACGCGAAACCCGTCCTTGCCGTCAAAGCCCGAGGTAACGTGCACTATGGGTTCGATGTTCTCAATTGCCTGGTCCGGCTCCCCGGTAACATTGATGGGCAACAGGGTCGTACGGCGGTCGATCGAAACCAGGGTCTCGTCGCCTGTCAGGTAGTAATTAAGGCCACTGGCGACAACATCATCGCCCAAGGCTATTAGAGACCCGAATATTTCCTCGGTCTTCTCCTGGAACTCCGGGTCGTCCACGGTCAGGGAATCGGACTGGACCACAACCACTTCGGGAACGCTGAGCGGCAGTCCCTGTTTCTGCGCCTCCAGCCCTCTGACCTCTTCCAGCAGCCTCCTCGCCTTTTCCGACTCCACGCTTCCCGAGAGGCGCAACTCCGTGGTGGTGGCGCTTTCCAACATGTCGAGGCCAGCCGGAGTCCTGGGAGGGCCGAACGAAATATAGGCTGCCACGAGCCCCAGGATGACCCAGAAGGCAACCACAAGCAGCGCGTGGGATGCGCTGAAACGGGACAATGACTCGGGTGACAGGCGTCTGAGCACTGGCAAAAGCTCTTGTATGAAATCCTTCAGCGAAATTGTAGTCGCTAATTGTGTATTAGAACAATATTATTTGCCGTGGAATAATATTATTTGCTGTGAAAGATTCGAAACAAAATAATTACACAAAACTACACTATGGCATCAAATGATGTGAAATGACGAACGTCTTACAAGCTCAATGCTCAAGCAGGCAGGGGCAGGGTCCCCGATTCCGGCAAGCTGCAAGAGCGGCCTTGTGGTGATTATGCCCCTATCCTAAAGCAGTTCTGCCCTCCTCGCCCTCCCGCCCGTATGCGCTGCCGTTTTGGATGATAGATAGGCCGCGGTGATTGGCGCCGCAATGTCTGTCACCGCAGTGTAAGTGAGAAATTTCCTTTCTGAATGCTGATGGATGATATGTCCCTCCTGCTGGTCAGCTCTCGCACCAGTTCGAGCACCGGCTTGTCTCTTGGGGGGTAGTCGTAAGACCCGAGGCCAGCGGCCAGCACTTCGTCCACCGCCTGCTGGTTGGAGCTCAGGACCCGGAGAAGGAACTCCTCGTCGGAAAGGTAGGGGTCGTAGTCAGCTCGGAGGTCCTCTATCGTGCGTTGAGGCGGCTCCCAGTCCAGCAGTTCCCTCGTCCTCGGCATGGCCATCACGTGCGCCTTCACGTCGGGGTCCACCGGGGCGGCCAATTCGCCGTAGTGCCCGAGGATGTACTTGATGACCTCGTCGGTAACGATCCGGTATCGCTCCCCCGCCGTGTGGTTCAGCACGGCCTGGGCGCCGATGTACTGGGATATGGGCGTCACCATTACGGGATATCCCAGCTCCCGTCGAATCCGGGCGATCTCGTCCAGCAACGCATCCAGTTGGTCCCCGAGACCTCTCCTCGAGAGTTCTGCCTGGTAGTTGGACATCATCCCTCCCGGCACTTGGTGGTCGTACTGCCTCAGGTCGTACTCCACCGGCGCGCCTTCGGGGAATCCCTCCCGCCGCGCCACGTACCGAAAGTGCTCGGTCATTTCCGCCAGCGCTTTTTCGTCTATGCCGGTCGAGTGGCCGAGCGCCTTTACGTTGCGCAGGATGACATCGGCTGAGGGCTGCGAGGCCCCGTTGGCGAGAGGCGCAACAGCGGTGTGGAGGGTATGGATCCCCAGGTCCAGGGCGTCCATGTAGTAGACCGATGCCAGGCCGGTGGTGCAGTGGCCGTGAAGTTCAATGGGTATGCCGTCGATTTCCTTCATGACGGCCGGTACCAGCGTCCTGACTCTTTCCGGCGTGAGCAGGCCGTCCACATCCTTGATGAAGATGCGGTCGGCGCCAGCATCGGCCATCTGGCGCGCTTTCCGGGCGTAGTATTCGTCGGTATGGACCGGGCTATAGGAATAGATCAGCGCCACCATGGTGATCATACCGGCATCCTGGGACCACCCGATGGCCTTGGTGATCTGGTCGATGTCGTGGTACGGGTCGTTGATGCGGAGCCGGCCCGCTCCTGCCTCGCTGATCTTCTTCGTCCAGAATTCCGTGACCGAGTCGGGCACGCTGCCGAAGTTGCGCAGCACTCCGCCCACGATAAGCGGAGTGTTGGGCATGGCTTCGGACATCAGTCGGATACGCTCCCACGGGTTCTCCCGCTGGTTTCGTACGCACCAGTCCATGCTGATAAGCGCCATAAAATCCAGCGCCTCGAACCCCACCTGGTCTATGACCGGTGCGATGGGCAGCATCATGGCGGTTGTCATCTGCCCGTTCCACAGGCTCTGGTGGGCGTCCCGGAGCGTCGTATCAACGAAAGCTACCTGGCTCATTGCTTTTTGCCTCCCAAGGCAAGGAATGGTCGGCATCCCACGCTTTTCTTATAAGGGGTTGACCACCGTTTCCAGCCAACGGGTATTGAATCTGCCAGCGATGAAATCCGCTCTTTCCACTAGCGAGGTCAGGAAGGGGATGGTGGTGTCCACGCCCTCCACGTGGAAGCTGGCCAGGGCTCGCTGCAGGCGCGCGATGGCCTCCATCCTGGTGCTGCCCGCCACGATCAGCTTGGCCAGCAGCGAGTCATAGTAGGGCGGAACGACGTATCCCTTATAGCAGTGGCTGTCAAGGCGAATGCCCGGACCATCCGGTGGCTGCCAGCGTGTAATCCTCCCGGGCGATGGCCGGAAATCGTCCTCGGGCCGCTCCGCATTGATGCGGCACTCGATGGCATGCCCTTCGGGAACTACCTGGCCTTGCGAAAATCCCAGTGGTTCGCCCTGCGCCACCCTGATCTGCTCCTGCACCAGGTCGATGCCAGTGGTCATCTCCGTTACCGGGTGCTCCACCTGTATCCGGGTGTTCATCTCGAGGAAATAGAACTCTTCCTTGTCCTGGTCGAGGATGAACTCGACAGTGCCGGCATTCTCGTACTCGATGGACTCCGCGATACGCAGCGCCGACTGGCAGAGCATATCGCGAAGCTCGTTGGACAGCCCCTGTGACGGCGATTCCTCAATTAGCTTCTGGTAGCGGCGCTGCACGGAGCAGTCCCGCTCGAACAGGTGGACATAATGTCCGTGGCGGTCGGCCAGGACCTGCACCTCAATATGACGGGCGTTCGGGATAAAGGACTCAAGGTAAAGGCGGTCATCCCCAAATGCGGACCGTGCCTCCGCCGAGGCCTCCCGGAATACAGTCTCCAGCTCCTCAGGTCGGTGAACGGCTTTCATGCCCTTTCCGCCGCCTCCTGCTGCGGCCTTGAGAAGGACGGGGTATCCGACCTCGTCGGCAACGTGCGACGCCTTGGCGAGCTCGTCTATCAGGGCGGAGCCAGGCACCACGGGAATACCCAGTTTTGCGACCGCTTGTCTTGCCGCCAGCTTGTCCCCCATTTCACTGATCTGCTCCGGTCCCGGGCCTATGAATGTGAGCCCGTTGTCCCTGCAAGCTTGGGACAGCTCCGGCTGCTCGGACAGGAATCCGTAGCCGGGGTGTATGGCGTCTGACTGGCTGCCGAGGGCGGCCTCCACGATGGTTGCCACCCTGAGGTAGCTGGCCGTTGATGGGGCTGGGCCGATGCACAACACCCTGTCGGCCATTCTCGCGGCCATGGAATTCACGTCGGCCTCGGACACAGCGAGCACCGATTCGACGCCCAATTCGCGGCAGGCGCGGATTACGCGGACGGCAATCTCACCCCTGTTTGCAACCAGCACCCGCTTGATGACAGGCAACGTGCGAACTACCTCCCTCAGTTTTCCTCACTTGCCAGCTCGGTTTCCAGATGAAAGAGCACCTGCCCGTATTCCACCAGCTGCCCGTCATCCACGGAGACACGGGCAACGCGGCCTCGCTTCTCGGCCTTAATGGTGCTGAACAGCTTCATTACCTCAATGATGCAGACTGTTGTGTCTACATCTACCATCGATCCCAAGTCGACGAAGGGTGGCTCGCCTGGCGCCGGGGACCGATAGAAAGTCCCCAGCATGGGGGAAGTGATGGTTATGCGCTGGGCGTGGTCTGGTGTTTCATCGCTCGCGTCTGTGGTCCGCGGGATCGTTGGAGTGGGAGGCGCCGGCTCGACGGGTTGTGGGGTAGGAGGTGGCGGGGCTGTCGCAGACGGGGTGTCACTGGGTGTGGGGGATTGTTCGACGCTGGGCAGCGGGGCCGAGCCGCCGCTCCTGCTGACCACAATGCGAAGGTCGCCCAGCTGCAAATGGAGCTCATTGAAGTTGGATTCATCCAGGTACCTGATGATCTGAATGACATCATCCTCATTCAAGTCCATGGCCTATCCCCCGGAACGAGCACGCAGAGTGCGAATCGTGGTTCATCATACTCCATTGCAGGGTCTCCAGGAGCAATTCAGACAGAGAGTACCTTTGACCGCGTGGCGGCCGACCTTCCATAGACTCAGAATAGAATAAAAGCAATCTTTATGGATTCCCCATACTTTTGACACAAATTGCACGCAGCCAGGTTCTACAATGTAGAGCGGCAAGGAGTTAAAGAATCGGGTAATCAATTTCACCACATTGCCGAGTGTGAGTTGACCTATAATAGGGATCATCAGTACCGAAAACTACAGCCCATAACTGTTAGTTCGACTGGCCCAGCCTCGAAGTCATCAGACCAAGGGTGGGAATCAACCATTGCCTGATAGGAACAATAGACCAATTGCCAATGATCTGCCTTCTCCGTTCCCTGAGGGATGGTATTTCGTTGCCACTCGTCGGGAGTTACAACAGGCCAGGCCGATCCGGAAGACCTGGATGGGGGAGGAAGTCGTGGCGTGGGCCGACGACAATGGGGCAGTCTGTGTTGCCGAAGCATATTGCCCGCACCTGGGGTCTGACCTGGGTCCCGAGGCAGGAGGGCGCATCTGCGAGGGCCGGCTAGTCTGTCCCTTCCATGGTTTCGAGTACGATACCAACGGGCAATGCGTGGCGACTCCGTACGCAAAACCACCCAAGTCCGCCAGATTGAGGGTGTTCGAGACAAGGGAGATTTGCGGCCTGGTATTCGGCTGGTGGGGGCTGAATGGTCGTGAGCCACAATGGACCCTGCCAGCGGACGAGCCGGAGCAAGCGGGCTGGAGCAACATCGAGGTCCAGACCATACGCTTTCCGGGGCACCCCCAGGAAACGACGGAAAACTCGGTTGACCTGGCTCACTTTCGCTACGTCCACGGCTACGACAGCGTTACCCGCACAGTTCCTGTATCCATCGACGGGCCCTGCCTCAGTACCCACTTGGATTTCGCCAGCAGGCGTAGGATTCTTGGGACCCTGAGCATGACCCTCGACTTATCTACCAAAACCCTGGTTTGTGGCTTGGGCTACTCATTCGTTCAGATCCGGGAACACTCAATCGGTTTGGACTTGCGCCTGTGGGTTCTCGCAGCACCGGTGGAGGATACGTTAATCGATCTGTCCCTGGTATCGCAGGTAAGGGAGCTTAGGAAACCCAAACGTTGGATTGCCGGTCTCGCCTTTCTCCCCGTCCCTCTGCGGGCTCCCTTGATGAACAAGGTGATGTCGGCATCGCAGATGCGGGACGTTCTGCAGGATGTCTCTGTCTGGAGCCGCAAGAGGTACGTCGCGCGGCCCCGACTTTGCCGCTCTGACGGTGAGATCATGTCGTTCCGGGCCTATTGCGCCCAGTTCTATGCGGACCCCCAAGAGGCTGGGCATACGGTGCTCACCGAGACCGAGGTGGCCGTGCGCTAGGGAGAGAGATTGTTTGACGTCGCGATGAACGAAAACGCGATGTGCAGGGATCAGCCCTCAGATCAGGGGCGCACACGGTGCCGGCTTGCGACTCAATGGAGCAGCACGGGGGCAGCATTGAGGATACCGGAGAGAGGCGCCCGAAGAAAATTAAGAGCCTCGACTGGCACTCTGCATTGGACGCCTGGCCAGTGTCATTGAAGGCGGATACACAAGACGGACAACTGATGCCCACTATTAAGCAGGACGGAGGGGTGTGGTATGAGCGGGATTCTCGGTTGGTTGAGCTGGGTGGTAACGGTTCGGCCCTACGTTACTGTACTCATTCTTATCATCATCACTGTTCTGCTGGCTGCGGGGGCCACCAGGCGGGCGCCGCTTCCTGATACGGCGTCGACCCTCCCCGACGACAGTGCGGTTGCTGCGGCCCTTGAAGAACTTGACGAACTTTTTGGCGACTCGGGAGAGGCCAATGTTGTGACGCTCCTCTTCCGGGGGGACGCGATAACGCCGTCCGGCCTTTCCCAGATGGACTCCCTGATCGGCGACATCAGCAACGACTCCGCCGTGTCTTATCTGATTGTGCAGAACAATCCTGTTCTGTCTCCGTCGCTCTTTATTGCGGGAGCGCTGCGGGTGGACGGATTTGAGGCCGTTGAACAGGCGCAGATCGACTCCGTCGTCCAGGCTCCGCAGATTCAGGCAGCCATAGACGCGATGACCGGCACTGATACGGACGGCACGCAAGTGACCATAGCGACCATCCGTCTGCGGGACACGGGAGACGAGCGCATCAATGAGGCCGAGAGAAGGATTCACGCGCTCGCGATTGAGGATGTGGGGCCCCTGGCAGTCAGCACGATCTCGTTCATAGTCGTCGAGGACGAGTATAAGAAAGCCACCGAAGAGGGCATGGCGCCCCTCATTGGTATTGCGCTTCTGCTGATTGCGGGTCTCATCCTCCTTTTCATGCGATCGATATCCGACCTGCTGCTCACGCTGGTCGGGCTCTTAATCTCGATGATCTGGATTGTCGGAGCGGAGGGCTGGCTCGGCCCCAACGCGCTGGGCCTCACGGGCCCCCCAAATTCCCTCACCACAATGGTCCCGATTATCGTAATCAGCCTGACGGTTGACTATGCAATCCAGATCGTTTCGCACTACAGGGAGCAGCGCACAGCAGGCGAGAGTGTAATCACTGCCATCCGTACTGGAATGCGCAATGTAACTGTCCCACTGGCATTGGCAGCCATCACCACCATTGTCAGCCTGCTGGCAAATCTGTTCTCTCCCATCGGGATCATTCGGGACTTTGGCGTCATTGCGGGCTTGGGCGTCGGAATGAGCCTCATCGTGATGCTGACGCTGGTGCCCTCTGTCCGGACGATCATTGACCGCAGACGGGAAGCACGGGGCAGGTTGGCTCCGCCTCGGCCCATTGCCAACGCCGTCCCCGGCGTGAGTCGCGTGGCTGTTGTGCTGGGACGCGCCGTGACGCGCAGGCCTGGGCCCTTCATCGTCGGCGTACTGGCGATCACTGTAGCCCTTGGGTTTGCCGCGACCGACCTGGAGTCGGAGTTCAGCATACAGGACATCCTGCCCAGGGGCGGCTCGGTGCATCAAGATATGGAAACATTGGATGCGGCGGTGGGCGGTTCAACCGAGATCGCTACGGTGCTGGTCAAAGTCGAGGCCACGGAGACTCGCAGCCTTCTGAACCTGCGCGATCTCACGGCTGCCTTCGCGGATGAGACCACACGACCCAAGGGGGCAGCGGGTCCCATACAGGAGTCCTACGACCTGCTGGTGCTCGACTGGACCAACGACAGCGGCGAGCCCGGGGACAAGTACGACCCTGAGCTCGAATCATTGCTGGCGGAGGCTTCCGCAGGAGTGGAACTGGATGGTTCGTTGATGCAGGAGTTCCTCGACAGGCTGGAGGAAAGGGACCCCACGCTTTCCTCACTGCTGGTCAACAACCCTGATGGCATCGACGCGGCCATCCTGCATTTCCCCTCCTACGTAACGGACCCCAAGCAGACCAGGTTGCTGCAGCAGGAAATCGAGGATCTCTGGTTCGGGGAAGACGACAACATTACGGCCACCTCAGAGAGCATAATCTCCATCACCGTAACCGACTCCGTGACGGCTCGGCAGACGGAATCCATCAGCACCACGATCGCTGCGGCTTTAATCGTCCTGGCGGTGTTTTTCTGGGTTACCGTTCGTCAGCCTGCGCTGGCGCTCATTGCGGTGGGGCCCATCGTTCTGGTCCTGATTTCGGTGCTGGGCACGATGGCGTTGCTGAACATTCCTTATACGATCATCACGTCAATCATTACCGCCCTCTCCATAGGTATCGGGGTCGACTACACCATCCACATCATTCACCGGTATCGTGAGGAATATACGTTCAACCGGGACCCGGAAAGGGCGGCAATTCAAACTCTCTCGACGACGGGCTCTGCGTTGCTGGGGTCGGCACTTACGACGGCGTTGGGGTTGGGAGTGCTGATTGCCTCACCGCTGGCAGCATCTCAGCAGTTTGGCATCACTGCCGCCATAACCATCGCCTACTCGTTGATTGTCTCAATCCTGGTCGTGCCACCGCTGATGACCATGTGGGGTGCCTACCAGAACATGCGACTGCGTTCGAATGTGCGGCGTTGGGCAGAGGAGCTCGATGAGGCGATCGAGGCGGTGGATAGGCGCCATGGGTAAGGGTGACCGTGCCGCCAGCTTTCTGACCGATTTGAATCGGGAGATCGATCCCGCAGAGGACTAACGAGAGGGGCAGCCTGACCAGGCTGCCCCTCATTTCAATGGCAAGGTGGGTTTTTTTCCGATTCCCGTGGCCATCGCCGTCCGGCCCGCTTGGGCACGTTCCTGGAGCCGCGTGGCGGATTCTGAATCGTTTTACAGAGGGATCTCCCGCCGTTTCTCCGCGATGTGGAACTTGAGCTTGCTGTTCGGCTTCATTGACGGCAGCGGGCTGAACTTGAGCTTGTAGTTCCTCGGAGAGACGGTGATGTTGAAGTAGTGGGCCACCATCAGGAGATTAGCCGTCAGCTGCAGGTCCATCCACCTGGATCCGAGACACGTGTGCGTACCCAGACCATAGGGCGCGAATCCTGGGCTGAGGTGTTCGTTTCGCGGATTCTGGTATCGGTCTATATCGAACTTGTAGGGCTCAGGAAATATGTCCTCCATGTAGTGCGAGGCAGTCTGAGCGATGATTACCCGGGACCCGACCGGCAACTCATAGTCCTCAACGACGCAGGAATTCATCACATTCCTCATGGACATCGGGACGATCGGGTACAGACGCAGACACTCAAGAAGGAACCTGTGGGTCACGTCGATGGCTGATAGGGAGAAGTCTTCTCCCTTCGGATCGCCATTTTCGAACAGAGCGTCCGCTTCTGCCTGAATTCTGGCATAGAGTTCCGGCTGCGATGCCATGGCGTACAAGGCGAAGCTGAACGCGTCGCCCAGGTACACGCTGGCAATCAGCGCCGCCGAAAGGGCGAATCGCAAGTTCGACTCCGGGAAGAACTGCGGGTCGCTGGCGTGAAGGCTCAGGATGTCGTCGGCCAGGTCGCGAGGGCTGTCGACCCGTTGAGCGGTCGTGTGTACATTCTCGATTCTTTCCAGCAGGGTATCCACCACTTTGGCCCGGCGCTTCATGCCTGGGGTGCGGAGCAAGAATTTCGGCAAGACCTCAACGATGTGGACTAGAAGTGCTCGTTCCTTGAATTTCGCCGCATCCTCAAAGATGTCCTGAGAGTCCACGCTGATGAATAGAGGGGAGAGCTGCGCATTTATCATCCGCCGCGAAATGCCAGTTGCCGGGTAGGCGTCTCCAATCTTCCAGTCCGCCATGAAGCCGCGAGCGTCGGAATAAAGCTGGTTCAACTGGCCCGCGAGCCGTGCCCGGGAATAGGCAGGAGAAAGGGACTTGCGTAGTCGGAAATGGTCAGCGCCGTCGAGAGCGGGCAAGGCCCCGGAGGCGCCGTAAACCTTTTCGAACTCCGTAAAATAGTCCCTGGATCTCAAATACATGCGCCCGCGGCGGTGCACCCAGTTATTGGTTTCCGGCCCTGCCAGGAAAATCATGGGCTTCCTGAATGGCGGGTTGATCTGAAACACCGGCCCGTATTCTTTCGCCAGGTCCGCAAATAGAGCGGGAACGTTACCGTCGCGGATATGAGGATTGAATGCTAGCTTGCGTAAGGGGACTGTCGGGATAGTCTTGGCAAACGCTGAGCGCCGAAGCAACGGGTTGGCCATGTTATGAGAGACCGCCGCAGCGATGGACCGGCCGATCAAGGCCATCCTGCAGATTAGTTTGATGCGGTCCTCCGCCTCATCGTCCAATTGAAACATGAACCGGAAGACGTCACATGTATTGACGAGACTGATGAGGAGGGCGTCTCTCGGGTCGGGTATTTCATTGTTGAAAATCGCGTTGCTGATGCGAGTCTTCACAGACTGCAACCGGGAGCCGTCCAGGGACTCGTCGAATACGTTTGTCGGCCCGGAGGAGCGGGTTAGCGTGTAGAAATCTCCGTCATGCCGTTCCAGTATTCGCAGTTCAACCATGCGGTCCAGGGTAGTATCTATTACCGATTCGGCAAGATGGGCGAGCCTCTCAATCCAATACTGTGTGTTGTGCTGGGTTGACTGATTTGAGATTTCTTCCAGAATCGGGTCCAGGGCAGGATTCCCCGTTTTGGTTGCACTCAGAAGGAACAGGGAATCAAGGTCTGTGTCAATGCGCCCTTGAATTGATAGCTCTGCAAGGACAGCCCCGGTGACCGCGCAATTCAAATCCCAGCCGGGCACTTGATGAAAATACCCGTTCTCCTCGTTGAGGAGCAGCAGCACGAGGTCTTCCGGCAAGGTCAACTGATAGGTTGTAGAATCACGGGCTAGGAGTCTCATTGCAACCGTGCCTGCATTCTGCATCTGGTTTGTTTCTACATACAGTTTACCGCACTGAATTGACAAAGACACGTTACGCAGAAGCAAAGAGTCGCCACTTATGGGTGCGACAAGCGGCGGCACAGGCGGTCGGCGGCCTCGGGCGAGTCGCCGGTCTTCGGTAGTTCAGGAATTGAAATCTACAGCGGCTTGAGGGCCAGGAAACAGTACAGTGGCGTAAAGATCCCGGCCTTCCCCCCCGCTACATAGGCGTTGGCGGTGCGGTCCAACAACGCGACTACGTCCGAGGACCCCCTCGGGAACATACCCACCGCTTCGACCAACCTGGTAGTAATTATGATCGCCTTGCGCCCAAACGGTGTCCGGCGCAGGGCATAGCCCAGTGAATTGCCCTTGCGCACCATGGGTTGATACCAGGGGACGCCCTGCCCTTTTTCATAGACAGCCAGGTCTTTGGCCTCGATGACCTGAAAACCCGCAGCTTCGAGGTCCCGGTTCACCTCGTGCATTGTCGCTATATCCTTCAGGGCGATGCCCTGCATCAGAGCCTCTTTCATGGCTCTGTGCCTGGTGTCGCCGGGGTCGAACCTGTCCGTCATGCACATTTCTTGGCCCCAAAGGAGAGCACCCGGCTTAAGCACGCGGTAAATTTCCGCGAACGCGCCCGCTTTATCCGGCGCATGGCAAGTCGATTCTATGGCGTACCCCCGGTCGAAGGTGTTGTCCGCGATGGCACCCATGTCCATGAAGCTGCAGTTGAGGTAGTCAACCATGTGGCCGATGCCGGCATCGGCGTTTAGCGATTTTGCCTTCTCCAGCTGAATTTCACTGCTGTTAATGCCAACGACCTTTACGCCGGCCTCCTGGACGACCCGTCGCATGGGGCCGCCGAGTCCGCACCCTACGTCGATGACAGTCATTTCGTCGCTCAGATCCAGCTTGGCAATCATCAGGCGCTGGTGCCGTATCTTGGAGTCCGCCAAGCTTTCCAGGGGCGAGAGGGGAGCGAAGTGAAGGGAATCCCCCCATCCGTAGGCCATGAACTCGGTACAAAGATCGTAGTATTCCCTGACGGTTTCCCCGTGGTCGTAGTCAGCAGATTCGGCGCCCCGCACCCGCGCCCGGTCCATCCAGCCCTGCAGGTGCTTTACTCGACTGCGTATGTCCGATCCCTGGTAGGCAGCCTTCAGCCCGCCGGACAGCTTGTGGAGTTGCAAGGTTCCCCCCTCCTGCAAACACTTCGTTCCTGCCGGTGACGCGGAGGCAAGTTCCAATTCGGCGCATTGAGACCTGCCTGGGCGCTCTCGACCCTACAATGGAGCCCCGTCCAATTTAGAATAATTATTATAATGCCAGCGTACGCTTTGGCGGTAATGACGTTAAGGGGCCAACAGATCTGACGCATTCTCCCCGGCATATCCACAAAAACAGCCCATGAGCCCATGGAGGGACAGTTCCTTCTCACTGAGGGTGACTGCGATGGCGTTCCACTGTTTTCGACGCCATACGCAGCCGAAATGCCATTGGCAACACCCTCGAAAGCCGGAATCAAAGTAGCGGTATCATCAAAACCCTGGCGGAAATCGGGCGCTCCGTAACCCTGGATGCCAGCTTTCTTCGGAGCGCCGGACATGGATCTTATAATGGGTTAGTCCTGCAGGGGACACTGACCGTACAACAGTGCCAACACCCCTCTGCAATGACGCTGAGGGACCCCTCTCCCCTCAACAAAAGAGGGACGAATTACGATTCCTCGGAGGCAAGCTCGAGCAGGCGCATGCCCCTCTCGACCTGCTGCCCTGCCTGCACTGAGACCCGGCTGACAACGCCATCGCGTGGGGCCGTGATCAGCAACTCCATTTTCATAGACTCCATCACGATGACCGTCTGATTCCGTTCTACTTGATCGCCCGCGCTGACCAGCACCTCCAGCACGGCGCCGGGCATTGGAGCGAGGACGTCTCCGGAGGATGCGGAACCCCCAGCGCCGCCGCGGCGACGTCCCGACCGGTCAGCCCTTCGGAATATGTGCAGGTCGCCGGCCAGCCACAGGTGCAGTTCTCCTGAGCTTGTCGAAGGGTCTACCCAAGCCCACGCGAATGGGAGAGCCCGTCCGTCTTCACCACGACAAATTCCCTCGCCCACCTGTCGTGAATCGATGCTAATGGTTATGGATGACTCCTGGCCTTCCGGGGAGTCGCCGCCCAGTTCGAAAGTGAAGCTGCTGCCCTGTTCCTCGGTCTTGAAACGGTAGCCTTCACCCTCGACCGGGTAAATCTCCCGCATCTCGCCTTGGCTCTGAGTCATGGCAGCCTCAGATCCCCGGAGGAACGCCATGGATTGGAGGCAATGGGTACTTTGCCAACAGGCGATGGGGCACCCGGCGCGACTGGTCTCTGCTCTGCCCAAGCCGCCAACGCCCTCGCCAACGCCCGCTTCTCGTGCGACACCAATGGCCTGGTAACCGCAGGATTCCACTCCAGGAACCCGGTGTCGTAGTTGCCGCTCTGGAATTGGGGATGCGCGATCACTACCCTCAGCAGCGGAATGTTGGTAACCACTCCCAAGGCCAGAAACTGGGACAGCGCCACATCCATCCGGCGTAGGCTGAGATCGCGATTCGGCGCCCACGCGATCAGCTTCGCCAGCATGGGGTCGTAGTAGATAGACACTTCTTGACCCTCGGCCGCTCCGCTGTCCAGTCGGATGCCCGGTCCGCCCGGTGGACGCCAGCGCAGCAGGGTGCCGCTGGAAGGGACGAATTCGCGGTAAGGATCCTCAGCGTATATACGGCACTCGATGGCATGACCGCGGGGCTGTATGTCCTCCTGCCGCAGCGTCAGTGGTTCTCCGTTGGCGATCCGGACCTGCCACTCAACCATGTCCAGCCCCAGGACGGCCTCGGTGATGGGGTGCTCGACCTGGAGGCGGGCGTTCATCTCGAGGAAGTAAAACTCGCCGCTATGCGGGTCGAGCAGAAACTCCGCGGTGCCCGCGTTGACGTATCCTGCGGCCCGTGCCACGGCGACAGCGGCGTCGCCCATGCGCTGGCGCAGTTCGGGAGTCAGGGCCGGCGAGGGAGTCTCCTCAACAATCTTCTGGTGACGGCGCTGTATGCTGCATTCCCGCTCGCCTAGGTGAATGGTGTGCCCGGACCCGTCGGCCAACACCTGGAACTCCACATGGCGAGGGTTGGTGACGTACCGCTCCAGGAACACCCGCCCGTCGCCGAAGGCGGCCTGGGCCTCCCGGCTAGCCGATTCAATTGCCTCATCCAGGTCTGACTGCTGGCGCACCACCCGCATGCCCCGGCCTCCGCCGCCCGCTGCGGCCTTCACCAGCAGCGGGAAGCCCGACTCTTCCGCGAACTGATCGGCGATGCTGTCCCCCGGCAGACATTCCGGAGAGCTGGGCACGACGGGTACGCCGGCGTCTTGAGCTATGTCCTTGGAACGCAGCTTGTCGCCCAATACCTCCATGCTTTCCGGTGCCGGCCCGATGAATGACAGTCCTGCCTCCTTGCACGCCCTGGCAAACCGGGGGTTCTCAGACAGAAAACCGTAGCCGGGGTGTACCGCATCTGCGCCGCTGTCGCAGGCGGCCTGTACAACCCTGGGGATGTTAAGGTAGGTGTCCTCAGCCGTGCTGCCAGGGAGCGCCATCGACTGCTCCGCGCTGGCAACGTGCGGTGCCCCTGCATCAGGATCGGAGTAGACCGCCACCGGTACAATCCCCATGGCGCGCAGGGTCTGGTTGATCCGAACGGCGATTTCCCCCCGGTTGGCTACCAGTACTTTGGAGAACATCGGTCGAGACCCATCAAATCTGCACTGGGGGTTTGTCTGAACTGTGATTTATTTGATTTCAGGATTGCCATGATTTCCAAGCGCTCGCTCCAATTGTGCCCATCTCTTAGTTCCCGCAAACCACACTTGAAATAGTGGCGAGGAGGCCACCGGCATCTCATCCGGAAAACGCCCTCACCCTAACCCTCTCCCGGAGGGAGAGGGGATTTGTCATTCTCTCGCTTAATCAAATGAATCGCATTTCAAGCAATGCGGAGGAGAGATACAGCATCACATACGGAAAACGCCCTGCTTCTTTTCGGGGAATGGCGCGTTGAGTGAGGCGGCGATTCCCAGTCCCACCACGGTCCGCGTGTCCGCCGGGTCGATGATGCCGTCGTCCCACAGGCGGGCCGTGCTGTAGTAGGGGTCGCCCTCGGCCTCGTATTTTTCCAGGATGGGACGCTGCAACGACTCGCGCTCCTCGTCTTCAAGGGTCTGCCCCTGACGCTCCAGTTGTTGCAGCCGCACCGTCGCCAGGACCTCGGCGGCCTGCTGTCCGCCCATGACTGATATGCGGGAGTTGGGCCATGTCCAGAGGAAACGCGGCTGGTAGGCCCGGCCGCACATCCCGTAGTTTCCCGCGCCGAAGGAGCTGCCGATTATCACAGTGAACTTGGGCACGGCGGCGTTGGACACTGCCATCACCATCTTGGCGCCGTCCTTGGCGATGCCTCCGGCCTCGTACTGCTGACCCACCATGAACCCCGTGATGTTCTGCAGGAACAGGAGCGGTATGCCCCTCTGGCTGCACAGTTCGATGAAGTGGCTGCCCTTGAGGGCGCTCTCGGAAAAGAGGACGCCGTTGTTGGCCACCACACCCACCGGGTACCCCCAGATTCGCGAGAATCCGCAGACCAGGGTCTCGCCATACCCGGCCTTGAACTCGTGAAAGCGGCTGCCGTCGGCGATGCGGGCGATCACCTCACGGACATCGTACTGCCGGCGATTGTCTGGCGACACGATGCCGTAGAGTTCCTCCGGATCGAAGGCGGGAGGTTCGGGGCTGGCAACGTCAAAGGGCGGGTCGCGGCGCCGCACGAAGTTTTCCACGATGTCCCTTGTGATGGCCAGGGCGTCATCATCGTCGGCGGCCTGGTGGTCGGCGACGCCGGATACGCGAGTGTGAACTTCTGCGCCGCCCAAGGTTTCCGGGTCTACCTCCTCCCCAGTGGCTGCGCGCACCAGAGGGGGTCCTCCAAGGAAGATGGTCGCCTGCTGCCGGACCATCACGACCTCGTCGCTCATGGCCGGGATGTAGGCGCCACCGGCAGTGCAAGATCCCATGACCACCGCCACTTGCGGGATTCCAAGGGCGGACATTTGGGCCTGGTTGTAGAAGATGCGACCGAAGTGGTCCCTGTCGGGAAACACCTCGGCTTGCAGCGGCAGGTACGCCCCACCTGAGTCCACGAGGTAAATGCAGGGAAGGTGATTCTCGAGGGCTACTTCCTGGGCTCGCAGATGCTTCTTGACAGTTATAGGGTAGTATGTGCCGCCCTTGACCGTGGCGTCATTGGCGAGGATCATCACCTCCTTACCGTGCACCACGCCGATGCCGGTTACGATCCCAGCCGACGCCTCCTCTCCATCGTACATGCCCCATGCCGCCAGGGGGCTGAGCTCGAGGAACGGCGTGTTGCTGTCCACCAGCCCCTGGATCCTCTCCCGTGCCAGCAGTTTGCCGCGGCTGCGGTGGAGGTCAACTGCCCGCTGGCCGCCGCCGGACCGTACCTGCTCCAGGCGTTCTTTCATTTCCCCGACCAACTCGCCCATGCGGGCCTTGTTGTCCAGGAAATCCTGGTCGCCTGTGCGGATATTGGAGCTGATTGCTTCCATGCATTCCCCGTGTTGCCATCCCTGGGACTGTGTCGCGCAGGGTGGCTCTTGATCCCTATGTCCATTATATCCTTATCGTGATGTGCTGCCAGAAACCTCCTGGACTGGCAGAGGACAGGCACTCGTTTCACCTGCGCTGTAAAATGGCGCCGTGGAAAGAGAACAGCGTCCCGGGCCTGCCGCATTCACGGGCTGCTGCATTGTAGTTCGAGTTCGAGGGGTCAACCGAATGAGCCAACACGAGAACTCCCAAGAGATCGCGTGGCGCGAATGGAACGAAGCTGCGTTCGAGGACGCCAGGGCAGAGGAGAAGCCCGTCCTGCTCACGCTGGGCGCCACCTGGTGCCACTGGTGCCACGTGATGGACCAGACCGCTTACTCGGACGAAAGGGTCATCGGCCTGGTCAACTCCAACTTCATTCCGGTGCGGGTTGACGTGGACCAGCGCCCCGATATTTCGTTGCGCTACAACCAGGGAGGCTTCCCCTCGGTGGCGTTCATCACCGGAACGGGCGAGTTCATAACCGGGCGGCCATACACACCCTCCGATGAGATGGTCGCCCTGTTACAGCAGGTTTCCAGCGGCGAAATTCACTCCAACGACGGGCGACCGTCGGCCACTCCCTCACCGACCAGCGGCGGCATCGGCAGGGCCTCGGTTGATGCAGTGCAGGGGAGGCTGCAAGAGCTCTATGACGATGAGTTCGGTGGCTTCGGATTGGAGCCCAAGCAGCCGCCGTGGGAGGCGCTACAGTTCCTCACCGCCCGCTATGGTCGCACGGGAGACCGGGAATTGCTCGCAATGGTCGAGGCCACATTGCAGGGCATGTGGCACGGCATCTACGACAGGAAAGACCAGGGCTTCTTTCGCTACGCCGTTAGCAGGGACTGGAAGGTGCCCCACTACGAGAAGATGCTGGTGAGCAACGCCAGCCTGGCAAGATCCTATTTGGAAGCTTTTCAGATTACCGGTAAGGGGGTCTATCGGACTGCGGTTGAGGGCATACTCGAATATCTGCTGAGCAACCTTTTCGATCCACACGAGGCGATGTTCCACGCCAGCCAGGACGCCGACGAACCCTACTACCAGATGTCCTGGAAAGACCGGGATGCCACGGACGCACCGCCAGTAGACCGCACCATGTACGCCGGCTGGAACGCACTGGCCGCCCATGCGCTGCTTGATGCGTCAAACGTGCTGGGAGAGGCCGGGCACAGGAGTATCGCGTCGGACATAATCGACAAACTGTGGCAGGAAAGCTGGACACCGACCGGTGGCCTTCGCCGCCGCGCCGCACAGTCGACTGACGGGACGCCCATCCTGGCGGACCAGGTCCATTTTCTGCGGGCCCTTCTGGCGCTGTACCAATGCACGGGAGCGTCAGAATGTCTGGGTCGCGCAGAGGAGGTAGCTGCTTCAGTGCAGCGGCTGTTCGGCGGGCCTGGCGGAGGCTGCTACGACACAGTGGCGCCAAATTCTTTCGAGGCGGCCTTCCTTCGCCGGGAGCAGCCGGTGCTGGAAAATGCCCACTGGGCTGAAGCCCTGCTGACTCTCTCATACCTGACTGGCGACTCCAGATACTCCCGGCAGGCGGCCGCTACCCTTGAAGTCTTCGAGCCTGTGGTGCCGGGCAGCAGCTTCCTCGGGTCCCACTCCTCGCGACGCATGGAGGAGGATGAGGAGGCCCTGTTCCTTCCCGCTGGAGCAGCATGGGGCAGGGCGAAAGACATGCTCGACCACGGGCCGGTCAGCCTGGTGCTGGTTGGGGACTCATCTACCTCGGCATACAGGAGGCTGCTCCAGGCCGCACTGCGGGCTCCCGCTCCACACAGGATCGTACAGCCGCTGGACACGGCTCGGGATGCGGGAAAGGTGCGCGAACTCGGATTCCCGTCCGACAGGGCGCCGGCAATCTACCTATGCTTTGAAGATCGCTGCCTGGCTCCCATCACGACTGCAAGAGGCGTGCGGGAAACGGTCAGGTCGCGCCCCTGGTCCGGTGGGAGGCTGCCGGGAGCCCCCGGCCAATCAGCGTGGCGGAGTTGAGGCGGGAGAGACCGTAACGGGAATCTCAGTTTGCGTCGCCAAAGGCAGAGGCCCGTCGCTCCCCGGCGGGGCCGGAGCTTCGGGCCTCTGAAACACTCTGTCGCAGGGCATCTTCGCCCAAAGGTCTATGGCACCGTCGACGTTCTTCTCGTGGTCATCTCCCACCGCACTCTCGTTGATACGCCCACTGTTCCCACTTTGATCCTGAGTGGATGCACCAGTCCAAGGCTGCGGATCCTTCGCTCAGCCTTCAACCGTGGGTTCACCGGTTTGGAACATCATTCCCCTGAACCGGTGCGGTGAGTCTGGAGGCAGAAAGGAAAAGCCCTGTTCGCGAATGCGCTAGTTGCTCAGCTTCCAGGTCTTCACCGTGAGCCGGGCGACGGGGTCGCGCCAGTCGTGGGTGGCCGGGTCCAGGTCGGATGCGCCGGTGCCGTGGATCCCGGCATGCACATGCACGAATCCCTCGGATTTGGCCGGGTCCTTCGCATGGTTGCCGCATGGTGGACCGGGTATGAAGGCGCAGTCCTCGCTGTTGGCCTCGGTGCCCGAGTCGTAGGCGTTCAGGTAGACGGCCCGGGACTTGGAGAGATCAAAGGCGTTGGAGCCGATGAACGCATCGTTGGTGGTGACCAGCATGCTGGCGAATGACATGTACTTGTCTCCGTCATCGACGTCGAAGCTAAATGTCACCGTCTCGCCGGGCATGATGGGGCCGTCGTTGAGCTTGACCACCATGGCCTCGGCCACGTTTCCGTTGGTCTCCGGGTCGTGGGAGGCCATGAGACCCGAGGCGTCAGCGTCCTCAGCCATCTTAGCCATTGCCTCGCTGGCCGAGGCGCCCAGGGAGTAGAGGCTATCGGCGCCCGCGTCGTGCCTGGCGACGAACACGGGGGACATAATCTGGCCGCGGGTCAGGTTGGTGATGGACACCTCGGTCTTGAGCTGCTCGTCGTGCCCATCGGCGCTGAGTACTCCCCCGGCCAGCAGCCCCACCAAAGCCACGAGACCTGCCAGGACCACAAAAATGGAAATCGTTTTCTTCATTGGATGTTCTCCCGAACGTAGAATCTTCCTAAATCAGTTGAGATTCCCCGCCGGTGAGAGGTTGTCGTTGCCGTGGCTAGGTCAACCTCCTCTGCTGGCTGCTTTCCAGGAGCAGCGATGGGCTTGCGAGGGCGGCCACGCTAGCAACATCGAAAAAGCCACACCGGATCAATTTCGCTCGGTTCCCTGGACCTGGTCCTCTGCGAGCGCACCAGCCAGACCACTGCCTGGGCCGCGCCAACGATGGCGAGGGCGAACAGGGAAACCCGGCCTGCAGGAGTTGGAATTCGTGGTTTCATGACGTCTCCTCCTTGGGAACGTGGTAGTTCCCCTATCAACCAGAGGGGATGGGAAGTTTCAGTTCCTGTCCCATTCGATATGCCTCAATAGTTGATAATTAGTATTACGATTGATGATTTACTTCGGATGTCTTGTTCTTCGTCGCAATACCATCGGTCGGTGGGAGAACTATCCAACTGGGATGGATTCGGCGTCATGCGATCCATTCAGCGCACGTCTCTACCTGCGGCTGGTCTTCAGCCAGACCCGCGGGAAGGGTGCCTGTTTATTCCAACGAGGTCTATGTTGATTCAGGTGCTTTTCAACGGGGATACTTGCTGTAAACTGGGGCCGGAACCCCGGTTAGTCCTGCAAGAGACAAAAGAGACATCAGTCTCCGCTGATTTTCGTTGATTTATGGAGGTGAAAAGAAATGGCGACTCAGAATCAGACCATCGACTGCCAGGTACATGCCTACCTGCGCAACTCACCGGAACGCCCGTGGCGTGGACACTTGGAGGGGCCCGATGAGGTGACCGGCGACGACATGGTGGCGGCAATGGATTCGGTTGGAGTTGACGGGGCCATACTCATTTCGCCCTTTTCGCTCTACGGCTACGACGCCAGCTACGCCCTTGAGGTCTACTCGCAGCATCCCGACAAGTTCGGCGTGGTGCGGCCCTTTGACCCGGAGTCGGAGACCATCGAGGACGATGTGGCGGAGTGGACCAGCACTCCCGGAGTTGTTGGCTGCCGCGTGATGCTGGGGGCAATCGACGCGGGAGGTGACCACCCGGGCCTCAACCGGATCTTCGCGGCCTGCGCCAAAGCGGGTGTGCCTGCCAACGTGATGTGCGCCGGAAAGGTATCGCTGATGAGCGACCTGGTGCGTCGCAACCCGGATACGCAGTTCATCGTCGACCATGTTGGGCTGGCCCAGCCCTTCGTACCGCCGGCGCCCCCGGAACCCTTCGCCGACCTACCCAACGTTATTGCTCTGGCAGAAATGGAAAACGTGGCCATCAAGATTTCCGGGGCCGGCACGCTGTCCCATGAGCCATTCCCTTACCCCGACATCTGGGAGCCCCTTGGGCGCGTATTCGATGCTTACGGCCTGGACCGGTGCATGTGGGGAACCGACTGGACCAGGGCGGTCAGGCTGCTCACCTTCGAACAGGGTGTCGAGTCATTCCGGGTCACCGACAGGCTCACGGACTCGGACAGGGCCACACTGATGGGGGGTACCCTGTCGCGGATCTACAAATGGTCGCCCGGAGGATCTGCGTAGACCGGCACTGAACCCGTACAGGGCGACATCGCTGAATTCCGAGGCAAAGAAAAGGCCCCTCATACTGGGTGAGGGGCCTCCATGCGGCGGTGAATTTTCATTGCCGGAGTGGTCCTGCTGCTTGCCAGCGGCTTGACCTGTGCCTCAAGCGTCCGGAATATCCGGGCCGGATGAGACTTTAGTTATGAGACACTGATTCGATGAACTCGTGAGTCCTGCGGGCCAGTTCGTCGGGAATCTCGACCTTCATGTTGTGTCCCACACCATCCAGCACCTGCAGCGTGGCGTTCGGCATTTGCTCGGCCATCAGGTGCTGCGCTTCCAGTGGAGTGATCTCGTCGTTGGCAGCGGCCAATATCAGCGTCGGGGCCGCTATGTCCGGCAGCAGGAGCGTCAGGTCTTCTGCAAGGAGACATCGCTGCAGGCCCAATATGGCAGCCGGCGATGTCTTGGCGCCCTCGTCCGCGTACCATTCGATGACCGCACGGTCCGTGGCGGGCCCGAATCGCTTGTCGCTGTCGGCCAGGAGCCAGGCTCTCGAGCCCTCCTCCTCGAGGATGCGTCTCCACGCGCCGGCATCCATGCTGGCGCCCATCCGGGCCAGTCGTGGCGTCGACGCCACCAGCGTCAAGCTGTGCAAGCGGTCCGGAAAGTCGTGCGCAAACTGGAGGCTGACGATACCTCCTGCGGACGCGCCGACGAGATGCACCCTGTCAAGGCTCAGGCCGTCCATCACCCGAGCGATGTCGGCGGCTAGGTCGGGCAGTGAGAACTGCAAATCCGGCGGTGGCGGGGTTCCGGCATGCCCGCGCATATCGAACCTTACGACAGGGTGGTGGCGCGACAGGGTGGGTACCCACGGGCGCCAACGATGGAGGTTTCCGCCCGCGGCGTGATGCAGCAGCACTGGCTCGCCCCGTCGCCAGGGGTCTGAAAAATCGTCAATGTGATAGTGAAATTGACCGCTCTCAAGGTCCAGTACCGGCATAGCGTCGTGTCTCCTGTCAGTATCTCGGGCCCAAAGGGCCACCGGCGTCCCACCTTTGGCCAACCGGCGGCTACGATAGCACATTCGGCCCCTGTTAGTAGTTAGGAGCAGGGTGCTTTGCAGCGCCAAGTGTAGCCGGAGGCCAGTCAGGACGATTGGGAGCCGGTTCGTTCTTGTGGTTGCCTGATTGAGGATTAACGAGGATTAACGGGGTTCAAGGATTCACAGGGATGGGTTCTATCTGTAGACCCTCAAAATCAGACGAATCATGGGTCACACAACGACATTGCAATCGCTCTCGGCGAAAAACGCCGCCCTTGACGGGTTTGAGTCCCGAAACATATAATCTCGCAGGTAGGATTTGAACTGTGCCTAAAAGAACGTATCAACCAAAAAAGCGCCGCAGGGCCCGTGTTCACGGGTTCCGTTCGCGTTCGGCCACGTCCGATGGGCGGGCAATATTGCGACGACGGCGGTTCAAGGGCCGACACCGGCTGACTGTGTGATTAACGGCGCCTCGTAATGCAGCGAAGGCACCGCATTTCGGGTTCGAAACGGCATTCCCAGATCCACAGTGAAGGCACCAGCGCCGCCAACAGGCTGCTGGTCATTCGTGTTCTGGCCAACGGTCTCGATCACAGCAGGTTTGCTTTTGTGGTCAGCAAGAGGCTGGGGAACGCCGTAGCCCGAAACCGTATAAAACGCAGACTCAGGGAATCCGTCCGGACACACGTTTTGCAGCCCGGATGGGACGCGGTATTTATTGCGCGTCGCGGCTCTCAGAATGCGAGTTTCCAGGAACTGGACCGCGCCGTTGCCAACCTGCTGCGCAGAGGCAGTGTCTCGGAGCGGCGAGAGGGGTAGGCCGTCATTGGTCCAGGAGACAACAAGTTTTCCATATCAGGCGGGGAATCATCCAAATGAAATTGGCAGTGCTTACGTGCATTCGTGGCTATCAGGCTTTCGTTTCTCCGCTTCTGCCAACTTCCTGCAGGTATCTGCCAAGCTGTTCACATTATTCCCACGACGCAGTGACCCGGTACGGCGTGCTGAAGGGTGCCTGGCTTGGCGCCAAACGCCTGGCCCGATGTCATCCCCTGGGTGGCCAGGGATACGATCCGGTGCCGTGAATATCCGGACTCTACGTTCGAGCTGAATTTGCTCCATCGTTTTTTCCTTTCCTTCAATCGACTCCGAAAACCAACTGATCCCGGCTACCCCAGGGGGGCAGGACGGGGATTTGGGAATTTCCTTCTTTCGGAATCCTCGGGCTTACCCGGATTCTCGAGTCGCGCTTTTCTGCTGGCCAGTGTTCTGATTCTCCTGCTTTCAGTTGCCGCCTGCACTCGCGATATCGGGGGAGTCAGTTCGGGCTGGAATGCGCTGACCGTGGGCGACGAAGTCGTCTATGTGGGCACCAAGGACGGTCGTGTACAGGCGCTGACGGACCGCGGAGACGGGGTACTCCCGGAGAAGTGGAGTTACCCCTCCTCGCCGGATTCCGAGGAGTCGCTGGACGGCGTCTACAGTGCCCCGCTGCTGGCCTCCGGGTTGCTTTACGTTGCGGCAGACAGCGGGTATCTGTACGCACTGGATCCAGAGAACGGCAGCGTTTCAGATCGTGGCTGGCGTCGCCCGCTGGGACAGGACGATAACCTGCAGCCGCTGGTCGGAGGTCCCGCGTACGAACCGGTCAACCGGCTGGTCGTGGTTGGATCCGAGGATGGCAGCCTCTACGCCTACGACGCTGAGACGGGTGAACCCTACTGGAGGCCGTTCCAGACGGGCGACAAGATCTGGTCGACGCCCGTTGTCGGCAACCTGGACGGTATCCCTGCCATCTACTTCGGGTCCCACGACGGGAATGTTTACGCGGTGAACGCTGCCGACGGCTCGGAACTATGGAGGTTCGAAACAGGCGGCGTGGTCGCTGGGAAACCGCTGCTGCTGGACAGGATGATCATCGTCGGCTCGTTTGACAAGAAACTCTACGCCATCGACGCATTTGACGGCACCAAGCGTTGGGAGTTCGAAGGCGGCAACTGGTTCTGGGCTGGCGCCGTGACCAATGGTTCGATGATCTTTGCCCCGAGCATGGATGGGCGCGTCTACGCACTGGACCGCTCAGGGGTACTGCAGTGGCAATTCGACGCAGGCTCCGAGATAGTTGCGCCGCCCGCGCTGGTGCCGAAGGGACTGGTGGTCGCCAACCGGGACGGCGATCTGATCCTTCTGGACGTGTCAAGGAATGCGAGCCAGCGCGAATTGCATCGCCTGACCCTTGGAGACGCCGAGGTAAAGGCGCCGCTCTATGCCGTGGGCGATACTGTGTACGTTGGTTCCGATGACGGCAGCGCTAGGCGGGTCGAGGTGCACGAACAGTTTTCCGAGTCTGTTTTTACGGCTCGGGCGTGCTGGAAGCACGATGAGGACTGTCGCTGATGCGGTGCCGCGTCCGCAATTTGAACCGCTGTCCTGTGGTATGGGGCTACGGCCCCTCCCTGGCGGCGAGGTAGGCCCTCTTGGGTATCGACGATCTCTGGCGGGAAATAATCATCCGCCCCATGCTGAACCTGCTGGTGGTGCTTTACACCATCTGCTTCAACAACATGGGCGTGGCAATCATCGTTTTCACCGTCATCGTGCGCCTGATCACGCTTCCGCTGACCATAAAGCAGCTGAAGCAGATGCGGTCCATGATGGACTTGCAGCCGAAGATGCGCGAGATACAGGATCGCTTTGGCAGAGACCGGCAGCGCGTTTCCCAGGAAACCATGCGCCTCTACCGGGAGGCGGGGGTCAACCCCGTGGGCTGCCTGGGGCCCCTGGTCATCCAGATGCCCATCCTGTTCGGCCTGTTCCGCGTGCTGATCCAGACGGTGTACTCGCGGCCGGACCACCTGGTGGCCCTGGCGGAAAAGTTCTACGCCTGGATACCGTACTTTCCCATTTACACCGCCGCGCCTCTGAGTGCGACCTTCCTGTGGATGGACCTCTCGGAGCCGGACCCGTCCAACGTCGTTATGCCGGTGCTGGTGTTCGTCTCCACATGGCTCCAGCAGAAAATGACGATGACACCGTCGACCGACCCGCGTCAGTCGACCAACCAGATGATGATGCTGTGGCTCATGCCGCTGATGATCGCATTCTTCTCGTTTACGCTGCCCAGTGGACTGTCCCTGTACTGGGTGGCTTCCAATGTCATCGGTATTGGTATCCAGTATTTCATAACGGGCTGGCAGCCCATATTCCCGCTGTTCCCGAAGGCCGATCCGGTGCCCGCCACCGGACCGTCGTCGACCAGCTACGATGAACCTGAGGAGGTTGATGGCGATGCAAGAACCTCTCGAAATGAGCGCGCGAACCGTCGAAGAGGCAATCGAACTGGCTCTGAAAGAGCTCGACGTCGACCGCGACGAGGCCGAGGTAGAAGTACTAAGTAGGGGCAAGGCCGGATTCCTGGGAATAGGCGCAGAGCTGGCGCGAGTTCGCGTCACCCTGCTCTCTGCGCGCGCCGGGGGGACCCCACCCTCGGCAATTGCCGAGGCGGCGACTGTTGCACCTGGAGACAGAAACCCGGCGACGCTGGCAACCGCCGCTGTGGCTCAGATCCTGGATGCCGCCGGGGTGAATGTCACCCGCACGCTGCGGTCTGCCCATGACGAGGACGCTGGAGGCCCGGTCATCGACCTAGCTGGCGAGGACTCCGGGCTACTGATTGGCCGGAGAGGGCAGACGCTGCAGGCGTTGCAGTTCCTGGTCACGCTCATAGTGCGCAAGCAGATGGGTGAGGATGTGCGCGTGGTGCTGGACGTGGAAAACTACAGGCAGCGCAGGGAGACCTCCCTGAGGGACATGGCATCGAAGGTAGCTTCCCGCGTTGCCCAGACCAACCGGAGCATCACCCTTGAACCCATGTCCCCAGCCGACCGGCGAATCATCCACACATCGTTGTCCGAGCACCCCGAGGTCCGGACGGAGAGTGCGGGTGAAGGGGAGAACCGGAAGGTCACAATTATGCCCAGGCGGGATTAGGCACCCAGGTACAACCCTTGCCTGGTACAACCATTGTTAGTAAGGATTGCTCTCACTGAACGGGCCGGGGCTCCCGACGTTTAGACGATTGGGACCGCCCTACCCGTGACGCCGCCGGTTTTGTTAACATTCATTTTCACGTGAGCCGAGACGGCCGGGAGAATCAAAGAAAGAAGAGCCGGAGGAGGGCCTGACTTTGATTGCGATCGAACCTACTCGAGAAGTTGTCTCCGAGATCTACGAAAGGCTGGACAAGAACCTGCAGATCGTCCGTTCAGTCCAGGACCGACCGTTGACCCTGGCGGACAAGATACTGCTGAGCCACCTGGACGATCCGACCACCACAGGCATGGTGCGTGGCCAGACCTACGTTCAGCTTCGTCCTGACCGGGTCATCCTTCAGGATGTGCTGGGGCAGACCGCCATGCTGCAGTTCATGCAGACCCGCCGTGCCACCACTGCCGTGCCCACATCGGTCCACTGCGACCACCTGATCCAGGCCCGGGTCGAGGGGTCCCGCGACCTGACCGAATCCCTGGCAGAAAACGACGAGGTCTACAACTTCCTGCGCACCGCCTCCGCCAAATACGGAGTGGGTTTCTGGTCGCCGGGAGCCGGGATCATCCACCAGGTTGCCTTCGAGAACTACGCATTCCCCGCCGAAATGATGCTGGGAACCGACTCCCACACGCCCATGGGTGGTGGACTGGGTTCCATCTCGGTCGGAGTCGGCGGCGCGGATGCCGTTGAGGTGATGGCCGGACTGCCGTGGGAGGTACTGTATCCCCGCTTTATCGGCGTGCATCTCACTGGCGAGATGAGCGGGTGGACCGCCCCCAAGGACGTGATCCTTTATCTGGCGGGGCAGCTCACTGTATCCGGCGGCACCAACGCCATCATTGAATACTTCGGTCCGGGCGCGGCCTCCATCAGCGCCACCGGAAAGGCAACCATCACCAACATGGGCGCCGAGCTGGGCGCCACCACCTCGGTATTCCCCTACGACGAGCGCATGGCCCGGTACCTGCGCGCCACCCGCCGCGGGGACATCGCGGACCTGGCCGACCAATACCGGCAGCTGCTCACCGCAGACCCGGAATGCGAGGCCAGCCCTGGCCAGTATTACGATCAGGTTGTGGAGATCAATCTCTCCGATCTGGAACCCCACCTGGTGGGGCCGCATTCGCCCGACCGCGCCAGGCCAATCTCGCAGATGGCTGCAGAGCTGAAGGAGGACGCCGGACTGGTCGAGACGATTTCGGCGGCGCTCATCGGCAGCTGCACCAACTCGTCCTACGAAGACATGAGCCGCTCGGCCGACGTTGCCGAACAAGCCAAGGCCCATGGGCTGAAGTCGGCTGTCCCGTTCATGGTCACGCCTGGCTCGGAACAGGTGCGGGCAACCATCGAGCGCGATGGTCAGATGCAGTCGTTGACGGACATCGACGCCACCGTGCTGGCCAACGCCTGCGGCCCTTGCATCGGGCAGTGGCGCCGGGCCGGCGAATCAGTGGGCAGCCCCAACACCATCGTAACGTCGTACAATCGCAACTTCCCTGCAAGGAATGACGGGCAGCCTTCCACCATGAACCTGATAGGCAGCCCGGAAATCGTGACTGCCCTGGCCATCGGCGGGCGACTGTCCTTCAATCCTATGACCGACACTCTGACCGCCGCCGACGGTTCCGAGTTCCGCCTCGAACCGCCAAAGGAGGCCCCTGAGGTCCCGGCATCGGACTTCGAGGAAGGACGTTCCTTCTACCAGGCCCCACCGGACGACGGGGGCTCCATCGAGCTCACGGTCTCTCCCGAAAGCGAGCGCATCCAGCTGCTGGAGCCGTGGCCGGCATGGGACGGCAACGATTTCACCGACATGCCCGCGCTCCTGAAGGCCAAGGGCAAGACCACCACCGACAGCATCTCGCCGGCTGGCGTGTGGCTGCGATTCCGCGGGCATCTGGACCGGTTCAGCGACAATATGTTCATGGGTGCCATCAACGCCTACACCGACGAGGCCGGCAAGGGACTGAATGTCCTGACCGGTGATCGGGACCAGGGGTTTTCGCAGATTGCTCGCGGCTACAAGGCGCAGGGCGTCAAGTGGGTGGTTATCGGCGACTCCAACTACGGCGAGGGCAGCAGCCGGGAGCATGCCGCGCTGTCGCCGCGTCTGCTGGGCGGCGCCGCGGTCATCGCCCGCAGCTTCGCTCGAATTCACGAGAGCAATCTCAAAAAGCAGGGACTACTGGCGCTGACATTCACGAATTCCGACGACTACGAGCGTATCCGTGAGGACGACCGCATCAGCCTGACCGGGCTCAAGGACATTGCGCCCGGCAAGCCAGTGCAGTGCACGGTCAACCACAGCGACGGCACTTCGGAAACGCTGGAGTTGCAGCATTCCTACAGCGATTCGCAGCTTGAGTGGTTCCGGCTGGGTTCGGCCTTGAACCTGTTCCACCAGTAGAATCCAGCGTTGCCCGGCTATCCGGGAATCTCTGAAGACTTGGCCCGCCCTTGCCGATTGGCAGGGGCGGGTTTCTTTATCGCCTGCACTCCAGAATAGAGGGACCGAATCCTTGCCGCCTTAGGAGAGGGGGAAGTGCTTTCTAAGGAGAAGGTGAAGTGCTTTGATTCTCCCTCCGACTTGAAGCGGGAAGGTTGGGGTAGAGTGCAAGCCTGCCCCTCAACAATGTGGCAGAAGGAGAGGAAACGCCCTCAACCTGGCCCCATCCCGGAGGGGGAAGACATGAGCAATGGACCTTGGAATGAGTTTGGACTTGGCAAACTGGGGGTTGGAGTTAACATAATCGACTGCAACGCTGTTGACCGCCATCGGGGCGGGCCGATAGAATAGCCCGGTGAACAGAGAGCCAGACTTCCCCAAGGTCTATGGCCCGTTCGACAGTCCCCGCGAAGAGTGCGGGGTAATCGCTGTATATTCCCCTGAAGAAACCGCCAGCCGCCTCACATTCTTCGGCCTCTTCGCCCTCCAGCATCGCGGACAGGAGAGTGCCGGGATTGCCTCCACCAACGGCGATGAGATTGCTACACATGCCGAGATGGGGTTGGTTTCCCAGGTTTTCCGCGAAGCCGACTTTCTACCCCTCTCGGGTGAGCTTGCCATCGGCCACACCCGCTACTCCACCACCGGCAGCAGCGAATTGTGCAACGCACAGCCTTTGGTGGTCGACGGACAGGCCGGATCCGTTGCCCTGGCTAACAATGGCAACATCGTGAATGCCCTCACTTTGCAGGAACAGCTACAGCGAGAGTGGGGCTGCTCGTTCTTTTCCTCCACCGACACCGAGGTAATCGCCAGGATGCTGGTGAACTCCCCTGGGTCAACCTGGGAGGAACGGCTTTTCCAGTGCATGCGCCGACTGGAGGGCGCCTATTCGCTGGTGGGGCTCACACCGGATTGTGCGTTCGCCGCCCGGGACCCGCTGGGCATCCGGCCTCTCTGCCTGGGCAAGCGGGGAGAAGGTTGGATTATTGCCTCGGAGACCTGTGCCCTGGACAATCTTGGTGCGGAGTTTGTCCGGGAGGTCGAACCGGGAGAGGTGGTGGTTATAGACCGGAACGGGCTTCGCTCATCGATTTGGCCGGGAGTGAACGAGGAAAGAACACGGGCCCTGTGTGTCTTCGAGCTCATCTATTTCTCCAGGCCCGACAGTGCCCTGGACGGCAACCTGGTGCACTCCAAGAGGCAGGAGATGGGGGCGGAGCTGGCGAAAGAGCACCCCGTTGATGCTGACCTGGTTATCGGCATCCCGGATTCTTCCACCGCCGCGGCGGTGGGCTATGCTCTTGCTTCAGGAATACCCTTCAGCGAGGGGCTGATCAAGAACCGCTACGTGGGGCGGACCTTCATCGAGCCGGAGCAGCGACTGAGGGACTTGGGTGTACGGCAGAAATTCAACACCCTTGGTGATGTCATCAAGGGCAAGCGCATAGTTGTGGTGGACGATAGCATTGTCCGTGGCACCACCACGCCGCACGTGGTCAGCCTGCTGCGACGCGCCGGCGCCGCCGAGGTGCACATGCGCGTCTGTGCGCCCCCCATTCGACATCCCTGCTTCATGGGCGTGGATATGGCCTCACGGAAGGAATTGCTGGCCGCCAACAGCACCATCCCGGAAATCAAGAAACTGATAGACGCGGATAGCCTGGGCTACCTCAGCGTGGCCGGCCTGATGAGGGTGGTGGGTGGTACCAATGGCGGGTTCTGCGATGCCTGTTTCACCGGGAACTATCCGGTACCGGTGCAGTTGGACATGGATAAGCTGGTACTCGAAAAGTCCGGTGCCTAGCCAGGCCTACACCGGAAATCATTGACCGCTTCGACCTCATGGCACTGTCCATTATATTTACTCGCGCCAGTTTTCCTGACGACGTCCGACCTGGTGGACAGAGATTTGACTCCATGAATGAGGACCCCAGGGTTTGAGCTTCTCTCCATCTGCCAGTCACTACCATCAATCGGGCGTCGACCTTGACCGCATGGATGACCTGAAGGACCGCATACGCGGCCTGGCGGCGAGCACCCACGGCCCGGAGGTCATTGAGGGCGGCAGCAGTTTTGCAGGCCTGTTCCAGATGGGTGGCGACGACGGTCCCGTGCTGGTGGCGAGTACCGACGGCGTTGGCACCAAGCTCAAGATCGCAGCGCAGCTGGGCCACTTCGAGTCCATTGGCCGTGATCTGGTGACCCTCAATGTCAACGATATACTCACCAAGGGCGCCCGTCCGCTATTTTTTCTCGACTATGTGGCGTTCAGCGATGTGGATTCACAGTCCCTGGACTCGCTGATGCGTGGCATTGCCTGGGGATGCCGTGAGGCCCAGTGCGCTCTCATCGGCGGAGAAACGGCGCAGATGCCCGGGGTGTACGCAGATGGCGAAATGGACCTCGCGGGATTCGTCGTGGGAGTCGTAGAACGAGACAGGCTCCTGGAACCCAGCCGTGTGAGCGAGGGAGACTGGCTGCTGGGCATACCGTCCAGTGGGCTGCACACCAACGGCTACTCGCTTGTCCGCCGTGTGTTCAAAACGGATGAGAATCCAGCGGCGCTGTTCAGCCGTTTCGATGGATTGAACCACCTGCTGGGAGAGGAGCTCCTGCAGTATCACCGTAGTTACTACCCAATGCTGGCTCCTGTATTGGGGATGCTGAACGGGCTTGCCCACATCACAGGCGGGGGCCTGCCCGGAAAGCTCCCGGCGGTGCTGCCCGAAGGACTGGCTGCCCGCATAGACACGGCGTCGTGGACGCCGCCGGCGATATTTGCCGTCCTGCAACGTGAGGGCGGGATATCCGACCAGGAGATGTTCCGCGTCTTCAACATGGGCCTGGGAATGGTGGCCGTCTGTCCGGAAGAGAACGTAGCCGCCTTCAGACAGGCTATTCCCGATGCGATGGTCGTGGGGCAGGTAATTCCTCGGGAATCCGACGAGCAAGTGCTGCTGGAGAGATAAGAGCTTATTCCCTCTCCCTTGAGGGAGAGGGGTAGGGTGAGGTTGAAACCTTCGCTCGAAACAACGGAGAGGGAGACTTGAGAGCGTTAATCAGCGTTTACGACAAGACCGGCGTGATCGAATTCGCCCGAAGTGCCGCGGCGGCAGGGTACGAGTTGGTCAGCACCGGCGGCACTCACCGCACTTTGACCGAGGAGGGCGGCCTGAGCGTCAGGCAGGTGGCCGACGTCACCAGATCGCCGGAGATCCTCGATGGCCGAGTAAAGACTCTGCATCCCGTGATTCACGGCGGACTACTGGCCCGCAGGGAGTCGCCGGAGCAGATGTCAGAGCTGGCGGCCCACGGCATCGAGACCATCGATCTCGTGGTCGTCAACCTCTACCCGTTCGTGGAGACCATCAGCAGGCCGAACGTTGCGCTGGATGACGCGCTGGAGAACATCGACATCGGCGGGCCGACCATGCTGCGCGCGGCTGCCAAGAATTTCCCGTCCGTAGCAGTGGTGGTTGACCCAGAAGACTACGGCTGGGTGGCGGAAAAGCTGGCGAACGGTGGACTGACTGCAGATGACCGGCGGGGGTTGGCAGCCAAGGCCTTCGCACACGTGTCCGAGTACGACGCGGCGGTTACTGGGTACCTGTCGGGACCAGGCGAGCCGGACCAGCTGCCGGACCGCCTCACCATACCTCTGGACAAGGTGTCGGGACTCCGGTATGGCGAGAATCCGCACCAGGCGGGGGCGCTATATTCCCCGGCAGGTACTGCCCTGGCCGGTATCGCCGGTGCGATTCAGCTGCACGGTCGCGAGCTGTCGTACAACAACCTTATGGACGCAGATGCCGCCTGGCGCACTGTGTCGGACTTCGCGGAGCCTACTGTTGCTGTGGTCAAGCACAACAACCCTTGCGGCCTGGCCAGCCGCGACTCCATCGCCGAGGCCTACCAGCTGGCCTACGAGGGCGATACGGTCAGCGCCTTCGGTGGTATCGTCGCCATCAACCGCACCGTGGATGTGGCGACTGCGGAGGCCATGGACGCGATATTCTACGAGGTGGTGATTGCTCCCGACTACGACGATGCCGCCTTGGCCATATTGCAACGCAAGCGGAACCTGAGAATCCTGACCGTCGGGCAGACGCCGTCGCAAGCGGCTCTCGATCTCAGACCAATATCCGGCGGCATGCTGGTGCAGGGTGCTGATGTCATCCCGGAAGATCCCGCCGAGTGGAACACAGCGACCGAGCGAGAACCAACCACCGCCGAAAGAAATGACCTCGCTTTCGCCTGGAAGGCAGCCAAGCACATAAAGTCAAACGCCATCGTCTTCGCCAAGGACCGGGCCCTGGTGGGCATGGGCGCGGGGCAACCCAACCGCGTGGTCAGCGTACACCTGTCCCAGCGTATTGCGGGCGACAAATCGAAGGGCGCGGTGCTGGCTTCCGATGCCTTCTTCCCCTTCCCCGACAACATCGAACTTGCCGCAGAGGCCGGAATAACGGCCATCGTCCAGCCGGGCGGGTCAGTGCGGGACGAGGAAGTCATCGCCGCCGCCGATAAGGCAGGGCTGGCCATGGTATTCACGGGGGTGCGCCATTTCCGGCACTAGGCCGCGCGACACGGGAGGCTGGTCGTGAGTGCCAGCGTCGACGTTGTCATTCCCGTATACAACGAGGAGGATGCACTGCCGGTCAGCATTCCGACCCTGTGCGCATTTCTCCAGGAGAACCTGCCGAACCCCTGGCGCGTGACCATCGCTGACAACGCGTCTATCGACGGGACCCGTGGCGTGGCTGAGCAGCTTTGTCGCGACCTGGACGGTGTGAATTACCTGTACCTACCGGAGAAAGGAAGGGGCAGGGCGCTGCGGCAAGCGTGGCTGGGCAGCGAGAGCGATTTCGTCAGCTACATGGACGTGGACCTGTCAACTGACCTGTCGCATTTCCCGCAGCTTGTCGCGTCGCTGGAGTCTGGGTGCCATGTGGCCATCGGCAGCCGACTCAGTAGAGGTTCCCGAGTCACCCAGAGGAGCTTCAAGCGGGAGCTCACGTCACGCGGTTACAACAAGCTTATCTGGTCCATGTTCTTCGTGGGGTTCCCCGATGCCCAGTGCGGATTCAAGGCGATGACCAGGCAGGCGGCGCAGGCCATCATTCCGCACGTCAAGAACAACAACTGGTTCTTTGATACGGAACTATTGATTATCGCCGAGAAGCGGGGCTACCGCGTGGGAGTGGTTCCTGTGGCCTGGGAGGACGACCCGTCCAGCACGGTCAACGTGGTGAAAACGGCTACTGAGGACGTCAAGGGTCTCCTTCGCCTGCGGTTCGGTGGAATTCCCAGAGTGGAACCGCCTTCCTCTTAACCCAGACCGGTCAGGCAAAATCAATTCAACTGCCTTTCTTTCTCTCTCAAGAACTATCATAAGGACGTGTTTCACATGGAACTCGGTCTCTCAGGCAAGACAGTCATCATAACCGGCGGCGGGTCCAACATCGGCCGCGCTATCGTGCATGCCTTCGCCGATGAGGGCAGCAACATTGTCATCGCAGAGCTGGACCCAGCCCAGGGCCAGCGAGTCGCCGACGAAGTGAACACTTCAGGCGCCAAAGGCCAGGCCGTGGTGGTGAAGACTGACGTGACCATCCACGAGTCAGTGGACGCGATGGTAAAGGCCGCCACTACCGAGTTTGGCGGCGTGGACGTGCTGGTGAACAACGCCGGTTGGACCATCGACCGGCTGTTCCTGGAAAAGCCACGCGAGGAGTGGGAACGGGAGGTGCAGGTCAACCTGTGGGGCGCCATCAACTGCATCCACGGCGTGTTGCCAGGCATGGTCGAGCGGCAGGGCGGCAGCATCGTATGCCTGAGCTCGGACGCAGGACGCATGGGCGAGTACCGCGAGGCCGTTTACTCGGCGTGCAAGGCAGGCGTCATAGCCCTCAGCAAGTCCATCGCGCGTGAGACCGGTCGCTACGGCCTGCGGCTCAACTGTGTCTGTCCCGGGCTGGTGGTTCCTCCCGACGAGGAGACGATCAGCGAGACGAGCATGTGGCGCGAGATGCGCGGCGTGTTCACGCCGGAGGCCCGGGAGCGCGCCGTTCGCGCCTACCCTCTGCGCCGGATGGCAGAGGCCCGCGAGATCGCCAACGCCGTGGTGTTCCTCGCCTCAGACGCCGCCGGCTTCATCACCGGCCAGACCCTGAGCGTCAGCGGCGGCTACACGATGGCTTAGGTCTGCTTCAAGTCTAAGGAGCCAAATGAAAGGGCCCCGGCGTATTGCCGGGGCCATCTTGCGTCGCGGGGTTGTCCAGCCGATGGGCTAGAGGGCGGCGACCTTTTCGCGTAGGGCGTCGAGCTCGGCGATGAGCTGGGCCTTGGGGTCGTCCTTGCCGCCGTTGTTCATCTCGACCAACTCCCAGGAGCGGCGCTCGATTTCCGGCAGCGTGGCCTGGAGCAGTTCCTCGTCAACATCGTTGGCGATGGTGGGGTAGCCGGCGCGGGAGATCATGCTCTTGATTTTGCCCTGCTTGAACTGGTCCAGGGTCCAGGCCAAGGTCTCGCCGGAGGTGGTGACGTCCCAGTAAATCCGGACGTCCTGGTTGCGCGGACCATAGTGGTAATGCGGGCCGTTCTGGAAACAGTCGAAGGCCAGCAGCTCGATTTCCTGACCGGCGATGTCGGACAGGACGTGGATGGCCATGCCCTCGTCATTGATCTGCGGCAGGTGGCGGTATTCCAGACCGAACTTCAGGTTGCCGACGGTGATCTTATCGCCCTCAAGCATCTCGGGCATCATGTGATGCACGGTGCGGCGACCGTTCAGCGACATCTCGCGAGCGGTGTCCTCGATCTCGTCCAGCTTCTCGGCGCTGACCGGGTGGGCTTCCAGGTTGTCGGCCAGGGCGTCGTAGCCGGAGCGGCGAACCATGGAGGACAGGTTGTTGCGCAGGTTGCCGACGGTCCAGCCGAGAGGGTTGCCGGCAGTGGTCTTGTCCAGGTGCAGCCGGATGTTGTGGTTCTCGGGCCCGTAATGGTAGTGCGGGTCCTGGTCGAAGCAGTCGAAGCGCAGAATCTCGGTGTCGTGCCCGTCGATTTCCGAGTAGACCTGCAGGCACAGGCCCTGGTCATTCATGATCTCTTGCCGGTAGCTCATCGCAATGTCAATGGGACCGGCGTTGATGACGGTGCCTCCCTTTTCCACGTTGTGCCTCCTCTGTATTTGTAAATAGTTTTGAGTAGCAGTTTCAGACGGTTTCCCCGCCTGTTTAGCGTATGAATTATATCACGGCGGGGTATACTGGCAAGCGGTAACCGTCAATACAGTTGGGCAAGACATAATGGCGGGTATCAAGAGCCTTGCAGCAGCAAAATCACCCTAACCGGACGCGTGTTGCTCCAGCCGGCGTGAACCGCCCAGCAATTGAGCTTCATCCACGTTTCCGCGATCAACAACTCTGTCGGAGGGACCACAACCATGCAGATCGGTGTTTCAATGCCGCGCACTCCTGATGGGCCAGCGCTCAAAGAATTCGTGCAGGCCGCTGAGGACATGGGGTTCGAGTCGGTGCTGATCGGCGACCATATTGTCCTGCCGACCGGCGGGACCACCCAGTATCCTTACTCCTCCACGGGAGCGTTTTCCCGTCCATCGGACGAACCGTACCTCGAGACTATGACCCTGCTGGGATACATGGCGGCTTGCACTGAACGCATCAGGATTGGCAGCACGGTGGTGATCCTGCCCTACCGAAACCCGGTGGTCCAGGCCAAGATGTTCGCCTCGCTGGACTCACTGACCGGCGGGCGCATGATCTGCGGAGTTGGTGTGGGGTGGCTGGAGAAGGAGTTCGACACCCTGGGAGTGAGCTACGCGGAGCGCGGACCCATTACTGACGAGTTCCTGGAGATTTTCCGCACGTTGTGGTACGACGACAACCCGGAGCATCACGGGAAGCACTATGACTTTGAGGGAATCCAGTTTTACCCGAAGCCGGTCCAGAATCCGTTGCCAATTTGGGTAGGAGGTTCCACCCGCGCCGCCCTGCGCCGGACTGCAAGATACGGCGACTGCTGGCACCCCTCCCGCCAGACTCCGGAGTTCGTCGCGTCCAACTTACCCTACCTGCAGCGGCGTATAGAGAGGGAGGGGCGAAAGGTGGAAGACGTTATGGTGTCCCTGAAGCGCAGCGTGCACTTCACTGACATCGGGCTGCCGGAAGTGAGCAGCGAGCGAACAGGCGGCGCGCTGGTCTGCAGCACTCAGGAAGTCGTGGACGACCTGCACGCCTGCCACGAGATCGGCATCCACCAGCTGACCTACGACTTCCGGGTCGACGAAATCCCTGATTGCATTCGGGTTATGGAGCAGCTGGCCGAGGCGGTATTGCCGGTGGCAGGACGGTTGGGATGAGTGCTCTGGTTACTAGTGACAGTTGCTGATTGCGTTTGCGTGCCAGAGCGTGTAGATTTGCGGTATGTCTCCGGAGACCATTGCCATAATTGCTGTTGGAGTTGGATTGGGGGGCTTGATGCTTACCCTTTTTCAGCTCACCAGCAGGCGAATTGATTCCCTGGAAAGGCGAATCGATTCGCTTGATAGGCGAATTGATTCTTTGCAGCAGCAGCAGTCTGGCTTCGCAGAGCGCTTGGCAAGGGTCGAAGGCCTTATCGATTCCCTTGGTGGGCGAATAGATTCGTTGCAACAACAACAATCAGGGTTCGCGGAAAGACAGTCCCGCCTTGAAGGCCTGATGGAGGCGATTAGGGACATGCTAATTAGGACGCCGACTGCCCCGTAGCACCTCCCTCAGATCGGTTATAGCCCGCTGTCCTTGAACCACTTGGCGCGCTTTATGAGCTCTTCGCAGGTGTGGCGCATCGCCGATATCTGCCTCTCGGTGACCTGGCGCTTGACCGAGGCCGGTGCACCGGTAACAAAGGAGTTGGCCGGAATCTGCGTTCCGTTCAGCACCGCAGAATTGGCTGCGACCAGGCAGTTCTCTCCCAGAGTCACGCTGTTGAGAATGGTGCAGTTGTTTCCCAGCAGCGAACCGCGGCCCACGCGGTCGCAGTGGACCACCACGCTGTGGCCGACAGACACGCCCTCCTCAATGGTCAGTCCATTGCCGTGGATCACCGAGCCTTCCTGGATGTTGACGTTATCGCCTATCACTATGGCGTCGTCTCCATCGCCGCGTACGGTGACTCCCGGCCAGATGCTGGCATACTCGCCGATTTCCACGTTGCCGACCACGTAGGCGAACTCACTGACCCACGCGGTCTCGGCAACCTTGGGTGTAACGCCGTTGAGGGTGCGAATCAAAACTGTGCTCCTTGAAAGAGTCCGAATGTCCGTTCAGTACCTGGCCGCTCCGACAGCCCTGCGGGCCTCCCGGTCCATGTCCCGGTTGATGATGGCCTGTCGCTTGTCGTAGCGGCGCTTGCCCCGCGCCAGGCCCAGCTCAACCTTGGCCACGTGGCGCTTGATGTAGATGCGGAGGGCGACGAGGGTCAGTCCTTTCTCGGCCACCTCGCTTCCAAGCTTCTCGATTTCCTCCCGGTGCATTAGAAGCTTGCGAGGGCGTCGTGGCTCGTGGTTGAACTGGCTGGCCGGATCGTAGGGGGCGATGTAGGTGTTGTGCAGCCACAGCTCGCCTTCCCGTACCCGGGCATAGGCGTCGCTCAGGTCCGCCTTGCCGGCGCGGACGGACTTTATTTCCGTTCCTGTCAGGACGAGGCCAGCCTCGTGCCGCTCGAGAATTTCGTAATCAAAAAAGGCGCGGCGATTGGTCGCCGCGATGCGGTTGCCCTCTGTGCTGCCATTTTTTGCTGTTTTGGCCGACTTCTTCTTGGCCATGTTCACCCGCCGAACGCGGTTGGCGATTCAGTTTGTTCTGCCCACCGCCGAACTTTCAATCAGCTTGGATACTTCCTCAATCGCAAGGTCCAACTGCAGATCCTCGGAGTCATCCTCCGGAGATTCCTTCACGATGTCGGGGGTAATACCTTCCCCTTCGATCAGCCTGCCGTCCGGTGTGTACCAGCGGCCTATGGTAAAGTTTACAGCAGATCCGTCCCTCAGTGGCCACAGGTTGTTGACGCTTCCCTTGCCGAAAGTCTTGACGCCGATGGTCTCGGCTCGCCCGTGGTGGGTGATGGCGCCGGCGAAGACCTCGCTGGCTGAGGCGCTGAATCCGTTCATCAGCAACACCATTGGTACTTCCAGCGCCATCCCGCCCTGTTCCGCATTCCAGTCCCGGCGATTGCCCTGACCGTCAAGCTGGTACAGCACCAGCCCTTCGTCGATGAATTGGCTGGTGACCTCGACCACCGATGAGAGTAGTCCTCCGGGATTATTCCGAACGTCCACGATCAGTCCCAGCCCTTGCGATCGCTCGAACCTGTCCAGCGCTCTCTCCAATTCCTCCAGAGTGGTGCCGCTGAAGGATGTTATCCGGAGATGACCAATGCGTCCCACCAGCATGGTGAGGCGCACACTCTCCAGTTGGATGACGCCGCGCACGATCTCCAGCACCTCTGTTTCGCCGGTGCGGTCCCGTCGAACCTCGATATTAACGCTGGTCCCTTTCTCGCCCCTGATCAGGTTGATGACCTGGAGGAGGTCCCATCCGGTTACGTCTTCTCCGTCCACGCTGAGGATGACATCGCCGGGCTTGACTCCGGCCTCGTCAGCGGGAGTGTCCGGTATTGGGGCCACGATTGTGATGAGCCCGTTCCTCACGGTGACTTCGGCGCCGATTCCTTCAAACGTCCCCCGGATTTCCTGGCGCTGGAACGAATACTGTTCTGAGTCAAGGTAGGATGCGTGCTCGTCGCCGGTGGCTTCCAGCATTCCCCGGATAGCGCCGTCAGTCAGGGTGTTGGGGTCGAGTTTCCCTGCGTCGATGTGTTCCCGCTCCAGAATTTCCCACACCTCGGCCAACTTGGCGAACTCCGGCGGCAGCGCCTCAATGGCTTGCGGTTCGGGGACTTCCGGTTCATCCTCTCCAATTCCAAAGCACCCCGCCCCAGCCAGTCCCGTGCAAAACACAAGGAGAAAGACGGGGACAAGGAGATATAGACGGAGCGGCAGGATGGCAGGCGCCAATGGGAGAGATCTCCTGTTGGGCGGCACTATTCGCATTGTGCCAAAGGTACATATGGATTTTATCATACCTACGATTTTCGAAACGGCACTGAAGAATTGCAGCTGTTCATGTTTCAACCAGAATGCGCCGTGGTTCTGATCTGGAGCCGCGTTCACAGGCCCACGAAAAGCCTGAGTTCCGAACATGTTGCACCCTTACAGTAGATCCTCTCAGCGAGGGTCACCATTGTCACTTCAGTAGCCTGAATCCCCCAAGTTTCGTTCAATATGTTAAGATTGCGCAGAAAAATTGTGTCGGCTCAACTGGTCGAGAGTTGGTGAGCGCTCAGCTTGCATTCCCTCGATTCTTGTGACCATCGGCAGCCTCACAGTGGACCCAAACTAAGGAGGAAAGGTATGTCCACCCTTGCTGTGGAGGTAGTGTACCGGGGTATCTTCCAAAAGACCCTGGCGCGCAATATCGTCCGCTCCATAGTGTTCGCCGCCCGGAAGGACGGAAAGATCGGTACCGCTTTCGGTCGCTATGGGGACTCCCCGGAACGCAACGGCATCCCGGCCAAGCAGTTTGCCATCGTGGCCGATGACCCAGAGGAACTGGAGGAGAGCCTGGCGGTATACCAGGCGACCACCGTTGACGTTACCATCAACGTCGACGACACAATGTGCAAGGGCATCGAGTCCTGGGCCTGGTACGGTCTCCAGCCAATCAATGAACTGACCAAGCCCGGTGGGACCATGATCGTTACCTCCCGGCAGGAGGCGGATAATCTGCTGGAGGACATACACCCCAAGGAAACTCCATATAACCTGTCCATTATCACGAGCACACCAAGTTTCTCAGGGCTCTGGGTCTACAAGGACGACCACACCGACGTACGAATCCTGGGGACGCTCTGCAAGGTTTGCCCGGAGCTTGTCAGCCTCGACGCGATGCTGGAGACCATCGAGGAACAGATGGGCGGCGGCACGAAACTGGCCTCAGCCCAGCGCGCGTTTGAGCGTGCTGCCACACGTCCGGTAGAGCCCGGTGAGGGCGGCAACCAGCGCGAGATGAAGTTCACCATGCCCGGCTGGAAAACCATGGAAGAAGGGGTGGTCATCCGCGCACTCCCCGCGGGGGGAGAGTTCTCCGATGGAGAGGGCGGATACGTGCCGGGGCGCAGCGAAGTCTTCAAGAAGTTCAGCACCCGCTCAATGCGGCCGGTGGTCAACTTCGAGACATGCATCAAGTGCACTCTCTGCTGGCTCCAGTGTCCCGACACATGCTTCGACGTCACGCCAGATGGATTGTATGACGCCAACATGGAATCCTGCTGCGGTTGCGGCGTCTGCGAGGCGGTTTGCCCCGTTCCCGACTGTGTCACCATGGTCAACGAGGCCGAGTTCAACGACCACAAAAGCCAGTGGGAGATGTGGCAGGATAACAAGGAAGGCTACAACAAGTGGATGACCCAGCTGGTTGAGAAGCAGAAGGCCGAGACCCGCACCCACGGCTTCCACCACGTCGGCGGGTATACCGAAGAGATCCAGGCGGCGGAGGCAGACTAATGACCACCGTTGAGACCGAAATGTTCACCCAGTCCACCGAGGAGCTGATCAGCGGCTCCGAGGCCATTGCCATCGCCTGTGCCCTGGCTGACGTCGACGTTATCACCGCCTATCCGATCAGGCCGTACGACACGGTGATGCAATACGTTTCCAAGCTCAAGGCCGACGGTGCTTTCGACTGTGATTTCATCGTAGCCGAGAGCGAGCACTCCCAGTTCGAGATCGTGAAGCACGCCTCGGCGGTCGGGGCCCGCACTTTCTGCGGCTCCAGCGGCGTGGGCTGGTTCTACGCCTTTGAGGCCATCACCGTAACCGCCGGGCTGCGCATGCCCGTGGTAGCCATGGTGGGCAACCGCGCGCTGGACGACCCCGGCGCTTTTGGCGTCGAGCACAATGACGCCATGGCCGTCAGGGACCTGGGTTGGCACCTGTACTGGGTTGCCACGGCGCAGGAGGCGATGGACACCGCTCTGCTGGCGTACAAGGTGGCCGAGGACCGCAGGGTTCTGCTCCCCTTCGCCATCAGCTGCGACGGCTCGTTCCTGACGCACTCGCAGGCCATCGTGCAGGTGCCGACCCGGGATCAGGTAAACAGCTACCTGCCCGACTACAACCGGCACGAGTTGCAGCTGCATCCTGACAACCCCATCACGGTCGCCCCGCAGGTCAACGAGGACTGGCTGATGGAAATCCGGCGCCAGACGGATGAGGCAATGCGCCGGACCGTCGGAGTCATCTACGAGGCCTACGACGAGTTCAAGGAAGTCTTCGGCCGCGGCGATCCCAGTCCGTTCATCGAGGAATATATGACTGAGGATGCCGAGATCATCCTGGTCGGAATGGGGACGCTTGCGATGCCCACCCGCGTTGCGGTTCGCCGGATGCGGGAACAGGGCAAGAAGGTTGGTTTCGTACGGGTCAAGTTCTTCCGCCCGTTCGCGGCGGAGGAGATCCAGAATGCGTTGAAAGGCGCGAAGGGCATCGCCGTCATTGATCGGGACTACTCGTACGGCTCGCCTTCCTTCGGTGGCGTGCTATTCCACGAGCTGCGCTCTACCTTGTACCCGCTCAAGGAACGGCCCGTGATGCTGAACTTCATCGCCGGCCTTGGTGGACGCGAAGTGATGGTGAAAGACATTAACGAGATGGTTGAGACTACCGAAAAGGCGGTCGCCACTGGTAAAATCGAGCAGGAAACAACCTGGATTGCGGTAAGGGAGTGAGAGAGATGACCACCATGATGACACAGACGGACCTCCCCCAGGTTCGTGGCGTCAAGAACATACCGGTGGAGGAGTTCTACTCCTCCGGCCACCGCACCTGCCAGGGCTGCGAGTCGGCGCTGACCATGCGGCTGATGATCAAGGCCGCCGGTCCGCGCTCCATCGTGCTGGGCAGCACCGGCTGCATGTACGTGGCCAACACCACGTACTACAGCACGCCTTGGGTCGTGCCGTGGATGCACACGCAGCTTGGTTCGTCCGGCAGCGCCGCCACCGGAACTGCCGCCGGCTTGGCGTCCATGATGCGCAAGGGCAAGATGCACAAAGAGCCGATCAACGTCATAGCGTTCTGCGGCGACGGCGGCGGCGTGGATATGGGCCTGGCTGCGATTTCAGCGGCCCTGCAGCACGATGAGTACAACCTGCTCATCCTCTGCTACGACAACGAGTCCTACGCCAACACCGATATCCAGGTGTCCGGCAGCTCCCCTTGGGGCGCCAACAGCACCTTCAGCCCTCCGGGCAAGGTGCACCGCATCATGAACAGCCGCTGGAAGAAGAACACCGCCCCCATGTTGGCCGCGGGGCATCCTGATGTCCGTTACGTTGCCACTTCGTGCGCCTCCTACGGTCTGGACCTGAACAACAAGATCCGTCGCGCCCTGACCATTGGCGGGCCGACGTTCATTCACAACATCGACCCCTGCCCCAAGGGCTGGGACTACGACCCCAAGTACTCCCACGAGCTTGGGATGCTTGCTGTCGAGACCGGTCTGTGGGTGCAGTACGAGATCATCGACGGCGAACTGACCCTCAATGGGGCCAGCCGCGCCATATCCAGGGGCATCCGCAAGAGGAAGCCCATCTCGGAATACCTGACCCGCCAGGGCCGCTTTGCTCACTTCACTCAGGAGGACATCGCTCACTTCCAGCGGCGTGTGGACGAAAGCTGGGAGAAGTGGTGGATTCCGGGCGTTATCCCGTTCACCATGAGCGAGGAATAACGTTGGACCCCAGCGTAGAATCCTAGTGTGACAACAATAGGGTGGCCATTTGGCCACCCTTTCCTTAATAGCCTTCTAAGCAGGTTTTCTCTTCGGTCTCCTGGTTCTTTTGGACCTTGCAACCACCTGTAGTAAGTGGTTTACAAGCACGATAAGCTCCAATGCTCTAGCTGAGTCGTCGCGGTGTTGAGGTTCATGGGCCCTAGGATTTCTTATGCCCCTCATAAGACCGGTCATGATCATCTGATACCCAGATTGCTCATTTCTCTCGGACTCTGTGCTCAGTCGGTTAATCCTGAGAACCGGACTCTTTTCGCTGAAGGCCCTTTGCACTAGCTCCACCCCGTCCAGTTTTTCGCCCGAACGGGCCTTGACTGTGTGGCTAAAGAACTTGCATGCTTCTTCCACAGCCTGTGCGTAATGCCGGTCAGAGTACAAACTTCGAGTCGCTGTTCGCAGCCCTCGTTCGGAAATTAGTTCATCGTACAAAACAAGAGGATCACATAGCATGGAGGTCCGCGGAGCAGGCTCTCGACCGCCTAGGCCGAGATCGTTGACAGCAGCCTGAATCTGCGAAGCCGTGTAGGCGAAGTCATCCAATTTACGCCTGATTGAGGTCATTCAAGACCGTTCATCCTGTAGAGATGGCGCGCCATGCTTGCAAAGACTTGGTCTATCTGCTCGGCTGTCGCCGAAGAGTCAATATGAACCTGAACATCAATGTGGAGTGCCGGTCCAACACCCTTAGCATGGAGTGGCGCAGTATCTGAAACCGGTTCTGATCTTGCGATTCCCGTCGTTCGTGGGCTCCTGTCTTCCTTAGACTGAATCTGCCTGCGCGTGCGTGTTGGCCTTTGTGGTTTGCTGGCTGGTGTACGCAATTCGTCGGCGACGTTCAATCCAGCTTCTCTACAGAGGGCCATGAAAAGTGGAGTAGCGGTTTCTGCCACCCTTGGACTAGAGCCATACACCGACCTGATTTGATTGTACAGTAAGTCCCTGTCCGCAGATTCCACGTTCACAGCATCAAAAAGTTCCACATAGGCTTCCTGTACCACCATTGCCAACGCGGAACGATACTGCTCATCGCCTCTAACTTTGAGGCTCTCTAGCTTGGCGGTCGGTGTCCCATTGACGTCCACGAGCCCGAGAAATTGTATTGTGTTCATTAAAGGACCCGGCTGTTGTCCACCCATATCATTAGCTCTAAGATAACCGACGTCAATAGCTTTGGGATTCAATATTCGGATCGTACCCAAAAAAGATTCCACCTGAGCCCAGGGAGCATAAGGGACAGTCTTACGGTCTCTGTATTCATTGTTGACGACCAATAGGTGCCACCTCCAGAATGTTTGTGAAAATTAGACCACATAATCTTATGACTGTCAACACGAAATTAGATACAAATAATGGCTGTGTTGTGGTGTGAGTAACTCGTATTGTCATTACATACAATCATGAGTCGCATAGACGAGGCGTCAGTCCAATTGTCCGAGAGAGGGACTAACCTTTATCTCCCATATCTCCCAAATTTCGTGAGCCGTAAAGCGGAATCTGGTTCCTCTCAGTCGGCTTACGATGAGTCAATTGATTGAGAATCTGAATGACTACGCAATCCGATTCTGACCACAAAGAGGTCTTGAGCGGCACTCCGACAGTGGACCTGACCCGCCAGGGCCGCTTTGCTCACTTCACTCAGGAGGACATCGCCCACTTCCAGCAGCGTGTGGACGAAAGCTGGGAGAAGTGGTGGATTCCGGGCGTTATCCCGTTCACCATGAGCGAAGAATAAATCAGGGCGTCTACCTCAGCGAGGCGATCACTGAGAATCGAGAGGGGCAGGCTTTTCACCTGCCCCTCTTTTTTGGTTCATAGACGAATGCGGATCAATTAGCTCCGTCATGTCTTAATTGCATTAACTTCCGGCAATTGTTTGACATTTATGTCGAAATCTACATCTGGTAGTTATGAATCTGTCAATTATTAGTGCGAACATTGACAGATATCGTAGACGTATCTGAAGCATTCACTTTGTCTATGCTATTATTGCCAATCAGTTACTGGTCGTCTTTGCGGGTATTTGCCTACCCTCGGGGCAATAGCCAGCAACCCTAAATTGTCCCAAGGAGAGTTGTTCATGCGAGCCACGGTAATTCTGTCCCTGGCCATCGTCCTGATGATGGCATTCGTAGTGGCCTGCGGAGAGGCGGCCACCCCGGTACCGACAAACACATCCGTACCTCCCACGGAAGTACCTGCGCCGACAGAGGCTATGGAAGAAGAGCCCACGGCAATGATGGAAGAGGAGGAGGACGCAACGGATGGCGACGCGATGTCGGGAGTCAGCGATGAGCTGAAGGCCTACGCCGCAGAGTACGCCGGCGGTCCCGGCGCCATATACATCGGTGACGGCAACTTTGAGGTCCTGGTCGGCCCCGCCGCCACGCAGCAGGCTCTTGACGACTTGGGCGATGACATAGGCGTTACCCTTGGGGACGCCGATGGCAATGTCCCTCTGGACGCACTACTGGAAGCCCAGTGGATCTACGAGTCCGATTACTACCAGGCGCTGATCGAAAAGGCGAACTTGACCAATCCCACTGAGCTGGTCTCGGAGGGAGAGCAGATCACACTGCAGTACGCCTGTATTAACAGGTCAACACTTCAGTGCAGGATCGTACCGGCCTACTTCGTCAACAACGTGTTCGAGCGCACCAACGGGCAGCTCAAGGTTGACATCACCTCCTTCCCGGAGTTGGGGCTGGCCGGATTTGACACCATGACCCTACTGTCCGACGGCACCCTGTCGGCTGCCGAAATCTATGGCGGCTACGTCGGCGGCGAATACCCCACCCTGGCAGTGCAGTACCTGTGGGGGCTGTGGCCCAACCACCAGACTCACTTCGAAGTGCTGGCCAACCTGTTCCCCGAGATTGAGAGGGTAATCAGGGATGAGACCGGGGCACAGGTGCTGATGCACCTGTGGATTGCCGGAGATGATCAGTTCTTCTTCAGCAAGAAGAAGCTCGAAAAACCTGAGGACTTCCAGGGAACCAAGACCCGGAGCCACAGCACCGAGCTTTCCGACTGGATCAATTACATGGGCGCCGAGGCGCAGGCAATGGCCTTCGCTGAGGTCTACACCGCCCTTGAGCGCGGCATCCTCGACGCTGGTGTTACCGGCGCCAATCCGGGTCTCTCCCAGCGGTGGTACGAGGTGACCGAATACATGAACGGTCGGCTGTACAGCTTCAATGCCACCATCGCGGTGATCAACGGCGAAGTCTGGGACAGCATACCCGCCGATCTGCAGCAAATTCTGATCGAAGAGGGCGCCAAGCATGAGATCGAAGCCCTGCGCTTGGCCTCCATACAGAACATTACCGGCGTCTCCCGCAACGTGGACGCGGGCCTCGAGCTGGTTGAGTTCGGCCCGGAGGCGCAGGCATTGAGCGCTGAGGCCGCCCGCAACCAGGTGATTCCCAACTGGCTCAAACGCGTCGGCTATCCCGACGAAGGCCAGGACACCGTCGACGTTTTCAACGACAAGATTGGTCCCTTTGTGGGACTGGAAATCGTGGAAGACCCTGCTGCCGAGAACGGGTTCTCGATCGTAGATGCCCCAATCACCATGGGTCCCCAGGCCCCGTAGCAATCGGGCTTTGGGCAACACAGCGCCCTCTAATTGAGGTGCAAGCAACAGGGGCGGACTTATGGCCCGCCCCTCTGTTTTGGAGAATGGATGGATTAGTCTGCAAGCCAGCGTTGTCGCAACCAGCGGCAGGCGAAGACCATCCAGCTCAGTGAAGTTCAACGTCCATTCTTGGTTAGATTTGGAAAATTGTCTCTAGCACTTCGTAAGGAAATAAAAGTTGCGTTGCTGTATTAGCTGAATACGGAGTATGTATAGCATTATATCGTCATTATTACCTGCGGTTTTAGCCTGTATCCGATGAGTTCTTAACGTTTTTGGGCAACCTGTGCTATCATATTTCGGCTGTTTCGTGTCGTTCTCACGGGTGCCCGCTGACCCGGATGGGCGACTGGCGACAAGAGATTCAATCTTTCCAGGAGAGGTGTTCATGCGAACCACGGTAATTCTGTCCCTGGCCATCGTCCTTATGATGGCGTTTGTGGTGGCCTGCGGGGAAGCGGCCACTCCGGTACCCACCAACACTCCGGTACCACCTGCCACGGAGGCGCCTGCGCCGACTGAGGCAATGGAAGAAGAACCCACCGCCATGATGGAGGAAGACGAGGACGCCATGGAAGGCGACGCGATGATGTGGGAGATCAGCGATGAGCTGAAAGCCTACGCCGCTGCGAACGCCGGTGGCCCGGGCGCCATCTACATCGGCGACGGCAACTTCGAAGCCCTTGTCGGTCCGGCCGTGACTGAGGGAGCAATCGAGCAATTCGGCGAAGATCTCGCCATCTCTCTCGGTGATGACGAAGGTATTGTTCCCCTTGATGCCCTTGAGGATATCGATTGGGTATTTGAGTCAGACTACTACCGGTCTCTTTTCGAAAAGGCCAATCTGACCAATCCTACCGAGCTGGTATCCCAGGGAGAGAGCATCACACTGCAGCACGCCTGCATCAACCGCACGCTCCTCTGGTGCAAGCACATGGATGCTTACTTCGTGCCCAATGTACTGGAGCGCACCAACGGCCAGGTGAATGTTGAGATCACCTCGTTCCCTGAGTTGGGAATTGCGGGATTCGACACCATGACTCTGCTCTCTGACGGCACTCTTTCCCTCTCAGAGATCTACGGCGGATACGTGGGCGGCGAGTTCCCCACCCTAGCTGTTCAGTACCTGTGGGGGCTGTGGCCGAACCACCAGACCCACTACGAAGTTCTAACCAACATTTTCGACGACATCGAGAACGTGATTCGAGACGAGACTGGCGCGCAGGTCCTGTTCCGCAACTGGATTGCCGGTGACGACCAGTTCTTCTTCAGCAACCACAAGCTCGAAAACCCTGAGGACTTCCAGGGACTGAAGACCCGGAGCCACAGCACTGAGCTGTCCGACTGGATCAACTACATGGGAGCCGAAGCCCAGGCAATGGCCTTTGCTGAGGTTTACACGGCCTTGGAGCGCGGCATTCTTGACGCCGGCGTAACCGGTGCCAACCCCGGTCTCTCCCAGCGTTGGTACGAGGTGACCGACTACATGAACGGTCGCCTGTACAGCTTCAATTCCACCACCAACGTAGTTAACGAGGACGTTTGGGATGGCATTCCCGCAGACCTGCAGCAGATACTGCTGGAGGAAGGCGCCAAGCATGAGCTGGAAGCCCTGCGTCTTACCGCCATCCACAACGTTACCGGCATCACCCGCAACGTTGAGGCTGGATTGGAACTCGTTGAGTTCGGCCCGGAGGCGCAGGCATTGAGCGCCGAGGCCGCGCGCAACCAGGTGATTCCCAACTGGCTGAAGCGCGTCGGTTACCCCGAAGAGGGGCAGGATACCGTTGACGTGTTCAATAGCAAGATCGGTCCTTTCGTTGGACTGGAGATCGTCGTAGACGAGGCAGCTGAAGACGGGTTCAGCATAGTCGACGCCCCGATCACCCTGGGTCCCCAGGCCCAGTAACCCACTGCCCACGTGGCAGCAATCGGACCAACAAGAGGGGCGGCCGATAGGCCGCCCCTCAATGCTTCTCGGGAGATTCAGGGTCCAGAGGCTAGAAGAAAACGCTCAGGTTCTTGGCCATAATCACGTTGGAGTCCAGAACGATGGTGCGGCGGGCGATCTTCCAGTCGCCGTCGGCGGGACGCAGGACGTCATCGCGATACCCGGCGAAGATGTTCTCCTCGGTCTCGTGGTGCGACCGGTAGAGGATGAAAGCGGTCCTGGCATGGACCTCGCCGTCCGGCTGCGGGTCGACGACCAGGTTCCCGACGATGTGCCGGGTGCGGGACGGCGGATCCTCGCCCCAAGCCATACCCGTCTCCAGGCGCTCGACGCGCATGGTCAGGTAAGTCTTGTCGTCCTCGAAGATCGCCAGGTCACCGACCTGCGTCAGCTCCCGTTCAGTCTCGTGGCGATGGACGTTCAGACGTCGAGGCATGAAATAGAACACGTCGTCGGTGAACAGGTCCAGCCACTCCCGGAAACGCCTCTCGTCGAGGATCCACGCCTCGCGGATGTAGAATTGCATCAGCTCGTGCCACAGTTCCATGCGAGTAACCGTAGCGCCCTGCGTCTCGGTAGCCATGCTTCTTGTGCTCCCAGCATCGGTTCCCTCTCCCACTGGGAAAGGGCCAGGGTGAGGGCGTCTCCTCTAGCTGTGCAGTGTCGCGCTGCCCTCGAAGTCCATCGATTTCGGCTCCAGAGGGATGTCCTCCCAGTTCTCGGCGTTCATGAACTGCTCCCAGCGCTTGTAGAACAGCCGCTGGTTGCTCTCGGAGGTGTACCGCTCGGCGATCACCCCGGGATACTCGGGGTGGCGCCGGTCGTGGCCCACGCCCATCGACAGGTCCTGAGTGTATTTGCGCCCCATTGCGGTCAGTCCTGAGTTCGTTACGCCCCGCCAGTTGTCCATGTCGTCCTGCTCGAATATACCGTTGACGCCGTTGTAGTTGCCGCTACCGCGTCGCAGGGCCGTCTTGAGTTCCTCTGGCATGTCCTTTTCCAGCACAACGAAATGCCAGAACTCGGTCTGCAGCGGGCCACGCGGATGGGCCAGCCGGAAACCGAGAACGCCGTTGGGGAACAGGCTGTGATTGCCCAACTGCAGCTTACGGGCGCGGAGACTGCCCAGGCGACGCTCCGCTTCAGGGAGGGTCTGGCGGTAGTAGTCCTCGAAGGCCTCACGGTTCTCGGCGGTTACGCCGTGATTCTGGCGGGCCTGGTCGGCGCGCTCCAGGAAACGCATGGTCAGCGAGTGGCCGTTGACGAACATGTGCTTGAATTCCGACTGGAATTGCTGCTCATGGGTCAGGCGCGGCAAACCCCGGTAGCGCCCCTGGACGAGGATGGCCGACAGGTGGGTGGTTGGGACGTGGTAATTGTCGGAGCAGTTATCCACTGCAGTCTTCCAGTTCACCGGCTCGATCCACTTGATGGGCCCCAGGGCCTCGGTACCGTTGTCAAGGCGGTTGAAATTGATATCCAGGAGCCAGCGGGCGTCGCCCAGGTAATCATCGAGGCTTGGAGCGCCCGCGTCCCAGGTAGCGAACACCACACCGGCGTAGGTATCCACCCTGGCCTCAATCAGGTGCAGGGAGTCGCGGTCCAGGGCGCCGTAGTAGGCCTCCTCTTCCCCTGGGAGATACTCCAGCTCGCCCTCGTTGGAGAATGTCCAGCCGTGGTAGGCGCAGGCAAAGTTGCGGGAGTTGCCGGTGTCGGTGCGCACGATCCGATTGCCGCGATGCCGGCACATATTCAGGTAGGCGCGCAGTTTGCCCCTGCCGTCCCGGCAGAGGATAACCGGCTCCTCACCCATGTAGGTGTGGAAATAGTCGTTGGTCTTGGGGACGAGCGACTCGTGCCCGATCATCAGCCAGGCCCGCCCGAAGACCTTTTCCTGTTCCTCGGCGTAAATGTCCTGGTCAACGAAAATGCTGCGGTCAAGCTGTCCCGTCTGCAGATCAATGATCCGGTAATCACGGCCAGTGGCAACCATTGCTGTACCCCCACCAGGGTCAGATTTGGGGCTCTTTCGCACAGTATCAAACATCCGATGCATTCTGTCCATTCGTGTAGTAGAGTAGGGCGAATCGAAATACCAAAGGCGGGAGAGGCCGCATGAAATTCGGAATATTCACCATCGTTCCCTACCACGAGGACTTCACACAACAGCAGGCCCTGAACGAGGCACTGGACCAGATCGTCTACGCCGACGAAATGGGCATCGAGGAGGTCTGGCTGGGCGAACACAGCTTTTCCCGCCATGGCCTTCTCTCGGGCATCTGGTCCTTTCTGGGCGCCGTGGCCGGCCGCACAAAGAACATACGCATAGGCACCGCGGTGATCGTACTGCCGCTGCACAACCCGGTCCTGGTGGCCGAGGAAGTGGCCATGCTGGACATAATCAGCAACGGCCGCATCAACTTCGGCATCGGCGCCGGCTACCAGCAGCAGGAGTTTGATGGCCTGGGCGTCGACATCGACACCAGCCGGGAGAGATTCAAAGAGGCAGTCGACGTCATCATCAAGGCCTGGACCGAGGAGCGGCTGACGTTCCACGGGAAGTACACCAACGTTGACGATCTTTGGGTGCTGCCTAAGCCGGTGCAGAAGCCCTACCCGCCGCTATTCCAGGCCGTCAGCACCAGTCCGGAGAGCATCGACTTCGCCGCCAGCCGCCAGATCCAGGTCATCGCCGGCGGTCCCACCGATATTCTCGGCCAGGCGCCCCAGGTCATCAAGCTGTGGCGGGAAAAGATGGACGAGTACGGCCATCCGCATGCTCACCTCCACCCGCCAATGTCCAAGTCGATCTACGTTGCCCCGACCATGGAGGAGGCCGAACGAGACCCCGTTGGCCTGGAGGACTTCTCGTCGCGAATCCTGAGATCGGCGGGCAGCAACGGCGCGCCCATCGGCATGCCCGTGGACCGGAACGGCAACGTCGCCAAGGGTTACGAGCACTGGGCCAACAGGCAGCGCGACCGCGAACGGCGTGACGACGTTGGCCACGCCGGCCTGCCGCCCCTTCGTGGGACGCCCGAGGTGGTGGTGGAGCGTCTCAAGGAGACGCAGGAAGCGGGTATCAATCACGTCTTCGGCAATTTCGGATTCGCTGGCCTGCCACACTGGAAGGTGATGCGCTCCATCGAGCTGTTTGCCACCGAGGTCATGCCCCATTTCAAGGAGCCAGCCAAAGTCTAACGACCTACCGTTAGTTCCCTACCCCTCAGGGGGAGGGCCAGGGTGGGGGTGACTTTCCTGCGTCGAATACTATTGGAGCAGATGAAGAAATGACCAACGCCGCGTTCACCGAGGAGTCGACCAGCAGGACCGCTATGGTCGGCGATATGCCCGTGCACTACCACGACGTCGGCGAGGGCGAGCCGGTGGTCATGCTTCATTCCTATGGCCCGGGGACGACTGGATGGATCACCTTCCACAAGGTCCTGCCGGCCTTTGCCCAGCACTACCGTTGCATCGTGATGGACCTCCCCAACTTCGGGCGCACCGGGCCGGTGGTGTACAACGAGCCGCTGCACAACCTGCAGGCGCGCACCGCCGTGGGACTGATGGACATTCTGGGCATCGAGAGGGCGCACCTGCTTGGCAACTCGCAGGGCGGGCAGTCGGCCATGGTGCTGGCGGCCCATGACCCCCACCGGGTCGACAAGCTGGTCTTTGGGGCCTGCCACATCCGCACCGGCGGCGACCTGTACCTGATGGGCAACCGGCCCTCCGAAGGCAGCCTGGTCACCCGCGAGGTTCGGGACAATCCCACCCGCGAGAACGTGCGCCGCTACCTCCGCACCCATATCGACGACAACGCGCTGGTAACCGACGAGCTGGTCGATTACATTCACGGAAACTACACCGGCAACCCCGACCATATCAAGGCCGACGCCGATTCTGTCAGCGTTCCCTACGATCACGGGGTGGACCTGCCCAACATAAACGCCCCCAGCCTCATCATCTGGGGGCGCTACGACCGGATGTGTGTCTTCGAGATCGGGATCGCCGCCCTCAACAACCTGGACGACTCTCGCCTAGTCGTCCTGAACCACTGCGGCCACTGGGTCCCGTTTGAAAAGCCCGAGGAGTACACCTCCCATGTGCTTAATTTCCTGCGGGGTTAAGACGGCATAAAAGGCTGGAGGGAATTAGCCTGATCCGTTGCGGCCAAATTCCCTCAATTTGGTCTATGTATGCTTCCAGCCCGTTGAGTTGGCGGGGCATTTCGTCGAAATCGAGGGAGGCGTCGTAGTAACCATCAATGTGAAAAGGTTCCCGCATTTCCAGGGAATCCCTTCTCATGCTTCGATCCATATATTGACCCACGAAGTACTTCCTGCCCCGTTCATTGCCCGGAAGCTGTGATTCTCGCACGCCCCTCATCAGGAGGTAGCTGTTTGTGGCCTCCAGCGCTGCCAGCCAGCCCTTCCCGCAGGCCGATGATGGAGGCCCTGCCTTTGGTCTCCTCAGCCTTGGCAAACTCGTCGCAAGCCACCTGCAGAAGTTCACGAGCCACGTTCAGACGATCATCAACTTGAGAGACCATTCTTTACGTCCGATGATGCTGGGATGGGTTGGCGCCCTGCTGCACCCATTACTGATAAGTGATATCCCTCTCACTTGTATTAGTCTCTCAGGTACCGCTCTTGGAGGGCGATGAACTCGTCGGTGCGGTTGACCTGGCGCAGCAGATCGGGCGCGGCCTGGCGGTCGGCGAGATCCTCCATGGCGCCGCCGTCTTTTAGGTGGCTGAGGCTGTCGTAGATCGCCTTCACCGCCACGGCGTAGGTAGGGTTGCCGAGCATCAGGATGCGCACTCCGTTGGCGTCGAGGAATGCCTGGTCGTTGCGGGCGTTGGCGGGCGGGTTCAGGACGCAGAGCGGGAGGGATGTCACGCCCTGGACCGCCTCAAGTTGCTCGCGGCTACTGGAGCCGGTCAGCATCACGGCCTCGGCACCCGTCTGCGAGTAGGCTCTGATGCGTTCCAGCGCCTCGTCCAGCGGGCACAGGCCCAGCGCAGCGCTGCGGGCCACTATGACCGTGGTGGGGTCGGTGCGGGCGGCAACGGCGGCCTCCAGCTTGCCAACCTGCTCCTGCGTGGAGACCAGGCCGGGGTCGGCCACGTTGAACTGTCGCGGGACGAAGTTGTCCTCGATCTCGATGGCGGCCACTCCAGCGGCCTCCATCTCCCGCACGGTGCGGACGACGTTGACCGCGTTGCCGAACCCGTCCTCGGCATCCACCATCAGCGAGATGTCGGCGATTCGCGTGATGCGCCGGCAGTGGTCCACCACGTCAGACATGTTTGATAAAACGATGTCGGGGACGCCAAGGTTTGCCACCTTCCCCACGGAGCCGGAGAGAACGCAGACCTCGTAGCCCAGCATGTGGGCGATTCGGGCCGACAATGGGTCGAATATGTTGGCCGCCAGTGTGCAGTGCGGCCGGGAGATCACCTCCCGGAATAGCTCACGAGCGCGAGACATGGTTCACCTCCGAGTCCGGTATCGAGGATTGTTACTCTTCATCCAGACGTGGCGATTCTGTGCCGCAGGACGGGCAGAATCTTGCCGGCTGACCCATTTCGTTGACCGCGGGATACACTGCATTGCAGCTTGGACAGATAATGGTAGGCTGTTCCTCAATATCAGCGTCCGTGAAGTCATCCTCCGGCTGCTGCGTGGGTGTCTCATCAGTCGGGAATTCCGGCTCAAATTGCGTGTCGGTATCGTTCCATCCAGCGGTAGGCGTTTGAGATGAATCGGTTTGCCGGGAGCCGCCGATGGTGGACAGCGCCGCAGACAATGAAGGCATACTGCCGCCAAGTCTCTGTCCGAACCAGCGCACAATCCGGGGCGCGAAAACAAATGCCGCGATTATGCCCAGCCACACCGGGCTCAATATTCCTACCCAGAGCAACACAATCAGGAAACCCTGCCCGATAGCCGTCAGCGCTCTTACTGCCTGTTTCGCCGCTCCACCGATGTCAAACCCGGCAACCACGAAGCCTTCGACCTCGTTGACGGTCACGTTGAAGGTACTGGAGCCGCGAATCTCTCCCGCCTCGCTCTGGGCGATTACGGTCAGCACGGCCTGGTAGGGGTCGGGCCGGTAGTCGGGGAAGGTGTGCATCACCACCGCCCTGGTCTCGCCCTCCTCCGGCACCTCGAAAATGGTGGCCGAGCCGTCGCCGAAGTCCCAGCGATACCGGAAGTCCCATAGGTCTTCCGGGCGGGTGAAGGAGCCGGAGTATTCCACCTCGTCACCCTCGTCGACCACACGGTCATCCCCTGCGAAAACCTCAATGCCAGGTATCTCGGTAACGGTGGCGATCAGCGTGTCTCTTCCCCAAAACAGGCCGGTATCCCCGATGCCGCGAATTTCCAGTTGCACGATGTAGGGAGACTCTTCAACGTTTGTGAAAGTGTGCGAGACGGTTGCGGTCACCCGCTCACCCGTATTGGTGGTGGAAGCCGTGCGGGTACCGTCGACCATCGTGGAGCCATCTCCGAAATCCCAGATAAACCTGAACTCGTCCACGCCCGACGGCGGGCGAAACACGGCCTGGAACTTGGCGTTGACGCCTGCCCGGTACGTGGCGTCGGAGCCGATTTCCACCGGCATGGTCCCCGGCTCGGTGGTGAGGGCGACGTTGACCAGCGAATATGCGGAGGTCTCGGCCATGAACCTGAGCCTGCCCTGGATTCCCTCGATCTCCAACTGCACTCTGGACAATTCAGCTTCGAGGTTAACCGTCTCTTCCACGTTGACCGCTCGAGAGTGGAATTCGAGCAATCGGGCCTCCGTGCCCTTCAGCACCTTCAGCCTGGCGTCGTTGTCCACAAAATCGGCGGTCACGTCCTGGCTGGTGGAATTCTCGTATTCGACCTCGACGGCCATGTCCTTGAGCCGCTGAAGGAATTGACTCAGCAATTCTGCCGGAACTCGCACCGAAACACGGGCCTCGTGCCTCTGAGTGCGTTCCGACGTGACTTCCCAACCTCCCAGGTCCTCGGCCAATAAGGCGATGTCCCCCTTGGCCCCGGGTACGTTAGGAACGATGATGCCGATGTCCACCGTCCGCACGATTACGCGCGTTTGAGTGACGAGACTGCTCAGTGCCTCATCGGTCAGTGGTGTGTTCTGGTAGAAGCCGGTGGAACTGCCGCTGGCATCCTCTTCAGTCGACTCGGACTCCTCCCTCACCACAGGCCTGGCCGCCGGGGCAGCGGTGGCGGCGGGCGCGGCCTGGGCCGCTGACGGGGCAGCGGTGGCGGCTGCCTGTTCGGATTCCTGCATCGCCGACGAATCCTCACTGCCGCCGCAAGCAAGCAGTCCCAGCGACAGTGTCAAGGCCACAGCCAACAGGAAAGCCAAAGCCAAAACTCGCGTTTTCATTCCCCCTCCCGGCACTACCAGAACAGCCATAGAAATCCATGGCAAGCTACGGCGTGAGAATGACCTTGCCCCTGGTTCCCCGGTTGGCCAGGTGCTGATGGGCCGTGGCGACCTCCGACATTGGCAGGACCTGGTCGACGATCAGGCGGGCCTTGCCGTCGGCCATCAGCGGGAATATCTCTGCCATGGCAGCCTGATGGTCCAGGGTTCCCACGGGGGAGCGGCCAATGCTGAAGCCGATCACGGTGCGGTTGGCGGCGAAGATTTCGCCAGCGGGCAGGTTGGCAGGGGTGCCCGAGGCGTTACCGTAGGTGAGCATGCGGCCATAGGAGGCCACGCAGCGCAGGCTCTTCTCCAGAACTGGACCACCGACGCACTCGAGGATCAGCTCCACGCCGTTTCCGCCGGTCTGATCCTTGATGACCTCTTCGAAGTCCTGCTCGGTGTAGTTGATGGTCTCGTCGGCTCCCAGGGAGCGACAGAGGTCCAGCTTCTCCTGTGTGGAGGCGGTCGCCACCACTCGGGCCCCCCACGCCTTGGCCAACTGAATAGCCACGGTACCAACGCCCGACGCGCCGGCCTGGATCAGCACCGTTTGGCCGGGTTCCAGGTGTCCGCGGGTCTTGAGGAGGTGGTAGGCGGTCAGGAACACGATGGGCATCCCACCGGCCTGCACCGGATCGACGGTCTCGGGGTATGGGAACACGAAACTGCCGTTGACGGCGACCATTTCCGCCTGCCCGCCGGGTCCCATGGCCATCACCCGCTGGCCCACGGAGATGCCGGGAACGTCATCCCCCACCTGGACAACGGTACCGGCCGCCTCCAGTCCAAGGGAGGATGGAAGGTCGGGGCCGGGGTAGTTGCCGCCGCGCCGCATCAGGTCGGCGTAGTTCACCCCAGCGGCGTCCACCTTGATCAGCACCTGGTGTGGACGGGGCTCCGGGTCGGGCGCGTCCTCCCAGTTGAGAACGTCAAGGCCGCCAAATTCGTGGATGCGTATTGCTTTCATGGGTGTGTCTCTCCTGAAAATGTCGAAGTGGTATGGGTTTTCGGAAGTCATTCTGACGCAGCGGATACACCCTCACCCTCTCCCTCAAGGGAGAGGTGATTTAGTGTGAGGGGTCAAGAGATTGTCAGTTTACTGATAGCCCCGGAACTGGGAAGCGGTGAGCACGTCCTCATTGATCATGCGCACCGGCTCGCCGCTGGTGAACGCGCGGATGTCCTCGACCACCCCGGCGTACATGGCGCGGTATGAGTCCTCTGTGACGTAGCCGAGATGGGGCAAGATCAGGGTGTTGTCCATTTTGAGCAGGGGATGATTCTCGGGCAGCGGCTCTGTGGCGAACACGTCCAGCGCCGCACCTGCGATGGCCCGTCGCTGCAGGGTATCGACCAGTGCGGTCTCATCGACGATGGGCCCTCTCGATATGTTGACCAGGTAGGAAGTCGGCTTCATCAGGGACAGCTCGTGCGCTCCGACAAGGCCCCGCGTACGGTTGCTCAGTACCAAGTGAATGGATACGAAGTCTGACTCGCGGAATAGCGTATCCTTGTCCACCAGCGTCGCCCCGCACTCGCGAGCGCGCTCGGCGGTGAGGTTCTGGCTCCAGGCTATGATGTTCATGTCGAAGGCGGTGGCAACCCTGGCCACCAGGGAGCCGATGTGACCCAGCCCCAGGCAGCCCAGGGTCCTGCCCTTCAGGCCCACTCCGACCGTGGTGCCCCAACTACCCTCGCGGGTGAGCCGGTCTTCCTCGGGGATGCTTCGGGCAATCCCGAGGATCAGCCCCCAGACCAGTTCTGTTGGCCCCTCGCCTGCACCATCCGTGCCACAGACAGCGATGCCCAGCTCGGTGGCAGCCTCGATGTCGAAAGAGGCATTGCGGCGACCGGTGGTGACCAGCAGCCGCAGCTTGGGCAGCCGTTGCAGCAGCGAACGCTGAAACGGCGTGCGCTCCCGCATGCCCATCACCACATCGAAGTCGGCAAGCCGTTCGGCCAGGGCGTCTTCGCTGGTCAAATGCTCGCTGAAGAACACCACATCAGTGCCAGCGGGCAACTGCGACCAATCGGCCAGGCGCTCGGCGGCGGACTGGTAATCGTCCAGCACGGCGACTCTCATATCGAACCCCTCGTATCTCTCAATTGCGGGACAGTCTTCTGGCTGCCCTGCAGGATTTTCACTATTTGAAGACAGGCATGACCTGTTCGGTGATGATGCGCACGCTGCGAGTGACCGCCTCCTCAGGAATGAGGCCACCGGCGTTCAGCTCAGCCACAATGCCGTCGAGGCCCAGTTCCTCCTTCAGCTCAGTGAAGCGATCAATCAGGCCTTCGCCGGTACCGAAGGCCACTTTGGTCTCCAGCATCTCCTCGTAGGACATGGTGGCCAGACGGTCGGCGCGGCCCTGGCGCAGGGAGCCGTCGGCATTGGCCCGGGCGGAGGCGGCGTCGCGGAGCAGCGACCCCATACGGTTGAAGTAAGCGTCGATGCTGTCGCGCGGCTCCGATAGCGCCTCCTTCTCGCCTTCGGCGGCGTACACCGGGATGCGCAGCGAAACGTCGCCTTCGCCCTCGTGGCCGGCCTCGCGCCATGACCTGCGATATTCGTTCAGGTGGCCCTGGAGCTCGGGAATGTCCATGCCGCGAAGCCCGACGAAGATGGGATGTCCTTGCTTTCCCAGGCGAGTGAATGTCTCGGCGGTGTTGGCGGCAATTCGGATAGGCGGATGCGGGTCCTGGTAGGGACGAGGCCAGACCGTGGCTTCATTGAAGGTGTAGAACTCGCCTTCATAGGAGAAGGGCTCTCCTTTCCACGCCTCAAGAATGATGTTCAGGGCCTCCCGGAAACGCTCCTGGCTTTCCACGTAGGGTACGCCGTAAATGTCATAGGAACGGGCGAAGCCGCTGCGTCCCACGCCGAACTCGAAGCGGCCCTCGCTGATCTGGTCCAGGGTGGCGATCTCCTCGGCGATGCGCAGAGGGTTGCTCAGGGGCAGCACGTGCACCGCCATTCCGAGCCGGAGCCGCTTCGTGCGGGTTGCGATGGAGCTGCCGACCACCACCGGCGCCGACAGAACGGAACGCGACGGGTTGAAGTGCAGTTCGGCGAGCCATACGCCGTCAAGGCCCATTTCTTCGGCGGTATCTACCAGCCGGAACCCCTCCTGAAAAGACTCGGCCTCCGAGAGTCCCGGACGGCTTCCAAACTCCATGAATATGCCGAAGTGCATACATCCTCCAAGTCTGTTGAGAAGAGGTGATGGCGGATTTCGCCGCGCCGCTAGAGTATAGCACGGTGGACTGTTCCGATTGCCTTGACCCGTAGCCGATGGCCCTCTAACCTTACCGTGCGTCGGAGTGTCTTTTTGACCACATTTTCCGACGGTGGAGAGTGCCGTTATGGAGAAGCAGCAGTATGACGTCGCCATTGCCGGTGGGGGCATCATTGGTCTTTCCACCGCCATGCACCTGAACCAGCGATTCCCCGATCTGAAAGTCGCGGTGCTGGAGAAGGAGGCCGAGCTGGCCACCCACCAGACCGGCCACAACAGCGGCGTAATACACTCCGGAATCTACTACCGCCCGGGATCCCACAAGGCCAACTTCTGCGTGGCCGGAGTGCAGAGGCTGATCGACTTCTGCGACGAGAATGAGATTGAATACGAGCGCTGCGGAAAGGTCATCGTCGCCACCGATGAGTCCGAGCTGGGACGGCTGGACAACCTGTACGAGCGGGGCGTGGCCAATGGAGTCGAAGGGCTTGAGATGATCGGCCCGGAGCGGCTTCGGGAGATCGAGCCACACGCAGCGGGCATAAGGGCGTTGTGGTCGCCTGCCACCGGAATCGCCGATTACCCCAAGGTGGCCCAGGCGTACGCCAGCAAATTCGCGCACGCGGGCGGAGACATATTCACCGAGGCGCCGGTGCAGGGTATTCAACGCAGCGGAGGAGGCGTGGCCCTTGTAACTCCCAGGGGAACGGTGCAGGCCAAGCACATGATCAACTGCGCCGGGCTGTACGCCGACCGGATCGCCTCGATGATCGAGGAGAGGGTGGATGTCAAGATTGTCCCGTTCCGAGGCGAGTATTTCACCCTGCGTCCGGAAAGCCATCACCTGGTGTCGGGTTTGATCTACCCGGTGCCCGACCCGCGGTTTCCCTTCCTCGGTGTGCACTACACCCGGAACATCTGGGGGAGCGTGGAGGCGGGACCCAACGCGGTGCTTGCCCTGAGCCGCGAGGGTTACCGCAAGAGTGACGTCAGGGTTGGCGAATCCCTGGAGACGCTCACCTATCCCGGTTTCTGGAAGATGACCGCCAAGCACTGGAAGACCGGGCTGAGCGAGATGCGACGCTCCTACAGCAAGAGCATCTTCCTGCGCGACCTGCAAAGACTGCTACCGGAAATTCGCGAGACGGACCTGGCCCCCGGTGGCTCCGGCGTCAGGGCCCAGGCCGTTGACCGAAACGGCGGCCTGCTGGATGATTTCAGCATCATTCGTGGGAGGGAGGCCGTTCACGTTCTCAACGCTCCCTCGCCCGGCGCCACCTCGTCCCTGGCCATCGGCGACCACATCGTCGGGCTGGCCGCGGAGGCTTTCGGCCTGCAAGACCGGGTAAGCTGAGGCCTATGTCGCATAGACTGGCTCGAGTGGCGAAATGCAGCAGGCACCGATTTGCCCCTTGAGCGAGTCGCGTTTTATTGCCCGCCTGTCTTTGCGCTATGTATAATTCCTACCCGGAGCAAAGAACCGGGACGCTGACGGGAGTGCCTGCTAACCCTCCCCAGGCGTATTCCAGATGCCCCTGCCGTAGGCCAAAGGGGATACAGTGCGCTCCTGAAGGGGATCCACGCTGCTTGACATCGAGTCTCTAGGGTCACCCTCCGAGCCCCTGGACTTGGGACGGGTCAGCACGGACGAGAAACCGGTGTTGGCCTATCTCCATGCCGTCGGCGACGAGCTTCCCGTCTACCAGGACCTTGGCTTGGCGCCGCCCTTGTACGTCGTCGCTCTGAGCCTCGGCCAGATTCTGCAGCGTACGAGCCTGCCGCCCGGGGCGATTCACAGTCTGCAGGAATTCGACGTGCTGGCCCCCATTCCTCTCGGCAGTGAGATCAGGGTGGAGGCGTGGCTTGAAAGGCAGAGAGCGCGCGGTGGCCTGCGGTTCCTGACCTTCGGGCTGAGTGCCGAGCTCAGTTCCGGAAGTCCGGTGATGACAATCAGGACAACCCTGCTGGTCCCTGAGCATCAGGAGCAAGCAAGTACGGGTAGGGGAGAGGCGGCCCAAGAACCCAAGACAGATGCTGCGGAGACGGCAGGTGGCGATCTGCCACCGCTGTGCCGCAACATTACGCAAGGCCAGTTGGACGAATACTCCGAGGTATCGGGCGACCGCAATCCACTGCATCTCGACCCGGAATTCGCCGCGGGGACGCAGTTCGGGGGAATAATCGCCCATGGAATGCTCACTCTCGCTTTTGTCAGCGAAATGCTGACCTCATCCCTGGGGGCAAGCTGGTTGTCATCGGGGTCCCTGCGCGCCCGTTTCAAGGGCGCCGCATATCCGGGAGACCGCGTGGAGACCTGGGCTACGGACAACAGGAAAGACAGTGAACTGGCAAATTACGCTACAGGACTGAGGAATTCCGCAACCGGTGAGGACCTGATAACCGGAACGGCGACGGTCAGGAAGAATTAACGACCGGCCCCTAACATGGGTGCCGGGCGGCCAAAGAGGCGCGCAATGTCATTGAATGGAACGGAAAAAGGCCGCCCGGTCCGGGTTGCCGTGGACTGTATGGGGGGAGACTACGCTCCCGAGGAAACCGTCAAGGGTGCGATACAGGCCCTGACGTCCTCAGACGCTGAACTGCTGCTGGTCGGAGACCCGGCTGCCGTGGAAAGGGAGCTCGCCAAGTACGATGTGGCGGGTCTGCCCGTCACGATTGTTCCCTCCGAAGGTAAGATCGGGGACGACGAGCATCCAGTGCAGGGCATGCGCCAGAAGCCACGCGCATCGGTGGTGGTGGCGACGCATCTCGTCAAGCAAGGTCAGGCGGACGTGATGGTGTCCATTGGCTCCACGGGTGCATCAATGGCCAGCGCGGTGCTGACGCTGGGCCTGATGGAAGGGCTGGAGCGACCCTGCCTGGGCGGGCCATTCCTCGGGGAGTTGGCTCCGAACACCGTCCTGGTGGACATTGGCAGCAACCTGGACTGCCGTCCGGGCCTGTTGCTCAGCTTCGCCGTCCTTGGAGCCGCGTTCGCTCACACGTACATGGGAATCGAGAACCCCCGCATCGGGCTGCTCAGCGTGGGGGAGGAGGCGGCCAAGGGCAACCGCCAGGTCCAGGAAAGCTACCAGATGTTCCGGGACAGCCACCTCAATTTCGTCGGCAACGTGGAGGGGATGGACTTCTTCACCAGCAAGGCGGACGTGATAATCTGCGACGGATTCGTGGGAAACATTCTGGTCAAGTTCACCGAGGGAATGGGTGGGGCCCTGGCCAACTTTGTACGTCAGCGAATGCCTGATTCGGTAGACAGCAACTTAGTGGAACAGTTGGCAAAGGAACTGTGGGAGACCACGAACCGGCCGCTGACGGTCGGCGGCGGCCCCTTGTTCGGGGTGAACGCACCGGTGATTCTCGGCCACGGCTCCTGTCGCGCCAATGCCGTGGCGGGCGCCGTGCGGACCGCCGTCAGGTATGTGAACGTTGGTCTGCTGGACATAATGAGGCAAGAACTGGCCATAATGAACAGCTCGTCTACCGAAGAGGTGGGGAAGGCATCCGATGACGGCGACTAAGCCCGGTATCAGCCTGGAGGGGCAGGTGGCCCTCATCACCGGCTCCTCCCGGGGAATAGGGGCAGTAATTGCCCGGAGAATGGCCGAGGCCGGGGCCAAAATAGCGCTGAACTACAACGCAAGCCTGGACGCCGCCGTTAAGGTGAGAGAATCGATAGCCACTGGCGGCGGTGATGCCATGCTCATCGCCGGGGATGTTTCCGACGAGGGCCAGGCGCAACAAGCTGTCAAAGCCGTGTTGGAGCACTACGGGCGACTGGACATACTGGTCAACAATGCCGGTATTCACCGCGACCGCCTGCTGTTGCGGATGACGTCGGCGGACTTCGACGAGGTGCTGCAGGTGAACCTGAGGGGCGCCTTTCTCTGCACCAAGTTCGTGATGCCTCACTTTGTACGCCAGCACTACGGCCGGGTGATCAACATGTCCTCGGTGGTGGGGCTCACAGGCAACCCGGGTCAGGCCAACTATGCTGCCGCGAAGGCAGGCCTGATCGGGTTCACCAAGGCCGTGGCCCGGGAGGTTGCCTCCCGCAACGTCACCGTCAACGCCGTCGCACCGGGCTACATCGCCACCGGCATGGTGGAGGGCCTCAGCGAGGAACAGCGGAACCAGATCCTGGAGCGCATCCCCATGGGGCGCTTCGGCACGTCCGAGGACGTGGCCGAAACGATCCTTTTCCTCAGCAGCGCGGGCGCCGGATACCTCACCGGGCAGGTCCTCACGGTCGACGGCGGCCTGATAGCCTGAACGACCGGGCCTTTCGGTTTTCCCCTCCCCATGAAAGTGAATGTTGGGGTGGGAGTGAATCGGTGCGGTTCGACGCACTTCCCAGCAACGAGTTTTAGTTGGAGGCCAATATGCGCGCCACGACACAGTTTCGCCGACTCCTTGAACAGCCGGGCATCATCATGGCACCCGGGGCATACGACTGTCTCACGGCCAAACTGATCGAGTCAGCGGGTTTCCCCGCCGTATATATGACGGGCGCAGGTACGTCGGTGGCGCGGCTCGGCTACCCCGACCTCGCGCTGGCCACCATGACCGAGATGCTGGACAACGCCTCCCAGATCGCCTCCGTCGTCGACATCCCCCTGATCGCCGATGCGGACACGGGCTACGGCGGCATTCTGAACGTCAGGCGCACGGTACGGCAGTACGAGCGCAGCGGAGTGGCTGCTCTGCACCTGGAGGACCAGGAATTTCCCAAGCGCTGCGGGCACCTGGACGACAAGCGCGTCATACCTATGGACGATATGGTCCAGAAGATTCACGCCGCTGTGGACGCCCGCACGGATGACGACTTCACCATCATCGTAAGGACGGACGCCATCGCCGTTACTGGATGGGACGATGCCATGCGTCGCTGCGATGAGTACGTGAAGGCCGGGGCCGACGTGCTGTTCGTCGAGGCGCTGCGAACGCCGGAGCAGATCGAGCAAGCGGGCCGTGAGCTGAGCGTGCCGCTGCTGTACAACTACGTAGAGACTGGTAAATCGCCGCTGCTACCCGCGTCCGAGTTGGAGCGATACGGGTTCAAGATCGTGATCTACCCGGCCAGCGGCATCCTGTCGGCCATGCACGCCGTCCGGGAGACCTTGGCCACGCTGAAACAGCACGGCACCACCTCGAACCTGCTGGAGAACATGGACAGCCTGCAAAACTGCTTTGAGGCAGTCGGTCTCACGGAGATGCTGGAAGATGACGCCCGCTATGCCACGCCCGGGGCCTTCTAGCACACAGCGGTTGTTGCTGTGAACCGTGAGCTTCGAGCCTTCATCAAGGAGGCCCTGGAGAAGGGACACGGGCGCGAGGAAATCCGTATGGTGCTCCTCGATGCAGGGTGGCAGGACAGCGAGATCAGAAGTGCGCTGTCGGGCTTTGCCGAGGTCGACTTCTCCGTCGCCGTGCCTCGCCCCGCCCCTTACCTGTACGCGCGTGAGGCGTTCCTCTACCTCGTTTCCTTCATCGCGCTGTATGTAACAGCGATCAGCTTCGGAATCCTGGTGTTCGGGCTGATCGACTATTCTTTCCCGGACGCCCTCGATTCCCGGGATGGGTTCAGTACCGAGAGCGGGGCGACGGCAATCGCCTCGGTCATCGTGGCCTTTCCACTGTACCTTTTCCTCACACGATGGTTGTCCAGGCTGGTGGCGGCTGATCCGGAGCGGCGGCAGTCCCTGGTGCGGCGATGGCTGACGTATCTCACGCTGGTCGTCGGCGCAGGAATTATCCTCGGCGACCTGATCGCGCTGCTGGCGAATATACTCACCGGCGACCCCACGCTCCGATTCGCCCTGAAGACCATCTCCATCCTCGTGATTACTGGCTGCATATTCGGCTACTACCTCTGGGACATGCGGCAGGCTGAATCCTCCGCCACCACCCCGGGAAACAACCTTTACACCCGCGGCCTGCTGATCGTGGTCGTGCTGGTTGTGGCGGGTTGCATCGCCTACGCCCTGACCCTCACGGGTTCTCCGGGCAGTCAGAGGGATATGCGATTGGATGAGCAGAGAGTGTCGGACCTGTCCAACATAGCGCGGAACATTGACCTCTATTGGGAACTGAACGATGAGCTGCCCGCTGGCTTTGACGATATGCCTGGTCCCACCTACTACATCGACAGTGTGGATGACCCTGTGTCCGGAGCGCGCTACGAGTACCGCATCCTGGAGGCGCCACGCTACGAGCTGTGCGCAGTCTTCTCGACCGATACTACGGGTGCCGTTCACGGGGACCGAGGGTTCTCGGAGCGCCGGTGGGACCACGAGGAAGGCCGAAACTGCTTCCATCTGGAGGCGCAGTCTTCCAAGGAATCGAGGCCGTAACTCCCACTTTAAGCAGGCTGCGGGTTTGTGGTTCGAGTTGTCCGCTATTCCACTTCTTCCGGCCACTGCTGCGCCGTCGCATTGTTGCCCCGGTGGGGCCAGCCACTCTGCATAATGTCCAGGAATTCGTGCCACCGCGGCAGGTTGCTCAGGGTCCGGTGGATGGCCCATACTTCGCAGCACCAATCATGCTTGCGGGAGGCGGCAATGAGCAATGTCGTTCTGGTCGTTGATATGCTCAGGGGGTTTTTGGAACCCGGCTACAACCTGTACCACGAGGACTCCCGTCGTATCATTCCCAACGTTCATGAGCTGATCTCCAGGGAGATTGCGGCGGGCTCCGAGATACTGTTCCTAGCCGACAACCATGACCCCGACGATCTGGAATTCAACATCTTTCCGGTCCATTGCGTCATCGGCACAATGGAGACCGAAGTAATCCCCGAGCTGGAAGAATTCGTTCCAGGTCGGGTGGTGGTCCCCAAGAAACGCTACAGCGGCTTCTTCAACACCGACCTTGCCGAGAAGCTGTCAGCCGTTCAACCGGAGAAGCTGATGGTCTGCGGCGTGGCCACCAACGTCTGCGTGATGCACACCGTGTCCGACGCCCGCAACCGGGACTACGAGGTTGAGGTCTACTCCGACTGCGTGTCGGGGCCTGACGCCGAGGCACATCGCTGGGCCCTGTCCCACTGCCAGAGAGTGCTGGGAGCCAAAGTGATCTGATGATTGCCTGAACTGTGATTTGCTCGATTAGAGTATGGCCCTGATTTCATTGTTCCGAACATCCTGTGTCAGTATTGCCAAGGCGCAGGACACGAAGGAAGAAAAAGATATCCTGGCAATCTTCTAATCAAGCAAATCACATTTCAGACGATCTCAGTTGCCACATCCTTCGCTGGCGCGTATCATCGCCGTAATTTCAGACCCGCCATTCGGCCGCGCACATCCGTTTTGGGGGACGCCATGCTGTATCGAACTCACCGGTATTCAATGTGGGACGGAACCCAGAACATCTTCGACATGGACGCCGATGAGCTGATGGACCTGCTCTCGGATGACATCCTGAATCGCGGTGACATCATGCAGGCGCTGCGGGACCTTTTCCGGCAGGGCATGGAGAACCGCGACGGCGAGCAGATGCCCGGACTGCGCCAGCTCATGGAGCAGCTCAAGGACCGCCGCCGCCAGCAGATGCAGCAGCACAACATGGACTCGGTGCTGGACGACCTCAAGGAACGGCTGCAGGACATCATCGATACGGAACGCCGGGGCATCCAGAACCGGCTCGACGAGGCCCAGCAGCAGGTGGAGCAGTCCCCGGAGGACGAGCGCGAACAGCAGGAGGCCCTCAACAATCTGCTGAAGCAGCGGGCGGACCGCAACCAGGAAAAACTCGACGACCTCCCGGAGGGTGTGGGCAGCCAGCTCAAGGAGCTGATGGACTACGATTTCATGGACCCGGAGGCCCAGCAGAAGTTCCAGGAACTGCTGGATATGCTCAAGAGCCAAATGGCTCAGAACCTTTCCCAGCAGATGCAGCAGCAAATCCAGAACATGTCCCCCGAAGACATGGAGGCCACGCGCGAAATGATGCGCGACCTCAACCAGATGATGCGCGACAAGCTGTCTGGCCGGGAGCCGGACTTCGATGGGTTCATGGACAAGTGGGGCCAGATGTTTGGCCCCAACCCGCCCGAAAGCTTCGAAGAACTCATGGAGATGCTGCAACAGCAGCTGGCGCAGATGCAGTCGATGCTGGACAGCATGTCGCCAGAGGCCCGGCAGGAAATGGAGGATGCTCTGTCCCAGGCATTCGATGCCGAGACACAGCGGGAAATGGCCCAGTTCGCTGCCATGATGGAGCAGCTGATGCCAATGGACGATCTGCGCCGGCAGTACCCGTTCCTGGGCGACGACAGCCTGACAATGGAGCAGGCCATGCAGATGATGCGAGACCTGCAGCAGCTGGACCAGCTGGAGGCCGCGCTTCAGGAGGCCATCCGCACCGGCGATCTCAGCGACATCGACCCCGAGAAGCTGGCGGAACTGCTGGGCGACGACGCCCGACGGGTGTGGGATGAGCTGGACAGTCTACGCAAGCTGCTGGAGGACGCGGGCTACATCACCGGCGGCGACAAGACTGAGCTGACCGCGCGCGGCATGCGCCGCATCGGCCAGAAGGCCCTGAAGGAGGTGTTCACCCACCTCAAGAAGGACCGCATCGGCGGCCACCTGATGGACACGCGGGGAGCCAACGGCGACCTACTGGGCGAAACAAAGACCTACGAGTTCGGCGACCCCTTCCTGGTCGACCTGCAGGCGACGGTCAAGAACGCTGTGCTCCGTGGCGGGCCGCAGGTGCCAGTCCAGTTGGGGGTGCAGGACTTCGAGGTACACCGCACCGAGCACATGACCAAGGCCGCCACCGTGGTGCTGCTGGACCAGAGCCGGTCAATGGGCTTGTTCAACAACTGGCAAGCTGCCAAGAAGGTGACCGTGGCGCTAATGGCCCTGATTCGCTCCCAGTTCCCGAGGGACAGTCTCTACATCGTCGGGTTTTCGGACTATGCCCGGGAAATCAGGGAGGAGGACCTGGCTGGCTGCAGCTGGAATGCATGGGTGTCAGGCACCAACCTGCACCACGCCCTGATGCTGTCCCGCAAGCTCCTGTCCCGGGAGAAGGGCGGCACGAGGCAGATCCTGGTCATCACCGATGGGGAGCCCACGGCACACCTGGAGGGCGACCGGTCATACTTCAGCTACCCTCCCAGCTATCGCACGGAAATGGAGACCCTCCGGGAGGTGCGTCGCTGCACCCAGGAGGACATCCTGATCAACACGTTCATGCTGGAGAACAACTATCAGCTGGTGAATTTCGTAGACCGGATGACGCGCATCAACCGGGGCCGGGCCTTCTACACCAGCGCCTCCAACCTCAGCGAGTTCGTGTTGGTCGATTACATGAACAATCGGCGCAAGAAGGTGGCATCCTGAGCCAGCGGTTTCGGCCAGCTTGCGGCAGCAAATGATGTGTCTGTCAGCGCGACAAGGTAACTCTTCGATTCTTAGCGCGCTTGGTTGAGCGAATTGTTTGCGTGGATAAGTGGGTTTCGGAGACTTTGGATTTATAGTAAGCTAATGAGACTAACATAATAACTTGCCTGCGGTTCCCTACCGTAGGAGGGCAGTCAGACTTTTAAGGCAGTCCAGTGAGGCTGGCAAAGTTGGACGTCCCGGAGTCATCCCCGGTGTGTACGCACGCCGGGCCGGTTCGTACCCCTTGCCGGTCATGAGGCAAGGGGTTTTTGATTTCCCCGCGCCAGGCCCGGAAGAGAACTGCCGTCAGGAAATTGGAATGTCAGGGGAGGGATCATGCCCGGAGAGGGCATCGACGGAATGACAGAGCGACAGGTGATGAACCGGGAGGCCATGGGCCGGGCCCTGTCCCGCATCGCCCACGAGATACTGGAGCGCAATCGCGGCGCCGGCGACCTCCTGCTCGTCGGTATCCAGCGCCGGGGAGTGCCTCTGGCGCAAAGGCTGTCGTCCCGCATCGCTGAGTTTGAAGGCTCGTCAGTGCCCGTTGGCTCGCTGGACATCAACCTGTACCGCGACGACCTGCGCGAGCGGAAGCGTCCCAGGGTGCGGGTGCACCGTACCGACCTGCCAGTGAGTATCCAGGGGCAGCGGGTGGTGCTGGTGGATGATGTGCTGTACACCGGTCGCACAATCAGAGCCGCTCTCGATGCCCTGACGGACTACGGCAGGGCCACCCAGGTGCAGCTTGCCGTGATGATTGACCGTGGGCACAGGGAACTGCCCATCCGCGCCGATTACGTGGGCCGCAACGTTCCCACCGCCAGGAGCGAGATCATTGCCGTGCGCCTCGACGAAATCGATGAGCTGGAGGAGGTAGTGATTCTCCGCCCGGACGGCTCCCAGGATGGCCACTCCGATCCTGAAACCCTGGAACCGGAGGCAGTGCCGGCTGGCGGAGAATAGAGGTCTCCGGATCCAGCTGACACCAGTCGAGATCGAAGGTATGACAGTGCGCGAGACCATAGATGGAAGACTCGCCGTGGATGGCATTCAGGCCAGCGACACGGGGGACCGAAGGCACGTGCTCGATCTCGATGACTATTCTCGTGACGAGCTGGAATCGACGCTGGCATCCACCCATAGCATGGCGGAAGTCCTCAGCCGCGACATCAAGAAGGTTCCGGCCCTCCGCGGCAAGGTGGTGGTCACGCTGTTCTACGAGGCCAGCACACGGACGCGGGTTTCCTTCGAGGAAGCCGGCAAGATACTCAGCGCCGACGTCATCAACATGAGCGCCTCCGGCAGCAGCGCGGACAAGGGCGAATCGCTGCTCAATACCGGCCTGACGCTGCAGGCCATGGGCGTCGATACGCTGGTAGTGAGACATCCCCACGCCGGCGCGCCCAATTTCCTGGCACGGAACCTCGACCGGGTCAATATCGTCAACGCAGGCGACGGACTGCACGCCCATCCCACCCAGGCGCTGCTGGACCTCTACGCGGTTCAATCTCGGATGGGAAGCATCGAGGGTCTGAAGGTCGTGATTGTTGGAGACGTGCTGCACAGCCGTGTGGCGCGTTCGGGAATTTGGGGGTTCGCCAAAATGGGTGCCCGCGTGGTCCTGTCGGGCCCAAGGACATTGATGCCTCTCGATTTCGTCAACGAATCCCACACCGATGACGGCAGGGGGCTGGCGTCGAAAGTGGAATTCGATCCTGATCTGGACCGGGCCGTGATCGATGCCGACGTGGTTATGGCGTTGCGCCTCCAATCCGAGCGGCAGCGGGGCGGATTCCTGCCCAGCATCCGCGAATACATACGTCGCTGGCAGGTCAATGATGCCAGGCTCGCCAGGGCCAACCCGGACGTGCTGGTCATGCACCCGGGACCGATGAACGAGGGTATCGAGATAAGTTCGGGCCTAGCCCACGGCAGCCGCTCCGCCATCGAAGAGCAGGTGACTGCGGGAGTGGCCGTGCGCATGGCCGTGCTCTATCAGCTCAACGCCGGGGCCGAAGAATGACGATGCCACAGACGACTCGCCCCGTGCTGATGCGCCGGGTGCGGCTGATCGATCCCGCCAGACACACCGACCTTGTCGGCGACATCCTAGTTTCGGACGGACGAATCGTCTCTTCGGGACCCTCCGTAGACGTTCCTCCTGAGGCATGTATTGTTATTGAGGGTGAGGGCCTCGTTTGCAGCCCCGGTTTCATCGACCTGCACGCCCATTTGCGTGAGCCAGGATACGAATACAAGGAAACCATTGCCACCGGCGCGGCGGCAGCAGCGAGAGGGGGGTTCACCACCGTCTGTTGCATGCCCAACACCGATCCGCCCATCGACTCCGAGCCGATGATCGAGTTCGTGCTACGCCGCGCCCGTGAAGCCGGGCTGATCCGCGTGCTGCCCATAGGCTGCATCACCCGGGAACGCAAGGGCAGGGAGTTGGCAGACTTCGAGGAGATGGCTGCCGCAGGGGCCGTGGCGTTCAGTGACGATGGCGATCCGGTGCAGGACGCCAACCTGATGCGGATGGCCCTGACGTACGGGGCGGACCTGAATCGTCCGGTAAGCAATCACTGCCAGGACCTGCTCCTCAGCGCAGACGGGCTGATGGCGGAAGGCTCAGTCGCCACCCGGTTGGGACTCCCCGGCATACCGCCGGCAGCCGAGGACGCCATGATCGCTCGCGACATCGCGCTGGCAGGCTCCACCGGCGGAAAGCTCCATGTGGCGCACGTCAGCACTGCGGGAAGCGTTCCTCTCGTGCGCCGCGCCAAAGAACTGGGCCTGCACGTGACTGCCGAGGTCTGCCCCCATCACCTGACCATCACCGACGAGTGGGCTATGGGCTGCCATGGAAGTGGCGCCGGCCCCAGCGAATGGGCCTACGATACCTCGACGAAAGTGTATCCGCCTCTGCGCAATCACGTCGATGTTGACGCCCTCGTCGATGGATTGATGGACGGAACGATCGATTGCATTGCCACCGACCACGCGCCTCACGATGTGGCCAGCAAGCAGGTCACCTATCACGACGCGGCCTTCGGTATCAGCGTGCTGGAAACGGCCCTGGGGTCGATCATGCAATTGGCCAACAACGGACAGGTCCCGTTGTCGACATTGATCGACAGGCTCACCGCTGGGCCAGCCAGGATCCTGGGACCGGAATACCTGGAGCTGGCATCCCTCGCGCCGGGAACTCCGGCGGACCTCGTCCTTTTTGACCCGGACGAGGAATGGACGGTTGACTCCTCCGAGTTCGCCTCCAAAGGAAGGAACACGCCACTGGAAGGTACGAATCTCCGCGGCCGGGTGGTGGCAACCATCGCTGCCGGGAGAATAGTTCACAAGTCCAGTATGCTATCTGTTCAGAAAGACCATGATTCATAGCTCAAAGGCATATCTTTCGGGCCGACAGCAAGACCCGGCCTCGCGCCCTTCTCGGCCTGTGCGTTGGTGTCGGTCGGGTTATCCAATCCTTTCTCCAATCCTGGGGGTGCGCTAAATTGCCCATCGCGTTTCTCGTTCTTGAGGACGGTTCCGTCCACCGCGGCCAGAGCTTCGGCGCCAATGTCCCTGCCGTTGGCGAGGTGGTATTCAACACCACGATGACCGGCTACCAGGAGGTGTTGACTGATCCGTCCTATTCAGGGCAGATGGTCACCCTCACCTACCCCTTGATTGGAAACTACGGTATCAACCAGAATGACGACGAGTCCGGTCGCATACAGGTCAGCGCCCTGATCGTCAGGCAACACTGCGACGAGCCCAGCCACGGCTCCAGCGACAGGACCATCCACGAATTCCTGGAACGACAGGGCATTCCCGGCATCAGCGGGGTAGACACCAGGGCCATCACGCGCCGGCTCAGGTCTAAGGGAGTGATGCTCGGCGCGATTGCCTCCGACCCCGATGTCGCAAGGTCCATGCTGGACGCAGCCCCCAACTACGATGAGCTCGACCATGTACGTAACGTAATGACCGACACGGGCTACGGTTGGGGCGATTTTAAGCAAAACGGTGTGGAAAGCCCATACCGAGTGCTGGTAACGGACTGTGGGCTTAAATACAATATTTTGCGTGAACTCACCCGGCGGGGCTGTGATGTAAGGGTGGTGCCCGCCGACACACCGGCGGAGGAACTGCTTTCGCTGAACCCGTCCGGAGTGCTTCTCTCGCCTGGCCCTGGCGACCCGCAGATCGTGGATTACGTGGTCGACAATGCCCGGCGAATTATCGGCAGAGTCCCCGTGATGGGCATATGCCTCGGCCACCAGGTTGTGGCGCGGGCTCTGGGCGCGGAAACCTTCAAGTTGAAGTTCGGACACCGGGGCGGCAATCACCCGGTGCGTGATTTGTCTGACGGAAAGGTCTATATCACGGCGCAGAACCACGGTTACGCCGTGCTGGCCGATTCTCTACCCCCCGGCTTGGAGGTCTCTCACATCAATCTGAACGACGATACGGTGGAGGGGTTGACCCACAGGGATCTGCCGGTCTTCACGATTCAGTATCACTCAGAGGCATCACCGGGACCCAGGGACAATGATTACCTGTTCGACCGGTTCCTGAAACTGATGGATGAGTTCAAGTCATAGACTTTCTTGCCTTTCCCAGGGCATCTAAGGAGGTGTTACACCAGGTACCCGTCGCAGTGGCAGCGGGCTGTCACACAGTGCGCCGGATGCCTCCCCTGAACAGCCTTGAGCTGCAACCTTCCGGAGGAATTATTTTCATGTCTTCTTTTTCGATGGTCTTGCTGGAAGGGGGGGTGGATGTGGAAGTGGATGTGGATTTCGCGGACATGACCGCCATCTTTGACGAGGAGGTCCCAGGCTACGTTTGTGGAGAGTTCGGCTTCGCCGTAGCCCCTGGAAGGGGACAAATTGGCGGACAGTGGAATTTTTTGGTCAATGCCTTTTCTCTCCTCCAGCCTCGCAACCAGGAAAATTCAATCCCCCTCGGCCGGATGGAGGTCGAGGTGAACCGATACGGAAACGTAACAATCAGTATCCCTCCGAGGGCTGAGCAAACGATACCCGGGCCCGACGCCGCCGACTGGGACGGCAAACTGTTCGGTGCATTCGTATTCCAGTTGCTCAATTCGCTGTACGACCGGGGTCTGATCGAACTGCCCGGCGTACTCCCAAAAATCTGACGCCAACGCTACAGGAATTCAGACCATAGCAGAGCCCGGCTTGTTAATTTAACAGCCGGGCTTAAAATATATTATTGAATATGTGAGACGGTGCGCCTTCCCCTGAAAATCGAAGAGTTGCGCCACAAGTCATGGAGGCACAGTTACGGATAAGCCGCGAAAAGTTCTGGTAATTGGTTCCGGCCCCATTGTCATCGGCCAGGCGGCCGAGTTCGACTACGCGGGCACCCAGGCGTGCAAGGCTCTGCGCGAAGAGGGCGTTGAGACCGTCCTTGTCAACTCCAATCCGGCTACCATAATGACCGACGAGGGCATCGCTGACCAGGTCTACATAGAGCCTTTGACAGTCGAAGTGCTTGAGAGAATTATCGACCGTGAGCGGCCGGATGGGCTTCTGCCGACCCTCGGCGGCCAGACCGGGTTGAACATGGCGGTGGCACTGGCGGATGCCGGCATTCTGGACCGATACAACGTCCGCCTGCTCGGCACGCCCCTCGAGACAATCCGCCGAGCGGAGGACCGGGAATTCTTCCGGGAGTTCCTGCACGACATCGGGGAGCCGGAACCGGAAAACGTAACAGTATCTTCCATGGAGCAAGCCCGGGTGGTCGCCGCGCAGATGGGCCTTCCCCTGGTCATCCGTCCCGCCTACACCCTTGGAGGTAGTGGTGGCGGCATCGCGACCACCGAGGGGGAGTTCGAGGCCATCGCCCAGAGCGGACTCTCGGCAAGCCCCATTTCCCAGATCCTGCTGGAAAGATCGCTGGTTGGCTGGAAGGAGCTGGAATACGAGGTGCTCCGCGACGGGGCCGACAACTGCATAACCATCTGCAACATGGAAAACCTGGACCCCATGGGTGTCCACACGGGCGACAGCATCGTGGTCGCCCCGAGCCAGACGCTCACCGACAAAGAGTACCAGATGCTCCGAACCGCCTCCCTGAAGATCATCCGGGGACTGGGGATCGAAGGGGGATGCAACGTTCAGTTCGCGCTCCCGCCGCATCCCAAAGTGTCGGATGCCATCGGTATGACGTGGGAGCCGGACGCGCCGTATTACGTGATCGAGGTAAACCCGAGAGTCAGCAGGAGCTCCGCCCTGGCCAGCAAGGCCACTGGGTACCCCATCGCCAGGGTGTCTGCCAAGATCGCGGTTGGCAAGCGGCTGGACGAGATCGAGAACTCGGTTACCGGCCAGACCAAGGCCGCCTTCGAACCCGCCCTGGATTACTGCGTTGTCAAGATTCCGCGCTGGCCCTTCGACAAGTTTCCTCATGGCGACCGACGGACCACGACGCAAATGAAGGCTACCGGCGAGGCCATGGCCATCGATCGGTCCTTTGAGGCGGCTTTGCAAAAGGGCGCGCGATCGCTGGAGCTCGGCGGCCGTTCGCTGCTGTGGGAGGACAGGGCGTGGCGCAACGAAAGTGCCGCTTCCGAAGTCGAACTACCCCTTGGCCCAAACGACATGCGGCTCTGGGGGATCATGGCGGCCCTGAGGCGCGGCTATACAATTGACCGGTTAGTGGAGCTCACGTATTTCGATCCATGGTTCCTCTTTGCCCTGGAACGCATCGTGAAGATGGAGCGCCGCCTCCTGTCAGAGAAGCTAACGCCGGACCTGCTGCGTGAGTCCAAGATGCTTGGGTTCGCCGACGCCCAGATCGGCACCCTGGCGGACATGCTCCCTGAACAGGTGCGCAACCAGCGCAAGCAGTGGGGTCTGAGGCCGGTTTATAAAATGGTGGACACCTGTGCCGCCGAATTCGAGGCCATAACTCCCTACTACTACAGCACTTACGACCAGGAAAACGAAGCCGAGCCGCTGGAGGGCGACAAGACACTGGTAATCGGAAGCGGTCCCATTCGTATCGGACAGGGGATCGAGTTCGACTACTGCAGTGTCCACGCCGCTTGGGCGCTCTCCGAGTCCGGAGTGCGCAGCATCATGGTCAATTCCAACCCCGAGACCGTCTCAACGGACTTCGACTCCAGCGACCGCCTGTATTTCGAACCACTGGATGAGGAGTCCGTTCGCGACATAATCGACAACGAGACGGGGGACCCAGACGACCCAAGCGGACGCCCGCCGTCCTCCCTGGTGCAATTCGGGGGACAGACGGCCATCGACCTCTCCCAGTCCCTGTCCATCGCCGGGATGCCGATCCTGGGCTCCAGCGCCGAGGCCATAGACATAGCCTCCGACCGTCAGAAGTTCGAAGATTTCCTTTCCCGCCTCGGAATCCCGCAACCCCCTGGGGCGGCCGTCAGCACCGTCAGCGAGGCGCTGCAGGTGGCCCAGACCATCGGCTACCCGGCGGTGGTACGGCCCAGCTACGTTCTGGGCGGACGGGCCATGGAAATCGTGCAGAACGCCACGGAGCTGATTCACTATCTCACGGCCGCGACCGAGATGTCTCCCGACCGGCCGGTACTCATCGACCGCTACATGGAAGGCAAGGAGTGCGAGGTCGATGCCATCTGCGACGGGGAGGGAGTGCTGATACCCGGCCTGATGGAGCACGTTGAGCGGGCAGGGGTTCACAGCGGTGATTCCATGGCGATTTACCCTGGACTCAACCTGACGGAAGACGAGGTGGACACCATCGTCGACTACACCACCCGCATCGGACTAGCCCTTGGTGTGCGGGGGGTGATGAACGTGCAGTTTGTCATTCACGGGGGCGCCGCCTATCGGAGTCCGCAGGTACCGACCGGCGAGACCGGGGGCACCACCGTGTACGTGCTGGAGGTAAATCCCAGGGGCAGCCGCACCATCCCGTTCATTTCCAAGGTGACCGGCATTCCGGTGGCTCGGCTGGCCACCAGGATTATGCTGGGCCACACGCTCGCCGAGGAGGGCTATCCCACAGGCTTGTGGCCCAGGCAGGGACTGGTCGGCGTGAAGGCCCCGGTGTTCTCCATGGGCAAGCTGGTTGGAGTCGACTGGCACCTGGGGCCGGAAATGAAGTCAACGGGGGAGGTCATGGGTATCGACCACGACTTCTCCTCAGCCCTTACAAAGGCCCTCCTGGCCGCCAGGCTCAATCTGCGCGAGGGAGTCGGCGTCCTGCTCAGCATCGCCGATCAGCACAAGGCGGAGGCCGTGTCCATCATCCAGGGTCTAAACCGGGCCGGTTGCCCTCTGTATGCCACGGAGGGTACTGCCGCGATGATTTCGGCCATGGGATTGCCGGTAACCATGACCACCAAGAAACTGAGCGAGGGGCACCCCAATGTGATCGACGTCATCGACGACGCCAGCGTGGGAGCTGTGATAAACACCCTCTCCGGCGCCAGCGACGCCCTCCGCGACGGTTTTTACATTCGCCGCGCCGCAGTCGAGCACCAGATTCCCTGCTTCACTTCCCTGGACACCGCGCGTGCGGCGGTGGAGAGCCTTTTGACAGGCAATTCCGCCTATGCCATTGGCACCACCAGGGATTACTTGAATGGTAAATAGCAGCCAGCAGGCAATTGATCCGAGCAGGAAGACACGAAAGCCCTGATGAGTGAGGGACAGGTATGAAATTCAAAGTAGTGTTGTACGAGACCGAGGAGGGGTTTTCGGTTTTCTGCCCGGGGCTGCCCGGGTGCTTGTCTGAAGGGGATTCCAAAGAGGAAGCGCTGGAGAACATTCAAGAGGGGATTCGCGAGTTCCTGGAGGTGATCTGGGAGGATACCAATCGGGAAATAGCGAGAGACTTGGCTGAACATGAGGACCTGTCGGTATCGATGGCGGAAGTCGATGTAGATGTAGCAGGAGTAGAAGAAGGCGTTCCTTCAGAGGCAAAAGTGTAGACGATGCCCAGAGTCCCCGGCGTCAATCACCAGAGAGCTGTAGCAGCGTTGGAGAAAGCAGGATTCCGTATTATCCGGCAGGGCAGCCACATCACGATGAGCGATGGCGTGAGGCGAGTGCGTCTACCGCGTCAGAACCCTATCAATGCCTTCACAATGGGCGGCATAGTAAGGGCCGCCGGGCTGACCGTTGAGCAGTTTCGCGAGCTGCTGTGATGCTCTAAGCGACCCCCGAGAGGCCGGTTGCCTTCCAGTTCCGCGCTACCAGTCCATCTCCGTTCCCAGGCCGCTTGCTTTGGCCGAATCGTAGGCCAGCTTGGCGGCGGCGACATCGGCGACTCCAGTCCCCATCAGCTTCGCATAGACGATCTGCCCGTCGTTGTCTCGCCCGGGAATCGCTCCGCATACCGCGTGACGCAACTCCGAAAGCTGGCTCCAGTTCAGGAGACCCTTGTCCACCGCTGCGGATATGTCGCCGGCCTCAATGGATACCTGGTCCAGGGAGTCGACAAACAGCTTGTCGGCACGGGTCAATGTCTCCTCGTCCACCTCGCTGACACGCCAGGTTGTGGGGCCTGCGCCAATCACCGTGGCGCCTTCTTTGAGCCAGCTTCCCTTTACGACAGGCTCAGCAGTGGCCGCTATGCCGATGACGAGGTCGCAGTCCCGGACGGCTTGCTCGTTTGAGTCTGCCGCCGTGACCGGGACACCCAGAGAGTCGGACACTCGTGCCGCAAAATCGGCCCGACGTTCCTCGTTGCGGCTGAACGCCTTGACCCCAGCAACCTCACGCACGCTGGCCACTGCCTGCAGCTGCGTCGGTGCCTGCCCCCCGGTCCCTATGATTCCGACCTGCAGCGGTGCCTTGCGGGACAGGTGCTTCACAGCGACGCCGGTGGTCGCTCCGGTGCGTAGCTGCCCGAGCCGGTTGGCCTGCGTGTAGAGCAGGAGCTTCCCCGTCTCGGCGTCATAGAGGCTGACCTGGAACGAATACGAGCCGCGCACCACGGTATACGTCTTTACCCCCAGGACTCCATCATAGAAGAGCCCGCCGCCCATCACGGACAGCATGCCCGTCTCCGCGATGATCTTTCGACGGCCTAGGTTGTATGCCTCGCCATGGCCATATCGGGTCTGCATTGTTTCGATCGCACCCAGCATTGCGTCCATGGAGACGCACTGGGCAACCTCCTGGTCGCGAAGGAACAGGGTCATGGCAGGGAACCTCCCTTTGTGGATCTCGAGCGCTGTAGCCTTATCAAGGAACTTCCGGGATCCGCGTCCTCGCTCAGAAACGAAAGACCCACCGGTACATCGCCGTGCGGGTCTCTTTGGTCTGAATGCAAACGGGTGTATCGGCTTTTTGCCTGGATTCCGACTGACGCAAGCGGGTCAGGAATCCAAGAAGCAACGAGGCCGCACGAAATTATTTGAAGTAATCCCGATTCTTGCCGATGAATTGGCGCTGGTCGCTGGGAACCCTGAACTCGTCGAATATGGCATTGACTGGGCACACAGACTCACAGTAGGCGCAGTCGATGCAGGCGACCGGGTCGATAAAGTACTGCTCAACGCCATCGTCAGTCTGGATGCAGTCGACAGGGCATACCTCGACGCAAGTCGCATCTTTCACGCCGATACAGGGTTCTGTAATCACGAAAGGCATATCATCAACCTGTAGGCGCTGCCCGCACCCTTTTGCCTACCGTGCCGGTCCGCTCGGAAAAGGTCCGCCATTTTCCGGCAACGGTGACCATGCATAATTCTTGTTTTTGCACTCATATTTTGTCAAGGGATACTGTATGATATATTTTATCGAAAGTGTAGCGGGGATTCTGAGGGCAAATTCATGGAATTGCGAGAACTGATTAGTTTTTATCACGTTGCGAGGCTTCGCAGCGTATCCAAGGCGGCCCGTACGCTGGAGCTTGGGCAGCCAACGGTAACCACCCACCTAAGGAAGTTGGAGAGCGAGTTCGGTATCACTCTTTTTGATCGTATCAAGCGCCCCATTCAACTCACCTCGGAAGGTATTACGCTTCTTGAACTTGTAACCCCTGTGGTGACGTCCATCGAGGTGCTGAAGCGCCAGATGGACTATGCCGACCGCCGCGGATCGTTCATCGTGGGTGCATACCCCGATCTCATCGCGCATCACCTCCCCAAGGGTATCCAGGCCTTCAGGGAAGAGTATCCCGACATACGGATCAGGTTGATGGCGCGGGCATACGATCCACTGATGCAGCTGGTACGCTCGGGTGAGATTGATCTTGCATTCTGTTCACCTCCTCCCCCCGACGACACATCCCTGGAATTCCAAGAGCTTTTCGAGTACAACGCAGTCCTGATGACCCCACTAGGACATCCCCTGATCGGTCGCAAGAACATCACCCTCGAAGAGGTGGTAACGGCACCGCTGATTCTGCCGGGGCAGGAGAGCTTCCTGCGCCAGCGGGTGGACCAGGCCATGAAGTCCCAGGGCCTCGTCGGAGAGGTGGTGCTGTCCCTGGACAACATGGAATCGATAAAGCGCTACGTGGAGATCGGCATGGGCCTGGCGGTGGCAGTAGACTTCACCATACGCCCGGAGGACCACGACCACGTGGGTATCGTGCGGTTGGACCACCTGTTCCCCGGTTCGGTCATCGGAATCTGCACTTTGAAGGGCAAGTTCATGGGCCAGGGAGTCAGGAACTTCACCAATATGATGTCCGAGCACATGAGCGGGTACCACGCGGAACTATGGGAAACGCCCGTGCCCGTGATGAGCCGCCAGACTCCTCCTATCATCGACGATGCCTAGACGCCATCACTGGCGACGACGCTACGAATCCGGCGGGCCAGCTGTGCTCTGGGAATCATGACGTAGCGGCCGCACTTGCGGCAGACAAGCCCGATGTCTGCGCCCAGGCGTGTGACCGTCCACAGGTACTCGCCGCAGGGGTGTGGCTTCTTGAGACGCACCACGTCGCCCACATTCAGGTCGTGGGCCATCCCAGCCCTTCCTTGTCGAGTACGGCGTTGATGGAGTCGTGCAAAGCCCTGGCAGCACCCCCGGCGGCTGCCGCGTAATCCTCGCCCCGCGACGCATAGATTACGCCCCGCGAGGAATTTATGAGCGCCAGGCGTCCCGATCGGTCGATGCCCGCCCTGACCGCCGCCTCCAGTTCTCCGCCCTGCGCCCCGACCCCGGGGACCAAAATAGGCATCGACGGGCACAGATTCCGCACCGTTTCCAGTTGATTTGGCACGGTGGCTCCGACGACGAGTCCCACGTTCCCACCGGTGTTCCATTCGGCGCAGGACTTGGCAACTGACTCGTACAGTGGCGCTTCTCCGTCGCCTGCGACGACGTTCAGGTCTTGGAAGTCACCCGATCCAGGGTTGGACCCACGACACCAGACGAAAACGCCGCGGGACTCGTCCTCCAGGAAAGGCTCAATGGTGTCCCTGCCACCCCATGCGTTCACTGTGACAGCGTCGAACCCCCAGACATCGAACATGGCCCTGGCGTAGGCGATTCCGGAAGGTCCGATATCTCCCCGCTTGGCATCACCGATGATAACTGCCTGACCAGCGGCATCGCGGATGTGCGCAATGGTGCGCTCCAGGGCCGCAAGGCCCGGCAGTCCCAGCGCCTCGTAGAACGCGAGGTTGGGCTTGTACGCGCAGGCCACACCGGCCGTTGCGTCGATGATAGCGCGGTTGAACTCGTAAACATCCGCGATGGGCATCAACGCCGGGTCTGGGTCCAGGCCCACGCACACCAAGCTGCGAGTGGCCTCGCAGGCCCGGCGAATCTTGTCAGTAAAGGCGCTCATAAATTTGGTGATTCCATTGTTTGGTTGATTGTCCATTGTTACCATTACCACGGCGGCGCGCAAGGGCGCCGGAAAAGGAATACACATGCAGTTGGGCAACGACCTCGTTGAAGCGAAGTTCGTTAGGAGGGTGAACCGCTTTCTTGCTGTGGCCACCATAGGCGGACAGGAGGTCGGCGTCCACGTCGCCAATTCCGGTCGGTTGCGGGAGCTGTTCGTCCCGGGAGCGGAGGTCTGGCTCAAGCCAGCCTCTGGAATCGGCAGGAAGACGGCATACGACCTCGCGCTGGTGATGGCCGACGGGGTGCTGGTCTCGGCAGACGCGAGGCTGCCCAACGCTCTCGTTGCCGAGGCCGTGGCCGGAGGTTTGTTGGCCGGGCACGAGGGAGCGATGAGGGTTACGCGGGAGTCCACTTTTGGGGAAAGCCGATTCGACCTCTTGTTGGAGAGCGAGACCGAGCGGAGGTACGTCGAGGTCAAGTCCTGCACACTGATGGAAAACGGAGTGGGGTTGTTTCCCGATTCCCCAACAACTCGCGGAGCCAAGCACCTGAACACGCTGGCCGAGGCTGTCGAATCGGGATACCGCGCCAGTGTCATTTTCGTAGCGCAGCGCCCTGACGCCATTGCCTTCGCCACCAACGACGATGCCGACCCGGACCTGGCAGAGGCCTTCCGAGACGCGGTTAGCCGTGGTGTGGACGCCTATGCCTTCAACTGCCGCGTGACCCGCGAGGAGGTGGTGCTGGACCAGCGCCTCCCCATTGTCCCGTTTGCCTCGATGGGGGGGCGATTGAGGAGCAGACTGTGACCGACATGGCTGCCGGGCCTGGGCTGCACGATCTCCTGGTGGAGGCCTACGAGCGTCTGCTCGAGCGCTATGGGCCGCAGGGATGGTGGCCCGGCGAAACCCCGTTCGAAGTGATCGTCGGTGCCATCCTCACCCAGTCGACGGCGTGGGTGAACGTCGAGAAAGCCCTGGAATCGATGAAACGCAACGGCTGCTGGTCCTTTGAGGCGATAGCTGCGTTGCCGACGGATGAGTTGGCGCAGGTGATTCGTTCATCGGGCTACTACAACGCCAAGGCACGCAAGCTGCAGGCCTTCGCCAGACACGTGCTCGAGAATTATGGCGGCGTCCTGGAGGAAATGTTTTCCAGGGATGTGGTTGAACTCAGGTGCGAGCTGCTCTCCATCCACGGCATCGGCGAGGAGACCGCTGACGACATCATCGTCTATGCTGCAGGTAAGCCGTCCTTCGTGATGGACAGCTACACCCGTCGCATCGTCGACCGTATGGGCCTGACGCCTGAATGCAAATCCCCCGGCTATCGCGCATATCAATCCCTGTTCCAGGACAACCTTCCCGCCGACACCCCTTTGTTCAACGAATACCATGCCCTTTTGGACCACCACGCCAAGGTGACCTGTACCAAGCGCGAGCCGCGATGCGGCCAATGCTGCCTGTCGGATTTGTGTCCCACCGGTCGCGAGGCTGTTCGAGGCACCCCAAATTGACGGCCTTCCAGCCTCGCCTTATCATTCCGGCGTCAGTATCGAACTAAGAGCAACATTCCCGAAGGAGAACCACAATGCAGGTAGTCAGGATATACACCGGGGACGATGGCGAGTCGCACTTCGAGGAGCTGGACCTTCCGTTCGAGGTGATGGCCAACGTTGAGCGCACGGCAGCCCAGAACGCGGCGAGTGTGACCTTCAGTCGCTCCCAGCCCGGCACATTCAGCGACTGGCACACGGCTCCCCGCCGCCAGTACGTGATAACCCTGGCGGGGCAAATGCAGATTGGACTGGGCGACGGCACCAAGCGCGTCTTCAACACCGGGGACGTGCTGCTGGCAGACGACCTGACCGGGCGCGGCCATACCACCGAAGCGTATGGCGACAGCCCGCGCGTTTCCGTAGCCATTCCCATCGTCGACTAGAGTCCCGCAGCGTAGTTATCGATTCCCATACGGAGTACCGCCATGCCCTTCGCCCGCATCGACGACACGCTGGAGATGTACTACGAGGACGACGCCTTCACCGACCCGTGGCGTCGCCCCGAGACGGTAGTGCTGCACCACGGCAACGCCAAGAACGCCAGGCTGTGGTACGCCTGGGTGCCGCTGCTGGCACGGCAGTACCGGGTGGTGCGGCTGGAGGCGCGCGGATTCGGGCGGTCCACCGTGCCGCCCGAGGGCTACGACTGGACGCTTGCGGACATTCTCAACCCCCTGGCGGCCTCGGGACTCACCCTGCGGCGAATCCTGGAGAGTCCCACCAAGGACTCGAAGTTCTGGCAAAAATTCTCGTACTTGGCGGGGACAGACGACAGCCTCCTGGACTGGAACGAGAACCCCCAGGCGGCACTGCCGGTGTGGCTCGCGCTGGCAATGCAGAAGCATGCATAGTTCAGTGAATGAGCGATGGGTCGTTGTAGCCTTAGCTCTCTTCTACCCTCTAGTGATCTTTGGGGGCGCTTCCCTAAAGGCTGACTACAGCCATGTCAGCCAGTACATTAGCGAGCTCAATGCTGTAGGTTCAGCCTGGAGTTGGCAGATAGGCTACCTGGGGTTTCTCCCCTTGGGTCTGCTTGGCTTCCTCTCGCTGCTGCTGGTTGCGCCACGCGCAAGATTGAACGGGACCTCCAGGATCGGCTGCTGGCTGCTTGTTGGTGAACCGATAGCCTATGTCAGCTCAGCCCTTGCGCCTTGCGACTTGGGTTGCCCAAGTACGGGTAGTCTTTCCCAGGATGCCCATAATCTCTTGGCCGTGACCACGCTTTTCATGACGACACTTGGATTGGTGCTCTTGTCCTTCAACAACAGACTCACGGCAGCGAAGAGAGTGGGCTGGTTAGGCCTGGCCGTCATGTATATCACTCTGTACACAATTGCGCTGGTGCCTGAAGTCGCTGAATGGCGAGGAATGCTTCAGCGGCTGGCAGAGGGGGTTCTCTATGGGACTTTGTGCGTCATAAGTTGGCACATTCTGGCGGGGCATGACAATTCTTCAGTGGATATGTCACACACCCTCTAATATTACAACCACAGTTGGCGTAATAAGATCAGTGGGAGGTTGGGGAAGGCTTGATCGGGTGAGGCAGGGAAGTGGATGCGGCGGCTTTCGAGCGGCGAAGAAATGAGGGCGCACCATCGTGCACCCTCATGTTGTCTTCGCTATTCCAGAGGTGTGAACCCCTAGAATAACGAGCGGGACTGGCCGCCGTCGACGTTGAGGCAAGTGCCGGTGATCAGGTCGGCACGGTCGGACGACAGGAAGGCCACGGTCTCGCCAATGGGCTCCGGCCAGCCGAACTTGCCGGCCGGCAGGTTGCGGGAAATGAAATCATTAACCACTTCGGGCGGGTTGTTCTGCTGGAATCGGTCCCAGGTGCTGCCGGGGAAATCGATGGAGCCGGGGGCGATGCAGTTTACCAGCACGTTCTCGGGGGCAAGGTTCAGCGCGAGGTGCTTGGAGAAAGCAATCAGGCCCGCCTTTCCGGTCATGTAGTCCACGGAACCGCCGTATTCCCGCCCGTAGATCGACGAGATGCTGATGATGCGGCCCCACTTCTGCTCTCTCATGTGAGGCAGTACCAGGAATGCCAGCTCCACCGCGCTCAGCAGGTTGAACTCCAGGCCCTCACGGAAACGTTCCATACCGGTCTCCACGAAGTCGTTGGTGCCGCGCCGGCCACCTGCGTTGTTTACGAGAATGTCGCATTCTCCCAGCGCCGACTTGGTCTCGTTGTGGAACCGCACCCGGTCATCCTGGCTGGTGACGTCGGCCTGGACGGCGATGACCTCGACGCCAGCGCCCGAGAGGGCGGTGCGCGCCTCCTCCAGCTGCTCCGTGCCACGGGCGCAGATGGCCACTTTGCATCCCTCGCGTCCCAGGGCGCTGGCGGCCTGCAATCCGAGACCGTGGCTGCCTCCGGTGATCATTGCGACTTTACCCTGCAGTCCAAGATCCATTACTCACTCCTTCATATCAATGAACAAATCTGCGGGGATTATAGTGCGGGAGCGTCCCTGCTGCACGGAGCGCGATCGATTCCATCATTCCGCGGACTGCGGCGGGCCGGGTTACGGCAGTCGGTATAATCTCCAGCATTACCGGATCCGCACGTGGAGGAAAATGCGATGCTGGCCCTCGAGGGAATCAAGGTCCTGGACTTCTGCCGGAACGCGCCGGGGATGTTTGCCACGATGATACTGGCCGACCTTGGCGCCGAGGTGCTGATGATCGAACGGCCCATGGACGAGACCCGCGCCGCCTACGAGCGCATCGTGGCGGGCATAGAGGGTCCGGAGGACGAGCGCCGGCACGCCTCTTTCAATGCGCTGCAGCGGAACAAGCGCAGCATCGCCCTGAACCTCAAGGAGCCCGAGGCCCTGGAGGTGTTCCACAAGCTGGCCGCTGAAGCCGACGTGGTGGTCGAGGGATTCCGGCCTGGTGTGGTGGACCGGCTGGGGGTGGGATACAAGCAGGTGAAGGAGATTAATGCCCGCGCGGTGTACTGCTCGGTCTCGGGGTATGGCCAGACCGGGCCGTACTCGCAGATGGCGGGGCACGACATAAACTACATCTCCTTCGCGGGAGCCCTGGGTCTCATCGGCGACTCGCCAGACGGGAAGCCGGTCATTCCGCTCAACCTCATCGCCGACTACGCCGGAGGCGGGCTGTGCGGCGCGGTGGGCATCCTGGCGGCGCTGATGGCCCGCGAGAAGACTGGCGAGGGCCAGTACGTCGACATCGCGATGACCGAGGGCGTGCTGTACATGCTCTGCGGCGCCATCGCGGACTCGCTGTCGCAGGGCTACAGGGCCACTCGGGGCGGGAACCGGCTGAACGGGGGCTCGCCGTTCTACAACGTTTACCGCACCGCCGATGACAAGTATTTCTCCATCGCCGCCATCGAGCCCTGGTTCTGGGAGAACCTGTGTCGGTCCATTGGACGAGAGGACCTCATCCCCCATCAGAGTGCTGGCGACGAAAGGCGCGCCGAGATCGCGAGGACGTTGGAGTCGGTGTTCCTGACAAAGACCCGCGACGAGTGGTTCGAGACCCTGAGGGACGCAAACATCTCGGTGGGTAAGGTCCTCGACCTGGACGAAGCTCTGTCGGACCCGCAGGCGCTGGAGCGCGGCATGGTAGTCGAGCTGGAGGCGCCCGGAGTGTCGGAGGGCAGGGTTGTCCAGCCGGGCATCCCGTTTCACCTGTCGGAGACGCCCGGCAAGGTGCGGCACGCGGGCAGCGTGACGGGCCAGCACACGGCGGAGGTGCTGGCCGAGCTGGGGTATACGTCCATCGAGGTGGACGGGCTGCTGGCGCGGGGGGTCGTGGCTGGGTAGAATCTGCGTGCTATACTTGTTGGCTGTGTTGACACTTCCACGTATTTCAAATCCGTACGAGACAGGCAGATGATCAAGCGTTTTTCCGTTCTCTATGTGGGTCAGATCGACCTTGACGACGTGGGCGCCAACGGGCGCGATCCCGACGGGCGCCGTTACTCCAACAAACAGCTGACACAGTCCTTCGACCATGCCATGGCCCTGGCGCAGCAGATGGACGAGTCCGGGTTCCACTGCCTGTGGGCGGCGGAGCACCACTTCCAGCGCGAGGGCTACGAGTGCATCCCCAACCTTACGCTGCTGGGAGTGCACCTGGCCGCACATACCAGGAACCTGAAGTTCGGCGCGGCGTTCAACATCGTGCCGATGTGGCACCCCCTGCGGCTGGCCGAGGACTTCGCCATGGGCGACGTGCTGACCGGCGGGCGGCTGGTGTTCGGCATTGGACGGGGCTACCAGACCCGCGAGGTCGAGACCTTCGGAGCACCCCTGCTGGATCAGGACGCGAATCGCGAGCTGTTCGAGGAGCAGGTCGAAATCATCCTGAAGGCTTTCAACGAGGAATCCTTCAGCCATCACGGCAAGTACTACCAGATTCCACCCGAGGTGCCCTATCGCGGGTACCCATTGAAGGATGTGACGCTGGTGCCTCGCCCGCTGAACTTGCCAGTGGACATCTGGCAGCCTGTCACCAGCGGTCGCACCATCGATTTCATCGCCCGCAAGGGCATCAAGGGTATGACTGCGCTGAGCGGCGAGAAGATCGTGGAGCAGTTCTTCGGCGCCTACCAGAAGGCATCCGGCGAGGCCGGACAGGACCTGGAGCTGGGCGAGAACATGGCTCTCGGCTTTGGGTTCTTCCTGGGCGACTCTGTGGAGGAAGCGGTGGAACGGGTTCGGCCCTTCCACGACGAACGCTACAAGTGGTTTGCGCCCTTCGGCCTGGTGCGCTACACCGACGAGCAGGGCCGAATGTGGGGCACTCCCGGCGCTCCGGCCCGCACCCCGACCGTGGAGGACGGCGTGCAGCAGAAGGCCTGGATCTGCGGCCCCCCCGACGTGTTCATCGAAACTTTCCGGGAGCTGGAGGAAAAGTATCCGGGGCTGGAGGACATAGTCCTGCAGTGGCCCGAGGGCATGCCCTGGCACGAGCTGAGCAAGCAGCTGGAAGTCTTCTCCCGCGAAGTGATGCCCGCCTTCGCCGGTCGCGGTTAGGGAGTTTCTCCCAGCGTGCGCGGTCGGGAGCACCAGGGTGATAGACTGCTACCCTTGCGCCTCGGCTATGCCCGGGGCATTGAGGGGTAGACGTTGGCGGACCCGGAACACGTCAGCCTGGCCCGGTCCGGGCCCATCGCAATCGCCAGGTGGCGCGAGCTAACATTCCGCAGCCCCAACGACCGGGTGCCGACCTTTGACCTCGGCTACCGCCTGGAGGACCGGGCGGCCAGCGAGACATTTACCCCGGAGTTCATTTACGGGCGCCCGTCCCTCGACCTGTCAGGGTCCTTCCTCAGCGGCATCAAGCTGCCCAGCGTTGACCTGCGCCACGACGACCTGACCGGGGCCGACCTCACCGGGGTTGACCTACGAATGGCCGACCTCTCGGGAGCCATCCTGACAGGGGCGCACCTCTTCCGCGCCAACATGCCCCGGGTCAGTCTGGCCGGGAGCCAGCTGTCCGGAGCCTCGCTGTGCCGCGCGAGGCTGAACAGCGCCATCCTGAGCCATGCCGTGCTCAAGGGAGCCGACCTGTCCTATGCCGACCTGTCCTATGCCGACCTGGACGGGGCGGACCTCAGTGGCGCCGACCTGACCTCTACGGATTTTTCGTGGGCCAGCCTCACCAATACCAACCTCCGAGGTGCTACCCTCACAACCACGTCGATGATGATGGCAAACCTTACGGGCGCGGACCTGAGGGGTGCCAGAATCGTGAAGTGTGGCATGGATAGCACCATCCTGCATCGGGCCACGGCAGGGGGGACGCTGTTCTCCAACTGCGATCTGCGCTCGGTGATCGGACTGGAATCCATGCTCCACGGGGCGCCCAGCACCATCTCGCTAGACACCCTGGCTCGCTCGGGAGGCAGGGTGCCGCGCCTCTTCCTGCAGGGGGCCGGTGTCGCCGAGCCGTTAATCGCTGCGCAGGACGTGCTCACGTCCGAGCGCAGGACGTATCCGACATTGCTGCTGATAGGGTCGATGACTGATTCCGGTTTGGCGGAACGGCTCTGCGAAATCCTGTCGCTGTCCCATATTCCTGCCTGGGCCCTCTATCCCGACGACGAGAACGCCCTCAGCACAGGCGAGGCCTCCCTGGACCACATTGTCTACTACGATCGCCTGGCGCTCCTCTGCACCGACACGGCCCTGGAGAATCCCCTGACCAGCCGCTACTTCTCCGAATTGGTCCGGTCAGCCAAGCAGGGAGGCTCCGCAGACCTGATCGCCCTCGGCGCCGGTGAGTTGTTCTACCAGCGAAAAGATCGTCTCTGCAACGCCCTCAGGGAGGGAATGTCTCTTGACCTGCAGGGGTGGGATGATGCTTCGGGGTTCCAGCACTTGGCGGAGCAATTGGTGCGGGAGCTATCTGCGCCGGTGTTCTAGCCGGACCGAGTCGCTGCTACTCGAAAACGGCGTTCTGGCCGAGCATCAGGCAGGCCTCGCCCCACTGATTCCTGTCCTCGAGATCCCACTCCCCCGGTGAGCCCGCGGACCTGAGCCGTATGCCTTCGTCTCCCCCGTAGATCAACAGGACAACCCCCTCGCCTGAGTCCTCTGCCAGGGCCGCTTGTGCCAGGCACGGCGATCCTGCGTCCCAGCCTGTGACGTCGCACCAGACATCTCGTCCCATGGAGTCGGGCGCCATCACCCGCGACACCGGCCGCGGCTCTTCCAGCAGGTCGAACATGCGGTGCAGGTCCAATGGACTGTTGTCGCCTGAGATGACTTCGACTTCTATCAACATTAGGACTGGCTCTCTCCAGCAAGGAACAGGTGCAGAGATGTTTTGGAGGTCTTTCGCTTATTTGTCTGAATCAGGATTTGCAGGATTAAAGAATTAACAGGATTGGGGAATCCTGACAATCCCCAAATCAGACGAATCACAGTTCTGACAAATAATCGGAAGACATTGGATGCTCTCCGGGTTTGTTGACACCCCCAGACCGCGTCCATATCATAACCAGCAACCCAGCGTGCGCAACCGCCCTTCGACAGGCTCAGGGTGGAACCTTGCGCTCAGCTCAATCGATCGGTCAAATCAGTACAGCGGGGGTGGACCTTGGCCCTTGGAATACGAACTTATCGTCCCTTGGTGACCGGAGCTAATCATATCGTATCCAGCGGGCACTACCTGGCAACCGCCGCTGGCTTTAGGATCCTGGAGCAGGGCGGCAACGCCACTGACGCCGGTGTCGCTGCCGGCATCGCCATCAACGTCACCCTGCCGCAGTGGACCGGCTTTGGCGGCGTTGCGCCCATCATCATTCACGACGCGGCCAGTGGCGAAACCAAGTCGATCAGCGGGTTGGGCCGCTGGCCCAAGGCTGCCAGCATCGACTACTTCGTCAGGAACTGCGACAGCCAGCTGCCAGCGGGCGTGCTGAGAACGGTTACGCCCTCGGCGGCGGACGCCTGGATCACTGCGCTCAGGCTGTACGGGACGATGTCATTCGAGCAGGTCGTTACCCCAGCCCTGGAGCTGGCCGATGGTGGGTTCCCCATACCCGCGACACTGCAGTCGGCGCTGGCCAACACCGGCGACTCGCTGATTGGAGACTCCGACGGCGATGGCCGATGGCCGTCAACTGCCGCGGTGTTCTTCCCCGGCGGTCGTCGCCCCGACATAGGGGACATTCTGGTCCAGAAGGACTTGGCCCGTACCTTTCGGCGGCTGATCGAGGTTGAGCGTGACCACGCGGGGCAGGGCAGGGAGGCCGCGCTGCAGGCCGCGCGCGACTTCTTCTACACGGGAGAGATCGCTGAAGAGATCGTGAGATTCGTACAGTCCGAGGGCGGGTTCCTCACCATGGAGGACATGGCAGAGTTCAGCGTGGGCGTCGATACTCCCCCGTCCGTGGACTACAAGGGCATTGAGGTGTTTGCCTGCGGTCCCTGGTGCCAGGGGCCGGTCAACCTGCAGACGCTGCAGATCCTGGAGGGATTCGACCTCAAGGGGATGGGCCACAACACTGCGGCCTACGCCCATACGGTCATCGAGGCCCTGAAGCTGGCGTTCAGCGACCGCGAGGCGTACATCGGCGACCCTGATTTCGTCGATGTGCCCATGGCAGGACTGCTTTCCAAGTCTTACGCCGAGGAGCGTCGAGGAACCATCGACCCGTCCCGGGCCTTCACTGAGATGCCGCTGTCCGGCGATCCCTGGCCGCATCAGGGGATGCCCGCCCGCAACGGCCACCCATCGCGCCCAGACCTGGTGGCTGGCGGCCTTCCCGCCGACACCAGCTACGCCAGCGTGGTGGACCGCTGGGGCAACGCTTTCTCGGCCACGCCCAGCGACTCATTCGGCACCTCGCCCATCATCCCTGGCCTGGGGTTCATCGCGTCGTCCCGTGGCTCTCAGACCTGGCTGGACCCCGACCACCCCAGCGGTCTGCAGCCAGGCAAGCGTCCGCGACTGACCCCCAACCCGGCGCTGGCGATGAAGGACGGAAAACCGCTGCTGCCCTTCGGCACGCCGGGCGGCGACGTTCAGCCGCAGTCCATGGTCCAGATGTTCCTCAACGTGGTGGAGTTCGGGATGGACGTGCAGCAGGCCGTGGAGGCTCCCAGGTTCTCAACCTGGAGCTTCCCCAACTCCTTCTGGCCCCATGCCTACCACCCGGGTCTCGTCGGCGTGGAAGGTCGAATGGACAAGAACGTGGTCGCCGAGCTGTCCAGCCGCGGCCACAGGGTGGAGGTCTGGGACGACTTCACGCCGCGCATGGGGTGCCTGTGTGGCGTCAAGGTGGACCAGGAGCGAGGCGGGCTGAGCGGCGGCGCTGACCCGCGCCGCGACGGCTACGCCATGGGGCGCTAGCGGTCAGATTCAGGCAAGCGATACCTGCAGTTATATGAAGGGGCGCACAGCTGTGCGCCCCTTCAGTTTTGAATTGGTTGACTGTGAATGGAAAGCGCCGGGAGTTATTCCGCCGTGCGTCCACCGTCAATGACCAGCTCTGATCCGGTCATGAACGATGCCTCGTCCGACGCCAGGAACAGCACTCCGAGCGCCACGTCCTCGGATGTGCCGAGCCGTCCGATGGGGGTGCGGTTGATGCGGTCTTCGCGGTAGGCTGGGTCAGACAGCATCGCGGCGGTCATATCCGTCTGGATGGTTCCTGGGTGGACCGAGTTGCAGCGGATGCCATCGCGGGCATACTGGATGGCCGTGGACTTGGTAAGCAGCCTCACGGCGCCCTTGGAGGCGGTGTAGGCAGAGGACATCAGATTGCCGACGAGGCCCGCCACCGACGAGATGTTGACGATGGAACCGGAACCATTGTCCCGCATGGCAGGGATGGCCGCCTTGGTGCCCAGGAACACGCCCTTGGCGTTGATGTCCATCACCTGGTCCCACTCCTCGGCTGAGGTCTCCGTTACGTTGTTGGTGCGGTAAATGCCGGCATTGTTGACCAGAATGTCCAGCTTGCCGAACCGGTCCACCGCCTCGCTGACCGCCGACTGCCACGACTCCTCGCTGGTGACGTCGAGCTGGACGAAGACGCATTCGCCGCCGGACTCGTTGATCTCGGCCTCGGTGCGGCGCCCCTCGTCCTCAAGCAGGTCACCAATGACGACTTTGGCGCCCTCCCGGGCGAAGATCCTGGCCTCGACTGCCCCCATCCCGCGGGCCCCGCCGCTGATGAGTGCTACCTTGTTCTCCAGGCGCATACGATTTCCTCCTGAAACGGTTTGAATTCCATAGTTGCCAAAATTGTAGTGGCTGTTGCTCTCCCGTCAAGGCTGAATCGGATATCATCCAGGACGATTGTAAATTCGCACCGATCTCGATCTTGTCTGAGTCAGGATTCACAGGATTGAAGTATGACCAGGGTTGGGGCTCATCAGCGCAATCCTGATATCAAACGAATCACAGTTCAGACTACTACTTTGCAATCTTCCTGGGATGTTGTCGTTGAAAGGCCTGTGGGTCGCATATAGAATGCCATGGCGCTGTGGTTCCCGTTGGATTGTTTGATGTTGCGCCAACTGACTTTCATTCCCCTAGGACTGCTCATGATGCTGCTGTTAGCGACGGCCTGCGGTGGCGAGACAGCGCACGACTTCGAGGTGCAACTGTTCGACGGCGTGGAGTTCCGGTTATCCGAGGAGTACGCGGACAACGTCGTGGTCATCAATTTCTGGTACCCCAGTTGTGCCCCGTGCCGGGAGGAGATGCCCGAATTCCAGCAGGCATTTGAGGAACTGGACGGAGAGGACGTCCGGTTCCTGGGGATGTTCGTGCCTCGCGGGTTCGACAACGAGGCCACCGCAAGGGAGTTCGTGCGCGACCTGGGACTGACATTCGACTTCGCCACGGACCATCGGGAGACCATAGCTACGGCCTACGGGATTGAGTACTATCCGACAACGTGGTTCGTCGACCGCAACGGTGTAGTCGCCGAAACTTTCGTCAGCGCCATGGACTCCGGCCAGATAACCGAAATCGTGCGAGACATGTTGGGTGGCTAGCTCATAGGACACGGCTATGCAAGGCCAATTGCGATAGTGTGCGGCGGTGAATGGGCGTATTAGATTGGATCCTGGTAGTCATCCGATGGGGGCACGCCGTATCTGCGGTTGCCTGGGTCGGCGGCGGCATATTCTACCTGCTGGTCCTGCGGCCCGCCATCCGGCGTTCGCAGGGACTGCCCCCGGAGACAGGGGCAGCTATCAGGGATGAATTTCGCGGCCTCGTCACCACTGCAATCGCCGTTCTTCTGCTGACAGGAGCGATCCTGTCGTTCGCCCGACTCACCGGCGAGGGGGCCACGGTGCCATACGCCATTGTGCTGGGCGTAAAGATCGCGCTGGCGCTGTTTATGTTCTACGTGGTGCGCATCGTGAGGCGTGGTGACTATGAGGGGTCGGAGGAACCAGCGTCGGGCGTCCTCCGCAAGGCCGTCCGGAGGGCCACCAGCCCAATGGCGCTGCTGGTCATCGGCGTGGTGGTTATCGGGCTCTCCGACGTGCTTGACGGGCTTTTCGAATCGGCGCTGGTATCCTGAGTCGACCGACCAACAAACAGGGGGAAACGACTTGAAGCGAGACCTGATGGAAATCCTGGCCTGCCCCGTCTGCAAGGGGGAGTTGCGGCTTAATGTAGAGGCAGAGGAGGGCGATGAGGTGGTAACGGGCTCGCTGTACTGTGCCGCCTGCAACGAGTCCTATCCTATCGAGGATACCATTCCCAACCTCTTGCCGCCCGACCTGCGGGGTGAACTGGCCTGACCCACATTCAATGCAGGGGTCGCCGAGGTGACGCAGAAAACGTGGAGGGCGCAGATAAATCGAGATTCTGCGCCCTCAGCGACATTCTCTGTGGACTCGGCGTTGAAAATTAGAACCGGCTAGCCCTCGCCGGTCAGGACCTGCACCACGATCGGCGCCAGGGCTTCGGCGCGGGCGCGCAGGGCCTCGCGGCTGAGGTTTTCGATGGGGTGCTCGGTGTAGATGGTCGGGTAGTCCGGGGCGCCCCACATGCGGGCCATTCCCGTGGCGGTCGGAACAAACCGGTCGGTACAGATTGTGGCCGAGGGGATGCCGGCGTTCTCAGCATGAATTCCGTCGTGCACACTGCACGCGCTGCAGGACCCTCAATCACCTATCGCAACGACAACTGAGTCACACTCCTCCACAAGCTCCTTGAGCGCCTCGGGATCAGCAGGACGTGAGGCGCTGGGCTTGCGGTGCCACTTGACGCCGGAGATCTCGTACCGGGTGCGCAGAATATCGGCCAACTCCTCCAAGAGGACGTCGGCGTTGCGCTTGCTGTCGTCAATCAGCCCAACGCGGGTGCCCGCGAGGCTGGCCAGGCGGGGCGCGCCGTTGAACGGAGCGATTACCGGCTGCGTAACCGGATTGACCAGGACATGCTCATTGGTCTGGACCATGGCTCTCTCCTTTTACCGGGTTGGCTCTCCCGGAGAGCTCTGAGTAGGCTCAGGAATCGTTGGCGCTAGTTTATCACCCTGGTAACGGCGGTGCTGCCCACCTTGGGACCCCAGCTGGGAATGACCGAAGACATGTTGGACTCCTCGCCGCCAGCAAAAAGCAGGAGGATATCTGACGGGTCCGGGATGAGAGAGACGGGTGTCGACTCATCGCCAGGCTCGACGTCTCCGGCCAACACCTGGGCCTGTTTCAGTTCCGCCACGGAGCGCTGGGCGCGCTGAAATATGAAATCGCGAACCTGATCCTTGCTCCAGTCGGCCCACAGGCCCGAGTTGCCGGCGATGGTGACGACGATCTCGCCCTGCCTCACTCCAGTGCCAGTCTCGCCGACGGAGCCGGAGGTGGACATGTTGGTGCCAAGGCTGGACGCGGTATCGGCGATGGCCGTCAGAATCGGTGCGGGGCGGCCCACTGAGCGCACCTGGCGGGGCGACTCGCCGGCGAACACCGTTACGGTGCTCTGGTCGGCCTGGAAGCCACGCTCGACGTGCAGGGGAGCCCAGTGGGTCTCCGTCTCGGCCTCGGCAATGCAGTAGGTGTACTTGCCGGGGTGGCCGATGACGCTGCGGTCGAAGACGCCGGGGATGGCCGCGCAGGCGTTCATCAGTATGAGCCGCACGGCCCGGCCGATGGTGGCGTTGGCGCGGTTGCCGGGCCCGAACAGGTTGTTGCGGGCGTTGATATTCAGTTCCTTGACGACCGGGCCGTTGATGATGGTCAGGATGCCCGAGCCGCCCATGCTGGAGGAGGGGCCGACGAGGTTGAAGACTGGGTCGAGCATGGCTTCTGTGGCCGTTAGCACGACGGGCATGTACTCGGGCAGGCAGCCGGCCATGACGGAGTTGGCCGCCACCTTGCCGACGGTGATCTCCCGGCGGCGCTCAGGCAGCTCGCCGATGACCTCGCCAGAGGGGCGTCCGGACCGCTCGATGAACTCCGCAACGCGAGCCTCGGTGGGCGGGACGACGGGTAGACCGTCGGTCCAGCCAAGCTCGTAGCAGCGCTCGATGGCCTCAAGGGCCGAGTCCCACTGGACGGTTGTAGTTTCGCCAATTTCACTCAATGGTCATTTGCTCCTATTCAATGGGTTTGACTATCCATGAGTCATCCGAATTTAAGGTAAATGAGGAACATTCCATCTATATATGTCTATATTTTTGACTGACTACTCAGGTCGCCATCGGAGTTCTTTCCCTTGAAGGGCCAATCCTTCCTTGCCACCTTGGTGGCACGGGCATTTACGCTGGAATATATCGGTACCGTTGGCTCCGTAATTGTGGCCACAAACCGGGCAATGCATGACACATACATACTGTTCGTGGTCGTTTCCCTCCCTTGCAGGGTCAGCTCGGCCAAGATTGATCTGACCGTTTCTATTGACGTACCCATTAAGGGTGGTATGTCTATCTGTCATTAGAGTACTCCCTCACATCGCCCAATTTGGCGATGTTCTTGGCGAGCCACGGGGTGAAGTCTCGCGCCTCGTTGGGCCAGGCTTCGCGCAGGTCGACGCGCTCGATTTTGGCGAGGTTCTGAGGGGTCATGGCTTCGGTGTTCAGTCCGCTGCCTGCTGGGTGGGTGGACGGAGCGCCACCGTGCCGTCAGGATCGTGGCGGTGGAAGTAAATGGCATCTAGAATCCGCTGCGTGTTGTCTCTGATTTCCTGGCGCAGTTCGTCCCTCAGCGCACGATTTTCCTCTCTGAATTCGTCCCGCAACTTGCCGTTGTCTTCCAGGTTTTGATTCCGTACGGTCTGTATATCCTGTTTCACCGTTCGAAATTCTGAAAGAATCCAGTAAAAGGCCCCGGCAAATATCACCGCTAACGCCGAGAAGGCCGCAACGAAAACTTCTACATTGACCATTTTTGACCTCTTTCGGGGTCAGGACTAACGGCGCACCGCCGTTACCAGATGGTGCGCCGTTATCATTACCCAGGAGTCTACACCCGGCGGTACTTGGAGAGGGAGCGGAGCTCGCGGGGCGGGCTCATGTGCTGGCCGCGGATGGTGTAGGAGACCTCGGCGACGTAGATGTCGCCGTGGGAGTCGACGGCGATGCCGTGAGGAGCGATGAACTGGCCGCCGCCTTCGCCCTCGTTCTTGTCGCCGAACATGCAGACGCGGTTGCCGTCGAGGTCGTAGATGCTGACGCGGTGGCCGAGGCCGGGAGCGTCGTCAACGCCGCCCATACCGTTCAGCTCGCCGACGTAAATGTGCTCACCCCAAAGGACCATGGAGTCGGGGCGGTGGATGTTGCTCCACATGGTTATGAACTTGCCTTCGGGATCGAATATCTGGATGCGGTGGCATTCGCGGTCGACGACGTAAACGCGCTCGTTGCTGTCGAAGGCGATGTTGTGGGGCCGGATGAACTGGCCGGCGTCGATTCCCGGCTCGCCCCAGGAGAATTTGTATTCCAGCTGGCTGCTGTAGACGTGGACCCGGGAGTTGCCGTAGCCATCGGATACGTAGATGTCGCCGTTGGCGGGGTTGGTGGCGGCGGAGGTGGGGCGGTTGAAGGGCTCGCCGCTCCAGCGGGGGGCCGGGTTGTTGCGCTCGCCCAGCTCCCAGACCTTCTCGCCGTTGGCGCTGAACTTCTGGATGGTGTGGATGCCGTCGTCGGCGGCCAGCAGCGAGTCGTCGTGGCCGATGTAGAGGCCGTGGGTGCGGTTGTCGCTGAACAGGCCCTCTCCGAAGGAGCGCATGTAGTTGCCGTCGCGGTCGAAGACCATGATGGGGTTCTTGCCGCGGGTCAGCACGAAAACGTTGTCATTGGAGTCGCATGCGACGCCCGGGCATTCCTGGAAATTGGTGCCGTCGGGGAGCTTGGCCCAGTCCTCGACGAATTCGTATCGAAAGTCACCTACGCCATAAACTTCTGGCATTTTCAACATCCTCTAAGAGCGGATTTGCCGGTACACGCCCTTACCCAAGACCTCTCCCACCGGGGGAGTGGACTATTGAGTACGGCGCCGGGCAGGGCTAATCGTAAGCCCGCCCTATTTGGGTGTCAACGGGCGGGCATTCCGAGGTAACGGTTATCTCCAGGTGGAACCGAAGGAGGTCTCAGTATGACGCGCTTTCGTCTGTCTGGAACAGCCCGATGGGGTTGTCTTCGGTGTCCTGGCAGATTGCCATGTAGCCGACTCCGGGAATGGGAATCTTGGGCTGGAGGACCGAACCCCCGGCGGCCTGGGCCTTCTCGAGATACTCGTCGATGGACTCTACCTCGACGTAATTCATGCCCCTCATGCCATGGGGCGGCCGCCGGGTGATGGCGCCATCGATGCCAGGGCCCTCAGTGCCGGTAATCACCAGGCGATAGTCCATCTGGGGCGGGCCGTCCCACTTGGTGATCTCCCAACCGAACAGGTCGGCGTAGAATTTGTGGGCGCGGTCCACGTCGTCAGCGTAGATGTCGAAGTGCACGATTCTGGGCATTGTGATTTTCGCTCCATCTCACAATCGCAATAGGGGCAACCACAAGGGTTACCCCTACAGAACTGACTTATTTCCAGGGTAGAGGCAACTCTAGTGGTTGCCCTTTCTCGTTCCGGTAGTCTTATCTGATCGAGTCGCGGCCCTCGCCCTTGAGGTAGTCGGCGGTGCGAAGCGCCAGCGCCTGGATGGTCGATGTGGGGTTGATGCATGCGCTGGTAGTGAAGATGCTGCCGTCGATGATGAACAGGTTGGGCACATCGTGGCAGCGGCCCCAGCGGTCGACCACCGAGTTGCTCGGGTCTGAGCCCATGCGGGCCGTCCCCAGCAGGTGCCAGCCAGCGTTGCGGCGCAGCCGGGAGGTCATGATCTGCTTGGCCCCGGCGGCCTCCATCACCTCTCTGGCCCGCTCGACGCCGTGGTCCAGCATGCGGTTGGTGTTTTCGCTTACGGTGTACTCGATCTTGACGGCGGGAATGCCGTTGCTATCGGTCTCGTCGGGGTCTAGGGTGACCAGGTTATGCTCCTCGGGCAAATCCTCGGTCATGATGGTGATGCCGACGGTGTGGCCGAAGCGTTCGTCGAAGGCCTGGTGGTGTCCCTCGCCCCAAGGGACGCGCTCGCCCAGCAGGCCGCCGAGGGCGGTGGGCAGCGGCGAGCCGCCCAGGGCCAGGATCTGCAGGTCGTAGCCGCGTACGAAGCCCCGGCTGGTGTCGGTCTCGTAGAATTCCTGGCTCAGCATGGTGCTGCCGCGAGGGAATCCGTCCTCGGTACCCAGCCACTGGTCGAAGACGCCGACCACCACGCCGGCGGGGTGGTGCATCAGGCACTTGCCGACCAGTCCGCTGCTGTTGGCCAGGCCATCGGGGAACAGCGGCGAGGTGGAGTTGAGCAGCAGGCGCGGGGTGCCGATGCCGTTGCAGGCCATCACGACCGACTTGGCCTTCTGCTCCACCAGGTTGCCATCGGCGTTGTAGTACAGCACGCCGGTGGCCTTGCCGGAGTTATCGACCAGTATCTCGCGGACGCGGGCCCGGGTGATCAGTCGGGCGCCAAGTTCCAGCGCCTTGGGCCAGTAGGTGAGGTCGGTGCTGGCCAGCGAGCGCAGGTAGCCGCCGGAGTCCGGCTCGCGCCCATCATATTCCACAGAGGAGATGGCGGTGTCTGCGGCCCACCAGTGCCAGCCCAGCTTGTCGAATCCCTTGGCCAGGACCTCGCCGCCGGGCCTGATGGACAGCGGCGGGCAGGGCCGCTCGGGTTTGGGCGGGTAGGCCGGGTCGCCACGGAGCCCGGAGACGCCCATCGCCCGGTCGTTCAGGTCGAAGTAAGGCTCCAGCTCGTCGTAGGTCAGGGGCCAGTCGTCGGCTACGCCATCCAGCGTCCGCACTCGGAAGTCGGAGGGATGGAAGCGCGGGTAATGCGAGCCGTAGTGCACCGTGCTGCCCCCGACTGCGTTGTACATGTACGGGGCAATGGGTGAGGCGTCGCTGTTGACCGGGTAGTCCTCGGGCAGCCGGCGTACGCTGGGGTCGGGGTGGAAGTCGGTCTGCCAGTGCAGCTGGCTGTCGGGGTTGGTGGCGGGAAAAGCCTCACGGTTGAGCCAGTCGCCCTGCTCGAGGCAGAGGACGTCAATGCCCGCCTCGGCGAGGCTCCAGACCAGAGCGGCACCGGACGCGCCAGCACCGATTACCAGTACGTCGGGAATGTCCTGGTTGCTTGCCATCTCGATTCTCCTAGTCACTGATGCGGAGGAATTCACCCCCACCCTGACCCTCCCCCATCAATGGGGAGGGGACATGCCTGCAAACCCTGTGGCTGAAGCCTTGTTACTCCCGCTCGAACACTGCGGCTACGCCCTGGCCGCCACCGACGCACATGGTCTCGAGGCCGAACTTGGCATTGCGGCGCTCCATCTCGTGCAGCAGCGTGGTCAGGATGCGGGCGCCGGTGGCCGCGATGGGGTGGCCCAGCGAGATGCCGGAGCCATTGACGTTCAGGTTGTCCTCGTGGGGCAGCTTCCACTCGCGCAGCACTGCCAGCACCTGGGCGGCGAAGGCCTCGTTCAGCTCGATCAGGTCCATGTCCTCGAGGGACAGGCCAATCTTGGACATCACCTTGTTCACCGACGGCACCGGCCCGATGCCCATGGTGGCGGGGTGGCAGCCAGTCACAGCCCAGCCGCGAAGGTAAGCCATGGGGGTCAGACCCAGCTCTTCCAGCTTGTCCTCGGCGACCACCAGGCACACCGAGGCAGCATCGTTCTGGCTGCTGGCGTTGCCGGCGGAGACCGTGCCGTCGCGCATCACCGGGCGCAGACGGGCCAGTGTATCCATGTTGGTGTCGGCGCGTGGACCCTCGTCCTTCTCGAAGGGGACCGGGTCGCCGCGGCGCTGCGGGACGGGAACGCCCACGATTTCTTTGTCGAAGCGGCCTTCTGCCTGGGCTGCCACGGCGCGCTGGTGGCTGCGCAGGGCGTACTCATCCTGCTCGGTGCGCGCGATTTCGTATTCGCGGGCCAGGTTCTCGGCCGTCTCGACCATGCCGCCGGGGATGGGGCCGAACCGCTCGTCAGGGGAGATGGTGACGCGGGCGCGGGCCAGGCGGTCATGGAAAGTGACCGAGCCGTAGCGGGCGCCCCATCGGGACTCGTTGCTGTAGAACTCGGCGCCGCTCATGCTCTCCACGCCGCCGGCTATGACCACGTCTGCGTTGTCCGTCTGGACCAACATGCTGGCGTTCAGGATTGCCTGCAGGCCAGAGGAGCAGCGGCGGTCGAGCTGGTAGCCGGGCACCTCAATGGGCAGGCCTGCCTTGAGCCCGGCTAGACGTCCGATGGCGGGATTTTCGCCGCTGGGGTAACCGTGGCCCAGGATGACGTCATCGATCTTCGCGGGGTCGACGCCCGACCGATCGAGGGTTTCCTTGATGACGGTGCTGGCTAGCTCTGCTGCTGAAACGTCCCGTAGGGTCCCGCCGAAGTTTCCAACAGCGGTGCGGACGGGTGAAACAATGGCAACGCGACGCATGATTCGCTCCTGAATTTCACAAATAAAGGGTGCCGAATTTTGCGGTTATGATAACCCGCATCCGGCACCCTGTCGATTGGCGCGACGAATCGAAAATTAGCTGCTGACGCCCTCGATGAGTTGCAGGTACTTGTAGCCGGAGCCGGTGTTGAACAAAACCGTGGTCTCGTCGCGGCGGAGGAATCCCTCGTCGATGAGGCGCTTGTAGGCAACTAGGGTTGCCGCGCCCTCGGGGCAGGCAATGATGCCTTCAGTCGTCGCCAACTCGTACATGGCGGAGACCATCTCGGCGTCGGAGACGGCCAGGGCCGTTCCGCCGGTCTCGCGGATGGCCTGTAGCATCAGGTAGTCGGCGAATGGTCCGGGGACACGCAGTCCGTCGGCCACGGTGGCGGCGTTCTGCCAGGGCTCAGCGGTATCCTTGCCCTCGTTGAAGGCCCGGACGATTGGCTGGCAGCCCTCGGCCTGGACGGCGATGAACGCTGGCAGGTCGCCCTCGATCCAGCCCAGCTCCAGCAGTTCGAGGAAACCCTTGTGCATGCCGATGATGCCGGTGCCGCCGCCCGCTGGGTATATGATGGCGTCGGGCATGCGCCAGCCGAACTGCATGGCCAGCTCGAGCCCCATGGATTTCTTTCCCTCGGCGCGGTAGGGCTCCTTGAGGGTGGAGAGGTCGAACAGCCCCTGCTCCTGTGCCACGGCAACCGCGATACGTCCAGCGTCGCCGATGAGGCCGTCGACGAGGTTCAGCTCGGAGCCCGCGACGAGGCACTCCTTCTTGTTGGAGTCGGGAGCGTCCTGGGGCATGAACACCTTGGCGGTGAGGCCGGCGCGTGCGCAGTAGGCGGCGGCCGCCCCAGCGGCGTTGCCGGCGGACGGCATAGTGAACCCGGCTGCGCCGAGTTCGAGGCCCTTGGAGATGGCGGCGGCGATGCCCCTCGCCTTGAAGGTACCAGTGGGATTCAGGCCCTCTTCCTTGACGAATAGGTTGGTCACGCCCAGCTTCTCGCCGAGGTTCTTCACCTCGATGAGCGGCGTGCCGCCCTCGCCCAGGGACACGATGTTGCCGGGGTCGTCCACCGGCAGCAACTCCTCGAATCGCCACATGTTGGCCGTGCGCTCCACGAGGCGGTCCCGGTCGACCTCGGCGCGGATGCGAGGGAGGTCGTAGCGAGCGTACAGCACCTTGCCGCAGCAGGGGCTGACGCCGGATAGCCGGTTCGATGGGTACTCGGCGCCGCAGATGGTGCACTCGAGATGGGAAAGATAGCTGGTCATGTCGGGCCGTCTCCCGTGTCTCAGGTTCTATTCCAAACTGCGACAATTTAACCACACAGCGCCCTGACATTACATAGGTGGTGGCGTTGTTGTTGCGGCCATATGATGGGGACGCATAAAATGCGCCATAAACAGTATCGGTAGAGAGAATCAACAATTGGCAACAGCCCCCGAAAATTCCACCCGCGGGCCTGACGCCCTCCTGCAGCGCCTCCGGGATGGCGAACTGCTGATTTCCGACGGTGCCACGGGCACGTTCCTGCAACAGCACGGACTGGAGCCCGGAGGGTGCCCCGAGGAGTTCAACGCCAGCCATCCCGAAGTGGTGCGGGAGATGGCCCAGAGGTACTTCGATGCCGGGTCCGACCTGGTGCTGACCAACTCCTTCGGCGGCACTCTGTTCATGCAGAAGAAATATGGGTACGGGGAACGAGTTGCCGAGTTCAACCGGCAGGCTGCGGAGCACGCCCGGAGCCAGGCGCCCGAGGGCCGGTTCGTCGTCGGCTCTGTCGGGCCGACGGGGGAGTTCCTGGAACCGCTGGGTCCTGTTTCCGAAACGGAGATGTACGAGGCCTTCGTGGAGCAGATCAAGTCCCTGGAGGTCGGCGGCGCCGATGGTGTTGTGGTGGAGACCATGACTGCCGTGGAGGAGGCGGCCCTGGCGGTGCGGGCGGCACGGGAGAACACGGACCTGGTCGTGATGGCCACCATGGTCTTCGACAAGGGACCGCGTGGCTTCTTCACCATGATGGGCATCACCCCGGAGCGTGCCGTGCACGCCATGGAGGAGGCCGGGGCGCACGTGGTTGGGTCCAACTGCGGCAACGGCATCGACAACATGGTGGACATCGCAAGGCGAATGCGGGCCGAAACGGACGGCTATCTGCTGATCCACTCCAATGCCGGCATACCGGCAATGCGAAGCGGGCAGATCGTGTATCCCGAATCGCCCGAGTACATGGCGGAGCGTTTCAGGGAGCTGGCCGACCTGGGCGTGAACATCATTGGCGGGTGCTGCGGCACCGGGCCGGAGCACATCCGGGCGCTGGCCTCTGCGGTCGGGCGCTGAGGAGGCGAACTATGGCTGCGACCAAGGAACGGCTGCGACCAGCTGAAGTCATTGAGCGCTACGGCCAGTGCCTGGAGCTGGTGCCGTTGGACAAGCGGTTTCACGACATCAGCGTGGGGCTGTACGTCAAGGACGACGTCTGCACCATCTGGACGTTCAGCCAGCGGGATGGTGTGGAGGACCGCATCAGTGAGATCCGCGACCAGATGATCGCACTGGGCGGGATGGTGCCAGTGGGCGACTCCCACAACCAGGTACGCTTCCCCTGCGGCCACCTGCACCAGCGCACGCTACGGTTTGTAATGTCGCAGGCAGTCGGAAAGGCCGCGGACTACGCTCCTCCCCAAGGCGAGCTGTCGATCCAGGACTCGAAGTCGGCGCTGGTCATACGCGCCACGCTGTCGGACGGCGATCACGATGGCCGTGCGGTCTACGACGTGTCCCTAGAGGGCGAGGCACGTAACGTGGCCATGCGACTGCGGATGGTGTTGGCCGGGTTCACGCGATACGGCGAGATGGAGCAGGTGGGAGAGTCAGGGGTAGCATTCTCGTGCGGGATGGCCCACGATGCGATGATGCGGGTGCTGCTGCCGTACTCCCGCAACATTTCCAGCGTGGAGACAATGATGGCCGCCGAGGCCCTGCGCGGGCAGATGACCACGGGTACCCTGGGCTTCTCGCAGACGTAGGTGGCAGGATGGAAAAGGTTTCGGCAATTTCGATGGTTAACAATTACGTTGGGCACAGGCTACTCAATCAACGTAACACCAGCTTTGCAAATTTAAACGCCTCAAAGCCTCTTTGGTGGCTTAACATTAGTCAGGATAAGTTCAAGTCGGAACTGCACATTCTGTTGGCCGACGACTCAAGAGACCGACTTATGTGGCTGAAAATTGAGGCGGATTCTATTCCGGAACCAGCCGAGGTTTTCAGGATTCGCGGAGATAATGGGGCGGTAGATCTAGGAATTTCGTGCCTCCCCAACACTTATCTGGTGGACTCATATGGTGGGGGCATTGGGTACAATTTTTCGAAGCACATAGTTCGGAATTTCCCTCTGAACCAGACGACCCAAAGACAGTCCTAGGATGGACAGGGAAACTGACTCGCCATTTCACACCCCAAGGAGGCGCAGCTATGGCATTTGTTGAGACGATGACGCCGCGTGAACGCACCATGGCGGCGCTGAACCGTGAGCCGGTGGACCGGACTCCGGTGGCCAACCCGACCAACGTGGCGACGGTGGAGTTGATGGACCTGGTGGATGCGCCGTTCCCGCAGGCCTGCCAGGACCCGGAGTTGGCGGCACGGCTGGCCGCTACGGGTTATACCGAGCTGGGATTCGACTCGATCATGCCATATTTCAGCATCATCCAGGAGTCCTCGGCGCTGGGCTGCGAAATGCAGTGGGAGGACAAGGACAACTGGCCCACGGTAAGGATGTACCGTCCAATCTGGAAGACAGCGGACGACGTTCATATACCGCCCGGTATTCTGGAGCATCGCGACATGCTGGCCATCACCGGCTCCATACGGCAGTTGAAGGCGGAGTTCGGCGACGAGGTGGCCATAATCGGCAAGACCATGGGGCCCTGGACGCTGGGGTACCATGTTTTCGGCGTGGAGCCGTTTCTGCTGGGTACGGTGGACAACCCGGACGAGACCATGCGCGCCATGCACAAGCTCAAGGAGCTGTCGGTGCTCTTCGGCGAGGCACAGATCGACGCCGGGGCCGACGCGCTGACCTTCCCGGATCACGCCACCGGTGACCTGGTCAGCGGCGACTACTACCGGCGCTTCCTGCAGGATATCCACGTCGAGATGGCCGAACGGCTGAAGGTGCCGCTGATACTGCACATCTGCGGCAGGACCATCGACCGGATGCCGTACATCGCGCAGACGGGCATGGCGTCGTTCCACTTCGACTCGAAGAACGACCCGCACGAGGCCATGGCCGCTGTCGATGGCGGCATCGGGCTGGTCGGCAACATCAACAACCCGGATACGCTGTACGCCCGCGGTCCCGAGCAGGTGCGGCAGGAAGTCTATCGCTGCCTAGACGCGGGAGTGCAGATGATCGCCCCGGAATGCGCCGTGCCCCTGGCCACCAAGATCGAGAACCTGATGGCCATTCCCCAGGCCGTCAAGGACTGGACCGCCGAGCACGGCAATTAGGCGACGGTCCACGGCCACGGAAACCCGGCAGCCCACAATGAAGCAGAGGTGTTACAGATGTCCGTCGTTCACGAGGGACTGGAATCTGAACTGGCATACGTCGAAAACCCCGACGAACAGCGGCACATCCGTTCGTTGTGGGACGAGGCCGACCCGAGGATGCAGGAGATCTCCTACCAACTGATAACCGGTCAGAACCTCGAGGTTGACCGGCTGACACAAGAGGCGCTGGGGGGCGGGTTTTCGGCGAACACCATCATGGACGATGGCCTGATCGCTGGCATGGCCATCGTCGGAATAAAGTTCCGGGACAACATCATATTCGTTCCGGAGGTACTCGTGGCGGCCCGGGCTATGAAGGCGGGGATGGCCCACATCGAGCCCATTTTGTCTGCCTCGGGAATCGCACCCATCGGCACCGTGGTGATTGGGACAGTCAAGGGCGACCTGCATGACATCGGCAAGAACCTGTGCATCATGATGCTGCGCGGCGCGGGGTTCGTGGTGCACGACCTGGGCGTAGACACACAGCCCGACGAGTTCATCGACGAAGTAGTGGACAAGGAGGCCGATATCCTCGGGATGTCCGCGCTTCTGACCACCACCATGCCCAACATGGGGCGCACAATCGAGGCCTTTGAGGAGGCCGGGCTTCGGAGCGAGGTCCGCATCATGGTCGGCGGAGCCCCGTTGTCGCAGGAGTTCGCCGACGACATGGGCGCCGATGGCTACGGCAAGGATGCCATCGCCTGCGTCGACCTGGCAAAGGAGTTCGTCGCGCAGCCAGGCGTCGAGACCGCAGTTCCGGCAGGCTGAGCGGTGCCCCACGAGCACCAGCAGGCGGACCCGGAGCGTTACCGCCGAAGTGTGGAGCGACTGACCGAGATATTTCGCGGCATCTCGGAAACCGTGAACGTGGTCTCGACCTACCGGTGCCCCTACAAGAACGTTCAAGACCGCTGCACCGCCCAGTTCGGCTGCCGCAACCAGGACCGGTCCGTGCCCGAGGGCGAGCTCTATCCCTGTACCGGCGATGACAACCTCGACTACCGTTCGGCCTGGGAAATGCAGGAAGACGCATAGCGGTCCGCATTTGGCCGCAATTCCTCCCACGATTTGCGGCGGACTTTGGGTTTTCGCTGTCAAGTCCGTGAGTGGTTCGACAGGCTCACCATGAATAGACTCTTCTGCCAATCAGGGAAGAGCAAATAGCCCTGATGCGCTATCTCCCCCTTACCAAACCAAACTGCCAAGTCAATTTCCCAGCATTTGCTACAATGCACCCATGCCAGTAATTCTTAACGGACACGAACTGCAGTCCCACCGGGGAAAATCCCTGTTCGACTACGCAGACCACCTGCGAGTGCGAGTGCCCACGTCCTGCGGCAGAGGAGGGTCCTGCCACGAATGCATCGTGGAGGTTCGCAGCGGGATGGATGGCCTGTTTCCCAACTCCCGCGACGAGTATTTCCTCTCCGGCAACTACAGGCTCGCCTGCCAGGCCATCGTTGCCGACCCCTCCCAGACCATTGAGTTCGGAGTGCTGCGCCGACAGCCCCGAATACTCACCGAGGGCATCCGTCAGGAGGTCGAGCTCGACCCGTACGTTCGACGCGACGGAGATGAGGTAACGATCGGTGGCCAGCCGTCAGATACCTACCGGGGCCGCATTTTGGGATTGGCGGTAGACATCGGCACCACAACGGTTGCGATGAACCTGGTTGATCTGGAAACTGGAGAGATCATCGGCACGTCGTCATTTGAAAACCCCCAGAAATTTGGCGGCAGCGACGTGATGAACCGAATTTCCTACGACGTTGGGAGAAACCGGGGAGAGTTAAGGCTGGCAATTATCTCCGGGATAAATTTCGAAATCGGCGAACTCATCAGGCAGGCAAATGTCCAGCGTCGCCAGATTTATGAAGTCGTACTGGTGGGCAACACCACCATGCGGGACATCGCTCTGGGCATCAATGTTCAGTCCGTGGGCGTCAAACCATACAAGTCGACTGTTGAGCTGGAATACGAGGCAGGTGAACGATCCGGCACTGCCGTGCAGTCCAACGCCCAGGCCGTGGGTCTGCGGATATGCCCCAAGGCCCACGTATACGGCGGACCGCTGATCGGGTGCCACGTGGGCGCCGATGTAGCCGCCGGCCTGCTGTCCATCGGGATGGACGAGCAGGACGAGCCGGTGATGCTGGTGGACATAGGCACCAACACCGAGGTGGTGATAGGCAATCGGCACGGGATGGTTGCCGCGTCGTGCCCCGCGGGACCTGCCTTCGAAGGAGGGGAGGTGACCTTTGGGATGCCCGGGTACGATGGGGCTGTTGAGTCCGTGAGAATCCGAGATGGCAATGTGGAGGTCACTACCATCGGCGGCGAGGAGGTGCAGGGAATCTGCGGCTCCGGCCTGGTGGACCTGCTCCACGAGTTGCGGGTCGAGGGCCTGATGAACGAGCTGGGCGCATTCGAAGACGGAGCCAGCCAGTACCTATTCGCTCCCGACAGAGGCATGGGACTATCAAGGGCTGACATCAGCGCGCTGGCACAGGCGAAGTCGGCCAACTACTGCGGACAGTACATATCGCTGCGAAAGTACGGGCTGCCCGTGGAGGACATATCGCGGCTATACCTTGCGGGTGGCTTTGCCAACTACCTGGACGTATCCAGGGCCATTGGAATCGGGTTCATTGCCAACCTCCCCACGGAACGAGTGGCGCGGGCCGGCAACGCCGCGCTGGAGGGCGCCACGATGATGCTCCTGTCCCAGGAATCGCGGCGCCGGGCCGAGGCGTTGGTCCGGAATATCGAACATATCGAACTGGAGACCACCCCCGATTTCTTTGAGATATTCGTGGAAGGGTGCATGTTCAAACCCATGCCTCGAGACTTCATCGGCGGGAATCAGCAATAACCGCAGCTAGTACTTGGGGGGCCGGATGACCTGGAAAGTCCTTATCACCGATTACGTTTGGCCCAGCACTGACCCTGAGAGGGCTGTGCTTGAGGCTGGCGGCGCCGAAGTCGTCGTTGCACCCGACGGAAACGAGGCGACGCTGGTTGGGCTGGCTCGCGACGCCGACGCCATAATGACCTGCTTTGCCCAGGTTACTGAGAATGTCGTCCGCGCTGCCGAGCGTTGCAAGGTCGTAGGCCGCTTTGGTGTCGGCGTGGACAACATTGCCGTGTCGACGGCCACCGAACTGGGAATAGCAGTTACTTACGTGCCGGACTACTGCGTCGACGAGGTATCCGACCATGTGATGGCGCTAATGCATGCCTGGAACCGCAAGATCGTGCTGTTCGACCGGTCGGTCAAGGAACGTGGCTGGGGCAGTCAGCCACTGACCATGAGGATGATGCGGCTTCGCGGGAGGACCATAGGCATAGTCGGGTTCGGCCGTATCGGTCAGGTAGTGGCCAGCAAGGCAAGGGCATTCGGGATGCGTATGCTGGCAGCCGACCCTTTTGTTGACCCCTCATTGGTCGAGTCATTTGGCGGCGCCCTGGTGCCGCTACAGGAACTGCTCCGGGAATCTGACTTCGTTTCCCTGCATACCCCTCTCTCCGATGAAACCCGCAACCTGATCGGCGCCGAGGAGCTGGCGCTGATGAAGCCGGAGGCCTTCCTGATCAACGCGGCCCGGGGTCCGTTGATCGACGAGGACGCGCTTCACGAGGCCCTGGTCAATGGCGGGATTGCAGGCGCGGGCCTGGACGTGATGGTTGATAACGTGCCCTCCAATGACCATCCTCTTCTTGCCCTGGAGAACATCATCATCACCCCTCATGTTGCCTTTTTCTCCCAGGAGTCGACGCTGGAGCTTGAGGAAAGGGCGGCATCCGAAGTTGTTAAAGTTATGCAGGGTGAAATGCCCGACAATCTAGTCAATCCGGCTGTGTTGCAACACCCAAACCCCCGGCATGAACTGAAAGTGTAATTGCGCTCCCGTAACATTTGTTGCAATATTATTACAAAATGGAAACCGGCGGATATTTGAATTGAATTGCCGTAGATTTGCCTTATAATCTGGGTATGCGAATTTGCTGCAATCTACTATATCTCCGTTTTCAGCAAGTTTCACAATCGATGAAGAGAGCAGTTCATGCCCAGAAATAATTTTAGGGACGCAATTCTACAGGCAATAACTTACGTGAATTCCCTTCCCTCGCTGGATGAATTGAGTGAGAGCGCCATCAAGCAAGGTATTGTTCTGCGGGTGCTCAGCGCTGCCGGATGGGATACTTTCGATCTGTCGGAGGTCCATCCTGAATTCCGCAGTGGCAATTCGAAAATTGATTTCGCTTTGATGTCGTCCGGTTCTCCCCGCAGCAGGAACGCAGCAACTCCCGTGGTCTTTGTTGAAGTGAAGCTGCCAGGTGAGAGCCTTGGTAGTGACAGAATGGAACGCCAGGCGATTAATCATTGCCAAAGGAGTGGCGTTCCACTGAGCGTACTGACCAACGGGCTAAAATGGTTACTTCTTTCGTGCTCTCCAGAAAGGGAACAAAGAGAGAACCGGTTTTGTGAAATCGACCTGTCAGAAAACCCGGAAAACGCTGCCGATGAACTGAGTCGCTACCTCGCCAAGGACCGTGTAATTAGTGGCCAGGCCGCCCGCTCTGCCGAAAGATCATTGCAGGAGCGAAATCAGAACGTCGTAGTGCGCCGAGCCATCCTGGAGGGGTGGCGTCAGGTTGTACAGGGACTGGATGAAGGGTTGGTCGAACTGGTGGCCACAGCCTCGGAACAAAGAGCGGGAGAACGCCCCGAAAACCGCTTCGTGCGCCGGGTGCTGATGGAGCATCGCTCGGAATTGCTACCCACTCAAGAGGACGATTCAGTTGGCAGAGGGGCCAGCGGAGGGTCGCGGCGCAGGCCAGCGTCCTTCACCTTTGAATCGGAAACAGAGACCTCAGCTTCTTGGCCTGACCTGCTGGTCGGGGTGTGCGAGTTGATGCGGCAGCGCCACCCCGATGACTTCGAGAAGATATTGAGCATAAGAGGCAGGTCGCTTCCATACTTCTCCCGTAGTGAGGATGACGTCCATCACCCGCGGGAGATAGGTGACTCGGGAATCTATGCATCCTGCCAGGGCGCGGGTGTCCTGATCGAGGGACGAGCCAAGCGGGTTGTGGAGCTCTTCGGGTATCCGCCCGGTTCCCTGATAATACAAACCCGGTAGGGGCTCGGCCAAGCTAAAATCTTCCCCCGGTCCGGCCGCATCCCAGGCTCCAAAGCAGTGCCTTTTGATTGTTCCCGCTCCTTCCGGGAGAGGATGAGGGCGTTCTCTCTTTTGGCGGCAAGCCGGCCAATTACCCGATTTCGCCCGTTCCCCTCCAAGAAGGGGGCAACTAAAGTCCAGGACTCCGAAGGCTGTAACTTGTCGCCTCGGTATGTAACCGATAGAATGGAAATTGCCTTTCTGTGTGGGGGTGTAGCTCAGTGGGAGAGCACCTGCTTTGCAAGCAGGGGGTCAGGGGTTCGACCCCCCTCACCTCCACCACCAGAAGACCTGCGCCTCATGCCAGCCTGACTGAGGGGTTGGAATCGCCTCGATAATCCTCCCGTTCCGCATTCCTCCAAGGAGTATGCTGCCCCCTTTGCCTGTCGTTTCCCGTTGGGTTCACTGACCGCCCTCCCGGGCGTGGCATGGACGCCATAGTGTTGTTGCCTGTCAGTCTTGTGAGGTTGGTTCATCGTAGCAAGTCGATAGTCAACGGTTCTGCAGAAAAGATAGCTTTAGTCATTCGATTGCACCCCAACTGTAAGGCAATAATTGAATGGAAAGCTGGTCCAATTGTCGTACATCTCTTGAACTTGGCCAGTCCGTTTAACGAAAGACTCGAGGCATTGAAGAAACGAATGAAATCAGACTCCTTCGCCAAGCGAGGAGATCGTTTTTTGCTATTTCACAGGCACCATTGATCGTAGCACCCTTATCTCAAGACAGGGTTATTTCATTGGAGCAATCGGGTTTGCAGAGAATGGTTTATATTAATTGGCTAATGGAATTGAGGGCAAATGTACCTCGAGAGTAAGCGTGGCTTGCAACAACCGGGAGGTCTATTGTCTTTGAATCAGTCGATGTTCCCCGTGTGTGCCGACCTACTGAAATATAAGATGCTAATGCCATGATTGAAGCAAATTACTTCTGTCCTGTGCCGCTCTGATGCTTCAGGCCGCAGAATGTCCCAACGGTAATTGGACACCCAAGCGCCATCGTTTTCGGGAATGTGCCGCCAATCCAGACAAAGTTCTTGATGGTCCAAAGAAACTGAGAGCTTACGATTTGAGGACACCGGGGACACTTCACTGACCCGAGGAAGTACCGGTCGCGAATAACCGGCTGTTAGTCAGGTTCTCCAGATCAGGGCGGCTCGTCTGGAACGATCCAAATTTCGCCGTGCAGGCCTATCGAGAAGGGAAGCGGGCGGCCAGAATGTCCTGTATCAGTTGAGCCGCCACCTGCACCGTCAGCTCGGAGTTGTCATAGGGCGGGGCGACCTCGACTATGTCGAAGGCCACGAGGTTGGACCTTTCAATCAGGGCCAGGAGGCATTCCCGGGCCTCTCCGTAGAACAGGCCACCTGTCTCTGGCGTACCCGTCCCGGGCGCCTGGACGGGGTCCAGAACGTCCACGTCAAAGGTGATGTACAGGTTCTCCGCCGCTGGAATGGCTTCAGCGACCGCTCTTGGGCCCATTCCCCGGAACTGGGTCCCGCTGATTATGAGGCTGCCGTCGCGGACTGCCTCCTCGTAAGGAATGCGTCTGGCAGAACGAATCCCCACCGACGTAATGTGTCCGACGAAGCCCAGCTCACGGCATCGGCGTATGGGGCTGGCGTGAGTGTACAGCGCATCCTGTACGTCGTGGGTGTAGTCGAGGTGGGCGTCGAAATGCACAATGTTCAGCGGGGCAAATTTCGACAACCCCCGCACGACAGGGAATGTGATGGCGTGGTCACCGCCCACGGCCACTGGCAAGGCCCCTCGGTCGGCCACTTGCTCGACCGCCCGCGTGATTCTGTCGAAATTCCCGATTACCTCTGAGGGAACGATGGGGACGTTTCCGCAGTCGGCCATGGTCACGCCTCTCAGCAGCTCGTCCCCCGCGTCGATGTTGAAAAAGCCGTCGGCCTCTCCCTGTGCGCCATATGGGTCGGAGTATGAATAGGCCCGAGGCGCGTCCCGGAGGGCGTCCGGCCCGAACCGAGCTCCCGGCCGTCCCAACGTTCCCTGGTCGAAGGGTATCCCGATGAAGGCTATATCGGCCTCAAGTTGATCAATGTCTTCGCAGAGCGGGGCGTTGAAAAACGACCTTGGCCTGGCACGCAAATTGGGCCAGGGCTGTTGTTGAGGCCGAGGGTCGCTGCTGGATGCCATAGGTATCCTCCATCGGGTTTTACGCCTGCAGGTCGTAACAAGGGGCGAGTCCTCTACTGGGCGGTGGTGCCGCCGTCAATGACGAGCTCCGCGCCGGTAACGAATGACGACTCATCTGAAGCCAGGTAGACGATGCCGTAGGCTATGTCGTCCGCGTTGCCCAGCCGACCAATGGGAATGCGGTCCAGAGACCATTCCCGGCGTCCCTCCTCGCCCGAATACCCAGGGTCGGTCAGGGGCGTCCAGCAGTAGCCGGGATGCACGGAATTCACGCGAATGTTTTCGGAGGCGTACTGGATCGCAGCCGATTTGGTGAACAGCCGGCTGGCCCCCTTGGCCGCGTGGTAAGCCGTGGAGGTGGGGCTTCCCACCAGCCCGTAGATGGACGAGACATTGATGATGGAGCCGCCCCCGACCTTGCGCATCTCGGGGATGGCCAGCTTGGTGCCCAGGAAAACGCCCTTGGCATGTACGTCCATCTGGCTGTCCCAGTCGGCAACGCCGGTTTCCTCCACAGTCAGGCGAGCGCCCGTTCCGGCGTTGTTCACCAGCACGTCCAGCTTGCCATAGCGGGCCACCGTCTCGGCGACGACCTCCTGCCAGCGCTGCTCGTCTGTAACGTCCTGCTGCATGAAGAAGACATCTCCGCCGTTCTCCCTGATCTGGGCGGCGGTGGCCTCCCCCATATCGACCTTGATGTCGGTTAAGACAACCTTGGCGCCCTCGTTGGCAAACATCCGGGCTGCTGATCCGCCAAAGCCCATGAGCTGGCCCTCGACTCCCGCCGCCGCTCCGGTGATGATGGCTACCTTGTTTTCCAATCGCATAGATCGACTCCTTTTGCGTTCAAAAAATCAGGACCCGTAGCTCTGTCCGAATCGCTCGCTGTGGGCGAATTCGGGAATCGGCTTGCGCACCTTGGTTCCCGACGCGGCCTCATCCGTCGGATAGCCGAAGGCCACCACCGTAACCAGTTCCTTGTCCTCAGGGATGCCCAGAAGTTCCTTGACCTTGTCGTTTTCCTCTCCGCGAACACCCGCTACGCATCCACCCACACCCCGCGACCACGCAGCCAGCTCCATCTGCTGCAGCGACCGGCCGGCGTCGAACTCGGGGCGTCCTCCCCGCTCCATGACCACTGCAACGGCCAGCGGCGCGCCGCCAATGAATCCTCCCGACGACGCAATGCTGCCTATTTGGGCCAGGGTATCCAGGTTCTGGATGACAACGAAGTTCCACGGTTGCCGGTTGCGGGCGCTGGGAGACCACCGGGCCGCCTGCAGCATTCTCCGGATCACACTATCCGGCACGGGGTCAGGCTTGAAGCTGCGGACTGTCAGCCTCGACCTGATGCACTCGTAGACATCCATCCGGGTTCCTCCTCTCCCAGGTAAACTCGTTGAGGAGATTATAGGCACAGGCAAGCGCCTGTCGGCAAGGAACCCGTACCATTGGCTGGCGGCAGGTCCCGGCGCTATCAATATTGTCTGAATCAGGATTTACAGGATTCAGCGATTTTCAGGATGTTCCCCAATCCTGCTCATCCTTCAATCCTGTAAATCCTGATTCAGACAATGACTATGCAATAGGCTTGTTCTCCGGGGCGTCCGAGGTATCCCAAGGACGCATTTCCTGCGCCCACACCGGGTCGGATTGCCCACGTCGCCGAACATGAGGCTATAATCCCGCCTAATCGACTCAGGAGAGAATAATTATGCCAAGAGTGGCCCTGGACTTGAACGCGTCAGAGGACCGGGCGCAGGTGAAGGGGCAGTGGCGGGTTGCGCCCGGACTTGTGCCCGGGGAGCCGAATGAGGGCCTGACGGCCCAGATTCTGGCCACGCCCGCTCGCCTCGCCGACTATGACGACTCAGGCTGGGACGTGTGCGACAACATTCGCCGGAGCCTGTCGGTCGGGTTCACCTTCGCCTGGTACCGCATCAGTGTGGAGTTGCCGGAATCGGTTAACGGTATGCCCGTCGCAGGCGCGAGGCTCTGGTTCGAGACCAACGTCGACAACTACGGGGAGGTCTGGGTCAACGGCGAAATCGACCGCAACACCGGCACCATCCCCGGCCTGAATGCCCCGCACCGGGTGGAGCTGGCGACCACCGCCGAGCCGGGTACGAGCTACGTCATCGCCGTGCTGGCGGCCAATGGTCCCCTGGCTGAACCGCGAGGCGGTATCTTCCTTCGCTACGCCTACCTGTCATTTGAAGTAACCGACAACTAGGATGCGCCGTTACCCTAAGCCTCTCCCAGAGGGAGAGGGGATTCAGGAGGTCTCATGGTCAAGAGGAAAGGCACTGCACTGCTGATGGTCTACGTCGACGTGGACATCGAGAACGACGCCGAATTCAATCGCTGGTACAACGAGGAGCACATTCCTGAGCGTCTGAGCGCTCCAGGATTCCTCGACGGAGCACGCTACGAGGCGCTCAAGGGCGGTCCGCGCTACCTGGCCGTCTACGAGCTGGAGTCGGTGGAGGCGATGCACTCCGACGAGTACCTGCGGATGAGCAACAACCCAACGCCCTGGACCCAGCGCATGGGGCCCGGCACGATAGGGCGCGGCTACGTCCGGAATGTTTACACCCAAATCTACCCCGAGGGCGGCGACGACCCGGATACCCTTGGTCGAGGCATGGCCCCGGCGCTCCAGATCGGGCGGATGGATGTCCCCGCCGAGCTGGAGGCCAAGTACAACGACTACTACGACAACGTTCGCACTCCGGGGAACCTCCAGATTCCGGGCTGTATGTTCGTGCGACGGTACCACGCCGTGGAAGGTGGACCCAAGTATCTGACCATGTACGAGTTCGAGCACGAAAAGGTGCCGGAAACCCTGGCGTGGGAAAAGCAGCGCGGCCAGGACACCATGAACCAGTACATCGGCGGCACCTACGGCCACGCCCCCGGCTCGCCCGGCGTCTACCGCCGCGTGTTCCCGCCCCGCGCGTTCTAACAAGCGATTCCCTGTCCCTCAGGGAGAGGGCAAGGGTGAGGGCGTAACTTCAATCGCCAAAGTGGGAGGACACCCATGTTCCTGATGCGGTTCACCGAGCGGGCCTATATGGACTACACGGAGGAGGATGTGCGCAACAGCCCCAACAGCGCCGTGCGTCTCACCTTCTCCAACAGCAATTTCGATCCGCACCGCGGCTCACAGCTCTACAACATGTACCTCGACGAGTACGAGTATTCGGAGGAAGTGGGCTTCGATGGACTGATGCTGAACGAGCATCACAACACGCCCACGTGCCTCGGGGCGACCATGAACCTCGAGGCTGCCATCCTGGCCCGGGTTACCAAGAAGCCCAAGATTGTTTTGTTGGGTAACCCGCTGCCCATCTTCGACAATCCCATTCGCTTGGCCGAGGAGCTGGCCGAGATCGATATGATCTCTGGAGGGCGGCTGGTCTCCGGGTTCGTGCGTGGCACTGGCGTGGAGAGCCTCGCGACCAACACCAATCCGCTGTTCAACCGGGAACGGTTCGAGGAAGCCCACGACCTGGTGATGAAGACCTGGACCGAGCCCGGCCCCTGGCGCTGGGAGGGCAAGCACTACCACTTCCGCGTGGTCAACCCCTTCCAGGTCCCGATGCAGAAGCCGCACCCGCCGATCTGGATTCCCGGCACTGGCAGCCCCGAAACTCTGGTCTGGTGCGCCGAGCACCGCTATCCCTACATCTTCCTGGAAACCGATGTTCAGTCCACCCAGGACATGAAGGAAATCTACGCCGAGAACGCACGCCAAGTGGGCTACGAGCCGGGGCCCGAGCACCTCGGCTACCTCGTTCGCATCCACGTGCAGGACACCGACGAGAAGGCCCGGGAGGTCGGCAAGGGCTACATGACCGGAAACATTGGCCAGGGGCGCATACCCCTGCCCCGCGATTACCAGTCGCCGGTGGGCTACGCCAGCGCCAGCCAGGACCCCCGCTACCTGCGCATCCGGGAGCAGATCCGCTCCGATCCGTTCCGAGTCGGCGGCCTGGATACCGCAGCCTACGACTCCATCCTCGATTCCCACCGATGGATCATCGGCAGTCCGGAAACGGTGATCAAGCAGCTGCGGGAGGTGCTATCCGTGATGCGACCGGGCATACTATCCATCTGGACCAATGACGGCACCATCAGCCACGAGGACACCATGCGCTGCCTGGAACTGATGGGCCAGGAGGTGCTGCCCGCCCTCCGGGAAATCGGCGAGGAACTGGAGCTCACCGACCCCTTCCAGCGAACGCCCTAGTAAACATAATTAGGGTTTATTAACTCGACATAAACACAGCCAATCAATCCGATGGGCCCTCGCCGCGGGTTGGACGCTTAAGGGCCGGAACTGAAGAGTTCCGGCCCTTTATATCAGCCCTGGGAGCCAACTCCCTCAGTAGCCGATTGCGTCCAGGATTCGGCCCGGGGTCATGGGCAGCTCGCTAAGGCGCTTGCCAGTGGCGCGGCTGACGGCGTTGGCCACCGCAGCCAGCGGGGGTACCAGCGGCACTTCCCCGGTGCCTCGCACGCCGTATGGATGGCCCGGATTGGGCACCTCGACGATCACAGTGTCGATCATTGGCAGATCTAGGCTCGTGGGCATCCGGTAGTCGAGGAAGCTGGAATTGAGCATCCGCCCCTGGTCATTCAGGAAGTACTCCTCGTTCAATGCCCAGCCTATGCCCTGCACCACGCCCCCCTGGACCTGCCCTTCCACGTAGCTGGGGTGGATGGCCCGGCCCGCGTCCTGGATTGCGGTGTAGCGCAGGATTTCCACCTTGCCCGTGTCCGGGTCGACTTCGACGTCCACAATGTGCAGTCCGAAGGCGTTGCCGACTCCCCCGGGATTGACGGTGGCACGGCCCACTATGGGTCCTCCGGTGCCGTTGAGCCGAGGCGCCAGCGCCTGGAGTGTGATGCTCAGCTCGGGGTCCTGCTGGTGGGAGAGCACTCCCTTTTCGTACTGGACGTCATCGGGCGACACATCCCAGATGCGCGCCGCCCTCTCGATCGCCTGACGCTTGATATCCTGGGCGGCGTCGTGGCAGGCCGTGCCCATCTTGAAGGTCACACCACTGCCCCCGGCTCCGGAGCTGTAGCCAATGGAGTCCGTGTCGACGATGGAGGGCTTGACCGTTTCCACGGGGATGCCCAGTACCTCGGCCACCTGCATGGCCATTGCGGCGCGGGATCCACCGATGTCCGGCGATCCCTCCACCAGGCTGACGGTCCCGTCGGGGTTCACGCTGGCGACGGCGCTGGCCGGGCCGGAACTGTTGAACCATGCCCCCGCAGCGATGCCGCGTCCCCGGTTCGGGCCGGTGAGCGGCTCGGACAGGTGCTGGTGCTCCAGGGCGGCCTGCAGAGTCTCCACGAACCCGATCTTGCGGAATACGGGGCCGGTGGGCTGGCGGCTGCCCTCCTTGGCCGCGTTTCGCATCCGGAATTCCACCGGGTCCATCCCGATCCGCTCGCAAATCTCGTCGATCACCGACTCGGCAGCGAAGGCGGACACCGGTGAGCCCGGCGCCCGGTAGGCTGCCGCCTTCTGGGTGTTCACCACCACGTCAAGGCCCTCGATGAAGCTGTTGGCAATCTCGTAGGGGGCCAGCATGGTGCGACAGCCGGACGGCACGGGCGAGCCGGGAAACGCGCCCGCCTCGTATACCAGCGTACAGTCGGCGGCAGTCAGCTTGCCCTCACGGGTGGAGCCAAGCTTCACGCGGATGTGGCTGGCGGAGGTGGGGCCAGTGCCTTCAAAGACCTCGGCGCGGGTCATGGCGACCTTGACCGGCTGTCCACACTTCCGGGAGAGCGCGGCTACAACGGGCTCCAGGTAGCAACCGCCCTGTCCCTTGCCTCCGAAGCCGCCACCGATCTCCATCGGGATAACCTTGACCCGAGAGACGGGGACGCCCAGGATGGCCGCCGTGTGGTCGCGCAGGGCGAAGTGGCCCTGGCTGCTGGCCCAGATTGTCACGCTGCCGTCCGTGCTCCACTGGGCCGTGGCCGAGTGGGGTTCGATGTAGCCCTGGTGCACCGGCTTTGTGTGGAATTCTCGCTCCACGATGACGTCGGCCTCGGCGAATCCGGCCTCCGTGTCGCCCAGCCGGAACTCGAACCGGTTGGAGACGTTGCTGGGTTTCGCATTGGCGTCGCCCCAGCCGCCCTGTCTCATGCCGGGGTTGGCCAGCGTAACCAGCCGCTCGTGCAGGATGGGAGCGTCCTCTCGCATCGCGTCGTCGGCGTTCAGCACCGGCGGTAGCACCTCGTAGTCCACGTCCAGGGCCGCCAGCGCCTGCTCAGCAGCCCCGGCGGAGGTTGCAGCTACTGCTGCCACCGCGTGGCCAACGTAGAGAGCCTTCTCGCGCGCCATCACGTTGCGGCTGTAGAAGCCGTAGTTGACCGTTGACCCTTCTTCCTGGTCGGAAATCTCGGCGGAGACCTCGGGTAGGTCCGCAGAGGTCACAACGGCCTTGACTCCCGGGATTGCCAGGGCGCGCGTAGCGTCGATCCCTCGGATCACAGCGTGGGCGTGCGGGCTGCGCAGCACCTTGCCCACCAGCCAGCCGGGGGGATGGATGTCAGCGGCGTACCTGGCCCGGCCGGTGACCTTGTCCGGCCCGTCGTGTCGGATGGGCCTCGTGCCGATGACATCAAATGTTTCATCCACCGGCGCCGGCGCAGCTTGTTCGGTTGTCATAATCAGCTCCTGGACTCTATTTGGGTTATTTACATAATCTCTAAATCAGTGGTCGATTCCGGTGATTCGCGTCGCATACAGCGCGCGCACTGCCCTGCCGTCTACGGAGGGTAGAGGATATAGCCCCGCTTTCCGGTGTTGTTGACTCGGAACAGGTGGCCGCCCCGGGTGGTCACGTACAGGGTGTCCTGCACCGGGCCGCCGAAAGCGCAGTTGGTGGGCCAGTCGGCGGGGACCGGATGGGTCTCGATGATCCGGCCCGAGGGCGCGAAAACGTGGATCAACGGGCCCGGGCCCGCCTGCCGCCATCCGCCGGCGGCAATGATGTTGCCCTCGACGTCAAGGCACATGCCGTCCAGACCGCGGTGGACGCCGCGGAAGTCCCTGCCGAACTCGTGCAGCACCAACGGCTGTCCGAGACTGTCGTCCGACTGTAACGGGTAGGCACGCAGGTCACGGGTGCCCTCATAGTCGCTTTGAATCACGTACAGCGTGCGCTCGTCCTGGGAAAACAGGATGCCGTTGGGAGCCCAGGTGTCGAAGGTCATGCGTTGAAGGGTCCAGCCGCCCTCGGCGCCGGCGTCAGGATCGAGGCGCAGGACCGAGGCATGATTCAATTCCCTTTCCTCAGGCGGAATCTGGCCTGCCGGGTCGGTGAACCAGATGCGCCCCTTGCGGTCGATGGCCAGGTCGTTAGGGCGGTTGTGGCGTTTGCCTTCCAGGAGGTGAGGCAAGCGGACGCTCGAACCGTCGGAGTTGAAACGCCTGATGCACCTGCCGCCGCCGGAACATCCGTATAGATTGCCCTGGGCGTCAAAGTTCAGGCCGTTGGTGTTTTCGGTACCGGTGGCCCACTCGGTGCATTCGCCGGTGTGGTGGTCGTACCGCATGATCCGGCTGTTGGGGATGTCAGTGAACAGCAGTGCCTGGCCGTCCCACACCGGCCCCTCGGTGGTGCCGCCGTAGGGTCCCGCCACCAGCTCAAAGTCCCAGCTCATATTCTCCTCCCTCCGTTCGTTTCCTCATTGGCTCGCGGTGAAGCCTGGGCTCCACGATTATTGCCCTGCCCCCTCGGAAAGCGAATGATCCGGCTAGGCGACGAACCGGGCCCCAACGCGGCCCATACGGCTGTAGGTAGCAGTCACCGAATCCCCGGGCTTCAACTCCGCAGGAGTGACCATTGAACCCGAGATGATGGTCTCTCCGGCCCTCAGGTAGTCGCCGAACTCGGCGAGCTTGTTGGCCAGCCACACCACGGGGTTGATTGGATTGCCCATGACCTCGAACCCGGTGCCGGAACCGTGTAGCTGGCCATTGAGCTCCACGGTTACTCCCTCGTACTGCAGGTCCAGGTCGTCCAACGATCTGAGGCGCGACCCCACCACCAGGCCGCCGTGCAGGGCATTGTGAACGATGACGTCGGTGGCGCTCACGCCATCCCCGTGCACCTTGAGGTCGACCAGCTCCAGAGATGGCATGACGCCCGCCGTCGCCCTGATAACGTCCACTGGCGTTACACCCGGCCCGCGCAGGTCTTCGCCCAGGACGAAGGCCACCTCCGCCTCGATGTGCGGCGAGGTCAGGTTGCCGATGGGCACGTCGGCGTTGTTCTCGTAAACGCAGGTGCTGAGGATGTGGCCATAGCAGGGTTCGTGAACGCCCAGGTGATCGCGGGACGCTTTGGTAGTCAGCGCCACCTTGTGGCCGGAGACGGCCTCGGCTGGCTGAAGCCGCTGCAGGAAATGGTACTGGGCGTTGTATGCGTCGCCCTCAGCCAGACTGGAACCACGGAGAGGTCTCGCCGCAATTCCTGTGCGAAAGCTTCCTTCAACCGCCTCCAAGGCCGGCAGGGCGCTTCCGTTGAAGGCGGGGACAGTACCATTGAACATCAAATCGGCAGTGGTAAGTCTCATCTCATTCTCGCGAAGTTCAAATGAAGGAATGGGGAAAGTCGGATTGCGCACTCATTCTACACCGATGAGACCAATGGTCGCGGCGGTTTTTCCCACCGCGCCGCTAAAGTATAATCACGTGAAATACATTGAGACGTAACGGTGCCCTGCCAATTCATCGTTGAACGCATAACGCAAATCAAGAGGCAAATCATGGCTGATAACGCTAACGTCAACGGCTCCGCAAGCGGAGTGGACCCCAACAGCACCATAGGGGACATGCTCGACCGGCAGGCCGAGCGTTTCGCCAGCCACGATGCCGTGGTGAATTTCGAGACGGGCGAGAGGTTGACCTACTCAGAGTTTCGCGATGAGGTGGAGCGGGTTTCGCGGGGACTGATGGCTCTGGGAATCCGGAAGGGACAGCACGTCGGAATCTGGTCGACCAACTACACGGAGTGGGTGCTGACCCAATTCGCCACCGCCAAGATCGGCGCAGTGATGGTCAACGTGAACCCGGCCTACCGCACGCATGAGCTAGCCTACGTCCTGGAACAGTCGGAGGCCAACGCGCTAATTCTCATCGGCAAGTTTCGCAACTCGGACTACGCGGCCATGGTCAACGAGGTGGTTCCCGAGCTCAAGGACTCCAATCCCGGGGAGCTGAGCAGCGCCCAGTTTCCCTACCTGCGCAACGTGGTCTACATACCGCCCCACAGCGACAGCGGCGCAGAGACCCCTCCGGGCATGCTTTCGTGGGAGGATATGCTGGGGCGAAACACCGAGGTGTCCCAGGAGCAACTCGCAGCCCGGCAGGTGGAATGCCATCCCGACGACCCGGTAAACATCCAGTACACCTCCGGGACCACCGGCAACCCCAAGGGGGCCATGCTGACCCACCACAACCTGGTGGCCAATGGCGTCTACGTGGGCGATTGCATCGAGCTGACCGAAAATGACAGGCTGTGCATCCCCGTGCCCTTCTATCACTGCTTCGGCTGCGTGATGGGCAACCTGGGCTGCATCACCCATGGCTCGGCGATAGTCATCCCTGCTGAGCACTTCGATCCGTTGAAGACGCTGCAATCCCTCGAAAAGGAGCGCTGCACCGCCCTGTACGGTGTCCCCACGATGTTCATAGCACAGCTGGACCACCCGCAGTTCGATGAATTAGACGTCTCCTCGCTGCGCACCGGGATAATGGCCGGCTCACCATGCCCCATCGAGGTAATGCGGCAGGTCATTGACCGGATGGGCGCTCACCAGATGACCATCGCCTACGGCCAGACGGAGCACTCGCCGGTGATCACGCAGACGCTGACCTCGGACTCCATCGAGCGTCGCGTATCCACCGTCGGCAAGGTGCTGCCGGGCGTGGAGGCACGGGTGGTCGACCCTGAGACCGGCAGGCAGGTTGGCCCGGGAGTCCAGGGCGAGCTGCAGGCGCGCAGTTCCATGGTGATGCAGGGTTACTACAATATGCCCGAGGCAACCGAATCGGCCATCGACGATGAGGGATGGCTCCACACCGGCGACCTGGCCGAGGTGGACGAGGACGGCTACTTCCGGATCACCGGGCGCCTCAAGGACATGATCATTCGCGGGGGCGAGAATGTGTACCCGCGGGAAGTCGAGGAATTCCTGTACACCCATCCCAAGGTCTCCGACGTGCAGGTCATCGGCGTGCCGGACGAGCGTTTCGGCGAGGAAGTGATGGCGTGGGTGATGCTGAAACCCGGCGAATCAGCAGACCCCGAGGAGATCAGGGAGTTCTGTCGCGGCAGGATCGCGCACTTCAAGGTGCCCCGATACGTCAGGGTGACCGAGGAGTTTCCCATGACGGTGACGGGCAAGATCCAGAAGTTCCGCATGCGGGAGATGGCGGTGGAGGAGCTGGGCCTCCAGGCCGCCAGCCGGATCGAGACGGCGTAGGTTAAGGGTTAAATGCCCAGAGCGCAGAGTAGTCTCAGGGTATGTTTCAAGAATCTCTGCGCTCTTGGCGATCTCGGCGTTTAATCAACCCTCAGCTGGTGCGGCCCACGATGCCCTGGACCAGCCAGTCTACGCCCTGCAGGTACTCGTCGGTGGCCGTTTCGCCCTCCGCGATACGTACCTCTCCATCCTGATCATGGATGGGCCCCGTGAAGGGCTGGATGCTGCCATCCCGCAGGCCCTCGACCGTATCCAGCACCAGTTGCCGGGTCTCGTCGTCCACACCGCCACCGAAGGCTGCCAGCTTGGCCCAGCCGGCATCGATACCGGCCAGCTTGACCGAACTCTGGTAGACGCCGGTCCTGATTTCGTGGACGATCTGGGCCATTATGGGTCCCCAGTTCCAGGTGGCGCCGGTAATCCAGTAGTTGGGCGCGGCGGCACTGGCATCATAGTGGAAGCCGGTAACCCACACGCCTTCGCGTTCGGCCGCCTCAACCACGGTCTTGGTGCAGTCCTGCTGCAGCGAAAGAACGTCCACGCCGGCGTCGGTCATGGTGTTGACTGCGGTCACCTGCTTGGCTGGGTCGCACCAGTCGCTGGTGAACACGACCGTCGTTTCAACGTCCGGGTTGACCGACTGCGCCCCCAGGTGGAAGGCGTTGATGTTCAGCATGCTGGACGGGATGGGGAAAGCGGCGATGAACCCCAGCTTGTTGCTGGTGGTCTTCGTCCCGGCGGCGCGCCCGGCAGCGTACTCCAGCTGCCAGATGTTGGCGAAGAACGAGCCGTAGTTCTCGAAGATCTCCAGGTCCCCCAGGTGAAGGAACATTGTCTCGGGGTGCTTGTCGATGATGGCCTTGATCGGGTCGGAGTACCCGAAGCTGGTGGGGATCACGATGGTCGCGCCCTGCTCGATCATCTGCTCCGCCACCGCCTGGACTTCCACGGTCTCCGGGATGTTTTCGGCGCGCAGCACCTCAACGTCGTTGAAGACCTGCTCCAGGTAGTCGGCCCCGGTGGCTGCGGCCTGGTTCCAGCCCAGGTCCTGTTGGGAGCCAACGAAAATTATGCCGACCTTCAGCTTCTCTCCCTCGGGCAGGGGCAGTGCAGCGGCGGCGAAATCACCCGTTGGCCGGAAGTCGCTCCCCGCGCGACCTTCGTCGAAGACCTGAATGAACAAGTCGGGGGAACCTCCGCCAAGCTGCTCCACGGAGGGTGGCGAAAGAGAAGGAATCTCGGGGGGAGCGTCCGTGGCAGCGGGGGCCTCGGTCGCCGTTTCGGCGGCCGGGGTGGCCGTGGGAGGTTCCGTGGTTGGCGTGTGGGTTTCGCCACAGGCCAGCAGCGTCAGGGCCAGGACGACAATTGCTGCCGTCAGGACTGCTGGATACTGGTGGCGGAACTTGGGAAACAGTCCTGACAGCAAGACAATCATTCCTCTTCCAGTCTAGTCAGCGGTAACTTCGGCGTACCATTCGGCGGATTCGTGCCCGGGCTCGGGCAGCACCTGACCGCCTTCCATTGCCCAGGCGGCAGGCGTCTCTCCGATACGGCCGCTTATCTGGTCACGCGGAACGCCCGTGTGCCGGGCGAAGGCGTTGAGCAGGTCGTCAAGCAGCTTTTCCTTGATTTCCTTGGGACGTCCAGCGCGGTTTATGGCGTCCAGATAGTAGGTGGTCGGGTAGTCTGAAGCGCCTTCGGGCTGCTCGTCGAAATAAACGTGCACGAAGTGGCGAGGTGCGAGGGTGGACCCGCAGTGAACGTCGGTAACGTCCATTGCAACCTTTTCGCGCTGTTCGAGGGTGACGGAATCAGCGGGTACCTTGAAGCGATAGATAGGCATAGTTTCTCTCCTTTTTGCTTGGTCGAGAGTCAGTCCGGGTAGTTGTTGTAGCTGGCGTCGGCAGCGCCCACAACCAGTTCGGCGGTGGTTTGTCCGGTAACTTCCATCCACATGTCCTGAACGGCCTGCATGAACTCGACTCGTTTCTCCTGGGAGAAGCCATCGGGTATGCGGGTGCGCACGGACGAAGAGGTCGAGAGCTCTCCTCCTCGAAAGCCAAATCCGTGAGGAATGACCTCGTAGTCCACGGAAATGTCGTCCGGGGTCTCTCCGAGCACCTGTGAGGCTATCTGGACCAGCCGCTCGTCGAGAATGCGGCGCATCTCATCGGATATCACGCCTTCCTGGATGGTGCAGTTGTAGACGATCAAAGTCCCCCCTCGCAAGGAGTTATCGAAACATAAAATACCGCACGCCACCAGCGATTGCAACGTGCCGCGAGAACGGGCGGGACGATTGCAAGGTCTGCGCTACCTGTTCTGTCTGAATCAGGATTCACAGGATTAAAGGATGACCAGGATTGAGGTCCCGTCAGTGAAATCCCGTAAGTCAAAGGAATCCCAGTTCGGAATATCACTTCAAGTTCGTATTGGGCCAGGAACAGTTGCACCCTTCAAGTCCGCAGAATGCCCTTCAGTCCCTCGGGCATTGCCCGGTCTGCTGCTCCGGTCCAGATTGCCAGCACTCCCAGCGTGAGCACGTAGGGGAGCATATCCAGCAGGAAGGGAGAGACCGGCGCTCCCAAGGCCTGCAACTGCAACTGCAGTCCCACGGCGCCGCCGAATAGCAGGGCCCCCACCATCCCTCTGAGGGGGGACCACAGGCCGAAGATGACCAGGGCCACGGCTATGAATCCTCTCCCGGCGGTCATCCCCTCGGACCATGTGTGCGTCAGTCCCACGGAAAGCTGGGCCCCGCCGAGGCCGGCCAGCGCTCCGCCCAGTACGATGGCGACCATCTGCAGCATCGCCGGGTTGCGCCCCGCAGCGAAGGCCGCCGCAGTGCTTTCGCCCACCGCGCGAAGGCTGAGTCCCCAGCGGGTGTACTGCAGCACAAACCAGAGCAGCGGGCCGATCAAGTAGGCGGCGTACGCCAAGATGTCCTGCCGGAACAACGCCTCCCCCAGCACCGGAATGTCGGCAAGCCCGGGGATGGCGATGGGGTTCAGGCCGTGGATGATGTCGTCCACGTAGTCCCGTCCCACGTAGGCGGTTACACCCCCGGCGAACAGGGTGAGAGCCAGTCCGGTCGCCAGCTGATTGGTGTCGCGATAGATGACGAGGCCGGCGTGAATTGCCGACGCCAGCGCCCCCGCGGCCATTCCGGCCAGTATGCCGATGGCGGCGGAACCCGTCTCCGCCGTAACCAGGAACCCGAAGCACGCCCCCATCAGCATGCAGCCTTCCATGCCCAGGTTGATGCGGCCTGCCCGCTCCGTGACGAGCTCTCCGTAGACCGCATACAGCACCGAAATGCCGGGACCCACTGCCCCCGTCAGGGTGCCGCTGACCACCAGCCAGAAGGTGCTCACAGCGCGCGCCTCTCCACCCTTCGCAGGCCCAGGACGCAGAACAGCACTAGGCCGATGAGGACAAACCCGGCCGCCGAGGGGAGACCCACAGTGAGTTGCAGCACATCACCGGCCACGAGGAACACCGCAATCAGGAAGCAGGCAAGGACAATGGCCACCGGGTTATGACCGGCAAGCCAGCTGGCCAGCAGTCCCAGGTAGCCGAGGTTGTTGGATATGCCCGGACGAAGGTCGTGGTGAATGCCGGCTACCTCCACCATACCGGCCAGCCCCGCCATGGCTCCCCCGGCAACCATTGCGACGACCATGTACCTGTCGACCGCTATTCCCCTGCGACGAGCGGCCTCGGGGTTACCTCCGACGGCACGCATCTTGAAACCCCAGATAGTGCGGTTCAGGATGACATAAGTGACGATCAACGCGACGACAGGGACGAGGAATCCCCAGTGGAACCTGTATCCCGCGATGGCCGGGAAAGTCGCCGCAATTTCAAAGGGGACCGTGTACGGGTATCCCAGCCCCTCGGGGTTTTTCCATGGCCCGAATACGAACACGTTGACCAGCAAAATGGCAATGTAGTTGGCAAGGAGGGTGGAGATTACCTCGTTCACGCCCCGCCAGCGCCTGAGCAGGGCGGCTATGGCGGCCCAGATTCCGCCCCCGGCACAACCGGCGAGGGCCATCACCGGAAGCATCAGCCAAATCTGCACCACCGGAAAGAAGAGTGCCACCCCGGTTGCAGTCAGGGCGCCGATGTAGAGTTGTCCCTCCCCGCCGACGTTGACCAGGCCAACGCGGGTTGGTATGGCAGTGGCCAGGGCCGTGAGCAGCAAGGGGATCATGGTTACCCCGACTTCGCTCAGGCCAAGGGAACTGCCTAAAACTCCGTCCAAGCCCCTGGAGAACGCTTCGAGCGGATCGTGTCCTGACGCCGCGAGAAAGGCGGCGAACATCGCGAGAGCAAGGAGTATCCCCAGTGCGGCCCGCACGGTTGGTTCACCGCCTGCTAGCGGCCCATGGCGCCAGAGTTCGGGAATGCCGCCTAGGAACCCTTCTGCGAGGTCGGTCGCGCGGTTCATGTGGAAAGCAGGGCAACGGAGTGTCCGGTCATCAACAGGCCGATTTCCTGCAGTGAGGCATCGGACGGGGTGAACTCCCCGACAACGCTACCGCGGAACATCACCATCAGCCGGTCGCTCAGGGCCAGGAGCTCGTCGAGGTCCTCCGACACTAAGACCGTGGCGGCGCCCCTGTCGCGCTGGGCGAGCAACAATTTACGGGTGGACTCGGCGCTCAGCACGTCCAGTCCCCTTGTCGGGTAATAGGCCAGGAACACGCTGGCCCCCCGGCACAGCTCACCTGCCAGCATCACCCGTTGTATGTTGCCGCCTGAGAGGTGCCGGACCTGTGAAGTTGAATCCGCCATCTGCAGAGGGAATTCGGCCCGAACCTCTTCAGCTCCCTCCGCGATGCTCCGTCGATTGAGCCATATCCCATTGCCTTGGCCCCGGGCCAGTCCCGAGAGCAGCAGGTTCTCGTCCACCCTCATCCCGGCAACCATAGCGTCAGCCAACGGGTCCTCGCAGATTACCGACACGCCCCTGGCCAGGGCATCGGAAGGCTGGTGGCCGTTGAACCGCTCGCCATGAAGCAATATCTCGCCCGCACTGATTGGTCGAAGGCCCAGCAGAACATCACCCAGCAGCCGTTGGCCATTCCCTGCCACCCCGGCAACCCCGAGAATCTCTCCTTGTCGGACTTGAAAACTGACGTGGTCAAGCTTTCTGTCGCCGGTCTCAGCGGTCGTGCTGACGCCTTTAAACTCCAGAACCGTCTCACCGGTCTCTTGGACGATGGGGTAGGAATTGGCCTGCGCCGCATTCCCATCCCCAACCATGGTTGCAACCAGGCTCTCCGCGTCAAACCCGGAACGTGGGGCACTGGCCTCAACCCTGCCCCGCCGCAGAACGGTAACGTTGTCGGCAACAGCCAGCGCTTCCCTGACCTTGTGGGTTATGAACAGGATCGAGTAACCGTCCTGCTTGAGGGCGTCAAACACGCGAAATAGCCCATCGACCTCGTGGGGTGCGAGCACGCTGGTGGGTTCGTCAAAAATCAGCAGCCGCGCTTCAGCAAGCAGCAGCTTGACGAGCTCAACACGCTGCCGCTCGCCGAGGGATAGCTCATCCACCCGGCGATTGGGGTCGATCTCCAGCCCGTAGGAATCGGCAAACTGCTCGATCTCCCGGACGAGGGACTTGCGGCGAATGAATCGCCCCTGCCTTGGCAGAAAAAGGGCAACGTTCTCCACGACCGACAAAGCTGGTATCAGCGAGAAATCCTGGAAAACCATGCCGATCCCCAGCCGGCGGCCATCTGACGGCGAACCCAATTTGACAGCGCGCCCATCGACGGCGATCGTGCCGGAGTCCGGGGCGTGAAATCCGTAGATGACCTTCATCAGGGTGCTTTTGCCCGAGCCGTTTTCGCCTAGAACGGCGTGTATCTCACCCCAGCCAACGCTCAGGTCAATACCGTCGTTCGCCACCACCCCGGGAAACGACTTCGTGATCCCTTGCAGCTCCAACAGCGGAGGGAACTGCGTTTCAGGATCGATTTCAGTTCCTAAGGTAGCATCCACGGACAGCTTTCAATTCCCTGATCAGTTTGGCTGTGAGACATGTAGGGGCGCACAACTGTGCGCCCCTTTACAATCTGCTATTGATGTACTCCGAAGAACGTCCTCGCCGCTAACCTGCCGCAATTGCCCGTACTTCAAGGGCCCGGTCAGGCAGCGGATGGCTGCTCCACGTCGCTCCTTCGTCGGTGGTGCGGAAGACCTGGCCGTCGCGGGCAGCGCAGGCTATGTTGGATGGAGCCTGCGGGTCAACCGAAACGGACATCATGGTGGAGTTGGCAGTGATACCACGGTCCACCCGCTCGAATGTCTTGAACAGGTCCCGGCTGCGATACAGCGCGCCAGTGTTGCTGCGTGCCGCCGCCCCAATGGACACGTAGAGCATGTTGGGATCGTGCGGCGCGGCTTTCAGGTCGCGGGTGTAGGTGACCTCGGAAAACTGGCCGAAATCCACGGGAACCCACTCCGATCCTCGGTCAGGTCCAATGAACGGACCCTGGCGTGTGGTGATAAACACGACGTGAGGCAAGGCGGCTGCACACTGGATGCCGTGCAGGTCCAGGGTATCCTCGCTGGGGGCGAGGCTGCCTGTGATCTCCTCCCAGGTGTCTCCGCCGTCGGAACTACGAATTACCCCGGCAACCTCCAGCGCGGCGTACATTTCGTCGGGAAAGTTCGGGTCGGCAGTCAGCGCGATGACCCGAGTGGGGAAGGACATCGACACCTCGTTGGAACCCATGGTGGCCGCATTGAGCCGTTTCCAGGACTCGCCGCTGTCGATGCTGCGGAAAATCTCGCCCGGTGCGGTGCCCACGTACATCACCGTGGGGTCTCCGGGACGGAACATGAAACTCCACACCGGCGGGGCCACCCTCGGATAGTCCATCCGCTCCCAGGTGTTGCCTCGATTCAGGCTGCGATAGGGACCATCCTGGGTCCCGGCAAACACGACCTCTGGGTTGTCCGGGTGAATGGCGACGCCACACACCGACGGCGCCTCGGGCAGGCCGGCGGTCAACTCCTCCCACTGATCGGACCCGGGAGAAAGCCTGTACAGTCCACTGGTCTCGGCTCCGGCATAAATGTGGGTCATAACTCCTCCAACGCGATGCGACTATGCGGATAGTTTTACGATTCAGCCCGGTATTTCTTCAAGCTCGAAGCGGTAGTCCTCTATCACCGGATTTGAGAGCAGTTCCCGGCACATGTGGTCCACCGATTTCTCCACAGCCTGCTTTTCCTCGCCGTTCACTCGAAGCTCCAGGTATTTGCCGATGCGGGCGTCCTCCGCCTCGCCGTGCCCCATCCGCTTTAGGGCTGCCAGCACCGTCTGCCCTGCCGGGTCACTGACGGCAGGTTTCAGCGTAACGTATATTTTCGCCAGGTATGTCATCTTTCACCCGCGGGGCATGCTGTCCTGCGTTCCCCGGCAAGAGATCGCTCCCTCAGGGCCCAGCTTGCCGACATAATGCTCAAAGAACCGCAGGATCCGCTCCCGGTTCACTCCCTCCATTTCGTCCAGCACACCCCAGGCCGTGAGGGCCACTTTGCCTTCGCCAATTCTGCCGTAGGGCCGGACCACTGTGAAATGATCCCGCCAGATTTCCGGCAGATCGTCGTACACGTCCTTCAGTGTCTCCAGGTCGTCCCGGGTTGTCAGATTGTAACTCACGATGATGTTGGAGTGCTCCATGTTATGCACGACCATCTCATCGGGCACCGCCTGGATGTAGAAGCCGCAACGCACGGGAGTGCTCCAGTGGTCTCCCGAGGTCGGCGGGAACGAACTGTAGGGAACGATGTCATCGGAGGGGTCTTCATTAAGATCAACGTGATCAATGGAGTTCGTGATCTCCTGCTTCTCGCCGACGCCTTCGACGTAGGCGTCGGCACTCCCCAGCACCGGTCCCACCGTAACAGTTCTTGTAGCTGTCGGCGATGGTGGTGTGGACACCAAACAGCAGGTCGGGTCACTTTCTACGGCCGGAGACGATGGGGTAACGGACTCTCCTGAGCCTTCGATGTTCTGAGGCGACTGTTCCGGTACTGTCGTTCCCACGGCAACAACGGTCTGCGGCGATGGTTCTGGCGTTTCCGAACGACTCGCACTTTCCGACGGTGACGGAGGCGCCGGAGTGCCAGGAGGTACGGCTTCATCCATCTCCTCGGAGCCGCAGCCCAGGCCGGCGACGAGCAGCATAACGGTCACCGCCAAAAGGCCGACGACGAGGCAGTTAGAGCCGGTTCGCAACGTCCTCTGAAACTGCTGCAGCACAGCTGAGAGTGAAGGCCCTAGCTACCCGGCATGCTGGACTGGGACCCGAGGCAGGACACTGCCCCCTCCGGACCCAATCTGCCGACGTAGTGCTCGTAGAAGCGGAGGATGCGCTCCTCGTCTACGCCGTCCATCACATCCAACACACCCCATGCTGCCAGCCCGACCTGGCCTTCCCCAATGCCGTCGTATTCACGGGCGACGGTAAAGTGGTTGCGCCAGCCGTCCTCGAGGTTGTCATACACGCCCTTCAGCGCGTCGACGTCGGCCTGGTTGGGCAGGTTGTAGCTGATGACGATGTTGGAGTGTTCCAGGTTGTGGACAACGCGCTCGTCCGGAATCGCGCCCTCGTAGAACCCGCAACTCTGCGCCGCGCTCCAGTGGTCCCCTGAAGTGGGCGGGAATGAGTTGTAGACCACGTCGTCGTCGGCCTCATCGCTGTTCAGATCGACGTGGTTCTTGGTTCGCATTATATCCTGCTTCTCACCTACTCCATCGACGTAGGCCTCAGCAGTGCCCAAGCTGATGTCATCGGGTCCCCCGATACTCTGGAAAATCGGGACAGCCGCGAAACTGCCAATGACCAGCACGGCGATGACGATGGAAACAACCAGGATGAACTTGTTGGTTCCGCCGCGCTGGGAGGTGCGTGGAATCTCCAGGTTGCGGGGGCGGCGATTCCGGCGGTGTCTCGACTCGGGCAATGATCTCTCCGTATGAATGCGAAGGGGTCAGGATGGTGTAGGCTAAAGACTCTGTCCGGTGAGCCTCTCGTAGGCTTCCCGGTACCGTTCGGTGGTCCTGGCAGTTACGTCGCCGGGCAGTTCGGGGGCCGGCGGCTCGTGGTCCCAGCCCTGCTCATCGAGCCAGTCGCGCACGAACTGCTTGTCGAAGTTGGGCTGTGAGCGGCCCGGACCGTAGCCTTCCGCATCCCAGAACCGGCTGGAGTCGGGGGTCAGCAGCTCGTCGATCAGTATCAACTGGCCGTCCAAGGTACCGAACTCCATCTTGGTGTCCGCCAGGATGATGCCTCTCCCGCGAGCGTACTCCTCGGCGAAGGCGTAAACGGCCTTGCTGGTCTCCTCCAGCTTTGCGGCCATCTCGGCACCGACCATGTCGATGACTTCCTGGCGCGACATGTTCTCGTCGTGGCCTTCCTCGGCCTTGGTGGTGGGGGTGAAAAGAGGCTCCGGAAAGGGCTGTCCCTCCACCATACCCGCTGGCATTTCCATGCCCTGAACGGTTCCCTGCCGCCGGTACTCCGACCACGCAGAGCCCGTGATATACCCTCTCACGATGCACTCAATGTCAATGCGCTCGGCCCGCTTCACCACCATGGCCTGCTGTGCAACCTCGGCCGGAACGGGGTCGGACAGACCCGAGCCGTTGCCGCCGGCGAGATAGGATGCTGCCTCTGGAGCGTCGGCCAGGCAGATCAGGTGATTCGGAACTATGTGGCCGGTCTTGTCGAACCAGAATGCGGAGATCCTGTTCAGCACCAGGCCCTTTTCCGGGATCCCGGTGGGCAGCACCACATCGAAGGCCGAGATACGGTCGGTGGCCACCATGAGCAGACGGCCGCTTCCCAGGTCGTAGGTGTCGCGAACTTTACCCCGGTGCGTACGGCCGGGCAGCGGAGTCTCTATGATCATTCCAATCCCTCGTTCTTAATCGCTGTATTAGCCATTGCCATCTGGAAGAGCCGGGATGCTCTCAGTCGGCGGTCGCCGGCTCCGGCACCTTGTCCTCGGCGGTGATCGCGGGCAGCAGCCCGACGCGCCGGAAGGTGTCATCAACGTACCGGGTGTAGTAACCGTAATCGAAAAGTTCCTCAAGTTCCTGCGGTGTCAGATACGAGGCAACCGTCGAATCGGTTCTGAGCAGATCCCGGAAGTCGCGGCCCTCGTCCCAGCTGCGGGCCGCGTTGGTCTGGACAATCTTGTAGGCCTCCTCTCGGGGCAGGCCCTTTTCCACCAACTCCAACAGCGTTCTCTGGCTGAAGACCAGGCCGAAACTGCTCTCGATGTTGGCAAACATCCTGTCCGGGAACACCCGCAGGCCCTCAATGATCCGGGTGAAGATGCTGAGGATGTAGTCGAGGGCAAGGCAGGAGTCGGGCAGTATGATTCTCTCGGCTGAGGAGTGGCTGATGTCCCGCTCGCCCCAGAGGGCCACATTCTCCAGCGCCGTCATGGAGTTGCCCCGGATCAGCCGGGCCAGGCCGCAGATGCGCTCGGCCAGCTCGGGGTTCCGCTTGTGAGGCATGGACGACGAACCGGTCTGCCCGTGGCCGAAGGGTTCCTCCAGCTCATGGATCTCGGTGCGCTGCAGGGAGCGTATCTCCGTGGCAAACTTCTCCAGGGATGCCGCGATGAGGGCCAGGGTGGTCATGAAGTGAGCGTAGCGGTCGCGCTGGATCACCTGGTTGGAAATCCCAGCGACCTTCAGCCCCAGTCGATCACAGACTCGCTCCTCCACGGAGGGCGGGACGGTGGCGTGAGTGCCGACGGCGCCCGAAATCTTGCCGACCCGGACCGTTTCAAGAGCAGCCAATAGTCGTTCCCGTTGCCGCCTCATTTCATCCCACCAGAGGGCCAGCTTCAGCCCCATGGTCATGGGTTCGGCGTGCACCCCGTGGGTGCGCCCCATCATTAGCGTGTCCTTGTGCTCCAAGGCCTGACCCGCAAGGGCATCAATGGCCTTGTCCACCTCATCCAGCAGGAGCCCGCCCGCCTCGACCATCTGCAGGTCCAGGCCGGTGTCCAGCATATCACTGGAGGTCAGGCCGAGGTGCAGCCAGCGTCCCTCCGGCCCCAGCGTCCCGGTGATGGACGAAATGAATGCCGTAACGTCGTGGCGTGTGGTCTGGAAAATCTCGTCCATTCGCTGGGGATCGTACTTGGCCGAGCGAAGGCGTTCCATGTCCTCGGGTGGGATCACACCCTCCTCGCACCATGCCTCGCATACTGCCAGCTCGACGGCCAGCCACTTTTCGTACTTGTTGTCGTCGGACCACACCCGCTTCATTGCGGGACGGGAGTATCTGTCAATCACAGCCTTGGCCCCGTGAGGTGAAGATGTGGAGTCAGAGGGTAGCCGACCCGTTCAGGTGCAGTTCCCTGAGGGCCAGCAGCACGGCCCTGAAGTCTTCGAACGGCTGATACTCGATGCCCTGACGGTCGCAGAATCGGGCCAGTGTTCGGTGAGCGAAGACCATGTCTGCCCTTTCCGACGCTTCCTGATCCGAGGCCCCATCGCCGGCAAAAATGACGAAGTGGCCCTGCTGCTGGAACTGCTCCACTATGAATGCCTTGGAATTCCCCTTGGATTCCGCGCCCGGATAGACGTGGTTATAGTGATAGAAAATCTGGCCCCGATCGAAGCTCGTGTCCACCGCATAAATCGGCACGTCTCCGAACCCGTCGCGGTCAAGCAGGGCCGAAATGTAGAAGTCCAGCCCCTGGCTAACCACAGCGAGAGGGATGTCGTGTCCGCGGCAGTACTGGTAGAGATCCCCGAAGAACGGCCGCAGGTTCGCCCTCTCCCGCACGAAGTGCTGCATGGCCGAGCGGTCGGCGCGCATGTTTCTGAACGTTATCTCCTGGTATTCCTTGAGATCCATCTGGCCGTCGCGGAACTGCTGGCGTACGTCAGTCCAGGTGGGGTCTCCGAAGCGTTGGAGTAACAGCTCAGCCACGTTCTGCACGGCGGCCGTGTCGTCGAAATCCGTCAGGATTGCCGGGCGCACTTTACCGCTCGCGGAGTGAGCGCCGGTAATCGTCATACGCTTGCCTGATTTCCGGATGCTGTAGACCAAGTATCTGCGCGGCGAAGAAAGCCGCGTTCCGGGCCCCCCAGGCGCCCACGGCCATGGCCGCAACAGGTATGCCCGGAGGCATCTGGGCCGTGGACAGGAGGGCATCTATACCCTTCAACTCGCTGGACGCCAGCGGAATGCCGATCACGGGCAGGGTGGACCATGCCGCCAGAGCGCCCCCGAGGGCCGCCGATCCGCCGGCCGCCGCGATAAGCACCTGGATGCCACGATCCCTTGCTTCCTGGGCGTATTCCGCAACCCGCTCCGGAGTTCGATGAGCGGACATAACACGGACTTCGTAATCAATTCCCAGCTGTTCCAGCGTCTTGACGGCCTCGTTCACCACGGCTTCGTCAGACGAACTCCCCATTACTACACCTACGAGTGGCATGCCAGCCTCCCGCACAAACCCTCGGTCATCGCTGAACTTCCCCCAACACACTTCATTATTTCCTGCCGCCGCATGTTCGAAATCTCGCAACTCCGGGGCGGCGAAACACCGGGAGCCATGATAACACCTGAAAACCGTTACGGGGATACCTCAAAGGAAAATGACCAGAGTGGCGTTAAATCTCCAATTGCTCCCGGAAAGCATCAATGAGTGCTTTCTGCAAGGCATCCTGGTCCTGCCTGATCTGCACGCCGTTTACCATCAGGGTCAGCCCATCGTCGAGCATCACCAGTTCCACCAGCACTTCCAGTTCCTCACCTTCATCCCATGTGAGTGCGGTGGTGATGACGTCGGCCATGTCATCCTCGCCTTCGAACCGGTCCTCGTCCTCCGCCTCCCACTCGATGGTGTTCTCAACCAGGCCTTGTCCGTCCAGCAGAACTTCGTTCATTTCGGTGACCAGGGCGGTGATCTGCATGGACTCCTGGCGCGCCAGCAACTCCTCCCTCTCCGCAGCGACCTGCCGGTCGAGAGCCTCGATGCGCTCCAGGCGGGAGGCGCGAGACGAAGTCAGTTCATCTTTCAGTTGTTGCAGTGATTCACGCCAGGGCATTGTCCATCTCCGAGCTCTCAGCTACCGCCAATTTCCTCTTCCGGTTTCGTGGCCTGGTGGAGAGGTAGGCGAGGATGTCCACCTCTATGAAATCGCGCAATCCCAAGCGCGAGCGCACCATGGCCAAGGCTTCCATCAAATCCAAATAGCGGATACCCTCGGGACCGCGTCTCATGGACTCCGGGAAGGCGCCCATGCGCTTCAGCATCCGTTCGGCACTGCCGTTCCATACGCCCAGCAAAGCCGGATTCCGGAGGCACAGCAACCAGGATGCGAACTCGCGGCCTGTGCCGGGTAGCCTGTATGCTCCGTCGTTCGACGCACATTCGTCGAAACGGCCTTCCAGCTTGATAGTATCATACAGGAGGAAATCGAGGCTGTCCCTCAACTCCTCAACGGGGGTGCTGCCGAAGGCCTCCGCCTGCCGTCCTCCGGAGGCGCGGTAAAGCTGCAGAGCCTGCGGCAGCTCCAACGATGTCAGAGCATCCTGTTCCAGCCAGGAGGCGAACTCCGAAGCCCGGCCCCACCGACGCTTGCGATAGGCGGCGTCGGCGCCGGACTCGAGCGCTTCGTCATACAGGCTGCGGAGATCGGCGGGGGTAACCCGGGCCGCTTGTGATCGAGAGGTCACGCGCTCACCCGGGCGCCGACGGCAGCGATATCGGTGCGCCACACCGCACCATCGAATGAGATGCCATCCAAGCGATCATAAGCACGCAATCTCGCCTCGTTCAGGTCCTTGCCGCCGCCCACAACGGTCAGCACGCGCCCGCCGGAGGTAACCGGGCGACCGTCAGGACCCTCAGCGACGCCGGCGGTGAAGAACATGGCGTCCTCTGAATCGCCTTCGCCCAAGCCGGAAATGGTCTTGCCAGTGGCGTATTGGTCCGGGTACCCGCCTGAGGCCATCACCACGCCCACGTAGTGCCGTTCGTCCCACGCTACGGACCCTGGATCGAGGCGGCCTTCGGCGCAGGCCAGCATTGCCGGCAGCGGGTCGGAGGCCAGGCGTGGCATCAGCACCTGCGTTTCCGGGTCGCCGAAACGGCAGTTGAACTCCAGGATCTTCGGCCCGTCGGCGGTGAGCATCAGCCCGGCGTACAGCACGCCGCGGTATGGCGTGCCCCGAGCGGCCATCTGAGCGATGACGGGGTGGATTATGGTGCTCTCAACTTGTTCGCTGAGTTTTGGCGTCCAGAACTCCGTTGGGGAATAGCTGCCCATTCCGCCGGTGTTGGGGCCACGGTCGTGGTCCTCCAGCCGCTTGTAGTCGCAGGCCGCAACGAGCTGCGAGCTGCGCTCGCCGTCGGTGAGGGCGAAGACACTGACCTCGCGGCCTTCCAGCCTTTCCTCCAAGAGCACGGTTGACCCTGCTTCTCCGAAGGCGCGGGACGAAATGCTGGCCCGTACGGCGTCGGCTGCCTGCGACTCATCGTCGCAGACCACCACCCCTTTGCCCGCCGCCAGGCCGTCGGCCTTCACCACGCGAGGGCCAGGGTTGCGGCGCAGGTAGTCGAGGGCCTCGGGCTCGTCGGTGAACACTGCGAACTCGGGGCCGGGAGCGTGGGCCTCCCGGATGATCTCGCGGGCGAAGCTCTTGCTGGACTCCAGCCGGGCGGCGGCGGCCGTCGGGCCGAAGGCAGGGATGCCATGGATTGCCAGCAGGTCGACAAGTCCCTCGGCCAGAGGCGCCTCGGTGCCCACTACAACCAGGTCAGCGGCAACATCGCATGCGGCCTGCACGAGGGCGTCGACACCAGAACCGACGGGCAGGTTGGTGGCGACCCTGCTTGTCCCGTAGTTGCCCGGAGCCACCCACAGTCGTGTCAACGAAGGGCTGCGGGCGATGCGCCAAGCAAGGGCGTGCTCCCTGCCCCCGCTGCCGACAATCAGAACGTTCAAAGGGACGCCCTCACCCTAACCCTCTCCCTGAGGGAGAGGGAATGTGGCCACCCTCCTGGAGAGGAAGCGGCGATTGCTCATCGCCCCCAAATGCCGCGACTACTCCCACTCGATGGTCCCCGGCGGCTTGCTGGTGATGTCGTAGACCACGCGGTTGACGCCGGGCACCTCGTTGACGATGCGGTTGGAGATGCGGGCCAGGACCTCGTAGGGCAGGCGCACCCAGTCGGCGGTCATGGCGTCCTCGCTGGTCACGCAGCGGATGGCGCAGACGTAGCCGTAGGTGCGGAAGTCGCCCTGCACACCCACGGTGCGGCTGTCGCTGAGCACGGCGAAGCTCTGCCAGACCCGGTGGTACAGGTCGGCGTCCTTGATCTCGTCAATAACGACCCAGTCGCAGGCGCGGAGCATGTCCAGCTTCTCCTGCGTCACCTGGCCGATAATCCGGATGGCCAGGCCAGGCCCCGGGAAGGGCTGGCGGTAGACCATGTCGGGCGGCAAGCCCAGCTCCAGCCCTACGTCGCGCACCTCGTCCTTGAACAGGTAGCGCAGGGGTTCCACCAGCTCCAGCTTCATGTTCTCGGGCAGGCCACCCACGTTGTGGTGGGTCTTGATGCGGGCCGACAGGGGCGCTCCGGACGGCGAGTTGGCGGGCGCCTCACTCTCGATGACGTCGGGGTACAGGGTGCCCTGGGCCAGGAAATCTACCTCGCCGAGGCCCGAAGCGGCCTCCTCGAACACGCGGATGAACTCTTCGCCGATGGCCTTGCGCTTCACCTCTGGATCAGTCACGCCCGCCAGCCGGCTGACGAACCGTTCGGTGGCGTCGACATACTCCAGGTTCAGTCCCATCCCGCGCTTGAAGGTTGTCTGCACCCTCTCGGCTTCCTCCAGCCGCAGCAGGCCGTTGTTGACGAAAATGCAGGTCAGCTGTTCGCCGATGGCCTCGTGCAGCAACGCCGCAGTCACTGCCGAGTCCACGCCACCCGACAGCGCACAGATGACTCGTCCGCCGCCCACCTGCTCGCGAATGCGGGCAATAGCGTCGGAGGCCACGTTGCCCGGAGTCCATGACCCTTCGCACTCGCAGATGCGGAACAGGAAATTCTCGAGAATGTCCAGGCCCAGCGGTGTGTGGTTCACCTCGGGGTGGAACTGCAGCCCGAACAGGTTGTCGCCGTTGCCGATGGCCGCCACAGGCGAGTTCTCGGTGAAAGCCAGGCTGGAAAAGCCGTGCGGCAACTCCTCCACCCGGTCCCCGTGGCTCATCCATACCTGGAATGACGGCGGCAAATCGTGGAGCAGCGGGGGGCGACCGCCCGGTAGGCCCCAACCGGCCGAGGGGCTGTCCTGGTGCAGCGTGGCGTGGCCGAACTCCTGCACCGTGCCCCGGGCCACCTTGCCGCCCAGCTGGTGCACCAGCGCCTGCATGCCGTAGCAGATGCCCAGCACCGGCAGCTTGCGCTCAAACACCCAGTCGGGGATCATCGGCGCGCCGTCCTCGTACACGCTGGCGGGCCCGCCGGAGAGGATGATGCCCTTGGGGTTGATCCGCTCCACCTTCTCCCACGGGTCGGAGGGATTGGCGATTTCCGAGTAGACTTTCAGCTCGCGGACGCGACGGGCGATAAGATGGCTGTACTGGGAGCCAAAGTCGATGACGGCGATGCCCTCGTTGACCTGACGGGCAGAGCCGGGAGACTCGGCCTCGATGCCCTGGGCGATCTCGAGGTAGGCGGAGACTTCGAGGTCATCGCTGGCGGCAACCCTTCGGCCTAGCGGTAGCTTGGACGTAGTCGTGGCGGGCCTCCTTGAGCGGGGAGAGTTCAGCCTCGGTGTGCAGGCGCTCCATCCATTCTACACCGCACCAACCAGCCTGTAAGTATGGCGTCATTATATCCGGAATTGGGGCGGAGATACTATATGTTGTGCAAATACACGCCAACAGCTACAACAAACTAGGGCGCTCGTCATTGACACCTGAGTCGCCGCTGGCTACATTGCCCAACTATTGGGGATACGCATGACATCGACACCCTTCCTGATTGTGGTGACAGCCATCCTGCTGGCTGCAGGCTGCGCTAGTGAGCGAGTGGAGCCGCCCACACCAACCCGAATTTCGGCTGAGCCGACGGCAACGGCCAGCGCGGTGTCAACGCCAGAGCCGACACTTTCGCCGACGCCCACGCCTACGCCGACACAAGCACCCACGTCGGCGCCCGTTCAGACGCCAAGCCCCACTCGAAGTCCGACACCCACACCAACTCAAATACCCGGAAGGCCCTATCTGTACGACCGCATCTCCCCGCCCATGGCGCCAGCGTTTGTTCAGTGGCGGTGGGAACAAGGACAGGAAGGCTTCCGGGAGATGGCCATGGACATCACCATCCACAACGACGTGGGAAATTTCTCCCTCCGTCACGGGTACTTCCTGATACTACTCGAGAATTCAATCTCGGGGATAAGCTTTTACTTGGGTATTCAGACCGACGCCAACTGGCAGGGAAAGGCAGTAATATTCTCCAGGTGGGGGATCAGGGACCTCGGTTACGCCAAGTTCGCAGAGGACGATGGGTGGCCCGAATCCGCAGGTCACGAGGGCGACTTCATTGGGGTGAGGCGGTCCTATGACTGGGGAGTGGGGGACTACCGGGCACGGATTGCACCGGACGGGCTTGAAGAGGACGGGGAGTGGTTCAGCCTGTGGGTCACCGACCTGGAGAGCGATGAAGAGACCTGGATTGGATCGCTGAAGTTTCCCCTGGAGCAAGGAACTGCCAGAATGCAACCCCGAGCTCTGGCGACCATCGAGATTTACGGATCCCCGATCAGGCCCGTAGACATCCCAGTGTGGCACGTAAGCGTAGGGAGACCCAGGGGCGACGGAGTGCCGGCGACGTGGGGATTCACAAGTTATCCCTATGACGATTCTGAAAACGCCCTTTTTAACTCGGACGTCCGCTACGAAGCAACCGAGGAGAGGGCCCACCTGGTTACGGGGGGGACCACGAAACGGGAGAACCCGCCCCAGCACTTTGACTTCACAAGCAGTGAGGCACTCGAGGGCGCAGAGATCACAGGGAAAGTGCTGGGCCCGAAGGGGGAACCCCTGCGAGGCATCGGCCTCTGGGCATGGCAGGGAGAGGAGTCAAACAGCAGCTATGGGATAACCGACAAGGACGGCAAGTTCAGCATCCGGGCCCCCGAGGGATCGTTCACTTTGGACATATATCCGAGCGAGGGATGCAGCTTCGTGGGTTGGTATGACGGCGACGGTTCCCGAGCGGCCACATGTACGGAAGCTGCGACACTGGACGCGGGCACCGAAGGAGTGGACGAAATAAAGATCAGGCTGCCGGAAAATCCGGACGACCTGCCACGGATTGAATGGTGCTCTTGATCACTCGCAGGCGACGGCATTTGCTCGCCAACCCAACATTACCGCTCACTGGGCCGTTGAGCTGGTCCTGCTAGGGTAGATAGGGCGTAACCCCTCCGCTGTAGCTATTGCCAATGCGTTCTGTACTGGCTGGTTTGATATACACCTACAGTTACTCCCACCCCCCTCAGTTGACCGCCCCACACGCGCGTGGTAGCTTGACCGTCGAGACAACTCCACCGGCGGGCTGACAATGAGCGCACAGCAGTCGACCATGGACACCGGCACCACAATGCCCTGGGACACCACCATCGGCGAGGTCCTCGACCGTATCACCGAAGCCGACCCGGAAAAGACCTTCGTTGAGATCGGCGGCGTGTCGTACTCGTATGGTGAGATACGGGAGGGCGTGCTGCGGACGGCCGCCATGTTCCGCGATATGGGCGTCAAGCACGGCGACCGAGTGGGCCTGTTCATGCCCAACGCCATCGAGTACCTGTACTGCTGGTTCGGCCTGTCGGAGCTAGGCGCCATCAGCGTGCCCATCAACACCGCCTACCGTCGCGACGAGACCGCCTACATCCTGAACAACGCAGAGGCCGTTGCGCTGGTCACCGATCCGTTGCTGGCCGACGTCGCCGGTGCCGCCGCCGACCTGGCCCCCAGCATCCGCCACCGTATTCTGAGGGGGGAAGTCGACGCCCTCACCCCAACCCTCTCCCAGGGGGAGAGGAGACAGGAAGGCTGGACTTCTTTCAACGAGGCCTTCGACCGCGCCGCTCCGCTGGCTGATCGGCCCGAGGTGTCGCCCGACGACGTTTCGATGCTGGTCTACACCTCGGGCACTACCGGCAACCCCAAGGGCGTGATGGTCACCCACCGCATGTACGCCGCCGCCGGGCAGGGCTTCCGGCACTGGACCAAGGCCACTCCCGACGACCGGTTCTTTACCTGCCTGCCCTTCTACCACGCCAACATCCAGTACTACTCGACCATGGGCGCGCTGGCCTCAGGCGCCACGTTGGTGATCGTCGATCGATTCAGCGCGTCCCGGTTCTGGGGTCAGGTGCGCGAGGCCCGGGCCACGGTGGTCAACTTCATCGGCATGATGATGCCGGTGCTGGCCAAGAACGAGCAGCAGCCCGACGACGCAGACAACACCGTGCGGCTGTTCTACGGCTCGCCGTCCTTTCCGCCGGAGTTCCTTGAGGAGTTCCAGCAGCGCTTCTCCACCGACATTATCGTCGGCTTCGGCATGACCGAGACCTGCTACGGCACCATCGAGGCCATTCGCGAGCACCGTAGGTCCGGTTCCTCGGGCCGCACGCGTCAGCACCCCGACCCGCGCTTTGAGAACACCATCCGTATCGCCGACGCCGAAACCGGTCATCACGTAGGCCCCAACACCGTCGGCGAGATCACCATCAAGAACCCGGCGGTGATGCCCGGCTACTGGCGCAACGACGAGCAGAACCGCGAGACCCTGCGCGACGGCTGGCTCTACACCGGCGACCTGGGCTGGCTCGACGACGACGGCTTCCTGTATTTCGTCGACCGCAAGAAAGACATTATCCGCCGCCGCGGGGAGAATATCTCCTCACAGGAGGTGGAGAACGTCATCAAGTCCAACCCCAACGTCCTCGACGCTGCCGTTGTCGCCGTGCCCTCGGACTTAGGCGAGGACGAGGTCAAGGCCTACGTCACCCCTCGTGATGGCGCCATCGTCGACCCGGAGCAGGTGGTCTACTGGTGCGCCGAGCACCTGGCCTACTTCAAGGTGCCCCGCTACTGGGAAGTGCGCGACGAGTTGCCCCGCACTCCCAGCCTGCGCGTACGCAAGGACGTGCTGCGCCAGGAGCGCGAGGACCTGATCGAGGGCTGCTTCGACACCGAGGCCGCCGGCATCCGCCTGCGATAGAAATACCTTCAACGCGGAGGGCGCGGAGATATTCGCAGAGGACGCAAAGAATTCAGAGGAAGGGCAATAGTCTCTGCGCTTCCTCTGCGTTGAAAATACGGAGGATCAAGTGTCCGAGCCGAAATACTGGCTGTTCAAGTCCGAGCCGTCCGCCTACTCCTTCGACGACCTGATCAACGAGGAGAACAGCACGGCCGAGTGGGACGGCGTTCGCAATTACCAGGCCCGCAACTTCATGCGCGACGACATGAAGATGGGCGACCGTGTGCTGTTCTACCATAGCAGCGCCAAGCCTACCGCCGTTGTCGGAACCGCCCGCATCGTCCGGGAGGCCTACCCCGACGCAACGGCCTGGGATCCCAACGACAAGCACTACGACCCCAAGAGCAGCCCCGGCGAGACCGTCTGGACGGTCGTCGAGATCCAGGCCGACCAGCGGCTGCCCAACCCGGTTACGCTGCAGGCGGTCAAGGCCAATCCCAAACTGAAGGACATGCTACTGATCCGAAAGGGCCAGCGCCTCTCCATCCAGCCCGTGACCAAAGAGGAGTTCGATGAGATCCTCGCCATGGGCCAGGCTTAGAACTCCCTCTCCCCCTGGGAGAGGGTTGGGGTGAGGGCGTCCCTCGGAATGTCCCTGAGGGGAGTAGGTCACGGAGAGGGCGCAACCCTTGTAAAATCCCCTCCCCCTCAGGGGGAGGGCTAGGGTGGGGGTGAAAACCTTGGCACAGATAATTTGAGGGGCGGACATAATGCCCAACAGCGACACCAGCGCGGCCCGCAGCTTCCACGACGCCACCAAGCTGAGCTACATTAGCCTGGCCACCAAGCCGCCCCTGTACAAGTCCTACGCCGGCTTGCCGACCGTAGCTCTGCCTGCCGACATGCCCTCGGCGGGGGCGGCAACGCTGCCCTCCGTCGCCGGGGTGATGTCGCCGTCTCAGGGGCCTCTGGACCTAACGGCTCTGGCGCAGCTGCTGCACTACTCCGCCGGGCTGATCCGCCGCAGCACCCTGCGAACGGCCGGCGAAGTACATTATCGGGCGGCTGCATCTGCGGGTGCCTTGTATCCCATAGAACTCTACGTCGTCTGTGGCGACCTGCCTGACCTTGCTGCCGGCGTTTATCACTACGGCCCGGCCACCAATTCGCTGACCCTGTTGCGGTCTGGCGACTACCGAGGCAACCTCTCCGAGTCTGCGGGGGACCATCCCGCCGTGGCCGACGCGCCCGCCACCATCGTGTTCAGCTGCGTGTTCTGGCGCAGCGCCTGGAAGTACCGCGAGCGAGGCTACCGGTACTGCTACTGGGACAACGGCACCATACTGGCCAACATGACCGCCACCGCCACCGCCCTAGGCCTGCCTGCCGAGATCGTCGCCGGGTTCGTGGACTCGGAGGTCGACGCGCTGCTGGGTTTGGAGTCCTCCAGCGAGGCCTCGTTCTGCATGGTGCCGGTCGGGAGCGGCAGTGCTGCGCCGCCCGCTTCAGGCTCATTGGGCAGCGTCGACGCAGGCGTCCTAGGCGTCGAGCGCCGCACTGAGTATCCCGAGACCACAGCATTGCACGCCGGTTCCGTCCTCGCCAATGCTTCGGAACTGTCGACGTGGCGAAAGGGAGCGCCCAGCCAAAATCCCTCAGCGTCGCCCTCAGAATGGCCGGAGTCCGTGCCTCTCGGGGGGACCATCGCCCACCGAGGCTCTACCCGCCGATTCGCCCGCGAACCCATGCCCGTCGGGCGGCTGGAGGCACTGCTTTCAGCGTCCACCGCACCGGTGCGCTCCGACTACGGCGGCGGACTGATCGACACCTACCTGATAGTAAACGCCGCAGAGGGAATCACTCCCGGTACCTATTACTACTCGCCGTCGAAGGGGCAATTGGAGTTGCTGTCGGAGGGCGAATACCGCGAGGAGGCGGGACATCTATGCTTCGAACAAGCCCTCGGAGCGGACTCAAGCGCCGTCGCCTACTTCATGGCCGACCTCGATGCCATCCTGGCCCGGTTCGGCAACCGAGGCTACCGACTGGCGCAGTTGGAAGCGGGCATTATCGGCGGGCGGATGTACCTGTCCACCCACGCCATGGGGCTCGGGGCAACGGGCATGACCTTTTACGACGACGCGGTAACGGCGTTCTTTTCACCCCACGCGGCGGGCAAGAGCCTGATGTTCCTGGTCGGCCTGGGCCTAACCCACGAGCGCAACCAGGTGCACCCATTCCGCTCTCGCATCGGCGTCCTGAAGGACTCACTGGCCCGAGGCGCCGGCGCCCAAGGCAGGGACGTTCCAGACTGGCTCTACGCCTGAATGAATGTGCAAGATCAATACATTCAGCTTGGGAACCGGCTGCAATAAGGAATCCTGATTCCCAATTCTCAATTCCGCATTCCCAATTCCAAACCTGCTTACCCAATGGCCCGGCGGCGTATATGCTGCAGGGCCATCTGCATGTGCCACTCCATGGCCCCCAGGCCGACTACTCGCACCCCCACTTCGAAGTAGCGGCGGGCCGAGTCGGCCATGGTGTCGAAGTCCGGCGAGTCCAGGCCCATGTTGTACATGATGGCCGCGCCGTGCTTTTCGCCCGTCTTGACCGCGTTCTCCAGCAACCGCATCACCTTGGGGTCGTCGTACTTGAAAGGCACGCCCAATATCTTGGTGATGTCCCCAGCGGCGAGCCAGACCAGACGGATGCCGTCGATGGCCAGAATCTCGTCCAGGTCGCGCAGGCCGCCCTCGCTCTCGACCGTGGGCACGACCAGCGTGCCCTCGCGGGTCTTCTGGTTGAACTCCGGGAATTCCTCGGCGGTGTTGAAGCGGCGCAGGTGGATCAGCCGGTGCCAGTCGTCGCGCAGTCCCATCAGTTCCTGCACCTCCTCCTTCGACCCGACTGACACGGTGACCGCGGTGGCCCCCAGCGACAGGGCGCGGGATGCGTCGGAAACGGTACGGCGGTCGGTGCCGGTGGCCCACGGAAACGCCTGCACCCGGATCAACGGAGAGATGCCAGTGCCACGGGCCGCCCTGATCAGGTGCGCGATGTTGTCCCAGTCGTGGGCCGTGAACATCATGTCTGCCATGAATGCGTCCATGCCCGCGATGCCCGCCACCTCCACCATGTTGGGATGGCTGAACACGTAGGCGCACAGCGATGGCAGCCCGTTGTCCAGGTTGTACAGCAGGCGGTCGGTCTCGGGAGTGGGGAACAGCACGGAGCACCTCGTAAGCCCTTTCGGAAATTTGGATCCTGAGCGAATCCGGGCAAGTGTATCTGAAAAAACGCCGACCCTCAAAGATAAGCCGTGCTGGTAACATGTCGGTGCCATCTGGCGATGGTTGCCGAGTTAAATCCTCCTGGGAGAAACCAAGTGCTCGATTTCAGCCGCTACGAAAGGATCAGCTTCGACTGCTACGGCACCCTGGTCGACTGGGAGACCGGCATCTCGGATGCGGTTGCCGCGATTTTCGCTCGGCATCGGGTGCGAAAGAGCAGGGATGAAATCCTGGCCCTGTTTGCCGCGTCTGAACCCCGCGTACAGTCCTCAGGCGAGTTTCTCGAGTACCGGAGGGTGTTGCGAGACGTCATGCAGATCATGGCGTGGGAGGCAAGCATCCGGCTGACTGCGTCAGAAGCCGAGTCCCTCCCCGATTCTCTGCCCCGGTGGCCGATATTTCCGGAGGCGCCGGAGTCCCTGAAGCAGCTGCAGTCCCGCTACAAGCTGGCGATCATCTCCAACGTGGACGATGACCTGTTCCGCCAGTCCGAAGAGGCATTGGGAGTCAATTTCAGTGCGGTGATGACCTCCCAGCAGGCCCAAAGCTACAAGCCTGACCTGAACAACTTTCACGAGGCACAGGAACTGATGGGAGTCGAGCGAGACCACTGGCTGCATGTCGGTGAGAGCCTCTACCACGATATCGGCCCCGCCAACAAGATGGGCATCGACTGCGTGTGGGTCAAGCGTCCCGATCGCGGCGGCGGCACCCGCCCCACCGACGCCGTGCCGACTCTGACGGTGCCGGACCTGAATGCGCTGGCGGAGATGGCGGTTCCGTCCTGAAGCCACTCCTCTCTGATTCGGGAGTAGCCAAGCGGTCTGTACTATAATCGGCGGGCAAACTACGGCCGCAGCGTGAGAACGAGATCCTGCGGCTTCAGAGGTGAAAAATGGAGACCGTAGGATTTATTGGACTGGGCAACATGGGCGGCGGAATGGCTGGCAACATCCAGAAGGCCGGCTACCCAATGGTGGTGTACGACCTGCGTGAAGAGGCCACCCGTCCCTTCCTGGAGGCGGGCGCCCGGCTGGGCAGCTCTCCCGCCGACGTTGCCGAGCGGTGCGAGGTAACGCTGACTTCGCTGCCCGGTCCACGCGAGGTGGAGCTTGTGGCCACCAGCAGGGAGGGCATCCTTGAGGGCATCAAACCGGGCTCGATCTACATCGACCTGTCCACCAGCCGCCCGACCCTGATCCGCGAGTTGGAGGTCAAGTTCCGGGCCAAAGGCGTTCACGTCCTGGACGCGCCGGTCAGCGGCGGCAAGAGCGGTGCCCAGTCTCGCAACCTGGCCGTGATGGTGGGAGGCGAGCGAGAGATCTTCGACCGGGTCAAGCCGCTGCTGGACGCTTTCGGCGACAAGGTCTTCTATGCGGGTGAAGTCGGCGCCGGGTCAGTGGCCAAGCTGGTGCACAACATGATCGGACACGGCGTCCGGCAGGCCATCGCCGAGGGCCTGACCCTGGGCGTCAAGGCTGGTGTGGACCCGGAGCCGCTGTGGGAGTGCATCCGCCGTGGCTCCCTGGGAAGAATGAACGTCCTCCATGAGGGTGTTGTGCGCACGCTGTTCCGGGGTGAGTACGACCCGCCCAGTTTCGCCCTCGAGCTGGCCCGCAAGGACATCGGGCTGGCCACCGACCTGGGGCGCGAGTTCAACGTGCCCATGCCCGTCGCCAACCTGGCGGAGCAGATCGCCATCGAGGCCATGAATCGCGGCTGGGGCGGTATGGACAGCTCTGTGACCATCCGCCTGCAGGAGGAGCAGGCCGACGTCGAAGTCAGAGCGCCCCACGTTGACCCGTCCCGCGCCGCTCGCTTCATCACCACCCACCCCGACGCGGAGTAACGTCCCTTCGGGTCGGGGATTCCGGAAGGTCCCCTCTCCCTCCGGGAGAGGGTGAGGGCGGACCCGGCCGGCTTCAAGTCTTGTCCGGCAATAGTAAGGGCGGGTCTCCAACCCGCCCCTGCCAAAGAGACCTCATGCGACGCTGAAGATATCCCCCTTCGACAAGCTGAGGGTGAGCGAGTTACCGCATCTGTAGCAAGATAGCCGGTGGCTATCGCAGGTGGTCCAGCATTGCCAGCGGGGTGGTGGCCAGTAACCCTGCATCCACGGGCATGACGATGCCCGATACCCAGCGGGACTCGTCGCTGGCCAGGAATACTGCGGCCCACGCGATGTCCCAGGCGTCTCCCTCGGTTCCCAGCGGACCGGCGCGGCGCCGAAGATCGCGAGTCTCGTCGGCCATGGCTCCCGCCACCATGGGCGTATAGATGTGTCCGGGAGCGATGCAGTTCACCCGAATGTTGTCTCGGCCATGGGTGACCGCCATGGTGGACGTCAGACCAATGATGCCGGACTTGGATGCAGCGTAGGGTACGGCGGCGCCCGTACTTCCCGCACGCAAGCCTGCGATCGATGTAACGTTTATTATCGATCCTCCGCCGCCTTCGACCATCTGCGGTATGGCGTGCTTGCTGGTCAGCACCATGGACTTCAGGTTGACGTTCAGCACCTGGTCCCAGTGTTCCTCGTCCACGTCCACCACACTGCCCTGCCCGAGAATGCCCACGTTGTTGAACAGGACGTGCAGGCCCCCGTAGCGCTCAATCGCTGAATCCACCATGGCCCTGCAATCCTCGGAACTGGTGACGTCGGCCTCGAACACCGACGCCTCTCCGCCCTCCTCGCGGATGGCCGACAGAGTCTCCTCGGCCTGCCGCTGGGAGCGGTCTACCAGCAGTACTTTGGCGCCTTCACGAGCAAACAGAATCGCTGTGGCCTTACCGGTTCCGACGCCTGGGCCGCTGGAACCGGCGCCCGTGACGATGGCGACCTTGCCTTCCAGTCTGAATCTGGGTCTCTGCATCGGTCTCTCCACTGTTGAGTGTTACGAATTCATGCCCGCCGTGGTTCAGCAGATATTGGCGGGCTTCACTAGGGTCCACGAAGGAAGGGTTCCCGACAAAATAACACGCCGCCTCTTAGAAACAGAGGCGGCGTGAAACAAGTCGATTTTACTGAATTGCGATCAGTTGGCCAGCCTGGCGCGTCCATTTTCGGGAGCATGTACCTGCTCCGCGTCAACTTCGTCCAGATGACCGTAGGCAAGCCGTAGAGCGACATCGCCCGAGGTGTTCCAGACCTGCCTCAGGTCGTCATCGATCAGTTCGATCACCGCGGGCCTCACCCCGGAATTCAGTCCTATGTCAGGGTAGAGCTTCCAGGACTCCTTCCTGATGGCATCCATGCGGGCTTTGCGGTTTCCGTTCTCACCGCGCCGCTCCTCGAAGTGCCAGGAATACCAAGCGTTGACCATATCACGGAAAATCGCCAAGTCAGACAGTGAGGCGCCAACGGTCGACATCTGCACTTCGAACCGGTGATTGCTACTGGGGTGGCCTTCGACCGCCGCAAACTTGCGCCCGCCGCCCAAGCCCCGCAGCACAGAGTCATGCAGGGAGGAAGCTGTGATACCGACGCCGGCAGCCGAGTCCACGTGGCCCAGCCGGTATTCACCGACACGCCACATCTTCTCTTCCATGGCCGCCGCGCCCATCCGCATTTCCACCAGCAGTTCGCCCAGTTCCTCGTTGGACCGGCTCCCCATGGAGATCAGGGAAATAAACCCGTCCTCGATGGCCACGGTGTCTTTGATCTTGACGGCTGTCGCTTCGGCCAACAGGTTTTCCAATTCAAGGATATCAACCCGGTCGGACCCGTAGACCGGCTTCCCTCCGAGGCCCTGATGTACCGTCTGGCAGATCTCCATCAGTTCCATGTTGCTGAGCTGGAATCGATTGAGAATGCGTCCAGCGATTTCCTGGGCCTGCACTCCCGACACCAGATTCTTGACCGTGGGGTCTTCATTGTCGAAGGTCCAGTACTCGGGGTCAGTCACTTCCCGGAAAAGCCGACCGCCGCCGACCGATTCCCGGCGAAGCTGGTTCACCGTATCGGACCAAGATGCCGAGTAATCCCCGATCTCCTCCAGGAGATGAGCGATCACTTCCCCCGTGCGATTGAGGCACAGCGTCTCCAGCCACTCATCGGTTTCGAGTTGCCAGTTGGTGATGCGCTTGCGCCTCTCCTTGGGATTAACGTCCAGCTCGGCGTGGGTCGGCTCGGACACGATCGGCATGTCCCTCTGTACCACTCGATCCGCCAGCGTGGCCCAGCGGCGCACGGGCGGGTCCTGCTCGGGAGCCAAAATAAGGTTCTGCAGGAACATGGCCTGTAACCGGAAGGAAATTCCGGAGATGAGTTCGTTGCGCTTGACGTCGACCAGGGTGCTCGCCCTGGCGAGTTCAGTCCTGACGTCGCTGTTGGCCTCTACGGCCATGCGGTCGCTGATATTGCCTTCGGGACGCATGCGCTCCAAGACAGAAGATAACGCCCTTTCCACGTCGGCCAGGACTTCGTGAAAGGAACCGAGTATCTGGTTGTATGCCTCTCTGGCGGCCCCGGAACCTCCCGGGCGTCCGGTGTTAATGAATGAAAGAGGGTCCACCGGAGCCGGTAGGACTTTGCTCATTTCACTGAAGGACGGCCTGTTACGGCGAATCTTGAATCGCGCCATCTTACCCCCCGCTACAGCCTGCTGCGCCACTGATTTTGGAGATACTGCTTGGCCGTCTGGGTGAAAAACCCGTCAAGCAATCCAATCTCTCTGGAACTTATGGAACCGAATCGAGCGTCCTCCTGGTTATTCGCTTCCCTCATTGTTTCGTGGAAACGCGCCCACCAGTCCTGTCCCGTACCCCATGCATCAGCCACGAGGTCCTCCAGGAGACGGGCCACGTGATTCCTTTGTACGGGCAAAGAGTCTTTCGGTGATCGATGTAACAGGCACACGTCAAAATGTGGCCCTATTGCTTCTATTCGTTTATCGGGATAAACGGTGATGGTAAAGGAGTCACCTCCCGTGTGCTCGCCACGACCGACCTGCACGCCGGTGATGGAGCGCAGGTACTGCAGGATCGCATAGGCGTTCCGCAGCTGCAGCGGATAGGTGGTCTCCGGGTCTCTGGACATTCCCCGCTGCGGCAACAGCAGGTGCAGCACCACGCTGAAATTGTACGCAGTACCGCGAACTTCCGACAGAGCCGCCAGGAGCACCGGCAGGGCCCCCACGGTGCCGCCACCGAGGAAAGCAACCAAGTGGATCCTGAGATAGGTTATCCCCTCGTAGTAAGGACAAATCTGTTCGATAGTGGAGTCCAGGTGGCCGCGGATATCGCTGTAGTTGAATCTTCCCGCCACTCCGGCATTGGCCAGCGTACCCAGCGCTCCTTCACGGGATAGACTCAGGTACTTCAGCTCAGGCACACACTCGGTGATCCAGGGACGCATGTCCCGAAGGTTGGAAAAGTGGGGGAGAACCAGGGGGATGAACCTGGCTGCACGGGAGATCTCGCCCCGGGTTGCCTCCCGCGTATCCATATAAAGAAAGGCGAGATTCTTGCGGTCCTCAAAACTCCAATTTTCTGAGGTCGCCTCCAATTTTCTGACAATCTGGCAGCTCGTGGAGCCGAGCCCGATTACCATGGAAGGTGAGACGACGCGCTGAACATTCCTGTTGGCGTTCAATCGCATCATTCCAGCGTCTGTCGATAGTGTTACCATTCCCGCTCCTCAGGCGCGTTATGCCGCCATCGTTGCACCGCTCTAGGATATGGTAAATAAATTGTATTTGTCAAACGACATAACAATATAAAAGTCGTGCCAAAAGTGTGAAAATCTTGAGCATTCAGATACCGTTTCAGCTTCATCCAGCCCCATGTTCTGGGGTCCCCTCGGTTACTCATGGGAATCAGTATCAACGGATTTGATACCCTATGGCGAGGGCCTGCGACGCGCGCAGAGATGATCAACGATACAGCTAATGCAGCCCCGGTCCTGTCAGCGCATGACCGGGGCTGCAATGGTCAGAGTGAGCCGTCAATGGTGATGTCCAGCAGGCCTGGTTTTCCGCTCTCGAACATCCGGCGGGCGGTCGGTCCAATCTCCGAGGGATCGCTGATTTTTGCACTCTGGACACCCATCGCCTGTGCCATGGCCGACAGATCCAGGGGATTGGCGAAATCCATTCCCTTGTATTCGCTCACCCGGTCATCTTCGTTAAGCATCCTCTTGAGGTAGATATCCATGTTTACCTTGAGTATGCGGTAGGCCCGGTTGTTGCAGATGGCGTAGACCACCGGGATGTTGTAGGTCGCAGCCGTCCACAGTGCCTGCACCGTATACATCGAGGCCCCGTCGCCGACTACGGCTAGCACCGGCCGGTCCGGTCTCGCCAGCTTGAGTCCCAGCGCACCGGGCATCGCCCATCCCAGGGCTCCTCCCTGTATTCCGTAGAAGGTGCCAGGTTCGTCGAAACTGAACTCCCGCATCATGGCGGGGCGGGATGTCACTGCCTCGTCGGCCACGATGGTTCCCGGGGGCGCTGCGGCTGCCAACTCGTGCATCATCCGCTCGACAGCAATCGGGTTGTTGTCCCAGCGTTCCCGCAGTCTTTCCTGGTACTGTTCCTGGGCCCTGCGCCGTCGTTCGCCCAGTTCGGCCATGCGGGTGGCGGCTGCCTCCTTGGCTGGCCCCGACATGTCCTGGTCCAGGGCATCCGCCAGCTCGGCCAGGCCGGTGGCGGGGTCGGCATAAACCCCGACCTCCGTGGGATAGTTCTTTTCCACCTCGCTGGTGGAGCTGTCCAGATGCACCAGCCTGGTTGTGGGGTCGAGCAGCGGAGTATCCACGTAAAGGAATTGAGAGAAAATGCTGGCCCCCACGGCCAGGGCCACATCCGCGCCGGACAGCAGCCGGCGGGTGGCCGGAGAGCTGGTGTTGAGCATCCCGGACCACAGCGGGTGGCTGGTGGGGAAATTCACCTCGGAAAATGATGCGGCGAACACTCTGGCGCCCAGGCGTTCCGCCACCTGCACCATCTGCTCCACCCCTCCGGACTGGGCGATCCGGTCTCCGATGATGATGACCGGGTTCTCCGCCTGCGAAAGCAGCCGGGAAGCCTGCTCCAGTGCATCGCGATCAGGACGGATTCTATGATAGCCGTGGCTGGACCCTACGATGTCGATATCCGCCTGCACGTCCATTGTGTCCCAGGGAAACGAGAGGAAGGTCGGGCCGGTAGGAGGTGTCTTGGCCTCGTTGAATGCCCTTCGCACTGCCACGGGAATATCGGCGGCGTGATGAATCTCATGGCTCCACTTGGTGTACTGGCGGGTCATCTGCACCAGGTCCCCGGACAGCGTTGGCTCGCTTAGCAGCATCCGTGTGTCGGAATTGCCCGCACTCAGGACCACGGGAGTTCCGCCTCGGAAAGCGTTGTACAGCGCGCTGATGCCGTTGGCCAGTCCGCCGGCGATGTGTATGTTGGCAAAGGCGGGACGTCCGGTTGCCCTGGCGTACCCGTCTGCCATGCCTACCGCCGTGCCCTCCTGCAGAGCCTGGATGTAGTTCACCTCCGGAAAATCCTGCAGGGCATCCATCATCGGTGTCTCGCTGGTGCCCGGGTTTCCGAAAATGTAGTCCACACCCTCGGCCTTCAGCATCCGCACCAGGGCATCCTTGCCGGTCATTGCAGGCATTGCGCCACCTTCCTGATATTCGACTTCGGTTTGTTTGGCGCCGGGCGCAGCATTGCGTCCCATTCCAGGTCGCTGCCTACTGGTAGGTCATCCATTCCAGCAGATTGTCGTCCGGGTCGCGGGCATACAGGCTGAGCGACGGCACCCGGCCGAAGTCTCTGCCTCCCTTGCGTGGAGCGGGACCGAGGATCACCTCCACGCCGGCCGCGGCAAGCCATTTCTGGCATTCCTCGACCGTGCCGTCCCAGACAAAGCAGATGTCCGCAGAGCCGGGCATCGCCGATGGCCCGCGCAACCCCGCGACATATCCCTCGGGATGCACATTTATCTTGGAATCACCAACCTGTATGGAGAAGATATTGGCCGTTCCCGCCCGCCATTCCTCCTCATCATTGATGGTGAATCCGAGCCGCTTGTAGAACTCGATAAGTCGCTCGGCATTGGCTGTGGGCATGGCAATGTGGTCGATGGATACTGTGGGCATCAGCGCAACTCCGGGAACAGGTTTGGGCGCCGCAATGATATAGGGCAGGTAGATGACTGGCAAGAAGCCGCTTTCCCGCGCAACTCACTGCATGCGGACGGCGTCATTGAGGCCTCCCCGGATGACTCCACGAGGAAACCGACAAGTGACTGATTCCCGTTGGGGATGGTGGTCGACTCCGTTACTGGCAAGGTATCAAAGCATTAACTGGAGATTCAGGGAAGAATTCACCACGACGCCATTCCCTTCCGGAGGAGTCGCCCATCGCGGTCTCACGGTAGCCAGATCGATCAACATCGCTACACTCTCTCGTACCTGCTACAGAACAGGGAATCAGGCGTAAAACACTGGAAAGGTGGAGATTATCGCCTCTCGGTGGCGATGTACGTTGTGCAGACGACCGCCTCCGCAAGCCTCATCATGGCTCGCCCAATTTTGCTTACGTCTTCTACTCTGCAGGTCAGGTGACCCTCTTCCAATGACACTCCCAGTGTCTCGCACACCCGGTTAATCTGCTCAGACCTCAATCTGCCAAGAGTCAAGATGGAGCTATTCGGGGTTAGCTCAATGGGGGCGTTCAGGTCGAACCCTGCCCCGGTAGCCACAACCGTCAGTGTGATCGTGGAACCGTCAGCACGGGACAGAGGTGTCATGACGGAGACTTCGCTTTCGGAGCGCTCGTCCACCTGGAAGAGCGCTGGCAGATCGGCTGATAAGGCGAGCCTCACCTCTCCGGCCACTCCGGCCAGAGCCTCTGCTCTCTCCTCTACAGCGCGGGCTCTTGCCGAGTCCCGCCTGATAATTTCGAGAATCTGCCGGTGCCCTCGTTCCGCTTCCTCGCGCGTATCGTATCGTCGTGAATATTGCAGCAACGGGTCAAGTGAGCTCATGTTGAACGCCGATGTACCGAAGGGCTTGTAAGTCCTGTCTTCGGGCATAATCGAAAACGTGGTCCTGACCCTTACGTCTTCAATTGAGTCCTCGGCCACTATTGCCCTCTCAGCCACATCGTGCTGGAGGCGCCAGCGGGTAAACTGGGATCGCGAAACCTCGACAGCGTTGCCATCATCGTCAATGATCCGGTAAACGACGTCATCCTCCTGGGGCAGTTCCAAGCGTTTCACAAAGTCTCGGAAGCGGTCCAGCATTCTCGGTAATCGTCTCCTTCGGATCGGGTTCAGGGTGCAGTTTCATGGCACTGATACTGCCTGCCGCTAACTGGAGGCTTGCCTGCGAGTCTTCCCTTTGGGCACCGTGTAGCGTGCTGCGTATATTACCAGCAATACACGATCACGAGCACGTTTTGTTCCATTAGGGGGAGTCCAAAAGTGTGGGCTAAATCTAACCAGTAGAATCGTCAGGGGTCTCTCCAGCCAGGACGTTACGGCTGGTCCCTCGCCCATCCTGCAACCGTCGTGTGGTAGTCTATTGGCCACATTTTGCAGCGTCGCCAAAGGGAGGCCACCATGTTCGATATTTTCCTGCGCAATGGGCGAATCATCGACGGGACAGGGCAGACATGGTTTCGCGGGGGCGTTGGCATTTCCGGCGACTCCGTTACCATCGTCCGCTCTGGCGAGGCCGACGTGAAAGCCGGCAGTATCATCGACGTTGGCGGCAGCGTGATCTGCCCCGGCTTCATCGACATGCACTCCCACTCCGACCTCGTCCTGCTCTCCAACCCGCAACACGAGATCAAGCTGCGGCAGGGAGTGACCACCGAGCTGATGGGGATGGACGGGCTCTCCTACGCACCCTCTTCACCCGAAAAGCTGGAGCAGTTGCTGTACTACCTCGCCGCGGTGAACGGAATGCCTCCCAAGGACGTTCGCTGGGGCTCCGTAAGCGAGTACCTGGACCTATTCGACAATCGCGTCGCCTGTAACGTTGCGTTCATGGCCCCCCACGCCGCCATTCGCGTCGAGGCCATGGGCTGGGAGGACCGCCTTCCCACCGAGCCGGAGCTGGCCCACATGCGCCGGCTGGTCCGCGAGGCAATGCTGGACGGTGCCTTCGGCTTCGCCACTGGACTGACCTACCCGCCTGGCGCCTACAGCGACACAAACGAGCTGGTCGCCGTCAGTGAGGCCATCGCCGACCTCGGCGGAATGTACATGACCCACGCCCGATACTCCCTTGGTGATCGGCTGCTGGATCCCTTCCGAGAGGCCATCGAGATCGGCCGCCGCGCTGGAGTCCCGATCCACATCTCCCATTACCACAACCCGGTCGACGGCATGGGCGAGCAGATGGTCGGCCTTGTCGATGAGGGCCGCGACACGGGCGTTGACGTCACTTTCGACCAGTATCCCTACGCCGCCGCGTCCACCGTCCTGCATTCGCTGCTTCCCTACTGGGTGCATGCCGGCGGCCCCGGCGCGCTGATGGACCGCATCCGGCAGCCCGCCATTCGTGACGAGATCGGAGACGCCGTGGAGCCAATGTGGGGCCTGACGCTTGACCACTACATATTCAGCAATGTGCCCAATAACAAGGAGTGGGAGGGCCGTTCTCTCGGCGACCTGGCCCGCCACCAGGGCAAACGTATGGTCGACGCCATCTGCGACTTTCTCATCGAGGAAAACCTGGAGGTCGCCTTCGTGGCCCGCACCGGGAACGCCGACAACATCCGCACCATAGTCCGCCACCCGGCGCAGATGGTCGGCTCCGATGGAATCATGACGGGAGACATGCCCAATCCCCGCACCTACGGTACATTCCCTTACGTGCTGGGCCAGTTCTCTCGCGACGAGGGCCTGTTCCGGTTGGAGGATGCCGTACGCAAGATGACATCCGCTCCCGCCCAACGCCTGGGCCTGCAGGACCGCGGCGTCCTCCGCGACAGCATGAAGGCCGACGTCGTGGTCTTCGACCCCGACACCGTACGGGCCAACGCCACCTTCGAGGAGCCGAAGCAGTATCCCGACGGTATCTCTCACGTCTTGGTCAACGGCACGCTGGTGGTGGATAATGGAACCCACACCGGCGCCCTCCCAGGCCGCGCCCTGCGTTCGCAGTGAAGGCCAATCGAAGCCAAGAGGTCGAAATGAAGTTGGACGAAAGCATTAGAGTTCACATCAGGGAAAGCGAGGGCTGTTTTGTGGCCTCGTGTCTGGAGCTTGCGATTGTAACCCAGGGACGCACGTTGGACGAAACAATAGCCAATGTGAAGGAAGCAGTGTGCCTATACCTTGACGATGAAGATCTTGAATACATCGGAGTAGTGCGTCATCCGCGCATCCTCCTGACTATGGAATTGGAAACCGCCAGTGCCTAGACTGAGGCGAATGTCATATCGTGAGGTGGTTTCCATCTTTCTTCGTTACGGTTTTGCAATTACTACTCAAGAAGGCAGCCACGTCAAACTCAGGAGATATTCAGAGACTGGAGAGGAACAGAACGTGATGGTGCCGAGGCACCGGCAAATAGATCTCGGCACCCTGCGCGCAATCTATCGACTAGCAATCAAGTACGTCCCGGAACGATTACTTCGAAGAGAATTCTATACCGATTAGACCCGGAGGTCCCAATGGACTTTGAACCTACTTATACCCCTGAACAGGAAGAGTTCCGCCGCGAGGTCAGCGCCTGGCTGAAGGAGCACGTGCCCGGCGGCATGGAGCACCCGGCGGACCCGGCCGACCTGACCTGGGACCAGTACCAGCTCCGTCGTGAACTGGGCCGCAAGCTGGGCGACAAAGGCTGGCTCTGGCCCACCGCGCCGGCCGAATACGGCGGCGGCGGCCTCGACGTCGACAGCGCCGTGGTCATTGAGGAGGAGATCGACTCCTTCGGCCTGACCCTCCCGCCCTACTACGACTCCGGCGGCCGCCTCGGCGGCAACTCCATCCTGGTCTGGGGCACCGAGGAGCAGAAGCAGTCCTTCTTGCCTCCCATCTTCACCGGACGCGTCCGGACCTGGCAGCTCCTCTCCGAGCCCGAGGCCGGCTCCGACCTGGCCAACGTGAAGACCCAGGCCATCCGCGACGGTGACGAGTACGTCCTCAACGGCCAGAAAATTTTCGTCGGCAGCGACCACGGCTGCGATTACATGTGGACCATCACCGTCACCGACCCCGAGGCCAAGCGCCACGAGAACCTCGGCTGGTTCATGGTGCCCACCCATCTGCCCGGCATCACCATTCAGCCCATGGACCTGCTGATCTCCGGCGGCGAGTCCGGCGCGGGCTCCGGCGTGAAGCAGACGGTCTACTTCGACAACGTCCGCGTCCCTGCCTTCAACCTGATCGGCGGCGAGAACCAGGGCTGGAAGGTCGCCACCACCCACCTGGAGCTGGAGCACGGCACCGGCGGGCGCATTGGCCGCAACTGGCTGGTGGACCGTCTCTTCGAGCACTGCCGCACCACCGAGCGCCGCGGCGAGCCCATGACCAATGACCCCGATGTCCGCGACCGGCTAATCGACGTCTATGTCGAGGCCGAGATCGTGCGCCTGCTCAACCTGCGCAACTACTGGATGCGCCACAGCGGCGCCCACATCACCTACGAGGGCCCCCAGGCCTCTTACGTGCGCAAGACCTCCGGCCTACGGATGGCTGGGGCCATGCTCGACATCCTCGGCCCCGCCGGCCTGACCCACGACAAGGAGCTCGGCGCTGCCGACGGCCACATGGAGGCCCACAGCCGCGCCGGCATCGTCGCCATCCACCCCGGCGGCACCACCGACATCCAGAAGGTGATCATGGCCCGGCGCATCGGCATCGGCCGCGAGGTTCGCGAGCGCGCCGGCGCCCTCGGCTAAATCAAACACAGAGCACACGGAGAGCACAGAGCATAGGAGATATAACATTATCTCCGTGCCCTCTGTGGTCTCCGGGTTTAATTTTCTTCGCTTAGTTGAGGAGACGTATGGATCTCTCCCTTACACCGGAACAGGAAATGCTAAAGGCGGCCGCCAGCCGCCTCGTGGCCCAGGAGTACCCGAAGGAGACGCTGCTGCAGATCGCCTCTCCTGACGAAACAACGCCCCTCGAGCCGTGGGGTCGACTAGCCTCCACTGGTTGGCTGGGCATCCTCATCCCGGAACAGTACGGCGGCGAGGGCGGCTCGTTCACCGACGCCGGCGTGTTGTTCGAGGAACTGGGACGCGGCCCAGTGCCAGGCCCGCACCTGACGTCGGCGGTGTTGTCCGCTCTTACGATCCTGGAAGGCGGCACCGAGGAGCAGAAGCGCGACTGGCTCCCCCGCATCGCCAGCGGCGAAATGCGCTTGGTTCCCGCCATCACCGAGCGCGACTACGGCTGGGACGAGCGCGACGTGCGCCTCACCGCACGGGTTGACGGCGACAGCCTGCGCCTCAACGGCTCCAAGGCCTTTGTTTTCGACGGCGAGACGGCCAGCCACTACCTGGTCGCCGTCCGCTCCGAGGAATCCGAAGATGTCGGGCTGGTGGTCGTTCCCGCTGGCGCCGAAGGCGTTCGCCCCCGCAACCTGCCCGGCTTCGCCTGGAACCTGGCCGAGGTGCGGTTCGACAACACTCCCGCTGACTCTACCAACGTCCTGGGCAACGCCATCACAGGCGGTTGGGGTGCCTGGCAGCGCGCCGTCGCCAAGGCTATCCCGGTCATCGGCGCCTACCAGGTTGGTGGCTGCCAGGCCGTCTACGAGGTCTCCGTCGACTACAGCCGCACCCGCATCCAGTTCGGCACCCCCATCGGACGCTTCCAGCGCGTGCAGGACCAGGTCATCGCCCTGGTCAACCACCTCGACGCCGCCCGCTGGACCACCTACGAGGCCCTATGGAAGCTGGACGTGGGCCGCGACGCCGCCAGCAGCATCTCATTGTGCAAGGCCGTCGCCAGCGAGGGCTACTACGAGGCCTGCAACTACGCCCACGAGGTGCACGCCGGCGTGGGCAGCATGACCGAGTACGGGCTCACCCTGCACACCTCCGCCTCCCGCACCCTCTACCACTTCCTCGGAGACCCCAAGCAGCACAAGCGCGAGCTGGCAGCGGCGCTGGGGTTGTAGGGGTGCACCTTCGGACTGCACTAGCAAATGTAGGGGCGCCCCTTGTGGGCGCCCTTTTGTTCCCCATTCGTTTATGCCCGGTGCCCCATCATCGACCGGGAGTCCCGTTCCCGGGCATCAAGTGCCTCCATAGCCGTCGCCAGCGATGCGTTTCTTCTTGCCAACCGCACCAGCCGGATTTCGTCGTAGCTGTACCGGCCTTCAAGCTCCTCCCATACGGGACGGAGGGGGCTGTCACCCAGCGCACCCAGCGCTGCCTCTATCTCGACCCGACGGTCCGGGGCTGGCAGGACGTGGGCCAGGCTAACAGGTACACCCTCCTCCACCAGACGCTCAAGATGCCCCATGACAGTCGTTGGCTTCAGTCCGCGTGCCGCAGCCGTGTCCGAGAGCGATGCTCCCTCAGAGATCAAGCGGCCAGTCTCACGATACGACTGGTTGACAACCCGAGGCGTCGGTTCAACGGCGGCGCTCCGGTTCCTCGAAGTCTGCGCTTCCGGCCAGCCTCGCTCACGGGCATAGGAGTTGATCAAATTCAGGAAAGGCTCGCCCAGGTCTTCCAGTTTGGCCCGGCCAACCCCGGACACTCGCGAAAACTCTGCAGGCGTTCGAGGGACCTTGCGCGCCATGTCCTGGAGAGCGCGGTTGCCAAAGATCACATACGCAGGAACCCCGCGATCGTCCGAAATTTTCCTCCGCAGGGCCGAAAGTTCGTTGTAGAGCCCCTCGTCATAATCTCCATCGATGGAGCGGCTCCTCCCGCCTCCGGCTCCTTCAGCGGTCTTGACTTCAACCGGCCTGGATAGCAACAGCCTTTCGCGGTTTCTCAGGAACTCCCGGCCTCGGTCCGACACCTGCAACGTCGGGAATTCTCCCTCGGAGACAGTCAGCAGTCCCTCTCGCTTCAAGTCCTCAATCAGGTCTCTGAGTTCGTCCCTGGACTTGTCGGCGGCAATGCCATAAACGGACAGCTGGTCGTGCCCCTGTGCCAGCACCCTCTCGCCCTTGCTCCCCCGCAGCACAGCAATGACGTGCGCTGCTCCGAAACGCTCACCGGTACGAATGACTGCGGAAAGCGCCTTTTGCGCAATCTCTGTCGCGTCATACTCTTCCCGAGGACCTGTGCAGTTGTCGCACCCGCCGCAGCTGTCCTCAGCCCATTCCTCGCCGAGGTACTGCAGAACGTACCTGCGGCGGCAGGTACTGAGCGTGCAGAGGGCGATCACCCGATTCAGCCGCTGCCTTGCCCTCTCTCTTTCCTCGTCGTCCTCTATCTGATTTATGAAGAATTCCTGCCTTGATTTCCCGGCATAGGAGTAGAACAGCACGCACTCGCTGGGCAGCCCATCTCGCCCGGCCCGGCCGGTTTCCTGGTAGTAGCTTTCGATGCTCTTCGGAATGTCATAATGTACTACCAGACGAACGTCAGGCTTGTTAATTCCCATTCCGAAGGCGATGGTGGCGGTCACTATGGGAGTGTGGTCGCGTATGAATCGCTCCTGGGTGGTCCGTCTTGCGTCGGCATCAAGACCAGCGTGGTACGGCTCCGCCTTGAATCCCTGCTCCCTGAGCGTTGCCGCGATGTCCTCAGTGTCTCGTCTGGACCCACAGTAGACTATCGCCGACTCTCCACGGTGCTTTTCCAGCAGGTGCAGCAGGCCCGATAGGTCTCGTTCCTTGGGAACGATCGAGTAGGACAGATTGGGGCGGTTGAAACTGGATACGAAGACAGATGGAGTCTGCAGTCCAAGTTGCGAAAGAATGTCGGCGCGCACCTGGCCGGTGGCCGTGGCAGTCAGGGCTATGACCGGGGCCTCGGGGCAGCAGCGCCGCAGGTTCCGCAACTCGCGGTATGCAGGCCTGAATTCATGCCCCCACTCTGAAACGCAGTGGGCCTCGTCAATGGCTACGAGACTGACGTCAAGGGTCGAGAGGAAGTCCGCAAACCGCGGCTCAATCACCCGTTCCGGAGCAACGTAAAGGAGCTTGATCGCCCCTGAACGTATCCTTCGAACCATCAACGAGACTTCAGCGCTGGTCTGCGTGCTGTTGATGAATCCCGCCGGTATTCCATTGGCTTCCAGTGCGTCGACCTGGTCTTTCATCAGGGCGATCAGCGGCGACACCACTAGAGTCAGCCCCGGCAGGGCCATGGCGGGAAGCTGGTAGCACAGCGATTTGCCGCCGCCCGTGGGCATCAGCGCGAAGGTGTCCCGCCCCGCCATCACCGACTCGACGATCTCCTCTTGCAGGGGCAGAAAGGCATCGTAGCCGAAGTGAGTCTTCAGCAATTCAAGCACGTTGTCATTTTACCTGTGCATCGGGCACATTCAACCTCCAAGAGTCACTCGCGCCGGTTGCAACCCCGTCATCTGCTCCCTAGAATGCCCCCATCCCACCCGGACCGCCCGAGGGTCCGTGATGGCATGAGGACGCATCGACCGTGGTCTCCCGAACGCTGCCACCCGGTCTGGTATATCACCCGGCTGACATAATGGCCTACGACGCCACCATCAGCGGCTACAACGACGATCAGGTGCCCGCCTACGTGGCCCGGCCGTCGGAGGGTGGCCCGCATCCGGGGCTGCTGCTCGTCCACGGCATCCACGGCTACGAGGAGCACTTGAAGGACATGGCGCGCCGCTACGCCGCCCTGGGATACGCCGCCATCGTGCCTGCCCTCTACAGCCGCGACGGGTTTCTGACCGTGATCGAGCACTCGGACATGAACATGGCCCGCGACGCCCTGAACTCAAGGCCCAACGCCCAGACCGTCGGCGACCTGCAGGGCGGCCTCGACTTCCTGCGGGCGAGCCCTCACGTTGGCGACCGCATCGGCGTTGTCGGCTTCTGCTCCGGCGGGCGGCTGGGCCTGGTCTTCGCCAGCAGCCCGGACCTTGGAGCAGGTAGTGTCGACGTCTGCGTCAGCTTCTACCCCAACGGCCTGTTCCAGCCCACGGAGGTCAACCCGAAGCCGCCCGGCGAGCTGGCCGCCAGTATCAGCTGCCCCATGCTGGCCCTGTTCGGTGATGACGACACCAACCCGTCGCCCGGCGACGTGGCCCGACTGCGCGGGGTATTGGAACAGTCCGGCAGGACCTTCAAGTTCGTCAGCTATCCCCGCGCCGGGCACGCATTCATGTCCGACACCCGCGAGAGCTACCGCCCCGAGGCCGCGCACATGGCCTGGGGGCGCTGCCTCGAATGGCTCTCCCGCTACCTGAAGTCCTGACCCAACCTGGACCCGGAGGAGACGAACAAATGAAGAACGGATACCGCGTCATCGACATCGACACCCACGTGAACCCCAGCCTCGACACCCTGATCAAGTACGTCGACCCGTCCTTCCGGCCCCGGCTTGATGAGCTCAAGCCCTATATTCGCACCGTCGGCGAGTACAACGCCCTCAGCATCGCCTCCATCCCCTTCGACCGCTTCCCCGGCGAGGCTCCCAGCGGCGACGACCAGGCTGCCGTTGCCGGTGGACGTGGCGCGCTGGAAGGCCGGGTAACCCGGAACTCGGGGCACCACCGCGTCGACCCACAGAAAGGCGTCAGCGACGAAAACGCCACCGGCCGCCTCGCCGACATGGACCTGGAGGGCCGCGACGTCGACGTGATTATTCCCGGCACCTGGGCCAATGGCCTGACCGGTATCGAGGACGTAACCCTCGCCGAGGGCCTCTACTCCTCCTACCACCGTTACATGCGCGAGTACTGCAGCGCCGACCCCGAGCGGCTGCGCAGCATCATCCTGGCCCCCGCCGCCGACATCGAGTGGTCCATCAACGAGATCAAGGCCGTTTCAAAGGAGCGGTGGGCCGCTGCCGTGGCCATCATACTGCCCGAGGGAATGCCCATCGACCACCCGGCCAACGACCGGCTGTTCGAGGTGCTGAACGAGGAACACCTGCCCATCCTGCACCACAGCTTCACCTTCGAGCCGCCCTACTTCCCCGGCTACCGCGACATGTGGGGCAACATCGCCGTCGCGCGCACCGCCGCCCACCCGTGGGGCGCCGCTCGGCTGCTCTCCTACCTGATAGTGGGCCGCATCTTCGACCGATTCCCCAACATCAACGCCGGCGCCGCAGAGGTGGGTCACGGCTGGCTGCCTCACTGGCTGATCCGCCTCGAAGAGATGTGCAACTACGTCTCCGGCACCACGCCCAAGACCGACTACAAGCCCATCGAATACGCCCAGATGGGACGCTTCCGCTGCGGCGCCGAACCTTTCGAGGGCGCGGCCATGACCAAGGCCTGCATCGATCTGTTAGGCGACGAAGCGCTGATGCACCAGTCCGACTACCCCCACGGCGAGGCCCACTTCCCCGACACCGCGGAGATGGTCATCAACTGGCCCTTCTGGCAGGACCTGGGCGATGAGGCCCTGCGCAAGCACATGTCCGGCAACGCTGAGGCCTTCCTCCGCCTCACCTAGCCAATGACTGTACCCCTATTTCTCCTCTGCCTTGATGGGGGAGGGTTAGAGGAAAGGTGAATTTCTCAGATACGACCAGGGCGCCCACTAGGGGCGCCCCTACGAGGCGACGTTTGACGGTTAAGGGCAACCCTATAGACCCGACACCGTTCCATAAACATGCAGGGGCGGGCATTGTGCCTGCCCCTGCATGCAATTTGCCAAATTGCCGCAACAAAGAGGCCAGTAATGACCGAACTTCAAGGGCAGGAGAACCAGTGGCCGGAGAGTGCCGCCGCAGCCGTGTCGGCCATCACCAGCTTCATGGCCGCAATAAACGTAGGGGACGCCGATGCGATGCACGATTTGCTGCACCTGCCGCACATCCGCATTTCCGGTGGTGGAGTGGCCATCTGGCATAACCGGGAGGAGCTGGAGGCCACCTACATGCGGGACTTCTATGCCCGCGCCGGAGACGACTGGCACCATACCGTGCTGGATTCTGCCGACGTGCTTCACAGCTCAGAGCACAAGGTCCACGTCCTGATACAGTTCACTCGCAATAACGCGGACGGCGGCGCAATTGCCACCTACCGTTCGCTGTGGATTATGACCCACGTCAATGGACGCTGGGGAGCCCAGGCCCGCTCCAGCTTCGCTCCGTAGCAGCCCGTCTTGGTATTGCCTGACTGGCCTTGACGTTGGGCCGTGTCCGGGACCGAGCACCGATCCTGACGATGCTGAAGGCCGGCACTTGGCCAGCCTCCCGGTAATCGAAATCCTGTCCCGCTGCCGGAGTCAGGGGCAGTGAAGTTGCGCTGCGTCCGGTTATCGGGAACCCCCGGATGCTCCCTGCCCTCAGCTTCGGTCTGCTCCGACGCTACCTGCGCAACAGCCTCCAGGGCCGCCTTGGACTTTCGTATCCTCCTTGGCCTCTCCTCCCTGAGGGACAACTCCTCCGGCAACTCATCCCAAAACTCGTCCCGCCCGACTTCCTCATCGACCACCTCAGACTTCATTCGTAGCTGATTGAGCTTAGATGGGGCTCAACAGGGATAACCGTGTCGACTCGAACGCCGTAAGGACCACCGGGCCCCATACACCCCCGCATTTAGGGGGCAGAGGATTTTATCCGCCTTGGTCCGATTTAGCCCACCCTTCGATCCGTATGGCAAATCGACAGCCTGCTGCTGAGTAGATTTACCATGAATTGGTAAAGCGGCCCGGACTGGATACACCCACTTGATCAGTAGATCATCACTGTTGGACATATATTAGATTGATACATTCTGATATGATATAATATAAAGTGTATAACATGATAATAGGGACGATTAAGGGATGAGATTGACACTTTACAGCACGGACCGGAGACAGCCCATGTGAATAGGCCGCTCCCCTGGAAGGGATGTTCTTCAGGAGGTGGGAATATGACTGGCAGCATTAAAACTACAATTGAAGACCTCATCAGGGAACTCAAAATAGAGGACCCCACCGAAACCCGCGTCGGAACCTGGGATGGCCCCGACGGAGAGATGCGAGTGGCCATCATCCACGAGACCGGCCACGTTTACGCCGTCGTCGATGAGAGTGAAAAGGAGTGCGATCCGGCGCTCCTGTTTCGGCTCCCGGTGGAGAAGATTGGGGTGGAGGCGGCAATCCTGGCAGTCGAAAAGCACCTGGAGCAGCACCAGCAGCCCGTGATGCGCGAATGCGAGATGATGGGTTGCCGAAACCCTGTTCCCGAAAACCAGGGCAAGAGCGTGGCGCCCGGGACCTACCTGTCCGTTTGCGACGAATGCGCGCCGGTTGTCGCCACTGTCAGATAGATAGTAGCGGTAGCGATTGACTTAGCCGGGAGCCTGAAGGGCGGCACCTGCATTGATTTCCCGGCCCGTGGCGGGTTTTAATCACAATTGACCCTCCGTTGGCGTCGGTAGGCCTGGCGAATGGCGTCGAGACGGACGAAATGGCCCCGCCCCTGCCCTGGAACCAGAGAGGCCCTCTGGGCGGGGTCCTCGGTTAAACGATGGCCACCGCCGTAACCTCGAACAACAGCTCGGGGATCAGCCGGTCGCTGGGGCCAGGCCGGCGGATGCGGTGCATTGACACACCCGTGGCCGACGGGAAGGTGTCGCCAAAGTACTTGCGGCGCACATCGCCAATGCGACGGTAGGTGGACAGGCCGTTGGGCGGCACCCATTCGATGGTGTTCACCACGTCATCCATCGAGTAGCCGCCCTCGGCCAGGACCCGCGCCAGGTTGCCGTAGGCCCGCTCGGCCTGGGCCACGATGTCGAAGGGGGACACGACCGAGGCGGTGGTGTGGTCCACTCCGGCTTGCGCCGATAGCTGCACCATGCGTCCCTTCCTGACGCCAGGAGCGAACGTGGCGCCGCTGTAGGTGGCCTCCCAACCGGGTACCTGGATTTCCTCTCGGGTGCCGCCCAGCACGGCGACGGCCTCCACCTCCACGTGCCCCTCGGGCCGCAGTAGCCGGTTCACCGTGATGCCGGTGCTGGCCGGATACTCGCCTTTGAAGAACTCGCTCCGAGCCGTCGATGAACCCCCGTCGTACTGGAGCCATGCCTGAGGAGAGACGTATTCTAACGTCTTGACGATATCGGAGGGAGCCGCTCCCGCCGCCTCCAGCACGCTGCTCACGATGCCGTAGGTCAGGCCCATCTGGACGCCGGTGTCTTGGGGAAAGGACGCCAGGCCGTCCACCTCGTCGCTGCCCACGAAGCCCGACGTCCACAGGGTGTCGCCGGCGATCACGCCGGGCACGTAGGTGAGAGAGCCGTACCGATCGTAGCCCGGATTGATGGCGCGTTTTTCGCCGCGCACCGCCACGGCGCTGACCTCCAGCAGAGCGTCGGGTCGCAGCAGCCTCTCCACGCAAATTCCGGTGGCGCCCACGGGAGTGCCGCCCAGGAACTCGCGGCGGATGGCGCCGGTCTCACGGTACTGAGGCAGGGCCGACGGGTCGATGTAGTCCACCGTCTGCACGACATCGTCGAAGGACATACCGGCTGCTTCCAGGATGACGCCCAGCTTTTCGTAGATCACCCGCGTCTGGTCCAGCAGGTCCCCCTTGCAGACGACGCCACCCGCCGATGGGTCGTACTCGCTGGCAGTCTGCCCCGCGAGGTACACGATCCCTCCGCTCTCGGCCGCGAGGCAGAAGGTGTAGCGGTTCAGGTCCAGCCAGGGGAATTTCCGCGGGTCAACCTCGACGATGTTTCTGGGCATTTCTACTCCGTTTAATCTTCAATCCCCCTTAGGGAGGCGTGTCCGTCCCACGCTCCCTCTCCCTTGAGGGAGAGGGCTGGGGTGAGGGTGAAATCGCACCTTCAGATGCTCAGAGTTTCAGTCAACAGTGGGGCGATGTAATTCATCCAATAGCGCCCGAGGCATGCAGCCGTTCGTATTCATCGTCCGGCACGCTGAGCAGTTCTTTCAACACCCAGTCGTTGTGCTGGCCGAAGTTGGGCGCGGGACGAAGCGTGTCTCCTCTCTGCCCGTTGACGGCCCACGGCAGGGAGAGGACCGGCCGGCTTCCGGCCACCGGATGCTCCAGCGGCGCCACGAATCCTCGTTCCCGCAGATGCGGGTCGTCCATCACCTCGGCAGAGTCGAACACCGGCGCCGCCGGGACGCCGACGTCCTGCAGCATCGCCAACACCTCTTCGACTTCAAGCCCGGAAGTCCATTGTTGCACCAGCGACTCAAGCGCGTCCTGGTTTGCCAAGCGGGCCTCGACGGTGGCGAATCGGGGATCCTGTGCCCAGAATCCGTTACCGGAGGCACTGGCCAGGCACATGAATTGCTCGTCGGTTTCCACCGAAATGGCCACCCATTTCTCATCTCCCAGGCAGCGGAAGACGTTGCGAGGGGCGCGACGTCCGTCGCGGTTGCCCATCTTTTCCTGCTCTTTGCCAGTGAGGGAGTATTCCATCACGGCCTCGGGGATCATGCCGGACAATGCCTCCGTCATGGATACCTCGATGAGCTGGCCCTCGCCGGTGCGCGACCGGTGGTACAGCCCCTGCAGAATTGCGAGGGCGGCGTAGCAGCCGGAGAAGGCGTCAGGGATCAGGCCACCCATAACCCGCGGGTGGGTGCCGGGGTATCCGGTGACCGCCGCCAGGCCGCTAAAGAGGTTGATGACGCTGTGAAAGCCCGTCAAATCCTTGAACGGGCCGCTGCGCCCGAAGGCGCCCAGGGACATGTAGACAATGTCGGGTCGCAGTTTCCTAACCTCGTCGTAACCCAGCCCGAGACGCTCCATGGAACCGGTGGCATAGTTCTCAACGAGGACGTCGCTGACCTTGATGATGCCCTTGGCCACCTCGAGAGCTTCGGGCTTGCCCAGGTCCAGGGAGCAGCTCAGCTTGTTGTTGTTGACCAGGTTGAAGCCGCCGCTGTTGTTGATGCCGAACTCTCCGTCGGCGAAGGGAGGCCACACGCGGGTGGTGAAGCGGGCCTCGGTCTCGACCAGGACCACCTCGGCGCCCAGCCATCCCAGCATCTGGGCCGTAACCGGAGCGGCGATTACCTGGCCGAAATCAGCGACACGGATGCCCTGCAGCGGCAACGGGGCCTTACCTGAACCAACGGCGGGGTTCATAGCGCACTCGACCTCGTGGCGGCTTCGGCGGAACGTTCAATGTGCGATCGGGACAGCGCCTCCGCCTTGCTATCGGTCCAGCCCAGCCAGTCCTGCAGGACCTCGGCGGTGTGCTGTCCCAACCTGGGCGCAGGCCGGAACGATCGCCAGGGCGTGGCGGACATTCGGATGGGATGTCCGGGAAGGTTGAACCTGGTCCCCTGGGGGCTGGTCAGTTCTTGCAGGAAGGCGCGCTCCCTGACATGGTCCGACTTCATCATCTGGCCAACTGTGTATGCCGGGAAACACGGGACGCCGCGTTCCTGGGCCAGACGGGCGATTTCCTCCCCTGTGTGGGACATTGTCCACTCCAGTAGCAGCGGTTCCAGCGCGTCCCAGTTCCGGCCCCGCTCTCGGGCGTTGCCGAAAACCTCCAGCTCTCCCCACTCGGGGTTGCCGGCTGCCTCCATCAGGTTTCGCCAGTGGCCCTCCAGTACCGCCATCAGCACCACGTAGCCGTCCTTGCAAGGAAGGTATACATTGGGCATCAGGGCGAAACCCAGCATCTCCCGTTTCTTCGGCTCATGGTAAGCGGCGTGGGCCAGCTCGTAGGGCATAACCGCCGCCACACCTTCCTGCAGGCTGAGGTCGATCTCGCAACCCTGGCCGCTGAACTGACGGGACAACAGGGCGGCCACGCACGCCGCGGAGCCCAGCACGCCGGTCATCAGCTCCGCCAGCGGCGTGTTGGCCGTGAGGGGAGGCTCACTGGCCGGGTCCTGCACGCCGTCCGGCACTCCGGGGGTGGCGAAGGACAGACCGCCGGCCGCGACCGCCGTCAATTCGTCGCCCACAAAAAAGCTATTGGGCCCTGACAGACCAAAAGGAGTGATGGCGGCGACGATCAAGCCGGGATTGAGATTCCGCAGCGTATCCCGGCGAAGGCCTTGCCGTTCAATGTCGCCGCTCTGTCCGCCGACGACCAGGATGTCTGCCCCTGCGATTGTGGCGTCAAAGGCGGCCTTGTGTGCCTCGTCCTGTAGGTCCAATGTCACGCCGCGCTTGTTGGCGTTCAGGTACAGGAACATCCCGCTCCAGTCAGGGTCGGGCTTGCCGTCGGGGAAGGGGCCACGATGGCGGTAGGGATCGCCGTCGGGCGGTTCCACCTTGACCACGTCGGCTCCGGCATCGGCCAGCAGGCGGGCACAGAAGGACGCCGACGCCATCCCGGTGAACTCAACTACGCGCACGCCAGCGAGGGCGGATGACGTTGTTGAGGCGTTGTCGCCGTCCATGCTCATCAGGAGCGTGCCTCGCGGGGCCGCAGCGGAATCTGCACCACGGCGGTGGCCCGGTCTACCACTCGTTCGCCACGCTGATTCTCGATCCACAGGTCGCACTCGGCCAGGCCGCATCCCTTGCTGGCATCGCCCTCGCCCTGAAGGCCGGTCACCGCGCCACCGCAGACCAGTGTGTCGCCGGGGTAGACCATAACCCGGTTGCGAAAGGACAGCTTGCGCAGGAACGAGCCGGGTCCCGCCCAATCCTGCACGTGCTGGGCCAGGAAGGCCCCGAGCATCTGGCCGTCGACGAACGGTCCGGGGAATCCGAGCTCCCGCGCCAGATCCGCGTCGTAGTGGACGCGAATGAAGTCCCAGGTGGCGGCGCCATAGGCCATCATGTGGGGCATGTCGATCTGCTTCTGCAGGGGAGGCAACTCCTCGCCGACGGAAACATCCTCGTAGAAGCGTCCGCTGTTTCTGACGGAGGTCATTGCAGGGTCTCTTCCCGGTAGAACAGGGTCTCGGTGTTCCGGGCCAGCAGCTCGCCCCGCTGGTTGCTATACGTCGCCTCAACCACCTGGAAAACCAGTGAACCGGAGCGCCCCGTGCGCTCGTAAACGTCCTTGACCAGCCACCGGGCGGTGATCACGTCGTCGGGGTGAATTGGCTGGAAGAATTCGTACTCGTTGCCCGCGCGGAGGCCGGTCAACTCGCCGAACGAGCCTCGACCGACCAAGTCACCACGGGTGTCCATGTCACTGTCCACGTACTGCCAGGTGTCGCAGATCAGCGTTGGCGGCGCCATCACGTCCCGGAGTCCGTTGGATGTGGCATGCTCACGGTCGGAGTAGAGCGGGTTGAAGTCGCCCACGGCCAGGGCGTACTGCCGAAAGGCTGACCGCCCGATCTCGTCCGGCGCTTCGAACACCAGTTCCTGTTCAACCGTGGCCTTCAGTTTTTCAAACAGGGAGTCGGCCATAATTGTCCTAGTCGGAGATCTCTCAGACCCCCTCTCCCTTGAGGGAGAGAGCTGTAGTGAGGGTGATGTCCTGTTATTCGTTAAGAGGACGCCCCCGCCCTATCCCTCAGCTGGAGGCAGGGGGGAGAATTAACGCCCTTTGAACTCGGGTTCGCGTTTCTCTAGGAATGCGGCCAGGGCCTCGCGGTGGTCCTCGCTGGCCAGCGAAAGGACCTCGGCGTGGGCAGCCTCTGGGAGATGCTCCTCCAGCGACTGGCCAAGTCCGCGAAAGACCATCCCCTTGACGAGGCGGTTGGCCACCGGCGATTTCCCGGCGATCTTGGCCGCCAGGGCCATGGTCTCGGCTTCCAGTTCCTCGTACGGTACCAGCCGGTTCAGCAGGCCCAACTGCAGCGCCTCGTCCGCGTCCAGCCAGTCCCCGGTAAACAGCAGTTCCAGGGCCTTGTTAACTCCAAGGGCGCGGGGGTATAGCCAGGTTGCGCCGGTGTTGGAGACCAGACCCATCTGCAGGAACGCGTTCATGAAGCGCGAATGCTCGCAGCCGACCCGGATGTCGCAGGCCAGCACGAAGTCGAACCCGTCGCCGATGGCCAGGCCGTTGACCATGGCGATGGTGGGCTTGTCCATCTGGTGCAGCTTGAGGGTGATGGCTTGCGGGCCGCTGCGGATGAACTGGTAAATCTCGTTGGGCTCCATGTAGCCCAGCAGGCGGTCGCCCTCCTGGCGCTCCTCCTTGATGTCAGCGGAGGCGCAGAATGCCCGGCCTGCTCCAGTCAGTACCACCACCCAGACGTCGCTGTCGGTAGCGGCGTCTTCCAGGGCGGAATTCAGCTCCCGGAACATCTGACGGTTCAGGGCGTTCAGGCGTTCCGGCCGGTTGAGAGTGACACGGGCCACATGGTCTTTCTTCTCGAGTATGACGGTCTCGTAATTCAATGCTGTCCTTTCGTTGCCGCGCGTTCCTGTTGAAAGCGCAGGCGAGAAATAATTGCGAATTTGAGGGGAATTCTGGTGGGCCTTTTGTACTGTGTCAAGTTTGCTGTAGTACGGCGATATGACGATAGCGATGCAACTGTCTGAATCAGGTTCGCAGGATTAAAGGACCATCAGGATTAGAGCCCCATCAGCGAAATCCCGAAATCAAACGAATCACAGGTCAGATAACAATTTTGCAGTCGTCCCGCGGCCACCAAGCGTGGAGCTTTCTCATTGGGCGGGCCGAAACTATACTGTGCAACAAGCCGCTCTTTGAAACCTCCGTACACGTTCTCTCGTTACCTGAACGCCAACACCACAGGGAAGGAGGCCCCAAATGACAACTGTAGGCCAGTCGGTCCACGTGCAATCCGGTCCCACCAAGGCTTCCCACCCGCTCGACCCTCTGTCCCCGCAGGAGATCGAAGCCGCCGTAGCGATCCTGCGCGCCGGCCAGTCGCTGGGAGAGAGGGTCAAGTTCGAGTCGGTCGAACTGAAGGAGCCTCCCAAGGAGAGCGTCCTCAGCCGTAATGGGCACAAGCCGCCCGAACGTGAGGCGTTCATCATTCTGCTGGACAACGACACAGGGAAAACCTACGAGGCCGTAGTTTCGCTGGATGAATCAGCGGTCAAGTGGTGGACCCATGTACCCGGCGTGCAGCCCCGACTGATGATGGACGAGTTTTTCGACTGCGAAAATGCGGTCAAGGCCTCCCCAGAGTTCCAGGCAGCCCTGCGCAAGCGGGGGATCGACGACACCAGCATGGTCATGGTGGACCCCTGGCCCGCTGGCAACTACGGCGTTGCCGAGGAGGAGGGTGTCCGGCTCTCCTTCGCCCGAAGCTGGCTCAAGACCGGCCCAAATGACAACGGGTACGCCCGCCCCATCGAGGGGGTAATAGCCGTCGTTGACCTGAACGCTATGAAGGTGCTGCGGGTTGAGGACCACGGCGTCGTGCCCATCCCGCCCAACGACGGCAACTACGCCGAGGAGTTCGTGCAGGAGTTCCGCACCGACCTGAAGCCACTGGACGTGGTGCAGCCCGAAGGCCCCAGCTTCAGCGTCGATGGGAACCTGGTTACCTGGCAGAAATGGAGCTTCCGGGTGGGCTACACACGGCGCGAGGGCTTGGTGCTTCACGGTATCAGCTACGAGGACCAGGGACGCGAGCGGCCCATCATCAACCGCGCGTCGCTGTCCGAGCTGGTTGTGCCCTACGGCGATCCCGAGGAGAAGAACTACCGAAAGAACGCCTTCGACGTCGGCGAGGCAGGCATTGGGTCCCTGGCCAACTCCCTCGCGCTGGGCTGCGACTGCCTGGGCCAGATCTACTACTTCGACGTAGTCCTGAACAACAGCCGAGGTGAACCCGTCGAGATCCCCAACGCTGTCTGCCTGCACGAGGAGGACTTCGGCATCCTCTGGAAGCACACCGACTGGCGCACCGGGCAAGCCGAGGTGCGCCGCTCCCGACGGCTTGTGATCTCCTTCATCGCCACCGTCGGCAACTACGAGTACGGTTTCTTCTGGCACTTCTACCAGGACGGCAACATCGAGTTCCAGGTGAAGCTCACCGGCATCGTCAACAACATGGCCCTGGAGCCAGGAGAAGAGCCCAAGTACGGCACTGTGATTGCGCCCCAGCTGGGCGGCCACGTCCATCAGCACTTCTTCGGGATGCGGTTGGATATGGCCGTCGACGGCCCGAACAACTCGGTCTACGAGGTCAACACGGTGGCCGAGCCCCTGGGCCCAGACAACCCGCAGTCCGGCGCGTTCTACCCGGAGAGGACGCTGCTGGCCACCGAGTCGGAGGCGCAACGCACCGTGGACCCGCTGACGGGCCGCTACTGGCTGATAGCCAACCCGTCGGTGAACAACTATGTGGGCCAGCCGGTCAGCTACAAGCTGGTGCCCGGCGACGGACTGCTGCCCTTCGCCCATCCCGAGGCCAGCGTGTCCAAGCGTGCCGGTTTCTTCCGGAAGCACCTGTGGGTAACTCCATACCATCCCGAGGAGATGTCGCCCACCGGGCCGTATCCGAACCAGCATCCCGGAGGCGACGGCCTGCCCAAGTGGACCCAGGCAAACCGGAACGTCGAGAACACCGATATCGTGGTCTGGTACAACTTCGGGAGCCACCACATCCCACGACCCGAGGACTGGCCGGTTATGCCGGTGATGTACACCGGGTTCAAGCTGATGCCCGTCGGCTTCTTCGACCGTAACCCGGCGCTGGACGTGCCGCCGTCGCATCACGTCAACGGCCACTGCCATGCCTGACGGATTCTCGCCGTAATTCATCGTCACCAATCAGGGTATAGTCGCACTTGATGCGACTATTCTCTGATCGCGATGGAATACGGCTCTGACGTCGCGTATACTTGCTAAAAAGGGCATGTAAACCCATAAGTGAGCAGGAATTAGCGGCAAAGGAGGGTCTGGATATGGGTAAGGACTACAGCATATGCGTGGGGGCCGTCGGCTTCGGCGGCGGCGTCTGGCACAGCCCCGACGGCGGAGATAACTGGAACCGCATCAGGGACCCGTTCCCGCTGGGCAGCCAGGTACGGGGGATGGCTGTCTACCCCGACAACCCCAACCGCATCCTGGCCGGCTCCGACTATGGCATTTACCGCAGCGAGGACTGCGGTGCGACCTGGGAGAAACTGTGGTCAGCCATGGACGGTATGCCCATCTGGTCGATCGCCATTGACCCGGTGGACGCCGAGACCATCTTTGTCGGCATCAAGCCCGCGGCGCTTTTCCGCTCCAAGGACGGCGGTGAGAGTTGGAGCAGGCTCTCGGTGCAAATGGCCCAGGAGTGCCACATCGGCCCGCCCATGGTGACCATGCTGATGGTCGAACCGCAGGACCACCGCACGGTCTGGGCCGGCGTTGAGGTGGATGGCGTGTATCGCAGCGTAGACGGTGGTGACTCTTGGACCCACGTTCAGGGAGGGGTGCATCCCGATATTCACGGCATGGCAATCAGTCCCGCCGAGACGCGGACAGTCCTGGCCAGCACGCCCCGGGAGATCTACGCCACCACGGACATGGGCGAGAGCTGGCAGTCGGTTGTGACCACCGACAAGTTCGTCCTGCCCTACAGCCGGGGCATTGCCTTCCGGCCCGGCGACCCAAGCGTGCTCTTCGCCGCGGTTGGCGACACTGCAATTGGCAGCACCGGCGCCATCCAGCGATCCCAGGACGGCGGCCAGACTTGGGAGGAGCGTCCGCTGCCCAACGAGCCGAACTCCAACATCTGGAACATAGTGACCCACGCTGCCGACCCCGACTTCGTATTGGCTTCCAGCCTGCTGGGCGAGGTCTACACCAGCGCCGACTGCGGCGATTCGTGGAAGAAACTGAAGAGGGAGTTCAGCGAAATTGGGGCCATGGTATGGACGCCCAACTGATCTGTTTGCCGACGAGCTGACTCGTTGCGCTCGATAGCCCGGCAAGAAAGTGAACCGGCCCTTATCCAGAATGGATCGGGGCCGGTTTCTTGCAACTTTTTCAAGTCAGGGTGAATGAGTGGGGTTAACCACGAGAGTCCCTTTTTGCCTTTTGACCCCTACCCAAAGCCTCCCACGTCAAGGGCAGGACTATTGCAAAGTCATTGTCTGAATCAGGATTGTCAAGATTCCGGGATTTTCAGGATGATTTCTGATCCTGTTGATCTTTGAATCCTGCAAATCCTGATTCAGACAAAATTGGTGGCGCCTGCTTCGCGATCGCCCTGGAGTCTTGAGGGAGGAATCAGGAAATGGCGCCCTCCCTCCGGAATACCTCCGCCAGCTTTTCCACACCCTCCCAGATCTCGGCCTCGGAGGGGAGGGCGAAGCACAGGCGGATGTAGCTTGCGGCAGCGTCAGGGTCAGCCGACCAGTCTGGGCCGGGGTTGAATGCGATGCCCTCCCGCAGGGCAGGCCCGGCCAGGGCGCGTGAATCCACACCGTCGGGCAGCTTGACCCACAGGTACATCCCGCCGCGAGGCACGTAGAAGTCAACGTTCGGTCCGAAGGACTCCCGCAGTGCGCTGGCGAGAACATCGCACTTGCGCTGGAGCGAGGAGCGCATATTCATGATGTGCTCCTCGTAATGGTGGTTGAAATAGTCGGCAACAATCATCTGGTCGAGGACGCCGGTGCCGGCGTCGTTCTTGCGGGACATCAGACGGCTCATCACCTCCCAGTCGGCGACGATGTAACCGAGGCGAGTGCCAGGCCCTAGGGTCTTGGAGAACGAACCGATGTGCAGCACCCGGTTGCTGTCGTCCAGGGAGCGAATGGCGTTTTCGTATTCTCCCTCGAAAATGAGGTCGGCGTAGCATTCGTCCTCGAAGATCGGGACGCCGTATTCCTCGCTGAGCTCCAGCATCCGCAGACGCCGCTCCATGCTCATCACCGTGCCGGTGGGGTTCTGCAGCGTGGGGATGGTGTAGATGTACTTGGGGCGCACGCCGCGCGACCTCAGGTCCTCCAGGGCCTGGGCCAGCTGGTCCATCCGCAGGCCGTCGTGGTCGACGTCGATGGCGACCATGTTCACCTTGCGGCGCCTGATGTTGCCTAGGGCGCCGGAGAAGCTGAACGCCTCAACGATGACGGTATCGCCCTCCTCCAGCAGGATCTCGTTGATGAGCTCGATGGCCAGGCCCGACCCCGAGGTGATCAGGATTTCGTCAACGGTCGTGTTGATTCCTCGGTGGGTCGCCAGCTTGTCTACCAGGAACTGACGCAGGGGAGTGATGCCCTGCGGCCCGCCGTCGAAGTTGTACATCGATATGTTGCGGGGATCGCCCCGAAACACCCTGCCCGCAGACTCGATGAACCCCTCCATGGGCACCATGTCCGGGTCGCTGTGCCCGCCGATGAAGTTGTACTTCGGGTGCCCCCCGAAAGGCGCGGAAGGAGCGGGCAGGCTGCGATTGAACAGCGTTGTGTAGTCCAGGGCTTTCCCGGTCATGGGTTCTTCCTCCAGTCTCTGCGGTGAGTCCCGGCTAATGTCAGGCCGGCATTTGCTGGAATCCTAACATCGCGTGCTGTGAGTGTCGACGTGAACAGTGTACGTAGTCGGACCCCCAGCCCTCCCAAGTTACCTTCCACCGTTCAGGCGTACAGGCGGTTCAGGTTGGCGTACCGGTCGGGGTTGAGGTCCCTCCCAGCCAGTGCGGGGTGGTCGTAACTGTACCGGTGGGCGCGAAACACAGAGTTGCCCAAGCCCGAGATGGAGCCACCCACCCCGTAGCCGCTGCGAGCCATGAACGGGTTGATGTACTCCCACACGATCTGCTTGCCGGGCGTGACCTCGAAGATTCGGCCCGGCGCGCCCTCGCAGATCAGCGTGTTGCCGTTAGGCTGACGCTCGGAGCCGCTGATGTGGTAGCTGTAGAAGGAGATGGGAGGGTCTCCCCGGTACTCCCAAGCAATCTCATTATTGGCGGGATCGACCTCGATGACCCGCGAGTGGGTGAAGCCGCTCTTATGGGGGCCGTTGTCGAATATGAGCACCCGTCCGTTGGGCAGCATGGTCGGGTTGTGCTGGTGGGAGATGTTGCCTCGTCCCCACTTCCAGCGGAACTCGCCGCTGGCCCGGTCGACGATGCCGACGGTGTCGGTCTGGCGGAAGCTGACCACCAGGTCGCCCTCGGGAGTTACGTTGAGGGTGTTCTGGTGCGTCCACTCAGCCCGGCCCTCCAGGAAGCAGATCCTGTCCTCCTCGACATCCAGATACTCCCAGGAGTTCCACTCGTAAACGACCTCGCCGGAGGGCGTGATCTCCCGCACCGTGTCCCCCAGCATGCCGGCTCCGCCGTGTCCCGACTCGTGGCCGCCCTTGACCTGCCGGGTCAGCTCGTCTGGCATCAGCTCCCACGTCAGCACCAGGGTATTGCCGTTGGGCAGACGCTCGAAGTCGTGATGCAGCAGAGGGTATCGGTATTCCCAGACCACGTTGCTATCCCAGTCCAGCTCCAGAATCGCGCCTGCCACCGTCCTGCCGCCGATGGGCAGCAGCTCCCGCTCCGGACGGCTGAGGAACGAGACCTCCTCGGCGGCGGGCCCGGTGCGCAGCAGCAGGTGGCCGTTGGGCAGCAGGTAGGCATAACCGATGCCCTCGTCGGAGTGCCAGGCGTGGCAGACCCGCCCCTCCATGTCTATCAGGCGGGAGTCATGACCGCTTACGTTGGTAATCAGCGTGTATCCACGGCAGGCGTCCCGAGGCTCATAGTGGATCAGGCCGTTCGGATGGTTGTTGGACCAGCCCATGGTGTCCTCCGTATTGAAGCTGAGGGTTTGCCAGGAATGCTTATCCCTGGCAGCAGTTGCGACTGTCCCTAATTGATACGCGGGAGACTCTGTCGGCGAAAAAGGTTGCCTCATTGTAGCGATCAACGAGTATCAAACAAGGTGGTAAACTTGCGGTCTCAATTGCCGCACGTACGAATGCCAGCCAGGCGTTCCAGCAACGCCCGAGGAGGCCCAATGTCAACCAACCCTACCAAGGCCGATACGGTCATCAGGAACGCAAACGTCATCACCATGGACCGCAGCCGGCCCCGCGCCGAGGCCGTGGCCATGAGCAACGGGCGCATCATCGGAGTTGGAAGCAACGCGGACGTCGAGACGTTCGTCGGCACCAACGTCAAGGTGCTGGACCTGACCGGCAGCACAGTCCTCCCCGGCTTCATCGATGCCCACATCCACGTGCTGAACAGCGGCATTCGCCACGTGATGGCCGCCGACTGCGACCTGCCCTCCATCGCCGCCATCCAGACGGCGCTGCGGGATCGGGCGGAAACCACGCCGCCGGGCCAGTGGGTGCAGGGTTTCAAGTACGACGACACCAAGACGGCGGAGAACCGCTCCATCTTCCGGGAGGAGCTGGACGCGGTGAGCACCTTCCACCCAATCATGGTGTCCCACCGGGCGGGCCACATCTACTGGTTCTGTTGACTTTTGCGGGGTAGGCCAATCATAATCGCCGCGGTTACTCTTGTCTAGGAGCGCGGCGATGGCTGACCGGATGCTGTACAGCGACGACTGCCTGAACGTCCTTAACGACGAACTGGCCCTCCCTGGTGGCTCAGTTGACCTCATATATCTTGACCCGCCCTTTAACTCCAAGAGCGTCTATAATCTGCCGTTCGCCGACAAGGATATTGACACGCGCCCGGTGGAGGCGTTTGAGGACACTTGGAAATGGGGAGCAGAAGAAGATCATCTTTTGCAGGAATTGAGCAGTGGCCCTCGTTCTCGCGTACTGGCTGACATAGTTACGCTCGCTCAACGAGTGGACAGTGAAAGTCGGGGGGGGGGGGGCTTGCTCCATACTTGATAAATATGGCGGCTAGATTGCTCCCCATGCAGCGGGTATTATCTGATGCCGGAAGCATCTATCTCCACTGCGACGACACCGCCAGCCATTACCTCAAGCTACTGATGGACGCCATTTTCGGCCAACAAAACTACAAGGCAGAGATTGTCTGGAAGCGCACATACGCTCACAGTGACACTAAGCAGGGGCGAAAGCAGCACGGTCGGATTCACGACGTGCTGCTTTTCTATACCAAAGGAAATGACTGGACGTGGAACCCACAATACACCCCTCACGACCGCGAGTATGTGGAGAACTTTTACAAGCACACAGAAGAAGGGACGGGACGGCGGTACCAACTGACAGATTTAACAGGCCCTTATGGTTCAGCTAAGGGGAATCCGCACTATGAAGTCATGGGGGTCAGTCGCTATTGGCGATACAGCCAGGAGAATATGCAAAAGCTAATAGATGAAGGGCGGATTGTCCAAACAAGACCAGGTGCGGTGCCTCGATACAAGCGATACTTGGACGAAATGCCGGGCGTGCCTCTGCAAGACGTTTGGACCGACATAGGGCCAATATCCTCGCGAGCAAGCGAGCGGCTAGGCTATCCGACCCAAAAGCCGCTGAGTCTGCTTGAGCGGATCATCGACTCAAGCAGTAACACGGGCCATTTGGTGCTTGACCCATTCTGCGGTTGCGGCACTGCTGTTCACGCCGCCGAACGGCTGAACCGCCGATGGATCGGAATAGACCTTTCGGCCTTTGCAGTGGGGTTGGTTCGGAATCGAGTAGTCAACGCATTCGAGGGACTGACAATTGATGATGTAGTGGTGCGCGGTGTGCCAGTCAACGTCGCGGATGCCGCAGCATTGGCTGAACGAGACAAGTTCGAGTTTGAGAAATGGGTATGCGGGGCGATTGGCGCGGAGGGATTGTTCCACAACCCAGGCACTCCGGGGACAGACGGGGGGGTGGACGGGTTGCTTCCTTTCGTGCCGACGCGATGGGGGAAAAGGCCAAAGCCGGAATGGGCGGTAGTTCAAGTAAAGGGAGGGGCGGTTACGCCGGACTCGGTGAAAGCCTTGGAAACGACGGTGCGCCGTGTGGGCGCCACTGCGGGAGTATTCGTCTGTTTTAGTCGCCACATGCGGACAGTAGAGAATCAGCGCGGAAATGCGGTGTTCAGCGACGACTTGGGCAACTACCCCGTGATTCAGGGATACAGTGTGGAGGACCTGCTAGCCAACAAACCTTTGACCCTACCCACGCACAAGGGAGTTGCAAAACGGATGCCTCGCAGGGAGGCTCGGCGGATGCAGGAAAGGTTGATGTCGGAGTAGCAGCAAAAAAGAACATCCCCGCCGGTCAGAGTTTGGCGACACTACCGGCGGGGACTTGGAGGGAGTATGTCGGGAATCTTGGAAGGGCTGATTCAGGCGGTAGCCGGATTATCTGGTGCGATAATGGCGTTGTTCGGCGGTGCTGCCTTTGCATCCAAAGGTGAAGCAGCTTGGGCTTTCAGCGTTGCAGCCGCAGGCGGTGTAGTATTCGGAGTGTCCCTTTTCCTGCTCTCGCTTTTTGGACAATAAAGCCAAGCATCGTCATACCTACTCCCAATGCGTAGGCCAGACATAAGCGGATGAATTCCGTAGATTCGACCCCGAACATTTTAGAATAATACCACAGGAGCGGGAATGAGCCACAACTGCGGGTCAAGCTGCAAGCGCAAGACAGGCCAGCGTTGCGAGACGTGCCGACGCCCCGGGCCAACGCCGGAGGGCCACACGGTGCCCGTGGACACGCCCAAGCGCAAGCCTCACGCTACGCCGCAGCAGATAGGCGCGGCGGTGGACATGTACTATGACGGGCTGTCCTATCGGCGGACTGCGGAGAACGTCGGAGACTACTTTGACCGCGAAACCGACGCCTCCACGGTCTACGGCTGGGTGAAAGCCAATACGGCGCGGGCCAAAGAGGTTGTGGACGGAATCAAGGTGGATACCGGCTCTGAATGGGTGGCCGACGAGCTCGCGGTAAAGGTGGGCGGCAAGCAATACTGGGTGTTCAACGTGATGGACTCCAAGACGCGGTTTGTCCTATCGGCCTACCTGTCGCCGGAGCGAACCACCAGGGCAGCGGCAACGGCTATGGCGATGGCCCGCGAAAAGTCGGCGAACCCGCCCGCCGTGATAAAGACGGACGGGCTACGGTCGTACCAGGAGGGGATCAGGACTGCGTTTCCGACTGTGCCGGTCAAGCACGTTGTCAGTCAGGGAATCAGGGCGGAAATCAACAACAACCTGAGCGAGCGGCTACAAGGGACACTACGGGACAGGGACAAGACGTTGCGCGGGCTGAAGAAGCGGGACAGTGGCCAGACGTACCTTGACGGGCTGGTGCTGAACTACAATTACTTCCGGCCGCATCAATCGCTTAAAGGCAAACGGCCCGCCGAAAGAGCGGGGGCGGAGATTCCGTTTGCGAGTTGGAGGGATGTCGCGGCAATGTCGGGGTCGAAAGAACCGGCAACCGAATCCATCGCGCCCAGCATGCAACTAACTTCTGAGCCCCACCCAGAATCTCAGCCCAGCGTGCAGGTAGCTGTCCCGGATAGAGAGCCGCAATATGAAATAGAAATTGAACCTGCTGACCGACTGGAGCTATTCCACGGCACGGTGCAACCCATAGGACAGACGATAGAGAGCTTCCGCCTCACTCGTGCTATCCCGATGCCCACGGCCAAAAGCGCTCAATACAACGCACCTGGTGAGGCAGTGAAGGCGCTTACTGAAATCGACGCTGTTTGGCTGGCTACCGAGCCGAGAATAGCCGAGCAGTACATGACGCCTCGATGGGGAGCAGCGTTGGGGGACAGTGAGCAAGGGCAGCTGTACGAAACTGAAGTGCGGGCGGAGCGTGTCGCCTATGTCCCGTATACAGACGAGGATTCCGTGCGTGAGGCCATGCTATTTCAGCCTCAGGTTATTGTGCTTGAGGACCGCAGGGAAGCGCTAGTGCTTGATCCAGCGCTTATCAGCATCACGAGTATCACTGACGACTATGGAGAAGACCTCGGAGGATAGATGATAGCCAGACAGACCACTACTCAAGGCCAAGGACATTACCATACGCATCGCGTGGAGCGCGGCTTATCCTTCAAATGCCCAAGCTATACCTGCATCAAATGCGGTGAGACGGACATTTGCGAAGGGCAGCGTCATAGCCACACCTGCAAAAATGACTAATACCCAGCAAATGCAACAGAACCCATCTACTACCTGAACAGCATGGCCCTGGAGCTCGCGGGGTTCGATCGGGACACTCCCGATCCCTTCGGCGGTCGGCTGGAACGAGACCCTGACACCGGTGATCTGAACGGGGTGATCTATGAGCGGGCCATCGAGCCGGTGCGGTTTGGGCTCATTCCTTCGGACACGCCGGAGATCCGGCGCGAGGGACTGCGCACCATCTGCCGAATGCTGACCGAGGTCGGACTCACGAGCGTCCACGATGCCCGGGTGGTGCGCGACGAGTTTGTCACCTACCAGGAAGGTAGGGACGCCGGCGACCTGTCCATGCGGGTGTACGCTCTTATGTACCACCCCCACTTCCGGTCTCTGCAGGAGGCGGGACTTAAGACCGGGTTCGGCGACGACATGCTGCGCCTCGGCGGCATCAAGATGGTGGCCGACGGCGCCATCGCCGCCCGCACGGCCTACCTGTCGGAGCCGTATGTAGGCAGCGACTGCGACCACGGCATCCTGGCCATGAGCGCCGAGGAGATCGAAGAGAACGTGATGGAGATGCACCGGGCCGGGTTCCAGGTCTGCATCCACGCCAACGGCGACCTGGCCATCGAGATGGTGCTGAACGCCTACGAGAAGGCTCAGGCGGCTGATCCTCGCCCCAATCCGCGACACCGTGTGGAGCACTGCACGCTGGTCAACCCGGACATTCTCACCAAGATGCACAATCTTGGCACCATTGCAACGCCATTCTGCACCTACGTCTACCACCACGGCGAAAAGATGCCCTTCTACGGTGAAGAGCGCCTGCAGTGGATGTTCGCCCAGCGCTCATTCCTGGACTACGGCGTGGTGGGCACCGGCGCCACGGACTACCCGCCCGGCCCGTTCCAGCCGCTGCTGGGCATCCAGAGCTGCGTCACTCGCACCGATAGCCGGGGCAACGTATGGGGGCCAAACCAGAAGGTGTCAGTAGAGGAGGCCCTGCGCATCTACACCATGCACAGCGCCTACGCGTCCTTCGACGAGGACCGGAAGGGGTCCCTGGAGGTGGGGAAGATGGCCGACATGGTGGTGCTGGGCGAAGACCCCACCCAGATCGACCCGTTCGGCATCAAGGACATCCAGGTCCAGCGGACCATCGTCGGCGGCAGGACAGTCTACGAGGCATAGTGATCCGTGGATAGGTCCTGACCATAGCATACGATGGTTCTGTGGCGACTCGGAGCCGAGGGTTATAGACCCAAAGGAAAGGCGCACCCGTTTTCGTGGGGTGCGCCTCTTCTTATATCGCCTCAATCGAGGAGGCGGCGGTGGTTAGCTGCCCAGGACGGCGTCGATCTTCTTCTTCAGCGCGCCCTTGGGCACGGCGCCTACGATCTGGTCGACGGGCTGGCCGTCCTTGAAGAAAATCAGGGCGGGAATGCTGCGCACTCCGTACTGCATGGCGACACTGGGGCTGCTGTCGACGTCCAGCTTACCTACGGTGAGCTTGCCGTCGTATTCCACGGCCATGTCATGGACGGAAGGAGCAATCATCTTGCACGGGCCACACCACTCGGCCCAGAAATCGACCATTACAACAGTGTCTGACTTGAGAACCTCGGAGTCCCAATTCTGTTCGGTGACCTCAATGGGTTCTGCCATTCTCATCCTCCGGAAAGGTCTTCCGCTGTCGTAAACTCGCGCGGGCCTTCCGTCGGCGACTGCAACTCGCGCGCAGCGAAAAAAGGTTCTCTTAAAGTTTAAATGGGCCGCTGATGCTGGTCAACCGGATGCTGTCAGTGGAGCAGGGCTCTTTAGTTGTGCCCTCTCGCAGAGCGAGAGGGTTGCAGAGCGAGAGGGTTAGAGTGAGGGAGTTCTCTCGTTGATTGCAAAGCCGCTGATGCGCAGGATTTCACCCCCAACCCGGCCCTCCCCCTCAGGGGGAGGGTGATTCGAAAGCCCCCTCTGTTGCAGGAACGTCGTTGGATTAGTCCCAGATATGTCTGTATAGTGTTAGATCGTGATTGAGTCCACAGAACAACCTGCCGCGCGCGGTACGCCTGCCGCCGTGGACGATACTCCCCGGCTGCGCGTTGGCGACCGCATCGACGTCACTCTGGAGTCATGGGGCCGGCTGGGCGAGGCCATGGTCCGGCACAACGACGAGCCGGTGTTTGTGCTGGGCGGCATCCCCGGCGAGCGGGTTACAGCGGAAGTGGTGCGGGTGCACCGCAAATACGCGTCCGCCACCGTCGTGGAGGTCCTTGAGCCGTCACCGGACCGCATCGACCCGCCCTGCCAGTACTTCGGAGTGTGCACCGGCTGCCAGTGGCAGCATCTCGATTACGATGCGCAGCTGGCGGTGAAACGTGAGAAAGTTGTTGACGCCCTCTCCCGGGTCGGCGGCCTGTTTCTCGATGGGCAGGAAGCACCGGTGACGGAAACGCTGCCCTCTCCCAATCGCTACGGTTACCGCAATCACGCTCGTTTTACCGTGAGCAAGCAGGGCGAGCTGGGCTTCGTCAACCGGGAGACCCGGAAGTTCATCAGGATCGACGAGTGCATGCTGATGAGGCGCAGCGTCAACCTCCTGCTGGAAGAGCTGCAGGACCGCTGCAGAGAGACAACGCAGCTTTCCATTCGCTCAGGCGGCGAAACTGCGGAGGATACTGACAGTTACCTGGTGCAACCCCGGATGTTCGGCCCCGGCATTGAAGTGGTTACGGGGCAGAAACGCTACGTAGAAACCATCGGTGAGAAACGCTTTTTCGTGTCGTCGCCGTCATTCTTCCAGGTGAACGTCGAGCAGGCCGCGAGAGCCGCCGACGTGGTGCGGGAATGGCTGGCGCTTTCGCCCGAGGATGTGCTGGTGGATGCCTACGCCGGTGTCGGAACTTTCGCCGTACTCCTCTCGCCACACGTGAAGAAAGTGCTGGCGATTGAGGAGTCATCCGCCGCCGTGGCCGACGCGCGGGAAAACGCGGCGGGGCTCCCCAACGTGGAATTCCTGCTGGGTCGAACCGAGAACGTGCTCTCGGACTTGCCCTTACGCCCTGACGCCGTCGTTCTGGATCCCCCACGTTCCGGGTGCCAACCGCAGGCGCTGACCAGTCTGCTGGAGCTGGCTCCACCGAGGGTGGCCTACGTTTCCTGCGACGCGGAGACGCTGGCCCGCGACCTCAAGGTCCTGACGGCTGGCGGCTACATGCTGGACAGAGTGGTACCCATCGACATGTTCCCGCAGACTCACCACGTCGAGTGCGTGGCACTGCTTCGCTGGGGCGACACCGTTGCGACCGGTCAACTCGTCCTGGCGTCGGCGTCGCCACGGAGGCGCGAGCTGCTGGAGACGGTGGGACTGCCTTTCGAGGTGCAGCCGGCCGACGTGCCCGAGGAACCGCTACCAGGCGAAACACCGCAGGAGATGGTGGAGCGACTCTCGCGAGACAAAGCCCTGAAGGTGGCCGACACGATGGACACTGGTTTCATTATCGGCGGGGACAGCACGGTGGTTCACCTGGGTGAGTCGCTGGGTAAGCCGGTTGATGACGACGAGGCCCGCGCCATGCTGCGGAGGCTGAGGGGGACGACTCATCACGTCAGTACCGGACTCACCGTGGTCAACGCCGCCAACGGACGGGCTAAGACGGTCAGCATGACCTCGGAGATCACCCTGCGGGATTTCTCGGACGAGGAAATCGAGACCAGCATCGCCTCCGGTGTGCCTCACGACAAGGCCGGGGCCTACGCGGTGCAGGACAGGGAACTGCGACCCGCGTCGGCCTGGCAGGGCTGCTACCACAACATAATCGGCCTGCCCACGTGCTTGGCTCTGCAAGTCCTGGATGAGCTGGGCTATCGATGGCCAGAGGGCTGGCAGTTGCCGGACTCCGCCCGATGTGGGCCTGACTGCCCAACCCAAGCGGCCGCGCTGCCATCAGATGGTACCGCACCCGAACGGAGGGAGGCTCCATGAATTTCATGGGTATCGGTTCCATGGAGCTGGTGGTCATCCTACTGGTGGCGTTCCTGGTGGTGGGGCCGGGGCGTTCGATAGAAATGGCGCGCCGGACCGGGAAGGTGCTGGGAGACTTGAAGCGCGGTTTCTCAGATGTCACCGATGCCATTTCGGTTGAGGAACGGCAGCGAACCCACTCCCAGCAGCCCCCGCCGGGAGTACCATCGCGCCCGGAAATGCCGGATGACGACCCCGCCCCGTCTAAGCAATCCCCCAAAGACGAAACTCCTCCCGACAGGTCGTGATGTCCCGGGAACTCTCCATCACGGACCACCTGCGAGAACTGCGCCGGCGGGTACTGGTGTGTGTGGTGGCGATTCTGGCCGGCAGCGTGGTCTCGTTTGCCTTCTACCGTCAGATCATAGAGTTCCTCTCCCGCCCTGCCTACGACCTCGATACCGGGTCGGGACTGGAACTGGTATTCATTGAGGTCACCGAGCTTTTGACCACCGCGGTGAAGGTGTCATTCGTCGCGGGGTTTGTCCTGGCCCTGCCCGTGATCCTGCACCAGGTGGTCATGTTCGTGGCGCCCGGCCTGACGGGCAAAGAGCGGCGCTACCTGTACCTTTTCATGCCAGCCGCCCTGCTGGCATTCGCCGCTGGTGTTGCCTTTGCCTACTATGTGCTGACTCCACCTGCGCTGAAGTTCCTGCTGGGATTCAGCGATGTGGCAACGCCGCTGATTCGCATCAGCAACTTCGTGAACCTGATGGTGAGACTGCTGTTCTGGATGGGAGTTGCCTTCGAGACACCGCTGATCATGTACATGCTGGCCTCGCTGGGAATCGTGTCCGCGCAGGGGCTCTCGCGGTTTCGTAGGTACTGGGTGGTAATAGCGTTCATTCTTGCGGCCATCATCACGCCCACCTTCGACCCGGTGAACCAGGCCCTGGTGGCGGGCCCGCTACTGGTGCTGTACGAGATCGGGGTGCTGCTGGCCAGGCTGGCAGGACGGAGCCGGCGGGAGACCGAGACGGCCATCGTGCAGAGGTAGTCGAAGAGCGCCGTTCAAAGAAAAAGGACCGGTTATCGACCGGTCCTTTTGATGTCCAGTTTCCCAATTGCTCAGTAAGGAGTGCGCTCATCGCCGCTCTTGGCAGCCGGCGGCGGGTCCTGAGGCTGCTGCTTCTCGTCCTCACCCATCAATGCGCTCTTGAATGTGCGAATTCCCTTGCCCATGGATGAACCGATCTCCGGGAGCCTTCGGGCTCCGAAAATGAGCAGGATGACCACGAGGATTGCCAGGATTTCCCAGAGTCCCAGCGGTCCAAGTCGCATATCAATTCTCGCAAAGAAGATTATTTGAAGCGCCATTCATACTATCAGAAAGGGCGGTAACAAACAAATTCCCAAGTCTGTTGACTGGGCCATTTCAAAGTCCTGCGACTTCAATTTTGTCTGAATCAGGATTCACAGGATTAAAGGATTAGCAGGATTGAGCGGCATCCTGAAAATTCCCAAATCCAGATAATCCTGATTCAGCCTGATTCAGACGGTGACCTTGAAAACACCTTGGTAACTTGGCCAGGACAAAGCGGACACGACATAAACTACCTTCCTTTATATTGTGCCTGCCGCTGGCACACCGCTATAATTCGTCGCTGTATTGGCAATTTGGTGCGCGCAGAAGCGGATGGGTTTTTCCGAGGATGGGATGGAATCAAGCTATGACCTGGTTGTAATCGGATCCGGCCCGGGCGGGTATGTTGCAGCGATTCGCGCCGGCCAGCTGGGCATGAAGGCGGCGGTGGTGGAACGGGAGGCACTGGGCGGGACCTGCCTCAACTGGGGGTGCATACCGACCAAGGCCCTGCTGAAAAACGCGGAGATCGTATCCTACGTGCGGCGCTCCGAGGAGTTCGGCCTGAAATTCGACGGCTTTCACGCCGACTACTCAGTGGCCATGTCCCGTAGCCGCAGGGTCGTTGATCGCAACACCCGGGGCGTTCGCTTTCTCCTGCGGAAGAACAACGTCGACCACATCACCGGGACCGGTCGGCTGGCTGGGCCCAACCGGGTGGCCATAGACCCGGAGGGCACGGTAGTCGAGGCGAAGAACATCGTCATAGCCACCGGTGCCCGGCCCCGGTCCGTTCCATCCCTGCCGGTAGATGGAAACCGGATCATAACCAGCCGCGAGTCTATCGTCCTCACGGATCTCCCACAGTCCATGATCATCGTCGGGGGTGGCGCCATCGGCGTGGAGTTCGCCTACGTCTACGCCATGTACGGCGTGGAAGTAACCATCGTCGAGCTGCTTCCGCGCCTGGTCCCCAACGAGGATGAGGACATCAGCGCCCAGCTGGAGCGGTCGTTCAAGGGATACGGCGTCAACGTGATGACCGGAGCGGCAGTGACGGGCGTTCAGACCCGCTCGGACGGCGTGACCGTCTCGATCGACCAGGGCGGAGCCACCCAATCCATCGACACAGGTATGGTGCTGGTGGCCGTGGGCGTGCAGCCAAACGTCGAGGAGTTGAGCCTGGACTCTGCGGGCGTGGCAGTCGACCGCTCAGGAATCGTGGTTGACGAGTACTGCGCGACCAACGTGCCGGGTGTCTACGCCATAGGCGACGTCACTGGCAAGATGCCGCTGGCTCACGTGGCGTCGGCCCAGGCGGTAACAGCCGTCGAGCACATTATGGGTATGGAACCCCAGCCCCTGGACTACGTTCACATGCCCCGGACCACCTACTGCAACCCCCAGATCGCCAGCTTTGGCCTCACTGAAGCCCAAGCCAGGGAGCAAGGCTACGAAGTGAACGTGGGCATATTCAACGCACTTGCCAACGGAAAGGCGCTGGCTATGGGAGAGACCGAGGGCATGGTGAAGCTGGTGGTCGACTCCCGGTACGGTGAGCTTCTGGGCGGGCACATGATTGGCCCCGAGGTCACCGAGCTGCTGGGCGAACTATCCATGACCCGCATGCTTGAGGGTACCACCCTGGAGCTGGGCTGGACGGTACACGCCCACCCGTCGCTTTCCGAGATGCTCAAGGAGGCGGCGCTTTCCGCGCAGGGGCGCGCGGTGCACATGTAGAGTGCAGACCGGAAACCAGTCGTGCCACCTGCTGGTGTGATTCGCAGATTTCCGCATGTGTTTTTTCGAAATTCGAAAAATTGTTTGTGCGGGGCGGATAGCGGCGGTATACTTGGCGCGTAACCCGATTCATAGCGAATGAAACCCATGATCCGTTGATTACTGTTATTGGCGGAACGTGAATGCAGGAGCGGATAGATGGCATTGGGCACGTACGATTTCGCAATGGGCATCGGTGGTGAGGCGGGTCAGGGCATTGCCACACCCGGGGACATTTTCGCTCGCATCATCGTTCGTCGTGGGCTGCATCTCAGCACCTACAACGCCTACCAGTCCATCATTCGCGGCGGGCATATCTTCCTCACCCTGCGAATCTGCGACGAGGAGATATTCACCCACGGCGACAAGCTGGATCTCCTGCTGTGCCTCAACCAGGACACCATGGACCGCCACCAGCGACTGATCGGGCCAGGCGGCCGCGTCCTGTACAACAGCGATAGTGTCAAGCCCGGCGAATCCAACGGCGCAGACCTCTGCCCCATACCGGTGGGTGAGCTGACCAACAGCCGCAACCGGTTGATCCAGAACACCGTGGCCATGGGTGCTGTTTCCTCCCTGATGGGCCTGGACTTCCAGGTGCTGCAGGACAGCCTGGAGCTCCGGTTTGCCAGGCAAGGACAGCAGGTGGTGGACCAGAACGTGGAAGTGGCGAAGGCCGGATTCGACTACGCAGAGTCCAACTACCGCCCGTTCGCGCAGCCACTGCCTATGGGCGGCAAGCCCCTGGCGGTGTGGTCAGGCAACGATGCCATAGCCATGGGCGGCGCTGCTGCAGGCGTCAAGTTCTATGCCGCCTACCCGATGAGCCCTGCCTCCGGCATCCTGCACTGGATGGCCTCCAACGCCAGGAACCTGGGCATCATGGTCCGGCAGGTGGAGGACGAGATCGGCGTTTCCAACATGGTTATCGGCGCGGCGCATGCCGGTGCCAGGTCCATGTGCGCCACCTCGGGCGGCGGGTTCGCGCTGATGACCGAGGCAGTCGGTGCGGCTGCCATGATGGAGATCCCGGTGGTCTACATAGACGTGCAGCGCGCGGGCCCTTCCACCGGGGTGCCTACCAAGACCGAGCAGGGCGACCTGTGGCAGGTACTGGGGGCCAGCCAGGGCGATTACGAGCGCTTCATTGTCGCCCCCAGGGACTCCCTCGACGCCTTCAACACTGTGCCGGAGCTGTTCAACCTTACAGACAAGCTGCAGTGTCCGGCAGTACTCATCTCTGACCTGCTCATTTCGGAGGGGCGATACAGCGTCGACCCCGACGCCATCGACATGCACCCCGCCATCGACCGGGGACAATTGATCACCGAATCATTATCCCCCAACGGATACAAGCGGTACGAGAACACCGATAGCGGTGTCTCCCCCAGGGCCATTCCGGGCCTCGAGGGCTACGTGCATGTGGTTGCCACCGATGAACACGACGAAGACTCTACCCTGATAAGCGATGAGTTCACCAATCCGCACAAGCGCCGGATGATGGTTGAAAAGCGGGGCCGCAAGATGCAGGACGCGGTGGAGCTGATCGCGCCTCCCGAACTGGAGGGTCCCGAGGACGCGGAAGTGACCCTCGTCGGATGGGGCTCGACCCACGGCGCCATGCAGGAAGCCCGAGGGCAGCTGGTGGAGCGTGGAATTAACGCCAACCAGCTGACGGTCAAGTGGATTGTCCCCTTCCATGCCGACGAGGTTTCCCGAATTCTGAATGCCGCCAAAAAGGTGATCATAGTCGAGAACAGTTACTCCGGGCAGTTTGCCCGGTACCTGCGTAGCGAGACCGGATTCTCCGCTCATGGCCACATCAGGAAGTACGACGGAGAGCCGTTCATGCCCCACCACATCGCCGACGGCGTTGCGGAGCAGGTGGCTGGCAAGACCGAGCGATATGTTCCTTACCAGGAAATTATGGTCTAGGCTGATACAGCCAGTACCATTTCACCGGGATACACGGCAGGGGCCGCAAGTCTAGGAATTGAGGTGTTTCCATGGCAACCGTAGGTGTGGGCAACGGCAGGACCGAGATCCAACTGACGGCCAGAGATTTCCGGGGGCAGGTCAATCCCGACTGGTGTCCCGGGTGCGGTGATTTCGGCGTTCTGAACTCTCTGCAGCGTGCATGTGCCGAACTGGGGCTGCAACCCCACGAGATACTGACTGTCAGCGGCATCGGTTGCTCGTCCAACCTGCCGGGTTACTTCAACTCCTACGGCATGCACACCCTCCACGGCCGCTCCCTCGCGGTGGCCACCGGCGCAAAGCTGGCCAACCACGAACTGACCGTGTTCGTAACCGGCGGGGACGGGGATGGATACGGTATCGGGGGAAATCACTTCGCCCACTCCGCCCGCCGTAACATTGACGTGACCTACATCGTGATGAACAACCAGATTTACGGTCTCACCACGGGCCAGGTCTCACCGACCAGCAGCTACGGCATGAACACCAAGAGCACTCCCTTTGGCAGCGTGGAGACGCCGGTCAATCCCATCACATCGGCGATAATGAACGGCGCCACCTTCGTCGCCCGCGGCTACAGCGGCGATGTCCGCCAGCTCACAGACCTGATCAAGCAGGGAACGAACCACAAGGGATTTTCCCTCATCGACGTCTTCAGCCCCTGCGTGACCTTCAACCGCGACAATACTCATGACTTCTTCAAGGACCGAATCCAGAAGCTGGAAGACGAGGAACACGATCCTGGGGACTGGAAGACCGCCTGCGAGAAGGCGCTGCAATGGGGCGACACTATCTACACTGGCCTGTTCTTCCAGAGGGAGTCGGTGTCCCTGATCGAGGCCGAGCCCGTGCTGTCCAAGGAGGGCCCGCTGGCCAAGCGCCCCCTGGGTCTCAGCGAAGAGCAGGCTGACCGAATCATCCAGAGAATGATGTAAGGCCGGTATCAATTACTGAGTGACTAGGGAGCGTCGGATGGCGCTCCCTTTTCGTTGGCCTGGGGGCGGGTCGTTTTGCGGTTGCCCACGGGTTCCCCTTGCTTTAATATCTAGCCGAGACTCCACAAGTACAAATGGAGTCAGCCAGGTCAGTTCTGAGGGTCAGGAGGCACAATTGGCCACATCTGTTGTGATGCCCCAGTTGGGCTACGATATGCGCGAAGGCACTGTCGTTCGCTGGATTAAGCAGGAAGGCGACGACGTGGTGGCCAACGAGGTAATCGCCGAGATAGAGACCGACAAGGCGGTGGTGGAATTCAAGCCAACCACCGGCGGCGTGCTCCGGCGGATAATTGCGGGTGAGGGCGAGGCGGTGCCGGTGGGGCAACTCATCGCCGTCATTGGCGACGCGGACGAGGCGCTGCCCGACGACCTGGCCGGACCTTCGACTGCTCCTCAATCAGAACCTGAGGCAGCCCCAGCGGCCCCTGCAACACCGGCCCCCACTGCGGCAGCCGCACCCGCTGGAGAAGTCCGCGCTTCTCCCATCGCGCGTCGGCTGGCCCGGGAACAGGGAGTTGATCTGGCGACGCTGACCGGCACCGGCCCCGGCGGCCGCATAGTGGAGGCGGACGTTCTGGCCGCTGCCGATGCCGCAAGGGCCGCAGCGGAGGCCGGACGGATCCTGGCCTCGCCGTTGGCCCGCCGGCTGTCCCGCGAGAACGGTCTGGACCTCGAGGGAATCACGGGAACCGGCCCTGGCGGCCGGATCGTGGAATCTGACATAAACGCCGCGGTCGCGGCCAGAGCTGCTGCGCCTCCGGCTGCGGCGGCGCCCGCGACCGAACCCGGTGCGGTGCCGGAGGGAGCCCAGCGGGCCGACCTGTCCCGCATGCGCCAGACCATCGCCCGGGTAACTTCGGACAGCAAGCAGCAGGCGCCCCACTTCTACGTGGCCGTTGACATCGACATGACCGCGGCGATGGCCCTGCGCCGTGATGTAAACGACGAGTTGCCCTCGTCCAGTCGGGTGAGCGTCAACGACCTGATAGTGAAGGCCTCGGCCCTGGCCATCGGCAAGCATCCCAAGTTCAACTCGTTCTTCCGTGGCGACCACCTGCAGATGAACCCGTCCATCAACGTGGGCATCGCCATCGCGCTGGAGTCGGGCCTGATCGTTCCCGGCATACCGGAATGCGAGAACAGGACCCTGGCCCAGATCGCCGCCGCCAGCCGGGACCTCATCGACCGGGCCAACAACGGCACGCTGCAGGCCGAGGAATACGCCGGGACAACCTACAGCGTCAGCAACCTGGGGATGTTCGACGTGGACAGCTTCACGGCCATCATATTCCCTCCCCACGCGGCAATTCTGGCCGTGGGCGCGGTAAAGGAGCAGCCAGTGGCCCGCGACGGCCAGCTGGCCATCGCCGAGATGATGAAAGCCACGCTGTCCGTAGACCACCGTGTTGCAGATGGCGCGGAGGCCGCTCAGTTCCTGATGGAGATCAAGCGCCTGCTGGAGAAGCCTGTGAGCCTGCTGCTCTAGCGTAGCGGCCTCCCGTTATTCGACTCATTCGCACGAGGAGTAATACCTTGCCCAATTTGACCGGTGGCCAGTCCATAATCGAATCCCTGAAGGCCCACGAGGTTGACACCGTCTTCGGGATCATCAGCATACATAATCTGGACCTTTTCGACGCCCTTTTTGACCAGCAGGAAAGCGTGCGATTCGTCGGCGGCAGGCTGGAACTGGGCGTTGGATTCATGGCCGACGGCTACGCCCGCGCCACCGGCAAACCCGGCGTGCTGATTACCAGCACGGGCCCCGGCGCCGCCGATTCCATAGGTGCCATGGGCGAGGCGTATTTTTCCGGATCGCCGCTGCTCCAGGTGACCACCAATGTCGAGAGCGACTTCATCGGTCAGGGCCGCAACACCACGCACGAGGTCAAGGACCAGCTGCGGATGTTCGAGGCTGTGACCGACTGGAACGCCATGGTGAGCGAAATCGAGTCCATCCCGGATAACCTGGTGGAGGCGTTCCAGCGCTTCCAGAACCGCCGTCCCCGCCCTATCGAGCTGGAATTCCCCACCGATATTCTGGGCAACAGCGCCGATGTCGAGATCATCGGCCCCCGAGACCCCGGCATCCCGCAGGGAGACCCGGCCAAGGTCGAGCAGGCGCTGCAGGTGTTGCTAAACGCGAAGCGCCCCGCCATCGTGGTTGGCGAAGAGGTGCAGATGCTGGGAGGCACCGAGGAGATCGTCAGGTTGGCCGAGGCCCTTGGGGCCCCGGTGGTTACCTCCGATGGCGCCAAGGGAGCGTTCCCCGAGGACCACCCGCTGTCCCTTGGGACGATGCTGGGCGGCCGCATCTGGGGGGAGAATCCGGCCCAGAAATGGCTGTCCACCTGCGACGCCGTGGTAATTCTCGGGTCAATCATGCCCCACCGTTCAACCACCGGCGTGCAGCTCAACCTGCCTGGCACAGTGGTGCACGTTCTGCTGGACGGCGACTACATCGGCAAGAACTACGATGCCACGGTGCCCATCGTCGCCAACTCACAGGCGGTGGCGCAACAGTGGCTGGAAGGCATCGGCGGTAGGGACGTGAGCAAGGGCCAGTCCTACGCCGACGAAGTGGCGTCGGTGAAGAAGGACATCCATCGCACGTTGCAGGAGACATGGGGCAACGAACTCAAGGTGTTCGAAGCCGTCAGGGAGGCAGCGCCCCGAGACACGGTGTTCTCGCTGGACCCGACGGTACCCGCCAGCCGGGCCTCCCGGTGCCTGGACATCTACGGGCCGCGAAAATACATGCATCCGCACGGCTGGGCGGGGCTGGGGTTCGCCTTCCCGGCGGGCCTGGGCGCCAAGGTGGGCCAGCCCGACAGCCCGGTGGTCTGCATCACCGGCGACGGCGGGTTCCAGTACAATTTCCAGGAACTGGCGACCGCAGCCCAATATGACATTCACCCCGTTATTCTGATGTTCAACGACAACGCTTGGGGCGTGCTGAAGGGATACCAGAAATCACGGTTCGGAGACCGTCTCTTCGCCACCGACCTGGTGAATCCCGACTTCTCCAAGCTATTCGATTCCTACGGGTTCGGTGCCACCCGCGTGTCCACGGTGGCGGAGCTAGGCCCGGCCCTCGATACCGCGATAACCTCCGGCAAGACTCACCTCGTAGAGGTCGCAATCCCCGACGGGTTCGGAGCACTGGTGTAGGCGGAGATCGCTCCCCAGCTTTGGATTAAAGGGGCGGGAATGATTCCCGCCTCTGTTCTTGCCAGATTCAGGCGATTCCGATTGCCCTGGCGCAAAGGCCGAAGGCGCTGGGAACATTTGACATAAATGGGCTGTTACCTGAAAGTAATCCTGCTATGAGCAGATCATTCGATTCACCGTTCGAGAGTCGTGAGACTCCTCAGTACCCCCGCCGGGTTTACCCTCTGGACAACCGTGACCTGTCCGAGGAGCAGATCGCCGTCGCATTTGCCATGACCTCCCGCAGGCCGGAGCCGTTCGACGAGATCGCGCGAGAGGTCAGCGAGGAGAAGGCCGCTGACTTCCACGAACGTTGGGTTCTGGGTTATGGGCACGCCTCCGTGGCCGAGCACGCCGTCATCCACATGGCGGTGGAGAACATCTCCCGGTTGGCCTGTGACGCGCTTGAGGACAACCGGCTGGCGTCCTACACCGAGAAATCGTCGCGCTACCAGGTGATGGACGCGGGGTATTTCCACGTTCCAACGGAACTGGATGTCCACCCAGCCCTGCGCCAAGACTACGTGGCGACCTGTGGCTACCTGTTTGATGCGTATCAGCAGCTGATCGATGCTTGCCTGGATTACCTGCGTGGCATACATCCGCAGAGGGCTCGAGAGAGCGACGCAGCCTTCGTTTTGCGCCTCCGCCGGATCGCCACCGACGGCTGCCGCTCGGTCCTGCCCGCGTCCACGCTGACCAACGTGGGGGTTACGGCCAACGCTCGAACCCTCGAGCACGCGATCTCCAAGCTGATGTCGTCTGAGCTAGCGGAGGAGCGTGAGATTGGCGGCGAGGTACGCGATCAAGGGCGCAGCATCACGCCGACGCTGATCAAGTATGCCGACGAAGTGGACTACCTGCGGCAACGGCCCGACAAACGCCGCGAACTGGAAGGCCGGATAACCTCAGACGATGAGCCTCACGAGCCTGCAGTAGAGGTTCGGCTGGTCCACTGGGATGCGCAGGCAGAAGAGAAGCTGGCTGCCGCGTTCCTGTATGGATCGACCGGTCTGGGATACCGAAAGGCCTGGGAGAGGGCCCTGGCAATGTCCTCGGAGGAGCGCGGGCGACTGATCGACAGTTTCCTTGAGGGCATAGGCGCCCACGACGCGCCACCGAGAGAGCTGGAAGTCGTGGACTACACCTTCGAGATCTTTCTGGACTACGGGGCGTTCCGGGAATTCCGGCGGCACCGCATGCAGACGTACCTTCCGCAGCTGCTGACCGTAGCGCACGGCGCGAGAATTCCGTCGGTAATCGCCGACGCAGGACTTGAAGGCCCCTTCACCGAGGCCACAGCAGTGGCGGAGCACCTGCATCGCAGGATTCACGACGATGTATCACCTTCGGTTGCCCAGTACGCCGTAACCCACGCTCACCAACGCCGCGTGCTGTCCAAGCTGAACCTGCGGGAGTGCTATCACCTGTTCAAGCTCAGGACCTCTAAGGAAGCTCACGAGTCGATCCGGGAGCCGATGAAAGAAGCCCTGGGGCAGGTCGAGTCGAAGCATCCGCAGTTTTTCCGGCACCTGCAGCTGCGGGGTTAGGGAGTTTTCAGGCGGGCGGCTAAGCTGGCCATTCGCGCTCCCAGATCCCTGGCCTGAGCGAGGTCGTCGTCGTTGACCCCGCCCGCGGCGGTGGCGCCGTAGTAAGAGCCGGACACACGCATTCGCTCTGACCACGGCAGGCCGACGATAACCATCCCGCAGGCCAGCATCCAGTGAATCAGTTGCTTGAGCGTGGTCTCGAGGCCGGAGTGGCGTCCCGTTCCCGTCGTGAAGGCCGCGCCGGGCCGGCCCACCAGGAGCCGCTCCTCCCACAGGTCTCCCTGGTCATCAAGCCACTGCTTGAACGACCCCGTGATGCCGCTCCAGTTGGGGGAACCCAGTATGATGCCATCGGCGGCCAGCAAGTCATCCCGGGAGGCTTGATCGATGGTCAGCAGCGACGGTACAGCCAGGCCGCTTTCTTCCACGCCGTCCCTGACGGACTGCGCCATGGCCTCTATCGAACGACCCTTGGGGTCAATTAGAACCAGGACTCTCGCTGTCACGTGGAGCGTCCAGGCCTATGGGTCGGAGCAGTCCAGGGTGTAGCCACAGTTGGGGCGAGAGATTTTACACCTGTTCTCGGCCATCTGTGTCCTGCAGATGCCGCAACTGAGGTCGTGTCCGCCCTGGATTTGCCGCACCGCCAACTCCCCTTGAGGAATTCAGAGATGTAGGAACTTTGGCCGAGTATATCAGCGCCTGGTGAGGTAGCCAAGCCGGATTCAGTGAGGGCAATGTACTGACAGTCAGGAGGTATAAGAACGGAGTCGGCGCAGTTCAATTCAGAGTGGCGACCAGTACGAGATCGCCGACCATCCCTGCCATGGCCAGGGCGCGTTCTGAGTCGTCTACGGGAGAGGCGGCCGCAACCGCAATCCTCGTGCCGTGGCTGATCTGAACGGAGTCGTACTGCAGCAGGGATTCCTGGGATGACATTGGCATGGTTCCCCAGCCGCGATCGTCCACTTCCATATCGCCGGCCCAGTACCATTGACCACCCTTCGTCAACCAGACATGATACGCAGAATCCGGTCGTGGCTCAGCCAGGCTGGAGGCCATCAGTACCGCCTCCCTTCCATCCTCTGACAAGACCAACACGCCTCGTGACCCTATTTCCGGGGCGGCCGGACTCAACACAAGGGTCTGGTTGCCGGGCTGGGCGAGCGCGTAGCTGGTTTCCTGCCAGCGCTGCAAATTACCCTGCATCTGGGACACCGCGCTGGAAGTGTGCGCCAACGCTGCAGTGGTTGCCATGCTCTCGTCCAATTGGCGGCGCAGCTGCGTGTTCTCAGATTGAACGTCCCCAACTCGACCGGACATTTCGAGATTCAAAGCCGTCATGCCGAAAATCGCCAACACGGCCAGGACGGCGACAACCGGGGCAACTACCCGGACCCACCTTGTTGAAATCGCATGTGATACCCTTGACCAGCTACGGGGAGGGCGGGTATGGGATACCGATACTGTTTGTGATACTGATGGCTCAAGGGCGGTCGGAACGCTCGCGCCGATGGAATTCAGCAGGCGTTGCCGCAATTCCGCAGGCGCTGCCACTTCCGGGACTGAATCGGCGATGGCGGAAGCCACTCGCAGGTTATCGCCGACCAACGACCAACAGATTTCACACTCTTCGACGTGATCCGCAACCACAACTTCCTCGACCGGCTCCAGGGCGTCCAGCGCGAACGCCTCGAGCAAGTCGTAGGGATGCTGGTTTTGTCCGCTACTTGTCGTCATCTTCCTGAAGCACGGCACGTAGTTTTTGCATCGCCAGTCGCACCCTGGTCTTGATGGTACCAAGAGGCTCTGATAGCAACCCCGCCATTTCGGACTGGGAATAGCCCTCGAAGTAGGCCAGCAATATCACCTGCTTTTGATTGTCCGGAAGGCCGGCAAGTGCCTTCATTATCCGCTCCCGGTCCAGGTTCTGTTGCACCTGATTCTCGACCGAGGCGCCGCCGGAGGGCAGTCGCTCCAGCGTCTCGTAGCCCTCGGGGTCGGTCATCTGCGCGGTGCGCCGGCGGGAACGTATGACGTCGATGACCCGGTGATGAGCCACGCTCATGATCCACGAGCGGGGCTGACCCTTCTCGGCATTGAAACTCCCGGCCTTGAGCCAGATGTTCATAAAAACATCCTGAGTGACTTCCTCCGCCAGGGGCGGTTGCTTCAACATGTGCAAAGCCATGGAGTAAACGGCCGTGATGTACCGGCTGTACAGAAGGTCCAGCGCATCCCTGTCCTGGGCAACGATCCGTCGCAGCAGTTCCCGGTCTTCCGGCTCGTCGGAGAACGGGGTGTCGCCATCGTTAGCCTGTCCGGACGATGCGCGTTGACTTCTTAGCGGCCGCTGGGCCTCCAATTCTTCACTACTCACTGTATACGCATAGAGCGGGCCATTGGATTTGAGAAGGTTGAATCAGTTAAGCCTGCTCAGGGTCACTTTCAGAGAATCTATCCAGGACCTGACCTCCGAAGCGTCAGGAGCGTCCTGGCCCCGGCCCAGGTAGGTTTCCAGACTGCCGATGGCTGCCCGGTATTGCTGCAGGTGCTGCTGCAACGCCGCTGCATCCTTGTACAGTTCGGTGGCGTCGGGTCTCACCAGCAACATACGCTGCGTGACCGTCAGCGCTTTTTCGGCTGGTCCAGATCGTTCATATACGACTTTAAGGTTATTGAGGATTCTAAAGAGGAATTCATACTTCGTGCAGGGAGCCAGGTATCGGTCGTCCCAGGTCAGGCGCGGCCCGAAAAGCCTTTCGGCCAGCCTGCGGCAGTCATCCACCCAGAGTGCGTTACTGCCGTTGAACGGGTCAAAAAAGACATCGGTGCCCTCCAGGCCCACCAGGAAATGGCCGGGCATACCCACGCCTCGCAGGCGAAGACCGGCACGGCGGCCGACCTCAATGAAAAGCAGCGACAGGGTGATGGGAATTCCCGTCCTCGAATCCAGCACGCGATTGAGGTAGCTATTTTCCGGACTGTAGTAGTCAGTCGCGTTCCCTCTGAAACCCAGGTCGTCGACGAGCAGTCGCCCTAACTCTCTCGCCCTCTCCTCCGCCGGCAGCACTTCCGGTGCGCGCTGTGCAAGAGAGGAGGCGAAGCCGTCCAGCATGCCAAGATAACCGGGCAGATCAATGTCCGGGTATTCCTCCCCGGCGACCAGCAACGCGGCCCTGGCCAGGTCGAGGTCCTCCTCCGGGCGGGCAACGAGACGCTCGAACTCCTTCCGAAAGAAATCCGCGCCGGGGCCATTGCTATTATGATCGGTCATCGGCCAGCCTCCGGAGCGGATCGGTCAATCAGGTGAAAAAGTACCTATAGTTACTCTAAGGGATTATCAGGCTGTCAAACAAGGGTTCGAGGTTGGCCAACTCATCGAGTCTGCCCAGGGTCTCAAGTGCCAGGTCGCACTGTGAGCCGGAGAGACCGGCACCCGCGAAGCTGCGGAATTTGGCTTCCATGTCTGCGTTGCTCATAGGATTGTTCCGATGGCCACGCGGCCAGGGGACGTGGGCAGCCTCTTCCTTGCCGTCGCGTGCAGTGAGTGTGATGCGGCAGTTGTATTCGCCCGGGTAACGTTCGGTGAACGCAGGTTCCTCGACAAGGGTCATACGCGACATAACGTCTCGCAAGGCCGGGTTGGCTATGTGATCATCGGTGAAGCTGCCGGGCGTCACGGGACCATCCAGAATAGCCGAGGCCACCAGCCAGGGAATACTGTGGTCGGCCGTCTCGCGTGTCTTTGGGTCCCACTTTTCCGGCTCACTGGATGCGGTGCTGGCCGCCACCTTGTACGTCTGAATGTGAATCGATTGGATGTCGTCGACCGGCATTCTTTCCCGGAGTTCCAGAGCCAGCCCGATGGGATTCTGGGTGTGTATCTGCGATGGGTAGGACTTGTAGATCGTTCGGGTGATCCTGAACGGGTCGTCGTCACCTCGAGAGTTCCCCAGTGGAAAGTCCGGCACGTTGACCGGTCCGCCGACCGCTTGCTCCCACAGGCCGCGGCGTCCCTCGAAAGGCTCAGAGGGGCCGGACATTCCTTTGGCCGCCAGCTGCGCCGCGAAGACTGCGGAACGGGAGGCACTGGCGGCAGCGCACCCCTTCCACATGGAGAGCTCGCCGGTTCGGGTAACTGCCAGAGGGAGGTGAGGGGAGATGGCCAAGGAGATGGCGTTCCCGACCTGTTCCCGATCGAGCCCCATCAACTTGGCCGCGCCGCAAACGGCGCCGACGACGCTGAAAATGCCCTGGTCCCAACCAAGATCGCTGGCTACCACTTCATCCGAAAGGCGGCAGAAGACCTCGTAGGCCAGTGCGATGGAGGTGATGACCGTTGGGCCGTCGCTGCGGTGCGGGTCCGCCACCGCGAGAACGGCGGAAATCATGTCGCTGGGATGCCCGCCCCCCGGCGAAAAGTAGGAATCGTTGCAGTCGAGATAGCGAACCGCCACTCCGTTGGCGAAGGCAGCCAAGTCCGGTACCGAGTGCCCACCGGTGCCCAGGATGCGGGACTGCAACGGGCCGTGTGTACCCTCGGCAAGGCTGCGGGCAATCTCCGCAGGTTCCGAGTCGAAGCCGCCAATGGCGCATCCCATGGTGTCCACCAGGGTCTGCTTCACCCGGTCCACCACCTCAGGCCCCAGCTCCTCATAGGTGAGCCCGCAGGTGTAAGCGCTGAGCATCTCGGTAGTGCGGTCCATTGATCCCTCTCAGTAAGTCGGACCATGCCCGAAAGGGGCGGGGCCGTTTTCGCCGCGTCCGGCGTCGTCGAACCTATCTGATAACAGCCTCGGCCATTCGTTCCAGTTGCTTGCCCATCTCGTAGTCATTGGCGACGTGGTCGGGTCGCACCACGACCCGGTCGGCCCCGGCATTCAGGTATGACTGAACCAGATCGTTTTCCGCCGGCTGACCGTAGACGCTGATGGTGATGGACTTGGGGTCCCGACCAACCTCTTCAGCCATGGCATCGAGGCGCTTGCGGCTGTCCTCCACCTCTGCGGGGGTGATGCGGTTGGGCAGCCAGCCATCACCGTGAGACACGATGCGGCGCAGCACGTTGCGGGCCAGTCCGCCGATGATGATGGGCGGATGTGGCTGCTGGGCAGGCTTGGGATAGGACTTAACAGGAGGGAAATTGTAGTACTTCCCGTGATATTCGGCCTCGTCCTTGGTCCACAGCTCTTTCATCACTTCAAGGGCCTCGCGGGTCTGCGTCCAGCGATGCTCGAAGTCGCCTCCGAAGATCTCGGTCTCCTCACGGAGCCAACCGGTGCCGATTCCGAAGAGGAACCTGCCGCCGCTGAACCGATCGAGGCTGGCAATCTCCTTGGCCAGCATCAACGGATTGCGCTCGGGCACCAGCGTGATACCCGTTCCCAGCTTGATGGTGCTGGTGGCGCCCGACGCACGGGCCAGGGCGATATAGGGGTCAGTAAAGTGGGAATAGGTCCAGGGGATCTCACCGCCGGTGGCGGGGAACGGACTGTCGCTGTGGACCGGGACCGCTGGATGCTCCGCGTACCACAGAGATTCAAAACCCAGTTCCTCAGCCTTTCTTGCCATGAAAGCGGGATCCACGGTGTATGCCGGCAGCGGTGTGGAGACTCCTACGCTCATCAGTTTACCTCCCCAAAATGTGCGGTCTATCAGACTATCCGGGAATCGGACTCCCTATTGCCGATTCGTGTATTAGGGGCTAACCCAGCATGAATTCCTTGAATGTTCGAAGGCGCCCCAAAGGATCGCTACACAGGTTTGCGCGGTGCAAATCCCGCGTTTGAATTAAACACTGGTCTCCACCAATTGCTTGGCTACCGCATCCTCGGCTAGAGGATCACCTCCCCTTCCGTGTCGAGATCGGTAGGTGGTTCGTTTCCGGCGAAGTTACGCCACCAATTGGCGAACGCATCAGCCCCCTGCTTGTCCCTGAGCCGGGAGAGGTGGACTCGGGCCTGCCCGATCACCGACAGGTTGTGGTCGGTTGCCAACTGGTAGGTACGCGCCGCCCATGTCAGTGCGCCCTCCACGTCCTCCCGCTCCTCGGCGGTCATGCCCAGCTGGCCGTAGGTGCGGGCGGTGCGGCTGACGTCCTGGATCTCCTCAAAGATCTCGCGGGCGCGGTGGTACCAGCTCTCGGCTTCCTCCAACTTTTTCTGCTCGTGGAACAGCACTCCCAGCTGGCGGCATTCGTCGCCGGCGCTGCGCCAGTCGCCTAGGTTCTCATACTTTTCAAGGGCCAGCGTGTACCAGTGCTCCGCGTCTTCGGGGAACATCTGCCGGCCCTGCTCCAACAGGCCGAGGTAATGGAACTCCACGGCCATCTGCGCCTCGTTGCCCATCCGGTCGCTGAGGGTCAGGGCCTGCTTGTACCAGTTCTCCGCATCATCGTACAGAAATTGGGAGTGAGCCACGGTGCCGAGGGCGTGATAGATCAGGACCGAGGTTTCCTCGTCGCGCGCCTCCTCCAGGATTTCGCGGGCCCGGTGGTACCAGCTCTCGGCCTCCTGATACTCGAAGCGGAACTGGGCGCATAAGCCCAGGGACCGGTAGTCCTTGACCATCTCTTCGGCATCCTCCAGACGCTGGTGAATATCCAGAGACTTGGAGAACCAGTCGCGGGCGTCGGTGTAGCGTCGCTGGTACTGCCGGACCAGTCCCATACCGTAATAATCGTCGGCGATGGTCGCGACGTCCTCGCTTCCTTCGATGATGGCAAGGGACCGGGTATACCACCCGTCGGCCTCGTCCAGTCGCCAGCGTTTCAATGCCACCTCGCCCATCTGGTGGTAAACGGCTGCAGCTCTCGGGTCGCTTTCCGCGTCCGGCTGGGCTTCAAAGTAGTCCAGCAGTTGCCGGTTCAAAGCATCGGCGCGGGCGAGTTCATTGGTTTCGATGCACTCCGAGGACTCGGTGCCCAGCAGGTATAGCCAGAGTTCGACGGCGCCGTTGGACTGGGCTTCTTCCGCCGAGCCTCCCGCCACATCAAGGAGTTGGCGGCGCAGACGACGCAGTTCGGGATAGCGCTTCTGCATCCGGTAGACCTGGGCCAACGGTTGCGTCAGGAGCTGGGCGTTGTCCCATTCCCGGGATTCGAGAGCCAGCCCCAAGGCCTGCGTGAGGTTGCCCTCCTCGGCCAGGATCGCGTTGGTCCCCGCCTCCTGGTTTTCGTAGAGGGTCTCCATGAAATAGTCCGCGGTGTCGGCGTAGACGCGGACGAACTCCTGCTCCAGCGTCGCAACGCGATCAGGAGGAAGCTGCCGGTATAGGGCGCGGCCATAGAACCAGCCCATGGAGGGGTGTATCTGGTAAACGCTGGGTGTGATGGGTTCCAGGAATCCCGAGTTCCGCGCTCCTCGCAGCAGGCTGCGACATGCTCCCCAGCCCAACTGTTCCCCCATCACCGAGCGATAGGTGTTCTCCTGCGTGATGTGTGTGAGAACGTCCATCATCACGCGGCCGCGGAAAAGGGACAGGAAGGGCAGATGGGTCCTGTTTCGGCGCGGCATTCGCTGGAAGGCGTTTTCCATCACCACCGTCAGGCACGGCGGGCGTCCCTCTTCCCCTGCGCCTGGCTGGAAAGCCTCCAGCTCGCGACGAAGTTCGGTCAGCAACACCGACGAGGGCACATCCTTAATCAGGGGAATGGCAACCTCCATGGACAGCGGGTGCCCCTCCAGGAGTTCCAGCAGCTCCAGGAATTCGGGGCCCAGCCTGGCAGGGTCGACGTCAGACTCCTCCATCAAACGCGTGGCGAACTCAATCATGTCCTGGCCGTTCAGGCCTTGCAGGGAATACTCGCCGTGAGGTGCCGTCAACCACGCCTCATTATCCCTGCGGCTCACCAGCAGGACCGATGTCTTTCCGCCCTCGGCGGTCAGTTCTCCAAGAAAGTCGTCCAGATCCGTCAGTTCGCTGCTCTCAAGCAGACCGGTCCCCGGGTATGGGAAGCCAGCCAGATTTTCGATCCCGTCCCACAAGAGGAGCGTGTTGTGGTCCCGCAGGTACTCCAAGAGCCACCTGCGCCGAGACTGAGCGGGGAGATCGCCGAATTCGAGGCCAGCCAAGGCTGTGCCAACCTCATGCAGGGCCTTGTCGAGTCCTGCTCCCACATCGTATGTGGTATAGAACACACCATCCTGCCGGTCACCACTCTTTTCCAGCCAGGCTGCCAGGCCCAGGGCGACCTCGGATTTTCCCACGCCCACGGATCCGTTCAGCAGTACGATGGAGCTGGAGGCCAGGGCTGCCTGCAGTTCCAGAATCTCGCGGCGGCGCCCGATCAGCCCGTACGGGCCACCGCGCGGCAGCTGGCGAGGCGGCGGTTCCGGCGTGGCGGGCTGCATTCCGGGGATGACCGGCTCCTGCTCCTCCGGCTTAACTGCCACCGGGTCGTACTGCGCTCCCTGGTAAGCCAGGGGAGTGGCCCAGTCCCAGGAAACCAGCGGACCCGCGGCCGATGGCCGGTGTGGGTTCTGCATCAAGGCGCGGCGCGCGCTGCCGACAGCGCAGGCTGCCCCGTCACCGCGGGCGATCCCGGAGTAGAAGGCGTCGGCGAAAAGCTTCCTGCCAGCACCGCCCAGAGGAATGGGGAGGACCGCGACTTCGGAGACGCCATTCTGGCAGAGAACCTCAGCTGCCGCCTGGGAATATTGGGAGGATGCGCACGTCAGCAGCACCACAGGGATTCCAGCCCCGGAAACGGCTTTACCGACCCGTCCCAGGTCACTGATTCTGGTCGCATCGAATCCGTTGTTCTGTACATCGACACAATCAAGGTGCAGAAGGTGATAGTATCCAGCCCGGTCCGCCAGGTGGGACTCCAGTGCTTCGACGGTCGCAGTGCTGAGGCACTCCAGGGAGACTTCGACATCCAGCGAGTCCATGGCGGCAAGCGCCTCGGCAGCGATACCCTGGCTGGCGGGTGGACATAATATGAGCACATTGAACTGGGTTTCAGACAGCCCGTCCACAGAGAAAGGGGGCAGTTGCGCAGCGGGTGTTGACAGCCGAGTCACCGCCTCCGCGCGACTGGCAACGTAACCTGCGTCAGGGTGGTTCAGTAGTTCCCAGGGCAGGGCCAGTATCTCGGAGCGTGGGGAAACGACAGAAATCCGGAAGTTGTCGGCATCCTTAGAGGAAATCTTCGAGAAAATCATGTCGGCTTCCGGGCTGGACCGGAACAGTGTTTCCAGCATCAGTCTGCCGAGATCACGGAGCCCGGTTTCCACAGCATCGGCTCGGGAGCGTGAGTCTCCGAAGGGGTCAGAGGCGTACTGAGTGAACAGCCATTCCATTTCCTGACGCTCGGCCTCAGTGAGAGGATATGGAAAGGCAACGGGAGGGGCGCTCAGACTATTGCCATCCTCATCCAGGATGGAGAGTTGCATCTGTCCCGAATCAGGAAGGTCCAGGATTTCCAGTGTAAGGGGCAAGCTGTCCTCCGAGCATACTGAAAGGGATAGAAATTATGGCTAAACGCGCAAAGTGTGGGTTCAGGTTCTTATTATAAGGAAGGGCCGGCGCACGAAAGCAAACCGGCCCTATACTATCATTGCCCGCACAGGCAGTCCAACGAGCTGAGACGGCTGAGCGTCGAGCGACCTACTGCGCCGTGAATCCGCCGTCCACGGCCATGGCCAGACCGGTGACCAGCGAGGCCGCATCTGAACAGAGCCAGGTAACGGACTCCGCAATCTCCTCGGGAGTGCCCAGTCGACCGATGGGCTGCCGTACGGGAATCGTGGCCTCGTAATCGGCGTCCCGCCCCCCGATGAGCCTGCTCATCATGGGCGTATCGATGATACCGGGACACACGGCGTTCACCCGGATACCGCCGCGGGCATATTCCAGGGCAGCGGCCTTGGTCAGCCCTACCACGGCGTGCTTGCTGGCAACGTAGGCTGACATATTTCGAGAGCCGACGAGCCCGGCGCCCGAGGCGGTGTTCACGATGGCCCCTCCGCCCTGCTGCATCATCTGCTCTAGCTCATGCTTGAGGCACAGCCATACGCCCTTGACGTTGATATCGATGAGCCGGTCCCACACGTCCTCCGGGTATTCGTGGATGCGGCCTGTCATGTGGCCCTCGATACCGGCGTTGTTGTAGGCGCAGTCGAGGCGACCATAGGTCGAGACGACCTGTCCCACCAGGGCAGCCACGTCGTCGGGTCGAGAAACGTCCGCGTGTACGAATATGCCGTCCCCGCCCGCTTCCTTGATGGCGCTGAGAGTCTCCTCGCCACCGTCGGCATTGATGTCAGACACCACCACGGTGGCGCCTTCCCTGGACATAATGAGCGAGGTAGCCCTACCGATGCCCGAACCTGCGCCGGTTACCAGGGATATTCTGCCGTCAAGTAGTCCTGCCATTGCCAGAACCTCCTTTTTCCTGGATCTCCTGCAAGCGGATCCCGAGACCTACGCACCCTCAAAGAAATCTGCTATGTTCAGTTCCAGACCGGGAAGCACAACCGACTCCAGCCGCTCACCAGCGCCACGGATGTAAGCCCGGCGCCACTCGTCTCCTTCCAGCCTCAGCACTTCGGCGGCATGAATCTGGGGATATACCAACCAGCACTCAAGGACGTTGTGGCTGGCATAATCGGCCAGTCTCCCATCGATTTCGTCTCGGGTAATGCTGGGAGGGATGATCTCCACCACCAGATCCGGGCCGCCCTCAATCCGTTCTCCCAGTATGTCTGCTCGCTCGTTGCTGACGAAAAGGAGGTCCGGCTGTCGAACTCGCAGCGGGTCGCGTTGCACAACGACATCGACCGGGGCGTAAACTACACGCCCCAATTGATTCCCGCGCACAAATGCTCTTAACGGGTCGTTAATATTGCCCGAAATGATCTGATGGTTAAGACTGGGGCCAGCCACAATCACCTCTCCGTCCACGATCTCACACCGTATCATTGTCTCTGGGGTTTCCAAGTATTCCTCGTAGGTGAGCTTGGTTCCCGTCTGCAATGTAGTCATGCCAATTACTCCTTGGCCTACGTCTCACCGGACCGGCGGGCGTCGGCGCGCCAGTCGTCGGGGCTGGGCTCGCGGTCGATGGCGACGTCGACCACCGCTGGCAGCCCGGAGGCTTGCGCCTCCCGGAGCGCGTCGGGCAGGTCCCGGGAGTCCTCGACGTGGACTCCGAAAGCTCCGAATCCCCGGGCAATCGCCGCGTTGTCGGTGGGGTAGAACTCCGACGCAATCTCCTGGCCGCGAGGCTGATGGTCCAGCACCATGCCCAGGGCGTTGTCATTGAACACGACGCAGGTCATGGGCAGGTCGTACTGCATCGCAGTCGAGAGAGCGTTGACCGTCATCATGTAGCCGCCGTCTCCGGTGACCGCCGTAACGGGCCGATCGGGGTATACCAGCTTCAACCCCACTGCCGCCGGAAGGGCCCAGCCCATTCCCGCCGTGCCGCCCGGGCAGTAGAAGGTGCCGGCCTGCTGGGCCTTGTACAGGTGGGCCATCCAGGTGCGGTTGTTCCCCGCATCCAGGGCGTAGACCGTCGACGGGTCTGAGGTCTCGTTGAGTATGGAGACCAGGCGCTGCGGAGTAACAGGTGAGGTGTCCCGGTGCATTTCCGGGTCATCGTAAAAGGACGTTGCCGACTTGCGTGCCGAGATGGAGTTGGTCCATTCGGCCCGCTGAGAAGCTTGTGACTGCGCTGCCTCTCTTGAAGCCGCAACCAGCTGGTTTAGTATGCTTCCGGCGTCGCCCACCAGGCCTATCTCCACGGGGAAGCTCCAGCCGGCGTTGCGCTCATCGATGTCGATCTGGATAACCCGCTGGCGCCGTGGGTCGAAGATGTCCGGCCTTTCGCGAACAGTTTCCTGCGACCGCAGCAACGCGCCCACGACGATGACCGTGTCGGCCTCGCCCACGACACGGTTGGCTACCTCCTGACCGTAGGTGCCGACCATTCCCACCGACAGCGGATGTGTCTCGGCGATGGCGCTCTTCCCTTTATAAGAGGTTGCAACGGGCATGCCCCAGATCTCCGCCAGTTCCTGCAGCTGCTCATGGGCTCGAGCCACGTGTACGCCGTTCCCCGCGACCAGCACAGGACGTCGTGACTGGGAAAGGATATCAATAACGCGCTGCACATCTGACGGGGCGCTCTCTGGCTTGGCGGTGTTGAGGAACCCCGCAGCGTTGTGAATGAAAGGAGGCGACTCCACGTCCACCTCGCCACCGATCGCCGCCGACCGCATGACTACTGAGGATGGACCGGGCCGGCCGCTGACGGCATGCTTGATGGCAATCTGGGTGGCGAGCACTGCCTCCTTGGGACTGGCAGCCAGTGCTGTGTACTTGCTCATGGACTTGAAAATGTTGGGCAGGTCGATGCTGCCATATTCGCCCGCACCTGACTGGTTTGCGGGCCGCTGGGCCGCCCCGCCGTCGGAGGTGTCGGTCAGGACCAGCATCGGAGAGCTGCTGAGCATGGCCTCCATGATGCCGAAGGAAGCGTTGGAACCGATGAACAAGCCCTGGCCCATGACCACGGCAGGCTTGCCGGTGGCGCGTCCGTATGCGTCAGCCATGATCGCGGCGGCTTGCTCGTGACGCACCAGGATGGTCTTGATCCGGTCCTCCCGCCCGTAGAGGAGCTGGAAGATCTGTCCCGTGCCGCCGCCGGGTATACCGAAAACGTACTCGACTCCGGCTTCCTCCAGGGTCTGGACTATCATTTCGCTGGCTGTGGGCATGCTGCCTCCTGAATCGCCTCTCGATACCCTGCAAACTACTTTCATTATAAATAAGGAAGGGAAGGCGCAGTTTTCTGATCACTATCCGCGAAGGGATGATATCCGTGCCCAAATAGGCGGTCAAGGAACTCCGACGGAGCTTCGGTCGCGTGCGCTGTCCTTGACCGGCAACAGGGGCGGGCGTATTATCGCCGCATTCTGGATTCAAAGGGCAACGTTGGCGCGTCGAATACCAAGGTCGAGATGTGCCACCGGACAATCGCCAGAGCGGGAGAGCAGCCATGAGAGGCGGCGACGCAGTTATACACGCTTTAGAGAAGGAAGGAGTCCGCTACATTTCCGGATTCGCCGGCGGGGGTGAGGCTCCGCTCTGGCCTGCGTTGCGGGCATCCCAGCAGATTACAGTGTTTTCCGCCCGGCACGAACGCATGGGCGTGGAAATCGCCGACGGCTATGCCCGCGCCACCGGACAGGTGGGCGTTGCCCTGACCGGAACCGGCCCGGGAGCCACGAACACTCTGACCGGCATAGCCGGCGCCTACGCCGACAACATTCCGGTGCTTCTACTCATGGGACAGCATCCGCTGGGCAGCATGGGACGCGAGATCCAGCAGGAGGTGCCTTCCAGCATCTTTGACAGCTTCGTGAAATGGAAGGGCACCATGTCCCGGGTGGAGGACATTCCCGCAATCATGCGCCGCGCCTTCACCAACCTGCGCTCAGGGTCGCCCGGTCCGGTGGTCCTCGAGATGCCGCAGGACGTTCTTATGATGGAGGCACCCGATGAAGTGCTGAACTATGAGCCAGTCGGGCAGGGACGCCGGGCGGCGCCCGACGCAGCGGACATAGATCGCGCGGCTGAGATCCTGCTGAATGCGCAGTTCCCCGTCATGAACGTGGGGGGAGGCGTGCTTGCCGCCGAGGCCTGGGACGAGGCAATGGAGCTGGCCGAACTCATGGGCATGCCCGTCGCCAGCACCCTGGTGGGCAAGGGCGCGTTTCCCGAGAATCACCCTCTGTCCGTTGGTGGGGGCGTGTACCCAAAGAGTAGGTACGCATCCGGCGCTTCCTATCTCGTCAACCGGAGGGCCGATGCCGTCCTTGCCGTGGGCAATTCATTCCGGCTGCCCAACGCTACGGATGGGCGCCCTATCCCGGAGGGCGTCAGCCTGATTCACATAAACGCCGACTCCGGGGACCTCAACAAGATCTACCAGGCCGATGTGCCGATCCTGGCCGACGCCAAGCTGGCCCTGCGCAGCCTGATTGATGCCGTCCGCGACCGTATGGGCCCGGGAGGCCCGCCCTCGGCGGCCAGGCGCGAAGAGATCGTGGCCGAGATCCGAGAGGCAAAGACCAAGTGGCTGGGAGAATGGGAATCGACCTTCAATGACCCATCGGCGCCGACCAATGGTTACCGGGTGGTTCAGGAACTGCTAAAGGTAGTTGATCTGGACAAGACCATCGCGTTGCACGACGCCGGAGGTAGTCGCGGGTACCTCTCGCCCTTCTGGCCCGCCACACGACCGCGCAACTACATCGGCATGGGGGGAATGGCCGCCATGGGATGGTCAATGGCCGCGGCCATCGGCGTGAAGCTGGGTCGTCCCGACCACCTGGTGTTCAACGTTCTGGGGGATGCTTCCTTCGGCATGGTTGGCATGGAGTTGGAGACCGCCGTGCGCATGGGGCTGCCAACGCTCACCGTGGTGCTGAACAACGGCGGAACCGGCGGCGGGTTGATGGCAATGTCCCGCGACAACGCGGCTCCCCCTCCGATGGCGGAACTGGGCGGCAACTTCTCCATGGTTGCCCAGGGACTAGGCGCCTACTCGGAGAGGGTGGAGGATCCTGCGGAATTGCAGGACGCCTTCCGGCGCGCCATCGCGGCCACCGAGAACGGCCAGGCGGCGCTGGTCGAGGTCACCATACATCCGATGCCAACACCAGAGACCCCCGAGGACTGGACCCTTTAATTCATCTAGCCTCAGAGAGCGCGGAGCCACGGAGATTTTCACGACTCATTCTCCGTGACCTCCGCGCTCTTTGTGGTTTAAGAGAGATTAGCGAATGAAGAGTGTTGAGATTGATCGCAGCAAGAGGTTGAAGGAAGAACCGGCGAAAGGCCACAACCGGTGGCACCCGGACATTACTCCCATTCTTGAAGCCGATCCAGGCGAAGAGGTCCTGCTGGAAACGAGGGATGCATCCGACGGCCAGATGCACCCGGCAGTCACGGTGGCCGATTTCGACCGCTTTGACTCCAAAGTCTCCCATCCGCTGACCGGTCCGGTTTACGTAACCGGCGCCGAGGCAGGGGACATGCTGGAGATCGAATACGTCGACATCATCCCGCAGTCCTACGGATGGACCAGGAACCGCCCCGGCGCGGGATTCCTGCGTGATCTGTTCCAGGAGCCATATTTCGTGAACTGGGACATCAAGGACGGCTGGGCCACGTCGGAACAGTTGCCGGGCGTGAGAATCCCCAACGGCTCATTCATGGGCACGGCGGGCATCGCTCCGTCCCGGGAGCAGATGGGAGCGTGGGCGCAGCGTGAGGCCGACCTGGTTCGCCGGGGTGGTGCCGCCGCGCCGCCCGATCCCGAGGATGCGATCCCTGCGGGAGGAGCCATCGCCGCCGAAGGCCTGCGAACCATCCCGCCCCGAGAGAACTGCGGAAACGTGGACGCCAAGCAGCTGACCAAGGGCTCAAGGCTGCTGATTCCGGTGAATGTGGCCGGCGCGCTGTACTCTTGCGGCGACGCTCACTTTGCCCAGGGAGACTCGGAGTGCTGCATAACGGCCATTGAGATGGGTGCCACCGCGGTTGTGCGCTTCCATCTCCACAAGGGGGAGGCGGCACGACATAATATCCGATGGCCTCGATATGCCCACCCTGGATACTTCCTGCCGCCGGAGTGGGCCGCACCGCGAAATTTCATTGCCACCATGGGCATGCCCATTCGCGACGACGGTACGCAGGAGGGCGAGGACCTCACCCTAGCCGCGCGAAATGCGCTCGTCAACATGATCGAGTTGTTGCAGGAGAGGGGGTGGAGCCGCGAACAGGCCTATGTTATCTGTAGCGTTGCCGTTGACCTCAAGATCAGCAACGCCGTTGACCTGCCTAACGTAACGGTCTCTGCGTTCCTGCCGGAGGACATATTCCATGGTTGAGGGATAAGAGAGGCGTCCGCCACGGGCGCCGAGAGAAGTGCAAAGAAAAAGCCGCCCGATCTGGGCGGCTTTTAGCGGATCATTTCGCTGACGATTCAGCTGATCTTCTTGATCTCCACTACCTCGTTGGGGGAGACGGCAATCCGCCTTACACTTATACCTAGTTTCAGGAGCCAGTAACCCAGAGTGGCCTTGCTGACGCCCAATTCTTCGGCGGTAGCTGAAAGGCCCACATCGTTAACTCGCTCGGGGAGCAACTCCTCGAGAGGCCGACTATGTTCCTTTTCTACACGCAGCATCAGCTTTGTCTTTCGTGCCACGATGTGCCTCCTAATGTTGCCTGCACTGTCTCATACCCTGAAGTGTCCATAAGGTATCACGTGCTCGGACAAGTGTCAAGAGTAAGCCAAATTTTTTCCTAAACGCATTTAAGAAATATTTAGACACTGCCCCGCGTATCTGGTTGCAAGACTCCACCGACTCCGTTGCCTTAGTTCGGCGCCGTACTATCATTACGGGGGAGTGGAGGAGACGCAAGGGCAGGATGCCAATTGACACCATGTTGACTGCCGAATAAGCTCAAATACAGTTTCGTTACCACTAGAGGAAATGTATGCAGACACCTACGATCCGTGACGTGTACCGGGCCCGAAAGACCATCGCTCCCTATTTCAGGCCCACGCCCTTGCAGTATTCCATTGGCTTGAGCGAATTCCTGGGTGCTGAAGTGTACATAAAGCACGAAGAGCACCTTCCGCTGGGGGCTTTCAAGTCGCGGGGAGGCATCAATTTGCTGGCGAGCCTCTCTCCTGAGGAGAAACAGCGCGGACTCATCACCTCGTCCACCGGTAATCATGGCCAGTCCTTAGCCAGTGCGGGCCGTGAATTCGGCGTGCGGGTCCTGATCGGTCTCCCGGAAAACGCCAACCCGGTGAAGGTGGCGGCGATGCGTTCCCTTGGAGCGGAGTTGCTCTTCCACGGGGAATCTTTTGACGATGCGAGGGAGCACTGCGAACGGTTGGCCCTTGAGGAAGGATACCGCTATGTGCACGCGGTCAATGAGCCTGAGCTCATAGCCGGAGTGGGGACGGCCTCGCTGGAAATTATAGAGGAAGCCCCTGACATTGATGTATTGATGCTTCCCCTGGGAGGAGGGTCCGGCATTGCCGGCGCCTGCATCGTCGCCAAAGCCATCGATCCGGCCATCCAGGTGTACGCTGTCCAGTCTGAAGCGGCGCCCGCCGCGTATTTGTCATGGAAGCGGGGCGAATTGGTGGACGCTCCTATGGACACCTTTGCAGAAGGGATTGCCACAAAGTCGGGATACGAACTTCCACAGCGCATCATGACCGATCTGCTGGACGACTTCCTGCTGGTGAGCGACGATGACATAAAAAGGGCCATCGGCCTGCTGGTGGAGAAGGCTCACACTCTCGCCGAACCGGCGGGAGCAACGGCGCTCGCCGGGGCAGTGAAACACGCCGATCGGCTGAATGGAAAGAAGGTGTCCATTACGATTTCTGGCGCCAACATCACAGCCGAGAGACTGTCAGAGGCTCTGTCAGTGTACCAGTCCGCTTCGGTGTAGCGTTACATAATCTGTCGGCAATGCACAGCGCATGTCGTGTAAGAAATGCAAGGCAGGCCAACAATTACACAACATAAGCGTCGCTTAATGTAACATAATGCAGCGACGCGGATGCAATCTTAAGTGGTACGCAAAGTCTCTCACTCTCGTGCAAAGAAACGCGCCAGTTCGTCGCGTGCGAACACAGGGAGTGTAACCTCGTCTCCGCTGCGGGAGAAAAGTATTCTCCCCTCCTCTGGTGGCAGCATCTGTCCGATCTCCCAGGCATCAATGCCAGCACGCTCAAGGTCGTGCAGCAGCGATGGCGCATTGGGTGCCGGTAGCACTATGAGCAACGCGCCAGAACCCAGAAGACCGAGGGGGTCGAGGCCCAGGGCATTGCACGTTTCCTCGGTCTCGGGCAGCAAGGGTACACTGCCTTCCTCCAAAGCTATACCGAGCCCTGAGGCTTGCGCGATCTCGTGTAATGCAGTGACCAGGCCTCCCTCTGTGACATCGTGCATTGCGTGTACTGCATTTTGTGTAGCAGCAATCTTGGCGTCACTTACCACGCTGATTCCAGGCGAGTGTAGTAGCGTTGCACTCCGCTCGATTACACTTGATTGTACCCCAGACGTCCTCAGATTCTCCGCGCAGTCCCTAGCGAGTATGGCGGTGCCCTCAATGGCCAGTCCCTTCGTTACCACGATGCAGTCACCCTCTTGAGCTCCACCGGTGGTGACCAGACGGTCTCGCTCCACTTCTCCGAGCATGGTACCCATGACGGTGGGACGCTGGATGCCATGAGTCACCTCGCTGTGTCCGCCTATCAGCGTGACTCCCAGCTCGCTGCAGGCTCCAAGAACATCGTCGAAGAGTCTTGAGGCGTCGTCCTCGGTGAACCATTCCGGCACCAGGATCGTTGCCAGAAACCACTGCGGCGTCGCGCCGGTGCAGGCAACATCGTTGGCGCAGACCTGGACGGCGTACCATCCCGCGCGGTCGGTAGCGAAGGTTACCGGGTCCGTCTTAGCCACCAGCAGCCGGTCCCCGAAGTCGAGGGCGGCAGCATCTTCGCCCACCTTCGGGCCAAGTAACACCCTGGGGTCGTCGAGTCTGACCGACCCCAGCAATCGTTCCAGCAATTCAGGGGGGAACTTTCCTATTTCCATGTCTGCTCCATTCCGAAGCTGTCAGGTAGGAGGCTGATCGGGGTTAACCATTAATCGGCTGGCACGAATATCAACCACAGAGAGCACTGAGGACACGGAGATTTTGAGGGAAAAGAAATTCAAAATATCCGTGGCCTCTGCGTCCTCTGTGGTGAATTCCCCGGGCCGGCTGGATTCTCGCTTTCGCGGACACAACCGGATCGCGCCTCGGCGAATTCGAATGCGATGGCTTTTCTTCTACGCTAGTGTTCGCTTTACAGGGCGCGGTGCCCTTTGCTATATTTGTAGGTGCAGGGTCCTTAAGGGCCAGGGATTCTGCCACTGTTATGGTGGGGCGTTCGTCTAGCGGCCCAGGACACCGCCCTCTCAAGGCGGAGATCAGGGGTTCGAATCCCCTACGCCCTACCAACTCTTTCCTCTCCCAGTTCTTGCGCCAAGTTCTTGGCCATTTGCAGCGTTTCCACCAGTTGCTCCATATTCAGTCTTCCAGTGTTCGTATTGCGCGGACTGGGATGGTAGCAGCCCACCAGTAGCGGCACGCCCACAGCCAGTTCGTGTACCGTACCGTGCCCGAACTTGGCTCTCGGGCGTTGGACTCCAAGGTGCTCCATGGCCCTGAGAGCGGCCTGAAACGCGATCTGCCCCAGCGCCAGCACTACCCTCAGGTTGGGAAGCGCCTGCATCTCCCGGGCAAGGTAAGGTAGGCAGGTCCGCTGCTCCTCGGGTGTGGGCCGGTCACCCGGCGGGACGCAACGCACCGCGGCGCAGACGTAAGCTCCCGTGTACTCCAGCCCGTCCTCCCTGTGGTCCGATAGCGGTTGATTTGCCAGACCCGCCTGGTGCATTGCATTGACCAGGAAGGTTGCCGAGGCGTCGCCGGTAAACACCCGCCCGGTGCGATTGCCTCCGTGGGCCGCAGGGGCCAGGCCCAGGACCATCAGTGGCGCGGCGGGGTCTCCGAAGCTGGGGACGGGCTTGGCCCAGTAGTCCCAGTCCCTGTAGGAAGCGCGCTTGGTTTCGCCAATTCGCTCGCGGTGCTCCACCAGCCTGGGGCAGCGGCGACACGCGATGATCTCTTCGGTGAGCCCACCGAGAACAGCTTCGGCCTTCTTCAGCCCGGAATCGGGATTCTGTAGTTCTCTATCTCTGGACATTCGTCTCTTTCAGGTTTGTTAACCGCATCGTGCGGGACATCTACCCCACGGGGAGATTCCACAGGGTAATGTATAATACCTGCCAATGCAGGGGACGGTCAGCCCGGCCCCGTTTTCGAACCTGCCGGAGGTCAAGAAATGATTGATCAGGAACGCTTGGTCGACTCATTCTGCGAGTTGGTCAAGATCGATAGTCCTTCGGACGAAGAGGAAGAGGTTGCCAGGCATCTTACCGGGCGCCTTGAGACCCTCGGATTCACCGTCGAAAGGGACGCCCACGGCAACCTGATTGCCTCGGAGGAGGGCGCCGACCCGCTTATGCTGTCCGCCCATATGGACACCGTGGAACCGGGCCGGGGCATCAAGCCCGAGGTGAAGGGTGACCGAATCGTGTCCGACGGCACCACCATTCTCGGCGGCGACTGCAAGGCTGGCGTGGCAGCCATTCTCGAGGGACTTGAAAGCATCGCGCAGGACGGGGGTCCACGACGCCCGGTGCAGGTTGTCATGACCCGGGGAGAAGAAATTGGACTAGTCGGCGCGGCCAATCTCGACTACTCCATGATCCGTTGCCGCGACGCGGTGGTATTCGATGGGAACGGCCCGGTCAATACCATCACGGGCGCCAGCCCGACTTACATGCGTTTCGACGTCAATGTTACCGGACGGGGTGCCCACGCCGGCGTGGAGCCGGAAAAGGGCCTCTCGGCCATCCGGATCGCCACCGAGATCATCAATGACCTGCCCCAGGGCCGGCTGGACGATGAGACGACCTTCAACGTAGGCCTGATCACAGGGGGGACCGTACGCAACGCAGTTCCGGTGGATGCCAGCTTTGGGGGAGAGTTCCGCAGCCACAACACCGAGACCATCGACCTGCTGCGGATGCAGGTCAGAGACACCCTGCGCAAGGCCAGGGAGAAGTACCGGGACGCCACGATCAACGAAGAGATCGAGATGATGTTCCAGATGTATCTCCTCGATCCCAACGAGGCCATAGTGCAACTGGTAACCAACCAGCTGAAGAACATGTCCATGAACCCCAACATCCATCCCTCGGGCGGCGGTACCGACGCCAACGCCATGCGCCTGAACGGCGTGGAGTGCGTGGTAGTGGGCATGGCCACCAACGAGATGCACACGGTGAACGAGTACGTCGTCATACCGGACATAATGGCAACGGCCCAGTTCTGCCAGAACATCCTGACCATCAACCAGCGGGCCCGGGCGTAAGAGAGGGCCCACCCCAACCCTGACCCTCCTCCTTCGAGGGGAGGAGACTACCGAGAGGCGAATATGAACGGCGCAGAGCTCAAGCAGACATTGAAAGAAGGCGGACGTGTCTTTGGCACGATGATCACCCACGGGCACAGTCCCCGCTGGATTCCCGTGTTGTCGGGCGTTGGCATTGACTACGCTGTGATAGACACGGAGCACAACCCTCGCGGCCGGGCCGAACTGGGTGACTACCTGACCATGTTCAACACCAGTGGCGTGGTGCCCATCGTCCGCATTCCCATCCCTGACTCACACTACGTGACCATGGCCATGGATGCCGGGGCTCAGGGCGTGCTGGCTCCCTATTGCGAGACGGTGGAGCAGGTGCGGGAGGTGGTGGCCGCTGCCAAGTGGCGACCACTGAAGGGCGAGGCCGTCGAGCGGGTTGTGGAGTCGGGAGACCACGTCAGCGACGCCACCCGCGCCTACCTCGAGGAGCGGAACCGGAACAGCATCGCCATCATTGGCATCGAGAGCGTTGCGGCGGTCGACAACCTTGATGCGATTCTCGATGTGCCGGGCATCGACGGCATCTTCGTAGGCCCCAACGACATGAGCATCTCGCTGGGATACCCCGACCAGTATGACCGCCCCGAGTACAAACAGGCGGTCAAGACCGTCATCGACAAGTCTGAAGCCAAGGGCATCGCGACGCTGGTGCATCACCAGACCCCCGACCTGTCCACGTACTGGATCGAGCAGGGCGCCAGGTTCGTGCTGCACGGCACCGACCGGCGGGCACTGGCCACCGGATTCCAGGCGGACTTCAGCAAGCTCCGTGAGGCCGCCAAGTAAGGGAATAGCTTGTCGATTTGGCCCAGGAAAATTCAAGCCGCCCATCCTGAGCTTGTTGAAGGACGGGCGGTTTGCTATTTGGGCGAGTGACAGGACACGCGGTTTCCTGAACGGAGGGCTTGCTGGGGAATGTGCGGGTTGCTGTTGGCGACTGCTTTCAGGAGCGCTCCCAGCGCTCCCGCAGGGACTCAACATAAACGCGGTCATAGTCGCCGTAGTGGGCGTTGTCGGGGTTCTCGCTCAGCAGTTCCGCCCAGAGGTATTCGATATCCTGCCACTGGATGGGATACGGCGGCTGATCGAAAAAGGCAGCCACGGCGTCGAAGGGCGTTGAATCATGCGGGCGGCTGACGTAACCCATCATCTGGAAGTTGTCGTAGGTGTTGCCGTAATCCGACACGAACCGCCCTTTCATCGCGGCCAATATCATGAATGTAGGCATGTACACGCCCCCATCCCTTCGACAAGCTTAGGACGGGCCTGGCCCTCACTCGTAGTGAGCGGAGACTGAGCAAGCGGCATCTTGCTCATACCCTATTTCTTGAGGATATGCACGGTGGTGACGTCGCCGGCGCCGGAACACTGGGCAACGCCGACGCGGGCCCGTGCTACCTGTCGGGGACCGGCCTCCTGCCGCAGCTGCGTTACCGTCTCGTGGATCATGCGGATTCCCGATGCGCCGAAGGGATGGCCCATGGCCAGCAGGCCGCCGTCAGTGTTGACCGGGATATCGCCGGTCAGGGCGGTCCGTCCCTCGACAGTGGCCTGCCAGGCCTCGCCGAAGGGCACGAGATGCAGAGACTCGATCTGCTGCAGCTCGCCGATGCTGGCGGCATCGTGCACCTGGCAAAGGTCGATATCCTCCGGCCCCAGGCCGCTCATCTCGTAGGCCTGCAGGGCGGCGGGCTCGGTGCGGTAGGGACTGAAGGCGGAGTGGTCGGCGCCCCGTCCGTTGTACTCGCCGGAGGTCAGCACCGCGGCGGCTATGGAGACCGCGCGGCCCTCGTCGATGCCGTATTGCGATAGCGACTCGCGGGCACACAGGATGGCGGCCGCAGCGCCCTCGCTGGTTGGGCAGCACTGGAACAGGGTCAGGGGGTCGGCAATCATCCTCGACTGCAGGACCTCCTCCAGCGAGTACGTGTCCTTGCGGTGGGCGTATGGATTGAGCGTCGCGTTCTGCCTCGCCTTCACCGAGACCTGCGCCAGCGACGTGGCCGGGGCGCCGTGATCCTCCATGTAACGCCGGGCTCGCAGCGCGTAGCCGGCCATCATGTGGTCGCCACCGATGAGCCGCTCCGGGGCGTCTTCGGAGGTGACGGTAACCGGGCCGCGCGGCACCTTCTCTGCGCCGAAAGCCAGGGCCATGTCGTAGATGCCCGTGGTGATGCCCCAATAGGCCTGCCAGAAGGCCGTGGATCCGCTGGAGCAGGCGTTCTCCACATTGATGATGGGAACACCGGTGAGGCCCAGTTTCGACAGCGTGGTCTCGCCGAGGGACATGCCCTGGTAGTACACGTGGCCGAAGTAAGCGATGGGGATGTCCCTCCAACGCACCCCGGCGTCCTTCAGGGACTCAACCACGGCATCCAGGGCCAGGTCGCTGAGATCCTTGTCCGGGAATCGCCCGAATGGGTGCAGGCCGACCCCGGCCACCACGACTTCACGCCCTGCTCGTAGTTTTGCCACGGTCAATGCCTCCGAAAATGACTCGGGTTCGCGAACGCAATGAGAGCGACGGACGGCCCTATACCGGTCGCCACTTGTAAACCAGCTTTTCCGTGCCCCCCTCTTCCGGGGCCACGGCCTGGATGGCCAACTCCACCGGCATGCCGATGCTGAGGTCCGACTGCTCGCAGTCAATGACTTCAGCCAGCACCTGCGGGCCAGACGGCAGCTCTACCTGCCCTAGCACGTACGGAACATCTCCGGGCCAACCTGCCGGAGGGATGCGAACGATTGTGTAGCTGTAAAGCGTGCCGGATTCCTCGAGGTCGACGGCCTCCACTTCGAACGAAGTGCAGGACTGGCAAAAGGTGGCGGGCCCGAACACCGTGACGCCACAGTCGTTGCAGCGGAACCCGATGAGTGTGCCTTCGGTTCCGGCCTCGTTGGTGATCCTCAATCGTCGCGGGTCTACTGATTGCGTCATGATGGTTCAGGTTAATCTTGCGCCAATTGAGTGTCAACACGGCCAACCTATTGCAGACGGCTCGCGGTCAATCTCGTCCTGCGAACGCAGATCCGTCCTGTTCGTCTGCTATACTCTTCTACGCCTCTTACGGAATCCTCCAATGCTTGAGACCGTATTACATTGGCTGATTCAGGACACCAAACAGCTCCGACCAAGACAGGTGGTGAAATCCACCAGGCCCTGCTCATCCTTGAGGATGGTGGGGTCGTGGCGATACCCACCGATACGCTCTATGGGCTAGCTGCCGATGCCCTCAACCCCGAGGCGATAGAGAGAGTGTTTGCGATAAAGGAGCGACCCGAGGGGATGGCCCTGCCGGTGCTTCTATCCGATCCCGACCAGCTGGAGCAGGTGGCCGACGAAGTGCCCCGCCAGTTACGGGCCGTCGCCGAGGCGTTCTGGCCAGGGGGCATGACGCTGATCGTCAAACGAAATGACGCGTTACCGCCGCGCCTGACTGCCGGACACCCGACGGTGGCCGTGCGGGTGCCTGACCACCCGGTGCCCCGGGAACTGGCACGCAGGCTGGGACGTCCGATAACCGGCACCAGCGCCAACATCAGCGGCGCCGCTGACCCGGCGACCCTTGCGGAGTTGCGAGCGCAGGTGGGAGATCGCGTTGACCTGCTGGTCACCGAGGGACCCGAACCTGCAGGTGCCGGGTCTACAATCGTAGATCTGTCGGGCGAAGAGCCAAGACTGGTCCGGGCGGGGGCCGTTCCGTTCGAGAAAATCGAGGCCACTCTCAAGACCCGTTAAGACTGTTCAGATGATCGCGAAGTACGAAACTTACAGGCATGGCGTGGAAGCCGAACTGCGCGACGTTTTCGACGGCCGCGATGGTTTCCTCTACAACCTGCTGCGCTATCATCTCGGCTGGGTGGATCAGAACGGCCATCCCGACGACGTCGGCACACCGCTGCATTTCCAGGGCGCAGTGGCGCTGGTCACCTGCGAGGCACTGGGAGCCGACTTTGAGGCCGCCGTTCCTGCCGCCGCCGGAGTGGAACTGGTGCACCACTTCACGCTGGTCCACGGGGAAGTGCAGGCGGGAAGAGCCGAGAGCGTCGACCGCCCCGGCATCTGGTGGGTATGGGGTCCGGCACAGGCGATCAACGCCGGCGATGGCCTGCACGCCCTGGGTCGCACGGCCGTAATGCGCCTGAGCGCTCGGGGCATGCCCGCTGACCGGGTATTGCGAGCTGTCAGATCGTTGGACCAGGCATGCCTGCTCCTCTGCGAGGGACAGTACATGGACCTGGAATTCCAGGACCAGATGATGGTTACCTCCGGCCCGTTCCTGGATATGGTCTCTCGCAAGGCCGGTGCGCTGGCCGGTGCTGCCGCCGAGGCGGGGGCGCTGGCAGCCGGCGCCGATGACGCTCAATGCCAGGCTCTGCACACCTTCGGCGTCAAGCTCGGATCGGCGTGGCAGATTGCCCGCGACATCGACGATTTTTGGGGCGAGCGCGGCGATGCCGTGACTGCCAGTAATATCATCGCCAGGAAAAAGAGCCTGCCAGTCGTTCATGCCCTTGAGCACGGCAGCGTTTCCGCCAAGCGCGAGCTGGGTTCAATCTATATGAAGCGTGTGCTGGAGACGGATGACGCCGCCCGACTCGTGTCAATCCTGGAGGAAACCGGCTCCCGCGATGCCGCGGAAGAGACCGCGCGCAATATGGCTGAGGATGGACTGACCGTCGCCTCCGATGCCGGTATCTCCGGGGATGGCCTGGATGCGCTGCGCGAACTGTCCGAATGGGCGCTCTCCGGAAGACCGTGAAATCGCGAATCCGCAGACTCTTTACGCGTATCCGATACTGACGAGGGAGAATCAATCAGTTGGCAAAGCGCAGTCTGTCTCAGGTTGACGTAAGCGGCAGCAGGGTCCTGGTGAGAGTGGACTTCAATGTCCCCATTGAGCAGGGAATTGATGCCATAGCCGGATACGATCAACGTCTCCGGGCAACCCTGCCGACAATCCAGTACTTGATCGAACAGGGTTGCCGCACCATCCTGTGCTCCCACCTGGGGCGTCCACGGGGCAAGGTCGACGAGGCGCTGCGCCTGGCTCCGGTGGGAGACCGTTTGGCCGTTCTGCTGGACCATCCGGTGAAGAGCCTGCCGGAGATCATCGGGCCGAGAGTCCAGGCGGCCATTGCCGCCATGGCGCCGGGCGAAGTCGTGTTGCTGGAGAACCTGCGCTTCCACGAGGGTGAAGAGGGCAACGATCCCGCGTTCTGCCAGGAGCTGGCAACGCTGGCCGACTACTTCGTGATGGACGCCTTTGCCGTGGCACACCGGGCCCATGCCTCGACGGTTGGGATCACCGAGTTCCTGCCCTCGGCCATGGGATTTCTGGTTGAAAAGGAAGTTTCGTCCATGGGACGGGCCCTGGAGTCGCCCGAGAAGCCTCTGGCTGCGCTTATGGGCGGTGCAAAGGTAAGCGACAAGATCCTGCTCCTTGAGAACATCATGGACAAGCTGGACCACCTGTTCATCGGCGGCGGAATGTGCGTCACTTTTCTCAAGGCGCAGGGGCACGGAGTCGGGGCCTCACAGGTTGAGGAGGACCGCCTCCAATTCGCCCGCGATATGCTGGAGGCCGCCGGCAAGCGCGGCATCCAGGTGCACCTGCCGGCCGAAGTGGTGGTGGCCAGTGAGTTTTCCGCCAATCCGGCGGAAGTGCAGGTGTCGTCGGCGGATGCTGTTCCCGAAGGCGGCATCATCATGGATATCGCACCGTCCGCAGCCCAGGCATTTGCCAGCGAGTTGCAGGGATGCCGCACCGTCATCTGGAACGGCCCTATGGGAGTGTTCGAGATGCCGAGATTCAGCGAAGGCACCAGAGTGGTCGCCCAGGCCATCGCCAACTCGGCGGGCGTGACCAGTGTCGTCGGCGGAGGATCGACGGCCGAGACCGTGGAAGCACTGGGGCTGATGGACAGCATGACCCACGTGTCCACTGGCGGCGGGGCCTCGCTGGAGTTCCTGGGCGGGATGGAATTGCCGGGCATCGCCGCGCTCCCTGATGCGGACTGAAGAATCTTGACCTGCACGGAATGTCAGAATGCGAGGGAACACCCTCACCCTAACCCTCTCCCGAAGGGAGAAGGAACAAGCAGCCTCCCGGTGGGGGAGTGAGCAAGTGGGCCTTTTTGAGGAGACATAATGATTGACATCGAAGAACTGCGCGACTGCTATATCAACACGTCCTCCAAGATGGTGCTGCTGGTGGTCGACGGGCTGGGAGGACTGGCCCATCCCGAAACCGGCAAGTCGGAACTGGAGACGGCCAACATCCCCAACCTTGATGCGCTGGCCCAACGGAGCGCCTGCGGCCTCACCACGCCGGTCCTTCCCGGCGTGGCGCCCGGGAGCGGTCCGGGCCACCTGGCCCTGTTCGGCTATGACCCTCTCCGGCACATGATCGGTCGGGGAGCGCTGGAAGCCTTGGGGATCGATGTCGAGCTGCAGCCCGGTGACGTGGCGGCCCGGGGCAATTTCTGCACCGTGGACTCAGACGGACTGCTGGTGGATCGCAGGGCGGGACGGATTCCGACGGAGTTGAGCGCCCCGATCTGCGAACGGCTGGACCGGATCGAGTTGGATGGCGTCCAGGTGGATGTGTTCCCGGTCCAGGACTACCGGTTCGTGCTCCGGCTGAGAGGAGAGGGGCTATCCGAATCGGTCACCGAGACCGACCCTCAGCGCGAGGGCGTTTCGGCTCTGCCGGTCCGTCCGCTCAACCCGGGCGCGGAGCGAACCGCCGACCTGGTCAACCAGTTCGTTGCACAGGCAGCGCAGCTGATGTCCGAGGAGGACAGGGCCAATATGCTGCTGCTGCGCGGCTTCGCCCAGATGCCCAGCCTGCCCCCCATGGGTGATGTCTACCGGATGAACCCGGCCGCCATCGCCGCCTACCCCATGTATCGGGGCTTGGCCACCGTCGCCGGCATGCGGGTGATCCCCACCGGGCGTCATTTCTCGGATGAAGTGGAAACCCTGCGCCAGAACTTCGACTCCCACGACTTTTTCTTCATTCACTACAAGCCAGCCGACGCTGCTGGAGAGGACGGTGATTTCGACGCCAAGGTGCAGACGCTCGAGGAACTGGACCCGCTGATTCCGGCCATCCGTGAGTTGGAACCCGACGTGTTTATGGTGGCGGGTGACCATGCCACCCCCGCAATCACCGCTGGCCACAGCTGGCACCCGGTGCCGTTCATGCTCCACTCACGTCTGACGTTGGGCGAGGGTATACCAGCATTCAACGAGCGAGAGTGTCGTTACGGCTCCATCGGAAGCATTTCGGCAACAAACGTGATGCTGATGGGCATGTCGCATGCGGGGAAGATGGCCAAATACGGCCCCTGATTTGCCTGCCACTTTCCTGCCTCTATCCGCTATGGTATGGGGCAGTTCTAAACTAGACCATTAGAAACGGGAGAAAGTGCAGGACATGCCCCGTTCCATAGTCGCCGGAAACTGGAAGATGAACACCACGCTGGACGAGGCTGCCACCCTGGCCTCCGAGGTTGCCGAGGGATCCGCCGAGGCAGGCAGCGTGGAACTGATACTCTGCCCACCTTACATTTCACTCGCGGCCGTACGACGGGCCGTAAATGGCAGCGGGGTCCACGTCGGGGCCCAGAACATGCACCACGAGGCCTCCGGCGCGTATACCGGCGAGGTCTCAGCGTCCATGCTGCGCAGCCTGTGCCACTACGTGATTCTTGGTCACTCCGAGCGCCGCCAGCTTTTCGGAGAGACGGACGAGACTGTTAATCGCAAGGTGCACGCCGCCCTTGCCACCGGGCTCCGTCCCATCGTCTGCGTTGGTGAGACCTTGGCACAGCGCGAAGAGGGCGGAGCAGCCGATGTGGTAGAAGGGCAGGTGCTCGCCGGGGTGGCCGATGTACAGGACATAATGGAGGTCGTCGTTGCCTACGAGCCAGTGTGGGCCATCGGGACCGGACGAGCCGCGACACCGGAAATCGCCGAGGAAATAATGGGTGGGGCCATCCGAGACGCCCTTCGAGACCTCTTCGGAGACGACGGCGACACGGTCCCGTTGCTCTACGGCGGCAGTGTGAATGCCGGCAATGCCGAGGCCTTCGCCTCCCAGACCAGCATCAACGGCGCCCTGGTGGGTGGAGCCAGCCTCCAGGCCGACCAGTTCCTTCAGATCGCCTCCGCCGTCAACGGCGCCAAGGGATAACCCCTCGTAACTTCGTCTATGGAAGACGCCGGCCAATTCTCCTCCCGACAGCCAATCATTTGCGTTGTGGGTCCTACAGCGGTGGGCAAGACCGCGCTGGCAGTGGAGTTGGCGCGGCGTTTTGGCGGAGAGGTGGTTAACGCCGACAGCCGGCAGATCTACCGGGGCATGACCATCGGCACTGCCAAGCCTTCCCCCGAGGAACTGGCAGCAGTTCCCCATCACCTGCTGGATATAATCGATCCACCGGAGTCGTTCGGAGTGGCGCTGTTCCTGGAGCGGGCCACCGCAGCGATCCACGAAATCGCTGGCCGCAAGCGATTGCCCATCATCTGCGGCGGCACTGGGCAGTACGTGTGGGGACTGGTTGATGGTCAGAGTATCCCTGCCGTTCCGCCCGATCCTGAATTCCGCGCGGAGATGGAAGCTGAGGCGGAACGGGTTGGTGCGGTCAACCTGCATCTGCGATTGGCAGCCATAGACCACGCCAGGGCCACCGCCCTTGATCCTCGAAACGTTCGTCGTGTGATTCGGGCGCTCGAGATCCACCGCGCAACTGGGCGCAAACCGTCTGAGTTTACGGCTGCCGAAGGACCATCCGTCAAGGCGCTTGTTCTGGGATTGACGATGCCCCGCGATGCGCTATATCGGCGTATCGACGAACGGGTGGACCGGATGATAAGCGAGGGATTCCTGGAGGAAGTGCAGTCGCTGGCGGAGGCTGGACATCCCGTGGGGAAAGGGCCGCTGGACAGCCCGGGATACCGCGAGCTCGGGATGCACCTGGCGGGAGAGCTATCGCTGGACGAGTCAATAGCCCGGACAAAGACGCAGACCCACCGGCTTGCCAGACGACAGTATGCCTGGTTCAAGCTTTCGGACCCAAGAATTCGATGGATTTGTGCAGAGGATGCAGAGCTGCTCGATAAGGCGTCGACGGAAGTGTCAGCGTTCCTGAAAAAAGAACCCCCTGTGATACAATGACCGGCACTGTAAGTACGCTTTTTGTGGGTCAAACGAGGCCAAAACGGGGAGCAAGGGCAATGCAATTCACCAAGATGGAAGGGGCGGGAAACGATTACGTTTACGTTGACGCACGCCACCAGGAGCAGGACTGGCCTGAGCTGTCACGCAGGATGAGCGACCGGCACTTCGGGGTGGGCAGCGACGGGCTGATTCTGATTGCCGATTCGGATGTCGCAGACCTGAAGATGGTGATGTACAACGCCGACGGTTCCCAGGGCGAGATGTGCGGCAACGGAATACGCTGCTTCACCAAATACGCCATTGAGCGGGACATTGCGAGGCCATCTAGCCATGGCCTTTCAGTGGAAACCCTGGCAGGCATCCGCACCGTGGTACCGACATACGATGGCTCGCGAATTGCCGGCGCTCGGGTGGCCATGGGCGAGCCGATCCTGACGCCCGCCGAGGTCCCCGTGTCGCTTGACAAGGAGCTACCCCCGCCGGTACTGGCGTATCCGTTTACGATGGACGGCCATGACCTGCCTCTGAGTTTCGTATCGATGGGTAATCCGCACGCGGTGACCTTCATTGACCAGACGGTTGCGGACTTTCCGTTGCACACAGTGGGGCCGAAAGTCGAGCACCATCCGATATTCCCCCGACGGGTGAACTTTGAGATTGTAAACGTGGAGGCCCCTGGCAAGCTCACGGCCCGGGTGTGGGAGCGCGGCAGCGGGGAAACACTGGCCTGCGGGACCGGCGCCTGCGCCATCGCGGTGGCGGCAAGGCTGTCGGGGCACTGCGGTGACGAGGTGGACATAACGCTACCCGGAGGGACGTTGCACATCCACTGGGACGGAAAAGGCGAGGTCATGATGGAGGGACCGGCCACCGAGGTATTCACCGGTGATTGGAGCGTCTGATGACCACTGCGGAGACCAAACGGCTGACCTTCGAAGAATGGCAGGCACTGCCGGAAACGAATCAAATTTGTGAAGTGGTCGACGGGGTGCTGGTGATGCCGCCGAGCCCGTTAGGAGAACATCAATGGGTTTCAGACGAAATTCTAGTGAAGCTGCGGCCCTACCTTAAGGAGAAGGATCTCGGCATCGCGATATCGGCGCCATACGATGTCCTCATTAGTAGAACTCCTCTTCGTGTCCGACAGCCTGATATTTTGGTTGGAAATTCGGACGCTTCGATCACCGTTGCCACGTATGGCTTGGGGGATGTGCTGCGTTCTGTGGTTATCCCGGAATTTGAGCTTGCCATCGACGACGTATTCGGGCCGCTGCTGGAGCCGGAGTAAGAGCGATGAAATTGTACAAGCTGCCGATAGTGCTCTATGGGCCGTCGGAGGATACGGAATACAAGTACATGGCGGAAGTGCCTGCACTCCCCGGGTGTCGGGTTTGGGGAGATTCTGTGGGAGAGGCATTGGACTACGTACGCAGCATGGCAGAAGCGTTCGTTGATTCCTATCTCGACAGGGAACTAACGCTACCGGAGGAAGTCGAACTGCTGCGGTATCAACCTGAAGGGACGACCATCCGTGGCGAAATTATAGTAACTTCGTGAACTACCGCGAGATTACCAACAAGCTGAAGCGCTTGGGCTGTAAATTTGATCGACAAGGAATCGGGTCTCACGAAATGTGGATCAACACACTGAACGACAGATCCACGTCGATTCCGAATTGGCGAGCTAGGGACTTGAGACCGGGCACCATTTCGGCAATTCTTCGGGACTTGGGTATCACCCGGCGAGACTTCGACCAGGCGTAAGAGCAGGAATTAGACTGGAATCCAGTAACAGAGGCCGCATAGATGCAATTTTCTGAACGATTGGGAAAACTGGCGCCTTACCCCTTTGTGGAGATCTCCCGCATTATTGCGGCCAAACGGGCCGCCGGAGCGGACGTGGTCACCTTCGGCATCGGCGATCCCGACATTCCCACGCCGCAGCCGATCATCGACCGGTTGCTGACGGCGTCCCAGTATCCACCAAACCATCGATATCCCGAGACGGACGGCCTCCCCGAGATGCGACGGGCCATCGCCGAATGGTACGACAACCGCTTCGGCGTGAAGCTGGATCCGGACACAGAGGTGCTGCCCCTGATCGGGGCCAAGGAGGGCATCGGCCACGCCGCTTTCTGCTTCCTGGACCCTGGCGATATCGCGCTGGTGCCTGACCCAGCCTATCCGGTCTACGGCGTGGGCACCATGTTCGCGGGAGCCGAGAGCCATTTGATGCCGCTGTACGAGCGCAATGGCTGGCTGCCTGAGTTTGACGCCATTCCCGCCGACGTCGCCCGCGCGGCAAAAGTGATGTGGCTGAACTACCCCAACAACCCGACGAGCGCCATTGCCACGGCGGAAGATCTCGCATCGGCGATGGCCTTCTGCCGCGAGAACGACATCGCGCTGCTGCACGATGCCGCCTACAGCGAGGTCGGATACGATGGATATCGGCCCATCAGCTACATGCAACTGGACGGGGCCAAGGATATCGGCATAGAGTTCCACTCGCTGTCCAAGACCTACAACATGACTGGCTGGCGCATCGGTATGGCAGTGGGCAATGCCGACATGATCAAGGCGCTGTTCCAGATAAAGGCGAACCTGGACTCGGGCGTGCCCCAGGCTGTCCAGGAGATGGCGATGGAAGCCCTTACCGGCCCGCAGGATTGCGTGGACGAAAATGTGACGATCTACCAGTGGCGTCGCGATCGGGTGGTGCAGGCCTGCCGCGCCGCCGGAATGGAGGTGGACGTTCCCCTGGCCAGCCTGTACATCTGGGCCAAAGTACCAGCCGGTTTCACCTCCGCCGAGTTCGCCCAGAGACTGCTGGAGGATCTGGACGTGGTGGTAACCCCCGGCTCCAGCTACGGCCGCTACGGCGAGGGCTTCATCAGGCTGTCGCTGACCACGCCGGACGAGCAGGTGGAGAAGGGATGCCAGCGAATTGAGGGCTGGACGATTCCCGCCCCGCAGGGAGGTTAGCCCATCGCCAGGAACGGAAGGGGCCGGGGTGGAGCGGACTCCCAAAGGAAATTCGCTCGATCCGCCAGGCTGGTTGACGTAACTCCAGAGCAGGAGCGCGCCATCCTTGTCGCGGTCGAGGTCAAGGGCCGCGACCTGCTCTGGACACTGGACGACACCCTCGGTGAACTGCAGCACCTCACTGAGTCGGCGGGCGCCGAAGTGGTCGCCACTGTCCAGCAGCGGGCCGACCGGCTCACCCCCACCTACATCGGCAAGGGGAAGCTGGAGGAACTGCAGGAACTGATTGAGGAGAAATCGGCCAGCGTCGTCATTTTCGACGATGAACTGACGCCGACCCAGCAGCGCAACCTCGAGGCGTTCATATCCCCCAGGAAATTTACCCGCAATGGCGAGCAGACCGAGGTCAAGGTAATTGACCGCACCGCCCTGATCCTCGACGTGTTTGGTCGGCACGCCTCGACTTACGAGGGCAAGCTGCAGGTTGAACTGGCCCAGCACGAGTACCTGCTGCCCAGGCTGGCGGGTCAGTGGTCTCACCTTGAGCGACTGGGCGGAGGAATCGGGACACGGGGCCCCGGCGAGACCCAGATCGAGACGGACCGGCGGCTGGTGCGTCGCCGCTTGCAGAAGATCAAGACCGAGCTGGATGGAGTCAGGCGCAGGCGCACGCTGCACATGGACCGGCGCAAAAAGTCGGCCATTCCCATGGCCACGCTGGTTGGCTACACCAACGCAGGCAAGAGCACGCTGTTCAACGCACTGGTGAATGCCGGGACCGGTGGTGATGCCTCGCTGGCTGCGAACCAGCTGTTCTCGACCCTTGACCCAGTAACTCGCCGCATCCGCCTGCCGTCGGGGGCGCCCTTACTTCTGAGCGATACGGTGGGATTCATCCAGAAACTATCTCCCAACGTCATCGCCGCCTTCCGCGCCACCCTGGACGAACTGGACCGGGCCGACGTCTTGCTGCACGTCATCGACGTTTCCCACCCCAAGGCACCGGAGCAGACCGAGGTGGTGGAGCAGACCCTGGACGACCTGGGCCTTGGCGACCGCCCCCGCCTGCTTGTCATAAACAAGATGGACTTGCTGACCGACTCTGCGACTACGAGCGTGGAGTTGGCCGAGGTCCCCGACATCACGCTCGGCACCAATTGGGAAACGAACGCGGCAGACGGCGTGCTGGTTTCGGCAGAGAAGGGCTGGAATCTGGACCACCTGCTGTCAGAGATCGAGAATCAGCTGGTGGAGCTTGACGGCCCGCTGCTCATGACCGAGGAATACGCCGGCGGCTGGCGGTAGTCAACAATTCGGCGCTTCCTATTCAGTTTTCGCGACAAAATTCGAGTTACGGTTTGGTTCGCACAAGATACGTTATGTTCGTTTAGGCCCCGATTTTTGCCTCTTTGACATAATCTCGCTTACTCCCGGAACCGGGAATGGGCAGTCCGAAGGGTCGACCGGCAGGCCGCGGGCGTCGGAATCCGGAGGCGGCAGGGTTGCGCCGGTGGCTGGCCCTTCCTTATAATTGATAATTGTCCCGAGCGGGGGCGGTTAGCTCAGTTGGTCAGAGCGCCTCGTTCACACCGAGGAGGTCGGAGGTTCAAGTCCTCCATCGCCCACCATGTCGTAAGGGACTTGCAGAACCGGGCAGCGGCCCGGGTTTTCCGGGCCGAGGTGGCGGAATGGCAGACGCGCTGCGTTCAGGGCGCAGTGTCCTTACGGATGTGTGGGTTCAAATCCCTCCCTCGGCACCAATTCAGCAAACCGGTCCCCAGGTATCACCCGTGCGCTTGTAGCTCAGTGGATAGAGCGCTGCCCTGCGGAGGCAGAGGCCGTGAGTTCGAATCTCGCCAAGCGCACCACCCCCTTGCCTTTGCCGTTCCTTCCGTAAATTCCTGCAGGTTGCCATTCTCCGCTTAGCTGGCAAGGTGCCTAGCAAGGGAGTTCCTGCCCGTGAGGGCAACCAGATCTTGGTTCCCTCGTTCCTTCCTGTAGCGAAGGACTCCCCCGTTCCGAATACCCCTTTGAAGTAGAGGGGATTTCACCCGCCGTTGTATTACAGCTTGGCGAACCTCTGCAGTCTCTGGCTGGCAGTGTCCACTCCGTAGATGTTTCCTTGGGAGTCAGTGTATACCTGGTGGGCACCCTCGAAGGTCCGTCCTCTCGCCAACAGTTCCCCGTCCAGGCTGTACATGCTGATACGCGGCACCTGGTCGGTAACGTACACCACCTGGTTGGCATCGATGTGGACTCCCATGGGGCACTTGAAGTCGGTCCACTCCGAGATGAACTCTCCCTCAGGCGTAAACACCTGCACTCGGTGGTTCTCCCGATCGGCCACGTAGACGCGTCCGTCATTGGATACGCGGATACTGTGCGGCACCCTGAACTGACCAGGGCCGCTGCCAGGGCTTCCGAAACTGCTTATGTAATCTCCTTCGGGGCTGAACCGGTGTACGCTGGAGTTGCCGTATCCGTCGGCGATGTACAGGTCGCCGGACGGGGCGACGCACACGTCTGCTGGGTGGTTGAAGGGAGCCTGCATCTCGGCCCGGTCCCTGGTTCCCAGGGTGCGTTGGAGATTCCCAGCGGTGTCGTATAGCAGCACCTGATGGGCGTCACGATCGACCAGATACACGGTGTCGTCGGGGCCCACATGGATGTGATGCGCGTCCGCAGGCATGCCTTCCTGCCTCTGCCACACTCCGCGAACGGTGCCGTCGGGATTGAAAATCACCACGCAGGGCCCCTGGCGCTGAAACACGTAAACGCGGTCGCGGGAATCCACTGCCACTCCACTGGGTCCCTGCAAGGCCATACCGCTGAGCAGCCTGGCCCACTCCGGTTGGTATTCGTACCTGAATTCCCCTGCCCCTATGGTCGTCGCCATTGTTTCCTCCCGGTTATTTCATTGTCCCGTGCTATACTGCCGCAGAGGGCAGACGGTCTGTTTAGCCTCATAATACTTGATTTTCGTCCTGTCCGGATGAATACCGGACGGCGCCGAGGGAACAATGGTCAAGCTGGATGGGTCTGTAGTCATAGTCACCGGATCAGCCACTGGAATGGGTGCCGCGGCGGCGCGCGTTGCGGCTTCCAAGGGTGCAAGGGTGGTGATCAACTACACCAAGAGCGAGGCCGAGGCCAAGGAGACGGCCCAGGCCTGCAAGGACCTGGGCAGCGATGCCGTGTTATGTCAAGGAAATGTGGCTGAAGACGCCGATTGCCGCCGCATGGCCTCGGTGGCCCTGGAGCGGTGGGGTCGTATCGACGGGCTGGTCAACAACGCTGGGTCATCGGTGTTTGCCAGCGCGACCGACCTGGAATCGCTGTCGGGCGAGGACTTCCTTAATATATATGCGGTGAATGTGGTGGGCGCCTACCAGATGATTAGGGCGGTTACCCCGACGTTCAGGTCGCAGGGAGCGGGCTCCATCGTCAACGTTTCCTCCATTTCGGCCATCACCGGTGGCGGTAGCTCCATCGCCTATGCGGCCTCAAAGTCCGCGCTGAACACGATGACCAAGGGCTTGGCCCGCTCACTGGCGCCGGAGATACGGGTGAATGCGGTATGCCCAGGACCAGTCCCGACGCGCTGGTGGGGAGATGGCCTGGGCGAGGAAGGTGCGCAGAGGCTGTTCGAGAGCTTCGAGCGCCAGGTACCGCTGCAGGAGGCCCCGACTGCCGAAAGTGTGGGGGAAACGGTAGTCTGGTTGCTGGAGGCAGCCGGACACGTTACAGGCGAGACGATTATGATCGACTCCGGGATGCACCTGATCAGCTTCCGTCCTTAGGAGACCGGACGTACCGGGACCATCCCCAACCCGGGGCAACCACAAGGATGCCCTTACGCTATAACTTTCAGGGTTGCCCTGGCGATGCGCGCATCAATGCAGGGGCAACCCTTGTGGTTGCCCGGACCAATTGCCCCACTACTGAAAAAGGAGACGCAATCATGGCGAACGAGAGTCCTTTGGAAATGGGCGGAGCCGAAGCTGGGCCGGAGCTGGTGGATTACCTGCTGTATGAGCCCGAGGAATCAGGAATCCTCTGGATCAAGTTCAATCGTCCGGAACGAATGAATGCGCTGATAGGGAACTCGCAGGAAAAGGGCACAGTCGCCAAGGTCGGCGAGTACATGCGGGCCGGCGACGACGACCCGAACGTCCGGGTGATCGTGCTGACCGGTGTGGGACGGGGTTTCTGCTCTGGGGCTGACATGCGCCGCGACAACGACCCATCGATCACGGGAGACAACTTCATCGGCAACCGGGGCACCGAAGAGGGACCGGATGCGGCGAGGAAGCACTTCTTCCACGGCTTCACTCATCTCCACCGCGACATCTCGCTGATCCGCAAGCCCACCATCGCCATGATCAACGGCCCGGCCGTGGGCTCCGGGATGGATATGGCGTTGCACTGTGACATCCGGGTTGGGTGCGAAAACACGCGGTTCATCGGCTACCAGCAGCTGGGGCAGATCATCGAAAACGGCGGCAGCTACTACCTGCCGAAGATGGCCGGGCTGGGCCGGGCACTGGAGTTCGCCTACACCGGTCACCTGGACGCACAACGCGCCTACGACTGGGGACTGCTGAACTACCTGGTGTCCAGCGAGGAGCTGGAGCAGACCACCCGCGACCTGTGCGATCGCATCATGCGCACGCCGCCCATGGTGCAGTGGATCAGTAAGCGCATAATGCGCACTGCCATGGACACTAGCCTGGAGAACACCATGGTACTGACGTCCAACGCTGGCGGCATCCTCAACGGCTCCGACGATGCCCAGGAGGCGCGGCAGGCGTTCCTCGAAAAGCGAGCTCCGGAGTTCCGTGGTCGGTAGGTTAAGCCAGGTTGAGGCGGTGGGTGTTTTCCGTGAGCAACCAGAACGCAGTTGTTCCTCTGATTATGTCTACCTAGGTTGCTCCATTGGCCATGGCCTGTAGCGGTGACATTGTCGCCGTAGCCCCACCGAGACGACGGTCAGCCCGGCAAGCACTCCGGTGGTCCCTGCTTCTCCCGTACCGACGGTCGTAGCCACGACGACACCGGAGGCAGCCGTCACTCCCGTGCCAACAACTGGTCCAACAGCATGGAAGTGGAGGCGGAAACTGACATTGCTACCGTTTTCCGGGACCTCTCGCTTCACGAATTCCAGGCTCCCTTTTTCGCTGTATTGCGGGCTTGGAAGAAGCTGCCAGCGCAGGCTAGAGTAAGTAAGTTTCGTCGAGGGCGGTCCGGTCCAGTTTACAAATGTGCCGTTCTTATAAATTGGGGGGCTGGATTCGCAAAGACGCAAGAGTTTACCCCTGTCTAACCGGACTCGCCTCTACTTATCAGCTCTAGGGCGAATCCCTCAGCCCGCCACCGCCAGCGCGCCGACGGCCACCGACGGCAGCGTGACCGGTAGCTGCTGCCACGTCTGGCCGCGGTCGGGGCTGTGGTAAAGCTCGCCGCCGTCGGTGCCGGCGTAGACGTCGTCGGGTGACGTTGGGTCCCACTCGAAGGCCACCACCATGGATTCGGGTTCCTCACCTTCTCCAAGGCCCTCGACCAGTTGCCAGTTCTGGCCGCCGTCAGTGGAGCGATAGAACTGCGGTGACTTGCGGCGGGCGTTCTCAGACACCGTCACGAGCACCTTGTCGGCGTCGTCGGGCGCTGCTGCGATGTGCAGGGTGTAGCGACGGTCCAGGCCGTGGTTGATCTGCTCCCACTGGTCGCCGCCGTTGCTGCTGCGGAAGGGTGCGCTGGCCGTGGCAACGTAGACTCGCTGCTGCTGATCGGTGCCGAGGTGGAGGCAGTGGATGTCGTCGTCCAGGCCGGGCAGTTGCTGCCAGCTGTTGCCTCCGTCCGAGGAACGCACTACGCCACCGACCTCGATCCCGGCGTAGAGCAGACTGGAATCTACGGGCGATACTACCAGGTCGCGGATGTGGGAATCCCGGGTGGGCGCGTGGAATCCCCAGTTAGTGGACTCGGGCACATCCTTAAAGCTTCTGCACTCCTCCCAACTGTTCCCTGCGTCGTTCGAGCGGAACAGCGCGGCCGGTTCGCTGCCGACTAGCACCGCATCCGCTGCTTCCGGGTCCGCCAGTACACTGTGGGCATATTCTGAAGGGTACGTGTCAAGGTGAGACCAGGTGGCCCCGCCGTCGTCGGTCCTGTAGACGCCGGCCTCGTAGGCGGCAAGCCACGCGCGGTTGCGGTCAACCGGGCTGACGGAGACGCGGGCCGAGGCGTGGGGAGTATGAGTCACCGGACCCTGCTGCCAGGTCTTTCCGCCGTCGTCGCTGCTCACGGCACACACGCCGTCATGCAACCCCACGTAGATCAGGCGCTTCTCTTGCGACATTTCTGGACCTCCCCTTATGTCATGCAATAAGTTCTTTGAAGGTCATTATAGGGGAATCGCAGTTCCGAATGCGGCGATACGCAGACTTTACGATTTCCCTCAGCGTGACTATCATGGAAGGGTCGAAAGGGTGGTTAGCTCAGATGGTTAGAGCACCTGCTTTACACGCAGGGGGTCGCAGGTTCGAGTCCTGCACCGCCCACCACGAACAATGATCCCCGCTACGCAGCCCCGTCCTTACCTTGCCGTCAGCTGGCGTCGGTCTGCTGGTGGCGGCCAATGTAGCCCACGATAACTTGCCGCTTGTCCTTGTCCCAGTCGAATGCGATGCGGATGGTGTATCGCGCATCGAAGGTTGTTCCCTTGCCTATGTGCTCAACGAGGGTGTATCGCTTGCCGTCGACCCGGGTTGTGTAGGACTTTTCATACCGGGAAACGGTGGTCTCGCCCTGGTCGCCCTTATACCACCAGCCACAGGCCTCCTTGATGGAGAGGTCGAAGTCGGTTACCCGCAGGCGGCCCATCCTGGAGGCGTAGTAGGTCGTGCCAAGCCACTCGAGGGCCTCCCAGACTCTGAGCGAATCGATGAACGGATTGTCCTCGATGCTCGACTCCGAGTTGGGAGCGAAAAGAAGCTCCTGTCGAAATCGGCCTTTGGCCATCTCCACCGCGTCCAGCACGCTTTCCACCAGCGGCGGTGGAACTCCCACCTCCTCGTGGGAACCGTCCATTACGGCGCGATAGGCCATCCGCCAGGAATCCTCTCGTTCCTGGCTGCCGAACAGCTCGGTCTTCAGGGTCTCCACCTCTTCCCGGAGATCCTGATTCTCAGATCGCAGTGCCTGCTCATTTTCCCGCAGCCCGACGTTCTCCGTTTGCAGCGCCGAAATCTTGTCGTCATCGGTCGAATACTCTTTTACCCTAGTTGCCGCTGGGGGGGCAGGCTTCACGGCGGAGGCGGTGGTCGAGGGTGTTTGCGGCGCTAATTGAGACTGCCCGGGACGGGGGCCCGGGACGGGGGCCTGGGCAACAGGAGTTTGTCGCTGAGGGACGGATTCTACCATCGTTTCTTGGACAGGACTGGCCCTTTTTTCAGCCGGTATGGCCGCTGCGGGTCGAGGCCGAGGCAAATGCGGTTCCGGAACGCTAGCATCGCCGGTCATCAGCGCGGAAATCGTCCGCAGGATCTCGATGATTGCCGGCTGCAACTCGCCGCGCCTCTTTCCCCTCTCAAGGTCCTCGCTGATGCTGGCTGCTCGCTCGTGTATGGGCAGGTATTCGGCCAGCTGAGCTTTCAGCGTTGCTGCCAGCTTCAAAGCGGCGACTGGGTCGGCTTCTTGGGATACCCTTGTTCCAGCCCATTGATGGGTATCATACTCGAAGAATCCCAGTAATTCCCCATAGGTTTCCCTTATCTCACCAATGGAGTTGTCGAATTCCTCGGTCCAGCGCAATTGAGCGGCTTTTTCCTCGACCAGCCGTGATACCGATGCGATATAGTCGGGTATCTGGCGTTCCCATTCCGGTGCCGTGGCAGGAAGTTCTCTCAATCGGGACAGGGAGATTGACAGCACATCGTTCAGCGAACCGGAGGCGCCACTCGAGGGTTCCGACTCAGCGGCCTTGGGAAAATTACCTGATACGTAGCACATCATCAGTGCCACGTCATCCAGATCGAAATCGTCGTTATACGTCTGGGCAAACGCCTCTCGCTCGACTTCCCACTGGTCTACCGGCCAGAATCCCCGAAAGGCTTTTCCCTGCAGGTTGGGACCCGGAGTAGTCAAGCCCCGCCCTGTCAGGTGCCGTTCAACGGCTTCCTTCAATTGAGAATGAGACTCGGACCAAGACTGAAGTACAGCGGAAGCAAGGGCTCCGGACGAAAGGATTGCCTGGGAGACGGGTTCCTGGAGCAGGAAGCCGGAGCTTCCCAGGGCCCGTCCTGCCTGACCCCTGCGGAACCCCCCGGAAGAGGGCGTCACATGTTCATTCACCGCCGAACGGAGCGTGTTTCTTGCCGCCACGGGAAGGTTCGGGAATTCATTCAATACCCGGCTGACAATGGCGCTCCTGCGCTCCGAAGTGATTATGGAATCGAGCGAAAAGATAGTGTTGACCGGGATTGCTTGTGAATCCGACATTTCTGTTCGCTCCTTCGCCAGCAAATGCTGCAGGTTCCTTGTTTACGCCTCCGGCCAGCACCCGGGGCCATCGCACTTTCCATTTATACTAGGAAGTTTTATACAGGGACGCTAATACTGCATGATAAGCCCCGTAGTGTCGGGAGGGCAAACGGTACTGTCCTCCCACATGGGATGCTTTCCAATTGACTTTGTGAGTGGGGATGATGCAAAATCGCCAAGAGTATCATCAATTACTAAGGTGGTCCGCGCCTGCTGCCGACCTCGTTAACGGGCTGTGGACTGGAGGAGTGCCGATATGCTGAAAATTGGCCACGTGGTTGTGCGTCCGGGTCGCCGGCAAGGCGATGATCCTGTAGAAATCCCCGTTCCCGAGGAGTTGGAGACGGTTCCCGGCATCCCGATGAACACCAAAGACGTCGACTTCTACAGCCGGGAATACCCGCTGCAGCGCCAGCAGGTGGAACACGCCGCGGACACCGAGTGGGCCCCCACCGTGGGCACGGAAGAGATGCAGCAGTATCATCATGAGCACCAGGCCGTGATGGAACAGTTTTACCCGCTCATGAACCGCTCCGGCGACCTTCCGCCCACCGGCACGCCGACCGGCGAGGATGTCACCGAACTCATCCGCAACAAGGCCCGCGAGATGGGCTACCTGGAAGTCGGATTCACTGCCCACGACGCACGGTACATCTACCAGGACCGTAAGAGCCACGTGAAGTTCGGCAACGCAATCTGCCTGGCCCTGGAGCAGGACTTCGAGGAGACCCAGTCGGCGCCCAGCATGGCCGCCGAGCACGGCCACTACGGTACATACGAAATCCAGGCGCCCATGGGTCTGGAAATGGCCGACTATATACGCTCTCTGGGTTACGGCGCCCAGGTGCACGGCCCCAGCAACCACAGCGCCGCAACTATTCCCATGTTCGTGGCAGCCGGCCTCGGACAGTTGGGGGCCAACGGACAGCTGCTGACCCCGCACGCCGGCGCACGCTGCCGCCTGCAGATCATCACCACCGACGCGCCGGTCACCTACGACGGGCCCGTAGACTACGGCTTCCACGCCTTCTGCCAGGTGTGCCAGGTCTGCGTCAACCGATGCCCGGGCCGCGCGCTGATGCGTGAGAAGATCTGGTGGCGCGGTGTCGAAAAGAACAAGCTGATCTACAAGCGCTGCCGCCCCGTTATGTCGCGCTACGAGGGTTGCGCCATCTGCATGAAGGTCTGCCCCATCAACAAGTACGGCGCCAAGAACGTGATGGAGTATTACGCCGAGACCGGACAGGTGCTGGGTAAGGGGACGCATGACTTGGAGGGCTACACCCTGCACAAGGAGAACACGGGAAGGTACGCCGTGGGTTACTTTGGCCCCGGTGAACTGCCCACCTTCAACGCCGAGTTCTTCAAGATTCCCAACGGCACTCGTGAAAACGCCGCCCTCGAGGAACTGATTGAGCACATCGAGACCCGACGTGGACAACTGACCACGCCGGAGGACGACCAGAAGCTGTTCGATTTCCGCGACCGGCTCAAGGCCATCGTCAGCGGCGAGGCGATCACCGACAGCACGATGTTCTAGGGATCAATACTCAGCTGAATGGCGACTCAGGGGCGCACGATGGTGCGCCCCTGTATCATGTCTGGCAGAACTTTGAATGAGAGGGCAATTATCCCGTGAGTGAGTCCTGGTGGGTTGAGGGCGAGCTGTTCGAGGGCTGCAACTGCAACCTGCTCTGTCCCTGCCATATTTCCTTCCGGCAGCCTCCGACCAACGGCGTTTGCAACGCAATCTGGGCTGCGACTTTCGAGCAAGGCCGGTACGGCTCAACAGACCTGTCCGGCCTGGGCGCCGTGATATTCGTCAACAGTCCCGGCCCCACCATGTCCGATGGCAACTGGACATCGGTCCTGTACGTCGATGGTGATGGCAGCGACGATCAAGCGGAAGCGACACGCGCCATTTTCAGCGGCAAGGCCGGTGGGCCATGGGAGATTTTGGGCCAGTTCTTTAGGGACGGTGAGCTTACCTTCGTTCGGCGGGTGCCCCTGGATGTCTCCATCGATGCCAGGTCGAGATCTGTCAGGGCGTCAGACCGGGTGCTGCTGGAGGTGGAGGCCATCAGGGGAGCGGACCGGGAGGGCACCGCCACTATCACCAACCTGCGAAACGTCATCCACGGCAATGTCCACACCCTGGGCCGTTCCAATCAGCGCGTCAGAGACGAGGCCATCTCGTGGGAGGAAGAGGGCAAGCATGGGCTGTACAGCCGCTTCCGCTGGGAGGGGTAGAGGAGTTCTTGAGAAGGTGTGTGCTCATGTTCCCTCTCCCTCTGGGAGATGGTTAGGGTGAGGGCGTCCCCCATAGTTGCGGAGATGAATGACGCCCCAGTAACCTGCAAGCATTGGGGGAGAAGCGGGTATGTCACGTCCAATTTCGGATCACCAAATGTGGATCAAGGGGGCGTACATTGTGCGCCCCTCGGTCTTTAGGCGCCGGTTATCAGGTTGCGATAGATCGTCCCGTCCTTCATGACCAGCCGGATGTTGTCCCGTTCCTGCAGCACGGTTATGTCGCGCAGGGGATCGCCGTCCACCACGATGATGTCCGCCAGCTTGCCCGGCTCCAGCGTCCCCAGGTCGTCTCCGAGACCACAGCAGGCCGCCGCCTCCCCGGTGCCGGCGACGATGGCCTGCATCGGGGACATGCCCGCGTCGACCAGCATGTCAAGCTCGACGGAGTTGTTGCCGTGGAACCAGCCGCCCGCATCGGTCCCGGCGACGACCCGTACCCCGAGCCGCATGGCCTGCTGCACCGTTTCGATGTGGTGCTGCCGGAACTCGCGGGCTTCCACTTGCGCCACCGGGTTGCCCTCGGCGGAATGGTGGGCGAACACCGTCAGGGTGGGGACCAGCGTTGTGTTGTTGTCGGCCATCATACGCAGCAGGTCGGTGTCCAGGTCCAGGTAGCAGCCGTGCTCGATGGAGTCGACCTTGGCCTCCACCGCCGTCCGCAGACCGGGCCCGCCGACAGCGTGGCACGCGACCAACTTGCCCTGGGCGTGAGACTCGTGCACCAGCGTCTTCAGTTCCTCCAGATCGTAGCAGGCGTCGGATCCCAGGTGGGTGGCACGGCCGAATCCAGTCTGGAACACCTTGATCAGGTCGGCGCCGACGCGGGCGTTTTCGCGGACAGCAGCACGGATCTCCGCATCGCCGTCGGCGACGCCGTAGGGGATGTTGGGGTCGGGCATCTCGTAGCGTCGATGTCCCGACATGGTGGGCCGGTCCTGCACGCTGTGGGTGGGGCCCAGCGGCCCTGCCGCCACCAGCAGTCGGGGTCCCGTGATCAGGCCCTCTTCCACCGCGACCCGGAACCCTGCCTCCAGCCAGCCGCAGTCACGGATGGTGGTGTAGCCGGACTGCAGGGTGTCTTCGATGACATTGGCGATGCGCAGGGTGCGGGTGCTGCGAGGCTCGGTCATCCCCCATCGGCTCAGCAGGTCGTAGGTGAAAGAGGCAAGGTGGTCGTGGCAGTCGATCAATCCTGGCATAACCGTGTGGCCGCTTATGTCGAGTTGCTGTGCACCCTCGGGAATCGCAATCGCAGCCCTTGGCCCTGCAGCTGCAATGCGGCCGTCATCGTTCACAAGAACTGTGGAATCGGCCAGGGAATCGCCGCCCCTTCCGTCGAAAAGCGTGCCGCCAACTAACGCCTGCATATCAATCCTCTCTTTTCCAACGAATCACTGGCCAATTATTACAACGTGGTCCGGGAGCGTCTTCCCACTCTCCCGCAGCGCCTCTTCCAGCGCAGCGCGGTCAGTTGCGTAGAGTTCGGCCCGATTTTTCTGAACGATGATTCCAGACGCCAGATTGAACCCCAAGGCTGCGACAATCCGTCCGGCTTCAAGCTGAGCGTGTTCCAGTTCCCGGAGGGTTGCCTCCGCATCCCTTACTTCGATCAATTCCAGTAGCGGTCCGTCCTGGACGTATTTGGCGATGGTGCTTTCTCCGTCCTTCGTGAATGCTACCACTACGCGATATTCCGGATCATGCTGAATCCACAAGCCGGCGAACGTATCTCTCTCGTTGGCTTCGATTGTTGATCCCAACTTACCGATTGGCTCCTGCAAGGTCAGCCGGGTAACCGCCTCCGACAGTTCGATCCCATACCGCTCGGCGTAGTGCTGAGCGTCCCGCTCTATGGGGGACAAATCGTCATTGGACCCGGGCGTACCCGAGATTGTAGGCTCGGGTGTGGTGTCGCTTTCCGAGGAGCTATCTCCCTCGGAGGATTCCGCGACTCCAGAAACCCTCCTGACCACCTCGTCTCCCTCACGTTCCCCTTCGATCGTGGGTTCATTGGTCTCAATGCCGGAATTGAGTGGATCAATTGGTTCTACCTGGCAACCCGACATAGCCAAGCTTGCTGCCAGGAAGACAACAAGCAGCAAGGGAAGACGTCTGCTGTTCTTGTTAACCATATTGATACAGGTTGCTATCATAGCGCACACGGTCAACAATGGCGCGACATCACACGCTGAAAGAGGTGTTTCGAAATGGAACGGGAATTCATCAACCCGCCGGAGCTGGCCTCACCCCCGGCCAGTCTTTACAACCACGTGGTCAAGGTGGGCAACACCGTCTACATCGCAGGGCAGGTGCCACGGGGCTTGGACGGGCGGGCGGTGCACGTCGGGGACGCGGCGGCACAGATCCGGCAGGTGTGGGCCAACCTGGAGATTGCGGTTAAGGCCGCTGGCGGCACGTTGCAGGACATTGTCAAGACAACCACCTACGTGGTGGGCTCCGAGAACCTGGGCAGGATTCGTGAAGTACGGATGACGCTCCTGCCGGAGGAAGGCCGCCCGACTAGCACCACGGTAGTGGTAGCCGGACTGGCCGACCCGGATTTCCTGGTCGAGGTGGAAGCGGTGGCGGAACTGCGCTAGAGGCCGTCCAAACCGAATCGAAGCATAACCCGTGAGCTACCACAAAGGTTGTCCCTACCGGTCAGGGACAGCCACGTAGAGGCGCCCCTTGTGGGCGCCTTGATCGCGTGAAACCACCACAGCCAAGGAACCCTTCATCCCGAGGGCTTAGCACCACTACCCTTCGTTCCCTCCAAGCCTGACCTGCACCCCAGCGCTTTCCTCCTGAAGGGTAAGCACGATGGAGCTGTCTCGCTCCTCCCAGCCTCGGGCCATGGCCTGGGCGTAGAGGTCGCGGCAGATCTCGGCCATGGGCATGGAAACATCGTGGTGATCGGCCAGTTCCTCTCCCAGCCGCAGGTCCTTGTTGGCGGTCCTGAGGGCGAACCGGGGGTCGAAGTCTCCCTGGAAGAGGGTGTCGGGCAGCCTGTACCACAAGTTGCTCATACGGCCGATGGCCCCATTGCGAAATACGTCGACGATGGTATCGGCAGGCACGCCCGACTTGATGGCGAGGGTCCAGCACTCGGTCATTGCGAGGTCGGCGCAGAAGACTGCGGTGTTGTGCATGATCTTGCAGATACACCCGGAGCCAATACCGCCGGTGTGCATGACACGTTCGCCGATGGCCTCCAGGACCGGCAGACAACGTTGGAAGGTCTCCTCGTCTCCGCCGACCATCACCAACAGGTCCCGCACCATGGCGCCCTCGACACCACCGCTGACCGGTGCGTCGAGCATGGCGACGCCCTTCTCGGCGAGGAGGCCGTGTACTCTTTGGACGAGTAGGGGAGAGTTGGTGGTCTGGTCTATGTAGACTGTGCCCGGCTTCGCTCCCTCCAGGATGCCCCCGGGTCCCAGCGTGACCGGTTCCATTTCCGTCGGGCCGGGCAGGCAGGTGCAGATTATGTCGCATTGCGCGGCCACCTCCGCCGGGGAGTTTGCCCACTCCGCCCCCTGGTCGACCAGGGTCCTGGTCTTTTCCTCGTCGATGTCATGGACTACCAGCTCGAACCCGGCCTTGAGGATGCTGCCGGCCATGGGGGCGCCAATGTTCCCGGTCCCGATGTAGCCGATACGCATGGGAAATACTCCGCCTACTGGAATTCACCCTCACCCCAACCCTCTCCCTCGAGGGAGAGGGTGACGTTTAGGAATCTGCTTTGGGGTTAGAGTTTGTAGAGACGGGCCGGGTTGTCCCACAGGATGCGCTGCTTGCTCACGTCTGAGAGCGGCAGTTCCATGAACGTGTCAATGGTGTGGGGATACTTGGCGTCGCCGTGGGGATAGTCGCTGGTGGTCAGCAGCCGCTCGTCGCCCACCGCCTCCACAACGTGGGAGACGAAGGACTCCTCGCACTCCACGGCGGCGTAGCCCTGTCGGTTGAAGTACTCCGACGGCAGCATCTTGAGGTGCTGCATTTCCCCGAATGGGTGTCGCCACTCGTAGTGTTCGTCCATGCGGCCCAGCCAGAATGGCAGCCAACCGCACTGCCCTTCCAGGAATGCGAACTGCAGCTTGGGGAATCGCTCCATGACGCCGCCCATAATAATGTCCATGCAGCACATCATCTGCTCCACGGAGTGGGTGGCGATGTGGGCGATGCCCAGGTCGTCGGGGAAGCGGTCGGCCCCGGCGGCGGGCATTCGCGATCCTGTGGTCTCGTGGAAGCCCACGGGCACGTCGAGGTCCTGCACCTCGGCCCACAGCGGGTCGTAATGAGGATCGTGCCAGGAACGGTTGTTGTACATGTTGGGCCGTAGGAACACTGCCCTGAACCCCAGGTCTTTGACACATCGCCGCGCTTCGAGCACCGCAGTCTCCACGTCGTGGGGCGAGAGGGCCGCCGCTCCGAACATGCGGCTGGGATCACCCTCCTGGATGTAGTCGTAGAGCCAGTTGTTGTAGGCCCGGCAGGCGGCCTCGGCGAATCGCGGGTCCATGCCGTTGCGGGCCGTGATGTACATGCCGGAGGTTGGATACAGCACCGCCAGGTCCAGGCCTTCGGTGTCCATCGCCTTAACCTGAGAGGCCGGATCGAAGTTGGCCGCGATTTCCTCGGCGTATCGCTCGGCCAAAGTGTTTTCCTCCTCGGAACTGCGGGCCGGCCAGTTATAGTCGGTCATGCTGGCCATCACGTCGCCTTCTACCACAGTGCGGATGTCCCAGCGACGTTCGCTGAGGCGACGCGGCGCTCGGTCCCTGAACTCCGGGTCGATGTACTTCTCCCAGAGGTCCACCGGCTCCATTACGTGCAGCTCGGCATCGATGATCTTGAAACCGTTCTTGGCCATCGCTTTTCAACTCCCTGTGCTTGGCTGAGTCCGGAGGTCCTCGTTACGGTCAGATGGCCTGCCAGTAGCGGCGCCCCTCGGTCCGCACGATGCGGCCGAATCCCGGGGCGGCGAGGTGGACGGCGGCGACGGGAATGCCCTCCCGCTCCAGCCGTTCCATCATGTTGCGGCGGGTTACGCGGGTGGTGTCGGGATCGATATCGGCGCGGGATACCCAATCGGTGTTCTCTATCTGGACTGTGTTGTGCAGCACGTCTCCCAGCACCAGTCCGCTTTCGCCCTGTGACGATACGTTGATGCTCATGTGGCCGGGAGTGTGTCCCGGCGTGGGGATCATGGTCAGTTCACTGGTGAGCGCATGCTCCCCCTCCATCAGCTCCAGCACCCCAAGGTCTTCCAGGGGCCAGACGCACTCCGGGGCGTTGGGAAAGCGTGTCTCGATCAGCGCCGGGTCGTGGCACGCCTCCCAGTCCCGGGCGCTGACGAAGTAGCGGGCGTTGGGGAATGTGGGGACGTACTTTCCATCCTGTGATACCACGTTCCAGCCGATATGGTCGCGGTGAGCGTGGGTCATGACCACCATGTCCACGTCTCCGGGACTTATGCCGTGGGCGGCGAAGTCGTTGAGCAGTTCGCCCCACGGAGTCTCCGGGGTGGGCTTGGGGCCGAGACCGGTGTCAACGGCGATGGTGTGCCCTTCGGAACGGATGACGTAGCAGGCCAGGTTGAATCTCACTCCTCCGCTGGGGCTGAGGTGGGTTTCATGGCCGTGCCAATCCTCTTCCGGGATGGCAGGGAAGAAATTGCAGAGGTCAAATTCCAACAGCCCGTCGGAGAGGGAAGTGATTTCAACGTTGCCGATGGTGAGCTTGTTGCCGGGCATTGCCAGCCTCCTCTAATGGCGATTCCGGCCCCGCGCCGGTCAGTGGCGCAAGTATAGGGCCGGGTGCTAGGAGTGGCAATCGTGACGAGGGCTAATTGAGACTAGCGTCGATGGTCTGCGACGAGGCGCCCGTCCTTGAAGACCATCTGCAGCTGGCGGAGATTCTGGATGTCGGCCAAGGGGTTGGCCGATACGGCGATCATATCGGCGCGCTTGCCCGGCTCAATGGTCCCAACCTCGGGGCCAACGCCGCACAGTTCCGCCGCGTTGCGCGTAGCCGCCGTCAGAGCCTGCCAGGGCGTGGCGCCATCCTTGACCCAGAGGCCCAACTCCAGCAGGGCCGAGTCGCGCAGAGGCAGGACGTCCGAGCCCAGTGCCATCTTGACCCCCGCCTCCAATGCAGTCTGGAACCAGGCGCGATGTCGGTCGACAGCGGCCTCGGCGCGCCGGACCAAATCGGGCGCCAGGGCCTTCCTGTCGCAGTAGGCCCGCTCCCACTCGTTGTCGGCTTGGCTGGGAGTGAGGTGGGTGATGCCCAGGGTGGGGACGTACCAGGTCTCGTTGTCAAGAAATCCAGTGATGCAATCCTCGTCCATCACGTATCCGTGCTCAACGCTGTGGGCGCCGAGAAAGACGGCCGCTTTCACTGCCACCGGGTTGGTGGCGTGGGCCATGACCGGGATGGAGCGCTGATGGCAAAGGGTGAAGGCGGCCTCGATTTCCTGGGGCAGCAGGAATGAATCAAGATGCCGGTCCCAGAAGGGACCCATTATGCCGCCCGAGAGGTTGAGTTTGATGTGGTCCACTCCGTTCTTGATCTGCTCTCGGATGGCCTCGACGAACCCGTAGGGACCGTCGCATTCCAGGGCATGGCCGGAGGTGAGGAAGTGGCCGCCGGTGGTGGTGAGGAAGTGGCCGCAAGCGTAGATCGTGGGACCTGCAGGGCCATCCGGGTCCTCGAAGGCCCGCTTCCAGGCAACGTCCATGAAATGGCCCGCGCCAGCGCAGCGCACGGAGGTGACCCCAGCCTCCGTGAGTCCCCGCATCAGGTTCTGGCCGAACCAGGCGGTGAGCTGGGGTACTGAAGTGCCGGGCGGGTTGGGGTACTCCGGATGTATGTGCACGTCCCACAGCCCCGGCAGCAAATAGGCCCCGGCAAGGTCAATGACCTGAGCTCCGGTATTGCCCTCAGCCCCAGCCTCCTCGCCCGTGGACACGGAGATGATGTTGCCATCGCCCACTGTCACCGTAGAGTTGGGGCGCACGCCCTCGGTTACGCAGTCAATCAGGTTGCAGTTGGTCAGGATGAGCGACATAGGACATGGCCTCTACGCGGTGCGCGCATTTACCAGGGCGTTCAGGTCCTTGACTTCGATGTGGGAGACCAGCATTACGAGCTCGTCGAGCCGGCGCACCTCGAATTCGAGGAAATCGTCGTCCACCACCATATACCGGGAGACAACCTCCCAGATTTCCTGCTTCATCTGGTCCATTTTGTCGGACGACAGGTCGATGCGGTCTTGTATGAGCACGAGGCGCATACGGTTCCGGGCCACGTCGCTGGAACTCTCGCTGCCTCGATCGGCCAGCCCCATCAGCCAACGCAACAGTTCACGCATGCGAATAAGCCCTCCCTCTAATCCCGACCATGTCGCGCAGACGGTTGAACATTCCGGGCCGCGAATCCAGTTCCTTCAAGGGAACATCCTCGCCATCTATCCGGGCGGCGATATTAGTGAACGCCGCGCCTGCGGTAGAGCGCCCGTCGTGCACCGCCGGAATGCCTCGGTTGGCGGCGGCAACGGTGCGCTCGTCGGCTGGCACCAGGCCGATGACTTCCACCGCCAGCAGCGATTCCACGTCCTCCTGGCCCATCATGTCGCCGCGCTTCACCATTTCCGCCGAGATGCGGTTGATGATGAGCTTGGGCCGGTGCAGGCCAGAGGCCTCTAGCAGGCCAATCACCCGGTCAGCGTCGCGGATGGCGGATACTTCCGGAGTGGTGACGATAATGGCTTCTCCGGCTGCTGCCACTGCATTCTTGAAGCCCTGCTCTATGCCCGCCGGGCAATCGATCAGGATGTAGTCGAAGTCGTTCTCCAGCTCGGCGCAGAGTCCTTTGAGCTGCTCAGGGCTGATGCTGTCCTTTTCCCGAGTCTGGGCCGCAGGGATCAGGTATAGCTCCAAACGGTTCTTGTCCTGGATCATCGCCTGGCGCAACCGGCATTTGCCCTCGATGACGTTCACGAGATCGTAAACGATCCGGTTTTCCAGACCCATGATGACATCCAAGTTACGGAGGCCTATGTCGGTGTCGATGACCACCACGCTGTGGCCGCGCATGGCGAGGGCCGATCCGAGATTGGCGGTGGCGGTGGTCTTCCCGACACCGCCCTTGCCCGAGGTAATGACGATAGTCCTACCCTTCATACGGTACCCCTTTTGTGTATCTGGCGAATCGCCCTGCGAAGGGCGAGACGTGGATTTTTCCCTGGCGTACGTACGCCATCTGAGGCTGTGCTGATGCCGAGGCCTGCTTGCGGTCCCGGGATACGGCCGCGTTGTCAGGAGCTGCGTCCGCCTCTGCTCCGCCGATGCGAAGGCGAGGGGATGCGATCTCCAGCGCGATGATGGCGGCCTTGCTGTCTCCCGCGGCGCCGGCGTGGGGCAACCCTTTCAGGGAGCCCATCACCACGATGTCGCCTTCCGCCAGGATCTCGGAGCCGGGATTGACGTCACCCAGCACGATCAGGTCGCCATGGTGCTCCACCGTCTCTCCCGAGCGGACCGTTCCCCTGACTACCAGAGCCCGGTCGCGGGTTCGCTGGCCCTGGGATGAGAGGCCACTGAGGGCACGAGCCAAATCCGCGGAGGAGAATTCGCCCAGCGGCGCAGGGTTCTTTCTGGTCCGCCGCACCGGTGGTTCCTCGGCAACGGAGTTCGTTTGGCCGGCCGGCAGTCCCTCAACGGAGTGGTTGCTTTCGCTCGCATCGACCTGCAATTCCCGTCCTGTGTCTATCTGCTCGTCGACCGATACCCCGGCGGTGGAGATGAACCTGGAGATCTTGAGTCCTGATTTCTCGCGGAATATGCGTCTGATTTCCTCTTTTTCCTCGTCGCTCAGGCGACGGTTGCCAGTGTTGATGCTGATTCCGCCCCTGGAGAACAACATAGCCTGACCGGCCAACTGGGAGTCGAGTTCCTTAACGACATCTTCGAGGGGGGCGCTTTCATCGAGTTTGAACGCAACGTCGGTGCCCCTGCCCTTGATCAGCACAGCCGGCTGCTGCTTCGCAGCATTTTGAGGAGATTCAGCTTCGGTCTCTGAAGACGCAGCTATGACCACAACCCACCCCATTCCCAGTTATGTAATGTCGTTTATATCAGTTCAGTAACCAAAAAATCAACAACTTCTAATATGAAATCCAACCGAATTTTATATTATGTGAACTGCAAAGAGTATCCATCGTCAAAATCTGGCAGTGGCCGCGTACGTAGGTGGACAATAAAAAGCCGCCCCTTCAATGAGGGCGGCTTGCCGAACACTGGAGAGGTACCGAGTCTGGAACGTGCTAGTCGCGAGTCCCGAACAGGGCCACGGAGCAGGTGAATGAACCAGGGCGGCCACCCAGGTTGTGGGTGAGCCCCAGGTCTGCTTTCTGCAACTGGCGGTCGCCAGCCCGGCCCTGCAGTTGCTTGTATACCTCGTAGATCATGCGGATGCCGCTGGCGCCGATGGGATGGCCAAAACACTTGAGCCCGCCATCCGTGTTGACCGGCAGCTCACCCTCAAGAGTGAAGGTGCCCGCCTCCACGTCGGCGCTGGCCCGCCCTCGCGGACTGAAGCCCAGGTCCTCGTAGATGATGAGCTCGGTGATTGTGAAGCAGTCGTGCACCATAGCCATGTCGATCTCGCGGCGCGGGTCGGACACGCCTGCTTCCTGGTAGGCCGCCTGGCTGGCCCGCACGCTCTCCGGGAAATGCGTGAAGTCCCAGTCGTTGCGCATTATGCCGTAGGCGCCCACGGACAGACCGATCCCCTTGACCAGGATGTAGTCATCGCGGAAGGTCCGGGCGATTTCCGGCGTGGTGATGATTGCCGCGGCGGCGCCGTCACTGACTCCGCAACAGTCGAATAGCCCCAGCGGCCAGGCCACCATGGGAGCGTTCGCCACCTGCTCGGCGCTCACCTCGCGCTGGAAGTGCGCCTTGGGGCTCATGGTCCCGTTGTGATGATTCTTGGACGCTATCTGCGCGAGGGTCTGCTTCCCTTCCTCGAAGGGTATGCCGTACTCGTGGAAGTAGCGAGTGGCGGCCAGCGCGAACTGCGAGGGCGGAGGCACCGGTGGATTAACGTCGGAGCCGGGCGCTTCGGGAACTGCCAGCCCGGAGAATCCGGAGTCCTTCAGTTTTTCCACGCCCATGGCCAGCACGATGTCGTAGACGCCGGCGGCCACGGCGTAGCAGGCGTTGCGGAAGGCGTCAGTTGCGGTGGCGCAGGCATTCTCTACGCGTGTGATGGGAATGTAGTCCAGTTTCAGCGCGTCGGCGAGGGGCTGCCCGGTGCGGAAGGAGGAAACGGTGCCCAGCCAGGCCGCCTGGATGTCCTTGCCCTCGATGCCAGCGTCCTCGTAGGCCTCGTAAGCCGCCTCCACCATCAGATCGGCGGAACTGGCGTCCCAGCGCTCCCCGAACTTGGTGCAGCCCATGCCGATGATGGCCACGCGATCCTTGATACCACTCATAACAACCTCTGCCCTATTGCTTTTGCTGCTTCTAGCCTGCCGCGACGGGCTGCTCTGCGGCCACCCGCTGCGGCACTGCTTTCCAGTAGTAGTTGTGAATGCCGTTGACTACGCGGAGCTTGCGGAAACTCATTGCGACCGGCATTCCGATGTGGACCTCGTCCAGCTCACGGTCCGTCATCATGCACAGCGCGCGCCCACCGCCGTCGAAGTCTACCACGGTTACCACCAGCGGGGTGTCGGTGGTGCCAGCCAGGTAATCCATCGAATACGTGAACACAGTTCCAGGATGGTCGCTGAGCCGGACAGGCGTCGCGTCGTCGCGGGCCTGGCACTTGACGCAGACTCGCTGGGGAGGGTACTGCACGAAGCCACACTGGTTGCAGGTGGCGCCGTAGAAGCGAACGTTGCGATCGCCCTCCCGCCACAATGCCGAAACCGACGGCGACGGTGCCTGAGGGCGGCGCGAGGCGGCGTCGGTGACCCAGACGTCCCGCCATCGGGCGTAGGTCTCATAGCTGTCCAGCGACTTGCCGGAGCCGAGGAACCCGCTGACGCCGCTGCCCGCCACCCAACTATTGCCCGCTAGTTGCGTGGTCCGGAACCCCAGCACGTCGCTGCCGTCACCGTAGGAGGCGGCCACGATCAGCTGGTCCGGTGCCGCATCCTCCAGAGCTGAGACCAGGAGCATCGGTACGAATGCGGCTCCGGTGTTGCCAAGGCGGCCGAACATGGCATCCTGCAACTGCTCCGGAGCAAAGCCCATCTGCCTTGCCAGCTGTGCGTGGCGGCGGCCATCGGGCGCGTACAGGGCCAGCCTGGCGACGTCCCGGGCCGCTATCCCCTGGCGCTCCATGAATCCGGCAATGGCGTCGCCCAGGATGCGTTCGAGGCCCTCCTCGATGGCGAATCGGTCCTCCCACGAGCGGACGAACTGGTCTCCGGCGCTGCGCCAGACATCCATCATGTTCTCGGAAATGCTGTACGAGCCCTCCAGCTCAGCAATCACTCCGTCGTTGGAGACAATGAACGCAGCCGCGCCGTCGCCGGAGTTGCGTTCAGCCTCGCCCTTGGGAGCGCCCTGCCGGTTATCGCTGGCGATGACCAGCACCTGCCTCGCCGACCCGGCGGTGACTGAGTCGAGGGCCTGTTTCAGCGCCGTCGTACCGGCGCGCAGCACATCGGTTATGTCGGCTGTGAATATGTCGCGGCGCAGGTCGAGGGCTGTGGCAATGATGGACGCGCAGCCCTTCTCCGCGTATGGCGGCGTTGTGGTGGCGAACAGCAGGCCGTCGATGTCCTCTCGGTTGCGACCGGTCAGGCAGTCCAGTCCCGCGGCCACCGCCATGGACACGCTGTCCTCGTCGAAGTTGGCCACGGACCTTTCGACGCGTGATCCCCAGCCTTCTGTGGACGCACCGAGTCGATAGCGAGGGACGTAGGCACCGATTGCTGCAATTCCAGCCACAAACGCACTCCTGAGGAGGAATATTGAGATGCTATCAGCGTGTGAAATCGGGTGTCAAACGCAGAGTGAAGTTCTCTTTGGGCGTGCGCATCCCTGAGGCACCGCACAAAAGGCAACCCGGTCACGTATCCGCGATCGCCACACGTGGCGATGGGGGAATAGCGCCGACGCTAGTGGCTATGGCGTCTATCCTTCCATTAGGGAATAGATGATCGGGTCCGGAGGCCCATCGTAAGCCAAGCCTCCATCGCCAAGAACCATCAGCCTCTGGCTGTACCGCTCCGCCATCTGCAGGTCATGGGTGATCAGTATGACTCCAATACCGTCCTCGGCCAGGACTGAGAGCATGCTGAAGAACAGCCTCCTTTTCGAATAGTCCATATTGTGCAGGGATTCATCGAGGAGCAGAAACTGGCGCTCCTGAGCCAGGCAGAATGCCAGCCATACTCGCTGTTTCTCTCCGCCGGAGAGCAGTGCGAACGACCTGTCGGCGAAGGGCTCCGCCATGCACTTGGTGATGCAGTCCTGGACGGCCTCCTGGTCCTTGCCGCTGATCCGCCAGCCCAGGCTGCGCGATGGTTTGAACCGGCCCAGGGACACCAGTTCCCTCACGCTCACGAATGGGGGGTCCTGAAGGTCCTGGGGCAGATATGCGATTCGTTGCCTCGGCTCTGCCACTCCTTGGGGACCGTCTTCTGCGGCAATGAAAATGCGGCCCTCGGTGGGCGACAGTTCGCCCGCGATCAGCTGTGCCAGGGTGGTTTTGCCCGTGCCATTGGGGCCCAACAGGCACACGAACTCACCGGTGGCAATCGAGGTTGTTAACCGCTCCAGTACGGTCCTCTCTCCGTAGGAGAAGGACACGCCGTCTATATGTATTCTGAATTTCGTCATGCGCTCGCCACGGTGGGCTCAGAGGAGCCTTCTCGCCACCCAGATCATCAGCGGGGCTCCCAGTACGGTGGTCACCAGTCCGACCGGAATCTCGGCAGGCATCAGGGCCAACCGTGACACCTGGTCTGCGTAAAGAACGATTACGGCCCCGGTTGGAATGGAAACAGCCATGACGGTCCTGGAGTCGTTTCCGACCAGCAGCCTGACGACATGGGGTGTAAGCAGTCCCACGAAACCCACGACCCCGGCCAGGCTGACCCCCGCGCCGGCCAGCACGCCGGCGGCGGCCAGAGCCATCAGGCGGGTAGTTACGGGGTTGGCCCCAAGATGCCAGGCCAGCCGGTCGCCCAGCAGCAGGAGGTTCAGACGCCCCGCCGCCAATACAGCCAGAATGATGCCGAGAGCGAGAAAGGGGACGGCCGGCATTACGTCATCCCAGCTTCGGTTGGCGAGGCTGCCGCTGAACAACGCCAGTGCCTGGAGGCTGAAAATCCGGGCATGGGTCAATATGGCGGCGGCAAACGCCAGGGTCAGGGAACCTATGGAAACGCCAACCAGCGCGAGGCGGGCCGGGGTTAGACTCTCCCGCGAGGCGAGCAGGAAGATGAGCAGCGCCCCGAACAGGGCGGCGGCCACGGACAGAGACGTAACTCCATAGGCACCCAGTGAAATCACCCCGGCCATCCCCAGGGCCTGGACAATGGCTGCCCCGCCACCCAGGCCGAATAGCTGTGGGTCTCCCAGGGGGTTGCGGGTTGCGCTCTGGATGAGCGATCCCGCCACCCCAAGGCTTGCGCCCGCCACCAGGGCGGCCGCTACCCTGGGACCCCGGAGAGAACGAACGATTACTTCTGCGGTGGGGTCACCGCTGCCGGTGAACAGGGCCCCGAATAGGTCTGAGATGCCAAGGTCGGCGGTTCCCAGCGCAATTCCGGCAACGCAGCCCACCAGGAGGGCAACGCCCAGCCCTGCCAGGACAAGTGCAGGTGAGCCAACTATGGGGCGCCTCCCACCAGTCCGGCCATGACCTCTACTGCCTCGGCCATTCGCGGACCCTGGTTGCGCAGGAAGATGACATGGTCGATCTCATGCATCTGTCCATTCCTGATGGACTGCAGACCCGAAAACCCCGGTATGCGAGGCAGTACCGTTGACAGCTTTGGTGCGGGTTCCGGCGCGGGCGTAATGGTAAACAGGAAGTCCGGATCCATGGTGAGCAGTTGCTCGGCCGAAACAAGCGCGAATCCGGGGAAGGTGCCGCTATCGGGCAAATCGGCTGCCGGATTTGACAGCTTGGTCATGGACGCAATGGCGCCGGGATACGACTGCGGCTTGGCCACATACAGGTTTCTGTCGGCGTCCGAGATAAGGATCAGCGCGCTCTTGCCGGCGCTGAGCCCCTCGGTGGCGGAGAAAACTCGCGCTGAGACTTCCTGCGCCACCTGCTCTGCAGTCTCTTCATTCCCGGTAATCTGTCCGACGAGCCTGATGCCCGTGGCTATGTCCTCGAGTGATGTCGCACGAACGGCAACTACGGGGGCTCCAAACTGCGACAGGGGTTCCAGGAATCGGGCCTGGGTCAGTGCCTCTATCAGTATCAGGTCGGGCCTCTGGGCGGCAATGGACTCAAAGCTCGGCGAGTAGGCCCCGCCGATATCAGGGAGTTCCATCACTTCGGCAGGGAATGTGGAACTGGTATCCCGGGCCACTGCCATCCCTCCGACGGCATACAGCATCTCGGTTGCCGTGGGGCTGATGCTCACAATCCGTGCCGGCGTGGCAGATATGGTCACCGGTCTGCCCATCATGTCCCTAATTTCCAAGGGGTATGTTTCCGGCGCTGGCTCCGGAGTCTCAGTAGCCTCAACCGCTGGGGCGGATGTGGGAGCTGGAGTTTCCGTAGGCACAGGGGTATTGGAGGGCACTTCAGTGGCTGGCGCCTCGAGAGAGGCTTCGGTGGGTTCCACGGACTGTTGCGCGGGCGCCTCCGTCGCTGTGGGAGGTGGGGTTGCAGCCTGTGCGTCCTCAGTGGGCTCAGAGTCTGAACACGCTGCCATGATCAAGACCACGGCAATTATCAGGAGCGGCGACAAGCCCAAGAGGCGGTTCGGCGAGATGATTTTCGAGTAAGACAATAGTTCCTCCATTCATACGTCAGGGCATAAAAGCGCAACGATTTTAATCTCAATTTTCATCCTGCGCCAGTTATTGATAGATTCCGTTGATTTTTACCACCTCGATATGCAAGAGAGGATAGGAAACGGGCAATTCTCGGGCAGGTAGTGTGCTGCAGACAGAAGGCAGTCTCTGGAGATGAAGCCGGATCGGGCAATGACCCATCAGGAAACTGGGCAATTCAAGTGCCTTGTCCATTGGTCCTTTTATATCAGAACCAGAGCATAAATCGTATAGATTACTCATGGGAAATTTGAAGCCAAATAAACCACTGATATAGACAAATATATCTCATACAAATTTATCTAATCGAGTGATATTCAATACTATATACCAACAATTATATATACCTATCGACAACAATAAAGGTATTATCGTTAACTTTATTACAACATTTCACTATTATATTTACTTGATTTGTCTAGAATAAGTGGCTGTCAAAGGCAAATACACTCGGAAGGTTGGCAGACAAATAATCCCCGCCTGTTGTGACCACAACACATTCTCGAGCTACTAACTTACTCCAGAACGGGAGACCGGTTTGGAGATCGGATGCTGCGCCCCTCCGTCTGCTCTTTGGAATCCTCGATCTGTCTTGAGGCTGGCAGCACTACAGTTAATCTTCGTCAATAAGTGTCTCCAGGGCGCAGTCTGCACTTCCCGTCCTTCCGGAAACTCCGTAGCCTGCCGCTGCGGTTTCCCAAGTTCTTCTGGATACTCTTGGCTCCAATGCAGTTAAGGTGAAAGATTGCGAACCCTGTCAAACCTGCGTTTCTGGGTACTAGCCCTGGTCCTGGCCGTCTTTCCAGCATCGATCCTGCTTGAAAATGCATTGGCGCAGTCAGGCGTTTCGTTGGCAGCGAGATTCCCCGACACCGAGCAAACATCACTCTTTCACGCGGGAACTTCGTCCTCCAGCCAGGTAGCGGTCTTATTCAACCAGCCAGTACGGGACTTTGGCGTGGATACGCCGTCCATCGTCGTGAAGGGCGGCGAAGTAGAGAGCGCGCGAATAACGACTCTCGAGAATTCCGGGGGAACAACCTCGCCGCTGTACGTGTTCACTATTAGACCTGCAGGGAATGGTCCAATTTCCTTCACCCTGATCGAAGGCAGGCCCTGCGAATGGGGAGGCATCTGCACCAGCAGCGGCGCCAGACTCAGCTACGCTCCATCGACCAAAGTAATTCCCGGCCCATCGACCTTGTCATTTGAGCGGGACAGTTACTCGGGCAGCGGAGGAATTCCGGCAGAGGTGTCTGTGACCCTGGATCCTATACCGCACCGTGAGGTAGAGGTTCCATTGACTGTAACGTACCAGGACTCGCTGGTGGCCGGGAACGTGACAGGAATTCCGACTAATCTCAGCTTTGGCCCTCAGGATGTTCGACAATCGTTCGATGTGAGACCGTCGGAAGAAGGCTTTGAAGGAGATATTGGGACTGTCACCATCAGTTTGGGAGAACTGCCACCGGGGGTAAGGATCGGAAACATCTCATCTGTGGAAGTTGAAGTCCATGATGACCAGGTATGGGCAGCTTCTCTGACGGTGGGAAGCACCGGGGAATACCTGGGGTACACCACGTTTACGGGAGTGGAACAAGGGGAGATTTCCGTCGATGGCCTTTCCTGGCGAGGAATCCAACATGCCGTCACTAATTTGGCGTTGAGCACTGCTGACGACATCGATGCCAGTCATGTGAGCATCGAGTTTTCTCCCGGAATCAAGAATGACACCGACTGTCTATACCTCGTGTTGGGAGACCTGGCCTTGAATCTTGCTGACGGCGAGGTCAATGAACGACAGTTCTTCTGGTATGGCGTGGACCTGGACTGGGGGGTCGGCGATTCCATAAGCGTTGGCATGAAGCAGTATCCCCAGAATTTCCGCGTACGATCCAGCGACGGAAGAGGCAATAATCCGGCGCAATTCGAATGGGGGATGGCCGGGACGCCTCTCATCCGAGAGACAACGGTATCGTATATGGACCGCGTGTCCGGGGCCCCGACCTGGCTGCCCAACCCCAGGACCATCAGCAACACAGCCCAGGCCCAGTCAACCTCACTGCCGAACGAGGCCCTGGCAAGCGACATGGTGTGGCAATGGGGCCAGTTCCTGGATCACGACATTAGCTTGACCCCGCCCGGAACCGCCGCCGAATCGCTGAACATTGCGGTTCCCACAGGTGACGCCACTTTCGACCCGGGCGGAATCGGTCAGCGGATTATGCCGTTTACCAGGTCTGAGTTCGACCCTGCTACCGGAACAGCTCCGGAGAATCCCAGGGAACAGGTCAACCTCATCACCGCGTACATAGACGCATCGCAGGTATATGGTTCCGAAGGGCGGCGGAGTCGTGTCCTCAGGGTCAACGATGGAAGCGGAGAACTGAGGACGTCCGGAAACGGACGGTTCCTGATGTACAACACGGTTGGCCTCGACAATGACGGGGGGCGAGCCCGCCGAGACCTGTTTCTCTCCGGCGACGTCCGGGCGAACGAACAGGTGGGGCTGTCAGCGCTGCACACCCTATTCGTAAGGGAGCACAACCGAATTGCGGCGGAGATTAGAGCGGAATATCCGGGACTAAGCGGAGACGAGATTTACCAGATTTCCCGCAAGATTGTGGGCGCCTTCCTGCAGAACGTCACCTACAGCGAATTCCTGCCCAAACTACTCGGTGAGGACGCGCTCGCGCCGTATACCGGCTACGATGCGTCGGTGGAGCCGAACATCTCCACCGAGTTTTCGACGGCAGCTTTTCGGGTGGGGCATACAATGCTCTCGTCCCGCCTTCTGCGCGTGGATGTCAGGGGGAACCAATCGTCGCTATCTCTGGCCAATGCATTCTTCGACCCAACTCACATCGAGGATCGCGGGATATCAGAGTTCTTGCGCGGACTCGCCAGACAACGGGCACAGGAAGTCGACTCGCTGATAGTGGATGAAGTGCGTAATTTGCTCTTCAGGGAAGGAGGAAGGCGAGGATTGGACCTGGCAGCTCTGAACATTCAGAGAGGGCGAGACCATGGTCTCGCCAGCTACAACAGCGCCCGCAGGGCCTACGGTTTGACGCCTGCCATTGTGTTTTCGGACGTTTCAACCGACATAGAAGTGCAGCAGGCCTTGAGAGACTTGTACGGGGACATTGACAGCCTGGAGCTCTGGGTCGGCGGTCTGGCTGAGGACCATGTCGACGGAGCTATGGTGGGAGAGACATTCCACACGATCATTTCTGACCAATTCAGGCGTCTTCGCGACGGAGACCGCTTCTGGTTCGAAAGTGATCCCTACTTCCTCGCGAACCCTGACCTGGTTTCCGAAATCCGTTCGACGACGTTGGCCGACATCATCCGGCGCAACACACCGATAGGCGATGAGATTCCGGACGATGTGTTCACGGTTTCCTCCACTCCCTGATGGGCCAATAGACGGCATTGGGCCAGTCATTGCATACAGGACATCGGTTCCACTGGATTGGGCACCAAACAAGGCCACAGCTTATGTAAGAGATGTCAGCGGACTACTCGTACCAGTCGTGGATCGGCAGTCCAGGTGGCGGGCGAGTGGGTCGACCAAGTTTGGTCAGCGGTTTCCCCCGCGAGTCCCGCTATCCCCTACAGCTCGAATTCCTTGATGTCGTCGGCGAGGATCAGCCTGGCGCCGGTGAGGGCCTGCACCTCCTCGGGAGTCCAGCCGGGTGCGAACTCGCGCAGGACCAGACCCTCCCCGGTGCGCTCGATCACCGCAAGGTCAGTGACGATGAGATAAACGCAGCCCTGACCCGTGACCGGGAATGTGCATTCCTCAACAATCTTGGGGTTGTTATCGCGGTCGGTGTGTTCCATTGCCACGATGACGCCGCTGGCACCGGCGGCCAGGTCCATGGCGCCGCCAACGTTGCCCACACCCCGATGGGGCAGCATCCAGTTGGCCAGGTCGCCGTTGGCCGACACCTGGTGCGAGCCGAGGACGGTCACGTCAACGTGGCCGCCACGGATCATGGCGAAGGCATGCGAGGAGTCGAAGAACGACATTCCGTTGAAGGGCTCCAGGAACTGGCCACCGGCGTTGATCAGGTCTATGTCTTCGTTGCCTTCTTCAGCCAGCGGGCCGCAGTTCAGGATGCCGCTCTCACTGTGATAGTAGACAGTCCTGCCCTCAGGCAGGAAACTGGAAACGAGGGTGGGGATGCCAATACCCAGATTCACGATGCCCCCGTCGGGCAGCTCCTTGGCCACCCTCATGGCAATGATCTCGCGGGGCAGCCTTTCCTTTTCGGCCAGAGCTTCCATGTCGATGTTTGTGTCGATGTCAGTCATTTTCAACGGTCCGGCCTTGGATTACAGGTAGGGCGAAAATCCATCGGGTCGCTTGACTATGCGGTCCACGAAAACGCCGGGCGTTACAATGGCCTCGGGGTCCAGTTCTCCCGGCTGCACGATTTCGTCCACCTCGACGATGGTGGTTCGGGCGGCGGTGGCCATCACGGGGTTGAAGTTCCTTGAGGTGCCCTTGTAGACCATATTGCCCAGCGTATCGGCCTTGTGGCCCCGAATGATGCAGAAGTCGGCCACGATGCCCTGTTCCAGCACGTATGAGCGGCCATTGATCTCCCGCAACTCCTTGCCTTCTGCAAGCAAGGTTCCGGCGCCGGTGGGGGTGTAGAACGCGGCTACGCCGGCCCCGCCGGATCGCAGCCGTTCAGCCAGCGTGCCTTGGGGGGAAACCTCTAGCGTCGAGTCGCCAGCCAGGAAAGCGCGCTCGAAGGCGCTGGGGCGGTTTATGGAAGGAGACACCGGGTAGGTTGCGATGGCGTGGCCTATCTGGCCGTTCTCGACCAGGATGGTGTGATCGATGGGAGTCACACCCTCCGGGGCGCCGAACCGAGCCACCTGCGCAATACCGGCGGTGTTGCTGATCATGGTCAGATTTTTCGCGCCGAGATCGCGCAGAGACACCATCAGGTAGTGGGCCATACCGCCGGGCCCCCCGAAGCCGTCCACGTTGACCACCGAACCGTCGACAATGTCGGCCACTGCGTCTGCGCCGCTTTCGCAGACCTTGTTGGGCCAGGGTAGCAAGGGTACGTCAAATGTCATTTCCCTGAGGCTTGCCGATACGGCCAGCGGCGCTTCAGTCATAGCGGCCACATCGTCTGAGGACCAGCCGGGCGCCACCTCAAGCAGCTCCAGCCCGGCCTCGGACACTCCGATCACGGCGATGTCCGTAACCAACAGCGATGAGCAGCCGGTACCGTCCACGGGCAAGCTGCATTGTCGATGAATCCTGGATATGCCGCCCTCGTGGGCGTGGGTCATCATCAGCACCAGCCGGCGCGCGCCGGCCGCCATATCCACGGCAAATCCGGGGGCCGCGAGACTCAACGTCTCCGCTGTGGTCCAATGCACGAAGTCGCCCTTTTCGCTCACCTGCGCCGCCTCAAGGAAGGCAAGGCCCACGTGGCCTCCGGACAGCAGGGCGGCGGCGTCCAACGTGCCCACGATCGCTCCGCCAGGAACAATTCCCGCCGTCTGGCCGCTGGAATCCACCACGTTCGATCCGGTCGCCGGCAGGTATCCGACGGAGCCGCTCTCCGCCATCAGCCACGCGCCGGTTCCCGGCGGTAGGACAGTGGGCACGCCGGAGGCAATCCCCGTGCCAACGGCCACCGTCTCACCGGGCCGAATTTCCTGGGCGGCCCGCTGGGCCATCTTTTGTGGGTCAAGTCTGTCGCCGGGCATGGTTGCGCTCTCTGTCAGCGGATTATGCGGGAGTAGGAGGTCCTGGACTCAGGTTCTGCTCCTCACGAAGATATTTGGACAATGCGCTGCACAAATATTGCGGGGGTGATCACAACCTCGGGGTCGATGCCGCCTGGTTCCCGAATCTCGTCCACCTCGGCAACGGTTACCCTCGCGGACATGGCCATGATGGGGCTCCAATTGCGGCCTGTACCGGAGTAGATCAGGTTGCCAAGGGTGTCGGCTGCGGCGGCACGTATCAGGGCGAAGTCGGCCCTGATGGCCGGCTGAAAAACGTGCTCTCGGTCATCAATGACCCGGACTTCAGCGCCCTCCGCGAAGCGGGTCCCGGCCCCAGTGGGCAGGAAGACTCCGCCGAGGCCGGCCCCACCGGCGCGAATCCGTTCCGCGAGCACTCCGGTGGGCTGCACCTCCAGGTCCAGTCGCCTCGACTCCCAGGCACGCTTTACAGGTCCGTTTTCGCGAGGACTGAACGGCAGAGGGGAGATCATCTTTTTGACCAGGCCGGCATCCACGAGACGGTCGATCCCTGAAGGGCCCGTTCCGGCCATTCCACCGCCCTGGCAAATAATCGTCAGATCCCCCACACCTGAATTGATTACTGCATCAAGCAGCCCCGCGGGCTCGTGATGTCCCGCGTATCCACTGATGAAAAGCGACGCCCCGTGTTCCAGTCCGGAAAGAGCAGACCCAGCGGAATCATGGATTTTGTTCAGGTTTGAGACGGACCCGGTAGTCACTGGACGTCATCCTCACGAAGCCGGTGCGGTCGCTGGCTTTTCTGTCTGTTCCAGGCGATCATCAGGGTCTTCCGACTTCAGATCATTCCCGGTATTGCTCCGCACCTTTCCCCAAAGGGCGGTGATTCCCGCAGCTGCTATCCCAGCCGCCGCTATCGCTGCTCAAAGCATAGCTTCGCTCCCCGTAATTCCCCGCACCGTCTGCCAAGGTGGCAGGATCCGCGCTTTTGCCGGAGCCCATTATAGCAATGAACGGCGCGGCACATTCCTCTGTCTCAAGGAGTTGGTCAAAAAGAGACCGCCCCGCAATACAGCGGGACGGTCCGTGTGTCGCCTGGAGTATTGAGCGGGCCTAGAAGTCCATTCCGCCGCCCGGGGGCATGCCTGCGGGCATGGCCGATGCGGGCTGAGGGATCTCGGAGATCATGGACTCGGTGGTCAGCACCATGGCGGCCACGCTGGCAGCGTTCTGCAAAGCGGAGCGTGTCACCTTGGCGGGGTCGACAATGCCCCTCTCCAACATCGGGCCGTATTCGCCGACCTCGGCGTCATAGCCGTAGTCGTCGGCCTGCTGCTTGACCTGGTTCAGGACGACAGCGCCTTCGAAACCGGCGTTCTCGACGATGAGCTTCAGCGGCTGCTCGAGGGAGCGGCGGATGATGTCCACACCGACGCGCTCGTCCAGGGGAAGTTCGCCGATGTTGTCCAGGGCGCGCTGTGCGCGGACCAGGGCAACTCCGCCTCCGGGGACAATGCCCTCTTCAACGGCGGAGCGAGTGGCGGACAGGGCGTCCTCGACGCGGGCCTTGCGCTCTTTGAGCTCGATCTCGGTGGCAGCGCCAACCTTGATCACCGCAACGCCGCCGGACAGCTTGGCCATCCGTTCCTGCAGCTTCTCGCGGTCGAACTCGGAGGTGGTGTCTTCGATCTGGGCCTTGATCTGGGTGATGCGGGCCTGGATGGCATCCTCGGAGCCGCGACCCTCGACGACAGTGGTCTCGTCCTTGGTGGCGGAGACCCGGCGGGCCTGACCGAAGTCCTCAATGGTGGCTGCGTCCAGCTTGCGACCGGTCTCTTCGCTGATCACGGTGCCGCCGGTGAGGATGGCGATGTCCTCAAGCATGGCCTTGCGGCGGTCGCCGAAGCCCGGGGCCTTGACGGCCAGGGCGTTGAGCGTGCCGCGCAGCTTGTTGACAACCACAGTGGCCAGGGCCTCGCCGTCGACGTCCTCAGCGACGATGACGACGTTCTTGCGACCGACCTGCAACAGCTTTTCCAGCGCCGGGAGCAGTTCCGCAACGGCGGAGATCTTCTTGTCGGTGATGATGATGGTGGGGTCCTCGAGGACCGACTCCATCCGGTCGGGGTTGGTGATGAAGTAGGGAGAGATGTAGCCGCGGTCGACCTGCATCCCTTCCACGTATTCGATCTCGTCGGCCAGACCCTTGGATTCCTCGACGGTGATGACGCCGTCCTTGCCGACCTTCTCCATGGCTTCGGCGATGGTCTCGCCGATTGCTTCCTCGTGGGCGGAGAGGCTGGCCACCTGGCCGATGCGCTCGCGGGTCTCAACGGACTGGGACATTCCGCCGAGCTCAGCGACCACGGCCGCAACGGCCTGCTCGATGCCGCGCTTGATGGCCATGGGGTTGGAACCGGCGGTTACGTTCTTGAAGCCGTCGGTGATGATTGCCTGGGCCAGCACGACCGAGGTGGTTGTGCCGTCGCCGGCGGCGTCGTTGGTCTTGGTGGCGGCTTCCTTCAGGAGCTGGGCGCCCATATTTTCAAAAGAGTCGGGGAGCTCAATTTCCTTGGCGATGGTAACGCCGTCGCTGCAGACCTGGGGCGGGCCAAAGGACTTGTCGAGAACGACGTTGCGCCCCTTGGGGCCGAGAGTGATTTTCACCGAATCGGCCAGAATGTCTATACCGGTGCGGAGGGACTTGCGCGCCTCCTCCGAATAGGTAAGCTTTTTGGCTGGCATCCATTCCTCCTTAATATTGACAGGGGTGAATTTACCGGCCGGACAAACGCCCCGGACTGTGCCGGGGCCGCCGGTCCTGCGCCAGGACTAGGATAGCTTGGCCAGAATGTCGCTCTCCCGGAGGATGAGGTATTCGTCGTCGCCGTCCTTGTATTCAGTGCCGGCAAACTTGGAATAGATAACCCGGTCGCCCTTGGCAACATCCATCTGGATGCGGGTACCGTCATCGCTGACCCGGCCCGGGCCAACCGCGACCACTTCGCCTTCCTGTGGCTTTTCCTTGGCTGTGTCGGGCAGGAAAATGCCCCCTTTCGTGGTCTGCTCGCCCTCACTGGGTTTCACTACCACACGTTCGCCCATAGGTTGAAAATTCGCCACCGCGGCCTCCTCTGTTTAGCCGGGAAATTGGTCTTGTTCCGGCAATTTAGACTTAAGATTAGCACTCTGCGCAGCAGAGTGCTAATCTATGGTAATCAAGCCATTTTGCCTTGTCAAGAATCGAGTTGACCCACCGTGAGGAACCGATTTTGGCAAAGTGAACCGCCTGTTGCGCGGCAGACCGACCATACCGGTTACCCGATCTATTATGGATTTGGAGTGGAAACAACTCATTCTATATTCTACCTTGCAATTGACCCTGGTCGAAACGGTGGCGGTGGCCACCCTCAACCGCCCTGATGCCGGCAACTGCGTGAACGAACTGATGGCGGCGGAGTTAACGGATGCTGCTGAAGAATTGGCCGCCAATGACAACGTCCGGGTGGTAATATTGACCGGTGCTGGATCGGTGTTTTCTGTCGACCGGGAGATTCCCCAAAACGCGTCGCATATCGGGCAGCTTCAGGCGGCAAGCGCGATTGCGGCTCTGCCAATGCCCGTGCTGGCGGCACTCAATGGCGACGCATCCGATCACGGCCTGGAGCTGGCCTTGGCCGCTGACCTGAGGCTGGCTGACCCGGATGCGCGGTGCTGGTTTTCAGCTCCGGAGCTTGGGATGTTCCCATTCGATGGGGGTACGCAACGGCTGCCCCGCCTGGTCGGACTAGGCTGGGCCCGCGATATGCTGCTGACTGGCCGGAAGCTATCTGCCAGCGAATCGCTATCTATAGGTCTGGTCAATCGAGTTGCCGATTCGCCGGGTAGCGCGTTGCAGCTGGCCCGACAAGTCGCTGATGGCATACTTCAGGGCAGTCCCCTGGGCGCAAGGTATGCCAAGGAAGCGATAATGTCGGGAGCCGAAATGGCCCTGTCCCAATCGCTGGGCTTGGAGGCTGACCTGAACGTGATTCTGCAGAGCACACGGGACCGGGCGGAGGGCATCGCATCGTTCCTGGAACGGAGGGAGCCGGAATTCACCGGAGAGTGACGGACCATCCCATTCTGGCCCGCAAGTTCGGGAACGAATCCGGTCAGGTGCAGAAGGGGAAGACCACCGCCAGCCCTTCCGTCGCTACTGTGGGGATATTGGCAGATGGAAATTTTGGCAATCCCGGACCTCGGGGCAACGGGGATCCCTCGTAACTCAACAGTAACTTTACAAAGGAGAAAACTTTGAAGCTCAAGCTGGACCTCCACACTCACGTGTGGGAGGCATTCAACTTCCAGCCTCCGTCGCTGGAGATCGCGGAAAAGGTTATTCGACAGGTGAAGGCTGCCGGTATCGACGGTATCGGGATAACCGACCACCACAACAAGGATTGGTCCTTTGAGTTCCGGGAGATTGTGGAGGAGTACTTCCCCGGGGAGATGATCGTCATTCCCGGTTGGGAAATCGAGGTGCGTCCGGAACAGAACCCCTTCGCCGAGTACCAGGTTGCCGAGCTATTCTTGCCCCCAATGGACGGCATGGAGGGAGGGGTGTTCCGCACTTACTGCCACCCTGGCTACTATTCCCCCGAGATAATCATTGAGCAGGACATCCACGCCATCGAGGTCGACAACTACATCCACAACTGGCACATCCGCAAGCCCCAGGTCCGGGAGAAGGCCACCGCCCACGGCCTCATCCTGACTGAGGTGAGCGATGCCCACAACCTCGAGAATATAGGCTTGCGATACACCGAGATCGAACTCAGTGAACTGTACGAGAGAGCCGTCAAGCCAGTCGCAATGGGCGCGGTCTAGACAAAATGCGGCCCTTCCAGACGCTCATTTTTGAGAAAGAGGGCGCAGTGGCCCACATCTCCCTGGACCGGCCATCCGTGCTGAATGCCTACAACGTTCAGATGCGGGACGATTTCCACGAGGCGCTGACGGCGGTCTCCGATGACCCCGACGTGCGGGCGTTATTGATCACGGGGGAGGGACGCGCGTTCTGTGCCGGGGCAGACCTGACGGAGTTCGGCACGGCGCCGTCGCTGGTGGTTGCCAGGCAAGTGCGTTGGCAACGAGACGTTTGGGGACAGATGATCGACCTGGAGCTACCCGTGGTTGCGGCGGTCCATGGGCATTGCATCGGCTCGGGACTGGAGATCGCGTTGCTCTGCGATATCAGGGTGGCCGCGGATGATACGGTGTTCGCAATGCCGGAGGTCCGGCTGGGCATGATCCCGGCGGCGGGGGGAACACAGACGTTGCCCCGGCACGCGGGGACGTCCCTGGCTCTGGACCTGCTGCTGACCGGACGCCGATTCACCGCCCGAGAGGCGCTGGAAATGGGCCTGGTCACCCGGCTGGCTGCTCCGGAGAGTTTACGGGCGGAAGCGTGGGAGTTGGCTTGGGAATTGTCCGAGGCCGACTTCGCCGTGATTCGCGCTCTGAAGCGGACATTAGGCGAGGGACGTGATCTCTCCCTGGACGAGGGCCTGCAATTGGAACAACGCCTGGCTGCGTTGAATTTGTCGGAGTCGATGGGAGCCCGCTGAACCGGGCCATTGGTTAACCTCTATCGTATAAATATCCCTTTGAATACGGAGGGCGAAGTCAAGACAGAGCAATGAATACTACTGAATTACTTACTATTGCTGAAGCCATAGTCCCCGACCGCACTGCAATGGTATTCGACGGCCGGGAGTTCACCTACGTCCAGATGTCGCAGCGGGTCAATCGCCTCGCGAATGCCCTTGCCGAACTGGGTGTCACACCTGGAGACCGCGTTGCCACCATGCAGGTGAACAGCCACCGTAGCATCGAACTGTATTTCGCCGCCGCTCAGCTTGACGCGGTTTATGTGCCCATTAATTTCCGGGCAAAGACCGAAGAGCTGCACCAGATGCTGCGAATCTCCGACCCGGCCTGCCTGTTTATCGGAGAGCGTTACCTGGAACTGCTGGGAGAGCAAGAGCTGTTTGGTATGCCCCAGGACCGGGTAGTCATCATGGATGCGGGTACCGGCACGGGCCTGACCAGCTACGAACAGCTTCTGAGGTCCGCGTCGCCCGACCAGCTGCACTTCCCGGAAGGCGACGACAACGACACCACCGTGATTATGTTCACCTCCGGCACCACCAGCGCCCCGAAGGGAGTGATGCTGACCCACGACAGCTTTGCCTCCTACATATTGGCTACCGTGATGCCGGCCGACCCGGACGTGGAGGAAACCAACCTGGTCACTGTGCCCTACTACCACATCGCGGGCCTGCAGGCAGCGCTGACGGCGGTATACGCCGGGCGGACGCAGGTCGTTATGCGCCAGTTTGACGCGGACCGGTGGATGGAACTGGTGCAGCAATACCGGGCGGACCGCGCCATGCTGGTCCCGACCATGCTAAAGCAGCTGATGGACCACCCGCGTTTCGGCGAGTTCGACCTGTCATCGCTTGAGGTAATCACCTACGGGGCTGCGCCAATGCCCATAGAGGTTATCCGGGACGCAATCAGAAAATTCCCGGGAGTCAGCTTCATCAACGCCTTCGGGCAGACTGAGACCGCCTCCACCATCACCATGCTGCCTCCCGAAGACCACATCCTGGAGGGCTCTCCCGCTGAAATCGAGACCAAGCTGCGCCGCCTAACCTCCATAGGCAAGCCGCTGGAGGACGTGGAGGTCGAGATTGTCGACGAGGAGGGCAGCCCTGCCGTCCTGGGAGAAACGGGCGAGATCGTCGCTCGCGGACCCCGGATGATGGCGGGCTACTGGAACGAGGAAGCGGCCACTCAAGAGACGCTGCGGTCCGGCTGGGTCTACACCGGAGACCTCGGATACCGGGACGAAGACGGCTACATCTACCTGGCCGGGCGTTCCAAAGATTTCATCAAGCGCGGGGGGGAGATGGTCTCTCCCGAGGAAGTGGAGCAGGTCCTGATGTCCCACCCACAGGTAGACGACGCCGCTGTAATCGGCGTCAACGACGTTGAATGGGGAGAGGAGGTCCGCGCCGTCGTTGTACGCGCCCTCCCGGGTGCCCCTGCAGGGAGCGGTGAGGGCGAGGCGGCGACCGAAGATGACATTATCGAATACTGCCGAGAACGACTGGCTGGCTTCAAGCGCCCAAGGTCCGTGGTGTTCGTCGAAGAACTGCCCCGCAACGTGATGGGAAAGGTCCTCAAGCGCGACCTCCGTGAGGTCTACGGTTATCCCGTCGAATCCTCTTAATCTCATAGTCTGATCCCTTTCAGGGAGAGGAATTGGGTCTAGGGCGAATTCGGCGCTACAGTCCCCTCCCCCTGAGGGGTATGGTCAGGGTGGGGGTGATTTAGGCAGAGGAGTCGAGATAATGAAAGTGGCAGTGGTAGGCGCGGGCGGCGTGGGCGGATATTTCGGCGGGCTGCTGGGCTGGGCAGGGCACGACGTCACCTTCGTAGCGCGAGGGGAGCATCTTGACGCCATCAGGCGAAATGGCGGCCTGCGGGTGGAGAGCCAAAACGACGGTGACTTCCACGCCCCCGGTCGTGGGGTGCAGGACACGGCTGACGCCGGCGTACAGGACCTGGTGCTGTTCAACGTCAAGATGCACCACAACCCGGCGGCCATAGCGTCGCTGCCTCCCATGGTGGGACCTGGAACGGTCGTGCTCACCCTACAAAACGGCATCGACAACGGAGAACAGATTGCCGAAGTTGTTGGCCCGGAACCCGTGATGATCGGCTCGGCCTTCATGGAGGGGCGAATCTCCGAGCCGGGCGTGGTCACGCAGGGCGGCCCCGGCACGGCCGGCTTCGGAGAGATGACCGTTGGCATCTCGGAACGGGGAGAACGGCTGCTCCGTGAGTTCCTCGATGCTGGCTGGCGCGTGGAGCTGCACGAAAACATGGTTGGCATGCTCTGGAAGAAGTTCGCCTACATCGCCGGTTCCGCGGCCGTGTGTTCCGCCGCCAACTGTGTCTACGAAGAAATGCGCAACATACCGGCCACACGATCTCTGATCCAGCAGGCCATCGAGGAGGCGCTGGCAGTCGGCCGGGCCAGCGGAGCTCCCATTATGGGCGATTCGCTGGAGTGGGCCATGAACTCCCTGGACCGTTTTCCCGCCCAGGGCCGGGCCTCCATGGCCAAGGACTTTACCGAGGGACGTCCCGTTGAGCTGGAGGGACTGAACGGCGCCCTCATCCGGCTGGCTCGCAAGACTGGCACTCCAACGCCGGCCAACGACTTCCTGTACGCAGTCCTCCGGCCTCTGGCCGACCGCATCGCCGCGCAACACGCGGCGGGCTGAACTGGACCCCGAAAACAATGCCCCCGAGCCTCTCCAAGTCTCGGTTCCAAAACGGGCTGCAGTGCCTGAAGCGGCTGTACCTGGAAACGTACCGCCGCGATTTCGCAGACCCGGTGCCCCCTGAGAGGCAGGCAATTTTCGACGTGGGCCACGCTGTAGGCGAACTCGCGAGGCAGCGGTTTCCAGGTGGCCGCCTCGTGGATGAGTCTTATTTTGATCACCAGCAGGCAGTGGAGACCACCCGCTCGCTGCTGGACGATGTTTCCGTGCCAGCCATTTATGAGGCCGGATTCACTTTCGAAAACATTAGGACTCGGGTTGATATCCTGAGTAGGGCAGGCCATGGCAGCTTCGATCTGATTGAGGTCAAGTCCACAGCCGGGGTGAAGCGAGAGCACTACACCGATGTCGCCATCCAGCTTTATGTGGTTGAGGGGTCCGGGGTCCCGGTAAACCGGGCCTTTCTCATGCACCTGAACCGGGACTATGTGTACGAAGGAGGCGACCACGATCTGCTCGAACTTTTCACCCTGCAGGATGTAACGGACTCGGCGAGGTCGTTCGTCGAGAACGCGGCGCCAAACAAACTGCGAGAGATGTGGGCGGTGCTCCAGCGGGATTCGGAGCCGGATATTGCGACGGGACCGCATTGCACCAGCCCCCACCGTTGCTCGTTTTACGGATATTGCCATCTCGATCTGGCGAGGGACTACGGGCGGAGATCTGTAAGCGACGACCTTGCCTCTGCGCTGGCCGAGATAACGTACCCCGCTTCGTTTCTTGATTTCGAGACCGTAAATCCTGCCATCCCGGTCTATGCGGGAACGAGGCCCTACCAGGCGATTCCGTTCCAGTGGTCCCTGCATATTCTGGATTCCTCGGGACTGATCGAGCACCGCTCGTTCCTGAACGATGACCGTAATGACCCCAGGGAGCGGCTGGCCGAAGCTCTGCTGGATGCGGTGCCGCCGCGGGGTTCGATTGTGTCCTATACCGGCTATGAGCGGCGTGTGGTGACCGGACTGGCCGAGGCGCTGCCCCAGCACGCCGACAGGCTGCGGGCCCTGTGCGAACGCATGGTGGACTTGTTCGCAATCGTCAAGGGAAACGTCAGGCATCCGGACTTCAGGGGAAGCTACTCTCTCAAGTCTGTTTTGCCTGTACTGGTGCCTGATTTGGGGTACGCGGACCTCGACATCGCGGAGGGGATGACGGCGTTCACATCCTATCTCAGGATGATTGGCCACGAGACTCCGGCGAACGAACGGTCTGCCATCCGGGAAGCCCTCCTAGCCTACTGCGCCAGGGACACCAAGGCCATGGTGCGGGTCTACGAGGCGCTCATCGCGGCGACAACGAGGCAAGGGTTGGATTATCCATCCCAATGGCAACCTATGGATTCTTGAATGTGAAGGAATGAACCATGAGTATCTTGGGAATTGAGAACAGGACGGAGAACTGGAAGACAGTCGAACACTTTCACGGCCTTTCTTATGATGCGAAGGTGTGTCTCGTAAAGAGGCTTCTGGGCCGGGAGGAGGTTGAGCTTGACGACATCGAGATCGAGCTGTTTTGGTATGGAATGCGTGATTGGGTGTATGAGCAGCATCGTGGAATCAGCGTGCTGACTGACAAATGGTTGGAGGAGTGTTACAACGAACAATTTAGTAGTCTGCGAGGGGAATTGGAAGCATATATAGAACGAGCTGGTCAGTCTCAAACCTTTAATCGACTAAAAGACCAAAATTACATCGCCTCAAAAGACACAGTAAAGTCTCTCCGTAACAATCTCATCAATACTGAGGTCGATATAGTAGTAAGTACGCAAAACTACCTCTTCATAGGAGAGGCCAAACTCGAATCTACCTTTGGAGCTGATAGCAGATTCATCTTGGTTCACCAACTCATTCGTCAATATGTAATGGCTTCGATGCTGCTCGACAAGCTCAACTTAACGGAAAACAAAAGGGTCATTCCTTTTATCGTCGGACGCAACGCTGAACGGATAAGAGAGCACCATCAGGTTAAATTCATGCTTGACCGGCACTGGCTAAGGAAAGAGAACGTGTTGTCTTGGAAAGACATCGGAAAGATTGCTAGAGGCTGCCAATAGTGCGTCTACGCGCCGTCCCGCCGGCCCAGTTCCTCCTCCAGTTCGCGGACGCGGGCTTGGGATGCGGCGAGTTCGTCGGCCAGCTCCCGCTGGTCGGGGAGGTAGCGCTGTTGGGCCCGCTCCCAGAAGCGGAGGCGTCCCTCTACCCAGCAGACCGTCAGCCTCAGGACTTCGCTGTAGCCCCAGACTACGCCGTCGGGTTCGGTGGTCAGGGGCATTGGCTGATAGCCGCCATCGGTCAGAAGGTCGCAGGCGAGAGGAGTGTCGTGGTAGTCGCCTCCAGTATGGTCGAAGCGCCAGTATTCGGGGACGCTCAAGCCGGCATAGATTTCGCGCTTGTCGATGTAGTCCCGGCGGCCGGTACGATGGGAAGCTATCTCCATCACCAGGTCCGGCGGCTTCCCTGCCTCCTCGATAACGTAGCCGTTGGTGAACATTACGTCTTCCCAGTTAACATCAAAGGAAACGAGCAAGTCGGGGTATGGGCAGCGCGGCAGGTCGGAGCGTCGTTGGCATAGGTACCCGTTGCCCCCTACCAGGACAGTGGAACCGGGGATCATGGCATCCAAGTGCGCGGCTATCGTGCCCGGAATGCCGGGGAGAACGAAATGTCTGAGCTGTTCCATATCCATCTTCGGCGGGTCTGGCAGGGGCGGAAGCTGCCGGGCCGCAGTCTGCGCATTCACTGGTTTGGTAGTCATGCCAAGCCTCGCTGCAACGAAAGCGGGATGACGACATTATACGATACGTCGATACGGGGTACGCCAACGGGCATAGCCCTCGCCCGGAAGGCAAGGGAACTTCGGAGACCCTGAACCCTTGTCGTTACGGTGTTATACTCTCACGCAGTTTGTGAAACGCCCATCGCAGGAGGTGGTTGGTGAAGACCGTTGACGCCATTGCCGAAATTCTGAAGCGGGAAGGGGTGGAATACCTGCCTTGCTTCCCCACAACGCCGGTTATCGAGTCTTGCGCCGAGGCCGGAATCCGCCCCATAGTCTGCCGCCAGGAGCGCGTTGGCCTGGGCATCGCCGACGGCTACAGCCGTGTGACCAACGGGGACAAGATGGGCGTGTTCGCCATGCAGTACGGCCCTGGCGCCGAGAACGCCTATTCCGGCGCCGCGACCGCCTTTTCCGACTCCACGCCCTTGCTGCTGCTGCCCCTCGGCCATCCCACGGACCGGCAGGGCGTTGCTCCGCTGTACAGCTCGCTGCAGAGCTACGGCACGATCACGAAGAGCATTGAGCAGATCAACTTGCCGGAACGCACATCCCAGGTCATGCGCCGGGCCTTTGCGGCATTGCGGCAGGGTCGCCCCGGACCGGTGGCCGTGGAAATTCCCGCCGATGTCTGTGACTACGACGTCTCTGAGGAGGCGTTCTACTACGTTCCGAGTCGGGGCGCGGCATCACAGGGGGACCCTGGCGACGTCGAAACCGCTGCCCGCACCCTGTGCGGGGCCAGCAACCCCGTCATCGTCGCCGGACAGGGCGTGATGTACGCGAAGGCCTCCGAAGAGTTGCAGGAACTGGCGGAACTGCTTCAGGTGCCGGTTACCACGACTTTGCTGGGCAAAAGCGCCTTTTCGGAGACGCATCCCCTGGCGCTGGGGTCCGCAGCGCTGACTTCATCGTCGACCGTGGTCAACTTCCTGCGCCGCTCCGACGTCATCTTCGGGATTGGGACCAGCTTCACCCGGCATAACATGGTGATGAGCATGCCGCCGGGCAAGACCATGATCCACTCCACCAACGATGCCTCCGACATCAACAAGGACTACAACATAGACTATCCCATCGTTGGCGATGCCAAGCTGGTGCTGCGCCAGATGATCGACGCCTGTCGGGATATCGTCGGCGACAGCCGTAAGAACAGCAACACGGCCGCAGAGATAGCCAGGGAGCGCGACGCGTTCATCGAGGAATGGAAGCACAAGCTAACGGACGGTTCCCGCCCCATGAGTCCCTATCGCGTGATCTGGGACTTCATGCACACCGTCCCGCCGGAAGAGGCCATCATCACCCACGATTCCGGCAGCCCTCGCGACCAGATCGTGCCTTTCTACCGCTCCAACGGGCCCCGCACCTATATCGGCTGGGGCAAGTCCCACGGGCTCGGCACCGGCCTCGGTCTGGTGATCGGCGCCAAGCTGGCCCAACCAGACAAGGTATGCGTGAACTTCATGGGCGACGCGGCGTTCGGCATGGTGGGCCTGGACTTTGAGACCGCCGTCCGCTCCAACATACCCATCATCACCGTAGTCCTGAACAACTCCACTATGGCCGCCGAGGTCAGGCAGATGGCCGATTCGCACCGCCTCTACGGAACCCGCGACCTGGGTGGCAACTACGCCGACATGGGACGGGCCATGGGCGGCTACGCCGAGCGCATCGAGGACCCCAACGAGGTGTCGGCGGCCTTCGCCCGCGCCCGAAGGGTGACCGAGCAGGAGGGCCGTGCCGTGCTGCTGGAGTTCATCACCAGCGTCGAGACCGAGGCAGCCAACCGGCGCCCCTTCTAACAATTGCATTGAGCACATGACGGCAGAGCCGCCCTTGGGTTTTCGTTGAAGGAATGCCGTGGTTACTCCGTCATCAATCTGCAACGAGGAGATGAGAAGATGCCGCAACGGTCGAAGTACTTGTTTGTTGCCAGTATGGATGTTGATCCCTCCAAGGAGGGACTGTTCAACGAGGTCTACAACATCGAGCACTGTCCGGAGCTCAGCAAGGTTCCCGGGGTGGGACAGATAGCCCGCTACGAGGCAGACTCGTTCAAGGTAATGATCGGCGGCGAAGAACGCACCATGACTCCCGACGGACGTCCCCGCTTCCACGCGGTATACGAGATCGAATCGCCGGATGTGCTGACCTCGTCCGAGTGGGGCGAGGCAGTGGAGCTAGGCCGCTGGCCGGAACAGGTCAGGCCCTACACCACCAACCGGCGCCACACCCTGCTTCGCCTCACTTATCCCGGCGAGTAGAAAGCTGCCAGCAGGGTGGCACCAACTATCAAGTGATTTACACGGAGTAGCACCACCTTGGCCGTCGATCAGAAATCGGAAAGTCCCACACGCGACTTTGACACCCAACAGATTCTACAGGTGGCGCGGCGTCTCGCCACTGAATGCCTTGCTCCCAGGGCAGCCCATTACGATTCTGCCGCCACACACCCGGTCGACAGTTGGCGGGACGTCTGGCGGGAGGGGCTGTTGGCCATGGGCATCCCCGAGCGCTTTGGCGGGCTTGGCCTTGACATGCTCACCTATGTCAAGGCGATAGAGCTCCTGACGGCGGGCTGCACTAATACCGGGATGACGGTGCACATGCATTCCACCGTAACCCGATTCATCGATGCCCTGGCCACTGAGGAGCAAAAGACCTTCTATTTCCGCGAAATCGTCGAGGGCGGGAAACTCTTTGGCAGTTGGGGCAGCGAACCCGAGACCCGTGGCGGAACGGCACTGCGCCTTACAACCATAACCCCCCAGGATGGCGGGTTCGTAATCGAAGGCACCAAGCACTTCTGTACCATGTCCGGGGGTGCCCACCGCTATATGATCCACTGCAGCTCAGGGCCCGGAGACCCGCTGGAGACGCAGTGGCTGGCGCTGCTGCCCCACGGCACGCCGGGCATCGAGCAGATCGGAGAATGGGACACGTTGGGTATGCGTGCCACCGTCAGCCCCGCCATGCGGCTGAACAGCTGTTTCGTCGGGCCCGACGCTCCCCTGGGCTTGCCGGGTGATGCCCCGCGCTCCGGTGTCACCCAGGGGTTCGGACTGGGATTTGCGGCAGTGTACCTGGGGGTTGCCCAGGCGGCTCTCGATTACATCGGGGAGTTCGCCAGGACACAGACCTTCGCGCCGGACCCGTCCCCCATCGCCGAGGGCCTGGTCGTGCAGCGCACCGTGGCCGAGATGTCCTTGTCCATCGAGGGTGCCCGCCGGGTGCTGTACCATGGTGCTTCGGTCTGGCAAGAGGCCAACCCGGCCGAGCGGGCATATCTCGCTGCCAAGGCGAAATACCTGGCCACCGTGGCCTCCCTGGACGTGACTGCGAAAGCGATTCAGATCGCCGGAGGACGGAGCGCCCACAAGCGTATGCCGCTGGAGCGCATGTACCGCGACATCCGGACCTCGACTCTGATGCCGCCCAATCTCGACCGTTGCCTTGAAATAGTCGGGCGGACTGAGCTGGGCTTGGACGCCTCTCTCTACCGGGACGTGTAGCCCACAGTCCTCATTCGAGCATCTTCCCACGGAGAGACCTTCGACTTATGGATGCCGCCCTCGAAGGCGTCAGCGTCATAGACCTCACTCACTGCATCGCCGGGCCCTATTGCACCAAGCTGCTGGCCGGGTTTGGTGCGGACGTGCTCAAGATTGAGCCGCCCGAAGGGGAGCGGGGACGCAAAATGTCCCCCTTCTACCGTGACGAGCCGGGCCCCGACAGCAGCCTCCCCTTTGCTTACCTGAACACCGGCAAACGCAGCGCCACGCTAAACCTCAAGAGCGCTGAAGGCCGCCAGATGCTGCTGTCGCTGCTGAGGGACGCCGATGTGCTGGTGGAGAACTTTGCTCCCCGCGTGATGCCCTCCCTCGGCCTGGACTACGAGACCCTGCGTGAGGTTGCTCCCCATCTGGTGATGGTGTCGATCTCGAACTTCGGTCAGACAGGGCCCTACCGCGACTACAAGGCTGCAGACATTGTGGAATATGCCCTGGGTGGGTTGATGTACATCTTTGGAGCCTACGACCGGGAGCCGCTGAAGCACGCGTTCAACCAGGCACAGTTCAAGGCCGGGACCGACGCGGCCTCAGCGACCCTGATGGCCCTGTACCACCAGCGAATGACCGGAGGCCGGACTTCCGGACAGGGCCAGCATATCGACGTATCGATACAGGAAGCCGTGGCTTCCGGTCTCCGGGACGTGGTCAACAACTACACCTACACCGGCGCCATTCGCCGCCGTCAGCCCAACCACAGCGGCGACCTGCAGCGCCTGCGCGCCACCGCCGATGGCCACCTGTTGCCGAATCCCGGCCTGGGCGGAGGCCTCAACTGGGACAGCTTCGTGGAGTTCCTGAGTCTTCCCGAGTTGGATGACGACCGTTTCCGCACGCCGTCGGCCCGGTTGGCCAATGCCGAGGAATTGGGGCGGATCCTCGACGAATACTTCATACGCCAGAACAAATACGAGAGGTTTTACGGATCTCATGAGCGGAGATTCATCTTTGGCGTTGTCCAGTCGCCGGTTGAGGTCTTCGAGGACCCGCAGTTTGCCCACCGGGAGTTCTTCGTTGATGTGGAGCATCCCGTGATGGGAGAACTCCGGATGCCAGGTGCGCCCTTCAGGTTGGAATCGACTCCCTGGCAAGCGGGGGATGCGGCCCCTGCCATCGGCCAGCACAACGGGACGATATTCGGGGAACGACTGGGCCTCACCGCAGAGCAGCAGGCGCACCTGCGCTCGGAAGGGATCATTTAGCCAATGTCATCGACATCTCAATCTGGAACGGCCTCTGGCGGTCCACTGCAGGGCGTACGCGTCGTCGAAATGGGCCAGCTCATAGCCATACCGTTTGCCATGAAACTGCTGGGAGATATGGGAGCGCAGGTCATCCGCCTGGAGTCGACGCGGCGGCTGGAGAGCTATCGCAGCGACTCCGTCTACCAGAACGAGGTGCATGGGGAGTTCTGGAATCGGGGGGCCAATTTCTACGAGCAGAATCGCAACAAGCTGGGCATCACCCTGGATCTGGGGCGCCCGGAGGGCCTGGAGGTTCTGCGCAGCCTGATTGCGGTCAGCGACGTGTTCGCCGAGAATTTCACGCCCCGGGTAATCAGGAATTTCGGTCTGGAATACGGCGACCTCTGCCGGATCAAGCCCGACATCATCATGGTTTCCTCCACAGGGTACGGTTTCGACGGTCCGTGGGCCAACTTCGGCGCGACGGGGCCGGCCACGGAGGGCGCCTCTGGCTTGGCGTACGCCACTGGCTACCCCGGAGGACCACCGGTCATGGCCGAAATACCCTACGTCGACTACACGGCTGGGGAGCACACTGTCTTCGCAGTGATGACCGCCCTGATGAACCGCCTCAACACAGGCATAGGCCAGTTCATCGACGTTTCGCAGACCCAGACCGCGGCGGTAACGATCCCCGAGATACTCCTCGATTACGCGGCCAACGGCAGAACCGCGGAACGCATTGGCAACGCCGACCCGGTGATGGCGCCACATGGCTGCTACCCCTGCCGCGGTGACGACCGCTGGATCGCCATCGCGATCGGCGGCGACTCCGAGTGGCAAGGGCTCTGCCGCATCCTGGGACGTCTTGAGTGGGCAGAAGACCCGCGGCTATCGGGAACCCTGGGACGCTGGCAGTACCGGGAGGAGATCGACAGGTTGCTGGAATCGGAGACCGCCAAGTGGGACGCTCACGAGCTGATGACCGCGTTGCAGGCTGAGGGGGTGCCGGCCGGTGCTGTGCTGGACAGCAAGGATCTGCTGTTCAACCCTCATCTAATGGACAGGAAATTCTACGAGGTTGTCCGGCACCATCCCAGTACCGAAATGCCGCCCCTGCCGTACGCCGGTCGCCCCTGGAAGCTTTCCGGCACCCCCGCGGTCTCACCCCGGGCAGCGCCCATAATGGGGGAACACAACGAATTCGTTTTCGGGGAATTGCTCGGACTCTCAGTCGAGCAGATCGCCGATCTCGAGGAGAAAGGGGTGATTGGCCACGCTCCCGATGACCCGCGCCCGGTGCAGCGACCCTCACTGGACGAACAGGTCCGGCAAGGGAGAATGCTGCGTTACGAGACCGATTTCCAGGGGCAGGTGTCTGAGGGATATCCTCGCACTGAGATGTGAGTGAGCCTGTTCGGCTCGTAGACCCACTCAGTGCTTGCCCTTAGATTGGAATGCGACGCCTGGGCTCAGGGCAGCATGGGGTAGGCGAGGCCGTCGATTTCGGCAGCGTCATCGAACACTGCTCCGTCGACCCTTCTGCGCCGTCGGGCCCTGATCAGGATTCCAAGGGCGTGCCAGACCGTTTCGAACTCGTCGCTGTCCAGGTCTCCAATTTCTTCGATACTGAACGTGAGCACGTTGGCGGGCATCGCCGCGCCCGAATGCGGCGTTGACGGCAGATGGCTTGATCCGTTCCTGGGCGCCATTGCGTCAAATGTACCTGCTCCAAACCCGCTCGGTTCATCCGTGCCGCTGTTTCCACCGTCGGTGACCACCAGGTAGGTACCGTCGCTGGTGTGCTTGAGCAGGTGAGCGTCCCTGGCGGAATCCAGGAGCATTCGTTCCGCCTGCTGCACCCGGGAGTGCTCGACGTAGAATTCACGCTCCAGGACGTTCCTGAGGGTCTGGCTGTCCGGAAGACGCTGGCCACGATAGCGCTCAGCCACGGCCTGGAAGAGAGGAATTGACAGGAACGCCTCGCGATATCCGCGCTGAGCGTCCTCGCCGCTGGTAGGCTTGAAAATGGCCTTGGAGACCGGGGTGGTGATCAGCGTGTCCCCCTGCTTGCTGATCAGCTGGAACTGACGGGCTGCGAGACTCTTGAGGCGGAAACCACTGCTTTTGGCGGAGAGTCCCAGGTTAATGGCAAGGGTTTCCTCAGTGAGGCTTCCTCCACCGCTTTCCTCAACCCTGCGGGCAATATCCAGCGCCGTGGTGAAGCCGTAGGCGGGAAACAGATAGACCGAACGTTGCCGCGTCTTCCTGGCAGAACCGTTACTGCCCTGGGTCGAGGAATCTGCCGACACCTGGTTTGCAGCAGCTTCCGGACCGCCACCCTCAATTGGATGTTGCCGGGTAGTCATAGGTGCCCCTGGAGCTGGAGATAATTAACGTGATTATTGAATGATTCACGGATATTAGCACGCTATTTATGTCAACTTCAAGGCTTAAAATGAATGCTGGGCCGACATTTCGGAAATAACTCACCAATTTGATGGCCTGCATCAAACCGCGCTTGGTCATCAGGCCATATCCATCAGGCACACAGAATAATGACGGGGCCTCTTGCAGCCAAGAACGCCCCATCATTGAACCCGGTGACCGTCCTCTACAGGCCTCGAGCGGACTCGAACGCCGCTATCTGTTCCTCAAACTGGAAGGTGAGACCAATGTCATCCAGACCGTTCAGGAGATTGTGTCGCCGTGCCTGATCGATCTCAAAGGGAATCGAGATCTCCTCATCCTCATCCCATACACGCTGGCCCTCCAGGTCGACGGTCAGATTCAGTCCCGGTTTCCCCTTGGCCCTGTCCATGATCGCCCGAACGTCCTCCTCGGCGATTCTGAGCGGCAGGACACCGTTCTTGAAGCAATTGTTATAGAAGATGTCTGCGAAACTGGGGGCGATGATGCAGCGAATTCCATAATCTCGCAGGGCCCAGGGAGCATGCTCGCGGGACGACCCGCAACCGAAGTTGTGGCCGGCCACCAGCACCTGGGCGTTGCTATACTCTGGCTGGTTCAGAACGAAGTCCTCCTTGGGACTGCCGTCTTCATTGAAGCGCCAAGAGAAGAACAGGCAGTCTTCAAATCCGGACCGTTCGATTCGTTTGAGAAATACGGCCGGGATGATCTGGTCGGTGTCGATGTTCACTCGGTCCAGCGGCGCCACCACGCCGGTCACCCTTACAAATGGGTCCATCTGAGTCCTCCTGAAAAACGGTTACCAAATCTCTAGCAGGTTGAGAATGAATCCCGGCGGAACAGGGTCGCCGGAAACCGTGTCGGGGTCGTCCAGAATCTCTGTTGGCTGGCTCGGTACATATAAATGAACCTGTCGAGGGAACGGTTCGATGAGCCACCCCAGGCGCACGCCGTTCTCCATCAAAGTGCCTTATCCGATTCCTGTCCCAATGACCTACAGGTCCCGCACATCCACGAAGTGGCCCGCGATGGCGGCGGCGGCGGCCATGGCCGGGCTGACCAGGTGAGTGCGGCCACCCTTGCCCTGGCGACCCTCGAAGTTGCGGTTGGATGTGGCTGCACAGCGCTGTCCGGGGGACAGGATGTCCGGGTTCATGCCCAGACACATGGAGCAGCCTGCCACCCTCCAGTCCAGTCCGGCCTCGGTGAAAATGCGGTCCAGGCCCTCCTCTTCCGCCTCTTGCTTAATCTTGGCCGAGCCCGGAACAACCATGGCGTATACGTCGGGATGGACCTTACGGCCCCGCACCACCTCAGCGGCCGCCCGGAGGTCCTCGAGCCGGGCATTGGTGCAGGCTCCCACGAAAATGCGGTCGATCTTGATGTCCTGAATCGGCGTGCCAGGCTGCAGGTCCATGTACTGGAGGGCGCGCGAGGCTGATTCCTGCGCCGCCGCATCATCGAAAGAGGCGGGGTCGGGTACGCGGCCGCTAATCGGAGCCACCATGCCGGGATTAGTCCCCCAGGTCACGAACGGCTCGAATTTAGAGGCGTCGAATATTTCGGTCTTGTCGTAGGTAGCACCGGGGTCGGTGGGCAGCTGCTTCCAGCGCTCGACCGCGGCGTCGAATTCAGCGCCCTGCGGTGCGAACTGCCGGCCGCGCACGTACTCGAACGTTGTATCGTCCGGTGCGATCATGCCGGCCCGCGCCCCTGCTTCAATGCTCATGTTACAGACGGTCATGCGCCCGTCCATGGAGAGAGCGCGAATCGCCTCACCGGTATATTCGATAACATGGCCGGTTCCACCGTTGACACCGATTCGCCCAATGATGCCGAGAATGATGTCCTTGCCCGTAACGCCGGGGGGCAACTGGCCGTCCACACGCACTTCCATGGTCTGCGGCTTGAACTGGCGCAGCGTCTGAGTGGCCAGGACGTGCTCCACTTCAGACGTTCCGATGCCGACGGCGAAGGCGCCCAGAGCGCCGTGCGTTGACGTGTGGCTGTCTCCGCATACCACAGTCTTGCCGGGCTGGGTGTAGCCCAGGTCGGGCCCGATGATATGCACAATGCCTTGCAGGGCGCTGAACCGGTCGTACAGCGTTACGCCGAACTCCTCGCAGTTGCGATCCAGGGCGTCCAGTTGCGCCTTTGATATCTCGTCGGTGACAGGCAGCGACAGGTCCCAGGTGGGAGTGTTGTGGTCCGCGGTGGCAACGGTCAGGTCGGTGCGGCGCACCTTGCGCCCTGCCATGCGCAGCCCGTCAAATGCCTGAGGGGATGTAACCTCGTGCACCAGATGCAGGTCGATGTATATGATCGCTGGCTCTCCCGGTTCCTCGTGGACCACGTGAGCATCCCATATCTTCTCGAACATTGTCTTCGGGGGCATTGATTCTCTCTCCTAAGACGCGCACCTGTACGCGTTTGCAGCGGCTGTGAAATGCCGCACATTATATCATCCCGCAGTTCAATCACCCGCAAATCGGGGAACAACGGAGAGCATTTATTGCCTCGGTTTTCTCACCGGATGGCGGCCGCCAGACTCACAGCGTGGGGCCTCCGCCGTCGTAGTGAAGTCGGAACGAAGCCGCATTCGTGGTAAACTTGCCCTATCCGTCCCGATGGGCCTCTAATCCGTCCGGGCGGCAGTACACTCAGAAATTACCACCGGCCTGAAGCCCGGCGAATCTCTTTCAATTGCCGACTAAGAGGACTACCAGATGCCTTCCGACGATGCCATTGTACTTCCAGCCAACGCCAAGCCTGTAAAATACAGGATGACGCTGCGCCCCGACCTGCAAACTTTCACATTTGAGGGAGAGCAGACCGTCGACATCGAGATTGTCACACCGACCGCGCGAATAGAGATGAACGCCGCGGAGCTGGAAATCCGCGATGTCGTACTGCGAAGAAACGGTGCCTCGTACCCCGCTCAGTCCATTGCACTGGATGAGGGCTCGGAGACCGTAACGCTGGACTTCGGAAAAACCCTTGCCCAGGGCGTGGCTCAGCTGGACATGCGATTCACGGGCATTCTGAACGACCGCCTGGTGGGTTTTTATCGCTCTGAGTACCAGGACAACGAGGGACAGACACGGCACCTGGCCACAACACAGTTTGAGGCGACGGATGCCCGCCGCGCTTTTCCCTGCTGGGATGAGCCGGCCCGGAAAGCAATCTTCGACGTTACCCTCATTTTCGATGACACGCTGCAGGCGGTATCGAACACTCCTATCGTTGAAGAGACATCGCCCGGCCCCGGGCTGCGCTCCGTCCGGTTTGCCGAAACACCGATTATGTCGACCTACCTGCTGGCCTTCGTGGTCGGCGACCTGGTATCCGTGCAGGCCGACGCCGTCAACGGCACCACAATCGGTGTTTGGACCACCAGGGGCAAGGAAAACCAGGCCGGGTTCGCTCTCGACACATCGGTCAAGCTGCTGGGGTATTTCAACGAATATTTCGGGATTCCTTACCCTCTGCCCAAGCTGGACCATATCGCCATTCCCGACTTTGCCGCCGGGGCCATGGAGAACTGGGGCTGCATCACCTACCGCGAAACGGCGCTCCTGGTCGACCCGGAAAACTCTTCGGCCGGCACTCGCCAGCGGGTCGCGGAGGTTGTGGCCCACGAGATGGCCCACATGTGGTTCGGCGACCTGGTGACCATGGAATGGTGGGACGACCTATGGCTCAACGAGAGCTTCGCGTCCTGGATGGGCACCAAGTCCGTCGACTGGCTGTTCCCCGATTGGGAGATGTGGACGCAGTTCGTCAACATGGACACCAACCGGGCGCTCAGTCTGGACGGCCTGAAGAATTCGCATCCCATCGAGCAGGAGGTCAAAAACCCTGCCGAGGTGAGCCAGCTCTTCGATGCCATCAGCTACAGCAAGGGCGGATCGGTTCTTCGCATGCTGGAAAACTTCCTGGGGGCCGAGACATTCCGGGGAGGGTTGTACCGCTACCTCAAGGCCAACGAGTACGGAAACGCGCGGACCCAGGACCTGTGGGCAGCGCTGGAAGAAGAGTCAGGCCTACCTGTGACAAGCATCATGGACTCATGGGTAAAGCAGACTGGCTATCCGGTGCTCCGAGTTGAGGCGGCTCGCAGCGCCGATGAGGTACAGGTTTCACTGAACCAGGAACGGTTCGTTTACGATCGGCTTCTGGGCGATGAGGAGCCCAATCCCGAGGTCTGGCAGGTCCCGGTGAGCATCAGTTCCGCCGGCGCAGCTCCGGCCACCGCTGTAATGGACGACAAGGAATCCGTAATCACTCTTCCTGCAGCCAGCCCATCCGAGGACTGGTACAAGGTCAACGCCGGGCAGACCGGGTTTTACCGCGTTAACTACACGAGCGACGATTGGGAGCGGCTGGCCCCGGCCATAAGCACCCAGCAGCTTCCGGCAACGGACCGCCTGGGTATTCAGAACGACGCCTATGCACTGTCCCGGGCCGGCCTGCTGCCCATCACCCAATTCCTGGAGCTGGCCGGCTCCTACGCCGGAGAGACCGACGCGTCGGTCTGGAGCGACCTCGCCTCCAATCTCCGCGACATCGAGCAGCTCATTGCGGGCCAACCGGTCCACCCTGCTTACCAACGGTTCGGGAGAGAGTTGTTCGGCCCCGCAGCCAGGCGAGTTGGTTGGACTCCCCGTTCCGGCGAGGGCCACCTGGACTCCCTGCTGCGTTCCACTGTGCTAGGACAGTCCGGTAGTTACAACGACGCGGAAACCCTGGAGCACGCGGGTGATCTCTTCCGTCAATACCTGGAGAGTCCTGAGGCCGTGCATCCGGACCTGCGCGGCATCGTGTTCAGCCTGGCCGCCCAGGGCGGTGACCGCACGACTTACGAACAGCTCTGGGACCTCGAGGAACGGACCAGCATGCAGGAGGAGAAGATCCGGCTGTTGCTGGCCATGTCGCGGTTCCAGGACGTAGGTCTGCTGAATGACACGCTGGAGAACGCCCTGTCCAGCAGGGTGCGCTCGCAGGACACCATCACTGTGGTCGCGGGCGTTGCTGCCAACCCCGTGGGCCGCTTGCCCGCCTGGGAGTTCGTCAAGAGCAACTGGGGCGAGTTCGACCGACGCTACGGCGGTGGTGGATTCGGCTTGATGCGCCTGGTCTCCATTGTTAACAGCTTTACCACTGACGAGCAGAAGGCGGATGTGGAAAAGTTCTTTGCCGACAACCCGGCTCCTGCCGCAGAGCGCACCATACGCCAGGCTCTCGAACGAATGGGGCTGAACATTCGCTGGGTGGAGCTGAATGGCCCTGCGCTCAACTCCTGGTTCGGGGTGTAGGTAAACAGCGCCGCACAATTTCAATGCAACGGATTTGCTCAACTGAAGGGAGGAAGCGGAGTGTGAGGGAGAGGCTCAGGATGAGCAGGGAAACTTCCCACAAGTAGTAAGCATTCTATGGATTCAATTGAACGTATCTCTGCCCTGAAATCCGCGCTTCGGGAGCGCATTCTCGTTATCGATGGCGCGATGGGCACGGCAATCCAGTCCTTCGATCTCGGACCCGATGATTTCGGAGGCCTCGAGTACGAGGGATGTAACGAGCACCTTGTCCTCACCCGCCCGGACGTCATCGAGGCCATCCACAGGGGGCACCTCAACGCCGGCGCGGACATCATCGAGACCAATACCTTCGGCTCCACCCCGGTCGTGCTCGCCGAATATGACCTGGCCCACGAAGCCCGGCGCCTGAATCTGGTGGCTGCGGAACTGGCGCGGAAGGTGGCCGACGGCGCCTCAACGCCTGACAAGCCGCGCTTCGTGGCCGGTTCCATGGGTCCCACCACCAAGACCATCTCGGTCACCGGCGGTGTGACCTTCGATGAGCTGGTCGACAGCTATCACATCCAGGCTGCCGGACTGGTTGAGGGCGATGTGGACGTTCTGCTGCTGGAGACAGGGCAGGACACCCTGAACATCAAGGCCGGCCTTGAGGGAATCGACCGTGCCTTCGCCGAGTTGGGCCGCGAGGTCCCGGTGGCGGTTCAGGGCACCGTGGAGCCCATGGGCACCCTGCTGGCCGGACAGGACGTCGAGGCGCTTTACGTCTCGCTCTCACACCGCGATCTGCTGTGGATAGGCATCAACTGCGCCACCGGCCCGGCCTTCATGACCGACCATATCCGTACTCTCGCCTCCATCTCCCGGTTCCCGGTGTCCTGCGTGCCCAACGCCGGGATGCCCGACGAGGATGGCAAGTACAACGAGTCTCCGGAAGCCATGGCCGAGACGCTGGGCCGCTTCGTGGATTCGGGCTGGGTGAACTTGGTCGGCGGCTGCTGCGGCACCGTTGACGGCCATATCCACCTGTTGGGAGAGACCGCCGAGGGCAAGACGCCCCGACAGCCTGTCGAGTCCCCGGAGACCAGGGTTTCCGGAATCGACTCCCTTCTGATCGACGACCAGGTGCGCCCTGCCGTGGTCGGCGAACGCACAAACGTGCTGGGCAGCCGCCGCTTCCGCCGCCTGATCAACGAGGGCAAGTTCGAAGAAGCCGCCGAAATTGGTCGCCGGCAGGCCCGCAGCGGCGCGCACATTCTGGACGTGTGCCTGCAGGACCCCGACCGCGACGAAGCCTCCGATGTCGCCCAGTTCCTTGACCTGGTAACCAAGAAGGTCAAGACGCCAATAATGATCGACTCCACTGATCCGGCGGTCATCGAGCTTTCCCTCAAGCGGCTGCAGGGCAAGGCCATCATCAACTCGGTTAACCTGGAGGACGGAGAGGAGCGGTTCCAGGCCGTCGTGCCCCTGGCCCGCCGCTACGGCGCGGCGCTGGTGGTCGGCTGCATCGATGATGACAAGGAACAGGCCCAGGCCATCACCCGCGAGCGCAAGCTGGAGGTGGCCCTGCGTTCCGCCAAGCTCCTGACCGAGAAATACGGAGTTCCCGAGGAAGACCTGATCTTTGATCCTCTGGTCTTCCCCTGTGGCACAGGCGACGTCAACTATGTGGGATCCGGCGCTGAGACCGTCGAAGGGGTGCGTCTGATCAAGGAAGCCCTACCCCGTTGCAAGACGGTGCTGGGCATTTCCAACGTATCCTTCGGTCTGCCCGCCGCCGGGCGCGAGGTGCTGAACTCGGTTTTCCTGTACCACTGCGTCCAGGCTGGCCTGGATCTGGCCATCGTGAACTCCGAGCTGATGATGCGCTACGCCGCCATACCCGAGGAGGAGCGCAAGCTGGCGGAGGACCTGATCTGGTACAGCGGCGAAGATCCTGTGGCGGCATTCGCGGCCCATTTCCGCGAAAAGGCCCCCTCGGCCACCAACGAGGAGCGCCGCAACCTTCCGCTGGACGAGCGCCTGGCCCTGGCCATCATCGAGGGTACCAAGGAGGGGCTGGCCGAGGACATTGATGAGGCCCTGCAGGACCGGACGCCATTGGAGATTATCAACGGCCCGTTGATGGACGGCATGACCGAGGTAGGACGGCAGTTCAACGCCAACCAGCTGATAGTCGCCGAGGTGCTTCAGTCCGCTGAGTCAATGAAATTTTCCGTGAACAGGCTCGAACCCCACATGGAACGGACGGAGAGCTCTCTCAAGGGTCGGGTGGTGCTTGCCACCGTCAAGGGCGACGTTCACGACATCGGCAAGAACCTGGTGGAAATCATTCTGTCCAACAACGGCTACGAGGTAATCAACCTGGGCATCAAGGTGCCGCCCCAGGACCTCATCGAAGCCTGCCACGAGCATTCCCCGGATATCATCGGCCTTTCGGGTTTGCTGGTGAAGTCGGCGCAGATGATGGTGGAGACGGTACGCGACTTCCGGCAGGATGGCGTATCGGTCCCTGTACTGGTCGGCGGGGCGGCGTTGTCCAACCGGTTCACCCGCCTGCGCATAGCGCCGGAATATGGCGGTATGGTGGCCTACGCTCCGGACGCCATGACCGGTCTGGCCCTGGCCAACACCATTCAGGAAGCGGACGAGCGGGCGCACCTGTCCGCTCAGCTGGATGCCGAGACTGAGGCCATGCTGGACGATGACAGTCGTCGAGCGTCAGAGGATGGCGGTAACGATGTTCCGCCGGCGCAGGTGAGGCACGACTTCCCTATTCCGAATCCTCCGGACCTCCGGCTGCACGTGCTGACTGACTACAACCTGGAGGATATCTTCGGGTACATCAACCCCCAGATGCTCTATGTGCGACACCTGGGATACAAGGGTCGCTTTGCCGAGGATCTGGCAGCAGGCGAACAGGCTGCAATCGACCTTCGCGACTCGGTGCGGCGGGTCGAGGATTTGGTTCTGGCTCGCAGCGACATTTCGGCGAGTGCGGTCTTCAAGTTCTTCCCCTGCCGATCCGACGGTCAGTCGTTGTTGGTCTACTCGCCCGACGGTTCACAGGTGCTGGAGCGCTTCTACTTTGGCCGGCAGTCGCAGCGCGACGGGTTATGCCTGTCGGACTATGCTCTTCCTGTTACTGGAGGTTCATCCGGCGGGTTGGACGGCATGGATTACGTGGGGATGTTCGTCACGAGTATCGGCCCCGGCGTGCGAGATCTGGCGGCCCGGTGGATTTCCGAAGGGAAGTTCCTTGACTCGCATATCCTGCAGGCCCTGGCCCTGGAGAGCGCCGAGGGATTCGCCGAATTGCTGCACCAGCAGCTGCGGCAGATGTGGGGCTTCGGCGACCCGGCGGGCATCACTCCGTACGACTTGTTCCGGACCCAATATCGCGGGATGCGTTTTTCCTTCGGCTACCCAGCGTGTCCCAGGCTGGAGGACCAGGAGCAGCTCTTCCGCCTGCTTGAGGTCTCCAGGCACTTGGACGTGGAGCTTACGGACGGCTTCATGATGGACCCGGAGTCGACGGTTTCGGCTCTTGTATTCCATCACCCCGATGCCAAGTATTTCAACCTCAGCGAGCGGGACATCAACCGCCTGGAAGCGGAGCTCGGCAGCTAGGCCGGTTCCAGCGAACCACCGATGGCGCCCGGACAAGTACAGCCTAACGCCCACGATCGGGCGGCGCAGACCCGGAGGCAATGTGCAGAACATCAGCAAGATAGCCGACTCCCTGGGATTCAAGTCGGAGCATGTGCTGCCCTACGGACACCACAAGGCCAAGATATCCCTTGACGCCATTGGGGAGCCCGGTCCAGGGCAAGGCAATCTGGTTGTGGTCACCGGAATCACGCCGACACCCGCCGGCGAGGGAAAGACAACGACAGCCATCGGGCTGACCCAGGGAATGGGACGCCTCGGCCATAAGGTGTCGGTGAACCTGCGCGAGCCAACCCTTGGACCCATTTTCGGCATCAAGGGTGGTGGCACCGGTGGCGGTAATGCCCGCATAGTCCCCGAGGACGAGATCAACATCCACTTCACCGGCGACGCCCACGCGGTGGCCTCAGCCCATAACCTTTTGGCCGCGCTGGTGGACAACGCGGTGTTTCGCAACGCCATCCCGGACTTCGACCCCTCGGGCATCCAGTGGTCTCGCGTTACCGACGCCTCCGACCGTGGCCTGCGCCAGGTCATCGCCGGCGTTGGTGGAAGCGGCTACGGTCCGCTGCGGGAAGCCAGGTTCGATATCGTCTCGGCATCGGAGATCATGGCCATCCTGGCCCTCGCCGACGGACCCGACGACCTTCGCGAACGCATCTCGCGTATCGTGGTGGGCTCCACACGGAGCGGCGACCCGGTGACCGTGGCCCAGCTGGGCGTGCAGGGCGCGCTGATGACCCTGCTGCACCAAACGGTAATGCCCAACCTGGTGCAGACGCTGGAGGGGCAGCCGGCCATCGTACACGCGGGCCCCTTTGGTAACATTGCCCACGGCTGCAGCTCGATCCTAGCCGACAAGCTGGCGCTGGGCTACGCCGATTACGTGATCACCGAGGCCGGGTTCGCCTCCGACCTGGGCTTCGAGAAGTTTATGCACATCAAGACCCGCACCAGCGGCCTGCTGCCCAAGGCAGCGGTGCTGGTGGCATCGGCCCGAGCCCTCAAGTGGCACGGCAGGATGCCTCGGCGCGACCTGGACAAGCCCGACGTTGAGAGGGTCATCCGAGGCGGCCCGAACCTGGCGCACCACGTGGGCATTGTCACCAGCTTCGGCCTGCCCTGCGTTGTCGCCATCAACCGGTTCGGCACCGACAGCCCCGAGGAGCTGGCGGCGGTGCGGGAAATTGCGCTGGAGGCCGGAGCCACTGCCGCGGTCGAGTGCGACGGGTATGCCCAGGGCGGCGCTGGGGCCGAGGAACTGGCGCAGGCTGTCGTGGACGCAACGCAAGACGAGTGCGATATCACCTACGCCTACCCGCTGGAGGCCACGGCGCAGGAAAAGGCCCTGGCTCTCGCGCAGAAGATATATGGCGCCGCGGACGTTACCTGGTCCACGCAGGCGACCAACCAGCTACGGTACTTTGAATCACAGGGTTGGGGTAACCTGCCCATCTGCATGGCCAAGACTCACCTGTCCATCTCCCACGACCCCAGCCTCCGCAACCGGCCGCAGGGATACACTTTCCCCATCAACGACCTGCGCGCCTCGGTGGGGGCGGGGTTCCTGTACGCGCTGGCCGGCCGCATCGAGACGCTGCCGGGGCTGCCCACCCGTCCTCGCGCCCTGGACATGGATGTCAACGCCGACGGCGAAGTTGTCGGTATTCTGAACTAACTCAAACGGAGTGCCTGAATGCGCGTCGTGATGATTCATGCCTTGGCCGAGTCCATTCCGCCCGTGAAGCTGGCTTTCATGGAGGAGTTTCCCGAGGCCGAGGTAATCAACCTGCTGGACGAAGGGCTGCTGGTGGATTTCCCGGGCAGTATCACTCCCAGCCTGCGGCGGCGCATGAGCGGCCTGATCTGCTACTGCCAGGACCACCAGGCCGACGCCATCGGGCTGGCCTGCTCGGTATACGCGCCTGTGGTGGACTCCGCCCGGGACCTCGTCGACGTGCCGCTGGTGTCCTCCTACGGGCCGGTGATGGCCGATGCGGTGGCGGCCGGCCCCAGGATCGGAGTGATTGCCACCAACGAGGCGACGATGTCCGATTCTGAATACTACCTGGAGAAGGCTGCAAGACACTCCGGTAAGAATATTCAGGTCAAGAAAAGTCTGGCTGCGGACCTGATACAGGTGCTGAGAGAGAAGGGCCATCAGGCTTTCGAGCACCGGTTGGAGCAGGAAACCCTCGCCCTTTCCACGGAGACCGACGTGGTACTGCTGAGTCAGTTCTCCTTCGCCACCGCCCTGGAACACCTGCGCAAGGTCTCTCCTGTCCCCGTGCTCTCGGCACCCCACAGCAGCGCCCGCACATTGAAAAAATTGCTGGAGGCGTAGACATGGCCGAGTCGCCTGAACTGGACCAGGTAATCACGCTGGTAAAGACAAGGGAAGTTGATGAGTCGCAGGGCGCCACGGAAGGGAGGCGCCGCTCCTTCGAGCAAATGGTCGACGGGTTCGCCATCGACGTGCCGGCCAGGTACAGCCGGGTGAACGCCGGGGGAGTCACCGCGGAGTGGATAACGGCCGACGGCGCATCAGACAGCAGGGTCGTTCTTTACTTCCACGGCGGCGGGTACATTATCGGATCGCCCAGGACCCACCGGCCAATGCTGGCGCACCTGTCCAGGGATTCGGGAGCCAGGGTGCTGTCGCTCGACTACCGACTCGCGCCTGAGCACCCATTCCCTGCCCCCGTCGAGGACGCGGTTGCATCCTACCGCTGGCTACTGGAAGAGGGCTTCGATCCGTCCAGGATCGCCCTCGGCGGGGACTCTGCCGGCGGCGGTCTCACCGTCGCGGCCCTAGTCCAGATCCGCTACCTCGGGCTGCCGGTTCCGGCAGCGGGAGTTTGCGTCTCGCCGTGGGTGGATATGGAGGGACTGGGCGAGTCCATGGAGACCAGGGCGAAAGCTGACCCCATGATTGTGAGGGAGGGGTTGCTCTTGTCCGCCAAGACCTATCTCGGTGGCGCCGATCCCAGGGCGCCGCTGGCCGCGCCCCTGTACGCCGACCTGCGAGGGCTGCCCCCGTTGCTGATCCAGGTGGGTGACGCGGAGGTGTTGCTGGACGACTCCACGCGCCTTGCCGGAGTCGCGCGGGAGGCCGGAGTTAAGGTGCAAATGGATGTTTGGGACGACATGATCCACGTCTGGCCCCTGTTTGCCCCCATTTTGCCGGAGGGGAAGCAGGCCATTGCCCAGGCCGGCGAATTTATCAAGAAGCATACCGGAGGCTGAAGATGATCTACGATTTCCGAATGTATACCCTCAAGCCCGGCGCGACACCCGACTACCGGGCCGGCGTCAAGGAAGTGGGCCTGCCCATTCGCCAGAACCACGACGTGGCCCTCTCGGGCTGGTATTGGAGCGACGTCGGCGCGCTGAACCAGGTGGTTCACATCTGGGGTTACCAGGACCTGGAGCACCTGAATGCCCAGAAGGCGGCGGTCTACGCCGACCCGGACTGGAGCAGCAAGTACATACCTCGCGCCCAGCCGCTGGTCGAGTCCCAGAAGACCTGGCTGATGATGTCCCCCGCCTTTGCGCCGACCTATCCCGTCCGCGGCCCCATCGCTGAGGAGGGCACACCGGAGTACAAGCGCAAGAACGACATGGTCTTCGACTTCCGGCAGTACACCCTGAATCCCGGCGGGCTACCCACCTACATGTCCGCCGTGGAAGAGCTGGCCATTCCCATCCGGCAGCGACACGGCGTCAAGCTGGCCGGATGGTTCTACAGCGACCTGGGCGACCTTAACCAGGTGGTGCACATCTGGGCCTTCGACAACGTGAAGCACATGGAGGAGGCCAAGGCGGCCGTCGCGTCCGACCCCGAGTGGGGCGGTGCCTACGTGCCGCGCGTCCGTGGCGTGCTGTCCGCGCAGAACACCTACCTGATGAAGACCACGGAGTTCGGCCCAACCCCGTAGAAACTTCATCACGAGGGAAAATCCGTCCGCGAAGCGAAGGGCGGCGAAGTGGCAGGCAGTGCCACTAGCCGCCCTTTTTAGTTGCTGTCGATGGTGGGAAAACTGTTCGGGGAAGTTCAGGCCTGTTCGGGCTTGAATAGGCCGATGTAATTGCCCTCCGGGTCGATGAAACCGGCGATAGAGAACTTGCTGTCGTTGACGTCCATGGCCATGGGAGGCAGTACCTCCGTGGCGGCGAGGCTGACCGCCTTGTCCAGGTATGCCCGGAGATCGTCAACCGACACGTAGAAGGTGATCATCGGGCGGGGAGGGTTCTCTCCCGAATCGGAAATCCCTCCGCCGATTCCTCCTTCGGAGTGCTGCACCAGCCCGTAGTTCCATTCGTCGCTGGCGGGGGTGATCTCCCAGTCGAAGAGATCTCCATAGAATTTCTGCTGAGCTACGGAGTTGACGCAACCAATCTCGAAATGCACTACCGGGTTGGGCATGGTGTTCCGCTCCTGATTATTGGGGTCGATTGGACAGGAATAACCTGTAGCCCAATTTCATCCCTGCGCGGACTTGCACCGTAAGGCCCGGCTGTCATCAATTCTCAAGGTGCGGTTGGCAGCCCCTAGTTGTGGCAGCCGCGGGCCTGAATGTCCCAGACGGCCTCGACCTTGCCGTTGCGCAGGCCGACGAAGCGGTCCCAGCGGCTGACCATGGCGTCCTGCTGGCTGGGTATGAGCAACAGTTGGTCCCCCACCTGCAGCGACGCGCCGTCTGTCAGGTGGTAAACGGCGTGGTCGCCATCCATTGACACCAGTTCCACGCCGGGCCGGCCGTCCACTTCGGGCAGCCCGCGCAGGGTGCTCACGGCGCGCGAGCCAGCGTCGCCGATGGCCACACCCGGACGCGGCGTACTGATGATTGTGGTCAGTACCTTGGCGGCATAGCTGAACTCGGTCATGTAGCTGTAGTGAGTCTCCATCAGCAGGTAGCTGCCGCCCTGGATCTCGGTTACGCCGTCGATCTCTCCGGCCACGTCGTAGCTCCATGTCTCCCCGGTGGAAACGATCTCGACGGGCAGTCCGGAGTCGACAATGGCATCCTTCATGTCGATGACGCCCTTGATCACCCGGTTGCCCTCGATTACCCGGTCCTCGCGGTCGGGCATCGCCTCGATGACCTGGTGGCTCATGATGCCCCGGAAGCTGACGCCTGGCAGCGCGGCGATCTCGTGGGCCAGCGCCACACCCTGCTGGATTTCCTGTACTCCGCAGCGCTTCAGGCCGGTCTCGAGCTCGATGACCACACCGAGATCAACCCCCTGGGCCACTGCCTCACGGGAAAGTGCCTGGGCGTTATCGGCGCTGTCGCAGGCGACCATCACTTCGGCCTGCCCCGCCAGCGAACAGAGGCGGCGGATCTTCAGGTCTCCCATCACCTCGCTGGTGATGAACACACTGGAGATGCCACCGTGCACCATGACTTCTGCCTCGGCCACCTTGGCGGCGCACACTCCCCCGATGGTGCCGCCGCGCCGTATCTGCCGCAGCGCGATGGCAGGAGTCTTGTGATTCTTGCTGTGGCCCCGCAGCTTGCTTGGCTTATCCCGGTAAAAGTCGGCGATAACATCCATATTGCTGTCGAGGGCGTCCAGGTCGATCACCAGGCAAGGGGTGTCCAGGTCCTCCATTGACGTGCCGGGCAGTGGTGTCTGGCTGTCTATCATCATTGCCGCTCCATTCAATCCCCTCTCCCTTCTTGTGTTACAGTTCCCTCTCCCTTGAGGGAGAGGGTTAGGGTGAGGGTGAAATTCTAGGGGTAGAAACCGCCGCTAGGCGAACCGGCCGCGGGCGGAGAGGGGCCAATAGCCCTCCAGCCTCCCATCGCGGACGGCCCGGATGTAATCATACTGGTTGACGGTCGCCGCCAGTTCCCACGGGGCGAGATGGGCTCGCCCACCGGCGGGCAGAGCGCCCTCTGCGTAGCTTTCCAGCTCAACGATGCCATGCTCGGCACTGAACCGGGCCGCGAAACCACCCTCAACTCCCTGGAGTACAGGACGCCCGTGGTCCGGGCCGGTGGCCTTGTGCCCAGAGTCCAGCACTGCCATGTTGGGGACCGGATGACTGATAACAGTGGCGAGCACTGTTGCCGCCAACGACAGCTCGGGCAGATGGTCCTGCAGGCGAACATCCATCAGCGGATAGCGTCCCGCGCGAACCTCGGTGATGCCTGGCAGATCGCCAACTGCCGAATGGCAGTGTGCTCCGCCTACGCTCACCTCCGGCACTGACAGCCCGGCGCTTTCCATCAGGTCCTTGGCATCGATGGCGACCTGCAGGCGCTCCCGCGTCTGGTTGGCATGGGAGTCAGGATTATCGCCAGAGGGTCCCGGAACCGTGGCCATTATGCCGCGAAATTTCAGACCATTGGCGTCGTTCACCGCTCGAGCCAGCGCCACGGCCTCGGAATCGGGCGCGACTCCGCAGCGACCCATGCCGGCCTCGATTTCGACCAGGACGCCCAATTCAACTCCGGCAGACGCAGCCGCCTGCGATAGCTGGGCCACGTTGGCGGCGCTATCCACTGCGACGCTGACCTTGGCCTGGGCCGCCAGGGCGCAGAGGCGCCGGATCTTTGAATTCGTTACCACGGGGGTGTCGACGAGAATGTCGTCAAACCCCGACGCAGCGAAGACCTCGGCCTCGCCCAGTGTGGTCGCGGCGATGCCCCTGGCAGCTGGCGCCGACACCTGGCGTCGTGCCACCTGCGGGCAAAGGTGACTGGTTATCACCGGGCGCACCGTCACCTGAGTTCCGGCGAAGTAACCGTGATATGACTGTATATTGCGCTCCATCAGGTCCAGGTCGACCACCAGCGCAGGCGTGTCAAGCTCCCCCACAGGTGTGCCCACCGGTTGAAAAATGGGGCGTTCCATTGCGCGTTCTCTCCATAGGTTCAAGTGCCGGGGTACGATTGCCAGCAGAATACCACAAAGGCCGGGAATGAGGATGAGCCAACCGATGTGGTTGCAATCGAGGGAGGGCGGTGCCACAATCTTCTGCATGTCCGGACTGTTGGAAGGGGTCAGGGTTCTCGACCTGACCCATTATATTTCAGGGCCATACTGCACCAGGCTCATCGCCGGCTTGGGAGCGGACGTCCTGAAAGTGGAACGACCGCCCGCCGGAGACCCCATCCGCAGCATGGGGCCGTTCGCCTCGCGCCCCGATGTGTTACGCGAACTTGACGACACAGGGCCAGTCGAGGACGGCGCGTGGCACCTGTATCTCAATACCGGCAAACGCAGTGTTGGCCTCGACCTGAAGAGCGAATCCGGACGTAGAATCGCGCTGGAACTCGCCGGGCGGGCGGACATCCTGGTCGAGAATTTCGCCCCGGGAACGCTGGAACGCCTCGGCCTTGGCCTTGAAGAACTCCACGCCGCCAATCCGGCGCTGGTGATTACGTCAATCAGCAACTTCGGCCAGACCGGCCCGTACCGCGACTGGAAGGGAACCGAGGCGAACCTCTACGCCATGGGCGGGCTGATGAACATCACCGGGGAGCCTGACCAGGAACCGCTGAAGGAAGGGGCTCCGCTGGCCCAGCTTGGCGCGGGACAGAATGCGTTCGCGGCAACGATGGCCGCCCTGATGTTGGCCGAAGAGACCGGCGAGGGGCAGCATATTGATGTATCCATCGGTGAATACGCCACCAACATCCTCGAAAACGCCCTGATGCAGTACAGCTACTCCGGCCAGGAGTACACTCGCGTTGGAAACCGCGGGTACGGCAGGGCCGCCTGGGGTATTTATCCCTGCCAGGACGGCCATGTGGGCATCATCGCCGGCCCCGACCACCGTTGGCCGGAGGTTGCCCGCATCATGGAAAGGGAAGAGTTGGCCGATCCCCGCTACGGCTCAAGGAGGGGGCGGCAGGAATTCGCCGACGAGGTAGATGCCCTGATGCTTCCCTGGCTCATTGAGCACGACAAGGTGGACATCTTCAAGGCCGGGCAGGAGAGCGGGCTGGGGTTCAGCTTTGTGGCCACGATGAAGGATATTCTCGAGATGGAGCAGTTGGTGTCTCGGGGATATTTCGTTAGCCTGGAACATCCCGTGGCCGGGTCCCTGACCTACCCGGGCGCTCCCATCACCTGTGAGCCGGATGCCGACGCCTGGGTGTACCGGTGTGCTCCGCTATTCTCGGAACACGCTGGCCCGGTCCTCTCCGACTGGCTGGACATGGACCCCGCCCGCGTGGCTGATCTGGCCGACGAGGGTGTCATTTCCCTGGGCCAAATCGGGACCGAGGGATAGCTCCGATGGCCCCTTCGAACCAGCAGCCGCTGAGGAACTACCGCGTGCTGGACCTGTCGCGCATCTGGGCTGGCCCCTACTGCACCAAGCTGATGGCCGACCTGGGCGCCGAAATAGTCAAAATGGAGTCGCTGAGCGTTTACGACTCCCACCGTGGTCCGGTGAGCCCGGCACGGGGCATCGCTTCCTACCCAGACAGCGAGCCGGGCGACGAGCCCTGGAACCGCAACGGGTGGTTCAACTGCCTGCACATGTCCAAGTACGGCATCACGCTGGAGCTCACAAGCGACGAAGGCCGCCGCGCCTTCGAGCAGCTGGTTTCCATCAGCGACGTGCTGATCGAGAACTTCCGGCAGGGCAGCCTGGAGCGGCTGGGCTACGATTACGAGGCGCTGCGCAAGCACCGGCCGGACCTTATCTACGTCTCCATGCCCGCCTTCGGTAACACCGGCCCCTGGAAGGGCTACCTCGGCTACGGCATTGGTCAGGAACAGCTTTCGGGGATGGCGCACCTGACCGGCTACCCAGATGATGGCCCGATGAAATCGGGAATCAACCACGGCGATCCGATCACAGGCTCCCATGCCGCCGGGGTGTTGCTAGCTGCCCTGCGCCGTCGCCGGCGCACCGGCAAGGGAATGTACATCGACGTATCACAGCAGGAATCGGCTGTGGCTTTCATGGGCCCCGAACTGCTGGCCTACCAGATGACCGGCGAGGAGCCCGAGCGCATCGGCAACCGCTCGCGCTGGTACGCTCCCTGCAACACCTATCCCTGTGCCGGCGAGGACCGCTGGATCACCATTGCCGCCACCAACGACGACGAGTGGCAGCGCCTGGTCTCGGCGATGGATGCCGTTTCGCTGACAGGTGATGTTCGATTCGCCACCGCCGAGGCCCGGATGGCTAACCAGGACGAGCTGGACGCCATCATAGCCGGCTGGACCCGGGATCAGGATGCCTTTGCGTTGACCCAGAGTCTGCAGGCCGCCGGAATTCCAGCCGGGCCGGTGCTGCGAGGCCCCGACCTGCTGGAGGACAAGCACTACGCGGATCGCGGAACATTTGTCACAGTAGACCATCCCCAGGTCGGCCCGAAGCAGTACCCCGGCATACCGTGGAAGATGTCGCGCACGCCGGGAGAGGTGCGCTGGCCTTCGCCAACCCTCGGTCAGCACAACAGGGAGATCTTCGGCGCGCTGCTGGGCCTTTCCGCCGATGAGATCGAAGGCCTGGAGACTGCCGGCGTCATAGGCACAAAGCCAACCGGCTCGAGAATAATATAACCACAGAGCACACAGAGGCCACAGAGAGGATGTCGAGGTATGACTCTGCGCTCTCTGTTTCCTCTGTGGTGAACAAGAACGGAGGGTGCAATTGACTGAACGAGAGGTCATATACGACATCAGGGAGGGCATCGCCTATATCACCCTGAACCGCCCGGAGAAGCTGAACGCCATCAACCCCGAGATGCGGGAGTTGCTTTGGGATGCCTTCCAGGACGTCCGGAACAACGACGAGGTGCGCTGCGCCATCGTGACCGGCAGTGGGCGCGCCTTCTCCACAGGCCACGACTTGGTTGCTATGGCCAACGCCCGCGCCAACGAGGGCCCCAGCACCGGCGACCTTTATGTCGAGCAATCGAAGATCTGGAAGCCGATCATCTCGGCCATCAACGGCGTCTGCCTGGCACAAGGTTGCGGCATCGCGCTGGGCAGCGACATCCGCATCGCATCGTCAGAGGCGCGGTTCGGCTGGCCCCAGGCCAAGCGCGGCATCTCGTCGGTCAGCGGGCCGGCGTTGCTGTCGCAGGTGGTGCCTCGCAACGTTGCCTTCGAGTTCCTGTTCACGGGCGAATTCGTGGATGCGCAGCGGGCGCTGGACTTGATGCTGGTCAACTATGTGGTCGAGCCGGACGAGGTGATGCCCCGCGCCGAGGAGATGGCCCGCAAGATCACGGCCAACGCCCCGCTGGCCCTGGCCGCCATCAAGGAGGCATCCATAAAGGGCTCCGAGATGGGGCTAGAGGAGCGGGTGGCCTTCGCACAGACGAAGCGCGACGAGGTGCTGGCCACCGAGGACGCCCAGGAGGGCGTGCGTGCCTTCGCCGAGAAGCGCGCCCCCGTATGGCGGGGCCGCTAGCCGGTGCTAGAATACGCCAGACCAATGTGATACCACTCCATTCAAGCCAACCCAACGGGAGAGGGAGACTTATGGCCACGCTGACCACGCCCGAAACCGTATCAATGAACCCTGTGGGCCTAGAAAACGTAAAGCACATCTTCAATCGGCAGATCTCCGAGGGACTGCACCCCGGAGCGGGACTGGCCGTCTATCGCTACGGCAGCATGGTGCTGGACATCCACGGCGGCGTCGCCGACCAGAACGCGGGCCGCCGCGTTGACGACAAGACAATGTTCGTGCTGTTCTCCTCCACCAAGCCGCTGGCCGGGGCCTGCATCTATATGCTCAAGGAGCGGAGCAGACTCAACTGGGACGATCCGGTGGCCAAGTTCTGGCCGGAGTTCGGACAGAACGGCAAGCAGTCGGTGACCATCCGGCACCTGCTGAGCCACCAGGGCGGCTTCCCTGACACCCCCGCCGACCTGCCGTGGACGGACTGGGCTGACTGGGGCAAGGTCTGCGCGGCCATGGAGCGGGCCACGCCCAAGTTCGAGCCGGGCTCCACGCTGTCCTATCACCCGATCAACTACGGCTGGGTGATTGCCGAGCTGGTGCGACGCATCGACGGTCGTACCTTCGACCGATTCATTGCCGAGGACCTGGCGGCCCCGCTGCAGATGGGAGACACGTATGTGGGCCTGCCGGAAAGGCTGGAAGACCGGGTGTCCCGCATCCACCTGATGGAGCAGGACGCCGATACCAACGGCTACGCCAACGTCTTTGACAAGCCCGAGGTACACCGGGTCATTTGCCCCGGCGCCAACGGCATCGCGACCGCCGGCGACCTGGCCCGGTTCTACGCGGCCATGGAGCGCAAAGGCACCCTCGACGGCGCCACGGTGCTGCGTCCGGAGACCGTGGCCGAGGGCATCGAGATGCAGGCTGAGGGCATCGACCGGTCGCTGGAGCTGTTCGCGCAGCGTGCCCTGGGATTCGCGCTTAACGACGAGCGGATGGGCAAGCCGACCGGCAATCCAATGCACACCTTCGGGCACGGCGGCGCCGGCACGTCCATCGGCTGGGCCGACCTTCACACCGGACTGGCCGTGGGCTACATCACCAACGGCTTCCGGGGCGCCGACAAGAACAACGCACGGCTGGCCGAGATCTCACAGGCGGTCCGGGACGCCTGCGCGTAGAAATCTGTTGGAACCTGGCGCCGCAACGCGCCGGATACCGCGATTCGACCCCTGAAAGGGCGGGCCTTGTGCCCGCCCTTGTCTTTTGCACGTCAACCATCCCTCTGCTGACTTGGCCCCCGGAATTCGGTCCAGAAAGGATGTCAGGATTCCGGACAAAACGGGCGATGAGAAATGCCCGAGAGGAAGCACACAGTATTACAACGACAGTTAAGGTGGGGTAGTCCGAGATACGCTCAAGGCGGACCGGCGCTTGGTGCGGGAGCGACTGGCTCGCTCATTGCTACGCTGCGTCTGCTTCAGCTAACGCAGCAGTTTGGCCGGACCGAACCGTTCCCGGGACAGCATTTCCAGCACCACCCCATTAATCCTGCGGGCGGGTGATCAGGGGCATCTTTGCCCCCAAACCTGTTGCGGGCTTAGCAGAAAAGCTCCCGCCAAGCCTCCTCGGGTATGACAGCAGCCCGTTGATCCATGGTCCGTTGCTGTCCTTCCCCAGCGTGGGCGTGCCCGGAGCCCGCGGCCCTGATATGGCGGGGTGGTCCATTCAAGCTCCAAGGGCCACATCGTGAAGTTCGCCGGTACGTCCAGAACGTATCGTATCCCCAGGGCCGCCAGACCCTCACGGGAGGAAGACGGCATGCCGAAGGCGTCGTCTGCGGCGATCCAGACAGCCCCGTATGACACGACGCCACCGCCCGCTCCAGCATCTGCAACGCCGGTTCCGTCTTCTACCGGCAGCTGTGCCTTTCCTCAGAAATCTCGGCCGCCGCACAACGGTCGTCGTACAAGATCCATCTCTCAGACAGATTATGGAGCTAGTCCACCAGTGCTCGCCCCAGCGGGCTCACATACGCCAGGAACATCCTTGTCTGGTAGTTGGCACCGTGCCCAGTCGTCGGCGGTACGCCGGGCCACCGCCGCCGATTCCCTTCCTTGCGTGGGAGAGCGCTGCCTTCCAGCACCAAAACCCCGTCAGAATGCTCGAGTTTTGGTGTCAGGTTGTCCCGTACTCGCTCTGTAACCGTATCATCCTCACAGGAAGAGTCGGTGAGAAACCGCTGCATTCCTCAAGCGGACTCTGAAATAGTCTCCGCCAGATTTTCGGCGTTGCGCCGCCCTTCGGATTGCACCAAATACCTCCTCGCATCATTTTCCGGTACAGTTCTTACAACCCGATTTCCATCGATTGTCGATTCTGCCTGGATATCCCTATCTCCCCACCCTGGCGTGGACTGGCTGTCGGGTTCACCCGCAACTCCCGGCAGCGGGGTCAGCATCACGCGCCAACGGGGAGTTTCCTTTGACGCCTCAACCAGTAGTTCCTCAAGCGGGACATCGGTGTCGATATCGCCGAACTCGATGCCGAATGCGGCCCTCACGTGGTTCGGGCAGGTGAGGCCCGCCGTGGCATTGTTCTCCCGTCCCACACGTCTCAGTTTCTCGCGCTCGGCAAAGGTCATCTTCCGCTGGTTGTGGCAGCCGACTATGGCGAATTTGACCGACACTTTTCTGGCCATTTCCACAATCTTACAAGGGCAGGTCTAAGAGGCGGGCGGGTATGCGCGCAGGGTGGTCATCGTCTACTTTCATCTTTATTGCGGCGTGTGAACAATCTTGTACCCAAGTGGTCCTGACCATAGACCCGGACGCCAGAAAGGGCCGCTGAACGCTGAAAATGCGGTTCGCACGACCGGTCCTCTGACCGCCGGAGGTAACAGGGGGACAGATCGAACCCAGGCTGCCAGCCGTTGACGAACGAAGGGTCGGATACCACAGGTACAATTGACACAACCTTCACTCCCATCCTCCGCGGTCCATTTCGTGGAATCGCAGGCCATAGTTGATGCTGAGGTGGCCCGACTACTGCAGCTGATCCGCGAGACGGTATTGACCTCAACTCGGTGTGCCAAAATTAAGGGGAATACCCCGGACGGACCGATTGCAGAAGGTGGAAATACCGGTCCGTCCGGGATGCCTCTCCGGGGTGTCCGACCCCACGGGGCGCCGTCCCACTGGAGGAGGTAGCGGATGGCGCCCCGTAGGAGAGCTGTGCGGCCCTGGGCCACCGTCGGCCCATTCGGTCTTGAAGGGGTGACCGGAGGGGGAAGCCCGACGCTTATCGGCCCGGGGTGTGCCTTTGGGCGTCCGTAGCGGAGTGGGCCAGGCGCGCAGCAGATATTCTGCTCCCACCCCGGCCGCAGACGCCCGCTGAAGGGGCGAGAATATTGACCTGCTAGTGAGATCTGACCTCCGGGCCAAACCAGCGTACAACCCCCGAGGCGGGCGACCGGCGGGAGACCGGGCGCTCACCGGGATGACCGATGAGCAGCATCGCAGTCATCTGCCAGGAATCATCGGCGCCCAGCAGTTCTCGCAGACCTGGGTGACGCATCACTCCGCCCGTCTCCCAGGTAACCGCGAGACCTTCGGCCACTCCCGCCAGAGAGATGTTGTGGGCGGCGATGCAGACTGATGCGTAGTTCTCCCTGGTCGCCTCATCATCAGGGCCCGGCACCGTGTAGGCGTATATGACCACTGGCGGGTTCAGTACCTTATGGCAAGCAGCATCGGCGCGACCCTGATCGCCGGTTCGCTCCAGTTGAAACTCAGCGGCCAACTCAGCTGCACGGTTCCGTTCGTGGCTCCCCTGCTCCAAGACGAAAAAGCGCCAAGGCTCGGTCATCCGATGGTTTGGGGCCCAGATGGCAGCATCGAGCATCCTTTCAATTGCCATGGGGTCCACCGGCTCTTCCTTAAATTTCCAGGCGCTACGCCGCCCGTAAATGGCGTGATAAACACTCAACGCTGTGGTGGTTGTCATGTGAATGTTGCTCCTGCCGAATGACTAGCGTTCTACGTCCGGGTCTGTTCGTGTTTCAGGATGGTCGCCGCTTTCCGACATTCCCAGACCGTTGATCAAGTCCTGGAAAACGCGTGGAATGGGAGTCATGACTTCGGGTCCAAATTCAGCATTTTCATCCGCCGGCTGTGGATCCTCCCTGTTTGCGGATTCGTGCTTGTGGACGTCATGAGTGTGTTCCTCGATTCGCGGTTCGGCGGCTGAAAACTCACCGTCCATGAAGATGGGTATCCCCATGTGGATAGCCATGGCCAGACCTGCGGCTGCGTCCACCTGCACGGTTTGCATCCCGTTCGCGGCTACCAGGCGAAGAACCCCGATGACATCATCGCCTTCCCCCATTCGCCTGATTACTATGTGGCTGATCTTGGCGTTCAGGCCCTCCGCCACGCGCACTGCCAGGTGGTGGAGCGGACAGTGGTCGGTGGCGAGGCCGCGCATCTCCACGGCGAGGATCCTGGCTTGCTCCAGGGATAGATGTACCACGTATGCAGATTTTCCGTTACGAAGACGAAGCAGAAGCTCGCCTCGCCACCCATCTTCACTGCGCCGTATCAGGTAAGGAAAGACTGGAGTCATGGATTCCCCCTCATTTTCTGCTCGGTTCCCCGGCCCCTGATGCATGTTCTGCATGACGCATCCGCTGCGGTCGGGCTGTTCTCCAAGGCCGTGGCCTAGAACCGCCGCCTGATGGCACATTCCGTAGCGACGAAGCCGCCCGCTGAATGGGCGCTACCAGTCAAGTTTGCCATCAGCTGAATTTTCAACCCGAACCATTTCCCTTTTGGACAGTGACTTCAGCAGGATTGCGGCCTGCCTCTTCGTCTCGAGTTCCCGCGCTTGCTCCATCTTTTCTTTCCTCAGGGCCCTGAGCTTGCACATTCTGGCGGCATACTTCCTGCCCCTCACTTTCTTCGCAGGAGCCATGGTTCCACGCCTCCTGATTGATTTCGTGTCCTGAACGGCGGCCTACGTGGAACCCGAGCCGTATCGGACTACGAAGTGCTGCTCCACCCTGCCGGTTGAAAGCATCGTCCCAACCGCGAGCAGCCAGAGGAAGAACGCTGTTCCGACTATCGGATGCAGGATCGTTGCGGAGTCTATCCAGATAAATTGCATCGCCACTCCAATGACCAGAGAACCGGGAGCAATCCACTGAAGCGTGCCGCCCACCTGCCACTGATAGCGTGCGGCCACGATTACGGCCAAACCCGCAACCGCGAAGCCGATTTTCCCTGTGACCCAGCGCAATCCCGATAGGACCTCAACCAGCCCGGCGACCTCGCCGGTGGCCACTCCGTTGACGATGCTGATCTCCGGTGCCGGATATGCGGCGATAACAATGCCGCACGCTCCCGATAGAACGGTGCAGACACCGGACAGGGCAAACAGGTACGGCACCAGTGGCGAGGCCCACCGGTCGCGGATGATCCACGTGCGCAACAGGAACCAGGCCGCGACAAACAGCGTCATTCCCGAGAGGAGACGGGCTGCCCCCGAGACGCCAAAGAGCGCCCGGTCCTCATCCACGGCGCGCAGCGACCCGAGCAGCGTGTCCTGATCGGCGTCGGCGGCGACTCGTGTAAATACCATCACCGCCGTGGCCGCCGCCGTGAGGAGCAGGAACGCTCCCCCCAGACGAGCGGAACTGTCTGGACCGCGGTCCCCGATTGCAGCAGGTGGGGTGGAGGCGCTAAGCATATCGAAGCTCGCTCTGACGTGCCGGCAGTTGTGGAATTGAACGGGTGGTCCGCGCCTCCGGAGGACGATTCCTCCCTTCATCGTTTTCGTCGGCAGGGACAAGGTTCGAGCGTAGGAGGCCGGCCCGGCCTACCCCGGCGTATTGGAATCCGTGCCGGGCCATGTGTCGGCCGTCGAGGGCGTTCCTGCCGTCGAAGAGAAATCTCGGTGAACGCATGTGGGCAGCCAAGGATTCCCAGTCTGCGCCGATGATCTCCGGCCACTTGGTAACCAGCACCAGCGCCTGGGCGCCCTCAGCCTCCTCCTCGGCCGCCCCAACCAGTTCTACATCCGACGGCAAGAGCCCTCGAGCTGAAGCGCTGGCCTGCGGATCGAACGCTTTGACCTTAGCTCCCTTTTCCACGAGCTCCAGGATCAATTCCAGGGATGCAGCCTCTCTGACGTCGTCGGTGCCGGGCTTGAAGGCGAGTCCCAGAACCCCGACTTGCAGGCCTGTCAAACAGCCCTGGAACCTGGCATTTAGCTTCTCGATTGGGAGCCGCCGCTGCTGGTCGTTTACCCTGGAGACCTCCCTCAGTAGGTTCGATTCGGTGCCGCTGGAAATAGCCAGATGTCGCAACGCCTGAATGTCATTCGGAAGGCAGGACCCACCATGGCCGATTCCTGCGAATATTCTCGCGCCCGTTCTAGCGTCCATTGCCAGCCCATCGCTGACGGCGTCAATGGACGCGCCGACGGCATCGCAGAGGGATGCCATTTCGTTGATGAACGAGATTCTCGTGGCGAGAAAGGCGTTGCTCGCGTACTTGATCATTTCGGCGCTAGTGATGTCGGTGACCAGGAAGGGCGATTCGATCCCTGAATACATCTCTCTCATGGTATCGATGGCCTTCCCTGCGCATGACCCGGTCCCCAGGACGATTCGGTCGGGGTACTTCCAGTCATGAAGCCCCCGGCCCTCCCGGAGAAATTCGGGATTGGCAACGTAGTCGACGTCGAGCCCCCTCAGTTCCTTGCGGAGAAATTCCACGCCGCTGCCCGGCGGAACCGTGCTCTTCATCAGTAGAACCAGGCCCCCGGCCTTCCGCCCCCTGACCCACGTGAGGGCGTCTCGCACCTGCCTCAAATCCACCTCCCCGTTTGCCATTGCAGGGGTGCCTGCGGTGACCAAGGCGACGCCACCCAGTTCGTCGGTCATGTGGTCGCTGTGCAGGAAACGCGGATTGCCCACGTTCACGGACGCGTTAACGCATTCCTCAAGGCCGGGCTCGTAGAAGGGTATATGACCACTCCGGAGTGCTTCGACTCTCCCTTCATCTACGTCCAGACCCGTGACCTCGTGGCCCGCGGCGGCCAGGCCACTCGCCGCTACCACGCCGAGGCGTCCGAGTCCGATGATCGTGATCTTCAATGGATTCTCCATGTCCTGTGTGGGTTACTGCCCTCTGGTCCGCAGTCAAAGTTCGTCGAATAGGACGCATTAAGCCTAAAGTTAATCAACACTGGTACTCACAATTAGTGGTTCGATACCGTAGTTGACATGCATATTTGTCCGTGTTATATGTCTACACGATACTTTTGGTAGATAATATACACACTATTTGGAAAGTGCAAGCATTTACTGATGAATTCTACGCCAGCACAGGAATACGGTACACCTGAACAGATCGGTCAGTCGCATGGGCCATTTGCAGCTCACTGGGCGACTTCTGTATCAGCCTTCAGGGTCGCACTCACCCTCGCGATGCTGCGGCTGGCCCTGCTGCTGGTCGGCTACCTTGTGGACTGGTCGCAGCTGAAATCGGCTGTACGTCAACTGGGTGGTCAGCCTTGGCTCTTGGTCATCCTGGTCGTGGCCTATACCGGTGCCTTCGTGTTGCGGGCCATCGCGTGGCGAGTGTTGTCATCGGGTCGTGTAGGCATATACCCACTTGTCGTGTCTACTCAATCCGGACTTCTGGTCAATCATTTGGCTCCGATAAAGATGGGCGAAATTATTCGACTTGTGCTGGCTGCTCGCTATGGAATGCCGATCGTGGAAGCCCTCAGCACGACCGCCGTGGCACGGTACCTCGACTTCGCGGCGCTGTTGGCAATCGCCGCCGTTGTCGGGACGGGCGTTTCCCTCACTACGGGATCGCAACTCTGGCTGGAGGGGCTCGCACTACCTGCTGCGGTGATTCTGGGTAGCGGGAGCATCCTGTTGGCCGCGCGCCAGTCCCGAGGCTTCGGGATGCTGCCGGAGCTCTTGCGGACCCGTCTTGAACTGTTGCGCGACCAACTCCGGCAGGTTTCCGTCCGTCGCATTGCTCTCGCTGTTCTATGTACCCTTCCCAGCTGGCTCCTGGAGGCCACCGTCATTCTGGTAGCGGCAAAGGCCCTCGGGATTGAACTGTCGATCGCGGCGGCGGTTGCTGTTACTGCGTTCACCATCCTGTTCCAGGTGTTCCATGTGACGCCCGGAGGCATCGGGGTCTGCGAGGCGGTGATGACCGGCGCTCTATATGCCCATGGGGTCCCGTGGGAGCAGGGGATGGCACTGGCCGTTACCACCCATGGCCTGAAGTTCGCCTACTCATACACCGTGGCCCTGGCCTTCACCCTGACCGCTCTCGGAAAGCTGCCGGAACTGAACCCGTTGGGCAGAATCCGCGGGGACGCCCATGGCTCCAGAGCCGCCTCTCGTTTCGAAGTGGTGGCGGCGCGTCTGTGGAACGTGCTGAACGAGGGGAAGCCGTTCACGCCGGTGTTCGTCGTCGGCATTCTGGCGTTGCTCAGTATCCCGCACCTTACCGACGCCGGATACTGGCCGAAGGCGGGAATTGCCTTTGCCGCGCTGTTACCGATGTTCCTGGTCTTCTACCGTTTTGACTTCCCGCTGAGACTGCGGGTCGTCCTGTGGCTGGCGCTGGCCGTGTTCCTGGCCGCCTTCCGATTCGTTGACCTGACGGCGCTGGCGTTGGTGCTCGGTCTGTACCTTACCTTCACCATATTCCTGTGGGGTACGGTCTACTACCACCTGCGCATCGGGACGCCCTGGACCAATTTCACGCGGTTCTGGCGGCTGGTGCTGGAGAACCCCGACCCGACCAGCGGCAATTTCCTGGAACAGATACCCAAGACGCTCCGTCTGGTCCTGGCCTTCCTGCTGATGGTCGAGCGCCCTGGCCTGGACACGGTGATCGCTGTGGAGGGGTTTGTGCTGGGCCTGGGCGTTGTTGCTCTTCTGGTACACCAGTGGTTCTTCACCTGGCCGCCAGCCCCGTCCCTGACGCCCACGCGCCTCGTCGCGCAAGAGGGTCAGCGCCGCTGCAAGCGCTTCATCGCCATAGTCATCGACGGCTGCCGCGCCGACAGGCTGCGGGAGGCCGACACCCCGTACATGAACAGAATGCGCCGCGAAGGCGTGGACTACGTCGACACCTCCACCGTGTACCCGGCCCGCACCGTCACCGGGTTCAGTTCCATGTTCACTGGCGCGCCGCCCAAAGCTCACGGGATGCGCAGTAATTTCGTTCCCAGCCTCGGCGTGAAGTGCGAGTCCATCTTCGACGCGCTGAGAGCGTCGGGGATGACCGGAAAGCTGGTGGGAATAGCCCACCTGGTGGACGCCTTCGGCGACGACGTGGAGACAGTGACAGCCGTGACCCACAGCGACGAGATCGACGACGCTCTCGTGGCCAGGGCCAAGGCCGTGATGGAACGCGATGACCCGGACTTGCTGGCCCTGCAGCTCCTGAGCGTCGACCAGATCGGCCACGCCCGGGGCAGCTACAACTCCGAATACCTGGCCAAGATCGAGGCCACCGACCGCAAGATCGAGGAGTTCCTCGGCTGGTGCGGGGAACGGGGATATCTCGAAGACGCCACGATATTGATCACCTCGGACCACGGACAGGGAATCGGGATCGGCGGACACGGGCACATGAGCCCGGACGAGATCTATGTCCCCTGCTTCATGCGGGGTGCCGGAGTGGACCTGGCCGGCGAGTTCGGTGATCCCCGGTCTGTCATGGATGTGGCCCCCACCATCGCGTATTTCCTGGGCGCAAAGCCGCCGGGCCAGTCAATGGGCCAGGTGCTTGACGTCGAGGACCGTCCCGAGGCGGACAAGCCGTTAGCGGTCATTGTTCCAGCCTACAACGAAGTGGAAAACCTGCCCTCCACGCTCTCGCGAATTCCCAGAGAGGGGCTGCACAACCCCCACGTCATCGTGGTTGACGACGGCTCGACCGACCGCACCGCCGAGGTCGCCCGGCAATACGGCGCCGATACGGTTGTGAGCCATCCGCGCAACCTGGGCCTGGGCGCCGCGCTTCGCACCGGCCTCGATGCGGCCAGGCGACTGGACGCCCGAGCTGCGGTGTATATCGACGCAGACGGAGAGTATCCCCCAGAGCAAATTCCCGATCTGTTGGCACCGATCGAAAGCGGGGAGGCGGACTACGTGCTCGGCTCCCGCTACCTGGGCACCCGGGAACGCCAGCCCCTGCTGCGGTTGATTGCCAACATCGCTTTCACCGGCCTGCTATGCCTGGCGACCGGGCGCCGCATCACCGATGGCCAGACCGGGTTCCGTGCTTTCTCGCGCCGGGCCCTGGAGTGCGCCGAAATCATCCACGACTACAACTACGCCCAGGTCCTCACCCTCGACCTTCTCAAGAAGGGAATGCAGTTGAAGGAGGTGCCCATTTCCTACGCATTCCGCACGAGGGGCAAATCATTCATTGGGATCAGGTATCTCTGGCGGGTCCCTGTGGCCATGCTGCGGGAGATGCTGACCTAGATCATTCGCAACAAATTTTAGGAGGACACCGTCGTGCACTATCCAACCAGACCACCGGTCCATTGGCGTCAGATGCTGCTATGGGCAATGTTGCCCGCCCTCATACTGGCACTTGCCTTGTCCGCAGCTTGTGGAGGCGATGACCCGACTGCCGCGCCCGCAGATCCCACTTCTCCGCCGGCAGCGGGCGGTTCCGATGCCGGATCAGAAGCGGCGGCTGAGGCTGCGCAGGCCGCAAGAGAGGCGGCAGAGCAGGCCGGAGCGGCGGCGGTGGCCGCACAGGCCGCAGCGGAGGCTGCCCAGGCTGCGGCCGAGGGCGCTCGCCAGGGCGAAGACCGCCCCAGCATCACGGTGATCGGGAGCGAGTCCGAAACGGCCTCTGTCTCCGGGACAGGGACTGGCACAGGGTCGGTATCAGGGGTTGGAACCGGCACAGGCTCCGCTTCCGTGTCGGTTTCAGGCACTGGCACCGCGACCGCGATGATGACGGGACCGGACGGGGCCAGGGGACTGACAATTCCCACCGGCCTTTCGGCTGAAACCGAGGGCCCGACGGCGTCCGACGGTTACTACACAGCCACCACCAACCGGGAGATTTACCAGAAAATCTCCACGGATTATCAGGAGATCGTCAAGCTGTCCAACCAGGTAAACGAGGGCAAGCCTCTGCCCGCAGTCGAGATTTGGCTGATGTATGAAGCAGGTTCGCACACCCGCATGGGCAACAGCAGTCGTACCCTGCGGAGCTTTGCCACCGGCACCGCTCCCTCCACATACTCCCCAGACTCCGCTGAGTTCTACGGGTCCACGTCCTTCCTCGACTCACCTATTTCAAATTCAATTCGCGGGAGAGGTGAGGCGGAGAATTACTCCGACGCCCAGAAGCGCCAGGCAATTCAGAAGGGTGCGCTCAGGGTCCTGTACCATTGGGCCAAGTTTTACATGCTCATCGGCCAGGACAGGTCCAGTTCCCGCCTGATCGACGAGGCCTGGGCCATCTACGTGGGCGAGGAAGTGAATGGCGTCTACCCCAACTCGGTGGCCGCCGTCGCCAAGGCACGTGAAGGCAACTTGGGAAGTCAGGGCACGATAGACATCCCGCTGCGCCAGGCCCTGGACCGGGCCCGGCAGGCCGCTGACGACATGGACGCGGACGCTCTCGAGACCGCCACCCAGGAGGTCTTCTCCCGCTTCAACGCCATCTTCTACCTCAGCACTGTAAGGTACATAGGCCGGGTTTACGATGACGCACAGGCCGGAGACCGCGACGCCCTCGGGATCCACCAGGTGGAGGCACTGGCCTTCTACCAGTCGATTCAGCCTGACGTAGCCAAGGCCGACCCGTCTGCGGACGAGACCATAATGGCTTGTCTAACTGGCGAGCCCAGCGCCATTACCGTTGCGTCGCGCGACGGAGCGCTGGCCGCCCTCAACGGAGTGGCGGCGGACCTCCTGCTGGAACAGAGTGACCTGGTGACCGGGTACACGGACGATACCGGCGATGGGCCCAGCGGCGTGCCGTCTCCCGACACCGGCGGCTTGGACCTTTCCTCCAGCCTGTTCATTCCCGTGGGCCAAGAATACGAGACTGAAGGACCGACGGCGTCCGACGGCTATTATACGCCGACCACCCACCGGGAGATCTACCAGAAGATTTCCTCCGACTACCAGGAGATCGCAAGGCTGACCAACGTCATCAACGACGGTCGGGAGTTGCCCGCAGCGGACATCCTGTTGCTGTATGAGGCGGGCACTCACACCCGTATCGGCAACCAGAACCGGACTCTGCGCAGCTTCGCCCGCATCCCACGCCGGGCAACGGACTTCGCGGTGGCGACAGAGTTCTACGAGTCCAGCAACTTCCTGGACAGCCCGGTGAGCAACGCGATCAGGGCGCGGGGCAAGGCGGAAGAATACACCGACGCCCATCGGCGCCAGGCCATCAACAAGGGCGTGCTTAGAATTCTCTACCACTGGGTCAAGTTCTACATGATGGTAGGGCAGGAAAACATGAGGTCTGGCCTCATCGACGAGGCCTGGGCCATCTACGTTGGCGTGGAAGTCGACGGAGAATACCCCTACTCGCTGGCCGCGCTTGCCAAGTCCCGTGAGGGCAACTTCGGACGGGAAGGCACCGTGGACATCCCGCTGCGCCAGGCCATGGACCGGGCCCGGCAGGCCGCCGACGACATGGATGCGGAGGCCCTTGAGACAGCGACCCAGGAAGTCTACTCTCGCCTGAACGCCATCTTCTACCTGGCCACCGTGAGGTACATCGGCATCACGCAGCAGGATGTGGCCGACGGTAAGGATCATGGTACCCACCAGGTCGAAGCCCTGGCTTTCTACCAGTCTATCCAGCCCGAGGTCGCTCGAAGCCAGCGCTGCGGCGGACGAGACAATCATGGCCTACCTGACCGCTGACGCGAGCGACATTACCACCGCGTCGCGTGACGGAGCCCTGGCGGCCCTGAACGGAGTTGCGTCGGCACTCTTGTTGACGCAAGCTGACCTGGTAACCAGCTACTAGACTGGGGAGACTTACTCTCCCTCTGTGAGAGGGAGAGTAAGTCTCGGAACGAAGGGAATAACAAATGAGGTTGCTTAATGGCATCGGCCATATTCACGGTCTAATGCACTGGCTTCCCGCTCTTGCGGGAGTGGCTGTACTGGTGCTGGCGCTTATGGGCTGCGGAGGGGAGGAGCAATCGCCCTCTCCGGCGCCAACCTCGTCGGCCGAGCCGACGCGGGCAGCGGCCACCTCCGCACAACCCACATCGGCGCCGGCAACGGAGGCTCCTACCCGGGCCGAACCCACCGAACAGGGGGACCGCACCCTCACCGTGTACTCGGGACGCTCCCAGTCCCTGGTGCATCCTCTCCTGGAGGCCTTCGGAGAGTCAACCGGAATTGACATCCGGGTAAAGTACGGCGGAAGCGCATCCACCGCGGCCACCCTCCTCGAAGAGGGCGACAACACCCCGGCCGACGTGGTGTTCCTGCAGGATCCCGGTTCTCTCGGCAGCCTTGCGGCCGCAGGGATGCTGGCAGACCTGCCGGAGGCAACCCTGTCCAAGGTTGATCCCAGGCTCAGGGACCCCAACGGGCAGTGGATAGGGACCTCCGGCAGGGCCAGGACCATCATCTACAACACCGAGACCATAAACCCCGACGCCGACCTTCCACCCTCCATCCTGGACTTCACGTCCGAGGAGTGGACCGGCCGGGTGGGGTGGGCTCCCCGGAATGGCTCTTTCCAGTCCTTTGTCACCGCTCTCCGGCTTCAGATAGGCGAGGACGGCGCGCGGGCATGGTTGGAAGGGATGAAGAACAACGATGCCCAGGAATACCCCAACAATGTTTCCATCGTGCAGGCAACCGCCAACGGCGAGGTGGACGTCGGATTCGTCAATCACTACTACCTCGAGAGGTTCCTGGAAGAGCACGGAGAGGGCTTCGAAGCTCGCAACTACTACATCGGCAACGGCGACCCTGGTGCTCTGGTCCTTGTGGCCGGTGCAGGAATCCTTGAGGCATCGGACACCAAGGCAACGGCCCAGGAGTTTGTCGATTTCCTGCTGTCGGAGCCTGCGCAGCAATACTTCACGTCGGATGTCAAGGAATACCCGGTTTCCGCCGGTGTGGAGCCGGAAGGGGACCTGCCGCCCATCGAATCTCTCGATCCGCCCGACGTTGACCTAGGCAGTCTGAGCGACCTGCAGGGTACCATCGATCTTCTCCGCGAGGTTGGCGTTCTGCCGTGACCTGGACTCGCGTCTATCAAGCCACAAGGCGTGGAATGAAGGAGAAGGAGCTGCTGCTGGCCGCGGCGGCTCTTTTCCTCTTGCTGTGCGTGGCATACTCGTTCTCCATCGACATCCGGGCCACGCGGGGAGCATCCATCACTGGAGATGAACCCTTCTACCTGCTGACCACTCAGAGCCTGCTGGCTGACGGCGACTTCGACCTGACCAAACAGTACGAGACCAGTTCCTACGAGTCATTCTTCGACCACCCCGACGAGTTGTGGCGTCAGTCCGTGCCGCAGGCGGACGGCGACCTGCTCAGTCCGCACAATCCGGGTCTGTCCTTCTTGGTGATTCCGGGTTTCGCCCTGGGTGGTTTAGTGGGCGCGCAGGTCCAGCTCATGGTGCTGGGAGCCGCCACCATAGCCCTGGCCTTCGTGCTGGCCGACCGCCTGACTGGCCGCCGCGTATTGAGTTGGGTCGTAGCCCTGGGCGTGGGTCTGAGCGCAACGGCGTTTATTTACTCCACGGAGGTTTACCCTGAGTTCCCTGGCGCGCTGGCGCTGGTGCTCTCGCTGCTGGTTGTGACCCGGGAGCGGACTCCGGGCGTCGCAGATGGGCTGTTGCTGGCAGCCCTTCTCTCGGTCATGTGCTGGCTGGGGATCAAGTACGCGCCCCTGGCGCTGCTGGTAGCAGGGTACTTCCTGCTCAAGGCCGGACGGGACGGGCGAATCGCCCTCCTTGCGACTGGAGCGTCCTCGGCGGCATTCTACGCATGGTTCCACCTGCACCTGTTCGGCAGCCTGACTCCATACAGCGTCAATGCGGTCTACGCCGGATGGAACAGCGCTGAAATCCTCGGAGGCCACATCGAATGGGGAGAGCGGTACTACCGCCTCTGGGGGCTGTTCATAGACCGGCGATTCGGCATCGGCCGCTGGGCTCCGCTATTGCTGGCAGCGGTCCCCGGCCTGACGCTGCTGGCTATGGCGAAGCCTGCCTGCCGCCTGGTATTGGGCCTGATAATCGCGCAGATGCTCATCGCCACCTTCGTCGCCATCACGATGATGGGCTGGTGGTTTCCGGGCCGCACGCTACTGACGGTGCTGCCGCTCTTCGTGGCGCCAATCGTCCTGTTGCTTGTCCAATTGCCCTTGTGGGGACGGATCTCTGTGGCGATTCTGGGGGCGTTGACGCTGGCGACCACGGCGGGGCTGGCCCAGGCCGCAAGAGCACAGGAAATTACCATTGCCGTTGACCCGTTCGACATGGCCTACCCCGCGTTTCAGGGCCTGAGTGGGTTGTTCCCGATGTACACCTGGTGGACTACCGAAACCTGGTGGCTGACCTACTTCTGGCTCGCGCTCGCCGGTCTGGTAACGGGAGCCCTCGTCTGGCCGGAGGTGGTCTGCCTTTACGGTCGGCTGCGCGTGTCGTCAGTACTTCAAAGATTCCCTGCTTTCGTCAGAAAGGAGGTTATGGCACCGGCCTTGGGACTATTCAAAGGGGGGGGTTGAAACTAGAGGCAGGAACGGACCGCTGCTTCAAGTTAATCGCTTGGCCCATTCCCGGTTGTTCATGTACCAGTCGACCGTGCGGCGAATCCCCTCTTCGATTCCGACCTCCGGTGTCCAAGCCAACAAGGTCCGGGCGCGGCTGACGTCTGCCCAGGTCATCATGGGATCGGCGGCATGGCGCTCCTGATACTCGATGATCGCCGAGTTGCCCACTGCCTCCTCTACCAGGCGAATAACTTCATTCAGTACCACCGGACAGCCATACCCCAGGTTGACCGTCTCGTGGCCTGACATTTGCAGGGCGGCTACCGTCCCTCGAGCGATGTCGTCGATGTAGGTGAAGTCCCGCTGCTACGTCCCATCGCCGTACACCGTAATCGGCTCGCCCCCCGCCACCGCCCGTACAAACTTGAACACGCTCATGTCAGGGCGGCCAGCAGGCCCATAGACGGTGAAATAGCGTAGCGCGACGCCATCGATGCCGTGGAGGTGGTGATACGAAAACAGCAACGCCTCTGCGGCCTCCTTGGATGCGGCGTAGGGCGACAGCGGCCGGCTGGAAGCGGCGGATTCGCTGACCGGTCCGTCAATCTCGGCCCCGTAAACGCTGGACGTGGATGCAAGTATGAACCTGTCGACACCGTACTCCCGGCAAAGTTCCAGCAAGTGTAGTGTGCCGAGAACGTTAACTTCGTAGTACGGCCTGGGGTTTTCAACACTATTCCGGACACCCGCCAGCGCTGCCAGGTTGATCACCGCAGCAATCCGCTCTGTTCGGGCACAGCCTGTGAACACTCGTCTGGTCGCCTCCATGTCGCGAATGTCCACAGGATGGAAGGTGAAGCCGCGCTTGTCAGCAAGGTTCCCCAACCGCCACTCTTGCAGTCGTGAAGCGTGGGATGTGTTCAAGGCGTCAACTCCCGCGACCTCGTGCCCCGCATCCAACAACAGGGACGCCACTCGTGCCCCAATGAAGCCAGCGCATCCCGTCAGCATTATCGGCATTTCCGTCTATCCTTCTCTTGAACTCCCGATGGCGTAACCTCCTAGAATATGATTCGGTATGGCGAAGCATACCGCATCATAAGTAGACGGGTTCGCTCGCGCAGAGAGTTGCTTCAGCGTAAGACCTTTTGTCGGATACCGATAGACTGCCAAGGCGGCTGCGGTTTGGCCTGCCATCGTGTAGCGCCAATGACCAAGGACGCCACACACAGCATCTGACCTGGAGCGATGCTCGACAATGGTCAATTAGTTTAACGCCTGATTGCACAACAAACGAGCGGTTGGTGAGCGCCACCGGAGCCGTTCCACGCACCGTGCCCATGGCTGTAAATTGCCCCACTCAGTAGCTGACGGAGTGGCTGGATACTCCGGTTTCAAAACCCGTGGCAGAATCCGATACATCAGTTATTCCAGCCATGGGTACAAATTGATGACGCTGTACGGCTGCGCGAGAGTCTCGGTGAGAGAGCCCGAAGACAAGAATCTGGACCTTCAGGTGGAGCGGTTGGTACGCGCCGGCTGCGCCATGGGCAACATCCGGGCCGAGGAGGCCAGCGGGGCCAAGGTTGACCGCTGCCTCCTCCTGAAGATGCTGGACCTGGTGGCCGCGGGCGACACCCTGGTGGTCACCCACATCGTCCGGCCCTCCCGGGGGCTGACCTACGGGCTGCAGGTGATCGAGTGCCTGCACCACGCCGGCGTGAAGTTCCGGTCCCTGGCGGAGGACTTCGACACGGCCACGGCCAACGGGAAGCTTCAGCTCCAGTTGGTGCTGGCATTCAGCGAGTGGTGGCGAAAATCCATCAGGGATCGCTCCGCCGCGGGCCAGGCCAAGGCGCGGACCCAAGGCCGTTTCCCAGGCCAGCGGCCGAGCCTGACCGAGCAGCAACGGGAGTACATCAGGGAGGAGCGATCGAGGGGAGTGAGCCTGCGGGAATTTGCCAAGCGCCTGGAGGTCAGCCGCTGGACCATTCAACAAGTGGACGGGTAGGAGTGCATTGAAAATTGCAGCCTCGGCACGGAGCGTGGCAAATTGCCAGGCTGTCCCAGTTGTGCTTCCTGGATCTTTCCGACGATGGTTCCAGAATCGTCGAGACCCTGGTACTACAGTCGCAGTTGGTCTCCTGAGGCATGGGGCAGCCTTAATTACCGCAGTGTCCAGCTACGAGCAACGATTATTCAAAACGAAAATTGGGACAGATCAAAGGCTGCAATTACTGAGCCACTATTAGTGCGACTGTAGTACTATGTCCCGCTTGATTCTGATTTGTCACACACCCTCTTTGGCCAGCATGCTGTCCGTGCGAAGGGTGCTAATCAAGCTGGCCTCAGGCGCGACGGAATTGAAGTTGCCCGAGAATCGCCACGGACGAGTAGTTGACTTGCCTTCAGAGTCAGTCGAGGCGTTGAAGGCTCAACGGGAGCGAAATCGGGACACCTCGGGGAATGGCAATTTCGCTCTTTGCCATTCCGATGGGTCCGCCCTCGACCCCGACCTAGTCAGTAAGTGGTCCAGGAGAAACTCCAGCGCAGCAGGCATTGAGGCGCTGCGGCTGCATCATTTGCACCACACTCACGCCTCCTTGATGCTGTTTCAACGTATACACCTGAAGGTAGTTTCGGAGCGGCTGGGGCATAGTACTATTGCCATAACGATTGACTCATACTGGCATTTGTTACCAACGGCGCAATAAGAGTCAGAGAGCCATTTTGAGTCCGAGTGGAAGAAAAGGAATGGCAAAAGAATAGCAAATTCAGACTAAGACGGATAAAATTCTTTCCGTCTTGAACACGGGAGTGGATGGGGCCCGGTGGCCCTTGCGGTCTTCAAAACCGTTATGCCTCGTTAGAAGCGGGGTAGGTGGGTTCGACTCCCTCGCACTCCCGCCAATTTCACGGCTGGAACATCCCTGTCTTGGGCGTTCCCGAGCTGAACCAGCTGCGGAGCGCTCTTTTTGCTGCCTGTCGGCAGGGCAGGAAACGGTGCTGCGAGCCGATTGTTTAAACACCATTGACTCGGCGGCATCAGAACGTGCCAGGGGCGATTACCCTTGGCGGTCTACGGGATCCTCGCAGAAACGCCTCCTCCCAACCGCTCCGACGGATATTCTCTGAGCAATTATGCACCTGAAGCCTAGCGACCCCACAGCAAGGCGTTTCTCCGCCGAACACCCCCTCCGGCAGATCACTCTTCCCCCGGCGACCCGTGCCGTCCGAATATCAGGGCCGTCACTCCGCACAGGATGGTGACTCCCAGGCACATATAGCCGATGGCGGCGAATCCTGAGCTGGCCAGCAGGCCTCCAGCCAGCGCTGCCCCGAACACGCCTCCTCCCTGGTTGCTCAGTCCCATGAGCCCAACGCCCGTGGCCGTCGACCTCCCGGAGAACCTCGTGCTGACGCTCACCAATGTGGGGAAGGTTACGGCCAGAAGCCCCGTACCCACCGTGGCGATGGCCACGGAAGTCCATAGACCGAGGTCGACCGCGAAAAACAACAGGCCGCAGACGCCTCCCGCCACGGACGTCGAGGCCACAACTACGGCGTATGTCCGGTTGTTGGATATCAAAGGCGCCACGTAGCTGCCGGCAGTCTGCGCCAGGGCAGTAATGACCAGAGGCACCGCGAGAAAGCCCACGCTGACTCCGTGGGTCTGGATGAGGAAGGCAGAGAAAAAGCTGACGAATGCCCAGAAAGCCATCCGCTGGATAGTGTTCACGGTCACGGCGACCTGGAAAAACCGAAGGGACAGCAGTGCCTGAAATCGCGAAAAGAACTCCAGGTTGCGAGTTCGGTCCCTGTTCCCGCGCGGGAACCAGAACCAAGTGGACAGCAAGCTGGCCGCCAACAACATGCCCGAAACAAAAAAGGCAATTCGCCAGCCCTGCCAGTCGGCAAGGACGGCCATCAACGGCACTGTCAAGCCAGCGCTGATTACGTTGCTCGCCATCACGGTGCCGATGGCTCTGGCGCGTCTCTCGGGTGAGAACGTGTCGGCAATCACTCCCATGGCATTTGGAGGAAGCATGCCACCACCGAATCCGCTTGCCGCCCGCAAGACCAAGAGAACCTCGAGATTGGGAGCAAAGGCCGAGGCAGTCACCGAGACCAACAGGATCAGTAATCCTGCAAGGGCCAACCACCTCCGCTCGAAGGAATCGGACAACGGGCCACCGCAAACCACGGACACGGCCCACGCCGCAAAGGTCGCTGTGGCCAGCTGACCGGCCACCGGGACCGATACATCCATATCGAACGCGATGTCCACCAGGAGGGGCGGGACAATCAGGTTGGCATTCTGCGCCACCAGGACCGAGAACGAGAGTACCCCGATTATCCTGGCCTCTCCCAGTATTCCCAATGGCGCCTGCGTCTCAGAAGTAGCTATGCCGCCTATTCCTTTTCCAGCATTCTGGCAACGATGCGTTCCAGTTGCTGCCGGTCGATTGCGCCGGTCCAGGACTGGAACACCACCCCTTCGGAATCGATGAAGATGGTGGTCGGCATGGCCCGAATGCGGTATTTGGAAGTGATCGTCGCGTCATCCGTGTACCCGGCGGGGTAGGTGACGCCTAGTGCATCCAGCAATCTGCCGGCGTCCTTGGGAGAGCCCAGGCCGGTGAACTGCCCGATGTCTATGCCCAGCAGTCTCAACTGATCTCTCCGCTCTTCGTAGAAGTCCTGCAACTCCGGCATTTCTTTCCAGCAGGGCCCGCAAAGCCGCGCCCAGAAGTTGAGCACTATGGGTTGACCGGTAACGTCGGACAAATGCAGTTCACTGTCCCCAAGGGTTTCCTCTCCCTGAAAGAGCTTTAGCGGAAAATCTGGGGCGGTTTCTCCAACGAGATTACTGGCCCCCTCTGGGGCCGTCGCCAGGGTCGGCGAGGAAGTGGGCGGAACCGCCGTAGCCGGTACGGATAGCGGAGTAGCCGGAACGGACGTGGAATGTGCGAAGGATGCGGCGGTAGATTCCGGATCAGTGGGGGCACCGCAGCCGGTTGCCAGAACGGAGAGCAGAGCGCCGGATAGCAGGAAAACACCGAGAACGCGCCCGGAGGCCACCAAACGCAAAGAAAGCGCGGAGAGTTTCATTCCGGTGATTCCCTCCGCGCTCCTCTTTCTGTCCGGGAGTCGAGTCTATTGCCCCGGGTCGTTATTGCTTGATTATTGTACCGTCCGCGTTGATGGTTATGCCAACGATCGGAGCGATGGCGTCGTTGAATACCTCAACGAACGGCGCGTCGGGGCCGCCGACGCGGTCGACCCAGTTGGGGACCACATTATTGATCACGGCCTCGTCACTGAGTGCCCTCATCTCCGGCCCGAACTCGATGTATTCCAGGCCGGCGTCGATGTTCTTCTGCAGCCCCAGTTCGTTCTGGATTGACCCAAGCCTCAGGGCCTCGAGCTCCAACTTGACCGACTCTTCCTTCCATATCTCTTGCAGATCAGTGGGAATTGCTTCCCAGATTTCCTTGTTGACCACGTTGTGGCTGGAGGGCCAGGAGGTGAGGGGACCGTTGATGTAGCTGATCACCTCGTACCAACGCTGGCTATGACCCGCGTCGCCGCCGGTCACACCGGCCTCCAGGATGCCACGCTCCAGGGCCGTATACACCTCGGCGAAGGCCAGGAACTGCGGCTCGCCTCCCATGCCCGCAATCCAGTCGGAAATGGAGGTGCCGAAGGCCCGGGTCTTCATGCCCACAACGTCCTCTGGCATGTGCAGGGGCTCTTTGGTAAACAGGAAAATGTCGTCGCCGTTATGCCAGTTGACGTTGATTGGATAGCCGCCCGTATCAGCGATCAATAGGTCCTCGATAGCCTCCAGCATCAATACTGTGGCGTCGAACTGCTGGGACCGCTCAGTGTACAGGCCGAACAGGTACTGGATTTCCAGCTGCGGCAAGTCGCCTGCCACGTATGGCCCGAGCACGTTGACCATGTCCAGCGTCCCGTCCCTTACCAGGTTGAGCGTGTCGGGGCCGGCCACACCGAGCTCAGGGAAGGATGTGGACTCAATGACCAGCTTGCCATTGGTCCGCTCGGTCAACCTCGGCTCCAGGAATGTGTCCACGATCTTGCAGAACACAATGGCCCGGTTTACGCAGGCGTTCTGGATGACAACGGGTTCACCGTCATATTCCAGCGGAGTGGGGTCGGTGAACTTGGCCCTTTCGATCAGGTTCCGGTAATAGTCTGACTCGTACACGTACAGGTGCTTCTCCAGAGCGTCCAGGGGAACGTTGCCGTCGGCGTCCCCTTCATCCACGGTCGGCGCCGGGCCGACCAGCATGTTCAGGTCTCCCACAAATATGGCCCCCGGACCGTTAGCCAGCTCATCCGCGATGGCCAGGAGTTCTGCGCTGTAGTCGCCCTCCTCCATCATAGACCCTTCCTCGGTAGGAGCCGCCGTGGGGGCTGCCGTGGGCGGCGGCTGGGTGGGAGCCACCGTAGGTGCCGAGGTGGCCGTTGGCTCAGAGGTCGCTGCCTCTCCGCAAGCCAGCAGCAATAGGCCTATTGTTCCCAGGATAATCAGCAGGATCAGTTTTCGCATTCCGTCGCTCCTTGAGTCTCGAATTCGTTCCCATTTGCAAGCTGCTGGCACAGGAAATGGCCGCATGCCGCAAGTGAAAGCGCAATTATAGTAACGTATGCGAATATGGTCAAAGCATTTATAGATGAATAGATATCTTAGATTGGCAAATTATCTTCTCTAAATCATAATTATTTTGCTATTGTCTACGATATTAGTAACACCATTTCATTCCATGAACTCGTGGCCCGGCAGGCCGCAACCCGACAAAACAAAACCCCCGGGCCTCACAAGGCCCGAGGGTGCGGGTTGCCTGGGATTGCTTTGGGTCTACTGTGTCCTGGTAATGGTGCCGTCGGTCTCGATGCGTATTCCGACAATAGTACCAATGGCCTCGTTGAACACTTCCTGGACGAAGAATTCCTCGGGGCCGCCGACGCGTTCAACCCACTTGGGGAGCACGCTTTCGTTCACCGACTGGTCGCTGAGGGCCCGCATCTCGGGGCCGAACTCGATGTACTCCAGCCCGGAGTCGATGTTCTTCTGAAGACCCAGTTCGTTCTGGATCGAACCGAGGCGCAGGGCTTCCAGTTCCATCCGGGCCGACTCTTCCTCGAAGATGGCCTGGAGATCGTCGGGAATGGACTCCCAGACCTCCTTGTTGATCACATTGTGGCTGGTGGGCCAGCTGGTCAGGGGGCCGTTGATGTAGTTGACCACCTCGTACCAGCGCTGGCCGTGACCCGCGTCGCCGCCGGTTACACCGGCCTCCAGGATGCCGCGCTCCAGGGCGGTGTAGACCTCGGCAAAGGCCAGGAATTGCGCCTCACCACCCATACCAAAGATCCAGTCGGAAATGGAGGTGCCGAAGGCACGGGTCTTCATGCCGTCGAAGTCTTCCGGCAGGTTGAGAGGTTCCTTGGTGAACAGGAAAATGTCGTCGCCGTTGTGCCAGTTGATACTGATTACGTGTCCGCCGCCGCTGTTCTCTACCAGTATTTCCTGCAGGTAGGGATCAAGATTGACGGTTGCCGCAAACTGCTGCTCGCGCTCGGTGTAAATTCCGAACAGGGACTGGATTTCCAGTTCGGGCAGCTCGCCTGCCACATAGACGCCCAGCACGCTCACCATGTCAAGGGTGCCGTCGCGGACCAGCGCGAGGGTGTCCGGGCCAGCAATGCCGAGCTCGGGGAAGGACGACGATGATACGGTGAGCTGGCCACCGGTGCGCGCTTCCAGGCTGGGGGAAAGGAAGCTCTCCACGATCTTGCAGAAAACCAGTGCCCGGTTCACACAGGCATGCTGGATCTCGATGCTCTCTCCGGTGCTGGTCAGCTCCGTGGGATTGTCAAAATTCGCCCGTTCGACGACATCCTTGTAGTAGTCAGACTCGTAGGCGTAACTGTGATTCTCCAGTGCCGACAAGGGTACGTTGCCGTCCGCGTCACCCTGGTCTTCCGTGGGTGCCGGACCCACCAGATCATTGAGGTCTCCGACGTAGAACGCGCCAGGGCCGTTGGCCCGTTCAGCAGCTGCGGCCAGCACAGCCTCGCTGAACTCGCTCTCCATGGCTTCGGGTTCTTCGGTCTCCTCTTCGACCTCGGTCGGGACAGCCGTGGGCGCTACGGTGGGAGGTGGTTCCGTGGGCGCGGTGGTTGCTGTGGGGACCGGCGTCGCCGCCTCACCGCAAGCCAACAGCATGATGCTTACGATTCCGAGGATGAGGATTGCCAAAAGTTTTCGCATAGACGCGCTCCTATAAATGATATTCGACACTGTCTGCAGGAATCTGACAGAGAATGCAGCTTCCAATGGCAAACAGGGCGCGATTATAGGAACGTCGCGAAAAGGCGTCAACTAAGAGAATATTGCGAACTGAAAACGTAAATGTGCTGCGAGCGGCGTTTAGTCCGCAACAAATTTATGCAGATTACGGAAAACTCCATTCGAAGGGGGCGTAATGGCCGTTCCTGCCGGTGTTGTCCCAGGTCATGCCCTCGTCGGTGTACTCGCCACGCACACCGCGGGCCAGGTACAGGTCGCGATTGACACCGTGCCCAGTGTTCGACAGGAGCATGGCATCATCCCTTCCGGGGATCTGAATGGGCTCGACGCAGAAGTCCATAACGCCGGGAACCGTCACGGAGTGTGTCTTACCGTCAACCTGGAAGTCGATAGCGACGTAGTGCACGCCCCGGAAATCAGTGGTCATGGCCCTCCATCGCTCGGCGGGACCGCCCATGTCTCCCGACAGTATCTGCTCCAACGCCGCACGCTGGGCGTCTTCAGCGCTTTCGTCCACGTAGAACGATGAGGTCCAACCGCCAGCGGCCATGGGCCCGGGGGTGTAGTTTACAGCGATGAAGTTCAGGCCATTCAGCGCCACACCATCGAGATCGCCCTCTACGATATGAAACGCCAGGGCCACGTCGCAGTGTCCCTCGGTTGGATCGATGTTGGTCCCCCTCACGATGCAGGGGCACAGGACTTCGCAGTTGCAGCTCTCGAAATACTCGCCTTTGAGGCTCCACTTCTTGCCGTTGACCATCTCTACCCTCCCGCTGCACGGTGCAGGCGCGGATTTTATGACAAGTGCGGCTTTGACCGCCGTTACTTAGCCGTATTCCGATCAGAGCGCATTCCCGGAGTGCGGGCGACCTGTCTGCTGCAATATACTGTGCGAACCGCCGCAGCGCCAGTGCCGAAACGTTTTGCACAACCTGCCGCGGGAGGCTGGGTGGGCGTAGTTCTGCCGAACCAGCCGATCATCGTTGAAATGAAGTAGCTCTATGGTAGCGGAGAGGAATCCATGAGACTGGAAGGCAAGGTTGCACTGATCAGCGGGGGAGCAAGGGGCATGGGCGCGACGGAGGCCCGCATGTTCGCCTCGGAGGGGGCCAGGGTCGTCATCGGCGACATCCTGGACGAGGAGGGCAGGCAGACGGAGGCGGCCATCAACGAGAGCGGCGGCGAATGCGTGTACGTCCGCCTGGATGTGACCGACGAGTCTGCCTGGCAGTCCGCCGTAGCCACCGCTGTAGACCGGTTCGGGAAGCTGGACATTCTCGTCAACAACGCGGGCGTCGGCATCGTCAACAACGTGGAGGACACCAGCAGCGAGGAATGGGACCTGGTGATGGACATCAACGCCAAGGGTGTGTTCCTCGGCACCAAGGCTGCCATTCCCGCGATGCAGGGTGCGGGCGGCGGTTCCATTGTCAACATCTCGTCCATCGCAGGCATTGTGGGCGGACGCACATCGTCCTACGGGGCCAGCAAGGGCGCCGTGCGCCTGCTGACCAAGTCCACGGCCATCCAGTACTCCCGCGACGGGATCAGGTGCAACTCGGTCCACCCGGGGGTCATCGACACCCCCATGACGCAGCCAATCATGCTCAACAGCGACGAGGGTCGACGGCAAAACGCAGCACGGCACCCCATGAACCGCATCGGGCAGCCGGAGGACATCGCCTACGGCGTCCTGTTCCTCGCGTCCGACGAGGCCTCGTTCATGACCGGCAGCGAGCTCGTGATCGACGGCGGCCTGACCGCACAGTAGCCTCCACAAATTCCCTCTCCCTTCGGGAGAGGGTGAGGGTGAGGAGGCACAATGCCCGCGATACGAATCCAGATCCGAAAAACGGCTCACAAGGAGAGTTCGCCATGACTACAGCCAGCCCTATTGATCCGAACCGACTGCTTCTCACCGGAGAGAACCCCTACATCCGGCTCAGCGCCACGGACGACGGCCCGGTCACCAGCGACGCAAGCTTCTGGCGCATTCTGTTCTCTCCGGGCGGGCCGGGGCACGTGCTGTTCCTGCAGGGCGAGCTCACCGGCGGCGAGCCACGGATTTACACCGACAACATACAGATGACCCGATGGCTCCAGGGGGAGATTCAGGGCAGGATCAACGCCACTTTCGGCGACCTCGAGATCCCCGCCACCGATGCAACCTTCGGGAGCTCGGGCGACCTGCGCTCGTTCTGGACGGAGTCATGCAGCGCCCACGGCGAGGAGATCGCGCTGACCTGGTACGACCTGGGCGAGCCGTTCATGACCCACAGCTTCCCCGGCGCCAACCCGGAGCGCCCTCACGGGGTCTGCACGGTGCTGATCCCGGCCAACGGCGCCCGCATCACGCTGAACGGCCGCCAGGCCTCGGGTCGCCCATGGCCTCGCCAGCGCGACGCACGCACCCACAGCACCTGCGCGCTGGCCTTCTCGGAATCGTGGACACTGCCTTACTGACGCCTGGCGGATCATTCTCCTTCTCCCTTGAGGGAGAGGGTTGGGGTGAGGGGGAAACTGCAGGCATGGACAAATTCGCCTGATTCAAAGACACGCCCCCACCCTAACCCTCCCTCGGAGGGAGAGGGAACCACGCAAATTTCGTCTTGGTCTTGGTTTGGTCGCCGGGAGACTTGGTTCACCCCAGCAGCTTGCGGGAGAGATTCTCGTACATGTCATCGACCATGGCCTCGACGCCGTAGTCGGGGCGCCAGTCCCACTCCTGCCGGGCCGCCGTGTCATCGAGGGAGTTGGGCCACGAGTCCGCGATGTACTGGCGCAGCGGGTCCACGTCGTAGTCCATGGCGAATCCCGGCACCCGCCTGCTAATGGCCGCCGCCAGTTCCTCCGGCTCGAAGCTCATGGAGTTGACGTTGTAGTCGGCGTGGTGCTTCAGCCTGCCGACGTCCGCCTCCGCCACCTCAATGAGGGCCTTGATGGCATCCGGCACGTACATCATAGGAAGGTAAGTGCCCGGACGCAGGTAGCAGGTGTACCGGCCCTCCCGGATGGCCCCATAGAATGCGTCGACGGCATAGTCCGTGGTCCCGCCTCCGGGCTCCACCTTCCAGCTGACCACGCCGGGAAGGCGCACTCCCCTGACATCGAGTCCGACCCTCTCAAAGAAGTAATTGCCCATCAGCTCGCCGAACACCTTGGAGATTCCGTACAACGAGGTAGGCCGCTGCAGCGTCTCGTTGGGAGTGTTGTCGTGGGGCGTGTCATTGCCGAAAGCGGCGATGGAGCTGGGAATGATCACCCGTTCCAGGCCCGCGTCGCAGGCCGCTTCCAGGACGTTCAACAGGCCGATTATGTTCACCCGATGGCCCAGGGGCCGGTTGGCCTCGGCGGCAACGGAGAGCAGCGAACCCAGGTGGTAGAGTGAATCGATGCCGAAGTCGCGGATTGCCCGCTCCACTGACGCCTGCTCCGTTACGTCGACCTGCGTGGACGGGCCGCTGTCCGCGACCTCCTCGGTCAGTGGGCTGAGGTGCCTCGCGGCGACCACGTTGTCATTGCCGTACCGTTCCCTGAGGGCGGGAATCAACTCGGAGCCCAGCTGTCCGGCGGCGCCGGTGACCAGTATCCTCTTCATTGGATTAGAATAGCCGCATCACCTGAGGAGGGGCAACTATGGCCAACCAGGAGAACGCACCAGGGTTTGAGCAAGAGTTCGAGCGGGAAGCCTGGGTATCCATCCCCACGGAGGCGGAGCACCGGGCCAGCCTCCCTCCCGGCGCCCGCGGAGGCAACTACGACTTCGGCTACCTGCCAGCAATGGGTCGGTTGCAGGCCAGGCACAGGGAAATCGGCCCGCTCTTTGGAGCGCTATACCGCCAGGTGATGTTCGGGCCGGGCGAGCTGGATCGGCAGGAGCGGGAGATGGTGGCTGCCGTGGCGGCTGCGGCCCAGGACTGCCGGTATTGAACCGTCTCCCACGCAGAGTTTCTGCGTGCCGAGGACGGGGACCCGGACATCGTGGAGGCGGTTACCCACCGGCGATGGCGGGAGCTGCCGTCGCTGACGCCCAGACAGCTGGCGCTGTGCACAGTGGCGGAGAAGCTGAGCGCCACGCCCACGCGGATGGTCGAGGCCGACTGGCAGCCCCTGCGCGACCTGGGGTTTGACGACGTAGGGCTGCTGGAGGTGGGCCACATCGTCGGAATATTCAACTACCTGACCCGCCTGGCCGACGGATTCGGGCTGCAGCTCGACCGGCGCACCATCGAGGCCTCGGAGACCGGCGTGTCGCTGCGACAGATGGCCGAACATGCGGCGGACGACTAGGAGAGAGACAGTGATACAGCTAACCGACGAGATGAAGCGCCTGGTCAACAACGCCCGGGAGGACGGGTTTCCCAGCATCGTGGCGACCGCCTCAACCGACGGCACGCCCAACGCCGGCTACATCGGTACCGTGCTGGCGGTGGACGACTCCACCTTCGCCTACAGGGACCGCACCCGTCGTCAGCCGCTGGAGCACCTCGAGGAGAACCCCAAAGTCATCTTGCTGTTCCGCAACGCCGCCGTCGACGCGGGGTGGAAGTTCCGCTGCACGGCCAGCGTTGAGCGGCAGGGAGCTGTGTATTACGAGATTACGCAGCGCCTTGCCGACGCCGGGCTGATCAACGACCCGGAGATGGTCGGCGCCGCCATCGTGGTGCTGCGCATCGACCAGGTGCTTACGCTTTTCGGAGAGGTACTGCAGGAGCGGGAGCCCGGGATGCGCTGGTAGGCCGGAGTTGACCACAGAGGGCCCAAAGACCACGGGGGACTATTGAGATGAATCTCTGCGCGCCCCGTGTTCTCTGCGGTTAATTCCCAGCTAGGCGGCGATCTTGACCCTGTCGAACTGGTCTGGATTGAGGTTGAAGGAACGACCCAGGCGCTCCCACCGGATCACCAGCCAATGCAGTCCCGCGCCGGTGCGCCGGACGGTGGTGATCTCGCCGATGTCGCCGACCTGGATGGTGTGGCCGGCTCCCTCCACGGGAGCGCCCATGCTCACCCTGACCGAGAACTCCTGCACTGCTTCAACCTTGGTCCCAGCCTCAAACGCTTCGCAACTCATCTCGCTTGCATCCTGCCCAGCCTGTTGTGGGGCAAGGATCTCCTCCTAAAATGACCGGTTTCCAGAGACCGCCGGGCCGGTTCAGGCCAGGTTGGGCGCCACCTCCTCCATCATCAGCCGCAGGCTGTTGGCCTGGTTCTCGAGAGGGATGAGGTTGCCGAAATTGATCTCAAACATGACCTGATCGAGGCCCAGCTCCGCTCCCAGCGAGTTCAGCTTGTCCGTAACCGCCTCGGGGGTGCCGTAGGCCACCTTGTCGCGAAGCCAGTCGTCATAGGTCATGCTGCGCACCCGCTCGGCCTGGGCGCCCCAGTCTCCCAGCGTCCCGAGACGCCCCGCGTAGCTGTCCACCCGGTCGGACAGACGGCCTATGGAGAAGAGCGCGCTGTCCATCGGCTCGTCATGGGCCTTTTGGGCGTCGTGCGACAGGTAGACGGGAATCCGCAGGCCGACTTTGGCCTCGCCCTCGTGGCCGGCAGCCTTCCACGCCGCGCGGTATTCGTCGATGGAGGACTTCAACTCGGGCAGCGCAAACACCCGCGAGGGGTTGATCAGGATGTCGAAACCCATCCGCCCCAGTATCGGGAAGCTCTCGGCGGAGGTAACGCCCACCCGGATGGGCGGATGAGGCTGCTGGTAAGGCTTGGGACTCACGGACATTTCTGGCAGCGTGAAATGTTCTCCTTCAAAGGAGAAGCTGTCAGTGGTCCAAGCCTTGAGGATGATCTCGATACTCTCCTCAAACCGGCCCCTGCTCTCCTCGAACGGTACCCCGAATCCCTCGTGAACGTTGGGGAAAGTGCCGCGCCCGATTCCGAACTCCACGCGGCCATCGCTGATCTGGTCCAGCGTTGCGATCTCCTCTGCAACGCGCACCGGGTTGGCCAGCGGCAGCAGCAGCACGGCAGTCCCGACGCGGATGTTCTGCGTGCGAGCGGCAACGGCGGTCAGGATAGTCACGGGGCTGGCAAGTACCCTTGCGGGGTTGAAATGATATTCGGCCATCCAAACGGAGGCCACTCCCAAGTCCTCGGCCTGGTCGACGAGAGCGAAGGACTCCTTGAAGGCTTCGTTTTCGTTGGAACCTTCCCGTACGGGGAACTCCAGGAACAATCCGAGTTCCATGACAACCTCCGCAGCCAAGCCCGCAGCGTGTTTATCCGTCAGGCTGGTGGATAGTGCGGTTGATTGTACAGGGTGGGCAACGGCCGTCAAGCCGTAGCGATCAGCCCTTGGTTCAGGTTCGGAGGCACCGGCTGGCAAACCTTGACCGCGACCAACTTACGGTCCGTCGCGCATCATCGTGGCTAGCTGGGCCAGGTTCACCTGGCGACCTGATCGTCCCCCCGGAGAGGCGGCCTCGTCTGCCGGAGTTGCATGTGCGGCTGTACCACCACCTTGAGCGACTCGGAGGCATCCGCGGTGAGCTGAAATCCCACACCGGTCTCCTCCAGTGGCAGACGGTGGGATATCATGTCGCCAACCTGCACGCGACCCGAGGCGATGAGGTCCAGCGCGGTGGTCAGGTCCCCGGGGGCTGCGGCATAGGTGGTGGCGAGGGTTGCGCCGTTGCGGAAGAAAACATCGTTGATGGAAACGGGCAGCTCAACGCCGGGCTCAGTTGGCGCGTAGAAAAGCACCGTCCCATCGCGATCCACCGAATCCAGGGCCTGCTGCAGGGCGGGACGGGCCCCGGTGGCCACGATTACGACGTCAGCCAAGCGCCCGTCATTGACCTCGCGCAGCTTGTCAGGCGTGAACTGATCGGCTCGCAGTGTCTCGTCGGCGCCAAAGCGTCTGGCGGCCTCCAGGCGGAAGTCCGACAGGTCGGTGGAAACGATCTTTCCCGCTCCCACAGCGCGGGCAAGGTTTATGTGAAGCAGCCCGGCGAGACCGCTGCCCAGCACCAACACCGACTGTCCAGGCTGCAGGTTGGCACGGCGCTGGCCCCGGTAGACGCAGGCCAGGGGCTCGGCAACGGAGGCCTCGGGGAGGGTTACTCCGGGAGGGATAGGGATGGCGCCCCGGTCCACGTTGATCGCCGGCAGACGGACATACTCGCAGAATCCGCCGGGGTCGAAGTTGGTCGCGCGCAGGGTATCGCAAACAGTGTGGCTGCCGTTGAGGCAGTAGCGGCAGGAGTTGCAGGGCACGTGGTGCGTAACGACCAGCCTGTCGCTTTCGCGGAACCGTGTCACGCCATCCCCCACTTCGACCACCGTGCCAGCAACCTCGTGGCCCAGCACCAGGGGAGCACGCTGGATCCGGTACCACTCCATCACGTCGCTGCCGCAGATGCCGCTGGCGTCGATCCGGAGCAACAGCTCACCGGGGCCGATTTCTGGTCGCGGCATCTCCTCGATGCGGACGTCGCTGTTGCTGTAGTACATGGCTACGCGCATAGTGGCCTGCCTCACTGATGGGACTCCCCTGGGTTTTGAAAGCGTGCAATTCACCCCCACCTGACCCTCCCCCATAAAGAGGGAGGGGACTATCCGGTGGTGAGTGTGGCCTATGGACGGCTGGGCCACCGGCTAGTCGGGGACACCGACCAGTTCGGCGGACTCAGCGCGGACAGAGTCGAAGATTTCCACGGCCTCGTCGACGGTGCCGTTGCCGTGAACGATGTGGCGGAGAGACCGGATCATAGGCACCGGGTGGGGGCTCTGCCAGATGTTGCGGCCCAGGTTAATGCCGATGGCTCCGTTCTGCATGCCGTCGTGGACGAATTCCAGGACCTCTCGCTCGGTGTCGGCCCTGGGACCGCCGGCCATGACCACCGGAACCGGGCAGCCGTTGACCACGCGGTCGAAGCCGTCGTCGCACCAGTATGTCTTGACGACCTTGGCGCCCATCTCGGCGCAGATTCGGCAGGCCATGGCCAGGTAGCGGGAGTCGCGTTGGTCAAGCTCGCGGCCCACTGCGGTTACGGCCATCACCGGGATGCCGTATTTCTCGCCCTCATCCACCAGCTTCCCCAGGTTGAGGATGGACTGCTTCTGGTATTCGGACCCCACGAACACGGATATGCCAACGGCGGAGACGTTGAGCCGGACGGCGTCCTCCATGGAGGTGGTGACACCTTCGTCGGCCAGGTCTCCCGTCACCATGCTGGTGCCCCCGGAGACGCGGAGGATCAGCGGCTTGGAGTCTGCCGGGTCGACCACGGACCGGACCACGCCACGGGTGGCGAAGAGCGCATCAGCGTAGGGCATGAGCGGTGCGATGGTCTCTCCGGGACGCTCCAGGTTGCGGGTGGGTCCCTGGAAATAACCGTGGTCTACGGGAAGGAACATGCATTTCCCGTCGGATTGAACAAGCTGCGCCAACCGGTTGGCCATTCCCCAGTCCATCTGCTGCCTCCTGCGGTGCGAGTCAAGACCGCGCTTGAATTTTGCAGGTCATTATCGCCGGAAGGGGCAGAGGCGGGCAAGGAGGGCAAACTGGGCAGGGGGCTATGCATACCTCCAAGGCGGCTTCTGTGCCGTTTCCTGCGACTACGGCCTGCCACAGCCGATTTCTACCGACCAAATGCACAAACGGCCATTGACCTTGGCTAAGAGCAACGAGATCGGAGGCTACAGAGGCTTCGACGGGAATGAATGTGCCTGAAAATGCAGGAATTCCGGCGCCATAGAATGAGCTCGTCGGCGCCTCCATGCGCGCTGCCTGTCACTAGGGGACGGTTGAAGCGGCAAAGCAAAGTGCTCGAATGAGACAATCTGGAGAATCGTTAGCTATACCTCCCTCACAGGTCCGAACCCTGTCGCCGCACCAATTTCACCACGGTTGAAAACCCGTTAGAATGCCTGAAACGAGATCCTTGAAGGGAGCGCCCGATGGAGGCAGTCGTTCTGAAGCTGCTCTTGGTCCTGGTTGGCTCCCTGGGACTTTTCATCAGTGTCTGGGCTGCCATAGCAATAAAATTTCCTTGAGCGCATACAGGATTGTACGGGTCGGTCGGCCTGATGGCTTTGTGGTTGGCAATCTACTTGCCAGTGCTCGGTTGGGCGATTTGATGGCGGGGATTGGGGCGTGGAATGACTACAGACTCTGGTGCAGCTGGATTATTCCGGTTATGCCTGCAAACCGGCGGCGGTGAGAGAAATGGATAGTTATCAAGTTGCTGCATTGTGAGAGCTATCACCGTGAATTCCTCGAAATCCGGACATGCCCCACAGGATTGGCCGGACTCCAATCGAGTCCATCCGTCTGCCTGAAGGGTCATTACGCGCTATAATCGCGGCAACATCCACCGTCGACCCACAATTAAGGAGGCGCTGCATGGCAGAGATATTGGGCCTCGGCGTTACGCATTCTCCGTCGCTGATCAATCCTGATGAGTTGAAGAATTACTCGCTGACCCGCGCCCTCCGAAACGACCGCATCCCTGCTGAGCTCAAGAACCCGGAGAATTGGCCCGACGCCATGCGCCAGGAATGGGGCGACGACGAGGGATACACCTCGGCCCTTTTCCAGCGAGAGAAGCTGGTAGCCGGCTTCCGCAAGGTTCGGGCGGAACTGGACGCCTTCAACCCCGACGTCGTCCTGGTTTGGGGCGACGACCAGTACGAGAACTTCAAGGAAGACATTATCCCGGCATTCTGCGTCATGGCCCATGAAGAGTATGAGTGCCGCCCGTTCGTTATGAACAGCGGGGCGACGCGCCCCAACGTGTGGGGCGAATCCGCTGACAAGACCTTCAGTTACAAGGGGCATCCCTCGGCGCGATACCTGGCGGGCGCGCTGATCGAAGACGGATTCGACGTGGCCTATGCCTACAAGCCGCTGCACGAGCAGGGGCTGGGGCACGCCTTCCTGAACACGCTGCTCTACCTGGACTACGACCGCGTCGGGTTCGACTATCCTGTGATTCCGTTCGCGATCAACTGCTACGGCAGCCGGGTCATCCGCAACCGCGGGGGCGCCACGCCGCAGACGGTCAACGGCCCTGATGGAAACTTGAGGGAAGTGCCGCCGGACCCGCCCGGACCCTCTCCGAAGCGCTGCATGGAACTGGGAGCCGCTGCGGCCCGAGCGATGCAGGCCAGCCCGTGGCGAGTGGCGTTGATCGCATCATCCAGTTGGTCGCATGCCTTCCTGACCGAGAAGAACTGGTGGCTGTACTGTGACGTGGAGTCCGACAAGGCGCGGTTCGAGGAGCTCAAGGCCGGCAACTACGAGGCGTGGCGTGGGCTGACCACGGCGCAGGTGGAGGATGCCGGGCAACAGGAGATGCTGAACTGGATGTGCCTCGCCGGCGCGCTGTCGGAACTGAATCGCAAGCCGGAGGTCGTGGAGTTCCAACAGACCTACGTGCACAACTCCAGCAAGTGCCTGGTGGTGGCGCGTCCGTAGCATTCATTGCACCCCGGGGCAGAGTAGACACATAGGGCCCTTGAATTCATGACCCCCACGAACAAGCGATGGCGCGGTGAAAGTTCACCGCGCCTTATTGTATACTTGGGCCAATTGCAGGTGTGCTATGGCGCGCCCTGACCCTGTCGACGTGGAGGGTGTCCGGATGGCGACAACGACGAGCCGAACGCTGGGAAGCATTGTCGATCTCGACGGCGGCCAGATCAGCCGCGAGATCTTCATCAACGAGGACATTTACGCCCAGGAACAGGAGCAGGTGTTCTCCAGGGCGTGGCTGTTCGTGGGCCACGAGACCCAGGTCCCCAAGCCAGGCGATTACTTCGTGTCCAGCATGGGCGAGGAATCGGTCATCCTGTGCCGGGACCGGGAGGGCGAGGTCCACGTCTTCCTGAATTCCTGCACCCACCGCGGTATGAAGGTCTGCCGCTATGACGAGGGCAACACACCCGTGTTCAGCTGCCCCTATCACGGCTGGAGCTTCGCCACCGACGGCAAGCTGGTCGGTGTGCCCTACTTCAAGGATGCCTACAAGGGTGCGCTGGACAAGTCTCAGTGGGGCCTCATCGAGGTGCCGCAGATGTACAACTACAAGGGCGGCATCTGGGCGTGCTGGGACAAAAACGGTCCGTCGTTCCAGGAGTACGTCGGCGACTTCACCACGTATCTCGACCTGCTGATGGACGGCCGGGACGGCAGCGAGGGCGGGTCGGAGATCCTCGGAGGCGTCCAGAAGTGGACCATGCCCAACAACTGGAAATTCGCCGCCGAGAATTTCGCCGGGGACGGCTACCACAACATTAGCCACCGCTCGGTCGACATGGTGGGAATCGGCCCCAGCGGCCTGGGCCGTCGCGACGATGCCGAGTACAAGGCAGGACGCCGCATCAACGTCTCGATGCCGCAGCGGGGCCACGCCGCGGTTGTGGAGTTGTTTGGCCCAGAGACACCGCATGTAGCCACATTTCAGAATAAGGCCGACGTGGGAGAGTACTTCCGGTACATGGAGTCGGAACGCCGCCGACGCCTTGACGGGAAGACCAACCTCTTGGGCGTGGTCGGCACAGTTTTCCCCAACATGTCCTACCTGGCCCGCCAGCCACGCTCCATCGCCGTCTGGCACCCCCGCGGCCCGAACCTTACGGAGGCCTGGCGCTGGTTCCTGGTTGACAAGGACACACCCGAAGAGGTCAAGGATGTCCTGCGCCACTACTACATCCGCTACTCCGGCCCGGGCGGAATGACCGAGCAGGACGACATGGAGAACTGGAACTACGCCCACAAGGCCAGCCGGGGAGCCATCGCGCGGCGCAAGCCGTACAACTACCAGATGGGTATCGGTCACTTCGCCGACGACGTGGACCTTCCCGGTGTGCTGACCGAAGGTATCTGTGAGGAAAACGCGAGGGGTTTCTATTCCGGCTGGGTCGGTATGATGGACGCCAAATAGCAAAATGCCATCCCCTTCAGGGGGGAGTGATAGGGTTGGGGTGAATCCCCGCCAAGTACAAATCCCCAAGAGAAAATTCAAACGCATGGCAACAAACACACGATAGGAGGAATCATCATGGCCAATGTTACCCAACTGGGCTATATAGGTATCAGCGCAAGCAACATCGAAGAGTGGGAGCATTTCGGCACCGAGGTACTGGGGCTGCAGTCCAACGGCGTCGACGCCAATGGCGTGCTGTCCATGCGAATGGACGAGTACAGCCACCGGTTTATCGTCAGCCCGACAGGCAAGGACGACGTGGAATTCGTTGGCTTCCAGGTCACCGACCGTGAGGCCCTCGCCGAGATGGCGGAGCAACTGCGCGACGCGGGCATCGAGGTGTCCACGGGCACGCCTGACGAGGCCATGGAGCGCAAGGTCGAGGGGCTGATCAAGTTCGACGATCCCGACGGCACCCCCACGGAGGTCTACTACGGCCCGCCGGTGAGCTTCGACAACCCCTTCAACTCGCCGCGGCCCATCTCCGGGTTCGTGACCGGCGAGCAGGGTCTGGGTCATGTGGTGTACCACGTCGACGACCTCGACCGGGCAGTTGCCTTCTACCGCGACGTGCTGGGTATGAAGATCAGCGACTACATCCGCAACCTGGTCTTCTTCCACTGCAACCCGCGCCATCACACCCTGGCGCTCATCGAGGCCAAGGGCCGCGCCACCAAGAAGCTGAACCACTTCATGGTGCAGACCCAGGGCATGAACGACGTCGGCTCCACCTACGACAAGGTGCTGGACGCCCAGGACATCAGCATCACCCGCGGACTGGGCCGACACACCAACGACCACATGACGTCCTTCTACATGAAGACTCCGTCGGGGTTCGACGTGGAGTACGGCTGGGGCGCCCGCACGGTGGACGACGCTACCTGGCAGGTGGTGCGGCACGAGAAAGGCAGCATCTGGGGCCACCGCCCCGTGCCGCAGCCCGCTGCCGCGGACTAGGAACTGGCAGGCAGGCGATCAATGGCCGACCTACCCGAATTGCCTGATCCGGGCTTTCAAAGCCCCGATGACCGCCGGACTATTGGACGGCGGTTCATCCTTCAGGCACGCAAACACCTGGACGAGGGCGATCGTCTGCAGGCCGGTGAGAAGGCCTGGGGTGCGATCGCCCACAACCTGAAAGCGATTGCCGAACTTAGGGGATGGGAGCACGGCAGCCATCAGCAGATCGAGAACATCGGCCGTCAAATCGTTGCCGAGTTTGATAATGGAGAACTTGGAAACGCTATCGCAGAAACATTTCAGAACGGCCATCGTAATTTCTACGAAAATTTCCGGACCCTGGAGGAAATGGGCATTACGATAGAGGCGGCCGCCGAGATTCTGCCTGTGTTGGAGGCCCTGCAGCAGGAGCCACCACAACCGTTCACCATCGCCTCTAACACGCAGCTCAGGCGGCTACGGGCGCTCACAGGCCGTGATGAACTGCAGGTCGGCGACATGTCCCCAGTGGGGTTCTCTCTCAAACACGCGGCTGGCGACAACGGATTCGAACCCATTGACGACGGCAATTCGGAGCATTAGATGGACGTTGGATACATCGGCACGGGGACGATGGGGAACCCAATGGCCCAGTGCCTGCTGGATGCCGGCCACAACGTAACGGTGTACGACGTGCGCCGCGAGGCGACTACCAACCTGTGCGAACAAGGGGCCCACTGGGCCGACAGTCCGCGGGCCGTGGCCGAGGCGGCGCCAGTGGTGTTCACCTCGTTGCCAGGGCCCACTGAGGCTGAACGGGTGGTCTTGGACCCTGACGCCGGCATACTTGCCGGGCTGGCCAGGGGTGGAGCCTGGATCGACACCACCACCAACTCCCCGTCGCTGATCCGGCGGCTGGCTGAGGAGTGCCAAAGGCGTGGCGTCGAAATGCTGGACTCCCCTGTAAGCGGCCGACCACCGGCAATGACAATGATGGTCGGAGGCGACCCGGACGTCTTCGAGAAGCACCGGCCGGTACTGGAGTGCATGGGCCGCGATGTGTTCTACGTCGGAGAGACAGCCTCGGGGTGCATCGCCAAGCTGGTCACCCAGTACCTCGGTTACTGCGCCTTCATCGCCGGCGTCGAGGGCATGCTCATTGGCGCCAAGGCAGGCATAGACCTGGACGTTCTGGCGAAGATAATCCCGGTCAGCGCCGGTTCCAGCGGCGTGCTTAACCGCTCGACCGATGTGATCCTGGACCGCAGCTTTGCATCCAACGGCACTCTGGACATCGTGGCCAAAGACATCCATCTGGCATGCGAACTGGCGCGCGAGGTGCTGGCGCCCGCCTCCATCGGCGCCATCGCCGACGACATGTTCCAACGGGCTCAGACCCAGGGAATGGGTCAGGATGGGTACCCGGCCGTGGCTCGCATTCTCGAGCAGCTGGCCAGCGCCCAACTGAATCCAAACGGCTAACCGACACAGCAACATTAGGAATCCAGGGGGAGGAGACGATGCAGAACGGCCATAGCAACGGGAACGGTTCGCTGGCAGGCATGGTGGACATGGCCGCCGGAACGGTCAGCCGTGAAATATTCGTCAACGAGGAAATTTATGCCCAGGAGCAGGAGTACCTGTTTGCCCGGGCATGGCTCTTCGTGGGGCACGTTTCGCAGATTCCCAAACCCGGCGACTACTTCGTCTCCTGCATGGGCGAGGAGTCGGTGATCCTATGCCGGGACAGGGAGGGCGGAGTGCACGTCTTCCTCAACTCCTGCACTCACCGCGGCATGAAAGTCTGCCGCTACGACGAGGGCAACACCCCAGTCTTCAGCTGCCCCTACCACGGCTGGAGCTTCGCCACCGACGGCAAGCTGGTCGGCGTGCCCTACTTCAAGGATGCCTACAAGGGTGCGCTCGACAAGTCGCAGTGGGGTCTCATCGAAGTGCCTCGCCTGCAGGTCTACAAGGGCACCGTGTGGGCCAACTGGGACGAGCACGCTCCGTCCTTCGAGGAGTACCTGGGAGGCTACAAGACCTATCTCGACTTCCTGCTCGACACCTGGGACGGCGCCGGCGGCGAAACAGAGGTGTTCGGCGGCATCGAAAAGTGGGTGATCCCCTGCAACTGGAAATTCCCGTCGGAGAACTTCATCGGGGACAGATACCACAATATCAGCCACCGCTCCGTCGACCTGGTCGGCGCGGGACCCAGCGGCAGTGGGCGGCGGGACACACAGGAACGGGTCGGTGCCACGGCGCTGGACTTCTCCTTCCCCGAGCGTGGCCACGGCACCATCAGCTTCCTGCGGCCTGACGATGCGCCCATATCAGCTTACCAACACTCCAAGATTGTCTCCGACTATTTCGCACACTGCGAGAACGAGCGGCGCAAGAATTACGGCAAGTGGGCGCGGTTCATTCCGGGACCCGGTACTGTGTTCCCCAACTTCTCCTACCTGCCCCGCCAGCCGCGTACCATCGCCGTGTGGCACCCTCGTTCGCCCGAGAGCCACGAGGCATGGCGCTGGTTCCTGGTGGACAAGAACGCCCCCGCCGAGGTCAAGGAGTTCCTGCGCAAGTACTACATCAGCTACTCGGGTCCTGCCGGCCTTACCGAGCAGGACGATATGGAAAACTGGAACTACGCGCACAACGCCAGCCGGGGCTCCATCGCTCGCCGCTATCCCTACAATTACCAGATGGGGATGGGCCACGAGGCGCCGCCCTTCGAAACCGACGGGCTGGAAATGCCAGGGCGGATACGCAACGTCACCCTTGCAAAGGCGGCAGAGCAGAACCAGCGCGGCTTCTACTCTCGCTGGGCCGAGTTCCTGACGGCCCCCAGCTGGGATGAGCTAGCATCCTGGCGCAACGGCAATGGACACGCCAATGGCGCCTCCCTGGACAAGTCTGGGATCAGCGGTAGCGGCGCTGCCATCGCGGCAGGAGATTAGCCATGACTACTGTCGGGGCGAGCGTCGCCCAGATGCTGCTGAAGCACGAGGTGGAGGAATTCCTGTACCACGAGGCGGAGTTGCTGGACGACCGGCGATTCGCCGAGTGGCTGGAACTCCTGAGCGACGACATCCGGTACTGGATGCCCATGCGTCGCAACGTCAAGTTCGGGGAGCTGGACCGGGAGTTCACCCGCGAGGGCTACGACATCAACTGGTTCGACGAGGGCAAGGAGACGCTAGAACGCCGGGTGAACCAGATCCTGACCGGCGTGCACTGGGCGGAGGAGCCGCTGTCGCGCATCTGCCACATGGTCTCCAACGTGCAGGTCCTGGATGCGACACCTTCGGCCGATGACGCCACCGAAGTGTCGACCAAGTGCCGTTTCCTGATCTACCGCAACCGCGTGGAGACTGAGACGGACTTCCTCATTGGCAAACGCGAAGATGTCCTCCGCCGGGAGTCCAGCGGTTGGAAGATCGCAGAGCGCAAGGTGATTCTGGACCAGAACGTGCTGCTGGCGAAGAACCTGACGTTTTTCTTCTGATTGTCTGAACTGTGATTCAATTGATTTTGGGATTGCCCTGATATTCCAGTCCACCGGCTTCGGATCTCCCTATTGGGCGCACGGCTGTGTGCCCCTACAGTGCGCGAACGGGATTCATGGTGGCTGACGCCTGGAGTTTCACCCCAACTAGGCCCTCTCCCTGATGGGAAGCGGGAGTTATATGGAAAGACACCGGTCGGAGATTGACAGATGGCGGATGTGATCAACCTGATAACCATCGTGGAGGGCGCCACGATCTCGACCATCCACGGGGCTACCGCAGAGGTGGTGAGCAACCCCAAGGACGGCGTGTGGGTGTTCGCCAAGTACCTCACCTCGCCTGATGACCCGGACCTGGTGGGGACGGAGGATATGATTTTCGCCCAGGACATCGCCGAGGTACTGGCGTAGCAAATGGTATCCTCGGTTGCTGGCATAGAGTCTCAGGCGGCCATTCAGGCCATTCAGGCCATTGGGACAGCCGTCGGGGAGGCACTGGGCGCCCAGTGCGTTGTGCTGTTTGGTTCCCGGGCACGGGGCGACTACAAGGTGCACAGCGACGTGGACCTGGTCGTAATCCTCGCCGACCCGGAGCAGACGCTAGGACCGCAGCAGCGCATTGACCTGGAGGCTCGGGGCTACGCCGTCGCACAGTCGGTTAGCAGCAACCTGTTCCGACACGTTGACGTCAGGGTCTGGACGGAGTCGAACTACCGGACAGAGAAACGCTCCATCAACCACGTGGCAGGCCGGTCATGGCGTGAAGGCAAAGTGTTGTTCGGCTCCCACGAAACACTGCCTGGGGAAGAAACAGTGGCAGAACTGCCCCACGTTCGCGAATTGATCGAAATGGCCAGAGGCCAGCTGGTAACAATGGGCATTCTCAGAAACCAGGAGATTCGCGAAGAGGACTTCGGGTTCCACGCCGAGAGGGCGACGGAACTGGCGCTCAAGGCTTGGATCGCCCTTGCCGGACATCAATACCAGTTGACCCACTTCCTTCACGTCCTGTTTGAACAGTTGGAAAACGCCGGCGTAACGGATGCCCACCGGTTCAGGGAACTGTCGAGTCTGACGAATTACGCCGTGGTTTACCAGTACCGGAGGATCGAATCACCGGTGATGGACCGGGAGCGGGTCATCACGGACGTTCGGGGCTTGGTAGACTTTGTGGCCGGTCTGTTGGAGCAGGCCGAAGCAGAACGGGATCAGGCGGAATAATATGACCGTTATTCAACCTTCACACGAGGAACTCCGGGATGCATTCCAGGCTGGCTTCGACTCCATCGACGAGGGCGAAGGGTTTTATCCCGGATTTCAGGAGTTCCTGGAGTACCAGGGATTCAGGCTGCGGGAGGACATCCCCTGCACTTGCATGGACCGGGGGGCGCACGGGCACCAGCCGGAGTGCCGCTGGGTGAAATGATTTGGGAATTTCGAATTCGGAATGTGGAATTTGGAATCAAGACTGCGGGGCCCGGATTTTCGCTCCTGGGAGAATGGCAGCGAACATTTCATCCCCGCCCTTACCCTAACCCTCTCCAAGAGGGAGAGGGAATTCCGGGCCGAAGTTAAAGGAGCGATTGAGGCGTATGACTGAGCGGCTGGACGGCGGCGACGCGATACTGGAGGCGCTACGGAACCTGGATATCGATTACATCATTTCCTCGCCCGGGTCGGAGTGGCCGTCGGTCTGGGAGGCGCTGGCGCGGCAGAAAGTGAACGAACAGCCGGGCCCTGCGTACATCAACTGCTGGCACGAGACCCTGGCGGTGGCGATGGCCTCGGGCTACACGCGAATGACGGGGCGGATGCAGGCGGTGCTGTTGCACGCGGGCGTGGGGGTGCTGCAGGGTTCGATGGGCATACACGGCGCCTACCAGGGCGAGGTGCCGATGCTGGTCTGCTCCGGCGAGTCGTCGACGTACGGCGAGGTGGCGGAGATGGATCCCGGGCCGCAGTGGCTGCGAAACCTCAGCATCGTGGGGGGCCCCAATCATCTGGTGGAGCCGTTCACCAAGTGGAGTAGCCGGATCACCAGCGCGGCTACCCTTTACGAGACCGTGGCGCGGGCGGGCGAACTGGCGCAGCGGACGCCCAAGGGCCCCGCGTTCCTGAACGTGCCCATTGAGACTATGCTGGAGGAGTGGACGCCAAGCCAAACGCTCAAGCACCGCCACGGCGCGCCGGTGAGTCCTCCAGATCCCGACGCAGTTGCCCGGGTCGCAGACATGCTGTGCAGCGCCGAGAACCCGGTGATCGTGGCCGACTCTGCGGGCAGTACTCCCGCTGGGTTCAGCGCGCTGGTGTCGCTGGCCGAATCGCGAGGCATACCGGTGTTCGAGGGGGAGGGACCGGCGTACAACAATTTCCCCAAGAGCCACCCGCTGCACCACGGCTACGACCTCAAGCGCGAAATGGACCGCTTCGACCTGTTCCTGGTCATCGGCAACCGTGCGCCGTGGTACCCGCCCAGTGCCGGGCCGTCGGCGACGGTAGTGGTCATCGACGAGTACCCCATCAAGGAATACATGGCACACCAGGACCTGCAGGCCGACGTCTACCTTGAGGGCACTCTCTCAGTTACCCTTTCGGCGCTCGATTCAGCCGTGAGAGAGCGCAGCGGACAGCCCCCCGCCCTGCCGCCGCATCCCAATCCGGTGTGGGAGCGCTACGGTGCCCTGGGCCCGGATGCGAATAGCTCATCGCCCATAGATCCAGGATTTCTGTGCAACACCATCAGCGAGACCCTGCCGTCGAACACCGTTTTCGTGGACGAGACTATCCTGCATCGGTCACAGATTTTGCGGCGGATCGGCTGGGACAACCCCCATTCGTACTTGCGGCCATACGGCGGGCTGGGCCAGGGACTCGGGATTGCCCTCGGAGCGAAACTGGCAGCCCCGGACAGGCCGGTTACCGCGCTAATCGGGGATGGATCTTTCCTGTACAACCCCATCACCCAGAGCCTGGGCGTGGCGCGGGAGAGCAACCTGCCCATAATGATCGTGGTGTTCAACAACGCCAGCTATGCGGCAATGAAGAGCCTGCACCACTCCTTCTACCCCAACGGAACGGCGGTTGAGACCGGCATCTACCACGGGGTGGACATTCCGGGCCCCGACTACTCGGATTTGGCCAAGCCCTTTGGCGGCCACGGCGAGCGGGTGGAGAACCCGGCGCGATTGCAGGGCGCGCTGCAAGAAGCACAGGCGGCTGTGGACTCAGGACGCGTGGCCATCGTCGACGTGGTTTTGTCAGCCTGACGGTCTACCAACGGTGCTTACACCGAAACCCCGGTCGTCCTTTGACAAGTTCAGGATGACCGGGGTTTCTCTATTGCTGAATTCCCGAACGGATTTCGCTAGCCGCCTACCTATCCGGCGGAGGCAAACCGGTCGGCGCGGAACGACTCCAGCGGTTCAGCGGCCCCGTCCAGCAGCCAGTTTACGACCAGTTCTGCGGTGCCGGGGCTGAGTATGATGCCTACGGCGTCGTGGCCGGTTGCGACTGTGAGGCCCTCGACCCCGGAAACGGGACCGATGATGGGGCGGCCATCGGGCGTTGCGGGGCGCACACCGGCCCGCCCGCCAACAAAGGCCGCGTCGGCCAGCATGGGAAAGGACATCACCGCCCCGGAAATCAGAGTGGCGACTCCCTCGGCAGTGACGGTCTCGTCCGTGCGCCCCTCCTCGCGGGTTGAGGCGACCAGAATGTTGCCGTCGAGACGCGGAACAACGTATACGCTCGAATTCCGCACCGGCGTACTGGGCATGAATCCGGGGCGCCGGAGCAGTATGCGTTGACCCTTGACTCCCCGGACGGGCAGGTCCAGCGGCCCACCGGGTGCGGCCCATCGGCCGCCGATACCGCTGCCCGGGCCCGCCGCCAGGACAACTTGGCCCGCCGCGATATGTCCCGCCGTAGTTTCGATCCCCGTAACCCGGTCGCCGTCGTGAGTGAGGGATGTGACCTCCGTGCGTTCGTACAGCCTTGCGCCGAGGCGTCCGGCGGCGTGGGCCAGGGCGTCGCAGAAGCGCTGCCCGCGAATGCACCCCTCCTCCGCAGAGAGGATTGCAGCCAAGGCCTGAGTGTTGCAACGGGGCTCCCGTTCCAGAATTTCAACCCCGTTCAGCCACTGCACCTCCATTCGGAGTTCCGACTGCCACCGGTGGAAACCACGGAGTTCCTCCACCTCGTCTTCGGAAAACGCCAGTCGCAATACTCCATTCTGCTGAAACTCCGGGTTGACTCCCATCGCCGTCAGCGAAGACGCCCACTGCGGAAATAGCTCCAGGCTGCGCATCCCCAGCCGGAACAGGTCCCGGTCCTCAGGATCAAGGTGCCACAGCGGTCCCACCACCCCTGCCGTTGCCCCGGAGGCCCCGCGGCCGAACTCTCCCTTCTCGACCAGCGCGCAGGACACACCCCGCTCGGCCAGCTGCCAGGCGATGGCGCAACCCATCACACCTCCGCCAATGATTGCCACATCAACCGAGTCATCCATATCCAACGCCCTCCGGAAAGCTTGAGGAAGTGTAGTTTCCGTATCAGATTACTCTCAACGAACGGGAAAGGAAATGGAACGACTGCAATATACGATGCCACTAATGTTGTCTGAATCAGAGTTTACAGGATCCGGAATTTTCAGAATGTTCCCCAATCCTGCTCATACTTTAATTCTGTAAATCCTGAATCAGACAAACATTCACAAGCAACCGGCGAATTCGGCGGTAGCGGCAGCCCCAATCGTTGCCAGTGCATCATCCGTCTGTTAGGCTTTCGAATTGGGGGTACCGTATTGACACAGGAACCGGAACCGAGAGCGGACCTTTTCGTAACGTGCATCGTGGACCAGCTGTTTCCCGAGGTGGGGGTGAGCGCGGTGCGGGTGTTGCGTCGGCTCGGGGTGCGCGTGGGATTCCCCGAGGGGCAGACCTGCTGCGGGCAGGCGCTGTACAACTCGGGGTACGTCCGCGAGGCTCGGGAGCTGGCGCTGAAGACCATGGAGGAGTTTCGCTCCAGCGACTACGTGGTGGTGCCCTCGGGATCGTGCTCGGCCATGATGAAGGTGTTCTACCTGGACATGTTCGAGGACGAGCCGGAGATGCTGCGGAAGGCGGTGTCTCTGTCGCACCGTGTGTACGAGTTCTCGGAGTTCCTGGTCAAGGTGCTTGGGGTGGAGGACGCCGGGGTTGAAGCGACCGGAACGGCGGTATTTCACCAGGGCTGCCACCTGTTGAGGGAGATGGAGGTGCGGGAGGAGCCCAGGGCGCTGCTGGAGTCGGTGGCCGGGCTGGAGCTTCGCGAGCTTCCAAACGCCGAGACCTGCTGCGGATTCGGGGGAAGCTTCTCGGTAAAGCTGCCACACATCTCCGAGGGGATGCTGGCGGACAAGGTGGCCAGCGTCAGGGAATCGGGGGCGGACACGCTCGTGTCGTGCGACATGAGCTGCCTGATGCACATCGGGGGCGCGCTGCGCCGGCAAGACCCGGACATCAAGATTCGACACATTGCCCAGGTGCTGGACGGGGAATGAGGAATTTGGAATGGGGAATTTCACCCCACTCCACCCCTCCCACGAGGAGGAGGAAGGTAGCAGGTAATGCCGGAAGTTAAGACCAGTCAATTCTCCAGGGCCTCGGCTTCGGCCATGCAGAACCCGCAGTTGCGGCGTGCGCTGGACCGGGTGGGCTCGGGATTTGACGTGGCGCGTCGGAACGCCATCGAGGAGGTCACGGAAGAGGCTTGGGAGGAGTGGCGCGACGAGGCCCGGCGCATCAAGATCCATACCCTGGACCACCTCGACTACTACCTGGAACTGCTGTACGACAACGTGACCGCCGCCGGCGGGCATGTGCATTTCGCCGCCGACGCAGCTGAGGCCAACGCCATCGTCTCGCACCTGGCCCAGGCTCGTGGCGTCAAGGTGGCGACCAAGAGCAAGAGCATGGTGTCGGAGGAGCTAGAGCTCAACCCCGTGCTGGAATCCATCGGGGTCGACGTCTACGAGACCGACCTGGGCGAGTACATCATCCAGCTGGCAGAGGAAACTCCCTCGCACCTAGTGGCCCCGGCGCTGCACAAGTCGAAGGAGGACGTGGCCGAGCTGTTCGCCAGCAAGCTGGGAGTGCCCTACGACGAGGACATCGTGCGGATGGCAGGCACGGCCCGCGAGGTTTTGCGCGACAAATTCATGCAGGCCGACCTGGGCATCAGCGGCGCCAACTTCGTGGTGGCGGAGACCGGAACGCTGGTAATCGTCACCAACGAGGGGAACGGGCGTCTCTGCACCTCGGCGCCGCGCATCCACATCGGTATCACCGGGATGGAAAAGGTGATCCCGTCGATGCAGGATCTGGCCATCTTCCTGCGACTGCTGCCTCGCTCGGCCACAGGGCAGCGCATCTCCAGCTACGTCAGCATGATCACTGGGCCGCGCCGGGAGGACGACGAGGACGGACCCGAGGAGTTCCACCTGGTGCTGGTGGACAACGGCCGGTCGCGAATGCTGCGGGACCCCAAGCTGCGGGAGGCGCTGTACTGCATCCGCTGCGGGGCCTGCCTCAACATCTGTCCGGTGTACCAGCGGGTGGGCGGCCACGCCTACGGGTGGGTCTATCCCGGCCCCATCGGGGCGGTGGTATCGCCCATGCTGACGGGCTTGAAAGAGTCCAAGATGCTGCCGCAGGCCTCGAGCCTGTGCGGAGCGTGCCGCGAGGCCTGCCCCGTCAAGATCAACATCCCCCGAATGCTGCTGGAACTGCGACACCGTACGGCGGAGAGTGAAGACCCCGAGGAACGGGCTCCCTCACGGTCGGAGCGGTTCTTCGTGCGAACGTACGCGCGGCTGATGAGCAGCCCCCAGCGCCTGTCATTCGCCACCCGGATGGGGAGGATTGCACAGAAACTCATCCCGGGCCGTGGAGGCTGGATCAGGCGCGCCCCGCTGCCGCTGTTCTCCCGCTGGACCCGCGCCCGCGATTTGCCCAAGCTTCCTTCAAAGTCCTTCAGGGATATCTGGCACGACGAGCTGGGCAACAGCGGCGATAACGGTGAAGCAAGTGGCCGCAGGTAGCCACGAAGGCATGCCGGGGCGCAGCAAAGCCGAGTTCCTGGGATCGGTTCGTGATGCCCTGGGGCGCTCGGAGGGTCCGCCCGTCCAGCGATACCACCGCCTGGAGGAGGACCTTCCCACTCTGGAGGCACGGGCCTCGGAAATGGAGACGCGCTTGCGGTCCCTCCGTCCGCAGCTGCTTGACCGCCTCGTCGACATGGCAGGGAAAGGTGGCTGGAACGTACACCGGGTCTCCGGTGCGGAAGCCGCCCTGGGTCAGATCGACTCGATTATCGGAGAGGTCGGCGCAACCCGGGTGGTGCGCTCCGGACAGCCCGTGTTCGAGGATGTGCCCGTGGACACCGCCCTGCAGTGGGGGGGCATCGAAATTGTTCCGGTCGTACGCGGAGCATCGGCAACCCGCGAACAGCTGCGGGAGACGATGCGGCATGCGGACATCGGCATGACCGGGACCGATTACGCCCTCGCGGAAACGGGATCGCTGGTCATACTCCCACGCCAGGGCCTGTCCCGCTTGGTGTCTCTGGTGCCGCCGGTGCACATCGCGCTGGTACGCCCCGAAGAGGTGCTGGAGAGCCTGCACGACCTGTTTCTGCTCCGCCGCCTCGAGTTCAAGCAGCGTGGCGGGGAAATGGGCAGCTATCTGAACTTCATCACCGGCCCCAGCCGGACCGCCGATATCGAAATGACGATCGTGCAGGGAGTGCACGGGCCGCGGTCCGTTCACATGATAATCGTCGAATAGCCGTCCGCTTCCTGTACATTCCGCCAACCGCTGAAAGAGGTCTTCGAACATGCCAATGAGAGTGGGCTTTGCCCAATTCCGCAAGCAGATGCTGGAGCGGGAACTGGAGAATATCCAGGAAGTCCTCCCCATGCTGGGGGTGGAAAAAGTAATCCTGACGGGTGAGGTGGCCGCCGGCGAGTTCACACCCGAGAGCCGGATCGAGTTGGTCGTGGTACATGACACTGACCGGCCGTTCGGGCGCAGGTCCGACTTCTTCTCCTACCACCTTGGGAGCTCGGTGGAAATCGACACACAGGTTTATACGCCCGAGGAGTTCGAGACCCTGAAGGACACACTGCCGGCGCTGCACAGAGCCGTTGCCGAGGGAAGGGAGATATTCAATGCCTGATTACCTGTCCGAGGGCGCGCGCTGGCTGAGGCAAGCCGAAAGGGACCTGGAGGACGCCCGTTTCCTGCGGGACAATGGCCGGCATAACCTCGCCTGTTTCCAGGGGCAGCAGGCGGCCGAGAAAGCGGTCAAGGCCTACCTGTACCACAGGCGGGTGGAGGATGTCTGGGGACACTCACTACTGGACCTGTGCGAGGACGCCAAGCTCTTCGACATGATGTTCGATACGGTCAAGAGCGAGGCCCGGCAACTGGACAAGTACCATTACATCACGCGCTACCCCGAGTTCCTACCCAGCGGCGCCAGTTTCGAGGCATTTGACGAAATTGACGCAGACCGCTCCATAGACCTCTCGAACCTGGTGGTTGAGTTCGTCAAAGAGAGGATAGTGTAGGTCGCTACGCCGCGCCCCCGGCACCCATGGCCCTGCCAGTCAGCAGCAGGCGCATGGTGCGCTCCGCGGCGGATTCCAGCAGCTCGGCGGTTCGGGAGAGCGATACATCGAAGCTCATGGGCCGGTCGGAAATGCACACCAGGGCCGCCAGGTTATGGTCGTACAACTCCTCGTATCCTGGCCCCAGACCTCCCGCCAGCAGCACCGTGGGAACTCCATGCGCCTGGGCGTATCGGGCCACCCCTACCGGTGCCTTGTTGAAGATTGTCGAGTGGTCTGCGCGCCCCTCACCCGTTATGACCAGGTCTGCTCCCTCCAGCAGCGCATTGAACTCCAGTACGTCGCACACCATGTCTATGCCCGATTGCAAGGTCGCCCCGGTGAAGGCCATCAGGCCGGCTCCCAGCCCTCCGGCGGCCCCCGCGCCCGGATGCTCTGAGACGTCGCGTCCCATATCCCGCGCAATGACTCTGGCATAGTTCAATAGGGCAGCGTCCAACTCCTGGACCATCTCCGGGCTCGCCCCCTTTTGTGGGCCAAAGATGGCCGAAGCCCCTTCGGGGCCGCACAGCGGGTTAGTGACATCAGTGGCCGCGATTATGGTTGCGCTGCCAAGGCCCGGATGCAGTCCATCCGATTCCACACGGTCAAGCCTCGCCAGGGCGCTGCCGCCCGCTGGGAGAGAGTTCCCGGCCGAATCCAGGAACCTTACCCCAAGGGCAGAGGCCATACCGGCGCCCCCGTCGTTGGTGGCGCTTCCGCCCAAGCCCACGATGATGCGGTCGTATCCGCGATCAAGGGCCTCTCGCAAGATCTCACCGGTGCCTGCCGTCGTCGTTACACGGGGATTGCGGCGCCTCTGGGGCACTAGGGCAATCCCCGAGGCCAGCGCCATCTCGATGACCGCCGTTCGCCCGTCGCCCATGACTCCCCACTGGGCTTCCACCGGCTGGCCCAGCGGGCCGGTGACCGTGCTGGTGAAGACTTGTCCTCCGGTGCCATCCACCAGGGCGTTCAACGTGCCGTCACCTCCGTCGGCCACCGGGGCCAGCACCACTTCCGCGTCAGGCGAAGCTGCCTGCACGCCGCGGGCGATGGCCCGGGCTGCCTCCAGTCCGGTTAAGGTGGCCTTGAATCCCTGGGGCGCGATTACGATCTTCATCGGATACTCTCGGAACGGAGCGGGTGGTTTGTGTGCTCAGTCGTGCTGCCTAACCAGTCCCATCCATGGGGCACGTTTCCGGTACTGGCCGGAATGCGTTGCGCGATTATACATCGCCGGAAGGCAGCGCATATTGTGATATAGTGCTACAGGCAAAGCTGCCAAAACACTGACTATTCGGCGTTTTGGGCAGGTCCGGCCATTACCTCGATTCCTGATGGGCAACCGGACCATCATTACGCAACACCACGGGTCCAAACTGATCCCGGAGTCCGATTTATGTCATCTGGCGGAGCCCATACCCCTTCCAGAGATGAGTTGAAGCGGCGAGCGGCAGAGGCCATAGATTCACGTTCCGACGAACTGGTGTCCCTGGCAAAGGATATCCTGGCCAACCCGGAGCCCGGTTTCAGAGAGACCCGTACTGCTCGGGCTGTTGCGGGAAAGTTCGCCGACCTGGGGATGCCCGCCAGGGTCGGACTGGCGCTCACAGGGGTGCGTGCAGACCTCGTCGGTGGCAGCCCCGGACCGGCTCTCGCCATACTGGGTGAGCTGGACTCGTTGATAGTCAACGAACACCCGCACGCCAATAGCGATACCGGTGCGGCCCACGCCTGCGGACACCATTGCCAGATCGGAATGATGATGGGTGCCGCTATCGGCCTGATGCAGCCTGACGTGCTGCCGTCCCTCAGCGGCCGCCTTGCCTTCATGGCAGTTCCCGCCGAGGAATATATCGAGATCGAATACCGCGACTCGCTGCGCCGTCTGGGTAAGCTGGAGTTCCTCGGCGGCAAACCGGAAATGGTCAAGCTCGGCGAGTTCGACGATATCGACCTGGCCATGATGTGCCATACCACCTCAAACCCCGATGAGAAAATGCTCTGCGTCAGCGGAGAAAACAACGGAACCATCGCCAAGAAGATCCAGTTCGTTGGGAAAGGTTCGCACGCGGGCGGGGCTCCCCACCTCGGCATCAACGCTCTCAATGCGGCAACCCTCGCTCTTTCCGCCATCAACTACAACCGGGAAACATTCCGGGACGACGACAGCATCAGGGTCCACCCCATCATCACCAAGGGCGGCGAGGCGGTCAGCGCCGTGCCAGCCGATGTACGCATGGAGACGTTCGTCCGGGGACGGACGCTGGACGCCATCATGGATGCCAATACCAAGGTAGACCGGGCACTGAAGGCCGGCGCGATGGCAGTGGGCGGCGATGTGGTGATCCAGACCATCCCGGGATACCTGCCGCTGCGCCAGAATTCGTCCATGAACGAGGTTTTCCGAGCCAACGCCCACCACCTGGTCGGCGAGGAGAACACCGGACAGATTCACCGCCGGAACGGCTCGACGGACATGGGCGACATCAGCCACCTGATGCCAGCGATTCATCCCTATGTTGGTGGGGCCACGGGCATCGGGCACGGCGCGGACTACGTGGTGCAGGACTATTCGCTGGCGGTCATCACTGCCGCCAAGGCCTTGGCAAACACCGCCATCGACCTGCTGGCCGATGGAGCCCAGACCGGGGGGAGCATCGTTTCCAACCACCGGGCTGATATGACCCGGGCCGAATATTTGAGGTATATGCGGAGTCTGGCCAAGGAAGAAACCTTCAAGGGCGCTTAATTATGTTGACTTTGGACGAGCTGAAGCGACTTGCCTGTGAGACCATCGACAAGCGCAAGAAAGAGATCATAGAGGTCGCTCAGCAGGCTCTTTCCCATCCCGAGGCAGGATTCCGGGAGCAGCGTACCTCAGGGCTTGTTGCCAAGAAATTCAACGAGCTGAACATCCCTCACCAGAACGGCTTGGCTCTCACCGGCCTGAAGGGCAGGATACCGGGTGGCGCCGGCTCGGGGCCCAGGGTTGCACTCATCGGCGAACTGGACTCGCTGGTGGTGACCGAACACCCTCACGCCGACCCGGAGACCGGAGCCGCCCACGCTTGCGGCCACCACTGCCAGCTGGGGATGATGCTGGGAGCCACCATGGGGTTGCAGACCCCCGAGGTCCTGGCGCAACTCTCGGGAGAGATCGTGCCCTTTGCCGTCCCTGCCGAGGAGTTCATCGAAGTTGAGCAGAGGCTGGAGCTGAGAGCACAGAAGAAGCTGGAGTTCCTGGGAGGGAAGCAGGAATTGATCCGCCTGGGCCACTTCGACGACGTGGACATCGCCATGATGTGCCACACGGCCAGCGACATGGGCGAGCGCAAGTTCGCCATCGGCGGCACCAGCAACGGCCATGTAGTCAAGTACGTCAGATTCCTCGGCCGCGGCGCCCACGCCGGCAGCATGCCCCACATGGGCATCAATGCGCTCAGCGCAGCGTCCTTCGCCCTGCAGGCCATCAACTCTACCAGGGAAACCCACCGGGCCGAGGACACGGTAAGAATACACGGCATCATGACCAAGGGCGGAGAGGCCGTAAACGCAGTCCCAGCCGAGGTCAAGCTGGAGTGGCGGGTGCGGTCATCAACGCCCCAGGTCGTGGTCAAGAACTCGCAGGTAGTGGACCGCTGCTTCAAGTCGGGGGCCTTGGCCGTCGGCGCACAGGTGGAAATCACCACCATTCCCGGCTACATGCCCATGCGCAACGACTCACGCTTGCAGGACGTGTTCCGCCGCAATGCGGGATCGATTGTGGGGGAAAACGGGACGCTGGTGATGCCGGCCGGACGCAACCGCGGCGGGTCGACCGACATGGGAGACCTGTCCCAGCTAATACCCGCCATTCATCCGTACACTGGCGGAGCCGTGGGACCGGGCCACAGCAAGTCCTACATCGTCACGGACTACGAGGTAGCCGTCGTCAACCCGGCAAAGATCATGGCGATGTCTGTGATTGACCTGCTCTACGACGGAGCCAAGCAGGCCAAAGAGGTCAAGTCGGCCCACAAGGCGGCGATGTCCCGAAGCGCCTACCTGCGTTTCCAGCGGGAGCAGGCGAAGTCGGTGCGGTTCGACGGGGCTGCGGCGTAGCGGCACCCGCTAGCCAATGCAGCCATTCCCGGAGGGGATTGCTGGCCACAAGCCGTAAACGACACGGGGGAGCGCTGACAAGGGCTCCCCTGTTTTCTTTGCCAGTATAGTGCCGGGATATATCCGCCCCGATTCATACCCGGCAGGCATTGGCCTCCTAATAGCAGCAATTCGTTGGTCCTGGGGCTGGCGAGGGGGTACCCGCTCGTTGTTCGACAAGCTCACCATGAACGGACTTGACGGCTTGACTGCGGACACCAAACGACCCTGCGATTCACACTCCCATTGCCCACATCGCTGCTCCTGCAATCAGGGGTATGGTCAGATTGTCATCAGGTGGGATTCCCGCCAGCTCTACAATGGCCGCAATGCCAGCTCCGGCCCACAGGCCCCAGTGATGGCCCACAGCCCCGGAAAGCACCAGCACGGCGGCCACGGCAGAACCGGTGATGGCAAAAGCCACTGTGCCGCCGGGAGACTTGCCCGCAAGCCGCAGCCCCGGCATGCGCCTGCCCACTATGGCTGCCACGGGGTCCCCCAGGGACAGATAGAACATCACCGGAACCGCCACCTCTTTGCCGAACAGCCAGAATACGAGGCACGAGGCCAGCAGCATGTGGGTCGCTCCCGTCATCCGGGAGACCTCTTCGCCCTTGAGCAGGGGCGCCATCCATCGCATATAAACGCGGTTCAATGGCCCGACTCCGAACCGGGAGAGATCCAGTACCACCGCTCCCACAGCCAGCACAGCGAGAGCCGCCAGAAACTCCTTGTCGGGAGCGAAAATGCCAGCGAACGGGATAGAGGACCCGGCTATGAGGTGAAACAGGCGTCGCCACACCTGTGGAGGAGCCTGCGGCCCCCTTTGCCGCCGCCCGGCGAAGATCACCAGCTCAGCGAGTCTCTGCATGGGCCGCTCTTTTGCATAGCAGGTTAACGCATCGCCTGAGTTGCGTCTGGGGAGATGTCCCGTCTCGTGGTAACGTCAGTGGCTGCGACGGGGCAGGGAGTGCGGAGCGGTTGGGTCGAGCCTCAGAATGTGAAGTTGATCGAATCCCCGGCCTTCCACCGGATGTCACGAAACTCGGTGCCTATAGGGGCTTCAAAAATCAGGAATCCATCCAGCCCGTGGCCCTTCAGCAACTCAAAGGATCCCTGCAAAAACTTGGTTGTACGTTCGATGTAATCGAACGAAACCTCCGGGTCGGCCACGCGCAGTTCCGCGGGAAAATCGATGGACTCGGAGTCGCCACAGACATAGGGGTAGGTGCCCGCCCTGTTCACGGTGCGGCTCAGCGAAGCGCCCGGTGCGATTTCCGCCCGCCCCTGGGGGTCTTCGACCACGGAAGAATCCTCAAAGTCGATGTACTGGGCGTTTTCGGCCTCGTTTTGCCACCTCACAGCGGCGCCCACATCCAGCAGACTCCTCCGGCTGTCGAAGCATTCGCCCGAGTCCATTCTCACCAGGGCCTCGGGTTCGCCCCGAAAGTCCCGCCAGGCGGAGTCGATGACGGCAATGGGATGGTATACGCCGTTTGAAAGATCGCGAAGCTCGGCCCCCGTGCGGTCGACGTGGACTATGGCGCTGACGGCGGTATGGTTTTCTACCCTGGCCCGAACCAGCACCAACTCCATGCCTTCCGCAGACGGCGTGATGGCCCAGTCGCGCTCCTGTCCGGAGGGATCGCATACCGGAGGGGCCGAGCCGGCCAGCACATCGCAGGTGGAGTATCGGAGTTCCGGCGTCCGTTCCACGCTGACAACGCTGAAGTGCAGTGTCCGGCCTTGCTTGTATTGCCCCAGGTTGGACGACTCCGACGTGCAAGCGAGAAGCGCTGCAAGCGACGCGACAACCGCAAAAAAGAGAATGGGGAGGCCGGTTTTGAGAACTGGAATGGCCACGTCTATCCGCGTCTGAACAACTGCAAGTACGAAGTGTGCGACATCATCTGGCGGTAGTGAGGCTGGGCAGCTGGCGAAGTCTCTCTACCAGGTCAACCAGGACACCGATAAGATACTCGACCTGCTCTTCGGTGTTGTCCTTGCCCAGGGTCAGGCGCAGGCTGCCCCTGGCAACCTCGGCGGACTGTCCCAGGGCCAGCAGCACGTGGGACGGCTCCAGGGACCCGGAACTGCAGGCGCTTCCGCTGGAGGCGGCGATGCCAGCCATATCCAGGCCCAGCAGGATGGGCTCGCCCTCCACGCCCGGGAAGGAGAAATTAGCGTTGTTGGGAAGCCGTTGTGTCGGATGGCCGTTCAGACGGCTGCCCGGAACCCGCTCCAGCACCTGGGCGACGATCCGGTCCCTGAGGGCCGCGCAGTGGCGCCACGTCTCCTCTCTCCGGGCGTTTGCCGCCTCCAGGGCCACCGACAGGCCCACGATGCCGGGGATGTTCTCCGTACCCGAACGGCGTTCGCGTTCCTGTCCTCCTCCCAGCAGATAGGGCAGGAACGGGGCGCCTCGCCTGATGAACAATACCCCGGTGCCCTTGGGGCCATGGAACTTGTGCCCCGAGAGGCTCAGCAGGTCCACTCCAAGCGTTTTCACGTCAAGGTCGAGGTAACCGGCGGCCTGTACCGCATCGGTGTGAAACAGGATGGTGCGGGAGAGTTCAGTGGCCCGTTGGCGGATCACCTGCGCGATCTCTGGTATGGGGTTGATGACCCCAATCTCGTTGTTGGCGTACATCACGGAGACCAGCGTGGTCCTGTCCGTAATCGCCCGCTGCACCGCCTCGGGCTGGACCATGCCGTCGGAGTCCACGGGGAGGTAGGTCACCTCAAATCCCTGGGACTCCAGGTGCTGGGCGGTATGTAGCACCGCGTGGTGCTCGACGCTGGAGGTGATGATGTGGTTACCGGTCTCCTGCAGCGCCGTGGCCGCTCCCACGATGGCGGCGTTATCCGACTCCGTCCCTCCACTGGTGAACACCACATCTCGGGGACGGCAGTTCAGCACCCGAGCCACCCGCTCCCTGGCCTCATCCAGCGCGTACCGGGCCTCCTGGCCGACGGTGTGGATACTGGAGGGATTGCCAAACAGCTCCGTGAAATACGGAGTCATGGACTGCAGCACCTCCGGCGCCAGCGGAGTGGTACCCGCATGGTCCATATACACGATGCCGTCTGGTGCCCGGTTCTGCGTCATTCTACTCAGCCCTCGCCTTCCCGTTTGAACACGGGCCGACAGGGATTTCCGGATAGTCCTGTTGGCGCCGACATTTTAACACAGAGACCCCGGATATTACGGCTGAGCCGTTTTAGGATAGCTGCTGGTGGCAACAGACAGGAGGAAGAAGCCGATGACTGCTGCCCAGATGCCATCGATCCAGTTGTCCCAAAGGACGATGTACAGGACGCCACCGACCATCAGCAGCAGGCCAACGCCCTGGCCGCAGCGAGCCGCGACCTTAGTGGCCTTGAGATAGCTGCCAGACCCGGCCCAAACGATGGCCCGCAGGACTCGCCCACCATCCAGCGGAAAGCCGGGAATCATGTTGAAAATGCCAACGCTGAGGTTGAAGGTTGCCAGCAGAAAAACCACCATTTCCACCGATGAGGCATACCGGGTCGGCCAGAGCGAGTTCAAAGGACTGACCCACATCATAATCGCGCCTGCAATCACGGCAAGGGCAATGCTGGTCAGCGGGCCCACAACGGTAATGAGGAATTCTTCGGAGGGGCGCCTGGGTTCACTTGCAAGGTGTGAAACGCCGCCGAAAATGAACAACGTGATTCCCGTTACACGAATTCCGCGGCTCAGGGCGACAAGGCTGTGGGACAACTCGTGTGCGAGCACCGACAGGAAGAACAGCATCACCGTGATAATGGCAACAAGCAACTGCTGGTACACCGGCCAACGCAGGGGCAGCGAGTCGAAGCGATTGGCGAGCAGAACCGTCAGCAGCAGGAATATGACCAGCCAGGTGACGTTGATCTCGATGGGGATGCCGAAAATTCGGACCAACCGCAGAGACTTACCCATGCTCACCACGCTCCCAGCAGAAAAGGACGTGCTTCCAGCATATCAAATCCTGGCGGCATCCATTCCATCGTGGGAATGGCGGATTGGTGGCAGCGGTTAGCTGTGCTCCCGAAACGCGACGGAGTAGGCCGCCAGCTTGGCCACCAGCCGGGCGGCGGTGTAGGTGCACGCTGTCGGGCCCTCGGACGGGGCCAGCTCACAGACATCGAACCCCACAATGCGCCGGTTTTCGGCGACACTCCGCAACAAGGACGTCACCTGCCGCCAGTTCAGTCCTCCGGGCTCCGGCGTCCCGACGGCCGACATCAGCGACGGGTCAAAAACGTCCAGATCGACGCTAACGTAGACATCCTCGCCCAGAGCAGCCAGGATTTCGTCCGATGGGAGCAGGCCGCCATCCGGCGGGCAAGGCCAGACCGGGATGTTATTTTCGCGGATGAAATCCCTCTCCTCTAGCGAAAGGCTCCTAACCCCGGCCAGGACCAGCGGGCATAGGTCGTGCACCCGACGGGCGCCCGAGGCGTGTCCCCACTGCGTACCCTGGTACTCATCGCGCAGGTCAGCGTGGGCGTCGAGGTAGAGAACGGACATCGAGGGAAAGGCATCGAAATGGGCCTGAACGCTGCCGGCAGTAAGCGAGTGCTCGCCTCCCATAACGCCGACGACGCGCCCTGGCGCCATGCAGGACGCCACGGCCTGCCGGACCCGCTGGGCCATCAACTCAGGCCCTCCCATGTGGGGCTCCAGCGCCGGCAGGGTGTGGATGCCCAACTCCGCGACGTCAAGGTCGAGCTCGGGGTCGTAGTCCTCCATCTGCGCCGAAGCGGCTATGATGCCGGACGGGCCGTCGCGAGCGCCGCCACGGTAGGAGGTGGTGCTGTCGTAGGGGACCGGTATCAGGGCAACGCTGGCAGCGTCCAGCGACGACTGCTCAGGCGTGAGGGAAAGGAAGCTAGGATAGAGCCAGTGTGCGTCCGGCCCGGCATCCGCACCACTACCGTGATGCGAGGCGCGTTGACCGTGTTCGGGCCCGTGCTCAGCCAAAGACGGAACCGTCACCCACGCTGCAGACCGGGACGTCCTGCTTCGAGTTCGCTCTCCAGTGTTGTGCGTTGTGCCTGGGACTCGGTCATGCCCTGACGCTCGTCCAGCCACTCCAGGCCGCGATCGAGCAGCCATGTCTGAACGTCGCCCAGCTCAAACAGCCTCTTGGCGTCCTCGAGGGCCCTGTCGTGGTCGAACGCCCTGCAGGAAAAGATGTCAATATTGACGTAGTTCTTGCGGGGGAAGGTATGGATGGAGATGTGGCTTTCGGCGATGATCACGAACCCGGTGACGCCTGAATCCTCCGGCTTGGGAGCATCGTATACCAGGACGTTGGGCTCGGTTATTCGAGTCATCTCCAGGGTATCCGGGTAATCAGTCAAGAATTGGCGGACCAGTTCATCGTCCCACATCTTGCTCGTATTCCCGCCAAATCCGTCAATTACCAGGTGCATCTCACCTCCGTTACGGTCTCAAGAAAGAAGACGCAGTGAAATAGGTGTGGTTGGCAAACGCAAGTATATACAATATCATTTGTCGGGTTCCAACACAAACTGCGCCAAATACTAGGGCCGCCCCACACAGGCCCCGGCAATCAACAGGTTCAGGCAGGTATGTCGTGCTGCCCTCTATGATTCAGGCCACGGACGTCACGCACTATTACGGCCCATACCCGGCAATCCAGGACGTCAACTTCGACGTACGAAGAGGCGAGGTCCTGGGGTTCCTAGGGCCCAACGGCGCCGGCAAGACAACGACCATGCGCATCCTGACCGGGTTCCTGCCGCCGTCCAGCGGCTCAGTCACGCTCGACGGCTACGACGTGGTGGAGAAGTCGCTGGAGGTGCGAAAAAGGGTCGGGTATCTTCCCGAGACGGTGCCACTGTACACTGACATGACCGTGACCAACTACCTGAAATACATGGGCACCCTGCGAGGCATGCAGGCCTCCCGGATCCGAAGCCGCATCGGAGAAGTCATTGACGTCTGCCGGCTTGGAGACTACCGGAAGACTCAAATCGGCAAGCTCTCAAAGGGCTTCAGGCAACGGGTCGGGATAGCGCAGGCCATCATCCACGAGCCGGAAGTCCTGGTGCTGGATGAACCGACCATCGGCATCGACCCGATCCAGGTTGTGGAGACACGGAGCCTGATCCAGGACCTGGGCCGCGAGCAGACCGTGGTTCTCAGCAGCCACATACTGCCGGAAGTGAGCATGATCTGCGAGCGGGTCCTGATCATCCATGAGGGACGCATCGTCGCCGAAGATACGCCCCAGAACCTGGCCCAGGGACTGCAGGGAGTGGAGAGGCTCGAAGTTGAGGTCGGCGGCCCATCCGCCGATGTGCTCCCCGCGTTGCAGAAAATCGAGGGCGTCATTAGCGTCAACCACCGAAACTTGCAGGGGCGTCACACCTACGTGATCCAGGCTCAGCAGGGGCGGGACCTGAGAGACGACATATCACGAGAAGTAATCAGCAACGGGTGGAGCCTGCGGGGGATGCAGATGGTAGGAATGTCCCTTGAGGAAATCTTCCTCCGTCTCACGACCCAGGAGGATCTGTAACAATGCGGACAGTCCGGGCAGTGGCCTGGAAAGAAATCCAGATATTCTTCCTGAGTCCCACGGCATACATCGTTGGAATGATCTTCCTGTTCCTGACTGGTGTGCTCTTCGTCTGGGACTTGGGCGATCCATTCCCCGAGGCATCCCTGAGAACGTTCTTCCTGGGCCCGCCCGGATTCATCACGACCGGGTCGATCCTGGTACTGGTGCTCCTGGCGCCCGTCCTCACCATGCGCCTGATCGCGGAAGAAGCGAAGCTGGGAACAATTGAACTGCTGCTGACTTCGCCAGTCCGGGACTGGGAGATTATCATCGGCAAGTACATCGCCAGCCTCGTGTTTTTCCTGGCCCTGCTGGCGATGTCGGGATTCTACGTTATCCTGCTGTTCGTCTTCGCAAGCCCGGACCCGGGACCGATCTATGCCGGATACATCGGGCTGGTCCTCTACGGAGCCGCGGCGCTGGCCGTTGGCATGCTGACCTCCACTGTCACCAATAACCAGATTGTGGCAGCAGTGGTCGCTATCGGTATCCTGCTGGCACTGTTCTACGCCGACCAGGCCTTCGCGGCAGTGGGAGGCACCGCCGGGGACATCCTGGCCGAGATCGGTATGACCACTCACTTCTACGACTTTGCCCGGGGCGTAATCGACACCAAGCACATCATCTATTTCATAAGCGTCATTGCTTTCTTCCTGTTTCTCTCGGTGCGCGCGCTCGAATCAAGGCGGTGGCGCTAGAATGGCAGAGCGTCCCACAGCAGACCCCGGCGATGAGGGCCCGCGCGATTGGCGCAGACGCCGCAGGCGGAGGGCCGCAGCACCCGAGGGAACCGCAGACGAACCGGAAGCGGAACAACCGGAAACATCCGACGGCGAGTATGAAGCAGCGGAAGGGGAACTCTCTCGGCCACTGGTGAGCTTCCTGGACCCTGCGATAAACGCCATCGGCTTCCTTGGCGCGCCGTTGTTGATCGCCGGAATCATCGGCCTCGTAACCGGCATCATTGTCACCGCCTTCGTAAGCTCGATGCGCCTGTACGGCATCATCGACATTATCATCGGCGTGGTGCTGATCGGCCTGGTTGGCGCGGTATTCATCAGTTCGGTCATCGCCGCATTCCTGAGCAGGACGGGACGCTATGGCCTGAACACCCTCATTTTGCTGGCGGCCTTCACGGCCATCGTGGTAGTGCTCAACCTGGTGTCCTTCGAGAATTCAAGCAGGGTGGACGTAACCGCGACCAACCAGTTCAGCCTTTCAGACCGCACACGGGACCTGCTGGGGGATTTGCAGAGCGAGATACGGGTGACTGCCTTCTATAAGGCCCTGGGGGACACTCCCGGCGCCGACGTGGCCGGCCGCAGGAATCGGGTTGTCGACACCCTGGAAGAGTTCGATTCCCGCTCCGGGCGATTCTCCTACCGCATTGTGGACCCCGACCTGGAACCGGGGATTGTGGCAGCCTATTTCGGCGCACGTCCCGTGGGGTTTGTCGGTGAGACCGTGGTCGTGGAGAACCTGGATACTGGCGACTTTGACTCTCTGCAACCCACAGACGCCACCTTCAGTCAATTGGAACAGGACCTGGTTACGGGCTTGTACGTGGTTACCGGACAGGAACAGAAGACGATCTATTTCCTGGCCGGGCACGGCGAGCGCAACATAGACAGCGGCTCTGGGGAGGGCTACGGCTTCCTCAGGCAGGCCCTGGAGCGGGAAAACTACCAGGTCAGGTCGCTGGTCTGGTCTGGCGTCTCGAGCGATGTCCGCGTCCCCGATGACGCCGCGCTGGTGGTCGTTGCTGGCCCCACATCGGACCTGCCCGAGGCCCACGCAATCGCGCTTGATCTCTACCTTCTGGGCCGCGATTTATCGGGTGAGCGCCGGCGGGAAAGCGGCAGGATGATCTTCCTCGCTGAGCCCGACACCCCCCAAACGTGGCGCGAGTTCATCGTGCAGTGGGGCGTGCTTCTCAGCGAGGGTTACATCCGGGATCTGGACGCCTCTGTTCCGGGGCTGCCGCAGACCCTGGCCCTGAACGTGGATTTCAATACACTGATCAACTTCAACGTGCAGGTACTGGGAAACGATGAAACGATCATAAACTCCGCCTTTGAGGCGGCCCTGGAAATCGTCGCGCCGGACGGGCAGCAGATCCAGGACGTGTTCATGCCGGACGCCACCGCCCTGGCACCGGTCGATGACGGCTCCCGGCTGCCCCTGGCCATGGGCTTCACGTCGCCGAACAGCTACCTGATCGAGGACCCGGACCGGGCCGACCCGATCCTGGCGGGTGATACGCCCGACCGCCGGGGACCTTTCATCCCGGCCATGCTGATTCGCTCGGCCTCAAAGGTGGGAATGCAGGTCCCGGTCGATGGCCTGGCTGACTCCGACATCTCGCTGATCCTCACCTACGGTGATGCCGACTTCGTGGCCAACAGCAGCGTTGGCCGAGGTGGCGGGCTGGATATGTTCGTCAATTCCACCAATTTCCTCGTGGGCGACTACTCCCTTGTGTCCATCAGGCCCAAGGCATTCGCGTTCCGTGAGTTCAACCTCGACCGCAACGAGTTTGATTTTGTCCGATTTTCGTCGTGGCTCTTCCTGCCCGGCCTGATGGCCCTCGCCGCTGGGCTGGTCTGGTGGCTCAGACGCTAGTCAGTATGCGGTCGTTGGCCTGCAGCCTGCTTGATTCATGAACGTTCGCCTGACAATACTGCTGGCCGTTCTGGCCGTGATGATCGGCTCCACCTGGGCCATCATCGAGTTTACGGACGTGGTTTCCCGGGGCGAACGGGAGGAGACGGAACCCTGGCTGTTCAAAATTGATGAAAACGACATAGCGCATATCGAGGTGATATACCAGGACGAGGCCGTTGAGTTCGCCCGACAACCGGGCAGCCACAAATGGGAGATAGTCGGGGACCCCAACTACCCGGTCTTCCAGGAACGCTGGTCCGGGACAACACTGTTGCTCAGCGGACCGCGCGTAAACCGGGGCCTAACCGAGACCATTGAGGACCCGGCTCAGTACGGACTCGACCCGCCCGAGAGCATCGTGAGAGTTACCGACATCGCCGGTAATTCCTTTGAATTCCACATGGGCAGTCCCACTCCCGACGGAAAGAATCAGTACGCCAGGCTGGTGGGCGACGAGGCGCTGTACACCGTGCCCTCAGTCTGGGCGGGTGTGGTCAATCGCCTCGCCCACGACCCGCCCTACGGCAGGCTCTACAGGGTGGACATTGCCCAGGTCACGGTCGTCGAGGTGACGGCGGGCGACCAGGTCGCTGTCTACTACCTGGGAAACGATGGTTGGCTGGTGCACGAGGGCCCTCCCCCCGTTGACGAGTTGCAGTCGGCGCCGGTATCGGGCGAGTGGGCCATCTGGTTGGACATCCTGACATCCCCTCGGGTGGACACAATAGTGGACGTGCAACTGCCCGACCGGGATACGGAGCGCCTGGAAGAGTACGGATTCTCCTCGCCCGACATTCAAGTGGTTATAGCCCGGCGAGGAGAGGGACCTCTGGTATTCACCCTCGCCGAAGGGCCGTCCGGCGAGGACAGCTACTATGCCAGGACTGTCGAACACGTCGACGAAACCCTGTACTCCATCAAGAAAGTCAGGCTCGATGGCATCAAGGAACTCGCCACCGACCCGCTCATTCTGCCCGGGTGGGAACCCCCGGCAGCCGGAGCGGGACCGGAGGATAACTCCCAGGACAACTGACAACCTGGACCGGTTGGATTCTCCCGGGGCGCGATTGGGCGCCCCTACGTTTATGTCTACCTTTTCAATGGATTGCAGAATACGGCCATTGCCGGAGGGCGGAATGAAAGCTGAAATCATGGGTATCGGCACCGAGTTACTCATGGGTGAGCTCAACGACACTAACGCAGGCTGGATCGCCACTCGCTTGCCGCCATTGGGTATCACTTTGCAATGGGTAACACTGGTCGGCGACGACCTGGCACAGCTCACCCACGCCTTTCAGCAAGGACTGGAGCGCTCGGACATCATCTTTACCACCGGAGGCCTGGGCCCCACGCAGGACGATTTGACCCGAGAGGCGGTGGCCGCCGCCTTCGGCGAGACCCCGACGGTGCAGGAGGAAATGGTCGAGGAACTGCGCCAGTACTTCCGCAACCGCGGCCAGGACATGCCATCGCACAATGTGAAGCAGGCCTGGCTGATCCCGTCCGCGGAGTTCATCCCCAACCGCAATGGCACAGCCCCCGGCTGGTGGGCCGAGCGCGATGGCAAGATCATCATAATCATGCCCGGCCCTCCGGTGGAGATGCAGGCCATTTTCCGCGAGCGGGTGGAGCCCCGCCTGAAGGAGATGGTGACCGAGGAGGTCACCATCACCCGCAACGTGAAGACCATGGGCCTCGGAGAAGCTTCAGTGGACGAGATCATGTCCGAGTATTTCGGGCAGGAAAACCCGTACCTCGGCATTTACTCCAAGGCCGACGGAATCCACCTCCGGGTAATCGCCCGGGCCGCCGACGAGGCCACCGCCCGCCGAATGATCGAGCCGGTGGAGCAGGCGGTGAAAGACCGGCTGGGGGAGTACATCTGGGGCTACGACGATGAGACGCCGGAGCAGGCCATCGCGCAGGCACTGCAGTCGCGCAACAAGACGCTGGCGGTAATGGAATACTGCACCGGCGGCTTCCTGACCAACGCTATCACCGAGGCCAACGAGGCGCAGAACCACTTCCGGGGCGGCATCGTGGCCTTCGGTGAGCAGTCAATGGCCGCCTCGGGGGTTCCGCCGGTGCTGATGGACAACCACGGCCCGGTGAGCCAGGAAGCGGCCAACGCCATGGCCTCCGCCGCACTGGTACAGCTGGGCGCTGACTACGGCATCGGCATCACCGGCTCCCCCGGCCCGGCCGAGCTGGATGGACGACCCATGGGTCTGGCCTACGTTGCCATCGCCCGGGCAAGCAGCGCCGGGCCGCAGGTAATCAAGGAGCTGGAGCTGCGTGTGCCGCCACGGCGCATCACCATCAAGCGGCGAATCAGCAACCAGGCGCTCATCGAGCTGCGCAAGCTGGTGGACGCCGGAGAGTAGAGCAGAAATGCGATCAATTACCATCGTCCTGTTAATGTTGCCGGCGCTCCTTTTCGGAGCGATCGCCTGCGGAGCCGAGGAGGCCGACCCCGCGACAGTAGCAGCCCCAACCCAGGCCCCGGTCACCGAGACGACTGCAATGCCTGATCCCACCACGAGCGACGCCGCTCCGGCAACTCAGGCACCAACGGAACCTGCGCCAACTGTTGAGCCAACGGTCGTGCCGCCCACCGTCAATCCTGGGCCTGCCCCGACCGATGCGCCGACACAGCAACCCACAACCGCTCCCGCGACCGAGGAACCAACAGATGTCCCGGATCCTGAACCGGCCGAGGGCGGGCCCGGCCCAGACTCGTTCATAGTGGGAGAGGGATCGAAGATCACCTTCACCGTGGAGGAAGAGCTTAACCGCGCCCCGGTCCGCTTTGATGCGGTCATTTCCGGCTCCGGCCTGACCGGGTTCGCCAACCTGGACGGCAGCCCTTCGGAGATCAAGCTGGACCTGCATTCGCTGGAGAGCGACCAGAGCTTCCGCGACCGCTACATTCGCGATCGGATGTTTCCGAGCACTCCGACGGCCACGGTGACCATTGAACAGTTGCCCGACCTGCCTCAGGGCTTCCTGGACGGCGAGGAAACGGAGGGCACCCTGGACGGCTCACTACAGATCGGCGACACCGTTACGCCCCTGACGTTTGACGTGATGGCGCGGCTCGATCCCGGCGTCATCAACGTGCTGGGAAAGACGACCTTCACCTGGGAGGAGCTGGGCCTGGGCAAGCCGGTCTTCGGCCCGGTGGCCTACCTGGCCGACGAGGTGCGGGTGCTGGTGCTGGTCGTGGCCCACGAGCAGTAGCCGCGGCTGCTATAGTGGCCTGCACACCATCCCAACCTTGTCGTGGGGGGAATACCGAGTGAAGTCAGTGGGCCTTGCATTGCTCAGTATTCTCGTATTACTGGCCACCGCTTGCATTGTGGAGGAACCAACACAACGCCCGACCCGCGAGGATAGGCAAGGCATTGACCCTACACTGGAAGCAAGAATAGAAGCAGCAAGGCAGGCGGATGCGGCAATTAAGGCGACGATCGAGGCGCGCGTGGCCACACCACAGAGCACTCCCGGTGGCACGGAACCACCACGGCCTACTGCAACTCCCTTCCCTGTTTCGACCGTCCCTCCCACTGCCACTCCCTTGCCTGGCCCGGCCAGCCTTCCTACGGCCACTCCCTTGCCTGGCCCGACCATACCTCCTACGGCCACTCCCCTGCCTGGGATGTCCAGCCTTCCTACGGCCACTCCTTTGCCCGGTCCTACCTTATTCCCCACCGCCACGCCAAACCCCACAGAGGATCCACGTCAGGTGCCGCTATCGCAACCCACCGCCACACCGGCGCCACGTACATCTCCAACGCCTGGGCCGCCACCCACTGCGACGCCACATCCGACGACACCGCTCCCGACTGAGGCGCCCTTGCCAACCCTCACGGCCCATCCAACGCCGACCCCACAACCAACTCCCCCGCAGGTTGAGAGCTTGACGCTAACCGAATACGCAAGTCGGCACGCCGGCGGCCCCGGCTCGATCTACGTCGGAGAGCTATCGCAACTGGTCGGTCCTGCGGTGTCCGATGAACACATGGACGAAGACGGGACAATCCTGGGAGACGACAACGGCAATGTCCCTTTATCGGCCCTTGAACAACACCAGTGGATCTATGAGACCGATTACTACCAGTCCCTGCTGGAAAAGGCCAAGTTAACCGACCCCACGCAGTTGGTCTCCAGAGACGAGGGGATTTCCCTGCAGCATACATGCGTCAACAGAGCATTGCCGTGGTGTCAAATGCTCGAGGCCTATTTCGTTCCAAATGTAGAAGCTCGTACCAACAGGCAAGTCCACATAGACGTTTCCTCTTTTCCGGAATTGGGTGCTGCCGGCCCGGACACTGCGTGGCTGATTTCCAGCGGCACCCTGGACATGACCGAGATTTACAGCGGCTATGTGGGTGACGATTTCCCAGTGCTGTCCCTGCAATACCTGTGGGGGCTGTGGCCTGACCATCAGACACACTTCGCTGTGCAGACCGGCATAGCACCGAAATTAGACACGGTTATCACAGGAGAAATGGGCGCGCAGGTGTTGATGCGCAACTGGATTGCGGGAGACGATCAGTACATATTCAGCAATCTGCGCCTGAATTCTCCCACCGACTTCCGAGGCCTGGGGACACGGAGCCATTCCGATGAGCTGTCCGACTGGCTGGACGGAATGGGGGCGGTCGCCCAGTCTTTAGCCTTCGCTGATGTCCACACTGCTCTGGAGCGGGACATCATGGATGCCGCCGTGACCGGCGGCAACCCTGCGCTCGACCAGCGATGGCACGAAGTAACCGATCACATGAACGGGCCGCTAACGAACCTTAACTCCACGATCATCGCAATCAACGACCAGGTCTGGGACAGCATCCCCGGCGATCTTCAGCTAATCCTGCTTGAGGAGGGCGCGAAGTTCGAGCTGGAGGTGCTGCGCCTGGCTGCCATTCAAAACATCACGCCCCTCCAGAGGAATTTAGAAGCCGGAATGGAATACGCAGAGTTCAGTACGGAGATAAGAACGTTGGGCTTTGAATCTGCTATAGAAAGCGTCATACCCGGCTGGATCGAAAGGCTTGGGTATCCCGGGTCAGGCCACGAAACAGTGGAGACATTCAACGAGCACGTCGGCCCCTACGTCGGCCTGTACATCGACGAGAATGGCTCGGCGGTCAGGACCGCCATCACCGCCGGTCCCCACGCCGGTAAGACCATGGAGCAAGTCCTGGCGGAGTAGTCGGCGGCCATCAATTCACCACCAGGCCCTGGCCCAGCTGCGTCAGCGTCTCGCAGCCCTCGGCGGTGGTGATGACCGTGTCGCCGACGGACATGGCGAGCACGTTGTCCGCGTCCAGCAGGATCATGTGCATGAATATGACCATGTTGGGCTGCACCACCACAGGGTTGTCGCGGAAGATCATCGGCCAGTCCATCCACGTCGGCGGGTATAGTGCGCCCAGGCTGTAGCCGCAGGCGTTGAGCTTGTGGTCGCCGAACCCGGAAGCGTCCAGCGCGTCGGCGTGGGCCAGGAAGATGTCGCTGAAGGTGGCACCGGGACGGCAGGCGTCCTTGCAGGCCTGCAGGGCCTCGGCGCAGGCGGCGTGCATGGCGACGTGGCGCGGGTCGGGCTCGCCGGTCAGGATGGTGCGCATCAGGGCCGAGTGGTAGTGACGGTAGGCCCCGCCGAATTCCAGCTGGAGCTGGTCGTTGTCGCCAAGTGTGCGGTAGCCGGTGAAGTTGCGGACATTCAGGGCAGTCTCTCCCGAGCCGATGATGAACCGCGTCGCCGTGTAGTCGCCGCCTCCCTGGAAAACCGCCGATGTCATGGCGGCCAGGATGTCCTGCTCCGGGGTGCCGGCCTGTGCCGTGCGCTGGGCCGCCAGCCACGCATCGTCGGCCAGGACGCCCGCCCGGCGCACGTACTCGATCTCGGCGTCGCTCTTGACCAGCCGCAGGCGGCTGACCAGGTCGGACTGGTCCTCCCACTGACACTTGCCGTCCATCGCGGCGCGCACATACTCCCATCGCCGTCCGGTGAGGCACCACGCCTCCAGTTCCACGCCCACCCTCTGTCCGCGGCAGCCCTGCTCCTCCAGGATGTCCCACAGGTCCTGCCCGGGATTGACGCCAGCCCGGTCCACCCAGATGCGGATGTCCTCGATCACCGACGTCAGCCTGGCCTGGCGCAGGTCTGCGGAGCGCGTCAGCAGAACGAGGTGGCCATCTGCGCCGAGGTAGAGGCATTGGAACTGGGAGTAGCCGGTGGTGTCGTATCCGGTCAGGTAGTACATGCTCTCCTGCCGGAATATCAGGAGCGCGGCCAGGCCGCTGGCCTGCAGTTCGGCCACCACACGGTCGCGGCGGGACTTCAGTTCCCCTTCGGTGAAATGCAACGCCATCTCGCACCCTCCGTTTCCAACCGCTATCGGTTGTGTAGGCGATGCAAGTATAATCTGCGGAAATCCGGACGCAAGAATACAGTCCCGCGCAGATGGAGGTCCGATATGGCTACCGTCAACACCGTTCTCGGGACCATCGATTCCTCGGAGATGGGGTTCACGCTACCCCACGAGCACCTCATCGACTCCTCGGCAGGCATTCGCATCAGCTACGGCGAGCTGGAGTTGCGCGACCGGGCGCTGGATATGGCGCTGGAAGACTTCAGCAAGGCCAAGGCCGGAGGTGTCGACACGGTCGTCGAGGTTTCGCCCATGGACCTAGGCCGGGATGTAGCGCTTATGAGGGAGGTGTCAGAGGCAACGGGAGTCAACTTCGTCTGCTGCACTGGGTGCTGGCTGGACATCCCCCGCAGCTTCTGGTGGCGGGACAAGGAGTTCATCGCCGACCTGTGGGTGCGCGAGGTTGAAGAGGGCATCGACGGAACGGACATCAAGGCCGGCATCATCAAGGTGGCCACCAGCGACCCCATCACCGAGCACGAGGAGCTGATGCTGCGCGCCTCGGCCCGCACTCACCTGCGCACGGGCATCCCCATAACGACACACACCCCGCCTATGTCGCGCATCGGCGAGCGGCAGGTGCAGATTCTGACCGAGGAGGGCGTGGAGCCGCAGAACATCTACGTGGGCCACATCAACCAGACCCTCGACCCTGACTACCACCGGGAGCTGGCCCGCCTGGGCGTCTGGCTGGGATGGGACATCAACAATGCCTTCGGGCGCCCTCACCTGCCGCCGTGGGAGCAGCGGGCCGAGTACCTGAAAAACCTGCTTGACGAGGGCATCGAGTCGAACATGATGCTGTCCCACGACTGGAACGTGGTGCTGTCCCGTCTAAGCACCTCGGGCTTCCCCAGCCGCGACCAGAACCCCGACGGCTACCTGTGGCTGAGCAACAAGTTCATTCCGCAGTTGATGGAGCTGGGAGTCCAGCAGGAGACTGTCGACCGCATGATGATCGAAAACCCCCGCCGCCACTTCGAGAGCGTCAAGCCGGAGGCCTGATACGCATAGTCAGCACGAGATGGATGGGAGTGACTGCCATCACGGGTCGCCCTCTCTTCCGCGGACTGGAGTTCCGGTGGCGGAACCTGACCTCGGAGCCAAATTGGATCCAAATTCGGGCCAATTGCCTTTCCTTGCGGAATCTGGTCGCAAATATGCGAATTCGGTCACAGTCGCCCTTGGTCTTTAGCCTGAATCATCCCGCAGGACACGGTTTGATGCATCCTGCTACTACGTAGGATGCCGATAATCCTTATTGACAAACGAATATCAATCCATGTAAATATGACAAGTTTGCATTGTCGGCGACCCGCGATTTTCGTCGGACGACAAACCCATCACAGGCCGGGGAGGATCTCCGAGGCCCTAAAGGAGAGGTAGTGTTTAACCGAAGATCTGGATTCTCAAGGTTATGGTTCCCCATTCTGCTGCTGATGGCGTTGGCACTGATCGTGGCATGCGGCACGTCGGCGACGGAAGAACCGACCAGCGCGCCTGCGGCCGCTCCCGAGGCAACGGCAGCGCCGCAAGCGGCTGCAACTGAAGCACCCCAAGCGGAACAAGAAGAGGAAGAGCAGGCGGCCCCAACTACAGCGGCGGCGCCTCAGCCGACCTCGACTCCGCGGCCCGCCCCCACCACGGCGGTACAGACACATGTATCGGAAGGGGTCATGAACTACGGCGTCAAGGAGACCGGTGTGTTCGAGGGTCACCCCCGGTTCATGTCCAGCCCGCGCGTCCAGTATTCCTCCGTATCATTCGGCGAATCCTTGGTCGCCATCCAAAAAGACTTGTCCCCTGGCCCGATGCTCGCATCGGAATGGGACATTTCGGACAACGGCCAGATATGGACATTCAAAGTTCGCGATGACGTTGAATTCCACCACAAGTGTGGACCGGACGCCAACGAGAGCTGCGGAAACCTGAACATTCACGACGTGCTCTGGAACTACAAACAATGGCACGAGGGTTCCCTGAACGCCCGCGCCGGGATCATCGGCGACTTCTGGGTCGGCAAGGCCGGCGGCTCCCAGAACGTCATCGATGACTACACCGTCGAGGTCGACACCGGCGAGCCCTGGCTCCGGGAACGGGCCTTCGAGTTCATGCGGACCCTGGGCGGCGTCAGCACCACCCTCGTGAGCATGCAGCAGACCCGCGACATCTTCGAGAGGGCCGGAAACAACTGGGACGACCGTTACAGCGAGCCGGGCGTGGCCACCGAGGAATACGAAGCGGCCGCGAAGGAAGCGAGCAAGAATATTTCAGCGACCGGCCCGTGGGAAATCGTCGGACCGACCAACGAGAGCAGCGTCTGGCGTTTCACCTCCGTTGACAACCACTGGCGGCAAACCCCCTACTTCGCAGAGCTCAACATCAGGTCCATCCCCGAGGAAGCCACCCGCGTAGCGGCCTTCCAGACTGGCGAGCTGGATATCATGGAAATGGCCTTCGACTCGCTGGCTGCGGTGCAGGCCGTTGAGGGCACCGAGATAGTCGCGTGGCCCAACGCCACCCAATCGGGTCTGAACATCTACGGGCAGACCTATGGCGTGGACAAGGAGGGCAATCCCTACAGCAACCACGACTGCAACAACGCCTGGGTGTCCTGCGACGAGGATCCCACATCCCAGGAATGGCAGGACGCAGTCAAGGTCAAAAAGGCCATGGCCATCTCGATCAATCGGCAGGAAATCGTGGACGAGCTGCTGGCCGGCTTTGGCGCACCTCTTTACCTCAGGGACTGGATGGGCTTCGAACACAAGGCCGATCCTAGGTGGACCCATGAGTACGACCCGGAGATGGCAAAGCAACTCCTGGAAGAGGCTGGCTACGGTCCTGGCAACGAGTTCACCATCACTCTCGCCACCGCCATTCGTGGCCGACCCGCCGAGGTGGAAGCCTGCGAAGCGGTTGGCGGATACTGGCAGGCCGTCGGCATCAACGTCAATTTCCAGCGGATTCCTTACGCCACCCTCAGGCCTGAGCTGATTACCCGTACGTTCCAGGGAGCCACCTGTCACGCTACTAGCCAGCGCTTGACTCCCGCCATTGGCGCCGGCAACTACGTGGCGAATTCCACCTTCAGCTACGGCACGGAGCACCCGTGGCTGGAGGAGAACGTCACTGCCCTGCTGGCCGAGACCAACCCGACAGAGGTTGAACGGAGGGAGAGGGAGGTCTTCGACTGGATGTACGACAATGTAATGGCCTTCGGTCTCTATTCGATCCACGGCATTTGGCCCGTGGGCAAGCGGCTCGACCCAGAATGGACGCCCATCGACTTCAGCGAACTCTCCTCCCCACAGGCCTTCGAATACATCAAGCACCGCCAGTAGAGGCCTACGGTAGTGCATCCTCTGCCACATACGCCGAGGAAAATAAAAGTAAAGGCCCGCCCCGATTGTTCGGGGCGGGCCTCTTATTGCAAGTGTTGTTGCCGCCACAGCGGCGCCGGTGCCTATCGCCGGACGAAGCGGCGGGCGGTCAGCTCACGGTACAGCATGGGCAGGCGCTCGGGCAGGGCCCAGATGTCACCCAGGACCTCGTAGCCCATATCGCCGCACATGCTCTTCAGGTAGTCGTGCCCCGCTTTGTCTACCGTGAGGCAGAACGGGGTGATGTTTTGCTGGCGGGCCTCCACCAGCGCCATGTGGGTGTCGTGGACTGCGTACTCCTTCTCCACGCCCTCGCGGCTGTAGCCCCGGTCCTGGGGCCGCCCGTCGCTGACCAGGAACATGATCTTGGTGTGCGCGTCCTGGTTTTCCAGCTTGGTGATGGCGTGGCGGATGGCCGCCCCCATGCGTGTGGCATGCAGCGGCGTGATCTTGTCGATACGCCGCTTGACCTTGTCGCCAAAGTTTTCGGTGATGTCCTTGATCACGTAGAACTCGACGTTCTCGCGGCCGTAGCCGGAGAAGCCGTAGATACCGTAGGTGTCGCCGATGTTTTCCAGAGCCTGCACCAGCAGCGCCGTGCTCTCCTTCTCGAGGTCGATGATGCGCTTGTAGTTGCGCCGCACCAGGCCCTCGCGGCGGCGGCGGAGCCAGACCATGTACTCAACCGGATCGTCGGGCGCGTCCCGATCGTCCACCATCTGGCGGCCCTCGTCGATGGCCTCGGCGGTGGAAGCGCTCATGTCCAGCAGGAACACCACGGCCACGTCGCGACGGTTGCGGTTGCGGTGCCAGTAGATCTTGTCGTCCGGGGGGATGTTCATCTTAAGGTCGACCCAAGCCTCGAGCGTCGCGTTGAGGTCCAGGTCTTCGCCATCGATGAGACGGTAGGTCTTGCGCATGCTCTCCGGCATGATCAACTCAAACTGCCGGCGTATGTGGGCCGATAGGGACGCGTAGTTCTTCAGGGAGTCCTGGTAGAAGTTTATGTCGCCCTCTTCGACCATCTTCTCCTTGACGATGCACCAGCGTGGCTTGTAGTCGTTGGCCCGGAAGTCCCATTCGTCATACAGGTACGTCTGGGGCTCGCGGGTCTCCAGCTCCCCGCCGGAGTCATCGTCGTGCATCAGCGGGCCGTAGCCCTGGCCGGGCTGCGAGTTGGGCGGCGGCGCGCCTGCCTCTTTCATGATGTTCTGCGCGAAGGTGGTCATGGCGTCGGTGATGTCGCCCTGCTCGGCGTCCAGTTCCAGTTCGTCGCTGTCCTGCAGGAGCTGCTCCAGCATCTCCTGGGTCATGGGCTGGGCCTCGCCATCCTGATCGCCGCTGTCGGCTTGGAGACGGGTGAGCAATTGCACCATCTCCGGCTTGAAATCGCCGCGATAGTCTACAGGCTCCGGCGACTCGTAGGACTCATCGCCCTCCTGGTTCTCACCGCGCTGGTCCATGTCGGCCTGCAGGCGGTCCACCAGGTCCTGGTACTCCTCCTCGTTGAAGTCGCCAGGCTCTTCCAGGTCCTGCTCGTCCCAGTTTTCCTCGTCTTCGGTCTGGTTGGGCAGACGGGAGATGATCTCGTAGGCCCTGAGGGTGGCCTCCGCGGTGTCCTCCACATTGGCCTCTGCGGTTCGAAGCTGGTGCAGAATGCGCGAGAGCATCTCCGCAACTTCCTCATAGCCCTCGGGCACGGGGAGGCCGGTGAACCTTTCGAGGCTCATGTGAACGAGCAATTCAACCATGGCCTGGTGCAGCGGCATTTGTTCAATGGGAGGGCGGTCGTCCAAGGCATCCTGCTGGACCCGCGAAGCAGCACGACGAATGCCGGGATACTCCACATTTATCCGATAGTCCAGCCTTCCGTCCTCCAGCACAGTGAACAGGTCGAAGGCCAGCTTTCCGTTCTCGAACAAGGCCAGGAAGCGCCCTATGTCGGTATATGCCCGGATAGTGCCCGCGTTTTCCTGGGGCATCATTTCCGGAGGCATCATTTCGGTGGAGCCACCTGGTCTCACCTCCATGAAGGTGACTTCAACGTCGGCCTCGCCACCAGCCATTTCCCTGGCCATCTCGATCATGGCCTGGCGAGCGGCCTGCTCCTCCGCGCGCTTGGCGTTGATTTCCTCTTCTACGACGTGGCGGCGGTCCTCGAACTGCGTCGCTGGGTCGTCGAACCGGAACTCAAAGCTGCCAAACTCCAAACGACTGACCTGGTGAGTGGAAACCACCTTGAACCATGAGAAGTTGTCCTGCTTGTTGGAATACCGATCGACCACTGGTGGCAGGAACACCTTGGACCCGTCGGTTGAGGCAGTATCCTCGTCCACCCATCCGATGTTCCGGCGGACAAGCTCCTGGGAGTTCATGATCTCCACCCCAGCACCCGAAAGCGCCCGGCAGTACAAGCGTATGATGCCCTTGACCCGGTCCAGCTCCAGGCTGGAGGAAAGGGTCTCAAGCATCTGCTCGGAGGTGTTGGACTCGATCTTGAAGAAAGCGATGCCGCTTTCCGGGTTCTCCTGCAGCAGCCGCATTCCGTGCTGGTACCAGGTGTCAAGCTGGCTGACGGTGATGCGGTTCAGCACGCTGTCCAAGCTGCGCAGGAAGGGCGGCACGGCCTCGGGGGCCACTGCCACCAGCTGGTCGCACAGGTCCAGGATGTAGCCCTGGTTGCCCTGCGGCACACGCCCCAGCGCCTGGGTGCCATCGGCCAGGAAGCGCGAAGTGTCACGCAAGCCGACCTTGGCCAACCGTTCTCCCAGCTTGAGGAACCGGCCCGTCTGGGCCTCATCGACGTGCTGCAAGGCACGGGGCACCAGCTCCAGACAGGTCTTGACCTCGCGCCAACTGGTATCGATCAGGGCGCGGGTCATGGCCAGGAATGGTTCGCGCTCGCGGCCCATGCCAGGCAGGACGTCCTTGCCCAGGGTGAGACATTCGCTGGCCACGTCATACGACTTGTACGACAACGCCTCGATCAGGGAGGCGAAAACCTCGACATCCCAGAAGGGCAGGCTGCGCACCAGTTCCGGAGACACCTCAAAGAACTTGGCCGCGAGGGTGCTGGACTTCCACGTGCCCTTGTACAGGCTGCGGCCCAGGCCCGCCCAGCGGGGGATGTACTGCGGCCTGAGGTTGGGCACGATGGCAACGCTGGACTTGAAGAACGCCACCGCCAGGGTGGGCGAGTCCTGGGCCAGGTAGGTGCCGCACCGGGCCCACTGCATGAAGGACGGGAACGACAGGAAGCGGCAAACTTCGGGGCTAACCTTGTAGTACTCGATCGCCGCCTCCCAGGACCGTATGGTCTGGGAGCCTATGGACACGCCTTCCTTGGCCCAGAGGACAACCTCATCGGGGCCAAAGGCGCTGCCCACGGCACCGACCGACTCCTGGTAGGCCTCGAGAACCGCCGGTGGCATCTTCGCCAGTTCCTGTTCTATCTCGGGTGTCGGAGCGCTGCTTGTCAATTCAGACCCTCGCTTTCCAGCCCGTCCTCCAAAAGCTGCAGGAATTGCTGGAGGATTCTTGCGGTTGCACCAAAGACCAGGTGCCTGCCGTAGGCGTAGGAGTGGACCGTGCTCGCCCCATCCGCCTGCCAGTGAGTCTCAACGCGAATGCTGGATGCATCCAGCAAGGCACTTACGGGGAATTCAACAATCTCGGCAATCTCGTCGATGCTGGGGCGGAAATGGTAAGGAGGCTCGATTGTGCCCGCAAACACGCTGACGCGAAACCGGGAACGCGTCGCCACTTCGTCCATTTCGCCAAGTACCGTGATGTCCTCCGGGCAGATGCCCATTTCCTCTTCAGTTTCTCTCAGGGCCGTATCCAGGGAGTCCCTGTCCTCGGGATCGGTGGCGCCACCGGGGAATGAAATCTCGCCCTTGTGGTGCTCTACTTCCTGGGACCGCTTGTTCAGCAGCACCCAATGGTCCCCATCCTTGGGATACAGGAGCACCATGACAGCAGCGGGCGTCAGGTCATCCCCGGCCACCCTGCTGGTAGTCCGGTTGGCCAGCGCCCGCTTTATCAGTTCCGGAGGCGTCAGGGTTGCCTCCTCTCACACTCCAGAATGCGGCTCCTTGAGGTCTTACTCAAAAATGGAAGAGGTAACCTCTTCGAGACTGCGCTGCAGTTCGGGGTCGTCGGTCAGGGTCCAGACGATGGCGACCTGGCAGGCGCGGCGGGCGGGAATGCCCTCGGAAATAAGCCGGCCAGCGTAGATCAGCAAGCGAGTGCTGGCCCCTTCCTGCAGGCCGTGGTCTTCGAGATTCCGGATCTTCTCACCCAGCTTGGCCAGGGAGTCGGCCTGCTCCTCGGTGCAACCGCTTTCAGACTGAATGATCTCCCGCTCGATTTCGCGAGGCGGGTAGTAGAATTCGATGGATATGAACCGCTGACGCGTGCTGTGCTTCAGGTCCTTCAGCGCGCTCTGATAACCGGGGTTGTAGGAGATGCAGAGCAGGAACCGGTCGTCGGCCTCGATAATCGATCCGGTCTTTTCCACGGGCAATATGCGCCGGTGGTCGGTGAGCGGGTGAATCAGCACCGTGGTGTCCTTGCGGGCCTCTACAACCTCGTCTAGGTACAGGATCGCTCCTGCCTTGACGGCCCGGGTCATCGGACCATCGATCCAGCGAGTACCATCGGCATCCAGCAGATACCGGCCCACCAGGTCGCTTGCCGTCAGGTCTTCGTGGCATGCGATGGTCACCAGTGGCACGCGAACCTCGCCCTCTCGGACTTCCTGTGATTGGTTGGCGGCGGCCTTGTCCTGTTCCTTTATTACGGTGAGAGGGCGGCCCAGTTTCCAGGCCATGTATTCCACGAACCGGGTCTTGCCACATCCGGTCGGGCCCTTGAGCAGAACCGGGATGTGCTGCTGGTAAGCCGCGGCAAACAGCTCCATCTCGTCGCCGACGGCCCGGTAGTACGGCTCCGCCCGCACGAGGAACTCCTCGATCGCGTACTCACTGTAGTGTTGTACCTCTTGCTCTGCGGCTTCTACCATTATGTCTGTTCAATCCTTTCTTTAACTCGGGTCGCCCACAACTCGTCGATCGCCTCTCGCATCGATTCGACGTCCTTGGAGTTGTCAATCACAAGGTCGGCTCGCTCTAGCCTTTCCTCTCGGCTCATCTGGGACGAGATGCGCCGGCGGGCCTCCTCTTCATTCATTCCGTTCCGCTGTGCCAGTCGCTCAATCACCACTTCGACAGAAGAATCGGTTACCCAAACCTCCTGCACCAGGGAGTTCCAGCCAGCCTCGAAGAGAAGCGCCGCCTCCACGACCACCGCCTCTGCGCCAGCCTCTCGATGTGCGTCAATCTTCTCCTGCACCATTCCGGCCATCAGCGGGTGCATTATCCGATTGAGGCGGGCCAACTGCTCCGGGTCCGAGAACACGATGGCGCCCAACGCTCGGCGGTCAATCTCGTTTTCCGGGCCTAAGATGCCCTCTCCGAAAGCCTCGACCACCTGACGCCACGCCTCGGCGTGCGGTCTGTAGGCTTCGTGGCCCACCACATCCGCATCAATCAGCTGCGCGCCCAAGGATACCAAGTGCCTGGCGGCCTCGCTCTTTCCCGTCCCGATGCCACCTGTCAAGCCGATGACCAACATGTTTCCTGGTTTCACCGCCTGTCAGCTCACATCAACAATGGGAAAAACACAAGCAATCGCACCGTACCTTCAGCACGGCGCTTTAGCACCTGCGAACTAATAGCGCACAACGTGGCCCATTCTAACAATCACTCTCCGATATGGTCAACTTGAATTCTGGAACCCCGCCCTCAGCGGCGCGAGTCGCAACGAGAGTTAGTGGGGCTCCGTCAATCAATGATGACGATGGAGCCCCGCTTGGACTCCCACAGGTCCTGCAGCTCGCGGAACATCCTAGCGTACTCGTCGGTTCCGATAGGAGTGGTGGTCATGATCACTGCGTCCTCGCGGTTGTCCGAGTAGTACCCCTTGCGGATGCCGACGGATTTGAAGCTGTATTTCTCGTAGAGGCGCTGGGCTATGAAATTGGACACCCTGGCCTCGAGAGTCATGACGTGGGAGCCGTACTCCCTGGCGGCCCTCAGGGAGCCGATGAGCAGAAGCTCGCCGATCCCGTTGCCGCGCATCGTCTCCCGGACGGCGATTTCGGTGATGTGGGCTTCGTCACCCTGGTACCAGACGCTGACGTATCCGGCGATGGAGGGTTCTTCCTCTGCTGCTGCCGGTTCAACAGGTACCGCTCCAAAACCTAGTTTTCCTGCCAGTTTGGACAGCCAAGACTGCTCGGCCTCTACGTCTTGACCGGGCTCGGATTCCGGGTCGGGCCGTGGAGCGTCATTAGCCTGATCCAGACAGGCTACCAGGTAGCAGGCCCGCTTGTTGTTGATGTCGCGCTTAAAGGGAGAACTTACCCAGGTGGGAGAAAAGGCTTCCCTTTCGATCTCCACAACCTCGGTAATGTCCTCTCTCTGAAGGCGGCGAAGATAAACGGAATGGGGCTGCGGCAAACCGTCCAATTCCCAACTAAAGAGGCAGGCGGCACTAGCACCCGCCGCAGTTTTGTGAATTGTAGCACAAAGATACCCGCCCAATGGGCCACTAAAGGGACGACTGACCGGGCCGACGCAGATGGCTTTATAGCACCCGCACGGTCCCATACTTCCCGTCGAATCCAGGCTCAACGGAAACCTTGCCCATGCGTGCATTCAGGATGGCCCTCGCCACCGGCTCCCCGGCCACCCGAGTCAGATCCGATTCCCTGGCATTCGCCAGCACGTCGAGCTCACTGCCCAGTTCTTCGCAGAGCTGGCGGTAGACCCTCTGCACCCTCTTGGTCCTTGGCCCTGCCTCCAGTGTCCCGCCCAACAGTTCGGCCAGAGGGACCAGCCTCATAAAGGGAGGGCGTCCGCCCGCGTACCGTATCAGACCGTCTTCGCCCGGCTGGTAATTCGGTTGGTCACCGGTCACTCGATTCGCCAACGAGAGTACCCGATGCAGCACACCTAGAGTCATGGGACGACCGCACTCCGGGCAAGCGGCGCTCGATTGTGCCAGCGTCTGATGGGGAGGCTGGCAAACGCCGCACTTGCGATGGCCATTGAGGTGGTATTTCCCCTCTTCGGGATAGAACTCCACCGTGTAGGCTATCTCATTCTGCAGGATCGCCTCCTTGAGATTCGGATATGTCGGCTTCCCCCTAAAGACAGTTGACTCACGTCCCAGGTTGGGAAGGGAATGGGCGTCGGAAAATGAGACGATGGCCCGGCCATCCATCTCCGGGATGGCCCAGTTCATGGCGGGGTCGCTGGACAGCCCCGTCTCAACCGCCGCCACTAGGGGCGCCACATCGCCGAAGCACTCATCGAGACTGTCGAACCCGGACACCGACCCCAGGATCCCGTACCAAGGCGTCCAGATGTGAGCGGGGATGATCATCGCGTCGGGGTCCAAGTCCAGCGTCATGGCCGTCAGGTCTGCCGCGCTCACTTTCGCAGTCGGGCGGCCGTCGCTCGCGAGCTTCGCGCCGAGTCGCTCGAGCTCACCCACGAATCGTCGCACCGACTCGAACGACGTCAGGTAAACAAGGAGGTGAATTCTCCTGGTTTTGCCTCCCTGATTGAAGACGCAACTGACTTCTGTTCCGAGTACAAAGTTAACGCCGCAGTGCCGGTAGGTGCCGTAGTCCACCTCCTCAAGCCCATCCTCCAGTTCAGACAGCCAAGCGGGGTGGGTGAAGTCGCCGGTAGAGAGCAACTGAATGCCCTTGAGCCGGGCCGTTTCAGCGATGCCGGACAGTGTCAGATTCTTGCTGCAGGCGTAGGCGTACCGGGAATGTATGTGGAGATCGGCGATGAACTGGTCAGAGGTGGACATGGGGCGAGTCTAGCACACCGCCGAAGCGACGGAACGAGCGTTTTAGCCACCCTTGCAGGTGGTTCCTTATCCTGGCAGTACGTGAGTCTGGATCCGATCGGATCGAATTGGCTGAATCGGGGTTGAGTCGGAAATACCAACGAGTGGGATCCTCACTACGCAAAAAAGGGGCCCTCAGTTGAGGACCCCTGTTCCAGCCTTGGGGCATTCATCTTTTGGCCTCGCGGGCGCCGATTTCCGCTGGGGATAATCACGCCTCTTGGTCGCAGGCCATTGGACTCGCCCCTGCTGACCCGCTGTGTCTAGCGGGCCTGCTTGCGCCGCCTCCAGTAGCGGTAGCCGCCGTATGCGGCGACGGCCAGGGCTGCGGTTCCCAGGGCTATCCCGAGTTTCGCCTTCGTCGACATGGTTCGTACCTCCTTTTCTGAACCTTCGCGACCGGCGGAGTTGCTTTCGCACTCGCCAGTCATCGTCGCGCGTCATTCAGTGTGTCTGTATCAGTTATACCAATAAATATTATACTTGTCAAGGGTGTGAATGAATTCACAATATGGTGTATCCGAAAAGTTGATGCTGACACCCCGCTTTTCGTTCCGGTCGTCTTGCCAGTGTCCCGCTTGACCGGCAACGAGGCCAGATTTATCCTGTAGGATGTAAGAATCCGCAATTTGGCTGTCTTATACACCTTTCATCTTAGTGGAGGAGCGAATCAAGAATGCCAGCCAAGCATATTATTAGCGACGAGGAAGCGCAGCAGGCGCTGCTGAAAGGCATCTCCATGGTGTCGAACGCCGTTGGCAGGACACTGGGACCCAAGGGCAGGAACGTAGCCGTGGAAAAGAAATGGGGCGCTCCGGTCATCACCAACGACGGAGTAACCATTGCGAAGGAAGTGGAACTGCCCGAGTCCTTCGAAAATATGGGCGCTCAACTCATCAAGGAAGCGGCCAGCAAGACCAATGACGTGGCTGGCGACGGGACCACCACCGCCACCGTTCTGGCCCACCACATCGTCCGGGACGGCATGAGGAACGTGGCCGCCGGCGCGGATCCCATGGCCATCAAGCGGGGCCTCGACAAGTGCGTGGCGGCGCTGGTAAAGGAACTGGCGGGAATCTCCACCCCGGTACAGGGGCGCGACCAGATGGCCCAGGTCGCCACCATCTCGGCCAACGACAGCGAGGTTGGTAACATGCTTGCCGACGTGCTCGAGCAGGTGGGCGCCGAGGGCGTGGTTACCATCGAAGAGGGCAAGGGCATCGAGTCGGAGACCGAATTCGTCGAGGGCATGAACTTCGACCGCGGCTACATCAGTCCCTACTTCGTCACCAACCCGGAGCGGATGGAGTCGATCATCGAGAGCCCCCACATCCTCGTAACCGACAAGAAGATCTCCTCTGCAGCGGAACTTGTGCCGGTGCTCGAGAGCGCGCTGCAGGTCACCCGCAACCTGGTGGTGATCGCCGAGGACGTGGAGAGCGAGGCCCTGGCGGTGCTGGTGGTCAACAAGCTGCGCGGCACCATCAACTGCCTGGCGGTCAAGGCGCCGGGATTCGGGGACCGTCGCAAGGCCATGCTGGAGGACATCGCCATCCTGACTGGCGCAGAGGTAGTGTCGGAGGAGCGGGGACGCAGGTTGGACCAGGCCACCGTCGCCGACCTCGGCCAGGCCCGCCGCATCGAGACCACCAAGGACCGCACCACCATCGTGGGCGGCACAGGCGAGGATTCGATGATCAAGGGCCGGATCGAGCAGATTCGCGTCCTCATCGAGGAGACCACCTCCGAGTACGACAAGGAAAAGCTGCAGGAGCGGCTGGCGAAGCTCTCCGGTGGTGTCGCGGTGGTCAAGGTCGGGGCACCCACCGAGCCCGAACTGAAGAACCGCAAGGCCCGCGTTGAGGACGCGCTCGCGGCCACCCGTGCAGCCGTTGAAGAGGGCATCGTCCCCGGAGGCGGCGTCGCCTACGTGCGCGCAGTGTCGGCCCTGGACAGCGTGAGCCTGACGGGCGACGAAGCTGTGGGCCGGAGCATCCTGCGGGGAGCCCTGCAGGAACCCGTCCGCATCATCGCACGCAACGCCGGAGCAGAACCGGCGGTCGTGGTGGACGAGGTCAGCCGCAACAGCGAGCGCAACTACGGCTTCGATGCTGCCACCGGCGATTACGGAGACCTGGTGGCAAGGGGCATCATAGACCCCACGAAGGTCTCGCGGTCTGCCCTCGAGAATGCGTCCAGCGTGGCTGGAATGATCCTCACCACCTACTCCCTGATCACCCAAGAAGAGGAAGAGGAACACGACCACCACGGTCATCACCACTAGGGATCACAGCCTCCGGGCAACATCGACCCGGAGGCGAAAATTATTTCAGATACGGCTGAGGTGATTTTGATGATTATCTCGATGATGGTCAGGGTGTGGACCTGCGACAAGTGCGGATTCGAGAACGGCCCAATGCGGGACGTGTTCTGCGAAGGTTGCGGCAACCGCCGCCCCGGCTGGTGAAACACGCTGACGGCAGGCCGGGACCTACCGGAAGCTAACAAAGAAACGGGCCGGAAAATTTCCGGCCCGTTTCTCTTTGGAGCTCCTTATTTTGCCTCACAGTAGTGTCACCCGTAAGTTCACCTTTGTCCCTGCCTCAGGTCAGACCGTGCCGAGGGTTTCCAAAACTCATTCCTTCCTGAACAGATAGGCGGGCGCCGAACGCACCGGTTTGAACCTCGCCCGGCTCGGCGGCCTGTGAACGTCGGAATCCACGATCTCCAGAGTCAGCGGAGTTCCCCGGGCCGTCCGGAAGAGCGCGGCCAGCTCGGATTCCGAGGTTTCCATGCGCAGGTTTTCTCCGGCGAACACCGCGCATAAGTGATAGCCCGGATCCACAAAAGCGCGACGGGCATCGTAATGCTCATCATTGACCAGGAGCAGGCCGCCGGTACGAAGGAAGCGCTTGCAATCCTGGGAAATCAATCCCGCGTTGAGGGAAATGAGCAGGTCGAAGGATCCCTCTGGCTCGGAGGTGAAGGTGCGGTAATCCTGCTCATAGCACAACATATCAGGTGCTTCCGGGTAGTCCTTGTGGTCTGCCACGTACCGGCGCAAATCGGGGGACGCCAAGGCATCGGCGAATCCCGCCAGGGAATCAACGTAGCAGACATAGGGGAAGTACAAGGACGGCGTGATATGGAGGAAACTACCGGGGTAAAGTACCCGCCGAGCGTGGAATTCATCCCGGACCGTCCGAAATACCGACCGCAGCCCATCATCAGATCCCGGACCGTCCAGATAACGGGACTTGTAAGTGCCCAACGGATCACTCATCCGCATTGCTGTTCAATCCCTGGCACACAACCTCAAACCGCCGTTGGGGTCGCCATCCGTTATGTCGGCAGGCGGGTCAGGCGTAGCTCAACAGGGCGTCCGCCAGTTCCTGGGGGCGTTGCCACATCCCCATATGGCAGGCGTCAATCTCGATCACCTCGTCGCTGTCCAGCCGCTCGGCGGTGCGCCTCTGGGCCTGGCTGGAGACCACCTTGTCCTGGGTGAGCACAACGCAGGACACCGGCGACGACAACTCGTCATCCAGCGACACGCCCGAGTTCAGTAGTCGTGTCGGCAGAGGACCGAAGAACCCCAGAATCTGGACAATTTCCATGGAGTCCATGGTGTTGCAGAGGTATCCGTTTATGAAGGGATGCGGGTACCGCAGCTCCTTCCTGGATAAGGAGCTCAAGAGCGACAGCATCCTCAGCCCCCGGCCAATGCGTCCGCCGCAGGCGCTGACAAAGGTGCGGGACCCTTCAGGCACTATTCCGCCCACGATGCAGACGCGCTTGGGCGGAGTGTCCAGGCTTCCCGCTGCCTTCAGGGCGATGCCAGCGCCTATGCCATGTCCCACCAGCACCACGTCGCGGAGCTGCTCCCGTTCCACCGTGTGCCTGATGGACTCGACGCATTCCTCCACGCGAACGGCGGCGGTATCTCCCTGGGCATCAGGGCCGTGGCCGGGCAGATCAATGGTCCGGACGCGGTTGGCGCGTCGCGGCTTGTGCAGCCTCGGCGGATGTTCTTCGGGAGCGGTCATCAGTCCCCATACTTTGCCCCACACCCAGGAACCCTGTCCCGCGCCATGCACCAGCAGATAGTCGGTCATTGTGCTTTATGCTCCGCTTCTGTCTTCATCACTGGACTTCATCGCCAGGCCAATTCACCTGCGATGAATCTCCGGCATAGTCCTTTATGCACCCAAAGACCGCAGCGCCGACAGCAGGTCCGAGTCCTCATCGGGGCCAACGGTGCGAGGGTCGAAGAGCACGCGTTCGTCCTCGACCCTGGCCACCACTGGAGGCCGGTTCTGCCGCAATCGCTGCATAACTCCGTCCGCACCGCCGCTAGTGCCGTCTGCATTCAGGGCCAGAACCCATGTAGGCAACGTCTCCCCCGGCAGGCTGCCTCCGCCAATGGCTGACCTCGACTCGCACACATCGTAAGCGCCCGTCAGCATGGACCGCCAACGTTCGGCGCGTTGGCGTATGTCGTCGGGAGTGGCGGAAATCATACGCCAGACCGGAACCTCTCGCTCGGCCTCACCCTTCAGATAGTGGACCAGAGTGGCCGTCAGACTGGCCAGGCTCAGCTTGTCGATGCGCACCGCCCGGGCCAGCGGGTGCCGGGCCAGCCGCGACACCAGATCGCGCCGTCCCACCACTATGCCTGCCTGGGGCCCGCCCAGCAGTTTGTCGCCCGAGAAGAATGCAAGGCCCATCCCCGCGCTTACGCTTTCCTGCGGCATGGGCTCGTGGACCAGGCCATATTTCTCGGTGGGGAGAAGGCTGCCGCTGCCGACGTCGTGCAGGACTACCACGCCCAGCCGGTAACCCAACTCGGCCAGTTCCCGCATCCCGACCTCGGCGGTGAATCCCTCGACCCGGAAGTTGCTGGCATGCACCTTCAGATATGCCGCCGTATCCCCGGTCGTGGCGTCCTCATAGTCGCGGAGGTAGGTGCGGTTGGTGGTACCCACGTCGACCAGGGTGGCGCCGCTCTGGCGCAACACGTCCGGCACCCGAAAGCCGCCGCCGATCTCCACCGCCTCGGCTCGGGACACGATGACCTCGCGGCCTGCCGCCAGCGCCAGCAGCCCCAGCAGCACCGCCGACGCGTTGTTGTTCACGGCCAGGGCCGCTTCTGCCCCGGTTATCTGCCGCAGGAGAGACTCCAGCTGCGCCTGGCGGGAGCCCCGTCTCCCCGAATCGAGATCGAACTCGAGGTTGGAATACCCGAAAGCAGCCTCATCGGCGGCCTGCATTGCGGCCTTGCTGAGGGGTGCCCTTCCCAGGTTGGTGTGGATCACCACGCCCGTTGCGTTGATCACCCGACGCGGCTCGGCACGCACCACGTCGTCCGCTCGCTGGCACACCAGGTCGGCCAGTTCATCCAAGCCTGCCGCAGCCTCGCCCTGCCTTATGCGCTCCCGGGCCAGGTCCAGCTCGCTGCGCACCAATTCAACCACCCACTGGCGGCTGAAGGATGCAGTCATCGAAGCCACCTGGGGCGTGGCGAGGACATTGTCTACGCTGGGAAGATTTCTGTATTGCATCGGGGTCCGCGAAGGCAAGTGTTCCGCCGCATATTCTAGCACGGCGACGATGGAGACTCCGCATTGTGAGGATGCAGCCCAGCGGACGAAAATATGTGCCCAAGGGGTGACAATCATCGGCACAGCATTATAGAATTGGAAATCATGCTGAATGTAATTTCCGGCAGCATCGGGCGAGTCGGCGTATCAAAGGGCAAGATCGCTGTAATCGCCGTGATAGCGTTCCTGACGCTGACCTTCTTCGCCATCGGTTACTCTGCGGTGGAGAGCGTCGAGGGAAATGCTGCCGCAAGGGGCCAGCAGACTTCCGAGGGTGGCGAAAACGCCGCTATCTCCGCATTCAAGTTCGTTTGACCCTTGCACTGAACCCGTCGCCGTCGGCGATGCAGAGAACACAGGCAAAAGGCGCGGGCCATCTCGCGCCTTTGCAGCGTCATGAATTCCTTCCGTTTGACCGAATCGGAGTTGTCCCCAAGGAGATGATCAGATGACAGCAGGCGAGGCGGGCCTGCCCCCGGAACTGGAGGCCCTGAAACTGACCATAAGGCAGATCGTCAAGGACGAGTGCTATCCGCTCGAGGCGGGATACCTGGCCAACCCGACGCAGGAAGGCGTGGACGACGGCTCCCCCCGGGGCATCGCTGAGGCCTTGCAGGGCATCCTCGGCACTCTGCAACCGGATCAGTGGGGCCGGTTGAATCAGATTTCCAAGGACACCGGCATCTACACCTCCTTCGTCCCTGAGGAGTACGGCGGTGGCGGCATGGGAGCCCTGGGCCACGTGGTGCTGGACGAGGAGGTGCACAAGAGCATCGTCCAGTTGCCCACCTCGCCCGTGCCGATGATGATGATCGGAAACTGCACTCCCGAGCAGGAGCAGGAATACCTGGTCCCATCGATCAACGGCGAAATGCACTATGCCTTCGGCCAGACCGAGCCTGAGGCCGGCTCCGACCCGGGCGGAATGATGCAGACCCGCGCCGTGCTGGACGGGGACGACTGGGTGCTCAACGGCACCAAGACTTTCATCTCGGGCGGAGCCAGCGCCGACTACATCCTGGTGCAGGCGGTGACCGACCCCGAGCTGCGACAGCGGGGCGGCATCACCATGTTCATCGTGGACAACCCCAGCGCCGGCCTGTCCTTTGATCCCATCCGCATTTGGATCAACCCGCACAAGAACCAGCAGCACACCATCCACCTGAACGACGTCCGAGTACCCCAGACCAAGGTCTTGGGCGAAGTGGGCCGAGGGTTCACGCTGGGACAGAAGTGGCTGGTGCATCACGACCGTCTGCTCCGAGGGTCCATGGCCCTGGGTATCCTCAGCCGCGCCCTCGAAATGGCCGTCGACTGGGCCAAGCAGCGGGTTACTTACGGGCGGCCCATTGCCGATCGCCAGGCGATCCAGTGGATGCTGACCGACGTATACATCGACATCATGACTCTCCGCGCTGCCACCCGAGAGGCCGCCGCCCGCGCCGATGCGGGCGACGACGTTCGGGTGGAGGCATCGATGATCAAGTACTGCGCCGGGGAGTGGGGACACCGCAGCATCGACAAGATCATGCAGGTGTTCGGCGGTACGGGAGAGACTCTCGATCTGCCCATCGCCCACTGGTACCACCTGCTGCGCCACGCGCGCATCGGCGGAGGCACCTCGGAAATCCACAAGTTCGTGATGGCTCGCGCCCTGCTGGATGGGCGCGTAAACTACCAGGGCTGAGGCTACCTGCCCCAGGAGCATTCATCTTGCCCAGACTGAAAGGACTCGCCAATTATCGTCTCCTGTTCCTGCTGGCCGCACTGTCGTTGGTGTTTACCACGGCCTGTTGGGCCGCCGCTATCAAGGGCCCCTTCGACGGGGACGGGAACTACGAGGCAAAGAGAGACCCAGCCAGCGGTGCCTGGGCCTCATACGGCGGCGGCAAGTCCAGTTACGGATCCATCGGCCATGTCGCTCCCTACGACGGCTCCCAGGGCATCCACGTCCGGGCCGCCGGCACCGTCAGTGGCGCCCCCGACCTCGCCATCCTCAGCCTCGGTGTTGAGTCCGTCGAGGACACCGCCTCGGAGGCGCGGGCCGCCGCTGCTGCCGCCATGGACGGCGTGATGACCGTACTGATGGAGGCGGAGATCGAAGACCGGGACATTCAGACGCAGTACTTCAGCATCAGTCCCAGGTATGAGAGCGTCAGGGTCACCGAGTGTGAAGACGACAAGGAAATTGCCCTCGAAAGAATAGGGGAGGGAGAAAACTGCACCACTCGCTGGGAACAGGAACTGGTCGGCTATTCCGTCAGCAACCAGGTGTCGGTCAAGATACGCGCCCTGGATCAGGCCGGAACAATTATCGATCAGGTCACTGAAGCCGCAGGCGACCTTGTGCGGGTCAACGGGATAAGCTTCACCATCGAGGACGTAGATCCGCTGCGGGACCAGGCAAGGAAAGAGGCCCTGGCCAAGCTGAGGCAGAACGCCGAGGGCCTGGCCGAACTGGCGGGTGTTGGCCTGGGACGGCTGGTACATCTGCAAGAGCAGACTGCCTACATCGAACCGCTTCAGCCCGTATTCGCCCGCGCCGCCTTTGCCGCCGAGTCAGCAGCCGACACATCAATCTCAGCAGGCGAACTGGACGTTACTGTATCTGCAAATGCCGTATACCTGATCACCGAACCGGACTCTGAATGATGGATCTAGGCTTTCAAGGCCGTAGTCTCTTGGGGATCCATCGCTTGCCGGGCCTGTGCGCCATTGCTAGAATTCGCGCAACTATTCACAGCTACGGACGCTGACAGAAGTTGTACATGGTACTTAGCGACCATACGATCAAGGAGGAGCTGGAAAAAGGCCGAATCGTCATTGACCCCCTCGACCCGGAGGACATTCAGCCTGCCAGTGTAGACCTTCGCCTCGACCGAAAGATCCTGGTATTTTCCAATTCCCGACGGCCCCACATAGACGTGAGGATGGGCATGGACGACCTCACGGAGACCGTGGAGATAGCCGACGATATTCCATTCATCCTGCATCCCGGCGAATTCGTCCTCGGCAGCACCCTGGAGCACATCGAGCTACCGGACGACCTGGTGGCACGGCTGGAGGGAAAGAGCAGCCTGGGACGCATCGGCTTGGTGATTCACTCCACGGCGGGATTCGTAGACCCCGGGTGGAAGGGTCACCTGACACTGGAGTTGAGCAACCTGGCACGACTGCCCATCACGCTCTACTACGGCATGAAAATCGGCCAGATCTCGTACCTGCGCCTCACCACCCCCGCCGACCGGCTTTACGGTTCCGAGGGTCTCGGCAGCAAGTACCAGGGCCAGACGGACCCCACGGCAAGCCGATTCTCCCAGGAATTCTCCGGCCCACGCACCCCGATTCGGACCTCCTCTCCGAATTCAGGCCGCACCCTTCGGGGCAGCAGCTAGAGGGCCGGGAAATGGACTTCATGGACCGGGCCATCCAGTTGGCGCGTTCGGCGTTGGGGTCCACCAGCCCCAACCCGGCCGTCGGCGCCGTCCTGGTCAAAGCAGGGCAGGTGGTCGGCGAGGGAGCAACGCAGCCGCCCGGCCAGGCCCACGCCGAAGTCGTCGCCATACGGCAGGCCGGGGACAGCGCCCGGAACGCGACACTCTACGTGACCCTGGAGCCCTGCTGCCACTACGGCCGCACTCCTCCCTGCACCGGCGCCATCATCGAGGCCGGAGTGGCCGAAGTGATTGTTGCGGTTTCCGATCCCAATCCCGTGGTGGCCGGCAACGGGACCACGGAGTTGCGAGAGGCAGGCATCCCGGTTTCCCTCATTCACGGCGATATAGACTCGTCGCCGGATGTCCGTGAACTGTACGAGGGATTCGCCAAGCACATCGGGACCGGACTGCCCTACGTCCTGGCCAAGTTCGCCATGAGCCTGGACGGGAAGATCGCGACGCATACCGGGGACTCCAAGTGGGTGACAGGGCCCGAGGCGCGCGCGCTGGTGCAGTTGATGCGCCGCGAGACGGACGCCATCATGGTGGGGGCCAATACAATTTTGGCCGACGACCCCCAGCTGACGGCCCGTGGCAACGATAACCAGCCCCTTGAGAGGCAACCCGTCAGGGTCACCCTGGACAGCCAGTGCCGGATGCCGGTACGCTCACAGCTGCTGCGGCAGCCCGGCGAGACGCTGGTGTACACCACCGACGCGGCCCCGGCAGGAAACGTCAGCGGCCTGCTGCGTGCCGGCGCCGACGTTGTGACGGTCGGCACCACCAGCGAGGGCCTCGTCAGTGCCCCGGAGGTGCTGGCAGATCTGGGAAAGCGCGGCATCGTCAACCTGCTGGTAGAGGGCGGTGGCAAGACCCTCGGCTCGCTCTTCGACGAGGGCCTTGTTGACAAGGTGCAGGCATTCGTCGCGCCGGTCATCATCGGAGGCATCGGAGCCGCCTCGCCGGTGGAGGGAGCCGGCGCTGAGATCATGTCGCGAACGCACCGGCTGAAAGAGACCTCGTTCCGGCAAATCGGCGCAGACTGGCTGATCACCGGATACCCAAAGTTTCCCACCTCGGGAGTATGAAGGAGCAGTGGCGCTATGTTTACTGGCATAGTCGAGGAAGTCGGCTCCGTAGTAGCGATCAGCAACAACGGCATGACAGTTCGGGCAGAGAAGGTGATGTCCGACCTCAAGCTGGGCGACAGCATAGCGGTGAACGGAGCGTGTCTGACAGCAGTCTCCATCGGCGACTCTGAGTTCTCCGTCGACCTGTCGCCCGAGACGATGCGGCGCACCTCCCTGGGAGACCTGGCGCCGGGTGGCATCGTTAACCTCGAACGGGCCCTGTCTGCCAGCGACCGGATGGGCGGGCACATTGTGCAGGGCCACGTGGACGGCACGGGGCGGGTGACATCCACCAAAGACGACGGCGATTCGGTGATCTTCCGGGTCAGGGCTCCCGCCAGGTTGATGCCATACATTGTGGAAAAGGGCTTTATCGCAGTTGACGGTATAAGTTTGACCGTGGTAAAAGTAGGAACTTCCTCGTTCACCTTGGCTGTGATACCATACAGTCTCCATAATACTAACCTGCAAACATTATTGGTCGGCGCAAGGGTGAACCTGGAGGCCGACATACTCGCTAAATACGTGGAGAACCTGCTCAAGAGGTAACCCATGCGGCGGAATCAAAGGCTAGGGAAAGGACTGAGAAATGCCCCTGTGTAGTCTGGATGAGGCACTGGACGAACTTAAAGCGGGCAAACTGCTGATTGTAGTGGACGATGAGAACCGGGAGAACGAGGGCGACCTCGTAATGCCGGCTGAAACCGTGACCCCGGAGGCAATCAACTTCATTGTGAAGTACGCCCGGGGTCTGCTTTGTATGCCCATCATTGGAGAGCGGCTGGATGAGCTCCAGATGCCGCTCATGATCACCGAGAATGCCGGCAGAAAGGACCAGACGGCCTTCACCATTTCGGTGGACTACAAGATTGGCACAACCACGGGCATTTCTGCTTTCGACCGCGCCGCTACCGTGCAGGCGATGATAGATCCCGGAGCCAACGGTGACGATTTTATTCGGCCTGGGCATCTCTTCCCGCTGCGCTACCATCCCGGCGGGGTGCTGGCGCGGCCGGGCCACACCGAGGCCATCGTGGACCTGTGCAACCTGGCGGGAATGTACCCGGCCGGCATCGTCTGCGAGATGATGAACGAGGATGGGTCGATGTCCCGGCTGCCGGAGTTGGAGGAATTCGCCGAGGTACACGATCTCAAGATCCTCAGCATCGCCCAGATTGTTGCCCACCGTCGCCACAGCGAGCGCCTGATCGAGCGGGTCGCCGAAACGCGCCTGCCGACTCGCTACGGGGAATTCAAGGCCATTGGATACCGCAGCTACTACGACCAGGGCGAGCACATCGCTCTCACCACCGGGGAATGGAACGCTGACGACCCTGTCCTGGTGCGCATCCACAGCGAGTGCCTGACCGGAGACGTGTTCGGCAGCCAGCGCTGCGACTGCGGGGAGCAGGTGGAGCTGGCCCTGAAGACCCTCGCGGAGGAGGGCACCGGCGTGCTGCTCTACATGCGCCAGGAGGGCCGGGGCATCGGCCTTCACAACAAGATCAAGGCCTATTCCCTGCAGGACCATGGCCTCGACACCGTTGAGGCCAACAAGACGCTGGGCTTCGAGGCCGATATGCGCCACTACGAAGCTGGAGCGCAGATTCTACTGGATCTCGGTGTATCAAAGCTACGCTTGCTGACCAACAACCCGGGCAAGGTGGTCGGGCTCTCCGGATTCGGTCTGGAAATCCAGGACAGGATTCCCCTGGAAGTCCCGGTAAACGACGAGAACCGTAACTACCTGATCACCAAAAAGCAACGTATGGGCCACTTGCTGGGCAACTGCTAGGCAAAGCCCAGACTCTCGGCAAATCACTCTGGATAAGCAAGGGAGCGGCCGCAGGGGCCGCTCCTTTCATTATTCTAGCAATAGGGGCGCGCGGATGTGCGCCCCTGCGATTTTGCCGACTCGAACAGTTCTTGGCCTGATGGCTACTCCCCCTCTCCCAGCCGGTGCATCAGGTATGCCTCGATGAAGGGGTCAATCTCGCCACCCAGGACATTGTCCGGGTTGGTGCTCTGCAGGTTAGTGCGATGGTCCTTGACCGACTTGTACGGGTGCAGCACATAGCTGCGGATCTGGTGGCCCCACTCCGGATTGGTCCGCTCTCCGCGGAGCTTCGCCAGTTCCTCCGCGCGCTCATCGTCCTGGCGTTTCAGGAGCCTGGCCCGCAGGATGCGCATGGCGTACTCACGGTTCTGGTGCTGCGACCGCTCCGTCTGGCAGGAGACGACTATACCGGAGGGAAGGTGCGTCAGCCGGACGGCAGAGGCAACCTTCTGCACGTTCTGGCCGCCGGGACCGCTGGAGCGGAAGGTGTCCATCTTCAAGTCTTCGGGGCGTATGTCGATGTCCGACTCGCTCTCCACCGTCGGCAGTATCTCGACGTTGGCGAAGGAGGTGTGGCGTAGATTGTTGGGGTCGTAAGGGGACAACCGCACCAGGCGATGCACTCCTTGCTCGGCGGTCAGGTATCCGAAGGCGTGGTCGCCGCCCACTTCGAGGATCCCGCTTCGCAGGCCCGCCTCGTCACCGTAGGAGAGGTCCATGACCTCCACTGGTCTCTTTCCGCCCTCGGCCCAACCGACGTACATCTGCAACAGCATCTGGGCCCAGTCGTGGGAGTCCGTGCCACCGGCACCGGAATGGATGCTGACAATGGCCGCCCGTTCGTCGTAGGGACCGGAAAGGGTCAGCTTGACCTCTTCTCGGGCCAGGTCGCGGGCCAGGGCCTCCGCATCCGCCTCCAGTTGCTCCTCCAGGGAGTCGTCCCCTTCCTCGATGGCCAGTTCGGTCAATTCAAGGAGATCGGTGTTCCGGGACTCAAAATTGCGCCACACTACCACGGTATCGCGGAGGCGGCCCATCTGGCGCATCTTTGTCTGCGCCTGCTGATGGTCGTTCCAGAAGTCGGGTTCGGCGGACTCCTTTTCGAGTTCGGTTACCTGAAGTTCTTTGGCAGTAAGGTCAAAGACGCTCCACCACGGATGCCACTTTCTGTGCCAGGGCTGCCAGGTTCTGCCGTAGTTGTTCCATGGTGAATTTTCCACCCTTCGCTGAATTTAGAATCTAATGGGATACTGAAATTTCCAGCCGGTCGGCTAGCCAGGCGGTACGAGCCACGGCGTGAATGTGGCCCCCGCCCTCGGCCGCCCCGTCGTATACGCGCAAGTCGCAGTTGGGCAGCGCTTCAGCCAGGTCCTCGGCAAAGGCCAGTGGGCAGGTCCCGCGATCGAATCGCCCGGCGCTCAACTGCACCGGCGCGGAGACGTGGGCAGCATCGCCCAGCGGGTCCAGAAGGCCCAGTGTCTGCTCCACGTCCGCTCGCCGGTCGGGACTGACGCGTAGGAAATCCCCGATCTCCCCCAGCGGGTACCCTAGGCCAGGCTCCAGCGCCGCTGGATGGCCCAGCGGCATCGGCGTGTCGGCGGACACCGAGCCCACTCGATTGCGCCGGGATGCCAACGCCAGCGCCAGGCTGCCTCCCAGTCCGACACCCCACAGGGCCAGGTTGCCGATCTCCGCCCGGTCCTGCGCTAGGAGCGCATCCAGCGCCCGAAGGGCGTCGGCATAGGCACCCAATAGCACCCAGGACTCGCCTTCTGCGATACCGTCGGTCAACAGACCCGGATAGCTGGCCTGGTAGGCGCCGTCACTGTTGCGCTGACCTCGGTGCGTCGCGTTCATGACCACCGCGTTGTGCCGAATCGAAGTGTAGATTATGTCGTGAACGCTGGCGTAGTCCGGCATTCGCAGCAATGCCGGTATCGGCCCGCTGACACCCTTGGGAACGGATAGCCAGGCGTACAGCCTGTGTCCGCCCGTGGTGTTGTAGTGCACCTGGTAGACGTCCCACTCCGGCTGCGAATAGAAGGAGTCCCGCTCAATGGCCAGGTCCAGGGGCGTCTCTGCCAGCTGGGCCTCTGTCCTGTCCCAGAATCCCGACGTCGTCATGAAACGGCCCACTCGGCCTTCGAGGCGGTGATTCGCCGCTCCAGCCAGGCGGTCTCTTGTTTCGGATAGTCGTGGGCGTTGCCGTGTCCCGACTCCGGGAACAGCCACAGCTCCCTCTCGCCGGCCAGCCGGTCGTAAGCCGCATAGCTGGTCTCGGGCGGGCAGACCTCGTCCTCCAACGCAATGCCGACCACCATAGGGCACTTGATGCGCGTGGCGAAATTGACCCCGTCAAAGTACCGCAGCGTTTCCAGCATCTGCTGCTCTCTGTCAGGATAAGCGCGCAGGTAGCAGGACAACTCATCGTAGGGGTACGATCGCAGCATCTGCCTTGATTCGGGGTAACAGCACAGGAATGGATACCCGGATACCCCTCCCTTAATCTCAGGGCGCAGACCTGCAGTTGCCAACGTCAGTCCGCCGCCCTGGCTGCTGCCGCAGCAGAAGATCCTCTGCGAATCGACCTCCGGCCTGGACAGGAGAAAGTCAACGCCGCGTGAACAGTCGGAGATCACACCGCGGTAACTGTAGGTATCGCGACTCTCAACGCCGCTGGTGAGCAGGCCCGGGTAGCCGGGGTTGAACTCCGCAGAGCTGGGCAGCTTGCCCCGAACGGCCACCGACAATACCGCAACACCCTTGGCGCCCCAGTCCCGACGGACCGCTGGCTCCGACTTGTAGCCGGGAAGCACCAGGATCCCGGGGAATGGTCCGTCCCCGGTCGCCGGCACGCTGTACCAGCCGAAGATCTCCAGCCCGTCAAGGCTTCGGTACGTCGCCTGGTAGACCGTGACTGCATCGTTGCTGCGCATGGGATCGTGGGTTACCGTCGGGTCCAACGGTTCGCCGGCCAGTTGTGCCAGGAGGCCGCCCCAAAATTCGTCAAAGTCGTCAGGACAGGTTACCGATGTTTCAAAGGCTTCCAGGTCAGCCTTGGTGGCCATACTCCTCTCCTGAACCCGGTTTGGATTGAGACTCGTCTATTATAGACCCTGGGATTTTTCACCGCACTGACACTCAGGGGAATGTGGAGTGGTCTTGGAAACGGTGGTCGGAATATTGCTGGCGGTAGGGGCCTACCTGCTGGGCTCGGTCTCACCATCGTACCTGCTGGTGCGAATGAGAACGGGCGAAGACGTCAGGCAGTCACGGAGCCGCAACGCCGGAACTCTGAACACGTACCACCGTTTGGGTGTTGTGGGCGGAGTTGCCGTATTGCTCCTCGACGCCGGCAAGGGGGCCGTGGCCGTCCTGATTCCCGGCATTCTCGGCGCGCCAGACTGGGCGGTGTTTGCCACCGCCCCTCTCGTTGTCGTCGGACACAACTGGCCGGTGTTCCTGGGGTTCCGTGGCGGAAAGGGAGCCGCAGTGTTGTTGGGCGTATCGCTGGGGTTGTTTCCGGTAATAACCGCCGTCTGCCTGGTGCCCATAGCGATCATTATGGTCCTCTTTCGTAACGTGGTCCTCGGCGCGGCCACGGGCTACATCCTCGTGTGCCTCGTCGTAATACTCACCGGCGAGGAATGGGGGATGATATTGTTGAGCATTCTCCTGGCAGTGGTGGCAGGGGCCACCTACCTGTTCAACTTTCGGGAGGAAATAGTCCGTATGGTCAGCGAGGGGCAGTGGCGCAGGCTGGCCCTGCTCCGCTTCTTTGATTGACCCCCAGGCGGTTAGCCTAATGCAATAAAGCAGCAGGATTTGTAGGTCGTCGGCAAGAATCATAAAGGCTCACAACCGACCTGTCGGCTATAATGAACTCCGACTTTCGAAACCGGGGCCGATCTTCAATCCATTAAACTCCTCCAGGCAGGACACGAGCATGCTTGACCACGGCACCCTCGATACAACGGACGCAGCCCACGCCCACCGCCATGCAATGCGGCACTCGGCGGCCCACGTGATGGCCGACGCGGTGCTGAAGCTGTTCCCCGAGGCCAAGATGGGCATCGGGCCACCCACCCAGGACGGTTTCTACTACGACTTCGAAGTATCCCGCCCCTTTACTCCCGAGGACCTGGAGAGCATCGAAGGGCTGATGCAGGATGCGATGGCCGGTTCATTCCCGTTCGAGCGAGAGGAACTGAGCCGAACCGAGGCCAGAGATTTGTTCGCCGACCAGCCCTACAAGCTGGAACTGATAGAAGGCCTCGACGACTCGGCGGTCATCTCGATATACCGGCACAACGGGTTCGTCGACCTGTGTCAGGGCCCGCACGTCGGCAGCACCGCCGAGATCCCGGCCATGAAGCTGCTCAGCGTCGCCGGGGCCTACTGGCGCGGCGACGAGAAGCGGCCCATGCTACAGCGTATCTACGGCACCGCCTTCGAGTCGCAGGACGAGCTTGATGAGCACCTGGCCCGGCTGGAGGAGGCGGAACGCCGCGACCACCGCACCTTGGGACGGCAGCTGGGCCTCTATACAATCCACGAGGAGATCGGCCCCGGCCTGGTGGTCTGGCACCCCAAGGGCGGGCGCGTTCGTTCGCTGATAGAGGACTACTGGAAGGATATTCACTACCGGCGCAACTACGACGTCGTGTACTCGCCCCACATCGGCCTCTCGACGCTGTGGCAGACCAGCGGCCACCTGGACTTCTATCGCGAGGGCATGTTCTCCGCGGTGGAGGTGGACGAGCAGGAATATTACCTGAAACCCATGAACTGCCCCTTCCACATCACCATCTACCGCTCGGCCCTGCGCAGCTACCGCGAGCTCCCCCTGCGGTTCGCCGAGCTGGGCACCGTCTACCGTTACGAGCGCAGCGGGGTTCTGCACGGACTGATGCGAGTTCGCGGGTTTACACAGGATGACGCCCACATCTTCTGCCGCCCCGAGCAGGTGGAGGACGAGGTCGGCGGAGTGCTGGAATTGACCTTCGAGCTGATGGAGGCTTTCGGGTTCTCCGACTACAGCATCGCCCTGTCCACCCGCCCGGACAAGTACGTGGGCGACCTGGACATGTGGGAGCACGCCACCAACTCGCTGCGGGGCGCGCTGGAGGCCCGAAGTCTCCCCTTCACCGTGGACGACGGCGGCGGCGCCTTCTACGGCCCCAAGATCGACATCAACATCACCGACGCGCTGGGCCGGGCCTGGCAGTGCACCACGGTGCAGTTCGACTTCAATCTGCCCGAACGCTTCGACCTGACTTACCAGGACGACCAGGGCGGCCGCAGCCGCCCCTACATGGTGCACCGCGCCATCCTCGGCTCCATGGAGCGGTTCCTGGGGGTGCTGATCGAGCACTACGGCGGCGCGTTCCCCGTCTGGCTGGCCCCGGTGCAGGCCACGGTCATCCCCATCGCCGACCGGCACGCGGAGTATGCCGAGAGCGTGCTGGCGCAGCTATCTGGAGCCGGCTTCCGAGCCGAGGTCGACAGCCGCAACGAGCGAATGAACCAGAAGATCCGCACCGCCCAGATGCAGAAGGTGCCATACATGCTCGTCGTCGGAGACCGCGAGGCCGAGACTGGCGCAGTGGCCGTCCGCACCCGTGACGCGGGCGACCTTGGAGCCATGCCGCTGGCCGAGTTCACGGAGCTGCTGGGCAAGGAGAGCAGGCGATGAAGACCTACCTGCTCCCGATAAGTGTTGAACCAGATGACGAGGAAGAAGGGTACTGGTTCGCTGAAGTACCGATGATCCCAGGGTGCGCTCTCTCGTGTTACCCGCTCGAACATGTCCTGGACTCCATCCAAGACGCAGCACAGGCGATGCTGGAAGTGATGGTTGAACATGGAGATGATTTGCCCCAGAGTCTTGAGGCATGCGAGATCGCTTCAGGCAGTGAACCCTTATTCAGCGAGAAGGCGGTTACCGTGACAATTTAGTGGAAGCAGAAGCTGTCCTACTAATTCAGCAGAGATTCGGCAATTGGCCCAGGTATCAATCGGAAATTCACTTTCATCAATCCCACCGCCATCAGAAGGAAATTGCTGACAAACTCATCAGCCACTACAGGAGCGCCTAATGCCCAACCGGTTGATCAACGAGACCAGCCCTTACCTGCTGCAGCACGCCAACAACCCCGTCGACTGGTACCCGTGGGGCGAGGAGGCGCTGTCGCGGGCCCGCGACGAGGACAGGCCGATCCTGCTCAGCATCGGCTACTCCGCGTGCCACTGGTGCCACGTGATGGAGCGTGAGTCCTTCGAGAATGACGCCATTGCCGAGCTGATGAACCAGTACTTCGTCAACATCAAGGTCGACCGCGAGGAGCGTCCTGACCTTGACGCCGTCTACATGGAGGCGGTGCAGATGCTGACGGGCAGCGGCGGCTGGCCCATGACCGTTTTCCTGACTCCCGACGGCAAACCCTTCTACGGCGGCACCTATTTCCCGCCCGTCGACCGGCACAATATGCCGGGGTTCCCTCGGCTGCTGGAAACCGTCTCCCAGGCGTACCGCAACAGCCACTCGGAAATCCAGCGGGTGACCGGTCAGTTGACCGAGCAGATGGGACGGACGGCTAACATGCCTCGAGGCACCGGCGCGCTGGATGAATCCATACTGCACAACGCCTACAACCAGCTGGCCACCAACTTCGACTACCAGAACGGCGGCGTGGGATCGGCGCCCAAGTTCCCGCAGGCCATGACCCTCGAGATTCTGTTGCGTTACCACGCCCACGGTCACAACGAAAGGGCCCGCACGATGCTGGATCTGACGCTGGAAAAAATGGCCCGGGGCGGGATTTACGACCAGGTCGGAGGAGGGTTCCATCGCTACTCCACCGACACCTACTGGCTGGTGCCGCACTTCGAGAAGATGCTCTACGACAATGCGCTCCTGGCTCGGCTCTACCTGCACGCCTGGCTGGCCACGGGGCGCTCGCTGTACCGGCGCATCACCGAGGAGACCCTGGACTACGTGCTCCGCGAAATGACGGGCGAGCATGGCGGCTTTTTCTCCGCCACCGACGCCGATAGCGAGGGCGAGGAGGGCAAATTCTTCGTCTGGTCACCGGATGAGATCGAGGCCGTCCTGGGGGCAGAAGACGCTGCCCTGTTCAATGGCTTCTTCGGGGTTACGCAGAGAGGCAATTTCGAGGGCAAGAACATTCTCAACATCACGGTGAAGGCTGCTGACTATGCTCAGCGCCAGGGTGTAACGCTGGAGCATCTGGTGGACGTGATCCAGCGTGGGAAGCTGGCCCTCTGGCAGGAACGGGAAAAGCGAGAGCACCCCCTGCTGGACGACAAGGCCCTGGCATCCTGGAACGGCTTGATGTTACGAGCCTTTGCCGAGGCAGGGGCGGCTTTGGAGAGGCAAGACTACCTGGACGCAGCAGCCAAGAACGCAGAGTTCCTGCTCACGGAGCTTCGTCCCAACGGTCTTCTGCTGCGTACGTTCCGGGAGGGGCAGGCCAAGCTGCCGGGGTTCCTGGAGGACTACTCGTTCGTCGCCGATGGCCTACTGGCCCTTTACGAGGCCACCTTCGAACGCCGCTGGCTGGACGCCGCTGTCGAGCTGGCCAATCAGATGGTCGAATTGTTCTGGGACCAGGGCGCCGAGGCCTTCTACGACACTGGCAGGGACCATGAGGAGTTGGTAATTCGTCCGAGGGACGTGTTCGACAACGCCCAGCCCTGCGGCGGTTCCGTTGCCTCAGACCTGCTGCTGCGGCTGTCGGTGGCCACCGGTAACGAGGACTACGCCGCCAAGTCCATTGCCCCACTCCGGACGCTGGCGGAACTGATGGGCCGTGCCCCAGCCGGCACCGGTCGCTGGCTGGCGGCCCTGGATTTCTACCTGTCGACTCCCAAGGAAGTCGCGGTCATCGGGCCGACCGGCGACCCCGCAACTGCCGAACTGCTGCGAACGGTCAACGGCCGCTACTTGGCCAACCGGGTGCTGGTGGGGGCCAACGACGAGGGCACCGCGTCTGCCTCGGGCTTGCCATTGCTTGAGGGAAGAGGCATGGTCGACGGCAGACCCACGGCCTACGTCTGCGAGAACTATGCCTGCCAGCTGCCGGTCACCGACGCCGAGGCGCTGGCCGGGCAGCTCAACGCCTAGCGACGCTTGTCTGACACTTTGCTCAATGGATGGGGCGCACTAAGCTGCGCCCCATTTGCTTCTAGTCCGCCGCCCCTGTGGCTGTCCGTGCCGGCAAAAGGCCCGCCGCGGTCACCGTCTCGCGATTGACCGTGTCAGGCAGCCGGTAGCGATGCCAAAGCGTCATACCCAGCAGGGCCAGCACGCCCGCCACCACCGGCGCCAGGCGGATGCCCAGCGGGTCCTCGGTGCTGTCTCCCAGCAGCAGCACCAGGCTAAGGATTGCCGGAGGAAGCGCGAAGGTGATCTTCTCAAAGAAATTCTGGGTGGCATAGAACATCGCCTCGCGCCGCTCCCCGGTGATCATGGCGTCGTAGTCGGCGATGTCGGCGGTCAGTCCCTTGGGGAGCATGAAGACCGCCGCCATGGGTAGGCCGGCAATGAATGCCAGCACCATGCCCTGTGTAACCAGCCCTCCGACCGGAGCGAGCCCGGCCAGCCCCAGGAGCGGGAATGCAACCCCGCTGGCGATAAGGCAACTCCCATAGACCCGCCGTTTGCTGACACCAACTTTACTCAGCAGTAACCAGAATACCAGGCCGCTTATTACCGCCCCGATGATAACCACTGTGGAGATCAGGCTGGCAATCGTACCCTCCTCCTCAGCTTCCAGTAGCTCGGACGCGAAGAACGGCATCCACCCGAGCAAAATACCGACTCCCGTCGTGAACATGACGAAAGTGGGCAGGTAGTAGACGAACTGCGGGTTGCGAAGGGTATCTTTCATACTCCTGAAGAAATCAACCCGGGCCGGAATCGTGTCCCGGGGAGCGTGCTTCCATACGGCGGTCAGCGATAGGTAACGAAAGACGAGGCCGATCACCGCCAGGATGGTGCCAACCACTTGGTACCCGAAGGCATCCACTAGCGCTCCGCTGCCTGCCAGGCCCAGTCCCGCCCCAAATACAGCGAACAAAAAGATCAGGCCCACCAGGTTCATACGGTCGGCCGCGCCGCGGGTCACCTCCGGCACCAGCGCCTCCAGTGCGCCGCTGGACATGGTGGCAGCGATGAAAAACAGCTCCAGGATTATCACAAAGTAGATGGCGTTCCACAGGCTTGACCCTTCTGCCGGAAGGAACCAGACCATGGCCGCAAACAGGGCGTAGAACGGGGTGCTGAACAGGATGAACGGCAGACGCCGGCCCCAGCGGCTCTGCGTACGATCGCTCCACCAGCCAATGAGCGGATCGGTAAAGGCGTCCACAAACCGGCCCGCAAAAATCAGGAAACCCGCGAAGACTCTGGCGTCTACGTCAAGGCCGAAGATCGAGACGTCCGGCACCCGCGCGATGCCCTCTCCCAGAGGAGGGACCAGGAAGAACAGCATCCATGACTGCCGGAAGTACTGGATCGCCTGCAGACCCACGTGGTCCGAGGCAAGCAGCATCTTGTTCAACAGCGGCAGCCGTATGGGCGTGTTCAGGGCGCCTTCAGCCACTTATCAGGCTCTCCATCAGGTCAGATTCCATAAATCGAACATCAGGGTACACTTTTATGCGACAACGAAGCTACGGCGTCCCGAATTTGTCCGGCTGCCTCTGGGTGGTTCGCCTTACTGTCGATTCGCATCGGCTCGCCGAACCTGACCTCGATATCACCCCGGTGAGGACGGGTGCCTCCCTTGGCGACAACGGAATCTGTTCCCTTTATGTGGACGGGCACGACAGGAATCCCCAAACCGGAAGCCAGGAGTCCGATGCCCGGCCTGAACCGACCAATGGTTCCGTCATCGGAGCGCTCGCCTTCCGGAAAGTACAGCAGCGACCATCCGGTTTCGGTCAGCCTCGCACAGAATGCCAGGCTGCCACGCACAGATCCGGTCTGGGAGAAATGGAATCCGTTGCTGATCAGGGCTGCGAGGAAACTCTGAATCCTTCCCCGGCCCCTCATCACCTCCTGGGAAGCTGCCGTTGCCACTCGCAGCCGCCACCGCCAGGGCAGGGCCAGCAGCACCGCAGGGTTGTCGGCCACGCTGAGATGGTTGGCGGCGAAAATGACCGGCCCCTCCAGGTCCCCCAGATTCTCCAGTCCAAAAGTCCGGCGTCGCGAGAAGACGGCCATCACGGGCATGAGGAGGACGCAGATCAGGACAACTCTGATGACCACCGCGGGTCTTGTGAACTGCCACTCGCTCATTCCTGGACTGTTGTTGGTGCTATGAGCAAAATGCAGTTTTCGCATAAATCCAGCCCTGCTGAAACTCTCTTGGAAATCTCGTCCCTGGTCTGACTACACCTCTTTCTCCGCACTCGGGATACCGGCTAAGTCTATAGCCTGGAAGATAATGCTTCAATGATGGAAACTCGAGCCTGCGAAGTATTCCAAGTCGTTCGATGCATATTTGTGAAAAATTGCGCAACCTCTTTCTCGGGCAGACAAAAGGGCTACCCCGCAAGGCTGATGGGATGTATAATTTCTTGGATTTCGCGCCTAACTGCAAGAGGTTTTTGCCCGACCGTTTCCAGTGAAACACTGCAGGGGATTCAACATTCCGGAAGCGCGAACCCTGAAATACCATCCAGGGAGCACCACCCGAAAACACGACGCTGCCGGGCCGGGATGGGTACACTTGATGCACTCGTTTTCGAGTCTGCGATGAGTAAGTCCACAATCCCGGCTGATGCCGGCAATCGGGGAGCCAGATCCCCAAGGAGAGGAAGATGCCTGAAGCGGCCAAGATAATTTACACCAAGATTGATGAGGCTCCGGCCTTGGCGACACACTCGTTGTTGCCGATTTTACAGTCTTTCACCAAGGGGTCCGGCATTGAGCTGGAGTCTTGGGACATCTCGTTGACTGGCCGCATCATAGCCAATTTTCCCGAGTGGCTAACCGAAGAGCAGAGGATCCCCGACTATCTGACCATCCTGGGTGAGATGACCGAGGACCCTGGGGCGAACATCATCAAGCTCCCCAACATCAGCGCGTCTATTCCGCAGATGAAGGGAGCAATCGCCGAGCTTCAGAGCAAGGGATACAACATACCCGACTTTCCGGACACTCCCTCCACCGACGAGGAACGGGAGATCAGGGCCCGGTTCAACAGGGTGGTTGGCAGCGCGGTGAACCCGGTGCTGCGGCAGGGTAACTCCGACCGTCGGTCGTCCAACTCGGTTAAGGAACACGGCAAGCGCAATCCCCACAGGATGATGCAGGACTGGCCGGAAGTGTCCAACACGCGGGTGGCGTTCATGACCAAGGGCGACTTCTACGGCAGCGAGAAGGCGTTGACCATATCCGAAAACGGCACGGCAGCCATCGAATTCGTGGCCGCAGACGGGAGCGTGACCCCGCTCAAGTCGGGAATCCCCTTGATGGCCGATGAAATCATCGACTGCGCCGCGATGAGCGCGCGGGAGTTGCGCCAGTTCTATGCAGATGAGATCGAAAAAGCGAAGGCCGACAATGTCCTCCTGTCGCTCCACGTGAAGACGACCATGATGCGGATATCCGATCCGATAATCTTCGGCCACCTCGTATCGGTGTTCTACGAGGACGTATTCGCCAAGCACGGGGACGCTCTCGCAGAAGTCGGGGTTGATCCGGATAACGGCGTTGCAGAGCTTCTTACCAAGATCCAGGACCTGCCGGAGGCCAAGCGGGCGGAAATCGAGGCAGACGTTCAGGCGGTCTATGAGAAGCGTCCGGAACTGTACATGGTGAACTCCAACCGAGGCATCACCAACCTGCACATCCCCAGCGATACCATCATAGACGCCAGCATGCCGGTGATCATCCGGGATGGCGGCCGTGCCTGGGGTCCCGACAACGAACTGCACGACACAGTGGCGATGATTCCGGACCGCTCCTACTCGAGGCTGTACCAGGCGGTCATTGAGGATTGTAAGGAGAAAGGGGCATTCGATCCTTCCACCATCGGCAGCGTGGCCAATGTGGGGCTTATGGCCCAGGCCGCAGAGGAATACGGATCCCACGACAAGACCTTCACCGCCACGGGCAACGGAACGATCCGGGTCGTGGATGCCTCCGGCTCAACCCTGATGGAGCAAAGCGTTGGCGAGGGCGACATCTTCAGGATGTGCCAGACCAAGGACGCGGCCATCAAGGACTGGGTCAGGCTGGGAGTCAACCGGGCGAGGCTGACCGGTACGCCAGCCATTTTCTGGCTGGACAAGAACCGGGGCCACGACTCCGAGCTGATCAAGAAGGTGGAGCAGTACCTGCCTGAACACGACACAAGCGGCCTGGACATTCGCATTATGGCCCCCATAGATGCGATCAAGGCTTCCATGGAGCGGAGCCGCGCCGGACAGGACACCATCTCCGTAACCGGAAACGTGCTCAGGGACTACCTCACCGACCTGTTCCCCATCCTGGAGTTGGGCACCAGCGCCAAGATGCTCTCGGTGGTGCCGCTGCTCAAGGGTGGCGGAATGTTCGAGACGGGTGCCGGCGGTTCTGCTCCTCGGCACGTGCAGCAGTTCCTCGAAGAGGGACACCTTCGCTGGGACTCACTGGGTGAGTTCTGCGCGCTGGTGGCATCCTTCGAGCACTGCGCGCAGGTCTACAAGAACGACCGGGCGCAACTGATAGCCGACACGCTGGACGCTGCCATCGGGGAGCACCTGGAGCAGCGGAAAGCCCCTTCCCGCCGCGTGAACGAGCTGGACACCCGGGGCAGTCACTTCTACCTGGGCCTCTACTGGGCGCAGGAGCTGGCCAAGCAGGACAAGGACGCTGAGCTCAAGGCCCGCTTCACAAAAGTGGCGCAGGAGATGGAGGCCAACGAGGAGAAGATCCTGCAGGAGTTGATCGACTGCCAGGGCCAGCCGGTGGACATCGGCGGATATTACATTCCCGACGACGAGATGGCGTCCAAGGCCATGCGTCCCAGCGCGACCCTTAACGCGATCATCGACGGCATCTAGCGCAATGTTCCCCTCTCCCTACGGGGAGGGTTAGGGAGGGGGCGTGCTATGGCACACCTGCCTCTCCACGGATCAAGGAAATAAATCAACCTGCTAATAGCCAAACAGAGGGGAATCCTGGGGATTCCCCTCATTGTTCAAATCAGAGGCTGCCAGACCACCTGGCGGCACAAAGTGGAGGAAGAACCAGCCAATGCGAAACAAGGTAACCGTAGTCGGCGCGGGCAACGTCGGCGCTACTACCGCACAGCGGATACACCAACTGGGCTACGCCGACGTGGTGATGGTCGACGTGGTGGAAGACCTGCCGCAGGGCAAGTCCCTGGATATGCTGGAGTCGGGGCCAGTCATAGGGACCGACGCTGTCATCACCGGCAGCAACGGCTACGAGGAGACGGCCAACTCCGACGTGGTGGTGATCACCGCCGGCATCGCCCGTCGGCCCGGCATGAGCCGCGATGACCTGCTGCTGACCAACATGCGGATCACGACATCGGTTACGGAGCAGGTGGTCAGGTACTCCCCCAACTGCATCATCATTCCCGTTACCAATCCCCTGGACGCCATGGTGCAGAACATATACGAGTCGAGCGGCTTCCCCCGGGAGCGCGTGTTCGGCATGGCGGGAGTGCTCGACACCGCCCGCTTCCGCACCTTCATCTCCCAGGAACTGAATGTCTCCGTGGAAGACGTTCACGCTTACGTTCTGGGCGGTCACGGCGACGACATGGTCCCCCTGGTGCGCTTCACCACCGTTGGGGGCATCCCCATCAGTGAGCTGATGGCCGAGGAGAAGGTGGAGCAGCTGGTGCGACGCACCCGGCAGGGCGGCGGCGAGATCGTGCAACTGCTGAAGGAAGGCAGCGCCTACTATGCTCCCTCTGCCGCCATCACGCAGATGGTGGAGGCGGTACTGCTGGACAAGAAACGCATCCTGCCCGCCTGCGCCTACCTGCAGGGAGAGTACGGCATCAACGGCCTGTGCGTCGGCGTACCGGTCAAGTTGGGAGCCGGCGGCATGGAGCAGGTGATGGAAGTCCGCCTGACCCCCGAGGAACAGACGGCCCTCCAGAGCTCCGCCGCCAGCGTCCAAGAGTTGGTGGATGTAATGAACCAGGCCAGGGCGGGCGCGTAGCCATCAGCCAACCCCGCTTCATAGCGAACCAAAACTCGACGCACCCGAAATCGGCCCAGTTTGCTTCGGCAACCGGGCCGATTTTGATTATGTCAGGAGTATAATTTCCGTAACGTCGCAATCCGGTCGCGACGTTGTCGACGGTCTTGAAAGATTGAGATAGTGGAGGCCCGTTATGCCCAATCGCACTGCTGAAGAACAACGCCTTCTGGAAAAGGCGGGGCGTTACCTGCCCGGCGGCAATACCGGCAACCTCCACATCAACCCGGAGCAGGACTTCCTGGTCGCCGGGGGCAAGGGCTCCCACTGCTGGGACGTCAGCGGCAACGAGTACGTGGACTGGCTGATGGGCAGCGGCCCAATGCTGCTGGGCCACGCCCACCCGCATGTGGTGGAGGCGGTCATCAAGACCGTGGAGCAGGGCAGCACCTTCTTCGCCAACAACGACAAGGCGGTTATGCTGGCGGAGCAGCTGGTCGAGGCCGTGCCCTGCGCCGACAAGGTGCGTTTCACCACCAGCGGCACCGACGCCTGCTTCCAGGCCATGCGCATCGCCCGCTCCTTCACTGGCAAGGAGAAGGTGCTCAAGTTCGAGGGCGGGTACCACGGCAGCAGCGACTACGCCATGATGAGCGTGACCCCCAGCGCTTCGCTGGAGTTCCCGCTGTCCGAGGCCAATAGCGGGGGCATCCCCAGGGCCATCGCAGACCTTATGCTGGTCGCGCCGTTCAACGACCTGGCCACCACCGAAACGATTATCCAGGCCCACCACGACGAGATTGCCGCGATAATCGTGGAACCCATGCAGCGCATTCTGTCGCCGCAGCCCGGGTTTCTGCAGGGCCTCCGGGACTTGGCCACTCGATACAACATCCCCCTGATTTTTGACGAGGTAGTCACCAGCTTCCGCCTGGCCTACGGTGGAGCTCAGGAGTTTTACGGAGTTACCCCAGACCTCTGCTCTGTGGGCAAGATCATGGGCGGCGGATACCCCCTGGCAGCGGTTCTGGGCCGGGACGACATCATGTCGGTTTACGACCGCGCCGAGGTCGATGGGGAGTCATTCGTCAGCCAGATCGGCACGCTCAACGGCAATCCCGTGGCCTGCGCTGCCGGGCTGGCGACGCTGGAGGTGCTGCGCGACGACCCAGACGCATACAGTAGGGTCCATGGTGCTGGAGCCGCGCTAAAGAGCGCCATGACTGAGTTGTGCGCCGAGAACGGCATCCCGGTGCAGAGCTGCGGTGAAGACGCCGTGTTCGATTTTTGCTTCACAGATCGGCCGGTCAACAACTACCGGGATTTGCTCTCTGCGGACGGCTCCATACTGACACGCCTTAACGCCGGCCTGCTGGAGCGCGGGGTGCTCAAGGGCGGCCAGAAATACTACCCGTCGGCCGTCCACACCGACGAGGACGTGGGGCGCACCATCGAGGCCTACCGCCAAGTGGTGCCCACACTGCGGGGGTAACAGCTAACCGAAGGCAAAGTAGAAAAGAGGCTGGAGCGATTTCCAGCCTCTTTGCTTGTGCCAGTGACTCTTTGAGCGAGGTCTGTTCCGCCGCAATTAGTCCTGGAAGGGCTCGTTGATCAGCACCAGCTCGGCGAGGACGGCGTGCTCGCAGCCGAGGGCTTGGCCCGCCTCGACGGCGTGGGCCGTGAGGAACTGGAATGTGCGGGCGGTGGCCTCGTCCCCCAGGTACTCCAGGTAGGCACGGTGCTGCCGCAGCGAATCCTGCCCCTGCTCCCAATAGCCCGTTACGTCGGTGCCGTGCGTGGGCCTGGCAGGTCCGAAGACCGCCACGAACCTAACCCCATCCCAGGGCTCAAAACCCTGGTTTAGCAGTTCCGGAAAGACCCAGCGATTGGCAGCATCTCGGGCGGCGTCGAAAACGGCAACGCCCACGTGACGGTGGTCAGCCTGGTTCAGGTGGCCCGTGGGGAACTGCAGGTGGTGGCTGAGCGTGAGGATGATGTCGGGCTGATGTCTCCGGATGGCACGGCTGATATCGCGCCGCAGCGCCAGGGAGTATTCGATCACCCCATCGGGATGCTCCAGGAATTCCACCGTATCCACGCCCACCACTCGGGCGGCGTCAATCTCCTCCTGAGACCTCAGCGGCCCCACCTCCGTCGGATGCTGGTCATTCATGCCCGCCTCGCCCCGAGAGACCATCACGTAGGTTATGGCCTTTCCCTGGGCCGTCCACTTCGCGATGGCGCTGGCAGCTCCGTATTCGAGATCGTCAGGATGGGCTACAACCGCCAGCGCGGTCTGCCAGTCTTCGGGGAGTATTGGCATGGCGTCCTGTTGTTGCATATGGAGGCTCCGAAAACCCATATTTGGATAGATTTTGCCTGGTTGAGTGGGTCAACAATGCGAAGGCCAAAGGCTCGCAACCGGCAACGAACCGAACACAACGATAAGGGCGCCCGTAATGGGCGCCCCGGTCTTTGCTTCCGACAATGCGAAGCCGGGCTGCCTAGTGGGCGGCACCGGCGTGGGACAGTTGGGTGATGAGGGGGCGCGTATTCACGATATGCCGGCGCAGGCCCAGCTCCTGCGGGCTGATGCCCATGGCTAGGCCTATGGCCTGCGGCATGTGCAGGATGGGCAGACCGATGTCCCGGCCAGCCTGAGCTGCCGCCTTGGGCTGGAAGCTGTCCAGGTTCAGGTGGCACAGCGGGCAGGGTGTGATCATCGCGTCGGCGCCCAGGTCCTTGGCCTCGCTGGTGTGCTTGCCCACCATGGCCAGCGAGTTCCGCTCGTTGATGGTCAGGATGGGGAATCCGCAGCAGCGGGTCTTTCCGGAGAAATCCACCACGGTGGCGCCCAGGATTTCGATCAGACGCTCGAGCGAGTCCTGTCGCTCTGGGTTATCGGCAAACTGCAGCGCATCGGTGGGACGCACCAGGTAGCAGCCATAGAACGGAGCGAGGCGAACGCCGTGAAGGGGCCGGGTGATCAGCTCTTCCAGCTTGTCCAGGCCGTAGTCCTCAATCAGGATCCACAGCAGGTGCTTGGGGTCGGCGGTGCCCTTGTACTCCAGTCCTTCCTCGGCCAGGTAGCTGTTGACCTTGGCACGGTACTCGGGGTCCTTCAGCCGGAAGTTGGCCTGGCTCATCACGCCCTGGCAGGTGCTGCAGATGGTCATGATGGGCAGGTCCCAGTACTCGGCCATGGCGAAGGTGCGGGCGTTCAGGGTATCGCCCAGGAGCTGGTTCTTCTCCTGAAGCACACCGGCGCCGGTGCATGACGCACCCTGCATTTCCCAGATATCTATGCCCAAGCGTTTGCAGATGAGCACTGCCGCCGGATAAAGTTCGGGACAACCGCCCCGGGATACACACCCGGGAAAGAAAGCGTACCTCAATTCAGGTCTCCGTCTACTCAGGGATTGGTCGGGATACCATGCTGACGAGAATCACTGCCTAACGCTCGGTCTCGTCTACCTTCTCGAAAATGCGCTTCACATTCTCGACGCCGTCTATCTTCTTGTGCATTAGAGGAGGCATTTTGCCGTGAGTCAGCGCCTGCAAAGCAACAGGGGCGTAATTCAGCAATCCCTGGATGTTGGTCATTCCCAGGGACTTGGGGACGAGCTTCAATTCATCCAGCGTGCCCGTCTGCTCCACGGACTCCGAGAACGCCTCCGTGTGGCGCGCGCCATTGGTGTTGTGGAACCCGGCGGAAATGGCCTGGTCCCGCATGGCCATAATGCGCTCCATGGGAGCCACTCCCTTGGGGCAGGCCTGCACGCATTCCAGGCAGCGGGTGCAGTCCCACATGCCCGAGGGGCCGTTCAGCACCTCCAGGCGGTCCCGGGACACACCTTCGTCGTCTCCGTCGCGGGGGTCGGCGGTGAACCGATAGGCCTTGGCCAGCGCCGCCGGGCCGAGGAAGGACGGATCGACTTCCATCACCGTGCAGTCGGACACGCAGGCGCCGCACATTATGCAGGCGGTCACGCTCGACAGGTGGAGCATGGACTCGTTGGAAACAACGTACTCCTGCTCGGGCTCGGGGCCCTGGGGCTGCAGATAGGGGTCCACAGCGTTGATCTTGTCCCAGAAGAGGTCGAAGTTGACCACCAGGTCCTTGATGACCGGCATGTTGCCCGCAGGTTCGACCTCGATGACATCGCCGTCGGTCAGGGCCATTGCAGCCTGTGTCTTGCAGGCCAGACCGGCGTGCCCGTTGATACGCATGGCGCACGACCCGCAGATGGAACTCCGGCAAGAACATCGCAGGCTCAGGGTTCCGTCAAGGTCCTCGCGGATCTTGATCAGGGCATCAAGAACGGTGGCGTTGTCCTCGATCTCCACCGGGAAGTCCTGCCAGAAAGGTGTGTTGTCATCCGCTTCCGGATCCTGGCGGAGAACCCTCATGGTGACATTCATTGACTGTTTCCCTTCAACTCAGAGTCGCCGACCAACCTTTTCAATGCCAGCTTCCTTGGCCTCAAGGCTGGAGGGGAATTCTAGTATTTCCTTTCCTCGGGCTGCCACTTGGTGATGCTGACCGGGGCGTAGGTAATCTCAGGGCCGGTCTCGCCTTTGTGCACCACCAGGTGTTTCATCCAGTTCTCGTCGTCCCGGTCCGGGAAATCCGTGCGGGCCTGGGCGCCTCGGCTGTCCTTGCGATCGAGAGCGCTGACCACGATGCTCGGCGCCACGTCCAGCATGAACCCCAGTTCAAGCCCGAATACGAGGTCGGTGTTGAAAACCTTGCCCTTGTTTTCCACCGGGACGGTCTTGAAGCGCTCCTGTAGTTGCTCCATGTCGCCCAGCGACTCCTCCATCCCCTCCTGGTTACGGTAAACAGCGAGGTTCCGGTTCATCGACTCGCCCATGCCCAGCCGTACGCTGGCAATGCGGTCGCCGTTGGCGGGACGGTCCAGGAAATCCTGGAGCCTCTTTTCCTCATTCCTGACGGCCTGCTCCACATTGAACTCGACGTAGTCCACGTCCCTGGCGGCCGCCGCCGCGTGATTGCCGGACCGCTCGCCGAATACGATGGTGTCCAGCAGCGAGTTGGCTCCCAGCCTGTTGCCGCCGTGCACGCTGACGCAGGCGCACTCGCCCGCAGCGTAGACGCCCGGCAAGTTGGTCTGGCCGTCCACGTCGGTCTTGATGCCGCCCATGATGTAGTGCATCCCGGGACGGATGGGGATGGGCTCCTTGATCATGTCCACGCCCACCAGGTCGATCCCGATTTCCCGGATCTGGCTGAGCTTTTCCATAATCAGGGCCTCGCCCAGATGCCTGCAGTCCAGCAGCACGCAGCCGTTGATGCCGTTTCCCGCGTTGATCTCAGTCTGCTCCGAGCGGGAGACCACGTCGCGAGAGGCCAACTCCATCATGTTGGGCGCGTATTTCTGCATGAAGCGGTTGCCGTCTTTGTCCAGCAGGTAGGCGCCTTCGCCGCGGGCCGCCTCGGAGATGAGCACGCCGCTGCCGGCCAGCGTGGTGGGATGGTACTGGACCATCTCCATGTCCATCAGCTGGGCGCCGGCGTTGTAGGCCAGGGCCATCCCGTCACCGGTAACGATCAGGGCGTTGGTGCTGGGCTCGAAAATTCTCCCCAGCCCGCCAGTGGCGAAAATCACGGTCTTGGCCCGAATGGCGTAGACCTGGCCGGTGCGGATATCCAGGGACATCACGCCGCAGACCTGCTCGTCCTCTATGATCAGGGAGGTGACGAACCATTCCTCGTAGCGGCGGACGCCGGACTTGATCAGCTGCTCGAACATGACATGCAGCAGGGCCTGTCCGGTGAAGTCCCCAACGAAAAAGGTGCGGGCGCGACGCTGTCCGCCAAAGGCGCGAGTTCCCAGGTAGCCCTCGTCGTCGCGGTTGAAGGTCACGCCGAAGTGTTCCATGTCGATCAGGGCCCGGCCCGCAGACCGGCACATCACTTCGATGGCATCCTGATCTCCGAGGAAGTCACTCCCCTTGACCGTGTCGTAGGCGTGGTCTTCCCAGTCGTCGCCACGGTCTGTCAGGGCCGCGTTGATCCCGCCCTGGGCTGCGTTGGAGTGGCTGCGGACGGGGTGGACCTTGCTGATAATTGCGGTGTTGGCACCATTGGCTCTGGCTGCGATGGCGGCTCGCATGCCAGCAAGCCCGGCGCCGATTACCAGGACATCATGCTCCAGCATGTTGACCCTTTTCCTCCAGTGTTACCTCAATAAGCCGCCGAATACTATACCACAAAAACCACTTTGGCTGTGGCCTCCGGAAGGGCCCGCATGACGACTGCACAGTCATTTACCTCGTGCTTTTGTCCGAATCAGGATTCGCAAGATTAAAGGATGATCAGGATTGGGGTCCCATCAGGGAAATCCCGGAATCAGACGAATCACAGTTCAGGCAACTACTTCGCAATCTGCCTGGTTACCTCCCGGCAACAGTTCGTTTGAAAGTAAAGAGACCCGTCTGCAATGACGGGTCTCTAGTTCAAGGGTACCGGACCTGACGCTTTGACCTATGCTGTCGCGCCAGCGTGCTCCTCGGCGTGGTGCTCGTGGTCGTCGCATTCGTGGGGGTCGTGGATGTGCTCGCCGGCGTGGTGCTCGTGGTCGTCGCATTCGTGGACGTCATGCACGTGGCCGGGCTCATCGCCGTGATGCTCGTGGTCGTCGCACTCGTGAGTGTTATGAATGTGTTCACCAGCGTGATGTTCGTGGTCGTCACACTCGTGGGCGCTGTGCTGTGCTCCTACCATTCCTGCCTCCTTCGACAAATCCTGTACCTATGTTGGAATACGAAAATACCTTACATGCCTAGGTTGTCTCAAAAAGGCAAGATTGTCAAGTCCCAATAATGGGGATTTCTGCGCCATTACGAGGTATTTGTTTCTGGTTCTTTGTATCATTAATTTTGGTTCATAGTCTCATTTAAGGAGCGGTTGGGCCAGAAGCAGTGACGCGATTGTCTTCCCGTCATGGATCTCACCGGTATGTATCATCGCAACGGCCTCATCAAAGGGTATTCGCACAACCTGGATGTTCTCGTCGTCGTCAGCGGCGAGTTTTGAAGGCGTGAGTCCCGTTGCCAGGTATGCGTGCATGCGCTCGGTGGCCCAGCCGGGAGCCACCCAGAAGCTGGCGAGGTGGCGCAGGTTGGAGGCCGTGTAGCCCACTTCCTCCTGCAGTTCGCGCAGTACTGTCTCCTCGGAGACCTCTCCGGCCTCCACTCCGCCTGCCGGCGCTTCCAGCAACGACGACTCGGTGGGTTTACGGTACTGTCGAACCAGTAGCACGTTGCCTTCATCGTCCACCGGAATCATGCAAACGGCGTCCGAGTGCTCTGCCACCTCGCGGATGGTGCGCCGCCCGCTGGGCAACTCAACCGTATCGACCCGCACGCTGAAGATTTTCCCGTCAAAATGTCGTGTGCTGTCAATGGTGTTTTCGAACTGAACGCCGCCTGGCTTGTTATCGGTATCGGTATCAGGCAAATCGGTATCTCCTATTGGCCCCGGATGCTGAATCCGAGACGCCTCGTCAGTGTGCCGAAGAAGTAAGACGGAGGGTTCGCCCTCAGGAAACTGGCTTTGTATGGGCTTTGCGCCAGGTCGACACTGTCCCCGGGCTGCAGGTCATAATCGTCGTACCCGTCAACGCTGAGCACAGCAGGCTGGTACCCCTCCAGCTGGAGCGACACCTCGGCCGCCGAACGCAGCACCAAGGCAGCCGTGAGCCCCATGTGGGCGGCCACGGTCTTCAGCACCAGGGCGTCGGATTCCGGGTCAAGGATGGGACCTCCGACGGCCAGGTTGTATCCCGTGCTGCCGGTGGCGGTGGACAGGATGAGACCGTCGGCCCGGAATGTAGACACCTGCGCGCCGTCAATGGTTCCGGCGATGGACACGACGCGGGAGGCACCACCCCGGGCCACGACAATATCGTTGAGAGCATGGTAGGGGCCCTGCTGGATGGTCGAGCCGCCCCTGGTAACGGTGGCCTGTAGCATATTCCGCTCGTCCAGGCGGTGGTCGCCCTCCAGGTAGCTCGGCAGCCTGGGCAGGGCCTCGTCCACAGTCAGCTCGGTCATGAAACCCAGGCGGCCCATGTTTATGCCCACGATGGGAATACCAGCCGGCGCGGTGAAACGGACGGCGCGAAGGATAGTGCCGTCGCCACCAACCGTGATCACCAGATCGGTGCTCTCCGCGCGAGGCTCCAGGGCCTCCATGTTCTCGGCGGGGGAGTACCAGCTGCCCTCCGGCAGGTCCAGCTCGTGTAGGATGGCCATGCTGAGGTCCAGGGCCTCAGGAATGCGGTTGTTGTAGATGATGCCTACGTTTTTCATCGCTTCCTTTGCGGTGATGATAAAGGGCTAATAGTGCATACCCCTAGAATTCCCCTAAGCACCCATCTGTACTTCGCTGTCGTCGCCTCTGCGGCCGCCTCCGAACATGGTCCTCAACATGCGCAAGAGCGTACCCACCCCGGACCCGGAGGCCGACCCACCTCCAGTCACTCCGAGGGAGGAAAACCGGCTGACCGTATCCGCAATGGTTCCCACCTTGCTTGCCGTCTCGGCCACATTCCTGGCAGCGTCCCGTGCATTTCGAACGGTCTCAGACAGGTCATCGCCACTCTCTTTCAAGTTCTCTGAGATTGTAGCGGCGTTGCGGGAGGTCTGTACCACGTTTCCGGCAGTCTCCTCTGAAACAGCGGCAATATCACCACTCACCTTTCTAAGGTTCCTCGAAGTGACGGCGGCATTCTCCACCGTTTCCTGCAGGGGCTTGAACAGCTTGGCGAGCAGGATGACGGCTGCGAGACCCACCACAGAGAGCACGCCGCAGGCGATTATTACGAAGATGTCCCGAACTGCCGCTAAAGTGCTGGATTCCATTGAGGTATGCCTCCCGGCTGCGGCGACCGCCAGTGATTACTAAAAACAACAATCCGGCGACTACTGGATTTCCCAAGGGTTGATGATATCCACCCCACAGTCTTCAAAGCCGCCTGTGTCACGAGTGGCAACGGATGCGCCATTGACTCGCGCAATAGCGGCAATCATACAATCCCTGGTCTCTATGGGCTGCCCGGCCCGCTCCCTGCCGACGCGGATTTCAGCGTAGGCGCGGGCTGCTGCACCGTCAAATGGCAATACGCGGCCGTTCAAGATTTCATTGACCACCCTCTCATCCCCGGCGGCCAGTACATCGCGACGGCGGCTATTCGGCAGCCGTTCGGTACCGTACAGCATCTCCGCCACATTTACTGCGGTTGTAAACAAATCCGTTTCCGGCTGCCTGGCTATCCAAGAAAGAACATTTAAGGACGGGTTGGACTTACCCAGTTCGGAAGCAACATTTGTATCCAGTACAATCACGTCCGCGAATCAACCGAGCATTCATGCTCACAGCAACGACGGGAAGGCAGTTCCACATCATCCGTCCAGCCAATCGGCTCATATATGGCACGAATGGCCTCGTAAAATTCCTTTCCCGTGCGTGGCTCGCTATCATCTGGAGGCAACGGCTCTACAGAAGCACTGATGATTTGCAACGCCTCTTCTTCTACTTTTCGCCCTTTCCTGGCGGCCTCCAGGCGCAGCCCACGATATACATCGTCATCCATGTACAGTGTGATTACTCTCAACTCGTCGCCTCCCGATTAGGGATAGCCAAATGATAACACCCTTAGCTCAACAACCCGCAGGTCGCCCTACACCCCGAGAGCGCTCACGGCGGCGCCGGCCGCTTCCATCACAAACCCGGGCGCCACGCCCAGGAAGACCAGGACGGCAGCCGCCACGGCCAGGGCGGCCCACGGCGCGGGATTCCGGGACGGAGGCGCGCCCGGCGATGTCGACGCCTGCTGCAGGAACATGGTGCGAATGATGCGAATGTAGTAGTAGGCCGACACCGCGCTGTTCACCACGCCTACAATGGCCAACCAGGCCAAGCCGCTGTCAACCGCCGCGGTGAAGACATACAGCTTGGCGATGAAAATCCCCGTTGGCGGCACGCCGATGAGTGCAATCAGGGCAAGGGCCAGCGTGATGGCCAATGCTGGCGAGCGGCTGAACAGGCCGGCGTAGTCGCTGATCCTGTCGCTGCCCACCCTTTCGCCGATGGCGGCGATGGCGAAGAACGCCGTCAGGTTGGCCGCAGTGTAGGCGACCAGGTAGAACAGCACACTGTCGAGGCCGATGGAGGCAAACACCGGCACGTCGGGAAGACTGCCGCCGGAATTGACCCCGGCAGCCACTCCCACAAGCAAGTAACCGGCGTGCGCGATGGTGCTGTACCCGAAGAGGCGACGGATATTGCTCTGGGCGATGGCCACGGCGTTTCCGATGGTCATGGATGCGGCGGCAAGGGCCGCGATGAGCACCGCCCAGTCCAGCGACACGTCGAAGAAGCCAGTGAACAGCACCCGGAACAGTACTGCGAATCCCGCCGCCTTGCTGGCGACCGACAGGAACGCCACCACCGGAGTGGGGGCGCCCTCGTATACGTCGGGCACCCACATCTGGAAGGGCGCGGCCGAGATCTTGAACCCGAAGCCCGCCACCAGCAGCACCAGTCCTATGAGCAGTGCGTAGTTGCCAAACGCAACGGTACCTCCGGCGTGGCCCACGGCGGTGGAGATTTCGGACAGCTCGGTGCTTCCACTGAACCCAAACACCAGCGCCATGCCATACAGCAAGAGGGCCGAACTGATGGCGCCTATGACCAGGAACTTCATCCCCGCCTCGCTGGAGCGTCCGCTCATGAGGAACGCCGCCAGGGCAGCGATGGGCAGACTGGTCAGCTCCAGCGCGACGTAGATGGTGATCAGTTCGGTAGCCGCCGCAAGAAGCATCATGCCGGTGGCCGAGAACAGCAGCAGTCCGAAGTACTCGCCCCGGAACCGGGGCATCAGCTTGACATACTCCGTGGACGCAAGCACCACCAGTGCCGCTGCTCCAGTGACGAGGAAGTTGAAGAACAACGCGAACCGGTCGACGGATATACTTCCCTGCAGGATGCTTGTCTCTGCAACCGATCCGTCCCGCACCAGGTTTGCAGCGGTCCCCAGATCGTAGAACTGGTACAGGCTCAGGACGAACGGCCCCGCCAGCAGCAGGAACGCCAGGTACGGTAACAGCCCGCCTGCCCGTCGTGGGAGCAACAGGTCGAAGATGATGACGAGCACCGCCGCCCCGGCCATGGCCAGGTACGGCGAAATCACATATACGTCGTGGGCATTCATTCCAGGCTAGCCGCCGTTGATGGCCCGTACCATGGGTTCCAGGGCCGTATCGAACATATCAGTAAGCAGGGCAGGGTATACGCCAATTCCAATGATGCAAATGACCATCAGCACCAGGGGCACCGCCTCCACTGGCGAGGCGTCGGTGATATCCGCAAAGCGCTCGCGTTGTGGTCCGAAGAAGGTGCGTTCCATCATCCAGAGTATGTATCCGGCAGCCAGCACAATGCCCAGCACGGCCAGAACGGTCGGCCAGTCGTAGGCCCGGTAGGCACCGAGGAAGACCAGCAACTCGGATACGAACCCGCTCAGTCCGGGGAGGCCCAGCGACGCCAGGCCCGCAATCAGCATGGCGGCGGCGACGAAGGGCATCCGGCCCGCCAGCCCGCCCAGGTCCGGGATGTAGCGCGTGTGGGCCTTTTCGTACACCAGTCCCACGGCCAGGAACAGGAGACCCGTAATGGTTCCGTGGGTGAACAGTTGCATGGCCGCGCCGCTGAGACCCGTGGCGGTCAGGGTTCCCCCGGCTACGCCGACCGAGCCTATGCCCAGCAGCACCAGCCCCATGTGGCTGACGCTGGAGTAAGCAATCAGACGCTTAAGGTCGGTCTGCCGAATGGTCACCACGGCCCCGTAGAGCACGCTTATGACGCCCAGAATCACCAGCACCCATGCGAACTGCCAGGATTGGTCCGGGAAGAGGCCCACGTTAATTCGGAGCAACCCGTAGCCCCCCATCTTCAGCAGTACGCCGGCCAGCATCACGCTGGCGGCGGTAGGGGCGTCGGTGTGGGCATCCGGCAGCCAGGTGTGCAGCGGCCAGGTGGGCAGCTTGACGGCGAATCCCACGAAAAACAGCCAGAACAGCCATGACAATGGCAAGAGCGTAGCTGCGGAGGCCAGGATGCCTCCCGTGGCCGACAGCTCGATCAGGTTGAACGTGCCGACGTCGGGGGTCAGGAACACCGCGACGATGGCAACCAGCATAAATGCGCTGCCCAGGATCGTGAAAATCAGGAACTTCATCGCCGAGTACTCTTTGCGCCCTGTCCCCCAGATGGAGATGAGCATGTACATCGGCACCAGCTCCAGTTCCCAGAACAGGAAGAAGAGCAGCAGGTCCAGCGCGGTAAAAACGCCCATCACCGCCGACTGCAGCAACAGCAGCCAGAAGAAGTACTCCTTGACCCGCAGGTTTACGTGCCACGACGCCAGCACCGCCGACAATCCCAGCAGCCCTGTCAGTGCCACCAGCGGGGCCGACAGCCCGTCCACGGCCAACAGGTACGAGGCCTTGAGCCCGACATCGGGAATCCATGCGAAATTGTCGATGAACTGGAATCGGGCTGCGTCCTCGCCTCGCTGGAACAGCGCAAAGACCAGCAGCGCCAGCACGAGGTCGGCAACGGCGATGGCCACCGCCGCGCCGCGTATGACCCTGTTGCCGCGCAGCAGCAGCAACAGGACCGCCCCGGCTGCGGGGAGGAAAACGGTCGCGGTCAGCAGTCCGTTGAACTCAGGTGACATTGGAATCAGTTACTCAGGCCCACGTCAGGATGCCAGCAGGAAACCGAGAATGATCAGCAGGGACCCCAGGGCAATGGCCGTCCCGTAGGCCTGCACCTGTCCCGTCTGGAGACGACTCACCGCCGAGCCGATATTTCGGAAGAACCAGCCTACGAAGTCGACGATTCCGTCAACCAGGCGACGGTCCAGCCAGTTGGCAAAGGCGGCGAAGACGCGGTAAAAGCTCCGCCGCACCACCAGGTTCTCGTAAAGTGCGTCAACATAGTATTTCTGGGAAAGCAGGACATACAGCGGCCCCAGGATGCGCAGAGGCTCCCGTGACTGGTCGCGACGCAGTCCGTATACCGCCAGGCCCGCAAGCGCTCCGCCCACAGCGGCGGCAGTTGAGATCCCGGCCATGGGCCAGCTGAAGTCCGGCAGTTTGGCGTGGCCCTCGCCACCCGTAGCCACGTGCAGGCCGTCCGCCACGAATCCCGTGACCCAGTGAACCGGAACGCCCAGGAAGCTGATCCACTGCGGATTGATGATGTACCCGATGACCGCGGCACCCAGTCCCAGCACCGCCATGGGCGCAACCATCACCAGCGGCGACTCGGCCAGGTGAACACCGCCGTGGTGTCCGCCGTCATCCTCGTGGGCGTCGTCCGCCTGATGGACGTCGGCAGCCATCTGCGGGTGGAGGTCGGCATTCTCCTGGTCAACGCCGCCCTTAAACTCTCCATAGAAGGTCAGCATCACCATGCGTACGGTGTAGAAGGCAGTGAACACCACCCCAATGATGAGGCTGACGAAGGCAACAATGTTGATCCAATCAGCCAAGTTGCTGTTGCCATCGAAGGCGGCCAGCAATACTTCGTCCTTGCTCCAGAACCCGGCCAGGGGAATGATGCCGATGAGGCTCAGCGACGCAACCAGCACCAGGATGAAGGTCGCAGGCATATACTTTCTCAGCCCGCCCATGTAGGTCATGTCGAAGGTGCCGCTGGCGTGGTTCACGCTGCCCGCGCCGAGGAACAGCAGCGCCTTGAACACCGCGTGCGTCACCAGGTGGAAGATGGCGGCGTGGTAGGCCCCCAGCCCCAGCGCGGCCATCATGTAGCCCAGTTGGCTGACGGTAGAGTAGGCCATTACCCGTTTTATGTCGTTCATCACCAGGCCCAGGGTTGCGGCCATCAGCGCGGTGAATGCTCCGATCAGCACCACCACGGCCATGGCGGTATCCGACTGCTGGAACACCGGGAAGAAGCGGGCCACCAGGAAGACCCCGGCAGCAACCATGGTCGCGGCGTGAATCAGCGCGCTGACGGGCGTCGGGCCTTCCATGGCGTCGGGCAGCCAGGCGTGCAGCGGGAACTGCCCCGACTTGCCTACCGCCCCCGCAAATATTCCAAGCGCCATCCAGGTGAGCGCGGCGCCTCCCAGCACCGCGGCACCCGCCGCCACAGGTTGGGCCGCCTGCCAGATGTCGGGGATGTGGAAGGCGTTGAGTCCGACGGCGGCGAAGTCATCGGCCTTGAAGAACAGGTACAGGATGGCGATCAGGAAACCGACATCGCCGATACGAGTGATGATGAACGCCTTTTTGGCCGCCGCGGCCGCCGAGGGACGGTCGTGCCAGAACCCTATCAGCAGATACGACGACACGCCGACCAGCTCCCAGAATGCGTACAGTTGCACGATGTTGCTGGAAAGCACCAGCCCCAGCATCGAGGCGGTGAACAGGGACATGTAGGCGAAATACCGGGCGAACCCGGGATCGCGGTCCATGTACCCCACGGAGTAAATCTGGATCAACAGGCTGATGGAGGTAACCACCACCAGCATCACCGCAGTCAGCGGGTCGACCAGCAGCCCCATCTGTATCGTAGCGCCGCCATACGAGAGCCAGTCCCAGCTCTGGAACACGGCGCCGTGATGCACGATAACGCTGCGCAGGGTAACGACGGCCAGGACCGTGGAGGCTGTCAGCGCGGCTATGGTGCTGAGGGCAGCCAGCAGCGGCCAGCGATTGAGGAATGGCCGGATGACCAGGGCTATAAGGACAAAGGAGCCCAGGGGAAGGAGGAAAATGGCCCATACTAAGGCTTCGTTGACCATCTACAGTTTCCTCAGTATCTCCTCGGCCACGTGCTCCCTGCCCTTGGGGACATAGACCTTGAAGGGTACCCGCTCGCTCCAGTCCAGAACGTCTCCCTCCGGCAGGATACGTGCAGGCAGGCCCTCGCCCTCGAGGACCTCCTTCCACATCTCTGCCAACATCAGGTTGGACGCTTTTCTGAACTCTACCCACATATCAGCTATCTGATCGCTCGGACCCAACTGCTCCAGTTATTCCCGGGGTCCACGTCATTCCCGCGAAACCGGCAATCCAGGGCCCTTTTATTGCTCCTAAATCCGTTTCCTAATGCCTCAGCTGCGATGCCTCGGTGAGGTCGACCGACTCGTTGGTCCGGTACATCGCGAACACTATCCCAAGGCCCAGGGCAATCTCCGCAGCGGCCACCGTGATGATGAAAACCGCGAAAACCTGCCCGGTCAGGGCGGTTGATAAGCTCTCCTGCAAACCGGCCGGGGCCAGGTACTTGGCCATCGCCACCAGCGTTACGTTCACTGCGTTGAACATCAGCTCGATGGACATCAGCACGGCCAGCACGTTGCGTCGCGCCAGCGAACCGTACAGGCCGATGCAGAACAGCACCGCCGCGACGATCATGAATGCTTCGAAAGACATACCCGCCTAGTCCGCGTCCGAACCGGATACGCCGGGCCGGGATGCTCCGGAGCCTCCCTGGGGGCGCACCAGGGCCAGGGCACCGATCAGGGCTGCCAGCAGCAAAACCGATACGGCCTCGAATGGCAGCACATACTTGCCGATGAGCAGGTCGGCCAGACCTCCTTCTTCAACCGCCTGCTGCGATGCGGCGTCGCTGACGCCCGCTCTTTCCAGCGATTCAGGCGGGATGGTTGAGACCGCCCCCGTCTGCACCAGTTCGACGCTCTGCCGGTCCTCCTCGGGCAGGAAGTTCCACTGCGTGTCGATGGCGACGACGACCAGCGCCGCCAGCAGCAACGCCGAGAGCACGCCCGCCGGTATCTGCAGCCGATTGGGCGGGTTCCCCTGCTGCACATCGCGCGTGAGCATCACGGCGAAAATGATCAGCACCGCGATGGCTCCTGCGTAAATCAGCACCTGCACCACCGCCAGGAATTCGGCGTTCAGCAGGATAAAGAATCCGCCCACTGCGACGAATACGGCCACCAGCAGGAGGGCGGCCCGGAACAGGTCACGGATCATCACCACGCCCAGTGCACATCCCACGGCCACCACCGAAAGCAGCCAGAATACAACGTCCTGGAACAGCATCTCAGGCGGCGTCTCCGTCGCTCTCACTCGTTGCGTCAGGCGTGGGCGCATCTACCTCGGGCGCATCGGATACAGACGGCCCACTAATTCGCATGCCCGCCTTTTCTCGCTGGTGCCACTGCCAGCCCTCGCGGCCAACCTGCTGCCAGTCCAGCGGAGCTCCGGCGCGGGGATCGTAGTCCTGCGCCTCCAGTTGTGGCCGGAAGAAGGTGCTGGGGTGCTTGTCGGCCTGTCTCAGTTCGTCGATGGTGATGACCATGTCCTTCCGGGAGTACTTCCCCTGCTCGAATCCACTGCCCATGAACAGGGCGTCGTAGGGGCAAGCCTCCACGCACAGACCGCAGAACATACAGCGGTTGATGGAGATGTCGAAGACCTCAAGGCGGTACTTGTCGCCTTGAGGAACTGCCGTCTCGCTGGGGCTAGTGACGATCTTGATGATGCCCAGCGGGCAGTACTTGGCGCACGAGGCGCAGCCGGTACAACGCTCTTCGTACCAGACGAATTCCTCGCCGCGGAAGCGCGGGTGCTGCGGCAGCCGTTCCTCGGGATACTGGACGGTGAACGGCTTCTTGGTCAGGTTTTTGAGGGTTACCAGCAGTCCCTTGGCCAGGGCCAGTCCGTACATCGCTAATCCCCTTCCACGATGGTTACGCCCCGGGGCAACGCCGGTGCGCGGTTGGCCACGACTGGTCGTACCTTTTCCCTGACCAGATTGCCGAACAGGATGATGCAGACCACTGTAATCCCCAGGTTTATTCCGGTCATGATTCCCAGGTCCCCTCGCGTCAAGACACCCTCGGCGTCGCGCAGGAAATAGACCTGCAATGCGGTGGCGAACAGGTTGATCAGGCTCGCCGGCAGCAGGAACTTCCAGGCAAATGCCAGCAACTGGTCGATCCGGAGTCGCGGGAATGTTGCGCGGACCCAGATGAAAATCGTGGCCACTGCGAAAGCCTTGATCAGGAACCAGAGCCAGCCCAGCCAGTGGGCCAGCGGGCCCTCCCAGCCGCTGAGGAACAGTGTCGTTATGACGGCAGAGGCGACCATCACCCCGCCGAACTCGGCGGCCTGGATCATTGCGAACTTGATGCCGCTGTACTCCGTGTGAAACCCGGCTATCAGCTCCGATTCGGCCTCGGCTAAGTCGAAGGGCGTCCGGTTCAGCTCGGCGGTGGTCCCGGCGACGAATACGATGAAAGCCAGCGGCTGCACCAACAGGAAGGGCAACGCCTGCGCTGTCACCACATCGGCCAGCGACATGGATCCCGCGACCATCACCACGCCCAGCAGCGACACCACCACAGGAACCTCGTAGCTGATGAGCACCGCGACGCCACGGGCAGCGCCAAAAAGAGCGAAGCGGTTGTTGGAGGACCAGCCGGCCATGAATATGGCGATAGACGTTATCGACGTAACCGCCAGTATGTACAGGACTCCAACGTTCAGGTTGGCCAGCGCGGTGTTCTTGGCGAACGGCACCACCGCCAGCGTCAGCATCACCGGGGCCACCATCATAATCGGCACCGCCAAGAACACCAGCCGGTCAGCGGTTCCGGGGGTAAGGTCCTCCTTGAACAGCAGCTTCACCAAGTCTGCAATTGGCTGGAACAGTCCGAAGGGCCCCCAGCGATTGGGGCCCAGGCGGTTCTGGAACTTCCCTATCAGCCGCCGCTCCATCCAGGAGAAGGCGGCCGCCCCAAGAAGCATGGCGTTGGCGAGCACGAGGATGATGACGATCCCAGCCACGAAATACGACAGCCAGCAGGGAAGCACGTATCCCACGAGATTGTAGATCTCGCGGAACATCGGCGTGTGATAAAGGATGTTGTCCGGGCTGAGGACGCAGTTCACCGGTCGACTTCACCCATATTTATGTCAACGCTACCTAGCGTAACGATCATATCCGCCAGCTTCCAGCCCACCAGCAGGTGCTCGGTTACCGTGAGGTTGAGCAGGGATGGGGAGCGTATCTTGCAACGGTAGGGGCTGATCCCTCCGTCGCTGATCAGGTAGAAGGCGAGTTCTCCCTTGGAGGCTTCCACCCGTCCGTAGGCCTCGGCGCCCGGCTCCGGACGCAGCACCAGGGGGACTTGGGAACGCACCGGCCCCGGCTCGATCTGGTCGATGCACTGCCGGATTATCCGTATGCTCTGCCGAATCTCCTGCACCCGGACCCAGAACCGGGCGTAGTTGTCCCCGTCCGACGAAGTTGGTACGTCGAACTCGACCAGATCGTAGGCATCGTAGGGCTCGACCTTGCGCCAGTCCCACTCCATGCCGCTTGCCCTGAGTACCGGGCCGCTGGTTGAGCCGTTGATGGCCACATCCATCGGAAGCGGGCTGACCCCACGAGTCCGCACCATCACGATCTCGTTTTCCAGGAGAAGCTGCTCCAGCTCCCCGAATTCCTCATGGAAGTCCTTGAGGAACTGTTCCAGAGCCGGCCAGAACTCGGGAGGTGCGTCGAAGTAGACGCCCCCGGGCCGCATGTAGCTCACGGTGATGCGGGCCCCACACAGCATCTCGAAAAGGTCCAGGATGCGCTCGCGCGACCGGAAGCAGTACATCAGCGGCGTTCCCAGGGCGCCGAGGTCCTGGATGATGAAGCCGATCCCCATCAGGTGCGCCGCGATGCGCTGCAGCTCAGCGGCCAGCGTGCGCAGGTACTTGCCCCGCAGCGGCACCTCGGCGCCCAGCAGCCTCTCCACGGCCAGGCAGTAGGCCTGGTTGTTGATCATCGAGGATACGTAGTCCAGCCGGTCGGTGAGGGTGACCACCTGGGTGTAGTTGCGCTCCTCGGCCAGCTTCTCGGTGCCCCGGTGGAGGTACCCGAAAATCGGCTCGACCTGCAGGATCTCTTCGCCGTCGAAAGTCACGCGCAGCCGGAACACGCCATGGGTGCTGGGATGCTGCGGACCTATATTGACCGTCATCGGTTCGGTGCGGATGGTCATTCCAGGTAGTCCTTGCGCAGAGGATGACCCTGGAATCCCTCCCACAACATGATCCGCTTCATGTTGGGATGTCCATCGAACCTGATGCCCATCAGGTCCCAGATTTCACGTTCCTGGAAGTCCGCGCCGCGCCAGAGGTGGTAGACCGAAGGGGCAGACAGGTCTTCGCGACCGGGCAGCCGCGCCTTGACCGTCGCCTTGTGTCCCTTGCGAAAGGACGTCAAATGATACACGAGCTCGAAATGGCCGATGTAATCGATGGCCGAGATCGAGTTCAGGTACTCCATGTCGAAGTCGTCATCTCCCTTAAGGAACCCGACCACTCCGGAGATGGCGTCCGAATTGACCCAGAGGACATCATCCGTCCATTCTGATACGGCACCAGGGACCGCCTCGTCCACCCTCTGCGCCAACTCTGCGCCGCCCAGTTGGGTCAGGGCCATCACTGCCCCCGGTCCGCAGGGCCAGACTCCGGATGGTCCCCGGTAGCTGCGTCTTCCGGCGCAACGCTGTGCGTCTCTGCGGCGATGGCCGGGCGCACGGATGACGGCGCCAAGTTGCGGTAGCGCTTGATCTTTTCGTGGAGCGCCATAATGCCGTACAGCAGGGCATCGGGCCGGGGCGGGCAGCCGGGCACATACACGTCCACCGGGATGATGTGGTCCACGCCGGGAACCACGCTGTAGGAACCGTAGTATGGGCCGCCGCTGGTGGCGCAGACGCCCATGGAGATGACCCATTTGGGCTCCGCCATCTGGTCGTAGATGCGGCGAATGGGCGGGGCCATCTTCCACGTAACGGTACCCGCAATGATTAGGAGGTCGGCCTGCCGCGGCGAGGCGCGGAACGCTTCCATACCGAATCGGGCGATATCGAACCGTCCCATGCTGCTGGCGATCATCTCGAAGGCACAGCAGGCCAGGCCGAAGGTGACCGGCCACGCCGACGACTTGCGACCCCAGTTGACCAGGGCGTCGATGGAGGTAACCATCAGGTTGCTCTTGAGGTCGTCGGGTACTTCAATGAGCGGCTCGGCCAATGGCTCCAGAGAATTGTCCTTCATGTCCTGCACGGTCCGGCCCTCGTTGAGGTCCAGGTCCCAGGTGCGCGACTGGAGAGACTCTCCCGGCTGCCACGGTTGGATCATCAGCTGCCGCCTAGCTCCATTCCAGGTCGCGCTTGCGCCACGCATAGGCCCAGCCGACCAGGAGGATACCTACAAATACCGCCATCTCGATCAGCGCGAACAGTTCAAGGCGCAGGAACTTGGTGGCCCAGGGATAGAGGAAGATGACCTCAACGTCGAATATGACGAAGAGAATCGCGAACATGTAATAGCGGAAGTTGAAGAGGCTCCAGTGTCCGCCGATGGCCTCCATTCCGCATTCGTAGGTCTCGGACTTGACGTCGCTGGGATTGCGGGGGCGGATACCGATTCTCGACGCTCCCCATGACATCAGCAGCATGCTGACCGGCACCGCCACGGCCACCACGCAGAAGATGGCGATCAGACCGTACTGCCTGAAGTAATCGTCCAAAAACATCGTTGGGATTATATCAGAAAGTGGCCAAATGACCGCAGGAAATTCAGGAGGGAATTCCGCACAGTATTGTCCCCAATCCTCTGTTGCCAGTGGTGGATTCCTCTGCCACCGGCGAGAGGGATGATAAGATACGCCCAACTCTGGAAATGAAAGAGGTCAGCTTTGACCGAGGGAAACCGGGCATCAGGAAAGGGCCCACTCACCGGGCTGCGCGTGCTGGACCTGTCGATGATCGTGGCGGGAGGCACCGCCAGCAGCCTCATGGCCGATTTCGGGGCCGAGGTCGTTAAGGTGGAGCGCCCCGGCGGCGGCGATCCCCTGCGAAACTGGGGTCCCTTCGCCAACGGGGTGTCGCTGTGGTGGAAGGTCCATTCTCGCAACAAGAAATCCGTCACTCTGAACCTGGGCGATCAGGAGGGGCAAGGGATCCTGAGGGACCTCGCAGCCCGAGCCGACGTGTTGATCGAAGGATTCCGGCCGGGGGTCATGGAGCGCTGGGGCCTCGGACCTGACGAGCTCCTGGAGGTGAATCCCGGCTTGGTGATGCTGCGATATTCCGGTTTCGGGCAGACGGGGCCGTACAAGGACCGGCCCGGGTTCGGCACCATCGCGGAGTGCATGAGTGGTTACGTGGGAATGACCGGATTCCAGGACACTCCGCCCGTACTGCCGCCGGTGCCCCTGGCCGATGAGATTGCGGGCGTGTTCGGCGCCATGTCTGGAATGATGGCCCTATACCACAGGGACGCGACGGGTAGCGGGAAGGGGCAGGTCGTTGATGTGTCGCTGTTCGAGCCGCTGTTTCGCCTTTGCATCCCTCACGTCACCATGTTCGACCTGCTCGGCGTAAACCGCGAGCGCGTGGGCAATGACTTCCCTGACGCCGCCCCTCGCAGCCTGTACCGAACGGGCGACGAGCGCTGGCTGGGCCTCTCCGCCACGTCACAGCGCACCTTCGAGGGCCTCGCAAAAGCGATGGGTCTACCGGACCTGATAGACCGCCCCGCCTTTGCCGACAACGCCTCCCGTATCGAGAACCGCGAGGAGCTCAACGACGAGCTGAACGCCTGGCTGGGCCAGCGCAACCTGCAGGACACCCTCGACCAGCTGATCCCGGCCGGCGGCGTGGTCGGACCGGTGTACGGCGCGGCCGACATCGTGGCAGATCCCCATTACCAGGCCCGCGAGGACATCATCGAGATCGATGACCCGGAGCTGGGCCACACCCGGATGCTGGGTATCGTGCCAAAGTTCAGCGAGACCCCCGGCGCGGTGGAGCACGCCGGCCCCACCGTGGGGCAGCACAACGCCGACGTGTACGGCGCCTGGCTGGGGTTGGACGACTCAGCACTCTCGGCCCTGCAAGAGCGCGGTGTGATATGAGCACCGCCCCCACCCTGCTGGTCGCGACCGGCAACCCAGGCAAGCTCCGTGAGTACCAGGGGCTCCTGGGAGATGCTCCCTTCCGCTTGGTGTCGCTCCGGGACGTCGGAATCACCGCCGAAGTGGACGAGACAGGCGACACATTTGCCGAAAACGCGTGGCTGAAGGCCTCCGGCTACGCGCAAATGAGCGGCCTGCTCACCCTGGCCGATGACTCGGGCTTAGAGGTTGACACCCTCGGCGGAGACCCCGGCGTGCGCTCCGCCCGCTACGGCGGTGATGCTTGCAGCAGCGACCACGACCGCGTCGAACTGCTGCTGAAAAACCTGGACGCCGTGCCGTGGGAGAAACGGACGGCCCGATTCCGATGCGTTATCAACATCGTTCGGCCATCCACAGACGGTGAATCGACTGCGGAGTTGCTGGTGTCCTCAGTCGGGTCGGTAGCCGGGATGGTACAATACGAGCCAGTTGGCGACGACGGCTTCGGCTACGATCCAGTGGTCTACCTGCCCTCTTTCAAGCGGACCGTGGCCCAGTTGTCGCTGGATGAAAAGAACCGCGTCAGCCACCGGGGGAACGCGGCGGGACGGGCCTTGGTCGCATTGGCCAGAGTGTCCAGCGGGGTGACCTGAATAACCCCGGCCATTTTTCCAAAAACTTCTCAAACGTCCGGCTATCGGAGTCGTTGCTTTAGCAATTATGTCGTCAAACGTAGCTGACACAATGGGCAGGTCCATGCGGGACCTCCGAATCTCGGTCACCGACCGCTGTAACTTCCGCTGCCCATACTGCATGCCCGCCGAGATATTCGGCGAGGCCTACGAGTTTCTGCCCCGCGAGGAAATCCTCACTTTCGAGGAAATCACGCGCCTGACGCGGCTGTTCTCCGAGTTCGGCGTGTCCAAGGCCCGCATCACCGGCGGCGAGCCTCTGCTGCGAACTGACCTGACTGAACTGATCTCACAGGTCTCGTCCATTGAGGGCATCACCGACGTTACCCTGACCACCAACGGCTACCTGCTTGCACAGCAGGCGCAGGGCCTCAAGGACGCCGGACTGCACCGCATAACAGTCAGCCTGGACAGCATTGACGACGAAGTCTTCAAGCAGATGAACGGCCGGGGGTTCGGCGCACGCCGCGTGCTACACGCCATCGACAGCGCCGCCGAGGTCGGGCTCACTCCCATCAAGATCAACGCCGTGGTGCAGCGCGGAGTCAACGATCACACCATCGTCGATCTGGCGCGGCACTTCAAGGGGACCGGCCACATCGTCCGCTACATCGAGTACATGGACGTGGGCAACCGGAACGGGTGGAAGCTGGACGAGGTGGTCTCCGCCGAGGAGATCATCGCCCACATCGATGCCGTAATGCCCCTCGAGCCGGTGCCCAGCAACTACTCCGGCGAGGTGGCCGAGCGCTACCGGTACAGGGACGGCAGCGGCGAGATCGGGGTCATCGCCTCGGTGACCCGGCCCTTCTGCGGCGCCTGCACGCGCCTGCGGCTGTCCACCGACGGGCAGATTTTCACCTGCCTGTTCGCCACTCGCGGCACCAGCCTCCGCGACCCCATGCGCGACGGCGCCAGCGACGACGAGCTGCGCGAACTGATCGCGGGCATCTGGACGCGACGCACCGACCGGTACTCCGAGGAGCGCTTCGCCGCCACCCCCGACATGCCCCGCCCCGCCAAGGTGGAGATGTACCAGATCGGGGGGTAGGTAATTGTGGCAAAAGCTCTTTCGATGAGGAAGCCAATGGTAAGCAAAGGGCTGTCTGACATCATCGGTGAAGTCGAATCACTTCTTCTTCGGCTACGAAAAACAGAGAATCAATCGGACAAGACGGATTCCGAATATTTCGCTGCCAGCCTCAAACGCAATAAGTTTCATAAGCTGTCTTGCGATTTCGCATCACATGTGATGCTTTCATCTAGCTTGCTTGAATTCTATTCTCATGACGAGGCGGTAGACGCTGGCTACAAACCCTGTGGAACCTGCCGAGCCTAATGGTGGAGCCTAGACGGGTCAATATCTGGTATGACCCAGAAGGCGATTTTCTTGAAGTGATGTGGGAGCGCAAGCCCGGCGAGTTTGTGGATACCGTAGACGGCCGCGCCGACGTCAAGGTTGACGACGACGGCAATATTTTGGGCTTCCATATCTTGGCGGTCAGCAAAATTACCAAGCCCATGTGCGTTACTTTTGACGTCGATGACCCGGACGTGGAGCAGTGCCAGTGCCGGAAAGCAGCCCAGACCTCCGACACGTAACCATCCATACTGACGGGTCCTGCCTTGGAAACCCTGGGCCCGGCGGGTTCGCTGCCATCATGGAATACAAGGGGCACGATAAGGAACTGTCCGGAGGGTTCAGTCGCACAACCAATAATCGCATGGAACTAATGGCTGTGATTGCCGGACTCGAAGCGTTGAACCAAAGGTGCAGTGTTACGGTATACAGCGACTCCCAATACGTGGTCGAAGGCATCGAAAAAGGCTGGGCTGCGAAGTGGCAGGCCAACGGCTGGATGCGCAACAAGCGGGAACGTGCCGTCAGCCCCGACCTGTGGGAACGGCTTCTGTCGGCCCTGGAGAAACACGAGGTCGAACTGAAGTGGGTGCGTGGACACGCTGGTAACGCTGGCAATGTCCGGGCCGACCGGCTGGCGGTGGCGGCCGCCAAAAGCACAGACCTCCCACGTGATGAGGGATTCGAGAACCCACCAAAGGGACTGATATGACGAATCAGCAGGACCAGCAGTCGCTCACCCACCTCGACGAGCAGGGCCGCGCCCGGATGGTTGACGTGGGGGAGAAAGACATCACTCACCGCGTCGCCGTCGCACGCGGCCACGTTACCGTGCAGCCGGAGACCGCCCGCCTGATACGCGAGGGCCTGATGAAGAAGGGCGATGTGCTCACCATCGCACAAGTCGCAGGCATCATGGGCTCCAAGAAGACCTCCGAGTTGATTCCTCTCTGCCATCCCCTACCCATCGACAAGGTGGATGTCGACCTTGAACTGGACGAGGAGCGCTGCAGGATCAACATCACGGCAACAGCCAGCACCACCGCCCGTACCGGCGTGGAGATGGAGGCCATGACCGCCGTCTCCGTTGCTGCCCTGACTCTCTACGACATGTGCAAGTCCGTTGACCGCGGCATCCGCATCGAGGGCCTGCGCTTGGTCAGCAAGCGTGGCGGCCGCAGTGGCGATATCCTGCTGGAGGACGAGGACTAGTTCGAAAGAAGTGTTATGGGAGAAACAAAACTGACAATCGAGGTCGGCAACGTTAAAGGCGACGTATTTGAGCCTGTAGAGGTTACGGTAGACACCGGTTCCACGTTTTCTCAAATTCCCGCCGATTTGCTGCGCCGACTGGGAGTGCCAGTGCTGAGAACACTGGAATCCGAGTTGGCCGATGGTAGCCTTGAAACTGTCCACGCGGGAGAAACGGTCATCCGATTGGAGGGCCAGCAAATCACCACGGCAGTGATTTTCGCACGGGAGGGGGAGCCAAACCTGCTGGGGGTTGTCGCTCTCGAAACAGCCCTCCTGATGGTGGACCCCGTAAGGGGCCGCCTTGTCCCTACCCGCTTAGTCAGATATGGACGTTGACCCCTGCCTTAAGCCAAGCCGGCCATTACCAAGAATCCATTCCTTCCTTTCGGCAAGGGCTTCCCCGGGCGTGTGTGATTTCCCTCTCGGTAAACAAACGCGGCTACATCGGTGACACCGTGCTGGGCGATGGAGAGTAGGAGTCAATGATGGCCTCGACGTACGTAACTATCGAAATAGGCAGCCCCAGCAGACTGCGATTTGATCCCTTTGAGGTCATTGTGGACACCGGTTCAACCTTTTCAACTGTCCCCGGAAGCCTCTTGAGAGGCCTTTGGCTTATCTCCGCAACGAATCGAACCAGTCAGGCTGGGAGATCGGAGCATAATCAATGATGCCATATGCGACGCGCTGATTCGACTCGAGGTCAAGACCTTTTTTCGCCCGTCACTTTCTGCAGAGAAAATGAGCCGAACCTCTTGGGATTGGTAGCGCAGGAAACCGCCCTGCTTGCCGTGGACTCCGTGGAGCAGCACTAGATTTCAACAATCGATTGGAAGGCTTAACTGCCTCGACGTGATAGCTCCAGCCCTATCAGGCGCAGGGCGCTGGCGGCGAAGTGGATGTAATCCACAATCGAGAGTTCCAGCGGTCTGTACCTGTCCACTTGGTCCACGTCGGTCGGGCCGGTGGGACCCGGGATCACTTCCAGTTCCAGCTCGCAGATCTCGCCGTCCGGTAGCACGACGACGCAACCCCATTGGCCTCCGGAATCCGGCGGCGGCTCGAGCTCAATGGCCTGTAGCGTGGACATACCCATGAACGAAGGGAATGGCTGCAGCAACGGGGCCAGCGCCGCAACAGCCTCCCCCAGTTGTCTCGCCGTCTGCTCCAGTAGATCCCTCGGAGTACGTTCCATTTCTGACATATCCTCAATTTTATGGCACACTCGAACCCCGCGCCACAGAATAGCCACGTAAGCCAGGCCCTCCCAATGAAACAACCCACGATCCGGGTTTCCGGTTTTCTGGATTAGATGACTGACAACCCCACAATTGAATCGGCCCGGGGATGGTACGTAGTCGCCGGAGCATTCCTAATCCTGACATTCGGGTTCGGGAGTCTCTACGCCTTCGGGACGTTTTTCACTCCCCTTCAGGATGCCTTCGGGGCCTCCCGCGCCTCGGTCTCGGCGGCATTCTCCCTCGCAATCCTGACCCTCTTCGCTATCGGGCCCCTCACCGGCACCCTGGCGGACCGGTTGGGGCCGCGGGCCCTGGTTGTCGGGGGCACAGCCCTGGTGGGTTGCGGCCTGATCATTGCCAGCTTCGCCCAGGCTCTGTGGCAGGTCCAGGCGGCCTTCACAGTCTGCATTGGGATCGGCGTGGGGATGGCCTATGTTCCCGCAGCCGGGGCGGTGCAGATATGGTTCGACCGCAGGCGGGGCCTGGCATCGGGCGTCGCCATCGCGGGAATTGGAGTTGGCACCCTGGTTATGCCGCCCATCGGAGCCGGGCTGATTGCGGAACTGGACTGGCGACTCGCATTTCTCGTTATCGGCTTGGCGGTTGCCATCGGTGGCGGAGCGGCGGGTCTGCTGGTGGCAAGTCCTCGCTCCAGTCGCCGTCAAGACCTGGCATCGAGGCCAGAGGCCCAGGGTGTTAGCCTGACAACCGCCGTGTGCTCACGGCCATTCCTCCTGATGTTCACCGGATTTCTCCTCGCCTCCCTGGGAATGTACACCCCGATCGCCCACCTCGTTCCCTACGCCGAGGACCGCGGAATCTCTCCCCAATCCGCTGCCATTCTGCTCAGCCTACTGGGTGTGGGCAGTGCATTTGGACGCTTTGCCATCGGCGCTGCCGCCGACCGTATCGGCCGCTGGCGGGGCTTGGGCATGTCTTTCGGCGGCATCGGCTTGAGCAGCCTGGTGTGGCTGGTCTCCGACGGGCTGGTAGGGCTTGGAGCCTTCGCGGTACTGCTGGGACTGTCGTGGGGAGGTGCCGTCGCCCTTGCCCCGTCGGTGATGGCCGACTATTTCGGCACCCGAGCGGTCAGCGGCATCATCGGGGTTCTCTATGCCGGCGTCGGGGTGGGAGCGCTGGTCGGGCCGGTGATCGCCGGGTTGGTGTTCGACCTCTGGGAGAGCTACACCGTCGCCATCGCCTACAGCACGGTCGCTCCTGTTATCGGTGCCGCCTTCGTGCTGGTGTCCGAATCTCCGGAGGGCTGGCGTAGACGCCATGCCATGGGCGGGCCTGCGGTTGTGAAAAAAGCCCAAGTCAGCGGTGCGGACAATTGACACCACGGACAGGCCCCGAATAACATTGATGTATCGGGTTGCATCCAGGCGGCTGGCCGGATGGCCCCTCGGTGGCAACGTAGCTCAGCGGCAGAGCGGGCGCTTCATAAGCGCTAGGTCACTGGTTCGAGCCCAGTCGTTGCCACCACCCCCAGACAAGAATTCCCTCTACGCTAGCCTCGTTTCTATTTGCGTTTCCGCGAAACAGGGCTTTCTCAGAATCCTTCTCCCCCACTCACTTCAGGACGATTTCTTAGTAATTATCTGAACTGTGATTTGCTTGATTTTGGGATTTCGCTGATAGGACCCCAATCCTGACGTTCTCTTAATCCTGCAAATCCTGATTCAGACAGAATTGGTGGCGGAGGGCTCCAAGGTTGCCTGCTGGAGAATACCTGGGTGTATGCAGCGAGCAACGACCCACTGCGTTGACATCGCCTGCTCGGCATCTCTACACTCGCCCTGATTACAGAGGTGCGAGGTGAACATGCGGCGTTTTGAATACCTGGAGGCGCACACCCTGCGCCAGGCCATCGGCATGTTGCAGCGGCACGGCCCTCAGGCGCGAATCGTCGCCGGCAGCACCGATTTCCTCGTCAGGTGGCGCGCCGGCTTCTGGCACCCGGAATGCGTGGTCAATATCCAGCATATCCCGCGGCTGGACCGCGTGACTTACAGCCGCCGCAACGGACTGCGCCTCGGCGCCATGGTGACCATCCAGACGCTGGAGCAGCACCCGGCCATCCGCCAGCACTACCCGGCACTCGCTGCTGCTGCCGCGTCATTCGCGGGCGTCCAGGTGCGCAACCTGGCCACAGTCGGCGGCAACATCTGCAACGCCTCACCCTCAGGCGACACCCTTCCCGCCCTGCTGGCCTATGACGCGGCCTGTCGCATCGCTGGCCCCGACGGCCAGCGCGAGGTGCCACTCGATCAGTTGTTCATCGGTCCGGGCCGAACGGTGCTCGCCCACGACGAGGTGCTAACCGAAATAACCCTACCGTCGCCGGCGTCGAACACAGGCGCGCTGTACATCAAGCACAGCCCCCGAGGCGCCATGGACATCGCCACCGTCGGCGTGGCGGCGGCGGTCACAATTGACCGTTCCGGCGTCTGCACCGACGCCAAGATCGCCCTCGGCGCCGTAGCGCCCACGCCTCTGCGAGCCCGCTCCGCTGAGGATATGCTGCGCGGCCAGACGCTCAACTCCGAACTGCTGCAAGCTGCCGCCGATCGGGCCATGGCCCAGGCCACGCCCATCGACGACGTGCGCGGCACCGCCGGGTATCGCCGCCAGATGGTCGGCGTCCTGACCAGCCGCACCCTCGAGCGCGCGGTCGCTGAGGCCACCGGCGGGGCCTCCCAATACGAAGAGCATCGGCGGCTCGCCATCCAGGTAGCCGTCTGATCAATCCCCTATCGGGTGAATGGAATGAAGAAAGTCCTCAATATCACCGTCAACGGCGTGGAGCGCACCATTCTCGTTGAGCCCTGGTACTCCCTCCTCGACACCCTTCGCGATGAATTGCACCTTACCGGCACCAAGAAGGGCTGCGACGAGGGAGACTGCGGCGCCTGTACCGTCCTCCTCAATGGCCAGCCGGTGACCTCCTGTCTCGTGCTGGCCCACAGCGCCCACGACGCCGGCGTCGCCACCGTGGAGGGCTTGGCCGAAGGCGGCGAGCTCCACCCGGTGCAGCGCAGCTTTGCCGAGAATGGCGGCCTGCAATGCGGCTACTGCACCCCAGGCCTGATCATGGCCACCGTCGGCCTCCTGAACAGCAACCCCGACCCCACCGAGGAAGAGGTCAAGTTCGGCCTCGGCGGCAACCTATGCCGGTGCACCGGGTATTCCAAGGTCATCGAGGCAGTGATGGCCGCCGTTGACTCCACTCATGATTCGTCCCGGAATACGGAGTAGCAGACATGGCTGAGTTCAAGGTCCTCGGCAAGAATCACGTCCGCGTCGATGCGTTCGACAAGGTCACCGGCCATGCCACATACGCCGGCGACGTCTACCTGCCCGAGATGCTGATGTGCAAGGTGCTGACCAGTACCCGCAGCCACGCTCGCATCGTCGCCATCGACATCTCCGAGGCAGAGTCCCTGCCCGGCGTTCGCGGCGTCATCACTGGCAAGGACTTCCCCGATGTCTTCTTCGGATCCGGCGCACTCCGCGACCGCAGGATAATGGCACGGGACGAGGTATTCTTCGTCGGCGAGCCCGTCGCCGCCGTCGCGGCGGATGATGAGATCACCGCCGTGGAGGCCCTGTCGCTCATTAAGGTCCAGTATGAGGACTTGGAAAACGTCGTTGACCCCGTCGCCTCTCTCACCGGCAGCCCAACCACTGTTCATCCCGACCTCGAACAATTCGAAGGTTACGGCTTTGCCCTCGGCGGCAACAACTGCACCATGCTCGACGCCGACCGGGGCGACGTCGACGCCGCATTCGCCGAGGCGGATGTCATCGTAGAGGAGACCTACCACACCCAGCCAATCAACCAGGGTTTCCTGGAGCCGATGGCCTGCGTCGCCAACGTCGAGGCCAACGGCCGCCTCACCGTCTGGGCCTCCACCCAGGGCCCCTACCAGGTCCGCCAGCAGCTGGCCTCCGTTCTCGACATGCCCATCGGCAACATCAAGATCATCGCCATGGAAATGGGCGGCGGGTTCGGCGCAAAGCTCCGCCTCGCACTCGAGGCTTTCCCTGCCCTGCTGTCCATGAAGACCCACCGGCCCGTCAAGCTGGTCAACACACGCGAGGAGACGTTCACCCTCAACGGCCCGCGCCTCGAGACCAACATCTACCTCAAAACCGGCGTAGCTAGCGACGGCAAAATCATCGTCCGCGAGGGCCGCAGCATCTTTGACGTCGGCGCCTACCTAGGAGCCGGCCCAAACTCAGGCGTCGGCCACGGCCTCGGAGCCTACGACATCCCCAACTTCAGGCTGCGGTCATACGGCGTCTACACCAACAAGATCTACGTCGGCTCCTACCGCGCCTCCGGCGTCGCCGACATGACCTTCGCCGTAGAGTCCCACATGGACGTCATCGCCCACCGGCTGGACCTTGACCCCCTGGAGTTCCGTCGCCTGAATGCCCTCAAGGAAGGCGACGTCAGTGTGAGCGGCGCTCGAATCCCGCGCCACGGCCTCACCGAGGTCATGGACGCCCTGCAGGAAAAGATGTCCCAGTCCTCCGACAACGCCGGCTCCGGCAACGGAAACGGGCGTATGGCCCGAGGCGTCGGCATCGCTGTCGGCGAGTGGCGCAGCGGGAGCGGCCCGTCCACCGCATCCATCAGCGTCAACGAGGACGGCACCGTTGGCCTGCTGACCGGCTCCGTCGATATCTCGGGCAGCGACACCTCCCTGGCCCAGATCGCCGCCGAGGTGCTGGGCATCGAGCTGGAACAGGTGATTGTCGCCAAGCGCGACACCGACCTCGCACCGTTCACCGGCCCCAGCGGCGGCAGCCGCATCGTCTACAGCCAGGGCAAGGCTGTGGAAATGGCCGCCGGGGACGCCCGCGACAAGCTCATTGCCCTCGCCGCTGACCGCCTCGGGGTGCAGCCCGACGCCCTGCAGTGCGAGGGCGGCGCAGTATACGTCATGGACAATCCGCCCCAGTCATTCGGCCTTGGCCAGCTTGCCCGGATGAGCCTGTCCTCTCGTGGCGGCCCCGTCATCGGCACAGCTTCCCTGTCCAGCATGCCCTACAACCCGGTGTTCAACGCCCAGGGCGCCGAGGTGCTGGTCGACCGTGAGACCGGCCAGGTCAGGGTCACCCGTTTCGTGCAGGCCCAGGACGTTGGCCTCGCCGTCAACCCAATGGGCGTTGAGGGCCAGCTCGAGGGCGGCGCCGTCCAGGGCATTGGGCGCGCTCTCAGCGAAGAGATTCAGATCGATCCCGACACCGGGCAGGTCCGCAATCCGTCGCTGGCCACCTACCTGATGCCCCTGGCCATCGACATGCCCGAGATCGAGAACGTGCTGGTGGAGGTGCCCAGCGAGGATGGCCCCTTCGGTCTTCGCGCCGTGGCCGAGCCGCCGGGGTTCGGCCCTCCCGCCGCCATCGCCAACGCCATCTACGACGCGGTCGGCGTTCGCATCCGCACGCTGCCTCTCAGTCCCGAACGGGTGCTGGCTGCCATGCAGGGCCATGACCCGGAGGACTACGGCCTCGACCCGGAGGCCCTCCGCGCTGCAGAGGCGTAGGTCCGGACGATTCCATCCCAAGCCGTCGTGTGGGGTTGGTGTCCACTGAATGAAACGCAATTGAATGCCACGCAAATTCTGTACAGCGTTCTGAGCTCCGCGAGGAGAATGAGACGCAGTAACTCCGCCGGTTCTACTTCTTCGCAAAATCAATCAGAGGGTAGGGAGTGACACCCTGGGCCGTGTCCGACCCCAGATCCCCCGGAGAGGGCAGCCCTGAAGATCGCCCTCTGGGAATCACCCGACGGTTGTCTTCGTTTGCCGCAGAACGCAAGATTCTGCTGACCGCGGCTGCGGCTGTCCTGGTTGTCGTCATTGCGGGGACTCTGCTTTGGACCCTGGGGATCGTGGGCAGCGCGGACGACGCCGTGGGAGAGGCTGCAACAGCGGAGAATACCTCTCCCCAAGGCGTAACAGATAGAGCAGCGCTCTCTCCGGAGCCTGCATACGCTGTCACCGCTATTCCGGAAGCGCCCGAGTGTGCCCGTCCGCCGTCAGGGTCGCAGGGCGAACCTGAACAAACGGCCCCCGAAATCGAGGCATCCGCCCGTACAGGCGTGGTCCAGATCCTTACGGACACAGGCAGCGGGTCCGGGTTCGTCGCCAACGACGAGGGCATCATAGTCACCGACTCCCAGGTGGTCGGAGGCAACTGGCTGTTCAGGGTCCGTTTGGCCGATGGCAAAAGGGTCAACGGCGAACTGTTCGGAGTTAACGAGCGACTTGGCGTAGCCTACGTCAAGATCGACGACAGCCAGGGCCTTAATCCCATACCCATGGGCGACTCCGACGAGCTTTGCATCGGGGATGCCGCCTTCTCCGCCGGTTATCCCTCTGCGGATGATGGAACGGAGACTTCGCCGTCCATCTCCCAGGGGATGATTACGTCAACCAGAGGTGGCTTCCTCCGCACGGACGCTTCCTTGCGGCCTGGAGACATGGGCGGTCCGGTACTGGACGCCAATGGCCACGTAGTGGGGGTGAACTCCATCGGGATAGTCGTAGCCGGGGACACCACGAAAACGGCGTCGAACTTCGCCATCCCGATCAACGGAGTTAAGCTGGAGATCACCCGCGGGTTAGACCGCGAGCAACTCAGTTCGGGAGTGAGCTTCCTGCCGCGGGCCGCTGAATCGCCTCTGCCGGCGGCCTCCGTTCCTCCCACACCTTTACCTGCACCCACTGCCGTACCTGCGCCGGTCACTACCCCAACACCAACGCCCCTGCCCACCGCAACTCCAATCCCAACGCCTACGCGCCAGCCCACTGCAACACCTAGCCCGACACCAACGCGCAGCCCCACCGCGACTCCCAGGCCGCAGCCAACGCGCAGGCCCACTTCCACACCCAGACCTACGCCAACTCGCAGGCCGACGGCGACACCCAGGCCCACTGCGACCTCCACACCCGCAACGCCTGCGCTGCAGGAATATCGCAACGATCGTTCGGGCTACACGCTGGAATACCCCATTGACTGGACGGTCGACCAGGAGTCGGGAGGAGTGGCGGTGCTGAGGTCGCGTGACGGGGCCGCCTTCATCGAGATCCTGACGAAGCCGATTTCCCGGGATTGGTCGCTCGCGGAGTTCACGGAGGACCACCGCGCCGGCGTGTTGATAAGGGCCGCCAACTGGCAACTCTACCAACCCCTTGCCATCAGGGGCGAATTTCGGGGCGCCACAAACTTTATCCACCAGGAGTTCCGTCGTCGTGAGACCTCGTCAAGCTGCATAGAGAACGCGGTGTCTCATATCTACCGGACCAGGTTTTTCCCAGCCGAGTTGGAGGGCTTTGTGGTCACCATGAGCATCTGCGAAGACAGCCTGAGGACCTACGGATCGATTCGAGAATCCATACTCTCCAGCTTTGAGGAGTTTCAGACAAATTGACCACTCCGCAATCCTGGATCCTCTGCCGGACCACGAGCGCGACATCGCAATCAATCAATTGTCCAGGCCGTGATTCTTGCCTGGCTGCATTTTGGGGCAGGAGGCCGTCCGTCCGGAGATGCAGGGCATTCCCTGGCGCCCGCTGGCAGCAATAAGACGGGAAACGGCCACTGCTCAAGACCACCAGCGACATGAACACCTTTGTTGGCAGGCGATTGGCATATAATTCGCAATCGAGGTACAAATCGTTCGGAATTCTCGAATTAAGTCACTCTTTGGACCCGCGACTCACGGTATGAAGAAAACCACCCACTCGCGAACTGCAGATGACTGAACTGATCAGCAGGTTGAGACACAGGTCAGGCCCGCTCCTGATGCTGGCGGTGGCCCTGTTGGGTTTTCTGCTGCTGATCAACCTCCTGGGTACGCTGACCTCCACTGGTCCCGACGATCTGCTGGCATCGACTCCCACAGATGAGAGATTCGTGGGCCTTCCCAGCGGCGTTGGCATGTTTGCCTTTGCCATAGGCGCCGTTGGCCTGATCCTCGCGGCTATTTCCGCCGCCGCCATGGTCGTGCTGGCCCGACGGGAGGACCGCGCCAGGATGCGGCAATACCTGGCCGTCGGCGCCGTGTTGGCTCTGCTTCTGGCTGGCGCAGGCTTATACCTTGCCCTTTCCGGGGTCCTCGGCGAGGACATGGCCTACGACCAACACCAGGCCCTCCGACCATACGTGGAGCCCAAGGGACTGGCGGTGCTCGGGGCTTTCTTCCTCTCTTTCGTGGTAATCGGAATTCTTAAACCGAAACTTCTGCTCGCGCATCTTGCGGTGTGGCTGGTTCTGGCCCTGATTTTCGGCTTCTTTGCCTCTGACAACCTGGCAGGACTGAACCTGTTCGAGGAGAGTGGCGAGCTGGAGTCCCGGGAAGCCTACGCCGCCGAGGTGGAAAAATATCGTAGCCCCAAGGAGGTCATTGAGAATCCGGAGCAAGTCCACTGGGACGCCAAGCTGTCCCTGTCGAATGGCAATGCCGTCTATTTCGGGGAATCGTCATTGTTGCTGGAACCCGGAACCTCCTCGGCTCCCGGAAATACCAGTGGTACGTTCCCTCTCTTCACGGTTACGGGCGCCGAGAATACTTCCCTTCTCCGCAGCGCTACAGGGGATGTCTACGATAATGGGGAATGGCAACAGCTCGACCCGGCCTCGTTCCAGTCAGAACCATGGGCCGACCTCCCCCGAGGGATCCTGGACATGATCGACGAGGGCCTGTTGGATGAGCGCCTGATCGAGCAGGCACTCGAACGAACAGAGGCACTCGAACGGTTGGTCCCGGAATTGCTTGCCCAGCCGTCCGCAGTACCGGATTCCTTCAATGTCGACCACATTTCCGTCTCTCCGACCGAGGGGTTCGAAAAGCTCGAGGCGGGCATTCTCCCCATATCGTCAATTCCATTGGGGATCGGGGAAGGGGGTTCATGGAATCCCTTCAGCCGTACCTTTCAGAGCGATGAATCCCTGGACGGCTACGAATGGCGGGCCCTTGCCGCCGAGTACGCCGAGGAGCAGCTGGCAGCGGCTCTACCCGTCAACGACCCAACCTATTACCGATTGCCCGAAACGCTGCCGCAGAGGGTCCGCGACCTGGCCGGTGAAGTGACTCAGGGTCTGGAATCCCCGTACAGAAAGGCCGAGGCCATCGAGCGATTCCTCGAGTCGGAGTACACCTACCTGGAGACGCAACCGGGGCAGCAACCGCCCACTGCACCCGAGGGTCATGACCCGGTGGACTGGTTCCTGTTCGAACAAGGAACAGGAGGAGCCTCGTCTTTCAGCACCGCTTTCACCGTGCTGGCACGCGCCGCCGGCGTGCCCACACGGGTCGTTTCTGGATGGGCCATTAGTCCCACCTCGGAAGAACAGACCGTACACAGTGATCAGGCGCACCAGTGGACGGAGATCGGACTGCAGCAATTCGGCTGGATACCCTTTGATCCCACGCCGGAAGGAACCACGGAAAGGGTCGCCGCAGGAAACTCCCAGGCCGCGCCCGGGGGCTTGGGCGGAGGCGGTACGGCGGGACAGACAGGCACCGGTCTGGAGCCGGAGGGATCAGGCGCCAAGGTGGAGGAAGCGCCCGGCGGTTCCTCTGAAACCCAGCAGGAACTGGCCGCCGCGAAAGAGGCAATCGCGTTTCAAAACTTGTCCACCGCGCTGAGCCCGGAGATCAGGGAGCAGGCGGCCCGCATGCTGGGGGAAATCGGCAGCGACCTCGCCATCCTGGGTCTTGTTCATGCAATGTTCAATGACTCGGAGGAGACCGTTCGGGAGACCTCCAAAGTCAGTTTGGCATCTCTGGACATCGAGGTGCTACTGAGACTTCTGCAGCACCACCCAGACCCGGAGATCAGAACGGCAGTAGCCCAGGTCCTTGGAAGAAAAGGCAATCCCAGGGCTGTTCCCGCTCTGAGCAGCTCGCTGGTAGTCCAACCCGATGTCAACGAGGATGTCAGAGAGGCGGCAGCTACCGCCCTGGGCGTACTGCGCCAACCGGAGGCCGTTGAGCCACTGGCGCAGGCGCTGACCTACGACGAAAGCGTAGACGTGAGGGTGGCAGCCGCCAATGCCCTGGCCAGACTGCAGCAACCCGAGGCCGTCGATCCCCTGGCACAGGCGCTGGCATCCGATCAGAATGAAGACGTGAGGGCGGCGGCGGCAGAATCGCTGGGCGATCTGCATTCCCCCGATGCGCTCCCTCTGTTGCTGGAAGCGCGTTCCAACGATCCGTCGCCAACGGTACGCAGCGCCAGCGACGACGCCTTGAACGAGTTCGACCTGCAGGATCTGGCGGAGGCGTTGGAAGAGGACGACGACCCTTCAGTGCGGGCCGCGGCAGCCCAAGTCCTGGGGGAACGAGGCGACCCATCCGCCGTAGACGCACTGGTAAATGCTCTCCAGGATGAAGAAGAGGAGGTAAGGAAGGCTGCCAGGGAGGCGTTGGGACAGCTGGGCTCCGAGACGCCACTGGAAAACGGGAGCAGCCTGCTTTCGCACGCCGAGGGCAGTTCCTTCATACCGGGAACTACTACCTCCCAATCGGTGGGACTGCCCCATTTCCCTGTCTTCGAAATCGAGGGGGCCATTGACGTCAGCTTCCTGCGCATCGCCGTCGGCGACGGGTACGAGAACGGGCGGTGGCTTCCCGACCAGCAGCCCTCATTCCAGTATGCGGCGGGGTCCAGCATACCCGGCCTGAGTGTGGTGTCGCAGGCAACATCCCCTGCAGCCAGCAGGCTGAACATCCAGGCCACGGTGTATCCACCTTCAGGCCAGGAGTGGATATCAGAGGGCAGCGTTCCGATAGCGTCGCACCCCATCGCCCTTTCCCTGTCGGGAACCCTCTTCCCGTACAGTGAAACATTCACCAGCGGCAACCGCGTGCCCAGTTACTCCTGGGCCTCCGGGATACCCGTTTACTCTGAGCAACAACTGGAACAAGCAGCCTCCTCTCCCCATTATGCCCATACGTCGGTGCCGTCCAATTTCCCTCCGGAGGTTCGCGCTCTGGCGCTGAGAATTACGTCCGGGCAGACCAGCACCTATCGGAAGGCCAAGGCTATTGAGCAGTATCTCAAGACCAACTACACCTACCGGCTGGCCGATCCCTCCCAGGGCGGAGTCCCGGCAGGCCGCGACCCGGTGGAGTGGTTCCTCTTCGAGAGCCGGGAGGGTACCTGCGGCAACTTCAGCAGCGCATTCGTGATCCTGGCGAGGTCGGTGGGCATTCCGGCGCGTGTGGTCTCCGGGTGGTCCATTTCCCCCACCGAAGGCAGGCAGACGGTATATGCCGACCAAGCGCACCAACGCGCGGAGGTTGCCCTGGACGGCATAGGCTGGGTCCTCTTTGAACCCACCGCGTCGGGCGGCGCTCCTGGCCGTGCCGAGCAAGCGAACCAGGGTCCGGGGGGAGACTCCCAGCAGGAACGGGAGGAGATCACGCAGCTCGTGGAACAGCTCGCGGAAGGCATGCCCGAGGAACAAGCGCAGGCGCGGGAGGAATTGGAGCGGGTCGGCGCGGAGATCACCGAGACGGAAAACGGCGGATCCGTGGTCACCCAGAACGGGGAGTCATTCTCCATTGGGGTCGGCATCACCACTCGGCAGGTAGCGAAACCGCCGGCCAACCAGATGGTGTTTTCGGTCACCGGATCGGGGCACACCAAGTCTCTCCGGAGCGCCGTTGGGGACATATATGAGAACGGGCAGTGGCGACAGATGGATCGGGTATCCCTCGATTACGACGCCAACCAGAGCATCCCGCCCCTGGTCAGGAACGAGTTGGCGGGCAGAGGAACCGGATTTACCACAGGAGGACCGACCACCCCGGCCCTGCTGGCCGGGTTTGAAATTGATCCTCCCATCGCCTACACGGATACCATTGTCATCAAGGCGTCGCCCGAACTGGGCACCCTTCCCGCTGGTGTGGTGCCGACTTCCCAGTTCCTGGACCAGGTCAGCCAGGACGGCCGGTTCCATCCGGTGAGCGGCACGTATTCCCAGGACCAGCCCACAGAGAGCTATTCCTGGGTCTCCAGGGTGCCCCAGTTCTCATCTGCCCAGCTACAGGCGGCACAGGTAGCCTCCGAGCCCGCATATACGCAGTTGCCTGCGGGACTTCCGGAACGCATACGCGATCTCGCGCTGGAAGTCACCAGCGGCCACAGCACGCCGTACGCCAAGGCCCTGGCCCTTGAGCAGTACCTGGGCAGCCAGTACACCTACCGGTTCGCCGACGGTTCCGGCAACGGGGCTCCTCCGCCCGGCAGGGACCCGGTGGACTGGTTCCTGTTCGACCACCGTGAGGGCACGTGCGGCGTGTTCAGCACCGCATTCGTGGTGATGGCAAGGTCCATAGGAATACCCGCCAGGGTGGCATCGGGCTGGTCAGTTAGTACTACAAATGAACGACAGAAGGTGCTGACGGAACAGGCCCACCAGTGGGCGGAGGTCGCATTCGCGGGCCTGGGCTGGGTGCAATTCGAGCCCACATCTTCTTTGGGTGCTCCATCGCGCACGGAGCTGGCCCGTGAGCAACCGCAGCCTGTTGAGGAACCGGTCAGCGAGAGTGAACAGCAGCCTGTAGTCGAAGAGGTGGTAGAGCAGGTAACCGGGCCGATGGAAACGGTGACCGAAATCACCCTGTGGCCTGACAGGGTACAGCGCAGGGCGCCGTTCACAATTGGAGGCACGGTACGCACGGCCCGGGGAGGTCAGGTATCCGACGTGCGGGTGGAAATCTTCATCAACGAGACCAAGGATCACGGCGGCATCCTGATCGGAGAGACCACCTCCCGACTCGGCCGATTCTCGGCGGAGGCAACAGTTCCTTCGTCGCTGGAAAGAGGCTCCTACCAGATCCTAGCTCACGCCGTGGCCAACGAGCAGTACACCGAGTCGTGGAGCGACCCTGATCTCACGGTGTATTCCGAAAGCGGGCTGCAATTGACCGGTCCGAGCGAGATTGCGGTGGACACCCAGGCACTTTTCCAGGGCAAGCTGTTGGATGACACGGGCAGTGGCGTCCCCGGCCTCGAGGTACAGATAGAAATAAACGGCCGCAGCCTTCCCCTTCAGTCGACCAATGCAGCCGGAGAATTCACCTTTTCCCAGACTTTCGCCGAGATCGGCTCCCATACCGTTGAGGTGGGAACGGAGGGCAGGGACTTCCTGCTGGGCAACACCGCCCGGTTGGAAGTGGTGGCCGTTATGCCAACGGAGTTGACAGTAAACGTGCCCGGCGACGCCAGGGTCGGTGAGGACTTCCTGATAGAGGGATTTCTCAAGGATGCCCGCGGTCGAGCCATTCCCGAGGCGGTGATCACGTTCATGGTCGGCGACGGACCAGCGTGGACCGCGACGACCGGGGCCAATGGTGAGTTCCAGACGATCGGTGCAATCGATGCCGTCGGGCATTCAATTGTCAAGTCTGAATACGGAGGCGAATATCCTGTACTGCCTTCGGCTCACTCAACCACCGTATCGGCCAGGTTCCTGACCGAGATGACCGTTTCCGGCCCCTCCAGCGTCGCACAGGGAGAACCCGCCCTTTTCCGGGGCAGAATCACCTCCCGCTCCATGTCGGACATCGGATCCCTGCAGATAGTCATTGAAGACGAGGGAGGCTTCCGGATCGATAGTGTAATGACCGACGATTACGGGTCTTTCCGGTACCGCTCTCCCGGCGTCGATGAGCCGGGGCCGCGTGTCCTGACCGCCAGGTTCAATGAGCAGGACGAACTGACTTCGAGCTCTGCCAGCTTCTCCTATACGGTGGTCGCACCCACTGTGCTGAAGGTCAGCGGTCCATCGGTGGCGGCGGCGCATGGCACAGTGGAACTGTCGGGAACCCTCACGACAGTGGATGGCCAGCCCGTGCCGGGAGCCCCTGTCTGGGTTGGCGACCCCGGCTCCCAGCCCCTGATTACCGACGCGGATGGTGCTTTCGCCCGGCAATTCCCGCTGGAATTTCAATCAGGGGAGAACGGGACCGAATCAACGGTCAACATCTCGTTCGGTTTCGAGGGGACGGACCGCTTGGCCCCGTCCGTCAGAAATCACTCGATCACGGTGGGTCTCCCATGGATATTTGCCGAACCCACCGAACCTGCGGCACGAGGGGAGACGGCCACGGTGCGAGGCACAGTGTTCATAGGCAGCCGTCCTGTTGCCGATGCAGTGGTGAATGCAGGGGACGGACTCGGAGCTGTGACCAATGCCACTGGTGCATTCATCCTCAGATACCCAATCGACAGGGATACATCGCTGGGCAGGATGGCGATACCACTGGCCGTCGCCAGCCTCAACCTGCAGACGATGGTGCCGGTGGACGTCAAGTCCTCTGTCAGTCTGGTAGTCGCACCCCTGAATAACGTGCGGCCGGGCCGGGAGACCACCCTGCAGGCCGCCCTCCTGGACGACGCAGGGCAGGGAATTCCCGGCGCAACCCTTCGCACAAGCCAGGCCGGTACGGTCGTGACGGGCGCCGACGGGATGGCCCTGCTGTCGCTGGAGATTCCAGACGACGAGGGTTCGCTGGTGGCACCGGTCACTTTCACCTACGAAGGCGACTCTCTACACCTCCCGCTGACCTACTCCACCGGAATACCGCTGACACAGACCGGTTTCAACTGGATACTCTGGGCCGGGTTGCCGGCGGTAATCGTCGCGATACTGGCCTCGGGATTCATCGCCAGGGCCTCGAACCTCTTTGCCGGAGCCGGCAGGAGTAGGCCAGAGAGTGCGCCACCGCAGGAGGCAGCGATACCGGTGGCGGACGGGATGCCAGACGACGAAGTGGGCATTGAAGATGTTGAGCCTGTGCCGGTACCGGACCCGGAACCAACCTTCCTCGAAGTGACGCTGGATAAGCCCGCGCCGGACCTGCCGGAGGTGTGGGGGCCGGGTGAGCAAGTAACTGTGAATGTCGGGCTTTACGCGGAGGACGGCAGCGCGATCCCCGGAGCCGCTGTGGGACTGGGGCTTCCGGATGGTGAAGTCGTGCCGCTGCTGACGGGCGCTGACAGACGTGCATCCTTCTCTTGGCGAGCGGAAACGGTGGGGGATCTTGCGTTCACGGCTGAATTCGATGGCACGGAACTCCACCTGCCCGCAACGGCCTCGATAGATTTCCGTATCGTGGATTTCCGGGAGGAAATCGTCCTGCTCTACAACAGCTTCGTGGCCTGGGCTGTGGACCGCGTTCCGGGCTCGGCGGGGCGGACGCCGAGGGAACTGGAGTCGATTTTAACCCTCTCAGGAATCGATCTGGACTTCCGTGCTCTGGACGTAATCGTCTCGCGCTTTGAGGAGGCCGACTACAGCGAGCATGAGATCCGACGCAGGCATTACGAGGCCATGTACCGCGCCTGGTACGCAATGACCTGGGAGCCCGAACCGGAGGAGCAGCCGGACGCTGAGGAACAAGCAATTTCCACGGAGGAACCCGGCTTTGACCGGTGAGCCGAAATCCAGGGCCGGTCTTGTCTATTCCGGACTGCTGTTTGCGGCCGTCGCGGTGGCGGCTTTCCCCCTGCTGTCGTCCGACGGGCTGGTGTTCCGGAGGTTGTCGCTGGACTTTCATCCGGTCGTCCCCTGGCTGGCGGCCGGTGGCGCAGTGCTCCTCCTGAGCAATTTTGCCGAATTCGCCCGCCGCGTGCTGGAGGGGCGCCCGGTGTCCCGAAAGGTCGTGGAACTGTACTCGGTCCACGACACTGACAGCGACGAACCGGACGAGGATATCGAGGACCCGGAACACGAGGGGGATCCCGGACTCGTTCCAAACCCGATGCTGATACCCGCAGCCATGGCGCAAGGAGTATTTCATGGATTGGGGTGGGCTTTGTTGGCTGGCGCCCTGCTTACCGTGGTGGCCTCTATTCCGTTCGCCATTGCGGCAAGGCCTGAACCACTGGACGTTGAGGTCCTTGAAGAGTATCTGCAGATTTTCGGGACCCTTACAGGATGGGCCATTGCTGCGGGGGTTTACTATGGGGTTATCCGGGTGCTGAGAATCGCTTCTCCGTCATTCGGAGGGGTGCTTTACTTCCCCTGGCGGCAGCTCCCGTTACTTGCAGCCACGTACCTGCTGCTGTCCGGCGGAGGGGTGCTGGCAGTCGCCTTCGATTTTTCCGGCGGCACGATCCTGGTCCTCGTCATCCTGGCACTGGCACTCCATTATCTGGCCTCGGTGCTGCGCCGGGTGACCTCCCTGCCCTTCTCGGATGGGGTGCTGTTCCCGGCTCGTGTCTTGTCGCTGGTTGGCGACATCGGCTGGATGGGACTTCTGCTGGGAATAATGCTGTCCCTGCCAGGAATTGCCGGAGACATTCCGGCCCTCCAGGCGGGAGGAGCACTAGAGTCGTCTGCCCAGTACCTGGAAATCCTGGACACGCTGGCCTTCTGGTCCATCGTCCTGCTGGTCCCGTTCATTATCATCCGGGTGGTGGCGGCATTCCGACCCACGGTAGGGGAGGTGTTCGGATTCCCCATTGGGCGCCTCATTCTTTTTGCTCTGGCCCTCATCGCCTTCTCAGACAAGGGAGTACCGACTACTGCTTCCAGTTTCCCCATTCCCAATCTCATGCCTGCCATGGCAGCTGCGCTGGCCATATCGTATTTGGCCCTGGTGCTGAGGCGAGTTGGCCAGCTTGGTCTAGCTGACAGGTTCGCAGTTCCGCTGACCAATATACCCCCGCTGATCGGCTCGGCAATGCCCGCCGTGAGCGCATCGCTGATCATCTGGGCGCTGCTGCAGTTCTCGCCCCTGATAACAGCGCCGCTGCTCGATGGGCGCGCGACGGCGTCAGCGGGTGAGTCGGCCTTGTTATACTTCGCAGGCCTCAGCGACGTAAGACACACCATGACGGCGTTCGTCTTTGTGCTGGTGCTGTCCCTGGCCCTGCCGGAGCCACTTTGGGCCCCCGCCAGCCTGCGCGTCCGCCCGATGCTTGTTGCCTTTGGATTCACTGCGGCGGGTTGTTTGCTTTGGCTCTCCATGGCGCCCCTTTCCGGGCTGGGCCATGTATTCCCGCTGGTGGGCGCCGTGGTCGGGCTGGGGCTGCTCACCCTGGCGTTGTCGCAGGCCTCGGCATACTTTGTGGACTCCCGGGAACCACTGTTCTCGGCTCCGGCGCGATGGTTGACGAGTTCCCGGTCCCGAGGGTTCGTGATCGGCGCCGCAGCGGCATTTTATGCCGTCCTGATGAGGCCACTCATATATGAGACACTGTGGTTCGCCGCCGTCTATGAGTGGGTCGTGGTGCTGGCCATCGCGGTGTGGGCAATGTTCAAGATGCAGGGCAGCCTGCACGCCTTCGTGGAGACTGAGGATTCCGCCCCCGCAAACTGGCCCCGGTGGCAGCGGCACGAGCAGCAATTCGATGACCATCCCGACCCTCGCCGCAACCTGCTGTCCAGATGGCAGCGCACTTACGTGGAATCCGGAGACTGGACCAGCCTCTGGACCTACCTGATGGGCCTGCTTTGCCGCAGCAACGCCCCTCCCGAGGCCGTCAGGTCGGTTATCCGTCCGCTGAGAGAATCGTCGCAGTCCTCTGAGGGGCGCGGTTTCCTTCGTTGGAGAGGCGAAGACGACCACAGCCGGCGTGAATCGGGTCTGGCGCGTTCCCTGCAGAGCGCTGAGGACGCCCTCACCGGCCCATCGATTCTGCCACCGACAGTCGATGTGGAGACACTGAGGGAGGCGTCGGTTCCTTTCATTGAGAACGGGTCAGATCCCGAATCCATGGCCGGCAGCGTGATCGCCGCCTACCGACGCCGGGGCGCGGACTACAACCGTGTGATCAGCCTTTGGTTTCCTCTTGTCAGCGTGGTCGAACCACCAAGAAAGTTGTTTGAAATGCCGTGGACCCGCAGGCGCATCAGGGCCACCGCCCAAGAGCGCCGCAGACGACTGGTGCAGGGTGCGATATCGCACCTGTCAGGTGAGGGATCGCTGGACTCCTTGCCAGTGGGCCTCGCGGCTCAACGCACGCCGATGACGCTGGCGGACCTGGGCACCTCCCGGTTCAGTTCGCCCACCGGATTGCCGTCCATAGGCGTGGCTCAGAGCCCGGTCCGCAGCGGGGAGTCCGACTCCACTGGCAATGATTCGGTGGAGGAGTCCGCGACTGACCGCATGGTACGGTTCCGGATGGAAAGGGTGGCGACGGAGGTGTCCGTTCCCCCTCCGCCCGTTTCCGGAGTAGCGGCGCCCCACGCGATTGCGGCAGGGCAGGGGTTCGAAATTCTGGAGGAAACCGGCACCTCCTTCCATGTTCGTACCGCCGACAACAGGATTGGGTACGTTTCAAAATCAAACTTGCAGCGTTTGCCCATATTGCCAGGTGATGAGGTCAATGCAGTCTGATGGATGAGCGCCGTCTGGAGGAAGTCAGGGATGTCTGCGAACGAATAATCGATTGCGTGGCCGACGTGTTTGTCGGCAACCGCTTGCTACTGCGCAAGCTGCTGGCCGCGGCCCTGGCCAACGGGCACGTATTGTTCGAGGACTATCCGGGACTGGGCAAGACGCTTCTGGCAAAGGTCTTCTCAAAGGCCATCGGGAGCGACACCAAGCGGGTGCAGTTCACCCCGGACTTGCTGCCCTCGGACATCCTTGGAGTCAACGTCTGGCGCCAGAACGAGGGAGAGTTTCGGCTGATCCGGGGGCCGGTTTTCACCAACGTGCTCCTGGCGGACGAGATCAACCGCGCTCCTCCCAAGACCCAGGCGGCCTTGCTGGAGGCCATGGAGGAGCGACAGGTCACCATCGACGGCAATTCAATGCATCTCAGCGCCCCGTTCCTGGTAATTGCCACCCAGAACCCCATTGAGCAGGAGGGCACCTATCCATTGCCCGAGGCCCAATTGGACCGCTTCCTGTTCAAGATGGGAACGGGATACCCAACCAGCCAGCAAATGGAAAGCAACATCCTGCTCCGGCGCATCCAGTGGCAGAAGGACGACCCCACCGAGGATATGGAGCCGGCGGTGGACGTCAATGGCTTCATGGAGTTGCAGGGATTGGTGGAGACCGAGGTGTACATCGACGATGTTATCGTGGACTACATCACCCAGCTGGTCAGATTGACACGGGAACATCCACGGGTGTCGGTGGGCGTGAGTCCGCGCGGCGCGCTGGCGCTGCTCCGGGTCTCCCGCAGCATCGCTCTGATTCACGGCCGTGACTTCGTGGTGCCCGACGACGTTAAGATGGTGGTGCCGGACGTGCTCAGCCATCGCATCATTCTGAACATTGAGGACACCCTGGAGGGTGTCCGCACCGAATCAATCGTCGACGACATACTCGAGCAGGTGCCTCCTCCCTCGGACTCCCTGGCACGGAGATCGTAGGATGTTTCCCCATGGCCTGATGACATGGGCCGGACTCTCGTTGCTTCTGCTGGCGGTCGGACTAGCCTTCGGCAATTCGCTCATGCTGGTGGGCGCGTTGTTTCTACTGCTCACGGTGCTGATCATCGCCACCCTGCAGCCTCCCTCAGACGTGCAGGTCAGCTGGCGCACCTCGCGAGCCATCTGCTGGGCCGGCGACGCGCTGAAAATCGAGCGAACGCTGACGATAAACAGGGGAATCGGGCCTGTATTCGTTCACGACGCCCTGCCGCCCGAACTGGAAGTGGAGGAGGGGAACAATCTGGGGATATTCTGGAAGTGGACGGGACCCAGGACCTGCGAGCTCTCCTACACGGTCCGTTTTCCCAAGCGGGGCGAATTCAGCCTGCCGGCGACGACGTGGGAGTCCCAGGCTCCCTTCGGGGTACGGAGGGTAGCTGCGACGTCCGGCGGGAGTCCGCTGAACATTTCCGTGGTGCCACGGATCCGAGGCATCACACGGCTGAACGAGATCCGCGTCACAACAAACCAGACCAGGTACCAGGACGACCTGGCGCAGACCGGTATGTCCAGCTCGGAATTCCGTGAGCTGCGGCCCTACGCACCGGGCGACCCTATCAAGCTCATCAACTGGAAGGCCACCTCAAGGGGCGCCCGTAGCGATGGCCTGCCGCTGGTCAACGAACTTGAGCCGGAAGGGAGACGGGCCGTCTGGATCTTCATGGACACTGCCCGCTATATGGACGTGGGCACTCCCCTGGACAACCCCATGGAGAACACCGTGGAGGCCGCAGGAAGCCTGGCACAGTTCTACCTTTCCCGGGGGTCAACAATGGGGGCCTATGCCTATAACACCGCCGGGGGAGGCGGCGAACTGCTGTCACCGGACTCGGGGCAGAAGCAGTTCCGCCGGCTCACCCGGATGCTGACAGGGCTCCGGTCGGGGCCGCCCCGACACGATCTTCTCCGGGCCATTGAGTGGTGCAAGGGCTTCATCCTCAGGCTTCAGCCCGAGATCTACATCATCACCCGGCTGGACGTCTATTACCCCCGGCCAGGAGAGGGACGGGAACCGCTGGACCGATTCACCTCCGGAGTCCGGCGCCTCTCCGCCATTCGCAGCCGATCTAGGCGGTCCGGCAGGGTGAGGGTGGTCCACGTCAGCCCCAGGGAATCGAACCCCGACGCAGACTCTCCTTTCGGAAACGTGGACATCGCCCAGTGGGAGAGCCGTTCCCTGGCGGCAGACCTGCGCAGGTCGGGGGCCGGGGTCGTCGACTGGAGCCCCGACAGGGAGGACTTCATCGCCGCCCTGGTCAGGCACATGAACGTCTACCGGTAGGCGGAGGCTGGATGAGGACGAACTGGTTCGCGCTGATTTCCGCTGCCGAGGCGGCCCTTGTGCTGCTCCTGATGCTCCTGGCCGCTTGGCAGTTCTGGGAGTGGGTCGCCGTTCCAGGCCAGCCCGGGCAGCCCACCTCCGGAACAGTGGCCGGCAAGATGCCGTCGATTGGCTCCTCTCACCTGATCGTGGGCCTGCTGGTCTCCATGGCAGTGTACGGCTTGCTCCAGGTCCTGCGACGCAGCGAACTGGCTCTATGGCTGCTGGCGCTCCTGGTTATCCTCCCCCAGATTCCGGCAGTCTGGTCTCACAACAGGCTGGTGTGGGAAAAGTTCATGGGAGTGGACACGCCGATGGGGATGGGGCATTCCGCGTTCATGGCGGGGCTGCTGTTTCTCTTGACACTGGTGGGACTGGTGGTGCTGCACAGGGTCATCGTCCTGCGGAAGCTGGGGCGTCTGCTGGTGGCGCGGCGGGTGGGGGATGCGGAGCGCGAGACGATCCTCACCAACGAGGCCGCGACAATGGGCGGCGTTGTATCCGTTGCCCTGTCTGCGTCGGTACTGCTGGTGCTGGGAGGCACCGCGCTTGGTCGCGCCGAATGGCTGACCAACGCCGTGCCGTGGACGGTGGTGACCATCGGAGGAGGCGCCAGCCTGCTCCTGCTGGGATTCATAGCCGTGTTCCTGAGAGGCGTCCGCACCCAGGAGGAACGCCCGACCACGCCGGGCGAGTGAAGGGGTTCCCATAGAGGGCAAGTGACAAATTCCCTCTCACGCCGAGGGAGGGTCAGAGTGGAGGCGTACCCCCGTAAGTATCAGGCCCTATGGAAACTGCATTGGCAGACCGTTCGTCAGTCTGAAACACACCCCACACTCCCTGTTGCTGACCGGCCAGCACAGATTTCTCCCCCTATCGGCCCGACCATTGGGGCACCTATACCTCCGGCAGCCCGTAGGCCCTCGCCGCCGTGTTGTGGAACAGGTCGGCCTGCTCGGTGGGCGAGAAGTCGCTAGCCAGGCGCTTGAACGCATTCCAGCAGACAACGTAGGAGCAAGACTGCTTGTCCACTGGGAAGTTGCTCTCGAACATGCAGCGGTCTGCGCCGAACATCTCGATGCAGTACAGGTAGTAGGGCGCCGCCGCCGTCGCGAGTTCCCCGGAGCCCGGCGGAAACGGACGCTGGTGCCAGTCGAATCCGCTGATGGGATTCCCCAAGCCGCCAACCTTGACCACCACGTTGGGGCACTCCGCCACTGCGTCGATGCCTGCCCGCCACTCCGGCATCAGCTCCTCGCGGCGCCCGGCGTACGGGCCGATGCCCAACGGGCGTCCCACGTGGTTGAGGATGATGGTCAGGTCCGGGAAGGCCCGCGCCATGTCGGCCACTTCGGGCAGTTGCGGATGATAGACAATGCAGTCGAAGGTCAGGCCCATTCGCTCCAGGCAGGCCAGGCCTTTCCGAAACTCGGCATTGGCCAGCATCCCAGACGAGTTGGCCCGGGCTGTGGTGATCTCCGGGCTGGCGTCCCAGGCGGCGGTGCAGCGTATCCCACGGAAGCGGCCCTTCCCGGCCTCCGACAACGCCTCCAGCACGGGCTCCACCCGATCGCCCAGCATAAGGTCAGCGTTGCCCACAATCGCTGCGGCCACGGCTGTCTCATTGCCGGCGGCCACGTTCGTCGACGCTATGCCCGCAACGAACTCGACCTCGCCCACCGACCGTAATTCCTCCGGTCCCTCGGTGCGGTACCCCGAGTGGCACTCCACAAATACGGTCTGGTTCACCCGGTGCCCCGACCTGGTGTCAATCAGCAGGTTGTCCAAAAGATAAGTGCTGTCGGGACGCTCCCAGAAATGGTGATGCGGGTCAAGGATAGGCATGCCAGGTTCTATGGGTTCCTCTTCGGTGAGCGCCAGCCAAGAATCCAGCCTCGTCGTCATGTCAAACTCCGCAGTTCCCTCCCCTTTGATGGGGGTAAGGATGTGGTGAAATCCCAAGCATTCTTTTCCGGACGACGCTAGGCTACTACGAAAACAGACCAGGCTCAAACGCCCCGGCGGCATTGCTTGTATAATTCCCCTGCCGTCTCGAACGGCAACGAAAATCGGAAGCAAGAACACAGAGGAGGCAACATGGCCGAACCAACAATGGCACAGGTCACGGCAGCCATGAAAGCGATGATCGACAAGGCGATGGAGACACCCAACGAGCCCGTGGCGATGGCCATCGTCGACAGCGCCGGCAACCTGCTGGCCTACCTGACCATGGACAACCTGCGCATCTTCAGCCGCCGCCACGCCCTCCGCAAGGCGCATACGTCGGCTTTAATGGGCCTGGACTCCGGCGAGAACGCCAGCCGCCTGCACGGCCAGGGACGCAACATCGCCGACCAGGGCGACCCAATGATGACCTACGGCACAGGGGGAGTTGTCATCATGAAGGACGGCGTCATTCTCGGCGGCATCGGCGTCGGCGGCTATCCCAGCGGCCAGTCGGACGAGGACCTGTCCCGCATCGGCTTGAACGCGATGGGCCTCTAGCCCCACAGTTCCAGGGGTCCTGTACAGGTATTCGATACAACGCAAGCCCTCCCCTGCATTGGGGAGGGCCGGGGTGGGGGAGGATACCCACCCAAACTTCCATCCACTTCGAGGGAGAGGGTTTGGGTGAGGGTGATAAGCAGGTGGTCAAAGAACACCATCAAGACAAACAGACCCATGTCTCTGGCCTCCTCCCCAACGAGAAGAGCAGTCGGAGCAAAATGGCAGAGAGATTTAGACAAACGCTTCCCAGCCAGGTATCCCTAATTCTGGCCCTGGGGGTCGTCATTCTTGCCCTTGCTGCATGTGCCGACGTGGAGGTGTCGACGTCGGAATGCGAGGACGGCGGCGAGCTCTGGACCGAGTACCGGCTCTTCATGGGGCGCGGCGACGGGGATATGGAAGTGGTCAGCGATGCAGACTGGGAGGCCTTTCTGGCTGACGTCATCACGCCCCGATTCCCGGATGGCCTGTCTGTCATGGACGTCGCCGGGCAGGGGCGGACGGATGACGGGAGCATCGAGCAGGAACGCACCAAGATGCTGCTGGTACTAGCGCCACAAGGCGGCGATGCGCTGGACCGGATGAACGAGATCTCAGCTGCATACAAGCAGCGATTCAGCCAGAACTCAACCCTAAGAGTGGTAACCGAGGCCTGCGTGGCCTTCAAGTAGACAGCGCAGATCCCCTTTCAACAGACGTATCATCCAACTGGAGAACGCTAATGCGAATCGGTGTTTTCGTCGGCGCATCCGTCGCCGACATGATGACCCTTGAGGGACTGCTGGCCCGCATCAAGCAGGCCGAAGATGACGGATTCGACAGCTTTTGGATCCCCCACATCTCCGCTCGGGGCTACGACGCGCTGACCGTGCTGGCCATGGCCGGAATGCAGACCAGTCGCATCGAGCTGGGCGTGGGCGTTGTGCCCACCTACCCGCGGCACCCGGCGGCACTGGCCCAGCAGGCCCTGACCACCGCCACTGCGACCAACGGGCGATTCCTCCTGGGCATCGGCCCGTCCCACCGGCCCGGCATGGAAGAGGGCTTCGGCATCCCCTACGACCGCCCTGCCCTGCACACCCGCGAGTATCTATCGGTGATGCGTCCGCTGCTGGAGGAGGGCTCAGTCCGGTTCAACGGGGAGTTCTTCAACTGCAACCTGGAACTGGCGTCCCTGGAGCGACCGGCCTGCCCCATCCTGGTCTCGGCGCTGGCGCCCCAGATGCTCAACCTTGCCGGACAGCTCGCGGACGGCACCGTCACCTGGATGGCAGGTCCTCGCACCATCGAGTCGCACATCACCCCTCGCATCAACCGATCCGCGGAGAACAGCGGCCGCACAGCACCGAGAGTGACCGTGGGGCTACCCACGGCGGCCACCGACGATGAGAACTCGGGACGCCGGACGGCCGCCGAGTCCTACGCCCGCTACGGCGAGCTGGTCAACTACCGCCGCGTTCTGGACATTGAGGGTGTGGAAAGCCCGGCGGAGGTGGCGGTCATAGGCAACGAGTCGTCGATCCAGAGCCAGCTCGAGGCCTTCGCCGAGGGCGGCGCCACCGACTTCGTCGGCAACATATTCGACGTTCCCGGCGAGCCCGAATCGGGCCAGCGGGCCTACGAGGCCCTCAAGTCCTTGGTCGGCAGGGTCTAGCCCAGTCCATTCTGAAGGTTAAATTCCCCTCCTCCGCTGGGGGAGGGCCAGGGTGGGGGAGAAATCCTCGCAACTCAAATCTATCCGGAGGAGGAGACCATGGCCCCGCGAATCAAGCACATCGCGCTGCACACTGAGGACCCCGTGGCCACCGCCGAGTGGTACAAGACCTGCTTTGGTCTCGACGAGCTGCGCCGTTCCCCCGACGGCGGAGCTGAGGGCGTGTGGCTCACTGACGGCTACATCTACTTCGCCATCCTGAAGATGGGCACTGAAGACGCCCCCAACCTCGGCGAGGGTCCGTCCACCGTCAAGGGCGTGCACCACATCGGCTTCTATGTCGACGATATGGAAGACGCCGTAGACACGGTGGTCGAGCATGGCGCCACCGAGTGCCCAGGCAGCAGCCGGGCCAACCGCAAGTACAAGGGCCCCGACGGTCTGATGATCGACCTGCGCGTGCGTGGCTGGGACGAGCAGATCCGTGCCCGCAGCACCCTCTACGAGCTGGTCGAGGCCCCGCCCCGCGAGCCAGCCGGCGCACCCGCCGACGATTAGTCCTGAACTGGAGACAAGGAGCACGATACCCACTCTCACTACGGGAGAGGGTTAGGGCGAGGGATTATTCTGACAAAGTGTAATCGGGCGGGCGTTGTGCCCGTCCGTTTACGCAAGGTTAGGAGAATCGAAGACCCGTTCGCGGTTCGACAGGCTCACCATGGACGGGTCTCACCATGTCCAGCGATTTGCAGCTGCTCACTCGAACCAGACGACTGAAGTGTCGTCGTCTGAACTGTGATTCGTTTGATTCTGGGATTTCAATGATGGAACCTCAATCCTGCCCATCCTTTAATCCTGTGAATCCTGATTCAGACAATGGCATGTTGCAACTAAATTGCAATCGCCCTTTCACTCCCGCTGGGTACCGACCTACCGCCCTTGCCACTCCGGCGGGCGCTTCTCGGCGAAGGCCCTGGGGCCCTCCCTCGCGTCCTCCGAGTTCAGGACCCGCTGGCCCCACGCGGCGTTGAGCCGGTACGACTCCTCCAGGCCGTAGCGACGCCAGAACTGCGCCACTGCCTTGGTGCCCTGCACCGCCAGCGGCGCGTTGGCGCCGATCATCTCCGCGATCTCCACGGCGCGGGGCATCAGCGACTCGGGCTCCAGCACCTCGTGTAGGAACCCAATACTGTGGGCCTTCTCTGCGCTCAGCGTGTCGCCGGTCAGCATGAGGTACACTGCCTCGCCGTAGGGCATCAGCCTCGCCAGGTGGTTGATGGCGTAGTTGGCCAGGATGCCGCGCTTTACCTCGAACAGGCCGAAATACGCCTCAGTTGAAGCGATGCGGACGTCGCAGTCGGCGGCCCGCTCCATCCCGGCGCCAATGGCCAGCCCGTTGACCGCCGCAATGAACGGCTTGGGGTTGCGGCCAAAGGGCTGGTTGCCCCGGTAGGCCTCGATGCGCTCCTCCTCGGTCTGGCTGGCCCGGGTGGTGCCGCCGCCCTCGGCCATCTCCCGCAGATCGGCCCCGGCCGAGAACGCCCGGCCAGCTCCGGTCACGATGCCGACTCGCATCTCATCATCGTGGGAAAACTCGGCCAGCGCCTCCCGCAGCTCCGCCCGCATCTGCGCCCCCTGCGCGTTCAGACGGTCCGGGCGGTCCATTGTGAAGACCGCGTAGTGGCCCTCGGGGAATCGATCGTATCGCAGGTCCGCCATCGCTACACCTCAGCTCGCCAGCAAATCGCGCAGCGCGGCCTCGACGAAGGCCGCGTCCGTCGGGTTGAGCCCCGGACTGCCAGCCAGGTGGCCCCAGATGGACTCGATGGGCCGGAATTCGGCGTTGGGCATCATCGACACCTCAATCTCGTTGTCCTCCGGCGGGAAGTACAGATCGGTCCGACCCGGCATCACGATGGCTCGCGCCTTTATAGCGCCGAGCGCCTTGGCGAAGTCGCCGTTGTAGGTGTCGTTCAGGCTGATGTCGGCATTCTGCCACGTCCGGAGCATGGCCAGGAAGTTATTGGCGTCGGCGAACAGCCTCCGCCCCTCCCAGAAGGCGACCAGGTAGTCCTCCAGCGACGAGTACCCGATGTCCAGGTAAACCTCCTCCCGATAGAAGGCCTGCGACACAGCCCAGCCGGCGTACACTCGCCCCATGGCGCGCAGCCCCTTGTACGGCGGGGAATCGTACCAGCCGTTGTTCCAAGCGTCGTCGGCTGTCAGCGCCGCCTTGACTCCCTCGAGGAACACGAAGTTGTGCCTCGATGTCCGCGCCGACCCGCAGATGGGCGCGATGCGCTCCACCATGTCGGGGTACAGCGCGCCCCACTGGTAGGTCTGCTGTGCGCCCATGGACCAGCCGACGACCATGGCGATGCGCTCGAGGCCGAACAGCTCGGTGACCAGCCGGTGCTGGCTGCTGACGTTGTCGTACAGCGACACCCACGGGAACCGGGCCCGGTCGTAGGGCATCGGCGTGTTCGACGGCGACGAAGACAGCCCGTTGCCCATCATGTTGGGCACGACGATGAAGTACTTGTCCGGGTCCAGCGCCTGGCCCGGCCCGATGATTGCCTCGTTGGCATAGTGCTGCCCCCCGAAGAAGGTGGGGAACACGATGGCGTTGTCCTTGGCCGCGTTTAGCGTCCCATACGTCTTGTACGCGATCCATGCCCCCCGCAACGTAGCCCCGCCCTGCAGCCGCAGGTTGCCAAGGTCGAAGATGTTGTAGTCGGTCATTTTTTATCTCGCTCCACCTTTGGGAACTCTCTAGACCAAACAGTAGCTGTTGATCAAGAGGAACAGTGTTGACAGCATACACCCAAGTGCTAGAGTAGCATCCAATCCATCGGAAAGGGCGAGACCTGCCTAAACTCGGTGCAAACGTACTGGTTCACTTCGCGATTGTTCAATCGGCCTCGCCACTGAGTTGTGCAGAATTTCTCCAGTCCTAGGGGAGTAAACTGGACAAACCATTTGCTGTAAGGAGAAAGCCCTCATGACCTCTCGTGCAGCTCAAGATTCCTATGAGATTGGAATGGAATTCTTCGAGGGCGGCAACTGGGACCTTGCCATTGCCAACTTTACAAACTCCATCAATTTCGTCAGCAACAATCCGGACGTATACCATCGTCGTGGTGAGGCACATTTCGCCAAAGGAGACTACGGCGATGCCATAGACGACTATGATCGCGCTATCAATTTAGACGCCAACCGTGCCATATTCTGGCTTCACCGGGGATGGGCGTTCCATAACATTGCGCTCTATGACCCCGATTACGTAATGACGAGAGACTGGGTCGGAGAATGGAGATGGGTTGTAGACCGTGGGGATGTAAATTCCCTTAACAATCAGGCCCTTTCCGACATCGATAACTCACTCCGTCTCGACCCTCTGAACCACACCGCCTGGCACAACCGAGGCTGGTTGCATCTCAACGTTGGAAACTATCAGCAGGCCATAGATGATTGCAATCAGGCAATCGAAATCGACCCCAACATTTCTGGCACCTGGAACAATAGGGGAATGGCCTACCAGGGATTGAACAAATTTAATGAAGCCTTTCGGGATCTCGACCATGCCCTTTCACTCAGTCCCAATGATCAATTAGTTACAGCCAACAAACGTAGAGCCAACCGAAATCGATGGGGTAGACGATACAAGCGATTCAAGAATATAAGCTTCCTCGCAATTATGGTGATCGTGGCAATTGTCATAGCTATTTCAGCGTTTTAAATTCCCGCACCGAAATGTGCTTATTCTGCGAGTGAAACGATACTTCATCCGGATTATCATCTAACTCCCCACCGCCTCCCGCAGGCTCCCCAGGTCGATCTTGACCATCGGCAGAAGAGCCTCCATCACCGCCTCCGGCGCTCGCTCGAGGAGCTCCGGCAGTTCTGCCGGGACGATCTGCCACGATAGGCCGAAGCGGTCCACCAGCCATCCGCACTGCTGCTCCGTTCCGCCGCCCTCCAGCAGGCCGTCCCAGTAGTGGTCGATCTCCTGCTGCGACTCGCAGGACACCACGAACGACACCGCCGGTGTCAGCTGGTACATCGGGCCGCCGTCCAGGGCCGTGAATTTCAGTCCCTCCAACTGGAACTCCACCAGCGCGGCGCCCTCGCCAGGGCCCGACGGCAGGGGATTCACGCCCAGCAGCCTCGAGTTGGGAAACAGCGACACGTAATGCCGCGCCGCAGCCTCGGCCTGCCCGTCGAACCACAGGAACGGCGTGATCTTGTTGGTGATTGGCATTCCTGACCTCTGCGGTATTCGTGCTGCTTCGTACAGACATCTTACCCGATGATTTGACGCTCCCGCCCGCGCCGCCGTAGACTGCCTTCGCCGCCACCAACGGCAGTCAGGAGGAAGAATCATGGCCAACGAGCCCGTCAACATATTTGAATACGAAGCCATCGCCCGCGAGAAGCTGGAAAAGGGACACTACGACTTCATCGCCGGCGCGGCCACCGACGAGATAACCCTCAGGCGCACCCGCGCCGTCCTCGACAGCATTCAGCTCCGCCCGAAGATGCTGACCGACATCAGCCAGCGCGACCTCAGCACCACCGTGCTGGGACAGCGCATCAGCTTCCCGGTGATGCTCGACCCGGCGGGCAATCACGAGGCGGCCCACCCCGACGCCGAGCTGGCCACCGCCCGCGCCGCCGGCAAGGCCGGTACCGTCATGGTTGTCAGCTCCCACGCCGCCCGCACCATGGAGGATGTGGCCGGCGCCGCCTCCGGCCCGCTGTGGTTCCAGCAGTACCTCTTCAAGGACCGCGGCCTAACTCTCGAGATGGCCGCTCGCGCCGCCGAGGCCGGCTACTCCGCCCTCTGCATCACCGTCGACGCCAAAATCAAGCCCAAGCGCGAGCGCAACATCCGCAACGACTACGTAGGCGCCTCCTCGCCCAACTACGACCAGATTGAGCTCTCCGAGCATTCCTGGCGCTTCGCCGCCGACGCCCCTGCCGGCGTGATGGACATCCGCGACCCCGGCGCCACCTGGGACGACGTCGACTGGCTGGCCGGCGCCCAGAGCCTGCCCGTGGTCATCAAGGGTGTGATGGTCGGCGAGGACGGACGCCACGCCGCCGACAGCGGTGCCAAGGCGGTCATCGTTTCCAACCACGGCACCCGGTACCTCGACACCACATTTACAACCATCGAGGTCCTGCCCGAGGTCGTCGAGGCGGCCAACGGCGACATTGAGGTCTACATGGACGGCGGCATCCGCCGCGGCACCGACATCGTCAAGGCTCTCGCCCTCGGCGCCCGCGCCGTGCTCATCGGCCGCCCGCTGTTCTGGGGCCTGGCGGTCAACGGCGAAGAGGGCCTGACCTCCGTGCTGGAGATGCTGCGCGACGAGATGGACGCCACCATGGGCATGTGCGGCCGCCCCACCATAGCCGACATCAACCGCGACATCATAGGCACCGTGTCGCCGCTGCTCGGCATGTTCCCCCAGCCCTGGGACACCGTGCGGTACTGAGGGGTAAATGCACCGGATTCCGGTCCGTTAACCTGCATCAGAAACTCACCCTTTTGTCGAAGAGGGCCAGGAGGATTGGAGCTACCTCATCTAGACTGGTCATAATCTGCTGACAGTTGTGAGTTGCGCTCCAGGTCCAGAGTGGCTGAAAATGCACACCAATTGGTGGATGGTAGAGTCTCCGATTCTGAACTGGCCACACCAGAGGCCGGTTGGACGGAAGCTCTCATGCTGAATCCGTCCGAAAATTCGGGTACTTTCTGTGGTGGTACCCGTTCCGTGGAGGTACCTGGGTTGATCCAGACAGAGTTGGCTGTCGTGGGGGAATACTCCCCCATTAGTAGTGTGTGGGAAGGCAACGACGTAGACTTAATTGAGAACATGTTGCGATTCTATCCGTCTATTGCTCCAGAACCGATATTGGATGCCACGTACAACAGGGGACGGTTTTGGAAGGGTTCTACGCGGCAGGTCGTCTCAATGGACATCAACCCCAAGTTCGAACCGATGATATTGGGGGACAACCGAATAATGGATGGAGTCCCCGATAGTGCCTTCAGTACAGTCGTTTACGACCCTCCTCATGTCGGTCCGCAGGGGAGAGACAAGAGCAGCAAAAGGTTCGACGAGGATTTTGGCGCAACTGTTGCCTGCGGCAAGGAGCACGACTGGAGCCTGAGTTATCTCTATCCGCCTTTCCTGGAGCAGGCCAAGCGGGTGCTGAAACCAGATGGCTTGTTGCTAGCTAAGATAACGGACATGGTGAACAGCCACCGCTCAAAGTGGAGCCATTGCGACTTCATTAGAATGGCAGAAGACGCAGGGTTCACAGTCTGCGACCTAATTGTCAAAGTACGCACTGGTCCGATGGTTTCAACCAAGTGGTCAACCGCCCATCACGCCAGGAAACGACACTGCTTCTGGATAGTCTGCCGCAATAGTACGAAGTGCGAGCGCTGATTCATGCGCGCTTACAATCCTCTCAGTGTGGAGGAGTTAGGGCGAAATGCGGCTCGGGCCTTGATGGACTACACCGCCGACCCGTTGCCACCAAGCGTGACTTTCTCAGGGGCTGGCGTCTACACGGTGCACTACATAGGAAACTCTTCTCCTTATGACAATATCGAGGGGGATGCGCCCATATATGTAGGCAAGGCAGACCCTCCGGGAAGGCGACAAGGCCGGACCATTTCAACGAATTCAACAACGAATGTCCTCAGCCGACGTTTGCAGGAACATGCCGAATCTATCGAAGCGACGACCAACTTAGAGTTGCTTGACTTTCGCTGTCGGTGGCTCGTTCTTGACCCAGTGTGGATTGGCCTTACCGAACAGGTACTGATATCAACGTACCAACCGATATGGAACGTGGTGGTCGACGGATTTGGCAACCATGTCCCGGGTGCGGGGCGACGGAATCAGCGGCGGTCCCGATGGGATACCTTGCACCCCGGCCGCGACTGGGCATTCAACCTTCAAGATAGAGGAGAGACGGCGGAGGAAATTATGGCCGCAATCAAGGCATTTCTGGCGCAGGGCACTCCGGAGTAGAGCTCCGAACATCGGCCTCTTCTAGACTCGCCGCAGGCTCCGCTCACGGTCTGAATCCGTAGCAGTCGAAGAGCCCGTCTACGATTCTCTAACAACAACTCCCTAACCAGTATCCTCCCTCCACCGTGTACAATAGCCCCACTACTTCAACCCCCTACAGGAGGCCACCATGACCACCCTTGGCTCCGGCCACTACACCTACACCCTCGAGGAAAACTGGGCAAAGCTGCCCGAGGGCGAGACCTTTGCCATGGTCTCGGCCATCGCCACAGACTCCCAGGACCTCGTCTACGCCTTCCAGCGCAAGGAGCCGCCCGTCCTCATTTTCGACCGCGACGGCAACCTCCAGGACTCCTGGGGCAACGGCTCCTTCCTATTCGCCCACGGCTTTTACATTGAGGACGACGTCGTTTACGTGACCGACCGCGACGCCTCCACCTGCCTCGTCTACACCCTCGACGGCAAGCCCGTGCAGATGCTGGGGCGCCATGGCCGCCACTCCGACACTGGCTGCGAGGTCGCGGGCGACCTCGTGCCACGTGCCGCCGGGCCCTTCAACTACCCGGCCGAGCTGGTCCCGTCGCCTTCCGGCGAGCTGTATGTTGCCGACGGCTACCGCAATTCCCGGGTCCACCGCTTCACCGCCGAGGGCGAGCTGATCCAGTCCTGGGGTGAGCCCGGCAAGTCCGAGGCCAACCACTTCCACCTGCCCCACAGCCTGATCATCGACGGCGACCGCATCATCGTCTGCGACCGCGAGAACCACCGCATTCAGCTCTTCACCCTCAACGGCGAGTTCATCGAGTTCTGGAACGACATTCAGCGGCCCATGGACATATCCCGCGACCCCGAGGGCAACTTCCTTGTCAGCGAAGGCACGGTCGGAGACAGCTCCGCGCGAATCAGCATCCTCGATCCCCAAGGCGGCGTCCTCGCCCGCTTCGACTGCCGCGGCTCCGGACACGGCAGCTGGATCGACTCCCGCGGCGACATCTACCTCGCCGGCGTCCCCGACGCCATCGACAAGTACGTCCGCGAGGGGTAGTAACAGTCATAGGCGCACTGGCCGCCCCTGTGGAAGCCGGGGAGGCCAGTGAATTCCCGCGCGCCATCCGTTCGTCATCAGCCCGTCCTGAGCAAGCTCAAGGGCTTGAGTCTGTCGAAGTCCGGAAGGTGTATCCAACCGAATGGAGACGGCTGTGGCAACGGAAAAGAGCCAGGCAGAACTGAACCTCGAAACGGTAATGGCAACAATGGGCGACAGCGAGTGGCGCAACGTCCGCATCCTAGAGCACTATGCAGAGTCGCATATCTCCTACTCGCTGATCGGAGTGAAGATCGACGACGGCAAGACCTACTACTACCAGGCCGAGACTGGCCGCTTCATCATGCTGAACATCTAGCCGCCCACGCGTCCAATCTTCTCTCTGGAGGAGCAGGGAAGGGGCGATTTCCCGGACAAAAAAGCAGGGGCGCACAGCGGTGCGCCCCTTTTTCGTTGTCATTCCCAGCGATTCTACTCAGTCGGCCGCGGCACCCGCCCGCGCCTGCTGCCCGCCGTCACCTGTCTGTGCCGTCGGCGGCCTGTACGGCCGGTGGAACGCCGCGATGATGGCTCCGATGGTCATGATTCCGACCACCGCCAGCGCCGAGACCTGGAAGCCCTCAAGGTGCAGCCGCTGCGACTCAGCAGGCAGCATCAGCCCGATGGTAGCCGGCACGATCATGGCCACGATGAACGACGAAATCGTCGCGCCCGTCGCGTGTCCCATGTCCCGCGTCGTCTCCAGCATCCCGGAGGCGAAGCCCCGGTTCTCCGTCGGCAGCGTGCTCATCACTGTGGCGTTGTTCACCGTGTTGAAGATGTTGGTGCCCACCGAAATCGGGAACAGCAGGAGCGGCAGCAACCAGATGGAGACCGTCCCCGCGAATAGCGCCAGCAGCACGAACCCCGACGCGATGGACAGCATGCACGCCGTCCGCAGCATCCGGGGGTTGAACTTGTCGTGAATGAACCCGGCGATGGCCGGCAGCCAAATGCCGAAGGACTGGTGCGGCAGCAACACGTAGGTAACGAATATTGGCGACATCCCCAGTCCCTCTTCGATCATGATCGGCACCAGGATCATGGTCGCCATCATCGACAGGTGGAACATCACGTTGGAGATGATCGCCAGCGTGAAGTACTTCTCCTTGAAGTGCTGGAACTCGACGAAGGGGTGCGACACCCTCCGTTCCACGAAGATGAACACCACCAGCAGCGCGATGGTCAACCCGTGCATCGGCAGGTGGTACGTAAGCGCGTCCGGCGACGTGTACGACTCCTCGCCGCCGTGGATGTGGCTGCCCGACAGGATGAACACCGCCGAAACCGCCACCAGCAGGATCGCCCCCAGGTAGTCGATGGGGTTCTCCTTGTCGACGATGGACTCGTTGTTCCGCCGCACCACTGGCATGCACGTCTTGATGACGATCAGGCCGATGGGCAGCATGGTCAGGAACACCAGCCGCCAGCCAGCGAAGCTTTCCCAGTTGGCCCACTGCAGCAGGACCCCGAAGAAGGCCACGCCGATAAAGGTCCCGACGCGTGAGCCGGTGATGGGGAAGGCGTAGGCCCGGCCCCGCTCGCTGGGCGGGAAGGCGAAGGCCAGCATGGCGTTCCCGTTGCCGTGTATCAATCCGGCGCCGAACCCCTGCAAACCTCTCAGGACCGTAACCTGGGTCAGGTCCTGGGCCGCCACGATCCCCACTGCGCCAACGGTGATGATGATCGTGCCGATGAAGAACACCCGTGGGTGGCCGAACCGGTCGCCCAGACGGGCGCCGAGGAACACGGTGCTGCCCAGCACCAGCAGGTTGGCGATGACTATCCAGGCGGCGGCGTCAACGGAGTAGCCGAAGTCGCGGGCGATGCTCGGCAGCGCCAAGGTCACCGGCAGGCTGGAGAGCTGCACCAGCAGCTGCCCGCCCGTCATGGCGATCAGCACCTGGCGGCGCTCCACCGAGTTCACGACTTCCCTGTAATTGGAGATAAATCCGGGCATGCACTACCCCTGCGCCAGTCAATACCAGCCCGCCTACTCTATCACGAGGGCTGATGGCGTGCCACTTCAATATCACCTCCGCCCGCTCCATCATCACTCCCGCGGGGGCAGACCCAAACACGACGGCTGGATCAGCAGGGCCTAATTTTCCGCCGATGGTGAGCCTGTCAAACCATGCATGTCTCTCGGACTTATACCCGTCATCCACACCCGAGTCGTCTTTCCCGTTTTAGCCGAAATTCAGAAGCCCAGTGTAGGTCGAACAGGTTGCGGGAACCCTTGGATTCCTGCCTGTGTAGGGATGAGGGCACAAGTTTGAAGATACCCTCTTGAATTATCACGGCTATTCCATACATTGCCTGCTGGATGAGCGAAATTTAGCACTTGGAACCCCATGCGAAAAGCCGACGTGCTAGCCGGTTCAAAGCTAATCAGCAGACCCTATAGGTTTTTTATCGCCAATTGTTAGCATAGCCAATTGTCATAGCAATATCAGTAACTGTGGCATAACCATTGCGGATGCGTAGGTTAGCTTATGCCTTAGTTCCGGACATCTTTATTCGGATCATACTCCCCGACTGGGATGCCCCAGCGTTCGTATCTGGAAAGCCTTGCCCTTAAGCTGTCTTTTCTTACTGGATCTTTGGCTCGACTCTCAACAAAGACTGATCCCATTCCAGCGAGGAGAAGATCCTGCAATCTTATAGGGGGACCTTCGCGCCCTCGACGGACTATTTTAGTGAATTCAGTGACATCGTAATCCTTAATGCAGGTGTCTAACTGATCAATGGTCGTGAACCCCAATCTACGAAGTAATCTAGCGTAATATTCGGAGCTATAATCATGTCCGCGTCCAACCGATTCGAACTTCTTGTGGAGATACGATCGCAATGCATGAGCAGTTATCTCTATCTGATCAAGCGCTCCCTCTTCAACTGAAGTTCCAGTATGTTGCTTTAGTATTTCATCCTCATCTTGAATAGCCTGGAATTCCCTATCTGCGATTTCGAGCAATCCAGCGAGAGACATGAACCGCCGTCGAATTGAGTTGGGTATAGTAATACTCGATTTGTACTGGATATCATGTTCGATTTCTGCCCAAGCATGTTGAAGTATGGTGCGTACTTGGATTTCAGCGACTAGACCTTGATGAGGTTCGTACTCTGGTAGTACCGTTCTTCCGCTGCCCAACCTAACGAGATAATGTTCGCTCTGATACCCGAATCGCTCCTCTTGAAGGAGTGCCCGACTGAGATCCGTGTGCTCAAGTACTTCGAACTCTCGTCGTATGCAGTCTCCGATATTCTGCAGAGTGCCAGGGAAGAACGTAATGACTCGCACACCAGTTAGATCGGTTATATCTTGCAAAGGCTGTGGGTATTTTGGTGCTTGCGGATCATCCTCGGCAGGTGTCTCAGCTTTGGCGCCGAAACTCTCAGGGTCTTTTGCTCGAGCATCCACAGAATTTACAAGAATACCGGCAGTCTTCAGAGCTTGGTACAAGATTTCCCTCACCGAGTAGGCAAATGCCTCATATCGAGTCCGTATGCGAAGATACTCCTCCACGGCGACGCGGCGGTGTTCTGCAAAGTCGAATTGAACCTCGTTTTCAACCTCGAGGTCATCTTCAGTCGTCTGTAGATCAAAACCACTAGCGCTGTCGGTCATGGCTTCTCGCTCCAAATGGCAAACAAAATGACATTATAACCCGCAACATCCTCGCTCCCCCAGCCGTCCCTCCGCTATCTGCAGGTCGTAATGTATTTTCAGTCCTATCCAGAAGGTGGGGAAATCTCTAATAGTCGAGGAGACAGCGACCATAGCTCCGCCAATATTCCCCGCTCCCAATCAACAATGGCGCCCTTCGGTAATGGAGCCCTTCAGTCTGGTACTCATGCTACCGGAGTTCGACATCCCGAAGCTAGGCCCTCCCCACCGACCCTTGCTGCGCTATAATGGCGGCAACACCCCCCGGCACCGAACAGGACACAGGAGCGCGGCAATGGTCAATGCACCGGTCCGGCTGACCGAACTCTCCCACTGCGCCGGTTGAGCCGCCAAGCTCAGCCAGCAGGACCTCGTGCAGGTCCTTAGCAAGCTTCCCCAGGTGGAGCACCCCGACCTCCTGGTCGGGTCCTCGACGGGCGACGACGCCGCCGTGTACCGCCTCGATGACAGGCTCGGCCTGGTGCTGACGGTGGATTTCTTCACGCCCATCACCGATGACCCATACGAGTTCGGCTCGGTGGCTGCGGCCAACTCCCTCAGCGACGTCTACGCCATGGGCGGGCGTCCGCTGGTGGCCCTCAACGTGGTCGGCTTCCCCGCTGCCCTGGCCGGTGAGATGCTGGGCGACGTGCTGCGCGGCGGGTACGACAAGGCCGCCGAGGCCAACTGCCTCATCGTCGGCGGCCACACCGTCGACGACAACGAGCCCAAGTACGGCCTGTCCGTCGTCGGCCTCGTGGAGCCCGGCCGCCATGTGACCAACGCAGGCGCCCAGCCCGGCGATGTCCTGGTGCTTACCAAGCCGCTGGGCACCGGCATCGTGACCACCGGCTGCAAGGCAGGCGTGGCGCCGCCCGGCTCGGTTGAGATTGCCGTAGAGACCATGGCCACGCTGAACCGCGCCGCCTCGGAGGCGATGATGGAGGTGGGCGTCAACGCCTGCACCGACGTCACTGGCTTCGGCCTGATGGGACACCTGACCGGCATGCTGCGGGCAAGCGGAGTGGGCGCCGAGATCCGGGCCGCGTCCGCTCCGGTGCTGCCCGGCGTGGACGAGTTGCTTGCCCAGGGCGTCGCTCCCGGCGGCACTCACCGGAACGAGGCGGGGGTGGCGGATTATGTCGAGTGGGACGACACGGTCAGTTCCGACCAGCGCCTGATCCTGTGCGATGCCCAGACCTCGGGCGGGCTGCTGATCTCCGTGCCGGAGGATCGGCTGTCGCAGCTGTTGACTGCGCTGGAGGGCAGGGGGGTCGAGACCCGTTCCATCGTGGGCCATATCAACGATGGCACGGCGGGGATTGCCAGGGTGATTCAGTGAGCATAGGGCGGTAAAATGCTGTCCAAACTATTCCCCAATGTGAGGTGGGGCTTGAAGCGACCCGACCGAGTAAAGAAGGCGCCCGACCAGGGCTATGGCGAACGCGTGCCGCCGGGCCAGTTCGTTACCACCAAGTTCCCGGTGCTCACCTACGGCCCCGAGCCCAAGATCGACATCAACGCCTGGCTGTTTCGGGTGTCCGGGCTGGTCGAGAGAGAAATCACCCTGGACTGGAAGGCGTTTACCGAGCTGCCATGGCAGGTCCTGGAGGCCGACTTCCATTGTGTAACCCAGTGGAGCGCCCTGGACCAGACATGGGAAGGCGTGGCGGTGTCTGACCTGCTGGAACTCTCGGGGATCTCGCCGGAAAGCAAGTACCTGATGGCCCACTGCTTCGGCGGCTATTCCACCAACCTGCCGCTGGAGATCGCACTGGATGAGGGATTCCTGGCCCACAAGCAGGGCGGCGAGCCCATCGGCAAGAGCCACGGCTGGCCCCTGCGCCTGATCGTGCCCAGCCTCTACGGCTGGAAGAGCGCCAAGTGGGTCAACGGCATCGAACTGTTGGCCGAGGACGCCCCGGGTTTCTGGGAGCAGCGCGGCTACCACAACAACGGCGACCCCTGGAAGGAGGAGCGCTTCTGGCCCGAATTGATGCGTTAGGGGGGGTGAGGGATCAATTCCCTCTTTCTCTGGGAACAGGACGCCCGCAAAGTCGTCGTCTGAACTGTGATTCGTGGGATTTCAGGATTTCACTGATGCGACCTCAATCCTGAACATCCCTCCGGGTCGCAACCCGGCTGCCGGATGGCACCCGGAGGCCTGGGAATCCTGATTCAGACAATTGTGGTCGGCAACTACATTGAAAAGATCACTCTCATTTTAGGGCGAGCAATTTCACACCACACAAGCAAAAGGGGCGGCCGATCGGCCGCCCCTCATTCTGGACTGTGGAATTCGACTGTAGGCGCAGTCAAGCGGCCCTTGGCAGCGCTTCCTGCTCTCTTTGCCACGCGGCAGCCGCCGCTGTTGGCGAGGTCGCCGTCCGCGAGGCGCCCTTGACCTCCAGGTCTTTCATGAATCCGCACTGCAGGCAGCTGATGAAGGTGCCGTACCCATCCTGGGCTACGGTCAGGTCTCCGAGGCACTTGGGGCAGGACTTCAAGTACACCATGGAACACCTCCTCTCATTTTTCGGCCCCCTGCCGGCCATTAAGACGGCAGGTGAACCCTGAGATACTCCACCAGGCTGGCTCATCAGGCTGGCGTAGTTTCCTTTAATACGCCAGTACCTTTCTTTCGGATTCTTTATCCCTCTCGCTACACTACTATTGACACGCCACGTATCAAACCCTATCATACGTATCAGCACAGGTCAACAGACTGGCGGGAGAAAACCATGACCCAGCAGCGTCGAGTCCAAACACAACACATCCAGGACAGGAGCGTCCCTCCTGTCCCGGAAGTTGCGTCTGGCGACGCTGACCCGTCTCAAGCACAGGTCCAGGACAACTCTGCAGTCGGCCAGGAGATGGACCAGACCGTGGAAAGCGAGGCCGCTCTGCAGATGGAGGGGGTCTACATCATCAGCGTTGCGGCCCGTATCCTCGATATGCACCCCCAGACCCTGCGCAAGTACGAGCGGCTGGGGCTGATCCGGCCCGGGAGGACCTTGGGCATGCTGCGGTTGTATTCCACTGAGGACATTCGCAAGCTGCGACTAATACGCCACCTGTCGGACGAAATGGGCCTGAATCTCGCTGGTGTGGAATTCGTCCTGACGGCGGTTCAGAACCTTATCACCATGCAGCAGAGGCTGACCGCGAGGCTGGGACCGGAGGCGGGCGAAGCGGTGGCCGAGGAGCTTGAGTTACTCTTTCACAGCCTCAACCTGCCCGTTGACCACTAACTGAACGTGTGGACCCCGTACGAGGGGAAGGAACCAGAGCAAACTTACACAGGGATCGGTTGATGTCTACAGAACACGACAGGGAACCAACGAACGAGCCAGGGCGCCACGACCAGAACGCGGCACCCGCAGACGGGGAAGCTCCGCAGGATGCGATGGATTTCTCGCAGTTGCCGCCGGAGCTGAAGATCGCGGCACTGACCGAGCGGCTGGAAGCCGCAGAGGCGGATGCCGAGAAATTCCGGAACGAGGTGCAGTACAGGGAGGCGGAGCTTCAAACCGAAAGAAGGCGGTTCGCCGAGCAGCGCGCATCTCTGGCCAAATACCGGGACGAGGACCTGCTCCAGGACCTGCTCCCGGTGATCGAGGGGCTGGAGCTGGCACTGAACGCCGAGGTGAGCCCCCAGTGGGGAGACGGCGTGAAGCTGGCGGTGCGGGAAGTGAAGCGTCGACTGGAAATGCGTGGGGTCACCCTTATAGACGGGGCAGAGGGGCAACCCTTCGACCCCAACGAACACGAGGCGCTGGCTTACCAGGAATCATCGGATCACCAGCCGGACCACGTGGTCCAGATGGTCCGCCCCGGTTACCGGCTCCACGACCGGCTGTTGCGAGCTGCCCAGGTAATCGTGGCGCGAGAACCCGCGTCATAGCCGGTCCCCCCGGTAGGCGCAACGCAACATACATAACAATCGGCACTATCCATAGCGAATAAATCAGTTTTGAACGAGTTTTGAATGAAGGAGAACAACCATGCCTAAAGTCTTGGGCATAGACCTGGGAACCACCAACTCGGTAGCAGCAGTAATTGAAGCGGGCGAACCGGGAGTAGTTGAGAACGCCGAGGGCGCGCGACTGACCCCGTCGGTGGTGGCGCTGAATACCCGCACCGGTGAGCGGTACGTGGGACAGGTGGCGAAGCGCCAGGCGGTCACCAATCCTGAGAATACCCTGTTTTCCGTCAAGCGGCTGATGGGACGCAGGTTTGACGATGCCGAGGTGCAGAACGCTGCCACCAAGCTGCCCTACGAGGTCGTAAGGTCTGACAACGGCGACGCTCACGTCAGGATGGGCGACCAGAACTACGCGCCGCCACAGATATCGTCCTTTGTGCTTGCTAAGATCAAGCAGGACGCGGAGGCCAAGCTGGGAGAGCGCATCACCCAGGCGGTGATCACAGTGCCGGCCTACTTCAACGATTCTCAGCGCCAGGCCACCAAGGACGCCGGCACCATAGCCGGGCTGGACGTGCTGCGCATCATCAACGAGCCGACAGCCTCATCCCTGGCCTACGGCCTCGACAAGACCCGGACTGATGCCAACGTTGCCGTATTTGACCTCGGTGGTGGCACCTTCGACATCACGATCCTCCAGATGGGAGACGGAGTGTTCGAGGTCAAGTCCACCAATGGCGATACGTTCCTTGGCGGCGACGACTTCGACCAGGCCATCCTGGAGTGGCTGATCGCGGAGTTCCGCCGCGAAACCGGCATTGATCTGGCCAACGACCGCATGGCGCTGCAGAGGCTGCGGGACGCCGCTGAGCGCGCCAAGGTGGAGCTGTCCAGCGTGGTCGAGACGGAGATCAACCTGCCCTTCATTACCGCCGACGCCAGCGGGCCGCAGCACCTGGTCAAATCGCTCACCCGCGGGCGATTCGAGCAGCTGGTCCGGGGCCTCATCGACCGCACGGCGGGTCCGTGCCAGCGGGCCATCGCTGATTCTGGCGTTTCTACCAGCCAGATTGACGAGGTAATTATGGTGGGCGGCATGTCCCGCATGCCGGCGGTGCAAGAGAAGGTCAAGGAGATATTCGGCAAGGAACCCAACCGCAACGTCAACCCGGACGAGGCGGTGGCCTTGGGTGCCGCGATCCAGGCCGGCGTTCTGGCGGGTGAGGTTGGCGACATCGTCCTCCTGGACGTCACCCCCTTGACGCTAGGGCTGGAGACACTTGGTGGCGTGATGACCACCCTGATCCCAAGAAACACGACGATCCCGACCAAGAAGAACGAGATGTTCACCACCGCCGCCGATAGCCAGCCGGCCGTGGACATCCATGTGCTGCAGGGCGAACGTAGTATGGCCGGCGACAACAAGTCCATCGGCATGTTCAAGCTGGATGGCATCGTCCCGGCACCCCGAGGGATTCCCCAGATTGAGGTCACTTTCGACATCGATGCCAACGGCATCCTGAGCGTCTCGGCCCAGGACAAGGGTACCGGGAAGGCCCAGAGCATCGTGATACAGTCCGGGTCGGGCATGGACAAGTCCGATATTGACCGGATGGTGGATGAGGCCCGGCAGTATGAGGCAGAGGACCAACAGCGCCGCCAGGAGGTCGACACCCGCAACCAGGCCGACTCCATGGTCTACCAGGCCGAAAAGCTGCTGAACGACAATGCCGACAAGGTGCCGCAGGAGCTGCGCGCCGAGGTCCAGACCAAGATCGACGCTCTGCGCGCCGCGTCGGCCTCGGGGAGCGTCGCCGAGATGCAGACGGCTATCAACGAGCTGAATGAGGCACTGCAAAGGCTGGGCGAGGTGGTGTACAGCCAGGCTGCGGCGCCGGGCCCTGGCGGACCCGGGGGCCCAACGGACGGCCCGCCCGACGACGCGGGGACCGTGGAGGGCGAGTTCCGGGAGGTATAGGGCGAGCAACCCGCCCAGCTGAGACCTTGAGACCGGGGTGAGGGGTCTCCCGAAACGTCCCTCACCCCTTCCGAAACAGCGACGATCTTTCAAAACCGAACGCCAGGCAGTCTCTCAAACGATTACGTCAATTTTCACGCTCTGATATAATTGGGCTTTAGTCGACCCGTAGGGCGAATAAATCAAACGCACGCAATCATCTGGGTAACCCTTTGGTTGAGAGCGGACGGAGTTCATCATGAACGCGCAACCAGAACATGCAGACCAAGAAGTACTGGGTTCCGAAGGCGAATTTACCCCGGTTATAGGAACGCCGGACATCAGTGAGTGGCGGGTGGATGGAGTGCACCGCGATCTGACTCCCCTGCAGTACCACTACCTGAGCCTGATGCAGCGTTTGATTAGTCTGAAGGACCGCTACCAGGTAGATGCCGACCACGAGGAATGGTTGATGTCAGCCATCAACAAGTCAATATTCTCTACTCTGCGCGACTGTATCGAGGCCAGCGTGGGTGACGAGGCCAAGGACCTGATTCATCCCCAGCAGCGCGTGTAGCAGAACCTGCTAATTCTGCCAAGACTTCCCGATTAATAGCCTGGTCTTGAGGATAGCCCTCCTACTTGGGAGGGCTATTGCTTTGCTTCGGAATCGCGCAATGTGCTGCCCTTCAGCGCTTCGGGATTGCCGGGAACTGCCAGCAGCAGCGGTCACCTGAAATCTCGTCAGGCAGTTGCGCCATGGACAGGAAACACCTGTCCCTTCAGGGCGGACACCGTCTCTCCGGCATGGCGCCGAATGTCGAGCCGCAGGTTCGCCGGAACCTCCGGTGATCCGCTGTCCCTGAGATGGCCAATCCCGTGTTCCAGCGCAAAATCCCTCGGTAGCGCGTCCGGCCACTCCTCTCCAAGCATTACGCCGTATGCCAGAGTCCAGGCCCTTGCTACCGCCATCAGATCGTAGCCGCCCCCGCCCGTCGCCAGCCAGGGCAGGCCGAGGCCCGCGAACTCACGTATCACCTCCACGAATCCCATCGTGGTCAATTGCAGATGCGTAAGGGGATCCGAATGATAGCTGTCGATCCCCAGCTGCGTGACCAGCACGTCCGGAGCGAAGGCCCGGACCAGTGGCGGAACGATCTGCTTGAAGGCGTCCAGGTACACATCGTCCCCGGTGTATGGGAACAGCGGCAGGTTTACCGAATACCCCCTGCCTCGCCCCTGTCCCTGTTCGCCGACAAATCCGGTACCGGGGAACAGGTATCTGCCCGACTCGTGCACCGAAATAGTCAGCACCCTATCGTCGTCGAAGAAGGCATCCTGCACACCATCGCCGTGGTGAGCGTCGACATCTATGTACACCACTCGCATGCCCCGGCGGAGAAAGTAATGGACGGCCAGGGCTGGATCATTAAAGACGCAGAACCCGGAGGCATGGCCCGCCGCCGCGTGGTGCAGCCCTCCGGAGATGTTGAAGGCGACGTCGACAGACCTGTTGGCAATCATTTCCGCGGCGAGGAGAGTGGCGCCCGAACTCAGGGTCGCGGCCTCGTACATTCCCGTGTAATACGGGTTGTCCCCCTGGAGGCTGAAGTTGAACCTCTGCGCCTCCTGGGTCCCCTCTCCTGCGCTCAGGCGCCTCACTGCCTCAATGTACTGCGGTGTATGCAACCAGCCGAGCTCATCCTCGACCGCAGCCCGCGGGCTGACCAGAACGGCGTTTTCATGTTCGAAAGCGTCATAGCCCCGCAGCAGTTCGTACGTGTAGCGCAACCTGACCGGGCGCATGGGATGGTCTCCTCTCAGCTCGTGCTGCGACATCAGATCATCGTATACAAACGCTGCCCGCGGCATGGCCTCCCTCCTGAAACAGTGGGTTTCTGCCGGTCTCGTAACCTCGATAGCCTGCCTTTACGTTTGGCTTACAGTGCCTCGGGCAGGCCGATTCGGGACAATTGACTGCCTGACTGGAGCGATTCAGATTCCGTTGTCCAGAATACACCCGCCGGCAGACCCATGGGAGCACGGGCAACGGCAAACTGCATCTGCCACAGTGATGCAACCGTACCGAATTTTTCTTTTTCTAAAAATTGGGTGAAAATTGCATCTCAGATGAATGTAATGGCAAGGTGGGTGGGGTTATATTAGATAACGCAACGGGATGACCGTTACGCACTATTTACCGCCCTCAGGGCGGACATCGCGCCGGATCGCCAGGTTTCGGCCCAACTTGCCCCGACAGCCAAAAGAGCCGGGGCCTCAATAGAAGACATGGGGGTAAGCGTATAGAACGGCCAAACGCCGTTTCAGCCCGGGGGCTCGCGATTCCAGGCTGCCTCAGACCGGGGACCTCAGCCAATCAGCCCGTTGCATCGAGCCCGGGAGCAGAACCAGGCAGGCCATTGGCTCATTTTTCTGTTTATTTTGCCATTGGACTGTAACGTGCGCCTTCCATAGAACATCTTAGTCTGAGGAGAGATTGCCATGCCCATAGAGTTCGACGAATCCATGCAACAGCGGCTCAAGCAGGCCGAGATGGCGGAGCGGGAGTTGGCGCGCCTGCAGCCCCTCGCCGAAGAGGCTCCCGAGCTGCGGACCAGACAGGAGCGGGCCATGAAGTTCGAGGACAGCCTCCACCGCCGGGAACAGTGCCTTGACGAGGCCCAGCAAATGGTGGAATCGGCCAGCACCAGGCAGGAAGAGATCCCTGATCTGCTGAACAACGCGTCCCAGGCCGTCGCCGCCCTGTTCGCTGCCATGAAAGACGTCAAGAGCCGCCGCCGCCGCGCCGCCGAGGCGCTGGCCGTCGTCGACCGCGTCGATTATGACATCGAGCTGGAGGAGGTTGGCGAGGAGCAGCGCCAGTACGACCGCGACCCGCGGGGCCTGGCATACGCTCTGGCCGCCCGCCACGGTGAGTCCAGGGTCCAGCACATGCTGGAGGAAATGGACCCCGGCTTCGACCTGCTCAAGAACTGCAACATGCACGACGCCCTGCATCGCGACGTTTCGGACTTCGTGCTGGAACACGTCAACGCCAAGGAAAAGCCCGGGATCAAGCCGGCCACCTTCCTCAAGACCACGGTGGTCCAGAGGGAGCAGGACATGGAAGTGGAGATGGCCACCAGCGAGTAGTCACCGTCCACCGCGAAGGAAACTCTGAGGGGCGCCCATCCAGGGCGCCCTTTACTTGTTCGAGCATTTCCGGCAAATTCAATCCGCAAATCAAAACAAGCGAACCGGTCAGATGGTAGCCCTTGACCGCTGTAACGCTCGTTGACCACCCCGTTCTCCCGATATAGACTCTCGCCAACCCGAACCCAGAGAGGTGACTGTGGCCACGCTGGACCAGTACGCGAACAACTACCAAAATATCCGGTTCGAGCGCCGCAATGGAATTCTGCAGATGACGTTCCACACCAACGGCGGACCGCTACAGTGGGGCGGCGGACCCCACGAGGAATTCCCCCGCGCTTTTGCCGATGTCGGCAGCGACAGGGAGAACCGGGTGATCATCATGACCGGAACGGGTGACGCCTTCTCCGGTCCCCAGGGAACCGCGGCGGGCGCCCCCAAGCGCACTCCCGAGCAATGGGACAGCACCTACTGGGAGGGCAAGAAACTCCTCGGCAACCTGCTGGACATCGAAGTTCCGATGATCGCGGCGGTCAACGGCCCCGCACTGCGCCACTCCGAGATCCCTCTGCTGTGCGACATAGTGCTGGCGGCTGATACTGCTGCCTTCCAGGACTCGGGGCATTTCATGAGCAACCTGGTACCCGGCGACGGCGTTCACATCGTCTATCCCATGTTGCTGGGGGCCAACCGGGGCCGCTATTTCCTGCTTACGGGCCAGTCCATAGGAGCCCAGGAAGCGCTCAACCTCGGCCTCGTTGGCGAGGTGATGGCGCAGGATGTCCTGGTTGCCAGGGCCTGGGAGTTGGCAGAGCAACTTGCCGAAAAGTCCGACCTGGTGCTGCGTTACACCAGGGTCGCTACCACGCAGTACATCAAACGACTGATGCAGGACCTCCTGGGGTATGGTCTGGCGCTTGAAGGACTGGGGTCCGCGGACTCGCTCCTGCGCCAGCAATAGGGCCTTTCCTGAGGGAAGGCCTGACAGTCCAGACTTGAAAAGCAAGAGTCATTCTGGCAATATGAGGCTATGCGAGTAGGGGCATTTGAATTAACAGATCCGGTTCCTGAACTGAAGGACCCGCACGTGTTCGCCATGATCCGCCCGTGGGTGGACGTGGGCAGCGTGGGCACCCTGACCCTCAATCGGCTGGAACGATTCATGGGGTCGAAGGAGCTTGGTCGGCTGCACCGACCCGGGACATTTTTCGACTTCACCCGCTACCGGCCCAATATGCGCCTGGTAGACGGGGCACGGCAGGTCAAGATCCCCAACAGCACCATCCGGTATGCCACCACGGAAAACGGCCCGGACTATCTTTTCTTCCACCTGCTGGAGCCTCACTCCAACGGCGAAGACTACACCGACTCCATTATGGAGGTGGTGAAGTATTTCGGCGTCAAGCGTTACTGCCGTGTCGGGGCGATGTACGACGCCGTACCCCACACCCGTCCGCTGCTGGTCACGGGTTCGTTGGGCGAGGTGGAGCAGAAACGGACGGTACCCAATTTCAAGCTGTCGCAGAGCACATACCAGGGTCCGACCACCATAATGAACCTTCTCTCCGAGGGAATAGAGAAGGAAAGCATCGAGACCATCAACTTCATGGTCCACCTTCCCCAGTATGTCCAGCTGGAAGAGGACTATGCTGGAACATCGCGAATGATTGAGGTCCTTTCATCGGTGTACGACAACATACCCGCCGACCTGGCTCCGGTGCGCCGTGGCCAGCGTCAATACCGGGAGTTGAACGCCTCCGTCGACCGGAACTCAGAACTGAAGACCCTCATCCAGCAGATGGAACAGTATTACGACTCCCAGCTTACCGCCGAGGCCCAGGCAACCTCGGAGGAAAGCGGCAGCCCGGCGCCAGCATTGTCACCGGAGATTGAGGCCTTTCTCAGCGAACTCGGCGACCGGCTGGACGGCGATCCGGAGCAGGACGAGTAATCCGTCGCGTATCCAATCCGACTGTGCCATCAGAAAACATGCCCGGCCACGCCTTGACCAGCGTGGCCGTTGCTTTTGCACCCCAACATAACTGGCATGCAAACGGTTCAAATTACGGCCGCAGTGAGAAATAGAATGCAACTGAGCGAATTCGTAAAGGGATGCCTGGAGCACCACTACAACGCCATGGTCCGTTCCGTCAGCGGCCTGTCCGAGGAGGAACTGGCGTGGATGCCGACTCCCGAATGCTCATCCATAGGTTTCCTGGTATGGCATTACGGCAGGACTCTGGACCGCTGGGTCCACTCGCGACTCCAGGATGTCCCGCAGCTGTGGGAGCAGGGATGGGCCCAGCGACTGGGCCAGCAGGACATCGGCACCGACGATACGGGCTACGGGTACGGCCCCGAACAACTGGCGTCCTTCGGGGTTCCCAACGCCGCGGGCCTGCTGGAATATGCCGCGGCGACTTTGGAGGCAGCCAACGGTTACCTGGACTCGGTCGACGACCCGGCATTCGACGGAATGGAGGTCCAAAATCCGCGAGGGGGCACCATGACCCTGGCCAACATGTGCCAGCAACTACTGTGGGAATTCAACCAGCACGGCGGGCAGATCGCTTACTTGCGGGGCATGCAGCGAGGCCTGGAGGACCCGGGATTCAGCGGCGGCCTGCTGGAAGGCCTGGCGGCCCGGGAGGCAGGCAATGGCTGACAGTCAGCTCCTGCTCATGGTTCAGATGACCTGCGCAAAGGAACATCTCGATCCGTTCACTACCTGGTACAACAGCCACCTGCCCAACCTGTTGCGCATTCCGGGTTACCAGTGGGCCCAGAGATATGTGAACCTCGATGGAAGCAACCGGTTCACGGCGCTCTATGGCATCCGAAGTGCCGACGACCTGCCCTCGATGCTCCAGTTCGGCGGGCCGGACCTGCACCCAATCGCGTCATCCGAATTTTCGGTATTCAGCACGCTGGAGGGCATGAGCGACCACGTGGCCAACGTCTACGAGCAGATCAGCGGCGCGCCACTGCGAGACCCGCTGTTGCTGTCCGACACGCCGCTCAGCATCGTGAGCGCCGACGTTGATCCCGCTCACGAGGCAGAGTGGGACCGCTGGTACACCGAGTCTCACCTGCCCGGTGTACTCAACGTGCCCGGCTATGCCCGTGGGGCCCGCTTTCGCATCCTGGATCACCCAGCCCTCGCCGGCTTCAATACGGGCCCCAGGTATCTGGCAATTTACGAGTGCGACAGCGAGGAGATTCTGCCCACCCTGGTCCCCGGCGACCGGATCCACCCGGAGGCGCAGGCTGAGCTTGACCGCTGGCAGGCCTATGGGGCCGTGCACGCCCGCAATTTCGGCTGGGGCTTCTACCGGCTTATTTCCAAGCACTTCAAGTGGACCGACGTTCAGTCCGCATAGTTTCTGCAAGAGAGACTGGCCCTGGCACCTTCGGAAGGGTGTACTTGCACCCTATCTGGCGTGGTGTAAGATTGAATGCGGCTTCCGCTGTTTATCGATTCTGATTTTGGACAGGACTTATGGCCTCAGACAGCAACGGCAGTAGGCGAGGCGTCATATTCTCCGGGATGCGACCCACCGGCCTGCTGCACCTTGGCAACTACATCGGAGCACTCCAGAACTGGGTCGCTCTGCAAGACGAATACGACTGCATCTACTGTGCCGTGGACATCCACGCCCTCACGACGGTGGAATCACGGGCTGACACGGACGCCATCCAATCCAACATCGAGGACATGATCCTGGACTGGCTGGCCGCTGGCATCGACCCGGAGCGGAGTATCGTGTTCGTCCAGTCCCACGTGCCCGAGGTCATGACGCTCCACACGCTGTTGAGCATGGTCACCCCCCTCGGCTGGCTGATGCGCGTCCCCACTTTCAAAGAGAAGGTGCGGCAGATGGACGAGACCGAGGAGACCGTCAACTACGGCCTCGTCGGCTACCCGGTGCTCCAGACGGCCGACATCATCCTGTACAAGGCGGACACCGTTCCAGTCGGACAGGACCAGATACCGCACATCGAGCTGTCGCGGGAGATAGCCCGCCGGTTCAACAGCACTTTCGGAGACACCTTCCCGGAGCCGCAGGTGAAGCTCACCGAGGCGCCCCTGCTGGTGGGCCTGGACGGACAGGCCAAGATGTCGAAGACCCTGGACAACCACCTGGACCTGGCTGCCAGTACCGAGGACACAACCAAGCGGGTAATGACGGCCTTCACCGACCCGCAGCGCACCACTCGGAACATCCCCGGGCGGCCCGAGGTCTGCAACGTGTACTCCATGCACCAGATGTTCGGTGCTGCGTCAGATGTGAGCACGGTCTACAGTGAATGCACCACGGCGGCCCGCGGATGCGTCGACTGCAAACGCCAGCTCGCCGGCAGCATCAACGAGTTCCTTAAGCCCATGCGGGAACGGCGCCGGGAGTACGAGTCCCGGCCGGGCTACGTCCGCGAGATCCTCGACGAGGGTGGCAAGAAGGCACGGGCTATCGCCATCCGTACCATCGAGGAAGTCTATGAAAAAATGGGCCTTTCCGACCGATAGCAGAGCCCGGAATTCCCACCACCACACAGAGGAATCATGAAATCACTCGCGCTCCTGGTATTCATTGGCCTGATAACTGTCGGGATTCTCGCCTGCGGGGGCGAGACTGCCGAATCCACAGCCACCCCGCCCCCGGCAGAACCGACGACCCAGCCGACTGCAGAGCCAACAGTTGCCCCGCCGCAGACCGATGCACCCGAACCGACGGCGGCGCCAACCGGTACACCCGAACCTACCGCAGTTCCCGAGCCGACGGAGCCGCCTGCGCCGCCCACAGCCGAGCCGACCGAGGCACCGGAGCCGACACAGGTGCCCGAGCCCACGGTAGCGCCAACGGACACCCCCACGCCCGAGCCGACCACTCTGCCGACCAACACGCCCGAGCCAACACCGGAACCGACAGAGGAGCCGGAACTTCCCATAGCGGTCGATCTCGCGCCTCTGGGCGACAACCTGCTGTTCGTCGCCTTTTTGAAAAGGGCGACCCAGACGTGGCAGGTCTACGACCCCTCAGGCAACTTCAAGCCGGAGGACATCCCCCTTCCTCCCGGCATGGAGATTCCCGATGCTTCCGACATCACTGCTCTTACTGAACTCATGCCGGATGAGGTCTACTCGATTATCGTGAAAGAGCAGCAGGACGTAGAATTCGCCAATTTCTCGAGGACGTTGTACAAGGGAAGAAACGACGTCGCTTGGCGGTAGCGGCTACAAATAACAATCAAGCGAGTCATCGATAAGCCGGCAGAGGTGACCACCCTTCTCCTGCGACCATTGAACTTTTGGACAAGGAAGTATCCCCAAAGCATGACAGAAAATTCGACAGGCGCTCTCCCGACGACCGCCGACGGGCGAAGCGCCATGGACGTGGCACTGGCGGCCACCCGGGCCGCTGGCGAGATTATTCGAGGCGGATGGAACTCGGACCGGCAGATCACCTTCAAGGGCCGGGCCGATATCGTTACGGACATCGACGTGAAGGCCGAACAGGCCGTGCTGGAAATCCTCACAGGGGCATTCCCGGACTTCGGCATCCTGGCCGAGGAGTCAAAACCGGTCGCCGGCGCCTCGCCCTATCGCTGGGTCGTGGACCCGCTGGACGGCACCCGCAACTATGCCCAGAGCATCCCCCACTTTTGCACCATCGTTGCCCTGGCACAAGAAGACGAAGTCATCGCCGGGGTAGTCTACGATCCGGTGCGGGAGGAAACCTTCACCGCTGCAAAAGGGCAGGGGGCATTCCTCAACGGCTCGGCCATTTCGGTTTCTGAGACCACCGAGCTCTCCCGGTCCCTGCTCAGCTTCGACCTCGGTTACGTGGACGAAAAGGCAGGGCTGGCCATCGACCTGTTGCGTTCCCTCTGGCCCGGAATGTACAGCGTGCGGCTCATGGGTTCCGCTGGCCTGGGCGTTGCCTACGCCGCCTCGGGACGCGTCGACCTGTTCTTCCACCACTCGCTGTCCCCATGGGACATCGCCGCCGGGCTGATCATCGCCCAGGAAGCGGGAGGCAGGGTCGTCGACCGGCAGGGCAATGACGCCACCCTGTTCACACCCAGCGTGATCTGCTCCAGCCCCGTGCTGATTGATGGATTTCTCTCGGCCACCGATGGGCTGCCCTGGCGCACCGCCACCTGACGTGATGCTGGCCATCGACACGTCCGGATTCTCGGAGTTGCCTTGAACCAGGATTACGACCTGATCGTCGTCGGTGGTGGCGTGGCTGGCTCGGCCCTCGCGGCTGGCATGGCTGCTGCCGGGGCCCGCACACTCGTGATCGAAGCTGAAGGATCCTTCCGCGACCGGGTGCGTGGAGAAGCGATCATGCCCTGGGGCGTTGCTGAGGCCAAACTGCTCGGCCTCGACGGCGTCCTGGAACAAGCCGGCGCCAATCCCCTGACGCACTGGGACTCCTACGTCGGCCCAGACCGCTCTGGCCACAGGGACCTCACCAAGACCACACGCGCCGGCGAGCCGGTAATGGCCTGCTACCACCCGGCGCTGCAGGCCGCACTGCTGGAACACGCCGAGAGCGCGGGAGCGGACGTGTGGGGGTCGACTCGAGTCAGTGGCGTGTCCGGTGCCGAAAACGATGAGCCGCCAACTGTGTCGGTCGAGAGAAACGGGTCTCCAACTCAACTCAGGTGCAGGCTGGTAGTGGGCGCCGATGGCCGGGGCTCCCCGACTCGCGGCTGGGCCGGGTTCCCCGTCGCTCGCGACACCGAGCGCAACCTGGTCGCCGGACTCCTCCTGGATAATGTTGCCTTGCCCCACGACGCCACCCACGCATGGCTGGACACCGAAACGGGCCACTTCATACTGAACTTTCCACAGGGGAATGGACGGGCGCGCGTGTATCTCTGCTACGCCGAGGGCAGCGCCCCTCGGTACAGTGGGCCGGACGACATACCTGTGGTGCTGGGCGAGTGCATTGCCTCCGGCGTGCCCGCCGAGGTGTACGCAACCGCTGTTCCCGCCGGGCCGCTGGCAACGTTCGAGGGTCGCACCACCTGGGCCAAGTCGGCCTACCGCGACGGTGTGGCGCTGGTCGGCGACGCCGCCGCAAACACCGATCCCACCTGGGGCCAGGGACTCTCCATGGCCCTGCGCGACGCTCGCGTCCTGAAGGGACTGTTGCTGGAGGATGACGACTGGGACGCTGCCGGCCGGGCATACGCGGAGGCGCGGAGCGAATATTTCAACGTGGTCCACTCCATGGAAAACTGGCAAACGCAGCTTCTGATGGACACGGGACCCGACGCCGACGCAGTGCGCGCACGCGCTTTCCGCAGCTGGCGCGACGACCGCACCAGGAATCCGGACACGTTCCTCAGCGGACCCGGCGGCCCGCTGGGGGAAGCCGAGCGGCGGCGCTACTTCGGCGAGGAGTAGCCGGGCCGCCTACCTCCTGCTGCCGCTGCCCTGGCTGCCCAGGATGACTCCCTCGGCCAGCAGGTCATCCACCTCATCCTGGGTGAAACCGCGTTCCCGCAGTACCTCGCCGGAGTGTTCGCCAAGAGCCGGGGCCCGTCTGCGAATCCTGCCCGGCGTGGCTGAGAGCTTCACCGGCACGCCGATATTATGTAAGGTGCCAAGCTCTGGGTCGTCCGTATCCACCAGCATCTCCCGCGCCAGGACCTGCGGATCCTGGTAGACCTGTTCCATGTTGTAGATCGGCCCGGCAACCACCCCTGCGGCGTCCAGCAACTCCAGCCAGTGCTCGGTGTCCTCGGTGGAAAAGGTCTCCTCCAACAGGGCCGCAAGCTCCTCTTCCCGTGCCTTGCGGTCCCACGGGTTCCGGAACCGGTCATCGTCCATTAGGTCCTCACGATGAATGGCCCGGCAAAGCTGCTCCCAGGTCGGCTGCGTCGCTGCTCCGAGGTTCAGGTAGCCGTTCTTCGTCCGCAGGGCCTGATAAGGGGCCGACACACGGTGAGCGGAGCCGAGCGGCCCGGGGATCTCCCCTTCCGCGAAGTACACCGAGGACTCCCAAACGGTGTATGCCACCCCGGCCTCCATCAGCGACGTGTCCACCATCTGCCCTTCGCCTGTCTTGAGGGCATGCACATAGGCCGCCATCACGCCGTTAGCCCCGAACAGGCCGGCAGTGAGGTCGGTAATGGGTACTCCGACTTTGGCCGGCGGGGAATCGGGATGGCCGGTGATGCTCATCAGTCCGCTGACGCCCTGGGCCACCAGGTCGAATCCGCCGCGATTGCGGGCGGGACCCGTGCTGCCGAACCCGGAAATAGTGCAGTAGACCAGGCTGGGCTTGACGTCGCGCAGCGCGGGATAGTCCAGGCCCATGCGTTCCATCACGCCGGGGCGAAAATTCTCCACCACCACATCAGCGCCCTTGACCAGCCGGCGGAAGACCTCGCGTCCTTGCTCGCTGCGAAGGTCCAGGACCAGACTGCGCTTGTTGCGATTGACCGCCAGGAAGCCGGCGGACCAGTCCTTGATGAACGGGGGACCCATGCGCCGGTTGTCATCGCCGCCGTTGGGCTTCTCGATCTTGATCACGTCGGCGCCCATGTCCCCCAGTACCATGGTGCACATTGGCCCGGCCAGGATCTGCGTGAGATCGAGTACCACCATACCGGCCAGAGGGCCGGTCGTCTGAGCTGAGGTCATTCTTTTCTATCCTCACCGGTTTCGGCCTGTCTCGCCGGTATGTCAGGCGCCAGGCCAAGCGAGCCCGGCAACCCACCAGAGTATAGCGGACAGCAGCCGCTACATCCTGGGCCTCCCTGGCTGGAAAGTTGGTGGCCGGTGATAACTCGTTGATCCCTGGATTAAGCACCCTACCATACCGAGGTACCGGCTGTTATATTTGTAATTGATGACGGGTTCGCAATGACCCGCCTACTGAATCAGCCATTCACATCCGTAGCGGACGAGGATAGATGGACGGCCCGATGGAGATTACCCTCCTGGTCGCATCCGGAATTATCGGATATCTGCTCGGAGCCCTGCCCTTCGCCCAGTGGGTAAGCCGCTACGTCAAGGGCGTGGACATTTTCAACACCGGGACCACTCTCGCTGGCACGGCCAACGTTTTCTGGAATGTCGGTCGGCGCAGCGCCCTCCTGGTGTTTATTTGCGATGTCGGCAAGGGCTCCCTGGCGGTTATTGTCGCCTGGGGACTGGGCGTCGAGGCGCCGCTTACCCTGGTGGCCGCCTCGGCAGCCATCGTGGGCCACTGGGTATCGGTATTCTCCTCATTCAGGGGCGGAGACGCCATGACTCCGCTGATCGGCGTCAGTTTCGCGCTGGTTCCCGAACTGACCCTGCTGGCGGCGGTGGCGGGAGTGGCAACGGTGCTGCTGCTGCGAAATCACTACCTGCGGTCCTCGTGGGGCATCTGCACTGGCTTCTTGTTGATGCTGGGTCTGAGCATTGCCTACAGCGTGGACTTGGATCTGGTTACGGGGCTCACCATCCTGGCGGTGCTGGTCCTGCTTCGGAGCCTGATCGTCCGCCGCCGTATCAGTTCCTCCGACGATGCTGACATTATCGACGATCTGGAGACAGAGCCGGAATTACCGTAGCCTTGATAGGGCGGCAGCTAACCTGCGCTGTTAGTGCCCTCTCCAGGTCCACGAGTGTCCCGCATTTCCCGCATGCGAAGGGCCCAGCGCAGGTGTTCGTCCTGTGCGGCGTCCTCGGCCATCTCGGGAGACAGCGCCAGCAGGCTGTCCATGTGTCCCAGGCATGATTCCAGATCGTCGAGCTGAGCATACACCCGCGCCGCGTTGTAGTGGGCGGAGGCCAGGATGGGATTGGCGGCCAGGGCCTGGCGATAGGCTTCCAGCGCCTCCTCCACATCACCCTGGGCTTCGAGCACGGCCCCCCGGTTGCTGTGGGCCTCGGCGAAATCGGGGCGCACCGTCAGCGCCTGCTCGTAGTCGGCCACTGCCGACTCGTAGTCTCCCAGCGCGTCATAGGCCAGGCCGCGATTGTTGTATGCCTCGGCATCTTCCGGGTCAAGCCGCAGCACCTGGGTATAGTCATCCAGGGCATCCTGCAACCGCCCCAGGTAATAGCAGGTGCGAGCGCGGTTGAAGAGGGCACGAGGGTCTTCGGGGTTCAACTCGGCGGCACGAGCGTAACTGTCAATGGCCTCGTCGTGCAGGCTCAGTTCGTCCAGTGACGCTCCCCGGTTCAGGTGGGCGTTGCCGATGTCCGGACGGACTTCGATCACCCGGTCAAACTGGGCAACCGCCTCCTGGTGCCGTCCGGCGCTGGCCAGCACAATGCCCCTGTTATACATGGGCTGGACATACCCCGGTGAGAGATCAATGGCGCGCTGATAATCCGAGAGCGCACGCTCGAACTCCCCCAGATCATCGTGAGCGTTGCCCCTCTGGTAGTATGCCTCAGCCATTTGGGGAGAGCGAACCAGTGTTTCCGTGAATTCCCGCACTGCTTCTTCCGGCTGCCTCAGGCGCAGGTACGCCAGCCCCAGGTTGAACCGAGCGTCGACGTTGGCAGGCTCCCTGTCCAGCAGCGTCCGGTAGAACTCCGAAGCATTCTCGTGCCGTCCCAGGGCGTAGCAGGCATTCCCGTACACCAATTCGTTGCCGTCAAGCTCGGCGCTGGTGAGGGCATCCACGGCCGTTTCCAACAGCAGTCGGGGCTCACCACTAAGACGAGAGCCCCGGGGTCCGGGGGTGATTCGGCCAACACCCACCGAGAATGCGTCAAGCAGTGTAGAGACGGTGTCGATAGCCGGGCGGTCGTTGGATGATTGCATCGGAAACGGAGCCTTGCGGGAAACTATAGTCGTTTTCGGGGCCTCCCTAGCATAACATCCGAACGCTCAATCCGCGATTGCGGTCTGATTCGGGAGGCAAACAAAGAACATCCCTTCGTTGAACAAAAGTGCGTGGCCGCGTACAATTCCTGAAAATGGGGAGGCGTATTGCTCTTCCCTGACAAACATGTACACAGGGGTGCTACGTGACGCAAGACAGCCAGGTAATCCTCTACACCCATCCCGATTGCGCCTTTTCGGCGGCGGCCAAGATGGACTACCGAAAGCGCAAGGTGGCCTACGAAGACGTGGACCTGTCCAAACAGGAAGACAGAATACCCGAATTGCTCGGCCTCACCAACGGCGAGCGGGTGACTCCGGTGATCGTTGAAAACGGCACGGTAACCATCGGGTTCAAGGGCGGTACTTGAGAGTTCTAGCTCCGGGCCAGTTGGCCCGATCTACGTCCCGGCCCTCGGTATCCCTGCCTCAGCGGACTTTGCTGAAGAGTGCAAGTGCGTTTTATCAGAAGTTTTAAATTGATGACAGTTGGCTGTTGTAGACATATTAGAACAAATGTTAGTCTTGGCCTATTCCAAAGGGAGGCAAGTGCAGGGTGATGAAAAAGGACAAGATGACAACCGACAAGAAAGCTGCGCTGGATATCGCCCTCAGCAGCATCGAGAAGGACCACGGCAGGGGCGCGGTCATGCGCCTGGGCGAACTGAGTAACTCGCTCACCACCGAGTCCATCTCCACGGGCTCCCTAGCGGTGGACATCGCCCTGGGTACCGGGGGAATACCCCGGGGACGGGTCACCGAAGTCTTTGGCGCAGAATCGGCCGGGAAGTCCACCCTGGCGATTCACCTGATGTCCGAGACCCAGAAAGCAGGCGGGGTCGCCGCCTACATCGACGTGGAGCACGCCCTCGACCCGACATACGCGGCCAGCTGCGGTCTGGACCTCAATGAGTTGCTCATAGCCCAGCCCGACAGCGCCGAGCAGGCCCTGGATATCACCGAGCAGCTGGTACGCAGCGGCGCCATCGACGCCATAGTCGTCGACAGCGTCGCGGCCCTGGTACCGCAGGCGGAAATCGAAGGCGACATGGGCGACACGCACGTCGGCCTACAGGCCAGGCTGATGTCGCAGGCCTTGCGCAAGCTCACCGGCACAATCCACAAGTCCAAGACCGCCGTTGTGTTCATCAACCAGCTCCGAGAAAAAGTGGGCGTAACCTACGGCAGCCCGGAGGTCACGCCCGGTGGCCGCGCCCTGAAATTCTACAGCTCGGTCCGCATCGACCTGCGCCGCATCGAGTCCATCAAGCAGGGCTCGGAGATAATCGGCAACCGAGTCCGGGCCCGTGTGGTCAAGAATAAAGTCGCCGCTCCCTTCAGGGTCGCGGAATTCGACATCATGTTTAACCAGGGCATCAGCAAGATGGGAGACCTGCTGGAAATCGGCACCGCCAAGGGCATCATCAAGAAATCCGGTGCCTTTTACTCCTACGGCGAAACCCGCCTGGGGCAGGGCCGGGAGAACTCCAAGGAGTTCCTGCAGCAGCACCCGGAAATCGCGGACTCCGTGGAAAACCGCATCAGAGCGGGCAGCGATATCAACGCACCCTTGCCCGAAGAAGACGACGCCCTGGAAATTAGCGGAGCTCCCTCCCTCAACGGCTCCGAACCCTCCTCTGGCGACTAGCAGGACTGAAGGGGGCTGCCGTTTACATCGGCAGCCCTTTCATTTTTTGCTGTGAGGACATGATCAATGAGCCGCGAAGCACAAATCGAAGACGCCAACCGCTCTTTCCAGGCCGTCCCCTCCCTAGAGCACGCAATGTCAACGGTCCAGGCCGTCCTCTCATTAAAAAAGGAATCCGACCGTGCTCGCGGCACGGCACTGCGACTATTGGCTCTACGGCCCCGCACGGTGTTGGAGATTCGAGAGCAGCTGGGCCGCCGCTTCGGTAAGGATGCCGTTGAAGAAACCGTAGGGCGTCTGCTGAGCGAGGGGCTTCTGGACGATGCGGACTATGCCAACCAGTGGCGCCAGAGCAGGGAGCGCCACAAGCCGCGAAGCCGGGGAATGATTGCCAGGGAGCTCAAGACTCGAGGCGTTGCCGACGACCTGATTGAAGACGCCCTTGAGGGATACGACTCCTCAGACGCGGCCCGGCGGGCGGCTCAACGCTACGCCTCCAGACAATCTGGCGCCGGTCGCACTGCATTTGACCGCAGAGTCGGTGCCTTTCTTGCCCGGCGAGGATTCGAACCCTCAGTTATCCGGCAAGTCTTGCAGGAACTCAGAGAGGAACTGGAAGTCGACAACCCTTCGGACGACAGCGTATAAGGCTGGCCGCAAAGCAACTAGGGTCGTAAATAATCCCGGTTCAGCGAAGCCGGGAAGATGCCGTGTAGACGGCGATGGCAAGGAAAAGCAGGCTGAAGATCACGGTGAGAAAGTTGCCACTCAGGAGATAAATGAATCCCCCGGAAATCAGGTAGGCAACCACCATCGCACTGCCAGCGATCCAGGCGAGGGTCACGCCTCGTTTTCGATTGACAGCCCTGCTGATTAGTTCACCAATGGCATAGGCGACCGCCAGGCCAAAAATCGAAGATACCAGGGGCACTCCGCCAAACTGCGAATTCAGTCCCAGCCAAAGCAGCCCTCCCACCAGCGCAACAGCGACCGCCACCCCAACGGCTCTCAACATGAACGCAGGTTGGACGTCGTAGGTCGGCAAACGCTCGGCGCGCCCACATTCCCGGCAACGAATTCCAACAGGCACCTGCACCATGCACAGAGTGCAGATGCTCTTGCCGCATTGGCTGCAGAATAACCGTGTCTCAGTGTCGGGATGCCAGTTGCAGTAACTGGCGTTGGCCTCCTGGCCCGCCCTTCGCGGTTCCGTGGCCATAATCTGCTCCTGTTGGCGGATGGTCAGTTGCTCGCTTCGGGAATTCGTTCAACCCACTTGCTGCGGTCGTCCACATCCCTGTCCCGGAACAGGCGATTGATAAACACCTTTCCTCGCGGCAGATTATCGGGTAATGGCCCCCAGTTTGAGGACAGGCGTTTGAGGATCACCAACACCAGCACGCCCAACCAGAACCACGCCATTGTCCCGCCGTCTGCCATTTTAAACTCTGCCGGAATCACCAGCGCCAGGACGGGCAGGGAGACCAGCGTGATCAGTGCCCAGATCCCCGCCTCTTTGCTCAGGAGATATCCACCGAAATAGGTCAACAATGCTATTGCCAGGATCACAGGTGAGAACGCCAGCAACGCACCAGCAGCAACTCCGAGGCCCCTGCCTCCCTGCAGCTTGAGGAAGGGAGACCAATTGTTTCCGGCGAGTACCAGCAGTGGTGGCCCTATCACCCATGGCGAGTTCCAGTCGATACCCGCCACATAAACCGAGAACCAGATGGTGCCTGCTCCCTTTACCAGGCAGTCGGAAACCATTTGGGGAACAAACCATTTCTTGCCAACGTGCTGGATGACGTTTCCGCCCCCGACGTTTCCGCTCCCATACTGGCGAATGTCGATTCCCTTTGCCAGTTTACCCAGGAGATAGGCCGTGGGGATGGCACCCAGCAGATAGGCAGCTACGTACAGGGCGACAATTTCCATCGGCTGCTCGTGCTTAAATTCCTGAACGTCGCGCGGAGTGTCAAGCTATGGAGTGTGGCTGTCCCTGGCAGCCAGCGCAGCGGACTCAAGTCGGTCGACCGTTTCCAACGGCGGGCCGTTTTCGCCCGGAAGGCATTCGTCCGCATTTCCCAAGCCGTGGTAGTCACTGCCTCCGCAGGGGATGAGATCGTATTCCCGGGCGAGGCGCGCCAGTTGCCGGATGGTGTCATCACGGTACTTGGCGTAGTGGACCTCCATGCCCGCCAGACCGATCCCGGCCAGATTGGCGATGCCCGCCTCCATGTCGTTCATGTAGGCCGGATGAGCCAACACGGCGACCCCGCCGGCGCGCCGGATCATGCCGACGGCCTCTGCTGGCGTCAGTTTGACCCGTTCCACATAGGCCAGGCCGTTGCGGCCCAGGTATTCGGGGAAGGCGTCCTTCGGTTCCTTGCAGTATCCGGCCTCCACCAGTGCCAGAGCGATATGTGGGCGGCCTACGGCGCCGTCCCCCGCAAAATGTTGTACGCGCTCCCACTCCACCTGGATTCCCAGTTCCCCCAGTTTCTCCACCATGGCCTTCGCCCGACCAACACGGCCCTCGCGGAACCTGGTCAACTCCGATTGAAGTTCATCGTCGGCGGGGTTTATAAAGTACCCCAGCACGTGGACCTCATCTCCCGGCACGTCAGCGCTCAACTCGATGCCCGGAATGATCCGCAGACCCGGGAACTCCTTGGCCGCTTCAAATGCCTCCGCGAGACCGTCCGTGGTGTCGTGGTCGGAAACCGAGACCGTTTTCAGGCCCTGGCGCGCCGCCAATTGCACCAGCTGTGTGGGTGTCAGCCTGCCATCGGAGGCCAGGGTGTGAAGGTGCAGGTCTACTTCTGCGCTCATATCAGGCGATCATCCTGTCGACGCGCTCCAAATGAATGGAGCGCCCGGTCTGTTCATCAACTTCCACCAGCACCGAGTTCATGGTGCAGGGTCCCTTGGCAACCTCCAGCCTCTGGGGCATCGAGGTGAGGAAGCGGTCCAGCACCGCCCGGGTATCACTGCCGATCACCGAGTCCACCGGACCAGTCATGCCGACATCCGTCAAGTAGGCAGTACCTTCCGGCAGAATGCGGGCATCGATTGTGCCCACATGGGTGTGGGTGCCGAAGACGCCGCTTACCCGCCCGTCCAGGTACCAGCCCATGGCCTGCTTCTCGGACGTTGCCTCGGCGTGAAAATCAACCACGATCATGGGGGTATCGTGCTCCTCCTGCAACTCCTCCAGCAGGCGGTCGGCGGTGCGGAATGGGCAGTCCAGCTGTGTCATGAACACCCGCCCCATCAGGTTGACCACGGCCACTCCCTTTCGCTCAATGACACCCACGCCGGGAGCGCTGGGATAATTGGCGGGGCGAACGACCGGAAGACCTTCTCCCGCCACGTCATCCAGGTAGGGAATGAATTCCTTCTTGTCCCAGATGTGATTCCCCGACGTGAGGACATCAACGCCTGAATCGAGCAGTTCCGAGGCGGTATCCATGGTCAGGCCGAAGCCTCCGGCCGCGTTTTCGCCGTTGGCAATAACCAGGTCAATGCTCTTTTCGGTGCGCAGGTCGGGAAGAATCCGGCGCACGGCCTCTCGGCCCGGCTTCCCGATCACGTCGCCGATCATCAAAATTCGCAATGGCTGCGTTTCCTCTTCAAAGGTTGACTCGGGTTGATCTCGAATATTCAGTGCGGAAAAAAGGACTCAGCAGCCGGGCAGATCCCGCTCCTGAGTCCTTTCGTGTTTCCCGTTTGACCCAGAGCCCGCCGGGCGGAGCGGCAGGCCGGTCCTGAGTAAGTCTTTCCTTAGGCTGGTAGCCTGAAGGCTTCAGCCCATGCTCCTAGCGGGCAAATTCTACGCTGCGGGTTTCCCGTATGACAGTAACTTTAATCTGGCCTGGGAAGACGAGGTCCTCTTCCACCTTGCGGGCAATGTCCCGCGCCAGAGACGCGGCCTTCACGTCGTCCATGTCTTCCGGTTTGACCATGACCCGCACCTCACGACCCGCCTGGATGGCGAAGGTGCGTTCGACACCTTCGAATCCGGCTGCCACCCCCTCAAGGTCCCGGAGGCGCTTGACGTATTGTTCCAGCGACTCCTTTCGGGCCCCGGGCCGGGCGGCGCTGATGGCGTCGGCTGCGGCCACGAGGAACGACTCCACGGTCTCGTGCTCATCCCAGTGGTGCTCAAGTATACCCCGGTAGGAGCTGTGGTTGATGCCGTGCCTCTTGGCGATTTCCGCGCCGATCTCCGCGTGGGGACCTGATACCTCGTGGGTGAGGGCCTTGCCGATGTCGTGCAGTAGGCCGCCTACCTTGGCAACCTGCACGTTGGCCCCCGACTCAGCGGCCAACATGCCCGCCAGGAGACCCACTTCCACTGAGTGTTGCAGCACGTTTTCGCCGTAGCTGTAACGATACTTCAACTGTCCCAGCAGCCGGACCAGTTCGCGGTCGAGCCCACTGACTCCGACTTCGAAGGTGGCCTCTTCCCCGGCCTTCATGATTGTTTGATCAATCTCGTGTTGGGCCCGGTTCACCATGTCCTCAATACGGGCAGGCTGGATGCGCCCGTCGGAGACAAGCTTTTCCAAGGCCAGTCGTGCGATTTCCCGTCGAACCGGGTCAAAGCACGAAACGGTAACAGCCTCCGGAGTGTCGTCGATGATTACGTCAACTCCGGTCAGCGATTCCAGGGTCCTGATATTGCGTCCTTCGCGGCCGATGAGACGTCCCTTCATCTCATCATTGGGCAGGGATACCACGGATGTAGTGCTTTCGGAGACGACGTCGGAGGCAAGCCTGTTGATAGCGACCGCAATGATTTTGCGGGCGTTCTCATCTGCTCTGTCCTTGTAGTCCCGCTCCAGTTCGTAGTAGCGGCGCATCAAATCGTGCTGGGCGTCCTCCTCACCGCGCCTTACAATGGCCTCACGGGCCTCGTCGACGGTGAGGTTGGCAATCCTTTCCAGCGCTTTCGTCTGCTCCGATCTGAGTTCCTCTACCTCTTTTCGAGACTCCTCGATTTGAGATTCCCTGTCGGCAAGTTCAGCCTGCCGGTTGTCCTGCGCCTCGATCTTGCGTTCCAGTTGCTCTTCCCGCTGCACATGCCTGTCTTCCAGGCGGGTGAGCTCCCGGCGTTGCTCCTTGATTTCCGCTTCGGCCTCATTCTTGAGTTTCAGGGTCTCTTCCTGGGCCGCCAGTAGAATGGTCCTGCTTTCCTCTTTGGCCTGAGCGGTAAGGTCCCCAGCAGTCTCGTTGGCTGTCGCCAGCCGCGACGCCTGTACTCTCTGCCGGAACACCAGCCAAGTTGCTATCCCTAACCCTAGGGCCGCAAGGACGGCGAGAACAGCGATGATAACGGTAGTCATACCACCTTCCCTTTCCGCCTGTTACGCCCAAAATAGAGCAATACCTTTCCGGTCATTGGACTTTGCTCCTATTGTGCATCGTAACCAGCGGCCCTCAAAGTGTCAAGAATGGGCACCCCGCATGCGTTACGAAAACCGTCTCTCCCTTAGCAATAATCCGTCGCTATTGAGCGCTAGCGCATGCTCAATTACAATGGTCAAGACTGTGTCTCACGGTCGCTCAACCATACTGCCCAATGTTACTGAGTGATTGATAATGGCCGACCAGGACTACTATGCGTTGCTGGGCGTTTCCCGCAACGCCAGCGAGGAAGAAGTACGCCGGGCCTTCCGAAGGAAGGCCATGGAGTACCACCCGGACAGAAACAAGAACCCGGACGCAGAGGAAAAATTCAAGGAGATCAACGAGGCCTACCAGGTCCTTTCCGACTCAAAGAAACGCGGCCAATACGACCGCTTCGGCAAAGCCGGAGTGAACGGCGGCGCACAAGGCGCGGGCAGTCCATTCGACGGCTTTGAGGGTTTCGGCGGGTTCGGCGACATATTTGATTCATTCTTTGGTGGAGCCTCCACTCGCGCGGCTCGGCAGCCACGGCGCGGCGGGGACCTGCAGCAACAGGTCATGTTGAGCTTCGAGGAGTCCGTTTTCGGGGCCAGCCGAGAAATCGAGATCAACCGGCTGGAAATGTGCCACCACTGTTCCGGAGCATGCAACGAACCGGGCACCTCGGTGGACACGTGCGCTGACTGCCGCGGCAGCGGCCAGGTGCGTCGCTCTCAGCGCAGTGTGTTCGGACAGTTCACGCAGGTTGCGCCCTGCCACAGCTGCCGAGGACGCGGAAGCATCATCAACTCGCCGTGCAGCGTCTGCCGCGGGGCAGGGCGGGAACGCCGGAAACGCAAGATCGAGGTCAAGATCCCCGGCGGCATCGATCACGGCATGCAGGTGCGAATCAATGGCGAGGGCGATGTCGGAAGCGACGGAGGAGGTTCCGGCAACCTCTATGTCGGCGTAAACGTGCAGGAGCACAATATGTTCCAGCGGGATGGTACCGACATCGTATACACCCTTCCTTTGAATATTGCCGAGGCAGCCCTGGGAGTCGACAAGCTCATCCCCACTGTGGATGGTTTCGAAGAGGATCTGAAATTGCCCCAGGGCACCCAGCCGGGCACGGAGTTCCGCATCCGCAACCGCGGCGTCCCTCACCTTCACTCCAACCGTCGCGGCGACATGCGGGTGTACGCCGACGTGCGCATCCCCACATCCCTCTCCAGTCACCAGAAAGAGTTGATGGAAGAACTGGCGCTCTCGCTCAATGGAGGGGGACAGACTAAGAGCGGGCGCAAGAAGAAGTCGAGCCGCTCCGGTAAGAAAAGCTCGAAGGGCCCCAGCAAGGCCGAGAAGGAACCGGAGCAGAAACCGGAGGAAGACGCGGACGGCGACGAAAAAGGCCTGTTTGATCGCATCAAGGACGCCTTCTAGCCACGCCTGCCCTAGACTTCTGTCCGCATACCGAACGCACCGACGTATCTCTGAGCCTGTCGCCACCATCATTTCCGGCATATTGCCCTGGAGTCCAAATGCCCTGGCAAGAACTCAGCATCTCCGTCCCCCACGAATATGTCGAGCCTGTCTCCTACCTTTTCGGACGTTACGGAAAGGGCCTCAGCACTGAGCCCCAGGGTGCCGGCCGAGTGCTGTTGCGGACCTACCTGGAGACGGCATCCAGGGAACGGCTGGCGCGCATCGACGTCGGAATCCGGCTCATCAGTTCGGTGGGAGAGCTCGGAGAGATGGTTACCCGGGACCTGGACGACGACGAGGACTGGCAGAACAGCTGGAAGCAGCACTACGCGGCGCTCCCTGTCGGCGAACGGCTGATCATCAAGCCATCGTGGGTCGACTTGGAGCCCGGTGAGGCCCAGGGAAGGGTTGTCATTGACCTTGATCCCGGCATCGCCTTCGGCACCGGATACCATCCCACCACCTACACCTGCATGGAGGCGTTGGAGGAACTGGTGGAGCCGGACATGCGCGTTCTTGATCTGGGGACGGGCTCAGGAATTCTCACCATCACCGCCCTGAAACTGTCGGCTGGGTCGGCGGTGGCGCTGGACATCGATGGTCAGGCCGTCACTGCCGCCCGCGGAAATTTCAGGCGCCTGCGTCTCCAGGACCGGGTTACCCTGGCCAAGGGTTCCGTGCCCCACCCCGCCGCCGCGGATGGCACCATTGACCTGGCGGTGGCGAACATCTCGGCTCGCGGCGTGGCCGACCGGTCTCCGTTCCTGCTAAAGGCGCTGAAACCGGGCGCCGTGCTAGTTGCCTCGGGCCTGCTGGCCACCCAGAGACCCGAGGTCGAGGATGCACTGCTGGCACTTGGTTTCATCCCCGATATGGAGTGGCCCCGGGATGAATGGGTGACCTTGGGATACCGGGCTCCATGCAGCTGAAGCCGAGGTTGAATCCGGCGCCCTGTGGCTTGGGTCGGCGTCCCGCTCAAGTTGCAAATGTCCAGACAGCGTCGTAACATCTTGCTCGGTTTGTACCGTATTTCGTAGCCTGTTCGAGCGCTGGTTCGCCTTGGGGATCTGGCAGCAGGCTGACATACGGCGGTCGGGAGGCCGCTTTTCGTGGAAAAGGTAGACCTTCAGCGCTATGAAATTACCGGCCGCCTCGGGTCCGGCGCGGACTATGATGTGCGGGCCGCCATCGACCGCGAGACGGGCGCGGAAGTGGCGTTGAAGCGTCCCGTACCTCAGGCGGTCAGCAGGAAGCAGCATGGCGCTATCGAGGCGCGTACGGAGCGCCTCCTGATGGCCTACGACCTCGCCGGCGACGCCGATGGGCTCTTGGCGCCGATCCTGGGTTACACGGATTCCGCCGTCCACGACGAATTTTATGGCGATGACCTGGCAGAGCCATACACGGTTTTCGTCCAGGGAAGGGCACCCGGGATACCACTACTTGGCGATATGATGTCCCGCATTACCGGCGTCCCCATAGGTGCTGGCCAGAATCTCTTTGCCGTGTATCCCCTGGTCCATGCGGATGGGAACCGTCTCTTTCCGGTGCATAACCAGCTCATAGACCTGGAGCAGCATTACCTCGGTGCCGGCTTCATAGTGCTGGATCTCCGGCCCCAGAACGTTTTCTATCAGCCGGGAACGGGTGGTGTGCAGGTCATCGACACCGGCGCCCTCGCCGGGATCGACGATCCGGCTCCCAGGGGGCGGCCTCCACTGGACGTGAATGATGCATGCCTCGAACTGCTCAAGTTTTACACCACACCCGATGAGCCGCCCCTCGACGCCTCCGGATATCGTGATGCCCACGGCGTAAGGCCCGTGGTCAACGTGCAGCAAGAATTGAACGAGGTCCGCAGGGGCCTGCTGGGCGCCGGTGACGAGGTGGCAGCCGCCGCCAATTCGATACTGGAAAAAATCGACGCACGGTCATATTCGGATTTCGAACAGTTCCGCACAGACCTGGCAGCCTACCTCGCAGCCCTGCAGGACAGGAACAGAGTCCTTGCCGACTGGGAGGGAGCACTGGCGGCCTGGCGGGAGGCACTGGACTGGTTGCGCGGCGCTTACTGGACCCGCTTCATTTTCGATGCGGAGACCGAGTTGGCCGCATACTCCCGATAATCGACCGGCATCAGTTAAAATAGTAGCCAAATTATTCCCTGGCTAGAGGGAAAATCCTACGGGAGACAAACAGAGGATACCGCCATGGTTGCCAGCACTTTTTCGACGCTGCAGGACAATTCAGCTCACGGCGAGGACAGTCTGCTGACCCGCGACCTTGGAAACGGGGACTTCCTGGATGTGGTCATGGACGGGGTCACCGGCCACGGCGGCGCCGAAGCCAGCCGTGAACTGAGGGAAGCACTGGAGCAGAGTCCTACAGGCAATATCGATGAGGTCTCCACCACCATTACGGACGTCAACCGGGACTTTTTTGACGTCGGAGCCGGGCGCTTTCTGTTGACCACGGTTTCCGTCGCCCTGTACCGGGGCGGGCGTCTGTACGTTGCTGCCGCCGGGGACAGCCCCATCTTCCTCGTCACCCCTGACTCCCATGAAAGACTCTGTGGGCGCCTGGGAGGGTTCCTGCATGTTGGAGTGGCCCGTGCCGTCGGCGCTGCCGCTGAATTGGGTCAGATGGTACAGAAAGACGTTACCATCGAGCCCGGAGTCAAGCTCGTCCTCGCTACCGATGGCGTTACCGACAACATGGACGTCGACGAGTTGGCGGACATAGTCAGGACTTCATCAACTCCTGAAGAGGCCGCCGGGCGCATCGAGGAAATCATCGCCGGGCGCCTGGTCGAGGGCCGCGTACCTGAAAAACTGGGAGTCAGGTTTCGCCGCGACGACCGAACGGCCATCATCCGGTTTTTCGAATAATTGCCCTTCAACCGGCGTGCGAGGACGGCTCCTATCGGCCGGGCCTGTGCAAACTGAGTGTAGGGATTTGGACTACAACTTGTTAGCAAGGGCCGCTGATTGATAAAATCGAGCGCTGTAGACTCACGCCATCAGGCGTCCTGAGCCCAATTCGTTGCGGTGCGCGCGGAGGACGGGCGGGCCGGACGCCGACGTACGATTGTCCGGACAGACACAATAGCCGTCGCAAAGGAGCCACTAAGTGGGCAAAATCAACGTAGCCATCATTGGCGTGGGGAACTGCGCCTCATCTCTGGTACAGGGCCTTCACAGGTACGTGGAGATTCCGCCCGATGACGCGGTCTCCGGCGTGATGCACAACACCATCGGCGGCTATCGCATTGAGGACATTGAAGTCGTTGCCGCCTTCGACATCGACGAGAACAAGGTCGGCAAGGATCTCTCCGAAGCCATTTTTACCGAGCCGAACAATACCCTGAAGTTCGCCGAGGTACCCGAGACCGGCGTCAAGGTCGACCGGGGAATGACCCATGATGGCATCGGCCGGTACGTCTCTCATCTGGTCAGGAAATCACCTCACTCTACGTCCGACATTACGGGTATCCTCCGTGACCGAGAAGTGGACGTGGTGATCAACTACCTGCCGGTAGGCAGCGAGCAGGCCACCAAGTGGTACGTGGAGCACATCCTCAACGCTCGCTGCGCCATGGTCAACTGCATCCCGGTGTTCCTGGCCCGCGAGGAATACTGGCGCAATCGGTTCGAAGAGCGCGGCGTTCCCATTATCGGCGACGACATCAAGTCGCAGCTGGGAGCCACCATCACACACCGCGTACTCACCCGCCTGTTCGAGGACCGCGGTGTCACCCTCGACCACACCTACCAGCTGAATTTCGGCGGCAACACCGACTTCCTCAACATGCTGGAGCGTGAGCGTCTCACATCCAAGAAGATATCCAAGACCTCGGCGGTCACCTCCCAGCTGGACGAGGAAATCGATCCCGACAGTATCCATGTCGGCCCCAGCGACCACGTTCCCTGGCTCAAGGACCGGAAGTGGTGCTACATCCGCATGGAGGGGAGGATCTTCGGCGGGGCCCCCATCAGCCTGGAGGCCAAGCTGGAGGTATGGGACAGCCCCAACTCCGCCGGCGTGGTGGTCGATGCCATCCGTTGCGCCAAGCTGGCCATGGACCGGGGTGAGGGCGGTGCCGTCGTGGGGCCCAGCTCCTACTTCATGAAGTCCCCGCCCATCCAGTACACGGACGACGCAGCCCGTGATCTCACGGATTCCTTCATAGCCGGAGACGGGAACCGGCAGAGAACTCCTCAAACGGTGGAGGAGCCGTCGGGTTAGAGCAGAACAGGGATGCCCCGGACACCCGTGTCAAGGCGGGGCCGGGAGGTGTGCCATTGAAGATAGCCTTGGTGTCGCCTTACGACTTCACCTGGCCCGGTGGCGTAACCATCCACGTGTCCCAGTTGGCGAGGGAATTGGGCAAGCTGGGCCATGAGGTCCAGGTACTGGCGCCCCATTCGCCCTCCCGGGAATGCCAGGACAGCGACCTGCTGGTGCCCCTGGGCCGCTCCGTGCCCCTGCCCAGTGGAGGCTCCATCGCCCGCGTCTCCCTTTCCTGGTGGCTGGCGCGGAAGGTCAGGGCTCTTCTGGAGAGGGAGCAGTACGATATCATTCACCTCCACGAGCCCATGGCGCCCATCCTTCCGCTCACCGTTCTCGAGTATTCGAACACGGTGAATGTGGGCACATTCCACGCCTGCCACAACCGGCACCACCTCTACCGGATGAGCCAGCCGTTCATCAAGAGATGGCACCAGCGCCTCCATGGCAACATCGCCGTCTCGCCGGCAGCCCGGCATTATGTTCAATCCACCTTCCCCGGCAACTACGAGATCATTCCCAACGGTATTGACGTGGACCATTTCTCCCAGAAGGCGGAACCCTGGCCGCAGTACCAGGATGGCAAGACAAACATCATCTTTGTTGGCCGGCTGGAAAAACGAAAGGGTCTGCGTTACCTGCTGGAGGCTTATGGGCAGCTCCGCTGGGACACTCCCAACCTGCGCCTCATCGTGGTGGGACCGGGTAACCCGGACAAGGACTCTTACCAGGTCCTCAGCTCCCGGAACCTGCCTGAGGTGGAGTTTGTGGGGCGGGTGCCCTACGACGACCTGCCCCGCTACTATGCCTCCGCCGACATTTTCTGTTCACCGGCTACGGGTGCCGAAAGCTTCGGCATTGTTCTGCTGGAAGCAATGGCAGCTGGCAAACCCGTGGTGGCCTCCGACATCGAGGGTTACCGTGGTGTACTGACCGACGGAGAGGAGGGCTTGCTCTTCAGGAACAAGGATGTGGGATCATTGGCCACAGCCCTGGAGGATCTTGTTCGCGACCCCCAGCGGCGGGCGCTCATGGGACAGCGAGGCCGGGCAACGGCCGAGAAGCACCGGTGGCAGGTGGTGGCCGAACGCGTTGAACAGTACTACGAGGCCTGCCTGCAAGAGGTACATGGCGCTTCCGGATACAATGCGGCCTAATGCGACTACTGGGCAGAGAACAGCTTAGAGGCGCACTGCGCAGCTACCTCGAGGAGCCCGGCGCGCGCGCATTCAGGGCCGTCGGATTTTCCCCCAATGGCATCACCCTGCTGGGCTTCGCGGTCTGCGTAGTCTCTGCCTGCCTGGTGGCTTACGGCTGGCTGGTCTGGGGCGGCGCGGTGTTCCTGGCCGGCGGAATCCTCGACTTGTTCGATGGGGCCCTGGCCCGTCTGACCGGCAAGGCAACACCCTTCGGCGCGCTCCTGGACTCGGTGTTCGACCGGCTGGGAGAGGCCGCGCTCTTCGTGGGCCTTGGAGTCTACATACTCAGGGCCGACGTGGCTGAGGACTACAGGGCATTTTTCCTCATCGCCCTGCTGCTGGCCCTTGTTTTTTCGCAAGGAGTCAGTTACCTCCGGGCCCGTGGCGAGGGTCTAGGGGTCTTCACCCGGGCCGGTGTGATGACTCGCACGGAGCGAGTGATCCTGCTGGGCGCCGCCCTCCTGCTGTCCTGGATCCCCTGGTTGCTTATGGGAATTCTGGTCGCCATTGCCGCCGTGTCCTGTTTCACCCTCTTCCAGCGCATGTTCACCATCCGGGACATGCTGGACAAGGAAGGCTAGCGTTCGGTCCGATCTTGGCACACCCGGTGCCGGAACAGGACGGCCAGCGGGGTGGCTAAGCCTTTGCGGGCCGTGTAAACTGGCCCCATCCACTGCCGCAGGGGACCTGAATCCATGGCTACCGCGCAACAGGACCTGATTCCGCCACAGGAAAAGCCACGTCTGAAGCGGGAATTCCGCAAGCACCTCAAGGCTGACGTGCTTCTGCGGATGTACACGCAACGCCCGTCGCCCATCGCGATTCCGGGTCGTGAATGCCGCTACTGTCCTCAGACGCAGCAACTGATGGAGGAACTGGTCTCCCTTTCGCCCAAGCTGGCCTTGGAAACCGTGGAATTTCACCTCGAGAGGGAAAAAGCGCAGGAGGACAGCATCACCCGCATTCCAGCGGTGGTGATTGGAGCAGGCACCGGGAAGTGGGTGAGATACTACGGCCTGCCCCTTGGATACCAGCTACCGGTGCTGGTTGGAATTACCAAGGCGCTTTCCCGGGGCAGCACCCGCCTTTCCGTCAACTCCCGGAAGCAGCTGCGACGGGTGGAGAAGCCGGTACACCTCCAGGTATTCGTCACGCCGGGCAGCGAGACCTCGGCGGGGATGGCGCTTCTGGCGCAATCAATGGCCGTGGAGAGCGCAAACATCCATACCGACGTGATTGAGGCGGAGGAGTTTCCCGACCTCGCCCGTCGATACGGGGTACGCCAGGTGCCGCTCACTGTAATCAACGAATTCAGCACCGTGGCCGGAATGGTCTCTGAGGCCGAATTGCTGGACAAGGTGCTCCTGGTGGGACTGGAAACTCCTGGCGACTCCTGATCGAACCGCCGGAGCGACAGTCTCTCACGCAATGATGAGGACTCCCGCGGCCGCAAGGGGCGAATTCAATTCATTCCAAGACTAGGAGAACTTACCGTGCCCAACGAACTCAGGGGCGACATGAACGGGCAGGGCCTGCGAGTCGGAGTCGCGGTTGCCCGTTTCAACGAGATAATTACCAAGCAACTGCTCGACGGGGCGCTGGAGACCCTTGGTCGCTGCGGCGTGCGCGACTCGGACATCACTGTGGCCTGGGTCCCGGGATCATTCGAGCTGCCCGTGGTGGCCCGAGCCTTTGCCAAGAGTGGCCGCTTTGACGCGGTGATATGTCTCGGCGCCGTAATCCGTGGTGAGACCACGCATTACGACATGGTGGCCGGTCAGGCACAGGGCGGCGCGGGATCCGTCAGCCTGGACACCGGTGTGCCCACGATCTTCGGCGTGCTGACCACCGAAAACATGGAGCAGGCCCTGAACCGCGCCGGCGGCAAGTCCGGCAACATCGGGACCAACGCAGCCCTCGCTGCGGTGGAAACGGCATCGGTGCTCACCGCCATCAATACGGCGTAACTGCCTCCGAGCGCGTGCCCGGTGCTGTGGGAGCGGCATCTCTCAATGCAACGTCCCGGCGGCAGAGGTCTACCAGAGGCGGTCAAATGAGGGCTGCCGGTCAAGTCAAGCGTGAATTTTCATCGGACGAGTTATGACGCAATTCGGAGTTACCATCCCCAATAACTGGGGAGTTTCGGACCCAAATGAAGTCCTCAACCTGGGCCCGGAGGCGGAACAGCAGGGGTATGACTCCATCTGGGTGATGGACCACCTGTTCAACACCGGCTACATCCGGGAGAGGCTCGAGGACCGTCCTTACTATCACCCAATGGCCATGCTGTCGTACATGTCGGCGACCACCAGCAGGGTTGCCCTGGGCACGTCGGTTCTGGTGCTCCCCTACCACAACCCGGTGGAACTGGCCAAGTATGCCGCCACGCTGGACCAGATGTCCGGGGGCCGGGTCAGGTTGGGAGTGGGCGCCGGCGCCATGACCGAGGAATTCGAAGCTCTCGGCATCCCGATGCGTGAGCGCGGATCGCTCACAAACGAGTCCATCGCCATAATGAAGGAGCTGTGGAGCAACAACTGGCCGGAATACCACAGCCGCCGCTGGGATTTTGAGGACCTGTACTTTTCCCCCAAGCCGGTGCAGCCTTCGATTCCGCTCTGGATCGGGGGCTCCTCTCCCGGAGCGATGCGCCGGACTGCCCGGGTGGGCGACGGATGGCACCCGACAGGCCTGTCACCCGAGGACTTCGCCATCGGCAAAGCTGATTTAGCCTCCCTGGCGCAAGCGGCGGGCCGGGACGTATCCGACATCACCATGTCAACGCGAGTCGAGGTCGAAGTGAATGGTGGCCCGTCGAGCCAGCGCGCCTCGTCGCGCTCACGGCTGCCCGGCGATGATCCCGGAGCCATGCGGGCAGGCATCGAGGCCTACCGTGAGGCGGGGGTGGAGCACATGGTTCTGGCCTTGAATTCTGGGGACATTCCCGCGCTCCGCCGGCTCATGGCGCTCATCGCCGACGAGGTGCTGCCAGCCTTTCGCTAGACTGCAGTGCCCTTTCGGTCCAGGACGATTCCGGAGACACTTTCCACTGGCTCCCAGTGAGGCTGCCAGACAAACGGCGCCTTGATCGGATATCCTCCGGCATGCCTCAGAGCGGGTGCAACTAAGCAGCTATCTCAAGAGTCCCCTCTCCCTTGAGGGGAAGGGTTAGGGTGGCGGTGAAATGGTTGTCAAAAGAAAGGTGCAGGGCAAGCAAACACTCGATTTGAGATAGTTTCCAAGAACTGGGCAACCTGGCCGGCGACTGGCGTTTCAACGGTCCTTTTTGCGCTGGTCCAGGAACTCCTCCAATGCCAGGCGGTCTTGCTCCAGCCTGCCCATCCGTTCCGAATCGGCGATAGCGGCGCCGTAGTGGGCGTCCTGGAACTCATCAACGATCCGGGAGACAGGGTCGGCTGGCAGGATCCCCGAAAGGTCGCGCTGGTGCTCCCTCGGTGTCGCCGACGAGTCCCTGGGGCGGCCGGCCCGTCTCGCCATCTCCAGCAGGGCGTGGTAGTAGTCGCGCGGTGTGGCAAATATGCGATTCCGTCTCCGCGACCCTCCCCACCTGCCGGCGAATATACCGCCCAACGCCTCGTTAACGTCATCCCCGGCCCGGCTCAGGCTGAACAGCGACTCCCGGACCTCGACAACCTGGCCGCCTCCGCCCTGCCGGCGACGACTCCGAAAGAGCCAATAGACGATGCCCACCGCGGCAAGAGAACCGAAGGCGACTGCGGTCCACTGCAGAACGGTAAGGAGCAGGTTCCCATCAGTATCGGCTTCGGCCTCCCTCAGGCTTTCGTGAAACTCATTGATCCGTCGTTGAGCCTCCAGGAGTCCATCGAAATCGCCACCGCCCATGAGCTGGGAGAACCAGTTTCCCACGCTGACCAGCCCCCCGGCGATCAGCCCTACCAGCATCAGCACCGGCTCCAGGATCCTCAGGCCAACCGCGCCAATCAGGCCTGTAACCGCCCTGCTGACGTCGTCAAGCCCGCCCAGGCCGAGGCCGCTGATCAGCAGACCCAGCAGCAAAACGCCCGCCACACAGGCCACGATGGGCCAGAGCCACTGACGTGGCATTTCGCGATTCTCGCCTCCGTCCGCAGAGAACCTGGCCAGGGCCATTCCCATGAGCCCCACGGTGAAGAAACCGATTACGAAGAACCCGCTGACAATCCGGCCCTCGGTGGCAGCATCGATCAGGGCTGCAGCGAGCAGGGTGACCATCCCTATCTGAAAGGCAGTACGTACTGAATCGAGAGTTGCCTCCTCGCGGGAGACCTGCACCCCTCGCCACCAGGTGATGAGCAGAAAAATGACCGAGCCAACGAACAGGCCCAGACCGCCTGGCTCCAGCGGAATAAGAAGCCCAAAGGGGAGAAGGGGAAGACCAGCATTCCAGGCGACAAGGACCAGCAACGACGGCACCCCGACGGCCATTCCAATCACCCCTCTGAGCACAGGAGTGATCTTGAGTCCCAGCACCCAGAGGGACAGGCCATAACCCCAGGCAAGGGCCACAAATACCAGCCAGAAGGGCAAATGCAGCTGTTCCAGCCTGACCAGGCTGGAAACTGTCGAGAATACCAGGTACAGGACGCAGCTCTCCAGGAAGAGGTCCACCGCAGTCACCGACCTGATGCGCCAGTATGGCCTCACCCTTGCCCTCGTTCCGGTATCTGATTCATAACTTCACACGGACATTGATCCGTCGTTCTCGCCGATGCGCGCGTCGGGAAAGCCAGGACTTGGGCTGGCTTGATCCATTGCTTCACCCAGTACATTCGGATCGTCATTCCAGTCAGTGCGGTCCTCGGGCAACTGGTCGAGGAGATGGCCGATGTTGAATACGGGAATGTCGGCAATTCGTTCCGGCGCCTCGCCATCCCCGGCATAGATCACGCTGAGCCGGTATCCACTCTCGGAAAAGGCAGACAGCTGTGCGGGGATGGAGTCGGTCAGGGCGGCAGTTATGAAAACCACGGTGGCGCCCGGAGGCAGGTTGTCCCGTTCCGCCCGGAACACGCTGGGCAGCATCGAGACCACGTAGGGCGCCGCCATGGCCAGCGCCTCGAGGGTCATAGTCAGTTGCTGCGATGAGGCTCCCACTGGAATGCTCAGCCATTTCCCGGAGTAGGAGGCCACGGCGTTGGAAATGAGGCCGTAGCTGTAACCTCGCCGGTCGGCCAGCACCATGGCGGAGGCAGCGGCAGTGACGGCGCGCTCAAACAGCCGCCTGTTGGTGCCCAGCCATACATAGTCGCTGGTCGAGCCATTCAGGGCCACGACGATGTTCATTGACACTGAAGGTTCAAAGATCCGTGTTTGCAATCTCCTGGCCCTGGCGGTGGCCTTCCAGTCGATGTGCTTCATGGGGTCCTCGGGAAGATAGTCCCTGGTGCCACGAAACCTGGTGGTGTCGTGAAAGAGCGGCAAGCCGCCATGGGACGTACCGAAGGGGTGTTGCGGGGGAGGGACCAGGCTGTCAAGGTCGATCACCCGCGGATACACCAGCACGTCGCTGACGCTCGATTGGCGGGTTTCCGTCGAAGCGAATCCAAAAATGTCGCCGCTTCGCATCCGGACCGGGCCGATGCGGTGGTATCCCCTGCGGGCACAGTGCATCCTGAAATTCCAGGTGGCCCGCTGGTACGGAAGGAGGGAGGTGGTGATGCTGTAGTGGCGGTTGGTCTCGAGACTGGCGCCGCGTACAACCGCACCCGGGAGTTCCAGTCCCTCCGGGAACGGGTCCTGCGCCTCCACCCAGATCAGTGGGAGCAATTTGTCGTTGGTCAGGGAAACGGAATAGTCGACGGTGTCGCCGATGAAGGCACGACGTCGGCCCATATTACGTTCGAACGAGACCTTCCGAAAACAGTACCGCTCCCACAGCCGTGCCGTCATCCAGACCACTACGACCATTGAGCCTACCACCAGCAGGAGGCCGCTGCTGGCCAGCAGGCCAACAACCACAAGCAGCCCGCTGATCACCGGCCACAGCTCGTGCCTCATACCGCCCGGCCCGGCCTAAACGGGCACCTCCACTCGAGAAAGCAGCTCATGCACCACATCCTCCTGCGTGCGGCCCCTCAGCCGGGCCTGGGAGGTGAGAATTGTTCGGTGGGCCAGGGCGTAGGGCGCCAGGACCTTAACGTCATCGGGGGAAACATACTCCCGGCCCCGGATGGCGGCATAGGCCTGGGAACAGCGGTACAACCCCAGGGTGGCCCGGGGGCTCACGCCCAACTCCACATCCTCGTGGCGACGGGTCGCCTGGGCCAACCTCACAATGTAGTTGCTCAGGACGGGGTCGACGTATACCTGCCTGACCGCCGCCTGCGTTTCCGTAACACCGCTGCCATCGGCAACCGGCTGCAACGAGTCGATGGGATTGCCCGAATTGAAGCGGGCCAGCATCTGCACCTCTTCGTCCTCATCCGGATATCCCATACGCAGGCGAAGCATGAACCGGTCCAACTGGGCCTCGGGCAGGGGGAAAGTCCCCTCCAGTTCGATGGGATTCTGCGTCGCAACCAGAAGAAACGGCTGAGGAAGGGTAATGGTCCGGTCGTCCACGGTCAGCTGCCCCTCCGCCATCGCCTCCAGCAGTGCCGACTGGGTGCGCGGCGTGGCGCGGTTAATCTCGTCGGCCAGCACGACCTGGGCCAGGATGGGGCCGGGCCGGAACTCGAACTCACTCAGCTTCTGGTTGTAAAAGTGCACCCCGGTGATGTCCGATGGCATCAGGTCCGGGGTACATTGAATGCGCCGGAAACTGCAGCTGAGGGATTCAGCCAGGCTGCGGGCGAGAGTGGTCTTTCCGATGCCCGGGACGTCTTCGACGAGTATGTGCCCGCCACTCAGTACCGCCGCCAGGAAGAGCTCAATAACCTGGCCTTTTCCGACCAGAACCTTCTCCATGCTGGCCCTGACAGTTGCTGCCATCGAGGCGACGTCGGGCGTTGCTGTCCCGGTACCGACTGAGGTGGAATCAGCCACTGATTCCCCGGTGTCACTTCGAATCATGACTGAAGTTCGCAGGGACACCTAGGAGCTCGCCGCCCGTGTCCGGAATCATCAAGCAAGATCAGCGGAATGGCCCGCTTTCTCGCGGGCCACAAAGTCCTCGGCTTCTCTGAGGTCCTTGAACGAGTCGATGCTGGTCCAGTAGGACCTGGTACGGAATGCGGCTATCCTCCCGGACTCCGCCATGTGCGGGAAGGTCGAAACCTCGTGGTCTCCCAGATCGGGAAATTCCGCGAAAACGTCCCGGTCTATCACGTAAACGCCACCGTTGATCCAATGCGGCAGTTCAACCTTTTCACGGAAGCCGACCACGCCTCCCCTGTCATCCATGTCCACGATTCCGTACGGGCTGATCATGGGAACCGCCAGCAGTGTGGCGCAGGACCCGTTGCCGCGTGCCGGGGAGGCACGATGGAAATCGATGATCTCCGACAGCGGTTGGCGAGTGATGATGTCGCCGTTGGTGACCACTACGGGCTCGTCCCAGTCGCCGACAAAGGGAATGCCCTGCTTGATTGCCCCGCCCCGGCCGAGAGGGGAGCTCTCAATGCTGTAGGCTATATTTACCCCGTACCTTGAGCCGTCGCCGAAATGAGACCTGATGGATTCCCAACGGTAGCCCACGAGGAACACCACGCTCTCGACGCCCGCCTCCTTCAACCACTCAATCTGGTGCTCAAGGATCGGTCGTCCGGCAACGGGAGCCATGGGTTTCGGCACCCTGTCGGTAAGTGGCCGAAGGCGCTCTCCCTTTCCGCCGGCGAGAACTAACGCATACATACCAAAGCACACCCTTGGTGTCAGCAGACCATCGTTCAGGTGGCTAATATACCCGCGAGCAGGATGAGGGTCAAACCTGTAACGGAATACCTCTGCTCTACCGCAACACCGACTGTATAATTTATTCAGGCCACAGTTGTTAATGTCGCCCATTACGATGTCGCGACTGAACCCAGCTTTCGCCCGAGCCCCGCGGTCGGGCCAACACTAGGGAGGACACCAGCTTATGGACTACGAAATCCTTCACAAACCATCCTATGCGCTGGCTATGATCAGGATGAATCGCGGAGAGCAACTCCAGGCCGAAACCGGTGTCATGGTCAGCATGTCGGACACCATCAAAATGGAGACGGGCACGCGAGGTGGAATCTTCGGCGGTCTTCGGCGGTCGGTCCTAGGAGGGGAGAGCTTTTTCGTAAACACATTCACCGCAGAGGAGCCGGGCGAAGTGTCCGTCGCGCCATCCCTCCCGGGCGACATTGAGGTTATGGAGCTGCGGCACGAGACAGTGATGGTCCAGTCGGGCTCCTTCCTCGCCGCGACCATGGACATCGAGGTGGACTCGCAGTGGGGAGGCGCAAAGTCCTTCTTTTCCAAGGAGGGGCTGTTCCTGCTGCGTTGTTCCGGACGAGGGCTGCTGTTCATTTCATCGTACGGCGCAATCCACCGCATTGACCTGGCACAGGGAGAGCGCTACACGGTGGATAACGGCCACATGGTTGCCTTTGACGAAAGTGTCACGTACGACGTGGGACGCTCGGGAGGATGGAAGACCACCCTGCTGAGCGGAGAGGGCCTGGTTTGCAAGCTGGAGGGCCCCGGGCGATTCTTCATGCAGACCCGCAGCGAAGACGATTTCCTTAGCTGGATCATCCCCAAGCTGCCCAAGCGGGGTTAGGAGCCGGAAACCATCTCATAGCGACCCACGCACGCTCGGCATTGACACGATGTGCCCTGGCGCAGTGATGACAAATCATGTCATTGGGCCGCTTTGAGCTAGTGATCCAGGGAGACCGGAGGCAGGGAGCAGTGCACTCTTGCTCACCGGCCACCTGATTCGAGGAAGACGGCTGCGGCAGTCAGTGAATCCTGATCCCGCCACCTTCCACCCGGCATTGCATCGTTGATTCCAGGCAGTCAAAGCGTTTCCTCGCGCAGTCGGCAGCCTGGGCCACGGCTGCTGGCTGGTCGGGGAGCAGTATGCCGATTACGGTCCCGCTGTGGGCAACGTTCACTCCGTAGGCGCCGACCTCGGCGGAAAAGGCCAGTACATCTTCCAGGCGCGGATTGAATGAGACCTCCTGGTTGGCGATGGCACTGATGGTAGCACCCTTGCCGATATGGAGGGGATTTCCCCGCAGCAGCCCAGTCTCGATCAAGGACACCGCCTCGGACATCCTGGGCCCCTGGGACTTCAGGGCCGTGTCCCGTGCATCGCTGTTGCACTCCCTGTTGTATTCCAGGGTATCCACGGTTCCGCCGAAATCCAGCACCAGGACGCGCATGGGTGGGGGCTGACCCAAGACACGGGCAATTTTCCCTTCGCGATGGTCGAAGACCACGATTCCGGGAAACATGATCCCGTCGCTGGGCTCCACGCCCAGGGCGATTTCGGCCATCTGATCCGACTCCAGCCGTTGGCCAACGGCGGAGGCCGTCGCCGCGATGCTGGCGACCACATCGGCCGTGCTGCTGGCCATGCCCTTTCCCCGCGGGAGTCCGGATTCCAGCGAGAGCCGGGCATCCACGCCCGTCTCGTTCAGGAAATCCAGCGTCGCCTCCACGGCTCGGGCGGCCTTGGGAGAGTCGGTTGGCGCCTCCACATTCCCGTCGCCGGGCAGCAGACTCACTGTCGCGGTGCTCCGTATATCAATCGGGCAGGTGACCAGGCACAGCACGCCGTCCAGCATCCCTTGGGCCAGCTCCCCGCAGGTGCCCGGCGCCGATGCCGTTCCAATCCGGGAGTCCTCTAGTCTGGACATCAGGGAATGGGTGTCCTTCCGCCGCTGAAGGGGCCGGCGGCGAAGGGTGCCGCACCCATGGCTTTCAGGTCCATGGCCAGCCCGGCGATCAGCATGTAGGCCCTGTCGGCACGCGCCGCAAACATCTGGTTCACACGGCCCTGGACATCCCGGAATTTCCGGCCCAGCGGCGATGGAGGCACCAGGCTCAGACCAACCTCGTTACTCACGACTACCCATGTCGCGGATGAACTATCGTAGACCTCCAGCAACTCACAGGCAGCCGTCAGAATTTCCTGCTCGGCGGTAGGGTTGTCTTCCCGGGCCAGGAGCATGTTGCTGATCCAGAGGGTGAGACAGTCCAGCAGGCAAGTGTCGTACCCTTCAAGCACCGGGCCCAATGCCGACGGCAGTGCCAGAGGCTCCTCCAGCGTGTCCCATTCGGCTGGTCGCTGGCGGCGGTGCATGTCGATGCGCTGGCGCATCTCGTCGTCGAACGCCTCGGCGGTGGCCACGTAGAGCACTCGGCCGGCTTCCTTGGCGAGCTGTTCTGCAAAGGTGCTCTTGCCTGACCGGGCGCCGCCCAGCACAAAAATCAGCTGCTTGGGCAATGATCCCCCGCTTTGGCGAGCACTGCCTCCAGCGCGTCCGCCAGCCTGCGGTTGTCCTCCATGGCCCTTATCCCTACCCTGATGTACTCAGGAAGGCCGAAGGAACTACAGTCTCGCACGCAAACGCGGTGCTCGGACAGTAGAGCGGCACGGATATCGCTGGCGCATCCCACGTTGAGGAGCAGGAAATTGGCCGCAGCGGGAGGGCAGCCAATGCCGAGTGTCACTGCGACCTTCCTCAAGTACTCCTTGCCCCGCTCAACCACCTGCCTTCCCTTCGCGACGTGCTCCCCATCCGAGAGGGCGGCGATGCCGGCGGCCTGGGCGGCCGCGTTCACGCTCCAGCTGTACTGGAACCGCCGCACCTGCCCGACAACTTCCTTCGATGCCAGGAGATAGCCAAGGCGCAGGCCCGTCAGGGCGTAGTCCTTGGTCATCGAACGCAGCAACACCACGTTATCCAGCGACAGAAGGGGAGTGGAATCCCAGCGTTCCTCCACGAAGGGAAGATAGGCCTCGTCTACGACAAGCACACCCACGCCCTGCAAGGCCCTTGCGACTCTCCGGAGTTCTTCCTCCCCCAGGTATACGCCGGTCGGGTTATTGGGGTTGCACAGAAAGACGATGGATGGCGATAGCTCTGCGATGCAGTCGATGGCTTTCGGAATGTCCCAGAGGAATCTTGCGTCAGGCGACCCCTCGTCCGAGGGACGAAACGAGACAGGCTCCACTCCTTCGTTGCGACAGGCCGCCACATATTCGCCAAAGGTTGGAGCAAATATCAAAGCCGTGTCATCCGGGGACAGGAAAGCCCGCGCCAGTAGGTGTATCAGCTCGGTGGACCCGTTGCCCGGCAGGACATTTCGAGGGCTGACTCCCGTGGCGTGCCCAATGGCATTCCTGAGATCGAGGCATTCGGGATCCGGATATGCGGCGAGGTTTACCCGCTGTGCGGCCTCCAGCGCCACCTGCGACGGGCCCAAGGGGTTGATGCTGGCGCTGAAATCCGTGACCTCCTCGGGGCGAAGTCCCAGCGCCGCCAGTTCAGAATAGTTCAGGCCGCCATGCACCGGCCTCAGTTGTCTGCTTGGCAAGTCCACTGGAATCAACCCGCCACAACCCCGCGCAAGGCCAGCACTCCAAGGGCCAGCGGGGCACCAATGGCCGCCACCACCAGGGCTACCTTCACGGACTGGCTAATGTGCCGGGGAGCCGGGTCATCCAGCCCATCGCCGATGCGGTAGTGACCTGCCTTCTCGAGGGCCACGCCCAAGAGACCGGACATCGCACCAATGGTCCAGCCAGCATTGGGGCTGGCAGTCAGTCGCCTTCCTCTCCATAGCCAGCCCAGCCCTCGCCGTGTGGGCAGCCGGCACACGCCACCGGAGAGAACGATGAGCCCTGCGCTCAGGCGCGCCGGGACCAGGTTCATCACGTCGTCCAGCCGGGCAGAAGCCTTGCCGAGATATTCGTACTTTCCCCTGTAGCCGATCATGCTGTCCAAGGTATTCACCGCCCGGTAGGCAAAGGCACCGGGCAACCCCAGCAGGGCGAACGCCAGCCAGGGTCCAATGTAGCTGTCTGTCGTGTTCTCGGCCACGGATTCTATGGCAGCCGCCGAGGCCAGGGATCGATCCAGCGAACCGGCGTCCCGGCTGACCAGGCTGCGCAACTCGTGCCGGGCCTCGCCGATGCTGCCTTCGTCCATGGCATCCTTGACGCCAATCCCGGCCTGCGCCAGTCCCTTGACGGCAAAGGTGGTGCTCAGAAGCACTGTCGCTCCCGCCAGGTAGGGTATCGTGCCCAGCTCACGGAGGCCGTTGGCTGCCACCCAGGCCGCCCCACCGAACAGTGCCGGAACGGCCAAGGCCATCACGGCGCCCCAACCGAGGGCGAGCCTTCCAGACTCGGGAGCTGGCCCCACCCTCTCCAGCCAGGAAACGGTCTGGCCCATCCAGACCACCGGATGCAGCCGGTTGGGCAGTTCTCGCAGTGCGAGGTCCAAGACCAGCGCCAGCACCAGCGCTCCTGCGTCAAGATACCATTCTCCGGGAAATAAGCGCCACTCCATTTACAGTGATCGTCATCCTCACCACGACCATTCGTGGAGAGGTCGCAGAAAGTTCGAGGACACCGCGTAGGCCAGGATGGCCGCCCCTATCAGTACCATTGCCTCCACTGCCTCGTTGACCGCTCCGTAAACATCGCCAGTAACTCCCCCTAGCAGCCGAGAGGCCCACCACGCCAGCGCTGCCGCCACGCCGATCGCCAGCGCCAGCAGGGCCAACCCGCCCGGTCCCGCAAGGGCAACCGTCGCGACCAGAGCCACTACGAGTCCCGCCAGCAGTTGTCTCCTCTTTTTCCACGCCACCAGCACTGAACGCCAGCGCGGGCCGTGCCGTTCAGTCTGGGCGGCGTCAGGCTGGAAGGGCACCCCGATGCCCTGCGTCCTGGCGTATGGAAACAACTCCAGCACCAGCAGCATTCCCCAGCGTGACAGGCAGGGAAACAGCAGGAGAAGCCAGAAGCGTACCGGCATGGGCAGCGCCATGATAGCAGCAACCTTCAGCAAGAGCAGGCTCACCGCTCCCACCACGGCGAAGGCTCCCACGTGGGAGTCCCGCAGTATCGCCAGTCGTCGCTCGCGGTCGAAGCCGCCGAACAAGGCATCGCAACAATCCATGAACCCGTCAAGGTGAAGGGCGCGGGTGAGAGCGGCCAGGGCCACGACGAGAATAGATGCGGACAACGCAGGGGGGAAATGGCGGTTCTCGTCGGTGAGGATAGGGTATCCCCACTGCATCAGGAGGTCGAGGCAGGCCAAGACCAGCCCCAGCAGGAGCCCGACCACGGGAAACCATCCTCTCGCCGAAGCCAGACCTCCAGCGTCTCGAGGAGCGACCGGCAGGATGGTCAGGAACCCCAGGGCCGCCTTTATTCCAACCAAGGGTCCGTTCACGCGGCTCGCGCCCTAACTCTGGTCAGGCTCGTCCTCCGACTCCCTGTCCGACACCCCCGCCTCGGCGAAAGTGGCCATTTCGGACAGCGTGGCAGCGGCAGCCTCGATGATCGGCATTGCCAGTGCCGCCCCCGTTCCCTCGCCCAGGCGCATTCCCAGGTCGAACAGGGGCTCAAGCTCAAGGGCGGCGAGGGCGGCGCGGTGTCCTCGCTCTGCGGAGACGTGGGACCCGAGCATGAAATCCCGGGAAGTCGGACAAACGGCGCTGGCCACCAGGGCGGCGGCGCTGGAAATGAAACCGTCCACCACCACCGGGCGGCGCATCATGGCTGCGCCGACGATCACGCCGGCCAGGACACCGATCTCGAATCCGCCGACCTTGGATAACAGGTCGATACCGTCAGCCGGATCGGGTGAGTTGACCTCCAGCGCGGTGCGTACCACACCGGCCTTGAGCTGCAGCTCCTCGGGGTTGCGTCCCGTGCCTTCTCCAGTAGTCTGTTCGGTATCCAACTGGGTAACCGCAGCCGTGATGGCGCTGGATGCCGTGGTGTTACCGATACCCATGTCGCCAGTGGCCAGCAGGTCAACGCCCGATTCGATCACCTCAACCGCCAGATTGATTCCAGCCTCCAGGCACTGCGTCGCCTGATCTCGCGACATCGCCGGACCCTCGCTCATGTCGGCCGTGCCCCTGCCGATCTTGAGCGTGCGAAGCTCCGGGCTGTCAGGAAGATCGGAGGCGACTCCGGCGTCAACGATGACCTGTCGAATTCCCAGGTGCCGGCACATAGCGCTGATGGCGGCGCCACCGCCAAGAAAGTTGAGCACCATTTGCGCGGTGACTTCCTGCGGGTAGGCGGTGACTCCCTGGGCGACCACCCCGTGGTCTCCGGCGGCGATGATCACTGCTTTCCCGCCGATGGTCGGCCTCTCGGTGCCAAAGATGCCAGCAAGCCGGATGGAAAGATCCTCCAGGCGACCAAGGGCGCCAGGCGGCTTGGTCAGGTTGCCCTGCCTAGCCTCGGCCCGGGCCATTGCGGCAGTATCCAGACTCCCTGTGCGTTCCAAAGCCTGCGCGAGTGTGACCCTGACACCAGACGCCATGGTGTACTCCATGCCTCGAAGTATTCGCGGCCTTAAAGATTGACTGATGAACTCACGCCGATGGCCCAATCAGCCATACCTGGGGTGATCCTGAAGCGGGGTCTATATGTACGTCCGTCTCAACGCCAAAGGTGCTTCTGAGATTCTCCGTGGTTAGGACCTCGACAGGACTCCCCTCCCCAGCGATGCGCCCGTCGGACATGAGGGTCAGCCGGTCGCAGTAGCGACTGGCCAGGGATACATCGTGAAGTGCAACAACCACGGCCACCTGCCTGGCGGCCACCTCCTCCCTCAGCGTTTCCATGATCGAAAGACGGTGGCGAAGGTCCAGGCTGGCCGATGGCTCATCCAGAATAATGACGCCGGCCTGTTGCGCCAGCGCCCGCGCCAAGATGACCCGCTGGCGCTCGCCACCCGAGAGCCGGTCGAGCTGCCGGTCCTCGAATTGCGCCGTATCCGTGCGGGCCATTGCGGCCAGCGCGATTTCCCTATCCTGCCTTCCTTCGAGCTCGAAACGGCCCAGGTGGGCGTACCGGCCCATGAGCACAGTCTCGATGGCCGTAAAGGGGTGTGTCGCGTCGTGCTGGGGCATAAACGCAATGCGTCGCGCCCTCTGGCTGGAGTTGAGTCCCTTCAGCGGCTCGTCCTCGATGCGCACGTCCCCCGACTCAGGGCGGAGCAACCCCGCCAGCACGCGTAGGAGCGTGCTCTTCCCGGCGCCGTTGGGGCCGATGAGGCCCGCGACTTCGCCAGCGCGGGCCTCGAATGACACCGATTTCAGGATGGGGTTGCCCCCGAGCCGGACCGATACGTCCCTGGCGGACAGGACCGCCGCGCTTGCGCTTACAGCCTGTCCTGGGCTTGTCGAAAGGGTCAACGGTTTACTCCCCGCGGTATGGCTCGAAATCCGTAAAAGTCACGTCGGCAAACAGGTCGGGGAAGAGAATTTCTGCCGTTGCTTCTATGCCCCGCACGTTCCAGTGAGACAGGGTGATGTGCTTCGGGGCATCCATAATGTGGACCTCGCCGTTTGCAATGGCAGGCACTTCAGCCAGCACCGGGTCGTTCAGCAGATCGTCGCGCAGCGAGGTGCCGCCCTCGCCGCCCTGGGGGATGATGATGAAGTCAGGGTTCATGGCCGCGACGGACTCAGTGCTGATCGTCTGGAACCCATCAATGCCGTCGCGCGCCGCTGCGTTCAAGCCACCGGCGGACTCGATGATTCCGTTGCCGGTGGTACCGCCCCCTGCCACGCTGATGGAGTCAGACCAACGGGATATCGAAATCACCGCCGGTCTCCCAGGATCGCCAACGGGCGGAACTCTGTCGGATATCGTCGCCAGCCTGTCCTCAATTTCCGCGGCCAGCTCCAAGGCCCGTTCCTCTACCCCCAGCAGGTATCCCATCAGCAATATGTTGGGGACATTCCCTTCGGCGGAACTTTCCAGGGCAGGCCTCACGACCGAAACCCCGGCATCCTTCACGAGGTCGACTATATCAGCGTCCGTGAATGCCGACACTATAAACAGGTCCGGTTCGGCGGCCAGGACATTCTCGGCACCTTTCTCAAATACGGGGTATTCCGAGGCAATGTTGGCCACGTTGGAATAGGAGGCATTGCTGGCGAACGCCCCCAGAGCGGCCACCCGTTCGGGCGGCACGAGGGCCACCAGCATCTCGTCGTGTCCCAGGGAATACGTCAGGATTCGCTCCGGCGGCGCTTCCAGCGTGACCACGCCCTCGAGGGTTTCGACGTCGCGAGGCCAGCCGGTGTTGGACGGGTCAACGATGCCTGGCACGGCGGGATATGGCTGGGGCGCGGCCGTCGGCTCCGGTGTGCTCGTGGGCTGAGGCGCCTCGGTCGCAGCCGGCTCTGACGTCGGCTCAGCAGTTGCTGCGGGTGCCGAAGTGGGGACGGCGGTTGGCTCCTCGGGTGTTTCTGCCGGTACTGGCGTGGCCGTCGCCTGTGGAGCCGTGGCGGGTGCTTCGCTTGTCGCCTCGCCATCTCCGCAGGCAATGGCGGCAACGGCAATCACAGCCAGGATTGCCATAACCAACAAAAGATTGCGAATGCCGTGATCCAGTTTCATTGCTTTTCCTTCCTCCGGGATAGGTAATCGATTTGGATGGGTACTTCACGAGTCCCGGGACGAACCCGGGTACTGGCCTACAGCATCGACGCGCGGGCCTTGTTGCGCGCCAGAAGCATCAGGAAGAACGGAGCGCCCACCAGAGCGGTGATGATGCCCACTGCCACCTCGGCAGGGGCTATCACCATTCGCGCCAGCGTATCGGCGGCCAGCAGGAACACTGCGCCGCCCACTGCGCTGAGCGGCACCAGTACGCGGTTGTCCGCGCCAGTGACCAGCCGCAGGGCGTGGGGCACAATCAGGCCGACGAACGCTATGGTGCCGGAGAACGCAACTGCCGTGCCCGTTATGAGGGAGGCGGCGGCCAGCAGCGAGTTGCGGGTGAGTCCAACACGGACACCCAGGGACCGAGCCTCGTCCTCGCTGATCATCAGCAGGTTGAGATCCCGGGACATGAAGACCGCGATAGCCACGCCGAACAGCACGAAGGGAAGGGACAGGCGCACCTCACTCCAGCGCGAAGCATCCAGTCCTCCTGCAAGCCAAAAGAGCATGTCTCTCTGCGCTTCGAGGTTCTCGGTGAACAGGATGATGGCCGAGATGATGGCGGCAATGAACGCCCCGATGGCAACACCCGAAAGCAGCAGCGCGGACATGGAGAAACGCCCGCCGACGGAGGCCACTCCGTACACCAGGGCCAGGGTTCCCCCGGCGCCGGCGAAGGACATGGCGGGCAGCGCCAGGGCGAAAGCGGCCTGGGCACCGGTGGAGATGGCTATGATCGCGCCAAGGGCCCCTCCGGCGGAGACGCCGATGATGCCGGGATCGGCCATGGGGTTGCGAAAGAGGCCCTGCATCACGGCTCCGGCAACCCCCAGAGCGGCGCCAACGACCAGCGTAAGGGCAATGCGGGGCATGCGGACGGAGGCCACAATGGCCTGTTCGGTCTGGGGCGCCGACGCCTCGCCTATGCCAACCTGGCTGAGAAGGATGTCGACGGTGTGGGACAGGGGGATGTTGTAGGGACCGAGCGCGACGGCGGTGATCACAAGCGCCAGCCCGATCAGCAAAAGGGGAACCGCTCCCGCCACCAGCCTCAACAGGACAGGAGACCATCCCAGGGCGGCAGAACGACTGAACCAACCCAGGTAGAGTTGCCCCAGTTTCAAACCCGGTACCTTGCCGATAGAGCGCTTTTCCTTTTCGGGACGAAGGTTCGTCGCCCCGGAGCTAGCCGTCTGCAAAACAAAGTCCCTGTCGCTTCCGCCGCGACAGGGACTGCTCTAATTCAATGACCGGGGCGCCTTCCGGGTTCCGGTCCGCAACTGAGCACTCCCTGGACGAAGAGCGACCGCTCAGATCAGCACCGGCAGGTCTCCTGGCTCCCGGATCATCGCCTTTACCGCGCCTTCCCATCCATTACTGAACAGTGGCTCAAGCGGGTGGCTCCCCGGTTACAGTGGCGCCTCCGCAGCGGCCTTTCACCGCTTTCCCTGTTTGTACCCGATTGTCGGGCACGCCGTGCTGATTGGCTGTGATATTGGCGCGATAATATCAAGCCTCTGTTTCCGCTGTCAATCATTTCCATCAATGAATTGGATGACAGGCGCAAAACTCTATTGACACGCTAGTAGTATCAATCTACACTTCCCTCGCCTTGTAGCTATATCATTGGCTGTGGGCGTCCCTTAAAAATCGAATCTGCCACCCGGTGAACTTCTAGTGCGCAGTCCGTACCAGCTATAGGTGTCGGCGCGCGCACTTCTCTGTATATATCAGGGCAAGGCGGTGCGAGTCCGCCACGGTTGCGCCACTGTAATCGGGTCTCCGAACGGGACTCGTAAGTCAGAAAACCTGCCCGGGTGGAGGTGCTCTGCTTCTGCGCGTGACAGAGAGACCCATGGGCGATGTCGCCTGACCCCGAATGGGATCGTCCCCGGCAGCAGTTGAGCCGGGGATTTTTCTATTATGCGAGGGGCGACCCTCAGGCCCACGGCCACTTTTGGGCAATTTTGACCCGGCGAGGCCCTACCTATTCCAGACTCGCCAGCAACGCCCGAACCGAACACAGGAGGCGGCGCCATTACTCAAGATAGCGGCACCCGGATAACGTTCGTTGCGGTCGGCCCAGGCGACCCGGACATGCTTACGCTGCAGGGTCGCCAGGCACTGCAGGACGCCGATCTCGTGCTGGGCTTCAACACCGTGCTGAACGTGGTGCGCCCCCTGCTGGACCACGCCGAGGTCTGCCCGATGTCGTACCGGGACCAGGAACAGGTGCTGGAGTACGCCGGGGAGCAGGTCCGGCTGGGCAGGAAGTGCGTGGTCTGCTGCTGGGGTGACCTGAACGTCTCGGCGCGGGAACTCCTCGAGCGTGTGCGGCGCCGGGCCGACAGCGTCCATCTGGTTCCCGGTATCAGTTCGGTACAGGTGGCAATGGCCCGCACAGGAATTTTTCTCGAGGATTCTATATTTCTGACCCTGCATAAGCGGGCCGATTCCGGAAGTGAACTGGAGGAACTGGCCCACTACATCAACGAGGGCAGACGGCACGTGATCCTGTTGCCACGTCCCTTTGATCTGATGCCAGCGGGCATCGCCCGTGGTCTCCTGGAACTGGGCGTCCGCGAAAACGTCGCTGTCCGGGTTTACCAGCGGCTGACATTCGATGACGAGCAGTGCTGGGACGGGACTCTGGCTGAGTGCAGCGGCATCACTGATGAGTTCAGCGACCTGTCAATCATGGTGTTCCTGAGCGGCACCTCACCTGTCCAAGAGGGAGGGTAGCGCCGCTCCGGCGTCGATTGTTATGCAACAGAAGTCGATCCTGTTCATCACCACCGCTGATACCGACATCCTGACCGCGGACCGGGCAGTATCTTCGCTACCGGCGGGGTTCCCGAGAGTCGTCGGCCTCAACCCGTCTGCTATGCGCAACGAGTCCGGCGAGAGCACCGACGTCGTGTCCCTGGCCGGAGATGCGGGTGTCGTGGTGCTGCGGCTGCTGGGCGGCAAGCGCGCCATGCCCGACAGCTTTGATGCGCTGGTGAGGCACTGCCGCAGCGAGGGCATTCCACTGATCGCCTGTCCCGGCCACCAGGAATGGGACGAAGACCTGATTACGGCTTGCACCGCCCCGGTGGCAGAGGTAGATACAGTCTTCTCCTACCTGATGCAGGGTGGAGTGCAGAATTTCCAGAACCTGTTCCTGTTCCTGAGCGACGCGTATTTCGGGACTGAACACGGCCACGAAGCGCCGGCGCCACTGCCATGGGAGGGAATCTACCATCCCGATTGCGCCGAAGGCATGGATATCGAGGGCTATATTGCTCAGCGCTTCCAGGCGGGCCAGCCGACCCGACCCCAGGAGGCGGCGCCTTACGAACGTCCGTCCATCGGCATCCTGTTCTACCGGGCCCACTGGATGAGCGGGAACCTGCTGCCCATCGACGCTCTCATACGCAGCCTGGAGGCCAAGGGAGCCAACGTGCTGCCGGTTTACGCCTTCAGCCTGAAGCACAGTCCAGAGGGCGACGGCGTGGCAAACCGGGCCTTCACCGAGTACCTGGCCGCTCCCGACGGGACACCCAGGGTCCACTGCATCGTCAACACCATGGGGATGTCCATGGGCGAGCTGAGCCAGGAGGGCGCCGCTATAGCCTCCGGCTGGTCGGTGGACTACCTGGACAACCTGAACGTGCCGATGGTGCAGGCTATCATCAGCACCGGCACCCAGGACGAGTGGCTGGACAGCGACCTGGGCCTCGGCCCAATCGACACCGCAATGAGTGTGGCGCTCCCCGAGTTCGACGGGCGGCTGATCTCCGTTCCCATCTCGTTCAAGGAGGAGGTTTCTGCTGCCCCTGAGCAAGTGGACGGGCGTAGAAACGGAGGACTCTCCGGACGGCTGCAGCGATACGTGCCGAAGGATGACCGAGTGGAGTTGGTGGCCAGGCTGGCTATCAAGCAGGCCAACCTGGCCTTGAAGCCCAACTCGGAAAAAAAGATTGCAGTCATTCTCAGCAACTACCCGACCAGGGATGCCCGCATCGGCAACGCAGTGGGCCTGGATACGCCCAACTCGGCGGTCCTAGTACTGAACGCGCTGAAGGATGCCGGTTACCAGGTTACCGACATTCCCGAGACCGGGGATGAGCTGGTGCATCGCATCATCGAGCGGTGCAGCAACGACCGCGACTCGCTGACCGAAGAGCAGCTGCGACTGGCCGCAGGGCACGTAACGGCGAAACAGTACAACGAATGGTTCTCGACTTTCCCCGATAACGTCACAGAGGAGTTGTCCCGGGACTGGGGCGAGCCGCCCGGGCAGGTCTACAGGACCGAAATAGTTCCCTCTCCCTCCGGGGGAGGGTTAGGGTGGGGGCGTAACCCCGGCCATCCGGCTCTGGCTATCGCGGGCATCGACTTGGGCAACGTGTTCGTCGGGCTGCAGCCACCGCGGGGCTTCGGCGAGAATCCCATAGCCATCTACCACAGCCCCGACCTGGCACCGACCCATCACTACATCGCCTACTACCGGTGGGTCCGCGACGTGTTCGGCGCCGATGCCATCCTGCACCTGGGCAAGCACGGCACGCTGGAATGGCTGCCGGGCAAGGGCATCGGGCTCTCTTCGTCCTGTTACCCGGAAGTGGCAATGGACGACGTGCCGCTGTTCTACCCGTTTATCATCAACGATCCCGGTGAAGGATCGCAGGCCAAACGCCGCGCCCACGCCACCATTGTGGACCACCTGATACCGTCCATGACCACCGCCGACAGCTACGGCGATATCGCCCGCATCGAGCAGCTTATGGACGAGCACTACCAGTGCCAGACGCTGGACCCGTCCAAGCTGCCCCTGCTGGAGGCCCAGATTTGGGAGATTGTGCAACAAGCCGAGCTACACCGGGACCTGGGCATCGATTCCCAGCCCGAGGACTTCGGCGAGTTCATCCTCGAGATCGACGGCTACCTCTGCGAGCTGAAGGACGCCCAGATCAAGGACGGGCTCCACATCCTCGGGGACACCCCCGAGGGCGAGCAGATGGTGGGACTGCTCTGCGCCCTGACCCGCCTGGACATCAGCGGCGTGCCGAGCCTGCGGCGTTCCGTCACGGAAGCGCTGGGCTTCGACTACGCCGCTATTACCGATGATATGGGAGAACCATTGTCCGAATCGGGATTGACCCGATTCAAGGATTTTCAGGAGAGGACCGGCTCATATTGCCAATCCCCCGATCCTGAAAGTCCCGATTCAGACATCATCCGCACCAACGGCGATGTCCTCGAGCGCATCGAGCTTCTCTGCCGGCAGCTGTACCGCGAGATGCTGGAGGCGGGCTTCAATCCCTCGGACGCAGGGCCCGCAGTGGCCACGGTGCTGGGCGCGCCCGACAGGCAGACGCAGGGGGTGCTGGCGTACGTTGCGGAGGTCGTGTACCCGGCGCTGCTGCGCACCCCCGACGAAGTCGGCAACCTGCTGCGGGGCCTTGAGGGCAAATACGTGCCTGCCGGACCCAGCGGGGCGCCCACGCGGGGTATGGCAAACATCCTGCCCACGGGGCGCAACTTCTACTCGGTGGACCCCAAGACCATCCCCTCTCCCGCCGCATGGGAGACGGGCAAGCAGCTGGCGCAATCCCTGCTGGACAAGTACCTCGAAGAGGAGGGCGCGTACCCGGAGATGGTTGGTCTGGTGGTCTGGGGAACGTCGGCCATGCGCACTCACGGCGACGACATTGCCCAGATCCTGCAGCTACTTGGGGTGCGGCCCAAGTGGCAAGCCGAGAGCCGTCGCGTGCAGGGCCTGGAGGTCATCCCTCTGGAGGAGCTGGGACGGCCCCGCATTGATGTCACGGTCCGGATCAGCGGATTCTTCCGCGACGCCTTTCCCAATCTGATCAACCTGCTGGACCAGGGCGTGGAGATGGTGGCGGCCCTGGACGAGTCACCCGACGACAACTATCTCGTAAAACACCTGTCCGAAGACATGTCCGACGAGCGCCCTCACCCTAACCCTCTCCCCGAGGGAGAGGGGACTGATATTGAACGCAGGAGCCGGAGCCTGTACCGCATCTTCGGCAGCAAGCCGGGCACCTACGGCGCGGGCATCCTGCCGGTGCTGGACGAGCGCAACTGGGAGACCGTGCAGGACCTGGCCGAAGTCTACACCGCCTGGGGCGGCTACGCCTACACCCAGCAGGACCACGGCGTCAACGCTCGCCCGCAGTTCCGACGCCGGTTCGGCCAGATCGTCGTCGCCGCCAAGAACCAGGACACCCGCGAACACGACATTTTCGACAGCGACGATTACATGCAGTACCACGGCGGCATGATCGCCACGGTGCGGGCCCTGACCGGGCGAAACCCGCGGCAGTTCTTCGGCGACAGCTCCGATCCGACGCGCGCCAGGAATCGCGACCTGCAGGACGAGGCGCGCCGGGTGTTCCGTACCCGGGTGGTCAACCCCAAGTGGATCGACTCAATGAAGCGCCACGGCTACAAGGGTGCCTTCGAGCTGGCCGCCACGGTTGACTACATGTTCGGCTACGACGCCACCGCGCAGGTCATCGAGGACTGGATGTACGAGGATGTGACCGAGAGCTACGTTCTCGACCCGGAAACACAGCAGTTCTTCCAGCAATCAAACCCTTGGGCGCTGAAGGGCATCGTGGAACGGCTGCTTGAGGCCATGGAACGGGGACTTTGGGAGGACCCATCGCCCGAGATGCGCGAAAAACTGCAGCAACTTTACCTGGAGCTCGAAGCCGACCTTGAAGCCCGACAGGAAGGCATAGTCGGTCGGCAATAGCCCGATTATTTCCGTCGAGAAACTTTCCTCCCTCCCTTTTGAGGGAGAGGGCTGGGGTAAGGGTCACATCGACGGCACGCGAGGAGTCTGACAGTGGAAATAGCGTATGAACTCATAGAGGAACTGACCAGCGACGAGTCCATGATGTGGGTCGTCGGTGGCGGCTCCGTGGTCAGCGAAAACAATTCCAAGGGCATCCAGAAACCGGAGAGGCACAACCAATCAATCACCGTTGAGGCGGAAAACTGGCACTTTCACATCTCCCTAAACGACGTGGCGGCCATCCAGTTCGTCGAAACCAAGACCCACGGGGAGCGGCTCAGCTACTACGTGCGATTCTCCGGCCACGAGGAGCAGACCCTGCTGCGCAGCTATTTCCCCAACCCATTCCTTGACGAAGACTACAAACCGACGCCGCTGCAGCCCGACCGGCTGAAGGTGTTCACCGACATGCGCGACAGGTACGCAGGAAGAGACGGGATCGAATTCGTGCATTACATCCCGCCGTCCCGGAGTTAGCCCCCAAAGCCCCAAATTTCGGAAAGGGAAAATTTTGAGGCAGGTATATTCGCGGGGAACATCGGACAGGAAAGCCTGTCCAGGCTGGTGCCGTGGTTTCTGCTGGCCGTCGTGGTGCTGTACTTCGTCGGCTTCGTTGATGGCACAGACCATGCAGCGGCCCTCGGCACCACCAGCGGGGCCCTCGGCATGGTCAGCGCCCTCGGGGTTTACGCGGTTCTTGCGCTGGTGATGGTGTTCGTGTTTCCGGGCAACCCCGATCCGGTCCCCGTACCCATCGACCTGCTGGAACTGTTCCGGGCGTTGACCATGGCTGGCCAGTTCCTGATGTGGGCCCTGCTGGCAGCGGGGGTGACCGTCGCCCCGTGGTGGCACCAGCGTTCGGCGTCCGCTCGGACCTCAGCCCCGGCCGCAGCAACCGGTCTGGCCCAGTAATCCTGACAACCGTCGTCGAAGGGAAAGTGAATGACCACTAGCGAAGTCCAGAACCACTCCGAGCCACGTTTTCCCTTCACTGCCATAGTCGGGCAGACGGCGATGAAACGGGCGCTGATCCTGAACGCCATCAATACCCGTATCGGTGGAGTGCTGATCCGGGGCAAGAAAGGCACGGCCAAGTCGACCGCCGTCCGCTCTCTGGCAGCGCTGCTGCCCGAGGTGGAGGTTGTGCGAGGCTGCCCCTACAGCTGCCACCCGGATAACCCCGAGCCGCTCTGCCCCTGGTGCGAGACACACGCGGGCGGCGCACAGGCGGTAACGCGGCAGGTGCGCATCGTCGACCTGCCGGTGGGCGCGACGGAGGACCGGCTGGTCGGGTCCCTGGACATCGAGCAGGCCATCAGGAGCGGCAGCCGCAATTTTGAGCCAGGCCTCATCGCCACCACACACCGCGGCATCCTCTACGTAGACGAGGTCAACCTGCTCAACGACCACCTGGTCGACGTGCTGCTGGACGCCGCCGCCATGGGACGCAACTACGTGGAGCGCGAGGGCATCTCGGTCAGCCACGCCGCCGAGTTCATTCTGGTCGGCACCATGAACCCCGAGGAGGGCGACCTGCGACCCCAGCTCCTTGACCGCTTCGGCCTCGCCGTTGAGGTGGACAGCGCGTTCACGCCCGAGGAGCGCCGGGAGGTGGTCCGTCGCCGCATCGCATACGAGGGCGACCCCTACGGCTTCATGGACCGGTGGCACGACTCCGAGGCCGAGGAACGGGAGCGCATCCTGCGCAGCCGGCAGCTACTGGAGCGGGTGAACGTCTCCGACGACATCCTCGAGCTCATCACCGACATCTGCGCGGAATACCAGGTGGACGGCCTGCGGGCCGACATCGTGATGTACAAGACGGCAGGCACCATCGCCGCCTACGAGGGCCGGGACCATGTGTTGCCAGAGGACGTTCGGGAGGCAGCGGAGATGGCCCTGCTGCACCGCCAGCGCCGCCAGCCCTTCCAGCAGCCCAACCTGGTCACCGAGCAGTTGGACTCCATGATCGACGAGTTCCAGAACCGCCCACAGGACCGGGAGCCGCGCGACCAGGATCAGTCGCAGTCTGAGGAGCAGGACGACGGAGACCCTGACTCACCGGAGCAGGACGAGCAGCCACCGGACCCGCCCGATTCACCCGGAGATTCTGGGGCGCAGGACCAGTACTTCGAGGTGGGCAATCCATTCTCCGTCCGCTCACTGCAGGTAAAGCCACCCGACAACCGCGCGCGGCCTTCCGGAGGACGGCGCGCCAGGACGGTCAGCGGAACGCCATCGGGACGGTACGTGGGTGCGGCAGTACCCCAGGAGAAGGCCTCCGACCTCGCCCTTGACGCTACGCTCCGGGCCGCTGCACCGCACCAGTCCCAGCGTCGGAACGACATGGCGTCAAAGGGGGAACCCGTTGATGCTCCGGCGTTCCTCGTCGAGCCGTGGGATGTACGGGAGAAAGTTCGCGAGACCAAGACCGGCAGCCTGATCCTGTTCGTGGTGGACGGCAGCGGGTCCATGGGAGCGCAGCGGCGTATGGTGGCGGTCAAGGGCGCCATCTTGTCCCTGCTGCTGGACGCATACCAGCGGCGGGACCGGGTGGGGCTGATCTCCTTCCGCGGTACGGGAGCGCAAGTGCTGCTGCCTCCCACCTCCAGCGTGGACTTGGCCCACGCAATGCTGCAGGAAATGCCCACCGGTGGCCGCACGCCCCTCAGCCGTGGTCTCCTGCTGGCCATGGAGGTTATCGAGGCGGAACAGCTAAAGGACCGGAACGTCCTGCCCCTGCTGGTGGTGCTCTCCGACGGGAGGGCCAACGTGGCAATGGGCAGCGGCCAAGCTCCCTCTGGCGAGGGGACTTCAGCGGGCGCGGGCCTGCCGCTGGCAGAGGCGCGGGCCATGGCGGCTGCCATCAGGGAGCAGAAGATTTCGGCGGTGGTGATCGATACGGAGACGGACTTCCTGCGATTGGGGCTGGCTTTCACCATCGCCGACGAGATGGGCGCGCCGTGCCTGAAGCTGGAGGAACTGCATGCCGACGGCCTGGCGGATGCTGTGCGCTTGCAGATGACCTCAGCAGAGACATCCCCGCTGTCGCCCGGCGAGATTCAGGGCCTGCTGGAGCAGATTAAGCTGCCCTGAAGGTCGGTCAAACCCGCAGCCTTGACTCAGTGCGGCCCTCACTGAAGGGGTTATGAACAGGGAGCGCCGAGGTCATCCCCAACCCATCCGGACACATCCGGAGCCTGAACCCGGCGACCCCGGAGTTACGGTCAGTTACTGTGAAAGATGGTCCGCAAGCAGCTGCCGATAGTCCTCCAGGCCCGGGACATCGGCGCCGGGAGTTTTGGCGCGATCATCCCAGGTCCGCACGCGGACTGCCGAGAGGCCATGAGGGGTACGGGCAAAGGAAACTGCCTCCTCAGGAGACATGGGCCCACCCTGCAGCCTCAGAGACTCCACGCTGACGTCCGACAGCCGGGAGGCGTACTCGCCATCGGTGGCCACCAGGTAGCGCTTGGCCTTGACGTGTCCACCGACAGTTTCGGCCACCGCCTCGGAGAACCCGAGCTGCCTAAGAACCGCGGCGCCGATGGCGTCGTGCTGCACCACACCGACGCTGGTCACCTGCCGATTCTCCGCTGGCCAGATGTGGCCGATGTCGTGGAGCAAGGCGGCGATGATTTCCTCTTCGGAGCCGTCCTCCACTCGTGCGAGGTGAGCGCATTGCAGGGCGTGCTCCAACTGCGATACGCGCTCCCCGTGGTATTCCGTTTGCCCAGCGTCCGCAAGCAATTGCAGGATTTCATCCACGTTGGAAGACTGATCCATTACCACGGCCTCCCGCATTTCGACAAGTCAGAGAATCCGGAACGTCAGTCGCCTGTTTGGCTTTAGGGGGAAAGTCGACCGCACCGGGTCATGTGGTGACACGGGCATATATGCCCAAGACGATGGCTGCCCCGCCTGGGCTCGAACCAGGGATTCCAGCTCCAAAGGCTGGCGTGCTACCACTACACCACGGGGCAACGCGGGTACCTGCAATCCATTGTGCTTGGCGTCGCTTCCTGCGTCAAGGCCACTTTATTCTCCCCGGAACGACTGTGTAGTCGCGCGCCACCAAATTTGTCTGAATCAGGATTTACGGGATTAGAGGATGAACAGGATTGGTGAACATCCTGAAAATCTCAAAATCCTGTGAATCCTGATTCAGACAATGACTTCGCAATCGTCCTACGTCCTTCCCAGGTCAATCCAAGGTTTTCCTGACTCTCAGCGCCACGATGCTATAATCACAGGAGAAGTCAGCGGGCTCTGGGAGGATTGCGTGCGGATTTCAATGTTGCACATCGCGCCGGAAACCGGCGACATCAAGCACAACCGCAAGCTGATCGAACGGGGAGTCGTCGCGGCGGCAGAGGCCGGGGCGCAGTGGGCCATCACACCCGAGCTCAGCGTATCGGGCTACCTGTTCCTCAAGACCATCGGCACCGGCTGGATCAATCCGCAGCCGGACCTGTGGATGACCGGGTTCCAGGAGTTCGTCGGGCAGCAGGGCATCACTGTGTTCCTCTCGCATCCGGAACTGGATCCCTCGTCGGGCAGAATGTACAACACGGTGTTCGTCATCGGACCTGACGGCGAGATCACCGGACGCCACCGCAAGATCAAGGCGCTGGGCGGCGCCGAGGCCTGGTCCAGTCCTGGCTGGAAGATCAGCCCGCTGCCATGCGACGGCGTCAAGGCGGGCATCCTTGTCTGCGCCGACGCCTACAAGAACGACGTGGCCGAGGTGCTGGTCAGCAAGGGCGCGCAGGTCCTCGTGTCACCGGTGTCCTGGGGACCCGGCGGCTGCGGCCCCGACGGCGAGTGGGAGGAGCGGTCCGCGCAGACCGGCCTGCCCATCTTCGTCTGCAACCGGACCGGAGTGGAGCCCCGGGAACTGGACTACCGCGAGGCAGAGAGCGTGGTGGCGCAAAACGGCCGCCGCCTGCTGGAAGCGACGTCCGACCGGTCGGTGGTCCTCACCTTCGACTGGGACATGGACACGATGACGCTGCAGTCCGAGGATTTCGAGCGCACCTACCTGTAGCCTGGGCGTTCAGGAAGGACCCTCATTCACCGCTCCTGGCCAGTCGCTCCACCCTAACCCTCCTCCTGAGGGGGAGGGAACTGCGTGAGATCCTCATAGAACCGCCGCAGGATTAGCACTGCGGCGGTTTCGTCTATGGCGCCGCGGTCCCTGGAGGGCTGTATGCCGGCTTCCCGAAGCAGGCCCTCGGCCTCCTGGCTGGTGAAGGCTTCGTCAACCTCGTGGATCGGCAGTTTCGTCTCCCGCCGCAGGGCACGGATGAAGCCACGGACGTGTCGGGTCTGCGGCGACTCTTCGCCTCCGGGACGGATGGGAACTCCGACGACTATGGCATCGGACTGTCGCTGGCGTGCCGCGTCGAGGATGGCGCGGATATCGTCGGCCAGACGGGTGCGGAGGATGACGCCGGCGGGAAGTGCGGTGGGTACGTCGTCGACGCCGGAGGCCATGCCGATGCGGCGTCCGCCAACGTCAAGGGCAAGGAACCTCACGGGAAAAGAACCACGGAGAACACGGAGGGCACAGAGGTACGGAATGAGACTCTGTGCCCTCTGCGGTCAGATCTCACAGCTTGGTGTCAGGACAACGCGGATCGTACCAGGCTAGGGACGGCGGCCAGGGCCTCGTCGAGCTTCTCGGGCTGCCGCCCGCCGGCCTGGGCCATCTCGGGGCGGCCACCACCGCCGCCGCCCATGAGCTTGGCGGCGTCGCGGGCGATGTTGCCTGCATTGAGGCCCCGCTCGACGAGATCGCCGGTTACCATGGTCACAAGAATTGGGCTACCATCGGAGACTCCGCCCAGTGTCACCACGCAACTGGAGAGCTTGTCCCGGAGGAAGTCGCCCATTTCGCGCATGCCGTCGGCGTTCTGCGCCGAGGTGCGACCTGAGACGACACGTACACCGTCCACGTCGGCCACCCGCTGCAGCAGCGCCTCCGCCTCGGAACGGAGCTGCGAGCGTTCGAGGGAGGCCAGACGCCGGCGCAGGTCATCGGTCTCCAGCATGTAGCTGTCCAGCCGTGACTCCAGCTCGGCAACGGGCGTCTGCAGGCGATCGGACAGCGCGTCCAGCGTCGCCGACTGCTCCACGAACAGCGACTCGGCGGCGCGGCCAGTCAGGGCCTCAACGCGTCGCATGCCTCCCCCGATGCTGGACTCTCCCAGCACAAGGAGCGTGCCAACCTGCCCGGTGGCAGCCACGTGGGTGCCCCCGCACACCTCGAAGCTGAAGGGATCGGTACCGTCCTCGGCCATGCGCACCACCCGCACCACATCGCCGTACCGGTCGCCGAAGAAGGCCAGCGCGCCCTGCCGCACGGCGTCGGCGTAGGACGTCTCCTGGGCCGACACCAGCAGGTTGGCCCGCGCCTTCTCGTTGGCCAGGGACTGCACCGTCAGCAACTCGTCGCGGCTCATGCGCCCCACGTGGCTGAAGTCGAAGCGCAGGCGCTCCGGGGCGACAAGGGAGCCCGCCTGTCGGACGTGGGGCCCCAGCACCGAACGCAGCGCAGCGTGCAGGATGTGGGTGCCGCTATGGTTGCGCGAGGAATCGAGACGGCGGGCCGAGTTGACCGAGGCTTGCACCGGGTCGCCGACGGCGATGTGCCCCTCCTCGACGACGCCTTTCTGCACAATCAGTCCGGCGACCGGCGACTGCGTGTCCTCCACCCGGAAGAGCCCGTTGGGGCCACGAATGTAGCCCTGGTCTCCCAGCTGTCCGCCACCCTCCGCGTAGAAGGGCGTGCGGCTGATGACTACCTCGGCTTGCTGTCCCAGTGCGGCATGGCCCGAGGACGCGCCGTCGACCAGCAGGGCGGCGACGACGGAGTCCTGGTCGATCAAGCCGTGGCCGGTGAACTCTGTGCGCCCCGCGCCGAGGTTCTCATAGGCGGTCTGCATCTCCATGTTGCCCTCAAAGTGCTGGCCGGCCCGCGACTGCTCTCGCTGGCGCTCCATTTCGGCCTCAAAACCGTCGAGGTCCACGTCGAGACCATGCTCGCGGGCAATCTCCGCCGTGAGCTCCGGAGGGAATCCGTAGGTGTCGTAGAGGACGAAAGTATCGCGGCCCGAGATCGCCCCCGCGCCGGAACCGTTGGCGCTGGCTTCGGCAGCGGCGATCATGTCCAGCAGGATCTCGTTGCCACGTCCGAAGGCCTCCGCAAACCGCTCCTCCTCGAGGTCGACGACACGCAGGATGAAATCACGGTTCAGGGAGAGTTCGCCGTAGACAGTCTGGAACCGGGGGATGACCTTCTGCACCACCTCGCCGAGGAATGGGCCGGTCAGGCCCAGGCGGCGGCCGTACCGTATGGCGCGCCGGATGACGCGACGCAGCACGTAGCCGCGGCCCTCGTTGCCTGGCACCACGCCGTCGCCTATGAGGAACGCCGAAGCGCGGGCGTGCTCGGCGATGACGCGGAGAGCAAAGTCGGTATCTGTGTCGGCCCCATACTCGCGCTCAGTGAGCTGGCAGGCTTTGTCGATAATGGAGGTGAACAGGTCGGTCTCGTAGATGTTGTTCTTGCCCTGCAGGATGACGGCGGCTCGTTCCAAGCCCATTCCGGTGTCGACGCTGGGCGCGGGAAGGGGCGTGCGATTGCGCTCGGGGTCCTGGTAGTACTGCATGAACACCAGGTTCCACAGCTCGACGAAGCGCTCGCAGTCGCAGTTGGGGTGGCAGCCGTCGACCTCGCGGGCAGCGGCGCCGTCCCGCTCCTCGCAGAGCTGGGCGGTGAGGACATCGACCTCGACCATCCTGCCGCCGTTGCAGCCCTTCTCGACTCCGCCGTCGTAGTGGATCTCGGAGCACGGGCCGGTGGGCCCCTCGGTGCCCGCCGGTCCCCACCAGTTGTCCTTGTCGCCATAGCGGTAGATGCGTTCGGGAGGGACGCCAACCTGGTCATGCCAGATGTCGTAGGCCTCGTCGTCGTCAAGGTGAATGGTAACGTACAGACGATCGGGGGAGAGGCCGAATAGCTCGGTGACCAACTCCCAGGCGAAGCCTACGGCGCCCTCCTTGAAGTAGTCGCCGATGCTGAAGTTGCCCAGCATCTCGAAGAAAGTCAGGTGCTTGTGGTCGCCCACCTCGTCGATGTCGGTGGTGCGAAAGCTCTTCTGGCTGCTGGTAAGGCGGCGCGAGGGAGGGGTCTGCTCGCCCATGAAGAACGGCTTGAACGGCACCATGCCGGCGCTGGTGAACAGCAACGTCGGGTCTCCGGCGGGGATGAGAGAGGCGGAGGGCATGTGCTGGTGGCCCTTGCTCTCAAAGTAGTGGATAAAGGCATCCCGTATCTGGTCGCCGTTCATGGGCAAAACTCTCGGGTAGTCTGAGGACAAATATAGTAGTTACGATTGTATTTGTGGACGCAATACCAGTCAACGACTGAAAGTTCTGAGTTGATGACATTAATTTACGATGCGCGTGATAAGATTCCCTGGTGCAGGGCAGATTTCCGTCCAATCTTCCGACCGGGATACAACGATGGCCGAACTGCGCGATTATCAGCTGGACCTGTTGGATCAGGCAATATCCGCCCTGTTACCCGGCAAGGCGAGGGTCATGCTGCAACTGCCCACAGGCGGCGGAAAGACCCACATCGCCGGGGCACTGTTGCGGCGCTGGCTGCACAACGGGCGCAAGGCCGTATGGCTCACCCACCGAACTGAGTTGGCCGACCAGACTGCCGGCATGCTTGCTGAGGCTGGCGTTTCTGCAATCAGCCTAAAAACCTGGCAATCGGGCGACGATGCGCCGTTTGTAGCCAACGGCGTGGTCATTTTGATGGCCCAGACTGTCGGCAGGCGTACAAACCGAATGGAAGTCTGGGGAAAATACGGGTACGACGACCTCCTGGTAATTGACGAGGCGCACCATGCAACCGCCGACGGCTGGGAGCGGGCTATAGAACAGTGGCCGGGGCGAGTGCTGGGCTTAACTGCTACACCTTGGCGCCTCTCCGTACGGGAAGGATTTGACCATCTGTTTGGTAATCTGCTGTGCGGTCCCCAAGTGAGTAGGCTGCAGTCTAGCGATTGGCTCTGCCAAGCCCGGGTGCTTATGCCCAAGCCCGAGGAGATCATACGACCCGGAGCAGTCAACGCCATTGGTGAATACTCGGAGTCGGGCATCGAGCAGGCCAACTTGGACCGCCCAGACGTAATGACGGCGGGGGCGCTTCGTTTCTGGCAATCCCACGCTGCTGGACGCCAGACCGTCGTGTACGCCATATCCCAAGACCACGCCCGCAACCTGGCGACGGTGTTCAATGACGCCGGAATACCAGCCGCGGTGATGCTCAGCGACACGCTGCCCCAGGAAAGGGAAGACGTAATCAGATCTTTCGGCGATGGAACCCTCCGCGTCCTGGGCAACGTGGCCGTCGCCACCGAGGGGTTTGACCTGCCCGATGCTTCCTGCGTGGTCATCACCCGCCCGACCATGAGTCTCGCGTTGTACCTGCAAATGGTGGGTCGCGGCCTCCGCCCCAAGCCGGGCGGCGGCGACTGCCTGATTCTCGACCTGGCAGGCAACGCCGAACTTCACGGACTGCCGGAGGATGAGCGTCAATGGTCGCTTGAACCGCGCGGAAGCCGTCCCAGCGGCGACGCGCCGGTCGTCCGTTGCGGAAATTGCGACGCCGTTTCTCCCGCCGCCAGCCACGTCTGTGCATTCTGCCAATCTCCATTCGGCAAAGACTGTGCTCGCTGTGGCACCTGGCGAGCAACGGAACGCTGGAGCTACGAAACTCACTGCGGCAGCCTGCACGAACTGGTCTGCAACCTTTGCCACTACGACGCCCACATACAGGCGCAACTGCCCGTTACCGACGAACTGCGGAGGTTGACCAAAATGGAGCCGGATCTGGATTCCGCCCTGCGGAACCTGCTGGAGGACGAAAGGCTGCGCGCCGGCGGAGCAGATGAAGAACGCAAGAACGAGCTGCGTTCACTAATCACCGGCAGGGAATCAGCATTGTCCAGCGACACCCTACTCCAATCGTTCAAAAATTACATCGCCGGGCTGCCGGAAGAAACCCGCCCCAAGAGTGAACTAGATGAATACCGGCTGTTCCCAGAGTGGGAAGAAGGCCTAAAGCAGGAGCTTGCAGGCTGGGAAGGCGAGCTGATTAAGCTGGAATCCAAGATTCCCGACGGAAGGCTAATCCACAACAACGCCAGAGAGCGGGTGCTGGTGGCACTGGAGGCTCAAGCGCGGGAGGCCGGACTGATTCCGCAATCGAGACCCAGCGCTCGAATCCAGGACAGCGGGAATCAAACGATCTCGGAGAGTAGCAACCTTCCTTCAGCGGACATGAGTGGATGGGTTACATTCACCGACTTAGCCATATGGTTCCAAAAGAAACCGGATAAGGCCCCCCAATATGGTCCACAAAGAATCCGTGACCAGAATGGAAGCGAAATAACAGTATCAAATTGGGCTAGCCTTCTTAAGACAACTGCGGACTGGCTAGTGCGGGCGGGTTATCTTACGTCGGAAAGATGTCCTGTCACGGTCGGAAACATGAGGAGCCGATATTTGATAGACCTGCACCCCACTCATCCAAACGGGCGAACGTTCACTACCAAAGACACTACACTCTCTAATGGCCTACACATAGAACTTCATTGGGGAGCTAAGTCAGCGCTTGTGCGATGCTGTGAACTGCTGGTCGAGTTCGGCCAGGACCCGGCGCATTTTCACGTGCTGCTGGGCTGATCTCGGCACACCAACGGGGCGACAAGCTCGGAGTCTGGAGATTCGCCATTACTAACCATTACCGACAACATCGCGGCAATCGATATTTCGGCCGCACGATATGGCTTGTTGTGCCCAAATCTAGGCAAGAATGATCTCAAAACGGCCATATCCGCCAGCAAGGTTATCGCGATATCTGCGACAGGGTCAACTTGAATTACCAGGGGTGCCGGAATAGAATTTAAACATCCGGTATCGATGTTGCGGCGCAATCACAGGCAACCCGGAATCGTCAGGCAAAGGCGGGTACGGCCAACGGGCCGGCGGGTTAGGAGGTGCGATGGATTCCAGCATCATCGGCAAGATAGACAAGGCGAGGAAATACGCTGAGGAAAAGGAACGGGTCAGTATCAACAGCTTCTCCGCAACTTTCCAGGGTAACCACAACAGCTACGACGTGACCTTTGATTCCGGTGAGTGGGACTGCGAGTGCCACTTCTTCGCCACCCGAACCGTTTGCAGCCACACAATGGCGCTTCAGAGGATGCTGGACGACGTGCTAGCCAAGGTTGCAGCACAATCCGAAACTGCTGAGGCGAAATAGCGCGCGGCATTTGCTCCTGTTGCTGCTGAGGGCCGAGGATTAATCCTCGGCCCTCTTTCATTGCGCAACCCTGTGAAAATACCTGCTTTGACTTCCTCCGGTACGTTCACACCAGTTCAGCTTGTCGTGAATCCGGAAGCTGATTGCGCATTAGCAATCGTATTGTTTATAACGATCCGATCAGGTAACAGATTTGCATTGCGTTCGACGGGATTTGGCATCATATTATGTAATCCACCCAGACCTGTGCGGGAGCGATCAACCGGAGTGCGGTCGATCGCCAAAGGGTGCGGCGAAAACCGAGACGGAAAGGGGTGCAGCATGAAAGTAGTGGCAGTGTTATATCCGGGTGGAGCAGTTGCGGCCGAGACTCCCGAACTGCTGGGATGCGCCGAGAACGCCCTGGGATTGCGCGAATGGCTTGAAGGCCAAGGCCACGAACTTGTGGCCACCACCGACGCCGGGGCCGGGCTGGACAGCCACTTGCCCACCGCCGACGTCCTGATCGCCACGCCGTTCTGGCCGGCCTACATCAGCCGCGAACGCATTGAGGCCGCGCCCAATCTCAAGCTGCTGTTGACTGCGGGTGTGGGGTCCGACCATTTCGACCTCGCCGCCGCCGCCGAGCGGGGCATCACAGTGGCGGAGATCACCGGCAGCAACGTGGTCAGCGTCGCCGAGCACGTGGTTATGCAGATCCTCGCCCTGGTCCGCAACTACATTCCCGCCTACCAGGAGGTGGTCGACGGCGGCTGGGACATCGGCAAGGTGGCGGCTCCATCGCACGACCTTGAGGACAAGCGGGTGGGAATCGTCGGATTCGGCCGAATCGGGCAGCGGGTGGCGACACGTCTCAAACCCTTCGACGTGCAGATGCGCTACTTCGACTACAGGCGGCTGCCCCACACCGAGGAGACGGTGCTGGGCGCCAGGTTCCAGGGCCTGCGGTCGCTGGTCGCTGAGAGCGACGTGGTCAGTATCAACATCCCGCTGACCCCGGCCACACAGGGCATGTTCGACCGGGACCTGCTCTACAGCATGAAGAGGGGCGCCTACCTGGTGAACACGGCCCGCGGTCGCATCGTCGACACCGATGCCCTGGTGGAGGTGATGGAGTCAGGCCACCTGGCAGGCTACGCCGGCGACGTCTGGTACCCGCAGCCAGCGCCCGCCGACCACCCGTGGCGCAGGATGCCCCGGCACGCCATGACGCCGCACGTCTCCGGCACCACGCTGGAGGCACAGCGCCGCTACGCCAACGGCGTCAGGGAGTGCCTGGAGGCGATGATTTCCGGGCAGCCCATCGACCGCGACTACATCATCGTCGACGGCGGACGGGTGGCGAGCCCCAGCTACAGCCCCGCCTACCAGTAGGCTGAATAAGCTGTCGCGAGAAGGTATTTCCACACACTGCGCTTACTCCAGGCTACCGTTTCACCCCCACCCTAACCCTGCCCCATCAAGGGGTAGGGGATTGATGAGTTAGTTGCTAAAGGAAAGAGAAGGGGAAGTGGTAGCACTCAACGCTTGGGTCATGGCAGCGCCTGCGTCAGTTGCGTCAGAACTGACCGGGCGCTGTTGACCGTCAGCACCGGCAAGCCGACGTCGCGACTGCGGGACTCGGTGGCGACGTAGCGGCGATCGTTCTCGGGGACGTCCCGCGTGATCAGCATGGCATCGTAGGTGGATGAACCAACCATGTCGATAGCCACACCATCGTTGATAGTGCTGGTCACGATGTAACCCGCACCCTCCAGAATCCTGGTAAGCCGGTCGATGTCACCCACGTCCCGGCCAAGAACGACCAGGCGTTTGTTGTTGCTCATAATGGACAGTATCCGAAGTACTTTATTCTGTGCGGCAACAGGTTAGGGGCTGGCAGTCCGTTCGGCAACCCAGGACGGCAGCAATTCCGTGAATTTGAGAAAAGACCGGTTGGTCCCCGAAGAGAGCCATGGGCCGGGGCGGCTGCAAGTTCCCGCCATTGCTGTGCCGTCGCTGCAACGTATATTATGGCAGTCATTCTCACAGACCACACGGAGGTCGCGACGGACCCGATGCAAGATCTCTTTCCGCAAGACGAATACACCCGCTACGGCGGCCTGCGGATGCACGTCCGGAACTGGGGCGGTGACGGCCACCCGGTGGTCCTGCTGCACGGCCTGGCCTCCACCTGCCGCATCTGGGATTTCGTCGCTCCAACCCTGGCTCGGAACTTTTCGGTCATCGCGGTTGACCAGCGCGGGCATGGCGATAGCGGCAAGCCAGACCATGGCTACGATTTCGCCAGCGTATCCGGCGATGTGGCGGCGCTGCTGGCAGGGCGCGGCATCGAGCGCCCGGTGGTGGTGGGGCACTCCTGGGGCGCCGACGTGGCTCTGGAACTGGCCGCGGCCAGGCCGGAGTTGGTGCGGGGCATCGTGTTCGTCGACGGCGGCACCATCGACGCCTCCGCCCGCTACGACAAGCTGGAGGATGCGCTGGTGCAGATGGCGCCGCCCGACTTCCGGGGAACGACCCGGGAGCAGTTCCTGGAGCGCGTCAGGTCCGGCGGACAGTGGGCGACGCTGATCGATCAGCGCGGCCCGGGCGCGGAGGAAATCATCCTGAACAATTTCGAGACCCTGGATGACGGGACGATCAAGTCCAAGCTTTCCCGCGAGAACCACCTGCGCATCATTGAGGCGCTCTGGGACCACCATCCGCGAGAGATCTACCCTGACGTCGCATGCCCGGTGCTGATGATGCCGGCGCGGCAACGCCAGAGCCCCGACGCCTACGAGCGCACGCTGGCCCGCTCCGAGTCCATCGCAACTGCCGAGCGCCTGCTGCCGCGCAGCAAGACGGTCTGGCTGGAGGACAGCATCCACGACGTTCCGGTCCAGCGCCCCGAACTGGTGGCCGATACAATCAGGGAGCACATCCAGTCGGGATTCTTCGATTAGTAATGACACGAGAGTCCCTTCTTTAGACGGGAAGGGGCTCCATCAGAGGGAGAGACCATGGCATCAGTGGACTACTCCGCGCTGGACGACGTAGGCATTTCGATGAATGCCTTCTACCCACGAAAGAACTGGTCCCAGGCTCCCCTCGGGGCGGTCGATCTGGCCATCGCGGTGAGCGACGAGATCTCTCTTTCCTCCCGATTCTTTCCGGCAGCCAAGGATGCGCCGACCATACTGTTTTTCTACGGCAACGGCGAGACGGCCAACGACTACAACAGCATCGCGCCCCTGTACATTCAGACCGGATTGAACTTTTTCGTAACCGACTATCGCGGCTACGGTCGCAGCGGTGGCTGGCCCTCGTTTACGGCAATGCTGGAGGACGCGCACAAGGTACTGGATTTTGCGGCTGGCATCCTGGCGGACGAGGAATTCACGGGGAAGCTCTACGTGATGGGCCGGTCTATGGGACGGCACTCGGCTTTCGAGCTGGCCGCCAAGCGGGGCGACGAACTGGCCGGGGTGATCATCGAGAGCGGGCGGCCCATCCTGGGGAACTTCGTTTACACTCTGCCACCCCAGCAGGCACAGGCCCTGGAGGCCGCGTACCTGGCCAAGGTCAGCTCCATCAGCATCCCGTCCCTCGTAATCCACGGCGAGATAGACGAACTGGCGCCGGTGCAGCAAGCAGTGGAGATGCACCACGCCTTCCAGTCCTCCAACAAGCGCCTGCTGACCATTCCGGGAGCGGGCCACAACGACCTGCTGTACCGAGGACTCAACGAGTATTTCGCGGCCATAAAGGAATTCACCGGGGCAGAATAGTTTGCCACCACCACAGAGCGCAGCGTGCCCCGTGGTGGCCTTAAACCCACCGAGGCAGAATAATTCACCGCCGCCACCGCGGAACCAAGCATGCCGGGTGGTGCCACTGGAGGATTGACCGCATGCCGAGAGTTGTGCGGACCGGGTTGGTCCAGGCAGGTGTCGGGCGGGACGCGCCGGAGGACATCCAGGCGCTCCGGCAGATGATGCTGGACAAGCACCTCGCCCTCATCGAGGAGGCCGCCGCGAGGGGCGTTGAAGCGCTATGCCTGCAGGAGCTGTTCACCAGCCCCTATTTCCCGGCCGAGCAGAATGACCGGTGGCGTCAGTTGGCCGAGCGGGTACCCGACGGCCCGACGGTGCGCCTGATGCAGGAGCTGGCCAGAGAGCACCGGATGGTGATGGTCGTGCCGGTGTTCGAGGAAGAGATCACCGGCCTGTTCTACAACACGGCGGCGGTCATTGACTCCGATGGCACATACCTAGGCAAGTACCGCAAGAACCACCTGCCCCACGTCGACCCGGGGTTTTGGGAGAAGTTCTACTTCCGCCCGGGAAACCTGGGCTACCCGGTGTTCGAAACCTCCTGCGGCACGGTGGGTGTCTACATCTGCTACGACCGCCACTTCCCCGAGGGTGCCAGGGCACTGGGCCTGGCCGGAGCAGAGATCGTGTTCAACCCCTCGGCCACTGTCGCCGGTCTGTCGGAGTACCTCTGGCGGCTGGAACAACCGGCCCACGCTGCAGCCAACGGATACTTCCTGGGAGCCATCAACCGGGTGGGCGTGGAGCAGCCGTGGGAGATCGGCGAGTTCTACGGCAGCAGCTATTTCTGCAACCCCAGGGGCCAGATCGTGGTCCAGGGTTCCCGTGATCGGGACGAGGTCATCGTTGCCGACCTGGACCTGGACGAGATCGCCGAGGTCCGGAACACCTGGCAGTTCTACCGCGACCGACGTCCCGAGACCTACGGAGGCTTGACCGCGCCATGACGCCGACGCCCGACATCAGCCTACCCCTCAGCGTGGACGGCGACGCAGTGCTGGCGCGACTCGACCGGGTGCTGGACCCGGAGCTGGACGAGTCGGTGCTGTCGCTGGGCTTCGTGGAGCGCGTCGAGGGTGACCCGGCAGGGAACGTCTCGGTCACGCTGCAACTCCCGACCTACTGGTGCGCCGCCAACTTCTCTTACCTGATGGCGTCGGATGTTCGCAACGGTCTGCTCGCTGTGGAGGGCGTGAACTCGGTTACCGTCAAGCTCGGGGAGCACTTCGCAGGGCGCGAGGTGCAGGACGCTACCGGGCCGGGCAAGACATTCGGAGAAGCCTTTCCTGATGGAGGACCGGACACTCTGGAGGAAACGCGACAGATATTCCTGGTGAAGGGTTACTACAACCGGCAGGAACGGCTGCTGCAAGCTTTGAAACGATCCGGAATGGGATTCGACAAGATGGCGGCGCTGCGTGTGGGGGACATCCCTGAGGCGATCGACGATCGCACGGTGTCGCGTTACCTGGAGCGAAGGGGCGAATTGGGGCTGGACTGTTCAGAGACGGCACCGCTCATTGTAGATGTCACGGGTGCGCCCATACCTGCAGACCGGCTCGAGGCGTACTACGTGCGCGCCCGCACCACCCGCCTTGCCATGGAGGCCAGCGGGTCGCTGTGCTCGGCAATGCTGCAATCCCGCAACGCCAATTGGACCCCGACGCAACTGACCTGACCCGGAGAACTCGCGGACTGGAGGAGGTAGACGCATGTACTCAGTGAACGGCGAGGACATTTTCGTGGTGGACGGCCACATGCACTTCTGGGACGCGGGCCCGGACAACCACAAGAACGATTACGGCAACGCCTGGATCGAGTGCTTCTACGACTACCATTCGGCGCTGTCTCCGGCTGACTACGTCTGGGACTTCGACAAGTACTGCAACTACGGCGAGGAAGCGCTAGTCAACGACATGTTTGTCGAGGGATACGTGGACCTGGCCATCCTGAACTCCACGTACCTGTACGAATTCTTCAAGACAGGGTTCAACACCCATCAGAAGAACAACGTGGTCAAGCAGAAGTACCCTGACCGGTTCATCCTGTGCGGCTCCTACGACCCCCGCGAGGAAGAGGCTGGCCTGGACCGGTTCCGCGAAATGATGGCCGAGTACCCCATCGGCGGGCTCAAGCTCTACACCGCCGAGTGGCGCGGAGACTCCAAGGGCTGGAAGCTCAACGACCCCTGGTCCTACCGGTACCTTGAGCTGGCCCAGGAGCTGGGCATCAAGAACGTCCACGTACACAAGGGCCCGACCATCTACCCGCTGAGCCGCGACGCGTTCGATGTCAACGACGTCGACTACGCCGCAACCGACTTCCCCGATTTGAACTTCATCGTCGAGCACGTGGGCCTGCCCCGCCTCGACGACTTCTGCTGGATCGCCACCCAGGAGCCAAACGTTTACGCCGGCACGTCGGTGGCCATGGCATTCATCAACTCGCGGCCGAAGTACTTCGCAGAAATCATGGCCAACCTGCTCTTCTGGCTTGGCGAAGACCGCATCCTGTTCGGGAGCGACTACGCCATCTGGAGCCCCAAGTGGATCATTGACAAGTTCATGTCCTTTCAGCTGCCGGACGACATCCGCGAGGAGTTCGGCGTCGAGCTGACGCCGCAGGTAAAGCGCAAGATCATGGGCGAGAATGCCGCGCGCCTGTACGGCCTGGACATAGAAGCGCAGCGTGCGAAGCTGGCCGGCGACGAAATAGCCGCCCGGGTGACTGCAGCAGGGTAGGCACATCGGCCCCGGGTTTCGTGCGGTAGTTGCGGGGAGACTGACAGGGAGGGCAGCAAGGTATGGCAATCACCATCGACGAGATGCTGGACACCCTCAGCTTCGCCGGCGCAGAGCTGGTCAACGGGAACGCCAACCACGGTCCAATGGCCGCTGAAGCCCTCTTCGAACTGGGGCGAGAGGATGCGGTCGTGCCCTGGATCGACGGGTACCGGAGCCGCTTGGTGTACAGGCCCGAGCCGTCCCTCGCCATCCGCCACGACGATTGGCGGGAGCACCTGGGCGATCGGGAGCGGCTGGGGGACTGGGTACAGTTCTTCGAGAACGAGCTGGAGGAAGCTGCCTGGCGGGTGGTGGTGCGCCTCTGGGTGCCCCGCCTGGCGCCGGCGGTGATGGCAGCGGCCACCCACGGCCTCATCCGCACGGGCCACGCCGTCCGCAGCCTCGCCAAGGAGGACACGCCGCAGCGCAGGCATGAGCTGGCGCAGGGCCTGGGCTTCTGGGCTGCCCGCTACTATGTCTTGCCGGGCACGCCGTCGCCGGACAATGCAGGACACACTCCGCAGGCCGCACTTGGCGCGGTGGAACGACTGCACGATGCCGCCTTTGATGGCACCGGCGCGATAACCGAGCAGATCCGGGGCCTAGAAGAACACCCGGAGTTTGCGCCCGCAATTGACCTCGCCAACGCGGATGGAGACCTGTCCCGATTCATTTCCAATTTAACGGAGACCTTTACCGGCATCTACTTGTCCAGTCCAAAGAACCTGATAGCCTTCGTTCACACCGTAACCGGCCCCAGCGCCCTCAGGATGCTCGCCCCGTACCTTGCCGAGACCGACGCTCGGCTGGCAGCGAGGTATGCCTGGCAGACCTGCGCCGCCGTCTATGCCTGGTATTCCTCTGTGCCGCCACAGGACACTTCGCAGTTTGAGTCCCTGTCCGAAGACCGGGACGAACTCATCGACCGAGCCGTGGCGGCAGGTGGCGCCCACTCCATAAAATTCACCGAGGCCTGCCTGCGGGAATACGCGCTCAACCCCAACCCGGTCTACCTGGTGGCAGCCCGCGACGCCGCAGAGCGGGTGGGGCCGATCTGAATTTCATCCAATCTGGGTCCGGCAGCCGTAATAGTAGCGTTATGTACACATGGTAGAATCCGCGTGCTTTGTCACGGATACTTCCGGATTCTGGTCAGGTGAATGATGGCAGCTCACAGTCACCGAGCGCGACTGCACGAAGTGGACGAGACGCTGGACGCCATTGAGGAGTGCTTCCGGCACGGCTGGACCGATGGCCTGCCAGTGGTGCCGCCCACCCTGGAGCGCGTCGAGGCGATGCTGGATTACGTGTCGCTGCCAGCGGAGCAGGTGCTGGGCGAAGTGCCGGTGCGACGCCGGGCGCTGACCGCGGAACACGCGGCGGCCAACGCCGTGATGGCCGGCTGCCTGCCGGAGTACTTTCCGGTGGTGCTGGCAACCATGGATGCCATGTTCCGGCATGACCCCAACTGCATCCACGAGTCCTCGGCAGCCACCAACTCCCCGGGCATCATGATCCTGGTCAACGGGCCCATCCGGCAGGAGATCGGCCTCAACTGCACGGGCAACCTGTTCAGTCCGGGGCACCGCGCCAATGCCACCATCGGCCGAGCCATCCGCTTGATCCTCATCAACGTCTTCGAGCAGCGCCCCAACGTCCTGGACCGGGGCTGCATGGGTTCTCTGACCAAGTTCGGCGTTTGCATAGGCGAGGACGAGGAACACAGTCCGTGGGAACCGTTCCACGTCTCACGAGGGTTCCACATCAAGCAATCGACAGTGACAGTGGCCACGATCCAGGATCCCGAGATGCTGGGCAACCGCTACGGAGTCACGGGCGAGAGCCTGATGGACGCCACCGCCGATGCCATGGCCAGCCACGGCCTGGGCATCTACCTGAACGACGCTCCGTGGTTCTGGGTGGTGGGCCACTGGCACGCCGAGATGCTGGGCCGCCTGGGCTGGGACCGTCGCAGCATACAGCAATACGTGTACGAGAATTCCTGGCGCACGCGGGCGCAGATGAAGCGCCTCGGCGCCGTGAATGGCCCGGTAGAGGCCGGTGATGAGGACATCCGGGTGCCGGCAGCTCCATCTCCCGAGAGCATCCTGATATTCAAGGGTGGCGGCGACAGCGGCATCTACAGCGAACTGATGATGAACTATCACGGTCTCCCTGCCACAACCATCCCCATCCGCGACTCCTGGGTGGACTTCCGGGCGGAAGGTCATTAGGGATCGCCGTGGGTGAGTTTTCACCCACACCCTAGCCCTCCCCGGTCAAGGGAGAGGGAATGAGGGTCAACCCAAAGAGCGTACCGTGAGGAGATGATCAAGTGACAGCGGCAACGGCGCACAAGATTCAGCTGGTGGACCCAACCGGGGCGGATCCTGGGCCCAACCCGCTCACTCTGGCGGACAGGTCCGCCGACATACGCGGCAAGCGGCTGGCGCTGCTGGACAACTCCAAGGCCAACTCAGACATCATCCTCCGCGCCATCGGCGACATCCTGAACGACGAGTTCGAGTTCGCCGAGATCAGCTACTACAAGAAGCACAGCTCCTCTCTTCCTCCGAAGCCGGAGATCGTCGAGGAGTTGCACCGCCACGCCGACCTGATCATCACCGGGGTCGGCGATTGAGGGGGCTGTTCGTCGGGCAGTTTGCACGACGGAATAACCCTGGAGCGGATGGGCTTCCCGACCGCCACCATCATCACGCACGTGTTCGAGACCACGGCCAAGGCCTACACACGCCTGATGGGAGTGCCCGGTTTCCCCTACCTGGTCTGCCCTCATCCCATCACCAACGTCGGAGACGATGGACTGGAGGAGCGCGTGAGGCTGCTGGCCCCGCAGGTCGCAGGGCTGCTGCAGACGGGCGCGGTGGACTAGATTCCGGATACGTTTCCTCTCCCCTTAGGGAGAGAACCCCTCGCACTCACTACATTCCTGAGGGAGATTGAGCAAATATGACGACCGAACACGGTACCCGCTTGAGCGGCAAGGTTGCCATCGTAACTGGTGCCGGGGCCACCGGCAGCGGAGATTTTGTCGGCATCGGGCAGGCCATCTCCATCCTGTTCGCCCGGCAGGGCGCCAAGGTCCTGCTGGTGGACCGCGATGAGCGCAACGCGGAGACGACGCTGGCCATGATCCGCGAGGAAGGCGGCGAGGCGTCCATATTCGCCGGAGATGTGACCAGTGACGACGAGATGCGCGAGATGGCCGATGCCGCCAAGTCCCGCTTCGGCAACATCAACGTGCTCATCAACAACGTGGGCATCAGCGGCCCCGGTTCGGTCACCGATCTGGACGTGGATTTCTGGGACACAGTAATGGATGTAAACCTCAAGAGCGTGATGCTCTGCAGCAGGTACTCCATCCCGCAGATGATCGAGGACGGTGGCGGTTCAATCGTCAACCTGTCGTCCATCGTGGGTCTTCGCGCCGGGGGCGGGCGCCCCAGCCACCCTTATGCCGCATCCAAAGGCGGCATCATCGGACTCAGCAACACCATGGCCGTGCACTACGGGCGGGATAATGTCCGCGTCAACTGCATCGCGCCGGGACACGTTTACAGTCCCATGGTTGCCCGCCACACCTCGGAGGAGTTGCTGAACCTGCGACGCCGGGCCGGTCCCCTGGGCTTCGACGGCACTCCGTGGGACGTGGCCTACGCCGCCCTGTTCCTGGCCTCCGACGAGGCTCGCTGGGTCTCCGGGGTCACGCTGCCGGTGGACGCCGGCCTGCTCGCCGCCACGCCGCTGGCCATGTTCCCCTACCTGCGCGACGAGGAATAGAGCGCCCCTGCCGCGGAGCACCACCTCAACCCGACGCAAAGGAATTTCAGTTTATGTCCACTGAGAATTCAGGTGACCTGGCCAAAGTAGTAGCGGAACTCCAGACCAGGGTGCGGGCACTGGAAGACGCCAACGAGATCCGGAACCTCAAGGCCGAGTACGCCGCCGCCTGCGACGACAACTACGATCCCGACCGCATTGCGGTCCTGTTCGTAGAGGACGCCACCTGGGAGAGCCAGGGATTAGGGCGATTCGAGGGTAGGGAGGCCATCCGGGAGTTCTTCCGCGGCATTTCCAGCCACTTCGTCTTCGCCCTGCACTACGGCCTGAACCCTAGCATCGAGGTAACCGGCGACACGGCCCGGGCGCGATGGTACCTGTTCATGCCCTGCACCATCGGCGAGACCGACCAGGCCATGTGGCGGGCCGGCATCGACGACGAGGAGTACGTGCGGGTCGACGGCAAGTGGATGTTCAAGAGCAAGAATTCCGCTCCCATCTTCAACACAACCTACGAGCAAGGCTGGGCCAGGCAGCGGTTCGTCTAGGAATCCTGCTGCGGGAGCGACGCAGCGCGCCCCCATCGCAGCGGCGCTCCCGGGCGGTCGGGGTAGGCAACAGCCGCCAGCACTCCGAGGCCGGTGAGCAGCGACAGCGTGATCAAGCCGGTCTGGATTGAGCCGGTGTACTGGGCTACCGCGCCCACCAGCATTGGCCCCATGGCGAAGCCCACACCCATGAAGGTCAGGATCAGGCCCGTCAGCACTGCGACCTCGCGCGGGTGAACGCCGGGGAACTCGAAAGGCAGCACCTGGATTGAGGGGGTCGCCACCCAGACCAGCCCCAGTCCCGTGATGAACACCATCAGCATGGGCGGCGTTTCGCTGAGCGTGATGACCACGCCGAACACGGCGTTCAGCAGTGCCGGCACCACCAGAAGGGCTTTGCGGCTGTGCATCTTGGTCAGCAACCAGCCGCCCAGAAACCCTCCGGGGATCAGCCCGTAGTACAGAAACCCCAGCAGCGGGCCGCCCAGGGTCAAGCTGATGTCGCGTTCTTCCACCCACAGCGTTGGCAGGAAAGTGACGATTCCGGTCCAGGTTGAGGACAGGAACAGCATCACCACCGCCAGCAGCCATCCTTGGGGGAACCGTCGCAGCGCCTGCCAAGGTGACCTCTCCTCATCCTCGTCATCCGAAGGAGGCGGCTCGGGCGGCGCGTGCCTCTCTCTCGCCACCAGCACCCAGGCAAGGATCTGCCCCGCAAAGAACACGCCCAGTACCCCGTAGGCGATGCGCCAGCTCCCCAGGCCCTCGATCAGCAACGGGCTCAGGCTCACGGCCAGCGCGAGAATGACGCTGTGCTGCGACAGTCCGAAGGACTGGATCAGCGCGTACTGGTGCGGGACACTCCACTGTCGGAGGAGCAGGGCTCGCGCTGGCGTGTTGACCGTGTGTGACAGGATGAAGCAGAACCGCCCCAGCAGGAGCACCCAGAACCCCGGGGCCAGGGCCTGCACGAAAAGGAACGGCGCCCCTAGGACCAGCGACACCAACGCCAGCGGCACGGGCCGGAACCGGGAAAACCACGCGCCGAAGGGTAGTGACAGGCCGGCGGCTGTGATCCACCAAACCGCCTGCAGCAGCCCGGCCTGCAGGGGAGTGATGCCCAGGTCCTCCCGGATGAAAGGCAGGAACAGCCCGAAGGTGTAGGACACCAGGATGACGCTGCTTTGCTGGGCGCGAAACAGCAGGATGACCGCCCAGCCTCTTGGCGGCGTTCGCTCCAGCATTTCATTCACCACAGAGGTCGCAGAGAACACAGAGATTCATTCTCAGCCCTCTCTGTGACTTCTGCGCTCTCTGTGTTTAATTCCTACTCCTGCAGGAATGACTTGATGATGGCGTACGATTCGTCCGGCATTTCTTCGGGTATGTAGTGGCCGCAGGGAAGCGACTGTCCCCGCACATTGGTGGCGTACTCGTTCCAGACGGCCAGCACGTCCTGCGTCCGGCCCACGTAGCCGGTGGAGCTCCACAGGGCGAACATGGGGACGGTCACCTTGTTGTCGAAATCGGCGTCGTCGTGCACCAGGTCGATGCTGGCGCCGGCCCGGTAGTCCTCGCAGGTGGCGTGGATGGTACCGGGATCGCTGAAGCAGCGCGCGTACTCATCGACCACCTCGGGTGGGAAGGCGCTGGCCGCATCGGGGTTGCGTCCGAACGAGCGTCGCACGAAGTAGTCGGGGTCTGCGCCGATCACCCGCTCCGGGAAGTCATAGGGCTGAATCAGGAAGAACCAGTGATAGGTGTTGGTGGCCATCTCCTTGTTCACGATCTGAAACATCTTGTGAGTTGGGATGATGTCCAGCACCATCAGCCGCTCGATGCGCTCCTGGTGGTCCTTGGTCAGGCGATGGGACACACGTGCCCCCCGGTCATGTCCCACCAGCTTGAACCTGTCGAAGCCGAGGTGCGACATCACGTCCGCCTGGTCCTGGGCCATGGCACGCTTGGAGTAGTTCAGGTGCTCCGGGTCGCCGGAAACCTTGCTGCTGTCGCCATAGCCCCGCAGATCAGGCACCACTACGGTGAAGTCCTCGGCCAGGCGGGGAGCGATTTTGTGCCACATCATGTGGGACTGCGGGTAGCCGTGGAGCAGCAGCAGCGGAGGCCCGTCGCCCCCTTTGACCAGGTTGATGGTCGCGCCGCCGCTGGTGTCGATTTTCAGATTCTCAAACCCTTCGTAGAAAGCCATCGTTATCTCCAGATTTTCGATTGCAGTAAGCAGTGTTCCCCTCGAACTCTGCGATATACTACCACCCAAATTCGCCGGACACACTGCGAACACCGCGTAGTTCGCGGACATGGAAAGCCCAACTGCGGTGTTCGAGCAGTGGTTGTCTCATTGCAGTGGAGCTGTGTATATCGATGAATCTCAGGTTTACTATTTCCCTCGTCGTACTCCTGGCCTTGACGTTGGCCCTGATGGCCTGCCAGGGAGAAGTGGGGCCAGCAGGTCCGGCAGGCCCTCAGGGCGAGACTGGTGCGGCTGGACCGCAGGGTCCGGTCGGTGACAAGGGTCCGACGGGGGAGCAGGGCCCGGCTGGCGAGGCAGGGGCGGCTGGCCCGGCAGGTCCCGCAGGTCCTGCAGGCGAAGCCACAGTCCCCGACCAGAACGAGCTGCAACCATTGATCGACGGACTTGCCGCCCAGTTCGGGGACGAGATAGCTCACGCTAGAGCTGCGGACTCTGAACGGCTCGACAACACGATTCACGGCATCATCAATGCGACTCGAGACCCTGCTTTCAAGAAGCGACTGACCGAATTCGACGCCGAAATACACCGTGTCTTCGACGCTGTCAAGGCGTCTGCCGCCGGTTCGGACGCGGCCGAAACCCTCGAGCTAATGGAGGGCATCGTCGTCCTCGCCAGCATCATGAACGCCATCGCCGAAGCACGCATCGATGGCGGAGTGGGACAGACAGGAGCGCCGGCGTCCGGCCCCGTGATCACTGTGTCCAGCACCGGCGATGCGCACACGGTTTCCGGGGCCGGTTTCGACCCGGACGAAAGGGTGGTCATTTCCATCGCCCACACGGCGACTGCCGCAGTGGTGATCGAGGGATCACTGCTCAACGAACAAATCTCGGCCAATGAGACCGGGGCATTTCGGGCAACGGGCACGCTGCCGCTGGGCCCCGGGGTCTACACGCTGGAGGCCACCGGCGCCGACTCACGCCTGCAGGCCGTGGCGCCTGTGGTGGTTGCCGATAACTGATGGCCAAGATAAACGCGCCCAAGGCCACCTGAAACAGCCTAACGCCCTCCAGAACCCATGGGGACTCTGGAGGGCGATTTAATTGCCTCACAGCACAGCGGTAGTATAATCCGCCCAACACGTACCCGGCGGTCCGGGCTGCGACAACAGTCAGCAACGCAGGAGGAGACCATGAGCGCCAACGGCAAGACAATGGTCATTCGCAACGGAACGCTCATAGACGGAACGGGGGAACCGGCGTCGCAGAGCGACGCTGTGGTCATCGAGGGCAACCGCGTCTCCAGCGTGGGTGCTCTGCCGCCGGGTCTTAACCTGGAGGACACGGGCAAGTATGAGGTGATCGACGCGCAGGGCAAGTGGATCATGCCCGGCCTGATCGACGGCCACTGCCACCTGTCCTTCGGCTTCCCGGCCGTATCGTCGCTCAAGTATCCCAGCGGGCGCGGGACGGTCAGCCCAGGGTTCAACGCCATCCGCGCCGCCCGCAACGCGCAGACTGTGCTGCGGTCCGGCGTCACCAGCATCTCGATTCCGGGCGGTACCTGGTTCATCGAGGTCGGACTCCGGGATGCAATCAACGCCGGTCTGGTTGAGGGGCCGCGCATCTTCACCGCCGGGCGCTTCATAGTCACCTACGGCAGCATTGGCGACTACGAGCCGTCGTGGGTCGGCACCCCGGAGCACCTGCTGGGCGTGCTGGCCAACGACGTCAACGACATGGTCACCGAGGTCCGACGCCAGACCAAGCACGGAGTCGACTTCGTCAAGCTGGCCGACAGCGTCTGGGGCGATAACCAGACCATGTCGAAAGAAGAGATCGCCGCCGTGGTGGACGAAGCCCATCGCCGCAACGCCCGGGTGGCCATTCACTCCCGTGGCGCCGGATCGACCAAGGCCGCCGCCGAGGCGGGCGTCGACTGGATCATGCACGCCGACCTGGCCACGGAAGCCGAGCTATGGGTCGTGGCCGAAGCGGGCGTGCGCGTGATGCCGACCATGACCTTCCTGTTCGAGGCGATCAACATCGGCAAGGAAAAAGGCCGCAGCGACGAGGAGATCGACCTCATCCGCCGCAACGCGGAGAGCGCCGTCAACGTGCTGGAGACCGCCCGCAACTTCGGCGTCAAGGTGCTGGTGGGCACCGACAGCGGCAACTCGCCGGTGATGCCCTACGGCACGCTGCACGCCAACGAGGCCGAGGTCATGGTGAAGTACGGCGGCTACTCGCCCATGGAAGCTATCGTCGCCAACACCCGCGAGAACGCCTACGCCGTGGGCCTAGAGGGCGAGCTGGGCACCATTGAGGCGGGCAAGCTGGCCGACCTGTTGATCCTCGACGCCGACCCGCTGGCCGACATCAGCATCCTGCAGCGTGGCAGACACCTTGAGGCCGTGATCAAGGATGGCCGCCGCGTAGACCTGCACGGCGGCGACGATGAGGTGCTGCTGGATTTGTGCTAAGGGTGAATGTATTCGGTTGTGAAGGTGGGATAAATTTCATCGATTTCCTGGTTGAGAGTTATTCCGCCGGCGAGGAGTACACTTCCGTCCGGCAACAGAGTTGCCGAGTGTGCGGAGCGCGGCTCTTCCAGGTCAGGACCCTGCGTCCACGCGTTGGACGCAGGGTCGAAAATTTCGGTCGTCCCTTTTCCAGCTTGCACAGCTATGCTTTCGAAGAATTCATCCCCCCCGGCGGCAAGGACGCGTCCATCAGGTAGCACCGTCAGGCTGTGGCCTTGCCTTGGCTCTACCATAAACTTGGTCAGGGTCCATTTATTGGTATCCGGGTCGAACACTTCGCTGACTGGCACGATGTAGTCGAAAAATCGGCTAAGCACCGACCCCACTCCGCTGACCAGCACTCTCCCGTCATTCAACAGGACAAGGCCGGATAGCATTTCAATAATGTTCCAGTCGCCAATAGAAGACCATGTATCAGAGACGGGATCATACAAGTATGCGCCGTGCGACCCCTTGCTGAGTTCGGCGTCGACCGGGCCCACCAATAGAACCCTTCCGTCTTTCAGCACTACCGAGATGTGAGTATCGCTGAATATTGGTTCGGAGTTCGGCGCAGCGTTTGTCGCGTGACCTGTCTCGGGGTCGATGATTTCAGCAAACATTACTCCTTCCGGTTTGCCATACAGGGAACTCAACGGCTCGGAGCTCTTGGCGTCTACCCCTCCAACAATCAGGAATCTGCCATCGTTCAAGGATGCAACAACCGGAAACAGCCGAGGAGTACCATCCGACTCCACCACACGTTGCCATGCGTTGGTGTCCTGGTTGAAAGCACGCACCACCCAAACCAACTCAGCATCCTCAATACGTCCGCTCTCATAGACGACCTCCGGGTTGGTGATCGTGGGTTCCACTGACACTATGCGGCCGTCGCCCAGTCCGACAGGGCGCGAAGAGATAGACAGCGGCGGTTCATCATCGCTAGGAGTAGCGATGAACCACAGCCCGGTTCCGGGGTCAAGGACATAAGCATCTGAGACTGGCCACGGGCTAATGACGTTGTTGTTCGCTATCCCCGAATATCCCCCGGGCACCAGAACCCGGCCATCAGTGAGAAGAAACGCTTCATGGCCGAACAGGAGATTGGGTAGTTCCGGAGTTTGAATCCGGGCAGATAGCGTTTCATCCGCCGGGCTGGTGTAGTCATAAAAGCGTGCCTTCACTATCAGGTGGGTTATGTCACCTGGGACCTTGGTCGTCAGGAAGCCTTCACTGGGGGAATTGACACTCCCGCGCACGGTGGCGCCCAACAAGAGACCGCTGTCTTTGACCATGGAATAGGTAATGGTGAAATCCCCTGCTCCCAGGCCCAGGTCAATGCTGGAGGTTTCGCCTCTCAATATCTTTATCGATATCCCATCTTCGTTCTCGGATTCCTCAACTGACACGTCAGCCACTTTGATGACACCGCGGGCATACTCACTGGAATCCGTGAGGAAAGAGGTTGGGATGGGGAAATAGGCCTTCTGCCAATCTGTTTCAACCCAGTCTTCGCCCGAGGACTCCCTGGTGTAGCTCCTCCAGTTCACGTACTTTGCCTCCCAGCGCCGGGTCTCTGACGGAAGTTCGAGGACGAACTCTCCCGAACCATAAATCGGAGTGTTCAATAAATCGCCGATTATGAACTCCCCTGCGAAGGTTCCATTTACGGTTGACTCCTCGCCTACCGAGCTATCATTCCCCACCTTGAGCAGCATCTCTATATCAAAAGCCAGTGCCCCGCCACGCATGTTTTTCAACGCCATCTCCAAGAGGTCTCGCGCCTCCTGTTCCTCTACATTTGGAGTGGGATATGGGGTCGGAAATGACGAGGGCTGCGGCGTCGCAGGGGGAGGAGAAGGGGTACTCGTCCCTTCCTTGCCGGGCGTGGGGGAGGGCACAATTGTCGCCGCTTCAGTTATTCTCTCGGGCGCGGTCGTAGGGGCGGCTACGATGGAGGCGCTTCGCGTGGGGTCCTCAGGAAGAGCATCACTGCCCGCGTCCCCACCACAGGCGACGAACAACGCCAGCAACGCTAAAATAACGGAAACAGTAAACAGTAGTCGGTCCACACCGCACTCTCCCATCACGCAAACTCGCTACAGCATACACTTGTTGGCAAGGAGCAACCCCATGAAGATCACCGGCGTTAGCAGCGAAGTCTTTGAGTGGGAGCGGCCCGGCATCTGGAACGGCGGTCACTTCTACGGCCCAGGGCGGCTGCACAAGGTGGCCGTATCCACCGACGAGGGCATCACCGGCTACGGCTGGAACGGGGGCACCGCCGCCGAGCGGCCCATGGAGTTCCTTCCTCTATACGTCAACTACTTTCGCCCACTGCTCATTGGACGGGACCCGCTGGACACGCGCGGCATCGCCGTTGACCTGGGCGAAAAGCTGATCAAGATCCTCGGCCCTGGCGGCCTGAACACCCAGGTGCTGGCGGCCATCAACATCGCCTGCTGGGACATCAAGGGCAAGGCGCTGGGCCAATCGGTACACCAGCTGCTCGGCGGAGCGCAGTCTCGCATTCGTACGTACATCGCCGGGGGCTACTACGCCGAGGGCAAGGGGCTGGAGGAACTGAAGGACGAGGTGCGCTTCAACGTGGAGGAGCTGCACGCCGGCGCCGTCAAGATTAAGATCGGCGATCCCAACGTCGGCGTTGCGGGCGACATGGAACGCGTAGCCGCAGCACGCGACGCCATCGGCGACAGCGCCTCGTTGCTGGTGGACGCCAACTGCGCCCTCGACCTCCCGACGGCCATGGAGTTCGCCCGCTTGCTGCCCGAGCACGACGTCTACTGGTTCGAGGAACCACTGCCCATCCACGATTACGAAGGGCACCGGCGGCTGGCGGAAATGTCCAGCGTCAAGATCGCCACTGGTGAGAACGGCTACCACCTGGCCCACTTCCGCACTCTCCTGGACCACAATGGGGCCGACATCCTCAACGTCGACGCCACAATCTGCCCCGGCTACGACGTGGCCACGGATATCGCCAACCTGGCAGCGGAGCGGGGCGTCACCATCGCGCCACACGGCTGCCAGGAACTGCAACTGCCACTGGCGGCGGGTGTGGCCCACGGCGAGTTTCTCGAGTACTACCCGTCCGCAGTCGACCCCCTGCGCGACGAGATGTTCGAACCCAAGCTGAGGCCTGACCCCGACGGCTACGTCACCGTGCCTGATCGGCCAGGCATTGGCTTCGAGCTGAATATGGACCTTCTGGACCACCACCGCGTGGGGTAGGGTTTCCTCTGGAGCTGCTACCCGCCCAGAAGGGGACCTTGGGTAAACCCTATCATGCGACAGCCAGAGCGCCGCTGCGGTGGGCCTTCACCCGTTCGGCGAGGGCCTGTACCTGCAGAAGGGTCTGCTCCGGGCTGCCCTCCAGGTCTAGTGAGACAACCTCGATGGCTTTACCCGTGTTCCTGATGCGATGCACCGTGGAATCCGCCACCCCTTCGCTGGCATATACCAGCAGGCCAGAGGGCAGGTCCGCTGCGGTGCAGTAGGCCAGCATCCGGTAGATGTCGGACTGCTGGCCCTCCAGCGGCTCGCGACCTCCCGTCGGCCTGGCGTACCGCGCCTCTCCGACGAACAGGCAGCGGCGGCCCCTCCACCACGACAGGCCGGGACTCACCTGCACCTGCCCCGCCTCCTCAAGGTGCAGTACACGACTGCCGGACGACTGGCCCGGCCATTCGGACTCGGACAGGCGCAGTGCCTGCCGCAGCGCGGAGCGCAGGAAGCCCTCGAACACTTGGTCCATGTCCACCAGGAATGAGGCTCCCAGTGTGTCCCCCGGCGTGAACTCGGCCAGCGAACTGCCGATGATCAACCGGGCAAGCTCCACCGCCGGCCGGTAGCGCCGGTTCAGGCGCGTGTAGTTAACCCTCGGGACCAGTCCCCGCTGGTAGGAACCGGTGGAGACCGGTGTGAAGGCTGGCCGCAGGGCTCCCAGTTCCTTCCTCGCGTCAAGGGAGCGAATGGGCGTGTTCAGGAGGACTCCTATGGCAGTCTTGAGAATCCGGTTTTCCTCGATATCCTCGGTGAAATCGTCATATACAACCTCCACCGGGAGCGGAAGACCGAATCGCTCCTTGATCTGGTCGGACAGCCTGATACGACCCTGCAGTGTCGCCGAGGACTCCTCGCGCGTTCGATAACCCTGGAGCAAGCCCCTGCGTATGGCGTCCTGGGTCAGCCGGACGAAGGCGGGGACGACCGCCTCAAGGATGTCGTCCTCGGGGGAAAGAGGGATGGGTGACGCGTTCCACTCGCCTGGATTCAGGGAGTACCCAACCATGAACATGACCCGGTCCATGGGGATCCTCGGACGGATGACGATGTTCAGATCCCCGCAGCGGAACACCCCAATGTAGCTGCCAGTCCGGAACTCCCACGACGTCCCCGGCTGCAGTCCACGCGTCAGGGCGGGACGGACATCGACCCTGGCACTGCCAAGGATTTCCAGCTGCCGGCCGTCCAGCAGCGCGTCTACCCTGGTGGTCTCTCCCTCACGGAGCCGGATTGTCCGCATCACCTGCGGCAACCCCCTCCGCCGTGGTCACGGGCTCCGCAATCGCGGGCTCCTCATCCTGCGTACCACCGCCGGCAGCTTCGCCGCTCGCCAACTCATCGGAAGGGACGCTCGAAGTTGAGCTGCCGTTCACGCCATAGGGTAACTCTGCCTTGAGGGCATCGAACTCGAACTCTGCCAGCCTGTCCTCGTTACCGAAGAATTGCTCCTCGATGTAGGGAATCACCGCTCGCTTCCAGATTCGGCGGACACGGGATTCGTCCAGTTCTCCAGAGTTGACCATGAAGTAGCTGGGACCCACACCCAGGTGCCGGTCACCCACTTTCTCATTGGCCAGGTCGACAAGGTCCGCCACCCAGGCCATCTCCGGGTTGTGTCGTTCCAGCCAGCGGTGCAGCAGGCCTTCGACCGGCGGCTGGTTGGAGAAGAACGGGGTGAAGTAAAACCGCCTGCGCAGAGCGGCGTCCATAAGCGCGATGGACCGGTCCGCGGTGTTCATGGTGCAGATCAGCCACAGGTTGTCTGGCAATCGGAAGCGCTGCCCAGGCCCGCTGTACTGGAGCTGGATCTCCTCGTTCCGGTATTCAAGCAGGTAGTACAGCTCGCCGAACGCCTTGGCCACGTTGCCACGATTCAGCTCGTCGATGACCAGGATGTGGGTTGTATCAGGATTCGCAGCAGCCTGGGCCGCTATACGGAGCAGAGGTCCCGGGACAAGCTCAAACCCGGGCTGGCCCTCGTGAATCCTGGGACGGAAGCCCTCAACGAAATCCTCGTAAGAGTAGGACGGATGAAACTGCACCACCGCTGAATCACCGCCGTGCTGCCGGCAATGCTGGGCAATCCTGCGGGCCACGTAGGTCTTCCCGGTCCCGGGAGGCCCATAAAAGATCACCTGCCGTTTTTCCTGCAGGTCAGCGATGACTTCGGCGAGTTCGACCTGGTCCCAGAGGAGTTCATCAGCCAGCGTCGCCAGACTTTCAAACGACCAGGGGTCTGCGAGAGGCACGGCACTGGGTAGAGGGGCGTCCGTCGGCTCGGGTTCCAGCCGAAGTTCCGAGGGCGGCGGAGGCGGCTGCACGGTGTCCCCATGCAGGTAGGCGTCGTAGCTTTGCTTGAGCCCCTCCGGCCACTCGCTGGCCGGTGGCCTGTCCGTGCCGTAGAGGATGACGCACCAGATCAACGCCTGAGCATCAAGGCGATCACGGATGTGGAGGTTGCGGGCCTCGGACCGCGCTATGAACTCGTCCAGGAAGTTGAGCATGCGCCGGTACCGGCGCCCCCCGCTATCCCCGACTTCGTCCCTTTCCCTTCCGACCAGCTGATAAGCCCTGTTCAGGTACTCGGCGCGGTATGGAGGATTGCTGGTTGGGTCATCCGCCAGTAGAAACGCCGCGGCCAACTGACCACCGGGCCCGACGGCTATACGTTCTTCGAATTGCCTGATCCTCTCCTCGGGGGTCATGCGGCCCGTCGACTCCCAGAACTGTTGCAGCACGCTCCCGACCAGCGGTTTGTCCTTGTCCAGCAGGTTCCGGAACGCCGAATAGACCCGCCAATTGACCATATGATAGCCGGGGGAGCGGGGTCCCTTCAGACCAGCGTCCCAATTCGGGAACCCGTCGAGCAGCATATCCCGCACGCTGGACAATGTATGGGCAATTTCCATCTTGTAGTCCCGCTCCGTCTCCTGGAAACGGTCCCACAGGTAAAACAGCCTGGCCCATTCGATGAGGGCGTCCCATCGAGTGTCGCCGGGTGGACTTCCGAAATTGTCCTGTGTTGCTGGATTCTGCATACCTGGCAACTCCCCATCAACTGTTCAAATCGGTGGACAGGGGAATTCGATACCCGGATTGGGTGCTTCTCAATCAGCGAAGATAGGAAAAGCTGCTTTCGAGATTTGCAAAGACGTCGTTGTGAGGCGGGATTTCCATTATGGCCGGGCCATCGTAACCCTTGGTGGCCAGAATGTCCCGCATCTCGCGGCAGTCCAGGTCACCGTCGTCAACGGTGGGCCATGCCTCTCCTTGTTGCATCTGTTTGAAATGCACGATCTTGAGCATATCAAGGGGCAGCGCTTCAAGGTCTCGTAGCGGATCGGAATCCGGAAAACGTCGCAACTGATTGGTGGGGTCGGGACAGAGGCCCAGGTATCCCCGGAACTCCTCGGGCATTCTCTCCCGCACCGCCTCGACCAGCATGGCCATGCTGGAGATGGGTTGTCCCGAGTTTTCCATGGACAGAATGACTCCCTGCCTTGCCGCCTCCGTGGCCAATCCGGCAAGTCCCCAAGCCGCGTCGGGAATGTCAGCAGGAGTCTCCCAGGCCGCCCCGAATGCCGAGGGATCCACGATCCGCAGCTGTGGGGAGTCCCCGCCCACCATCCGGGCCCCCTCCAGCGCCGACTGCCAGGCCTCACCGTGTGGGTCCGACTCTCGCGTGAGGCAGGGCCACGCCATGGCCAGATCGTAGGTCAGGCCGGGGTGGGCCTCAACCACGGCGGCAAGCCCCGACAGCGATGGCCTCCAGTCGTCGCCCTGGCCCGACTCGCAGGCTCCCAGGCACGTCTGCCGCAACTCAACGTGGCGGGCGCCCCTCGCCTCTGCCAGCGACACCAGCTCCACCAGGGACTGTTCTGCCAGTTGCAGGCGCCACGAATTGGTTATCGCGCCATATATCACGGTTTCCTCCGACCTGCACTGGCTGCCCGACGGGATGTTTCGACGGGATGGTCAAAGAGTGGCCAACAGCCACAATTATAACCGTTGAAGCTTCGTTTCAGGGTGTTTTCGATGTTTCTCCACCAAACTCACCCAAGAATCCTCAGAAATAGTCCGACTGTCACTTGACTCCAGGTCCGCCGATTATTCCATCTCCCTTGAGATTGAAGGTAAGGGTGCAGTGCAATCGTTGCTAAAGACAATGTTTGCAACTGAAGGATAGCCTCACTGAAATACCGAAGCAAGTTACCTCCGATAATCGAATGACCCTGCTTTCTGTCTCACTTCTGTGGACAGTGCAACCCGCCCGCGATAAGATTCGGCTGTCGATGCCTTTTTGATAGACTACAGATATTGGCGTATCTGACTTTTCCCACAGTCGAATCGGGGGATGCATGACTGAAGAAAGCAGGGATGTTCTGAAAGTACTGCCCGTCTGCGGCGCCGAGAATCCAGACGCGGCATGGCAGGGACTGTCCATCGGCGGCCTGGTGGCGCGGCCGAGAGAATTCGACGCCGCGGGGCTGGCCCAGTTGGCCCAGGGAGAAATCGTGGACGATTTCCGCTGCGTCAGCGGCTGGGTGGCCCCCGACCAGCGATGGGAGGGAGTGCCTCTGGGGGATCTGCTGGAGGACGCCGCACCGCTGCCGGAGGCGCAGTACGTCGGATTCACCTCGGGAGGCTACACCGTTGGAATGACCGTAGTGGAGGCGCGTGATGCGGGCATCATGGTCGCGCTGCGCCACAACGGGGCTCCTCTGACCGTCGAGCACGGTGGGCCCTGCCGCCTGGTGGTGCCGGGACAAGCGGGACGCTGGAGCGTCAAGTGGCTGGACCGAATCGACCTGCTGGCCGCCGCGCCGGAGGATACCGGCCATCACCAGCACTAGACCCACGGATGCGACCTGCCGGAGCGGGCGCAACTCCTTGCTTTCCGGGTGACAGTCAATGCGGACTATAGACATTCACGCCCACATTTCTCCCGAGGGTTTCATAAAGGCATTCAGGGAGCGCGGCACCTGGCACGGGATGGAATTCTCGGACGCCCCCAACATGCTCTACAACCCGCGCACCACCTGGACGCCCGAGGAACGTATAGCCGACATGAATTCCCTGGGAGTGGACGTTCATGTCCTGTCCACCAACGCGTCTTTCTACAACTACGAGGGGGACGCCGCAGCCACCACCGCCATGGCCCGGGAGTGCAACGACTACGTGGCCCAACTGGTCAAGGACCATCCCGACCGGTTCGCTGGCTTCGCCACCCTGCCCATGCAGGATGTCACCTCCGCCGTCGCCGAGTTGGAACACGCCATGAACATCGGACTCAAGGGAGCGATGATCGGCGACCACGTGAACGGCAAGACTTTTGACGAACCTGAGTTCATGCCACTGTGGAAGTCAGCCGAGGCATCGGGAGCATTGTTCCTCATTCACCAGGGCGGGGACACGGTCGTCACTCCGCGCAGCAACCGCTACCACCTGCCCAACACCATTGGGAACCTCGCCGATCGAGCCGTTACCTTCGCCTCCTTCGTATATGGAGGCGTCATGGACGCCTGTCCCGACCTGCGCGTCTGCCTTTGCCACGGCGGGGGCTACACCTGCTATGGCATCGGGCGCATGGACCGGGGCTGGCAGGTACGGCGGGAGGCCCGGGTCAACATCAGCCAGCCGCCCAGCAAGTACCTCGACAAGTTTTACTACGACTGCGTCACCTTCAGCGAGGAGGCACTGCGGTACCTGATTGACAGCGTGGGAATCGATCGCGTGGTGTTCGGCACCGACTGGCCCTTTGACATGGCGACCGACTGGCCGGTGTCGTGGATCCTGTCAATGGAGAGCCTGACCGCGGAGGAGAAAGAAGCCATCCTCCACGGCAACCTGGAGCGCCTGCTGGGCATCTGATCCTGCGAGAGAGCTGAGGCCGATTGCAGGGTAAGGCACACTCTCCAGAGCGGCTCATCCCTGGCTTTTGAACTACGGCCTTTCGAGGCATGATGCTTCAAAGGCCAGCCACGTTCCGATGGCGAACAACACAGTCGTCGGCCCGTAGCGGCCTCGACATAATTTGACGAGCGTCAACAGAGAGTGTACCATCACACTAGCTGAGACCTAATTGCTGGCAGCAGGCTGGTGAACCAGCTACTCATTTCCCGAGGAACCCTCGAGCGGTCCACCCGAGACGCCTGCCGTAAGCACTCAGACTCCTGAATCCCTCGTGGGGCGCTGTAAGCGTCCGTCATCCAGTAGCTATTCGCTAACAGGCCCTGCTGGAGGTCGTGACTCCAGCAGGGCTTGTTGCGTTTGGGCGCACCGCCGAAGCGGAAACGCCCACGGCCCGGTACAGGCCGTTGTTATTTTACCAACGGTTGCCGTGGGGTCAAAGAGGTAGGGTCGGTTGCCTTCCGCAAGGCGAGTTACTCAAAGGAGAACTCGTTATGCACAGTTGGTTAGTTCGCCACGGATGGGTGGAAGGAAGCAGCAGCAGTGGATTCTCCCTGGCCATGAGCTACCTCGCGTTTATAATGATGCCCGGTTGTCTGTTCGGAGCCATCATCCACTGGATGCTCGACAGGAGCTGATCTCATCTCCCCACGAACAAGCTGCCGGCTGTGCTCGCACGCTGGCAGTTTTTCTTTTGTCCGGATTCTCACTGATTGAGAGGTCTCAGTTACCATCACCGGTCCATGGGGCGCCGGGCTGCTACGCAGGCTGCAGACCCACCTTCCCAATGGGCAGAACCGACATCCTCACCATCCGCGCATTTCCAGAGTTCGCTCGAAGTAGGATGGAAGATTCTCGCGGTTGAACAGCCCCCGCAGTTGCCTTATCCTAGCGACTTGTAAGGCTTTGGAATCAATCTTTACGCTGAGGGTGCGAGAATGAAATACGACGTGATTGTAGTGGGGGCCGGGTCGGCGGGATGCGCCATGGCGGCGCGACTCTCGGAGGACCCGGAGCGCTCGGTTCTGCTGCTGGAGGCCGGGCCCGATTATCCTGATATCGAGCACTACCCGGAGGCCCTGAAGAACGGCTACCAGTCGGAATTGGCATCGCTTCACGGCTCGGAGCACAACTGGTCCTTCGTCGGCAAGCCCACCCCGGAGCGTCCCAACGACATGTATGCTCCCAGGGGCAAGGTGGTTGGAGGCACCAGCGCCATCAACGGCCAGGTGTTTCTGCGCGGGCTGCCCGAGGACTACGACTCCTGGGCCGCCGCTGGCAACGACGAGTGGGAGTACATCAAGCTGTTGCCCACTTTCCGGCGGATGGAAACGGACCTGGACATCCGCGACGACTTCCACGGCAACGACGGCCCCATGCGGGTGCGCCGCCACAAGGAGGAGGCCTGGGAGCCGCTGATGCACGCCTTCCACGCCGCCTGTGTCACCGAGGGATTCCGCGCCGGCGAGGATATGAACAACCCTGAGTCCACCGGTGTGGCCCCGCTGCCCGTGAACAATGTGGACGGCGTCAGGCTGAGCACAGCGCTCTCCTACATCAACCCCATTCGACACCGCCTCAACCTGACCATCAAGCCCAACGCCCTGACCACCCGAGTGCTGTTCGAGGGCAACAAGGCCGTGGCCGTCGAGGTGGAGAGCGGCGGCGAGACCTTCATCGTTGAAGGTGAGCGCATCGTCCTCTCCGCCGGGTCCATCGCATCACCGCACATCCTTATGCACTCGGGCGTGGGCCCCCGCGCGCACCTCGAGGAGGTGGGCGTTCCCGTCGTGCACGACCTGCCCGGCGTTGGCCAGAACTACCGCGACCATCCGCAGGTGGGAATCGCCTTCAGCGCCCAGGACGGCTTCCCCATGAACTTCGAGGCCTCCAGGACCCAGCTTGGCCTGCGCTACACCGCGACGGGTTCCGACCTGCGCAACGACATGGTGCTGTTCCCCACAACCTTCTCCACGCCCATGGGCGACCTGACCGGTCCGGGCGAGGATTTCCGCATGTCCTGCATCCTGAACCTGGCCATGGGCCACGGTCAGGTGACGCTCACGTCTTCCGACCCCCACGACCAGCCACTGCTGGAGTACCACTTTCTTGAGGACGAGCGGGACACCGAGCGGCTGCGCGACGGCGTCCGCCTGATCGTCAGGCTCACCGAGAGCGACGCCTACAAGGACATTCTCAAGGAGAGGCTGTATCCCACCGACGAGCAGGTTGCCTCAGACGATCTGCTGGACGTCTGGCTGCACGAGAATGTACGCACCTCGCAGCACCTGGTCGGCACCTGCAAAATGGGCCCCGGGTCCGACCCCACGGCCGTGGTCGACCAGTACGGCAGAGTCCACGGACTTGAAGGCCTCAACGTGGCCGACGCATCCATTATGCCCGACACGCCGCGGGCCAACACCAACGTCAGCACCATCATGATCGCCGAGAGAATCTCCGACTTCATCAAGGAGGGCAAGTAGCAATGAAGTACGACGTCATCGTTATAGGCGCCGGTTCCGGAGGCTGCACGGTTGCCTCCCGGCTCGCCGAGGATTCCGAGCGCTCGGTGCTGCTGCTGGAGGCCGGGCCCGACTATCCGGACTACCACTACTACCCCGACGATCTGAAGTACGGGTACAAGCCCGACGCTTCGGCCCAGGGCGCCCCGCACAACTGGACTTGGTGGGCCCAGGGCTCGGCACAGCAGAACGACATGCTGCCCGCGCCCCGGGGCAAGGTCGTTGGCGGCACCAGCGCCATCAACGGCCAGGTGCTGCTGCGCGGCGTGCCCGAGGACTACGACGGCTGGGCCTCCGAAGGCAATGACGAGTGGAAGTACATTGACTGCCTCCCGTTCCTGCGCAAGATGGAGACAGACCTCGACATCACCGACGACTTCCACGGCAACGAGGGCCCCATACCGGTCCGCCGTTTCAAGAAAGAGGACTGGCTGCCCTTCCAGGAGGCCTTCGTGCAGGCGTCCCTCTCCGCTGGCTATCCCGAGGACTACGACATGAACGCCCCTGACTCCGGAGGCGTCGGCCCCATCCCCATGAACAACCCCGAAGGTGTCCGGATGAGCACGGCCCTCACCTTCCTGAGCGAGGTGCGCCACAAGCTGAACCTGACGGTCAAGGCCAACGTCGTCGTTCGCCGCATCCTGTTCGAGGGCAAGAAGGCCGTCGGCGTGGAGGTTGAGAGCGGCGGCGAGGTGTTTCAGGTCGAGAGCGACCAGATCGTCCTCAGCGCGGGGGCCATGGCGTCGCCCCAGATCCTTATGCTGTCGGGCGTCGGTCCGGCCGACCACCTGCGCGAGATGGGCATCCCGGTGGTGCACGAGTTGCCCGGAGTCGGGCAGAACCTGCGCGACCATCCCATCGTGGCCCTAATCTGCGACGTGCGTGAGGACCACCCGCAAGACCCGCTGGCGCCACGAACTCAGTGCGCCCTGCGCTACACCGCGACCGGCTCACCGGACCGCAACGACATGCAGATCACTGCGTCGTCCTTCTCCACTCCCATCGGCGGGGCCGATCCCTTCGAGCCGGGCGGCGTGCGCATCCAGTGCATCCTGGAGCTGGCCGATGGCAAGGGCGAGGTGCGGCTCTCGGCCAACGACCCGCACGTGCAGCCGTCTTTGAACTACCACTACCTGGAGGAGGAGCGCGACGTGGAGCGCCTGCGCGAGGCCGTCAAAATCAGCCTCAAGCTACTGGAGCACCCGTCATTCGCTTCCATCATCGACAAGGTGACCCACCCCTCCGCCGAGGACCTGGCTTCCGACGATGCCCTGGACGACTACATGCGCCGCACCGTGTTCAACACCACCCACGCGTCGGGGACGTGCAAGATGGGCCCGTCCAGCGATCCCATGTCGGTGGTAGACCAGCACCTCAGCATCCACGGACTCGAGGGCATCAAGGTCGCCGACGCATCGATCATGCCCAACGTCATACGCGCCAATACCAATTGCACCACCATCATGATCGGCGAGCGCTGCGCTGAGTGGATCCGCAACGGCTAGCGTCGACCACCACACATACGGTTAATCCAGCAATCCGGGGGCCGCAGGAAGATTTGCGCGGCCCCTTTCCCTCTTCATCGACAGACGAATGACAGGCCGAAGTGTGATATGTTTTGTCCATGAGCGATACGACCAACAGTGTGCCGCGACTGATCGTGGAACGCCAGCCAGGCAACCTCAGGGACCGGCTCTGGGAACTCATAGATGAAGCCAAGGGGAGCGACGTACTCGTCCCGGTAACGGTGGTCGGCCCGTCCCGGTATGCCAACTTGAGCCTGCGGCACGAGTTGGGGAGCAGAGGCTTCGCCAATGTCCGGTTCATAGTACTTCCCGTGCTTTCAGAGATGCTGGGGGCCCCGACCCTCGCCCAACAGGGACGGAGGCCACTCGCCAGCTTTCTGGAGGGCGTCGCCGTCCAGGCCGCCCTGGCTGGCGCCACCGGACCATTGGCCTCTGTCAGCCTTCATCCTGCCACGCAGACCAGCACGCGGGCATCCTTCCGCGAGCTGCGCAAGGCTCCCGCTGAGGTGATAGACGCCCTGGAGCAACAGGGGGAGGTCCGTTCCGAGGTGGTGAGGCTGTTCCGGCGGTTCCGACAGGAGACAGCTTCCCAGTGGTATGACCAGGAGGACCTGGCCGACGCGGCAGTCGCATCTTTACGCGCAAGACGACCCAACGCGCTGGATGAATTGGGCCTGATTGTCTTTTACCTACCGGACGACGTGTCACCCGCAGAAACCAGGCTGATAGAGGCCCTCTGGACTGAGAGCCGCTGTGCGGTAGTGCTGGGAACCACCGGGGATGCCAATGCCGACCGTCCGGCGGAGGAACTGTACCGGACCCTCAAGGGTGATACGCAAGCGAACGGGTCGCCGTTCCAGCAAGACATCCCATTCCAGCTTCCCGATGGGGAGGCCTCCCTGCACGTTGCGCCCAGCGCACACGAGGAGTTGCGCTGGGTCATCCGGCAGATCATCGCCGAGGCAACGGAAAGGCGGACCCCATTCCATCGTATGGCGATCCTGTACCGGGCGGAAAACCCCTATGCGTCACTGATCCCCGTGGAACTCGAACTTGCCGGCATTCCCTTGGCCGGGCCGGGCAGAAATACCCTGGCGGACACCGGCTCGGGGCGGACGCTCCTCGGACTGCTGGACCTGGCCGATGGAACCCTGCGTCGCGATGACGTTATGTCCTGGCTGACCGGATGCCCGATAAGCCCGCCCTCGGGGAGGACTCCCGGGTTCAATCCCAGCTACTGGGACTCACTGAGCCGGAGGGCCGGGATTGTGGGCGGCATTGGGCAATGGCGGGACTTTCTCGACAGGTATTCCCACGACCTCGAGCGACAGGCGGAACGAAGGCTGGCCAAGGGTGAAATCTCCGAGGGCCGGGCCGGACAGATGCGGTACGAGGCAACCGCAGCCCGCAACGCCTTGGCATTCGTGGAGTTGCTGGCCAGGGACCTGGCGCCGCCAGAGGCAGGCAGCAGTTGGACCAGACACTGCGAATGGGCGCGCCGGTTGCTGGACACCTATCTCTCTCGCCGGCTCAGCGAATCGGACGGCGATGCTGCGGTTCGTATTGAGGACTTCCTGGAGGGCCTGTCGTCGGCGGACAGCATACATCCGGCAACGGACCTGGAGACATTCCGCCGAACGGTGCGGGAACAGCTCGCCGCACCTGTCGGGCAGCTCGGCCCCACCGGTTCGGGCGTCTTCGTATCGAGCTTTGCCACGGCTAACGGAATGAGCTTTGACGCCGTGTGGCTGGTCGGCATGATTGAGGGTGCGGTGCCCCCAGCCGTCAGGCCGGACCCGTTGCTCCCGGAATCCGGATGGGTGGCTGCGGGCGGGCAGTCCCGCGCGACGACGCGAATTTCCGGGGAACGGTGCGATTACCTTTCGGCCCTTGCGTCCGCTCCCAGGCGTATCCTCTCCTACTCCCTGGCCGACGGGGCCTCCCAGCGGCAATCTTATCCATCCAGGTGGTTTCTCGAGCAGGCCTCCGAGTTGGAGGGTCGCCCGGTATACACGGGAGACCTTGCGGAGTTGCATGATCGCCCCTGGCTCACCATGACGGCGTCATCGGAGCTTGGTATTGTCGGCGCTGACGAAACCGCCCTGGCCGACCACCGCGATTACACGATGCGCCGGCTGCTGCAGTGGAGGGGCGCTGGCCGTCGGATGCGGGAACACCCCTTGGTGGCTGACAGCTCCGCGGCGAGGGCCATACGCGCGGGCCGCAGCCGCAACATGCGCCGGTTTACCGAGTTCGACGGGCTTCTGTCGGGCACGCTGACCCCGGATGGATTCCGCCTGGATCCCTCCGGTTCGTCGGTCTCGCCCACCAGCCTTGAGGCCTGGGCGACCTGTCCTTTCCGGTACTTCCTGGGACGGGTCCTCCGCCTGAGCGCACTCGAAACGCCCGAGGAGACAACAACAATCAGCGCCCTGGAGCGGGGATCCCTGGTGCACGACATTCTCGAGGAGTTCACCCGGCAGGCCGTCGCCTCCGGCAACCTTCCACCGCCCGGGCAGGGCTGGGACGATGACGCCAGGGAACGGCTGGCCCAGATCACGCAGTCGCATTTCCAGGAGGCGGAGCGCCGTGGGGTTACTGGCAGGGCCCTGCTGTGGGACCTGGCAAAGCAGGAGATTCTGGATGACCTGGAGACATTCCTGGAAGAGGATGCCAGTGTCCGCGCCATTCACGGCACGGCCCGAATGATGGCAGAGGCCGATTTCGGCATGGGGGGAGAGGCGGTTTCGGTGCATGATCCGGAGACGGGCCTGGCATTCCGTGGCCGAATCGATCGCATTGACCTCTCCGAAGATGGAGCCTCGGCCCTGGTCATCGACTACAAGACTGGCAGTCCCCGCCCGTACAGAGGTCTGGACGATGACGTCATCGACCGAGGCAAACGACTCCAGCTGGGAGTGTATTCTCTGGCGGCCCACAGTATCTTCCCGGAGGCCACCGACGTCAAAGCGGCTTACTGGTTCACTCGCACTTCCGCCAGGCCCAGGTTCGCTCCCTCCAGCCATTTCGATATCGATGACAGCGAAACAAAAGACCGTTTCAGGCATGGCGTTGCCAGAATCATCGACGGAATCGGGTCCGGCCTGTTTCCGGCGCGCCCGGGAACCTGGGTCAGCCACCCGGAGAACCCCGGCCACGAAAACTGCCGGTATTGCGACTTCAATTCGCTCTGTCCGGCCAGGCGTGGCGACCTCTGGCAGCGCAAAAGGTCCGACGCCACTATTGCAGGCTACCTGGCGCTCTCCGGCGAGGATGAGGAGGGACAGGGTTGACCAACCAGAACACTTCCTCACCGACCGCGGAATTTGTACCCGCTGACTGGGAAGCCCGCTCCACCATCGTCAATCGGCTGGAAGAGACGCTGTTCGTAGAGGCCAGCGCCGGGACAGGCAAGACCACCAGCCTGGTGGCGCGAGTGGTGAATCTCGTCGCCTCGGGCAGTACATCCCTCGACCGGATAGCCGCCATCACGTTCACCGAGGCCGCCGCCGCCGAGCTCCGCGACCGGGTACGCCAGCGCCTGGAGCAGGCAGCCGACGACGAAGGCCGCGATCAAGCGGAACGGGAACGCTGCAGGCGCGGCACAGCAGACCTGGACCAGGCGTCCATTCGAACGCTGCACTCCTTCGCCGCTCAGCTTCTCTACGAACGCCCGTTGGAGGCTGGCCTGCCCCCGGGATTCGAGACCACCGACGAAATTGCGGCTGGCATCAAGTTCAATGAGGCGTGGGACTCCTGGCTCGAACAGGCGCTCGACGGCAAGCTCCCGCTGACCGAGGATCTGGCTACCGCCCTGACTCTTGGGATGACACCCGACGATATGAGGGCCATTGCCCTGGAATTTCACCGGAACTATGCAGACCTGCGCGGCATCACCTTCGGCACGGCGCAGCAACCCACCGCATCGGTGGCGAAGGCCCTGGCTCAGGAGGGCCCGGGACTGGAACGGCTTTGCCAATATTCGCACCTTGGCGACGAGGATCCGCTCTACGCCCACGTTCACAGCAAGCTCCCGGCTCTGCGCCGGCTGGCGGATGCCACCCCCGGGACTCCCGCGTCGCTGCGGTTGCTGAGCAGGCTTCTGCCGCTGTCGAGCGGTAGGGGAAACCAGAGAAACTGGGACGTGGATCCAGTTTCTGGGGACAACGCCTGTTCCGCACTGAAAGCCCTCCTGAAGCAACTACACGACGCTGCCAGCGATGAAATCGCCGAGGTGCGGCGGGCGTGTCTGCTTCCAATTCTCGGCGCGTTGCAACAGTTTGCCCTGGAGTACGTCGAGCAACGCAAGGCGGAGGGGAGGGCCGAGTTTCACGACCTGCTGATCTGGGCCCGGGACCTGCTGAGGGACGATATCGGAGTGCGGGACCACTTCCGCGAGAGGTTTACCCACATCCTGATTGACGAGGCGCAGGACACCGACCCCATACAGACCGAGATCGCAATGTATCTGGCCGAATCCGTGGCTAAAGGCGCAGAGGGACCGCAGCGGCCGACGTCGTGGGAGCAGATCGCGCCCGAGAGAGCCAAGCTGTTCGTCGTGGGAGACCCCAAGCAATCGATATACCGTTTCCGTCGGGCAGACGTGGTCCAGATGGTGCAGTTGCAGCACCTGCTGGAACGTTCTGGCGGGACCGTAGTCAGCCTGGTGCAGAATTTCCGGTCACAGTCGGCATTGGTGGACTGGGTCAATTACGTCTTCTCAATCTGGATGGGTGAGGAAGCAGATGCGTCCAGGGGCGACATCCAACAACAGTCCAGGTACGAGGAGATGTTTCCGAGATGGGAGGGCAAGGTCGAGGGGTCCATCCGCCCCCAGGTCTGGGCTCTTGGCAATGTTGCGGAGGGGACAAGGATCGATCCGGTACGTGAACAGGAATCCAGGGACATCGCCATCCTGCTAAGGGACGTCGTGAACGACAATTGGCCGCTGCTGGACGAGGAGAGCACCGGAAAACAAGGAACCGAGGCCTACCGGCCAGCCCGCTATTCCGACATCTGCATCCTGATGCCACGCCGCACAGGCCTGCGCACCCTCGAACGAGAACTGGAGCGTGCCAACATCCCCTTCCGGCTGGAAAGCGCGTCCCTTGTGTTCGAGACGCAGGAGATTCGCGACCTCCTCAACTGCCTCAAGGCCATCGACAATCCTGCCGACCAGGTCGCCACGGTGGCCGCATTGCGCTCGCCCGCCTTTGGCTGCAGCGATGTCGAACTGTTCCTCCATCACCAGAACGGCGGCAGGTTCAACTGCCTTGCTGAACCCGAGGGAAACGCGCCCGGACCGGTCAGCGAGGCCCTGTCGGTGTTGCGTCGCTTTCACGAGGATAGGCATGCCAGGTCATCCGGCGCCCTCGTTGACCAATTCGTCAGGGAGCGGATGCTGATGGAGGTTGCAATTGATCAACCGCCGAACATGCATGCGCGGATGCGCGAGCAGTGGAGGCGCTATCGGTTCATGGTGGAGCGTGCCTGGCAGTTCGAAGCTGCCGGTGGCAGGTCGCTGCGAGACTACATCCAATGGATAGACGACCAGATCAGCGAACGCGCCCGAGTGACCGAGGCTGCCGTGCCGGAGACCGACGAGGACGCGGTACGAGTTATGACCATTCACGCATCAAAGGGCCTGGAATTTCCGATCGTCGTCCTGACTGGTGTCAATTCAGATTTCGCCGGCAGGGTGGGGCGGGTGCTCTTCGATCGCCGCAGCGGCCGCATCGAGGTGCGCATCGGCAATCAGAACGAGAACTTCAGCACGGACGGCTACGATGATCTGGCCGAGTCGGAAAAGCGCATGAGCGAGGCAGAAGGGGTCCGGCTGATGTATGTGGCCACCACCCGGGCCCGGGATCACCTGGTCCTAAGCCTCCGCCGCACTGGCAACAAGGCGGGAGCCGATTCAGCTGCGGGACAGATCGCCGGCATTATGGAGAAAGCCCCGGAGCTGTGGGCCGAGATTGTCCCAAGCGACGGCCATTCCGTCGAACCCCCGGAGACCGACGAAACTGACACTCTAATTGCGGTCATACCTCCGTTCGAGCATTCCGTCGCGGCGATGGAACAGTGGAAAAAAGACCGCAGGGCGCTCTTCGAGGAAATCAGTGCTCCATCCTCCATTGCCGCCACGATACTGGGAAAAACAAGGGACTCCGACGCAGAAGACAAACCGGAGCAGGAGAGCAACGAACCCTGGCGGAGGGGCCGGGCTGGCACCTCCGTGGGGCGTGCCGTTCACGCAGTGCTGCAGACGATGGACCTCGAGACCGGTGACGGAATTGCCGATCGCGCCAGGGCGCAGGCAGCCGCAGAGGGCGTGCCGGGGCGTGAGGACGAAATCGAGCGGCTCTGCAGGGTCGCGGTGGAGAGCGCCATCGTGAAACGGGCCGTCTCCTCCGGGCGATTGCTGCGAGAGGTGCCCGTGGCCATCGGCACGGGCGGCGGCTCCCTGCACGGGTTTATCGACCTGCTCTTCGAGGAGGAAGACGGATACGTTGTCGTCGACTACAAGACCGACTCCATCTCCGGCGAGGAAGCCCCGGAGGCCGTCCAGCGGTACCGGATGCAGGGAGGCGGCTATGCCCACGCCCTGCAGGAACTGACTGGGAAATCGGTTAAGGAGGTGGTCTTCCTGTACCTGCAACCCCGCAGCGAGCAGCAACTGCCGGACCTGCCCGAAGCGATACAGGAGGCCCGCGATGAGGCGCGTAAACTGCTGGGAGTGCCGATCAGTTAGCCCATCCCGAACACGTGCCAAGCCATTGGGGGCCCGGTGCCCGCCTGATTCCGCCAGGGCTCACTTCCTGGTGGCGCGTCCCCGCAGGGCTGCCAGCGAGAGTCCGAGACTGACCACCCCAACTCCCGCTATGGCAATGATAGCGTTGACCATCACCTGCCAGTCCCAACCCCCGTAGATAAATGACCTGAGAGCGTCCAGAATGTAGGTGACCGGATTGTAATTGGCCGCTTCCGATAACCATCCCGTCATCTCCTCCTGCGGCACGAACAGCGACGTCATGAACAGGAACGGGAAGAACAGCAGGAAGCTGGTGTTTACCGCTGCCGCGCTGCCGGTCTTGAATGCGATGGCATACGGAAACCCCGAGAACACGAGCCCCCATATTCCCGCCATCACCATGAACGCCAGGATCCCGGGGACGCCGGTTACGAATTGCACACCGGCGATGTAGCCCATGATGATCACCGGGATCGTCAGCGCCATCACCAGCGCGAAGTCGGCCACCATCAGTCCTATCAGGAGAGCGAGGCGGTTCACCGGGGTCATGACCAATCGGTCGAAATAGCCGGTCTGTATATCCGTAACCACCGTGGTGGCCCGCGAAATTCCGGTAACCGCGAACATCACTGCTACCGGCAACTGGAACGCTCGGTAGTCCAGGCCCGGAATGTTCCTGGCAAAGTCTTCCAGCGCCCCGACGGTCATGGCGAACATGAACACCGGGATAACCAGGGCAGGAATAGTTGTTTCCGGGTCCCTGCTTATGGAGCGGAGCGCCCTCTCGGAGACCGATACCAGGTCCCGGACGATTCCTGCTCCCTGACGGCGCGGCGCATCACCTGCCGAAACCGCTGACATCTGCATCTCCTGTTGACCTAGAGACAGTCTCTAGCACAGTGTTGGCTCTCTTTGTACGCTTCTTGATTCAACACTCTCATCCCCAACCCAACCTTTCTCCTCAAGGGGAGGGACCATTTTAAGCAGTTTCATAATGGACTTCGCGCAGGTACGGCATACGGTTGCCTTCGTATCACGGCACTGACGGAGGCCAGAGCTCACTCTGTTTCCGTCGATTCCCCTTCCGTTCCGTTCGTACTGAAACGGACGCCCGTCACGTGCAGAAAGACGTCGTCGAGGGTGGGCGTTCGCAACGTCAGTTGCTGGACGTTGAGGCCCAGTTCGTTCAATCGCAGAGCCACGGCGCTGATCAGCGAGGCTCCGTTGGTAACACTGATGGTGATTTCATTGCCGTGAGCCTCGATGGCGGAGACCGACGGAATGGAAGCGAGGCCTTCCGCAGCGCCGTCCGCGTCGCCATCGATTCGTGCCACAATGAGGTCGGCACCCCTGTCCCGCTTAAGTTCCGCCGGGGACCCCTGGGCCGCCAGTTGCCCGTGATTGATGATTCCGACGCGGTCCGCAAGGGCATCCGCCTCCTCAAGGTACTGTGTGGTGAGAAATACCGTCACGCCCATCCCGCCGTTGATCTCCCTGACCTCGTCCCAGACGCGGGAGCGGCTGATTGGGTCCAGGCCCGTCGTCGGTTCATCAAGAAACAGCACTTCCGGCCGGTGAATCAGCGCGGCGGCCAGGTCGAGGCGCCGCTTCATCCCTCCCGAATAGGTGCCTATCTGGCGTCTCATGGCATCACCGATGTCCACCAGGTCCATCAGTTCGTTGATGCGTCTGTCCGTCTCCTTGCGGCCCAGGCCGTACAGCAGACCCTGCAAGCGCAGGAGCTCCCGTCCTGTCTGCTTGTTGTCCAGGGCGGCGTCTTGCAAAGCGACACCGATGCGACTCCGCACCAGGTCTGGCTGCCGAACCACGTCGTATCCTGCGACCGTTATGAAACCGCTGGTAGGCGCCAGTAGCGTCACCAACATTCGAATGACGGTGGTCTTTCCCGCGCCGTTGGGGCCCAGGAAGCCGTAAATCTCTCCCTTGCGAACTGCGAGGTCCACACCATCCACCGCACGGAGAGAACCGTATTGCCGGACAAGCTGCCGGGTTTCTATGGCAGGGGAGGGAGAGGCGATGTCATTCATTGCCCAGTTTCTCAATTCTGATTGTCGGTTTCAGCGAGGCTGGCGCCAGCTTTCGTAAAACGCGCAACTTCGATGATAGCATAGCGGCCACAGTTAAAGGGCGATGAGCAGAGCCCTGTGGCCGCGCCGGCCCAGGGCTCTACGAGGAGGCTGATATGAAGCGCAGGGTCTTTGAAATCCTTTCGATTGACGAGGGAGAAGACCGGACCAGCCGGGCCGTGGATACGGCGCTCCTGCTGTTGATTCTGACCAATGTTGCGGCACTGGTTATCGTCACGGACGAGCGCATTCACTCTTTATCTCCCGGTTTCTTCTATTTCTTTGAGCTGGCCTCCTTCAGCATATTCGCGATCGAGTACGCCCTCCGCCTATGGAGCTGCACCGAGGATCCAAAGTACGCTCATCCCCTGACCGGGCGCCTGCGCTTTGCGATGCAACCGTTGATGATAGCGGATGCCGTTGCCGTGGTCTCTTATTTCATCCTGTTTGTGCTCCCTGCCGGCGTTGACCTTGGTGCGCTAAGGGCCCTGCGGTTGGTAAGCCGGTTCGCTCTCCTGGCGCGATACTCCTCAGGCCTGCAGGCTCTCTCCGCCGCGATTTCCGACAGGCGCAATGAGCTCCTGGGCGTGGTCTCCGTGGTGGCAGTACTGCTGGTGCTGGCGTCCTCGCTGATGTACTACATCGAGCAGTCGGCACAGCCCGAGGAGTTTTCCAGCATTCCGGAGACCATGTGGTGGAGCATCATTACTGTGACAACAGTCGGCTACGGCGATGTCGCGCCCATCACGCCCGGCGGACGCCTGCTCGCGGGCTTCATAGCCCTCTTGGGGATCGGCATCTTCGCCCTGCCGGCCGGCATCCTTGGTTCAAGCTTCATGGACCAGGTGAATCGTCGCAGAGCCTCCGCCGGGGCAAACTGCCCTCGCTGCGGATTTGACCTGAACAGCAATCCGCCCGAGCCAGGATAGAACTATCCCGCTGGAGAGGTTGAGTCCTGATCAGGGCCGTCCAATCGTAGCCAAATACGTCGAGCCTGAGATTCCCCGAGGGACGTTTGTCAGTGGTTCGACAAGCTCACCATGAACGGACTTGATAGCTTAACAGCGAAAATCTAATATCTTTGCCGGGTAAGGGAGATTGACTTGACGGACGCAGAAAGGCCGTTCCGGATTCTGGTTGTCTGCACAGGCAATCGAGCCCGGTCACAGATGGCGCAAGGGTGGTTTCGCCACCTGGGCGGAACGGCCGTGGATGCGCAAAGTGCCGGCACCGACCCCAAGGGGTTGCATCCAATAGCCGTCCGGGTCATGGCCGAAGTCGGAATCGATATCTCCGGCCACACCTCGGACCACGTGGACCAATACACCGGGCAGGACTTCGACCTGGTACTGACGGTGTGCGACTCGGCCCGGGAGGCCTGCCCTGTGTTTCCCGGCGCGAAGAGGACGCTCCACCATTCCTTTCAGGACCCGGACCGGCCCGAACTGTCAGCGGGCGAGCTATACGCAAAGTTCACCCGCGTTCGAGAGGAAATCGGCTCCTACTGCCGGGACTTCCTCGCGCGGAAGTTTGTCAGCTAGACGGCGGCAGCGGCAGTGCGAGTGCTCACCTCGCTGGCGAACCGGGTCAGCAGACCGGCCAGCCGTGCCGGCACTTCCACGTTGGGCGAGTGCCCGATGCCGTGGAATACGTGCAGGCTGCGGTTCCCTTCCGGCAGTGCCAGGTACTCAGCGACGATGTTGTCGACGCCGACCGTATCGTCGAGGTCGCCGCCGACCACCATCGTTGGCACGCGGATCTCGCCCAGCCTGTCCCGCAAACGCAGAGCCCCCATGGAGCGCCGTCCACCGATGGCCCGCTCGATGGGATTCCGCAGGATGATGCTCCTGACCTCCTCAGCGAACTCTTCGGTTACGTGGGGCGCCTGGAAACCCATGTCACCCTGGGTCAGGCCGCCTGCGGCAAAGGAGGCCCGCAGAGTCTCCTCCCAGCCATCAGCCAGCACCCTGCCGTTGAGAGGAGCGGAGTTCAGCAGCACCAGGCCCCGCAGCATATCCTGGTGGGCGAGGGAGAACTGCGTCACCGTGGCGCCCCCCATGGAGTGACCGACCAGGAGAAAATCATCCAGGCCCAGGGCCGACACGGCGTTGTGGAGGTCGACGGCAAAGGACTGCACTGTGTACCCATCCTCGGAGTCGGCCCGCCCTGAGTCTCCCGCCCCACGGTTGTTGAAAGCGATAATTCGGAATCGCGAACCACCGTTTATCCGCTCCTTGGCCAGCTGCTCGATGGTGTAGCGCCACAGCACCGCCGAAGACGCGTAACCGTGCACCAGCACAATGGTCTCGGGCCCATTGCCCTCCTCGTAATACTGCAATGAAACATCGCCAGCCTGCACGAATTTCGATTCCATATTCGCCTCCTTCCAGGTCAATGCTCTGACAGCCCTGTTCCCTTTATTGGCTTAACGGTTCCGAGGGTATCCTAGCACGAACGAGACTGGCATCGGTCTTATCCGGGCCAAAGCCAGGGCATTGTAAAGTCGGTACGCCATTTGATCTTTCTGATTCAGGATAGGGGTTACGCAGTTTGAGAGGACGTCCTCACCCAAACCCTCTCCCAGAGGGAGAGGGGATAGCTCTCAAGTAGGTAAGTCCTATCAGGATTTACAGGATTTACAGGATTTATGGATGCTCTGGATTGAGATCCCATCAGGGAAATCCCAAAATCCAACGAATCACAGTTCAGACAATACCAGACCATCCTGACCTCCATTGAATCCGCTTGACCTTAGGGCCTATCATGGCCTTCGATTACGACCTGTCCCCGGAGGCGGTATGGCTCAGTATTCTTTCAGGATTCCCAACGCGGACTACCTTGGGTTTCCGGCCACAACCCAGGCCATCGTTGAAACGGCCTGCAAGGCCGAGGAACTGGGATTCGACGCCCTCTTCGTGAATGACCATGTGATCGTCGATGACTCGCCGAGGAGCGAGCTGTGGCGCAATGTGTACGACCCCCTGATGGTGCTTTCCTACGTTGCGGCCCGCACGTCGAGGATAAAGCTGGGCACTTCGGTGCTGATAATGCCGTACCGCAACCCTATCGTTACGGCCAAGATGCTGGCAACCCTTGACCAGATGTCCGGGGGACGCGCCATCGCGGGCGTCGGCTCGGGGTGGAACCAGGCAGAGTTCGACGCACTGGGTGAGCCTTACCGGCAGCGCGGCAGCCGGACCAATGAATACCTGCGGCTCTGGCAGGCCTGCTGGTCGCCCGGAATGACATCTTTCAAGGGCAGGTATTACGCCTTCGAGAATATGTATGTCAGCCCAAAACCGCTCCAGCAGCCGCACCCGCCAATCTGGATCGGCGGATCGGGGACAGGGTCGCTGCGACGCGCCGCACGATTCGCCGAGGTGTGGCAGCCCACCCCGACGGCACTGGATGACCTGATGACCAACCAGAAATACCTGGCCGACATTTCGTCCACGCTGGCCAAGGATCCTCCCAGAACCCGCATGAGCTTCCGCGTCAATTTCAGCAACATAACCGGCAGCTCTCCCGGGCCTTCAAGCAACGGGGACCGGCCAACCGGGCAGGGCACTCCGGATCAGGTGGCGTCGGACATGAAGCGCTACCGGCAGGAAGCGGGCCTTGAGGAGTTCCAGATCAACTTCAATGGCTGCGGCAGCCTGCAGCAATTGCTGGACTCCATGGACGTCCTGGTGCAGGAAGTTATCCCGAAGGTAGACGAGTAGCTGGGCTTGGACACGTCATTGTGACTCAACTGACCACGTTTCCTGCAGACCGTAAAGAGAAGCACCGCGTGCTGATGCAGGCGGTGGAAGGCGTGCGCCCCGTCCTGGAGGCTGCGGCGCCGGAAGGTGAGGAGACTGGAACGCTGCCAAAAGCCTCTGCGGATGCACTGTACGAGTCTGGCCTGTTTCGACTGAAGCTGCCTCACGTCCTCGGAGGCGCGGAAGCCGACCTCGTCACCCAACTGGACGTGCTGGAGGCGGTCTGCGAAATCGAGCCCTCCGCAGGCTGGTGCGTGATGATAGGCGCGGCCAGCCTGGGCGGTGTCGGGGCCTTCCTGGAGGACGACGCAATCGAGGAAATATTTGCGGGCGGGAAACCGCCCAGGACAGCCGGAGTATTCGCGCCTTACGGCACTGCGGTTCCCACGGACGGCGGGTATCTTGTCACCGGGCGATGGTCGTTCGCCAGCGGAATTCGACACTCCGAGTGGATCTCTGCCGGGGCCCGGGTACTCACTGACGAACCAGGACATCCGGCCCAAATCAGGGTCACCGTCCGCACCGCCGACGTAAAAATCCACGACAACTGGCACGTCATGGGGCTGCGGGGGACTGGCAGCTGTGACTTTTCGGTCGAGAACCTCTTCGTCCCCACCAGTTTCTTATACGACGTCTCCATGACAGAACCGCTGCGCGGAGGCGCCCTCTACCGGCTGGGACGGCCCGCCTTTGTCACCAACGAGCATGCAGCCTTTGCCCTGGGCGTGGCCCGGCGGGCGTTGGATGCCATCATCGGAGTGGGGCAATCCAAGACCCGCGGCTACGTTTCGGTAAATCACCTCGCTCAGCGCGCCGTATTCCAGCGCATGCTCAGCGAAAGCGATCTCAAGCTGCGCGCCACCCGGGCATTGAACGTGGAGATCCTCGACCGTGCCTGGCAGGTTGCCTGCGACGGGCAAACTCCACCTCCGCCGCTGCAGGCCGAGATGCGCAGCTGCGCCACCTACTCGACGGACGTAGCCCTGGACGTGGTAACCCAGGCGTTCCGCTTCGCCGGAGGCGCTGCGCTGTTCGATTCCAGCATCCTGCAACGGTGCCTCCGTGACCTCAACGCAGGGGCCCAGCACCAGATGGTCAGCGATGCCGCCTACGAGAACCACGGTCAGTTCATGCTTGGGTTACCAGACGCTCGGGCCATGGAGTAGCTCGTCCAGCTCTGACGTACCGGTACCCGAATGGTGCATAGGCCAATGGCCAATGGCGCCAGTGTCCCCCTCAGCACTACCGCGACTATAATGTCCAGCATTGGCTCACGCCCACCACGCAACAGGCGACAGCCCCAATCGCAAACCAGTTCGACCAGGAGGAACAATGCGCTTCGGCCACTTCTTTTACCCCATGAGATTTGACGACTCCGACGACCATCGGGCCATTCAGGAGTGCCTGGACGAAGCGTTGCTGGCCGAAGAACTGGGCTACGACGCCGTCTGGCTGGCCGAGCACTATTTCACCGGGGAGTGCGTTTACGGCGACCCGTTGGTTTTCGCCAGCGCCATCGCCGTGCAGACCAAGCGGGTCGAAATCGGGTTCGGTATCCTCGAGTTGCCGCTGCACAACCCGGTGCGGGTGGCCATCCAGACGGCCCTGCTGGACAACCTGTGCCAAGGCCGCCTGATAGTGGGAACGGCGAAAGGCTCCAACTACAACGCCTACGAGTACATCGGATTCGGGTCCGACCCGGAGACGGGAGTCAGGCAGCTGGACGAGGCCGAGGAACTCCTGATCCAGGCATGGACCACCGATAACCTGGAGTTCAAGGGCGAGCACTACGAGGTCTCCGTTCCCTCGATGCGACCCAGGCCCTACCAAAAACCGCACCCTCGCCTGGCACGGGCATGCCTCAACGCCGAATCCATCGCCGAGATGGCGCGCATCGGCAGGCCGGTGCTGCTCAGGGGGCGCTCCACGAACCACGTCGGCGACGGCATCAGCCTCTACCGCGAGACTATGGAGGAGTCAGGTTACGACGACGCCACCATAGAATCCAATCTGGACCAGATCTGGGTCTGGCGGGAAATCCACCTCGCGGAGACTGACGAGCAAGCCTTCGACGAGTACCTGCCCGCCTTCCACGAGGCCTACGTGACCATGGAGGGATTCCGCAACAAGTACAATCCCCCGCAGTACACCATGGACCGTCAGACGGCTCCCATTCCCCGCGAAATGTACGGGGACAGCCCGAACCCCGGCACCAACGAGCTGCTCGTAGGCAGCCCGGAACGGGTGGCGGAGCAACTGCGGCAACTCGGCGACGCGGGCGTGCGGAACCTGATGCTAACAAATCGTGGCCTCGTGTCAACGGAAAAGACCGCGAGGTCAATGCGTTTGATGAGCGAGCGGGTGATGCCCCTGCTGCGTGGCTAGCCGGTGAGCGTCTGATTCATCGAGACGGGCAGTTGCGGCATGGCAGCCGCGCCTAGAGGTTCAAATAGTGAGCGTGTCGACATTCCCGCTTTGGCGGAAATGACGATCGGTTAGCAGAGCTTCAAATGCACAGAAGCCTTTGTCCTGGAACGTTCGCCGTCTGCTCGAAAAATCCGGCGGCCAATTCGCCCCCTCAGGCGCGGGCCATCATGCGCCGGGACATCTCCAACAACTGACTGTCGGCGCCCCAGGGTCCCACCAGCGAGAAGCCCAGCGGCAGACCGTCCAGCGTTGCAAGCGGCAAGCTCACCTGGGGCAGCCCGGCCAGTCCGGCGATGCAGAGCAGGCACATGGCCTGGGCGCGAACGCGGTCCTCCAGCTCACTCTGCGGCGTGTCGACCAACGGCGCGACCCTGGGTGAGGTGGGAAGGCAGAGCACGTCTCCCTCCGCGAACAGGCCCCTGACCCGCTTGACGATGTCATCTCGCCGGTTGCGAGCGGCCTCGACCTGCTCGCTAGTCACCCGGGACGCCCATTCCACCCGCTCGCGGATGCCGGGGCCAAATTCGGGCTTCGCTTCCTCAATCCACTCGCGATGGTTCGACCAGATCTCCCAGGCCTGGATGGTCCGGAAGGTGTGGAACCACTCCATCAGCCCGTCCGGACTGACGACAATGTCAGCCCTGCTGCCAATGATGCCGGATGACAACTCGATCGCCGGCGCAAGGGCATCTGCGACCTCGGCGTCGACCACCCCGAATGCATCGGTCGGGAAGAGCAGGCGGCGTGGTGGCGGGAGGGACTCCCGGTCGTCCAGGAGCACATTGCCCACGGAGGCAAATACGTCGGGATCCCTGGCAAACCAGCCCGCGACGTCGAAACTCCAGGTGAAGGGCGCGACGCCCTCCAGCGAGACCCTGCCGTGGCTGGGCCGGATGCCGAGGATGCCGCAGTAGCTGGCAGGCAACCGAACCGAGCCGCCACAATCGGTGCCGATGGCGAAGTCCACCAGTCCACCGGCAACGGCGGACGCCGAGCCGCTGGAGGAGCCGCCCGGAATCCTGCCGGGTGCCGCCGGGTTCACCGGGGTCCCGTAGTGGGCGTTCTGGCCGTTCAGGCTATAGGTGAGCTCGTCGGTAATAACCTTGCCCACCATGTCCGCGCCAGCGTCGACCAGCCTCTGCACCGCGGGAGCGGTGGCCCCGGCCGGAGGGTGCGTATTCAGCCAGGTCGGGCTTCCGAAGCCTGTCCTGCTCCCGGCAACGTCAAAGACGTCCTTGGCGGCGAAAGTCAGACCCGCCAAAGGGCCGCCATCTGAGCCCTTCAGTGCTGCCTGATTTTCCCGGCAAAAGGCGCCCAGGGGATCGGACGGTGGGCCTGCGAAATCTGAGCTACTCATCAGCATTTCTCATGGTGAGCCTGTCGAGCCATCCGGTGTGTTCAGGATTGCAGGGGAGCGGGTCATCGTCTGCCTGCCTCTCTTGAAGCCCATCACTGGATACACCACCTCGGTCACTGCAGCGGCGCGACTATCGCAGTCCAGCACCACCAGGTCGGCGGGATTCCCGACCTCGATGCCATAGTCCGGCAGCCTCATCAAACGGGCAGGACGCGCGGTCACCATCTCGAAGCACTCTCCGAGGCCGTGTGGGTCTCCCACCTGGCAGATGTTGGCGTAGAGGTTGGCCATACGGACCAGTGAGCAGTCCCCAAAGGGAGTGAAGGGGTTGAGAACGTTGTTGGTCGACAGCGAGCAGTTCACGCCATCGGCAAGGAGCCGATGTACCGAGGCCACTCCGCGCATCATCGAGTGCTCCTGGTGCCTCCCCATCAGGTACAGGTCGGTGGAGGGAAGCACCGTAACGGCGACCCCCGCCTCCGCCAGCCGTCGGGATTTCTGCCGCAGCAGATCCGGCGGTAGGGCAGACAGCTTCGTGACGTGGCCGATGGCGACCCGCCCGCCGTACCCGTAGCGCTTGGTAAGGTCGCAAACGTAGTCGAGGTCCAGGGAGTCGGCGTCGGGACCAAAGTCCAGGTGCATATCGATATCGATGTCGAATTCCCGGGCGATTTCGAACACGCGGTCAATCTGCCCGTGGGGGGCACTGTCGGTGTAGGGAGCGCCGCCGACCACGCTGCCGCCCTGTCCGAGGGCCTGCACCATCAGCTCGTCGGTGCCGGGGTTGTTGAGCAGCCCCTCCTGCGGGAAGATGCAGATCTCGATGTCCATGGCCCACCTGAACTCATCAACCAAAGGGAGGATGCCCTCCAGGCTCCGCAGACCGATGACCGGATCCACCTCGAGGTGAGTTCGCATCCGGGTCGTGCCGTTGGCGACGCACTTCTCAAGCGTGCGCCTGGCGCGTTGGTAGACATCCTCCGGAGTCCACTCCGCCTTGAGCCGGGCCACTTCGCCGATGGCCTCGTTCAGGCCGCCCCTCTGCGACGAAAGGCGGTCCAGCAGGCAGGACTTGTCCAGGTGAATGTGAGTCTCAACGAAGCCGGGCGAGACGAGTCTGCCGCCGGCGTCGATGACCTCGCCGTCAGCCTCCAGATGGGGCTGTATGGCAGCGATGTTCCCGCCCACGATCCCTATGTCGACCAGCGGGGCAGAGGGATCATCGTTAACCCTGGCGTTGCGCAGTATGGTATCCATCGCCCCTGTTAGTCCCCCTATTCGTATCGTTCGCCTTTGGGGTCTAATACTGTTTTTTTAACATCTGACCAAACCCCTGAATCGAACGATACTCGGCCCGGTTTTCCGGACCGGCAATATCGACCGCTCAGCCACCCACTCAACGAGGGCCGAGCAATGGTCCGACCCCCTTGCCATGTTTCCAATAAGCATGAACTTCCAAATCATTCGAGTCCAAAAGATAACGCATAAACGATATATATGGCGAACAGTGCCATGGTAACCCCGATCACTGTCATTCCTCCGCCCACTGCCTTTGCGAACCCCCCGTTACATCGGTTTTTCAATAGCCAGAGCCCGACTAATGATCCTGCCAGACCTACCAAGAGGAGAGGGACTGCCAAAAAAGTGATTAGTACAGCATATCCCATGGCGACGAAGTCTCAGACTTGAACTATGGGTATCGTTCGATCATTGGAGTCTAATTCTGTTTTTCAACATCTGGTCCAACCCCAAAAACGAACGGTATTCCCCTATATGCTGACCCGCCTTCGAGCCGGTCAGATTTCGATTCCCAGTTCCGCCTTCATGTCCGCGACCGCCTGGTTGCGGGACTTGCGCTGCCACTGCGGCCGGGAGTTGATGGGCACGTTTATGATTTCCGGATCGATCTTCAGCGCCACGAACACCGGGCCGGGCTGGGCAAGTATTTCCTCGATCTGGCTGGCGAAGTCCTCAAGATTATCGATAGAGTAGGTTCTGCGGTACCCGCAACCCTGGGCGACCACGTCGTAGGACATCACATCGGCGTTGGGAACGGGCTGGCCGCCGGTCGTGGCGTAGACGCCGTTGTCCAGCATGAAGTGGTAAAGGTTCTGAGGTGCTTTCTCCGCAATGGTGGGCAGGGCTCCCATGCCCATCAGCACGTCGCCCTCGGAGTCGAACAGCACCACCCGCTGCTCCGGCTGAGCCAACGCCAGTCCGAGCGCGAAGGACGCGTGTCCACCCATGGCCGGGTCTCCCAGCGGGAGGTCACGGTCTGGCTGGTCGCTCATATCCACCCAGAACCGACCGCCTCGGCCGGGAATCACGATGGCATCGCCTCGGTGTTCGCTAAACACCTGCAGCATTTCCGCTGTCTTCATCATAGTCTTCTTATCCCCGCCCTATTCGTGTCCGAATAGGGCTTTTTCGTGTGTACCGGACCTAACGACTCACATTGAATCCGTGATACTCGTCGCCAACCAGAACGGCCACCGGACGTTTCTCCCGTGCCGCCTCTTTGAAAGCGATGGATATGCGGTCGGCGTCTTCATCGGACTCGACGAGGTAGTAGTTTATGTTAAAGGCGTGCAGGAACCGCTCGGTGTAGAAGGCCGCCGTATCAGTGATCACGCCGTGCCGCGTCCACCCCCGGTAGCCCACCATCATCACCACCGGGGTGTTCATGCCGAGGCCCCAGCCGCGGAGGGAATCCCCGGACTCCATCAGTCCGGTGTTCTGGATTAGAATGACCGGCCTCGCCCCTCCGGCGGCAAGCCCCGCGGCCGTCGAGAAAGCGTGGCCCTCACGGCTCACGGTAACCAGGTCCAGCGACGGCTCGTCGCGCATCAGGACATACAGGAAATTGGTCTCGCTGTCGGGCAGCCAGACCACGTGGGTGATTCCGTTGTTCTTCAACTCTTCCAGCACTCTGGCCGGGCTGAGTTCTGCCATCTTGAATTCCTCCTGGTGTCTCCCCTCCCCTTCAGGGGGTTGTCTGAACTGTGATTTTTGTGATCAGGGGATTTCCCTGATTATGAACAGACTCACGGTGGTTGAATAATCCTGCCCATCATATCAATTACACAAATCACAGTTCCAACGTATCTCCGTGCCCTCCAGGGTGTCTCCCGGCTACCCCTACCGTTCCGGCCACACGGGCTCGTGGTGGCCCAGCGGCACGGTCGGCCTGGTCCAGTGCGGTTTGGTCTCCGAAAGCTGCAGGGCCGGCGCCAGGTGGGCCAGCCACCCTGACGGTACATCAGTCTCAATGCACCACTGCGCGATTTCCGCGGGCGTGAACTCGCGGGGAACATCGCGAAGTTCGGATTCCGGCACCTCGCCCCTGTCGACCAGCCAGCGGCCGGTCTGTGCAAGGGATGCCCTCACCAGCCAGCTACCACCTTCCGTAGCCCGGCGAGCCAAGGCGACCATGGCACCGAAGGCCATCAGGTAGCCCGTCAGGTAGTCGATAGCAGAGACGGGGTAGAACTGCGGACCCGGTTCTGCGCCAGGGAACAACTGCCCCTGCCGGTGGGTTATCCCGCTGACTGTCTGCACGACCGTGTCAAACCCTCGCCGGTCGGCCCATGGACCAACTCGTCCAAAGGCGGACAACGAGACGTACACGATGCCCGGGCGCTCCTTTGCCAAGTCCTGCGGCGACAGGCCTCGGTGCGCCAGTGTCCCAGGGCGATACCCCTGCGAGAACACGTCGCCTTGACGCACCAGTTCCCGTAACGTTTCCAGTTGGTGCTCATCCCGCATGTCGATGTGAGCGGAAAGCTTGCCATGCCCGGTATCCAGCTCCTGCGACGGACTGAACGGCAGGTGCGGGCCGCTGATCTTCATCACGTCGGCGCCGTGCTCCGCCAGGGTGCGGGCACATGTCGGGCCGGCCAGCACCCTGGTCAGGTCCAGCACCCTGATACCGGAAAGCGGACGGCCGCCGTCGGGCAACGCCTCGGGAGGGCTGTCGCCGATCTTCTCGATTTCCAGCAAGGGAAGGGACGCCACTGCCGCCGACTGCGGATGCATGGCCCATTCGTCCATGGAGCGGACCATTCCCCCGGCGCCATTGGCCGCGATTATGGCCTCCTCCAGCTCCAGCGCATCCCATTCGGCAACGGCCCGGCGCACCGCCTCCCGGTCCTCGGGGACGCCCAGAACGCCCAGCGCGGCATCCCGGTGGTTGGGAAAGTTGCAGTGCAGGTAGCTCCAGCGACCATTTTTCGCCGGATAAACGCCCATCACCGGAGTGCGCTCAGCTGCAACGGGGTTACCGTCCATCTTGAGGTAGTGTCCGCTGCGCAGCGAGGCCGTGGCCCGTCGCACATCTATTCCTACGTCTTGGCTCCGGCCGGTGCGGATTTTCCAGAGGTCGGAGACGGCTAGCCCGACCGCGGCCAGGCTGGCAGCGGCGGTCTCTCCAATGCGAAAGGGTGTCGGCAGGACAGGATCGGCCTTCCCGGTTATATCCGCCTTGGCTGCAGCCTGCGGGTCCAATCCCACAGTAGCGAGAATTTCATACAGTGCTTGATTACTCACCTGGTCAATTACTCCTGATATTGGTGCCCCAACATTACCACAACTGCTGGGAGGCCAGGCGGGCCCCTTCCGCCATGGAGGCCAATTTGGCCCAGGCGATGTTGGCCTCGACCTTGCGGCCCCAGGCAGATGTGCCGAAACCGCAGTCGCTGCCGGCGATGACATTCTCGCGGCCCACAATGTTGGCATAGTTGGCGATGCGTTGGGCAATCAATTCGGGATGCTCGATGAAGTTGGTGGTCGAATCCAGGACCCCCGGAATCAGCACCTTGCCCTCCGGGAGGTTGACATCCGCCCACACTTTCCACTCGTGGGCATGCCTGGGGTTGGATCCCTCGAAGGAGAGTCCAACCGGACGAGCCTTGAGCACCAGCTCCACGATCTCACGGAGGGGTATGTCGTGGTGGTGCGGACCCTCCGTATTGCCCCAGCACAGGTGCAGCCGCATCCTCTCAGGGTCGATGCCCTGCAGGGCGTAGTTGATCACCTCCACGTGCTGTTCCACGATTCTCTTGAATTCCTCGACCGATAGATGCGAGAACTGGGTAATCCGAGTCATCGCCAGGTCGGGACAGTCGATCTGCAATAGCAGACCAGCGTCGACGATGGCGTTGTATTCCTCCTTCATAACGTCGGCAAGGGCATACAGGTACTCCTCTTCGGTGGTGAAGTATTCGTTAGGCAGGAAATTGGCAATGACTCCGGGGGATGCCGCCGTCATGAATACTTCTTCCACCGCCACGCCAGCGGAAGCCGACTTCAGGTTGTCAATGTCCTGCAGCACAGAGGACCAGTCCTTCCAGGAGATGGGACCGGTGCAGGCCGGTTGCGGCAGATTCCGCGACGAATAATGGGTCTGCGAAGCGGCGAACTCGGGAAAGTCCGCGTCATCCAGTCGAGGCCGGGCCCGAATTACCCGCTCACCCTCAAAGCCCGTCAGTCGTTCCTTCACGTAGGTGGCGTACTGCGAGCGGCCCTGTTCGCCGTCGTTAACAACATCCACCCCGGCACGCTGCTGCCTGGAAACAACGTCGGAGACCCCTTCCCTGACACCCGCAGCAAGGCGGCCGGGATCGAATTCTCTTCCCTCCTCTCGTTCCCGCAGCAATTCTTGTAGACCGACCGACCTTGGCAGACTGCCGGTGTGGGTGGTCAATATCCTCGATGTGCTTCTCTTCATCAGCTCCACCGGTTTCCTAAAATTTGGCGCTTGAGGTTCCAATTCTACTCAATTATTCGAGACGACACTGTTGTGCACACGACTCCGGATATGAGCACTGACTCTTCGTACAGCCGGCACGGGCGAACTCAGACACCACTGGGCAAGCTTCTATTGGAGCGGGCAATGGTAGCATCGAGTCCGGGAAGGAAGCTCACACAGCGTTCAGGCACCTCTGACCGATCGCTTTGGGTAGTCAAAACCGACCGGTGGCAGTCTAAGGTGGCATCAAACGAGGCACCGGGTACCTCGACTCGCGGGTGTCATGACTTCGATACTGGGGACCTCAGGGTCAGCCCCGCGACGATTGCACCGAGTTCCCGGGGCCTGGGGAACCCAGAGCAACGCGGAATCCGGTCTCTTGCCTTGGCCTAGTCATTTGCGACCAGCAAATTTGACTAGGACAAAGAGATACGTGTGCTCGTGGGGAAGAATTCAGTTACGAGTGATTCTAATTTCGGCAACCACAGTGGTTCAATTCGCTAGACTATAGACACCAATTCAACTATAGAGCGATAGCATTTCGCCCTATTCGAACTGGAAAATCTATCAAATTCTTCTCTTTCTGTCCTCTTACGCTTCGGTATGTATACGAGACGATAAAGGAAATCTTTTTGGCACTTTACAGCGGATAACATTCGTAGTATGCCACATTACTTACGTCACTTAACCTTCAGGGCAACACCACGTATTAGTCCAAATCAACTGATTGCACTCGAATGAATGTCACGGTGGTAAAGTTCCAGATGCAAGTGTCTATCTGCGCAGGCTATTGGTACCTTTGACACAACAGGTATAATCTCACCTTGACGGCTACGAATCACGCGCTATGCTGTGCGGGAAACGTTAGTGCTTGGGGGTATCAAATCCATCAAGTTCCGCACGGCGGGACGCCAGGAACAATTGTTGGGACCTAGTTTGATGTCGCTCCTCAAGTCCCTGTACCGGGACTCTGAGTGGAGCAGCACCGCCGACCGCAGATATGACCTGCAAATTACCGTCTGGGTGCGCTGGGTGGCAGTTATTGGATGGCTTGTCGTCAATAACTATCGTCCCGACCTGGATGCTCCTTCTTACATTCCCAACAATTTGATTGGCCTGGGCGTACTATTATTCAACGCCTATATCCACTACAGGCTACGTCGGGGCAAGGCGGTAAGTTGGGAGTGTGCCCTGGCTCTCAGCATGGTGGACGTGATTGGGATTTCGTGGGGCCTTTTGAACAGCAACGGATTCTTCAATGGGCATTACGTTCTATATTACCCTGCTCTGGCTTTATTCAGCGTGATGTTTTCCTCCTTTGCTGCTTGCCTCACCTGCGGAATCCTGGTTTCCCTGGTTTATGCGGGAATTTCCATACAGAGCGTTCCAAACTACTCACTGGACGGAGACCAGGAGACTACGCTCCTGGTCAGAATTCTTGCGATGTTTGTCGTGATTGCCTGCGTAAACCTCGTGGCCCGATACGAGAGAATACGCCGCAGGGACGCGGTAGCACAGGCCCTGGAACTTCAGAGGGAACGGATCGAGCTCTCCCGCACAATACACGACACGGTGGCGCAGACCACGTATATGCTCAGCGTCGGGATCGAAACAGCCAGGCGGCTCGCAAATCAGTCAAATCAGGCCCTGATCAACAGCCTGGATGCGACCCACTCATTGGCCCAGACAATCTTGTGGGAGATACAGGCACCCCTTGAGGGCGGTCAATTATTCAGGGAAAACGAACTGGGGTCAGTACTCAGGTCTCACCTCGTCACATTCACAGACCTCACTTCTATACCAGTCCATTTAACTATTGAAGGGGAAGAACCACCTCTCTCCCCCGGCACAAAGGGACTAATTTTCTCTATAATCCACAATAGTCTTACCAATGTGGTACGGCATTCACATGCCACTGATGTATCGATATCGCTCGAATTCGACACCGAGGGTATCAGTCTTTCCGTTATGGACAACGGCGTAGGGCTGCCCGAAGATTACAGCGGCCGCGGCGTGGGGATTCTCAGCATGCTCGATAGCGCAGAACAATTGGGCGGGCGACTGGAAGTATCATCGGACCGGTCGGAACCGGGAACTTTGGTCACTTGCTGGTTACCAAACGCCCTGAAGCAAGGAGGTCGATGAATTGCGTGATAATAGTGTGGTGAAGGTGTTGCTGGTTGATGACCATCAGATCATGCTTGACGGTCTCCAGAGGCTGCTGGAAGGAACTGAAGACCTGGAAGTTGTGGGATCAGCCCTACACGGCGAAGGGGCAATTGCGCTTGCGCACGAGTTGGAGCCTGACGTAATCGTAATGGACGTAATTCTGTCCGGAAGGGACGGGATCGAAATTTGTCGGGAAATCAAGGAATCGCTGCCGGATGCCCGTGTATTGATGCTTACCGCCTCCACCGAAGAAGACAAAGTTCTGGAGGCGATTTATGCTGGAGCTACCGGCTACCTCAGAAAATTGTCAGGTTCCCAGAAATTGATCGACACGATACGGGATGTGGCCGACGGCGAGTATCGGATCCCGCAGGAGGTGATGCGAAGATTATTCGCCGGGATGCGTTCCATACCTCAAATGGCCGACACCTCAGTTCTGGAGCGATTGACGGAACGAGAAAAGCAGATTCTCATGCTTTTCGCATCGGGCAGATCTTACGCAGATATCGCCAGGCACAGAGGGAATCAAACCGTCACCATCCGGAATGCCATTTACGGCATTCAGAACAAGATAGGCGTCCGGTCCAAGCAGGAAATGGTTCTCTGGGCTGTGAGAAACGGGTTGCTGACCGACGACCGGTATGACGTCGCCCCACGGGTACCGGAGGACTAATAGCCGGGGCGAATTCCCCGTCAATGGACTCCCAGGATTTCAAATCGCTCACTCAGACCACTTCGGCGATTGCGTTGGCTCCATGGAGACTCCCCCAACCGGACAGGCTGAAGGTGCTGTGGTCTCCGCACCCCACCGCTGATTCTCGCTCGCAGTATTGCGGCCCTAGATTCCGGTCTTTGGCTACATCCCCGGGGAGAATGGACCCGTAGCCAAGGACTGTCCTCCCCCCAATTCGTGGACCACCATCGCCTGATCCCCCTTTCCAAGTCCTGTGGAGGTCATCGCCAGGGCGATTCAGGCCCTTCAACAGGGTCACCTGTTGTTTCTGCCAAGAAGTCCTGCCTCACTGTGGCACTGGTAGCCACAGGAATATCGCCATTTTCTGCAAGTTCCGGAGACGCAGGGTGCTTGTATAAGGGCCCTGTGCCCTGCTATTTTTGCAGGTACTTTTCTATCTGATCCGGACAAGGCAGCGCGAAGTATGGGATTGAGATTCATCCTGGGATTGTTCTTGGTTGTCGCCCTGACGGCATGTTCAGGCGAAGTCGTGCGGGAGGTTGTGATTACTCCTGCGCCAGGGCCGACGGAAACCGTCGCACCTGCAACTGGGCAAGCGCAGCAGGGCGAGGAGCAGCAAACCTCAGGCGAACCCAGGATATTCAAGATAGGCATCGCGGAAGACCTGACAACCATCAACCACTGGGCCTACCTCGGACCCGACGGCACGGTGTGGAACGGATACATCCTGGGGGGCAGCAAGCCTGCTCTTTACGGGTACTCGGCCCAGCGATACGACTGGATTCCTTCGCTGGCCACCGATTTTCCCTCGCCCCTGACCGAAGTAACGGAGGGCGGCCAGACATTCTGGACAACCCAGCTGCAGCTTAAGGACGGAGTCAAGTGGAGCAACGGTAGCGAAGTTACTGCTGAAGACTTCGTGTTCACCGCGCACACAGCCGTCGACCTGCAGCTCACGGGCAGCTGGCCATCGATCGTGGATCCGAAATACTTCGAACGGGCCGAGGCTGAAGGCCCTTATTCCCTCACGATTTACTTCAAAGAGAAACCCGGACTCGCTCGCTGGCAGTTCGGCCTTGCATTCATGCCCATTTTCTCCAAGTCGTACTGGGAGCCGGTCGTCGGCGATGCGCGGCAAGCAGGAGAGCTATCGGAGCAGCAAAAGGCTCTCTTCGCCCACGTCCCGGAGGGAGAGCCCAGTGCCGGCGGCTACATTTTCGATCAATGGGAACGGGGCGCCTTCGCGGAGAAGTCCGGTAATTCCGAGTACTATTTCTCAGGGAGCACCATTGCGCAATACCCTGGTGGCGCCTACGCTGCATCCAAGCCCGGCACCTACGAGTTCTCGGCTTTCGGCGAACCCAGCGGAGAGCCTGACCTTGAGTACACCGAGGGCCCGTACGCAGAAAGTACGATCTATTCGATTTACGGCAGCCAGGACGCCGCCGTCCTGGCCCTCAAGAAGGGTGACATAGATTTCATGCTGAATCCCCTGGGGCTCTCGTCGGGGCTGCAGGAGCAGCTGCAGGACGAGGCCGGTCTCACCACTATCGAAAATGCGTCGGATGGAGTGCGGTACCTGGGGTTCAACTTCCGCAAGGCCCCAATGGACAACAAGGCATTCCGGCAGGCCGTGGCCACCCTGATAGACAAGGAATTCCTCGTGGACACCGTGCTGCAGGGAGTTGCCATTCCCATATACACCATGGTGCCTGAGGGCAACGAAGCGTGGTACAACCCCGGTGTCCCGCACATTGGCCAAGGCCTCACCCGGGCCGAGCGAATTCAGGCCGCCGTTGACCTCCTGAAGAGTGCCGGATTCACCTGGGAAACCGAACCGCGTCTCAGCGAAGATGGGCAATTCGTAGAGCAGCAGGGCGAGGGCCTGACCATGCCCGACGGCCAGCCGGTTCCGTCCATGGAGGTGATGGCCCCCAGCCCGGGCTATGACCCTCTCCGCTCCACTTTCGCAATATGGATTGAAAGGTGGCTGAATGAGGTCGGCATACCCCTGCGAGCCAACCTCACCGGGTTCAACGTCATCGTGGACCGGGTGTTCAATCAGCAGGACTTCGACATGTGGATCCTGGGCTGGGGCCTGAGCGCGTTCCCGGATTACCTGGAGTCGTTCTTCCATAGCCGGCACTCCGAACTCGAAGGGCACAACGCGGGTGGATACAATAATCCCGAGTTCGACGAGCTGGCGGACCGGCTACTAGCTGAGACCGATCTCGAGACGGCCAAGCAGCAAGTGTTCGAGATGCAGGCTTTCGTGGCGGAGGACTTGCCTTACGTGGCGCTGTTCGACACTCCGATCATCGAAACGTACCGCAGTGGCAAGATCGAGTTTCCGTATACCGAGACCTGGGGAGGACTGCAGAGCGTTGCGGGCATGCCTACCCTGGTCAATTTCAAGTGAAGGTACCGGCTTGCGTCGAGAGATGAAAGGGGAAACCACGTTCGCTGCGATCATCTCGAATTTGGGTACTACCTGATATCTCCCTTCGACTCCGAAGGGATAGGTTCAGGGTGGGGAGGAATGGTTCGTGCGGCCAGATTGCTGTGAATGTAGCCCCTCCTCGGCGATGGTCATCTCTTGTTCCACCGGGATTGCGAGTCAGGGCATTAGCTTGTTTCTCCTTAGAGGCTCCATGTCCCGCCCGGGTCCGCGTGCATGACAGGCTACATTCTACGACGCGTCGGGCAAATGGCCCTGACGCTGTTCCTGATAATCACGCTGACCTTCTTCCTCGTTAACGCTCAGCCCGGAGACTACGCCTCGTTCTATGTTCTGAACCCCGACCTGCCGCCCGACGTAAAGGATAAAATGCGGGCGGCTTTCGGCTTGGACAAACCTCTCTGGCAGCAGTACCTGATCCATCTCAAGAACACATTTACCGGCAATTTTGGTGTCTCGTTCGGCCATTTTCCACGGCCTGTCCTGGATGTACTGGGCGAGAGGTTGCCCCGCACGTTGATGCTGTTCCTCACCGCCACGACCATCTCCTTCTACATCGGCTTCTTCCTGGGAAAGGCCATCGCCTGGCGCCGGGGAGGCCTGTTTGAATACGCGACGACTATTTCCGGCGCCACGCTGTTCACGGCATTCACACCCGCATTTGCGCTGATGATGATCTGGGTGTTTGCATTCAAGCTCGGCTGGTTTCCGGTGGGTAAATTCCTCGACCCCCTGGTGTGGAGGGGAGCCGATGTCAGCGCCAACTACGTTTTCGGCAACATGCTGCTCAGCGCGGCCGCGTTCTTTGCCTTTGCTTTCGTCTCCGTCTTGCTGCTGAGAATATTCGGACGCCGGGTTCCCATGTTCTACACCGTACCGGCAATGGCGGTGGGAGTTCTTGTCATCATCCTGGCCTGGACCTTCTCCGGCATGGGATACCTGGCGCTGGACATACTGAAGCACATGGTCCTCCCGGTTGCCACCCTGACGCTGATCTCCTTCGCGGGTACCATGCTCCTGACCCGGAACAGCATGCTGGAGACCATCAGAGAGGACTATGTGATGGCCGCCCGGGCAAAGGGACTGCCGGAAAAGCAGGTCCGCGACCACCACGCCGCCCGCAACGCCCTGTTGCCCGTGGTAACCAGCCTGGTCTACAGCCTGATTTTTGCCATCGACGGCAGCGTGATAATCGAGGGAATATTTTCCTGGCCCGGCACCGGCTTGACGCTGTTGCAGGCGGTCCGCAGCGAGGACCTGCCGCTGGTAATGGGTTCCATGCTGTTCATAGGGCTGCTCTCCCTGTTTGCCCACGCCATAGTGGATGTCCTCTACGTGATGCTTGACCCGAGGATCCGGTACCAGTGACCTCTCCTGATCGCATGCGGACTCTCCCTCCGGCAAATCCAGCCGATGATTCGGCGCTGGGACGAGCCGGGTTCCTGCTGAACCGGCTGGTCCTGGCGGCCCGTTCCCTCAGGCAGGGCTGGAACATTTTCGTGGAAAGCCGTTTGGGCGTGGTCTCGCTCTTGATCATCGCGGTTTTCGCCCTGATGGCATTTTCGCATCCCATTCTGATGGCGACGATCTGGGACCCGGCCACCTACGACCCGGTCACCGGCTATTCCTTCGACCAGGTGGAACAGCCCGCCCCTCCCAGCTGGAAACACCCATTGGGAACCGACCCTTTGGGCCGCGATGTGCTAAGCCAACTGCTCTACAGCACGAGGTCCGAGTTCGTGCTGGGCATAACGGCCGCCCTCGTTACCGTGGGCATAGCGACCGTCGTGGGAGCTGTCTCAGCCTACTTCGGTGGACTGCTGGACGCGTTCTTCATGCGCCTGGCTGACCTGGTCATTGCCCTGCCATCCATATCCTTGCTCATCGTTCTCAGCGCCCTGTTCAACCTGAACCTGTTCTACATCGCGCTGATCATCGGTCTGCTGGGAGGGTTTGGCGGCACGGCAATCATTCTCAAGTCGCAGGCGCTCACCGTCAGCGTCAAGCCGTTCATCGAGGCTGCTCGCGTCGCCGGTGGCGGGCATCTCCACATCATCTTTGCCCATATCGTCCCGCACCTGCTCCCCCTTTCGCTTCTCTATATGATGTTCACGGTTACCAACGCCATTTTCGCCGAGGCGGTGCTATCCTTCCTGGGCCTGCTGGACCTGCGAATGAGCTGGGGGATCATGATCCATACGGCCAATACGGGAGGCTACCTGCTGGGCGGGACCAAGTACTGGTGGCTCATCGTTCCTGCCGGAGCCTCAATAACCTTCCTGTGCAGCGCGTTCTACCTGGCGGGGCGCGCCCTTGACGAAGTGGTGAATCCCAGGCTGCGTCGGAGGAGCAACTGACTAGAATGTTGCTGAAGGGTGGAACACATGCCGTCTGACGTCGTCCTTGACGTGAAAGACTTATCCCTAACGTACCAGATTCGACAGGGAGAGGTTAAAGCTGTCCAGGACGTCGGTTTCCAGCTCGTCCGCGGCCATTCACTGGGACTGGTCGGCGAGTCGGGATGCGGCAAGTCGTCCGTGGCCAACTGCCTTCTGGGACTTCTGCCCGACAACGCACAGGTGACCAACGGACAGGTCGTTCTGGGCGAGCGAGACCTGCTGGGAATGCCCGAGGAGGAACTCCGGCTATACCGCTGGAACCGCATCGCCATGGTGTTTCAGGCCGCGATGAATGTCCTGGACCCGGTGTACCGCGTTGGCCATCAGATCCTGGAAGCAATCGAGGCACACGCCGATGATTCCAACGAGGCCGAGGCCAGAGAGAAGGTCGCAGGTCTCTTTCGCAAGGTTGGGCTGGACCCTCAGTTGATGGACCGGTATCCGCACGAATTCAGCGGCGGCATGCGCCAGCGGGCGGTCATCGCCATGGCCCTCGCGTGCGACCCGGACGTGATCATCGCCGACGAGCCCACCACGGCCCTGGACGTCATCATGCAGGACAGGATTCTCAGAGAGCTCAAGGCCATACAGGCAGAGACTGACCTCGCAGTGATTTACATCAGCCATGACATTGCCGTGATAGCAGAAGTGACCGATTCAGTGGCCGTGATGTACGCGGGGCGACTGGTCGAAATGGGCAACACCGCAGAGGTGCTGGCGTCCCCGCTGCACCACTACACCGCGGCTCTGGTTTCCTCGTTCCCCAGCCTGCTGGGGGAGAAAAAACCCCTTGCGGTTCTCGGCGGAGAGCCGCCGGACCTGGTCTCTCCACCGACCGGCTGTCCATTCCACCCAAGGTGTCCCGCAGCAACGGATATCTGCCGAACGGAGGCGCCTCCCAAGGCGAATCTCGGGGATCACTGGGCAGCATGCTGGCATCCCTTAGACCCGGCAGTCCCCCCGAGCGGGTCGACGCCGTGAGCGAGCTAGCCTTGTTGCCGCAGGCACCGAACGACGGGGAGGGTACTGGTGCACCGCTGGTGGAGGTCCGTGGCCTGACCAAGAGGTTCGCCGTTTCCAAGAACCTGTTTCGGAGGCCATCGAGTTTCATCCACGCGGTGGACGAGGTCTCATTTCAACTACAGCGCGGCGAGAGCCTGGGGGTTGTTGGAGAATCAGGCTGCGGCAAGACCACCATCGGCAAGCTGCTGGTGAAGCTGATCGAGCCAGATGACGGCAGCATTCAGTTTCGCTTCGCCGACGAGGAGGCTGACTGCGCTAGCAGTTCAACGGTAGACCCATCTCTGCTCCGGGGCAAGCCGCTGAAGGATTTCCGTCGCAGAGCGCAGATGATTTTCCAGGATCCCTACGAGTCCATGAATCCCCGCCGAACGATCTACGACATTGTCTCCGAGCCGCTGTCGGTCCAGGGATTGGGCAGCGTGATGGACCGGGTCAACAAGGTGAGAGAGATTCTGACCTCCGTCGGCCTGGCGCCCGCATCAGAATTCCTGTTCCGCCATCCGCACGAGCTTTCGGGAGGCCAGCGGCAGCGAGTGGCCATCGCCCGGGCGCTGGTCATAGGCCCGGAATTCGTGGTGGCGGACGAGCCCACATCGATGCTGGACGTATCCAGCAGGGCGGGAATAATGCTCCTGATGCAGCAACTGGCTCAGGACCTGGAGATTTCCTACCTGCACATTACCCACGACCTGGCTGTAGCTCGCTACATGTGCGACCGCATCGCAGTGATGTATCTGGGCAAGATCGTGGAGGTGGGAGAGACCGAGGAACTGCTGAGAAACCCGCTCCATCCCTACACGAAAGCCCTGCTGTCAGCAGTGCCAGTACCCCAGCCGGGACATCGCCGGCAGCCTCCGGACATCCGCGGCGACCTGCCGCGTCCCATCGACCCGCCCCCTCGCTGTCGGTTCTACGACCGCTGCCCCGTGTCGACAGAACGATGCCGGACCCATCCACATCCTGCCAGCGAGGAAAAGGCTCCCGACCACCTTGTGGCCTGCTACGAGGCGTGATGCGGTTGGCAGCCAGGCTTCAGCTTCTACCATTCATCAATGCAGGGGACACCCTCTGCTTTTCCTGGAAAGGGGAATCGCCATGCCGCCCCTAGCAGGCTCCGGACTCGGTTGGCAGCGGGGCGCGCACCGTACCTCTTGCCGCAGGAAGGGCGGTCGGTTTCTTGGCCAGCAGGAAGAGGACACCACTCATGACTCCAAAGCCACCGATAATTAGGAACGAAACGGTGTAGCTCTTGGTCGCGTCGAACATGAACGCCGCGAACAGAGGGGCGGCCAACATGAGAGCGTACATCGGGGCGCTGGATATGCCGGTTATGGTGGCGAATGCTTTTTCGCCGAAATAGTCTCCCCGTATCGCGGTGGTCAACGGATTTCTCCCACCGAAGCCTGCACCAAATGTGGCCGCGAATAGTAGTGCCGTAGATATACTGTCGACCATTACCGCCATGAGAAATCCGCCCGCCTGGATGAAGCCGAAGAAGGCAATGACGGCGTTCTTGGGCAGCCTGTCTCCCGCATACCCCCCGATCAGTTGAAAGACCGCAGCCACTCCCATGACCACGGAAAACATGTTCGCCGCCTGCTGCAACGACAGGCCTTTGTCCGTCAGCATCGGCACGAGGTGCACGGTCAGGGTCGCGAAGAGAATGCTGGAGAAAGCGTGGCCGAAGGTTATCAGCCAGAATGGGAGGGTTCTTATCGCTTGGCGCCCAGTGAATTGCAGCTTGTCCGACGATGGCGCCCCTCTTACAGATCTAAAGGCTTGCCTTGGCGCCGAGTCCGGCGGGTCTCCATCGGGGCGCAGGCCGTAGTCGTCCGGGCTGACACGTACCAACTGAGATATGGGCCAGGCCACGCACAGGAACACGACACCTATCCATAGGGAGGTGACACTCCAGCCATGACTGCCCGGGGTTATCGCCCATGCCAGGATCGGCACCAAGACAAGTCCGCCCAGCGGTGAACCCTCGGCGGCGATCGCCATTGCCATGCCCCGCCGGCGCACGAACCAGCGGTTGACCACCGACATGAAGGGCAGCCAGGTGCCAGCCGCAGTCCCCAGCATGATCATCCCGTATGACAGGTAAAAGATGACAATGCTGTTGGTACGGCTGAAAAGGAGGAATCCCAGGCCCGTAATTATCAACCCTATCAGGACCATTCGACGGGGGCCCAGCCGGTCGATCAGGTACCCCATCAATGGTCCGATAATGCTGCCCTCCAGCTGGGCCATGGAAAACGCGCCCGTTAATTGGGCGCGGCTCCACCCGAAATGCAGCTCCAGGGCCTTGATCCACACCCCGACTCCGCTCCAGACCGGCCCGCTCGACATGCCGTTGGCGAGAAGAGCCGTGCCGACTAATATCCAGCCGTAAAACAACGATTCAATCCTTCGATGGCGCTGGGGGCAGGGGCAATGGGACTGGTAGCGGGAATGGGCAAGCATAACAGATTCAGGTGCGGCGCCGGTGACTCCAGCACGCTGCTATTGTCCCAATTACTGCGAGAGGGCATTGGCAACACAAGGGGCTGCCATCGCCGCCGCGCGCGTGATGTTCGCTTGTACAGCCTCTACTCTGCCATTACACTGCTCCCCTGAGGGAATTATCATCAGCGCGAATCGTCTTTCAGGAATCGCCAAAGACTACTCCGGGGAGATAAGCCATGGCTGATTACAGGATCATTTCGTCTGATAACCACGTCATGGAACCACCCGACCTTTGGGTGAGCAGGATCGATGCCAAGTACAAGGACCGCGCCCCTCACACCGTGATGGAAGAGGATGGCGAGTGGTGGTACTGCGACGGGATGAAAATCTCCACCGGGTTCGGGTTCGGCGGGTCTCAGACCGGCCGCCGGTTTGAATCGCCCGAGGAACTGACCAGCGGTGACGTGTTCGCCAACGTCCGGCCCGGAGGCTACATCCCCGAAGAGCAGATCAAGGACATGGAGCTGGACGGCATCGATGTCAGCATTCTCTATCCCACCCTGGGCCTACAGTTGTTCAAGGTGCCAGACAGCGAGCTGCTGAGCGCCGTCTTCGCAACGTACAACGACTGGCTGGGAGAGTTCTGCCGGGCCGCGCCCAAGCGCCTCGCCGGCATTGCCATGATCAACGTGGATGACGTGGACGTTGCAGTGGCCGAGATGGAGCGGTGCCACAAGCTGGGTTTCGTCGGCGGCATGATCACCGTTTATCCGCAGGAAGACCGCCGGTACGATTCTCCGATCTACGACCCCCTATGGGCGGCCGCCCAGGACCTGGGGATGCCCCTGGCGATGCATGCCGCGACCAACCGCTTCGGTTCGGGTGAGGGTGACCGAGCCAGCACCAACCGGTTCTCAGTCACGGTGAACTTCGATCACTACGTTCGGATGTCGCTTACGGATATGATCTTCTGCGGGGTGTTCGAGCGTTTTCCTAACCTGCAGATGGGCGCCGTTGAGCACGAGGTGTCCTGGGCCGCCCACTTCCTGGATCGGATGGACTACAACTACACCCAGCGGGCGCGGGGTGTTAGCGGCTACCGGTTCAAGAACGAAATGCTGCCCAGCGATTTCTTCCATCGGAACGTATTCCTGGGGTTCCAGGAGGACGGGCTGGGGATCAAGCTGCGGGACATCATAGGTGTCGAGACCCTGCAATGGGGCTCCGACTACCCCCACCAGGAGTCCACCTTCCCCAGGAGCCGTGAGATCCTTGAGGAGATCCTGGCCGAGTGCACACTGGAGGAGCGGGCACAGATCGCAGGCGGAAACGCGGCCAGGGTCTACAACCTGAATTAGGTCTGGAAAGCCCAGGAGACGGGGTAACGGGACCGTCGCGTTCGTAAACGAGGGCTGGCGTGCCTGGCGAATCAATCGGAGGAAACCCATGCGAATCGATGTCCACAGCCACATGATCTACCTGCCATACCTGGAATACCTGGCAGGACGCAGTTCGCTGCCGCAGGGTGTCCTTCGGGGCGGGACCTACTTCGTCAGTTGCCGTGGCGGATACCTGCACGCCGCGCCTTCCACTCACGCGGACGTCGACCAGAAACTTCGGGCGATGGAAAACCTGGGAATCGGCATATCGGTCTTGAGCCACGGCATGCCCGGCCCCGAGTTGCTGGGCACTCCCGAGGCCGACGACTGGGCCTCTCGCATCAACGATCACTTCGCCGAGGTGATTCAGGCCCACCCCGGCAGGTTCGAGGCGTTTGCCACCCTGGGCTGGTACAGCATCGAGCGCACCGTCGCCGAGATCGACCGCTGCGTGAACCAACTGGGTTTCAAGGGCATCTACCTCTTCAGCAACATCAACCAGCAGACTGCAGACGTCAAGGAATTCTGGCCGGTATACAAGTACGCGCATGATCACGACATTACAATCAACATGCACCCGACCGCCCCCATCAACTTGAACGGCATCGATCACCGCCCCCTGGTCCCCGGCATGGCGTTCATGTTCGACACCGCCCTGGCCACGGTGCGAATGGTGATGAGCGGGCTCTTCCGGGAATACCCGGACCTGAAACTGATCGTCCCGCACACCGGCGGCTTCGTCCCGTACATCCGTGGCCGCGTGGGCCGGCTGATCGACGAGTGGACTTCGCCCGATGACTGGATGGACCTTGACCAGTCGTCGCAGTCCTACTTCGACAAGCTTTACGTCGACACCGTATCCCACAGTCCCGAGGTCCTGGAGTATTGCTACAAGATGTTCGGAGCGGAACAGATCCTGTACGGCACCGACCACCCGTTCGGTCCTCCGAACATCGAGATTTACAACGAGATGGTGGACGGACTGGACTGCCCGGAGTCCGACCGGGCCCTGATTAACGAGGGCAACGCCCGTCGCATACTGGGCCTGGACGGGTAGCCGCAGCCAACGATCCGGGGTCCAGCAGCACTGGATTTCCCAGTTAGAACCGTGTCCCGGGTTCGGCGTGACGACGGGCACCGTCCGAAGCTGTTCACCGAATACTTCACGGGGGCCACATTCCTCGGGATGGAGATGCCGTGCAAATCGAGACCATCGCCGTTCATAGCGGGCGAAACGTGGATCCGGCCACCGGAGCGGTCACTCCCCCCATTCATATGTCCACCACCTTCCAGCGTGATGCCGACGGAACCTATCCGACCGGTTTCGTCTACGGTCGCGCCGGCAACCCCACCCGGGCACTGCTGGAAGAGTGCGTCACGGACCTGGAGGGCGGAGTGGCGGCCGCGGCCTTTTCGTCGGGCGCAGCTGCCCTGGCAGCGGTGTTCCAGTCCCTGGCCACAGGGGACCACCTGATCGCCCCGCAAGACATCTATCACGGCACTGCAGCTCTTCTCCGCCATCGCCTGTCTCGGTGGGGCCTGCACACGTCCTTCGTTGATATGACTGACCTTGACGCCGTCAGGGAGGCCATCACCCCCTCGACCAAGCTAATACTGGTGGAAACACCGTCCAATCCGTTGCTGAAGATTACCGACATTTCCCGGGTCGCTCAGATGGCCCGGGACAGGGGAATCCTCTGCGTCTGCGACAACACCTGGGCCACGCCGGTACTCCAGCGCTGCCTCGACCTCGGAGCGGACATGGTGGTACATTCCTCCACCAAGTACCTCGGCGGGCACGGTGATGTCACTGGCGGTGTGGTGGTCAGCGCCGACGAAGGGCCAATGTTCCAGGAAGTGCGGGCGATACAGACCGATGGAGGCGCCGTTCCCTCCCCTTTCGATTGCTGGCTGTTACTCCGGGGAATCCGAACACTGCCCTACCGGATGCGCGCCCACTCTGAGAACGCTCAGCAGGTGGCGGCCTTCCTTGATGAGCACCCGAATGTCCTCGAGGTGTTCTACCCCGGGCTTCCCGGTCACAGGGGACACGAAATCGCACAGCGCCAGATGAGCCGGCCCGGCGGCATGCTGTCATTCAGGGTGCGCGGGGGAAGCGAGGCTGCCTTCGGAGTTGCCGCCCGCCTCGCGCTCTTCACCCGGGCAACCAGCCTGGGCAGCTACGAGAGCCTGATTGAGCACAGGGCCTCCATCGAGGGGCCCGAGAGCGCGACGCCCGACGACCTGCTGCGGGTCTCTGTCGGCCTGGAAAGCGCCGACGACCTGATCGCCGACCTAGAGCAGGCCTTGACGCGCTGAGGGCTGACAGCTGGTCGGAAACGTTTCCCTGGTACGGCAACACTCCGGCGGGGAGGATGGTACAATCATGCTCCCGGCGTAGACGCATGCTATTAGCCTCTGACATCAGCAAAGCCTATTCTGAACGCACCCTGTTCAGCGGGCTTAATCTCTCACTGGCCGACGGTGACCGCGTTGCGCTCATTGGCGCCAATGGATCCGGCAAGACCACCCTCCTGGACATTCTGGCCGGCGAGGCCCTGTCCGACTCCGGCACCGTAACCCAACGTCGCTTTGCCACGGCAGGTTATCTCCGGCAGGAGCCGTCGGACTTTACCGGTGATTCCTTGCTGCAAACGGTGCTGAACGCAAACCACGAGGCCATCACCCTGGCCAGTCGCATTTCCTCCACGAGGGAGGAGCTTTCCTCGACCGACGACCCACAGGAGCAGCAGGAGTTAATGTCGCTGCTCTCGCGCCTGGACGCGGAGATGGAGGCGGCGGGCGGCGAGGACCGGGACCACGAGGCCAAGGCGATACTGCTCGGCCTCGGTTTCAAGGAGCGAGATTTCTCCCGCAGCATGAACGAGTTCAGCGGCGGCTGGGTGATGCGGGCTGAGCTGGCCCGGATACTGTTCAGGAAACCCGACCTCCTGCTGATGGACGAGCCCACCAATCACCTGGACCTCGAGGCTCACCTGTGGTTCGAGAAATACCTGTCCTCCTTCCCTGGAGGAGTTATGGTCACCTCCCACGACCGGGCCTTCCTGAACCAGGTTGCCAACCGGGTGCTCGCCATCGAACCCGGCGAGGTCGTGCATCACCGGGGGAACTACGACGACTACCTGGTCTCTCGCCAGAGGGCACTGGAGGTCAAGCAGGCGGCCGCAGCGCGGCAGGAACGAGAGATTCAGCGACAGATGAAATTCATAGACCGGTTCCGGTCCAAGGCCACCAAGGCCACTCAGGTCCAGAGCCGGATCAAGCAGCTGGAAAAGATCCAGATCATCGAATTGCCGCGCGCGACCCGTAAGGTCCGCTTCTCGTTCCCGGAGCCGCCCCGCAGCGGCCTCGATGTCCTCACACTGGCAAACGTCGGCAAGTCCTACGGCGACAATACCGTCTACAAGAACCTCAACCTCACCATCGAACGCGGCGACCGAGTGGCCCTGGTCGGCCCCAACGGGGCTGGCAAGTCGACCCTGCTCAAGATCCTGTCCGGCGTTCTGCCCTTCGATCAAGGGAATCGCAGGCTGGGATACAATGTGGTGCCCGCCTACTACGCTCAACACGTCCTCGACCTGCTCAACCCTGGCAACAATCCCCTGGAGGAGCTTAGGGAGATCGCGCCATCGGAATCGGAGCAGAATCTGCGCACCACCCTGGGCGGCTTTCTGTTCAGCGGCGACGACATCCTGAAGCGAATCTCCGTACTCTCCGGGGGCGAGAAGGCGCGAGTGGCGCTGGCCAAACTGCTGATGCAGCCCAGCAATCTGCTGCTGATGGACGAGCCAACCAACCACCTGGACATAGCATCGCGGGAAATCCTGGCCGACGCTCTCGGCGACTATCGCGGCACCATCTGCCTGGTAACCCACGACCGCACCCTCATAAGGCAGGTGGCGAACAAGATCATCGAGATCGATGCCGGCCGGCCCACGGTCTACTCCGGCGACTACGACAGCTATCTGCTATGGAAGAAGCTGGAGGACGAAGCGAAGCCCACGCCGGTCAGCAGCAACGGCCACCAGCTGGAGGACGTCGCGAAGACGCGCAACGGCCGAAGATCCCGACGGCCTCTGACGCCTCAGGAAGAGCAGCAGCGCGAACTGGGCAGACAGGCCCGCAAGCTATCCGTCAGGATAGACGAGGTCGGCGCAGCCATTTCAGAACGCGAAACCCTCGCCGCAGAGCTGGAGGCGATGTTCGCCGACCCCGAACGCTTCGACGACCTGTCCCAGATCGAAGTTTCAAGCGAACGTTACCGGCTCCTCAAGGAGGAGGAGCAGTCCCTGTGGGACGAATGGGAGCGCCTGTCTCTCGAAGCGGAAGATGTGGACCGGCAGATGGTGGAACTGAGGGAAAGCTGAATCCGGCACCGCGATTCTAGGGGGCGTGGGAAATGCTTGTTCACGCCCGCCCCACGGTGGCGGGATCGCCGAGGCATCCATTTCTTCACGGCTACGGCAGACGCCCTCACCTTAACCCTCTCCCGTAGGGAGAGGGAATATGTCGCATACCCAACTATTGCCAGCACTAAAATTCAGCCGGCGGAGTCGCGTGATGAACAGTCAGGTCAAGTTCAGCGTGCGCATGCACCAGGGTGGCTACGACTACGAGACGCTGCGGCGCATCTGGCTGGATGCCGACAGGCTCGGGTACTATTCAGCCACCCTCTACGACCTCCTCAACGTGCCTACACTGGAATGCTGGACCACGCTCACGGCCCTGGCGGCGCAGACCAGTAGCATCCGGCTCACGCCCCTGGTGCTGGCCAACACCTACCGCCACCCGGCGGTCTTCGCCAAGATGGCCTCCACCCTCGACGTCATCAGCGGCGGGAGACTGGAAATCGGCATCGGCGCCGGCGGCGGAAGGGGCGACCATGCAGCGTCTGGCCTGGATTTCCCCTCCACATCCGTCAGAGTGCAGATGATGGAAGAAGCCGTCGAATTGATGAAGAGGCTATGGACGGGACGAGAGGTGGACTTCGCTGGCCTCTATTACACCCTAACGGGAGCGAGGAACGATCCACCACCCATCCAGAAACCCCATCCGCCCTTCCTGATTGGAGGTCACGGAGAAAGACACTTGTTCCGGGCAGTAGCAGAGCACGCGGATATCTGCAACGCAGGCTTCGAGATGGACCTGGCCGAACACGATGCCACCCTGACTGCCCTGGGCGAGCACTGCCTGGACGTTGGCCGGGACCTCTCGGAAATAGAGGTCAGTCACAACACACGGGTGGTCATTGCCGAGACCGAGGCGGAGTTCGAGGCGATGATCGCTCGCGGCGCCTCCGAGGCCAACACGAGCGTTGCGGACTACCGAGCGTCCCTGTCGCGGGCCGTTGCCGGGACGCCCGAGCAGTGCGTCGAGAAAATCAGGAGCTACGTGGACTGCGGGATAACCTACTTCTTCCTGCTTTTCCCGGACCCCATACCCACCGAAAGCCTGGAGCTGTTCGCGCGGAAAGTTATACCCCACTTCGCAGACGCCGGGACGTGACGCCGGCAATGTAAGGATGAACGCGTTACTGCGCCTATCCGCATTTCCCTACTACCTGTCCAGCAGGTGTTGCATTGCCTGCGGCGCGGCGACGGCGGCCCGTTCCGCCACCTGATCCAGATTGAGAGTGACTATTGGGTGATCGATTATGGCAAGCCCGTAGTCGGCATCGCCGCGCAGCCGGGCCATGGCGCGGGCCTGGCTGACAAACGGCTTGGTCGTGAGCACCGTGGACGCCACGCCCAGCAGTTCCATCTCCATCGCATCGTGCACACTGCACGACGTGCAGGACCCTCATTCAGCCGTGGCGTGAATCATCACGTCGCAGCGTTGTGCCAAGTCTTCCAGTGCCGAGCGATCGGCGGGCCATTGGTGGCCGCCCTTGTTGTATTCGACAGTTCCCGCCAGCGAGTAGCGTTCTCCGATTATGTCAGCCACCATCCGGAGCAAGTACTCGGAGTGGGGCTTGTTATTGGAAAGAAGCCCAACGGTCTTGCCGTCAAGTGTGGCCGTACGTAGGGCAAGCGCCGCCGGTTTTGTCTCCGCTGTATCCCTGGGATCGAGTGTGTAGATTGATGTCATTTCTCGTCCGCCTCCTCAGTTGGGTACGGCAATCTCGCGGGTTACAGAGCGGCTACTTCCCCAGGACGTGATGAGCGCCATGAACTCTCCGGCATCCCCGCCTGCGGGCACCACAGTGATACGTTCCGGACTGTCCACCCCGCCCATCAGCCGCTCACGGTCTGCATCCGGCGGGAGCCTGTCCATGCGGCGCCATTCGTCCCATTCGCCCGCAGTCCGCAGCGTCTTCTCGTACAGAAACTGGGCCACCTGGTCGCGACTCCATCCGGAGGCTGCCACGTAGGCCATCAACTCCTGGCTGATTACAAGCACGACCTCCGAATTTCTCGGCCCGAAGCCCAGCATCGCGTGGGCGGCGGCGGTGAGAAAGCCCTCAGGGTCCCGGTCTCCGTGGGTCTCCAGCTGCAAGGGGGCGTTGCCAGCGACCATCGTGACGGTGCTTGAACCCTGGCGAAATCCCTTGGATTCAGCCAGTGAGGGCCAGGGGCTTGTTTCGAGGTCCTCGGCGAAGCAGAAGCTGTACTTGCCCGAATGGCCCAGGGTACTCTTGTCCATTTCCTGGGACACGGAGCCGTAGAAGTTGGCCTTGAGCAGGTTGATGGCCCTGCCGATGGATGCGTTGGCCCGGTTCCCGTTACCAAAGGCGTTGACCCCGTGATTCATGCCGATGGTGGCTGCGTAGGGCCCGCTGACCAGCACCAGGTTGGCGATGCCATTGGTGGAGGTACTGCTGGCGTGGAAGTTATAGGAGCGGTCGCAGACTGCGGATACTGCCGCCACGACCACGGGGAAGTGTTCCGGGTGGCAGCCGGCCATCACTGCGCTGACGGCCACCTTCCCTGCCGGAAACTCCTTGTGGCGGATGCCCTCGGTTCCCAGGATCTGGTCCGGCGCCAGCCCGCAGAAATCCAGCATCGCCTGCACTCGCGCCGGAGTGGGCGGCACCACCGGCAGGCCGTCGGTCAGGCCCTCCCGGAAGTAGAATTCCTGGGCAGCCTCCCAGTCATCGAATTGCCACTGGTCCATCTGCATTGCGCCCCCACTTTAAGCCAGAGTCCTTGAGCGACGCAATGGTACATCGGCAGGGCTGGCTCGGCAAAGCTCTGCTATTGAAAACGAACCTATCGGACTCATTCCTCCCCAAGCGCCCACAAATGGAATTCCGTGGCTGGAACAATAGAGAGCATTTCCCGGCGCCCCGTACGCGTTGGCTCACACTACAGCGTGTCCAGCCGCGACACAGGACGGTCGTTTCGGCGAGCCACCATTCGAGTCAATCCCAGGGTTTGACCCCCGTCGAGGGACAGCATGTCGGCCTCGTCGGTGGGCTTCCCCAGCCGTTCCGACCAGAGCAGGTCCGACACCATCCAGTGCCGCCATCCGTCCGGGAGAAGGTCGGAAATCTCGACGGATACCAGGCCGCTTCGCTCCCAGTGGCGTTTCCACCAAGCCGGGCTGTGTAAGCTGAAAAATGCCGGTTCCCAATAGGACTGGAGTTGTTCCGGCGGTTCGTCGGACGCCAACTCCTCAACCAGCCCAGGAACCACAATCCCCATTTGCCCTCCGGGTTTGATCAGCCGGGCCAAATGACTCTCCAGGTAGAGGTCATCTGTCCCGAAGTAAAGGTAGGCGTCGACGCTAACCATCGCGTCGAAGAATCCGTCGGCAAATGGCAGGGCATGTGCCTCGGCATGGATCGGGAAAACTCTGTCATCAACACCAGCGGCGCAGATTCGGCCATAATTGTCGCTTGCATTTATCCACAGGTCCGTCGCCCATACCTGCACACCATACTCCTTTGCCAGGAATATGGAACTCAATGCCTTACCACTACCCAGGTCCAGTATCCTCATGGTGGGGTTCAGATCCATGCACCCGACCAGAGACTCCGTAAGCCACAGAGCATTCGGACCCATCATGTTTTCAAGGACCCAGTCAGGATCATAGTTGGCCGAGCGGGGAAACTCGATTGGCCGGAACATCGCCTCCCGTCCTTCATCTTTACCGGACAATCCTCATTTCTCCTCTCTCGTTTCTACGGAACCTGGATAGTCGCGAATATTCTGCCTGCGTACCCTGGCTCGGGCGTGGGCCAGCGGGAATCGGGACGTGAATCAGCCTGCTAAAGGAACCGGGGGCCTGAGATCGTCATCCGCGCCTTCCCTGCAAGCGCAGGGATGCGCCTCGGCGTCACCAGCACGCTGCTGATGTCTCCCGCAACACCACATCGTCGACAAGTGCATCGGGGTCGCGCACAGATGCGGAGGCCCGCTGCACTTTACAAGTTCAAGGACGGTTCGTCGTAGTCCTTCAGCTTGTTGTAGATCTGAAGCCGGTGATGGTAGGACTCCAGGACGATGATCCGGTCGTCGGCGTCAACATTCACGGCCACGGGTCGCCGGAACCTCCACTCGGGCTCCAGGTCCGTCCTCCGCCTGGCCTTGACGATATCCGGATTGGCGTCGATGTAGGTCTGGGCCCACGGCGAGGGCTCCTGGGCATCACCAACCAGCGCCGTAATGTACTGGCCGTCGGACGCATAGATCTGGACCCGGTGATTCCCCCAGTCAGTTACGTACACGTCCCCTTCGGAGTCCACGGCCACACCGGATGGCCCCTTGAGAGAGCCCACTCCGCTGTCGGAGCCCTCGAACTTGACGAGCATCTCTCCATCGGGGGAGAACTTTTGCACCCGGTTATTTCCCCAGTCCGCGACGTAGATGTTGTCCTGCCGATCGACGCAGATGCCCCAGGGCATCTCCAGTTCTCCGTCGCCTCCGCCGCGCTTCCCAAACGTTGACTGGAATTCCCCAATCTGGCTGAAGCTCTGTACCCGGTGGTTCAAGCTGTCCACAATCCAGAGGTATCCCTGGGAATCGAAAGAAATTCCTGACGGCCCATTGAGCTGCCCGTCTTCGTTGCCGGGCCTACCCCAATGATACCGATAAGCGCCCTCTTGGTCGTACATGGTTATCCGGTTGACATACTCGTCCGAAACGAACACCCGGCCGTGGCGGTCCAGGTCAATAGACCGGGGCCAGACAAAGCGCCCTTCCTCCGCGCCGACGGAGCCGAACTGGCCTTGAAACTCGTGGTCGAAGGTGATCTTGCTGACACGCTGACCCAACTGTTCCACGCCGCGGCTCAACACGTAAATTCGTCCGTCCGATCCCAGGGCGAAGTCCTGGGGGGCCCAGAATCCACGCCCTGCCTGGCTGTACATCCCTATGCAGTAGCCGTAGTCATACACCCGGCCAGCGGCGACGGTGGTCAGCATATCCGCTCTCCCGTGAACGATTTGGCGATACCAGGAAGGGACGCCCCCACCCTAACCCTCCCCCGGAGGGAGAGGGGAATCTTTGGACACCCCATGCGGCTACACGAAGGCCATTTGCTCGAAGTTCCCGCCGACGATGGGCACCGGGTCGAGTCCCAGCCATTTATCGGCCAGTGTGGAGTAGAAGCCGCGGAAATCGTAGTTGGGCGCCAGGTCTCCCTGGGAGAGATCGCCGGGCTTCAACGACGGATAGGTCCCGTACATTCCGCCGTTCACCCGGTCGCCGATGGCGAAGGCCACGCCGGCCGCGCCGTGGTCGGTACCGGTGCCATTGTCGCGGACGCGGCGCCCGAACTCGCTGAACAGCATGACAACCACCTCTTCCGAGGCGTCGTGCTCACGCAGGTCAGCCAAGAAGTCGTGGATGCCAGCCGAAACGTCCATCCAGAGCTTGGTATGAGACCCCAGCTGGTCGTAGTGGGTGTCGAATGGCCCATAGGACGTGTAGAAGACCTGGGTGCCCAGGCCGGCCAGGTGCACCTGGGCCACGTCTCTCAGGCGCCTCGCGATGGGATTATTGGCGTACTCCACGTTTGAGGAGTAGGTCTGTGGAGCAACGCGGATTATGTCGGCCCCTCTCAGCGCATCGCGACCCGCCTGCCCCAGGTAGTCCATGGTAGGGCCCGTGCCGATGGCGGGAGCGTACATGCGGGCGAAGCTTTCCAGTATCTCGACACGGTCCTGGTCGGACCGAATTCCCGGATTTGATGACAGCACGCCGTAAGTAGGAAGGTGGTTGACGGAGGTAACCGGAACCCCCCGCATGGTCAGCGCGCGGGGCAAACCCTGGCCCAGGCTCACTCCCTTCAGCACGTTTTCGCCCGAAGGATCCAGGTCCCGGACAATCTTGGCGAGCCAGCCGTCAATCCCGATGGAATCCGGCTCGCAGGTGTGCCAGATGTCCATGGCGCGGAAGTGCGAACGGGGTGAATTGTCAAATCCGATCCCGTGAATGATCGCCATGTTGCCCTGGTCATAGATCTCTTTCAGCGGCTGGGTATCGGACCGGAATGCCAGCTCATCATCTATGGGCAGCAATTGGTCTGCATCGATATGGACCCTGGGCCGGTTATCCCAATACAGGGGATTGCTGTAGGGAACAATCGTATTGAGGTAATCGTTGGCCCCGGTTAGCTCCAGTACGACCAGCACGGGATCCTTGTGGGTGGATGCCATTTTCGATTCCTTCTGCGTTGGTTGTATGAACCCGCCTAGGCGAACTGATAGTCTCTTGAAGCGGCGATCAAGGTTAATATCCTGCCTATGTTCCGAAATGCAGCACTGATTTCTTCCCTGGTGCTCATGGCCAGGTCGCCGCACTTTTCGGCATGGACCATCAATTCGCCGTGAGTCACCTCACTGACCTCCAGCGGTCCCATTGCGTCTAGACAGGCTGCCACTATCGCCTCGGGGGAGCGATCCCCCTGCACCTGCACGCTCACCAGGACCCGCTTGATGATGGCCTGCACGCCCGGCAGCGAGGTGTCTCCGAAAATCCTGGCGGCAAAATTCACCCGGCGCATCAAGACTCCGGGGTCGATCCATTCGGAGCCCGTGTGCCAGCCCTCCACGCTGGGAGGATTCAGCAACTCCTGTCCCTGCCAACCGCACTCCAACGCCAGGTTGTTGAATCCCGGCCTGAAGCCGTCATAGTTGCCCGCCAGACGCACGGTGCCAACGATCAGTTCAGCCGGACTCTTCACCCGGGCGAATTGGGCGTTCTTGAAGAACTCCGAGTTGAACAGCGCCCGCAGTATAGACCGGATGTCTCCACGGGACTCATTGTAGGCATCCACCAGCAGCTCGATGGCGTCCGGATCGATCGGAGGCGTGACGCTCCAGGTGGAGACGTGAGGCTCGTCGGCGACGAAGAATTTGTAGAGGTGGCGGGCCAGAAAGCGGGCAGTGGCCGGCTGGTCCACGATTATGTCAACGATGTCTTCGCCGTTGAAGTTCCCGGTGTACCCCAGGAAGGCCTTTTCGCGGTCGTCGTGGTCCTCGGGCTTGTACTCGAACTGCCAGTTGAAACGGCCGTAGGGATTGCGGGGAATCTTGGGGGCGATGGTCCATCCGGTGAACGCCCTGGCGGCCTCCCTTATGTCATCCTCCGAGTAGTTGCCGACTCCGAGGGAGAAAAGCTCCAGTAGTTCCCGCCCCCAGTTTTCGTTAATGGCGCCGTCGTGATTCCCATGGTTGTCCAGCCAGAAAATCATTGCCGGTGACTTGGCAACCTCCACCAGCAGGTCGCGGTAGTTGCCCAATCCATGTTCTCGGAAGACTGCAATCTGGCGAGTCAGCTCCGGCGGATTGTCCACCTTGGAGTTGCTGGTGGCAAACAGCTGGTGCCAGAAGAGGGCCATCTTCTCTTCCATGGGCCGTCGGGTGTTGATCATCCGGTAAACCCATTCGGCCTGGTTGATCGGCGGCGCCCCGGCTCCCTCGTAACCCGGGAAGTACCGGTAGAGCAACTCATCGTCGATGGCCGGCTCCCGCTCCGGATGCAGCAGATCTTCGACCACGGCCTCGTAGCCCCTGGAGGCACGCTCCTCCAGCACCTCGCGAGGTTCACCGAAGCCCGCGCGTCGCATCAGGTGGGCCATCAATCGGATATCGTCCTGTGGGGGCATCACCACCTCTCTGTTGATTCGAGCCCAAAGCGCCTAGCCGTGCGCCCATTCACGTCATATTAGGATTGGGCAAATCGGGTGTCAACAAAGAAGCCGATGTCTCTGCCACCCACGAGGACGTAAAAGGGATACCGCACACATTCTGACCTTCGCTACGAAGCCTGGGCCGGCTTCAGGGCGAGTATTGCCGGATGATCTAAACCTGTAAGTTAAGAGGAGCATTCGATGAAGAAATCGCGGTACCCACCGTACCAGGTGCACTCCCACCCGCACCGATGTGCCGGGGCGGCCAACTAGTCATGTTCATCACCTCTCCAGCATTCCACGGGGCTATTCAGTCCGGCAGTAACGCCGACCCGACCGGTATGACCCGATAAAAGGTCCTCCTGATAGCATCGGCCTGCTCCAAGCCGCCAGAGGGAAGGGTCAGTTGAGCCCTCAAGATGCTGCCCGGCGGATTTGGTGGAAAGGGAGATAGTGAACAGCATCAGCCCGGAAACGATGCGCCGGGCACTGAAAGAGCTGCGTCAAGCCTTGGCTGAAAGAATGCTGGGATGGACAGCCTGAACACGCACCATCCGTCATCCTTATACGAGACCTTCGAGCCTGCGGATGTTTTGCGCATAGCCCAACAGCTGGAGATCATCTACACCCCGAAGCACGGGAGTCAGCTGAGTATGGCGGAGATAGAATTGAAAGTGCTGGCCAGGCAGTGCGTGGACCACCTGATAGCTGACCGGGAGGTCCTGACCCAGGAAAACGGGACTTGGCAGGAGCAGCGCAGCCGGGCTGAAATTCAGGTGGACTGGCGCTTCACCACCCAGAACGCCCGTATCAAGCTCAAGTCCCTGTACCCATCATTCCATTAGACATGGACTACGACGGCGACTGGGACGAGGAGAGGCTTAACTATTGCCCACAGCTTGGCCGAGCGTTTTACTGCTGCCATGCGGCCTGACTGGCACGGATTTGCATACCCGCTAACGTTCAGCCATCCAGAAGTCATTGGCCTTCTTGTCGAACTTTCCGTTTCCCGCTAGGTCATCCAGCCAGACCCAGGTCTTGTTCAACCATCTCCACCGGAAATTCCTGATGAAGAAGCGGGGAATGGCATACATCCTGTTGGGCGGCTTGGTCCAGGCGCATCTGCGGACGCAGGTGCTGCAGGTGCTTCCTACCCGGTTCTGAAAGGTCATGCACTTCTTCGCATCAACCTTCCACGACAAGACCCCTGCCGCATTGCTCCCGTCAAGGGGCTCGAAACTCCGGCCTCCCGTTGTGATGGCTTTTGTGCCGCACTTGGGAACGCATTTCAGGCAAGCGTTGCAGAACTCAGTGATGCCGGAGTCCACGGCCCCAATCGACTCCAAAGGGAGGTCCGTGAAAATCTTGGAGATGCGACAGCGGGCTCCCACCTTGGGGTTGATCAGGAGTCCGTGCCTCCCCACCTGTCCCAGGCCCGCATCGATGGCCAGGGGAATGCTCAGGGCTGTGTCGTTGGCCGCAGGTATGGCGTTATACCCCAGGCCCCGGATGAACTCAGCCAGCATCCACAGGGTCGGCGCCATGCGTGCATAGGCCAGGGTGCTGAGTCCCTCGGTGAGCAGGGTCGGCGCATGCTCCGTGCCGTCCAGGTCCTTGCCCCACTCGTGGAGCAGCACCACCACGTATTTCATCTCCTTGGGAATGACCCTGGTTCCGTCTTCAAGGCGAATGGGCTGGTCGTATTCCTCATAACCCGGTTCGTCAGAGAACCTGATGGGGAATGCCTCCTTCGTTTCCTCGTCGAAGTAGTGGGAATAAACCCAGCGGCGGTCCAGTACGGCAAAACCCACCTGGTCTGCCCCAAAGAGCGTGGCAGCCTTGCGCACAATCCGGGAGGCCTCCTCAGGCGATGCTTCGGGACGCCCCGTAGGCGAGGGCTCCAGTTCGGATTGCCAGGCAGTAGCCGGTTTGTCTGACTGGTTCTTCGAGAAGTTCATCAGGTTCAGCAGCGATTCCGACGCGTACTCCAATCCCCACGAACTGGCATCGAATCCCACGCGGCCCTTTTCGGTAAGCTGTCGCTGCTTATCTTTCAGCTTCTCCCGCTCGGCCTTGTGCTGGGCTTCCCATATCATCTGAGAGCCCATGTGGTCCTTTTGATTGAACCGGACGTAGGAGTCCTGTACCTCGTACATTTCTGCAGCCGTGAGGCGGACTTTTTTCTTCGATTCTTTCTTGGTGGGAGAATTGTAATGCGGGCGGAGTTCCAGTTTCATGCCGGGAGACCTCCTAAGGGTGGCGGCTTGCTACATATTGGGGGCTGATCATCTCTTTTGCAAACATTCCATTTATGGCAACGTCGATATCTGAATTCGACCTGACCCAAGGGAAGACCCACTAGCCAGCTGAGCTGGAGGCGAGCAGCAGGTGGTGCCGACACTTGTGCCAATCGCTTTTGTGCTGGTTGGCCATCATCGTGCCGTCAGTATCGTTTGGGCAATAGAAACATGAGTCATCCAGTTCCGCGAAAATGAGGGCGCCTCCCTGCGCCTGTCCACGGCTGTTGATACCCACGCCGTTCGCGACAATGAGGGTGGCGGCATTCGGCTTCGACTTTGGCGGGGTAATCCTCCGGATCTCGGTATTGTCCTGTCGGGACACTATGCGGTTCCGCACTTTGACTGAGGCCGAATAGATACTGACCTGGACCAGGTTTGACGCCGCGATTCCTGCTGCGGTTCAGGTCGGTCCGGGATTGAGAGACTTGTACATGGGTAGCACCAGCAGGAATAGGGCCGGTGCTAGCGGCGAGCTAATTCCCAAGGAACTCCTTGAGGGCTCTGGCGAATTGTTCAGGTACCTCAAGGTGAGGCAAGTGCCCCGAGTCCAATTGGACCAGTTCGCAGTCAGGGATGGCGTCGCGGGTCCTGGCCGCAATTTCCGGACCCATCATGTCGCTGCGCAAACAATGGATCAAAAGCGTGGGGCATTTGATCCTGTTCAAGACGTCGTAGACGGGAGGCGTAGTCGTCCGCTCACGGGGCAACAGCGGACTGGCCATCGAAGAGATCCACTGCTCATTGACCAGCTGCTGGAATCCGGTCTGGAGGACTATGTCCATGGCATCCCGGCCTATCCTGGCAAACCGGTCGAACTGCCTTAGCCAAGCTTCGATCTCTTCAGGGGAGTTGTACACCTCCGGCCGATTCGTCATCGGGTCGCCAGACGGAGACCCGGTGCTTTCCCCGCCTATGTCCACCAGGATCATCCGCTCGACTTGATCAGGGTGCATGGCAGCATAGGTCATCCCTATCTTGCCGCCCATCGACTGCCCGACATAAGTGAGTCTCTCCATCCCCAGTGCCGTCGTCAGTTCACGGAAGTCCTGCACATAGTCTTCGGTTTCGTAGCTGCCCGTGGGCGAATAATCACTCTTGGCCCTTCCCCGGGCGGTCACGGCCACCACGTGATAGTCCTGCTGAAAGGCCGGTGCAACCAGGTCCCAGTAGATGGCGTTGGCGACAGAACCGTGGGCGAGGAACAAGTGTGGAGAATCAGGATTGCCCCAATCCGTAAAGTGGATGTTGAGGCCGTTGACCTTCATTCGATGCTCGGTGTAACGCTTCTCGATGACCTGCACGGCGGTACTCCTGTTTAACTGAAGATTCACAGGCGGCGACCATCGCCCGCCCGAGCGGTGAAAAGGCGCACTTTTCTCCCCTCGCAGCCCAGTCTCTCACACCTTCTCCCGCGACTGGAATTCACACAATCAGTCCACTTCAACCCCACCTTGGTGAAACCAGGTTAAGGAGGAAGGTGAGGTTGAGGCGGAATTTTGGACAGGTAGGCAAGTGAGAGTCCCGCTCCTAAACTGAGGGCAGCTGTTGCTGTCGGAAGGAGCAGGAAATGTCGCAAGGACTCAGGAAGCACAGCCCAGCCTTCAAGACCAAGGTGGCCCTGGAGGCGCTGAAGGGCCAGGAGACGGTGGCCCAACTGGCCGCCAAGCATGAAGAGTCCATCCCGGGCAGATTCAGGCCTGGAAGAAAGCCCTTGTGGAGGGCACCTCTGGGGTCTACGGCAACTGCAATGAGCAGAAATCCAGGAACGACTCCGCCCTGATCGCCCGCCTGTACCAGGAGATCGGCCAGCTGAAGGTGGAGCGGAATTTCTTGGCGGAGAAGTCCAGTCCGTGAGTCCGGCCAAGCGGCGACAGATAGTGGACCGGGAGCACCCGTCCCTGTTCCTGGTACGCCAGTGCGCGCTTCTGGGAGTCAGCGGTTCCAGCCACTTCTACCGGCCCGAGGCTGCCTCGGCAGAGGACCTGTCCCTGATGGTGGAGATTGACCGTCAGTACCTGGAGACGCTCTTCTACGAACGGAAACGGATAATGGCCTGGCTGGAGCGGCGGGGCGTACGGGTGAGCCGGAAGCGGGTGCGGGTGATGCGCGCCATGAGGTTGCGGGCCATCTACCGACGGCCCAGCACCAGCTGCCGGTCGCCACAGCACCGGGTCTATCCCTGCCTGCTGAGGAATGTGAGAATCACCCGGCCCAACCAGGTGTGAGCGGCGTACATCACCTGGCAACCCATGTCCCTCGGTTTCCTCCACTTCGTGGCGGTGATGGATTGGCACAGCCGGTACGTGCTGGACTGGCGGCTGTCCAACACCCTGGAGGGCGGCTTCTGCGCCGAGGCTCTGAGCCAGGGCCAGCCGGAGGTGTTCAACGCTGAACAGTGGAGCCAGTTCACCAGCCTGGAGTTCACACAGGTCCTCAAGGACCGCGGCGTGCGGATCAGCATGGACGGGAAGGGGCGGTACCAGGACAACATCGTCGTGGAGCGGCTGTGGCGGACGGTGAAGTACGAGGAGGTGTACCTGAAAGCCTACGCCAGCGCCCTGGAGGCCCAGCGTGGGCTGGCAGATTACTTCCGGTTCAACAACGGGCTCAGGCCTCATCAGGCCCTGGGCTACCGGACTCCGGCCGAGGTGTTCCATGGGGAGCAAGGACCTGTAGTAGGGGATTCTAATGAAAGGAAGTGTTCACCCGGACAGGGGGCCGAATCAATAGCAGGGGAGTCGGGATTCTCACTTAACTCAGCCCTGATCCTGTCCTAATGATGGGGTCCACCTCACCATCGTGGACGCCACCATCATATAGGCGCCGTCCTCCACCAAGAACCGTACTGGGGAGCGAGACACCAAGATGCATCAGACGAAGAAGGGGAACCAGTGGTATTTCGGGACGAAGGCCCACACCACATTGGGGTGTACGCTGATACGGGAATAGTCCACAACATGACGGCCACGGCAGCCAACGCTCACAATGTTACCCATGCTCCCAATCTGCTGCACGGAGGCGAGAAGGTAGTGTGAGGCGACGCCGGGTATCAGGCGGTGTACAAACGGGAGGAGAACCGGGGGCTGGAGGTGGAATGGCGGGTGTCGGTGCGCCCGGGGAGGCGCCGGACGCGGGAGCCTGGAAGGGAGGAGGCGCTGGCCGAGAAGGCGAAAGCGTCGGTGAGAGCCAAGGTGGAGCACCCCTTCCTGAGGCTGAAGCGGACATTCGGTTACGGCAAGGTTCGATACCGGGGACTGGCGGAGAACATAGAGCGTCTGGCCCTTCTGTTCGGGCTGGGTAATCTGCTGACAGCAGAGGGCCAACCGGCGGCGTAGTGCGCAAATATTACACGACAACGCCGGTCTCGAGGCCGAATCAAGCCTCAAACAGCCCAGTCAGGAGGCAACCCAAGGGGCCGAGTGCCGGCCGGCAAGCACCAGACCGCAGTTTTCGCCCCTGCCGCAGCTCGGTCATGAGTAAGTCAGACCAAAACGCCTTATTCAGAGGATTCCTAACAGAGTTCTTCGAGACGCTGGTCAGGCCCTACTATCAGGCCCTACTACAGGTAGTAAATGTAAGGAAGCCAAATCCTACGCATTGGACCTTGATTCGGAGCGGTCGGTCAGCAGCAGCGGGCGAATAATTCGCTTGGCTTCCTCCACATCGGCGGCGAGGTTATCAGCGGGAACTCTGTCCAGCACTCCCATCGAGCGAACTGTGGCCAACACGTCTTGACTCATGCCGGCTATTACGATGGTTCGGGACTGACGGGCCAAAGCCACTCCGACCAGGTCGCCCATCATTGCGGCAGCGGAATCGTCCATATAGACCGTGCGGGACATATCGAATATGGAGTATTGATGGCCACGTATGTCAAGCCGGAGAATGCGGCTGAGTTCCCTCGATGAGGCCACCGAAACGTGGTCGGGGAAAATGACCAGACCGGTCCGGGCCTGGAAGGGGTCGGCGTCGTCGTTCCAGTCGTTTTCTCCCAGCACGGAGCTATCCAGCAGCGGTACGGAAACGACTGCGGATGCTTCCACTCCCTCGAGCCGGCGGGATCCCGTCAGGGCGGCAACCACGAGCCCAACCACTATGGCAGTGGCAAAATCCAGGAGAAGTGCGAGAACAAAAGTTAGAAGCATTACAATGGCGAAGCTGCGGGAGACGAGATGTATGCGCTTGATGAATCGCCAGTCAATGAGGCTCCAGCCAGTGACCATCAGGATCGCAGCCAATGCGGCGAAGGGGATACGCTCTGCCACCGGGCCAAGGAACTGTATTACCGCGATGATTATTCCGGCCACGGTAAGCCCGGCCACCGGCGATCTGCCGCCGCTCAATGTGTTTGGGAAAGTGCCGGCCGCAAATGATCCGGGCATACCGCCGGTGATGCCGGCTGCGATATTGCCCAGGCCCTGGGCGAACATTTCACGGTTGGGCCTGTGCTGAGTGCCAGTAATCGAGTCCACGCGGATAGCCATAATGAAAGTGGAAACCGAGGCAAGAAGGGCCATGATGAAGGCCGGCTGCAACGCATGCAGGAAGAAGCCCAGGGAGATAGCGGACAGTTGAAGTGCAGGCAAGCCGGAGGGAATTTCACCCACGGTGGGGGCGTCCCGAAACAGCAACCATCCGGCAACAATACCAACGACAAGAGCGACAAAGAGAGCTGGAGAGAGCCGCAGGAGCCGTCCTCGCCACAACAGCGCCACGGCAACACAGACGACGGTTAACGCCAAAGACTCAACATTCATGGCCTTAAATGCCTCTGGCCATGACGCAATACTGTTTATCAAGTCGCCTTTTGGCGGAGTTCCACCAAGAGCCGGGATGACCTGCTTGCCAATGATCAGAACGCCGAACGCGGCAAAGAATCCCGAGGTCAATGAAGTGGGGATATAGGAGGCATAGCGCCCCAAGCCCAGCAAGCCGAAGACGATTTGTATCAACCCTGCCAGAATACCTATGGTGGCAGCCTCAGCCAGGTTGTCGGCGTATTCCGCGACCACCACGCCCATTGTGACGGTGACAGCTGTGTTGGGGCCGTAAACGAACCCTCGGGTACCTCCAAAAATGGACGCGAAAATGCCGACCGCCACGGCGCCGTACAATCCGGCCACCGGACCAAGGCCAGCCAGTACTCCATAACCCATGGCGGCTGGCAGTGCCACGCCCGAGGCAGTGAGACCTCCGAGGACATCCCCTCGGAGGTCGTTCAGCCCGTAGTCAATTCGGCGCGGTACACTGGCGGTCAGCCCTTTGCAGCGCTCCCACATTATGTGAGAGAAAAGCCTCGTTAGCTGTTCTCTCCCTCCACGATGCTTATGCTGACAACATTACCCATTCTGTTTCGAATGTTCCGGACTTCCGTTTGCTCCGCGGAAGCTTGACGCAGATCGCGCCAAGCCCTGGCCTGTTCGAGATCGGGGAATTCCAGAGCCAACATACGGCGGCGGGTCGCCAGTTCTCCAGCGGAGGACTCAACGACGTCACCACGCGCCATTATCCTGCCTCCATAGGCCTCTATTACACTCACGGAGCGCTCCCGGTACTCGGCCTGAGCGGTATTGTCGGTTATTTCAACTTCCACGAACACGTATGCTGCCATTGTTTTCTCCTTTTCGGTTTAAACCGGAATGCGGTTCTGCAGTGGTTAGGTTTCTTCCACGGCCAATGAAATAGAGTTGGATGCCCGGTCACGGGTTTCCCTAACTGCTTCACGTTCCGATCAGATTGCGGCCCTATCCACACGCGGGCCTGTTCTATGGTCGGAAATTCCATGACGGCTAAGCAGCGCGGAACTCCGCATGGAGCTCCTCATCAATAACCTCCATGGTGTAAAGGATCACCTGTGTCGCAATGTTCCCTCCTATGTCTCATTTATTGGAATTGAGTCCTCCATAACGGTCTACAGCAGCGACCACTTGGACTACGTTTGAGCCGGAAGTTCAATAGTGAACCAGGCCCGACAACGCTGGCGCATATAATATCCCATCCTCGTCAATCCTGCGCTGGCCCCGTTTTTCAACGGGGAAGTCCAAGGTTTATAGTGTGCTTGAATTCCTGAAAGCTTTGCCGACTCCGGTCACTGGATTCCGACTCTTGCCGGTATTGCCGATGGCCTTGGAACCACGTATGGCTATGAAAACAGGGGAACGCCCTCATCTCAACCATCTCCCTCCGGGAGAAGTAACGGGTAGGCGATGGGATATTTTCAGGGCAATAGCGGAAAGAAAGCGCACGATGTTCCTTAACCTGCTTGCGGCTGACCTGGAAAGCCTTGCCGCAGCATTGGCATTAAGACCTGCTTTGCCTCCTCCAAGTCGGACGCGAAATTGCCTGCAGGTACCCGGTCCAGCAGTCTCATGGAATGCAGAGCTTCTGCCAAGTCTTGACGCAAGCCGGCAATGACGATTGTCCGAGACTGCGCTGCCACCGCTACACCAATCAGCTCACTGATAATTACTGAAGCCGTATCATCTATATACACCGTACGCGAAAAGTCGAAAATAGAAAATTGCTGCTGCCTTATGTCGGGGCGGAGGATGCGACTGAGTTGCCTGGCTGACGCCACGGTCACCCGGTCGGGAAATACAACCAATCCGCTACGGGCCTGGAAGGGGTCTGTGTCTTCACCCAGATCGTTGTCGTCGAGCACGGCTCTGTCCAGCAGCGGCACTGAGACAAGCTCGGACACCTCCAGCCCCTCCTGCTTTCGATAGCCCAGAAGAACGGCCAATACCAGCCCAATCAGGAAAGCCAGGAACATGTCCACAAACAGGACTAGCACACAAGTCATCACCAGCACCACGGCATAATTGCGGGGAATTCGGTGTATGCGGGTGATTAACCGCCAGTCGATGAGGTTCCAGCCAACAATTATCAGAATGGCAGCAAGGACGGCGTGCGGGATCCGTTCGACAACGGGGCCCAGAAACAGGAGCGTCGCGAGTATCAATGCGACTACGATGAGGCCGGAAACTGGGGACCTGCCACCCGCTAATGTGTTGAGAAGACTGCCCTGGGCCATAGCCCCCGGCATCCCTCCCACCAATCCGGCCGCAATGTTTCCCATCCCCTGCGCCAGCATTTCCTGGTTCGGCTTGTGTTGGGACCCGGTGATCGTGTCCAGTCGAAGGGCTAACAGCAATGTGGCAATCGAGCCAAGAAGGGCCATGATGAATGCCGGTTGCAGCGTCCTCAGGAAAAATTCCAGGGAAATGGCCGACAACTGGAGGGAGGGCAGACCCGACGGAACCTCCCCCACGGTCGGAGCTCCAGTGAACAGTAGCATGCCGACCAGAATCCCCACCGCAAGAGCGACAAAGAAAGAGGGAGCCAGCCTCGCGAGTCGTCCGCGCCACAGTACCGCCATGGCCAAGCAGATGGCGGCTAGTGCCAAAGCCTCGAAGTTTACGTTGTTCACTGCCTCCGGCCACAACGCGATATTGTCAATGATGCCGCCCTTTGCCGGGGCGCCTCCCAAGATCGGCAGGCTTTGCTTCAAGATGACCAGGATACCAATGGCAGCCAGGAATCCGGAGAGCAGTGAGGCGGGGACAAATGAGGCGTAACGACCCAATCTCAACAGGCTGAATGCGATCTGGATCAGGCCGGCCAGAATTCCTATGGTGGCCGCTTGGGCGAGACTGTCCGCATAGTCGGCGACCACCACAGCCATAACTACGGTAACCGTGATATTGGGGCCGCCCAGCATCCCTCTTATACCGCCGAATATCGCAACGAACAGGCACACCACCAATGCGCCGTGGAGTCCCGCAGCCGCACCGAGACCGGATACTATGCCCAAGCCGATGGCGACCGACAGCACGATACCCCCGGCAGTCAAGCCGCCAAAGACATCTCCTCGCAGGTCGCTCCACCCGTAGTTGATCCTGCGCGGAACGGCGAAACTCAGTCCTCTACGAAGCCGCATGGCCCGGCCTGGTAGCGGTTTTAATTATGCGTCTCCGCTAACGATGGTCAGGACGGCATTGGCGGACTTGTTGCGCAGTTCCCGCAGCTCGGCGTGTTGCGGGGAACTCTCCGGCAAGGTGTGCCATCCACGGGCCTGTTCAACAGTCGGGAATTCCATAACGATTATCCGGTGGTGGCCGGAGGGGGTCTCTCCGCCTATCACCTCGATGATGTCGCCGCGGCCCAGCATTCTGCCGCCAAATTCCTCTATCATTCCCTGTACGCGCTGACGGTATTCGCCATAGGCACCACCGTCCGTCACTTCCAAATGCGCAATTACGTATGCTGCCATCTTCTTACTCCAGTCCAATCATTTTTGTAGCTGGGCACTCATTACATCAAACACTTATACCATTGTCCATGTATTGCATGGAGCACCGATATTAGTTGAAGTTAAAGATTCGCGCAATAGTGTACTTGTACCAATATTCTGGGTGCTTTTGAGAAATATTGGTCATACCCTGAAATTTTGGCTGCTCGCAGCCTGTCCGAGGATTAGATATTGGAGACTAAAAGCGCCACTGGCTAAACTTATTATGGCTCAATGGGCCTTGATTAAGATTAAATCGGAAAGAATGATTGAATTGAAGACGAATTTCGTTTAGGACACTGTTTCTCGGACAGGCTGCTAGTAGTCCAACAGGTTTGAATTGATAGATAATGGGCTGTATTGTTGGCGGTATAGGTCAACAGGCAAGGTGATGTTGGGAGGATGGGTATGCCAGCCAAGAGGTACCGGGTCAGGCTGAGTACGGAGGAGCAAGAGGAACTGAAGGGGCTGGTGTCTCGGGGACGGGCGGCGGCATACAAGCAGACCCACGCCCGGATTCTTCTGCTGGTCGATGAGGCTCAGGAGGGCGGGGCGATGAAGGACGAGGAGATAGCCCGGGTCCTGAAGGTGGGCAGCGCCACGGTGGAACGGGTACGCCGCCGCTGTGTGGAGGAGGGAGTAGAGGCCGCCCTGGGCCGCAGGCAGCAGATCAACCGCCGTCCGAGGAAACTGGACGGTGAGGGGGAGGCCCACTTGGTGGCCATGGCCTGCTCCCAGCCACCGGAGGGCCGTGCGGCCTGGACGCTGCAACTGCTGGCGGACCGGCTGGTGGAGTGGGAGATAGTGGACAGCATCAGCACCGAGACGGTGCGCCAGACACTGAAAAAAACGAAGTCAAGCCCTGGCTGAAGCAGTGCTGGTGCATCCCGCCTAAGGCCAATGCCGAGTTCGTCTGCGCCATGGAGGACGTGCTGGAGGTATATCACCGTGAGTTCAAGGACAACGAGGTGTTGGTGTGCTTGGACGAGACCAGCAAGCAACTGGTGAAGGAGACCCGCACACCCCTCCCGCCGCGTCCCGGAGTTGCCATGGCCTACGACTACGAATACGAGCGCAACGGGGTGAGCAACCTGTTCATGCTGGTCGCGCCCCTGGAGGGGTGGCGGAGAGTGGAGGTGACAGACCATCGCACCAAGGTGGATTGGGCCCGGGTGGTGCAGCAACTGGTGGACGTGGACTACCCGGACAAGGACCGGATAGTCTTGGTGATGGACAATCTGAATACCCACCATCCGTCGTCGCTGTACGAGGCATTCGAGCCTGCGGAGGCGAGGCGGATTGCGGAACGGTTGGAAATCCACTACACGCCCAAGCACGGCAGTTGGCTGAATATGGCCGAGATAGAGCTTGGAGTGCTGGCGAGGCAGTGCTTGAACCGCCGGATTCCTGATCAAGAGACGCTGCGGAAAGAGACTTGGGCCTGGGAGGGCCAGCGCAACTGCGACGGAGTCCGTGCCGACTGGCGCTTCACCACCGAGGACGCTCGCATCAAGCTCAAGTCCCTGTATCCCTCAATCCAATGCTGTTGATCTACTAGTCTGAGGCTTGGTCTATCCCGGTGTGCTGGCGGTTCCGGCAACTGTTTACCGAGGCAAATGCGTAGTCCCCGATGCTGTTCAAAGTTTTGGCGAACTCGGGAGACTGCTCAATTCGCCCGCTGTTGCAGCGGGTAGGCAAGTTCCTATGTTTGGAGAGGCCAGCTCATCTATCCGTTGGGTTTGGGGAGACGGCGTCAAAAATGTTCCTTAACGCCCACGACTGCGTCCAGTCCCCAGGCCCGGTCCCACTGAGAAGCGCTCAATTCGTAAGTCATCACTCATCCCACTCATGTGCACCTCGGCGCCCGGGTTTACAGTCCATCCCCCAACCTTCCTTTCGCCGCACTATGTATTTTCCCAGTTTCAACCAATTTTCGATAAGTACTAAACCTATGCCGAGGTGAGATGCACAGACAGTCAGGGTAAAGTGGAGGGCAAGAGGCGGGTCAGATAATCCTATTGTGATGGGGGATGATGGGAGTCAGGGAAATAGAGCGGTCGCTGGAGCGGTGGGAGTTGGATGTGAAAGACTTGCAGCGCCGGATGATTCTGACGCCCACGCCCCGGGAGCGGGAGCGCTGGTACGCCATGCTGTTGCTCTCCCGGAGTTGGAGCGCCTCGTCCGCGCCGGCTGCGCCATTGGCAACATCCGGGCCGAGGAGGCCAGCGGGGCCAAGGACGACCGCGGAGGACTCCTGGAACTGCTGGACCTGGTGGTCGCGGGCGACGCTTTGGTCGTCACCCACATCGACCGGCTCTCCCGGGGCCTGACCTTCGGGCTGCAGGTGATCGAGGGCCTGCACTACGCCGGGGTGGAGTTCCGGTCCCTGACGGAGGACTTCGAAACGGCAACGGCCAACGGGAAGCTCCAACTACAGATGGTACTCGCCTTCAGCGAGTGGTGGCGGAATTCGATCAGGGAGCGCTCGGTCTCCGGCCAAGCCAAGGCACGGACTGAGGGCCGGTTCCCCGGCCAGCGGCCCAGCCTGACCGAGCAGCAACGGGAGTATATACGGGAAGAGCGGTCGAGGGGAGTGAGCCAGCGGGAACTGGCCAAACGCCTGGAGGTCAGCCGCTGGACCATCCAGCAGGTAGACGGGTGGTGCAGGATAGCACTTGCGGTGCCGGCAGAAATAGTCGCCCCAACCGGCAGGATAAACTTCGTTAATCAGGGTCCCGTCCGACTTCAGCGTCAGGCGGTTTTTGCTCGCGCCTTTGAATGGGCGCTAAGCAAAGGGCGCCCTTCTACGGGTCGACTACGGTAGGGGGAAGACTCATACGGTGAGGCTGCTATTGGCGCTTGGGCCGCCGGTATTCGCCGGTGAGCAGGGTGCAGCCCCACCCAAAGGGCGAGATGTGGGTAATGAGCTCGGGCCCTACGGTCAGCCCGGCGAGTTTCCGTTGCCTGACCGCCTCGCAGAGATGAACGGATTCCGATGGATGACGATGCCAGCGAACAGGTTGGCCCGGCTGCGGTAGTGCTGGCCCTCGCACCCGTGCGCGTAGGGGACACGCTGGTCGTCCCAAGACTCGACCGGCTGGCAAAGTTAGGCCCAGATGCCCTCGCCGGGGAGAAATTGCACGGCAAGCAGTCCAAACTGTCCGACGGACAGCAGCGGGAACTCTGCCGCATGCATGCCACGGGCGTGTATTCCATCAGCGATCTCGCCAAGCTCTTCTCAGTCTCAAGGCCAACCGTCTATCACAAACTCAACCGGCGTCATTCCCCTTAGCGTACGATCCTGCCCTCTACCGGAATCGACCCGCCACTGTCCGGCTAGATTTCTAGGCACCCTGTTACACTGGCCTATGACCGGTTGATAACGTGGTCATGACAAGGAACGGAATCGCAGTGTGGCTTCGTACAAGTTGTGAAATTACCTTTGATGTGAGCGTCCCCACGCCATTTATCCTAATGCTCCGTCCGCGTAGTGGAGCAAATCAGTGGGTGGCTAATGAAGACTGTACGTTGACGCCAAGCGTACCAATCACGGGCTTTGTTGACGGTTACGGTAACCTGTGCGAGCGATTGGTTGCACCCCCAGGTGAGTTCACTTTCAGTAGATCTGCGGACGTTTCAACCCCAGGCGGTATTGACGTGTCGCCCGGCGCGCCATTTCACCAGGTGCAAAATCTACCGGAAGAGGTTTTGACCTATCTTCTTCCCAGCCGCTATTGCGAATCAGACCAGTTTACGGACCTCGGCTGGGACCTGGTGGACGGTGTCGAGCCCGGCTACGATCAGGTGGCCAGAATTGTAGAGTGGATCCGCAGCTCCGTGCGCTTTAATCCAGATTCCAGCAATTTTCAGATGTCGGCAGTCGAGGTTAACCGGCAAGGGGAGGGCGTATGCCGTGAGCTCGCTCATTTGGGCATCGCGTTGTCCCGCAGTCTCTGCATCCCGGCGCGTATCGTTGTGGGCTATCTGCACAAACTTATGCCGATGGATTTTCACGCTTGGTTCGAGGCGTATGTTGGTGGCCGTTGGTACACCTTCGATGCAACGCAGGCAGCTCCACGTGGAGGGAGAGTTGCCGTTGCTTATGGGCGGGATGCGGCTGACGTGGCAATATTCAACCAGTTTGGCCCGGCCCTTTATCCCAAAGCGATGGAGGTACGGGTCGAGATGTTCGACCCCCGCCCAAAGAGCAATTGAGAATACACTGCTGGCCGTCGGCGGAGATAAAGTGTACCGGGTAGGCGGATTGACCGACTGACATTTGGCGGTTGAAAATTGGACCGCCCACTGCCATCCATAAGGGTTGTAGCCGACCCCATGGATGGTGCGACGGATGTACAAGTGGACGTATATCTGCGGGTTCGCCGGGCGGTGATGGTGGAGGGGATGAGCGTGCGGGAAGCGGCGAGGACCTTCGGCCTGCACGGGGACACGGTGCGCAAGATGCTGGAGTATGCAGTGCCTCCGGGCTATCGTCGACAAGTGCCGCCGCGGCGTCCCAAGGTCTCACCCTACACCGGCGTCATTGACCGCATTGTAGAGGACGACCATCAGGTCCCCAGGAAGCAGCGCCACACCGCCAGGCGCATCTTCGAGCGCCTCCGGGACGAGTACGGCTACGACGGCGGATACACCACGGTCAAGGACTATGTAAGAGAGCATCGCCGTCAGACCAGGGAGATGTTTGTTCCGCTGTCCCACCCACCGGGGCAGGCCCAGTGCGACTTTGGGTAAGCCGTGGTGGTAATCGGCGGCGTACAGCAGAAGGCCCACTGCTTCGTATTGGACCTGCCCCACAGCGACGGGTGTTTCGTAAAGGCCTATCCCGCCGAGACCACCAAGGCGTTCTTGGACTGACATGTCTCAGCCTTAGCCTTCCTGGGCGGAGTGCCCCAGGGCATCCTGTATGACAATACCAAGTAGGCGGTGGCCAAGATCCTGGGAGACGGCCGTCGCCAGCGCACCCGCGCCTTCGCCGAGCTCCAGTCCCACTACCTGTTCGACGACCGGTTCGGGCGTCCCGGCAAGGGCAACGACAAAGGAAAGGTGGAGGTACTGGTGGGCTACGCGCGGCGCAATTTCCTGGTGCCCGTGCCCTCTTTCGAGAGCTTTTACGCGCTCAACGCCTACTTGGAGCGGCGCTGCCTGGAGCGGATGGACGCCAGGCTCCGCGACCATACAGAGACCATTGGGCAGCGGATGGAGCGGGACCTGGAGGCCCTACGATCTGATGGAGGACCTCAGGAAGGCCAGGGCGGAGCACAGTTTGGACCGTAGGCTGCAGGTCTACCTCGCTCCCAAGGTGCTGGTGGTGGATGAGCTCGGCATCTGGCCCTACGACCGAGAGGACGCCACCGCCTTTTTCACTTTGGTATCGGCCCGGTACGAACGAGGCAGCATCATCCTGACGTCGAACAAGGGCTTCGGCTAGTGGGGCGAGATTCTAGGCGACACCGTCATCGCCTCGGCCATCCTGGACCGGCTGCTTCACCACAGCCACGTGCTGAACATCCGCGGTGAGAGCACCGGCTCCGGGAGAAACCCCACACCGACCTCCTCAGCTGCACGTCACCTGCTGGGCGTCGGTGCGGTGAACAACAACTACAACGACTGACGAAGTATCTGCGCGCCTGCAACTGCCGGAACGTCCGGGGAGCAGCGACAAGGTGAGTCAATTCCAGTTCGGCGATATTGCAAGCAGACCGAAGGTGGGTCAATTCGAAACTGACGATCAGGGAGAACAAGAACCTGGTGGGGCAGATCACCATAGGCGTTTTCGCTCAAATCTTCGTCGGCGTTGACACCTATGATCGTTTACCGAAATTGTCGTTAAGGACGCCGGCTCAGGTTCTCCGGCTGCCCAAATGGATGCCAGTTGCTATCGACCATCCAAATCAAGGTGGCCTTGCTGACCATAAGACGGGGGCGATGTCAGTGCCTGCGTGTTGTCAGTAAAATTTTTCTCAACTTCGGTCATCACGTCCTGTGGCCCGTCTTGGTAGAGCGCTTCCCTGATCCGGTCAACGCGGCCCGGGTCGTGCGAAGCCCCGACAAAGGTACACCCATTCTTCAAAGCCGCCCTCGCCGAATGAGGGCAGTCCAGCATATTGGGGTCGCAAACTCGTTGCCCTGGTTTCGCGACTCTTTCCATCACAAGCTCTGTTGCCAGTCCCAGCAACCTATCCACACCTTAAGGTTGCCCTCCCTCTTGAGACGGGACGCGCAGCACACTGCCTCCCCACTCCTTCCGGCTATCCCCCTTCCTGAATATTAGAACCGGTCTGTGATAATGGGTCATCGAGTGAGGCCGGTGACTCCTTCCCTGTGGACAATCACTAACGACGGCCATCTCGGCGACAAACTGAAGCCCTGGTTGCTACATGTTTACTATCACGAGTGCTGAGATCATCGGGTCGACGATCACAGCGACAAGGCCGGTCGGGGCCAGTGCGTAGATCGAGAAGTCGTGCAGTTTGTCGAGTCTGTTCAACTGGCTGGGAACTGCGGATGGACTGGTGATGATGACATCCACGCTGTCCTCATCCACCGCAGAAACCAGATTGGGCATCGTTGAATGGATAATGGTGATGTGATTATCGATCGTCTCCCATGGGCGCTGGACGAGATCTGGGCCTGCCGAACTCTGCCTCATCTCCTCGATGATCCGTACCGTCGCCTTAGCCAATGTCTTGGCATTGCCGCTGCGTAGCATTTCCACCGCGGGAATCTGCACATCAGCAGATTGCACCACAAACTCGAGGCAGTCGTTGACGGTCGCTTTCCCCTGACTCAGAACCTCACCGAGGGCTTCCACAACGGGGCTGTCACTCTCCAATACCCTCTTGGCGAGACCGATTTGCTTTCTGCTCACTTGTCAATGGCGCCGAGAAATTGGGCCACTGGGGCGCCGGAATCGTGTACCACCTGCCGGATGACCGAGGGCCGTAGGCAAGTGGAGTAGCCACGGTTCTGGAGGCGAGAGGAGACAGCGTCAGGGTGAGCTATTCTTCCTCGCGATCGTCCAGAGCTTGACCCGGGGAGTTATCCCGGCTGCGCTTTAGCCGGTAGCTCTCGCCGTTCATTTCCAGGATGTGGACGTGGTGGGTGAGCCGGTCCAGCAGCGCTCCGGTGAGGCGTTCCGAGCCGAAGACCTCGGTCCACTCGTCGAAAGGCAGGTTGGTGGTCACCAGGATAGAGCCCCGCTCGTAGCTCTGGCTAAAGACCTCGAAGAGCAGTTCCGCCCCGGTGGGAGAGAGGGGTACAAAGCCCAGTTCGTCGATAATCAGGAGGTTCAGCTGCGACAGTTGCGGCTGGAGATTGAGCAGCCGCCTCTCGTCCCTGGCCTCCATCATCTCATGCACCAGACCGGCGGCGGTGGTGAAACCCACGGACATGCCCCGCTGGCAGGCGGCCAGCCCCTCCTGAGCTTGCCGAAGGGCCCAGGGCCACGTGGGTCTTGCCGGTGCCGCTGTTGCCGACAGCGATGACGTTCTCCCGGCGCTGGATGTATTCACAGCGTGCCAGTTCCATCACCAGGGCCTTGTTCACCGAGGGGATGGCCGGGAAGTCGAGGGTGTCCAGACTCTTCACTGCGGGGAATCGGGCGGCGCGGATCCGCCGCTCCACCATACGCTGGTGGCGGTCGATGAGTTCCATCTCAGCCAGCCTGAGCAGGTACTGGGGATGGTCCACACCCTCGGCGGCGCACTGGGCCGCCAGCTTCCCGTACTCTCTCAGGAAGCTGGGCAGCCTCAGCTCCTTCAGGTGGTGTTCCAACAGCAGCGTCGACCGGTCGTTCATGCCGCTCTCCCAGACAGCAGGGTCATATAGTCCCCGGCGGCCGTGGTGCTGACCCGGACCCGGGGCAGGTAGGGATAGAGCTCCAAGTCCAGCCTGGGGGGCCGTCCCTCCAGCCGGCACAAGACCAGGTGCCTCACCGCATCGAAGCTGAGCGCCCCCAGGTGGATGGCATCTTTCACCGCTGCGTGCACCTCCTGCTGGGAGAAGGTCTCCAGCAGCCTGAGCACCTGCACGTACTCCCGCTTACCCCGCCGTCCCATTCGGGACTCCAGCAGACGCCGCAGCGTGCCGAACTCATCGGGGAGTCCCCAGCCCTGCAGCGGTGCGGCCTGGTCCAGGGCGCCCGGCTTACGCTCCAAGAGCGGCAGGTAGTGGATGGGGTCGTAGACGAAGTCGTCGCGCTCGTATGATCCGGGATGCCTGGCGATGATCTCGGTTCCGCAGCTGATCACCACTGCGTCGACGTAGCCCCTCACCAGTACGTCGCGGTGCCCGTAGGCCACCGGCACCGAGTAGTCGTTGGTCCTGTACCTGACCAAGGACAGCGAACTCACCCGGCCAGCCTGCTTGTCGCAGGCATCATAGGCCACCGGCGGCAACGGCAACAGGGCGTCCAGGTCCCGCTCCATCCTCTGAGCGATGGTCTCCGCATGTCCCCTGAGCTGGGCGTCCATCCGCTCCAGGCAGCGTTGTTCCAGGTGGGCATTCAGCGCATCGAAGCTTTCGAAGGACGGCACGGGCACCAGAAAGTTGCGGCGCACGTACCCCACAAGGCCCTCCACCTTGCCTTTGTCGTTGCCCTTCCCGGGGCGGCCGAAACGGTCCTCGAACAGGTAGTGGGACTGCAACTCGGTGAATGCTCTCGTGCGCTGGCGTCGGCCGTCGCCCAGGATCCGGGCAACAGCTAGCCTGGTATTGTCGTAGAGGATGCTCTGGGGCACTCCGCCCAGAAAGGCGAACGCTGCTACGTGCCCGTCCAGGAACGCCTCGGTGGTCTCGGCGGGATAGGCCTTGACGTAGCAGCCGTCGCTGTGAGGCAGGTCCAATACGAAGCAGTGTGCCTTCTGCTGTACGCCGCCGATTACCGCCACGGCTTCCCCAAAGTCGCACTGGGCCTGCCCCGGTGGGTGGGACAGCGGAACAAACATCTCCCGAGTCTGGCGAGGGTGCTCCCGAACGTCGTCCTTGACGATGGTGTATCCACCGTCGTAGCCGTATTCGTCTCTGAGCCGCTCGTAGATGCACTTGGCGGTGTGGCGCTGCTTCTTGGGGACCTGATGGTCGTCCTCTACAATGCGGTCAATGACGCCGGTGTAGGGTGAGACCTTGGGACGCCGCGGCGGCACTTGTCGACGATAGCCCGGAGGCACTGCATACTCCAGCATCTTGCGCACCGTGTCCCTGTGCAGGCCGAAGGTCCTCGCCGCTTCCCGCACGCTCATCCCCTCCACCATCACCGCCCGGCGAACCCGCAGATATACGTCCACCTTGTACATCCGTCGCACCATCCATGGGGTCGGCTACAACCCTATGGAAGATGGCGGGCGGTACTGTTTTCAACCGCCGTTTGTCAGCGATTACCCGCCCACATGGCACAATTTACCTCCGCCGCTTACAAATCAGACGAATCACAGATGCATCCCAGTCCAGGTCCCCCTTTTTCAACATCCACATCTCGTTTCTTCTGACACCAGTGGTCGCCATCATCCACTGCTTAGATTGCCTGCGAGCGCTTGCGAAGGTGTTCAGGGGGCAAAGCTCTAGCAGAGAAGCGAACTGCTCCTCTGTCAAAAAAGGCTTTCGTGTCTTGGGTACCTTGGGGGCTTTGATTCGTGCTGCAGGCGAGTAGTCGATGAGGCCCCAATCAACACACCAATTCAGCCAGGTGGTGATTGCTTGCCACCGGGTGCGGATTGAACGGGGCTTCAATCCTCGCTCACGCATTGAGCCGAGGTGCTGAAGAACGTGGAGAGAGGAGAGGTCGGTCAGCGTCTGGCAGTCGGGATCAATCTTTTCAAGATCCTGGAGAAACAGCCGCAGTTCCTTGGCATAGAACTTGACGGTCGCCTCTGTGCTGCCCTCGATGCGATGATACCGGAGGTAGTCTTGAAGTACTTTTTGTAACCGCTGGGTCATGCCCAAAGCTGACTCAGCTTTGCGACCCTGAGTAACCGCTAGGTCATCCATCCATAGTTTGCCGACTCTGGACGCCCATTTTGTAGCTGTGGCTCCCCGAGTAGGATTCGAACCTACGACCTAGCGGTTAACAGCCGCCCGCTCTACCGCTGAGCTATCGGGGATCGTTCGCGGCCGAATCGCACGACCGACTTTGTAGAATTTAATTGTATCACCTGCAGCAGGGTTGCTCAACCGCGACTTTTCCCTCCTCGGTCCGGCGGTCCCGTTGATCCGTTTCTAGTGGCCCTACCGGGATGGAACCACGAGAGCCAGCGGCCTCGCGCGACCTCGACGAGACCGTGGGTCCACAGCGACGAAGGAAGTGGCATACCCCAAGAGTGGAGGGTCAATTCCAGCAGTGAATCGCCCTGCAATACCGTTGCATTTTTAATGCTGTATCAATGGGAAGGGATCCCAGATATTGATAGTATTACTATCAAGTTTTATAATGGGATTACTTTACAATTACACAATGCTAAGAGCATCAATTCTAGCGATTGCATCCTGTGCCCAACTTGTTTGTCCTCATGACTCTGTGTGCTTGGTGGTGTTGCCATGAGTAACTTCTATGACGTGCTCGGCGTCGGCAAGGACGCCTCCGAAAAGGATATCAAGCAAGCGTATCGACGCCTGGCTCGGCAGTATCACCCCGACGTCAACAAGAACGACGCTGCCGCCGAAGAAAAATTCAAGGAGATCAACGAAGCCTACAGTGTCCTCTCCGACGAGGAGGATAGAAAGAAGTACGACCGCTACGGAGACAACTGGAAGCACGCCGACCAGTACGAGCAGGCCGGGCCCTCGCCGGGGGGTGGTGTGCGCTGGACATATTCCAACGGTGATGGCGGGTTCTCAGATTTTGGCGGTCCAGGGATGCAGGACATATTCGGCAATCTCTTTGGCGCCCGCGCGGCCGGTGCCCGGTCCTGGCGGCCTCCGCCTGCCGAGTACCACGCCGAGATTTCGCTGGAGGAAGCCTTTCGCGGGACGACACGCACTCTCCGAGCTCAGGACGGCCGCAACCTCGAGGTGAAAATCCCCTCCGGAGTGGATAACGGCTCACGGGTGCATATAGCCCCCGATGGCCCCCAGGGCACGGACTACTACCTGGTGGTCTCGGTGGCCGAACACGCGATATTCCGGCGGGAGGGACGGGACCTGTTCGTGGACGTTGACCTGCCGGTGGACGACGCAGTATTGGGTGCCGAGATCCGAGCACCGACCCTGACCGGCCAGGTCGCGCTGACTGTGCCGCCGCTCACGCCCAACGAACGCCGCTTCCGGCTGTCCGGGCTGGGCATGCCGTCTCTTTCGGGCGGTGGTGGCCGAGGCGACCTCTTCGTTACGGCGAAGTTGCGCCTGCCCACTAACCTATCGGATGAGGAAGTGGAGTTGTTTCAGAAGATACGGGAACTGCGGAATGACCGCCCTGTGGCCAGCGAGACGCATTAGTCTTAACCCATAGCTGGACTGGAGTGCGGTCCATCGACGTACGCAAAGGAGCGAAGAGATGACTGGAGACGGACGGCTGCGAGAGGAGCCCTGCTTCGTCATCAGCGTGGCAGCCCGCATCGTGGGTGTACACGCCCAGACGCTGAGACACTACGAACGGCAGGGGTTGATCTGGCCCTCCCGCACCTCGGGACGACAGCGCATGTATTCTATGGCGGACATCGAGCGCATCAGGCGGGTAAGGACTTTGACCGAGGACATGGGCGTCAACCTGGCGGGCGCAGAGATCGCCCTCAAGCTGATGGAAAGGGTCGAGGAACTGGAGCGAGAGGTGGCGGAACTTCAGGAGAACATTGCGGTTCTCAGGCAGAACGGTAGGCGGCAGGGAGTTCGAGGCTCCTGACGCCGCATTTGTATTCCCAATCCCTTGTAAGGAGGGACGAATATGACTTCGCAGAATAAGGACTTCACTAACCAGGCACGACAGGTGCTGCAAAACTCACAGGAGCTGGTGCGCCGCCACCGCCACAACCAGTGGGACGTGGAGCACATTCTCCTGGCACTCCTGGAGCTGGAGAACGGAGTCCCGTCTCGCATCCTGGAAGAGTTGAACGCGCCATCGGACAGCATACGCGCGGAACTGTACCGGGCATTGGAATCGGCTCCCAGGCTGGTGCATGAGGCCAACCAGATTTACCCCACGCCTCGGGCGCAGCGGCTGATGGACACCGCCCGTGAGGAGGCGGGCCGCCTGAACGACGAGTTCATCGGCGCCGAGCACCTTTTTGTCGCTGCCGTATCGGAACCCCAGGGCGTGTCCGCTGCGATCCTGCGGGCCCATGGTATCGACCGCGAGCGGGTGTACCGGGCCTTGACCCAGGTGCGAGGCAGCCACAGGGTCGACGACCCCGATGCGGAAAGCCGGTACGGTTCGCTGGAGAAGTTCAGCATCGATTTGACCGCAATGGCGAGGCAAGGGAAGCTTGACCCCGTCGTGGGGCGTGATCTGGAAATCAGGCAGGTGATGCAGACGCTTACCCGGCGGCGCAAGAACAACCCCGTCATCATCGGCGAGGCCGGCGTGGGCAAGACCGCCATAGCGGAAGGCCTGGCCCAGCGCATCGCAAACGGCGATGTCCCCGATTCGCTGGATAACCGCCGCGTGATGGCCCTGGACCTGCCTGCCATGGTGGCTGGCTCCAAGTTCCGCGGTGAATTCGAGGAAAGGCTCAAGTCGGTCATCGACGAAGTCAAGGAGGCCGGCGGCGAGGTCATCCTGTTTCTGGATGAGCTGCACACCATGGTCGGCGCCGGCGGCAGCGAGGGCGGGGTGGACGCCAGCAACATGCTCAAACCCGCCCTGTCCAGGGGGGAGATGCAGTGCATCGGCGCGACGACCCTCGACGAATATCGCAAATACATCGAGAAGGACTCGGCTCTGGAACGTCGCTTCCAGCCCATTTTCCTCGATGAGCCGTCGGTCGAGGACACCGTCGAAATATTGAAGGTGCTGCGGCCGAGGTACGAGGCCCATCACAAGGTGGACATCAACGACGCCGCCCTGGTGGCCGCCGCAAAGCTCAGCGATCGCTACATCACCGGCAGGCAGCTGCCCGACAAGGCGGTCGACTTCATCGACGAGGCCGCCAGCAAGCTGCGCATCGACGAACAGATCCTGCCTCCCGACCTCAAGGCCAGGGAGGAGCGTATCCGCTACCTCTCAGACGAGGAGGTCGCGGCGGCTGAGCGCTCCGAATATGAGCGTGCCGCGGAGTTCCGTTCGGAGCGGCTGCGCTTGCAGCAGGAGTACAACGCCGAACGCCAGAATCAGGCCAATGGGCAGGAAACCGAACGCGAGGTGAATGAAATGCACATCGCGCAACTGGTTTCCGAGTGGACCGGCATACCCGTCGGCCGCCTGTTGGAGGGCGAAGCAGAGCGGATGGTCCACATGGAGGCAGACCTTCACCAGAGAATTGTCGGGCAGAACGAGGCCGTGGTTACCGTTTCCGAGGCCATCAGGCGCTCTCGCTCCGGTCTGAGTGATCCCCGCCGTCCCATCGGTAGCTTCATTTTCCTCGGGCCGACGGGCGTGGGGAAAACGGAGCTGGCCAAGGCGCTGGCGCAGTTTCTCTTCGACGACGAGACGAACATGGTCCGGATCGACATGTCCGAATACATGGAACGCCACACGGTTTCAAGGCTGGTGGGTGCTCCTCCGGGGTACATCGGCTACGACGAGGGAGGCCAGCTGACCGAGACAGTCCGGCGCCGGCCCTACCGGGTGCTGCTGTTCGACGAAATCGAAAAGGCCCACCCGGACGTGTTCAATATCCTGCTGCAGATCCTGGAGGACGGCCGTCTCACGGATGGGCAAGGACGTACCGTTGATTTCCGGAACACCGTCATTATAATGACCAGCAATCTGGGGACGGAGGGACTGCGGCGCCAGCCCTTCGGATTCCGTGCCGACGGCAAGGACGAGCAGGACGAAATGCGCGAACTCAGGAGTTCGGTCGATACCGCTCTTAAGCGGGCGTTCCGCCCGGAGTTCCTGAACCGCATCGACGACACTATCATCTTCCACCCGCTGAACCAGGACCAGATTATCCAGATAGTGGGGCTGATGGTCCGGGATGTGCAAGACCGTATCGCCGAGCGGGAGATCGCGTTTGAGCTCACCCAGGCGGCGGAGGTGTGGCTGGCGAGAGAGGGGTTCGACCCAGTGTACGGCGCCCGCCCTCTTCGGAGGGCAATACAGCGACAACTGGAGAACCCTTTGGCCAGGATGGTGCTATCTGGAGAAGTGGAGCCGGGATCCCACGTTATTGTGGACTCAGGACCTGAAGGCCTGTCCCTGACCCGGCAGGAGCCACCTGGCGCCAGGGAAGACGAGCGTCTCGAAGCGGCACTGGCCTGACCAAGTAAAATCATAGCTGGTGTAAACTGTCGTGGCCCGGAGGGTGAATCTCAGTCCGGGCCACTTGAGGATCACAGGCATCGACGAATGACAGCAACGGCGTTGATGAAGCAGGCACGAATCGACGATATTATCGTGGACGGTATAAGAGTCCGCTACGCGACTGCCGGGGAGGGGCCGCCCGTGCTCATGGTGCACGGTCTTGCCACCTCAATGATCACCTGGTGCCGGAACATTGACGCGCTGGCCAGCGCCGGATTCCAGGCCATTGCAATCGATCTTCCCGGTTATGGTGGGTCGGAGGTAGCAGGGGATCGCGGCTACTCTCCGGAGAGCGCCGCGGATTTTCTGGTTGAATTTGCCGACGAAATGGGGTTCGACCGGTTTTCCGTGGTCGGCAACTCGGCGGGAGGGCTGGTAGCCGGAGTAACGGCCCTGGAATACTCCGACCGGGTAGAGAATGTAGCCCTGGTTGGATCAGCCGGATTGGGCAAGAGAGTGTCATGGCCCCTCCGGCTGATCTCAATTCCGGTGGTTGGAGAACTGGTCTACAAGCCCCAGATGATTGGCAAGGATGCCCTGATTAAGCGGATCTTCCACCGCCCACCGGAGTTCCTCGAAGAAATTATTCCGGAAATGGTACGAGTGCGTTGCCTTCCTCACGGACCGCACGTCATGCTCCAATCGGTACGGTCAGGCATTAATCTGCTGGGATTGAGACCTGAGCACCAGATCCTGAACAGGCTGGGACAACTGAATGACCGGCTCCTGGCTGTCTGGGGAGAAGAGGACCTGGTCATCCCGCCGATAAGTGTAGAGGACGTCCACAGGGTGGCGCCTGCGAGTACGGTGCATGTAATGCCGGAGTGCGGGCACTGGCCACACATGGAGAAACCGGAGGAATTCAACGAAATCCTCACCAGTTTCCTGTCGGGGCGGTCATCGCCCGATTCCGCACCGGCCGGTCCCGTTTCCTGCCGGAGCGCCCAAGGCTCCTGAATATCGTACAGCCAATTGACGTCCCGCCGGATGGCGGAACCGGCGTCGAAGGTCCCGCAGTGCCCGATGGATTTGAATCCGTCGAACACTTGGCCTCCGTCACTCCCAGTCCTCACTCCTGGGCTGTTGGGGTTTCCACGTTCCTCGAAGGCCTCGCTTCCACGTGGCGGGGGCGCCTCGCCATCCTGGGTGTCGTCATCGTCATTTCGGCGACGGCCTACCTGCTGAACGACTACATCAGTTGGACCACATTCAGTTACCCGGCGGTGGCCGGATCGGTGCTGCTGGCCAGCGGAGGGCTGGTTATACCGGTCCCGGCCCTGGCCATCACCTGCACCACATCCACGTTCCTGAATCCCGCCGCCGTTGCGATCATCGCCGGTCTGGCGGGAACACTGGGGGAGCTCACCGGATATTTCCTGGGCTACAGCGGCAGCGGCGTTCTCGAACGCCGCCGTTTTTATCACCGGATCGAGGGCTGGATGCGCAAGCGCGGCTGGCTCATTCTGTTCCTGATATCAGCTGTCCCGAATCCGCTGTTCGATATCGCGGGCATCGCCGCTGGCGCCCTGCGATATCCGCTCTGGCGTTACTTGGTATTCGTTGGGTTGGGAAAGCTGGTCAAGTTCTTCATCATCGCCTATGCCTGTCACTACAGCCTGCAGGGACTCAAGGGCGTTTTCGGAGTCTGATCGTAGGCTTGTTCGCGGCGCAGCCACCCGGTTCCCAGACTGCGGGAAACCCGCTGCAATGGTGGCACCGAGGCCTCTTGCCCTGTATCCTTTAACCCGTTCCAGATAAAGGATACCCGGTACTCACCGGGCCATGGAGGACCCATTGATTCGCGGACTGGACGGGAAATTCCCGAGTATTCATCCTTCGGTATTCGTCAGTGAGGCCGCCTATATCGTGGGCGACGTCACCATCGGAGAGGGCTCCAGCGTGTGGCCCAACGCAACCATCCGGGCCGACTACGGCGACATCATCGTGGGGAAAAACTGCTCCCTGCAGGACAACTGCGTTCTGCACACCGACGACCACCTGGAGTTGGGCGACAACGTGCTGCTGACCCACGGCGCCGTGATCCACGGAGGCAAGGTGGGCAGCAACGTCCTGATCGGCGTCAATGCCGTTCTGCTGGAGAATGCCGACGTCGGCGATTACGTATTCATCGGCGCTGGCGCCATCGTCCGAGGCCATGTGCCGCCACACTCACTGGTCATCGGGGTCCCGGGTCAGATCCGACCCCTCAGCCCGGCGCAGGAAGCGCGACTGCAGGACCCCACGGCCAATTACGTACGTAACGCCAAGCGCTTCATCGACAATGGCCTCGGCCTTCAGATTCCCGCCACTCCCGACAGCCCAGAGGGATAGCCATGACCAACGAGCCTGCAACCATTCCTCTGCCTCTCGACGGCCTCCGTGTGCTGGATGTGACCCACATAGTTGCCGGGCCATTCTGCTCCATGATCCTCGCTGACATGGGCGCCGAGGTCATCAAGATCGAGCGACCGGGCGTCGGGGAGCGGGGCCGCAGCAACGGTCCGTTCATCGACGGCCCCGAGGGACAGCGCGTCAGTTCCCGTTACCTGGGTCTCAACCGCAACAAGAAAAGCGTATCCATCGACCTGCGCGACCAGCGCTGCAAACAGGCCTTCGAGCGGATGGTGGTCGAGTCGGACATCCTGCTGGACAATTGGGGACCCGGTGCGCTGCGACGATTGGGACTGGGATACGACCGCCTCTCGGAGCTGAATCCGCGCCTGATCTACGCCAGTCTCACGGGCTACGGCGACCCCGAGGGACCGGCGCCGGGGCCGTATTCTCACTGGCCCGCCAACAACCCCTGCGTCCAGGGCATGGGCGGCTGGATGGCGGTGACGGGCAGCCCGGAAGGCGGTCCTCAGATGGTGGGCGACAACATTGGCGACTCCGTCCCGGGCGTATGGACCGCACTGGCCATCATGTTTGCACTGGAGAGCCGTCACCGCACCGGACTCGGCCAGTACATCGATATGGCCATGTATGACTGCATGGTGGCGCACATGACCAGCACCATGCCCTTCTACCAGGCCACAGGGCAGGTGGCAGGCCGGGAGCGCGGCAATATGCTCAGCGCTCAGCTCGCCCTCCGGGCCAGTGATGGATATGTCGTCCTGGCCGGCGCCGGCGGGCCGGAGAAGTGGAAGGACCTCTGGAGGCTGATCGACCGAGAGGACTTGATTGAAGACCCGCGCTACCTCGGAGAGGGAATAAGCGGCGAGTTCTACATGAGCAATTTTGTTCCCGCCATCGAGGAATGGACAGCAATCCGCCCCAAGGCCGAGGTCACGCAGCGCCTGATCGAGATCGGCTACTCGATGGGCATGGTGCAGGACCAGTCCGATCTCGACTCTTGCCCCCACCTGGATGCTCGGGGCATGTTCATCGACGGCGGCAACGATATGGGTGGGATATTCCGCACCGTGAACACGCCCATACGTCTGGCGGGCACTCCGGGCACCCCCAATCGCCAGCCACCGCTGCTGGGAGAGCACAACTGCGAGATCCTCAGCACCATTGGCGGTCTATCCGAGGGAGAACTGGCCGATCTGGCCGCTGAGGGCAAGGTCTAGCGCAGCAGCGGCCGTAACGCAGACATGATTGACACCAGCCATCTTGTACGTCTTTTGCCTTACCTTATTAATTATGCCAAGAGCCTGGCCTTAATAGTCGCAAGTGCAAATCAAGGCGACTGCAATGATTGATCGATTGGCTATTACCGAGAAGCATCGAACGATGGTCGAGGCCTTGCTGCATGAGCACGTTCCGGGCCTCGAGGTTTGGGCTTACGGCAGCAGGGTGAACGGGCGCAGCCACGCTGGCAGCGACTTGGATTTGGTGCTGCGAGGCACCGAATCCCACGCTTTGTCTCCAGACAGAATGCGAGACATAGCGGAGGCGTTCAGAGAATCCAACATCCCTTTCCTGGTAGATGTGCACGACTGGTCAACGCTGCCCGACCAATTTCGTTCTGAGATAGAGCGGGATCACGTGGTCTTGATCGCAGGCAAGCCGTAATGCGCATCGCGGTGATGGGCGCGGGTGGCGTCGGCGGCTGCCTTGGTGCGTTGCTGACGCGGGCGGGGAACGACGTCTCCCTCATAGCCCGTGGAGCGCATCTCGATGCAATAAGAGCCGATGGACTCCGGTTGAGGCGGGGCGGCGACGAAATCGTTGTCCACCCGTCCGCCACCGACGATCCAGGAGCAGTCGGCCCAGTGGATCTCGTCCTGTTCACGGTGAAGACCTACCACAACGACCAGGCAATCCCTGTCCTCCGTCCGCTGGTCGGGCCGGATACCGCCGTGCTCACTCTGCAGAACGGTGTGGAATCGCATCTGCAGCTCGCTGGATTCCTGGGGGCGGGACACGTGCTGCCAGGAGCCTACTGGTCGGCCTCCAGTGTCGAGTCTCCAGGTGTGGTCGCCTGCGTCGCAGAATCGCCCAGCCTATCCTTCGGAGAGGAAGGCGGCGGAATCACCGAACGCGCCGGAGCCATACGGGACGTCTTTCAGAACGCCGACATCAACGCAGAGTTGTCTCCCGACCCTCTGCAGGTCATCTGGAACAAGTTTGTCGTCCTGTGCTCCATCGCAGGAATCACCAGCGCGGCCCTAACCCGCATCGGGGAATTCATCGGGGAACCACGCGGCCTCGATCTCTTCACGGCGGCGATGCGGGAAATTGATGCCTTGGGACGAAAGAGGGGCGTCAACCTGCCTCAGGGGCTGGTGGAACAATCAGTGGAGTTCATCAAAGGCTATCCAGATTTCCAAAACTCGATGCACGCGGACTTCGAGGCCGGCCGGCCCACAGAGCTGGAGGCCCTGAACGGAGCGGTGGTGCGGATGGGCGTGGAAGAGGGGGTGCCCACCCCCGTGAATCAATTCATCTATGCCGTTCTTGCCCCACTAAAGGACGGTACGAGTTCGTAACTGGTTACATTCGGGGCGACACCAACCTATAATTTGAGGGAGCTATTCTTGTCAACGGAGTGACATCTTGGTCTTTCGAGCGCCCCGAGGAACCGCTGACCACCTGCCCGCAGAGCAGAAATACTGGCGTTACATCGAGTCCAAAGCAGTGGAGATGGCCAACCGGTTCGGCTATGGGCGCATCGACACTCCAGCCTTCGAAGACTCCAACCTGTTCATCCGCTCGGTCGGGGAAGGCACGGACATCGTCGAAAAGGAGATGTACACCTTCGAGGACCGGGGCGGCGACAGCGTCACCCTGCGTCCCGAGGGCACTGCGCCGGTCTGCCGCGCCTACCTGGAGCACGGTATGCACAACTTGCCCCAGCCGGTGCGCATGTACTACTTCTGCCCTGTATTCCGATACGAGCGACCCCAGGCCGGCCGGTTCCGGCAGCACCACCAGTTCGGTGTAGAAGCGCTGGGAGACGCTGACCCTTCCGTGGACGCCGAGGTCATCGAGGTGGCCTGGGAACTGATGGGCAGCCTGGGCCTCCGCGATGTTCAGCTGCTGGTCAACAGCATCGGAGACAGCAACTGCCGCCCGGTGTACATTGAACGGCTGCGCGACTACTACGCAGGACACCACGACCGCCTCTGCAACGACTGCGAGGACCGACTGGACCGCAACCCGCTGCGCCTGCTGGATTGCAAGGTGGAGACTTGCCACGCGCTGGGAGACGAGGCGCCTCAGTCGACCGACTACCTGTGCGACGAATGCAGGGATCACTGGGAAAGGCTGTCAACTTACCTCAATGCCATGGCACTGCCGTATATCGTCGATCACCGTCTGGTCCGCGGGCTGGACTACTACACCCGGACGGTCTTCGAGATTCAGCCGCTGGACGTTGGGGGACAATCCACCATCGTCGGCGGAGGGCGCTACGATGGCCTGATAACCGAGCTGGGCGGGCGGCCAACCCCCGGCATCGGCTTCGCCACCGGCATCGAGCGCCTGACCCTGAATCTCAAGCGCGGGGATGTCCCGGTCCCCGATGAGCCATCGCCGCAGTACCTGGTGGCCAATGTCGGCGACAACGCTCGCACCGCTGCCCTGGAGCTGGCCGTGCGGCTGCGGCGCGCCGGGGTGGGGGCCATCCTCAGCAGCGGGTCGAGGGGCCTGCGCGGCCAGATGCGCCAGGCCAATGCGCTTGACATACCCTACGTGCTCGTTCTGGGAGACGACGAGATCTCCCGAGGCGAGGTGGTGATAAGGGACATGGCCGCTTCAACCCAAGATTCGCGCCCCCTCGACGACTTCCTTGAGAGCGTGGCTAGGGCATAAGCAAGAGCCTGTCGGTCCGCTGAAGCCGTTCCTTGCCCCATCGTTTAATGCGGCGGCGGACGTGCCGAATCGAGGACTCCAGCCCCCGCTGAGGCCTTCCGCAACCAAGGAACTTGGCATTCAAGTACAGCTGGTTTCCCGGCGGTTATTTGGGTCGGAAATTTGATGACAGAAGGCAGTTGACCGGGGCAGCCAATTGATTAGAACATATATGCGTCATTCACGCGACGGTGTTACCGTCGTCCGGGACGGTCCCGGGGCTGCAATATTTCTAATTTTCGAGGCTCGTCATGAAAATCTTTTACCGGGGTTACGTCATCAGCAAGGTGGAATCTCCCAATGCCGGCTGCACTGTGGAGGGGAGGCTGCCGGGGCGCACGGCGGTGGCCTTCGAGAACAATCCCCGCTCCGCGATGCGCTGGGTCGATCACGACGTCGTGAGGCAGAGGGTGTCGGAGGCCGGATGGCTGTCGGCAGGGCTCAGGTCCGCGTAGCTGCGTAGAGCGGCCCGCAGACACCAAATCCACTGCACGGTCGTCCCGAACTGAAGTGAGGAGATGGGAGTGTCGTCAGGGGCATCAGACGGAAAGGGTCTCGATTCTCTCGGGGCCCTTTCTCAGTGCAGGGTGATCAGCCTCAGCCACCCCATGTCTCCGGACATGCCCCACTGGCCCGGTGACCCTCCGACGCAATTCGAGACGTGGTCCGATTTAGGCAGGGCAGGCTACTCTCTACGCCGGTTCACTTTGGGCGAACACTCAGGGACCCACCTCACCGCTCCCGCCAGCTATTACAGCGGCGGCAGAACCGTGGACCAGTACAGCGCAGACGAGCTTGTGTATCCCGTCGTGGTTATCGACGTCGTTGAACATTGTGGCGGCGACCCGGACTACACCCTGACCGTCGATGCCCTGTTGGCCTGGGAGGAGCGACACACGAGGGTACCGCCTGGGACATTGGTCTTTCTGCGCACGGGCTGGTCGGAACGATGGCCGGACTCAGGGAAATACCTAGGCCCGGACCGCAACGGCGGCCTGCACTTTCCGGGATTTGGGTATGAAGCAGCAGCACTTCTGGTCAGCGAAAGAGGCGTCGCTGGCCTCGGAACAGACACGGCGGGAATCGAGCCTGGAGCTGACACCGAATTGTCAGTCAGCAGGCTCGTCCTGGCTCAGCCAAGGATAGTGCTGGAGAACCTCACCAACCTGGGCCAGTTGCCTGCCACTGGGGCTGTAGTGGTAATCGGGTTGCTTCGGCTGGTGGGCGGCAGTGGCAGTCCAGCCGCCGTAACCGCGTTTGGCCCTCTGGCAAACAATTAGGGCGCACGGTCGTGCGCCCCTGGAACAAGCCTGGACGGATATTCCCTGCACCTTACAGCTTGGCAATACCGGCCGCTGAGCAATCCTCGTCTTGCTGGCTGGTGCCACCGCCAACGCCGACGGCTCCATCTACTGCGCCGTTGCGGATTATGGGCAAGCCGCCCTGGCTGGGAATGCCGTGCCCACCTTCCGCGGCAAGGATGCCTGAAATTATTGGAGTGCTTGCCCGCTCCTGCAGCTCGCCGCTGGAGCGACCGAATGCCGCGCTGGCCACTGCCTTGCCCTGGGAGCCATAAGCCCCTCCCCAGATCGCGCCGTCCATGCGGTTGAAGGCCAACAGGCGGCCCCCGGCATCAACCACCGCAACGTTGATCTTGATCCCCATTTCCGTGGCAGCCGCTACCGCGCCCTCCACCACTCTGTTAGCCTCGGCCAATGTCAGTGCCATAGCAAATCTCCTCTCTCGTCGCTTTTCTATTTCTGCGTGACCAAGGCCATTTTAGCCCAAGCAACATGACTAGCCAACCGCCGCCATCGACGCGTCGGGCAGTGATATACTTTCACCGGATTTCGTAGCAGTCTCCCAGCATTCCTCGAAGGAGTTGTGGCTCGGCTGTGCTAACCAAACGCATCATACCGTGCCTTGACGTTGACGGCGGACGGGTCGTAAAAGGCATCAGTTTCGTTGAGTTGCGCGACGCGGGCGATCCGGCGGAATTGGCTGCCGTTTATGACCGCGAGGGCGGCGACGAATTGGTGTTCCTGGACATCACCGCCAGTTCCGACTCCCGCGATACCATGGTGGAAGTGGTCCATAGGGTCTCCGAGGAAGTGTTCATCCCCCTCACAGTGGGCGGCGGAATCCGCACCGTGGAGGACATCCGGCGAATGCTGAAGGCGGGCGCGGACAAGGTGTCGTTGAACACCGCCGCGGTCACCGACCCGAAGCTGATCGGCCGAGGCGCGGCCCAGTTCGGCAACCAGTGCATCGTCGTCGCCATCGATGCCAAGCGAGTGAACGCGACAACGTCCGAACCCGGCCGCCCGGAGGCAGCGGATGCCAGCCTTGCCCTGAATGAGAATTCCGGGTGGGAGGTGTATACCCGCGGCGGCAGGACCCCCACGGGAATTGACGCCGTCAAGTGGGCGGCGAGGGCCGTGGAGCTCGGATCCGGCGAGATTCTGCTGACAAGCATGGACGAGGACGGGCAAAAGCGCGGTTACGACCTGGAACTGACCCGCGCCGTTTCCCGCGCCACCTCGGTGCCGGTTATAGCCAGCGGCGGAGCGGGCACACTCGACCATCTCCATGACGCCCTGGAGCGGGGCGAGGCAGACGCAGTGCTGGCCGCCAGCATCTTTCATTTCGGGGAGTATTCCATCGGAGAGGCCAAGGACTATCTGAACAGCAGGGGCGTTCCGGTCCGGCCCAGGACTTCCTGATTCGCAGGCAAGGCGCCCCAGCCCGGTTGAGGTGGACAAATACAACCAAGTCGCATAGAGGGTGTTGAGTGTCAGAAATCAAGGCAGTCATTTTCGACATGTACCAGACCCTGGTCCAGGACCCCAGGGGACAATGGCATCGAAGCTTCAGCAGCATAATCGAGGACCAGGAGCTGCCCATCACCGCTGAGCAGCTCTGGGAGGGCTGGCACGAGTCTGAGGAGCGATTCCGCGACCGTCGTACCGATCCATCCCTGCCATTCCAGACCTATTTCGACGCATGGGCAGGCGGTTTCGAGTTAGCCTTCCAGGCCTTGGGAGTTCCGGGCGATGCAGACACCGCCACCAGGCGATTTTTCGGCGATCTGTCCCGGCGCGAGCCGTTTCCAGAGACCGTGTCTGTGGTGAGAGAAATCCAGGAGAACTATCGCACCGCCGTTCTCTCCAACGCGGACGATGGCTTTCTTTTGCCCAATCTCGAACTGCTGGACCTGGAATTCGATGTCGTCTTGTCGTCGGAAATGGCGCGCAGCTACAAGCCCCAGCCGGAATTGTTTCGCGAAATGCTGGCCCAGCTGAAGTTGCAGCCCGTGGAAGCGGTCTACGTGGGCGACCGCCACTACGAGGACGTCCACGGAGCCCGAGGAGTCGGTATGTACGCCGTGTGGATGGACCGTGGAGACCGGGGTTTGCGCGACGACCTGCCCGCGCCGAGCCACGCGGTCACCAGCCTGGCGGAGCTACCGCCAATCCTCGATGGAATTCGTTCCGGTACCATTTCTTCGCGCTGAATCCCCGGAAAATTACTACCGGAGACTCCAGATTTCTAGAACGGATAAGTGTTGGTATGAAGGTAAAACTAAATGAACAGGGCCTGGTTCCGGCCATTGCGCAGGATGTCAACACCGGCAACGTGCTGATGCTGGGCTACATGAATCCGGGATCCATCAAGCGCACAGTCGAGGGCATCCAGGTCTGGTTCTACAGTCGCAGCCAGGAAGACCTCTGGCACAAGGGCGAGGTGTCGGGCAACTATCTCAACCTGCGGGAGGCCTGGCTGGATTGCGACGGCGACACCATACTCCTTAAGGTAGACCCGGATGGGCCCACCTGTCACACCGGCAACACATCGTGTTTTTTCACGCCGATGGATGGCCTCCCGGAGGAGTACGAGGACACCGACAGGGGCCCGGGAGTTCTGGGCGAGTTGTACGCGATGGTACAGGACCGGCAGCGGGAGATGCCCGAGGGTAGCTACACCGTGAAGCTGCTGCAGGAAGGTGTTGGCCGGATAGCCCAGAAGGTGATCGAAGAAGCTGGTGAAACGGCCCTGGCCGCCGCCCAGGGCGACACTGAGCACCTGCCATCGGAAATCGCCGACCTGATGTACCACACAATGGTGCTGATGGCAGCATCGGGGGTCAAGCCGGAGCAGGTATGGGAGGAACTACGCGGGCGGCGCCGCTAGAGCCTTTCGGCGAAGCATTACGACGCCCTCACCTTCCGGGAGAAGGGCCGAGGGCGCTTCTAATGAATTGAGCGTCATCTTGAAAGTCAGAGTTTGTAGTCAAATATCAAGCTCGCTCCGGGACAGTGAGACCGGTCTAGCAAACCCGGCATTCAGAACCCCGATGGGAGCCGGTCCCCCGTAGTAAAGACCTCGTAGTCGCTGCCCCGGTAAACCACGACATTCCCGAATCCGCTCACCCGCCAGTTGCCCGGATGGCCCACCACGCCGGTCCTCGCATCAATGCCCAGGTAGACGATTCCCTCCGGAGCAGACCACCGCAACTCCGAGTACACCTCGGCGGGATTACGCCGTTCGTGGTGGGGCAGCACGCAGACATTGCCCGCAATGCCGAGGCCCTCCACCCATCGGTCCCTTCCGTCGCCGCCGCCGGGATTCGAGTCCAGCGGGGGGCGCCGCATAACCGATCCCATCACCATTGCCCCTGCCGACGAGCCTCCCAATACCAACCCTCGTTCCATCTCCTCCTTCAGCAGCCAGAGAAGCGCCGAGTTGCGCAGGGCGGACAGCAGGTGTTCGGGATTCCCGCCAGTGAAATACACAACGTCCGCATCGCGCGCCGCCGCAATCATCTTCAGATTGTTGGCGTCCTTTCTCTCCAGCACCATCAACTGGCTGGCGTTGCCCCCCAGGGCCGAGAAGTGAGTGACGCCGTCGTTGGCGGCCTTGGCGGGGCCGGTCACTGCCGCGGTAGGAATGATAACCACGCTGACAGGATCCTTGCCGGAAGCGCGCATCACTTCCCGGTCCATTCCTTCGCACCCTATTCGGAATTCGTCCCCCCCAACCAGTGCAATCGTACCTGGCATCGGTGCCCTCGCTCCAGATTGTTATTTTGCAGAGGTCTATCCTACACCAGGAATTCGATGAAAACGGCGGCAAGGCCGAGGAAAAGTGCAAATCCAATTACGTCGGTAAACGTGGTGACGAACACCGCTGCCGATACCGCGGGATCCATCCGCAGGCGTCGCAGCAGCAGCGGGACCCCGGCGCCTGCCACCGAGGCAACCACCATGTTGCCAGTCATCGCCAGGGCAAGGACCAGCCCCAGCATGGGATTGCCCTTCCAGAGCCAGCCGATACCCCCTATGATTACTCCCAGCACAACCCCGTGGATCAGTCCCAGGACAATCTCCCGCCGCAGCAGCCGCAGTCCCATCTGCCGGGGGAGTTCGCCGGTGGCCAGGCTGCGCACCACCAGCGTAACGGTCTGTGTGCCACCGATACCTCCCTGGCCAGCCACTATGGGGAGGAATGCTGCCAGTGCCACCACCCTGGCGATGGTGGACTCGAACATTCCGATGACTATTGCCGCACAGAATACGGTAACCAGGTTCACTGCAAGCCAGGGAAACCGGCTGCGTACCGAGTCCGTCAACGGGCCCGTGATCCGTTCCTCGCCGATGCTGGCCATGCGGAACATGTCCTCGGTTGCGTTCTCCTGCACCACCTCCACGGCGTCTTCGGCATGGATCAAGCCAGCCAGCCGGCCATCATCCTCCACCACCGGCAGATCGCTGACCTTGAAGCGCCCGATCAGCTGGATCGCCAGTTCCTCGTCGGCAGAGGCCGAAACCGCCGTCAGGTCCCGGTCCATTATGTCGGCCACCGTTGAGTTAGGCCGGGCCAGGGCCAGCCTCACTGGCTTGACCGTCCCGATCAGGACTCCCTCCCCGTTAATCACTGGCAGTGAGTGGACCTCCTCGGCGGCATCTCCCATCAGTCGCAGGCGGTCCAGGGCGATGGGAACGGTCGTGTTTTCGCGGAATGCGGGTATCGCAGGGTCTATCAGCCTTCCGGCCGTACCGTCCTCGTAGCGCAGCAGGGTCTCCACAGGAACCGAGGCAGACATGGCTTCTATAGTTTCGAGCCGTCTTTCGCCCTGAAGGAGTTCCAGCACCTCCGCGGCGGAGGCCGGGTCCGCGAGGTCCAGAACCGCTGCCAATTCCCGGGGGCTGTGATTGCGGAGCATCCGCGCGGTCAGGCGTGGCTCCATATATTCGAGCAGGCCGGCGACGGTTTCAGTTGCCATTTCGCGGGCCAGGTATCGCCGCAGGCCACCCCGCAGCTCGGTCACCACCTCAGCGCGATCGAAGGGATGCAACTGGAGGAAGAGGTCGGACACGGCCTCGGGCTGGTCGTCCTCCATCATTTGTTCGAGCAGCCGAGCGCGCTCAAATGCCGTCTGTCCCGGTTGGGTATCTCCCTGTTCGACCTGAAGGGTCTCGGGAGGAGCCTGTCCTTCTGTTTCGACAAACTTTTCCGACACGTTCCCCCTGTGTCAGGTCGATTTCGGCAACTTGCCCGGAAGCCGGGAGGAGCCGGCAATTCCCGATGCCGAGGCTTTATACATGAAACTTTATACTCTCAGCCGCGCCGATTGAACTGCCGCAGGGCGCTATATCGAGCAGTTGGCCACCCGTGACCGGCGTCAGAATCCGTAGTTTGCTGCATCGAGAAGTGCATCTGATGCTTTTCCCGCACAAACCCGGCATTCGCGGGTTCTCCGAGAGCCCTTTTGAATGAGACCAATGTGATAGAATTACCTTTTCCCTGCGGAATGAGCATGACATGGCAGTATTTCCGCCTTCTGCAAACACTCACGGCGACGCCGACGCGCACGAGGATTCCAAGGTTATGTCGACTACCCCGGTGATTGAGAGCGTACGACACCTGGTTGCCCAAGCCGTTGAAACCGCTCGAAATGACGGAGTCGTCCGTCTGGAGACCATGCCGGACATCCAGGTGGAACACCCCGGAAATCCCGAGCATGGAGACTTCGCCACCAACCTTCCCCTCCGGCTGGCCCGTGCCACCCGGATCAATCCCCTGGAGCTTGCCCAGGCGTTGGTAGCGCGTACCCCCGAGAGCGCTTCCATCGGCCAGGTGGAAGCAGCGGCTCCAGGGTTCATCAACTTTCGCCTGAAAGACGCATGGCTGCAGCAGCAGGTGGACGAGGTACGCAGCGCCGGCGCATCTTTCGGCAACGTGGCCGGCGGCCAGGGCCGCAAGGTGATGGTGGAATTCGTCAGCGTCAATCCCACCGGCCCGGTCCATGTCGGCCACACCCGCGGCGCAGTGCTGGGCAGCGCGCTGGCCAACGTGCTCGAGGCGGCAGGCTACCAGGTCACCCGGGAATACTACGTCAACGACGCCGGCAGCCAGATGGAGGCCTTCTACCGGTCGGTGCTGACCCGTTACAGGCAGCACTACGGACAGGAAGCAGAGATGCCTTCCAACGGCTACGTGGGCGAGTACATCCTCGAACTCGCCGAGGAGATCGCTGAATCCGTGGGGGACAGGTTCCTGGAACTGCCGGAAGAACAAGCCATTCGAGAAATCGGCGATCTGGCCCGCGAAAGAATGGTCGGCCTCATCCGTGATGACCTCAGCAAGATAGGTGTGGAGTTCGACAACTGGTTCAGCGAGCGGACCCTTTTCGATCCTTCGACCGGCTCAGGACAGAGCGAGTACGAGGAATCGCTGGGCCAGTTGCGTGAACAGGGCTACCTGTCGAAGCGAGAGGACGCCCTGTGGTTCAACTCGACCATGCTGGGCGACGAGAAAGACAACGTGGTGGTCCGTACTACCGGTGAGCCCACCTACTTCGCGTCAGACATCGCCTATCACCACAACAAGTTCGTGGGACGCAGCTACGACTCGGTGGTGAACATCTGGGGCGCCGACCACCAGGGGCACGTGCCCCGGGTCAAGGCTGCCGTCGAGGGCCTCGGCATCAATCCTGACCGCCTCACCATTCTGATCGCCCAAATGGTAACGCTGAAGAGGGGCGACGAAGTCGTGCGGGCCTCTAAGCGGACCGGGGAGTTCATCACGCTGCGAGAGCTGGCCGATGAGGTGGGTGGCGACGCCTGCAGGTTTTTCTTCCTGTCGCGCACGCCCTCTACCCAGATGGAATTCGACCTGGAATTGGCGAAGAGGGAATCGTCGGAGAACCCAGTCTATTACGTCCAGTATGCCCACGCCAGGAATGCAGGCATCCTGGGCCTGGCCCGGGAACGCAACATGGACTGGAGCAGGGGTGACGTTTCTCTCCTGACGCATCCCAGCGAGCTGGGCCTGATTCGCCATATGCTGCGGCTGCCTGAACTGGTGCAGCAGATGGCGCAGAGCCTGGAGCCTCATCACCTGCCCCATTTCACCATGGAGCTGGCGACGGCGTTCCACGGCTTCTACGAAAACTGCAGGGTGATTTCTGCCAATTCAGAGGACGCGGACATAACCCTCGCCCGTCTGAAGCTGGTGGAATCAGCCCAGATTGTTTTCCGTCGTTCACTGGAACTCATGGGCATGAATGCGCCCGAGCGGATGTGAAGCCATCTCAAATCCATCACAAATTAACCGCATCGTCCGGATAAGACGGTGCGAATCAGCGGGATAGATGGATATCCTTTTACGCATAAATCAGATCACCTGGCAGTTCCGTACTCGCCTCATCCTGGCGTACGTGACGGTCGCCGCTTCCGTGGGATTCTCGCTGCTCATACCGACCCTGTTCGGCAGTGCCATCGACAGCATGGTCGGACGCGATGGCGAGGAGGGGCCATTTATCTGGCTGAATCCCTCCACCGAAACCCTGGTGTGGTTCGCCGTGGGTCTCCTGGCAGCCAGCCTGTGCCGGGGAGCGTTCGATTTCGCCCGGACCTACACTACAGACTCTCTTTCGCAAAAAGTCTCGTATGTGCTGCGCAACCGCTTCTACAACAAGCTGCAGCACATGAGCTTCGCCTACCACGACCGTGAGCATACCGGGGACCTGATGTCCAAGGCCACGGCGGACGTGGAGGCCATTCGCCGTTACGTCAACATGGGCCTGATCCGCTCCATTGAAGCCGGGCTGCGGGCTACAGTGCTTCCCATAATTCTGGTATTCATCAACTGGGAACTGGCACTGATCAGCCTCGCCTTCATCCCGTTCATCCTGGTGCGTTCCGTGCGGGTGATGAGCCGCCTCCGCACCATGTGGACCCAGGTCCAGATCACCATGGGCGAAACGGTGACCGTCCTTCAGGAAAACCTGGTGGGAATGAACGTGGTCAAGGCCTTCGCCTCGGAGGAGTTCGAGAAGCGAAAGTACGATCGCAAAGCAAGGCAACTGCGAGGAGAATATTTCCTGTCCGAGAGGACGCAGGGCACCAACAGCGCCTGGATGTCGTTCTACTTCACCCTGGCCCTGGGGTTGATCCTCTGGTACGGCGGTTGGGAAGTGCTGCGGCACGACCTTACCTTCGGCGAACTGGCCATGTTCATGCTGTTCCTGAACCAGTTGACTTTCCCAGTGCGGATGGCCGGATTCATTATCAACAGCTTCTCCCGGGCCATTTCCTCCGGACGGCGGCTGTTCGATGTGCTCGACGCACCTTCGCCTGTGGTGGAAAGGGAAGACGCAGTTGAACTGGGACGCGCCGAGGGAACAGTTCGCTTTGACAACGTTTCGTTCAGCTACGATCAACAGGCGCCAACGCTGCGTAACGTCGACATCACTGCCCAGAGGAACCAGGTAGTCGCGATTCTTGGCGCGCCGGGAAGCGGCAAGAGCACCATCGTCAACCTGCTACCCCGTTTCTACGAGGTGAGCGACGGCAGGATCACAATCGACGGCAGAGACGTCCGCGACTTTACCCTGGAGTCCCTGCGCCGCAACGTGGGCATCGTTCAGCAGGACGTGTTTCTCTTCAGCGCCACGATTCGCGACAACATCGCCTACGGCGCCCAGGGCGCAACAGAGGAGGACGTCATCAGGGCGGCCAAGGTGGCGCAGCTCCATGACCACATCACGGGCTTGCCCAACGGGTATGACACATGGGTGGGGGAGCGTGGCACCACCCTCTCAGGGGGACAGAGGCAGCGGCTTTCCATCGCTCGCAGCGTCTTGATCGACCCGCCAATTCTCATCCTCGACGATTCCACCTCCAGCGTCGACGTGGAAACGGAAAGGCTGATACACGCCGCCATGGTGGCCGTTATGCAGGGGCGCACCACCTTCGTCATCGCCCATCGCCTGAGCACGGTGCAGAACGCCGACCACATCATCGTGCTGGACCGCGGAAGTATCGTGGAGCAGGGCTCCCACGAGCAACTGGATGCCATTGGAGGCATCTACCACGAGATACTGGAGCTCCAGCTCCGCCCCCAGGAGGAGATGATGCTGGACGTCGCACTGACTCCTGAGACCGCGGCAGGACGGGCCTAGTATGCGAATGGCCGGCCCGGGAGGCGGCTTCGGCGGGATGATGGGCGGCATGCGCGGCCTGAACGCCGCCGGTGACCGCGCCGCAACTGCCGACAATCTCAGCGACGAATCAATCGTCGGCGCAGCATACGACCACAGGGTCGTGATGCGCCTCATGACGTACATCGCGCCCTACAAGCGCTACGCCATTCTGGCCATCCTGGCCGTCATCATGTACACGGCCGCCAACGTCTGTATCCCATTCCTCGTCAAGGTGGGTATGGACGATGCAGTCAAGGGCAACAACCTAACCCTGCTCCACTGGGTCGGCGGCGCCTTCCTGCTGGTGGCAGTGGTCCATTTCATTTCGAACTATTTCCAGTTCGTCTTTATGCCCAGGGTGGGACAGGGCATCCTGTATTCGTTGCGCACCAAGATGTTCAACCACCTGCAGGAGATGTCGCCCTCCTTTTACCACCGCACACCGGTGGGTCGCATTATGTCGCGAAGCCAGAGCGATGTCCTCCAGCTGCAGGAGGCATTTGAGCTTATCGTACAGAGCTTCTCCGACATTCTGACCCTGTTCGGCATCATCACGATGATGCTCATCATCGACTGGCAACTGGCCCTGATCTGCCTGGCCATCGTTCCCCCGCTATTCTTCGTACTGGCCTACTGGCAAAAGTTCGCGCGCCATTCATTCATGCGCATCCGCCGTGCCATCGCCATGGTCAACGGCGAGTACAACCAGAACATTACCGGCGTCCGGGTGGTGCAGAGCCTCAATCGTCAAGACGCCAATATGGCCCACTTCGACGATCTGAACAGTGAGCACCTCAACGCCAACCTGGAGGCCAGCAAGTTTTCCGGTGGGCTGCAGCCGTTGGTTGAGCTGCTCATCGGGGTGGCCATGGGATTCGGCGTGGTCCTGGCCGGAGGGCTGATGGCCGGTCGCGGCGAACTGGAGCCGGGCGTGCTGGTTGCCTTCGCGCTGTACATCCAGAGGTTCTTCGAGCCGATACGGCACCTGACCATGCAATACAGCATGCTCCAGCGGGCCATGGCCGCCGGTGTCCGCATTTTTGAGGTGCTGGACCTGAAGCCCGAGGTGCAGGACGACCCGGACGCTCCTGACCTGCCGGAAGTCCGAGGCGAGATAGAGTTCCAGGACGTTCGCTTCCACTACACTCCCGGAGTCGATGTGCTGGAAGAAATCAATCTTCACATCCGCCCGGGCGAAAACGTGGCCATCGTCGGCTCCACCGGGGCCGGCAAGAGCACACTGGTGACGCTGATCGCAAGGTTCGCCGACGTCACCCAGGGGCGCATCCTGGTGGACGGCCATGACATACGGCATGTGACCCGGGGTTCGCTGGCTGGGCAGATGAGCATGGTGCTTCAGGAACCCTACCTGTTCTCCGGCACTGTGGCCGACAATATACGCTACAATCAGGAGGAAGCCACGATACAGGAAGTGATGGACGCAGCCAGAACGGTTGGCGCCCACGACTTCATCATCGGGCTGGAAAACGGTTACGACTCCGTCCTCGCCGAACGGGGAGTCAACCTGAGCGTGGGGCAGCGTCAGTTGCTCAGCTTTGCCCGGGCCATCATCGGCAATCCGAGGATCATCATCCTGGACGAGGCGACGGCCAACATTGACACGCAGACAGAATTGCTGATCCAGCGGGCCCTGTTGCGAGTCCTTGAGGGCCGCACGTCCATCGTGATCGCTCACCGGCTGTCGACGGTGCGAAACGCCGACAAGATCATCGTCCTGAACCGTGGCCGCCTGGTAGAGATGGGAACTCACGAGGAGCTACTGGCCCTGGGCGGGGTTTACGAGCGGTTGTACGCCGTGAATTACGGATTGATCTCCGAACCCATCGGCACCAACGGAGACAGCGACGAGAGCAGCGAGGTGCTGCCTGGCAGGGGATTTGCCCCGGTGCCGGCCGACGACTGATCGCCCCTCAGACACGGCAGGGGCGCAAGCTTCTGAGAGGTGAGACATCCAGCAATGTACACAAGAATACTGACGCCTCTTGACGGTTCGGACATTTCCGAACAGGTCCTTCCTTACTCCAGGGCGATTGCTTCCCGGCTTTCCCTGCCCATGACTCTGCTGATGGCCATTGAACCGGACCATCCCACCATCGGTCAGGCGCTCAACCCGGAGTTGCACTCCCACGAACTGGAATCCCATCGCGCCGGACACGCTGAGAACTACCTGTCGTCGGTCGCGGCGCAGATGCGTGACGCCGGGGTCGCCGCAACAACAATGGTGCCTCGCGGCGAACCGGCGCGTTCCATAGTTGATGAAGCGGCCACGGACCCCGATACGCTGATCGCCATGTCCAGCCATGGCCGTTCCGGGTTCGCCCGTTGGTGGATGGGCAGTGTGGCCGACAAGGTGCTGCACACCGCTGAAAATCCGCTCCTGCTGGTACGTTCGCAGAATCGGCAAGGAGTGCAGGGCGAAAGGACCCCGGAACGCCTTATCGTACCTGTTGATGGCTCCGCCGAGGCCGAGGATGTACTCCCTCATGTGGCCAACCTGGCTTCCCGGATGGACATTCCCGTGGAGTTGGTGCAGGTCACCATTTCGGAGGCAGAGTATTACCAGGCCATGTCCATGGGCCTGAGGGTCCTGCCGCCGTCTCTGCCGTCCTTCAAGTCCTTCTCCGACAGGGTGGAAGGAGAGGCCAGCGACTACATTTCGAACGTCAGGAGGCGGTTGCAGCAGCAGGGCGTCGCCAGCGTCGAGGCACGCCTGCTCCAGGGCGCACCGGCAGATTGCATCGTCGACCTGGCGACCTCATATCCCAACAGCCTTGTGGCAATGACGACACACGGCCGCTCGGGAGTGGGGCGAATGATCCTGGGCAGCGTCGCGGAACGGGTCGTGCGCCAGTCCGGGGGACCGGTACTGCTGGTGCGCGCCACCCATCGAGAAGAGGTGCCCCTCACTGGCGCACCCGCGACTGCCTGATCCCCACCAGTCGTCCCGATCTTCGTCATTGAAGCACGAAAGCGCCCGGTGAATTACGCCGGGCGCTATTGTTAAGCCGGGTTGGGGTGCAATCGAAAGCGGCCTGCTTCGATCGCCTCCAATTTTCAACGAACGGCTACTCCTGGCTTTGCAGGTAGCGTTCCATTGCCTGTTTGAAGATGGGATAGGGATGCGCCCCGGTGAACAGCAGGTTGCCCACCAGGAAGGTGGGGATCCCGTTGATCCCATACTGCAGGGCCTCCCGATACTGGGCGATAACCGTCTGCGAGTGCTCGCCCTGCTCCAGGCTGCGGGCCATATCGTCGCCGTCCAGCCCAACCTCTTTACCGATCTCGATCAGCGTCTCGATCTGGCCGATGTCCCTCCGGTCTTCCCAGAAGGCCTTGTAGGCGGAGTGGTGAAACTCCATGAACTTGCCCTGCTGCTGGGCATATTCCGTGGCTTCCAGCGAGTAGAGCGTATTGGGTGTATAGGGCGGCGGCTTCATGATGAGGCCGGACTCCCGAGCCTGCCCGCGCAGTGGCTCCGAGAGTTCGTCCTCGGACTCGCCCGCCCGCTGCGGCCGTTCAGAGCCCTCCCTGGGCGTGTCAGGACGCAGGAGATAGGCGCGGCCCTCCACCTCGAAGTCAAACTCCTTGGCCAGCTTGTCGACCCGCTCCAGGCCGATATAGCACCAGGGTCAAATGTAGTCGTACCAGACGGCCACCCGCACTCCCGAGTGATCGTGATCCCCATTGTGAGACTCTTGTGCCATTGTGGCCCTCCTGTAGGTAGTTTGAGTCTTCTTGTCCTGCCGTCAGATCAGGCGAAGTAGCGGTCTTCCGATTCCAGGAGACCGGCTATTTCATCTAGGGTCGATATTTTTGGACACCCGTCCACCGGCTCGTGCCAGCCTCCGCGGTCCAGCAGAGCGGCGTGCATCCCCATGGCGCGTGCTCCGCCCACGTCGGACCGCACCTGGTCACCAATATGGAGCACTTCGCCCGGGTCAACTCCTGCCCGCCGAAGGGCCTCCTCAAATATGGGTGGGTGCGGCTTTTCTGAACCGACCAGCGTGGAATTCACGCAAAAATCCATGCACTGTTCGAGACCGGCCTGTCTGACCAGCGGGGCCAGGTCGGCGCGCAGGTTGGTGATGATTCCCAGCCGGTAGGATAGTTCCTGAAGGGAGGTCAACGCGGGGAGCGTGTCTTCAAATGGAGTGAACTGCTTGGGCACGGCGATGGCCAATTCCCATATCTCGCGTGCCAGGGGCCTCGTTACCGGAATTCCGGCAGTTTCCAGGATGAGTTGCTCGTACTCCGAGAAGAATTCAAGGCGCCGCTCCGGCGATCTGAGGGAGAGCGGCTCCTCCTCGTTGGCTCGATTAAAAAGGATGTCGGCCTTGGCGTAACCGCGCCTGATATCCTCGCGGGACGCGTTCAGCCCTTTGGCGAAACAGGCGGCCGTTTGGATTTCCTCCAGGGGCGGCCAGAATTTGACGAGGGTATTATAAAAGTCGAACGTGATTACCTTGATCATTCAATAGACCAGACACGAAAATTACCGCCCAAGGAAAACGCAAGTCTAACACGCGTATACACTTGGTGCGACTGCGTGGAACACATCCGCTGAACGACTTCAGAGTCAGGTCCCGCCAATTCTGTCCGATTCACGGTCTGCAGGATTCAAGGATCGACAGGATTGGAGAACATTCTGAAAATCCCGGAATCTTGATAATCCTGATTCAGACAATGCCCTTGCAATCGTCCTGACAAATTCATACCGGGAGTGGCCAGATATGAAGGTGAAATGACTTCAGGGAATACGTTTCGAGACTAGTGACCACCTCTCCGTATGCGACCGCAATTGGAGTGCATCGGAAGGCTAGGCATTGGCAGCAAAGTACCGGATAATTATTCTTGACTAGGGCTGGTTGCCTCATCACCTGAACAATAAGGGACACGAAGCACATGAAGCTCGCCATTGGCGCCGACCACGCGGGACTGGACCTGAAATCCCAGATCATCCCCTGGCTGCAGCAAGCGGGGCACGATGTTGTGGACGTGGGAGCTCACTCCCTTGATCCATCCGACGATTTCCCTGACTTCGCAGCAGCGGTGGGCCACAGGGTAAACGGCGGTGCGGCCGAGCGCGGAGTTATGATCTGTGGCAGCGGCGTGGGTGCCACCATTGCATCCAACAAGGTCAGCGGAATACGTGCGGCCCTCTGCCACGACACCTACACCGCCAGGCAGGGCGTGGAGCACAACGACATGAACGTCCTGTGCATCGGCGGTCGAGTGATCGGAATTGAGACCGCGAAAGAGGTAATCTCCGCATTCGTGGGCGCCAGTTTCAGTCCCGAGGACCGCTTCCTCCGGCGAGTCGACAAGGTAGGCGAAATAGAGCGGGGCGGTTAACTCAAGCGCAAGACCAGAAGCCGCCCGAAAGCAGTGGGAACACTTAGGCCCCGTCCTCCAACAGCAACCGCAGTGTCTCCTCGACCTCCCTCGGCGATTCCAGTTGGTGCAGGGCCACCGTGCCCTCGCGGGGTTCGCCTACGAACACGGCGATACCGTCCTTGGCCTGCACCACCCGAAAGCCGTCCTCATCCGTCCTGTCGTCGCCGAAGTAGACCGGTACGGGCTCGTCTCCGCATTCCCGCCAGATTCGGTCGATTGCCCTGCCCTTGTCCCACGAGATGGCCGGGCGAACCTCAATCACCATCTTTCCCTGGGTCAGGCGAATTTCGCCGCTCTGCACGTGAGGGGCGGCAACGGCAGCAACGCCCGACTCGATAGCTGAGGCGTTTTCCTCGGCGGCGGCCCGGTAGTGAACCGTGAGGGTCAGTCCCTTGTGTTCCACGATTGCGCCCGGAATGTCTCCCACCGAACTCACCAGGTCTCTCGCGACTTCGTCCAGGATGCCCCGAGCGGCAACCGCCCCCGGGTGAACGAAATCCATCCCCTGCCCGCGAATCTCCATCCCGTGATTGCCGGCGTGGATGAGACCGGGGACGTCAGCGAGGATGGACAGGTCGTCCAGGCTGCGTCCGCTCACTATTCCGGCGACGTACCGGGGATGAGCTGCCACCGAATGTAGCAGCCTGCGAACTTCGCCGGAAAGTACCGCATCCTCAGGTCTCCTGACGATGGGCGTCAGGGTGCCGTCGTAATCGAACAACAACAGTGCCCTGTCAGCCCGATGAAGGCGCGCACTGACCGAGGGCCAGATATTGAGGAGATGCGCCATTGGGAATTACCGCTCCCATCCGGGCCGAAGCCCTGAGAAAGTTGCAGCAGGACCGGCTCAGGCGCTGCGAATAGGACGGCGCGTGCGTCGGCCCACCTGCATCATATCCACCAGCGAACGAGCGGCCCACTTGTAGATGTTGTTTTCCTGTACCACGGCCCTCATGTTGGCCATCCTCATCTGGCGATCAAGACGCGGCATCTCCACGGCCTGGCGAATGGAGTCCCCGAATTTTTCCACGTCGTACGGGTTCACGATGAGGGCATCGGTCAATTCCATCGCGGCGCCGGTGAAGGGGCTGAGGATCAGAACCCCGTCATGATCGAAGCGGCTGGCGACGTATTCCTTGGCCACCAGGTTCATTCCGTCGTGCAGGGAACTGACCACGCAGAAGCGGGCCAGTCGACGCAGGGCCATCAGCGTCAGGTTTGGCAGGTCAGTGGGCATGTACATAATCGGCTGCCAGTCGTCCGTGCCGAACCGGCCATTCACGTCGTCCAGCAGCCGTTCAATCTGGTCTGCCAGTTCCTGGTAGGCAATGATGTTGGTGCGGCTCATCACTCCCGCCTGGATGAACACCACCTTTCCGATGTACTTCGGGTTCTGCTCCAGGAAGCGCCCGATGGCCCGGATCCGGTGCGGGATGCCCTTGGTGTAATCAATGCGGTCTATTCCCAGGCCAACGATCTTGTCCTCGAGATCCCACTCGGAGACCAGGCGCTCCATCTCCGCTGCGACCTCGGGGCTCTGGGCGTCCGCCTCGATCTGGTGGAAGTCCACGCTGATGGGAACGGGCCGCACCAGGGTCGAGTCGTCCCGGTGGTAGACCAGGCTGTACTCCTCGTGGACCCGTGCCCCAAGGATTCTCCGTGCTGCCTCCATGAAATTGTCGCAGTGATCACCGATGTGGAAACCGAGCATGTCATTGCCCAGCAATCCGTCCATCAGCTCTTCCTGCCAGGGGCAGATGCGGAAAACCTCGTAGTTGGGCCAGGGGATATGCCAGAACTGAGCTGTGACGACGTCCGGGTCTGCGTCGCGCAGGAATCGGGGCAGCAGGGCCAAGTGGTAGTCCTGGATGAAGACGGCTGCGGGCCCCCCGTCAATCTCCTCCAGCACCTGGCTGGCAAAGGTTCGGTTGACGGCGGTGTAGGTTTCCCAGTCGGCCTGGTTGAATGTGGGCTCAATGAACGCATTGTGGCAAAGAGGCCAGAGGCCGTCGTTGGAAACCCCGTAGTAGTAGCCTCTCTGCTCCTCGTCGTTCAGCCACACCAATCGCAGGGTGTAGGACGGGTCTTCAGGCGGTACCATGACGCTGTTTCGCTCGTCGACAGCCAGGTAATCGCCTGCGCCACCCCCGTGAGCAATCCATGTACCGGCGCACTCCTGCATCAGGGGGTCTATGGCGGTGGTGACACCCCCGGCGGGTGTGGTTACCCGCAGTTCTCCCTCGACCAACTCGTGGACATACGGCTGGCGGTTGGAAACCACCACAATCCGGTAGTCTCCCACCTCCCTGTTCACCAACCGGCGCAAACGGTCTCTAGTCCAAACAGGTTCTCGCACCTCAGTCCTCAGTCGCCCCGCGCCCAACTTTGGTTCCTTTACACTTAGTGGAATTCTGGCATACCAAGGGTAACGAGGTCAAACGGACGATTAGGCAACGAATTCCATCGTATCGTGGTACCTCGTCAAACCGGAAGATTCCGGAGGGCCCGCATCGCCGACGCTACCAGTGCAATCAGGGCTGCAACGAGCGGTCGTCCAGAACAAGCGACCGATCTTGTGCGGTGTCGCTGCGGGCATGATACCATTTGCCATCATGACGGCGGCGCCGCTGAGCCGCCATAAACGAGAAATCGCAGGCTGAGAGAGGAGGCCCCATGGCACTGTTTGTTCGCCGCGACCTCACCGACAGCGTCCCCACCACCGAGGGCAATATGCACTTCGTGAAAAAGGGCGCTGGGTATCCCGTAGTATTGCTTCATCCTCTGGGCACATCGGTGTGGACCTGGGAATACGTGATGGACGCCATCAGCCAGGACTACACGGTCTATGCTTTCGACATGCTGGGGCACGGTGATTCGGACAAGCCAAAACGCCATTTCAATTTGCCCGACTACGCGCACGCTCTGGATGAGGCCTGCCAGGTGCTGAACATCCACCGCGCCCATATCGTGGGGAACTCAGTGGGCGCAGTTCTTGCCACGGAGACCGCCGCCAGCTTCCCGGAACGGGTGGACAAGCTCACGCTGGTGGGCGCGCCGGTCTGGAACGCCTTCACCGCAAAGGAGCGCCTGGCCGACACCATGGCCCAGTACGACGCTGATGGCCTGCCCAAACCTCGCTCCCTGCAGGACCTCAAGGACGCCACAACCTTCGCCGAGCCCAGGGAGGAGTGGCTGGACAAGAACAATGACAGCCGTGCCAAGGCCGGTCCGTGGGTCAGGAATCTGATGGAGTCTTTGGCTCATTACGACATCATGTCCCGCTTGCCACTGATCAAGGCCTCCTCGACCATGGTGCTCTACGGCGAGATTGACCGCCTGCGCGACGGCGAGGAACTGCTGCACAACAACATCGTCAACGCCCGAAAGGTCGTCCTGCCGGGCATCGGCCATATACCGCAGGTGGAGGGTCCAGAAGCCTTCCTTGGTGCCCTGATGCCCTTCCTCGGTGAGTAGAGGGTGGTGTGAACTGAATTCCAGCACCAGCAGTCAATTATGGGACCACTCTCCCTATGCCCCTGATGCTGGTGCTGCTTCTCTTTCTCGGCCTCTCGTGCGGCGTGGGCGCAGGCACAGACGCTTCGACTGACGAACCCGGCGGCGACTCCCGTACAACGGCAGTCCTGGAGGTCTCCGTGGGGCCGGAGTTGGTGGACTGCGTGGGGATTGGCCCGAGGAAGTGCTTGGTCGTCGATGGGAAATTCTTCTACGACTCCATTGCAGGATTCGATTACGAGCCAGGCTACCGATACATGATCAGAATGGAACGATTCGAGGCTTGGCCGGGCAGCGAGGAACCACCCCAAGATGCCTCAAGGTACGGCTACCGGCTGATTGAAATTCTGGAAAAGGTTCAGGAGCCTTGACGCGATGACTACTGGCGGACGACAACCCCTTCGGCTGATGGAGACGTGGCGCTCCATTTTTTACACTCCCATATATGTCTCGGTGGCTGGCGGGTTTCTGGACAGGGAGGGGCTGGACGTGGAATTCAGCACCTGTCCGCCGCAATTCCCCCATCCCCTGAGCGCACTGAACCACGACGCCGCTGACATCGTGCAGAGCGGGATCATGCGCTCCATCATTGCCTCCGACTGGGGGGCGGAAACCGTGCCGCTGCACTTTGCCAAGATCAACGCCAGGGACGGGTTCTTCATCCTCGGCAGGGAGCCACAGGAGAGCTTCGACTGGGAGACGCTTCGGGGAGCCAGGGTGATACCCGTCGGATTCTCGCCAATGCCCTGGGCATCATTCCAGTACGCACTGCGCAGGCACGGTCTTGAGCCCTCCGACCTGGACCTCCGAACCGGGCTTTCACTGCCCGACGCCGAGGCTGCCTTCCGGCGCGGGGAGGCGGAGTACGTACACGTCGCAGAACCCGTGGTGCAGCAACTGGTTGCGGACGGCGCCGGCCACCTGCTGACGGCGCTGGGGCCGGAAAATGGCCACCTGGCCTACAGTTCGTTCGCCGCGACCCACCGGTTCCTGGAGCAACGGTCCGACACCGTCGAACGGTTCACGCTGGGATTTACGCGGGCTCTCAGGTGGCTGAACGAGACCGACCCGTCCGAGGTCGCCCAAGCCGTGTCTGAGTTCTTCCCCGACGCCTCCGCGGAAGTATTGTCGGCTTCGATAGCCCGGTACAAGGAGCAGGAGCAGTGGCCGGAGAGTCCCGTCCTGGCACAACCGGAGTTCGAGAGTCTACATGACATACTGCTGGCCGCCGGGATGTGCCGGGAACGGCAACCCTACGAGAAGATTGTGACCACCGGCATCGCTGAGAGAGCAGCCGCTGCGGCGTAGGCATCAAGCTCGAATCCTTGGCAGAATCATGGCCCGGACAGGGCTCGCAGGGAGTCATCCCGCCCCTGCTCAAAATGGCGTGGCAGCCCTTTTCCGCAGAGCGTGATCATTGTTCCTCGACCATTCCGGGATGTTGGGCCCAGCGGTATGTTGTAGAATATCCCTTTAACGCCACTCCGCTTGGGCCACAGACTCACGGGACAGGCCCTGCGACAAGCTGAGTAGGAGGCCGCCTTGGCCAAGATAACGATTGTCGGCACTGGCTTGATTGGCACTTCGCTGGCACTTGCCCTGCGAGAGTCAGACCTGCGCAACCTGGAGGTGGTGGGAACGGATTACGACAACACCGCCCGGAACGGGGCAAAAAAGCGTGAAGCCTTCCACAAGGTCGAGGGCCGCCTGCACCCAGCGATTGAAGATGCCGACGTCGTGGTATTGGCCACCCCCGTGATGGCCATGAGAGACCTCATGGAGACCATCGGCCCATACCTCCCAGAGGGCGCGATCCTGACCGACGTTGGCAGTTCGAAAAGGGCCGTGATCCAATGGGCGTCAGAGACCCTGCCGGACCACACCCAATTCGTTGGCGGACATCCAATGGCGGGGCGGGAAACCCCCGGACCGGGGCACGCTACGGCCGATCTTTTCACCGGCAAGCCCTATTGCATCATCCCCGATGCCCGCGCTCGTGAGCAGGCTGTATCCACGGTTACCACTCTGGCCGAAGCCGTCGGCGCAAAGCCATTCTTCCTCAGCGCCGATGAACACGACAGTTTCGTCGCTGCAGCAAGTCATCTCCCGTTCATGATGTCGGTCGCCCTGATGCAGACCGTCTCCAAGAGCGCCAACTGGGACGACATCGCGCAGCTGGCCTCGTCCGGGTTCCGCGATTTGTCCCGCCTGGCCTCAGGAGACACGGTAATGCACCGGGACATTTCGATCACCAACAACGAGCCGATCGTGAACTGGATCGATTCGTTCATACGGGAGCTGTACGAGATCCGAAACGTCCTCAAGGACGAATCGGGCCCCGATCCCAAAGCAGTCGAGGAAATATTCTCCAGTGCCCACGAGGAACGCGCGCGTTGGATGTCTGGCGCAATCACACCTGGAAGCCGGGCCCAGCGCCAGGCCCCCGAGATTCCCTCGTTTACTGATTCAATGGGCCAGATGTTCATGGGCAACAAACTGATGGAGGCCCAACGCCGGATGTTCGGCGGAGAAAAGGGCGGTGAACGGGAGTAGCGCCGCCGCTAGGGACACAGACAGATTCAACCCTCGCCTGGCTAATGCCGTTCCAAAGTCGGAGGGACTGGGCAGAGGGCAGGGCACAGGCCATAGGCCGCGAAAGACTTGATCCCAGGGTAAGAAATGCAGCCATCATCCCAGGAGCGAACAGTAAGACGTCCTTCAAAACTCGGTGGAGAGTTGACCGTGCCCGGGGACAAGTCAATCTCCCACCGCTCGCTTATCCTGAACGCCATGGCCCACGGCACGGCCAGGGTAACCGGGCTGTCGGACGGCGAGGACGTGATGTCCACCATGGCGTGCCTGCGCGGGATGGGTGTGGCAATCTTACCAGGGAACACTCCCGGCGAGTACACAGTTGAAAGCAGAGGACCCGTTCTCGAGGAACCCACAGACATTCTGGACGCCGGAAACAGCGGCACCTCCATGCGCCTGCTGTCGGGTTTGCTGGCCGCCCAGCCGTTCCTCTCCGTAATCACCGGTGATGATTCCCTGCGGTCGCGCCCCATGCGCCGTATCGTCGAGCCGCTGCAGATGATGGGAGCCCAGGTCATGGGCCGGCAGAACGGCTCACTGGCTCCCCTGGCAATCCAGGGTGGCTCCCTCAAGGGTGTGGAGTACGAGCTCCCAGTGGCCAGCGCCCAGGTGAAGTCCTGCATCATGCTGGCCAGCCTGTCAGCCGACGGGCCGACCGTGATCCACCAACCTGCGCTCTCACGCGACCACACCGAGCGAATGATCGCCGCCATGGGTGCCACGGTGGAGGAGGACGGACTGGCCCTTCATCTGAAGCCCGGCCCCCTTAACGCTGTTGATATCGCCGTCCCCGGCGACATCAGCTCGGCGGCATTCTGGATCGTAGCCGGATTATGTCATCCCGATTCGCGAGTGCTGGTTAGGGGGGTTGGCCTCAACCCCAGCCGGACCGGCATCATCGACGCCCTGCAGGCCATGGGAGCCGGAGACAGCCTGCAGCTGCTGAACGAACGCACCGAGGGTGGCGAGCCCGTCGCCGACGTACTGGCAACCACGGCCCAGCTGCACGGCACAGAGATAGCTGGCGACATGATCCCCCGGATCCTGGACGAGGTCCCGATCCTGGCGGTTGCGGCCTGCTTTGCCAGCGGGGAAACGGTCATCAGGGACGCGGCGGAACTCCGAGTCAAGGAGTCCGACCGCATTGCGACCACCGTCGAGGAACTGTCCCGCCTGGGAGCGAACATCGAGGCACGCGACGACGGAATGGTTATACGGGGCACCGGTCGACTGACGGGGGCGCCGTGCCAGTCGCATGGCGACCACCGTTTGGCGATGTCTCTGGCCGTTTGCGGCCTCTTGGCTGACGGAGACGTCGACGTACACGGTGCAAGCGACGCCGCCGTTTCGTATCCCGGGTTCTGGGATGACCTGGCGGCCCTGGCTCCCGGACTCGCAGCCGGATAGCCGCCAACGATGCCGGAACTTCCCGAGGCCAGTCCCGCGCCGCCCCTGCTGGTGGTATTGTCCGGTCCGTCCGGAGTGGGCAAGGACGCAGTTCTCTCCGAGCTCCGCAACTACGATCGCCCATGGCATTTCGCCGTAACCGCCACCACGCGGCCCATGAGACCTGGCGAACAGGACGGCGTGGATTATATCTTTCTCGAACCTGAGACATTCGCCCGAATGCAGGAACGCGACGAGTTTCTCGAGTGCGCCGAGGTGTATGGCCGCTGGTACGGTGTTCCAAGAGGCCAGGCAAGGGACGCCTTCCGGACGGGAAAGGATGTCTTCCTGAAGATCGATGTCCAGGGCGCGGCAACCATCCGACGCATGGCGCCCGAGGCGCTGCTGATTTTCCTGATGCCGCCGTCTCTGGAGGAACTCCGGCAGCGGCTTTCGGGAAGGATGACCGAGACCTCCTCAGACCTGGAAAGGCGATTGCAGACGGCACAGCAGGAACTGGCGGAGGTCCATAACTTCGACTACCGAGTGATCAACCCCCACGGCCAGCTGGAGCAGGCCGCTGCCGACATAGACGCCATAGTGGCCGCCGAGAAGTGCCGCGTCACCCCACGTATGGTGCAGCTGCTCTGACACCCACCAACGACGCAGTTGCTATAATGGTTCAGGATACCCATCCGACCGGCGCCCGAGGTTCCTCATGACCCAACCGAAGAACACCCTTGAGTTGCGTCCCCGCCTGCCCGAGTGGCTGAAGGTGCAGATGCCGGGAAGCCCTCGCTACATGCAGCTCAAACAGATGATGCGCAGCCAGGAGCTGCACACCGTGTGCGAGGAGGCCCATTGCCCCAACATCGGGGAGTGCTGGACCCGGGGCACCGCCACGTTCATGATCCTGGGCGACATCTGCACCCGGCGCTGCCACTACTGCGCCGTCACCACCGGCAGGCCCTTGGGCGTCGACCTAATGGAGCCGAAGCGCCTGGCCGAAACCGTCAAGGACATGAACCTCCGCTACTGCGTCATCACGTCGGTGAACCGCGACGACCTGCCCGACGGCGGCGCTTACATCTTCGCTGCCTGCATCAACCGTATTCGCGATGTGCTACCGGAGTGCCGGGTGGAGGTGCTGATCCCAGACTTCGCCGGCAATTGGGACGCCCTAGCGCGGGTGATAGAGTCAGGGCCTGCTGTCCTGAATCACAACATCGAGTCAACCGTCAGGGTCTTCCCCAGGGTTCGGCCCAAGGGGAACTACAACCTCTCCCTGCAACTGCTGGCCAAGGCCAAGGAGATCGACCCGGCAACGGTCACCAAGTCGGGCATCATCGTGGGAATGGGCGAGACCACCGACGAAGTTATCGAGACTATGAGGGACCTCAGAAGCGTGGACTGCGACTTGCTGACCATCGGCCAGTACCTGCGCCCATCGGCAAAGCACATCGCCATAGACCGGTTCTACCATCCCGACGAGTTCGAGGAACTGCGGGTTGCTGGCCTGGAAATGGGCTTCAAGCACGTGGCCTCTGGGCCCCTGGTGCGCAGCTCCTACCACGCCGACGAGCAGCACGACGCGGCCTTCGTACCCTAGCTGGCCTGTCTGGGTCACCAATCGCCAGCCGGCATCCTGCTGCCCTGCGAAACCGCCAGCATGTCCACAGCAGCCATCGGTCTGATCCTCGTCAACGCCAACGTGTTGACCAGGGAATCGGCTTCACCTCGAGCTGAGGCCGTCGCGATTTCCGGCGATCGCATAGTTGCAGTTGGCAGCAACGCTGACATCCGCCGCCTAGCAGCGCGAGATGCGAAAATCATTGACTGCCAGGGACGTACACTGCTTCCCGGGTTCAACGACGCCCACATCCACCTTCCCGGCCTGGCACGACGATTGACCGACCTTGACTGTTCCCCTCTCCAGGCCCCGTCTATTGTCGCCTTGCAGACCCTGATTCGAGGGCGGGCCGAAAATCTCCCATTCGGCGCCTGGGTGCGGGGATTCGGATACGACGACCTGCAACTCACAGACCGTAGACACCTCGACCGCCACGACCTGGACGCGGCGTCTCCCGATTATCCCGTCTGGCTGCAGCACCGCAGCGGCCACGCGTCCGTGCTGAACAGCCGTGCGCTCGAGTTGGCAACTGTCCATCGCGAGACACCTGATCCTCCCGGTGGAGTGATCGAGCGGGACGACAAGACCGGGAAACCGACGGGGGTTCTGCTTGAGTGCGAGTCCTTTCTGCGCCTCCGACTGGGAAGGATCAGAAGCACCGAGGAGTTTGACGACGGGATGCAAGCCGCCGGGAGACTGCTCACTGGGTACGGCATCACGTCAGTGCAGGACGCGGGAGCGGAAAACGGCATCGAGCGTTGGCGGTCTTTCCAGCAGCTGCAGGCGAACGGGGCGTTGCCAGTCCGGATCACAATGTTCGCTGGCATCGAACGACTTGATGAGTTTGCAGACGCCGGACTTTACTTTGGTTCAGGCGACCACAAATTGCGCTTGGGCCACGCCAAAATCATGTTGACCCTGACCTCTGGCAGGCTGCATCCTGCGTTCACTGACCTGGCGGCGATGGTTGCCCACGCTCACCATCGCGGATTTCCGGTGGCCCTGCATTGCGTGGAGGAAGAGGCCATCGCCACGGCGGCAGCGGTTCTGGAGGACAACAGACAGTCGGGGCTGAGGGACCGCATAGAGCACTGCTCGGAGGGTACCCCTGAACTCCTTGAGGCGGTAAGCCGGTCTGGTGCAATGGTCGTTACCCAGCCCGGCTTTGTGTATCACAACGGCGCGTCATACCGCCAGAACGTGGAGGCCCGCCTGCTGCCACACCTCTACCCCGCCGGCGGATTGATGCGCGCAGGCGTTGGGACCGCTTTCGGTTCCGACGCGCCGGTGATCGACCCAAACCCGTGGCCCGCGATTTACAGCGCTGTCACCCGCCTCGCGTCCGACGGGAAACCCCTGGCAAACGACGACTCGCAAGCCGTGACTCTGGAACAGGCGCTGAGAGCGTTCACGCTGGGATCGGCAGAGGCGGAGGACACTTATGGGCATAAGGGCTCAATTACGACCGGGAAACTGGCTGATCTTGTGATCGTGGACTGCAATCCCTCGACCATGGACCCCGGGGATTTGCCCAGCATCAAAACGGTCCTGACCATCGTCGACGGTCGGGTAGTCTGGGGAAAGAGTTAGGGCGGGTCATCAGACCCGCCCCTTCCGGTACCAAATGGAAACTCGCCGAATCTAGTCAGCGGCCAGCGCCGTCAGGCGGGCGTATTCGGGGGTGTTGGTGTCGGCCTCGGCCCAGTGCTCCTTGACGCTGGACAGGTTGCCCTGCGCCTCCTCGGTCTTACCCTGGGCCGCCTGGGCGCGCGCCATCCAGTACAGCTCGCGCGGCGACTCCCGGCGGGACAGCCGTTCGCGGAGCATGTCGGTGGCCTTGTCAAACTCTTCGGCCCGCAGATAAGCCTCGAGCAGGGTATCCTCGAACACCAGCCGCTGTGCGTGGCTGCCGCCCACGCGGGTGAGCTGCGGGTAGACCGGCTCCATCAGCCGCACGGCCTCGGCGTAATCGCCCTGTCCGAAGGCGCCAATGCCCTTGATCAAAGGCAACGTGGCCTCGCGGGCCGTGGCGTCGCCGTTATCTGCCATAGCCTGCAGACCGTCCACCAGCCTGCCAAGGGACTCCTCATCGCCGGCAGCGGCGAACGCCAACGCGGCGTGAGCATCGCGGAACGACGGGCCGGGGCGATCGGCTGCCGGAGCCGCCAACGCTATGAGTTCGCTCCACGGAGCCTGTGGGGAAACATCGCCGTAGACCTTCATCCGCCAGACCAGCGATGCGCTGTCGGCCAGGGCAGCATACTTGAGTCCCTGCACCGAGGGGCGGATGTCCCGTTCGTACCAGCTCAGCGCCTGGTTGTAGCGCCCCATCGCCAATTCGAAGAGGGCCTGGTGCCAGGACAGGTGCACCCGGTAGGTGGAGCGGCGGTCATAGTCCTCCAGCCAGCCGCTCAGGAAGGCGGCTCCCTCATCATCCTGGCTCATTTCGTAGAACACGTGAGCCACAGAGTGAGCGGCCACACCGTTTTCGGGATTCAGGTCCAGCGAACGCTGGGCCAGGTCCATCCCTTCCTCCATCTTGCCAATTTCGTGGTTGGCCCAGGAGTACTGTCCCATGAAAGCCCAGTCCTCTCCGTAATGCGGCGCCGCTTCGCTCATCAGCTTGTAGAACCGTGGCGGATAGTCAGGCGCGCCGATTCCCACGCAGCCCTGGGTGTAGAGGCGCTGTGTCAGGCGCAGCATCATGGCATCCCGTGGGAATGCCTTGACATGCTCGTGCACGGCGGCTGTGGCGGCGTGGTTTTGCCCATTGACGAATTTGGACACCACGTCGGCAAACCCGCGCTCCCGGCTGCTCAGCCCGGAGGACAGCTTCACGGCTTTCTCGGCATTGGCTCGCGCCTCGGGCACGTTTATGCGGAGAAAGTCGAGGAAGGCACGGGCGGCATAGGCAAGGGCGAATCCCTCGTCTTCCTCTATGGCCAGGCCAAAGGCCTCCTCTGCTCCAAAGTTCTGGGACAGAGCAAGTTCCAGACCCTCGGCATAATGGCCCAGGGCGGTCTGGGAGTTTGTGGTGAGGGGAAGTCCGTAACGATCAGTAAAGTTGGCTTCAGTAGTCATACCATCCTCCTGTTACCAGTTCGAACATTCTGCCACGGTACGCCCCGTGAATCAATCACCGCTATTATGTCAAAGCACCTATCGACGAGCCGCGAGTGTGATGCTGTCTGCTATACTGGGCAAAATTCAGCTACGAGGACATCGCGGAATGGCTACTGAGAGGCAGGTCAACAGAATTACCATGCGGCAGATCAGCGGTTCGGCCCGCTCCAAGAAGGTGCGGGTGGACCTGGGTGAAGAATCCGAATTCACGGACCTTCCCAAGCTGGTCAAGGTGGGCTCAGCCAACTATTTCCTGGTCAAGGGCAGTGAGGGCTACCGCATGCTCTCCACCCTCTGCCCGCACCAGGGCGGCGAGGTTGAGGACGTGGGAGAGGACGTATTCGTTTGCGACACCCACGGCTACGAGTACCAGAAGGGCGACGGCCGCTGTCTCAACAACCCGGAACTGCGGATGAAAGTCTTCCTCGTAACCCAGCAGGAGGGCCGACTGGTCGCGCTGGTCCCCGACGAGTAGGGCGTGGAAGAGACTTGGTATTATAGTCAAGTAGCGAGACTCAAGCATCCTGAGGTAGAGGATCACTGGGTACGACGAACTGTCGAGGAACCTGATCATTCAGAGAATCGAATGGTCAATGGCGAGCTTCGGAGAAACTTGTACAAGTTTATCGAGGAAATCGACAGGTGGGTTTTGGTGATTCTCACCGAGGACGGTAGGTTGCTGAACAGACACATCGACCGACAGGCAATGCGAAGGTGGGGAAGGCCATGAAAAAGCCCGTGACCGAGTCGAATAGACTCAAGATTTTCTACGACTCCGAAACAGATACTCTTTCTTTATGGAACGGCCATCCTGCCTGCGAGGGTAGCGAGGTTGGAGAGGGCCTGACGGCGGACCTTGATGGTGACGGCGAAGTCGTGGGAATAACCCTAGACGGAGCCTCAAAGTTACTGGCGCCCTACATCTGGGAAAGAACGGCCCGATAGTGCAACTGCGCAACTAAAAAAGGGGCGGCCGCTTGGCCGCCCCTTTTTTATTTCCGAATACCCTTAGAGTCGCTAGGCAACCTGGTCGTAGCTGCGCAGGAGCTTGCCGGGCAGCGCGCCGGTGCACTCGTTGTCCTGGAAGGTCACGGCGCCGTTGACCAGGATGTAGCGCATGCCCGTCGGCTTCTGGATCAGCCTCCGCTCGCCGCCGGGGAAGTCGGTGGCAAACTGGGGCTTGTCGAAGAGCAGGCCCAGCTCGTCGTAGTCGTAGATCATGATATCGGCGAAGTCACCCACGCGCAGGGTGCCGCGGTTCTTCATGTCGGAGAACCAGGCGGGCAGGGCGCTCATCTTGTAGTGCGCCTGCTCCAGCGACATCAGGCCCCGGTCCCGGACCCAGGAGCCCAGGAAGTAGACCGGCCAGACGCTGTTGACCAGGAAGCGCGTGTGCGCGCCGCCGTCGGACACGGAGATGTGTACGTATGGGTTCTTCAGCCGCTCCGCCGTGACGTCGTCACCACGGTTGTTGGACGGATGAGCGAATTCAGTCTCCAGATCCTCGTCGAGGGCGATGTCCAGGAACGCGTCCAGCGGATGCTTGCCCTCGGCCTCGGCGATGTCAGCAATGCTCAGGCCCTCGTACTGCAGGTTGCGCTCGTGGGCAACCTCGACCACCTGCAGCCTGCTCCAGTCGGTGCGCGGGTGCGGACGGTCAATGGCATCCTGTTTCATGCCCTCGCGCACGCCGTCCTCCGACAGCTTGGCGATACGTTCCTCTTTGGAACCCACCAGCGGCTGCACCCAGTGGGGCATGTAGTCGAACAGGTTGTACTCCGAGAGTTTGAACTCGGAAATCGTCGGCACTGGACCGAGCTGCGCCAGCACCGGCAGGCCCTCGGCCTGTACCTGGTTCAGCCAGTCGTATCCCTCGTCGTCGCCCAGCACCACGTGGAGCGGACGCCCGCTCATCCGCACCATCTCGGCCAGCATGTCGCGCTGTCCGGCCCGGTCGTCGGATATGCCGATAGTCCAGCCCAAGTGTCCGACGCCGAACTGGGACAGCACCTGCGACAGCGCCAGGAACTCCTCCCTGGAGGCCACGTGGCTGGGCAGCCAGCTGCCATCCTCGGGGCGGTCCTCCAGGTTCTTGTCGGCGGAGATGCCGAAGGCCCCGGCCTTCATGGCATCGTGGAGGATCTGCTTCATCTGGTTCAGCTCGGCATCAGTGACCGAGGTGCGCTCGCGGGCCGGGATCATTCCCAGCACATAACCGCGCAGGGGCGAGAACGGGACGAGGCAGCCCACGTTGACGCCCAGGCCCTGGCGATCGAGGCTGTCCATGTATTCCGGGAAGGTCTCCCAGTCCCAGCGCATACCCTGCCGCATGGACTCGAGCGGAATGGCCTCGATGCGGTTCATCATCCGCATGTTCAAGTCGCGGTCGTCGGGTTTGGTGGGGGCGAAGCCAAAGCCGCACTGTCCCACGGTTAGGGAGGTCACGCCGAACCACCCGGACAGCGAGGCGTACGGGTCCCAGTTGAGCTGGGCATCGTAGTGAGTGTGCAGGTCGATGGCGCCGGGAGCCACAATGCAACCACTGGCGTCAATTTCCTTGGCGCCTCCACTATTGATGCGCCCACTGATCATCGCCACCCGGCCGTCCTTGATGGCAAGGTCGGCGCGCAGTCGAGGCATTCCGGTACCATCGATTACAGTGCCGCCTCGAATCACAAGATCGAATTCAGGCATGCCAATCTCCTTCAGAATGAATAAAGGTAAGTTGAGCAAAACTGTGGGGTTCAAGGCAGTTTAGGCTGGCCGCATGCCGGTGTCAAACTCCGGCGTTGAACAGGGCGAGTCATTACGAAATGCGAAGGGGCGCACCGTGGTGCGCCCCTGAAATCGCAATTGTCTACCGGTCTCCTAACCGACCTGATCGTAGCTGCGCAGCAGCTTGCCGGGCAGGGCGTTGGTGCATTCGTTCTCCTGGAACGTCACGGTGCCGTTGACCAGGATGTAGCGGATGCCGGTGGGCATCTGGACCAGGCGCTTTTCGCCTCCGGGGAAATCAGTGGCGAACTGGGGCTTGTCATAGAGCAGGCCCAGCTCATCCATGTTGTAGACCATGACATCGGCGAAGTCGCCCACCCGCAGGGTGCCGCGATTCTTCATGTCGGAGAACCAGGCGGGGAGCGCGCTCATCTTCTGATGGGCCCGCTCCAGGCTCATCAGGTTCTCCTCCCTGATCCAGTGGGCCAGGAAGTAGACCGGCCAGATGCTGTTGACCAGGAACCGGGTGTGGGCACCGCCGTCAGACACGGAGATGTGGGCGTATTCGTTGGAGATGGCCTGCCCCATCTGGTCCATGGGCGTGGCACCGGCGGGGTGGGCGAATTCGGTCTCCAGGTCTTCGTCCAGAGCCAGGTCGAGGAATACATCCAGACCGTCCTTGCCCTCTGCCTGGGCAATGTCAGCAATACTCAGCCCCTCGTACTTGAGGTTGCGTTCGTGAGCGACCTCAACAACCTGCACCTGATTCCAGTCGGTACGCGGGTGAGGACGCTCGATCACGTCGCGCTTCATGCCAACTCGTACACCATCTTCAGACAGCTTGGCCACCCGTTCTTCCTTGGTGCCAACCAGCGGCTGCACCCAGCTGGGCATATAGTCGAACAGGTTGTACTCAGACAGTTTGAACTCCGAGACCAGCGGGACCGCCAGCTCCTGGGAGACTACCGGCAACCCCTCGTTGCGCATCGCATTCAGCCAATTGTAGCTGTCTGGGTCGCTCCCCAAGGCCACATGCAGCGGGCGGCCGCTCATCCGGACCATCTCGGCCAGCATGTCCCGCTGTCCGGCTTGGTCATCGGAAATCCCGATGGTCCAACCCAAGTGACCAACGCCAAACTGCCCCAGAACCTGCGAGAGGGCCAGGAATTCCTCCTTGGACGCCACATGGCTGGGAAGCCAGCTGCCGTCCTCGGGCCTGTCCTCGAGATTCTTGTCGGCTGACAGGCCAAACGCACCGGCTTCCATGGCTTCGTGGAGGATCGTTTTCATCTGGTTGAGCTCGGCTTCCGTCACCGAGGTGCGCTCGCGGGCCGGGATCATCCCCAGCACGTAGCCGCGTAGAGGGGAGAATGGAACCACGCAGCCCACGTTGACGCCGAGGCCCTGCCGGTCGAGGCTATCCATGTACTGAGGGAAGGTCTCCCAGTCCCAGCGCATCCCCTGCCGCATGGATTCCAGTGGGATGGCCTCGATGCGATTCATCATCCGCATGTTAAGGTCGCGGTCTTCGGGGCGGGTCGGCGCGAATCCAAAGCCGCACTGGCCAACGGTCAGCGAGGTTACGCCGAACTGGCCGGACAGCGACGCATACGGGTCCCAGTTGAGCTGGGCGTCGTAGTGGGTGTGCAGGTCAATGGCGCCCGGGGCGACGATGCAGCCGCTGGCATCCAGTTCTTTTGCTCCGCCGCCGTGGATGCGTCCACTGATCATGGCCACGCGGCCATCCTTGATGGCAAGGTCGGCGCGAACGCGGGGGATACCGGTGCCGTCGATTACGGTGCCGCCACGGATTACGAGGTCGTATTCAGGCATTCCCATTCCTCCACATATTTCGTAATTTGTATCATTTGATGCGCCGAAGTTTACCACAGCCCAGCAGTGGATACTTCGCAAAACCCGTGTTACAGCGGCGGACGGCCGCGGCGGGGGCGGTGCAACTCCTCCAGCGCGGCTCCGGCACGCAGGACCGTGGCCTCCTCGTAATGGCGTCCCACGATCTGCACGCCGATGGGCAGGCCCTCGCTGCTGGATCCGAAGGGCACGGAGAGCGCCGGAGACCCGGTCAGGTCGAACGGCACAGTGCAGGTCAGCGCGTGGCGAGCCGGAGCGGTGTCGCCGCCGACCTCGTGGCGCCGCGTGTCGTGGGGGTGGGCAACCACGGGGCCGGAAGGCAGGAGCAGGACATCGTAGTCCTGGAACAACTTGATGCAGGCGGCCCGCAACTGCTCCACATGCTCCATGGCCTCCAGGTACTCGTCGTAACCGGGGCCGGGAATGTTCAGGCGGCGCTGCATCGACAAAGCCAGCAAATCCTTGCGCCCCTCGATGATCGGGTCGAGGTAAACGTTGCCTTCAGCAGCGAATATGCGGGCGGAGATCTGCTGGCCGGGCCAACTCTCCCAGCCCTCCAGGCCAACCTCTTCGACTGAGCAGCCAAGCTCACCCAGGGCGGTGGCAGCCGAGGCCACCGTGTTCTGCACCTGGCGGTCTACTGGGGCGAATGGTCCCTCAGGACACCACGCCACCCGCAGTCTGGCGGGCGAAGCAAATTGGGATACGTCGGGTATGGGAACGGGCAATGCGTAGTGGTCCACGCCATCCGGCCCGGCCATGAGGCTCAGAGCCAACGCCGCGTCTCCCACGCTGCGCACGATGGGGCCGACGTGCATGAACCGGAGCAACGTCTCGGGCCAGTGGCCGGTGAGGGGGATGCGCCCGTGGGTGGCCTTGAGGCCGACGATGCCGCAATAGTTGGAGGGTTCCCGGATTGATCCGCCCACGTCGCTGCCGATGCCCAGCGGCGACATTCCAGACGCGACGGCGGCCGCCTCTCCGCCACTGGAACCGCCGGGAGTGCGCCCGATCATCCACGGGTTCTCGGTACGTCCGTAGACGAGGTTGTCTGTCTCCCACCAGAGGGCGAACTCCGGCATGTTGGACTTGGCGATGAAAATTCCGCCCGCGTCCTTCAGTCGCTTGACCACGGTGGCATCGGCCTCAGGCACGTGGTCCTCGAACAGCTTCGACCCCCGCGTCGTTACTACGCCCTCGGTGTCCACGCAGTCCTTGACGGTGAATGGGACTCCATGCAACGGCCCCCAGAACTCGCCGCGCGCTGCTGCTGATTCCGCCTCCCGCGCCCGCTCCATAACCCCATCGGGAAAGGCGATGAGCGCATTGAGCTGTGGGTTAACTGTCTCGATTCGGTCGAGATGCGCCTGCACCACCTCAACCGGCGAAAGCTCCCGGTCGCGGATTCGCCGGGCCAGGGTGCCAGCATCGGCGTAAATGATTTCCTCGGTCATGGTGGGCCTCCGGTCTTGGGTTTGGGAACGGGGAATTCGCCCCTATGATTCCACCCTCACCCTCTCCCCCAAAGGAGAGGGAATTCGGTGAAGCGGCTCAACAGGACACTGATCTCTGAAGGCAACGCTTCAGTGGATAGCGGCGGCGGGGGCGGCGGCGCGTTCGTTGACCAGCTTGCCCTCACGGAACCGGGACAGCCGGAAGGGTTTGATCAGGTCGGGGGTCTCTCCCGTCGCGATCAACTGAGCGATGTTTTTGCCGGCTGCGGGTGCTGCTTTGAATCCCCAACTGCCCCAGCCGCAGGAGACTATGAACCCGTCCAGCCCGTCCACCGGGCCCATTATCGGCGCGTAGTCAGGGGTCATATCGCAGAGCCCGGCCCACTGCCGCAACACCTTCACCTGGGACAGGCAGGGGAACATCTCCAGGGCGTGCCCTGCCAGCTGCTCCATGGGCAGCAGCGCCGAACGCATGCTGTATGACGGGTATGGGTCAACCCCGCCGCCGATTACGACCTCGCCGCGGTCGGTCTGGTAGACGTAGGCGTGCAGGTTCGCCGATGAGATCGTCTTGTCAAGGAATGGTTTCAGCGGCTCGGTAACCATGGCCTGCAGCGGGTGGGTCGTTATGGGCAGCTCTACACCGGCGAGCCGGGCCACTTCGCTGCTCCAGCCGGCGGTGGCGCTCAGCACCACGTCAGCACCCACGAAGCCTCTGCTTGTCTCCACGCCGCTGACCCGTCCGTTGGCAGTGTCGATGGCGGTTACCTCGGTGAACGGATGCAACTCAGCGCCACCACGGTCTGCGGCGCGCCCGAACCCCCAGACCACAGCGTCATGCCGTATCACGCCGCAGGGAGGATGGTACAGGGCTCCCAGGATGGGGAATGGCAGTCCCTCCCGCAGGCTCATGGACGGGACAAGCTGCTTGATTTCCTGAGGCCCGACCATCCGGCTGTCAACGCCCAGTATGCGGTTGAATTCGGTGCGCATGCGGAGCGCGTACAGGGCGGCATCGGTGTGGCCTAGGTCCAGCCGCCCCATCTGGTTGAAAAGCATGTTGAAGTTCAGCTCTTTCGCCAGGCCCTCGTAGAGCTTCACGCTTTCGTCAAAGAAGGGGATGCCCTCGAGGGTGAGGTAATTGGAGCGAATGATGGCCGTGGTGCGTGCGCTGGCCCCGCCGCCAAGGTATCCCCTGTCGAGGACTGCGATGTCCTTGACGCCCAGCTTGGTCAGGTAATAGGCCGTGGAAAGCCCATGCACCCCGCCGCCAATGATAACGACGCGGTAGTGGTCCTTAAGAGGGCGGGACTGCCACATGCGGTTCTTCCGAAAAATCTGAAACAATACAATCTCCAGAAGGAATTAAACGCCGAGAGCGCCGAGATTTTCAGAATTGGTTAACAACCCTTTGCAAGCCCTGTTTGAGTATATTGACATTGAAGTTCAAAAGGAGGCCAACTCTCAATCCGGTCAGTCTAAGATAGGTCATTAGCTGAGCCCTATGCACCGGCAAAATGGATTCTACGGCTTTAAGTTCGACTATGATCTTCTCATCGACTAATAGATCAATACGAAACCCTGCCTCCACACGAACCGACTTGTACTCGACGGGAACCGCCTTTTGTCTTTCCACAAAATGGCCTCGCTCGGCTAGCTCAAACGCCAGACACGATTCATAAGCAGCTTCCAAGAGACCTGGCCCCAAGGCCTTATGGACTTCGATTGCAGCTCCAATGATCGAACGCGAAATTGCGTCTAATTTTGCCTGGCTTGTCAAATTCGACTTAACCCCAAGAAATCTCTGCGCCCTCTGCGTTCTCGGCGTTTAATCCGTTTCCCGAAGGCCCAGGAGGGCTTGGGTGCCTGCAGGGCCCCCGCCGAGTTCCCTGGCAACTTCAACCGGCGCCTCCCAGAGGTATTCGCCGAATTCCCGCCCGGCGTAGAGCTGGTACATGGCAATGCCGTTGACGTCTCGGCGCAGCAGCAGGCCCTGCACATCGGCGAAGCGTGATTGGACGCAGTGCAGGTCCGGGAGGGCAGCAGGCGACGTGTTCACATCGGTGATGCGGCTCATCAACTCCCGTGTGCGCGGCCCCACGATGGCCACGCCACATAGCCCGGAGGTTATGTCGATGGCGTAAGCGCAGGCAGCGTCCACGGACCCCAGGGCGCCAGCGGCCGCCGCGCCCACACCGGCCGGGGTCAGGACCAGGAACTCATCACCCGCCAGCCGGACCGAAAGCAATTTGCCACCCCGCTCCAGGGTAGAATCGCCCTCAGCGACTGTACCAATTTGCTGCTCTGTAGCAGCAGCAACCAGCGACGCGACAGCCGAGGCGGCGTCTTTCCCTACAACCCTGACCTTTCCTATGGGACTCACGTCCGAGACCCCCACGGTCTCTCGCAGCCAGACCAATTCCCGACCGGCATCCCCGTAATGCAGCGGCAGCTGCCAGCCATCGGCGTCGGCCATTACGGCCCCCATTTCCAGCTGGGAGTGGTACATGGCAGTTCGACGCTCAGGGGTCGTGTTCATCAGGGCAATCAGCTCCGCAATCTCAGACCCTCAGGGTCGTAGACGGGCTCAAGTGTCACCCGGGCGGACACTGGATGGTCGGCCACCAGCACCTGGATGGTCTCACCCTCCACAGCCAGGTAAGGCGGCACAAAGGCCAGGCCAAAGCCGAGTCCCAGGGTCGGGCTGAGGCGCGCGCTGGTCACCCTGCCGACGGGCCTCGCGCCGGACAGTACAGGCGTTCCGTCCTCCGGAAAGGATGTTCCGGGCATGACGAATCCCACCAGGCGCTGCTGCAGCCCGCGTTCGGCGGCGACAGCAAGCCCACCTCGGCCGATAAAGTCGGGCTTGTCGAATCGGACGGCCCAGTCTGACCCCACGTCCATCGGCGTGGAGATGGCGTCGGTGTCCTGGCCGACGATGACGTGTCCCTTTTCCAGGCGAAGGATACGCTGAGCCTCCAGCCCAAACGGAGAGATTTCGAACTCCCTGCCCGCATCCATTATCGCGTGCCACATGTGCAGGCCATACTCGGCGGGAAAGTGGACCTCCCACCCCGCCTCGCCCACGAAACCGATGCGGAGCAACAGGCAGGGCACACCGGCCACTTCGCCTTGGGCCGAGCGCATGTAGCGGAACGCCCTTGGTGATAGATCGATGTCAGTGAGCTTGGCCAGCGTCTCGCGCGATCGAGGGCCAGCCACGTTCACCGCGCCGTATGCGGCCGTGACGTTGATGACGTGGGCGTTGTTCCCGGCGCCGGCGTTCCACCAGTTGAACCATTCCTCGATAACGTCGGCGTTCCCGGAGGTGGTGGTAACGAAATAGCGCTCCTCGCCAAGCCTTGCGACAGTGCCATCATCCATGATGACGCCGTTGTCGGAGGTCATCAGACCGTAGCGTATTCGTCCGATGGGGAGGTCGGAGAACCTGTGCGTGTACAGGCGGTCCAGCAGTTGACCCGCATCGCTGCCCAGGACCTCCAGCTTGCCCAGCGTGCCGACGTCGATGATGCCGACCCTCTCGCGCACCGCAACACACTCGTCAGCAGGCGAGCCATACCTGTGGGGCCGAAGCCATGGCCCCGACTCGACCATCCTGGCGCCAAGCTCGCGGTGGACCCGGTCCAGGGGAGTGCGCTTGAAGGGCATCAACTCCCGTCCCGCCAGGGCTGCCAGGGTAACGGGTTGGTAAGGCGGGCGGAAGGTGGTGTAAGTGTCGCGCACCCCATCGGACGAGCCGTTTCGGGACGCGCACATGCTTGCCAGCGCTCTGCCGCACATCTTGCCCTGGCAGGGGCCCATGGTAACGGTGGTGTACCGCTTGAGAGTCTGGACGTCGGCGAAGCCCTCGTCGATGGCCTGTTCCACGTCATGCGCCGATACATCCTCGCAGAAGCAGACGTAGGTCCGCTCCCCTCCTCCGGCCGGCAACCGGATTGACGTCGCCAGGTCCTCCTCTCCGAAGGCGAAGCTGTCAGATGCAGCTGTCGAGGTGGACACGGCCCTCCGTCCGGCCTCGTTGCCCTGATCGACGACCTCCGAGAGAGCGCTGGCGCCGTTCACCTGTCCTGCCAGTGACACTCCTCTCTGGGTGGCGCCCATCTGGTGCAGGAGGGCATCTACGGGTTGGGCGCTGCCTGACATGCAAAGCAAGTCGCAGCGAATCCTCTGTGCGGATCCCGAGCCCGCTCCATCGACCGGAGCGACCACGGCCGCCTTGATTCGTCCTCGACCGATGGCCCTGATTACCCGGTGTCCGTACAGGATCGTGATTCCTCTCTCGCGTAGTGCCGCCGCACTTCCCTCCGGAGCGTTGTCAGAGGAATCGACAACGGCGGCCACCTGCACACCAGCGTCGTGTAGCTCCAGGGCGGCCTGATAGCCGTCCGCGGTCTCGGTGGCGATCACCGTTCGGCGCCCCGGACGCGTCCCGTAGAGCGCAACCAGTCTGCGAGCAGCGGAACTGAGCATGACACCTGGAAGGTCATTGTTCTCGAACAGAAGCGGAGTTTCCTGCACCCCGGTGGCCAGCACGACCTGCCGGCCTCTTATTCGAACCACACCGTCCTTGGTCAGAACGGCCACCAGCCTGTCCTGGTAGAGGCCAAATGCGGTCGCGTCATTCAGGACTTCGACGTTCGGAGCCTGTGAGATCGCTTCGGCCACGGAACGGGCCGCCTCCGCGGCTGGCCTGGGTTCAGCGTCAACCGTGTCATGCACCAACTGCCCGCTGTACCGCAGATGCCCTCCCAGGGCCGGCTGATCGTCGATCAGCACCACACTTGCACCCTCGTTTGCGGCTGACAGGGCGGCCGCCATTCCAGCGGGCCCGCCTCCGACCACGACCACGTCGGCGTGTTTGTTCACGCTGCTGTAGTGGTGGTCATGGGTGGCATTGATGTCGATGCTGCCGAGGCCACCGACGCGTCTGATGAGCTGCCTGGCCAGGAGCCACAGGGCCTTGGGCCGGTGCATGGCCTTGTAGTAGAACCCAACGGGCATCAACCAGTGCATCCGGTCCAGGATGGAGAGGAGGTCGAAGCGCAATGAGGGCCAGGCGTTCTGGCTCTCCACCTTCAGCCCTGGCTCCAACTGCCGGGCACAGGAGCGAACGTTGGGTTCGTCGCCCACAGTCACAAGGCAGTTGGGGCAGTTCCCGGAACAGCAGAGAAGTCCCCGAGGGCGGTGGTATTTGAAACTGCGACTGAACACCCTCTGGCCGCTCGCAAACAGGGCCGATGCTATGGTGTCGCCCTTGAACCCACTGACGACGCGCCCGTCGAATTCGAACTCCAGTGTCGTTGAGCGGTCAATCTGCTCCCCGGGTTGGGCTTTGAGTCGAGAGTTGCTGCGGTTTTCCATAGGGTGTGTATCCCAACCTCGGGTCTGGTTCCGGTGTGGGGGTGTCAGCTAGCTATCTCGGGCGGCTGCTCGCCGGGCCAGAAGGTCGTCTGCACCGCGTTGCTCGTGGTGTCCCTGAGGGCGTGGAACCAGCGACGACACCCGAACCTGTGGTTCCACCATTCCCGCTGGATTCCGGCCACATTGGGACGCATAAAGAAGTAATTGCTCCACTCGTCCGATGATGCACCCGGGGAGGGACGGGAAACGATCTCCCCGCCGAAGCGGAACTCGTTGACGCTGCGTTCCCCGCAGTTGGGGCAGTTCAGGAGAAAAGACATTCCGGCGTCGGCTTACCCTAAAACAGGGTCAGGTAGCGCTCGATTTCCCACGGTGTCACCTGCCGGTGGTACTCCCGCCACTCCGCCTCTTTCTGCTCCACAAACTCGTCGTAAATCACGCCCAGGGAGTCCCGGACCACCGAGTCCGCCTTGAGTTCTGCCAGCGATTCCGCCAGCGACTGGGGGAGCATACGAACACCGCGGCGGCGTATCTCTTCCAGGCCCAGGTCGTAGAGGTTGCCGAGGTGCGGCTCGCCCGGGTCCAGTTGGCGCCGGATGCCGTCCAGCCCGGCGGAAAGGTAGGCTCCAAAGGCCAGGTACGGGTTGCAGGCGGCCGACATCGTCCTGTCTTCCAGGTGACCGGGTCCGGCGGTGCGGATCATCTGCGTGCGGTTGTTGTCTCCGTAGGATATGAAGGCCGGCGTCCAGAGGAAGCCGGAGTTGGAACCCATCAGCGCCGGTCCGACCTGGAGTCGCTTGTAGCAGTTGACCGTGGGCGACATCACTGAGCACAGGGCCGGAGCGTGATCGAATACGCCGCCGATGAAATGGTAGGCCATCCGGGACAACCCCAGCCCGCGCCGGTCATCGTTGTCGAGGAACAGGTTCTCCCCGGTCTCCGAATCCGCCAGGTGGTAGTGGATGTGGCCGCCGCTGCCGGTGCGGTCGGTGAACGGCTTGGCCATATGTGTGGCGATGGCCCCGTGCCGCTGGGCGTATTGGCTGGCCATCATCTTGAAGAAAGTGTACCTGTCTGCGGTGATCAGAGCGTCGTCATAGTGGAAATTGATCTCATACTGTCCATTGGCGTCCTCATGGTCCGACTGGTAAGCGTCCCAACCCAGGCCATTCATTGCGACCATCATGTCGCGCAGGTAACCCATCACATTGGCAATACCCTTGAAGTCGTAACAGGGTTTGCGGAGACTGTCGATGTTGTTGGGATCCCACACCTTAATGGAGCCGTCATCGTTCCGGGTAACAAGGAAGTGTTCCGGCTCGATTCCGACGTTGAAGACATAGCCCTCGGCTCTGGCGCCGGCCAACAGGGACTTGAAATGCTGGCGGGGGCAGTAGGGGTGTGGTTCGCCGTCGACAAACAAATCGCTGGCGAAGCGAGCAAGCTCACCGTCCCAAGGCACCGGAGTGTAAGTGTCGAGGTCGATACGCGCCAGCATATCGTGGGAGTGCGGACCCTGGCCCATCCCGATAACAGCAGCGCCGCCGAATCCGGCTCCCTCGTCCAGAACGTCATCAAAGTGCTCGACTGGTACCATTTTGACCTTGGGAGAGCCGTTCAGGTCCACGAACTGGGTCAGCAGAAAACGGATGCCGTCATCCCGCATCCTCTGCTCTATTGTCTCTCTGGTGCTCATATTGGGATACTCCCTGGCTTCGAGAGATGGCAGAAGCCGGACGAATTCCGGCGCCAACTGCCGTATGGGGAGAACCTAATTCGGTTCAAGAGGCACGGGGCGCAGATGATAGAGCTGGTCAGCGAAATCCATGATGAGGTCCTTTCGCACCACCGCGTTGGCCCACCGTGTTGGAATCTGACTGGCACCATAAAAGGCCCCCGCGATTTGGCCGTACACGGCAGCCGTGGTGTCGGAGTCCTCACCCAGGTTTACGGCCATGCTGGCGCCATCAGCGAAGTTATCGGTGTGATGAAACGCCCAGAGGGCAGCCTCCAGGGACTCCACCACGTATCCGCTCCCACGAATCTGCGGAGGATTGAAAATCCTGAAGGTTCCAAAGGCCACCCTCTTCACCCCGTCCGCCAGTTCGGCGGACCGAGGAGGAGCAAGGACTTCTTCCTTATCGCTGCCTCGGAGCGCCCGCGCAATAACTGCCGCCAGGTACCGGCATGCGCTCACAGCCTCCTCGGATGCGTGGGTGGTCATCGAACTCCGCGCCGCAAAATCAATGGCGTCGTCTATATACATTGCATAGTACATGGGCACTGGGGCGAGGCGCATGATCGAACCGTTGCCGGCGGCATCCGACGACGCCAGTCCGGAGGGTTCACCCGAGGACTCGAATGCCTCCAGGGCGGCCCGGGTCGTGAGGCCTATGTCAAAACAGGCTCCGGTGCTGCTCAGGTGCCCGTAGCGCCACCAGCGGACGTACCGCTGCAGTTGGTCCACCGCATCGAAACCGCGACACTCAATCAGGCTCTCCGCAAGGCAGAGGGCCATGGAAGTATCGTCGGTCCACTCTCCCGGCATCAGGCCATGGGGCCCACCACCCAGCATCTCAGTCACCGGGTCGAACGTGCCCGGGCGCAAGAATTCGACCGGGGCGCCCAGGGCATCCCCAACCGCCAACCCCAGGAGCGCTCCCCGGTATCGGTCCAACTCTTCATTTCGATTGAAGAACTGCATCCCTTACAGCGCAACCAGCAGACTATTCGCCGAATACCTTGTTGGTTCCCACCAGTGGCACTCGCGCCATGGCCGATGCCTCCAGTGTCAGGGCGGCCAGGTCCTCGGGCTCCAGGCTATGCACGTCCCCTTTCCCGAGAGACCGGGTGAGAAGGGTCATTTCCATGGTCATGGAGTTAATGAAGTTGGCCACTCGCTCGGCACCCTCATCGGGGTCGAGACGCGACATCAACACCGGGTCCTGCGTTGCAATACCGACAGGGCACTTGCCTGTCTGACAGAACCGGCAGTAACCGGCCGGGACGCCAACTTCCTCTTCGAAATTGCTTTCCGGAATTTCCTTGTTGCAGTTCAAGGCGACCAGTGCGCCAATACCGATGGCGACAGCGTCGGCACCCAACGCCAGCGCCTTCGCGGCGTCGGCGCCGCTGCGGATGCCGCCCGAGGCGATCAGGCTCACCTTGCCGTAAAGCCCCAATTCGCGCAGGGCCTCACGCGCCATTACTATGGCAGGAACGGTGGGGATGCCGCTGTGCTCCAGCAGCACCTCTGCCGATGCCCCGGTACCGGCCATCATGCTGTCTATGACAATGGCGTCGGCCCCGGCCTTCGCCGCCAGTTTCACGTCGTCGTCGACGCGACAAGCGCCCAGCTTGACGTGGACGGGAACCCTCCAGTCGGTGGCCTCGCGCAACTGCTCGATCTTGATAGCCAGGTCGTCGGGGCCCAGCCAGTCCGGATGTCGCGCCGGGCTGCGCTGGTCGATGCCCAGGGGCAGGTCGCGCATCTCGGCCACGTCGTCCTGCACCTTTACGCCCATGAGCATGCCGCCGGTGCCGGGCTTGGCACCCTGACCCACCACAATCTCGATGGCCTGTGCGTCGACGAGGTGGTGTGGGTTGAAACCGTACCGGCTGGGGAGCACCTGGTAGATCAGCTTGTCAGATGCCGCCCGCTCTCCCGGGAGCATGCCGCCGTCGCCCGTGCAGCTCGCGGAGCCCACCATCGCAGCGGCCTTGCCCAGCGCGACTTTGGCGTTGGCCGACAGCGCGCCATAGCTCATCCCGCTGATATACACCGGCGTTTCCAGAACCAGGGGGTTTTCGGGGTGGAGACCGCCGATTACGGTACGTGTGTTGCACCGCTCCTTGTAGCCCTCCAGTGGAAAGCGCGTCAGCCCGGTGGAGAGAAACGTGAGGTCGTCGAAGTGCGTTACCTTCTGGAAAGAGGAAAAACCGCGAATGCGGTAGCGGCCCAACTCGGCCTTGGCGTGGATGTCGTCAATGATCCAGGGAGACCATATCTGGCTGCTGCCCATTACCATAGATGTGTTACGTCTCCCTCACGAATGCCCGTTTCCCGGGCGCTTTCTCCACCCTGGCTCGAATCAGGACCCTACAACGCCGATTTCTCCAGCCGTTCCAGGGAATCGTAATTGTAGAATCGCTTGGCCGATACCACCTTGGTAAAACTGCGCTTGTCGGTGATACCCCGTGCCTCCAGCGCCGACAGCACGTCGATCAACTCGTCCTCGGTCATTTCCTCCACTGTGGCGTCAGCACCGAGGGAGGCAATGTTGCCTGCTACGTAAATGGTCCCTTCGTACATTGAGTCGCCGAGGGCCTCGCCAGCATCGCCGCAGATGATGATCCGGCCCTTCTGCATCATAAAACCGGTGAGAAAACCGGCATTCCCCCGGATCACCAACGAGCCACCCTTCATCGATATGCCCGCCCTGGCGCCGGCATCACCGCCGATGAACAGCTCGCCTCCCCGCATGGTTGAGCCGGCCGATGCGCCGGCATCGCGGGTCACCGTGATCTTGCCGCTCATCATGTTGTCGCCAACGGCCCAGCCGGCGTTGCCTTCGATCAGCACCTCGGGACCATCCAAAAGGCTGGCCGCGTAGTAGCCGACACTGCCGGCAAACCTGATGGAACAGTCCTCAAAGATCCCCACGCCGAGATTGTGTCGGGCATCGGGATTCTCAATCGTGATTTCGCCTCCGGGCGTGGCCAGTTCTTTCAGCCGGACATTGATTGCCCGAGTATCCAGTTTGGCGGCGTCTAAAGTAACCAGGTCATTACCTCGCTTTTCTGAGGCTCAACCCGGTCAATACCCCCGCTGGCCATCTCGGGCGGGAGGATGCCGCGCAGGGCGATCTCTTCGGATGCTATCGCGATGACGTCGTCGGTTTCCATGGTCACCAGCGGCTTGGCCGACCATTCGTCCTTTGCGTAGCCCAACCCGTCCCTGGTGGCAACCAGGTAGGTGAATGTGCCGTCCAGGTCATCCAGCGAGGCTCGGAGCGCCTCCTCCAACTGTTCTCCCTGGGCCAACTTGTCAGCGAGGTAGACGGCAATCAATTCGGAGTCATTACCGGTCTGGAAGTGATGTCCCTGGTCCTCGTACATCCGGCGCAGCTTGTGGTAGTTGGTCAGCTGCCCGTTGTGCACCACGGAAACATCGGGGAACGGGTAGGCCCAGAAAGGGTGAGCGTGATTCACGTCGACACGGCTTTCGGTGGCCATCCGAACGTGCCCGATTCCGTGGGTGCCGCGGATTGCGCCGATCTCGTGGCGCTGGTCCATGGCGACCGGCGTGCCAACGTCCTTGATAACCTCGGAGGAATGCCCGATGCTGTGGAGGGCCACCCCGGGGGTTTCCAGCAGCGCGGCGGCCAATTCCGCCGTTTCGCCTTCGTAGTTGACGACCAGCCTCAGGAATTGGCCGTTCACCGTGCTGGAACAGACGACTCCCCCGGCCTGGCGCACCGTTTCCTCGGCACGGCCCAGCACGTCGGCGGCCTCCCGCGCACTGCCGGTCCAGACGCGCACCACGAGGTCTCCTTCCAGGTCCTCCCCAACAATGGTCACGCCACTGGAGTCCCGGCCCCGGTGAGTCATGGGCTCCAGCATTCTTATGAGTTGGTCTCCCACCGGAGACAACCCGGATGCCGATGCGCCAGACTTGTGAAGGATGCCGCTAACACCGCACATAAACCGATCCGTGGTTGAGTTTAAGGGCAAAAGACGCCAAAAGACCACTCGCCTGACGTTGGCGAAAGTGTAGCCAAGGGCTTGGGATAACGTCAAGCCAAGAATAGCGATAAACAGTGCGGAAATTGCGGATTGTTCAAAGACAAACAATCATTAAACGCAGCGGGAACACTTCCCGGGCATGGTGTAGGTTTCTTCCGGCGATGGTCGTTCAGAAAATTCGACTAGGACGAAAGTACCTGGAGAGTCGCTCATTCCCGCAGCTTCCGGGTACCGGGAAAGACGATTACAGAGCAGTGATCGTGCCGGCGCCTACCGCCTGCGGTTGAATACGTACTCGGCCAAGTCCTGGAGGGAACGTCGGGCCTCGCCTTGCGGCATATCACTCAGCTCATCGCATGCTTTGTTGCAGTAGCCCTGCACCACCTGCTCGCAATCCCTGATGATGCTGGAATTGTGGATCATCTCCACGACACGTTGCAGCTTTGACGGGTTGTCCCTGTCCTTGAACAGTTCCGACACCGGGCTTTCACGGGGGTAACGCTCCTCCAGCATGATGGTAGGAAGGGTCAGCACGCCGTGGAGCAGGTCCGAGCCCACCGGCTTGCCCAGGTCGCTCTCGTCTCCTTCGAAATCCAGCAGGTCGTCTCCAACCTGGTAGGCCATGCCGATGTTGTAGCCGTACCTCCGCATGGCCTGGACCTCGTTCTCGGGGCCGCCCCCTAGTAGGGCCCCCGATTCACCGGCTGTGCAGAACAGCGAGGCCGTCTTACGGTAGATGCGGTCGTTGTAATGTTCCCTGGCCTGGGTAGCGTCGAACGAACCGAAGTACTCGATCAGCTCACCGCTGGCCAGGTCCATAATCGTTTCGGAAAAGCGGCGCATGATCCTGATGTTATCGGTGTCGCAAACAAAGGTTGCCGACGTGGCAAAGACGTAGTCACCGAACAGGACCGCCACCTGGTTTCCCCAAACACTGCCGACGGTCGCCCGGCCCCTGCGGGTGGATGAATCGTCGACGGTGTCGTCGTGGATCAGGGTGGCCAGGTGCAGCAACTCCACCGCTCCGGCCATCAGCACCAGCTTTTCCGGATCGTGGGGGTAGAAGTGTCCTGCCAGCAGCGTAATCGCGGGCCTGACCCGTTTGCCTCCGGTTTCGGCAACATAGTCCAGCAGGGGACGCAGGTGGCCTACTTCGGCTGGCGCAAGGCTGTGCAGCTTCTCGTCCACCAAGGCCAATTCGGCCTGAATCGGGGCATAGATGGACGCTGTGCGTTCGTCGAGTCCGTAAGGCATGAGCCTGCTGGGATCCCTAGCTGGCTACCGCGCCCAGACGGGCCACTTCCTGGTCCACCACCTCGGGCTCCAGCTTGGTGTAGAGGGGACCGGGACGTTGCAGCTCCCGTCCGCCCGGAACTGCAGCGACCGTCGCGTCGTAGTCCCAGCCGCCGTCCTCCACCCGACCGTCCTGCCCGAGGAACTCGTGCAACTGCTGGGAACTGAATGGCATAAACGGGTGCAGCATTGTCTTCAGGCAGTTGATCACGGCGATGCACACCCACAGGCTGGTGGCCGCAGCATCACGGTCCTCGCGGATGGCGCGCCAGGGAGCCTTGGCGTCCAGGTACCGGTTTGTTTCCTGGGCCAGCGCAAAGATGCGCGAGATGGCGGCCTTGAACCGACAAGCGTCCAGGCTGGCATCGACCTCCGCCATCGCCGCCCGCGCCGACTCCAGCAACGCCCTGTCGGCCTCATCCAGCTCTCCTGGCGTCGGTACGCAACCATCGAAGTTGCGGTAGGCGAAGGTGAGGACCCGGTTCACGAGGTTGCCGTAGGTCGCCACCAGTTCCTCGTTGTTGCGGCGTACGAACTCGCCCCACGAGAAGTCGGAGTCCGCCGACTCGGGCATGTTGACTGAAAGCAGGTACCGCAGCGGGTCCGGGTCGTATCGCTCCAGGTAGTCGGGGACCCAGACTGCCCAGTTCTGGCTGGTGGAGAATTTCTGGTTCTCCAGGCTCAGAAACTCGTTGGCCGGTACGTCATAGGGCAAATTCAGTCCATTGCCGTAGCCCATCAGCATGGCGGGCCAGATGATGCTGTGGAACGGAATGTTGTCCTTGCCAATAAAGTAGTAGGAGCGGCTGCTTGGCTCCTTCCAGAAATCCTCCCAGCACTCCGGGTCTCCGTGAGTCTTGGCCCATTCAACGGCAGCCGACAGGTAGCCGATAACCGCCTCAAACCATACGTAGATCTTCTTGGCCTCGTACCCTTCGACGGGGATGGACACGCCCCAGTCCAGGTCTCGGGAAATGGCCCGGTCGTGCAGGCCATCCTCCAGGAAACGGCGGGTGAAGTTGAGCACGTTCGGGCGCCAGTGCGACTGCTTGTTGACCCACTCCAGCAGCGGTTCCTGGAACGCCGACAGACGAAGGAAGAAGTGCTCGGACTCGCGGAACTCGGGAGTGTCTCCGCTCAGGGCGCAACGGGGTTCCACCAGGTCCCGGGGATCCAGCGTGCGGCCACAGGCATCGCACTGGTCGCCGCGGGCACGGGTGTTGGCGCAGTGGGGGCAGGTACCTTCTACGTAACGGTCGGGAAGAAACCGGGCACAAACGCCGCAATAGGCGAGCAGGGTGGTGTCGGTGTAAATGTATCCCTTGTCCAGCAGCGTCTTGAAAATTTCGTGGGTTACCGCCTCGTGATTCTCCGTGTTTGTGTGGGTGAAGAGGTCAAAGGAGATGCCCAGCTTTTCCCACGATTCCAGAAACATCGCGTGATACCGGTCCACGACCTCCGCCGGGGTGATGCCCTCCTGGTCGGCCCTGATGGTTATTGGGGTCCCGTGAGTGTCGCTTCCCGACACCATGAGCACGCGGTTCCCCTTTAGCCGGTGAAAGCGGGCGAAAATGTCGGCGGAGAGGTAGCACCCGGCTACGTGGCCCAAGTGCAGGGGACCGTTGGCATAGGGCCAGGCGACGGCGACGAGAATGCTCTCAGACACTGGGCTAATCCATAACGCACGGTGGAATGAGGTCCGGGAATCCAGGAGAATCCGGGTTTCTGTGGAGAATCATTTTAGCATACGGAAGTGGCAGAATATATGGACGGGGTCTCGGTTTACGCACATCCCGGATGGGGCTGCGAGTAGCCCGCGACACCGAAACGGTGGCCAAATCGACAACTGGGGAGGGAGCAATATGGGTGCGATAAAAAAGCTGCTTGGCATGTACCTCATACTCGTAGCCACTGTTGTGGCAGTGTGGTTCATTATCACCTCACTCTTTGTTGATTCTTTCAGTGTTAACGACGTCTGGTACGTGCTCGACATCCTGATGGTCATCGGGCTGGCCATAGGGTTGGCGTACAATTTCGACCGAAAACGAAAAATGGACTCGCAGACCGGGGACAGTGGATTCAGCCGCAGGTATCTCGAAATTAATGTTGCCTTCTACCTGACTGCGGCTGTCACCATCCTGTTCCTCCACAACTGGATCGCCTTCCTGAACCTGGGTCTGGAGTTGGACAACCATCAGGCCTGGGTAATCTGGGCGTTTGTGGACACCCTGTTGCCTCTTGCGCTGGGCACCACGGGTTGCACCATGCTAAAGGGCTCGTCAGAATCGTGACGCAACAACCTCTTTAATATCCCATCAGCCTCCGAAAGACTGCCGAATTTCCGTTGACACTGGATTGGGGTGCTGATAAGATTCCCAATACGAATTCCGCGAAGAGCGGGAGTAGTAGCGATGACCTGTGTCAGAGAGCCGGCGGTTGGTGCGAGCCGGTGGCAGTAGTGTCGTGAACTCGCCCGGGAGCGGCCCGCCTGATGGCCCCGAATACAGAGGGGCAGCAGGGCGCGGCGGGTGACACCGTTAAAGAGTCCTAAAGTAGCCTCGACGCCCAGCGATAGATCGCCAGGGATCGTGGAAGAAGGGTGGTACCGCGGGCCCACACCCGTCCCTTCATGTTGGGATGGGTGTTTTTTTGTGCCCGGGTTCCAAGCCTAGTTGGTGAAACGGCCCCTCGGTGTGGAATGGAGTGGAACGTGCCGCGTGGGGGCCTGAACGCAAGCAGGACGTAATGAAATTAAGCGGCGCTGAAATTGTCTGCGAGAGCCTCCTCAAGGAGGGGGTCGACATAGTGTTCGGGCTGCCGGGCGGAGCGGTACTGCCGTTGTACGGCGCCATGGCCAAGTATCCCGCCTTGCGCCATGTACTGGTCCGGCACGAGCAGGCCGCAGCGATGGCCGCTGACGGCTACGCCCGCGCCACGGGGCGCGTTGGCGTCTGCTCGGCGACCAGCGGGCCTGGCGCAACGAACCTCGTAACCGGAATCGCAACCGCCCAGATGGACTCGGTGCCCCTGGTGGCTATAACCGGACAGGTGCCCCGCGCCGCCATTGGCAGAGACGCCTTCCAGGAAACCGATGTCACTGGCATCACTCTCCCCATAACCAAGCACAACTTCCTGGTGATGGAGGTTGAGGATGTGGCGCCGGCCATCAAGGAGGCGTTCCACATCGCCCGCACCGGAAGGCCCGGGCCGGTCTTGGTGGACATACCCAAGGACGTGTTGCAGGACCTCCGCACCGAGTTTGTATGGCCGGACAAGCCCAATCTCCCCGGCTACCATCCACCCGGTGAGGCCCCTCCGGCGCAGGTGGCCCATGCCGCCAAACTCATCAACGAAGCGAAGCGGCCGGTGATCATGGCCGGGCACGGCGTGCTCATTTCCCAGGCTTACAACGAGCTCATAGAACTGGCGGAGAAAGCCCAGATTCCCGTGATCACCACCCTGCTGGGCATCAGTTCCCTGCCCTCGGACCATGTGCTGAATATGGGCATGCCAGGAATGCACGGCATGGCCTACAACAATCTCGCCATTGACCAGGCCGATCTCCTGATCGCGCTGGGCATGCGCTTCGACGACCGCGTCACCGGGCGCCTCCGCGACTTCGCTCCCAACGCCAAGGTGGTGCATATCGATGTGGACGCCTCGGAGCTGGACAAGAATGTCAAGGCCACAGTGCCGGTGGTGGGCGACCTCAAAATGGTGCTGAACCAGTTGATTCCCATGGTCCGGCCCGATGTACACCTCGACTGGCACCGTAAGCTGGAGGAACTCAAGGCAGAGCATCCATCTCTGCATATCCGTGAGTCTGAAGAACTGCTACCCCAGTATGTGCTTGATCGGCTGTCAAAGGTTTCCGAGGGCGATTGCATCGTGGTGACCGGCGTGGGCCAGCACCAGATGTGGGCAGCCCAGCACTGCAAGTTCCGGGAGCCCAACACGCTCATAACATCCGGCGGCCTGGGGTCCATGGGCTACGAGGTGCCCGCCGCGCTGGGAGCCCGCATGGGGCGGCCCGACAAGACAGTCTGGTCCGTCGCCGGAGACGGTGGGTTCCAGATGACCATGTGCGACCTGGCAACAGCGGTCGAAAACAACGTCGACATCAAGTTCGCCATCCTGAACAACGGCAGTCTTGGCATGGTTAAGCAGATGCAGGACGTGTTCTACGACCGCGAATACTACGCCGTCGAGTATTCCGGCAACCCCGACTTCGTCAAGCTGGCCGCAGCGTACGGCATCGACGCCATGCGCGTAACCCGCAAGGACGAGGTAGACGACGCCGTGCGCCACGCGATGGAGGTCTCGGGCCCGGTGATCATCGACTTTGTCATCAAGCCCGACGAGCAAGTCTACCCGTGGATACCAGCAGGCGAATCAGTGCACGAAATGATCGAGGTCCAGCCGGCCCAGGGAGGCCCCTACTAGGATGGTGCAGTCCTCTCAGCCGGAACAGCACACGATCATCGCCCTGGTGGAAGACAAGCCGGGCGTGCTGACACGCATCTCCAGCATGTTCCGGCGCCGTGGTTTCAACATCGAGAGCCTGGCGGTCGGACGCAGCGAGAAGAAGGGCCTGTCCCGGATGACCTTCGTCGTAAGCGGCGACCTCACTACGGTGCAGCAGGTGACCCGGCAGCTGGACAAGCTGGTCGACGTCATACAGGTCTCGTACATCTCCACGCACCAGGTGGTCGCAAGGGAACTGGCGCTGATGAAGGTGACCACCTCTCCCTCCACCCGCGGCGAGATAATGCAGTTCGCCGAGCTTTTCAGCGCCAATATCGTTGACGTCGGCTCGACCTACGTGGTCATCGAAATCACCGGCGGCGAACAGAAAGTGAATGCCCTGGAGGACCTCCTCCATCCCTTCGGCATCACAGAAATGGTCCGCACCGGGCTGGTCGCCATGGTCCGGGGACAGGAAAGCGGAATGGATGCAGAAAACCTGGGTGTGCCGGTGCCGGCGCTACGCATGGACAGCGGCATCTAGGGGCCATTCCACAGTCCCACTCCCTCGTGAGGATGGTACTTGGTGAGGACACTCCCGGAAAGAAAATCAAAGCCGAAGTTGTTGCAACTACGCTACAAACACAAACTAAATTAAGGACGGAACAGTCGACTATGGTAAACGTCTACTACGACCAGGACGCAGACCTGGGGGTTCTCGAAGGAAAGACTATTGGAATCATCGGCTACGGCAGCCAGGGACATGCCCATGCGCTCAACCTGAAAGACAACGGCCAGAACGTGGTGGTTGGCCTGTACCCCGGTAGCAGATCCATCGCCACCGCCGAGGGAGCCGGGCTCCGCGTGGCCGACGTGCCCGAGGTGGCGAAAGAGGCCGACGTGATCATGATGGTCATCCCCGACCACGTCCAGGGCCGTATCTACCGTGAACAGATTGAGCCCAACCTCAAGCCAGGCAGCGCCTTCATGGTGGCCCACGGTTTCAGCATCCACTACCGGGAGATCGTCCTTCCCGACAACATGGACGTGATGATGGTAGCGCCCAAGGCCCCGGGCCACCGCATGCGTGAACTGTTCGTAGAGGGCGTGGGCGTGCCCAGCCTCCTGGCCGTGCACCAGGATGCCTCCGGCAACGCCAAGCAGATCGGCCTGGCCTACGCCAAAGGCGTCGGCTGCACCGGCGCCGGAGTTCTGGAGACCACCATCAAGGACGAGACCGAGAGCGACCTGTTCGGTGAGCAGAGCATCCTGTGCGGCGGCGTTACGGCGCTGGTCAACGCCGCCTTCGAGACGCTGGTCGAAGCCGGCTACCCACAGGAGATCGCCTACTTCGAGTGCCTGCACGAGCTCAAGATGATCGTCGACCTGATGTACCAGGGCGGCCACAACTACATGCACTTCTCGGTCAGCGACACCGCCGAGTACGGCTCGCTCAGCCGCCGTAACCGCATTATCGACGAGCATGTCCGCGAGAACATGCGTGAGGTGCTGAGGGAAATCCAGGACGGCACCTTCGCCCGCGAGTGGATCGCCGAGAACGACGAGGGGCGCCCCCGGTTCGTTCCCATGCGCGAGGCAGCGCAGAATGCTCCCATAGAAGGTATCGGCAAGCAGCTGCGGGCCATGATGCCCTGGATGGACCCGAAGTAAATTAAGAATTCCCAGTCCTGAAAGGTGAGGGCGCATCCCAATCGCCCTCGCTACCCCCCCGATTTAAGGAGACGAAATTTTATGCAGCAGGAGACGTTGAGTGTAGTTCACCGTCGCACGCTGGTCCTGGCCGGGCTGGGTGTGGTGGACTACGTGGCCCTGACAAGCCTTTCTGAGGGCCGCAGTTAGCGGTTTACGATTACCCGAACCAGAATTCAGAAAGGATACTTGAGGTAAAGAAAGAGATGGCAAACGAGAAAGTACTTCTCCTGGATACCACACTCCGGGACGGCGAACAGTCGGCAGGCATTGGCATGACCGGCGCTGAAAAGATGGAAATCGCCCGGCAGCTCCAGCGGATGAATGTCGACATCATCGAGGCAGGATTCGCCGCCAGTTCCCCCGGCGACTTCGAGGCCGTTTCCGCCATCGCCCGGGAGGTCAGGGGGCCCATCATCGCCTCGCTGGCCCGCGCCCATCCCAACGACGTGGACCAGGCCTGGCGCGCCGTGGAGCACTCCGAGCGTCCGCGCATTCACGTGTTCCTCTCCTCCTCGGAGATTCACCAGATGCACCAGCTTCGAAAGAACCGCGAAGAGGTCATGGAGATGGCCGTGACCATGGTGGAGCGGGCCAAAGGCTACTGTCCCGACGTCGAGTTCTCCCCCATGGACGCCACCCGGACCAACCCTGAATACTTGTACCAGATGCTGGCCGAGGTGATCCGGGCCGGGGCCACCACCATCAACATCGCCGACACCGTCGGATACGCCATCCCGTCGGCAACCGGCTTCGCCCAGCTACTCCAGGAGATCAAGGCCAACGTTCCGGGTATCGACGGAGTGACGCTGAGCGTCCACTGCCACAATGACCTGGGACTGGCCGTGGCCAACAGCCTGACCGCCATCGAGACCGGCGCTCGGCAGGTCGAGGGCTGCATCAACGGCATCGGCGAGCGCGCCGGCAACGCATCGTTGGAAGAAATCATCATGGCCCTTGACACCCGCAAGGACCACTTCGGCGTGGACATCGGCATCGACACCACGCAGATCTACCCGTCGAGCCGGATGGTCAGCCGCATCTCCGGAATGGCGGTGCAGGCGAACAAGGCAGTGGTCGGCGAGAACGCCTTCCGCCACGCCTCGGGCATCCACCAGGACGGAGTCCTGAAAGACCGCTCCACCTACGAAGTGATGCAGCCAGAGCGCGTCGGCGTACCAGGCAACAGCCTGGTGTTGGGCAAGCTCAGTGGTCGCGCTGGACTGCAGGCCCGCCTTGAGGCGCTCGGTTACAGCCTGTCCCGCGAGGAAGTCTCACGCGTGTTCGAGTCCTTCAAGGTGCTGGCTGACCGCAAGCGCGAGGTCACCGACCGTGACCTGGAAATCCTGATGGACGAGGAATCCCGCGAATCCAGCGAGCCCATCAGCTACACGCTGGACCAGGTGCAGTTCAGCGGCGGCGACCACGGCATCGCCACCGCCACCGTCCGGCTGATCGACCCTGAGGGCATCCCGACCACCGACGCCGCGACGGGCAACGGGCCGGTCAATGCCATCTGCAACGCCATCGACCGGGCCATCGGCGTGGTCAACAAGGTGGTGGATTTCAACGTCCAGGCCGCCACCGAGGGCCGAGACTCCCTGGGTACGGTCACGATCCGCATCGAGAAAGACGGCAAGACCTACACCGGCCGCGGCGCCGACACCGACATCGTGGTAGCCAGCGCCAAGGCATACCTGAGCGCCGTCAACCGTCAGCTGGCCTCCGATGAGTCAGCCAACGTCCCGGCCCTGGGCTCCACCCCAGACTAGCCAGGACGCCCGAAAGTACAATGATGTCAGTGGGGCGCACGTCTGTGCGCCCCTGCTTTTTCAGGGTTACCTGACAAGCTATCATGACGAAAAGCATTTACCCACACCGGCGCAGCAATGCAGTTCAGGATTGAGTGAGAGGGGAACGTCAGGCAAGCCAATAGGGAAGCAATGAGGGCAGTCGCGGATAGAGGCGAAAGAATTTATGCTGAGACTATCGAGCCACTGATCGACTTCGAGCGAGAAAGAGGCAAATTCGTCGTCATCGACGTGGATTCCGGAGATTACGAAATTGACAAACGGGACGCTGAAGCCAGTCGGAGGCTTCGCGAGCGGCGCCCACACGGTAATCTTTATGGCCTGAGAGTGGGATTCGCAGCTGCTTATCTAATGGGAGGGCGGCTTCGGATGAGGGACGATGATCACAGGCAGCGTTAACTGGCTACTCGAGGCAACTGCCTCCCTAGGGCCTGTGGACATTCAGAATTACCTCTTGGAAGCCGCAACCAAATTGCTCTTCCCAGAGACGGTCGTCGCGATATTCCAGACTACAACCCTTTGATTCCGTCCGTCAGCGTCCATTGTAGTAAGAACATTGGCAGTATCTCGGCTGTAGACCGCGGTTCGTGGACCGTCTGTCTTAACGGTTTTCAATGGGTTGGAACCAACAAGGACCCTTGAACCGTCAGGCGACCACGAGAGCCCAATTGGATTCGTCCGTAGATCTCTCGGAGTGAGAAGCTCCTCTTCCCAAGAGGCCATCTCCGTCAATTCTTCCCCAGCGCGATTCATGCGAATCAGCACGAATTCACTGTCTTCCTTGGTAATGTAGGCTACGTGCTCTCCATTGGGCGACCAAGACGGAAGGCCAACAGACTCGCGGGTTCGAGACCACTCTCCAGAATCGAGATGGGCAACATGAACAGCTGCCCTTGTCTCATTCTCCTCTGTGAATTCCTGGACCAAGTACACCAATGCCTTGGAATCCGGAGACCAAGCCGGTCGCCCGAGGACTGTGACCAAGTAAGGAGGACGTCTCCTGTCGAAATAATGGGAGATTTCGGTAACTCCCGTGCCGTCGGGCTTCATCACATACACGCCATACCTACCCGAATACGGCCACCGCGAGGCCAAATACGCTATTCTGGTACCGTCTGGCGACCATACCGGTGCAATGGAAACCATCTCTTGGCCCACTATTGCCTTTTCGTTAGAGATCGGGCCTCCTATTGTCAACCTCTCCTCGTCTGATCCATCAAGATCAGCAACAGCGATGTCAAATGTATTCCGTCGCCCCTCGCCATGGACAGCCCAAGCTTCGAGTCTCCCCAGTGTGGGATATTTGAGGGTTGCGAACGCCAACCTGCCGGACACTCGGGAAATGTTGGGGGAAAAGTCGATGTTATTCGGGTCGTCTGGCGGAGCTTTGTCGGATAGGGAATGCAACCGAGTACCATTGGAAGACGCGACGAATATCCGGTAGCCGTGAGAGAACGTGATCTGCGAACCGTCAGGGCTCCACGCCGGGACCATCTGCCCGTACTGCTCGCTCACCTCTGTGGAGATCGCAACACTGATTGCCAAAATATCGTCATGGAGTCCTCAGTCAACCGCCATGGTCAGCAAACTCGCAGCCATGGCAGCAAGAAGACGTATAGCCAGTCGTAAGCGCACTCCCTTTCTCCTGGGGTCTGTGGCAATTCAGCCTGAAGGGATCGTTGTGGAGCCTGACACAGGAGCATGAGTCATGCCGCTGGGGCCAGTGGCAATGCCAGCTGCGTGTTGTACGCCGGGAATTTGTCGCTTGGCTTGTAGACCGGTTCCTTCGCAGTTCTTCTGGTGCTCCTGGTCTCGATGATCCAGGAGGCCAGGTTAACCATGGCGCAGTAGCTGTCCGCCAGCTTATTGTGGTGGGTGGCCACGGCCCTGAACTGCTTGATGTCGCAGAAGTAGTTCTCGACCAGGTGGCGGGTCCGGTAACGGATCGGGTCGTACCAATACTGGACCCGGCGATTTACCCGCGGGGGAATGGTTGCGACGATTCCACCCGCGGCAAGGGCGAGCCTGATGGGGTCGGAATCGTAGGCTTTGTCGGCGATAAGTGCGCCTGTCAGGACGCCGTCTAGGAGAGTGGGCAGCTCAGGCGCCTCGGCGGCGTTCCCTGGCCTTATCGTAAATCTGACAAGCCGTCCGGCCTTGTCAACCACCGCCATGAGCTTGGTGGTAAGCCCGCCTCGACTACGGCCGATGGCCTGCCGCTCAGCCGATTCCTCAGGCGGGCAACCGCTTTTTTTGCGCCAGCGACGTGTTGGTGGACCTTGGCAAAGGTTCCGTCGACCATCACGGCCTTCAGGTCGAGGTCGTCCTCATCACGTCGAAGATTCGCTGGAACACGCCGGAGAGCACCCAGCTCCGGAAGCGCCGGTGCACGGTGTTCCAGTTTCCGAACTCCCTGGGCAGATCTCTCCACGGTGCCCCTGTCCGGGTTATCCAGATCATTCCCTCCAGCGACATTCGGTTGTTGTTTCCACTTCTCCCCGGATCACCTGTTCGGCCCGGCAGGACCGACTCAATGAGTGCCCACTGTTTGTCAGTGAGCGTTGTTCGTACCTCCAACCAACCCTACCCCCACACGATGCATGCCTTTCCAAGCTCGATTCTAATTGCTGGGGGGCTTGCTGATAACGACGGCAACCGTAGCACGACGCAAAGCGAATTTGAGGAAGGGCTTGTTGCAGTCTTGCTAAGGTGCGGAGATCCGGAAGACATGGTCCGCAGATACAGGAGGAATTTACCCTCTAAGAATTTGAATGTCCACAGGCCCTAAGGCTCTTCGTCGAGGCTGTACTGGCAGTTCCGATGGACTCACGGGACACCCACAACCCTGTCGCGATGAGAGTTCCGCTGCGCCATATGCTGGAATGGCTCTATCCAAGCCCACGGAAGCCTCGACCCAATGAGTATTGGCCCCGGCTAATGGCAGCATTTGAGGGCCTGGAATCACCTGAGGCCAGGATTCCGTGGTACTACCCGGACACAGGGCATGGTGGTCTGCGCCGGATAGTGAATATTTCCGATATTCCCAGAGGACCTGCCAAACTGGATGACCTGATCAGCGTTATCGTTGACCTTCCTCCCGGTTCCGGCAATGGCCCGCAGGTCAGTGACAACCTCAGACAGTGGGGAATCAAGTCAGCGGCCGGCTACCGCGCCCTGTTGAACCTCGCTTATCGGTGGTTTGAACCTGGAAGGACTCATTTCCCGGTCGGAAAAGGGCGGCGGCGTTTCTGGGCGCAAACGAGCGACCCGGACAGGTACCCATCCCTCAGCGAAGACGAACTAATTGCCCTTTGTTTTCCGACATCCAGCCGAAGCGCACGCCGGAATCTGGTCTCCGACGCCCGCAAGGTGATCCGACAACTAGAACATGCTGGGGAACTGCGAGTCGTGGAAGCCAAAGCAGGCACTGTCAAGATACTGCCTCCTGCTTCTAGTTAGCGTCCAGGCATATAAGCCTACCAGCGCCGTTGGGAAGCGACGGAACCGCGTGCAGAAAACAGCGACTGCAATGCAAAGTAGATGATCAGGTGATAGGCCAAGTACGCTGTTTACGAGAGCAGAACTATGACGCCAACCCATGCAGCGATTTAGCTTACAGCAAGACAATTCTGACACAATCCCATGCAGGTCCCGCGGCACTTCAATATCGTAGCAGGTCGTTCCGCTATCTGAATCATACCGACCTATCGGGTTATTGATGACGCTACCCCATGCAATCGAAATCATCTCTCGCTATCCGAAATGACGTTAGCCCGTGCAAATGATCAGCTGCTAGACAGCCCTATTATCCTACCAACGCTCCTCGGATGACCCAGGATGGCTGCAGAAGAGCGATGACACTACCCCATGCAGCACTATCTCAAGACCTGAGGGGCAGACCGTGACATCAGCCCATGCAACCACATGCTATCCAGCTCTGATGTTATGACGTTATCCCATGCAGACTCAGGGGTCAGTACTCGAAATTCTCACAACACACCTGGAGATAGACGCCGCAGCTTTACGCTCGGCGCCAGAAAAACGCAACACATCGCCCTTTCAGGCCCCTAAAATCGGCTAATGGCCCCGTGAAGTGTGGATCTCTTCCGGCAAGAGTTACCGCCATGCCTAGCTAGCCAAGAATGACGTATCCCGTGCAGTACGATGACGCTACCTCATGCAGAGCGCGACATCACCCCGTGCCAGATTCGACGAAGCCCCATGCAAATCACGACACTAGCTCGTGCAAATACGGCGGATTTTATGTTCAATTGCTGGATCATCTCCCCCTCCCCCATGTAGGGGTAGGGGGAGGTCTGTGGGAGTTCCGCTGACGCTACATCCCACAAACCGCGCATGTCCCTCGGGTGCAGGACGAGTTCAAATATATGGTAACCAGCCCGTCCCTTGAGTGCCGACCATCGGTGGCAAAAGTTCGCCACTGCGAGAAAAGCAACGCGCTGGCGTCCGTAGCCCTCAACATCTGCTGGGAGCGGGGGCGAAGAACAACCCCAAGGCAGTGAAATCGAAATCAAGCTATAGGTGGGTCAAGTCAAAACAGGGAATCATCGAAAGCAAAACCCTTGTGGGTCAGATCACCATGAGCCTTATCACACAAATCTCTGTAGTTGATGACGATGGAGGCATTTAGATCCCGGTGGCATTGCCGACGCCTGCCTTACGGACGATTGCATCGCGCTGGCGGTGCTGCGCCATCCTGACGATGTGTAACTGCCACTTAAGTGCTTCGGACTGCCTCAGACCCAGGGCGCTGACTCCAGGACCGGACGATATGCGAGGGTCGCGAGGGTGCGCACCTTGTCTGGACGCAACAGGCCGTTGTCTACGGTTTCGAAACCGGATGGCAGAAGCAGTTCACGGCTAAGTTGGAGAAGGCTAATATGTTCAGCATCTTTCGCAAGCGGGTCATCAAATGTAGGGTGTGCGTCGGCGGTGGCGTGGGGGATGTAAGGGGTAGGCATTGGGTCTCGCCACTCTAGATGGTGAGGGCCCCACCTTTACAGAAATTCGGCCTGTATGCCGCACTAACTGCCTATACCGAAATGATGCTCAGGTCCTGCACCCGCTCGAAATGCCTGCGGTTGTTGGTTAGCAGGGTGAGGTCATGACGCAGGGCAGTGGAGCCTATCAGGAGGTCGAAATCGCTGATGATGTTCCCAGCGGCCCTTAGGCGCCGCCGCTCTGCGGCGAAAGTGCGGCAGACGCCGTCATCCAATGACAACACCTCAACGGACGCGAGAAAGGCGTTCAATTGCTCTTCATATTCTTCGGGGGAAATCGTTCCCACCATTCCATCATAGATTTCGGCCAAGGATATTATGCTGATCCCGACGCCCTCAGGTAGGAAGTTATTGAGGTTCCGGACTATCCTATCGATTCCGTTCAGGTAGTCAATGGTCCAATCCGTGTCAACGAGATACCGCACGGCGCTATGGTTCCGGTGTGTCTCAGGAACCTTTTATGCGGGCCTCGGATATCATCTGCTTAATTGCTTCACCGTCTATTTTGCCCCTCAAGGACCCGGCAGCCGACATAGTTCGTCTAATCCGTTCTTCCTCTCTCCCTTCCGGTTTGGTCCCGGTCGACCAATGCTGCACCGGCGCTTCTTCTGAATCCTGCAGGGGAATGGCTTGAATACTGACCAGTACCTCTTCGCCCTCTGCGAGGTAGAGCGGTTCCAGAGGATGAAGAACCCCGCCAGAGAACCTGGCCCTTGTATTCGCAATCATCACTACTCTCTAGATGCTTGTTTGGCTGAGATAAGTTTAACTGATGTGGGTTCGGTGCGGGCTGAGGGGTCCAACACTTACCATATAAATATCCAACTTCCCACCGCCATTGACAACACCCCGGGAAGGAGAATTCCCTAGAAATCTGGCCGGAAATTGGCGGCTGTCGGGCTGGCGGCTATGGTGGTGTCAACAAGCATGGCGAGGGCTGAGAATGCTGGGAGAGAGGTCGGAGCAGATGGATCTTTGGGGAGCGGACCGGTTGTATCTGGACCATGTGGGGCGGGACACCTTCTACGGTCTGCTGGTCTCGCTGCGGGGCCGGCTGTTCCGGGACGCGGATTTCGCCGTATTCTACTGTGCCGACAATGGCCGGGACAGCGTGCCGCCCAGCCTGCTGGCCACTGCCCTGCTGTTACAGACCCACGACAAGGTCAGCGATGCCGAGGCCAAGGCCCGGGCCGACTTCGACATCCGCTGGAAGGTGGGCCTGGGGATCGAGGTGGAGGACAGGCCCTTCGCCAAGAGCACGCTGCAAGTGTTTCGCGCCCAGCTGATCCTGCACGACAAGTGCGGGAGGTATTCGAGTCCAGCCTGCGGTTGGTCCGGGAGTCGGGCTACCTGAAGAGGCGGAGCATGAGGGTGGCGCTGGACACCACCAACATCCTGGGCCGAGGCGCGGTACTGGACACCTGCAATCTGCTGGTCAACGGGATGGTCAAGCTGCTGCGGGTGCTGGCACAGGTAGAGGGAATCAGCGCCGGGAAATGGGCCAAGGCCCGGGGATACCAGCAGTACATGGCCTCCAGCATCAAAGGGAGAGGCCGCCATAGACTGGTCGGACAAGAGGGCGCGGCAGGTCCTGCTAGGTGGGGTTGTGGCCGACGCGGACCAGCTCCTGGAGTTGGCGCGGCAGGCGCAGGGGGAGTTGCCGGAGGACAGTGAGGAGCGCCAACGGATCGTGGATTCGTCGGGGTTGCTGGGCCAGTTGCTGCTCCAGGACATTGAGCGCAAGAGTGGCGACGGCGATGGCGGCGTGAGCAAGGACCGGATGGTGTCGGTGCATGACCCGGAGATGCGCCACGGGCACAAGAGCAGCAGGAGACGCTTCGACGGACACAGGGCGGCCATCGTCGTGGACACCGACACCCAGCTGATCACCGCCGTGGCGGTGTTGCCGGACCGCCCGGACCGGCAGTGCTTTCCCAAGGACGACTTTGTCATCGACCTGGCGGAGGGCAGTTGCACCTGTCCGGCGGGGCAAGCCACCCACAACATCGTGCCGGCGGGAAGGCGGACTGATGGCATGGGACGAGTCCACCGCTTGCGGGCCTTCCAGTTCGACGGGTCCGAATGCATGAGCTGTCCACTGCGGTCCCAGTGCATCTCGGCCAAGGGCAGGAAGGGACGGTGGGTGCTGATCCATCCCCAGGAGGCCCTGTTGCAAGAGGCCCGGGCATTGCAACAGAGCGCCGGGTATGAGGAATATCGAAGGCGGCGGGTGGTGGGAGAACACAGATTGGCCCGGCTGGTCCATCTGGGCATCCGCCAGTCCCGCTATTTCGGTGGAGTCAAGACGAAATTCCAGCTGTACCTGGCGGCCAAGGTCAGCCTGCCGGGCGGCACCAGCGGCAGTTGCAGTGTCGGCAGTTCACTGCGCACAAAGGCCATTCGTTCCGCCCTTGAATCTGTCCCTGCGCGGCTCGGTCAAGCTATTTCCCTGGCCTTGCTTGCGTCGGCCGCACTGCCGAAATTCATCCCATTCATCTCCCCGAACAAGGATCTCCGGCCAAATTTCTAGCCTGCCATCTCCACCAGGCGAGCCATGGCGTTGGCGAGTCGCATCTGACGCGGAGTACGGCACCTCACCCGCAGCAACCCTGGACTGGCGACCACCAAGGCCAGGCACCTGGCCCTGCTGGTGGCGACGTTCAGGCGGTTCAAACTGTAGAGGAACTCCATCCCGTGTGGAGCTTCGTCGGGTGAACTGGTGGCCATGGAATATATCGAGATCGGCGCCTCCTGGCCTTGGAACTTGTCGACGGTACCGACGCGGAGTCCTGCTTGTCCTCCCCCATGTGCGCATTTCACCCTGGCTTTAGCTTGGTCCAAATTACTCTCACAGCAGGTCAGATCAGGATTCGTCCTCAGACCCACCCAGTTCTGCTACTGTGACCCTGTAACCGGGATCGTCGACGTGGATTTGGTTCACAACCACATCGGCTTTTTCAAGCATTTCATGGCAGTTCTTGCTCAGGTGCAAGAGATACAGGCGTTTCCCCACTCGGTTGTAACGCCTCGAGAGATCCACGATTGCTTCTATGGCCGAATGGTCCCACACACGTGCGTTTTGAAAGTCGATTGTAGTCTCGAAAGGGTCGACCGCCGGTGTGAACAAATCTCTAAAGGAGTTGACCGAAGCGAAACAAAGTTGCCCATGGAGGGAATAGACTCGCCGGGTGGCAGTGCTCTCATCGCTTACCACAACAGAGAGGTGCCGTGCAGTCTTCCAGGCAAATACCAAGGCCGACACGATCACTCCGACAACGACCGCGACCGCCAGATTAGTTGCCACTGTAACTGCCGATACGAGGATCATCACCACTACGTCTGTAACAGGCACTTTGCGGATAATTCGCAGGCTGGTCCACGAGAAGGTCCCCAGCACTACTACGAACATTACGCCAACGAGTGCGGCGATCGGAATCCGTTCAATCAATGATGACGCAAGGACGATGAACAGCAGCAAGAGTAGGGAGGACAGGATGCCCGCCAGCCGCCACCTCGAACCGGCCCTTATATTGATTATGCTCTGGCCGATCATGGCGCAACCCCCCATGCCGCCAAAGAACCCAGTCACCACATTCGCTGCCCCTTGCGACACGCACTCACGATTTTTCTGACCTCTCGTCTCCGTCAATCCGTCAATCAACGTAAGTGTGAGCAGTGATTCGATCAGCCCTATTCCGGCCAAGATGAATGCGTACGGCACGATGATCCGTAGGGTTTCAAAGTTGAATGGCACATCCGGCACCCCGAATGTCGGGAACCCTCCCGCGATACTGGAAACGTCCCCCACTGTCGTAGTGTTGATGCCCGCGAAGATAACTAGCACCGAGACCACAAGTATACCTGCCAGCGCAGCAGGAATCCGTTTGGTGAATCTCGGCACTATATAAATCACCGCCATCGTCAGGGCCACCAAGCCCAGCATAATCCCCATATCAAACAGAGGCAGCCACGTCTCGGTCCCGTGGGCTCCTTCTGTTTTGAAACTCTCCAACTGCGACAGGAAAATGACGATGGCCAGCCCATTTACGAAGCCGAGCATCACCGGAAACGGCACCATGCGGATCAAATTCCCAAGTTTCAGCACACCCACCGCAATCTGGATCAACCCCATCAGGACCACAGTGATGAACAGGTATTCGACCCCGTGGTTGCTTACCAGCGAGACCATTACCACGGCGAGGGCTCCCGTCGCCCCGGAGATCATCCCGGGCCGTCCGCCGGTCAGGGATGTGATGAGCCCAACGATGAACGCAGCATACAGGCCGACCAGAGGGTCAACCCCGGCTACGAAAGCGAATGCCACCGCCTCCGGGACGAGCGCCAGCGACACGGTGAGTCCTGCTAGGCATTCCGTACGAATCCTGTCCAGATGGGAAGGGAGGTCTCGTATTAACAGACGAGAGGGGAGGTCTCGCATTAACAGTCCTGCAGAAAGCGAATTTATCGGCGGAAAATTACGGTTGCGCGTTCATGGGGCGCCATAAATCGCAGCAGGCCTGTGTAATCAACCTTAGAGAGTGCGCGTAACCAATTGGGCTGAAGAGATAGCCGAGTTGTTCAATGCTAAAGCACGAGTGGGTCAGTTCACTGGATCATCTGCACCTTCAGTTACACGCGAATAGCTGGTTACCCACGCACAACTGCAAAAACGCTCTGAACCGGAGTCGGCTCCCCGTGTGCCACACACAGAGTATCGCTGTACTCGTCGTAGGATATTTCGGGGCATAGTACCCAAGATTTCCCATATTGGGAGTCTTCGGGCTCAAAGGACATCCCAAACGAGATGGTAGCAGTATGGTCAAGCCACGCAGGACCGCTCAATCGCGAGTTTATCCGATACGGGGTACGATTAATGCCGTGGACCATGCTTCTCGTCTACCTTTTTCGTCTTCAAGTCCTCTTACTATGAGTAGAAAGCGCAGTGAAGACATGCCGGCTCCCTGCAGCGCTCTCCGTCTCGGCAAAATCGGGGTTTACTCTCTCTTAGCTAGAAATCTGGCCGGAGAGTGGCGGTGGTCAGGCTGGCGGGTATACTTTGGCCAGCAAGGGTAGGGAGGGCTGAGCAGGCTGGGAGAGCGGTCGGACCAGCGGGGTCTTTGGGAAGCGGACCGGTTGTATCCGGACCATGTGGGGCGGGACACCTTCTACGGTCTGCTGGCCTCGCTGCGGGGACGACCGTTCCGGGATGCGGATTTCGCCGAGTTCTACTGCGTCGACAACGGCCGGGATAGCGTCCCGCCCAGCCTGCTGTCCACTGCCCTGTTGTTGCAGACCCATGACAAGGTCAGCGACGCCGAGGCCAAGGCCAGGGCCAACTTCGACATCCGCTGGAAGGTGGTCCTGGGGATTGAGGTGGAGAACAGGCCTTTCGCCAAGAGCACACTGCAGGTGTTTCGCGCCCAGCTGATCCTGCACGACAAGGTGCGGGAGGTATTCGAGTCCAGCCTGCGCCTCGCCAGGGAGTCGGGCTACCTGAAAAGGCGGAGCATGAGGGTGGCGCTGGACACCACCAACATCCTGGGCCGCGGCGAGGTGAGGGACACCCACAATCTGCTGGCCGACGGGATGGTCACACCGCTGCGTGCGCTGGCGCAGGAAGAGGGAATCAGCGCCGGGAAATGGGCCAAGGCTCGGGGATACGGGCGGTACCTCGCCTCCAGCATCAAGGGGGAGGCGGCCATCGACTGGTCGGACAAGCGGGCGCGGCAGGCTCTGCTGGCTGGGATTGTGGCCGACGCGGACCGCCTCCTGGAGTTGTCTCGGCAGGCGCAGGGGGAGTTGGCGGGGGACAGCGTACAGCGCCAGCAGATAGTGGCGGCGGCAGAACTGCTGGGGCAGTTGCTGCTGCAAGACATTGAGCGCAAGAGTGGCGACGGCGATGACGCCGTGAGCCTCAAGAGCAGGGTGAGCAAGGACCGGATGGTGTCAGTGCATGATCCGGAGATGCGCCACGGGCACAAGAGCAGCAGTAAACGCTTCGACGGACACAAGGCGGCCATCGTCGTGGACACCGACACCGAGCTGATCACCGCCGTTGCGGTGTTGGCGGGCAACGCTCCGGACAACCTGGGGGCGCTGGAACTGGTGGAGGAGAGTGAGGCCAATACCGGTGTGCCGGTGCAGGAGGCCATAGGTGACGCCGCCTGTGGGGACGGCGTAACCCGTCAGGTCTTCGCCGATGCGGGCCGCAAGCTAGTGGCCCGGGCGCTGGGCCGCCCCGACCGGCAGCGCTTTCCCAAGGATGACTTTGTCATTGGCCTAGCGGCGGGCAGTTGCACTGTCCGGCAGGGCAGTCACCCACAAAATCTTGCGGGCGGGGAGGCGGACTGACGGCGCGGGACGGGTCCACCGCTTGCGGGCCTTCCAGTTCGACGGGTCCGAATGCATGACCTGTCCACCGCGGTCCCAGTGCATCCCGGCCAAGGGCAGGAAGGGACGGTGGGTGCTGATCCATCCCCAGGAGGCCCTGTTGCAAGAGTCCCGGGCATTGCAACAGAGCTCCGGGTATGACGAATACCGGGCGCGCCGGGTGGTGGTGGAACACAGGCTGGCCCGGCTGGTCCATTTGGGCATCTGCCAGTCCCGGTATTTCTGTAGAGTCAATACGAAATTCCAACTGTACCTGGTGTCCACGGTGGCCAACCTGACCTCGGTGGCGGCCAAGGCCAGCCTAACAGTCGGAACAGGCGGCAGTTGCGGTGTCGGCAGCTCCCTGCGCACAAAGGCCATCCGTTCCGCCCTTGAATCTGTCCCTGCGCGGCTCAGTCAAGCTATGTCCCTGGCCTTGCTTTCGTCGACCTCACTGCCGAAATTCATCCCATTCATCTCCCCGCACAAGGCTTTCCGGCCAAATTTCTAGGTCATCAGGCAAATTGCTCTTACACCATCTTCAGGACCGCCAAGCCAGTGTAATGGGTAAGGCGCTTGTCCTGGGTAAGAGCTAACCGATAGGGATAACCAAGTCAGGATAGCAATTGGTTCCGTCTCGTTCGTGTCTCCGCAAACTGTGCTATACTATGAATTCTGTTGCACGATTATAGAATCCTGAAACAATTTTCATATATAAGGCTATAAGAATTGGTCGATTGGACCTGCTGAAATGCCAGAGTGGGACTTCATTACCAATCACGGCGGCGTGCTGGTGACCGTGTTCCGGCAACCGAGGATCACCGCCAGAGAGATTTCTCAGCAACTGGGGATTACCGAAAGAGCCGTGCTCAAGATCGTCTCTGATCTGGACAAAGCGGGGTACATAACCAGGTCCCGAGAAGGGCGAATGAATACCTATAAGGTGAACGAAGACCGACCCCTACATGGACCGGCCTTGAAGGACATAGCCGTAGGGGACTTGCTTAGTATCCTCAAAGGCGGTACTGCCGAGACTGGAACTGACGGCTGATTTCACGACCCAAGTTACACATGGGAAGTCAACAAAGGATGGTAGTCCGTGAATTTAATGTTCTGGAAAGCTTCAAAACCCAAGAGAGTTACGCAGGCGGTCAACAGGTATTTGATCTCAGAGTATGGTCTCGGACCTGAACTTCTGGCCAAATATTCGATGCTGGAGAAGAACGGGAAATTTTCCAATCGAAGTGTAAAGATGGTCAGAGTTTTCGATCCAGAACTCCTTTCCACCGGTGAGACGTCCGATCAGAGATTCGACGACCTCAAGGGGACCCCAAACGAAGGGGCTCTTCGATTTGAAGGGCGATTTGAAAAGGACGGGACGATTTTCCTGTCTGACCGAAGGAAACGGGAGGTCAGTTCAGTCGCCGACACCCGCTAGAGGGTAGCGGTGCCGGGATCTCCTTGGAGACCGACGGTTCCGGGCCAAGTTGGCGCCCGTTGTCCGATTGACTTTTCCCCAGAGGTCTTACCTCCGGCAAATAAATCGTCCATCGGATATCCTGCCTGTACTTGGGAGTCGGACCAAATCAGGATTGTCGGGGATAGAAGAAATGGTTACTTTGAATGGCATCTTGATCAATGAATTGCCAGTTAAAGCCTCCCCTTGCCGCATTCCGCACTGACGCACAGGCGTTGACGGTCCTTTCAGGCTGCTCTAATCAGCGATGCGCCCTTGCGCGCAGGCCCCGGACTGCGCGTTGAAATCGACCCCGCCCTCCATTCGGCAAGCTCAGGTGAGGATTTAGGCAACTCCGGTGCTCGGGCGCGTTTTGGAATTTCAGCAAGCGGGCTTCCGTTGATTGAAGGCCTGCACCATGCGGGAGTTGACTTCCATCCCTGTCGAAGGGCTTCGAAACCGGCAAGAGGAAGCTCCAGCTCCAGATGGCGGTCACCTTCAGCGTGTTGTGGCATAACGCGACTAGGTAACACTGGGTCGTGGGTGGGGCCAAAACGCGGCCCGTGGCGTTGCGGCCCGTAGAATCCCCCTAAAACGGGTCTCACCCATGGCGCAGTCACCCGTCTGCCACTCTTAGTCCACACCGCCTAGTTCCTCCCGGGTCTCCGCACCCGTCGCAAGACTGCAACCAGCCTTCCCTCAATTTCTCCTTGTCCATGGTTCTGTTATCGCCATTTTCAGCAAGCGATCCTGCCGGTTAGAATAAGGTCCGGCAAGGCAAAAATAGTGTGGGGTGGGGTTGGTTGGAGGCGCGAACAACGCTCACTGACAAACAGTGGTTCTTATTGAGCCGGTCCTGCCGGGCCGGACGGGTGATCCGGGGAGAAGGGGAAACAACAACCGAATGTCGCTGGAGGGGAAGATCTGGATTACATGCTCCTGCGCACCATGGAAAGACCTGCTCAGGGAGTTCGGAAACTGGATCACCTAGCACCGGCGCTTCCGCCGCTGGGCGCAGTCCGGCATTTTCCAGCGAATCGTTGACGTGATCGAGGAGGACCTAGACGTGAAGGCCGTTATGGTGGACGGGACCTTTGCCAAAGGTCCACCAGCACGGCGCCGGCGCAAAAAAAGCGGTTGCCCGCCTGACGAATCGGCTGCACGGCAGGCTATCGGCCGTAGTCTAGGCGGGCTTACCACCAAGCACATGACAGTGGTTGACAAGGCCTGACGGCTTGTCCGGTTCACCATAAGACCGGAGAACGCCGCCGAGGTGCCAGAGCTGACCATTCTCCTGGACGGCGTCCTCGCAGGCGAACTTATCGCCGACAAGGCCTGCGATTCCGACCTCACCAGGCTCGCCCTTGCCGCGGGTGGAATCGTGGCAACCATTCCCTCGCGGGTCAACCGCCGGGTCCAGTATTGGTACGACCCGATACGGTATCGGACCCGCCACCTGGTCGAGAACTACCTCTGCGAGGTCAAGCAGTTCAGGGCCGTCTCCACCAGGTACAGCAAGCTGGCGGACAGCCACTGCGCCATGGTGAAGCTGGCCTCCTGGATCATCGAGACTCGGTCCACAAGAAGGCCTGCGAAAGCTCCGGTCTACAAGCCGAGCGACAAATCCCCGGCATACAACACTCAACTACCATTGCCCTTGGCCATGGTGGCCTGAGTCTTGATCATGTTGCAGCGGCTGGAACATCTGAATGTCCACAGGCTTTAGTCGACGATGCCGATGCGGTGATTCGCCGCGCGGCCGAGGCGGGTGCCGAGATCGAGAGTGAACCGGAGGACCAGGTCTACGGCGAACGGTCGGGCTGGTTGCGGGACCCTTCTGGCCATCGCTGGAACGTCGGCCATTTTCTCCACGAGGTTACGCCTGAGGAGATGCAGAGGCGTTTCACGGCGATGATGACAGGAACGGACAGCTGACTCGCCCATCTCGTCTCCAAGGCCACGATCCCGTCCCCCACCAAACTTGGATGTTAACGGCGCCGAGATATCAGACCATTGAAGCGGATTATGGTGGCCCACCTGCACTACGAACGGGATTCGAGTGAAGACTGCAATTCCTATGCAACCCCTACCCGTCCACCTGCTGGATGGTCCAGCGGCTGACCTCCAGGCGCTTGGCCAGCTCCCGCTGGCTCACTCCCTTCGACCGCTCCTCCCTGATGTACTCCCGTTGCTGCTCGCTCAGGCTGGGCCGCCGGCCTGGGAAACGGCCCTCGATCCGTGCCTTGGCCTGGCCTGCCACCGAACGCTCCCTGATGGAGTTCCGCCACCACTCGCTGAAGGCGAGCACCATCTGGAGCTGGAGTTTCCCGTTGGCCGTCGAAGTGTCGAAGTCCTCCGCCAGTGACCTAAACTCCACCCCGGCGTGGTGGAGGCCCTCGATCACCTGCAGCCCGAAGGTCAGGCCCCGGGAGAGCCGGTCGATGTGGGTGACCACCAGGGTGTCGCCCGCGACCACCAGGTCCAGGAGATCCAGCAAGCCGCCGCGGTCGTCCTTGGCCCCGCTGGCCTCCTCGGCCCGGATATTGCCCATGGCGCAGCCAGCGCGAACGAGCCGTTCCACCTGCAGGTCCAGATTCTTGTCTTCGGGCTCCCTGACCGACACCCTGGCGTAGCCGTACAGCGTCATCCCACTACACCCCTGGCTGGAATACCCGAAGTATAGAATTCTGCCAAGGGTTCTGCAACTGGGTTTTCCAGCCACCTCTACGGTGTGGATCTGGCCCGGCCCGGCGACTCTGCGTCTAGGCAGTATGACTTCGCGGGCAGACGTGGATGATGCTGAACACCATGCAGGCAAGACCTAAGAATCCTCTGAACAAGGCCGTCGTGGCTTGAGTTTTGCTTGACGGTGCGGCATAGGGGGTGAGAACGGCGGCCTGGGGCTTGCCAGACGGTTATCGGCTCCTCCGATTTCGCCCCCGACTGGGCTGTTGGAGGCTTGATGGGTCTCGAGACCAGCGTTGTCCCGCAGCATTTGCGCACTACGCCGCCAGTTGGCCCTCCGCCGTCAGCAGATTGCCCAGCCCGAACAGCAGCGCCAGCCGCTCCAGGTTTTTCGCCAGTCCCCGGTAGCGAACCTTGCCGTAACCGAATGTCCGCTTCAGCCTCAGGAAGGGATGCTCCACCTTGGCCCTCACTGACGCCTTGTCCTTCTCCTCCAGCACCTCTTTGCTCCCAGGCTCCCGCCTCCGCCGCCTCCCCGGACACATCGCCACCCGCCATTCCAGGTCCAGCCCCAGATTCTCCTCCCGCTTGTCGACCCCCTGATACCCGGCGTCGCCACACACCACCCTCTCGCCCCCTTGCAACAGATTGTGGGCCTCGGTGACGTCGTGGGCGTTGGCCGCCGTGGCCGTCATGCTATGCACTACGCCCGTATGGGAGTCCACCCCGATATGCGCCTTCATCCCGAAATGCCACTGGTTCCCCTTCTTCGTCTGATGCATCTCCGGGTCCCGCTCCCCGGCACGGTTCTTGGTGGAAGACGGCGCCTCGATGATGGTTGTGTCCACGATGGTTCCCTCCCTGAGCCTCAGCCCCTGCGACTCCAGGTGAGCGTTGATCTCAGCCAAGAGACCCTGCCCCAGTTGGTGTTTCTCCAGGAGATGACGGAAATTCAAGATGGTGGTCTCGTCGGGCAGGGGACCCGAGAGTTTCAGCCCTGTGAACCGCCGCACCGGGTCCGACTCATAGAGCAAATCCTCCATGCCTGGGTCGCTCAGATTGTAGAAGAGTTGGACGCAGTGGACTCTCAGCATGACGGACAGCGGGTAGGGGTGTCTCCCCTTCCGGCCTTGGGGTAGCAGGGTCGGATGCGGTCCTCCAGCAACCGCCAGGGAATCAGGGCGTCCATCCGCTCCAGGAACAACTCCCGGCGGGTCTTGCGTTTCTTGCCCTGGTATTCCAGGTCGGCAAAGGTCGGCTGGTCCATCAATGTCATCCCCGATCAGCGTCAAGCTCTTCAGCCTAACTATGCCACGTCCCAGCCGACTTGTTCAGAGAATTCCTAACTGTCTCCTTGCCCGGTCGTTGTACCATTGGGGGAATGGCCAGAAAAGTGTCGGTCAAATGCGCCATTGCTGGCTGCCACTACCAGTGGAAGATGACCCTCGACGAACGCGAGAAGCTGAGGCGGATGGGACGGGAGAACAACGCCACGGCGGGCCGCGTCTGCCTGACCCACGTCAAAGCCGCATTCAACTTCGAAATTGACGATATCGGCATGGATGTTCCTTTGGAGGAACTCCTTGTCGAGGCGTCCAAGGAAACTCCCCGCTGGCGTGTGATCTTGACTCCGCTGCCAGGGGCGGCGGCTGAGCCCGACGGCAAGTCCATGCCGGAGTCGGGAGATAGGGTTATTTAGTACTACAGTCGCAGTTGCTCCCTTGAGGCATGGAGCAGCCTTGATTACCGCAGCATCCAGCTACGAGCAACGATTTTTCAAAACGAACATTGGTACAGATCAAAGGTCGCAATTACTGAGTCACTTTTGGTGCGACTGTAGTACTAGCCCAGTATTTTCGGCCATGCCTTACGATAGGCAGTACTTCGCCCCTCATCGTCCGGCAGCCACGCTCCGGTACCGGCTGGGGACGCGCGAAAATGGAGCTTGGAATCGCCTCGGCAGACTTGCCGTTGTCTGATTCAAGATCCACCAAATTGCCCCCGAATTTCCCTGAATTACCTATTGCGCTCGGCAAATTGCTGGCATACACTTTTTTGCGATGAGAGTTTTCAAGTGGCCTCAAGTGGGCTCCCGGAACGGTTCCGTTCCGAGGGGCCTCTTTTTTAAGCCACTGATCTTTACCCAATCGGCGTCTTTTCCCTGAACCCCCCGAAACAATCGAGTTTCGGGGGTATTTTTTTGCCCGGCGATAAACAACCAAGGAGGCTGCCATGAGTGCCGACCCACGGGCTACAGCTGCCCAGGTTCTCGATTTCCTGAGCACGGCCGGCGAGGTGGAATACCACGGAGAGCAGGTATCGCAGCTTGAACACGCGCTACAGGCGGCTCATCTCGCTCGTAAAGACGGCGGCAGCGAGGAGGAGGTGATCGCAGCCCTTCTGCATGATATAGGGCACATCTGGCCTGTCGAAGGACGGCAGGCCACGAGTGTCGGTGTCGTCGCTCACGATGCCATAGGAGCCCAGGTCTTGAGGGACCTGGGCTTTTCTTATGCCGTGGCCGACATCGTCAGCGGCCACGTTGCCGCCAAGCGTTACCTCGTCGCCACCGACACCGGCTACGCGGCACTGCTTTCCGATGCCAGCGTCGAGTCCCTGCGCCTTCAAGGCGGTCCGATGTCCAAAGAGGAGGTGTGTGCCTTCGCCCCAGTCGCCCAACTGGCGCTCGAAGGTGCGGGTCCGCATGTGGGACGACCGGGCCAAGACTCCGGGGACCGAAGTTCCCGGCCTTGAGACCTACCGCGAGTTGCTTACTGCCCATATTTCACGCCAGAAAGGAGGCAACTGATGATTCAGTTGGAAAACATCGGCGTTACCTTTCCCAACGGAACCCGCGCCCTGCGGGGCGTGAACCTGGAGCTTTCCTCTGACCAGTTCACCGCCATTATCGGCCCCTCCGGCGCGGGCAAATCGACCCTCATCCGCGTCCTCAACGGACTGGTGCGTCCCACCGAGGGCCGGGCATGGGTGGACGGCTTCGAACTGGGGAGAGCGCGAAGGACCGAGATACGAAATGTGCGGCGCAGCATCGCCATGGTGTTCCAGCACGCCAACCTGGTGCACCGTCTGAACGCCTTGGAGAACGTGCTGCTTGGGCGCATGGGATACCTGCCCGCGTGGCGCACCAGCCTTCGCCGCTATCCGCGCTCCGACCGCGATCTGGCTTACTCCCTCCTTGGTCGCGTGGGCATGGCCGGCCACGCTTACCAGCGGGCCGATACCCTCTCGGGCGGGGAGCAGCAGCGGGTGGGCATCGCCCGGGCGCTGGCCCAGCAGCCGCGCCTGCTGCTGGCCGACGAGCCTATCGCATCCCTTGACCTGAAGAGCGCAGCCCTTGTCATGGACCACATACGCCATATCCACCAGAGCGAAGGAATTGCGGTCCTGGTCAATCTGCACAACCTGGGTACAGTGCGCGACTATGCGGACCGCGTCATCGGCGTACGTCGAGGCGAGATTGTCTTCGACGGCTCGCCCCAATCCCTGACCGATACGGTGGTGAAAGAACTCTACTACGAGGAGGATCAGGAAGGAGAATCGATTCAGTCTGCACTATCGGAAAACGAGCACAAGGCAGAGGACCCTCAACTCTTGGTTGCACGCTGACCTGACTGCGTAATTCATCCGAGTTGAATGACGAGGAGACAGAAACTGATGACAGGAATGCCCGAACTCATACGGAAGCCCCTGGTCTGGATTGCCTCGGCGCTGCTGGTGGCCATAGCCGCAGTCGCCTGCGGCTCAGAGGCGGCGCCGACGGCAGCGCCCACCACCGCTCCCCAACCCGCGGCAACCCCGGTGGCTGCCATCCCCGCGCCCGAAAGCGAGGTTGACCGCACCGGCTGGCCTGCAAAGGTTAGGCTGGGCCTGATACCCACCGAGGCCAACGTCATCACCAACTGGGCCCCCATCGTGGAACACCTGGAGGCCCGCCTTGGCTTGGAAGTCGAGCCCTTCGTGGGCACCGACTACACCGCCACCATCATCGCCGCCAGGAACGGCGACCTGGACATCGTCTGGCTGGGACCCAAGTCTTACGTTACGGCCCGCGAACAGGGCGCCGACATGGAACCGGTGGTCAAGTGGATCAACGAGGATACCGGAATCGCCGGCTACAACAGCCTGCTGATTTCCCACAGGGACACCGGCATCAAGACCATCGAGGACGCACAGGGCCGCACCTTCGCCTTCAACGACCCCGAGTCAACGTCCGGGTTCTTGGTACCCAGCGTGTTCTTCCTGGAACGGGACATCGACCCCGAAAGCTACTTCAGCGACGTGTTCTTCGCTGGCTCCCACGAGGCAACTGCACTGGCAGTCGCCAACGGCAACGTGGACCTGGCCTCCAACAACAACGAGACCCTGCCCAGGTTGATCGAGACAGGACGTATTGCAGAGGAGGACATCACAATAGTCTGGGAGTCTCCGTTGATTCCCACTGATCCGATCTCAGTGCAGAACAGCCTGCCCCAGAGCTTCCACGAAGCCGTTCGTGAATCATTCCTCCAGTACGATGACCCCGCCGGCCTGGACGCACTGCAGATCCAGGGCTGGATTCCCGCGGCCGACGCAGACTACGAGGTAATCCGGACCCTCGAAGCAACCAAGGCTGCTCTCGCGTCCACTGAGGATGTGGACAAGACGGGCTGGCCCGCCAAGGTACGGCTCGGGCTGATCCCCACCGAGGCCAACGTCATCACCAACTGGGAGCCAGTTGTCAGCCACCTGGAGAGCGAACTCGGCCTGGAAGTCGAGCCCTTCGTGGGCACCGACTACACGGCCACCATCATCGCAGCCAGGAACGGCGACCTGGACATCGTCTGGCTGGGACCCAAGTCTTACGTTACGGCCCGCGAACAGGGCGCCGACATGGAACCGGTGGTCAAGTGGATCAACGACGATACCGGAATCGCCGGGTACAACAGTATGCTCATCACCCACAAGGACACCGGCATCAACACTATCGCCGACGCCCAGGGACGCAGCTTTGCCTTCAATGACCCCGAGTCCACTTCCGGATTCCTGGTGCCCACCGTGTACTTCCTTGAGCGGGGTATTGTGCCAGAGTCGTATTTCAGCGACGTCTTTTTTGCGGGTTCCCACGAGGCAACCGCCCTGGCCGTAGCCAACAACAACGTGGACCTCGCCTCCAACAACAACGAGACCCTGCCGCGGCTCTTTGAGACCGGCAAGGTAAGCGAGGACGACATACGGATCATCTGGGAGTCACCGCTGATTCCCACCGATCCGATTTCGGTGCAGAACAGCCTTCCGGAGAGTTTCCACACGGCGGTCACAGCAGCTTTCCTGAAGTTTGACGACCCGGCGGCACTCGACGCGCTCCAGATTCAGGGCTGGATTCCTGCCGAGGACGGAGACTACGAGGTCATCCGTACTCTCGAGGCCACCAAGGCGCAACTGGCCAGCGCCAACTAACCCCTTTCAGCGCCCGGCCCCGCCACGGTGAATGCGGGGAGGAAAGGGAATGGGGCCGGGCATATCTCACTAGCCTAGTACCTGGAGGCGACGTATGTCGCAAGTGGCCGATAGAAAGTCTGTGCCGCCACCGCCACCGGACATCAAGCGGCGCACCTTCGTCAACTGGGTGATATGGGCTGCCATCCTCGTGGCGTTGGGATGGAGCTACCAGGGGACCGACATGAGCCCCATGCGGTTCATCGAGGGAATCGCCGACGCCGCGGACCTGCTCAGCGATTTCGTGCCGCCGGACTGGAGCAATACCGGGGTCTACTGGGCAGCGATGGTGGAGACCATTCAAATGGCCATCTGGGGCAGCTTTCTAGCTACTTTCCTGGCTGTTCCCCTGGCCTTCTGGGGTTCCCGCAATGTAACGAAGAACCCCGCGCTGTACTACTTTGGCAGGGGGGTGATGGATGTGCTGCGCGGCCTCAATGAGTTCGTGCTGGGCCTCATATTCGTAGCCGCCATCGGTCTCGGCCCCTTCCCCGGTGTGCTGGCGCTGACGTTGCACACCGCCGGCGTGGTGGGCAAGCTCCTGTCCGAGTCCATCGAGGCCGTCGACCACGGGCAGATCGAAGCGGTGGAAGCCACCGGAGCCAGCCGGTTGCAGGTGCTTACCCACGGCTACTGGCCACAGATTTCGCCCATGTTCACCTCCTTCACCCTCTACCACTTCGAGGTCAACGTCCGGTCGGCCACCGTGCTGGGTCTGGTCGGTGCGGGCGGAATCGGCTTCTACCTCCAGCAGACCATGCGCGCCTTCAGCTTCCAGGAGGCCTGCGTGGTGGTGCTGATTGTCCTCGGCTCAGTGGTAGTCATAGACAAGATTTCCGCCAAGCTGCGGGAATGGCTGGTGTAATGATGCAACGAGAACAACGGCTGGAAGCTGTGGCTGGCGCGTCTGAGGCATCCCTGGTAGAGCTCGCAGACCGGGTGATGCAGACCATGGATGTGGAGGTGGTCTACGGCCCCACTGTGGGCCTGCTGATGGCCCGGGCTGAGGATCCCGGCGAGAGGCTCGTCTTCAACTTCGTCGAAGTGACGGTAACGGAAGCCGAAGTGCTGTCCGAATACGCACAAGGCTACGCCTTGGTCATGGGCCGCAGCCCCGAGAAGGCCCTGGCGGCGGCCGTTCTCGACGCCGCGCTGGAATCGGGACACGCTCTCTCCGTAGAGGTGAACGCCCTGTTGGAACGGGCCCATGCCATGCTGCGGCAGGAGCAGGAGGCCCGATGGGCCAGGGTGGCCCCAACTCAAGTTAAGTTCGAGGATGCGACATGACCCTTGAGATACCCGTACTCAGCACAACCGAACATCAGGCCCAGTCCGTCTTCCGTGTGCTGCTGGACTGCATGGCGCGGCCCGGCAGCGGGAGCCGTCTGCCCTCGGTGCTGTCGGATGGCAGCGATGATGATTATATGCTCCACGTGTTGGAAAGCCTGGTAGACCACGAGACCAGCTACTGGGTATGTCCGGGGCTGTCAGAACGCATAGAACCGAGGTTGGTCCACCGGACGAGATCGCGTAGGGCAAGCCTCCCTGAGGCCGAATTCGTGATCGCAGACCGTGCCGGACTGTCCTCCGCAATTGCCGGGGCCAATATCGGCACCATCGAGTATCCGGACGAAGGCGCGACGCTGATCACAACCTGCACTTCGCTGGCGGACGGCCCCGTGGTTCTGGCTATCTCGGGGCCCGGTGTGCCCGATACTGCCAGGCTGAGGGTGGCGGGCATCTCTGCCCAGGACTTTGAGGCGCTGGTGGAGCGCAATGCAGACTTCCCGCTGGGACTGGATCTGATCCTGGTTTCCTGGGACGGGACGGTTGCGTGCCTGCCTCGATCTTCCGGGATCTGTGTTTCGGTCAGGAGGAGGTAGCTGTGTATACATCGGTCAAGGCTGCAATGGACGCCATCCTGGCCGCCGAAACTCTCATATCAGATGAGATCATCTCATCCCACCGCCCGCTGGATGCTATCAGGATTACCGAGAGCCTCTCTTCCTTGGTCGACAAGGTGATGGCCGAAGGCTCGGTTTACGATTCCGAACTGGCTGCAGTGGCAATCTTGCAGGCCCAGGGTGATCCCATCGAGGCATCGTTCCTGCTGCGAGCCTACCGTTCCACTCTGCCGAGGGTGGGCTACTCGCTCCCGATGCGGGGCAAGGACATGACCGTGCTCCGCCGGGTGTCCCCGGCCTTCCAGGACGTGCCGGGTGGGCAGGTGCTGGGCAAGACCCGCGACTACACCCTTCGCCTGCTCGATTTCTCGCTCAGTGAAGCAGGGTGGTCACGCAACGACGCCAAGACTCCTGTGCCACCAATAACTCTGAACGGCCATAGCGTTGAGATGGGCGCGGCTCCGGACCGACCGGAGTTTCCCGTCATCATTGACTACCTGCGTATGGACGGGTACGTGGCTCCGGCACCGGACAGTCCCACCGAGGAAGAGCCCTTCGACGTTACCCGCGAACCACTCCGTTTCCCGGCCAGCCGCTCCGCCCGGCTTCAGGTGATGGCCCGCGGCGAAGCAGGTGCGCTACTGTCGCTGGGCTACGCGGCCATGCGGGGTTACGGCGAGTCCCATGCCTACGTCGCCGAGCTGCGCGGCGGGGAGGCGCCCCTGCGTATACGGCACCCCATCACCGGACGCCCGGCGACCATCGGGCATATCCCGGTAACCGAGGCCCACGTGGTGTTTCCCGGCAAGGCATCCCTGGAAGAGCAGCGACCCGACCTGACCTTTGGCTACGGCCTCGCTCTGGGCGGAGACGAGCGCAAGGCCATCGCCATGGCCATCGTGGACGAGAACCTGTCGGAGCGGCAGGACGCGGGAACGCTGACCCAGGACGACGAGTTTGTCCTGAACAACATAGACAGCGTTGAGGCGTCGGGATTCGTCGAGCACTTGAAAATGCCCCACTACGTCAGTTTCCAGGCTGACATACAGCGCACCAACCGTATCGCCGAGCTGATGGAGACGGTGAAAAGCCATGCCAACCATAGCTGAACTGGTCCGGGAGACCGGCTCCAAATTCACCGGATACAGCTACGCCTTTCTCGACAGCGCGGCCAAGCGGGAGCTCCGGCGGGCCATGTTGAAGGCGGTGGCCATTCCGGGCTACCAAGTGCCCTTCGGCTCCCGGGAGGTCCCGGTGGCCCGGGGGTTCGGCACCGGCGGACTACAGATCACCCTGTCCATCATTGGCCCGGGCGACGTAGTGAAGGTCATAGACCAGGGCGACGACGCCGGTGTCAACGCCAACAACATCCGGCGCCTAATCGAGCGGACCACCGGGCTGCCAACCACACTGGAAACTGCCGAGGCCACGGTCGTGCAGACTCGCCACCGTATCCCGGAAGAGGTCACGCGCGAAGACCAGATACTGGTGCTCCAGGTCCCGTACCCGGAGCCTTTGCGGCTGGTGGAGCGCAGCCAGACGGTCGCCCGCACCATGCACGGTGAGAAGGACTACGCCCAGATGTGGCTGGCCCTGTACGAGGATGTTGTCCGGAAGGGAGAGGTCACCATCGGCGCTGGCTATCCGGTGGTCGTCAACCACCGCTACATCATGGCGCCAACGCCGGTGCCCCGCTGGGACCTGCCCAAGCTCCACCGCTCCAGGACCCTGCATATTTTCGGAGCAGGCCGGGAGAAGCGCATCTACGCCATCCCACCCTACACCGATGTCTGTCCCATGGAGTTTGACGACATCAAGTTCAAGATCGAGGAGTTCGGCGGCCAGCCCTGCGCCCGCTGCGGCTCCACTGCGGCCTTCCTCACCGAGCGCCTCAACGCCGATGGCTCCCACACCCTCACCTGCTCCGATACAGCCTACTGCGACTTGGCACTGACGGGCGGGCAGGGTGAAACATGGTACTGAATAAATACGGTACTGAATAAATAAGGAGGCGTTCCTGGCTTTTATGCTGGAAAACAGAGAAACGTAATTTCCCCTCCTTTCCGTTAAGGAAGTCACCAAAACCTACGGCCCTGGCTGCCCCGACCGCGACACCGCTGGCTGCCTGTTGGCCTGCGACAGCGATCCCGGCACGAACTCCTGCGCCGCCTGCGGTTCCATCGTCGCCTGCCGCGACGTCAGCTTGGACCTGTACCCCGGAGAGACCGTGGGCATCGTGGGAGAAAGCGGGTCGGGCAAGTCCACCCTCTTGCGCTGCTTATACCTCGACGAAACGCCGACTTCCGGGTACGCAAACTTCAATCCCGTTGGCGAATGCCGGAACCTCTTCAGCGTTGACCGCGCCATGCGCCGCCACATCCGAAGCTCCCTCATAGGAATTGTGTACCAGGAAGCCCGCCGCGGCCTGAACCTGCTAGTCACCGCTGGCGGGAACGTGGCCGAGCGCCTGCTGGCCGCCGAGTGGCGCAGCGTTTCCGACATACGCGGCAAGGCGTCAGACTACCTCTCTCGTACTGAAGTACCCCTCGACCGCATGGACGACTTCCCCGTGTACTTCAGCAGTGGGATGCAACAGCGGGTCCAGATTGCCAAGGCCCTGTCCAACAGCCCGAATCTGGTGCTACTGGACGAGCCCACCACCAGCCTCGACGTGTCCGTGCAGGCCGGTGTGCTTGACCTAATACGGGACATCAAGCGTGAGTACGGCATCACTATCCTCGTGGTATCCCACGACTTGCCGGTCATCGGGATGCTGGCCCACCGTACCATAGTAATGCGCCATGGCCGGGTCATCGAAGCAGGCCTGACCGACCAGATCCTGGAAGACCCGCAGCACCCGTACACCCAGTTGCTGGTCAGTTCCGCGCTCTAGAAATCCCGCATCCGGTGGAAGAGAGGACGATGCAGAAACCCTTACTGTCACTTCGCCACCTGTCCAAGACCTTCACCCAGCACATCCTTGGCGGCAAACGGGTGGCGGCGCTACAGGACGTATCCTTCGACATAGAGCCGGGCCAGTGCGTCGCCGTCATCGGAGGAAGCGGCGCCGGCAAGTCCACCCTGCTCAAGTGCATACACCGAACCTGCCTGCCCACCAGCGGTTCCATGGAGTTTAGAACTGCATCCGGCAGCCTCGTGGACCTCGCCACCGCCGATGATCGTAGAGTCCTGGAACTGCGGCGCGAGGAAATCCGCTACGTTCCCCAGTTCCTGCGGGCTGCGCCTCGTGTCCCCGCAGTTGACGTGGTGGCCATGCCCCACGTCGTCAATGGCAACAATCTCGACAGCGTAAGGCAGGAAGCCAGTGCCATGCTGACCTCTCTGGGCATCCGCCCTGAGCTCCAGACATCCTACCCCGCAGTGTTCAGCGGTGGTGAGCAGCAGCGGGTTAACGTCGCCCGTGCCCTGCTCCGCGCCCGTCGATTGATCCTTCTGGACGAACCCACCTCTGCCCTGGATGCCGAAAACCGCGCTAAGGTGCTAGATCTTCTGACCAAAGCCCGCGCCGGCGGCTCGTCCATCGTTGCCATCATGCATGACCTTCCCACCCTGGAACGCCTGGCCGACCGGGTCCTCGTGCTTCGCCACGGTGAGGTTCTGGCGATGGGCGCACCCGCCGATATAGATGTCGCCGAGTACGTCGGCGGCAGGGAATAACCCCATTATTCAGCAAAGGAGAACCCCGTGGACATAGCAATCACAAACGCCCGAGTGGTGCTTCCCGATAGCTTCATTGACAACGGCACGGTCGTGATGTCCGGCGGTCTAATTGCCGACTTTGGCCCTTCGGAGTACTTGCCAGCCTGCGGAGAGCGGATCTTCGACGCCAAGGGCGCCTGGCTCATCCCCGGCCTTGTGGACAGCCACAACGATGGTATCGAGGAGGAGATCAACCCCCGCCCGAGGGCTGCATTCCCCTTGGACTTCGCCATCGCAAACTACGAACTGCGCGCGGCCGCTTCCGGCGTCACCACCGCCTTCCACGCCGTCATGTTCGCCGACCTGCTGGACAAGGAGCGCAGCATCCGGGGCGCCACTGCCGTAGCCGATGCCATCCATGGCCTCCACAACCCCCTCATAGACCATGAGGTCCTGTACCGACTGGACGTGTGGACGCCCGATGGCCTCGACCCCATGTTCGCCTCCATGCGCAAGGCCAGGGTGCAGGCTATGTCCCTGAACGACCACACGCCCGGACAGGGGCAGTACCATGACCTGGAGGAATTCAAGAAAACCATCGAGGCCTACCTGGCCAAGGCAGCCATACGGTACTCCCCTGAAAAGGTCATCGAAGCACAGCTGGATATCAGGCAAACGGAAGCCCGCCCGACTGCGGTCCTCGAGCGCACCGCCGCAGAGATGGCCGAGCGGCCCTTCGTGCTGCTGGGACACGATCCGGACTCGGTGGAGAAGGTAGACGAACTGGCGGAGTTGGGGGTCAGCATCGCAGAGTTTCCGGTGGCCTATCCTGCGGCCCGCCGTGCCAGGGACATCGGCCAGTGGATCACCATGGGCGCACCCAACATAGTACGCGGCGGCTCTACCAGCGGCAACCTCAACGCCGCGGAACTGGCGGGCGATGGCCTGTTGGACATCCTCTGCGGTGACTACCATGCGCCCTGCCTGCTCTATGCCGTGCTGATGCTGTATCGCCAAGGATATTGCGAGCTTCCCGCCGCGGTGGCGATGATTACCTCGAACCCGGCAGGCGCCTTCCGGCTCCACGACCGAGGCCGCATAGAGCGGGGACTGCTGGCAGACCTGTGCCTGTTCACGGAGGAGGGTGGAATCCCTCAGATTGCCGCCACCTTCAAGGCTGGTGCTCCAGTCTACTCACGGCAGGCCGATGTTGCTCTTTCCAGATAGGAGTTACGCAGATGGGTTGAGGGAGTACAGGGGTTGAGCGAGATACTATCTAATGCCAGGGCGGGTTATGCCAGCCGCTGCTTCGTACCAGCTAACCCCGTACCTTGGGCGATGGACCGCCAAGTGCAGTTCGCCTTGGACCGCCATGCCGATATGGCTCCGCTGGGGTTCCTCCCTCCGCACCTGGTACTTGCCTGCCCCGCAGCACTGCATCGGCCCCCGGTGGCGCCGCTCTATACTCTAGGGTCTGTGGACATTCAAATCTTCCGAGGGTGATTTCCTCCTGTACCCGCGGACCCTTCCTTATCGGCTAGCGCTCTCAGCGGTTAGAGTCGAGCCTGGAGAGCCATGCATAGAGTGGGGGTGGGGTGGTTGGAGGCGCGAGCAAGGCTCACTGACAAACTGTGGGCACTCATTGAGCCGGTCCTGCCGGGCCGAACAGGTGATCCGGAGAGAAGCGGAAACAACAATCGAATGTAATTGGAGGGGATGATCTGGATAACCCGGACCAGGGCACCTTGGCGGGACTTGCCCAGGGAGTTCGGAAACTGGAACACCGTGCATCGGCGCTTCCGCCGCTGGGTGAAGTCGGGCGTGTTCGAGCCGATTATCGAGGTTATCGAAGAGAACCTGGATTTGAAGAGCGTGATGGTCGATGGAACCTTTGCCAAGGTCCATCAAACCGGCGCTGGCGCAAAAAAGCGGTTGCCCGCCTAACGAATCGGCTGCACGGCAGGCCATCGGTCGTAATCGAGGCGGGCTTACCACCAAGCTCGTGGCGGTAGTTGACAAGGCCGGACGGCTTGTCCGGTTCACCATAAGACCAGGAAACGCCGCCGATGCACCAGAGCTGACCACTCTCTTAGACGGCGTCCTCACATGCGAACTTATCGCCGACAAGGCCTTCGATTCCGACCCCATACGACTGTCGCTCGCCTCGCAGGGCATTGTGGCAACCATTCCCCCACGGGTCAACCGGCGGATCCAGACCTGGTACGACCCGCTGCAATACCGGACTCGCCATCTGGTTGAGAATTACTTCTGCGACCTCAAGCAGTTCAGGGCCGTCGCTACCCGTTACAACAAGTTGGCGAACAGCTACTGCGCGATAGTCAACTTAGCCTCCTAGATCATCGAGACCCGGTCCACGCGAAGGACTGCGAAAGCTCCGGTCTACGAGCCAAGCGACAAATTCCCGGCATACAACACGCAGCTGGCCTTGCCACTGGCGCCAGCGGCATGATTCACGCTCCTTTCTCAGACTCCAATACGGACTATTGAGCCTGAATGTCCACAGGCCCTAGACGTTCGAGACGCCTTTGGCAATCTCCATCGTTTTCATTGCATTGTAGATACTGCGTTCGACGGGGACATCTCTTTACCGCCTGGAGCTATTCGCCGGTTGGGGCTGATTTCATCCGGGCCTCGCTATATCATCCTTGGCAATGACGACCGAGTTGAAATGGAGACCTTTTATGCACCACTGATTTGGCATGGGGAGGAAAAGACTGTGTCCGTCCTACAAGCTGACGGTGAGCCAGCACTTGGCATGGCACTCCTCGAAAACAGCACCCTCACCGTCGAGGTGTGGGACGGCGGCGATGTCTTGATCGAGCCAAGGCAGTACCGCCCAGCTCCGCAATTGCGCTACACCATCCGCATCTGAAATCCGGTGTTGGACGGGGCCCTTTTACCGTCCAGGTGCACCGCAGGGTAGCCTAGCGACCGCAGCTTGGCGGCAAACTCCGGAAACCCGTAGACCGTATACACCCGGCTTGGGTTGACCGCCTCCACGTAAGCCAGCAGGTCGTTGTAGTCGGCGTGGTCGCTAAACGGCAGGCTGGCGTCAGCGGGCCGGCGCCAATGGTGCGGGGTCTTGGAAACCGCCCAGCCAGTCAGCTCCATCGTTCGCTGGTTGCGGAATCCCCTCAGCGCTTGCGAACTCTTCCCTGGAGGAAACAGGGCCACGGTCCCTTCGGGCCAGTGGCCGTCAAAGGCGGAGAAGCTTCCGGGGAATTCAACGCCAGCCTCCTGGTAGGCCATAACCGCTTCGTAAATGCCCGACTCCGCCACTACATCGAACCCATCGGTCAACAGGTGGTGCAGCATCTCCTGTGCCTTGCCCAGCCGCCAGCCCAGAGCCACAGGCCTCTCGCCCCTGGACAACCATGTCCGCAGCGTGCGCGAAGCCGTGGCCATCGTCTGTTCCTGGTCAGGGAACACATACTCCGGCCGGCCGTAAGTGCACTCTATGACCAGCGTGTCGGCCTGCACTACCTCCGCCGGTTCGTTGGTGGGGCTGGATCGGGTCTTGATATCGCCGGTGTAGAGCAAACGATGGCCCGTGGTCTTGGATACCACCACCGTCTGTGCTGAGCCAAGGCAGTGACCGGCAGGATGCAGGGTGATGGTGTGGGTCGGGGTTTCCAAGGATTCTCCGTAGGGGAGTACAACCGGGTCGGCCCTCTTTAGGTAGTCCCGCAGAAGCAGAAGGGTATTTGGCGTTACGACGGGCCGGTTGTGACGCGCGGTGTGATCCGAGTGAGCGTGCGAGATGACACTGCTCTCGCGCTTGCGGGTAGAATCCAGCCACAGGTCCAGTTCGGGGAGATATATTCCCCGGTCAAAGACTACCTCCACTCGACGCCTCTACCGCATGACTCTTTCCTCATAGTTCGAGCAGTATAGCATCGCCACCTGCCCAACCATCCCTTATGTGCCACTTAGGCATGACCATCCGCAAATACCGGGATTAGACGGCATTTCTGTACCAAATATGCACTGCCAAAGTCAGGAATATGAGCAACTGGGTGATATCGTGCAGAAAACGTTCCGGCATGGTAGGTCGATATGGTACAGTTCCACCGGAATTCCAATAGGCGGCAATTGGTTTCATTTCAGGTTAGGAATGAAAGTACAGTTGCGGGAAAAGGGGAAGACAACTCATGCCCAAATATCTCTTCCAGGCAAATTACACGGCCCAGGGCCTACAGGGACTGCTGAAGGAGGGAGGCACCTCCCGTCGTCGGGTCTTTGAGGAACTGGCGCGCGAGCAGGGTGGAAGCCTTGAGTCATTCTATTACGCACTTGGTGGGGCCGATCTGTACTTGACCTTCGACCTCCCTGACACAGCAACTGCCGCTGCTATCTCCATAGCCATCGGCGCCGGTGGGGCTTTGAATATCTCCACCGTTCAGCTGATCACCCCTGAGGAAATTGACGAGGCGTGCGGCAAGAACGTTTCGTACCGCCTTCCGGGAGCGTAGGACCCTCACTCTATTGTCCCGTACGCTGCCGCATTCGCTCGGCGACAGGTACGCGACAGCGGGCCATTCGGTTGTCGTTCCTGTGGGTGGAGAACGGTAGCGTCCAGAGATAACACAGCGTCGGATTCTGCGTTATAATCCACCCGGCAAGTACGGGATACTCCCTCTTGCCGTAATCCAAAGGAGTGTAAATATGCCTGCAGAAGTTGGCGATGTAGCCCCGGATTTCAAACTGCCATCTCCTGAACACGGGGAGATCACTCTCAGCCAGTATCGTGGGGAAAAGGCGGTGGTGCTTTCCTTCCACGTCTTTGACTTCACCTCTGGTTGAACCAGCCAGGCCACCCTCTTCCGGCAGGCTCACGGCCGGTTCGAGGAGAATAATGCCCAGGTCCTGGGCATCAGCTGCGATACGGTTCACTCTCACAAAGCCTGGAGTACCGCAATGGGTGGGCTGCCCTACCCTGAGCTCTCCGACTTCCATCCGAAGGGCGAGACCACAATGGCCTACGACCTCTGGAACGCAGAGCGGGGAGCGGGCAACCGGGCCATCATCATCGTGGACAAGAACGGCGTAATTCGGTTCAGGGAGACCTACGTTCCAGGACAGCTTCCCGACCCGAACGACATCATTGCAGAGGTCTCCAAACTCAATTCCTAGCCGCAATTGCTGTTGCGGATCGTGGGACACAAAGAGGGGGGCGCACAAAAGTGCGCCCCCTGATCGTTTCCTTGGAACCAGACCTGTCCAGGTCAGTCTGCGGTTAGATTCTCAACCACATAGGTCAGAGTTCCCTTGGGGGTGGGAACCGCCACTTCGTCTCCGGGAGCAAGATCCAAAAGGGCCTGACCCACGGGAGACTGGATTGAAATTCGCCTCTGGCCCGCATCCGCTTCCCGGGCGTCCACCAGGGTGTAATCCAAAACATCCCCGGAATCCTTGTCCTTTACGGTAATGCGCGTTCCCACGGCAGAGCGGGTGATTTCGACCCCGTTAGCAGTGCTTGCCAGTATCTGGGCGTTGGCTATGGTCGATTCCAGCTGTCGAATCTGCGTTTCGATTCGTCCCTGGCGTTCCTTCGCCGCATCCAAGGGCGCGTTCTCCCGGAAATCCTTGTCTGCCATGGCCCTTCTGATTTCCTGGGTTACGGTAACCCGGTCGGACTTAAGCTCTTCCAGCTGCTGCACGATCCGGTCGTATCCATCCTGGGACAGGTATGTGGGCTCTTCATCGGCGGGGCGGGGAGCCGTCGGGCGCGCGGACGCCCTGGAAGCCCCTCTGGCCTTGCTGCGGGGTGGGCGTAGATGCGTAGCAAGTTTCTTGTCGGTCCAGCCTTGCGTCTTCCAGTATTCGACAAATGCCTTGACTGGCTGGAGACGCTGTTGGGCCGTATCGGCGCCGCTTTGACCCACCTCCTTGGCGTATTGCTCCATATCGTGCGGGGTGAACCTCCCCACCTCGCGATCTCCACTCCATCTCAGGAATTTCCTCAACTCCTGGCTGCCTTCCCGGGCGTCCTTCTTGGTCTTCTTGTTGGGATCGGTTTCGAACTGGCTGAGCGCCTGGGAAACTTTTGGAGTGGACTGACTTGGCACGGGGCTACCTCCGCCGGTAAGGATGATTATCTGGCCTGCTAGCTGATGGCTTCCGATATCCTGGGATTCAGGCCAGGAAAACGAGCCAAGTGCGCCCTGCGCTCTTCCTTGAGCCGGACTGCGAATTCCTGGATTTGTTCCTCGGTGTAGAAGTTGGAAAGGGCGTACTTGGTCATGTCAACGCCCTCGATCGAAACTGGGACCTCGGTGCCGAACAGGGGATCTTCTCCCCATTCCATGCTGTTGCGCAGGATGCCGCGGATCATCGCCGACATTTCGGGAATGGGAACGCGCGTCACCGGCTGCTTTACACTAGCTCGTCCCTGTTCATCGCGCTCCAGAATCTCGCCGACGCCGCCTGTGTTCAGCAGGTAGCACTGCACCCTGCCTTCATTCTTCTTCACGAAATCATAGAACCAGTTGCCTTCCTCCGCCTCCGACCCGATGAGGAACGGATTCGTCCCGACCACTCGAACCGATTCGCCGGCCCGCCGGGGGTCGCCTGCGGAGGTCTCGACGCTTTCGCCCAGCATGTAGGCCGCAGCCGCTTGCTCCGGGTTGAGCCGGGACACAAAGGGCAGGACGGTCATCCTGCGGGTAATGAATGCTATGACCATCCCGTCGAGTTGGTCCAGGGAAGGCATATTGATATCGTTGCCCACGTATTCACCGAAGCTGGTCCGGGGAATAACCGCGCGACCATTGCCGCCAAGCGCGAGGTCTGCGTAATCGATCTCGCCGTCGTGGGTCATCATCACGTTTTCGAAAAGAGCTTCGGGCGACCGCAGGGCGTTGTAGATCAGGGCCTGAGTGTCGGCCCTCATCCCCTCGGTCTTGAGGTAAAAGCCCCGCTCTGTCCCCAGGGCGCCGCCATCGGTGCGAAGAGCCACGATGTCGTCCTGCAGGATGTCCATCACCTCGCCCGGCGCGTCCATGCCGTGGCCGTGGCAAGCGTGGGTCGTCTTACCGGTGCCGGATAGCCCGAAGAAGAGCATCCCGTAGCGCTTCGAATCGCCGTCAGGCTGCTGGGCCGTCACGACCTTCGAACCGGCGTGCAGGCTGAGCATGCCCTCCTCTTTGGCGTCCCACATGGCCATGCGGAGGAAGCCCATCTTCACTTCGCCTACATAGTCGATGCCGAGGATCACGGTGAGATTCTCCTCCGGGAACACCAAAACCTGGCTGTCGTTTTCGGGCCACTCCGGAATGCACACCTCGTAGAGGTCAGGGCCAGGAGAGGACGGATCGTAGTCACGAAGGGTGTGGCTCCAGAGGCACGCCTGCCGGGCATTGTCCGGCCGTTGAAGCGACAGGAAGAGGTTGCACTTGGGGTTGAATTCGGAGTTGTCACCTATGGTCCGCTGGACCCGTATCATGGGTGCCCGCAGGAGATAATTGCGGACCTCTTCCAGCGTCTTGTCCCTGTTATCCCTGATGCGCTCCTGCGCGGGGTTGAAGTTCTTCGTGGCAACGCGGTCGCTTCCGAATACCACTGCGATTCCAGCGCTGCGATTGCGGACATTGGAATAAAAGCTGCGTCCGCCTGTGCTGGTGACGCGGCCATGCTTGAATGCCTCGTCGTCCAGCTCGTCGATAGTCACGGTTCGGACATTTCCCTGCTCCGGCAGGCTCTTTACGAAATCCAGGAAACTCTCAGCCATACGTTTAGGTTCCTCGCTACTCTTTAGAAACAGATCAGCCCTGATAAGGGCGCCTCTTTCGGCGGCATTGCAAAGCTGTATGACCAGCCTGCAAAGAAAGCATTTGTGGCCGGAAATTAGGCTTCGTCATAGTATCAGTTCCTTTGATACATGGCAATTTGTGAAGGCCCATGTTAACCCCCGGCCGCTGGGCCGGTTGAAGGCGGCGAGCGCCCCGCCGACAGGTCTGGATCGGGGTGTATACTTTGCTCGCCGGGCCTCCAAGCCCGATATAAATCAGGAACAGACAGGAGTGCGCCAGATGAAAGCGGTCCAGATCAATGAATTCGGCGGACCAGAAGCGATGAAATACCATGACATCTCCGATCCGGTGCCCGGTGAAGGAGAAGCCGTGGTCAGAATCCAGGCTGCAGGGGTCAACTACACCGACGTATACAGTCGCGCCGGCATCAATCCCGGCCCTCCCCTCCCTCGCACCATTGGAGTCGAAGGGGCCGGCGTGGTGGCGGCCGTGGGCAGCGGGGTATCGGAGGTCGCGGTGGGAGACGAAGTGGTGTATTGCAGCGTCAACGGCTCCTATGCTGAACAGGCGCTGGTACCGGCGTGGCGGCTCGTGAAGCGGCCCTCTGGGCTGGACGCCAAGGCTGGCGCCGCAGCAATCTTGCAGGGAATGACCGCTCACTACCTCTGCCACGCCACCTACCCGGTGCAGTCCGGCGACAGGGTGATTGTCCACGCTGGCGCCGGAGGGATGGGCCTGATCCTGACCCAGATGATTAAGATGCTGGGCGGGTACGTGTTTACCACCGTCTCCACGGAAGAGAAGGCAGAGATGTCCCGGCAAGCCGGCGCTGACCACGTGATCAACTACACCAAGGATGACTTCGCAGAGGTGGTCAAAGACGCCACCAATGGCGAGGGCGTCAGGGTAGTATATGACGGCGTGGGGAAGACCACCTTCGATCAGAGCGTCAGCAGCCTCGGGCGCCGCGGGGTAATGGCGCTTTACGGAGCTGCCAGCGGCAATCCCGACCCCGTGGACCCGCGGATATTCTCGGCAGGTTCCAAGTTCCTTACGCGGCCAGGGCTGGGCGACTACACCGTCGATCGCGCAGAACTGGAAAAGCGCGCTGGCGACGTGCTGGGCTGGGTGGCTTCGGGCCAGATCAAGTTGCACATCGGACACGAACTGCCGCTTTCCGATGCCCCTGAGGCCCATCGACTGCTGGAGAGCCGCGCCACAACCGGCAAGCTACTGCTGATCCCATAGCAGAATCCCGGTCAACCTTCCAGCGGTCCAGTATATTGAGGGATTTATTGGAGCGCCGTTTGCTCGCAAGGCACGTCAAGCTCGCGACCGGACGGCGCTCATTCCTTGATCAGCGCCTCTCCACCGGCGATAGCCGCAGCCCACTCGGTCGTGTGCGCCACAGCCTCCGCGGGCTTCGGGTCCTCAGGTAGCGATGGCCTCGGCTGGATTTCCATTTGCCAGATGCCAACGTCGTGCCATTCACCATTCTTGTAGCCTATGCCGCGATTCACACCCACTGACTGAAATCCCATGGACTCGTGGAGCGCCACGCTTGCGGGGTTGGGCAACGTAATGCGGGCGACGGCCGTGCAATAGCCCTGCAGGGCAAGGCAGCGCAACAGTGCCGTGTACAGCGCGCGCCCGATACCACGACGATGGTGGTCGGGGTGGACGTATACGCTGACTTCCACCGACCAGATGTAGGACTCGCGGGCGTTGAACTGGGTCGCGTAGGCATAGCCTGCGATGACCCCGTCGCTTTCGCAGACCAGCCACAGCCTGCGCTCCAGGCTGGCCCGGATGCGCTCGCAAAACTCAGCGATGCCTGGGGGCTTCCTCTCGAACGAGGTGGCCGTTTCGCGCACAATGGGAGCGTAAATATCCAGCATTCCAGCCGCATCCCGTTCTGTCGCTGGACGAATCCGCGTACTCACCGCTGTCAGTTTCCCTATTTCTGAGAGTTAAGCGGAAGTTACCATACGAGAGAAGGTGGCCGCCAATTTCAGCCGATCAGCAATGAATGGAATCAACAGCAGAACCCCGCCCGCCGTTTCTTGATATAATCACAGCTAGCTCAAAGCCGGTCAGGAGGCTGAAATGGCAGAGGCAGTTATATCTAGGGATGAGGTATACAACGCACTACGCACCGTATACGACCCTGAGATCCCGGTTAACGTTGTCGATCTGGGGCTCATCTACGACGTGCAGGTGAATGAGTCCGACGTCTACGTTCAGATGACGTTGACCTTCCCGGGCTGCGGCATGGGCCCCTACATCGGGCAGCAGGCCGAATGGGCCATCCAGGAACTGGATGGCGTGGACGAGGTCCAGATCGAGCTGGTGTTCGATCCCCCCTGGTCTCCCGACCTTATCAGCGAAGAGGCCCGCAACCAACTGGGCATCTAGAGTCCAGAGGAGGCACACCTGAATCGGAAAGTCCGCGGCATGGATTTTCCCGGATTACTTCGGCCGAATTTCATTGGGAGGACGGGCCAGACCGGCTCTCCTCCCCAATTTTGACTGAGCGTCCCGGCGCCGGGGCCCTCTATCATCGAGGGATGCGATGACAACTCCGCAGCAGAATGCCCAGAACGCCCGCCTGGAACAGATCAAGCGCAGTTGGCAGCAAAAGCGCCAGATCGGCGAACGGCTGGACAAGATCAAGACCAAGATCGGCGTCTACAGCGGAAAGGGAGGCGTCGGCAAGACTACAGTCGCCGTCAACCTGGCGGTGACGCTGGCCCAGGAGGGCGCGCGCGTCGGCATACTCGACGTTGACATCGACTGCCCCAACGTTACGAAGGTTCTGGCCACCTCCGCCACACCGGATTACGTGGAGGGCGAGATTGTTCCTGCCGAGGAATGGGGGGTCAAGGTCGTCTCCATGGCATTCTTCCAGGAGAACCAGGAAGAGGCCATCATCTGGCGCGGCCCAATGATCCACAACGCCATCAACCAGTTTCTCCAGAACACCGACTGGGGCGAGCTCGACTACCTGGTAGTGGACCTGCCTCCGGGCACGTCGGACTCCCCTCTCACCGTGATGCAGAGCCTGCCCATGGACGGGTTCGTTGTGGTCTCGACGCCACAGGACCTCGCCGTTCTGGACGCCAAGCGTTGCATCAACATGATCCGCAAGTTGAACCTTGATGTGGTGGGTGTCGTCGAGAATTACACCGGCGCCATATTCGGGCAGGGTGGTGGGCAAGCCCTGGCTGAGGAGGTCGATGCGCCCTACCTCGGCAGCATGGAACTGCGCTCAACGTACCGGAACAACGCCATGCCGACCGTAGTCGCGGACGAAGAGGTGAGGGAGGAATACTCCCAGGTAGCCTCCGAGTTGCGCCGGAGCCTTAAGGAATTCGGCAGGGAAGCCGCCTGAGATAGGTCTGTAGGCCTGTCCGTGGGCGCTCGATCTCAGTCTTCGGACAGAACGTAGGCGTCGTGCGGCTCGGTGGTCGGCGGTCTGCGCCTGGGGATGCGTTCCCCGGCGGTGATGCTCATCAGCAATTCCACCTCGCGGGTCATCGCCTCCTGCGAATACTCGTTGGCCTCACCCATCCGGCGGAACTTGGCGTACCGGCGCTTGAGCAATTTGCCTTGCGACATTTTGCCGAGCCGGTTTAATTCCTTCAGGATCCCGCCCTGTAGCACGGCGCCTGCAGCCCGTGGGTCCAGGTGAGAGCCTCCTTCCGGCTCCGGAATCACCTTGTCGGCGATTCCCAGCTCCACGCAGTCGTGGGCGGTGAGCATCAGTGCATCGGCCGCCTCGCGGTCCAGCAACGGCTCATGAAACGCGCCGGCAAGATTGTGATTCATGGATATTGGGGAATAAACGGCGTATTGCTGCATCAGTATGCAGTCCGCCATCCCCAGGGCCAATGCCCCTTCGCTGCCTCCCTCGCCGATGATCACCGAAACGATGGGAGTCGGCACATCCAGCATGGCTGACAGGGTGCCGGCAATGGCGTTGCCAATGCCCTGCTCCTCTGCCTCCAGTCCCGGGTCCGCCCCCTGTGTGTCCACCAGGGTAATCAATGGCAATTCAAACCGGGATGCCAGGGCGATGACGCGCTGCGCCTTCCTGAGCCCGTCTGGATACACGTGATACCGCTCCCCCTCCAACAGGGCCCTGCGCTGGTGTCCGATGACCGCCACCGGCTGACCTGCCAGGTAACCCACCCCGGCAACGATGGAGCGATCGTCACTATTGAGCCGGTCACCCCGCAGCTCGATGAAGGGGTCCAACATCTGCCTCAAGTAGTTGGAGGCAGGAGGACGTTCAGCGTGGCGCACCGCTGACAGGGCGTCCCAGGGATGCACCTGGATGCAGGAACCCTCGGCCGCCTGCAGCAGGTCGGACGTTAAGGCTTTTTCCTGCTTGCCCTTCTCGAGTTTTTGCCCCGTCAGAATGCGGAGCAGTGCGGAGACCCACGTTTGGAGTGCCTCCCGGTCAACCACGTTGTCCAGCAAGCCGTGACCCACGTGTGCCTCCGCGGTATGCGCGTCCAACGGCAGCGGGATGCTCGACGCCTCTCGCAGCGTCCGCAGCGGCGAGAGTCCGATCAGGGACTTGGGCTCGGCGAGAATCACGTCGGCCAGGTTGGCGAAGCTGGCGTAGGCCTGCCCGGTGGACGGATTGGCGAGCACCACGATGAACGGCGCCCCGTCGGTACGCAGGCGATTTGCCGCTGTTACCGTCTTGGCCATCTGCATCAGGGACAGGACGCCCTCCTGAACCCGGACACCGCCTCCGGAAACGACTGCCACCGCGGGGATCCCCCCTTTTGCGGCCGCCTCAAGCGCCGAGGCGACCTTCTCTCCCACGACGCTGCCCATTGTTCCGCCCATAAAGGTGAAGTCCAGGACTATGAGCATGACGTCTTCGCCGTCGATCTTGCATCGTCCGGTCACCGCGGCCTCGGTAAGGCCGGTGCGGTTCTGGTCCTGAGCGATAAGCTCGCCGAAGCGTCCACGGCGAGTGAATGAAATCGGAGCAACGGAGCTCAGGTACTTGTGCGTTTCCTTGAAGGTGCCGCGATCACTGAGGAGGTCAATACGGTCCCGGGCCGTAATGGTGTAGTGAAAGCGGCAGAATGGGCATACACGGAACGTATGGTATGACTGGGAGTCACTTATCGGTTCCTCGCAATACAGGCAGCGGTCGTGGACCACGGATATCCTTGGCGTCTCCGTATCTTCGGTGCGGCCGAAAAAGTGGACCAGAAAGTTTGCCAGGTTCCGCAAATTTTCCTCCCCAATTTTGGTAAACCAGTAAAGTCAGTTCCGCCGCAATCGCTTGGCCTCTGCTTATGTCTACCTATTTCAATAATACATCCTGATTTCCCAGTTACAATACCGTGTTTTCGTACCATTTGACCATTGAAAATGTGCCAGAAACAAGTGACTTCTAACAGGCGTGCAACGGAATTCAGTTTTCAATTGCGTTTGATGTCCCTTTCCCATACACTCACGGCGACGGTCGCCCTGTAGTTTGGACCGTTATGGTTCATTTACTAGCAAGGCCACCCCAAGCCTGATTGGCGGGAGACATTTAATGAGTGTATCCGACGAAACATTGCAGGCAATAATCCGGGAATATAACGGTTTCGAGCTGTCGGCCAGCGAGCTGGAACTGGTCCGGCCCGAGGTCGACTACTACCTGGAACAGCTGGCAATCCTCGACGACCTGGACCTCTCGGAGGTTCTGTCGGGAAGGCTGTTGCGGATGCCGTCCGCCGACGAATCGGCTGCACGGAACGAAGGAGGCAAATGACATGCCCGGTAACGACTTGCTGTCATCCACCATTTCCGAACTGGCGCCACGAATTCGTTCCGGCGAGGTATCCCCGGTTGAGTTGACCGAGGCTGCCCTGGCCCGCGCCGAATCGATGCAGCAGACGCTCAACACGTTCATCACCCTGCTGCCCGAGCAGGCGATGAACGAGGCCAGGGAAGAGGAAGCCGCCATCGCTCGCGGCGAATACAAAGGGCCCCTGCAGGGCATACCCATCGGGCTGAAAGACAATTTGGCCACCGCCGGGATAAGGACGACGCTGGGCACCAAGGTGCTTGCCGACTACGTTCCCGACGAGGACGCCGAAGTCGCGATCCGATGCCGTGCCGCCGGAGCAGTGGTTCTCGGAAAGGAAAACATGGAGGAGTTCGCCGCCGGCGCCACCTCCAATAATCCTCACTTCGGCGCGGTCCGCAACCCGTGGGGAGTTGACCACGTCCCGGGCGGCTCCAGCGGAGGGGGCGGCGCCAACGTAGCGGCGGAAGTGACCTTCGCCTCGCTGGGCACCGACCTGGGCGGTTCCGTCCGCCTGCCAGGCTCGTTCTGCGGCGTTGTGGGGCTGAAGCAGACCTTCGGCCGCGTTAGCCAGCGCGGCCTGCTCGTAACCAGCTACAACGGCGACCACATCGGCCCCATGACCCGGTCGGTGGCCGACAGCGCCATCCTGTTGCAGGTCTTGGCCGGACACGACCCCCTGGATCCAAGCTCCGTCCCCGTTCCAGTCCCCGACTACTCCGCGGGACTCGGCAGGGGCGTTCGCGGGCTGCGAATGGGAGTACCGACCAATCACTATTTCGAGGAACTGGACCCCGAAGTGGAAGAGGCCACAAAGCGGGCCGTGCAAGCCCTGGAGGAGTTGGGCGCCATCTCCGTGCCCATCGACCTGCCGATGATGAAATACATTGGGGCGGTGCGCATGGCCGCGATGTCTGACGCCATCGTGACCCACGAGCAATTCCTGCGCGCCAACCGGGAGGACTACGGACCCGACGTCCTGTACCGCACCCTGGGAGGCCAGTTCGTCCTGGGCCATCACTACTCCAAGGCCATGAAAGCGCAGCGGCTGATCCAGGAGGACTACGCCAGGGTACTGCAGGACGTGGACTTCATCGTCACTCCCACCACTCCTCTCTGTGCCCCCCGTATCGAAGACCCGTACGTGGAGCACCTGGGCGAATCCCATCGAGTGAGAGGACCGGGCTCAGGCCTGGTTTCCCGCAACACCAGCCCCCTCAACTCCACCGGCCATCCGGCGATTTCCGTGCCCTGCGGACTCAACAGTTCCGGCCTTCCCATAGGACTGCAGTTCATAGCCGCCGGATTCAGGGAGGACCTGCTATTCCAGGTTGCCGAGGCTTATGAGGGCGTGTCGCCATCGCGGGGCCGCCGTCCCCCAGTGCTGGAGGGATAGATTAACTATCGGTCGCCCGGCGAACACGCCCGTCCGGGTCCCCACCAAGGTGCTAAAATTCATACGGCCCACCCTAAACCAGAAACAGGAGTGCAGCAATGCCGGCAAGCTGGGTTGACATCAACGTTGGTGACGGCACCACCATGGAAGGATATCTGACCCAACCCGAGGGCGATGGCAGCCACCCCGCCGTCGTCGTTATCCAGGAAATCTGGGGCGTCAACTCTCACATCCAGTCGGTGGCTGACCGCCTACCGCAACTGGGATACGTGGGACTGGCTCCGGCTATGTTTCATCGCCAGGGACGCATGATTACGGGTTTGCACGAGGAGTTTCCGAGCGCGGTAGCCTGGATGCAGCAGTGCAATGACGCCGGAATCGTCGCCGACGCCACAGCCGCTGTGAACTACCTCAAGAGCCTGCCGACCGTCAACGGCAAGGTGGGCATCGTCGGATTCTGTTTCGGCGGCCGGGTGGCCTACCTGGCGGCCTGCAACATATCCGACCTTTCCGCGTCGGTGGTGTTCTATGGCGGCAACATCGGAGCGGCCCTGGGCGACGGCGCCACCCCACTGGAGCAGACCGGCAACATCAACTGCCCGGTGCTGGGACTGTTCGGCGAAGAAGACGCTAATCCGACTCCGGAGTTCGTCAACGAGATCGATGCAGAGATGACCCGCCTGGGCAAGGCCCACGAGTTTCACCAGTACGCGGACGCGGGCCACGGTTTCCACTGCGATGGCCGAGGCAGCTACAGGGCAGAGGCGGCCCAGGACGCTTGGGGAAAGGCAATGGCCTGGTTCGATCAACACCTGAAGGACTAGAGCTCTTCACACCACAAACAATACAGGGCAGGGATGGATCCCTGCCCTGTTTGTATTCTGCGCCGGTTCCGTACTTCGGGGGTACACCCGTGGGGCTACATCACGGAGCGTACCACTCCCCCGTCGACCAGGATGGTGGTCCCAGTGACGTAGGTGTTCTTATCTGAGCACAGGTATGCAACGAAGTCTCCCAGTTCCTCGGGTCGGCCGAACCGTCCCACTGGAATACGTGAGGCTCCGGCATCCAGCACTGTCTCCAGATCCTGCCCAGTGTCCTCCGCGCGGGTCTCGAAGACGTGGCTCATCCTCTCGGTCATCAGGAACCCCGGAGCCACGTTGTTCACCAGCACGTTATCCCGCCCCACTTCGTCGGCCAGGCTCTTGGCGTAGGCCACCGCGCCCATGCGGGTCACGCCGGATGTGACCAGGTTGTCGATGGGCTGGTAGACGGTGGATGCCAGGATGTTGCAGACGCGTCCCCATTTCTGCTGGCGCATGTGGGGGGTGGCCTCGCGCCCCATTCGAATGAAGAACGATAGCGCCATGTCTATTGACTGAGCCCACGTTTCCTCGGTGGTGTCGGTGGCCCTACCGGACGGCGGCCCGCCGGAGTTGCCGACAACAATGTCCAGCCGCCCGAAGTGGTCGACTGTGGACTGGACGAGACGCTGAATATCCTCCAGCCGGGACAGGTCTCCCGGAACAGCAAGCACCTCGACGCCGGTGGCGGCGTGGATCTCAGCGGCTGCCGCTTCCAGTTCCTGCGCGTTGCGGCTGCAGATGACGAGGTTCGCTCCCTCCTGGGCCAGCGAATCGGCGCAAGCACGCCCGAGGCCCTTGCTACCGCCCCCGATGACGGCCACCCTGCCGCTAATTCCAAGGTCCATAGCCCAACCTCCAACCGCAAGCTGGCGCTATGCTATCAACGCGCGGTTGGCGTGGCAACCTGAAGGGATGCCCCTAGCACGGTTTGCTATGAATTCCTGACCGTCATTCGCTCCCGGATAGCATCTCGAATGCGAAGCGCGGAGATTTGCAGTTGCTCAATATCGTGGGCTATTGATCCTATGGACTCCAAGTCAGTGTTGCTGATGGCGTTTTCCATCTGAGTAATCTTGTTATTCTCCAAGTCTGCCAGCAACAAAATTACTTCCCGCAACGCCGACCCCAATAGCGACTCGCGGCTCAAGTGATACTCCTCGAATATCTGGCCCAACGTCTCTCGTTTTCCACAGATTAATGGCTTATATTCTGACAACTCGCGGCGCAGCGCAGAAACTTCGGCTAGCGTCAAAGCTGGTTGAATACGAAGAACAGTCTCAACCACTTTTGCCAACCCCTCCTCAATATCGACTTCCTCGAATTGTCTGCTCAATTGATCAATTAGCGGACCAACTACCTCTTCGGGTAGCGCATGCCGACGCTGCACTTTGAACAGTGAGTGCCGGTCAACCTCGCCGGATACAGTGAACTCGACTGATGCCAGACCTTTTTCCGCAAAGGCGAATTCACTTGTCACAGTCTGACCTGGATTCTGTCCATTCCATTCTGATCGATTTCCTTCCCTTCTATTGCGGTGATTTTCTGCTCCAGATACCTCTAACCTTACATAGCTGAATCGTATGTTCGGCCTACCCTCGCTGACAGGGGCAGTATTGGTAACCCTGACCTGAACATTGATTAGGCCGCTTCCTCTGTCATCATCATTTCCGGGCCGAACTATTGATTCAACGACCAAGTAGGACTCCAAGGCGTGCCAAAATCCAGTCAATGTATCATCGGCAGGAAATGGATGGATATCTTCGTCCGAGAGTGGGTCGGACTCCTGCTGCACATTCAAGACTTCCTCAGGAAGACTCCCGTGTTGGTCAAGGCTCTCCTGAAACATCCGGTGAATCTCCAGCGCCTCCTTTCGGCGCAACGATGTCAGAATTTCCCGCATGGCTTGGACGGCCTGCATAATATCAGGAGCAGTCCACCCACCGTCTCTGACATGGGCCCATTCGTTCCGCTTTGCGGACAGGTATCGGAAAAGCGCCAACGTGTAATCAATGCTGGTAAACGCATCGGCAAAGGCCACGGCGTGATGCCTTTCCACGATGCGGGCGAAATGTGGACTGTCCAACAGTTGAGACATGTCCTTTGGGATGCCTTTTTCGTGTTCGCGCTCCAAGTTCTCACGCTGGTTCTCACCTATAGTGGATAACACGCCACGCTCCCACCAATCATCACCGTAAGCCGCTTTCAGGCGTTCGGAGATACCGTTTCGAATTCCCCTGATAAAGACCCGATGGGCACGGGTAAAGACTTCAAAGGCATCTTGTTCCACAGATTACCTCGGACTAACTTACTGACTCTCGGGGATAATTGTAACCCACAGCGCAGTCTCGCCATCGCCATCAGCCAGCGCCCAGTTGGCCACCCTGTGGCCCGCCACCCACGCGATTCCCCGCTGGCAGACCAGCAAGGGTATGCTGTCGCGCTGGTTTCTCGGGACCTTTGCGTCGGTGAAGAAATCCTGGAGCTTCTTTGTGCCGCTCATACCCGACGGCTGAAACCGGTCGCCCGGCTGGCGTGCCCTGATGACTATCGAGTCCCCAAGAACATCGCGTCGCAACGTCGCCGTGAATGGTAGACTCGGGTGAGCATCGTTGTCCTGCAGGACGAGGAGACCTGCCACCTGCATCGAGAGTCGCCAGCCGTTTACCTCCGTCTCCACGGTCTCACCGTGTTCTCGGGGCACACGGACCGAGTATTCTCCCGTCAGGGGGGGCAGCTGATCTTTCCCTTCGTGACCGGTCTGCACCGCAATCCGGAGCACGTCCGCCTCAATCCTGGCGAAAACCCCGCGGGGTAGACTGATGCTGCGGCCTCCTCGCCTGTTAACGACCAGACCGAGCAGGGAATCAAGGTGGCTCTCGCCGAGAGCACGGGAATCGCCGACCGTCCCAGCATAGGCCCGGCGCAGCGCCCGCCGTTGCAGGGCAGGGTGGATGGCAGACAACGCCCTCGCATCCAGCGACACTGATCCTTCCTCAACCGTGGCCATGCTTTCCCAGCCACGATCCAGCTCGGTGTCCAGATAATCCGTCTCGTCGGCGGCAGTACGGGACAGGCGCAGCAGGGCATCCCTCACGCGGGGGTTGTAGTCCCGCGCCAGGCGGGGCATCAAGTCCAGCCGCACCCTGTTGCGAGTGAATCGCCACAGGTAATTTCCGGAGTCCTCGCGGTAGGTGCGCCCCTGTTCTCGGCAGTAGGCAGCCGTGTCGGCCTTGCTGGCGGCCAACAGCGGACGGAACAGCATGGGACCGGCTACGTCCGAAAGCCAGGGCCAGTCGGAGATCTCGGCCATTCCTCGCAGGCCCTGCAGTCCCGACCCCCGCAGGATGTGCAGCAGCACCGTCTCGGCCTGATCGTCAGAGGTGTGTCCCAGGGCCACCGCCGAGGCCTCCACCGTGGTGGCAACCGATTGGAGGAACGAATAACGCATCTCCCGTGCCGCCTGTTCAAAGGACGACACTCCCGTGGAGCGCTGGAAGGCGATGGGGTCTCGCTTGTCGATGCTGCAAGGGAGGCCGAATCCGTCAGCCAGTAGCTGCACGAAAGCCGCGTCGTGATCGGCTTCGGCGCCACGAAAGTCGTGGTTGAGATGAGCTACGTGTAGGGACAGACCGTGGTGGAACCGCAGGCGATGCAGTGCTACAAGAAGGGCCGTCGAATCGGGGCCTCCCGAGCAGGCAACCACGATGGTCGCCTCGTTTCCGGAAAGCCCGGCACGTTGCAGGCCGGCGGCCACCTGCCGTTCGAGGCTGGGAGCGTAGGTCATGCCGTCCGGCTATCGGTTATCGAGGGACAGATGGCTGTTGCAATTGTAGGTGACGAGCCTGCGCCCGTTGTCATCGCTATCAAAGGTGGTGAGGGAACCAAGTCCCATGGACATGCGGTGGAAGTTGGAGAGCGGAACGTCGAGTATGGCGCACACTATGGTGCGGATCGCGAAATTATGGGAAACGACCACGACCCCGGGAGTTCCGGCGTGGGCCTTTTCGATTTCCTGAATTGCTCCCCAAGCCCGCTCCTGCAGCTGGCTCACGGACTCACCATTCGGCATCTGCACATCTGTAGGGTTGGCCCTCCACGACTGGTAGACATCGGGCCAGTCCGCACGCATCTCGGCGCCGGTAACGCCTTCGAGGTCACCCAGGCCGAGCTCCCTGAGCCCCGGATCCGTAACCACTGGGGCCCCGGAGAGCTTTCGGATCTCCTCGGCAACCTGCACAGTTCGGGTGAGCGAGCTGGAGTAGATGACGGAATGATCCCAGAGCAGAGAAGCGCGGGCCGAGTCGCGAGCCTGGGCGAGGCCGCGCTCGTTCAGGGATATGTCCGTGAATCCCTGGAACTTTCCCAGCTTGTTCCATTCGGTTTCGCCGTGTCTGAGCAGATAGAACCTCACCCTTCTTCCCCATCGGCCTCAACGGAAGACCGGACCAACTTCAGTTCATCAACGCGAACCCCGTCCATTCCCTTGACCGTGATCACCAGGTCGCCGAACTCAAAGCTGTCGTCCACCTCCGGGATCCTGCCCAGCTGGTCCAGAACGAATCCGGCCATTGTCTGATAGTCTCCCACCGGGATGTCCAGCTCGAGTTCCTCATTGATTTCGGAAATGCTGGCCGCTGCGTCAACGCGGTAGCTGTCGGCTCCCAACGGAGTTACCATTTCCTCCGGAGCGGGCCCCTCGTCTCCTACCTCTCCCACTATAACGCCAAGCAGCTGCTTGGTGGTGGCCAGTCCCGCTATTCCGCCGAACTCGTCGAATGTGAGGACCACGGTGCTGCGACTGCGCCGCATTTCAGAAAAAGTATCACTTATGCTCTTGGTTTCGGGGACTATGTAGGCTTCCCGCAGCAGGGACGTTACGTCGTCATCGGGACCCATCCGCCCGGAACTCATCTCCGTCAAAACGTCCTTTACCGACAGGATTCCCACAGCGTTTTCCTTGGACCCTTCGTAGACTGGAAACCTGGTGTGACTGTACTGCCGGTAAATCTCCATGAATTCCGATAGTGTGGCCCCTTTTTCCAGCCAGACGATCTCCGGGCGGGGCGTCGTCACCTCCTGCATCTGTCGGTCGCCAAACCTGAAGACCTTCTCCAACAGGTCGGCCTCCTCGGCCTCGACCGCCCCGGTCTGGGCGCCTGCGGCTATGAGGGTACGGATCTCCTCGTCATTCACTATGTACGTGGAATCGCTGGATATCCCCAGGGCGCGACTGCAGGTGGTGGTAATTCCCTGGACCACGACGACCACGGGCGCCAGCATAAATCCTACGACTACCAAAGGACGGGAGGCAAGAAAGGAAACGCGCTCGGAGCGATGCCACGCTATTGTTTTAGGCAGTGATTCGCAGAACAGGAGAAGGATAAGAGTGATGCCGACGGTCGACACGAGGGCCGAAATCAAAGGATTACCAATCAGCTCGACGACCAGCAGGGTGGCAAGGGCGGCAGCGGCAGTGTTTACGAGGTTGTTGCTCAGGAGCACCGTGGCGAGGAAGCGCTCCGGTTTCTGGATCAGTCGTGACACCCGGGCCGCTCCCGTGCGCCGCGTCTGAACCAGGTGCATCAGGCGCGCTTTCGGCAGGGCAATGAACGCCGTTTCAGAGGCTGAAAAGAAGGCTGAAAGAATCAGGAATATGGCAAGTAAGCCCCATCTCCATGAGTCTCCGGCGTCCATATTTTTGCGCTACCTCCCCGATTTCGATGCTATATGTCAACTGCGCGACAGATACTGTGCGCGACAGGTGGCGTATTCGGATGATAGCATTGGCCCGCAGGGGTGTAAAGTTGAGACGATTGTCGCCGGCACTGCACGGTTACCCAAACGGGCGGTAACCTCCGGAACGTGTGTCGATGCAACGGAACCTGATCTCCTGCACCCGGCCTATCAAATGTACAGGTGCTTGCAGTAGTAGCAATGAACATTTTAGGAATTGAAACGTCGTGTGACGAAACGGCAGCCGGAGTGGTACAGGACGGACGACTCCTTCGCTCCAACATCATCTCGTCGCAGGCAAACCTGCACTCCCGGTACGGAGGCGTAGTCCCCGAGCTGGCGTCACGGCAGCACGTTCGGGACCTGACCCCGGTGCTGGAACAGTCGGTTTCCTCGTGCGGCCTGGGTCTTGACGACATCGACGTCGTGGCGGTCACCTACGGTCCCGGGCTCGCCGGTTCACTGATCAGCGGCCTGAACGCCGCCAAGGCCATCGCTTTTTCCCTGGACAAGCCGCTCATCGGCGTCAATCACCTGGAGGGACACATCTACGCGGCGTGGCTGACCCCCCACGACCCGGCGGAGGACCCGGGATTCCCCCTGGCGTGCCTGGTGGCCTCGGGAGGGCACACGGACCTGCTTCTGATGGAGGGGCACGGACAATACCGCCTGGTGGGCCGCACCCGGGACGACGCCGCCGGGGAAGCCTTCGACAAGGCGGCCCGCATCCTCGGCCTGGGATTCCCCGGGGGTCCTGAGATCCAGCGTGTCGCCACCGGAGCGTCGGGCGACGTCAATCTTCCCCGCGCCTGGATGCGGGATACCCACGACTTCAGCTTCAGTGGCCTGAAGACGGCACTGCTGCACATGGCACAGGACCGGGGCGTCTACCTCGCCGAATCCGAATCCACCCCCGACGACGCTGCGACCACCGAGTTAATCCGTGAGTTGGCCGCAGCATTCCAGGAGTCAGTGGTGGACGTCATCTCCGCCAAGCTGGTCGACATGGCCAGGAAGTACCGGGTCAAGGGGCTGGTGCTGGGCGGAGGAGTGACCGCCAACGCCCGGCTGCGTGAGGAGATAGTGAAGCGGTCTCCAATGCCCGTGATCATCCCACCGCCGGTGCTGTGCACGGACAACGGCGCCATGGTCGCCGCGTGCGCCTACTATCAGTACCAACGCGGAGAACAGTGGCCCATGGACCTGGACGTCGAACCTGGGTTGCCCCTGGGGTGAGACCGGCTCCGGCCGAACGGTCGCGAGTGGTGGAGGCAACCTGCCCCGGATGCTACTGAAGGCTCAGCGGCCCGTCTTCACCTGACGTGGCCGCGTTCCCGCGCCTGCGTATCGAATGGGCCCTGTCTACAAAGTCGTACACCTGCGCCAGACCGAGGGAACTGCGGAACGGAAAGGCGATCTCGACTCCCTGGCCGTGAAAAATGAGGGCTCCGGCTGGTCTCATGAAATAGTTGGACGCCAGGACAAACAGCCCGGCCAGGATGATCAGCAGTGCGATCAGGGGCGCGACATCTATGTTGAGGACCGGCACGTTGGGTCCGCTGACCTGCCCGGCCAGCCAGTAACCGACGATCAGGTAAAGAAAAGCGCCGCCCACCATTATCATCAGGCCCTGCAGGATGGCGCCCCAGTTGCGCTGCCCCGTGCGCACCGAGCACTGGGATATCTCCGAGGCCATCGCCATGTGGGTGTCCCTGAAGCCTTCCAACCCCCGGAAGGCGATGAGCCGGTGGCTGGTCAAGATGAGTGCCTGCCCAGACCTGGGCACGTTGTCCACAACACCCTCATCCGGCAGAAAGACCATTGATATTTCTTCGCCAGGCGCGAGTGCAACCTCCCTGACGCGGGTGGGCGCAGCCTCCAGCTCAAGCTCGGCGAGACTTCCGTCGGCTGGTGCGGCAGATTCATCAGGAGGCCCTGGATCATCAGGGAATCCTTCTTCAACGGCAAGGGCTTGAAGCTGACCGAAACTTTCAATGGTTTCAGGAACGGCCTCCTCGAAGATCGCCCCGTCAGCCTCGCTTGGGCCGAACTCGGGCAAGACGCCGTCCATCCATTGGGCAGAAAGAAACTCTCCAGGGGCGGAGGGAGGGGGAGGAGCAAGTGGCTCGCCGGCGGTCCTAAGAGCCTTCCGTGAGGGCAGCGAATCAAGCCACTGTGAGGTCAGAAACTCAGTCGGCGCGGACGGAGGCGGCGGCACCGGTTCAGCGGGCAACGGTGGGGTTGCTACCGATAAACTGACAGTGCCAGCATCCTCATGGGTCTGCTGTTCGTGGTATGGCTGCGGTTCGCCGGCCAGGTCCGGTGTTTCTCTGTCTTCGTTCATTTCCGCCGTGTGCTGATGCTGTGACTAAAATACTAGCATACGCGATGGAATTGCTGCCCTGCATACCGAAACGGCCAATCGCCAGCATCAGTCGAGCTGTCCAACCTGGGGCCTTGAGCATCACCCAAGGCGACTGCAGGATTGATGTCTGAATCAGGATTTGCAGGATTCAAGAATTGACAGGATTGAAGAACATCCCGAAAATCCCGGAATCTTGATAATCCTGATTCAGACAAGACTTTGCAGTCGTCCTGATGTCCATGGCAATGATAGCGTTCCAATTTAGGTGGTATGGGATGTAGGATAGGCTGGGACTGAGTGGGGAGGTGAGGAGTGATGGGGTTGCTTTTCGAACTGGAAACCCGGTTGGAACAGGAATTGCCGCTGCGCCTGCAGGGGACATTGCAGGAATCTTTGGACCAGTACCGCCCGCAGTGCCGCGATTGCGGACTGCTGATGCACCGCCATCACCGCTACTCCCGGTCCATCGCCACCCGATACGGCCTGCTGGAGTTGCAGATACCGGTGTTCCGCTGTGGGGACTGCCGCAGCATGACCAGTGGTGCGGAACTGCTGGGCGACGAGGAACGCTACCGCAGGTATTCAAAAAAACTGCCGACTGGGCCGTGAGATTGGCTGCTCTGGGGCTCAGCTATACTCAGGCTGGCCGGTTGGTGGGCAGCGTCAAGAGCACTCTTTGCCGCTGGGTCAGACAGGAGGCAGTGAGAGAGCCGGTGCTGTCGGGGCATGTCTGGGAACTGGACGGAATGTGGACCAGGACCCGCTTAGGACCCAGGGAAATGAGGGTGATCCGGGACGAAATGGGCACTGCCCTGGGGTCTTTCGAACCCTGGTCCGAGGTGATAGACCAAGCCTGGCGGCAGGCTGAGGGCACTCCGGTCCACTTGGTGAGCGACGATGATCGTGCCATAGCTGCCGGAATTGAGTTGGTTTACGGGAGGGAGGCGCCCCACCAGCTCTGCCAGTTCCACCTGTTGCGGGAATACCGGCGCAACGTGGGCCATCAGGGATTCAGGGCGGCAAGGGCGTTGCTGGAATCCGCCAGCAGAGCCGAGGCAGAGGAGCATGCCCGGGAGGCAATTATCCGCAGCGGAGGCAAGGCCCTGGATTGGTGTCGCAAAGCATCGGGAAAGGGTATGACCCATCTGGGGACAGGGCATGAAAGACACCGGACAACATCACGACTGGAGCGTCAGAACCGGGAGTACCGCAGACGGGAAAAGATGGGAACCGTCTGGTCGCCCCACAACCTGCTGGCACTGCTCCAAATCAGGGGCCTCATAAATCAAACCACCTAATTCGGAACCCTGCCCATGGCAATCGAGTTGTTGACAGTGGATGGCCGCTGTGCTAATTTCTTTCAAAGGCTGTGATGGAGACGAGTAAGTCAGGACTTCGTGCATAGCGAGCCTGGTACGGTGGAAGCAGGCGCATCGGATCTGATCGAAAATCCCTCCGGAGTCGCCCGCCGAAAGCTTCTGAATAGAAGCCAGTAAGCGTGGCCGGGTTCGTCGCCCGTTAGAAGCGACGGGGCATGGTGGTGCCTGCAAGAGAGGTCCCGATTTAAGCGGGACAAATAGGGTGGTACCGCGGGAATGTTGAAGTCCCGTCCCTATATTGGGGCGGGCCTTTTTTATTGCCGTCGGGCTAACCGTAGCAGCAAAGCGCCAGACAGACCCGAATGCACCCTTCTCCGGGGGGAAGGTCCTAATTTTTGGAGGCGCTGCTTTGGTGAATAAGGAAAAAATCAAGGGCGCGGAAATCGTCTGCCAGAGCCTCATCCGGGAGGGGGTCGAGGTCCTCTTCGGCCACCCCGGCGGGGCCATTCTACCGTTCTACGATGCCCTGTGGGCCTACCCGCAACTCCGGCACATCCTGGTGCGGCACGAGCAGGCGGCGGCCCACGCGGCCGACGGCTACTCGCGGGTGAGCGGCAAGGTCGGCGTCTGCGTGGCAACTTCGGGCCCCGGCGCTACCAATCTGGTCACAGGCATCATGGGCGCCAAGGCCGATTCCGTTCCCCTCATCGCCATCACGGGACAGGTGGCCCGCACCGCCCTAGGTTCCGAGGCGTTCCAGGAGTGCGACATCTGCTCCATCACGGCCACCTGCACCAAGAAGAGCTTCATGGTAATGTCGGGAGACGATCTCGCTCCCACCATCAGGGAGGCTTTCGCCATCGCCCAGGAGGGCCGTCCGGGGCCGGTGCTCATCGACATCCCCAGGGACGTACAGTTGGAGTTGGTGGACCCGGTGTTTCCCGAGATCAGTCCGCTCCGGATGCCGGAATTGAGCGATGAGACCCAGGCCAACCTGCAGGACGCGGCCAGGTTGATCAACGAGGCCGAAAGGCCGCTGATCATCGCCGGGCACGGAGTGCTGGCCTCAGGCGGGTCCTCGGAACTCCAGGCGCTGGCCGAGACGACAGGCATCCCTGTGATCACCACGCTGCTCGGATTGAGCAGCTTCCCCAGCGGCCATCCCCTGAGCCTGGGTATGCTGGGGATGCACGGGATGTACTGGGCCAACATCGCCGTCGATGAGGCGGACCTCATCGTAGGCGTTGGTATGCGATTCGACGATCGCGTGACTGGCCGGGTTGCCTCGTTCGCGCCCCACGCCCGAATCATCCATGTCGACATCGAGCCCACCCAGATCGGCCGCAACGTGCCGGTGGAGGTGGCCCTGGCCGGTGATGCCAAGGCCGTGCTGCACGGGCTGAATCCCCTGCTTTCCAGCACTCCCAGGCCGGAATGGATGGAACACATCACTCAGCTGCGGCAGGAGCATCCTTCGCTGGCCATCCCGCCGTCCGACACTTTGCAAACGCAGCAAGTGATGGCGACCCTGAACGATGTGCTGCAGGAAGATCCTGGTGCCACGGTTGTCACCGGGGTGGGTCAGCACCAGATGTGGGCTGCACAGTTCCTGGCCTTCAACCGGGTCAACACCTTCGTATCATCAGGCGGACAGGGAGCCATGGGGTTCGAGGTGCCGGCCGCTCTCGGGATCCAGGCGGGCCGCCCGGGAAAGACCGTCTGGAGCATCGCCGGCGACGGCGGATTCCAGATGACGCTGCAGGAATTGGTCACCGCCGTCGAGGAGAAACTGCCTGTCAAGTTCGCACTGATTAACAACGGACACCTTGGCATGGTCCGCCAGTGGCAGGAGATGTACTTCGACAACCACCTCAAGGCCGTGCCCGTGCCGGGTCCCGACTACGTGAAACTGGCCGAGGCCTACGGCGTCGGCGCTGTCAGGGTATCGGAGCAGGAGGAAGTGCTGGCCGCATTGCAGCAGGCAAAGGCCCACGACGGCCCGTTCCTCATTGAATTCGTAGTGGATGAGGCGACCAACGTATACCCCATGGTGCCGCCGGGCGGCTCCTTGGCCGACACCCTGGAGGACCCGGCCATCGTCGCGTAACCGAGTCGTGAGTTTCCTGCATTTTCCTTTGCTTTGGAGACCGGTATGGAAAAGGTATCAATCCAGGAAGCATCCCGCCGCCTGAACGTGTCGCAGCGGGATATACGTGAATACATCCGTAAGGGCAACCTCAAGGCTGAACGGGACACCGAGTCCTCCTCAGGCAGGTGGCTGGTGGAACTGCCCGGCGACGGGTGGGAGGACGACTTCAAGGCGTCCCTCAACCAGATGGCTGCCAGCCAGACGCCCTGGTGGTGGGCGTTCGAGCATAAGGCGGGAAAAGTTCACTATCTGCTGCAGGTGGGCATCGAGGAGATCATGCCCGACTTTCTCTGCGGTCTGAGGGGCGAAAACTTGTACTCCGCAGTCGGCCACACCGCCGATCAGCGTTGCCCCAACTGCCTCAACGCCGCTGTCGCCCAGAACCTCCCCCTCTGGGACGACTAGCCGACTGACCCGGCGGACAGCTCGCTAGCGCCACTCCGGATTTCTCGGCGCACTCGCTGAAATTAAACGGGAGCTACCGATCCGGTAGCCCCCTCTTTTCTTGGTTATCGAATTGGCGTCCGCAGACAGATTAGCCGCCGCCACCGGCCATCGTCACTCCCGGTTCGGTCATGCCCTCCGGCTTCAGCAGCGAGTCGAGTTCAGCATCGGAAAGTTCGGTCTTCTCCTTGGCTATCTCGCGGATGGTGGATCCCCGGGCGGCAGCCTCCTTGGCGATGGCAGCTGCAGCGTCATAGCCAATTGCGGGGGCCAACGCTGTCCCCAGCATCAGGCCCCTTTCCACCATTTCCGGTCCGACGCTGGTGGCCTCGATCCCCTCCACGCACTGGTCGGCGAAGTTGTTGGCCGACGCCGCCAGCAGCGATATGGACTCCAGTATGTTGTGGGCCGCGACCGGCATCATGGTATTGAGTTCAAAGTAGCCGCCCTGTCCGGCCAGGGTAACCGCGGCGTCGTTTCCGACCACCTGCGCCACCACCTGGACCACGGACTCTGCGATGACCGGGTTCACCTTTCCGGGCATAATCGAGCTTCCGGGCTGCACTTCCGGCAGGTTGATCTCCCCTAGGCCTGCGCGTGGTCCGGATGCAATGAATCGTATGTCGTTGGCAATCTTGTGCAGGCTGATTGCCACGGTCTTCAGCTCGCCGCTGGCCTCCACGAGCGCGTCCAGCGACGACTGAGCCTGGAAGTGGTTGCCCGTTTCCCTGATATTCACACCAGCCGCCTCAGAAACGAAGGCGCAGGTTCTGGACGAGAACTCGGGGTGCGTATTGACTCCAGTGCCCACCGCAGTGCCACCCAGGGCCACCTCGGCCAGGGCCTCCTGTGCCCTTTGCATCCGCTGAACGCTGTACCGCGCCTGGCCGGCGTAGCCGAGGAATTCCTGCCCCAGGCGCACAGGCGTGGCATCCTGCAGGTGCGTGCGGCCCGTCTTGACGATGGGCCAGAACTCCTCGGACTTCTTCTCTAGCTCGGTGGCCAGGTTCTCCAACCCCGGGACTAGGTCCTCCTTGATCGCCAGCAGGGCGGCCAGGTGAATCGAGGTGGGGATGACGTCGTTGGACGACTGGCCCATGTTCACGTGGTCGTTGGGGTGAACCAGCCTCGACCCGAGGTCGCCTCCCAGCAACTGGCTGGCCCGGTTGGCGATGACCTCGTTGGCGTTGGTGTTGGTGGATGTGCCGGAGCCGGTCTGGAATATGTCCAGCACGAAATGCCGGTCCAACTGCCCGTCGATGACCTCCTGGGCAGCCGCGACGATGGCGTTGCCGATGCGTTCGTCCAGCTGGCCCAGCGACATGTTGGTGCGGGCGGCTGATTGCTTTATCAGTCCCAGGGCGCGAATGAAGGTACGCGGGAAGCGCAGTCCGCTGATGGGGAAGTTCAGCACGGCGCGCATGGTAGACGCGCCGTAGAGGGCGTCCGCAGGCACCTCCATTTGACCCATGGAATCGCGTTCGATCCTTACGTTGGGGCTCGCGGTCATGGTGGAGAATCCTCCAAGCAAATTTTGGCATAGGATAACACGAAGGCAGCACCGGCGAAGTCCTTCTGACATTGCGGAGCGCACTACAGACGGCCGCATACACCTGCTCATTCGGTCGGATTCACGTACAGGAAATATCAGGTGTCGTGATACAATGTCTGGAATTGCATCGGCGAGGAGTTGCTGACTTGGCCGCTGAGGTCCGCGTTCGATACGCACCAAGCCCCACGGGACAACCCCACATCGGGAACATCCGAACCGCACTGTTCAACTGGCTCTTTGCCCGCCATCACGGCGGAAAGTTCATCGTTCGCATTGAGGACACCGATCAGACCCGCCTGGTGGATGGGGCCGTGGAGGCCATCCTGGACGGCCTCAGGTGGCTCGACATTGACTGGGACGAGGGACCCGAGGTCAACGGACCCCACGCTCCCTACGAACAGTCCAACCGGCTGGAAATCTACCAGCGGCTTTCGGAGCAACTACTGGACCAGGGCAACGCCTATTACTGCCACTGCAGCCGGGAGGCCCTGGAGCAGCTGAGGAAGACCAATCGCGAATCCGGGTCGTACTCCGCCGAGGGCTGCCGGTGCCGCGACCTGGGCCGCGCCGGGGCAGTCGGTGAGCCGGTCAGTGACGGCGAGCGCGTCATACGCTTCGCCATGCCGCAGACCGGTCTGACCCAGGTCCATGACCTGATACGCGGCGATGTCGAGTGGAAGAACGACCTCCAGGAAGATTTTGTCATCCTGAAGTCCGATGGTTTTCCCACTTATCACCTGGCGGTGGTGGCCGACGACCACTTGATGGAGATTAGCCACGTGATGCGCGCCGAGGAATGGCTGCCCAGCACGCCGCGCCATCTGCAACTGTACAACGCCTTCGGATTCCAACCGCCGGATTTCGCGCACCTGCCTATGATCACTGGCCCTGACCGCGCCAAGCTCTCGAAGCGACACGGCGCCACGGCCATCGGGGAATACCGCGGGCAGGGCTACCTGCCCGAGGCATTGCTGAACTTCATGGTGCTGCTGGGCTGGTCTCTGGACGGGAGCACCGAGGTGGTCTCCCTGCAGGACATCATCGACAATTTCACCCTGGACCACATCACCAAGTCGGCCGCCATTTTCGACCAGGACAAGCTGGTCTGGATGAACGGCGTCTACATCCGCGACATGCCCGCTGATGACCTGGCCCACAGGATGACCGCCTACATCCCGAGGGACATGAACTCCGACGAGCATGAATACCTCCGCAACATAGCGCCGCTGGTGCAGGAACGCCTGAAGCGCCTCGACGAGTCCGACGACTTGACCACCTACCTATTCGGCGACCTGGCGCCGGATTACGATGGGGCCATCCTGGTGCAGAAGGGCATGGATGCGGAAGGCACCTCCTCTGCCCTCCGTGCGGCTATCAACGCCCTAGAGGCCGAGACCGCTGAGAACGACTTTGGCCACGAAAAGCTGGAGTCGATATTCGGGGATATGACGGAGTCTCTGTCCCTGTCCCGACGGCAGTTTTTCGGACTGCTGCGCACCGCCTCCACGGGACGCACTGTCTCGCCTCCGCTGTTCGAGACCATGGAAGTGATGGGCCGCGGCAGAGTGCTCAGCCGTTTCCAGCAGGCAGCGCAGAAACTGGACGGAACGGGATAATAGGCGCGCCAACCATACTATTCCAACCCCAACCCTTCCCTGAGCGGGAGGGCACTTTTCATTCGGAAGACCAACAATGACGCAAACGGCTGATACCGAGACCACCACCGGGCACGACTTTATCCGCACCATCGTCGCCGAGGACAACCAGACCGGAAAGTTCGGCGGCCATGTGATCACCCGATTCCCCCCCGAACCCAACGGCTACCTCCACATCGGACACGCCAAGTCCGCCTGCCTCAATTTCGGCCTCGCCGCCGAAAACGGCGGGCACTGTAATATGCGGTTCGATGACACCAACCCGACCCGCGAGGAGGTCGAGTACGTCAACTCAATTCTCGAGGACGTGCGCTGGCTGGGCTGGGACTGGGGAGACAACCTGTACTACGCCTCGGACTATTTTGGGCCACTTTACGAAATGGCCGTTGACCTCATCAAGAAGGGCAAGGCCTACGTGGACGACCTCACGTTCGACGAAATCCGGGAGTATCGCGGCACGCTGACGGAGCCGGGGCGGGAAAGTCCTTACCGCAACCGCTCCGTGGAGGAAAACCTGGACCTGTTCCAGAGAATGCGCGCCGGCGAGTTCGACGAGGGGAGCCGGGTGCTGCGCGCCAGGATCGACATGGCCTCCCCCAATCTCAACCTGCGAGACCCGGTGCTCTATCGCATTCTCAAGGCCTCGCATCACCGCACCGGCGACGACTGGGTCATCTACCCGATGTACGACTTTGCCCATGGGCAGTCAGACTCCATCGAGGGCGTGACCCACTCAATCTGCACGCTGGAGTTCGAAGGACACCGGGCCCTCTACGACTGGTGTCTGGACGAGCTGGACATCTACCACCCACAGCAGATCGAGTTCGCCCGGCTGAACCTGACCTACACGGTTCTCAGCAAGCGCCGGCTGATACAGCTGGTGGAGGGCGGCTACGTCAACGGCTGGGACGACCCGAGGATGCCCACGCTGTCGGGCCTGCGGCGCCGCGGGTACACACCGGAGGCCATCCGCGACTTCTGCGAGCGCATCGGCGTCGCCAAGCGGGACACGTGGACCGACATCGCCCTGCTGGAGAATTGCGTCCGGGAGGACCTGAACCGCATGGCACCTCGAGTCATGGCGGTGCTTAACCCCGTGAAGCTTGTTATAGAGAACTTCCCGGAGGGACAGGTCGAATACGTCGAATCAGAGAACAACCCTGAGGACGCCAGAGCCGGACGCCGCTTGCTGCCGTTTACGCGCACGCTGTACATCGAGCGGGACGACTTCTCCGAGGACCCGCCCCGGGGCTTCTATCGCCTGTCGCCAGGCCGCGAGGTGCGGCTGAAGGACGCCTTCTACGTTACCTGCACTGGCGTGGTCAAGGACGAGTCCACTGGCGAGATCGTTGAGATCCGATGCACCTACGACCCGGAGACCCTCGGAGGAACGTCATCGGACGGGCGCCGAGTGCGTGGAACGTCCCACTGGGTGTCGACAGAGCACTGCCTGGACGCCGAGGTGCGGGTCTACGATCACCTGTTCCTGAAAGAGGACCCCAGCGACCTGCCGGAGGGTGGCGACTTCACCGACAACCTGAACCCCGATTCCCTGCGTACGATCACCGCCAAGGTGGAGCCGTCGCTCGCCAACGCGGAATCCGGCGAACGTTTCCAGTTTCTGCGCCAGGGCTACTACTGCGTTGACCCCGATTCACAGCCGGGAGCGCCGGTGTTCAACCGCACTGTGGCACTACGCGACTCCTGGGCTCGACGGCGCCAGGGGTAAACGAAACGACCTCAACCAATAAGGCTTGAGGGGAGGGCCTAGCACCTCCCCTTTTTCTTTTGGGGCTACTTCAGCTTGCAGGGGCTTGATCAGTTCCCCGTAGCGGCGCCAGCGACCTCTACTGCACGGTACCGCACCGAGTATTTCTTCTCGTCTATCACAAAGGCCGCCAGGGTTGCCGGAAACAGCAACGACCCCGCCAGGACGAAGGGCAGGAAGTACGAGCCAGTGGCGTCGTAGAGTATTCCGGCCAGCAAGATGCTTACGAATGATCCAACCTGATGACACATCAGTGAAACGCCGGAAATTGTAGCCAAAGCCCGCAGGCCGTAAACGTCAGCGGTCAGAGAGGTGGTAATTGGCACGCTGGCGATCCAGGACAGGCCCGCCAGCGTGGCAAACACCCACAGACTCGCCAGTCCCGGAGAGCCGATCAGCGGCAGGGTGATGCCTCGCTCCACCGCAAACAGTCCCGCCAACAGCGCCACGTAGGCAATGCCGCGCATGAGATAAACGCAGGCCAGCACGTTCTTGCGTCCGTATCGATCGGCCAGCCAGCTACCACCGATACCGCCCACCACGCTCAATCCCATCAGATAGCCAAAAATCACCCCGGCCAAGGTGGGCGATACGCCAATCTGCTCCTCGGCAAAGGAGGGAAAGTGTATGGCGATGACTCCCACGGAAATGCCGCAAATGGTGAAAGAGGCCGACAGGTTCCAGATGGGCGGAAAGCGAAACGACTGCCACCACTGCTCAACCTCGAACAACCCTCGTCTTTGGGGCTGCGAAGCATCATCCGTCGGCGGTTGCGGGTCTCCGTCGGGCTGCAGCCCCACCTGAGCCGGGCTGTTCTTCAAGAAAATGAAGCCCAGGGGCAGCGCCAGTACGGTAATGATCACGCCCAGGGCAATCCAGGCCACCCTCCAGTTGGTCGCCTCCACCAGGTAGGCGCTGAAGGGAATCAACGTGAGCCCGCCCAATGCGCCTCCGGCCACCATCAGTCCCATGACGGTGGTGCGCCGACGCAGAAACCAACGGGCCAGCAGCGGCCCCAGGGTACCCTCCGACGCACCGCTGATGGCCGTGGACAACAGGAAGCTGAAGAGGAATACCAGGAACAGATAATGGAAAGTCAGGCTCAATCCCGCTGTCCCCAGCCCCACCACCAATAAGCTGACGAGAATTACCTTGCGGGAGTCAAACCTGTCGAAGAGGTGCCCCAGAACCGGTTGGGTCAACCCGTTGACCAGCACGCCGATGGCCGCCGCCACCGATATGGTAGTGCGGCTCCAGTCGAAGGTCTCGCTCATGGGAATCACGAAGACCCCGAATGCACCGCGAGAGCCGAGGGTCACCGCCGCGACGAACATGGCGGTGCCGGTCACGTACCAGCCGTAGTAGATGGCGCCCGGGGTCTCTCGCACTTCACTCATCGCGAATTGCCTGCGTCCGATCCCGTTAGAACGTCTCGAACTGTCCCCGCAGGAATCGAGGGTTGCGCTCGCCCTGATTTCTTACGCTTAGACTACTCTGGCATGAGCGGCCGACGACTTCGTCGACGGACCGCGGGTGCGCGCCATAGAGACACCCTCGTCCGGTATATCGGGACCGGAGGTGTGACTGCTAGTCTCCCGCTGCCGCACCTGCCACCTGTGCCCCCTGGTAACGCACAGAGTACTTCTTTTCGTTGATGGTGTAGGACGCGATGGACGCGGGGATAAGCATAGCAGCGGCCAACGCAAAGGGCAGCAGGTAGGAACCAGTCAGGTCATACAGCACTCCGCCGAGTATGATACTCACGAAGGCGCCGATCTGGTGGCAGAAAAATGAAATGCCGGAGATGGTAGCCAACGCCCGCAACCCGTACACGTCGGCGGTCAACGAGGCGGTGACCGGCACGCTGGCAATCCAGGAGAAGCCTGCCAGGATGGCGAAGAACCACAGGCTGGGCAGTCCCGGCGACCCCAGGACGGGAAGCGTGATGCCCCGGTCCACAGCCACCAGGCCGCCGATCAGCACCAGGTACGCTATGCACCTGACGGCGTAGACCGTCCCGAGCACGTTCTTCCGGCTGAAGCGGTCGGCCAGCCAGCCGCCGCCGATGGCGCCAATCACGTTCAGGCCGGTAAGCACTCCGAAAATCGTTGCTGCCAGGGTGGCTGAGATTCCCACATGTTCCTGGGCATAGGGCACGAAGTGAACGGATATAAGGCCGACCGTAATTCCGCAAACCGTATAAGCGATGGACAGGTTCCAAATGGGGGGAGTGCGAAAAGACTTATACCATTGGTCAACTTCAAACAGGCCCCGCCGCCGCTCCTGAGCAGCGGCTGCTGTGGAGGTGGACGACTCCGCGTCTCCGTCGGGGAGCAGGCCCATCTGCGCCGGGCTGTTCCGCAGGAAAACAAACCCCAGGGGCACGGCCAGGCCTGTTACGATAACGCCCAAGGCAATCCAGGAAACTCTCCAGTTGAACAGATCGACCAGGTACCCGCTGAACGGAATGAGAATCAGACCGCCTATGGACGTGCCCGCGGCCACCAGGCCCAGGACCGTCGTCCTCCGCTTCTGAAACCAGCGGGCCAGAAGAGGCATCAGGGTGCCGATGGAGGCACCGCTCATCGCAGTGGAGAGTACAAAGCCGAACAGGAAGATCAGGAACAGATAGTGGAAGGTCAGGCTCAGTGCTGCGGTTGACAGGCCCACCACCACCAGGCTTATGAGAATGACCTTGCGTGAGTTAAACCTGTCGAACAGGTGGCCGAGAAATGGCTGCGTCGCTCCGTTTACCAGCCAGCCAAGGCCCGCGGCGACGGAGATTTCCGTCCGGCTCCACTCGAAGGCCTCGCTCATGGGGAGCACGAAAACGCCGAATCCGTTGCGCGCCCCGGTGGTTACCGCGGCGATGAACATGGCCGTGGCAACCACGTACCAGCCGTAATAGATGCCTTTTCTCTGGGGAGGTGCAGCGTTGGGGTGGGCTACTGCCTGACCGTCTTGATCCATTCTAATCCCTAGTGACCCTGCCACCTGTAGACTTGGATGCGGTGGCGGCAGCTGTCCACCACCATTATGTTGCCTTGGCCGTCCAACTTGACCGCCGTCGGCCCCCAGAACAGTTTCTCAACGTTGGCCGATTCCTCGCGGTCCTTGCGCTCCGGCGGGTCGACCACGGGCGACAGGTCCGCCTCAAGCCTGAGGGAAGCCTCCTCCGGATTGGCCAGGAAATACTCGTTGGCCCACGTCGGTGTCTCTGATTCCCCTCGCAGGGTGGCCAGGACCTCACCGTCCGCAGACAGTACGCGAACCCGCTCGTTACCCCAGTCCGCAACGTAGATGTTGCCGTGCCCGCCGACGCACAGGCCTGCCGGGTGCTTGATCCGGTCGGAGTCCGGCACCATGCGTCCGGGGGCGGGAATGACGGCCAGGAATTCTCCGTCTGCGGAGAATTTCTGGATGCGATCATTGCCCCAGTCGGAAACGTAAACGTTGCCGTCGCGGTCCAGGGCGACACCCCAGGGGGTGTTGAACTGCCCCTCCGAGTCGCCGAATTCGCCCCACGCCGCTACGAACTGCCCGTCCACCGTGAATTTCTGGATGCGGTGGTTGCCGCTGTCGGCGATCAGCAGGTGATCGTCAGAATCTCGTGCCATGTAGGACGGGTGGTCCATCTGGCCAGGCGCCGAGCCCGACTCGCCCCACATCCCCAGCATCTCGCCGTCGGTCGAGAATATGGTGATGCGGTTCAGGGCCTCATCGGATACGTAGATCCCGTCTTGGCTGTCCAGCACCAGCGAGCTGGGCCACCAGAACTCACCAGGGCCAGTGCCGCCCGTGCCGAACTCCCCCAGGAACTCCTCATCGACGGTGCACATGGACACGCGCTTATACGGCAGCCGGATGGGAAGTTCGGGGCCAGCCCGGTTCAGGACATACATGATGCCCTGCGAGTCCAGCGCGACGTCCACGGGGTTCTGGAACCCCCGGCCCTGGTTTGAGAGCGAGCCCACCGTGTGGGTGTATCGAATGGCTGCTGTGGTCGTCATTTCAGGGAATCATCCTTTCGTATTCGTCGTGGGGGCCTACCCAGCGCCAAATGATGGTATCTCCATTCAACTCTCCCAGAACTCGGAAATTGTCGTCCACTCTAGCTGAGTAACGGTTTCTTGTGCCTTTCACCCTCTTGAATTGCAGTGCACCGTGGCGTGGGTTGTCTTTGAACAGTTCGTATGCCCGCTGGACTTTACGTTGTATCTCAGGGTCAAGTTTCCTGAACGCTTCCAGATATTCGCGGCTTAGGCGTGATATCACTGATTCTCGTCCAGCGCTTGATAGTTGTTCTCGGGAGTTAACGCCAGAAAGTCATCTAGGGAAATCGTCTCTTCCTCCTCGATAGACTTCCCGCTTTTATCAAATATCCGGTCTAGAACTTCTGGATGTTCCTCAAATAACTTGTCCCAGCGCAAGGAGTCCTTGATGGATTCCAACATATCCCAGACGGCACCATTTTGGTCGGCTTCGTCCAGGCCGATTAGCTTGCTGAAGGCCTCGGCCCACATCTCGTCGGCATCTATCTTAAGTTCGATGAAATTCAGTATTTCCTTTTTGACGTCTTGAGCGAGAAGCATCGGCAACCTCTCCGGGAATGGGGTCAGGACATCTGGAATTCGCGGGTGGATACGATCAGTTGGAGCAGGTCCGCAACACGCTGTTCAGCACATCCGCTGGAGATATGCGAATCGAATTGCAGATCGCCCTGTTCCGAAACGAAGGCAACCAGCTCGCTGCGGGTGGGCTCGGCCACCTCAGTGCCACCGCAGAGGCTGAGGCACGCGTCCACCAGTCCCTCGGGGGAATACACGCTGCTCTCATCGCGAAGGCGGCGGATGATGCTCCGCACTCCCGGCTGGGAGGGGTCTCCCATCAGTTGGGCGGCAGAATTCACCCGCTCCATCAGGGTCCCGGTGTCAACCCATTCAGTGCCGGTGTGCCATCCTTCCACGGTGGGCGGGTTGAGAATTTCCTGGCCCATAAAACTGGCGTCCAGGGCCAGGTTGACAATGTTCCATTGCGGCGTCCGGTAGGCGCCAGCCAGACGGGCCACGCCCGCTACAACTTCGGACGGGCTCTTGACCTTGGCGTGCCGGGCTTCTTCGGAACGGAAAAATTCCGAGGTGAAAATGGTCCGCATCGCCGAGCGCACATCTCCCCCGGTGCGTCGCAGGTCCTCGGCGATAATCTGGGCCGCAGTCTCGTTGGGCTGGTCAGAAACGAAGAAGCTGTACAGTTTGCCGGCCAGGAACCAACTGCTGGCTGGATGCCCGCAGATTATGTCCAGGACATCCTCGCCGTTGAAGCGCCCGGTTTGCCCAAGAAAGGTCTTGGGGCTGTCGTCGTGATCCTCGGGGCGATATTCGAACTGCCAGTCTAGACGGCCGTGCGGCCAGATGGAGTCCCGGGACGCCCTGACGCTCATGTAGTCCTGGTTGGCAATGGTCCAGCCAGTGAACGCGCGGGCGGCGGCCTTGACGTCGTCCTCGCTGTAGGTGCCGATGCCCATGGAGAACAGTTCCAGCAATTCGCGCCCATAGTTCTCGTTGGGGGCATCCTTGTGATTGTCCTTGTTGTCCAGCCAGAAAATCATCGCGGGATCTCGGGACAACTCGGACAGCAGGTTCCGGAACGTGCCGAGACCATGGCGCCGGAAGGTGTTGGTCTGGTTGACCACTGCCTTGGCGTGATTGAGCTTCCCGTAGGCAGTCGCGAAGAGCCCGTGCCAGAACAGGGCGATCTTCTCTTCGAGAGGACGTGGGGAGTTGACCATGCGATAGAGCCAGTACGACTGGGAACTCTCAATGAGCATCAGGCTGTTCTGGTCGACGTGATAGCGGCGAGTCAGGGAGTCATCCCACGCCGGAGCCTCCTCGGGGTGCAGCAGCCTCTCCACCGTCCGTTCGTAGCCGTCCTCAACGCATGCTTCCAGTTCCTCGAAGGTGGCGCCAAATCCGGCCCTGCGCATCAGGTGGGCCATCAGGGAGAGTTCCTCGCTGGCCCGATCTTGCGAAACTGCTCCAGTAAGCGTCATCGGTTTCTCCTCCCACATGCTGCGATTGAACCAGACCGGCGCGCAGCATGAGGCGCTGCCTCCCGGACGGTCACATTTCCATCAATACAAGCCCTCGTTGGATGTCGCTAGTATATCACCAGAGAAAACACTGATGCGCCGAATTTGGAGCGCCTTGCAATTGCAGAGAATCGCACCATAACATGTTGCTGATTGTCCCGAGATACAACTGCGGGGGTGGCCATCTTGCGTCAGAGCGCCGTATCCTTCCAGACCGCTGGGCTAACCTTTGAGGGTGTGGTCGCCCAGCCTGATGCCGAGGGCGGTCCGTGGCCGGGCGTGGTCATCTGCCATCCCCATCCTCTGCATGGGGGATCCATGCACAACAACGTCGTGATGGCGCTGGCTCTCGGGCTTGCCGAGGAAGGTTTCGTGACGCTCCGCTTCAACTTCCGGGGAGTGGGCGAGAGCGAAGGGGAGCACGGTCAGGGCGAGAACGAATATGAGGAAGTGCTGGGCGCACTGGACCTGATCAAGGCCTGGCCTGATACACAGGGGAAGACAGGACTGGTAGGTTACTCTTTCGGCTCCGGCGTGATCCTGCGCCACGAGACGCTGTACCAGGAAGCCGACGCGGTGGCCCTCGTATCGCCGGGACTGCGGTACATCACCGACAGCCCGCTCAAGTCCAAGGGGCTGCCCTCCATGATCGTAGCAGGGGACCGGGACAGGCTTGTGGACCAAGAACTGCTGACCGCCGAGCTGAAGACTTTCCAGCAAGAGCCGGAATGCCAGGTCTTCGAAGGAGTCGACCATTTCTGGTATGGCCAGGAGGGTCGGTTGGTGCCGGAGGTAGTCCGGTTCTTCCAAGAACGGCTGAAATAGATCTCTCATGCCACTTTTAACAGCTAACGTTTCCCATTCATTCCGCAACGGGTTCAGCGCAGATTCCTCTCTGAACAGTTCCCGCCATAGATGAGCACCCGCATTTTCAAGGGCTGGTTCGCCGGTGCGGAGCTGGTTCAGGCTACAGGTGGCCGCAAACGAGCGCCGATATATCGAGACCTGCTCCTGATCCAACTCGCGGTGTTTGTCTTCCTGGCGGACCAGTTCTCCAAGTACCTGGTCAGGGAATCTCTGTTCCTGTATGAGTCCTTCCCCAGGGAAGGCTTTCTCCGCATCACGCATACCTTCAACACCGGCAGCATTTTCGGGCTGTTCCAGGGACAGAACACCCCCCTGATCCTGGTCTCGTTCATCGGCGTGGCGGTCCTGATCCTCCTCTACAGAACACAGAGGTACCCCACGGGCCTGCTGCGGCTCAGCCTCGGACTGCAGCTGGGGGGCGCTTTCGGCAACCTGGTCGACCGCGTCCGACTGGGGCACGTGACTGACTGGGTGGACGTTGGTCCCTGGCCGATTTTCAACGTGGCGGATGCGTCCATCGTCACTGGTCTGGCCCTCCTGGCGTGGCTGTTCATAATCGCCGAGCGCTCATCCAGGGAACCCGCAGCGCAGGATTTCCGGGCTGAAGACTGCCCGGTGTGCGCGGGATCAATGCGAACCCTGCCGCAGGGCGGCTGGCGTTGCTCCACCTGTGGCGTTCGGGAGCGGATTCTGCCTTCCGCATCCATCCAGCCAGGCGAACGACCGCGATGATCTCCGCCGATTCGCTTTCCGGTGAGGTCAGGGTGCTGGAGGTCGAATCCAGGGACACCGGTTGCCGGGTCGACCAGTTCCTAGCGCAAACGGACCTGGGGCTCACCCGCAGCAGGCTCCGGCAGTTGATTGCCGACGGAAACGCCCTGGTCAATGGGACAGTGGCCAAACCCGCCCACCGCCTGCGCACCGGCGACATAGTCTCCGTTTCCATTCCAGCGCCCCGGCCATCCGGCGTGGTAGCTCAGGACATTCCGCTTGCCGTGGTCTACCAAGACGCGGAATTGGTGGTAATAGACAAGCCTGCCGGTCTCTCCGTGCATCCCGGACCGGGCCATCCGGACCAGACGCTGGTCAATGGGCTGCTGGCGCTGTGCCCTGACATCCAGGGAATCGGCGGTGAGATCCGGCCCGGAATAGTGCATCGCCTGGACAAGGACACCTCGGGGCTGATGATTGCCGCCAAGACCCAGAACGCGCACGTCCGGTTGTCGCAACAGATCAAGGACCGCGAAGTATCCAAGGGTTACCTGGCGTTGGTGGAGGGCACTCCATCACCCGAATCGGGGCTGATAGACGTTCCCATCGGGCGGGACCCGCGCCGCCGCACCAGGATGGCTGTCGTTCCCGAAGGACGCGAGAGCCGTACCGGCTACCAGGTGATCGAGCACGCCGGCGCCCACAGCCTGCTGGAACTGCAGCTGCACACCGGGCGCACCCACCAGGCCAGAGTGCACCTGGCCTGGCTGGGACACCCACTGCTGGGAGACGCCGTCTATGGCCGCCGCAGTCAGCTGCTGTCCCGGCATTTTCTCCATGCTCACAGCCTCTCGTTCGCGCACCCGTCATCGGGTGAGCCGATGCAGTTTCGGTCTGAACTTCCAGACGACCTGGAGGCCACGCTGGAGTCAGTCCGGACCGCAGGCTACCAGAGAAGCGCCTGAGAATATAAACGACGGGACGGGATAACACCCGCCCCGTCGCTTTACGTCCTGACGAAGCCGAACAGTGTCCTGCAGTGGTCTACTTTCCTTCCTTGATCCAGTCAGACACCTTCTCGGCAATCATGATGGTCGTGCCGTTGGTGTTGGCGCGGATGACATCAGGCATCACAGAGGCATCGATCACTCGCAGGCCTTCCAGACCGTGCACCCTGCAGTACTGGTCGACCACAGCCATGGGGTCCGAGGCGGGGCCCATCTTGCAGGTGCCAGCGATGTGATGCTGGGTGTAGGTATTTCGGAGAATCCAGATGTCCAGGGTTTCATCCGACTCAAAGTCCGCTCGCGTCGGATTCAGCATCTCCGCTATGTGCGCGGCCATGGTCGGGTGCTCGGCAATACGGACCGCGGTCCTCATGGCCTCCCGCATTCGTTCCCGGTCATATTCCGCCGAGAACAACTGGTAGTCCAGGCGTGGCTGCACGTGGGGGTCGGCGCTGGCGAGAGTGATTTCGCCTGCGGAGGTGGCATTCTGGAGGCCGACGCTGAGGCCCCAGTGAAACTCGTCCCCATCGTACGAGACACTGGCCGGACGGTGTTCGCTGGTCATCAGTGTCGGCGTGATCTGGAAATCGGCCCTGGTGGGAGAGCCGGGGGTACTGAACCTCAGGCCAACCTGTATCGTGGGTGTTTCCACGTCGGCGGGGTCTCCGTACCCGCGAAAGACCATGTATGCCGCCGGGTGGTCGCAGAAGTTCTTCCCCACGCCGGGCAGATCGTGAACGGAGGCGATTCCGTGCTGGGCCAGTTCATCCTTGGGACCGACCCCGGAAAGCAACAGCGCCTGGCATGACCCTATGGTGCCGCCGCTGAGAATGACCTGGTCTCCCTCGACGCTGAACACCTCTCCGCCGCTCTCTGCCTGCACGCCAACGGCCTTATTGCCTTCAAACAGGACACGATGCACGGTGACGTCGCCACGGACGGTTAGGTTCAGCCGGTGCCGCCCCTGCGACAGGTAGGTGAGCGCAGTGCTCATGCGCACCCCGTCAATATTGTTCAGCGGGCGAACACCGATGCCGTTGGAGTCCGGCGAGTTCTGGTCGGGGTCTTCCGGGAAGCCAACGCCGACGCAGGCGTCGTAGAAAGCTGTGGACACCGGGATCCATTCCTCCTTCTTGAATCGCCTGATGGGTAGCGGCCCCTCGTTGCCGTGGAAGTCGTCGCCCGGATGGTCCCAGTCGTTTTCCATCTTGCGGAAATAGGGCAGGCAACTGGTGAAGGCCCATTCATCGTTCCCCAGGGAGGCCCAGTTGTCGTAGTCCTCCGGCACGCCGCGGAAAATGACCTGGCCGTTGATCGCGCTGGAGCCGCCAGTGGCCTTGCCTCTCGGAATGATCATTGGTTCGGACTGGGTGGAGTTGGCGATGCCCCGAAAGTCCCAGCTATGGGGACCATAGGCCGAGCGCCATACGTTGTACCCGCGTTTCAGGTCATCCGGCAGGTGCTCGAACTCGGGATAGTCGGGGCCTGCCTCCAGCAGTAGCACCGACTTGTCCGGATCCTCGGAAAGGCGCGTTGCAACCACGCAGCCTGCCGACCCGCCACCCACAACGATATAGTCATATTTCATTTCTCTGCCTCCAAATCAATCAACCTATGAATATTATCAACCGTACCTTCGGCGAAAATCGACGCTAATTATAAATGCCCGGGCAAACTATGATGCGGAACACGTTCTTCAGCGCCATTCATACCCCCGCCAGCACCGGCGAACTAGCCAGCCGATTGCCTCCGAGGACGATTGGACCTGCGCATTTGGCCCTGGTCAATTCGGCTTTCTGGACCACCCTCAGGATAAGCTTGCTTCGTTATGTAAAGGGTTTTTCCTAGCAAATTGAAGCGAAGCTACTTTTGTTGACAAACCTGATTCAGTTCCCTAACGTAGGGCATCCTGCACACTCGTATAGGATCGGCCGAGGTCAGGCGCGCCAAATGCGCGTCAGCCGCGAGGGACAGCGTCATGGCTACAACACACGAGGACGCCGGCACCAAATTACAGACCCTGCAGTTGGACGAACCCGGCGCAGATGGTCCCATCATCAAGGTGGATTCCGTCTGGAAGGTGTTCGGAAGGAATCCGGACAGGGCCCTGGGCCAGGAACACTCGGGCAAGAGCAAGACAGAACTGCAGTCGGAACTGGGTGTCGTCATAGGCCTCAGCGATGTGTCGTTTGAGGTCCAGAAGGGCGAAACATTCGTGATCATGGGGTTGTCGGGCAGCGGCAAATCAACCATGGTCCGGTGCCTCATCCGTCTGATTGAACCCACGGCCGGAAGTATTGTCATTGACGGACACGACATCACTGCAATGGATGACCGGGGGTTGATGGAGTTCCGGCGCGACAAGCTTGCCATGGTCTTCCAGCATTACGGGCTCATGCCCCATCGCAGCGTGCTGGACAACGCCGCCTGGGGGCTTGAGGTGCAGGGAGTGCCAGAGGCCACGCGCCATGAGCGCACCCGGGAAGTACTCGATATGGTTGGCCTGGGGGGCTGGGAAAACGCCTATCCCAGGCAACTCTCCGGCGGGATGCAGCAGAGGGTTGGCTTGGCCAGGGCTCTCGTAGTCGGAACGGACATCCTGCTGATGGACGAGCCATTCAGCGGGTTGGACCCCCTGATCCGACGCCAGATGCAGGACGAGTTGCTGCGGCTGCAAGATGAGCTTCAGAAGACGATAGTGTTCATCACTCACGACCTGAACGAGGCGCTGAAGCTGGGAAGCCGTATCGCCATCATGCAGGATGGTCGCGTGGTGCAGATCGGCTCACCCGAGGATATTGTGCTCAGGCCTGAAGACCAGTACGTCGGCGATTTCACCCAGGACGTGAGGCTGGAGGGCGTGCTCACTGCAGCCAAGGTCATGGTCCCCCCGAAGGCAGTGGTGCTGGGCCACCAGGGACCACGCGCGGCGCTTCACACCATCGGTGAAAGCGACGGGGACGCGGCCTGGATCGTAGACCGCACCCAGCGCTACATAGGTATCCTGACCATCACCAAGGCCAACGAGGCACTGAGGGCTGGAATCAATCGGCTGGACCTTGGTTTGGGGTACGTGGACCAGGAGTACGCTCCTGTAGGGGCCGCCACGACCTTCGATGAGCTGATTCCCCGTGCTATGGTCAGCGACCATCCCCTACCGGTGACGGACGGCAACAACAAGCTCATCGGCGAGATCCACCGGAGCGCCCTGGCCGAAGCCCTCGCAGAAACGTCCACCGCAGACCCTGACTTCAAGGCGAACGCCGCCACAAATGCGGCACTGGCTGCAGAAACCGATCCAATGCAGACGCCATAGTCGTATAGAAAGCGAGTTTTTTATGGCAGTCGATTTGAAAAAAATGGCCGGTTGGGTTACCGGGACCGGTGACCAGAACAAGGGCGAAGACTCCAAGCGCGGACGCGGCAAGGTTTCTGCCATTGCCGGGATTATCGCTGCGGGGATTTTGGCGTCACTCCTGATTCACGGTTCCGATATGGAATCGATGATGAAATATCCGGTCAATGTTGGTCCGGACATCACTGGAGGGATAGATTCCTTCATAACCTGGGTAATAGTAAATCTGGGATGGTTCTTCGACGCAGTAAGCGACTATCTGAAAATCGCCCTGGGCAAACTACGGGACTTCCTTATATGGATTCCATGGCCCGTGATGGTTGCTCTCATATTTGTAACTGGATGGCGAGTAGCTTCATTTGGAGTAGGAGTCGCCTCCGGTATAGGGATGATGGCCATCGGCTTAGTGGGCCTGTGGGAACCCGCGATGATCACCGTAGCGATCATGATTGTTTCAGTCAGCATCGCCGTCGGCGTAGGAGTGCCCATAGGCATCGCCGGCGCCCGAAGCAATACCGCAGATACTCTCATGCGGCCTGTGTTGGACGCGATGCAGACAATGCCCAGTTTTGTCTACCTGGTGCCAGGAATCATGTTATTTGGGCTGGGAAATGTCGCTGCAATCATGGCCACTGTCCTGTATGCCATTCCACCCTGTATTCGCTTGACCAATCTGGGAATCAGGCAGGTTGACCCGGCGGTGGTGGAGGCTAGCCGCTCTTTCGGCCCTTCCTCTTTCCAATTGCTTCTGAAAGTACAGGTCCCTATGGCTGTTCCCACCATAATGGCGGGGATCAACCAGACAGTGATGATGGCCCTGGCGATGGCTACCATCGCAGCGATGGTGGGTGCTGGAGGCTTGGGTATCGAAGTGCTGCGCTCCATGGGGCAACTGGAGGAGGGCAAGGCTTTCGTTGCCGGTGCCGGTATTGTGGTGATGGCAATCATCATCGACCGAATCACCCAAGGTTACATTACGTCCCGGCAGAATTAGTTCGATCAGACCCAATAGCATTGATGAATAGAAGGGGCCCCACCGACTGGGGCCCTTTCTTCTTGTGGTGATCGTCGGCCTCGATTTGAAGGTAAAGATCGTGGCGGATTCTCTCGAGTGTCAGGGGATCCGCTCACCTCGAGTGGAGTTAATGATTTCCATGGCCCAAGAGAGGAAACGCGTCTTTCGAATGAGACCTCCGGGCGGAGCGGCTACGGGGTGTTGCGTTATGAATATTCATCGTGGGGATCACCCTCTGCCTCGGCCGTCCCGCTCTATCAATCTCCGTAAGAGCGCTTGGCGCCCCGTTGGAACACCCATTAATCAATGCCCAATTCACCCCATGGGGCATAAGGGAATCGGAAAACCAGCGAACCCAGGCAGGCGACAAATGGTTTCGAGTGGAGTTGATGATTTCCCCGGCCCAAGAAGGAAAGCGCGTCTTTCGAACGAGACCTCCGGGCGGAACCGCTCACGGGGTGTTGCGTTATGAATATTCATCGTGGGGATCACCCTCTGCCTCGGCCTTCTCGCGCTCTCTATCCCCATAAAAGGGCTCGGCGCTTCTTTGCAGGTCCCCTTAACCAATGCCCAATTCACCCCGTGGGCCTCATGGACTCGGAGAACCAGCGAACCCAGGCAAGCGACAAATGACGCGGCATTGATCCTCCATTCAAGGAAACCCGCCCTCGGCTTCATCGGCTAATCCATTACCGCAAATGAGAAGGGGCCCCACGGTGTGTGGGGCCCCTTGATGAGCAAACGCGGGATTCGCAGGTGCAGCTATTCCGCCGCGAGGGCTGCTTCCACATTCGCGACTATGTCTTCGGGTACCCAGTCCTTCCATATATCGTTGTTCTTAAGGAACCAGGCTGCCGTAGCCAGCCGAGCCTCTTCGTCCGACGTGTAATTTTCTTTGTTTTCGCTGTACCACGTTTCGGCGGCACCCTGCTGGGCCAAGGCCCATTCCCAGTTCCTGAAGAATGGGATCAGGTCAGGGGCTACCGACGCCGTTTCCGTATTCATCGCCACGAGGATCTCGGCGGTAGGGAACTCACAACCAAACTTGGGGTCGTTGTCCGGGCACTCTGACGGATCAGGCTGTTCCAGAACCCGCATATCCAGCGAGTCTGCCAGCTGGGTCGGACCCCAATAGTAGAACAGGACAGGCTCTTCCTTAAGATAGGCACCCTCGATCGCTGCGTTCAGGGCACCTGTCGTGCCGGGATCCCTGAGTTCGACTATATCGCTGAGACCATAGGCCTCGATCTGACCTTCATTCACAGCACGGCATGCCCAGCCTGCCAGACAACCAATGAGGACCGCCTTTCCTCCGCTATCAGCTTGAGCAAACAAAGCTTGGACATCAGGGTCTTTGAGGTCTTCCACAGAATCCAGTTCAGGGTTGGCGTCCTGTAGATAACCTGGAACTATGAAGGTGCTTTGCCAGTTATCTGGCAAACTCTTGCCTACCGAAATCACTTCACCTAGCTTGATCGCTTCGTTCCAGGCATCGATTTGATTGGGCAGCCAGATCTCCATGGTGATATCAATGTCGCCCCTCCTCAAACCCTGGAAAAGCGGCACTGTGTCGCCTTCGATCTCGCTAGTCGGATAGCCATAGCCATTCTCTACGATGTAGCGAGCCACGCCGTTTTGCACCAGAGCGCTCTGCCAACTAAGACCGGCGAAAACCAACTCTGGCCTATCACGTTCCGCCTCTACCTCGACGATCTTGGTAACCTCAACCTCTTCGGTTACCACGACTTCCTCGGTGACGATCTTAGTCACCTCAACTGTCTCGGTAATTGTCTCAGTAACAGTTACTTCTTCTGAAACAACCCTGGTAACCTCAACGGGAACCTCAACCTCCTCGGTGATGATCTTGGTAACTTCGACTACCTGTGGTTCGGCCGGTTCCGTCGTGGTATCACCGCCGCAGGCGATGGCAGCAAAAACGACCGCCATTGACATGAGAACTATCCACGGGATCTTCCCGTATTTAACCAACAAATCGATTACCTCCATTACGTGCAAAAATGGCCCGGCCCCTGCCTGATTGGGTCCGGGCGAGTGAAGCCTATTTTATAGCAGCGATTTGCTAAATCTGTCAAACTTGAGACACTGGCTCTCTGGTGTGTGCCGGTTGAACCGCTATCGCACCCCGTCTATCATAGATTAGAGATGACCAAACAAAATGGAGACCAACAATCCCGCCTTGCGCGCTACAACGGGCAGAGCGTCCGTCTGCTTCGCGACGCCATGAACGAGGCTCGCCAAGCCCGCTGGTTACGCACCGAGGAGCTCCTCTGGGGCAGCGTTACCCTGGCCGTAAGGAGCGTGGCCCTCACCCGTGGCGACGAGGTCGACGACCGCAAGTCAGCGGAGGAGTACGCCCAAGCCCTGGGGCGCGAGCACAACGACCGCCGGATCAGGGACGCCTTCAATCGCCTCAGCACCTTCGCCGACGTCGCCGACAGGATGCGCGACTCACGGGGCGGTGCACAGCAGCTCATCTCGATACTCGAGGACGTGACGGCGGCTGTGGAAAAGCTCTGGGACATGGTTCCCACAACCGATGACCCGGACCAGGAGGACGAGTAGGGCTATGGCCAGTAAGACCGCAAGCCCCGCCCCCCCTGCGACCGGTGATGAACCGCCGCCTCCCCAGCCGACCGTCGCCATCCACACCCACGGCTGTAAGCTCAACCAGGCCGACAGCCAGTCGCTGGCCCGGCAGTTTCGCGATGCCGGATACAGACTTGTGGAGCCATCTTCCAGCGCCGACGTCATAGTGCTGAATTCCTGCACCGTCACTGCCACCGCCGATGCCAAGGCCCGCCAGTTCCTGCGAGCGGCGAAGCGCCGTAACCCGGACGCGGTCGTCGTCGCCACCGGCTGTTATGCTCAGCGCGCGCCGGGCGACCTGGAGAGGCTGGAAGCAGTCTCGCTGGTGCTGGGAAACACGTCCAAGCCTGAGTTGGTGGAGGCGACCCATCGCGCTTTCCGGGGGGTGCTTCCTGACAAGGGCGCTCCGGTGCCTGTTCCGGGGGACCGAGGCACAGGGCTTCGGACCCGGGCTATGGTGAAGATCCAGGAGGGATGCGACCAGGTCTGCGCCTATTGCATCGTGCCGAAGGTGCGAGGCCGGGAGAGGAGTATCCCAGCCAAGGAAATAATCGCCCAGATTAATCGCCATGCGGCCGAGGGCTGCCGTGAGGTGGCGCTCACCGGCACGCAGCTGGGTAGCTACGGCTTTGACCTGCCCGCTGTGGACCTGACGCAGTTGCTGGAACGCATCCTGGCGGAAACCGGCGTGCCACGGCTGCGGGTGTCCTCCCTGCAGGCCCATGAGATCACGGAGCCGCTGCTGGCCCTGTGGAGCGATTCCAGGCTGATGCGGCATTTCCACATTCCCCTGCAGAGCGGCAGCGACCGAATCCTGCGTACCATGCGCAGAAGGTACGATACCGCACAGTTCGGATCTGCGATTGAACTCGTTCGTCAACGTTACCCGGACGCTGGCATCACCACCGACTTTATAGTCGGCTTCCCGGGAGAGAGCGGGGAGGAATTCAGGGACAGCCGGTATTTTGCGGAGTCGATGCAGTTCTCCGACATTCACGTTTTCCCCTACTCTCCACGACCGGGAACGTCAGCCTTCCACTTCGGGAACCAAGTCGCAGAGGCAAGCAAGCGCGAAAGAATGGGGGAAATGCTGGCCCTTTCGGCGGAGTGCCGCCGGCAGTTCAGGGAGTCGCAGCTTGGGGCCGTCAGGCCGGTACTGTGGGAGCAGTCCTCTCGGTCGGGCAACTCGACTGGACTGACCGACAACTACCTCAGGGTACGGACCTCCAGCGAAGCGGACCTGGCAAATCGCATTGTCGACGCCAGGCTGATGGCGATCGATGGGGAATGGGTACTCGCCAGTATTGTTTAGCGGGGAGCTGCCGATCGGCCCAGTCATCCACCGACTTTTCTGAACAAAAAGCGCCCCGTCCTTGGCAGGACGGGGCGTTTCCCTTTAGCCCAGCAAACAGGTGTAGGTGAATATTGCTAGAGGCCGCCGTCCCTCAGGAAGCCCATCCCACCACGACGCTCCAGGTACCCTGAGCGGATTTCGTTGCCGTGGGAGAACACCAGGAGCCAGCCTTCCCGCTCGGCACGGAAGAGCAACTCTTTTTTCTGCTCCAGAGTCACCTCTGGAGAGTTATCGAATGCGGAGATCGCCACCAGATTCAGGTGATGCGGCGTCGGGACGATGTCTCCGAGAAAGACCACCCTTTCCCCGCCGTGATTGAACATGACCATCTGGTGTCCCTTGGCATGGCCGTCGGTAACAACCACGTTCAGGCCCGGCAGGATTTCCCTGTCCCCATCAAGCAGTTCCAACTGACCACGGTCATCGATGGGGAGGAAGTTGTCCTCCCTGTGGGAATTGTTGGCGCGCTCATTTGGATGGCAGGCCTCGTGCCAGCATTGTTCCTGCACGTAGTACTTTGCCTTGGAAAAGGTCGGGACCACGTTTCCGGCGCGGTCCAGCCTGGTGCAGCCACCAGAATGGTCAAAATGAAGATGAGTGAGAATGACAGCGTCGATGTCCTTTGGCGCCAGCCCCACCGACTTGAGGCCCCTGAGCAACCTGCTGGGTACCAGCCCCATGCTTTCCTTGTCGGCGTGCAGGTCCTTGGAACCAATGCCCGTATCCACCAGAACATTGTAGCCGCCAGTGTGTAGCAGAAGGCAGTTCAGGCCCAGGGTCATGCGATTTTTCCGATCGGTTACCACGCTGTTTTCCCAGGCGACCTTGGGCACAGGGCCGAACATGGACCCGCCGTCTACTTTCATTACTCCGTCACTGATAATTTTTACGTCCGTTGACATTTCAAAACCACCCCAAAACCCTCATATACCTTGGTTTCTCAAGGTTGTCGTTGCTAACCCGCCAAGGCCGTAGGTGCAGGGTCGTGGGAATGTCAACGCTGGCTCAATCCGCCTGATAGCGGACTCAAGCCGGGAATCTAAAGAATATTGCTTGACCTGGAATTTTGCCTGCACTCCCTCGAACTGCTAAGCCTTGCGGTATTGTCAAAACGCCATTGGTAAACCGGTTGTTTATTGGATCATCGGCTACCCCCTTTTTCGGATCCGGGCTCAATGTATACCGTGCATCAATGATGGACTCTGCCGGGAAGAATGGAGAATCGTTCCGAAAAACCACGCCATCCCGGGATTGTCAAGGAAATTCACCGCCCCATAGGGGCAAAATTCTGTGAAAGAATTTCACGCAATAACATAAATGATTTCTTAAATTAAATCAAAATAATGCAACTGTCAACAGGCAGATACCAAAACGGGCAACTGAGGCCATTTTCCGAACGCGCCACAAGATGGTTCCTTGTGTTTGCGCCCGAGTCGCGAGCATCTCCCGTGCCCAAACGGGCATGCGAGACAGCTCCGTTCCGTCGTGAGGGATGCCACAGTGTCCATAGGCAGCCGCTGCCGTGCTAGAATGAACGCGACCCCAGCTACATCACATCAACTACAGCAAGTGTGTTCCCAGAGGGGCTATGCCGAGCAACTTCTGGATGATTACCAACAACGAGCGAAATTTTCGCATTACCCAGGACAGGGGTTTTAGCGTGCTGGGCCTGAAATCCCAGCACCGACGAAAGGTCCAGCGGATCTCGGATGGCGACCGTATCCTGGTGTATGTCACTCACCTGCGCCGGTTTGTAGCCACTGCGACGGCCATCTCCGACTACTACGAGGCGGAAGACAACATCTGGGAAAAAGAGGGCAAGGCCGGGTTTCCTTTCAGGGTCAATGTTAGACCCGATATGGTTCTGCGGGATGAGCTGTTCATGAACGCCAACCTGATCGCACCCAGGTTGGAGTATGTCAAGCGGTGGGCTCCCGAGGACTGGTACATGGCCTTTCAGGGCAACCTGCACCTGCTTCCCAAGAGCGATTTCCTTCTTATTGAGGAGGAGATGAAAAAGCTGCACCTCGGAAAGGACTATCAGCCCACTCCTGTAGTCCCCTCGCGCACGCAACAGCGTCGTCGCAGATCGGGGCCCCGGCCTGCGCAGCCTCAGCGAGGAGTCGCTCCCCAAGCACCGGGGCGGAATTCACCGGCCCGCTGATTCCGCGAGGGCCAGTTCGATCTCCTCCAGAACGCCAGCATTCGCCTCGGTGGATGCAGCCTTGGTCAGTGCCGCCGTCGCTTGATCGCCGCCGATCCGTCCCAGCGCCCACGCCGCATGCTCACGCACCAGCGGTTCCGAGGTTTCCAGTGCCACTGAAAGGGCAGGAACAGCGCTATCGTCGGCGGTGTTTCCCAGCACAACGCAGGCGTTTCGCTGCATTCCCACCCACTTGGCCCGCATGATGGATGTGCCGGCATATCGTTGGCGAAACTCGTCCTCCGACATTCGCAACAGTTCCACGAGGTCCATTTGACCCACCAGACCGTGGGAGCCCACCGCCATTACAGGTGAGATGGGCTGGGCTGGCGGCCGCGCCTTCCGGTTGACGGGACAAACATCCTGGCAGATGTCACAGCCGAATACCCAGTCTTGGATCAACGGGCGCAATTCTCTCGGAATCGCGCCCCGATTCTCGATGGTGAGGTAAGAGATGCAGCGCGAGTTGTCTACAACATAGGGCGCGACGATGGCGCCCGTGGGGCAGTCGTCGATGCAGCGAGTGCAGCCACCGCAAGTCTTCTTCAACGGTGCGTCGGGATCGAGTTGCAGGTCGGTGATGATTTGCCCCAGGAATACCCAGGACCCGAATTGGGGATTCAATATGTTGGAGTTCTTGCCGAACCAGCCGATGCCGGCACGGTTTGCAGCGGCGCGGTCCAGCATCGGACCATCGTCCACGTACCACCTGGCGGCAACCTCCGAAGACACCTCCCGTTCCAGTGCCCGTACCAGCTCACGCATGCGACGCTTCATCACCCGGTGATAGTCGCGGACCCAAGCGTACCGGGCAACACGGCCAGTGCCGACAGAGCCTTCAGCAAATCCGGCGGGTTCGGGATCGTGCTGTTCCCCGTCGTCGTCACGCCAGTAGCTGAGGCCCAGGCAGATGATCGACTCCGCTCCGGGCAGCAGTTGAGTCGGACTGGTGCCTCGCATCACCCTGGACTCGGTGTACCAGGGCAGGCCGTCCATCTGGCCTTGGCGGATGCGTTCAATCGCTGCCTCCCGGTCAGCAGCGAAATCATCCGCGCTGGTTATGCCGACAAGGTCAAACCCGCAGGCGAGGGCATGAGTTTTGACTAATGATTTCAGGTCAGACATTCTGGCTCGATGATAGCGCGAAACACACCCACTGGGCCAATCCCGTTTCCCAGGAGCGACCATGTCCGCCGGGTTTCGTACCGACTTGAACGACCAAACGTTGCCATAAACTGCTTAGCCCTGACCGACCAGAACGCAAAGATCCTGAATAGCCTCGTTGGGGGCCGCCACGGTTCACCTTGAGGACAACACTCTGCTCAAAGGCCCTCCCCCTGGTATTGGCCCTGGTACCCCGCAGATGGAGGGGAGCCGAGCCGGAAGAACACCAGTTGCGCCAATCGCGCGTTCTGCTGGAGGCGGAATCCACCGGCGTGGTGCACAGTGAGTAGCGACTGGGAGCGACCCCGGTACCCTGCGTCCCAGACTGCCGTGTGGAGCGATACCCCGGACCGCAACAGGCTGGAGCGCGGTCGCCCCAGGGCCATGACATCCAGGGGCAGTTTCACCACCTCATTGAAAGTAACCAGGTACGAACCAGGGTCCAGAGTTATCCAGCCGTCTGAGTCATAGGCCAGTGGGATGGTCGCGGCAAGCACCCTGTAGGCATCGCTCGACCCCATTGCACCAGCGTCCCTGAACGAAGAGATTTCCCGCAGAGACAGATCGAACCCGTTGGGCTGCAGTTGTGACCCCAGCGAAACGTAGCCCTCCACCAAGGGAACATCCCCGGCAATCAGGCTGGCAATCTCATCCCGGTTGAGTGGGTTACCATTCATTGCGCAAATGCAACGGGGCGCACCGAGGTGCGCCCCATCTTTCCTTTGATTTTTCCAGAGGAACCCGCTGGCTCCCCACGGGTCTCTAGTCGTACATGAAGTCCTGCATGTCGGCGGGCAGGGGCTTTTCCTCGGGAATCTCGGTGATGATGGTCTCGGTGGTCAGCATCATGCCTGCGATGCTTCCCGCGTTCTCGAGAGCCGAGCGGGTGACCTTGACCGGATCAATGATGCCGGCCTGGATCAGGTGGGTGTATTCCCCGATCTCAGCGTTGAATCCCCAGTCGCCCTCACCTAACCGAACGTCATTAACCACCACCGGAGCGTCGTAGCCTGCGTTTTCAGCGATCAGGGTCAACGGTGCGCGCAAGGATTCACGTACCAGGCGGGCACCCAGGGCTTCGTCGCCCTCCAGGGACTGGATCACGCCCTCGACTACGTGCCCGGCGCGGATCAGGGCCACTCCGCCTCCAGGAACGATTCCTTCCTCAATGGCCGCTCGGGTGGCGGAAAGAGCGTCCTCGGTGCGGGATTTGCGCTCGCTCACTTCCGGCTCCGTGGCGCCGCCCACCTTTACCACGGCCACGCCACCGACCAGGGCCGCCATGCGCTCCTGCAGCTTCTCGCGGTCGTAGTCCGAAGTGGTCTCCTCAATCTGCACCCGAAGCTGTTCCAGACGTTCTTTAACGTCCTGTTCGGACCCATGTCCCTCGATGATGGTAGCCTCGTCCTTGTTGGCAACCACGCGGCGAGCGGTACCCAGATGCTCGATCTCGGCGGCGTCCATTCTCAGCCCGCGATCTGCGCTGATGACGGTTCCACCGGTGACGATGGCCATGTCCTCAAGAAGGGCCTTGCGGCGCTCCCCGAAGCCCGGCGCCTTGATGGCAACGCAGTCCAGGATTCCACGGGCTTTGTTGACCACCAGCGTCGACAGGGCCTCGCCCTCCACATCCTCTGCGATCAGTACAAGGCTGCGCTTGCCAGCGCCAACCATCTTCTCAAGGATGCCGATCAGGTCATTGGGGGAACTCACCTTCTGGTCCGTCAGCAGGAAGTGCGGCTGATCGATCGCCACCTCCATGCGCTGGGTATCTGTTACAAAGTGAGGTGAAAGGTAGCCGCGGTCCACGCGCACACCCTCTACGAAATCCAGTTCGTCGGTGAGCGACTTCGATTCCTCGATGGTCACCACTCCGTCACGCCCCACCTTCTCCAGTGCATTGGCCAACTGCTCGGCGATGGCCTCTTCGTGGGCCGACAGGGCCGCCACGCGGGCGATCTGCTCGCGGTTTTCCACTGGGATGGACATGGCACGAAGTTCCGCTACAACGGCATCCACGGCGGCTTCGATACCGGTGCGCAGTTGCATTCCGTTGGCCCCTGCCGCCACGTTCTTGAACCCCTCGCGTACCATGGCTTCTGCCAGGACGACCGAGGTGGTGGTACCGTCGCCAACAGCATCGTTGGTCTTCGAGGCCGCCTCTTTGACCAACTGGGCGCCCAGGTTCTCGTAGGGGTCTGCCAGTTCAATTTCCTTGGCAATGGTCACGCCGTCGCTACAGACGACCGGATTTCCGAACATGCGGCTCAGCATCACGTTGCGTCCGCTGGGTCCCAGGGTCAGTCCGACCACACGGCGTAGCTGTTGCACGCCGCTGAGCAGGCTTACCCTTGCTTCTTCCTCAAAAGACAACTGCTTGTCTGCCATCGTTGGCTCCTTGATTAGCTATGAATTCCCTTGGAGAAAGTGCCCTGGCCGGCTACCACATGGAAATTTTCAGCCAGCCGCTTGGCAGGGAGTACAACCTTTAAAAATATGCGCCAACACGGTGCGATTGTCAACAGGAAATTAGCAGTCACAACCGCCGACTGCTAGCCACTCTGCACAATCGGCTTCACTTCATCACGTCCTTCAGCAGCGGTCGCAAGTTCTCCGATTGTCTTTCCCAGCTCGGGATGAACTGTACAGGGCGCCAGTTCCGCCAAGGGAATGAGCGCAAATGCCCTGATATGCAGCCTCGGGTGGGGAATCTCGAGGTGGGGCAGTTGGACGACGTTGTTGCCGTAAAGGAGAATGTCAACGTCGATCAGGCGGGGGCCCCACCTTGTCCCCGGCTGCCTCCCCATGCCTTGCTCCACCTCCTTGCAGACGGCGAGCAGTTCCTCGGGGTCCAACCTCGTCGCCACCTCGGCGACCGCGTTCAGGAAAGGCGGCTGGTCCGCCACGCCCCACGGCTCCGTCTCGTACACCGTGGATCGGCGCAGCAGGCTCAGTCCCGGGTTGTCCGCCAACAGTTCGAGGGCTCTGCCCAGATTGACCTCTCGATCGCCCAGGTTTGTGCCCAGACCCAGGTAGGCAATGGTCTCTATCATCCAGTTACCTCCCAACCGTCGGGGCGCCAGCCGCGAACCACGGCGTCCGTCATCCGGCAGACCCGGACCATTTCCCGCACATCGTGGACACGGACAATGTCAGCTCCCGCAGTGATGGACAGGGCCACGGTCGCTGCCGTTCCCTCCACCCGCTGCTCCGGTGGCAGGCCAAGGATCCTGCCGATGGTGGACTTGCGGGAGGTCCCAACCAGTATCGGCAGATTCAGTGACTCTAGGTGATTCAGTTTCGTAAGCAACTCCAGGTTGTGGTCCGCCGTCTTGCCAAATCCGAATCCCGGGTCAATTACCAGATTCTCTCGCGGAACACCGGCAGACAGGGCCATGTCCACGCTCTGGGACAATCCGGCCGCGATGTCACGCAACAGATCGTTATACTGATGGCCTTGCTGGTTGTGCATAACGATCAGACCAGCTCCGTACTCCGCGGCTACCCCTGCCATCGAGTGGTCGGCCTTCAGCCCCCACACGTCGTTGATGATGCGAGCGCCTCTTTCCAGCGCCGTCCGGGCGACCCCGGACTTCCAGGTGTCCACACTGATTGGAATGGAAACACGGGCCGAAATCGAATCCAATGCTGGCAGCAACCTTGCCAGTTCCTCCTCCTCAGAGACCGGCTGATGGCCCGGGCGGGTTGACTCCGCTCCGATGTCGATGAAATCGGCTCCCTCATCCTGGTACCTGAGCGCCTGCTTCACGGCCGCAGCGACGCTGCCATCAAGACCATCGCCCGAGAACGAATCTGGTGTGGCGTTGATGATGCCCATCACGTACGTTCGATTGCCCCAGGCCAGGCGCTCGCCATTGGAGACAGTCAGGTCGGTCATTGCAGAAAGCCCAATACTCATATCTCTACCACTGAGGTTCTTGAGAACCGGGAAGTCCCTTAAGGTTAAATTTTAGCACCGCGCATGGCACGCAAGGATGATGCGCGATAAAATGCTGCAATGTGATTTGCATACGACAGGTACGGGGCTGGCCACTGCCTGCCGCCATCCCCGTCGATCTCGGGAGGAAATGTGACCGCTGAGCAGAGGCAGATCGACCGTCAGTTGGATACCCTTGAGGATATGCGCAAGTCGTCGAGACTGGGCGGTGGCCAGAATCGTATTGACCAGCAGCATAGCAGGGGCAAATTCACGGCACGTGAACGGCTGGAACGCCTGATGGACGAGGGAACTTTCCACGAACTGGACCCGTTCGTCACCCACCGTACAACCGATTTTGGCCTGGGAGACCGCAGGCCGTTGGGCGACGCGGTGGTCACCGGCTACGGCAAAGTGGAGGGCCGGCAGATTTTTGCTTTCGCCCAGGACTTCACAGTGATGGGCGGGTCGCTGTCCGAAGTGGTCAGCCAGAAGATCTGCAAGGTGATGGACCTGGCCGCAAAGGCTGGCTGCCCCGTCATAGGCCTCAACGACTCCGGAGGCGCGCGCATACAGGAAGGAGCGCTGAGCCTCGCTGCCTACGGCGACATTTTTCTTCGCAACACGCTCTACTCCGGTGTTGTGCCACAGATCACTGTCATCGTAGGGCCCGCCGCCGGCGGTGCGGTCTACTCGCCCGCCATCACCGACTTCATATTCATGGTCAAGGAAATCGGGCAGATGTACATCACCGGCCCCGATGTCATCAAGGCCGTTACGGGCGAGGAGGTGGGGCACGAGGAACTGGGAGGCGCGGCCACCCACGCCACCCGGAGCGGGGTGGCCCACTTCGTCTGCGAGACCGAGGAGGAGTGCATCAACGAGGTGCGCCATCTGCTCAGTTACCTGCCCGGCAACAACATGGACGACCCTCCGTCAGACCCCGCTGACGATCCCGCCGACCGTCGGGAGCCGGACCTGCGCTACATGGTCCCGGAGGACCCCTCACGGCCATACGACATGCGCGACGTGATCTACAAGGTCGTGGACCACGAGGAGTTCATGGAGGTACACCAGAACTATGCCCCCAACATCGTGGTGGGGTTCGCCCGGATGAACGGCAAGCCGGTGGGCATCGTGGGCAATCAGCCGGCCTACCTGGCCGGAGTCCTCGACATCGACGCCTCGGTCAAGGCGGCGCGTTTCGTGCGGTTCTGCGACTGCTTCAACATTCCCCTGGTGACGTTCGTGGACGTACCGGGATTCCTGCCTGGTGTGACACAGGAATACGGCGGCATCATCCGGCATGGGGCCAAGCTGATCTTCGCCTATGCCGAGGCCACCGTGCCCAAGGTGTCGGTGATCACCCGCAAGGCCTACGGAGGCGCCTACATCGTGATGAGCAGCAAGCACCTGCGGTCCGACGTCAACCTGGCCTGGCCGGGTGCGGAAATCGCCGTCATGGGTGCCGACGGCGCCGTCAACATCATCTACCGGGACGAAATTTCCAAGTCTGACAACCCGGACCAGACCCGGCAGGAACTGATCGACGACTACAAGGACCGTTTCACCACCCCGTACATCGCCGCCGGCCGCGGGTTCCTCGACGATGTTATCGACCCTGCGGAAACGCGCCCGCAGATCATTCGCGCTCTCGAGATGCTGCACTCGAAGACGGACAACCTCCCTCCCAAGAAGCACGGCAACATACCGCTGTAGTTGCCCTGCCGGTCCAAAGAACAGGGGCGGGAGTTGAATCCCGCCCCAATCTCTTCCATCAATTCTGCTTCTCCGTTTGAGGCCCGATGGGCAGCAATTCGCCCGTGAGCCTCCGCCAACGGTTTCGCTGCTCTCTGGTCTCGATAGTCGCAGCACGCGGAGGCAAAACACGCAACGTTTCCAGTTCTCTCATCAGGCGTTTTGCGTTCTCGACACTATCTGTTATGTCATCGAGTCCCATTGAGTCTTCATAGAAGTTGATGTGCAACTTCTCAGTGGCATCAAAAAGTATTTTCAAATCAGGACGGTTCCATTCCTGAGATAATTGAAACGCCACATCATTCAGGAGCCGGTGTCCATGGTGATGCCAACCGCGTTCTTCAGCGATAGACTTGAATGCCTCAGCGACCGCACCCCAGCCCTTCTCCGAGGCCTGCACGGCGTCCCCGGCAAGCAGGTACTCGTCCGCCTTTTCTATGAAATGGCGGCTCAGTTCTGAATATCTTTCAGATTCCGGGTTAGCGAACTCCATTGAATTTTCCCTGCACTCTGTCAGATGGCGCGACAGAAAATATCTTACCACTTGCGGCCATGCCTCGACGCCAACTGGTGTAGAATCGGAGCACACACCGCATTGAGGGACCTGCAATGAAATTCGGCCTCTTCTTCCAGTTGCCCTGCGCCCCGGACCAGACCCCGACACAGCGCTACCAGGACACCATAGCGCAGGTACAGCTGGCCGACGAACTGGGCTTCGATGCCGCCTGGCTCGCCGAGCTGCACTTCAACCAGCGTTTTTCAGTAATGCCCGCCCCCACCATAATCGGAGCAGCCATGGCACAGACCACAAAGCGCATCCGGGTCGGCACAGCCGTTCACCTGGTGCCCCTGCACCAGCCCATACGCCTCGCTGAGGAGGCGGCGGCCCTGGACGTTCTGTCGGGAGGGAGGTCGATCTTCGGCATCGGACGCGGCGCCATTCCCTCCCATTTCCAGGGCTACGGCGTGGACCACGAGGAGGCCCGCGAGAGATTCACGGAAGGTCTGGAAATGGTGCTGGGTATGTGGGCCAGCGACGATTACAGCTTTGACGGCAAGTATCACCAGGTGGAGGGAATCAACCTGTCGCCAAAGCCTGTGCAGAAGCCTCACCCCCCGGTATTCGTTGCTTGCAACAGCCCCGACACCTTCAACCTGGTCGGCCAACTGGGGCACAACGTGCTCGTGGCGCCCACCATCGTCACCTCGCAGGGCGCGCTCACCGGCCTGGAAACCTATCGGGCCGAGATGGAAAGCAACGGCCACGACCCCGCAGGCCGCGACGTTAATGTCACTGTTCACGTCAATGTGTCAGAGGATGAATCGAAGGCCCGAAGCGGATTCGAGAAGACCATCAACAACTACCTGGGCACCCTTCGCAGCGGTTCCGGGCGGGGCTCGGCCCGAGCCCACACGTTGGACTACGAGACCGTTCTGGACGAGTACGCCGCCGTAGGCACGCCGGAACAGGTCGCGGAAAAGCTGGACAAGTTCAAGGACATGTATGGGCCGGATGGGTTCATCTGCTGGTTCAACACAGGTGGCATGATCCCCCACGAGGACGTGACATCCTCCATGAATCTCTTCGCCAACGAAGTGATGCCCAATTTCAACTGGTCCTTTGCTCCTGTTCTGTAGAGTGGCCTCCGTCCGCGGTACTCGCTTAGGGAGGGGGCGTTTGCAACGCCGGTTTCTATGACCAACCAACGCGCGGGTAACAGCGAGTCGATGTTCGACCGTCAGCAGAGGATTGACGCGGAGCGCAATGCGCCACTGGCGGACAGGATGCGCCCGAGGACCTTCGAGGAGTACGTCGGCCAGGAGCAGGTGGTCGGCCGCGACCGGGTGTTGTTCCGCGCCATTGCTGCCGGTCGTCTGCCGTCGTTTATCCTGTGGGGCCCGCCTGGAACGGGCAAAACCACCCTCGCTCGCCTGGTGGCCAACGCCACGCAGGCAGCCTTCGAGCCCGTCAGCGCGGTCACCTCTGGCGTCGCCGACCTGCGCAAGATCGTCGCCGGGGCCCGTGAGCGTCGCGGGATGCACGGCCAGCCAACCATACTGTTCGTCGACGAAATACACCGTTTCAATAAAGCCCAACAGGACGTGATCCTGCCTCACGTCGAGGACGGGACGGTTACTCTCATCGGCGCCACCACCGAGAATCCGTCATTCGAGGTCATCGCGCCACTCCTGTCCCGCAGTCGGGTATTCGCGCTTCAAAGCCTCGCCCCCGAAGACGTCCAGGCCATCGTCGAACGGGCTGCCGGAGACTGCGAGCTCGGTCTGGGCGAGATGAAACTGGCCATCACCGACGACGCGATGGCCCACCTCGTCAACATCGCCAACGGAGACGCCCGCATAGCGCTCAATGCCCTGGAGACGGCCGCTTACGCCACCGAACCTGGGCAGGCCGGCTCTCGCATCATCGACCTCGACACCATTGCCGACGCACTGCAGCAGCGATCGCCCGTATATGACAAGGCTGGTGACAACCACTACGACACGATATCGGCATTCATCAAGTCGGTACGCGGCTCATCCCCGGACGGCGCGCTGTACTGGCTGGCCCGAATGATCGAATCGGGCGAGGACCCGATGTTCATAGCTCGGCGGCTGGTCATCCTGGCAGCAGAGGACATCGGGCTGGCCGACCCGCAGGCCCTCCCCGTGGCCGTGGCGGCCCAGCAGGCAGTGCATTTCATCGGCATGCCAGAGGGCAGAATTCCTCTTGCCGAGGCCACGGTTTACCTGGCCACCGCACCCAAGAGCAACACCGCATACGCCGCGCTGGACGAGGCAATGTCCGACGTTCGGCAGCTGCCCAACGGGCCGGTGCCGCTACACCTCCGCAACGCCGTTACCGGCCTGACGCGAGGGATGGGCTACGGCCGCGACTACAAGTACTCCCACGACTACGAGGGCCACTTCGAGCGGCAGGAATACCTGCCTCCGGAATTGCAGGGACGTCGTTACTACCAACCGGGCACCGAGGGAGCCGAGAGGCAGATCGCCGACCGCCTGCGTAGCTGGTGGGGGAAGGAAAACGAGGATGGCAAAGCCGAAGAGTGAAAGCCCCAGATCACTAATCGGCAGGGCCACTACCGCTGAGGTCGAATACCTCGCCGTTGCAGGCAGCAACCAGGTCGGCGGGGGCGATCATGATCTCCTGTCCCCAGACGCCAGCACCCACGCCCAGTTCCTCCTCGTTCATCAGGCAGGCGTCCACGATTGACCGGAATCCCGGGGGCTGCCAGTGGAAGGGCGGGATGGAGCCGATCTCGTACCCAGTGACTTCGATCACCGTCGCCGGGTCAGCCAGCTTGATGTTGCGAGACCCCAATGCTCGCTTGAGGCGACCCGAAATGGCGTTCTTGTCTCCACCCAGCATCACCAGGGCGCGCTCACCAGCAGCTGTCTCAAAGATAAGCGTCTTCACCGCCTGGGCCTCTGAGAACCCCAGGGCATGGGCCACGTTGGCCGCGCCCTTTTCCGTTTCCGTCGGGAACTCCAACCGACGGTACGGGATACCTCGCTCTTCCAGGAATGTGTGGGGAGGCAATTCCATTCTTATCTCAAGGGCACTGGGAGAATCTCAGCCCAAGATCGGCGAGGCGTGAAATACGTGGTCTCTCAGGATGGCATAGATCACGTGGCCGATTGCTATGGCCAGGGCCAGGAACGCCACGTACCGCGTGCGAATACGCCATCGGCCCCGATTCCCGCCGTCGCCACCATCCATCACGCAGCCAGAGCGGCGATAACGTCCGTGGACTGCACTACCTCGGCCTGGCGCGGGAAGATCCTGCCTGTCAGGAAATCGTGGACCTCGGTGTCAGAGTCAGAACAGCAGTCCTCGACGACGTACAGGTTGTAGTCGAGGTCAGAGGCGTACCTTACCGTGGAGAGCACGACCCCGCTGGTGGCGTACCCGAGGATGATCAGGGTGTTGATGTCGTTGGCCCTCCAGGCCACGTCCAGCCCGGTGCCGTACAGGGCGTTGACCCTGTGCTTGCCCACGGCCACCTCGCCCTCCCTCGGCGCCACCGCTGGGTGGATCACTGCCAATGGGTCGAAAACGGCTGGCTGGCCCGACGCCTTCCGCTGTCCGAAGGTCTTGTTGCGACTCCCGATTTCCGGGTAACCGGGCCTGAATACGGTGGCGCAGTAACAAACCATCAGGCTTGCCTTTCTCGCCGCCTGCTGCAACGCCACAGTCCTGCCCACCACGTCCCGGTCTACGGCGTGAGGGATGGAAGTCATCATCGCCTCGTAGAAGTCGGCGATGAGCAGGGCCGTGCGCTCTTTGTCCAGGTTGATGTCCACCATTTTCGCGCCTTTGCCCTACGCCGCCGTTTGCAGTTCCCGAACAGCCGCCGAGGTGCGCGACAGGGCTTCCTCGATATCCTCGGGGCTGATGTGCCGATGGGTCACCATTCGGATGGACTGCCTGCCGGGGTAGGACACCAGCACACCATTGCGTTTCAGGGCGGCGATGAGGTCGGCGGCGGTACCCAATGACTCATCCACTTCGAAGAAGACGATGTTTGTCTGGATGCTATCGGGATCCACACTCAGCCCATCAATGTTGGCCAGACCCTGGGCCAGGCGGCGTGCGTGCTGGTGGTCCTCGGCCAGCCGGTCGATCATGGTGTCGAGGGCCACGAGCCCGGCAGAGGCGAGGACTCCGGCCTGGCGCATTCCGCCGCCCAGCATCTTCCGCCATCGCTTGGCGTTGTCGATGAAGTCCTGCGAGCCCACCAGCACGGAGCCCACGGGGCAACTCAGGGACTTGGATAGACAGAAGCTGAGATCATCCACGTCCCGGGTCAGCTCCGCCGGAGGCACCTCAAGGGCAACCGACGCATTGAAGATGCGGGCGCCATCCAGATGCACCGGCACCCCGGCCTCGTGGGCCACATCGCAAACGGCCTTGGTGTCCTCGGGGGTCAGCACCCCGCCGCTGCAGCGGTTGTGGGTGTTCTCGAGGCAGACCATGCTGGTGCGGGGAAAGTGCAGGTTTCCGGGCGGACGTATGGCGTCGGCAACGTCGGCGGGGTCCATGCGACCCTGAGCGTCGTTGGGCACCAGCCGGGTCTGCACACCAGCCAGCGCGGCCTGACCGGCGCTCTCGTTCCAGAACATATGGGCCTGGTCGCCCATAACCAGCTCGTCGCCCTTGCTACTCCAGGCGAGGGTGGCGATGAGATTGCTCATGGTTCCGCTCGATGTGAGCAGGCCAGCCTCTTTGCCCAGCAGTGCGGCCGCTCGTTCTTGGAGTTCATTGATCGACGGGTCTTCCCCGAAAACGTCATCGCCGACCTCGGCGGCTGCCATGGCTCGGCGCATCTCGTCGGTCGGCTTGGTGACGGTGTCGCTACGCAGGTCAATTGCTGTCATCTGGCCCTCTGCTCGTCCCCTCTGTTGATTCCTCTTTATGGTGCCGCTGTTCTTTCCTGGCGGCAGGCCCATTTTAGCAGGTACCTTGTGGCAGGACTATTTGCGTTTAGCGAAGGCAGGAGAATCAACTCTCCTATTTTCAAGGACGAAGGAACTTGAGCTTAGTCGCAACTGTACTGAGACCGCGCCCGCGTTCACTTTCTTGTAATAGTAGACCGGGCTATGCTAACCTGAGGAACCTGCTAATGATCATACCGTGGGCCGGATTGACTTGCCGGTCTCCGAAAGAGAGAGTCCCGACAATGCGCTGCCAGATATGTTTGAAGTCCGGGATGAGCGGTAACAACGTCAGCCACTCCAACCGGCACACCAAGACCCGCTTCAAGGCCAACGTCCACAAGCAGACCATCGACCGCGACGGCACCCCGGTTACGGTCAAGATATGCAGTCGCTGCCTGCGCTCCCTCCACAAGTCCCCCAAGGTCCGCAAAGCCTTCGCCGCGATCAAATAGCTCCGCCGCCGCGGCGATTACCGTCCACTGGGTAGGGCCGCAGTGACAGCTACAATTGCTAGTGTTGCTTACGCAAGACCGGGGAATTGGAGGGTTAATGGAAGAGGGCGCGCGGAAGTTTACCGTGATTCTAGAGCCGGACGAAAGAGTCGGGTATGCAGTCCACTGTCCGGCACTGCCTGGCTGTTCCAGCCAGGGGGATGACCGAGAGGACGCTCTGGCAATGATTAAGGAAGCCATTGAGCTTGTACTTGAAGTGATCGAGGAACGGAAGCTCCGGGAACCTCACTTGGAGTTTGTGCTGGAAGAAACCCCTGATTTGCTGGCGGATGAAGTGCGCGAGATTTTGGAATACAGGGCGGAATGCGATTTGCCTTTGATTCTAGAGTTCGCAGAAGTTACCGTGTCAACAGCTGTTCCAGCGTGAAATGCCACGCACGCCTATAGTATCCGGACGCGAGGCGGTCCGGGCATTTGAGCGGGATGGATGGAAGTTCGAGCGGCAAACTGGCAGCCACATAATTCTGGCAAAAGCGGGAGTTGCTCCGCATCTTTCCGTTCCCAATCATCGGGAAGTTTCGACAAACACCCTTGCACGAGAAATCAGGAAAGCCGGACTTACTACTGCCGAATTCATTGACCTGCTAAACAGTTAGACAATCCCCGCCAGGCACCCCCGCATTCCCTGCATCGCTTCCGGAACCGTTTCCCTGTTGTTGAAGATCGCGCTCCCCGCCACCAGTATCGTTGCTCCAGCCTTCACCGATTCCTGAGCCGTCCAGTCGGACTTAATTCCACCGTCGACCTCGACCTGTGTTGCCAGGCCGCTGTCGTCGATGACCTTCCGCAGCCTTCGGATCTTGTCTACGCTCTCCGGGATGAAGGACTGCCCGGCAAACCCCGGATTAACCGACATCACCATCACGATGTCGAGAACGGAAAGCACCTCCTCCACAGCGGCGATGGGCGTTCCGGGATTTATGGCCACTCCCACCTGGTTGCCCTGTTCCTTGACGTTGGACACGGAGCGGTGCAGATGCTGGCAGGCCTCGGCATGCACCAGGATCTGGTCGGTCTCGGACTTGAGAAAGGTGGGCATCAGGGCGTCCGGCTCCCTGACCATCAGGTGAATGTTCAGGGGCAGGTGCGTGGCCCCTCGAATGGCATCCACCACCACCTCACCGAAAGAGATGTTCGGCACGAACACACCGTCCATGACGTCGACGTGGATCAGGTCGGCGCCAGCCTCGGTTACGGCCTGCACCTGTTCGGCCAGCCTGCCGAAGTCCGCCGACAGTACCGAGGGGGCGATGAGTACCCTTGATCCGCTATCTGTTTGAATCAACGGCCGATTCCTCCAGGATTTTCTCCGCCCTCGCCAGTGCCGCAGCCACCCTGCCCGGGGCAGTGCCGCCGGGGACATCGCGAGCCGCCGCCGAGGCCTCCGCGGTGATCTGGTACACATCGCTTTCGAATAGGGGTGAATACTCCAGGTACTGGGCAATGGGCAATTCCTGCAGTCCAATGCCCTGGTCATCGCAATGTCGGCACAGTTCCCGCATGATCCCGTGCGCCTCACGGAACGGGACGCCTTTGCCCACCAGGTAGTCGGCCAGGTCGGTGGCAAGCATTCCGCTTTCAGCAGCCAGCGAGGTCACCCTCTCTGCGTTGAGGCTCAGGCCCGGGAGCATTGCAGCAAAGACCTCCAGGGTGGTCCCAAGGGTGTCGACCGTGTCGAAGAAGCCCTCCTTGTCCTCCTGGAGGTCGCGATTGTAGGTTAATGGCAGACCCTTCAGCGTGGTCAACAGCCCCATGAGGTCGCCGTATACCCGTCCGGTCTTTCCCCGAGCCAGTTCGGCGAAGTCCGGGTTGCGTTTCTGCGGCATGATGCTGCTTCCGGTGGTGAACTCTTCGGCCAGCCGGACGAAACCGAACTCACCGCTGGACCAGATTATCAACTCCTCAGACATTCGCGAGAAGTGCATCATGCAGAGCGCCGCTGCTGACATGAACTCCACCACGAAATCGCGGTCGGAAACGGCGTCCATGCTGTTGGCGCTGATGGCGGGAAAGCCCAGTTCATGGGCCAGGAATTCCCGGTCGGTGGGGTAGGGAACTCCTGCGAGGGCGCCGCTGCCCAGGGGCAGAACATCCACCCTTTTCAGGCAGTCCTCCATTCGCCCGATGTCACGCTGGAACATCTCAAAGTAGGCCAGCATGTGATGGGCGAAGAGGACCGGCTGTGCCCTCTGGAGGTGGGTGTAGCCAGGCATCACCACGTTCTGGTAGTGCCGCGCCAATCCGAGGAGCGCCCGTTGCACATTCTTGAGACCCAGGACGCAATCCCCGATAACCTCGCGGGTGTACAAGCGCATGTCCAGCGCGATCTGGTCGTTGCGTGAGCGTCCGGTGTGTAGACGCCCGGCTGCGGGCCCGATGATCTGGTGCAGGCGCCGCTCGATATTCATGTGCAGGTCTTCAAGAGCGGCATCCCAAGGGAATTCGCCGTCCTCGATTTCCTTCCTGACAACGTCCAGGCCTTGCACAATGGCCGAGGCGTCCTGCTCTCTGATGATGCCCTGCCGGGCCAGCATGCGGGCGTGGGCCACCGACCCCGCTATATCCTGCCGGTACAGGCGTCGATCATAGTGGATGGAAACAGTGTAGGCTGAGAAATCTGTCATACGACTGTTCACTATAGCGCGGGCCGATTCAGCCCTCAAGGGCCACTGTGGTATGCTTCCATCGTGATTCGGCGTTCTTTGAGACAGGACGCAAGGCGCTGTACCTTTGCGAAACAGGACCCCGATTCCGCCCGCAACGGGTGAACTTTAACGATTACAACCCGCTTCCGCCGTCGCCAAGGGGCACTCGCCAATAAGGCTCTCCGGCAGCATCACAGCGAAAGGCGGGAATGCCAAGCTATCGGGAGATGCCCAGGTAATGACCTTGCTCGTGAACGAAAGATGCACCGCCTGCCGCCGGGACTCACCCAGCGCGTCTGCGGAGGAGATCGAGGAACTGCACCCGCATACGCCCGACTGGGAACTCATTGACTCCGAGGGCGTCCCCAAGCTGGGCCGGGTGTTTGGGTTCCGGGACTTCGCGCAAGCTCTTGCCTTCACCAACCGGGTGGGCGAATTGGCCGAGGAGGAGGGCCACCACCCACGACTGACCACCGAGTGGGGGCGGGTGCGGGTCACCTGGTGGACACATAAGATTCGGAACTTGCATCGGAACGATTTCGTGATGGCTGCAAAGACCGACGCAATTTATGCAGGGCTAGCCTCTCTGTAGCTACACCAAAGTCCCCGTTGACCGAAACCCGAAATAGCGCAGAACTTACCAGGACAAAACTATGAGAGTTACGCATCGCCTGGCGTCCCAGTCCCTCGCCTCCATACCGTCCGAAGCTGCTTGGGCCGAATCCATCGGCTATGACGCGCTGTCGAAAAACGAGACGGCCCACGACTCATTCATTCCGCTGACCCTGGCCGCGACTTCCACCACCAAGGCCGTGCTGCAGACCAGCGTGGCCATCGCCTTCCCTCGTTCGCCGATGATCGCCGCATACACTGCCCGAGACCTGCAGGACCTCTCGCGGGGCCGGTTCCGGCTGGGACTGGGGACGCAGGTAAAAGGCCACATCGAACGACGGTTTTCCACCTCGTGGGAATCGCCGGGGCCACGCCTGCGGGAATACGTGCAGGCTTTGAAGGCCATCTGGTCGGCGTGGGAGACCGGAGAACGCCTTAACTACCAGGGCAAGCACTACCAGTTCACGCTGATGACGCCTTTTTTCAGCCCTGGCTCCGGAGAATTTCCTCCACCGCCGGTCTTCTCAGCTGCGGTCAATGCCTACAACTGCCAGGTGGCCGGCGAGGTGGCCGACGGACTGATGCTGCACAGCCTCGTCTCCCCGGAATACGTTCGCGACGTTGTCCGCCCTGCCCTGGCCCGCGGCGCCGAGCGAGCCGGCCGTGACGCCAGCGGCATCACGGTCAGCGGCGGAGGATTCCTCATCACCGGACCCAACAGGTCGTCTCTGCGAGCCGCGCAGGTGGAGGTCCGTCGCCGGATCGCCTTCTATGCCTCCACTCGCACCTACCATTCCGTCCTAGCGGCGCACGGGTTCGAGGAAATTGGGCAGCGGCTCCACGAAATGTCATTGCGCGGCGAGTGGGCGGAGATGGGCGAATTGGTCAGCGACGAGATGCTGGAAGCCTTCGCCGTCTCCGGGGAGTACGACGAGATCGCCGGTGAGTTCGCTAGGCGATACGGCGGACTGGTCGACGAGGCCAGCTACACTCTGTACTCCGAGCAGCCGGTTGCCGAGTCAGACCTGCGTCGAATTGTCCGAGACTTCAGGGAGCTGTGATTGTTATGCCTGCAAATTCCAGCTTTGCCCACCTGGTGGGTTCCGTTCCCCTGGCAGACTCTGAGACCGTTTTCCGTACGGCCACCGGGGCCCTGGGCTCCCACCTGCGGCGCATCCCAGACGGCGAGACCGGGGAGCGAATCCGATGGATCTGGTTCCAGAGGGAGATGCTGCTCAATCATCCCGACCTGGAAATCGACGAGGACGCCGGCCTCTTCGCTGTCTACCAGTGGGACGGCGTCCTGCTGCGCGAATCACCCTACGTGCGATTCAAGCCTTCGGTGGACCCCGAGAAGGTGCGTTTCCCTACCGGTTATGCCGAGGCGGCCACGGCATCCTACGCAACATTCTCGCGTCTGCGAGACGAAGGTGTCATCGGACCGGACGTGCTATTCCAGGTGTCTCTGCCCACTCCCATGGCGACGGGCTATATGTACGTCAGCGACGCCGCCCGCGACGCCTACCTGCCGGCCTACGAGCGAGCGCTGGCCGAGGCGCTGAATGGCATCCTCGCCGCCATACCTCACGAGCATCTCTCCATCCAGTGGGACGTGTGCCAGGAGGTGCTGCTATTCGAGGACTACTTTTCCCACAGACCCGAAGACTACAAGGACCAGGTTTATGATGAGCTGGCCAGGCTTGGCGGCATGGTGCCGGAGCCGGTGGACCTCGGGTATCACCTCTGCTACGGCTCACCCGCAGACGAGCATCTGGTGATGCCTCGGGACATGGGAGTCCTGGTCGAGATGAGCAACGGATTGGCGTCCCGTTTGCAGCGGCGGCTGGACTTCCTGCACCTGCCGGTACCCAAGGATCGTGCCGACCTGGACTACTTCCGTCCTCTGGAGGGCCTGAAGCTTTCCGACGGCGCCAGCCTGATCATGGGGCTGATACATCACGATGACGCGGAAGGCGATGTTGCCAGGATAACCGCGGCGCGTGAGTTCCTGTCCGGTTTCGGCGTAGCCAGCGAGTGCGGCTGGGGTCGGACGGACCCTGCCCGCGTTCCGGGTCTGCTGGAGAGCCACCGTCGTGCAGTGGAGCACCTGAACCAGGCGGGATAACAGGGGCGCCGCTGGATATCGACGGCAAACTGTTGAGTCCGTTCACGGTGGGCTTGTTCAACCACCAACGGTCGAACCTTCCACAAGCTCAGGGCCTACGGACTGGTTTGCATCCAGGAAGTTCCGGGCCGGTCAGCTCAGGAATACAGGAAACGCCACTCGGTGCTGCCTAGGCCTAACCGGATGCGGCGGAAGGCCTCGGTATACTCAACGCCTGTCTTCTCGTTGAACCGGGTGGCGTTGTTGCTGATGCGCGATAGCCTTTCCTCCGTCGTCGCTGGCGACATCTGGCTGGCGTGGGCCTCGAGGGAAAGGGTCTTGGCTTCGAGATAGTTGCCAATCTCGACAAAGACGTCCGGTAATTCGCTGCCCCACATGTAGACCTGCTCAACCATGTGGGGTTCGAGACCCTCTTCGGTTATCTGTTCCGGAAAATGCAGATAGCTCCAGGCGTAGGTGAATGCCGCGTCCAGGGCCACCTGCCCGCTCTTGCGATGGTCCCGATGGGTGTGGCTGGTGCTGCGGTAAGGATCGATGCACAGGATGGTGTCAGGCTTGTGGCGCCGGATCTCTCGAACAACCTGACTGCGAAAGAGCTCGGTGTCTTCAAGCCCGCCATCGGGATAACGAAGGAACACAACGTCCTTGGCTCCAGTGATCTCGGCGGCGGCCCACTGCTCCTCCTCTCGAATCGCAGCCAGCCTCTCGGGGGTAAGATCCCGTTCCTGGGTACCTTTGTTGCCGTTGGTGCACATCACCACGACGGCCTCGGTACCGAATTCCCTGACCCACTTGGAAATCGCGCCACCGCAGCCGCCCTCGCAGTCATCGGGATGGGGAGTGACCGCCAGGGCCACACGAGGAGCGGTGGTCAGGATTTCAAACCCCTCGTCAACTTCCGGGGCAGGTGGTACGGGACCGGACATGCCGAATTGCGTGTTCTGGAGCATTGACTACATCCTGGTTAGTTTTTCGTTCAGCCTGAGAGCGTGGTGGACCGGCCTACGTCGGTGGCGGCGTAACGCCCGGCGCGGCCGGGGATTCGTTCCAGCCAGCCAAACTTTGACCTGGCGGCGTTGCGGATCGTCTGTGTAAAATTATTGGCCCGGCGCCATCCAATGAGATCGAAGAGTTCACCTACTTCGTCAGCGGTAATCCCCTCCAGCCCAAAGAACCGGCCGGCGGCCTCGATCGCCACGACAACCCTGCGCATATCGCCCGTTGGATTCACCGCCTCGCAAAACGCCACGTAATCCTGCCTGGCCTCCTGTGAGTAGCGGTTCAAGTCCAGCGTACGATCTCCAATCTCGCCGGAAGTGTGTCCGTTCCAGCCGTTGCCCGCAGCGCCGTGGACAGGCGCGGGAATCATGCCAGACATCCGGTCACTATGAAAGCCATTGGAGGATTCCGGGGGAACCACCCTCGGCACCCTCACGTCGGGGTCCGGTACACCGTTACCTTTTTCCGGAATTTCCTCATTATGCGAGACAGGGACGGTTTGGGGGACATTAAGGAGTTGGCTGTCCAATTGCATGGTCTTCAGTATCAGAGCAAGCGCCTCGTGTACTGGCTCGGCTCCATCGGACTCCAACGTAATTAAAGCACTATTGGGCAGCGTTATGGACAATTTAAGCATGTCTTCCCCATCACCCCGAACGTCTCACACCTGGTTACATTAGGTATATGATACCTGTGGGGTAATAGTCAAGACATAATGCATTTTGTTACCCTTTTCCGCCAATTTCAAAAAGGGTAATTACCCGAGCAATCTGGTCGCAGTGGACAAATCGGGCGATGTTTGCCCAAAGTGGACGCAACCGGAGCGATACCGGCTATATGGTCTGCTTGACGCGAATGGCCAGAGAGCGTGTCATTCCAGGTACGGCGGCTATCTCATCCACCGCCGCCTCCTTGATGCCCTTCAGAGAACCGAACCGGCGCATGAGCATGCGCTTTCGCTTCGGCCCTATTCCGCTGACCAGGTCAATGGGAGACCCCAGGCTTCCCTTGCTGCGCAGATTGCGGTGGTAGGTAATGGCGAAGCGGTGGGCCTCATCACGAATGCGCTGGACCAGGTAAAGTGCCTGGGAGTCTCGCGGGAGTATGATGGGCTCGGGTGTGTGGGGCACAAACAGCCACTCGTTCTCCTTGGCCAGAGAAGCCAATGGAATGTCCTCGAGGCCCAACTCTAGCATGACCTCAAGCGCGGCGGAGAGCTGTCCCTTTCCTCCGTCGATCAACACCAGGTCGGGGACTGCGGCCCAGCCGGTATCGGGAGCCGCCTCGGTCTCTCCGCTGTCAGAGGTATTCCTCGCCGCCGCCAGGCGTTTGAAGCGCCGGCGCAGCACCTCGCGCATGCTCTCGAAATCGTCCACCCCGTCGACAGTCTTCACTTTGAACCGGCGGTATTGTGAACGCTTGGGCTGGCCGTCTTCGAACACCACCATGCTGCCCACGGAGTTGCTGCCCTGGATGTGCGAGATGTCGTAGCACTCCATCCGGCGCAGCGGCAGAGGCAAGGACAATTCCTCCTCCAGTTCCGTCATCGCCTGCTGGATCACATCCAGGTTGTCCAGCCACTTGATGCGATGCTGGGCCAGCCCCTGCCGGGCGTTGTCGGCCACCGTCTCCACCAGCTGCTTGTGGACTCCCTTCTGGGGCCACACCAGCCGCACCGCTCCACCCCGGAGCCCCCGCAGCCATTCGGTAACAACCTCCTCGTCCTCAACCGGATGTTGAGTGACGATGCGGGGTGGGATAATCTGCGCCGAACCATAGAACTGCTTTATAAACTGCCCTATGACAATGGCGGCTGAGTCGTCCTGGGCTCCCTCCATGAAGAAGTGGTCGCGGCCGATGAGCTTGCCCTTTCGGATAAAGAACACCTCGACCCATGCTTCCGCCGATCCCTGGGCCACGGCGATCACATCCATTCCTGCCTGCCACGTGGGATTGCCCCCGGCGGCCGGATTGGAATCGACCTTGATGCGCCGCTCCTCGGCCACTCTCTCCACGGCCTTGATCCGATCCCGCAAGACGGCGGCCCGCTCGAATTCCAGCCGCTCCGCTGCAAGGGCCATGTTCTCCTCCAGGTCCTTGGTCACGGAGTCCGTGTCTCCCTCCATGAACAAGATGACCTGGTCAATGACCTTGGCGTATTCCTCATCGGTGGCATACCCGGTGCAGGGGGCCACGCAGCGGTTGATGTAGTATTCCAGGCAGGGGCGGGCATCGGTACCGGTGATATTCTTGGTGCAGGAGCGATAGGGAAAGAGCCGTTTCACCAGGTCCATGGACTTCCGCACGGTGTTGGCGGTGGCGAAGGGCCCGAAATATCTGGCGCCGTCCTTGGCGACCCGCCTCGTTATGTAGACCCTGGGGAATTTCTCGTTGAGGTCAATCTTCAGATAGGGGTAGGTCTTGTCATCCTTTAGGCGAGCGTTGTACCGGGGCTTATAGCGCTTGATGAGGGTGTTCTCAAGGATTAGAGCCTCTGCCTCCGAGTCTGTGACGATGTACTCGAAGTCGTGGACATGCCCCATCAAGCGCCGCGTCTTGTTCGGCTGATTGGATGGCGAGCCGAAGTAGGTGCGGAGACGGTTACGGAGAACGCTTGCCTTCCCGACGTACAGCACCGTACCACGGGCGTCCTTCATCAGGTAGACGCCCGGACGCTCGGGAGTGGCCTGCAGCCTTTGTACGACCAGTGGTAGAGGCATAGTCAGCGCACGCTGGCCTCCAGATTCAGAGAACGAAGGAGAGACCGACCAGGGCCGCGACGGCCACGATAGCCAAAGCCCCGATGCGTCGCAACTCGGAGCCAACGTAATTGTACGCCGCCGGCCGCTCACCCCTCAGACGGGCTTGGGGTCGGGGTTGCTCCACGGGCTGTGGCGCCGGCTCGGCAACGGGAGTGATCTGTTCCGGTTCAGCCGCTGTGGCCGTGGAGACAGCCCCAACTGCCTCCATCGCCAGCGTACCACCGCCGACGTTTGAAGGAACTGAAGAAGGACCGGGGCCGGCGGCGGGAGATCCGCTGGGCCCTCGCTGCCCCTTCTTTCTGCGTCGGCTTAGTTCACCTTGACGGGATGCTGCCCGTCTCGACTTTCCTGCCATGGGTGTGCACCTCCCAGGAGGTTGCGGGCGCGGGACCCCCCACGTCCATCCGCGAGAGGTCCAACGTTTTTTGCTTTATATCAACAATAACTATATCAGCAATTACCGGAAAAAGGCAGTGCGGCACGAACGGCGAACGGCGCCTTTTCGTTCCCAGGCAGGGACTCGGCTGATGACCGAGAACCGTCAAAAAGAAAGAGACCCGCCGTTTGACGGGTCTCCGATTCTTCGGACAGAAAGTCGTCTCCCTATGGTCATGCCCTTGGATGGCTTTTTTCGTATTCCTCCCGCATGTACGGGTCGGTGAGGTGGGTATATACCTGGGTGGTTGAAATGCTGGAGTGACCCAGCAGTTCCTGCACGTGCCGCAGGGATGCGCCGTTCTGGAGCAGATGGGTGGCAAAACTGTGGCGCAGGGTGTGAGGAGTGATGCTTGACTTGATTCCGGCAGCCTGGGCGTAGGTCTTGAGCACCGACCAGACCCACTGCCGGGTCAAGCGCTCACCGCGGTGATTCACGAACAGGGCCTGCTCATCCTTCCGCTTGCCCAGGAGTATTGGACGCGAGTTCCTCATGTAATTCCTGAGTTCCTGCAGCGCCTTGGGATAAAGGTGCACGATGCGTTCCTTCGAGCCTTTTCCGAGGCATCGCACGTAGGACTCCTCGGTGTTGACGTCGCCCACATTCAGAGATACGAGCTCCCCGACCCGCAGCCCGGTGGCGTAGAGGAGCTCCATCATTACTGCATCACGTTGCCCCTCGTTCGTGCCTGGCTTGTACCCCTCGTCCAGCAGCCTGCCAACCTCCTCCTCGGTGAGGTACTTGGGCAGAGACCTGCCGACTTTCGGTGTACCCAGGGATTCAGTCGGGTCCTCAGTGATGATGCCGTTCTCGGACATGAACCCAAAAAACGACTTTACCGAGGCGACTTTGCGGGCGGTTGTGGCGTTCCGATATCCCTTCCGTTCCCTCAGGTCAGTGATGTAGAGGTTCAGGGTATCGATATTGATGGAGGCCCAGTTGAAGGTGCTCGAGCCGTTCTCTCCAACTTTTCCGACGCCGTTCAGCTGAAGAAATTCCATGAATTGGGAGAGGTCATTGCGGTAGGCGGAACAGGTGTTTTGGGAGAATCCCTTTTCAACGAGGAGATGCTGAAGAAAAGACGACACAGTACGATCCATAGTGCGTATCCTTTCGCCGTAGCGTAAAACAGATGAACAAGTCATCAATGGGACGATGCCTGTTCAGTACTTGAGGTGATACTAGCATACCTATCGCTTGTCCCTGCTATTGGAAGAGAACCGGAATTTGACCAAATTTGAGTTCTGTCAACCAAGTCGAGGAACAAAAAGAACGCCCCGGCCTGTAACCGGGGCGTTTGATTCTCCGTGAGACGGGCGTCGCTCCTCAGGTGGAGAGAAGGACTGTTCCGGTGGAGGACAGGGACCCTCCGGTGCCGTTGACAATGGAAGTCTTCGCCACCTCGCCAGGAGAGCGCTTGCTCATCACCTGCCGATCACCGCACTCACCTCGTAGCTGTCTGACGGCCTCTACCAACAGGAAAATACCGTACATACCGGGGTGAGTGTATGACAGTCCGCCTCCGCTGGTGTTCAGCGGGAAGTCGCCACCCGGTGCGGTGCGTTGGTTCGCCACGAAGTCGGCGGCCTCCCCACGACCACAGAACCCCAGGGATTCCAGCGTTACCATCACAGTGTAGGTGAATGAGTCATAGATCATTGCCAGGTCAAGGTCGTCGTGGGTCAGTCCGGCCCGGGCCATGGCGCGCGGACCCGACTCCCTGGCCGGAGTGATGGTGTAGGAGGGCATCTGGCTGATGATGTTGTGGTCGTGAGACTCACCGCCTCCCAGCACCCAGACCGGCTGCTTGCGGCAACTGGCGGCGCGTTCGGCGGTGGTCACGATCACTGCAGCGCCGCTGTCCGTTACCAGGCAGCAGTCCAGCAGGTGGAACGGCCACGAGACCCACCGGGAGTTGTGATAGTCGTCAAAGCTCATCGGGGTGTCGTGCATCTGGGCCACGGGGTTCAGGTTGGCCCACTTGCGGGTCGCAACGGCGATTTCGGCCATGCCCTGGCGTGTTTTTTCCTCTCCGTACTCGTGCATGTAGCGGGTGCAGGCCATGGAGTAGTTGATGGGCGCGCCAATGATGCCGTAGGGGGCCTCGTACATCGCCGCCGGCAGATTACCGTCGGCGGGCACCCGCAGGCGGGCGGAGCGCCCGGCCTGGCCGTGGGTAATCAGCGCAGTCTCGCAGTACCCGGCGCGAATTGCGGCGATGGCATGTGCCACGTGGATTATGAAAGATGAACCGCCGACGGAGGTGCTGTCGGTGAATAGCGGGTCGATGCCGAAATACTCCGCAGTGGCCAGCGTGGAGAATCCGGCTGTAAGCACGCCATCGATGTCGCTCATCTTGAGGCCAGCGTCATCCAGCGCGTTGTAAGCCGACTCGGCATGGTGCTGGAGTGATGACTTGCCGGGCACATTGCCCATGACGTCTGATTCGGCAACCCCCACGATCGCAATATCCCTAGCTGCAGATCCGTTCGTAGCCACGGTAAACCCCCAAAAGCTCTTACCAAGAATGCTGCCGGAATCCGACGGGCCAGATACTACAACACTACGGCCTCTCTCACAAGGCTAGCAGTGCGTCAGTGCGGAAATCCCTGGCAAGGCACGGTAAACCGCTCTGTTTATCCCATCACGGCTGGCGACCGGAAACACACCCACGCTGCTGAGGCACTCGGCCTCCTAGGAGGAGGTTGATGATCCCGGCAAGGCCGGACGGACTACGGGCCGGTGATGGGGAGGTCAGGGTAGGCCTGAGACGTGGGAAAGGGATTATCGGGGTCAACCCTCCGTAGCAGGTAGGCCTCGGATGCCATGATCTCGTCCACTTGGTCCGGGAAGTCTTCGAACTTGTCGGCAAACGCTCGAATCAGGCGCCCCGACATCCTGCCACAGTCGTCGCTCCCAAGAAACACAGCCAGCTCGGCGGCCCGCTCGATGGAGGCTCCCTCCCCAGAGGTCACCTGCACCCCACGCTCGTATGTGGCCATGTCGCCGATAGCAAGGGAAAGGTCGCGGGTCTCCTCCCACATCCGGGTGTTAATGGAGCCGGGACTGATGGCGTTTACCGTAATCGGGGTGTCGGCCAGTTCCAGGGCGAGGTTCTCGGTGAAATTTACGATGGCAATCTTGGCGGCATCGTAGGCTGTGGTGTTGGGACCGCCAACCCCCGACATGTTGACGATGCGTCCACTGCCTCGCTCGAGCATCGACGGGATGGCCGCGTGGCAGCCGTAGAACACCCCCATCAGGTGGACTGCGATGGTGCGTGCCCAATCCGCAGGATCGTTGTCCCACACCCGGCCCACCGGTCCGATATTGCCAGCGTTGTTGACCAGAATGTCAATTGCGCCGAAATGTTCCAGGGTCCTGCTGATGGCGTGGTCCACCTGGGAGAACTTGGAAACGTCGGCAATCATCGTGATGACTTCGGCACCGAATTGCTCGGAAACAAGCTCGGCTGTCTCCTCCAGCTCGGTGGCCGTACGCGCCGACAGCGCCAGCCGCGCTCCTTCAGCGGCGTATGCCAGGGCGATGGCGCGGCCGATGCCCCTCCCGCCACCGGTTATGTGTGCGACCCGTCCATCAAGGCGCTTCCCATCAACCATCCTGCCAACTCCACTCCGAACCCGCATAGGGCGGCAAGTGATAAAATCAAGGCAAATACTACACGAAAATTTCAGTCCATTGGCTGAAGTACGGAGCGTCAGCATGTCGGACGGACATCAGACGGTGGCCTTCACCACCATGGCCGAGGGCACCCGCGAAGACTACGAACTGCTGGAGGGCCTGGAGGCCGAGTTCGCCAAGGGAACGGCGAACCGGGTGCTGGACCAGCTCCGCTCCTTGTCGAGTTCACTCTCAGGGTACAAGGTAGACCGTCTGGAACACTCGCTGCAAAGCGCCACTCGGGCCCACCGCGACGGTGCCGACGAGGAGATGGTGGTGGCCGCCCTGCTCCACGACATCGGCGACCTGCTGTCGCCCTACAACCACAGCGAGATGGCGGCGGCAGTGCTCCGGCCATACGTGTCGGAAAAGACCTACTGGATCGTGCGCCACCACGGCCTGTTCCAGAGCTATTACTACGCTCACCACACTGGCGGCGACCGCAACGCCCGCGATGCTTACCGCGACCATCCGTGGTACCAGGACACAGTGGATTTCTGCCACAGGTGGGACCAGTCATCCTTCGACCCGGAGTATGAATCGTTGCCCCTGGAGTTCTTCGAGCCTATGGTGCAACGCATATTCGCCCGCGAGCCATTCAGCGTGGCGGACCGGGACTGATTGACGGTCAGTTGCGGCGGGGTAACGCGTCTTTCAGTTCCTCGCTGGTCTTCCAGGCCGGTTGCGGCGTTTCCTGACCCTCGTGGGGAACGTACTCCGATGGTTCCACGAACTGGTACTTGTGGACATAGCGGGGGCAGTTCCGGTAGACCTCGGTGACATCGACGCGCACGATGAACTGGGCCTCAGCGTACTCCGCCAGTAGCGCATCGTGTTCGTTGATGCTGGCGATGCCCTGGATGCGCAGCCGCTGGCTGCCCTCGAAGTCCACGAACAGCAGGCCCACATTCGGGTTGCGCAGCAGGTTGCCCATTGACTGGTACTTGCCATTGCCATCGTAGTTAGGGAAGGCCAGGGTGCTGTTGTCCACGATGCGGACGAATCCGGGATCCCCGCCCTTGTACGAACAGGTGGGAAGGCCGCGGTCATCGCAGGTGGCGAGGAAGAACATTCGCGCCTGCTCGATGATGGGCCGGAATTCGTCGCCAATGGTCTCGGTCACTCGTTCCTTGAGACGGTCGGCCAGCCTGCGCGTGTCGAAGCGTTCCTGCAATTGCAGATTGCCATCGTGGTAATCGTGAACCTTCATGAGCAACCTTCCTGTCGGCACACAGCCGTACGCCTTTACATTGTTTCACCAAGGAACGGGGCGGAGTGGGTCCCCCGCCACTCTCAGGACTTGTGGGTCCGGGTGCGGCGGATTTGGACTGCGGCAAAATCGATGGCTGAGCCACGAATTGGGGGATTGGGTTTTTTCACCGTTACCGAGACGGCTTCGACCGGGAATTCAGACAACACACGGTCGGCTATGGCCTCAGCGGCGGACTCGAGGAGATTGCGGGGTTCCCCCTCGATTACGGCACGTACCGATCGGTATATGTGGGCGTAGCTGACCGTATCCTCCAGCTTGTCCGAGCCACCCGCACGGCCCAGCTCGAGGTTGACGGTCAGATCAACAACGTACCGCTGCCCCAGCACCCTCTCTTCCGGGTTTACGCCGTGATAGCCATAGAATTGCATGCCTTGCAGGATGATCTGATCCGTCATATCCCGAACCAACTATGCGCCAGTCTTGGCGATTGAGTCGGCAAGCGCCAGCAGATTCTGGGCGCGCTTGACCACAGGGACGTCGACCATCCGGCCATCGAGCGCCAGCGAGCCCCGCCCGGCTGCTTCGGCGGCGTCCCACGCCTCCATCACGCGACGGGCGTATTCGATCTCCTCGGCGGAGGGGCTGAAGGTCTCGTTGATGATTTCCAGCTGGGCCGGATGAATGGCAAACTTGCCGGTGTAACCCATCCTCCGCGCCGTCTGGGCGTCATTTCGGAGGGCGTCCGGGTCCCGGAAACGAACAAAGGGCGAGTCCAGGCCGCCAACATCCGCCGCACGAGCGGCAACCGGTACCCAAGACCTGGGAACGGCGACCTCCTCGCCGGTGTCAGTGCGCTCGATGCCCATGTCGTTGGTGAAGTCCTCGGCGCCAAAGGCGATGGCGACAACGCGGGCCGACGACTCGGCGATGTCCCGGGCGTCCCACATGGCCTTGGCTGTTTCGATCCAGGGAATGATGCGCAGGGTGCCCACTTCGATGCCGGCGGCGGCCTCTAGCGGAGAGAGCAGGGAGTCGGCAGTTCGGATGTCGCGCACCGACTCAACCTTGCCCAAGCTGATGCCATGCAGGGCTGGGGAGACCACCGCCTCCAGTTCCGCGCGGGTGAGGCCGGTGTCCAGGGAGTTCACGCGTACCATGACGCGCTTGCCCTCGGCGCGCAGAGCGGGCACCCATTGCCGCGCCATTTCGCGGGCAGCGACCTTCTCGCCCGGAGGCACGGAATCTTCGAGATCGACCATGATAATGTCGGCGTCAAAGGAGCGGGCCCGCTCCAGCATGTTCTCCCGGTTGCCGGGAACGAATATCAGGCTGCGAATCAATTCCATCGGGATAGCTCACTTACAGGATGTAGGGCGGATGAATTACATCATCCGGCACTTTCTCGATTTCGCGGGTAACTGGGTTCACCTTGAACCGCAGGTTCTGGAGCAATTCGTAACCCAACAAAGGAGTGGCTGCCGGTACCAGAATCGCTGTGAAATCCTGCCCCATAAGTTCACCATCAGCTACGTAAGTTTCAGCATCAACGAGTCCGGTTGCACTGACCAATTTGACTGTCATGCGTCGTCGACGGAGACCCAGCGCGTAGATTTCTTCGTGAGGCAAAGCTAGAAAAGTCGATCCCGTATCGACCATAAATTCGTACTCGCGAGTCTCCACCTCTCCGAAGACCCTGGCATGTACTTTCGTTACTCCCATTTGATCAATCCTCGCACCTCGCAACTATTAGCGTACTACCAGCCTACTCCATGTCGCCCCAGTTGTCGGCCCACTTGGCGTCGACCTTGAGGGTGACGTCCATGTCCATAGCGGCGGGCATCTCGTCGAACACCAGGGCCTTTAGCGCGTCCATTTCCTCCACCGGTGTTTCGAAAACCAGCTCGTCGTGGACCTGCAGGAGCATCTTTGTCTGCATCTCCTCGGCATCGAGGCGCCGCTGCACCCGGACCATGGCCAGCTTCATTATGTCAGCCGCTGTGCCCTGGATGGGCATGTTAATGGCCATGCGCTCGGCGCCGCCACGGGTGTTAAAGTTGGAGCTATTGATCTCGGGCAGGTACCGGCGGCGACCCATCATGGTCTCCACGTATTGGTCGACACGGGCCTGCGCCTTGACGCGCTCCAGGTACTCGCTGATGCCAGGGTACTTCGCGAAGTATGTGTCAATGAACTCCTTGCCCTGGTCCCGGTTGAACCCCGTCTGCTGGGATATACCGTGGGCGGAGAGACCGTAGATAACTCCGAAGTTAAGCACCTTGGCGATGCGGCGCATGTCGGAATCCACCTCGTTCAGCGGCACCTCGAACATCAGCGACGCCGTGGACGAGTGAATGTCCTCGCCGCGCCGGAAGGCGTCCAGCAGCCCGGGGTCCTGAGACATGTGGGCCAGCACGCGCAACTCGATCTGCGAGTAGTCGGCGGAGAAGAGCTGCCAGTCGGGGGCGCCATCGGCCACGAAGGCCCGCCGGACCTGCCGGCCCGCCTCGGTGCGGATGGGAATGTTCTGCAGGTTAGGATCGCTGCTGGAGATACGACCGGTGGCCGATCCGGTCTGGTTGTAGCTGGTATGCACCCGTCCAGTCCTCGGATTAACCATGTCCGGCAGCGCGTCGACGTAGGTCGACTTTAGCTTGGATACCTGGCGGTATTCGAGGATCTGGTCCACCACCGGGTGGATGCCCTTCAATCCGTCCAGAGTGTTGGCGTCGGTGGAGTAGTGGCCAGTCTTGGTGCGCTTGGTATGTGGCAGGCCCAGTTCCTTGAAAAGCAGGTCGCTGAGCTGTGCCGGCGAATTGAGGTTTACCTGGTGCCCTACTGAGGCATAGATCCCCGTCTCGATCTCGCCCATTTGCCGGAACATATCGGCGGACATTTCGTGCAACACGCCTGCATCCAGCTTGATGCCATGCCGCTGCATCCTCACCAGCACTGGCAACAGGGCTATTTCCGTGTCGTCCATCAGGCCGCGAAGTTCCTGCCGTTCCACCTGTGGCTCGAATGTCTCCCTCAGCCTCCAGGTGATGTCCGCGTCGGCCGCGGCATAGTCCGACGCCGCCTCGATGTCCACCTGGTCGAAGGTGATCTGCTTTCGTCCCCGGCCAATGAGGTCGGTGATGGGCGTCATTTCGTGGCCCAGCTCATTGAGGGACAGGTCCTTGAGGCCAAGCTGGTTGTAGCTCTTGCCCAGCAGGTGGGCGGCGATCATGCTGTCGAAGTCGACGTTCTCGAAGCGGACGCCGTGGTTGGCCAGCACGGTCATGTCGTAGTTCGCATTGTGGGCGCACTTGGCGATGTCTGGCGACTCGAACAGCGGGCGCACGGCAGCCAGCACTGACTCGATGGGCAGTTGCGTCCCCTCGCGGTGGCCCACCGGCACGTACCAGGACCGCCCGGGCGCGGTGGCGAAGCTGAGTCCCACCAGGTCTGCACGCATTGCGTCCAGGTTGGTGGTCTCCGTATCGAAGGTAAAGGCGCCGGTTTCCTCAATGGCAGCGATCATCGATTCCAGCTGCCCGGCGCTCTGCACCACCGTGTAGTCGGTGGCCACCTCCTCTCTTCCGGAATCAGCCTCAGGCAGGTCTGAGCCGTCGGGGCTGGGCACCCGGGACACCACGCTGTAGAACTCAAGCTCAGTGAGCAGGGCGACCACATCGCGGCGATCATAATTCCAGAAACGGCACTGCTCCAGGTCCAGGGAGACCGGCGCCTCCCGGTCTATGGTCATAAGGCGACGGTTCTCGAAGGCGCGCTCCCGGTTTTCTCCCAGCGCCGCTTTTACGCTGGGGGGCTTTACTACCTCTAGGTTCTCGTATATCCCTTCGAGGCTGCCGTAGTCATTGAGCAGTTTCGCGGCCGTCTTTTCGCCGACACGGGGGACGCCCGGTATGTTGTCCGACGAATCGCCGACCATCGCCTTGAAGTCCGGCTGCTGCGCCGCAGTGAGGCCGGAGTAGCGTTCGGCCAGCTCACCCTCGTCATAGACCCTGCGGTCCTGGATGCTGGAAGCGAGGTCAACGCGTACCTTTGGCGAGATGAGCTGGAAAGTGTCGCGGTCTCCGGTCAGTATCACCGAGTCGACGCCCTCCTCCTCGGCCTGACGTGTCAGCGTGCCGATAACGTCGTCGGCCTCCCAGCCTTCAAGTTCGAAAACGGGCACGCCGAAGGCGGCCATCAGCTGCTTGACCCGGTCGAACTGTGGGCGCAACTCCGGCGGCGTCGGCTGCCGCTGCGCCTTGTACTCCTCGAACTCCAGGTGCCGGAACGTGGGCGCCGAGGTGTCGAAGGCGATGGCGCAGTAGGCCGGGTTCCACTCCTGCAGCGCCCGCAGGAACACGTTGGTGAACCCGTAAACGCCGGTGGTGTCCTCGCCCGTTGCGCTGCTGGTCAGGTTGCGCTGGGTTGAGATAGCCCGGAACGACCGATGCACCATGGCATGGCCGTCCATGATCATCAGGAGCGGCTGTCGTTCTGGAGCAAAGAGGGGCATGGACATAGTCATGGCGGCACCTCGGAGCAGCTGGTCTACGGGTGGCCGCATTATACATTAGAGAAGGGGTGTGGCCGGTTTACTCCACTTCAAGCTCGGCGAGGATTTTCTCCAGGCGCGGGTTGAAGACATCCCTGAACTTGGGCAGTGTTTCCAGCATCCAAGCGCGGATTTCGTCGAGCTTTTGCGGTGGTTCATCAATGGACCCGCGGGTTATCAGAGACACGTTTGGGCCGTTGTCGGAATCTCCATCGAACCAATCGAGTCGTGAACCGATTTGTTCCGCAATTTCCTCGTGCTGTTCTTTCAGTGACTGATACAAGAGCTTCACAGAGTCGGAGTTTTCCCATGACCACAAGCAGACCCATGCACCTTCATCATCCAATCCTGCTACAAACCAAACATCTTGATGCCCGTGAGAAAACCAATATTGTGTGTCCTGCATTTCCGCTTCTGCCGGCCCGAAGCCTGCTTTCTCAAGTTCGTCCACCAACGGGCTGAAGAATTCTCGGCATTTGAGTGCGGTTGGCGACGGAGCCTCGACCGGGGTTGTCGTCACACTACCGTTCCACTTCTTGGGTACAGCCACTGGCCTAAAATCTGGTGCGGGAAGAGAATCGCCTATCTGTATCGCGTGAATCTCGACCGCAAAAAACCAGACCTTCTCACGCGCCAATTCGTTCAGCCAGTCAATTGCATGTCTATGCTCCGACCCGAAATTAGAAGCGATCCACACAACATAGCCTGCTTCGTATTCCGCACCATAGGTGATGGATTGCCCCAGATGACTATGGTCCGTCTGTCCAAGCTGATTCTCGATTGCCACTAGGTATTCGTCATCTACTTCCCTCGCGAGAATGTCAAGCGATAACTTACCAACGGCCGCCTCTTGCTTCTCTAAAACGAGATTCAATCCCAACGCCCGACCCAACAGGCCCAAGTTCTCGGGTTGCGCCATCCAAGTTGTAAAGTTACGTGCTTCGTGAGGCCAAATGTCTCGCAAATTCACTTCTTGGATTTCGCCTAATTCTCGCAATGCCATAGCCTTTCCCTCCTTTCTTTGTGCGGTGTCGCCCGGGCGAATGGCGTAGTCTCGGCGGTCCCGATACAGCAGAGCGCGGTTTAGAACGCTGTCGTAGGTTTCCGAATCGATGTCCTCCACGGCGTCCATAACCCAGTACTTGTAATCGCCAAGGAACAGGTACGGACGTGTCTGGTGGAAGAACCGGCCCTCGATGCCCTCTCCCCGAAGGACGCGGCGGCAGAATTCTGCCAACAGTTCCTGCTGACCGTCCTTCTGGATTACCACGTACTCGTGTGGCCATGTTTCACGATATGTCACCGCTTCCCGCCAAGGTGCTTCCCGCCAAGGTGCGCGGGCAATGAGCTCAATAATGTTCGTTTCCGAACTCTCCATTCTTCGGTTCCTCTCTGACAGACCCAGATCGATTTATAACCCAACTTAGCAGGTAGAATGGGCCCAATGTATTACGACACTCCGTCTGCGAAACGTCGGCCCTCCGTGCTAAAATGCGGGCGTTATGCCCATTTATGAGTATCGTTGCGGCGGTTGCAGCGCCGTGAGTTCCAAGCTGGTATACAGCTGGTCAGCGGACCGTGCCGTCGAATGCCCCCAGTGCGGCGGCCCCGACATGGAGCGGCTGATGTCGGCCTTTTCGTTCCGGGCCTCCTGGGGCGACAGCCTGAACTGGGTGCCCAGCGGCGAGACCGCGCGCGACGTGGACGAGAGCAGCGCCGCCAGTATCGACCAGCACATGGGCCGCATCAAGAAGGAAATGGGCGGACAGACCACCCCGGACTTTAACCGGGAACGGCGGGAAATCAGGGACAGCTGAGACGCGCCCTCACCCCAACCCTCTCCCAGAGAGAGGGAGTTTAGTGACCGGAGCAGCGGCTGGAGACATCATGCCAACCTACGAATACAGGTGCCAGGAATGCGGGCGCGTGTCGTCATTCTTCGTCCGCTCCATCGGCAGCGAGGTTACGGCGGTCTGTACCCACTGCGGGAGCGGTGAGATGAACCGCCGGATGTCGTCCTTCGCGGTGGGGAAGACTGTGGGATCGGTTCACGAACAGTTCGGGCCCGGCACCGAGTACCGCACCCCCGAGTATTACAGCGATCCGCGCAACATCGGACGCAACGTCGAATCAGCCTTCGAAAAACACGGCGTTGAGATGCCCCAGTCGGTACGCGATAACATCGACGCCGCCCGCTCGGGCGAGACTCCCAAGGGGCTTGACCTGTGAGCGACACCGGACTAAGCCAGTACCACTCGTGGCTGCATCATTGCGTGAGAGCCTTGACCAGTGCTCCCACTACAACGGACATTCCGGCCCGCCGTAGGCTGGCATTGCTTCAGATTCCCATGCCAACCGTTGAAATTCCCGTGGCGGACAAGCCACCGGAAGGCACGCCTCCTGCAGCCGGATGGGCGCGCGGGGCCGCCCTGCAGCCTCCGCAGACCGGCGAGCAAACGCTGGCAATGATTGAAACTGCGCAACTGTTGCTCTCCCAGCTCGAGGCCACCGGTTCGTCAAACCCACTACCGCCGGAAACCGCAGGACAGGTCCGGAACGACCTGGCCGAGCTCTCGTCGGAGGTTGGCGCACGCGTCCGTCGTGAGAAGGCCGACCAGGTGCGGGGCCTCTACGTCATCATCGACCCGCAGGTCACCGGCGGGCGAGAGCCCTACGACATCGCCGTCGCCGCAATCAACGGCGGAGCGCGGATGCTGCAGTTGCGGGACAAGCTCCGGGACAAGGGAGAGTCCCTGCCGTTGGCCACTGCGCTGCAGGACCTGTGCCAGCGCAACGGCGCACTGCTGATCATCAACGACCATGCCGACGTGGCCGCAGCGGTCGGGTCCGGTGGCCTGCACGTGGGCCAGACTGACCTGCCCGTGGCCCAGGCCAGGCAGGTCCTGTCGCCCCATCAAGTGCTGGGACGCTCCAACCGGGAGTACGCGCAGCTTGAGGAGTCCAAGGCTTTGGGCGCAGACCACGTCGCCTTCGGCGCCATCTACGCCACCACCAGCAAGGGTGTCGCCCGCAACCCGCAGGGACCGGAGCGCGTGCGAGAGGCCAAGGCCATCGCCGGCGACACGCCGCTGGTGGCCATCGGCGGGATTAACCTGGACAACGTCACCCCTGTGGTGGAGGCGGGAGCCGACGCCATCTGCGTCACTGCCGCGGTAGCATCAGCCACAGAACCGGAGGCGGCGGCGGCGGCGATGACCGCAGCCATAGAGGCGGCCGGGGGGCGAGTCTGATGCCTTCCCGCTACAACGAGGACCTCACCAGCATCGGCAACCGCGCCATCGAGCAGCTCACCGGCCGAAACAAGGACCGGGAAGAGGGCCTTTCCGTATCCAGGGAAGTGATCCGTTCTTCGGCCAACGCCATCCGCGCCGTCCACCGCGACGATTTCGATGAGGCAAAACGGCTGGTTGACTCGGGGCGAAAGCGCCTGCAGGATGCCGAGCACATTCGCGACGACAATCCGCTGATCTACAACGCCGGCTTTCTCAACGACGCCCGCAAGGAATTCGTCGAGGCGAACGTCACCCTGGCCGTAATTTCTGGCAACGACATCCCAACCGCTGACGAACTGGGCATCGATTCCCCTGCCTATCTAAACGGAATGGCCGAGGTCATCGGGGAGTTGCGACGCTACATCCTCGACTCCCTGCGCCGTGACAGCGTGGAGCGTTGCGAAGAACTGATGGAAGTCATGGACGAGATTTACGGCGTCCTCGTCACCGTGGACTTCCCCGAGGCCGTGACCGGCGGCCTGCGCCACACCACCGACGCCATGCGCGCCGTGCTGGAACGCACCCGAGGGGACCTGACCATAGCTCTACGCCAGCGCGCCCTGGAGGCCAGGCTGGCCGCGTGGCAGGAGCATCGGGACGGCACATAATCCCCATCGTGGAGACGGAAAGCGTAATCCGCAATCGCCAAGTCCAATTTCGACAGGAGGCAGCCATGCTATCGAGTTCGGCAGCTACCGCAGAAACCCTGGAGCGCTTCTACGACGAGCTGAAGGACATCGGTACGTCGCCACTCTGGTTGGTCCAGGAGGAGGCGCTGGTGGCCGAACCCAAGAGCAAGGCCGTGCCCTTCCTGTGGCGGTGGCAGGACCTACGGCCCCAGGCCCTGCGTGCCGGCGACCTGATCGGCACCGCTGACGCGGAGCGCCGGGTGCTGATGCTGCTCAATCCTGGCCACAACCGCATGGCCACCACCAACTCCCTGTTCTCGGGGCTGCAGATCGTGATGCCCGGCGAGGCGGCGCGCGCCCACCGGCACACCCCGGCGGCGCTGCGGTTCATCATCGACAGCCAGGGCGGATCAACCACAGTCAACGGCGACCGCATCCCCATGTACCCCGGCGATCTCGTGCTTACACCCAACTGGACATGGCACGACCACGCCAACGATACCCCTGACCCGATCATCTGGCTGGACGGGCTGGACATTCCGCTGGTGCACATGCTGGAGGCCGTGTACTACGAGCCTTACCCGGAGGACGTGCAGCCGGTGACAGAACCCACCGACTCCTCGCTTTCCCGCTACGGGGCTGGCACGCTGCGCCCGACGTGGGAGCACAGTAACGCAGCCCACTCACCACTGATGCACTACCCGTGGCAGCAGACATGGGAGACGCTGCAGCGGCTGGCCCCGAAGGTGGACGGCAGTCCCTTCGACGGCGTGATCATGGAGTACACCAACCCCAACACCGGCGGCCCGGTGATGCCGACCATCGCCTGCCACATCCAGATGCTGCGTCCGGGAGAATCAACGAAGGCACATCGGCACACTGCCAGCGCCATCTACCATGTGGTGCAAGGCAAGGGACGTTCGGTGGTCAACGGTCAAACCATCGAGTGGGAGGACAAGGACGTTTTCTGCGTTCCCGGCTGGAGCTACCACGAGCACGCCAACGCCTCCGATACCGAACCGGCAGTGCTGTTCAGCTTCACGGAAGCGCCGGTGCTCAAAGCCCTAAGCCTCCTGCGCGAGCAGGCCCACCCCGATGGGCATCAGTAGGCAGATATGAAAATCACTTTCCTAGGTACAGGTGCGGGCAGTTCCACGCTGCGGGCGCACACGGCAATGGCACTTGAGTGCCCTGACGGCACCCGGCTCTTGCTTGACGCCAGCTCCGGAAATTCGGCCCTCCGGCAGGCCAATGCAGCGGGTATCAACCTGCGGGAATTCGACGACGTCCTGCTTTCCCACGACCATCCCGACCACATGGCGGGGATAGAATTTGTTCAGTTCGACCGCGCCCTGGCCAGCGAGGATTGGCCCGCACTTCGCGTTCATGCCAGCTACGAGGCCCTCGAAGGTCTCAAACGCCACTCCATCATCTCCCGGCTGAACATCAGGGACATATCCGGCGACTTTGGCCGCAACTACGAAGGACGAAGGTTGCTGCATTGGAAGCCCACTGACCACGGCCGCGTGATCGAACTGGGACCGAAGACCACGGCCTGGCACTTCGAGGCTGACCACATAACCGGAGCATCCGGCTGGCGGGTGGAATGCGAGGGAAAGGCCGTGGTGTTCTCAGGAGACACCCGGTACAGCCCAGCAGTAGCCAAAGCCGCCGAGGGTGCAGATCTACTGATCCACGAGGCCTTCTGCGTGTCGGACTCCGTACTGGCGAGTGCCTCTGGCCACTGCACCGGGGGGGAGGCAGGACAGGTAGCTGCAGAGGCCCGTGTCGGGAGCCTGGTACTGACTCACCTTATCGACGCATACCATGAGGAACCGGAACCCCTCGGCGTTGAGGCCGCGCAACATTACACTGGCCCCATTTCCATAGCCCACGACCTGATGCAGGTAACTCTGGGATGAGTAACTTGGACATTATTTTCCTCGGCACCGGCGCGGGGTTGTCCACCACTCGCGCGCATACCGCCATTGCCCTCCGCTGCCCCGACGGAACGTTGCTGCTGCTGGACGGCAGCTCTGGCAATTCTGCCCTGCGCAACGGGGAGATTTCTGGGCTCAAATCCTACGACTACGATCACGTGCTGCTGTCCCACGACCATCAGGACCATCTGTCGGGCCTGATGTTCGTCCAGGGCAACCGGTCGCGCGAGACATCCGACGAGAATCCCCTTTCCATCTCTGGTAGCAACCTGGCCCTCGAGGGACTGCGCAAAGCGACGGTGGCTGCCAAGGTTCCCGACATCCGGGACGAGTCCGCCTACAACCACTCAGGCAAGCAGGTTATGCGCTGGCGGGAAGTCCGTCCCGGGCAGAAGCTGGTGCTTGGTCCCGAAACCGAGGCATGGTCATTCGACGTCGATCACATCCCCGGTTCCGTCGGCTGGCGTGTCGAGTCGGGCGGGGTATCTGTCGTATTCTCCGGCGACACCACCTACAGCAGAGGGCTGGTGGGCGCCGCCCAGGGCGCAGATGTGCTGATCCACGAGGCGCTCACCACCGACGATGCCCACGCTTACGCAGCCGGTCGCCTGCACTCGACCTCGGGAGATGCTGCGAGGGTGGCGGATCATGCATCTGTAAAGCAGCTGATCATCACTCACATCGACAACGCCTTCCACGAAAACCAGGACCCCCTCCTGCAGGACGCAGCCCGCATCTACACCGGCCCCATCAGCGCCGCCCACGACCTGAGGCAGGTCAGCATTTCTGCCTCCTGACGACCCTCTACTCGCCGATTTCCAGAAACTCTTTCTCCCGCAGAGACGTTCGTGCCTCCCCTGCGAGGGCAATTCACTCTGTCAGTTCGAGATTTGATGACATTTGCCACTGGCATAACACAACAATTAGAACTAAAGTTTCAGCAAGCCGAGTATCGGACAAACCTGCAACTCGACTGACCGGCAAACAAAGCGGGGCAGCGAGAACTAGGAGGACGACAGTGCTTGCAAGCACCAATTCCTGCGCTATGGTCGGACTGGAAGGTTACATCATAAAGGTAGAGGTCGACCTGTCTCCGGGCGTTCCGCGATTCAACATGGTGGGACTGCCCGATGCAGCGGTGCAGGAGGCCAAGGAGCGAGTCCGGGCTGCCCTGCGAAACAGTGGCTGCGAGTTCCCCATGCGCCGAATAACCGTCAACCTGGCGCCCGCCGACCTGAAGAAAGAGGGGCCGGCGTACGACCTGCCCATCGCCATCGGCATCCTGATCAGCTCGGGTCAACTGGATTCGGCGCCACCCGATGCCGTGTTCCTGGGAGAGCTGTCATTGGATGGCAGCCTGCGGCACACCAACGGCATCCTGACCATGGTGTCGGTGGCCAGAAACCAGGGCTACCAGTCGGTCTTCGTACCGGCGGTTGATGCCGAAGAGGCCTCCCTGGTGGAGGACATCACTGTCTACCCGGTGTCCACCCTGGACGCCGCGTTGCAGCACCTGCGAGGTGAGACCCCTCTCGAGCCTATGCTGGGGGATGGATGGGCGAACTGCAGCACATCATCCTGCAGCACGGACTATATGGACCTGGCCCATATCAAGGGACAGGACCACGCCAAGAGGGCCCTGGAAGTGGCGGCGGCCGGATTCCACAACCTCTTGTTCAGCGGCCCGCCGGGCAGCGGCAAGACCCTGCTGGCCCGCTGCCTGCCATCCATCCTGCCGCGAATGGCGCCGCAAGAGGCGCTGGAGGTCACCAAGATCTACAGCGTAAACGGATCGCTGCAGACCGAGAATCCGCTCATGTTGCAGAGGCCCTTCCGGTCGCCCCACTACACCATCTCCAATGCCGGCCTCGTGGGCGGCGGCCGCACCCTGCGTCCCGGTGAAATCACGTTGAGCCACCGAGGGGTGCTGTTCCTCGACGAGTTGCCGGAGTTCAACCACGCGGCCCTCGAGTCACTGCGACAGCCACTGGAGGACAAGGTGGTCACCATCAGCCGGGTTTCCGGCTCGGTCACCTACCCGGCAAGTTTCATGATGGTCGCTGCAATGAACCCCTGCCCCTGTGGTTTCCACAACCACCCGGCGAGGGAATGCACCTGCAGCCCATCCACTGTGGCTCGATACCAGAAGAAAATCAGCGGACCGCTGATGGACCGGGTGGATGTGTTCGTCGAGGTGCCTCCGGTCGAGTACGACAAGCTGGTGGAGAGCGCCACAGGGGAGGGATCAAGTGGGCCGCGACAGCGCGTCGAACACGCGAGAGATGTTCAGCGCCAGCGCTTCAGCGACAATGGATTTCTCTGTAACTCGGAGATGGGCCCAGCCGAAGTGTGGGAGTACTGTCAGTTGGAGGACGCAGCGCGAAGCCTCTTACAGACCGCCGCGCAACGCCTGACCCTTTCCGCCAGGGCATTCCACAGGGTGCTCAAGGTCTCCCGGACTATTGCGGACCTGGACGGCGTGGACACCATTGGCGTGTCCCACCTGGCGGAGGCCCTTCAGTACCGGGCGCGCGCCGCCATCGGATGACCTGAAACCGCCGTCGGCAATGGCCCTAACTGCCATTGACCCGACTCGATCAAGCTGCACACGCTGGCGCGTTTTCGCCCGCTTGCCAGTGCGGGCAGCGGGACACTATCATAGGCGCATGGAAGAAAAGCAAGTCAAATATCAGCTCGGCGCTCTTTCCACTGTCGAGCCGGTCACTTTCGGAGAACCCGGCAGGCGGACCTTCAAGCTGGATCTCCAGTCCGGGTCTGCAGTCTGTGCACTTTGGCTGGAAAAGGAACAGCTCTTTCAGCTCGGCGTTTACCTCCGCGACTATGTTGCGAGTCTGTCGGCTGACGAGAAAGAACGCGCAAGTGAGCCCAAGGAAGCATCCTGGCGGGGCGGTGAGGAGTCCTTGGACTTCAAGGCCGGACAGATGTTTCTCAGCCACGACAAGGAGAGCAATTCCTTTTACTTTCAGGCCCACGAGCGGGAATCCGAGGAGGAGGAACGACCAGAGGGAGAGGCCGAATCGGTCAGCTTCTGGATCACCATGAACCAGGCCACCTCGCTGGCGGAGGAGTCCCTCCGGATTTGTGCCGCCGGCAGACCCACGTGCTTCCTTTGCGGACAGCCCATAAACCCCGACGGCCACGTCTGCCCCAGGGCCAACGGCCACACTGTGCTTGAGGCCGGGTAACGGCCCATCTCCTGCGCCGGGTATCGCCGCTTGACCTCCGACACCACAGTCCAGAATGTGCTGCAGCACGGCGAAATACTGTCCTGCCAGTTGACTCGCCTTGGCTCTAATTACACCTTCGTGGTCAATGTCGCCATGAACGGTGTGGAAGTCTATGGCATCTACAAGCCCAGGGACGGCGAGGCACCTCTCTGGGATTTTCCCAACGGCACCCTCTACAAGCGGGAATGTGCGGCCTATCTCCTGAGCGATATCCTGGGCTGGGACCTGGTGCCGTTCACCATCATTCGCGATGGGCCCTACGGAATCGGGTCTGTACAGGAGTTTATCGAGCACGATCCCCGGGAGAATTATTACTCCCTCGGAGGGGATTTCGCCGACCAGCTCAGAATGGTCTGCTGTTTTGATCTTGTGGCCAATAGCACTGACCGCAAGCCCAACCATCTGATCACCGATCCGGCAGGAAAGCTCTGGAGCATCGATCACGGGCTAACTTTTCATTCCGACGTCAAGATTCGTACGGTGATCTGGGACTTCGGAGGCGAGCCGATCCCTGACTCGCTGCTGACTTCGCTGCGAGAATTCCGGAATCGACTGAACGGCCCGCGCGAGAGCATGCCGGGGCGTCTCAAGGAATTGTTGGACCTGCTCGCCCCGGCTGAAGTCGATGCACTTAACGGGCGGCTGGATTGGGTCCTGTCCGAGGGAACCTACCCGGGGCTGCACCGTCCTCGACGGAGGCGCGGCTGATCCGGTCACAGGAGGGGAGAGGGAATGGGTGTGGAATCCATCAGCGCCATCACCCTGGCGGTTACCGACATGGCCCGGTCCGTGGTGTTCTACCGGGACCAGGTGGGCCTGGAGATGCTATACGGCGGAGAGAGCGCCAGATTCACCAGCTTCCGCGTGGGTGGCGGCTACATCAACCTGATATTTAGCGAAACGAAGCCCGCATGGTGGGGACGGCTGATCCTCTATGTGGACGATGTGGACGCCCAATACCAGCGGCTCACGGGCTTCGGCCTGACGCCGTCCACCGCACCCGCCGACGCCAGATGGGGCGAACGTTACTTTCACATCGATGACCCCGACGGCCATGAGCTGAGCTTCGCACGCCCCCTGCAGGCCTAGACAAGGCCAGAGTAGGATTTACATATTTACGTGCTGCAGTCGGGTTGGCTCAAAGTGGGCGGCTTCTGTGCAGTCACGGTCGAGACGCCCCCACCCTAACCCTCCCTCGGAGGGAGAGGGAACTATGCCAATTTCACCTTGGCTTTGGTTTAAACGTTGATCAGGAAGTTGATCACGTCGCCGTCCTTTACTTGGTAGGTCTTTCCCTCGGAGCGCAGCACGCCCTCCTTTCGACCCTGGGCCACACTGCCGCAACGAACGAGGTCGTCGTAGTGGATGACCTCGGCGCGAATGAACCCGCGAACGAAGTCGGTGTGTATCGTTCCGGCGGCGTCCAGCGCAGGGATTCCGTGGGGAACAGGCCAGGCGCGTACCTCGTCATCCCCCACAGTCAGGAACGAGACCAGGCCCACCGTGTCGTAGCAGACCTGCTTTACGCGGTCGATGGCAGACTCGCTGAGACCCAGGGCATCGCGGAATTCCTCAGCCTCGGCCTCGGACATCAGCGACAGGTCCTCCTCCAGCCGGGCGCACACGCGCACCTCGCCCAGACCCTGCACCATCTCGCCTGGCAAGCCCAGCGATTCCAGGGTGGGGCCGTCGTCCTCGGTCTCCCCGGTATTGAACACCACCACTATCGGCTTGTCGGTAAGCAACTGGTAGTCGGAAATTGCCGCTCGCTCTGACAGAGTCAATTCCTGCTGGCGGACCCTGGCGCCTCCCTCCAGTGCCTGGCGGCACTTGCGCACAGCATCGGCCTGCGGTACCAGCGCCGGACGCTCGGCTGGTTTGGCCTTCTTGAGAGAATCATCGAGCCGGGCTTCCACCCGCTCCAGCGTTTCCAGGTCGGCCAGGGCCAGCTCGTTTAGCATGCCCTGCAGCTCCTGACCCGGGTCGGCCTGGCCCTGGAGTTCATCGTCAAAGGCCTTTACCACCAGCAGCAGGGCACCAGCACCCTGCAGTATGTTCCGGTGGCGTCCGGCCAGTCCCTGATTGCGGTTTGCCCGGTCCGCCGGGGGCAGGTCCCAGAACTTGATCTCGGCGTAGATCGTCCTTCGAGGTTGGTACATCTGCTCCAATACGGGGAGCCTTTGATCGTTGACCTTCACCACTCCCACGTTCAGTGGGCCGGTGCCGCTGCCTCCACCCGTGGCTGACGCATGTCCGGACGTGAGAGCGTTGAATGTGGTGGTCTTGCCACTGAGAGGAAGGCCGATAATAGCGATGTCCATGCCAGGGAAATACTCCTTCAACGATGATGAATTCAGTATGACTGGAAAAGCCGGCCCCACTCGGTCTTGAGCGCGGCCTCGATACGGCGACGGCCCTTGGTCTTGAGCCAGTATCCGTTGTGGTACAGGTTTGACGCGAGGAAAGCCCATCCCACGATGGGACTGCGCAGGAGCATGTTCTCCAGCGGCTTGAGCGGGCCCCAGTAGATCAGCTTCTGCCCGCGGCTGGCGAAGGTGTTTTCCGCACCGGCAAAGCGCCAGTCGACCCCGCTGATGTCCTCGCCTCTGACGTCGATGTCTGCAACCTCTCCGCAGCCCAGTCCGCGCTCGTGGGCTATGCGGATGAACGGGATGTCCATGGGGTTGAACCCCATCATCTTCGCGGCGACCGCATCGATGGCCACCTGGTCTGAGCTGGCCAGAATGCGATTCTTGACGTGCCAGCGCATGGCTCGGGGGCCCGGTCCATCGCCCGCGAAAGTACCGTCCATCACGGCAAACAGCCCCGGATGGATTTCCTGCTGAATGGCCAGCAGGTCAACCAGCGTCTCGTGGATCACCGAGTGCGTCCAGTGCCGCTTGCGATGGAGCAGGCCCCCGAACGCGTTCTTCATCGCGCCGGTCATGGTGGTGAACACGTGGGTCTTCATCGTGGGCAGGTGAACAATGTTGGTACCGGGAAAAGTCTCGGGTATCTGGATACCCTCGGGGAAAATATCGTCAAGAGCCAGCATTTCGGCGCGAGGTTTGTAGTCAATCCAGCGGTTGGGTGGGCTGTCGAGGTGAATGGCCGGCAGTCCCACCTTGTCCTGCGCTGCCTTGTGCTTGTTGTTTTCCTCGCCTTCGTAGGAGTCCACCACCACCGTGCCGTTGTGAGCCGCTACCAGGTCGGTATGGCCCATCGCCCTCAGCGCGTTGGCCACTCCCTCGATTTGCCAGGGCGTCGTGGAACAGCCGGGGTACCAGTGCTGCCACGAGATGTTGACCTTGAGCTGCGTTCGTACTCCGGCGGGCAACACCTCGGGAGCGCCGGCCAGGTGCATGGCCTGGGCTATGTCGTCCAGCACGGTCTCCGGAGTCGTGGCAACCACGGCGACCACCGGAGCGGTCGCTACGTTCGATGGCCGGTCAGGTGACGCGGGTTGTACTTCCATCTGGGCTCCAATCCGGGCGGCGAAGTCCGCCCAAGGTCACATTGTTGGTTCCGCGCTGATTTCGCAGGGCGCGATGATGTCGCATCCTCAACCGTTAATCAGCAGCACCGCGGCAGACACCGTCAGCCATGCGACCACAGTCGCCAGCAGCGGAAGGTCGCGAATCATCAGATGCTCCGGGGCCTCGGCGTCGCTGCTGTGGTTGAGCAGGTACAGATACCTGAACAGCCCCAGCGCGACCAACGGCAGGGTGAACAGCATCGTGTCGTTGGCGGGGAGGTTGTCCGCTTCAATAGTATATAGAGTATAGCTGAGCAGCGCGGCCGTTGCCGAGATGGTCAGGAGCTGCGTAATGAACGGTTGTGAATACTTGCCCAGCACCGGCCGTTGCCGGTCCGCGTCCTCTCCCGCCAGTCTCACCTCGGCGTAGCGACGCCCCAACACTATGAACAGCGCCCCAGCGCCCGTGGTGGTGTAAAGCCACGGGGATGGGTCGACGTCGATGGCCAGGACGCCCGAGACAGCGCGGATGACGTATCCGCTGGCCACGGCGAATACGTCCAGTAGCACGAGATTCTTGCCGCCCAGGCAATAGACCACGTTGATTGCGAGGTAAATCGCTGAAACGAGAAAGAGGGACGGCCCCATTGCAATCAATCCGGCAATGGTCAAGACGACAATCAATAGTACGGCTAGCGGTACACTCACCTTACCTGACGCAATTGGCCGACGGCTCTTGCGCGGGTGTGCCCGGTCTATGTCGCGATCCATCAGGTCGTTGAATACATAAACCCCGCTGGACAGCGCGCAAAAGCCCAAGAACACAACCGCAACTCTCGCAAGGAGCGCTAGGACAAGCTGGAGGTCATCGACGGACCAAGCAATGTCAATGGCGAAAAGGAACGGCAGGAAAACCAATCCGTTCTTCACCCACTGCAGCGGGCGCAACAGGCGTAAAACGTCGGACATCTGCGGACTAGCGAGGAGGGCGAGGCGGCGTTTGAACTGGAGTGGCCGCAACCTTCGCCTTCTCTATGGCCCTCAGCTCCGCATACCAGGCCCCCAGGGCCGACATGCTGCTGTAGTAGAAAGTTGCCACAACCACGCCTCCCCACAACAGGAAAGGATAGGCGAAATCGCCGAAAATGGTTACGATGACCGCAGCAATTGCGGTGATTGCCAGGACCAGCGCGCCCATCCAGGTCCCGTATACCAGCGCCTTGCGCCCGGGAGACCCGGGGTAATCCCCGGCTGCGTTGATGCCGAAATACCCGGCAATGAAGGGCCCGGCCGGGATTCCAACGAAATGCACCACCGGGATTACGGCAAGCACCAGCACTACCGCCAGCCCCACAAACAGACCTTTAACCATTCGTCAGCACGTTTGCCTTGACATTAAAATTGCGGCGTTATTATATCCGAATTCCGTAGCCACTCACGGCGATACCGGAAGCTTAATCAGGACGATTGCAAATCATTGTCTAAACTGTGATTCGTTTGATTTTAGGATTATGCTGATGGGACTCCAGTCCTGCACATTCTTTAATCCTGATTCAGACAAGACTTGTGGCGTCAGGGTTTGCGGTCGCCCCGGAGGATGAACTGGTGAGCACAGAGGCTACAGACCTGCCCTTCGAAGACGATTCCCCCTTCCTGAAACACGTTGGGGTGGAGATGGACCTGTCGGAAAACGGAACAGGTCGCGTGTCCCTCGCTGTCCAGCCTCATCACCTGCAGGCCGCCGGACAGGTGCACGGCGGCCTGATCGCCGTTCTGGCCGATACTGCCATGTTCCGTGCCGTGCGGTCCCTGTTGAGCCGTGGGCAGCGCACCACGACCATTGAGCTGAAAGTCAACTTCCTTGAAAACACCAACTCCGGCTTGGTGACGGCCACAGCGCGGATCATCAGCAACGAGAACCGGCTGATGGTTGGAGAAATCGAGGTGACTACGGAGGACGGCCGGCTCATCGCCCAGGGTCAGGGCACATTCCTGGTGATTGGCGGCGACTGAGGGCTGGAACCGAACCAGGTCCCTCTTTGTTCCCGTTTGGAGCTACAGCCCGAAAGGCAGCAGTTTGGAATTGATACTTTGCTGGTGTATACTTCGGTATTAACAGCCTTGGAGGAGCGGCGAGATGAAGATCCCCATGCGGGTTGACTATGGGGTGCGTGCCCTCGTTGAACTGGCGCTCCATTATCAAGCTGGCCCTGTGCAGACCGCTGAGATCGCGGCAAAGCAGGGTATTCCTGAAGCCTACCTCGACCAGCTCATGGCCTCCCTCAACAAGTTTGGATTCGTTTCCAGTCGTCGTGGTCCCCGTGGCGGCCATTCCCTCGCCCTCCCTCCCGAAGATATCAACCTGAGCATGGTCATGTCCAAACTGGACGCCAATAGCTCTCCTCTCGATTGCCTGATCAATCCCCTCGACTGTGTCCTGTCCGACTCCTGCGCCCAACAGGAGGTCTGGAAGTCGGTGGAGGATGCCATCAGCGAGGTACTCAGCAACATAACCCTCGCAGACCTGGCCGACCGGCAGTTGACCCTGACCACCGCCTGACTCTTTCACCCTCTCGCTGCCTCGTTTCCCTGCTGCAACCTCCGCGCTCAAGTCTCGGCTCAGCCAAAGTTGAACATTGTGCCTCTATGCTATTGTCTGCCGTAATGCCATAATGCTTACGATAAACGTAATATTCTGAGTATATTTGTGCAGATTGAAGGTCAATTGCCCGCAGATTGACAGTACTGCAGACAGAGAATATGCTTCGAGCACAGCAATCCACGTACCTCTTTCCCTATGATTTCACCTATTCGATCTGGAGGAGAAAGGTCAATGGCAACCTACGACATCATCATACGAGGCGGCACCATAGTCGACGGGACACGAGCGCCCCGGTATATCAGCGACGTCGCCATCAAGGACGGACGCATTGCCAAGATCGGCGGCCTTAACGGCGGCGACGCCGACCGGGAGATCGACGCCAAAGGACTGATCGTGGCACCCGGCTTTATTGACCTCCATACCCACTATGACGCCCAGATTTTCTGGGACCCGTACTGCACTCTGTCCGGCTGGCACGGCGTTACGTCGGTAGCCCTGGGCAACTGCGGCTTCGGCTTCGCGCCCTCCCGCGTGGAGGACCAGGACCGCGCCATGCTCAGCATGACCCGCAACGAGGCCATCCCCTACGATGCTATGAAGGAGGGCATGCCCTGGAACTGGGTTACGTTCCCTGACTTCATCGACAGCCTTGAAAACACTCCCAAGGGAATCAACTGCCTGACATACGTCCCGCTGACGCCGCTCTACGCATGGGTGATGGGATGGGACGAGGCCAAGAATCGCCGCCCCACCGAGGACGAGCTGCAGGAGATGGTCCGGATCATCCACGAAGCTATGGACCATGGCGCTTGCGGATGGTCGGCGCAGGTCCTCGGCGAGACCTCGGTACAGCGCGACTACGACGGCACCCCGATGATCACCGACCTGCTGTCTGAGCATGAGGTGCTCACCTTTGCGAAGGTGCTGAGGGACCGCGACGAGGGATTTATCGAGCTGGCCTACCAGGAGACCGGCGAGGATGGCCGTCCTCTCGGCGAAGAGACTCGCAACTTTTTCGAGCAGGTCGCCGAGGTCTCCGGTCGCCCGGTGCTCTACCAGGCTGTCGCTCCCAACGCCGTGCACCCTGAGCAGCACCGCGAGCGCATCCGCTGGCTCGAGAGCTGCGCCGAGCGCGGCTTGCGAGTTTACGGCCAGGGCGCAACGCGCCGCGGTGGCTTCGAGCTGACCTTCGAGGACTGGAACCTGTTCGACGACACCCCGATGTGGCGCGAGGTCACCTTGGGCGACAAGGCCACCCGCAAGGCCAAGATGTCGGACCCGGAGATGCGCCGCCAGCTGAAGGAGGAGTGGGACTCGGGCACCCGCCCCACTCTGGTGGTCCAGGGCTCAGTGGGCAGCCTCCAGGTGATGACCCGCAAGGTCAGAATCGACATTGGCGCCGAGTCTGATTTCACCCGGATGCCGGCCAAGGTCAACGTGGCAGGAGGCGACTACTTCCTGGTCAACACCCGCGACGGCTACAAGCTGCTCTCGGTCGTGTGCCCGCACCAGGGTGGCACCATCGGTGACGAGGGCGACGCCTTCGTCTGCGACACCCACGCCTACGAGTACGAGCACGACGGCGGGCGCTGCATCACCAACCCCGAACTGCGAATGAAGTCCTTCGTGGTCAACGTCGTAGACGGGCGCATGATTGCGCTGGCTCCCGACGAAACCGAGGCCTCCAGCCCGCAGGTCGGACTGACGGTACAGCAGATTGCGGACGATCAGGGCAAGCACGTCATCGACGCGCTGCTGGACATGTGCGTCGAGGACGACCTGGCCACCGAGTTCTACGCCGACACCCAGGGCCGGGACCAGGCACAGTACACCGCAGAGGTTCTGGACTCCAACCACATCGTGGCCGGCGTTTCTGACGGCGGCGCCCACGTCAAGTTCCTGACCGCGGGCATCTACCCGACGGACATGCTCACCTGGCTGGTCCGGGACGAGAAGGTCATCACGCTGGAGGACGCCCACTACAAGCTGTCCTTCCTGCCCGCCCACTTCGGCGGCTTCCAGGACCGGGGCGCTCTGCGCGAGGGTTCCCCGGCCGACGTGGTCGTCTATGACCTGGAGAAGCTGGAAGTCCTGCCCAGCGAGGTGGCGGAAGACCTGCCCGGCGGCGAGTGGCGCCGCATCCAGAAGGCCAAGGGCTACCGCTACACCATGGTCAACGGCGAGGTCACCTTCGAGGACGGAGAACCCACCGGCGCCTACCCGGGCCGCCTGCTCCGCAACGGCCGCGGCTAGGCCTCTCGCCTGCTCCATCAGTTCGCCCTGAACTTGTCGAAAGACCGAGGCCCCGGAGAATTCCGGGGCCTCACTTTTTGCGTAGTTGGCAAATATGCCGTGGTAAACTTGAGTCAATCCATACACGAGTGCTGAAATGCCACCCAGACCGCGCCGAGAGAGTCCGGAACGCCAATCCCAGCGTATTAGAAAGCATGTCGCCCAAGCCAAGGAATACTGGGCTAAGGGCCACCAGCACCTGCTTGAGCAAGATACTTGCCAGGCGGCAGAAAAGGGCTGGGGGACCGTCGCTCAGCTCACAAAGGCGGTGGCAACTATGCGCGGCTGGCACCACTACGACCATATAGCCGTCCGTGAGTGCATCATTGCATTGGCTGAGGAAGACCCTGACCGAGAAAGAGAAATTCGGCGAGGAATGCTCTTGGCAGAAGGGTTGCACGGACAGTTCTACGAAATCTACATGGAAATCGGCAACGTCAAGGTGGCGCTGGAGGATATAGTACCTCTGCTGGAAATCCTGTGGGGCCTCCTGCCCGAAGATTACACAGGTGGCGGGACTTTTGACCCTCACGTCCCGAGATAGATCAATCTGCCGCCTCATTCCCGTGGTGTAATTGGCCCCCGGCGATCGCCGGGGGCATTTTCATTGGTGCCGCCTAATTGTCCAAAGCCCTTACCAGGCCGCATTTCCTCAGAATCCGAGCCGAAGAATCACTAGTCTTGGTACAAGTCAAAAGTGGGTGGCGGTACAATCCATGCTGCGATAGTATCAAGGTACTCTCCTTTCCTAGTTGTGACCCTTCGTCGGCAGGAAGTAATGGTATTCGAAAAGGACATCGGCTTTGAAAAGCGCATGCGTGGCCCGGTGGAGAGGGTATACCAGACTATTTTTCCCGATTGCCAAGTCAGATACACGCGGGAACACGACGAGTTGCGGCCCTTCGATGATCACTTTGCAATAGACACCATATTGGAGCTGCGGAGTGGAGGCATCGTAACCGCCCAGCAAAAGTGCCGCAGATACGGGTATTTCCTTCAGTATCGGGACTTTACTCAAGAATACATGAACGCGGTAGGAAGCACTTACGAATCACGTGGTGAATGGTTCCATCTGGCCTCGCAGGTATATTTCTACGGCTGGGCCAACCAGCAGGAGAGCGAACTGGTTGCCTGGCTGCTTCTTGACGTGGTGAAGTACAGAGAACTGGTCGAGGATAAAGGCGGGCTGGAAAAGATTGGCACCCTTCGTCAGAACAAAGATCGCGGCAAGGCCAGCTTCTACTCCATTCCCTTGGAGAAACTCAGGCCCGCGTTTATCCGCAGCCACGGCATCTAGCCGGTTCACTGAAACGGCGCGACCGTCCCCCGTGGACTGGGGCATCCTTGAACCAATCTCATCGATCTCCCTCATCTGTAATCGCCTCAGCCACAGTGAACTTGGCTTTACCGCTTCCCACTATCCCGCGGAGTGTCAGATACTTCGGCCCCGGCGGTGGCCGGGGTCGAGCTTTTGGTGGAACTTGGCTCGCCGTCAGCTTGGCTTGTTCACTGGCCATGCGGGTAGCATTGGGCGTGTGAGTGTTGTTGTGCCGGGAGGGGGAATATGCCCACGCTGGACTTCAAGGGCAAAAAGTCCGTCTATAACCATCATTTGACCGTGCCGCTGCGCCCTCTTGTGCCGGACCCTGGCCGATCTTCTGGCGACGCCAGTCAGGAAGGCAACCTCGTCATCCACGGAGATAATCTCCACGCGCTCAGGGCCCTCTCGCCCGAATACGAGGGCCGCATCAAGTGCATCTACATAGACCCTCCATACAATACCGGCAACAACGGCTGGGTCTACAACGACAACGTGAGCAGCCCTCTGGTGCAGGACTGGCTCCACGACCAGAACGGCATTGACGGTGGGGAGCTGCCGCGCCACGACCGCTGGCTGTGCATGATGTGGCCGCGTCTCCATTTGCTCCGTGACCTGCTGTCGGAGAGCGGGATTATCTTTGTGTCCATCGATGCAATTGAGCACCACCATCTCCGTATGCTGATGGACGAGATTTTCGGCGAGGACAATTTCATCGCTGACATAGCAGTGGTCTCCAATCTGTCTGGTAGCAGCGACCAGTTCGGTATAGCCGGGGCCCACGAGTACTGCCTCGCCTACGCCAGGGACCGCAGCAGGGTTGAGCTGGGACGATTTCCAGTGGACGAGGAAGGGCTGGCCGCCTGGCAGCAGGATGCAACGGGCTATTACAAGCCGGAACTGTTGAGGCGGGGAGCGCTGACTTACTCGGAGTCGCTGGACTATCCGATCTTCGTTGCCCCTGACGGCCGACTCGAGGTCACCGACGATGATCGACAGCCTCCGACAGGCGGACCCTACCTAGCGGTCTACCCCGAGATGAACAGCGGCAAGGGCATCTGGCGCTGGAGCAAACGCAGGATTCGAGAGAACCCCACTGACGTATTCTCGGAGCGCCGGAAAGACGGCAGCATCTCAATCTACTCCAAGCAGCGTCCTCTGCTGGGCACCTATCCCAGTGAAAAGCCCAAGTCGGTGTTCTACAAGACCGAATACAGCAGCAGGGCCGGCGGCCTGTCCCTGGCAGAAGTGCTGCCGGAGGTGGGGCGATCGTTCCCTTATCCCAAGGCAGTGACGCTGATCACAGACCTGTTGCGCATTGGCGCTCCCGACACTGACGACATAGTGCTGGACTCCTTCGCAGGCTCAGGCACCACGGCTCAGGCCGTGTTGTCCCTGAACAAACAGGACGGGGGCAACCGCCGATTCATCCTCGTGGAGTGCGAGGATTACGCCGATACCATCACGGCAGAACGTGTACGCCGGGTTATCGGCGGAGTCTCCGAAGCCCGCGACAAAAACCTGCGGGAGGGCCTCGGCGGCTCATTCACCTACTGCACACTGGGAGATCCGGTGCACCCCGATCGGTCGGCCGAAAGTCCCGCCGGGGTCAAGAGAAATCCTGAACGGGTGGCCGTCAGTTCACCGTAAAGGCAAATCCCGGAAGCCGCTGGCAGGCAAGGCGCCGGTAGCGTTCCGGGACTTGAACGGCCCCGATGACGAGGGACTCATTGGACTGCAGTGGTGCGTCGCAATCTCAATTCCAGCTTGACAGTTTTGGCATCTCCACGCTAGACTCGCAACGCAAATGAACTTGCAGCGAAACCGCTTAGATTGCCTTTGCACCTGTCCCCCCACATAGGGGGCTGGTTGCTGGTGTAAATCGCCGGAACCTGCGCCCGCCCGTTTGAGGGTTGCCCTTTGAGGGCAGGGGCAGGTTTTTTGTTTGGAAAACGCACGGTCATAATTCCCGAGGCGGGAAAGCGATATATCAACGCCGCAACAGCCGGCGGCCAGGAGGAGCCTTCACTATGTCAACACAGCCCCTTGCTCTGACCCCGGAACAGGTCAAACGCTACAGCCGCCACATCATCATGGGGGACGTGGGCTCCAAGGGCCAGCGCACTCTGATACAGTCCTCGGCGCTGATCATAGGCGCAGGAGGCCTGGGTTCGCCCAGCGCCATCTACCTTTCCCTCGCCGGTGTCGGCACCATAGGGATCGTGGATCTCGACGTGGTGGACCTCTCCAACCTGCAGCGGCAGGTGCTCCACCACACGGCTGACGTGGGGCGCCCCAAGGTTCAGTCGGCCCTGGACAACATCAAGTCCTACAATCCCGACGTCAACGTCGTCCTGCACGAGACTTGGCTGAACTCCGAGAACGCCATGGAGATCATTGGCCAGTACGACCTAGTGGTGAACGGCGCCGACAACTTCGCCACACGCTACCTGGTCAACGATGCCTGCTACCTGCTGGGGAAGCCTTTGGTGGACGGCAGCATCCTGACCTTCGACGGCCAGGCCACGGTGTTCATCCCCGGCGAGGGCTGCTACCGCTGCCTGTTCCCGTCGCCGCCCCCTCCTGGAATGGTGCCCAACTGCGCCGAGGCCGGTGTGCTGGGGTCCATGACAGGTCTGATCGGCAGCATTCAGGCCACCGAGGCGCTGAAGTATTTCCTCAGCATCGGCCAGTCGCTTTCATCGAGACTCCTGATCGTCGACGCCCTAGATATGAGCTTCCGCGAGGTGCGTCTCAAGCGGAACCCCAAGTGCCCGCTCTGCGGCGACAACCCATCAGTCACCGAACTGATCGACTACGAGGTCTTCTGTGGCGTCGCTGCACCCCACGAGGAACCGGCGACCGTCGGAGCCTCCGACGACTAAGCGGCGCCGCTACCAAGGCGCCATTCAGGCACGTAGTTCGGCATCCCCAGCCCGGCGGGGGCAATACCTGGCAGGGGCCATGGGGTGGACAATGGCGGTCGCCACTCTTGACATCGACAGGTCATAGATGGTTACGAAGCTGACTTACAAGGGCATCCTGGACACCATTGGCAATACGCCCACGGTGGAGCTGCAGAACCTCAGCCCCAAGCCGGATGTGCGTATATTTGCCAAGCTGGAAGGATCGAATCCGACGGGCAGCGTCAAGGACCGCATTGCCCTGAAGATGATCGAGCAGGCGGAGGCGGACGGCGAACTGAGTCGCTCCCGCACCATCCTGGAGCCCACGAGCGGCAACACCGGCATTTCCCTGGCCATGATAGGCCGCATGAAGGGGTACCGGGTCGCCGTGGTGATGCCGGAAAACGTCAGCGTCGAACGAGTGCAACTCCTGGAGGCATACGGGGCCGAAATCATTTCGTCCGACGGCAGCCGGGGCACCAACGGCTCCATCGAGGTGGCGCAGGACCTCATCGAGAAACATCCTAACGACTACGTGATGATGTACCAGTACGGCAACAGCGGCAATCCCGGCGCCCATTACGAGACCACGGGGCCCGAGATTATCGACGCCGTTCCGGATGTCGACATGTTTGTGGCAGGTCTGGGTACCGGCGGCACGCTGATGGGTGTTGCCGGGCGGCTAAAGGAGTACAACCCCGCGATCAAGATCGTCGCTGTTGCTCCTGATCCCGACGACTTCATATCCGGCTTGCGAAGCCTCGAGCACGGGTTCATCCCCCCGATTCTGGATATCAGCCTACTGGACTCTCGTATGCTGGTGGGTAGCCTGGAGGCCTTCCAGACCACGAAGAGGCTGCTTACCGAAGAGGGTATTTTCGCCGGAATTTCCTCGGGCTCGGTGGTGTACGGCGCGATCCGGCAGGCTGAACGCATGGAGCGGGGATCAATTGTGTGTCTGCTGGCCGACGGAGGCTGGAAGTATCTCAGTACCGCCCTCTGGACTCGGGATTACGATCAATTACAAGAAGAGTCCAAGGGCAAGATCTGGTGGTAGAATCAGCACATCCTCCCTGTCTGGGTTAATCAAGCGGCAGGGTGAACCACTCCACGGGTAGGGGCGCACAACTGTGCGCCCCTATGTATGACGACGGGAGACAATCTTGCAGAACCGTTCCAGTTCAACACCCCAGGGAAGGGTGGTGATGGTGCAGGGCACCGCGTCTCACGTGGGCAAAAGCGTCCTGGTCACCGCCCTGTGCCGTATATTCAGGCAGGACGGGTACCGCGTTGCACCCTTCAAGGCCCAGAACATGTCCAATAACTCCTTTGTGACTTCCGATGGGGGTGAGTTGGGTCGGGCCCAAGCGGTGCAGGCGGAGGCCTGCGGAGTGGAGCCGCAGGTGGAGATGAATCCCATCCTGCTCAAGCCTGAGGCCAATCACCAGTCCCAGGTCGTGCTCCTGGGAAAGCCGGTGGCCAAGGCGTCCGCATCCTACTTCGCCAGCGCCAAGCCCATGCTCTGGCAGAACGTGGCGCAGTCCCTGGACACCCTGAGGTCTCAGTACGATGTCGTGGTCATCGAGGGCGCCGGGAGTCCTGCCGAGATCAACCTCAAGCAGAACGAGATCGTCAACATGCGGGTTGCTCTCCACTGTGGCGCGCCGGTCCTGCTGGCCGGAGACATTGACCGCGGAGGGGTCTTCGCCTCCCTGGTCGGCACCATGGAGATCCTGGACGCACAGGAACGGGATGCCGTTAGCGCCTTCATCATTAACAAATTCCGGGGAGACGTTTCGCTGCTCGAGCCAGGTCTGGATTGGCTGGAGGAAAGGACCGGCAAACCCGTTCTAGGAGTGGTGCCCTATTACCGGGACATCGAGATCGCGGAGGAGGACTCTGTCTCGCTGGAGCGTCGCGAACAGATGAAGGCGCAGACCGACTTTGTCATCGACGTCGCGGTCATGGGTCTGCCCCACATTTCCAACTTCGACGATTTCGATCCGCTGGGCCGGGAGCCAGGGGTGAGACTCCGCTACGTCGAGAGCCGCGACAGCCTGGGTGATCCAGACCTCATCATACTGCCAGGCACCAAAACTACAATGGCCGACCTCGCCTGGCTCCGTGAGCGGGGATTCGCGTCCGAAATCTGCCGCCAGGCCGAGAGCGGAACGCCAGTGGTGGGAATCTGCGGCGGTTACCAGATGATGGGGCGTCGAATTCTTGACCCGCACGGAGTGGAATCCCCCGATCAGGAGGCAGAGGGCCTACAGCTGCTCCCGGTGGACACGGTGTTTGCACCGGTCAAGGAGACTCACCGGATCAGAGGGTCCGTAACTTCCGGAACCGGCCTGCTCGCCCGTTCCCAGGGGGCCAGCGTGGACGGGTACGAGATCCACATGGGCTCCTCCATACAACAGGGAAACGTCGCCGCCCCATTCAGCCTCAACAGGGCAGGCCAGGATGCGCAGAGCGACGGCGCCCTGTCCGAAAGCGGAAGGTCCCTGGGCACATACATTCACGGGCTGTTCAACAGCCACGCGCTTCGGCGGGCGGTATTGGAACAGATAGCGGAATGGAAGGGAGTCACTCTCCCACCCCAAACCGATACCGATGGGCAACTGTCCCGCGACGGCGAATACGACAAGCTGGCCGAAACCGTAAGGAACAGCCTGGACATGGATCTTCTCTACCGTATCACTGGTCTCGAAACACCCGATATCGACTGATCTCAGCCATTTCACGGGCTTTAATTCAACGGCCAGGCCATCTCGCGACGAGTAGTCGCGGGTTGCTGAAAGCAGGTGCCGATGCTATAATCGGCGACACATGGTTCCTCCTTTATGTAAGCGGGTTCGCCCCGCTTTCTTGTTGATGGAGACAAATGACCTGCGGCGAGAATCGGTGTGGGGGCTGAACTATGAAAAGCGATTTTATGGTAGCGCTCAAGCAGTTGGCCGCGGAGCGCCACTTACCCATGGAACAGGTCCTCGGAGCCATCGAGGTCGCGCTGGCCTCTGCGTTCAAGAAGGACAACCCGGCTTCGGGACAGAATATCTCTGTCACCCTCAATCCCAACAGCGGAGAGGTCAGCGTCTACGCCCTCAAGACCGTGGTGGAGGACGTCGAGGACGCCGAGAAGGAAATCACGCTGGCCGATGCCGTGAAGATTCGGCGTGACGTGGTCATAGGCGACGAGGTGGCCGCGGCCGAACCCCTGCCGCATAATGCCAGCCGAATCGCCGCGCAGACCGCCAAGCAGGTGGTGCTGCAGCGACTGCGGGAAGCCGAACGAGAGTTGCTGTTCCAGGAGTTCGCCCAACACGAAGGCGACATTATGTCCGGCATCGTCGAGACGTCAGACTCGGGCCGGGCTATAACGTTGGACTTGGGGAGAGCTCAAGCGATTCTGCCCAACGAGGAGCAGGTAAACACGGAACGCTACCGCAAGGGCCAGAGGGTGAAGGTGTTTATCCTCAGCGTCCGGAGCGCACCCAAGGGGCCGGAAATACTGGTCTCCCGAAGCCACCGGAACATGCTCCGGCGGCTATTCGAGATCGAGGTTCCCGAGGTCCACAACGGGGTTGTGGAAATCAAGGCCATCGCCCGGGAGGCGGGTTTCCGTAGCAAGGTGGCTGTGAGTGCTACCCAGCCGGGAATAGACCCTGTCGGCTCGTGCATCGGCATACGTGGGAACCGCATACAGAGCATCGTTAACGAGTTGCAGGGTGAGAAAATCGATATCGTCCTGTGGGACCAAGACCCGCGAACGTTCATCGCCAATGCGCTGAGCCCCTCCGAGCCGGTCCAGGTTGAGTTGATTGACCCTGAGCAGACGGCAGTGGTCGTCGTACCCGATCGTCAGCTTTCCTTGGCCATAGGCAAGGAAGGTCAAAACACCAGGCTGGCTGCCCGCCTTTCCGGATGGCGGCTGGACATCAAGGGCATGACTGAATGGGAGGAAATCCGCGAGGCCCGGCTCCACGCTGCAGCCGAAGCAGCGGCAAGAGCTGCCGCGGAAGCCGCCGAGATTGCGGCTGCCAAGGCAGAGACCGAGGCTGATGCAGCCGGTACCGAGACCTCGGAACCAGTGCCGGAACTGGCCGTCGTTGCCGAGGCCGAGGCAATCGTCGAAGGGATGTCGGAGGCCCTGGACGCTGCGGAGGCCGCTGCCACCCCAGTGGAGGAGCCTGCGGTCGAGGTTGTCGCAGAGAACCTTGATGAGGATACCGTCCTAGCCGAACTCATCCGTGAGGAAGAACTCCTGAAACATACGGAGCCTCAAGAGGAGCCGGTAGAGACGGTTGCCGAGGTCGGACTGAGTGTTGACGATCTCGACTCGTTCACCCTTGATGAAGTGGCCATAGTGGACGAGGAGGAAGAGGACGAGGAACCCGAAGAGGAAGGATTGGACTTCGGGGAACTGCCCGTCCTTACTCCAGATGCCGGAAAGATCCGGTTTGCAGAGGATATTGTCGAGGAAGTTCGTGGCGGCGGGCGCCGCGGTGGCGGTGGGCGCCGTCGCGGAGGCGGAGGAGGTTCCCGCCGTCGGTAAAACCCCCTCTCCACGCGCATTACTCAGGCAATATGCCACGGGGAGGGACGTCGATTGCCCAGGAAAAGACACATCCCGGAACGGACCTGCGTCGCCTGTGGCGACAAGAAGCCCAAGACGGAGTTGGTCAGGCTTGCCCGCTCTCCGCAAGGCCGAGTGTCCGTCGATCTAATCGGAAGAGCCCCCGGCCGGGGCGCCTATGTCTGCGGACTTGGCTGTCTGGATACCGCAGCGGCCAGGGCCCGCCTCTCCCGCAGCCTGGGGCAAACCCTCTCCACGGGTGACCTGGAAACTCTTCGGCTCGACATATCCGGCACTGATGTTCCCGCGGAAGACGGTTTATCAGGCGCGGATGTGCCCAGTCGGCTTGGCAGGTGAACATATATATGACTACACCAACAGCAGTAGATGAATCCGGGCGCAGCCAGAGGCCCAGGAGAGAACGCACGGAACGGCGCAGCGGACAGCCGCGCTCATTGGTGCTGCCTTCCACGATGACGGTGCAGTACCTGGCGGAGGTACTGGACCAGTCTCCCATCGACGTAATCAAGCAACTGATGCGCAACGGCATCATGGCAAACATGAACCAGGTAATCGACTACCAGGTCGCCACCCTGGTTACCACAGCCTTTGGTGTCCGGACCTCCATGGCTCCCGAACCTTCGGCTGCGGCCACTCGGGAAGCTTCCGAGTCGGGCGCGGAAACCGAGGGGAATCTGGTCGCCCGGCCGCCGGTGGTGGTTGTCCTGGGGCACGTAGACCACGGAAAAACATCACTCCTGGACTACATCAAGAATTCGAGCGTGGCCGACCGGGAGGTTGGTGGTATAACCCAGCACATTGGCGCCTACCAGGTCGAGGTGGATGGCCATCCGATTACCTTCCTGGACACGCCGGGCCACGCGGCCTTTACGGCCATACGTGCCCGAGGCGCACGGGTTACGGACATCGCTGTATTGGTGGTTGCCGCCGACGACGGCATAATGCCGCAGACGGTCGAGGCCATCAACCACGCCAAGGCTGCTGAGGTGCCCATAGTCGTGGCCATCAACAAGATGGACCTGCCGGGCGCCGACCCCGAACGGGTTAAGCGACAACTGAGTGAAAACGATCTCCTGGTGGAGGACTGGGGCGGAGAGATCATCTCCGTCAATGTCTCGGCACGTACCGGTGAGGGCATAGGCGATCTGCTGGAAAACCTGGAGGTAGTCGCCGAAATCTCCGAACTGAGGGCCAACCCGGCAAAGCAGGCGTCAGGCGTCATCATCGAGGCCAAGCTGGACAGGAAGCGTGGGCCCAGCGCCACCGTGCTCGTCACCGATGGCACCCTGGAAGTGGGTGACCACATCGTCGCTGGGACAGCGTCCGGTCGCGTCAGGGCTATGATAGACGACAAGGGCAGACCCATTGACAAGGTCACCCCGGGTACGCCCTCTGAAATTCTTGGCTTCGGAATCCTCCCCGAGGCTGGCGATCAGCTGAGGGTCGTCACAAACGAGCGAGAGGCCAGGGCGCTCATCGGTGGAAAGGAACGAACGCCAGGATCCCGGCCCCTGCAAAGTCGCGCTCTCAGCCTGGAAGAGGTGGTCAGGCAGGTAGACATCGACGACATCAAGGAGTTGAACCTGGTCTTGAAGGCCGATGTACAGGGAAGCCTGGAGGCCATCAGACAGTCCCTGGGGCGGTTGGTGGACGAGGACGCCAAGGTCAGGGTGCTCCACACCGGCGTGGGCGCTGTCACGGAGTCGGATGTGCTCCTTGCCAGTGCTTCGGAGGCCGCCATCATCAGCTTCTCCGTCGGATCGGAGCCCAGCGCCGAGCGCCTGGCAGACAGAATGGGCGTCAGCATCAGGCATTACGAGATCATCTACCAGTTGATCGACGATATTGAAATGGCCCTGCACGGGATGCTGGAACCGGTGTTCACTGAAGTCATCGTCGGAAAGGCGGAGATTCGCGAAGTCTTCGGAGGACGGAGAGGAACGCAGATTGCCGGATGTCGCGTCACTGAGGGCCGCGTCGTACGAAACGGTTCCGTTCGAGTGACCCGTGACGGCGACAACATTATGGAGACCACCATCTCCAGCCTGCGCCATTTCCGTGATGAAGTAAATGAAATGAACTCCGGCACTGAGTGCGGAATCGTTCTCCAGGGATTCAACGAATTCCAGGAAGGCGACGTTTTGGAGGTATTCAGGCAAGAGCGGGCAAGACGGTAGTCCGAACCCTGTAGGCGAGTGCTTTTGCAGATAAGGATTTCCCGGATATACCGTCGTTCAGCCACGGCCGGAGGTAGCGGATGTCCCGGCGTATAGACCGCGTTAACGAATTGTTGCGAGCCGAAATCAGCAATCTCCTGGCCCGGGAAATCAAGGACCCCAGGGTGGCCGGGGTCATCAGCATTACCGAAGTGGTGGCCTCCAGCGACATGCGCAGCGCTCGCGTGTATGTGAGCGTGATGGGGGCCGAGTCAAAACGTCAGGCCGCGATGGACGGAATTCGTTCTGCCGCCTCTTTTCTCCGCCGTGAACTGCGGGACCGAGTGAACCTCAAACACACTCCCCATCTGTCCTTCGTCCTTGATGATTCCATTGAAGAGGGCGAGCGTGTGCTGAGATTGATCGAGGGCCAAACACCTGAGACTTTTGCAGCGGAATATCTGGATTCCTTCGATTCAAGGCGCCATCCGCAGCCCAAGAACAGAGGCGGGGGTCGCTAGCTTTGGTCAAATCAACCAAGTCCACCACCCCAACCGTTAACGGTTTCATCAACCTGTACAAGCCCACGGGTATCACCTCCATGGAGGCCCTCCGCCGGGTCAAGCGAATAACTGGGCAACGCCAGAAAGTCGGGCACGGCGGAACCATGGACCCCTTGGCGAGAGGTGTCCTGCCAGTGTGTTTCGGACAGGCCACCCGCCTTATGGACTACGTTGTCGGCGGCAACAAACGTTACGTGATGGATGTGAGGTTGGGAGAATCCACCGCCACCTACGATGCCGAGGGCGAAGTCACTTCCACAAAAAGTGTCGACGGCATCACTCGGGAGCAGGTCGAATCTACGCTGGAAGGATTCCTCGGTGTGGTCGACCAGGTTCCCCCCATGTACAGCGCTGTCAAAGTAGATGGACAGCGATTGTACAAGTTGGCCCGCTCGGGAATTGAGGTCGAGCGACAGCCACGCAGCGTCGAAATTCATACCATACGCCTAACTAGGTTTGAGCTCCCGAACCTCACCCTGGATGTGGAATGTGGGCGAGGTGTATACATGCGCAGCCTGGCACACGACCTGGGGGAACTCCTGGGGTGCGGGGGCCATGTAACTGACCTGGAAAGGAGAAGCTGCGGCGGGTTTTCGTCCACTGACGCGGTGACTCTGGAACAACTCGAGGAATCCGCACGGGAAACCGCAGTTTGGCAGAGTTTTCTGCATCCGGTGGATTGGGTTTTGCGCAATCTCAAGACTGTGACAGTGGGCCATGCCGCTGAAAGATTCCTGCGAAATGGCCAGTCGGTCAGTTTCGGCAGCCCGAACATGAACGCCGGCTACCTGGAGCAGTTCAGGGCCTACAACTCAACGGGACAATTCCTGGCCCTGGTCAGATTCGACAGGGGATCAAATTCCTGGCAGCCGGTGAAGGTCTTCAATACCGAATTACCGTCCCCGCTGGCGCCTGCCTCCACGTAGCCTCTGAGTACCGAGGAACCCACATATCACGGCTTCCTGTCCCTTTGGGAACGCTTCCCGCCTCTCACAGGCCCTAACTTCCGCCTTCAGCCAGCTTGCCTTGACAATCTTCCGGCTTATGTGTAGTTTGTTGCCGACTTTACGTCAACTAACCATTTGAAGCGACAGCCAAGTGCTCAGGGGACGGTAACAGCCTTGAACCTCGAAGCCATCCGGCTGCGCAAAGGACAAAGAACCACTCTTACAGACCCGATTATCTCAGAAAAACTACTTTACAAAGGGGGGTTGGAGACATGGAGGCATATTGCCTTAAATGCCGGGAAAAGCGGGAGATCAACAATCCCGAGCAGGTGACATTGAAAAACGGCCGGCCAGCAACCAAGGGAGACTGCCCCATCTGCGGCACCAAGGTGTTCAGAATCGGCAAATCCTGATCAGTTACCCGCAACACATTCCAGCAGCCTCCGCCCATTATTCGGGCAGGAGGGCACCGAAACCCAGTTTGGTCAGCAATTCTCTTGGATTTTCCTGCAACAAGGCGTGGACCTCATCATCATCGAGGCCCGCGCCTTTTGCGACCTTCTGACAAAGCTCCTGTGTCAGCAAGTCCTCGGGGGCGTGGGCGTCGGAGTCCAATACCAGTGTCGCTCCAGCATCCCTGGCAACCCTCACCACGTGTCCATTGGCCAGGCTGTGTCCCTTGCGGGCCGACACCTCAAGGCGCACTCCTCTTTCGGCTGCCAATCTTGCCTCCTCGGGACTGATCAGCCCAGGGTGGGCCAGCACGTCCACCCACGGAGACCTGATCGCCGCCTCATTCGTTCCGGGCTCCACGGGCTCTACCGGCGTCTCTCCGTGAACCGCCACCAGCTTCGCCCCCATCTCTTTGGCCGTCCGAGCGACCAGGTCAATGTCGTCCTTGGGGACGTGGGTTATCTCAACTCCGGGAAGCGCCAGGATGTCCCACCTCCTGCTGGCCAGCTCGCAGTCAACCACCAGGGTCTTGATGACGTATTCCACATTCCCCAATCCAACGTGATCGGTAATTGCCATCGCCTTGTATCCCCTGACGCAGGCCCGTCGGATCAGTTCTATCGGGGACAGCACCCCGTCGCTCAGGAATGTGTGAGTGTGGAAATCGTACATGGTTCCTCCGACCCCAGTCTCCGCTACAAACATCTGTTGCTGGCGTTGCGAATCAAGCTTCAAGTATAAGAATGCGGCGCCTACGATACAATAACGGACGATTCACATCTACGACGACCGCAAGTCTTGTCTGAACTATGATTCGCTTGATTTTGGGGTCTTCTAATCGCGTCCCAATCCTGTTTATTCCTTAATGCTGTGAATCCTGATTCAGACAGAATTAGGAACCCTAGAACTCTGCAGTCGTCCTGAATTACATCCGCCTACATTGACTTGCCAAGACCGGCTACCTAAAATACTGCCCACTCCCGAAGGTTGAACCAGGTCGTCTGCAACCCGTGCTGGCGTACTGGGCGACCCAGACCATCCACCCACATCCTCGCCGGGTTAGCTTGCAAAACCTCAACTCCACTCCCACCGGACTCAACGAGCCGTCCCTCTGCGTCAACTGCGGAAATCCGCTTCGGCAGGGCAGGTCGTTCACCTTCCGGACAAGAACAGAGGCACCTACCGGTGGAACGGCCAAGTGCCTCTGGTGCGGACCGCGGCACTGGCCCATGCTCAGACGGTCGGCCATGGTCGCAGTGGTTGTGGGAACGATCCTAACGCTCCTGAACCAGGGAGACAGTCTGTTCTCGGGAGCGTGGAGCAACGCTCTCTACTGGAAGATCCCCCTGACCTACTGCGTCCCCTTCCTGGTGGCCACCTATGGAGCGCTAGCCGCCGCCCGCCGCTGACGGACCAGGACGCCGTTCCCCGTTATAGATCAGCCATACTTGCGCAACACGGTCACCACCTTTCCCCGTACTTCAACGTTGTCGGCGGCACAGAAAATGGGGTCCATGGTGGTGTTGGCAGGCTGCAGCCTGACCTGGTCGCCCTCCAGGTAGAATTTCTTCAGCGTAGCCTCTTCCTCGTCCTTCAGCCAGGCAACAACCATTTCGCCGTTGGTGGCGTCCTGCGCCGGCTTGATCACCACCACGTCCCCGTCGTCTATCAGGGCATCGATCATGGATGTGCCCTTCACGGTAAGAGCAAAAAGCCTCCCGTGCCTGCGGGGAAGGTCCGGCGAAATTTCAACCGTGTCGAACTCTTCGCTGGCCGAGGATCCCTCCGAGGAGAAAACAGGGATGGGCAGCCCTGCAGCTATGGCACCCACAATCTGTACTCTCGGAGCACTGGAGACCGGTTCTCCGTCCCTGTCGAGCAACTCGATGCCCCTGGCGACCTCCCTGCGACGGTTGAGGTACCCGGCCTCCTCCAGTTGCCGCAGGTTGTAATCGACCACTGACGTGGAACTGATGCTGCAGGCTTGCTGAATGTCTCTGACCGTGGGCGGAATTCCGTTTTCGAAATAGAATTCCTGGATGAACTCCAGAATGCGGCGGCGGCGCTCCGGCATTTTCTTCCTGGCAACCATACTCCCCTCTCCCTTTGCAGAACCATAGCTGACATAAAACCTTTGTTCTATCAGCAGGCTAACAAAGCTCGCAGGTGGTGTCAATCAACCATTGTCATCAATCCCATCGCCTCGATAAATGGCACATAGAAACGCCGCCCGGTTTGACCGGACGGCGTTGTCGTGCTCGCGCTAACGTTGGGTCAGGCTTCGGCGGCTGGCTCAAGTAGAGCCAATTTCGCCATCATCCGGGACTTGCGTCGGGCTGCGTTATTCCTGTGGAGGATGCCCTTGTGGACCGCGCGATCCAGCGTGCTGATGGCAAGGGCCACTGCAGGCTGTGCGGTCTCGGCATCGCCGGTCTCCAGCGATCGGTTAGCCCGGGCAATGATTGTACGGGTCTCAGTTTTTGCGCTGCGGTTGCGCCGGGCACGCTTTACTTGCTGGCGACCTGTCTTTCTGGCGGGCAATGGATGTTCTCCTGTAGCTGAGTATGTTTACTACTGAAAATCCGGGAGTGACACGCCGGACTGACACATTATAAATCAATAACCGGGGATTGCAAAAACCGAAAGGAAACGCATTCCCTTCCGGTTTCATTTTGTGTCGAAGAGTGGAAAATGAATCCCGGGCGCAAGTGTATTAGACGTCCAGGTTCTTTACGCTCCGTGCATAGGTCTGAATGAAACTCTTGCGTGGCGCCACAACCTCTCCCATCAGCGTCGTGAACGCGTCTTCGGCGTCCGTGTCGTCTTCCACGTTCACCGTCAACATGTGCCTGGTGTCCGGGTTCATGGTTGTCTCCCACAACTGCTCCGGGTTCATCTCTCCCAGGCCCTTGTAACGCTGGATGGAGGGGTTCCGCTGGCCAGTGTGCTTGGCCAGCATTTCGTCCTTCTGTTCCTCGGAATAAGCGTACTCAATGCGCCGCCCGTTCTGTATCCGGTAGAGCGGCGGCTGGGCGATGTAGAGATAGCCGTTATCGATCAGGCCACGCATCCTGCGGTATATGAAGGTCAGGATGAGCGTACGGATGTGGGACCCGTCCACATCAGCGTCGGTCATAATTATGACTTTGTGATAACGAACCTTTGACGGGTCAAAGTCCTCGCCCTCGCCGGCGCCAACGGCAGCGACCATCGCCCGGATTTCCTCGTGGCCCAGAATCTTGTCAGGCTGCTGCAGGACCCTCTCCACATTCAGAATCTTGCCCTTGAGAGGGAGGATTGCCTGGAAGTGCCGGTCGCGGCCCATCTTCGCGGAACCGCCCGCCGATTCGCCCTCAACAATGTAGAGCTCCGACTTGGACGGGTCGCGTTCGGCGCAGTCTGCCAGCTTCCCGGGCAGCGACGATCCGTCCAGGGCGTTCTTGCGTATCACGAGATCGCGGGCGCGCTTGGCCGCCTCCCGCGCCTTCTGGGAGGTGAGGCACTTGTCCACCACCTTGCGGCCCTCGGTCGGGTTCTCTTCGAGATACCGAGCGAGGCCCTCGCCAACCACCGACTCCACAATTCCGCGGACCTCGGGGTTGCCCAATTTATGCTTGGTCTGACCCTCGAATTGCGGGGCCGTCAGTTTCACGCTGACTGCCGCCCCCAGGCCTTCTCGCACATCCTCACCGATCAGGTTGGCCTGATCGTCCTTGAGCTGTCCCTGCTTTCTGGCAAAATCGTTGATGACGCGGGTCAGGGCGGACCGGAACCCGGTCAGGTGCGTGCCACCGTCCGGGGTCTTGATGCAGTTGGCATACGAATGCACCGACTCCGCGTATCCGTCGTTGTACTGGACCGCCACCTCGACAGCGGTGTCATCGACGGTCTTTTCGTAGTAGAAGGGAATGGTTTGCAGCACCCGTCGGTTACGGTTGTCGTTGCGCACCAGGTTGGGGAGTCCGCCGTCAAAGAAATAGGTGCGCTCAATGTCCCCGTTCCGTCTTTCCTGATGCCAGTAGCTGGTGAAGCAGATTTCAAGGCCTTTGTTGAGATAGGCGATATCCTTGAAATGCCGGGTCAATTCATCGAATTCGTAATCGATTTCACCGAAAATTTCAGGGTCCGGCCGGAACTTTACGGTGGTCCCGTGATCAGCCGTCTTGGATTCCTTGATCAGTTCGGTCGTCGGAATGCCACGCACATATTCCTGCGAGTAGGTCAATCCGTCGCGCCGCACCTCCGCCCTGAGGAATTCGGAAAGGCCGTTAACGACCGAGGCGCCGACACCGTGGAGTCCGCCGGTCACCTTGTAAGCTCCTCCGCCGAACTTGCCCCCGGCGTGCAGGGTCGTCATCACGGTTTCCAGCGCACTCTTGCCGGTTGTGGGGTGAACGTCGATGGGGATTCCTCTGCCGTTATCGGAGACGGTGATAAGCCCGTCAGCAGCTATATCAAGATCAACCCTGGTGCAGTAGCCGGCCATTGCCTCATCAACTGCATTGTCCAGGATCTCGATCATCAGGTGCTGCAGGCCGCTCAGTCCGGTGCTGCCGATGTACATGCCAGGGCGCACCCGCACCGCTTCAAGTCCCTCTAGGACCTGGATATCCTGGGCTGTATAGTCAGGAGCAGAAGAGGGATCAGGAGTGGGAGAAATGGGCAGGGTCTGTTGCATCAGGATAACCACCAATTTCCAATAAAAGGCACCACAAGAGAATGCTTATTTGAAATAGGAAACGCGGGCCTTTATTGAGCTAAATACATTATGTAGTATAGCACATTGGTGCCCCAATTGCCTCGATTTCCCATCTCCTTTTGCACTGTTTTGTTCCCGGAATCGGCCTCCCAGACAACGAAAGGCGGGAAACTGACCCGCCCCTTCCAGTGGGCTAACCTGCGATGGTTCAGGTGGTCCCTACTCCGGGAAAATCCTTCGGTACACACCGGGCGAGCCAGTGTCATGCACCATGTGGGGACGTACCTCGTTGCTCCAGACCGGAGTTACGGCAGTACGCCAGTTCTCCCATCCCTCGCTTTCGGACACCGCCAGCGATTCCATCTCGTGGACCGTCGCATACCTTGGCGTACCCATCACCGCCTCCCAGCGGCGGGCCCGAATATAGCCCGGAATTTCCGAGCAGAGAGGCAGGCGCTCATTGTTGTAGGCATAGTTGAACTTTTCGTCCAGTTCGTCGGGGACAGACATGCGTCCCACCAGCAGGACCGGCGACATTCCGGCATCGGCAGTCTCCGCCGGCACATCCGCTGGGTGGACCCGGCGGTACAGGTTGCGGATGTACTCGGTGCCGATGACGCTTGGCGACATGCGTCTTGACCACTCGGTCGGTTCGCGCAGCCATTTCTGCCATCCCTCCGAGTGCCACGCCTCGTGGCTCGCAAGTTCGTAGACCGCGAGGTACTTCGGGCCACCCTGTACCGCCTGGTACCGGGCCGCGTTCAGAACGCCAGGAATAGAGAGACGTTCGGGGATGTGTTCGTCGTTGTACCAGCGGTTGTATTCCTCGTCATTTTCCGGGGCCACGTCGCTGTATACCAACAGTAGTCCATCGCCTTTCCTGGCTGCCATTATTATCTCCTTACAATCCCTTCTCCATCCGGGAGAGGGTTAGGAAGCTCCTTTTGTCTGCCTCATCAAGAGAGGAGTCAGCACTGGGGCGTCAGGCCGGAATAGTACTGCCGGCCCGTCAGGATGCTGTCTATCGCATAACCCATGGCCTGGAACAACGGGTCCGGCAGCGCGGAAAGCGGAAACCACCCGCTGTCTTCAAACGCATCCGGCTCCATCAGGCATGGCTCCTGGTCGCCTATCTCACCCAGGAATTCAACGTCAACGTAGTGACGGCCGTAGGCAATAATGTTACTGACGCACAGGAACCTGAGGTCGCCCACCGCGAGACCGAATTCCTCACGGGCCTCCCTGCGGGCACAGTCCTCCAGGGACTCGCCATGCTCCAGGTGCCCGCCCGCGGAGCCCCAGGTTCCGCCGCCGAGGGCGCCCTTGCGGCGGGCCAGGAACACCCGTCCTTGCCGGACAAAAACGACGCCTACACCCACTCGGGGACGGTTCACAGCCTCCACCATGCCAGCGAGTATAGCACGGCAAGGTCGCACCTCTTCCTGTTCAATTGCACGTAAGGTGAAGATATCGCGACGCATTCGCGGCCACCGTCGCATATAATGGCCGCGTTATCCTGCATCGAGGTGAAAGCGATGGCGGAGCTACAGCGAACGGTCATTTCCAGCGATAAGGCCCCCCGTCCCCTGGGCGCATATTCCGTCGGCATGTCGGTCAACGCGGGGCGCCTGCTCTATGTGTTCGGGCAGCTCTCGGTGGACGCAGACGGGAACGTGGTGGGAGCAGGCGACGCCGCAGCCCAGACCCGCAAGGCCCTGGAAAACATCGGCCACATCCTGGAGGCCGCCGGGGCCAATTTCAGCAACGTGGTGGAATTCACCACCTACGTTGTGGGGCGGTCATCTGTCCAGGGTTTCATCGATGGGAGAAACCAGGCCTACCCGCAGATTTTCCCCGACGGCGACTTCCCACCCAACACCCTGCTGGTAGTCGACGGCCTGGTCCGGGAGGAATTCCTGGTGGAAATCAAGGCAGTGGCCGCTCTCGCCTAGATATGACCGAGGCGTCGCCACAGGTCATCGACACCGTTCTCGACAGGCGCACCGCCACGCCCTCGGGACAGCCGGTGGAGTACGAGATCCCGGTTTCCGCCTATCCGTGCGAATCCGGACGGATGCTGGTCATCTCCCCCGGCTCGGGCGAGCTCAAAGACGGCAGACACGAGCGCTGGCGGAAGCTTGCCCTGCACCTTCGGGACTTGGGCCTGTGCGCTACCGTCACCTACAACGTGCCGCGCCCCGATTTCCAGGTGCAACTGGAATGGGAACCCTATTCCTATCAAGGGGCCAGCTGGAACGGCATCCTGATGGAGAGCGCATGCCACGTGACCGAATGGGCATTGGGCCGCTCCCAGGAGCTGTGCGGAACGGACTCGCCGGAGATCTGCATGGCCGGGTTCTCTTCCGGAGGGTCCGCGGTCGGCGCTGTTGCCCACCTGTACCCGCAGACCAGGCAATTGCTGCTGCTTTCGACCTACGATAGCGTGGGAGACCCCTTCTATGAGGGCGTCTCGCTATTCACCGGAGACATTTTCATGGGCTACGGCAGCCAGGACCCGCCCGCTGGCATGCTGGCCTACCTGGTAAGCGTGGGCCCGCTGGCGGCTCGATCCATGGTCGGACGCCCTGTTCCCGATTGCGATCACCGCTTTAGCGGCGCCGACAACAGCCGCGCCCTGGTCAAGGCAGTCTACTGGGCGCTGGGCCACGACGACACCTTTCCCAACCCGGACGGCGCGCCGCAGCTCTACGAGTAAACACACCCTCCCCTGACATGGAGAACCCATCAACCCTGCACCTGTGAACGCACCATAAGGAGAATCGGCCATGGCAGACCGGCAGAGGCTCATCGACACCCTCGTAGACCTGATCCGGATAGACAGCCCCAGTGGTGAGGAGGACGCCATCGACGGTGAGGTCAGCGCCCGCCTTTCATCCCTGGGCCTGACCGTGGAACACGATTCGTACAACAACATCATCGCCCGGTTGGACGGCGTCGGAGAACCACTGATGCTGTCCGCTCACCTCGACACGGTGGAGCCTGGCCGGGGCATCAAGCCGCAACTAGACGGCGACACGCTCCGGTCCGACGGCACCACAATCCTGGGCGGCGACTGCAAGGCCGGGCTGGCCATCGTTCTGGAGGCATTGGCCTGCGTCGCCGAGTCCCGCGGTCCGCACCGGGCAGTGGAGGTGGCCTTCAGCCGCCACGAGGAGGGCGGCCTGGTGGGCGTCCGGCACATGGATTTCAGCCTGCTGACCGCACAGACGGGAATCGTCCTTGATGGCGAGGGTCCGCCCAATCGCATCACCGTCTCGGCCCCGTCCCAGAACGTGGTTACGGCGGAGATTGTGGGCCGGGCTGCTCACGCCGGCCTGGAGCCGGAGAACGGGCTGTCGGCGCTGCTGGTCACCGCAGATATTCTCACCCGCCTGCCCCTGGGCCGCATCGACCCCGAGACCACCGCCAACATTGGCTGGATGGAGGGCGGCCTCAAGCGCAACATCGTCCCGGAGCGGGCCGCCCTGGACGGCGAGTTCCGCAGCCGCAGCAACGAGAAGCTGGCCTGGCTGGAGGGGCAGTTCCGCAAGGTGTTCGACGAAACGGCGTCCCGCTACCCGGACGCCCGCGTCAGTCTGGACATCCGAAACACCTACCAGGCCTACCGCATCGGTCCTGATAGCCCTGCGGTATCCACCATCGGCACTGCGCTCGACACCCTCGGTCTTTCGCCGGTGATGGAGGCCTCCGGCGGAGGCTCCGACGCCAATGTGTTCATCCAGCGGGGAATCACCGCGCTCCCGGTCGGCATAGGCGTCCGGTCGTTCCACACCACCTGGGAGACAGCAGAAATCCCCGAGGTGCTGCAGGGCGCCGATATGTGCCACGCCGCAATTATGTCAGTGAAGTAACAGCCATGACTCCCTTGATCATCGTGGTCTTCGACGGGCTACAGCCCGCACAGGTTACGCCGCAACTGATGCCTAACCTGTCGCGTTTTGCTTCGGAGGGACTGACCTGCGCCAACCATCACGCCGTCTTTCCCACCGTGACCCGAGCCAATGTAGCCAGCCTGGTCACCGGACACCTGCCAGGCTCCCACGGCCTGACCGCCAACACGCTGATGATTCCCGAGTTTGACCCGCACCGGGCTTTTGGCGCGCTGGAACCCTCGCTGACTGAAGTCGCCGCCCGGCACCCGGTTTTGCTGCAGCCCACCCTTGGCGACATCCTGCACCGGCATGGTCTGGAATACGTCGCCGTCGGAGCGGGCACCTCGGGAAACGCATACCTGCAGAACCCCAACGCTGAGGCGGAAGGCGGCGCGACCATCCACCCCGACTTTACGCTACCGAGAGGCCTGCACCAGCGAATCGTCGAGCGATTCGGAGATTGGCCCGACCGCAGGGGACCGTCAGCTCCGAAAATGGCCCGGGTTGTTGACGTGGTCACCCGGTATGTCTTGCAGGAGCGCCAGCCGGCCGTGGCCATGATGTGGCTCTCGGAGCCGGATGTATCACAGCACGCTCACGGCGTGGGATCGGCAGAAGCTGTTGGGGCTATAGCCGAGGCCGACCGGGAGTTCGGACGGCTCCTTGATTGGCTGGAACACACGGGCAGGCACGCTGATACCGACGTGATTATCGTCTCGGACCACGGTTATTCCACGATCACAGAGGTCATCGACGTCGAAGCTGAATTGCGCCGGGCCGGGTTCCCACCCGGCGGCGAGACAGGCGGCGTAACCGTGGCCCCCAACGGCGGTGCGGCCCTGTTCTATGCGACGGACAATGTCCACGACACCTCGGAGGGACTGGCGGAATGGCTGATGCGTCAACCCTGGTGCGGTCCACTGCTGGCGTCCGCCGCCGCCGGCGAAATCGAAGGCACCCTGCCGGCCAGCCTGGCGGGTCTGGATGGCCCGCGTGCGCCTGCCCTCGCCATGTCCTTTGCGTGGAACTCGGCAGTCAACGCCAACGGCTATGCCGGCCACGCCTACTCCACCAGCCTCGGCCCTGGGCAAGGGCAGCACGGCTCCATGAGCCCTCATGAGACCAGGAACGTTATGTTCGCGCAAGGACCGTCCTTCAAGAGGTTTACGGTTGTGGAATCACCCACAGGAAACGTGGACATCGCCCCCACCATATTGCACCTGCTGGGCCTGCCGGGCGGTGAGGCGATGTCTGGGCGTGTGCTGACGGAAGTGTTGCAGGGCAGTCCCGACGAACTCGAATGGCGTTCTGACACACACACTGCGGCGCGTGAAACTCCGGCTGGGCGCTTCCAACAGACCATTCAAGTATCCAGCGTTGGCAAAGTGGTATACCTCGACCACGGTTCCGGCGGCCTGCAGTCCGGTTGACGCTTCGTTGACAGGCCTACGATAATTACTTATGCCCAACTACGAAAGGCTACTGAGGCGCGTACTCTCCGGACAGTCCGATAACAACATTAGATTCAGTTCCCTATGCGGCCTGTTGAGGCGAATGGGATTTAACGAAAGAATCGTGGGAAGCCATCATGTCTTTACCAGGCAAGATTTCTTGGAGCGATTAAACATCCAGCCAATTGGAAGCAAGGCCAAGGGGTATCAAGTGGGTCAGATTCGAGATCTCTTTTACGAATACCCTGTGTGGGAGTGGCTCGATGCATAAGTATGAAATTATCATCTATTGGAGTGAGCGGTACGGCCATTACATATCCGAGGTTCCCGAATTGCCAGGCTGTATTGCCGATGGTGAAACACCTGAGGCAGCCTTGGCAATGGCACAGGAAGTCATCAAGATTTGGATCGATACTGCAATAGAGGATGGTGATCCCATCCCCGAACCAAAAGGCAGGCGGCTGTTGTTCGCCTGACACGGAAACAGAAGCACAAGCACAAGGAGCAGCACCATGGCAACGGTTACACGCAAGCGTCAGTTGGGGCGGCAGGTCGCCATCGTGGGGGCCGGGCTTTCTCAGTTCGGCGCCTTCCCGGACAAGGACAGTCGAGACCTGTTCGTCGAGGCGTTTCAGGACATGATGGAGACGATGGACAAGCCCTTCGAAATCGACGACATCGAGTGCGCCTACATTGGCAACTACTCGTCGGACCTGTTTGAGACCCAAGGGCACACGGCGCCCATCGTCGCCGACTGGCTGGGCATGACTCCCATCCCCATCACTCGCATCGAGAATGCCTGCGCCAGCAGCGGCAGCGCCCTGCGAGAGGGCGTAATGGCCATCGCCAGCGGCATGTACGACATCGTACTGGTCGGCGGCATGGAAAAGATGACCAACCTGCCCACCGAGGGCGTGACCGACGTCCTGGCCTCCGCAGCCGACGGGCTGTACGAGGTGCCTGCCGGCCTCACCTTCCCGGGTATTTTCGGAGCCATCGCCAAGGCGCACATGGACCGCTACGAGACCAACCTCGACCACCTGCTCAAGGTTGGCATCAAGAACCATAACAACGGAGCCCTCAATCCCAAGGCCCAGTTCAGTGTCACCATCAAGGACATGATGGAACGTCGCCAGGCACGCGCCGAGCAGCGCGGGCAGCCCGTCCCCGAATACCGGGACGAGATGGACTTCCTCAATGACCAGTCGGCCAACCCCTGGATCGCCTGGCCTCTGAGGCTCTACGACTGCGCTCCCATCACCGACGGAGCCTCCTGCATTCTCCTGGTTTCGGCTGAAATCGCACACAACTTCACCGACCGCCCCGTATCACTGGCCGGGTTCGGACAGGCATCGGGAAAGCCGCTGCACGACGCCGACGAACTCACCTCCCTGTCCGCAGCGAAGGAGGCGTCCCGCCAGGCCTACGAGATGGCAGGCATCACCGCCGACGACGTGGACGTCGCCGAGGTCCACGACTGTTTCACCATCGCTGAAATCGTGGCCAGCGAGGACCTTGGATTCTTCACTCCTGGCGAGGGACCCCGGGCCGTTGACGAGGGGCGCACCGCCCTGGACGGAGACCGTCCGATCAACACCTCCGGCGGGCTGAAGTCCAAGGGCCATCCCGTAGGGGCATCCGGAGTCGGCCAGGTCGTGGAGATCTACCACCAGTTGCGCGGAGAAGCCGGCGAGCGTCAGGCCAAGAAGTCGAAGGTGGAAGTGGGACTGACACACAACGTTGGCGGCACCGGCGGCACCTGCGTAGTCAACGTGCTGCGAATGGAGTGAGGCAATGGCCAGCGAATTCAATGCCGCCAACTACTACAAGCGGCTTCGGGAGGACGGACAGCTGACGGGCATTCGCTGCAACGTCTGTGGCCATATCTCCCCGGAAGCCAGGCCAATGTGTCCCGCCTGCCGCAGCTTCGACATATCGTGGCATGCCTTCAGCGGCAGGGCTACGCTCAGCACGTTCACCTGCATCTCGGTAGTGCCCGATTACTGGGGACAGAAGGGCTACGGGCGCAACAACCCGTACTGCTCCGGCATTGTTGCCCTAGAGGAAGGGCCTCGCATCAGCGCCCGCATCACCGGGGTGGATGGGTCAAACCCGCAGTCCATCAGGACCGGAATGGAGTTGGCGCTGGACCTCGAGGACCTTGACCAGGAACGTCCCTCGCTGGCCTTTCGACCAGCATAGACCACAACGCCAGGGCCCGGTCTAATGGCCGGGCCTCCAGGAAGGGTGGGGAGACGAAATGCTGATTTTAGGAATTGTCCTGGCGGTTATCGCCGCCATTCTGGTTATCGCTGCTGCGGTATTCTGGCTGTCGCGCCTGATGAGTCAGAAGGAGGTCGCGGACCTCAATCGATACCTGGAGGGCGCAGAGTGCCAGTGGGAGAGGATGGGCAGCGCCAGCACCATGACCATCGAAGACGGCGTCTATTTTGTGAATCACGCCCCCGCTTCACAGGGCATCGAGATGCGGGTGTACGAATATGCGGAGCCCTCCGATGGCACCGAGGGTGACGACGAGGGCGTCTGCCTCTCGATCATTGACACGGAAAACCAAAATGGAATGATTCTCAACGGCTTTGCACTTCACCTGGAAGCCATGCAGTTTGGCGACACGCTCTGGAACGACCACTTCCTGGGAGACACTGGAATCATGGAGCGTATGATCACCGAGAAGCGAGTGGCCTGGGACCAGATGCAACAGGAAATAATCGTGGGCCACTACGCCCTGTTCATGTAGGGTTCACTTTCCTTGGCAGAAACGCTGAACGCCCGGCCAAAATGGCCGGGCGTTCCATTTGGACCAGTCTTTAGCTTCAATGCCTAGTCGAATCCGCGAGTGCCGACCCAGCCCACCTGGGAAACGTCGATCATTTCGCCGTTGGGACCCGCGTACTTGGTCTCAACGTTCTGGTGGCGGGGACCGGTGTTGCCCGCATGCAGCGCCTGGTTGACCGAGGTCATTTCAGAAGAGCCGTTGTCAGCCAGGCGGGCCTCAATTTCCTCAAGGCTCTCCACCTCGAAGCCGATGTGGTGAATGCCCTCCCAGTCCTTCCCGCGCTCGCCTGCCACGGCGTCGTTCTGGAAGTCCAGGATGGCCATGTTCACGTTGCCGTCACTCAGCATGAATCCCTTGGCGTTCTCGCTTTCCAGCGCCGCCACCTGGCGAAGGCCAAAGACCTCTGAGTAAAACTTGGCGGTCTTTTCAGCGTCATTGGTAGCAATGGCGATGTGCTTGATTTGAGGCATCTCGCTTCCTCTCCAGCTAGAATTTGTGCTGCCGATTGGTGCGACAAAGATACCACTTTTGAATCACGCCCGCCATATCCGGCGCGGCCAACGGAATCACCTCTGTTTTCCAGCCTCCGGTCTATTTTGGCCCACCCCTTTTGGTCGTGTTAGAATGACCAGAATTAATCGATTTACCCAATGGCAGCTATCTGGAGGAAAGACAATGGGTGTCCCATACAGAATGAAGTTTGGCGTTTTCATGGCCCCATTCCACCGGGTGGGAGAGAATCCCACGCTGGCCCTGGAACGGGATCTGGAATTGATTCAATGGCTGGATACCCTGGGGTTTGACGAGGCCTACATAGGCGAACACCACAGCGCTGGCTGGGAAACCATAGCCTCCCCCGAGGTCTTCATGGCCACGGCGGCAGAACGCACTCGCAGCATCAAGCTCGGATCCGGGGTTGTCAGCCTCCCCTACCACCACCCTTATATGGTGGCCAACCGGTTCGTACAGCTCGACCACCTGACCCGGGGCCGGGTCATCCTCGGCGTCGGGCCCGGGGCCTTAGCCTCAGATGCACTGATGCTGGGAATCAAGCCGGAAAACCAGCGCGCAATGATGGACGAGTCCCTTGGCGTCATCATGCGCCTGATGACCGAGACCGACCCCATCACCTACAAGAGTGACTGGTTCGAGCTCAACGAGGCAGTGATCCAGCTCCGGCCCTACCAGTATCCGCACGTCCCCGTGGCGGTTGCCTCCGTAGAGTCGCCCGCGGGTGTTACAACCGCTGGCAAGCACGGCGCATCTGTGCTGTCTCTCAGCGTACCGCGCGATACTATTCGCCGAACGTCGCTGATGGAGCTGTGGGACATCGCCGAGGAGACTGCCGCCGAGCACGGCAAGACGATGCACCGCGAGGACTGGGGCATCGTAATGGGAATGCACCTTGCCGACAGCAAGAAGCAGGCAATGAAAGACATCCGCGAGGGCAGCGCCCGGGTGGTCACCGAGTACTTCGGCCGCACGCTGGGCAACCCCGTTCCCGACGTCCCCCGGGACCAGATCGTTGACTTCATGGTGGAGCACAACCAGTGGATCGTCGGCACGCCCGATGACGCCATCGCTGGCATTGAGCGGCTGCAGGAGATCAGCGGTGGCTTCGGGAAGTTCATGATTCGTGTGGAGGACTGGGCTCCCCGCGACAAGCTGCATCGCAGCTACGAACTGCTGGCCCGCTACGTTATGCCAAAGTTCCAGGGCTCTCTGGTCGGGATAGAAACGTCCAACCAGTGGGCGGCCGAGCGAATCGAGGTGCTCCAGGCCAACCGGTACGCCGGCCTGAAGGCGGCCACCGATACCTTCGACGCGAGCCGCTCCCGCAACTAGCGCCAGCGGCAGCAGCCCGGCGGAAAATCAGGACACCGCTCCTCGCTGGAGCGGTGTCCTCACTTCAGGCAACAGGGCCCGTAATCGGGTTATCGGAAACAGTTTCCTGGCGCTCGTTCCTGGCGGGTGTGTGGCAAATCCCCTCTACTTCCGAGAGAGGGTTGGTGTTAGGGCGTTCCGCAGTTTACCCAAGATAGTCGATAATGCGGAGCACTAATGAGAAAGGCACCAGCGCCAAATTGGCCATACAGATTCAGCTGGCGACAGTTACGAGTCAGTCCGGCCTTTTATCCCGGCCAAAGACCGGAACCGCATCCCGCCAGACCGAAATCCCAGTGTCGTGTGAACCGACAGCGCGAAAGCAGTAAACTGCTCGAACCCGTCTCACCAAACTGTAAAATCGTTGACATTATGTATTACACTGCGAAGAACGGGCATCGTTACGTCATTGCAATTTTCCCGTGAGAGACGAAAACCATGCGCAAGACAAAAATAATCGTGACGATAGGTCCTTCATCAAGTGATGAAGAGACGCTCAGCCGGCTCATAACCGATGGTATGGACTGCGCCCGGCTGAACTTTTCCCACGGCACCCATGAGCAGCACGCCGCCGTAATTGAACGCATACGGAGGCTGGCACGGGAGCAAAATCGGACGGTGGGCATCCTCCAGGACCTGGGAGGCATCAAACTCCGCCTCGGGCAGTTGTCGGAGGCCCGCCAACTCAACGTCGGGGACGAGGTGGTGATCACATCCGACGGAGAATCCTCGACCCCGGGAGTTCTGCCTTTTCCACAACCGGGTGTAATTCGCAGCCTTCAGGTCGGCAACTTCGTGTTCATCGCAGATGGCACTGTGCAGCTAGAGGTCACGGAGGCAAGCCCGGACCGCGCCTTTTGTCGCGTGCTGAGCTCTGGAGTCGTGTCATCGTTCAAGGGCGTCAACCTGCCCGGGGTGGCCATTGACCAGCCGGTCTTCACGGAAAAAGACAGAAGAGACCTGATCTTCGGCGTGGACCAGCAGGTCGATTGGGTAGCTGTTTCCTTCGTCAGGACCGCAGAGGACATCCATTTCGCGCGTAGATACCTGAACGCTGCAGGCAGTAAGGCAATGGTCATGGCCAAGCTGGAGCGCGGCGAGGGGATCGAGAACCTGGAGAACATACTGCCCGAGGTAGATTCCGTGATGGTGGCCCGGGGGGACCTGGGTGTTGAAATCCCCATGGAACGGGTCCCCAGGGTGCAGCGCCTGATTGTCGACAAGGCCAACGCTGCCGGCAAGGGAGTGGTCATCGCAACCCAGATGCTCCGCAGCATGGTCATCTCCCCCACACCCACCCGGGCCGAGATCTCCGATGTCAGCAACGCGGTGCTCGAGGGCACCGATGCCATACTGCTTTCCGACGAGACTGCCATGGGACAGTATCCCGTGGAGGCCCTGCGCGTTGCGGTCTCGACAATCAACGAGGCTGAATCCGAGGACCTGTATCCGTATTTCAAGAACATGGATACCCGGGACCGCACCCAGGCGATTACGGCGGCGGCGGCTGGGCTGGTTCGAACCCTGGACTCCAAACCCATCGTGCTCACCAGCACGGGCCGAGCTGCCCTGGAGCTTGCCAGGTTCCGTCCCGCCAATGACATCCTCGCCTTCTCCCATGACCCAACCGTGCTTCGCAAGCTGTGCCTGGGTTGGGGTATACAACCCACGGGAGTCATCCCGGTCCAGCCGGATGTCGCCGAGCTGGTGTACCAGGTGCTGCAGTCAGCGCTGGACTTGGGAGCGGTCACCGACCAGGACGTGGTTACAATAGTCCACGGATTCCTCACGGGCGTGTCAGGCACAACCAACGCAGTGCAAGTGCTGAGCATGCAGGAGTACCTGGAGAACATCGGTCGGTCCAGGCCCGAGCAGGTCGTCGGAATGCGGCTGTGACGGCCCAACCTCAGGGCATCGTCAGCATTTGGAAACAAGCAACAGGGGCACCCGTATGGGCGCCCCTGAATCTTTGCCACCATAGAATTTGCGATTATTCGCTAGACAGTGTCAGGCAGGGAGTGGGGAAGCTTGGTTTCTCCCATCAGGTACTGGTCGATGGCCCGGGCGGTTTCCCGGCCTTCAGCGATGGCCCATACCACCAGGGACTGCCCACGAGCGGTATCTCCCGCGGCGAACACCCCAGGGACACTGGACATGCGGTCCGATCCTATACTGACGTTACCCCGCCCATCAAGCTCTACACCCAATTGATCGACAAGCCCTTCGTGCTGCGGGTGCAGGAACCCCATGGCCAACAGGACCAAATCCGTCTCGACCTCGAACTCGCTACCCGGCACCTCGGTCATTGAAGGCCGACCACCGTTGGGAGGCTGGCTCCATTCCACCCTGACAGCGTGCAGCTTCTCCACTTTGCCATCGCTGCCCGAGAAAGACTTGGTCAGTATGCCGTAATCCCGAACTCCGCCCTCCTCGTGGGCGGCAGAAGTCCTGAGAATCGTGGGCCACTGGGGCCACGGGTTATCATTGTTTCGTTGCACCGGAGGCTCTGCCAGAAGCTCGTACTGGTTGACCAGCTCGGCACCCTGACGATGGGCGGTGCCGAGGCAGTCGGCGCCGGTGTCGCCGCCGCCCAGTATTACCACGCGCTTGCCCTCCGCTGAAAGGCGAGCTTCCCCGTTCAGGTCCTCGCCTGAGTTCAGCCGGTTCTGCTGTGTCAGGTATTCCATGGCGAAATGGACCCCGTCCAGATCGCGACCCGGCACTTCCAGGTCTCGGGGAACGGTGGAACCACAAGCCAGGCAGACCGCATCGAAGTCCTGCATCAATTGGCCCGCAGGCAGATCGACACCAACATCTACACCGGTCTCGAAAGTGATGCCCTCCTCGGCCATTATGTCCAGCCTGCGCTGCAACACTCCCTTGTCCAGCTTGAAGTCAGGAATGCCCAGGGCCAATAGACCACCGATGTAATCTGCGCGCTCAAATACTGTGACGTAGTGGCCGGCACGATTCAACTGCTGTGCGGTCGCCAGCCCTGCCGGGCCCGACCCCACCACTGCAACCTTCTTGCCCGTGCGTACTGCGGGAGGTTCCGGGCGGATCCAACCCTGCTCGTAGCCCCGTTCCGCAATTTCCTTCTCGACGTACTCGATGGTAACCGGGTCGGCGTTGATGCTGAGCACGCAACTCGCCTCGCAGGGAGCAGGACAGATGCGACCGGTGAATTCAGGAAAATTGTTGGTGGACAGCAGGGTGCGAAGAGCGTTCTCCCAATCGCCCATGTAGACGAAATGGTTGAACTCAGGGATCACGTTCCCCAGCGGGCATCCTGTATGACAGAAAGGCACGGCGCAGTCCATGCAGCGCCCGCCCTGCTGTCGGGCAGTGGCCTCTGACCACCGCGTATAGATCTCCTGATAGTTGCGAACGCGCTCTCTTACCGGCCGTCGCTCAGGGGGTTGTCGGCCGGTCTCGATAAATCCGGTGGGTTTACCCATGGGCTACTGCTTCCAGCTCTCGGTCCTCCAGGCCGCGCATTCTGCGCTCTTCCAGTACCCGGCGGAAATCACGAGGCATTATTTTCTTGAACTTGGGAAGGGCAGAATCCCAGTCTGCCAAAATCCGTTCGGCAGGGCCGCTGCCGGTATGATTGAAATGCTGCTCGATGAGCTCTTTCAGAGTAATGATGTCGTCGCGGTTGGAAACCTGTTCCAGGTCCGCCAAACCATCGTTGAATCGGATGTGAAAGTCTCCGTCCGGATCATACACGAAGGCAATACCCCCGCTCATCCCGGCACCGAAATTTCGGCCGGTGGATCCGAGCACGACAACCACGCCCCCCGTCATGTACTCGCAGCCGTGATCGCCGACGGCCTCGACAACGGCACGCACCCCGCTATTGCGGACACAGAAGCGCTCCCCCGCGATTCCGTTGATAAACGCATGCCCCCGAGTGGCTCCATACATGGCCACATTCCCGATGATGATGTTCTCCTCGGGAACATAGGTGGATTCGGGGTGGGGCTTGACGACGATCATGCCACCGGACATGCCCTTACCCATATAGTCGTTGGTGTCCCCTTCCAGGTGGAGGCTGACCCCGGGCGCCAGGAATGCTCCAAAGCTCTGGCCTGCCGACCCGGTGAAGTTTATGCGGATGGTGTCAGGCGGTAGCCCGTCTTCGCCGTAGGCCTTGGCAATGCGGCCACTGAGCATAGCGCCAACCGTCCGGTTGGAGTTGCTGATGGGGAGATCAAGCTCCATGGGAACCTTTCGTGACAGGGCAGGCTCGCACATGGCGATCAGCTCGTGGTCCAGCGCCCTCCCCAGCCCGTGATCCTGTTCCTCTGAGCAGTAGAGGGTATCATCAGGCGAAATTGCATCCTGGAAATGCAGCAACCGGGAAAGGTCGATTCCCTGCGCCTTCCAGTGTTCAATGGCCGCACGGGAGTCCAGAGCGTCAGCTCTGCCGACCATTTCGGCGACAGTGCGGAATCCCAGTTCCGCCATGATCTCCCGCATTTCCTCGGCTATGAACATGAAGTAGTTGACCAGGTGCTCCGGCCTGCCCGCGAACCTCGATCGCAGCTCCGGGTCCTGGGTGGCTATTCCCACAGAGCACGTATTGAGGTGGCACTTGCGGAGCATTATGCAACCGCTGACCACCAGCGCTGCGGTTGCGAAGCCAAATTCTTCGGCGCCCAACAGAGCTGCGATGACTGCGTCCCTGCCGGTCTTCAGCTGTCCGTCGGTCTGCACCACTATGCGGCTGCGCAGTCCGTTGGCAACCAGCACCTGCTGGGTCTCGGCGATGCCCAGCTCCCACGGCAGACCGGCGTGCTTGATGGACGATTCCGGAGATGCGCCGGTGCCACCGTCGTGGCCACTGATCAGGACGACGTCGCCGTGCCCCTTGGCCACACCGGCCGCCACTGTGCCGACGCCAACCTCAGCCACCAGCTTGACGTGAATCCGGGCCTCCGGATTGATGTTCTTGAGGTCGTGGATCAACTGCGCCAGGTCTTCGATGGAGTAGATGTCGTGATGCGGCGGTGGCGAAATAAGCTCAACACCCGGGGTGGTGCGGCGCACCCAGCCGATGTACTCATCTACCTTGTGGCCCGGCAGTTGCCCACCCTCTCCGGGCTTCGATCCCTGGGCCATCTTGATCTGCAGGTCCGTTGAGTTGATCAGGTAGTTGGCCGTTACCCCGAACCGTCCCGAGGCAACCTGCTTGATGGCACTGCTGCGATTGTCTCCATTGTCGTCCACCACATACCGCCGGAAGTCCTCGCCGCCCTCACCCGTGTTGCTCCGGGCATTGATGCGGTTCATGGCAATGGCCATGGTCTCGTGGGCTTCGCGGCTAATGGAGCCCAGTGACGCGGCGCCGGTGGCGAATCGTTTAACGATCTCCGAGGCAGGCTCAACCTCGTCGATGGGTACGGGTGCGCGGTTGCCCTGGAAATCCAGCAGACCACGCAGCGTGGCAATTCGCCGGCTCTGGTCATTGACCAGCCGGGCGAACTTGCTGTAGACGTTCCGGTCGTTGGACCGCGCAGCATGCTGAAGAATCCCGATGGAATCCGGGTTCCACTGGTGGTGTTCGCCGCCGCGCCTCCATTGGTAAAAACCGCCGAGGGGCAGAGGTTGGTTCGCTGGCACTTCGACGGTGCCATAGGCATCGGTGTGGCGCTGCACGGCTTCGTGTTCAATGGCTTCGAGTCCAATGCCGCCCACCCGGGAAGGTGTCCAGGTGAAATATTCGTCCACAACGGACTGGTCAAGGCCCACAGCTTCGAATATCTGAGCGCCACGGTAGCTTTGCACCGTGGAAATGCCCATCTTTGACATGACCTTGAGAACACCCTTCTCGTTGGCCTTGATGAAATTCTTGCGGGCGTATTCCGGACCGTGACCGTTCAAGAAGCCAGATTCGCTCATACCCTGCACGGATTCCAGAGCCAGGTAAGGGTTGATAGCTCCTGCGCCATAGCCTACCAGGAGCGCGAAGTGATGCACTTCGCGGGCTTCCCCGGTCTCGATGGCCAGGCCCACCCGAGTTCTCGTTCCCTCGCGGATGAGATGGTGGTGGACAGCGCTGGTAGCCAGCAAGCTGGGTATCGGAGCCTTCCCGGGGCCAACACCCCGGTCGGAAAGAACAATGATCGAAGAGCCGTCGTCTATGGCGCGGGTAGCCTCAGCCCTGAGGGCATCAAGCCCGGCCTTAAGACCTTCCTTGGGGTCAAAGAGTGCCTCCAGAACGGTGGTGCGCAGGCCTGGGAGATCAAGCCCCTTGATCCGAGCCATGTCTTCGTTATCGATTATCGGAGAACGCAGCTTCAGCTGCCGACAATGCAGGGGGGTCTCCTCAAACAGGTTCTGCTCGCTGCCGATGAACGCTTCCAGGGAGGTCACCAGTTCCTCCCGTATGGCATCCAGGGGAGGATTGGTTACCTGGGCGAACAACTGCTTGAAGTAGTTGAACAGCAACTGATTTTGGTCTGAGAGCACCGCCAGCGGAGCGTCGTTTCCCATGGAACCCACGGCCTCATAGCCGGACTCCGCCATGGGCGCGGTCAACATTCGCAACTCTTCGACACTGTACCCGAAAGCACGCTGCAGGTGGACCAATTCATCGTCCGGGATGGCAGAGTGCGGTTGGCCAAGGGGCAGGTCAGACAAAGCCACCTTGTTTTCCTGCAGCCACTGCTGGTAGGGCTGGCGATTCGCCAGTCCGTGCTTCAGTTCCTCGTCGCCTATGATCCGTCCCTGTTCCAGGCTGACCAGGAACATCCGGCCGGGCTGCAGGCGTCCCTTGAACTTCACGTCCGCGGGGGGCACGTCGAGCACTCCCGTTTCCGAGGCCATCACCAACTTGTCGCCGGTGGTGACCAGATACCTGAATGGACGGAGGCCGTTGCGGTCCAGCAACGCACAGATGTTCCTCCCGTCGGAGGAGACAATCATTGCGGGCCCGTCCCACGGTTCCATCAGCGCGGAGTGATACTCGTAGAAATCCTTCTTCTCCTGCGCCATGGTTTCATGCTGGTTCCACGCCTCTGGGATCATCATGAGCATGGCGTGGTCCAATTCGCGCCCGGTCATCAGGAGCAACTCAAGGGCGTTATCAAAACTGGCCGTATCGCTATCGCCCGCACTCATAACGGGCGGGACCTTGGCCATATCGTCGCCGAACAGCGGAGACTGGAACATCGCCTCGCGGGCACGCATCCAGTTGAGGTTGCCGCGGAGGGTGTTTATCTCACCGTTGTGGGCCAGGTAGCGGTAAGGGTGGGCCAGGCGCCAGTGCCCCAGCGTGTTGGTGCTGAAGCGAGAGTGGACCAGCGCGAAGGCGCTGACCAGCTCATCCTGCTGCAGGTCCAGGTAAAACTCGGGAATCTGGTGGGCCAAAAGCAGGCCCTTATATACGATGGTATTGCAGGAGAAACTGCAAACGTAAAAATAGTCAGCGTCTTCCTCGGAGAGCCCACTATCACTCATCGAGTGCTCAATGACCTTTCGTACAACGTAGAGCTTGCGCTCCAGTTGGGCGGGGTCCAGACCGCTCTGCCCGGGACCGACGAAGATCTGGCAGATGCAGGGGCAGCGTCGACGGGAATCTCGTCCCAGCTTGCTGTGGTCCAGCGGAACGTCGCGCCAGGCAAGAACCTGGAGTCCTTCGTCGCTGACCGTCCGGGAGACCAGTTCGCGAGCCTTCTCGAAGGCAACGGGCTCAGGCGGGAGGAAGACCATGCCCACGCCGTACTCACCATCGGGCGGGAGTTGGAATCCGAGCCGCTGGCTTTCCAGACGGAAGAACCCGTGCGGCATCTGGATCAGGACCCCCGCGCCGTCGCCTGTCTCCGGGTCGCTGCCGGCGGCACCCCGGTGTCCCAAGTTGATGAGAACCTGCAGGCCTTCCTCAACAATCTGGTGCGACTTACGCCCCTTGATGTCCGCGACCACCCCGACACCACAAGCATCGTGTTCCTGTTCAGGGGAGTACAGCCCTTTCTGGGCCAATTCTTTCAGCGGATCCATGCGTCTTCGATCCCTACAAGGAGTAACGGGGCGTTAATTGGAATATACAGCCGCAGGAAGTGAAGGCAGGCTGGCCGGCGGACGCTGGCTCAGCCGGGGTGCGACTTGATTTGTGTAATATATCACAATTATCCTTCGATACAAGACCTGCTGGAATTCCCCCAGTCTATTTCTCCAGAAATTCTGGGCTTCAACCATTTCTTAAATTGTTGATAAACCGGTGTTTTGATCAATTGCCTGATGGTTGGACAGGACTTCCATTAACGGCGCTGCCCCAGTCGGGAAATATACGGGGGCCGATAAAGGCAGCTTGGAAAGCTCCCAGTCCATTTTCAAGACTGGGAGCCCAGGCCGAAACCCTGCGACGAGATCGTAAACACAGTGCCCGTCAGTTGGGCGGTTGGACCTCTCCCAGCGCCATGAAGGACGTGATGAAATCCAGGATAGCAACCACGGCCGATTCGTCGACGCTGAGCCTGTAGGACACCCTGTTCCCTTCCTGTTCGATTTCGGTTTCCCTTGTCATCTCCTGTATCTCTGCAGACCCGAACAGTGAACCCACCATCGCGATTGTGCCCTCGTTGTACTCCTTCGCCGAAGCGGCAATTGAGTCATCCTCATAAATTTCCACGGTATGCACCTGCATTGAGTCGCCGACAAACCTCAGCGACATGACCGTGACCTCCGGCGTCAATCCGCCCAGGCCCAGGAGGGCCATGGGATTGCCGCTACCATCTTCACCCTCCGTTGCGGCATCCAGCAGCCCATCTGGTACCGCCAGTATGAGGCCGAGATCCCTATTCCCAAGGCTTTCCAGCGCGCGCACATGGTCGCCTGAAATCTGCGGTACCGCGCCCGACGCCACGTCCAGCATGGCTTTGACGCCTTCCTCGGTGCCGAATAGAAGGGTGTCCTCCTCCGCGATCGAGAAAACCAGACTGTCCGGGTCTCTACGGGCATCCACGTACAGGCTGTTGTCGCGATAGCTGGTTTCATCGTAACCGGGATCTCCGTCGTTCGCATTGAGTAGCCGGGCAGCCAGGCCGTCGGTGTCTATGTCGCCCTGCACGGCGAAGCCCAATTCCGGCAAGCCGGGTTCAGGGTCCTCGGCCTCGCCAATCGCCAGCTCAACGAAATCTCCGATATCCACGTATGCTTCCATGTACTCCAGGGTACGAGGGTCGATTCCTGTGCCGGCCTGGAAGTCTTCGAAAAGGCCGGACACGGTTCCTTCCCCGTCGAGCAGCAGGTCCAGCGACGATTCCACGAATGAGGAATCGAAAATGTCCGAGGGCCAGGCGTCGATGACGACAGTTGCTCCCTCGGGAATGAACGATTTGCGGGCCGGGGCTGGCTCTGGCGTCGCAGTAGGCGTAGCCGTTGGCCGCGGGGTCGAAGTCGGGACAACAGTGGGCGTCGGCGTAGGAACGGGAGTCTCCGTAGGGGCTGGAGTCGGAGTCGGCTCCGGGTCCGACCCACACGCGAGCAGCAACAGGATGGCTAATGCAACGGCTCCAGCGGTTATACATTGGGGAAGGAATCGAATCAGGCTCATTTGGAACTCCAAATCATAGGGCACTTGGGCCTGCTCATGATGATATACGAGGGAAGCGGACCTGTCAGACCCGGCGCCTGGTCCGGCACCGATAAGTAGGAAGACACCAAACGGCAAACCCAGGGGGTCTCAATTTTCCCAGTCAAGCCATATAGTCCGACCATTGTGAGCCTGTCGGACCGCGACCGGACGGTCCATCGACGGGCTCAAGGCAAGCCATTTGGCTATAAATAAAATGCCCTCACTGCTATCCGATGCAATTGACCGGTCAGGAGCGCCGCTCTATACTCGCCGATACTCGCAACACGACGCGTCAGGGCCTGGGCGCCTGACTGCACGAGGCCCTGACCGCACGAAACATGGAGGTACTGCATCTGGAACCCTTGGAAGTGGCGCAGTTCATCGTCGACGAAGCAGCGGACCGGCTGGCAGAGGACATCGTTCTGCTTGACCTGCGAGGGCTGGCTCCCTTCGCCGACTACTTCGTAATTATGTCGGCTGAATCGTCGCGCCAGATCGAAGCGCTGGAAGAGGACCTGACCCAATCCCTGAAGGGTGCCGGAGTTCCGAGACACCGAAGGGAAGGTACGCCGGCGTCAGGATGGGTCCTGCTGGACTTCAGCGATGTGATCGTACACATCTTTTCTCCGGAGGAACGGGAGTTCTACGACCTCGAGCGTCTGTGGGGCCGCGCTCCCCAGGTGGTGCGGGTGCTGTAGCCGGATGAATATTCCGTGATTCGCACGGTCTCCTCGCAATTCTTGGCCCCCTCTCCGCGCCGTGGAGAGGGGGTTGCCTTCACTGCTACATCGTGTTTATTCGACGATCCAGTTGTCGTTGCTGCGTCCGTAGGAAAGTATCTCGCCCGGCTGGAAGAAAAGAGCCAGTTCGCGCTGGGCTGACTCAGGACTGTCAGAGCCGTGTATGAGGTTCCGACCGATGTCCACTCCCAAATCTCCCCGTATGGTGCCCGGGGGCGCACCGGCCGGATTGGTAGGGCCCATAGAGTTGCGCACTATTTCCACAGCATTGTTGGCCTCCCAGGCCATTGCCACCACGGGCCCGGAAGTGATGAAGCTCACCAGGCCGGGAAAAAAGGGCCGGTCCACGTGTTCCCCATAGTGGCGGTGGGCCAGGGCCTCATCCACTTGCAGCAGCTTCATGCCAACCAGTTTGAGTCCCCTCTTTTCCAGGCGGCCTATGATTTCCCCGATAAGTCCTCTCTGCACGCCGTCCGGTTTTACCAGTACCAAGGTTTGTTCCATTTCTCGTAATTCCTCTACGTTCCTTGAAATCCAAGAATTTCCATCGGTCAACTGCCGTCGGATTCAGTCTCTTCCTTCATCAGGCTCCAGACCAGGGCGACAACCCAGCCAACGAACGTCCACCCCAACAGCAGATTCAAGGCGAAAATCGCATTCTTGTTTCGCTTGTTCTTGTTGACCGCTATAAAGGATGGTACGAAATACAGGGCCAGCGCAACCACCGCCAGCGCTATTCTGATCATAGGTCAATCCTCTAGGCGCAGTTCCTACAGGTGTGTCCGCAAACCGGCGCGGTTCACCGCTCTGGTCTGCACATCAGTCTTCAAAGGTCTTGGCCAGCTGTATCTCCACGCCCCGCCGTTCCATGTCCCAGAGAAATGGTGCGGGATCCAATGCCTCCGGTGCGTGAAGGCCCGGAGCGTGAATTTCGCGAGTGAGCAGCATCCGCGCGCCAATGGCCAGAGTCGCAGCGACACTCTCGATGTCCCGCTCCTCGGGAAAACGGTAGGTCATGGTGAACCGGGTCTTTCTCCCGCGGAGCATGCCAGCCACCTGGGCCTGCCTGACCTGCGGTCCCGGGGGCTCTTCGGTCCAGAGCATTGACCCGGACCCATAGCCGGAGGCCCAATCATTCCTCGGTTGTGAAAAGAGCTCTGCTGCAAACTCGGCCGGGCTGATCCTGCCGATGGGAGTTTCAACCGGCTCCTGCCCGGCCATCCCACAGTCAACCAGGGTTCTTATGGTCTCCAATACATCGACGTCCTTGAAACCTCGATGGCTCGACGCGTGGGAAAGAGAACCAAAGCTCGCCGGCAGCGTGACAGGCCCCAGGCCGGTGGTGATGCACGGGACCTCTCCCAGTGGAGGAGGGAAATGGGCCGCCTGACTGTCCGACATTGGATCTAGCTGCCGCCACTGGGTGTCCTGCCAAACCAGCGCCGCCGAACCGAAGTCCGCCAGCCTCTCCCGCCACTGGCGCTTGCTGCGTAGCCTCAAGTCATCCAACAGAAAGAATCTTGCCTCGTCCACCCGATCAAGTCTCTGTCCGAGATATGAGGTCAGGGCATTGGTCAGTCCTGGCGAAGCGCCCAGTCCCGGGACGGCCCCAACGGCCCTGTATCCCGCCAAGGCATCAAGATAGTCCGAGTCGAATATGGCCTGCAGGGTTTCCCCGTCAGCGCAGGCGTCCACATACGATACACCAGCCTCGAGAACGCTTCGCATCAGGGCGATCGTCTCCGGCAACGTGTGGCGGACGGTGCTTATGACCAGGTTCACGTCCTCGAGTGCTCGAGACAGAGAACCTTCATCGTGGCAGTCCAGTTGAGCGGCTTCGGCTTTCGTCCCGCAGATTTCCGCAGCAGCAGCCGCGGCCAGAGGGTCCAGGTCGGTGGCGATAACTTGCCGGAATGCCCGGTCCTGCCCCAGTCGGCGCGCCACCGACTGGCCCAGGTAACCACATCCCAGGAGCAGCGCGGCGCCGTCATTCATGACGCCTCAATGGCAGGGAAACCCGTCTAACCGACAAAGTTCGTCCTGTTGCAAAAACTCAAAGGAGACGGCCGCACGTCCAGCCTTGCCTCAGCTCGTCGCCCTGGCTCCGGACGCCTGGCGTTTTCGGTCCCGGCGTTTTGGGGTCCCGATACTCGGCATCCGCAGATAAGTGGGTTGCAGGATATCCAGGTCGTCGGTATCCCCTGCTTCCAATCTGGCCCAGGCCAGCGCGGCCAGGGATTCTGCCCTCGCTGACGCTGGAGCCTGGCAGAGGACGGCTCGGCTCCCCAATCTCTCCCTGACCGTCTCCGTCCAGGGCGTCAGTCCCTCGCCGCAGAACAGGAGCGACTCCAACCGTAGCGCTTCGATCTCGCTCAAGAGGTCGTCAGGGCCAGAAATCCTGTCCTCTCGCAGGCGGTTGGGTTCCGGAGCATGAGATACCAGGGCTGACGCTGCCTCCCCTCGCCCCGCTTCCAGGAGCGCGCAGACGACAGTGCCGGCGGCTCGAAAGGGATGGGCCTCAAGGTCCAGGCTACCCACGCCGATTATCGGAATACGGGAGGCCATCGCCATCCCCTTGGCCGCGCTCAGGCCCGTGCGCAATGCGCTGAACCCACCCGGCCCTAGAGCTACGGCAACTGCATCGAGATCGCGCGGCCTTACGTCTCGGCTCTGCAAGATCTGAACCACGGCGGGCATCAGCTCGGACGAGTGGTTGACGACCGACCACCAGGAACGGCCTGCGACCACGTGGGTGCCATCGAACAGCGCCACGGAGGCGTGTCTTGTGGATGTGTCTATAGCCAGCAGCATTCTCGGATCAGTCCGTTCCAACAGATATTGAGGGCAGGAGCGAATTCAAATGAGTCAGCAATTCATCGTATCTAGCCGATTGGCAATCGATGGTAATCCCGCGTCCACTTTCGCTGTCGCCGTAATTGAATTCCAGCCACAACGCATCTTCGGGCAGCAGGTCCTCGGCTCGCTCCGCCCACTCTATCACGCAGACACCGGCGCCGAAGAGCTGCTCGTCCAGTCCCAGGTCCCAGGCCTCCTCGAGGCTGCCGATGCGATACAGGTCGATGTGATGCAGCGTCAGCCGTCCGGTGTGGCGTGTCATCAGCACGAAGGTCGGGCTCCGGACATATCCCTCCACTCCAAGACCGCGAGCCAGGCCCTGGGTGAAGCATGTCTTGCCTGCCCCCAGCGGCCCGCTGAGCAGGTACACGTCGCCAGCGCAGGCCCGCTCACCGACGGCGAAGCCCAGCCGTTGGGTTTCCTCGGCGCTGCTCGAGCGCAATTCTAGGGTGCGAAGAGATTGATCCTGCATAAGTCTTCAGACAACCGTACGCTGGGCTATCGGGGTGAGGCAGCCTGGAGATGATCCCATCCGCTGCCGGATAGAGGAATCTCGTCCCCCGATTCGCTCACAAGAACCACGCTGCCTGCCTTCGATCCTTCCTTTCCAATTTCCACGGAGCCGATGACGGCGCTTCCCTCGCCAAGCCGGGGAATCAGGGGCTCAACGATCGAGGCGGGCCCGGTGAACAGGAGAACGTAGTCCTCTCCACCTCCCAGCGCCAGATCGATGAAGTCGTCCGGAAAGGCCTCGCGCAACAACGGATGGACAGGCACGTCGCGAGCCTGGATTCTGGCCGTCACGCCCGACGCTGAGCAGAGCTTGCTCAAGTCGTCGGCCAGGCCGTCGCTGACATCCATCGCCGCGGCGATCCCCGCCTCCGACAGCGTCCGGCCCTGGTCCACGGCGGGTCTGGGCCGTCGGTGCGCCGACCGGAGATAGTCTGCAGCATCGCCGTTGGCGCCGGGAGTTTCGAGCATCAGCTTGAGGCCTCCGCCCGAGCTGCCGACATACCCGCCGACCGCAACCAGGTCCCCGGGGCGGGCATTGGAGCGCAACAGCGGGTCGCCGCTGGCAACCCCCGTTAGGGCGGTCGTAACGAAAAACACCGGCGAGCCTACGATATCGCCCCCCACGATGGCCATCCCATACTCGTCGCCGATTTCAAGCATGCCCCTGTACATTTCTTCTATATCCGCGACCTCGGTGTCAGGTGGCAGGCCCAGCGTGATCAAGGCGTAGGTGGGCAGACCGCCCATAGACGCAATGTCACTGATGTTCGCTGCAACCGCCTTCCAGCCCAGATCGCGCCACGGGGTGGTCTCGCGGGTGAAGTGGATGCCCTCCACCACCGTGTCGGTGGTGAACAGTTCGCGTCCATTGCCCGTCTGCCACACTGCCGTGTCGTCCCCGGTATCAACAAGGAGCGGAAAATCCCGCACGGCCTGATTGCCTGCGCCCCTCTGGACCACCAGGCCGTTGAGCCGTGTGATTACGCCGAATTCGCCAATATCCCTGACCAGCATCGTTCCTGAATTATAGACCATCCGACAAAGCGCTCGAGCGTGTTACGGAATTCGTACATCAAAACGTGCTATATCTAACCATTGACAACATCAATGTCGGCAACTTAGTATCATCGCTAGCACTAGGCGCTGCAGCGGGCGTCGAATTTAACAAAAAGATTGCGAATTTCGACGGTTCTGCCAAAGTATGCGGGGCTGGTTTCAATTTCATTTGCGGGATGTTCCATATGTTGAACTCGAGAATGCTCCAGGTTTTCTCCTTTGCGTCAATATTGGTGATGATTTGCATGTTTGCCGTAGCTTGCGGGTCGGATGAACCCGAGGCCACCACTGCTCCAGAGCCAACTGCGATGGCCGAGGAACCAACGGCCATGGCTGAAGAGCCAACAGCTACGACTGCTTCTCCTTCGGATGGCGAGGTGTTTGAGCTCAAGTACAGTTCTCCGTTGTCGCCTCCGCCCTTCTTGATCAGCGAGGTGCAGAAGTGGTGGGCGGACGAGGTCGCACGCCGGAGCAACGGCCGCATCGTCTGGACGGATTTCTATTGGTCCGGAGCCTTAACCAAGGCTGGCGAAACCCTTGAGGCCGTGCAAGTTGGACTCGCTGACGCCGGAATGGTCGCGCTTCCTTACTACCCAGGTAAGTTGCCCCTCGGTAATTGGACCTATGCCGTGCCTTTCGGTCCCGGCGATCCCAACATAATCCTCGAAGCAGCCCAGCGGTTATATGACGAAGTACCGGCTCTGCGAGAGGAAGTGGAGTCCTACAACTTGATATTTTTGGCTCCCTCAGTCATCGACACCTACAACCTGACCTCGAGGGAACCCATTGTCACATTCGAGGATTTTGACGGAATTAAGATTGCATCCATAGGCTCATATCACCCCAAGATTCTGGAGGGCGCAGGGGCAACGGCCATCGCCATGCCGGTGGCGGAGCGTTACCAAGCCCTGCAGACCGGCGTCATAGAAGCTGAGTTCCTACCTTGGGACATCTCCCACGCATACAAGTACCATGACTTCAACAAGCACATAACCTGGGTCGACATGGGCGCAGCCATGCCTGTAGGACTAGGCGTCAACAAGGACACCTTTGAGAGTCTGCCACCGGACCTGCAGCAACTGATGATCGACGTCGCTGGCGAAGCTGTTGACCTCAATGCATCGCTCATCTTGGAACGCAGAAATATAGCTCTAGAGGAATGGAAAGAATTGGGCATCACGCGCCACGAGATGGCCCAGGAAGACCGGGCACAGTGGGCCAACGCCCTGGACGACATCCCGGGCAACTGGATCAAGGAAATGGAAGACAAAAACCTGCCTGGCCGCGAGGTGATGGTCGGGTACATCGAGATCCTGGAAGAGCTAGGCCACACCTTCCCCAGGGAATGGGCGGCTGACTACCGGTAGCGCGATCGGAAATCCCGGAGGTGTGCGCTGCCACCAGCGACCTGAGTGGCAACTCGCACTTCCTCGTAATGAGGGCTGACATGGACCTGCATTCGGTCGGCAAGCTTCTGAGCCGTGCCCTCGGCTGGGCGGTGAATACCAGCGCATTCGGAGCCGCATCCATTGTGGTCATCCTTATGGCTATGGTGGTCGCTGACATCTTCGGCAGGAAGGTGCTGAACAAGCCTGTTCCGATGTCATACGAAGTCGGCGCCTTCATGCTGGTCTTCATCGTCTTCATGGGCTTGGCCTACAGCCAGCGACAGAAGGCCCACATAAGGGTCGAGATCCTCACCCTGCGAATGTCCCCAAAGATTCGCGCCGTGATGGACATGTTCGCGTACACCCTTGGCATCGGAATCTACGGACTGATCTTTTACGAGACTTTCAAATGGTCCTATCACTCGTTCGAGATCGGAGAATACGTCGCGGGCCTGGTCAACATCCCCAAGTGGCCTTCGCAGTTCGCCGTGGCCTTCGGCGCGATATTGATTTCCCTGCAGTTTATTTCCGACTGGGTCTACCGGGCGGTTGACCTGGCCATATTGTTGCGGCAGCCGTCGGGCGACCCGGTCGCCGAGGTCGATGAGCTTGCCGGTGATGCCGCAATCGAGCCAGCGATCTCTGATTAGCCGGCTCCCCCGAAATTCCCAATCGGGCATATACCACTGGGCTGAAAGGGTCTAGATATGGACGATCTCTACTGGGGAATTATCGGCTTTGTAGCCGTATTGTCGCTGATGATTCTCGGCGTCCACGTCGGTCTGGCACTGGCCGCCACCGGCTTCGTCGGCATGTTCCTTATGACTGGCAAGATAACCCTGGCACTTGCCCTGTTCACGACGACGCCGTACTCCACAACCAACGTATACGCCTTCGCCATCCTGCCCCTGTTCATCATCATGGGGCTGTTCGCCATGCACGCCGGGCTGTCTGCCCGGGCATTTGATGCCGCCTACAAGTGGGTTGGGCGTTTACCGGGAGGGATGGCCATCGCCACTACCTGGGCGAACGCCATGTTCGCGGCGTGT